>NZ_JACLHD010000001.1:4800000-9395517 GCF_006704225.1 Amycolatopsis sp. Poz14
ATCAGTGCCGCCGAAGCGACGCCCGGGTACCTCGCCGGGCCGATCACGCCCGGCCGCTGGCACGTGATTCTCGGTCCGTACACGGTCGCGCCGCAGGGGCTGAACTACCGCGTCGACATCACGCTGACCTTCGGCCGCGACACCGCGAAGCCGTTCCAGCCGAACCCGGCGCCGGAGACCGCGCCCGCGCGCGACCGCGGCCGTTCCTGGTATCGCGGCGACTCCCACCTGCACACCGTCCACTCCGACGGCAAGCGCACGCCCGAGCAACTGGTCGCGGATGCCCGCGCGGCCGGCCTGGACTTCATCGTGTCCACCGACCACAACACGTCCAGTTCGCAGCTGGTGTGGGGCAATTACGCCACCGACGACCTGCTGATCCTGAACGGCGAAGAGGTCACCACGCGGTCCGGGCACTGGCCCGCGATCGGCGTCCCGGCAGGCACGTGGATCGACTGGCGCTACCGCGCTTCCGACCCGCGCGACTTCCGCCGGTTCACCGACCAGGTCCACCGGGCGGGCGGTCTGGTCACGGCCGCGCACCCATTCGCGAATTGTTTCGGCTGCACCTACGAATTCGCGTACGAGATCGCCGACCTCGTCGAGGTCTGGAACGGCCCGTGGACCGCGGACGACGAAGCGAGCGTCACGCACTGGGACGGTCTGCTGCGCGGCGGCCGGTGGATCCCGGCGATCGGCGATTCCGACGCGCACAACCCGGACCAGACCGTCGCGCTCCCGCACACGGTCGTCCAGGCGGACCGGCTGGGCCGGGCCGAACTGCTCGCCGGGCTCAAGGCAGGGCGTTCGTGGCTCGCCGAGTCGAAGGACGTGCAGCTCGACTTCTCCGTGTCCGGAGCGGGCCGCAGCGCAGGTATCGGCGGACGGCTCGTCGCGGGCATCGGCACGCCGATCGAGGTGCGCGCGGTTGTTCGCGGAGTTCCCGGCACGACCGTGACGTTCCTCGACCAGCTCGGCCCGGAGCACAGCGAGACCGTCCCGGAATCCGGCACCGCGACCGTCACGTGGACGACGTACCCGCGCTACAGCCGCTGGGTCCGCGTCGAGGTGCGGCGTCCGTCGGGCGGTCCGAAGACGACCACGCCGAACGCCATGGTCGCCATGTCGAACCCGATCTTCCTGGGCGCCGCCGACGCTGGCTGACCCGACCCGAGCGTCCCGCGACCCGGACGCCCGGGCAGACTGTGCACTTAAAGTGGGCAGTGGGGAAGGGCGGGCACGGGTGCGCGGGTGTGGCGTGCGAGCGGCGATCCTGGCGGTCGTCGTGGCGCTCGCGGCGGTGGTCGTCGTGGTCGTCATGTTCTCGAGCAGTGACGAGGTGAAGACCCCCGGCTGCACGGTCGCGTTGCCGAAGGGTCCGAACGACGCTTCCGCGCCGCAGTACACGCTGCAACCGGAACCCATGAACAACGCCGCGATCATCGCCGCCGTCGGGATCAAGCAAGGGTTGCCCTCACACGCGGTCACGGTCGCGCTCGCGACTGCTCTGCAAGAGTCGAAACTCCGCAACCTGAGCGGCGGCGACCGGGATTCGATCGGCTTGTTCCAGCAGCGCCCGAGCCAAGGCTGGGGCACGCCCGACCAGCTCCAGGACCCGGTCTACTCGGCGACGGAGTTCTACAAGAAACTCGCGAAACTCGACAACTGGCAGACGATTCCGATCACCGAAGCGGCGCAGGCGGTGCAGCGCTCCGGCGCCCCCGACGCGTACGCCCAGTGGGAAGACGAGGCCACCGCGCTGACCGGAGCGCTGACCGGCCAGTACCCCGCGGCGCTGACCTGCCGGAACCTGACGCTGAACCCGCCGGCGAACCTGGTGACCGTGGCGAACGCCGAACTCGGCACGGCGCGCTTGAGCGGCGCGCACCCGTCCGCGGAGGGCTGGCGGATCGCGAGCTGGCTCGTGGCCCGCGCGGCGAAGCTGGGCGTGGACCGGGTGAGCTTCGCCGGCCAGACGTGGACCGCGGAGGCCGGGGCGTGGGCTCCGGACGAGAAGGCAGGGCAGAATCTCTCGCTGCATCAGGCTCCGGCCGCGCCGCCCAGCTCAAGCTGATCGGGTGCGCTGGCGGGCAATTCGACGCGATCATGGCGAGTTTGTCGCCGGGTCGTTCGGCTTCGAGCCTTAGCTGTGATGTCCAGGGAGGTTGGTCAGCCGGGTGACGGGTGGTTTGCCTCCGGTGGATGTGTGGGGCCGGTGGTGATTGTAGAAGTGCAGCCATCCCGGCAGCGCTGCCCGGCGGTCGTGTTCGCTGGGATAGAAGCGGGCGTAAGCCCATCCCTCGGCCAGGGTGCGGTGGAACCGTTCGATCTTGCCGTTGGTCTGCGGCCGGTAAGGCCGGGTCCGTTTCGGGGTGATGCCCAGCTCGGTGCAGGTCCCGCGCCAGGCCGACGAGCGGTAGCAGGCACCGTTGTCGGAAAGCGCGCGTTCGACGGTGACGCCGCGGTCGGCGAACCAGGCGACCGCGCGGTGCAGGACACCGACGGCGGTGTCGGCTTTCTCGTCGGCGCAGATCTCGGCGTAGGCGACGCGGGAGTGGTCGTCGATCACGGTGTGCACGAACGCGGTGCCGGTGCGGGCGTGCCGGTCGGTGCTCCAGGTTCCGGTGCGGCGGGAGGTCGCTGATCTGTTCTTTTTGCCTTGCTGCTTGCCGACGTGGCGCCAGCCGCCGCCGTCGGGGATGTTGCCGAACTTGGTGACATCGACGTGGATCAGCGAGCCGGGGTGGTCGTGCTCGTAGCGGCGTAGCGGTTCGCCGGTGGCCCGGTCGATGCGGGAGAGCCGGTTGATCCGGCAGCGGGTCAGGACGGCGTGCACGGTCGAGGCAGGGATGGCGAGCCGGCCGGCGATCTGGGCCGGGCCCAGCCGCTGGCGCCACCGCAGCCGCACGATCCGGCGGGTCAGTTGCGGGGACGTTCGGGCGGGGCTGTGGTGCGGGCGGCAGCTGCGGTCGGTCATCCCGGCCGTGCCTTCGGCGCGGTAGCGGTCGGCCCACTTCGCGGCGGTCTTGGTGGCGACCATGAACATTTTCGCGGCGGCGGTGCAGGTCCAGCCCTGCTCGACGATCAGGCGGGCGAGGCGCAGGCGGGTGCGCGGGGTCAGGGCGGCGTTAGGGTGGGACACGAAGGCCTCCGGCGGGCGAAGCGGTTCCTAGACAGCTCCACTTCACCCCCGGGGCCTTCACCTGTCAGCACGACAGGCCGGTCACCGCCTTAACCCGGGACAACGTCCCTGGACATCACACTTAGCCGTCCGCAGTCGCGAGGACTCTGCGCCTCAGATCGAAAGCGGACAGCACGTGGACACCTTCGTCGTGGAGAGAGCGCAGGGCAGGATCGTCGCCAGGGTCGAGCGCCGCAGCCGCTTCCCACATCGCGCGTTCTGCGGCCCGCCACTGCGGACGATCCCGGACCGCAACGTTCGCGAAGCCCGCGCCGACGAGTCCGGCTTCGGTGTCGACCGCCCGGATTCGTGCCGAGACGCGCTCGTCCGCGCGGTCGACAGCCTCCCAGGTCGTCAGCGAGACGCGTCCGCCCGGACGGAGCACCCGGCGTATCTCTTCAAACGTCTCGGCGGTCGCCTGGAACTGGATCGCGTCGACGCACACGACCGCATCGACCGACTCCGCGGGCAAGGCCGTGTCGGCGAGATCGCCCACCTGGAACTCCGCGTCCACGGAATCGAACTGCCGAGCCAAGGTCCGAGCCTGCTCGATCGCCGCCCGCGAGAAGTCGACACCGATCAACCGCGCCCCGGTCCGGGATGCGATTTCGAGGCCGTATCCGCCGCGCCCGCACGCCAGGTCCAGCAGCCGGTCGCCGGGCGCGAGCCGCAGCGCCTCGACGACTTCCGCGATGCCCTTCCAGGAGAGCAGACTGCTCGACAGCAGCCGCGGCGGCAGGCCCAGATGCCGCTGGGGGATCTCGTCGCGTGCGGGGCTGTCCAGCATGTTCGAGTACCACTCGTCGAAGTCCTCCGCCGACGGTCCCGATCCGGAACTCACCGCAGTCCTCCTGAGCCTGTTTTCCGTCGCTGTCCGGGTCAGCTGATCGCTGAGCGGTAAAGCTGGGCGATGTCGTCGTCGAAGTAGGCGCTGTAGGAGACGTCCGGGGTGGCGCCGCCGGTCTGGTAGCCGCCGATGGCACCGATGACGGTACCGGTTCCGGTGTTCGGGTCCTGGTTGATGACCCAGGGGCCGCCGCTGGTGCCGTCGGGGAAGCCGGGGCAGGCGACGCGTTGCTGGTAGGTGTCGGACTGGGTGGTGGTGCCCGTGCAGACGACCGGTTGTTCGGTGCCGTCCGGGTAGCCGGTGAGGGTGATCGTGTGCGAGAAGCCCTGGTTCGTGCCGAGCTGGTTGGCGCCGGTGAGGCTTTCGAGGCTCGCGGAACCGGGCTGGGCGACCTTGAGGAACGCGAAGTCGAGGTCCTGGTCGGACGAGGACTTCCACCCGTCGGCGACGACCGCGGCGGTGACCTGCCAGGTGCCGTACGGGGCGATGCCGTCGTGGTAGCCGGGTTTGAAGGTGATGCCGGAGACGTCGCCGCCGATGCAGTGCGCGGCGGTGAGGAGCAGGTCGCCGGTGGGGCTGTGCACCACGCTGGCCGAGCAGAAGTGGTTGCCGCCGGAGAACAACGCGCCGACTGCCGGGCTGGCCGTCGCGGTGTTGCTGCGGGAAGTGTTCGTCCCTGGGCTGGAGGCATCGGCGGTTGCCGGGGTGCTGCTGGACGAGGTGCTTGTCCCGGCGCCGGGGGCATCGGCGGTTGCTGAGGTGTTGCTGGAAGAGGTGCTCGTCCCCGTACCGCGGGAATCGCCGCCGGTCGCGACGGCCGGGGTGCCCGTGCCGCTCGGCTGGACGGCCGGACCGGTGACGTCAGCGGTGTCGACGACGGCGTTGGCGCCGCCGGTCGCGACGATCGCGGCCGCCGCGCAGACGATCAGCGCTGTGCGGGAAACGTTGACTCTCACGCTTCAAGATGACCATGCCGACGCCCGCCGGGCATCCTGTGCGGCCGGATGCACAGCAACCTCACAGCGCTCGCACATCCGCTCACAGCAGGGGGATTTCGGGTCGGGGAGGCCGGGATTTTCCACCCTCGCGGGGGTGGTGCGCGGGTGGTTGGCGAGCGCTGGGAGGTGCCTTCTCGACACCCGCGTCGGTGTCGGGTGCGGCATGAACGGCCAGCTTGGTGGGCTGGCGGGTCATGTGGTCAGCGCCGCGGGATGTGGCCTGGTTGAGGTTGGGGTTGCCCGGGTTCGTGGGGTGATCGGCGAGTTTGGTGGTCTGGCGGTCATGCGGGCAGCGCCGCGGGTTGCGGCCTGGCTGTGGTTGGGGTTGCCCGGGTTCGTGGGGTGATCGGCGAGTTTGGTGGTCTGGCGGTCATGCGGGCAGCGCCGCGGGATGTGGCCTGGCTGTGGTTGGGGATGCCCGGGTTCGCGGGGTGACCGGCCAGTCTGGTGGGCTGGCAGGTCATACAGGCTGTATGCGGCGGTACCGGCGGGCGCGCTGCCCTCGGCCCCGGGCGACCGGCCAGCCTGGGGGACTGGCCGGTCACCTGCTGGGCAGGCAGCCTGCGGGACGGCCGCATGGTCGAGCCCGTGCGGTCTCCGGTCACCCACTCGATTTGCGTCGAGTCGGCGGCTGTTGCCGGTCCGGGCGTTGGCCACCGGCCGGACCGGCAACAGCGTGCCCACGACTTCGATCTGACGAAGTCGGGCGCCTACCTAGGCGACACCGCCTCCGAGCCGAAGCGGGTTACTCGCGTGCCGCGGATCGGCATGGTCACTCACCCGCCGGCGGGGTGTGGGTGACCAGCAGGGTCACGCCTGCTTCTCCGTCGCAGTCGACCATGACTGGGCCTACTCCGTTGCCGATCTTCGTCGTGAGTTTCGCTGTTGCCTTGAAGGCGTCCGGGTTCGGGTCGACGATCTTGAGGTCCTTGAGGATCTGGTGGCCTGGGTAGCCGCCGATCACCTTCTTCAGGCCCTTTCCTCCGCCGCAGTTGCCGGTGATCGTGACTTCTCCGCCGGGAGCGGCGGGGTTCGGGTCGACCTTCACGGTTGCCCGGGCGCCCTCCGGCGGCTGTTCGGCGGCGGGCGGCTGGGCGACAGCGGCAGGCGCGGCAGCAGCGACAGGCGCGGCTGGATGATCGCTGGTGGCGGCCGCCGCGACGCCGATCGTGCCGCCTGCGATGACGGCTGCGGCCAGTGCCGTGCCTGCGACAAGGCGGCCGTGGCGCAGGATGGAAGACTTCGCTGACATTCGGGTTCCCTCCCTCGGTATGTCCATTGAGGACACTGCGGTTCACCCCGGGTTATGGGGTTCGTCCGGGTAGTCGCCGCGACCCCCTCCGCAGGTTCTCTCCGGCACGAAAAGTGACGGGGGTCACACTGGTGGGGAAAGGCTACGATAGCGGGAAATCCAACGCTGGCGGGGAGTTTTCGTGACAGTGGCCGGAGAAGCGCGCGAACGGCTGAGTCCGCGGGTCGCCAAGCAGGTGCGCGACCTGATCCTGACCGGCGCGGTCCGCGGCGGCGAGCGGCTGCGCACCGAGCATCTCGCGGAGCGGCTCGGCGTCAGTGCGACACCGGTGCGCGAAGCGTTGATGGCGCTCGCGGGCGAGGGCATGGTGGATTTCCGTCCAGGGCGCGGATTCCGGGTGATCCCGGTGACGCGCCGGGACGTCGTCGACGTGTACGCGATGCAGGCCTACGTCTCCGGCGAGCTGGCCGCGCGGGCGGCGGAAGCGTTCGATCCGGCGGGGCTGGCGCGGCTGGACGACCTCCAGCGCGAGATCGAGAAGACCGTGCGCGAAGGCGACCTCGACGCGACCGAGCGGGCCGATTTCGCGTTGCACCGCATGGTGAATCACGCGGCTGCCGCGCCGAAGTTCACGTGGATGCTGTCGTTGACCCTCCGGTACGTGCCGTTCTCGGCGTACGCGGACATTCCCGGCTGGCCGCTGCTCGCGCGCGACGACCACGATCGGGTGCTCGCCGCGTTGAACGAGCGCAAGCCGGAAGCGGCGCGGGAAGCGATGGCGGCGCACATCCGCGAGGCCGGGGACCTGCTGGTCGACTTCCTCGCGGCGCAGGGCGTGCTCGCGGCGCACTAGACAGCCGGAGCGTTTTCTATAGAATCCGGCCCGAGGGGGCAGAACCCAGGGCGAAGGAGACTCGGTGGCTGAGCGCGACGTGCTGTACATCGGCGGCGAATGGGTCCGTGCGGAAAGCGGAACCTCGATCCCGGTGGAAAACCCGGCCACCGAGCAGGTCCAGGCGCGCATTCCGGAGGGCACGGCCGCCGACGTCGACCGGGCGGTCTTGGCGGCGCGCGAGGCGTTCCCGGCGTGGGCGGAGACCAGCCGGGCCGACCGCCGCGAACTGCTGCGAAAGCTGCACGACGGCCTTGCCAAGCGGGCGGAAGAAATCGGCGAAACGATCGCGAAGGACGTCGGCACGCCGTTGCGGATCGCGACCCGGATCCAGGCCGCGCTGCCGCAGACCGACGTGCAGACCTACGTCGACCTGCTCGGCCAGGACGAGCCGGAGGAGAAGGTCGGCAACTCGCTGATCGTGCGCGAACCGGCGGGCGTGGTCGCGGCCATCACACCGTGGAACTACCCGCTGCACCAGATCACCTGCAAGATCGCGCCCGCGCTGGCGGCGGGCTGCACGGTCGTGGTGAAGCCGAGCGAGGTCGCGCCGTTGAGCGCCTACCAGCTGTTCGACGCCATTCACGAGGCCGGTTTCCCGCCCGGCGTGGTCAATCTGGTCACCGGCTACGGGCCGGAGGTCGGCGAGGCGCTCGCGACGCATCCGGAGGTCGACGTCGTGTCGTTCACCGGTTCGGTCCGCGCCGGCACTCGGGTCGCGGAGCTGGCGGCGCGCACGGTCAAGCGCGTGACGCTGGAGCTGGGCGGCAAGTCCGCCAACGTGATCCTCGACGACGCGGACCTGGCGACGGCGGTGAAGGTCGGCGTCTCCAACGCGTTCCTCAACGGCGGCCAGACCTGCACGGCGTGGACGCGCATGCTCGTCCCGCGCGAGAAGCACGACGAAGCGGCGGCGCTCGCGAAGACGTTCGCCGAAGGGTTCACGACCGGCGATCCGCTGGACCCCAAGACAAAGCTCGGCCCGCTGGTGAGCGCGGCGCAGCGCGACCGCGTGCGCGGTTACATCGGAAAAGGCATTGCCGAGGGCGCGACTTTGGTGACGGGCGGCATCGAAGCTCCTGCGGACACAGGCTACTTCGTCGCACCGACAGTTTTCGCGGGCGTCGACCCGGATTCCACGATCGCGCAGGAAGAGATCTTCGGCCCGGTGCTGTCGATCATCCCGTTCGACGACGAGGAAGACGCGCTGCGGATCGCGAACAACTCCCGCTACGGCCTGCACGGCGCGGTGTGGTCGGCCGACCAGGACCGGGCGCTCGCCTTCGCGCGCAAGGTCCGGACCGGGCAGATCGACGTCAACGGCGGGGCGTTCAACCCGCTCGCCCCGTTCGGCGGCTACAAGCAGTCCGGGCTGGGCCGCGAAATGGGCCGCGCCGCGCTCGACGAGTTCACCGAACTCAAGTCCATCCAGCTCTAGCCCCGGCTCTCAAGGAGAAGACATCGTGGTCAAAGCCGTGGTCGTGCGCGAGCAGGGCGGGCGTTCGGAAGTCTGCGACATCGTGCTGCCGCCGGTCGGTCCGGAGGACGTGCGGGTGCGGGTCGCGGCCGCCGGGGTGTGCCATTCCGATCTGTCCATGGTGGACGGAACGCTGCGTCCGCAGTACCCGTTCGTGCCGGGACACGAGGCGTCCGGCGTCGTGGCGGAGGTCGGCAGCGACGTCACGCACGTGCGGCCGGGGGACCGGGTGGTGCTCAACTGGGCCGCCGCGTGCCGGGAATGCTGGTTCTGCCAGGCCGGGGAACCCTGGTTGTGCTCGGCGATCGAGGGCGTTACCACGCTGCCGCGCGGGGAGCTGGACGGCCAGCCGCTCAACGTTCTGCTCGGCGTCGGCGGGTTCGCGGAGGAAACCGTGCTGCCGGGGCACTCCGTCGTGCCGCTGCCGGACGGCGTGCCGCTCGACCTGGCCGCGCTGATGGGCTGCGCGGTGCTCACCGGGGTCGGCGCGGTGCGCAACACCGCGAAGGTCCGAAAAGGACAGAGCGTGCTCGTGCTCGGGCTCGGCGGGATCGGGCTGTGCGTGGTGCTCGGGGCGAAACTCGCGGGCGCCGGCCAGATCATCGCGGCCGACCTGTCGCCGGAGAAGGAAGCGCTCGCCCGCGCGGCCGGTGCGACGGATTTCCTGGTGAGCGACGACAAACTCGCCAAGCAGGTGCGCGGGCTGACCGAGGGGCGCGGCGCGGACTACGCCTTCGAATGCGTCGGCGCGGCGGCCACGATCCGCGCCGCGTGGAGTTCGGTGCGCCGCGGCGGGCACTGCACGGTGGTCGGCGTCGGGCGGAAGGACCAGCAGGTCGTGCTGAACCCGCTGGAGATCTTCCACTTCGCCCGCACGCTCACCAGCACCGTCTACGGCGCGTCCGACCCGGATCGCGACATCCCGGTGCTCGCCGACGAGGTCCGTTCCGGTGCGCTGGACCTGGAAACCCTGGTGACGCACCGGATTTCGCTCGACGAGGTCGGCGACGCGTTCGACCGGATGCGGCGCGGGGAGGGCGCCCGCTCGCTGATCCGGATCGGGGACTGAGCCGTCAGCGAGGCGAGCCGGGCGAGACGATGTCCCAGGTGCCGAACAGGGTCAGCCCGGCGGACGCGGCGAGGGCGATCGACGCGTGGTTGTCGAGCTGACACCGGTACTGCGGCTCGTGCTCTCGCCCGAGCGCGTGCCGCGAGATCGCCCGTACGAGGCGTCGGGCGTGCCCCTTGCCCCGATGTGCCGGCAGCGTCACCACGCCTAAGTCGGCCAGCGGTGCGTCACGCCACGGATACATGCTCGCGACCGCCGCGAGCTGTCCGTCGGCGAACGCGCCGTAGACCGCCCAGTGGTCCAGTTCGACGGACGCGTCGTCCAGATCCTGTTCGGACGCGGCGGCCTCGAACGCGGCGAACGCTTCGGCGTCCGAGCCGGTGAGCGGCCGGACCGACGCGTCGTCCGGTTCGGCGAGCAGCTTTTCCCTTGCCTCGTCGGTGAAATAGAACAGGTTGTCGGCCCCGTGCAGCAGAATCCCCGCCGAGGCCAGCCGCTGCCGGAACTCCGGTTCGTCGCGCGGGCGCCCGAGGGTTTCGGCCATCGCCGGGGTGAGCCGGATCCGGGTCCGCCCGTCCGCGGTGACGAGGACGGTGAGCCGCTCGTCCTCGTCCAGCGCGGCGTCGACGGTCAGGCTGAATCCGCCGCCGTCCGGGACCGGAGGCAGCCAATGGCGGGTGACGGCGGCGGCGAACAAGAAACGCTCCTAGCTCAGTCGGCCACGTCCAGCGCGGCCTGGATGATGCTGTCGGTGTCGATGCCGTGGTGCCGGTACACGCTCTCCAGGTCGCCGGACTGCCCGAACCGCGTCACGCCCAGATGCGCCGCCCGCACGCGGTGGACGTTCGCGAGGAACGCCAGCGTGTGCGGGTGCCCGTCCAGCACCGTCACCATCGGCGCGGACCGTTCGGACGGCAGCGCCGACTCCAGGATCCACGTGTCGGCGGTGTCCTGGCCTGCCCGTGCTTGCACCGCGCGGAACAGCAGGCCGGGGCTCGTCACGCACACGACGTCGGCGTGCTTGCCCAGCGCGTCCAGCCGGTCGGCGGCTTCCAGCGCCTCGGTGACCATCGCGCCCATCGTCACCAGCGTGACGTCCGGGCGCGCCACCGCGGCGGTGCGGATCGGGTACGCGCCCGCGACGACCTGGCGGCGGCGACGCTCCCGCGCGGCCGGATCAGCCGGCACCGCGGCCAGGCTCTGGTCCACCGGACGGGTCGACAGGCGCAGGTAAGCGGAAGTCCCGTCGGGACGGCCGAGCCGCGAAAGCGAAGCCAGCAGGGTCCACTCGACGTCCAGCGCGAACGCGGGCTCGTACGTCACGCAACCCGGCTGCTCCAGCCCGACCGACGGCGTGGTCACCGACTGGTGCGCACCGCCTTCGGGTGCGAGCGTGACGCCGGACGGGGTACCGACCAAAATGGACTGTCCGCCGCCGTAGATGCCGAACGACCACGGTTCCAGCGCGCGCTCCACGAAGGGGTCGTAAAGCACCCCGATCGGCAGCAGCGGACGGCCCCAGCGCGACCACGTCGTGCCCAGTTCGCCGAGCGCGCTCACCAGGTTCACCTCGGCGATGCCCAGTTCCAGGTGCTGTCCGCTGGGCCGCTCGCGCCAGTGCAGGATCGTTTCCGGGTCGTCGGCGAACCAGTCGACGCGCTCCTGCGGCGACCACACGCCGACCTTGTTGACCCAGCCGCCGAGGTTGGTGCTGGACGAGACGTCCGGGCACAGCGTCACCACGAGTTCCGCGGCCTCGGGCGCTTCGCGGGTCAGGTCGAGCAGCGCGCGGCCGAGCGCGGCCTGCGTGGTGGTGCGGCCGGACGGCGTGCGGCCGATGTCGGACGGCAGGGCCGGAACCGGTTGCAGCTCAACGGGTTCCCGTTCCAGCCGGGCCGCGGTCGAAGCGCACAGCTGCGCGGCCGCGGAGCCCTCGGCGAACTTCTGCCACGGGTTGTCCGGCGAGATTCCGACGCGCTCGGCCAGCGAGCCCAGCTGCTCGGCGGTCAGCAGCGACGAGTGGTTCTGCGGGTGTCCTTCGCTGGCGAGGCCGAATCCCTTGACCGTATAAGCGAAAACGACGGTCGGCCGGTGGTCGTCGATGGCGTCGAACGTGTCCAGCAGCGCGGACAGGTCGTGGCCGCCGAGGTTCCGGATGGCGGCGTGCAGCGTGTCGTCGTCGAGGGTGTCCAGCAGCGGAGCCAGTTCCGGCGTCGTCAGGCGTTCGCGCAGCTGCGCCGGGGTGCAGCGGAGCAGCCGCTGGTACTCCGGGTTCGACATCTCGTCGATGCGCCGGCGCAGCGCCGAACCGCCCGGCCGCTCGAACAGGTCCTGCAGCAGCCGCCCGTACTTGACGGTCAGCACCTGCCAGCCGGCCGCCTCGAACATGCCCTGCAGCCGGGTCGCGCCGATGTTCGGGACCACGCGGTCGAGCGACTGCCGGTTCAGGTCGACGATCCACACGACCTCGCCCAGTTCGGCCACGTTCGGGTCGAGGACGGCTTCCCAGCACGCGCCCTCGTCCAGTTCCGCGTCGCCGACCAGCGAGTACTGCCGTCCGGCGCCCGCGCCGCCGCCGTGCGATTCGACGTAGCGCCGTGCCAGCGCGCCCCAGATCGGGGCGGTCGCGCCGATGCCGACCGAACCGGTGGAGTAGTCGACCTGGTCCGGGTCCTTCGAGCGCGACGGGTAGCTCTGCAGGCCGCCGAACTCGCGCAGCGTCGTCAGGTACTTCTCGTCGAGGTCGCCGAGGAGGTAGTTGATCGCGTGCAGCACGGGGGAGGCGTGCGGCTTGACCGAGACCCGGTCCTGCGCGCGCAGCCGGGCGAACCACAGCGCGGTCATGATCGACACCATCGAGGCGCTGGACGCCTGGTGCCCGCCGACCTTGAGCCCGGTCGGATTGGGCCGCACCCGGTTCGCGTGGTCGATGATCGCGGTCGACAGCCACAGCACCCGGTCCTGCACCTCGCGCAGGACGGTCACCGTGTCGTTGTCCGGAAGGCGTTCGGGGGCGGCGCTGCTCACGAAGGATCGGACCTTTCTTGGGCGGAAAGTTCAGGCCAGTCCAGCAGAGCTGGGTAGGGTGCACAACAAGCGCGTTCAACATTGCGCAGAACGCCCAAGTCAGCACCGCACGGTGCGGAGAGGATTGCGCAGCATGCCCAGCACTCAGCGGCTCGACGCCACCGACGCCCGGATCCTGCTCGCGCTCGGCCGCACCCCGCGCGCCACCGCGGTCGCGCTCGCCGACGAACTGGGCCTGTCCCGCAACACCGTGCAGAGCAGGCTCGCCCGGCTCGAGCAGGGCGACGCGCTGCGCTCGGCCGAACACCGGATCGATCCGGCCGCGCTCGGCTACCCGCTCACCGCGTTCGTGACCGTGCAGGCGCGGCAGCGGCTGCTGGACGAGGTCGGCCGCGCGCTCGCCGCGGTGCCCGAGGTGCTGCAGGTGCGCGGATTGACCGGCGCGCAGGACCTGCTGGTGCACGTGGTCGCGACCGACGCGGACGACCTGTACCGGATCGCCGGGGAAATCCTGGAGATCCCCGGCGTCGAGCGCACCAACAACGCGCTCGTCATGCGCGAGATGGTGCCTTACCGGCTCACTCCGCTGCTCGAGCGCGCTGCCCAGCGCTGAGGGTCACGTCTGGTCGTCGGCCGCGCGCTCACGGCGGTGCTGCAGCATGGTCCGGTGCGCCCAGACCAGCAGCGGCGCGGCGAGCAGTCCCCACAGGAACCAGCCGGTCTCCCCGCCCATCAGGCCGAAGACCAGCATCATCGCGGCGGTGACCTCGGCGAGCACGAGGATCTTCTGCCATCGCCGGGTCTGCACCGGCGGCACGCCTTGGCTCAGCGTCGCGGCGAACACGGGGTCGCTCGCGGCGAGTTCCTCTTCGATCTTCCGCAGGGCGCTGCGGTCGCGATGGGGCAGCATGATCCCCTCCTCGGGCAGGACGGGCCGGTGATCGCTCAAGTACCAGTGGAGTACCCGGCCGGGGGCGCCGTCAAGCCCGGGTTTTCGCAGGAATAATCGCCCGCGCCCGGGGCCGTTGCAAACTGAAACACGTTCTAATACCGTGCCGGGGGTGAGATACGGGATCGTGCTGTTCACCAGCGACCGGGGCATCTCCCCGGCGGCGGCCGCGCAGGCCGCGGAAGAGGCCGGGTTCGCGACCTTCTACGTGCCCGAGCACACCCACATCCCGATCCGGCGGGACGCCCCGCATCCCCGGACCGGCGACTCCTCGCTGCCGGACGACCGCTATCTGCGCACGCTCGACCCGTGGGTCGCGCTCGCCAGCGCGGTGCCGGTGACCTCGACGATCCGGCTGGCGACCGCGGTCGCGCTGCCGGTGGAGAGCGACCCGATCACGCTGGCCAAGACCGTGGCGACGCTGGACCACCTGTCCGGCGGCCGGGTCACGCTCGGCGTCGGGTTCGGCTGGAACACCGACGAGCTCGCCGACCACGGCGTGCCCGGGAAGCGGCGGCGGACTGCGCTGCGCGAGTACCTCGAGGCGATGCGCGCGCTGTGGACTGAGGAAGAGGCGAGCTACGCGGGCGAGTTCGTCGAGTTCGGGCCGAGCTGGGCGTGGCCGAAACCGGTGCAGCCCAAGGTGCCGGTGGTCGTCGGCGCGGGCGGCACCGAGCGCACGTTCCGGTGGATCGCGCGCCACAGCGACGGCTGGCTGACCACGCCGGGCGAGGGCGACATCACTGGGAAAGTCGCGCAGTTGCGCGAAATCTGGCGCGAGGAAGGCCGCGAGGGCGAGCCGGAGGTGATCGCGCTCGGTCCGCGCCCGGATCCGGAGGGGCTCGCCAAGCTCGAGGAGGCGGGCGTGACCGAGGTCGTGTTCGGGCTGCCGGACCGCTCGCCGGGCGAGGTCGAAGCGTGGCTGGACCGGCTCGCCGGGAAGCTCGGGCAGCTGGCCGGAGCCTGACCGCGTCCATTTCGCACGGCGCTACCTCGTTAAGAAGAAAACCGCGCGCTGAAATCGCGAATAGCGCCTGAACGGGTGAACTGGGCGTTCGCGCGTCATTCCGGGGAACGCCTTCCCTCTTGTTTCGTGTGGCGGTGACCGGCCGGCACGCCCCCCGACCGGCCGGTCACCGCTTCGCCCGTCCGCGGCGGCGAGGCGAATGGCGCCGCGGGGCGCCGCCCGGGACACTGGTCCGGTGCGCATTCCCGTTCCCCGGACCGAAACGTGACCCCCGAACTGGCCGAACTGGCCGCCGCCCATGGAGTCGCCACCCACTACGAAAACTCCGACCAAGTCGAAGTACAGGTAGATCCCGACGTCGTGATCGCGGTATTGGCGCAGCTGGACGTCGATGCCAGTACTCCACAGGCAATTCAGCGAGAATTGGCCGCGGTGCAAGAAGCGAGCGCGGCGCGCGTGCTGCCGCCGACGGTGGTGGTGCGCGCCGGGCAAGAACGCGAACTCGGCCAAGCCGCGAGGATTGAGCTCGAAGACGGCACGACGCGTGACGTCGGCGCCACCCTTCCGGCTGACCTTCCGCTCGGCTGGCACCGGATCAAGACCGCGGAGCAACGGGTTTCGCTGGTCGTCGTCCCGGACCGGCTGCCCGCGGTGCCGCCCGCGTGGGGCTGGATGCTCCAGCTTTACGCGCTGCATTCCGAACGGTCGTGGGGGATGGGCGATTTCGGCGATCTCGCCGAGATGGCGTCCCGGTCGGCCGCCGAGCTGGGCGCGGGCGTGCTGCTCGTCAACCCGGTGCAGGCGATCAGTCCGGCGCATCCGGTCGAACGGTCGCCGTATTCGCCGTCGAGCCGCCGGTTCGCGAACCCGCTGTACCTGCGGGTGACCGACACCGAAGCGTTCGCCCGCGCCGACGAGGACACCCGGCGGCGGGTGCTGGCGCTCGCGCCCGATCCGATCGGCGAGCTGATCGACTACGACGCCGTGTGGACCGCGAAACGGGCCGCGCTCGAGCTCTTGCGCCCGCACCATCCGCACCCGGTCGACCTGGACGACGACCTTCGCGATTTCGCCGCGTTCGGCGCGCTCGCCGAGGTGCACGGCAGCGATTGGCGCGAGTGGCCCGAGCCGTTGCGCGATCCCGGCAGCGCCGAGGTGGCCGCCGCGCGCGAGGAGCTGGCCGAGCGGATCGAGTTCCACGGCTGGCTTCAACAGCTCTGTCACGAGCAGCTGGACACTGTCCGCCGTGCCGCGCGCGAGGCGGGCATGCCGGTCGGCGTCGTGCACGACCTGCCGGTCGGCGTGCATCCGGGCGGCGCGGACACCTGGGCGCTGCGGGACGTTTTCGCCGCCCAGGTGCGGGTCGGCGCGCCGCCGGACGCGTTCAACCAGCAGGGCCAGGACTGGAATCTGCCGCCGTGGCGGCCGGACCGGCTCGCCGAAGCCGGGTACGCGCCGTTCCGCGACGTCGTGCGCGGCGTGTTGCAGCACGCCGACGGGATCCGGGTGGACCACGTCGCCGGCATGTGGCGGCTGTGGTGGATTCCGCCGGGCGAACCGGCTGGTCGCGGCACGTACGTGCATTACGACGCCGAAGCGATGCTCGGCGTCCTCGCCCTGGAGGCGCACCGTGCGGGCGCGGTCGTGGTGGGGGAGGACCTCGGCACCGTCGAGGACACCGTCACCGAGACCATGCACGAACGCGGCCTGCTCAGCTCCGCGGTGCTGTGGTTCCAGCGCGACTGGGACGCGCCCGGCAAGCCGTTCGTCCGCCCGGACCGCTGGGACCCGGACGCGATGGCCAGCATTTCGACGCACGACCTGCCGACCGTGTCCGGCTGGCTCGACGCCGAGCACGTCCGGGTCCGCGCCGAACTCGGCCAGCTCGACCGCCCGGCGGAGCAGGAGTACGCCGAGGCGGCGGCCGAACGCCGGGCGTTGCTCGAACTGGTTGCGAGCGAAGGAATTCCGGACGACGACTTGGTGGTCGCCCTGCACACGCTGCTCGCCTCGGCGGCGTCGCGGCTGGTGCTCACCGCGCCCGCGGACGTCGCGGGCGAACGGCGCCAGCCGAATCTGCCGGGCACCGTGGATGAGTACCCTAACTGGCGCATCCCGCTTCCCGTCACCGTGGACGGGTTCTTCGCCGATCCGCGGGTGCGGGCGGCGGTCGCTCCGCTGGCCGCGGCCCGCCCGCTGCGCTGAACCCCCGAAAAGCCTGTCCGGACAACGTAAACCGATGCCCAAGGAGAAGCCCTGTGCGGCCCTGGCCCGGAAAGCCCTACCCGCTCGGCGCGACCTACGACGGCGTGGGGACGAACTTCGCGCTGTTCTCCGAGGTCGCCGAGCACGTCGATCTCTGCCTGTTCGACGACGAGGGCAACGAAACCCGCGCGCGGCTGGAGGAGGTCGACGGGTTCGTCCACCACGGCTACCTGCTCGGCGTCGGCCCCGGGCAGCGCTACGGATTCCGGGTCCACGGGCCGTACGACCCGAGCCGCGGCCTGCGCTGCAACCCGGGCAAGCTGCTGATCGACCCGTACGCCAAGGCGCTGTCCCGCGGCGTCGACTGGTCCGAGGCGCTGTTCAGCTACCGCTTCGACGACCCGGAACAGCTCAACGAGGACGATTCGGCCGGTCACGTGCCGTACTCGCTCGTGGTGAGCCCGTTCTTCGACTGGGCCAACGACCGCGCGCCGCGCGTGCCGTATCACGAGACGGTCATTTACGAGACGCACGTGCGCGGCATGACGATGACGCACCCGTTCGTCCCCGAGCGGCTGCGCGGCACGTACGCCGGGCTGGCGCACCCGGCGGTGGTCGAGCACCTGCAGAAACTCGGCGTGACCACGGTGGAGCTGATGCCGGTGCACCAGTTCGTGACCGACCACGGCCTCGACGAGAAGGGCCTGCGCAACTACTGGGGCTACAACACGATCGGGTACTTCGCGCCGCATGACGCCTACGCCGCGATGCAGGGCCAGGGCGGGCAGGTGCAGGAGTTCAAGGGCATGGTCCGCGCCCTGCACGAGGCGGGCATCGAGGTCATCCTCGACGTGGTCTACAACCACACCGCCGAAGGCAACCACCTCGGCCCGACGCTGTCCATGCGCGGCATCGACAACGAGGCGTACTACCGCCTGGTCGAGGACGATCCGCAGTACTACATGGACTACACCGGCACCGGGAACTCGCTCAACGTGCGCAGCCCGCACACATTGCAGCTGATCATGGATTCGCTGCGGTACTGGGTGACCGAGATGCACGTGGACGGCTTCCGGTTCGACCTCGCCTCCGCGCTGGCCCGCGAGTTCTACGACGTCGACCGGCTGTCGACGTTCTTCGACCTCGTGCAGCAGGACCCGATCGTGAGCCAGGTGAAGCTGATCGCCGAACCGTGGGACGTCGGGCCCGGCGGCTACCAGGTCGGCAACTTCCCGCCGCTGTGGACGGAATGGAACGGGCAGTACCGCGACACCGTGCGCGACTTCTGGCGCGGCGAACCGTCCACCCTCGGCGAGTTCGCGTCGCGGATCACCGGTTCGTCGGACCTGTACCAGGACGACGGCCGCCGCCCGTTCGCGTCGATCAACTTCGTCACCGCGCACGACGGGTTCACGCTCACCGATCTGGTGTCCTACAACGAAAAGCACAACGAGGCCAACGGCGAGGACAACCGCGACGGCGCGGACGACAACCGGTCGTGGAACTGCGGCGTCGAGGGCCCGACCGACGACGAAGAGGTGCTCGCGCTGCGCGCCCGGCAGCGGCGGAACCTGCTCGCCACGCTGCTGCTGTCGCAAGGCGTGCCGATGCTGCTGCACGGCGACGAACTGGGCCGGACCCAGCAGGGCAACAACAACGCCTACTGCCAGGACACCGAACTGTCCTGGATGGACTGGGAGCTCGCCACGGAGAACGCCGACCTGGTCGAGTTCACCGGCGCGCTCGCCGCGTTCCGCAAGGCGCACCCGGTGTTCCGCCGCCGCCGGTTCTTCCAGGGCAAGCCGGTGCGCAAGGGCGAGGAACTGGGCGACATCGCCTGGTTCACCCCGGCCGGCGAGGAGATGACCGAGCAGAACTGGGACGACGCGTTCGGCAAGTCCGTGGTGATCTTCCTGAACGGGGAAGGGATCCCGGACCTCGACCCGCGCGGGATGCCGGTGGAGGACGATTCGTTCCTGCTCGCGTTCAACGCGCACTGGGAGGACATCGCGATGACGCTGCCGGGCAACGGCTACGGTCGCGAATGGACAGTCGTGGTGGACACCCGGACCGGGGCGGTCGGGGACTGTGGCGTCGAACCGGTCGAAGGCGGCGGCAAGTTCACGCTCGCCGCGCGTTCGCTCGTGGTTCTCCAGCGCACGGCGAAGGAGAGCGAATGAGCACGCCGTCCTCGACGTACCGGGTGCAGTTGCGGCCGGAGTTCGGCTTCGCCGACGCCGCCGCGATCGTGGAGTACCTGCGCGAGCTGGGCGTCGGGGCGTTGTACGGCTCGCCGATGCTCGACGCGACACCCGGGTCGACGCACGGTTACGACGTCACCGATCCGACGCGCGCCCGGGGAGAACTGGGCGGCGAAGAAGCGCGAAAGGCGTTGGCAGCGCGGCTGAAAGACGCCGGGCTCGGGTTCGTCGTGGACATCGTGCCGAACCACATGTCGGTCGAGGTCGCGAAGGCGAACCAGTGGTGGTGGGACGTTCTCCGGAACGGCCGGGAGTCGCCGTACGCGTCGTTCTTCGACATCGACTGGAGCCGCGGCAGGCTGCTGCTGCCGGTGCTCGGCGAGGACAACGACGTGCTGACCGTCGAAGGTGACGAACTCGTCTACTACGACCATCGTTTCCCGATCGCGCCCGGAACCGGCGACGGCACGCCGGCCGAGGTGCACGCGCGCCAGCATTACGAGCTGGTCGGCTGGCGGCGCGGCAACCGGGAGCTGAACTACCGAAGGTTCTTCGACATCACGAACCTGGCCGCGGTCGCCGTCGAGCGGCCGGAGGTGTTCGCCGAAACGCACGGCGAGGTGCTGCGCTGGGTGTCCGACGGCGACGTCACCGGCCTGCGCGTGGACCATCCGGACGGCCTCGCCGACCCCGGCGGCTACTTCCGGCGGCTCCGCGAGGGCGCGCCCGGGGCGTGGCTGGTCGCGGAGAAGATCCTGCACCCGGGCGAGGCGCTGCCGCAGAGCTGGCCGGTCGACGGGACCACCGGATACGACGCGTTGCGCGAGATCACCGGGGTGTTCGTGGACCCGGCCGCCGCGTCGGTGTTCACCCGGCTTGCCGCCGAACAGGGCGTGCGCACCGACTACCACGCGGTCGAGGAGAACGCGCGGAGGTTGGTGACCGACGGCATCCTGGTCGCCGAGGTGCACCGGATCGCGGCGCTGCTGCAAGGCGTGGACGCCGGTGCGGCCCGCGCCGCCGTCGCCGAGGTGATGATCGCGTTCCCGGTCTACCGTTCGTACCTTCCCGAGGGGGCCGGCCACTGGGCGACTGCCGTGGCGCGGGCCCGCAAGCGGCGGCCGGAACTGGCCCCGGCGCTCGACGCGCTCGACAGCCAGGTGCGCGGCGCGCCCGACGGCGAGCTGGCGACGCGGATCCAGCAGACGTCCGGCATGGTCGTCGCGAAGGGCACCGAGGACACGACCTTCTACCGGTTCACCCGGTTCGCCGCACTGAACGAGGTCGGCGGCAACCCGGACCGGTTCGGGCTGAGCACCGGGGAATTCCACCCGCTGGCCGCGGGCCGGGCGGCCGCGGCCCCGGCCACGATGACCACGCTGACCACGCACGACACGAAGCGGTCCGAGGACACCCGCGCCCGGATGGCGGCGCTCTCGGAGGTCGCGGACGAGTTCGCCGTCGCGGTCCGCCGCTGGACGGCCGCGCGCGGGATCGACGAGCCCGCGCTGAATCTCCTGGCCTGGCAGACGCTCGTCGGCGCGTGGCCGATCTCGCCGGAGCGGCTGCGCGACTACCTCGACAAGGCCGCGAAGGAAGCGAAACTCCGCACCTCCTGGACGGAGCACGACGAGGGCTTCGAACGCGCCGTCGCCGAGTGGCCGTCCGCGGTGCTGGACGACGCCGCTTTGGCGGCCGACGTCGAGTCGTTCGTGAAGCGGGTGCGCGGCGCGGGCTGGACGAACTCGCTGGGGCAGAAGCTGCTGCAACTGGCCGGACCCGGCGTGCCGGACGTTTACCAGGGCACCGAGCTGTGGGACTACTCGCTGGTCGACCCGGACAATCGCCGCGAGGTCGACTACGCCGCCCGGCGCGCCCTTCTCGACCGCATCCAGGGCGGCGAACAGCCGGAGATCGACGAGACTGGCGCGGCGAAACTGCTGGTGGTGCACCGCGCGCTGACCCTGCGCCGAGACCGGCCGGAGCTCTTCACCGGATACCGGCCGCTGCAGGCCGAAGGCGTTGCCGCGGAACACCTTCTGGCCTTCGAACGCGGTGCCGGCCTGACCGTCGCGGTCACGCGGCTGCCGCTGGGTCTGGACCGGGCGGGCGGCTGGCGCGACACCGTTCTGCCGCTGCGCGCCGGGGAATGGACCGACGTGCTGACCGGTCGCGGGGTCGGCGATGCCCCGCAGGCGTCCGCGTTGTTCGAGCGGTACCCGGTCGCGCTTCTGGTGCGGGAGGACTCCTGATGTTCCGCGTATGGGCCCTGTCGGCCGAGCGCGTCCGCGTCCGCGTGGACGGAACCGACCACGAGATGACCGCCGCCGGGGACGGGTGGTGGCAGGCCGACGTCACCGGCACCGATTACGCCTTCTTGCTCGGCGACGACGACCGCCCGCTGCCGGACCCGCGTTCGCTGCGCCAGCCGAACGGCGTGCACGAAGCGTCGCGGGTCTACGACCATTCGGCGTTCGAGTGGACCGACCAGTCGTGGACCGGGCGGCAGCTGCCCGGCGGCGTGGTCTACGAACTGCATGTCGGCACCTTCACCGAAGCGGGCACGTTCGACGCGGTCATCGACCGGCTCGGGCACCTGGTCGACCTCGGCGTCACGCACGTCGAACTGCTGCCGGTGAACTCCTTCGACGGCACCGCGGGCTGGGGCTACGACGGCGTCCTGTGGGGCGCGGCGCACGAACCGTACGGCGGTCCCGACGGGCTGAAACGCCTGGTCGACGCGTGTCACGCACGCGGGCTCGCGGTCCTGCTCGACGTCGTCTACAACCACCTCGGCCCGTCCGGCGCTTACCTCGACCGGTTCGGCCCGTACTTCGCCGGCCGCACCGACTGGGGCGCCGGGCTGAACCTCGACGGCCCGGGTTCCGACGAAGTCCGCCGCTATGTCATCGACAACGCGCTGGGCTGGCTGCGCGACTTCCACTTCGACGGCCTCCGCCTGGACGCCGTGCACGCGCTGGTCGACAACCGCGCCGTGCACCTGCTGGAGGAACTGTCCGCCGAGGTCGACGCGCTCTCGGCGGCCCTGAACCGCCCGCTGACGCTGATCGCCGAGTCCGACCAGAACGACCCCAAGCTCGTCACGACGCGCGACGCCGGCGGCTACGGCCTGCACGCGCAGTGGTCCGACGACCTGCACCACGCGCTGCACGTCCGGCTCACCGGCGAAACCACCGGCTACTACACCGATTTCGCCGAGCCCGGCGCGCTGGCCAAGACCCTGCGGGAGGCATTTTTCCACGCCGGGACCTGGTCGTCGTTCCGCTCGCGCGTCCACGGCCGCCCGCTGGACCGGCGCGTCGCCCCCGGCCACCGGTTCCTGGCGTATTTGCAGGACCACGACCAGATCGGCAACCGCGCGACCGGCGACCGGCTGTCCGCGACCGTTTCGCCCGGTCTGCTCGCCTGCGGCGCGGCGGTGGTGTTCTGCTCGCCGTTCACGCCGATGCTGTTCATGGGGGAGGAGTGGGCCGCGGAGACGCCGTGGCAGTTCTTCGCGTCGTTCCCGGACCCGGAACTGGCCGAGGCCGTCCGCACCGGCCGCCGCCGCGAGTTCGCCCGGCACGGCTGGGGCGAAACGGACGTTCCCGACCCGATGGACCCGGCCACCGTCGCCCGCTCGCGGCTCGACTGGACCGAACCGGGCAAACCGGGCCACCGGGAAATCCTCGGCCTGTACCGGACGCTGATCCGCCTCCGCCGCGCGCATCCGGAGCTGACCGATCCGCGGCTGGACCGCGTCGTGGTGGAGACCCCGCCGGACGATGCGTGGCTGATACTGCACCGGGGCACGCTGCGCCTGGCGTGCAACTTCGGAGCGAAGCCGGTCGAGGTTCCGGTGGCGGGGGAGGTGCTGGCTTCGTGGGGCAACCCCGAGGTCGGCGACGCGACGGTGCTGCCCGCGGAGTCGTTCGTGCTGGTCGCTACCCGGTGTAGCCCTGCAGCATCTTCGTGAGCGTCTCGGCCATCCGGTCGCGAAGCTCTTGCGGCGCAACCACTTCCGCCAACGGACCGAGCCGCAGCAGGTCGTGCACGGCTTGGTCGGGCTGCTCGACCGGAACGATCACCCGAGTCCACCCGTCCGCTTCGACAACGCCGCCCGCAGCCGCGCGGGCAACCGCAGGTTCGGCGAGCTGCGGCAGGAGTCGCATCCCTTCCGGCGACACCCGCAGTACCGCCTCGCCACGGTGCCGGCGGGCGTCGAAATCGTCGAGGTACTCCGACCAGTAGCCGCCCAGATCGAACCCCTCGGCCCGGTCGAAGGTCTCGTCCAGCATCGCCGCCTCGACGATCCGCGCCACCCGGTAAGTCCGGAACTCGCCGGAATGCCGGGCGACCAGGTACCAGTGCCCGGCCTTGAGCACCACACCGTGCGGCTCGACGGTCCGGGCGACTTCGCGGGGCGCGGCCCAGCGCTGATACCGGATCCGGACGCGCCGCTGCTGCCACGCCGCGTCCGAGACCGTCGGCAGCTGCGGCGTGGCCTCCCTGTCGTGGTACCAGGACGCCGCGTCCAGATGGAACCGCTCGCGGACCCGGTCGGCGTGGGACCGCAGTTCGGCCGGGAGCGCGGCCAGCAGTTTGCGCTCCGTGTTCGCCGCGACCGGCCCCAGCCCCAGCCCGGAAGCCGCGGCGGGCAGCCCGGTGAGGAAGAGCGCCTCGGCTTCTTGCCTGGTCAGACCGGTCAGCTGGGTGCGGTACCCGTCGACCAGCCGGTATCCGCCGTCGTGGCCGGGCTCGCCGTACACCGGGATCCCGGCGGCGCTCAACGCCTCGATGTCGCGGTAGACCGTGCGCGGCGAGACCTCCAGCCGGGCGGCCAGTTCGGCGGCGGTCCTCGGCTGGCGGGCCTGCAGCAGCAACAGGAGGGAGACGAGCCGGCTCGCGCGCATGCGGCCAGCATGCCCCGGTCCACTGACAGAACCTGTCAGGGATCCCGAGGGCACGCCCGGCGCGAACCCCTACTGCCGCCGCTGTCGGCCCAGGTCATCACCCCTGCTCCGGGCAAGTTCAGCCAAGCGCCGGAGCCCGTCGCCGCCGAGGGTTTGAAAGGATCGGCGCATGGCACAGCGACCCGCATCCGACAACCAGGTCCTCGCCGGACGTCCGTTCCCGCTCGGCGCCCACCCGGAGGCGGGCGGCGTCCGGTTCGCGGTGACGTCCGCCGTCGCCGACGCGGTCGAGGTGTGCCTCATCGGCGACGACGGTTCCGAGCGGCGGATCGAACTGACCGAACGCACGTTCGGCGTCTGGCACGGGCTCGTCCCGGGCGTCACCGTCGGTCAGCACTACGGCTACCGCGTGCACGGCCCGTACGACCCGGCGCACGGCTACCGCTGCAACCCGGCCAAGCTCCTCGTCGACCCGTACGCGCGCCGGATCGACGGCAAGCTCGCCAGCCTGCACGCCGCGCAGGGCTTCACCGGGGACCCCGAGCGCGGTCCGATGTCCACTGTGGACTCGCTGGGGGCGGTGCCGCTGTCGGTCGTCGCCTCGCCGGGCGGGCAGGACACCGGGGTCAAGCCCGAGGTGCCGTTCGAGGAGTCGGTGATCTGCGAACTGCACGTGAAGGGGTTCACCCAGCAGCATCCCTTCATCCCGGAAGCGCTGCGCGGCACGTACCTCGGCCTCGCGCACCCGGTCGCGATCGAGCACCTGACCCGGCTCGGCGTGACGACCGTCGAACTGCTGCCGGTGCACGCGTTCGCCGACGAGCCCGCGCTGATCCGCTCGGGGCGGCACAACTACTGGGGCTACTCGCCGCTGGGCTACTTCGCGCCGCACGCGGGCTACGCGAGCGAACCGGGCCGCGAGATCGAGGAATTCCGCACGATGGTGGCGGCCCTGCACGCGGCAGGCATCGAGGTGCTGCTCGACGTCGTCTTCAACCACACCTGCGAGGGCGGCCCGGACGGCCCGACGCTCTCGCTGCGCGGCCTCGACGCCCCGGCGTACTACCTGCACACCCGCCGCGGGCACATGGCCGACCTCACCGGCTGCGGCAACACCCTCGACGCCGGTTCGCCGACGGTCGTCCGGCTGGTCACCGATTCGCTGCGGTACTGGACGCAGGAGATGGGCGTCGACGGGTTCCGCTTCGACCTGGCGAGCACGCTCGGCCGGCCGCGCGGCGAGATGTTCGACCGCGAGTCGACGATGCTGACCGCGATCACCACCGACCCGGTGCTGTCGCGCTGCAAGCTGATCGCCGAACCGTGGGACGCGACCGGCGAGGGCTACCGCGTCGGCGACTTCGGCGCGCAGTGGGCCGAGTGGAACGGCCGCTACCGCGACACCGTCCGCGACTTCTGGCGCGGCGCGACCGGCGTGCGGGACCTCGCGTACCGGCTGTCCGGCTCGTCCGATCTGTACGACCACAACCTGCGCCGCCCGTGGCAGTCGATCAACTTCGTCACCGCGCACGACGGCTTCACGCTGCGGGACCTGGTGTCCTACAACGAAAAGCACAACGAGGCCAACGGCGAGGACAACCGCGACGGCACGAACGACAACCGCTCGTGGAACCACGGCGCGGAGGGCGAGACCGACGACGCGGCGATCGTCGCGCTGCGCACCCGCCAGGCGCGCAACCTGTTCGCGACGCTGCTGCTGTCCACCGGCACCCCGATGTTCACCGCGGGCGACGAGATGTGGCGGACCCAGCACGGCAACAACAACGCCTACTGCCTCGACGACGAAACGTCGTGGGTCGACTGGACCCCGACCGAGGCCTCGGAGCCGATGCTCGACTTCGCCCGCCGCGTGGTCCGGCTGCGCGCGCACAGCCCGGCCTTGCGGCAGCCGGAGTTCTTCGAGGGGCGCACCACGGTCACCGGCAAGCCCGATCTCGTCTGGTTCCGCCCGGACGGCGAGGAATTCGACGAGATCGACTGGTTCGACGAGGACCGCCGCACGCTCTGCATGTGGATCGACGGGTCGAACAGCCAGGCGCGCAACCGCGAGGGCGCGCTCGTCACCGACCACTCGTGGCTGCTGGTGCTGCACGCGGGCGCGGAACCGGCGGAGATCGTGCTGCCCGGCCCGGAGTACGGCGAGACTTTCAAGCCCACTTTGGACACCAGCACCGCCGACGGCACCCCGGCCAACCCCGGAGTGCTGGAGCCGAAGGCGCGGATCACGGTCGAGGCGCGGTCGCTGCTGTTGCTGCGCGCGCCGCGGGACACGGTGGAGATCCCGCAGCTGTAAGGAGCCCGAGTCCGAGAAGTCCGGGCGCTTCGCGTGATCGCCGCGGGCGTCATGGGGCATCCTGACTGCAGTCAGCCGCCGCCGAGAAACCGTCACCCGGACATCCGCACCGATACTCACCGGTAATCACCGGAACGCGCCGCCGATTGTTAACGCAATTCGGCGAGCGTGTTGCGGGCGGGGGACGGGAATGCGTCCGGGAGTTCCGCCGAATGGGGGCGTTTCGCCCGACCGGGTGGCGGGAAAATCAGAAAAAGGCCCCGCTGTCAACGGCTTTGGAGGAATCAGGCACACTGACCGTGCTCGCGGAAGCACACTCCGACCACCCTCCCACCCACCGTGAAAAAGGGGCATCGCCATGACCGGCAGGCTCGGGATCGACGACGTCGCACCCATTGTCAGCTGCGGCCGGTATCCGGCCAAAGCCGTTGCGGGCGAACATTTCCCCGTCACCGCCACGGTCTGGCGGGAGGGCCACGACGCGGTCGCCGCGACGGTCGCCTGGCGCGGTCCGGGCGACCGCGCCGCGCGCCAGACGCGGATGGCCGAACAGGGCCGCGGGCTCGACCGGTTCGGCGCGGTGATCGTGCCCGACGCCGAGGGCATGTGGACCTACCGGGTGGACGCGTGGAGCGATCCGTGGGCCACCTGGGAACACGCGGTCGAGGTGAAGATCGCCGCCGGGCAGGGGCCGGGGGAGCTGGCGAACGACCTGGAAAGCGGGGCGCTGCTGCTCGACCGCGTGTCCCGCCGCCCGGAGCGCCGGGCCGAGCGCCCGCTGCTCGCCGGTGCCGCGGCCGCGCTGCGCGACGACGAACGCGATCTCGCCGAGCGCGTCGGGCCCGCGCTCTCGCCCGAGGTCCGCCAGCTCATGCACGACTTCCCGGTGCGCGAGCTGATCACCAAGGGCCGCGTGCTGAAGCTGTGGGTCGACCGCAAACGCGCCGCTTTCGGTTCCTGGTACGAATTCTTCCCCCGCTCCACCGGCGGGGTCGACGCGCTGGGCCGCGCGGTGCACGGCACCTTCGCCACCGCCGAGCGCGAACTGGACCGCGTCGCGGGCATGGGTTTCGACGTCGTCTACCTGCCGCCGGTGCACCCCATCGGCCGGGTGAACCGCAAGGGCCCCAACAACACTCTCGACGCGACGCCGGACGACGTCGGCTCGCCGTGGGCGATCGGCGCGGACGAGGGCGGGCACGACGCGATCCACCCGGAGCTCGGCACGCTCGAGGATTTCGACGCCTTCGTGGCGCGCGCGGAGGAACTCGGCCTCGAGGTCGCGCTCGACCTCGCGCTGCAGGCCGCGCCGGACCACCCGTGGGTCGTCAAGTACCCGGAGTTCTTCACCACCCGCCCGGACGGCACCATCGCGTACGCGGAGAACCCGCCGAAGAAGTACCAGGACATCTACCCGGTCAACTTCGACAACGACCCGCGCGGCATCTACGACGAGGTGCTGCGCGTCGTGCTGCACTGGGTGTCGCACGGGGTGCGGATCTTCCGGGTCGACAACCCGCACACCAAGCCGCCGGACTTCTGGGCCTGGCTGATCCAGTCGGTGAAGGACGCGCATCCGGACGTGCTGTTCCTCGCCGAGGCGTTCACCCGCCCGGCCCGGCTGTGGGGACTCGCGAAGCTCGGTTTCACCCAGAGCTACACGTATTTCACCTGGCGCACCACGAAAGAAGAGCTCACCGAGTTCGGCACGGACCTCGTCGAGCACTGGGACCACGGCCGGCCGAACCTGTTCGTCAACACTCCGGACATCCTGCACGAATCGCTGCAGCACGGCGGCCCGGGCATGTTCGCGCTGCGCGCCGCGCTCGCCGCGACGATGTCGCCGACCTGGGGCGTGTACTCCGGCTACGAGCTGTTCGAATCCGAGGCGGTGCGGCCGGGCAGCGAGGAGTACCTCGACTCCGAGAAGTACCAGCTGCGCCCGCGCGATTTCGCCCGCGCGCTCGCCGAGGGCCGTTCGCTGGAACCGTGGCTGACCCGGCTCAACGCCGTCCGCCGCGCGCATCCGGCGCTGCAGGGCATGCGGTCGCTGCGCTTCCACCACATCGACAACGACGCGCTGCTCGCTTACTCCAAACAGGACCCGGCGACCGGCGACACGGTCGTCGCGATCGTGAACCTCGACCCGCACGACGCGCGAGAGGGCACGCTCTGGCTCGACCTGCCCGCGCTCGGCTTCGACTGGACCGAGCGGCTCATCGCGCACGACGAGGTCACCGGCGAGACGTGGGACTGGGGCCAGGCGAACTTCGTCCGGCTCGAACCGTGGCGGGCGGTGGCGCACATCGTGGCGCTGCGCCGCAGGCTCGCGGCCTGACGCCGCGGCCGCTCCGACCCCCGTGGTTATGCCGGAGCCGAACGGGATAACCACTACTCAGCACACGCGACTCACGACAAGGTGGAACGGATGGACGAGGAGAGCCGGCCCGGCGCCGCGGCGGGACTGGCGGATGTGCCGCACACGGGGGAGGCGGTGACCGCCGACGGCCTGCTGGTCGAACCGCAGGCGGACGACTTCGCGCACGCGCACGCGGCGCCGAAGGACCCCGAATGGTTCAAGAGCGCGGTGTTCTACGAGGTGCTGGTGCGCGCCTTCGCCGATTCGAACGGCGACGGCACCGGCGACCTGCGCGGCCTGGCGGGCAGGCTGGACTACCTCGCCTGGCTCGGGGTGGACTGCCTGTGGCTGCCGCCGTTCTACGCCTCGCCGCTGCGCGACGGCGGTTACGACATCAGCGATTTCCGGGCCGTGCTGCCGGAATTCGGCAGCGTCGAGGACTTCGTGTACCTGCTCGACGAGGCGCACCGGCGCGGCATCCGGGTGATCACCGACCTGGTGCTCAACCACACCTCGGACGCGCATCCGTGGTTCCAGCAGTCGCGCTCGGACCCGGACGGCCCCTACGGCGACTACTACGTGTGGAGCGACGACGATTCCCGCTACGCCGACGCGCGGATCATCTTCGTCGACACCGAAACGTCGAACTGGACCTACGACCCGGTGCGCGGCCAGTTCTACTGGCACCGGTTCTTCACCCACCAGCCGGACCTGAACTACGAGAACCCGGCCGTGCAGGACGCGATGATCGACGTGCTGCGGTTCTGGCTCGACATCGGCATCGACGGCTTCCGCCTCGACGCCGTGCCGTACCTGTTCGAACAGGAAGGCACGAACTGCGAGAACCTGCCGCGCACGCACGATTTCCTCAAGCGGTGCCGCAAAGTCGTCGACGACGAGTACCCCGGCCGGATCCTGCTCGCCGAGGCGAACCAGTGGCCCAGCGACGTGGTCGAGTACTTCGGCGACGCGGAGTCCGGCGGCGACGAATGCCACATGGCGTTCCACTTCCCGCTGATGCCGCGGATCTTCATGGCGGTGCGCCGGGAGTCGCGGTTCCCGATCTCGGAGATCCTGCTGCAGACGCCGCAGATCCCGTCCGGCACGCAGTGGGGCATCTTCCTGCGCAACCACGACGAGCTGACGCTCGAGATGGTCAGCGACGAAGAGCGCGACTACATGTACTCCGAATACGCCAAAGACCCGCGGATGAAGGCCAACATCGGCATCCGCCGCAGGCTCGCCCCGCTGCTGGACAACGACCGCAACCAGCAGGAGCTGTTCACCGCGCTGCTGCTGTCGCTGCCCGGCTCGCCGGTGCTCTACTACGGCGACGAGATCGGGATGGGCGACAACATCTGGCTCGGCGACCGCGACGCCGTCCGCACCCCGATGCAGTGGACCCCGGACCGCAACGCCGGGTTCTCCACCTGCGACCCCGGCCGGATCTACCTGCCGGTGATCATGGACCCGGTGTACGGGCACCAGGCGCTGAACGTCGAGGCGCAGGCCGACAACGCGGCGTCGCTGCTGAACTGGACGCGCCGGATGATCGAGGTCCGCAAACAGCACCACGCGTTCGGCCAGGGCGATTTCACCGACCTCGGCGGCTCGAACCCCAGCGTGCTCGCCTACCAGCGCCGGTGGCTGCGCCCGGACGGCCGCGAGGACGTCGTGGTGTGCGTCAACAACCTGTCCCGTTTCCCGCAGCCGGTGGAACTGGACCTGTCCGCGCACCAGGGCGCGACGCCGGTCGAGCTGACCGGCGGGGTGCGCTTCCCGGACATCGGCGAGCTGCCGTACCTGCTCACGCTGCCCGGCCACGGGTTCTACTGGTTCCAGCTGCTCGAGCCGGAAGAATGAGGTGAGTCCGCTGTCACCCCACGGTTCCCCGCCTGACCTGTCCGACCTGCCCGAACCTCCCGAGCTGTCCGGGGCGCTGGCCGCCCTGCTGCCGGACTGGCTGCCCGCGCAGCGCTGGTTCGCGGGCAAGGACCGGCCGGTCGACGAGGTCCGCCCGGCGAGCCTCACCGTGCTGGCGGGCCCGGATCCGCTGCTGGTGCACGCGGTCGTCGACGTGGTGCAGGGCGACCGGACCGAGCCGTACCAGCTGCTGGTCGGCCGCCGGTCCAGGGTTCCCGAGGTGGCGTCGGCGGCGCTGCTCGGCGAGCGGTTCTACGAGGCGAGCGGCGACGCGGACCTCACCGCCGGGCTGCTGGACCGGATGGCGGCGGGCGGGTCCGCCGGGACGCTGCGGTTCGCCGCGGAACCGGACGCGACGCTCGAACCCGGGCTGCGCTCGCGGCCGATCACCGCGGAGCAGAGCAACACTTCGCTCGTTTACGGCGGGCAGTACATCCTCAAGCTGTTCCGCAAGCTCAGCCCGGGCCTGAACAAGGACCTGCTGCTGCACCGCGCGCTGCAAAGCGCGGGCTGCAAGCACGTGGCGCGCGTGGTCGGCTCGATCTCCGGCGAACTGCACGGCGAACCCGCGACGATGGGGATGCTGCAGGAGTTCCTGCCGGACGCGGTCGACGGCTGGGCGATGGCGACCACGAGCGTCCGGGACCTGCTGGCCGATCCGGACCAGCCCGCGGCCGAGGCGGGCGGCGACTTCGCCGGGGAGTCCGAGCGGCTCGGCGCCGCGGTGGCCGAGGTGCACGCGGACCTCGCGACCGCGCTGGGCACCGAGCCCGCGGACGGCGACGAGCTGGACCGCACGGTGCGCGCGATGACCGAACGGCTCGACCAGGTGTCCGAGGCGGTCCCGGAACTGGCGGTGCACGCGCCCGCGCTGCGCGAGGTGTTCGAGGCCGTGCGCGCGCACGAGGCGCCGATCTCGCTGCAGTACATCCACGGCGATCTGCACTTGGGCCAGGTGCTGCGTACCGTCAACGGATGGCTGTTGCTGGACTTCGAAGGCGAACCGGCCGCCCCGGTCGCGGAACGGCACGCGCTGCGCTCGCCGCTGCGCGACGTCGCGGGCATGCTCCGGTCCTTCGACTACGCGGCGCACCAGCGGCTCGTCGGGCAGCCCGAGAACGCGGACGTGACCCGGCACGCGATGGAATGGGCCCGCCGCAACCGCGCCGCGTTCTGCGCCGGGTACGCCCGCGCCGGCGGCCCGGTCGGCGACCCGCAGGAGCACGCGGACCTGCTTCGCGCCTTTGAACTGGACAAAGCGGTGTACGAGGTCGCCTACGAGCACGCGAACCGGCCGGACTGGCTGAGCGTGCCGCTGGCGGCGATCGCCCGCAGCACCGACGGAAGCGAGTGACCCCCGTGAACGCTGTCCCCGCGGATCTGCCCTCGGCGGCCCCGTCTCCGCTCGACATCGACCGGCTGCTGGCGGGCGAGCACCACGACCCGCATTCGGTGCTCGGCGTGCACACCGCCGGCGGCGACATCGTCGTGCGTGCGCTGCGCCCGGGCGCGACGTCGGTGTCGGTCGTCGCGGGCGAGCGCCGCGTTCCGCTGGACCGCGTGGCGGACGCGCTGTTCGCCGCGACGCTGCCGGAGCACCCGGGCGACTACCGGATCGAAGTCGGCTACGACAACCACACTGTCGTCACCGACGACCCGTACCGCTGGCTGCCGACGGTGGGGGAGCTGGACCAGCACCTCATCGGCGAAGGACGGCACGAACGGCTGTGGGACGTGCTCGGCGCGCACGTGCGCCGGTACGACACCCCGAACGGCGTCGTCGAGGGCGTGTCCTTCGCGGTGTGGGCGCCGACCGCGCGCGGCGTGCGGGTGATCGGCGACTTCAACGCGTGGGAGGGCCGCGGCCACCCGATGCGCTCGCTCGGGTCCTCGGGCGTGTGGGAGCTGTTCGTGCCCGGCGTGCCGGTCGGCAGCTGCTACAAGTTCCGCATCCTCGGCGCGGACGGGCACTGGCACGAGAAGGCCGACCCGATGGCGTTCGCCACCGAGGTGCCGCCCGCGACCGCGTCGAAGGTGACCGAATCGGAGTACACCTGGGGCGACGGCGACTGGGTCGCCCGGCGCGAGGCGACCGACTGGGCGGACGCGCCGATGAGCGTGTACGAGGTGCACCTCGGCTCGTGGCGGCCCGGGCTCGGCTACCGCGAACTGGCCGACCAACTGGCCGACTACGTCGAGGAAACCGGCTTCACCCACGTCGAATTCCTGCCGGTGGCCGAGCATCCGTTCGGCGGCTCGTGGGGCTACCAGGTCACCTCCTACTACGCGCCGACGTCGCGCTTCGGTTCGCCGGACGACTTCCGGTACCTCGTCGACCACCTGCACCAGCGCGGCATCGGCGTGCTCGTCGACTGGGTCCCCGCGCATTTCCCGCGCGACATCTGGGCGCTTGCGCGGTTCGACGGCAGCCCGCTGTACGAGCACGAGGACCCGCGCCGCGGCGAGCAGCCGGACTGGGGCACGCTCGTGTTCAACTTCGGCCGCAACGAGGTGCGCAACTTCCTCGTCGCGAACGCGCTGTTCTGGCTGGAGGAGTTCCACCTCGACGGCCTGCGCGTGGACGCGGTCGCCTCGATGCTGTACCTCGACTACTCGCGCAAGGACGGCGAGTGGCTGCCGAACGAATACGGCGGCCGGGAAAACCTCGACGCGGTGCGGTTTCTGCAGGAGCTGAACGCGACTGTCTACAAGCGACACCCGGGCGTCGTGATGGTCGCCGAGGAATCCACCGCCTGGCCCGGCGTCACCCGTCCGACGCATCTGGGCGGCCTGGGATTCGGCTTCAAGTGGAACATGGGGTGGATGCACGACACGCTCCGCTACCTGTCGCACGAGCCGATCCACCGGGCGTACCACCACAACGAGATGACCTTCTCGCTCGTGTACGCGTGGAGCGAGAACTTCGTGCTGCCGCTGTCGCACGACGAAGTGGTGCACGGCAAGGGTTCGCTGTGGGAACGGATGCCGGGCGACGACTGGAACAAGGCCGCCGGGCTGCGCTCGCTGCTGGCGTTCATGTGGGCGCATCCGGGCAAGCAGCTGCTGTTCATGGGCGGCGAATTCGGCCAGCCGCGCGAATGGTCGGAGTCGCGGTCCCTGGACTGGCACCTGCTGGAAACCCCGCTGCACCGCGGAGTGCGCGACCTGATCCGGCAGCTGAACGCGATCTACCGGGACACCGCTGCGCTGTTCAGCGGCGACGTCCGGCCCGACGGCTTCCGCTGGATCGACGCGAACGACTCGGCCGGAAACGTGCTGAGCTTCCTGCGCCTGGGCGCGGACGGCTCGCGGCTGGCCTGCATCGCGAACTTCGCCGGAGTGCCGCACCACGACTACCGGGTGGGCCTCCCGTCGGCGGGCCGGTGGACCGAGGTGCTGAACACGGACGCGGAGTCCTTCGGCGGATCCGGGGTCGGGAACCTGGGCGCGGTGGAGGCGACCGAGGAGCCGTGGCACGGCCAGCCCGCGTCGGCGGTGCTGCAACTGCCGCCGAGCGGGGTGTTGTGGCTGCTGGAGGAGCGTCCGTCCGTCGAGGAGTGACCCTTTCGGCCCACTGCCGCTGGTCGTGAGGTGGCCCTGCGTGAGGGTGGCCCTCACGCACGGCGGCGGGTCGTGAGGGGAACCCTGGGGGAGTCAGCGTCTGTGAGGGTGGCCCTCACGGACGGCGGCGTCGGGTCGTTAGGGGAACCCTGCGGGAATCAGCGTCCGTGAAGGTGGCCCTCACGGACCTCGCCGAGACCGGCCCGGCGCGCCAGGCCGGTTTCGGCCCGGACCGGTGCCGGTTGCCCGTCCATCCCTCCCGGATTGCCCGGAATTCCTCCCGTCAGCGCCTTTCGCCGGTCGCGGTCGGAAAATGACCCACGCGACGTCTTGCCGGTGAAGGCGCTGGTGGGCATACTTTGTTGCCATCCACAACAAACCCGGGGTGGCGCCGCCAGGCCGCCCCTCGAGTGATTGAGGGATGACAATGACGTCCACGCCCACCTCCTCCCGCTGGCGGCGGCTCGCGATCCCCGCGGCGCTCGCCCTCGCCGGCGCGGTCGCGCTGACGCCCGCGGGGCACGCCGCCCCCGCCGCCGCCGCCCCGGCCGCCGGGTTCTCCGACGATTTCGACGGCCCGGCGGGTTCGCCCGCAGACGGCAGCAAGTGGACCTACGAAACCGGCGACAACAACGGCAACAACCACGAACGGCAGTGGTACACCGCGGGCGCGGCGAACGGCGCGCTCGACGGCCAAGGCCACCTCGTGATCACCGCGAAGAAAGAGAATTCCGGCAACACCTGCTGGTACGGCGCGTGCCAGTACACCTCGGCGCGGCTGAACACGTCCGGCAAATTCAGCCAGGCGTACGGGCACATGGAAGTGCGGATGAAACTGCCGCGCGGGCAAGGGATGTGGCCGGCGTTCTGGATGCTCGGCGGCGGGCAATGGCCGGACGACGGCGAGATCGACGTCATGGAGAACATCGGCAAGGAGCCGAACACCGTGCACGGCACGATCCACGGCCCCGGCTACTCGGGTGCGGGCGGCATCGGCGCGGCGTTCAACGGCCCGAATTTCTCCGACGACTTCCACACCTACGCGGTCGACTGGTCGCCGAACAAGATCGTCTGGCTGGTCGACGGGCAGGCCTACCAGACCCGCACCCCGGCGGACCTCAACGGCAAGAAATGGGTGTACGACCACCCGTTCTTCCTGATCCTCAACCTCGCGGTGGGCGGCGACTGGCCGGGCGACCCGGACGGCAGCACGCAGTTCCCGCAACAGCTGGTGGTCGACTACGTGCACGTGAGCTGACCACCCTCGCCGCCGGAACCACGGCGGCGCGGAGAAGGCGCGGTCTCCGCGGGCCCCGTCCGGCTCTTCCCGAGCCGGGCGGGGCTTTTCCGTGCCCGGTTCCGGGTACACAGCTTCCGCACGGATCACGGCAAGGAAAATCTCAGGTAGCGGGTGTTTGCTGAGCTGGCGGAGGGTGACGAGACGCGGGAGCGGACGATGAACGAGCAGGAGCGCGGCGGGCACGACCAGGGACAGCCCGGCTACGGCGGGCAGGCGCATCCTTATTCGCCGGGGCAGCCGTACCAGCAGGGCTGGGCACAGCAGCAGGCTTGGGGCACTCCGCCGCCCGGCGCGTACGGTCCCCAGCCGGGCGGCCAGTACGCCGGTCAGCCTTATCCGACGCAGCAGCTGCCGCGGCATCGTGCACCACACCCGTTGCGGACCGCGGCCGTCACGGTCGGCGCGATCGTGGTGGCGGTCGCCGTCGGGCTCGGGGTCGGGCATTTCGTGTGGACGCCGTCCGCGCCGTCCGGCGTGTCCGGGAACCAGAACTTCGGCTCGATCGGCAACCAGACCAACCCGTCGAACACGGCGATCGACCCGCAGGCGATCGCGAAGAAGGTCAGCGCGGGCATCGTCAACATCAACACCGAGCTGGGCTACCAGGGCGCGGCCGCGGCGGGCACCGGCATCGTGCTCACCTCCGACGGCGAGGTGCTCACGAACAACCACGTCGTCGAGGGCGCGACCAGCATCAAGGTCACCGACATCGGCAACGGCCAGACGTACACCGCCTCCGTGCTCGGCTACGACCGCAGCCACGACGTCGCGGTGCTCAAGCTGGCCGGCGCGTCCGGGCTGGCGACGGAGACGCTCGGCGATTCGTCGTCGGTGAAGGTCGGCGACGCGGTTGTCGGCCTCGGCAACGCGGGCGGTGCCGGGGGAGCGCCGATCCCGGCCGGCGGGCGGGTGACCGCGCTGAACCAGTCGATCACCGCGTCGGACGAATCGAACAGCTCGTCCGAGAAGCTGCAGGGCCTGATCCAGGTCGACGCGAACATCCAGTCCGGCGATTCCGGCGGCCCGCTCGTGAACGCGCAGGGCCAGGTCGTCGGCGTGGACACCGCGGCGTCGGCCGGGTACCAGTTCAACGGCGGCGGACGGCGCGGCCACGGCGGGCTCGGCAACGGCTTCCCCGGCGACAACTCCCAGGGCTCCCAAGGCGGCTCGCAGGGCTCCCCGGGCGACTCGCAGGGCGACGGCTCCCAGGGTTCGAGCGGGAACGAGGGCTACGCGATCCCGATCAACCAGGCGATCTCCCTCGCCCACCAGATCGTCGGCGGCACCGGCTCCGACACCGTCCACATCGGAAAGAGCGCGTTCCTCGGCGTGACCGTCAGCGATGCCGGACAGCAGCAACAGCAGGGCGGAACCGGTTCGGGCGCGGTGATCCAGCAGGTCGTCCCCGACGGCGCGGCCGCGAAGGCCGGCTTGGCCGCCGGCGACGTGATCACCGCGGTGGACGGCAAAGCAGTCGACTCGCCCACCGCGCTGACCACCCTGATGGACCAGCACCACCCCGGCGACAAGCTGACGGTGACCGTCGTCGGCCAGACCGGTCAGCAGCAGGATGTCACCGTCGTGCCCGCCGAGGGCCCCGTGGGCTGACTCGCCGGCGGTCCGGACGGCTGGATCGATCAGTCGTCCGGATACCGCGTGTCGAGCGAAACCTCCTCCCACGCCGCGAGATCGGCGAGCTGCTGCTCGAGCTTCGCCCGGATCCGGGCCACCGCCTCGGGCCCGAGCGGCAGCCGCAGCGGCGCGTCCGGGGTGTCGACCAGTTTGAGAATGGCCTCGGCGGCCTTCGCCGGATCGTTCGGCTGCGCGCCGTCCTGCGCGGAAAACCGTTGGCGCATCACGCCTGCCGGGGTGTCGCGGTAATCGTCGATGGGCTCGGAGAACGTCATCGACCGCCCGGCGAAGTCCGTCCGGAACGGCCCCGGTTCCACCAGGCTCACCCGGATCCCCAGCGGCGCGACCTCCCCGGCGAGCGCCTCGGACATCCCTTCGAGCGCGAACTTCGACGTCGCGTACAGCGCGTGCCCCGGGTTCCCGACGACTCCGCCGACCGACGACAACTGCACGATGTGCCCGCTGCGCTGCGCCCGCAGATGCGGCAGCACCGCACGCGTGACGTTGAGGACGCCGAACACGTTGGTCTCGAGGACCTGCCGGGCCTGCTCGTCGGTCAGTTCTTCAAGCGCCCCGACCAGCCCGTGCCCGGCGTTGTTGACCAGCACGTCGATCCGCCCGTACTCGGCGATCGCCGCGCTCACCGCCGCTTCCACCGACGCCGGATCAGTGACGTCCAGCCGGGCCGTGAACGTCTTCAGGTCTTCGAGCACACTCGTGTCGCGAGCCGTGGCCACGACCTTTTCTCCGCGCGCCAGCACGGTTTCCGCGAGCACGCGGCCGAATCCGCTGCTCGCTCCCGTGATGAACCAGACGCGTCCGGACATTGCGGACCTCCCCAGGACCAGTTACTTTGATACTCAAATCAAACTACCTTGAGTATCGAGGGAGTGTCCAGTTGGACTCAGTGGGGGCGGGCCTGCCCGAGTGGCTGGCCGTGATGCCCGACGGCGTGGACGAACAGGTCGAAGCGGCCCGCCAGCGGATCGGACGGCTGTCGCGGCAGTTCGAGCAGGTACTGCGCGGGGTCGCGGAGGAATACGGCTTCAGCGTGGGGGATTGGCAGGCATTGTCGGCGTTGCACCGCTCCGGCCGCGCGGCCGTCCTCACGCCCAAGGAACTGGCCGACCGCCTAGGCGTCACCTCCGGAACCGTCACGGTCCGCGTCGACCGCCTGGAACGGGCAGGCTTGGTAGAACGAGTCGCCGCGTCCTCGGACGGCCGGAGCCGCCCCGTCCGCCTGACCCGCAAAGGCCGCGCCCGCTGGGCCGCCGCCACCCGGAAACGCACCGAACGGGAACGGTCTCTGTTCAACGCGGTCCTGAACGAGGCCGACCTGTCCGACCTGAACGCTCTCCTCTCCCGCCTGCTGACCCGCTTCGAAACCGAGTTCGGCCTGTCCTCCCAGCACGATGCCCTCCGCCCCGAGTGACAGTTTTTTGTCGGTGGGCGGCGCTAGCGTGAGCGGTACCTGACTGGAGGGAAGATCCGATGACCACTCTCGACAACCGGCCGAACACCGCACTGCTAGTCGTCGACGTCCAGAACGGCGTCGTCGAGGACTCGCACGAACGAGACAACGTCGTGGCGAACGTGGCCGCACTGGTGGACAAGGCCCGGGAGGCCGAGGTTCCCGTGGTGTGGGTCCAGCACAACGGCGAAGGCTTGGCTAAGGGAAGCCCGGAATGGGGCCTGGTCCCGGAACTGACGCCGTCGCCGTCCGAGCCCTTGGTGGAGAAGACGTACGGGGATTCCTTCGAAGACACCACCCTGGAGTCGATCCTCGCCGAGTTGCGGATCGGACACCTGGTGGTCAGCGGAGCCCAAACGGACGCCTGCATCCGCTCCACCCTGCACGGCGCCTTCGTCCGCGGCTACGACGCGACCTTGGTGAGCGACGCCCACACCACGGGCGACCGCACGAAGTGGGGCGCGCCGCCGCCCGCGCAGGTCATCGCGCACACCAACTTGTATTGGACCCACCAAACCGCCCCCGGCCGGACTGCGGGCACTGTCGCCACGAAGGAGGTCGCCTTCAAGCCTGGCGCGTGAGACCGGCGGGGATCCTGGAAGGTTGCCGCGGGGCGGAGTCTTTCGCGTCCGGCACGTGGGACCGGCGGGCTGCGGGCTGGAACTGTCGTCCGGAGCCGGAGCAGCCCTGGTCGCGAGAGGTCACGGCTCGGAGCGTGAGACCGTCTACGGGAGCTGGAGGCGGAGGGACTCGAACATCATCCAGCCCGGGTCAGCCGATCTGCACGGGGGAGCGCGAGCCGAACCCACAAGGCGGAGAGCCGGGACCGGCGGATCGTCCGTGCCGGGCGGCGCGCGACGTCTCGCACGCGGAGCGTGCGCTGGCCGATTGCGTTCGCGGGGTGAGCTCGGCTGGTGGGCTGCGGCTGGCCGGGCGCGTTCGCGGGGCGGACTCGGTCGGCGGGCTGCGGCTGGCCGGTTGCGTTCGCGGGGTGAGCTCGGCTGGCGGGCTGCGGCTGGCCGGTTGCGTTCGCGGGGTGAGCTCGGCTGGCGGGCTGCGGCTGGCCGGTTGCGTTCGCGGCGTGAGCTCGGTCGGCAGGCCGCGGCTGGTCGGGCGCATGCGCGGGGTGGGCTCGGCTGGCGCGCGACGGCTGGCCGGTTGCAGTTGCGGGGCGGACTCGGTCGGCGGGTTGCGGGTGGCCGGGCGCATTCGCAGGGCGCGCCTGGCTCGGTGTCGGGCGGCGGGCTGCGACCGGCCGAGCGGGTCTGCGAGTTGAGCCTGGCTGGAGGGCCGGAGCAGGTCGGAGCGGAAGCCAGCTTGCCCGGTCGAACCGGGCCGGTCGTCCCGGTTCAGCGGAATGCCGGAGCGGGCCGTCGTACGGCGAGGGCGGCATCCCGCAAGTGACCCCAGCGCTCAACCCCGCGGTGCGCTCGAATCGTCATGCGGTCCGTGGCGCCCGGTCATGCTCGTGCGACACGAACAAGACCGATTCAGTCGCACCGCCGATCCATCCCCAACCCCGCCAACCGCACAGTGCACGGAAACCAAGCAAGCATTTGTCCGTCACATCCAACGAGTCAATCCCGCTTGCTCGCAACCGAAACCCTCTCACTCACCGGAACCCGACAACCCCGAGCCGCCCCTCCCCTCGCGAGCCGACCGAGCCGGAAACCCCTCTGCCACCACGGCTTTCCCCGCCAGACTCCCCGCCCGAAGACCACGAACCCGCGCCCTGTACCGGAAATGCCCGCCCGCCATGCCCCAGGGTCCCTCCGCACCGTGCGAAGCCGACCAGTTACGGTGGCGTGCGTGTCCTCGTTCCGTCCGGTGAGCGTGTCTTCGGGGAACCGGCGGATCAGCTGGGACCTCGTGCGCGGTGGGTGCGTCGTGCTGGTGCTGCTGTACCACGCGACCTTCATGAGCGTCGTCGTGCATCCCGAGCTCGGGCCGCGGCGGTTCGTGTTCCCGCATCAGATCGGGGCGAGCCTGCTGCTCGTGATTTCCGCGTACTTCGCCGCCGTCACGATCGGGCGCGGGTCGCTCGGCCGGTACTGGTGGGGGCGGATCGCGCGGTTGCTGCCGCCGTTTCTCGCCGCCGTCGTCGTGATCTACTTCGCGCTGCGGTACCTCTCGCCGCCCGGCTGGTTCAGCCCGCGGTTCGGCGACCTCGTCGGCAACCTGCTGATGCTCTGGAACTGGAAACCCGCCGTCTACCCCTTCCTCGACGGCTCGCACTGGACGATTCCCCTCCAGCTCATGGCGTTCACCGTCGCCGCGCTGCTCTATCGCGGCAGCTGGGGGCACGGCCGCAAGTTCCGCGTCGTCATGTGGGCCGCCCTGCTCGTCCCGCTCGCGCAGTGGCCGCTGCGCATCTCCGGTCCGCCCGAGTGGTACCGGGTCGTCGTCGACGGCTTCGGATTCCACCGCTGGCACCTGTTCGTCGCCGGCATCGCGGTCTGGCTCTGGACCAAAAAACGGGTGTCCACGACCGAATTCGTGCTGCTGGAAGTCCTGTGCGTCACCGCGCACGCCCTGCACGGCGCGGCCGTCACCCCGGCCGGGATCGACGTCGAATGGGGCTCGACGCTCGGCATCGCGACCGGGATCGCGGTGATCTCGCTGGCCGCGGCGGGCCCGGACTGGAACCGGTTCCTCCCGGCCTTCGTCCAGCGCGCGATCACCTGGTTCGCGGGGATCTCCTACGGCGTCTTCCTGATCCACCAGGCCATCGGCTACCTCGTGCTGCACTGGCTGTCCGGCTTCGGCGTCGACCCGCTGCTGCAGACCGCCGCCATGATCACCACCGGCGTCGTCCTCGGCTGGGCCCTCACCCGCCTGGTCGAACGCCCCGCCCACCGCTTCCTCATGCGCGGCTACGACACCTGGACCGCCCGGCGCCGGCCCGGCGACGAACCAGTCCCAGTCACCGCGGGACCCCGCGCCTGATCAGGTCCGCAGGCTAGGCCCGGAGTCCGGCACCCCGGCATAGTCGGGCAGTTCGACGCCGTTGATCGCGCGATCGATCAGCGCGGTCAACGCCTCCATATCCGGCTCCGGTGCCGGTTCGGCGTCCGGCCGCGGGACGGCGCGGCTCTCCGCGTGCAACCGGCCGATCTCCTGGTTGGCCTCGACGAACGAGCGCATCCGGGCCTCGTACCCAGCGAACCCGACCCCGGGATCCCACTGGGCGGCAGCCAGTTCTCCGGCGAGCAGATAGGCGCCGACCAGAGCCAGCCCGGTGCCCGCACCGGACATCGGCGACGAGCTGTACGCCGCGTCGCCGATCAGCCCCACCCGGCCGTCCGACCAGCGGTCCATCACCACCTGGGCGACCTGGTCGAGGTAAAAGTCCGGGGTGTCGTCCAGGTGCGTGAGAATGCGCGGCGCGAGCCAGCCCAGCCCGGCCGTCTGCTCGCGCAGCAGGCGTTTCTGTCCCTCGACATCGCGGTAATCGACGTCGAATCCGGCCGCGGGGAAGGTGAACATGGCCATCGCCCTCGTGGCGTCCCGGATCGGCCGCAGACCGACGGCCCGCGCGGACGCCTGGTCCTGGTACTCGATGAACCAGCGGTCCAGCCCGAACTCGTTGGGCACGCTGTAGAAGGCCAGCACGAGCCCGAGATGCCGGACGAACTTCTCGCGCGGCCCGAATACCGCCGCGCGCAGTGCCGAGTGCAGCCCGTCCGCCCCGATCACCAGGTCGAAGCGCCGCTGCCCGCCGCTCGCGAAGGTGACGTCGACGCCGTCCGCGTCCTGGACGAGATCGGCGATCCGGTCGCCGAAGACGTACTCGACGCCGTCGCGGGTGTCGTCGTAAAGGACCTGGGACAGGTCTCCCCGCAGGATCTCGATTTCCGCGATGTACCCGTCGCCGCCGTCGTCGTCGGCGCGGTAGGTCTCCAGCACGTTCCCGTCGACGTCCACGGTGTGCGCACCCGCGGTGTCCGTGCGGGCCGCGCGCACCGCCTCGTCCAGCCCCATCCGCCGGATGACCTCCTTGGCCACCCCGCGCGCATCGACCGCCTGACCGCCGGGACGCAAGCCAGGAGCCCGCTCCACCACGGTCACCTCGGCTCCCCGCCGACGCAGCCAATGGGCCAACGCAGGCCCCGCGATGCTCGCTCCGGCCACCAACACCCTGCTACCGCTCACCGCGGCCCCCCTCGCCTCCGGATGACGGTGGGGAGTCTACGGCGAGCGACGCCCGCGCAGGCGCTCCGCAGCCATCGAGGGCGGATGGCCGGGTGCCGCGATCGAGGGCCGACACGGGGTTGCCAGCCGCGAAGGTGCCAACCGGCGAAGTTGTGCCAGACGGCTCCAGGCTGAGAGGGAGCGAGCCCGCGAAGATGCGAGCCTGCGAAGGCGTCGGGGCGCGAAGAAGGTGCGAGCCCGCATGGGTGCCAGGCCCCAAAGACCGCCAGGTCGCGAGGGTGCCAGCCGTGAAGGCGTCAGGCCGCGAAGATGCGAGCCCGCGACGGCTCCAGACTGCGAAGGCGCGAGCCCGCCGAGGTGCCAGCCCGCAAAGGCACGAGGCGGCAAAGACACCAACCCTCGAAGTCGCCAGCCCCGCCAAGGCACCAGCCCGCGAAGTGTCAGCCCGCGAAGTGTCAGCCCGCGAAGGTGTCAGGCCGCGAAGGTGCCAGGCCGCGAAGGTGCCAGCCCGCGAAGGTGCCAGCCCGCGAAGATGCCAGCCGCGAAGGTGCCAGCCCGCCAAGGCACCAGCCCACAACGGCATCAACCCGGCCACCAACCCGCGCACTCCTCGCCCTACAACGCGAACGCGATGCCCCGCACCACCAGCGCCGCGAAGAACACCACCGTGAACGCCAGGTCGAATCCGACCCCGCCCGCCCGTACCGGCGGCAGCACCCGGCGCACCGGGGCGATCACCGGTTCGGTGGCGCGGTGGCTGATCCGGCGCACCTGGCCGAGCCACGCGGGCCCGGTCGCGACCAGGCGGGTCCAGTCCAGGACCATCCGCACCACCAGCACCACGATGAACACGGTCAGGACATACCCGACCAGGGTCCCGATCAGGCTCATCGCACACCTCGCGTCTCCGGCAACGTTCTCACCCCCTCCAACGTCCGGCGGTCCCGCGAAGTGTCCGGTTCACCGGATTTCTCAGCCGATTGCCAGGATCCGCCCGATCGGGTATCGAGGAGAGTTCCGGGGAAGGGAGCGGCGGGTGCGCAGTGCGGCGTGGTTCGGGGCGTCCGGCCGGGCGGGGATGATCCACCGCTCGTGGATGCGGTCCCAGGGGTTCGGCCCGGAGGTGTTCGACGGCAGGCCGGTGATCGGGATCGCGGTGAGCGCTTCCGAGCTGGCCCCGTGCAACGTCCACCTCGACCGGGTCGCCGAGGCGGTCAAGCGCGGCGTCTGGCAGGCGGGCGGCTTCCCGCTCGCGTTCCCGACGATGGCGACCGGCGAGACGCTCATGCGCCCCACCGCGATGCTCTACCGCAACCTGATGGCGATGGAGGTCGAGGAGCTGATCCGCGCCAATCCGCTCGACGGCGTCGTCCTGCTTTCCGGCTGCGACAAGACGACCCCGGCGATGCTGATGGGCGCGGCGAGCGTCGACCTGCCCGCGGTGATGGTCACCGGCGGCCCGATGCTCAACGGCAAGTTCCGCGGCGGCGACGTCGGCTCGGGCACGCACGTCTGGAAGTTCGAGGAAGAGCGCAAAGCCGGCCGGATGACCGAGGAGGAGTGCTTCTTCGCCGAAGGCTGCATGGCCCGCTCGAACGGCCACTGCATGACCATGGGCACCGCCTCGACGATGGCCTGTCTCGCCGAAGCGCTCGGCATGCAGCTGCCCGGTTCGGCGACCTGGCCCGCGGTCGACGCGCGGCGGTTCGAGACCGCGCAGGCGGCCGGGCAGCGGATTGTCGCGATGGTGCGGGAAGACCTGCGCCCGTCCGGGATCCTGACCCGCGCGGCGTTCGAGAACGCGATCCGCGTCAACGCGGCGATCGGCGGGTCCACCAACGCGATCGTGCACCTTCTCGCGCTGGCCGGGCGCGTCGGCGTCCCGCTCGCGATGGGCGACTTCGACGAACTGGGCCGAGCCGTCCCCACGTTGGTGAACCTGATGCCGTCGGGGAAGTTCCTGATGGAGGATTTCTGTTACGCGGGAGGGGTTCCCGTGGTGCTGACGAGGCTCGCCGAAGCCGGGCTGCTGCACACCGACGTCCAAACGGTCGCCGGAAAGACGAGAGAACCCGCGGAGTGCTGGAACGACGAGGTGATCACGACTGTCGACGCGCCGTTCCAGCCGCCCGGCACCGGAACCGCTGTGCTCACCGGGAATCTCGCCCCGGAAGGCGCGGTGCTGAAGCAGTCGGCCGCGTCGCCGGAGCTGCTCACGCACACCGGCCCGGCGCTGGTCTTCGACACCGCCGAGGACTACCACCGCGTCGTCGACGATCCGGACCTGCCCGTCACCCCTGAAACGATCCTCGTGATCCGCGGCGCGGGCCCGAAGGGCTACCCGGGCATGCCGGAGGTCGCGAACGTCCCGGTGCCGAAGAAGCTGATCGAACGGGGGATCACGGACGTGGTGCGGATCTGCGACGGCCGGATGTCCGGCACCGGCTACGGCACGGTCGTGCTGCACGTGAGCCCGGAATCGGCGGTCGGCGGCCCGCTCGCGCTCGTCCGCACCGGCGACCGGATCACGCTCGACACCCCGGCCCGCCGGCTGACCCTGCACGTGCCCGACGAGGAACTCGCCGCCCGCCGCGCAGCGTGGACGCCGCCGGAAAGCCCGTACCGAAGCGGATACACCTGGCTTTACCGCGAGCACGTCACCCAGGCCCACCTCGGCGCGGACTTCGATTTCCTGCACGGCACCCGCGGTTCCGCCGTGCCGAGGGATTCGCACTGATGCGCCGCCTCCTGAAAACCGCCGCGGGCTGGCAGGTCACCGACGGCGAGTCCACCGGCGCACTCCCGCCCGGGACAACGCTCGGCTCCCTGCTGGCACTGTCCGCCGAAGACTTCGCCGAAGCGCTGGCAGTCGAGCTGACGCCGGGAGAACCGGGCGAGCCGCGAGCGCCGGTCGACGATGACACCGAGGTGTGGGCCGCTGGAGTCACCTACGAGGTGTCGCGCGAGGCGCGGATGGAGGAGAGCGGCGACGCGGACGTCTACGCCCGGGTCTACGAAGCGGAACGTCCGGAGCTGTTCTTCAAGAGCGTCGGGCACCGCGTGCGCGGGCCGGGGGAGCCGATCGGCGTCCGCGAAGATTCCACTTGGGACGTTCCGGAACCCGAATTGGCATTGGTGTGCAACGCGAACGCGGAGATCGTCGGCTACACGATCGTCAACGACGTGAGTTCGCGCAGCATCGAAGGCGAGAACCCGCTGTACCTGCCGCAGGCCAAGATGTACCGCGGCTCGTGCGCGGCCGGGCCGTGGATCGTGCCCGCGCAAGACATCCCGGATCCGTATGCGCTCGGCATCACCGTGTCGATCCACCGCGCCGGAGGGCTGCTCTGGGCAGGGGAGACGTCCACCGCGCGGCTGCACCGCCGGTTCACGGATCTGGTCGCGTGGCTCTATCGCGGCGACGTTTTCCCGCGCGGAGCCGTCCTGGCCACCGGTACATCCGCCGTTCCCGGCCCGGACGTCACGCTCGAGGCGGACGACGAGGTCACCATCATGATCGAGGGCATCGGCGCCCTCCGGAACCCGGTCCGGCGGGGCTGGTTCGCCTGACCTCCTCTTGACGCGGCCCCGCGCGTTCGGTTATTCAATCTCAGTTCACATATCTGTGGAGTATTCATATTCTTGAACGGAGTTGCGGTGCTGCCTCCTTCCCGGTCTTCCCGTCCGCGTCGTCTCGCGGCGGTTCTCGCGACGGTCGCGGGGCTGCTCGCGTCCACTGCCGGAGCGGCGACCGCCGCGCCCGCGCCGAGGTCGTGTTCGTTCGTCTGCGTGCCGGACACTGTGGTGCTCGACGGCCTGCACCTGGCAGGCAACAAGATCGGCCTGATGGCCGGCAACCCGACGCTGCGCACGTCGCTGTCGAACCTGCTTAAGCAGGCCGACGACGCGCTGACCAAGGGCCCGTGGACGGTCGTCGACAAGGAGCGCGTCCCGCCGAGCGGCGACAAGCACGACTACCTCAGCCTCGCCCCGTACTACTGGCCGAGCCAGCCGAAAACGCCGGAAAACCCGCAGGGCTGCCCGTACGTCGACCGCGACGGCCAGGTCAACCCCGAGATGAAGAACGTGCCGGACAAGGCCGAGCGGCTCGTCGCGTTCAACTCGATCTACCAGCTTTCGCTCGCCTGGTACTACACCGGCAAGGCCGAGTACGCCCAGCGCGCCGCGCTCGACCTGCGCACCTGGTTCCTCGACGCGGCAACGAAAATGAACCCGAACCTGAACTTCGCGCAGGGCATCCCGTGCAAGACCGACGGGCGCGGGATCGGCATCATCGAGTTCTCCTACACCTTCACCCAGGTCCTCGACGCCGCGCGGATCCTCGAAGCGGGCGCGCCCGGCTGGACGAAGGCCGACGGCAAGGCGTTCCGCGGCTGGTCGGCCGACTTCCTGACCTGGTTGCGCACCAGCAAGAACGGCACCGACGAGGCGAAGGCGACCAACAACCACGGCACCTTCTACGACCTGCTGACCGCGGCGACCGCGAGCTACGTCGGCCAGCGCGACCTGGCCCGCACGATCGTCCGCGACTCCGGCAAGGCCCGGATCGACCACCAGATCGCCGCGGACGGCGGCCAGCCCGAGGAATCCACCCGCACGCGGACGTACCACTACCACACGTTCAACCTGGTCGCGCTGACTCGCCTGGCGCAGCTGGGCAAGCACCTGGGCGTCAACCTGTGGGGCTACCGGAATCCGCAGGGCGGCAGCATTTTCGCCGCCGTCGACCACCTGCTCCCGGCGGCGACCGGGGCCGCGCCGTGGCCGTTGCCGGACATCCATTTCATCCAGTACGCCGCCCTCGACAGCGTGCACGCCGCCGCCGACGCGGGGGACTGGAAGGCCCGGGCCGCGGTCGGCCGCATCCCGGCCCCGCCCGGCGGCGACCTGTTCCCGGTGCGCCCGGCGGCCGAGCAGCTGGACGACGTTTCCACCACCTGAGCCCGCTTTTCACCCGGACGCGGCACCCGCCGCGTCCGGGTTCCCGGCGGCGGTCATGGAACGATTCAGAAGGACCGATTCGCCGGAACGGGAAAGGGAAACGCCGTGATCAAGACCAGCCGGAGCAACGGCTCCGGGGCCCGGCGGGTGACGTTCGTCCTGCCGCTCGACACCCCGCCCGGCCCGGTGAGCGTGGTCGGCGACTTCAACGACTGGCAGCCCGGACGCCACGAACTCCGCAAACGCTCGAACGGCACGCGCTCGGCCGCGGTGGAAGTCCCGCCGGGCGCCCGGATCCGCTTCCGCTACCTGGCCGACGGCGGCCGCTGGCTGGACGACCCGGACGCCACCGCGCGCGACGGGCGGGATTGCTTGTACGTCGCGGATTGACCCGGCCCGCGGGGCGCGGTCGGTTGCGGCGAATGCGGCTCGGCTCCCGCGAACGAGGCGGGGATCGCACTCTGCTCGCCGGGCGGGATTGCCTGTACTTCGAGGGCTGATTCGGCCTGCGTGGCGGGCGCGGGGGGTTGCTGCGAATGCGGTCGGCTCCCGCGAACGGGGTGGGGGGGCCGCGCTCTGCTCGGCGAACGGGGCTGCCTGTACATCGCGGACTGGCCCGGTCTGCGCGGCGGGGCGCGGGCGGTTGCGGCGAATGCGGCTCGGCTCCCGCGAACGGGGCGGGGAATCACGCCTTGCCCGGTGAGCGGCCGAAGGTTGCTTCGCGCGTGGGCGATTCCTCGGTGCCGGACAAGATTTCCGGCGGTGAACGCTCGCTCCGGAGCGACATTCCCCCAGAGCGACCTTTGCCCCCGGAGACCGACGTTGCCTCCGCAACGACGCGTGCCCCGGCGAGTAGCTCGTGCGGCGTGCATCAGGCGAACGACGTCTGAGCAACCCCACGCAAAGCTGGGCACGCAGCGATGGCCCCAGCGAAAGTCATGCAGCGATCCTCGCGTGCGTTTAAGCCGGTGAGAACCAGCACCCCCAAGCACGAACCCTGAGCCACACCTCACCCCGCTCTAGTTTTGGAGCATCCGCTCCATTACCATCCACCCATGCCCCGCCCCCGGATCCACGATCCCGAGCTGATCCTCGACACCGCCGAGCGTCTCATCGCCGACCTCGGTCCCGAGGCGCTCACCGTCCGGCGGCTCGCGCTGGAGGCGGGCGTCCCGAACAGCACGATCTACCACGCCTTCGCCAACCTCCCCGCCCTGATCGGCCGGACCTGGCTCCGCGCCGCCACCTTCTTTCTCGACGAACAAGAACGGCTGGTCGACGAAGCCGCAAACCCGATCGAAGCAGTGGTCGCAGCGGCCGACACCCCAGCCGTAGTAGCCGACGCACGACCGGACGCGGCGCGGATGATGATCGCCGTCCCCTCGAAGCGGGTGCTGGGGCCGCAGCTTCCGGAAGACGTAGCGGAAGCCTTGCACGCCTTGGACAAACGCCTCGTCCGCCTCTTGGTCCGCCTCGCCCGCCAGCTCTGGAACCGCGGCGACGGGCAAGCCGTAGAAGTCATCACCGCCTGCGTCGTGGACCTCCCGACGGCCCTGCTCCGCCGCGAACTCGCCACCGGTCCCGCCAGCAGGGAAAGCCGGGAACGGCTGGCCGCGGCGGTCCGCGCGATCCTCGCACTCCAACCCCCGGAAAAGTCCAGAAAGGACTGAAATGCCCACCCTCACCACCACCGGCGCCGTCCACGTTCTCGACTTCGGCGCCGACGAAAACCGTTTCGCCCCAACGTGGCTGGAGGAAGTCCACGCGCACCTCGACACGGTCACCGCGGGCAAGGAACCCGCCGCGCTCGTCACGATCGGCAGCGGCAAGTACTACTCCAACGGCCTCGACCTCGACTGGCTCACCAGCCACCCCGGCGACGCGGGCAAATACGTGACCAGCATCCACGAACTCCTCGCCCGCGTGCTCGCCCTCCCGGTCCCGACGATCGCGGCGGTCAACGGGCACGCTTTCGGCGGTGGCGCGATGCTCGCGATGGCTCACGATTTCCGCGTCATGCGCGAGGACCGCGGCTACTTCTGCTTCCCCGAGGCCGACATCAACCTCCCCTTCACGCCAGGGATGGCCGCGCTCGTCCAGGCGAAGCTCACCCCGGCCGCCGCAGTCGCGTCGATGACCACTGGGAGCCGGTTCGGCGGTCCGCAAGCGAAGGCGCTCGGCCTGGTCGACGCGACCGCCGCGCTGGACGACCTGCGGACGGCCGCGGTCGACCGGGTCGCTCCGCTCGCGGGCAAGGACCGCGGCACGCTCGGGGCGATCAAGTCCACTATGTTCGGTCCGGCGCTGACCGCGTTGCGGGAGGCGGGGAACTGATCGGGTAGGCTCGCGTACGCGCGGCGGTGGGGCTCGCCGCTCCGGGAATCGCCCGGACAACCGCGGCCGGGGGCCGCCAACAGTCCCTACTCGAACGGTGACGCGTGTCCGTGGAGTAGGAGAAGACTGTGCCTGAAGAACCTCTCGACCCCGACGTCGACCTCCGGGATCCCGTGCAGCAACGCGAACTCGTCCGGCACCACGTGTCGGTGCTCGGGGTGATCGCGCTCGGCGGCGGGCTCGGCGCGCTGGCCCGCTACGGCCTCGCCCAGGCCCTTCCCACCGAGACCGGCGGCTTCCCGTGGGCGACCTTCTGGACGAACGTCGCCGGCTGCTTCCTCATCGGCGTGCTGATGGTGCTGGTCACCGAGGCGTGGTCGGCGCACCGGCTGGTGCGGCCGTTCCTCGGCGTCGGCGTCCTCGGCGGCTTCACCACTTTCTCCACGTACGCGGTCGAAGCGCGCAATCTGCTGCGGCCGGACACCGTGCCGGTCGCCTTCGGCTATCTCGGCGGAACGCTCGCCGCCGCGCTGCTCGCCGTCCTGCTGGGCCACGCGATCACCCGCAAGCTGGTCCCGGTGGAGGTGGCTGTCTGATGACCGTCCTCCTCGTCTTCCTCGGCGCCGCGGTCGGAGCACCGATGCGGTACCTGACCGACCGGGCCGTCCAGTCCCGGCACCAGAGCCTGTTCCCGTGGGGCACGTTCACCGTCAACCTGATCGGCTGTGTCCTGCTCGGCGGGCTCGCCGGTGCCGGGACTGCGCTGCCCGCGGCGGTTTACTCGCTGCTCGGCACCGGATTCTGCGGCGCGCTCACGACGTACAGCACGTTCAGCTACGAAACCGTCCGGCTGGTCGAGCGCCAGTCGTACTTCGCCGCGGCGGCGAACGTGGTCGTCAGCGTCGCGGCGGGCGTCGGCGCGGCGGCGTTCGCGTACGAGGCTGTCCACGCCTTGGTCGGGTAAGAGTGCGGGTTGCACAGCCGGATGGTCCAGGCTGTGCAGATCGCACGGTGACCTCGCCGGAGCTGCTGCTTACCGTGCTGGGAACCGTTCCCCTCCAGGATGAGGAGGTCGCCATGGCCTCGGCTGTCGGTGTCGACGATTACGCGCTGACCAGGGTGCCCGATTCCGCCCGTTACTCGTGGTGGTCGGTCGCTGTGCAGCGGTTCGGCCAGGTTTCCGCGCTGTCGCAGTTCCTGCTCGGCGCCACCATCGGCTTCGGGATGAGCTTCGGGAACGCCGTGCTGGCGTTCACGCTCGGCTCGGTCATCCTCGAGCTGATCACCATTCTCGTCGGCGTGATCGGCGTCCGCGAAGGCCTCACCACCTCGATGATCGCGCGCTGGACCGGCTTCGGCCGCGGCGGTTCCGCGCTCATCGGGCTGGCCATCGGGATCAGCCTGATCGGGTGGTTCGGCATCCAGTCCGCGGTGTCCGCGCAGGGCCTCGCCGCGCTGGTCGGCGGACTGCCGGAGTGGGGCTGGGCGCTCGTGTTCGGCCTGGTGGTGACCGCGATCGTGGTCCGCGGCTTCCACTCGATGGCGTGGACGGCGTACCTGATGGTGCCCGCGTTCCTGGTCCTGGTCGGCTGGTCGGTGGTCTCCGAACTGACCCGGCACGACCTCGGCGCGCTCGTGGCGTCCGCGCCGCCCGGCCCGACGCTGTCGCTGTTGCAGGGCACGACGCTGGTCGCGGGCGGGTTCATCGTCGGCGCGGTGATCACGCCGGACATGACCCGGTTCAACCGCACCACCGGCGACGTCGTCAAGCAGACGCTCGTCGGCGTCACCCTCGGCGAGTACGTGATCGGCCTGGCCGGCGTGCTGCTCGCGCACGCGGTCGGCACGGCGCAGATCACCACGATCGTCACGTCGTCGGTCGGCTGGGTCGGGCTGCTGATCGTCATCGCGGGCACGATGAAGATCAACGACTGGAACCTGTACTCGTCCGGGCTCGGCGTCGTGAACTTCATCGGCACCGTCTCCGGGAAACGGGCGCACCGCGGCCTGGTCACCGCCGTGCTCGGCGTGGTGGGCAGCGTGCTCGCCGCGGCCGGGATCCTCTCGAAGTTCACCGATTTCCTGACCGTGCTCGGGGTCGCGTTCCCGCCCATCGCCGGGATCATGGTCGCGGAGTACTTCGTGGTGAAGCAGTGGCGCGGCGACCTGGAGGAGGCCAGGGCGCGGGGCGCGGTGCCCGCCGACGCCCCGGTGTGGGTGCCCGCGACGATCGTCGTCTGGATCGCCGCCGCGCTGTTCGGCGAGTTCGTGGACTGGGGGCTGCCCAGCATCAACTCGCTCGTCGTCGCTTTCGTTCTGTACGTGGCCGCCGGGAAGCTCGGCCTGGTCCGCGGGGTCGGCAAGAGCCGGACCGCGGACGCCGAACCGGCCCCGGCCGCCTGATTCCGTCACCTGGAAGGGGATTTCTCCGTGCGCATCGGCATCGACGTCGGCGGGACCAACACCGACGCGGTCCTGCTGGACGGCCGCGAGGTGCTCGCCTCGATCAAGACCAGCACCACCGAGGACGTCACCTCGGGCATCGTCGCCGCGATCGACGGGCTGCAGCGGCAGCGGGCGTTCGACCCGGCCGCGGTGCGGGCGGTCATGATCGGCACCACGCACTTCATCAACGCGCTCGTCGAGGCGCACCGGCTGGCCCCGACCGCGGCGGTGCGGCTCAGCCTGCCCGCGGGCGCGTCGCTGCCGCCGATGGTGGACTGGCCGCAGCGGCTGGTCGACGCGGTGTCCGGGCGCAGCTACCTGGTGCACGGCGGCCACGAGTTCGACGGACGGCACATCGCCGAACTGGACGAAAGCGAACTGCGCAAGGCCGCCGACGACATGGGCTCGGCCGGCGTGCGCAGCGTCGCGATCACGTCGGTGTTCTCGCCGGTGAACGCGGAGTTCGAGGCCCGGGCGGCGGAGATCATCTCGTCGCAGCTGCCGGACGTCGCGATCTCGCTGTCCCACGAAATCGGCCGGATCGGCTTGCTGGAGCGGGAAAACGCGACCGTCATCAACGCCGCGCTGCGCGAGCTGGCGGCGCACATCGTGGACGGTCTGGCCGCGTCGGTGACCGGCGCGGGCATCACCGCGCCGCTGTACCTGAGCCAGAACGACGGCACGCTGATGGACGTCGACTTCGCCCGCCGCTACCCGGTGGCGACCTTCGCGTCCGGCCCGACGAACTCGATGCGCGGCGCGGCGGTGCTGTCTGGTTTGGATACTTGCGCGGTGGTCGACGTCGGCGGCACCACGAGCGACGTCGGCGTGCTGCGGCAGGGCTTCCCGCGCGAGGCGACCACGGACGTCAGCGTCGCCGGGATCCGCACGAACTTCCGGATGCCGGACGTCCTTTCGATCGGCATCGGCGGCGGCAGCCGGGTGCGCGGCGACGCGTCCGGCGTGACCGTCGGACCGGATTCCGTCGGGTACGAGCTGACCTCGAAGGCGCTCGTGTTCGGCGGAGACACCTTGACCGCCACGGACATCGCGGTCGCCGCCGGGCGGGCCGAGATCGGCGACCCGGCGCTGGTCGCGCACCTCGACCGGGACTTCGTGCGGGCCGCGCTGGACCGGATCGCGGCGGACGTTTCCGACGTCGTGGACCGGATGCGCACGTCGTCCGAGCCGCTTCCGGTGGTCGCCGTCGGCGGCGGCTCGGTGCTGCTGCCGGACGAGCTGGCCGGTTCCGGCGAGGTCCGCCGGCCGGACCACTACGCGGTGGCCAACGCGATCGGCGCGGCGATCGCGCAGATCGGCGGCGAGGTCGACCGGGTGTACGTGATCGAGCCCGGCCGTCGCGAGGCCGTGGTGGACGAGGCGAAGCAGGAAGCGGTCGACCGTGCGGTGGCCGCCGGGGCGAGCCCGGCGTCCGTCGGCATCGTCGACTTCGACGAGGTGCCGATCCCGTACCTGCCCGGCAACGCGACCCGGATCCGGGTCAAGGCGGTCGGCGACTTGCAGCTGGGGGCGTGAACGATGGCTGAGATTACCGAGAAGGACTTGGACGACATCGCGCGCGGCGCGGCGATCCTCGGCACCGGAGGCGGGGGAGACCCGTACATCGGCCGGCTGCTGGCGCATTCCGCGGTCCGCGAGCACGGTTCGGTGCCGCTGGTGAAACTGTCCGAATTGGACGACGACGCCGTGGTGCTGCCGGTCGCGATGATGGGCGCGCCGACGGTGATGGTGGAGAAACTGCCGTCCGCCGAACAGGTCGGGCTCGCCGCCCGGACGCTCGCCACCTATCTGGGCAAGGAACTCACGCACATCGCCTGCGCCGAAGCGGGCGGCGTGAACTCGCTGATCCCGGTCGTCGCGGCGGCGCAGCTCGGCCTGCCGCTCGTGGACGCGGACGGCATGGGCCGCGCGTTCCCGGAGCTGCAGATGGTTTTGCCGACCCTGTACGGAATCCGCGCGACCCCGATGTCCATCGCGGACGAGAAGGGCAACCGCGGCGTACTGGACACTGTGGACAATCACTGGGCGGAGCGGCTGGCCCGGTCGGCGACCATCGACATGGGCTGCTCGGCGATGATCAGCAACTACGCGATGTCCGGCGCGCAGGCCCGCGAATCGATGGTGCCCGGAACGCTGACTTTGTGCGCGGAACTCGGCGCGCTCGTGCGGCAGGCCCGCGAGGAGCACGAGAACCCGGTGGATCGCGTGGTGGAGCGGCTGCGCGGCCGGACGCTGTTCAGCGGCAAGGTCGTGGATGTCGCCCGCCGCACCGTCACCGGGTTCGCCCGCGGCGAGGCCCGGCTGTCTGGCATGGACGGTGACACCGGCACGGAAATGCTGCTGCGGTTCCAGAACGAGCACCTGGTGGCCGAGGTCGACGGCGAGGTGCGCGCTTCGGTGCCGGACCTGATCTGCACGCTCGACCGCGAATCCGGCGAGGCCGTCACCACCGAAGGCCTGCGCTACGGCCAGCGGGTCACGGTGATCGCGGCTCCGGCGGACCCGCGCTGGCACACCCCGGAAGGCATCGCGCTGGCCGGTCCGCGGTACTTCGGCTACGACCTGGACCCGATCGGGGTCGCGGGATGAGCTGGACCCTGACCGAAGACCACCTCGAGGATCTCGCCCGCGGCGCGGCCGTCCTCGGCACCGGTGGCGGCGGCGACCCGTACGTCGGGCGGCTGCTGGTGCGCGAGGCGATCCGCGAGCATGGACCCGTCACCGTGCTCGACCCGGACGACCTGGACGACGACGCCCTCGTCATCCCGACCGCGCAGATGGGCGCGCCGACCGTCGTGCACGAGAAGCTCCCGAACGGCGCCGAACCCGAGCTTGCCTTGCGGGCGCTGGAAAAACACCTCGGCACGAAGGCCGACGCGACGATGCCGATCGAATGCGGCGGGATCAACTCGATGATCCCGCTGGTCGTCGGCGCACGGCTCGGGTTGCCGGTGGTCGACGCCGACGGCATGGGCCGGGCGTTCCCGGAGCTGCAGATGGAAACGTTCGGCGTGTACGGCGTCCCCGGTTCGCCGATGGGCATCGCCGGGGAACGCGGCGAAACCACGCTGATCGACACCGGCGCCGACAACCGGCGGATGGAATGGCTCGCGCGCGGGATTACCATCCGGCTCGGCGGGGTCGCGCACATCGCCGAGTACTCGATGAGCGGCGCGGACGTCAAACGCACCGCCGTGCCGCGGACGCTCTCGCTCGCACTGAGCGTCGGCCGGGCGATTCGCCTTGCCCGCGAAGGGAATGCCGACCCCGTGGCTGCGCTGGCGACCGCGCTCGGCGACACGTTGTACTCGCATCTGCGGGTGTTGTTCCGGGGCAAAGTGTCCGATGTGGAGCGCCGGACCGAAGAAGGATTCGCTAGGGGACGCGCGGCGGCGGTGTCCTTCGACGGTGAGCACAAGCTGGAAATCCTGTTCCAGAACGAGAACCTGGTCGCGCTTGTCGACGGCGAGGTGCGCTGCATGGTGCCCGACCTGATCTGCGTGCTGGAGGCGGAATCCGCCGAGCCGATCACCACCGAGACGCTGCGTTACGGCCAGCGGGTCACGGTGGTGGGAATCTCGACGCCGCCGCTCATGCGCACTCCGGAGGCGCTAGCCACGTTCGGCCCGTCCGCGTTCGGCCTGGCGCACGATTTCATACCGGTGGAGGTGGCTTCGTGAGTTCGCTGGACGGCCGGGTGGTCGTGGTGCTCGGCGGCGGGTCCGGGATCGGGCTGGAGGTCGCCCGGCGTGCGACGGCGGCTGGCGCGCTCGTCCACCTCGGCGGCCGGACCGGCGACAAGCTCCGAGCCGCTGCGGCGGAGCTGGGTCCGACCGCGACCTGGCAGGCGGTGGACACTACCGACCAGGCGTCGCTCGCCGAGTTCTTCGGCGCGCTGGACGGGGTCGACCACCTGTTCACGCCCGCCGCGTCCTACACCGTCGGCCCGATGCGGGACCTGAGCGACGCGGAGGCGGAAAGCCCGTTCGTCACCAAGTTCTGGGGCCAGTACCACGCGGTGAAGCACGCCGCGCCGAAGCTCTCGGACGACGCTTCGGTGGTGCTGATGTCCGGGGTCGCGAGCGTGCGCCCGCCCGCCGCGGCACCGGCGTACATCGCGTGCAACGCGGCGATCGAGGGGCTCGGCCGCGGGCTCGCGGTGGAACTGGCACCGGTCCGGGTGAACGTCGTGTCGCCGGGCACGATCGACGGGAACCTGTGGGCCGGGCGCCCGGCGGCCGCGCGGGAGGCGAGTTTCGCGCAGTACCGCGCGGACACCCTGCTGCACCGCGTCGGCCGGGAGTCCGAAGTGGCCGATGCCGTGCTGTACCTGTTCACCAGCACTTACACCACCGGTTCGACGCTGTATCCGGACGGCGGCTACAGCTTCCGCTGATACGCTGACCAGCCATGCGCATCACCGCCGCGGACGTGCCGGCACTCGAACGCGGCGTCGCGCTGCTCGGGTCCGGCGGGGGCGGCGACACCGTCACTGCGGCGGTGCTGCTGCGGCGGCTGACCGAATCCGGCCGCGAACCGCTCGTGCGCCCGATCGCGGACCTGCCGCCGGACACCCTGGTGGTCCCGGTCGGAATCGTCGGCGCGACCGCCGCGTTCGCCGAGAAACTGCCGAGCGGCGACGAGTTCGCCTCGGCGATCAAGGCGATCGAACGCTGGACCGGGCAGCGCGCGCAGGCGTTGATGACCATCGAGATCGGCGGTCTCAACGGCCTGCTTCCGCTGGTGATCGCCCAGGAGCTGGGGCTGCCCTGCGTGGACGCGGACCTGTCCGGACGCGGGCTGCCGCGGCTCGACCAGCTCTCGGTCGCCGCGACCGGCCGCGGCGTCGCCCCGGCCGCGATGGCCGAACCCGGCGGCCGGGTGGTGGTGCTCGCCGCCGCGGCGGCCTCGGTGGTCGAGAGCGGGATCCGCGCGTTCCTGGCCAGCTCCGGCGGCTGGGCGGCGATCGCGCTGGCCCCGATCCCGGCCGGCGAGCTGGCCGACCACACGGTGCCCGGCACGACGAGCGAGGCGCTCGCCCTCGGCTCCCGCGTGCTCGCGGCGGGGGAGAGCCCGGACCTCGCCGCGCTGGAAACCGCCCTGGACGGCCAGGTTCTCGCCCGCGGCCGGGTGCTGGAGGTGTCGCGGCACATCGGCCCCGGCCAGCACGGCCACCCGGGCTTCGGCCGCGGCTCGGCGACGCTGGCCGATCACCGCGACGGCGCGCTGCTGCGGCTGGAAATGGAGAACGAGTACCTGCTCGCGCTGCGGGACGGGCTGCCGGTGGCGTCCACTCCGGACGTTCTCTCGGTGCTCGACCGCCGCACCGGCGTCCCGCTGCAGTGCGACGCGATCCGCGCCGGAGTGGAGGTGGACGTCGTGTGCCTGGCCGCGTCCCCGTTCTGGACCGACCCGCGACGACGTCCGCTGCTGGAGCCGCGCGCATACGGAATCGACTGCGATCCGGTGGTAGCCCAGTGATTCTCCGCCAGCTGCTCGCGCTGCCTTCGTGGGCTGGTCCCGTCCGGGTGTGCTCCGGAGAGTCCGGTTTGGACCGTCCACTCAAGACGGTCAAGGCCGCGCTCGACGCGTCCGGCACGCCCGCTCCCGGCGAACTGGTAGTCGTCGTCCGCCCGCTCGGTTCCGATTGGCAGATCGACGCACTCCTGCGCCGCTGCGCCGACGCCCAAGCCGCCGGAGTCCTGCTTCCCGGAGCCGAACCCCTTGCCGCGTCACGACTCCTGGCCGAACGGCTGTCGGTTCCGCTGCTGGTCACGTCCGCCGATCCGCTCGATCTGCTCGTGGACGCCCGCCTCGCCCTGGCCGCCCCGGACATCGACCGCGCCGAGGCAGTGCTCGCCGCACATCGCGCGCTAGGGGAGCGGTTGCGGCCACCCGAAGAAATCGTGACCGTGCTGCGCCGACTGCTGGACGCTCCCGTCGCTGTCCTCGACGACCGCGGCGAAGTGCTCGCCGGAGAACTCGCCGAGGCCGCCCGCGTGCGAGTGCACGAGCCAGTCCCGCAACGCGTCACCCTCGCGGACGGCGTTCTGCTGGCGCATCCCGCAGTGCTGCCGCAGCCGTCGGTCTGGCTGGCCGCCGAGCTGACCGGCGCGAAGGCCCCGCGCGCGGACGTCGTCGCCGCGACGCTGGCCGTCGCCGCCGGTGCCGTGCAGCGCTGGCTGCTGGCCCACCGCCTGGAACTGGAACGCGACGCCCGTTCCCGGTCCGCGCTGCTGGGCGACCTGCTGCGCCACGACACCGAACCCGGTGCCGACCTGCGCCGACGCGCGGCAGACGCGGGCTGGCGACTCGGCGGCTGGCACGTCGGCCTGCGCATCGGCGTGCCCGCAGACGTCGACACGGTCTCCCGCACGCAGGAGGTCGTGCGCGCGCTCCGGGCGGAGTCGATCGACGCGGTCACCGTCGAACACGGCGAGGGCTGGACCGGCTGGGTCACCTTCGAACAGGAACCGACCGCGGAACGGGTGCGGGCGCTGTCCGCGCGGCTGCGGGCGGTGCACCACAGCCTGCGCCGCACCCTCGACGCACACCTCGGCGTCGGCCGCCCGCACGCCGACGGTCTCACCGCGACAGTCGCCGAAGCCACCGACGCCGCGCGCCTCGCCGCGACCCGTCCGGAGACCGGGCATTTCCTGCACGTAGACCAGCTCGGCATGGCGCAGCTGCTTCTGGAATGGACGCGCACGGACACCTTCGAGCCTGCCGCGCGTGCGTTGCTCGCTCCGCTGGTTTCCGTGCCGGGCGATCTGATCCGCACTCTCGCGGCGTATCTCGACGTGGAGTCTTCGCTGGCGGAAACCGCGACTGTGCTGGGGATTCACCGGAACACGGTCGCGGCGCGGATCAGCCGGATCGAGCAGTTGCTGCAGGTCGACCTGTCGCGTCCGGACGAACGGCTGGCGCTGCATCTGGCCGCTCGTGCGGTGATCCTCGCCCGGTCCGGTGAGTAGTACTGACAGGACCAGTTACGGCCTTGGGCAGCGCCCGGGCGGAAGGCAGACTCGAGGCATGGGCAAGAACGACCTGGGCGATTTCCTGCGGGCCCGCCGCGGCGGGCTGAAGCCGGACGAGATCGGTCTTCCGGACGGATTCGACGGCGGACGGCGGGTTTCCGGCCTGCGCCGCAGCGAGGTCGCGCAGCTGGCCGGGGTCAGCACCGAGTACTACACCCGGCTGGAACAGGGCCGCGCGCGGCAGCCGTCCGAGCAGGTGCTGCACGCACTCTGCGACGCGCTGCGGTTCGACGACATCGAGCGGCGGCATCTGTTCGCTCTCGCGGGCGCCACGGCCGAACGCCTCGACCAGGCCGAGCATGCGTCCCGGCTGCGTCCGGCGCTGCGGCAGGTGCTGGACTCGATGGAGCTCGCGTCGGCGTTCGTCAGCGACCGGAACCTGACGGTCGTCGGCGGGAACGCGTTGTGGGCCTTGCTGTTTCCCGACGTGGCCGAGTTGCCGCGACGGGAACGCAGCATGGCGCGCTGGACGTTGCTCGATCCGCGGGCCCGCCTGGTGTGGCGGGACTGGGAACGCGTCGCCCGCGACTACGTGCACGGGCTGCGGCTGGCCGCGGCCGCGCAGCCGCGGAACCAGCACATCGCCAACCTGATCGGCGAGCTGATGATGCGGTCGCCCGAGTTCCCGGCGTGGTGGTCGGAACACCGCGTCCAGGAACGCAGCACCGGTCTCAAACGCCTGCGCCATCCCGTCGCCGGAGATCTCGAACTCCAGTACGAGATCTTCACCTCGGTCGCCGACCCGGGCCAGTCGATGGTCGTCTACAGCGCGCCGGCCGGTTCGCCTTCGCAGGAACGGCTGCGGCTGCTCGCCAGCTGGGGCCGCGAACCGGCCGCTCCCGCCGAGTCCTGACCTTCGCCCATCCTCGGGCCCCGCTGTCCTCGCGGGGTCCATGCCGTCCTGCCATTTTCACGAAAGGACCTTGAGCAGTGAGCAAAACTTTCCTGATCACCGGCGTCAGCACCGGCCTCGGACGGGCCGTCGCCCGACGCGCCCTCGCCGCCGGACACCAGGTCGCGGGCACCGTGCGCACCCAAGCGCACGCGGCCGATTTCCGGGCACTGGACCCCGAACGCGCCCGCGCCTTCGTCCTCGACCTGACCGACGCGGACCGGATCGTACCCACCGTGCGGGAGGTCGAAGCGGAACTGGGCCCGGTCGACGTGCTCGTCGCCAACGCCGGATACGGGCTCGAAGGCACCTTCGAGGAATCGTCGATGGCGGAGCTGCGCCGCCAGTTCGAGGTCAACGTCTTCGGCACGGTCGCGACGATCAAGGCGGTCCTGCCCGGCATGCGCGAACGGCGCGACGGCCAGATCTTCGTGATCACCTCGATGGGCGGGCACACCACGTTCCCCGGCCTGGCGTTCTACGAGGGCAGCAAGCACGCGCTGGAAGGCATCACCGACACCCTCGCCCAGGAGGTCACGCAGTTCGGCGTGCGGGTGACCGCGGTGGCTCCCGGCGCGTTCAAAACCGACTGGGCGGGCCGGTCGCTGGTCCGCGCCCCGCGCAGCATCGCCGACTACGACGCCCTGTTCGACCCGATCCGGACCCGCCGCCAAGCCCTCGCCGGACAGGGGATCGGCGACCCCGACCGCGCGGGCGACGCGATTCTGCGGCTGCTGGACGTGGAAAACCCGCCGGTGCACCTGCTGCTGGGCTCGGACGCGCTGCGGCTGGTCACCGCCGGACGCCAGCGCGTGCAGGAGGACTTCGACGCCTGGCAGGACCTGACTCTCTCCACCGACTCCGTCGACGGCGGCGTCACCGTGGCCTGATGCTCGCCGGTGCGGGGAACCCTGGGATGGCAAGGGGGTTCAGGGTTCCCCGCACCGCGGGTCAGACGCGCCCGCGCACGAGGTCGATCAACCGCCCGAGCACGTGCTCGCCCGACGCGCGGAGGCCGTTGTGCTCGTACTCGTTGGTGATCCACGGCCGCAGCGTCGGGATCAGCCGCGCGGTTTCCTCGGAGAACACCCGCTCGACGTACATGTCGTTGGCGTAGATCGCGGCCGCAGCCGGGACCGTGCACTCGCGCAGCACGTCCGCGTCGTACAGCCGCGGCCACTCGTGCGCGGCGAGCAGTTCGGCGGTCTCCTTCATCGGCCGGAGGCTGTGGAGGTCGTCGAAGAGCGAGGGGAACACGTGCTCGCCGGTGAACAGCGTCCGGTCGGTGCGGAACTCGTCCGGCAGCACGCGCTCGGCGGACCAGCGGGTGGCGAACCCGTCGGAGTACGACGACTCGTGGATGACCGAATACAACGGATTGCGCGCACTGAACGGCAGCGAGCTGGCGACGTCGTAGGCGAAGGCGGGGGACTTCGGGTCGCGTTCGAGCAGGTAGTGCAGCGCCTCCTCGCCGCCGCTGGCACCGAAGAGGTAACCGAGCTGCTGGAACAACCGCGCGGTCAGCGGACTGCCGTCGGGCAGGACCACGGCCCCGTCGTCGAGCAACGGCAGCAGCGCTTCGACGCGCTCGCGATCGCCCGGGTAGCGGAGGTAGTACTGGCGGTTGCGCTCGAGGAGATTGGCGAACGTCGCGGTGTAGACGTCGTCCGGATGCCGCGCGATCGGCGGCAGCCCGCCGGTGAAGAAGGCCTCGGCCAGCCCGTCGGGGTATTGAGAAAGGTAAGCGAGCGTGCAGAACCCCCCGAACGACTGGCCGAGCACGCTCCACTTCTCGACGCCCAGCTGCTGCCGGATGAACTCCGCGTCGCGCACGATCGCGTCCGCGCGGAAGTGGGTGAGATAGTCGGCCTGCTCGGCCGGAGTGCCCGGCAGCGTGCCGACCGGCGTGGAGCGCCCGGTGCCGCGCTGGTCGAGCATCAGCACCCGGTATTCCCGCAACGCCCGCGGCAGCCAGCTCGGCGCGCCTCGCGACGGCCGCGGCGCCTCGTGCCCGGGACCGCCTTGGAGATACACGAGAAACGGCCGGTCGAGCCCGTCCGGATCAGCGACCTCGCGCGCGAAGACGGTGATCTTCGCGCCGTCCGGACGGGAATGGTCGAGGGGGACGGAGAACTCGTGCTCGGTCAGCACGAGGCCGGGAATGCGCACGGTGGTTGCCATACGGGCGATTCAACCAGAACGGGCGACGGGGAAGCCACGGAGTTTGGCAGGGCGGGTCTATTGTGGACGGTCGTGCTGCCGGGATTGGCCAGCCGAGCCCGGTGGCGGATGCTTGCCGCGCGCCCGTCCCGGTCTTTCCCGCTTGGCTGCGCCGCTGCGGCGCGGAGTGTCCGCCGCGCTGAGCCCAAGCCGGGAAACGGCGTTACTCCTTGCCCATCGACCGGCGGATCTCGGCCAGCTTGTCCTTCGCCGCCTCCTTGCGGTCGGCGATTTTCTTGTCCAGCGACTGCAGATCCTCCGGCCCGCCGATTCCCGCGAGCTCCTGCGAACCGACCGAAATGGTGTAGCGCTTCTCGATCCGGTCCCGCACGAAGTCGAACGACGGGGCGCCGTTGTCGCTGTAGTCGGGCTCGGGGAGGTCAGCGGGCGGCGTGCCGGGACTCTCCACGATCTCCGCGTCGAGCGGCTGCTGCTCGCCGGGCTTGTCCGCGCTCATCGTCTCGCCTCTTCTCGGTTCGTCGGCTCCGCCTTCGACCCTAGCCGACCTCGCGCGGACGGGTGGATGTTTCGCCGCCGCCGGTGTGCGGTAGCCCATCAGGGAGAGAAAGGAGCCCGCGATGCTTCGCCCCCGCTCGACCGCGCCGCCCGCCCCGCCCGAGCCCGTCCCGCCAGGCCCGGTGGAACCCGATCCGGTGACGCCGGGACCGGACCGCCCGCTTCCCGACCCCGAACCCCTCCCGCCGGAATCCGAACCCGGCCCCGAACTGGCGACGGCCGGTCCGTTGTGGACGGTGCGGCCGGAGTGATCGGGGTGCTCCGGCGGGCAAGCCTCATCCGGTAGCCAGGTCGCCTGGCGGGCCGAGTTCTCCGCCCAGCAAGCCTCCGAATCCCCGTAGCCAGGCCGGAGCGAGCCGGGTTCTCCTGCGGGCAGGCCTCCTGATCCGGTAGCCAGGTTGCCAGGCGAGTCGGGTTCTCCGGCGAGCAGCCGTCCCGATCCGGTAACCAGGTCGCCTGGCCAGCCGGGATGCGGAGGGGCTGGATTCTCTGGCGAGCAAGCCTCCCGATCCCGTAACCAGGCCGCCTGACCAGCTGGGACGCGGAGGGTCCGGGTTCTCCGGCGAGCAAGCCCCGGTCCCGTAGCCAGGCCCAGGCGTCCGGCCAACCGGGATGTGGACGGTCCAGCCGGAGCGAGCCGGGTTATCCAGCAATCAACCCCTCCCGATCCCGCAGCCAGCCGGGCATCGCGAGCGAGCCCTCCGGATCAGCCGCGGAAGCCACCAGCCTCCAGGGCCGCGTCCACCTTCGCCCGGTGCGCCTCCGCCCACTCGTCGAGCGTCTGCGCCTCCTCCTTGGCCAGTTTCGCCCGCGCGTCCGCCAGCACCTGCGCCGCATCGGCCGCGGGCACCACGACCACGCCTTCCTCATCCGCCACGACTATGTCCCCGGGGTGCACCGTCACCCCGCCGCACCGGGCGGGCTCGCCGAGCGGCGTCACCTTGGCTTTCGTCCCGGGAATCGGGATCACGCCCCGCGCGAACACCGGGAAACGCGCCTCGCGGACCTCCGACAGGTCGCGGATCACGCCGTCCAGGACGAAGCCTGCGATGCCGCGGCGCTGGGCGGTCGCGCAGACGTTGCCGCCGGCCAGCGCGTAGTCGACGTCGCCGGATTCCGCGACGATCACCGCTCCGGCGGGCGCGCGGTGGATGGCCGCGTGCAGCATGAGGTTGTCTCCCGGCGGGCAGCGCACCGGGTACGCGGGCCCGGCGATCCGCGGCGCCGGACCCCACAAGGGCCGCACGCCGTAGTCGAGCACCTGGCCGCGGCCGAGCAGGTCGGCGAGGGTCGTGGTCGGGATGTCGGCGAAACCGTCTTCCATGGACGGCGATGCTCTCACGCACGGCCCGGCCGGATACCGTTCCGTGGCACCGATCACGGAGGAGAAGATGGCTTTCCGGCACACCGTCGCGACGTCCCCGGTCGGCGACCTCACCCTGGTCGCCGACGGCAGCGCGCTGGTCGCCGTCTACTTCGACGGCCACAGCCGGACCCCGCGTTTCCCGGACTTCGGCCCGCGCGCCGACGACGGTTTCGCCGACGCGACTCGGCAGCTCGACGAGTACTTCACCGGCCGGCGCCGGACCTTCGACCTCGAACTGGACCTGCGCGGCTCCGAGTTCGAACGCCGCGTCTGGCAGCTGCTCACCCGCATCCCCTACGGCGAGACGCGCACCTACCGCGACCTGGCCGTCGAACTGGGCGAGCCCGGCGCGGCGCAGGCGGTCGGCAACGCGAACGGCTGGAATCCGCTGAGCATCGTCGTGCCGTGCCACCGGGTGGTCGGCAGCAGCGGCGGTCTCACCGGGTACGCGGGCGGCGTCGACCGGAAACGGTTCCTGCTGCAGCTGGAGGAACCGCCCGCCGACGACGCCGGACGCCTGTTCTGAGGCTTACCCCAGCGAGGCGCGACCGTGCTTCCAATACCCCTGGAACGAGATCGCCTGCTTCGGCACCCTGCGCTCGCGCGTGAGGAACCGCCGCGCGCCGGTGGCCAGCCCGCTCTCCCCGGCGACCCACGTGTAGCCCGGAGGATCGGAAAGATCGAGCTGGCCGAGGACGTCGAGCGCGAGCCGCCCGGGCAGCCGGTCGTCCTCGCGGACCAGCCACTGCACTTCGGTGCCGAGCGGCACGTCGACCGCCTGGATGTCGTCCCGCGCCCCGACTTCCAGCAAGACGGTGGCCCGCAGACCCGGCGATGACTCCAAGATCGCCAACGCCGCCGGAATCGCGCTCTCGTCGGCGAGAAGGAGCTGCGTGACGCCCTCCGGCGGCAGATAAGTGATCCCCTCGTCGAGAATCCCGACCTCGTCGCCCGGCCGCGCGTTCTCGGCGAACTGCGAGGCCGGACCGCCGTCGCCGTGCACCGCGAACTCGATGTCCACCTCGCCGGGCCGCGTCGCCCGGATCGTGTAATTCCGCACCCACGGCCGGGACGCGGCGCTCATGAGCATGTGCTGCGCGAGCCAGCGATTGCTCGAAGCGGTGGGAAGACGGAGCCCGCGCTGCCCCTCGCGCGGGAAGAACAACCGGCACCATTGATCGAACCCGAGCGGCGCGAAGTCCTCGAGATCCTCCCCGCCGACGGTGAGGGTGACGAAATGCGTGGACGTCCGTTCAGCTCGCAGCACGGACGCCCGGAGCAGCCGCCTGCTGTCAGGCGTGCGGCGCTGGGGGAGGGTCGGCATGGTGGGTCCCGCTTCACTTAGGTAAGGCTTACCTGTCTCACGCTAGCCAGTGGTGCGACGAGACGGCAAGGGCCGAAATCTCCCTGGTCGAAGCTGTGTGTACTCCTCGCCTAATGCGGATGCGTCCGTTCGGGCCAGCGCATCGGGTGTCACGCTCTCCTGTTGATCACTCTCCGTATCACTCTTGTGGGTGACTGTTGACTGCTCAATAACCAGGGCTGGTGTGACACTTTGTGTATGCCTGCGTGGCGGACTGGGGTGCCGAGCTCGAGTTTCTCCGGCTGGCGACTGTGCGAATGAACGTGCATCTTCCCGTGTCAGAGCCGGTTCGCCGCAGTTAGCGGGCACGCCAAGAGGTCTGGACAAGTCGCGGCTAGAGTGTCCGCCGGATGTCGAATCGGTGACCGCGAAGAGTAGCGAAAACCGTCACTCGAACCGCTGGGCGACGCTGAGGGACCGTTCACCGCGACACTGCCAGTAGAGCTGGCTGGTGACGCACCGTCTTCGCCAGGATGAGCGCATCCGGGACCCGCTCCGCACGACGGCTGGGGCTCCGGACAACCGTCGGGGCCGGTCCGCCGGCCGGAAGAGAAAGGGATGACGACCTCATGACGGTGGTTCCCTGCCTCGCCGACCAACCGCGCCGAACCGGCGAGCCGCCCGCGCGGGCGGAAGGCGCGGTGCTGGTCCGGGAGCCTCAGCCGAATCGAGGGTCCGCTGGGGAAGCGGCGCTGCCTCGCGACCCGGAGAGCCTGGCGCGGCCCGCGGAGAAGATGCAGGACAGCGGCGCGAACGAGCAGGAAAAGCCCCTGCCGCCGGACGACGCGGCCGATGCAGATGCCAGCGCGGCCGCGGGCGGCGCAGCCAAGCCAGGTGCCGCGGCGAAGCCCGCCCTGGCTGCAGGCGACTCGGCGAAACCCAAGCTGGCTGGCGGCACTGTAGCCGAGCCCGCCCGGTCCGGCGAGGCAGCATCAAGCGGCTTGGCGAACCCCAACCCGCCCGCAAAAACCACAGCCGACCCTGCCCGGGCCGGCGACGGAGCGGCAAGCAACCAGCGGATTCCCGACCCGCCCGCGAACACCGCAGCCGACCCTGCCCGGTCCGGCGACGCGGCGGCAAGCAATCAGACGATTGCCAACCCGCCCGCGAACACCGCAGCCGACCCTGCTCGGTCCGGCAAGGCAGCGGGGAGCGGCTTGGCGGACCCCAGCCCGCCTGCAAGCTCCACAACCGACCCCGCCCGGTTCCGTGGCGCAGCGGCAAGCAACCAGACGATTCCCAACCCGCCCGCAAGCACCGCAGCCGAGCCCGGCCGTTCCGGTGAGGCAGGGCCAAGCGGCTCGGCGAAACCCAAGCTGCATGGCAGCACGACAGCCGACCCCGCCCGTTCCGGCGACACAACGGCAAGCAAACAGCCGCTCCCGGCCGCCCCCACCACCCCGCAGCCGCCCCACCGAACCACCCCGACCCCGACCACCCCGCCCGAGTCCGGGTCGTCGTCGACTGCGATCCCTTCTCCCGTCCTCCTCGCCGGGTGGCGACCAGGGAAGAGATGGTCGCCTCCGCGCACCGCGTGCTGGCTCGGCGCAAGCCCGGGCGGCATCGCAAGCCCGACACTCGCGAGCCCTGGATGTCCCGGGCCGCGGATTTCGTCGTCGCCTGGGCGGCCACGCTCCGGATGGCGTTGCTTCTCCTCGCCGGGACCGCGTTCCTCAGCGGTCTCGTGCTGATGAACAGCCCCATCGCGGGCGCCGCGGTGACCCTGGTCGCGGGCGTCGCGGCGTGGGCAGCCCGGCCGCGGAAGTCGCCGACGCATCGCTGCTGAAAAATGTCGAACCCGCGCCAGGCCGTTCGACGAGGATGTGACGGCTGGACGAAGCCAGCCCCAACCGAGGAGCGGTCAATGCGTTTCCTGATGATGCACCGGCTCGACGAGAGCGCCCCCGAGGCCTGGAACCCCAGCCCCGAGTTCATGGAGAAAATGGGCGCGTTCATCCAGGACTGGACCGAACGCGGCATCCTGATCACCGCCGAGGGCGTGCACCCGTCGGAGAGGGGCGCGATCGTCCGCAAACCTCGCGGCGCGGCCCCGAAGGCGACGGACGGGCCGTTCACCGAGGCCAAGGAGGTCATCGGCGGGTTCGCCCTGGTCAACGCCGCGGACCGGGCGCAGGCGGTCCAGTACGCGAGCGAGTACGCGGACCTGTTCGACGAGATCGAGGTCGAGGTCCGCCAGGTCGTGGAGTTCGACGACCTCCCGGACCTGACCGCGGAATAGCCCAGCGCGCCGGGCATCCGGCGGCATTCTCGAGCCAGGTCTTTGTCATTCGTTGACCCGCACCGCGTCTCGGGCGGATCTTCGTTCCGGGGGAACGGGGTCCGAGGAGGCAGCGGTGCGGGTCATGCTCACGGCGGTCCTGACAACGATGTCGGCGCTGCTGCCGGTCCACGCGAAAGCGACCCGGCCGGCGGCGAACATCGTGGTGTGCAACAAATACTGCGACGACCGCGCTGCCGACCAGGCGTCCAGCGACCGGATCGCAGTCACGACGGCGCTCGACGACCGCGTCCTCCAGTTGCACTTCGCCGACGCAGACCCGATGGGCTGGGCCGTCGTCGACCACTCGCGCCCCGGCGACCGGGTGTGGCTCGACCGGTCCTTCGACGGCGGCGCGACCTGGGACGGCGGCGCGCAGCTCGGGCTCACCACCGCGCCCTCCGGGGTCGGCGGCTGGCGCACCCAGATGTACAACAACGACGACTGGAACAACCGCGGCGTCGGCGCCCTGCGCGCGTGCGGCAGCGCCATCGACACTGGCCGCATCGCTTGTACGCCTTGGGCGCGCACCCGCTGGAACGCGGCGAACCGTGCGCAAGCGGCGGCGACCGCGATGATGGCGCTCTACGACAACAGCACCGGCTACTTCCGCAACGGCGGCGGCTGGGGCACCGCGGTGTCGCTCGCCGCGGTGATCCGCAACGCGTCGGTCAGCCGGATGGCCAGCTACGACTACGCGATGGCGACGACGTACGACAAGAACGTCAACGCCGGCCGCGGCCAGTTCCGCAACGAGTTCTCCGATGACACCGGCTGGTGGGCGATGGCGTGGCTCGACGCCTACGACCGCACCGGCCAGCAGCGCTACCTAGCCACGGCGAAGGCCGATGCCGACCACATGCAGACCTTCTGGACCAGCGACTGCGGCGGCGGCATCCACTGGAAAGAAGGCCTGACGTACAAGGCGTCCATCTCCAACAGCCTTTACATCGAGGTCAACGCGACGATCGCCGACCGCACCGGCGACGCGACCTACCGGACCCGGGCGCAACAAGGCTGGGATTGGTTCCGCGGCAAGGGACTCATCGGGTCCGACGGTCTGGTGGTGGACGGCGTCGACGGTGCCAGCTGCGCCGCGGTCGGGCAGCGCTACACCTACAACCAAGGCGTATTCGTTTCCGGCCTCACAGCGCTGTCCAAGGTGACCGGAGACCAGAACCTGATCAGCACTGCCCGCTCAGTGGCCGACGAGACGACCCGCACCGGGTCGTTCTTCACCGGCTCCGACGGCATCGTCCACGACCCGGGCGAGGGCAGCAGCTGCACCGACGACGGGTCGTACTTCAAAGCCGGACTCGTCCGCGGACTGTCCGAACTGGACGCCGCGACAGCCGACGCGCCCTACCGGGATTTCCTGGCCAGGCAAGCGGATTCCGCCTACGCCCATTCCCGCAACGACTTCGACCAGTACTCGCGTGCGTGGTCCGCCAGCGGGGACAAAGGCCCGGGTTGCCAGGCCGCGGCGCTCGTCCTGATGACCGCCACGTACTAGCCCCGTTAGTGACCGACAGCACACCCGCCTCCGCAAGGCCCGTCCGGGTACGGTTGACGGTGCCACGGAATCCTGCGTGGTGCGTGCGGACGGGGAAGGGCGATCGTGGAGCTGAAGGTCGGGTACAAGGCGTCGGCGGAACAGTTCGGGCCTCGCGAGCTGGTGGAGTTCGCGGTGCGGGCCGAGGAGCTGGGGCTGGACTCGGTGTGGGTGTCGGACCATTTCCTGCCGTGGCGGCACGAGGGCGGGCACGCGCCGTGGGCGCTGGCGTGGATGCCGGCGGTGGCGGAGCGGACCAGCCGGGTGCTGATCGGGACGAGCGTGCTGACGCCGACGTTCCGGTACAACCCGGCGGTGATCGCGCAGGCGTTCGCGACGATGGCGCTGCTGTCGAACGACCGGGTGATCCTGGGCGCGGGCACGGGCGAGGCGTTGAACGAGATCGCGGTGTCGGGCCGGGAGTGGCCGGAGTTCAAGGAGCGGTTCGCGCGGCTGCGGGAGTCGGTGCGGCTGATGCGCGAGCTGTGGAGCAAGGACAGCGTCGACTTCGAGGGCGACTACTACCAGCTGGTCAACGCGAAGATCTACGACCGGCCGGAGCGTCCGGTGCCGGTGTACATCGCGGCGGGCGGTCCGGTGGTGGCGAAGTACGCGGGCCGTGCGGGCGACGGGATGATCTGCACGTCGGGCAAGGGCATGGACCTCTACACCGAGAAGCTGATGCCGGCGATGGCCGACGGCGCGGCCGCGGGGGAGCGGGACGCGGCGAAGGTGGACCGGATGATCGAGATCAAGATGTCGTACGACCGGGATCCGGAGAAGGCGCTGGCGAACACGCGGTTCTGGGCGCCGTTGTCGTTGAGCGCGGAGCAGAAGCACACGGTGTCGTCGGCGGAGGAGATGGAGCGGCTGGCGGACGAGCTGCCGATCGAGCAGGTCGCGAAGCGGTGGATCGTCGCGTCCGACCCGGACGAGGCGGTCGCGCAGATCAAGCCGTACCTCGACGCGGGCCTGAACCACCTCGTGTTCCACGGCCCCGGGCACGACCAGGAGCGTTACCTGTCGCAGTTCGCCGAGGACGTGCTGCCGCGGCTGCGCGCGCTGTCCTGACCGCGGTTTCCCGTCTTCGCTAGGGAAAAGGCCGGTCCGAGGTCCGCACCAGGCGTGCGGACCCCGGCCGCGGTCACTGCCGCCTGAACCGCCTTCTGCGGGCCGCCACCAGGAAGGCCGTGCCTCCGGCGACGAGCGCCCCGCCGAGGATCAGCAGCATCGGCAGGAGCGGAATCCCGGTCGAGGCCAGCGAATCCGTGTCCGTCGCGTCCGAGGCGGGCGGATGGGCTGCCGGGGGAGCCGGGTTCGGGCTCGTGCCCGGTGGCGCCGACGACGTGGGCGGACCCGGCGGCAACGGAAGATAGACGCCGGCGTCGATGGTGTGGTCGACCCCGCCCGCCTCGGCGGGAGCGGTCACCGGCGCGTAGCCGTTGCAGAGCGGTCCGGACTTCGGCGGCACGACGTTCGAATCGTGCGCCCGGTCCGGTCCGGCGGTCGGGAGCGTGAACCGCAGATCGGTCGCCGGCGGCGTCCCGGGCACGTTGTCGGTCGCCGCGGTGCAGACGTCGAACTGCACGGTGTACTTCTCGCCCGGCTTCAGCTGGTATTCCGCGCCGACGCCGCCGAAGTAGTACTCGCCCGCCTTGTCGGTCCGGGTGCTGGCGACCTTCGCGCCGTCGGCGTCCAGCAGGTTGACCGTCGCCTTGGCGAGCGGGACCTCGTCGGTGCGGTTCGGGTCCTGGACGCCGTTGTGGTCGCCGTCGAACCACACGAGGTTGCCGATCTGGATCGGCGCGTTCGCCGCCTGGTAGGCGATGTCGCCGAGGCCGCCCGCCTTGCCGAAGCTGTTCGCCGGGCCCACGAACGCGTACCCGTGCTTCGGATTGTCCTGCCCCGGCCCGATGCCGGAGTCGACGTCGTAGTAGCCGACGCCGTCGGAGCTGACGTACTGCGCCGGGTCCATCTGGGTGCTGATCACCCATTGCTGCTGCGGGACGTAGGCGACCGACCCCTGCGAGGACTCCTGGTGCACGCCGTTGCCGGACCGGTTCGGATCGTAGAAGTCGCCGGGGAAGTACTCGACGACGCCGGGCGGTTCGTGGCCGTTCGTCTCGGGCTTGCCGTGGTTCGGGCAGGCCCCGGTGCCTTCCCAGTCGTATCCGCCGCCGGGCGCCGCGCACGCCATGGTGATGTCGCCGCCGGACATCCCGGTCCGGACCGTGTCGTCGGTGGGCCGCGGGTCTTTGCCGGAGCCGAAGACGTCCATGAACCGGTCGCGGAAGCCGAGGATCATCGAGCCGTCGCGGGTGAACGCCAGGCTCGCCAGTTCCGGCTGCGGGTTGATCCCCGCGCCCTTCCGGATGAACTTGTCCCACGAGGAGAACGAGGTGTCCCAGGGGTTCCAGTGGTCCATGCTGTCGTCCGGGTCCGGGACCGTGATGACGTAGCCGCGCCGGTAGTCGAGGCCGTGGGTGAGGACCGGGGTGAATTTCGCGCCGTCGTAGGTGTAGACCACGGCCTTCAAATCCTCGCGCCGCTTAGTGCTTTCCGCCGAGCAGACGCCGCCGACGTACAGTTTCGCGTCGTGCGCGGCGACCGCGAACGGCCGCCAGTCGTTGGGCACGGCACAATCCGGGGCCGGGATCGGGACGGTCTTGCCCGGTTTCGCGGTGGCTCCGGTCGCGTCGAAACTGAGCAGGCTCCGGGTCGCCAGGCTCACCGCGTACAGCGTTTTGCCGTCCTCGGTGAGCGCGATCCCGCCGAGGCTTTCTTTTCCGGGGACGTCCACGAAGTGCTGGTCTTTGAGCATGTCGACCTTGCCGTGCGCGGTGACCTCGGCATCCGGCACTTTCGCGAACAATGTGGGCGCGCCGCCGCCGAGCGGCGTGGTGTAAATAGCGCCGCCGCCTTCGGGGCCGTAGGTGGTGAAGCGTTTCGCGAACGCCGCCTGGAAAATGCGGTCGCGGTATTTGTCGTAGGCCAAGCCCCACGTGGTGCCGACCTGGGCCTGGGTGTTCAGCACGGTCGGGCAGGCCGAGTCGGCCGGGCAGGTGCCGCGGAGACTGCGGTCGAAAGCGACCAGCGCGCGGCTGTTCGGATCGGGCGCGCTGCCGTCGCTGTTCACCGCCGGGCTTTGCACCGGAACGTAATACCGGGCGTCGGGCGGAGTGTGGTCGGCCGGGTTCCAGACGCCGGTGATCACCGAAACGTCTTTGCCTTCCCGCAGATCCACGAACGTCGTGAAACTGTCGAAGTGGTTTTTCTCCGTCGACGCGGGCGCGGCCCGCAAATACGCGCGATACGGATCCGGAACGGAAACGTCGACGCGGTACCGGCCGCCGGCGAGCGGGGCGGCCGGGTCCACCACGACCTTGCCCGCCGCGTCGGTGCGGCCGCGCACCTGATGTCCGGCGGGGTCGGTGACCAGCACGGACATGCCCGGCTGCGGGGTGTCCATGGCGGCGTTGACGATGCCGGTGCCGAAGAAATCCCGGAGCACCTGGACGGTCAGCGTGCCGTCCTCGGCGGCAGCGGCGGCGCCGGTGGTCACCGTCATCGTGCTGCCGCCCAGCATTAAGACAGCGGCGGCGGCGCGCGCCAGCCTGAATCTGCCACTCGGTCTTCTGCCACCTCGGGTCATGACTGCGGGATCTCCGTTCTCTGCGCGGAATATTCGCGCGGCGTGGCGCAAAGCTGTAACAGTGAACCAGAAAACGGTCAGTCCGGGTACGGCACCGGGACACACGGACCGGGTGAATCGAAAACCCTGCTACGGTCACTCGCTGTGCTGGGAAAACGGATCGCGCGCCGGTGGATCGTCGTCGCCGCGGCAGTGACAGTCGCGCTCGGCGCGGGAATATTCTGGTATGCCGCCGCGGGTTCCCCGGATTCCGGCCCGCGCGCGGTCACCGCGGACGAGGCGAGCCGGCTCGCGATCGCGCGATTCCGCAATTACCAGAAACAAGGCCGCTCGGTGACGATCAGTGTCCCCGGCGCGGCGGGCGAACTCGTGATTACCGGTTCGGCCGATTACCGCGCCAAGTCCGGTTACGGAGTGCTGAAAGGCAAGGGGCGCAACGACTCCGGCAATGGTCTGATCCGGTGGACCGCCAGCCGGATCGAACTGCGCCCGCTGGCCGTCGTCCCGGATTTCCCTCCGGGGAAACCGCCTTCGGACGGCTGGTTCGGCCGCCCGCTCAACCCGTCCGCGGGCGCACTCGACCGCGCATTGGCGATTCTTCTCGGCCTCGGCAGCGACCGGCCGGACAACGCGCAATTGCTGCCGCAGAACGGTGCCGAATGGGTAGCGGCCGATCAGGTGAACGGACATCCGGTCGACGTCTTCACCGGCCCGGATTCGCGCGACCGCCCCGGCAGCGCGGGAAAAGTCCGGTACTGGCTCGACGCGGACGGCGTCATGTACCGGGTGCAGGCCGCGATCCCGGGAGAAACGGATCCGGTCGTCATTTCCTTCGACACGCACGAATTCACCGCGGTGCCTTCTGTTCGGTGAGGTTTTCTTCGAGTGCGGTGTTGTCGCGGGTTGGGCGATTCCTTAAGCGGCGGCCACGGACGCGCGGTCGGCCAGCAACGACGCCGCTGGTGCTTGGATTTTCGCGACGTCCGGAAACTCCGGCACTGCCGGGACGACCGTGGGTCCAGCCGTGCGCGCGTCCGGAAACTGCGGCTGCAACGGCGGCGCCGCGACCTCGGTAAACGGAATTCCCGCGGGCGGTTTCGCCCTCGTCCACATCCCCGAGGGCGAGGCGGCGGCCGCGGGACAAGCGGCGCTGGTCGGCAGTCCCTCCGGAATCGTGTGCAGCGGCCCGGAATCAACGCAGTTTCCGCTGCCCTTGGTCGCGCCGGGGAACGTCCAGCCGACGTCGAGGCCGTTCGCCGCGAAGACGTCGCCGACGATCCGGTTGCCGTTCGGCGGAATGTCCTGGGTCGCGGTGAGGACGACCCCGGCGTTCGGGTTCCCGGCGATCCGGTTGCGCAGCACCTGGTTGCCGCTGCCGCCGTCGATGCCGATCCCGATGCCCCAGCCGCCGTCGGCCTGCTCCGGCGTCGCCGCCTGCCCGTTGGCCGCGACCAGGTTGCCCGCGAGCACGGAATCCTGCTGCGGCAACAGCTTCTCCTGGTGATCGGAGTTGCTGGTGGCCCCGACCCGGTTCCCGCTGAACCGGTTCCCGACGACGTACATCTCGCCGCTGGCGTTCGTCCCCTCGTACCCGACCGCGTTGAGTTCCGCGACGTTGTCCCGCACCACCGTCCGGCACGGTTTGCATTGGCCGACATAGATTCCGGAATCAGCGCCGCCGGACGCGTAGGACTGCTCGATCACTCCATTCTGCGCGGAAAACGCATAGATTCCGTAGAGCCCGTTGCGGGTCGCGGTGACGTGCGAGACCAGGAACGAACTGAGGAAACGGATCGGCTCGTCCCCGGTGTCGTACCCGCCGCCGTGGCCCGGCAGCCCGTCGGCGGCTTTACCCGAACCGGTCACGAGCACGCCGTTCTGCGTGTGATTCCGGACGGTCAGATTCTCGACGGCGACGCCCGGCGCGGACACGACGACGCCGTTGTCCCGCTTCAGCTGCCCGTCGACGACCACTTTTTCCCGCACTTCGCCGCGCAGCGTGACCCTCGGCGTCGTGATTTTCACCGTTTCGTGGTACTCGCCGGGCGCGACGAGCACGAGATCTCCCGCCTGAGCCAGGGAAACCGCGGCGGAAATGGTCGGCGCGTCGGCCGGAACGCGGATCGTGACACCCGCCCCGTCCGGCCGGTGCCCCTCGGCGGAGGAAGAACCACAACCGCTGACCAGCGCGGCGGACAGCCCCAGGATCGCCACCATGGCGAGAAAACGCATGCGCCCAGTCTGGCATGAGCGCCGGTTTCCGTTGGGGTGATTGTCAGCCGGGGCGGCGGTCGGGCGCTTGGTTGGGGTTGTGCTGCGCGGGCGCGGGGGAGTGGGGTGCGCTGGCGGCCGGGTGCGGGATCGGGTGTTGTTCGGCCGGAGTCGCGGGAAATGCGGAGACGGGCGTGATGAGGGGGGCGGCAGTTGAGCGCGGGGAACGGATGGTGCGTTGGCGAGGTCGCGGGTGGTGGGGGACTGGCGATGAGGTCGTCGGTTGAGCGCCGGGTGCTGCGGGATTCGCGGGTGCTGGGGTTGGCGGTTCAGCGCGGAGTGCTGCGGGATTCGCGGTGTGCTGGGACTGGAGATGGGGGGGTCGGTTGAGTGCGGGGGGGATTCGTGGGTGCGGGGGAGGGAGTGGTGGGGGTCGGCGGTCGGGTGCGGGCGTGCGTCCTGCGCTGCCGGAGTCGCGGCGCGTGCGGGATCGGGGGTTGCGAGTTGGGGCGGGCGCCGCGCTGCCGGACTCGCCTACTTCCGCCGTTGATGCAGCAGCGGCATGCGGTTCATCTCGGGGTAGCGGACTCTGCCGGGACTCTCGTCGCGGGTCGCGAGCGGTGCGCCACCTCGCCGGGCTGCCGAGCAAACACCCGTTTGCCGAGCCGAATTCGCCTGCCGCATCGGGATCTGTCACGCTGCCCGTCGTGAATTCCGCTGAGCGCCGCCCTTCCCGGCGGGCTTTTCTCGGGGCGGCGGTGACCGCCGGACTCGCCGCCGGGTGTCATGCGGCTCCCGTGTCCGACGTCGAGAACCGGTCCGGTCCGATTGTGCCTACCGGGGCGCATCAAGCCGGGATCATCGCGCCGCAGCAGCCGCAATCGCATCTTTTGGTCGTCAGTGCGGAGGTTTCCGTTGCACCAGGGCCACTTCTCGCCGGATTGGGGCGGCAGATCCTGGCTGCGACTGCGGGGAAGGACGAGCGGCTGCTGGGCTTGCCCGCGGGCGACCTGACCGTGACGGTCGGGGTCGGGCCGAGGCTGGTCCGGGCCGTGGATCCGCATCTGCCGGGCGCGCAAGACCTCCCTCCGGCCGCCCGCGAGGAGATTGCTCCTGCCGACCGCGGCGGGGATTTGCTGCTTCAGATCTGCGCCAGCGACCCGTTGGTCCCGCCGATCGTCGCGGCTGCGCTCCTGGCGACGCCGGGCGTGCGCGAGCGCTGGCGGCAGTCCGGAGCGCGCGGGCCGCACATCCCGGTCTCGGACGGGCAGACCGCGCCGAGGAACGTCTTGGGGTTTGTCGACGGGATCGTCGGCCCGCGCACGCCGGTCGAGCAGCAGCGGGATCTGTGGATCGCCGGACCGGCGCCGGTGGCTGGCGGCACGATCGCGGTCGTCCGGCGGATGGTTCTCGATGTGGCGCGGTTCGCGGCGTTGCCGGTCGCGGAGCAGGAAGCCGTGTTCGGCCGCCGGAGGGACACCGGGGTTCCGCTGTCGGGCGGCGCCATCGGGGACGGGCCGGAGCTGGGCGCGAAAACGCCGGACGGCCGTTATCTCGTCCCCGCCGGCGCCCATATCCGCCGGGCGCACGCGAACGTCGTGGGGGCGGGGCTCATGCTGCGCCGCAGTTACAGCATGGACGCGCCGGCGCCCGGCCTGCTGTTCGTGAGCTTCCAGAACGATCTGCACACGTTCACCGCGACGCTGGCGAGCATGGAGGCGGCGGACGAGCTGCTGCCGTTCACGACCACCACCGCGAGCGGGACCTTCCTGGTCCTTCCCGGCTTCGACGAACACCGGCCGCTGGGGTCGACCTTGCTCCCGGCGTGAAGCACGGGGGCACGGAAAAGCCCTGCCTCTCCGAGGAGAAGGCAGGGCTTCCAAATAATGCTGGTGCGCGATACTGGGATTGAACCAGTGACCTCTTCCGTGTCAGGGAAGCGCTCTCCCGCTGAGCTAATCGCGCGAGGTGGAGACGGGATTCGAACCCGTGTACACGGCTTTGCAGGCCGTTGCCTCGCCTCTCGGCCACTCCACCGCATGGGGCTTTAGCCCTCCGAGCGGACGACGGGATTCGAACCCGCGACCCTCACCTTGGCAAGGTGATGCGCTACCAGCTGCGCTACGTCCGCACTACCTCGGGTCCGAGGCGGTGCCGGTATTCCGGTCCGCACCCCGTCGCCGTGGTGTGAAGAAACCATATCGGACCCCGGCAACCGTCCTGGCACCGGGGGGTTGTTGGCCCGCTCGCGGGCCGGTGATCAGGCCAGATCGTTCGGGATCAGGTGGGTGAGCGCGTCGTCGACGTCGACCCACAGGTGCTCGTTGCCCGGCAGCACGACGTCGTACGTGCGGTCGAGGAAATCGGCCAGCTCCTGCGCGGACGCCTCGAACATGGCGTGCCCGGACGGCGAGTTCAGCTCGATCAGGACCGACTCCGGGTCCTCCACCGAGGGCCGGATGCGGACGTCCCCGTCGCCCGCGTCGGCGAGGAGGCCGTCGGCGAGCAGGTCGCGCGCGTAGACCCATTCGACCCAGCCGGCCCGCCCGGTGCGGAAGGCGGCGACGACGGCATAGGGGTCGCGGGTGTCGTAGCGCAGCTCCACCTTCACCGGAACCGCCGGGGTCCGCGGCGCCAGCAGGTCGAAGACCGCCGTCGAGCGGAGCGTCACGTGATCGTTGCGCATCGTCGTACCCTTCGTCTCCCTTCCCGGCCCGGACGACCGAGGACAACGGTGAGACGCACCAGGAGCCCGGATCCGTCGCGAGTGCGCTCGAGATCACCCGTTCGAGACCGTCTGCCCCGAGGTCCGTCCGGTCCGTCGCCGTCCGTGCCGCGCAGCCTTCAGCGGGCGCCCGGTGGGGAGCCACCAGTACATCTTGCGCGGTTCGGCCGCTGTGCGATAGCACCGTCGCACGGATGTCGCGGACGCCCGCACGCGCCCCCGCCCGGGCAAGGCCTTGGTTAGCTCGGGATTGTTCGGACGGTATTCGCTGGCAGACGCGCTGTAGTCGGATCAAACCACCCGTTTGCAGGCCCCCGAAAGTCGTGGGGTAGGCTGGATCCGCACCGCGAGCGGGCGATTAGCTCAGCGGGAGAGCGCTTCGTTCACACCGAAGAGGTCACTGGTTCGATCCCAGTATCGCCCACCAGCAGCATCCGATGGCCTGCCGACGATCTTCGCCGGCAGGCCATCGGCGTCTCCAGGGCTGGCCGCTCCCGTCCGGGCTGACACGTTGCGTCGCGCATGGCGTGCGCGAGAAGACGGTGGGGCCAGCCAGTTCAGGAACCTCTCGTCGAGATCCGGCACTGCCCGTCGGCGCACGTCCGTTCCAGGCGGCCCCGCGAGAGCGTCTGCGCCAGCCCGATCGCCCAGCACGTCGGACATCCGCGCAGGGCCAGCACGCCCGCGGGCAGGAACAGCACGCTCGCCCATCCGAGCACCGGGGCCAGCGCGATCGACGCGGCGATCAGGCCGAATCCGATCGCCCCGCGGGCGAGATGGACGGGCAGGGACTTGCTGGCGAACGACGGTCGGGTGCTCATCGGTCTTCCTCCGGGAGATCCAGGCGGGCGCGCACGGCGGTGCGGGCACGGTGCAGGCGCGACTTCATCGCCGCCGTGCTCAGGCCGAGCGACTTGGCGACGGTCTTACCCGGCAGACCCTGGATGTCGCGCATGATCAGCACGCCGCGCTGATCGGCGGGCAGCGCGGCGACGGCGGCGGACAGACGTTCGACCTCGAGCCTGCTCAGCACGTCTTCCTCGGCGGACGGGCCGGCTGCTTCCGGGACCGGCTCGTCGCGCTGCACCAAAGCCCGCGCCCGCCGCAGGCATTCGTTGCGCACGATCCGGAACATCCACGACGCGAGCGCGGCCGTCGCCCGCAGCGTTCCGATCTTGCGGAACAGGACGATCATCGCCTCCTGCGCCGCGTCCTCGGCGTCCTGGCTGCTCGCGCACAACGAGAACGCGAACCGCCGCACGTGCGGGTACGCGCCGGACACCAGCACGGCGATCGACGCCTCGTCGCCGCGCTGCGCCGCCGCCACGAGCTGCTCTGCCGGCCAGGGCTCAGCCACGCTTCGACCTTCCGCGCGCTCGCAGGAAACCACGCAACTGCACACCAGGACCGCCACGACTGCCGCCGCGACAATGATCAGGGTCATCGAGCCTCCTTCGTCGTGCCGGCCTCGTGGCCGCACGTCCATAAGAGCGACCGGCCCGGCGAAAGGATTCGGCCTTCGCCGCACGAGGTTCGGAAGCTGTGCTAATTTAGCCGTGCGCCCCGTATGGGCCTACGCATGGAGGTAGCGGCTAACCAGCCAGCACAGAGATCGGGCTCTCCGTCTCTCGCAGTTCCGCGGATCCGTCGACCGGATCGCTGCGCCATGCCTTGTGCCTGCGGGGTCTTTTCGCGTGCCCTTTTCTGTGCTCGACTCCTCCTTTCCGAAAACCCGAAAGGAATTGTGTGAGCAACGATTTTCACCGCCGGCTGATCGCCGAGTTCCGGGCGAATCGCGGTGCCCTCGGCGGCATGTTCGAAGGCTGGTCGCTGGCGGTGCTGACGACGACCGGCGCGCGGACCGGCCTGCCCCGAGAGGTGCTCCTCGGCTACCTGGAGATCGAGGGAAACGGAGTGGTCGTAGCCTCGGCGAACGGCGCGGACCGCCATCCCGGCTGGTACCACAACATCCGCCGGAACCCGCTGGTGACCGTCGAGGTGGGCGGCGAGACCTACCAGGCGATGGCGGCCATTCCGCAAGGTGCCGCGTACGAGAAGCTTTTCGCGCAGGTAATCGCGCAGGCTCCGGGTTACGGCGATTACCAGGCGAAGACGACCCGGGAAATTCCGGCGGTTGTTGTGCATCGGATCGACGAGCGCGTCAAAGGAATGGGCGATTGGCTCGTCGAAGTGCACCAATGGTTTCGCGCGGAGTTGCGGGCGTTGCGCGAGCAGGCGGACGACCTGGCCAACGGCCGCGCGACGGCGATCGTCCGGCCGGAACCGGACCTGGCGCAGGAGATGCGGACCCACTGCCTCAGCTTCTGCACCGCGCTGCGCAGGCATCACGTCGGCGAGGACTCCGTGGTTTTCCCTGCGCTGGCCGAGCAGTTCCCCGCGCTCGCGCCGGTGATCGCGCAGCTCGCCGAGCAGCACCAGGTGGTGGCGCGCCTGCAGGACTCGATCCGGGAACTGGTCGAGAGCTTCGTCCCCGGTGAATCCGACCCGGTGCGGCTGCGTGCGGAGTTGGAGCGGCTCGCCGGTGAGTTGGAGGCGCACTTCGAGTTCGAGGAGCAAGCGGTGGTGACTGCGCTCAATGCCACGGCTGCCGCTCCGCCGACTGCCTGAGCCGAGGCAGCTTCATTCTGGGAGGGGGCGCTCTCCGATTCGGAGGGAGTGAGCCAGGACTCGGCCGGGTGTCCAGTGTGGACTTGATCGCGGTGAGAACACGGCGGCAGTCCGCGAAAAATGTGCGGCGGACGCCCGGCCCGGCAGGTGGAGGGCCTCCTCGGATGGTTCAGACCAGCCGAATGGCCGCAAACCGGGCGGCCCTCCGCATTCCGGAGCGGATTGTGCTGCGGGCAAGGGAAATCGGCGGGTCGGCGGAGAGCTTGTGCCCGAACGGCGGTTGGGGCCGGGCGCATGCTCGGGTGATGACCCGCGCGGGGGAGCTGATTTGGCTGCGGGCTCGCTGGGCCGTTCGGTGTAGGTAGTGGGAAACTTGACTACAGCGGGTAATTTCCGTTGCCGGGTGAGCGTGACCCATCGTGACATCCCCGTTATCTTCCCGGTGCTTCCTGACGGGAAAGACTCGCAGGCCGTGGCTGGAAAATCTCTGTAACACCGCTCGCTGACCACCCGATACCTTGGCGAGTGTCACACCTTCGGCGACGTGGAGCCGGACCGTCTCGTGATCACCGGTTGTGATCATCGGCCCTGACTCAGCGTGCCGGTGGCGATCAGGTCCGGGGAGCTTGCGCAGCGCGGGAGGACTGATGGAAGAACCGGTGCGGTCATGGCCCGCGGACAGCGTCGGGCTGCCGCGGGTCGACCTCAGGGCGGTTCCCGCGCCGCCGGTCGACGTGGCGGTGCCGCCGCCCGGCCGGGTCGCGGAAGACCGGCTCGACTCCGCCGCCGAGCACCGGCTGGAGCCTGTCGGCAAGCACCGGCTCGACCCCGCCGCCGAGGACCGCGTGGATCCCGCCGCGGAAGACCGGCTCGATCCCGTCCCGGCGTCCTCGCCGGAAGAAGGCGATCCGCCGAAAACGCACGCCGCGGAGTGGGAGAAACGCTACCGCCGGACGGTCATCGTGTCGGATCTCGTCGCGGCGTGCGTGGTGATCGCGATCAGCGCCTTCGTCATCGACCGGCTGGCGCCGCACGACATGCACGCGTTCGGCACCGCGTTCGCGATCCTCTGCGCCCTTCCGGCCAGCCGGGCCTGGAGTGCCCGGGTGCTGGGGGAGGGTCCCGAGGAGTACCGCACGCTGGGTCGGGCGCTGATCACTGCGGCGGTCTTGGTCGCGTTCGGCGGACTGCTGTTCGGCGCGCTCGAAGTGCAGCCCTGGGTGTTTTTCGTAGTCCCCGCTGTCGCCTTAGTGCTGTTTCCCCAGCGATACGTGCTCCGCCAGATCTTGCACCGGAGACGGCGGCGCGGGCTGTGCCTGCTGCCGGTCATGGCGGCGGGCAGCGCGGAAACGGTCGCGGACCTGATCAAGCGGACGCGGACCGAAGCGCACGTCGGATGGCGGGTCGAGGCGGTCTGCACGTCCACCGGGCACGGGGAGATCGACGGGGTTCCGGTCGTCGGGCGGCTGGAGGAGCTGTCCCGGCACGTGCGCCGCGGCGGGTACCGGGTCGTCGCCATCACAGCCGACCAGTACTGGAATCCCGAGCGGCTGCAGCGGCTCGCCTGGGATCTCGAAGGCACCTCGTCGGAAATGGTCGTCGCGCCGGTGCTGATGGAGGTCGCCGGGCCGCGGCTGAACGTCAGCGGAGTCCTGGGCATGCCGCTGCTTCGGGTGACCGCGCCCGCGTTCACCGGCGGGCGCCGGTTGGTCAAAGAGGTCGTCGACCGCTGCGGCGCGACCTTGCTGCTGGCGCTGTTCTCCCCGGTGCTGCTGGCGATCGCGGTGGCGGTGAAGGCGGGCGACCGCGGTCCGGTGGTCTACCGGCAGCGGCGCATCGGCAAGGACGGCGAAGCGTTCACCATGCTCAAATTCCGCACCATGGTCGTGAACGCGCACCTCATCCGGCGCGACCTGGAGAACGCGAACGAAGGCGCAGGGCCGCTTTTCAAAATGAAGAAGGACCCGCGGGTCACCAAGGTCGGCGGGCTGCTGCGCCGGTACTCGCTCGACGAGCTGCCGCAGCTGTTCAACGTCGTCTCCGGGCGGATGTCGCTGGTCGGGCCCCGGCCGCCGCTGCCGGAGGAGACGGCGACGTACGCTCCGGCCGCGCGCCGCAGGCTGCTGGTGAAGCCGGGGCTGACCGGGCTGTGGCAGGTGAGCGGGCGCAGCGACCTTTCCTGGGACGAGAGCATCCGGCTCGACCTGCGCTACGTCGAGGACTGGTCGCTGGCACTGGACCTGGTGATCCTCTGGAAGACCTTCCGCGCGGTCCTCGCCGGGCAGGGCGCCTACTGACCTGCGAAGATCGTTCCTTCCGCGGCCGCCGGCCCCGTAACGGGCCGGCGGCCTTCCTGTGCGCTGAGTCACAACCGGGCCGTGAGCGAAATAGTCAAGCGTTCAACCATGTTGGTGCCGTGCGTAGGCGACAGCACGGAAGGAACGCCGAACCGATGACTACTTTCGCAGAGTCCCAGCAGCTGCAGGTGCCCGCCGAGGTGCAGGACCTGCTGTTCCGCGAGGCGCGCACGGCCAACAGCTTCAGCTCGGAGCCGGTGACCGACGAGCAGGTCCGCGCGATCTACGACCTCGTCAAGTGGGCCCCGACCTCGATGAACACCCAGCCGCTGCGCGCGCTGGTGATCCGCAGCGACGAGGCCAAGCAGCGCCTGCTGCCGCACATGGCCGAGGGCAACCGCGCGAAGACCGAGGCCGCGCCGCTGACCGTGATCCTCGCCGCGGACGTCGACTTCCACGAGAACATCCCGCAGACCTTCCCGCACAACCCCGGGGTGAAGGACATGTTCGCCGAGGAGTCCGGCCGCGTCGAGTTCTCCAAGCTGAACTCGCTGCTGCAGGTCGGCTACTTCATCATCGGCGTGCGCGCCGCCGGGCTGGCCGCGGGCCCGATGACCGGCTTCGACGCCGCGGGCGTCGACAAGGAGTTCTTCTCCGGCAACAACTGGCGTTCGCTCGTCGCGGTGAACATCGGCAAGCCGGGCGAGAACCCGTGGTTCGACCGCCTGCCGCGGCTCGACTTCGACCAGGTCGTCGACACTCTCTGATCCTTCCCGCGCCGCCGGGAGGCCGCCCCGCACGCCCGGGGCGGCCTTTCGGCGTCCGGGGGCAGTGTTGGCTGACGGCGGTCGAATCGGCGAACCCGCCGACGGCTAGCATCAGCGGAAGCCGTTTCAGTCACATCTCCCAAAGGAGTCCGATCGTGTCCCAACCGTCGTCAGCTGCCGCCGTACCCGCCCCGCGCGTGGTGGTGCCGGCGGGCACTACGGCGGGCGCCGCGGTGCGCGAAGCCGGGCTGCCCACCAAGGGCCCGGACACGATCGTCGTCGTCCGCGACGCCGATGGGAAGCTGCGCGACCTCGCGTGGGCGCCGGAAGCCGAAGCCCAGGTCGAGGCCGTCGCGGCGAACACCGAGGACGGCCGCAGCGTGATCCGGCACTCCGCCGCGCACGTGCTCGCCCAGGCCGTGCAGCAGGAATTCCCGGACGCCAAGCTCGGCATCGGCCCGCCGGTGCGCGACGGCTTCTACTACGACTTCGCCGTCGAAAAGCCGTTCACGCCCGAGGATCTGCAGAAGCTCGAGAAGCGGATGAAGCAGATCGTCAAGGGCGCGCAGCAGTTCTCGCGCCGCGTGTTCGCCTCCGCCGACGAGGCCAAAGAGGAACTGGCGAACGAGCCGTTCAAGCTCGAGCTGGTGGACCTCAAGTCCGATGTGGACGCTGTGGACACCAGCGAGGTCATGGAGGTGGACAGTTCCTCCTCTGGCGAGCTGACCATCTACGACAACCTCGACCCGCGCACCAAGGAGCGCGTGTGGAGCGACCTCTGCCGCGGCCCGCACGTGCCCACCACCAAGTTCATCCCGGCCTTCAAGCTCACCCGGGTGGCCGCCGCGTACTGGCGCGGCAACGAGAAAAACCCGCAGCTGCAACGGATCTACGGCACCGCGTGGGAATCGGCCGAGGCGCAGGACGCCCACCTCGAGCGCATCGCCGAGGCGGAGCGCCGCGACCACCGCAAGCTCGGCGCGGAGCTGGACCTGTTCTCCTTCCCCGAGGAGATCGGCTCCGGCCTGCCGGTGTTCCACCCCAAGGGCGGCATCATCCGCCGCGAACTGGAGAACTACTCGCGCCGCCGCCACGAGGAGGCCGGCTACGAGTTCGTGAACACGCCGCACATCTCCAAGGGCGACCTGTTCCACACCTCCGGGCACCTCCCGTACTACGCGGACACCATGTTCCCGCCGGTGCAGTTCGAGGAAGAGGACTACTACCTCAAGGCCATGAACTGCCCGATGCACAACCTGATCTTCCGCTCGCGCGGGCGGTCCTACCGCGAACTGCCGCTGCGGCTGTTCGAATTCGGCACCGTCTACCGCTACGAGAAGTCCGGCGTCGTGCACGGCCTCACCCGCGTGCGCGGCCTGACGATGGACGATTCGCACATCTACTGCACCAAGGAGCAGATGCCGTCCGAACTGCGGTCGCTGCTCAAGTTCGTGCTGGACCTGCTGGCCGACTACGGCCTGTCCGACTTCTACCTCGAACTGTCCACCCGGGGCGACTCGGACAAGTTCATCGGCGAGGACTGGGAGTGGGAGGAGGCCACCGAGACGCTGCGCCAGGCCGCCGTCGACTCCGGCCTCGAACTGGTGCCGGACCCGGGCGGCGCGGCCTTCTACGGCCCGAAGATCTCGGTGCAGGCGAAGGACGCCATCGGCCGCACCTGGCAGATGTCGACCATCCAGCTCGACTTCAACCAGAACAAGCGGTTCGGCCTCGAGTACACCGCGTCCGACGGCAGCCGCCAGCGGCCGATCATGATCCACCGCGCGCTGTTCGGCTCGATCGAGCGGTTCTTCGGCGTGCTGACCGAGCACTACGCGGGCGCGTTCCCAGCGTGGCTGTCGCCGGTGCAGACGGTCGCCATCCCGATCACCGCCGACCAGGTCGAGTACCTGCGCGGCGTGGAGAAGGCGTTGCGCGCCAAGGGGATCCGCGTCGAGGTCGACGCGAGCGACGACCGGATGCAGAAGAAGATCCGCACGCACACCACGCAGAAGGTGCCGTTCCTGCTGCTGGCCGGCGCGAAGGACGCGGAGGCGGGCGCGGTGTCGTTCCGGTTCCGCGACGGCGGCCAGATCAACGGGATCCCGGTGGACCAGGCGGTCGACGCGATCGCCGAATGGGTCGAGCGCCGGGAGAACGCGTCGCCGTCGGCCGAGGCCGTGGAGAAGATCCTGAAGTGACCGAGCCGGAACTCGTCGAACAGGACGGGGTCGGGGTCCCGGACGCGCTGCAGCGGCTGTGGACCCCGCACCGGATGGCCTACATCCGCGGCCAGGACAAGCCCGAGGGCGAGGAGTCCGACGGCTGCCCGTTCTGCCGTCTGCCCGGTCTCGGCGACGACAAGCGCGCGCTGATCGTCGCGCGAGGCGAAACCGTGTTCGCGGTGCTGAACCTGTACCCGTACAACCCGGGGCACCTGATGGTGGTCCCGTACCGGCACGTCGCGGACTACCCGGACCTGACGCCCGAGGAGACGCGCGAGCTGGCCGAGTTCACCCAGCACGCGATGGGCGTCATCCGGGCGGTCTCGGCGGCGCACGGGTTCAACATCGGGATGAACCAGGGCGTGATCGCCGGGGCGGGCATCGCCGCGCACCTGCACCAGCACCTGGTGCCGCGCTGGGGCGGCGACGCGAACTTCATGCCGGTGATCGGGCACACGAAGGTGCTGCCGCAGCTGCTCGGCGAAACCCGCGACCTGCTCGCGGGCGCGTGGTGAGGCCCGTAGCGCGGCGGTAATTGAGTGCTCAACCAGCGTATGATGACGATATGTCCGAACCACGCTGGCTGACCGACGAAGAGCAGCGGGTCTGGCGCGCCTACGCCCAGGCCAGTTCGCTGCTGCACGCCCACCTCGAAGGACAGCTGCAGCACGAGTCGGGCATGCCGCACACGTACTACGAGGTGCTCGTCGCGCTGTCCGAAGCGGAGGGACGGCGGCTGCGGATGAGCGAACTCGCGTCGGTGCGCGGTTCGTCGCGCAGCAGGCTGTCGCACGCGGTGGCGCGGCTGGAGGCGAAGGGCTGGGTCCAGCGCGAGTCGTGCCCCACGGACAAGCGAGGGTCGTGGGCGGTGCTCACCGACTCCGGGTTCGCCGCGCTGGAGGAGGCCGCGCCCGGGCACGTCGAGGCGGTCCGGGAGACGCTGTTCGACCAGCTGAGCGCCGAGCAGGTGCGCCAGCTCGGCGAGATTTCCGAGGCGATCCTGGCCGGGCTGCGGCCCAAGTGCCAGGCCGTCCGGGAGGCCGAGGAGGCGGCTGAATTGGCCGCGCCGCTCGCCGAACTGCCGAAATCCGGCTGACGTTCCGGCGGGTCGCGGGCGGGCGGGTCCGGTTCGGACAGCGGGGTCGATAGGCTTTCGTCGCCCACCCGCCCCCGAATCAGGTGCACAGACGAGGAAGATGCTCAACATTTTCGCCCGTGCCTCGGTCTCCCGTGTGACGGACCCGATCGGCGCCGCCCTGGTCCGCGCCGGACTGACCCCGAACGCGATGACCGTGCTCGGCACCGCGGGCGCCGTCGCGTGCGCGCTGGCGTTCTTCCCGCAGGGGATGCTGCTGTGGGGCACGTTCACCGTGTGGGGCTTCGCCATGCTCGACCTGCTCGACGGCGCGATGGCCCGCGCCCGCGGGTACGGCACGCCCTTCGGCGCGGTGCTCGACGCGACGTGCGACCGGCTGGTCGACGGCGCGCTGTTCGCCGCGATCGCGTGGTGGTGCTTCGTCCAGGACCACAACAACCGGGCCGCGGCCGCCGCGCTGATCTGCCTCGTGCTGGCCCAGGTCATTTCCTACGTGAAGGCGCGCGCCGAAGCGTCCGGCCTCGAAGCCGACGGCGGGCTGGTGGAACGCGCGGAGCGGCTCATCATCGCCCTCGTCGGCACCGGGCTGCACGGCTTGGGCGTGCCCTACACCGTCGAGATCACGCTGTGGCTGCTCGCCGTGCTGTCGGTGGTCACGCTGCTGCAGCGGGCCGCGGCGGTGGCGAGCGCGGCGCGGGCGGCCGCGGCGAAACAGGCCGACTCATCGGCAGGCGGGGCGCAACCGTGAGCACACTGTCCCAGCGGCTCAGCGAGTTCGGCTACGCGACGGGCTGGCGGTTCGTCCGGCGGGTGCCGAAGTCGTTCGGGTCGGCGACCTTCGCCTTCGGCGCCGACATGGCCGCGCGGCGCGGCGGCGGGGGAGTGCGGCAGCTGCGCGCCAACCTCGCGCGCGTCGTGCCGCAGGCAGGCGAAGCGGAGCTGGACGAGCTGGTGCGGCGCGCGATGCGGTCGTACGCGCGGTACTGGTTCGAGACCTTCCGGCTCCCGGCGATGGACCACGCGGCGGTCGCGAAGCAGGTGACGGTGACCGGCGCGGAGAACATCGACGCCGCGCTCGCCGAGGGCAACGGCGCGGTGATGACGCTGCCCCACAGCGGGAACTGGGACATCGCCGGAGTCTGGCTCGCGAGTTACGCGGGCACCTTCACCACAGTCGCGGAACGGCTCAAGCCCGAATCGCTGTACCGCCGGTTCGTGTCGTTCCGGGAGTCGCTCGGCTTCGAGATCGTGCCGCTGACCGGCGACAGCGCGGCGATGCGGCTGCTGCTGCGGCGGCTGCGCGAGAACAAGGTGGTGGTCCTGCTGGGGGACCGGGACCTGACGTCGTCCGGGATCCCGGTGCGGTTTTTCGGCGAGCAGACCCACCTGCCGCCCGGCCCGGCGCGGCTCGCGGCCACCACCGGCGCGGCGCTGCTGCCGACCGGCTGCTGGTTCACCGAGGACGGCTGGGAGATCCGGATCCACCCGCGCATCCGCGTCACCGCGCGGGCCGAGGTGCCCGCCGCGACACAGGCGCTGGCCGACGTGTTCGCCGGCGACATCGCCGCGCATCCGGCCGACTGGCACATGCTGCAGCCGTTCTGGCCCGCCGACGCGGCGGCGACGGCGCTGGAAGAAGCGAGCTGACCCGGGTGGCGCGCGGGTTGAAGATCGGGATCGTGTGCCCGTACTCGTTCGACGTTCCGGGCGGGGTCCAGGGACACGTGATCGACCTGGCGAAGGCGCTGCTCGAACGCGGGCACCGGGTGTCGGTGCTGGCCCCGGCGGACGAGGACGCGCAGCTGCCGGATTTCGTGCACCCGGCGGGCAAGGCGCTGGGGATCCCGTACAACGGCTCGGTCGCGCGGCTGCAGTTCGGGCCGGTTTCCTACGCCCGGGTGCGGCGCTGGATCCGGGACAACGGCTTCGACGTGCTGCACCTGCACGAACCGGCCGCGCCGAGCCTGTCGCTGCTGGCGCTGAAGGTCGCGGACGGGCCGATCGTGGCCACCTTCCACACCGCGACGACGCGCTCGCGGACGCTGGCGGCGTTCCAGCCGGTGCTGCGTCCGCTGCTGGAGAAGATCACCGCGCGGATCGCGGTGTCCGCGCTGGCCCGGCGGGTGCAGGTGGAGCACGCGGGCGGCGACGCGGTCGAGATCCCGAACGGCGTGGACGTCGACTTCTTTTCCCGCGCGCTGCCGCTGGACGGCTACCCGCGGGCGGGCGGGACGATCGGGTTCGTCGGCCGGTTCACCGAACCGCGCAAGGGCATGGACGTGCTGCTGGAGGCCGCGCGGCGGCTGCTGCCGGAGTTCGAGGACCTGCGGCTGCTCGTGGTCGGCCGCGGCGAGCCGGAGCAGTTGCGGCGGATGGCCGGGCCGCAGCTGTGGCCGCACATCGAGCTGCTGGGCCAGGTCGACGACGAGACGAAGGCGCGTGCGCTGCGCAGCGTGGACGTCTACTGCGCACCCAACACCGGCGGCGAAAGCTTCGGGATGATCCTCACCGAGGCGATGGCGGCGGGAACCGCGGTGCTGGCGAGCGGCCTCGACTCGTTCCGCCGCGTCCTCGACGACGGCCGCGCCGGAATGCTCACCACGACCGGCGACCCGGTCTCCCTGGCCGACGGCCTGCGCGAACTCCTGGGCGACCCGGCGCACCGCGCGTCGCTCGCCGCCGCGGCAGGAGAGCGGGTGACCGCGTACGACTGGGGGGTCGTGGTCACGCAGGTGCTGCGGGTGTACGAGACGGCCATCGCGGCGGATCCCCGGCTGGTCGCGGCGGGGGAGCGGGAGCTCGCGTGACGGTGCTGGTGTGGCTGCTCGTGGCGGCGGCCGCGATCGTGGTGCTCGGCGGGCTGTTCCTGGTCGCGACTGCGAACCGGCTCGACCGCCTGCACGTCCGGACCGACGCGGGCTGGGCCGCTCTGGAAGCCGCTCTCGCGCGCCGAGCCGTGGTTGCCCGAGCCGTCGCCGCGGTCCTGCACGACGGTGCTGAACTGCACGCTGCAGCCGCTCGCGCCGAAGCTGCCGCGCGGCCGGACCGCGAGGCCGCGGAGAACGAACTGACGCTGGTCCTGGCCCCGATCGACCGGTCCCGGCTGCCGGTCGTGCTCGCCGAGGAACTGACCGACGCCGAACACCGCGTCGTCATCGCCCGCCGCGTGCACAACGACGCGGTGCGGGACACGCTGGCGCTGCGGCGGCGGCGGAAGGTGCGGTACTTCAAGCTCGCCGGGACCGCGCCGCTGCCGGAGTACTTCGAATTCGCCGAGCCGGACCTCTGAGGCAGACTGAGGCGCATGACGACCGAACCCGATGCCTGCGCCGTCGCACACGGCGAGGTCGAAGAACCGCCCGCCGAACGGACCCTGGTGGCCGTGTTCGCCTCGCCGGTGGCCCGGTACCTGCTGCGCTACGCGGCCGACCTGGGCTACCACGCCGTGCTGTTCGAGCCGGACGAGGCGCGGGCCAGCGATGTCCCGGAAGGCGTCGAAGTCCGCACCACCGCGCCGTCTCCGGGAGCGGACGCGGACGTCGTCGTGACCGACCACCACCGCCCGGAACTCGGAACAGTCCTGCAAGCCGCACTGGCGACGCCGACGCGGTGGGTGGGCGTGCTGGGCAACCCGCGGCATCCGGGACCGCACGTGGAAGCCCTGCGCGCACTGGGCGTGGCGGAACCGGACATCGCGCGGGTGCACCGGCCGGTCGGGCTGAACATCGGCTCGCGCACCCCGGCGGAAATCGCGATCGCGACGCTGGCCGGATTGGTGGCGGACCGCAACGGGCGGCCGGGCGGCTTCGAGTTCTGACTCGCGAGCGGCGATGCGCCCCAATGCCACATTGGGTGCGTCCCATGCACCCAATGTGGCATTGGGGCGCTTGCCTCGTGGCAGGTCGTGAGCGGCGGTGCCGGTTCTAACCGGCATCAACACGCACGAGACGCGCTCAGGTCGGTACCGCCGCCCCCTGCGGCATCGGCTCGAACCGGGCGTGCCGCCGGGTGAACGTGGCCGTTCCCGAGGTCAGCGAGCGCAGATCCACCGCGTACCGCAGCAGTTCCGCCGCGGGCACCTCGGCGTGCACGACGGTGTGCCCGCCTTCGCCGGATTCCGTGCCCAGCACGCGGCCACGGCGGGAGGACAGGTCGCCCAGCACCGTGCCCAGGTGTTCGTCCGGCAGGCTCACCTCGACCGTGTCCAGCGGTTCCAGCAGCGAGATCCGGCTGGCCGCCGCCGCTTCCCGCAGGGCGAGCGCGCCCGCGGTCTGGAACGCCGCGTCCGACGAGTCGACGCTGTGCGCCTTCCCGTCGGTCAGCGTCACGCGCACGTCCACCACCGGATAGCCGTCCTGGACGCCGCGTTGCAGCTGCGCGCGCACGCCCTTCTCGACGCTCGGGATGAACTGGTGCGGCACCGCGCCGCCGACCACCTTGTCCACGAACTCGAATCCGCCGCCGCGCGGCAGCGGCTCGACTTCGATGTCGCACACCGCGAACTGCCCGTGCCCGCCGGACTGCTTCACGTGCCGTCCGTGGCCTCGCGCCGGTTTCGCGAACGTGGCGCGCAGGCTGATCCGCACCGGCTCGGTGCCGACGTCCGCGCCGCCCGCGCGCAGCCGCGACAGGACCACCTCCGCGTGCGCCTCGCCCATGCACCACAGCACGAGCTGCCCGGTTTCCGCGTTCCGTTCCAGGCGCAGGGTCGGATCGCCCGCGACGAGCCGGGAAAGGTTGCGGGACAACGTGTCCTCGTCGCTGCGGGACTTCGCGACGACGGCGACCGGCAGCAGCGGTTCGGGCATCCGCCACGGTTTGATCAGCAGCGGATCGTCCGGCGACGACACCGTGTCGCCGGTTTCGGCGGACCCCACTTTGGTGAGCGCGCACAGATCGCCCGCGACGCAGAACGGCACCTCGCGCAGGTTCGCGCCGAGCGGCGAGTAGAGGTGGGCGACGCGTTCGTCGGCGTCGTGGTCTTCGTGGCCGCGTTCGGCGAGGCCGTGGCCGGAGACGTGCACCGGGTGCTCCGGCCGCAGCGTCCCGGAAAACACCCGGACGAGCGAAACCCGTCCCACGTACGAGTCGACCGCGGTGCGCACGACCTCGGCGGCGAGCGGCCCGTCCGGATCGGCGGACAGCGCGGCGTGCTCGGCGCCGTCGGGGCTGGTCACGCCGGGCGGGGTGTGCTCCAGCGGCGAGGGGAAGGCGCGCACGATGCCGTCGAGCACCTCGGCGAGCCCGACCCCGCTGGTCGCGCACACCGGGATGACCGGGTGGAACGAACCGCGCGCGACGGCCGTCTCGAGGTCGGCGATCAGCACGTCCTCGGCGATCTCCTCGCCGCCGAGGTAGCGGTCCATGAGGGTCTCGTCCTCGCTCTCGGCGATGATGCCCTCGATCAGCTCGTTGCGGGCTTCGGCGAACTCCTCGGCCACGGCCGGGTCCGGCTCGCCCACGCGCGGCGGGTAGCCGGCGGAATAGTCGTAGCGGCGCTGGGTGACGAGGCCGACCAGGCCGTCCGGCGCCGGAAGGTACAGCGGCAGCACGCCCGCGCCGAAGGCGGCTTGGCAGGCGGCGATCTCGGCGAGCGGGTCGGCGCGGTGGTGGTCGAGCCGGGACACGACGACGGCGCGCGGCATGCCCACCGACGCGCATTCCTCCCACACCGCGACGGTGGCGGCGTCCACGCCCTCGGCGGCGCAGACGACGAACAGCGCGGCGTCCGCGGCGCGCAGCCCGGCGCGCAGCTCGCCCACGAAATCGGCGTACCCCGGGGTGTCGATGAGGTTGATTTTGTGCCCGGCGTGCAGCACCGGGGCGACGGAAAGCCCGACCGAGCGCTGCTGGCGCACCGCGGCGGGGTCGTGGTCGCACACCGTGGTGCCCTCGACGACCGAACCGGCGCGCGGCACCGTGCCGGACGCGGCGAGCAGTGCCTCGGTGAGCGTGGTCTTCCCGGAACCGGAAGGCCCGACGAGGACGACGTTGCGCACCTTGGCGGGGTCGTCCACAGCGACGGCGGCCCCGGGGTCGGCACTCCTGTTCTGCTTGTCGGCCATGACGGCCTCCTCAGCGACGGCGGATGGAAGAACTGTGTCTCCGATCACACACCCGCGACCCGCCGGGAAGCAAGGCGAACGGCCCGGGACCAGCCGTTCGCTGACCGCGGGATGCGGGCGCGCCAGTCCGGTCGAGTCCACTGTGGACAGCGGAAAGCGTACTGTCTACAAAGGATTCACCGGCTCATTGCCGCCGGATTCATCCGGAACGCCGGACTGCTGCCGGGGTGGGCGAGTGGCGATTCTTGGGCGGAACGCGGAATTTCCGGAAAGCGGGCACCGGAAATGGGGACCCATGCGCCGAAGTTGATAAATTAACGACCTTCGTCGGTTGTCCGGAGTGGGAAAAAACCCGACTCTTGGCGGGGTTCGATCCCATTCCACTTCCGAATCCGGCCCCCACCCCCGGGCCTGATCCGGCCTGTCCGGAGGAGAACACCGCCGATGAAATCGCGCCGACCGCTCGTGCTGCTCGCAGCCGGGGTGCTGGCCGGGGCCGTCACCACGGCCACCGCAGCACACGCGCAACCGCTCGAACCGCAGAGTCCGCAGGCCGCCGAAGCCATGGCGGCCACCGCCGCGCAGGCGCTGGTCGCCTCCCGGCCCGCCGCGCTGCACGCCGGCAAGGACGACGTTTTCCAGCAGCACAAGGTGATCTCGTCGGTCAACGGCCTGAAATACGTGCCGTACGACCGCTCGTACAAGGGTCTCCCGGTGATCGGCGGCGACTTCGTCGTGGCCACGAACTCGGCCGGGCAGGTGCTCGCCACCTCGGTCGCGCAGACCGCCGCGATCGACCTGCCCAGCACGTCGCCGAAGCTGACCGCCAAGCAGGCCGAAGCGATCGCCCGCACTCAAGTGCCCACAGTGGACAGCGTGCAGCCCGCGACGCTCGCCACTTATGCCTTGGGCAGCCCGAAACTCGCCTGGACGACCCGGGTGACCGGGCGGAACGCGGAAGGGCCGAGCAAGCTGGACGTCGTCGTCGACGCGATGACCGGAAAGGTTCTGCACACGCAGGAACACGTGGCGTACGGCGACGCGCAGGGCGTGTGGAACGGCCCGGAGCCGCTGCACCTCGACACGTCCTCGGACGGCGCGGGCGGATACTCGATGACCGACCCGAACATCGCGAACCTCAGCTGCCAGGACGCGGACACCCAGCAGACCTTCACCAAGTCGACGGACAGCTGGGGCAACGGCGACGAGACCGACCGGGAAACCGGCTGCGCCGACGCGCTGTACGGCATCCAGCAAGAGAACAAGATGCTGTCGCAATGGCTGGGCCGCAACAGCTTCGACGGCAACGGCGGCGCCTGGCCGATCCGCGTCGGCCTCAACGAGCAGAACGCCTACTACGACGGCACCCAGGTCCAGGTCGGGAACAACACCGCGGGCCAGTGGATCGGCTCGCTCGACGTGATCGGGCACGAGTTCGGCCACGGCATCGACGACCACACCCCGGGCAGCATGTCCGGCAGCGGCACCCAGGAATTCGTCGCGGACGTCTTCGGCGCCTCGTCGGAGTGGTTCGCGAACGAGCCCGCGCCGTACGCGGTCCCGGACTTCCTTGTCGGCAACCAGGTGAACCTCGTCGGCAGCGGGCCGATCCGCAACATGTACGACCCGTCCCAGCTCGGCCACGCGAACTGCTACGACAGCTCGATTCCCGGCACCGAGGTGCATGCCGCGGCCGGCCCCGGCAACCACTGGTTCTACCTCCTCGCCGAGGGGTCGAACCCGACCAACGGCCAGCCGACCAGCCCGACCTGCAACAACTCGACGGTCACCGGGCTCGGCGTGAAGACCGCGGTGCAGATCTTCTACAACGCGATGCTGCTCAAGACCAGCGGCAGCTCCTACCAGAGCTACCGCACCTGGACGCTGACCGCGGCGAAGAACCTGTTCCCCAACGGCTGCACCGAATTCAACTCGGTGAAGGCGGCGTGGGACGCGGTGAGCGTGTCGGCCCAGCCGGACGAACCGACGTGCGGCGCGGTCGGCACGACCGGTTCGCGGGCTGTTTCCGTTCGATGAACCGAAACTGATTTCCCCGCCGATCAGGCGCGGGGGACGAGCATTCGTCTCCCGCGCCTGATCGGTATTTTCCCGCCGGAAGATTGAGCGCGGAAAATTCCGCCGGGAATTCGCTGCGCAATTGTTCCGGGAACGGTTACGGCACCCCGGCGAGCCGGAGCAGCGCCGCCGTCGCCGCCGCTGCGATCACGACCACCACGAACGGGGCCTTCCGCCACGCGAGCACCCCGCCCACCAGCACGCCGGCGGGCCGGGCGATTCCGGCGAATTCGTGCCCCTCGGTCAGCGCACTGGTCGCGACCAGCGCGGCGAGCAGCACCACCGCCGACAGCGTCATCAGCCGTTCGGCCCTCGGGGACAATCGCACTTTCGTGCGCAGCAGCGGCCCGGCGAGCCGGAACGCGAACGTCCCGGCCGCCAGCACGAGCGTCGCGATGATCAGTTCCGCGCCGTCCATCAGTGCGCTCCTTCCAGGGACTTCGGCTCCTTCGCGGCGGCGCCCGCGACCACTCCGACCAGCGCCAGCAGCACCGGCAGGCCCGCCGGGAGCAGGGGAGTGGCCGCGAGCGCGACCACCACGCCGATCAGCACCGGCAGCCGCGACGCCCGGTCCTTCAGCGATGGCAGCACCAGCGCCAGCAGCACCGCCGGGAAGGCGGCGTCCAGGCCGAACGCGTCGGTGTCGCTGATCGCGGACCCGGCGAACGCGCCCACGACGACCCCGAGGTTCCAGCACACGAAGAGCCCGGCGCCGCACGCCCAGTACGCCGCCCGCCGCCGGGCCGCGTCGCGCTGGGTCAGCGCGAACGCCACCGATTCGTCGATCATCAGGTGGCTTCCGGCCAGCCGTCCGAGCAGCCCGCGCCCGAGCGCGTCGCCGACCGCGAAGCCGAACGGCACGTGCCGCGCGTTCACCAGCAGTCCCGCGGCCACCGCGGCGAGCGGATTGCCGCCCGAGGCGACGATGCCGACGAACATGAACTGCGACGCGCCGGCGAAAACCAGCAGGGAGAGCAGCATCGGCGCCCACAGCGGGAAGCCGGAGCCCACCGCGATGGCGCCGTAGGACACGCCTACGAGGGTGTCGGCCAGGCACACGAGACCGATGTCGCGGGCGAGGCCGCGGTCGAGTGTTCGCCAAATCGAACGCATAGTGTCCTATGCTGAACACGTCGGGGCCTGTTCGTCAAGGCGAACGAGAAGACTGATGGAGCGAACACACATGCCGAACGAGAGCACGGGTGCGCCGCTGGAGATCATCGCGGCGTCCCTGCGCCGCGAGCGGGCCCGCGCCGGCCTCTCGCTGACCGAGGTCGCGCGCCGGGCCGGCCTGGCGAAATCCACGTTGTCCCAGCTGGAATCGGGGGCGGGCAACCCGAGCGTGGAGACGCTGTGGGCGCTCGGCGTCGCGCTGGACGTGCCGTTCTCCCGGCTGGTCGAACCGGAGCGGCAGGAGGTGAAGGTGATCCGCGCGGGCAAGGGCCCGACGGTGTTCGCCGAACACGCCGACTACGCGTGCACGCTGCTGTCCGCGTGCCCGTCCGCGGCTCGCCGGGACATCTACCTGGTCAGCGCCGAGCCCGGCGTCCCGCGGCGGTCGGATCCGCACATGAGCGGCGTGGTCGAGCACACCGTCCTGTGCGCCGGCCGCGCGCGGATCGGCATCATGGACGACCCGGTTGAGCTGCTGCCGGGGGACTACATCTGCTATCCGGGGGACGTGCCGCACATCTTCGAGGCACTGGAACCGGGGACGTTCGGGGTGGAGATCTCCGAGTACAACTGAGCGCCCGCGCAGCTCAGGTTCAAAGCCGTGAGGGGAACCCCGACGGAATCAGATTCCCCCAGGGTTCCCCTCACGTACCGCGGCGGGCACCCGCGCGAAGGCGACGAGATCGCGGCCCATTGCTAAAGCGCGAGCCGTCCGATGCTGCCGGACTCGTCCGTATCGAGTCCTTCGAGGCCGCGCGACCAACGCGGTCGTCTACAGCGAATGCGCGCGGATCCGCGTTTACCCGGGCGAACCCACTGGGGTCGAATGCCGCTTCACCAACCCGGTTTTCCCCGGGACGACGCTGTCGGTCCACGCGGGCCGGACGCTTCGCGATGCCGTCGCCTTCGAGGTCCGCACGACAGACGGGACACCGGTTCTCGCGGACGGCGTTCTCGCGTTCTCGTGAATGGCACCTGTACACCGGCGTCCGGATAGCGCAGAGTCCCTGTCGGACGAAACCATCGGCCAGGAGGTGTGATGACCGGCGAGGAAATCGTGCTAGGTCCCCTGCCCAAGGGGATCACGCCCGCCCGCGAGGGCATGCGGAACAAGGTGTGGAACGTGCTCGGCCACACCTACTCGATGAAGGCGGCCAGCGAATCGAGCTTCGCGTTCGAGACCCTCGATCCGCCCGGCACCGGGGTGCCGCCGCACGTCCATCCGACCCAGGACGAGCACATCTACATCCTGGAGGGCGTCTTCACGCTCTACCTCGACGGCCAGTGGGAGACCGCCGGTCCCGGCGACACCGTGCGGATGCCGAAGGGGCTCCCGCACGCTTATTACAACCGCAGCGAGGGCATGACCCGGGGGCTGTTCTGGGTGAGCCCGGCGGGGAAGCTCGCGACGCTGTTCGACAAGCTGCACAACCTGACCGACCCGGCCGAGGTGGTCCGGGTGTCGGCGCTGCACGACGTCGACTTCCTGCCGCCCGGTTCGGTGGAGGGCGCCTGACCTCAGGTGCGGTTCACCTGCTGCTGGGACGCCCCGGAAGCCTGTGCGTAGCCGCTGACGATCGCGTCGAGCGTCGCCGCGTCGATGACGTCCTCGAGACGGTCGAAGCCGTCCGGCGCGCGCCGCTCGACCTCGTCGATGACGTTTTCCGGGCCGCCCCGGCGGTTGCGCAGCACGATCTCGCCGGTGGCGGCCAGCCGGTCGGCTTCGTACGCGCGCAGCGCCTCGGCGGGATCGGCGTGCCGCGTCAGCTGCGCGGCGAGACTGGACGCGTCGAGAATCGCCTGGCCGGCGCCGTTGGAGCCCATCGGGTACATCGGATGGGCGGCGTCGCCGAGCAGCGTCACGCGTCCGTGCGACCAGGCGGGCAGCGGATCCCGGTCGCACATCGGGAACTCAAAGATCTCCTCGGTGGCCTCGGCCAGCGCGGCGTGGTCGACCTCCGGGCACCGGAACTTCCCGACGTGCCGGGCGAGCTCCGCGCGGTCGCCGGGCTTGGCCCAGTCCTGCCGGTCCGGGGGAGGGTCGCCGGGCCGCCCGGTCTGAACGCAGACCGCCCAGTTGGTGAGCCGGGTGCCCGCGCTCCGGCCCGGCCCGATCGGGTAGATCACCAGCTTGGCCGCGGTGCCGCCGGAGACGATCATCGAAGCGCCGCCGCCGAACGCGGGCCAGTCGGTGGCGCCGCGCCACATCAAGACCCCGTTCCAGCGCGGCGGCCCTTCCTCGGGGAACAGGAGTGACCGCGCGGCCGAGTGGATCCCGTCGGCCGCCACCAGGACGTCCCCGGCCACGGTCACCTCTTCGCCGCTTCCCCGCTCCGCGAAACGCACCCGCACGCCCTGCGCGTCCTGCTCGAACCCAGTCAGCCGATGCCCGGTCCGCACCGCCTCCGGACCGAGGCGGGTCTGGACCGCTTGCAGCAGCATGTTCCGCAGCCTGCCGCGGTGCAGGCAGTACTGGGGGAGCGTGAACCCGGCGTCGAGCCCGCACGGCTTGCGCAGGATCACCTGCCCGAGCCGATGGGTGTAGAACAGCTCGCGGGTGCGGATCCCGATCTCGTCCAGCTGACCGAGCAACCCGAGCGCGGCGAGCTCCTTGACCGCGTGCGGCAAGGCATTGATCCCGACCCCGAGCTCGGCGACGCGGGTGCTCTGTTCGTACACCGCGCATTCGATGCCTTCGCGGTGCAGCCGCAGGGCAGCGGTCAGCCCGCCGATGCCCGCGCCGGCGATGACGACCTTCACGTGCGGCCTCCCGTCCTCGACTGCCCAGGGTGGCGGAGAGCGGGGTGGCGCGCTACCGCCGACCGGAGGTGCGACGGATTCGCTCTGGTGCGGACAGCTTTCGTAACGGTCGATCGGGTCATTGCGACTTGTGTGCTGCGATCGAGAAGAAAGCCTTCGGTGCGGTCGCGTCGTCATGCTGATCGACCGGGAGTTCCTTGATGAGACCAAGTTCGTCGTTGCTGCTCTGCGCGGTGGCGACCGCAGCGGCGCTTTCCGCCGGCTGCTCCGGGAATGGCGATGCCGCGGTGGCGAGCGCACCGCCAACGGTCACCGTGACCGTTACTACGGAGGCGTCGTCCGCCGCGCCGTCCATGCCCGAGGCGGCACAGTCCGCCGGGTCGACCGGCCCGCGGGGCAATCCGGTGAAGAAGGTCGGCGAGGTCGTGCACTTCTCGCGTTCTTCGGCTGTCGCGCCGACGGATCCGTCGTTCACCGTCACCAAGATCGCGAAGCAGCGGTCGAAGTACGGCTCCGAACAGGTCATGGCGGTGATGGTGCACGTGGAGACCAGCACCGACTCCGAACTGAACAGCGGCCTGAGCCTGGCGCTGGGCCCGGTCGTCTACGTCACGGATCCGGACAGCAGCGAGAGCAAATCGCCGCACGGGGCGATGCGGCTGGGGGAGATGCCGGGGACGTTCGGCCGAGACAAGAAGTACGACTTCGGGTTCGAGTACAAGCTCGCGGACGTGTACGACCACGGATGGCTGACGATCAACAGCAACGGCGGGCCGGGTTCGGGGATCGACATCCAGTACGACCTCCGTTGAGTATTGCCGCTTTCCTCAACGAGTTCCCGGCAATCACCGATCGAAGCGATTCAGCCGAAGGGCCCCGGCCCGGCGGCGACGTCGCGATTGGACAGTCCTCGTCCGAGCGGGCGCAGGACGGCGCCGCTGCGGGGCGGGAAACCGCGGAGAGTTCGTGGCCCCGCCCTTCGCGGGGGCGGGGCCGATATCGGTCAGGCGCGGATCTGCTTGGCTCCGCCGCTGCCGCCGATGGCGATCTTGCGCGGCTTGGCCTGTTCGGCGATCGGCACCCGCAGGGTGAGCACGCCCGCGTCGTAGTCGGCTTTGATGCTGTCGGTGTCGAGGGTGTCGCCGAGGAACAGCTGGCGGGAGAACACCCCGCGCGGCCGCTCGGAGACCTGGACCTCCGCGTCCTCGCCGTACTCGGGCCTGCGTTCGGCCTTGACGGTCAGCACGTTGCGCTCGACGTCCAGGTCGATCGACTCCGGCGCGACGCCGGGCAGGTCGAACTGCACGACGTAGTCGTTGCCGGACCGGTAGGCGTCCATCGGCATCACCGCCGGACGGGTGGCGGTGCCGTTGCCGCCGAAGAACTGCTGGGTCAGCCGATCGAGCTCCCGGAACGGGTCAGTTCGCATCAACATGACCATGCGCCTCCCTTTCTCCTTCCCACGTGCCCGCCGCCGGGGCGGGCGTTCGCTTGTCGGGGCTGTCGCGGAGATCCGGCCCCGCCGGACGCAAGCGGCGGGGCCGGAACCAGTTCGGGTGAAAAGCAACCGTGCTGTGCTGTGCTGTGCGGCGACGGGGCGGTCGCGGGACCACGTCACGAGACGCGATGCCGGGGCTGTGCGAGCCTCTTCGGCCGGGCGTCGTGGCAGACCTTCCCCGTCTCCGGTATCACCTCCCCAGAGATGTCACGGCTGTCGGGTGTGGCGCCTGCTGTTCGCCGGAGGAGAACGCTCCCGGTGCTCGGGCGGCCAAGCCCGCCACACGCTCGCCGGAACCCGCTCCTCGGCTGCGTTTCCGGTGCTGCGCGGGGGAAAGTCGTTGGGGTGCAACGGCGGGAGCACGGCGGCGGTCACGATCGCCTCGAACTCGGCGCGCAACCAGACCGGATCGGCGCAGATCAGCTCGACGAATTCGCGGGCAGTCGCGCCTTGGCGGCTGATGGTGTCCGGCATCGTCGATCACTCCCAGGCTACGTGGTTTCGGCACCCAGGTCAGCTATCGCGTATATCCATTTCTATAGCGCGCACTGGAGATTGTGTCAAGCGGCGAGTGCAGACAATTTTGTCCACGGCCGGGCAGGCCGCGTCGGCCGCCGTCTCGGTACTGTCCCTTCCCATGCCCACCACCGAGGTCACCGCAGATCTGGTCCGCGACCTGCTCCGGGACCAGCACCCGGATCTCGCCGGTCTGCCGATCCGCGAGGTGGCGGGCGGCTGGGGCAACCAGATGTGGCGGCTCGGGGACGAACTCGCCGTCCGCGTGCAGCGCATGGACCCCACCCCGCAGCTTCAGCTCAAGGAGCGCCGGTGGCTGCCGGTGCTGGCCCCGCGTCTGCCGCTCCCGGTGCCGGCGCCCGTGCGGTTCGGCGAACCGTCCGAGCGTTTCCCGAAGCACTGGACCGTGATGACGTGGGTCCCCGGCGAACCGCTCGACCACGGCACGATCAGCCGCGGCGCCCACGCGGCTGACACGCTCGCGGATTTCCTCCGGGCACTCCACGTGGAAGCCCCCGCCGACGCGCCGATCGCCGCGGATCGCGGTGCCCATCCCCGGGATTGCGCGGGCGGCTTCGAGGAGTTCTTTAAGGCTGTTGCTCTCGACAGCCTCGCGGACGACGTCCGGGCAGTCTGGGACGACGCCGTCGCGGCCCGCGCGTGGGAGGGTCCGCCGGTGTGGGTGCACGGCGACCTGCATCCGGCGAATGTCGTTGTCTCGGAAGGAACCCTCTCGGGCATCGTGGACTTCGGGGACCTATTCGCCGGAGACCCGGCGTGGGATCTCGCCGCCGCCTGGGTGCTGCTGCCCGCGGGCACGGCCGCGCGGTTCTTCGAGAGCTACGCGCGGGCGGACGAGGCGGCGATCCGGCGTGCCCGCGGGCTGGCCGCGACGAAGAGCCTCTTCCTGATCCTCATGGGACAGAACGGGGACCAGGGCCTGCCCGGCGGGAAACCGCACTGGGGTCCTGCGGGCCGGGCGGCGCTGGAGCGGGTCTTGCGGGGGCTTTGACGGGTCAGTCCCACCACAGCGCGACGGCCAGCTCGCGGCGGGCGGCTTCCGCGTAGAAATCGCGCAGAATGGCATGCTGCTCGCCCAGAATTTCCGCCAGGTCGCCGATCACGTCCAGCGCGATCGAGCCCAGTTCGGCCTCGATCTGCTCCGGGTCCGACGGCACGGCGGCGCGGACCTCCTCCGGAGTGATGCCGTGCAACGCTTCGGCCACCGCCGCGACGTGCCGGGGCTCCAGCGCGGTCACCGGATGTCCGTCGATCGAGTAGAGAACGTCTCGGTAGGCCGGATTGACTTCTTCGTCACCGTCGAACCCGCGCCGCAACAGCGCGAGGGTCTGGTCGTCGGCTCCGGCCAGTTTCCAGGCTGGTTTCAGGGTGGCTGGCCACCAGTTCAGGTCGCAGTAGTCCCTTTTCGGAACCGCCGTGAAAGAGCACAGCTCGCCCAGCGTTTCCGCCGACTGCCGACAGGCGGCGAGATGCGCGGCGGAAATGCGGGCGAGCTGCTGGGTCACGGCCATGCGCTGATTATCGTCCACGGAGGATCCGACGCCGCGAGGACGCCAAGTCGGCGACTTACAGCTTCGCCGCGAGCTCCGTCCACCCGGGAGCGCCGATCCGGACGAACATCGGCGTCGTGTCCAGCGGCGCCGCGTAATCGTGCAGGGTCCGGCCGCCGATTTCGACTCGCTTGGTGTGCGGGTCGAACCACAGTCCCGAAGGCAGCGCGATGTCGCGGGAGGCGCCCGCGGTGATCATCGGGGCCGCCAGCAGGGCGGGGCCGAGCATCCACTCGTCGTCGACGGTGTCGAAGCGGTGGTCGGCGGGGAAGTCGAAGTACACCGGCCGCATGATCGGCGTGCCGTCCGCGACCGCTTGCTGTACCTGGGTTTTCAGGTAGCCCGCCAGTTTTGCGTGGGTGCGGACCGCGTCGGCGTACAGTTTCGCGGTGTCGGCCGGGTAGGCGACCGGCTTGCCGGTGGTGGTGTCGACCGTCGTCACCGGGGACGTCGACGCGTACATCAGCGGCATCAGCGACGCGGCCTGCGCCCAGCGCACGAGCACCTCGCGCGACGGCGGCGGCATGCTGTTCGAGCCGCCGATCATGTCCGTCTCGACGAACGGGTAGCCATTGGCCGAGATCGCCGACGCCCGGCGCAGCGAGGTGCGCAGGCCGTTCCACGTGGTGTCCGCGTCGACCGCCCGGATCACGAAGCCGTAGCGCTGGTTGCCCCAGTGCGTGCGGATGCCCGCGCCCTGCTGGTCGAACGCGTCGGTCATGTCCGCGCCGAGCTTCTGGTAGTCCTGCGGGGTCAGGTTCCCGGTGGCGGCGCAGCGGTCGTCGAAGAAGCGGGTGTCGAACTTGAAGCCGTCGACGCCGTAGTCGGCCATCAGCTTGCGCAGGTTGCCGGTGTACCACTCGCGGGCCTGCGGATTGCCGAGGTCGATGATGCCCGCGGTGCCGTTCCACCAGGTCACCGTGCACGGCTGGGCCGGATTTCCCTTGGCGCGCACCAGATAGCCGTGGTCGCGGGCGTAGGCGTAGTTCGCCGAGTCGAGGTTGATCCAGAACGTGGTCCAGAGGCCGAATTTCTGGCCCATCGCGTGGATGCCGTCGGCCAGTTTCTTCGGGTCCGGGAACGTCTTCGGGTCGAAGGTCAGGTTGCCGTAGTTGGATTCCCATTTGTCGTCGAGCTGCACGGTGTGCCCGGCGACGCCCGCGGCTTTCAGGTCCCGTGCCCACGAAAGCACTTTGTCCTGGTCGATGTCGCGGTAGTACTGCGCCCAGGAATTCCACAGTGGACTCGCGTACTCGGCGTCGGTCGCGTCGCTCTTGGCGGGCTTGCCGACCTCGCCGACGTAGTCGTCGTACACCGCTCGACGGTTCGACTCCACGAACACCGTGCTCGAGTATTCCGCGGAGTTCGTCACGGTCAGGTCGGCGCGGCCGCCTGCCATCGCGACTTTCATCGGCTGCGCGGTGCGAACGAAAAGCCCGACCGATTTCGAGGTGAAGAAGTAGGGTTCCTGCATCATGTAGCTGGCGGGGGAGAACTCCGGCTCGTCCACCGTTCCGGCGGAAAGCGGATACGGCTGGGCCTTTCCTTCGCTGGTTTCGCCGCCGCCATACCAGTAGCCGGACGTCGTGAGGTCGAAGTGGGTCGCGCGCTGTCCGGCGGCGAGTCCGTCGACTGTCCACTTCAGATCGAACCGGTCCTGGTGCGGGGTGATCCGCAAGGTCACCGGGCGGCCCGCCGTGCTGTCGGCGGTGGCGACGACGGTCGCGCCGTCTCGCGAGATCGACCGCACGCGCGTTGCCACGCCGCTGTCGAAGGTGAACGCGTCGGACGCGGTGCGCAGCAATTGTTCGCCGCCGCGCGTAAGACTCAGGCCGAGGCGGGCGGTGTCGATGCGCAGCTGGTAGCCGGGGGAGTCGGGACCGCGCGGCACGGAGATCGAGGTGAGCGGTTGCGCCGCGGCAGGAGTCGCGACGGAGCCGGTGAGGATGAGCCCGGCCGCCGCGTACGCGAGTCGTCGAGGCACTGGAGCCTCCTATTCTGCGTGAATATGCTCAAGGTGACGCTCGAACTTGCAGTAGTAAGCACATCGCGCAGCGGCTTTGTCAAGGCCCGGTGAGCGGGAACGCGGCGCGGAACGGGGGTGTCCTGAATGGACCCGGGCACGACAGAGCCGCCGTCCGCGGGAGCAGCGGCGGACGGCGGGCCGGAGCCGGGTTTCAGGCGATCTGGACCGGGATTCCGGCGGCCTTGAGCGCGGCGGTGACGTCGGGATCGGCGTCGCTGTCGGTCACGACTTCGTGGATGTCGGTGATGTCGCAGATGCGGGCGAAGGCGCGGCGGCCGAGTTTCGAGCTGTCCGCCACCGCCACCACGCGGGCGGCGTTGTTGACCATGAGCCGGTTGATGTCCGCTTCGCCTTCGTGGCAGGCGAACGCGCCCGCGGCCGGGTGCAGCGCGTCCACGCCGAGGAACAGCAGGTCCAGGCTGAGCTGGCTGAGCACCAGGGTCGCCAGCGGGCCGCTCAGTTCGAAGGACTGCGGGCGGGCGACCCCTCCGGTGACGACGATCTTCATGTTCGGCCGCACCGCGAGCTCGTGGGCGATGTTGAGCGCGTTGGTCACGATGGTGAGGCCGGGGGCGTCGGCGAGGTCCGCGCGCATGGCCAGCGCCCGCGCCACGCCCGCGGTCGTGGTGCCGCCGTTGAGGCCGACGACCATGCCGTTGGACACCAGTGCCGCGGCCGCGGCGCTGATCCGCTGTTTTTCCGGGGCGTGGCGGGCGGTTTTGTACCGCAGCGGCAGGTCGTAGGCGAGGTCGTTCGCGACGGCTCCGCCGTGGGTGCGGGTGAGCAGCTGCTGTTCGGCGAGATGGTCCAGGTCGCGGCGGATCGTGGCGGCGGAGACGTTCAGCTCCGCGGCCACCTCTTCGACGTCGAGTTTCTCCCGCTTCGCCAAGAGGTCCAACAGTGTGCTCAACCGTTCATGCCGAGCCATCGGCTTGTGCTCCCTTCGACCCATTCCCTGCGCGCCCGCCGCCGCGCCATTGTTCACCCATCTGGCCGGTCGCGCTCATCCGGCCCCACCACCGGTTTTCATCCGGAAATCGTATTCGGCGGGCAGCGGGCCAGGCGAGATCGCGTGCCACACATCGCTCAGCGACGTCTCTCCCTCGCGGATCCCGGGCACGGTGAAGCCGCGCTCGTAGACCTCGCGCGCCCCTTCGAGATCGCCGAGCGCGAGCGAGGTTCGCGCCCGCAGCAACGCGAACCGGCCCTCGGCCGGCCACGGTTCGAGCATTTCCCGTGCGGCGCCGGGATCTCCGGCGGCGAGCTGCGCGGCGACGGCTTCCACGGCGAGCGGAGCCAGTTTCGGCAGCAGGTCCAGTGCCTGCCGGTAGTACTCCGCGGCGCGCGCCGGATCGTCCTGGGCGACGGCGAGGTTGCGCCACGCCCAGCCGTTCGGCTCTGCCTCAAGCGACCGGTGCCACGCGGCCTTCGCGCCGTCGCGGTCGCCTGCCGCCCACCGCGCGATTCCCCGGTGGTACCAGGTGAGCCAGCCCTCGCCGGGTACCGCCTCCAGCAGTTCTGCCCAGTGACGGTTGACCAGGGTGTCCGGCGGTTCGGCGGCGGGGTCGGCCCGGGGTGCCACGCCATCGAGCAAATCCAGCCACGGTTGCTGGGCCGCGCCGAGACTGTCCTCGGGAAACGGCGTCCCGGGGAGTTCCGTCAGCATCCGGCGGGTTTCCAGCGCGCCCCAGCCGGATCCGGTTGCCAGGAGTTCTCGTGGCGCGGCATCGGCGGCTGCACGCCATTCTCGCCAGCGCCGGTCCAATTCCTCCGCGGCGGGCAGTTCGGCGGCGACCGAGGCGAGCGCGGCGGGCCAGTCCGGTCCGTGCGTGATCTCCGGGTCGGCCGCGACCGGGCCGTAGCTTTCCAGCCAGTCCCACGAGGCGCCCGCGGGCAGCCGCAGGTGTTCGAGCTGCGTCCGCGCCAGCCCGGCCTGGATTTCGAGGTAGCCCTCCATGCCCGGGGCGAGCCATTCCTGCCACCGCCGCCCGCCCGCGGATTCGCCCCACACGAACAGTTTCCGCCCGCGCAGCCGCGCCGTGGACGCCTGCCCGAGCCCGTATCCGGCTGCGTCGACGGCGGCGATCCACGGCGGACCGTCGACCTCGAAGAAGTAGTCGGCCGCCGTCTGTGCCCGGGCGGGATAGGTGAGTTCGTCCGCGACGTCGACGAGTTCCAGCCGCCCGGAGTAGCCGTAGTGCCAGGCTCGCGCGGCCGGGGCCAGCACGCGGGTCCCGGCCGTCTGCGTCACCGCGGTGTTGGACCACCAGTACACCGGCACGTCGTGGGCGTGCGGGTTGCGGATCCGCACGCCCACGAACAGCTGCCGCGACCCGTCGGGAAGCCAGAAATCCAGCTGATACGGCAGGTCGCGGGTGCGTTCCCACTCCCAGAGCCGCAGCACCGGTTCGCCGCCGGGGCCGGGTGCTTCGGCGGCGAACATCGGCGCGCAGGTCAGCGTGGTGTGCCCGGTGCTGCCGAGGTTCCACTCGACGCCGCCGGCGAACCACGCGTCGCGCAGCGCCAGGTTCGCCGGCTGGAACACCGGGTTGCGGTACACCAGGTCCCGGCCGGTTTCCTTGTCCAGCAGCGAATGCAGCCGCCCGCCGAGCCCGGGCAGGACGGTGGCGCGCAGCCGCTCGTTCTCCAGCACGAGCGCGGGCAGCCGCTGTTCCGTCCGGTCGCGGCCGTACCCGTCCTGCATCCGGCACGGCAGCACCGTGTCCAGCCTGCCGTAGGAAAGGTTCGCCGCCAGGTCCGCGGGCAGTTCGTCCACGTTGGACACCGAAGCCGCGGGTTCGGTCCGCAGCAGCGGCGGCAGCGGGTTCTCCGGGCCGAGTTCGGCCGCCGGGAGCACGAGTTCGGTGCGGCTGATCGTGCTCATGCGTCCGGCAGCCGTTCGCCGGTGGCGGCGTCGAACAAGTGCGCCGCGCCGGTCCGCGGGGCCAGTGAGATTTCCTCGCCGCGCTTCCACGGTGCCATGCCCGGAGTACGGACGGTCAGCACCCGGTCCCCGGTCCGGCAGTAGAGGTACTGGTCGCTGCCGAGTTCCTCGACCACTTCGACGACCGCGCGGTATCCGGCGCCGCCGATGTCCCAGCCTTCCGGGCGCACGCCGACGACGATCCCCGGCCCGGTCAGCGCGGACCGCTGGGCGGGGGTGAGCGGGAGCGTGCCGTCGCCCGCCGCCGCGCCGGAACCGTCCACTGTGGTCTCGATGAGGTTCATCGCGGGGGAGCCGATGAAGCCCGCGACGAACACGTTGCGCGGCCGCTCGAACAGCCCGACCGGGGAATCGCATTGCTGCAGCACGCCGTCGCGCAGCACGGCCACCCGGTCGCCCATGGTCATCGCCTCGATCTGGTCGTGCGTGACGTACAGCGTGGTGGTGCCGAGCCGCCGTTGCAGCGAGGCGATCTGCGTGCGGGTCTGCACCCGCAGCTTGGCGTCCAGATTGGACAGCGGCTCGTCCATCAGGAACACGCTCGGCTCCCGCACGATCGCCCGGCCCATCGCCACCCGCTGCCGTTGCCCGCCGGACAGCTTCGCCGGGCGGCGGTCGAGGTATTCGGTCAGGTCCAGGGTGGTCGCGGCTTCGCGGACGCGGCGGTCCCGTTCGTCCTTCGGCATGCGCGCGAGCTTGAGGTGGAAACCGATGTTCTCCGCGACGGTCATGTGCGGGTAGAGCGCGTAGTTCTGGAACACCATCGCGATGTCCCGTTCCTTCGGCGGGAGTTCGGTGACGTCCTTGTCGCCGATGCGGATCGAGCCCTCGTCCACGCCCTCCAGCCCGGCGAGCATCCGCAGGGTGGTCGATTTGCCGCAGCCGGACGGGCCGACCAGCACGAGGAATTCGCCGTCGGCGACCTCGAGGTCGAGCCCGTCCACTGCGGGGCGTTCGACCCCGGCGTAGTAGCGGGTGGTGTCGGTGAAGCTCACGGTGGCCATCGAAGTCCTACTTTCCGGCGCCGAGGGTCAGGCCGGTGATGATCCGGCGGGCGAGCACGACGTAGAGCAGCAGCATCGGGAGCACGACGATCGCCACCCCGGCGATCAGCCCGCCGTACTCGGACTGGTAGCTCGCCGCGCCGTAGAAGGTGAACAGCGCGCGCGAGAGCGTGAAGTGGGCCTGGTCCTTGAGGAACACGATCACCAGCAGGGTTTCGTTCCACAGCCCGATCGCGTTGAGCGTCAGCGCGGTGACCACGCCGCCGCGGGCCAGCGGCAGCACCACCGACACGAACACCCGCACCGGCGAGGCGCCGTCGAGCACCGCCGCCTCTTCGATTTCGTCGGGCAGCGACCGGAAGAACCCGGTCAGCAGGAACACCGTGAACGGGATCGACAGGGCGACGTAGAGCACGAACAGCCCGTATTGGTTGTCCAGGTGGATCTCGCTGAACGCGACGAAAAGCGGGATGATCACGGTCTGGAACGGCACCCCCATGCCGATCGCGACGCCGTTGGTCAGCACGCCCGAACCGCGCACCCCGAGCCGGGTGAGCGCGTATGCGCACGGGGCGGAGACCGCGACCGTGGCGATCGTCGCCAGCCCGACGAGGACCACTGTGGACAGTACGGCGTCGCCGAATCCGGCGTTGTTCCAGGCGTAGACGAAATTCCGGAACGGCTTGCCGACGTGAAACCATTGGTACGGCAGGGCGAACGGCTTGGTGAAGATCTCCACCGGGGTCTTGAACGACGCGGTGATCAGCCAGTACAGCACCAGCAGGTTGCCCGCGGTGAACAGCCACACGAGCACGGAGCCGAGCAGCCGCAGCGGGCTGAGCCTGCGGCTGCCGGGAGCCGGGCGGGGACGGCGCGGCGGGGTGCGCCGGGGCTTGCCCGGGGCGGAGCCGCGCGGCGGTGCTTCCGTGACGGTCACAGGGTCTCCTTCAGAACTGGATGGCGTCACGGCGCATCAACCGGCGCAGGAGGACGACGAGGATCGAGACGAGCGCGATCATCGCGACCGCGCAGGCGCAGGCCGCGCCGAAGTCCGGCGTGCCGTTCGAGCCGAAGGTCCGGTCGAACACGTAGATGCCGAGCGTCCACGCCCGGTTCGGCGGCGCGTAGGTGCCCGGCCCGGCGAGCACGAAGACGAGTTCGAAGATCTTGAGCGCGTTGATCGTCCACAGCACCCCGGCCACGCCCACCACGTCCCAGGTGAGCGGGAGCGTGATGGAGCGGAACTTCTGCCAGGGCGAGGCCCCGCCCAGGTCCGCGTCCTCGTAGAGGTACGGCGGGATCTGGTCGACCGCGGCCATCAGGATGGTGATGTAGAAGCCGGAACTGGCCCAGATCAGCGACGCGGTCACGACGCCGGTCACGTTCTCCGGCGCGAGGAACTTCGCCGCGTCCGCGCCGAGGTGCTCCAGCACGTAGTTGGCGAGCCCCTGTTTGCCCGGCTGGTACTTGAACACGAAGCCGAGGAACATGCCGAGCGCGACCGGGGCGACGATGTTCGGGAAGAACAGGATCGCCCGCACGATCTTCCCGCCGCGCATGTCCCGCAGCACCATGGTGAACAGGAACGCGAGCAGGAAAGTGCCGATGCCGCCGAGGAAGACGTAGATCAGCGTGTTGCCGAAGGCGTAGCGGAACGCGTCGCTCTGCCACATCCGCACGTAGTTCCCGACGCCCTGCGGCCGCGGCGTGTCGCCCGCGCCGGACCAGCTGGTGAAGCTGAGCACCACGGTCGCGATCGTCGGCAGCACCAGGAACGCGAGGTAGAGCGCCAGCGCGGGGGCGGCGAACGGCCAGAACAGCTTGCGTTTGCGGCTCAGGTGCGGCCCGAGCGCGGGCCGCCGCCCGGCCCGGGCCGCCTCCGTGACAGTCGCCATCAGTGCTGGTTCTTCCAGAAGGCGGCGGACTTCTGCGCGAGCTGCGCCACGAACGCCTCCGGGGTCAGCTGTCCCTTGAGCAGCGCGGTGTCGGCGGGGTCGAACACGTCGGTCTGCCATTTGCCGCCGGCGATCGCGTCGATGCCGTCGTACTGCAGCACGTGCTCCTTCTTCTGGTCGTCCATCACGGTCTTGACCGGCTTCAGGTCGTCCGGCACCGCGAGGTCGGGCCGGGGCACCAGGTTGTCGGCCACCGCGGGGATGCCGGCGAGGTTGCCCTTGTTGAGGAAGTAGGCGATGAACGCCTTGGCCGCGTCGGCGTTCTTGGCCTTCTTGGGCACGGCGAAGCCGATCGACATCTGCTCGACGGTGTCGTGCGTGGCGCCGGGCGGCATCGGGAACTGGAACGAGCCGTAGTCGATCTTCGTGCCCGCGCCCTGCTTGTCCAGGTATTCGCGGGTTTCGCTGGGCGCCCAGGTGCCGACGTACAGGAACCGCGCGTCGCCGTCCGCCCAGCGCTGCTGGATCTGCGGGAACTTGGCCGCGTCCCAGCCGTCGATGAAGTACTTCGAGATCCGCGCGGTCTGCGCGGCGGCCTCGCGGAACCCGGGCACGTCGGTCCACGCGCGGCCGGTCGGGTCCTGCGCCGCCTTCGCCAGCCCGCCCGCGCCGACGTAGCGTTCGGCCAGCTGGGTGAAGTAGTACATGTTGTAGAACGGGATGTCGCCGTCCTGGCTGACCGCCGCCTTGCCGTCCGCCTTCGCCTTGTCGAACAGGCCGATCAGCTCGTCCACGGTCTTCGGCTGGCCGAGCGCGCCGCCCGCCGTCGCCTTGTCGTACCACCAGGCGCTGGACTGGATCTCGTACGGCACGAGGAAGCTGTGCCCCTCGTGGTCCTTGTTCTGCGGGAAGTCGTACGAGGTGAGGGAGAGGACGTCCTTGACCGTCTTGTCGCCTTCGCCGATCTTCATGCCGTACACGTCGTCGAGGCTCTGCGTGCCGCCCGGGGTCATGATCGCCGCGCCGACCTTGCTGACGTCCTGATCGAACAGGTCGGGCACGGTGCCGGTGTTGAGCGCCGGGACCAGGTTCTGGGTGTAGGCCTTGCGGCCGAGCCACTGCACGTCGACCTTCACGCCGGTCTTGTCCTGGAAGCACTTCAGCGCTTTTTGCAGCACCTTGCCCTGCGGCTCGTCCGCGGTCCACATGGACCAGTACACGAGCTGCCCGCCGCCGGCCGGTTTCGCCGCCGGCTCCGGACAGGGCGAGGAAAGGAACTCGGCCGCGCCGGGGAGCGCGTTCTCCCCGGTGCCGTCGCCCGCCGCGTCGCCGCTGCCGCACCCGGCGAGCAGCAGCGTCGCCGCTAAGGTCGAGCCCACGAGCTTGTGAAACCGCATCAGCCACCACCTGATCGAGGTCGAAGACCACACACTCAGTGCGTGTTGCTGCGCATTTTTGGCGCTTACCAATCACTTGTCAACATTTTCTCTCAGGTTCGCGGTGGCATCGTGACCCACGGGCGGAAACGGCCCGACCTGCTCGAAGCAGGTCGAATGGCGGGTTGACAGTGCACAATCGATCACTAAAGCTGTGTGAACTTGTTCGTTCTTGTCGGTTGTTGATGCCGATCGCCTGCGAGGAACCGAGCCATGCCACGCTTCCGCACTTCGTTGACCGCCGGTGCGGTCCTGGCCCTCACCGCCGGGACCTGCACCGTGCCCCTGGCCGCGCACGCCGACCCCGGCTACTCCGTGTCGGTCGGGGCCGTCGCCGAATACCCGTACCCGACGGACACCCCGGCCGCCCCGTTCCTGGACCGGGACGGGACCTTCTATTTCCAGCAGTCCGCCGCCCTCTACGGCAAGGACGGCCTGCGGGTCTGGGACTTCTACACCGGCAAGGACTTCGACTCGGCCAAGCGCGACGCGAGCCTGAGCGACGCGGTGAACCCGGCCGAGCCGCGCGACCGCAACAACGACACGACCTGGCGGTGCAACACGAGCCCGACCGGACGCGAGGCGACCGACCCGCCCGCCGGGTCGAGCTACACCCAGAAGAACTTCTGCGATCTCGTCGGCGCCTGGGTCGATCCGGATACCGGTGACTGGTACGGCTTGGTGCACAACGAGTTCACCCCCGAACCCTTCGGCGCCTATTCGTTCTCCCACTACGACGCGATCGACTGGGCGGTGTCGGCCGACCGGGGCCGCACCTGGCGGATCGGCGGGCACGCGATCACGTCGCCGTACTCGACGAAACGCGGCGACACGGCGGCGTTCCCGAACGAGACGTTCGACTACGGCGATGGCGATCCGCGGCTGTTCGCCGATCCGAAGTCCGGCTACTTCTACGTCTATTACGGTTCCCGCGTCGTCACGAAGGCCGGTCAGGGCGGCGGCGGGTTCAGCGGCCTCGCGCACGTGGCCCGCGCGCCGATGTCCGGGAAGATGGGCACCGGAACGTGGCAGAAGTGGTACGACGGCCGATGGGCGCAGCCGGGGGTCGGCGGCAAGGAAAGCAACCTCGTGCCCACGGACGTCGACCCTCTCGGCTACACGCCGTCGGAGAAGGACTACAACCCGGCGAACACCGGCACCGCGGCCCAGCAGGTAGCCGCCGGAACGCTGCCGCGGAAATCCGACCTGTTTGTCATGAACATCGCCTACGACGCGCACCTCGGGCTGTACATCGGCGAGCCGGAGGCGGTCGATGCGGTCGGGCCGCAGCGGTTCTACGCGACCGAGGACCTGGCGAACCCGAAGTGGCGGCTGATCGGCGACACCGGTTCGTACCGGGACCAGTCGTGGTACCGCTGGTTCGTCGACTCGGGGAGCAAGACCACCGGGACGATCGTGGGCAAGACCTTCCGGTCGTATTGCTCGATCTCGTGCACGGACGGCCGCGACGGCGTTTACGCGGACGTGACCATCACGTCCGCCGCACCGGCCGCCTCCCCGGTCGACCCGAACCGCGTCTACCGGATCGGCTCCGGCCGCGTGCTCGCCCAGTCCGGCCGCACCGGCACCACGTCCGTGCCCTCGTGGCTGGCCGGCGATGGAGCGAACTGGCGGTTCACCCCGGTCGGCGACGGTTCTTACCGCATCACCAACGCCGCGAGCGGTCTGGCACTGGGAGTTCCGGGCCGTGCCTGGGGGACCGCGCCGACCCTGAGCGCCGGTTCCGGCGTTGCCCAGCAATGGTTCCTGGTCCCGGCGAACGGCGGGACACGGCTGGTCAACCGCTCCAGCGGGCTGGTGCTGGCGCTTTCGGCCGAGCCGGGACGGCGGAGCGAGACCACGCCGGTGCGCGCTTGGACCGACCGCACCGGCAGCCTGGCCGGCGACGGCCGGACCGCGGGCGAGCAGATCGTGCAGCTGACGCCGCGCCGCTGACCTCATCCGCCTGTCCGTGAAGGGCTCCTTGAAGGAATCTGATTCCCGCAAGGAGCCCTTCACGGACGGTCAGGCGATCGCGACAGTGAAAACGTGCAGCGCCGAGTTCGACGGCAGGGTGACCGCGACGGCCCGTTTGCCCGGGTCGAGCGGGACGGAATTCGCGAACACCCGGTAGGCCACCGTCGGATAGGCCGGACCGGACTTCGTGTTCTTGCCCTGCACCGAGGCGACCGTGGTCGCGCCGTACTGGGCCGGGTCGGCGCAGCACCAGTTCGGGAAGCCGAGTTCGGCCTGGCTCGTGCTGCCGTCGGCGTACCGGACGACGACCTGCCCCTTCGCCGCGGACCCGGTCCCAGTGCCGGTCAGGACCAGCTTGGCGCCGCTGCCCTGCACGGCGACGGTCTGGCCGCCAGCGACGACGTTGTCCGGCTTCCCGGTCCCGGCGTTGGGCCAGGTCGCCTGAGCGCCGTCCGCGGTGAACTGCGCTCCCGGTTTCAAGCCCGCTTCGGCGAGGCCCTCCGCGCGGAAGCTGCTGCCGCTGCCGTCGAGGTCGCCGTTCGCGGCGTGTGCCGCGTCAGTGACCCCGACGTTCCCGTACGCCGCGGCCACCGTCGCGTACGGCACCGTGACCATCGCTGACCCGGTCGCTTCGTGCGTGCTCAGCCGGGCCTGGTACTTCGCGGTGGCGGTCAGCTCATAGTCCGCCGGACGCAGACCCGCGTCCGGGGTGAGCCGCACCGGCACCTGCACCGTCTGACCCGGCCACACGAGCGCCGGAGCCTTCGATGCCTCCGCGTGGAAACCGTTGGCCTGCACGGACAATGCCACGTCACGCACCGGCAGTGGGGTGCTGTTGGTGAAGCTGGCGGTGGCCGACACGGCCTGGCCCGGAGCGGCCGTCGCGGGAGCGGAAAGCCGCACTGAGGCGTTGTCGTCGGCGGGGAAGAACCCGCCGACCGCGCTTGCCCCGAGCAACCGGATGTCCTGAGCGGCACCGGAATCGACCGAGCCGGTCTTCACCCGCACCACGCCGCGCGCGGACGGGTCGTACCACCAGCCGGACGGGGCTTGGTCCAGCTCCGCCTTGCTGGCGTACTGCCGCAGCATGCCGTGGCCGCCTAGTACCGCCGCCGGCTTCGTTCCCGTGTGGACGGACAGCTGGTAGTTCCGCGCCGCCGGTTTGCCGGGATAGGACCCGGCGCTCGCGCCGATCCCGACGGTCACCGTGCCCGGGCCGGATTCCGGCGCGTCTACCGTGAACGTCTGCCGGGCCTGCTCGCCGCGCTGGTAGCCGCGCGTGACGCCGTCGTCCTCGGTGAGGGTGAAGCTGCTCTTGCCCTGCGGGTACACGTCGACGTCCAGCCGGCTCTTGTCGCGGGTCTGCCAGGACGTCGTGCCCTCCGCCCACATCGGCACGACAGCGCCGCCGCGGACGAACAGCGGCAGCTTGTCCAGCGGCGCGTCGTAACCGTCCACAGTGGTCGGGCCGGTGTAGGTCTTGCCGCTCCAGTAGTCCGTCCAGGTGCCCTTGGGCAGGTAGATGCCGTTGCGCACGGACGAACTGTCGTAGACCGGGGCGACCAGGAAGTCCGTGCCGGACAGGAATTCGTACTTCGCCTTGTCGGTCCAGGCGTTCGGGTCGTCGGGATACTCCAGGGCCAGCGGCCGGACCTGGCCGACGCCGGTCTGGTGCGCCTGCACCGAGTAGCTGTAGGTATAGGGCAGCAGCCGTTCCTTGAGCAGCAGGTACTTGCGGTTGATCGAGGTGAACGGCTCGCCCTGGCGCCAGGGCTGCTTGTCCGACTTCGCCCAGCCGTCCATGGTCATCGCGACCGGGAGGAAGGACTTCCACTGCAGGTCGCGGACGTAGGTCTGCGGGCTGCCGCCGAAGATGCCGTCGATGTCGCCGGTGTTGTAGGCGATGCCGGACAGCGTCGAACCGGCGTAAGTCGGGATCTGCCACTTGATGTAGTCGTAGGAGCCGGACTGGTCTCCGCTCCAGAGCACGCCGCATCGTTGCGCGCCCGCCCAGCTCACCGGCTGCCAGACGAACCCGCGCGCGTCGCTGTTGTCCTCGATGCCCTTGTGCGCGGTGTCGCAGGCGTCGAGGGCGAACTGGTACCCGGGGCCGACCCAGGCGACGTCCAGTTTGCGCACGCGGACTCCGGCCTTGACCTCCTCGGCCTGGTTGGGCACGCCGTTCTCGGTCCAGAGGCCGAGCTGCATCTTGTTGTCCCGCAAGCCTTCGCCGGTCTGCTGGAGGTTTTCGTATCCGCAGCCGTAGCCGTCGTTGACCAGCATCCAGCCGTTGGGCATGCCGTGTTCGGGATAGCCCTCGGCGACCTGCACCGCGTCGAGGGTGTGCCGTTCGCCGCGGTTCGCGTTGTGCAGGTAGCAGTCGGAATCGCCGGTCTCCAGGCCGTAGATGGGTGGGAGGAACGGTTTGCCGACCAGGTCGGTGTAGCCGGAGATGACGTCCTTGAGCCCGTCGCCGACGACGTAGGTGGCGTCGAAGCGGCGCTCGTCGTGGGTCGTGCGGACCGGATCGGCGAACGAGTAGCTGCCGGGGGAGAAGGTGTTGCGCAGCACGCCGTACCCGGTCGTCGAGGCGTAGAACGGCTGGGAGTTGGGCGCGCCGCCGTCGTTCCAGTTGTCGTCGGCGAAAATCTTGATGGTCTGGTCGCGGTGGCTGAACCGGCCGTTCTGCTCCCCGCCGCCGACGTACTGTTCGGCGGCGCCGCGGGCGAGCGTCTGCGTGGTGGTGTCCCCGGTCCAGGACAGCGGCGCGGACTCGGCCCAGAGCTGCTTGCGGTCCGCGCCGTCGTAGAGGGCGAACTTCAACGGGTGCTTGTAGGCGCGGAGCGTGGCCTTGCCGGTGCCGATGGCCCAGTAGGCGCCGCGGTCGGTGCGCTTCGGCGGCACGGGGGCCTTGCCGTTCGGCAGCACGATCTTGCTGCCCGCCGGATCGGTGAAGGTCCCGTCCGGCGCGAGCCAGACCCGGACGGCAGCCGCCGAGGGGAAGCTGACCCGGACGGCCGCGGCGCCCGCGGTCAGGGTGGTCACCGGGCCGTCGGCGGAGACGCCGGTCAGGTCGCCGAGCCGCCCGGCGGGGGCGGTGGCGGCGTGGGCGGAGGAGGGGGTCGCGACGGCCAGCAGAACCAGCGCTGAGCCCAGACATCGCAGGGATTGCATAAATATGCTCATTGCATACCTCTCTTGCGCATTAAAATGCACATGGCGCTTCTGTATAGCGCACTCAGGCAACGAAAGTCACCGGCCGAAGCGGTGGAGCAGACTTCCGTCGGTATCGAGGTCCGGGGGTGCCCGCCAAGCCGGATCTGGTGGGCGGCAGGCAGATCCGCGCGGTGCCGCTTTCCGGCACCGCGTCAGCCTGGCCCGAACCTCCCGGTTTCCTTACCCGGCCAGCAACCGGAGCAGCCGCGCCGTCTCCGCCGCCACCGCGGAACGGCCGAGCCGTACGTACTTGCGCGGGTCGACCGCCTCGGGCTGTTCGTCCAGGAACTGCCGGACCGCGCCGGTGAACAGCCCGTTGAGGTGCGTCGAGATGTTGATTTTCGCCATCCCGGCAGCCACCGCGCCGCGCAGTTCGTCGTCGGAAAGCCCGGAGGAGCCGTGCAGCACCAAGGGAACCGGGACGGCGTCCCGCAGCCGCGTCACCAGTCCGCGGTCGACCGAGGCGGTGCGCGACAGCATCGCGTGCGACGTGCCGACCGCCACGGCCAGCGCGTCGACCCCGGTGGCGGCGACGAACTCCGCCGCCTCGTCCGGATCAGTGCGGGCGCCCGGCGCGTGCACGCCGTCCTTGCCGCCGACCTCGCCCAGTTCGGCTTCCACCGCGACTCCCGCCGCGTGGCAGAGGTCCGCCACCTCGCGGGTGCTGCGCACATTGTCCGCATAGGACAGTCGCGAACCGTCGTACATCACGCTGTGCACGCCCAGTTCGATGCCTTCGCGGACCAGTCCGGTGTCCTCGATGTGGTCGAGATGCACGAGCACCTCCACCGACGCCCGGCGCGCGATCTCCAGCGACGCCGCGGTGATCGGGGCCAGCCCGCCGTGATAGGTCACGCAGTTCTCGCTGATCTGCAGGATCACCGGCAATCGCGCCTGTTCGGCTCCGGAGACGATGGCCTCGGCGTGCTCCAGCAGGATCACGTTGAACGCGCCCACCGCGCCGCCCCGGTCCTGGGCCGAGGCGAGCAACCGGGCGAAGGCGGGACGGGTGATCATGCGGACGCTCCGTTCAGGAATCGGCGGTACGCGGACAGATCGATCTCTCCGGCGACCGGACGCAACACCGCGGCCGCACCGGCCGCGGCGGCCTGGCGCAGCGCCTCGTCCAGTGGCAGCCCGCGCACGAGCGCCGCGGCCAGTCCGGCAGTCGCCGCGTCCCCGGCACCGGTGGGGTTGCCGCGCACACCGGGCACGCCAGGAACCGAGATGACCTCGGCCCCGGTGTAGGCGGCGATGCCGTCCTCACCGCGTGACACCACAACCAGCCCGGCCCCGAGCCTGGACAACTCGGCGGCACCCGAGGCTGCATCGACGGCACCGGTGGCGGACAGGAGTTCCTCTCGATTCGGCTTAACATCGGCCCCGGCCCGCGCGGCGGCCAGCAACGCGGGCCCGGACGAATCGACCAGTGCCCGGACCCCGGCTTCCCGGGCCAGCCGAACCCAGTCGCCGACCAGTTCCGGCGCGGCGTTCCGGGGCAGGGAACCGGAAATCACGAGCAGCTCCGCGTCCCGCAGCCGGGTGGCGAGTAACGCCGCGAACCGTTCCCATTCGGCGGCGGACAGTTGAGGCCCCGGCTCGGCGTACACCGTGGGATGTCCGTCGCCGATGACCGTGACCGTCGACCGGGTCTCGGCTTCGCACGCAATCGCGTCGAACGGAACCGCCAGCGCCGAGCCGAGCCAGCGTCCCGCGTCGCCGTCGAGCGGGAGCACTGCGTGCACGGGAATGTCCAGTGCCGCAAGGACATGGGCGACATTCACGCCTTTGCCGCCAGCGCGCCGCTGCACGTCGAGCACCCGGTTCGTGCCGCCGAGGATGTGGGCGCCGACCCGGTAGGTGATGTCGACCGCGGGGTTGGGCGTGGCGACGATGATCATGGCAGTGCCAACAACGTCGCACCCACCACAGCAGCCCGATCCCCGTGGTGCGCCTGGACAATCGCAGGCGCGCGCAGCGCCCCGAGCCGATGCGCGACCTCGCGGGCGAGCGGGTCGAGCAGCAGCGCACCCGCCTCGGCGAGGCCGCCGCCCACGACCACGGTCGTGCAGCCGGCCACGGCGGTCGCCCAGGCGATCGGCTCCGCGAGCGCGCGGACGCACTCCTCCCACGCCTCGACCGCCGCCGGGTCTCCGTCGCGAACCCGTGCGGCGACAGCGGCCGCGTCCGAGGCTCTGGCTCGGCGCGCGAGTCCGGACGCCGACGCGACCTCCTCGACGCGCCGGCCGTCGGGCAGTCGGATCTGGCCGACTTCGCCTGCCCACGGGCCCGCGTCGAGCACCTCGCCGCGCACCACCAGCGCGGTCGCGAAGCCGGTGCCGACCGGGGCGAACAGCACCGGTCCCGAGTCGCCGGCCGCCGCTCCGGTGCGGGCTTCGGCGAGCGCACCCGCGCGGACGTCCTGCCCGAACGCGAGCGGGACGTCGAGGCGAGCGGAGACGAGGTCGTGGACCGGGACGTCGTCCCAGCCGAGATTGACCGCCTTCACGCACCGTCCGGCGCGTTCGTCCACGATCCCCGGGACCACCAGCCCCACCGCCTCGACCGGATAGCGCGCGGCGGCCCGGGCCACCAGGTCGGCGAGCGCCGCGGGGTCGCCGAACGGGGTCGGTTCGCGCCATTCTGCGGACACGGAACGGCCGTCGGTCACGCGCATCTTCACGGTCGTGCCGCCGACGTCGACGCCGAGGACGGCCATCAGGCGAGGATGACCGAACGGGTCAGCGACCGCGGCCGATCGGGATCGAGCCCGCGCCGCCGCGCGAGCGCCACCGCGAACCGCTGCGCCACGACCAGCCCGGCGAGCGGGTCGAGGTCGTGGTGCACGAACCGGGCCCCGGTGCGGGCGATCTCGGCGGCCAGCCCGTCCGGGGTCTCGCCGAACGACCACACGAGCCTGCCGGGCTGCGCGATGGCGATCGGGCCGTGCCGGTAGTCCATCGCGGGATAGGCCTCGGCCCAGAACTGCGCCGCTTCCCGGGTTTTGAGCGCGGCCTCGCAACTGATGCCGACCGCGGCCGCGCGCCCGATGAAGGTGACCTGTTCGGCGTCGAGCAGATCGTCGACCGGTTCCAGCAGCGCGCGTTCAGCCTGCCGCGCCAGCTCGTCGATGTCGTCGCCGAGGCCAGCGCGCAGCAGCGCGAGCGTGCTCGTGGCGAAGCGGGTCTGCACCACCGAACGTTCGTCGGCGAACGGCAGCTCGACCACTTCCGCCGCGACCGAGGCCGCCGGCCCGTCGCCCACCGCGGTGATCAGCGTGGTGGGCTGCCCAGCCAGCGCGGAGAGCAGTTCGATGATTTCGGTCGTGGTGCCGGACCGGGAGATCGCGACCACCCGGTCGTACTCCCGGCCGGCCGGGTACTCGGACCCGGCGAACGCGTCGGTGACGCCGAGGCCCCGCTGCTCCCGCATGGCGGCGTAGCTCATCGCGACGAACCAGCTGGTGCCGCATCCGACGACGGCCACCCGCTCGCCAGGCTGCGGCAGCACTCGGGCGGCGGGCCCGGCGCAGTCCGCGGCGGCGCGCCACATCTGCGGCTGGGAGGCCAGTTCGGCGGCAACAAAGGAACCCGGCGCGGAAAGCGCATCGGACTCGGAGGACTCGGTCGAGAACGACTCGGGGGAGGACGGCTCTGACATGAAGGCCCTTCGGTCCGTGAACTGAGCGCGGCCCTCAGTGTAGACGATCGTTTCTGCGTGAAGTGAGCGATTTGCATCATCTTCAATCATCACGGATGGACTGTTGTGAGCGTCCGAACGTCGCGGAGCGGCAACGCGGCTACGAGCGCTGCCTGGTTTGGCCGTAGAAGGGCAGAACGTAGAAAAGCGCGAGCGGTGAGGGACGGGTGTCCCTCACCGCTCGCGCAGTCAGTTCAGATGGAGCGGCTACGTCACCAGCCGCGCTCGGCGAGGCGGTGCGGCTCCGGCACGTCCTCGACGTTAATTCCGACCATGGCTTCGCCGAGCCCGCGCGAAACCTTCGCCAGCACGTCCGGGTCGTCGTGGAACGTCGTGGCCTTCACGATCGCCTCCGCGCGCTGCGCCGGGTTGCCGGACTTGAAGATGCCCGAACCGACGAACACGCCTTCCGCACCGAGCTGCATCATCATCGCGGCGTCGGCCGGGGTGGCGATGCCGCCCGCGGTGAACAGCACGACCGGGAGCTTGCCCGCCTCGGCCACCTCGCGGACCAGCTCGTACGGCGCCTGCAGTTCCTTGGCCGCGACGAACAGCTCGTCCTCGGGCAGGGACTGCAGGCGGCGGATCTCGCCGCGGATCTTGCGCATGTGCGTGGTCGCGTTCGAGACGTCGCCGGTGCCGGCCTCGCCCTTCGAACGGATCATCGCCGCGCCCTCGGTGATGCGGCGGAGCGCTTCGCCGAGGTTGGTCGCGCCGCAGACGAAGGGCACGGTGAACGCCCACTTGTCGATGTGGTTCGCGTAGTCGGCGGGGGTGAGCACCTCGGACTCGTCGATGTAGTCGACGCCGAGCGACTGCAGCACCTGCGCCTCGACGAAGTGCCCGATCCGCGCCTTCGCCATGACCGGGATCGACACCGCTTCGATGATGCCGTCGATGAGGTCCGGGTCGCTCATCCGGGCGACGCCGCCCTGGGCGCGGATGTCCGCGGGGACGCGCTCCAGCGCCATGACGGCGACCGCGCCCGCGTCCTCGGCGATCTTGGCCTGGTCGGCGGTCACGACGTCCATGATCACGCCGCCCTTGAGCATCTCCGCCATGCCGCGCTTGACCTTCGCGGTGCCGGTGACGGTCTGGGGTTCGGCGTTCTGCTGCTGCGACACCTTGCGGGCCTTTCTCGGGGGAGCTGAATGGGTCTTCTCCTCCAGCGTAAGACGACGGTGGACCGCTGAGGCAGGCCATTGCGCGGCTATCTCGGAAGGCCACTTTCCACGCCGAAAGATCCACTTGGGCTCGGTCACTTTTCCTCCGGGAAGCGTTGACCTGGGGCTTCCGGAACGGCCTACCATGGGAGACGAGGCCGGCCCGCAGGAGACGGGCTGCCTCGATGCCAGGGGAGACCACCTTCGAGGTGGCCACTGGCGACAGATTTCAGCAGTCCACTTCACGTCGGCCCGGGAGCGGCCGCCGGAGCGCTCCGCGAGTGGGCGGCGGCCCCGGTGCTGCCCGCCTGACCTGCCCGGTTGCGTTCCGGACGGCCCCCCTAAGCTGATGCGAACGTCTCACGGGAGGTCGGGTGGCGACAGCTACGGGAGCACGGCCGGCGGTCGGCGTGCTCGCCCTGCAAGGCGCCGTGCGCGAGCACGTCGCGATGCTGGAGAGCGCGGGGGCGCGCGCGGTTCCGGTGCGCCGCCCGTCCGAGCTGTCCAAGGTGGACGGCCTGGTGCTGCCGGGCGGGGAGTCCACCACGATGTCGCGGCTGCTCGAGACCTTCGAGCTGCTCGAACCGCTGCGCGAGCGGATCGCCGGCGGCCTGCCCGCGTTCGGCTCGTGCGCCGGGATGATCCTGCTGGCCCGCCAGGTGCTCGACGGGCGCCCGGACCAGCAGCAGCTCGGCGGGCTCGACGTCGTCGTGCGCCGCAACGCGTTCGGCAGGCAGGTCGACTCCTTCGAGGCCGACCTCCCGTTCGCCGGGCTGCCCGGCGGGCCGCTGCACGCGGTGTTCATCCGGGCCCCGTGGGTCGAGAAGGCGGGAGCCGGGGTCGAGGTGCTGGCCACCGTGCCGGACCCGGAGGACCCGCCGGACGGGCCGAGGGCGGATAGGATCGTCGCCGTCCGGCAGGGGGCGGTGGTGGCCACGGCGTTCCACCCGGAGATCACCCGGGACGAGCGCGTGCACCGGCTGTTCGTCGAGCTCGTGCGGAAAGCCTGAGCAAGGATTGCGGCGGCCGCGCCGGGAGGCACGCGGCCGCGGGAACAGATGGAGGAAAGATGAGCGGCCACTCCAAGTGGGCCACGACGAAGCACAAGAAGGCGAACCTCGACGCCAAGCGGGGCAAGCTCTTCGCGCGGCTGATCAAGAACATCGAGGTCGCCGCCCGCACCGGGACCGGGGGAGGGGACCCGGACGGCAACCCCACGCTCTACGACGCCATCCAGAAGGCGAAGAAGAACTCCGTCCCGCAGGACAACATCGAGCGCGCGCGCAAGCGCGGCGCCGGCGAGGAGGCGGGCGGCGCCGACTGGCAGAACATCACGTACGAGGGCTACGGCCCGAACGGCGTGGCGGTGCTGATCGAGTGCCTCACCGACAACAAGAACCGCGCCGCGATGGAGGTCCGCACCGCGCTCACGCGCAACAACGGCTCGCTCGCCGACCCGGGTTCGGTCGCCTACATGTTCAACCGCAAGGGCGTCGTGATCATGCCCAAGGCGGACGCGACCGAGGACGACGTCCTCATGGCGGTCCTCGACGCGGGCGCCGAGGAGGTCAACGACCTCGACGAGAGCTTCGAGATCGTCTCCGAGGGCACCGACCTCGTCCCGGTCCGCAAGGCGCTGCAGGAAGCCGGGTTCGAGTACGAATCGGCCGAGCTGACCTTCCTGCCGTCGGTGAGCGTGCCGCTCGACGTCGACGGCGCGAAGAAGGTCTTCAAGCTGATCGACGCGCTCGAGGACTGCGACGACGTGCAGAACGTCTATGCCAACTTCGACGTGTCCGACGAGGTCATGGCCGAGGTGGACTGATCTCGGCGGTGGGACGGGCAACGTCTACGCGCTGTGCCGGATTCCGCGTCTCCGTCGAGGTCATGGCCGAGGTGGACTGATGTCGGCGGTGGGACGGGCAACGTCTACGCGCTGTGCCGGATTCCGCGTCTCCGTCGAGGTCATGGCCGAGGTGGACTGATCCAATCGCACGCGACACGGCCGCGCTCCCGGCACTCCGGGGGCGCGGCCGTTTTCGTGCAAGGTTTCCCTTGCCGCGCAACGGAAACCGCGAAAATCCTTGGCGCAGGCGGAAAATGACCGGCGCGGGGACTGGGCTCGGGCGCGCGGGTGGGGCAGAATGTCCGCCGTGACGACCTCCGCCCTCACCGAGCAAGAGCAGAGCCTCATCGCCTGGATCGAGACCCAGGCAAGGGAACGGGGCAACGCGGTCATCGCCGTGCCCGCCGACGACCAAGGGGCCGGCTACTGCTTCACCGCGTGCGCGTGGGCGTTGCACAACGTGCCCGAAGCGGTCGTGATCGGGCTGCCCGACCACATGGCCCCGGTGCTGCTCGACGCGTACGTCGACCGCTCCGCCAACGGCGAGATCTTCGAGGTCGGCAAACGCTACGACGATTTCTTCGAGGGCGCGCCGGTGATCTTCGAGCGCGTCGCGAAAGGCCACTACCCGGAGTACTTCGGGTCCGCGTTCCTCGTCTACCCGGACGGCGACTTCCCGGCGCTGCAGATGATCGTCGCGACGCCGGACGGGCACTTCCCGTGGCACGCCGACGCGCCCGAGGGCTTCGCCGAATGGCAGCCGGTGCTCACCGAAAGCGGCGACCCGGAGAGCTGGACCCCCGGCGTCGACGGCCCCTGACCGCGGCTCCCGGCTAGCCCAGCGCGGCCAGGTCGTCGGCGGCGTCCGGAAAGCGCTCGGCCAGCGTCGCCGGATCGGCGAACTCCACGCAGTCGTCGGTGTAAGGCGGCACCACCACGGTGCCCAGCAGGCTCCACGCGCCCAGCGACACCGTGGCCTGCCATGTCCCCGCGGGCACCACCACCTGCGGGCGCTCCCCGGCGGCCACGTCGCTGCCCAGTACCGGGCGCGTCACCTCGCCGTCCGGATGCAGCAGGAGCATCCGCGCTGGCGAACCGGCGTGGTGCACGAACACCTCGACCCGGTCGAGCCGGTGCGGCGCGGAGATCTCGGGCGCGGTGAGCAGGTAGTAGATCGCCGAACCTTCGGGGGCGCGCCAGCTTTCCGCGAACCGGCCGCCCTCCACCGGCAACGGTTCCAGCCCCAGGTGCTTGACGTAGTCCTCCGGTCCCGGCATGGCCCCATCGTGCGCACGGAGCGGATCCGGCGTCCACCTCGGCCGCCGTTTTCGCGTGTCCGTCCGCCGGGCCGCGCTCGGCGACCGTTAGCCTGCATCTCGAACTAATGTTCGCGCGGGCGAAGGAGAAACGGTGCGGGTGCTCGGGGTCGACCCCGGTCTGACCAGGTGCGGCCTCGGCGTGGTCGACGGCGGCAAGGGCCGGTCGGTGCGCCCGGTCGCGGTCGGGGTCGTGCGCACGCCCGCCGACCAGGATCTCGCGCAGCGGCTGCTCGGCGTCGCCGACGAGGTGGAGCGCTGGCTCGACAAGTACCGGCCCGAAGCGGTTGCCGTCGAGCGGGTGTTCGCGCAGCACAACGTCCGCACCGCGATGGGCACCGCGCAGGCGGGCGGGGTCGTGGCGCTGTCGGCGGCGCGGCGCGGGCTGCCGGTCGTCTTCCACACGCCCAGCGAGGTCAAGGCCGCCGTCACCGGGTCCGGCCGCGCGGACAAAGCACAGGTCACCACCATGGTGATGCGGCTGCTCGGGCTCGAGGTCAAACCGCATCCGGCGGACGCGGCCGACGCGCTCGCGCTCGCCATCTGCCACCTCTGGCGCGAGCCGATGCGGGTCCGGCTCGCCGAGGCCGAGGCCCGCGCGGCCGAACTGGTCCGCGCGCACAAGGCGCGGCTCGCGGCCGCGGCCAAGGCGGCCGGAACCACCACGAAGCAGAACGAAACAGGAGCACGACGATGATCTCCTCGGTACGCGGCGAAGTGCTGTCCGTCGGGCTCGACCACGTGGTGGTCGAGGTCGGCGGCGTCGGCCTCGCCGTGCAGGCCACCCCGGCGACGCTGGCCACGCTGCGCCGCGGCGAGCAGACGCGGCTGCACACCGCGCTGGTCGTGCGCGAGGACTCGCTGACCCTCTTCGGGTTCGCCGAGGAGGACGCGCGCGAGCTGTTCGGCCTGCTCCAGACGGTGTCCGGGATCGGGCCGCGGCTCGCGCTGGCGACGCTGGCCGTGCTGGAGCCGGACAAGCTGCGCGCGGCGCTCGTCGAAGGCAACATCACCGTGCTCACCCAGGTCCCCGGCATCGGCCGCAAGGGAGCCGAACGGCTCAGCCTCGAACTGCGGGACAAGGTCACCGCGCTCGGCGGCGCCGCCGACGCCCCGGTGGTGACCGCGCCCGGCGCGCTGCGCGGCGAGGTGGTCGAAGCACTGGCCGGGCTCGGTTTCCCGGCCAAGCAGGCCGAGCAGGCGGTGGACAAGGTGCTGTCCGAGGGCGACGGGCACACCACGTCGTCGGTGCTGCGCGCGGCGCTGGCCGCGCTGGGCCGCAAGCGGTAGCCGCCGATGAACCACGAAGTCACCGAGTTCGACACCGGCGGGTACGAGGCGGACGACGAAACCCTGTCCGCGCTCGCCCAGACCGGCGAACGCGACCTGGAAACCTCGCTCCGGCCGCGCAAACTGGACGAGTTCGTCGGCCAGGAACGCGTCCGCGAGCAGCTGGAGCTGGTGCTGGAGAGCGCCCGGCGGCGCGACGTCCCGCCCGACCACGTGCTGCTGTCCGGCCCGCCCGGCCTCGGCAAGACGAGCATGGCGATGATCGTCGCCGCCGAACTGGGCGCGGCCATCCGGATCACCTCCGGGCCCGCCCTGGAACGCGCGGGCGACCTGGCCGCGATGCTGTCCAACCTCGCGCCCGGCGACGTCCTGTTCATCGACGAGATCCACCGCATCGCCCGGCCCGCCGAGGAGATGCTGTACCTCGCGATGGAGGACTTCCGGGTCGACGTCGTCGTCGGCAAGGGGCCGGGGGCGACCAGCATCCCGCTGGAGATCGCGCCGTTCACGCTGGTCGGGGCCACCACCCGGTCCGGATCGCTGACCGGCCCGCTGCGCGACCGGTTCGGCTTCACCGGCCAGATGGAGTTCTACTCCGCGGCCGAGCTGGAACTGGTCGTCCGCCGCGCCGCGACCATCCTCGGCATCGAAATCGACCGCGACGGCTGCGCCGAGATCGCCGGCCGTTCGCGCGGCACCCCGCGCATCGCCAACCGGCTGCTGCGCCGGGTCCGCGACTACGCCGAGGTGCGCGCCGACGGCAAGGTGACCCTCGAGGTCGCGCAGGCCGCGCTGAAGGTCTACGACGTCGACGAACTGGGCCTGGACCGGCTGGACCGGGCTGTGCTCGGCGCGCTGACCCGCTCGTTCGGTGGGGGACCGGTGGGCATTTCGACGCTCGCGGTCGCCGTCGGCGAGGAGGCCACCACCGTCGAGGAGGTGTGCGAGCCTTACCTGGTCCGGGCCGGTATGCTCGCCCGCACTCCGCGCGGCCGGGTCGCGACCGCGGCCGCGTGGCACCACCTCGGGCTCGTGCCGCCGCCGGAAGCGGGACGTCCCGAGGCGGGCGGTCCGACGCTGTTCGACCAGGCCTGACAAGGGCGGACAGCGGCCCGGGTGGTGGCGTTTCCGCCGGTACCTGGCACACTCGAACACAGCACATCCGTCGAAACCGGACGCGGGCAGCCGAGAAAGGCGTCCGTCGAGGAGAGTCATGAACCAGTTACTGCTGCCGTTGCTGCTGCTGCTCGTGGTGGCCGTGCCGCTCGTCATGGGCACCCGCAAGCAGAAGAAGCAGCAGGCGGCTCAGCAGGAGATGCAGAACAGCATCGCCCCGGGCGACCGCGTGATGACCACGTCGGGCCTGTACGGCACGGTCGCCGACACGAGCAGCGAGACCACGATCGACATCGAGATCGCGCCGGGCGTCGTCACCACCTGGCTGCGGCTCGCGGTGCGCGAGAAGGTCGAGCCGGTCGTCGAGACCGAGGAGAACGAGGACTCGGCCGAGACCGAGACCGCGGGCATCGAGTCGGCCGCGCCTGCCGCGTCGTCTTCGGAGGCCCCGGCCCAGGAGTCGATCTCCGCCGAGGAGAAGCAGACCTCCGGTGCGCAGGTGGCGCCCCCGCTCGAGCACGGGAAGAAGTAGCCTCCGGGCTTCACCGGGCAGTGATCCGCCCACAGCCTACGAAAGTCGGTACGGGCGAACGCCGGGCTCACGCAGCACCGAGTACTGTCTCGGTGCTGCGTGCGTGTCCGCCGTCATAGTTCACGCCCAGCCGCGTCCGGGGGACCCCCTTCCGGCTCGCGCACCCGAACCACTTGGGGTCCATCCAGTCCGTGCCAGTTCGAGGAGACCGAAGCACAGTGGCACCATCGGCCGGGCATCTCCGCCCGGGACGCTATCTCGCCTTCTTCGCCCTGATCGTGGTCGTGCTGTACGCCTTGGTGTTCTTCACCGGCAGCGGCAAAGCGACGCCGAAACTCGGCATCGACCTCCAGGGCGGCACCCGGGTCACGCTCACCGCGCGCACGCCCGACGGCGGCCAGCCCACCCGCGACTCGCTGAACCAGGCGCGCCAGATCATCGAGACCCGCGTCAACGGGATCGGCGTCGGCGGCACCGAGGTGGTGCTCGACGGCAACAACATCGTGATCACGGTGCCGGGCGAGCAGGGCGACGAGGCGAAGAACCTGGGCCGGACCGCCAAGCTCGGGATCCGCGAGGTGATCACCTCGGTCCCGAACACCCCGGCCGCGCCGCCCTCGGCTCCCGCCTCCGGCGCCCCGAGCGCCCCGGCGACCGCGCCGAGCAAGCCCGCCGGCGGCGGGGGAGCGGAAGGCGCCCCGGCGCAGCAGCCGCCGAGCACGACGCCGTCGGCCCCGGCCTCGGGAGCAGGCGGCCAGGACGCGGGCAAGAACCCGATCGAGCAGGCCCGCGCCGTGCGCCAGGCTCCCGCCCTGATGCCGAAGGACCCGAAGAACCAGCAGGAGGCCGCCGCCGCGCAGGCCGCGCAGCAGAAGGCGCTCGCCTCGCTCACCTGCGCGCCGAACGCCGCGGACCCGCTGGAGGGCAACGACCTGCCGAACCAGCCGCTGGTCACCTGCGGCGACAAGGACGCCACCAAGTACGTGCTCGGCCCGGAGATCATCCCCGGCACCGAGATCGCCAACGCCAACTCCGGCTACGACCAGCAGCGCGGCCAGTGGATCGTCGACCTGAGCTTCAAGAGCGCGGGCGGCAAGACCTGGGGCGACTTCACGTCGGCCAACATCGGCAAGCAGGCGGCGTTCGTGCTCGACACGGACGTGGTGTCCGCGCCGACCGTGCAGAACGCCATCCTCGGCGGCAACACGCAGATCACCGGCAAGTTCACCCAGACCGACGCGAAGAACCTGGCGGACATCCTCAAGTACGGTTCGCTGCCGCTGTCGTTCGACTCGTCCGACGCCACCACGGTGTCCGCGACGCTGGGCTACGCCTCGCTGCAGGCCGGCCTGATCGCCGGCGCGATCGGCCTCGCGGTCGTGTTCGTCTACTGCCTGTTCTACTACCGGCTGCTCGGCATCCTCACGATCTGGTCGCTGGTGCTGTCCGGGCTGCTCGTCTACGCGGTGCTGGTGCTGCTCGGGCGGTGGATCGGGTACACGCTCGACCTCGCGGGCGTCGCCGGCCTGATCATCGCGATCGGCATCACCGCGGACTCGTTCGTCATCTACTTCGAACGCCTGAAAGACGAGATCCGGGAGGGCCGGACGTTCCGGTCCGCGGTGCCGCGCGGCTGGGCGAGGGCGCGGCGCACGATCCTGGCCTCGGACGCGGTCAGCTTCCTCGCCGCCGCGATCCTGTACATCATCGCGGTCGGCGACGTGCAGGGCTTCGCGTTCACCCTCGGCATGTCGACGGTGCTCGACCTGGTGGTCGTCTACCTGGTCACGCATCCGCTCGTGGCGATGGTGTCGACCTCGAAGTCGAAGTTCCTGTCCAACCCCCGGAATCTCGGCCTCGGCGCCGTCCAGAAGCTCGGCGCGCAGCGCAAGTCCACGCGCCCCGCTCCCGGCCGCCGCGCGAACGTGAAGGAGGCCTGACGTGAGCGACGAAACCGCGGGCGTCACCTCGGACAGCCCCGACGGCCCGACCGGCCAGGGCAGCACGGCGGCCCAGCCCGCCAAGAAGGAAAGCTTCTTCCACCGGCTCTACGTCGGCACCGGCGCGGTCGACATCGTCGGCTCGCGCAAGCGCTGGTACATGTTCTTCGCGCTGCTGCTCCTGGTGTGCATCGGCTCGATGATCTTCCGCGGCTTCAACGTCGGCATCGAGTTCGAGGGCGGCACGCAGATCCAGCTGCCCGCGCACGGTTCGCACGGCCAGATCACCCAGGACCAGGTGATCAAGTCGTTCAACACCGCGCTGGGCGAGGCGCCGGCGGAGACCCAGACGGTCGGCACCGGCAACGCGTCGACCATCCAGACCCGCTCCGAGACGCTGACCGCGGACCAGGTCGCGAAGGTCAAGAAGCAGATCTTCGAGGACCTCGGCCCGATCGGCAGCAACGGCAAGTCGAGCGAGCAGGCGATCAGCGACAGCGCGGTGAGCGCGTCGTGGGGCGACGAGATCTCGCGCCAGGCCCTGATCGCGCTCGCCGTGTTCCTGGTCGCCGTCGTGATCTTCCTGGCGATCTACTTCGACACCAGGATGGCGTTCGCGGCGCTCATCTCGCTGCTGCACGACATCGTGGTCACCGCGGGCGTGTACTCGCTGGTGGGCTTCGAGGTCACGCCCGCGACGGTGATCGGCCTGCTGACGATCCTCGGGTTCTCGCTGTACGACACCGTGGTGGTGTTCGACAAGGTCCGGGAGAACACCCGCGGCCTGCTCGGCCTGTCGCGGCGCACGTACGCGGAGGCGGCGAACCTGGCGCTGAACCAGACCCTGATGCGGTCGTTCAACACCGCGTTCATCGCCCTGCTGCCGATCCTGGGCCTGCTGATCGTCGGCTACATCCTGCTCGGCTCGGGCACGCTGCAGGACCTGGCGCTGGTGCAGCTCACCGGTACCTTGGTGGGCGTCCTGTCGTCGGTCGCGCTGGCGACCCCGCTGCTGGTCGACTTCAAGATGCGCGACCCGCAGTACCGCCAGCAGGCCGAGCGCGTCGCCGCCCGCCGGGCGAAGGCAGCCAAGCGCGAAGCCGCCGACGACGACTTCGACTCGGCCGACGAGGACCAGCTGGCCGCCGAACTCCGCAAGGAGAAGGCCATGGCCGCCGCGGCCGGCGTCCCGGCGCGGCACCCGAAGCAGCGTCCGTCGGGGAAGAAGAAGCGCTGACCCCGATGAAGCTCGACGAGGCATTGGACCTGATCGCCGAAGTCCCGGACTTCCCGGAACCAGGCGTCCTGTTCCGCGATCTCAGCCCGCTGTTCGCCGACGGCCCCGGCTTCGCCGCCGTCGCCGACGCACTGGCGAACACCCTCGACCCGGCCACCGACCTGGTGGCCGGAGTCGAGGCCCGCGGCTTTCTCTTGGCCGCAGCAGTCGGCTACTCCCGCGGCATGGGCGTGGTGCTGGTGCGGAAACCAGGCAAACTCCCGTCGGTAGCAGGCCGAGTGGACTACTCCCTGGAGTACGGCACCGCCAGCGTCGAACTCCCCGCCAACGTCGTAAAACCAGGCCAACGCATCGCAGTCATGGACGACGTCCTGGCCACCGGCGGCACCGTGGCAGCAACGGCGAAACTCCTGGAAGACGCAGGCGCAACGCTCACCGGCATTTCAGTAGTACTGGAACTGGCAGCACTCAACGGCCGCGCCGCCCTGGACGGCCGCACAGTGCACACCCTCCGCACCGTCTAGCCTCCCGCAGACTTGTCCGTGAGGGCCACCCTCATTGACCCTGATTCCCTGAGGGTTCCCCTCACGCCCCTCCTCCCGGCCGTCAGGGACCCCTTCACGGACTTGGATTCCCTCAAGGAGCCCTTCACAGCCCGCCCCACCTCACTGCCGGGGATGCCGCCCCAATGCGGCATTGGGTGCATCCCACGCACCGAACGCCGCATTGGGGCGCTAGCCCCGACCCCATCCCAACCGCACCGGTGCACCCAACGAGCGAGGCGCCCAGCCCCTCCCGCGCACCCCGATACGAAGCTCATCTGCGGTTCGGGGGTGCTTGTCAAGGCATCTTTCCCGCCTTGACAAGCACCCCCGAACCGTCAGCACAATCAAGCTTCGGGGTGCCCCACGCAACCAAAAGCCGATGTCGCCGCCAGGCGACGAGCCGAACAACTCACCCCAACACCCCGTCACCACCCCGACCAAAAGACCAACCGGTTACCCTGAAGGTTCGAGGCCGCACGAAGCAGCTGGAGGTGCGGGTGAGCCAAGAGCTCGACGCCAACGTCCCCGCCAAAGGCGGTGCGACTCCCGCCAGGAACGGCGCCACCGCCGCGGACACCGGGCGGCCCAACGGAGCCGCGCCCAACCCCTCCGCGACCCGCCGCGTCCGCGCCCGCCTGGCCAGGCGGATCACCGCCCAACGAGCCGCCCCGGTCAAACAGGTCCTCGAGCCCCTGGCGGTCATCCACCGCGAACTCCACCCGAACTCCGACCTGGGCCAGCTCCAGCGCGCCTACGACGTAGCCGAAGAACTCCACCGCGAACAACGCCGCAAATCCGGCGACCCGTACATCACCCACCCCCTCGCGGTAGCCACCATCCTCGCCGAACTGGGCATGGACACCACCACGCTCGTCGCAGCTCTCCTGCACGACACCGTGGAAGACACCGGCTACTCCCTGGAACAGCTCAAGGCCGATTTCGGCGACAAGGTCGGCGAGCTGGTCGACGGCGTCACGAAGCTGGACAAGGTCAAACTCGGCACCTCGGCCGAGGCGGAGACGATCCGCAAAATGGTGATCGCGATGGCGAAGGACCCGCGCGTCCTGGTCATCAAGCTCGCCGACCGGCTGCACAACATGCGCACGATGCGCTTCCTGCCGCCGGAGAAGCAGGCCCGCAAGGCGCGCGAAACGCTCGAGGTGCTCGCCCCGCTGGCGCACCGGCTCGGCATGGCCACGGTGAAGTGGGAGCTGGAAGACCTCGCGTTCGCGATCCTGCAGCCGAAGAAGTACGACGAGATCGTGCGGCTGGTCGCCGACCGCGCGCCGTCGCGCGACACCTATCTGCGCAAGGTGATCGCGGACCTCACGAACAACCTGGTGTCGTCGCGGATCACCGCGAAGGTCGAGGGACGGCCGAAGCACTACTACTCGATCCACCAGAAGATGATCGTCCGCGGCCGCGACCTCGACGACATCCACGACCTGGTCGGCGTGCGGATCCTGGTCGAGGACGTGCGCGACTGCTACGCCGCGATGGGCGTGGTGCACGCGCTGTGGCAGCCGGTCCCCGGCCGGTTCAAGGACTACATCGCACAGCCGCGGTTCGGCGTCTACCAGTCGCTGCACACGACGGTGATCGGGCCGGACGGCAAACCGCTCGAGGTGCAGATCCGCACCTACGACATGCACCGCACCGCCGAGTACGGCATCGCCGCGCACTGGCGGTACAAGGAAACCAAGGGCACGCACGCCAGCAACAACGCGATGGAGCTGGACGAGATCGCGTGGATGCGGCAGCTGCTCGACTGGCAGCGCGAGGCCGCGGACCCGGGCGACTTCCTCGAATCGCTGCGCTACGAACTGGCCGCGCGCGAGATCTTCGTGTTCACGCCGAAGGGCGACGTCATCACGCTGCCGGCGGATTCGACGCCGGTGGACTTCGCGTACGCGGTGCACACCGAGGTCGGCCACCGCTGCATCGGCGCGCGCGTGAACGGCAGGCTGGTCGCGCTCGAGCGGAAGCTCGAGAACGGCGAGGTCGTCGAGATCTTCACGTCCAAGGCGGAGAGCGCCGGGCCGAGCCGCGACTGGCTGCAGTTCGCCGGTTCGCCGAAGGCGCGCGCGAAGATCCGGCAGTGGTTCGCGAAGGAACGCCGCGACGAGGCGATCGACGCGGGCAAGGAAGCGATCACCAAGGAGATCCGCAAGGTCGGGCTGCCGATCCAGCGGCTCGTGTCGGCGGAGTCGATGGGCTCGGTCGCCACCGAGCTGCGGCACGGCGACATTTCGTCGCTGTACGCGGCCGTCGGCGAGGGCCACACGAGCGCGAAGCACGTGGTGCAGCGGCTCGTCGCGCTGATCGGCGGGGTCGAGGAGGCCGAGGAGGAGCTGGCCGAACGGGCCACGCCGTCCACGGTCACGCGCCGCCGCGGTTCGAACGACGTGGGCGTCATCGTGAAGGGCGCGAGCGACGTCTGGGCGAAGCTGGCACGCTGCTGCACGCCGGTGCCGGGCGACGAGATCCTCGGCTTCGTGACGCGCGGCGGCGGCGTGAGCGTGCACCGGACCGACTGCACGAACGCGGACGACCTGCGGACCCAGCCCGAGCGCTTGGTCGAGGTGGAGTGGGCGCCGTCGTCGTCCTCGGTGTTCCTGGTGGCGATCCAGGTCGAAGCCCTCGACCGGCACCGGCTGCTGTCGGACGTCACGAAGGTGCTGGCGGACGAGAAGGTGAACATCCTGTCGGCCTCGGTGACGACCTCGCGGGACCGCGTGGCGGTGAGCCGGTTCTCGTTCGAGATGGGCGATCCGAAGCACCTCGGGCACGTGCTGAAGGTCGTGCGCGGGGTCGAGGGTGTGTACGACGTGTACCGGGTGACCTCGGCTTCGTAGGTCAGAACGCCGTGGCGACGAGCGCGGCCAGCGGTGGGAGTGCCTGGGCGAGTGCCCCGGCGCGTCCCGCACCGCGTGGGCGGCTCAGCGCGAGCAGGTCGGACACGCCCAGTGCGATGCCGGCGAGTGTCATGAAGGCGCAGCTGTAGAGCAGGAGCACGCGTCCACCCGCGGGGTCGCCGGTGTGCAGCAGCACCAGTCCGGTCGCCGGTCCGGCGGCAAGGAACAGGTTGTACCAGCCGACGTTGAACGACCAGAGCCGCGTGGCGGGCAGGTTTTCCGCAGGGATCCGGAAAATGCCCGCGTGCACGCCCGGGCGTTCGAACAGCAGGACTTCCCACGCGAAGGCCAGCAGGTGGACCAGAACGGCGATCCCGGCGAACACCTGCACCGCGGCGTTCACGGCGCCTGCTCCGCGAAGGCGACCCCGTGCCGCGCGGCGATGGCGCCGAGCAGCGGCACCGCGTCGGGCCACGGGGCGCCGGACGGGACGGTGGCGTCGATTTCGCGGAAGAACCGGCCCATCGCGTCGTCCGGGGTGAGCACGAGGAACTTCGCGTGCGGCGTGTGCACCGTGAAGGTGTTCGGGGTGCCTGCCGGGATGTGCACGAACGAACCCGGCCCCAGGTCGTGGAGTTCGCCGTCGAGGCAGACGGTGATCCGGCCGGACAGGACGTAGAGGCCCTTCGTCCACGGGTCGGCGTGCGGCGGGACGGCGGGGCCGCGCGGGGCGTCGATCTCGAACAGTTCGTAGCCGCCGGTGTCCGCGGCGGACGCTTTCACCGTCGCGGTCGAGTCTTGCGTGTCCAGTTCCGGGCCTTCGCCCGCTGCGCTGAGAGTCATGCCGCCGAAGGTAGAAACGCCGGGGGAGCGGGACCATCCCGGAATTCAGGGATACCCGCGCGGGAGGAGCGCGCGCATACTTCGTCGGGTGTGGGAAGGCCGGGCGCGGAGCGTGCGGCGGGAGCTGGCGGCTCTCGCCGCGGCCGGTCGCGGGGTCGCCGAGCTGCACGGCGCGGCCATCGAACTGGTCGAGCGGATCGTGCCCGCCGAACTGACCTGCTGGGCGTCGCTGGACCCGGACACCGCCGTGATCAGCTCGATGACCAGCGGCCGGGCGCGGATCCCGGGGCAGTACGAACCGCTGCTGGCGACGTACGAGTACGACGGTGCGGAACCGCACGCCTTCGCGCAGCTCGCCCGCCGTTCCGTGCCGGTGGCGCGGCTGTCCGACCTGCCACGCCGCGAACGCGAGCGCAGCGGCCGGTGGACGCAGGTGTGGCGGCCGCTCGGGCTGGAGAGCGAACTGCGCGTCGGGTTCCGCGCGGACGGCGTCTGCTGGGCCGCGGCAGGTCTGGTGCGCCGCGGCGAGTTCAGCGACCGCGAGGTGGAATTCCTGCTGTCGATCGGGCCGACGCTGGCCGCGGCCACCCGGGTGGCCGCGCTGGCGCGAGGGGCGGCTCCGGCGGCGGAACCGGCGATCGTCGTGGTCGGTCCGGACGGTCGCCGCCGCGGCGCGACTGACGGGGTCGCCGCGTGGGAGTCCGAATTGGACGCGATCGCCGACGGCCGGTTCGCGGTGCTGCTGCGCGCGGTCGCGACCGGGGCGCAGGCGGCGGCGAGCGGGACGTTCCGGGCCCGGGTCCGCGACGCGCACGGCGGCTGGATTGTGTTGCAGGCCAGCAGATTGGTCGCCGCCGACGACGCACGCGACCTCGTCGTGACGATCCGCCGCGCTTCCGGCGGAGAGCTGCTGGACGTGCTGCTCGCGGCGTATCGGCTGACCGCGCGCGAACGCGACGTGTGCCGGGAAGTCCTGTCCGGACTGTCCACTTCGGACATCGCGGCCCGGCTGGGGATCTCGGCGAACACCGTGCAGGACCATCTGAAGTCGGTGTTCGGCAAGGTCGGCGTGCGCAGCCGGGGCGAGCTGACCGCTCGGCTGTCCGGTTAGCCCCGGTGACCTGTCCCACAGCGGGACGGTGGTGCGGGCGCATTAGGGTGCTGGGCATGACGGACGGACTCGAGTTCACCCGCGACGGCGCCGTGGCCCGGCTGACGTTCTCCCGCCCGGAGAAGATGAACGCGATCACCCGCGGCATGTGGGCGGCGATCCCGGGCGTGGCGGCCGAGGTCGAGGCCGATCCCGAGCTGAAGGTGCTCGTGCTGACCGGGGCCGGACGGCATTTCTCCGCCGGTGCCGACATCGGCGAGTTCCGCGAGTTGCGCTCGACCGCCGAGGCCGCCGCGAAGTACGACGAGGCCGTGGACAGCGCGGTGGCGGCGCTGACCGCGATGCGGAAGCCGACCGTCGCGATGGTCCAGGGCAACTGCATCGGCGGCGGCTGCCAGATCTCGGTCGCCTGCGATTTCCGGTTCGCCGCGGACGACGCGCGCTTCGGCATCACCCCGGCCAAACTCGGCATCGTCTACCACTTCGCCTCGACGCGGCAGCTGGTGTCGCTGGTCGGTCCGGCGAACGCCAAGTACTTCCTGCTGTCCGGCGAACTGGTCGACGCGCCCCGGGCGCGCGAGATCGGGCTGGTCAACGACGTTTTCCCGGCCGCGGACCTGGACTCCGCGACGGCCCGGTTCACCGAGACCCTGTGCGGGCGGTCGCAGGCCTCGGTCCGCGGGATGAACCGGATCATCGAGAAGATCGTCGCGGGGCAGGAGAAGACCGACGACGAGGTCGAGGAGATCCGGCTCGCCGCGCTGCACGGGGAGGACTACGCGGAGGGCGTGGACGCGTTCCTGAACCGGCGCGCGCCGAAGTTCACTTACCGCTGACCGGCACGGATAACCCGTTGACGGCTCAGCGAGACTGAAGCTTGTGGCGCTGACCATCCATCACCGCAGTCAGAACCCGGAGATCTTCCGGGCGACCGACCACGCCGACTTCGACCGGTCGTGGCCGGTGTTCATGCAGCACAACCCGACCGGGCACCTATATTACGGCGAACTCGACCCGGTCGCCGACTACGTGCTGCTCGCGACCGACGGCGACGAACCGGTCGCCAAGGCCTACTCGACACCGTTCGCGTTCGGCGGCCCCGGCCGCGAGACGCTGCCCGACGGCGGGTGGGACGAGGTGATCCGCTGGCAGCACGCCGACCGGCTCGCCGGCCGCGAACGCACCGCGGCGACTGCGCTGGAGATCGTCGTCCGCAAGGAACGGCAGGGCACCGGACTTGCCTCGGTGATGGTGAACGCGTTGCGGGACAACGCTTTCCGCCTCGGGCACGACGTGCTCTACGCCCCGGTGCGGCCGTCGCAGAAGGCGGACGAACCCGAGACGCCGATGAGCGAGTACGCGTACCGGGTGCGCGACGACGGCTTGCCTTACGACGCGTGGCTGCGGGTGCACGTGCGCGCGGGCGGGCGGATCGTGAAGGTATGCCCGGTGTCGATGACCATCCCCGGCACGCTCGCGCAGTGGCGGGAGTGGACGGGGCTGCCTTTCGATGCGGATGGCCCGGTGGTCGTGGAAGGTGCGTTGAGTCCGGTGCTGGTGTCGGTGGCGCAGGACTCGGCGGTGTATGTCGAGCCGAACGTGTGGGTGGAGCACCGGAGGCCGTGAGGCTGGGTCAGATCTCGTCCCAGGGGGCGGCTTCGTAAGCCGTGGTCAGCAGTTCGGTGGCGGTGGGCGAGGTGCGCAGCGGGACGTCGTCGACCGAGGCGACCAGGCGGCCGATCGTCGCCGAGTTGGTCAGGAACATCGCGTCGAACTCCGGGAGTTCCGCCGGGTAGACCGGCCGCGTCTCCTGCGGCACCCCGGCAGCGCGCAGCTGGTCCTCCAGTACCAGGTACGTGATTCCCGGCAGCACCTTGGCTTCCGGCCACACGATCGTCCCGTCGCGCAGGAAGCCGACGTTCCAGATCGTCGCCTCGCTGATCCGGCCGTCGTCGGCAAGGAACACCGCGTCGTCGTAACCGGCGAGGACGGCCGCGCGCGAATGGTGCGTCAGGCCGAAGCCGCCGAGATGCTTCACGTGCGGCAGATCCCGTTGGTAGGAAACGGATCGCAGCCGCATCGGCGTGGCGACGTGCGAGCGCGGCGGCGCGGTGCGCACGAGGATTTCGGGCGTCATCGCGGGGTCGTGCGGAGACGAGCGCGAGAAAATGATCACCCGCACCGACAAGTCGCCCTGACCGGCGACGAGCCGCCGGACGTAGCGGCGGACCAGGTCCGTGTCCAGTTCGCTGCCGAACACCTCGCGGGTGTTCGCCGCGAGCCGGTCGAGGTGGAAGCGGAGGCCGCGCACGCGCCCGTCGCGGACCTGCATCGCGGTGAAATGGCCGTAGCTGGTCGCTGCGGCGGCGAGATCGGCGGCGCCAGGAGCGGCGCCGCCGATCTCGACCCGGCCGGTCACGTCAGGAAACCGTGACCGCGGTGAACTTGACCTGCTGCTTGGGCTCGCCGGTCGACCCGTCCTGGCCGATCGCGCCGATGCCGTTCTTCGCGATCTTGTCGAGCACCTTCAGGCCCTCGTCGGAGATGCTGCCGAAGATCGTGTACTGCGGCTGCAGCGGCGCGTTGCCGTAGACCATGAAGAACTGGCTGCCGCCGCTGTTCGGCTGGCCGGTGTTGGCCATCGCGAGGATGCCGCGGCCGTACTTCGCGGTGTCGATGAACTCGTCCGGCACGGTGAATCCCGGGCCGCCGCGGCCGTCGGTCGTCACGTCGCCCTTCGCGTCCGGGTCGCCGCACTGCAGCATCTGCAGGTCGGTGACGCCGAGCCGGTGGCAGATCGTGTCGGTGTAGAAGCCCTGCTTCGCGAGGGCCTCGAACGCCTGCACGGTGCACGGCGCGAGCGCGCGGTCGAGCGTCATCGGGATGTCGCCCTGGGTGGTCTTCATCGTGATGTTCACGGTCCCGGACGAGGACACGCTCTTGCCGTCCGGCGCGGTCGCCTTCTTGCCCGACGGCGGCTTGCCGCTCGGGTCGGCCGGGTACGAGCACGTCGTCGGGTTCGGCAGCGCCTTGGGGCGCTTGGGGAGCGCGGTGCGCTCGGTGGGGATGTTCGTGACGCTCGGGACCGGCGGCGCGGAACTCGACGGCGGCGCGGCGGCCTGCTGGTCGCCGCTGCCCCCGCTGTTCACGATCCACACCACGAGACCGGCGACGATGAGGACCACACCGCCGACCACTCCAGCGCCCACGATCTTGCGTCGCTTCGCCTGTTCCGCCCGGCGCACGAGCTGCCGCTCGAGTTTGCGCTTTGCGGCTTCTCGGCGCTGCTGGTTGGTCGCCACCCGCCCTCCAGTTTCCGCTCGAAGTCACACGTCTGAGGTAGCGGCAGTGTATGGGCACAGCCTGTTAGGACTCCGTACAGGGGCGGCTAGTCTTCACCGGGTCGTGATCAAGGCCGCTTCCGGGGAGGAGGGTTCGGTGCTCGTCGCCGGGTTCGCCGCGGGTCCGCTGCGCTCGAATTGCTATCTGCTGGCCCCCGCCGCCGGGGGGCCGTGCCTCGTCGTCGACCCGGGCGAGGGGGCCGCCGGGCCGCTGGCCGAAGCGCTGGCGGAGCACGACCTGACGCCGGTCGCGCTGCTCGCCACGCACGGCCATCCGGACCACGTCGGCGCGGCCGCAGAGCTTTCGCGCGCTTTTGCCGCACCGGTCCGGCTCCATCCGGGCGACGCCGACTGGTACGACGGGCCCTTCGAACCGCTCGCGCCGGGAGAGATCGAGACGGCCGGGCTGACGCTCGGCGTGCTCCCGCTGCCCGGGCACACGCCGGGTTCGGTGGCCTTCACCGTCGAGACCGGCGAGGGTGGCAGGCTGGTGTTCACGGGGGACACGCTTTTCGCCGGATCGGTCGGGCGCACCGGCGGATCCGGCGCCGACCTGGAGAATTCGTTGCGCACACTGCTCACGCTCGCCGACGACACCGTCGTGCTGCCCGGCCACGGACCGGCCACGACCATCGGCCGCGAGCGCGCCGCCAACCCCTTCGTGCCGGGAGCCGCGCAGTGATCGAGAAGCCGGCGGAACGCCTGCCGCTGTTCGCCGACGAGCCGAAGCTGCGCCGGCGCCGCGCGTGGTCCGGCGTCTTCGGCGTGCTGATCCTGGCCGCGGCGTTCGGCGGGATCGCCGGGTTGATCGGCGGACAGCTGACCGGGCTGATCGTGGCGGCGGTCGTCGCGCTGCCGCTCATTTACGTGGTCCTCTACGCGTACCGCCGCCGGATCTGGCTGGAAGGCACGACGCTGGTGGTGCGCACGTGGGGCATCCGGCGGGTGGACCTGCTTTCCGCACCCAGGCTGGACGTGGTGATCAGCGACGTGCGCGGCACCCGGACCGTGGCGCTGCTGGTGAACGCGGGCCACCGGCGGCGCGCGGTGAAGCTCGACCTGGCGGTCTTTTCCGGAACCGGCGGACGAGAGCTGGGAGCGCTGCAGCTGCGTCGGCTGGCGGACGCGGTGCTGAACAACACCGAGGCGAACGGGCTGGTGTTTTCGGAGCTGCTGGTTGCGGAGCTGCGGGCGGAGGCTCGCGGGGACGCGGTGGCGGAACGGCCCTTGTACCGGCTGGCTTCGGCGGCTCCTTCGGGGAAGTATTTGCAGCGGTTTCCCATGGAGGCGGTTAGCCGCTTTGTCGCGACGTTGGGTTGAGTTGGCTGGGGTTGAGCTGGCCGAGGTTGAGCTGGCCGGGGTTGAGTTTGGGAGTGGATCTCACCGGCTGTGTTTGATGGCGCCGGCTCCGCCGTCGCGTGCGGGATCGCCTTTATGCCGACGTTTGGGCTGAGCGGCGGGAGGGGCCTGCGGCCTGTCCCGCCGCTCAGCCCAAACGTCGGCGCGATCCCGCAGGCCGTCCACGCGGGCGTGGATGCGGTCCAGCTGGTCGGTCAGCTCGGGGAGTTCTTCGGCGACGTAGGAGAGCAGCCGTTCGAGGTGGCGCAGGGTCGCGCGGACCTCGTCGAGTGCGGTGGCGATCCGCGGGACTGTTTCGGCCGCTTCCAGCACCGACGCGAACAGGCGGCGGATCAGGTGCACGGTGACGCGGGGTCCGGCCAGGACGGCTGAGAACACAGCCCCTCCTCGGGTGCGGGGTCGCGGTCTTCGTACCTCATCCGCGACGCCCGCGCCCGGCCGGGTCAGTCCCCGTGTGGCTAGTGTGATTCAGCGGGTTTGGTGGTGCTGATGAGGTGCTCCACGGGCTCGCGGGCGGCGATCAAGGCGGCCAGGACCGTCGTCACCGGCACGGCCGCGACGATGCCGACCGAACCGGCCAGCGTCCGGATGATCTCCGCGGCGATGTCCTCGCTGCCGAGCAGCGCACCGAGGCCGACGCCGGAGATCGCGGAGTACAGCATCACCGGCAGCGCGGCCCCGGCGTAGGCCATCACCAGCGTGTTCACCGCGGAGCCGACGTGGTCGCGGCCGATCCGCAGGCCCGAGCTGTACAGCTCGCGCCAGCTGAGCGAAGGGTTCGCGCGGCGCAGTTCCCAGACCGCGCTGGTCTGGGTGATCGTCACGTCGTCGAGCACGCCCAGCGCGCCGATCACGATCCCGGCCAGCAGCAGGCCCCGCGCGTCGATGCCGTGGCCGAGCGAGGCGATCAGCGTCGTGGTGCTGTCGTCGAGGCCGGTGAGCGACGCGGCGGCGGAGAAGATCGCCGACAGGATCCCGATCAGCGCGAGGCTGACCAGGGTGCCCAGCACGGCGACCGAGGTTCTCGCGGACAGGCCGTGCGTCAGGTACAGGGCGAGGAACATGATCGCGCCCGCCCCGGCGATCGCCACCACCAGCGGGTTCTCCCCGGCGAGGATCGAGGGCAGCACGAACAGCACGATCACGACGAAGCTCAGCACCAGCGCGACCAGCGCGGCCAGCCCCTGCCAGCGGCCGAGCACTAGCACGGCCACCGCGAACAGCGCGGCGAGCAGGACCAGCGGCGTGCCGCGCTGGAAATCGACGAGCGTGAACGACTGCGGATCGAGCGGATTGCCGCCGTTGTAGGCGAGCACGACCTTGTCGCCCGCGGAGAACCGCGGCGTGCTCGGCTCGATCGGGACGGTCAGCCGCACCGGTTTCCCCGCCGCCGGGCCGTCGGACATCTGCAGGTCGACAGTGAGGCACGGTTTCGTGTCCGGGTCCGGCTGCGAGCCGACCTGGACCTGGCCGGGCTGCAGGCACGGGCCGGACGTCGCGGTCGTGATCGCCGCCTGGACCGGCGTGCCTTGCGGCACCGCGCTCTTCGGCAGCGAACTGCCCCACGGGTACAGGACGATCATGCCGACGACGGTCGCCAGCGCCAGCGGGGCGAGAAGCCAGATCAGGAGTTTGCGGACCCGCTGCGACGCCGGGGCGGCCGGGCCGTGGCCGTGCCCATGACCGTGGCCGTGCCCGGCGGGCGGCGGAATTTCCTTGGCCGGAGCGGGATCGGGACTGTCCTTTTCGGACTGCGGCGGCCGGGCCGGGGGACGGCGGCGGGTGCCGGGAGGCGGGGTGTCGCCGGGGCGGCGGGGCAGGCGCAGCTCGCCGGATTGGGCGCCGCTGCGGGAATCGGCGGAGCGCGGGGTGCCCGGTTGCGCGGAGCGCGCGGCGCCGGGTTGGGCGGGCCGTGGCGCGGCGGCACGCGGACGCCGGGGTTCGCCGGGCCGTTCGGCTCGCCGTCCCGGTTCGCCGGTGCGCCCGGGATTGCCTGATCGCTCAACGGCTTGCCCAGACTCCGCCGATCGCGCGGGATTGCGCTCGACGGGCCGCCCGGGCTCACCCGGTCGGCCGGGTTCTGCCGATCGCTCAACGGCTCGGCCGGACTCTGCCGATCGTTCGGGGTTGCGCTCGACGGGTCGTCCAGAGTCCGCCGATCGCTCGGGGTTGCGCTCGGGCCGCCCGGGTTCCGCCGATCGCTCGGGGCTGCCGGGCCGCTCCACCGGCCATCCGGGATCGCCGGTGCGTTCAGGATTGCTGGGTCGTCCGGGCTCAGCCGCCCGTCCGGGGCGCTCGGCCGCTCGCCCGGGGTCGGCTCGGCGCACCCGGCGCGGTCCCTCCGACCGGGCGCGCGGCGGCGCGGCGGGTGGCACGGCGGAGGACGGGGACGCGGGTTCGCCCGGCACTCGCGGCAGCGGGCCGGTGTCGTCGGGGTCCTGGTCGGGGTAGTCGTGCGGTGCCACGGCGGACATCCTGCCCTCCCGGCTCGCGGTTCACCCGTACCGGGTGGGGGAGGAAGCGGGCGTTTCGTTCAGGCGTGCGCAGAACGCAGGTGCACTCGCCGGTAAGCCGAGGGTGGGGTGTCGAAATGGTCCAGGAACGCTTGCCGGAGCGTCTCCGTGGAACCGAAACCGCAGCGTCGCGCGATCGCGGCGAGCGGGAGGTCGGTGCCGGACAGCAGGCGGGCGGCGTGTTCCGCGCGCACGGTCCGCACGTATTTCCCCGGCGTGGTGCCGAGGTGGGCGTCGAACAGCCGGGTCAGCTGGCGGGTGCTGATGCCGGCCTGGTTCGCGAGCGCGTGGGCGCCGAGGTCGTCGGCGAGGTGTTCGGCGACGTACGCGGTGAGGTCGCGGACCTGCCGGTGCTCCGGCGGCGGACCCGCGAGGAACATGCTCACCTGCGCCTGGTTTCCGGGCCGCTGCAAGTACGTGACCAGCGACCGGGCGGTCTCGCGGGCGAGCGTCGGGCCGTGGTCCTCCTCGACGAACGCGAGGGTGAGGTCGAGCCCGCTGGTGACGCCCGCGGAGGTGTAGACGTCGCCGTGCCGCACGAAAAGCGGCACCGGGTCCACGGTCACCGACGGATATTGCTCGGCGAGCCGCGACGCGTGCGACCAGTGCGTGGTGGCGCGCCGGCCGCTCAGCAGCCCGGCCGCGGCGAGCACGGTCGCCCCGGTGCAGACCGACGCCGTGCGCTTGCTCTGCTGCGAAAGCCGTCGCACGTGGGCGAGCAGCCGCTCGTCCTTGGCGGCGGCGAGATGGCCCAGCCCGCCCGCGACGACGAACGTGTCGAGCGGCCCGCGGACCTGGTCGATCCGGACGTGCGGGGCGAGCGTGAGCCCGGACTGGCAGGCGAAGGGGAGCCCGTCGACGGTGGCGAGCCGGACCTCGTACGGCCGGGCCGCGCCCAGCCGGGTGGCGGCGTCGAAAACGTCGGACACGCAGGCGATGTCGAGCAGTTCGGCGTCGGGGTACCCGAGGATCACGACCTGCCGGGCGGTACTCGGCATGGCCGCACCGTAGCAGCTCGCCCGGCCGGATCAACCAGGTTCGCAGGATTCCGGACACGCGTGTCCCGTGAGGCCCGCGGGCTCGGGAGGGTGGCGGCATGACCCAGAAAACCTTCGCGTTCGTCGTCTACCCCGGCCTGACGCCGCTCGACCTGGTGGGACCGCTGCAGGTGATCGCCGGCTACGCGGCGGCCGACCAGTCGGTCCGCGTGGCGGTCGTGGGCGAAACCCTGGAACCCACCGGCACTGACACGCCGTTGCGGATCGCGCCGAGCCACACCTTCGACCAGGTTCCGGACCCGTCGTGGGTGCTGGTCCCCGGCGGCGGCGCGCCGACGCTGCGCGCGCTCGGGGACGAGAAGCTCATCGGCTATCTCCGCCGCGCCGCGACCTCCGCCGAGCTGATGACCTCCGTGTGCACCGGTTCGCTGCTGCTGGGCCAAGCGGGGCTGCTTGAGGGCCGTGAGGCGACCACGCACTGGACGTTCCTGGAGACCCTGCGCGCGTTCGGCGCCACGCCGGTCCGGCAGCGCTGGGCGGACACCGGTTCGGTGATCACCGCCGCTGGCGTGTCGGCGGGCATCGACCTGGCGTTGCACCTGGTGGAGCGGATGAGCGGAGCGGACACTGCGCGGCTCGTGCAGTTCGGCATCGAATACGACCCGCAACCGCCGCTCGGCCCGCTTGACTGGTCGCTCGCTCCGCGCGAGCAGATGCGGCCGTTCGTCGACCACTCGGTCCGGGAGGGTCTCGCCGGTCAGCCGGAGCTGCGGGACAAGCTGCTGGCGCACCAGTGACGTTCCGGTGAATTGCCCCACCCACCTGGGGCAGCACGGTTTGCCCGGGCCGCGCGGACGCGTACCGTTCCGCCAATGGGTGCTCGCGGGGCTGCCGGTCTGACCGTCTTCACCAGCCGGAGGGACGGGGACATCGTGCTGGTCACGGCGGCGGGGGAGATCGACATCGCGTCGGTGGGGCAGTTCCGCTCCGCGCTCTCGGCTGCCTCCGGGGCGGGCGGCAAACTGGTGGTGGACCTGTCGCGGGTCGGCTATCTCAGCTGTGCCGGGCTGCGCGCGCTCGAAGAGACGAGCCGCGCCCGGCCCGCGCTTTCGATCGTGGCGACCGGACCGCTCGTGCTGCGCGCTTTCGCCGTCTCCGGGATCGAGGCCCCGGTGCGCAGCGGCCTGCGCGAGGCGTGCGCCGCCGCGGGGGCGTGAATCCCCGGCCGGAATCTGGGTACCCGTGGGGTGGAACCGAGATCTGCTGAGGTGATCCCAGATGTCCACCAGCACGATGTCCGGCAAGACCGCGGTCTCCGGGGGCGCAGCGGGCCTCGCTGTGCTGGCCGGGCTGTACCTGATCGCCGCGCCGTGGCTGCTGCGCTTCGGCGGGGCGGCCGAACTCGCGGTGAGCAACACGGTCGCCGGGCTGGCGATCGTCGTTTTCGCTGCCATGCGGGCGCGGGATTCCGGCGCGCAGGCGCTGACCTGGGTGCTGCCGGTGCTCGGCGCGTGGGCCGCGGTGTCTCCGTTTCTCCTTCGCTACGGCGACGAGACACTGCCGTCGACCGGCGCGGTGATCGGCAACGTGATCGCCGGGGTCCTCGTGGCGGCCGGCGGCGCGGCGTTGCTGCTGCGCCGCCGCTGACGTCAGCTGAGCGCGTCGGCGAGCCAGCGGCTCCAGACCGCGGTTTCGGCGGTCTCGTCGACGTCCGGCCGGAACAGGTGATGTCCGACCGCGACCGGCATGCCGAGCAGCGACCGTTCGTGGAACCGGTAGAGGGCGTCCTCGGTGCGGACTCCGGCGTAGTTCGGGGTCGAGTAGTCGAGGACGCCCTCGACCGCCGCGTCGCCGACGCTGAACTGGACCGGTTGCCCCGCTGAGGGTTCGGCGGGCAAACCGAGCGCCGCCAGCAGCTTCGGCCAGGCGTCGCGGCTCGCCGACGAGGCCGGGCCGTCCGCGGTCACGTACGTCGCGAAGCGGCCGGGGAAGTGCGCCAGCAGTTCGGCGAGCGTGTGCAGGTACATCTCCCAGCCGACGGCGAAGGACTCGTGGTACTCGTCGTCCCAGCCGTCCTGGACGAACCCGCGGTGCACGAACCGGAGTACGGAAGTGCCGCCTTCGGCCGCTTCCACGAGGAACTCCATCGCGTCGAACGTGCCGTCCTCGGCGGCTTCGCCCCGGTAGGCGAACCTGCGCGGGGGATCCCACGCGGTGATCTCCGCCTCGGTGCGCATTTCGCCGAGGCTGAACCGGATCCGCTTCGCCGCGGCGTCGACCTCGTGGCGGCCCATGAACCACGAGTCGATGCCCGGCCCGGTCGCGACGGCCTCCCACACGGCCTCGGGCTCCGCGGGCAGCTGAACCTCTTTGCGCACCTCGAACTCGCGTGGCATCTGCGGCGTCCCTCCTCGTGGTCGTCCCGATCACCGTGCCATTGACAATAATACCTGTCAATGCGGTGGCGGTTCCCCTGATCGGTGCCAGACTGCGAAGGGACTCTCACGAAGGGACGCAGAAGCATGGCGACGGTGGCCGACCAGTTGATCGACGTTCTGGTGCAATCCGGGGTGCGCCGGATCTACGGGGTGGTGGGCGACAGCCTCAACCCGGTGGTGGACGCGGTGCGCCGCACCGGGGGCTCGGCGCGCGGCGGGATCGACTGGGTGCACGTGCGCAACGAGGAGGCCGGCGCGTTCGCCGCCGCGGCCGAGGCGCAGCTCACCGGGCGGCTCGCGGTGTGCGCGGGCAGCTGCGGGCCGGGCAACCTGCATCTGCTGCAAGGGGTTTACGACGCGCACCGCTCGGGCGCGCCGGTGCTCGCGCTCGCGTCGCACATTCCCTCCACGCAGATCGGGACCGGGTTCTTCCAGGAGACCCATCCGCAGCAGCTGTTCGCGGAGTGCTCGCACTACTGCGAGATGGTGAGCTCGCCGGAGCAGATGCCGCGGCTGGCTCGGATCGCAGTGCAGAACGCGGTCGGGCGTCGCGGTGCCGCGGTGCTGGTGCTGCCTGGCGACGTGTCGCACGAGCCCGCCGCGCACGCCACCGGCGAGTCGGCTTCGCTGGGGAGCCCGCCTGCTGTGGTGCCTGCGGAGGCTGACATCGCTCGGCTCGCCGATCGGATCGATCGGGCCGAGAAGGTCATGATCATGGCGGGTGCTGGTTGTCGCAATGCGCACGACGAGGTGCTCGCGCTCGCGGAGGCGGTCGGGGCTCCTGTGGGGCATTCGTTGCGGGGCAAGGAGTTCGTGCAGTACTCGAATCCGTTCGACGTGGGGATGAGCGGGTTGCTCGGGTACGGGGCCTGTTACGAGGCGATGCACGAGGCTGATCTCGTGTTGCTGCTGGGCACGGACTTCCCGTACGACAACTTCCTGCCGCAGCGGAATACCGTGCAGGTGGATATCGATCCGGCGCGGATGGGGCGTCGATCGGTGTTGGAGTTCGGGGTGCAGGGGGATGTCGGGGCGACGATCCGGGCGGTGCTGCCTCGGTTGCGCGAGCGCAGTGACCGGTCGTTCCTGCATGCCATGCTGCGCAAGCATGAGCGGGGGCTGCAGCGGGTGGTCGATGCTTACACCAATGAGGTGTCGAAGCACATTCCGTTGCATCCGGAGTACGTCGCTGACGTGCTGGATGAGGAAGCTGCTGAGGACGCGGTGTTCACTGTGGACACTGGGATGTGCAATGTGTGGGCGGCTCGGTATATCACGCCTAATGGGCGGCGGCGGATTCTCGGGTCGTTTGTGCACGGGAGCATGGCTAATGCGTTGCCGCATGCCATTGGGGCGCAGGCTGCTGATCCTGGGCGGCAGGTCGTCGCTATGTGCGGGGACGGTGGGCTGGCGATGTTGATGGGGGAGTTGTTGACGCTTAAGACGCATGCCTTGCCCGTTAAGGCTGTGGTGTTCAACAACTCTTCGCTCGGGATGGTGAAGCTGGAGATGCTCGTGGACGGGTTGCCGGAGTTCGGCACCGACCATGATCAGGTGGATTTCGCGGGGATTGCCCGGGCGGCCGGGTTGTATGCGCGGCGGGTGGAGAAGCCCGGGGAGGTTCGGGACGGGATCCGGGATATTCTGGCGCATGACGGGCCTGCGGTGCTGGATGTGGTTACGGATCCTAATGCGTTGTCTATTCCGCCTAATATTACTGCTGCGCAGGTTAAGGGGTTTGCGTTGGCGGCTAGTAAGACTGTGTTGAGTGGGGGAGTGGGGAAGATGCTGGAGTTGGCTAAGTCTAATTTGCGGAATATTCCTCGGATTTGAGGGGGTGGGTGCTGGGCGGCTCGTCGCCTGGCGGCGACATTGCGCGCGGTGGTTGCGTGGGGCACCCCGAAGCTTGATTGTGCTGACGGTCGGTGGGTGCTTGTCAAGGCGGGAAAGATGCCTTGACAAGCACCCACCGACCGCAGGGGAGCTTCGTATCGGGGTGCGGGGGAGGGCTGGGTGCCTCGCTCGTTGGGTGCATCGGCTGCGGTTTAGGGCCGTGAGGGGAACCCTGAGGGAATTGGATTCCCTCAGGGTTCCCCTCACGTACGTGGGTTTGCTTTTTTTATTCCGTTTCTGCCATGGCTTCTGCGAATTGGGCTGCGTACAGGCGGGAGTAGGCGCCGCCTGCGTTGATGAGGGTTTCGTGGTTGCCTTGTTCTACGATGTTGCCGTTTTCCATTACCAGGATTACGTCTGCGTCCCTGATGGTGGACAGGCGGTGGGCGATCACGAAGCTCGTGCGGCCGGTGCGCAGGGAGTTCATGGCGTGCTGGATCAGGACCTCGGTGCGGGTGTCCACCGAGCTGGTCGCCTCGTCCAGGATGAGGATCGCCGGCTTTGCCAGGAAGGCTCGGGCGACCGTGATCAGCTGCTTTTCGCCTGCGCTGACGGTGCCGCCCTCGTCGTCCAGGACGGTGTCGTAGCCGTCGGGGAGGGTGCGGACGAAGCGGTCCACGTAGGTTGCCTTCGCGGCTTCGATGACCTCTTCGCGGGTCACGTTGTCCGCGCCGTACGCGATGTTTTCCGCGATCGTGCCGCCGAACAGCCAGGCGTCTTGCAGGACCATGCCCGTCTTCGAGCGCAGTTCCTCGCGGTCCATCGCCTTGATGTCGACGCCGTCCAGAGTGATCCGGCCGCCGTCGATTTCGTAGAAGCGCATCAGGAGGTTGACCAGCGTGGTCTTGCCCGCGCCGGTCGGGCCGACGATCGCGACCGTGTGGCCGGGGTCGACCGACAGCGACAGGTCTTCGATCAGCGGCGTGTCCTTCAGGTAGCGGAACGACACGTGCTCGAATTCGACCTGCCCGCGCACGACCTCCGGGCGCTGCGGGTGCTCCGGCTCCGGTTCCTGCTCCTTGGCGTCCAGCAGCGCGAACACCCGCTCGGCCGAGGCGACGCCGGACTGCAGCAGGTTCGCCATGCTCGCGATCTGCGTGACCGGCTGGCTGAACTGGCGCGAGTACTGGATGAACGCCTGCACGTCGCCCAGCGTCAGCGTGCCCGAAGCGACCCGCAGGGCGCCGACGACGGCGACCAGCACGTAGCTCAGGTTGCCGATGAACATCATGCCCGGCTGGATCGTGCCGGAGATGAACGACGCCTTGAAGCTCGCCTCGTACAGCGCCTCGTTCTGCTGCCGGAAGACCTCCTCGGCCTCCTTGCCTCGGCCGAAGACGTGCACCAGCGAGTGGCCCGAGTACATCTCCTCGATGTGCGCGTTGAGCTTCCCGGTCGTCGACCACTGCCGGATGAACTGCGGCTGCGCGCGTTTGCCGATCTTGGCCGCGACGAACACCGACACCGGCACCGTCAGCAGCACGATCGCGCCCAGCAGCGGCGAGATGACGAACATCATCACCAGCACGCCCAGCACAGTGAACAGCGACGTGACGATCTGCGACAGCGTCTGCTGCAGCGACTGCGCCAGGTTGTCGATGTCGTTGGTGACCCGGCTCAGCACCTCGCCGCGCGGCTGGCGGTCGAAGTAGCGCAGCGGCAGCCGCGCGAACTTCTCCTCGATGTCCTGGCGCAGCCGGAACACCGCGCCCTGCACCAGGTTCGTCGTGAGCCGCGCCTGGATGACGCCCAGGAACGACGCGAAGACGTACAGCGCCAGTACGATCATCAGCACCTGGCCGACCGCGGTGAAGTCGACGCCGTGGCCGGGCATCAGGTCGACGCTGGTGAACATGTCGGCCAGGGTGTTCTCCCCGCGCGCCCGCAGGCCCTCGATCACCTGCTCCTTGGTCGCGCCCGCGGGCAGATGCCTGCTGGTCACGCCGGCGAAGATCAGGTCCGTCGCCCGGGCCAGCACCTTCGGGCCGAGCACGGTCAGCGCGACGCCGATCGCGCCGAGCACCAGCACTCCGGTCAGAGCCGCCCGTTGCGGGCGAAGCAGCCGCAGCAATCGCGCTAGCGAGCCTTTGAAGTCGAGGGCTTTCTCCGCGGGCATGCCCGCGGACATCATCCGGCCGGGTCCCGCTGTGGGTTGCGGCCGGGTCTTGTCGCGCGCGACGGCGGCTGGTTCGTCGTCGTCGTGCGCGGTCGCGGTTTTCGTTTCCTCGCTCACGCCGCCTCCTGCTCGGTCAGCTGCGAAAGCACGATTTCCCGATAGGTTTCGTTGGTGTCCATCAGCTCGTGGTGGGTTCCGGTGCCGACGACGCGGCCGTCGTCGAGCACGATGATCCGGTCCGCGCCGCGGATCGTGCTGACCCGCTGCGCGACGATGACGACCGTCGCGTCCTGGGTTTCTTCGGTGAGCGCACGGCGCAGCGCGGCGTCGGTGGCGTAGTCGAGCGCGCTGAACGAATCGTCGAACAGGTAGATCTCCGGCCGGTGCACCAGCATCCGCGCGATCGCGAGCCGCTGCCGCTGCCCGCCCGAGACGTTGGTGCCGCCCTGGGCGATGGGGGAGTCGAGACCCTGTTCCATCCGTTCGACGAAGTCCTTGCCCTGCGCGACTTCCAGCGCGTGCCAGAGCTCCTCGTCCGTCGCGTCCGGATTGCCGTAGCGGAGGTTGCTGGCGACCGTTCCGGCGAACAGGTACGGCTTCTGCGGCACCATGCTGACCACCGACGACAGCACTGTCGGGTCGAGCCGGCGCACGTCGACGCCGTCCACCCGGACCGAGCCCTCGGTGGCGTCCATCAGCCGCGGGATGAGGTTGAGCAGCGTCGTCTTGCCGCTGCCCGTGCTGCCGATGATCGCGGTGGTCTCGCCCGGCCGGGCGAACAGGGAAACGTCGTGCAGCACCGGCTTTTCCGCGCCGGGGTACCGGAATCCGACGCCGGTCAGGTCGAGGTGGCCGCGCTCGGCCGCGGCCGCGACCGGCTCGTCCGGCGGGCGCACGCTCGACTCGGTGTCCAGCACCTCGGTGATCCGCTCGGCGCTGACCTCCGCGCGCGGCACCATCATGAACATGAAGGTGGCCATCATGACCGCCATCAGGATCTGCAGCAGATAGGCCAGGAACGCGGTGAGCGCGCCGATCTGCATGGCCCCGCTGTCGACCCGCTGCCCGCCGAACCACAGCACGGCGACGCTCGACACGTTCACCACCAGCATCACGGTGGGGAACATCAGCGCGATCAGCCTGCCGACCCGCAGCGACACGGTGAACAGCTCGTCGTTGGCCCGGCCGAAACGCTCGCGCTCGTGCTTGTCCCGCACGAACGCGCGGATCACCCGGATGCCCATGATCTGCTCGCGCATGACCTGGTTGATCCGGTCGAGGCGCACCTGCATGAGCCGGAACGCCGAGCGCATCCGCATGACGATGAGCCCGATCGCGACGCCCAGCACCGGCACGATGACGACGAGCAGCGACGACAGCGGGACGTCCTGCTGCAGCGCGAGCAGGATGCCGCCGACGCACATGATCGGCGCGGACACCATCAGCGTGAAGGTGAGCGCGGCGAGCAGCTGGATCTGCTGGACGTCGTTGGTGGTGCGGGTGATCAGCGACGGCGTGCCGAACTTCCCGATCTCGCGGGCGGAGAACGCCTGCACGCGGTGGAAGACTCCGGCGCGGATGTCGCGGCCGACGGCCGAGGCGGTGCGGGACCCGTAGTAGACGGCCCCGATCAACCCGGCGATCTGCACCAGTGTGATCAGCAGCATCACGCCGCCGATCTTCACGATGTAGCCGGTGTCGCCTTTGACGAGGCCGCCGTCGATGATGTCGGCGTTGAGCGTGGGCAGGTACAGCGCGGCGATCGTCTGCACCAGTTGCAGCGCGACGACGACCCACAGCGCCGCCCGGTAAGGGCGCAGGTAGCTGCGCAACAGTTTGACCAGCACGGTCGGGTACTCCCCCAAAAAAGTGAATGGCGTCGGTTCGGGTCTAGCGGGCCGCGGCGGGCGCGGCGAGTGCCGGCATCCCGGCGGCGGCCTCCCTCAGGAGGCCGGTGAAGGCCGATACGAACTCTTCGTCGGAGTAGTCCGAATTGAGCCAGGTTTCGAAGGCGATGCGCGAAGCGTTCTGCACAATGCTCGCCATCAGCCGGGCGTGCAACGGATTTGCGTGCTCGCCCGCCCGCTCGGCGATGGCGTCGGCCAGCACCCGCTCGACGGTGGCGAACGCGCGCAGCATCTCGGCGAACAGCGCGCCGTTCTCCATCAGCGCGCGGACCCGCCGCACTTGCTCGCGCTTCGGGCGGTCGTCCTCGTTGAACCGGGTGATCGAGGCGTTGACGACCGCGTCCCACAGCGGCTCGTCGGCGGGCCTCGCCAGGAGCGCTTCGCGCACGTTCTCCTGCCGTTCGACGATGAACGCGCAGACAGCTTCCTCCTTGCTGGAAAAGTAGTTGTTGAAGGTGCGCGGGGAGACGCCCACCTCGTTCGCGATGTCCTCCACCCGCAACTGGTCGACGCCCCGCTCGAGCGCGATCCGGAGCGCCGCTTCGGCGAGCGCCCTCCGCGCGGCTCGTTTCTTGCGCTCGCGCAGGCCCAGGGGTGCGGTGGTGGTCACCGGGTCGAGAGTAGCAGCGAAAGTTGCGCGATGCGAAAAATTATGCGGACCGCGAAAAGTTGCGTTCTCGCAGGGGGCGGGTCGAGGTGCGGAGACGGCGTTCTCGCTGTGCCAGGATGAACACATGTTCGATGGCTTGCGCACGATCGTGTATCCCGCCGCCGATCTGGCCGCGGCCAAGGAGTGGTGGACGCGGGTGCTCGGGGTGCCGCCGTACTTCGACGAGCCGTTCTACGTCGGGTATAGCGTCCACGGCTACGAACTGGCTCTCGATCCGAACGGCCGCGCGGAAAACGGCGACGGTCCGGTGACGTACTGGGCAGTGCCCGACGTGGAAGCCGCCGTGGCGAAGCTGATCGAGGAGGGCGCGGCCGAACACTCAGCGGTGACCGATTTCGGCGGCGGGATCCGCACCGCACTGGTGCGCGCGCCGGACGGGAACCTGGTCGGGGTGATCGAAAACCCGCATTTCCCGGGCACTCCGGCTTGAGAAGAGCGCTGGCCGCGGCCGTCGTGCTGGTGCTGCTCGGCACCGGACTGGTCGCGGCTCAGTCGTCGGCGCCGACGCCGCGGACGTATCTTCTCGGCGCGCTGAACCTGCTGCGGACGCACTCGATGGACCGGGACCGGGTGGACTGGCCGCGCGTGGAGGCCGAGGCGTTGCGTGCCGCGGAAGGGGCTTCGACCTTCTCCGAGACCTATCCGGCGATCCAGACGGTGATCTCCGAACTGGGCAATCAGCACACGAAACTGCTCAGCCCCGCGCAAGCGAAGGCACCGCTCGCGACGACGATCGCGGTGCCGTCGAGCCGAGTCGAGAACGGCGTCGCGATGCTGACGATTCCCGGCCTCATCGCCGACCCGGCGGGGGAGCGCCGGTACATCGAGGCCGGGGCAGCGGCGCTGCGGGCGGTCGAAGCGCAGGCCACGTGCGGGTGGATCGTCGATCTCCGCGACGACACCGGCGGCACCATGTGGCCGATGCTGACCGTGCTGGCCCCGTTGCTGGGGGACGGCGTCGCGGGCTCGTTCGCCGGGCCGGGGCTGGCTCCGCAGTTCTGGACCGTCCGCGACGGGCGGTCCTGGTCGGGCGAGCGCCCGGGCACGGAAGAGGTCAATCCGGTCCGGCTGAGCCGCCCGGCGCCGCCCGTCGCGGTGCTGACGTCGCGTGTCACCGCGAGTTCGGGCGAAGCGACGCTGATCGCCTTCCGCGGGCTCGCCCGGGCCGCGACGTTCGGCGGCCCCACCGCGGGGTACGCCACCGGCAACGACGTCTTCGATCTGGCAGACGGGGCGAAACTGCTCGTCACCAGCGTGGCCGACGTAGACCGGACCGGGCGGGTATACGGGCCGGTCCCGATCGCGCCCGACTTCCCGACGCAAGACCCGGAGACCGCCGCCGGTGAGTGGCTGCGCACTCGCGGCGCCTGTGCGTAGGGGCCCGGACCTGCGCGGACTGTCGGATTCGGACGATCGCGGCTACGGTGGTCACCGAGCGTGAATACGTACCGGCGGACGGCGGAGGTGCGCGGCATGCGGTCGATGTGGAAGGGCTCGGTGTCCTTCGGGCTGGTCAGCATCCCGATCCAGCTGTACGCGGCGACCGAGAACAAGAACGTGTCGCTGCGCCAGGTGCACGTCGCCGACGGCGGGCGGATCCAGTACAAGCGGTTCTGCTCGATCGACGGCGAGGAGGTGCCCTACTCCGACATCGCCAAGGGCTACGAGTTGCCCGACGGCGAGATGGTCGTGATCACCGACGCCGACCTCGCCGAGCTGCCGCTGCCGACCCAGCGTTCGATCGATGTGCTCGAGTTCGTGCCGCTGGAGTCGATCGACCCGATCCGGTTCGACCGCACCTACTACCTGGAGCCGCAGAAGAACGCGGTGAAGCCGTACGTGGTGCTGCGCGACGCGCTGCAGAAGGCGAGCCACGTGGCGATCGCGAAGGTCGCCGTGCGCCAGCGGGAGAGCCTGGCGCTGCTGCGGGTCGTGGACGACGTGCTCGTGATGACCACGATGCTGTGGGCCGACGAGGTCCGGGTCCCGGATTTCCCGTTCCTGCACGAGGATCCGCCGCAGGTCCGCCCGCAGGAGGTGACGATGGCGGGGTCGCTGATCGACTCGCTGTCGGAGCCGGTGTTCGAACCGGAGAAGTACTCGGACTCCTACCGGGAAGCGCTCGAGGCGATGATCGAGGCGAAGGCGGGCGGCGGCGAGACGGTCGGCGCGCCGAAGCAGGGGGAGAAGGCCGAGGTCGTCGACCTGATGGCGGCGCTGGAGGCGAGCGTCTCGGCGGCGAAGAAGACCCGCGGGCCCGCCAAGGAGACGAAGAAGGCCGCCGGCGACGGCAAGGCGGCGGCGAAGAAGCCGGCGTCGCGGGCCCGGCGGCCGAAGAGCGCCTGAGTCCGCCGCGGGGTGTTCCGCGCCGCGGAACAGTGAAATTTCACTGCTGCCGTCCGGAAAATGCCGATCGTCACGCCGGGTGAGCGACTGCGGCGGACTTCACCGGACCGGGGCGCCGACACGCCGCCGGGTATCCTGCGACGGCGAGATTTCCAGTGGTACCAAGGAGGAGTCCGGCCCCGGAGCAACGGGGCCGGGGACCCGAATACCTGAGCGGAAGGCGGCTGAGCATGGAGTGCGCGTTCTGCACGAGCGGCATCGACCACTGTCACGGCACCCTGGTGGTCCACCCGGACCGCGGGTTCAGCGAGTGCACCGATCCGTCCTGCCTCGACCTGGACCGGGTCCGGCACGGCCTGATCATCGACTGTCACACCCTCGACGCGGGGTGCGCCTGCACCGGAGCGGAGAAATCCCTGCTGCGGCAGGCTTCCTGACCGTCGCCGGGGCCCCGGCCGCCACGCTGCGCGGCCGGGGCGGCTTTACCCGATCGGGTAGCTTGCCGTGTACAAGCTGCTTGGCGATGTGCTAACACTACCGGGGGTCCTTCGGCTCTCCCTCCCCCTCGGAGCCGGAGGACCCCTTTTTTCCCGGCGAGGCCGGCGGCGCGGTCAGTAGCGGTAATGGTCCAGTTTGTACGGTCCGTCCACGTCGACGCCGATGTACTCCGCCTGTTCCTTGCTCAGCTTGGTCAGCCGGACGCCGAGCGCGTCCAGGTGCAGCCGCGCGACCTTCTCGTCCAGGTGCTTCGGCAGCCGGTACACGTCGTTCGCGTACTCGCCGGGCTTGGCGAACAGTTCGATCTGCGCGAGCACCTGGTTCGCGAACGACGCGGACATCACGAACGACGGGTGCCCGGTCGCGTTGCCGAGGTTCATCAGCCTGCCCTCGGACAGCACGATGATCGCGTGCCCGTCCGGGAACCGCCACGTGTGCACCTGCGGTTTGACCTCGGTCTTGACGATGCCCGGGACCTTCGCCAGCCCGGCCATGTCGATCTCGTTGTCGAAGTGGCCGACGTTCGCCACGATCGCCTGGTGCTTCATCCGCCCCATCTGCGCGGCGGAGATGATCCCGAAGTTGCCGGTGGTGGTGAGGAAAATGTCGGCGCGCTCCACGACGTCGTCGAGTTCGACCACGTCGAGCCCGTCCATCGCGGCCTGCAGCGCGCAGATCGGGTCGATCTCGGTCACCACGACGCGCGCGCCCTGTCCGCGCAGCGCCTCCGCCGCGCCCTTGCCGACGTCGCCGTACCCGCACACGACGGCGTACTTCCCGCCGATCATCACGTCCGTGCCGCGGTTGAGGCCGTCCGGGAGCGAATGGCGGATTCCGTACCTGTTGTCGAACTTCGACTTCGTGACCGAGTCGTTGACGTTCATCGCCGGGAACAGCAGTTCGCCGGTAGCCGCGAGCTGGTACAGCCGGTTCACGCCCGCCGTGGTCTCCTCGGTGACCCCGCGCATCGCGCCGGCGATCCGCGTGAACCGCTGCGGGTCCTCGGCGAGGCTGGCCGCGAGGGTGCGCAGCAGGATCCGGTAGTCCTCCGGGTCGTCCTCGTGCGCGGCGGGCACCGCGCCCGCCTTCTCGAACTCGGCTCCCTTGTGGACGAGCAGGGTCGCGTCGCCGCCGTCGTCCAGGATCATGTTCGGCAGTTCGCCGCCGGGAAAACGGAAAAGCTGGTCGGTGCACCACCAGTATTCGTCGAGGGTCTCGCCCTTCCACGCGAATACCGCGGTGCCCTCGGGACGCTCCGGCGTGCCGTTCGGCCCGACGACGACCGCCGCGGCCGCCTCGTCCTGGGTGGAGAAGATGTTGCAGGACACCCAGCGCACCTCGGCGCCGAGCGCGACGAGCGTTTCGATCAGCACCGCGGTCTGCACGGTCATGTGCAGCGAGCCCGCGATGCGCGCGCCCTTGAGCGGCTGGGCGTCCGCGAACTCGCGGCGCAGCGCCATCAGGCCGGGCATTTCGTGCTCGGCGAGGTCGAGCTGGATGCGTCCGGCCGCGGCGAGCGACAGGTCGGCGACCGCGAACTCCAAGGCGTCGACGGTACGCAGGGTGGGCGACATTTTTCCGTTCCTTTCAGGGGTTTTTGGGGCATGACGGAGCACGGGCACCGTGCCGGTGCTCGGAAAACGGAGGCGCGCGCGGTGCGGATCAGGCCAGAATGGCGGGCATGGCAGAGCGCGCGTTGAGTTTTGGGGCAGTGGCGGAGGCGTACGAGCGGTACCGCCCGGGATATCCCGCCGAGTTAGCCGAAAAGGTGCTGGACTACGCGGGTGCGCCGGTCTCCGACGCCCTCGAAATCGGGGCGGGGACAGGGAAAGCGACCCGGTTGTTCGCGGGACGGGGGATCGCGGTCACCGCGACCGATCCGGATCCGGCGATGCTCGCCGAACTGCGCAAGCACCTGCCCGCCGACGTCGAGACCCGCCGCGGCGCGCTGGAGGACCTGCGGCCGGACCGGCAGTACGGGCTGGTGTACTCGGCCGCGGCGCTGCACTGGACGGACCCGGCCGGGCGGTGGCCGCGCATCGCCGCCCTGCTCGCGCCGGGCGGGGTGTTCGCGTCGATCGGCGGGCCGATCGGGCCGGCGGATCCCGTTGTGCGGAAAGCGGTCGACGACGCTCAGGCCCCGTTCCTGGAGAGCGCTGAGGTCCCGTCGCCGGACGGCACGCCGCCGGAGAACGCACTGCAGTGGCCGGGCACGGAACTCGAGCAGTCCGAGTTGTTCGCCGACGTCCGGCAGGTCGTCGTCCAGGAACGGATGACGGTGAGCGCGGACGAGCTGATCGGTCTGTTCTCCACGGTTTCGGCGTACCTGGTGCTGCCGATTTCGGTGCGGGAGCAGGTTTTCTCGCGGATCCGGCAGGTCCTGCCGGAGACGGTCGACCTGGTCGCCGACCACACGGCCCACCTCGCGCGACGGCGCTGAGGGGGCCGGAACACCGAGTGGCACGCGACACCTCCTGAACCAGGAGGCGCCCTTCTCTCGAAGTCCCGCGGGCCGAGCGTGGCGGGGAAACCCCGTCGCAGCGCCTCTCGGCCCGGAGCCGCGCCCCGGCGGGCGCGTCGGTTTCCACCTTGGCAAGCCCGGTCGGGACCTGTCAAGCGCGCGGGAATTCGGCGCGGACGCCGAGCAGCCGCACCGGTTTGCCGAAAGCGAAGCGGCCCAACAGGTCTTGCGCCGCCGCGGCGAGCACCGCCGGATCCGACGACGGTGCGGGCAGCGTCACGCTGTGGGTGTGGGTGAGGAACGGCGCGAACCGCACCTTGACCGCGACGCGCGCCGCCGGACGTCCCTCGTTGGCGACGTCCTGTGCGACGCGTCCGGCCAGGGTCGCGGTCTCCCTGGCGATGGCGTCCGGGTCGGTGAGGTCTTGCTGGAATGTCGTTTCCCTGCTTCGGGAACGCGCGACGTACGGGGTCGCGCTCACCTCGGCGTCGCCGATGCCGCCGGCCAGCAGCCGGTACCACGGACCCAGCTTCGGACCGAACCGCGCGGCGAGCGCGTCCGGGTCGGCGGCGGCGAGGGCGAGCACGGTGGAATACCCGGCTTCGGCGAGTTTCTTCGCGGTTTTCCGGCCGATTCCCCATAACGCGTCAGTGGGCCGTTCCGCCATGACGTCCCACCAGTTTTCCTGGGTGAGCCGGTAAATTCCGGCCGGTTTCGCGAACCCGGTGGCGAGTTTGGCGCGGAGTTTGTTGTCGCCGATTCCGACCGACGACGAAAGCCCGGTTTCCTCCTCTATGCCGCGCCGGATTTCGGCGGCGAGCGCTTCGGGATCGTCGGCGGTCGCGCCGAGGAAGGCTTCGTCCCAGCCGAGCACCTCGACGACCACCGGGAACTCCCGCAGCCGGGCCATGACGCGGTCGGAGACCTCCTGGTACGCCGGGGCGTCGACGGGGAGGAGGACCGCGTCCGGACAGCGTTTGACGGCCAGCCGCAGCGGCATGCCGGAATCGACGCCGAACTCGCGCGCCTCGTACGACGCGGTCGCCACGACGGCGCGCTCGGCCGGATCGCCGTTCCCGCCGACGATCACCGGCCGCCCGCGCAGCTCCGGCCGCCGCGCGACCTCGACGGCGGCGATGAACTGGTCGAGGTCGACGTGCAGCACCCAATCGGACACTGGACCAGTGTGCGGTGCGCGGGGCCGGCGGCGCATCCAGAGGCGCCGGGCCGGTTGGTCGCGTGGCGTCCCCGCGGGAAGTACGTGAGGGGAACCCTGGGGGAATCAGATTCCCGGAGGGTGGCCCTCACGGACTTCTCCGGGCCGATCGGGCGAAGTCACCCGCGGCAGCGCGCGACGTGCGCCGCGACCCCGCCCGCCGCGGCGAAGAGGGCACAGACGGTCAGCGCCGGGCTCGACGCGGCGATCCCGGCGACCAGGAGACCGCACGCGGCGACGTCCAGCAGGATCGCGAAGGCGGTCAGCAGCGCGGCGGAGCGGGCCGGTTTGCCGCGGCGCAGGGCGGCGGCCAGCTCCGGGTCGCTGGTTTCGAACCAGCGCTCGATCTTGTCCAGCTCGACGCGTTCGTGGTGACTGAGCATGGAGTCTCCTTCGGCGGCCCGCGTGCCGTCCCGGAGGAAGTACCCGCTCCGTGCCCTGGTGAATCGGGTCACCCCCGATTCACCCGACTGCCCGAACTCCGCGCGGAATCCGGCGGTTCCGGTCACGGTGCGCGGTCGGCCGGACCGTCCACAAAGGTCACGGAGCGCAAGCGGGCTCCGGTCCGGTGTAGCCCTCCCGTGACGAATCGTCGATGCCGACCTCGCACGGGATCGACGGGTCCACGCGGTTGCCTTCGACGTGGGCTCCGGTGGAGTGGATGGCCAAGCCGATCGCGTGGTCCGGGCCCGCCGCGAAGGTGTTGCCGGTGATAGCGGCCTGCTGTACGTCCTCGAACATCAGCGTCTGCGAAGCCACGAGCGTTTCGCAGAAATTGTCCTTGATCAGGAAATCCGTGGTGTGGCCTTTTCCGTCGCCTTCGCCGTCGTTCGGGCCCTCCGCCATCAGGCACATGTTGTCGATTTTCTCGCAGCGGTTTCCTTCGATCCGGACGTGATTGCTCGGCGGGCTGTCGCTGGAGAAGGTCTGCATGCAGTCGGCGTGCGCGCCGTCGCGGTTCGAGGTCTGGCTGATCGTGTTGTGCTCGATGGCGATGTAGTCGCCGAAGAACCGGATGCCGTCACCGTCTCCGCCGTGCGGGGCGGTGATTCTGGTGTTCTTCAGCGTCACGTGGTCGCCGCGGATTTCCACGCCGGGCGCGGACGGTCTTTCGAGGGTGAATCCGTCGACGACGACCCAGTCGGCGTCGACGTCGATGCCGGGGACGGATCTCCCGCCGCCGGAATAGACGCGCGGGTGGTCCGGCGTGCCGCCTGCGGTGATGTGCAGCCGGGAACCGGCGTGCGCGGACGGGGCGAAAGCCGCGGCCAGCACCGCGGTGACGGCCAGGACGAGGGTGCGCATGGGTCTCCTCTTCTTCGCTCGGACGGGGGACGCGGCGAAGATAGGGCCGGACGGCGGGAGGGGTCCCCGGGCCGCTTCCGGCGAACGCGCGTGATGCAGTATCGTTACTGCGAGTTACCTCACAGGGGTCGGACCACGCCGAGGGGAGCGTCGGTGCACGGGGACCAGCTCATCGCGGACCGGTACCGGCTGCTGGAGCGCGTCGGCAGCGGCGGCATGGGCGTCGTCTGGCGGGCGCGCGACGACCGGCTCGGCCGGGAGGTGGCGCTCAAGCAGGCCCGGCTGTCCGACGTGGTGAGCGGGCGGACGCTGCGCCGCGAGGCCCGGCTGGCGGCCGGGGTGCTGCACCCGAACGTGGTCACCTTCTTCGACGTCGCCGCCGACGGGGACGAGCTGTGGCTGGTGATGGAGTACGTCCCGGCGCGCAGCCTCGCGGAAATCCTCGCCGCGGAAGGAAGACTGCCTGCGCGCACGGTCGCCGAGATCGGCGTGCAGATCGCGGCGGCGCTCGGCGCGGTGCACGCGCACGGCATCGTGCACCGCGACGTCAAGCCGGGCAACGTCCTGATCGCCGCCGACGGCCGCGCGAAGCTCACCGATTTCGGCATCTCCCGTTCGGTCCGCACGGACGAGACGGTCACCGATTCGCCGCTCATCGGCGGCACGCCGGACTACCTCGCCCCGGAGGTCGCGCAAGGGCATCCGCCCACCGCGGACTCGGACATTTTTTCCTTGGGGGCAACGCTTTTCGCCGCCGTCGAGGGCGCGCCGCCGTTCTCCGGCGGCAACGAGTACGCCACCATCCGCCGGGTCGCCGAGGGCGCGGTCCCGCGGGCGCGGCACGCGGACGGTCTCGCGCCGGCGCTGGAACTGCTGATGCGGCGCGACCCCGCCGAACGCCCGACCGCGGTGTCGGCGGGGGAACTGCTCGCGGAGGGAATCGACGCGCTGCCGGTCGACGTGCCGAAACGGCGGCGCACCCGGCGCGGACTGCTGCTCGCCGGAGTGGCGGCCGCGGCGGTCGCGGTCGTGGTCGCCACGTATTTCGTGACGCGCCCGGCCAAGACCGAGGCGACTCCGCCTGCGGCGCAGCCGAAGCTCGGAATCGGTCCCGACCCGCGGGCCGCCGACCCGTGCCGGCTGGTCGATCCCGCGCCGCTGAAGCCGTTCGGCGATCCGGAAGTGGTTCCCGACTACGGGAACTTCAACCGCTGCGACGTGCTCCTGCATCACGGCGACCGCGAAGCGGACGTCCTGGTGGAGCTGGAGGACCCGCCGGGTTCCGCGATCGAGGGCGCGCAGTCGAAGTCCGGGCCGTTCGCGGTTTTCGCCGCGTCGTCGCCGGACCAGTGCGAGCGGACGATTCAGCTGCAGGACCGGTTCGCGGTGAAGGTGACGGCCAAGCAGAACGACGGGTACAACCTCGACCTCTGCCGGGCCGCCGACACCGCGGTCGCTTCGGCGACGAAAGCCATGGCCGCGGCTGGGGTTCCGCCGCGCGCGACGGCGTTCCCGGCGGGTTCGCTGGCGTACATGGACGCGTGCTCGCTCCTGGACTCGATCGGGATCTCCGCCACGGCCGGGGTCGAGGCGCCAGTCCGGATCGAGCGCGGCTTCGGCGGCTGGTGGTGCGACTGGAAGAGCCCGGCGAGCGACCGCTCGGTCACCGTCATGTTCGACCGGGACCAGCCGCCGGACAGCACGACCGGCCAGCTTGTGCAGGTCGGCGGGCACGACGCGTATCTCAAGACCGACGAGTTCGCGACGGACACCTGCCAGGCGGTCCTCGTCTACCGTTCCTACACCGACGCGCACGGGGACCCGAGGGTGGAACGCCTTCGGGTCGTGGTGCACGGAAAACCGCCCTCGGAGCGGCTGTGCGCGCCAGTGTCCACATTGGCCGGTTCGCTGGCCGGAAAGCTGCCGAAGACATGACCGCGTTTCCCGGCGGCCCGCCGGAAGAGCTGGGCCCGGACCACGGCAGCCTCGCGCACGGCGTCCCGCCCTCGCCGCCGGGCACGATCTTCGCGCTCGCGGTGACCGGCGGCGTGCGGATGCCGCCGCGCGACGGCAGGCAGGTGCTGTTCGGGCGCAACCGCGACGACGTGCACGTGTGCGTCGGCGAGGACGACCGGAAGGTCAGCCGGCAGCAGGGGTTCCTGGTGCGCCGCCGGGATTGCTGGTGGATCCACAACACCGGGAAGCTGCCGATCCGGCTGCCCGGTTCGCGGCTGCTGTTCCCCGAGGAGGAACCGGTGCCGCTGGCCGAGGGCTACACCGCGGCGTTCGTGCGCGGTTCGGCCGGGCGCGAGCACCTGCTGGAGGTGTACGTCGCGGGCGCGGACGGGCGCCGCCCGGATTCGCGGCCGCAGGACGTCACCGAACCGCCGCGGATGTGGCGGCTGACGCCGGACGAACGGCTCGTCCTCGTCTCGCTCGCGCAGCGGTATCTGCTGCAGGACCAGTACCCGCAGCCGCTCGCGTGGCGGCAGGTCGCGGCGCAGCTGTCCGAGCTCAAACCGGAAGGACGCTGGAGCGGCAAGCGCGTCGAGCACCTCGTCGGCGCCGTGCGCGCCCGGCTGGCCCGCGCCGGGGTGGCCGGGCTGACCAGGGAAGAGGTCGGCGAACCGGTCGGGAACGCGCTCAACGACAACCTCATCAAGGAACTCCTGCTGTCGACGTCGCTGGTCCCGCCGGACCTGGCTTTGCTCGAACCCGGCGACGATCCGGGAGGGGTCCCGGCCCCGCCTGCTTGACTCGCGGTGCGCGGCGGATCCGGCCCCGCGCCCCCGGCGGGCCGTCGCGGCCGACCGGGGTCCGGCAGCGGCTCCGCAGGGGGTGTCCGTGGCAGGGGAGGCGATGCGGACGCTGCCCGCGGGACACCCGAGCCTCGCGCTCGGGTTCGCGTCGCCGCCGGGCACGCTGGTGGTGCTGGGACGCGCGGGGGGAGTCCTGGTGCCGCCGGCGGCGCGGGGGCCGGTCACGTTCGGGCGGAACACCGCCGAGGTGACGGTTCCGCTCGGCGAGGACGACCGCCGGGTCAGCCGCCGCCACGGCGTGCTGGAGCGGCACGCGGGCCGGTGGTGGGTGCGAGCGACCGGCAAGGTGCCGCTGCGGCTGCCGCGGTCGCGGCTGGTGTTCGCCGGGGCCGCGCCGGTTCCGCTGCCGCCCGGCTATCTCCCGGTGTACGCGCGCGGTTCGGGGGACCGCGAGCACGTGCTGGAGATCCGGATCGCCGACGGGACGCCGTCGCCGCTCCCGGCCGGGCGGCTGCGGCCGGACGAACGGCTCGTGCTCGCGATGGTGGCGCGCGCGTTCCTGCGGCGGGAGGAACGGCCGCGCCCGGTGCCGGTTCGGCTGGCCGCGAGCCGGTTGTCCGCGCTGGATCCGGACGGCGGGTGGACCGCGGAAGCGGTGGCGGGGGTGCTGGATTCGGTGCGGTTCCGGTTCCGGCCGGGCTCGCCGGACGAGGATCTGGTGGCGGCGCTCGTTTCGGCGGCGGTGCTGGTGCCGCCGGACCTGGCGTTGCTGTCGCCCGAGCTGCCGCCGGTGGGGGAGGAAGGGTGGATGCCGTCCACGTGGGGGAGTTAGCCGGTCGTCCGGCCCGGTCGAGCGGAGTACGCTTGCCGCGGCCGCGATCCCGGTGCGGCCCAGACGGGCGATCGGGCGCCGGACACCGGGAGTTTCCGCCGCCCGCGCCCGTACCAGGCGTTGTCGCTCCCGAATGGGCGGGGGAGCCGCAGAGGTCCGTGAGGGGAACCCTCACGGAATCAGATTCCGTGAGGGTTCCCCTCACGGGCAGCTCGGTCGGAGTGCGGGCGGGGCAGGTTCGCGGAGGCGATGCCTGCGAAGCGATGCGGATCATCGGCCGTCGGCGCTGCCCTCGCCGCTGAGAAACCTCATCGGGCGGAAGCCAGCCATCCGGGGAACGAGCTGCGCGGGACCGGCGGCGAACAATTCCCGGCGTCCGGCCATGCCCGCGAGCCGACGTGACCTTGGCCGCAGTCCGGGACCGCGTTTCTGTCGGTGGTTCTGAGTAGGGTCGGAGTCACCGAGGGGAGAGGAGTTGCCCGATGACGACAGTCCCGCAGGTGCGCACGCGAGTACGGATCCCGTTGCGGTTCGGCGAAGGGCCCGCGGTCGAGTCCGAGGCGGTCACGTTCACCGGGCTGTCCGACGGGCTCGAGCATCTTGCCTTCGTGCTGGGGAAACCCGGCCCGGTGCCGTTGGTGCGCCTGCATTCGGAATGCCTCACCGGAGACGTCTTCGGATCCGCGCGCTGCGATTGCGGCCCGCAGCTGGCGGAGTCGGTCGCGCGGATTTCCGAGGCGGGCGGGTACCTGCTCTACTTGCGCCAGGAGGGTCGCGGAATCGGGCTGTACAACAAGCTCGACGCGTACGCGCTGCAGGATTCCGGTCTGGACACCTACGCGGCGAATTCCGCGCTCGGCCTGCCGGAAGACGCCCGCGACTACACCGCGGCCGCGCAAATGCTCAGCCTGTTCGGCGTTCAGCAGCTCGATCTGCTGTCGAACAACCCGGACAAGGCGGCTCAGCTGGCGCGGCACGGCATCGACGTGCGCGAACGGGTCCGCACCGGCGTTTTCGCGAACGAGAACAACGTCCGGTACCTGCGCGCGAAAGCCGAGCAGACCGGGCACACGCTCGCGTTGCCGTTCGAGGACTGGCCGGCTAGTTCGGCGGTGTGAGGGCGGAGATCCGGGTGAGGCCGGCGTCGCCGCGTCGCCAGTCGAGGGTGCGGAGGGCCAGGTAGCGCACAGGCTGGGCGAGCGCGACGGAGGCGGTGCGTTTTCGGTCGGGGCGGGCAGCTTCGGCGTAGGTGAGGCCGTCGGTGCTGGTCTCGATCATGGTGGCGGGCACGCGTCCTGCGGTCCAGGCGAGTTCGACGGTCGCGATCTGAAGCGGTGCGCCTAGGTCCACCACCATCCGGCCGCCAGGGCCGGGTTGCCAGGCTGTCGCCGGGTTGTCGTCGACGGCGGCGTCTGGGCTGGTCATCCCGGGCGGCAGCGGTTCGGCAGGGAAGGTCACGGCCCCGAGTGCGCGGTCGTTCAGCGGGTACGGCCGGATCTCGGCGAAGACGACCGGCACGGTGCGGCGCGGCGGCAGCGTGACGATGCGCGGACGGCCGCCGGTCGGAGTCACGGTCACGACTGCCGGGAGCAGTCCGGGCGGCGCGGTCAGGTCGACTCGGCTGGCGTCGTGCACTACCGCGGTCAGGCCGGGCGGGACGGCGCTGCCGGACCTGCCGCGCACGGTGAATCGGGGCGGTTCGATCCGGCCTTCGGCGGGGGCCAGTTCGTAGCTGAACGAGCTGCCGGACGCGGTGACCTTTTGCGTGCCTCGGTACAGGAGCAAGGCGGTGCGATCCTGGGGCAGGGAAGCGGTTCCGGTCGCGATGCGGTCGGAAAGGTTGGCCAGCACCAGGAAATCGTCCGTGACGCTCGCGTGGACTCCGGAGGCGGTGGCGCGAGCGCGCCGGGCGAGCTTCGGCAGGTCCGCGCGTCCGGGGTACAGCTCGGCCAGCAGCGGCGCGGGCGCACCGGCGGACAGCGTGACGTGGTCGTTCGTGACGGTGAGCGGATTCGGGCTGGTGACGACGATTCCGGCCCGGCCGTCGATGTCGAGCCAGCCGCCGGTGCTGTGCAGCGCGGGCTTCGGATAGGTCGCGACGGAGGTCCAGGCGACGCCGTCGGGCGATGTTTCGATCCGGTACTTCCGCCCGGCTGCGGCCTCCCAGCTCAGCCGGACCCGGTCAACCCGTTGTGCCGCACCGAGATCGACGGCAAGCCAGCTGTCCGCGCGCGGTCGGTCCGATGTGGACACTGCCCAACGCGTGGCGGAATTGCCGTCGGTGGCGTACTTCGCCTCCTTGCCCGGCGCGGCCGACGACGCGGACGCGGTTCCGGCCAGGGCGAGATCAGGGCCGTCGCCGTTGTGGACTTCGAATGACCAGAGCGAGTAGCCGTACTGCGGATCCGGCTGCACGCCGAGCATCCGCACATGGCGCGCGATCACCGGTGGGAAGGTCAGGTCGTCGGTGCGCGCGCCGGTCGGCCCGGACTGTGCGGCGAGCGTCACCGAGCCCTCGGCGGCGGTGTAGGTGCGGTCGCCGTCGAGGCCGGGAACGCCTGGCATGGCTAGGTTGTAGACGTTGAGCACGCCTTCGTCCGACGTGACGCCGGTGCTGGCGTAGACCGCGGCACCGGTGGGGAGCGTGGCGAAGGCGGCGTACCCGGTGTCGAACCGCAGCACGCCGAAAGTGCCGTCAAATCCGTCGCGGACTTTGCGGTACGTCGTGGCGTGGCGTTCGCGCACGGCGATGTTCGTGGCGGGCAGCAGCATCGGGTTGGCGCCGCCGAGGACGAAGAGCCAGTCGTCGTGGTTCGGCTGCCAGGCGAATTTCACGAAGCCGGGTTTGGTGACGGTCGCGGCCCACGCGGCGGGGGAGCGCTGCGCCAGGAGACCCGGCCCGGTCCCGAAGTCGGCGGCGCGAGCGGCGTGGGCGTCGAATTCGTCCTTGCGTACCGCGTTGACCGGGCCGCCGTGCCCGGCGCGCCATTCGTGCAGCAGGTAGCTGATGGCGAGTTCGGCGCGGGCCTCCGGTTCGTACTTGGGTTCGCCGGAGAACTTCGTGATCCGGTCGACCGGTGGGTACGCCTGGTACGGCTCCAGCCGCGCGGCGAGCTGGGCCTCGGCGTAGGCGGCGTGCCGGTCGCCGAGGACTTGCGCGCGGAAGGCCAGCGGGATGACGTCCCGGCCGTAGAGGTGTTCGCGGTCGGCGACCATCGGCATCAGCGGTTCGCCCGCGTCGCTGGTCATCAGGAGCATGGTGCGCCACAGCAGTTCGCCGTTCGGCTGCGAGGTGAGCACCTCGGGCAGCGGGACTCCGGCAGTGAGGAAGTGCATCGCGTTGCGGCCGGACGTGCGCCAGAGTTCTTCCTGGTAGTGCGGGCCGAACGAGCCGTGGTTCTCGACGAGGAACGTGTCGTACAGGTTGGTCGCGGTGTTGGCGCTGACCGGCTTTCCGTCGACGAGCCGGGGGTTCGCCAGATCCGCCGCGGGCAGGCCGCCTTCGTTGCGGCTCCAAGAACCGAAAGCCGCGCGCCATTCGGGGGCGCGCGGATCGTCCGGCGCCCAGGCGAGCGCGGGGGCGAGCGACTGCGCGTAGACGCCCATCTCTTCCAGCTTGGTGTCGCCGACGTAGCCGCCGCGCAGGCCGTTGGGCGTCCAGTCGCCGGAGGCGGGGTCGTTGCCGGTGCCGAGGCCGGCCGTGTAGGCGGCCTGTTCGGTGGCGATGCGTTCGACGTTCCGTTGCGTCGCCGCGTCCAGCTCTGTCCACAAGAGACGGGCGGCGAGCTGGAAGTAGGACTGGAAGGTGGTGTCGAAGAACAGTTTCCGGCCCCACTCGGTCCCGCCGGTGAGCCGGTTCGAGGCGGCGAAGTGCTTGATAGTGGCGAGGGTGTGCGCGCGGAGGGTTTCGCGGTCGACTCCGGCGACGGCGGCGTCGTAGCCGTCGCGGGTCAGCAGGAGCGCGTTGCCGAGGACGACCGCGAAGGTGAAGTCGCGAGCCGGGTAGATCCCGGCGGCGCGGTCGAACTGCTGCTCGGCCCAGCGGGTGTGCCGGAGCAGGACCCGCAGGTAGGTCGCGGCGACGGGATCCGGAGCGGGCCGGGCCGCCGCTCGCGCTGTTCCCGAGGCCAGGAGGACCGCGGCTCCGGCGCCCGCGAAACCGAGCGCCTGCCGCCGGGTGAACCCGTCCATCCCGCGTCCTCCCGAACCGTTGACAACCTTGTCAGCGCGGATTCTCTGCGGCGGCCGGGCGACCGGGCAACCCTCCCGGCCGATCCCGTCCGGTTTCGGACAATGTCGTATAACGCCCTATACGTTGCGCCGATGAGCTTCGGCCCGGCTGGCGGGCGTCCGGGAGCGGCATGTTGAGATGACAACGTGATCACTGGCCCCGGCGGATTCCTGCTCCTCGTGCTGGCCGGGGTCGGGGCCGGGCTGACCGGCGCGACCGCGGGCCTGGCGTCGCTGGTGTCGTACCCGGCACTGCTCGCCGCCGGACTGCCGCCGGTCGTCGCCAACATGACCAACACCGTCGCGATGCTGGGCACGACCGCCGGGGCGGCGGTCGGCGCGCGTCCGGAGTTGAAGGGGCAAGGCCGACGGCTGCTGCCGTTGTGCCTGATCACCACGGCAGGCGGGGCATGCGGCGGGCTGGTGCTGCTGGTCAGCTCGCCGGACGCGTTCACCGTCGTCGTGCCGTGGCTGATCGGCGGCGCTTCGGTCGTGCTGATGGCCGGTCCGCGGCTGCGACGCATGGCCGAGCACAGCGAGCACCGGGGAATCGGCCCGCTCACCGGGATCGCCGCGTTCCTGGTCGGGGTGTACGGCGGCTATTTCGGAGCCGCGGCCGGGGTGCTGATGCTCGCGCTGCTGACGACGGTGTGGAGCCAGTCGCTGGCCCGCACGAACGCGGCGAAGAACATCGCGACCGGCACCGCGAACCTGATCGCCGCGCTGGTGTTCGCCTTCACCGGAAAGGTCTTCTGGCCCGCGGCGATCGCGGTGTGCCTCGGCTCGGTCGCGGGCTCGTGGCTGGGCTCGATCCTGGTGCGCTACCTGCCCGCGACGCCGCTGCGCATCGCGATCGGACTGGGCGGGCTTTCTTTGGCGGTGGTGCTGGGTTGGCAGGCTTGCTCGGGCTGAGCAACAGACGGATGTCTGGCCGCTACTGCGGGGACAAGACGGAGGGGCGCCGAAATGACTCAGCCAACCGAGGTTGACTACGTCCCCGCCGCCAGAGCACTCCGGCTGCTCCAGCGCGCACACGATCGGTGGCGGGAAGATCTCGCTGCGTTCGACGGCAAACGTTTCGAGGACGGGCTGACCCGCGAGGAGGCGGGACTTCTCCTGCACGGCGGAGCCGTGGAGGCGCTCGTTCGGGTGCGGGGCCTGTCCGATTGGTGCGACACCATGCCGGGCTACAGCGCTCGGCATATGGCCGGGTCCCGCTATGCGGTGAACCGGTCGATCCGCCAGCTGGTCGATTTCACGGAGGTGGCTGGTGCGATGCGCTTCCCGTTGCGGCCTGGCAAGAGCGGCATCTTCACCACGTTCGCAGAGGTCCGTTGGGCCGGGGAGCAGTTCCTGCCTCCTGAGGACAGTGAACTGCGCGGCCAGCTCCCGCTGCGCAGAGCCTGTTTGGAGCACCTCGCCGGTCAGAACATCGCGGGCACGCTGAAGTCGCTCCGGACCTGGTTCGAGGAGCGACTCCCAGCGGGGGACCCACGGTCGCGGAAGCCGCCTGCCGCGCCCCGGTGATCACCGAACCGCCTCAGCCGCCGACCCGATCCGATCCGTGCGCTATCTTCCGCCACGCCGCCGCAGACTCTCCCGCACCGCGGTTTCGGCGTGGCAGATCCGTTCGGGCTGACGCGGGGCGGCACATGCGGGCATAGTCGGCGGGGTACCCGAGCAGGAGGACAGATGAGCATTGTCGGCACCCGGGTGGTGCGCGTCGAAGACGAGAAGCTGATCACCGCGGGCGGAACGTACGTCGACGACCTCAAGGAAGAAGCGCTGGACGGCGCCGTGCACGCGGTCTTCGTGCGCAGCCCGATCGCGCACGCGCGGATCGTCGGCATCGACGTCGAGGAAGCACGCACCGCGCCGGGCGTGGTCGGGGTCTACACCGCGGCCGATCTCGATCTCGGACCGGGCAAGGCCGGGCCCGTCGCCGAGCCGTACCTGGCGAAAGACGTCGTGCGGTACGTCGGCGAGGCGGTCGCGCTGGTGCTCACCGAGGAGCGGTACCAGCTCGCCGACGCCGCCGAACTGGTCGATGTGGACTACGACCCGCTGGACGCGGTCGCGGACTTCGACACCGCGCTCGCCGACGAGACGCTGGTGTTCCCGGACCACGGCACCAACGTGGTCCACACGAACGGCCCGGAGGAGTTCGACGATTCGGTGTTCGAGGGCTGCGAAGTCGTCGTCACCGAGGAAATCCTCAACCAGCGCGTGGCCCCGGCCCCGGTCGAGCCGCGCGGGGCGGCGGTCGCGTGGGGCGAGGACGGGCGGGTCACGCTGTGGCTGTCCACGCAGAACGCGCAGATCGGCCGGAGCATGGTGGCCGGCGGGCTCGGCATCGGCGAGGACCTGGTGCGCGTGATCACGCCGGACGTCGGCGGCGGGTTCGGCGCGAAGATCGGCGCGGATCCGGAAGCGGTGCTGCTCGCCTGGGCGGCGAAGCAGGCCGGACGCGCGGTGCGGTGGGCCGAATCGCGCAGCGAGAACCTCACCTCGATGACGCACGGCCGCGCGCAGCGCAACACCGTCACCATCGGCGGCAAACGCGACGGAACCGTGCTGGCGTACCGGCTCGACGTCCTCCAGGACACCGGTGCGTACCCGCGGGCGCTGTTCCTGCCGACGCTCACCGAGATGATGGCCCCGGGCGTCTACCGGTTCCCGGTCGTGCAGACGCGCAGCCGCGGCGTGGTCACCACGACCACGCCGATCGCGGCCTACCGCGGCGCGGGCCGTCCGGAAGCGACGGCTGCGGTCGAGCGCGCGATCGACCTGTTCGCCGCGGAAATCGGCATGGACCCGGCCGACGTCCGGCGGGTCAACTTCATCCGGCCCGAGGAATTCCCTTACCAGACACCGACTGGCGGCTCCTACGACACCGGCGAGTACGCCGCGGCGCTCGACAAGGTGCTCGACGCGGCGGGATACGCGCAGCTGCGCGAAGAACAGCGGAAGCGCCGGGCCGCCGGGGATCCGGTGGCGCTGGGGCTCGGCATCGCCGCGTACGTGGAGATCACCGGCGGCGACGCGTCGGGCGAGAGCGGCCGGGTCGACGTGCACCCGGACGGTTCGGTCACCGCGTGGACCGGCAGTTCCCCGCACGGGCAGGGGCTCGGGACGTCGCTGGGGATGCTGCTGTCGGACCAGCTGGGCGTGCCGCTGGACAAGATCACCGTCCGGCACGGCGACACCGACGAGGTCCCGCGCGCGATCGGCACGTTCGGTTCGCGGTCGCTGCAGCTCGGCGGTTCGGCGATCCGGCAGGCGGCCGAGGAGGTCGTGGCGCAGGCCCGCCAGGTCGCGGCCGAACTGCTCGAAGCCGCGCCGGACGACCTGGAGCTGGACGCCGAACGCGGCGTGTGGCAGGTCCGCGGCGCGCCGTCCAGCACGACGCTCGACTGGGCCCGCGTCGCCGCCGAGGCCGACGGGTTCACCGCGGACGTCTGGTTCGGCGACGGCGCGCCGACGTTCCCGTTCGGCGCGCACCTCGCGGTCGTCGAGGTCGACACCGAGACCGGCAAGGTCGAGGTCCGCCGGCTGGTCGCGCTCGACGACGCGGGCCCGATCGTGAACCCGCTGACCTTCCGCGGCCAGCGGCACGGCGGGCTCGGCCAGGGCATCGCGCAGGCGCTGCTCGAGGTGATGAGCTACGACGCGGACGGCAACCCGACGACGGCGACGCTGGCCGACTACTCGTTCGTCACCGCGCCCGAGCTGCCCGATTTCGAACTGGTGGACATGGAGACGCCGACGACCCGGAACCTGCTGGGGGTCAAGGGGATCGGCGAGGCGGCGACCATCGGGTCGACGCCCGCGGTGCACAACGCGGTGGTGGACGCGCTCGCCCACCTCGGCGTGGCGCACCTGGACATGCCGACCACCCCGCTGCGGGTGTGGACGGCCCTGAACGACGCTAGGAAGGCGAACTGACGTGCGGGTCTCGATCGAGGTGAACGGGAAGACGGTCGAGCAGGAGGTGCCGGACCGCACCCTGCTCGTGCACTACCTGCGGGACACCGCGGGGCTCACCGGCACGAACATCGGCTGCGACACCACGTCCTGCGGGGCGTGCACGGTGCTGCTCGACGGCGAATCGGTGAAGTCCTGCACGGTGCTGGCCGCGCAGGCGGACGGGCACGAAGTGACCACTGTGGAGGGTCTCGCCGGGGACGAGGGGCTGCACCCGGTGCAGCGCGCGTTCCGCGAGCAGCACGGCCTGCAGTGCGGGTTCTGCACGCCCGGCATGATGATGGCGACGGTGTCGCTGCTGAAGGAAAACCCGAAGCCGACGCGCGACGAGGCCCGCGCGGCGCTGGAGGGCAACCTCTGCCGCTGCACCGGCTACCACAACATCGTGAGCGCCGTGATCGACGCGTCCGGACAGGAGGTGGCGCAGTGATCCCGGCCGGGTTCGTCTACCGGCGCGCGTCCACTGTGGACGAGGCGCTCGCGCTGCTCGCCGAGCACGGCGAGGACGCGAAACTGCTCGCGGGCGGGCATTCGCTGCTGCCGCTGATGAAACTCCGGTTCGCCGCGCCGGAGGTCGTGGTGGACATCGCGCCGCTGCGGGAGCTGAAGTTCGTCCGGACCGACGGCGACGAGGTGGTGATCGGGGCGCTGTCCCGGTACCACGATCTCGAGCACGACCCGGTGCTCGCCGAGCACGCGCCGCTGATCGCGCACGTGTCCGGTTCGGTCGGCGACCCGCAGGTGCGCCATCGCGGGACGATCGGCGGGTCGCTGGTGCACGCCGACTCGGCGGCCGACCTGCCCGCGGCGGTGCTCGCGGCGGACGGCACGCTCGTCGCGCGCGGACCGCGGGGGGAGCGGCGGATCCCGGCCGCGGAGTTCTTCCTCGGGCCGTTCACCACGCCGCTGGAGCCGGACGAACTGCTCACCGAGATCCGGCTGCCGAGCCAGGCCGGACTCGGCTGGGGCTTCGAGAAGTTCACCCGCCGGGCCATCGACTGGGCGATCGTCGGCGTCGCGGTCGCCGGGCGTTCGGTCGGCCTGATCAACATGGGCGGCATGCCGCTGCGGGCGTCGGCGACCGAACGCGCGCTGGCCGACGGGGCGACCGCGGCGGAGGCGGCGAAACTGGCCGCGGAGGACACCTCGCCGCCGGACGAACCGCACGCCACGGCCGAGTACCGCCGGCACCTCGCGCGAGTCCTCACCGGCCGCGCTCTCGCTGCCGCCGGAATCGCCTGACCCGTCCGTGAAGGACTCCTTGGGGGAATCTGATTCCCCCAAGGAGTCCTTCACGGCTTTCCGTGCCGGGAAAGCGACGGCTGATTTCCGCCAGCGACGGACCGGCGGCGGTGGCCAGACTGGGCGCTGTGAACACGACTTTTCCCGCGCACACAGCGATCGAGCCCGGCATCCTCTACTTCGGCACCCCGGTGGTGCTGCTCTCGACGTCCAATGAGGACGGTTCGGCCAACCTGGCCCCGATGTCGTCGGCGTTCTGGCTCGGCTGGCGCGCGATGCTCGGCCTCGGCGCCCGCTCGAAGACCACGCTCAACCTCCTGCGCACGCGCGAATGCGTGCTGAACCTGCCGTCCTCGGCGATGGCCGCCGCGGTGGACCGGCTGGCGCTGACCACCGGGTCCGATCCGGTGCCGCCGCGCAAGGAAGAGCGCGGCTACTTCCACGTCGCGGACAAGTTCGGCCGCGCCGGGCTCACGCCGGTGCCGTCCGAGACCGTCGCGCCGCCGCGGGTCGCCGAGTGCCCGGTCGCGATGGAAGCGGTGCTGGAATCCGTGCACCCGTTCGCCGAGGACGACGAGGCGCAGCGCGGCGGCATCGTCGGGCTGGAAGTGCGCGTGCAGCGGGTGTTCGTGCACGACGACATCCGGACGCCGGGCACGGACGACCACGTCGACCCGGACGCGTGGCGGCCGCTGATCATGAGCTTCCAGAAGCTGTACGGGCTGGGGCCGCAGGTGCACGAGTCGACGCTCGCGCAGATCCCGGAGCGGATGTACCGCTCGCCGGACATCGAACGGGCGCGCGGAGTCTCCTGACCCCGTGTCCACTGTGGAGCGACGACCCGGCGAAACGAGGGCGAAGAACAGGCGAACAACTCGGTAAAACCGGGCACCGCAAGGGGCCGCCGCGATCCGCGGCGGCCTTTTGTCAGCTTTCTCGCATCAAGGAATTTCCGCCGCTTCCGGGTCGCGCGTCAAGCGGCGCGCGCGGCGAAACCGCAGGTCGTGTCTCTTCGGACATGGCCCTCGGTACATTGGGGCAGCCGTCCCCGTGGTGATCACCGCCCCCTGCCGGACTGATAGTCTTTCCCCATTGCGAATCCCAGGCACGGCAACGCAATTCGGCGTCACTCGCAAGGGTGCCGGAGCGGCCGTGCCCGACCCGGCTGTGGGAAGGATGCCCTCGGGATGGCGGACAGGTTCGAGTTCGTTCTCGACGTCGTCGAAGCTTTGGTGATCGGGGAGGCGACCGGCGGGAACATCCGCCAGTTCCCGCTGCGGATCGGTACCGTGCCCGCGGAACCGGACCGGTACGTCCAGGTCGCGAAGGTGGTCAACGACGCGATCGAGGCGCGCAGGCTCTCCAGCGGAGACGAGCTGAGCCCCTACGTGCGCACCGCCTTCGACCTGCTCGCGAAGCCGCGGGTGTCGGTCGCGGTCAGCGGGATCGACGGGCTCGGCGCGGACATCGCGGTGGTCGCGCTCACCGACGGCAGGCAGGCGCTCGGGATCACCCAGGACCCGAAGACCGACGAGCTGCTGTTCTCCCTCTTCGACGACGAGGAGCTCGTCGAGGTGATCGCCGGCGTGCTGCCCCAGGCGCGCCCGGCGAGCACCGGCGCGCACACGATCCGCCAGGCGGCCTCGCAGGAGGTCTCCGCGATGACCGCGCGCCGGCGGGCCGAGGCGGCCGAGGACGAGGAAGAGACCGACGCGTTCGGGATGATCGAGGTCAGCGGGCGCGTGCAGCCGCGCCGCCCGGACCCGCGGGTCTCTCGCGCCGCCCCCGGCGGGGTCGAGGTGCTCGAACGCGTGCTGGCGCAGCCGCGGCTCGGCGGCGGGCACATCGCGGTGAGCGGCTGGGGCCGGCACGGCGAGCGGCGCGGCGGCGCCCCGATCGGGTGGCTCGACACCGCCGACGGCCGCTACCTGATCAAGTCGGCCGTCAGCGAGGCGGGCGACCTGACCGCGGAGTACGTGCCCGCCGGGAGCCGCGAGCTCAAGCGCGCCGTGCAGCAGGCGGTTTCCGAGGTTTACTGATCATTCCCCCTTGCAAGCGGCGACAGTTCACGAGGAGAACGAGGTCCCGATGACCGACGAGGCACCGATGGCGATGGAAGCGAGGACGGCCCCCGTGGCCCCGGTGGGCTTCTCGCTGCCCGCGCGCCAGCTGAAGACGCTGGCCGAGCGCGGATCGTTCGCGGTGGACGACAGCACCGGCGACAAGATGATCGCCGCGCTCCAGGGCGTGCTCGACGCGCTCGAGGCGCACGTGCACCTGATCGAGAAGATCGCCGGGGTGCCGGCGATGTCGAAGAGCCCGGCCGGGATGTTCGTCAGCAAGCACATGGCCGAGACCGCGCGCGACCAGCAGGGCCTGGTCACCCAGCTGCAGGCGGCGCACCGGGAGTTCCCGACCTACGTCGAGGCGATCAAGCTCGCGAAGAAGAACTACAAGGAGCGGGAGCACAGCTCGCGGGAGGCCTTCGAGCGCATCCACCGCACCGCCGAGGAACAGGGCTGAAGGGGAGACCAGTGGCCGACAAGAAAGCACCGACCGCCGAGTCCGTCTCCGATCCGTCCTCGACGGACTACGACCCGGGCAACACCGCGCTCTACAACCCGACGCTGGACCCGTCGTCGAAGTACTACATCGGCCCGGTCCGCCCGGACGACGTGGCCTCGGGCGACCAGCTGCGCGAGGACGCGACGACCAAGATCGACGCCATTTTCAACGGCTGGCTGCTGCCGAACGTCCAGGGCAAGGCGCGCGACCAGCTGATCCAGGCGATGTACCAGCGGAACCTGGAAGAATCGAAGAAACATCTCGGCAAAGACCTCGAGATGCGCGATCCGGGCGCCGCGCCGAGCACCGACTGGAAGAACGCGACGCACGAGCAGATGATCCAGGCCATCACCACGGACGCGGACCCGGCCGCGGTGGCCGAGTCGTCGGAGGCGTGGGTGAGCCTCGGCAACGAACTGGCGACGCACCAGAAGAACCTCGGCGACGCGATCAACGCGAGCACCTCGAACTGGAAGGGCGACGCGGGCGACGCGGCGCGCGTGCACCTCGCCAACGTGGGCAAGTGGCTCGGCACCACCGCGCAGGGCGCGACGCTCACCGGGCGCCAGCAGGAGGTGCACTCGCAGGCGCTCAACGAGACGCAGAAGGCGATGAACGCCAACCCGCCGGTGCAGTTCTCGGCGCAGGACGCGAACAAAGTCCTGATGACGATCAAGGACCCGACCGCGTACGTCCTGGCCTACTCCTCGGCGATGAAGACCTTCACCGACCAGCAGGCCGCCCGCGAGCAGGCCGCGCAGATCATGACGCGGTACGACCAGACCATCGGCGGCGCGGTGGCGACGCCGCGGTTCGCCGAACCGCCGAAGCTGCCCGCCGAGACGGAGCGGTTCCGGCCCACGATCCAGGGCACCCCGATGAAGCCCGGCGGGGGCGCGGGCGCTCCGGGCGGGGTGCGGGTCGGCCCGGACGGCCGCCCGATCGGCCCCGACGGCAACCCGATCGGCCCGCCCGGGACCACGGTCGGCCCGAACGGGCAGCTCATCGGACCGGACGGGCGCCCGCTGGGTCCCGACGGCAAGCCGATCGGCCCGGCGGGCACCACAGTGGGCCCGAACGGGCAGCCGATCGGTCCCGACGGACGGCCGATCGGACCGGACGGCAAGCCGTACGGCGGCGGAAGCGGCGGCCCGGGCAGCGTCACCGGCGGACCCGGCGGGCAGCAGCCCGAGCACAGGTTCGACCCGGCGTCGCTGAAGATCCCGGAGGGCGGCCCCGGCGGCGGAAGCCCGGGCGGCGGCGGCCCCGGCGGGTCGTTCCCGCCGATCCCGGGTTCGGGCGACCCCGGTTCGACGAAGGCGCAGGGCTTCACCCCGCCGAACATCCCGCCCATCCCGGGCGGCGGCGGGCCCGGCGGCTCGACCTTCACTCCGCCGAACATCCCGCCGATCCCCGGCGGCGGCAACCCGGGCGGCGGCCCGGCCTTCACCCAGCCGCCCATCCCGACCATTCCGACCGTGCCGACCGGCAAGGACGGCGACCCGTACAAGTCGAACCCGTACAAGCCGCAGCCGTTCAAGCCCTCGATCCCCGAGGGACCCGGCGGGATCAAGCCGTTCAACCCCGGCAAGATCGGCCCGGACGGCAAACCGCTGTTCCCGGGCGGCGGCACCGGGCCGAGCGGGGAGAAGCTCGGCGGCATCGGCAAGGTCGGCGGCGTCAACGGCGAGAGCATCAGCAGCAGGCTCGGCGGCGGCGCGGGCGGACTCGGCGGCGCGAAGGGCGGCCCGGGCTCCGGAGGCGCGTTCAGCGGGGCGGGCGGTTCCGGCCCGGCCGAGGAGGGCGTCGCCGGGCGCGGCGGTTCCGGTTCGGGAGCCGCGGGCGGCAAGGGCGCGGCCGGCGCTCCCGGCATGGGAGCCATGGGCGGCGGCAAGGGCGGCAAGGGCCCGGAGGACAAGGAACACAAGGTCGCGAGCTTCGTCGAGGCGGACGACCCGTCGTTCTTCGCACCCGACGAGGTCGTCGCCCCGCCGGTGATCGGCGACTGGAAGAACAAGGACTGGAAGTGAGGCGGTGATGAGCGGAGGCGCACAGGGGTTCCGCGTAGAACCCGACGACCTCGTGGCGCACGCGAGCCACCTGGACGGCCTGGTGGACCGGCTGAACACCGCGGCGCAGGCGGCGGACTACGCGATGTCCGACGACGCGTACGGGCTGCTGTGCGCGTTCCTCCCGCCGATCATCAACCCGACCGGGGAGAAGGCGAAGGAAGCGATCAGCGGGGCGATCGAGGGCGTCCAGGCGACCGCGGACAACGTGCGGACGGCCGCGAAGTCGTACCAGGAGGGCGACGAGGGCCAGTCGAAGCCCTTCAAGAAGGTGGCGACCGAGGGGATGCTCAGCAAGACCGACAGCGGGGAGCTCAAGGAGCGGTTCCGGGTCGGCGGCGTGCAGGCTCCGACCGGGCAGAACGTGCCGTTCACCCGGGACGCCATGCCCGCGGAGGCCCGGTACGAGAGCGCGGAGCCGTTGCAGCCGAAGGAACGGGTCGACGTCGCGCCGGACGAGACGTAACGAAACGGTGGCGCTCTCGCGGCGCGGCGGCGGGCGGGTACCGTCAACGGACGGCCCCGCCCGTCGCGGCGAGGACTAGACCCGCCCGCAGCGGCGCGGGTGACGGGATTCGAGGAGAACGAAAAGCATGACCAGCGCGGGTGGGCTGGGCGACCTGATCAGGGACCCCGACGACGCAATCCGGCGAATGGACGAATGGGCGGCCGGGTTCGCCCGCAAGGCGGAGCGCTACGCGGCGGCCCAGCAGGAAACCGAGCAGCTGCGGCTGACCGCGACGAGCCCGGACGGGACCGTCAAGGTCACCGTCGGGGCCGACGGGGTCGTGTCGGACCTGGTGTTCAGTTCCCGCACGCGCACCATCCCGCCGGAGGAGCTCTCCAGGATGGTGCTCGAGACGATGCGCAAGGCGCAGTCGGGCATCACCGACCGGGTGGCCGAGGTCATGGGCCGCAGCCTCGGCGACGAGGACCCGGACACGCGCGCCGTCATGCTCGATTCGCTCCGCAACCGCTTCCCGGACCCCGACCCGGACCCGGCCGACCAGGCCGACGCCCCGGACGAGCAGCCGGAGCCGCCCGCGTCGCCGCCCCCGGCAGGCGGAGCGAACCGTCCGCCCGCGTCGCCGCCCGCACCGGGCGGGCCCGCTACGCCGCCGCCGGGCCGCCGTCCGGGCGGCATCGACCCGGACGAGCAGGACAACAACCCCTGGTGAGTCCTGGCGCTTAGGTGCGCAGACGTTCGTGAGGGGAACCCTCAGGGAATCAGATTCCTTCAGGGTTCCCCTCACGCACGTCAAGACCCGCGCACTGTCCTGTGTGGACTGTCCGATGTGGACGCCGAGGTCAGAGAACCTGTTTGCGGTCGGCCAGATAGCGCAGGTACAGCAGCGCCAGCACCGCGCCGCCGACCAGCACCTTGCCCCACTCCGCCGGGTCGGCGTAGGCCGGGCCGCACGAAGGGGGCGAGTCCTGGCCCGGGCCGCACTCGCGACGGGGTCCGGCGGAGAAAAGCGGCTGCCACACCAGGAACACCCCCACGGCCAGCACGCCGAACGCCACCAGCACCTGCACTGACCGCCGCGACACCGCAGACCCCCTCCGCCTGAACACGAAGAAGATCGCCGTGGCCCGGTGCCGTGTTACCGGGCATGCCGGATAGTCAGAGCTGCGGCAGCGGAACCTCGGCCGCCAGGTCCTCGGGAGCCGACAGCCGCCACGCCTCGTACACGAGTTCGGCCAGTTCGTCGGCCTCGATGCCGCTCAGTTGCACCACCACCCAGCCGAATCCGCCGGACGTGAACTGCTCCTCGAACACGTCCGGCCGTTCGGCGACGAGCGCCTGCTGTTCCGCGATGGTCTGCTTGAGCCCGACCGTGTCCGTGCGCGGCCAGTGGTAGCCGAAGCGCTTTCCGCGCACGCTGAACGACGTGTAGTCGCGGCCGCTGCCGCGTTCGACCTCGCGCAGCTTGCGGATGATCCGTTCGAAATCCTTGCTCGGCACCGGTCCCGGCCCCCTCCGTCGTGGACCCGGCCATCTTACGGCGGCGGATCCGCGCGGTTCGGCTTACGGTGGTGCGCGGAGGTGCCCGAATGTCCGAAGTGGCCGGCGGCATGCCGCCCGCGATCGAGCCGATGCTGGCGTCGCCCGACGGCGGCACGCTGCGCGACGGCCCGGCGTACGCGTACGAGTTCAAATGGGACGGTTACCGGGCGACCATGCGCGTCGCCCCGGACGGAAGCACCCTGCTGACCAGCCGCAACGACAACGACTTCACCACCAGGTTCCCGCAGCTGGCCGGCGCGCTCGGCGACGCGCTCGGGGGACGGCCCGCGGTGCTGGACGGCGAGATCGTCGCGCTCGACGAGCACGGCCGCCCCGACTTCGGGCTCCTGCAGAACCGCACCTGGCAGGCGGTCGCGTACTTCGCCTTCGATCTCCTGAGCTTCGGCGGCGAAAGCCTGCTCGACGCGCCGTACGAGGAACGCCGCGAGCGGCTCGCCGAGATCGAACCGCCGGACCGGCAGCTGGTCGCGATCACGCCCTGGTACCGGCACCGCGATCTCGCTGCCGACGGCATGACGCCGGCCGGTCTGCTGGACGTCGCGCGGAAAATGATGCTCGAAGGCTTGATGGTGAAGGCCCGCACGTCGCGGTACCACCCGGGACGGCGCAGTCCGGACTGGCTCAAGCATCCGCTGGTGCAGACGACCGAGGTGATCGTCGGCGGCTGGCGTGCGGGCCAGGGCAGGCGCGAGGGCACGATCGGCGCGCTGCTGCTGGGCGCGCACGACCCGGCGTCGGGGGAGCTGCGGTACCTCGGGGACGTCGGCACCGGCTTCACCGACGCGATGCTGAAAGACCTTCAGGCGCAGCTGGTTCCCTTGGAGCGCAAGACAAGCCCGTTCGCCGACCAGGTGCCGCGGGACCGGGCGCGCGGCGCGCACTGGCTGAACCCGGAGGTCGTCGGCGAGGTGGTGTACCGCCGTCTCACCCCGGGGGACGGGCGGTTGCGGCACACGGCGTGGCGGGGGTTGCGGCCGGAACGGCGTCCGGACGAGGTCGAGGTTCCGGCACGGTAGCGGTCACCCGGCGTCGCGCAGTCCGGTGATCAACAGCCCGGCCAGCCGGCGCGCGTCGTAGCTGTCGTCGGCTTCCGCGCCGATGCACAGGTTCCCGACGCCGCGCATCAGGTGCACCGCCTCCAGGTCGGTCTGGATTTCCCCGGCCTTCGTGGCCGCGTCGAGCAGTTCGGTGCACACCGGGACCAGCCGCTCGAGGAAGTACGCGTGCAGTGCCTCGAAGCCGCTGTGGTCGGACTGCATGATCCCGGCCAGCCCGTGCTTCGTGACGAGGAAGTCGACGAACAAGTCGATCCACTGCGCGAGCGCGGCGTGCGGGGACGCGTTGTCCGCCAGCAGCTTCGGGCCCGCGTCGGCGCACGCTTCGACCTGGTGCCGGTAGACCGCGATGATCAGGTCCGCGCGGGTGGGGAAGTGCCGGTAGATCGTGCCCACGCCGACGCCCGCCCTGCTCGCGACGTCGCGCACCGGCGCGTCCACTCCGGACTCGACGAACACCGCCGCCGCCGCGTCGAGCAGGGTTTTCTCGTTGCGCCGGGCGTCCGCCCGTTTCGCCCTGGCCCCCGCGTTCTCGCCCACGTGCCGCTCCCTCCGCATGCCGCCGGTAGACAAGCGGAACAGTGTTCCGTATAGTTACCGGAGCAACGTTCCGTTTGCTCATGATGCCAGACCGGGCCCTCGGCCACCACACCCATTCGTGCCCGGACGGCGAAAGAAGGTATTCCCATGTCCGCTGTACAGCTCCCGGCTCCGGCCGTCTCGGTGAAGCCCGTGCGGCTCGACGCGCCGGGCCGCGGCGAGGACCTGCTGGTGCGCGTGTCCGCCCCGGCCGCCGGGCAGGACCTGCCGGTGATCGTGTTCTCGCACGGTTTCGGCTCGTCCCTGGACGGTTACGGCCCGCTCGCCGACTACTGGGCCGCGCACGGATTCGTTGTCGTGCAACCGACTCACCTAGATTCGCGGACCCGCGCGCTGCCCGCGGACGACCCGCGCACGCCGGTCATCTGGCGGTTGCGGGTCGAGGATCTGCGGCACGTCATCGACCAGCTCGACACCGTCGAAGCGGCGCTGCCCGGGCTGGCGGGGCGGGTCGACCACAGCCGGATCGCCGTCGCCGGGCACTCCTGGGGCGCGCAGTCGGCGAGCATGCTGCTGGGCGCGCGCATCGTCGAGGCGGACGGCAGCGTCGGCGAGGATCTGTCCGATTCGCGGGTGTCTGCCGGGGTGCTGTTCGCCGTCACCGGCGTCGGCGGCGCGGACCTGTCGCCGTTCGCTGCCGAGCATTTCCCGTTCATGAGCCCGGATTTCACCGGACTGAAGGTGCCCGCGCTGATCGTCGCGGGCGACCAGGACGACTCGATGCTGTCCGTGCGCGGCCCGGACTGGTTCACCGACGCGTACCGGCTCAGCCCGGGGGAGAAGAGCCTGCTGACGCTCTTCGGCGCGGAGCACTCGCTCGGCGGCATCTCCGGCTACGAGGCCAAGGAAACCACCGACGAACACCCCGAACGCGTCGCGCTGCAACAGCGGCTGACCACGGCGTATCTCCGCAGCGCGCTCATTCCCGGCGACGACAGCTGGACCGGCGTCGAAGCCAGCCCGCTCGGCCGCGTCGAATCACACGAGTGAAAGGACTTCCCGCGATGACCACGAAGCCGCAGTTCGGCATCATGACCGCGCCGATGCAGACCAGCTACGCCGCGCTCCAGCAGGTCTGGCGTGAGGCGGACGCGATCCCGGCTATCGAGCACGCCTGGCTGTTCGACCATCTCCTGCCGATCGCCGGAGAACTGGACGGCCCGATTTTCGAAGGCTGGACGCTGCTTTCGGCGCTGGCCGCGCAGACCGAACGGCTCAGGCTCGGGCTTTTGGTGACCAGCAACCGATTCCGCCCGCCGGCGATGCTGGCGAAGATCGCCGCGACCGTCGACGTCGTGTCCGGCGGACGGCTCGACTTCGGCATCGGCGTCGGCTCCCGGCCGAGCCATCCGCTGGCTCGCCGGGAGTACGAAGCGCACGGCCTGCCGTACCTGGAAACCGGCGACGCGGTGGGCCGGTTCGCCGAGGCGTGCACCGTGATCCGGAAGCTGTGGACCGAGGACAAGCCGTTCGATTTCGCCGGCGAACACGTCCAATTGACCGGTGCGTTCGGCAACCCGAAGCCGGTGCAGCGCCCGCATCCGCCGTTCGTCATCGGCGGCCGGGCCCGTGCGACGCTGCGGGTGGTCGCCGAGCATGCCGACGTCTGGAACATCCCGGGCGGGGACATCGCGGACGCCGTCGAACGCAACGCGATGCTGAACGAGTACTGCACGGAAATCGGCCGCGACCCGGCGGAGATCACGCGCTCGATCCACCTGCCGGTGTCCTACGACGACCCCGCTCTCACCCGGGCGGCGATCGGGGAGGCGCTGGAGGCCGGGTTCAGTCACGTCGTGCTGGGGCTGTCCACGCCGTACCCGGCCGGGGTCGCGCAGTGGGTGGCGGACGAGTTGATCGCCAAGGCGGGTTAGGCGGTTTCTCAGCGGGCGGCTCGCTGGAGCCGAAGCTGCCAGCTCAGCCCGGCGTCCACGTTCCGTCCGCGGGAGGAACCGAGTTTCCGCGAGAATGGCCCCATGAGCGAACCCGCACCGCAGGTGCTCGACGATCTGCTGGCCCTCGCCCCGGTCGAGGAGGGAAAGCTGGGCCACCGCACGGTGCTCGACGCCGACGGCGTCCGGGTCATCGTGCTCGCGTTCGAGCAGGGCCACGTCCTCAAAGAACACCGCGCACCCCGCGCGCTCCTGCTGCAGGCCCTCGACGGGCATCTCCGGCTCACCGCCGCCGGGCAGACTGTCGACCTGCGGCCGGGCGGGGTGGTGCACCTTCCGCCGTCGATGCCGCACGCGGTGGAAGCGGTCGCGGACTCGCGGTTGTCGTTGACCCTGCTGGGCGGCTGAAGCGCCCGCCTTCCGGTGGTCGACCGGAGGGGATCCGCCGTGCCAAGATGACGCGCCTGAACGAGAAGGGGGCTCGGCAGTGGTGCTTGAGCAGGAAGTGAACACGGCGGGGCGGATCCGGCGGGTGGCGCTCGCCAGCGCGATCGGGACGACCATCGAGTGGTACGACTATTTCGCCTACAGCACGGCGACCGCCCTGGTCTTCAACAAGCTGTTCTTCCCGTCGCTTTCCCCGGCGTCCGGCACGCTCGCCGCGTTCGCGACGCTCGGGGTCGGGTTCGTCGCGCGGCCGCTGGGCGGGATCGTCTGGGGCCACTTCGGCGACCGCGTGGGGCGCAAGGCGATGCTGGTCGCCTCGCTGGTGCTGATGGGGCTCGCGACCGCGGGCGTCGGCGTGTTGCCGACCTACCACCAGGCCGGCGTCATCGCGCCGGTGCTGCTCGTCGTTCTCCGGGTGCTGCAAGGGGTTTCGGCGGGCGGCGAATGGGGCGGCGCGGCGCTCATGGCGGTCGAGCACGCGCCCGAGGGCAAACGCGGCCGGTACGGGTCCTTCTCGCAGATCGGTGTCCCGGCCGGGCTGATTCTGGCGCAGCTGGTGTTCTTCGCGGTGAACAACTCGCTGTCCCCGGACGACTTCCGGTCGTGGGGCTGGCGGATCCCGTTCCTGGTCAGCCTCGTGCTGGTGGCGGTCGGGCTGGTGATCCGGCTGCGCGTGGAGGAAAGCCCGGTGTTCGCGAAGCTGCGCAGCAGCGGCGAGCGGAGCCGGCTGCCGATCGTGGAGGTGCTGCGCGCGCGGCCGAAGCAGGTGCTCGCCGCGGCGGTCAGCTTCATCGCGAACACCGCGCTGGGCTACATCTTCTTCGCTTACCTGCTGTCGTACGGCACTTCGGTGCTGAAGCTGTCCAGCACGACGATGCTGGTCGTGGTGATCGTCGGCAGCGTCGTGTGGCTGGTGAGCATCGTCGCGGCGGCGATCTGGTCGGACTCGGTCGGCCGGAAACCCGTCTATCTCGCCGGTTCCGTGCTGCTGGTCGTGTGGTCGATCCCGTTCTTCCTGCTCGTGGACACCGCGCAGCCGTGGCTGCTGATCGTCGCGGTGGCGGTGCTGAACGTCGGCCTCGGCGCGACTTACGGACCGCAGTCGGCGCTGTTCTCGGAGCTGTTCGAATCCCGGTTCCGCTACAGCGGATCGTCGTTCGCCTACGCCGTGGGCGCGGTGCTGGGCGGCGGGTTCGCCCCGCTGATCGCGGCCGCGCTGCAGAGTTCGACCGGGACGTCGTTGTCCGTGTCGCTCTACATGGTGGGCGTCGGCGTGCTCAGCCTCCTTGCCGTGCTGGCGTTCCCGCGCAAACCGCTGGTGCCGGTCACAGCAGAGTGAGCGGCACCGCGTCGGCCATCCGCTGGTACCCGGCGTCGTTCGGGTGCAGGTGGTCGCCGGAGTCGTAGGCGGGAAGCATCGCGAGCGGATCGGCGGGATCGCGCACGGCGGCGTCGAAGTCGACGACGCCGTCGTAGATCCCGCTGGTCCGGATGAACGCGTTCACCGCCTGCCGGGTCTTCTCCAGCGTCGGGTCGTAGATCTTCCAGCCTTTGAACGGCGTCAGCGTGCCGCCGATGACCCGGATGCCCTGCGCCTTGGCCTGCGCGACGACCTGCCGCAGCGCGGAGACGATCATCGCCGGATCGGTCTGGTGCGGGTTCTGCTGGATGTCGTTGATGCCTTCGAGCACGATCAGCGTGCGGACGTCGCCGCTGGTCAGCACGTCGCCGGCGAGCCGGGAGAGGGCGTTGCGCCCCGAGGTGCCGCCGTCGAGCAGCAGCCGGTTGCCGCTGATCCCGGCGTTGAGGACGCCGAGCCGTCCGTGCAGCCGGTCGCTCAGCAGGTCCGGCCAGCGGCGGTTCGCGCCGGGCGTGGAGTGCGCGCCGTCGGTGATCGAATCGCCGAGCGTCACGACGGTGCCGCGCGCGGGCCCGCGGACGTCGACCTCGCTGACGTAGTGCCACACCGCGGTTTGCTCGGTGAAGGACGCGCCGGACTCCTCGGCCGCGAAGTCGCCGGCGCGGGTGAAGAACGACGTCTGCTGGGCGAGCGGATGGTAGGTGACCGGACCGGACGGCGTCGGCACGTACGTGGTCACGAGGAGGTCGGCGTCGGCCGGAACGCGCAGCCACGCCGGGTCGCTCAGCACCTCGGCCCCGGGCGGAACGACCACAGTGGACTGTCCGCCGAACGTCAGCGTGCGCATCGTGCCGCCGGCCGCGCGCGGACCGTCGGCGGCGACGGCGAGCGTCACGTGGCCGAAGGTGAGCGGCGCGGTGCCGAAGGCGTTGGAAAGCCTTACCCTGGCCTGATTCCCGCCTGCGCTGGTGTGCACGACGTTGCGGATCGAGTAGTTCGGATACCCCTGCGGCGTGTTCGCCACCGCGGCCGCGGGCGACGCCGCCCACGTGCCGACCCAGCCGTGCGCCGCCAGGTCGCCCTCGGCGCTGCTCGACGCGGTGACCGAGCCCAGCGTGAGCACGGCGGCCGTGCCCAGAATCAGGATCCGTTTCATGGAGACACTGTGCGCGCGCCCGCGCGCCGCGGCATCCGCGGTCCCGGTCATCGGGTCGACAGAAAACCGGACAGGTTTTGCCTCCGGACGGGGGATACGACGGTGGTGGACCAGCCGAAAGGGGTTCACCATAGAGTGATGACAGAATCACAATGGGTATCGTTGTCCGGAAGTCTGCGTCCCGCACTGGCCGAAGCCGAGGTGCTCGGCCCGCTCGACGCGGATGCCACCGTCACCGCGACCGTCGTCCTGCGGCGCCGCGCCGAACTGGATGTGGCCGCGCTGAGCGAGCCGCTCGCCCCGGAGGACTTCGCCGACCGCTACGGGGCCAGCGCCGACGATCTCGACCTGGTGCGTACCGTCCTCACCGACGCCGGGCTCACCGTCACCGACACGCACGCCGGATCGCGCCGCGTCTCGGTCCGGGGCCCGGCGCGCGCGATGACGGCCGCGTTCAAGACCGAACTGAACCGGGTCCGCCACGGCGAGTCCGGCGAATTCGCCGCGCGCACCGGGGAACTGGAAGTGCCCGCCTCGCTCGGGGACGTTGTCGTCGCCGTGCTCGGCCTCGACGAACGGCCGCAAGCGCGGGCGATGTTCCGGCTGCACAAGGAAGCCGCCGGACAGGGCTACACCCCGGACCAAGTCGGCCAGCTGTACGGGTTCCCGGCCGACGCCGACGGCACCGGGCAGACCGTCGCGGTCATCGAACTCGGCGGGGGATACAAGCCGGAGGATCTCCAGAAGTACTTCGCCGGCTTGAAGATCACCGAACCGAAGGTGACCGCGGCCGGGGTCGACGGCGGCAAGAACGCGCCGACCGGCGACCCGAATTCGGCCGACGGGGAAGTGCTGCTCGACATCGAGGTGATCGGCGCGCTCGCCCCGGGAGCCGCGCAGGTCGTGTACTTCGCGCCGAACACCGACCAGGGCTTCCTGGACGCGGTGAGCACCGCGGTGCACGCGACGCCGACGCCGGTCGCGGTCAGCATCAGCTGGGGACAGTCCGAGGACCAGTGGACGCCGCAGGCCCGCACCGCGATGGACCAGGCGTTCGCCGACGCCGCGGCGCTCGGCGTGACGGTGTGCTGCGCGTCCGGCGACAACGGCAGCGCCGACGGGCAGACCGACGGGGCACAGCACGTCGATTTCCCCGCGTCGAGCCCGCACGCGCTCGCCTGCGGCGGCACCAAGCTCGACGGGACCCCACCGTCCACAGTGAACTCGGAGACGGTCTGGAACACCTCCGGCGGCGGGTCGACGGGCGGCGGCGTGAGCGACGCGTTCCCGGTGCCGGACTACCAGCAGGCCGCGGGCGTGCCCGCTCGGGCAGGCGACGGAAAACCGGGCCGCGGCGTCCCGGACGTGGCGGGCAACGCGGATCCGGCGACGGGGTACCAGGTCCTGGTCGACGGACAGCAGATCGTCGTCGGCGGCACGAGCGCGGTTTCGCCGCTGTGGTCGGCGCTGCTGGCGAGGCTGGCGCAGTCGGCGGGGAGCGGCTTCGGACTGGTGCACAGCAAGCTGTACGCCGGTGTCGGCGCGGGCAAGGTGCAGCCGGGATTCCGCGACATCACCGAGGGCAGCAACGGCGCGTACTCGGCCGCCGCCGGCTGGGACGCGTGCACCGGGCTCGGGGTGCCGGACGGGGCGGCGCTGCAGAAGGTTCTGGGAGGTAAAGCGTCCTGAATGGACAGTCGGGACCGGTCGGCCGCTACTGGCTGTCGCGGTCGAGGAGTTCGATGATCCGGCCGAGCGAGGCGTTCACCGAGGCGAAGCCCTGTCGCATCTCTTCTCGGAGGTCGACCTGGTCTTCGCGAAGCGCGTTGAGCGTGCCTGTGTGAGCGCATCCGCGACGAGCGGCGGGATCGCTCGCATCATCGTCAGCCATGCCGTCGATACTACGAAGCCGGTGGCTGCTCACCGCGGATCGGGCAGGCCGATCCGCACTGGCCCCGGCAGCCCGTGGCGACGGATGCGAAATCCGTCCACCGCGAGTTCGTCGTCGTTCGCAACCTTTCGCTCCGCTCGCCCGTAGAGGAGAGGGGAGCGAAAGGCGGGAGCGGACGGATGCGCGGGAAGATCGTCGCGATCGTGCTGGCCGGGGCGGCGGTGGTCGCGGCCGGGTGCGGAGCGCCGGCGGAACCGGAGGCCCAGGCGGCCGGGCTGCCGCTGGCGCCGTCGCCGGAACTGCCGACGCCGCCGGTGCGGCACACCCCGCCGAGCCCCTCGTGCTCAGTGGTCACCGGTGCGTGCGCGAGCCTTTCGCTGCGGCGCGCGTGGCTGATGGAGAACGGCAGGGCGGTGCGGTCGGTCCCGATGGAGCCGGGCGGGCCTGGCCAGCCGACTCCGGTCGGGACGTTCCGGGTGGCGTGGAAGGACCGCGTCCACCGCAGCGACGAGTACGGCGACGAGATGCCGAGCTCGGTGTTCTTCGCCCCGGGCGGCATCGCGTTCCACGCCGGGCCGCTCGACCGTCCGTCGCACGGCTGCATCCACCTCGCCGACGAGGACGCGGCGCTGTTCTTCGACCGGCTGCCGGTGGGGGCCGAGGTCGAGGTGGACAGGTGACCGGCCGGGTCAGCCCGCCTGGCCGATGTTGACCATCCAGGAGATGCCGAACCGGTCGGTGCAGGCGCCGAATTCGTCGCCCCACATCTGCTTTTCCAGCGGAACCGCCACCGTTCCGCCGTCGGACAGCTTTTCCCAGCAGCGGCGCAGCAGGTCGCCGTCGTCGCCGCTGAGGCTGATCGAGATGTTCGTGCCCGGGTTGTGCTCCATGCCGGGCGGCACGTCGGAGGCCATGAGCGTGAAGCCGTTCTCGCCCTCCAGCATCGCGTGCATGATGTTGTCCGCGTTGCCGGCCTCCGCGGGTGCGCCTGCCTCCCCGTAGGTGTTCAGCGCGAGATCGCCGCCGAACAGGTCGTGGTAGTACTCCATCGCCTCCCGGGCGTTGCCCGCGAAGCTGATGTACGGGTTGAGTTTCGAGGCCATCGGGTCCTCCTCAGGTGCTGGACAGGCCCGAATCGTCGCAGATCCGCGGGGGCGCGACAACGGGATCGAGCCCGGTCGGGCGACCCCCGTCGCGGGCGTGCTCAGGGGTCGCCGGTGAGCTTGTCGCGCAGTTGTTCGAGCGTCTGCGACAGCAGCCGGGACACGTGCATCTGGGAGATGCCGACCTGCTCGGCGATCTGGGTCTGGGTGAGACCGCCGAAGAACCGCATCACCAGGATCGCGCGCTCCCGCTTCGGCAGTTCGCGCAGCAGCGGCTGGAGGGCCTCGTGGTTCTCGATGTGCTCGATCTCGGGGTCGTCGCTGCCGAGCGTGTCGGCGAGCAGCAGCGGTTCGGCGTCGTCGTGCACCGGCTTGTCCACCGACAAGGTCTGGTACGCGTGGCCCGCGACCAGCCCTTCGTGGACCTCGGAGAGCTCGAGGCCGAGGTGCTCGGCCAGTTCGGTGGGCGTCGGCGCGCGGCCGAGCGTCTGCGACAGGGTCGCCGAACCCCGGCTGAGCGCGAGGTGCAGTTCCTTGAGCCGCCGCGGCACGCGGACCGACCAGCCGGTGTCGCGGAAGTACCGGCGGATCTCGCCCATGATCGTGGGCACGGCGAAGGACAGGAAGTCCGGGCCGCGGTCCGGGGTGAACCGGTCGATCGCGTTGATCAGGCCGATCCGGGCGACCTGGACGAGGTCCTCGCGGGGTTCGCCGCGTCCGGTGAACCGGGTCGCGATGTGCTCGGCGACCGGCAGGAATTCGGTGACGAGCTGTTCGCGCAGCCGCGGCCGCTGCCCGTCGTCGGCGGGCAGAGCGGCGAGCTCCTCGAACAGCGGCGCGGTGTGCGCGTATTCGTCACGGTGGCGGGTGACGGGCTGCTGGTTCACCCGCTCGCCTCCCGGTGCAGGTCGAGGTCGAGGGTCAGCGCGTACCCGTCGTCGGCGGCGTCCGGCACGCAGCGCGCGGACACGTTCGCGGCCAGCGTGGTCAGCACGTGCCAGCCGAAACTTCGCTCGCTCGGCGGCTCCGGCTGCCGGGTGCGCGTCTTGACGGTGAACCGGATCCCTTCGGGCGAGACAGTGAACTGGCAGGTCATCGCCGCCCCGGGGGCGGCCGTCGAAACAACCTGGGCGCACGCCTCGTCGACCGCCATCTTGGCGTCGGCGATGGCGTCGAGCCCGTAATCGGCCCGCGCGGCGACCGCCTGCGCGAGCATGCGGACAAGCGGGATCTGGTAAGTCTCCGCCGGAAGCCGCAGCTCGATCACCTCGTCGAGCAAACGGTCCACGGCTGGCATGCCGCCGCTGGCGCGGCTGCCGGGTCCCTCGTCGTTCATGGCTCCCGCATACCCAGACAGGGCCCGATCGACACCTGCGCCAGGGATTCCGGTTTGTGCGCCGCGGCACGTTTACGGCGGGCTCGTGCCGGTCCGCGCCGGCTGCCCGGGTGAATCCGGCGTGATGCGCGCGGCGATTTCGCGTGACAAAACGCCGGACGTTGGGTAGTCAGCAGGGAGGACCTTTTCGGAAGCGGGGTGACCCCCATGGTGCAGGTGCGCGTGCAGGGACTGGCCGTGGTGGCGCAGGAGTCGGCGCCGGTCGTGCTGCTGCGCGAGGAATCCGGCTCGCGCCGCTGGCTCGCCATCACCATCGGCGCGCCGGAAGCGCAGGAACTGGCCGCCGCGCAGGAACACGTCGTGTCCGCGCGGCCGGGGACGGTCGAGCTGATCATCGAGGTGCTGGCGGCGCTGGGCCAGAGCGTGGAACGGGTCGAGATCACCCAGCTGCTGGACAGCATCTTCCACGCGGACCTCGTCCTGTCCGGCGGCGCGCGCGTCTCGGCCCGCCCGAGCGACGCGATCGCGATCGGCCTGCGCACGCATGCCCCGCTGGAAGTCGCGGAAGCGGTGCTCGACGAGGCAGCGGTCGACGTGACGGTGGCGGCGGGCGACGAAACCGCTCTCGACGCGGCTGCCGACCTGGAGGAACCGGCCGAGGCGACCGAGGACGAGATCCGCCGCTTCCGGGACTTGCTGGACGACGTGAGCCCGGAGGACTTCCGCGACCCGGACGCGTGAGTCTCGGTCCGTGGTTCGCCGCTTGCGGGATCTTCTGGACGAGGTGAGCGCGGAGTTTTTCCGCGACGCGGACGCGTGAGCTTCGGCCCGCAGTTCGCTGCTTGCGGGATCTGCTGGACGAGGTGAGCGCGGAGGACTTCCGCGACGCGGACGCGTGAGTTCTCGGTCCGTGGTTCGCTGCTTGTGGGATCTGCTGGACGACGTGAGTGCGGGGTCTTTCCGCGGACGCCCTCGGGTTCGTTGTCTGCCGGTTCCGGGATTTGGTGGGCGAAGTGAGCGCGGAGGTTTTCCGCGATCCCGACGTGCGGGCCTTGGCCCGCGGTCCGCTGTGTCCTCAGTGGACGGTCAGGCCTTCCCGGCGGGCCGGGGCAGCGGGATCTCGGTGAGCCCCTCGGCGGCGCCGGACCGCACGCAGTCCAGGGGGAAGAGCGAGAACAGCCGCCGGACCGTCGGGGCGGTGCCCTGGTCGACGTAGAAGTCCTTGTCCGCTCCCGCAGCCAGGAGTTTCAACCGGATCAGGACGCGCAGCCCCGCGACGCCGAGGAAGGTCGTCCGGCGCAGGTCGACGATCACCAGGCTGACGGTGCTCCGCAGCCGCGCCTCGACGACCTCGGCCAGCCGGGGCGCGGTGGCCAGGTCGACCTCCCCGGAAACCTCGACGACGGCGGTCCCCGGAGCGGGGTGGCCCACGCGCAGCCGAAGCATCCCCGTCGGGTCCGAGGGAAGCGCGGGCAGTCGGGCAATGTGCGCGGCGGTCATCACGGCACTCTCTCTGAGCCGCGCACAGGGCTGCGGCGGAATGCCGGACCGGCCGGCACCGGGCATCCCGGAGCGCGGGACGTATCACGGTGGCTGGAGGCTCAACCACCCCCCACCGTAGCTCTCCCGAGCGGCCGAGGGAAGCCGCCGAAGGGGGACGACCGGCGGGCGGGCGGTGGTTGAACGATCAGGCAACTGCGGGGGATCGCTGGTGTGCGGGCTGGAAACGGTGGCGGGAAAGATGATTCGGTGGCGGCGGGGGAGTTTCTCGCTGGCAGTGGCAGTGGCGGGGGTCGGGTGGAGAGGTGCTGAGCGGATTTCGTTGCCGTGCACGAGGACACTCGCGGCCGGGTTCGGCCGTGCCTCAACCGGCGGGTGCGGTTGTCCCTCGGCACGGGAAGACTTCCGCGCCCCGCTGGCCCGGATAGCCCCGATCTGCCGCTGCCGCACGGGCAATCCCAGACGGTACGAATCCGGCTACCGCGCGCAAGCCCAGCTGGTTCCGCGTTGCCGCGACACGGCTGTTACGGCGGCACCAATTCGGCCACCGCGCAAGCCCAACGACAATTTGGCTACCGCGCAAGCTCAACCGGCTCGGCTCTGCTGCGACACCTCCGTTCTCGCCGGGTACTCGCGCCCGGTCCGGCGGCGCGGGTTCGGCTGCTGCGCGCGAGCACAACTGGCTCGGCCGCGCCTCGAGGCGGTTGCTGCGCTCCCGCAGGCGTGGTCAGGCGAGGTGGGCTTGGTTGCTGCGGGCGAGCCCAGCTGGCTCGACCGCACCTCGAACCGACAGGCACCCGCACCGCGTGAACCCCGCCGCCGTAGGCAAAGTCCTGCCCGGTCAACCCCCGATCCGAGGCGGTCCGGCGTCCACGACCTTCAGCGAGAGATCCAGCGGATCGAAGTGGATCAGCGATTCCATCCACCACGTCATCCCCGCCTCCGCGAGCGCCGCGAGATCCACCGTCGCCGGTTCCTCCCACGCCGGGCTCGCGTTGCCGGACACCGCGACCTCATAGGGACGATCCGACGGCCGCACTCGAGCAACCAAACTGGCCAGCTCCGCAGGCGGCAACGGCTGAGGCCCAGGAAGCGGGAAAATCCCGTCACTCCCCGCGGCGGCACGCCGGAGAACCCGCTCATGCTGGGTCGTGCATGCAGTCCATACCGGAATGGGGTACGGCTCCGGGTCGGCGGCATCGAGGGACACCCGGTAATGCGAGCCCTCGTGCCGCAAAGCCTCCCCGGCCCACATCGCGCGGATGATGTCCATCGCCTCGTCCGTTCGCGACGACAGTTCGGCGGGCGAGGACGGATCGCCGAAGCGGCTGAAGTCGCCGGTTTCGTCCGAGCCGATGCCGGTTCCCAGGATCAGCCGGCCGCGGGACAGGCGGGCGAGCGTCGCGGCTTGCCGGGCCAGGAGCCACGGGCGGCGGCGGCTCGGCGGCGTGACCATCGGGCCCAGCAGCACCGTGCTGGTCGCCTGCGCGATGGCGGCCAGGGTGGTCCACGTGTCGGCGATCGGCGGCATCGCGGGCACCACGTGGTCCCACAGGAACACGCCGTCCCAGCCCGCGGCTTCGGCTCGGACGGCCAGGTCGACCAAGGCGGCCGGATCGCCGAACGGGCCGAAAGGCGGCAGGTAGAGGCCATAGCGGACGTGGTCGGTCATAGGAGATCCCCCTCCGGATCGGTTGAACAGCACCGTATCGGGAGACACCGACAAAAAACGGGCCCGAGATCTTCTTCCGGCATCCGCCGTTCGGACGTTGCCCGCTCACCAGACCCTAGGTTACGGTGACCTATGTGTGGACCGACGTGCTCCTGCTCGCGAAGCTCGCCGAGCGGCCGTGGCACGGCTACGAGCTGCGCAAGCAGATCGAGGAATCCAGCGGCCGCACGCTGTCGAACAACTCGCTTTACCCAGCGCTGCGGCGCTTCGCCGAGGCAGGCGCGGTGACCCGGACCGCCGAGCCGCAGGAGGGCCGTCCGCCGCGGCACGTGTACACGATCACCGACGTCGGGCGGGAGCTGCTGCACGATCTGCTCGCCGACCTGCCGCCGGAGCTGGCGGGCGATCCGGCCGAGTTCCTGGCGCGGCTGGCGGGATTCGGCAGGCTCACCCCGGAGGAACGGCTGCGCGTGCTGGACGCCCGCCAGGCCGCCGTCGCGGCGCAGCGGGACCGGCTCGCCAAGCTCGGCGCGGGGCAGGCCGATCCGTGGAGCCGGCTCGTGCTGGCCGAGGTGCAGCGTCGCGCCGAGAACGAACAGGACTGGCTCGCGTCGTTGCGCACGCGGGCGGGCTGACCCGAGGAGGACCCCGCATGTCTACCCCCACCCAGCTGCCGTTCGCGAGGCCGAACGTCCTGGACATCGCGCCGCTGTACGAAGTCCTGCGCCGCGAAGGCCCGATCGTCCCGGTGACGACCCCGGCGGGCGACCCGGCCTGGCTCGTCACCGCGTACGAGCAGGCCCGGGAAGTGTTCGCGGACAACCGCTTCGGCCGTTCCCACCCGCATCCCGAGGACGCCTCGACGGTCTCCGACGCCGCGGTGCTCAACGGGCCGCAGGGCGATTTCGAGACCGAGGAGCGGGAGCACGCCCGGCTGCGCCGCCTGCTCGTCCCGGCGTTCTCGGCGAACCGGATGCGCCGCCTCGGCAGCCGGATCCAGGAACTGACCGATCGCTGCCTCGACGGGATGGAAGCCGCGGGCTCGCCGGCGAATCTGCACGAGCACCTGTCGTTCCCCTTGCCGGTGCTGGTGATCTGCGAACTCCTCGGCGTCCCGTACGAAGACCGCGAGAAGTTCCGCGACCTCTCCGACCGCATCGGCGTGCTCGACAGCGGCGGCGACGCCGAGGTGGCGATGACCGAGTTCACCGCCTACATGTCCGGCCTCGCCGACGCGAAACGCGCCGACCCGGGCCAGGACGTCGTCTCGGACCTGGTCGCCGCGCAGGCCGACGACCCGACGTTCACCGACGACGACCTCGGCAGGCTCGCCGCCGGATTGCTGTTCGCCGGCCACGAGACCACGTCGAACCGGATCGACCTCGGCGTGTTGTTCCTGCTCACCGACCTCGCCCGCCGCGACGCGCTGGCCGCCGACCCCGATGCGCGCGTGCACGCCACCGTCGAGGAGATCCTGCGGATGTCCGCGCCCGGTGGGCTCGGGCTGCTCCGGTACGCGCACGAGGACGTCGAGATCGGCGGCGTCCGGATCCCGCGCGGCGACGCGGTGATGATCTCGACCGCGTCCGCCAACCGCGACCCGTCGGTGTTCGCCGACGCGCACGAGTTCGACGCGGACCGCAAACCCAACTCCCACATCGCTTTCGGCTACGGCGGCTACTTCTGCATCGGAGCCAGCCTCGCCCGCACGGAACTGCGCGTGGTGTTCACGACGTTGTTCCGCCGCTTCCCGAACCTCCGCCTCGCCGTGCCCGCCGACGAGCTGGAAGTGCGCTCGAACCGCCTCACCGGCGGGGTTTCGCAGGTCCCGGTTGTGTGGTGACGTCAGACTGACTCGATCGTGGCGCTTCCGGTGTTGACGAACGGATGCGTGGCACTCACGGTGATCGTGCCGGGGGTGCCGCGCATCGAACGGACCCACACCGCGGCCGCACCGCCGAGCGCGCCGAAGTCCAGGTAGGGGTCGCCGATCAGCACGCCGGGCCCCGTCGCCGAGACCGCCAGCACCCCGCGCGCATGCGGACGCGGAGCGCCGTACCGGTCGAGCAAGCGCAGCGCGACCCGGGTGGTGTCCGCGCCGTCGGCGACGAGCTGGTCGTCGTCGGCGGTCACCGTGATCGTGTCGTACGCCGGGTCCGCGCTGAATCGCCTGCGCAGCACGGTTTGCCCGCCGATCCGGCCTTCGATCGTCAGCTCCGGGCGCGCTCGGCCGTTCACCCGCAGATCCACCGGGAACGGCGGATACGCCAGGTGCGGAAACCGGGCGCGATCAGGGTGCACGGTGACCGGGCGCTTGCCCGCGACAGTCACCACCAGCACCTCGCAGTTCGACCAGATGATCGCGTCGCGACCCGGCCCGCCCGGCGGGGAGCCCGGGCCGAAATCCCAGTAGAAGGCCGGTTCGATCACCGCGCCGCGGGACGGATCGCGTTGCGCCCGGTAGAACGCCGCGCCCAGTTTGGGGATCCGGAAGAAGTCCATCACGCCGGGGTATTTCACGCCGCGATAGTGGTGGTACCAGCCGGAGGGATAGTCGAAACCGCACCAGCCCAGCAGGCCGCTGTAGTGCGGATCGGACGCGGCGTGGTCGTGCACCCAGGCGTGCAGCATGCTCTGTTCCCGTTGCACCGCCGGGGGATCCGTCCGCCGGAAGTACGCGGAGCCGACGAGCGTGCCGATCGCTTCGCTGACCAGGTACGGAACCCCGCGCCGCGGCGGGCGCAGCGGAGGCGGCGAACCCGGCGGACGCGGGCGGCTGTAGTCGTTGAACGAGAACACCCCGCCGGCCGCTTTCACCGGGTACAGCGGCGAAACGTAACCGCGCTCGCCCGCGACCGCGCCGGTGCACGGCCGCATCGGGTCGAGTTCCGCGGCGAGCTGGTCGGTTCTCCCGTACAGCGCGTATTGGCCCAGCGTCTCGTTCACCCGGGTGCCCCACACGACGATCGACGGATGGTTGCGGTCGCGCACGATCATGTCGTGCACGTCGCGCACCGCCAGCTCCTGCCACGCGGTGTCGCCGACGTGGTCCCAGCCCGGCAGTTCCTCCCACACCAGGATGCCGAGTTCGTCGCAGGCGTCGAGGAACGACGTCGCCTGCGGATAGTGCGAGCAGCGCACCATTGTGCAGTTCAGTTCTTCTTTCAGCAGCTGAGCGTCCCGGCGCTGCACCCGGTCCGGCATCGCGCCGCCGACGAACGGGTACCACTGGTGCCGGTTGAGCCCGAACAGCTTGAGCGGCCGCCCGTTCAGCCGGAAACCGTCCACAGTGAACTGAGCGTCGCGCAACCCGGTGCGCACGGGGTAGGTGTGCACCTTCCGGCCGTCGACCGCGAGGGTGACGAGAATGTCGCACAACGCCGGATCGTCCAGGTCCCACAACTGCACCGCCTCGAGGCCCTGCAACGACACCGTGACCTGGGTGTCGCCCTTCGGCAGGCCGGTGAGATCGGTGTAGGAGGACGCGACTTCCGCACCGTGCTGGCTGAGCGTGGCGGTAAGCCGAACGGGGCCTTTGACCGCCTTCGCCGAATCTACCGTGCAATGCAGCAGCACCTCGCGGTTCGGCGTCAGCACGGCGATCTGCTGCGCGTACACATCGGACAGATACGTCTGCGGTACGCCGGTCAGCCGGACTTCGCGGTACAGCCCGGCCGGCTGGTAGAAGTCGATGGCCGTCGGGTGCGGGAATTCCGGCAGATCCGGCGGCGTGTTCTGCTGCCAGCGGCCGTCGACGACCACCGCGAGCACGTTGTCCTTGTCCGTCAGCAGGCCGGTGACCTCGCAGCGCAGCGGCAGGTAACCGCCGCTGCGCATCGCGACGCGGCGGCCGTTGAGATACACGGTCGCCGCGCTGAGCACCCCGTCGAACTGGAGGAACGCCCGGTTCCGGCGCAGCTGCGCGGGCGCGAGGAAATGCTGCCGGTACACCCAGACGTGCTGCCAGTCCGACGGGTCCCAGTCCTGCCAGGACAGCGGAACCACGCAGTGCGGCACCGAAACCAGCGCCATCGCGCTGTCGTCGAAGTCCGGATCGGTGCTGCCCGCCGTGTACGGCCCGAAAAGCCAGTCCGCGCCGAACCCGTCCCGCGCCACCGGGGGCGCGGGACGGGAAAGCGCGGCCGCGAGCGCGCCCGAACCGGCGAGCACCGCGCCGGCCCCGAGCAGGAAACCTCGCCGGGGGTGCGCGGCGAGCCAGGGGGCCCGCCCGGAAGATTCGTCCGTCATCCCCGCCGACGGGCGATTCCGGGACGGGGCGCGGAAGATCCGCCGGAAAGCGTCGACGCGTGCATGGGCGCGAGCTTACTTCCCGTGCTGTTCAGAAAAGGTCAGCTGTTCAGCAGAGGTCGGCGAGCCGGTCGACCTGGCCGGGATCGCTGCCCCAGCAGTAGAGCATCACCTCGTCCGCGCCGAGATCGCGGTACGCGCGGACCGCGGCGCGGATGTCGCCGGGCGTGGTGAGCATTCCGCTCACCATGTGCTCCGCCATTTCGGTGAACGCGTAGTACGCGTGCATTGCCGTTTTCGCTTCGTCCGCGACGGAATCCGGGCCGACCGCGACGTTCACCTGCGCGACGAGCCGCGGTTCGCCCTTGCGGCCGTGGTCCCGCCAGTCGCGGCGCACGGCGTCGAACAGCCCGCCGACCCACGATGGGGGAGCGGCGGCGAGCAGCCCGTCGCCCCAGCGGGCGACGCGGGCCAGCGCCTGGGGTTTGAACGCGCCGATCAGCAGCTCCGGGCCGCCTTCGCGGGCCGGTGCCGGGCCGATCGGACCGGCCTCGGTGCTGTACGGCGCGCCGGACCACAGCCGGTACAGGTCGGCGAGCTGCCGGTCGAGACGGCGGCCGCGCTCGCGCAGCGGGGTGCCGGCGGCGTGGTGGTCGTCCTCGCGGCCGCCGACGCCGACGCCGAGCACGAACCGGCCGCCGCTCATCCGGTCGAGCGTGGCGGTCTGCTTGGCGAGCAGCGCGGTCTCGCGCAGCGGGGCGAGCAGGACCTCGGTCTGCAGCCGGATGCGGGTGGTCGCGCCGGCCAGCACGGCGAGCGCGGTGAGCGGTTCGGGATTGTCGTAGACGAGGCGGTCGAGCAGCCCGAGCGTGCTGAACGGGCCGGCGTCCGCGCGGCGCGCCCAGTCGAGCAGGGCGGCGGGGTCGCTGACGGGCAGGCCAATGCCGATGGACATCGGAGAACCTCCGGTAAAACGGGTCGACAACTACAGGGTTGCCGCCCGCTCCTGGACCTGAATGTCTTCAAGCTGGCCGGTCCGCTCTGCGGCGTACTTCCGGGGACCGTTCCATCGGAGTGCCCGCAGCTTATCCGGCGGCGCTCGGGCTGGGCAACGCGTTTTCCAGCACGGCCAGCAGCTCGGTGAGCGCGGGGCCGAGCGGCAGGTCCGCGCGGACGGTCGCGTGCTCGTCGCCGCGGGTCTGGCCGCGGTTGACGATCACCACGGGTTTGCCGGCTTTCGCGGCCCGCCGGACAAACCGCAGGCCGGACATGACCGTGAGCGAAGATCCGAGCACCAGCACCGCGGATGCCTCGTCGACCATCCGGTAGCACCGCTCCACGCGGGTGCGCGGCACGTTCTCGCCGAAGAACACCACGTCCGGTTTCAGCACTCCGGAGCAACTGGTGCAGGGCACGGTGCGAAAGGTGCGGACGACCTCCTGGGCGAGCTCGACGTCGCCGTCCGGGTTGATCCGCGTTGCCACGGCGCCGAAATCCGGATTCGCCGCGCGCAGCCGGGCGTCGAGGTCTTCGCGCGCGGTGGTGCGGCGGCAGTCGAGGCAGACGACGCGGTCGAGGTTGCCGTGCAGTTCGACCACGCCGGGAGTGCCAGCCGCGCGGTGCAGGCCGTCGACGTTCTGGGTGATGACGCCGGAGACCCAGCCGCCCGCGCGCAGTGCGGAAACGGCTCGGTGCCCGTCGTTCGGCGCGGCCCGCGCGATGGTGCGCCAGCCGAGGTGGCTGCGCGCCCAGTAACGCTGGCGGCCCGCCTCGCTGGCGACGAATTCGCCGTACGTCATGGGCGTGTGGTTGCGGAGACTGCCGGTTTCGCCGCGGTAGTCAGGTATGCCGGATTCGGTGGAGAGGCCCGCGCCGCTGAGCACGAGCACCCGCCGCCCGGCGACGATCTCGGCCACGTCCGCGACCGTGCCCGTGCGAGGCAGCGGTTCGCCAGGTCCGGCCCAGGTCAGCGTCGGTCGCGTGCGCACGCCGCCAGTCTAGCGACCGCTCTCCCGGAAACCGGGCGATTGGTTTTCCGCGCGGCTGGGTACCAAAGGCCACATGTGGTTCGCGCTGGCTACCCCCGTGGTCGTGATGGTCGCCGCCGTGCTCATGGAATCCGTGGAGCGACATTGCCTGCGGACTCCGAGCGGGGCGGTCCGGCGTCCGGTCGAACGGGCGGCGCTGCGGGAAGCGTCGATGCCGGTCGTAGCCGTCGGGGCGGCTCGGCTCAGGCAGCGGACCGCCTGAACGCCCACGGGCCGGAGGGGCCGGTGTTCTTGGGAGGAACACCGACCCTCCAGCCTGCGGGCGAGGCCCGCGCTCTCCCCGTCGGGGTGGGAGAGCGCGGGCCCCTTTTTTCTTCAGGCGCGGAACCCGTTGGTGTTCTAGCGAAACCTAGCGCGCGGCGTCCTGGGTGAGCTGCCGGTACCAGTCGTCGTACGGGTGGTTGGTCGCCGGGTAGTTGACCAGCGGATCGGTGGCCAGGCCGGCGTTGTCGAAGTCCCAGCCGCGGACGACGTGCCCGCTCTTGCGCGCAGCGACCAAAAACGCTGAATCCTTCGCCGGAGCCCCGTAGAACAGCCCGTCCTGGAGCTCAGCCGGGTCGCCCTGCTGGTATTCGTCGAACGCCACCTGCTGGTACTGCACACGGCCGCCGGCGACGAGATCCGTGGAGTACCGCAGGGTTTGCACCGGGGTGGAACCGTCGGCGCCGGTGACGACAGAGATTCGCCCCGCGTTTGCCTTGTCGTAACGCGGATCGGACGTTTTCGCGTTGCCGGTCCAGGTCACGGTCTCGCCGGAGAGGGTGCCGCGCCACTGCCAGTTCTGGTCGCTCGACTGGCTGCGGTGGATTTCGCGGAGCCCGGAGCTGGTGAACGCAACGGTCGGCAGCACGCCGTTGTCGTACTGATGGCTTGCCGACCAGCGGATTTCGCCGTCCGCGCCGAGCTGTCCGGTGTGGTACCAGAGGGTGGTGGCGCTCGGCGACTGGTGCACCTCGACGATCCGGCCGGAGTCGTCCAGCGCGACCGCCGGGGTCTGGCCGCTGTCGTAACGGCCGTGGCGCTGCCACGTGACGCGCCCGTCGGCGCCGAGTTGCCCGGTCCAGTACCAGAGCGCGCCGCCGCCGGAATCGTGCACCTCGACGACCTGGCCGCGGCTGTTGACCGCGACCGCCGGGTGGTACCCGACGTCCCGGCGGTACGCGGCGCGCGTGCCGCCGTCGCCCGACAGCAGCGGGAGGACTTTGCCGCGCAAGGAATCCGTGGTCGCTCCGGTCCGGTAGGCGGCGGGGGAGAGCAACCGCGGCCCGAATGCGGCACTCAGTTCGGCGTTGACCGCGGCCAGGTTTCCGGCGGCGAACGAGTCGTTGTCGGTGAGGTCGTCCTTCAGGTCCAGCATGACGACGATCGGCGCCGCGTCCGGGTGCGCGGCCGACCAGGTGTTCACCACGCCGAGCCAGTCGCGGAGGCTGTCGGACGCGGGGTTGCCCGCGTGGTCGACCAGGTCGCCGGGCGAGCTGTGGCCGATCCCGTAGTCGTGCCGGGTGGCGTAACCGTTGTCGTGGATGTCGAATTCGATGAACCGGACACCGTGGTCGAGCTGGTAGGAGATGGACCCCTTCGCTCCGTCGACGTTGCCGGAGTAGCTGTTGTGCGTCGCGGCGAAGATGGTGTCGGAGAAGGGCTGCGCGGCGTTCGCGGGCGCGGCGCCGAGCGCGGTGACGGCGGCAGCGGTGAGCGCGATGGTGCTTAATCGGTGCATTCAAACCCCCAGGTCGGCTGGACAACCGGCGAAATACTGGCGATCTTGGCAGAGATTCATGGCATGTTCTGGGGATGCAGGAAAACGACGAGGAAACCTTCGCCGGGCACGTCGCCGAGCTGTTGTCCGGTTTGCCCGGAGTCGAAGCGGTGGCGCTGGGCGGTTCGCGGGCGCGCGGCACCCATCGGCCGGACAGCGACTGGGACTACGCGGTGTACTACCGCGGCGCGTTCGACCCGGACGACCTGCGCGCGCTCGGCCTGCCGGGCGAGGTGTCCGGCCTGGGCGAATGGGGCGGTGGGGTCTTCAACGGCGGCGCGTGGCTGACCGTGCAGGGACGGCCGGTGGACGTGCACTACCGCGACCTGGACGTGGTCGAGCACGAGCTGGCCGAGGCGGAGAAGGGCCGGTTCCATTGGGAGCCGCTGGCGTTCCACCTGGCCGGGATCCCGAGTTACCTGGTGGTGGCGGAGCTGGCGCTGAACCGGGTCGTGCGCGGGGAACTGCCGAGGCCAGAGTATCCGGAGCTGTTGCGGGAAAACGCCCCCAAGTTCTGGCGCGCTTCGGCGGCGCGGACGTTGGAGTACGCGAAGGCCGCGTACGTGCGGCACGGCCGGGTCGCGGAGGCCGCGGCGTCGGTCGGCGTGGCGGCGATGCAGACCGGGCACGCGGTGCTGGCCGCGAAGGGAGAGTGGGTGACGAACGAGAAAACCTTGCTGGAACGGGCGGGTTTGCGCGCACTGGACGACGTGGTGGCGGGGATGGGGCACGACCTGCCGGGGGCGTTCGCGACCGCGTGCGCGTTGCTCGGCCAGGCGGGCGGAGCCGCGTAACCCGGAAAACCCTGATGGCGCAACGGTTTCCGCTCGCCAAACCTCGCCGGACGGCACGGATCCGTTTCATTTCGCCGGTTTCGGGTATATGACCGCAGCACGGCTGCGGCCGCCGCGCCGTGGCGAGCCGCACCTGCTGAACGGAGGAACGCCCTATGCCAGAGTCCGAGCCGGTCGCGAAGGATCCGGACAAGGGATACGTAGCGCTGCTCGGCTGGTCGCTCAACGCGGTCGAGGCGCTCGACCGGTTCGACCGCCGCTACGTCGTGGTCGCCCCGGACTGGGCGGAGAAGTACTGCGTGGAACACGACATCCCGTACGTGTCGTGGAATTTCGAGCGGCTCAACGACCGGTCGATGGAGATCGCCGAGATCCTGCACGAGGAAGGCGTCGACGTCGCCATCCCGCTGTTCGAGGAGACGGTCGAGTGGGCGGGCGCGATCAACTCGGTGCTGATGGACAACCCGCGCCTGTTCGGCCAGGCGATGCTGCTGCGGGACAAGGCGCTGATGAAGCGGCGCGCGCAGCTCGGCGGCATCCGGGTCGGGATCTTCGAGGAGGCGCACGCCCGAGACGACGTCGTCCGGTTCCTCAAGCGGGTCAACCAGACGCTGCTCAAGCTCGACGGCGACCCGAACGACCCCATCCACCTCAAGGCGTTCGACAAGGCGGGCTGCCTCGGCCACCGCGTCATCCGCACCCCGGACGAGATCGACTCGATCCCGGAGGAGGAGTTCCCGGTCCTGATGGAATCGCACCTCGACGGCTGGGAGTTCGCGGTCGAGGCGTGGATCCACAACGGCAAGGTCAAGTTCCTGAACATCTCGGAGTACGTCACGCTCGGCTACTCGGTGTTCGTGCCGGCGACCCCCGAGCTGGAGCGGTACCGGCCGCAGATCACCGCCCAGATCGAGAAGCTCGTCAAGACCTTCGACATCGAGTTCGGCTTCGTGCACCCGGAGTACTTCGTCACCAGCGACGGCGAGATGTACTTCGGCGAGGTCGCCTACCGGCCGCCCGGGTTCAAGGTCTTCGAGCTGCTCGAACGGGCCTACGGCTTCAACGCCTACCAGGCGCTCGTCCTGTCCTTCGACCCGAAAACGACGGAGGAGGAGATCGACGCCTTCTTCCCGCGGGAGGTCGTCGACGCGACCGGCGTCGCGGGCTGTTTCGGTGTGTACCCTCGCCGTCGGGTGGTCAGCGAGCTGCGGATCCCCCAGCAGACCGAGGACGACGACTACTACGAGTCGCACGACCTGACCGCGCCGCTGGAGGAGACGGTCACGAAGAGGACCGCGTTCGGCACGCACTGGGGTCTGCTGTACTTCTTCGGGGACGACGCCTACCGGATGCGCGACCTGCTGAAGGAACAGGAAGAACTGGACTTCTACGTCTGAGCACGGACGAGTCCGCCACCCCGACCGAAGGACGCACTTGGAGCCGAACGCCGACGTCACCGGCACGACTGCGACGCTGGCCAAACGCGTGGCGTCGCTCGACGACGCGGTCGCGGCCATGGCCGCGACCCGCGACTTCGGCAAGCACACGAAGCTGCGCCGGGTGCTGGAGGCGCTGCGGCGGGTGCTGCTCCAGCCGGACGGCGCGGCCGCGGTCCGGGCGAGGGCGCGGGCGCTGGAGGAGGCCGGGGTTTTCCAGGGCACCGACTGGGACACCCCGGAGATCCTGATCCCCGCGCTGGTCGGCCCTGGCCTGCACAGCGGGAACTCCGACACCGTGGTGATCGAGGCGACCAGCGAACTGCGGATGCTCGCGGTCGCGTGCGGCGACTACGAGCATCCGACGCTGCCCGCCGAGGACGCCCGCGTGTTCCTGTCGCAGGTGCTCGGGGCGAACCTGGAGCTGCTGTTCACGCCGCCCAGCGAAGCGGAGCGGACCCGGCAGGGCCGGACTGCGCAGCTGATCCGCGACCTGCTGCGGTACCTCGCCGACCAGATCGGCTACGACAGCATCCTGGACAAGGTGGTCGAGGAGATCTGGCGGATCCTGCGCCAGCGCCCGATCCAGGTCGACCAGGTCAAATCGCTGATCACGCGGATCTCGATCTACCGCGGCGACCCGGACGTCGACCTGGGCGGTTCGTCGGTGCAGGGCCTCGACCGGCTCATCACCAGCCTGTTCGGGACCACCGAGGCGTGCCGGGAGGACCCGGGCGTCGACGTCTTCCGGGCGCGGCTCGAGGCAATGGACGCGGCGAGCCTGCAGTACGAGGCGACCGGGTTCGCCCGGGCCATGCACGACACCGGCCTGGTGTCGCCGTACCACGCCGAACTGCTGCGGTACCTCGCGCACGAGAGCGACTACCTCGTCGGCGAAGCGCTCGGCCTGTCCGACGTGGGCCGGAACTGCCTGATGCGCTACCACGACCTGGTCCACCGGCTGATCGAGGAAGCCGTGCACCCGCAGACCGCGCAGTGCGTCTACGGGCTGGCGCTGCTGCTCGACCGCGGCATCCTCTACGAACCGCCGGTCGTGCCCGCGCTGTGGCGGCAGCTTGCGCTGGAGCTGTCGACCGCCGCCCGGGAACGGCTCGCGCTCGTGTTCGGCGACCAGCCGAGGCCCGAGGCGCGGCTGCTCGCGGGCGTGCTATCGATGCTGGGCCAGCCGCTCGGCGTCGGACAGGGCGACAACCCGACCTGCCAGTCGGCGCGGGCGCTGTCGATGTGGGCCTACAACGACCCGGACTACCTGCTGCAGGTCGTGGTGTGGGCGGCGCGCGACGACGAGGTCGTCATGCACTTCGAAGGACAGCCGGTGTCGTCGAAGGAAAGCGGGGCCGGGCTGTCCGAGTCGCTGCCCGCCGACCTGGACCCGGTGTCGTCGCTCGTGGTGCCCCATCTCGACCGGATCTACGCCGAGATGGGCCGCCGCTGCGCCGACCGGCCGGGCGACCCGCACCGCTGGGTCAACCCCGAGTTCCACGGCTGGTGGGCCGCTCGGGGCTTCCGCATCAACGTGGACGTCGCCACCGGAAAACTGATCGACCTCGACGACTTCCTGCGGCAGTTCCACGCGAGCTACCACCCGTCCTACAACGGCGAGCAGCCGCTGATCCACCCGCAGCCGGCCGGGATCGCGGTCACCGACAGCGCCGCCCGCTACGTCGGCTGGCACGCGATCACGATCCTGCGCATCGCGCCCGATCCCGACGACGTGATGCGGGTGTACTTCTACAACCCGAACAACGACAGCGGCCAGGACTGGGGCGACGGCGTGGTGGTTTCGACCGCGGGCAGCGGCGAGCGGTTCGGCGAGGCCTCGCTGCCGTTCGACCAGTTCGCGTCCCGGCTCTACATCTTCCACGTCGACCCTCGGGAACACGGCGAGCCGGAGAAGGTGCCCGCCGAGGACGTCGCGCGGATCATCGGTTATCTCGAGCGCAGCTGGGGCGCGGACCGGCTGCCTGCCGGGAGTTTGCAGGCGGAGCCGCCGCAGAAGTGACCCTCTGCTGTCCACAATGGACTGTGGGCTGTTTTCGCGGATCCGGTTTTTGTCGGTGGTGCCTGTCATCATGGCCGCAGTCGATCTTGGAGGCGTGATGACAGGCTTACTGACCGAGTTGGCATGGCTGGATGATTACGGGCCGCTGCAGGACATCTTCTGTGTTTCGTTCGTGCGCGGGCTCGATCCGCCCGAGGTGGTGCGGCGGTTCGGTGGCGTCGGCGGCGAGCAGATGACGTTCGGGGAATTGAACAATCTGGTCGCCGGGTACGTCGCGCAGACCCAGGGCGGGAACGGCGGAGGGTACGTCGGCGTGGTGTCGTCCGGCGAATGGAGTGTCGCCGTCGAACCGTGGGGGTGGCAGGGGAATTTGCCGGAAGTCGTTGCCAGGCTTTCGAAAGACTGCGAGGTCGTTGCTGTGAACCGGCACGACTACGCCGAGGCGCACTTCGTGCACGCGGTGGACGGCACGGTCGTCGCTGGTTTCACTCCGCGCCTGCCGAGCCGGACGTACGGCAGCGAACCGGACCGGCTGCTCCCGGTGATGCGCGAGGCTGGGTTGGATCCTGGCCGGGATGAACGGCCGTCGAACCCGATAGCTGCGGCTTTCGCGGTGGCGGCGGGGGTGACCGGGGTGGTGTTTACGCCGGAGATGTTGGAGCGGTTGTTGCTGGTGGGGGATATCCGGACCTAGGTGCGTCGCATCTGCTTGCCGTGCTGGGGCTTTTGGTGACCGGCGACCTGCGATTGGTCAACGTGTTTGCTGGCCGGGATGTCGTGGTCAGGAGACGAGCACCTGGCGGTTGAGTGTGACGGCAGCTGGTGGACTGCTTCTGGCGCTCGCCGGTCGAGGCTCGGCGGAGGGCCGATTAGTCGTGCCCGGTTACCGCATGAATCGGTTCTGCCCGGTGCTGATCGCGCTGTTGCTCCGCGAACTGAGACGTGTTCCGGGCGGGTGGGCGGTGCGGTTCTGTGGTGTGTTTGCGTGCTTGAGTAGGGAGGTGGGGCGTTACGTCCGGCATTGATTCGGCTTCCCGTGGGGTGAACGGCGGTGCGTCGGGTCCGTGAGGTCGGTGCGCGGTGTGGTTCTGCCCTTCCTTGTGGCGCAACCTTCGCGAGGTTCGTGCGCGACTCTGCGAGTTCGGTTCTGTCCAGCTGTAATTCGGCTCCGGTATCCACGTCACGGCCTCTGCCGGGTCGAGCGGGGCGGTTCTGCTGTCCGGTTAACCGTCGTGAGGCTTGCGCGCGGTTCTGATGCGAGGTTGGTGTGCGACTCTGCGAGCGAGTTCGGTTCTGTCCGGGAGCAGTTCGGCTCCGGGATCCCCGCCGTGGCGTCTGCTGGGTCGGGCGGGTGGTTCTGCTGTCCGGCTGACCGTCGTGAGGTTCGCGCGCGGTTCAGGCGCGAGGTTGGTGTGCGGCTCTGCGAGCGAGTTCGGTTCTGTCCAGCAGCACTTCGGCTCCGGAATCCCCGCCGCGGTCTCTGCCGGGTCGAGCGGGGCGGTTCTGCCGTGCCCAGCTAACCGTCGTGAGGCTTGCGCGCGGTTCAGAGCGTGAACTCGGCTCCATCCGGCGGCACGTCCGCTCCAGCGCCGACCACCGCAGCGTGCTCCGCGCCGTGCGGATCCACGACGGGGTTCGTGTTGTTCAGATGCGTGTAAGCCCACCGGCCGACCCCTGGGCGGTTCGCGAGCATCGGCAGCGTCGTGGTGATCGGCACGTGGCCCATCGCCTGCTGGGCGGCTGGGTTGGCGCTGTCGGTCGCCGTGCTGAATTCGCTGCCGCTGTAGAAGGTGCCGTCCAGGAGGACGAGGCTCGCGCCGTCGGTGAACTCGTCGAAGCCGGGTGGCCAGGTGCGCAGGCAGGGCGCGTAGACGAGCGTGCCGCCGGTTGCCGGGTCGTGGATGCGGTAGGCGACGACCCACGGGCCGGGACGGGCGGAGGCGCGGGCGTATTTCGGTTGTTTGTCGCTGATCGGGAAGGAAGTGATCACGAGGCCGTCGAGGGTGGTTTCGGTGGAGGCGTGCCAGGTCCAGTCGTGGTACTCGCCGATGATGGGACGGGCCGGGAAGTGGTCGGTCAGTGCGTGCAGGGCGGCGGCGGGGGCATGGACGGTCAGCGCCGTCGCCTCGCGGAGCATGAGCAGGCCGAGGGTGTGGTCCAGCTCGGCGTCGGTGAGCAGGACCGTCCGCAGGGGCGTCTCGCGCGGGCCCGGTCCGGCTCGCAACGCTGGTGTGGCCAGGATTTGCGCGCGGATGTCCGGTGAGGCGTTGAGGAGGTGCCAGACACGGCCCTCCGCGCTGAAGGCGACGCTGTCCTGCGTACGCGAAGGCGAGCCGGACGTGCATTGCGAGCAGGCGCAATTCCACTGGGGAAAGCCGCCGCCGGCCGCGGTGCCCAGGAGGATGACCTTCATCGGGCTGGGCCACGCATAATCAGGTCCGGAGTGGACGGTGCGGTGAGAATGAGGTCGACCATGCCGCGGTGCGGGGAGCGGGAGCACACGGGGTCGGCGTTCGCCGCGTCGCCGGTGAGCTGGAATGCCTGGCAGCGGCAGCCGCCGAAGTCGGTGGCGCGGCGGTCGCAGGTGCGGCACGGGTCGCGCATCCAGTCCTCGCCGCGGTAGGCGTTGAAGGACTCCGAGCGGTACCAGATGTCGGCCAAGGCGGTCTCGCGGACGTTGTCGAGCGTGAGCGTGGTGATTGCGCTGGCGGCGGGGCAGGGCAGGACGGTGCCGTCGGGCGCGATGGTGAGTTGCCGCGCGCCCCAGCCGTGCATGCACGGTTTGGGGAACGGCTCGTAGTAGTCGGCGACGACGTAGATGATTTCCATCGTGCCGCGGAGGCGTTCGACGGCTGCGCGGACGATGGGTTCCGCGGCGGCGAGTTGCGCGCGGGTCGGCATCAGCGCGTCGCGGTTGCGCAGGGCCCAGCCGTAGTACTGGGTGTTGGCCAGTTCGAGCCGGTCCGCGCCCATCGACTCGGCGAGCGCGATGATGTCGGCCAGCTGGTCGTGGTTCTGCCGGTGCAGCACCACGTTGACGGTCAGCGGCAGGCCCGAGGCTTTCACGAGCTCGGCGGCGGCCAGCTTCCGGTCGAAGGCTTTCGCGCCGGCGAGCAGGTTCGCCCGGTCCGGGGTCGCGGCTTGGGCCGAGAGCTGGACGTGCGCGAGACCTCGGTCGACGAGATCGGTCAGCCGGGACTCGGTCAGGCCCAGGCCGGAGGTGACGAGGTTGACGTAGCAGCCGAGGTCGCTCGCGTGCGTGACGAGATGCGGAAGGTCGGGGCGCGCCAACGGTTCTCCGCCGGAGAGGTGGACCTGGAGCACGCCCAGTTCCCGGGCCTGGGTCAGTGCGTCGATCCATTCAGCGGTGGACATTTCCGCGGACCGGCTGACGAGTTCCACCGGATTCGAGCAGTACGAGCAGTGCAGGGGGCAGCGGTGCGTCAGTTCGGCGAGCAGCCCGAGCGGTGCGGTCACGTCCATTCGATCACCCGCCGTTGTCCGAACCGGGCCAATACGGTGAGGACGTCACTCTCCTGGACGCCTTGATAGCGGCTGCGCAAGGTGGCGACGATGCCGGACACCGAGGTGGCACCGTCGCAGAGTTCGAGGACCGCGGTGGCGGTGGAATTCGGTACCAGCACGCCTTCCGGGAACAGCAGCACCTGCGTCCCGCGCACGTGATCGAACGTCAGGCGGACGCCGACGCGCAGTTTCGGCACCGATGCGGTCGTGATGGTGTCCATCGGCTCACTCCTCGGCCGCAGCGCGTTCGATGGCGTCGAGCATCGACCACAGGACATCGCACTTGAACGACAGCGCGGCCACCGCTTTCTCCTGCTGTTCGCGCGTGACGCAGTGCTGTACGACAATGTCCAAAGTGTCCTTGCCCTCGCCGGAAACCTTGTCGATCCGGTTGGTGAAGTACGCCAGGTCGGCGCGGGAAATCCAGGAATAGTTCGCCAGGACGTCGACCACCCGCTGCTGCATCAGGTGCCCGGCGAACATCTCGGTCAAGCCGGAGGCGACGGCTTCCACCCAGGGTTTGGTGCGTGCGAAGGTGACGTAGGCGTCGACGGCGAACCGGACACCGGGGGCGACGTGTCGCTCGTCGAGGACTTCGGCGCGGTCCAGGCCGACCGCGGCGCACAGTCGCAGCCAGCGTTCGGCTCCGCCTTCGCCTTCGACGGCGCCGTCGTGGTAGACGATCCGGTCGAGCCAAATCCGGCGGATTTCCGGGATCGGGCAATTGCTGATGATGGCCGCGTCTTTCTGCGGCAGCACGCATTGGTAGTACCAGCGGTTCGCGGCCCAGAGCCGCAATTCGCGCTCGGTCAGTTCGCCGGCGTGCATCCGCCGGTGGAACGGATGGCTGCCCCAATACCGGTCGGCGAGGCCGCGCAGGGCTCCGGTGAACTCCGCCGGACTCATCGGGTGCACAGTGGACATTCGCTCCTCCGGGATTCTCGCTCAGCGGTAAGGTTTTCCGGGACGGACGGGACCGCGGCGGACCGGTCCCGTCCGGCGGGTCACTCCTCCCGGCGGGCCGCGTAGGCGGTGACCTCCATCGGGGTTTCGTACTCGACGAAGTCGGGTGCGGTCCACATCTCGACGGGTTCGGGCATGGGAAACTCGCTTTCCTTCGGTGGTGCACCGGTGAGCGGGGCAGTGGTCCCCGCCCCGAACGCCGTCACCCTAAAAGCGCACGGCGGCCGGTCGCCAGGGGTGCGGGGCGATTTTCCCGCCGACTTTATAAAGGTTCCTTCCTATGGCGCAGCGCCGGTCACGCTGGGGCGCCGCCGCCGGTTGTCCGCCCGACAGAAACCTTGCGGCGGCGCGGAAACCTCCTTACGCCGCTTGACATCGGGCCCGCGAACGGCCGAATAATAGGGTTCAAGTGCGGGTGACAACGATGTCAGAGGCTACGGGAGCGACGTGACCCAGGTGAATCGCAGGCGGTTTCTGTCCGGCGGGATTGCTGTCGCGAGCGGCGGTGTGCTCGGCGCGTTGGGAGTGTCCGGCACCGCCGAGGCAGCTCCGGACGCGCGTCCGCCTCAGGTCGGCGGCGAGATCGGCAGTGGCTGGACCTTTGTCGCGGCCGACGGCACGGCTGCGGACGGGAGTGTGCTCGCCAGCGCGAAGGACGTCGCTGGGTTGAAGCCCGCCGTTGTCCCGGGGACTCCGCTGACGAGCATGATCGCCAACGGCGAGTATCCCGATCCGTTGTACGGCCACATCGTGACCGACACCGTCCCGGACACCCTCAAGGACACCGGCTACTGGTACCGGGTCGCGTTCCGGGTGCCGCGGCTGGTGCCAGGGCAGCGGTTCTGGCTGCAGTTCGACGGGATCAACTACCTCGGGACTGTGTGGCTCAACGGGACCAGGGTCGGCACGGTCGAGGGCGCGTTCAAGCGCGCGGTCTTCGACGTCACGGACATCGTGGCCGAGGCGGACGGGGTCGCTTGGCTGGCGGTGCTGGTCGGGAAGCTCGACTACACCGATCCGCCCGCATTGCCGAGTTACGCCAGCGGGGTGACGCGCGGCGGGCGCAACGGCGGTCCGACCGGGATCACGCTGAAGAACGGGCCGACGTTCTTCTGCACCGCCGGGTGGGACTGGCTGCCCACCATTCCGGACCGGGATCTGGGGATCTGGCAGCCGGTCACCTGGCGTACCACGGGGCCGGTGCGGGTGGCTGATGTCCAGGTCACCTCGACGCTGTCGCAGGATTTGCGGACGGCGGAGGTCTCGGTCTCGCTCGCGGTGGACAGTGCTGCCGGGAAGTCCGTGATGGTGACGGGGTCCCTTGACGGGCGGGGGTTCCGGCGGACGGTCAGTGTTCCGGCGGGGGCGTCGTCGGTGAAGCTGACGTCGAAGGAGATCGCCTGTCTGCGGGTGGATCGGCCGAAGCTGTGGTGGCCCAACGGGTATGGGGAGCCGTATCGGTACCGGCTGACGGTCGGGGTCGAGTCCGGCGGGCAGGTGCACGACGAACGGACGGTGGACTTCGGGATCCGGCGGATCGAGTACACGACGCCGATTCGGTCGCCGTCCGGGGCGGTGACGCAGTGTCTGGCGATCACGGTCAACAATCAGCCGATCCTGGTGATGGGCGGGAACTGGGGGCTGGACGAGGCGCTCAAGCGGATCCCTCGGGAGCGGTTGCGGGCGCAGGTCCGGTTGCATCGGGACGCTAATCTCAACTTGATCCGGAACTGGAACGGGCAGAGCAGTACCGAGGACTTCTTTGCTGCCTGCGACGAGTACGGAATTCTGGTCTGGCAGGACTTCTTCTGTTCCACTGAGGGGCCGCCTGCGGAGAATATTGAGCGGGATCTCGCCAATATCCGGGATTGCATTGTGCGGTTTCGCAATCATCCGTCGATCCTGCTGTGGTGCGGTGGCAACGAGGGGCCGCCGCCGCAGCCGTTGATCGACGGACTGGACGCGCTGGTTGCCGAGCTGGATCCGCAGCGGGTGGTGTTGACTAGTTCTGCCGGGGATACCGGGGAGAATCCGGTTGACGGGTACCGGTCTGGCGGGCCGTACCACTGGGTGCCGCCTGCCAAGCATTTCGCGTTGAATGACGGTACGCAGTGGCCGCCGTTTCATAATGAGGTCGGGTCTTATTCTATTCCTACGTTGGAGTTCATGCGGAAGATGCTTCCGGAGGCTTCGTGGGAGCATCCGGATGATTTCTGGGCTGATCGGGATGTCAACGGGAACGGCGGGAATGGGGGTGGTGCGGGGTATCTTCGGCTGACTGGCGAGCGGTATGGGGAGGTCCGGAATCTTGCGGATTTCGCGCGTAAGTCGCAGTTGATGAATTACGAGTGTATTCGGGCTATTTACGAGGCTCCGGTTGCTTATATGCGGAGTGTTGGGCCTTATCCGCGTACTGGGGTCATCATGTGGATGACTAATCCTGCGCAGCCTAGTTTTGTCTGGCAGATGTACAGTCATGATTTGGAGGCGCATTCGTCGTTCTATGCGGTTCAGCATGCTTGTCGGCGGGTTAACGTGGTGCTGGATGCGCGGAACTTCGATGTGATTGTGGCTAATCATTCCCGGGCTGTGGTTCGGGGGAGTGTTGAAGCCTCGTTTTACGGGGTCGACGGGGTGGAGTTCGCTCGTGCCTCGATGCCGGTGGGCGGGGTGGCTGGGTCTGACCGTGCTGTGGTTGGGCGGGCGGCTTCGGAGGTTGGTGCTGCGCCGTCTGAGGTTGCTTTTGTTCGGTTGGTGCTTCGGGATTCGCGTGGATCGGAGGTTGTTCGGAGTTTCTATTGGGTGGAGAAGCCTGGGCTGGAGGCTGGGTTTGCCGGGTTGGAGGGGATGCCTGGGGCGGCTGTTTCGGTGATCGCCGGGGTTTCGCGCGGGGGCGACGGGGCTGAGGTGGCGGTGGATGTGCGGAATGTCGGCGAGTCGGTGGCGTTGATGGTGCATTTGCAGGTTTATGACGTGCGGACTGGGGAGCGGGTTCTTCCTGCGACGTTCAGTGACAATTATTTGAATTTGGTCGGCGGGGACGCGGCGAGTGTTCGGGTTCGGTTGGATGAGGGGCAGGTTCGGCGGCATCCGCGGGTTGGGGTTCGGGTGGATGGGTGGAAGCTTGATCAGGGGGCGTCTCGGTTGCGGGGGCGAGGGGTGGAGGTGACGTTCAATCGGGATGCTTTGGAGGTGAGTCCGGAGGTTCGGACGTTTCGGGGGTGAGGTTCGGCTCGTCGCCTCCGGCGACATTGCTTTGAGGGGTTGCGTGGGGCACCCCGAAGGTTGATTGTGCTGACGGTTCGGGGGTGCTTGTCAAGGCGGGAAAGATGCCTTGACAAGCACCCCCGAACCGCAGGGAGGCTTCGTATCGGGGTGCGGGGGAGGGGCTGGGTGCCTCGATAGCGGGTGCATCGGCTGCGGTCTCGTGGGTGGTCGGGGCTAGCGCCCCAACGCCACATTGGGTGCATCCGACGCACCCAATGTGGCGTTCGGTGCGTGAGATGCACCCAATGCCGCATTGGGGCGGCATCCGAGCGGCGGGCAGCCGGGCGGGTCCGTGAAGGGCTCCTTGAGGGAATCCAAGTCCGTGAAGGGGCCCCTCACGCCCGGCGGCTGGTCGTGAGGGGAACCCTGAGGGAATCAGAGTCAATGAGGGTGGCCCTCACGGACCTCGGGGCGGGGAGCGCCGGGCTCGCGTCCAGTGTGGACGGTCCGGGGGAAGTTGGGTTGCCGTGTTCGCGGGACTGGCGGATGATGGGCGGCCAGTCCCCGTCCTGTTCCACCGCAGCCCCGGAGGCACGCGATCGCCGGCAACGCCGCCGAACCCGGGCGCACGGTCTTGAGCCGCGCGTTCGCGGTGCTGGATTCGTTTCTTTCCGGCCGACCCGAGCAGACTCACGGCGAGATCACCCGGGCGACCGGGCTCGCGCCTGCCACGGTGCATCGGCTGCTGGCCGAGCTGACCGGGTGGGGCGCGTTGGAGCGCACCGGCCGAGGGCGGTACCGGATCGGGCTTCGGTTGTGGCAGCTCGGGGCGCAGGCACCGGGCGGGCGGGAGCTGCGGGACGTCGCGCTGCCGTTTCTGCAGGATCTGCTGCAGGTGACGCACGAGGTCGTCCATCTGGTCGTGCTGGACGGGGACCGGGCGCTGTATCTGGAAAAGCTCGAGGCGCATCCGGATGTCGTGGTGACCTCGCGGGTCGGGCTGCGGCTTCCGTTGCACGCGGCGGGGCCGGGCAAGGTGCTGCTCGCGCACGCGCCGCCGGAATGTCTCGAGAGCATTCTCGCCGGCGGGCTGGAGCGCAGGGCCAGCGGGACGATCACGGACCCGGCGCGGCTGCGGCAGGTGCTGGCGGAGGTCCGGCTGCAGGGGTTCTGCATCTCCCGCAACGAGATGACCGAGGGCGCGTCGTCGGTCGCTGCTCCGGTGCGCGGGCCCGGCGATCAGGTCGTCGCGGCGATTTCCGTGGTGGTGCCCAGTTGCACGCCGAATCTGTCGCCGCTCGTGCCGGTGGTCCGGATGGCCGCGCTGGGGGTCACGCGGGCGTTGCAAGGCTGAGGAACTTTTCCGCTGAGTGGAAGAGGGGCTGGGCGGCGGAAGATCGAGCCGGGAGACTCCGGACCGCTCGTTGCCGTCACTGCCGAGGAGAAGTCCGTGAGCCCTGCCCCGACCGTTCGCGACGCCGCGTTCGACGTGCTGCGCCGGTTCGGCGCCACGACGGTGTTCGCCAATCCCGGGTCGACCGAGATCGCGCTGCTCACCGACCTGCCCGACGACCTCGAGTTCGTGCTGGCGCTGCACGAGGGTTCGGTGGTCGGCATGGCGACCGGCTGGGCGCTCGCGAACGACCGGCCCGCGGTCGCGATCCTGCACACCACCGCGGGGCTCGGGAACGCGGTCGGCGCGCTCGCGACCGCGCGGGTCAACCGTGCGCCGCTGGTCGTGCTCGTCGGGCAGCAGGACCGCCGCCACCTCGCGCTGGAGCCGTTCCTCACCGGCCATCGGCTCGACGATCTTGCCCGGCCCACGCCGGTGTGGATCGCGGAACCGCCGCGGGCGCAGGACGTTCCGGGCGCGCTCGCCCGCGCCTGGCACGAGGCGCGCGAGCACCGCGGCCCGGCGCTGGTGATCGTGCCGATGGACGACTGGTCGGAGCTGGCGGGCGTGGACGAGCCGCTGCCCGCCCCGGCGAAGCTGGTCCGCGCGAACGCCGCCGAGCCCGCGGTGCTGGCCGAGCTGGCGGAATTCCTCGGTACCGCAACCAATCCGGTAATCGTGACGGGTGCGGGGGCCGACGACGCCGAATCGTGGCGCGGCCTGACCACGCTGGCGGAAAAGCTCGCGTGCCCGGTGTGGCAGGAGGCGTTCGGGGCGCGCGCCGGATTCCCGCAGGACCATCCGCAGTTCGCCGGGCATCTGCCGCCGGGCCGGGAAGGACTGCGGAAAGCGTTGTCCGGACACGACGCGGTGCTGTCGGTCGGCGCACCGGTTTTCCGCCAGTACCCGCGCGAACCGGGACAGCTGACCGAACCGGGCACCCGCATCGCGGTGGTCACGGACGATCCGAACGAAGCGCACCGCAGCCCGGTCGACCTCGCCGTGCTGGCGCGGCCGTCGGCGGTGTGCGGGCCGTTGGCGGAGCTGGTTCCGGCGCGGGAAGCGGGCACCGAAAAGATCGGCCGGACGGTCGAGTTGCCCGGGGCGCCGGAGGCGGGTGCGCCGCTGGGACCGGACCACGTGTTCGGCCTGCTCGCGCGCCGATTGCCCCAGGACACGGTGCTGGTCGAGGAATCGCCGTCGAGCCGTCCGCTGCTGCACGCGTACGTCCCGGCGCGCGAACCGCTCGGGTTCCTCAGCGCGGCCATGGGCGGGCTGGGCTTCGGCATTCCGGCGGCGATCGGGCTGCGGATGGGCGGGCTGAAGCGTCCGGTGGTCGCGGTGATCGGGGACGGTTCGTCGCTGTACTCGATCCAGTCGTTGTGGAGCGCCGCGCATTACGGCGTCGGCGTTCTCGTGATCGTGCTGTCCAACGGCGGCTACGCGATCATGGACAAACTCGCCGTGCGGCACGGCGAACGCACGGCCGGGGGCGGAAAAGCGCCGTGGCCCGGGTTCGATGAGGTCAGCGTGAGCGGGCTCGCGAAATCGCTCGGCTGCCCGGCGCGGCGCGCGGAAACCTACGAGGAACTGGAGTCGGTGTTGAACGAGGTGCTGCCGACGCTGGCCGCGCGCACGGAGCCGCTGGTGCTGGAAGTGGCGGTGACGGCATGACGTTGCTCGGAACCGGATGGCAGGGCCGGATCTTCTCCGGCGGCTGGATCCCCGGCGCAGGCGGGGAATACGACGCGGTCGAGCCCGCTACCGGGAACACCCTGGCCCGAGTGGGCGCGGCGGCTCCGGAAGACGTCGCCAACGCAGCGGCGGCGGCGCAGGAAGCACAGCGGGAGTGGGCTGCGAAGCCATACGACCAGCGGGCGCGGGTGCTGCGCCGGGCTGCGCGGCTTTTCGAGGACCACGGCGACGAGATCGACGACTGGCTTGTCCGCGAATCCGGTGCCACGCGGGCGTTCGCGCAGTTCCAGACCCGCGCGGTCGCGGCCGAGGAATGCCACGAGGCGGCGGCGCTCGCCGCACATCCGTACGGGGAACTGTTGCGTTCCAGCCAGCCTCGGCTGTCGATGGCGCGCCGGGTTCCGGCCGGGGTGGTCGGCGTGATCTCGCCGTTCAACGCGCCGGTGATCCTCTCCATCCGCGCGATCGCGCCCGCCTTGGCGCTCGGCAACGCGGTGCTGGCGAAGCCCGACCCGCGCACGGCGGTGTGCGGCGGTGTCGTGCTGGCCCGGATCTTCGAGGAAGCCGGTCTGCCCGAAGGCCTGTTCCACCTGCTGCCCGGCGGCGCGGACGTCGGCGCCGCGCTGGTCGAGGACCCGCTGGTGCGCGTCATCGCGTTCACCGGTTCCACGAACGCGGGCCGCAAGATCGCCGCGGCGGCGGGGGAGCGGCTCAAGCGCGTGCACCTCGAACTCGGCGGCAACTCGGCGCTCGTCGTGCTCGCGGACGCGGACGTCGAACAGGCCGCGTCGGTCGGCGCGTTCGGTTCGTTCAACCACTCCGGGCAGATCTGCATGGCGACCGGACGCCACCTGGTCGCCGCCGAAATCGCCGACGACTACGCGGCCGCGCTCGCCGAGCACGCGGCCAAGCTGACCGTCGGCAACCCGGCGACCGGCGACGTCGCGCTCGGCCCGCTGATCGACGCGGGACAACGCGACCGCGTGCACTCGGTGGTCACCGGGAGCGCGGAGGCTGGCGCGAAGATCGCGACCGGCGGCACCTACGAGGACCTGTTCTACCGCCCGACCGTCCTCACCGACGTCCCGCTCGCCGCGCCCGCCTACGCCCAGGAGGTGTTCGGCCCGGTCGCGCCGGTCGTGCCGTTCTCCACAGTGGACGAAGCAGTGCGCCTGGCCGGCGGTACCGAGTACGGGCTGTCGCTGGGCATCCTGACCCGGGACGCCGCGCGGGGGCTGGCACTGGCCGAGCGGATCCCGTCCGGTCTGGTGCACGTCAACGACCAGACGGTCAACGACGAGGCCCTCGCCCCGTTCGGCGGGGTGGGGGATTCGGGAACCGGCTCCCGGCACGGCGGCGCGCAGGCCAACCTGGAGGCGTTCACCGAAACCCAGTGGGTCACCGTGCGCGGCGACCTTCCGCAGTACCCGTTCTAGAAGCAATCCGGCCCAGGTCCCCTCCGACGACGCAGGTGATGACATGACGGTCTCGACTGATCCCCGGGCGCGCCACGCCCGCTGGGTGGCCCCGCTGTGCTGGACGGCGGTGGCGCTCGAAGGGTTCGACCTGGTGGTGCTGGGCGTCGTGCTGCCCGCGCTGCTCAAGGACAAAGCGTGGGGGCTCGACCCCAACACGGCGTCGCTGATCTCCGCGGTCGGGCTGCTCGGCGTGGCGGTCGGCGCGTTCTCGATCGGCCCGCTCAGCGACCTGTTCGGCCGGCGGGGAATGATGCTGCTGACCGTGGCCAGCTTCTCGGTCTGCACGCTGCTCTGCGCGTTCGCGAACGGGCCGTGGCTGTTCGGCGTGCTGCGGTTCCTGGCCGGGCTCGGGCTCGGCGGCGTGCTGCCGACCGCGCTGGCGCTGATCACCGAGTACGCGCGGATCGGCCGCGGCGGCAGCGCGACCACCGTGCTGATGACCGGCTACCACGTCGGCGCAGTGCTCACCGCGCTGCTCGGAATCCTGGTGCTGCAACGGCTCGGCTGGCAGTGGATGTTCGTCATCGGGGCCGCGCCCGCACTGATCCTCGTGCCGCTGATGATGAAGTTCCTGCCCGAATCGAAGGCGCTGGAACGGGCGAAGGAAGCCCGGCGCAACCGCAACCCGCTCGGCGTCCTGTTCCGGCACGGCTACGGCCGCGCGACCATCGCGTTCTGGGTGACGTCGTTCATGGGGCTGCTGCTGGTCTACGGCCTGAACACCTGGCTGCCGCAGATCATGCGCGCGGCGGGCTACGAACTCGGCGCGGCGCTGGCGCTGCTGCTGGTGCTGAACGTCGGCGCGGTCATCGGCCTGCTGGTCGGCGGCCGGGTCGCGGACAAGATCGGCTACCGCCGTTCGACCATCCTGTGGTTCGCCGCGGCGGCGGTGTTCCTGGCGCTGCTGAGCATCAAGCTGCCCGGGGCGAGCGTGTACGCCGGCGTGCTGCTGGCCGGGATCTTCACCTTCAGCTCGCAGGTGCTGGTCTACGTGTACATCGCCCGCGTGTACCCCGCCGAAGCACGCGGCACCGGGCTCGGCGCGGCGAGCGGGATCGGCCGGTTCGGCGCGATGTCCGGGCCGCTGGTGACCGGGCTGCTGCTGTCGGCGGGGCTGGCGTATCCGTGGGGCTTCTACCTGTTCGCGGCGGTGGCGGTGATGGGGGCGCTCGCGATCGCGGCGGTGAACCGGGACCCGGCTCCGGACGCCCCGGCGGACAGCCCGGCGCCGCGCGTGGAGACGGCTCCGGAGAGCTGAGCTATTCGGCGGTCGTCTGGGCGATCCGGTCGCTGTCGGTGTCGTAGTCGAAGAGCTCGGCGTACCGGCCCCAGTCGATCGCCGTGTCCAGTTGCTGCCGGGCGTCGGCGGCGGAGAAGCCGCGGCGGAGCAGGTCGAGGAAGAACTCCGCGCGCAGCGTGCCGTCCGAGCTGGCGGTGAGCGCGTTGACGATGGTGCGGACCAGTGGCGCCCGGTCGCGGACCTGACCGGCGAAGATCTTCTTGCTGGTCTGGATGTCCGCGGTGGTGAAGGCGGTGCCGACCGGGGTCAGGTGCAGGTCGCCGCCCGCCACGAACAGGAGGTCGAGCAGGGCTGCCGCGTCGACGAGCGGCAGCAGGTCGTCGACCTCGAAGCTCAGTTCGGCGGCGAGATCCGGCAGGTCGGCGTGTCCGCCGCGGGCGTGCACCAGTTCCACGAGCCCGGCGAGGCCGCCGACCGACGCGGGCGGCAGCGGCCGTGCGGTGGGCGTGGCCTGCGCGGGTTCGACGGCCGCCGGATCGCGTCCGGTCAGCAGGTCGTAGAGCCGTTCGACCAGCGCGGCGAACGCGGGGGATTTGCGGTCGCGCGGCCGGGCGAGGTCGATCTCCACCTCCGCACGCAGCTTCCCGGGGTTGGCGCCGAGGACCAGCACCCGGTCGGCGAGCAGTACTGCCTCCTCGATGTTATGCGTGACGATGCAGACGGCTTTCGTCGGGAAATCGTCGCGCTGCCACAGGCTCATCAGTTCGGTGCGCAGGTTTTCCGCGGTCAGCACGTCGAGCGCGGAGAACGGTTCGTCCATCAGCAGGACGTCCGGTTCGAGCACAAGCGCACGGGCGAAGCCGACGCGCTGCCGCATCCCGCCGGAAAGTTCCTTGGGGTATGCGGATTCGAAACCGTCGAGGCCGATCAGGTCGATCGCCTGCAACGCACGGTCGCGGCGCGATTTCGGCGGGATGCCGCGCGCGGCGAGGCCGAGTTCGACGTTGTCCTGCACGGTCAGCCACGGCATCAGCGCGAACGTCTGGAACACCATCGCGGTACCCGGATTGGCGCCGTCGAGTTCTTCGCCGCGATAACGCACGGTGCCGCGGGTCGGGCCGATCAGCCCGGCGATCGTGCGCAGCAGCGTCGATTTCCCGCTGCCGGACCGGCCGAGCAGCGCGACGATCTCGCCCGCGCGCAGGTCGAGCGTGATGTCGTCGAGGACGCGCAGTTCGTCACCCGCCGAACCGGGGAAGCTTTTGCTGACGTGCTCGACGGACACGAGGACTTCGGACATGAGGATACCTTTCAGGACAGGGAGAACCGGCGTTCGGCGAGGCGGTACAGCCGCCGCCAGAAGAGCCGGTTGAGGCCGACGACGTACAGGCTCATCACCGCGACGCCGAGCAGGATCCGCCCGGAATCGCCGGAGCCGGTCGCGTCGGCGATGTACGCGCCGAGGCCGGTCGCGGTGAGCGTGACCCCGTTGTAGGACACGATTTCCGCGACGATGGAGGCGTTCCACGCGCCGCCCGCCGCGGTGATCCCACCGGTGACGTAGCTCGGGAAGATCGCGGGCAGCACGAGCCGACGCCACCACAGCGCTCGCGGCAGCCGCAGGTTCGCCGACGCCTCGCGCAGGTCGTGCGGAATGGCCGAAGCGCCCGCGATGACGTTGAACAGGATGTACCACTGGGCGCCGAGGCTCATCAGCAGGATGCCGCCCCAGTCCAGGGAAATCCCGGTCGCCACGAGCACGGCGGTGATCAGCGGGAACAGGAAGTTCGCCGGGAACGACGCGAGCACCTGCACGACCGGCTGGGCGAGCCGCGACACCCGCGGGTTCATCCCGATCCACACGCCGATCGGCACCCACACGAGCGTGCCGACGACCACCAGCGTCACCACCCGTGCGAACGTGATCAGGCCGAGCAGCAGCACGTGCCCGATCTCGCCGTATCCGGTGGTCTCGCCGATGAACAGCACCATGCGCACCGCGCCGTAGAGGATCAGCCCGAAAACCACGACGCTGAACACGATGTCCGCGGCGCGCCGGCGGGCGGGGGAGAACCGCAGCGGGTACTCGGCGAGCCCGAAAACCGCCAGCGCGCGGTCGAGCGGGAACACCAGTTTGCCGAGCACCCGGCCGAGCAGTGCCGGGATCCGCGAGCGGCGCAGCAGGTCGAGTACCAGGCTGCGAGGTGCCTCGGCGGCTTCGGAGTTTTCGATGCGGAACCGCTCCGACCACGCGGTGAGCGGTCGCCAGAACAGCACGTTCACACCGACGACCAGGACCACCATCGCACCGACGGCCAGCAGCACCTTGCCGAGATCGCCCTCTTCGGAAGCGGTCGCGACGTACGCGCCGATTCCGGGCAGCGCGAACTTCTGGTTGTTGACGCTGAGCGCTTCGGAGGCGGTGAGGAAGAACCAGCCGCCGCCGAAGCTCATCATGCCGTTCCAGACCAGCGGGATCAGGCCGCTCGGCACGTCGACGCGCCAGAACCGCTGCCAGCGGGACAGCCGCAGCAGCCGGGACGCCTCGTCGAGGTCGCGCGGCTGCGAGACCAGCGAATGGTGGAACGCGAAGGTCATGTTCCACGCCTGCGAGGTGAAGATCGCGAAGATCGACGCGCATTCCAGGCCCAGTTGCGAGCCGGGGAACAGCGCGATGAACCCGGTGATCGTCACCGACAGGAACCCGAGCACCGGCACCGACTGCAGGATGTCGAGTGCGGGAAGCAGGATCTTTTCCGTGCGCCGCAGCCGGGCCGCCGCGGTCGCGTAGACGAAGGTGAATCCGACCGACAGCACGAGCGCGACGAACATCCGCAGCAGCGAACGTCCGGCGTAGTAAGGGAGTTCGGCCGGATCAGTGGACACTGTGGACGGTGCGGTCGCCGGAGTCCACGCCGTGGCGGCACCGTGCGCGAGCCGCACGATCAGCCACAACGCCGCGGCGGCGCCGAGGAACACCGCCACGTCGGCGACCGTGCGGCGCGGCCGGACGAGCGCGCCGCGGGTGGGGAAGGTACGCAGCATTGGTCTAGTTCTCGCTGTCCTGGTCGGTGTAGGAGAGTTCGGCTTGCCAGCGCACGCTGGTCACCGACGGCTCCATGGACAGCCGGCTCACCGCCGACTCCATTTGCTTGTCGTCGCGCTGATCGGCGGACAGTTCGGCGCGCACCTGCACCTGCCCGGCGGTGTCGGTATTGGTGCTGGTGACCGATTGCAGCGCGAAATCAGTGCGTGCCAACGCCTGCACGAGCAACGCGCGCACGTGCGCTTCGGAATCGTCCTTGGTCACCGCCAGGAAGGTGTACGACGTCGGGGTTTCGCGGCCGGTCGCCGGACGACGGTCGACCACGCGGCCGAGCGGGCGCAGCGCGATGTTCACCGCCATCACCACGGCGGTGCCCGCGCCAGCGGCTGTGTACAGCCCGGCTCCGGCGAGCGCGCCCACCGCGGCGGAGCACCACAATGTCGCCGCTGTGTTGAGCCCGCGCACGGTCAATCCTTCGCGTAGAATCACGCCCGCGCCGAGAAAACCGATTCCGGAAACAATTTGCGCGGCAACCCGGGTGGGGTCGGCGCTCGCTCCGCTGAAACCGTGCGCGGACAGCAGCACGAACAGCGTCGCACCGGCCGCGACCAGCGCGTTCGTCCGCAAGCCGGCCATCCGGGCACGGTATTGGCGTTCAAATCCGATCACTGTGCCGAGGCCCACTCCGGCGCCAAGGCGCAGCAACATCTCCGCAGTCGTCATCTGCGCTCCCACTGGTTGGTGCGAAAAGTTCAGAAATAGTCGGGAAAAACCGGAAAAAGGACGGTTACCACCACGCGCGCTGGCGTGCGTAACCGCGTTTCGCTGCCTGGGCGGCCAGCGCGTACCCGGCCAGCACGAGCACCAGCCACAGCAGGTAGCTGGCGGGCAGCGCCTGCATGCGCAACGGCCCGGCGAGCGGCGACAGCGGCACCAGCAAACCGACGAGCGCGGCGGCTGCCGTCGCCAGCACGACCGGGCGGCTGGCGCGCAGGGGAGTCCCGCGTCCGCGCAAGACAAGCACGACCAGCAGCTGCGAGAGCAGCCCCTCGCCGAACCAGCCGGTCTGGAACAGCAGCGGATCCGCGCCCGCGCCGAAGACGTGCCACAGCACGGCGAACGTCGCGAGGTCGAACAGCGACGACAGCGGGCCGAACACGAGCATGAAGCCGGTCAGCCCGCGAGCGTCCCAGCGGCGCGGTTCGCTGAGGTAGTCCTCGTCCACCCGGTCCCACGCGAGCGCGAGCTGAGCCAGGTCGTAGAGCAGGTTCGACACCACGAGCTGGATCGGCAGGATGGGCAGGAACGGCAGGAACGCGCTCGCGGCGAGCACCGACAGCACGTTGCCGAAGTTGGACGCGGCGGTGATGTTGACGTACTTCAGCGTGTTGCCGAGCGTCCGCCGTCCTTCGGCCACGCCGCGGGCGAGCACGCCGAGGTCGCGTTCCAGCAGCACGAGGTCCGCCGCGTCCTTGGCCGCGTCGGTGGCGGTGTCCGGAGCGATCCCGACGTCGGCGGTGCGCAGCGCGGTGACGTCGTTGACTCCGTCGCCGACAAAGCCGACCGCACGGCCGTTCTCGCGCAACGCGGTGACCACGCGGGCCTTGTGCGCTGGCGTGAGCTTCGCGAATACGGTGGTGTCCTTGACGATCTCGCGCAGTTCGGCGTCGTCCGCCGCTTCGACCTGGCGGCCGAGCACGACCTCGCCGACCGGGATGCCCGCCGAATCCGCGACGCGCGCGGCCACGTGCCGGTTGTCGCCGGTCAGCACCTTCAGCGCGACCCCTTGCTCGCCAAGGGTTTTCACCGCGTTGACGACGCCGTCGCGGACCGGGTCGACGAATCCCACGAAACCGACGAGGATCATCTCGTTCTCGTCAGTTTCGTCAAATCCGCCGAGCCTGGGTTCGACTTCCCGCGCGGCCACCGCGAGCACCCGCATGCCGTGTTCGGCGTACGCGCGCACCAGTTCCTCTGCGCCGATGCGGGCGGCGTCGTCGAATTCGGCGACGACACCGTCGCGGCGCGCGTGGCTGCAGCGCGGCAGGATCTCGTCCGGGTCGCCCTTGCTGATCAGCAGGTGCTCGCTGCCGCGCCGGACCACGACGCTGGCCCGGCGGCGCGCGTGGTCGAAGCCGATCTCGGCGACGCCGGTGAACAGCGCGTCGGCGACCAGGTCGTCTTCGCCGTCGAACAGCGTCTCGATCGCCTCGTCCAGTCGGTCGTGCCGGTCGGTCTGGAAGCGCACCGCGAGGCCCGCGTACTCGGCCGCTTCGCCGTCCGGGCTGCCGGAATAGTCGACGCTGTGCGCGTAGGCGATCCGGTCCTCGGTGAGGGTGCCGGTCTTGTCGACGCACAGCACGTCCATCGCGGCGAGATCCTGAATGGCGTTGAGCCGCTTGACAATCACCTGCCGCCGGGACAGCGCGGCCGCGCCCCGGGCGAGGTTCGTGGTCACGATGACCGGCAGCATCTCCGGCGTGAGACCGACCGCGACGGCGACCGCGAACATCCCGGCCTGCGCCCAGTCCCCGGTGACCGTGCCGTTGACGACGAGCACGATCGGCACCATCACCAGCATGAACCGCACGAGCGTCCACCCGACGCGGCGCACGCCGGCGTCGAAGCTGGATTCCGCCCGCGGCTCGGCGGATTGCTTGGCGAGCGCGCCGAAGTAGGTCTCGCTGCCTGTTGCGGCGACCACTGCGGTCGCCGTTCCGCCGACCACCGATGTGCCCGCGAAGGCGAGCGCGGGCGTCTCAACGAGTTCGTGTTCCTCGTGCTTACCGGGCCGGGGCGCCCGCTTCGCGACCGGCAGCGCCTCGCCGGACAGCGCGGACTGGTCGACCATGAAGTCTTTGGCTGCGACGATGCGCACGTCAGCCGGGATCACGTCGCCGGGCCCGAGCAGCACGACGTCTCCCGGGACGAGGTCCCCCGTGGGCACTTCGCGCTCGCTACCGGGAAACTCCGCCGCCGCGCGCCGACGCACGGTCACAGTGGTGGTGATCTGATCGCGAACCGCGCTGATCGCGCGCTCGGACCGGGACTGCTGCCAGAAGCGGAGGCCGACGCTGAGCACGACCATCACGCCGACGGTCACCGCGCCGCGAATGTCGCCGACGCCGGCGAAAACCACGCCGAGCGCGGTCAGCAACGCGACGAACGGGCTCCGCGCGGCGGCCCAGAAACGGGCAGGCGCGCGGTCTGTGCCGTCGATGCGGTTCTCGCCGAAGCGGCGCAACCGTTCGGCCGCCTCGTTTTCGGTGAGGCCTTTGGGCGAGCTGTCGAGATTCCGGAAAAGAGTGAGCACCGGCGCGTCGCCGTGGGCGCGCAGGGCGGGAAAGCGGGTCATCGGTCGTCCCCTCGAGGTCTGCTGGGCGGCAGCGGACCGCGCGGGGTGCGTCCGGACCTAGATGGCTGCCGGGGTTCCCGCACGGTCGTGCCGACTACTTCCTTCGCCGGTCACCCGGCTCACCTCCTCCGCAAGACTCATCGGCCGGCGTCAGCGCGCCGGCCGGGGACCAGTAGAGCGCAGATCACGAAAACAGTCAAACACTTGTGCAAGTGATGGGGGCTAAGTCACGCTGAGAGCCCACCCGAGAGGATGTCCGTCGTGTCCACCCCATCCCAGCCCCCGCTGGAACCGCTCCCCGCCGACCTGCTGCAAGACGCCGCCGCGACGTTCGGCCTGCTCTCCGCGACCGTGCGGCTGCACCTGCTGTGGCTGCTGTCCCACGGAGAGCGCGACGTCGGCACGCTCGCCGAGGAGACCGGCCAGACCGTGCCGACCGCCAGCCACCACCTGGGCAAACTCAAACTCGCCGGCCTCGTCCGCGCCCGTCGCGAGGGAAAGCGGCAGGTCTATGTGCTCGACGATCCGCACGTGCGGCACATCGTCCAGCTGGCGGTGCAGCATCACCAGGAACTGTCCGGCGAGGCCGGGCGGCGCAGCAAGGGCGCTTGAGCTTTCCGGGACGTAGAGTCGGGCCATGGCCGAGCTGAACTTCTACTTCGATCCGGTGTGCCCGTTCGCGTGGATGACCAGCAAGTGGGTCCGCCAAGTCGCCCGCCAGCGCTCGTACTCGGTGGACTGGCGGTTCATCTCGCTGCGGTTGCTGAACGCCCATCTGGACTACTCGACGCACTTCCCGCCGGAGTACGACGCTTCGCACACGTCGGGCCTGCGGTTGCTCCGCCTGGCAGCCGCGGTGCGCGCTTCACAAGGCCGCGAGGCGGTCGGTCCGCTCTACGAGGCGCTGGGGGAGCAGAACTTCGAAAGCGGTCTGGTCGAGGACACCGCCGAGGCCCGGGCCGCGCACAGCACCCGCTCGGCGGCTGCGACGGCCCTTGCGCGCGCTGGCCTTCCGACAGACCTCGCGGACGCGGTCGACGATGCTGCGTGGGACGCGGAGATCCAGCGGGAGACGGACGAAGCCCTTTCGCTGACCGGGAAGGACGTCGGGACGCCGATCCTGCACTTCCAGCCGCCGGAGGGAGTCGCGTTCTTCGGGCCGGTGATCAGCCGCTTGCCGTCTGATGAGGAGGCGGTGGAGCTGTGGGACCACGTGGTGGGGTTGGCGGCGTTCCCGGGCTTTGCCGAGCTGAAGCGGAGTCTGCGGGAGATGCCGCAGCTGCCGTCGTTCGGGGTGGGGGCGGGGGAGACCGGTCGGGAACAGGATTGGCATGGCGGGAGCAGGAGGCTGAAGAAGTAGGCGGCTGGAGAAGCGCGGATGCGTCTTATGCGTCCGCGCGGGCGACCGAGCCGTTGTCGGTCACGGCGTACACCTCGATGCCGAGCAGGGCGCGCACCCTCGCGGGAACCCGAAGGGTGTGCCACTTGACGCTGTCCGGCACGACGATCGCATACCGTGCGCCAGGCGTGCCGAACTCGCTCATCCGACGCAGGATTTGGCCCCAGAGGATGTCGGCGTCGATGCCCTTGTCCTGAGTGGCGCCCTTCGCTTCGACATGCAGCCGGTCGCCGGCGCGGATGGCGTAGAGGTCCAGGTAGCGATCCGGGCCGGGGCTGATCGTCCAGCCGTCGCGTTCGAGCCACGCCGCGAACGCGGTGGCCACTTCGTTCTCCGTCATGCTGCCCGCCTATTCACCCGTCGCAGCTGATCACGGCAACTGTCGACTTCGTTACACCGTCGGAGAATTTCATCCCCCGAACGCGCGAACCTGACACACTGGGAGGTGACGACAACTCCGGGAGTGTCCATGTCGCGCGACAGCTATCGGACAGTTCGTACACCGGACGGCCTCACCCTGGCCAGCACCCTCACCGAGCCGGACGGCAGAGCGCGCCGGGCTGTGTTGCTCGTGCAAGGGGCGAGCGTCACCCGCGAGGAAGGCGGGTTCTTCACTCGCCTTGCCGACCACCTGGCCGAGGTCGGCATAGCGTCGCTGCGAGTCGACCTTCCCGGGCATGGCGAAAGCGAAGGCCGCCAGGAAGATCTGACGCTTTTCGCGCTGCTCAACGTGATCCGGGCCAGCATCGAGCACCTTTCCACCGCTGTCCCGGGCGTGCGGACGTCGCTCGCAGCGGCCAGTTTCTCCGGCGGCGTCGCGGCGTACTACGCGGCCAAGCGACCGGACGACGTCGAGCGGCTCGTCCTGTTCAACCCTCTCATCGACTACCGCGCGCGGTTCATCGAGGAGAAGTCCGCGTGGTCGGCGGACGGCTACCTCGACGACCACGGCGCCGCCGATCTCAAGCAGCAGGGCTATCTCGGTCACGGGCCTGGCTTCCGGCTCGGCCGGGCGCTGCTCAACGAAGCGTTCTGGTTCGAGGCCCGCGAAAACCTGCCGCGCATCACCGCGCCGACGCTGATTGTGCACGGCACCGAGGACACCTTCGTCCCGGTCGAGTCGTCGCGGGCCGCGGATCGCGAGCTGACTTGCGAACACCGGCTGCTCCAGCTTGACGGGGCACAGCACGGCTTCGCGGTCCACGACGATCCCGGGTACGCCGATCCGCAGACCCAAGCCTGGCAACGGCAGGTGATCGGCAAAGTCCGGGAATGGCTTCGCTGACGGGTCAGCCGTTGAGCGCCTCGCGCAATTCCCGGACGTCCGGGCGGTTGTGCCACGGCTTCAGCACTTCCACGACCCGGCGGAGTTCTTCCTTGGTGCGGCGGGAGTTCGTTTCCGCGGCTCGCTGAGCGGAGATGAGGCCGGTTTTGGCTGCTTGGTCCGGTTCGCCGGAAAGGGCCAGCGAGTTTGCCATGAGGGACAGGAAGAAACCGTAGTCCCGCCGGGAGAATTGGGTTTCCTTCAACGTTTTTTCGTACAGCTCCACCGACCGGCGCGGTTCGCCCGCTTCGGTGTAGCAGATCGCGGTCTGCATATTCAGGAGAGTCGCGTTGAAGTGCGCGCCCAGCGGCGATTCGGCCGGTCCGGCGTCGTCCAGCAGTTTCCACGCGACGTCGAGGGTGCGGTTGACCTGATCGGCCGACGCGCCGAGCATCGCCTCCGCGCGGGCTTCCTGCTGGGCGGCTTCAGCCTGCAGGCGCCGGGGGAGCGACCAGGGGCCATTGCGCACCGCCCTGGTGAGGATGAGCATCCGCCGCGGATCGCGTTCGTCGTAGGCGACCTGGGCTTTTTTGAGCAGAATGTAGCCCTGCATGGTGCCATCGCCCGCCGCCTGCGCCCATTCCATCGCGCGGTCGTGCCAGTACAGCGAATCTTCCATTTGCCTGCGGTCGCGGTAGAGCCAGCCGGCGAACTCCGCGCCCTCCGAACCGATTCGCAGCAGGTCCCGCTGATCCTCGGGCACCGCGTCGCGGGCGATGCGGTCGATGATGTCCAGCACGCCCAGCGTCATCGGGAGCGTTTTGGCCGGACCGCGTTCGCCGTCCTCGTATTTGTACTGGTCGAGCTGCCGCCGGAAATAGTGCGTGACGGTTTTGTCCATGTACCGCCGGGGATTCTCCAGCGCTCGCGCGACGTGCTCGGCGCTGCCTATTCCCAGCGCGGGCAACGCCGCGACCGGCAGGCCGTTCTTGAGCAGTGAGCGGCGACTGAGCGGGCTCATGGCGTCCCATTCTGTGGTCGGAACCGCTGGCGGGGCCGCGTCGCCGGGTGCGGGCACGAGCCGGGCGAGGACGCTGGCCGCGACGGTCGCCCGGTCCAGCGGCAGCGCGACCGGACGCCCGTCCACGACGACGGGCAGCAGGACGCTCGGCGCTCCCGGCGGCCTGCGGAGGTCCGCCGGGGTGCCTTCCCGGAGCAGTTCCTCCAGCCGGGCGGGGCTGATGCGCAGCAGCCGGGCGAGCCGGTCGCGGCGGTGCGGACGCGGCTCGGACCGGCCGGATTCCCAGGCGCGGATGCTTTTTTCGTCGGCGGGCAGCAGCGCGGCGAGCTTTTCTTGCGTCAGGTTCGCCGCTTTGCGTGCCCGGACAAGTCCTTCTCGCCGTTCGCCCATGGGCGACACCCCTTCGCAACAACGCGGGGTCGCTAGGTTACCGCAGGTCACCGTGTGCGGGGCAAGACGATTCGCTCGGTTGCCGCCCGCTTTTCGCCCGGTTTGCTGGCTGGTCCAGGCCACTGGCCGGCCCCATGGTGGGGAGGCACCGCGAAGACACTTCCGCAGCTGAGAGGTGGATCGCATGAAGGCGGCATCGACGCTCGGCGAGGCGGCCCGCACCGGCCATCCGGCGGTGGTCATCGGGTGTTGCGTGCTCTTGCTGCTGGTACTGCTCTCGATGTGGCTCTGGCACGCACGCCGGCCGGTGCCGCCCCCGCGCGGAAAGCTGACCGTCCGCGACCTCCAGGCCCGGCTCGACTACGAGGTCCAGGCCGAGATCGAACAAGCCCGGCTGGCCGAATTCCGCCGGACGGCCGAGGAGGCCGCGGCCGAACGCGCCGGCGAGGACACCGACGTCATCCCGAAAGTCGACGACACCGTCCCGCGGGAGGCCGACAACCCGCGAAAAGGGGAGAAACCCGATAGAGCTCGGTGCGGTTAGGAGCGTCCCGCCCATCGCTCACCGCACCGTTATGCCTGCCCCAGCCTGGCGCGGCACGCCACCTCCCCTGGGCTGGGGCAGGCCTCATCGAGGCGGGCCGGACCGGTTGATCAGCGCCACAAGGCCGCCGCGGCGCGGGCATAATCGGCGAAGGAGACCGGCGGCCGGCCGGTGATCCGCTGGACGTCGTCGGTCACGTCGGCGGCCCAGTCGTTGCGGATGCCTTCGTACATGGCGGCGTAGAAGTCGGCGACCGGACCGGGCGTGCCCCCGCGGAGCAAGGCGTCGCGGAACTCGGCCGGGTCCATCGCCTGGTACCGCACCGGTTTTCCCGCGGCCTCGCCCACGATCGCGGTCATGTCCGAAAAGGACAGTGAATCGGGTCCGGTCAGCGAGTAGGTCTTGTGCTGATGTCCGTCCTCGGTCAGGGCTGCCGCGGCCGCGGCGGCGATGTCCTCGACGGAGATCGGCGCGACGCGGCCATCGCCCGCGGGAACCGCGACGACCCCGGTGCGGATTCCGTGCAGGATCGCGGGGTGTTCGGAGAAGTTCTCGGCGAAGACGTTGGGGCGCAGAATGGTCGCGGGCACCGGTCCCGTTTCGAGGAGCCGCTCGGCCTCGTCCAGCGGGAAGCCCTCGGCGGCCAGCCGCGCCGTCGTCGTCGACAGGTGGACCACCCGGCGAACCCCGGCGCTCTTGGCGTCGTCCAGCAGCGCCGCGACCTCGGTCGTGGGGTCGGGGCTGATCGGAAGCCACTGGTAGATCGCGTCCACGCCGTCCAGCGCGGGCGGGTACGTCGCCGGGTCGCTCCAGTCGAAGCGGACCGGCGTCGCCGAACCCTCCGGTCTTCCCGGGACCCGGACCGTGTGCCCCTGCTCGGCCAGCAACGACACAACCCGGCGTCCGGTGCGTCCGGCCGCGCCGAGGACAAGAACTGTGGTAGGCACGCGTTCCTCGCAAGGTAGGGTCGAATCGGCAACCACTTCACCGTATGAACGGGTTATCGACGCGCGCCATGACAGCTCTCGACAGATTCATATCCGTTCAGCGCGACGGCGGAGCGAATCGGGTATGGCGATGCCGGTGAAAGCGGTCGGCCGTGACCACGTGGCGGACGTCGTGGGCGACATCGTCGCAGCCCTCCGGCGCGGCGGCGTCGTCTACGGCCGGGCGTTGCTGCGGGCGCCTTGGGGCCTCGCGTTCGAGTCGCGTTCGATAGCCACGATCTACGTCGTGATCGCCGGTTCCTGCGTGCTCGTCCCCGACAGCGGAGAGGTGCTGCAGCTCGCCCAGGGGGATGTCGCGTTGCTGCCGTCCGGCGCCGGACACGTCGCGGCCGACACTCCCGGCCGGTCAGCTCGCACCGTGCGCGAACTGTTCGGCGCCGACCTGGAGGAGCTGTCGGCCACCGACCTCGTCATCGAGGGCGACGGTCCCGAGACCGTTCTGGTCTGCGGCGCGTACCTGCTCGAACCCTCGCCGCAGCACCCGTTCCTGGCATCTTTGCCCGACGTCGTACGTGTCACGGCGAGCCAGATGCGCGGCACTTCGCTCGCCGCCGCCGTCCAGTTGCTCACCACCGAGGTCGACCACGCCGGCCGCGGCACGCCCGCCGTGGTGGCGTCGCTGCTCGACCTGCTGTTCACCTACACCCTGAGGTCCTGGTTCCTCGGCCAGCCCGACCAGCTGGCCGGGTGGGCCCGCGCGCTCCACGACCCGGCGGTCGGCCCCGCGCTCGCGCTCTTGCACGACGATCCCGGCAAACCCTGGACGGTGGAGGCACTCGCGCACTCCGTCGGCGTCCCGCGGGCCCGGTTCAGCCGCCGATTCACGTCGACTACCGGGCACACCCCGATGGAGTACCTCGGCATCTGGCGGATGACCGTCGCCGCCCGCCTGCTGCGCGAGGGCCCAGCCCCGCTGCGGCAGATCGCCCGGAAGGTGGGTTACGACTCGGAATTCGCGTTCGCGCGTGCTTTCAAACGGGTCGTCGGTCAGGCTCCCGGTCGTTATCGCGCGATGCACCGTCGCGATGAGGGTGCCGCTGATACGCGGTGATGACGGCAGGTTTATTCGCTGGGCAGGGCGGCGCGGCGCGCGATCACGTCCGCGGTTCCGCCTGTCGCTTCGAGCACGCGAGCCAGGACTAGCCGAGCCGCTTCGGCAGCGTCCTTGCCCGCCGATTTCGTCAGCCGCGCATCGAGTTGCTGCCGTATCCGGCGGCTGTCGTTAACGAGCCGCCAACCGCGGTCGGTGAGCTGGGCCCGGCGCACCCGGCTGTCGGCGGGATCCGGCACTCTCGCGACATAGCCGAGCCGCTCCAGTTCGAGAAGATGCTTCGAGGCCGCCTGCTGGGTGACGCCGAGAAGACCGGCGAGTTCGGAAACGGTGGGCGACCGGTCGATCAGGTGCTGGATCACGTACCCGTGGGAGTTGCGCACGCCGGGGTGGCCCGCCTCGTGCAGCTCCGCCAGGATCGCCCGGTTCGCGGAACTGCCCGCCAGCCAGGCGAGGGTGGCGAGGTCGAGATCGGCCGGGTCCAGGGGAGTCACGGTGCCTACCATGCAATTGACAACAAAGGTTGTACAACTATAGTTGTTCTTATGGACAGCGACCCGGTTGCCCTTGCGACGTCTCTGCTGCGGGCGCTCGAGGCCGGGCAGTGCGGCGAGAATCTCCGGAAGTACTTCGCCCCGACGGCGTCGACCGTCGAGCATCCGAACCGGCTCAAGCCCGCGGGCGCTCGCGCCACTCTGGACCAAATGCTCGCGGCGTCGAAGGCAGGTGCCGGGCTGATGGCCAGCCAGCGGTACGACGTGCGCTCGGCCGCGGCGGTGGGGGACACCGCGATCCTTCGCCTCACCTGGAGCGGGGTGATCGCGCGTGACGCGGGCCCGTTCCGCCGCGGCGACGAAGTCGTCGCTCACATCGCCCAGTTCGTCGAGACCGCCGACGGCCTGATCACCTCGATCGAGACCTTCGACTGCTACGAACCGTTCGACACCCAAGTCGTATAACGACCTATACGCCATCGCAGGAGAGCGTGGCAATCTCCATGCCCGCCAACCGCTCGGTGCTCACCACTACCTCATACGCCTGGAGAAGACCCCCGCGAACCTCGATCCTGAGCACCCCCGCCAACCGTCCGGCGGGAGCGAGCACCAGCCCGACATCCCCGTCGATCAGCGCGAGTTCAGCCAACCGCGCAGTCCCGGCGAACAGCTTCGTCCCCTGCGCGACCTCGTCCGCCCCGCGCAACACCGCGGCCGCCCCCGGCGGCAGCATCGCCGGATCGGTGCGCCGCACGACATCCGGAGCGAGCACGGTCAGCAACGTCGCCATGTCCCCGCCCCGGGCCGCTGCCAAGAACGCCGTCACCACTTTCCGGTGCTCGGCCAGCTCCGCCACCGGCACGACCGGTTCGCCGCGCACCCGCAATCGCGCGCGGCTGGCGAGTTTCTTGGCGGTCGCGGGCGTCCGGTCGAGGATCGGGCCGACCGCGTCGAACGGCACCGCGAACAGGTCGTGCAGCACGAACGCCACCCGTTCGGGCGGGGCGAGCCGGTCCAGGACCACCAGCAGCGCCCGTCCGACCTCGCCGGCCAGCAGGATCTCGTCCTCGGGCACAGCGCCGCCGGCGGCGTCAGGCACCGCGGAGACGGGCGTTTCGCGGCGGGCGCGCAGGGCGTCCAGGCACAGCCGGGACACCGCCGTGGTGAGCCAGCCGCCGAGGTTGTCGACGCCGGACGTGCGATTCAGCCGCAGCCACGACTCCTGCACGACGTCCTCGGCCTCGGCCGCGGAACCCAGCATGCGGTAGGCCAGTGCGTGCAGCCGCGGGCGCTCGTCCTCGAAGCGCCGCGCCAGTGCGTCGTCCATCGGTCACCTTTTCCCGTCTCGATCCGTCATGGGAGTGCCGGCCCGAGGACCAAGGACGAGGAGAGGAACCGGATGACCGTCATGCTAGCGCCCTTGCTGCACGTCGATTCGAGCGCCGACCGCGAGGCGTCGGTGAGCAGGCAGCTGGGCGCGTTGTTCGCCGACGAGTGGCGGAGCGGCGGCGGGACCGTGCGGCACCGTGACGTGTCCGCCGAACCGGTGCCGCCGCTGCGCGAGGCGTACGCGCGGCTCGGCCGCCGGGTGGAGCGCAAGGGAGTGCTGTCGCTGGAAGACATCGCGACGCTGATCGCGGACGACGACGAACAGCGCGAATGGGACCTGACGCTGCCGCTGGTGAACGAGGTGCGCGAAGCCCGCGCCGTGCTGCTCGGGGTGCCGATGTACAACTTCGGCGTGCCCGCGACGCTCAAGGCGTGGATCGACCGGATCAGCTTCCCCGGCGTGTTCGCCGATCCGGAAACCGGCCGGAAACTGCTGGCGGACAAGGACTTCGTGATCGTCAACGCCCGCGGCGGCGGATACGGTCCCGGCACGCCGCGCGAGGCGTTCGAGTTCCAGGAGTCGTATCTGCGCGCCTATCTCGCCGACAAGGGCGTGGAGCGGCTGGCGTTCGTGTCGCAGGAGTTCACCCGGGTCGGCGACGTCCCCGCGCTGGACGGGCTCGAGGACCTGGCCGCCGCGTCGCGCGCGGCGGCCAGGTCCCGGGTCGTCGAGCTGGCGCGGGCTATCCGGTGAGGTCGGAGCACTTCCGCGCGTCCGGATCCTTCGCTCCGCCGGGCGACCACCGCACGTTCGCGAACGACGCGGAGAACGGGCCGTCGGTGTAGACGAGGAACGGCGTGTCGATGCTCTCGAAGTCCAGCCCGCTCGCGAAGCAGGACAACGGGATCTTCACCGTCGACTTCTGCCCGGCGGGCAGATCGCCGAACAGCTTCGTCGCGTTGACCTCCGACGAGCACGGATAGACGCAGTGCAGGCTGACGACCGTCCGGTTCACCGGCGGCGAATGCACGATCACGTCGAACTCGAGCGCGCCGTCGGCGTTGGGATATCCGCGCAGATCGTCAGTGCCGCCGGGATGCTGCGAATACAGCTGTGCCGCGCCGGTGCCGGTCCACGTCGCCTTCAGGCCGTCGCCCTGGACGTTGACGTCGGCCGGGACCACGGTGATCTCCGGATGCGAAGCGGTGCCGTCCGCGCCGATCTCGGTGCCGCCCCAGTTCGACGCCGAACCGATGAAACTCTTGTACGGCGCGACATCCGTGCGGTCGTAGATCGGCAGGTCCTCGGTCGCGGTGCCGCCGCCGTCGGTCGCACCGCAGCGGGCCGGGCCCTCGGTCTCGTCGAGTTTGCCGACGGTGGTCCGCTGGTTCGAGGTGAGGCCGTAGCCGAGCTTGAACAGCGGGTCGTAGCCGGGACTCCACGGGTTGAGCGGAGTCTGGCAGGCGCTCTTCGGCCACGAGTAGGACAGCTTGCCGCGGTATCCGCCGTGGTCCTTGCCGCGCACCAGCATGTCCGCGACGCCGCCGCCTTCGGTGCCGGGCAGCCAGGCGGCGACGAACGCGTCGGAACGGTTGAGCTCCTTGTTGACGTACAGCGGGCGGCCGCTGACGTACACCGTCACCACCGGAGTGCCCTTGCCGCTGACTTTGTCCAGCACCGCAAGGTCTTCCGGATACAGCTTCGCCGCTTCAAGGCTCTTCCGCTGCAGATCGCCGACGCCTTCCGCGTACGGAGTCTCGCCGACAACAGCGATGACCGCGTCATAACCCTTGGGGTCGACGGTGCCTGTGGGGTCGAAGGTGACGTTGGCGAGATCCTCCTTGAGCCCAGCGAGGATCGAGGTCGCTCCGGGGAAGTCCGCGTTGGTGTTCCCGGTGCCCTGCCAGGTCAGCGTCCAGCCGCCGGTCTGGTTCGAGATGCTGTCCGCGCTCTTGCCGACCACGAGCACCTTCGCGTTGCGCGCCAAGGGAAGCACGTTGCCGTTGTTCTTCAGCAGCGTCTGCGACTTCCGCACCGCGTCGCGCGCGAGTGCCTTGTCCGTCAACGCGTCCGGCGAACCGGCGTACCAGCGCTGCGAAGGCTTGCGCTCCTCGAACAGCCCGGCGCGCATCTTGACCCGCAGGATCCGGGTGACCGCGTCGTCGATGCGGGACATCGGGATCTCGCCCCCGCGCACCTGCGCGACCGTGTTGGCGATGAAGTCTTTCCAGTCGTTCGGGACCATCACGACGTCGATGCCCGCGTTGATCGCGCGCGGGCAGCTGGAGTTGGTGCAGCCGGTCACCTGGCCGATGCCGTTCCAGTCCGACACGACGAGGCCGTCGAAGCCCATCTTGCCCTTGAGGATCTGGTTGAGGACCTTGTCGCTGCCGTGGATCTTGCCCTCGTTGATGCCGAGGTCGGGGTTGGTCCAGCTGTTGAACGACGCCATGACCGTCTGCGCGCCCGCGGCGAGCGCGCCGTAGTAGCCCTGGCCGTGCAGGTTGATCATGTCCGCTTCCGACGAAGCGTTCACGCCCTGGTCCTGGCCGTTGGTCGTGCCGCCGTCGCCGATGAAGTGCTTGGCGGTGCCGATCACGCCGTTCGCGCCGATGCGCAGGCGGGCCCCGGCTTGCAGACCGTTCATGGCCTCGTACCCGTAGGCGCGGGTGATGCGCGGGTCCTCGGAAAAGCCTTCGTAAGTGCGGCCCCAGCGGTCGTCCTGCACGACGGCGAGAGTCGGCGCGAACGCCCAGTCCTGGCCCGTCGCGCGGATCTGCCGCGCGGTCGAGTTCTCGACATCGCGCACCAGGCACGGATCGTGCGCCGCGCCGAGCGCGATGTTCTGCGGGAAAACAGTGGAGCCGTGCACATTGTTATTCCCGTGCACGGCATCTATGCCCCAAATTACCGGGATCTTTGTCCTCGTGGCCTTGGCCGCGTCCCAATAGGAATCCGCGAGCTTCAGCCAGTCCTGCTGGCTGGCGTGCTTGTTCCCGCCCGGCCACGAGCCGCCGCCGTTGAGCACCGACCCGATCGAGTACTGGGTGACCTCGGCGGGCGTGATCGCGGCGATCTCGGGCTGGGTCATCTGCCCGACTTTTTCCTCCAGCGACATGCCGGAGACGATCTGCCTGATCCGCCATTCGTCGACCGGGTTCTTCGGCATCGCGCTGCGCACCTTGGGCCAGTCGGCCAGCTGGGGCAGCGAGTCTTCGATGCGGGCGCACCCGTTGCGGTCGAGCGCGGGACGGCCGATCTCCGGCTGGCGCGGGGGAGGGGCGGCCTGGGCGGCCTGGGCGGGGACGAGCCCGCCCAGGAGGACGAGCGCGGCGAGCGCGACCCGGTTCCGGGCGCGCGGGGAATGTGGAGGTCTGGCCATCGACAGTCCGTTCTGCGGAGGGCGGCCCGGAGCGGGCCCGGTGATCCTGACCGGGCAAACCGGACTCCGTCAATCCGCCGACCGCAGTGGTTCAGTCCAATAACCGGACAGGAAACGGGACATTCGCGCGGCGCGGGCGCAGGGATAGATTGATCTCGTACGCACTGCAATCAATGGAGGACAAAGCGGATGCGCAAGGAAAAGCCAGACGTTCCGGCCGCTGACGGGACCGCGGACGCGTACTTGGCCGTGCCGGACGGCGGGCCGCATCCCGGGGTGCTGCTCTTCCCGGACGCGTTCGGGCTGCGGCCGCGGATCGAGGAGATGGCCGACCGCATCGCCGAGAAGGGCTATGCCGTGCTCGCGCCGAACCTGCTCTACCGCGGCGGCCGGACGCCGCTGGTGGACTTCGCCGCGCTGGAAGACCCGGAGCGGCGGGGCGAGGTCTTCGGCAAGCTGATGCCCATGATCGAGGCCCTGGACACCGACGCGATCACTCGCGACGCGGAGAAGTACCTGGACTGGTTCGCCGCGCAGGACGGCGTCGCGCCGGGGCCGGTCGTGATCACCGGATACTGCATGGGCGGCACGAACGCGCTGCGCGTGATCGAGGCGTTCCCGGACCGGGTCAAGGCGATCGCGTCGTTCCACGGCGGACGCCTCGCCACCGACCAGCCGGACAGCCCGCACCTGCGGGTCGGCTCGATCACCGGCGAGGTGTACTTCGGGCACGCCGACCAGGACCCGTCGGCCACCGCCGAGCAGATCAAGACGCTCGAGCACGCGCTCGACGAGGCCGGGGTGACCTACCGGTCGGAGGTGTACGAGGGCGCGTCGCACGGGTTCACGATGTCGGACACGGCCGCGTACCACGCCGAGGGCGAGAAGCGCCACTGGGAGAACCTGTTCGCGCTCCTGGAGCGGGTGCGCTGACCTGCGGAAGAGCAGGGCCCGGCACGCGGGACGCGCGCGCGGCCGGGCCCTGCGCGCGGAATCGGCGGCGGCCGTTTACGCTGGCCGCATGGCCGAAGGTGCGCTGTGCCGCGAACCGGTGGAGCTGACCGGGCGCGAGCGCTCGGTCCTGCGGAGCGTCGCGGTCCGCGGGACGGAGCCCGAGCTGTTCTGCGAGCTGGAGGCCGGGCACGGCCACGAGCACGCGACGCCCGTCGGCGGACGCGGCGAGGAGCCGCTGATGTGGCTGCGCTGGTGGCCCGGCCGCCGCGTGCTGGAGACCCGCGCGCGATGCGGCGCGGAGTCCGACGAGGGCGTTTTCTGCCGGGTGCCCGGCGGGCACGAGGGCAGCCACAGCTACGAGCTGGCCGAGCCCGAGGAGGCCTGGCCGCTGGCCGACGCGGGCCTGTTCGCCGGCCGCCGGTAAAGTCGCTCGACATGCGCGAAGGCTTCCAGGACGACCTGAAACAGCTCGACGGGCGTCTGGCGGCGATGGCCGAGGCGGCGGCGGAGGCGATGCGCCGGGCCACCCGGGCGCTGCTGACCATGGACCTGCCGCTGGCCGAGCAGGTGCTCAGCGGCGACGCCGACCTCGACGACCTGCGCGCGACCTGTGAGGACGAGGCGTATTCGCTGCTCGCCCTGCAAGCCCCGGTGGCCGGCGACCTGCGCGCCGTGCTGGCCGCGGTGTACTGCGCGGAGAAGCTCGAGCGGATGGGCGACCTCGCCGCGCACATCGCGGGCACCGCGCGCCGCGGCCACCCGGAGCCGACCGTTCCCGCCGACCTGGAGGCGGTGTTCGCGGAACTGGGCGAGGTCACCTCGGCGATGGCCGAACGGCTCGCCGACCTCGTGCACGGCGAGGCCCGCGGCGGCTACGCCGAACTGAGCCGCGCCGACGAGCGCGTGGACGAACTGCACGCCCGCGTGATGGCGACGGTCACCGCCCCGGACTGGACGCAGGACCAGCGGATCGCGGTCGCGCTGAGCCTGCTCACCCGTTTCTACGAGCGTTTCGCCGACCAGGCGGTGTCGGTCGCGAAGCGCCTGGAGTTCGCCGCGACGGGCGATCTCCCGGGCTGACCTCCGGCGGCGGACCGGCCTGGGCCTGGTTCGACGGACGCGGCGGCGGCGAACCCGCGGCGCGGCCCTGCGGTGGACCGGCCGGACGCGGCTGCTGCCGAGCCGGACGGACCGGCGGCTGCGCGGGCGGACGGTTCTGCGGCGGGCCTTCGACGGGCCGGGCCTGGGGCATCGGTTGCGAGTTCTGCCGCCCCGGAGCGGGTGCGTCCGCTCCGCGAGGCGGCGGAGTCATGCGGGGCGGCTGGGGGTTTTGCCGTCCGGAAGCCGGGACGTCCGCCGCACGGGGCTGGGGCGCGGCAGTGCGGATCGGCTGGGAGTTCTGCCGTCGCGGTGCCGGCGCGTCCGCCGCACCCGGTTGTGGCGCGGCGGTGCGGAGGGGCTGCGAATTCTGCCGCCGGGGCGGCCGGACGGGGCGACCGCTGGCGTCGCGGGCTTCGGGCGGGCCGACGCGGCGAGTGGGAGGCGCACCCGCGTCGCGAGCACCCGGCCGAGCACCTGCGGCCTGGCCTGGCGAAGCGTCGCCGTCCGGATCGGGCCGGGCCGTCGCAGCCTCCGCGCCTTCCGGTGCCACGCCCAGCAACCCGAACGGCACTTTGCCCGCGAACCGCCGCACGAGTCCGGCGGCCGGACCCAGCGCGTATCGCTGCAGCAGCAACGCCATCCCGGCCCCGAGCGCGAGCCCGATCAGGACGTCGTGCGGATAGTGCGCCCCGACGAACACCCGCGAGAAGCCCATTGTCGCCGCGAAGGCCGCGAGCCACGGCGCGCCCTTGTGCCAGGCGAAAGCCCCGCCGAGCGCGACCGCGGCCGCGATGGTGGAGTGGTTGCTCGGGAACGACCAGTCGCCCGGCGGCGGGCAGGCGCCGACGATCGCGTCCGGCGGAAGTCCCCGGCAGGGCCGCTGCTCGTGGACGAAGGCCTTGATGATCTCGCTGAGCACGTAAGCGACCACGGTGGCTGCCGGAACGAGCAGCGCCGCGGCCATCCGCTCGGGCGAGCCGGTCCCGCGCGCCCGCCACCAGAGCCACGCGAAGAACGGGGCCACGAGGACCAGGCCGTAGTGCGTGTACGCCAGCACGAGAGACTGCACCCAGCCCGGCATGGCGTGGGCGAAATGGGTGATCGCGTCGTACGTCTCGCTGCTGGAAGCTCCGGCCGTGGTCGCCATACAACCCCTCTCCGGTCCGCCGGTTCGCCTGGCGGCCATCTCGCGTTCACCCGAAGGTCACGAGCGTACCGAGCGGCGGAGGGGAGCCGGCGACGCCCCGCGAGTCCGCGGGGACGCTCCGGGACAGGTCAGGAGTCGGTGGTGTGCTCGCAGGTCACCGGCTTGCCGGGACCGGGAGCGCTCGCCTTGGCGAGTTCCTTCGTCTTGTCCAGCAGGATCCGGCAGCGCAGCGTCGCGGCGGTCGACGGCGTGGCGGTGACCGAGGCTTTCTGTCCGGCGCTGACCACGACGTCCTGTTTCCACGGCAGCCCGAGCGGACCGGTGAGCTGGTGCGGCGCGACCTTGTCCTCGTAGCGGTTGCCGGACTCGCCGTAGGCGACGCCGGTGGCCGTGGTCTGCTGGTCGGAGGTGATCTCGTAGGTGATCGCCCACGACTTGCCGGTCGGGTTGGAGCACGCGGCCAGCCCGGCGAGCGCGACGGCCGCGCAGGTGGCGGAGAGTGCCTTGGTGATCACGCTGGGACTGTACCGGAGCCCTTCTTCCGCAGCCCGGCGAGGAACGCCCGCGCGGCCGGTTCCTCCCGCGCGGCCTGGGCGAGGATGCCGAACTGCAGCATGGTGACCACGAGCGACGTGCCGCCCGCGGACACGAGCGGCAGCGTCACGCCGGTCACCGGCAGCGCGCCCGCGACGTAGCCGATGTTGATCAGCGCCTGCGCGACCAGCAGCAGGGTGGTGGTCCCGGCGACGAGCCGCACCCACGGATCGGCGACCCGCGCCGCGGTGCGCAGGCCGATCACCGCCAGGTAGCCGAACAGGCCCAGCACCACGAGACAGCCGGCGAACCCGAGTTCCTCGCCGACGAGCGCGAAGACGAAGTCGTTCTGGACGTCCGGCAGATAGCTCCACTTCGCCGCGCCGCGGCCGAGCCCGACGCCGAACCAGCCGCCGTCGGCGAGGGCGTATTGCGCCTGCTGTGCCTGGTAGCCGCTGCCGCTCGCGTCGGGATTCGGCGAAAGAAAAGAAAGGATGCGCGCGAGACGATAACTGGCGAAAAGGGCAAGTGCGACGATTCCGGCGACCCCGCCGGCGAGAATGGCGGCGAACAACCGCTTCGGCGCGTCGGCGAACCACAGCAAGCCCAAGGTGATCAGCGCGAGCGTGACTGTGCCGCTGAGATTCGGCTGGGCCAGCAGCAGTGCGCACAACGCGAGCGTCACCGGGATCAGCGGCACCAGCAGATGCCGCCAATGGTGCAGCACCTTCTCTTTTGACACGAGCAAATGCGCGCCCCAGAACACGAGCGCGACCTTCGCGATTTCCACCGGCTGCAGGGTGAACGGCCCGGCGGAAAGCCAGCGTTGCGCGCCGCCGTGATCGGAACCCAGCGGGGTCAGCACCAGAAGCAGCAGCACCACCGCGGCGGCGAGCGCCGGGGTGGCGGCCTTGCGCAGCCGGGAAAACGGGACGCGCAGACCGAGCACGAAGGCGACGACGCCGAACGCGACGAACGTCAAATGCCGGAAAAAGGCTTGGTACACCCCGGTTCCTGGGGCAGGGGAGGACGACAGCGCCATCACCGCGCCGAGCAGCGTCAGCAGCGCCCAGATTCCGACGATGATGCGGAACGACGCGAGCGGATGCGCGAAAAACTGCCCGATTGCGTGCCGTGCCTGTTTGCGGTCCCGTTCGGTTGGCGATTCCACTTGCGCGAGTGTGTGCCGTATCCGCTTCGCGGTGGCCGACCGACTCGCCGGTGTGCGGAAAATTACCGCTCTGATTTCCGATTGGCCTCGTCGACCTCGGCCATGTGTTCTTCCGCCCACGTGCGCAGCGCCGCGAGCGCGGATTCCAGCGACGTGCCCAGGGCGGTAAGCCGGTAATGCACCCGCGGCGGCACCGTGTCCTCGACCCGCCGCGTGGCGAGGCCGTCGCGGACAAGGCTTTGCAGCGTCACCGAGAGCATTTTCTGCGACACCCCGGGGATGCGGCGGCGAAGATCCGCGAAGCGCACCTCGTCCGGCGCGGCCTCGGCGAGGATCTTGACCGTCATCGACGTCCACTTCGTCCCGATCCGGTCGAGCAGCCGCCGCGTCGGGCAGGCCGGGTCGAACAGATCGCCGCGGGCGGAGGGGGTCACCTCGGGCTCACCACCTGTCGGGAAAGTGCCGTCTTGGCGGCATCCTTGGAGTTACCTACCGTGTGCTGGTAACCAATGGTAACCACAGGAGGCGCGATGAACGCGGTGCGGCAGGTCGAAGCGAACGGGGTCCGGCTGAACGTCGCCGTCGCCGGGAACGGTCCCGCGCTGGTGCTGCTGCACGGATTCCCGCACACCTGGCAGCTGTGGAGCAAGGTCATCCCGGCCCTCGCCGAGCGGTACCGGGTGCTCGCGCCGGACCTGCGCGGGCTGGGCGCGAGCAGCCGTCCGGAGAGCGGCTTCGACGCTGGGACGGTCGCCGCTGACGTCGCGGGCCTGCTCGACGCGCTGGGGGAGCCGGATGCCGACGTGGTGGCTATCGATCTGGCGGTTTCGAGCGCGTTGCTGCTGGCGTTGCGGCAGCCGGAGCGAGTGCGCCGCCTGGTGCTGATGGAGTCGCTGCCCTGGGGTTTCCCGGCGAGCCCGCCGTGGTGGTTCGGCTTCCACGCGGTGCCGGGACTGGCCGAGACTGTCCTTAATGGACACGAGGCGGACTACGTCGGCTGGTTTCTCGAACAGGGCACGCTCGGCCGCGGCGTTCCGGCGGAGGTCCAAGCGGCCTTCGCCGAGGCGTACACCGGCACCGACGCGCTCCGTTGCGCCTTCGAGTACTACCGCGCGATGCCGGAAAGCGCCCGGCAGCTGACCGAAGCGGCGGCGAAGCGGCTGACCGTCCCGACGATGGCGATCGGCGCGAACCCCGTGGGCGACGCGCTGGAGCAGCAGGTGCGCCCGATCGCCGACGACCTCACCGGCCACGTGCTGGCCGACTGCGGGCACCTGATCCCGTTGGACCGTCCGCGCGAGTTCCTCGATCTCCTGCTGCCGTTCCTGTCCCGGGAGATACTGGCCGGGTGTCGTTGACGTCCGAACTGGCCGACCCGCGCGGGAAACTCGCGCGCTGGTGCGCCCGCGTCTTCACCGGCACCGCAGCGGCCGCGCGCCGGGTCGAGGAGGCGGCGAACGGCGTCCGCCCGGTCCGTCCGGCGCTCGCGCGGCCGCCACGGCAGCACTGGGCCGAGATCGGCGGTGCGTTCGGCCAGCGGATCGCCGACCTCGTGCAGCCCGCGCCGCCGTACTACGCGCTGCTCGGCATGGTGCGGGCGCAGTGGGGCAGCGGCCCGTGGGCGCACGCGCAAGCCGCCCAGTACCCGACGCACGACGAGCTTCCGCCGGAGTACCAGGCGCGGGCGCTCGGCATCCGTCCGGCCGCGGCGACCTGGCTCGACCTCGGCGACGGGCTGCCGGACGGCGGGGCGCTGCCGGGCGCCGAGGAGCTATGGGGCGAACTGCTGGGACGCGCGCGCCGCTACCAGGCGCAGCACGCCCCGCCCGGCATGCTCGGCGGACCGGGCGCGGAAGCCGGGCTGGCGCGGACGAACTGGGTGCTGTCGGCGTGCGAGGACATCTACCGTTCGGGCCGCATCGACCCTCGCCTCGCCCGGGTCGTCGACGGCGGCGGCACGATCGCGGACCTGCGCGCCCTGCCCGCCGACGCACGGGTGACCGAGCTGGCGGAACTCTCGAAACGCTTACACGACAACGGCGCGCTGTGGGAACTGCGGCGGCTCGGTGGCGCCCCGCCGGAGGGCTATCCGCTCGGGATCGCCGGGCCGACCATCGTGCCCGGCTGGGCCGACGGCGACCTCTTGCTCGGGAAGCTCGACCCCGAAGCGGGGATCGCCGACGGCACGCTGCTGGACGTGAAGACCGTGCTGACCGTCGGCGATCCGGACCGCGCCGGGCGCTGGCTGTGGCAGATCCTGCTGTATGCCTGGCTCGACGTCGCCGACCTCTACCGGATCCGGGAGGTCGGGCTGCTGCTCGGGCGGCACGGCAAGCTGGTCTGCTGGCCGGTCGACGAGCTGGCGGCGGACCTGCTCGGCGGCGACGGCCTGGTCGATCACCGCCGCGACGAGTTCAGGGACATGGCGCGCGGGCTGCTCGACTCGGCCGGGCTGAGCTTGGCCGACGGCTGAACCGCGGGCTTCTTCCCCGCGCCGCGGCCGGCGAAGCACACCGCGCCGAGCACGATCACGCAGCCGACGAGCTGCAGCGGGCCCGGCCGTTCGCTCAGCAGCAGGAAGCCGAACGCGACCGCGCCGACCGGCTGCAGCAGCATCATCGTCGCGCCGGTCGAGGCCGCCAGCCGCGGCAGCGCCCCGGCGATCAGCAGCCACCCGACGACCTGGCCGACCAGGGCGAGCGCGGCGAACCAGCCGAGCGAGGGCAGGCTCGGCGCCAGGTCGAGGCGGCCGAACGGCAGCCCGAGCACGACGGAGACGAAGCCCGCCGACACGGTGGCCAGCGACAGCGAGCGGACCTGCGTCGCGGGGGTGCTGCTGAGCCGGAGCAACAGCAGGTACGCCGAGTAGCCCGCTCCCGCGGCGAGCGCGAAAACCATGCCCAGCACCGGGTTCGAGCCGGTCATCGACGAGCCGAACACGCCGCCGGCGAGCACGATCCCGCCGATGAGCGTCGGCGCGACGAACTTGAACCGCGGGTCCGGCCGCTCCTTGAGGAACACGAACGCCAGCAGCGGCACGATCACCACCTGCACCGAAAGCAGCATGGTCGCGACGCCCGCGCCGACGCGCGGGATCGCCTCGCCCCACAGGACGAAGTCGAGCCCGAGGCCGAGCCCGGCCAGCAGCGGCAGCAGGATCTTCGCGCGCTTGCGGGTCCGCCGCGCCTCGCTGAACGCGAGGATCGCGAGCAGCGGCAGCGCGAGGGCGCAGCGCCAGAACGCGCTGGTCGCGCCGCTGGCCCCGGAAACCTTGATGAGCACCGAGGTCAGCGCGATGCAGAGGCAGCCCGCCGCGGCCAGCAGCCGGGGGTCGGCGCGGCCGGTGAGCGCGGCGATCGGGCCGGCGGCAGGCAACGAGGCGGATTCGGTGGTCATGCCTTCTATGGTGGGGGCGCTAACTATCAAGGACAAGTGAATGTTCCTGCGTAAAATCCGGTAGCATTCCTACCGTGTTCAGTGTGGATCGGATGCGCGCCCTGCACGCGGTCGCGCAGCACGGCTCGGTCGCCCGCGCGGCGGCCGCGCTGCACGTCACGCCGTCGGGGGTGTCGCAGCAACTGGCGAAACTCGAACGGGAAGCGGGGCTGGCGCTTTTGGAGCCGCGCGGCCGGACTGTGCGGCTCACGCGCGCCGGGCAGGTGCTGGTCGGGCATGCCGAACGCGTGCTGGCTCAGCTGGCCGAGGCGCGCACCGATCTCGAGCGGCTGCGCGAGGACGTCTTCGGGCCGCTGCGGATCGGGTCGATCGCGACGTGCGTGCACGCGCTGCTGCCGCCCGCGCTCGCCATGCTCACCGAACAACACCCGAGGCTGAACGTGACGCTGGGCGAGGGCGAAGCCGAACAGACGCTGCCGAAGGTGCTCGCCGGGGACCTCGACGTGGCGGTGTTCGAAAGCTGGGCGGACCGGCCGACCGTGGTGCCGGCGGGGATCACGCAGGTCACGCTGTTCTCCGACGTCGCCGATCTCGCGCTGCCCGCCGGGCACCGGCTCGCGCACCGCCGCACGGTCGATCTCTCCGAGGTGGACGACGTGTCGTGGATCAGCTGGACTGGCCGTTCCGGCTGCTACGAATGGCTCGTGCACGTGCTCCGTTCGCAGGATCTGGAGCCGCGGATCAGTTGCACCATCGGGAGTTACGTGACGCAGCTGGCGCTCGTCGCGGGCAACGTCGGCGCCGCGCTCGTCCCGCGGCTCGCCCGCGGACCGGTGCCGGACGGCGTCCGGATGCTCGCGACGCGGCCGGTGCTGAACCGCACGATCATCGCCGCGTGCCGGTCCGGCGAGGAGGCGCACGGCGGGGTCCGGGCGGCGCTGGAGGCGCTCGGCGAGGCGTCGGCGGCTTATGTGAACCGCTGAATCTCGGTGCGCGGCTGCCTTTTCCGGCCGGTTCGGCCCTAGAGTCGGAATCGACGAGCAGGGGAGCCGCCCATGACTGCCGAGGATGCCGCCCGTGCCTTGCGGGCCCGACTGCCCGCCGGGCAGGTGCACACGTCCGGCCCTCAGTACGAATCGGCGGCGGCGGTCTGGAACGCCGCCGTCGTCGCGCGTCCGGCGGTGGTGGTCGAATGCCGGCGCACGGCGGATGTCCAGGCTTCGGTGCGTGCCGCGCGCGAGCTGGGTCTGCCGCTGTCGGTGCGCAGCGGCGGGCACGACTGGGCCGGACGCGCGATCGCGGACGGCGGGATCACGCTCGATCTGCGTCCGCTGAACCGGGTCTCGGTCGATCCCGGGCGGCGCGCCGCGGTGGTCGGCGGTGGCGCCCGGGCCAACGATGTGCTGGCGGGAGCGGAGGCGCACGGCCTGACCGCCGTCGTGGGCACGATCGGCACGGTCGGGTTCGCGGGGCTCGCGCTCGGCGGCGGATACGGTCCTTTTCTGGGCAAGTACGGCCTCGCCTCGGACAATCTGCTCGGCGCCGAGGTCGTGCTCGCGGACGGCGAGGTCGTGGTCGCCAACGCTTCGCGGTTGCCGGACCTGTGGTGGGCGTTACGGGGCGGCGGCGGGAATTTCGGCGTAGTGACCGCGCTCGGCGTGCGCTTGCACGAGGCACCGCAGATCACGACCGGCCCGGTCTGGTACCCGGCGTCGGACGCGGCCAGGGTTTTCGCTGCGGTAGCCGAAATCCAGGCCGACGCGCCGGACGAACTCACCGTGCAGACCGGTGTCCTCGCCGGTGCCGACGGCTCGCTGTGCGTGCTGGTCTGGCCGACCTGGTGCGGGGCCGCGGATCCCGAGGGCTTCCTCGCCCGCCTCGGACCCCCGCTCGCCTCGCAAATCGAGCCGGTGTCGTCCTATGCGGCGGAGATCGCGCGGCGGGACGCGATGTTCCCCAACGGCCGTTCAGTCACCATCCGCACGCGGTCGCTTCCGGCGTTCACGCCCGAGGCCGCGTCAGTGCTCGTCTCGGGCGCGGAAGCCCGGACCTCGCCGATGTCCGGACTGTCGATCCACCACTTCCACGGCCTCGCCGCCCGGATTCCGGCCGCGGACACGGCGTTCCCCGTGCGGGAGGACCACCTCATGGTCGAGATCCTCGGGCTGGGGGAGGGCAACGACGACCGAGCCTGGGCGGATGCCACGTCGGCGGCCTTTGCCCCCTATGCGTTGCCCGGCGCGTACGCGAACCTGCTGGGCCCGGACGTCCCTGCGGCGAACGTCTTCGGCCCCAACTCGGCCCGGCTGCGGGACGTCAAACACCGCTACGACCCGGACGGGGTTTTCCGCGCCATTCCGCTGGGCTGACCTTTTTGCCGAGTACATTGGTGAAAAAGACGGCGGAAGGAGGCGGGCCGTGGCGTATGTGATCGCGGAGCCGTGCGTGGACGTGATGGACCGGGCGTGCGTCGACGAGTGCCCGGTGGACTGCATCTACGTCGGCGAACGCTCGCTGTACATCCATCCGGACGAATGCGTCGACTGCGGCGCGTGCGAACCGGTGTGCCCGGTCGAGGCGATCTATTACGAGGACGACCTTCCGGACCGCTGGCGGATTTACGCCGAGGACAACGCCCGGTTCTTCAGCGAAACCCTGCCCGGCCGCGACGCGCCCCTCGACAGCCCCGGCGGCGCGGTGAAGCTCGGCGACCTCGGGGTGGACACGCCCTTGGTCGCCGGGCAGCCGCGGCCGGACGTTTCCGCGCAGCAGTAGTTCGCCCCGCGCGCTTCTGCGGGAACGACCCGCCGTACCCCGCTTCGAATGGCGGAGAAAACCTCATTCAACTCGGTTAAACTGGTCGGCATGAGCGAGCAGACGCTGACCGATCCGCCCGCCTCCCGCGCACTGGGCGAGAGCCGGGCCCGAGTGCTGGCCGCACTGCGATCGGCGGACGCTCCCGTAGCGGTGCAGGACGTCGCCGAGCAGGTCGGCCTGCACGCCAACACCGCGCGGTTCCACTTGGACGGCCTCGTCGAATCCGGCCTCGCCGAACGCCGAACGGAAGACCGCACCCGCCCCGGCCGCCCGCGGACGGTCTACGCCGCGATCGCCGAGGAAGCAGCCGAGGGCCGCCGCAGCTACCGCCTGCTCGCCGAAATGCTGACCGGCCTGATCGCGGAAAACGTCGCCGACCCCGGGAAAGCCGCGGAATCCGCAGGCGAAGCGTGGGGCCGCTACCTGGCCGACCGCCCGCCCCCGACTCACCGCGTCGACGAGGCCGAGGGGATCCGGCGACTGTCCACCGTGCTGAGCGACGCCGGCTTCGCTCCGGACCCGTCGGGTTCTCCAGAGCAGCCGGTGATCCGGTTGCGGCACTGCCCGTTCCGCGAGATCGCGGAAGAACGCCGGGACGTGGTGTGCGGGTTGCATCTCGGGCTGATGCGCGGGGTGCTGGAGGAGGTGCGAGCGCCACTGACGGCGGAGCGGTTGGAGGCGTTTGTCGAGCCGTCGTTGTGTTTGGCGCATTTGAAGCCTGCTGGTAAGCGTCGTCGCTGACCATGCGCATCGCTTGATATTCCGTGGCCGGTCGCAGATTCGCAGTGACCAAGTGAGACTCCGTCAGCGAGATGCAGCGGCTACGCTTAGGGAGCGGATTCGAGGGGGTCGACGAAACCCCGCCTGCGAAGTGCGGTGACCGTCTTCTCTTGCACAGCAAGCAGTTCGCGATTGCCGGTTAGATGCGGGCGTGGATTTGCGGTGGTCAATGGATTTTCGTCCGGGAAGTGCGGTGACGCGCAGCAGGCAGGTCTGCGGCGGCCGGTGATGCGCGGATTCGCGGGCGACTAACGAAGTTCCGTCTGCGAAGCGCGTGGCTGCGCGGACTCTCTGATGCACGGGTAAGCCCGTCTGCAACGGCCAGTCAGGCGCGAGACGCGGATTCGCGGTGACCAACGCAATTCCGCCCGCAAAGCGCAGCAGCCGGGTGCGTGTTTCCCGTTGCACAGCAAGCCGGTCCGCGGCGGCCGGGGCGGGGGAGACCGGCCGCCGCGGGGAGGCGCGCCGAAGGGGGGTCGGCGCGGGTATCGGGGGTCAGGCCGGGACCGCGGCGCGGCCGATCCGGACCTGCCACTTCTCCGGCCCGGATTCCACGTACTCCCACGTGAAATCCTCGCCGTGCGTGGCGGTGAACTCGCGGCGCAGCGGCTTCGGGTCGTGGTTGTTGACGAGCACGAACGATTCCCCGGGCGCGAGCCGCGCGTAGCGGCCGAAGATGCGCGGATGCCGGGTGCCGTGCGGGATTTCGCGGACGTCGAGGACTTCCGCGCGGTCCAGTTCGCCGCCGTCGAGGAGGGTGCGGAGGTCGTTGACCAGGATGGGGACGTCGGCGCCGGGGAGATCGGCCAGCGCGGGCAGCAGGACGCTGGTTTCGGCGTCGAGATAAGCGCCGAGAAGCGCGTCCAATGCCTGCGCGGCATGGCTGACCTGGGCCGAGGTGTCGGATTCCCGCAGTTCCTCGACGGTGCGGAGCACGGCGTCCTGAATCCGCCGCAAGGCGCGGACCAGCAGGCGCGTCGCGGGGGCGCCGGCGGCGGTCGCGTTGAGGACGCGGTCCGCGGCGGACAGGTACTCGGTCAACCGGCCCGTCGCGAACTCGATCAGCCGGGCGTTGGCCTCCTCGCGGGCGCTGCCGTCGAGCTGAAGTTCCGTGACCACGGCGGCTTTTTCCCGGTACTGGGCCAGCACCCGGCCGGATTCGGCGCGGAGGGCTTCGCTGGCGCGGAACGCGGGGTCGGTGCTGGTGCCGCTGATGTACACCTCGGACGAGCCGGTCACGGGAACCTCCCGGAAAGAGTATTTACGAGAATACTAGTGCAAAAGAACGGGCTTGCGGGCGTGACCTGGGACTCAGGTCGGGCCGATCCGCGCGAGGACGAGTCCGACCGGGATGCTGACGAGCAGCAGCACGACGAGCGCCTGGAAACCGTGCCGGACCCACCGGGTGCGACCGTCCGGCGAACTGCCGCGCACGCCGAGAACCAGCAGTGCCAAGCCGACGACCAGAACCGCGCCGCCGACGTCCACCACGGGCGTCACCCCGGAGAGCGTTCCGCCTAGTACGACGGCATTTCCAAGATTCCAAGCCGCGACCTGGGCGGCGACTAGCCGACGGGACGGCAGCGCCGGGGCGAGCAATGCCTGCCCGACCCCGAGTCCGAGCTGGGCGATCCCGCCGACGAGGACCAAGTACGCGACCGCCCACGCACCATGCGGCGTCGGCTGCGGGGCGATGACCGCGGACGCCAGCCCGCCAGCGATCGCGCACCCGAGGCCGAGCACGGCGAACGGGGCCGCGGCGGCGATGCGGGGAGTCATAGATCCAAGTTAGCCTAGTGAAAAAAGAACGGCTCGGACCGGTCGGCATACTGCGGGCTGGACCGGAAAATTCCCTGCTGTGACGGGATTCGCGCCAGGTCGGCAGCGGGCGCGGGCGGCTGTTAGGTTCGCGGACGTGACAACAAACGCGATGCGGGCAGTCGTCCACGAGGGCGCGGCGGGAGTCGGCGGGGTGCGGGTCGCGGAGGTTCCGGCACCGGCGCCCGGTCCGGGTGAAGTGCTGGTCCGGCTGAAGGCGGCCGGGCTGAACCACCGGGATCTGTTCATCGTGGACAGTCGCGGCCCGGCTGACCCCTGGACCGTGCTGGGCTCGGACGGTGCCGGAGTGGTCGCCGCCGCCGGTGCGGACGCCGCCGTCGAGGTTGGTACCGAGGTCGTCATCAACCCGTCCCTCGACTGGGCCGAGCCGGACGTGGTCCCGGAAGTCCCCGCCATTCTCGGAGTGCCGACGAACGGCACGCTGGCCGAATACGTCGTCGTCCCGGCGCGCAATGTCGTGCCGAAACCCGAACACCTGAGCTGGACCGAAGCCGCCGCCCTCCCGTTGGCCGCGCTCACCGCGTACCGGGCGCTGTTCACTCGCGGCGGGCTGACCGCAGGGGAACACGTGCTGCTGCCCGGCATCGGCAGCGGAGTTGCGACTTTCGCCCTCGCCATGGCGAAAGCCGTGGGCGCGACGGTCAGCGTCACCTCCCGCAGCCCCGAAAAGCTCGCCAGGGCAACGGAACTGGGTGCCGACCGCGCGATCGGCAGCGGCGGCGACTGGGCCGCCGAACTCGGCGCACCGGTGGACCTGGTCGTGGACAGCATCGGTTCGGCGACCTTCGACGCCTGCCTCTCCGTCCTCCGCTCCGGCGGCCGGATGGTGACGCTCGGCGCGACCACCGGCCCGGATGTCGCGCTGTCGCTGCGCAATCTTTTCTTCCGCCAGATCAGCCTGCTGGGCACGTCGATGGGCAGCGCGCGGGAGTTCGCGCAGATGGTCGCGCTGGTCGCGGAACATCGCGTACGTCCGGTGGTGCACCACGTCTACGACCTGGCCGACGGGCCGCGTGCGCTGGCCGATCTGGCGGCGGGGGACCAGTTCGGCAAGCTGGTGGTCGCGATCGGCTGACCTCGGCCGTTTTTGTCGGTGCCTCGTGGTGAACTGTGGGCACGAACCAAGGGAGGGGAACCCTGATGAGCAAGCGCTGGAATCCCGAGACGGTCGCGGGCCCGGTCGGCCGCTACAGCCACCTCGCGCAGATTCCTGCTGATCACGAGCTGGTCGTGGTGGCCGGGCAGATCGGCGCACGACCGGACGGCACGCTCGCCGGGCCGGACGCGGAAGCACAGACGCGCGAGGCGCTGGCGAACATCGAACGCGTGCTCGCCGCGGCAGACGCCGGGCCGGAGCATCTGGTGAAGATTTTCAGCATGGTCGCCGGCACCGAGCACCTGCCCGGTTTCCGCGCCGCGACGGGGGACGTGTTCAGCCGCTGGTTCCCGGAGAGCGACTGGCCGACGCAGTCGCTGATCGTAGTGTCCGCGCTCGCGAAACCGGAGCTGGCCGTGGAAATCGAGGCGATGGCCGCGGTGCCCCGATGACCGTCACGCTCGGGCCGCTGCGAATCGATGCGGTCACCGAACTGGACCACTGGCCGTTCGCCCCCGCCGAGCTGTTCCCGGCTGTCACGCCCGAACAACTGGGGGACCACCGCGGCCACCTCGACCTGTCGATCACCACGTACCTGGTGCGCACGCCGGACCAGACGGTGCTTTTCGACGCCGGGAACGGCAACGCGAAGGAACGCCCGGTCCTGCTGGCACATCACCAGTTCGACACGCCGTACCTGGACCGCCTGGCCGCGACGGGCGTCATGCCGGAGGACGTCGACGTCGTCATCGCGACCCACCTGCACCCAGACCACTGCGGCGGCTTCACTCAACTGGTCGACGGTTCGTGGGACCCGACTTTCCCACGCGCCCGGTACCTGATCGCGGCCGACGAATACGCCTGGCTGCAAGAGGTGCACGCCGCGGCCCCCGAAGGCGGGGTGGCAGCCGACCTGGCGAGGACATTCGAAGACAGCGTCCTCCCGGTGGTGGAGGCAGGCCTGGTCGAATTGATCGACCTCCCATACGAGGTAACAGATGGCATTACCCTGCGTTCCCTGCCCGGGCACACCACCGCCCACCTGATCGCCGAACTCAGCGGCGGCGGTCAGCACGCGCTGGTGAGCGGAGATGTGCTGCACCACCCGTTCCAGTTCTCGGACCTGACACTGGCCCAAGGCGGCGACGTAGACCCAGTCGCTGCCGCGGAGTCCCGACGGACGCTGTGCGAACTGGCCGTCGAACGAGACGCCCTTCTCCTGCCCGCGCATTTCGGGCCCGGACGAATCGACCGCGCCAGCGACGGTTTCCGCTACCACCCTGCCCCGTTAGGAGTCGCCTGAGTCTCTGCTCGCGGGGCCGTGTCGATTCGACGCCGCCCCGTTCGACGCATAGGCATGACTGACTACGAACCGACCTCGACCCGCAACCTCGACCGCTACGGGAACGCCCCGCTGCCGTGGAGCCGCGCCCGCGACGTCCTGGTCGCCGACACCCCGACCGCCGACCTGACGTTCTTCGTCGCGACCGTCCGCCCAGACGGCCGCCCCCACTCGGCGGGCGTGGGCGCGGTCTGGGTGGACGACGCCCTGTACTTCGTCGGCGGCCCGGGCACGCGCCGCTCGCGGAACCTCGCGGCCAACCCGGCGTGCAGCATCTCGGTACGCCTGCGCGGCCTGGACCTGGTCCTCGAGGGCGACGCCCACCGCGTGGTGGACACCGACACCGTGGCGCACCTAGCCGAGGTCTACCGCTCCGGCGGCTGGCCAGCGACGGCGTCCGGGGATGCTCTGACGGCACCCTTCAGCGCTCCGAGCGCAGGCCCGCCGCCGTGGCACCTGTACCGGCTCACCCTGCGCCGCGCGGTGGGAGTCGCTTCGGAGGAACCACACGGAGCGACGTGCTGGGAGTTCACCGGAGCTTGAGCCCGCGGCCCGATCCCGCGGCGGGTGTCGTCGGCGGAGCTGTCTACCGGGAGTTCGCGGGCGCCGACGGGCGTCTGCCGGACGACGAGCCGTCGCCGACTTGGTTGCTGCCGTGTGCGGGGAACCTGTTTGACGGCGAGGCTGACACAGTCCGCGCGCGAGACCGCGGTGGCGTTGGCCGGTCCCGTGCGCGGCGAGTCTGCCGGGTGCCGAGAGCCGCGTGCGGGGAGTCTGCGGGACACGGAAGCGCGCCGCGGCAGGCGGGCTGTGGCCGCGTGCGCGTGACGATGAGTCTGTCGTGACGGTGATGGCGGCTGCCGCGTGCGAAGTGGCCGTGGCGGGGCGGGCTGCCGTGGCGTGCGGGTGGCGGCGAGTCTGTCGTGGCGGCGATGGCGGCTGTCGCGTGCGGAGTCTGCCGGGTCGGGAGGTTGGCCGTGGCGGGGTGAGTTGCCGTGGCGTGCGGGTGGCGGCGAGTCTGTCGTGGCGGCGATGGCGGCTGTCGCGTGCGGAGTCTGCCGGGTCGGGAGGTTGGCCGTGGCGGGGTGAGTTGCCGTGGCGTGCGGGTGGCGGCGAGTCTGTCGTGGCGGCGATGGCGGCTGTCGCGTGCGGAGTCTGCCGGGTCGGGAGGTTGGCCGTGGCGGGGTGAGTTGCCGTGGCGTGCGGGTGGCGGCGAGTCTGCCGTGGCGGCGATGGCTGCCGCGGCGTGCGGAAGTCTGCCCGGCTGGGAGCTTCGCGGCACCGGGTGCAGGTGAGCGCGCGTGACGGCGCATCCGCCGTGGCGACGATGGCTGCGGCCCCCAACCGATCACCCCCGCCCGTCAGGTCCTTCCCAGTCCAGCAGCAACTCCCGCAGCCCGGCATTCATCCGCTCCTGCTCCGCGCGCGGCAAAACCCCCAGCAACCGTGCCTCCGTCTGCGTCTTCATCCCGAACACCTCCTGCGCCCGCGCCAGTCCCTCGTCGGTGAGGCTCACCAGGATCTGCCGTCGGTCGGCCGGGTCGATGTCGCGGCGGACCCAGCCTTTGCGTTCGAGTCCGGCGACGCGTTTGGTGACCCCGCCGGACGTCAGGCGCATGCTGTCCAGCAGCTGCCCGGCCGAAAGCCGATACGGGGGACCGGCTCGTTTGAGGGCGCCCAGCAGTTCCACTTCCCACAGGCCGACCCCGAAGGCGTCGAATTCGCGGCGCAGTTCCGTTTCCAGCAGCCGGGCGGCGCGCAGCAGGCGGAAGCTCAGCGCCTTGCTGACCCGGTCTTCCTCGCGCACGCCGGTGATCTGCGCCATGACTCCGTCGACGTGGTCCCGCTCCGCTGGCATGGGCGAGTATTCTAACACCAGTAATTATCTTACCGGTCTCGAATCAGGACGGTCCGTGCACGCTTCGCCTTCATCCGAGCCCGATCCGCAGCGCTGGCGCGCCTTGTGGGTGTGCCTCATCGCGGGGTTCATGACGCTGCTCGACGTCAGCATCGTCAACGTCGCGCTGCCCTCGATGGAGCACGGGATCGGCGCGACGCCCGCGGACGTCTCGTGGGTCGTGTCCGGCTACGCGCTCACGTTCGGGCTCGCGCTGGTGCCCTCGGGGCGGCTCGGCGACGACTACGGGCGCCGCCGGATGTTTCTGCTCGGGCTGGCGTTGTTCGTGGCTACCAGCGTGCTCTGCGGGGCGGCCCCGAACGCCACCTGGCTCGTCGTCGCGCGGCTCGGGCAGGGCGTCGCGGGCGGGTTGCTGAACCCGCAGATCATCGGACTGATGCAGCAGCTGTTCTCCGGGCGCGAGCGGGGCAAGGCGTTCGGCGCGTTCGGGGCGACGGTCGGGCTTTCCACCGCGATCGGGCCGGTGCTCGGCGGGTTGCTGATCCAGGGCATCGGCGTCGACCAGGGGTGGCGCTGGGTGTTCTACGTCAACCTGCCGATCGGGATTCTCGCGATCCTGTTCGGGCTGCGCTTGCTGCCCAAGGACGCGCGCAGCGGCCGGAAACGGACGCCGGACCTGGTCGGCAGCGTGCTGCTCGGCGTGGCGGTCGTGCTGGTGATGCTGCCGCTGATCGAGGAAGAGGAACAGGCGGCCGCGCCGCGCTGGTGGCTGATGGGCGTCGCGGCCGGGCTGCTCGTGCTGTTCGTGCTGTGGGAGCGCTGGCTCGGCAACCGCGGCAAGCAGCCGCTGGTGAACCTGAAGCTGCTGACCGTGCGCAGCTACTCGATGGGTTCCGCGCTCGGCATGGTCTACTTCGCCGGATTCACCGGGATTTTCCTGGTCCTGACGCTCTTCTTCCAGCAGGGCCTCGGCTACACGGCGCTGCAGGCGGGCGCGGCGATGCTCGCGTTCGCGATCGGCTCGGCGATCTCGCCGACCATCGGCGGGCGGCTCGTGCACCGGTTCGGCAGGCCGATGGTCGTGCTCGGCACGCTGCTCGTGGCGATCGGGCTCGCCGCGACCGCGTGGCTCGTCCGCGACTACTCGGGCGCGAACACCGCGTTCGTGCTGGCCGGGCCGTTGTTCGTCGGCGGGTTCGGCAGCGGGCTGGTGATTTCGCCGAACTCGACGCTCGCCCTGGAAGAAGTCCCGCCCGCGGAAGGCGGCACCGCGGCCGGCGTGCTGCAGACCGGTCAGCGGATCGGTTCCGCGGTCGGCACCGCGCTCGGCGGGTCGCTGTTCTTCGGCGAGCTCGGGCGTTCGCACGGGGACTACCACTCGGCGACCGCGCTCGGGCTGATCGGGTCGACCGCGCTGGTCGGGCTCGCGTTGCTGTTCGGTGTCGTGGACATCCTGCTGTCGCGGACGCGCAAACGCCGCAGCACAACGCAAAGTGCGCCGCCCGCGGCAGTTTCCGGTGCGGTGAGCGGCCTCGCGCCCGCGGAAACCGCGGCTGTTTCGTTGACGTCCCTGGAGACCCACGAAGTACGCCGCACCACCACCGGCGCGGACAACACGTTCGCCCTGGACGCTCCGGCGGGCTCGTATCTGCTGCTGGTCCAGGCAGGCGGCCGGGAGCCGGTGGCTCGCCATGTCCAGGTTGGCGCCGAGCCGGTGCGCGAGGATGTCGAACTGGCGCGGTCGGTCCGGCTCACCGGCACCGTGCACGCGGTCCGGGGTCCGTTCCCGGGCGCGCAGGTCGCGGTGCTGGACGCGAAGGGCCAGGTCCAGCGCGTCACGGTGACAGACGAGGCGGGCCACTACACCGTCGAGGACCTGTTCCCCGGCGAGTACACCGTCGTCGTGACCGGATATCAGCCGGTCGCGGAACCGGTGCAGCTGACGACCGAGGGCCCGGCCCGCTTCGACCCGTTGCTGCGCTTGGTTTCCGCGGACAAGGCCTAGTCGGAGACGAGCGCCAGCACCGCGAGGGCCTGGTCCCGCATCGCGACGTCCAGGAACGTCCCGTCGGCGAGCGCGATCGCGCCCACCCCGGCCTGAGTGGCACCGTCCATTCGGGACAGCACCTCCCGCGCCCGCGCGACCTCCTCCGCCGTCGGCAGGAAAGCCGCGCGGATCGTCAGCAGCTGCATCGGGTGTATCGCCGTGCGGCCGCGGAAACCTAGCGCGCGCCCGGCCCGGCAGCTTTCCGCCAAGCCGTCGAGGTCGCGGACGTTCGCGTACACCGACATCGCCGGCGGGGGCAGCCGCGCGGCGCGGGCGGCGTTCACGATCCGGCTGCGCGCCCAGGTGAGCCCGGCTTCGTCGGCGAGCCGCAGGTCGGACCGCAGATCCGCCTCGCCGAGCCCGAGCGACGCCGTCTGCGGGGAAGCGAGCGCGATCTCCAGCGCCCGCTCCACCCCGAGCGCCGACTCGATCAGCGGGTGCAATTCCCGCCCCGGCAAGGCATCGGCGTGCGACCGGACATCGAGCGAACTCTCGACCTTCGGCAGCCGCGTGCCCACCCATGTCGGCAGTGCGGCGACCGCGGCCACGTCCGCCGCGTGCCACGGCGTGTCCGGGTGGTTGATCCGCACCTGCACCGGCCGCGACGCGGGCACCTCGGCCAACAGCCGCATCGCGTTGTCCCGTGCGGCGTCCTTCTGCGCGGGAGCGACGGCGTCTTCGAGGTCGACCAGCACGACGTCGGCGTCCGAGGCGAGGGCTTTGGCGACGCGGTCGGGTCGGTCGGCGGGGACGTAGAGCAGGGTCAGCGCGGGCGTCATACCGCTCCTTCCGCCCGAAGCTCGGCGATCCGCGACGCCGTGAAGCCCAGCGAACCGAGCACCTCGTCGGTGTCCGCGCCGTGCGGACGTCCGGTGAAGCCGATGACGCCGTCGTTGTCCGACAACCGGAACAGCGGCCCCTGCATCAACGTCGTGCCCAGTTCCGGGTCCTCGATCTCGTGGATCGTGCCCAGCGCACGAAACTGCGGGTCGGCGACGATGTCGGCCGCGTCGTAGATCGGCGCGACCGCCGCCTGCGCTTCCTCGAAGGCCGCCACGACCTCGTCCCGCGTGTGCTGCGCGATCCAGCCGCCGACAGCCTCGTCCAGCACGTCCGCGTGCGCCGCCCGGTCCGCGCCGGTCGCGAACCACGGCTCGTCCGCGAGTTCCGGACGGCCGACCAGCCGCACCACGCGTTCCGCGATCGACTGCGCCGACGTCGACACCGCCACCCACTGCCCGTCGCTCGTGCGGTAGGTGTTGCGCGGCGCGTTGTTCGTGGACCGGTTGCCGGTGCGCGGCTGGACCGTGCCGAGCTGGTCCCATCGCGTGATCTGCGGTCCGAGCATGGCGAGAATCGGCTCGATGATCGCGACGTCCACGACCTGGCCGCGACCGCTGGCGGTCCGCCCGGCGAGCGCGACCATGATCGCGTACGCGGTGGCCAGCGACGCGACCCCGTCGGCGAGCCCGAACGGCGGCAGCGTCGGCGGCCCGTCCGGTTCGCCGGTGGCCGCGGCGAATCCGCTCATCGCCTCGGCGAGCGTGCCGAAACCGGGGCGCGGGGAGTACGGCCCGAACTGGCCGAATCCGGTCACCCGCGCGAGAACCAGCCCGGGGTTGCGCGCGGACAGCTCCTCGTAGCCGAGCCCCCAGCGTTCGAGCGTGCCCGGCCGGAAGTTCTCGATCACCACGTCCGCGGTCTCGGCGAGCGCCAGGAACACCTCGCGCCCGCCGTCGCTGCTCAGGTTCGCCGTGACGGTGCGCTTGTTGCGCCCCAACGTCTTCCACCACAGGTTGACGTCGCCCTTGGCCACCCCGTGCGTGCGCGACGGGTCCGGTCGCGACGGATGCTCGACCTTGATCACCTCAGCGCCCATGTCGCCGAGGTGCATCGCGGCCATCGGACCGGCGAACAACGTCGACGCGTCCACCACCCGCAGCCCGGCAAGCGCCCCGGCGGATGCTTCCCTCGACACGGTCATCGCTGCACGTCCCATGCGCAGCGGAAGCCGACGGTCGCGCCGCGCGCCAGCCCCAACCCGGGCAGCAGCAGCTTCACGCTGTAGTCCGGCGCGTGCCGTCCGCCCTCGACGTACCACTCGGAACCCTCGGCGCGGTAATCGCTGCCGCCCTTGAGCATCACGAACCGGGTCCTCCCGTCGGAGTGTTCGCTTTCGGTCCAGTTCCACACCGCGGGCGTGCCGCGCCGCAGCCCGCCGGTCTCCCCGGCGAGCTGCCATTCGTCCTCGGTCGGCAACCGGCCGCCGCGCCACGCGCAATACGCCCGTGCGTCGTCGAGGTCCACAAAGGTCACCGGCTCGTCCGGGGCGAGAGGACGGCCCTCGGCCCAGTGCGCGAGGAACCGGTGCGGCTCGACCGGCTGATACCCGGTAGCGGCAAGGAATTTCGCGAACTCGCCGTTCGTCACCTCGGCAGCGGCGACCGCGACCGGCGACGCCAGCGAACCGTCGCGTTGCAGCGTCCGGGCGTCGTGCAGCCGAGGCGGCAGCGGCTTCCACTCGTCCACATACGGCGCGCCCTGGTACATCCCGGTCTCGCGGCCGCGGTACCGGACCGTCAGCACATACGGCCCGGCAGGCACCACGACCGCGTCGTCCTCGGGTGTACCGTTCGTCGGCTGCGGCTGGACCCGCGACGCGAGCCGATGCGGGAAACGCGCGTCCGGATCGTGCGGGAGCGTCGCCACTTGAGACAGCCACGAGGGCTCCGCCGCGCCATCGGCGACCCGCAGCAACGCCGAAATGCCGCGCGCGGGCACGCGTCCGTCGGCGAACAGATCGATGACCGGACCGTCCACAACAGACCCGAGATAGTCCGAGTCGGAGCGGTTCACCACCGTCCACAGTGTCCAGTCGCCGAGTTCCCAGCGCGACGCGTAAACCCCGGCGGCTTCGGCCTCGGGCGTCAGCGGCGCCAGCGGCGTCCACTCGCCCTCGCGCAGCAGTTCACCCGCCGCACGCTGCACAGACACCATCCGGCGCACCGTCGCTGCGTCCCGCTGTGACCATCCGACCCACACGCCGAACACGACTTCCCACACCATCACGCCGACGCCGTTCAGCCACGCCGACTGCAGCTCCTCGGTGTGGTCGCGGTGCCATCGCCGCACGTGGTGCTGCATGTGCCGCCGCTCGTACCAGTGCGAACGCAGCACGCCCGGGACCGGCGAATCGGCGAAGAACTGCGCCCACGACGCCGAATGGTCCTCGATCCGCTCGACCGGCAGCTTCGATTCGCCCTCCAGCACGACCCCGGGCCGCGCGCGTTCGAGCTGCTCGACCAGCGCGGGGTCAGCCTTCTTCAAAGTGTCCAGGAAGACGCCGTCCGCGCCGAAATCGGCCAGCACCGCGGACAGTTCCACGGCGTCGTCCTCGCCGCGGCGCGTGCCGACGTCCCACGGGTTGTAGTCCACGAACACCCGCATGCCTGCCGAATGGAACGTCTCGACCAGTTCGCGGAGACCGGGCACGTCGCGGTAGAAATCCCACTGGTTGCGGTCGTCGAGGCCTATCACCGGGTACGCGTGCCACAGCACGACAGCGTCGAGGCCGCCGAACCGCTGGTGCGCGTCGGCGAGGAACCGCTCCGGCGTGAACCGGTGCTCCTCGAACGAATACAGCAACTCGTCCCACAGCCATACCTGCGCGACCGTGTGGCATCCGGCGGCCCACGCGGCTTCCGGCCGGTCGTAGGCGCGGCCGTGGTAGCTGTGCCGCTCGTGCGCGTCGGCACGCCACTGCCGCAGCCGGGCCCGCCATTCCGGCCGGTCGGCGGGATCCGCCGGGCCGACGAAGATCTTGGCCTCGTCCAGCGCCGCGAGCTGCTCGGGGGAGAGCGGCGCGCCGAGCGGGACCTCGGTCGGCCGGTCGATCGGGCGCGGGACGAGCGGGTCGAACACGTAGGTCATCGGGCGTTTCCTCCGGCCGCGAACTCGGCGACCTCTGCGACGGTCGGGACAGCGGATTGCGCGCCGGGCCGGGTGACGGCGAGCGCTGCGGCGGCCCCGGCGCGTTCGGCGGCTTCGCGGAGCGGACGCCCCTCGGCGAGCGCCGCCGCGAGCACGCCGCAGAACGTGTCCCCGGCACCGGTGGTGTCCACCGGGGACACTCGGAAGCCGGGCAGGTGCACGATGTCCTGCTCAGCGACAACACAACCGGCCGCGCCGAGCGTGATCACCACGGCGGGTGCGCGCTGTTGCAGCATCCGGGCCAATTCCTCTGGCGCACCGGACGCACCCGCCAGGTCGGCCGCCTCGTGCTCGTTGACCACCAGCACGTCGAGGTCGAGATCCGGCAGCGGCCGGGACGGCGCGGCGTTGAGCACCATCCGGGCGCCAGCTCGCCGGGCCGCGGCGGCAGCGGTCACGGCTTCGATCGGAATCTCCAGTTGCGCGAGCACGACGTCCGCCGCGGCGATCCGCTCCAACTGCTGCCCGGCAAGCGAGAGCCGCGAGTTGGCCCCGGGCGCGACCACAATGGAGTTCTCGCCGTCCGGCGAGACCATGATGAACGCGGTCCCGGTCGCACTGTCCACTCGCGACACCAGGTCCGTCCGTACCCCGGCGTCCGTCAATGACGCCAGCAGAAAGTCCGCGCCGTCGTCCGGCCCGAACGCGCCGAGGAAGGTCGTCTCCGCGCCACCGGCGAGCGAAGCGGCGACTGCCTGATTGGCTCCCTTGCCACCCGGACTGCGCCGCAAATCGCCGCCGAGGACGGTCTCGCCCGCGCCCGGATGCCGCGGAACGTCGACCACCAGATCGACATTCGCCGACCCGACCACCACCACTCGCCCAGTCATCTCGGCACCCCGGCCGTTCGTGCCGCGAGGTCGGTGATCCGCTGCTCGCCGCCGGGCAACGACGTCGCGATCCGGTTGTCGAGCGGCTTCGTCCACTGCTCGCCGATCCCGTCGAGCCCCACCAGCGCACCGACCACGCCGCCGACCGTCGCGGCCGCGGAATCCGTGTCCCATCCAGCCGTGACGGCGAGCGAGATGCTCTGCCCAAAGTCGCCATCGCCGCAGGCCAGCGCGTACGCGATCACCGCCGCGTTGTTCAGCACGTGCACCCAGTGCAGGCCGCCGTACCGGGCATGCAACCGGTCCAGCCCGTCGTCGTAAGCCGCGGCTTCTCGCCCGAACCGCACCGCTTCGGCCAGCCGACTGTCCGGCGGCAGAACGGTTTCCGCCGCATCGAGGACACTGTGGACGGAGTCGCACACCATCGCCGCCGACGCGAGCGCAGCCGCCCACATCGCGCCGTAAATGCCGTTCCGGGTATGGCTGAGCCGCGCGTCCGCCCACGCGAGCCGCGCGGCACCGCGGACGTCGCCGGGGGAGACCCAGCCGAAGACGTCGGTCCGGATCAACGCGCCGATCCACTCGCGGAACGGGTTGAGGTGCGTCGCGGTCTCCGGCACCGGTCGCGCGTCCAGCAGATTCCGGTACGCGGCGCGCTCGGCGGTGAACACCCGCCCGGCCGGAAGCTGCTCCAGCCAGAGCTGCGCGACGTCGTCCGCGGTGAACTCGCGGCCGTGCCGTTCCAGCAGCGTGAGCGCGAGGATCGGGTAGTTGAGGTCGTCGTCCTCCGGCATCCCGGAGATGTTCTCCTCCAGCGAAGTCGGCGCGGACCGCCGGTTCCACGGCCACCGCGCCGCAACGTCGTCCGGCAGGCCGACCGCGGTGAACCAGCGGTCCAGCGGCCAGCGTCCGGTCGCGCGCAGGATCTCCTCGATGCCCTCTCGCGGGATCTTCTCCACCGGCTTGCCGAGCAGGCATCCCGCCGCCCGGCCGGTCCACGCGCCGAGCGCGCGGTCCGCGGCGGGGGCCGGGAGCACCGGCGCGGGCGGGAGCAGCGCCACGATCTCGTCCCATCCGTCCGGCTCGTGCGGCGCGGGCGGGCAGGGGAGCGCGGCCAGTTCGTCCAGCAGCGTCCGGGCCAGCGCCCGCAACGCTGGGGGCGCCGGCCGCGGTCCTGCCCCGCTCACCGCGGGCACCGGATCACCGCCGGCGGCGATCCAGCGCTCCCGCACCGAGGTCACGTCCTTGCCCTCCACAGTGGACTGGACGAACTCGTGCGCGAGCAGGTCTTCGGGCTGCGCCCAGGTCAGCCTCATGCCGCGGCCAGCGCGTCGAGAGCGGCGAGCCGCGCCTGGACCCGCGCGCGGTCGGCCTTGACGATGTCCGCCGCGGCCGAAGCGAGCAGCCGCCCGGTCTCGCGCAGGTCCATCTTGCTGGCCTCGCCGATCGGGTCGATCCACTCGTCCGGCACCGAGGCCGCCCCGCCGAGACCGGCGCAGAGCGCACCCGCCATCGACGCGATCGAATCGGCGTCCCGGCCGTAGTTCACCGAAGCCAGCACCGCACCGCGGTAATCGCCCTGATGGCCCAGCACAAACCCCAGCGCGGCGGGCAATTCCTCGATCGCCTTGGTCCGCGACGGCCGCCGCGCGTCCATCGACATCTGCCGGTACTCCGGCCCGACCGAATCGAACGGCGCGACCACCTCGCGGATCTTCCGCGCGAGCGCACGCTCTTCGTCGTCGGTCTTGGGCGCGGCGTTCCACCCCTGGAAGGCATCGACCACCGCCCGCATCGCCGCCAACGTCCCGTCGTGCGACACCGCGAGCGCAGCCTGCACGACGTCGTCGATCGAGGCACCCGGCGCGACCGAGGCGGCGACCATCGCGGCCAGCACCCCGGCGGCCTCCCGCCCGTAGCTCGACTGGTGCGGCGCGGTCAGGTCGATCGCCTCGGCGTACGCGGCCTGCGGATCACCCGGGTTCACCACCCCGACCGGTGCGATGTACATCGCCGCACCGCAGTTCACGATGTTGCCGACGCCCGCCTCACGCGGGTCCACATGCCCGTAATGCAGCTTCGCGACGATCCACTTCTCGGCGAGGAAAACCCGCTGCAGCAACAGCGCCGTCGACTCCAGCTCCGGCACCCAGCGCGGTTCGCCGATCATCAGCGGCACCAGGTCCTCGGCCATCGAGTACGCGTCGAGGTGCGCGCGACGTTTCGCGTACACCTCCACGATCGCGCGGGTCATCAAGGTGTCGTCGGTGATGTGCCCGTCGCCCTTGTGGTACGGCGCGATCGGGCGGGCGTCCCGCCAGTTCGGGTACCACGGCGGGACGATCCCGGTCACCCGGCCGCCGTGGCGCTCCTCGATCTGCTCGGGCGTCCACCCTTCGGTCGCGCCGCCGAGCGCGTCCCCCACTGCCGCGCCGGTGATCACTGCCACCGCGCGGTCCTCCAGCCAGGTCACCGGCTTGTCCCTTCATTCCCCGGCACGGGCATGCGGCCCGCGCCTGTCGTGCGCGCCGGGACCGGAGCAAGCGCCCGGCCCCGGCGCGGCGGTCACTTGCCGACGCTCTTCCAGCCGTCCTTCAGCTGCTGCGCCAGCGTGTTCGCGTCGATCTGGTTCGCCAGGAAGCGCTGGTAGGCGGGCGTCGCGACAGTGTCCTTCCACTGCGCGTACTTGCCGGCGAACAGATACGGCGCCGAGGTCAGGTACTTGCCCGAGGCCAGGATGGTGCTCCAGCCCTTCTTGGCGCCGAGCTTCTTGTCCAGCGCTTCGCGAGCGGAGTTGCTCGCCGGGATCAGCGTGTCGGCCTCGTTGAGCGCGGCGAGGTTCTCGGTGCTGGTGAAGAAGTCCAGGAACTTCGCGGCCTGCTCGACGTGCTTCGAGTCCTTGTTGACCGACAGCGTCTGCGGGTTCGCCGCCTGCGCCGGTCCGGCCGGACCCGCGATCGGCGGCAGCGCGACCCAGTCGAGGTCCTTCGGCGCGTCCTTCTCGATGTTCGCCGCCTGGTAGGAGCCCTGGACGGTCATCGCGACCTGGCCCGCGTAGAACGGGGCCAGCGCCTTGCCGCCGGACTGGGTCAGCGTCACCGGCAGGATCGAGTGGTCCGTCGCGTTCATGTCGTGCACCAGCTGCGGCAGCGCCATTTCGCCCTGGCCGACGGTGATCTGCGCCTGGTCGCCGGTGCCCTCGAAGTACTTGCCGCCGAACGCCGGGGCCATCGCCACGAACGTCGCGGTCGGGCTCGACAGGCCCCAGCCCAGGCCGTACTTGCCGTCCTTCGTGGCGGTCTTGGCCATCTGGCGCAGCTGGTCCCAGGTCATCGTCTCGCCGGTCGGGAGCTGCGCGCCGGACTGCTCCAGCAGCTTCTTGTTCGCGAAGACCACATAGGACTGCAGCTCGGTCGGGTAGGCGACGACCTTGCCGTCGACCGTCACCGAGTCGAGCACGCCCTTCGGGATGTCCGCGCGCTTCTGCTCGGACAGATACGGGGAGAGGTCGGCGAGGTAGCCGTCGGTCGCGAACGGGCCGATCCCGGCCGCCTCGTAGTGCACGATGTCCGGCGCGGTGCCCGCGTTGAACTGGGTGATCAGCTTGTCGTAGGCGCTGTCCCAGCCGGCCTGGACGACCTTCACCTGCGTGTCCGGATGCGCCTGGTTCCACGCCCCGACGATCTTGTTCGTGGCGGCGATCGCGGCGGGCTGGTCCGACAGGGACTGGAACGTGAGGGTGACCGGGCCGCCGTCCCCGCTGTCCCCGCCGCTGCCGCCGCACGCGGCGGCGAGCAGGCTGGTGAGGGCGAGGCTGGCGGCGACTGCCGCGCGTCGTGTCTTCATCGACCGACCTTTCGAACTGTTTCCGATGGGGTTGGGGCTCATCCCTTCACCGCCCCGGCCATGAGGCCGCCGGTGAGCCGCTTCCGCAGCAGGCTGAAGAAGGCGATGCTCGGGATCGCCGCGAGCACCGCGCCCGCGGCCAGCGGACCGAGGGCGACCTTGCCCTCGCCGCCGATGAACATGGTCAGCGTGATCGGCAGCGTGTAGTTCTCCGGCGACTGCAACAGCACCAGCGCGAAGAAGAACTCGTTCCACGACGACACGAAGCTGAACATCGCCGTCGCGACCACGCCGGGGGCCAGCAGCGGGAACACGATGGTGCGCAGCACGGTGAACCGGTTCGCGCCGTCCATCGCCCCGGCCTCCTCGAGTTCCACCGGGATCGCCGCGACGTAGCCCTGCAGCATCCACAGCGCGAACGGGAGGATGTAGGTGGTGTGCACGAGCGTCAGCCCGACGAGGCTGTCGGCGAGGCCGAGCGTCCGCAGCACGAGGAACAGCGGCAGGATCACCAGCACCACCGGGAACACCTGGCTGACCAGGATCCAGGTGACGCCCGCGACGCGCAGCTTGCCCTTGAGCCGCGCCAGCACGTAGGCCGCGGGCACCGAGATCAGGATCGCGAGTACCGTGCTGGCCAGCGCGACCAGCAGGCTGTTGAACGCAGAATGCAGCAGGCCCTGGCGGGAGAGCGCCTCGCCGTAGTTGTCCCAATGCCATTCGCTCGGGATCAGGTTGACCGACAGCGAGTTCAGCTCCGCCGACGACTTCACCGACGCGGAAATCAGCCACAGCAGCGGAAAACCGAGGAACAGCAGGTACAGCACGAGAGCCAGGTACTGCGCGGGGCGCACGGACCAGCGCATGGATCACCGCCCCCTTTCCGGGCGGTCGCCGCGGAACTGCGACCGCAGGTAGATCGCGAGCAGCGCGACGACCACGATCACGAGGACCAGCCCCATCGCGGCGGCGTAGCCGATTTCGCGGTTCTTGAACGCTTCGAGGTAAACGAACAGCACCGGAACCATGGTTTTTCCGCCCGGGCCGCCCGCGGTGAGCACGTAAACGAGCGAGAAGGAATTGAAATTCCAGATAAAATTGAGGGAAGTGATCGAACTGACGATCGGGCGCATGCTCGGCCAGGTCACCGCGGTGAACCGCCGCCACGCCCCGGCTCCGTCCACCGCTGCCGCCTCGTGCAGTTCAGCCGGGATCTGTTGCAGGCCAGCGAGAAGCGTCACGGTGGTCTGCGGCATGCCGACCCAGACGCCGACCACGATCACCGCGGGCAGGGCGGTGTTGAAATCGCCGAGCCAGTTGATTCCGTCCGGCAATCCGATGCTGCCGAGGAACGCGTTGAGCGGACCGCCGTTGGCCGAGTAAATCATTTGCCACATGATCGCGACGACCACCGGCGGCATCGCCCACGGAATGAGCGCGAGCACCCGCGTGAGGCCCTGGAGCTTGAGGCCGGAATTGAGCAGCAGTGCGAGACCCATCGCGGCGGCCAGCTGCAGGACGGTCACTCCGACCGTCCAAATCAGACCGATCCGGAGCGAGTCCCAGAACAGCGAGTTCCCGCCGAGGCGGACGAAGTTGTCGATCCCGGCGAAGCCGAAGTCCGGATGCCGCACCAGGCGGGTGTCGGTGAAGGCGAGCACGATGCCGATCACCAGCGGGGCCACCGACAGCACCAGGATCGGGATCAGCGACGGCATCACCAGCGCGATCGCCTCGCGCCGGCGGGTGCGGGCCTGGGTGGTCTTCTTCGGGCGCGGCGGGGGAGCGGGGGCGACCCGCGGCTGCGTCGCGGTGGTCATTCTGCGTCCTCCGCGGTCTGGTCCGGAGTGGATTCCCGGGTGGACTCCCGGACGAACAGCTCGGTCCCGACCGAGATCTGCTGCGCCGGAGCCTCCGCGTCGTCGGTGAGCCCGAGCATGAGCCGGGCGGCGGCGCGCCCGCGCTCGGCCGAACCGAGGGACACGCTGGTCAGCCGGGGCAGGAAAACCTGCCCGAGCTCGGTGTCGTCCATCCCGGTGACGGCGACGTCGCGCGGGATGCTGAGCCCGAGTTCGTGGGCGGCGCGGATGGCTCCGATGGCGAGCAGGTCGTTGGCGGCGACGATCGCGTCCGGCCGTTGTGGACGGTCGAGCAGCTTCCGCGCCGCCTCGATCCCCGCCGCGACAGTGAAATCGGCGGCGACCTCGACGTCCGTCTGCGCGGAGAAGTCCTTTGCGGACACTGCCTCGTCGAATCCGCGCTGGCGCGAGGAGCCCGGCGTGGTGTCGAGCGGCCCGTTGAGGAACCCGATCCGGCGACGGCCCAGCGAAACCACGTGCTGCACCGCCGCGCCGATCCCGGCCGCGGAATCGGTGGAGACCGAACTGATCCCGCGGTCGCTCATCGCCCGGCCGATCACCACGACCGGCACCGGGGCCCGGCCGATCTGCTCGATCAGCTCGTCGTCGGTGCGCAGCGGGATCACGATCATCCCGTCGACGAACCCGCCGTGCAGGCTGTGCATGAGCTCGGCGGTCGACGCCGCGGTGTCCCCGGTGGACATCACCACGACCCGGTACCCGTGCGGTGCCAGGACTTCGTGGATGCCGCGCATGATCTCGACGTAGACCGGGTTGCCGATGTCCGCCACCGCGAACGCGATCTGCGAGGTCTTCTTCAGCCGCAACGACCGCCCGATCGCGTCCGCGCTGTACCCGAGCTCCGCCGCGGCGGCCCGCACGCGCTCGACCATCGCCTTGCTCGCGCCGGACCCGTGCAGCGCGCGCGAGGTCGAAGCCAGCGACACGCCGGCGCGCTCGGCCACCTGGATCAGCGTGGCTCGGGTTGACGTCATCGTCCCTCCCAGTCGGACACAGCAACAGCGGCGGAAACCGCTGTTGGAAACGTTTCCAAGCTACGCTCTGGATGGTTTGGAAACGTTTCCAAGCGGTGGCGGAATCATGTCACCCGGATGGCTGACGTGTCAACGGAGCAGCCGCGGGGGCCGGGGATCCGTGACGTCAGCGTGATGTGCCGGTGTGGCGGCGCGACGGTCGGCCGCGGCTCCGCGCGGGGCGAACTCGGCTGCGGACGGCGGGATTTCCTCGGTCAGTTCGGGTTGTTCACCTTGCCGGTCGTTGACGAGGCCCGCGCTTGCTCCGGGTTAGAGCGATCGCCAGTCGGCGCGGACGACGTCTGCCGCCGAGGGAGCGTTCTCCGGATCGGTCAGCCACTGCAGCGCGGTCCCGACGAGCAGCGAGTAGTAGTGCGCGCCGATCGCGTGGACGTCCTTCGGGTCGGCGTCCGGTCCGAGGTCGCCGAAGGCCTTCGCGAGCGAGACGCGCGCCTGTTGCTGGCCCTCCGCGTTGATCTTCCGGATCGTTTCGTCGTGCTGTAAGTAGCTGACGCTCTCGAAGTTCACGAACCACAGTTCGCGGTGCTCCTGAATGGACTCGATGATCCGCGCCCAGCGCCGCTCCGGCCCGGCTTTCTCGTCGTCCGGATCGGAGAGGACGGCGAACAGCAGCTCGCCCCACTCCGCGTTGAGGTCCTGCAGCGCCTGCGTGAGCAGCTGTTCTTTCGACCCGAAGTGGTAGTTGATCGACGCCTGGTTCGCCCCGGAGGCGGCGACGAGGTCGCGCACCGTAGTGCGCGCGTAACCGGCCTTGAGGAGGCATTCCCGGGCGGCGGTGATCAGGTTCTCGCGGTGTCCCACGCGTGCTACCGTATCAGGTAAACGTTCGTTTTAAACGATCGTTCATAACTCTGGGAGGACTCGAGATGACCGCACCCGCGATCCGCATCCGGCGGCTGCGCTGCCGCTTCGACGGCGAAGGCGGCCCGGTCGGCGCACTGCGGGGCGTGGACCTGGACGTTCCGCGCGGTGCTTTCGCCGCGATCATGGGCCCGTCGGGCTCAGGGAAAACCACGTTGCTGCACTGTGCGGCTGGTCTGCGCACCCCGACCGAGGGGACCGTCGAACTGGACGGCACGGATCTGTCCACTTTGGATGAACCACGGCTGGCGGAACTGCGCCGTCAGCGGATCGGTTTCGTGTTCCAGCAGTTCAACCTGCTGCCCGCGCTGACCGCGGAGGAGAACATCGAACTGCCGCTGCGGTTGGACGGCCGTGCTCCGGACCCGCAGCGCACTGCGGCGTTGCTGGCGCAGGTCGGCCTCGCGCAGCGCGGGGGACACCGGCCGGGACAGCTTTCCGGCGGCCAGCAGCAACGGGTGGCCGTGGCCCGGGCGCTGGTGACGGACCCGGAGGTGGTGTTCGCCGACGAACCGACCGGCGCGCTGGACATCCGCAGCGCGCGGGAAGTACTGGGCCTGCTGCGGCATCTGGCGGACCGGGGACAGACGATCGTGATGGTGACGCACGACCCGGTGGCCGCGTCTTATGCCGACGCGGTCCTGTTCCTGGCCGACGGCCTGGTGGTCGACCAGCTGGCCCGGCCCACCGCGGCGGCGGTGGCGAACCGGATGGCGGTGCTGGTCGAGTCCGCGGAGCGAGCCGCGAATGCCGTGGGTGCTCGGTGATCCGGCGCGAATGTCCGGTGACCACAGCAAGATCGAAGGGGGATTGACATGCTGAGACTGGCTCTACGGCTCTTCGGCCACCATCGGGCCGCCGCGGTGGCCACCGGTCTGGTCGCGCTCGTCGGGATGGCGCTCGTGGTCGCGATGACCGCCCTGCTCGGAACCGGCCTCTCCGGCGGCACCGCCGCTGCCGATCGGGGCTTCCTCACCCAGTTCCCGCTGATCCTCGGCGGCTGGGTGGTGGCGATCGTCGTGTTCGCGATGGTGTCGACGATCGGCGTCACGCTCGTCGGGCGGTCCGGCGAGATCGGCGGATTGCGGCTGATCGGTGCGGCGCCGCGGCAGATCCGCGTGCTCGTTTCGATGGAAACCCTCGCGATCACCGCCGTGGCCGCGCTGCCCGGACTGGGGCTCGGCTACCTGCTCGGGCTCCTGCTGCTGACCGGCGTGCGGTCGACCGGGCTCACCTCGCCGCGTACGTCGTACGCACCCGGCATCGGGCTGCCGCTGCTCGGCGTCGCGGTGGTGCTGCTGGCCGGAGTTCTCGCCGCGTGGATCGGCAGCCGCGGCCCGGCTCGGCGGAGCCCGGTGGAAGAGGCGTCGTCCGGCCCGCGCCGGGCCAGGTCGGCGCGGCCGCGGCGGATCTCCGCAATGGTGTTGCTGGCAGCGGGTTTCGGCTCGGCAAGCGCGGTGCTCGCCCTGCCTGCCGACAGCATCGCGACCACCGGCCTGACAGGTCCGGCCGTAGTGCTTTGCTCGATCGGGTTCGCGATTCTTGCCCCGGAACTGATCGCCGCGGCCAACCGGATCGTCGGCCGGCTTTCGCGCGGGGCGAAGAACGCCGAGTCGCACCTGGCGGGCGTGAACCTGCGCGCGGCTCCGGAACGCGCCCGTCCGATCGTCACTTTCCTGACCCTGCTGGTCGGCGTTTCCGCGGGCACGCTCGCCATGCAGGGCATCGAAAACCAGCACAGCGTCCCGGGCAGCACCGCCGAGGTGCTGGCGTCGATCAACTACCTGGTGGTCGTCCTGATTTCGCTGTTCATGGCGATCGCGCTGACCAACAACCTGGTGGCAGCGATCGGCGACCGGCGGACCGAGTTCGCGACGCTGTCGCTGATCGGCTCGACCGTCCGGCAGGTCCGCGGCATGCTCCTGCGCGAAACCGCCGCCGCGGCCGTGCTGGCGATCGTCGTCGCGGTCGTGGGTTCGGTGCTGTGCGTGCTGCCGTTCTCGATCGTCAAGACGGGCGGTCCGGCGGCCGCGTTCAGCGTCTGGCCGTTCCTGGCGAGCGCGGTGTTCGGGGGAGGAGTGGTGCTGCTGGTGACGGCTTTGGCCGGGGCACGGGTGATTCGCGCCGCAGCGGTCGCTGGGTAGCCGGTCGCTTGCGATACTCGGGGCATGATCTTGATCGTCCTCAAAGCACAGATCCGTCCCGAGAAGCGAGCCGAGTGGCTGGAAGGCATCGAGCGCTACACCGCGAACGTGCGGAGCGAACCGGGCAACGTCTCGTTCGACTACTACCAGAACGGCGGCGACGAGAACGAGTTCGTCATGGTCGAGGTCTTCGCCGACAGCGCCGCCGGGGACGCGCACGTCGCGACCCAGCACGCGCAGGAGTTCTTCCCGTTCATGTCGACGGTCGTCGCGAAGAAGCCCGAGATCAACTACCAGAACCTCGACGGTGCGGCCTGGTCGGAAATGGCCGAGGTCACGCCGGTCGACTAGCCGGACGGCCGATCGCGGTGGCCAGCAGGTCGCCGCGATCGGCCATTTACTCCACAGTGGACACTTCGGGCAGACTCAGCTGCGGCGTTCCACCCGCTGCGACTGCTCGACGATCTGATTCAGTGCCGCGATGTGCGCACGCAGCGCCTGGTGCCCGGAACCGCTGAGGTTGAGCCAAGTTCGCGGACGTTTGCCCACGTACCCCTTTTTGACTTCGACGTATCCGGCGTTGGCCAGGTTCGCGATCTGCTTGGACAGCGCGGAATCCGACAGCCCGGCCGAGTCGCGGACCCAGCTGAACTCCGCCCACTCGGTCCCGGACAGCAACGCCGCGATGGACAGCCGGGTGGGGTCGAGCAGGAGCGGATCCAGATCAGGCATGGCCATGCGGCGCGCCTCCCGAACGGCTGCGCCGGATCAGCGCGGCCAACCCTCGCCGCAAGTGCTGTCCGAACCCGATCAGCGCGATCGCCAGTACTGCGCCCAGGATTGTGTTCCCGTAAGGGATCTGTATGTGCAGCAGCGCCAGCGCGACGGCCGCCGCCACGCACACGAGGACGAAGACGAGCGCGATGGCGAACCTCGGCCGGATCGCGGACTTGTCCACTCGCACGCGGTGACCCAGCACCGCCGCACCTCGGCGGGTGCGCAGCATCAGCACGTAGCCCACGACGAGCACGGCCAGGACGAGGCCCTTCCACCCGGCTGCGCTGGGCAGGAAGTCCGCCGAAGCCAGATACAGGAAGACGACGAGCGCGAAGACGACGTCCACCCACTTCGCGCCGTGCAGTTCGTCCAGTGCCTGGTCCCTGCGGTGGTCGACGTCCCGCAACGCGCGGGCCGCCTCTTCCGGGGAGGGTTGCTCAGCCATGGCCGCCTCCTTGTCTGTCCGAGAGTACTTGCTTGAGGAGAAAGTACCCCGTCACTTTCCTCTTAGGCAAGTACTGGCTTGGCGGGGAACAGCGTTGGGCTGGCGCGGTTCGCCGTGGGGGGCGGCTGCGGCTGATGGGGTGCGCGCGGTCCCGGACCGGCAGCGGGAAGGCGGCCGCCAGGCTCGACCTGGCGAGTGTTGGAGGTGCTGCGAAAAGCGGCGGTGGGAACTGGCGGCTGCCAGGTTCGACCTGGCAAGTGCTGGACGCGCCTGGGGAAGCGCGGCTCATCTCGGCGGCGGGAACGGGCGGCCGCTGGGCTCGCGCGTGTTGGAGGTGCTGCGAAAACGGCGGTGGGAACTGGCGGCCGCCGGGCTCGACCTGGCGAGTGCTGGACGCACCGGGGAAAGCGCGGCTCATCCCGGCGGCGGAAACGGGCGGCCGCCGGGTTCGCGCGTGTTGGAGGTGCGGCGAAAGCGCGGCTCATCCCGGCAGCGGGAACGGGCGGCCGCCAAGCTCGCGAGTGCTGGACGCACGGCGAAAAGCGCGGTGCATCCCGTCGGGAGTCAGCCCTCGCGCCGAGTCGACCCCCGAAGCCGCAGTTCCGGAGTCAGGAACACCGGCCCCGCAGGCGTTTCGGCGCCCGACAGCCGCGCCAGCATCAGGTCGACCGCGCGTTCGGCCAAAGCTTCGTGCGTCAGGTCCATCGCGGTGATCGGCGGCGCGCTCGTGCGGGCGTGTTCGCTGTCGGTCAGCGCGGCGAGCAGCAGATCGTCCGGGATGCGCAGGCCCTGTGCGGCCGCGGCGTCGGCGATGAGCGGGGCGAAATCGCTGGTCGCGACCACGATCGCGTCCGGCCGGTCCGGGCCGGACAGTAAGGGCTGCACCAGTTCGGGCACGTCCCCGGGAGTCAAGCCCTCGCTGAGCAAGGCGGTCCGCGGCGGCAGTGCGCGCCGTTTGCACCACGCGAGATAGGTTTCGCGCGGCCGCCGGTTCCAGGCGTTGTCCTCGGTGCCCGACAGCAGCAGCACGTCACGCGCGCCCTGGTCGTAGAGGTGGTCCAGCAGCGCCTCGACCACCGGCGGGTAGTCCAGCCGCACCGCCCACGGCAGGTCCGGTTGCTCCGGGTCCTCCTCGACGGTCACCACCGGCAGGCCGCGGCCGAGCAGTTCGGCCAGTGCGGTGTCGCCGCCGTAGGGGTGGGCCACGATGCAGCCGTCCATCGGCACGCTCGCCACCGCCGGGTCGTGGAGGTCGGGGACGTGGATCAGGCCGGTCTTGTGCCGCAGCATCTCGGTCGCGATCGAGCCGACGAGCCGGTTGAACGTCTCGGCGCGGTCGGGCGTGCCGGCCACCGCGTAGCGCGGCCGCAGGATGAGCCCGACCAGCCCGGACCGGCCGGTGCGCAGCGAGCGCGCGTTCGGGTTCGGGTCGTAGCCCAGCTCCGCCGCGGCCTCCCGCACCCGCGCCTTGGTCGCCGCGGAAATGGGCCTGCGCCCGGAAAGCGCGTGCGAAACCGTGCTGATCGAAACCCCGGCGCGCTCGGCGACCTCCCGGATCGTCACCGGCCGTTTGCCGCCCTCGGTCTCCACCGTCGTTCCCCTTCGCGCTGCCTCCGGACGGCCCAGTATCGCCCACCGGCCGGCCCAGGAGGGCTTGACACCGCACCGGCGCGCGGGTTTGATGCCGCGAAAGCTCATCAAAACGTTTTGATGATGATAGGAGGCGCCATGGCCGCCCCGCACGAGCCCGCCCCGCCCACCGCCGCCGCGCCGACCGTCGGCGACGTCTGCACCGGGATGGGGCTGACCCGACGGCATTGGCTCGCCGGATCGGTGCTGTTCTTCGCGTTCGTCGTCGAGGCTTGGGAACAGGTCGGGCTGGTCTACGTCTCGAACGGGATCGCGGGCGAATTCGGCGTGGACAACACGAAACTGGGCTGGGCCCTGTCCGCGGTCGCGTTCGGCATGGTGCCCGGCGCGCTGCTGTGGGGCGGGCTGATCGACCGGCTCGGCCGCCGCCGCGTGACGGTCGCGAGCCTGCTGATTTACGCGGTCCTCGCGCTGGCGGCGGGACTTTCGCCGGCGTTCTGGCCGTTCGTCGTGCTGCGGTTCCTGTCCGGCGTCGCGTTCGGCGGGGTTTACGCGGTCACGTTCCCGTACTTCCTCGAACTGCTGCCGACCGCTCGCCGCGGCCAAGGCGCGGTCGCGCTCAGCATCGGGTTTCCGATCGGCACGCTGCTGTGCATCGGCGTGAGCCAGTCGCTCGGCACGATCAGCTGGCGTGCGGTCGCCGTTGTCGCCGCGCTCGCCGGGCTGTGGGCGTTCGCCGTGCTGCGCTGGGTGCCCGAATCGCCGTACTGGCTCGCGCGGCGCGGGCGGCACGCAGAGGCCGCCGCGGTCTTGCGCGGTCTCGGTGCGGAAATCCCCGCCGACACAAGGTTTTCTGTCGAGGACGCCGACCGCAAGGCGGGCGCGGTGCGCAACCTGTTCCGTTCGCCGGTGCGCCGCCGGTTCCTGCCGATGCTGCTCACGTCGTTCACCTTCAGCTGGGGTTATTGGGGTTTGCAGACCTGGCTGCCGGTCCTGCTGCAGAACCGAGGGCTGAGCGTGTCCGGCGCGCTGTGGTTCGTCGCGGTGACGCAGGTGGTGTCCGTGCCCGGCTACCTGCTCGCCGCGTGGCTGACCCGACGGCACGGGCGCAAGCGGATCTTCCTGCTCTTCGCGCTGGCCTCGGCGATCGGCGGGGTGCTGTTCGGCCTCGCCACCGGTTCCACGCAGCTGTACGCGGGCAACCTGATCCTCGCGTTCTTCTCGCTCGGTGCCTGGGGCATCTGGAACACCTGGTCGGCCGAGGTGCTGCCGACCGGGCTGCGCGGCGTCGGCTACTCCTGGTCCACCTCGGCGATCCTGCTGGCGAACACCGTTTCGGTGCCGGTGATCGGCGCGATGATGGACCACGGGGTGGCGTCGTCGCTGACCGTCGCGTCGATCGTCGCCTTCCTCGTCGTGGCGCTGCTCGCCGTCCTTCCGCTGCCCGAGACCGAGGGTCGCGCGCTCACCTGATTTCCCTTATCCGACAAGGAGTTCCCATGACCTACCGGGTCGCCATGGACATCGGCGGCACCTTCACCGACGTGGTCGTCCACGACGGCGCGACGCAGCGGCTGCGCGCGGGCAAGGTGCTCACCACCCCCGACGACCTCGCGCGCGGCGTTTTCGGCGCGCTGGAAGGGTTCGACCTGCCGTTCGCGGAGGTCGAGTTCTTCGTGCACGGCACCACGCAAGGCCTGAACGCGCTGCTCGAACGGCGCGGCGCGAAGGTGCTGATCCTGACCACGAAGGGGATCGGCGACGTCTACCGGATCGCGCGCGGCAACCGGAACCGGCTGTTCGACCTGCATTACCGCAAGCCCGCCCCGCTCGTCGGCCCGGAAGCGGTCGCGGAGGTCGCCGGACGGCTCGACGCCACCGGCGCGGAGCTCGAACCGCTCGACGAGGACGCCGTGCGGCTGGTCGCGAAACGCGTGCGCGAAGAGGGTTTCGAGGCCGTCGCCGTGTGTTTCCTGTTCTCCTACCTGGATTCCGGGCACGAGCGCCGCGCCGGGGAGATCCTGCGGGACGAACTCGGCGACGACGCGCTGGTCGTGCTCTCCCACGAGGTCGCGCCGGAATGGCGGGAGTACGAGCGGACGTCGACCGCGGTGCTCGAGGCCTACACCGGCCCGTCGGTGCACCGCTATCTCGACCGCATCGAAGCGCGGTTCACCGAGAAGGGCCTGCACGTCCCGGTGCACGTCATGCAGTCCTCCGGCGGCCTGGTCAACGCGGGGTTCGCGCGGCGGCATCCCTTGCAAACCCTGCTGTCCGGCCCCGTCGGCGGCACGATGGGCGGCGTCGCGGCGGCGAAGCTGCTCGGCCGTCCGGACCTGATCTGCGTCGACATGGGCGGGACCTCGTTCGACGTCTCCCTGGTCATGGACTACGCCGCCGACGTGTCGCCGGACGGCGAGGCGGAGGGTTTCCCGCTGCTGATGCCGCTGGTCAACCTGCACACCGTCGGCGCGGGCGGCGGTTCGCTCGCCTACGCCGAGGGCGACGCGCTGCGGGTCGGGCCCGAATCGGCGGGCGCGGTGCCCGGTCCGGCGTGCTACGGCCGCGGCGGCACGCAGGCGACGGTCACCGACGCGAACTGCGTGCTCGGCCGGGTCGATCCCGAGTCGTTCGCCGGCGGCGGCATGCCGCTCGACCTGGACGCCGCGCGCACCGCCGTCTCGACGCTGGCGCAGCAGCTGAGCATGGACCCGATCGAGTTGGCGTCGGGGATCTGCGACGTCGGCAACGCCAAGATGGCGCAGGCGATCCGGACCCTGACCGTCGAGCACGGCCGCGAACCGGGTCAGTTCGCGCTGCTCGCGTTCGGTGGAGCCGGGCCGATGCACGCGGCGTTCATCGCGCAGGAAATCGGCATCACCGAGGTGATCGTGCCGCGGTTCCCCGGCGCGTTCTCGGCGTGGGGCATGCTGGAGGCGGACGTCCGGCGGGACTTCACCATGCAGTTCTTTGCCAACGGAGCCGAACTCGACACGCGCGCGTTGCGGGTGGCGCTCGATTCGCTGCGCGATCAGGCGCTGGAAGCGTTGCAGGAGCAGGGAATCCCCGAGGATCGTCGCTCGGTGACGCACGGTGTCGACATGCGCTACGAGAGCCAGGACTACACCCTGACTGTGCCGATCCTGGACGACGACCCGGTTGACAGCCCCGATTTCCTGCCCGCCGTCGAAGCGCGGTTCGCCGAAATCCACCACCAGCGGTACGGCCACGCTACCCCTGGCGCGCCCGTGCAGTTCGTCGCGCTCCGCACCACCGGACACGGCGTCGTCGACCGTTCTGCGGCGGCTGCCGAAGCGAGCGCAGAACGGCCGGATCCGGTGGTTCGCGACGTCGTCTTCGCCGGACAGCCGGTGCCCACCACGATCGTGGCGCGCTCGTCGCTCGCGCCCGGCAGCCGGTTGGCCGGACCCGCGATCGTGCACGAGGAAACCGCCACCACGGTCGTCCCGCCGGACGCCGAACTCGCCGTCGACGACCGCGGCTTCCTGGTCGTCACCCTCGCGGCCGCCGGCCACCTGCAGGAGGAACACGCGTGAGCATCAGCCCCGTCACCACCGAAATCATCCGCTCGGCGCTGATCCAGGCGGCCGAGGACATGAACATGACCCTGATCCGGTCGTCCTACACGCCGACGATCTACGAGGGCAAAGACTGCGCCGTCGCGCTGCTGGACCGGAATCACCGGGTCCTCGGCCAGTCCTCGGGGCTGCCGATTTTCCTGGGGAACCTGGAGATCTGCACCAGCCACACCGAGGATCTGTTCGGCGCGGACGTCTGGCAGCCCGGCGACGTGTGGGTGCTCAACGACTCCTACATCGGCGGCACGCATCTCAACGACTGCACCGTGTACGCGCCGATTTTCGTCGGCGACGAACTGGTCGGTTTCGCGGCTTCCCGGGCGCACTGGATCGACATGGGTTCCAAGGACCCCGGCGGGTCGATGGATTCCACGAACATCTACCAAGAGGGCCTCCGGATGGGTCCGACGCGAATCGTCGCGGGCGGCGTCGAATGCATGGACATCCTGCGGTTGATCGAGACGAACGTGCGGTTTCCGTACGTGACCCTCGGGGACATGCGCGCGCAGATCGCCTGTGCCCGGATGGGCGTGCGGCGCCTCGGCGAGTTGTTCGCCCGCTACGGCGCGGAAACCGTCGACGCCGCGCGCGAGCAGATCTTCGCCCAGACCGAACGGCTGGAACGCGAACGGATCGCCGCGATACCGGACGGCGAATACGAGGCGACCGGCTACCTGGACAACGACGCGATCGACCCGGACACGCCGCTGAAGGTGCGCGTGCGGGTCGTCGTCGAGGGCGAATCGATGACGATCGACCTCACCGACTGCGCCGACCAGGCCACCGGCCCGGTCAACTGCGGCCGCTCCCAGGCGATTTCCGCCGCCCGGGTCGGGTACAAGCTGCTGATTTCGCCGCAGGTCAGCCTGAACGGCGGTTCGTTCGCACCGCTGGACGTCCAGGTCCGCGACGGGTCGATGCTCGGCGCGCGGGAACCGGCGGCGTGTCAGTACTACTACTCGAGCCTCGGCATGCTGATCGATCTCGTGGTGGCCGCGCTCGCGCCCGCGATGCCGGACCGCGTCGCCGCGGCCAGCTACGGCGATTCGATGATCGTGCAGTTCGCTGGCGACCACCCGCGGACGGGCGAGCCGTTCGTGACCCTGGAAGCGACCGTCGGCGGCTGGGGCGCCTGGGAAGGCGGTGACGGGGAGACGGCGCTGATCAACAACGTCAACGGCTCGCTGCGCGACCTGCCGGTGGAGGTGGTCGAAACGCTGTATCCGGTGCGGGTGAACGAATACCGCATCCGCACGGGCTCGGGAGGCGCGGGCCGCTGGCGCGGCGGGGACGGGGTGATCCGGGAGTACGTGATGGAAGCGGATCAGGACCTGTCGCTGTGGTGGGAGCGATCGGTGACCCCCGCGTGGGGCCTGTTCGGCGGGTCGTCCGGTGCGCCGCCGCGGGTGGTGCTGAATCCGGGGACGCCGGAGGCACGGGAGATGTTGAAGGTGAACAGCCTCCGGGTGCGGCGCGGGGACGTGCTGCGGTGCGAGTCTGGCGGGGGAGGGGGGTTCGGGGTGCCGGAGGCTTAGCGGGCGCTTTTCCACTCCAGGCGCGCGCGACGAGTGTCTAATGTGGAGCGTCAGCTAGCAGGCCGGTCTCGCGCAGGTGGTCGAAGATGACCTGGTCGACCGGGGACACCTGGCTCCGGTCGGCGTAGGTCAGCCAGACGATTTCCTCGATCTCGCTGCTGGGGGTCAAGGCGCCGCGGTAGTCGGCGGTGTAGCAGGTCATCCGGACAAGGGTGCCTGCTGCGTGGCCGTGCGCCTGGGCTTGGAAAGTGCCGAAATGCTTCGCGCTTTCGGGTGTAATGGCGACGGCGAGCTCCTCGTCGATTTCGCGGATGAGAGTCTGGAGATCGGTCTCGCCGGGTTCGCGTTTGCCGCCGGGGAGGTAGTAGACGTCCTTGCCTCGGGAGCGGGTGCTGAGGATCCGGCCCGCGTCGAACCGGATCCAGGCGATCTTGTCGATGACCGTCACGGGCATCCCTCCGTTCGCCGGTGAACGTAGCTGCGACGGTGATGCCGGTTCAACTGGATAAGCTGGCGCCGCGATGAAATCTCCCTTGGATCGCCGTTCGGTGCTCTTCCTTGACGTCGACGGAACGCTGCTTCCCTTCGGACCTGGCTGCGAGCAGCGCGAGGCGGATCCGCTGCGGCGGCTCGATTCCCGGTGGGGGATCCGGCTCGCCTCGCTGCCGGTCGAGCTGGTGTGGGCGACGACGTGGGAAGACGAGGCCAACACCGAGCTCGCGACTCGGCTCGGGCTGCCGCCGCTGCCGGTCGTGCGCTGGCCGGAGCGCTCGCCGGCGGAGGAGCGCGAAGACCAGTGGTTCGGCATGCACTGGAAGACCCGGACCTTGGTTGCCTGGGCCGACGGGCGTCCGTTTGTCTGGGTGGACGACGAGATCACCGACGGCGACCGGGAGTGGGTGCTCGCTCGGCATCCCGGCCGTGCGCTGCTGCACCGCGTCGAGCCAGGACGTGGTCTCGCGGAGGAGGATTTCGCGGTTATCGGCGACTGGCTGAAGGCAAGCTGAAAACTGGCGCTCAGCGTGGTGCCGCGGAGCGGCCGAGGCCGGTTTGGCGGACATACCGCGATGGCGGACACGGTCGCTCCGCGATGAACGCGAGTCGTTCGGGACTGTTCATCAGGCTTCGCCGCGGAGAGCTTCCGCGAGCGCGCGTCGGCACAAGGAATCCGCTCTGCGGGTCGTCTCGGGCAAGCGGTACTTCGGGGCCAGCGCCAGCGTCGCGTCGCAGGCCTCGGCCAGGCCGATCCGGTGGCCGACCGACACGAAGACCGGCTTGACGTCCGGGCGCGTGCGCAGGGCGCGGCCGACCACCTCCGTGCCGTCCAGCAGTGGTGACCAATCGCCGCGCAAGGGGCCGGGTTGGGCGTAGGAGAAGGTGAACGGCGTTTTGGCGACTCCGGCAGTCGGGAGACCGGTCAGGACGCCGAGGTGGCTGGCCAAACCCAGCCGGCGCGGGTGGGCCAAGCCGTAGCCGTCGCAGAGGACCAGGTCTGGGCGGTGGCGCAGCGCGGCGAGGGCGTCCAGGACCGGCGGGAGTTCGCGGAAGGCGAGCAAACCGGGGACGTACGGGAAGCTGACCGGTCCGGCCGCGGTCGATTCTTCTACCGTTTCGTGAGAGGCGAAGTCGACCAGTACGGCGGCTGCGACGACCACGTTCCGTTCGTCGTCGTAGGCGACGTCGACTCCGGCTACCAAGGCACCGTCGGCGAGGGCTGGGCCGGTCGGGTCTACGAGGGTGCGCAGGCGGTGTTGTTCGGCGAGAGCGTCGGCCTCGGTGGCGGGCCAGGCGGGCATCGGGTTCCTCAGGCGGGAAGAGGCGGAAGAGATCTTCGTGAGGAAAGCTAGCATCAGCGGACCGGCGATCAGGGGAGAGAAAACCATGTCCGGTCGGCCTCCGGTCTTGAGGCGACGGGTGTTGTGCGCTCTCCTCTTCGCCACCGTGCTGCTGGCGGCGGGGTGCAGACAAGAGAAATCCCCGGCGCGCGGTGTGGAAGCGCCGCTCGCGCTGGTCTACAACGGGCCGCAGGGGTGTGCTGAGTGCGGGCCCGCGGTCGCCGATCTGCTGCGCGGGGCGCCGCAGCATTACCGGGTCGAGTATGTGGGTCCGGGAACGGGCAAGCCGCTCACGGCGGCGGTGCTGGCGGAGGCGCAGTTGTACGTTCAGCCGGGCGGCGGGCAGGACCTCGACCGGACCTGGCGGGACTTGGCCGGATCGGCCGACGCGGTGCGCGACTGGGTTCGGGCCGGCGGCAGCTATCTCGGGCTGTGCTTCGGCGGGTATCTGGCGGGCCGCGATCCGGGGTTCGGGCTGTTGCCGGGGGACACGCACGGGTACGTCGGTTCGCCGGGCGCCACGGTTCCGGACGAGCGCGACACCGTCGTCGAGGTCAGCTGGCGCGGACAGCGGCGGCACATGTATTTCCAGGACGGGCCCGCGTTCCGGCTGGACGAGGGTGCCGCCGCGGCGGTGCTGGCGACTTATCCGAACGGGGCGGCCGCGGTGGTCGTCGCGCCGTACGGCAAGGGGCGGGTCGGGGCGAGCGGGCCGCATCCGGAGGCCGACGCGTCCTGGTACGACGAGGAGGGGCTCGCCAATCCGGACGGCGTCCGGCTGGATCTGGCGTACGAGCTGATTCAGGCGACTGTCTCGCGGTAGCCAAGAATGCATTTCCGACAGCTCAGGGGAACTCAAGCGGGTGACTTGTGCGCCCGGCCGTGCTTTCGAGTTGTCGGCGGCGGTTCGCGTTGATTCGATGCGATCATGGTGCGCTGGGCGGGTGGGAGCGGGAAAGCGGTCCGGCGGTTCGCCGTGCAGGTTCTCGTGACGGCGGTCGCGGTATCGGGCCTGGTGGTGGGCGGTGCTGCTCCCGCGTCGGCGCAGACGTGGCCGGTCGAGGGCGAGCAGAGTCCGTCCGCATTCGACTGCGACCACCTTTATTACAGCAATTTCCGCTCGGGCATGCAGTTCCGCACCGACGCCGCCGGGGACGCCGAGATCCAGAACACGGTAATCAGCAAACGGGCGGGCAGCGGGCTGCCGGATTACTGGTCGACCAATATGGCGCTCGGCAAGGACCCCGACTCCGGCCGTCCCGCCGCGTTCTACTCGAATTACACGAGCGCGAACCGCACGCTCTACAAGCACGTTTCCGGCACTGACCAGGTCACCGACGAGATCGCGGGCGGCCAGGCCCGCGCGCTGCCCGCCGGGGTGAACTGGGGCGGGATCACCGCGGACCCCAATACCGGGATGCTGTTCGGCGCGCAGAACGGCGGCGCGCCGAAGCTGTTCGGGATGAACCTCTCGACCGGCGCGACGACGGTCTGGACCCGGGGCTCGAACCTCACGCCGGTGCCGTCGAACGATCCCGTTTTCCTCGGCGGATCCCCGGTGCCGGACCTGTTCGTGGACGCCGACGGCGGCGCGTACTACGGCATTTCCTACGGCGGCTCGACCTACGTCTACCGGCTCGACCCAGCCACCGGGACCACGACGCGGGCGGTGCGCGTCGTCGGGCCGGGATCGGGCAACGGGTTCAACAACTACGGCATGGCCTACTTCCACGGCTCGATCTACCTCGGCTACTACGGCGGCGCACTGTACAAAGTGGACTCGCGGACCGGCGCGTCGACGCTGGTCCCCGGCGGCAACGCCCAGGACAACCAGGTCGGCCGGATCACGTCCGAATCCGGCGGCTCCTGGCCGATCACCGACCTGGCGAGCTGCGCTATCGCGCCGAACCTGACCTCCCGCCTCGTGGTGGGCAAGACCGCCAGCGAGCAGACCGCGAAACCGGACGACACCGTGCGGTACACGGTGACGATCACCAACGAGGGCGACGCACCCGCCCCGGCCGCGCGGCTCACCGACGACCTGAGCGCGGTCCTCGACGACGCCGCGTACAACGACGACGCGGCCACCACGACCGGCGGCGCGCCGACGCCGACCCAGCCGGGCTACGACGGCCGCAAGCTGACGTGGACCGGTGCGATCGCGCCGGGCGAGACCGTCACCATGACCTACTCGGTGACCGTCGGAAAGCCGCCCGGCGGGGACAAGAAGCTGACCAACGTCGTGACGGTGCCGGAGAGCAATTGCGCTGAGGCGTCGCAGGATCCGGCGTGTTCGACCGTCGTGCCGATCGCCACGCTGAAGATCGCGAAGCACGCGTCGCCCGCCAATCCCAGCCCGGGAAGCGTCGTCTCGTACACGGTCACCGTGACCAACGACGGCACAGCGGATTGGGCCGGGGCGAGCGTCACCGACGATCTGACCGACGTCCTCGACGACGCCACCTACAACAACGACGCCAAGGCCACCGGATCCGGCACGATCAGTTACGAGCCAGGACGGGCGCTGCGCTGGACCGGCGACGTCAAGGCAGGCACCACGGTCACCATCACGTACTCGGTGACGGTCGCCGACCCGCCGAGCGGAAACCGCCGCCTGACCAACCGGGTAGTGGGCCCGGACGGCTCGAACTGCGGCACGGACCCCGAGTGCACCACGGACGAACCGATTTCCGGCTTGGTGATCCGGAAATCCGCCTCGCCCGCCGCCGCGAAGCCGGGCGACACCGTCACGTACACGATCACCGCCGAGAACATCGGCGGCGCGACGGCGACCGCGGTGACGCTGACCGACGATCTCACTGGCGTGGTCGACGACGCTGCCTACAACAACAATGCCGCCGCCACGATCGGCGGCGTTCCGGCATCGACGCAACCCGGCTACGACCCGAACGCGGCGAAACTCACCTGGACCGGCGACATCCCCGCCGCCCAGACCGTCACGATCCGCTACACCGTCACGGTGCACTCGCCGCCGCGCGGGGACCACCAACTGCGCAACACCGTGACTGGCCCCGAGGGTTCCAACTGCCCGCCGGACAGCACGGACTGTGCCACCGAAACCCCGATCGGCGCGCTCGAACTCAAGAAGACCGCCGACAAAACCGACGCCAAACCCGGCGAGCGGGTCCGCTACACCGTGACCGTGCACAACATCGGCGAAGCCGCCTATCCGGCCGCGACGTTCACTGACGACCTGTCCGGCGTCCTCGACGACGCGACCTGGAACGACGACGCGACAGCCACGTCAGGCACCACGTCCTTCACCGCCCCGCGATTGACTTGGACAGGCGACGTCCCGGCCGGTGCCACGGTCACGGTGCGCTATTCCGTCACAGTCGGCACCCCGCCCGCCGGGGACAAGCACCTGCGCAACCTCGTCACCGGACCCGACGGCTCGACCTGCCCGCCCGGCACCACCGACCCGGACTGCGGCACCGACACCGGCGTCGGCGCGCTCGAATTGTTGAAGACCGCGTCGCCCGCGACCGCGCAGCCCGGCGACAAGGTCACGTACACGGTGACCGCCCGAAACCCCGGCACCGCAACGTATCGAGGCGCGAGTTTCACCGACGACCTGAGCCGCGTCCTGGACGACGCGACCTACAACAACGACGTGACAGCCACCGCGGGCACCGTCGCCTACGCCGAACCCACCCTGACCTGGACGGCCGACCTGCCCGCGGGCGCGACCGCGACGATCACCTACTCGGTCACCGTCGGCGCGACGCCCGCCGGTGACAGCGAACTCCGCAACGCGATCACCGGCCCGGTCGATTCCAGCTGCCCGCCCGGAAACACCGACCAGGAGTGCAATCCGGTGACCCCGGTCGCCCGCCTGCACGTCAAGAAGACCGCGACGCCGTCCGACCCCCGGCCCGGCGACACCGTCACCTACACCGTGCTGGTCGCCAACGACGGCAAGGCCGCCTACCGCGGCGCGACCGTCACCGACGACCTGACCGGCGTCCTCGACGACGCGAACTACCACAACGACGCGCACGCGACCAGCGGCACAACCGCTTACACCGCACCGAAACTGACCTGGAACGGCGACGTCGAAGCCGGTGCGACGGTGACGATCACCTACACCGTCACCGTGCACGACCCGCCGCGCGGCGACAAGAAGCTCGCCAACGCGGTCACCGGCGGCGGCAATTGCCCGCCCGGCGGGCACGATCCGGACTGCGGGACGGTCACGCCGTTGCCGGAGTTGAAGATCACGAAGACCGCGACCCCGGCGGAGATCAAAACCGGCGACCGGGTCAGCTACACGATCACCGTCGAGAACGTCGGCGAGGCCGACTACCGCGGCGCGTCGGTCGCCGACGACCTCTCGGGCGCGCTCGACGATGCGACCTACAACGGCGACGCCAAGGCGGACATCGGCACGGTCGCGGTCGCACCGCCGAACCTGACCTGGACCGGAGACCTGGCCAAGGGTGCCACCGCGACCATCACCTACTCGGTCACCGTCACCAACGCGGGCGACCACCGGCTGGTCAACACCGTCACCGGAACCGGCTCGAACTGCCCGGAGGGCTCGGCCGATCCGGACTGCCGCGTGGTGCTGCCGAAGCCGCACCTGCGGATCACCAAGACCGCCGATCCAGCGATCGCCCAACCCGGCGGAAAGGTCGCCTACACCGTGACCGTGCGCAACCTCGGCGAGGCACCGCAGCCGGACGCGTCGTTCACCGACGACCTGTCCGGCGTCCTGGACGACGCCGCCTACAACGGCGATGCCACGGCGACCGCCGGAACCGTCCACTTTGCTCAACCCCGTCTACAGTGGACTGGCCCGGTCGCGGCGGGCGAGCAGGTCACCATCAGGTATTCGGTGACCGTCGGGGATCCGCCGCGGGGCGACCGGATCCTGCGCAACGCCGTCACGAGCCCGGACGACACGAACTGCCAGACCCGCGATCCGGCGTGCGGCACCGAAACCCCGGTGCGCGAGATGACGATCGCCAAGCGCGCAGGCGTGTCGACAGCGAAGCCGGGGGAGAAGGTCACCTACACCGTCGACCTGATCAACACCGGCACCGCCGCCTACCCGGACGCGGCGTTCGTCGACGACCTTTCCGACGTCCTGGACGATGCCACGTACAACCAAGACGCCCAAGCAACCAGCGGAACCGTCGAGCAGACCGGGTCGCGGCTGACCTGGCACGGGACCCTGGCGGTCGGCCAGACCGTCACGGTCACGTACTCGATCACCGTCAACCCCGAAGCCGCAGCCGGGAGCCATCTGCGCAACGTCGTGGTCTCCCCGAATCCGGGAACCAGCTGTGTCACCGGGACCGAATCCGGCTGTTCCACGGACACTCCGGTGACTCCAGGGGTGCCGCCGACTGGTCCGCCGAGCACGCCGCCGCTGGCCTCGACAGGCACGCCGGTGCGGAATCTGCTGGCCGGCTCGCTGTTCAGCCTGCTCACCGGCTTCGTCCTGCTGGTTGCCGCACGACGACGCAGGAAGCGAAGCTGAAAATCGTTGGCGGACCGGCGGTGAAGACGGCAGGGTCCGCGGTGTGACGATCTTCCTGGTGACCGGCATCCAAGCGGCGGGCAAGTCGACGGTGGCGCAGGCGCTCGCCGAACGGCTGCCGAAATCCGTGCACGTGCGCGGCGACGCGTTCCGGCGGATGGTGGTCAACGGCCGGGTCGAGATGGGCCCGGCCGACCCGCCCGCCGAGGCGGTCCGCCAGCTGCGGCTCCGGTACGCGCTCGCGGCGCGGGTCGCGGACGGGTACGCCGACGCCGGATTCACCGTGGTGCTGCAGGACATCGTGCTCGGCGAGCACCTGACCGAGATGGTCGGCGCGCTGCGCACGCGCCCGTGTTACGTCGTGGTTCTGGCACCGAGCGCCGAGGTGGTGGCGCAGCGCGAAGCGACGCGGGGGAAGGTCGCGTACCAGCCGGGCGACACCGGGATCGCCGGGCTGGACGCGTACTTGCGGGAGAAGACCCCGCACCTCGGGCTCTGGCTGGACACGTCGGAGCTGACCGTCGGGGAAACCGTGGCCGCGATTCTTGCCCGCGCCGAAGCCGAAACGGCGGTCTGACCGGCGTCAGTTCGGCGGCTGCTGCGGTCCCTCGCCCGGGTTGGACTGCGGCGGCAGCGGCTGGGAGTAGCCGGACTGCTGACCGGGGTCCTGCTGGGGATATCCAGGCTGGGGCTGCGCGGGATAGCCCGGCTGCGCGTATCCGGCCTGCGGATACCCGTACCCGGTCTGCGGATACCCGGGCTGTCCGCCCGTCGGATACCCGCCCGGCGCGAAACCGGGCTGCGGCGCGCGGCCGCCCTTCGCGATGCCGAGCACGACCAGCAGCCACGACAGCACTTCGAGCACGCTGAGCGTGAGGCCCACGATCGTGAAGATCGTCGTCATCTCGGAGGTGCTCAGGTGGTCCGACGCCATCCACGACGCGACGTTCGCCAGCATGATCCGCCAGACGATGTCCAGCGCCGTGGTGACGAGCATGACCGCGAAGGCGGCCACCATCAGCCCGGAGCCGCCGCGCGAGCGCCGGTTGATCGAGAGGATCAGGCCGAACAGCCCCACGATCAGCAGCAACGCCTGCGGGAGGATCTGGAGCACAGTGTTGGTGAAGGTCGTCATGCCTGCTCTCCGCTCGAGGAACGTCGGGCAGATCCTAGGGCGCGGCCCCGTCCGGCGCGGCCGGTTCGCCGAACATCCCGGTCTCGAAACGGCTTCAACTTCGGTGCGCGGGACGATATCCGGCGAACCGCTCGTCGACCTCCCCGGCGGTCAGGCCGAAATCGGCGAGGTCGTAGCGGTGCCGCGGTTTCGCGTCCCCGGTGCGGCTCCGTTCGTGCAGCGCGGTCATCGCTTCGCGCGCTTGCGGGGCGAGATTCAGGCCGAAGTGCTGGTAGACGCCCTCGACGGTGCCGATCGGGTCGGCGACGAAGTCCTCGTACCGGACGTCGCAGAACTGCGCGGGATCGTGCCGGGCGCGGGCGGCGGCGAACTGTTCCGCGCCGCGGGCCCACAGATCGAGCTGGCTGCGTCCGACGACCTCGCCGCGGAAGGTGTCCGACCAGCCCTCCGACGCCTGTTCGGTGAGGCTGCAGACCGAGGCGATGATGGTGCTGGGCGCGCGGTGGGTCTGCACGATCAGCGCGTCCGGGTAGACCTCCAGCAGCGCGTCGAGGGCGAACAGGTGGCTGGGGTTCTTAAGCACCCAGCGGCGGCCGGCGTCGGGCAGGCCGATGAGCTGGAGGTTGCGCCGGTGCCTGCGGTAGGCGTCGGTCCAGTCCTGGCCGTCGAGCCAGCGCGAGTAGCCGGGCACGTGCGCGAGGCATTCGTACGAGACGGATTTCAGCGACTGCCGCAGCAGTTGCCAGCATTCCTCGACCTGGTCGGCCGACATGTGGTGCAGGCCCATGAACTCCGGATGCTCGACGTGGTGCTGTTCGTATCCGGCCTGGATCGCTTGGAAGACCGGGTTGTCCGGCCACGTCTCGCGCGGCGGGCGCGGCTGCGGCATTTCGGTCAGCCACACCTCGAGGCCCTGGTGCGCCGGGTCTTCGGTCAGCAGCCGGTGCAAGGCCGTAGTCCCGGTGCGCGGCAGGCCGGTGACGAAGATCGGCCGGTCGATGGGCACGTCGGCATACTGCGGATGCTGTTTCCACGAGGCTTCGCTCAGCAGCCGCGCGACCAGCGCGCCGCGCAGGAAAGCCCGGTGGACTTTGTTGCCGTACGGGGTCAGATCCGCTTCGGTGGCATAGGAATCGAGCAGCACGCGGAGGCCTTCGAGGTGGTCGTCGCCGCCGAAATCGTCGAGGCCGGTGAGTTTCGCGGCGGACGCGTGGAGGTCTTCGACCGTGCCGACGCTGTCTCGTCCTGGACGCATGCTCTTCCCCTCAGTGATGGTATTCGCCGGCGTTGACGTCGAGGCATTGCCCGGTGACGCAGCGGGCGAGCGCGGACGCGAGGAACACGACGGTGTCGGCGATCTCGTCCGGTTCCGGGAGACGGCGCAGATCGATCGTCTCCGCTGTCTCCGCGTACACCTGCTCCGCGGGCACGCCGCGTTCCTTGGCCAGGTAAGCGAAATACCACTTGAGCGAATCCGCCCAGATGTAGCCCGGGGCGACCGAATTGACCCGGATCCCTTGCGGGCCGAGTTCCGACGCGAGGCTCTGCGCGAGCGCGAGCAGACTCGCCTTGGCCATTTTGTACGCGCCGAAAGTGCGGCGGGAATGCCGCAGCACGGCCGAGTTGATCATCACGACCGAACCGGCGCTTTCGGCGAGCGCGGCGGTGCAGAGCCGGGTCAGCCGGAGCGCGGCGAGCACGTTGGTCTCGAACCCGGCGCGGACCGCGTCGAGGTCGACTTCGGCGAGGTCGGTGATCGGCGGGATCGCGAAAGCGTTGTTCACCAAGGTGTCCAGCCGCCCGAACTCGTTCAGCGCGGTCTCGACGAGCCTGGTCGCCGAGGCGTCGTCGGTGATGTCGGTCGGCGCCTGCACGGCGCGGCGGCCGAGCGCTTCGACTTCGGCGGCGACCTCGGCGAGCCGCGATTCGGTGCGGGCCGCGAGCACGACGTCGGCCCCGGCGGCGGCGGAACGCAGGGCGATGGAGCGGCCCAGCCCGGGGCCGATTCCGGACACGAGAACGACTTTGCCGGTCAGGAGGTCCATGGGTCAGCCCAGCATCCTGGCCGCCACGGCAGCCTGTCGCGCGGCGATCCGCTCCGCCCATTCCTCGGGGGTCACGCGAGCCTCCTTGTGGTACGGCAGCCGGTCAGCGAGTTCGCCGAACTTCACGACCTCGACCTCCGGACCGTCCTCGGCGGTCAGTTCCCGGGAAAGCCGCTGCCAGCGGATCTGGACGTAGCCGCGGTCGTGCCCGGTGCGTTCGAGCCAATTCGCGACGCCGGGGTCGCGTTCGCTGATCACGAACCGCATCCTGCCGTCCGGGTCGACGCGGGCCTGGTCGGCGGTGAGGCTGGTCTGGTGGTTCAGGTAGTCCAGCGAGACATACCAGGTGCTGCCGAGCTGGATGCCCTGGTACGGCGCGTCCGAGCGGGGCACGGTGACGATCATGACCTCGTCGTCGGCGAGTTCGTAATGCCCGGCCGAGGAGTACTGCGTGGGCAGGCCGCCGGGCGTGCTGCGCGGTTCGGTCATCGTGTTCACCGGCAGGTTCAGGTAGAACCACTTGGGGAAGGCGAGGAACGTCTTGATCCGGCTGAGCAGGATCTTTCCGGTGACGCCGTAGCGTTTCTCCATCGCGGTGCGGGTCAGCGCGGGCGGCGCCTGGCCGGTGGTATCGGCGCAGCGGAGCTGGATCGTGCCGCGGCGTTCGGTCGCCCAGTCGCTGTAGACCTCGCGGACGACGAGCATCGACGACCCGGGGCCGAGCACGAAATAGCCGGGCTCCGGGTCGGGTTTCGCCGGGCCGAAGCGGATCTCGAAGGAACCGTCGGCGGCGATGGGGATCTCGCGGTCGTCGAAGGCGGTCATGCTGTCGGGCACCTCGACCGGCGTGTAGTCCCCGTTGAGGACCTGGAAGCTGAGGTCGGCGGTGGTGCCCCGGGTGCCGGTGACGACGTACTCGCGGTCCTCGCGGATGTTCGCGTTGAAGTACAGGGTGTCCGGGTTGTCCAGGCCCATTTTCGTGTACGGGCCGGTGGAGAGGGTGAAGTACGGGAAGTCCCGGTCGTAGGCCCACGCGGTCTGGACCGAGGCCCGGATGCTGCCCGCGAGGTAGTCGTACCCCTCGACCAGGTCCTGTTCGGTTCGGACGTGCGGCGCCTCGGCGATGATCTTTTCGGCTTCGGCGATCGCGCCGGCGAGCGGTTCGGTCAGCACCGGAGACTCCTCACTGGTCCAGATCTGTACCGGAGTGGTACGTTCACGGTCGGTTGAGACTAGAACGTGTTCTAAGGACGGGTCAATGGCGGTTACCCGGCGCTCGCCGCCGACGCAACGGGTCGTGCGGCTGCTGGACTATTTCGCGGCCCGGCCGGGCCAGCGCTTCGGGCTGTCCGCGCTGGCCCGCGAACTGGACCTGAGCAAGCCGACCTGCCTCGGCATCCTGACCGAGCTGACCGCGAGCGGTTACGTGGTCCGCGACCCGAGGACCACGACCTATCGCCTGGGGCCGGCGATGATCGCGGCCGGACGCGCGGCGGGAGAAGGCTTCGGCGCCAGCGAAATCGCCCGCACGCACCTGGAAGAACTCAGCGCCCGGTACGAGGCGACCTGCACCGCGTCGGCGGTGGTCGACGGGCGCATCCTGATGCTGCAGAGCGCCGGGCCGGGCAAGGTGCGGCTCGGCGAGACGTATCCGTTCGCGCCGCCGGTCGGGCTCATGTACGTGCTGTGGGACGCCGATTCCGCCTTCGACGCGTGGCTCGCGACGCCGCCCGCGGTGCCGGTCCGGCTGGATGAGACGTACCTGCGGCGTGTGGTCGCGGAGTGCCGGGAACACGGGTATCTGGTGGAAAGCCTGACGTCGGCGGGCCGTCGGCTCTACACCCTGATGGCCGGGGTGGCGGCCGGCGATCTGCCGCCCGAGGTGCGCGGACTGGTCGGCGAGCTGGTGTCGAGCCTGGGGGAGCGGGTGTACCTCGGCGCGGACCTGGAACCGCGGAAGAAGCACGCGGTGAGCCTGGTCGCCGCCCCGACCTTCGACGCGTCGGGGCGGCAGGAGCTGGTGCTGACGTTGTCGGTCGGGGAGCCGATCACCGGCGCGGAAATCGCGCGGCGGGGTGCGGCGCTGGCCGCGGTCGCGGACGCGGTGACCGCCGAGGCGGGCGGGGTCCGTCCGGATCAGGCGGGCTGACCCCACATGTTCGCCGTCAGCTTCCAGCCCGGCTGGTCCTTCATCGAGACCAGCGTTTCGTACAGCCGCTCGTACCCCGTGCTGCTGATCCGCCAGACGCCGTCTTCGCGCCGATAGGTGTCCTCGTAGTACGCGGCGCCCTCGATCACCACCCGGTGCTCGGCGACGATCACCTTGTCCTGGAACAGCCACCGCCCGGTCGCGGTGTCGCCGTCGATCTCGATCTCCGGGTGGCCGGCGAAGTGCATCGTCGTGATGCCGGGGCCGACGGTGGTGCGCAGGAACCCCATCAGCGCGTCGCGGGTGTCGAACTTCAGCGGTTCGCCGTAGGAGGGCGTGCCGTAGTGCACGCGGGCGTCGGCGGTGAGCGTCTCCGCCATCTCGTCCCAGCGCTTCAGGTCGAGGCACCGGAGGTAGCGGAATTTCACGCGGCGGATGTCTTCGAGTGCGGCCAGGTCCATGCGCTCAGGGTCCTCCGCCGCTTGACCGAGTGCAAGAACCTGTTCTACTTTTCTGTCCTCGAACCTCGGAAGGGCGGATCCGATGGCGTCCCAGGCACCCCCGGCTTACGAGCTGAGCCACCTCGGTGCGCTCGAAGCCGAAGCCGTGCACGTCTTCCGCGAGGTCGCGGCCACCTTCGAATGGCCGGTGCTGCTGTTCTCCGGCGGGAAAGACTCGATGGTGATGCTGCACGTCGCGGCGAAATCGTTCTGGCCCGCGCCGTTGCCGTTCCCAGTCATGCACGTCGACACCGGGCACAATTTCGACGAGGTGATCCGGTTCCGCGACGAAACCGTTGAGCGCTACGGATTGCGGCTGCTGGTCGCGAGCGTCCAGGACGACATCGACGCGGGTCGCAGCGTCGAGGATCCGAAGGCGGGCCGGAATCGGCTCCAGACAGCGACATTGCTGCGGGGCATCCGCGAAAACGCCTTCGACGCGGTGTTCGGCGGCGCGCGCCGCGACGAGGAGAAAGCCCGGGCCAAGGAACGCGTGTTCAGCTTCCGCGACGAGTTCGGGCAATGGGATCCCCGGCGGCAGCGTCCGGAATTGTGGAATCTCTACAACGGCAGGCATCGCAAGGGTGAGCACATCCGGGTATTCCCGCTGTCGAACTGGACCGAGCTGGACATCTGGCAGTACGTCGAAGCCGAAGACGTGACCCTGCCGTCGCTGTACTACGCGCACCGCCGGTCGGTGGTCCAGCGCGACGGGATGCTGCTCGCCGACACCCGGTTCCTCACCGTCGCCGAGGGCGAAGTTTCTTATCCGGCAACGGTTCGCTTCCGCACGATCGGCGACGCGACCTGCACCGGGTGCGTCGAATCGACCGCTTCGTCACCGGCGGAAGTGGTGGCCGAGGTCGCCGCGACGCGGGTGACCGAACGCGGCGCGACCCGGGCCGACGACCGGATTTCCGAGGCCGGAATGGAAGACCGCAAAAAGGAAGGCTACTTCTGATGAGCGCCGGGGACCGGGTCACGACGGTGCGGCTCGCCACCGCGGGCAGCGTGGACGACGGCAAATCGACCCTGATCGGCCGGCTGCTGTTCGATTCGAAGACGGTGTTCAGCGACCAGCTCGAAGCGATCGAGCGCACCAGCCGGGACCGCGGCGACGCGTACCCGGACCTCGCCCTGCTCACCGACGGCCTGCGCGCGGAACGCGAACAGGGCATCACTATCGACGTCGCGCACCGGTATTTCGCCACGCCCAAGCGGAAGTTCATCATCGCCGACACCCCGGGACACGTGCAGTACACCCGGAACATGGTCACCGGAGCGTCCACTTCGGACGTCGCGCTGATCCTGGTCGACGCGCGCAAGGGCGTGCTCGAACAGTCGCGCCGGCACGCGTTCCTCGCCAGTCTGCTGGGCATCCGGCACCTGGTGGTGTGCGTGAACAAAATGGACCTGGTCGACTGGTCGCAGGAACGGTTCGAGGAAATCCGCGAGGACTTCCGCCGGTTCGCGATGAAGTTGCAGACCCCGGATCTGACGTTCGTGCCGATGTCCGCGCTGCACGGCGACAACGTGGTGCACCGGGGCGCGAGCATGCCTTGGTACGAAGGCACTTCACTGCTGCACCACCTGGAACAGGTGCACGTCGCTTCCGACCGGAACCTGGTCGACGCGCGTTTTCCGGTGCAGTACGTGATTCGCGAGCACAGCCGGGATTTCCGCGGCTACGCCGGGACGGTGGCGGGCGGCGTCTTCAAGCCCGGCGACGAAGTGACCGTGCTGCCGTCCGGATTCACCACGACCGTGCGCGCGATCTGGGGACCCGGCGGGGTCGAGGTCCCCGAGGCGTTCGCGTCGCTGGCGGTGACCATCGAGCTCGCCGACGAACTGGACCTCAGCCGCGGCGACCTGATCTGCCGTCCGGGCAACCGTCCGCACGTGGGCCAGGACGTCGACGCCATGGTGTGCTGGTTCTCCGACCAGGCCTCGCTTGCTCCGGGCGCGAACTACCTCGTCCGGCACACCACGCGCGAGACCAAGGCCGAGGTCCAGGCGCTCGACTACCGGCTGGACGTCACCACGCTGCACCGCGACGAGACGGCGGAGTCGTTGTCGCTCAACGAAATCGGCCGGATCCGGCTGCGGACCCGGCAGCCGCTGCTGTTCGACCCCTACGCCCGCAACCGGCCGACCGGCGGATTCCTGCTGGTCGACGAACACTCGGGCGACACCGTCGGCGCGGGCATGATCACCGGCCCGAGCGCGACCGCGCCGAACGTGGTCTGGCATCCCGCGGCGGTCTCGCGCGACGAACGTGCGACCCGCGGCCGGACAGTCTGGCTCACCGGGCTGTCGGCCTCGGGCAAGTCGAGCGTGGCCGTGGAACTGGAGCGCAGGCTGGTCGCCTCGGGCCGCCCCGCGTACCTGCTCGACGGCGACAACCTCCGGCACGGGCTCAACGGCGACCTCGGCTTCGCCCCGGCGCAACGAGCCGAGAACATCCGCCGCGTCGCGGAGGTCGCGAAGCTGTTCGCCGACGCCGGGGTGGTGGCGGTGGTGTCGTTGATCAGCCCGTACCAGGCGGACCGCGAACTCGCGCGAACCGTGCACGAAACCGCCGGTCTGCCGTTCTTGGAGGTCTTCGTCGACACTCCGCTCGAAGTGTGCGAGGACCGCGATCCGAAGGGCATGTACGCGAAGGCGCGCGCGGGCGAAATCACCGGGTTCACTGGAGTGGACGCGCCGTATGAACGCCCCGCGTCCCCGGATCTGGTGCTGCGCCCGGAAGACGGTGACCCGGCAGCGATGGCTGCGCTGGTTCTCGACGCCCTGGAGCTGTCAGCCGATGAGCGTAAGGCGTGACGTCGTTCGCGCTAGGCGGCGGAGACGTCTTGGATGATGCGGCGTGCGAGCGCGGCTGAGGATCCGGGGTTCTGTCCGGTGTAGAGGTTGCGGTCCACCACCACGTGCGACTTCAGCGGCAATCCCGAGGTGTAGTCCGCGCCCGATTCCTTGAGCCGGTCTTCCAGCAGCCATTTGGCTTTCCACGCGAAGGGGTTGACGCGTTCTTCGATGTTGGACAGGCCGGTCATCCGGTAGCCCGCGAAGGGCCAGCTGCCGTCCGGGTTTCTCGCGGCCAGCGCCGCCGCCGGAGCGTGGCACAGCAGCGCGAGCGGCCGGGCCGAGGAGAGCCGTTTGGTCAGCAGGGCGCCGGAAACCGGGTCGACGGCGAGGTCTTCCATCGGGCCGTGGCCGCCGGAGTAGAAGACGACGTCGAAGTCGTCCGGGTCCAGTTTGGACAGGTCGGCGGGGTGTTCCAGGACGGGGGAGAGGCGGTCGAGTTCGGCGCGCAGTTTCTTGGCGGTGTGCGGGAGCACGCCGCCTTTGACGCCGAGGCTGAGCTGGTCGGCCACGGGCGGTTTGCCGCCGGGGGTGGCGACGGTGACGTCCCAGCCTTCGTCGGTGAACAATGTGTAGGGGACGACGAATTCCTCGGCCCAGAACCCGGTGGGGTGCTCGGTGCCGTCCTTCAGCGTCCAGACACGGGCGGCGGAGAGCACCTGCAGAACCTTGGTCATCGCGAAACTCCTTGCTGGGGAACCGAATACGGGACCGGCAGGTGCAGGGCGAGCTGGCCTTCGGCGAGCACGTCCAGCCGGACCGGGCGGGTCGGCTTGAGCGAGCGCAGGTCGTGGCTCATCCGGCCGCGGCCGAGCTTGAGATCGACGTCGCGCGGGAAGGACGTGCTGCCGGACGACAGCGCGTTGGTCTGGCTGAGCGTCGAGTGCCAGGCGCCGTTGATGGTGGTGTACGAGGTGAGCGTCGAAACGCGTTCGCCGCTGGGGTGCCTCGTCTGCGCGGGCGTGGCGGCCGACAGCGCCAGGTCGAGTTCGCCGGCGTCGTTGGCGACCCGCGCGGTGGTGCGGTTCGCGTCGATGTCGACGTCCAGTTCGGTGACCCACTTGGGGAAGCCGTAGCCGTCGTGGCCGCGGACCTGCGCGATGTCGGTGTTGACCGGCAGCGAGAGGACGTAAGTGTCCAGGTGGTCGTTCTTGAGCGCGGCCACCAGGTCCACGAACCCGAGCTTCCCGTGCCGCGCGGGCCGGACCGCGACGCCGACGGCGGCCTCGGTGTAGAAGTCGATGTCGCACACGTCGTAGCGGAAGAACATCACCGACACCAGGCCGAGGCCGGGCGCGACCTCCAGCGGCGCCAGCTCCCGCGGCAGCCGGGCGCGGATCGCGCGGGACCGGGCGAGCATGGTCAGCCGGGCCGAGGACATCCGGTAGTAGAAGTTCGGCGTCAGCGTCGGGCCGATCGGCGACTCGACCTTCGTCTTGGGCAGGCCGCGGAAGAACTCGACGCCGCTGACGCGCGGGTCGCGGGCCACCTCGTCGAGGTCGGTGTCCATCCGGTAGCGGTCGAACAGCCCGCTCTCGGGAACGGCGACGCGGCGGCCGCCGAGGTCGACCTCCACTGTTCCGGTCCTCGCCGGGCTGTCCTGGCTGGACGGTGCCATCGGGGTGCTCCCTCACGTCATGTGTGCAGTGCTTACATCAAGGTAGGCTGCGATGTGAGCACTGTCAACACCGGGAGTCGTCAGTCACCCGGCCGGGCGGCGAAGACTGCGGTGAAGGACGCTCGGACCTGGTTCGCGACGTCGTCGGCGGAGGTGCTGGCGAGCTTGCCGTCAAGGTGCAGGCAGGCCAGTCCGTGCACCAATCCCCATCCGCCGACGGTGATGCTGGCCAGGTCGGCGTCGGGGAACACGTTCGCGACGGCGCGGGCGAGCGTCTCGTGCACCGCGGCTGCCGCGGTGACGCGATCGTCGTTCGTGTCGTCGCAGGCGTTGCCGAACATGAGCCGGAACAGCGCTGGGCGGCGGAGGGCGAAGTCGACGTACGCGACGCCCAGTTCGGCCAGCTCGGCGACCGTTTTCGGCGTGGTGTCGGCTTGGTTCAGGTCGGCATCGAGGTCGCGCAGACCCTGGGCGGCCAGCGCTGATTCCAGGGCGTCGCGATCGGCGAAATGCCGGTACGGGGCGGTCGGGGAGACGCCCGCTTTCCGGGCGACCGCCCGCAGGGAGAACTGCTCGCCCTGCTCGAGCATCCCCATCGCGGTCGTCAGCAGGGCTGCCCGCAGATCGCCGTGATGGTAGCCGTCCTTCGTGGAAGTTGACACTGCTTACATCGCCTCCTACTCTTATGTGAGCACTGCAAACATACCGCATGGAGCGAAGGAATCATGACGACCTCGCCGCTGTTCACGCCATTCGCGCCCGCCCACGGGCCCGCGCTCGCCAACCGGATCGTCAAAGCGGCCATGGAAGAGAACATGGCCGGCCCCGGGCAACTGCCCGACGAGCGCATCCGCCGCCTGTACCGGCGCTGGAGCGAAGGCGGCGCCGGACTGATCATCACCGGCAACGTGATGGTCCACGCTGAAGCGATGACCGGGCCGGCGGGCATCGTCCTGGACGACCAGTCGCCGCTGGAGCCGTTCCGCGCGTGGGCGGACGCGGCCAAGAGCGGCGGTGCACGGGTGTGGATGCAGATCAACCACCCCGGACGCCAGGTGATGGCGAACATGCCCGGCGTCGCGTGGGGTCCGTCGGCGGTCAAAGTGAACCTCGGCAAGCAGAGCAAACGGCTCGCGCAGCCGACCGAGATGACAGCAGTCCAGATCGGACAGACTGTGGCGAGGTTCGCCGAGACCGCGCGTCGTGCCGAGGAGGCCGGGTTCGACGGGGTCGAGATCCACGCCGCGCACGGATACCTGCTGTCACAGTTCCTGTCGCCGCTGGTCAACCGGCGGACCGACGAGTGGGGCGGGAGCCTGGAGAACCGGGCGCGGCTGCTGCTCGACATCGTGCGAGCCGTGCGCGACGTGGTCTCCCCGGCGTTCGCGGTCGCGGTGAAACTGAACTCGGCGGACTTCCAGCGCGGCGGGTTCGACGCCGCGGATGCGAGCCGGGTGATCGAGATGCTGGCTCCGCTCGGTGTCGACGTGGTCGAGCTGTCCGGCGGCAGCTACGAAAGCCCGGCGATGTCGGGTCGTTCGGCCGACGAGCGCACGGTGGCGCGAGAGGCGTACTTCCTGACTCTGGCCGAGGAACTCGCCCAGACGAGCCCGCTGCCGTTGATGCTGACCGGCGGCATCGTCCGGCGGCCGGTCGCCGAGCAGGTACTGGCCGGGGGCATCGACCTGGCCGGGATGGGGACGGCGCTGGCGGTGGATCCCGACCTGCCGAAGAAGTGGCTCCACGGCGAGGATGCGGCGGTGGAGCTGGCACCAGTGGCGATCAAGGACAAAGCGCTGGCTTCGGCCGCTGGGATGGCTCGGGTACGTCGGCAGCTACGGCGGGTCGGGGCGGGCCGTACGCCGCGGTTGCGGACGAATCCCAAGCTGGCGCTGGCGAAAGAGACCGTCCTGCAGCAACGCGCGTTGCGTCGCTACCGCGGCTGGCTCGACGACCGAGGCGTCAGCAGGACGTTTTCGGCACCGCAGTCGTGACCGCCTTGTTCCACGCTGTCGCGGTGGATCCGTCGGCCCTGATCTCGACGACCGGGAACGGCTTCTCCACCGGGTTGCCGTACTGCGCCTGATCGGGGCTGAACTGGATGGTCCCGCTCGCACCCTGGACGGCGTTCTGGCAGCGCATCTCCTCGATGAGGCCGATTTGGGACAGCGGCGTGCGCACCACCGTGTCGGCGTTGCCGTTCGCGGCGCGGCGGGCGGCCATGACGGCGACCATCATGGCGTCATGGGCGAGGATGCCTTCGCCGCTGCCGAGGTCGGCGACGGAGAACGTCAGCGGGGCGGCGCCGTCGTCCGCGCGGACGGTCTGGCCGTCGCACACGCCGGGTTTGCCGGTGAAGACCGACTGGAAAGTGTTGTAGGCGGCCTGTTCGGCGCTGCCGTTGCACGGACCCCATTCGTCCGGGCTGGCGAGCGAGGTGAACAGCACGCGGACGTGGCCGCCGCGGACGGCGTCGCGGAGGCTGGCCTCGTTGATCGCGGAGCCGCCGTCGTCGCCGGTGACGACGGTCAGTTTTCCGTTGGCGCACGGCGTGTTCCCCTGCGTCCAGGACTGCACGAACGGCCCGAGGTCGGTGCCGCGGCCGGTGAAGTAGACGACCGTCGGCGCGACTGAGCAGAGATTTTGGTTCAGGTACGCGAACTGGGTGAGCAGCGGGTCGGCGCGGGAGACGTCGTGCGGCAGCGCGCCCGGCGAGGTGAACGGGAACCGGTGCGCGGCGGGCATTTCCTTCACCGCCCGCGAGCCGAGGGTCTGGGTGTAGTCGTCGCCGGGGATGTTGTCCTGCACGATCGCGACCCGCGACGGATCCGGCTCGATGCTCGCGATGAACCGGGCGGCGGCTGCCACGGAATGCGTGTTGGTGGGCGAGGTGCGGAAGAACCCGGTGTTGAGCTTGCCCTCGGGGGTGAGGTTCATGGTGTCCCCGGTGACGGTCGCGCCGATCACCGGCAGATGCGCCTGCGCGGTCAGTTTCGCGGCCGCCGCGCGGGTGTTGTCCATGCTCTGGCCGAGCCCGATCACCGAGACCACGTGGTTGCCCGCCGCGTGCTCGGAAATCTTGTCGACGGCCTCGGACCAGCTCGCGTACTGGCTGCCCATGTTCGCCAGGAACAGCTTCACCTTCGGCACGCTGCCCTGGAACGCGGCGGTGTGGTTGGCCCGCCACGCCCCGGCGATCGCGCCCTCGATGTCCGGGTACAGATCGGGATAGAGCCGGGTGTCGACGCCCTCGTTCGGCGACATGTCCTGGAACAGCACCACGGACACGTAATTGTCCGTGATCGCCGCGTTGTTGGCCCGGACCGCGGCTTCCAGCTCCCGCATGTGCTCCGGCTCGTTCTGCCGGAACTGCGCGCTGTCCAGGTTGATGCCGACGCACGCGTCGTTCGCGTCCGCGGTCATGCCTTCCCCGCACCGCGCGAACAACGGCGGGACGAGCAGGCCCGCGGCGACGAGGACGACCACCGTCAGCGTGGCGAAACTGGTCGCCAGCACCGGACGCCGCAGCACCCAGTAGGCCAGCCGCGGGAATCGGTAGGTGAACCAGCGCAGCAGCTTGCGAATGCGGTCCATCACGCTCCTGTCGGGAAAGAGGCTTTCACCGGCCGCCGAATTGCGCGGCGGCGTCGGTCAGCGCGTCGGTGTCGTCACGGGCCGCGTAATTGCCGGCCAATCTGGTGAAGTTCTTGGAGATCCGCTGGTCGTGCGCCGGGCTGGGAACGGTGTGCGGATCGTGGTAGAGCCAGAGCCGCGCGACGATGCTGGTGATCGCGGCTTCGGCGGACTCCCGTCCCGGCTGCCCGTCCGGCACGAGCTTCGCGACGCTGTCGTCGGTCGGCTCGACCGCGGCCAGGCGGCACGGCGCCCGCGTGATCTGGTCGACCAGCCGGACCCAATCCGGGTGCCCGCTCTTGGCGAATTCGGTGACCAATTCGTCGACGACGGCCGCGAAGTTGTCGCAGGCGAGGGCGTAATACAGCCGCCGGGCCTGGTCCTCGGCCTCGCCGGTCGGCTCGGCGCAGGTGTTCGCCATCCGCCGGAACACCTCGGCCCACGTCATGGCTACCGGATGGCGGTCGGCGGCGCTCTGCGCGTGCAGACCGGCCAGCAGGCAGGCGAGGAGCCACGGGTGCAGGGCCGCCGGGTGTTCCCGCCCGGGGACGGCGACCGGCCACAGCCGCGAGGGCCGGGCGGCGAAGGTGCTGACCCACAGGTTTTCCCGCAGTGCGCGCAGGATGTCGTTCGCGTCGGGGAAGGCGGCCGGATCCAGCGGGGCCGACTGTCCCGGCTGGCCGAGCCGCACCCCCACCGCGACCGCCTGCGGAACGACGGCCGGCAGCGAGTCCGCCAGCAGCGACCGGGGCAGGAAAGAGGTCAGCGCGCGTTCCCACAGCGCGATTCCGTTGTGCGGCTGGAACAGCAGCGACCGGGCGGGCGGGCCGGCGTCGTCCGGCAGTTCGCCGGCGCGGCGGCCGATCTCCTGCGCGGCGGCGGGCAGGCCGCCGGAGAGCCGCTGGACGAACTCGTCGAAGACAGCCGGTTCCCAGCCGTCCGGCGGGGTCGGGGCGAGCTTGCGCAGCACTTCGGGACCGGGCGGGTCCAGCCACACTGGATACCACGCACGGGTCGGGGAGTCGCCCCGGTCGGCAGTGGCGGCGAGATGATGGGTCCACTGCTTGAAATCGGCCTGGGAGAGCAGAGGGATCGGCCGCTTGTCCGGGCAGTCCGCCTTCGTCCGCCACGGTTCCCGCCACCAGTGCCCCCAGGCGGACGACCACCGGTCCATCGCCGCCACGATCAGCAGCGGATCGCGTTCAGGCAGCCGATTCTGCCGTGCACGCACGAACGCGGAGAGGAATTCGCGGCCGGCGGGGGTGGCATCGACGTTGTCGATCAGCAGCGCCCAGGCGTGCTCGTGCGGGACGTCCTGTCTGTGCGGGGCCAGGCATTCGCACCGGCGCACCGGCGTCGTCCATTGATCGGCACTGCGCGACAAATCGGTCAGGAACGCGTTCAGCACGTGTGGGACCGGGTCCGAACTGCGCTGGCTCAGGTCGATCAGCGAGTCGATCGTGCTGGCTCCCTCCAGCAAGCCGCTGAACCATTTCAGCGCCTGCCGCACGCTTCGCCGCCGCCGGTTCGCGAGCCGCAGCAGCGCGCCGATTCCGCTGCTGACCGCTTGCTGGACGGCGGGTCCCGGCACCTGCGCGCCGATCCCGGACAGCGACAGCGCGAACCGGACCGCCTCGCCGGCCAGGTCCGCGACCGGGTGCTCGTCGCCCTGGTGCAAGTAGCTCCCGACGAGCTGGAGGACGTGCGCCCGGGCCGCGTCCCGGTCCTGCGGCAGGGTTTCGTTCAGTGCCAGCAGGGAAAGCCCGACGCGGTGGAAGGCCGGGTCGCGCGGCAGGTTGTCCCAGTGCCGGGCGAGTAGGAAGGACACGTACGCCGCGGCGGAGATCGGATCGGCGACCTGGGCGTCCTGGAAATCGAGCCGGGCGTGGACGAGCGTGCCGCCGCAGGCTCCGGAGATCGTTTTGAGCGCGGTGCTCTTGCCCGAACCCTTCGGCCCGAGCAGCGCGACGACCGGCTCCGGCACGGCCGTTCCCGCCGCTGGTCGCCGGAAGGCTTGCCGGACAAAGAGTTCTGCGGCGGTCAGCACGTGCGGTTCCCCCAGGTCCTGCCGTTCGGCGCGCGATGCGGTACGAGGCACGGCAGAAGGTGTATCGGTTCAGATGTGGGCCGTGTCACAGGTTTCGCGGCGGTTCACTCCAAAGTGTGGCCCTCGCGGTCGCTCGCGCAAGCGGCTGTCCGGGGGTGTTCTGCTAAGCGGAAGTCAGGATCCGCCACGATCGGGCGAAGGGTTCCGTTCGGCGCGTTCGCGGGCGCTTTCTTGTCGGGGCGGCTGCTTAAAGTGCGGGGCATGGCAGTGGACGAGCGCGAACGGGCGCGACGGGTGCTGAGCTTCGCCCTCGAGGTGGCGATGCAGATGTTCCGGCAGGGCATCGAAACTGCCGTCGTCGTGCGCACAGTCCGCGGGCTGGCCGCGGCGGGCGGCATCGAGGATTTGCGGATTTCGGTGGGAGTACGGGCAATTCACCTCCAATACTGCGGCGGCGGGGGAGAACCGCTGGTGCTGTTCGGGAGCGTGCAGGCGAACGACGCGCGCGACATCGGCCGGATGGGAGATTTGGAGGCGCTCGCCGTCCGCGCCGCCGCCGGTACGATTTCGCCTGCCGAAGCCGAGCGCGACGCCGGAATCCTCGCTCAAGCGGGGCCGACTTGGCCGTGGTACGTAAGTTTGCTCGGCGGATGCCTGCTCGCCGCGATGATTTGCCTTCAGGCGAACGGAACCGCGCTCGCCGCGGCGGTGTCGGCCGGGTTGTTCGTTCTCGCCAACCGGGTGGGTTGGGCGTTGAGCACGGTCGGCATCGCGGAGTTCTTCCAGGTCGCGGCCAAAGCCAGCACGGTGCTGGTCGTCGCGATCTCCTTGCTGTCGCTCGGAGTGCTCACCGGGCACGAGGCGGCGAGCCTTTCGGCGGCGAACCTGGTGCTGCTGTTGCCGATCCTGTCGCTGGTGTCGCTGGTCGAGGACGCGGTCGGCGACTTCCACCTGATGGCGGCCGCCCGGATCGTGACGGTCCTGCTGCTCACCGGGGCGATCGCGACCGGCGTGATGGTCGTGGTGTCGGTGGCGAACGACCTCGACATCCTCGGCGCGGCCAGCCGGGTGCAACTCGCCGCGCTGCCGCTGGCCCTGGTCCCGGTGACGGCCCTGGTGGGTGCACTGGGCAACGCGATCCTGATGGGCACGCCCGCGCGCTGGTGGCTGCTCGCGTGCGGGGCCGGGATCGTGACGTCACTGGCCAACTGGACGGGCCGGTCCGCGCTCGGCCTGTCGGCTCCGGTGTCGATTTTCCTTGCCACGACGGTGTTAGGTGTGCTGGCGGGGGTGGCTTCGCGGACGCTGAAGGTGCCGACCGCGGTGGTCACGATCCCGGGCTTGACGGGTGCGGTGCTGCCGGGGCCTGCGCTGTATTTGAGCCTGTCGCAGGTATTCGCACGGATCCCCGGCGCCTGGGACGCGGTAGCGGAGGCGATTGTGTCCACCGCAGCGATCGGGGTCGGCGTTGTGCTCGGGTTGCAGCTCGCGGCTTTGCGCCGACCTGAGGCTGCGGTGTCGGGGGCTCCTCTTGCTTAGCCGAGGGCGAAGAATGTGGAGGTTCCTGTCGTGGTTGTCTCGACCACGCTTGCCTCGGTTGCTGCGGTCTGTGCTTCCGAAGGTCGGCGCTGGCCGGAGGCCAACTGTCGCCGCGGTATCACCAGCCGCTGCGGTAGAAACTCCGCGAGACGTAACTGCTGGCTTCCTGCGCCCGCACCGCGCGCAGCTCTTCCTTCATCGCCCGCGCCTGCCTCATCAGTGGATCGTCGCTGGGCGCGCGTCCGTCGCCGCGCAGCCGTTCGGCGTGGTCGAGTACCGCGTGCTTGCACGTGATCCCCTCGGCGCTGGCCGGTCGCCAACTGTCGCTGCGGCATCACCATCCGCTGCGGTAGAAACTCCGCGACACGTAACTGCTGGCTTTCTCTGCCCGTACGGCGCACAATTCGTCCTTCATCGCCCGCGCCTGCCTCGTCAGTGGATCGTCGCCGGGCGCGCGTTCGTCACCGCGCAGCCGTTCGGCGTGGTCGGGCACCGCGTGCTTGTCGGTGATCCCTTCGGCGCTGGGCGGACGCCAAGTGTCCCCGCGGCATCACCACCCGCTGCGGTAAAAACTCCGCGACACGTAACTGCTAGCCTCCTCCGCCCGCACTGCGCACAGCTCTTCCTTCATCGCCCGAGCCTGCTTCACCAACGGATCATCGCCAGGCGCGAGCGCCAGCAAATCGATGACATGCAACGCCTCCTGCACCCGCCCGTCACCGCGCAGCCGTTCGGCGTGGTCGAGCACAGCCTGCTTGTCCGTGATCGCCTCCGCGCGGGCAGCGGCCGCGACGTCCGGGCGGGACGGGTGCAGGGTCGTCGGGTTTCCGTCCCACCACCCGGTTTCCGAGCGGACTATGTCCCGGACGATGTACTCCCGGTGCCCGTAGTGCTCGCGCATCCACGGCACGTCGAACAACTCGGCCGGGTACCGGAGATCGTGCACGATGTCGTCCATCCTCCGGCCCCGGTTGAGCTCGTCCACCACCGCGCTGCGCAGCCACCGGAGCGCGGCGGCGGTCATGGTGAGCTGCCGGACCGGGTCCTCGCGCACCACCGGGCCGAATTCCGGCACCAGGACCGCCGGGTTGAGTGCGGCGAGCCGGTCCAGGGTGTCGGCCCAGCGGACGGTGTCGCGCATGGTCCGCATGGGCGTCCCGATGTTGGGGATGCCGTTGATCACCGCGGCACTGCCGTACAGAACCCGTTGGGAAGGCAGCCACACTGCGGTCACGTCATCGGTTTCGGAGGGCGCCCACAGCAGCCGGACGTCCGGGGTCAACGTCAGCGCTTCCCGGTAGGTCTGGTCGGGGAAGGTGAGCGGCGGGGGAGCCGACAGATCGTCCATCGGACGGCGGAACTGCCGGGTGTTGATGTGGTTCTGCAATCCGGCCGTCTCGAGATACCGCTGGTAGCGCCGGACGACGTTCTCGTGCGCCACGACGGTCGGGCGGCGTTCGCCGTGCGCGGCCGCGTAATCGAAGAATCCGGGAACGCCGTAGTTGTAGCCGAGATGCCCATGGCTGTAGACGATCCACCGCACCGGTTCGCGCAGCTGGTCCAGCACCGGCGCGACAAGGTCCGGGGACGGTCCGGTGTCGACCACGACGAGGCCCGACGCGGTTTCCACCGCCAGGCTGTTGCCCTGCAAGCCGATCGAGCGCACGCCGGGCGCGACCTCGGTGATCCGGCCGCTGCCGTAGAGCGGGTTTTTGGTGTCCTGGAAAGGCATCAGCGAACCACCTCGGTGCGGAGCCCGAGCCGCCGCGCGGTGCGGTCGGGATTGACGAAGAAGACGGCCAGCAGACCGCCCGCAATGGACAGCAGGCCGCTGATCGTGAAGGCGAGCGTGAAGCCGCTGACCGGCGACGAAGCGGCCTGGATCAGCCGTCCGGTGAGGTACGGGGCGAGCAGTCCGGCGGTAGTCACCAGGCCGACGGTGATGGACAGCACCGCGCCGCGCTGGCGGGTCGGGCTGATCTCGGCGTTCATCGTGACGCCGAGCGCGAACACGACCCCACCCAGGCTGAACGCGACGGTCAGCAACGCGATCTGGAACCAGCCGCCGGTGTGCGGGAACAGCAGCATCGCGAGCCCGGAGATCAGCACCGCGATCCCGCCGAGCACGCCGCGCGCCACCCGGCTCGACACGCCGCGCCGCATCAGCCGGTCGCTCAGCGCGCCCTGGGCGAGGTTGAACACGACCGAGGCGATCCACGGCAGCGCGACCAGGGTCCCGGTGGTCACCGTGCTGTAGTGCAACGCCGTTTCCAGGTAGTGCGGCACCCACGCGACCAGCACGGCCAGCGCCCAGTACGCGGCGAATCCGGCCAGGAACCCGCCGAGCCAGGTGCCGTTCAGCAGGATCCGCCGGTACGGGACACGCGGTTCGTCCGCTTCGGACTTGACCGCGTTCGCGTGCACCGACGCGGTTCCGGCGACCTTGCCCTCCCGCCCGAAGATCGCCCACAGCACCGACCACAGGAGGCCGACGACGAGCAGCGCGAAGAACGCCCACCGCCAGCCGTACCCGACGATCAGCGCGGTCAGCAGCGGCGACGCGAGCGCCACGCCGATGCCGGAACCGGCGTTCAGCAACGCGCTCGGCAGGCCGCGTTTCTCGTTGGGGAACCACTTGTACGCCGCGTGCATGGCCAGCGGGTTCGCCGGGCCCTCCGCGGCCCCGAGCACGATCCGGCTGACCAGCACCGCGCCGAACCCGACAGTGCCGAGCATCGGGGCCTGCGTCAGCGCCCAGACGACCCCCAGCACCAGCAGGATCCACTTGGTCGGCACGCGGTTCGACACGAAGCCGACCACGATCGCGGAAATACTGAACAGGAAGTAGAACCCGCTGCTGATCAGGCCGTACGCCTCGGGCGACAGGCCGAGATCGTGCATCAGCGGTTTCGCGGCGAGGCCGAGCACGGCCTTGTCCGCGAAGTTGATCAGCATGAACACCAGCAGCAGCCCGGTGACGACCCAGCCGCGGGCGCTGGTGCCGCGGGTGCGCGCGCCGGCGGCGGTTTCGGCGGGGAGAGCGGGAGCGTTCATCATGGGGTCCCCATTTCAACGTCGTTGTCGGACGGGGTGGTGCGGAAGGCGGGTCAGAAGGCCCAGCGGGTGCGGCCCGCGGTGCGGGCGCGCAGTTGTTCGGCGCGGTCGGTTCCGTCGAGCACGGCTTGGGATTCGGCGGCGGCCCAGGCGTAGACGCCCTTGGCCATCGTCGAGGTCGCGGCCTTTTCCAAGGCGGTGAACACTTCCGCGCGGGCGGTGTGCGCGGTTTCGTCGTCCGGGGCCGCGTCCACGGCGAGCTGGGCGAAGTGCCCGGCCAGCCGGTGTTCGCCGGCGGTGAGCAGTTCCCGTGCTCGCGCGGCCAGCCGGTCGGAGCCGCCGGACAGGTCGGCGAGTTCGCGGGACAGCTCGGCGCGGCGCGCGGGTTTGAGGTTGGCCGGGTTGCCGTCGTACCAACCGCCGTAGAGCCGCCAGACGTTGCGGACGACGAACTCCGGCTCGTCGTAGGACGGTTTGAGATACGGCTTGGCCAGCAGTTCGGCGGGCGCGGTGACGCCGTGCACGACCTCGTCGAGCGTGGCTCCCGCGTTCATCGCGTCCACGGTCTGGTCGTGCAGGGTCTCGAGGAACTCGGCGGTGTCGGACAGCGCGGTCCGGATGCGGTCCGCGCCCACGATCGGCACGCCGTGCCCGGGCAGCAGCAGCTCCGCGCCCAGCCCAGCCATCCAGCGCAGCGCCCGCGCCCACTCGGCGGCGTAGCGCTGGACCTTCTGCGGGTTGCCCGGGTTGGGGGAGGACCAGATGAAGAAGTCGCCGCAGCACAGGATTTTCCGGTCGGGCAACCACGCGATCGTGGCGTCGTCCGTCTCGCCGCGGCCGTGCTTCAACTGGACGTCCAGGTCGCCGATCCGCAGGGTCGTGGTGTCGCGGTAGGTGACGTCGGGGTGCCGGTAGCGGTCCGGCCAACGGAATCCGGGCGACTGGAACTGCCGCTGGTTGATCACCGTGTTGTAGCCGCGGGTGCGTTCGTACCGCTCGAAGCGCGGCGGCGTGTTCTCATGGGCCAGCACGGACGGGCGACGCCAGCCGCGCTCCTCGGCTTCGAGGTCGAACGGGCCGACGCCGAAGACGTGGTCGATGTGGCCGTGCGAGTAGACGGCGGTGTGCAGCGGCGCGTCGGTGCGGGCCCGGGTTGCGCCGAACAGGTCCTTCGCGGTGCGGCGTTCGCCGGTGTCGAAGCAGAACAGGCCGTCGGCGGTGGGGAAGAGGAAGACGTTGCCGAACGCCGGCCACATCCAGACGCCCTCGGCCAGCTCGTGCAGACCGTCCTTGCGCAGCGTGCCGGTGTGGTAGACGCGGGTGTCGGCCTCGCCTCGCCAGACCTTGTCGGCGTAGTCGAGCAGGTCAGTCACGGGATGCCTCCTGAGCGTTCTCGGTGAAGAGCGCGTCGACGGCGACCAGGTCGTCGCCGGTGACGCAGAGCGGGTTGAGGTCGGCTTCGGCGAATTCCGGATGGTCGCCGAGGATGCGGACGAGCCCGTCGATCCCGGCGGCGACGGCGGGGACCGGTGCGGCGAGGACGTCGCCGGCCCACGCGGCCAGTTCCGTCCGCTGCTCTGGGGTAGCCGGGAGCAGCAGCGCGCGCCGGGGTGCGGTGGGGTCTTCGGCGCGGTCGCCGCCGGCGCCGAGGACGATTGCCGTGCCGTACAACGGGTCTCGTGTCGCCCCGAGGGCGAGCTCGGCGGTGTGCGGCAGCAGGGGTTGCACGACGAGGGTGCGGTCCGGGTCGGTGGAGACCTCGTCCAGCCGCGCTTGGAGGGTGTCCAGCACCGCGGGCAGTTCAGCCGCCGTGACGCCGACGCGGACGAGTCCGGCCCGGGCCCGGTGCGGCACGTCGGCGGCGTCGCCCTTGACCACATACGGCCCCGGCCAGCCGTTTTGTCTTATCTTGGCGGCAAGATCGACCCCGGCGACGGTGTCCACGTGCGGGATGCCAGCGCCTTCCAACAGCGGAATGGCACGCAGTTCAGTCCACACTGGACGGTCATCGGCCGCGGCGTGGTGCGCGGGCTCGGGGACCCGGTCGGGCACCAGCACCCGAAGCCGACGCACGAGAGCGCCGATGCTGGGCAGCACGGTGTCCGGCCGTCCGACGCTCGCCAGCTCGCCGGGCGGCGCGCAGGCCCAGACGAACCACGTCGGCGTCCGCATCGCAGCGGCGGCCGCGGCCAGCCGGTGGTAGGGCTCGCGGAACCGGTCGCCGAACGTCAGATAGAGCACGACGCCGTCCAATTCCGGGTCCTCGTCGAGCGCGCCGAGCAGATCGCCGACCCGGTCGAGCCAGCGGTCGATGTTGCCGCCGAGGTCGACGGGGTTCTCGTCGGCGGCCTCGACGCCGCCGACCTCCGCGAGTTTCGCGCGCGTCGCACCGGAAAGCGGCGGAATCCGCACTCCCAGCGCGGTCAGGTTGTCGGCGAGGATGCCGCCCGCGCCACCGGACATGGTGAGCACGGCGAGCCTTGGTGCCGGGGGAAGCGTCGTGCCTTTGCGGGCGCAGAGCACCGCGTCCACGAGTTGGTCGTCGTCGGTGACCAGGTGGATTCCTTCCTGACGGCACAGCGAAGCGAGCAAGAAGTGATCACCGGCGACGGCCGCCGTGTGCGACAGCGCGGCCTGTCGTCCGGCGGCGCTGCTGCCCACCGCGAGCGCGACCACGGTCTTGCCCGCCGCTCGCGCCTGACGGCCGAGCGCGCGGAGACCATCCGCGTCACGCACGCCTTCGAGGTAGAGCACGAGCACCTCGACGTCCGGCTGGTCGAGCAGATCGCTGCCGATTTCGTGGCTGGACAGGCAGGCTTCGTTCCCGACGCTCGCGTAGTAGGAGTAGCGGATCCCGGCCTGTTCGAGCAGGTCAGCGAGCACGAACCCCATCGCGCCGCTCTGCGTGACGATCGCGATCGGACCCGGCGGCACGCGCTCGCGGTCGAGGAAAACCGTCGTCGACAGCTGTACTCCGGCCGGGTGGCTCACCACGCCCAGGCAGTTCGGGCCGAGCACCGGCAGGTCCCCGGCGGCTTCGCGCAGTTCGTCTTCCAGCGCGGTGTTGCCGCCCTCGGCGAAACCCGACGCGAAGACGACGACCGCTCCGGAGCCGAGTTCGCGCGCCTCCCTGACCAGCGCGGGAACCGTTTCCGCCGGGGTCGCGAGGACCACGAGGTCGGGGCCGTAGCCGATCTCGGCGAGCGAGCCGACCGTGCGGACGCCGGGCAGATCGAGCGGGCGGCGGGAGACCGCGAAGACCTCGCCGCCGTAGCCGCCGCGCAGCAGCCGGTCCAGCGCGATCCGTCCCCAGGAGAGCGCGGTGGTCGCGGAAACGCCGACCACGGCGACCGATTTCGGGCGGAACAGCGGCTCGCAGCGCATCGGTGCGGGACCTCCTGTGATCGCGGTCATGGACACAACCCCAACTGTCGCCGCTGGCCTCTCCAGCTGGTAGCGCACATTGCCCAGGTTTTCGGCTACCGTGCTGTGACATGTCACAACTGTCGTGGCGCAGCTTCGAGCACCGGCTGCCGAAGCTGGCCGAGCGGACGATCCGCCGGTACGTCGAGACCTCGCCGCACTACCGCGGCAAGGCGCCCGCACACCTGCACCAGCACATGGCGCACACGGTCCGCGAGTTCGGCCGGATGTTCTCCCGCGCGGCGCGGGAGGGGAACGAGCCGCGCGAGGACGAGCTGGAGCTGTTCCGGCAACGCGGCCGGGAGCGAGGCGCGGAGGGGCTGCCGGTCGGCGAGTTCGTGCACGCCTACCTCCTGGTGGCCGAGGAGATGTGGGCGGAGGTCGACGACCTGTCCGGCGGGTCTCCGCCGGACGGAGCGGCGGCGGTGCTGCTGAAGTGCACGCACCGGGTGATGAACGCGGCGGTGCAGGCGCACCAGAAGGAATTCCAGACCGCGGACCACGAACAACGCGAGGCGGCGCGGGCGCTGGTGCGGCGGCTGGCGGCGGGGGAGTCGATCCCGGAGCCGGCGGACGTCCGGCTCGCCCCGGCGTACGGCGTGCTGGCGCTGCGATTCGCCGTCGACCCAGCGGATTCCGTCGGCGACGCGGTCGGCCGCCATCTCGCCGGGCAGCGGAAGGTGCGGTTGCTGTTGCAGCACCTGCGTCGCGAACTGTCCGGAGACGTGCTCGCCGCGCTGGATCCCGACGGCGGCCTGCTGTTGCTTCCGTCCGGTTCGGACAATGCCGAAGCGGTGCTGGACGAGGCGCGGCTGGCGGTGCCGCGAGCGCACCAGACGACGGGCGTGGAGATCACCGGCGCGTTCGCCCACGCGGCCGAACTGTCGGAAATCCCAGCGGCGGTAGCGGAAGCAGAGCGGCTGCTGCGGTTGAACTCGGTCCCGGACACCGTTGCGGTCCTTGCGGATCACCTCTTCGAATACCAGCTGAACCACGACAGCGCGGCCACCCCGCAGTTGCGCGCGCTGGCGGCGCGGCTGGATGGCGAGCCTGATCTGACGACGACGCTGCGGACGTATTTCGAGACAGACTTCAACCGTCGCGAGACCGCGCGGAAGCTGCACGTCCATCCGAACACAGTGGACAATCGCCTGTCGCGCATCGCCAACCTGACCGGCGCGGATCCGCGCACCGCCAAAGGACTTTTGCTGCTCGGCGCTTCGCTGGGACTGACGGGCTGATCACTCAGCGAGGGTGGCGCTGCCGTTGGGACCGGTCACCGTGACGCGGATGGTGCGTGCGGACGGCAGCTGCGCGATGGTGACCTGCCAGGTCTGCGGTATCCCGACGTCGAGGGTCTGCAAGGCTTTCCGCACCAGGCGCGGGATCTCGGTGACGGGCAGGGTGCGCAGGTCGAATCGCGGGACCTGGACCCCGGTCGGGGCGAAGACGACCGTCAGCCGGTGCTCCTGGACGACCGCGGTGAGCGTCTGCGAGACGTCCGTGGCCTGGGCCAACCCGTCGACGGCGCGGCGCAGCTCTCCCTCGTCCAACAACGATTGGTCGGGGCCGACGTCGACCGTCGCGGACCCCGAGGAGGTGGTCTCCGTGGAGGACGCGGGCGGCGATGACGGAGCTTCCGGAGCGAACAGTTCGGCGCGGAAGAGCCCGAGAACGGTGCCCGCGCCGAGCAGTATCCCGACAAGGGTGAGGGCGCCGGCCGCGCACCCCTCCGGCGGCGGGGCGACCAGAGCGGACTCGGGAGCGGGTTCGATGACCGCTTCCGCCGCCCGGCGCTGCCATTCCGGCGTCGGGTTGTCCACGAGCCGGACCTTCCACGGCCGCTCCGGCGGGTAAGCGACCACCAGGACGTCGCCCTTGCGGTAGCTCGGGAGATCGACCAGGTTGACCGTGCGGGTCGCCGTCGCGCGATGCGCCGGCTCCCCGTCCGGCGCCACCGTGAGGACGAACTCGACCGGGAGATCGCCCGTTTCGGTGCCGCCGGCGCGGAGGCTTTCGATCCGGGCGAGTGCCACTGTCGGCGGGACTGCCGCCTCGCGGGCGCGTCGCGGCAGGCCGCCGAGCCAGACGAGAACGCCGTAGCCGAGCGGAATTCCGAACCCGGCCACGAACAGCGGAACACTTTCGACGATGATCCCGACGACGAGCGAGCAGACGGTCGCTCCGACGACGATGCCGGTCAGGAAACCGAGCGCGATCGTGCGCATGGACGTGCTCCAGACTTGGTCAGCGGGAAACCGGTTCCACCAGAACGGCTTTCGGGTCCTGCGGGTCGTAGCGGACCCGCACTGCCGAACCCTCGGAAGGGGCTTGGAAGAGCGGCGTGATCATCGTGGTCACGGCCTCGCGCTCGCCGGTCTCGGTGGGAAACCGCACGTGAACGCTGAATCGCGGATTCCCCATCACCCAGACGTTGGTGAAATCCACCCGGGTGAGGACGCCCGTCGCCTGGCGGCCGCAGTGCCGCAGCGCCTGCTCGCGATCGTCCGCTTCGGCCGCGCGGAGGAAAGACCGCAGCAGCACCACGATCAGGACCAGCGCGATGAGCCCGGACACCGCGGGCACCAGAAACGGCTCGTAATAGATCACCCAGTCCACATCGGACCATGGCTCGGCCTTGCCGTCGAGGAAGGGCAGCCGTTCGCCCACCGATTCCGGCGGTGTCCACGACGGAGCCGCCACGCCGCTGCCCAGCGTCACGCCGAGCGCTGCCGCCAGTGAGCTGGCCCGGAAGCTGATCCCCATGCGGCGCAACGACATCCCGCCGCCCCACAGCATCGCGAATCCCAGCGACGACGCGATCGTGACCGCCAGGCTGAAGAACAACACGAGCGAACCCGCCGGTCCCGCGTCGGCCCCCCACGCGCCGACGCGGTTCAGCGACATCAGCCGGAAGCCGTCCAGCAGCCCGAGCGCGCCGGACCAGCCGGCGACCGCCCAGGCGAGCGTCGTGGGAATCCCGAGAAGCCACAGCCGCCGGCTCGACGCCCGGTTCTGTTCAGGGTCCTCCGGGAGCCCGAATGCCAAGGAGTTGAACACCGCGGCCGCCTACGCGATCGGGCCGAACACGGCGACCTTCGCCGGATCGGCGGGGTCGAGACGGGCTTCGTGCCGGGTGCCGGGCGCGTACTGCTGGATCGTCGCCTGCGGGGTGATCAGCGGGGTGACCGTCCGGTACATCATGCCGTCGGCGCGGGTGACCTCCAGAGTGGCGGTGTACTGCGCCTGCCCGGCGACCGTCCGGCCGGTGGGCTCCAGCGCGCGGATCACCAGGGTGGCCTTCTCGCCGGTGTCGTACAGCCGGCGCAGTTCGGTGCCGTAGGCCTGCAGTTCCTGCTGCTGGCGCAGCTGCTCCTGCATCGGCAGCGCCAGGAACGCAGCCATCTCGGGGTCGGCCGCGACGTTGCGGTACGCCTGCGCGGCGAGCTGCGGCGTCGGCAACTGCGGCGTGATGTCGTGCCCCTGCGCGGCGGCCGCCTGCCGGAACTGCTCGGCGTGCTGCTGGAAGTCCTGCGCGCCCTTCGCCATGCCCTGCTGGGTGGCTTCGTTGATTTTGTCGCGGATCTTCTTGAACATCGGGTGCCCTTTCGCTGTGCCGGTGTGCTGGACACAGCTTCGGGCGGGCGGGCTGCTACCGAACCCAAGTTTTGGCGTCGTCGGTGGCGTCGAGGCAGGTCAGGGCTGCCCAGAAGGCTGGGGAATGGGCTGGTTCGGGCCGTTCGCGCCAGTGGGCGAGCCGGGTCCGCTGCCACGCGCACAGCTCGGCAACCGGGTCCGTTCCGGCAAGCGCGGTGTCCACGGCGATGATCAACTCAGCCATCGGATCCGCGCCCGGCACCGCGGCCGACGTCGGCAGCGCCCACACTGTCGCGGCCACCAGACCGGCCCCGGAGGCGACCGCGGCGAGCAGGACGCCGAACGGTTCCGGCAGGCCGAAGTCGCTCGCGCTGGCGCAGCCGATCAGCGCGACCCGCGCGGGCATGTCCACTCCGGACAGCGCTAGGTCCGCGGCGGTGAACGGCCGGTGCGCCCCGATCGGCGCGGCGGTGCCGGGCAGGTCGGCCGAGCACGACAAATGCAGCGCGGTCTGCGCACCGTGGACGTCCTGGATGCGGCTGACGTGCCCCGCGAACACCAGCCGCGAACACGGTTCCGCCAGCAGGTCGGCGAGGAGCCGGCGGTCGGTGTCGGTGCGGCGGACCAAGTCGAGGCCGCGCTCTGCGGCGGGGCGGACCGGGCCTGCGGCGAGTTGGGCGTCGAGGTGGCGGATCAGCGGGGAAGCGGCGGTTTGCTTGCCGAGCACGGATCCCAGTTCGCCGAACGCGCTCTGACCGGGGATCCGCGGGTCGAGCAGGTAGACGGGCGGCCCGCCGGGAGCCGGTTCGCGGCGCGGGATTCCGGCGGGGGCGAGCAGCGAGACGTCGGCGAGGTCGAGGATTCGGACATCGCTGTCGAAGCAAGTGTCGACGTCGTCGGCGTCGAGCGCGTGGTCCGGGCGACGGTCGGGCAGGGCTAGCAGGCCCCACGGAACCGCGGCGAGTGCTGGGGACGGCTGGATTCGCAACAGCGGACGCGTGGCGCGACGGAGTTGCGCGACGAGATCGGCGGGCAGGAGGTTGAGCGCGAGGACGCGAGCAAGGCGTTGCTCAGCGGCGAAGCTGCCGAAAGCGTCGAGCGAACGACGGACCGCGTCCGCGACCGGCTCGCTTTCGCGCGGTGTCGGGGAAGCCTCGGCGAGGAAGCCGCGCGCGGTGTCGACGAGATCGGCGTCGATGGGGTGCGTGTGGACGGTGTCGAGGTCGCTGGTGGCGCGCCAGCTGAGGTAGGTGTGCCCGGCGTCGGCGTAGCGCAGGATGAATGTCTCGCGACCGGGTGCGGCGGCGGGCCAGGTCTCGACAGTCCCCGGTGCCGATCCGCATCCGTAACGCTCGGCGGCCAGTTGGGACCAGGCGTCCAGCTCCATCGGCGAGGACGGTGACCAGCGCAGCCCGGGTGGCGGGGCGAGCCGGAGCGGTAGCGACGAGGTGACCGAACCCAATGCTGCCAAGGGAAGCTGACCGTCCTCGACCGGCGGTGCCAGCGCGGGGAGCGTGCCGGTCAGGTTCAGCGAACGGTCCTCCGGATACGCCCCGACCGCGCACGCGCGTTCGATCAGCTCCGCGGTCAGCCGCGTTTCGCGGAGTTGGGTCAGCAGGACCATCAGCAGCTCCGCCGCTGGGCCCGCGACGCTGTTCGCCCACGCTGTGCGGGCCTGAGCCGACGCGAACGCGAACCGGTACTCCTGCGCGGCGAGGGTCACCGGCAACAGCAGGTCCAGCACCGCCCGCGGGTCTTCGCCGCGTTCGTAGCCGATCGCGGCCGCGAGGTAATCGGCTCGCAGGCACTCCAGCCATTCGCCCGACTCGCGCGCCGCCGCCTGGAGCTGGGCCACGTGCTCTTCCGCCGACGTCCAGTCGCCGTCGGCTGCCGCACAGCGAGCCAGCGCCGCGACGAGCCGTCGCGCGCCGGGGGTGTCGCCGTTCGCGGCCCACAGCTTTCCCGCGTGCTCGAACTGTTCTCGCGCCTGTGCTGCAGCACCGGCGAGCAGGAGCAAGCTGCCCAGCGCGTAGCTCGCCTCGGCCACGTCGCCGGTCACCCCCGCCGCCGCGAGTTCGTCTCGGGCCTGGACGATCGCCGCCATCGCGCCGCGGAAATCTCCGTCGAGCGCGCGGGTTTCGGCCAGGCTGATGGCGAATTTCGCCGCTGTCGGACCTTCGTGCCGGGCGTTGAGCCGCAGGAAATCCGCCGTCGCGTCCGCTTCCTCGCCGCCTGCCTGGCGGATCCGGGCGCGTTCGGCCCGCGCCATGGCTTGCAGCGCCGCCACCTGGTCACGCACCTCGGCTATGTCCGCGAGGCGGTCCAGGCTAGTCAGGATCTCGTCGATCGCGTCCCGCGCGCCGGCCGGGTCCCCGGCGGCCACCTGCACGCGCACTTCGAGGATGCGCAGCTCCAGCTCGTCGGCACCGTGCGGGTCGAGTTGTTCGCGCGGGAACTGGCCGGGTTCGGCGGCCTTCCGGAACGCCGCGCGCCGCCGCTGATCCGCCAGCAACTCGCGTGCCCTGGCGAGGTCACCCTCCTCTGTGGACAGTGAGATGAGGACGCGTTCCGCTACCTCGCGAGAGCCTTCGATCATCCGCAGTTCGGCGTACTGTCCGAAGTGGACTATCGCGGCGGTGCTGACCGCGAAGACGTTGAGGACGGCTTCCGCGCACTGGCGCGCATTGCGGAGGTCGCCCGCGGAGTAGCAGACCGTGGCCAGATCGCTGACCGCGGCGACTTCGAGGCTGACGCGGTCGAGCTGCTGGGCGAGCTGTCGCATCCGTGCATAAGCCCGCTGTGCACCGGCGACGTCCCGTGCCGCGGCGAGTTTCTTGGCCTCGTTCTGGATGGCGAAGGCTTTGGTGAGTAGCGCATCGTACTCGGCTTGGCTCAGCGAGCAGGCGGGCAATTCCTGGTACGCCATCGGGTCGAGACCGAAATGCCTTGCGACACAACGACAGTTGTAGCCGTGCGACACCGCATCGGCCAGATCCGCGGGCAGTGGCCGGTCCGGCGACGCGAGCGGAGGCGGCAACCCCACGAGCACGTCAGAACTCCTCGTCGGCTGCGGCTCGCTCAGCCAAGGTGCGGGCCTCCGGCGGCAACGATTCGCGGGCCCGCACCAGGGAGATCACCTCAGCGCGGTCCTCGGACGTGGTGCCGTCGACGTCCGGGTCTGCCGCGCCGACGATGAGATCGATCCGGCCGGAGGACGTCGCTGCGAGCCTGGCACCGGCTTCGTCCAAGTCGGTCGTTCCAGCGAACCCTGCGCTGCCCAGGTGCAGGGCAACCTCGGCGAACGGCTCACCGTCGTGGGTCGCCATCGCGGTAAGCGACGCGTCGTTGAGCGCGCCCGAGACCTCGACATCGAGCCGGGCAGCGGTCCTGGTCGCGACGATCCGCCAGGCCACCGTGTCCTCCGCGGCGTCCAGAACACCGGGCGGCACCCGCGCCCAGTCGACACTAGCGCGTCCCTCGGCCAGTACGCCCTCGCCAGACGCGGCGGGGCCGGAACCCGCCGCCAAGGCGTACGCACGTTGCCCTGGAGCCACCCGCGCCGCCAGTGAGGCCGCGGCTTCGGCCCGCTCGAGGTCGTCCTCGCGGTTGAACCAGGCCGAAAGCTGCTCGCACAGACGGCGTACTTCATCGGCCACCGGTCCGGCCACGGCGACCAGACCCGCGCTGACGGCCTGGTCGAACAGCTCAGCCGGGGTGGCCTCGAACCCGTCGAGCAGTCCCTCGGCGACGTCCGCGGTCGCGACGGCCGCTTCGAAATCCAGCAGCGCCGGATCAAGCGACGGGATTCCGATCAACGGGCTGGCAGGCCACCAACGCCGAGCCCACAGCAGCAGTGCGAGGCGGGCCAACTCCGGGCTCGCCGGGACGTCGACGTATCCGTCCCGGAGCGCGGTCAAGCTGGCTTCGGCACCGACGAGCCTGGTCAGCCATGGTTCGGCCGCGCTGGCGTCGGTGAGTTCGATCCGCATCGACGGCGCCGAAGGGCCCAGCAGATCCGCTAGCGCGAAGCGAATGAGGCCGCCGTCCGCCGCGAGGACCGGAGTGTGCACCGGATGGGTCACGACGCGGCCTCCAATCGCGGCAGGTTGGCGACGAGTGCGCGGCGCACTTTCGTCCGCAGGTCCAGTGAGGTCGACCGGACCACCCCGGTGAGGAGGTCTCGGAAGTCGTCCGGGACCTCTCCGCTGACGTCGAAGCCGTGCAGCCGCGCCCACAACCGGGCGAGGAAGCGCTTCGCGAATTCGCGCAGTTCCCGGAGGATCTCGGCGTCCGGCTGCGCGGTGAGGGGCGTCGAACCGGCCAGCGCCCGGCGTGCGTACAGCACGTATCCCTCCCGCGCGACCTGAGCGTTGAGCCGCTGGGCGAAGCCCGGGAGGTCGCGGGGCCCGTCGAGCGGCCGGAGCGCGGGCGCGAGGACGACGCCGAGCACGAAACACGTTGCCAGAACAGGCAATTCGAGCCCGAACCCGGCGGCCGCACGCCTCAGTTCTTCGTCGATCAGGTCGGCGACAGCGTTCTGCCCGTCCACCCGGCGCAGCGTCGCGCGGACCCGCCGTTCGATGCTGCGTTCGAGAAGCCCGTTCCCCGTTTCGTCGCGCTGGCTCAACGGAGGTACAGCAGTGCGTTCGCCGCGTTGCAGGCCGAGATCAGGCGTGGGCAGACCGGAAATCTCGCGGACGGCCCGGGTGAGCACGGCAGTACCGCCGGGCTGCCGCAACGCGAGACCGAACGCGTGCCCGGCGGGAGAGTCGGCGAGCTTCTGCCAAGCCTCGTCGGTGAAGCCGTCGGCGACCGCGTCGAGCAGCGCGACGAACGCTGCGGGAGATCCGTCCGGCGCCGCAGCCCAGCGACGGCGCAATTCAGCGGTCAGCTCAGCGGCGCGCTGGGGATCAGCGAGGTACTGGCTCACCTGATCGACCCCGGCCGCACCGTCTTCGCCGTGCCACTCGCGCAACGCCGCCGCGGCCCGCTCCGGCGCGGAGTCGTCCGGCATGCCGAAGCCGGTCGCGAGTTCGTAGGCGAGGGGAAAACACACGTCCTGAACGTTCCCCGCAGTGATGCGCAACGCCCGCCGCTGCCGCTTCAGGTGGGTGAACCACGCTGCCGTGGCGCGCAGCCGAGCCGAATCGGCCAGCAGCAACTCGGTCACTTCCGCCGCGGCGGCCGGATCCAGCAGCGGACGGCCCAGCCGGGTCCGCGCCGCGGTGCGGATCACGAGCGGGTCGATGATCTTCTTGATCGTGCGGGTCAGCGGCCCGCCGTCGGCCGCCGAAAGCACCTCGACGTTCGGGATCCGCTGCCAGGCCCGCGCGAGAACAGCCGAGCGCAGCTGGGACTGCCCCTCGCCTGCCGTCATCACGCCCCCTCGCTCCGACTGCACTTTATCCTGCCGGGCAGTTCCGCATCCGCGCGGAATTCGCGCACTCAGCCGTTCCCTCCACGATCGCGGCTTCGACGGACAACCCCGCGCCACGCTGGAACGCCTCGGCGAAGCCGGATTCCGAAAGAGCCGCTTGCGCGGCGGCGGTGATGCGGTCCGTGTCGCCGCGTTCGGCACGGGGGAGCGGAGCGTCCACCCGGCGGCGGGCGGCGTCGGCGGCGCCCAGCAGCAGTGCGGCGCATTCAGCGGTGCCCTTCCGAGCGGCGGCTCCCGCCAAGCCTTCCAAGGACAGCGCCAGCGCGCGCGGTTCGTCGAGCGTCCGGGCGGTGTCCAGGCTCCGGAGATGAAAAGCTGTTGCCTGCCCTGCATCGCCGCGGAGTTCGGCGACAAACCCGAGCTCCGCGTACAGCAAATGGTCCCCGGCCAAGGAGGACAGACCGGCGTAGCTGTCGCGGATGTGGTGCAGGTGCTTCTCGGCAGTGTCGAGGTCGCCGGAGCGGCGCGCACCGAGGGCGAGGCCCATCTCGGCGTGGATCTGGCCGTAGGTGTAGCCGTGTTCGACGGCGATGCGGTGCGCCTGCCGGTGCAGGTCGCGCGCGCGTTCCCAGTCGCGCTCCAGCAGCGCGAGCCTGCCGAGACCGGACAGCCGGGCGGACACCTCCGCCTGCAGGTCCAGTTCGCGGGCGATCGCGAGGCCGGCGCGCTGACGGTCCGCCGCGTCCTGGTAGTCGCCCTTGATCTCGGCGAGGGCGGCCAACGGCGGAATGGTCTGCATTTCGCCCCAGCGGTCGCCGAGAGCGCGGAAGAGCGCGGCGCTGCGGACGCCGTCGCGGCCGAGACCGGCGAGGTCGCCGCGGACCAAGGCGAGCATGGCTCGCAGGCCCAGCGCCGCGGCGACGCCCCACTGGTCGTCCTCGGCGGTGAACAGATCGAGGGCGAGGGCGTTCGTTTCGGCACTGGCTGTCGCGTCGCCGACGCTGAACAAGCTGTAGGCCCGCAGCCACAGCGCACGACCGCGGCGGATCGGGTCGCGAATGGCCGCGGCGTCGGCAGGGGCGGCGGCCTGATCGCCGGTCAGCAAGGCGAAAGCGTGGTGCAACACAGCGAGTTCCGCGTCCGGGGATACCGCGTCGAGAACGGTCGAGAGGGCGCGGCGGCCTTCGGCGAGACGACCGCGAAGCAGCCACCACCACGAGAGCGCCGTCGCCAGCCGGACGGCCTCCTCCGTGGCGCTCGCGCGGACCGCCTCGTCCAAGGCCGCGCGCATGTTCCCTGCTTCGGCGTCCAGACGCGTGAGCCAGGTTCGCTGTTCGTCGCCGCGCAACCGGGGCTCGGCTCGCTCGGCGAGAGCCAGATAGTGGCGCAGGTGCCGGATGCGGGTTTCGGCAGCGTCCGACGTTTCGTGGAGGCGTTCGGCGGTGTAGGCGGCGACCGATTCCAGGAGCCGGTAGCGGATCCCGGCGGGCCCGTTCGCGACGACGACGAGAGAGCGGTCCACGAGCCGCGTCACGAGGTCGAGCACCTCCTCGTGCCGGACGCCGTCTCCCGCGCACACCGCTTCGGCGGCTTCCAGGTCGCAGCCGTCGCGGTGGATGGCCAGTCGCCGCAACACGATCCGCTCCGGTGCGCTCAGCAACTCCCAACTCCAGTCGATCACCGCGCGCAGAGTCTGCTGCCGGGCCGGGGCACCGCGCTTTCCCCGGGTCAGGATCGAAAACCGGTCGCTGAGCCGCGTCGCCAGCTCGCGGACGCCGAGGCCGCGGACGCGGGTGGCGGCGAGTTCGAGCGCGAGCGGGATGCCGTCGAGCCGACGGCAGATTTCGGTGACGGCCTCGAGATCGGCGGGCGCGCAATCTTCCGGCTGCCGGGGAAAACCGGGCGCGGACGCGGCGGCCCGTTCGACGAACAGCCTCACCGCTTCCGTCGTCGGCAGCGGTTCCACGGCGAAGACGCCTTCGCCCGGGAGGCCGAGAGGTTCCTGGCTGGTGGCCAGAATTCGCAGTCCAGGTGCGGAGTGCAGGAGCAGTTCGGTGAGTTCGGCGGCGGCGTCGACCACGTGCTCGCAGTTGTCCAGCACGAGCAGCGCACGCCGGTCGCGCAGTGCGGCCGCGAGACGCCGCGTCGGTGCGGCGGCCCCGGTGCTTGGCGGTGTCGCGGAGGAGCCGTCGCGGATGCCGAACGCGGCTGCGGCAACTTCGGCGAGATCGTCGGCCGTCCCGTCGCGCACCCCGGCGAACTCGACCAGCCGGACGCCGTCCGGGAATTCCGCCGCGGCTTCGGCTGCGGCCGCGACGGCCAGGCGCGACTTGCCGACCCCGCCGGGACCGGTGAGGGTGACGAGCCGCGTCGTGCCCAGCAGGCCGCTTAGCTGCGTGAGAGCTTGCTCCCGGCCGATGAGCGGGGTGAGCGCGCTGGGCAGGTTGCTGTGCGGGCGCGGTGCGGCGGCGAGCGGGGTGAGCGCGCTAGGCAGGTTGCTGTGCGGGCGCGGTGCGGCGGCGAGCGGGGTGAGCGCGCTGGGCAGGTTGCTGTGCGGGCGCGGTGCGGCGGCGTGCGGGGTGAGTGCGTTGGGCGGGTTGCTGTGCGGCTGCGGTGCGGTGGCGGCGAGCGGGGTGGGCGGGTTGCCGTGCGGCTGCGGCGCGGCGGAAGCGAGCCCGGTGGGCAGGTCGCCGTGCGGAAGCGGTGCGGTGGCGGCGAGCCCGGTGGGCAGGTCGCCGTGCGGAAGCGGTCCGGCGGCGGCGTGCGGGGTGGGAGGGTTGCCGTGCAGCTGCGGTGCGGTGGCGGCGAGCCCGGTGGGCAGGTTGCCGTGCAGTTGCGGTGCGGTGGCGGCAAGCGGGCTGAGCAGGTTGCCGTGCGGCAGCGGTCCGGCGGCGAGCCCAGGATCCTGCCGGAGCATCGCTTCGTGCAGGGCACGCAGCTCCCGGCCGGGGTCGACGCCCAGCTCCTCGGCGAGGCGTTCGCGCAGTTCCGCGTAGGACGCGAGCGCATCGCCCTGCCGCCCGCTCAGGTACAGGGCTCGCATCTGCACCGCGCGCAAGCTTTCCCGCAGCGGGTGCTGGGGCACGAGGACCCCGAGTTCGTCGACCGCGGCAGCGTGCTCTCCCGTTTCCAGCCAGGCTTTCGCCCGTTCCTCCGCCGCGGTCAGTCGCTGCTCGGTCAGCCGGTGCGCGTCCGCCCGCGCGAAATCCTCGTCCGCGAAGTCCGCGTACGCCGCTCCGCGCCACAACTCCAGCGCCTCGGTGAGCAGCGCCGCCCGGCTGCGCGGGTCCGGCGTCGAGCGGGCCTTGGCGACGAGTACGCGGAACCGCCGGGCGTCGAGGTCTTCGGAGTGCTCGATCCGCAGCCGGTATCCGGCGGGCTGGCGTTCCAGCCGGTCCCGGCCGACGACTCGGCGCAGCTGGGACACTTTCGCCTGCAGCGCGCCGAGGGGCTTGCCCGGCAGCTCAGTGCCCCACAGGTCGTACAGGAGCCGGTCGGCGGAGACCGGCCCGCCGTCGCTGGCCAGCAACACCGCGAGCAGCCTGCGGACCTTGGCCTCGGGCACGGCGACCGGTTCCCCCGCGTCGTCCCACACCGCCAGCGGGCCGAGAACCCCGAACCGCATCCCGTCGCCCCCGCGCTGTCGTCAGATCGCCGTCAGCCGATCGTAAGCAATCCCGAAGCCCCCGTCCGCAGAGTGGTCGCCGGGGCGCGGAAGGAACGGTCCGACGACCGGGTCCGGAAGCGACCTCCACCAGCAGTCACTTCCAGAAGAGAAGCCGGAGCATGAGCACCACACCAGAATCCACAGTGGAGATCGCAGCAGGAGAAGACCCGGCCGGACCGCGGTTTCCGCTGTTCGCGCTGCTCGCCCTCGCCACCGCCGTGTTCATCACGAGCCTCACCGAAACCTTGCCCGCCGGCCTGCTCCCCGCGATGAGCGGTTCGCTGGGCGTGAGCGAGTCCGCGACCGGCCAGACCGTCACGATCTACGCGCTCGGCACGGTGCTGACCGCGATCCCGCTCTCCGGAGCCACCGCGGGCTGGCGCAGGAAACCGCTGCTGCTGACTGCGATGGCCGGATTCGCCGTCGCCAACACGGTTACGGCGCTGTCGTCCGAGTACTTCCTGACGATGGTTGCGCGGTTCGTCGCGGGTGTCGCAGCCGGGCTGGCCTGGGCGTTGCTTGCCGGGTACGCGCGGCGGATGGTCCCCGCCCATCTGCAGGGCCGGGCGATCGCGATCGCGATGGCGGGCATCCCGGTCGCGCTGTGCCTCGGCGTGCCCGCCGGGACCTTCCTCGGCCAGGCCGCGGGCTGGCGCACCGCGTTCCTCGCCATGACCGGCCTGACGGCGCTGCTGCTGGTCTGGATCGCCGCCGCGGTGGCGGACTTCCCCGGCCACCGCAGCGGCGAGCGGCCGAAGCTGCTGCCGACACTGCGTATTCCCGGAGTCGTCCCGGTGCTGTTCGTGACGCTGGTTTTCGTGCTGGCGCAAACGATCCTGTACGCCTACATCGCCACCTTCCTCGCCGGGCTCGGCATGGGCGGAAGCACCGACCTCGTCCTGCTCGCCTTCGGCATCGCCTCGATCGCGAGCATCTGGCTCGTCGGCGCGCAGATCCACCGGCGGCTGCGGCTGCTGACCATCGTCAGTTCGCTGCTCGTCGCCGCGGCTGCGCTGCTGCTGGCCACCATCGCGCACGATCCGGTGCTGGTTTACGCGTCGGCGGTGCTCTGGGGTCTCGGCTGGGGCGGCGTGCCCACCCTGCTGCAGACCGCGGCGGGGGAGGCGGGCGGCGAATCCGCCGACGCCGTGCAGGCGATGCTCGTGACCCTGTGGAACGTCGCCATGGCGGCGGGCGGCGTCGTCGGCGGGGTGCTGCTCGGCCTCGCGGGCAGCGGCTCGTTCCCGTGGACCGTGCTGCTGCTGATGCTGCCGGTGATCGTGGTCGTCGTGGCCGCTCGCAGGCACGGCTTCCCGGCGGAAACCCAGGGCTGACCGGGCGCACGACCCGCCCGCGGAGCTCAGGTCGAGACCAGGCTCGTGACGGCCCAGGTGACGCACCCGACCCCGGCGATCTCGAGAACGATCGCGACGAGCAGGGTCCGCGCGGTGCTGATGTTGATCGCTCGCGAGTTCTGCAGCACCGTGAGCCGGGTTTTGGCGACTTCCCTTTCCGCGTAAATCGACGGCGCGTTCCAGTAGCGGTCCTTGGCGATCAACGGCGTGAGGTTTTTCAGCGCGATCGCGTCGCTTCTTCGGGGCGCGTTAGTGAAGATTCCGGCGGCCGCGGCGAGCACCAGCAGCGCGGCCGCCAGGTACAACGGAAGCTTGACCGCGTCCGGGAGCACGAAGTTCTGGGCTTTCGTCGACAGCGCGGAGAGCCCGAAAAGCAGCGTGACCAGCGTTCCGGAAGAACTGATCACCGCCAGTCCGCGGACCTGCAGGGAACTCGCGTTCGCGCGAGCGTTGTCGATCTCTTTGTCTATCAGGCTCGCGATGACCGGCCCGGATTTCTTCGCGCTGTCCGCCGGTTCGGGCCCGGCGGTCATTTGTCGCGGTCTTCCGCGGGGTCAGGAAGAATGCCTCCGTCGAGGACTTTTTCGGTCCCGATCGTCGGATAGTCGAATTCCGACTGAGGGGACGGCGGCGCGGCCGGGATCGGCGGGGTCGTCTCTGTGCGGTCGTCGTCGGACACGGCGTCCTCCGGGGTTCGGCAGTGCCGGATTCTGTGCCAGTGAGTCGCCGTGCCGCGGTGTTTCGTTACCCGGGCGGAGGTCAGCCCGCGGTGGGCGGTTGATCCACGAGCTGCGCCAGATACAGCTGCTCGCCGAGTTTGTCGATCAGCTCCAGCTGCGTTTCCAGGTAGTCGACGTGGTGCTCCTCGTCGAGAAGGATTTTCTCGAGCAGGTTCGCGCTGCCCGCGTCGCCGTGGGCGCGGCACATCGGGATGCCGGGCCGGAGCCGGTCGAGCACGTCGATTTCGATCGCGAGGTCCGAGGAGAACATCTCGGGGATCGTCTGGCCGACGTTGATCGGCAGGAGCCGCTGGTAGTTCGGGAGGCCGCCGAGGAGCAGGATGCGGTCGGTCAGCCATTCGGCGTGGTGCATTTCCTCGATCGACTCGGCGCGGGTTTGCGCGGCCAGCTTCGTGAATCCCCAGTTCGCCTGCATGCGGGCGTGCAGGAAGTACTGGTTGATCGCGGTCAGCTCGCTGGTCAGCTGCTCGTTGAGCAGCGCGAGAACTTCGTCGTCGCCTTGCATCGTCCGCACCTCCGGCCTCGACCGGTCCGGATGCTACCCACGCGTGATGCGCCTCACAACCGGAGCGGAGCGTGCCGGTCAGGCGCTGTGCGCGAGGTCCTGCGGTGCGGCGCGCTCGAGAAGGACCCGGTTCAGCCGTTCGTGACAGGTTCCGCAGCCGGTCCCGGCGGCGCAGCGCTCGCCGATCTCCTCGACGCTGCGGGCTCCGGCCATGACGGCGGCCTCGACCTGCGGCATCGTCACAGCCGCGCAGACACATGCGTACATCGCCGACGACACCCCTTTGCCGGTCCGGGTGATTAGGTAAGGCTAAGCACAACAGATCAACTGGGGTCTGGCAAGGCGCGGGCCGAGTGGCCGCGGTCACGCGGGGCGGGCGACCGCGGCATCGGCCGAGGGGCTCGCGGGTGACGCCCGGGCCGCCAAGAATCCCCGTCAGTCGCGTGTGGACTGCGGACGCGAGCTGGAACTCGGTTTTGCGGCATCGCCGGGCGAGATCGCGGCCCGGCCCGGTCACTCGCGGTGCAGGCGGCGCAGCGTGGCCGGAAGGTCGAGGCCGAAGTCGTCCTTGTCGTCCGCCCAGCGCGACATCACCTCGGCCGCGCCGATGGCGAGGGCGTCCGGGAGACCGAGCGCCCGTGCGGTTTCGGCGACCTCCAGCATTTCCGGCGCCCATCGCCAGGCCCGCGCGGCCGCGGAAGGCAGCCCGTCGGTGTCCGCCAATGCGTTGCCGCCGAAGGCGTTCGCTTCCTTGAGCAGGTGGTCGCCGACGCCGTAGTCGTCGGCGATCGCATGGCTGACCGCGGCCAGCGCACGCGAGGCCTTCTGGAACGATCCGTAGGCCATCTTCACCGCGCTCGCCGCGCCGATCCGTCCGCCCAGCGGCACCGGTTCGGCCCTGCTGCCGGCCAGCAGTCCCCGCACCAGTTCGACGGCTTCGTCCGGGCCGGACAGGTAGACGCGGGCGGTCGAGCGCTCGTCCGGGGGAGGACCGATGATCGATCCGTCCACCACGGTCGCGCGGACCCGGCCGGCGATCGCGACCGTCCGATGCGGACTGATCGCGTTCGCCTCGACGCAGATGCCGCGGTAGTCCCCGAGACATCCGGCGACCTCCTCGGCCGCGGCGGGCGGGCAGATCGAGAACACGACCGCGCTCCGTTCGAGGAGCTGGGGAATCGTCTCCACCGCGGTCAGCCCGGTCTCCTCGGCTCGGCGCGCGGTTCCCGCCGACCGCCCGGCCGGGCACCACAACACCCGATGCCCGCCCGCGATCAGTTGCGCCGCGATCGCCGAACCCATCCGGCCCGGATGCAACAGCCCCACCGTCGTACCCGTCACCGCACGGGTATACGTCACCCAGGACGGTTCCGCCACCTTCGCGCTAGGCAGGCCTGGAAACGCCCGATTCGGCGCGCTGCCGGAGGATCCGCGCGGCGTGCTCGCCCCACCGCAGGTTCTCCTTCTCGAACGAGATTCCGCGCAGCAACGTCAGATAAGGCCCGACGCGGTCGTTCTCGCGCAGATAGTCGCTTTCCGGCCGGCCGTCCAGCATGCGCTCGCGCAGCCGCTCGAACCGGGCGAGCTTGGCGCGGCTCCACTCCATGCGCTCCTCGACGGCGGCGATCACGGCTTCGGCGTCGCCCGCGTCGCTTCCCTGCACCTTGACCAGGAGGTCGTCCCGGATCGTGGTGGGCTGGACCGGCGTCGCGGTGAACTCGTGCAGCGCGCGCCGCCCGGCGGGCGTAAGGCGGAACACGCGCTTGTTCGGCCGGCGCTCCTGCTCGACGACGCGCGGCGCGATCATGCCCTCGGTCGAGAGCCGTTCGAGTTCGCGGTAGAGCTGCTGCGGGGTCGTCTGCCAGAAGTTGGCGACCGACGCGTCGAACGACTTGGCCAGGTCGTAACCGGAGAACTCGCCCTCCAGCAGAGCGGCGAGGATCGCGAACTTCAAGGACACCTGGACACGGTAACACCCCGGTGATTAATCTCGGCTGCACCTAATCAACAAAGTTAGTAGGAGGCAGCGTGCACCCGTTCCGCAAGGCCGTCGAAAGCGGCGACCACACCGCCGTGGAAGCCCTGCTCGCCGACGACGTGACCTTCACCAGCCCGGTCGCGTACCGGCCGTACCCAGGCAAGCCGGTCACCTCGGCCATCCTGCGCGCCGTGAGCCGGGTTTTCGCCGACTTCCGCTACGTCCGGGAGATCTCCAGCGCCGACGGGCACGACCATGCCCTGGTCTTCACTGCGAAGGTGGGGGACAAGGAGATCAACGGCTGCGATTTCCTGCACACCGACGACAACGGGCTGATCGACGACTTCGTGGTCATGGTGCGCCCGCTCTCCGCGGCGACGGCGCTGAGCGAAGCGATGGCCGCCCGGTTCGAGCAGATCAAACAGGAGGCCGGTGCGTGACCATCCGTTACGTGGCCTTGGGCGACAGCCAGACCGAGGGCATCGGGGACGGCGACGAGGCCACTGGCCACCGCGGCTGGGCGGACCGGTTCGCCCAGCATCTCGCCGCGACCGGCGAGCGGGTGGAGTACGCCAACCTCGCCGTCCGCGGACGCCTCGCGGGCCAGGTGCGTGCCGAACAGCTCGCTCCGGCCCTGGCTCTGCGGCCGACGCTGGCCACCGTGGTCGCCGGAATGAACGACGTGCTCCGCCCCGGCTACGACGCCGGCGCCGTGGAAGCGCACCTGACGGCCATGTTCGCCGCACTCACCGCCGCGGGCGCCGAAGTGGTCACCCTCGCCTTCCCCGACCTCGGCCGAATCGCGCCGATCGCCGCGCCGTTGCGCCCGCGAGTCGCTGATCTCAACCGCCGGATCCGTTCCTCGGCAACCCGATACGGGGTAACAGTCGTGGACTGCGACCGGCACGAGGTCGCCAGCGACCCACGCCTCTGGTGCGCGGATCGCTTGCACGCCAACCCGATCGGACACGCCCGCATCGCGGCGGCCGTCGCGCACAGCCTCGGCCTCCCCGGCAGCGACGACAGCTGGAGCGCCCCGCTGCCGCCCGCCGTCCGCGAACCGGTGTGGCGCACGGTCGGCGCGGAACTCCGGTGGCTGGCGGAGTTTCTCGGCCCTTGGCTGGTCCGGCGGTTGCTCGGCAGGTCTTCCGGGGACGGCCGCAGCGCGAAACGTCCATCGCTGCTTCCCGTGTGAGCGCGAACCCGTCGCGGTCTGCCGCGGCTCAGCACGGGGAGCGGCAACGCCGATCGAGACGGCCCGCCGCCCGGAAAGGCGGCGGGCCGTCCAGGCGTCAGTGCTTCCCGTTCACCACGGCCGCGGAAGTGCCGCCGCGCCGTGCCGGTTCCCCGGCGGCCAGCAGCTGTCCGTGCGGCAGGAATTCGATCCCCGCCGCCACGCCGATGCTGCCGGCGTTCTTGAACTGCTGCCCCAGCGCCTCGAGACCCTTCACCACGGGCAGGGCGAGGAATCCCGGTTCGGCGTCCGTGGTCGCCGCGTTGCGCTGGGAGGCGCGCGGGGCGGCGATCGCGTCCGGCAGGGTCATGCCGAGGTCGAGCCGGTTGACCAGGATCTGCAGGACGGTCGTGATGATCGTCGCGCCGCCCGGCGAACCGACCGCGAGGAAGGGTTTGCCGTCGTGCAGCACGATCGTCGGCGACATGCTCGACCGCGGCCGCTTGCCCGGCGCGGGCAGGTTCGGGTCGGGCGCCGAACCCTGCGTCGGGGCGAAGTTGAAGTCGGTGAGCTCGTTGTTCAGCAGGAACCCGCGTCCCGGCACGGTGATCCCGCTGCCGGCCAGCTGCTCGATCGTGTTGGTGTAGGACACGATGTTGCCCTGCTTGTCGGTGACGACGAAGTGGTTCGTGTGCTGCTCATTGCTGTCCGAGGACGCCGCCGGAGCGGTGGCGCAGCCCGAACCGGTGGCGTACGGATCGCCCGGCGCGACCGGGCTCGACCCCGCCTTGGCCGGGTCGATCAGGCACGCGCGGGTCGCGGCGAACTGCTTGGAGAGCAGTTGCTGCTGCGGCACGTTGACGTAGCGCGAGTCGCCGATGTACCGGTTGCGGTCGGCGAAAGCGAGCCGGCTCGCCTCCAGGTAGTGGTGCAGCGCCTGCGTCTGGTCCATTGTGGACATCGGGAAGTTGCCGAGGATGTTCAGCGATTCGCCGACGGTGATGCCGCCGCTGGACGACGGCGCCATGCCGTAGACGTCGTAGCCGCGGTAGTTGATGTGCGTCGGCGTGCCGTCGAGTGCCCGGTACGCGCGCAGGTCGGACAACTGCATCGGGCCGGTCAGCGGGGTCGCGGTGCCCGGCGCGGCCGGCGGGTTCTGCACCGTGCGCACGAGATCGCGGCCCACCGAGCCGCCGTAGAACGCGCCGATGCCCTCTCGCGCGATCTGCCGGTAGGTCGCGGCGAGATCGGGGTTCCGCAGCACGGAACCGGCCTTCGGGGCGGCTCCGCCGGGCAGGAACAGCTGGGCGCTGGGGGAGAAGTGGTCCAGCTTCGCCGCCACGGACTGCGTCTGCCGCTCGAACTCCGGCGTGACGACGAACCCGCGCTGCGCGACCTTTTCCGCGGGCTTGAGGTTGTCCGCGAGACTGAACTTGCCCCAGCGCTGCAGCGCACGCTGCCAGGTGGCGAGCATTCCCGGCACGCCGACGGACCGGCCGCTCTCGACAGCGGTCTCGAAGGCGTACGGCTTGCCGGTGGCCGGGTCGATGAACATCGACGACGAGTCGCCCGCGGGTGTGGTCTCGCGCCCGTCGATGGTGGACACGGTCTTGGTGCGGGCGTCGTAGTAGACGAAGTACCCGCCGCCGCCGAGCCCGGCGACGTACGGGTCGGTCACGCCGAGCGTCGCGGCGACGGCGACCGCGGCGTCCGCTGCGGTGCCGCCCCGGCGCAGCACGTCGATCCCGGCCTGGGTGGACTCGACGGTGTCGGAGACGACCGCGCCTCCGGAACCCTGCGCTACCGGAGTCGGCGGCGGCGCCGGTCTCGCCGAGGCAGCGGGCGCCGCGGCCAGTGCGCAGACGGCGGCGAGCCCGGTGGCCATTGTGGAGGTGAAGATGCGCTTCACAGGCATGGCAACCCTTTCTCGGCGGTGTGCCCAGGACCCCGGACCGGGCGCACCGGGTAAAGCGGCGGTGAAACCAGGGAGGTCCTGTTTAGCATCCGGCGCGCCGAGATGACAGAAGCTTCGCGGCGGCGGGGTCAGCTCCGGCCGGCGGGCTTCTCCGGCGGCAGCCCCAGCAGCCGCAGGTACATCCGGGTGAGATCGGCGAGGATCCGGTCCCGGCGTTCGGGGTGCCGGGCCAGGACGGGCGCGAGGACCGCGACGAGACCGCCGCCGCCGAGCGAGACCGTCTCGGGGTCGGCGGCCGGGTCGGCCAGCCCTCGCTCGGCGAGCCGCCGGATGTAGCGGCCGCCCCGTTTCGTGGGCAGCTCGTGGATCTCCTCGCGCAGTTCGGCCATCGCCGGGTCCGCGATCGCCTGGTGGTCGAGAACGGTCAGGAACGACAGGTTTTCCGCGTACGCGTCGAGGTACGCGGTGGTGGTGGCCGCCGCCACCGCCCACGGGTCGTCCGGGTCGAGGCCGGTCAGCTCCTGCGCCTGCACCAGCTGGTCGCGCACCTGGCGCGCGAGCACCGCGAAAACCTCCTCCTTGGCCGCGAAGTACACGTAGAACGTGGCGCGCCCGACCCCGGCCTCGCGGGTGATGTCCGCGACCGTGGCCAGCGCGAAGCCCTTCGTTTCGAAGACGCGGCGGGCGGCGGCCAGCAGGACGTGCCGGGTCGCGCTGTCGGCGCGGTCGAGCTTCTCGCGCACGGCCCAGGTTCCGGATGCCATGGGCGCCAGCATACCTATTGACGTTGACGTCAATGTCAACGCAGGATGAGGGCGGCTCACGTCCCGAAGGAGCAGCCCTTGCCTTCCGTCCTCATCGCCAACCGCGGCGAGATCGCCCTTCGCGTCCTGCGCGCCGCCCGCGCTCTCGGCTGGCGGGCGGTGGCCGTCAAAGCCGCCGAGGAGCCCGACGGCCCGGTGCACCGGCTGGCCGACGAGGTCGTAGTGCTCGCCGGGGACCGGCCGTATCTCGACGCGGACCAGCTCGTGTCGGCCGCCGAACGCACCGGCTGCGAGCTGCTGCATCCGGGCTACGGCTTCCTGTCCGAAAGCGCTGCGCTGGCGGAGCTATGCGCGGCGCGCGGGGTCCGGTTCGCCGGGCCGGACGCGGCGGTGCTGCGGACGTTCGGAGACAAGGCGGACGCGCGGCGGCTGGCGGAGAAGCTCGGTGTGCCGGTGCTCCGCTCGACCCCGGACGTCGCCGCGGCGGAGGCGTTCCTCGCGAGCCTCGGCGCGGGCCGCGGGGTGATGGTCAAGGCCGTCGCGGGCGGCGGGGGACGCGGGATCCGGCGAGTCGTCGACGCGGCCGAACTGCCGGGGGCGATCGAGCGATGCCGGTCGGAGGCGTTGCGGGCGTTCGGCGACGACACCGTGTTCGTGGAGGAGCTGGTGCCGCGGGCGCGGCATGTCGAGGTGCAGATCGTCGGCGACGGCACGGGCTCGGTCAGCCACGTGTGGGATCGCGAGTGCAGCCTGCAGCGCCGCCACCAGAAGGTGGTCGAGGTCGCGCCCGCCCGCACGGTGCCCGAAGAGTGCCGGGCGCGTCTGCGCGACGCGGCGGCGAGGATGACCGGCGCGGTGTCTTATCGCGGATTGTGCACCGTCGAATTCCTGGTCGACGCGGACGATCCGGCGCGGTTCGCGTTCCTGGAGGCGAACCCGCGGATCCAGGTCGAGCACACCGTCACCGAGGCGGTCACGGGACTGGATCTGGTGGTCGCCCAGCTGCGGATCGCGGCGGGCGCGACGCTCGCGGAACTCGGGCTGGCGCAGGAAGACATCCCGCCCGCGCGCGGGACGGCCGTGCAGTGCCGGGTCAACCTGGAGGAACTGCGGCCGGACGGCACGGCGCACGCCACGGCCGGGCGGATCGAGGCCCTGGACCTGCCGGGCGGGCCGGGCGTGCGGGTCGACACCGCCGCGCACGCCGGCGCGGTCGCGACCACGACGTACGACTCGCTGCTGGCGAAAATCGTCACGCACGTCCCGTCGGCAGACCTGCCCGCGGCAATCGACGCCGCCCGTTCGGCGCTGGCCGAGGTGCGGGTCGACGGACCGGGCACGAACGCGGACTTCCTCCGGGAACTGTTGTCCCGCGACGAAGTCCGGCAGGGATCGGCGACCACGTCCTTTGTGGACGAACACCTCGCCGAACTGGTGCCGGAACACCGTCCGGCCGCGACGGAAGGCGACGGGATCGCGGCCGACTTCGCCGGTTCGGTGGTCTTCGTCGCCGAGTCAGGCGCTCGCGTCGCGGCTGGCGACCCGGTCGTGGTGCTCGAAGCGATGAAGATGGAACACGTGCTCGCGGCGCCGGTCGCGGGCGTGGTCCGGTCTGTCCACATCGGAGTCGGGGACCTCGCCCGGCCCGGCCAGCCGCTCGTGGAACTGACCGCGGACGCCGACCAGCACGGGGCGAGCAGCGGACCGGCCGAACCGGACCCCGCGCACGTGCGGCCGGACCTCGAAGAAGTGCTGGAGCGGCACCGGGTCGGTCTCGACGAGGCACGTCCGGAAGCCGTGGCGAAGCGTCGGCGCACCGGGCACCGGACCGCGCGGGAGAACATCGCGGATCTGTGCGACGACGGCAGTTTCCTGGAGTACGGCGCGCTGGTGATCGCCGCGCAACGCCAGCGCCGCACCGAAGCGGACCTGATCGCCGCCACCCCGGCGGACGGCCTGATCGCGGGAATCGGCACGGTCAACGCCGAGCACACCGCCGACGCGCGCTGCGTCGTGCTCTCCTACGACTACACCGTGCTCGCCGGCACCCAGGGTTTCATGAACCACGAGAAGACCGATCGCATGCTGGATCTCGCTGCGCGGCAACGGCTTCCGCTCGTCCTGTTCGCCGAGGGCGGCGGCGGGCGGCCGGGCGACACCGACGTGGTGACGGCGGGCGGGCTCGATCTCGACACGTTCGCCGCGATGGGCAGGCTCAACGGGCTGGTGCCGACTGTCGGCATCGCGTCCGGCCGCTGCTTCGCCGGAAACGCGGCGCTGCTCGGGGTGTGCGACGTGGTGATCGCGACCGCGGACGCGAACATCGGCATGGGCGGCCCGGCGATGATCGAGGGCGGCGGCCTCGGCGTGCACCGGCCGGAGGAGATCGGCCCGGTTTCGGTGCAGGAACCCAACGGCGTGCTCGATCTGGTCGCCGCGGACGAGGCCGAGGCAGTGGAGCTGGCGCGGCGGTACCTGTCGTACTTCCAGGGCGACCGTCGCGAATGGACAGTCGCGGACCAGCGCCGGTTGCGGCACGTGGTGCCGGAAAACCGGGTCCGGGTCTACGACGTGCGGCGCGCGATCGAGCTGCTGGCCGACGAGGATTCGGTGCTGGAGCTGCGCCGCGGATTCGGAGCGGGCGTCGTCACGGCACTCGTGCGCATCGAGGGCAGGCCGATGGGCTTGCTGGCCAACAACCCGCGCCACCTCGGCGGTGCGATCGACGCCGACGCCGCGGACAAGGCCGCCCGGTTCCTGCAGCTGTGCGACGCGCACGGGCTCCCGGTCGTGTCGCTGGTGGACACACCGGGATTCATGGTCGGCCCGGACGCCGAGCGGACCGCGACCGTGCGCCGGTTCGGCCGGATGTTCGTCGAGGGCGCGCATCTGGACGTGCCGATGGTGGGCGTGGTGCTGCGCAAGGCGTACGGGCTCGGCGCGATGGCCATGGCGGGCGGCGGGTTCCGGGTGCCCGAAGCGATGGTCGCGTGGCCGACCGGCGAGGTCGGCGGGATGGGCCTGGAGGGCGCGGTGCGGCTGGGCTACCGCCGCGAACTCGACGCGATCTCCGACCACGCCGAGAAACAGCGCGAGTTCGACCGGCTTCTCGCCGAGAGCTACCGCCGCGGCAAAGCGCTGGCCGCGGCGACCGTGTTCGAAATGGACGACGTGATCGACCCGGCCGACACCCGCGCCTGGATCACCCGGACGCTGCCGCGCGAGCGCACGGCCGGTCCCCGCAAGCGCATCGACACGTGGTGACGAAGGAGTCTCACATGGACCTCGAGACCTATCTCGACGACGTCCGCGCTCGCCAGGCCCGGGTACGGCCGGCGAACACTCCGGACCGCCTCGTGCTGCCGCTCGGCGAACTGAGCATTCCCGGGCACGTCGACCACTGGGCGCGGGAACGGCCCGACCAGCCCGCGATCGTCTACGAAGGACGGACGATCGACTACCGCGAGCTCGCCGGCCTGGTCGCCCGGGTCGCCGGATGGCTGGCCGCCGCGGGCGTGCGGGCAGGGGACCGGGTGGCGGTGGACCTGCCGAACTGCCCGCAGTTCACCGTTGCGATGCTGGCGGTTCTGCGGCTCGGCGCGGTGCACGTGCCGGTGAACCCGATGTTCCAGCGGGAGGAACTCGTCTACGAACTCGCCGACAGCGGCGCGACGGTCCTGGTCGCGGTCGACACCGTGCTGCCGGTCGTGGCGGCCGCGCTGCCGGAGACGCGGGTGCGGCAGGTGCTCGTGACGGCGCTGGGGGAGTTGTCGGCGGCAGGCGGTTCCCCGGTGCTGCCCACCGGTTTCGCCGCCACCGCCTGGGCGGAAGCGGCCGCGCACCCGCCCGCGCCGGAGCACCCGGCCGACCTGGACGCGTTGGCGGCCTTGAACTACACCGGCGGGACGACCGGCCTGCCCAAGGGCTGCCAGCACACGCAGCGGCACATGCTCTACACCGCGGCGACGGCCGTGGCGGCGACCGGACACACCGTGGAGACCGGGTACGTGCCGTTGTGCTACCTGCCGGTTTTCTGGATCGCCGGCGAGGATCTGGGAATCCTGAACCCGATCGTCCTCGGCGGCACGTCGGTGCTGATGACCCGGTGGGACGCGGAGGCCGCGCTGACGGCGATCGAACGGCACGGCGTGACGTCCATGGTCGGCACGGTGGAGAACTACCTCGAACTCCTGGAGCGCCCCGACCTCGCGGCCCGCGACCTGTCCAGTCTCAAGATGCCGATGGCGGTTTCGTTCGTGCGCAAGCTGACCCAGGACGTGCGCGCGGCGTGGCGCGAGGCCGTCGGCGCACATTCGGTCCTTTGCGAAGCGGCGTACGGGATGACTGAGACGCACACCTTCGACGCGACGCCGTACGGCATGGCGGACGAGGACCAGGACCTGTTGGCGGAGCCAGTGTTCTGCGGTGTCCCGATGCCCGGCACAGACCTCGCCGTGGTCCGCTTCGGCACGCTCGACCCGCTTCCGCTCGGCGAAGCGGGGGAGATCGTGGTGCGCAGCCCGTCGGTGATGACCGGTTACTGGAACCGCCCCGACGCGACGGCCGCGCAGTTGACCGGCGGCTGGCTGCACACCGGCGACAACGGCCGTCTCGACGAGAACGGCTGCCTGCACTATCTGGGGCGGGACAAGGACTTGATCAAGGTCAAAGGGATGAGCGTGTTCCCGGCCGAGGTGGAACTCCTGCTGTCCCGGCACCCCGCGGTCCGCACCGCCGCGGTCGTGCCCGCGGAGCATCCGGAATCGGGACAGGTGCCGGTGGCCTTCGTGAGCCTCGCCCCGGACGCGTCGGTGACCGCCTCAGACCTGCGCACGTGGGCGAAAACCGCGATGGCGCCGTACAAAGTGCCGCTGGTGGAGGTCGTCGGCGAGTTCCCGATGACCGCGACGGGCAAAATCCGCAAGACCGAACTCTCCGCCCGGGCGCAGCGCGTCGCAGACGAGCACTGAACCCAGCTCGGCTTTCGGTCAGGACGAAACCCCTTCGTGCCGGAGCGCCCACCGGCCGGGTTTCGTAGGAACCAGACGAGACCGGATCCCGGCTTCGGCGAACTCGCGCTCCAGATCAGCGAAATTCTCGCTGTAGACGGACCAGCCCTCGTGATGGACCGCGACGACCTGGCCGACGTCGAGCAACGCGGCCACGTCGGCGGCCCGGGCCGAGGTGAGCGTCAGCGCCCTCCCCGCGTTCTTGCCCGGCACCCGCGCGGCCCCGGCGTGCAGAACCGCGACGTCGATCCGGGGAAACGCGGCCCCGATCGCCTTGACCGGCCCGATGCCCGCGTTGTCGCCGCTGACGTACACCGTGGGCAGCCCGGCGGATTCGAGGACGAACCCGTGGACTTCGGTGTTGATGTTGCCGGCGTCGTCGCGCTCTCCGTCGAGTGGGCCGTGCTGCGCCGGAACCACGTGCACGCGCACCTCCGCTATCCCGTGCACCTCGAAATCGCCAAGCCCGATCGCCGGAGCCCCGAGGCGCTCGGCACTCTGCCTGCCCGTGACGATCAACGGAGCGCGCCGGGCGAAAACCCGGCCCTCGCGGTCGAAGTTGTCCCAATGGAGGTCATGGCTGAGGAGAACCGCGTCCACCCTCCCCAACGCGGCGGGCGAAACCGCCGGTCCCTCGGTCTTGCGGTACGCGCCGTAATCGCCGGGCGGATCGAAGGTCGGATCGGTCACGAACCGCAGCCCGCCGTAGTCGATGACCGCGGTCGGTCCTCCGATAGTGCCGATCGCGAAACGGTGCCGGTCCGACGTGATGTCTTCGCTCATGCAGCCACCATACCTAGAGGTAGGTATGGTTGGGGCGTGAGCGACAACCGCACGAAGCTGATCGAGACGGGCGCAGAGTTGATCTGGCAGTCCGGCTACACAGCGACGAGCCCGCGCCAGGTGATGGCCGCCAGCGGGGTCGGCCAGGGCAGCTTCTACCACCACTTCCCGGCGAAGACCGACCTGGGAGCAGCCGCGATCGCCGCGAACGCGAACGCCGTCGTCGCAGCCGCGGAGGCCGCCCTCGCCGGAACGGAACCCGGTCTAGTCCGATTGCGCCGCTACCTGCTGGACGAGCGAGACGCGCTCGCCGGATGCAAGATCGGCGGTCTCACGCACGACCGCGCGGTGCTCGACGACCCGCATCTGATCGAGCCCATCGGTGAGGCTTTCCGCCGGGTCGCCGAACTGATCGAGCCCGCGATCCAAGACGCCCAGGAAGCCGGTGCCGTACGGGCCGACCTCCCGGCGGCGGAGCTGGCGACGATGGTGCTGTCAGTAGTCCAGGGCGGCTACGTCCTGGCCCGCGCCCGCTCGGACGCGAGCCTCCTTCGGCAGGCCGCTTCCACCGCGTACGCACTGCTCGCCCGCGGTTGACGCCAGGCGAACTCTTTTGTTCTCCGGCTTGGCACCAGGTGCGCAGCTACGAGAACAGCTTGGTGAGCCGATCAAGGAGCTGGCCGAATCTGCCGACGTCAAGCGGATCGTTCCACCCGGGCGCCTCCACGATGCCGATGCCGTCGTCGACGCCGTTATAGAACATGAAGTCCGCCCAGCCGCCGGCGAACAGCACGATGATTCCCAGCTGCGTGCCTTTGGCGAGCTCGACACCGATCGAATCGACGTCGGCGACCGTCGCGCGATCAGTCGTGATCCGGTGCGGCCATCCGTCGCACTCCCGCCAGGTGGTCTCGCCCGCGACAATGCCGAGCCTGCGCCAGCCGACCCGCCGTTGTGCGATCTGCTGCTCGGCGGCGTCGAGGTCGATGTTGTTGTCCACGAAGCCAGTCTGGCCGTGGTTCTGAATCATGGACCGTCCGGCAGCTGCCTGCGACGTCGCCGGGGAATCGCTCCGGCCGGAAGCGCGGCATCGAGCACGAGCGCCGTGTCAGCGACCAGGCCGGTCAGCGTCGCAGCCAGCCTGTACAGCCCGGTGCCCTCCACCATCGCCCCGCCGTCGGGGGAGATGCCGCAGGCCCGCATCTCGGCGACCAGACTGTCGGGGCGGCTTCCTGTCCGGACGGAGGGATTGATCGGGTCGAACTGGCACCACTGTTCGCCGTCGCGCCAGTAGCTGAAGTTCTCCATCCCCGATCCGGTGCGAAAAACCTGCACGACCTCACGCCCGCGGGACAGCGCGGCGAGGATCTCCGATTTGGTAGCCGCCAGGGATTCCAGCTCGACGACCACCGCCCACTGACCGTCCTGTGCGACACGAATGCCGCTGTTGGTGCTGTCTGTCAGGTCGCCCAACGAGAAGGGCGTAGCCACTGTCCCAAACGGCTGCGCGGCGAGCACCCTGAAGATCTCGTCCAGGGATGCATCCCGGACGAAGGTCAGGCACACCATGACCACCGACGGATCATTGGCCCAGCCGAAAGGTTCGTCCCCCACATCCGACACCCGGGAATGCTATCCGGCCCGCAACCCGCTTTTCCCATTGATCGGGGTAGAGACCGGACCACCATCCACATCGGACGCGACGGGGTCCCCATCTGGTCCCCAAGCGGCTGCTGGGGACGTCGTGGGCAAGACCAAGTCCCCGAAGCAAAAAAGCCGCCCGACCTGGGTTCTCACCCAAGTCAAGCGGCTTGTTCGTCCGGTCGGGCTGACAGGATTTGAACCTGCGACCCCTTGACCCCCAGTCAAGTGCGCTACCAAACTGCGCCACAGCCCGGACTCCTCACTCCCCGAGGAACCCCTCGTGAAGTGCGATGCGACTACTCTAGCGGGTCCTCCAACCGCCCCTGCAACGAGGTCTCCTTTATCTCCTGACCTGCACAAACCGGCATAAAAACCGACCCCGGCACAAGGGGCAGCGAAGCCGCATCAGCGGCCGCTGAACCGAGCCTTCCCGGGGCCCTCAGCGAGGAACGACTTCACCGCGCCCCGCAAGTCCTCGGTGTTGTACAGCTCCGCCGCGATGGCCGTCACGTGCTCGTTCGCCTCCGGCACCCCGCCGTGTTCGAAGTGCGCCAGGATCTGCTTCGTGGCGGCATGAGCCCGCGTCGGTCCCTCGGCGAGTTGCCGCGTGAATTCCCGGGCAGCCTCGTCGAAGCCTTCGTCTGGCAGTACCCGGTTGACGACATTCCATCGCTCCAGCGTGGCGGCGTCGAAAGGAGTGCCGGTGAAGACGAACTCCTTCGCGCGGGCGACCCCGGCCCGGGCGGCTAGGCGTTGGGTGCCGCCCATGGTGGGGGTCAGGCCGACGACCTTCTCGACCAGGCCGAACTTCGCGCGGGAGGACGCGAGCAGCAGATCGCAGGCCATCGCGACCTCGAAAGCCCACGTCAGGCAGAGGCTGTGGGCGGCGAAGACGGTCGGGAACGGCAGTGCGGCAAGGCGATCCGGGAGGCTGAGCATCTCGTCGAACAGCACTTTGGCTTCGGCCGCAGAAGACTGGGCGTCGAACAGTGCGACATCGACGCCGCCGCTGACGACGCGGCCTTCGGCGCGGATCAGGAGGGCTCGGGCGGGGGTTTCCTCCAGCGAGCCGATCGCGTCGAGGAGCGCGTCCTGCAGCGGCTTCGTGTACAGGTTGAGCGGCGGTTCGTCGATGGTGAGCACGGCGAGCCCGCCGTCGCGTTCCAGCCTCGTCATGCTTGCTCCTCGTTCGCGGTGAGTTCGTCCCAGTACGCCTGCGCTGCCGGCCGCCATTCCACGTGTTTGCGGTGGAACAGTTCAGCTGCCTTGGCTCCGCTCCAGCTCGCGGGCAGCAGCTCCGCGGGCAGCTGCGGGTCGAGGAACGGGAAACGCCGCCACTCGTGCACCAGTTCGGTCTGCGCGCGCAGCACTGCCTGCGCGCCCGAGGGCGACACGCCGGTGAAGCGGTCGATGAAGTCCTCGTACCGGTCGGTCAGCTCGGACAGGTCCCACGACCGCGCGACCATGCTTTCCTGGTCGCCGATCGCGCCGTACTCCGCGGTGAAGGACATCGCCTGCGCCTCGAGTCCCAGCTCCGCGACGATCTTCTGCGCCTCGGGCTCGCGGCTCGGATCGGGGCTCACCCAGACGCCCGCCACCGGCGAACCGAAACCGGCCCAGGTGAGGCGGGTGCGGAGGCGGTGGCGCAGGTCGCGTTTCGCCTCCGGCACCGAGACGATCAGCATCAGCCAGCGGTTTTCCCAGGCGTGCGCGTCGCGGCCGAAGGCGTATATGCGCTCGGCGCCCTCGGTGAGCAGCCGCCGCCCGGGCGGGGTCAGCGACCACCGGACGCGGCGGCCGATGCGCTCGGACACCAGCCAGCCCTCGCCCGCGGACCGGGCCAGCGCCTGGCGCGCGGACTTCTCCTCGATGTCGAGCATGCCGAGCGATTCGACCAGGATCGACGTCCACACCGGACGGTCGCGGGGCAGCACGTACTCGCCCAGCACGGTCATCAGCAGCGACCGCGCGCTGGCGTGGCTCACCTCGCGCCGCCTGCTGACGGTCGGCCGGGGAGCCCGCTGCTTCCCCTGTCCGAACGGGACCGGGGCGGGTTCCGCCATCGCTTTTCACCGACCTCACTGCTCTTGTTGGACCCGGCAACCCGCCCAGAGTACCCACTCGGAGTGACGGAGCCGACACGCGGCACGCTGCGCGCGGGCTCCCCGTAAACTCGGCTCCGATATGAGCGCCACACTCGTCGCGAAGGACCTGGCCGCGGGCCACGGTGACCGCGTCCTCTTCTCCGGTCTCGATCTCGTCGTCGCCCCTGGCGAGGTGATCGGGCTGGTCGGCGTCAACGGCGCCGGGAAGTCCACCCTGCTCCGGACGCTGGCCGGGCTGGCCCGCCCGGAATCCGGGGAGGTCCGGCTGAACCCGCCTACCGCCACCGTCGGGCACCTGCCGCAGGAACCGGAGCGGCGCGAGGGCGAGTCGGTGCGCGCCTTCCTCGCGCGGCGCACCGGGGTCGCGGCCGCGCAAACCGCACTCGACGCGGCGACGGACGCGCTGACCGCGGGCGAGGACGGCGCCGACGACGCATACGGCACCGCGCTGGACCGCTGGCTCGCGCTCGGCGGCGCCGACCTGGACGACCGCGCCGGCGAGGTCGCCGCGGACCTCGGGCTGGCGGTCGACCTCGACCAGCCGATGGTTTCCCTCTCCGGCGGGCAGGCCGCGCGCGCCGGGCTGGCGTCGCTGCTGCTCAGCCGCTACGACATCTTTCTGCTCGACGAGCCGACGAACGACCTCGACCTCGACGGGCTCGCCCGGCTGGAACGGTTCGTCACCGGGCTGCGCGGGGGAACCGTGCTGGTGAGCCACGACCGCGAGTTCCTGGCCCGCACGGTGGACCGCGTGGTGGAGCTGGACCTGGCGCAGCAGCAAGTGAAGACGTACGGCGGCGGGTACGAGTCCTATTTGGAGGAACGGGCGGTCGCGCGGCGGCACGCGCGCGAGGACTACGAGGAATATGCCAATACCCGGGCGGCGCTGGAGGCCCGGGCGGGCATGCAGCGCGCGTGGATGGAGAAGGGCGTCAAGAACGCCCGCCGCAAGGCGACCGACAACGACAAGGTCGGCCGCAAATTCCGCAGCGAGGCCACCGAGAAGCAAGCTTCGAAGGCGCGCCAGACGGACCGGATGATCGAGCGGCTCGACGTCGTCGAGGAGCCCCGCAAGGAGTGGGAGCTGCGGATGGAGATCGCGGCCGCTCCGCGCGCGGGCGCGGTGGTCGCGACGCTGCGGGGCGCGGTCGTGCGGCGCGGCGAGTTCACCCTCGGGCCGGTGGACCTGCAGATCGACTGGGCGGACAAGGTCGCCATCACCGGGGCGAACGGCGCGGGCAAATCCACGCTGCTGGCGGCGTTGCTGGGCCGGCTGCCGCTGGACGAGGGCGACGCCGCGCTCGGACCGGGCGTGGTGGTCGGCGAGGTCGACCAGGCCCGCAGGCTGTTCCTCGGCGACCTCCCGCTGGCGGACGCGTTCGCGCAGGAGGTCCCGTCGCTCGCCGACGCGGAAGTCCGTACCCTGCTGGCGAAATTCGGGCTCAAGGCCGCACACGTGCTGCGTTCGGCCGCGACGCTTTCGCCGGGCGAGCGCACCCGGGCGGCGCTGGCGCTGCTGCAGGCGCGCGGCGTCAACCTGCTGGTGCTGGACGAGCCGACCAACCACCTGGACCTGCCCGCGATCGAACAGCTCGAGTCCGCTTTGGACAGTTACCCGGGCACGCTGCTGCTGGTGACGCACGACCGCCGGATGCTGGACGCGGTTTCGGTGACGCGGCGGCTGGAAGTCGACGGGGGCAAGGTTTCCGAGCGCTAGAACGGAACCGCGGTCACTTCGGTGCGCCCGCGGACCACACGCCCGTCGCCGCCGCCCGCTTGGCGTAGTCGGCGAAACCCCTCGGCTCGCGCCCGATCGCGCGCTGGACGCCGTCGCTGAGGAAGCCGGTTTTCCCCCGGTGCAGCCATTCGAACGGGCCTGCCTGCATTTCCGCCGACGCGCGGTCGTAGCCGCGGCCGATCAGGCGGCGCACGTACTCCGGTATCTCCACCGGCATCTGCCTGATCTCCCGGCCGGTCGCCCTCGCGATCTCGGCTACCGCCTCCGGGAACGTCAGCGGTTCCGGTCCGGAAAGTTCGTAGGTCTGCTCCTGATGCCCGTCTTCGGTGAGGGCGGCGACGGCGACCGCGGCGATGTCGGTGGCGTCCACGAAGGGCACTGCGCCGTCGCCGACCGGGATCGCGACTTCGCCGTCGCGCAGTTCGGACAGTTTCGGGTCTTCCTCGAAGGTCTGCGCGAACCAGCACGGGCGCACGATCGTCCATTCCGCGCCGCTCTCGCCGGCCGCGCGCTCGCCGTCGATCACCGCCTGCGCCCAGGGGCCGTACGGGGTTTTCAGCAGGTAGTCCTCGCCGTCGTCGCCGCGGCCGGACAATGCCACGATCCGCCGGACTCCCGACCGCACCGCCAGTTCCGTGAACTCCGCGGGATCCGCCGTGCCGACCACGCCCCATACGTTGAGGTACAGCGTGTCCGCCCCGGCGAGCGCGGGCTGCCAGGTGGAACGGTCCGCCCAGTCGAAGCGGACCGGGCTGGACCGGGAGACGGGCCGCGCCGCGTGCCCCAGTTCCCGCAAGCGGGCCACCACGTGCCGGCCGACCTTTCCGGTCGCGCCCATCACCAGTACAGCGCTCATGCCGCCAGGCTAGCGGTGTGAGGTAGGTAAGGCTAGCCTAACTTGAATCTCGGCCTCGGACCCGGCTCGTCGCGGAGGTGGGGTCCGAGGCCGAGGGCGGCGGCTACGGACGGTCGGTGAGATACCCGCCCATGGTCGTGAAGTACTCCGCCGCCGACAGTTCCCGATCGTCAGCCGTCCGGACGCGTTCGATCCGGAGCCCCGGCGACTGGCCGCGCCGTGCGTCGCGTCCGGCGACGATCACCACGCCCTCGCCTTCGCGGATGAAGATGCGGCCCGGGGTTCCGCCGTAGTGGCCGTCCGAAACCGAGGCGCGCACGATGCGCAGTTGCTCGCCGCGGTGGTAGGCGAAGGCGTTGGGGTACGGGTCGGATTGGGCGCGCACCAGGCGGTCCAGTTCCTCGGCGGACCAGGTCCAGTCGATGAGGCTGTCGCGCGGGGCGCGTTTGTGGAAGAAGCTCGCCTTGGTCCGGTCCTGCGCGATGGGGACCACCGTGCCGGATTCGATCAGGCCCAGTGCTTCGGTCACGAGCGGTTCGATGAGATCCACGGTGCGGTGGAACAGATCCGTGGCGGTGTCGCGCGGGCCGACCGCGACCGCGCGCTGGGCGACGATGTCGCCGGCGTCGAGTTCGTCGTTCATCATGTGCGCCGTGACGCCGACTTCCGGCTCGCCGTTGATCAGAGCCCAGATGATGGGGGAGAAGCCGGCGTACGCGGGCAGCAGCGAGTCGTGCACGTTGAGGGTGCCGTGGCGCGGCAGGTCGAAGATCTCCGGCGGCAGCCAGGTGCGCCAGTTGTTCGCGACGATCAGGTCGAGGTCCGCCGTCTTCAGTTCGTCGAGCAGTTCCGCGTCGTCCGGGCGGGTGCGCAGCAGGGTGCGGATTCCGTGCTCCTCGGCCAGTCCGGCGACCGAATCGCTCCAGATCCGTTCGTAGGCGTGGTCGCTCGGCGGGTGGGTGACCACCAGCCGCACGTCCTGGCCTGCGTCGAGGAGGGCCTTCAGGGTGCGGTGTCCCCAGGTCTGGTAGCCGAACATGGCCACGCGCATCGGCGGTGCACCTTTCGTGGTCGGGACGAACATCACCCAGACAGTACTAGTTGAGGCTTACCTAAGTTAGGTTAGGGTTTCTTGAGCATTGGTCAGTCGAGAACGGTGATGCGGCAGTGCCGCGCTAGGGGACTTTCATGTCACGAGCAGGGGCCGAGGACAGCCAGGTGCCGGTGTACGACGTGGTCGGAGTCGGGTTCGGGCCGTCCAACCTCGCGCTCGCGATCGCCCTCGCCGAGCACAACGCGGGCTCGGGGGAGACGGTCACGGCGCACTTCCTGGAGCGCCAGCCCCGCTTCGGCTGGCATCGCGGGATGCTGATCGACACCGCGACCATGCAGGTGTCGTTCCTCAAGGACCTGGCGACGATGCGGAACCCGGCGAGCGCGTTCACCTTCCTGAACTACCTGCACGAGAAGGGGCGGCTGGTCGATTTCATCAACCACAAGACCCTGTTCCCGCTGCGCGTCGAGTTCCACGACTACTTCGAATGGGCCGCGGCGAAGGTCGACGACCTGGTGTCCTACGGCAGCGAAGTCGTTTCGGTCGAGCCGGTGCACGACGGCGCCGAGGTCGCGTTCTTCGACGTGCGCGCCCGCGTGGACGGCGAAATCACCGAGCTGCGGGCGCGGAACCTCGTGCTGGGCACCGGATTGCGCGCGAAACTGCCGGACGGGGTCGTCGCCGGAGACCGGATCTGGCACAACAGCGAGCTGCTGGACCGCGTCGAGTCGTTGCGCGGCACGGACGCGCGGCGGTTCGTGGTGATCGGCGCCGGGCAGAGCGCGGCCGAGGTCGCCGCCTTGCTGCACGACGAGTTCCCGCGTGCCGAGGTGTGCGCAGTGTTCGCGCGCTATGGCTACAGCCCCGCCGACGACAGTGCGTTCGCCAACCGGATTTTCGACCCGGAGGGGGTCGATTCCTTCTACGCGGCAAGCGAACCGGTCAAGGAACGCCTCATGCGCTACCACGGCGCGACGAACTACTCCGCGGTCGACCTCGATCTCATCGACGAGCTGTACCGGCGGCGCTACCAGGAAAAGGTGCTCGGCGTGGAACGGTTGCGGCTGTTCAACGTCTCGCGTCCGGTCGAGGTCGCCGACCAAGACACGCACGTGCGCGCGACGGTCGAATCGCTGGCGACCGGCGAGCGTTCGGTGCTGGACGCCGACGCGGTCGTCTACGCGACCGGCTACCTGCCCGCGGACCCGACGCCGCTGCTCGGAGGCTTGGCCGGTCACTGCCGCCGCGACGGCGAGGGCCGGTTGAAGGTCGAACGCGACTACCGGATCACCACCGACCCGTCCGTGCGCGGCGGGCTCTACTTGCAGGGCGGCACCGAGCACACGCACGGGATCACGTCGTCGCTGCTGTCGAACACCGCGGTGCGGGTGGGCGAGATCCTGCAGTCCATTGTGGACCGGCGGGCGGCTGGAGCGGATCCGGTGGAGTACGCGGTCAGCGGGATCCGCTGAGGCAGGGAAAGGACTGAGCGATGACGAATCCGTTCGAAAACCCCGACGGCGTTTACCGGGTCCTCGTGAACGACGAGGGCCAGCACAGCCTGTGGCCGGATTTCGTGGCCGTGCCCGACGGGTGGCGGACCGCCTTCGGTCCGGACGTGCGGCAGGCCTGCCTGGACCACATCGAGCGGACCTGGACCGACCTGCGCCCGCTTTCGCTGCGCCGAACGTCCTGAAGGCCGTGAGGGGAACTCGACCAGGGTTCCCCTCACGGACGGTGGCTGCGCAGGCCGGACCAGGCGGTCCAGAGCGTGGCGTACCGGCCTCCGGCCGCGACCAGTTCGTCGTGCGTCCCGGACTCCACGACCACTCCGGCGTCCAGAACGACAATGCGGTCCGAAGCCGCTGCCTGGGTCAATCGGTGCGCCACGATCAGGCCGGTGCGTCCTTCGAGTGCGGCGGCTGCAGCGGCTTCCAGCGTTTTCGCCCCTGCGCTGCCTGCCTCAGCCGTCGCCTCGTCGAGGATCGCGACCGGCGGATCGGCGAGGACCAACCGTACGAGCGCGAGCTGCTGAGCCTGCGTGACAGTCAGCCGATGCCCGCCCTCTCCGACGACCGTCGCGAGCCCGTCCGGCAATGCCTCGACCCACCCGGCCGCGCCGACCTTGGCCAGTGCTGCCTGGAGGTCTCCGTCGGTGGCTTCTGGCGCGGCGAGGCGGAGATCGTCGGCCAGCGGCCCGCTGAAGACGTGCACTTCCTGGCTGATCAACGCGACCGCGCGCCGGGTGGCGGCCGGGCCGAGCTGGTCGAGCGGAACGCCGCCGATGGACACCGTGCCGCTGCTGGCCTGGTGGATCCCGGCGATCAGCTTGGCCAGCGTCGTCTTCCCGGCCCCGCTCGCCCCGACCAGCGCGATGCGTTCGCCCGGCGCGACCTCGAGGTCGACGTCGCGCAGCACCGGATGGTCGTCCACATAGGAGTGTCCGACGCCGGCTGCCTTCACTGAGGCGTCGACGGGACGGCCGACGCGGGTGGGTTCGGCCGGTGCGGGCAGATCCGCGACGCCGATCAGCCGGGACAGGCTCGCGGTGGCCGCCTGCGCGTCGTCGACCAGCGCGAGTGCGGTGTTGATCGGCCCGAACAGGCTGTGGAAGTACAACGCGGCCGCCGTCGCGACGCCGACCGTCGCGAGATTCGCGCCCACCAACAGAAAACCGGCCGCCAGTACCGCGGAAAGGCCGACGAACTCGGCGAGATTCAGCCGGCCGTAGAACCGGGTGGCGAGGCGGACTCCGCGCAATGCCAGCTCGACCGCGCCGTTAGACCGTTCGCGGACCCGGTCGACGTGCGCGTCCGCGAGCCGGAATGCGCGGACGGTTTTGGCACCGCCGATGGTGTCGAGAAGCTGTTGCTGCTGCGCGCCGACGGCGGTTCGCTGGGCGGCATACAACGGGGTCGCGCGGCGGACGTACCAGCGGACGGTGTGGAGCTGGATCGGGACCGCCAGCAGGGCGGCGGCGAGGAAACGCCAGTCGAGGATCGCCATCGCGACCAGGGTCAGCACGATCGTCAGCACCGAACGGGCGAGCGCGGGCAGCGCTTGCCGGACCGCGTCGGCGACGACGGAGACGTCGTTGGTGACCCGGGCGGTCAGGTCGCCGGAACCGGCTTTTTCGACCTGCTCCAGCGGCAGGCCGAGGGCGCGGTCGATGAACCGTTCGCGCAGGTCGGCGAGCATGGTTTCGCCGAGCCGGGCGAGCATCGAGACGCCGATGGCGGTGGCGACCGCGGACGTCGCGGCGACCAGGACCAGACCGGCGATCGGGTACGCGAGCGCGGCCGCGGGCTGCCGGGTGGCGACGAGGTCGACGACGCGGCCGAGCAGGGGAGCGGTGAGCAGGCCGATCGCGGTCGCGCCGACGACGAAGGCGAAGGACCCGATCGCGCGGGCTTTCGCTTGCCGCAGGAGGTCGAGCAGGACGGCCCGGATGCGCGGGCCGGGGGCGGTGGGGAGGAGTTCGCGTTGGGTCATGGGAGGACCGCCGTTCGGTGGGCGGGTTTGGGGTGGGTGCTTTGGGTGGTGATGTGGCGGTGTTCGGGGAGTGCGGTGACGACGATCGTGGTGTGGTGGGGGCGCGGTTCCGTGACGTGTTGGGTCATGGGAGGACCGCCGTTCGGTGGGCGGGTTCGGTGTGGCCGAGTTCGGGGAGTGCGGTGACGACGATCGTGGTGCGGTGGGGGCGCGGTTCCGCGATGTGTTGGTTCATGAGAGGGCCGCCGTTCGGTAGGCGGGTTCGGTGTGGACGGGTTCGGGGTGGGTGCCTTGGGTGGTGATGTGGCCGTGTTCGAGGAGTGCGGTGACGACGATCGTGGTGCGGTGGGGGCGAGGTTCCGCGACGCGTTGGGTCATGAGAGGACCGCCGCTCGGTAGGTCGCGTTCGTGCGGACGAGTTCGGGGTGGGTGCCTTCGGCGGCGACCTGGCCGTCCTGGAGGAGTACGACCCGGTCGGTGACGGCGAGCAGCGCCGGGCTCGTGGTGACCACGATGGTGGTGCGGGTGCGGCGAAGTTCCGCGACCCCGGCGGCGATGCGGGCTTCGGTGACGGTGTCGACGGCGGTGGTCGGATCGTGCAGCACCAGGACCGGAGCTTCGGTGGCGAGGGCGCGGGCGAGGGCGACCCGTTGTCGTTGTCCGCCGGACAGGGAGCGGCCGCGTTCGGTGACGGTGGTGGCGGTGCCGGAGGGGAGAGTCGCGGCGACCTCGTCGGCGGCTGAGGCGGTGAGCACTCCGTCCGGGATGGCGGGCATGCCGCCGCGGACGTTGTCTTCCACGGTGCCTTCGAAGAGGTCTGTGTCGTGCGCGGCGACTAGGACGACCTCGCGGACTCGGTCGGGGTCCACAGTGGACAGATTCACCTCGTCGACGTGGACGGTGCCGGCGTGTGGATCGGCGAAGCGGCCTAGGCAGTCGAGGAGATCGGTGGCCGTGGCGGGGTCGGTGGTGACGATGCCGAGCAGTTCGCCGGGCGGGACGGTGAGGTCGAGTTCGTTGAGTTTTCCGTGCGATACCGCGGAAAGCTCAACGCTGCCTGTCGCTGGGGCGGGCAGTTCGCCGGTGCCGTCCGGGACTGCGGGAGGTGTGCTGAGCACTGCGGCGACTCGGGCGGCGGAAGCGCGGCCCTGGGCGAGTTGGCCATTGACCCAGGCGAAGATGGTGAACGGCGTCTGCAGGAACTGCGCCAGCCCGACCGCGGCGACGAGGCCGCCGACGGAGATCTCGCCGTTCGCGGCGAGCGAGCCGCCGAGGAGGGCGACGATCGCGATGAAGATCCCGGTGAGCGCGAGCAGGGCGCCGTTGTGCCACGCCTGCGCGCGAGCCGCGCGGATGGTCGCTCGCAGGGAATCCCGGCTGGTGCGTCGATACCGCGCGGTCGCCGCCGGTTCCGCGCCGATGCCTTTCAGCACGCGCAGCCCGCTGACCAGGTCGGCCGCGACCCCGGAGGCGTGCGCGGCGCGTTCCTGTTCCAGTGCGCTGCGCTTCTCCAGCGGTTTCCCGATGAGATGGGCGAGGAACAGCAGCGGCGGGGTGCCGAGAAGGACGAGCAGCCCGAGCGGCACCGACATCCGGAGGAGCACGACCGCGCTCACGACCAGCCCGGCGAGCGCGGCGATGCCGAACGGAAGCACCGCGTTGATCATCCCGACCCGGCGGGCGTCCGAGGTTCCGACGCTCACCAGTTCCCCGGCGAGCGCACCGTTCTCCGCGCCGCCGCGAGGATGCAGGACGCGACGGCTGACCGCGAGCCGGATCTCGTGCGCGGCCCGCTCGGACGCGCCCTCTGCGGCCCGCGCGCCGAAGCGGTAGCTGGAGGAGAGCACCAGGAAGACCACCGCCAGCACGGCCAGCCAGCCGAGGAGCGTCAGCACGGAGCTGTCGGCGACGGCCCGGTCCAGCACCACGCCGATCACTACCGGGACGAGCGCCTCGCCACCCTGGTGCCCCGCCGCGAGGACGGCTGCGGCGACGACGGATTTCCGTTGTCCGGCGATCGCACTGCGCAGGACGTCCCGGCCGGTGGTCATCGGCGCCTCCGTTCGTGCGGACGAGGCCGGTCGGGTCGCCGGTTCCTCCCTTTCGTCCGCTGGAGAAGGCTAGCCTAACCTTTCACCAAGACCGTGTCGGGCGGCGTCATCGGCGGACGTCGCGTCCCGCGGGCTCTGCTTCCGGCGGCTGGTCTCCGACGGAGGCGACAGCCGGTTCGGGCTCGCCGAAGCGGGCCAGGGCCAGCGCGGCGGCCACGGCGAGGACGAAGCCGATCAGTGCGACCACGGCGAACCCGGGCCGGGTCCGGTCGCCCAGCAGCAGGACGCCGATCAGCGACGGCATGACCGTTTCGCCGAGCACCATCATCGCGGTGGCGGTGGTGACGCTGCCGCGTTGCAGTGCGGTGGCGAAGAACAGCATGGCCAGCGCGCCCGCCACCGCGACGACGTACAGCGCGGGGTCGCGCAGCAGGTCCAGCGGCGCGAGGCTCTGGATGACCCGGCCCGCCACCGCGACCAGTCCGAAGCACAGCCCGGCGACCAGCCCGAGCCCAGCGGTGCGTACGCGGTCGCCCGCGCGCCCGACAAGGAGACCGGCGATCCCGAGAACCACGGCGGCACCGGCGAGCGTCAGGCGGAAACCGAGGCCGACCTCGCTGGAACCTTCGCTTTCCGCGGACGAACCGAGCAGCGCGAGCCCAGCGACCACGACGCCGACGGCGGTCCATTCCCGCGCCCCGAGCCGGACTCCGAACACCCGTACCGCGACGGCCGTCACCGCCAGGCTCGCGGCTTGCGTCGCCTGGACCAGAAACAGCGGCAGGACGTGCAGAGCAGCGATCTGCGCGACGAAGCCGACGCCGTCGAGCAGCAGTCCGACGACGAACTTCCACTGCTTCAGCACCCGGAGCAGCAAACGCGGGTCGACCCCGGCGCCGCCCTCGTCCGGCGCGGCCTTCGCGGCCACCGCCTGCATCACCGAAGCGACGCCGTAGGCCACCGCGGACAGCAGCGCGCACAGAAATCCCCACACCATGACGCCGAGCGTATTCCTCTCCGGCGCCAGTAGGGTCGGGGCCATGGCGGAGGCAGAACGGGTCTGGCCGGATCCGCTCGACGGCGACGAGATGACCGTGCAGACGCGGTTCCTCGACTTCCTCCGGGCGACCGCGGTGCAGAAGATCACCGGGCTGGCCCGGGAGCAGGCGGCCGCGACGCCGCTGCCGAGTTCGCCGCGGACCAGCGCGCTGGGCGTGCTCAAGCATCTGACCGCGGTCGAGCGGTGGTGGCTGGTGATCGAGGCGGGCGGCTCCGACGAGCCCTCGCTGTGGCCGTGCTCGCCGGACCCGAGCTGGGACTTGACTCCGGAAGACGACGTCACGACCGTCGTCGCGGCGTATCGGGCGGAAAGGGAACGGGCGGCGGCAGCGCTGGCCGGGCTTTCGCCGGAGGACCGCACGCGCCGGTCGGGGGAGTTCACCGTCCGCTGGGTGCTGGCGCATGTCGTGCAGGAGACCGCGCGGCACGTCGGGCATCTCGACGCGCTGCGGGAACTGGCCGACGGCTCCGTGGGGGAGTGACGTTACGCTGCGGGCATGGCAGACCAGCTCTACTTCCGCCAGTTGCTCGCCGGCCGCGATTTCGCCGTCGGGGACGCCGTCGCGACCCAGATGGTGAATTTCGCTTACCTGATCGGGGACCGCGAATCGGGCGAGGCGGTGCTGGTGGACCCCGCGTACGCGGTGGGCGACCTGGTCGAGACGCTGGAAGCCGACGGGATGCGGCTGACCGGCGTGCTCGCGACGCATCACCACCCCGACCACGTCGGCGGCGACATGATGGGCTTCTCGCTGCCCGGGATCGCGGAACTGCTCGCGCTGCGGCCGGTGCCGATCCACGTCAACGCGCAGGAAAGCGAGTGGGTGCGCCGGGTGACCGGCGTGTCGGACACCGACCTGCGCGCGCACGAGCACGACGACGTGGTGACGGTCGGCTCGATCGACATCCGGCTGCTCCACACGCCCGGGCACACGCCGGGCAGCCAGTGCTTCCTGGTCGGCGACCGGCTGGTCTCCGGGGACACGCTGTTCCTCGAGGGCTGCGGCCGGACCGACTTCCCCGGCGGCGACGCGGACGCGATTTTCCGCAGCCTGCAATGGCTGGCGACGCTGCCCGGCGACCCAGTGGTGTACCCGGGACACCAATATTCGCCAGAGTCTTCGGCGTCGCTGTCCCGGGTGAAGAGCTCGAATTTCGTGTTCCGGCCCCGGTCGCTCGAGGAATGGCGGATGATGTTCGGCGGCTGAGCCAGGCCGTCGCCGGTCCGGCTCGGCGGAGAGTGCTTGCTGTGCCTGGAAAAAGTACATGGTGATCTTGTACCCCACGGCACCGACAATTTCGTGACGCCCACGCGCCGGTGTTCGGCAGCGGACCGGGAAACCTGTCCCGGATCCCGGGCACAGGGCTGCCCGCCCGGTGAACAAAACCCGTACACCGCGGCACGGATTCCAGTGCGTGAGAGCCGTCCGGCCCGACATTGACTTCACCCGTCCGGGGATCGAAGCTCGGGGACATGAAGCGCGGCGTCCTCCTCGTGTGCCGCCTGCACGTCGACCTCCGGCAGCAGGCGAGCGCGGTCTGTCTGACCCGCGGCTGAATCCCTTTCCCTGAACCGAAAACCCCACCCGGGAGAAATCCGTGTCGATTTCCACCACGGGCGTGCTGCCGCGCGCCGAAACGGCCGTGCCCAAGCGCGCGCCGCGGCGGCTGCCGTCGCCGCGCCGCTGGATCAGCCCGGTCGCGCTGGTCGCGGCGTGGCAGATCGCCAGTTCGACCGGCGCGTTGCCGCCCGACAAACTCAGCTCGCCCTGGACTGTCCTGCAAGCCGGAGTCGACGTCGCCCGCAGCGGCGAACTCGGCAGCGCCTTCGCGGTTTCGCTCGGCCGCGTCGGCGCGGGATTCGCGCTCGGGGCGCTCGCCGGACTACTGCTCGGGGCCGTCGCGGGGTTGTCCCGCTGGGGTGAGGCATTGGTCGATCCGCCGGTGCAGATGCTGCGGACCTTGCCGTTCCTCGGGTTGATCCCGTTGTTCATCCTGTGGTTCGGGATCGGCGAAGAGACCAAGATCTTCCTGGTGGCGCTGGGCGTGGCGTTTCCGCTGTACTTGAATGTCCACTCGGGAATCCGCACCGCCGACCCGCAACTCGTGGAAGCCGCGCGGGCACTGGGATTCACCCGCGCCGAACGGCTGTGGCACGTCGTCCTGCCAGGCGCGTTGCCGCAGGCTCTGGTCGGGCTGCGGCAGTCGCTCGGGGTCGCGTGGCTGGCGCTGATCGTCGGCGAGACGGTCAACGCGGACGCCGGGATCGGTTATCTCATCAACAATGCCCGCGAATTCCTGCGCACCGACGTCGTGGTGGTCGGGCTCGTGGTCTACGCCGTGCTGGGCCTCGTCACCGACGCCCTCGTCCGGCTGCTCGAAAGGAGGGCCTTGCGATGGCGAGCCCGGTAGTCGAGGTCCGTGACCTCGCGAAGAAATTCGGCGACCGCACTGTCCTCAACAGACTCGACCTGGACATCGGGCGCGGCGAGTTCGTCGCGCTGCTCGGGCGGAGCGGGTCCGGGAAGTCGACGCTGCTGAAGGTGCTGGCCGGGCTGGATCAAGAGATCGAGGGCACGGCCGCCGTGGACGGCACGGTTTCCGTCGCGTTCCAGCAACCGCGGTTGCTGCCGTGGCGCAAGGTCTGGCGCAACATCGTGCTCGGCCTGCGTCCGGACCACGACCGCGCGGTCGCGGAGAAAGCGCTGGCCGAGGTGCGGCTGGCGGAGCATGCCGACAAGTGGCCGCTCACGCTGTCCGGCGGTGAGGCGCAACGGGTTTCGCTCGCCCGGGCCTTGGTCCGCGAGCCGGATCTGCTGCTCCTGGACGAACCGTTCGGCGCGCTCGACGCGTTGACCCGGCTGGCGATGCACCGGCTCGTCGAAGACCTGTGGCGCACGCACGAGCCCGCCGTGTTGCTGGTGACTCACGACGTCGACGAAGCGCTCGTGCTCGCCGACCGGATCCTCGTCCTGGGCGACGGCCACATCGTCGCCGAACACGTGCTCGGCCAGCCGCGTCCGCGGAAGGCCGCCGACCACGCCGAGGTGCGCAGCCGCGTCCTGGCCGATCTGGGAGTGACCGAAGGTGCATCTGCGTAACGTCCTGGCCGCAGCGCTTCTGCTGACCGGGCTCGCCGCCTGCTCGTCGTCCGCTTCGGACGGTCGCGCGCCGGTTCCCGCCGCGGTTTCGCCCGCGGAGCTGAAGAAGGTCACGCTGCGCGTCGGCGATCAGAAGGGCGGGGTGAAATCCCTGCTCACCGCGGCGAATCAGCTGACCGGCACGCCGTACCGGATCGAATGGTCCACGTTCACTTCCGGGCCGCCGCTGCTGGAGGCGGCTTCGGCGGGGGCGATCGACGTCGGCCGGGTGGGCAATACGCCGCCGATTTTCGCGGCCGCGTCGAAGGCGAAGATCTCCGTGGTGAGCGTGGCGAAGAGCAATGTGGAGCGGGAAACCATTCTGGTGCCGCCGGATTCGCCGCTGACGGATGTCGCTTCCCTGCGGGGCAAGACGGTGGGTGTCGCGAAGGGGAGTTCGGCGCACGGGCAGCTGCTCAACACGCTCAAGAAGGCTGGTCTCTCCACCAAGGACATCAAGATCTCGTTCCTGCAGCCGTCCGAGGCGTTCGCGGCGTTCACACAGCACCAGATCGACGCGTGGGCGATCTGGGATCCCTACACCGCACAGGCCCAGATCGACGCGCATGCCCGCGTGCTCGCCGACGGCCGCGGCGCGTCCAACGGGCTCGCTTTCGAGACCGCCAGCACGACCGCGCTGGCCGATCCGGGCAAGAACTCGGCGATCAAGGATTTCGTGCAGCGCGTGGTGAAAGCCCAGCTCTGGTCCAATTCGCACCCCGACGAATGGGCGCGCGCGTGGGCGGCGGAAACCGGGTTGAAACCGGAGGTGGCGAAGAAGGCCGTCTCCGCCGGAAGGGACCGGCCGATCCCGCTGGACGACGCCGTCGTCGCGTCCGAACAACAGCTCTCCGACGCGTTCACGAACGAGGGCACGCTGCCCGGGAAGGTCGACTTCGCGGCGTTCGTCGACCGCCGCTACGGGCCCGACATCGAGGCCGCGAGGAGGAACGGATGAGCCTGAAACTGCACTGGTTCCTGCCGACCACCGGGGACGGCCGGACGATCGTGGAACGCTTCCACGCCAGCAAGTCCCAGGGCCCGAGCGCGCAGCGACCGGCGGATCTGGACTACCTCGCGCAGGTCGCGCGCGCGGCCGAACAACTGGGTTTCGAGGGCGTGCTGACCCCGACTGGCACCTGGTGCGAGGACGCCTGGCTGACCACCGCCGCGCTGATCCGCGAGACGAGCAGGCTGAAGTTCCTGGTCGCGTTCCGGCCGGGCGTCATCTCGCCGACGCTCGCCGCGCAGATGGCCGGCACCTTCCAGCGGCTGTCCGGCGGCCGGGTCCTGCTGAACATCGTGACCGGCGGCGACGCGGTCGAACAGCGCCGGTTCGGCGACTGGCACGACCACGACGCCCGGTACGCCCGGACCGACGAGTTCTTGTCGATCGTGCGCGGCGTGTGGTCGGGAAAGCCGTTCGACTTCGCCGGCGACCACTTGCGCGTCGAAGGAGCCACGACGCTCGCCGCGCCGGATCCGGTGCCGCCGCTGTACTTCGGCGGTTCGTCGTCGGCGGCGCTCCCGGTCGCCGCGCGGCACGCCGACGTCTACTTGACCTGGGGCGAACCGCCCGCGCAGGTCGCGGAGAAGATCGGCAGGGTGCGGGAACTGGCTGAGCGGGAGGGTCGCACGGTCCGGTTCGGCGTCCGGCTGCACACGATCGCGCGCGACACGTCGGCGGAGGCCTGGGCGGAGGCGCAGAAGCTGCTGGACGCGTTGAGCCCGGAGCAGATCGCGAAGGCGCAGTCGCAGCTGGCGGCGAGCGAGTCGGTGGGGCAGCGGCGGATGGTCGCGCTGCACGGCGGCCGGGCCGGGACGACGGCGCGGGAGCTGGAGATCCATCCGGCGCTGTGGGCCGGGATCGGCCTGGTGCGCGGCGGTGCGGGGACGGCGCTCGTGGGGAGTTATGCGGAGATCGCGGACTTGATCGAGGAGTACCGCGAGGCCGGGGTCTCGGAGTTCGTGCTGTCCGGGTATCCGCATCTGGAGGAGGCGTACTGGTTCGGCGAGGGGGTGCGGCCGGAGCTGGCTCGGCGCGGGTTGCTGGACGCGGGACCGGTGGCGGTGCGGGCGGTGCCGGGGGAGCGGGCGGTGGCTGCTCTGTAGGGGAGCCGGGGTCCCGGCAGGAACGCTCACGGCAGCAGGTGGGGCACCTCGTTCCGGCGGCGCAGCGCGAGGTGCATCATCGCGCGACCGCCGAGTTCGAGGTCGTCCTCCAGGGCCTTCAGAGCGGTCTGGCCGCCGACGCGGAGCTGGTCGACGAGGTGCCGGTGCGTCGTCGCCAGGTGGGCCGCGGAGGACTCGGCGCGGATCGTCGCGAGCATGCAGTTCAGTTCGTTCTCGCAGGCCCGGTGCGCGGCGAGCACGCGAGGATTCCCGCTGGCCTTCACGATTTCCGTGTGCACCGCGCTGTGTGCCTCGATCACGTGCCGCCACGGGGTTTCGGCGGTCATCGCTTCGAGTCGCCGCACCGCTTCGTCCACCGCGTCGAAGTTCGCGTTCTGCAGCAGAGCCAGCCGGAGCGCACCGAGTTCCAGAATGGAGCGGTACGAGCACATCGCGTCGATGCGTTCGGTCGTCACCGCGGGGACGACGATGCCCTTGTTGCGCTGGTGTTCGAGGAGGCCCTCGGACACCAGCGTCTGCAGGCCGGACCGCACCGAATGCCGTCCGGCGCCGAAGCGGGCGCTCAGCGATTCCTCGGTGAGCCGCGTCCCGGGCTCGAGGAGGCCGTCCAGGAGGTCGTCGCGGAGGGCTTGCGCGATGCTTCCCGGCGTACTGCCCGCCTGTTCGCGCACTTCGCCACTCGTTTCAGCAGAACTTCCCACAGCGACTGCCGATCTTAGCCGAGCCCGCCGTCACATCCGGGCGGGCAGCCGCAGGGAGGCGTGTTCCGCCGTGATCTCGTCAGTGCGCTTGACGCCGAGAAGCCGCAACGTCCGCACGTACTCGGCGCGGAGGATCTCGATCGCGCGCTCGACGCCTTGCTCGCCGGCCGCCATCAGGCCGTACAGGTAGGCCCGGCCGACCATCGCGGCCGACGCGCCCAGCGCCCGTGCGGCAACGAGGTCCGCGCCGGTCCGGACGCCGGTGTCGAGGATGACCTCGCAGTCGTCCCCCACGGCGTCCACGACGCGCGGCAGCAGTTCGAGCGGGGTCGGCGCGCGGTCGAGCTGGCGGCCGCCGTGGTTGGAGAGCACGAGGGCGTCGACGCCGGAAGCGGCCATCTCCTTGGCGTCCGCGACGCTCTGAATCCCTTTGACGACCAGCTTTCCCTGCCACAGCCCGCGCAGCCACCGCAGGTCTTCGACGGTCAGCGACGGGTCGAACATCGTGCCGATCAGTTCCTCGACGGTGCCGTCGAAGTTGCTCAACGCGGCGAATTGCAACGGTTCGGTGGTCAGCAGGTTCATCCACCAGGACGGCCGGACCGCGATCCCGGCGAGGGTGCGGACGGTCAGCGTCGGCGGGATCGTCAGTCCATTCCGGACATCGCGCATCCGCGCCCCGCCGATCGGGGTGTCGACCGTGAGAACGAGCGCCTCGTACCCGGCCTGAGCTGCGCGTTCGACCAGCGCTTCGCTCGCGGCGCGGTCCTTCCAGAGATAGAGCTGGAACCACTGCCGCGCGGACGGTGCGCTGGCGCGGACGTCTTCGAGATCGGTGGTGCCCATTGTCGAGAGCACGTACGGGATCCCGGCGCGGGCGGCCGCGCGGGCGACGGCGATCTCGCCCTCGTGGTGCATCATGCGGGTGAAACCGGTCGGTGCCAGCACAAGCGGCAGCGCGGACTGTCCACCGAGGACGGACGTCGCCGGGTCCACCTCGGTGACGTCCTGCAGCACGCGCGGATGCAACTCGACGTTTTCGAAGGCCCGCCGTGCCCGGCCGAGGCTGATTTCCTGCTCCGCCGCGCCGTCGACGTAGTCGAAAACCGGCCGCGGCGTGCGGCGGCGGGCGATGGTGCGCAGGTCGTCGATGGTGTGCGTGGTGGCGAGGCGGCGCTCGCGGACGTCGAACCGGGGCTGCCGGAATTTGAGCAGCGGCCGGATCTCCGACGGCCGGGGCAGCCGCCGCTTGATCGCCCGCCGGGGCAGGTGCTCGGGTTCGAACGTGGTCATCCGCTGCCTCCTGGCCGCCGGGGGATCGGTACACAATCGCGAATCGGTGAACTTCGTGCTCCATCGGCGCTCGCGCGATTCATGGGCAGGAGGAGTGAAACACGGCCCCATCGGGAGCGCAAGGATTGTGACACAATCAGCGGTGCGCGGCCTCCAGCGCGCCGAGCGTGTCGAGGTCGTGCTCGAGCGCGTGCCGGGCCAGCGCGGTCCGGTTCGGGCAGTCGAGCTTCACCAGCGAAGACTCGACGTGGCTGCGCACCGTCCGAACTGCGATCCCCAGTGCCACCGAGATCCGCTCGTTCGACCATCCGCGCGCGACCAGACCGACGACATCCAGTTCCCGCCCGGTCAACGGCCCGGGATCGGGCAGGCGGGAAATCCGCAGCAGCACTCCGTCCGGACGGCGCGCCCGGACGAGCACCTGCCACCAGACGCCGTCCGCGTCCCGATGGCGGAATCCGGTCCGCTCGCCCGTGGTGCACCGCGCGGCGAGCCGGGCCTCGTGTTCGCTCAGCGGCAGGCGCTCCATCGCAGCCGAGCGCACGTCGACCTTCGCCGGAGAGACGAGCAGGACGACGTCGGCCGCGGGGTCACCCGGTTCCGCACCGGGGTCGGCCAGCGCGGCGAAATCATGAGACAGCATCGTGAGCGCGAGGACGGATCCGTCGTCCAACGGCCGATCGTGGAGGGAACTCAGCGCGACGAAGCTGCGCTCCGGACCGGAACCGGGCGAGAGCGGCAGCGTCACGCCTTCGCGGAAACCGTAGGGCTGGATGCCTTCCCGGTACGTCCTGGTCTCGTGGACCTCCGGGATGTCGACGAAGCGCAGCGGCAGGCCCAGCCGGGTCGCGCGCAGGTGGATCGGGCACTTCCAGCGGTAGGTCGTGGTCAGGTAGCCGAGCATGTCCGCGGGATAGCCGAGGTTGACCGTCGTGGTGTGCTGTTTGCTGCCGCTCACCAACGCGACGCAGGCGAAACCGAGTTTGTCCCGCACTGCGCGGAGCGGGGTTTCGACGGGCAGTTCGCCGCGGCCCGCCGCGCGCACGTCCCGGGCGAGCCGGGCCCACCACTGCACATCCGCGGTCATTTCCGCACCTCCGCTGCCGGACGGAGCATGAACGGCCGCCGCCGCGGATGTCAACGGGACGCACATCCGCGGCGGCGACGGAACGGCTTTTCGGCCGATGCCGCCGCCCGCGCCCGCTCATAGCCTTCCGTTCCCCGGCTGAAGGAGACTTCGATGAACCTTGACGAATACGCCGCCCTCGACGCGACCGCACTGGCCGCGGTCATCGCCTCCGGGGAGGTCACCGCCGAGGAGGTCGCGGCACTGGCGGTCGAAGCCATCGGCAAGGTGAACCCGGAACTGAACGCGGTCGCCGACGGCCCGTTCGAGCGCCCGCTCGACTACTCGCGCGACGGCCGGTTCGCCGGAGTCCCGTTCGCGATCAAGGATCTCGTGCTGCACGCTGCCGGAGTGCCGACCCGGATGGGCACGCGGATGCTCGGGCAAGGCATCGTGCCGCCGGCGGACACCCACCTGATGGAGCGCTTCCGCGCGGCGGGCCTGGCGACGCTGGCGGTCACGACCACGCCGGAGCTGGGGTTCAACGGCAATTCCGAAGCGCTGGTCTACGGTTCGACGCGCAATCCGTGGAACACCGGGCACAGCGCAGGCGGATCCAGCGGCGGTTCGGCGGCGCTCGTCGCGGCCGGGGCACTCCCGATCGCGCACGCCAACGACGGCGGCGGGTCGATCCGCGTACCCGCGGCCTGCAACGGCCTGGTCGGACTGAAGCCCAGCCGCGGCCGGGTGCCGACCGGTCCGGACTACGCCGATCCGTTGTACGGCATGGGGGTGGAACTCGCGGTGTCGCGGACGATCCGGGACACCGCGGCCCTGCTGGACGAGGTCGCGATGAGCTATCCGGGCGACCCGTACGTCCTCGCCCCGCCCGCGCGCCCGTGGCTCGACGAGGTCGGCGCCGATCCCGGACGGCTGCGCATCGGCCTGCACACCGAATCCTGGGCGGGCAGCTACGTCGACCCGGAGGTGGCGCGCGCGGTCGAAGCCGTGGCCGAGGTGCTCGAAGCGGCGGGCCACCACGTCGAACGCGCGACGCCGGTCTTCGACTGGGAAGCGTTCCTGCACACGAATCACGTGCTGTGGTCCGGATTCCTGGCCGGTTCGGTCGCCGGGATCGAAGAGCTGACCGGGGTCGCGGCGAGTCCCGAGAATCTCGAACGCACCACGTGGGCGTGCGTCGAGTACGGCCGTTCGATCAGCGCGATGGAACTGACCGCGGCGTTGGGCGCGATGAACGCCGTTTCCCGGGAGGCAGGCCGGTTTTTCAGCGGATACGACCTGCTGCTGACCCCGACGATCACCACCCCGGCGCCGCCGCTGGGCCGTCTGGACGCGAACGCGGATCTCACCGCGGCCGAGTGGACGAAGCAGCTTTTCGACGTTTGCTCGTTCACGCCGTTGTTCAACCTGATCGGTGCTCCGGCGATCAGCCTCCCGCTGGGCGAGTCCTCGCGGGGGTTGCCGATCGGAGTGCAGCTGGGCGGGCCGGTGTGTTCGGAATCGTTGCTGCTGCGGGTCGCCGCGTTCCTGGAGGAAGCGATGCCGTGGGCAGCCCGGCGACCCGCAGTCCACGCCGCTACTGGGACCGGCACGTCCTGAGGTAGCTGAGGAACGACGCCTGCAACCCGGTCACGTGCGTTTCGCGCAAGACCTCGCTGGTGACGGCGGGCGACGTGACGCGGTGCAGGAACGTGGCCGCGTGTTTCGCGAGGTTCTGGTAGACGGCCAGGTCCCCGAAAAGCTCCCGGTCGTTGACGGTCACGTGCAGCTTGGCGGCGGGCCGCCGGTCGCCAAGCTCGCGGAGTTGAGCGAAGACCTGGCTGTCTTCACCGATAACGCCGGGGCTGCCCGCTCCGACGCTCTCGAAGAGCGGGCAGCCGCTGAGCCAGGCGTACAGGCTGAAAAGCCCGCCGTAGGAGTAGCCGAAGAGGCCGTGACCGCTCTCGGCCGTGCCGTAGTCGCGTTCGATGCGCGGGTGGAGTTCTTCGGCGAGGAAGGCCAGGAACGCGTCGGCGCGGGTGTCGCGAAGTTCGGCGAGGTAGGCGTCGGCCTCCTCGCGGGTCATCCGGCCCGTGCTGACGCCCATCTCCACGGCATCCACGAATTCCGGGGCGACGGGTTCGCCGGGCGGCACGAGGTCGCGGTTGCGCAACCGCGCCCAATGCTGCGCGTCCTCGCCCGCGTAGCCGACGCTGACCTGCAGGTACGGCTGGATCTGCTGCATGGGATCCGCCTGCGTGACGATCAGCGGGGCGGTCTGGCCCACGGCCCAGTTGCCGTCGAGCACGTAGACGGCCGGTGCCCGCGTCGTGGCGGGGTCGTAGCCCGGCGGCGTGGTGACCCAGACGCCGTAGTCGTACCCGCTGCCGGAACGCATTTCGAAGTATTCGGTGTCGGCGAAGCAGCCGTGCCACAGGGTGCTCATCGGAGGTCCTTCACTACGCGTCCGGCCTGGACGACGACGATCGCGTTGGCCGGGTCGGAGAAAAGCTGCGGATTCTCGAGCGGATTTCCGTTCCAGAGCACGAAATCCGCCTGAAAGCCGGGAGCGATGACTCCCACTTCGCCGGCAAGGCCGAGGATCTCGGCGTTGGTTTTCGTGGCTGCCACGAGAGCATCCATCGGCGTCTCCAGACCGGCTCGCAAGGCGAGTTCTTCGCCTCGGTGGTGCTGGGCCGGCCCGATGAGGTCAGACCCCAGCCCGATCCGCAGCCCGGCCTTCTTGGCGACAGCGAGCGCCTCGGCCATCCGCTCGCGAACGCCCAGCACTCGCTCGCGGATCGACTCGTTGAGGCCAGTGCTCGCGGTGTCTCGAAGCAGTTGTTCAACGACGGCGAACGTGGGCACCAGGGCAACGTCGTGCGCGGCCATCAAGGCGGCTGTCGGCTCGTCGATGTCGGTGCCGTGCTCGACGCAGCGCACCCCGGCCTCGACGGCGTTCCGGATGCCTTCGTTGTTGTGCGCGTGAACCGTCACGTAGGTGCCGCGCGCGGCGGCTTCTTGAACCGCGACAGCGATTTCTTCGCCGGTGAACTGGGTGTCGGTCAGCTGGTCATGCGAGCTGACCACCCCGCCGGTCACGCAAAGCTTCAAGAAAGAGGCTCCGCGACGGAAGGCCTCGCGCACGTTGCTGCGCAGCTCGTTCGCGTTGCCCGACTGCATGGACAGGGCGCACAGGCCCGGGATGTGATGGTCGCTCCACCGTTCGGTCGGCTCCCATTCGGCTCCGTAGTAGCCGTGGCCGCCGGTCTGGCATTGAACCGGTCCGCACGACAGCACGCGCGGCCCCCGGACCTTCCCCTTGGCGATCGTGGTGACGACGCCGCCGTCGATGCCGCCGGTGTCCCGGACCGTCGTGAACCCGGCGTCGAGCGCCGCGCCGGCCGTGGCGAAGATGTCCGCCGCGAGCTCGGCGGTACTGAGCCGAAACGCGAACTGCGGTTCGATCGGGCTCGACAGCCCCAGGTGGACGTGCGCGTCGATCAGGCCGGGCGTCATCGTCAGCCCGTCGGCAGCGAAGCGCTCGCCGGACGCGTCGGACTCCGCGATCACCCCGTCTTCGACCGTGACCGTGACCTCGGCGGGATCTCGCCCCGACCCGTCGACGACCGTCGCGCCGACTACCTGAAACCGTCCCACGAGCTGTCCCTCCGCCGTTGCACCGTTCTTTTCCAATGGATAAACTGCGGAGGTGACCTTGTCAAGCACGGAACCCCAGGGCGACGCCCGCGAGCGTCTTCTGGCGCGGCTTCTCGACGCCTTCGACGGGACGCTTCCCTCACCGGAGGTCTCGCTGCGCGAGGTCGCCGCCCGGGCCGACACCAGTCATGCCCTGCTGCGCTACCACTTCGGATCGCTGCCGGGGGTCCTGGCGGCGATGCTCAAGGCGCAGCGAACCCGCGACAACGAGGCACTGTTCGAGACGGCTCGCGACAGCACCTTCGACGAGTTCGTCGTGGCGATCTGGCGGACCTATACCCGCCCGGAGCAGCTGTCTCGGGTTCGCGGGTTCTTTCATGTCGCAGGGCTGGCGGCGTACCGGCCGGAGGACTTCCGCGAGCTGGTCGAGTCGCTGGACGACCTGACGAAGATGCTGGCTTCGCTCGCGGAACGCGAGGGGCGGAGTGCCAGGGATGCGCTGACGATGGCGACTGTTGCCGTCGCGGCGATTCGTGGTTTGTTGTTGCAGGAGGTGCTGACTCCGGAGGGCCATTCGGAGGATGCGGTCGCGTTGATCCTCCGGATGAGCAAGGGCTGATCAGGTCTCGGAAACCGTCCGCGACAACGCCAGTGCCACCGTCCGCACCGCGGGTGCGACGCGTTCGGTGCGCATCCGCGTTGCCCATCCGGAGATCGACACCGCGGCCACGGCGAGTCCGTTCGCGTCGACCAGCGGGCTCGCCGCGCAGACGACGCCGACCCCGGATTCCTCGCGCTCGAAGGCGATCCCGTCTGACCAAGATGCTGGCTTTGCTCGCGGAACGGCAAGGGCGCAGTGTCAGGGAGGCGCTGACGATGGCGACCGCCGCCGTTTCGGAGGATGCGGCCGCGTTGATCCTCCGGATGAGCAAGGGCTGATCAGGTCTCGGAAACCGTCCGCGACAACGCCAGTGCCACCGTCCGCACCGCGGGTGCGACGCGTTCGGTGCGCATCCGCGTTGCCCATCCGGAGATCGACACCGCGGCCACGGCGAGTCCGTTCGCGTCGACTAGCGGGCTCGCCGCGCAGACCACGCCGACGCCGGATTCCTCGCGCTCGAAGGCAATCCCGTCCTCGCGGATCCGCGCCAATTGGCGGCGCAGCAGCCCGGGCGCGGTGATCGTTCGCGGGCTGACCCGGGGCAGCCCGGCGTCGATCACGCGCGTCACGACGTCGTCGGGGGAGCAGGACAGGATCGCCTTCCCGACCCCGGTCGCGTGCGCGGGAAACCGCCCGCCGGTGCGCGAGGGCAGATCCGGCGCGTCCGGCCCGCGCAGCACGTCCAGGTACACCACTTCGGTGCCTTCCAGGACCGCCAGATGCACCGTGTTCCGCGTGGCCTCCCGCAGATCCGCCAGATACGGCCGAGCCGCCTCCACCAGGCCGCGGCGGCGCACCGCGAGCTGGCCGATCTCGAAGAGCCGCAGTCCTAATCGGACCGAGGTGCCGTCGCGTTCCAGCAGGCCGGTGTCGGCCAGGTGCCCGGCGAGCCGGTGCACGGTCGTCTTCGCCAGCCCGGTCCGGCGCGCCAGCTCGGACACGCCGAGCGCGTCGTCGCCGGGGCGGAAGGCTTCCAGCACGGCGGCGACCCGCGCGGTCACGAGCCCGTCGCCGTTCCGTCCAGTGGTACGCATGGGTTGAGTGTGCCCCATCCCGGCGAGCACCGTGGCGGCATGGCGGAACGCAAGGTGACGGCCGCGATCGTCGGCCCGGGCAACATCGGTACGGACTTGCTGGCAAAACTCCAGCGCAGCGAGCACGTGGAAGTGCGCTACATGGTGGGCGTCGACCCGGCGTCGGACGGGCTCGCCCGCGCCGCGAAGCTCGGGCTCGAGACGTCCGCCGAGGGCGTCGACTGGCTGCTGGCGCGCGCGGAACTGCCGCAGCTGGTGTTCGAATCGACGTCGGCGAAGGCACACAAGGCCAACGCGCCGCGGTACGCCGAGGCCGGCATCCGCGCGATCGACCTGACGCCCGCCGCGGTCGGCCCGCTGACCTGCCCGGCGGTGAATCCGCCCGACCAGCTGACCGACCGCAACGTCAACATGATCACCTGCGGCGGCCAGGCGACCATCCCGATCGTGCACGCGGTTTCGCGGGTGACGCCGGTGTCGTACGCGGAGATCGTCGCGTCGGTGTCGTCGCGGTCGGCCGGACCGGGCACGCGCGCGAACATCGACGAGTTCACCGAGACCACCTCGCACGCGATCGAGAAGGTCGGCGGCGCGGACAAGGGCCGCGCGATCATCATCATCAACCCGATGGACCCGCCGATGATCATGCGCGACACGGTGTTCTGCGCGGTCGACCCGGACGCCGACTTCGACGCGATCAGCGAATCCGTGCACCGCATGGTGAAAGACGTCCAGCAGTACGTGCCGGGCTACACGCTCAAGGCCGACCCGCAGTTCGACCCGCCGCGCCCGGACTGGAGCGGCAAGGCCCGCGTGGGCGTCTTCCTCGAGGTCGCGGGCAACGGCGACTACCTGCCCAAGTACGCGGGCAACCTCGACATCATGACCGCCGCCGCCGCGCGCGTCGGCGACCTCTTCGCCGCTCAGGAGGTGGCCGCGTGAACAACACCGACGTCCGGCTGGTCGACACCACCCTGCGCGACGGCAGCCACGCCATGGCGCACCAGTTCACCGAACAGCAGGTCCGCGACACCGTCCGCGCGCTCGACGACGCGGGCATCTCGCTGATCGAGGTGACCCACGGCGACGGCCTCGGCGGCTCGACCTTCAACTACGGCTTTTCCTTGGTGGACGAGCGAAAGCTGATCGCCGCCGCGGTCGACGAGGCGAAGCAGGCGAAGATCGCCGTGCTCCTCCTGCCCGGCCTCGGCACGGTCACCGACCTGCGCGCGGCGGCCGACCTCGGCGCGGGCGCGGTGCGGATCGCGACCCACTGCACCGAGGCCGACGTGTCCATCCAGCACTTCGGCGCGGCCCGCGATCTCGGCCTGGAAACCGTCGGATTCCTGATGCTGTCGCACATGTCGACGCCGGAGGACCTCGCGAAGCAGGCCCGGATCATGGCCGACGCGGGCTGCCAGTGCGTGTACGTCGTGGACTCCGCGGGCGCGCTGATCCTGGACGACGCGTCCGACCGGGTCGCCGCGCTCGTCGCGGAACTCGGCGACGACGCCCAGGTCGGCTACCACGGGCACCAGAACCTGAGCTTCGGCGTCGCCAACTCGGTGCTCGCGTACCGCGCGGGGGCCCGGCAGATCGACGGTTCGCTCGCCGCGCTCGGCGCGGGGGCGGGCAACTCGCCGACCGAGGTCCTGGCGGCCACGTTCGAGCGGCTCGGCATCAAGACCGGCGTGGACAAAGACGTGCTGATGGAAGCCGCGGAGAACGTGGTGAAGAAGTACCTGACCCGGCTGCCGGTGATGGACCGGTCGTCGATCATCCAGGGCTACGCCGGCGTGTACTCCAGCTTCCTGCTGCACGCCGAACGCGCCGCCGAGCGCTACGGCGTCCCGGCGCACGAAATCCTGTACAAGGTCGGCGAGGAACGCTACGTCGGCGGTCAGGAGGACATGATCATCGACATCGCGCTGCGGCTGCGCGACGAGCGGGCAGCCGCTCAGTGAGCCCCCGGGTCGAAAGCGTCCGCGTCGAGCACGAGCTGCACGCAGTGCTCGACGAGACGCTCGCGGCTCACCTTCAGCGTGCCGTCGAGGTAAGCGATGAACACGTTGCTGAGCGCGCCGACGAGACCGATCGCCACCAGCTGGCGGCCGGTTTCGTCGCCGCGCGACAGCTGTTCGCCGACAAGCGTGGTGAACGCCGGGAGCAGGTGCAGGCCGCGCTGGGTCAGCGCCGGATCGGTCAGCGGCGCGAGCAGAAGCACGCGGCCCTTGCGCGGGTCGTCCAGCACCAGCTCCACGAACGCGGTCACGGCGCGTTCGGCCCGGCGGCTCGGATCGGCTTCGCCGGACACCGCGTCGGCCAACGCTTTCCTCGCCTGGTCGCCGACGTCCTCGTACACCGCGGCGACCAGGCTTTCGCGGTCGGCGAAGCTTTCGTAGAAGTACCGCTCGGTCAGTTTCGCCGACCGGCACACCGCGCGGACGCTCACCGCCGCGCTGCCCTGCGCGCCCAGCAGGTCGAGCCCGGCGGCCAGCAGCTGGGCCCGGCGCTGGGCCTTGCGGTCGTCCAGCGTCGTGCCCGCCCACGTGCGGCCCGGCATGCCCCGCTCCCGTCCCGAGTTGACCACAGATGTTGTCACATCCTAACCTGACAACAGCTGTAGTCACTTCGCCGACCCGCCGAGGAGCCGCGATGAGGGACGCACCGGAGCCGCTGGGACCGGACTCGCTGACCTGGAAGTACTTCGGAGACTGGCGCGGGCTGCTGATCGCGCTGTGGGCCGGGTCGATGCAGAACATGCACCCGGGCCTCGGCGCGGGCGTCGAGGAGCATTCGAGGTTCTTCGAGGAGCGCTGGCAGCGGCTGTTCCGGTCGCTGTACCCGATCGGCGGCGTGGTCTACGACGGCCCGCTCGCGCACCGCACGGCGCTGGAGGTGCGCGGTTACCACGACCGGATCAAGGGCGTGGACGCGAAAGGCCGCCGCTACCACGCGCTCGACCCGGACACGTATTACTGGGCGCATTCGACGTTCTTCGTCAGCACCGTCCTGATCGCCGACCATTTCATGGGCGGCATCGGCGAAGAGGAGAAGCGCACGCTGTTCGACGAGCACGTGCGCTGGTGGCGGATGTACGACATGACGATGCGGCCGGTGCCGGAATCGTGGGAGGACTTCCAGCGGTACTGGAAGCACATGTGCGCCGAGGTGCTGGAGGACAACAAGGCCACCCGCGACGTCCTCGACCTCCGCGGCATCGCGAAACCGCCGTTCCTGCCGTGGCTTCCGGATCCGCTGTGGAAACCGGTCGCGAAGATCATCGCGAAACAGTTCGTGTGGCTGACCGTCGGACTGTACGACCCGGAAGTGCGCGACCTGCTCGGCTACCGCTGGACCGCACGGGACGCCCGCCGGCACCGCCGCGTGGGCAAGCTGATCAACGCGGCGTTCTCGCTGCTACCGCACGACCGCCGCTACCATCCGCGGGCACGGGCGGGCTGGCGGCGCGCCCGCGGCGAACTGGCCCCGGGGACGCCGCCGGTCGAAACCCCGCGCCGCAATCTTCCCCCGCTCGCCGAGCGCGGGAAACCGGAGCACTACTCGCCGGACGTGCCGTGAAGGGCTCCTTCCGGGACTCTGCTTCCCGGAAGGAGCCCTGCACGGGCTTCGAGATCAGGAGGGCTTGATGAAGCTGGGCTTTCACCTCGGGTACTGGGGGAGCGGGCCGATCCCGGGCGCGCAGGAGACCGTGCTCGAAGCCGAACGGCTCGGATTCGACTCGGTGTGGTCGGCCGAGGCGTACGGGTCGGACGCGTTCACCCCGCTGGCCTGGGTCGGCGCGGCGACCAGCCGGATCAAGCTCGGCACCAACATCGTGCAGATGTCCGCGCGCACCCCGACCGCGACCGCGATGAGCGCGCTGACCATGGACCACCTGTCCGGCGGACGGTTCGTGCTCGGGCTGGGCGCGTCCGGGCCGCAGGTGGTGGAGGGCTGGTACGGCCAGCCGTATCCGAAGCCGCTGGCGCGCACGCGCGAGTACGTCGAGATCGTGCGCAAGGTGCTGGCCCGCGAGGAACCGGTGACCCTCGACGGGCAGTTCTTCCAGCTGCCGCTCAAGGGCGGGACCGGACTGGGCAAACCGCTCAAGCCGACCGTGCACCCGCTGCGCGCCGACCTGCCGATCTACCTCGCCGCCGAAGGCCCGAAGAACGTCGCGCTGGCCGCGGAGATCTGCGACGGCTGGCTGCCGCTGTTCTTCTCGCCCAAGTCCGACGGCTTCTACCGGGCCGCGCTGGAGGAGGGCTTCGCCCGCCCGGGCGCGCGGCGGAGCGGCCTGGACGGGTTCGAGGTCGCCGCGTCGGTGCCGGTGATCGTGCACGACGACGTCGAGGAGGCGGCGAGCTTCATCAAGCCGGCGCTGGCGCTGTACATCGGCGGGATGGGCGCGAAGAGCGTGAACTTCCACCACGACGTGTTCGCCCGGCTCGGCTACGCGGACGTGGCGGACAAGGTGCAGGAGCTGTACCTGGCGGGGCGGAAGGAAGAAGCGGTCAAGGCGATCCCGACTTCGCTGGTCGAGGACACTTCGCTGATCGGCCCCGCGGAGAAGATCCGCGAAGAGCTGGCGGCGTGGGAAGCGACGGTGGTGACGACGCTGCTGCTGCGCGGGGACGCCGGGTCGCTGGCGAAGGCGGCGAAAGCGCTGTCCTGACGAGAGAAGCTCGTGAGCGGCGAGGCCGGTCAGAACCGGCACCGCCGCTCACGAGGCGGTAGTCGGCCCGGTACGGCCAGTGCATCACGACGGTGGCACGATTCCTCCCGACCACTACCCGGAACCGGCGAAGATCCATTAGGCATGCGTTCGTCGTTCCGCCTTGGAGGAGGACCTTTGGCGTCGCTGTCCCGCCGCACGAGATTCCGCTACTCGCTCGGCTCCTTCGTCACCGGCGGGTTCGGCACGGTGCCCGGGCTGCTCCTGCTCCCGTACCTGACCGACACCATGGCGGTGCCCGCCGCGGCGGCCGGGATCATCGTGTTCGTGCCCAAGGCGTGGGACGTGGTTTTCAACCCGGTCGCCGGGCGGCTGTCCGACGCCGACCTCGCGCGCACCGGCAGCAGGCGGCGCTTCCTGCTGCGCGGCGGGATCGGTGTCGCGATCCTGTTCTTCGCGTTGTTCGCGCATCCCGGCTTCGGCACGCCGGTGTGGGACGCGACGTACGTCGTCGTGATGTTCTTCCTGTGCGCCACCGCGTACGCGTTCTTCCAGGTGCCGTTCAACGCGCTTCCGGCCGAGCTGACCGATTCCGCCGAGGAACGCACGAAGCTCACCAGCGTCCGGATCGGCGTGCTGGCGGTCGCGGTGCTGGTGTCCGGCGGCGGCGCCCCGGCGATCACCGACCTGCTGCCCGGCGTGGCGGGCTACCGGGTGATGGGCCTGGTGATGGCGGTGATCATCCTGGCCGCCACGCTCGGCGTCTACTTCGGCCTGAAGGGCGCGCCGGTCGGCTCGCTGCGGCCCAACACGGTGCGGCTCAAGGAATTGGCGCGCACCATCGCGCAGTGGCGTTCGTTCCGGTGGCTGATGGGCGTCTACTTCATCCAGGCGCTCGGCATCGGCACCGTGCTGGCCGCGATCCCGTACTTCGCGCAGCACGTCCTCGGCGACCCGAGTTACCGCACCTACCTGTTCGTCGGCTTCGTCGGGCCCGCGCTCGTCACCATGCCGCTCTGGCCGCGGGTGGGCGCGCGCTGGGGCAAGCTCGCCGGCTTCCGGATCGCCACCACGTCGTTCTTCGTCGGCCTCGTGGCGATGTACTTCGCCGACCGGCTCCCGTTCGCCGCGACGCTGGTGTTCGTCGCGCTCGCCGGCGTCGGCTACGCGGGCATTTCGGTGTTCCCGCTGGCGATCCTGCCGGACCTGATCAGCGCCGAGGAGGAGCGGACCGGCGAGACCAGGGCGGGCGTGACGGCCGGCGTGTGGACCGCGTCCGAAACGCTCGGGCTCGCGCTCGGGCCGGGATTGTTCGGGCTCGTGCTGCAGGGCGGGAGTTACGTGTCGAGCACCGGCACGACCGCCGTCCCGCAGCCGCACTCGGCGATCACCGCCATCGTGATCGGCGCGTCGGTGCTGCCCGCGGTGCTGATCGCGCTCGGCATCCCGCTGCTGCGCCGTTCGGTCCTGGAGAAGCAGGCGTGAACGACGTACTGGCGCGGCTGCGCGAACTCCGCTCCGGCGACCTGCCGACGCACGGCGGGCGCACGCTCGCCTACGTGTACGACAGCGGACTGTCCGAAGTGGACGAAATCGCCGCCGCCGCGCACGCGCTGGCCAGCTCCGCCAACGGACTCGACCCGACCGCGTTCCCCAGCCTGCTGCGGATGGAGAACGACCTGGTCGCCCGCGCGGCCGGACTGCTCGGCGGGACGCCGGAGACGGTCGGCACGGTGACGTCCGGCGGCACCGAATCGTGTCTGCTCGCGGTCCTCGCCGCCCGCGACGCGCGGCCGGACCTCGCTTCGCCGTCGATCGTGCTCCCGGAGACCGCGCACGCCGCGTTCCACAAGGCCGCGCATCTGTTCGGGGTGCGGAAGATCGTGGTGCCGGTCGATCCGGAGACCTTCCGCGCGGACCCGGCGGCGATGACCGCGGCCATCGACGACTCGACCGTGCTCGTCGTGGCGAGCGCGCCGTCGTACGCGCACGGCGTCGTCGACCCCATCGAGGAGATCGCCGCCGCCGCTTCGGCACGCGGGGTGCGCATGCACGTGGACGCGTGCATCGGCGGCTGGGTGCTGCCGTACTTCGCGAAGCTGGGCGCGGACTTGCCGCCGTTCGACTTCCGCGTTCCGGGCGTCACCAGCATTTCCGTGGACCTGCACAAATACGCCTACTGCGCCAAGGGTGTCTCGGTCTTGCTGCACGCCTCGGCGGAACTCCGGCGCACTCACTACTTCGCCAGCGCGGCCTGGCCCGGCTACACGATGCTCAACCCGACGCTGCAGAGCACCCGCTCCGGCGGTCCGCTCGCCGCCGCGTGGGCCGTCGTGCACCACCTCGGCGAGGACGGTTACCTCCAACTGGCCTCGCGGACGCGGGAAGCCGTCGGACGGATTCGTGCTGGCGTGGCTTCGATTCCGGGCCTGCGCGTGCTGGGCGAGCCGGTGTCGACGCTGGTCGCGTTCACCGGCTCGGACGGCTTCGACCTGTTCACCGTCGCCGACGAGATGAAGGCACGCGGCTGGTACGTCCAGCCGCAGTTCGCGCACGGGACTTCCCCGCTGAACCTGCACCTCACCGTCACCGCCGCGAACCACGGCAGCGAGCCGGAATTCCTCGCCGACCTGGCGGCCTCGGTCGAGGCGGCGCGGACGGAAGGCTCGGTGCGGGTCGATCCGGACGTCGCCGCGTTCGTGGCCGCGTTGGACCCGGAAACGTTGACGTCTGAGCAGTTCGGTGGGCTGCTCGCTGCGGCGGGCCTGACGGGTGGTGGCGGGTTGCCGGAGCGGATGGCTCCGGTCAATGCGTTGCTGGCGGTTGCGCCGGAAGCATTGCGGGAGCGGCTGCTGGTGGAGTTCCTCGGCGCGCTGTACACGCCGTCCTCGGAGTAGCGCAACCGATCGGCCGGTCGCCCGTCCAGGGATCGTGGGGAGTTCCGAGGAAAATCGAAGACCGGGTTTGGTGCGGGCTGCAGTCGTCTTCGGGTGCGGCTGGCTGCCCTTGGCCGCGGTGAAGTACTTCGCCGTCGGTCTCGGCCGGGCTATTCCGTTGCCCGAGATCCTGTACCTCGCTCCGGCGTGGCTGCTCGCCGCGATCGGGACCGCAGTCAGCGCGCGGATGGCGACGCGCAGGCTGGGCCGACGCGGCACGGCCGGGTGGGCGGTGGCCACCGCCGCGGTGATCGCGCTGATGGTCTGTGTCAACTGGGTGCACTTCCATGCCACGACCTGGTACGCGATGCACCGGTCGGAGTACGCCGCCGTGCTGCGCGATGCCGAACACCGCGTGCCGACCGAGCCGTTGCCCGAAGACGTCTTGTCGATCGACACCGGGAACGGCCCGCGGGTGTGGTATATCCGCGTCTGGAAGGGGTTTCTCGCGTGCTCGGCCGGATACGCGCACTTCGACGGTTCCCCGGAGAAGTACATGCCCGGCGTGGTGATCGACTCGCACGACTACCTCGACGACGGCCTGGGCTGCGCCCTCCATCCCGCGGTCGAGGTCGGCGACGGCTGGTGGTGGGTCGAGTAGTGGCCGCACCCGGCGCCCGGTCGTGATTCCGGACCGGTGCGCCGGGTCAGCTGTTCAAGGCCCTCAGCCGCGGGGCAAGGCGCGTCCGAGGAGCGGCACCAGGTTTTCCCAGTGCTGCCGCAGCGCGGCGGGATCGAACGTGTCGGTGTCGGCCATGGTGAAGCCGTGGACCGTGCCGGGGTAGATCTCGGACGTGCAACTGACCCCTGCGGCATCGAGTGCGCGGTTGAGTTCGGCGAGAGTTTCCGTCGTCAGATCGGATTCCGCGTGGCCGAAGTGCGCTTCCGCGGTGATCCGGGAGAAGACCTCGGGCCCGGCAGCGCCGACCGGGGCGTGGAATCCGGCGACGGCGGCCACCTGATCCGGATGGGCCGCAGCGGTGCGGACCGCGAGAAGGCCGCCGATGCAATAGCCGGTGACCCCGACCGGTCCGGCGCTGACTTCGGGCTGGGCGGCGAGGAATTCGAGATAAGCGGCGGCGTCGCGAAGGACCAGTTGGGGGGTGTGCGCTTCGATCATGGACAGCACACGAGCGAAAACGCCGGGACGCTCCTCCGCTCCGATGAACTCCGGAAGTTCGAGCACTGGCGCCGGGCCGTGCCGGTAGAAGTAGTTGGGCACGAGCACGTAATAGCCGTGTCCGGCCAGTTCTTGGGCCATCTCGCGGATTACGGGCCGGATCCCGAAGCCGTCGGCGTACATCAGCACGCCGGGGTGCTGTTCGCCGTCGGCGGGGAACGCGGCGAACGCGTCGGCCTGGCCGTCAGGGGTGGGGATCCGCAAAGTCTTGTCGGGCATGAATTCTCCTGTCGTCGGTTGAGGTGGCTGTCAACACGACGAAGCAGGCGGGGCCCGCGCGGCGCTCAGGAGAGCACCGGGTAGCCGATCCGTGAGTGGCGCGAGGCCGTCCCGGTAGTCATCGCTGATCAACCTAGCCGATCTCGCGGCGCCGGTCGACCCTCTCGGCTTGACGTCAAGTCCGCTTGATGTCGAACACTGGCGGTGATCGACACGAGCGCTGGAGGCGGCGATGAGCAAGGCGATGGGGTTCCGCGAACTGGGCGGGCCGGAAGTGCTGCGGCTGGAGGAGGTGGCGGAACCGCGTCCCGGGCCGGGGGAGGTCCGGATCCGGGCGAAGGCGGCGGGGGTGCAGGCGTTCGACATCGCGGTGCTCGCGGGACTCATCCCGGTGCCGGAACCGGGCGCGTTCACCGTGCCGGGCAACGAGTTCGCCGGAATCGTCGACGAAGTCGGGGAAGGCGTCGAAGGGTTCGCGGCGGGCGACGAGGTGCTCGGCTTCGGGCGGCTGGGCGCGTATCAGGAACTGGTCGTCGCCGGAGCGGACCAGGTGGTGCCCAAGCCGCCGGAGATGCCGTGGGAGGTCGCGGGCGCGTTCACCGCGGCGGCGCAGACGGCGGAGATCGCGATCGAGCGGATCAACGTCGGTCCCGGCGACACGGTGCTGGTGCACGGCGCGGCGGGCTCCGTCGGGGCGATGGCGGTGCAGCTGTCCCGGTTGCGTGGCGCGAAGGTGCTCGGCGTCGCGCGTCCGGCGTGGCACGAGCAGGTGCGGGCACTCGGGGCGATTCCCCTTGCCTACAGCGAGGATTTCGTCGAACGGGTGGCTCCGCACGGCGTCACGGCGGCGATCGACGGGGTCGGCGGCGTCGCGCTGGAGTACACATTGGACCTCATTGAGGACCGGTCCCGGATTCTCACCCTGGTCGAGCACGACCGCGCCGACGAGCTGGACATCAAGCTCACCGTGAACGACCGCTCGGCGGCTCGCCTCGCGCGGTTGGCGGCCCTGTACGCGAAAGGCGAGCTGACGCATCGCATCATGGCGACCTTCCCGCTCGCCGAAGCCGCCGAAGCGATGCGGACCTATCAGGCGGGGAACATCCACGGCAAGATCGTGCTCACCATGGACTGACCTAGTCCTGGTGAAAGTACCGCTTCCCCCGCGACGCGGACGCCAGCGCGGCGACCAGCGCCATCGCCGCGGCCGCGACGAACACGGTGACCAGTCCGTCGTGGAACGGCCCGGAAATGAGGGTGGGGAAGAACTCCTTGCCGGTCAGCGCGGCGGAATCGGCGGGGGAGAGCTGGCCGAGCACGCCGGGGCCGACCAGGTGCGCCACCGGGTTGCTGCCCAGGAACGCGGCGAAGAGGGTGCTCACCGGCGGCAGCTGGGCGATGTTCGCGGCGACGTCCGCCGGGACGCCGTGCGCCTGCAGCCCGCCGGTGAGCGTCGCGGGCAGCGATCCGGCCAGCCCGGCGATCATGAGCGAGAAGAACACGCCGATGGACAGCGACGTCCCGGAGTTCTGGAACGTCGAGCGCATGCCGGACGCGACGCCGCGCTGGTTGTCCGGCACGCTGCTCATGATCGCCGAGGTGTTCGGCGCGGAGAACATGCCCTGGCCGATCCCGCTCAGCACGAGCAGCAGCGCGAACGCCGGGTAGCTGAAGTCCACCGGCAGCGCGAGCAGTCCGAGGAAGGACCCGGCGACCAGCAGCAGCCCGCCGGTGGAGAACAGCCGCGCGCCGAACCGGTCGGAGAGGAAGCCGGACACCGGTCCCGCGATCAGGAACCCGGCGGTGAGCGGCAGCAGGTAGATCCCGGCCCACAGCGGGGTCTGCTCGTAGTCGTAGCCGTGCAGCGGGAGCCAGATCCCCTGCAGCCAGATGATCAGCATGAACTGCATCCCGCCGCGCGCGATCGCGGTGAGCAGCGCCGCGAGGTTCCCGGCGGTGAAGGCGCGGATGCGGAACAGCGACAGCTGGAACATCGGCGACGGCACTTTGGTCTCGATCACGCAGAACCCCGCCAGCAGCGCGATCCCGGCGCCGAGCCCGCCGAGCACCCACGGGTTGCCCCAGCCGGTGGCCGCGCCGCCGTAGGGCTGGATGCCGTAGGTGATCGAGGCGAGGATGACCGCGGTGCCGAGCGCGAAGGTCACGTTGCCGCCCCAGTCGATCCGCGACCGCTGCGGCGTGCTGATCTCGCGCAGGCTGCGGATCGACCAGACGGTGCCGAAAATGCCGAACGGCACGCTCACCCAGAACACCGCGCGCCAGTCGAGTTCGGCCAGCAGCCCGCCCGCGACCAGGCCGAGGAACTGCCCGGCCAGCGCGGTGATCTGGTTGACGCCCAAGGCCATTCCGCGCTGTTCGCGCGGGAAGGCGTCGGTGAGGATCGCGGCGGAGTTCGCGGTGAGCATCGCGCCGCCGACGGCCTGCACCACCCGCCAGCCGATCAGCCACAGCGCCCCGCCGCCCGCGTGGAACGGGTCGAACGACAGGGCCACCGAGGCGGCGCTGAAGATCACGAACCCGATGTTGTACATCCGGACGCGGCCGAACATGTCGCCGAGCCGCCCGAGCGTCACCACCAGGACCGCGGACACCAGCAGGTAGCCGAGGATCATCCACAGCAGGTAGCCGATGTTGGCCGGGGCCAGCGGGTCGAGCCCGATGCCGCGGAAGATCGCCGGCAGCGAGATGATCACGATCGACCCGTCCAGCGCCGACATCAGCACGCCGAGCGTCGTGTTGGAGAGCGCGACCCACTTGTAGCGCCCGCCGTGCCGTGCCTGGGTGTCGATCGTCCGGTCCGCCACAATCGACAGCCTAGACTGATAAACCTAGCCTGTTCAACTCGTGCGAAACGGACGAACCATCCTGGTAGCGACGGACTCCTGGCTGCCCTTCCCGTTTGTGCCGACGATGGGAGCGGGGCGAAGGAGGATTCGGTGAAGGCTGCTGTGCTCAGGGAATTCGGGCGCCCGTTGTCGGTCGAGGAGGTCGCGGAGCCGGTGCCGGGCACCGGGGAGGTGGTGGTGGACGTCGTCGCGGCGCCGGTGCTGCACTACACCGCCGAGGTGGTCAGCGGCGCCCGGCGGTACGCGCTGGAACTGCCCGCGATCCTGGGCACCGGCGCGGTCGGCCGGGTGCGGTCAGTCGGCCCCGACGCGACGAAACTCCGGCCGGGCGATTGGGTCCGCTGCGATCCGACGGTCCGCTCTCGTGACGACGCGGTGACGCCGGACGTCGTCCTGCAAGGTTTGACCGCGCGCGGCGACGGGGGATTGGCTCTGCAGCGCCATTTCCGGAACGGCGGGTTCGCCGAGCAGATCATGGTCCCGACGGAGAACGCGGCCCCGCTGGGCGAGATCGACGAGGCCGACGCGGGCCGGTGGGCCGCGCTCGGGATCTGCTTGGTGCCGTACGGCGGACTGCTCGACGGCGGATTGCAGCCGGGGGAAACGGTGCTGGTGAGCGGCGCGACCGGCACGTACGGCGGGGCGGCGGTGGCTGTGGCGCTCGCGATGGGCGCGGGTCAGGTGATCGCGCCGGGCCGGAACCGGTCCGCGCTGGCCGATCTGGAACGGCGCTTCGGCCACCGCGTCCGGACAGTCGTGGTGAGCGGCAACGAAGACGAGGACCGCGAGGCCATGCTCTCCGTGGCGGGACCAGTGGATCTGGTGCTGGATCTGCTGCCGCCGTCCGCGTCGGTCACCGCCGTGCGCGCGGCCGCGATGACGGTCCGGGAGTTCGGCCGCGTGGTGCTGATGGGCGGGATCGGGGACGACCTCGCGCTGCCGTACCCGTGGCTGATGCTGAACAGCGTGACGGTGCGGGGCCGGTGGATGTACCCGCGCGACGCGGTGCCGAAGCTGATCGCGCTGGCCCGATGCGGACTGCTGGACTTGACGCAGTTCTCGGTGGACGAGTTCGCGCTGTCCGCGGTCGGCGAGGCGGTGGAGCACGCGGCTGCGGTAGGTGGCCGGTTCCGGCTCACGGTGGTGCGGCCGTGAGCCGGAACTGTCCTTAGTGGACGCGGACCGGTTCCCATTCGGGGAACGGGTCGTCGGTGGCGAGGCTGTCGGAGAGGCAGGTTTCGAGCGCGTCGAGGAGCGCGGTGTGCTCGAGTCCGATGCCGATGAGCACCAGCTCCTGCCTGGGCCCGTCAGCAACGCCCTGTGGTTCGAACCGTGCGACGCTGCCTGCCTGTGACCACAGCCCGAGCGTGCCCGGCCGAGTGCTGAGGCTGAAGAATCCCTTCGACCGCAGCACCGTGCCGAACTCGCCGGAGTCCAGTCGCGAGGTCACGAACTCCCACAACCGCACCGGGTCGAACGCGCGCGCGGAGCGGAACACGACGCTGGAAATGCCGTACTCCTCGGTCTCCGGCACGTGATCGCCGTTCAGTTCCGCCACCCAGCCCGGCGCTTCCTGCGCGCGTTCGGCGTCGTACCGGCCGGTGCCGAAGACCCGCTCCAGCGGCACCCGGCCGAACTCGGCGGACACGACGTCGGCGGCCGGGTTGAGGCGGCGCAGGGAGGCGAGCAGCCGGTCCCGTTCGGCCGGGGTGACGAGGTCGGTTTTGTTCAGCAGCAGCACGTCGGCGAACTCCACCTGGTCCATCAGCAGGTCGCTGACCGTCCGCTCGTCGCCCTCGTACTGGTCCAGCCTGCGCTCGGCCAGGCTGTCCCCGCGCGCCAGTTCGCGCGCGAAGTTCGCCGCGTCCACCACGGTGACCATCGTGTCCAGCCGCGCCGACGACAGCACCGGGGAGCCGTCGTCGGCGGGGAAGGAGAACGTCGCCGCGACCGGCATCGGCTCGGAGATGCCGCTCGACTCGATGAGCAGGTGGTCGAACCGGCCGTCGTCGCACAGCCGGGCGACCTCGTCGAGCAGATCCTCGCGCAGGGTACAGCAAATGCACCCGTTGGTCATCTCGACCAGCCGCTCCTCGGTCCGCGACACGCTGTCCCGCACGAGCGCGGCGTCGATGTTGACCTCGCTCATGTCGTTCACGATCACCGCGACCCGCAGGCCCTCGCGGTTGGCGAGGATCCGGTTGAGCAGCGTGGTTTTCCCGGCGCCGAGGAATCCGGAAAGGACAGTGACCGGGACGCTCACCGCTCGAGCCGCTGGAAGTGCTTGATCAGCTTGCGCGGCACCAGTTTCCGCTCGCCGTCCACGACGATCGGCACCAGGTCCGGCGCCGCCGCCTTCCACTGCGAGCGGCGGGACCGGGTGTTGCTGCGGGACATTTTCCGCTTCGGGACGGCCATCAGCGCGCACCCCCTGCGCGGCGCTGCCCGTACCGGCGGTGGAACTTCTCGACCTGGCCCGCCGAGTCGAGGATCCGCTGGGTGCCGGTCCAGAACGGATGCGACCACGAGCTGATGTCCACCACCACCAGCGGATAGGTGTTCCCGTCGGACCATTCGATGGTCCGGTCGGAGGTGGCGGTGGAGCGGGTCAGGAACGCGTCGCCGGTCGACGAGTCCTTGAAGACCACCGGGTGGTAGTCGGGGTGGATGCCGGGTTTCACAGGGTTTCGTCCTTCTGGTTGGCGGCGTTCGCGTGCCGGTCGGGTTCTTCGGTTTCTTCGCAGGGGTCCTCGTGCCAGTCCCCGAACGGGTCGGGGTAGGCGCGCCAGGCCGCTTCGCCTTCGGCGAGTTCGGCGTCGGTGAGCAAGGCGGCTTGCAACGCGCTCTCGATTTCCGCGGGAGCGGCTTGGTCGGTGACGATCACCAGCTCCTGCGCGCGGTCGCCGTGCACCGGGTCCCAGCGCAGCGAGGCGAGCGTGCGGCGTTCGGGGGAGACGTCGGCCCAGTCCGGTCCGTCCGGCGAGGCGAGCCACGGGCCGGCGTGCCCGATGCCGAGCCCGCCGCCCGCCGATTCGATCCAGAACGCGACGTCCGGCTGACTCGCCACCCAGGCCCGGCCACGAGTGCGGACCACGCCGTCGAGCAGCAGGTCGATCGCCTCGTGCAGCCGCTCCGGATGGAACGGGCGCTGCGCGGTGAACCGCAGCAGTTCGATGCCGCAGTCCGGGTGCAGTGGCGGAGCGCCGCGCAGCAACGCGCCGTGCAGGTCGGTGACCTCGCCGCGGCGGGCGTCGGCCGGGATCGCGGCGAACAGCCCGGCGGCGTCGGTGCGGGCCAGCTCGACGCGCGGGACGGACGGCGCGACCCGGTCCAGCACCGCGGCGGATTTGGCCGCGCACCACGCGTCCGGCGCGGCTCCGGCGAGCACGAGCACGTCCGCGGATTCCACTTGGGACAGTGCGACCTGCGCGACCGTCCGCTCGTCTTCGGGGCTGCCCTGCAGGCCGCGCTCGGCGAGCAGGTCGTCGCCGGTGACGTCGGCGAGCCAGGTCGCGCAGTCCAGCACGGTGAACACCGCTTCGAGTTCGACGTCGTCGCTCACCGGGCGGTCGCCGACCAGCACGTTGCGGATCGCCCAGCTCACCGGCTCCGGCTCCATCGCCTCGTCCAGCCGCACCACGATGCGGTCGACCTGCGGCATCCGGGCCAGCCGGCGCAGCAGCGGCAGCAGGTCCTCGCGCAGCGTGCAGTTGACGCAGCCGTGCGCGAGTTCGAGCGGGGTCAGCTCGTCGCGCCCGCGCAGCAGGATCCGGCGGCGGACGACGCCGGAACCGATGTCGCGCAGGTCGTGGTGGACGACGGCGGTGCCGGGGCTCGCGCGGAGCAGGAGCGCGGCGAGGTCGCCGGTGCGGGCGATCCCGCTGCAGAGCACGAGCGGGACACGCGGACGTTGGGGCACTGGATCTCCAGACGACGGGGCGGGGTACGGTGACGAGCGTAGTTGAACATGAATGTCACTATCAACTTGGGAGGGTCCGTGTCAGCCGTGTGCCAGGTCACCGGCCGCAAGCCGGGCTACGGCAAGCAGGTCTCGCATTCGCACCGCCGCACGTCGCGCCGGTGGGAGCCGAACCTGCAGACGCGCCGCTACTACGTGCCGAGCCTCGGCCGCACCGTGCGGCTCAAGGTGTCGGCGAAGGGCATGAAGACGATCGACAAACGCGGCATCGACGCCGTGGTCGCCGATCTCGTCGCGAAGGGAGCGAAGTTCTAGATGGCGAAAAGCACCGACATCCGGCCGATCGTCAAACTGCGGTCGACCGCGGGCACCGGCTACACGTATGTCACCAAGAAGAACCGCCGCAACAATCCGGACCGGATGGTGTTGCGGAAATACGACCCGGTGGCGCGCAAGCACGTCGAATTCAAGGAAGAACGCTGATGGCGAAGAAGTCGAAGATCGCGAAGAACGAGCAGCGGAAGGTGATCGCCGCGCGGTATGTGGAACGCCGGCGCGCGCTCAAGGCGGTGATCGCGTCGCCGTCCGCCTCGGCCGACGAGAAGGCGGACGCAGTGGTTGCGCTGCAACGGATGCCGCGCGACGCGAGCCGCACGCGGATTCGCAACCGCGACGCCGCCGACGGCCGCCCGCGCGGATACCTGCGGAAATTCGGGCTGTCCCGGGTGCGCATGCGGCAGATGGCGCACAACGGGGAACTGCCCGGCGTCTCGAAGTCGAGCTGGTGATCGCCGTGCCCAAACCGGACCGCACGCCGCGCCGCCGCCCGAATCCCTTCCATACGGCCGGAATCACCCAGGTCGATTGGAAAGACGTCGACCTGCTGCGGAAATTCATCTCCGACCGCGGCAAGATCCGGGCCCGCCGGGTCACCGGATTGACGCCGCAGCAACAGAAACAGGTGGCCACCGCGATCAAGAACGCACGGGAGATGGCGCTCCTGCCGTACCCGACGGCGGCGCGGAGCTGAAAAAACCGGATGCGGGCAGCGGGCCGGGCGCGGGACGATAACGGCACGAAACGGGCGTCGCACGTGGATGTCCTGAAACCGGAAAGGTCCGCGTTGTGCACGCCCAGCTCACGGTCACGCCTGCCCAGCTGCCCGACATCCTGCTCACGACCGCCGTCGTCCGGCCGGTCTTCCTCTGGGGCGCGCCCGGAATCGGGAAGTCGTCGCTGGTCCGGGAATTCGCGGCGGCGCTCGGCCTCGAATGCGTGTCGCTGCTCGGCACCCAGCTCGCGCCCGAGGACCTGATCGGCGTCCCGCAGATCGCCGACGGCCGCAGCCGGTTCTGCCCGCCGGAGCAGATCGCCCGCGACGAGCCGTACTGCCTGTTCCTGGACGAGCTCAACGCCGCGTCCCCGGACGTGCAGAAGGCGTTCTATTCGCTGATCCTCGACCGCCGGATCGGCTCCTACGAGCTGCCGCCCGGTTCGGTGGTGATCGGCGCCGGGAACCGCGCCACCGACCAGGCGCTCGCCCGGCCGATGGCCTCGGCGCTGGTGAACCGGCTGGTCCACCTCCACCTGCGCGCGTCGGCGGGCGACTGGCTCGCCTGGGCGGCGGGCCACGACATCCACCCGGCGGTGGTCGAGTACCTGACCCAGCGCCCGGACCACCTGTGGAGCCAGCCGCCGAAGACCGAGGAACCGTTCTCCACGCCGCGGTCCTGGCACATGCTGTCCGACCTGCTGCACTCGGCGGGCGATCCGCTCGACGACGAGACCGCCGGGCTGCTCGCGTACGCCACGCTCACCCCGCAGCACGCCGGAGCGTTCCGGTCGTACCTCAAGGTCGCGCGGCACGCCTACGACCTGGAAGCCATCCTCAAGGGCGACGCGCGCTGGCCCGCCGAGCCGGACGAGCGCGACCTGCTCTACTTCCTCGCCGAGACGTTCCGCGTCCGGCTTGCCCGCGACCTGCCCGCGGACAAGCGGCACGCGTCGGCGGCGGTGCGCCAGTTCGCGTTCCGCGCGAAGAGCCTGCTGGTGGAACTGGCGGAGATCTCGCTGGAGATGGCGCAGCTGGTGATCGCGGATGACGAGGCGGGCAACCCGCGCCTGCCGTCGTGGTTCCTGGTCGAGGCCGCGCGCGATTTGCCGCGGCTGGTGGCGGCTCGGGCATGAGCAGTGTCCGTTCCGACGCCCGCCTCCGGGAACGCCGCAACAAAGCGATCGACGCGGGCTGGGCACTGGTCCGCGCGAACACCGTGCTGAAGCGGCTCGCGGAGCGCGCGAGCCTGGACCGCGTCAGCCTGACCGGCGCCGAGTCCTGGGCCGTTGTCGCCGACACCGGACTGGTCACCGCGAACCGCGCCCGCGACGCCGATCCCGCCGAGTGGGCGTGGGTGTTCGCGCATCTGCTGCTGCATCTCGGCCTCGGCCATCTGGACGAGGAACAGCTCGCCGAGGCGGACGCGATCACCGCTGACCGCGCCGTCGACGCGAGCTACAGCGCGGCGTGTTGCGTTGCGGTGCACCGGTTCGCGGAGGCGGTGCGGGTCGGGACGCCGCTCACGCTCCTGCCCGAACTTCCCGGCACGGACGAGCTTTCCCTTGCCCGCTCTTGGCGCGACACCGGCGTCCCAGAGGTCTTCCGCGCGCTCGGCACCGGCGGCGACCGGCCGTGCCTCGCGCTCGCGGAGCCGCCGAGCCGCTGGCACGTCCAGTACCACGGGAAGTCCGCGCCGTGGACCGAGCGGTTCGCGCAGGGCCTGATCGCCTCGGCCACGGAGGCGATGGAGCGGGCCGCCGACGCGCGCGGCCAGACCCGGCACCGGCGGACCCTGGGGGAGTGGGACCGCGCGCTGGGCTGGTTCGCGTCGTCGTTCCCGCTGCTGGGCGCGGTGGCCGCCGGGTTCACGCTGATCGCCGATCCGGAGGTGGTCCGCGCCTGGGACATCTCGGTCGCGGCGGTCGACGCCGAACACGGCGAGATCTACGTCAACCCGCACGCCGCGCTGACCGCCGAGGAATGGCGGTTCGTGCTCGCGCACGAGATGCTGCACGCCGCGCTCCGGCACGACCGCCGCGCGCTCGGCCGCGACCCGTACCTGTGGAACGTCGCCTGCGACTACGTGATCAACGGCTGGCTGGTCGTCCTCGGCGTCGGCGAACTGCCCGGCGACGGGCTGCACGATCCGCAGCTCGCCGGGCTGTCCGCGGAATCGGTGTACGACACGCTGACCACCGACCTGCGCCGCGCCCGCAAACTGCGCACGCTGGGCGGCCGCGAGGCAGGCGACGTCCTCGGCGACTGGCTGTCCGAACCGGACACCGCCGCCCGCCGCTCCTCGCGCCGCGCGGAACCCAAGCCGCTGCCGTGGCGCGAGGGCGACCGGGCCGGCGGCGTCGACCTGGACGAGTTCTACCGCCGCGCGCTCAGCCAGGGCCTGGTCTATCACCACGCGCAGGGCCGCGGCCTGCTGCCGCTCGGGCTGGAACAGGAGATCCGCGCGCTGGACCACCCGCCGCTGCCGTGGGACGCGCAGCTGGCCCGGTGGTTCGACGAGCACGTCCGGGCCGAGCGGCCGGTGCGCAGCTACGCGCGGGCGTCGCGCCGTCAGTCGGCGACGCCGGACATCCCGCGCCCGGGCCTGGTCCGTCCGGAACGCGTCGACCGCCGCGCGACCTTCGGCGTCGTGCTGGACACGTCCGGGTCGATGAACGCGGAACTGCTGGGCAAGGCGCTCGGCGCGATCGCGTCGTACGCGCGGGCCCGCGACGTCCCGGCGGCCCGGGTGGTGTTCTGCGACGCGGCCGCTTACGACGCCGGATACCTTGCGGTGGAAGACATCGCGGGCCGGGTGAAGGTCCGCGGCCGCGGCGGCACCCGGCTGCAGCCCGGGGTCGACCTGCTGCGCCGCGCGCCGGATTTCCCGGCGGACGGCCCGGTGCTGATCATCACCGACGCGCAGTGCGACCACGTGCGGCCGTTGCGGGAGCACGCGTTCCTGGTTCCGCGCGGCGCTCGGCTGCCGTTTGTGCCGCGCGGTCCGGTCTTCCGGGTGGAGTGAGCGACGATGCGCGGACCCGTCGGTGACATGTCCGAATTGCGAAGCGCGCGGGCGGACTCAGCGGCCTGAGCCACACTCCGGCGTGGCATGACCCACGCTCGCCGTGCGAGACCGCGCCTCGCCCATATGCTTCCGCGCATGGACGACCCGCACTACCTTTCCGGCCTCAACCTGACCGGCCGCCGCGTCGTGGTGTTCGGCGGCGGTTCCGTCGCCCAGCGCCGGCTGCCCCGCCTGATCAGCGCGGGCGCCCGCGTCGAACTGGTGTCGCCGCACACGACGCCGTCGGTGCAGGGGATGGCGGACGCGGGCGAACTGGTGTGGCATCAGCGCCGCTACGCCGAAGGCGACCTGAAGGACGCCTGGTACGCGCTGGCCTGCACGAACGACCCGGAGACCAACGCCGCGATCTGTGCCGAGGCCGAGCGGGAACGCGTCTTCTGCGTCCGCGCCGACGAGGGCGAGTCCGGTTCGGCGGTGACCCCGGCGACCGGGCGGCACGGCGGTCTCCTGTTCGGCGTCCTGTCCGGCGGCGAGCCGCTCCGCTCGGCCGCGGTCCGCGATTCGATGCTGGACGGCCTGCACGCGGGCACCATCGAGGACGGCCGCCAGCCGCATCCGGAAGGCACGCTGCCCGGCGTCGCGCTGGTCGGCGGCGGGCCCGGCGACCCGGACCTGATCACCGTCCGCGCCCGGCGGCTGCTCTCGCGCGCCGACGTCGTGGTCGTCGACCGGCTCGGCCCGCGCGATCTGCTGGACGAGCTCGCGCCGGAGGTCGAGGTCGTCGACGCGGCGAAGATCCCGTACGGCCGCGCGGCGAGCCAGGACGTGATCAACCGGACGCTCATCGAGAAGGCCAAGGAAGGCAAGTTCGTCGTCCGGCTCAAGGGCGGCGACCCGTACCTGTTCGGGCGCGGGTTCGAGGAGGTCCAGGCGTGCGCCGAGGCGGGCGTGCCGGTGACCATGGTCCCGGGCATCACCTCGGCGTTCGCGGTGCCCGCGGTGGCCGACGTGCCGGTGACGCACCGCGGGGTCGCGCACGAGGTGGTCGTCGTGTCCGGGCACGTCGCGCCGGGGGACGAGCGGTCGCTGGTGGACTGGTCGCTGCTGGCCCGGATGCGCGGGACGATCGTGCTGATGATGGGCGTCGAACGGCTGCCGAAGTTCGCCGCCGCCCTGCTCGAGGGCGGCCGCCCCGGCGACACGCCGGTCGCGGTGATCGAGGACGGGACGATGCGGACCCAGCGGGTGCTGCGCTCGACGCTCGCCTCGGTGGCCGAGGAAGCGGCGGCCGCGGGAGTCCGCCCGCCGGCGGTGATCGTGTTCGGCCCGGTGGCCGGGCTGGACCGGAATCAGCCCGGATAACGCAGACAGCGGGCCGTCCGCGCGCGAAGATGTCCGGTATGACCTTGCCTGCCCTGCCCGAGGAGTCCTTCCGGCGCGTGCTCTGCGTCGTCGCGCACCCGGACGACATGGAGTACGGCACGTCCGCGGCCGTCGCGCGCTGGACGGCGCGCGGCATCGAGGTCGGCTACCTCCTGCTCACCCGCGGCGAGGCAGGCATGCCGAACCCGCCCGAGGAGACGGCCCGCCTGCGCGTCGCCGAACAGCGCAACGCGTGCGCGGCCGTCGGCGTCGAGCGCCTCACCGTCCTCGAACACCCGGACGGCGTGCTCGTCTACGGCCTCGACCTGCGCCGCGACATCGCCCGCGAGATCCGCCGGTTCGAGCCCGACGTCGTGCTCGGCTGCGGATTCGACGTCGAAACTCCGTACGGCTTCGACCAGGCCGACCACCGCGCCGCCGGACTCGCGACCCTCGACGCGATCCGCGACGCGGGCAACCGGTGGGTCTTCCCGGAGCAGATCGACGACGAGGGCCTCGCTCCGCATTCGGCGCGCTGGTACCTGGTCCCGGGACTTCCGGGTTCCGGGGCGACCCACGGCGTCGACATCACCGGAGAGCCGCTGCGGCGCGGCGTCGCTTCCCTGGAGGCGCACGCCGCGTACCTGGCCGCGCTTCCGGACCACCCCGCGCCCGCCGACTTCATCCCGCAGTTCACGGCGATGAGCGGCAAGGCGATGGGGGTGGCGCACGCGGTGCTGTTCCGCGCCCACGACCTCCAGGCGCCGCCGGAGTTCCCCGAAGCCGACCAGAACTGACCCCGGCCGGTCGGAAGTCTGAGGGAGCCCGGCGGGACGCTGCTTCCGCAGGTCTCCCTTCCTTGCCGGGCGCGGGTCGGGAGGGTGCCTTTCGCGGACGAGCCCTGCCGCGGGAACGCACCCAATGCCGCATTGGGTGCACTAGCCCGGCCCCCGCGAGTCCCAAGCCCGCTCGCCCTAGTGCCCCACCAAGTCCGTGAAGGGCTCCTTGAGGGAATCAGATTCCCGGAAGGAGCCCTTCACGGACCGCGGGGGCCGGGCTCAGGCGGGGTAGCGGCGAAACGCGAAGTCCCGGATCGCCGCGCTCAGCCGCTTCGGGTCGAACCGCAGCTCGACCGGGCTGCGGGCCTGGACGAACTCGGCGTTCGGCAGGTCCTCGGCCAGGCTGCCCGCGTCGCCGAACGGGTGGATCGGGTCGCCCTCGTGCCCGATCACCAGCGTCGGCGTGGTGATCGTGCCCCGGATCGACTTGGGCGGCGCGACCCGGCCGAACAGCACGCCGTGCAGCAGCGCGGCCATCGGCGCCGGTTCCTGGCTCAGCGTGTCCGTGATGACGTCCACCCACTGGTTCCCGTGCGGCACCAGATGCGCGGCCAACGCCACCCCGCGCACCGTCGCGGGCAGGAAGCGCGCGGCGAACAACAGGGGTGCGAAGGTCAGCAGCCCGGCGATGATCGCGTTGTCCAGCACCGGCATTTCGACCACCAGCCCGCGCACCCGCGACGGGGCGGCCACGGCCACCTCCAGCGCCACGTTCGCGCCCAGCGAGGTGCCGCCGACCACCGCGTCCTCGATCTCCAGATGGTCGAGCAGCGCGACGGCCTGTTCGCCGAACGCGGGCATCGAATAGCGCCACGACTGCGTCGGCCGGTCCGAATCGCCGTGGCCGAGCAGGTCGAGGGTCACCACGCGGAACCCCGCGCGGGCGAGCCGCCTGGCCAGCGGCGCGTGCATCCGGCGGGTGAACATGATCCCGTGCATCAGCACCACGACGCGGTCGCCGCTGCCGTATTCGGTGTAGCACAGGCGCTGGCCCTCGTGCCGGAACGAGCCGGACAGCTCGATCGGCCGGGCCTTGCGGGCCGCCGCGGGTTCCGCCGGCGGGGCGTCGGCGACGGGCACGGGTGCCGGGTCCATACGGGCGCCTCCCTCTCCACCTCGGGTCTCCAGGAAAGCATCCCGCAGCGCCGTTGGCACAGTGTCAACCGGATGGGCTGGGGTCGGGGGGATGAGTCAAGATGATCGGCATGACCGAACCAGTAGCCGCCCTTCCCGAACTCGCCTCGCTCCGCGTCGACCTCGACGGACCGGTCGCCGAGGTGACCCTGCTCGGCCCGGGCAAGGGCAACGCGATGGGCCCCGACTTCTGGCGCGAGCTGCCGCTGGTGTTCGCCGCCCTCGACGCCGACCCGCGCGTGCGCGCCGTCGTGCTGACCGGAAGCGGCAAGCACTTCTCCTACGGCCTCGACCTGCCCGCGATGATGGGCGGCTGGGCCCCGCTGCTGGCGGGCGACGCGCTGGCCGGGCCGCGCACCGAGTTCCACCGCGAGGTCCAGCGGCTGCAGCAGGCGGTCAGCTCGATCGCCGAATGCCGCAAACCGGTGGTCGCCGCCGTGTCCGGCTGGTGCATCGGCGGCGGCGTGGACGTGATCACCGCCGCCGACATCCGCCTGGCCAGCGCGGACGCCAAGTTCAGCGTCCGCGAGGTGAAGGTCGCGATCGTCGCCGACATCGGCAGCCTGCAGCGGCTCGCGCCCATCATCGGCGAGGGGCACGTCCGCGAGCTGGCGCTGACCGGCAAGGACGTCGACGCCGCGCGCGCGGAGAAGATCGGCCTGGTCAACGACGTGTACCCGGACCAGGAGACGCTGCTGGCCAAGGCCCGCGAACTGGCCGCGGAGATCGCCGCGAACCCGCCGCTGGTCGTCCAGGGCACCAAGCAGGTGCTGTCGGCGAACACCGAACGCCAGGTCGCCGAGGGCCTGCGCTACGTCGCCGCGTGGAACTCCGCCTTCCTGCCGAGCAAGGACCTCCAGGAAGCCGTCCAGGCCTTCCTGGAGCGACGAGCGCCGGACTTCAAGGGCGAGTAAAACAGGCACGGGAAAGCGAGCACGAGGAGTACGACGTGAGCAACGGCGCTGAGGTCACCGGCTACCAGGCATTCCGCGCGGCGCGGGACTATCTGCAGGCCCACCGCTTGGACTACGAAACCGCATACCGCGAGTTCGCGTGGCCGCAGCTGGACGAGTTCAACTGGGCCACGGACTGGTTCGACGCGATCGCGGCGGACCCGGCGAACGCGCAGCGGTACGCGCTGTGGATCGTGGAAGAGGACGGCACCGAGAACCGCTGGACGTTCCCGGAGATGTCGGCCCGGTCCAACCAGGTCGCGAACTGGCTGCGCGGCCTCGGCGTCGCGCGCGGCGACCGGGTGATCGTCATGCTCGGCAACCAGGGCGAGCTGTGGGAGACCATCCTCGCGGCGATCAAGCTGGGCGCGGTCGTGATCCCGGCGTCGACGCTGCTCGGCCCGGCCGACCTCGTGGACCGGGTGGAGCGCGGCAACGCCAAGCACGTGATCGTGCGCGACGTCGACGCGGAGAAGTTCGCCGACGTCGCCGGCGACTACACGCGGATCGCGGTCGGCGAGCCGGTTTCCGGTTGGCACGCCTTCGAAACCGCGTATGCGTCCTCCGCCGAATTCACCCCGGACGGGGTCACCCGCGCCGAGGACCCGCTGCTGCTGTACTTCACCTCGGGCACCACCGCGAAGCCGAAACTCGTGCAGCACACGCACGTTTCCTATCCGGTCGGCCATCTGTCCACAATGTACTGGATCGGGCTGGAACCGGGCGACGTCCACCTCAACATCTCGTCGCCGGGCTGGGCCAAGCACGCCTGGAGCAACTTCTTCGCTCCGTGGAACGCCGAAGCGACGGTGTTCCTGTACAACTACGCGCGGTTCGACGCGGCCGCGCTGATGGCGCAGATGGACCGCTGCGGCATCACCAGCTTCTGCGCGCCGCCGACGGTGTGGCGGATGCTGATCCAGGCCGACCTCAGCGCGCTGCGGACGCCGCCGAAGAAGGTCGTCGGCGCGGGGGAGCCGCTCAACCCCGAGGTGATCGAGCAGGTCGAGAAGGCGTGGGGCGTCACCATCCGGGACGGCTTCGGGCAGACCGAGACCAGCGTCCAGGTCGCGAACACGCCGGGCCAGGACGTCGTGGCCGGGTCGATGGGCCGCCCGCTGCCCGGGTTCGCGGTCGCGCTGGTCGACCCGGTCACCGGCGAGCGCGCGACCGAGGGCGAGATCTGCCTGGACCTCGCGCACCGGCCGGTCGGCCTGATGGCGGGCTACGCGGACGACGACGAACGCACCTCGGCCGCCTTCGCGAACGGCTACTACCACACCGGCGACGTCGGCTCGATCGACGAACGCGGCTACATCACCTACGTCGGCCGCACCGACGACGTCTTCAAGGCGTCGGACTACCGGATCTCGCCGTTCGAGCTGGAGAGCGTCCTGCTGGAGCACGAGGCGGTCGCCGAGGCGGCCGTGGTGCCCGCGCCGGACCCGATCCGGCTGGCCGTGCCCAAGGCGTACGTCGTGCTCGCCTCCGGGCGCGAGCCGAACGCCGAGACCGCGCGCGAGATCCTGGCGTACGCGCGGGAGCACCTCGCGCCGTACAAGCGGATCCGGCGGCTGGAGTTCGGGGAGCTGCCGAAGACCATCTCGGGCAAGATCCGCCGGGTCGAACTGCGCGGCCGGGAAGGCGGCGAGCGGCCCGAGGGCGAGTTCCGCGAGGACGACTTCCCGGACCTCAAGTCCTGAGCCGCGGCGGCGGTCCCGGTCCTATTCGGCCGGGACCACCGCCGCCAGCACGGTCTGCTCGCCCTTGCTGCACGTGGTGCCGCCCTGCGCGGCGGGCGGGCCGGACACGCACAGCCAGCCGTCGACGGTCGCGTTGACCGGGTTGTTCGAGCCCGCCGCCTGGCGGCCGTTGATCGCCTGGTGGAACTTCTTGACGAGCGCCATCGCGTCCGCGCACGGGATGGCTTTGTTGTCGTAGACGTACAGCGTCATCCCGCTCGCCGCGGTGACCGTGCCGCACGTGCCCGGAGTGGACGGCGGCGCCTGCTTTGACGGTTTCGGCGCGGCCGCGGTGCTGCTGGGCGCGGCGGGCGGGCTGCTCGCGCCCGCGGTCTGCGGCAGCGGCGGGGGAGCGTGCGTGCTCGGCGCGACCGAGGCGATAGCGGAGGGCGCCGACGACGCGGCTGCCGGTGGCGCTTGATCCCCCGAACAGGCGGTGAGCGCGGGCAAAACCACCACAGCCGCGCACAGCGGCCCGTACACGGTTTTCGACGGGAGCACCGCGATCCTTTCTCCGGGGTCGCGCCCATTCTGGCCCCTGGCGCCCCCGCTGAGCGGCACCGACACACCGGAGCGGTGCCGGTTGAGTCTACTGTGGACGGTTGGTTTCGCTTTCCGGACGGGGAAATCCGCATCGCCGGGACGCATCGTTCGGAGGAATCCGTCCCGGGGCGGTTAACGCTCGGCGGTCCCGCGCCGACGTAGAGGGCAGGCGCCCCGCGCGTTCCAGGTCCCCGAAGCCCGACGCCAGAGAGCACGAGTCACCGAGAGCATGAGCACCGAAACCGCCCCCGCAGCCGAGACCGACGCCCCGACCGACCCGCCGACCGAACCCTGCAGCGTGGTGTGGTGCGGCGGCCGCCCCTACGTGCTCGAAGCCGGAGCCGTGCGCCCGCGCTGGGTGGGCACCGACGGCCGCGGCCGCCCCGAAACGCTCAGCAACGCGCAGCTGCAGCGCCGCGGCTGGAGCCACCGCCGGGCGGCCAGCAGGCGACGCTCCCGCTGAAACTTCCGCCGGACGGCGGCCGGAACCGGGGAGCGGTCCCGGCCGCCGTCCGGCGGATCCGCGGTTTTTCCCGGCGCTGCACCGATTCACCCGCTACGGCGGCTCGGCCGCGGCATCGATTCACCCGCCGTGCTGGCCCGCCTGCCGCACCGGGTTGCCGCACTGCCTTGCTGCGGCACCGGTTCGCTCACCGTGCTGGCTCGCCTGCCGCGCTGGCCCGCCTGCCGCACCGGGTTGCCGCACTGCCTTGCTGCGGCACCGGTTCGCTCACCGTGCCAGCTCGCCAGCCGCGCCGGACCGGCTGCCGCACCGCCTTGCTGCGGCGTTGGCCCCCCGCCCTGTTGCCCTCCCCGCTGCTCCGATTCGCCCGCCGCGCCGACGGAATCGTTCCAGCGCCGAGCCGAACGGATCCGGCCGCGCCGATTCGCCGTGCACCGCGCGCCGTGCAGCGAGGTGCGGGTGCGCGGCGGGCCCGCCGCAGCGCGCCTCCCCAAGACACCGCACCGGCGGCGAGACCCACCCCGGCCTCGCACAGCGCCCGTCAGCCGAAGCGAGAAACCCGCCGCCGCGCATGCCCCAACGCCGCACCAGACCAGGGCACCCCGTGACCTCCCGCGCCCGAACCCACCCCCAGCACAACCGAACCCCCGCCTTTCACCCGCCAGGACAAACCTCGCGATCCCGTCCGCTCTAGGCTGACCGGCGTGACCACGGTCCCCGACGAGCCCCAGACCGAGCCCTCCCTGTGGCGGCAGGCGCTCAACGTCCCCAACCTGCTGTCGCTGCTGCGCCTGGCGGGCGTCCCGGTGTTCCTGTGGCTGCTGCTCGGCCCGAAGGAGGACGGCTGGGCGCTCGCCCTGCTGATCTTCTCCGCGCTCACCGACTGGCTCGACGGCAAGCTCGCCCGCTGGCTCGACCAGATGTCGCGGCTCGGGCAGCTGCTCGACCCCGCCGCGGACCGGCTCTACATCCTCGCCACGCTCGTCGCGTTCCTGATCCGCGACATCATCCCGTGGTGGGTCGTCGTGCCGCTGGTGCTGCGCGAGCTGGTGCTCGGGGTGTGCGTGGTGCTGCTGCGCCGCGGCGGGTTCGCGCCGCCCGAGGTCACCTACATCGGCAAGGGCGCGACCTTCGTTCTCATGTACGCCTTCCCGTTCCTGCTGCTCACGCAGGGCGGCTCGGACGTCGCGGCGGTCGCGCGGCCGATCGCCTACGCGTTCATGGTGTGGGGCGGCGTCCTGTATGTCTGGTCCGGGGCGCTCTACGTCGTGCAGGCGGCTCGCGCGCTGCGCACCCGGTGATGGAAGATTGTCGGCACGAAAGCCAGCACCAGGAAGGGGAGCGGCGTTGACCACTCCGGAAGAACTGCGCTACACCGAGGAGCACGAGTGGGTCGCGACCCGCGAGGGTTCGCTCGTGCGGGTGGGCATCACCGAGTACGCGCAGGACCAGCTCGGCGACGTCGTGTTCGTCGACCTGCCCGAGGTCGGCAAGCAGGTCGGGGCGGGCGACGCGTTCGGCGAGGTCGAGTCCACGAAGAGCGTCTCGGAGCTGTTCGCGCCGGTCGACGGCGAGATCGTGGCGGTCAACTCGGCGGTCGCCGATTCGCCGGAGCTCGTCAACTCCGACCCCTACGGCGAGGGCTGGCTCGTGGAGATCCGGCTCGACGACCCGGCCGGTCTCGAGGCGCTGCTCGAGGCCGAGGCGTACCAGGCCCTCATCAAGGGCTGAGCCGTTCGGCCGGGCCCCGGAGCCTCAAGGGGAGCCCGAGGGTTCCGGGCCGGTCGGGCACGGTACGTTGACAGCTGCACGTTCTTGGTCGATGACAACACTTCATGCGTAGAGGAGAGCTCAGGTGAGCACGAACGACGGGCCCGGCGTTCCCCCGGAGCAGTCTCCGGAGCGGACCTCTGTCTTCCGGGCCGATTTCCTGGCCGACATGGAAGGCCAGCAGGAGTCCGCGCCGGCCGCCGAGGCACCGGTGCAGGGCGTCGACGCCCTTCCGCCGGGTTCCGCCCTCCTGGTCGTGAAGCGCGGGCCCAACGCGGGCTCCCGCTTCCTGCTCGACCGCGACACCACCAGCGCGGGACGGCACCCCGACAGCGACATCTTCCTCGACGACGTCACGGTTTCCCGCCGCCACGCGGAATTCCGGCGCGAGGGCGGGGAGTTCGTCGTGATCGACGTCGGCAGCCTGAACGGCACCTACGTCAACCGCGAGCCGGTCGACCAGGCCGTCCTCGCCGGCGGCGACGAGGTGCAGATCGGCAAGTTCCGCCTGGTCTTCCTGACCGGCCCGGGGCACGGGGGCCAGGGGGCGCAGTGACGGCGGCCGGGCAGCCCGGTCGTCAGGAGGCCCGGCGGGACGGGTTGAGCATCGGGGCGGTGCTCGCGCAGCTGCGCGGGGACTTCCCCGATGTCACGATTTCCAAGATCCGCTTCCTCGAGGCGGAAGGCCTGGTCCGCCCGGGCCGCACGCCCTCGGGGTACCGGCAGTTCTCGCCGGCGGACGTGGAACGCCTGCGGTACGTGCTGTCCGCGCAGCGCGACCACTACCTCCCGCTCAAGGTCATCAAGGAGCAGCTCGACGCGGCCGACGCGGGCGCGCAGCCGCCCGCGCCGGTCCCGTCGGCTCCCCAGCTGCCGCGGCGGCTCGTGCCGCTCGGCGACGGGAGCGATCCGGCGGGACTGCCCGCGGCGGCGGACTTCGAGACCGGGCCGGACACCCGGCTCACCCAGGAAGACCTGCTGGAGCAGGCGGGCATCGACGACGCGATGCTCGCCGAGCTGTGCCAGTACGGCCTGCTGCGCCCCGGCGCGGCGGGTTTTTTCGGCCCGGAATCGGTCCTGATCGCCCGCACCGTCAAGGCGATGACCGAATTCGGGCTCGAACCGCGGCATCTGCGCGCGTTCCGCGCCGCGGCCGACCGCGAGGTCGGCCTGCTGGAGCAGATCGTGACCCCGGCGTACCGGCATCGTGACGCGGACGCGAAGGCGCGCGCGGACGAGGTCGTGCGCGAGCTGGCCGCGCTGTCGGTCACGCTGCACACGCTGCTCGTCAAAGCCGGCATCCGCGGCGTCGCCGGCGATTGACCCTTATGCCCGAGACGCGTTTTCGTCTCACTTGTCAATGACTGAACCTCAGCGCCGGGATGCCGTACCGTGAGAGACGGTTCGCGAGACCACGAACCGAGAATGTCCGCTGCGAGCGAGCACAGCGCCCGGATGACGGGTAGCGTCGGAGACAACGGTCGTCAGCCGTCGCCAGCGCTGCGGCCCGTGTGCACGAGAGGGAGGCGAAGCCCGATGAGCGAGATGCGCGTCGTCGGAGTGCGGGTCGAACTGCCCGCGAATCAGCCGATCTTGTTGCTGCGGGAGACCGAGGGCGAGCGGTACCTGCCGATCTGGATCGGCTCGGTCGAAGCCACCGCGATCGCCCTGGAACAGCAAGGCGTGCGGCCCGCCCGGCCGCTCACCCACGATCTGCTCAAAGAGGTCATCGGCGCGCTCGGCCGCGAGCTCGAGCAGGTCGTGATCACCGACCTCAAAGAAGGCACGTTCTTCGCCGAGCTGGTCTTCGACGGCGACATCCGGGTCTCGGCCCGCCCGAGCGATTCGGTCGCGCTGGCGCTGCGGATCGGCGTCCCGATCCACGCGGTCGACGCGGTGCTCGAGGAAGCCGGCCTGATCATCCCGGACGAGCAGGAGGACGAGGTCGAGAAGTTCCGCGAGTTCCTCGACTCCGTGTCCCCGGAAGACTTCCGCGGCGCCGACACCTGATCGCCCCTGCCCGGCGGTCTCCCGCCGGGCACGAGCTCACCGCGCGGTCGCGCGGGCGAACAGGTCCGCCAGTTCCCGGCCGTACCGGTCCAGGTCCACGGACGGATCGGCGGCGTAGGCGGCCGCGACCCCGTCGATGGCCTGCGCGATCGACAGCGCCACGATCTCCGGCGAGATGTCGCCGAACGCCCCCTCCTTGCGGCCCTGTTCAAGCTGCCGCTGCAGCGCGCCGGTGCGCAGCTGCCCGACCATGACGCCGGTCATCGCCCAGCCGTCGCGGTCGTCGGCGTGCGCGGCCATCTCGACCAGCACCCGTTCGCATTGCGGGTAGTCGCGCAGGAACGCGACCGAAGTCTCGATGTACGCGCGCAGGTTCCCCGGCCGGTCCGCCGGGTCGACGCCTTCGCTGCGCTCGCGCAGGTATTCCGATTTGGTCTCGGACACCGTGCTCAGCACCGCCTGCATGAGGCCGGCCTTGTTGGTGAAGTGGTACGAGATCAGCCGCGTGCTGCTGAGCCCGGCCCGTTCCTTGATGCGCGCGAAGGTGGTGCGCGCGTACCCGTAGTCGGCGATCGTGGCGATGGTCGCGCCGATGATCTGGGCCCGGGTGGTGGCCTCGGTGACGCTCAGGCCGAGTTCGGCTTGCGTGTCGATGTTTACTTGCATGAGTAATAAGTTACTCAGCCGAGTAAAAAAGGTCAATCCCGTACGGCGAACGGGCCAAAGCCTCGACACGGCCTCGAGGTCCGCCGCGCGTCGCGTTGACCGGCTCGCGGCGCAGCCTTACCGTCAAAGGCGGTAAATCGCCACGATGTGATTCGCCGACCCGGCGCGCTCGTGGCAGTTTTCCCCGGCCGATCCCGATCCTGGGCTCGACCGGCCTGTCGAACGCCCCGCCGCGAGGCCGGGCGAGGGGAGGCTTGCGGTGGTCGAGGCTGGTCGTCCGGAGATACCTGCCGGACCTGTCGCCGACGGCGAGCAGGGCGAGCTGTTCCCCGACGCCTCGCTGCCCGACGAGCTGGTCGGCTACCGCGGTCCCGCGGCCTGCCAGATCGCCGGGATCACCTACCGCCAGCTGGACTACTGGGCGCGCACGAAGCTGGTCGCGCCCAGCATCCGGACGGCGCACGGTTCGGGGTCGCAGCGGCTGTACTCGTTCAAGGACATCCTGGTCCTCAAGGTCGTGAAGCGCCTGCTGGACACCGGGGTCTCGCTGCAGAACATCCGCGTCGCGGTCGACCATCTGCGCGTGCGCGGGGTGCGCGACCTGGCGAAGGTCACGCTGTTCTCCGACGGCACCACGGTGTACGAATGCACGTCGCCGGAGGAGATCGTGGATCTGCTCCAGGGCGGCCAGGGCGTGTTCGGCATCGCGGTCAGCGGGGCGATGCAGGAGATCAGCGGCACCATCCACGAGTTCCCGGCCGAGCGCGCCGACGGCGGACTGGTCGAGGCCGTCGTGCCGGACGAGCTGACCCAGCGCCGCAACGCCCGCCGCACGGGCTGATCTTCGTCCGCGCTAGACTGGGCGCGCGGTCGACGAACCCGCGCGGGAGAGACCGAACCGGCATCCCCGGTCCGGCGCCGAAGGAGCAAGTCCTCCCCGGAACCTCTCAGGCACCCTGGACCGCGCGGACGAGACGCCTCTGGAAAGCGCATCGGCAGGAGACCACCAGCCGGTGCCGCCGACGGTGCAAACCCGGCTATCCACGCGGGTGAAACTCTCAGGCGCCCCGCGGGGTACGGACAGAGTGGGGAGGGCCACGCCTGTTTCGCGGCGTGGCGGCTTGGCCGGGTGAGGTTCAGACCTCCCGGGTGGTCTGAACCTCGTGCCTGTGGTCAAGACCACATCCCCGGCGTTTCCGGCGGCTCAGCCCGGAATCTTGTCCAGGAAGCCGTGCACCTTGGCGATCCGGCCGTCGGCGATCTCCACGACGTCGAACCCGATCGCGATCGGCTCAGCGGCGCCGGGAGCGCACAGGTGCCACTGGAACCGCGCGAGATCGTGGTGCGCGTCCGGCTCCGCGGGCAGGCTGAAGACGAGTCCGGCGAACTGCGCCTGCGCGCCGCCGATGAATCCGTCGATCTCGTCCTGGCCGGCGACCGCGCCGAGCGGATCGGTGTAGGTCGCGCCCGGCGCGAAGACCTCTGAGACGAGCTGGCGGCGCCGCTGCGGGTCGGTCTCGTTCCAGACGTCGACGTAACGGCGGGCGAGGTCGGCTGCGGTCGGTGCGGTGGTGGTCATGTCGGGGTTCTCCTTGTGTTGTCCCGTTTTCGGTAGGGCCAAGCCTGGCCGACGATCGGCGGCTGGTCGATTACGCGGGAGGTAATCGGCTGGCCGTGCTAAACCGGGGCATGGACTACGGCCGGATGGCGATCGACAGGCAGCTCGGGACCTTCCGCGAGCTCGTGACGCGCAACGAGCTGGTGCCGGAAGTGCTGGCGCGGGCGGCGAAACTGGCTCTTCCCGGCTGGTACCTGACCGCGGGCTGCCTGTGCCAGACCGTGTGGAACGTGGTGACCGGACGCCCGCCCGCCGAGGGCATCAAGGATTACGACCTGTTCTACTTCGACGACTCGGATCTCAGCTGGGACGCGGAGAACGCGGTCATCGAGGAGGGCGCCCGGAGGTTCGGGGATCTCCCGATCACGGTGGAAATCCGCAACGAGGCACGGGTGCATCTCTGGTACGAGGACCGCTTCGGCGTCCCGTGCGCGCCGTACCCGTCCACCGAGGCGGCCATCGACTCGTTCCCGTCCACGACGCCCTGCCTGGGGATCCGGTTGGCCGAAGGAGGGGAGTGGCAGGTCTACGCGCCGCACGGGTTCGCGGACATGTTCAATCTCGTCGTCCGGCCCAATCCCGGACACGCGCCGCGGAGCAGTTACGAGGCGAAAGCCCGGCGCTGGCAGGAACAATGGCCGGAGCTGACCGTCCTGCCTTGGCCCGGTTGACGGGGGTGCCGGCGCGGGCGTACTTTCGATACGCAACGGGAGCGTATCGAAAAGAGGCATCGTGTCGGAGGAGTTCTCGGTGGGCAGGCCGCGTGATGCCCGAAGGGATGCCGCGATCCACGAGGCGGCCTTGGCGCTGCTGCCCGAAGTCGGCTACGACCAGTTGTCCATCGAGGCGATCGCGGCCCGCGCCGGTGTTGCCAAGACGACGGTTTACCGGCGGTACCGCGACAAGGCGGCCGTCGTCGCGGCGGCAGCGGAGCAGCGGCAAACCTCGGCTCCGCCCGAGGCCGTGTCCGGCGGACTGCGGGAAAACTTGCTGGCCGTCGTGCGGTGGCTGGCGCGCGAGATCGCCGAGCAGGAGATCGGGGTGCTGGGCGCGCTGTTCGCGGGGATGCGCAGCGACCCGCGGCTCGCGGACGAGATGCGCCGGATCCTGCACCGAGACCAGGCGGCGATGGCGGATCGGGTGCGGCGCACCGCATCGGCGCCTGGTGCGGCCGAGTTGTTCGCTGAGGTCGCGCCGGGAGTGATCGTGCACCGGATCGTCTTCGCCGGCGAACCGTGTGACGACCGGTTCCTGCGGCATCTCGTGGACGACATCCTGCTGCCATTGCTGAAGGGAGTCCGGAGATGATCGTGATCACGGGGGCGACCGGCGCGCTCAACGGGGCGACTGTGGAGCATCTGCTCAAGCGCGTCCCGGCGGAGGAGATCGGCGTCAGCGTCCGGGATGCCGCCAAGGCGCGGCACCTCGGGGACCGGGGTGTACGGGTGCGGCAGGGGTCCTACGAGGATCCCGAGGCACTGCGGAAATCGTTTGAAGGGGCGGAAAAAGTCCTGCTGGTCTCCTCGAACGATCCGCACGCGGACGGGGTCAGTCTGCATCGTGCCGGCGTCGAGGCGGCGGTAGCGGCCGGGGCGCAACGGATTCTGTACACCAGCCATCAGAATTCCCGGATGGACACGCCTTTTCCGCCGGGTCCGGAGCACGCGGCGACCGAGCGGATCCTCGCCGGGTCCGGGGTCGCGTGGACCGCGCTGCGCAACGGTTTTTACGCGCACAGCATCGGCTGGCTGCTCGGGAACTGGCGGGAGGACGGGGTGATCGCGGCCCCGGAGGACGGCCCGGTTTCGTGGACCGATCGGGCTGATGTCGCGGAGGCGGCGGCGGTGATTCTGGCCGGGGACAGGGAGTTCGACGGGCCGGTTGCGCTGACCGCGCGGCAGGCGGTGACGTTCGACGACGTGGCCGAGCTCGCGTCGCGGGTCAGCGGGCGTGCGGTGCGGCGCGTGGTAGTAGCGGACGAGGAGTGGGTCGCGGGCGAGCCGGAGGAGGTGGCGCGGATGAAGCTGTCGATGTTCGAGGCCTCCCGGCAAGGTCACTTTGCCGAGACGAGCCCAGTACTGGCCGAGCTTCTCGGCCGCGAACCACGCGGAATCACGCTCTAGCACCGAAAAACTCCCGGCAGAAAGTGCGAAACGTCTCCGCCCGCCGAGTCAGCCGCGCACCCTCCGCGCGGGCCAGCACGACCGGAGTCGTCGGGACTCGCTCGCGCAGCGGACGTACCGCGAATGGCGTGCCCTCGACGGAAAGTTCCAGCGGCGGTCGCTGCACCGAGAGGGTGTAGCCGAGTCCTCGAGCCACTAACGCGCGAGCGAGTTCGAAGCTCGTCGTGCGGTGTGCGACCGGCATCGGCAGGCCGACCGCGGCGAAGACGTCCCGGAAATAGCGTTCCGACGGCGGTACGTCCAGCAGGATGAACGGCTCGTCGGCCAAGGCGCGCAACGAAACCGTCTTCCGGCGCGCCAAGGGATGCGCCGACGGGAGGAGCACGCTCGGCGGCTGGTCGTAAAGCTGGTCCACTGCGATGCCCGGCACGAGATCCTGCCGGTACAGCACGGCGAGGTCGCAGCGGCCTTCCCGCAGGAGATGCTGCAGGTCCGGCAGGGTTCCTTCGACGAAGGAGACGTCGACTTCCGGGTGCTGGGTGCGGAAAGTCGCCAGCGCGGCGGGGACGTGGAGTGGCGCGAGAGGGGTGTAGCAGCCGAAATTCAGGCGTCCGGCGAGGTCTTGGCCGTAGTCGCGGGCGGTGGTGCCGAGTTCCGCCACCGAGGTGAGCACCGCGCGGGCCTCGCCGACGACCTGGCGGCCGGCGTCGGTCAGCGCGGTCGTGCGGCCGGGGCCGCGGAGGATGAGCTGGACGCCCAAAGTCCGTTCCAGCGAAGCGATCGCCAGCGACACCGCCGACTGCGACACGTGGCAGCTGTCCGCGGCCGCGGTGAGGCCGCCGGTGTCCGCGACCGCGACCAGGTACTCGAGCTGGCGCAACGAGGGAGACATCAGTTCAGCTTATGTCCTTCACCAGAAATGTGAACTGGACCGATGACCGCCGACGCGGCAGGGTCGGGGCATGACCCGGCACCAGCACCCGTTCGTCCCGTACGCGCCGCCGCGGCTGTCCCCGGAGGAGAGCCTCGCGCGCGGGCAGGAGCTGTACCGGCTGCTCGACCGCCGCCGGTCGGTCCGCTGGTTCTCCCCGGACCCGGTGCCGCTCGAAGCGATCGAGACCGCGGTGCGGATCGCGAACACCGCGCCGAGCGGGGCGCACCACCAGCCGTGGACGTTCGTCGCGACGGCCGACCCGGACGTCAAGCGCGCGGTGCGCGAGGCGGCGGAGGTCGAGGAGCGGAAGTTCTACCGCGAACGCAACGCGCCGGACTGGCACGCGGCGCTCGCCCGGCTCGAAACGGACGAGCACAAGGAATTCCTCGAGGTCGCGCCGTGGCTGGTGGTCGCGTTCGCGCAGAAGAGCACCCCGCTGCCGGACGGTTCGCTGCGGAAGAACTACTACGTCAACGAGAGCGTCGGGATCGCGTGCGGCATGTTCATCACGGCGCTGCACACGATGGGGCTGGCGACGTTGACGCACACGCCGAATCCGATGGGTTTCCTCAACGAGGTTTTCGAGCGGCCGGTGACTGAGCGGCCGTACATCTTGTTCCCGGTGGGTTATCCGGCACCGGATTGCGAGGTGCCGGATCTGGACCGCAAGCCGCTGGCGGAGGCGTTGGTGGTGCACGCGCCGTTACCTCAGGGGTAATGGTCTCCCAGCGCGCGACCCCGTAGCTTCGGACGCGTGACGACCACGGTGAAGGCCCCGATCGGCGAACTGCTCCGGGAATGGCGCGACCGCCGCCGCATCAGCCAGCTCGATCTCGCGATCTCGGCGGACATCTCGACGCGCCACCTGAGCTTCGTGGAGACCGGCCGGTCCAAGCCGAGCCGCGACATGGTGTTGCGGCTGGGCGAGCATCTCGACATCCCGCTGCGCGAACGCAACCGCCTGCTGCTCGCCGCGGGCTACGCGCCCGCCTACGGCGAGTCCGACATCGGAGCGCCGGAAATGACCGTGATCCGCGAGGCCGTCCGGCGGCTGCTCGCCGGGCACGACCCGTATCCGGCGGCGGTGGTCGACCGCGGCTGGAATCTCGTCGACGCCAACCTCAGTCTCGGCGTGCTCACCGAGGGCATCGCGCCGTCGCTGCTGACCGGTCCGGTGAACGTGCTGCGCGCGACGCTGCACCCGGACGGGATGGCGCCGCGGGTGCTGAACCTGGGGGAATGGCGCGCGCATCTGCTGGGCAGGCTGCGCCGTCAGGTCGAGCAGACCGCCGACGCCGGGCTCGCCGAGCTGTTGGAGGAGCTGCGCGGGTATCCGTGCGACGACGAGGTCCCCGAGGTGGAGATCCCCGGCCCGGGCGACATTTTCGTGCCCTTGCGCTACCGGCACGGGGATCTGGAGCTGACGTTCTTCAGCACGGTCGCGACCTTCGGGACGCCGCTGGACGTGACGGTCGCCGAGCTGGTGATCGAGTCGTTCTATCCGGCCGACCCGGCGACGGCGGCGTTCCTGCGCGAGCGCGTGACCGGCTGAGCGCCGCTACGATCGGGGCCATGCGGGCGTTCGTGGTGACCGGACCGGGGGAGGCCGGGCCTGCCGAGGTGCCGGAGCCGGAGGCCGGGGTCGGCGAGGTCGTGGTCGACGTGGAGCGGGCCGGGGTGTGCGGCACCGACGTCGAGTTCTTCACCGGCGAAATGCAGTACCTCGCCGACGGGCACGCCCGGTACCCGATGCGGCTCGGCCACGAATGGTGCGGCACGGTGTCGGCGGTCGGCCGGGGCGTGCATCCGGCGTGGGTGGGCCGCCGCGTCACCGGCGACACGATGCTCGGGTGCGGGGACTGCCGGCGGTGCCGGGGCGGGCATCAGCACGTCTGCGCGGACCGGCAGGAGGTCGGCATCCGCGGCGGCCGGGCGGGAGCGCTGGCCGAACGCCTCGCCGTGCCGGTGCGCTCGCTGCACGAACTGCCGGACGCGGTGGATCCCGTCGCGGGCGCGCTGGCCGAACCGGGCGGCAACGCCTTCCGGGCGGCGCGGGCGGCCGCGGGCGAACGGGTGCTGGTCCTCGGCCCGGGGACGATCGGGTTGCTCACCGCGCTGTTCCTCCGGGCCGCGGGAAGCGAGGTCCATCTCGTCGGCGCGACGCCGTGGTCGGTGGAATTCGCGCGCGGTTTGGGTTTTTCCGCCGGGACGAGCGTACCCGAGCCGCCGTTCGACGCGGTGGTCGACGCGACCGGCGACCCCTCCGCGCCCGCGCTCGCCGCCGAGGTGGTCGAATCGGCGGGCCGGATCGTCTGCATCGGGCTGTCCGGGCGGCCGAGCCTGCTGGACACGAGGATGCTGGCGTTGAAGGACGTCACCGCGATCGGCGTGCTGAGCGGTTCGCCGGGCTTGGCGCAGGCGATCGACGCGTACGCGTCCGGCGAGGTGGATCCGCGGCCGCTGGTGGCGGCGACGGTCGGCCTGGGCGAGGTCGCGGCGGTACTCGGCGGGGAGCGGCCGGCGGGGGCGCCGAAGATCCACGTCGACCCGCGCCGGTAACCAGGTTGCCCGGCGGGCGCGGAAACGAGAGGGTCGGGGCATGAGTGCCGACCTGACTTTCCGCCAGCCGACCGAAAACGACCACGCGCGCGTGCTCGCCGCGCTGGGACCGTGGTGGGGCGGCCTGAAGGGCGAAGCCGGTGCGCAGGAGCGGGCGCTGCTGGTGCCGCGGCTGTACTTCCAGCACTTCACCACGACGAGCCGCCTGGTGGAGCGTCCGGACGGGACGCTGGCGGCCTTCCTGATCGGCTTCGTCTCGCAGACCGACCCCGACACCGCCTACATCCACTACGTCGGCGTCGACCCGGCGCTGCACGGGCAGGGGATCGGCCGTTCGCTGTACGAGTGGTTCTTCGGGCAGGTGCGGGAATCGGGGGTGCGCAAGGTGAAGTGCATCACCAGCCCGCAGAACACCGCCTCGCGCGCGTACCACGCCCGGCTCGGGTTCGAGGTGTCCGACGTACTCCCAGATTACGACGGGCCGGGTCTGGACCGGGTCGCGTTCACTCGCAGCATCGCGGCCTGACTCCCGGCAGAAGGCGGATCCGGCTTCGGGAGCGGGCTGGCCGGGTATGCGTGCGGCATGGGAGGACGAAGACCGGAGGAGCTGGAACCCGGCGAGACGGTGCTGTGGACCGGCCAGTCGCCGCCGGAACGGAAAAACCGGTGGCTGCGGCTGGGATTCCTCGGGTGTGTGCTCGGACTGTTCGTGCTCGGTGCCGCCGGGGGCTGGGACATCGTGTTCCGCGTCGCGGGGATCGCGCTGACCTGCACGCTGCTTGAGCGGTACAGCATGAAGAGGACGCTCACTCGCGGCCGCTACACCGTCACGACCCGGCGGATCCTGGTCGAAGGCTCGTGGTGGGGGCGGCCGATCTGGCGCACTGAGCGCCTGGCGGATCTCGTGAAGCCTTCGATCACCGACTACCGGGGCGGCCGGGCAGTCGAGTTCGGCGACCGGGAGAAGCGCGAACTCACCGGGCATCGCGCCAGCGGGGCGCTGATCGCCCCGCTGGCGCTGTTCGTGGGCGATGAGGCGAACCAGGTGCTCGAAGTGGTTCGCGCGGCGCAGAAGCGCTGAGCAGGTCGTCGGTTCACCGGTCCAGCCGGTTGAGCGCGTCCGCGAGCTGCCGTCAGGTAGGCGAGAACCGCGTCCGGTCCCGGGCGCACGGAGAGGGTGCGCGAGACCGCGGTCACCGGGCTTCGATGACCGTCCGGAACTGTTCGGCAGCCCGCTCCACCTTCTTCTGCGGATCGGCCAGCAGCGAAGCGACCGCCTCGCCGAGTTTGCCTGCCGGGGGCTCGTATTCGAGGGAGATCTCCACGCCGGTGCGGCCGTGGCCCTTGTCGTCGAACCGGACGACGCCGGAGTTGCGCACATCCGGATCGGCGTCGTCGACCGTGGTCCAGGCGATCTTGCGCGGCGGCGCGTCCTCGACGATCCGGGCCTGCCATTCCACTGTGGACCCCGCGGGTCCGTCGACCTTCCACCGGGTGCGCGTCCCGTCGCCGTCCAGGGCTTCGACCGACTGGACGTCGGAGAAGAGCTCCGGCAGCCGGGTCAGCGGACGCCACCAGTCGTAGCACGCCTGCGCGGGAGCGTTGACCTCGACGTAATGCGCTGCAGCAGCCATGGGCACCTTTCCTCGGAGTTCAGCGAAGTCTTGCCGAACTCCCCGGCTACCCGGCTGATCGGAGGCGCAAACCGTCCGGTGGTTACGAGAGTTCCTTGCGGGGCAACGGAACGAGACGGACGTCGAGGGTCCGGTCGAGTCCGAGCAGCCGGAGGGGACGCAGCACGGCGCGGTGGAGCGCCAGCACCGTGAAGGACACCTCCGCGAGACGAGCCGTGTGGTCGGCCGCCAGCAGGACGGACAGCCCGCGGCAACTGCAGAACGTGACGGCGCCCAGATCGGCGATCACTCCGCCGGGCGACTGGGCGATCGCCGTGACGGTGTGCTCGAAAAACGTGTCAGCGCTTGAAGAATCGAGGTCTCCGGAGACCGCGACGACCGTGCTGTCGTCGGCGGTGCTGACGGTGATGTCCGCGAGGGGCGCTGCGCCGGTGGGCAGCCTCGCCGGGCGAACGGGGTGAGTCATCGGGGGCCTCCTGCGGACCGGCGGAGGCGGACCGGCGCTGGACTGCCTCGCTTGTGCTGGGCGGCCGGCTCCTTGCTGAACCGATGCTGCCACGGTAGCTGCGCCGCGGAATTCCGACAACCAGGCACCGCGCGCCCGGGGGATCCTCGGTTTCGCTGCCTGGTCAGGAGCGCTGTGCGAACGCGTCCTCGGCTGCCCGGACGCGCGCCGGTTCCAGCAGCGAGCGCTGCCGGTCCGCGCGCAGCAGGAGGGCGTCGAAATCCACGTCGGCCAGCCGCTTTCCCAGGTTCGCCGAGTCGCGCAGCGTGGTCCACAGGATCTTCTTGCCCTCGATCCCCATGGCCAGCGCCTCGAGTTCCCAGAACCGGCTCAGCGGCGAGTGCGACGTGATCCTGCCGTTCAGCTTGAACCGTCCCAGCCGCTCGGCCACGATCGCGAGCCCGGCTTTGACCGGGTTCGCCCGCACCGGAACTGCCTGCATGATGCCGCGGAAAGTGTCGACGTCCTCCGCGATCGCCGACGCCACCTCGCGCAGCGGCGTCTCGAATTCGGTGCCCTGGTTGGTGCGGGCTGCCCGGCGCGCCAGCTCGCGCCAGGCCAGTCCCATGGCCAGCTGGTCGTTGAGGTAGATCCCGAGCAACGTGTCCATGCGGGCGGGGATACCCGGCCGGGCGGCGGGTAACCGGCGGTCGCGCAGCGGTCCACAGTGGACCGATCGGCTTCGGCGCGGAACAGGACGTTTCGCCGCGCCGGTGCCGGGTATCAGGGCGGAATGTCTGTGCGAGCTGTGGTGATGGACGAGTTCGGCGGCCCGGACGTCTTGACGCTGCGCGAGGTCGAGCGTCCCGGGCCGGGGCCGGGCGAAATCCTGGTGCGCGTGTTCGCGTCCGGCACGAACCCGGTGGAGGCGAAGATCCGGCAGGGGGTGGCGATACCGGATCTGGAACTGCCCGCGGTGCTGGGCGGCGACGTCTCGGGCGTCGTGGCGGCAGTCGGCCCCGGGGTGACTGACTTCGCCGAGGGCGACGAGGTGTTCTACACCCCGGAAATGGCGTCCCGCCTGGGCAGCTACACCGAACTGAACGTCGTCTCGGCGGCCATCGCGGCGCCCAAACCCCGCGGGCTCAGTCACGTCGAGGCGGCGGCGATCCCGCTCGCCGGCGGGACGGCGTGGGAGGCGATCGTCCGCCGGCTGGCGGTCCGGCCGGGGGAGACGGTGCTGGTGCACGCCGGTGCGGGCGGGGTCGGCTCGTTCGCCGTGCAGTTCGCGGTCGCGGCGGGTGCCCGGGTGCTGGCGACGGCGGGCCCGGACAACCAGGATTTGCTGCGTGACCTGGGTGCCGTTCCGATCGACTACCACGAGGCCGACCCGATCGAAGCGGCGTTCGAGCACACCGGCGGCCAGGGCGCCGACGCGGTGCTGGACCTCGTCGGCGGGGAGAACGTCGCGAAGAGCTCCGCCGCGGCCCGGGCGTTCGGCCGGATCGCGACGGTGCTGCCGCCGAAGGGCGAGCTGCGCTCCCTCTACCAGCGGAATCAGCAGCTGCACGGGATCCTGCTCACCCGGGAACGCCGCCGGCTGGAGGAGCTGACGCCGCTGTTCGAGCGCGGCCAGGCCCGTCCCGTCGTCGACCAGGTCCTGCCGCTCGACCAGGTGCGCCAGGCCCACGAACGGCTCGATTCCGGGCACGGGCGGGGGAAGACAGTGCTCGACCTGGCGTGACCGGCGACAGAAGGGCAGGTCTCCGGGCCTGTCGCACCGCGGCGTCCGGTCGGGCGTGCGGAACTGTCGGACGGCTGGGTTAGCCTTGAGGGGCAAGGTGAACCGAGCTGTCCGGCGGACGGCAGAGGTGAGGTAGTGATCGTGGTGGCCGCGAAGATGTCGGTGTTTCCTTCGGGGCGTCCATGAAGTACTCGGAGCAGGCGTTCCTGCATCCGGCGCTTTTCTACCGAAGCACCGAGGAGTTCACGGCCGGGGTGGTCGCGTTCGTCCGCGAGGGGCTGGCGGCGGGCGAGCCGGTCGCGGTCGCCGCGCCGCCGGAGCACGTGAGCCTGGTCCGGGCCGAGCTGGGCGCGGACGCCGAGCGGGTGCTGCTGGTCGACATGACCGAGGCGGGCCGCAATCCGGGCCGGATCATCCCGGGCGTGCTGCGCGCGTTCGCCGACGGGCATCCGGACCGGCACGTGCGGATCGTCGGAGAGCCGATCTGGGCGGGCCGGTCGCCGGCGGAGTACCCGGCGTGCGCGCAGCACGAGGCGTTGATCAACCTGGCGTTCGAGGGCCGCTGGGCGACCATCCTGTGCCCGTACGACGCCGAAGCGCTGGGCGCCACCGAGCTGGCCGACGCGCTCCGCACGCATCCCTGGCTGATCGACGGCACGGGGGAGTGGCGATCGAGCGGCGACTACGCGCCCGACGCGGTGGTCGCCGACTACAACCGCGAGCTGCCGCCCCCGCCCGGTGCCCGGTCCTTCGTCGTCGCCGAACCCGACCTCGTCGACCTCCGGGCGGTGACCGCCGAGACCGCGCGGCGGCACGGCCTGCCCGAGGACCGGGTCGAGGACGCGGTGATGGCGGTGTCGGAGCTGGCGGTCAACAGCGTCGAGCACGGCAGCGGGGCCGCGGTGGTGCGGCTGGGGTTCGCCGACGGCGAGCTGGTCTGCCAGGTCCGGGACGAGGGCTGGCTGGCGGATCCGATGGCCGGTCGCGTCCCGGCTGCCCCGGACCAGGTCCGCGGCCGGGGTCTGCTGCTGGTGAACCATCTGGCGGATCTGGTGCGGATGCATTCGGATCCGGCGGGGTCGACGGTGGAGGCGCGGTTCGCCGCCGGGTGAAGCTGCTTGGTGCGGGTGGCTTGGGCTAACGGGTGAGGGAAGCTATTCGCGGCAGCTGGCGATATCGAGAAGGCGGCCGGGGACCGCTGGTGGTGAACCACCTCGCGGACCTGGTGCGGATACATTCGGACCCGGTGGAGGCGCGGTTCGCTGCCGGGTGAGGCCGCTTGGCGGGGGCGGCTTGGGCTGACGGGCGAGGGAAGCTATCTGCGGCAGCTGGCGATGTCGAGAGGGCGGCCGGGGTCTGCTGCTGGTGAACCATCTGGCGGATCTGGTGCGGATGCATTCGGATCCGGCGGGGTCGACGGTGGAGGCGCGGTTCGCCGCCGGGTGAAGCTGCCTGGCGGGGGCGGTTTGGGCTGACGGGCGAGGGAAGCTATCTGCGGTAGCTGGCGATGTCGAGAGGGCGGCCGGGGTCTGCTGCTGGTGAACCATCTCGCGGATCTGGTGCGGATACATTCGGACCTGGTGGAGGCGCGGTTCGCCGCCGGGTGAAAACGCCTGGCGCGCGCGGCTTAGGCTGACGGGGCGAGGAAAGCTATCCGTCTGGCAGGAGAGTGCGAGCGTGACCGCGGCAGCTGGCGACATCGAGAAGGCGGCCGGGGTGCTGCGCGCCGGGGGCTTGGTGGCCTTCCCGACCGAGACGGTCTACGGCCTGGGCTCCGACGCCTCGGACCCGGCCGCGGTGTCCCGCATCTACCAGGCGAAGGGCCGACCGCCCACGCATCCGCTGATCGTCCACCTCGCCGCCGCCGGGCACCTGGACGGCTGGGTCGAGAAGGTGCCCGAGCCCGCGCGGCTGCTGGCCGAGCAGTTCTGGCCGGGACCGCTCACCTTGGTGCTGCGGCGCGGCCCGCGCGTGTCGTCGGCGGCGACCGGCGGGCTGGAAACGGTCGGGGTGCGCGTCCCGGACCATCCGGTGGCGCTCGCGCTGCTGTCGGCGTTCGGCGGCGGCGCGGCGGCCCCGTCGGCCAACCGGTTCGGCTCAGTCAGCCCGACCACCGCCGAGCACGTCCGCGCGGAGCTGGGCGAGGCCGTCGATTTCATTCTGGACGGCGGTCCCTGTCAGGTCGGTGTCGAGTCCACCATCGTCGACGCCACCAGCGACACCCTCAGGGTGCTGCGGCCCGGCGGCGTGCCGCGGGAAGACCTCGAAGCGGTGCTCGGGAGTTCCCTCGAGGTGCCGTCCGTGAGCCCGATCCGGGTTCCGGGCCAGCACCCGTCGCACTACGCGCCGCGGGCCCGGGTGATTCTCGTCGAGCCCGACGAGGTGGCCGCCGAAGCGGAGCGCGCGCGGAAACTCGGGCACCAGGTGGGTGTCTTCCTGCCGCCTTCCCAGGACGTCGCAGCGCCGGGGGCGCACGCGGTGGTGGCGGTTCCGGCTTCGCTGGCCGAGTACGCGCGCGGTCTTTACGGCTTTCTGCGCGAGCTGGACCGGAAGGGCTGCGACCTGATTGTCGCGTCGCTGCCGGAGGAGAAGGGGCTGGGGCTCGCGATCGCGAACCGGCTTCGCCGCGCCGCGGGGCCGCGCGGCTGAACGGGCCGCTCCGTCGGTAGTCCACAGTAGACAGTCCGGCCGGGAACGCCCGCCGCCGGTTCCGGCGTGCCCCGCTCCGGCGGAAGATCGTGCCGGGTAGGCTTTTTCCTCGGTGCGTTAAGCAGGCAGCGTCCACAACTCCCTGGCTGAGGCGCGCCCTGCGCCCGGTCCGGCCCGCTCCTAGGAGTGCGTGTGGCGACCGCCGAGAGCCGAGCATCCCGTCCGGCGCAGAGATGCGCGGCCAAGCCCGATCCGGGCGATTTCGGGCGAAACGTGGTCGTGCGGCTGCCGTGACGGAGCTGAAGATCGCCCCTCGGCACCTCGGGGATGCCGTGGTGCTGACCTTGCCGGACCGGCTCGCGAAGACTCACTCGGCCGAAATCGTCGAGGCGCTGCACGCGGCGGGCCGCGCTGTCGCGCCGGGCCCGCGCCTGGTGGTGGACCTGCGCGGGATCAGGCCGCTGACCGCGCTGCTGGCCCGGGCATTGGTCTCGTTCGCCCGCGATCGCGACTGCGTGCTGGTGGCGGCACCGGATCAGGCCACGAGGCTGGACAGCGCTGATCCGGACGCGGCCGTCCGGCGGGCCGCGTCGCTGGCGGAGGCGCTGGCCGAACCCGGTGACGTCCGGCAGCCGTTCGCGGCGAGCGGCGCGGTGCGGTCGCTCGCCTTCGACAGCGACGATCTCAGCCGGACCGAAGCGTTCCTGAGCAGCGCGTACGCGCCGATGCGGATCGGCAGCGACACCGGCCACGCGCGCACGCACATCAGCAGGCACGCGGTGGACGGCCTGAGCGCCGACCGGCTCGACCTGGCTTTCGAGATGAGCTACGCCGTCGAGCCGCTGGGCACGATCTGCCTGTGCGACCTCGAATCGGGCACGATCGAGGACCACATCGTGCACGGCTGGCCGGAAGCGGAGACGTTCGGCCCTGGGGATCTGGTGTCCTTCTCGCCCCCGGACCGGCCCTACACTGGGCGGATCGCGCGCGCCAAATACAGCATCACCATGCTGGATCCGACCCTGCTGAGCCAGGCCGCGGGCGTCGACCGGCCGGTGCGGCTCCTCGACCACCGGCCGGTCGACGCCAGCGCCGCCCAGCACCTGCGGTCCACCGTCGCGCATTTGCGCGACGACGTCCTCGGCGTGCCCGGCGTCGGGGAGAATCCGCTGGCTGTGGCGACGGCGGCGCGCTACCTCGCCATAGCCGTGCTGAACGCGTTCCCCCACACGGCCTCCGCAGAGCGCACCGGGGACGGGCTCGACGCCCATTCGCAGACGCTCCGCCGCGCGATTTCCTTCATCGAAGCCAATCTCGACCGGCCGATCGACATCGCGGAGATCGCCGCGGATGCCCGGGTCTCGGCCCGCGCGGTGCAGTTGGCCTTCCGCAGACATCTCGGCACGACTCCGATGGCCTACCTGCGCCGGGCCCGTCTCGATCGCGCCCGAGCGGAACTGCGCGCCGCCGTGCCGGAGCAGGACACCGTCGCCCGGATCGCGGCCCGATGGGGCTACGCGCCCAGTGTGTTCGCCGCCCACTACCGGGCCGCGTACGGCGAGTCGCCGTCGTCGACGCTGCACCGGGACACAGCCGAGCAAGTTCGTTTCCCTGGCAGCCGGGGCTTCGTTCGGACGGCGATCGCGGTGAAAAGCGAATCCGGTGCGGCTGATCGCGCCAGGCCGGACGCCGCGGACCGGTTCGAGTCGCTGAGCAGGATGCTGTTGTCCGCGAGCTCGGTCGCGGACGTGCTGCGCCAGGTCGTGGAAGCGACCGCGGCGGCGGTCACCGGGGCGGACTGGGTCAGCGTCACGGTGCTGGGTTCCGACGGCCGCTTTTCCACCGCTGCCCGGACCGGGAAGACCGCCGCCGAGCTGGACCGGATCCAGTACCGCGACGGGGAAGGCCCCTGTGTGGAGGCGGCCCGCGCGGACGGCCCGAGCTATGTCGCGAGCGCGGACCTGGCGGCCGAGGCCCGATGGCCCCGGTTCACCGCCGCCGCGCGAGCCCTCGGCTGCCGCGCGGCGTTCTCCACCGAACTCCCGGCAGCTCCCGGCCTCGACCGGGCGGCGGGCTCGCTGACCATCTATTCGCGCCGCGCGGACAGCCTGGCCGAACCCGACCGCCGCATCGCGCTGCTGCTGGCTACGCACGCGTCGCTGGCGCTGGCGAACACGCACCTGCGGAAGACCGCCGAACTGCGCCGCGCCGAGTTCCGGCGAGCCGTCGACACGCGGGACGTCATCGGGCAGGCCAAGGGCATCCTGATGAACCGGGAGGGCCTCACCGCGGAGGAAGCGTTCGACCTGCTGCGGCGGACTTCGCAGGACCTGAACGTGAAACTCGTCGAGGTGGCGCGCACGCTGACCGGCCGCCACAGCGAACTCGGACAGGAGTGACGGTTACCGGGCGGCTCCGCCGGCCTCGGGTCTTGACCGGCGGAGCCTCGGTCCCGGTCTCCTGCGCGCCGGAGGCCGACCCTGGTCCCCGGCTACCCGTTCGCCGGGAATTCACACAAGCCGGACGGATCGGGACGGAAACCGGCGGGAGTCAGAGGTCGAGTTCCCGGTGCCGTTCGGTCACCGTGCGGGCGAGTTCGACCAGCTTGACGTTCAGGTCCTGGGACGTGCGGCGCAGGATGTCGAACGCCGCGTCGGCGGTGACCCCGCGCCGGTTCATCAGGATGCCCTTGGCCTGCCCGATGAGGTCGCGGCTGTCGACGGCGCGCTTGAGGTGGACTTCCTTGAGCGCGGCCGCGGTGTGCGCGGACGATCCGGAGAGGGCGAGCGAGGCGTGCGAAGCCAGGATGAGCGCGCTGTCGACGGCGTCGTCGTCGAACGCCCCCGGCTCGCGGCTGTAGAGGTTGATCGCGCCGGGCGGCAGGTCGGACTTGGCGTCCGGCAGCAGCGTCGTGGCCAGCAGCGAGCCGAACCCGAGCCGCCCGGCGCGCACGCCGAATTCGGGGAAGGCGTCGGACTCCGGAAGGTTGTTGGTCAGGGCGTGTCCCGGCCGTTCGTGCCGGGCGGCTTCGAGGCACGGGCCCTCGCCGGTCTGGTACTGGATCCGGTCCAGCTCCTCGGCGGCCGGGTCGGTGCAGACCGGGGTGTGGAACCCGCCGTCGGACGACCGCAGGGTGATGCTGGCCAGATCGGCTTGCGGCACGATCCGCAGCGCGGCGGACACCACGCGCTCCATCGCCTCGTGCAGGGAGTCCGCGTCGAGCAGGAGAAGCGCGAGCGTGCCGAATTGCCGGGAGAGCGGGCCGTCGAGGGCCACGCCGCTGCGGGCCCAGCCGTCGACGGCCGGTTCCGCGCAGAACGCGACCCGGTCGGCTTCCCAGCCCTGATCGGTCTGCGTGTCGGCGTCCGTCACCCCGGCCTCCTTTGCCGCTGCCCGCCACCGGGCCGCACCGCCGGACTTTACCGGGCCGCTAAACCGGACCGGCGGACTGGAGGACGGGCGGACGCGAAGCGGCGGCCGGAACCGCAGTCCCGGCCGCCGCTCGGCGCCGCAGGTCAGTCTTTCACGCCTTTGACGGCGTCCTTGACCTTTTCTCCCGCTTGCTTGAGCGCGCCCTTCGCTTGTTCGGCCTTCCCCTCGGCCTGCCACTGTTCGTTCCCGGTGGCGTTGCCGAGCGCTTCCTTGGCCTTGCCCTTGAGCTCCTCGGCCTTGTGTCCGGCGGTGTCGCTCATCGTCGATGCCCTCTTTTCGTGTCCGGGGAATCGCGGATTACCCGCTGAAGGCAGTGCGCAAACCGGCCGCGCGGTCAGCGGGGCGCCTTCGCGGCGGCGACGTACTGATTGGCTTCCGGCAGAAAGGAAAGGACCACGCCGAGCACGGCCAGGGCGGTGCTGACGTAGCCGATGACCGTGCTCTGCCCGGCCAGCAGGGAAATCACCTGGAGCGCGGTGAGCACGGTGAGCACGATCCTCGCCCAGTTGCGGCCCGCGCGGAGTTTGAACGCGAACAGCAGGCGCAGCAACGCGATCACGACCGCGATCACCACCCCGACGACGATCCCGATCGTGACCGCCTGGTCGATCTGGGCGTCGGTGAGACGTGCGGCGTTCTGCCCGTTCGCTCTTCGCATCGCGTCGGCCAGCGCGTCATGCGCGAAAAACAGGAACACGGCTCCGGCCAAGCCGACGAGCGTCGCGGCGACGAACGCCCAGAAAGCGACCGTGATCACCGCGGGGCGCGGCGGGGCTTCGGCGGGAGTTCCGGCGGAAGGGGACGGGTAAGCAGGCATGTCAGTCATGAAAAAACGGTGGCACAGCACACGAAACCCCGCACGGCAAGCGCGAAACCGGGCCGGGAAAACTGCGCGGCGGGCGACTTCGCGCGCCATTCCCGGGATTCCGGTTTGCCGCCTCCGCTCCGCGGGTATCCAGTTCCGGAGAACTGCCGGGAAATCGCCGCGGAATTCGCGGGCAGCGCCGAAAGATTGGCAAGACGTCGCGCGGGTACCTGTCCCCGGACAGGCGCAGTACGGCCGAGAGGAGGTCAAGCGATGAGTGTGGACGAGTTCCAGCCCAGCCGCTTGCCCGCGCGCGCCGCGTCGCCGGAGGGCGCGATCCCGCGACTGGACCTGATGCTGACGCAGGATTCCACGACGTTGCGCGGGATCCGGGACCAGGCAGCGGCGTTCGTGCGCGGCCGCCGCCCGCACACTGACGCGGACGCGGTGGCGGACGTGCGCCTCGTGCTCGACGAGATGGCCTGCAACGCGATGCGGCACGCCCGTCCGCCGTGCACTGTGGCCCTGTCCTTGCCGGGAGACCGGCTCCTGATCGAGGTGTCCGATTCGCTTCCGGTCCTCGCCCGCTACCGGGAGGGGTACGAGGGCGGCGGACGCGGATTGGCCTTGATCAACGCGATCGCCGTGCGCTGGGGCCAGACGCCCCGGGAAGGCGGGAAGACCGTCTGGGCCGAACTGGCCCTCTGATCCGCTATGTTGCGGCAGTGGACATCCAAGTGGTGGAGGGGGCGCTGCTCGAGGCGCCGACCCGCGCGGTCACGGGAATGGACCGGCGGGCGTTCGGGGAGTTCGTGGGACCGCGGGGGGAATTGGCTTCGTACGCGCTCGGTTGGACGACCGGCGCGGACCCGCACGTCGCGCGCTTGTCGGTCGGGATCGGCGCGGGCAACCCCGGCGGCGGGACCTTTCACGCGGTCATCTTCGACAACGAAGAGGGGCACGCCTTCTCTTTGACCGACGACCCGTTCGAACGCGTTCCGGAAGGCGGTCCGGACCTGACGGCGGACCAGGCGCGCGCTCACCCGGACCTGCCGTTCGTCTGGGCGGTCGCCGATCTGGTCGTGGAGCGCGACCGGCGGGCGTGGTGGCTGCTGCACTGGCTGCTCGGAACGCCGTGCGTCCAGACCGCCGAGGTTTTCGAGCGCCAGGAGCCGATTCTGCACGTCCGGCACGACGCTGCCGACGGCGTCTGGCTTCTCTCCGGCGCATCCGAGCCCGACCGCGGCACGGCGAAGGTCGGCCATCTGCATCACGCCATCGACGAAGACCAAAGCCTGCTCGACGTCCTCGACCTGGAACCCGGAGGCAGCGCGTTCCGCGCGGACTCCGGATCCCCCTGGAGCGGCAGGGGTTAACCGCACGAAAGTTCGTGAGGGGAACCCTCAGGGACGGTGATTCCCTGAGGGTTCCCCTCACGTACCGCGTCAGGCGCGGGCGAGATACTCCGCCGCTGCCCGCAGGCTCACGTAGGAGCCGCTGAACGTGTCGATCCGCGGCGCGGCACCGGCTTCCGGCCCCGGCACCCCGGTCTCGACCCGAATGTAGTCCACAGTGGACAGACCGGCCAGGAACTCGCGCACCGCCGGGTGCCGGTGCGCTTCCCGGGTCACCACCACGATGCTGTCCACCGACGAGGCTTCGGCCACCACCGTCGCGACGTCGTCCGGGGACACCGAAAGCGTCCGGGTGCCCGGAACCAGTTCCGCCAGATGCGCGCCCAGCCCCCACGGCATCGGCCCGGCGGCGATGCCCGGTTCGGTCTGCACGTCCACCACGAGCGACCGGCCGGCCAACCGCGGCGTGCCGGTGATCCGCAAGGCGGCCCGGGCGGCGGACAGGCCGAGCGAGTAGTCCACCGGCTGCACCGCGGCGGGAGCGGGGGAGGAGCCCAGCGAAGCGGTCCGGGCCGCGGCGTCGGCCAGGCGCGCCAAGGAAAGCCGCCCCTCGGTCACCGCCGCGACGATCGCTTCCGCGGTCCGGTCCAGCGTCTCCGCGTCGAACGCGGCCCCGCCGAGGCACAGCGCGTCCGCGCCGCCCAGGAGGGCCCGGACCGAAGCCTCGCCGATCCCGTCGTGCCTCCCGTACGCCCCGGAGATGGCACCCATCTCCAACGCGTCGGTGATGACCGCACCGGTGAACCCCAGTTCGCCGCGCAGCACGTCGACGAGCGCGGTCCGGTTGAACGTCGCCGGTTCCTCGCCCCATTCCCGCACGACGAGGTGCCCGGACATGACCGTCCGGACGCCCGCCTCGATCGCCGCGGCGAACGGAACCAGTTCCACCTCCCGGAGCTCGGCGGCGGTCCGCGGCAGCACCGGCAGCGAGAGGTGCGAATCCTCGGTCGCCGCACCGTGTCCGGGGAAGTGCTTCGCGCACGCGGCGACCCCGTACTTCTGCATGCCGGTCACGAACGCCGCGACGTGCGGAGAGGCGGCCGCCGGGTCCGAGCCGAACGCCCGCACGCCGATGACCGGATCCTCCGCTGCGAGCGTGAGATCCGCGCACGGCGCGAGGTTGACCGTGACCCCGCACGCGGCGAGCCGCTCGCCGAGAGCGGCCGCGACGGACGCGGTCAGCTCCGGATCCCCGGCCGCGCCGAGTGCGAGCGGGCCGGGCACGAACGAGCCCTTGCCGACGTCGAGGCGGGTGACGTCGCCGCCCTCTTCGTCGATCCCGACGACCACGCCGTCCCGCTCGGACCGCAGCGCCGAGGTGAGCGCGGCGACCTGTTCGTCGTCGACCACGTTGCGGCCGAACAGGATCACGCCGCCGAGCCCCTCGGCGAGCCGGCGACGCACCCAGTCCGGCGCCGTGGTCCCGGCGAATCCGGGCAGCAGAACGGCTTCGGCCAGCCGGCGGGTTTCGGACAGGTCAGCCACCGTCATCCCTTCACCGCGCCGGCGGTCATGCCGGACACGAGTTTCCGTTGCACGATCAGGAAGAAGATCACCGCGGGGATCGCGTAGATCACCGAGGCCGCCATGACGCCGCCCCAGTCGATCGAGAACGCCGTCTTGAACGACGACAGCCACACCGGCAGCGTCTGCTTCGACTGGTCGCGCATGAACACCAGGGCGAACAGGAATTCGTTCCACGCGGTGATGAAGCTGAACACCGACGTGGTGACCAGTCCCGGCCCGAGCAGCGGCAGCGTGACCCGGCGGAACGCGCCGACCCGGCTGCAGCCGTCGATCATCGCGGCCTCTTCGAGGTCGTACGGGATGCCGTTGACGAACCCGTAGAGCATCCACACGGTGAACGGCAGCGACGTCGCGAAGTACACCAGCAGCAGCGACGGCAGCGTGTTCAGCAGCCCGATGTCGCGCATCAGCAGGTACATCGGGATGAACAGCGCCGAGAGCGGGGCCAGCTGCGCCACCAGGATCAGCAGCAGGAACCCCTTGCGGCCGCGGAAGCGGAAGCGCGCCAGCGGGATCGCCGCGAGCACGCCCACCACCAGCGCGGCCAGCACCGCGCCGAGCGTCACGATCAGGCTGTTGGTCAGGTACGTGACGAACCCGGGCTTGGTCAGCGCCGAAGCGAAGTTCGACAGTGTCGCCGAGGTCGGGATCAGGTCGTACTTCGGCGACAGCACGTCGCCCGGCGTCTTGAGCGACGTCGTGAACATCCAGTACGTCGGGAAGAGGAACAGCAGCGCCACGAGGATGCCGGCGGCCGACACCAGCACCCGGGCGGGCAGGGACTTCCTCATGCGATCTCCCCGTCCTTGGTCCGGACCAGCAGCTGCACGTACCGGCCGGTGACCAGCAGGAGCAGCACCAGCATGATGGTGGCGATGGCCGCGGCGGAGCCGAAGTGGCTGCCCGCGATGCCCTTGAGGTACTGCAGGATCGCCAGCGTCGTGCTCGCGCCGTCCGGGCCGCCCTGGCGGATGGCCCACACCTGGGCGAACATGTTGAAGTCCCACAGCATCGACAGGAACGTGACCATCGTCAGGATCGGCCGGATCGCGGGCCAGCTGACCGCGCGGAACGTCTGCCACGGCCCGGCCCCGTCGATGCCCGCCGCCTCGTACTGCTCGCGCGGCACGCCGATGAGGCCCGCGTAGAGCGTGAACGCGACGAACGGCACGGCCTGCCACAGCACCAGCAGCCCGATCACCACGAGCGTGCTCGTGCCGGTGGAGAACCACGAGTACCCGATGAACGAATGGAAGCCCAGCCGGTCCAGCGTCTTGTTGAGGATGCCGTACTGCTGGTCGAAGATCCACTGGAACACCGTGGTGGTGGCGATGACCGGCACCGCCCACGCGAGCACCAGCGAAACCTGCACGAAGATCCGCAGCACCGGGTTGAGGTGCCGCATCAGCACCGCGATCAGCAGCGCCACGAGCAGGGTCCCGGCGACGAGCGCGCCGGTGAAGAGGATCGTGCGGAGCGCGACTGCCCAGAACTCGGGGTCGGACAGCACGTCGGTGTAGTTCTTGAAGCCGATCCACACCATCTTGCCGGTCACCAGCTCGCGCAGGTCGAGCTGGCGCAGGCTGATGCCGAGCATCTGGACGGTGGGCCAGCCGAGCAGCACCAGCACGGCCGCGAGCGCGGGAAAGATCAGCAGGTACGGCATGAGCCGTTCGCTGAACCAGCCGCTTCCCCGCTTCCGCGCCGCCCCGACGTGCGCCGATGCCGGCGGGGTCGCCCCCGCCGGCATCGGCTTGTCCTTCGTCGCGGTCATCCGCCGATGATCTTGTCGAGGGCCGTGTTCGCGTCGGCCGCCGCCTGGTCGAGAGTCTTCTTCCCGGTCAGGTACGCGGTCAGCATGTCCTTCAGCGGGTTCTGGCCGGATTCGACCTCGCCCCACTTCGGGCTGGCCGGCATCGCGCGGCCGTTCTTCGACGCCTTCGCCATCACCGCGCCCAGCGGGTCCTTGTCCAGGGCGCTGACGTCGGTGGAGGTGCCCGGCACGTAGCCGCCGGCGGCGAGCTGCGTCATGTACTTGGTGCTGGTCAGCAGCTTCAGGTAGTCCTTGGCGAGGTCCTGGTGCTTGCTGTTGAGCGGGACGACCAGGTTCGAGCCGCCGAGGAACACCGGGGCGGTCTGGCCCGCGGTCTTCGACGGGATCGGGAACGCGCCGGTCTTGGCGGTGATGCCCGGGTCGGTCTTGGCGGCAGTCGCCACCTCGTTCGGGGTGCCGATGAACATGGCGACCTTGCCCGCGCCGTAGATGCCCGCCTGCTGCGGCGTGGCCTCGTCGTTGTCCTTGGGCGCGGTGGTGCCCGAGGAATCCACGAGCTTCTTGTAGAACTCGAGGCCCGCCTTGGCTTCCGGCGTGTTGAGCGACGACTTGAACGACTTGCCCTCGGCCTTGGCGATGTCGCCGCCGTTGTCCCAGATGAACGACGACAGCGCGTACCAGTTCTGGCCCGGCATGTAGAGCGGCTGGAACTGCGGGTCGCTGCCGAACTTCGTCTTCAGCTTCGCGATGTCCGCGAGCCATTCGTCGTTGGAAGCGGGCGGCTGGGTGATGCCGGCCTGCTCGAACATGTCCTTGCGGTACATGACGACGCGGTTGGCGGCGTAGAACGGCACGCCGACGGTTTTGCCGTCGTACTGGCCGGACGCCTTGAGCCCGGCGAGCCACTGCCCGCCGTTGAGGTTGTTGACGTCGCCGGAGAGGTCGGCCAGCACGCCCTGCGCGGCGAACGCGGGCGTCTGGGTGTTGCCGACCTCGATGACGTCCGGCGGGGTGTCGCTCGCCAGCGCGGTGGTCAGCTTCTGCTGGATGCCGTTCCACTGCTGGATCTGGTAGTCGACCTTGACGCCGGGGTGGGCGGCTTCGAATTCCTTGTTCAGGGCGGCGGTCAGGCTGTCCGGCGCGGAGCCGGTCATGAGCCAGACCGTCAGCTTGCCGTCCTGCGCGCCCCCAGCGCTCGAGGCGTTCTCACTCCCGCCCGAACCGGCACAGCCGGCCGTGGCGAGCGTGATGGCGGCGGCTCCCGCCGCCAGCATGAGCCAGCGCTTCACGTGTCTCGTCCTTTCGGTGCCCGGTCGTCGGCGACCGGGGCTGAATGACAAATGGTGTAGACCAATGTCCAGCAGAGTGGTCCGGACCACAGCCGGTGTCAAGCCGGTTGCCAAGATGTTGCGAAGACGTCCGCCTGGTTGACGCTGTGTGTCCGGGCGATTACCGGCGCTGGCGCGAAAACCGCTGGTAAAGGGCGATTTCCACAGTGCGGGCAAGGGTTTCCGGCGCGGGGGAGTTGTTCGTGAACGGCTCGCCGGGCCGGGCGTGTCGCGCGCCGCGGGCGGGTCTCGAACAGTTCCGGACGAACGACCTTCGGCCCTTGCGCGACGGCAAGACTTCGGATCCGGGACGACCGCTGTCCGGTCTGGGCGGTCCAGCCGCTCCGGCGCGGCCGAGCGTGATCACCCGCTGCTACGAGTGCCGGAATCGCCGCCGACAGTGACCCGGGGTGGGTGAGTTTCATTCCGGCGCGGACCGGGCGCACCCCCGGTGACCTCGGAAAACCTCTTGTGTACCACGCGTCACATCACTCCCAGTGGTTTACAGGCGTCCCGCGTGTCACACACACTGGGGCTCGCCCAGGTGATCCGGTGCCGCTCTTGGGGAAGAGAGGCGGACGGCCGGAGCGCTCCCAGGGCGGGAAAAGAAGAGGGAGTAGAGGATGACGGGCTCCGGGCGGATAGCGGCTCGGGCGGGTGCGGTCGTCGCGGCGGCAGCGGTGGCTGCCGTCGGTGCGCTGGGGCTGCTGCACGCGCCCCAGGCGGTGGCAGCGCCTGCCGAGGTGCCGGGCATGGACGTGTCCGGGCACCAGGGCAATGTGGACTGGAAAGCGGCCTGGAACGCGGGCGCGCGTTTCGCGTACGTCAAGGCGACCGAGGGCACCGGGTATCGCAACCCGTACTTCGCGCAGCAGTACAACGGTTCTTACGACGTCGGGATGATCCGCGGCGCGTACCACTTCGCGCGTCCGGACGTGTCCGACGGCGCGACCCAGGCGGACTATTTCGTCGCGCACGGCGGCGGCTGGTCCGCGGACGGCCGCACCATGCCGCCGATGCTGGACATCGAATACAACCCCTACGGCTCGACCTGCTTCGGCCTGTCCAAGCCGGCGATGGTTTCGTGGGTGAAGTCGTTCTCCGAGCGGCTGCACGCGAAAACGTCGCGCTGGCCGATGCTCTACACCACGACCGACTGGTGGAAGACCTGCACCGGGAACTCGGCGGCGTTCGGCGACACGCATCCGCTGTTCATCGCCCGGTACGCGCAAAGCGCGGGCCCGCTGCCCTCGGGCTGGCGCTACTACACGATCTGGCAGTACTCCGACTCCGGCAACAAGCCCGGCGACCAGGACTCGTTCAACGGCTCGATGGAGCAGCTGATCAAGCTCGCCGGCGGCGAAGCCCCGAAGAGCGAGGCCCCGGTGCCGCCGAAGCCGAGCACCTCGACGAAGCCGCCGACGTCGGCCAAGCCGACGACGAGCGCGCCGCCGACGTCCTCGGCGACCAAGACTCCGACGAAGACGCCGACCAGTTCGGCCACCGCGTCGCCTTCGCCGAGCACCACGACGAAGCCGAGCCCGACGACGTCCAGCAGTCCGACGTCCTCGGCGACGAAGCCGCCCGCGTCCACCTCGTCGACCGCGGCGAAGAAGGACATCAGCGGTCTCGTCTGGGCGGGCGGAAAGCAGGCGAACCCGCCGGGGTCGCTGTCGGACGCCAAGCACGCCGACTCGCTCACCGCCCGCGTCCACGAGGTCGCCAAGGTGACGCCGAAGGCTTCGGCTCCGCAGAAGGTCACGACGAGCCAGCCGACGCAGACCTCCGCGCCGGAAGCCAGCCAGCCGAAGCAGCAGGCGCTCGCGAAGACCGGGGTGAGCACGCCGCGGCTCGCGGTGTTCGGGGCGGCGTTGCTGGTGTTCGGGGCGATCCTGATGACGTTGTCCCGGATGGTGGCGCGACGCTGATTCCGGCCGGGTCCGCACTCCGCGCACGGAGCGCGGGCCCGGCCGTTAGGCTTCGCGGCGTGACCACCACTCGACCCGCATCGCGCGGTTTCCCCGGCGCGGTGCTCGCCATCCGCTTCCTGACCGAACTGGCGCTGCTGGCCGGTCTCGCGGTCGCCGGCGCGCGGCTGGGCGGGAACGTGTTCCTGAACATCTTGTCCGCGGTGCTGTGGCCCGCGCTGGCGGCGGCGATCTGGGGGCTCGTGATCGCGCCGAAGGCGAAGCGGCGCAGTCCGGAGCCGACCCGGTTCTTCCTGGAGGTCGCGCTGTTCGCGGCCGCGGCGCTCGGGCTGATCGCGTCCGGGCTGCTGGTCGCGGGGATCGTGCTCGGCGTCGCCGGGATCGCGGTCGCGGTGGCCGTGCGGGTGTGGGCGAAAGACGGCTGAGCGGATTTCCCGAGCGGGGACCGGTCCCGGCCGCGGATCAGTACGGTGCGCGCATGGAACTTCGCACTGCTGCCCGGACGGTGTTCGCGCCGGTCGCGCTCCTCGCCGCACTGACCGCGTGTTCGGGCAGCCCCGCCCCGGCCCCCGCGCCCGCGCCGTCGTCTTCTTCCGCCGCGCCGGTCAAGGAACAGGTGCCGGATCGCCAGCCGCACACGCTCGTGCTGAACGCGACCGGTTCCGGTTCCCTGAAACAGATCACCTACACCTTGGACGGCGTCACCAAGGAAACCGGGCAGGTGAAGATGCCGTGGCGGCAGTCGCTCACCGTGCCCGCCGACGGGAAACCGCACCAGTGGACGCTGGAGATCACCTATTCCGGCGCGAGCGGCCAGGTGGACATGTACTCCGTCGTGGACGGCAAGGAATCCGTGCACACCGCGAGCGGCGGGCACGGGAACGTCACCGGGTCGGCCTCGATCGGCGGCTCCGTGGAGGGCTGAGCGCTCAGGACGGGCCGGAGTCGTGGTTCCACCAGTCGATCATCGCGAACGGCTCGGTGCCGCGGTGCGCGACCGCGAGGATCCCCGACTGGTCGTCCGTCCACTTGAGATAGCGCTCGCCGCTGGGCCGGAGGGTCGCGCAGGCGAGGCGTCCGGTGCGGCCGCCGCGCGCGTACGGGCGGTCGGCGGCGAAATCGGGCGGCTGGTCGGTGCACGCCTTCTCGGTGGTCTGGGTGCTGTTGAAGACCTGGTTCATCGTGGCGGCGTCGGGCAGTTGGTAGTAGACGACCAGTCCGGCGCCGCTGGTCTGTCCACACGCGACAGCGGCGTCGGCCTGCACCGCGCCGAGGTCTTGCCAGCGCTGGTCCGCGGACGGGCGCACGCAGTTGATCCGCGAGGCGGGCGGGATCCGTTGCAGCAGCGCGTTTTCCGCCGGCGTCGGGAACGCGGGCGAGGACTCGCGGTTGACCTGCGCGACGATCCGGCTCAGCGGCGCGAGATGCCATTGCGTCCACCAGCCGCCGGTGCCTTCCGGGCTCGGGCCGGCGACGTGGCCGAGGACGTGGAAGGAGTCGAGGCTCCAGTCGATCGCGACGGTGCCTTCCCGGCCGGGACGGCAGAGCACCTGGCCGAGGTCGACGCTCAGCCAGTCGAAACGGGTGGTGCTCGGCGACGCGCCCGGACAGGGTTTCCCGCTCGGCGCCTTCGCGGCGGTGACGAGACCGTCGAAGCTGGCGCGCAGCGTCCGGGTGTCGGGGAAACGGTAGTAGGACACGTCGCGGGCGCCGGTCCCGCGTGGTGTGCAGGTGATTCCGGCGATGGCTCCGGGGTAGTTGCCGAGATCCGCTGGTGCCGCGCGGTGGCATTTGTTCCCGGCGGCGATCTCGGCGAGGGCGGTTTCGTCCGGGGTCGGGAATGCCGGTGCCCCGGTCCAGCCGACCCAGGCGGCGCGCAGGGCGGCGTCGTCGTTCGCCGAAGCCGTGGCAGTGGTGACTGCGCGGGCGGCGTCGTCCTTCCAGACCACCATGGACTGTCCGCCTCCGGCATGGCAGAACACGCGGCCGAGGGCGGGGCCGGTTGCCGGGTAACGATGTTCGGCCCCCGAAGCGACGGCGCAGTCTCCTTGCCCGGCCGTCTCGCCGACGCGGGACAGCAAGGCGGAGTAGGCGTCGGCGGCTTGTTTCTGGTCGGCGTACAGCGCGGTCGTCGCGGCGCGGCCGGACGGGTCGTGACAGGTGATCGTCGCGGTCGCGCCGGAGACGGGTGTGTCCGCGGTCGCGCAGTCGGTCCGCAAAGCGGCGGGCATCCGGGCGAGCGTGGTGTCGTCCACCCCGGACAGGGCACCGGTGGTCAGCGAGGCGACGAGCAGCCCGGCCGCGGCGACCGCCGGGACTCCCGCGCGCAGCAGCCACCGGCGCCGCCGGTCCCAGCGTTCAGCGGCGACCAGATCGTCGACCAGCGCGGTGCAGGTCGGATGCCGGGCGGCCGGATCGGTGCTGAGCGACCGGCGAAGCGCGCGCACGCCGGGGTGGCCGAGTTCGGCGTGGTGGCCCGGGGGAGCGCCGGCCAGGCATTCGCAGAGCACGCAGGCGAGCGAGTACACGTCCGCCGCCGGTCCGGCCGGTTTGCCCTGGCGTTGTTCGGGCGCGGCGTAGCCGACGGTGCCGAGGAACGCGCCGGTCGCGGTGAGCTGCGTGAGGTCTAGCTGGCGGGCGATGCCGAAGTCGCACAGGTACGCGCGGCCGTCGGCGTCGAGCAGGATGTTGCCGGGTTTGACGTCCCGGTGCACGAGCCGCCGGTCGTGCGCCGCGTCGAGGGCGGCGGCGATCTCGCGGCCGATGCCGAGAGTCTCCTTGAACGACAGCGGACCCCGGTCGGCGAGCGTCCGCGCGAGGTTCGTGCCCCGCACGTACTCCATCGCGAGGTAGCCGAGGTAGCCGTCTTCGGTGAACCCGGCGTCCAGCACCGGGACGATGTTCGGGTGCTCGAGCTCGCGCGCGATCCGGGTTTCGCGCTCGAACCGGGTGCGGAATCCGGGCACCGCCATGAACTCCGGGCCGACCACCTTGAGCGCCACCGCGCGCCCGTCCGTCGTGTCGGCCGCCTCGAAGACCTCGCTCATCCGGGTGCGCGCTAGCTGGCGGACGAGCCGGTACCGGGGCAGCCGGCCGGTGATGTCCGGCCGGTCGAGCGTCGGTGCTTCGGTCTCGTCCACGCGCCCCTCCCCGGGTGGTGCCGGAGAGCCTACCGAGGGCCGCCGCCGGTCCTGCTTGCGCGCGCCGCGCCGGTGGATGAGACTCCCGCTATGCCGAGCCCGTTCAGCGCCGAAACGGCGGAAGCGATCCAGCACGCCCGCCAGCATTCCGTCGGGGATCTCCTGCGGCGCACCGCGTTGCGCCTGCCGGACAAGCTCGCGATCGTCTCCGGCGAGCGCCGCGCGACCTACCGCGAGTTCGACGCGGCGGTCAACCGCTGCGCGCACCGGCTCGCCGAGCGCGGCCTCGCGAAGGGCGACCGGCTCGCGCTGCTCAGCCGCAACTGCTGGGAGTACGCGGTGCTCGTGTTCGCCACGGCCAAACTGGGCGTGGTGCTGGTGCCGGTGAACTTCATGCTCGGCGCGGAGGAGGTCGCGTTCATCCTCGGCCACGCCGGAGTGTCCGGGCTGATCGCCGAGGACGCCTTGCTCGACACCGCCGCGGAGGCGTTGAAGCGCTCCGGCCGCACCGACGCGCTGCGGGCCCGGATCGGCGGCAGCGGCGGCGAATGGGAGAGCATCGCGGACTGGATCGACGAGCCCGGCGACGAAACCGCGCCCGCGGTGCTGGTGGCGGACGACGACCCGCTGCGGCTGATGTACACCTCAGGCACCGAATCGCGGCCGAAGGGCGTGCTGCTGTCGAGCCGTTCGCTGATCGCCCAATACGTCTCGTGCGCGATCGACGGCAGCATGACCGGCGACGACATCGAGGTGCATTCGCTGCCGCTCTACCACTGTGCGCAGCTGGACTGTTTCCTGTCGGTCGACGTCTACCTGGGCGCGACGAGCGTGATCCTGCCCGGCCCGGACCCGGCGGCGCTGCTGGCCGCGGTGGAACGGGAACGCGCGACGAAGCTGTTCGCGCCGCCGACGGTGTGGATCTCGCTGCTGCGCCACCCGGCGTTCGACACGACCGACCTGTCGAGCCTGCGGAAGGGCTACTACGGCGCGTCGCCGATGCCCGCCGAGGTGCTGCGCGAACTCGCGCGCCGCCTGCCGGACGTGCAGCTGTGGAACTTCTACGGCCAGACCGAGATGGCCCCGCTCGCCACGATCCTGCGCCCGCACGAACAACTCGCGAAAGCGGGTTCGGCGGGCCGGGCGTCCATCAACGTCGAAACCCGGATCGTCGGCGAGGACGGCCGCGAACTGCCGCCCGGCGAGGTCGGCGAGATCGTGCACCGCAGCCCGCACGCGACGCTCGGCTACTACGAGGACGAGGAGAAAACCGCGGCGGCCTTCGAGGGCGGCTGGTTCCACTCGGGCGACCTCGGCGTGCTGGACGAAGAGGGCTATCTCTCGGTGGTGGACCGGAAGAAGGACATGATCAAGACCGGCGGCGAGAACGTCGCGAGCCGCGAGGTCGAGGAAGCGCTGTACCTGCTCGACGGGATCGCCGAGGTCGCGGTGTTCGGCGTCGCGCACCCGCACTGGATCGAAGCGGTCACCGCGGCGATTGTGCCGCGCGAGGGCGTCACGCTCACCGAGGACGAGGTGCTCGCGCACGCCCGGCAGCACCTGGCCGGGTACAAGTGCCCGAAGTACGTGGTGTTCGTGGACGCGCTGCCGAAGAACCCGAGCGGGAAGATCGTGAAGCGCGCGCTGCGGGAAGGGCACGCGGACCTCGCAAAGGCGTGACGCCCGGACGCGAAAATGAGCTGTGCGGCGGGCTTCCGGCAGGAAGACTGGCCCGATGATCCGTCTCGTCGAACCGCCCCGTCTCGTCTTGCCCACGACTGCGGTGCGGACGTCGTACCTCGTCGGAGAGCAGGCTGACTGCTTGCTCGAAGGCCGTCCGACCGAATGGCTGGACGAGGCGAGCGACGACTTCGCCGGGTTCGTCGCCGCCCGGCGCGGAGTGCGGCAGCGGTGGGGAGTGCCGTCCACGATCTTCTGGTACGTCTCCGGCGAGTACTACCTGGGCACCCTGGTGGTCCGGCACGAACTCACCGCCGAACTCGCCGAAGCGGGCGGGCACATCGGGTATCACGTGGTGCCCCCGTGGCGGCGGCAGGGCCATGCCACGCGGATGCTGGCCGCCGGGCTCGCGGAATGCCGCGGCCTCGGTCTGGACCGCGTCCTGCTGACCTGCGCCGAGGACAACGAACCCTCGCGCCGGGTGATCCTCTCGAACGGCGGCGTGCCAGATGGTCGGAAGCGGGGCGAGGACCGGTTCTGGATCGACCTCGAGGGTGCCGCGCAGCTGACCGGCGAGGTCAGTCGGCGAGGTAGCGGCGGGTGACGGCGTTGTTGTAGCGGGTCAGCAGCCCGGCGAAGGCGTCGAGTTCGCCGGGTGTCCGGTCGCTCGGCGGTTGCGCGATTGCGTTGGGCCGGTCGTCCGGCGAGGTCAGTCGCTGAGGTAGCGGCGGGTGACGGCGTTGTTGTAGCGGGTCAGCAGTTCGGCGAAGGTGTCGAGTTCGCCAGGCGTCCAGTCGCCCAGCAGTTCCCCGACGGTGGATCGCCGCCGGGCCCGGGTGCGGTGCATGAGGTCGCGGCCGTGGTCGGTCGGGGTGATGACGCAGCGTCTGCGGTCGTCGCTGACGGGGTTGCGTTCGGCCAGTTCCTTGCGGAGCAGGGCCGAGACCTGCCGTCCGGCGGTGGACGGGTCGAGGCCCAGCGCGCCGGCCAGGGTGCCGATGTCGGCGGGGCCCAGGTCGTCGAGCGTGCGCAGGATCAGGTACTCGGCCTGGTCCAGTTCGGCGTAGACGTCGGTGCGGCGGCGCAGCATCTCGAAGTTGCGCACCAGCACCGCGGTGGCGCGTTCCAGCACGTCGAGCGGTTCGGGGGGCTGGTCCATGGCCCGGGTCCTCCGATGAGCCGAAGAGGCGTCGCGGAAATATCGGTATCATACCGGTGATCGCGCACGAGGACGGGAAGGCGGGGTGGATGCTGCCCAGGGCAACGGAGATCCGGGACCGGGTGGCCGCCTCGGACCCGGGGCTGAGCCGGTTGCGCTCGGCGCTCGCGGCGACCGTGTCGATGGGCACCGCGTTGGGGGTGGAGTACCTGCTGGCGCATCTCACCGGCGCGGATCCGAAGGGCGCGCTGGTCGGGATGCTGCTCGGCGCGGTGGTCGCGATGATGGGGTCGATGGCCCTCGGCGACTCGCCCGCCTGGACCAAGGTGAAGACCGCGGTGTTCTTCCCGGTCGCGTTCGGGGCCGGGATGGCGCCGGGAGCCGCGGTCGGCGCGCATCCGGACCTGATGCTCGTCGTCTTCGTCGTGGTGATGTTCCTGGCGGTGTTCGTCCGCCGGTTCGGGCCGGTTTTCTTCTTTTACGGCTTCATGGCCTGGATGGGCTATTTCTTCGCGTCGTTCCTGCACGCCAGCGTCGCGACGCTGCCTTCGCTGCTGCTCGCCGTGGTGGTGGCGTCGGCGTGGGTGCTGCTGTTGTCGCTGACGGTGCTGCGCACCAGCCCGAAACGCACGCTCGGCCAGGTGGTGCGCGCGTTCGACGCACGGGGCCGGGCGCTCGCCCGGTCCTGCGCGGATCTGCTGAGCAGCCCGGACCCGCATCAGGACGCGCGGCTCCGACGGCGAGTGCAGCGGCGGCAGGCGCGGATCGCCGAAGCGGCACTGATGATCGAGGCGTGGTCGGCACAACCCGGTGCGGTGCCGGAAGGTTTCTCGGCGGCCGCGCTCCGGCGCGCGATGGTCGACGCGCACCATCTGCTCGACCAGCTGGCGACCTCCGCGTGCGCGCTCGTCGACAGCGGTTCCGGACTGACCGTGCTGGCGGCGGAGGTGTCCGACCGGCTGGCCCGGCACGACGACCGGGGTGCGGCGCAGGTCGCGTACCGGCTGGCCGCGCTGGCGGAGCGGACGGGCGGCACGGCGGGCGGGTGGTGGCCCGCCCGGCACTTCGCGGCGGCCGCGCTCGAACTTGCCTCAGTGCTCGAACGGGCGCGGCGGCCCGGTGCGACCGGGGCCGAACCCGTCGACGATTTCCAGCCGGCGGTGGGCCTGGTCTTCGGCGCGCTGCCGGGTTCGGCGGCGGCCGCGGGCGAGGTCCCAGCCCGGCACGCCGGGTGGAACCCGTTGTCCCGCCTCGATTTCGTGAGCAGGCAGGCGGTGCAGGGCGCGATCGCCGGCGCGCTGGCGATCCTGGCGGGCAAGCAGTTGTCCGACGCCCGCTACTACTGGGCGGTGCTGGCCGCGTTCGTCATGTTCACCGGCACCGCCACCCGCACCGAAACCTTCCTCAAGGGCTTCAACCGGGTGCTCGGCACGTTCGTGGGACTCGCCGCGTCGATCGGCCTGGCCGCGCTGACCGCGGGCAACGCCGCGGCGGTGCTGGCGACCATCTGCGCGAGCATGTTCTTCGGCTTCTACCTGATCCGCCTGTCGTACGCGTACATGATCTTCTTCGTGACCATCATGGTCGGCCAGCTCTACAGCGTGCTGCACGAGTTCTCGCCCGGCCTGCTCCTGCTGCGGCTGGAGGAAACCGCGATCGGCGCGGCGGTCGGCCTGCTGGTCGCGCTGCTCGTGACCCCATTGTCCACTCGGGACACCGTGCGCACGGTGCGGAACAACCTCCTCGGCGCGCTGCACGAGGTGCTGACCGCCGCCGCGGCGCGGCTCGAGCGGAAACCCGGCGCAGAGGCGGACTTCGACGCCCTCGCCCGCGATCTCGACCACCGGCTGTACCAGCTCGCACTGGTCGCGCGCCCGCTGACCCGCCCGGTGCTCGGCGGCACGACCTCGCCCCGGTTGCGGCACCGGTTGTCGCTCTACGCCGCGCTGACCACGCACGGCAGGGCGCTCGCGGTCGCGATGCGGTCGCCCGGTTCGTGCACTCGGCATCCCGAAGGCCCGGTGGCGGCGTGCACCGCGCTCGCCGAGGCGGTCGAGGAATTGACCGCGGCTCCGCCGGGAACGGGTCGACCGGCCGCGGAGGGCCCGCTGGCGCGCGCCGACGTGGCCCTGTTCGCGTATACCCCGGCTGCCGCCGGAGAGCGGGCGAAAGACCCGGCTTTGCGCGCGCTGAGCCACCTTTACCACGTCTTGTGCGATCTGGCCGCGACCGGATCCGCCAGCCCTCGGAGGCTGTCGGCGCTGCCCGCGCCGACGGTCCCGCGGCTGTACCGGCAGGTCCGCGCGGGGATCCCAGGGGAGGCTCCGAGCGCGTGACGCACAGCGCGCTCAGGCGAGCGTTGCTCCGTAGGCGGCGAGCACAGGAGGCAACGGCTGGAAGAAGCTGACCTGGTTGTTCCCGCCGGACAGCACCCCGTACCCGACCCCGGCGTGGAACAACGGGCCGCCGCTGTCGCCGGCCCCGACCGGGATGTCCGTGGCGATCGTCCCGACGACCTGCTTGCCGTCGCCGAAGTTCACGGTCTGGTTGAGGCCCAGGACCTTTCCGCACGTCTTCTTCGTGGTCATGCCGCTCTTGCACACCAGTTGCCCCACCTGCGGGGTGCCTGCGCGCAGGATCCGCTGGGTGCTGCCGTTGTACAGATCGACCTGGCTGTGCCCGGAACCGGAGCGGTCCTCGACGCGGCCGTAGTCGGTCACCGGGAAGTGGCTGTCCACATTGCGCCCGATGTCTTTCCAGTCGAGCCCGTGCTCGGTGCAGTGCCCCGCGGTGAGGAGGTAACGGACGTCCTTGACCAGGATCGCGAACCCGGCCGAGCAGTAGTAGGGCTCGCGCCCAGGGCCCGGCGAGACGGTGTACATCGCGTCGCCGCCGTTCACTGCCGCACCGGCCGCCGAGGCGGGCGGGCTGACCAGCAAGACGGCCGCGAAAACGAGCACTCCGGCCAGCTTGCGCGAGCAGCGAGACATCGGCGGGTCCTTCCGTCCACAGGAGACTGGCTACGTGCGCCCAGTCCAGTGCCGGGCGGGCGGCGGCACAAACGGAGTCAGCCGACCGTCCCGAGACTGCGTCCGAACGGGTGACAACAAGGCTGGCCGGACAGGTGTCCGCACGGCACACTGGCCCGGGCCGCGCGACCGCCGGTGACCTGCGCGAACACCACGTATTCCCGGGGGAGGTGCGATCTTGCCGGCGTCTCACGATCCGGGAAGGGCACCGCCGTCGTGGTGAATTTCCTTCGGGTTCTTTACTGTCACGTCGTCAAGTAACGCTGATCTGCATAGGGAACCGTTGTCCGACATCCTGTCGCCGGGCGGCGCCGGGGTCCCGGCGGCCGCTCCGGCCTCCCGGAACCTGTGGCGCGCGTTGCGGCACGACCGCTGGGCGCAAGCCAGCGCGGTCGTCATCGTGCTGGTGATCGTCACCGCTCTCGCGGCTCCTCTGCTCGCCCTGATCGAGGGCCAGGATCCGTACACGTACCACACCGACCTGCTCAATCCGGCCGACGGCACCGGCGCGGGATTCCTCGGCGGCATCAGCGGCAGCCACTGGTTCGGCGTCGAACCGCTGACCGGACGGGACCTCTTCGCGGTCGTCGCGTACGGCGCGCGCACGTCGTTCCTGATCGGGCTCGCCGCGACCGCGGTGTCGATGCTGCTGGGCGTGCTGCTCGGGGCGAGCGCCGGGTACCTCGGCGGCTGGTGGGACACCGCGGTGAGCCGGGTGACCGACGTGCTGCTCGGGTTCCCGCAGCTGATCTTCATGATCGCGCTCGGCGCGGTCGCCCCGCAGTCGATCCCGCGGCCGCTGCTGCTGATCGCGGTGATCGGGCTGTTCGGCTGGCCGCGGGTGGCCCGGGTGGTCCGCGCGCAGACGCTGAGCCTGCGCAACCGCGACTTCGTCAAGGCGGCCCGGGCGCTCGGCGCGGGCGGCGTGCACGTCTTCCGCCGCGAACTGCTGCCGAACCTGTGGGCGCCGATCATCGTGCTGGCGACGGTGAGCATCCCGGCCAACATCGGGCTGGAAGCCGCGCTGTCGTTCCTCGGCGTCGGCATCCCGCCGCCCACGCCGAGCTGGGGCCGTTCCATCAGCGACGCGATCAACTGGGTGCAGACCGATCCGATGTTCCTCATTTTCCCCGGCGCCGCGCTGTTCGTCGCGACGCTCGCGTTCAACATGCTCGGCGACGGGCTGCGCGACGCCCTCGACCCGAAGACGGCGGTGCGCCGGTGAACCGCACCCTGCGTTTCGTGGGCATCCGCCTGCTGGGCATGCTCGGCGTGCTGCTCGTGGTCAGCTTCGGCACCTTCGCGGTGTTCTACCTGCTGCCCACCGACCCGGCGTACATGTCCTGCGGCAAGCCGTGCACGCCGGAGAACCTGGCGCTGGCGCGGGAGTTCATGGGCTTCGACAAGCCGTGGATCCAGCAGTACTTCGACTTCCTCGGCGGCATCTTCACCGGCCGCACCTTCGGCGCCGGCGTGACGGCGATCGTCTGCTCCGCGCCCTGCTTCGGCTATTCGTTCCAGCAGAGCGAACCGGTGCTGACGCTGATCGGCGACCGGCTGCCGATCACCGTCTCGCTGGCCATCGGCGCGTCGGTGATCTGGCTGATCGCCGGGGTCGCGACCGGGGTGTTCTCCGCGCTGCGGCGCGGGAAGTTCGCCGACCGGGCCGCGATGACGGTGACGCTCGCCGGGGTGTCCGCGCCCGCGTACCTGGTGGGGCTGCTGGGAATCCTGCTGTTCGGCTTCACGCTCGACGTGGTGCCGGTGAGCGGCTACGTGACGTTCGCGCAAAGCCCGGTCGACTGGGCGTGGCACCTCGTGCTGCCGTGGCTGGTGCTGGCGTTCATCAACGCCGCGGTGTACGCCCGGCTCTCGCGCGGGCAGATGCTCGAAATCATGGGCGAGGACTTCATCCGCACCGCGCGGGCGGTCGGCCTGCCGGAGCGGACGGTCGTCGGGAAATACGCGCTGCGCAACGTGTTGCTGCCGGTGGTGACGGTGTTCGCGGTCGACCTCGGCGCGCTGCTCGGCGGCGCGGTGATCACCGAGCGGGTGTTCGCGCTGCCCGGGCTCGGCGGGCTGCTCGTCGACGCCGTGCACCAGGTGGACCTGCCGGTGCTGATGGGCGTCAGCCTGTTCGCCGCCTTCTTCGTCGTCCTCGCGAACTTCGCGGTGGACGTGCTCTACGGGGTCCTCGACCCCCGCGCTCGGCTCGGTTCGTGAGAAAGGGAACGGAAAAACCATGGATCGCAGGGACTTCCTGAAGGCGCTCGGCATCACCGCCACGGTCACCGGGGCAGGGGCGTTCCTCGCCGCGTGCAACGCGAACGAGCAGTCCGGCGGCGGGGGAGCGGTCGCGGTTTCGTCCGGCGGCACGCTGTACATCCTCAGCGACACCACCTCGCAGCACCTCGACCCGGCGAAGAGCCAGAACCTGGCGATCACCACGATCAGCCTGGTCCACCGCAGGCTCACCGCGTGGAAGACCGCCGGGGACGGCCCGGCGACCGTGGTCCCGGACCTCGCCACCGACACCGGCCGGGCGAGCGCGGACGGCAAGACCTGGACCTACACGCTCAAGGACGGCCTGAAGATGGCCGACGGCACGCCGATCACCAGCGCCGAGATCAAGTACGGCATCGAGCGGTCGTTCGACTCGGCGTTCTCCGGCGGACTGGGCTACCACAAGAACCTGCTCGCCGGCGGCCCCGGCTACAAGGGCCCGTTCAAGGGCGGCGAACTGGCGTCGATCGAGACGCCGGACCCGAAGACGATCGTGTTCCGCCTGGCCCGCCCGTACGGCGACTGGCCGTGGATCGCGAGCATGCCCGCGTTCGCGCCGGTGCCGAAGGGCAAGGGCACCGACGCGACCTACGACACGAAGCCGGTCGCGTCCGGCCCGTACCAGGTCGAGACGTACCAGAAGGGCGTGCAGGTCAAGTTCGTCCGGAACCCGAACTGGGACGCCAAGACCGACCTCGCGCGCACCGGCCTGCCGGACTCGGTGGTGATCCAGATGGGCCAGGACACCGGCGTCGTCGCGAAGCGGCTGCTGGCCAGCCAGGGCAACGACGCGTTCGCGTTCGGCTCGTCGTTCGTGAACCCGGCGCAGCTGGCGCAGATCCGCACGAACCCGGCGGCGAAGAACCAGCTCGTCACGTCGAAGTCGGGCGCGCTGGCCTATCTCGCGCTGAACACCAAGCGCGGCCCGCTGGCGAATCCCAAGGTGCGCCAGGCGTTCCAGTACGCCGTGGACAAGACCGCCTACCAGGTCGCCGCCGCGGGCAGCGCGGACCTGGCCGGTCCGATCGCGACGACGCTGATCACCGAGGGCATCGCCGGGCGCGAGGTGTACGACCTCTACCCGGCCCCGCCGAACGGTGACGTGGCGAAGGCGAAGCAGCTGCTCGCCGAAGCGGGTTTCCCGAACGGCATCGACAACCTGGACTTCCCGGTGTCGACGGCCAACAACGAGGCGGACAAGGCGCAGGCGATCCAGGCCGCGCTGCAACGGGCGGGCATCCGCGCGAAGCTGCGCCCGCTCGACGACGAGGCGTGGACCACGCTGGTCACCGGCAACGACGGCAACTACGACCTGACGCTGGGTTCGTGGCAGCCGGACTTCCCGAGCGCCAACGCGAACATCGAGCCGCTGTTCGGCACGTCGGAGATCGGCAACGGCGGGTACAACGAGTCGCGCTATTCGGTGCCCGAGGTGGACGCGCTGATCACGCAGGCACAGGGCACGGTCGACCCGGCCGCGGCCGGGAAGCTGTGGGCGAAGGCCGACAAGCGGATCATGCAGGACTCGCCGGTGGTCCCGCTGATCTACACGCGCAACTCGTTCCTGCACGGCGCGAAGGTCGGCAATTTCGCGATCGGCGCGTTCCCCGCGTACCCGAACTACCTCCAGATGGGCCTGGCGAAGTAATCCCGTGTCCGAGCAGCTGCTTTCCCTGCGCGACGTCTCCGTCCGGTTCGGTTCCGCCGAAGCGGTGCGGGAGGTGACATTCGATGTGCGCCCCGGCGAGGTCGTCGCCCTCGTCGGGGAATCCGGTTCCGGCAAGTCGGTCACCGCGCTGTCGCTGCTCGGCCTGCTGCCGGACACCGCGACGGTCACCGGCTCCGCGGTGCTCGACGGCCGCGATCTGTACACAGTGGACGGTCCGGCGCTGCGCGCGGTGCGCGGCGGCGAGATCGGCATGGTGTTCCAGGAGCCGATGAGCGCGCTGAACCCGGTGTTCCGGATCGGCACGCAGCTCGTGGACGCGGTCCGGGCGCACCGGAAGGTGTCGCGGGCCGCGGCGCGCGAGCGGGCCCGGGAACTGCTGGAGCTCGTGGAACTGGACGCGCGGCGCGTGCTGCGGGCGTACCCGCACGAGCTGTCCGGCGGGCAGCTGCAGCGGGTGGTCATCGCGATCGCGCTGATCCACGACCCGAAATTACTGGTCGCGGACGAGCCGACGACCGCGCTGGACGTCACCGTGCAAGCCGGGATCCTGCAGCTGCTGCGGTCGCTGCGGGACCGGCTCGGCACGGCGATCCTGCTGGTGACGCACGACATGGGCGTGGTCGCGGACGTCGCGGACCGGGTTGTGGTGCTGCGCGAGGGCCGGGTCGTCGAGCAGAACACCGCGGCCGGGCTGTTCGCCTCGCCGCAAGCCGACTACACGCGGGAGCTGCTGGATTCGGTGCTGTCGCTGGGTTCCGCGCCCGGCGGTGCGGTGCGGCCGGCGTCGGCTCCGCTGGTGTCGGTGGAGGATCTCGCGGTGACCTACCGGGTCGGCGGCGGCGCCCCGCCGGTGCGCGCGGTCGACGGCGTGTCGCTGACGATCGGGACCGACGAGGTGCTCGGTCTCGTCGGCGAATCCGGTTCCGGCAAGAGCACGATCTCGTCCGTGCTGACCGGTCTGGTCGCTCCCTCGGCGGGCTCCGTGCGGATCGACGGCGTGGACGTCGCGCGCGCGTCGGCCCGGCAGCGGCGGGAGATCCGGCGGCAGATCGGGATCGTGTTCCAGAACCCGGCCTCCGCGCTCAACCCGCGCGCGACGATCGGTGCGAGCATCGCCGAACCCCTGGTGGTGCACGGCGAACGCGGCGAGCACCGGGAACGGGTCGCGGAACTGCTCGCCGCCGTGCGCCTGGACCCGGGCTGGAGCAACCGGTACCCGCACGAACTGTCCGGCGGGCAGCGGCAGCGGGTCGGGATCGCGCGGGCGCTGGCGCTGCGGCCGCGGCTGCTGATCGCGGACGAGCCGACGAGCGCGCTGGACGTCTCGGTGCAGGCCTCGGTGCTGGACCTGCTGGCGGACTTGCAGCGGGAACTGGCCTTCGCGTGCCTGTTCATCAGCCACGACCTGGCGGTGGTGGAGCGGGTCGCGGACCGGGTCGTCGTGCTGCACCACGGCAAGGTGGTCGAGGAGGGCCCGGTGGCGTCGGTGCTGGGCTCGCCGCGGGAGGACTACACGCGCCGATTGGTCGCGGCGGCTCCGGTGGCGGATCCGGAACGGCAGCGGGAACGCCGGGAGGCTTGGCGCGCGCTGTCCGGCTGACCGATGAGTTTCGGCCCTTCCGGGAGTCGGTACGGCAAACGGAAGGGGCTGAGATGGGAAAGCTGCTGTACTCCGCCGCGATGTCGCTGGACGGGTTCATCGCCGGGCCCGGCGGGGACATGGGATGGCTCGCGCCGTACACCGGGGACGCCGCCGACGACTTGGCCGCGGAGGTCGGCGCGCTGCTGGTCGGCCGCCGGACGTTCTCCGGCGACGACCCGTATCGCGGCACTGAGGGCGAAGGCAAGGCTTTCGGCGGCGGCTGGGACGGGCCGCAGGTGGTCTTGACCCGGGCTGACGCGCCAGCGGTGCCCGGGGTGACGTTCTGCTCCTCGCTGGAGGAAGGTGTCGCGACGGCGCGGGCGGCGGCGGGGGAGAAGACGGTGAACGTGCTGGGCGCTTCGGTCGGGCGGGCTTGCCTGGAGGCTGGCCTGCTGGACGAGGTCGTGGTGGTGGTGATGCCAGTGCTGCTCGGCGGCGGGGTGCGGTTGTTCGAACGGCCGGGCCCGCCGGTGCGGTTGGAGTTGCTGGCGCAGCGGGGGACGAGGCTGCGGTATCGCGTGCTGGCTTAGCGGTCCTCGAAGCGGGTGATCGCTTCCAGTACTGCCGTTCCCATCGACGGGCTGCCAGTGTGCCCCGCGTCGTCGATCACGACGAGTTCGGCGTCCGGCCATGCCTGGGCGAGCTGCCACGCTTTCCGCAGCGGTGCGCTGAGGTCGGCGCGTCCGTGGATCAGCACCGCCGGGATGCCGTGCAGCAGGTGGATGTCGCGCAGCAGCTGATCGTCCTCGAGCCAGGCGTGGTGGCGGTAGTAGTGCGCGCAGAGGCGGGCGAGCGTGATCAGTTCGTCGTCCGGGCCCGCGCTGAACTGGCCGGTTCGTCCGCCGACCCATTCGTGCGAGATCACCGCGTCTTCCCAGGCGCACCAATCGCGGGCGGCGCGGAGCTGCACCGCGCGGTCCGGGCTGGCGAGGAGCTGCGCGTACCCGGCGAGGAGGTCTCCGTCCGGGTCGGGCGCGCCTGCCCGGAACGCTTCCCATTGCGCGGGCAGCAGCCGCCGGACGTCGCGGTAGAGCCAGTCGATCTCGTCCGGCGACGAGGTGAACGCGGCGACCAGCACGATGCCGCTGACCCGTTCCGGATGCCGCTGCGCGTAGGCCAGCGCGAGCGTCGCGCCCCAGGAACCGGCGTAGAGCAGCCAGTTCTCGAAGCCGAGGTGGACGCGCAGCCGCTCCATGTCGGCGATCAGGCGGTCGAGGGTCTGGTGCTCCAGGCTCACCGCCGGGTCCGCGACGCTCGGCGTGCTCCGTCCGCAGCCGCGCTGGTCGAACACCACGACGCGGAACTTCTCCGGGTCGAAGCCGCTGCGGCCGAAGCTGCCGCCGCCTCCGCCGGGGCCGCCGTGCACGCACAGCACCGGCTTGCCGGAGCCGCTGGCGTCCCAGTAGATCTGCTGTCCGTCGCCGGCGTCGAGCATGCCGGTCGCGTCGGGTTCGACCGAAAACGGCCGCATCGCGGGCCTCCTCCCCGGGCCGGAAACCCGTCGAGCGTACTGGATCACGCCCGAGCCGGGTTTACAGCGCGGACCGGGGGTCCCTAGGATCTGGCGCGCCGGAAGCGCCGCGGACGCGCGGCCCCGGAGGGGTGGAGGTCTGGATGGGGAACCCGGAGTCCGGCAGCGACCTCGAGTCGGTCGCGAATCTCGTGCGGCTGTCCGAGACGGCGCCGATGCCCCGGATCGACGGCAGCGAACCCCCGCCGCTGGTGCGCCGCCGGGCCGACAGCGCCGACGAACCGACCTCGGCGTTCGGCGGGGTCCTCGACGTTTCGACCGGCTCCCCGGCCGAACAGCTCGCCAAACGCGGCCCGGCGCCCGTCGCCGACCCGCCCGCGCTGGCCGCCGAGACCGCGCCGCCCGCCCAGCGAAAGCCGCGCTACGGCCTCTTCGCCGGCGCCGCGGTGGTGGTGTGCGCGGGGCTGGGCTCGTGGGCGTTGTGGCCGTCGGCGTCCGGCGGGACGGACTCGCAGCCGGTGCAGCCGCCGCCCGCTCCGGTCCGCACCACGTCGTCCGCGCCGCCCGCGGTGAGCACGCTCAGCGCGTCCCCGGCACCGGCGAGCGACCAGGTGCGCGACACGGTGATCCGGGCCAGCAGCCGTCCCGCGACGACCGCGCCGCCGCGCGTCCAGCCGACGCAGAACCCGCAGCAGGACGGCCAGAACCAGTCCCACGACTCGATGGAAGACGCGTTCCGCTCGGCGGTCAGCTCGTACATGGAGCAGTGGGGCGACGGGCCGCGCCGCTGGCACGGCTGAGCGGCAGTACTACTCTGAGTAGGTCACTGCCGACCGACCGCTCCGCGAGGTGTCCATGACCGGCTCGTCGTCCCCGTTGTCGCCCAGCCAGGTGCCGGTGGGGGTGGACCCGAACCGCCCGAGCATCGCGCGGATCTACGACGGGTTCCTCGGCGGGAGCCACCACTACGAGGTGGACCGCGCGGTGATGGAGAAGATCAGCACGGCCGTCCCGGAGGCGGTGCACATCGCCCGCGGCAACCGCGGTTTCCACAACCGCGTGCTGCGCATGCTGGCGAGCCAGACCGACATCCGCCAGTTCCTCGACTGCGGTTCCGGCCTGCCGACCGCCGAGAACACCCACCAGATCGTCCAGCGCTACCACCGCGACGCGCACGTGGTGTACGTCGACAACGACCCGGTGGTGCTCGCGCACGGCCGCGCGCTGCTGGAGGACAACGACTTCACGCACATGGTCGAGGCCGACATCTTCGAGCCGCGGGCCGTGCTGCGGCACGAAACCGTGCGCGAGTACATCGACTTCTCCGAGCCGGTCGCGCTCCTGCACATCGGCACCATGCACCACTACGAGGGCGACGGCGCGGTCGAGGTGATGCGCGAGTACATCGACGCACTCGCGCCCGGTTCGTACGTCGCCATGGCGCACTTCTACGACCCCGAGGTGCCGGAGCTGACCGCGGTCGCGAAGCGGATCGAGGAGATCCTCGTGTCCGGACCGCTGGGCGCTGGGCGGTTCCGGACCCGCGCGGAGATCGAGGCGATGCTGCCCGGTCTCGAACTGCTCCCGCCGAGCCGGACGGACGGGCCCGGCTTGTCCGTGGCGGACGAGTGGTGGCAGGACGGTCCGAGGCTGAAGCCGCTGAGCGACGCCGCCCGGTGCGTGGCCGGTGTGGTGGGCCGGAAGGTCTGACTCCTACGCCGGTTGCGGGACTTCCGCGACCGGCGCGGGTTGCCTGCGGGCGACGAGGTAGCCGACGAACCCGAACCCGATCAGCACCGCCAGGGTGCCAGCGGTGAACAGCTCGAAGGTCAGCCGCGACACGCCCCAGGTGCCCTCGAAGTCGTAGGGCACCCCGAGCGCGCGGTCCAGCACCCCAGGCACCACCGTCTGCCACGCGCCCAGCAGGATCCACGCGTAGATCAGCACCGAGCTGACCCACAGCCCGATCCGTCCGCCGGGAACCCGGAACGGGCGGTCCGCCGCGGGGTATTTCCGCCGCAGCACCAGGATTGTCGGGAAGATCAGCAGGTACGACAGCAGCAGCGTGCTCACCGCGATGTTGAGCACCACCGCGAACACCGCCGAGGCCGAACTGCTCTGCACGATCGTCGCCACCACCGTGAACGCGGTCGCGACCACGCCGGAGAGCAGGTTGACCCGCAACGGCGTGTTGAGCTTCGGATGGAACGCCCCGAACCACCGCGGGAATGCGCCGTCGACCGCGGCCATCGCCTGGATGCGGTCCGAGGCGATCATCCACGAGCAGCCCTGGTTCAGCAGGACGAAAATGAACACGACGGCGGCGAGCGTCAGCATCGCGTCCGAAGCGCCGCCGTAGACGGAGAACACCTGGCGCACCGCGTCGAGGAACCCGCCGAGCCCGTTGATCTTGTCCGGCGGCATCACCAGGACGATGCCGAAAACCGGCACCAGGTAGCACAACGCCGACACGAGACCGGAAACGCCGACCGTGATCGGGACATCGCGCCGCGGGTTGTGCATCTCCTCCGCGGCGCCGTTGGGCGCCTCAAACCCGACGAGGGCGAACATCAGAACCGGGACCACGGCGAGGAATCCGCCGATGGTGGGGGAGAAGGCCAGCGAGCCGTGGACGCCGTTGCGCGCCGCGTAGATCGCCGCGGTGACGGCGAAAAGCACCACGAGCCCGACCTTCAGCAAGGCCCCGGCGGCGATGAACCACTTGCCGTACCGCAGGCTCACCACCGCGCCGAGGATCGCCAGCCAGATGAAAACCAGCTTGAACGCGTAGTCCGCGAACCCGCCCGGCGAGGCCGGCACGAGGTACTGCTGCCAGGTCGCCGCCGCGAGGAAGGTGATCGATCCGCCGAGCCACACCGGGTTGGTGATCCAGTACAGCAGCGTGCCGAGCGCGGCGGGCAGCTTCCCGAACGCGAGGCGCAGCCAGACGAACGGCCCGCCCTCCGCCGGGAACGCGCTCCCCAGTTCGGCCATGACCAGGCCGTACGGGAACAGGAACAGCACGAGGAGCACGGCGGTCCAGGTGACCGCCTCCGCCCCCGAGGTCGCGATCTGGCCGATGGTGTCCACCGAGATGATGGCCGCGATCGCGAGGAAGATCGAGTCGATCCGGCGCAGATTCCGGCGCAGGTTTCCGGATTCGCTGTTGACGAAGGTGGGTTCGGACACGCTTCACCGCCTTTGGTGAATCGAGGGAGGGAGTCAGGCTTCGGTGTTCTCCAGGTCTTCCTTGTGCAGCAACGGGGTTCCGGCGGTCTCGCGCATCGAGAACGCGGCGACGAGACCGACCGCCGCGGCGGCCATCAGGTACGGGCCGGGCACGAGCGTGCTGCCGGTCGCGGAAATCAGGACGGTCATCAGGTACGGCACGGTGCCCGCGAACAGCGCCGCGGTGATGTTGTACGCGATGGACAGTCCGCTTTGCCGGGTGCGGGTCGGGAAGATCTCCGCCGACCACACCGCGTAGGTGCCGAGGATCGCCGCCAGGATGGCGCCGAGGGCGAGCCCGCCGATCCAGGTGCCGACGAGGCCGGTGCGCATCAGCAGGTAGGCGGGGATGGCGAAGACGAACAGCGCCGCGCCCGCGCCGATCAGGACCGGCCGTCGCCCGACCCGGTCGGAAAGGCGGCCGAAGAACGGCACGAGGACCAGCCCGACGAGCGAGATCACCGTGGACAGTGCCGCCGCGCTGCCGGACGAGTGGCCGAGGTAGTCGGTCTCGTAGGTGACCAGGTAGGTGAGCACGGCGTAGAACGGCACGTGCATCATCGTCATCAGCCCGGCCGCCTGGAGCAGCTGCTTCTTGTTGTGGCGGAACAGTTCCCGGACCGGGCTGCGGGGCACGTTGTCGGTCGCTTCGAGGGCGCGGTACTCGGGCGTGTCCTCGATCTTGCTGCGGATGACGAACCCGATGATGCCCAGCGGCGCGGCGATCAGGAACGGGACGCGCCAGCCCCACGACGCCAGCTGCGCGTTCGTCAGGCCGATCGACAGCAGCAGGAACACGAACGAACCGGCGAGGAAGCCCAGCAGCGAACCGACTTCCAGCCAGCTGACGCCGAACCCGCGCCGCCGCCGCGGCGCGTACTCGGCGAGGAAGCTCGCCGCGCTGCCGAATTCGCCGCCCGCGGCGAGGCCCTGCAACAGGCGCAGCAGCACCAGCAGGATCGGGGCCGCGATGCCGATCGTCGAGTAGCCCGGCAGCAGGCCGATCACGAGCGTGGCCCCGGACATCACGAAGATGACCACCGACAGTGTGCGCTTGCGGCCGATCTTGTCGCCCAGCGGCCCGAAGATCAGCGCGCCGACCGGCCGGATCCCGAACGACACCGCGAAGACGCCGAACACCGCGAGCAGGCCCGCGGTCGAGTTGCCCGCCGGGAAGAAGACCGAGGCGATGGTGCCGGCGAGGTAGGCGTAAGCGGCCCAGTCGAACCAGTGCACGAAGACGCCGACGGCACCGGCCGCGACGCTGCGGCGCAACGTGGCGGGATCGGCGCTCTGTTCGGCGAGGTCGGGCGCCGGAGAGGCGTCGGATGCGGTCATGAATGGCCTCCTTGGACCGGTTCTCCGGGAGGACGCTAAGAGCGGCCCACGGCATCTAACAAGAAGTAATAAGCAAAGCAATGCATCGGTTCGAGTTATGCAGAAGCGCTGAGCTGTGCCGATACGAGGGGCTGACGGCGGCGAAACACCGTGTTCACGTGCGGGACGGCCCGCCGGTGAGGGCCTGCGGGGTGATCAGCGCACCCACCTGGTCGTCGGTCAGCAACCGCCGTTCCCGCACCAGTTCCAAGGCGGGGCGTCCGGTTTGGTGCGCTTCCAGGGCGAGCCCGCACGCGGTTTCGTAGCCGAGCGCCGGGCTCAGCGCGGTGACCAATCCGGTCGAGGTGGCGACGAGATCGGCGAGGTGCTCCCTGCGCGCGGTGATGCCGCGTACGCAGTGTTCGGCGAGCACCCGGGCGCCGGCGGTGAGGTGGTCGAGCCCGGCGGTCAGCGCTCGCGCGATGATCGGTTCGAAGGCGTTGAGCTGGAGCTGCCCGCCCTCGGCGGCGAGCGTGATCGTCACGTCGTGGCCGATGATTTCGAAGGCGATCTGGTTGACCGTCTCCGGGACGACGGGGTTGACCTTGCCCGGCATGATCGAGGACCCGGCCTGCCGGGCGGGCAGTTCGATCTCGCCGAACCCGGCCTGCGGCCCGGACGAGAGCAACCGGAGATCGTTGCAGATCTTGGACATTTTGACCGCCACGCGTTTCAGCACGCCGGACAGCTGCACGAACACGCCGACGTCCTGGGTCGCTTCGATCAGGTCGGGCGCGGAGACGAGCGTCGCGATGCCGGTCAGCTCGCGCAGGTGCGCGACAGCCCGCTCGCGGTATCCGGGACGCGCGTTGAGGCCAGTGCCGATCGCGGTGCCGCCGAGGTTCAGCTCGTGCAGCAGCAACCGGGCTTCGGCGAGCCGCTGTTCGTCCTCGCCGAGCGTAGCGGCGAACGCGCCGAACTCCTGGCCGAGCGTCATCGGGACGGCGTCCTGCAGCTGGGTGCGGCCCATCTTGAGGACGTCGGCGAACTCGATCGCCTTGTCCGCGAAGGCTTCCCGCAGCCCGGCGAGCGCGGCGAGCAGTTCGGCGAGATGCCGGTCGAGGGCGAGTTTGACCGCGGTGGGGTAGACGTCGTTGGTGCTCTGGCCGAGGTTGACGTGGTCGAGCGGATGCAGTTTGGTGTACTCGCCGCGGGCGTGGCCGAGCAGTTCCAGGGCGCGGTTGGCGATGACCTCGTTGGCGTTCATGTTCGTCGACGTCCCGGCACCGCCCTGGATGAGGTCGACGACGAACTGGTCGTGCAGCCGACCGCCCCGAATTTCCGCGCACGCCTGCCCGATCGCCGCGGCTCGCTCCGGGGAGAGGGCCCCGACCTCCGCGTTGGCCCGCGCGGCGGCCTCCTTGACGGTGGCGAGCGCGGCGACGAGATGCGGCCGGTCGGCGAGGGTTTCGCCGGTGATGGGGAAGTTGACCAGCGCACGGGCGGTGTGCGCGCCGTAGTAGACGTCGCCGGGCACGCTGATTTCGCCGAGCATGTCGTGCTCGGAGCGGGTGCTGGACATCGGTGTCCTTCCCGGTGCAGGAGGTTCAGAGGGTGCGGTCGACGCCGGTCCACGCCAGCGCGATGGCACCGTCGAGCAGGGCGCGCTCGGCGGTGCCGCCGACGCAGTGCGCGGCGAATTCGCGCTGGTGGTTGATCGCGGGCAGCGACCCGATGCCGATGTAGGAATGAATCGCGGGCACGACCTGCGAGACGTTGCCCATGTCGGTGGACGCGCGGTTCATCCGCGACGCCGTGCCGTCCGGCGCGAACTCGCGGCCGAGTTCGAGGGCGTTGGCGCGATAGGCGGCCAAAGCCGGTTCATCGGCGCAGAATTCGGCATACGGCTTGCTCTCCGGCTCGACGCTCAGCTCGCAACCGGTGGCGAGTGCCCCGGCTTCGAAGGCCCGCATGACGCGTGGCTCCAATTCGGACAGTTCCGCCAGCGTCTCGGCTCGTACGTACCACCGGCCGGACGCGTGCTCGGGGATCGCGTTGGGGGCGTCCCCGGCGTGCGTCACGATCCCGTGCACGCGTGCCGAGGCCGGAAGTTGTTGCCGCAGAAGGCCGATCGCGACCTGGGCGACGGTGAACGCGTCGGCGGCGTTGACCCCGGCTTCGGGATACGCGGCCGCGTGCGCGGACTTGCCGGTGTAGGAGATCTTCGAGTGGCTGACGGCGAACGGCCGCGCTTCGGCGACGTCGACCGGTGCCGGGTGCACCATCATCGCGAGGTCGACCCCCGCGAAAGCGCCGCGCTCCAGCAACTCGATCTTCCCGCCACCGCCCTCCTCCGCCGGGGTTCCGTAGACCTCGACGGTGATCCCGAGGTCGTCGGCGACTTGGGCGAGACCCAGCGCGGCCCCGATTGAGCTGGCCGCGATGAGGTTGTGCCCGCACGCGTGGCCCAGGCCGGGCAGGGCGTCGTACTCGGCGCACAGCGCGATCCGCTTGGGCCCGGAGCCGAAGCTGGCGTGGAACGCGGTGTCCAGACCGAGGTACTTCGCCGTGACCGCGAACCCGGCCCGGTCGAGCAGTTCCGGCACCGCGGCGGCCGCGCGATGCTCTTCCCACGCGGTTTCCGGATCCGCGTGCAGGCGCTCGGACAGCTGGATCAGCTCGGCGGCGTGCCGCTCGACCACGGCGCGGGCGGCCGCTTTGGGCGTGGCCATCACTCGTCTCCCGGCACGCCGTAGGACGGCGCGGCCGCGGGGTTCAGGCCGCGGGTGACGTAGTCGTCGCGCTGGGGGAGCCAGACGTCGAGGAGCTCGGCGAGCTGCTCGATCGGCTCGTCCGCCCAGTCCACGCGCAGATCGGTAACCGGCCAGTCCGCCCCGGACACCACGACCAGCCCGGCCGACCGCACCGGGCCTTCCTCGCCGCCCGCCGCGAGCCCGGCCCGCATCGCCGCGACGAGCCGCTGTTCCAGCTCGCCCGTCGAGTCGGCGAAAGCGTCCACCATGGACCGCGGAATGTGGTCGCCCGCCAGCATGTTGCCCGCCACGACCACGCCGTCCGCTGTCGCTGACGCGTGCGTGCCGAGGGTTTTCGAGCCGCTGTAAGCGAAACCGGGCCCGGTCTGGCCGAGCACGGTCAGCTGCCGGTACTCGATGTGCTCCGCCGCCGACGTGACCTCGGCCAGCGCCTTCTCCGGGTCGCCGTGCTCGGCGAGCCGGTCCAGCAGCCGTCCGCCGAGCCGCGGGTCGGTGATGTTCTGCGAGGCCGCGGCGCCGAGGCCCGGGCGCAAGTGCGCGACCCGGGCGACGACCGCCGGACTGGACGAGCTGGCCGCGATGCCGAACCGGACGGTGCCGCCGGACGTGTCGCGGGCGACGATCGAAAAGGTCACTTTTCCTCCTCCGGGATCACCGCGATGGCGTCGATCTCGCACAGCCACTCCGGCCGGGCGAGCGCGGACACGACCACGCCGGTCGAGATCGGGTGCACGCCCTTGGTCCAGCGCCCGACGGTGCGGTAGACCGCCTCGCGGTAGCGCGGGTCGACCAGGTAGATGGTGAGCTTGACCAGATGCTCCATCCGGCTGCCCGCTTCTTCGAGCAGCATCTTGATGTTCGCCATCGCCTGTTCGGCCTGCGCGGCGACGTCGCCGATCCCGACCGATTCGCTCGTGTCGAGGTCCTGCCCGATCTGGCCGCGCACGTAGACCGTGCCGTTGGCGACGACGGCCTGGCACAGGTCGTTGTCGAGGTTCTGCTCCGGGTAGGTGTCCCGCGTGTTGAACGGGCGGATGCGACGGTGGACAGTCACTGCGGGGCCTTCCGTGCGGCGGTCGTCGGACGCCTCAGCCTGACCGCGCCGCCGAGGTTCTGTCCAGTAGATGTTTCCGGACCAATGCATCTGTTGGATCGATGCACTCTGCATCGGGAAATCAGATCTTGAGTGCCGGAAACATCTGTTGGACACGGGCAGTGCGGGCCGTGAGGATCCGGGGAGGCGGCGCTGAACCGCGCCGGAGCCGGAGCGGAGGTCTGGGATGTCGAGCGAACAGGTGGAGGCCCTCGTCGTGGGCGGGGGACAGGCCGGCCTGGCGATGAGCGAGCACCTGAGCGAGTGCGGCGTGCCGCACGTCGTCCTGGAACGGAACCGGATCGCCGAACGCTGGCGCTCGGAACGGTGGGACTCGCTCGTCGCGAACGGCCCGGCGTGGCACGACCGGTTCCCCGGCCTGGAATTCCCCGACGTGGCCCCCGGCGAGTTCGCGTCGAAGGAGCAGGTCGCGAACTATTTCGAGGCGTACGCGGAAAAAATCGCCGCTCCGGTCCGCACTGGAGTGGAGGTGACGTCCGTGCGCCGGCACGAGGGCAGGCCCGGATTCCGCGTCGAAACCTCGGACGGCGCCCTCGACGCCCGGTACGTCATCGCCGCGACGGGCCCGTTCCAGCGTCCGGTGATCCCGCCGATCGTGCCCGCCGATGCCGGACCGGTGCAGTTGCACTCCAGCGGGTACCGGAACCCCGGGCAGCTTCCCGAAGGCGCGGTGCTGGTGGTCGGCGCGGGTTCGTCAGGCGTGCAGATCGCGGAGGAACTCCGCCGCGCCGGACGCGAGGTCTACCTGTCCGTCGGCCCGCACGACCGGCCGCCGCGCAGCTACCGCGACCGCGACTTTTGCTGGTGGCTGGGCGTTCTGGGCAAGTGGGACGCCGAGACGCCGCCCGCCGGAGCGGAACACGTCACCATCGCGGTGAGCGGCGCTCGCGGCGGGCACACCGTGGACTTCCGTGCACTGGCCGGGCTCGGCATCACGCTCGTCGGCATGACCGGTGCCTATGCCGAAGGCAAGCTCAGCTTCGCGACCGACCTGGCGAAGAACATCGCGGCGGGCGACGAGAATTACCTTGCCCTGCTTGACGAAGCCGACGCCTACGTGGCCCGCAACGGCCTCGACCTGCCCGAGGAACCGTCCGCCCGCGACCTGGGCCCGGACCCGGCGTGCGTCACCGATCCGCTGCTGGAACTGGATTTGGCCGCGGCCGGGGTGACCTCGATCGTCTGGGCCACGGGGTTCGCCGTCGACTACAGCTGGCTGCAGGTGGACGCCTTCGACGAGAACGGACGGCCGAAGCACCGTCGCGGAGTGTCGGTGGAGCCGGGCGTGTACTTCATCGGCTTGCCGTGGCTGGCGCGGCGCGGGTCGAGTTTCATTTGGGGTGTCTGGCACGACGCGAGGTTCGTGGCCGATCACGTGGCGATTCAGCGCGGGTACCAGAGCCAGCCCTCGACGGCGGCGAGCCAGCGGTCCGACACCCGGGAATGAATGCGGTGCCGGACGCTGACCTGGACCGTTTTCGCCGAGAACGAGCGGATCCCAGGTCCTTCACGGACAGGTCACGACCTGTCCGGCCCAGGAGAGCCCGCCGCCGAAGGCGAACAGCAGCACCGGCCCGCCGGACGGCAGCTCGCCGCGCGAGACCATTTTGGACAGTGCGAGCGGGACGGACGCTGCCGACGTGTTGCCGGAATCCACCACGTCACGGCCGATCACCACGTCCTCGCGCAGTTCGAGCCGGGCGGTCAGCGCCTCGATGATCCGCAGATTCGCCTGATGGGTGACGACCCCGGCGAGGTCGGTGGTGGCGATGCCCGCGCGAGCGCAGGCTTCCGCCGCGACGGCGGGCAGCTCCTGGGTCGCCCAGCGGAACACCGACTGGCCGTCTTGCGCGAACGCGGGCTGCCATTCGTCCACGAGCCGGACCAGCTGCCGGCGCGTCGGGTCGGAGCCCCAGACGACCGGGCCGACCGCCGGAGCGTCCGCCGCGCTGAGGATTGCGGCACCCGCGCCGTCGCCGAGGAGGACGCAGGTGCTGCGGTCGGTCCAGTCGGTGATGTCCGACATCTTCTCCGCGCCGATGACCAGCGCGTGCCGGGCCGCACCGGCTTGGACGGCGTGGTCCGCGGCGGCGAGCGCGGTGCAGAAGCCGGCGCATCCGTTGTTGAGGTCGAAACATACCGCGGCCGGGATGCCGAGACGGCCCGCGACCTGGGCGGCGATCGACGGGCAGCGGTCGATCGCGCTGCAGGTGGCGACCACGACCAGGCCGATCTCGCCGGGGTCGAGCCCGGCCCCGGCGAGTGCCTTCGCGGCGGCTTCGGTAGCCAGGTCGGCGACCGAGCCGTCCGCGATGTGCCGGGTGGCGATGCCGGTGCGGCGGCGGATCCACTCGTCGGTCGTGTCGACCATGTCTTCGAGGTCGGCGTTGGTCAGCACGCGGGCGGGCTGGTGGTGGCCGAGCGCGGTGATGCGGGAAGCGGGCATCTGGGTCTCCTCACGGGGTCCGGCTCAATATAGCGACCGATCGTTCGTAATCTATAGTGGTTTCATGAGTCCCCGGAAGACCGCCGCCGAGACCCGCCACACCCGGCAGCGCATCCTCGACCTCGGCCTGGTGCTCGCCTCCGCCGAAGGCCTGGAGGGGCTGACCATCGGGCGGCTCGCCGCCGAGCTGGGGATGAGCAAGGCGGGCGTGATCGGCCATTTCGGCACCAAAGAGAGCCTGCAGCTGGCCGTGATCGACGCCGCCGCCGAACTGTTCGTCCGCGAGGTGCCCGAACGCGCCCGCGGTGTCCCGCGCGGCCTGCCCTACCTCCGGGCGGCGGGGGAGGCCTGGATCTCCTACCTGGAACGCGACCTGCTGCCCGGCGGCTGCTTCTTCACCGCGGCGGCGGCCGAGTTCGACGGCCGCGAAGGACCGGTGCGCGACGCCGTCGTCCGGATGAGCGCGTTCTGGCAGCGGGAGCTGCGGGTCAACATCTGGCGCGCGGTGAGCCTCGGGGAATTGCCGCCGGACACGGACATCGACCAGCTGCTCTACGAGATCGTCGCGATCATGCTGGCGCTGAACCATTTCCGGCAGCTGCACCGCGATGTGCAGGCTGCGGCTCGCGCGCGTCGGGCGTTGGAGCGGCTGCTTTGACGCGGATGTTCGCTCAGGAGGAGTACTGCGCGCGGAATTCCTGCGCCCGCCGGGTGAGTTGAGGTCCGCGCATCGTCGTGCAGCTGCTCTACGAGATCGTCGCGATCATGCTGGTGCTGAACCATTTCCGGCAGCTGCACGCCGATGGCCAGGCGGCGGCCCGCGCGCGCCGGGCGTTGGAACGGCTGCTTTGACGCGGATGTTCGCTCAGGAGGAGTACTGCGCGCGGCACAGCTCCCGGAATTCCTGCGCCCGCCGGGTCAGCCGAACCCCGCGCATCGTCGCGAGCACGATATCCAGCGACGGAACGTCGTCCGTCAGCGCGAGCGGCACCACGCTCGCCCCCGCGTAAGTCGTGTCCGCAGGCGGACGCTGGTTGAGCAACGCGAATCCGTGCCCGGAAGCCACCAGCGCCCGCACCGTCTCGTATCCGCTCGTCCGGTGCCGAACCCGCGGGGCCACCCCGGCGTCGCTCAGGATCGACTGCAGGTACTCCCGGCTGTGCGGCAGATCGAGCAGCACCATCGGCTCCTCCGCCAGCTCGTGCAGCGACACCTTGCGGCTCTTCCGCCGGGCGAGCCGATGGTCCTCGGAGACGAGCGCGTACGGCGCGGCGGTGCCGACCACCTCGCGGTCGATGTCGTCGTCGAGGTCGTAGCCGTACAGCATCGCCAGCTCGGTCTCGCCGGCTCGCAACGCGGCCTTGAGCGCCTTGTGCTCGCCCTCGCGCAGGGACACGTGCACACGCGGATGCCGGGTCTCGAACTCGGCCAGCAGGCTCGGCAGGCGGAACGGCGCGAGCGTGGTGAAGCAGCCTACGGTGAGCGTGCCGACCAGGTCGGTGCCGGATTGCCGCGCGGTTTCGACCAGCTCCGCGCCGTGCGCGAGGAAATCCAGCACCCGCTTGTAGAACTCCTCGCCGGCGGTGGTCAGGCTGAGCCCGCGGGCGTGGTGGCGCAGCAGGAACTGCACGCCCATTTCCTTCTCCAGCTGCGCGATCGCCGTCGAAACGGCCGACTGCGAAACCATCAGCTCCTTCGACGCGGCCGTCATGCTCAGGTGCCGCGCCGCCGCCTCGAAATAGCGCAGCTGCACGAGGGTGAAGGAAGGCTCGCTCATGCCGACATCCTGCCTCAGTGGCAGCAGCCGGGATGCTGCGGTTTCGGCGCGGGCGTGTCCAGCGCGGGGTTGACGTCGAAGAATCCGCTGGGCTTGAGCGTGAACCCGGTGTGGTCGACGGGCATGATCGGCCAGTCCTCGGTGCGCGGGTAGTGCGTGAGCCCGAAGGTGTGCCACACGACGAGGTCGGCGCCGTCGAGGTCGCGGTCGGCCTGGATCCAGGTGTCGATGCCGGTGTTGCCGTCGTTCTGGTTGACGTACTCGCCCGCCGGGAAGCGTTCGTCCTCGGCATACGCGGTGACCCAGAGGTGCTTGCGGGTGAAGGCGGCGCGGCGGGCGATCGAGGACGCGTCGTCGGCCAGCAACGGCGGCAGGCCTTCCGGATGCAGCGTGTACCCGACGGGCTTGCCGAGGGTGTTGCGAGACTCGGGATTGCTGATCCGCCAGGTGCGGCCGAGGTTGCCGTCGGCGAGCCGGGCGGCCTCGGATTCCTTGGCCAGCCTGGTGATCTTGCGGGTGAAAGCGTTGCCGTGCGGATTGCCCGGGCCGATAGGGACGCGTTGCGCGTCGATTTCGTCGACGGCGTTCGTGAGGCCGTCGACCATCATGTCCAGCCGCGCGGAGAACAGGTGCTGGTGGAACGGCGCGCCGATGCCCGGGGCGATTTCGGCGGCCCACGGGTAGTCGTCGTCGGCCGGAAAGGCCGAGGTGAAGACGATCCCGGTGGCCTTGCACTCGAGTTCGATCGTGCCGTCGAGGTAGAGGTACCAGTAGAAGCCGTAGTCGTAATTGCCGACCGTCACGAAGAACGAGATGACCAGCCGACGCTGCCGACGGGTGGAAACACTGCCGTTGTAGTGGTCAGTGTGCTTCCACAGCACGCCAGCGTCTTCCTCGTGCATGCAGATCGCGTTCGCGATGGTGTGCGGATGCCCGTCGTCGTCGTGCAGGACGGCGTCGAAGTAGCGGATCTCGCCGAGACAATCGCAGCCAAGCGTCAGCGAGTTGGCCTCCTTGCCCAGCGAGTACTCGCCGGCGTCGAAGTAGTTCTGCCAGAACCGGACCGGGCTCGGATCGCCGTACGGCACGACCATCTCGGCGACCGACGCGCGGTAGACGACCGGACGCAGCCGGTCGCCGTCCTGGAAGCCGATTTGGTGCAGGGTAAGGCCTTCGACCGCGTTGAAGCCGATCCGGAACTGCCACTTCTCCCACGTGACGACATCGCCGTCGACAGTGAAGCTCGGCCCCTCGGGCTGGGTGATCACGATGGGTTTCTGCGTGTCGCGGACGGGTCCGTCGAGGTGGTAGTCGTAGGCGGTGCGCGGGATGTCGGCCGGGCCGTCGTCGATGAGGTCGTGCACGCGGCCGGAGATCAGGTCGACGTAGGCGACGACGCCGTCGATCGGGTGCGCCCAGAGGTTGTCGTCCTTGTTGAGCTGGAGGAAGGCCAGGCAGCGCACGAGCCGCAGCCCGGTCTCGCCGGGGATGTCGAAGCATCCGGCGCTCAGGGCGGAGATCCGGACCGAACGGGGTTCGTCGATGCCGCGGCGGCGCATCGCCGCATTCCACGCCTCGTCCTTCCAGAGGATCTCCTCGACCAGGTCGAACTCCTCGTGCAGGATCGGCGGCTGCCCCTCGGCGACCACGTCCACCGCCCGGTCGGCCACGACCTCGCCGCTGGTCAGCGACACGACCGTTTCGCGCACCGCGCCGGTCCGCCGGTCGAGCAGCAGCGAACGGACGCGGCGGTCGACCGGGTCGCCCGGCTGCCAGGCCAGCACGGCCGCTTTCGCCGGTTCGAGCAGCGAGACGAGCGCGAACCGGGTGCTCTCGGTCGCGATCCCTGCTCCGGCCAGCAGCGCGCGGTTGCGGGCGACCTCGTCTTCGGTCAGGCGCGAGAGGGGGTGGGCCATGCGCGTCTCCTCATTCTTTGCGGTCTGTCGCAAAGAATGCGCGCTGCCGGTCCGGGAGGCAAGGCCCTTACGGGGCGGGTTCTCCGGAAGCGGTACTGGGTTTTTCGATGCACGTCATCAATAATCCTGGACGTGGCACGACCCAAGGACCAGGCGAAGCGGCGCGACGAGCTGGTGGCGGCGGCCGCCCGCGCGATCCGGACGCGGGGGCTGGCCGGGCTCCGCGTGCGCGACGTCGCCGAGGAGGCCGGGCTGTCGGCAGGCTCGGTCAGCTACTACTACCCGGACCTCGACGACCTGCTGTTCGAACTGCACCGCGACGCGGTCGACCGGTTCTACTGGGCGCGAGCGCGCGCCGCGGAAGCCGAGGACGATCCGGTCCGCCGGCTGGTGCGGCTGGTCGACGCGGGGCTCCCGGCAGGGGAGGGCGATCCGCTGAGCCGGGTGCTGTACGAAATGCACGTCCACGCGGCGCGCAACCCGGCGCACGCGGTGTTGATGACGGCCTTGTGGGACCGCGAGGTGTCGCTGTACTCGGCCGCGCTCGCCCACGGTCAGGACACCGGGGCGTTCCAGCTGCGGTCGCCCGTCGCGGACATCGCGGCGAACGCCGTGGCGCTGGAAGACGCGTACGGCCTGCATCTCGCCGGGCGCAACACCAGCCTGTCCGCAGCCAGGACACGCGAGCTGCTGCTCGGGTACCTGGCTGTGGAAACCGGACGCGACCTCGGTCAGGCGTAGGCCGTCCAGACCGTCTTGAGGCCGGTGTACTTGTCGAACGAGTGCAGGGAAAGGTCGCGGCCGAAGCCGGACTGCTTGAAGCCGCCGAACGGGGTCGCGGTGCTGAGGACATCGCGGTGAACGCGGTGGCCCTCGAGGACGCTTACGGCCTGCATCTCGCCGGGCGCAACACGAGCCTGTCCGCAGCCAGGACACGCGAGCTGCTGCTCGGGTACCTGGCTGTGGAAACCGGACGCGACCTCGGTCAGGCGTAGGCCGTCCAGACCGTCTTGAGGCCGGTGTACTTGTCGAATGAGCGCAGGGAGAGGTCGCGGCCGAAGCCGGACTGCTTGAAGCCGCCGAACGGGGTCGCGGTGCTGAGCGCGTCCACTGTGTTCACCGAGACGGTCCCGGCGTGGATTCCGTCGGAGACGCGGTGCGCGCGGGCGAGGTCGCGGGTCCAGACGGACGCGGCGAGGCCGTACGGGGTGTCGTTGGCGAGGCGGATCGCTTCGGCTTCGGTCTCGAACGGGAGCGTGGCGAGCACCGGCCCGAACAACTCGTCGGTGACCAGCGGATCGTCGGCGGCCAGGCCGGTGACGACGGTCGGGTCCAGGAACGCGCCGCGACGCGTGCCGCCCGCGAGGACGGTTCCGCTGCTTGCCTCGACGGCAGCCAGCACCCGCGACGCGGCGTTCTCGTCGATCATCGGACCCAGTTTCGTGGCCGGGTCCAGCGGATCCCCGGGCACCCACTCGCCGACCTTCTCCCGCAGCCGGGCGAGGAATTCGTCCGCCGCCGATGCCTCGACGAGCAGGCGGGTCGTGGCCGAACAGACCTGGCCGGAGTTCGCGCAGAACCCGAACGCGACCAGATCCGCCGCGGCGCCGAGGTCGGCGTCGGCGAACACCACGACCGGGCTTTTGCCGCCGCATTCGAGCCAGACCTGCTTGAGGTTCGACTCCCCGGCGTAGCGCAGGAACAGCCCGCCGACCGGCGTCGATCCGGTGAAGGCGAGGACGTCGACGTCCGGATGCCTTCCCAGCGCCTGCCCCGCGGTTTCGCCGAAGCCGGGCACGACGTTGAGCACCCCGTCCGGAATCCCCGCCTCCGCGGCCAATTCTCCCAGCCGCAGCGCGGACAGCGGCGACTGCTCGGCCGGCTTGAGGACGACGCTGTTGCCCGCGGCCAGCGCCGGGGCGAGTTTCCACCCGGCGATGTCGAGCGGGAAGTTCCACGGCACGACCGCGCCTACCACTCCGAGCGGCACCCGCCGGATCGCCGCGAAATTGCCCGGAGGGGTGGGCGCGACCTCGTCGTAGCGTTTGTCGAGCGCTTCGGCGTACCAGGCGAAGCATTCGGCGGTCGCGGGCACGTCCTGGCCGAACGTGTCCGAGATCGGCCGGCCGACGTCCAGGGTGTCGCAGAGCGCCAGTTCCGGTCCGTGCGCCGTGATCAGCTCGGCCAGCTTCAGCAGCCGTTTCTTGCGCTCGGCCGCCGCGAGCCGGGACCAGCGGCCGTTCTCGAACGCGCGTCGCGCGGCGGCGACCGCGGCGTCGATCTCGTCCCGGCCGCATTCGGCCACGTGCGCGACTGGGTGCCCGGTGGCGGGGTTGACGTCGGCGAAAGTCTTGCCGGACTTGGCTTCGAGCCAGTCACCGTCCACAAAGGCCGCTGTGCGGGGCCGCAGTCGCGCGGCCTCGTGCACCCAGTCGCCGTGGTTCATTCCCGGAACCGCCTTTCGTCGCTTCCGTTCACTATCACCAGCTCACGGGGTGCGGGAAAGCAGAGCTTTTCGCTGCCCTGCATCGGGTCAATCGATGCAGGCCGACGAGCCCGGCGCGCAACGCCGAGGTACGTGAGGGCCACCCTGAGGGAACCAGATTCCCTCAGGGTGGCCCTCACGCACCTCCAACGAGAGCGAAGCCACGGCGCCCGTGTCACCGAGCCAGCTCCCACAGCGACGCCCATTGCCCGGCGGTCAGGTCGCGGGGGAGTGTTTGCGGCGACAGCCGTTGCCGGGCAAGCCAAGTCCGTGCCGCGCGGACGCTGAGGCGGCCGGTGCGGGGCAGGATCCCGCCGAGCCCGCGGCCGCGTCCGGTGAAGACTTCGCGGACGAACTCCTGGTACTCCGCCTGGCCGGTGACGAGCGGTTCCGGGCGGCGGGTGATCACGAGGATCCCGCCGTCCACGGCCGGGCGAGGACGGAAGGCGTGCGCCGGGACCCGGGCGGGGACGGCGAACTCGAACCACGGCCACCAGGCGGCGGTCATCTGGGAGGCGCCGCCGATCCCGGCGCGGCGGCGGGCGACTTCCCATTGCACCAGCAGCACCGCGAGTTCCCAGTGCGGCTGCCGGAACAACCGGCGCAGGGCCGCGGTGGTGAGGTGGAAAGGAAGGTTGCCGACGACGGTGTGCGGAACGTCGGGCAGCCGGTGCCGGAGGAGGTCGCCGTGGACGACCTCGACGTGGTCGCCGGTGCGCCGGGCGAGGCGGCGGGGGTCGAGTTCGACCGCGGTGAGCGGGCGGCCGGTGCGGCTGAGCGGGACGGTCAGCGCGCCGTCGCCCGCGGCGAGTTCCACGAGAGGGCTGGTGGTGCGGGCGGCGGCAGTGCAGACAGCGGCGATGACGGCGGGGTCGGCCAGGAAGTTCTGGCCGAGCTCGTGCCGTCCGCCGAAGGGTCGGGCAGACATAAGGGTGCGTACTCCGCGCGTGAGGAAGCGACCCGGGCGCCAGGACAGGCAGCCCGGACGGACAACGGGAGAGCGCGACGGAGCGGTGTGCGTCCGGCGCTCAGGCGTTGCGCAGGCGAGTCAACGCGCAGGCGGAGAAAAAGGCACCCATGGCCGGAAGCCTAGCCGACCGGCCCGGCGGGTCGCATCCGGTTTTCGCGCAGGCGAATCCCCGCGGGCCGCGTGCCTCTTCCGGAATTCGGCGGCGGCTATTATTTCCCTGGTGGGCGAACAATTCGCGCCCATTCCGCCGCGCCCGTGAGAACGGTCCTCTTACGACGGAAGTACCCGCTGATTCCGGTCGGCAAACTGACACGAAACGGGGTCGCTCGGCTGAGGGGTATGACGCTTGCGCGGGGCTGTGACCAGCCGGAGAGTGGGACGCGGAGGAGAAATTCCGATTCGGGAAATGGAGTGGATCCATGGTACGCGCAATGCAGCCGCAGGACCTCGTCGACAGCACCGTGATGGACAATTCCGGCAGCAAGATCGGCAAGGTGGGCACGGTTTATCTCGCCGACGACACCAGGCGGCCGGAGTGGGTGACGGTGAAAACCGGGCTGTTCGGCCAGAAGGAGAGCTTCGTGCCGCTCTCGGGCGCGGACATGGAGAGCGACGGCCTGCACGTCCAGGTCGCGAAGGACCAGGTGTCCGACGCGCCGCGCATCGACGCCGAGGGCCATCTCTCCGAAAAGGAAAGCGTCGAGCTGTACAAGTACTACGGCCTGCCTGCTCCGCGCGCGGGGAACGGCGAGAACATGCGGGACCGCGGCCGCGACGCGGCAGCCGGTGGTGCGGCTGGCGGTGCGGCAGGCGGTGTCGCGGGCACGACGCGGCCGACCGGCCGGGACACCACCCAGGCCAAGGGACGCCCGACCGCCGAGCACGCCGCCAGGGGCGGGCGGCACGACGCGTCCGGCGCCGGCGAAGTGGTGCGGTCCGAGGAACACCTGCGGGTCGGCACCGAACAGGTCGAAACCGGCCACGTCCGGCTGCGCAAGTACGTGGTGACCGAGGACGAGCAGGTGACCGTGCCGGTCACGCACGAGGAGGTCCGCGTGGAGCGCGAGCCGATCACCGACGCCAAGGCGGCGGGCCGGACCGAGATCGGCGAGGCTGAGCAGGACGTCGTGCTGCACGCCGAGAAACCGGTGGTGCAGAAGGAAACCGTGCCGGTGGAGCGGGTGCGCCTGGGCACCGAGCAGGTCACCGAGGAGCAGACCGTCCAGGGCAAGGTCCGCAAGGAGCGGATCGACATCGACGACGACACCAAGCGGGGCAGGAAGTCCTGACCTGCCCGCGCCGCGGCTGTCTCCCGCCGGAGCCGTTCCGGACGGGAGGCGGCCGCGCGCGTCTGGTTATCGTCGTGAGCGGCTGGCTTTGAGGAATTCGCGGTTGAGGTTCGCGATGCTGGTCAGCGGGATGCCTTTGGGGCAGGAGGCGACGCATTCGCCGGTGTTGGTGCAGCCGCCGAAGTCGGCTGAGTCCATGGTTTCCACCATGTCGAGCACGCGTTGAGCGCGTTCCGGCTGGCCCTGCGGCAGCGAGTTCAGGTGTGCCACCTTTGCCGAGGTGAACAGCATCGCCGACCCGTTCGGGCAGGCCGCGACGCACGCGCCGCAGCCGATGCAGGTGGCGTTGTCGAAGGCGAGGTCCGCGTCCGGCTTCGGCACCGGCGTCGCGTGCGCTTCCGGTGCGCTGCCGGTCGGGGCGGTGACGTAGCCGCCCGCCTCGATGATCCGGTCGAACGCCGATCGGTCGACCACCAGGTCCTTGATCACCGGGAAACCCTTGGCGCGCCACGGTTCCACGTCCAGCACATCGCCGTCGCGGAACGAGCGCAGGTGCAGCTGGCAGGTCGTGGTGCGTTCCGGGCCGTGCGCCCGGCCGTTGATCACCACGCCGCACGAACCGCAGATGCCCTCGCGGCAGTCGTGGTCGAACGCGATCGGCTCGGCGCCGTCCTCGATGAGGTGCTGGTTGAGGACGTCGAGAAGTTCCAGGAACGACATGTCCGGGCTGGCGTCGTCGACCGGGTAGTCGACCAGCCTGCCGTCGTCGTCCGGGCCGGACTGGCGCCAGACCCGCAGGGTGAGTTTCACGTGTAGCTCCGCTGGGTGGGGTGGACGTGCTCGAAGTTCAGGATTTCCTGGTGCAGTACCGGCTTTTCGCCGTGCTCCCAGGCTGAGACGTACGAGAACCGCTCGTCGTCGCGCTGCGCCTCGCCGTCTTCGGTTTGGTGTTCCTCGCGGAAATGGCCGCCGCACGATTCCTCGCGCACCAGTGCGTCGAGCAGCAGCAATTCGGCGAGTTCGAGGAAATCGGCGACGCGGCCGGCCTTCTCGAGTTCCTGGTTCAGTTCCGCTCCGGTCCCCGGGACGCGGACGTCCCGCCAGAATTCGGCGCGCAGCTCCGGAATGCGGTCGAGCGCTTTCCGCAGGCCTTCGGCGGACCGGGACATCCCGCAGTGGTCCCACATCAGGTGGCCCAGTTCGCGGTGGAACGAGTCGACGCTGCGGGTGCCGCGCACCGACAGCAGCCGTTCCAGCCGGTCGCGCACCGCGGTTTCCGCTTGCGCGACCGCGGGATCCGCCGGGTCGAGCGCGGGGAAGCTGCCGCGGGCGATGTAGTCGTTGAGCGTGGCCGGGAGCACGAAGTAGCCGTCGGCGAGACCCTGCATCAGCGCGGACGCGCCGAGCCGGTTCGCGCCGTGGTCGGAGAAGTTGGCCTCGCCGATCACGAACAGGCCGGGCACCGTGCTCTGCAGGTCGTAGTCGACCCACAGCCCGCCCATCGTGTAGTGGATCGCCGGGTAGATCCGCATCGGGACCTCGTACGGGTTCTCCGCGGTGATCCGCTCGTACATGTCGAACAGGTTGCCGTACTTGGCTTCCACCGCCGGGCGGCCCATCCGCTCGATCGCGTCCGCGAAGTCCAGGTACACGCCGAGCCCGCCGGGACCGACGCCGAACCCGGCGTCGCAGACGTTCTTCGCGGCCCGCGACGCGATGTCGCGCGGCACCAGGTTGCCGAAGCTCGGGTACATCCGCTCCAGGTAGTAGTCCCGTTCGGACTCCGGGATCTCCTGCGGCGGACGCGGGTCCTGCGGCTGCTTCGGCACCCAGATCCGGCCGTCGTTGCGCAGCGACTCGCTCATCAGCGTCAGCTTCGACTGATGTTCGCCCGAACGCGGGATGCAGGTCGGGTGAATCTGCGTGAAGCACGGGTTCGCGAAGTACGCGCCGCGCTTGTGCGCCCGCCAGATCGCGGTGGCGTTGGAGCCTTTCGCGTTGGTGGACAAGTAGAAGACGTTGCCGTAGCCGCCGGTCGCGAGCACGACGGCGTCCGCGAGATGCGTGGTCACCTCACCGGTGACCAGGTCGCGCGCGACGATCCCGCGCGCCTTGCCGTCGGACACGATCAGGTCCAGCATCTCCGTCCGCGGGTGCATCTCCACGCCGCCGGCGTCGATCTGCCGCGCCAGCGCCTGGTACGCGCCGAGTAGCAGTTGCTGCCCGGTCTGGCCGCGCGCGTAGAACGTGCGCTGCACCTGGACGCCGCCGAACGAGCGGGTGTCGAGCAGCCCGCCGTACTCCCGGGCGAACGGCACGCCCTGGGCCACCGCCTGGTCGATGATCTGCGTGGACACCTGCGCCAGCCGGTACACATTGGACTCCCTGGAACGGAAGTCGCCGCCCTTCACCGTGTCGTAGAAGAGCCGGTAGACCGAATCGCCGTCGTTGCGGTAGTTCTTCGCCGCGTTGATCCCGCCCTGCGCCGCCACCGAGTGCGCGCGTCGCGGCGAGTCCTGGAAACAGAACTGGACCACGTGGTAGCCCTGTTCGGCGAGCGTCGCTCCGGCGGACGCCCCGGCGAGACCGGTGCCCACCACGATCACCCGGTGCCGCCGCCGGTTGGCCGGGTTGACCAGCTTCGCGCCGAAGCGGCGGCTGTCCCAGCGGTCCGCGATCGGGCCATCCGGCGCTTGCGTGTCGGCGATCGGCTCGCCGAGCGTGTATTCGCTCATGTCAGGCCACCCATCCCGCCATCACGGCGATCGGCACGATCAGGAAGCCGCCGGTGATCACGACGGCGAGGACGAACCCGGCGGTTTTGAGCGCCCGGTCGCGGGTTTTGCTGGTGATGCCCAGCGTTTGCGCCGCGCTCCAGAAGCCGTGGTTGATGTGCAGGCCGAGCATGAGCAGCGCGACGATGTAGATCAGGTTGACCCACCAGACCTGGAAGTCCGCGACGATGTTGTGGTACGGCTGGCCGTCGCGGAAGTCCTGGTTGGCCACGCCGACGGTGAGGTCCAGGATGTGCCACACGATGTAGAGCGCGAGCGTCGCGCCGCCCCAGCGCATGGTGTGCGTCGCGAAACTGGCCTTGCGCCGCTGTCCGTGCGCGTACTTGACCGGACGCGCTTGCCGGTCCCGTTTGGACAGTTGCACCGCCGCGACCACGTGCAGCACCAACGCGATCAGCAGCACGACCCGCTGGATCGAGAGGTACCAGGCGTTCTGCAGCACCGGTTCGCCGATGGTGCGCAGCCAGGCCGCGTAGTCGTCGAAATGCTGCGGTCCCAGGAAAACCTTGAGGTTCCCGGCCATGTGCACGAACAGGAACGCGACGAAGATCAGGCCGGTGACGGCCATGACGACTTTCTTGCCGATCGTCGAACGCCAGAACGTCACGAGCGCCGGGCGACGGCGGGGCGGAGCGGGTGCGAGTGCCACGGAACCGACGGTAAGTCGGCGCTGACGAGAGGGCAAACACATGATTTCTCTCGACAGGATAGGCAGCACCTATGATGACGGTCATGCAGTTCCAGCAGCTGGCGTATTTCCTGGCAGTGGCCGAGACGCGGCATTTCACTCGCGCCGCGGAACAGATGCGTGTGGCGCAGCCCTCACTGTCGCAGCAGATTCGCGCACTGGAACGGGATGTCGGCGCGGGGCTGTTCCACCGGATCCGCGGGAACGTCACGCTCACCGAAGCGGGGGAGACGTTGCTGCCGATCGCGCGCCGGATCCTCGCCGAGACCGAGACGGCGTACCGGGCCATCCGGGAACTGGACGAACTGGGCCGCGGCCGGGTGCGGCTGGGCGCGACGCCGAGCCTGTGCACCGGCCTGCTGCCCGCGATGCTCGCCGCGTTCCGCCGGGACTATCCCGGGATCGAGCTGGTGCTGCACGAAAGCGGCTCGCGGGACCTGCAGACCGCGCTGTCGGAAGGCGGGCTGGACCTGGCGATGATCGTGGACAGCCGCGTCCACGACGATCCCCGGCTGGAGAGCCGCGCGCTGTTCGTCGAGGACCTGGTGGTGATCTCGCCGAAGGACGCGCCCGCGCCGGTGCGCGGCCGGATGCCGATCGCGGCGCTGCGGGACCGGCCGCTGGTGATGTTCCGGCAGGGCTACGACCTGCGCGAGGCGACCGTGGCCGCTTGCCGCGCGGAGGGTTTCGACCCGCTGTTCGCCATCGAAGGCGGCGAGATGGACGCGGTGCTGGAACTGGTCCAGGCCGGACTGGGCTTGGCGGTCGTGCCGAGCACCGTGGTCGGGGACCGGTTCCGCCGCACGCAATTCACCTCGCCCGGACTCAGCCGGGTGGTGCGGCTGGCGTATCGGCGGGATGTCGAACAGCCGCGCGCGGTGCGGGCGTTGCAGGAGGCGGTGGTGCAGTACCTGGGCGGCGGGGTGGCGCAGTTGCCGCCTGGTACGCGTCCGCTGGTGGGCCGGTGATTCTGCGGGCGAGCAAGAACGCGCTGGTATGCCGACGAGGCGGCGGGGTGGCTCAACTGCGGCCTGGCACGCGTCCGCTCGTCGGCCGGTGATCAGCGGGCGAGCGAGTCCAGCACCAGGCCGATCAACCGCTGCGTTTGCGGTTCTTCGCAGTGCTGCGCGGAATACGCGATCCCGCCGATCAGCACCAGCACGTCGTCGGCGCGCACGTCGTCCCGGAGCGTGCCGTCCGCTGCGCCTGCGGACAGGAGCTCGCTGACAGCGTCGACGAGCAGCTTCCGGCTGTCCGAGTAAGGATCGACGCCGGACGCGATCACCGCGTTGAGCGCTTCGGACATCCCGTGCTTCGCGCTGACATAGGCGAGGAAATGCGTCAGCCACTCCCGCAGCGCTTCCGCGGCCGGGTGCTGCGCGAGGAGCGTCGATGCCTGTTCGCAGACCACCGCGAGCCGATGCCGGTAGGCGGCGTCGATCAGGGCTTCGCGGGTCGGGAAGTGCCGGTAGAGCGTGCCGACGCCGACCCCGGCCTGCTTGGCGATCGCTGCCGGCGCCGCGTCGAGGCCTTCCGCGGCGAAGGCCTTCGCGGCGACTTCCAAGAGCCGGGCGCGGTTCTCGAGCGCGTCTCGGCGGGGGCGGCGCGGGGCGTCGGGCATCGGTTCCTCCGGGGTTGCTATCCGGAATGCATTCCGGATAGCGTGAACCGGAACGCATTCCGGTTGACCTTACCCCTGGAGGATCCCGTCATGCCCGCACGGCATTGGTTCGTCACCGGCGCTTCCGGCGGTCTGGGCCGCCACCTGGTCGAGGAGGCGCTCCGGCGCGGGGACCACGTCACCGCGACGGTCCGGCGGCCGGACGTCCTGCCGGAGTCGCCGCGGCTCACCGTGGAAAAGCTCGACCTGACCCGTCCGGCCGACGTCGCCGCCGTGGTCGAGCGGACGTTGCAGCGGCGGCCGGTGGACGTGGTCGTGAACAACGCGGGCTATGCCGTCGTGGGCGCGGCCGAGGAGATGACGCCGGAGCAGATCCGGGACCAGATCGAGGTGCTGCTGCTCGCCCCGATCCTGATCACCCGCGCGTTCCTCGGCCCGATGCGCGAGCGGGGCGGCGGCCGGATCCTCCAGATCTCCAGCATGGGCGGGCAGATCGGCTCGCCGACGCACAGCGCGTACCACGCGGGGAAGTGGGGTCTGGAGGGGTACACCGAGAGCGTCAGCCGGGAGGTCGCCGAGTTCGGCGTCCACCTGACACTGGCACAGCTCGGCGGGACCCGGACCGGCTTCGCGTCCGCGCTGCGCTACACCGCCGAAACGGCTCCCTATCGCGACAGCGCGGTCGGCCGGACCCGCCGATACCTCGAATCCCTCGACGACAGAGACCTCCCCGGCGACCCGGCCAAGATCGCCGCGCTGCTCTACGAGACGACCCTCCGGCCGGACCCGCCGTTGCGGCTCTCTCTTGGTTCGGACACCTACGAAGCCGTCCACAATGCACTGACCGAACGACTGAACGTCCTTGAGTCGCAACGGGAAACGGCCGCGTCGGTCGCCTTCTGACTACATCCCCACCGACTGCGTCTCCGGCTCGATCAGGCCGACGACGCGCACCTGCTCGCGTGTGTACGGCTGTCCGATGTACTTCTTCGCCACCTCGTCGACGATCTCCCACGCGGGGTCGCCCTCGATCCATTCGGCCACCCGGCCGCGGATGATGATCGGCTCGAACGGATTGTCCGGCGGGGTAAGGGAAATCGCCACCCGGGGGTCGCGGCGGAGGTTGCGGGCCTTGCGGCTGTCCGGGCCGGTCAGGAAGACGATCCGGTCGCCGCGCGTGCCGATCCACACCGGGACGACGTGCGGCGACCCGTCCGGGAGCACGGTCGCGAGGTGGGCGATCGGGGTGCCGTCGAGGACACGGCGGACTTCGGGGTTCAGCATGGGGATTCCTTTCAGCGGAGGATTTCGTAGTGAAGGTGGGTGACGCCGGGTGCAGGGACGGCCTCGACCAGCCGCAGCCGCACGTGTTCGGGCAGTTCGCCGAAGAAGCTCCGCCCGCCGCCCAGCAGGATCGGCACCTGGTGGAGCACGACTTCGTCGACCAGCCCGGCCTTGATCGCCTCGGTGACCAGAACGCCGCCCATGAGCGCGACGTCCTTGTCGCCGGCCGCCGCCCGCGCGCCTTTGACGGCCTCTTCGACGCTGGTCGCCTGGGTCTGCGCCTCGCTCAGTTCCGGCACCGGCTGGTGGCTGACCACGAACAGGGGAGCGGTCGGATGCGGACCACTACCGCCGAAGTGGCTTGAGTGGTCGTACGTCGCGTGCCCGACGACGGTCGCCCCGACGCGCGCTGCGAGCGAGTCGAAAACCTGGGCGCTGGGCTCGGAAAGCTTGAACCCGTCGAAGACCTTGCTGGGCGTGTCGCCGGTGAAGTACCAGTCGAACAGCGCCCCGGCGTCGCCGAGCCCGCTCCCGACCTCGTCCGCCCCTTTCTCGCGGCGGCCGCTGATGTACCCGTCCACCGAAACGGACAGGGCACTGAACACTTTGTTCATGACGCTCCTTAGTAGTCGCTCAGAGAGCCTGGGGAAAGTCGAAAAGGCGCTGCGGGTCGACGTTTTTCTTGACCTCGGCGAGCCTGGCGCGGTTGCCCGCGTGATACGCGCGGCTCGGATCCTCGAGCGCGAGATCGGGAAAGTTCGGATAAACCCGGCCGGACGCCTCCGCGTGCGCGACGGTCCACGCCTCGTCCACCCACGGATCGCCCGGGTCGCCGGCCTGCTCCAGCAAGTACCGCTCGCCCCGGTGGGCGAACGCGGTGTCCTCCTCCGCGACCCGGTTGTACGCCCCGCCCATCGCGGTGAACGCCAGCCGCCGGTTCCCGCCGAGACCCCGGAGAAGCTCGCCCGCGGTCCGCTCGGACAGCGTGCGCGCGAAGAACTCCGACCGGAAGCGGCGGGTTTCCGGGGCGGGATCCACCACGCTGAATGTCGGCTTCACCATGCTGTAGGGAACATCCAGTCGGATGTCTATTGCATACAGAACACCGGCCCGCGCGGTGAACTCCCGGAGCAGCCCCTCCGTCTCCGCGGGCGGCAAGGTGGAGATGCCGAAGAGCGTCACGCGTCCCGCTTGGACGGCGAGGTTCACGGTCAGCCCGTCCGGGGCGTCAGGTGCCCAGTCCTGCCAGGCCTGGACGACGTTTCCGTCCGTCCAGTTCCCTTCGATCCGGCAGACCGACGGCTCCGGCACCGTCGCGAACCGCAACTCCGTGACGATCCCGAACTGCCCGCCGCCCGCGCCGCGCAACGCCCAAAACAGGTCGGTTTCCCGGTGCTCGGAGCACTCCACGACGCTCCGGTCGGCGAGCACCACCTGCGCGCCGACGAGCCGGTCGCAGGTCAGCCCGTACTGGCGGCCGAGCAGCCCGATGCCGCCGCCGAGCGTCAGCCCAGCGATGCCGACGGTGTCGCCGCACCCGGCGGGAATCGTCCGGCCGCGCTCATGCAGTGCCGCGTACACCGGGCCGAGCCGAGCGCCCGCCCCGATCGTCGCGATGCCACTCTCGTCGACCATGATCCGGTCCATTCCGGACAGATCCGCCACGATCCCGTCGGCCGGGCACCGGTCAACGAAGCAATGCCCGCCACCGCGCGGCACCACGCGCCGCCCGGTGGCAGCCGCGTAATCCAAGGCTTGGACGACGTCGGCGACCGAATGGCACCGGAGGACGTCTCGCGAGGTCTGGTCGATCACGGAGATGACGCTACGGGCCGGAGGGAGGGCCGTTCTTGAACAAAACGCGCATGCTGCCGGGACGCGGGATCTCACCGCCTGCCGGACTCGCCGGGGACGGTCCACTGCGGACGGCGGAGATTCTCTGCGCGAGCCGGATGAATCCTGCGCGCAGCGGATCGACCGGGCGGCAGTGGCGTACCTAACATTCGCCTGCGGTCGGCGATGCTTCCCGGCAAATCGTTCTCGAGCAGCGCGGGGCGGCGTCGCGGGCAATGTCGCTCGCCGCTGGAGAGGACCAGTGAATGGGTTCGAGTCAGATCAGTCCGACGGTTAAGAAATGGTTCATCTGGTCAGGGCCATTGTCCCTGGCTCCCTTTGTCGCCGCGCTCGTCCTACTGGCGCGGATGGTGCCGCCGCCGAGACCTTCGTGGCCGGCTGAACGGATAGCCGAGGTATACGCCGGAAATCAGACTGGGATCCTCGTCGCGGCCTTTGTCGCCATCGTGTCCATTGCGTTGTGGGCCAACTGGGCGGGAGTGGTCATCGCGGAGTGCCGGTCCGTGGAGACCTCGTCGCCTTTCCTGACGTACACGTTGACGATCTTCGCGTCGGCGATGTTCTTGATCACGTTGTCCTGCCCGGTTCTGCTGGGTTTCGGCGCGTATCGGGCCGGGGAAGTGCCGCCGGAGATCACCCGGCTGATCAACGACGCGTTCTGGTTCGCCGCGGAATACCCGTATTCTCCGTTCGCCGCGTTCATGGTCGTGCTCGCCATCGTCGTTTTCAGCGACAAGCGCGATACGCCGGTGTTCCCGCGCTGGGTGGGGTACTTCTGCCTGTGGTGCGCACTGTTGATGTTCCCCGGTGGCATGCTGGCCTTCTTCAAGACCGGCCCGTTCGCCTATGACGGGCTGCTGGCCTTCTATGTCCTCGCGGGGGCGTACACCACTTTCACGATCGCCTTGTCCGTGGTCATGCACAAGCAGATGAACCGAGACGCGGCGCGAGAGCGCGGATCGCGGCCTGAGGTCGCCGCGGCCGAGGAACCGGTGGTGGCGCGATGACGATCGACGGCCAGACGGCGGTCAGCACTGCGAAAGGCGCCGCAGCACGACGCGAGCATCCAGGAAGACCGGCGAAGCGGGTCCCGGGCGAAATCGGCATCTGGGTATTCATCTATGGCGACCTGGCTGTTTTCGGGCTGCTGTTCTGCATGTACGTCATTTACCGTCGTCGGCAGCCCGACGTGTTCGACAGGTCGCAACAGACGATGTTGCACGATATCGGCTTCGCGAACACGGTCATCCTGTTGGTCAGCTCGGCGTTCGTCGTCATCGGCATGCGCGCGATCAAGGCCGGGGCCAGGCGCGCGGCGTCGAGGGCGCTGATGGCGGCGATGGCGTGCGGGGCGGCTTTCGTGGTGCTCAAGGCAGTGGAATGGCACGCCGAAGCGGCACAGGGGAACACTCCCTACACCAACGACTTCTATCACCTCTATTACGTGCTCACCGGACTGCACCTCGTGCACGTCCTCGTCGGCCTCTGCGTGCTGGTCCACCTGTTCCGGACCGCACAGCTGCCGGTCGCGGGAAACATCAGGCTCGCCGCGGCCGAATCGGGTGCCTGCTTCTGGCACATGGTGGATCTGTTGTGGGTCGTCATTTTCCCGTTGATCTACCTGCTCCGGTGAGACAGCCCGGAGGGAAAACCTGTCTCGAACACTCAAGGAAATCCAGGAGATCCGATGAAATCGCACCAGAATCGCGTTGCGGTCGTGACCGGAGCCGCGCGGGGAATCGGGCAGGCGGTCTGCCGCCAGCTCGCCGACCGGGGCGCGTCAGTGATCGCTGTCGACATCGCCGAACCGGCCGAGACGCTGGACCAGCTGGCCGAATCCGGCCACAAAGCCCTCGGACTGGTCGCCGACGTGTCCGATCCGGACCGGACACGGGAGATCGGCGACGAAGTCCGGGAACGGTACGGACGCTGCGACATCCTCGTCAACAACGTCGGCATCTACCCGTTCGTCGACATCGGTGACCTGACCTACGAGACGTGGCGCAAGGTGCTGACGGTGAACCTGGATTCGCAGTTCCTGATGACCAAGGCCGTGCTGCCGTCGATGAAGGATGCGGGCTGGGGCCGGATCGTGAACCTCACCTCCAACTCGATCGGCCTGGTCGTGCCCGGGCTCTCCGCGTACATGGCCAGCAAAATGGGCGCGATCGGATTCACCCGGGCGCTGGCGAACGACGTCGCGGCCCACGGCATCACCGTTAACGCGGTCGGCCCGACCCTCACCCGGACCCCGGGAGTCGTGTCGGCCGTGTCGCCGGACCTGCAGGAGATCGTCTCGCAGGGGCAAGCCATCAAGAAGATCGGCGAAGCCGACGACGTCGTCGGCACGATCCTGTTCCTCACCAGCGAGGATTCGCACTTCGTCACCGGCCAGACGATCATGGCCGACGGCGGGCTGGTGCGGCTGTGACCGGGCAGGCACGCGCGAGCCGCGTCGCCGTCCTCGCCGAAGGCGGCGGCCCGGTCGACAGCGGGCGGATCGAGGTGCCGCCGCCCGGACCCGGGCAGATCCTGGCGCGCACGCTGCTCGGCGGCGTCTGCGGCACGGACGTCCACCTGCGTCGCGGCGATTTCGGCCTCCCGTTCCCGGTCGTGCTCGGCCACGAAGGAACCGGCGTGGTCGAGGAACTGGGTGCCGGCGTAACTCACGACGCGGCGGGTGTCGAGCTGGTTCCCGGCGACGCGGTTTACTGGTGCCCGATACCGCCCTGTCACCGCTGCTACTACTGCACGGTCGAAAAAGACTTCTCCTCCTGCCCGCACGGTGCCTGGTTCCACCCCGCCGATCAGCCGGGCTGGGGCAGTTACGCGGACCTGGTCACCCTTCCGTCGGGGATGGCGGTGTACCGCATACCCGACGGCGCCTCGCCGGAGGCGGTCATCGCGCTCGGGTGTGCGTTGCCGGCGGTTCTGCAGGGGTTCGACCGGGCCGGGCTCCCCGGCGTCGTCGACAGTGTCGTCATCCAAGGGGCCGGTCCGATCGGCCTGTCCGCCGTGCTGGTAGCGCGGCAGCGCGGCGCGCGCACGATCGTGGTGATCGACCAGCACGAAAACCGCCTCGAGACCGCACGCGAACTCGGTGCCACCGCGACGATTCCGCTGTCGGTCGACGCGGAGCGCCGCCGGGAACGGGTGGCCGAACTGTGCGGTCCGCGCGGCCCGCGGCTGGTTGTCGAAGCCGCGGGGGTGCTGTCCGCGTTCGGCGAGGGCGTCGACCTCGCCGGGCACAACGGGTGCTATCTGCTGATCGGGCTGTGGTCAGGACACGGTGCCGCCTCGATCGACCCCACCGTCGTCGTGCACAAGAACCTTCGGATCGTGGGCTCGTGCTATGCCCAGCCCGAGCATTACTACCGGGCGATGAATCTGGCCGCGCGGCTCGAACGAACAATTCCGCTGGCGAGGATCATCACGCACCGGTTCGATGTCGCGGAAGCCGATGCCGCGCTGGACGCCGTCGAGCGCGGCGACGCGGTGAAGGCCGTGATCAGCCCGGGCGAAGCGAAGGAGCGCGAATCGTGACCCAGGCTGAGATCGGCGAACGAAGTTCGGCCGGCCGCAACAGGGTGTTCCTTGTCTGGCTGGGCCTGATCATCGTCACCTGTCTGTCGTTCTGGCTGGGCAGCGGCCACGGTTTCTCGTCGGCCACGGCGGCGAATATCGCGGTGGTCGCGGTCGCCTTCCTGAAGGTCCGCTGCATCGGGCTCTACTTCATGGAGCTGAAAGACGCGCCGCGGCGGCTGCGCGTCATTTTCGAGAGTTACTGTCTCGGGCTGTGCGCCGTGCTGATCGTCTTGTTGGCCGGCTAGTCCGGAACGCGTGGGCGGGACGCGAGTGTCCCGCCCACGCCCGGATCACGTGCGCAGGGTTTGCGACGGCAGCTGGCCGTAGCGTTCCCGATAGGCCGCGGCGAAGCGGGGCACATGCCCGAATCCCCAGCGGAAGGCGATGTCGGCGACCGAAAGACCGTCGCCGGAAACCGCCTCCCGCAGATCCTGATGCGCCCGGGACAGCCGTACTCGGCGGAGGTATTCCATCGGCGTGAGCCCGAGATGCTCGGCGAAGGCGGCCTGCAAGGACCGGACGCTGGTCCCGGCGACCTTGGCGAGGGCAGAGACGGTGTGCGCGGCGGCGGGGTCGGCGTCGATCACGTCGATGACGCGCGACAGGAGATGGGGCCGGGCCGGGCGGGCGGCGCCGCGGAGGAGGCGGTCGGAGAAGTTGTTGGGCTGGGCGGCGAGGAGCTGGCCGACGACGAGTTCTTCGAGCGGGCGCAGGACCAGGTCGGGGGCGTCGGAGTCGACGGCGTCGCGCAGCAGCATGACGGCGCGGAGCCAGTTGCGGCCGGGTCCGTCGGCGAGGTCGAACCCGATCGAGAAGTGCACGGCCTCGTCGGGCGGGCAGCCGAGCACGCCCTCGACGGTCCGCTCGACCACCTGCCTGCTCACTTTGACCGCGAGCTGGGCGCAGTCGGCGCTCCAGCGCATGCTCGATTCCTCGGTCGGGGTGAGCACGGCCGCCCGCCCCGGGCCGGATTCGATCTCGTCGGGTCCGCACTGCGAGAGGGTGTGGCCGCGGAGCGGGACGTTGATCTCGTAGTAGGAGTGCAGCCGGCCGGGGCGGACCACGACCTCGGTGCCGTGCCGGATGTCGGCGATGGTGAGGTCTTCGGTGCGCCGGGCCCGGAGCGCGACGTCGAGGTCCGCCCCGGGGCCGGCCACCTCGAGGGTGTGCGTGCTGAACACCTCGGAGATCTCCCGCTGGGCCTCGTCCCGGTCGGCGGTGCGCACGACGTCGGTGGCCCACCTCGGCGAAGTCCGGGGGAGCGGCCGGTTCGGTGTCGCGGTCATGGTGATCACCTGGCGCAGTCGTCGTTGTCCACGTGGTGACGGGGCGTGGTTCAGAGTGCCCCGGAGAGGAAGGCGTCCGCAAGCGCGGCGAAGGCGGCGGCGTGTTCGATCTGGACCCAGTGTCCGCAGCGGGCGAACACGTGCAGCTGGCTGTTCGGGATCAGATCGAGCAGCCGATAGCTGGTCGAGGGCGGGATGACCTGGTCGTCGCGGCCGTGCACGAGGAGCGTTTCGTGCGGGAGGACGGCGATGGCGTCTTCGGGGACGGCCATGGCCGCGACCTTGTCTTGGCGCGGGGCCGGGAACATGGCCGCGTACGCCTCGTGCACGCCCGGCCGGGTCGCGGCGCGGTAGCGGAGTTCGGCGAGTTCGTCGGTGGCGTACCGGGGGTCGTGGGCGAACACGTCGAGCAGGCGGCGCATGTTCTCCACGGACGGTTCGAAGCCCCAGACCGCTTCCAGTCCCGGGGTGATCGGGAAGTGCACGCCGACGCTGCCCATCAGCACGAGCCGGTCGACCCGGTCCGGATGCCGGGTGGCCAGCCGCAGCGCCAGCGAGCCGCCGAAGCTGTTGCCGACCACGGACACCCGGTCGAGGCCGAGCGCGTCGAGGAAGCCGACGAGGTGCTCCAGCCAGCTTTCGGCGTCGTAGACGGCGTCCTCGGGCCGTTCGGTGTAGCCGAAGCCGAGGATGTCCGGAGCGACGACCCGGTGCCGCTTCGCGAGTTCGGGCAGGACGAGACGCCAGTTCGCCCACGCGGACACGCCGGGGCCAGAGCCGTGGATCAGCAGCACCGGATCGCCGGAGCCTTGGTCGTGATAGTTCGTGGCGACGCCGTGCACGTCGACCGTCAGTCCGATCTCGGGTGATTCTTCGGTCATCGCGAACTCCTTTTTCCATTACGTCAGTGGCTGGCTGTTGCGAATCTGACACGCGCGAGAACTGCTGGGCAACGGCTTGCGTGCGGTAGTGCACAAATGCTTGCGCGAACTGGATGAGCCTCGCGCGCAACGGATCGAAATGGGCCCGGGAGCCCGCCTACAGTCCGTCGGACAGCGCGAACGAATCGACTCGACGACGAGGCGGGGTGTGCGATGAGCGATCAACCGGAAGTCTCCGGCGCGGTGCGGATCCTTCCCGCCGGCGTGCGGCTGACTGTCCACAGCGGAGAGTCGATCGTGGACGCGGTCCGCAGGCACGGCTACCGGACGCGCTATTGCTGCCGCCGGGGCGGATGCCGCGCCTGCAAGGCCGATCTGGTCGAGGGCCAGGTCCGCTATCCCGTCCCGGTCGCCGAATCCGCGCTCAGCGCGGAGGAGCGCGCCGCGGGCAAATGCCTTCCCTGCCGGGCACGGCCCGAGGGCGAGGTCGTCGTCCGGCTGTCCGAAAAGGACGCTTTGACGCGGGTCTTCGGAGCTTTCCGGCCCGCCAGCTGAAAACCGGGAGCGAACATGGGTGTGATCAGACTCGGGTACGTCCACGTGCGAGTCACCGATTTGCCGGGCTCGGCCGAGCACTACCGCGAGACGCTCGGCATGGACCAGGTCGCCGAGCAGGACGGGCGGCTCTACCTCAAGTCCTGGGACGAGCACGACCACCATTCGGTCGTTCTCGAGGAGGGCGGCGTCGGCCTGGTCAAACTGGGCTACAAGGTCGAGAAGTCCGGCGACCTCGACGAATTCGAGCGCCGCGCGGCGTCCTTCGGCGTGCGGGTCGAGCGGATGAGCAAGGGCGACAACGAAGGCGTCGGCGACGGCCTGCGGCTGACGCTGCCATCGGAACACACCCTCGAGCTGTACAGCGACGTCGAATATCTCGGCAACGCGACCGGGAACTGGAATCCCGATCCCTGGCCGCGTTCGGGACTGCGCGGCATCGGCGTGCCGCGTCTGGACCACACGCTGATCACCACCGAGGACCCGGCGCTGCTGGAACGGTTCTTCTCCGAGGTGCTCGGCTTCCGGGCGGCGGAACGGCTGGTCGGCGGCGCGGACAACGACGAACTGGTCGGCTCGTGGATGTTCTGCGGCGAACAGCCGCACGACATCGCGTTCGTGAAGGGGGAGCAGGGAAAACTGCACCACTTCGCCTACCACGTCGACGACTGGAACACCCTGCTGCGCGCGGGCGACCTGTTCTCGATGCACGACGTGCCCATCGACTTCGGGCCGGCGCGGCACGGCATCACCCGGGGCGAGACGATCTATTTCTTCGACCCGGCGGGCAACCGCAACGAGGTCTTCGCCGGCGGCTACCGCACCGGCCCGGATTTCCGCACCATCACGTGGACGATGGACAAGGCCGCGCAGGGCATCAACTACACCCACCGCGAACTCGACCCCGACTTCCTCAACGTCGTGACCTGACCGGAGAAACGACATGACCACTATGCGCGCACCGGGCAACGCGAAACGGCTCCGCACGGTTCTGGGCGAGTTCTCGACCGGCGTCACCGTCGTCACCTATCGCGACGCCGACGGGCAGCCGCGCGGCGCGACGATGAACTCGTTCACGTCGGTGTCGATGGATCCGCCGCTGGTCCTCGTGTCCGTGGCGCGGCAGGCGCGGGCGTGCGAAGGCTTGACCGGCAACGAGTTCACGGTCAACATCCTCGCCGCCAACCAGCTCGACGTCGCCCTGCACTTCGCGGGAAAACCGCGGAACGGCGCGGTGTCCTGGCACGAACCGGAAACCGGGCCGCCGCGGCTGACCGGTGCGGCGGCGTGGCTGCAATGCCGGCCGTGGCGCACCTACGACGGCGGCGACCACGTGCTGGTGCTCGGCGAGGTCGCCTGCCACGACGCCCGCCGGCTCGAACCGTTGACGTTCCACCGCGGCGAATTCCGCCGCTCCGGCCTGAAACTGCCGCAGCTGCCGCGCACGGCGGCCTTCGCCGGGCGGCCCGCCTGCGCGTGGGTCGGCCGCGTGCACGAACTGCATGCCCTGTCCGACGCGGGGAACTGCGGCGAACCGCTCGACATCTGACCTTCGAACGAACTGGAGAACACCGTGAAAGTCACGTACTTCCAACAGGTTCCGTACCGGCGGCTCGCCGAGGACTTCGAGCAGCGGTTCGAATCCGTCATCACCACCCCGTACCACGAAGTCACCGAACCGCAGCACGTCGCCGCTGCGTTCCGCGAAGCGATGGACGAGCTGATGCACGCCGCCCGCGCGGGATTCGACGGCCTGGCCGTCACCGAGCACGGCCAAAGCTCCTACGACATGGCGCCGAACCCCGACATCATCGAGTCCGCCCTCGCCTACGCCACCGAGGCCGAGAACATCGAGACGGCCATCTACCCGGTCGGCCGGTCGCTCGGAAAGAGCCGGGAACCGCTGCGCGCGGCCGAAGAACTGGCCATGCTCGACTGCATGTCGAACGGCCGCCTGGTCAGCGGTTTCCCCGTCGGCCTCGCCTACGACGCCAACCTCAACAACGGCGTCCCGCCCGCCCAGACCCGGCAGCGGTTCGACGAAAACCTCGAACTGGTGCTGAAGGCGTGGACGCACCAGGGCGGCGCCTTCCCGTGGAACGGCAAGTTCGGGCAGTACCCCGGCGTCAACATCTGGCCGCGCCCGCTGCAGCAGGCCCCGCACCCGCCGGTGTGGATCACCGGCATCGGCAACCCGCGCACCATGCAGATGACGCTCGAACGGGAATTCGGGTTCAACTACTTCGGCTGGTTCGGCCTGAAAGTCACCGGCCGCCGGATCTTCGACCGGTTCTGGGAAATCGCCGACCGGCTCGGCAAGGACGCCAACCCGTACCGCCTCGGCTTCATGCAGACCGTCTGCGTCGCCGACACCGACGCGAAGGCCGAAGCGCTGTATGCCAAGCACGCGGAGTACTTCTTCCGCAAAGGCATCGGCTCCATCCCGATGGAACGGCTCGCGCTGCCCGGCGGCATCGACATCCGCGGCGTCGAAGCGATCATGCGCGACCCCGGCGACTTCGGCATCTACAGCAAGATGCGCACCGCCACCTTCGCCGAACTGGTCGACGCGGGCTCGGTGATCTGCGGTTCGCCGGACACCGTCGCCGAACAGCTGCTCGCCTACGCGCGGGAATACCGCATCGGCAACCTGCACGCGATGCTGCAGTTCGGCTCCATGCCGCACGAACTGGCGAAGGACAACATCGACCTGTTCGCCAGCGCGGTCATGCCGCGGTTGCAGGAACTGTGGACCGAAGAGGGCTACCGGCACCACTGGTGGCCCGAACGACTCGGCGGCACGCCGCTGGCCGATTCCGCCCGCCTGACAGGAGCCCTCGCATGACCAGCACCCTCGACCTCACCGAAAAGACCGTCGACGTCTGGGGCGGCGAGATCCAGCTCCGGGTCAAGGTAACGGGCCAGGGCCCCGGCCTGGTCTACCTGCACCCGGCCGCCGGGCTCGCGTGGGACCCGTTCCTGGAGCGCCTCGCCCAGGACTTCACCGTCTACGCCCCCGAATTCCCCGGCACTTCGCCCGCCGATCCGTACGCCGTCCACAAGATCGACGACCTGTGGCAGCTCGTGCTCATCTACGAGGAGGCGATCCGAAAACTGGAAATCGGCGCCCCGGTCCTCATCGGACAGTCCTTCGGCGGGATGCTCGCGGCGGAACTGGCCGCCGCCTACCCGGACCGGTTCTCCCGGCTGGTCCTGCTCGACCCGATCGGCCTCTGGCGGGACGAGCATCCGGTCGCGAACTGGATCGCCGCGCCGCCCGCCTCGCTGCCGGAGCTGCTGTTCGCCGACCCGGACGGGGAAGCGGCGCGAGCGATGCTGACCCCGCCGGACGATCCCGAGGAGGCCATCGCGGCGGGCGCGGGCCTGGTGTGGGCGCTGGGCTGCACCGGCAAGTTCGTCTGGCCGATCCCGGACAAAGGCCTCGAACGCCGCCTGCACCGGATCAGCGCGCCGACCCAGATCGTCTGGGGCGAGCAGGACAAGCTGATCCCGGCGGTCTACGCCGACGAGTTCGCCGCCCGGATCACCGGCAGCAAGGTCGCGATCGTGCCCGGCGCGGGACACATTCCGCAAGTCGAGGCCACGGACGGGACCTTCGCCTTGGTGGACGGATTCCTGCGCTGATTCGCCACGGGGTGGTGCGGGCCTCCGCGTCAGCACCACCCCGGATCCGTTTATGCCGCAGTGCGCGCTAATTCCGTCTCCTCGCCGTCCTTTCGCTCCGATACGCCCGATTCGCCGGACCGCGGGTCGCTAGCGGAAGCACGACGGAAACATTCCGGTAACACCGCCCGGTTAACTTCCAGCGGCCGGGCGATGAGACGAGGAGTGTCTGAGGCGTGGTCGATACCGGAAGCACGGCGTGGTTGCTGGGCAGTGCGGCACTGGTGATGCTGATGACGCCCGGCCTCGCGTTGTTCTACGGCGGGATGGTGCGCGCCCGGAGCGTGCTGAACGTGATGGCGATGACGTTCGTCTGTCTCGCCACCGTCGGCCTGATCTGGGTGTTCTACGGGTATTCGCTCGCGTTCGGACCCGATTGGTTCGGCGGGCTGCTCGGCACTCTGCGGCTGGCCGGGCTGCACGGGCTCGCCGAGCAGACGGTCGGGCCCGCAGGGAACCAGGTGCCGCTGTACGCGTTCGTGGCGTTCCAGATGATGTTCGCGGTCATCACGGTCGCGCTGCTGGCCGGTGCGATCGCCGAGCGGGCCCGGTTCTGGACGTGGACGGTGTTTTCCGTCGTCTGGACCACCCTCGTGTACATCCCGGTGGCGCACTGGGTTTTCGCTCCCGACGGCTGGATCGCGGCCAAGCTGCACGTGCTGGACTTCGCGGGCGGCACCGTCGTCGAGGTGAACTCCGGGGCGGCCGCGCTGGCGCTGGCGCTCGTGCTCGGCAGGCGGCACGGCTGGCCGAAGCAGGCGGTCCGGCCGCACAACCTGCCGTTCGTGATGTTCGGGGCCGGGTTGCTGTGGTTCGGCTGGTTCGGGTTCAACGCCGGGTCCGCGCTGGTCGCGAAGGGCTCGGCGGCGACGTCGTTCCTGAACACGACCGTCGCGGGGGCGGCCGCGGTGCTGGGCTGGCTGCTGGTCGAGCAGTTCCGCGACGGGAAGCCGACGACCCTCGGCGCCGCGTCCGGCGCGGTGGCCGGGCTGGTCGGGATCACGCCCGGCTGTGCTTACGTCGAACCGCTCGGCGCGGCCGCGATCGGGATCGTGGCCGGGGTCGTGTGCTCGTTCGCGGTGAGCCTCAAGTACAAGTTCGGCTTCGACGACTCCCTGGACGTGGTCGCGGTGCACGGGCTCGGCGGGTTCGCCGGGACATTGCTGATCGGTCTTTTCGCGACCGCAGGCGTGGCTCCCGGCGGCGTGAACGGCCTGTTCTACGGCGGCGGCTTCGACCAGCTGTGGCGCCAAGCGGTCGGAACTCTGGCGGTACTAGGGTATTCGCTGGCAGTGACCCTCCTGCTCGGCTGGGTCATGCACAAGTTCATGGGATTCCGGATCGACCGCGAAGCCGAGATCGACGGCGTCGACGAGGCCGAGCACGCCGAAGGGGCGTACGAGCTGGCAGTCCAGTCCGGACGCCGGGGCAGCGCGCTCGCCGGCGGACCGGGATCGCACCGGCCCGCGCGCGAGGAGACCCGATGAAGCTGCTGACCGCCGTGGTCAAGCCGTTCGTGCTGGACGACGTCCGGATCGCCCTGCAGGAGCTGGGCATCGCCGGGATGACGGTGAGCGAGGTCCGCGGCTACGGCAGGCAGAAGGGCCACACCGAGATCTACCGGGGCGCGGAGTACGAGGTCGACTTCATCACCAAGTACCGGCTGGAGATCCTGCTCGACGACGACCAGGTCGACGCCGCGCTGCGGACCGTGCTGGACACCGCGCACACCGGCAAGATCGGCGACGGCAAGATCTGGGTGACCCCGGTGGAGACGGTCGTGCGCGTCCGCACCGGGGAGCGTGGCCGCGACGCGCTCTAGCCCTCCGTCACCAGGGTTTTCAACGGCCGTGCCGGGTCTGCGGCGTTCTGGCCCGGTAGTACAGGACGGTCAGTCCGCGGCCTCGCACGGCGTACCGGCCGTGTTCGTCGGTGACCCCGGTGGAGACGGTCGTGCGCGTCCGCACCGGGGAGCGTGGCCGCGACGCGCTCTAGGCCTCCGTCACCAGGGTTTTCAGCGGGCGCTCCAGGTCCGCGACGTTCTCCGGCGCGATCGTCTTCCCGGCGGCCAGCGCGCGTTTCACCGCCATGAAGTCGCCCGGCCGGTTGACCGCGTCGGCCGCGATGAGCGACCCGGCGCGGTAGTACAGGACGGTCAGTCCGCCTTCGCCGCCTCGCACCACGTACCGGTCGTGTCCGTCGGAAACCCCGGCGATCTGGATTTTCAGGTCGCCCTGATCGGACCAGAACCACGGGACCGCGCGCGGCGGCGCGGGCCTTCCGGTGAGGGTCGCGGCGGCGGCCCGGGCCTGGTCGCCCGCGTTCTGCACCGATTCCAGCCCGAGCGACGCGCCCGGCCGGTGCGGATGGGGCTGGGCCGCGCAGTCGCCGAGCGCCACCACGGCGGGGTTGCTGGTGCGGCAGAAGGCGTCCACGAGCACCCCGCGGTCGCAGGCGAGACCCAGGCGTTGGGCCAGGCCGATTTCCGGAGCCGCACCGACCCCGGCGATGATCGTGTCGGCGGCGACGAAATCCCCGTCCGCCAATCGCACGCCATCCGGCTCGACTGCGGCCACTCCGGCACCGAGGACGAACTCGGCGCCCCAGCCGCGATGCGCGGACAGCAGAAACTCCGACAGCGGTTCGGCGGCGACCCGGCTCAGCAACCGCGGCTGTTGTTCGAGGACAACGACTTCAATGCCGCGTTTCCGGGCCACGGCGGCGATTTCGAGCCCGATGAAACCCGCGCCGATCAAGACGACCCGCTTGGCATGCTCCAGCGCGAGCCGAAGCCGGACCGCGTCGTCGCGGCTGCGCAGGACATGCACGTCAGAACCGGAAAGCGGCAGCGTGCGCGCCCGCGCCCCGGTCGCCAAAGCGAGCCGGTCGAACGCGACGGTCGTCCCATCGGACAGCGAGGCGGTGCCCCGGCCGTCCGCATCGAGAACCGCGTCCTCGACCCGCACACCGGTCTGGACGGTGATGTCCTGCTCCTGATAGAACTCGGGCGAACGCAGCGCGAGCGCGTCGTCCCCGGCGGTCCCGGACAGGAACGCCTTCGACAGCGGCGGCCGTTGGTACGGCGGATGCGCTTCCTCCCCGACGAGCAGAATCGGCTCGGCGTAGCCGTTTTCCCGCAGCGCGGCGGCGAGCCGGACGCCCGCTTCACCGGCGCCGGCGACCAGCACCCCGGCGCTCATTGGACCGGGGCGACGGTCACGGCGAGCCCGTCGAGCTCGTCGCACATCGCGATCTGGCAGGAAAGCCTGCTGGTGGGCCGTCGTTCGCTCGCGGCGTCGTCGAGCATCTCGTCCTCGAAGCCCACCGCCGCCCCGACGAGCGGCAGGTGCTCCTCGCCGACGTAGACGTGGCAGGTCGCGCAGGACAGCGCGCCGCCGCATTCGGCGACGATTCCCGGCACGCCGTGCTTGATCCCGGTTTCCATCACCGACGCCCCCGGGCGGGCGTCGACGGTCTGGGCGGTGCCGTCCGGGCGGGTGAACACGATCTTGGGCATCGGTGCTCCTGAAAGAAAAGTCAGGGTCGGGGGCGGGGTTCGAGCCGGGTCGACCACGGGTGCCAGTGGTCGACCCGCGCGAGCGCGGCCAGCAGTGTTTCGGCGCCGCCGCGGTCCACGGCAAGCCACGAGGCATCGGGACTGACCCGGTACGGGCTGAAATCCCAGAAAGCCAGGTCCTTGACCTCCCGGACCACCCCGGCCGCGGCCGCCAGTTCGCGTTCCAGCCGGGCGACGCGCAGTCGCAGCAGCTCGTTCTCGTGGCGCAGCGCGGTTTCTCCTCGGGTGTCCATTCAGAACACCAGCGTCAGATTCTCGTGCAGCTGCTCGGAATCGAGCAGGTTGACCTGCTTGAGCCGGATCCGCCAGCCGGACTCGCCGGGCTCAAGGACGTGTCCGTACCAGCCCGCGTGGATTTTCGCGATCCCGGCGCGGAACTCGTGCACGGCGAAGTTCGAACGGATCATCCGGACGCCGGAGCCGGGATCGGTAGTCGTCTCGACGTTCGTGGTCAGCCGGCGGGTGCGAGAGGCGGGGATCTGGCTGAACGCGAGGCCGGTGCGCAGCCAGTAGACGCGGTCGGTCAGCCGCCTGCGGTCGTCGAAGGCGTGCGACACCTCGGCGAGCGGGTCGCCCGCGCCGGGGGTGACCGGGACCCAGTAGAGGCAGTCGTCGGTGAACAGGTCGAGCCATTCGTTGAACCGGCCTTCGTCCAGCAGCCGGGCTTCGGCGGCGAGGAACGACTGCGCTTCGGCCAGTTCCGTCGCGCCGGCGGTCGGCCAGTCCTCGCGCAGTGCCGCCGAATCGCGGGCCAGGTCCGCGTAGAACTGGTCGTCGACGTGGTACGACCAGGCCGAGGTGTCCGCGTACTCGGCGGGGATCGGGCGCATCATCGGGTTTCCTCCTCCATCAGCGCGAGCCACGCCGGGTAGTAGCTGCGCATGTGCAGTTCGTCGGTCGCGGTGCTGGTCACGACGCCGTCCGGGCCGACCTCCTGCCAGCCGTCGACGCCGAACCCGCGGTTCATCAGCACCCACTCCGCCTCCGCGGCGGCGAGGCCGCGCTGGACCTCCTCGAAGTTCGCCTGGTCGTCGGGTTCGCCGAAGGCCGGGAAGTCCTCCTGGGTGCGCATCCGCATCGTGTTGACCACGGGCGGCACGCCGGACACTGCGGTGGCGTGCCAGGTCAGCTGCGTGTGGTCCACGGCGAGCGGTTCGACGACCTGGATCTGATTGCCGATGACGAGCAGGTTCGGGAAGATGCTCAGGTTGATCTGCGAGCCGACGCACAGGTCGAGCAGCCGGTCCGCGTCGGCCCCGTGCTCGGCGCGGATCCGTTCCTCGAACGCCTCGCGGCCGGGCTGGGGCCGCTGGTTGGCCCAGAAGCTGCCCGGGCCGTCGTAGTTGGGCCGCTGGTCGATGACGCTGTGGCCGTTGCCCAGCATGTGCGTGCGCATCGGCCCGTCGTCCGGGGTGCGGCCGAAGTAGGCCATGTCCTTGCTTTCGCCGAGCCGCGACGCCATTTCGAGCAGCGACCGGTGGGAGAACGCGGGATGGTAGCCGTCGCCCGCGTTGTCGTAGGCGAGTTTCCAGTTGCCCCGGTAGCCCATCCGGTGGGCGGCGGCCCGGACGAGCACCTCGCCCGGAGAACGGTCGATCCAGTAGTCGAGCCACGTCGTCGCCGGTCCCAGCCAGTCGGCGACCGGCGGAGCGGCCTCGTTGAGCGTGCCGAAGACGAAGCCGCGGTAGGACTCCACCCGCGGCACGACGTGCAGCCCGAACTCGGTTTTGTCGAACCCCGGGCCGTACCCCTGCGGCCACGGCGTGCCCACGAGCTCGCCGGTGTTGCGGAAAGTCCAGCCGTGGTAAGGACATTGGAAGCTCTTGGCGACGCCCTGTTCCTCGCGGCAGATCGTCGCCGCGCGGTGGCTGCACCGGTTGAAGACCGCGTGCAGTTTCCCGGCGCGGTCGCGGGTGACCAGGACCGGGCGGAGTCCCATCCGGACCGACAGGAACGAATGCGGTTCGGGCAGCTGGGATTCGTGCGCGAGATACACCCACGAGCGGCCGCCGAAGACCTTCGTCATCTCCTCGGCGAAGACGGCAGGATCGGTGTAGAGCGTGCGGTGGACCCGGTCGGGCCGGACGAGGGGGCCGAAGCGCGTCGCCGCCGATTTCGGGGCCAGGGCTGGTTCTTGCTGGAGAGTCATCCGTCGACCTTCTGCGTTCGGGGGTGCGCGGCACCCGGGGACACGGTGGGGCCCGACGCGCGGTGCCGGGCGAGCAGGCGCGCGCCCACCCGGGCGTACGCGGACGGGTTGAGCGGCCGGAGCCATTCGGCGAACCGCTCCCTGCGGCTGACGCCGATGCCGATGTCGCTGAGCAGCTCGTCGATGTTGTGCACGGAGAACGGGACGATGTTGGTCCCGCGCGCGTGCCTGCCTTCGGTCCGCCGCTCCATCCAAGCGAGCCGTTCGGCCACCTGCGCCCGGCGTTCCTCGACCGCGGGCAGGTCGAGGTTCCCGGTGAGGTGCGCGGCGATCCACCAGGCGGCGATCTCCGCGCTGAGCGGGCTGAAGAATGACGAGTTGTAGCCGCAGAACGTCAGCGCGGGCACGTCGTGCGGCAGCACCTGCCGGTACAGCGCGAAGTTGCCCGCCTCGTCGGTGATCCGGCGCTGCACCTCGTCGTCGAGGAACGGGAGCGACTGCCGCCAGCCGGTGCCGCAGACCACGACGTCCGCGGGCAGGATCGTCCCGTCCGACAACTCCGCGACAGTCTGTCCGCTTCGGACCGCCAGGCGCTGGATCGTGCGGTCGCGGTGCACGGCGATCCGGCCGTCGGCCACCGACTCGTAGAACGATTCCGTCGCGAGGCTGACCGTGCTGCGCGCGATCCGTTCGAGCGGCCCCTCGGGGACCAGCCCGGTTTCGCGGAGCCGGAGCTGGCGGGTGATGAGCGCCTGGACGCTCGCCAGCATCGCGTTGCGCAGCGGTCGGCCGGGTCCGTGCAGGAACCGCTCGAATCCGCGCGGCCGCAGGTAGCGGAACAGTCCTTCGCCGAGCCGGGTCAGCAGCAGGTACTTGTAGTTGACGACCCCGCCGAGCTTGCGCGGGATCTTCCACAGCAATTCCCGGGCGACGACCGAGGTGGACGCCGCGACGCCGCTGAACACTGCTGCCGCGTCGCAGGCCGATTTCCCGTACCCGACGACGAGCGCGTGTTTCCCGGCGACCTGGTCGAGGTCGGCGACGTCGGAGACGCTGCAGATCCGGCCGCCCGCCGCGGTGAACTGCTCCGCGCCGGGGTAGTCCGGCACGAACGGGGTGCTGAAGATGCCGTTGGCGACCACCAGGTGGTCGACCGTGCACGGCGGCAGGTCCTTGCCGGAGGCGATGTCCTTCAGCTGGAGCGTCCACTGTGGAACGGATTCGTCGAGTTCGGCGCGCGTGACCCGGGTACTGAGCCGCAGCAGCGGTTTCAGGTTCCGTTCCTCCACATAGGACTCCAGGTACTGCTGCACCTGTTCGCCGGTCGGCCATTCCGGGTAGTCGCGCGGCATCGGGAAGTCCGAGAGCGCGTAGCTGTCCTTGCCGTTCTGGGTGGTGAGACCGGGGTAGCGGCGGGTTCGGCTCCACACGCCGCCGACGTCCGGGCTGCTGTCGAAGACGGTCACGTCGAAGCCGAACTCGCGCAGCACCTTGGCGGAGCTGAGCCCGGCGAAGCCCGCGCCGATGATGCCGATCCGGTACGGCCTGGTCATGGGGTCACCTTTTCTGGTCGGGGGCCGTCGAGGCGGGTCCAGCGGCCCGGCGGCAGCACGGTCAGCCGCAGCGCGGGGTAGAGGACGGCGGTGGTGGCGATGGCGACGAGGAAGCCGAGTCTCGTGACCCCGCTCAGCACGAGCGTTTCCGCCAGCGCGGAGGCGGTCAGAAGACTGAGCACGCCCGCCCAGTTGACCCGCTCGACCGCGCCGGGGCCGGCCGGACGGCGGCGCCGGACGACGAAGTAGTCGACGATCATCAGCGTGCACAGAGAGGTGGTCAGGATGCCGAGGGCGTCCAGCCAGGACGCGAGCACGTTCAGGATCCCGCCCGCGATCATCGCCAGCGCGGCGGCGTTCGCGACCACCAGCATGACCAGCCGTCCGGGGCTGCGCCCGGTCAGCCCGTCGACGAGATTCGTCAGCGACAGGCTCGCCGAATACGCGTTGACGACCTGGGCTTTCGCTTGCGCCGCATACACCAGCGCGAAGCCGACCGCCCCGGCGAGCACGACGAAGAACGCGCCGGGATTCGCCGAGACCATGCCCGCGACCTTCTCCTCGGCCGACGCGCCGGGCTGTGTTGCGGCGAGGGCCGGATCGCTGTTCAGCCGGATCCCGACCACCACGCTGCCCGCCTGCACGATCAGCGTGCCGAGGATCGGCACCAGGAGGTTCACCACGATCGAACCGCCGACGGCCATCACGCCGACGTCCTTGCTGGTGCGGGCGTACCGGGCGAAATCCGCGCCCAGCAGCGCGAGCGCACCCGCGATCCCGGCTAGCAACGCGAGCGCCGCCTGGACGCGGTCGGCCTGCCCGGCGAATCCCGGCACCCCGGGACCGGAGCCGAGGATGGCGCCGACCGAGCGTCCCGACGAGGACACTGCGATGCCGGCAACGACCACGAACAACACGGCCGAAACGGCGGTGAGAAGCCCGGAAGTCCGCTGTACCAGGGAAATCCCAAACGTCGGGAGCACGAGCCACAGCACGGTGAGCACCCCGAGGATCAGCACCGCGTTGCCGAGGCTCGGCGCCCAGCCGAAGAGGAACAGCGTGCCGTTGTACAGCATCGCGTTCTCCAAGGCCAGGAAGCTCACGATCATCACCGCGAAGATCAGCGAGGCAAGCACCGAACCGCGCGAACCGAGCCCGTAATACCGGGCGGTCAGCGTGCTGGAGGTCCCTTGCACGCGGCTGACGTGGCCGACCGCCCAGCCGAGCCCGCCGCCGAACAGGGCGGTGGCGGCTCCGACGGCGAGGCCCCAGCCCACCCCGGCGATGAGGGTCACGGCCGCGCCGACCGACAGCACGACGAGGGTGGACCCGGCCCCGGCGGTGTTCCACAGCAGGCCCCAACCGCCGCGGCGGGCGGATTCGGGCACGCTTTCCAGCGCGTAGTCCTCGATCACGGCGCCGAGGCCGGTCTTCGGCGGTGCGGCGGCGGGGACAGTTCTTGGCGACGAATCGGGTGTGTCGACAGACATTGGCGACGCTCCAAACGATGGCGGGGTCAGAAGAGTTCGAAGTACTCGCGGTGCTCCCATTCGGTGACCTCGGCGGCGTACGCGGCCGGGTCGGGCTGCTCGTTGACGTGCGCCTCGTAGCGCTCGACCTCGCTGCGCTTCATGCGTACGAGGTAGTCGACGAAGCTGTCGCCGAACTCCGCGCGGAAGAACTCGCTGGCGTCCAGCTCGTCCAGCGCTGCCCGCAGGCTCGTCGGCAGCTGCGGCGCGTCCGAGGCGTAGGGGTCGTCGGACAGCGCTCCGGGGCTGCGTTTGCCGAGGATGCCGTCGAGTCCGGAAGCGGTTTGCGCGGCGAGATACAGGTACGGATTCGCCGACGGTTCGCCGACCCGGTTCTCGACGTGGGTCGCCGGGTCTCCGTGCCCGCCGATGACGCGCATCATCGCGGCGCGGTTGTCCAGCCCCCAGGTGCAACGGTCGGGCGCGAGGGAATGCGGGCGACGGCGCCGGTAGCCGTTGATCGACGGGGTGGTGAAGACCGACGCCGCGGCGGCGTGGGCGAGCGTGCCGCCGACGTAGTGCGTCCCGGTCTCGGACAGCGCCTCCGCTTCGGTGCCGGGCACCATCGCGTTGGCTCCGCTCACCGCGTCGACCAGCGAGGTGTGCAGATGCCAGCCGCTGGCGTAGAAGCCGGGGATAGCCGGGGTGCACATGAACGTCGCGTGGTGACCGTGCCGGCGCGCGACCTGCTTGACGACACTGCGGAACAACAGCACCGAATCGGCGACGGCCAGGCCCTGCTGGACGTCGAAGGTCGTCTCGACCTGGCTGGGCGCCCACTCGTCGTCGATCGAGCGCAACGGCAGTCCCAGCGCGGAGACTGCTTTGCGGATCGGCCGGAGCACGTCATCGATCTCGTCGAGGTGTCCGTCGAGCAGGTAGTTGTAGCCGCGGGCGACGGGCGCCACCTTGGGCGGGTCGCCGGGCAGCCCGGGCGCGCCGAGCGAACCGGTTTCGAGCATCGGGTCGAGCACGCGGGTGAGGTACCACTCGAGTTCGATCCCGGCGACGAGCGAGAACCCGGCTTCGGCCAGTTTTTCCAGCTGCCGCCGGAGAATCGCGCGCGGAGCGAAGGGGAACGGCGACCCGTCGCGCAGGTACAGATCGCACACGACCCACGCGGTCTCCGGCACGTGCGGCAGGACGGCGAAGGTCTCCGGGTCCGGCACCATGGTCACGTTCGGGCTGCCGGAGAGTTCCGGGATGCCGAAGCCGCCGCCGGGGCTGAACGGGTTGAACACGATGGCGTTGGCGGTGTCGAAGAAGAACGGCGCCATGGTGATCTCCATGCCGTCGCGCAGCGCCGCCGCGTACGCCTTGACGGTCACGGACTTGCCGCGCGGGAGCCCGTGCTGGTCCGGCCACACGAGGCGGACCATTTCGACCCCGGCGGCCTCGATCTCGGCGAGGTTCTTCTCCGCGGCGGCGCGCTGTTCCGGGGTGTGCAGGCCGTGGCGGTCCACGAAAGTGCTCACTGGGTTTCTCCTTGTCGGCCGGTCACTCGGCCAGCTGGGGGATGAGGATTTCGCCGCGTTCGGGGCCGATCGCCGAATAGCCGCCGTCCACCGCGAGGTCGGCGCCGGTCACGAACGAGGCCGCGGGGGAGCAGAGGAAGAGCACCGCGGCGGCGATCTCGGCGGGGTCGCCGGCGCGCCCGAGCGGATGCAGGGGAGCGGCGACCCGGTCGGTCTTCTCCCGGTCTCCGCCGGACAGCCGGTCCATCACCGCGGACCAGGTCCAGCCCGGGCAGACGGAGTTGACGCGGATGCTGTCGGCGGCCAGGTCGAGCGCCATCGACCGGGTCAGCTGCGCGACCGCGGCCTTGCCCGCCGGGTAGAGCCAGCGCCCGGCCTGGGCGACGCGGCCGGAGATCGAGGTGAAGTTGACGACGGCTGGCCGGTCCGAGGCGGTGAGCAGGGGCAGCAGGGTGGTGGTGACCAGAGCCGTGCCGATGACGTTGACGTCGAGGCTTTGCCGCCAGTCCGCTCGGGTGGACTTGCTGCCGTCGTCCACATAGGAACAGGCGAGGTTGACCAGCGCGTCGACCTTTCCCGGACCGGCCGCGAGCGTGTCGCGAACCCGGGCGAGTGCGGCGTCGTCGGTGATGTCGACGTGGTGGAACGTGACGGCTTCGCCCAGTTCACCGGCCAGCGCGGTTCCGCCAGGTTCGTCGATGTCGAGCACCACGACCTGCGCGCCCGCCTCGGCGAACGCGCGGACGATCGCCGCGCCGATGAGCGTCGCCCCGCCGGTGACGATGGCGGTCGTTCCCTCGAAGCCGGTCATCGCAGCACCAGGTCTTCGGCGAGGGACAGCCGGTCGGCCAGCTCGTGCGCGCGTTCGCGGAGATACAGCACGAACGAACCGCGCGGGTCGACCACGAGGTCGTATTCGTCCAGCACCACCAGGGAAGTGGTGCCGAGTTCGACCACGGCCGGTCCGGACAGCCGCGCACCCGGCGCCATCCGGTGGCCGTCCATGATCCGGGCGGGCACCATCGCGCGCCGTGCCGGCGACCAGATCTCCCGCTCGCCGATCTGCGGGTCCTCGGTCAGATCCGCGTCGAGCGCGCCGAGATCCAGCGGCGGACGGGGCGTCGCGCCGATCGCGGTCAACCGGACGTTGAGCACCTCGACCGGTTCGTCCTCCGCCCGGTAGCCGAACAGAATGTCGTGCTGGGCGTGGAAAAGCTCGGCCAGCTTCGTCCGGTCGGGCGCGTCCATGCCGTCGATGCCGACCGGCACGTTGATCTCGAACCACTGACCCGCGTACCGCATGTCCAGCGACGGCTCGAAGGTGACGGCGCTTTCGGGAATTCCTTCCCCGCGAAGGGTTTCGCGCCCCTCGGCGGCCATCGAAGCCCAGATCTCGCGCAGCCGGTCCAGGCTGAACTCGGCCAGCGAACCGGAAATGCTGCGCACGTAGTCATGCTTGAAATCGCAGGCGAGCATCCCGGCCGCGCAGAAAATGGAGGACTGCCGCGGCGTCACGAGGACCGGGATCTCCAGCTCCGACGCGATCGCCGCCGCGTGGACCGGGCCCGCGCCCCCGGCGACCACGATCGGGAAGTCGCGCGGGTCGAGCCCCCGCCGCACCGTGATCGCCTGGACCCCGGCCGCCATGGTCACGTTCACCAGGTCGTAGACCCCGGCCGCGGCGGAGACCACGTCGAGGCCCAGCGGCTTGGCCACGTCCCGTTCCAGCGCGGCCCGGGACGCCGCCGCGTCGAGCGGGATCCCGCCCGCCATGAACGAACTCGGGTCGATGTAGCCGAGCGCGACGTCGGCGTCGGTGACGGTCGCGCGGGTGCCGCCCCGGCCGTAGCAGGCGGGACCGGGGACGGCTCCGGCGCTTTCCGGCCCGACCCGCAGCATCCCGCCGTCGTCGACCCGCGCGATGCTGCCGCCGCCCGCGCCGATGGTATGGATGTCGACCATCGGCAGCGCGATCCGCCAGCGGTCGATCGTGCCGTCGGTCATCACCAGCGGGCGGCCGTCGTTGACCACGGCGGCGTCGAAACTGGTGCCGCCCATGTCGACGGTCAGGCAGCGGTCCCAGCCGTGCGGGGCGACCTCGAACAGCCCGGCGGTCGGGCCGGAGGCGGGCCCGGACAGCAGGGACAGCGCGGCGCGGCGGGCGAGTTCGGCGGGGGTGGCGACGCCGCCGTTGGACTGCATCAGCAGGAGCAGGCCGCCGAACCCGGCTTCCTCCAGCGTTTCGGTCAGCCCGGCGAGATAGCGGCTGATGATCGGGCCCGCGTAGGAGTTCAGCACCGCCGTCGAGGTCCGGTCGTAGTAGCGGACCTGGGCCAGCAGCGCGCTCGACCGGGTCACGTAGATCCCGGGCAGTTCCTCGGCCAGGATCTCGGCGGCGGCGTCCTCGTGCTCCGGGCTCGCGTGCGAGTGCAGGAAGCTCACCGCGACCGCTTCGACGCCCGCGTCCCGGAACGTCTTCGCCGCGCGCCGCACGGCTTCCGGATCGAGCCCCGTCACCTCGGCGCCCGTGTGGTCGAGCCGCCCGGGCACGGGGAGCCGGAGGTGGCGCGGGACGAGCGGCACCGGAGCTTCGAGCCGGTTGTTGTACGCCTCCTCGCGGGTGCCGTCGCGCATCGGCAGCACGTCGCGGAATCCTTCGGTGGTCAGCAATCCGGTGGCCGCGCCGCGCCGGGTGAGCAGCGCGTTGGTGGTCACGGTCGTGCCGTGGACGATCGTGCCGACGCTGCCGAGCAGTTCCTCGACGGACTGCCCGCGCAGGTCCGCGATCTCCCGCAGGCCCTGCACGACCGCCCGCGAGGGATCGGACGGGACGGAACTCGTCTTGTGGGCGAGATGGCTGCCGTCCGGGTGGACCACGAGGAAGTCGGTGAAGGTGCCGCCGACGTCGATCCCGATCCGCAGCTCGCCGCTTCGTGCCGCGCTCATCAGTGAGTCCTTCCGTTCGAGTTCCGCAGGGCGGCCGTGGCCGCCTCGTCGACGGCCCAGCCGCCGTCCGGTCCGCCGGCCAGGACGACGCCGTAGTCGTCCCGCGCCCGTTCCGCGCTCAGCAAGCCGTCGCGCACCTCGCGGCAGACGGTCTCCGCCGGGCGGCGCCGCGGATCGCCGTATCCCGCCCCGCCGCCGCTCTCCGAGCGCACGACCGATCCGGCGGGCAGCGCGACCATTTCCTTGGAGCCCCACAGATGCGTGGTCCCGTCCGGGAACTCCACGACGATCCGGTTGCGCCCGGCTGGATGCCCGCCGAACAGGCCCGGCGCGGCTTCGGCCCCCTCGCATTCGACGTCGTCGCCGATCGTGACCCCGACCTCGGTCTCGCCGTAGCAGCGCCAAGCCGAGCGGGTGCCGAGCCCGCCGCGCCATTCGCCCGCGCCCGCCGAATCCGGCAGATACTCGTGGTATTCCAGGAAATGCGGCGACGTGAGTTCGAACATCTCCGGGTCGGGCGCGCGCATCTGGCCCGCGGTGCCGGTGAAGCCGAACGCGTCCCAGCCGTCGGCTCCGCGCATCGCGCCCGGACCGCTGCGCTGGAACACCGTCAGCGTCACGAACGGGCCGCCGCTGCGCGGGTCGACGCCGTTGAGCGCGGTGCAGATGAACTGGTTCCAGCCCGCGGTGACCCGGTCCGGCAACGCGTCCGCCAGCGCGGTCATGATCGCTTCGAGGACTTCGTCGCACATCTGGTTGCCGAAGATCGTCGCGGCCGGGAACCGCGGGTTCAGCAGCGAGCCCTCCCGGAAAACGGTGCTGAGCGGGGCGAACAGTCCCTGGTTCGTCGGGATGACGATGCCGCCCGCGGCGATCAGCATCAGGAACACGATCCGCACCGCGCCCTTCGCCGACGCGGGCGGCATGTTCGCGATGCCGGGGGACTGGTCGTCGGTGGCGCTGAAGTCGAAGGTGATCTCGTCGCCCTCGATCCGGATCTCGCACGCGATCCGGTACCGGGCGGAGGCGTCGACGCCGTCGGACACCATCCAGCTCTCGCCGTGGTAAACCCCGTCGGGCCAGCGGGCGATCTCGGCGCGCACCTGGCGTTCGGAGCTTTCCAGGACGTAGTCGAGATGCCGGTCGAAGGTGTCTCGCCCGTAGCGCTCCAGCACGTGCAGCAGCCGGCGGCGGCCGACCTGGCAGGCCCCGATCATGGACTGGATGTCCTGCATGACGAAGTCGATCCGGATGTTCGCGCCGACGAAGTCCCACACGTCCTTGCGGACCTTGCCGCCCGCGTGGATCTTGACCGGGGTGATCCGCAGGGCTTCCTGCCAGATCTCGCGCGCCTGCGGGTTGTAACCGCCCACGGTCATGCCGCCGATGTCGGCCATGTGGCCCTTCGCCGCGGCCCACGCGACGAGTTCGCCCTCGTGGAAGATCGGCAGGTACACGCCGGTGTCGGCGTTCTGGTTGCCGCCGGTGAAGACGTCGTTGTGCAGGATCACGTCGCCCTCGGCGAGGTCGTCGCCGAAGTAGTCGATGATGTACTCCAGCGGCGGCTGCGCGCCGAACGCGATGATCGCGGCGAACTCGGCCTGCGCGAGCGCCCGGCCCTTCGCGTCGAACAGCACGGTCACCAGGTCGCCGATCTCGTTGAAGATCGGCGACCGCGACGAGCGCATCAGCATCGTCGCCATTTCCTTGGCGATCGCGTCGACCCGGCGCTGCAGGACCGAGGCGAGGATGGGGTCTACTTCGGTGGTCGTCATTTCCGGCCTCCCGCGGCCAATCGGTAGAGCTGGACCGGGAACTCGGACAGCGTCCGGCAGCCCTGCTCGGTGACGATGTGCGTGTCGGCCATGTAGCCCATGGCCGAGGTTTCGGCTTCCCAGAGCATCGGGTGCAGCGCGAGCACCATGCCCGCGCCGAGCACCGGCACCGCGCCCGCGGAACTGTCGTTCTGGACGACGTCGAGGCCGACCCACGGCTCTTCGAGGACGTCGAGCCCGAGCCCGTGCCCGGACCAGTACGACGATTCGACGCCCTGTTCCTCGACCGCCCGGATGACGTTCTTCTGAACGTCCGAAGTGGACACGCCCGGTCCGATCGAGGCGGCCGCGGCGGCCATCCCGGCGGTGACTGCGTCCGCAACCCGTTGCACGGCAACGGAAGGGGGTGCAAAAGTGACCATTCTGGACAGTTCGACCCAGTACCCGGCTGGCCCGACGACCTCGTAGGAGAAGGTGAACACGTCGTGCGCGTGCAGGATCCGGTCGCGCGGAGCGCCGAAGGTCGGGCACGGTCCGGACGGTTCGTCGTCGGCGTACATGGTGAGGAACAGCGGATCCTCGCCGCCCAGAAGTGCCGCCGTGGCATACATTTCCGCCGCCACCGCGCGCTCGGTGATGCCCGGGCGGGCGATCTCGAGAAGCCGTTCGAAGCAGCGATCGGTGATATAGGCCGATTCCTCGGCTCCGGCGAGTTCTTCCGCGCTCTTGACCGCGCGCACCCGCTCGAACATCGCGGACGCGTCGACCAGCTTGGCGCGCGGAAGTTCCGCGGCGAGGCGGAGGTACTCGCGCACCTTCATGATCTCGCCGAGCCCGACGATGCCGATCCGCCCGTTGCGCGGCCGGGATTTCAGGACCTCGACCAGTCCGTCGCCCAGCTCGTGCGGATACCGGTAGTCCGACACCCACGCAGACCGCGGCCGCCTGCCGCCGGACAGGTTCTGCGGCAGCACCATGACCGGTTCCTCGCCCGCGAAGACGACGCAGTACCCGTAGCGGTGGGCCAGGTTGTAGTCGGCCACGTACCGGAGAGTTCCTTTGTGGCCGCGGTAATCGCTGCCCGCGACCACCAGGACGTCGAAACCTTCCTCCGCCATCGCGGCGTGCAGCCGCTCCCAGCGCCGGTCGCGTTCCCGCAGTGAAGCACTCATCCGCCGTTTCCCTCCCGGTGTGAACCCGTTCACGCCTGGGGGAAAAGCTACGAGCGCGGCGACGTCAGGCCGATCCCTCGCGGGAGGCCGGGCCGGTTACCCCTCGAAGGAGGGAGGCGCGCTCAGGACGACGCGGGTGAGCGCTTGCCGCGAGCCGATTCCGAGCTTGCGGTAGACGGCTTTCAGGTGCTGTTTCACCGTGTAGGGGCTCAGCAGGACCCGCGCGGCGATCTGGTCGTCGCTGAGGCCTTCCACGGCCAGCACAGCGATTTCGCGTTCCCGCGGCGTCAGCCGTGCCGCGATCGACGACGGAAGCCCGGCCGCGTCCCGTTCGAGCCGCAGCACCGCGACCGCGACCTCGTCGTCCGGAACGGGCCGGGAACGCAGCGAGAGCCGCAGTCCTCGCTCGGCAAGCGGCACCGTCCACGCGAACCCGTCGCGGGGATTCCGGGCGGCCATCGTCTCTTCCAGCCACGATTCGGGGTCCTCATCGGACACTTCGCGCAGCAGCTGCCGGGCCGCTTCGTTGAGCCGCCGCTTCCCGGTGCGCAGATCGGTCGTCACGAGCGCGACGGCGGCGAGGTCCAGCGCGGCCCACGCGTTGTCGCGTTCGCGCCGAAGATCGTCGCGCGCTTCGAGCGAGGCGACCGCCGAGCCGACGACCCGCCCGAGCGCGGAGGCGACCGCGACCTCGGCTTCGCCGGCGAGCAGCCCCGGATCCCGGTCGGCGAAGTTCAGCGTCCCCAGCACCTGGCCGCCCGCGACGATCGGGGCCTCGAGCACCATCCGCATCCCGTGCAGCGCGAGGACGTCCTGGTAGAACGGGAGATCCTGCCAGTCGTCGGGCGGCATCAGGTGCGCGCTGTGCGCCGCGCTGCGGGTGTCCACGGCCCGGCGCAGGACCGGATCCTGCTCGCGTCCGGCGTCCTCGTACCGGGCCAGGAAAAGGTCGCTGACGCCTTCGGTCGCGGAACGGTGCCGCGCCGGGGAGAAAAGATAAATGCCGAACGACCGCGTCGGCAGCGCGGACCGGGCCACGCGGAGATAGACCTCGAGCAGCTCTTCCGTGCTCGTGGCCGCCGACAGCTCGTCGGTGGCGGACACGACCAGCCGGGCTGTTCGTTCGTCGGGACCGCGCTGGGACATGGTTTCGTTCTCTCGGCCGGATTTTCCGGATTCTAACTCGTCCGGCCGGAGATCACGTGCCGTGCAGGACGAGCCGCGCGAGCGCAGTGCGGGAATCCACGCCCAGCTTGCGGTAAATGCTCTTCAAATGCTGCTTCACCGTGTAGCGGCTGAGAAAGATCTTCGCCGCGATCTGATCGTCGTGCAGTCCCGACACCGCGAGCCGGGCCACCTCCCGTTCGCGAGGCGACAGCAATGCCGACAGCGAAGGACTCAGCGCGATCTCGCCGCCCGGGCCGTCCTGGATGTCCAGTGTGGTCACCGACAGTGCGGGCTGGCTGGGCACCCGTACCGTGCGCAGCGTCGCTCGCACCCCACCGGCCTCGGCGACCTGAGTGCTGGCGTCGGGATTCGCCGCCATCACGTTCTCCAGCCATTCCGTCGGCCCGTCCGGCGCCACCCGGCGCAGCGCTGCCCTTGCGGCCGCGTTGAACCGCCGCTGCCCGCCTCGATGGTCGGTCAGGACCAGTGCGTTGTCGCATACGTCGACCGCCGCTTCGAGGTGATCGCGTTCCCGGAGAAGGGTTTCCTGCCGGAGCAGCCCGCTCAGCACCAGCCCCACGACCCGCCCCAGCGCCGTCGCGACGGCCAGGTCCTCGTCGGAGGAGAGCGCCCCGGCGTCGCGATCGGCGAAGTTGAGCGTGCCGACGATCTCGGCCCCCGCGACGATCGGGGTCTCCAGCACCATCCGCCAGCCGTGCAGCGACATGACTTCGCGGTACACCGGATGCTCGGTCCAGCGGTCCTGGCTCATCAGACGCGAACTGTGCGCCGCCTGGTTCGCGGTGAGACAGTGCCGCAGGACCGGGTCGCGCTCGCGGCCGAGCTCCTCGTACCGGGAGAGGAAGACGTCGCTGGCCCCTTCGGTGGCCCGGCTGACTGGCGCGCGGTTCCGCGGGTCGCGCACGTAGATGGCGAACGAACGCGAGGACAGCAGTTGCGGTACTGCGCGCATGTAGCAGTCCTGCAACTCGGCGACGCTGGCCGCGGCGGCCAGCGAGTCGACGACCGCGACGAGCGCCGGGGACGCCACACCGGGGCGAGCTGGTCCGGTCATCCAAAACCCTCCTCCGGATCGTTCTTCCCGCCCGCGCGGCGGGGTTGCGGCCTGCGAACGGGGCCACAGTGAACCATCCCGGGCATCCCTCGTAGGAGGGAATCGCCTGGTCGTGCCGGGTGGAATGGGTGCTTGGCCGGGCCGCCGGTCTCGTGGCACGGCAGGCTGGGGGCGGGTCGGCCCGCCGTCGGGGCGGACGGCTGGGCTTGGCGGCGTCGGATGTGCGGGCGGGGTCGGCCCGGCATCGGGAGCGGGTGGCTGCGCTCGGCGGAGGTCGGATGTGCGGGCGGCGGGTCGCGGGCGAGTCGGCCCGTCGTCGGGAGTGCGTGGCTGGGCTCGGCGGGGTCGGATGTGCGGGCGGGGTCGGCCCGGCATCGGGAGCGGGTGGCTGGGCTCGGCGGGTCGGATGTGCGAGCGGCGGGTCGGCCGATGTCCGGAGCGGGAGGGCCTGGGCGAAGGTGGTCCTTCGAGACCCCGCCCAGCCGCGATTGCCCGCAGCCCATGCTCCGCTCACCCGCGCAACGGCGACCGCCCGCGGCCCTCGAGAAACGGCGTGTAGGAAGCGGAATGATCGTGCCCGCACGCGCACCGGTCGAGATCGCCCCCGAGGAGCTGCCTCGGCGTGACCCCGGTCAGCCGGAGACATTCCCGGCTGAGATGCGCCTGGTCGGCATACCCGGCGTCGACGGCCAGCCCCGCCGTCCCGTCCGCACCCCGCCGTCCGCTCGCGACCGCCCCGGACTGGGCCAGCGCCAGAAACCCTTGGAACCGCAACGTCCGCTGAAGCACCTTCGGACTCGTCCCGACCGTGTGCAGGCACCTCCGCCGCAACTGGCTCGCCGACAACGCCAAGTGCGCGGCAACCGCGTCAACGCCGACCGGCTCCCACGGCATCAGCACCCGCACCGCTTCCCGGATCAGCGGATCCAGGCCGCCGACCCGCCGGTACTCCCGCAGCAAATGCGCTTGCAACGCGGCAAGCCCCGCCTCGGGCGTCGGAGCAACCGCCACGGCCTCCACCAGCCGATCCACGACCCGTCCCCACACGTCAGCCAGCCCGACGCGCTGGTCGGCCAGCTCGTCGAGCCCCGTGGGCAGGGGAGGAGCCGCCCCCGGCCGGAACCGCACCCCGACGACCGTCGTATGCGCCGGAATAACCTCGACCTGCGGCCCGGTCAACGGCCCGAGCAACTGCGGACGACCGCCGACCGGGAAGTGGATCTCGACACCACCGGCAGGCAGATGCCGCTGCACATACGGGACGTCTCCAGTGCGCTGGATCCAGACCGTGCGCACCACGGCGCTCAGGCCCGGCACCGGCGGACGCTCCACATACGCAGTCACCCTCGTACCGAAGCGCCCCACCAGCCGCGCGTCAAGCACGGACACACTGTGCCCCTATGTCTGGCGCAGTTTTTCCGGATAGCCACCTAGCGTGGCAAGCATTCCCCGGCTGGCGGTTCGCTCCTCCTCGGCACGACAACACCGGCTCGGCATCCGCATCGCGGGGAGTCCGCCCACAGCGCATCCCATCATCGCCGACGCGCAGACTGCCGACCGGAAGACCGAAGATCGCCAACTGCCGCCCGGCGGACTGTCGGCCAAAGACCGCCGACCGCCGACTGGCAGACCGCCGACCGACGACAGCCGCCCGGCGGACTGTCGACCGAAGACAGGCGACCGGAGACAGCCGACCGCGGACTGTCGACCGGCAGACCGAAGACCGCAGATCCCAGACCGAAGACCGCCCACCGTCGACCGGCAGACCCCCGACGAAATACTGCATACAAAATCCTGCCGAACGAAGACCGTCCGCAGGATCCGGCTCAGATGTACCCGCACACGTCCATCGCCGCGACCACCTTCCGGAACCCCGCGATATTCGCCCCGCTCACGTAATCCCCGGCCACCCCGTGCTCGTCGGCCGTCTCGAGGCACGTCCGGTGAATGTCGGTCATGATGTCCCGCAACGTCCGGTCGGTGCGCTCGAACGTCCACCGCTCCCGCGCCGCGTTCTGCTGCATCTCCAGTGCGGACACCGCGACCCCGCCGGCATTCGCGGCCTTCCCCGGCCCGACCGCCACCCCGGCCTCGCGGAAGATCTGCAGCGAACCGGGCGTGCACGGCATGTTCGCGCCCTCCGCGACAGCCCGGACGTTGTTCTTCACCAGCCGCAATGCGGACTGCTCGTCCAGCTCGTTCTGCGTCGCGCACGGCAACGCCAGGTCACACGGCACATCCCAGGGCGTGCCGTCGACGACGTACTTCGCCGACGGCACATGGTCGACGTACTCGGAAAGCCGCCCGCGCCGCGCGACCTTCAGCTCGTGCAGCAGCTCCAGGTCGATCCCGCGCGGATCATGGATGTACCCGCCCGAATCCGAGCACACGACCGGCTTCGCGCCGAGCTCCTGAAGCTTCGCGATCGCGTGGTAGGCGACATTGCCCGAACCGGACACCACCGCGGTGCGGCCGGAGAACGAGTCGTCGCGCGCGCCGAGCATCGCCTCGAGGAAGTACACCGTCCCGTATCCGGTGGCCTCCGGCCGCGCCGGAATGCCGCCCAGCAACGGGTTCTTGCCGGTGATCGTGCCCGCGTCGTACCGGTTGGTGAGCCGCTTGTACTGGCCGAACAGGTACCCGATCTCGCGCCCGCCGACGCCGATGTCGCCCGCCGGGACGTCGGTCTCCGGGCCGATGTGCCGGACCAGTTCGGTCATGAACGCCTGGCAGAACCGCATGATCTCGCCGTCGCTGCGGCCGGCCGGGTCGAAGTCGGACCCGCCCTTGCCCGCGCCGATGCCGAGGCCGGTGAGCGCGTTCTTGAAGATCTGCTCGAAGGCGAGGAACTTGACCGTGCCGAGCGTGACGTCGCCGCGGAAGCGCAGCCCGCCCTTGTACGGCCCGAGCGCCGAGCTGAACCCGACCCGGAAGCCGCGGTTGACGTGCACCGCGCCCGCGTCGTCGGTCCAGACCACCCGGAACATCACCTGCCGCTCCGGCTCGCACAGCCGCTCCAGCATCGCCGCGTCGCGCAGGTCCGGATCCCGCTGCAGCGCGGGCCGGATCGCTTCCAGCACTTCGAAGACGGCCTGGTGGAACTCCGGCTCGGCCGGGTTCTTCCGGACGATCTCCTCGTACACTGCGCGCGATGTCTGGTCGAGAGCCATCCGCCGATGATGCCGTCCGAATGCCGGATTTCGCACCCCAGACGGGGTTTGCGAGGTTAGGGGTGACCAGACTCACGCATCGAGCACTACATCCGCAGTGGGTATCGCCTGACAGGAAAGGCACTGGTCAGCTGGCAGATCGTCGGCGATCGCGACCAGGTGCGCGACCGTTCCGCCCAGCACCGTCACGGCGCAGCTCTCGCACTGCCCGAGCCGGCATCCGCTCGGCAGCGCGACCCCGGAAGCCTCGGCGAACCGCAGCAGGTCCCCGTCGCCCGCCCGCCAGGTGGCCTCGCGGCCGGACCGCGCGAACCGCACGGTGGCTGTCGCGTCGTCCGGGATGTGGACTGGCGCGGGCGCGGCGTGGAACTTCTCGGTGAAGATGTCGAAGCGCGGCACGCCCCGCTCCACCAGCCCGGCGGTCAGCTCGTCCAGCATGCTTTCCGGACCGCACAGGTAGAACCGCGCCCGTCGCCGGATCAGCTCGGCGTCGACGCGGGCGGCGGTGATCCGCCCGGTGAAATCGCAGGACTCCTCCGGACCAGGGCGGCTGTAGTGGTCCACGATCTGGACAGAGGGCAGCCGAGCCGCCAACCCGGCGATGCGCTCGCGGAACGCGTGCCGGGAGCGGTCGCGGCTGCCGTGGTGCAGCACGATCTCCGGCGCGGACGCGGGTTCGAGCGACTCCAGGTAGCTGAGGAACGGCGTGATCCCGATCCCGACCGCCAGCAGCACGATCGGCCGCGAATGGACGGTCGGCAACGCGAATCCGCCGGAGGGAGCCGTGACCAGCAACTGGGTCCCGGGCTCAAGCCGGTCGTGCACGGCGGGCGAGAACTGCCCGCCCGGCACCCGCCGCACCGCGATCGCGTACCCGCCGTCGGCGGCTTTCGCCGACCCGGTCAGCGAGTAACTGCGGGTCAGCCCAGGCGCATCCGGCCAGGCGACGGTGATGTGCTGCCCGGCGCGGAACTCCGGCACCGCCCGCCCGTCCACCGGCTTGAGCCGCACCGACCGGATGTCCTCGGTCTCCAGCTCCGCCCGCTCGACCGCGAACTCCCGCTGCCCGGTCCACGGCTCGGGCTCGTCCGGCCGGACGTCGCAGAACGTCGAACGCAACGGCACCGATCCGCTCACCGGATCGTGGGCGTCGTCGCCGACGAGCAGGTTGTAGTTGGTCCCGCCGTCCTCGAGCGGGTCCGAACCGGGCAGCGCGAGGTCAGGAGCCGGCTGCCACCAGCCGTACTCCGCCACGACCACGTCGCGATGCAGCGCGGGATCGATCCGCGCGCGCATCCGGACGTCTGCCGAGGCCGTCGTGATGCGGACCCACTGCCCGTCCTCAATCCCGCGCTCCGCGGCGAGTTCCGCGCTCAGGTCGACGGCCGGTTCGGGAGAACGCTTGCGCAGCGACGAAATCCCGCGATGCTGGCTGTGACAGAAGTATCCGTTCTTCGCGCAGGTCAGCACCAGCGGATGCCGAGCGTCCGGTACCGGCGGCTCGGCAGTCGGAACCGCCGGGTAGCCGTGCTCAGCGAGCCGTTCGGAATACAGTTCGACCCGGCGAGTCGGCGTCGCAAACCCAGTCACCGCGCCATTTTCCGCAAGATCGGCGTATTTGCGGTACTCAGTCCGCAACGGCAGATCGACGCCGCCGGGCTGTTCGCGCAACTGGGCGGCAGTGAGGCCGAGCGGGGCCAGTTGGTGATCCCAGCCGTCCTCGATGCGTCCGTTGAAGAAGTCCGCGCCCATCCCGAGCCGTCCGGCCAGCTCGAACACGACCTCAGTGTCCGAACGCGACTCGCCGATCGGATCGGTCATCCTCGGCCGCAGCTGCACGTGTTCCTGCGCCGCCTGGCTGATCTCGAAACCGGCCTTGACCGCCTCGTGCTCCCACGGCGTCTGAACCGGCAGCAGCAGGTCGGCGAAGCGCGTGGTCGGGTTCTCGAACAAATCAAGATGCACTGCGAATTCCAAGCGCCGCAACGCATCCGCAGTACGGTTCGGATCCGGTTGCGACAGCAGAAGATTCCCGCCGAAGGACACCAGCGCCCTTACCGGATAAGGCTTTTCTTCGAGGACCGCGCGGCAGAAGTTCCGTGCAGTCACCCAGCCCTGGTCCGGCGGACCGAGTGGGAACTCTTGGAGGCCAAGGGCTTTCGCCCGCTGCTCAGGTGCGAGCTGGTCCGCCGACGTGACCGGCGCGACCGCGAGCTTCGGAAGCACGACGTTGCCGCCAGGGGAGTCGTAGCTGCCGGTGAGCGCGTAGAGCGTGGCGATCGCGCGTTCGGTCTGCGTCGCGTTCGCGTGCTGCCCGACGCCCGACCAAGCCGCATACGTCACGGACTTCGCCTCGGCAAGGTCGGCCGCGAAGGCTTCGATCGCCGGGGCTTCGACGGTCGTCACGGCTTCGGTCCGTTCGAGCGGCCATGCGGCGGAGGCCTGCGCGTAATGCTCGAACGCGGGCACGCAGTCGACCGGGCCAGCTAGCGTGCGCACCCGGCGTTTTCCGTGTAGGGCAAACCTTTCCGGCCCTTGTGCTGGATAATTCGTGTCGTACGGCTCAGCTTGCCCGGCGACCTCGTCCCACACCGCGAACCCAGCCGCGCCGGGATCGATTTCCGCCGCCCGGAGAAACCGGCCCGTGTCGGTGCGGACCAGCAACGGAGCGTTGGTCCACGACCGCACGAAAGCCTCGTCGTGCCCGCGACGTTCGAGCAACTCCCGTGCGACGCCGAGCGCGAGCGCGCCGTCCGTGCCCGGCCGAACCCGAAGCCAGTGCTCAGCCCGCACCGCGCTGGCCGTCCGCCGCGGATCGACGACAGCCAGCTTCGGCGTACGAGCCTCAGCCAGCGCGGCTGACTGCGCGAGCCATGCCTTGGCCGGATTGTGCCCCCACAGCACCGCGAATTCCGTACCCGCGTAATCCGGGGCGGGCAACGCCGAGCCGAACGTGAACGCGTGCGCGTAGTCCTTGTGCCAGTTGCAGATTTCGGTTGCGTACAGCGTATTGGGGCTGCCGAAAAGCCGGATGAACCGCTCGACCCAGTCGATCGAGTCGGACATCGGCGTGCCGCTGGGGGAGGTGACCGAGAACGCGACAGCCTCGGCCCCGCTGGTCGCGCGGATGCCACCGAGCCGTTCGGCGACCTCGGTCAGCGCTTCGTCCCAGCTGATCTCGCGCCAGCGCGGATCAGGGTCGGACTTCGGCGTCGTGCGGCGCAACGGCTGGCGCAGCCGCTCGGGGGAGTGCACCAGTTCCGGCGCGGCACGGCCCTTCGGGCACAACGCGGCACCCGTCGGGTGTGCCGGATCCGGCCGGACGCCGCGCAGCGCGCCGTTCTCGACCGTGTAGACCGCGCCGCAACGCGACCGGCACAACGTGCAGTAACCCCGGATCTCAGGCATTCGTTACTCCTTAGTAACCGGCTACCGGTTACTCCTGTACCCTGCTGGACCTAGGCGGGCGAAGTCAAGCCCGGGGAAGCGGAGGTGCGTCCCGTGACGCAGCTGCAGCGCACTAACCTGCGCGAACAAGTGCTCGAAGTGGTACGGCAGGCGATGGTGTCCGGCGAACTGCGTCCCGGCGACATCTATTCGGCCGCCGCGCTCGCGACACGGCTGGGTGTGTCGAGCAGCCCGGTGCGCGAGGCGTTGCTGACGCTGGTCAACCAGGGCCTGCTGGAACCCGTCCGCAACCGGGGCTACCGGGTCGTCGCGATCACCGAACGCGACCTGGACGAGATCTACGAGATGCGGGTGCTGCTGGAGGTCCCGGCGACGCTGTCCGCCGGGGCGGCCGCCGGTCCGGACGACCTCGCCCGGCTGGACGCGCTGGCCGGTGAGATCGAGTCCGCAGCCGACGCAGGTGATGTCGCGCGCTTCCTGGAGGCGGACCGCCGGTTCCACCTCGATTTGCTGGCCCTGGCCGGAAACGGGCGGCTGATTGACTCCATCGCGACGTTGCGCGACCAGACTCGGTTGTACGGCTTGGAAAAGCTCGCCGAACGCGGCCGGCTGGCGGATTCGGCGCGGGAACACCGGGAGATGCTGGCGACGATCGCGGAGCGGGATTGGGCTCGGCTGGAGGACCAGGTCCGGGCGCATCTGAAGCACGTCAGGGCCGAATGGGCGGTTGGCTGAACAGGGGCGCGCCGGATCAGGTCAGGTGCCGCAACACCGCCGCCACCGCCGGCCGCGGATCGCCCGGGTGGGTCGCGGTGATGTTCCACGTCGGGCCGCCGCGCGTGAACCGGCGGCCGGTGAGGTCGGGGAACTGGGCGGCGACGGACACCGGGAGCACGCAGCCGCCGAGGTCATGCCGGACGAGTTCCGCCGCGGCGGGCGCGTCGGTGACCTCGTGCACGACGGTCCGGCGCACCCGAGCCGACTGGAACGTCCGGTCGGTGGCCTCCCGGATCGCCCAGCCCGGCGCGAAATCGACCACCGCGGTACTGGCGGCTTCGGCGGCCGACACGGGCCGGTCCGCTGCTCCGTCGCCGGACGCGGTGACCAGCACCATCTCCTCCCGCCGGACCGGGCGGCTGACCAATCCGTCGCTTGGGGCGCACCCCGCGACGGCGACCATGATGTCCACAGTGGACGTCACGACCGCCTCGCGGAGCTGATGCGGCGGCGCGGTCCGCACCAGCACTCGCACGCCGGGGTGGTCCCGGCGCAACGCGCTGAGCGCCCGGTGCGGTTCCGGCCAGGCCCCGGGCATGACCCCGATCCGGACCTCGCCGGTGATCTCCCAGCGCGCCCGGTCGACGGTGGCCCGAGCGTGGCTGGCCGCCTCCAGCGCCGCTCGCGCCGCCGGGAGAAACGCTTTGCCCGCAGGCGTCAGCGCGACCCGGTGGGTGTTGCGCTCGAACAGTTCGGTGCCCAGATCGCGTTCGAGCGCACGGACGACAGTGGACACTGTCGACTGCACGGTATGCAGCCGACGCGCGGCAGCGGTGAACCCGCCCTCCTCGGCCACCGCCACGACGGTTTCCAGCTGCCGCAGGTCCATCCGTCCTCCTGGGTTCGTCTTTGAACCACTCCGGTCGTAGTACTACGCGTGTTACGCGCTGGTCCCGGCGAGCACCTCGCGCACCAGCCGCGCGGTTTCGCTCGGCGTGCGCCCCACCCGGATCCCGGCCGCCTCGAGTGCTTCCTTCTTGGCCGCCGCCGTCCCGGAAGACCCGGACACGATCGCTCCCGCGTGTCCCATGGTTTTGCCTTCGGGAGCGGTGAATCCCGCGACGTACCCGACGACCGGCTTCCGGACGTTCTCCTGCACGTACGCCGCCGCGCGCTCCTCCGCGTCACCGCCGATTTCGCCGATCAGCACGATCACGTCGGTGTCCGGGTCCTTTTCGAACGCCTCGACCGCGTCGATGTGCGTGGTGCCGATGACCGGGTCGCCGCCGATGCCGATGCAGCTGGAGAAGCCGATGTCGCGGAGTTCGTGCATGAGCTGATAGGTGAGCGTGCCGGACTTCGACACCAGCCCGATCCGCCCCGGGCCGGTGATGTCGGCGGGAATGATCCCGGCGTTCGACAGCCCGGGGGAGATGAGCCCGGGACAGTTGGGCCCGATGATCCGGGTGCGGCTGTCGCGCGCGTGCGCCCAGAACGCGGCGGAGTCGTGCACCGGCACGCCCTCGGTGATCACGACCGCGAGCCCGATGCCCGCGTCGACCGCTTCGAGCACCGCGTCCTTCACGAACGGCGGCGGAACGAACAAGACCACTACATCTGCACCGGTCTCCGCCATCGCCTCAGCGACGCCACCGAAGACCGGGAGTTCGTGCCCGTCAAGGGAAACAGTCTGCCCGGCCTTGCGCGGATTCACCCCGCCCACGACGTTCGTGCCCGCGGCCAGCATCCGGCGGGTGTGCTTGGTCCCTTCCGCGCCGGTGATGCCGGAAACGAGGACCCGGCTGGTGCTGTCGAGGAAAATCGCCATCGTTCAGCCCTCCGTCCCGGCCGCGAGCTTGGCCGCTTCGCGTGCGGCGTCGTCCATCGTCGCGACGACTGTCACCAGCGGATGCGCAGCCTCGTCGAGGATCCGCCTTCCTTCCGCGACGTTGTTCCCGTCGAGCCGGACCACCAGCGGTTTCGTCGCGCGATCGCCCAGCAGCGCCAGCGCTTTCACGATGCCGTCCGCGACCGCGTCGCACGCTGTGATCCCGCCGAAGACGTTCACGAACACACTGCGCACGTCCGGATCCCCGAGGATCACGCCGAGCCCGGCCGACATGATCTCCGCGGACGCCCCGCCGCCGATGTCGAGGAAATTCGCCGGCCCGACCGCACCCGCGTCGTGCGCCGCGGCAGCCACTACATCCAGAGTGGACATCACGAGCCCGGCGCCGTTGCCGATCACGCCGATGTCGCCGTCGAGCGTCACGTAGTTGAGCCCCTGCTCGGCGGCCTGCTGCTCGAGCGGATCCCCGGTTTCTGATTCCGCGAACGCCCGATGCCCGGGATGCCGGAACGCGGCGTTGCCGTCCAGCGTGACCTTCCCGTCGAGCGCGACGATCTCCCCGCCGCGCGTGCGGGCGAGCGGATTGACCTCGACGAGCGTCGCGTCCTCGGCGGTGAACACGTCCCACAACCGGACCAGCACCCCCGCCGCTTCGACCGGAAGCCGTGCCGCCGCCGCGATCCGGCGCGCTTTGACGAGATCGACCCCGACCCGGATGTCGATCGGCACCTTGACCAGCGCCTCCGGCCGGGTCGCGGCGACCTCCTCGATGTCCATCCCGCCGGCCGCCGACGCCATCGCGAGGAAACTCCGGTCGGCGCGGTCGAGGAGATAGGAGACGTAGTACTCCTCGGCGATATCGCTGGCCTCGGTCACGAGGACGCGATGCACGCGGTGCCCTTTGATGTCCATCCCGAGAATCTCGTCGGCAACCGCCGCCGCGTCCTCGGGCCGGGCCGCGAGCTTGACCCCGCCCGCCTTGCCCCGCCCGCCGGTCTTGACTTGCGCCTTGACGACAACCGGCCCGCCGATCTCGACGGCCGCGGCGCGCGCTTCGTCCGGCGTCGCGGCCACGCGGCCACGGGGAACCGGCACGCCGTGCGCGGCGAAGAGGTCGCGCGCTTGGTGTTCCAAGAGGTCCATCGGAATTCCTTCCTTGCGGGCGGGGGAGCGGGTTGTTCGGGGTTGGTGGTTCTGCGGTAGCGGAGCGCTTGCTGGTTCGGCTGCGGTTTCTGGCCGGGCGATGGATGGCTGGTCTGGATAGCTGGGCTGTGGATGGCCGCGCGGCGAACGACTCGGCCGCCCGGTGCCGCGCGAGCGACCGACCGTCGAACCTGCCGCCGTGCCGCAGCCAGTTCGGCCGAGCGGCCCGACGGGCTTGCTGCCGTGACGCAGCCCGCTCGACTGAGCGATCCGACGGGCTAATCGCCGTGCCGCAGCCAGCTCGGCCGAGCGATCCAACGGGCTAACTGCCGTGCCACGGAGCACCTCGGCCGAGCGACCCGACGGGTCTGCCGCCGTGCCACAGCAAGCTCCGCCGAGCGGCCCGACGGCTAGCCGCGGTACCACCGAGCACCTCGGCCGGGCAACGACGCCCGCCTTGTCACCAAACCCCGGCCGATGAGCCGCCCCGCCGCGCGTGTCGCACAGCAGGCCGACCCCGCGAATCAGCCGGGGAGCCGCCCGTCGAAGCCGGTGGCGGATCGTCCGGTCGGTCGGCCGGACAAACCTGCGGATGCCCCTGGACAGCGGGCGGCTCGAAGAGTAAGTCTAATGCCTACCTCATACGGTATGCAATCTACAGTCTTCCGGCGACGAGCCGCTGACCTGCGGCGACAGATCCGGCGGGCCGCGGAGAGGCACGAGCAGACCGGGACGAGCGCGCGGGTCAGAGAGGTCCGGCGCGGGACAGGAGGAGTTGCGCATGTCGCCCACCACGACCGGCCGGCAAGCAGGCCAGCACACCGGCGAGAACGCCAGCGGGCAGACCGGGGACAAGGCCGAAGCGAACCCCGTCGGCGAAGCCAGCGAGAACCCGCAAGCCAGCCAGAGCTCCGGGGACGAGAATCGGCAAACCAGCCCGAGCGCCGGGGACAAGGACCAGCAAACCAGCCCGAGCGCCGGAAGCAAGGCCAGCAAGGAAACCCGCCAAAGCGCGGGACACAAGGCCATCGAGAACGGGCAAACCAGCCGAAGCGACAAACCCGGCGGGACCGCAGGTCAGCACCCAGCCACCACCGGGGCTGCGCCGGACACGATCTCCGGCGGTCACCTGGTCGCGAAAGCCCTGAAGGCCGAAGGCGTGGACACCATCTTCACTCTCTGCGGCGGCCACATCATCGACATCTACGACGGCTGCGTCGACGAGGGCATCAGCGTCATCGACGTCCGCCACGAGCAGGTCGCGGCGCACGCGGCCGACGGGTATGCGCGGATCACCGGCCGCCCGGGGTGTGCGGTGGTCACGGCGGGGCCGGGGACGACGGACGCGGTCACCGGTGTCGCGAACGCGTTGCGCGCGGAGAGTCCGATGCTGCTGATCGGCGGCCAGGGTGCGTTGAGCCAGCACAAAATGGGCTCGTTGCAGGACCTCCCGCACGTGGACATGATGACCCCGATCACCAAATTCGCCGCCACCGTCCCGCACACCGCGCGGGCCGCTGACCTGGTGTCGATGGCGTTCCGGGAAGCTTTCGCGGGCGCACCCGGACCGTCCTTTTTGGAGATTCCCCGCGACGTCCTCGACGCGCGCGTGCCGGCGGAGAACGCGCGCATCCCGCAGTCCGGACGCTATCGCGCCTCCACGCGGAACGCGGGCGATCCGGCGGATGTGGAAAAGCTCGCGGATCTGCTGGTACACGCCAAGAAACCGGCGATTCTGCTCGGTAGCCAAGTCTGGACGACCCGCGCCACCGAGCCCGCGACGGAACTCGTGCGCGCGCTGAACATCCCGGCATACATGAACGGCGCCGGCCGCGGAACTCTGCCTCCGGGCGATCCGCACCATTTCCAGCTTTCCCGCCGCTATGCGTTCGACAACGCGGACGTGATCGTCATCGTCGGCACGCCGTTCGACTTCCGGATGGGTTACGGCAAAAGGCTTTCCCCGGACGCGAAAGTGGTGCAGATCGACCTCGACTACCGGACCGTCGGGAAGAACCGCGACATCGACCTCGGCATTGTCGGCGACGCGGGACAGATCCTCGCCGCGGTCGCGGACGCCGCGTCCGGCCGGGTGGACAACGGGGCGGTGGGCCGCAAGCCGTGGCTGGAGGAATTGCGGGCGGTCGAAGAAAAAGCCAAGCAGAAGCGGTTGCCGCAGCAGCATTCCGACGCGAATCCGATCCATCCGTACCGGCTGGTGCACGAGATCAACGAGTTCCTGACCGAGGATTCGATCTACATCGGCGACGGCGGCGACATCGTCACCTTCTCAGGCCAGGTCGTGCAGCCCAAGGCACCGGGGCACTGGATGGATCCCGGTCCACTGGGGACACTAGGCGTCGGGATTCCGTTTGTGCTGGCCGCGAAACACGCGCGGCCGGACCAAGAGGTCGTCGCGCTCTTCGGTGACGGGGCGTTTTCCCTTACCGGCTGGGATTTCGAGACGCTCGTGCGGTTCGACCTGCCGTTCGTCGGGATCGTCGGCAACAACTCGTCGATGAACCAGATCCGCTACGGCCAGGCGCAGAAATACGGCCTGGCCCGCGAACGCATCGGCAACACCCTCGGCGACGTCCCCTACGACCAGTTCGCCCGGATGCTCGGCGGCTACGGCGAGGAGGTCCGCGACCCGGCGGACATCGCCCCGGCACTGCGTCGCGCCCGGGAATCCGGCAAGCCGTCGCTGATCAACGTCTGGGTCGACCCGGACGCCTACGCCCCCGGAACCATGAACCAGACGATGTACAAGTAGTCGGGAGGAGCCGAAGATGGGAAAGGCACTGGAGGGCGTCCGCGTCCTCGACATGACCCACGTCCAATCCGGACCGTCGTCGACGCAGATCCTCGCCTGGCTCGGCGCGGACGTCGTGAAGCTCGAAACCCCCGGACGCGGCGACATCACGCGCGGCCAGCTGCGCGATCTGCCCGGAGTGGACAGTCTCTACTTCACGATGCTGAACGCCAACAAGCGCAGCATCACGCTCAACATGAAAAGCGAGCAGGGCAAGGAAGTCTTCACCAAGCTGGTGTCCTCAGTGGACGTGCTGGTGGAGAACTTCGGACCCGGCGTCGTGGACCGTTTCGGGTTCTCCTGGGATCGGCTCCGCGAGATCAACGAGCGCCTGATCTACGCGTCCATCAAGGGTTTCGGCCCGGGCCGGTACGCGAATTTCAAGGCCTACGAGGTGATCGCGCAGGCGATGGGCGGCTCGATGAGCACGACCGGCTTCGAACAGGGACCGCCCACCGCAACCGGCGCGCAGATCGGCGATTCGGGCACCGGCATCCACCTCGTCGCGGCGATTCTGGCGGCGTTGTACCAGCGTACGAGCACGGGGCGCGGGCAGCGGGTGCAGGTCGCGATGCAGGACGCCGTGCTCAACCTGTGCCGGGTCAAGCTGCGCGACCAGCAGCGGCTGGCGCACGGGCCGCTGGGCGAGTACCCCAACGAACGGTTCGGCGACGAGGTGCCGCGGTCGGGCAACGCGTCCGGCGGCGGCCAGCCGGGCTGGGCGGTGCGGTGCGCGCCGGGCGGGCCCAACGACTACATCTACGTCATCGTCCAGCCGGTCGGCTGGGCTCCGCTGACCGAGCTGATCGGGCGCCCGGAACTCGCCGAGGACCCGGACTGGGCGACCCCGGAGGCCCGGCTGTCCAAACTGGACAAGGTGTTCGCGATGGTCGAGGAATGGACCGAACAGCGCACCAAATGGGAGGTCATGGAGCTGCTCAACGCCCGAAACATCCCTTGTGGACCGATTCTGTCCACTAAGGAGCTGATCGAGGACGAGACGCTGGCCGAACTGGGGTCGGTGGTCGAGGTGCCGCATCCGGAGCGCGGCGCGTTCAAGACCGTCGGCTGCCCGTTGAAGCTGTCCGATTCGCCGGTGGAGGTCGAGCGTTCTCCCTTGCTGGGCGAGCACAACGACGAGGTGCTCAGCGAACTCGGCTACAGCGCGGCGGATGTCGAGCAGCTGCGCACGGCGGGCGTGATCTGACGATGACGACGGAAACGGGCCGCGCGGCGGTCGAAGAAATTCTCAAGCGAGTAGCCGAGGAAGGCCGCTCCGCGTTGACCGCACCGGAGGGTCGCGCGGTTTGCGAGGCATACGGCATTCCGACACCGCAGGAACGGCTCGCCACTTCCGCGGAGGAAGCGGTGGCACAGGCCGGGGAAATCGGCCTTCCGGTGGTGCTGAAGATCGTGTCGCCGGACATCCTGCACAAGACCGAAGCTGGCGGCGTGCTCGTCGGCCTCGGCAGCGAACAGGAAGTCGCTGACGGCTACGCCAAGATTCTGGCTAACGCCAAGGCTTACGACGCCTCGGCCCGGATCACCGGCGTGCAGGTGCAGCAGATGCTGACCAGCGGGCAGGAGGTGATCATCGGCGCGGTCACCGATCCGAGTTTCGGCAAGATCGTCGCGTTTGGACTCGGCGGAGTCCTGGTCGAGGTGCTGAAGGACGTCACCTTCAGGCTGGCGCCCACCAGCACCGACGAAGCTATGTCCATGGTGGACGGTATCGCGGCCGCGGAGATCCTCAATGGAGTGCGCGGCAGCGAGGCGGTCGACAAGGCGGCGCTGGCCGACGTCGTGCATCGGCTGTCGCAGCTGGTCAGCGAATTTCCGCAGTTGGCCGAGGTCGACCTCAACCCGGTGCTCGCCACCGGCGACGGGGCGACCGCGGTGGACGTGCGGATCCTCGTCGACCCGGCGGCGGCCGCGGAACCGGTGCGGTTCAGCCAGGACGAGATCCTCGCGGCGATGAACCGGATCATGAAACCGGCCGCGGTCGCGGTGATCGGCGCGTCCGCTGAGGACGGGAAGATCGGCAATTCGGTGATGAAGAATCTCGTCAACGGCGGCTATGCGGGCGAGATCTACCCGATCAATCCGAAGGCCGCGGAAATCCTCGATCGCAAGGCGTATCCGAGCATCGCGGACGTCCCCGGCGACGTGGATGTGGCCGTCTTCGCGATCCCGGCCAAGTTCGTGCCGGCGGCGCTGGAAGAGGCCGGCGAGAAGGGCGTCGCCGGGGCGATCCTGATTCCGTCCGGCTTCGGCGAGACGGGGAACATCGAGCTGCAGAACGAGGTTCTGGCCATCGCGCGCAAGCACGGCGTGCGGATTCTCGGCCCGAACATCTACGGCTATTACTACACGCCGGAGAATCTGTCCGCGACGTTTTGCACCCCCTATGACGTCAAAGGCGGCGTCGCGCTGTCCTCGCAGAGCGGCGGGATCGGGATGGCGATCCTCGGCTTCAGCCGGTCGGCCGGGATGGGCGTGTCCGCGATCGTCGGCGTCGGGAACAAGGCCGACATCGACGAAGACGATCTCCTCACCTTCTTCGAGCACGACGACAACACCGAACTCGTCGCCATGCACTTGGAAGACCTCAAGGACGGACGCGCGTTCGCCGAGACCGCGAAACGGGTTTCCGCGAAGAAGCCAGTGGTGGTGCTGAAGGCGGGACGGACATCGGAAGGCGCGAAAGCGGCCGGGTCCCACACCGGCGCACTGGCCGGCAATGACCGCGTTTACGACGACATCCTGCGGCAAAGCGGTGTCATTCGCGCACCCGGGCTCAACGACCTGCTCGAATACGCGCGAGGCGTGCCGAAACTGCCCACGCCGAAGGGCGAAAACGTCGTGATCATCACCGGCGCGGGCGGTTCCGGAGTGCTGCTTTCGGACGCCTGCGTGGACAACGGGCTCACGCTGATGCGGATCCCGGACGACCTGGACGCCGCGTTCCGCGAGTACATCCCGCCGTTCGGCGCGGCCGGAAACCCGGTCGACATCACCGGCGGCGAGCCGCCGTCGACCTATCGGAACACCATCGCGTTAGGACTGTCCGACGATCGTATTCACTCGTTGGTTCTCGGTTACTGGCACACGATCGTCACGCCGCCGATGGTGTTCGCCGAGCTGGTCGTGGACGTCGTGGAGGAGTTCCGGCGGAAGGGCGTCCACAAGCCGGTGGTCGCGTCGCTGTCCGGAGATGTCGAGGTCGAGCAGGCCAGCGATCACCTGTACGCGAACGGCGTCGTGGCCTATCCCTACACGACCGAAAAGCCGGTCGCGGTGCTCGGCGCGAAGTACCGGTGGGCGCGTTCGGCGGGTCTGCTGCCTTGATCAAGTCCGGAGGGAGGCGTACGTTGCCCGACACCTAACCGCTGGTCAGCGGAGTGCGGCGAGGAAGGGACGCCGGGACGCGGGGTCGCGTCCCGGCTCGGGGGAACGGAGACAGCCCGGCACGGGAACCGAAGTCAACGGTGACGAAAGAGAATTCTCATGACCGCAGCCCAACCGACATACCAGGAGATCGTCGACGACAACGGGCGGACGTACCGGATCGGGGAGAGCCCCCGGGACCTGATGGGCCGGTCCCGCAGCTGGATGGTCTGGCTGCCGTGGGTGGCCATGATGGCGGTGAGCGTTTTCGAATACGGCTGGGGAGCCGTCGAGGGGACGCTGGAGGAAAAATACGGCTGGTCGTTGTCGGACGCGTTCTGGCTGGCCAGCATCTGGGCCGTGTTCCAGGCCGGGGTCGCTTTCCCGGCCGGCCGGCTCCGGGAGAAGAACATCGTGTCGGCGAAAACGGCGATGCTGGCCGGGGCGGTGTGTTCCGGGATCGGCTACTTCTCCATCGCGCACAGCGGAAATCTTGTGGTGGCGTTTATCGGGTATTCGGTGCTGGGCGGGATCGGCGCCGGACTCGTGTACGCGACCTGCATCAACATGGTCGGGAAATGGTATCCGGAGAAACGCGGCGCCCGCACCGGATTCGTGAACGGCGGGTTCGCGTACGGTTCGGTGCCGTTCATTTACCTGTTCAGCGCGTTCCTCGGCCATGAAAACGTGACGATCACGCTCGACGCGATCGGCCTGTACATGCTCGTGGTGGTCGGGCTGTGCGGGTTCGTCTTCAAGGACCCGCCGAAGAACTGGTGGCCCGCCGAGGTCGACCCGATCGCCTGGGTTAAAGGCAGCGCGGCGGGGAAGGCCCGGAGCCTGGAAAAGAACCCGCCCGCGGTACGGCAGTTCACGCCGATGGAGGCGATCCGCACCGGAATGCTGCCGCTGATGTGGGTCACCCTCGTGGTGATCGGCGGGGTTTCGCTGTTCGGGATCAATTTCCAGGTCGATTTCGCCAAGGAAAGCCAGTTCGGCGCCTTCGTGGCGGCTTCGTCGGCGGGAATCCTGGCCATCGTGAACGGCGTCGGCCGGGGGATCGTCGGCTGGGCTTCCGACCGGATCGGCCGGAAGGCGACGTTGTTCTGGGTGCTGGTGATCGCGGCATTGGCGCAATTCGGCGTGCTGTGGTCGGGCAAGACGCACAGTTTGTTCTGGTTCATGGTATTCGCGGTGCTGACCGGATTCGGCAGCGGCGCGTTTTACCCGCTGTTCGCCGCGTTGGTGCCGGATTACTTCGGCGAGAACCACAACGCGACGAACTACGGCATCGTCTACAGCGCGAAACTGGTCGGCGGTGTCGGCGGCGGCGGTTTGGCGGCCGGAGTGATCGCCGCGTGGGGCTACACCGGCGCGTATGTGCTGGCCGGGTGCATCGCCCTGCTGTCCGCGGTGATGACGTTGTTCCTGCGGCAGCCGGGACGTTCCGGCCGCGGCTCGCCGGAAAAGGCGGGCGAGCGGATCGCGCGCACCGCTCCGGCGGCAGGCAACTGAATTTCCCTTGCGGGCCCGGGAGCGACGGGACGGCTGGCACCCGCCCCGTCGCTCCCGGGTTGCTTTGTTTCCTCTCGCGGGACCGTTCAGCTGGCTGACCCGGCGCGCGCGGTGATCAGTCCGCCGCGTCGGGCCGTTCGTGGAATGCCTGGCGCGTGCGTTCGGTGTGCTGAGCCATGATTTTCTCGGCTTTTTCGACGTTGTGCGCCGCGATCGCCTCGATCAGCGCGGCGTGTTCCTGCCACGCGTCGCGCCCGCGAGGCCGGGCGATCGGCGTGTAGTACCAGCGCACCCGGCGGTCGACCAGGCCGATGAGCTCGGTCAGGACGGCGTTGCCGGTCAGCTCGGTGATGTACGCGTGCAGGTCGGCGTTCGCCGCGACGAGCCGCTCACTGTCGTCCGCGGCGAGGGCCTTCATGCCGACGTCCTGCAGCTCCCAGAGCCGCTTGATGTCGTCGTCCGTCGCACACGCCGCGGCGAGACGCGCGGAGTGGGTCTCCAGCACCGCCCGGACGCCGAGGAGCTGGTCGGCTTCTTCGTCGGTGGGCAGGTGCACGAACGCGCCCTGCGCGGGACGGAGGTCGACCCAGCCCTCGCTTTGCAGGCGCTGCAACGCCTCGCGCACCGGCTGGCGGCTGACGCCCAGGTACTCGGCGAGGTCGGCCTCGACGAGGTGCTGCCCGGGTTCGAGGGTGCGGTTGATGATCAGCTCGGCGAGCGCGTCGTACACGACCTGCCGCAGCGGCGCGGGCCGCTCCACCCGGTTGGCGCTCTTTCCGGAGAGCGACCCCTTGGCCGTCCGGCGGCCGGTGGGCCCGCGTTCGGGCAGGGGAGAAACGGACTCGGTCACGGTGCACCTCGGGTGGGATCAGCGGCGGGATTCGAGGAACTCAGTTTTCAGGATACAGGTTTTAGTATGCAAAATCCCAGGATTCTGGATCACGTGGGCGATCTTCCCTCTCGCGGGTGGCGAGCCGGGCCGGGCGAGGGAGCCGGACGCTGGTGGGGAGCGGTTGCCGGTCTGTGTCCGACAGGGAAGTGGATCCGCGGCGGTCGGCCGTTCCCGACGGGGAAGTGGATCCGTGGCGGTCGCCGCATCGTGCACGCTGGGCATCGGCGCGGATCCTGGTGCGGGCGAAGCTCGTCCGCGGGGATCTGATGCTTAGGCTAACCTAACTCCATGGGGATCATCCGTGCGGTGCCGGACCTGGAACGCGTCGTGGGCGAGCGGCCGCTGCCGGTCATGATGAAGTCGATCGACCATCTCGACCCGCATTGCCTCGCGCTGCTCGCGCATAGCCCGGCCGCGGTGCTCGGTTACGTCGACGCCGGAGGACGTCAGCGGGCCGAACTGGTCGGCGGGACACCAGGATTCGCCGTAGCGGTGAACAGGTTACGGCTGCGGCTGCCGGTCCCGTCGTCGGCCGCGCCGGGTGCCGGTGCCGCGCTGCTGGTGCTCGTCCCGGGGTGGCGCGAGACCTTGCGGATCAACGGAACCCTCGCCGAAGACGGTCTTCTCGTCGAGGAAGCGTTCCTGCACTGCGGCAAAGCCGTCCTCCGCTCGAACCTGTGGGGACCGGGGTCAGCGCCGGAGGACGCCGTCGAAGAGGGGACTGCGCTCGGTCCCGCAGCGGCTGCTTTCCTTGCTGCCGCACCGTTCGCCGTGGTGACGTCGCGGGACGGATCCGGGCGCGCCGACGCGAGTCCGAAGGGCGATCCACCCGGCGTGGCCCGGATGATCGGACCGACGACGGTCGCGCTCGCTGACCGGCCCGGCAACCGGCGTACCGACACGTTCCACAATGTCGTCGAGCGCCCTGAGGTGGCTGTCTTGGCCGTCGTTCCCGGCGACGTTCGCACGTTGGAGATCACCGGGAAGGCGGTAGTCAGCACGGAGGACGGGCTGCGCGAGTCGATGACCGAGCGCAACCGCACCCCGAAAGCGGTGCTCAAGGTGGAGGTCGAGACCGTCCGGCTCGCGCGGAACGGTGCCCTGCGCGAGTCCGGATTGTGGGACTCCGCCAAGCACGTCGATCTCGCCGACCTGCCGCGGTCGTCGACCATCTGGACGGACCACCTCAAGCTGAACGAGACCGCGGGCGCGGCTGCGGAACTGGTGCGGGCCGGGGTGAACGAACCGCTGCTCCGAGCGGGTCTCGACGAGGATTACCGGCAGAATCTGTGAGCCGCCGGGTGGGCTGAGGGTGATCATCGGCCCGGCGAAGACTACTCAAATGACCGATGTCCGTCCCGGCGATCTCCCGTAGCGTGAGGCGCGCCCAGTCGTCGACGTTGCGAGGTCCGGATGGCTCAAGAACGCATGACAACCGACACCGACACGGCCGCCAGCGGTCTGCTGCTGAGCGTGGAACCGCTGACCGCCGCGGTGGACCGCGGCAAGGCCAACGGCGCCGTGGCCGACAACGACGGCAACGACTAGCCGTTGTCGCGCTCCATGACGGAGATTCCCGGACTGGCCGGCCTCGTGGCACCGCTCGAGGCCGGCCAGTTCTTCGCAGAGGTCTTGGGCAAGGAGCCGCGGCGGTTCCCGGGGGAGAAAGGCCGGTTCGCGTCCCTGCTGCCGTGGCCGGAGCTGGACCGGGTGCTGCGCCAGCACCGCCTGGAGTTCCCCCGGCTGCGGCTCGCGCTCGACGGCGACGTCGTCCCCGCGCACACCTACACCGAAATGGTGTCGACGCGGCGCAACGGCCTGGTCCCGCGCGTGCTGCCGGCCCCGTTCGCCGAACACTTGCGCGCCGGCGCGACGCTCGTGCTCGACTCGGTCAACGAACTGGTCGGCGAAGTCGGCGAATTGGCGGGCAAACTCGAACACGACCTGCGCGAGCGGATCCAGGTCAACCTGTACGCGGGCTGGGGCACCACGCACGGCTTCGACGTCCACTGGGACGACCACGACGCGTTCATCATCCAGCTTTCCGGGCGGAAACGGTGGCGCCTGCACGGGGTCACCCGGCGTTCGCCGCTGCAACGCGACGTCGAACTTCCGGAACGCCCCGACGGCGAACCGCACGACGACTTCCTGCTCGAGGACGGCGACGTCCTCTACCTGCCGCGCGGGCATTGGCACGACGTGTCGGCGGTCGGCGAGGAGTCGCTGCACCTGACGATCGGGTTCAATGCCGCCACCGGCGTGGATCTCGTGGCGTGGCTGGCTGACCAGCTGCGCTCCGACGAACTGTTCCGCGCGGACCTGCCCCGGTTCGCTGGTCCGGACGCGCGGGCCGAACGGGCCGAAGCGCTCCGCCGGCGGCTCGCTGAGGTGACCGCGGGCGATGTCGTCGATCGTTTCCTCGCCGACCGGGACGCCCAGGCTCCGGCTCAGACCCGCATCGGCCTGCCGTGGGCGGCGACGGCGGACCTGCTGCCGCCGGACGACGACTTCGAGGTCCGGCTGCTCGTCCCACGCGCCGCACTGGTGGACGACGACGGGACGGTTGCGCTGGTCGGTGCGGGGAAGCGGCTGGTCTTCGCGGAGGCCGCGCGACCCGTGCTCGCTGCGTTGCTCGGGTGCGGGCCGCAGCCGTTCAAGGTTCTGGTCGATGCCGCGCCCGGGGTGCCTCCGGAGACGGTGCGGGCGCTGTTGAAGGAGCTAGTGGTTCAAGGACTTGTTGCTCGGGCTTGACTGCGGGCTTTGTCGGGGTGCCTTGGTGGCGCGGGCAGCGCGAGTTGGGTGAGGTGAAGCCTCGATGCTCGGCTCTGGTCGCAGGGTTCGTCGGGGTGCGAGGCTGGCTCCCGGTCTGGGGCTGCGGAGTTTCGCCAGGCGCGATCGCGTGAGGCCTCGACGCTCGGCCCTAGTCACCGCCGTCGTCGGGCGTGCGGGTGCTGCCCGGGTGGCTGGTGGTGAGAGGTGCCGCCCGGGCTTGATGGAGGGCGTCACGCGCCCCGGCGATGGCATGTCCGCATAGCCGCCGCGACCTGGCGGTGCGAGCGCTGGTCGCCAGCGGCCTCGGACGCCCGGAGCATTGCCCGATCGAGTGACGTCGCGCGACAGTGACGGTCGCCTCGAAAAGAGCTGGTGCGCCGTCAGCTATACTTAGGCATGCCTAAGCCCGACGTGCCGCACTCGGGCCCGGGGATCTGCTTCCCGGGCCGGAATGCTGCGCCCGGATGCGCCGCGCTCACCCGAGAGCTCGGCGGCGAGCCTGCGGGGACCGCCGCGCGTATGACGTCCTGGCTGCTGGTCGAGCAGCCGGGCTCGTGGGGCCCGGACGCGCTCGAAGACGTGCTGTCCGCCGTGTTCCCCGCCGAACGCCTCGATGCCGCGCGCGCCGCTGGCTTGCGCCCCCTGCTGATCCGGAAGCCGGGACGGCACGCACGGACGCCAGGCGCCCCGCGCGCGGTCTACGTCGCGAGCGGACACCCCGGCGACCGTTGGACGGAACGGCTCGACCTCGCTGACCTGGCTGATCTGGCCCATCTTGATCTCGAAGCAGTCGCGGCCGGGCGTCGCGGGCACGGGGAACCGGTGTCCGGTCCGCTCTTTCTGGTCTGCACGCACGGCAGCAAGGACATGTGCTGCGCCGTTTTCGGCCGTCCGCTGGCGACGAGCCTCGCGCAGAACCATCCCGGGCGGGTGTGGGAGGTCAGCCACGTCGGCGGGGACCGCTGGGCCGGAAACCTCCTGACCGTGCCGGACGGTTTCCTCCACGGCAGCCTCGCGGTGCCCGACGCCGAACTGGCGGCGAAGGAAGCATTAAGCGGCAACGTCCGGCTGGAGAACCTGCGCGGGCGTACGTCGGCGGAGAGCGCGTGGTCGCAGTTCGCCGAGATCGAGGTCCGCGGACGCACCGGCCTGCGTGGTCTCGACGCGGTGCTGGCCGTAACCGAGGAATCCCGGGGCGACGCCCGGAGCGTCCTGGTCGAGGCGGGAGAGCGACGCTACGAGGTCGTGGTCCGTCGGACGGCGCCGACGTCCTCCGTGCACAGCCGATGCACTGCGCGGCTGGTGCTGTCGGGGTTCGTGGCGGAGTCGGTGCGCGAAGTCTGACTTCGGTGGTTGGGCTGCTCGGCGAGGGACTCCGAAGGCTGGCCACGTCACCGACTGGCGGTCCGTGAGCGGCGGCTGGTCTGCCGGACTTCAAGCGGGCGCATCGCAAGACACCACGGCACCCGGCAGTTCGCGCTCGTGAGTGGCGATGCCGGTTCTAACCGGCATCGCCACTCACGAGCCCCAATCGGGCTTCTCCGCAGCGGGGGCGCAAGGTCGCCCCGCCGATGGGCGCGGTCGGCCTCGCGGAGTTCCGCAAGGGGGGCCGGTTAGGTGCTCTGCGAGGGGGCTTGCGTAGTTCCTCGAGGGGAACGTTGTGTTGCTTGGCGGGAGGGATCTTGCGGAGTTCAGCGCGGGGAACGTTGTGGTGCTTGGCAAGGGGAGCGCTCGGCGAGACGAATCAGATTCCCCCGAAGGACCTTTCACCGTCCTCCACGGGAGCGGGAGGACATGCCCGGCGCACCACCCCCGGCACACGGGACCGATCGTTCGTCATCGGCGCTTCCGATCACCAAAACCTGGCCAGTAATCATCAGACGGGATACTGTATGCAATCTATCATCGGCGGGATACCGACCGGGAGGCGACCATGCGGGTGGCGGTTCTGGGGGCAGGAGCGATCGGCGCGTACGTCGGCGCGGCGCTGCATCGCGGTGGCACCGAAGTCCACCTCATCGCGCGCGGCGCGCATCTCGCGGCGATGGCGGCGGACGGGGTGCGCGTCCGGAGTCTGCGCGGGGACTTCACGGCGCATCCGCATGTCACGTCGGATCCGAGCGAGATCGGGCCGGTCGACTATGTTTTCCTTGGCCTCAAAGCACATTCGTATCCGGACTGCGGTGCCCTCCTCGCCCCGTTGCTGCGGGAGAACACTGCGCTCGTCGCCGCGCAGAACGGTATTCCGTGGTGGTATTTCCACGGGCTGGCCGGTCATCCGCTGGCCGGCCGGCGCGTCGAAGCGGTCGATCCGGGCGGGGCTACCAGCCGGGTGCTGGACGTCGAGCGGGCGATCGGGTGTGTCGTCTACAGCTCGACCGTCATTGAGGAACCGGGCGTCATCCGGCATCTCGAGGGGACGCGGTTTTCCCTGGGGGAACCGTCCGGGGAGAGTTCTGTCCGCTGCCGGAAGCTCGCCGACGCGATGGTCGCGGGCGGGCTCAAAGCCCCGGTCGAGCCGAGGCTGCGCGACGACATCTGGGTCAAGCTGATGGGCAACGTCGCGTTCAACCCGCTGTCCGCGCTCACCCGGGCGACCATGGTGCAGATGTGCGAGCACGACGAAACCCGCGCGCTCGTCGCGGCGATGATGACCGAAACCCTGGCGATCGCGCGGGCGGCGGGTGCGGATCCGCAGGTCTCGGTCGAGAAGCGGATCGACGGCGCGTGGCGCGTCGGGCACCACAAGACGTCCATGCTGCAGGACCTGGAAGCGGGCAAACCGCTGGAGATCGACGCGATCATCGGTGCGGTCGTGGAGCTCGCGGATCTCACTGGCGTCGAGGCGCCCGCGTTGCGGCATGTGCACGCCGCGATCGGATTGCTCAATCGGACGGCGATTCCGGTCGGCTGAAAAGGAAACCGCGCGTCCGTCCACTGTGGAATAAAGCGTGACCACTGTGGACGGTCGCGGCTAGAGCCGCTCGCCGAAGAGGTCGGCAAGGGTGCTGCGCCCGGATCGAGCGACGCCGTGGCGCGCCCGGCGTCTCGAGGAAACCTGCCCGCTTCCCGTTGACCGGAGCCTCCGCATCCAGCTATTCTCGAACTACGGAAGAAAACTTCCACGAAGCGAAATTAGCTGATCGAGATGTGAGGAGCCGAGGTACTCATGACCGGTCCCGCCGGGGAGCGGCACTCGCTGCCCTACACCGCCAACCTGTCGATCCTGTTCACCGAACTCCCGCTGCTCGAGCGCGCGCAGGCCGCTCGGGCAGCGGGCTTCACCAAGGTGGAGTACTGGTGGCCGTTCGACAGCGCCGACCCGTCGGGAGCCGACGTCGACCGGTTCGCGCGGTCGATCGAGCAGGCGGGCGTCCAGCTGACCGGGCTGAACTTCTACGCGGGCGACATGGCCGCGGGCGAGCGCGGGCTCGTGTCGTGGGTCGGCCGCGAGGCGGAGTTCGCGACGAGCCTGACGGTCGCGCTCGGGCTCGCCGAACGGCTCGGCTGCCGCAGCTTCAACGCGCTGTACGGCAACCGGATCGACGGGACCGCACCGTCCGAACAGGACGATCTGGCCCGCACGCACCTCGCGACCGCGGCGAAGGCGGCCGAGGGCATCGGCGCACAGCTGGTGCTCGAACCGCTCTCCGGCACCCCGGCGTACCCGCTGAAGACCGCGGCCGACGCGGTCGCGGTGCTCGACGAGCTCGGCCTGGACAACGTCCGGCTGCTCGCGGACCTCTACCACCTGGCGGTCAACGGCGACGACCTCGACACCGTGATCGCCCGCTACACCCCGCGCACCGGGCACGTGCAGATCGCCGACGCGCCGGGCCGGCACCAGCCGGGCACGGGGGAGCTGGATCTCGAAGGACATCTGGAAAAGCTGCAGGCGGCGGGCTACGCCGGACCGGTGGGCATCGAGTACAAACCGGACGGTTCCACTGTGGACTCGCTGGCCTGGCTGCCGTACGAGCGAAGGGGAAACTGATGAGCAGGATCGGGTTCATCGGACTGGGCGTGATGGGCACGCCGATGGCCGCGCACCTGGCCGCCGCCGGACACGAGGTGAGCGGGTTCGACCTCAACGCCGACGCGCTGGCGAAGCTGGAAGCGGCGGGCGGGCGCGCGGCGAAGGACGTCGCCGACGCGGTGTCCGGGGCCGAGGTCGTGATCACCATGCTGCCGAACCACCCGCAGGTCGAGCAGGTCGTGCTCGCCCCGGGCGGCGTGCTCGACACGATCGCGCCCGGCACGCTGCTGGCCGACATGAGCACCATCCGGCCGGAGACGTCGATCGAGGTCGCGAAAGCCGGTGCGGCCAAGGGAATCCGGGTGCTGGACGCGCCGGTGTCCGGCGGTCAGGCCGGGGCCGAGCAGGCCACTCTGTCCATTATGGTCGGTGGCGACGAGGCCGATTACGCCGCGGCGAAGCCGGTTTTCGACACGCTCGGCAAGACCGTGGTGCACGTCGGCCCGCACGGTGCGGGCCAGGTCGTGAAGGCGGCCAACCAGCTGGTGGTCGGCGGGATCTACGGGCTGGTCGCCGAGGCGATCGTGCTGCTGGAAGCGTCCGGAGTGGACGCGGGCACCGGGCTCGACGTCCTCGCGGGCGGTCTCGCCGGCAGCCGGATCCTGGAACTGAAACGGAAGTCGATGGTCGCGCGGCAGTTCGAGCCGGGCTTCCGGATCGACCTGCACCACAAGGACATGGGCATCGCGCTGGCCGCGGCCCGGCAGTCCGACGTGGCGCTCCCGCTCACCGGCCTGGTCGCGCAGCTGGTCGCGGCCGGGCGGGCGATGGGCTACGGCTCGCTGGACCATTCCGCGCTGCTGAAGGTCGTCGAAGAACTGTCCGGCCGCTCGTCCGAGGAGGTTTGACCATGGCCCGGGTCCCCGCTATGCAGGCAGTCGTCGACGTGCTGGTCGACGAAGGGATCGACGTCGCCTTCGGCTGCCCAGGAGCGGCGATCCTGCCGCTGTACGACGCGATGCAAGGCCGCGGCATCGACCATCTGGTGGTCCGCCACGAAGAGGGCGCGACGCACATGGCCGACGGCTGGGCGCGCACCACCGGCAACGTCGGCGTCGCGATCGGCACGTCCGGTCCGGCCGGCACCAACATGATCACCGGCCTCTACACCGCGCACGCGGATTCCGTCCCGATCCTGTGCATCACCGGGCAGGCCGCGACGACGAAACTGCACCAGGAAGCGTTCCAGGCGGTCGACATCGTCGAGATCGCGCGGCCGGTCACGAAGTGGGCGGTCCAGGTGAAGGAAGCCGCGCAGCTGCCGTGGATCTTCCGCGAGGCGTTCCGGATCGCGCGGTCCGGACGGCCCGGCCCGGTCCTCATCGACCTCCCGATCGATGTGCAGAAGCAGATGATCGAGTGGGATTCGTCGATCGACTCGGCGTTGCCGGTCAGCACGGTCAAACCGGCTCCGGCGCGGGTCGAGCGGGCGCTGGACATGCTGCTCGCCGCCGAACGCCCGCTGATCCTGGCCGGCGGCGGCGTCGTGCTCGGCGAGGCGAGCGAACCGTTGCGGCAGCTGGCGGAGCGGCTCGGCGTCCCGGTCGGCGTCACACTGATGGGCAAGGGCAGTTTCCCGGAGGACCACGAGCTGTTCGCCGGCATGGCGGGCATCCAGACGTCGCAGCGCTGGGCCAATGCCGCGTTCCTGGAGTCCGACCTGGTCCTGGCGCTGGGCGCGCGGTTCGGCGACCGGCACACCGGCGAGCTGGCGGTGTACCGCGGCGACCGGAAGTTCATCCATGTCGACATCGAGCCCACGCAGCTGGGCAAGGTGTTCGGGCCGGACCTCGGCGTCGTCTCGCACACGCGGGAGTTCCTGGAAGCGCTGCTGGCGGCGCTCGACGCGCGCACCGCCCCGGCGCGGGACCGCGCGTGGGTCAAGCGGCTCGGCGACCTCAAGGCGGAGATGCCGCGCAAGGAGGACTTCGACTGCACGCCGATCAAGGCGCCGCGGGTGTTCAAGGAGCTCAACGAGTTCTACGGCCCCGAGACGTACTTCGTGACGGCGATCGGGCTGTACCAGATCTGGTCCGGGCAGTTCCAGCGCGCGCACCTGCCGCGGCACTACCAGGTGTGCGGCCAGGCCGGTCCGCTCGGCTGGGAGATCCCGGCGGCGATCGGCGTCAAGAAGGCCCGGCCGGACGCGGAGGTCGTCGGCGTGGTCGGCGACTACTCGTTCCAGTTCCTGGTGGAGGAGCTGGCGGTCGCCGCGCAGTACGACGTCGGGTTCGTGCTCGTCATGCTCAACAACGAGTACCTGGGCCTGATCCGCCAGTCCGAGCTGCCGTACGAGATGAACTACCAGGTCGACATCCACTACGACGACCACGGCACGGACAACGTGAAGATCATGGAGGCCTACGGCTGCTCGGGCACCCGCGTCGAGGACCCGGGCGAGATCCGGTCGTCGCTCGAATGGGCGCGCAAGGAAGCCGAGCGCACCCGGCGGCCGGTGCTGGTCGAGATCATGATCGAACGCGAGGGCAACGCCGCGATGGGCGCCGCACTGGACGCGGTGCGCGAGTTCGAAGCGGCCGACTGACCGGGAACCGGGCCGGAGCGTTCTTGCTCCGGCCCGGTTTTCGGTGCTACGGCGCGGGAATCAGTTCGGCCAGCGACGCGAGCGCCTCGGCGTCGCGAGTTCCCGGCGTCGCGTGGAAGACCACCAGTTGCAGGCTGACCGGTCCGGGGATGTCGAGTTTGTCGCTGTGCAGATCCAGATTTCCGACCGCCGGATGGCGGAAGCGGACGAGGTGGCCGGTGCGCGGTTTGACGTCGTGCCGGGCCCAGAGGTCCCGGAACTCGTCGCTGCTGGCGGTGAGTTCGGCGATGAGTTCGGCTGCCGCGGGGTCGGCGATGCTCGGGCCGAGCGCGGCCCGCAGGCCCGCGACGCCGTCCGCGGCAATCTGCTCCCAGTCGCGGCGGAGTTCTCGTTCCGCCGGGTCGAGGAAGACCGCGCGGAGCAGGTTCCGGCCGACCGCGTAGTTCGGCGAAGCCGCTGCAGCGACGGGGTTCGCGGCGAGCACGTTGGTGAGCCGGTCTTGGACGTACGCGGGGTTCGTCGCCCAGGTGGAGATCAGTTCGGCGATGCTCGCGGGCACCTGTGGCTCGGGCTGGCCGGGTTGGTTCGGGCTCGCGAGCTGATGCAGGTGCTGGCGGGAGGCTTCGTCGAGGCCGAGCGCCCGCGCCAGCGCGTCGAGCACCTGCGCTGACGGGTTCTGGTCGCGGCCCTGTTCCAGCCGGATGTAGTAGTCGCTGCTGATTCCCGCCAGGAGCGCGAGTTCCTCGCGGCGCAGGCCTCGCACGCGGCGTCGTCCGTTGTCCGGCAGTCCGACGTCGGCCGGGGAGATCCGCTCTCGCCGGGCGCGGAGGAAGTCGCCGAGGAGGTTGTCCACCGCGTCAGTGTATTTGATTCAGCGATTGCTGTACTGTTGCGCCTGTGCTGACCTCTGAGACTCGCGAACTGGCGCTCGCCCGGCTCGGCCGCGCGCTGGCGGACCCGACGCGCTGCCGGATTCTCGTGGCGCTGCTGGACGGGGTGGCGTACCCGGCGCAGCTGGCCGCGGAACTGGAGCTGAGCAGGTCGAACGTCTCGAACCATCTCGCGTGCCTGCGCGGGTGCGGGCTGGTGCTCGCGACGTATGAGGGCCGGCAGGTCCGGTACGCGATCGCGGATCCTCATCTCGCGCACGCGTTGGCGGAGCTGACGAAGGTGGTTTTGGCCGTCGCGCCGACGGCGGCGTGTGCCGACGAGCCGCAGGCGGCGCGATGACCGAGCCCAGTCGCGACTGTTGCGCGGATTCAGCGGGCGGCGAGACCGTGTCGCTGGCTGGCCCTCCGGTGGTGGATGCCGCGCGGCGGGCGGTCTTGCGGCGGCGAGTGCGGTGGCTGGTCGCCGGGACCATCACGTACAACGTGGTCGAGGCGATCGTCGCGGTGTCGGCCGGGACGGTCGCGTCGTCGTCAGCGCTCATCGCGTTCGGGCTCGATTCGGTGGCCGAGGTGCTGTCCGCGGTGGCGGTGGCGTGGCAGTTCGCCAGCGCGGATCCGGAGCGTCGGGAGCGGGCTGCGCTGCGGGTGATCGCGGTGTCGTTCTTCCTGCTGGCGGCCTATGTCGCGGTCGATTCGGTGCGGTCGCTGTTCGGCGAGGAGGCTTCGCATTCGACGGTCGGGATCGTGCTCGCGGCGGTGTCCTTGGTCGTGATGCCAGTGCTTTCCGGCGCGCAACGCCGGGCCGGGCGGGAACTCGGCTCGGCGAGTGCGGTCGCCGACTCGAAGCAGACGCTTCTCTGCACTTACCTCTCTGGCGTGCTGTTGGTCGGGCTGCTCGTGAACGCGCTGTTCGGCTGGTCCTGGGCGGATCCGGTCGCGGCATTGGTGATCGCGGCGGTCGCGGTCCGCGAGGGGCTCGGGGCCTGGCGGGGCGAGCACTGCTGTTGATCGCGGGTCAGGCGTTGCTGGATGGCGCGCAAGGTCATGGCCAGCGCGACGAATACGCCGATCAGCAGCAGCGCGGGGACTAGATCGCTCACCTCGGTTGGCCTTTCTCCGGTTGGTCGTCTCGGATCGAGAGCATGACCTGGTGCGGGCCCGGATCTTGCCGCCGCTCACGCTTCCTTGACTGCACTCCAGCCGATGTTGATGCGGCACCTGCCCTTGCGTTATACGGACACGTGTCCGGTAAGCTATCCGGACATGTGTCCGTATCGGTGTCAGGGGTAGGAAATGTCAGGTGTGGCAGGGAAAGTCGTCGCGATCACCGGGGCGAGCAGCGGAATCGGCGAGGCGACCGCCCGGCTGCTCGCCGAACGGGGTGCGGCGGTGGTCCTGGGGGCGCGACGCGAGGATCGGCTGGACGCGCTGGCGAAGGAAATCCGCCACGAAGGCGGTCGCGCGGTCGCGTGCGTGACCGACGTGACCCAGCGCGCGGACCTGGACCGGCTGGTGCAGCGGGCGGTCGAGGAGTTCGGCCGGCTGGACGTGCTGGTCGGGAATGCCGGAATCGCCAAGCTGGGGCCGGTCGCGGACGCGGACGTCGACGGATGGTCGGCGATGATCGACGTCAACGTGCGCGGAGTGCTGAACGGGATCGCGGCGGCGATGCCGGTGTTCCGGCGGCAGGGGCGGGGCCATCTGGTGACGACGGTGTCGACGTCCGGGTTGAAGATCGTGCCCGGGCAGGCGGTTTACGCCGGGACGAAGAACGCGGTGCGGACGATTCTGGAGGCGCTGCGGCAGGAATCGACGGACGGCGTGCTCCGGACGACGTCGGTGTCGCCCGGGTTCGTCCGGACGGAGCTGGCGGATTCGATCGACGATCCGGGGGAGCGCGCGCAGATCCGGCGGCGGGTCGAGGAATTCGCGCTGGATCCGGCCGCGGTGGCGCGGGCGATCGCGTTCGCGGTCGAGCAGCCGGACGATGTGGAGATCGGCGACATCACCGTCCGGCCGGCGGTGCAGAACTGAGGGCTCAGAGGCACGGTGGCTGGTAGCCGTCGAGGAGGAGTTCGCGGAAGTCGAGCGAGTTCGGCGTTTTCCCGACGAAGACCAGGCCGCGGGCTTCGGTCAGCGCGGAGGCGAACGAGTACTGCGGCTGGCCGAGTTCGGGGAGCCAGGTCCAGGAATCGGGGTCGAACGGGAAGAATTTGCGGACCAGCTGGCCGCCGGTCGCGGGGATGCGGGTGAGCCATTTGTCGCCGCCGCTCCAGTGGGAGGCGGGGCGCAGCTGGACGTAGAAGTCGTCGTCGGCGCTGTAGGTCAGCCAGAATCCGGTGGAATGGCTGAGGTCGGCCTGCGCGTCGAACTGGTTGCCCAGCCAGACCACGGCGACGTGCCATTCGTTGTTCTGGAAGACGATTTTGGCTGCGTAGCCGTCGCCTTCGGGGACGAGGAGGCTTCCGGTGGGCGGGAGGGTCGTGCCTTCGCCGCTGGCCAGCCATTTCTGGAGGCGGTTGATCGAGGGGGTGCTGCATTCGTCGTGCACGTGGCCGCCGCGGTGCGCTGCGTGCGCCGTGCGCGAGGCTGGCGCGCCGGGTGTGGCCTGTGCGGCGTGGGCGGCTGGTGCGGAGAGCGGGGCCAGCAGCAGTACGGAAATCGCGGCGAGGACTGTGGTTCCGGCCTTGGTCCGGCGAAGTGCGGGCATGGCCGGGAAGCTACCAGCGGGATTCCCGGCCGGTCAGGGCCGATAGTCGGCTTCTGGGCAAATGGTATGGACCTTTTGGGGAAAGGACCAGACCACTGTTGCGTTGCGGTGCGTGCGAGCGGTCAGCATGCTGCGGCGGGTGGCTGGGCCCGACTGCCGAAGGGCGGCCGGGCACCTATCGGCTGCCGGTGGCTGGCACCGGGAGCCGAATAGCGGCCGGGGCCCTTGGGCTGCCAGTAGCTCGCGCCGGGCCGCCGAATAGCAGCTGGGCACTCGTCGCCTACCGCTGGCAGGCACCCAGCCGCCGAACGGCGGTTGGGTTCCCGCCAGCTGCCGGTGGCTGGGGCTCGGTTGCCGAAGAGTGGCCGGGCGTCCATCGGATGCCGGTAGCTGGCACCTGGCTGCCGAGTAGCGGCCGAGGCCCTTAGTCCGCCGGTGGCTGGCGCACGGCTGCCGAATCGCGGCTGGGCACCCTTCGGCTACCGATGGCTGGCACCCAGCTGTCGAATGGCGGTTGGGTGCCCGTCGGCTGCCGGTGGCTGGCGCTCGGTTGTCGAAGGGCGGTTGGGTGCCCGACGGCTGCCGGTGGCTAGCTGTGATGTCCAGGGACGTTGTCCCGGGTTAAGGCGGTGACCGGCCTGTCGTGCTGACAGGTGAAGGCCCCGGGGGTGAAGTGGAGCTGTCTAGGAACCGCTTCGCCCGCCGGAGGCCTTCGTGTCCCACCCTAACGCCGCCCTGACCCCGCGCACCCGCCTGCGCCTCGCCCGCCTGATCGTCGAGCAGGGCTGGACCTGCACCGCCGCCGCGAAAATGTTCATGGTCGCCACCAAGACCGCCGCGAAGTGGGCCGACCGCTACCGCGCCGAAGGCACGGCCGGGATGACCGACCGCAGCTGCCGCCCGCACCACAGCCCCGCCCGAACGTCCCCGCAACTGACCCGCCGGATCGTGCGGCTGCGGTGGCGCCAGCGGCTGGGCCCGGCCCAGATCGCCGGCCGGCTCGCCATCCCTGCCTCGACCGTGCACGCCGTCCTGACCCGCTGCCGGATCAACCGGCTCTCCCGCATCGACCGGGCCACCGGCGAACCGCTACGCCGCTACGAGCACGACCACCCCGGCTCGCTGATCCACGTCGATGTCACCAAGTTCGGCAACATCCCCGACGGCGGCGGCTGGCGCCACGTCGGCAAGCAGCAAGGCAAAAAGAACAGATCAGCGACCTCCCGCCGCACCGGAACCTGGAGCACCGACCGGCACGCCCGCACCGGCACCGCGTTCGTGCACACCGTGATCGACGACCACTCCCGCGTCGCCTACGCCGAGATCTGCGCCGACGAGAAAGCCGACACCGCCGTCGGTGTCCTGCACCGCGCGGTCGCCTGGTTCGCCGACCGCGGCGTCACCGTCGAACGCGCGCTTTCCGACAACGGTGCCTGCTACCGCTCGTCGGCCTGGCGCGGGACCTGCACCGAGCTGGGCATCACCCCGAAACGGACCCGGCCTTACCGGCCGCAGACCAACGGCAAGATCGAACGGTTCCACCGCACCCTGGCCGAGGGATGGGCTTACGCCCGCTTCTATCCCAGCGAACACGACCGCCGGGCAGCGCTGCCGGGATGGCTGCACTTCTACAATCACCACCGGCCCCACACATCCACCGGAGGCAAACCACCCGTCACCCGGCTGACCAACCTCCCTGGACATCACAGCTAGCGCTCGGTTGCCGAATAGCGGGCGGGCGCCCAGCTGCTGAACGGCGGTCGACGCCCTTCGGGGTGCACCTCGGGCGGCGTGGCTGCCGCCCGAGGTGTGCGTGGGGGTTCCGGCGTCAACGGTCGGTGTGCAGCGGAGCATCCTTCGGTTCGCCGCGGGCGAGCGGCACGGACGGCAACGTCGGTGAGGGCGACGGCATGCGCGGGCCGGGCTGGCCGGAATGCACGGTTCTTGGGCATTCCGGCCAAGCTCCGGTTAAGGGAGAGCCGCCGCCGAGATTCCGGGCTGCCGCGTCGACCATCTCGCTGGCCAGCCGCACACGGGAGGTCAGAAGGGCGGCTCCTCAGTCACTCCGACTCCGGCGGATACTGGCGCTGCGCCCCAGGCATCCCCGCCTGGTCCGCCCGTCTCGTGGTTGTTCCGGCTGACCTTGGTGACTCTGGCGGTCGCATACCGCAGCGACGGGCCGATCTCGTCTACCTGCAGTTCGACTACGGTGCGTTTCTCGCCTTCCTTTGTTTCGAAGGAGCGCTGAACCAAACGTCCGGTGACGACGACCCTTGCTCCTCGGACGAGACTTTCGGCGACATTTTCCGCTGCTTGCCGCCATATGCTGCACCTCAGGAACAGGGCCTCGCCGTCCTTCCATTCGCCGGATTGTCGGTCGAGGGTGCGCGGGGTCGACGCGACCGTGAAATTCGCGACTGCTGCTCCGGACGGGGTGAAACGCAGTTCCGGGTCTGAGGTCAGGTTTCCGACCACTGTGATGACGGTTTCTCCAGCCATGATCACACTCCTTGGTTTCGGGTCGCCAAGTCCATGGCGACAGGTCTGAGGATCGGTTCCCGTCCATCGTTTGCCGGGAACAACCGTTCAGTGCTGAATAAATGCGTGTCTCGCGCGCGTCTGTCTTGGTCTTGACGGGGAAACGCGGCACTGCGGGGCGAAGCTGCGGAAACGGGCTGGGCGAAGGGTGGCTCCGGTCATGGTGACGGCTCCTCAGGTCGGTGCGGACCCGGACCTGGGCGCCGCTTCGGGAACTAGGAGACCATCCGGGTACGACAGTTTTCGGGGCTTCCCGGTCACTCCATCGGGTGGGACTCTTGGCGGCGGGGAGAGAGCGGGAGGGTTCCCACCGTTCGGCTGTTGTTCAAGGGCGGGGCACCGGGGCAGCATGAGCGGCATGGTCGGTGGGAAGTGGGGACGGGCGGCGGCGGTGGTCGCGGTCGTGGGGATTTCGTTGGTGGGGCAGGGGATCGCGCCTGCGGGAGCCGGGGCGAAGCCCGGTGCGGCGGTGCAGAACAGTGCGCAGCCGCCGGGGGATTGCTGTGGTGGGCCGTCATCGTGGACAACTGGGGACAAAACGGCGCTCGGGACGGCGGCGGGGACGGCCAGCCCGTTGTGGTTCACCGTTGCGGGAGGGGTCACGTCGGAGGTGTTCTATCCGCGTGCGGACGTCGCCAACATGCAGGACATGCAGTACGTGGTCACGGACGGGAAGTCCTTTGTGGACCTTGAACGCGACGCGACGGAGCATGTCGTTGCGATGCCCGACGAGAAGGCGCTCGAATACACGGTCACGAACACCGCGAAGAGCGGGCGTTATCGCATCACCACGACGTACGTCACCGACGCTGGGCGGCCGACTCTCCTTACTCGCACGCGGTTTCAGTCACTTGACGGTGGCCAGTATCAGGTCTACCTGCTCGCGAATCCTTCGATGGCGGGCGGTGCAGCGAATGACACGGCGGGGTGGGACGGCACTGGGTTGACCGCTAGCGGGACGGAGGAGTTGTTCGGGGCTACGACTACGGTGGCGTCGGCGTTGCGGGCATCGACCGGATTCGTCGCGCACGACAACGGATATTCCGGTGCCGCGAGTGATTGCCTGGTAGACTTGCGGGCACATCGAACTCTTGCGAATCACTTCGATTCCACTGATCACGGCAATGTAGTCCAATGTGGACAGATCCCGGTCGGGTCGGACACGACGTTCTCGGTCGCGCTCGGCTACGGGAGCGACGCCCAGGGCGCGGCGGCGGCCGCGGACGGGTCGCTGGCGAGTGGATTCGGCAATCTGGAACAGGCGTATCGGCGCGGGTGGGAGGAGTATGTCGGCAGCCTGAAGGCGGCGCCGGCCAGTGTGGCGGGCGACGAGCGGCAGCGCAGGGCGTATTACGTCGCGCTGATGGCGTTGCACGCGGCGGAGGACAAGGCGCATCGCGGCGCGAGCGTCGCGGGGCTGGCCACGCCGTGGGGCGACGTCGTGAACGGCGACGTGCTCAACGATGGGTACCACCGCGTGTGGGGCCGGGACCTGTACCAGCAGGCGACCGGGCTGCTCGCGGCGGGCGACGCGGCGCAGGCGAAGCGGATGGCGCAGTTCCTGTGGTCCTCGCAGTGGATTTCCGCGCCCACCCAGGGCGACGGGACGACGTACCCGGCCGGCGCGTTTCCGCGGTACAGCCCGGTGAGCGGGGTCCAGGGGGCCACGCCGCAGCAGCTCGGCTGTTGCGAGCAGCTCGACCAGGATTCCGACGCGATCATCCTCGCCTGGATGACCGGGCTCACCGACGCGGCCACGTACGCGCGGGTCAAGGTCACGGCGGAGCACATCCGCACGAGCGGGCCCGCGACGACCGAGCGGTGGGAGGAGCAGTACGGCCGGTCGCCGTCGTCGATCGCGGCTGAGGTGGCCGGGCTCGTGACGGCCGGGGCGATCGCGCGGGCGAACGGCGACACCGCCGCGGCGCAGCAGTGGGAGTCCACTGCGGACTCGTGGCGCGCGCAGCTCGACAGCTGGACGCGTACGACCGCCGGGTATTGGGGCGGGCACACGTATTACGAGCGGATCGACAAGGGAACCGACCCGAACGACACCGGGCAGATCTGTTTCGACGAAGGCTGCTTCTACGAGCACGACGTGGTCGATTTCGGGTTCCTCGACCTCGTCCGGCTCGGGCTTCGCGGACCGGCCGATCCCGAGGTCGCCGAGTCGCTGGCCCCGACGGCGGCGGCCCGCGACGGCAACGCGCCCATGCAGGTCACGACCCCGAACGGCGACATCTACTTCCACCGCTACCCGCACGACAACTACGGCGAGAGCACCACGACGTGCACCGGCTGGCCGGCGAACGGGCCGCAGCGGTTCGGGCGGCTCTGGCCGGTCCTGTCCGGCGAGCGCGGCGAGTACGAGCTGGCCAACGGGCGTTCGGCGGCGGTGTACCTGAAATCGATGGCGGACGCGGCCAACGACGGGTACTTCATTCCCGAGCAGGTGTGGGATCGCGCCGACGTCGCGTGCTTCGGGCTGGGCCGGCCGACCGGGAGCGCGGCGCCGTTGATGTGGGCGGAAGGCCAGTACCTCCGGCTCGCGCAGAACATCGACGCGGGGAAGAACCTGGAGACTCCGGAGGTGGTCCGGCAACGCTACGGCGGCTGACCCGGCCGTTCGCGACGACGGCGGCGACCAGGGCCAAGCCGAGGCCCACGCCGGTCAGCACGGTGAACGGTTCGCCGAACAGCACCGTGCCCCACACCGACGTGACCGGCGCGATCAGGAACATCAGGCTGTTCACCGCGGTCATGCCGATCCGCCCGACGAGCAGCCAGTACAACCCGTACCCGCCGAAGGTCGCCAGCACGATCAACCACGCGAGGGCGAACCAGAAGTGTCCGGACGCGGGCGGCGCCGCGTTCCCGGTCGCCAGCGCGAGGACGGTGAACACGACCGCCGAGGTGGCGCAATGGACGGCCAGCGCGCGCAACGGGGGAGCGGGAACGCGAGCCCGGCGTTCGAGCACAGTGGAGGCGACTAGCCCGAGCATTCCGGCGAACGGGATCAGGTACGCCCAGGCCGGGGCGTGCGAAGCGGCGTCCGACCAGCTGACCAGGACCACCCCGACGAGACCCAGTGCGAGCCCGATCCATTGCCGTCCGGTCGCCGCGACGCCGAGAAGCGGACCGGCGAGCGCGGCGGCCACGAGCGGCTGCACGCCGTCGATGAGTGCGGTGGTGCCGGTGCTGACTCCTTCGCCGATCGCCCAGTAGACGGTGAGCAGATAACCCGACTGGGACAGCAAGCCGATCAGGACGTGCCTGCCCAGTTCGCGAATCGAACCGGGGCGCAGGAAGGGCGCGAGCAGCAGCGCCAGCGGCAGGAACCGCCACATCAGCACGGTCGGCACGGACGCGTCGGCCGCGCCGAGCTTCGCGCCGATGAACCCGGACGACCAGCACGCCACGAACAGGACCGCCGCTCCGACTATACCGATCTGTTTACCCATGCCGCCGGACTATACAGATCGGTATACACTGGGGCCATGGCCATCGACTGGACCCCGAAAGCGCAGGCGGTGCTGACCGCCGCGTCGGAGCTGTTCTACGAACGCGGCATCCACGCGGTCGGCGTCGACGTCATCGCGGCGAAGGCGGGCGTCACGAAGAAGACGCTCTACGACCGGTTCGGCTCGAAGGACCGGCTGGTCGTGGAGTACTTGTCCGCCCGGGACGTGCGCTGGCGGGAGTTCCTGGGCGAGTGGCTGGAAAAGGCCGGGGAGACGCCGCAGGACCGGCTGGTGGCGGTGTTCGACGCGTCCGAGGCGTGGGCGAAGAAATACGGCGGCAAAGGCTGCAGCATGATCAACGCGCACGCGGAGATCAGCGATCCGGCGCACCCGGCGTACGCGGTGATGACCGAGAGCAAACGGTGGCTGCTCGGCGTCCTCGTCGAAGTGGCTGAATCGGCGCGTGTTCCGGAGCCGCGCAAGGTGGCCGAGCAGATCATGCTGCTGCACGAAGGCGCGATCGTGATGGCGGGCATGCAGGTCGGCGAGAACGTCTTCGCGCGCGCCGCGGAAACGGCGGTGGTGCTGCTGGGCTGAGCCGTCAGCGCGTCGATCGGATCTTTTCGTAATGCCGTGCGGCGCGCGCTCGGTTGCCGCAGGCGACGGAGCACCATTCGCGGCGCGGATGCGTCTTCATGAAGTAGAGCACGCAACCCGGCGCGTAACAGGCGCGCAGCTTGGCGGCATCCGGTCCGCCGAGCAGCGCGATCGATTCTCGTGCCACGCGGGCTAATCCGGTGACGACCGGCGAGGTGCCGCGCGAGGAGCTTTCCTGCAGTTTTCCGGCCGTGAAGGTCAATTGGGGGACTGGCAAGTGGGTCACGAGGTCGTTCAGGTCGCCGAGTGCGGTGTCCAGGTCGACAGCGGGGGACTGCCGGTCGTCGGCGGTCACCTGCGCGGCGAGGCGGCGGACGGCATCGCGCAGCCGGCGAGCCAGCGCGAGTTCGGCGGCGGACGACTGCCGCGAACCGCGCTCGAGGCCGACGTCGTCGAGCCACGCGTCGAGGTCTTCGCGGGTGCGGAGGTCGTCGTGGAGCCCGCTCGTGTCGGCCCAGACGGTCGCCATCAGGCGGACCGGCACGACCTCGTCCGGCAGCATGCCCATGGCCGAGACGGTATCACGGATGGAATGGGTTGCATCCGTGAGAAGCGGCTGCTAGAACTTCTCACGGAACCTCACGGTGCAACCCGTGAGAAAGGGAGGGTGCGATGAGCCACGCGATCCAGCGGGCGTTCCACTCCGGCGAGCTCGCCGTCCAGCGGGAGGCGGGAGTCGAACGCCAGGCCGCGCGGCTGTCCCGGATGGCTGAACCGGCCGGGATTTCCGCGGGAATGGCGGGTTTTCTGGCCGAGCGGACGTTTCTGGTCCTGACCGGACGCGCAGTGGACGGACGGTTGTGGACGTCGCCGGTCACCGGCCCGCCCGGGTTCTTGGAAACCAGGTCGGCGACGACCCTCGCGATCCACCGCGTGCTGCCGGAGGGCGATCCGCTGCACGGGCTTCCGGCAGGGCAGTTGCTCGGCATGACCAGCGTAGAGTTCGCGACCCGCCGCCGGGTCCGGATCAACGGCACTCTCTCGACCGCCGCGAAAGACCACCTGATCGTGGAGGTCGAGCAGGCGTACGGCAATTGCCCGCAGTACATCCAGCAGCGGGCCCTCACGCACGACGTCGAGCCGGCACCGGCAGAAGAACGCGCCGAGCTGAGTGCTGACGACACCCAGCTGATCCAGGAAGCGGACACGTTCTTCCTCGGCACCGTCAACCCCGCCCACGGCGCGGACGCGTCCCATCGCGGCGGCGCGCCCGGATTCGTCCGCGTCGAGGGAAATGCCGTGCGGTGGCCCGATTATCCGGGAAACAACCTCTTCAACAGCCTCGGCAACATCGCCGCGAACCCGGAAGCCGCGCTGCTCTTCTTCGACTTCGCCACCGGCCGCATCCTCCAGGTCTCCGGCACCGCCGAGATCGAATGGGGCGAAGCGGGCCGCTCGGGCGACGACGGTTACACCGGCCGGATCGTCCGGTTCGCGGTGCAGCGCGTGGTTGGCGGCCGTCCGGTCGCCCGGCAGGTCGCGCACACGCCGTATCCGCGTAATCCTCAGCTCATCAAGTGAAAGGACCCTTGTCATGACCGAATCGCGGCCGCCGTTCCCGCCGTTCGACCTCGCTGCCGCCCTGCAGAAGGTCCAGGCCGCCGAGGACGCGTGGAACACGCGGGACCCGGAGAAGGTCTCGCTCGCGTACACGCCGGATTCCGTGTGGCGCAACCGCGACACGCACGTCGTCGGCCGCGCCGCGATCGTCGAGTTCCTGACCGCGAAGTGGGAGCGCGAACGGGATTACGCGCTGCGCAAGGGACTGTGGGGCTTCCGCGAGAACCGCATCGCGGTCCGGTTCCAGTACGAGAGCCGGGACGCGAACGGGCAATGGTGGCGCAGCTACGGCAACGAGTTGTGGGAGTTCGCCGAGAACGGCCTGATGAGCAGGCGCGAGGCCTCGATCAACGACCGGCGGATCGAGGGGTCCGAGCGGCGGATCTTCGGGCCGCGGCCGGAAGCCGAGCGCGGGGTCGACTTCCCGTTGTGGTGAACGAAAAGAACCCGGCCGTCCTTCCGGTGGGTATCGGAAGGACGGCCGGGCCGGTGCCGCGTTCGCGGGGATGGGGGAACGCGGGCTCCGCTCAGGCGCCGGTGCGCGCCTGCCGTTTGCGGGACACGAGCCGCCAGCCGACCGCGAGCACCACGACGATCGCCGGGATCGAGTAGAACGCGATCTTCTCGGCTCCGTCGGAGAATCCCATCAGCACCACGACCAGCACGAGGAATCCGAGCGTGGCCCAGCCGGTGTAGGGCGCGCCGGGCATGCGGTAGCTCGGCCGTTCCAGTTCGCCGCGCAAGGCCGCCTGGCGCATCCGCATCTGCGAGAACACCAGGGTCGCCCAGGTCGCGACGACGCCGAGCGAGGCGATCGCGGTGGCGATGTCGAACGCCTCCGAGGGCACGATGTAGTTCAGCACCACGCCGAGCACGTAGGCCACCGACGTGAAGAGAATCCCGCCGTAGGGCACGTGCCGGGAGTTCATCTTGCCGACGAACTTCGGCGCTTCGCCCTCGTCGGCGAGCGCGCGGAGGATGCGGCCGGTGGAGTACAGGCCCGAGTTGCACGAGGAGAGCGCGGCGGTGAGGACGACCGCGTTCATCACGTCGCCGATGCCGCCGATGCCCAGGCGCGAGAACACCGTGACGAACGGGCTTTCGCCGCCGTTGTAGAACGGCCACGGCATCAGCATCGCCAGCAGCAGCACCGAACCGACGTAGAAGACGCCGATCCGCCACACGACGCCGTTGATCGCCTTGGGCAGCACCTTGCGCGCGTCCTTGGTCTCGCCGGCCGCGATGCCGACGACCTCGATCGCGGAGTAGGCGAACACGACCGCCTGCAGCGTCATCAGCGCGATGCCGACGCCCGCCGGGAAGAACCCGCCGTGGTCGGTCAGGTTGTGCACGCCGGCGGTGGTGCCGCCGATGTTCGCGCCGGTGAACACGAGCCCGAGCGCGGTCACCAGGAACACGATGATCGCGAGGACCTTGACGACGGAGAACCAGAACTCCAGTTCCCCGAACAGCTTCACGCTCAGCAGGTTGACCGCCATGAGCACGCCGAGCGCGACGAGCGCGGTGATCCACTGCGGGACGTCCGGCAGCCACTTGTGCACGTAGATCGCGACCGCGGTGATCTCCGCGATCCCGGTCATCGCCCAGTTCAGCCAGTACATCCAGCCGGAGACGAACCCGGCCCACGGACCGATGAACTCGCGGGCGTAGGTCACGAAACTGCCGGAGCTGGGCCGGTGCATGACGAGTTCGCCGAGCGCCCGCATCACGAAGTAGGCCGCGATGCCGCACAGCGCGTAGGAAAGGACCAGCGACGGTCCCGCTTCGTGGAGCCGCCCGCCCGCGCCGAGGAAGAGCCCGACCCCGATCGCCCCGCCGATCGCGATCATCTGCACCTGGCGGTTGCCCAGTGCTTTCGTGTAGTTGTCGCCCTCTTTGGCGACCACTGTGGATTCCATGGTTGCGTGACGCTAGCGGTAGCGGACCGCGTGACGCAGCACACCTAGGCTGGACTTAAGGTGTGCTCCAGATCACCGTGGAGGAACCGGGCAAACCGGGCAGGACCCGTTTGACTTCCGGAAATCCCGCTGGAGCTGCGCGGATGTCCACGGTGGACGGTCCGGCGGGAGACTTTCGGGTAACGCGGGGCGTCCTCGAGGGTATTCGGGCCGGAAAGCGCGCGGCAGTCGCTCGAACGGGCGACGACGGGGCGCGGTGGCTGTTCCACAGTGGACAGAAGGCCCCGGTTGCTCCCGGGTCCGGGAGCGCCGAGACCGGCCTCACATGCGACGACGCGGCGGGGCCGGGCCGCTTCACGGCGGAGATACGCCGGAACACTAAACTCCGCGCCGTGCCGACCCCAGATTCCGACGCCGCCGCGAGCGGGCAAGCCGGCCATCGTTGGCTCATCATCGGGCTCGGGCTCGTCTGCGCGCTGACCGCGGTGCTGTTCACCGTCGCGCCGGTGAACACTGAGACAACGACATACCGCTGGGACGGCGCGCAGGACACCGCGCTGCCGTTGTACCCGTACCACCCGGCCAGACTCGACGCGACTGTCCGATGCGCCGAGCCGAACGGGCTGCTGTTCGCGACCACTCCGCCGAAAGGCAAGCAGGGCGCGGAGCCTCTCGCGGGCGGGCTGGAGATCCGGGCGGTCGACGGCACGGTCCGAGCAGAACTCGGTGGCACAGAACTGTTTCACCGCCCCGCTGGCGCCGATTGCCAGTTGACGGTGCACGCCGACGGCGAAGGCACCACCGTCGGCACCGCCAAGACGACGGGCCGCCCGAACGTCACCGGGCTGTACACCGAGCACCCCGGCGCGGTGTCCGCGCAGATCGAACCCGACACCCGGTGGGTCAGCACGCCAAGCGCGGCGAAGATCGCGCTCGGCGTGGTGTCGCTGCTCGCGCTGCTCGGCATGATCGTGCTGCTGGTCCGGCGCGACCGGAGCGCCGCCCGCCGGGTCCGGCTGCTTCCCCGGCGGGCGTGGGTGCCGCGGCCGGCGGACCTCGTCGTGACCGGCGTGCTCGGAGTCTGGTCCGTCGTCGGCGCGCTCACCGTGGACGACGGATACATCTCGACGATGCTGCGCGCTCGCGAGACGAGCGGGTTCACCGGCAATTACTTCCGCTGGTTCAACGCGCCGGAAGCGCCGTGGGGCTGGTACTACGAGCTGTACGCGCTTCTCGGCCGCGTCACGCCGGCCATGGTGTGGATGCGGCTGCCGTCGGTGCTGCTGGGGCTGGCGTCCTGGTTCCTGATCGATCGCGTGGTGCTGCCGCGGCTGGCGAACCGGCCGACGCGGTGGACCCGCTGGGCGACCGCGGCCCTTTTCCTGGCCTGGTACGTGGCCTTCGACGTCGGGCTGCGGCCGGAGCCGTGGATCGTGTTCGGCTCGCTGGCGGTGTTCGCGCTGGTCGAGCGCGCCGTGGCGACCAGTGCGGTGACCCCGGTCGCGATCGGGCTGGTGGTCGCCGGCGCCACCGCGACGACGAACCCGCTCGGGATCGCGGCGTTCCTGCCGTTCATCGCAGGGGTGCGTCCCCTCTTCCGCTTGGTGCGCAGGCGCGGCGACCTGCGCGTGCTCGGTGCGATCGCGGTCGTCGTCGGCGCCGGTGCCAGCGCGCTCCTGACCGCGTTCTACGACCAGCCGCTGACTGCCGTACTGGAGTCGACCGCTGTCCGGCAGAAGATCGGGCCGGATCTGCCGTGGCAGAGCGAAATCAACCGGTACGTCACCCTGCTCGACCCGTCGGTGGTCGAGGGAGCGCTGAACCGCCGGGTGCCGGTGCTGCTGATGCTGCTGGCGATGGCGCTGCTGGCCGTGCTGCTGATCTGGCGCCGCGTCCCGGGACTGGCTGTCGGGCCTGCCCGCCGCATGGCCGTCATCAGTGTCCTGTGCCTTGTCGTGCTCGCGTTCACGCCGACGAAGTGGACCCACCATTTCGGTGCGCTGGCCGGATTCGGCACGGTGATGATCGCGATGCTGGTGCACACCGTCGCACGCGGAGCGCTGTCCTCGGTGTGGACACGGGCGGCGGCCCTGGGCCTGGTCGCGGTGACGACCTGGCTGGCCTGGTCCGCGCCGAACTGGTGGTGGATGCAGTCCGACTACGACGTCCGGTGGGGCGACACCGTCCCCACTGTGAAGGGAGTGCGGCTGGCGGATCTGGCTCTCTGGGCCGGGCTGGCGGTCGCGCTCGCCGGTGTGGTCGCCGGTGCTTGGCAGACCGCGAAACGCCGGGACGGAGCGAGCCGGGCTCCGCGCTGGCTGCCGAGGTCGAGCTGGGTGATCGTCGCGGTGGCGGCCGCGACGGTGGCGGTCGAAGTGGTCGGACAGGCGCAAGCGGTGAAGGTGCGCTGGGGCACTTACTCCGTCGGCCGGTCGAATCTGGCTTCGCTGGGCCTCGCCGCCAGTGCCGGCAAGGCCGGGAACTCGTGCGGGGTCGAGGATTGGCTGGACGTCGAGCCGGATATCGGCGCGGGCGTGCTCAAAGCGTCCTCGCCGGCCTCGGCGGAAGGGTTCGCGACGAACACCGGGTTCCCGCCGGACGCCGCGCCGCCGGCCCCGTTCGGCAGCGACCCGGAGCACCCGGCATGGAGTTCGCACGGGTCGCCCTCACGGACTGGCACGCTCGTCAGCGGGTGGTACGACCTGCCTGCCGACGTCGGGTCGCCGGATGCGCCGCCGGTCGTGATTTCCCGCGCCGCGCACGGGAAAACGCAGGTTTCGGTGGAGTTCGCGAAGGCGGACGGGACCGTGCTGGCGACGATGAAGGCCAAAGAGGACAACAGCGGGAAGTGGCTCGACGCGCGCTTCGATCCCCGCTGGCAGGCGCCGGGGGCGCAACGGGTCCGGGTCGTCGCGCGGGACGAGGACCCGAGTGCGGCGGGCTGGGTCGCGGTCACCGCGCCCCGGATTCCGCGCCTGACGCCGCTGACGAACGTCATCCCCATCGGCGAGCCGGTGACATTGGACTGGACCAACGCGTTCGTCCTGCCGTGCCGCACCCCGGCCTCGCTGGCGGACGGCATCGTGCAGCCGGTCCGCTACCGGTTCGCGCCCGGCCAGGACGCGCAGTCGCTGGTCGGCGTTTCCTACGCCGCGGACGCCGGGGGCCCGTACGTGCCGTTGTATGCCGACGCCAAGGCGACCGAGGTGCCGACGTACCTTCGCGGCGACAAAGTGCGGGAGCCGGTCGCGGTGTTCCGGTACGACTACGCGGTACCGATGCGGGGACTGTCCGTCGAACACGGCATCCGCTCGACATCCGGCGTGGCGAAGCAGACTGCCGTGCTCGACGCGACGCGCGGCGGAAGCGGGTAGACCCGCGGCCTGAAGACGGCCGGAGCACCGCGATTCCGGAGCCGGGGACGGGCGGGGCGCGGGCGCCCGCGGGCCCGCCCCGCCGTCGATCGACTTCTGCCGGGCCGGTCCCGGGATCCCGGGGTCGGTGTCGTATTCTCGGCGGCGGCGGGAAGGCAGCACGTCGAAATCGAAGGCATATCGGAAGTTCCGTCTTCGATGCGCGACCGGCGGCCCCAGTCTTCAGTACAGATGCAGTTCCCAGTGGAATCCAACGAGTTCTTCACGAGATTGGGTGGTCTTCGCCGTGAGTCTGCTTTTGTACCCGCTGGCGGGGCTGGCCGTTCTCGCCGTGCCGGGGCTTCTGGTGCAACTCGCCGCCGGCGTCCGGGACAAACTGTGGCTCGCCGCGCTGACCGCGCCGGTCAGCGTCGGCGTCTACGGCCTGGCCGGGCTGGCGTCCGGCATTCCCGGGCTGTCCTTCGGGATTCCGCTCGCGCTCGCGGTGACCCTGCTGCTGTCCGCGATCGTCTTCGGCATCGCGTGGCTGCGCCGCGGCCGCACCGAGCCCGCGCCGGTCGAGGAGCCGGACACCTCGCTGCTGCCCGCGCTGACCGGCCGGTGGCTGCTGGCGGCCAAGCTCGGCGCCGCGGTGCTGGTGCTGGGCGCCGTCGCGCTCGCCCTGCAGCAATGGCACGGCGGCCTCGGCTCCTGGGACACGTACCCGCAGGAACACGACACGATCATCCACATGGTGCTGGTGGCCTACATCAGCGACACCGGCCGGGCCGCGCCGTGGGACCTCCTGCCGATCGACGTGCTCACCGGGCAGCCGGTGTCGTTCTACCCGTCCGGGCTGCCGCTGCCCGCGGCGCTCTCGGGCCAGCTGACCGGCGGGCCGATCACCGGCTTCAACGTGATGAACGCCCTGATCACCGGGCCGGTGTTCGTGCTCGGCTCGGCGGCGCTCGCGGCCGCGGTGTTCCGCAGGCTGCGCGCCGGATCGGGCTGGACCGCCCTCGCCGGCGGGGTCGCGGCGCTGGTCGCGGCCGGGCTGTACCGGCCGGGCGTGCAGCTGCTGCACGACGGCGGGATCGCGCCGAACGCGGCCGCGATGAGCATGGCTCCCGGCGTGATCGCGGCGCTGATCTCGGTGGGCGGGCTCCGCGGATGGGGACCGGGCTCGCGCTGGCTGCGGGCGTTCGTGCTGGGCCTCGGGGTGGCCGGGGTGTTCTCGGTCCACCCGAGCGTGGCCGCCACCGTCGGTCTCAGCGTCGTGGTGTTCTGGATCGTCGAGGCGTTCACGAAGCGGGGCCGGGAAATCCTGCGCGGGCAGTGGCCGGTGCTGCTGGCGGCGGGGCTGGTGGCCGCGCTCGCCTCGGCGACCACGCTGCTGGGCTCGGCGAGCCAGGCCACACGCACCGGGACCTGGTCGCCGGACATCCCGCCGGGCCGGTTCGGCGACGCATTGTCGACCAACCTCAAGCTCACCTACGGCGGCTATTTCGATCCGCACGGCATCTTCTCGCAGCTCAGCGCGGGTGTGCTCGCGCTGGTCGGGGTGCTGGTCGTCGTGGTGCTCCGCCGCGCGTGGGGTGTCGCCGCGATGTGGCTGGCCTGGCTGGCGATCGTCGTCGATTTCAAGGTGCACCCGTGGTCGGGCATCGGCTCGATGGTCGGATCGCCGTTCTACAAATCGTATGTGCGCATTCAGTCGCACATTTCCCTGTTCATTCCGGTGCTGGCGGCTATCGCGGTCGTATTCGTGGCGGTCGGAATCATTCGCTTGGCGGGGATGCCGAAGAACGCGGCGGTGTTCAGTCGCGTCCGCCGGTTCGCCGGTCCGGTTTCCGCCGCGTTGCTCGCGGTCATGATGGCCGGATATGTCGTCTACGCCGCGGTGCCCTACGAACACCGCAACGCCGAGGTGATCGCCAGCCGCTACGCGAAGCCGGAGTTCACCCGGGTCAACGACGACGACAAGCGGGCGGCGAAGTTCGTCGAGGAGCACATCAAGCCCGGCGAACGGCTGATGAACAGCGCCAACGACGGCTCGACCTACGCCTACGTCGAGGACCGGGTGCCGGTGGTCAACGTGGTCACGCTCGGCTCGGCCCTCGAGCCGGTGACGTACGAGCTGCTGCGCTCGTTCCGCGACTATCCGACCGACCCGAACATCCGGAAAACCGTGTTGTCGCTGAACATCGGCTACGTGTACGTGGACAGCAAAGCGCCGACCATGGGCGCGGGACCCGGTTCGCCGAACAGCTGGTACACCGCGCCGACGTTCGAGCTGGCTCCGGGACTGCAGAACCTGGACGGCCTTCCCGGCCTCTCGGTGGCGTTCCGGTCGGGCACGGTCACGGTGTACAAACTGGATCGCTCCGTGCTGGCTGCGTTGCCGAATTGACCGATCCGGCGGCGAGCGGCCGGTGCCGCGGCGGGCAGGCGTTTCACCCTCGTGCCGTTCGGCCGCTGACGCGCCGGGCCGTTTCCGGATACGGTCGGTGGCATGGCTAAGGGCGAGGCCGTCGAGCTCGAGGTGGGGGACCGGACGGTCCGGGTGTCCAACCCGGACCGGGTCTACTTCCCGGCGCGCGGCGAGACGAAGCTCGATCTCGTCCGCTACTACCTGTCGGTCGGCGACGGGATCGTGCGCGCGCTGCGGGAACGGCCGTGCATGCTGCATCGGTTCCCGTCCGGCGTGGCCGGCGAGAAGGTGCACCAGAAGCGGGTGCCGAACGGTGCGCCGCCGTGGCTGGAGACAGTGCGGGTGCAGTTCCCGCGGTACCACCGGCACGCCGACGAGCTGTGCGTGACCGAGCTGGCGCACGTCGCGTGGGCGGTGCAGATGTCCACTGTGGAGTTCCATCCCTGGAATTCCCGGCGCGCGGACACCGAGCGGCCCGACGAATGGCGGATCGACCTCGACCCGATGCCGGACTGCGGATTCGACACGGTCCGCCGGGTCGCGCACGTCGCCGAGGAGATCCTCGACGAACTGGACATCCGCGGCTGGCCGAAGACGTCCGGCGGCAGCGGGATGCACATCTACGTGCGGATCGAACCGCGCTGGGGGTTCGCCGACGTCCGCCGGGCCGCGCTGGCGTTCGCGCGCGAGGTCGAGCGGCGGGCGCCGGACGAGGTCACCACCACCTGGTGGCGCAAGGACCGCGACCCGAAGAAGCTGTTCGTGGACTACAACCAGAACGCCCGGGACCACACGATCGCCAGCGCCTATTCGGTGCGCGGGGTGCCCGAGGCGCTGGTGTCGACGCCGATCCGCTGGGACGAGGTCGACGACGTCGACCCGCACGACTGCACGATCGCGACCGTGCCCGCGCGGTTCGCCGAACTCGGCGACCTGCACGCGGGGATCGACGACGTGGCGTACTCGCTCGAGCCGTTGCTGGAGTGGGCCGACCGGGACGGGTTGGAGGCAGAGGACTCCTGAGCGAAGTCAATCGGGCGCCTGGCGTCATGGGGGAGCCTCCGCCTCGTCTCCCCGGGGACGGAGCGGAGGAGAGCACGATGGACGGTGCTGAGCAGAACGATCCGCTTGCCGTGCTGTACCGGCTGCACCACCAGCTGCGGGTGCTGTCGCCGGTGCTCACTGTCGCGCCCGGACGGCCGGAAACGAACGCCATGCTCGACGGGCTCGCCGAGACGGTTTCCGAGGCGGCTGGCCTGCTCGCGACGGCGGAACCGGGCGCGCTGGCCGCGTTGCGGCAGGGGTTCGAGCATGCCCGGGCCGGGCGGGGGAATGAGGCGACGTCGGAGCTGATCACGGCGTACGGGCGGTTGTCGGTGTTGTTGCGGAAGGACGCGCCGCGGCGGGACGCGGCGGATGAGCCGACGGTGCGGTGGCGTTCGAGGTTTTGACCCGGGTGGCGTGAGGCGTGTCTGGTTGGCGGGTGAGAGTCGGCTGAGCTCGGGGGAATGAGGCGACGTCGGGGCTGATCACGGCATGCTGCGGATGAGCCGACGGTGCGGTGGCGTTCGAGGTTTTGACCCGGGTGCCGTGAGGCGTGCCAGGATGGCGGGCGTAAGCCGGCTGAGCCCGGGCGGTGCGGCAGCGGGAGGAACCACGTGGCCGAGCAGATCCTCGTCACCGGCGGAAGCGGACAACTGGGCCGGGTGGTCGTGGAACGGCTCCGGGCCGCGGAGGTTCCGGTGCGGGCGTTGAGCCGGCGGAGGCGGTCCGGCGAAGGGGTCCAGTGGACGGCCGGCGACCTGCGCACCGGGCGGGGGATCGACGTCGCGGTCGCTGGGGTCGGCACGGTGATTCATTGCGCGACGGACTACCGCCGGGAAGTCGAGACAGTCCGCATGCTCGTCGAAGCCGCGCGGTGGAGCGGGCAGACGCCGCATCTGGTGTACGTCTCGATCGTCGGCGTCGACCAGATCCCGCTCGGCTACTACCAGGCGAAACTGGCCGCCGAGAAGCTGATCGCGGGTTCCGGGATGCCGCACACGATCCTCCGGGCGACGCAGTTCCACTCGCTGGTGCGGACGATCCTCGCCGGCGCCGCGCGGCTGCCGGTGGTGCCGGTGCCGAAGTTCCGCTTCCAGCCCGTCGACGTGCGCGACGTCGCGGCCCGGCTCCTGGAATTGGCGCAGGGCGAACCACGGGGGCGGGTCGCGGACTTCGGCGGACCGGAGGTGCGGACGACGGCCGATCTGGCGCGTGCCCTGCTCGCCGCGTCCGGGAAGGACAAACGGCTCGTTTCGGTGCCGGCGCCGGGGCGGGTCGCCCGGGGTTACTCGGACGGCGCGAACCTGGCGCCGGAGCACGCGGACGGCGTGGTCACCTTCGAGCAGTATCTGGCGGAGCAGGGCAAGCCGACCGCGTTCCGGTACCGCTAGGCGGCTCGGCGGCGGACGGTGCGCTCCAGGATGCCGAGGGTCGCCTTCAGAGCGGATTCGGGGACGACCGGGAAGGTCAGGCGCTCCTTCCACTCCTCGCTGAGTTCGGACCAGTCGTAGTAGGACGTGACGCGGGTGCCGTCCTCGGCGGGTTCCAGCCGGTAGCCGTAGATGTGCCGGACGTGCGGGCGCAGGCTGCCTTCGACGGTCCAGGCGATCTCCTGGTCCGGGACCAGTTTCGTGATGACGACCTCGACGTCGTACTTGCCCAGCGGACGGTCGCCGAGCGCTTCCCGGTCCATGTGGACGACGAACCGGTCGCCGGCCTGGGTGACTGGTTCGCCCTCGGCGTCCATGAGCATTCCGGACGCGTCGATGTCGACGTGGCCCTGCGGATCGGTGAGGACTGCGAAGACGGCGCTGGCGGGGGCGGGGACGAGCCGGGAGACCTCGAGACGTTCGTTCATATCATCGACCATAGCAGAAATAATCGATGATTACGCCGAGGGTGGGGGTCAGCTCTGGACGAAGAAGTGCCAGCCGACCCACCACCACGCCAGCACGAGCGCGATCCGGGTGGACCGCTTGCGCATCAGCGCGGAGAGGACGCGGGTCAGCGGCGGGATTTTCTTCGGGAACAGGTGGCTGCCCAGCCACAGCAGCAGGGCGGCGGCCACGATCGCGCCGAAGCCGATTTCGGTGATCAGCCTGCTGCTCATGCCGCCCTCCTCGCGGTGGCGGCGGCGCGCAGCATCGCCAGCCCGGCGGCGACCCAGACGCCGATCGCGAGCGCCTGGACGACGCGGTTGTCGAGCATCGGGTCGACGAGGTCGCTCATCGTGGGATGCGTGAGGGAGAGCCCTCCCGCCGCTTGCTCGTAGATGAAGGAAACGAGCTCCCAGAGACACCAGGAGATCGCCAGCGCGACCCACAGCCAGCCGCGGCGCGGGACCGGTTGCGCGGGGAGCGAGGGGTCCCGCCACTCCACGACGAGAGCGCCGACGCCGATCGCGGTGACGGCCAGGAACATCGGCACGGTGTGGCGGCCGAAGGCCAGCGCGACGAGGGCAGCGGCGACGATCAGCGAGGCGCCGGGCAGGCGGGTGGCGGGGAGCAGGGCATCGGCGGGGGTGGTGTGGCGTTCGGTGAAGAGCAGCAGGATCGCGGCGGCGAAGAAGATCACGCCGTCGGCGGGGGCGCCGCGGATCCAATGCGCGAGGGAGGCGATGAGGAGGGCTGCGATCGGGAGATCGACGGCGAGGCGGGGTGCCGGGTAGTCCGCCGCGTGCCGTTCGGGAGAGCTCAAGCGACCCACCCCATTCCGTGCCGGTTCTGCTTGAGAGACAACGCGAAAGTGGGTCCGCGGCTTCCCGGTCGGGGGATTTTTTCGAGCGGCTGAGTCAGGTCCGCCGGGCTTCCGCACGGCTGACCGGGGGATCGGCGGGAATGTCGTGCAGAACCGTCGCGAGGATCTCTGCTCCGCGCACCACTCGAGGGCCGGGGCGGTTGAAATAGGACGGGCCGTCGAGGAGCCAGACCCGGTCGTTCCGGACCGCGGGCAGGTCGGTCCAGCCGGGCAGCGAGGTGAGGACGTCCAACTCCGACTCGGTCCGGTCCGGGGAGAAGCCGCAGGGGAGGACGAGCAGGACGTCCGGACGGGCGGCGACCACGGCGTCCCACGGCATCGGTTTCGTGTGCTCGCCCGGTTCCGCGAGCAGTGGGTTCCCGCCGGCGGCGGAGATTTGTTCGGGCACCCAATGTCCGGCTGGCCAGAGCGGGTCGAGCCATTCCAGCGCGACCACGCGCGGCCGGGGAAGTCCAGCGACCCGGCGGCGGACAGTCGCTAGTCGTGAGCGGAGTTCGGCGACCCGGGCGGCGGCGACATCCGGGACGGCCAGCGCGTCGCCGAGGGTGGTCAAGCAGTCGAGGACCTCCTCCAGGGTGCGCGGTTCCAGGCTGAGCACGCGCGGTCCGGCATCGAGCATCCGCACCGCCGCGGCGACGCGGGTGTAGGACACCGCGCAGACCTCGCACAGGTCTTGCGTGAGCACGACGTCGGGTGCGAGGGCGGCCAACTGGCTGACGTCGACCGAGTAGAGCGACGAACCCTGGTGGGACGCGCCGACGGCGGTGGAGATTTCGCGGCTGGTCAGCGTGTCGGAATCGAGGTCCGCGGCGGTCACCACCGGCACCGACGCGACCTCGGCGGGCCAGTCGCATTCGTGGGTGCGGCCGACGAGGTCGCCCGCCTTGCCGAGCGTGGCGACGAGGTCGGTGGCGGCGGGCAGCAGGGAGACGATCCGCATCTCCCCACGGTAGGTCAGGCGGCCTCGTGCAGCGCCGCCAGAAGCGACGACGCCCGGTGGTCGACGTCCTCGGCCTGGAGTTCGTTCGTCACGAACGAGAACGACAAACCCCGGGCCGGCCACGCGCCGTGGCGGCCGCCGCCGGCCCCGGAGTGGCCGAAAGCGGCGGGGTCGGCGTCGGCGGGGCCGTAGGTGCCGATCGGGTCGGCCAGTTCGAAGCCGAGGCCGAAGCGCAGCGGGCGGTCGTTGATCGCGTCGATGCCCTCGGACCAGGTGCGGGTGGCCCGGGCGAGGACGTCGGCGGGGACGAGTCCGCCCGAACGCAGCAGGTCGTAGAGGCGGGCCATCGCGGTCGCGGTGCCGACCGCGCCGCCCGCCGCCAGCGTCGCGCCGCGGTACTCCGGCGAGTTCATCGAGTCGCCCGAATCGAGCAGTCCGCGGTACATCCGTTCGACGATCCGGCGGCGTTCCTCGTCCTGGAGGAAGGTGCTGATCCGGTACCCGGGCGCGCGCCGCAGTGTGGCGACCGGGACGGTCGGCGGGGTGCCGAGCCGCAGGTCGAGGCCGTGCGGCTCGGCGAGGAGGTCGCGGATGAGGACACCCAGGTCCGCTCCGGTGACGCGCCGGGCCAGTTCGGTGGCGAGGTAGCCGTAGGTGAGCGCGTGGTACGCGACCTTCGTCCCGGGAGCCCACAATGGACGCTGGGCGGCGAGGGCCTCGGCGTTCGCCGCGTTGTCCAGCATCGGCAGGTCCGGCTCGACGTAGGGCAGGCCGACGGTGTGCGAGAGGACCTGCGAGACCGGCACGTCCTCCTTGCCTGCCGCGGCGAACTCCGGCCAGTAGCGGGCGACGCGTTCGTCCGGGTCGAGCTTCCCCTGCGCGGTCAGCATCGCCAGGATGGTCGCGACCACGCCCTTGGTGCCGCTGAACAACACGGCGCGGGTGTCCTCGGTCCACGGCACGCCGTCCGCGGCCGAGCCGCCCCACAGTTCCACCACCGGTGCGCCGTCGCGGAACACGCTGAACGCGGCTCCGCCAGTGGTGGCCTCGATGAGGTCGCCGAACGCTTCCCGCACGCCCTCGTAACCGGGTTTTACCGCACCGTTGACAGTCATTCGGCTCCTCACAGCCTCGGCGTCGTAGCGAGAAGTTCGCTGGTGTACTCGTGCGACGGCGAGTTCAGCACCGTCTCGACAGTGCCTTCCTCGACGATCTCGCCGCCGCGCAGGACCGCGATCCGGTCCGCCACCTCCGGGGCCAGGGCGATGTTGTGCGTCACGAACAGCATCGCCATGCCGAGTTCCCGGCGCAGTTCGCCGAGCAGTTCGACGATGGTGGCCTGCACGGAGACGTCCAGCGCGGAGGTGACCTCGTCGCACACCAGGACGTCCGGCGTGGTCACCAGCGCGCGGGCGATCGCCGCGCGCTGTCGTTCGCCGCCGCTGAGCTGGTCCGGCAACCGGTTCGCGAGGTCTTGCCGCAGGCGGACCCGGTCCAGCGTCTCGGCGACGCGTTTCCGGCGCTCGGTGCGGGAGAGAGACGTCAAGCGCACCAACGGAACCTCGATCGACTGCGCGATCGTCTTGCGCGGGTTCAGCGATGAGAACGGGCTCTGGAAGACGTACTGGATCCGCCGCAGTTCGTCAGTGCTGCGCTGCCGGGCCGCCGGAGCCAGCGGAGTGCCTTCGAGCGCGACGGTGCCGGTGAAACCGCGATTGAGCCCGGCGATGCACTGCGACAGCGTGGTTTTCCCGGAACCGGACTCGCCGAGCAGCATTACGCTTTCCCCGCGCGTCACGGCGAGGTCGATGCCGCGCAATACCTTCTGCTGCCCGTAGGACACCCGGATGTCGCGCGCGGCCAGCACCGCGTCGTCCGGCGGGGGAGCGGTGGCGGGCTCCGCATCGAGGTCGGGCACCGCAGCGAGAAGCCGCTTCGTGTACGCGTGCTTCGGCCGCCGCAACACGTCGTCAGCGACGCCGCATTCGACCAGATCTCCTTGGTACATCACGGCAACGCGGTCCGCGAGCTGCGCCACGACGGCGAGGTCGTGCGTGATGTAGAGCGCCGCGACACCGTGCTCGGACGTCAGCTGCCGGACCGTTTCCAGCACCAGCGCCTGCGTCTTCACATCCAGGCCGGTGGTGGGCTCGTCCAGCACCACGACGCTCGGGCGGCACGCGAACGCCATCGCGATGCCGACCCGCTGCTGCTGCCCGCCGGACAGCTGATGCGGGTATCGCCGCTGGTAGGCCTCGTCGGACGGCAACCCGACCTCGGCGAGCACCTCGGCCACGCGCTCGTCGACGGACCCGGAGTAGCCGTGCGTTTCCAGCACCTCGGCGATCTGCCGGCCGACGCGCAGCGCCGGGTTGAGCGACAGCGCCGGGTCCTGCGGGATGTACGCGACCGCGCTGCCCCGCAACTGGCGGCGCGCGGCGTCGTCGAGCGTCAGGACGTCGACCGGTTCGCCGTCGCGCGGGTGCAGCAGCACCTGGCCGCCGCCGGCCGTCAGCCCGCGGCGGAAATGGCCGAGCGCGGCCAATCCGGCGGTCGTCTTGCCGGAGCCGGATTCCCCGACGAGCGCGAGGACCTCGCCGGGCGCGATCTCGTAGGACACCGAATGCAGCACCGGGCGGCCCGCCGTCGTGCGCACGGCCAGTCCGGTCACCTCCAGAGCGGTCGTCATGCTCGTGCCTCCCGGGTCCGCCCGGCCGCGGCCGAGGCGAGCGAGTCGGCGACGAGGTTCGTGCCGACGGCCAGCACCGCGATCGCGGCGACCGGGAGCAGCACGCCCCACGGCTGCACGACGAGCGCGATCCGGTTCTCGTTGATCATCAGGCCCCAGTCCGCGGCGGGCGGCTGGATGCCGAGTCCGAGGAACGACAGCGAGGCGATGTACCCGATCGAATACGTCAGCCGCAGCCCCAGCTCCACCATGAGCGGGCCGGTGATGTTCGGCAGGATTTCGCGCAGCAGGATCCGGCTGCGCGGCACGGCGTACATCTCGGCCGCGCGGATGTAGTCGTGGTTGCGCACCGAAACCGTGGCCTGCCGGGCGACCCGCGCGGTCCGCGGCGCGTGCGTCAACCCGATGACCAGCACGAGCAGCCAGCCCTTCGGGCCGATCACCGCGATCGCCAGCAGCGCGATGACCAGCTGCGGGAACGACAGCAGCACGTCGTTGCCGCGCATCAGCAGGCTGTCCAGCCAGCCGCCGCCGTACCCGGCGATCATGCCGAGCAGCGCGCCGAGCACGATGCCGAGCGCCGTGGCGAGGACCGCGTACAGCAGCAGGGTGGTGCCGCCCGCCAGGAAGCGGGTGAGGACGTCGCGGCCGAGGCCGTCGGTGCCCATGAGGCCGTCCGGCTTGAACGGCTTTCCGGCGAAGTCCGTGGTGGTGTGCCCGGTGATGACCGGGCCGAGCCACGGTCCGAGCAGCGCCACCAGAATGACGACTCCGGCCAGTACGGTGCCGACCTTGGCCTGCGGGAACGCCCAAGCGGTGCGGATCAGCCCGGCCGCGCGCGGCGGCGTCTCCGGGACGGCGGGCACCACCTGTTCTTCTTCGACCGCGGTCATCGCACTGCCTCCGTCCGGAGCTTGGGATCGGCGAGGATGCCGATCACGTCGGCCAGCAGGTTCACCACGATGTAGACCGCCGCGATCAACAGCGTCACCGCCTGGACGACGGCGACGTCGCGCTTGCCGACCGCGTCGATCAGCGCCTGGCCGATCCCGGGGTAGCGGAACAGGAATTCGACCACCACTACGCCGCCGGCCAGCCACGCCAGCTGGATCGCGACGACCTGCGCGACGGGCCCGACCGCGTGCGGCAGGGCGTGCCGCAGCAGCACCGTCCGCTCGCGCATTCCCTTGAGCCGCGCCATTTCCACGTAACCGGAATCGAGGACCTCGCTCATCGTCGCGCGCATCATCCGCGTGATGTACGGCGTCACGACGAGCACGAGCGTGAGCACCGGCAACACGAGCTGACTCGGTTGTGCCCAGACCGCTTCGCCTGGTGGCGTGAGGGTGACGGAAGGCAGGACGCGGAACACCGTTGTCGCGAAGAGGACGATGAGCGCCACGCCGATCACGAACTCCGGCAGCGCGGCGATCACCAGGCTGATGCCGGACACGACCTGGTCGCTGGCGCGGCCGCGGCGCATCGCGGTCCAGGTGCCGAACGCGAGCCCGAGCGGGGTGGCGATCACGGCGGCGAGCACGAGCAGCACGAGCGAGGCCGACACCCGGTCCGCCAGCAGCGTCGTGACCGGGCCCTGGGTCGAGGTCGACGTGCCGAGGTCGCCGGTGAACAGGCCGCCCAGCCACGAGAGATAGCGCTGCCAGACCGGTTCGTCGAGGTGCAGCTGGTGCTGCAGCGCGGCGATCCGCTCCGGAGTCGCCTGCTGGCCGAGGATGGCCCGCGCCGGATCGCCCGGGAGCAGCAGCGTCGCGACGAACACCAGCAGGGTGACCAGCCACAGCACCACGAGGCTCACGAGCAGCCGTTTGAGGATCAGCCGGGTCATGCCGCGCCTCCTTCCGCCGTGCCGAGCCAGACCTGGCGGAACTGGTAGCCCGACAGCGAGATCCCGGTCCGGTCCGGCACGAATCCGGCCACATAGGACTGGTAGGCGTCGACCTGGTCGACGAACCCCCAGACGATCAGCCCGCCGCGTTCGTACTCGATCTGCTGCGCCCGGTGCAGCAGCTCCGTGCGTGCCTTCGGGTCCACCGTGGCACTCGCCCGCGTGACGAGATCGGTGAATTCCGGGTCGTTCCAATGGGTTTCGTTGTACGGCGCTTTCGGCAGCGCGCCGGACGCGACTTGCGGCAGGTAGTTGCGCGTGTACCAGAAGTCCTGCGCGAAATCCCAGGACAGGTAGTTCTCGCCGTAGAACGTGGTGGTGTCGAGCTTCCGGATCCGCACGTTCACGCCGGCCGCCTTGGCCTGCTGCTGGAACACCTGCGCGGCCTCGACCGCACCGGCCTGGATCGGCGCGGTGACCAGTTCGATGTCGAGATTCGGCTTGCCCGCCTCCGCGAGCAGCCGTTTCGCCTCGGCGATGTTCTGCTTCCGCTGCGGCAGCTGCCGGTTGTACGCCGGGTCGAAGGGCGCGTACAGGTCGTTGCCGACCCGGCCCTGCCCGCTGAGCACCTGGTTGATCATCTGCTCGCGGTCGACCACCAGGCGCAGCGCCTGGCGCACCCGGACGTCGTCGAACGGCGGCCGGTCGACGCGCATGGTGAACGGCAGCCAGGTCCCGGTTTCCGAGCGCAGCACCTGGATCCGCGGATCGCTGCGGAGCACGTCCACGAGCGCGACCGGGACCTGGTCGATCGCGTCCACCTGGGACGAGAGGAGCGCGTTGATCCGGGCGTCGTCGTCGGCGAAGTTGATGAGCGAGAGCCGGTCCAGGTACGGCTGGCCCGGCCGCCAGTAGTGCTCGTTGCGCACGAAGGTGCTCTGCAGCCCGGCGGTGAAGGTGTCGGCCTTGAACGGGCCGGTGCCGATCGGGCGTTTGACGTCGAAATCGGCCGGGACGATGCCGAGGCTGTACTGCCCGAGCAGGTCGTCGAAGCCGGAATTCGGGGACGTGAGGCGGAATTCGACGGTCCGGTCGCCGGTGGCGGCGACCTCGCCGAGCATGGTCAGCCCGGCCGCGCCGCTCTTCGGGTCCTTCGGGTCGGTGATCCGGCGGAAGGTCGCGACGACGTCGGCCGGGGTCACCGGGCGGCCGTCGTGGAAGCGGATGCCCGACCGCAGCACGGCGGTCCAGGTGCGCGCGTCCGGCGAGGGCTTCAGCGATTCGGCGACCAGCATCTGGAGCCGGTAGTCGTGATCGCGCAGCAGGAGCGGTTCGTAGAGGTTGAGCACCCGGGCGATGTCCGGGTTCGTGGCGGGGATGTGCGGGTCGAGGGTGTCCGACGCGCCTCCGCCGGTGACTCCGACGCGGAGGGTGCCGCCTCGTTTCGGCGGTCCGGAGGGCACTGCCGCGGCGACGGTGGAGCCGCAGGCGGCCAGCAGGGGTGCGGTGCCGGCGAGCGCGGTGCCGGCGAGCGCGGTCGTGAGGAATCGGCGGCGGGAAACGTTGGTCGGTTTACATCGGGCTTCCATGGGTGACTTTCGAGCGGGTGCCGTGCGCGGCGACGCCGGTTCTCATCGGCGTCGCCGCGCACGACACGGTGGGGGAGGGGATCAGGCGATGGCGCGTCCCGCGTAGTCCGGGACCGGGGCGAGATGCGTGTCGAGCGCGGTGGCGATTTCGGCGGGGAACGGCGTCGCGCGGCCCCCGGAAACGTGCAGGCACAACAGCTCTTCGGTCGCGACGAGTTCGCCGCCGACCCGCATCTCGTGGCACAGCCGCACCTTTTTCGCGCCGACTGACAGCACGGAGGTGCTCACCTCGAGTTCGGCGTCCGCGCCGACTTCGCGCAGGTACCGGACGTGCGCCTCCACTGTGTACAGCGACGCCCCGGTTCTCTCGCGGTAGCCGGGGCCGAGGCCGACGATGTCCATCAGCGCGGTGGTCGCGTCGCCGAAGACGAGCACGTAGTAGGGCTCGGAGAGGTGCCCGTTGTAGTCGATCCACTCTGGACGGACCCGGTCGCGGTACTCAGCCACGACGGGCCTGCCCCACCGCGCGCTGGATCGCGATGACCGCCCGGTCGCGTTCGGCGATCAGGTCGGCGATGGTCCGCCCGTCCGCCTCGTCGTCGCAACCGGCGACCACGGCGTCGCGCAGGTCCTTGGTGAGTTCGGGCGCTTCGAGCCGGGTCCACGGCGACTTCAGCGACGGTCCGAAGTGGTCCAGCATGTGCGCCATGCCGCCCTCGCCGCCCGCCAGGTGGAACGTCAGCATCGGGCCCTGGATCGGCCAGCGCAGGCCTGGTCCGTCGGTGATCGCGAGGTCGATCTGCTCGACCGTCGCCTCGCCGTTCGCGACCATGTGCAGGGCTTCGCGCCACAGCGCTTCCTGGAGCCGGTTCGCGATGAATCCGGGCACCTCGCGGTCCATTGTGATCACGGACTTGCCGACGCGCCGGTAGAACGCGGCGGCCTGCTCGACCGCCCACGGCGCGCTGAGCTTCCCGCCCGCCACCTCGACCAGCGGGATCAGGTACGGCGGGTTGAACGGATGCCCGACCACCAGCCGTTCCGGCGTCTTCGCGGCGACCTGCATTTCGGTCATGCCGTAGCCGGAGGTGGAGGAGGCGATCACGACGTCCGGCGCGGTGACGGCGTCGATGTCGGCGAGCAGTTTCTGTTTCAGCGCAAGGTCTTCCGGCGCGCTTTCTTGCACGAAGCCCACGCCGTCGACGGCCTCCGCGAGCGTCGCGGTGACGGTGAGCCGGTCGCGGCTCGCGCCGGGCTTGAGGCCCAGTTCGGTGAGCGCGGGCCACGCCGCGTTGACGAGCCGTTCGAGCTTCTCCGCGGCGTCGGGCGCGGGGTCCCAGGCTCGGACGTCGAATCCCTGGGCGAGGAAATGCGCGACCCAGCCGCCGCCGATGACTCCGGCTCCGATGCACGCGACAGTGTCCACAGTGGTCTCGGTGGTCTCAGGCATGCACGCGCTCCTTCAGCCCCAGGATTTCGCGCGCCCGGTCCGGGGTGGCGATGTCCGCGCCGAGCTTCTGCACGATGTCCACCGCGCGTTCGACGAGCTGGCCGTTGGTGGCCTTGACGCCGCGCGCCAGGTAGAGGTTGTCCTCCAGCCCGACGCGGACGTGCCCGCCCAGCAGCACCGACTGCGCGACCCACGGCATCTGGTCGCGGCCGATGGCGAACGACGCCCACTGCGCGCCTTCCGGCAGCAGGTGCACCATCGCCTGCAGCAGCCCGGGGTCCGGCGGGGCGCCGTACGGGATGCCCATGCAGAGCTGGAACAGCGGCGGCGGGTCGATGAGGCCTTCTTCGACCATTTTCGTGGCGAACCACAGGTTTCCGGTGTCGAAGATCTCCAGTTCGGGCTTCACACCGAGCTCCTGGATGCGCTTCGCGCCGGTGCGCAGCATGTCCGGAGTGGACACGTAGAGCTGGTTGCCCTCGCCGAAGTTCAGCGAACCGCAGTCGAGCGTGCAGATGTCCGGCAGCAGCTCTTCGACGTGCGGGAGGCGGTCGTGCGCGTTGACCAGGTCGGTGCCGTCGACCGGCTTGAGCGGGTCCTCGGCGTCGATGACCAGGTCGCCGCCCATGCCCGCGGTGAGGTTGACGACGACGTCCACTCCGGACTCTTTGACCAGCCGCACCGCCTCGCGATACAGCGCGACATCCCGCGACGGCGCGCCGGTTTCGGGTTCGCGCACGTGGATGTGCACCACGGCCGCGCCGGCGTTGGCGGCCTCGACGGCGCTCTCGGCGATCTGCGCCGGGCTGACCGGGACGTGCGGGCTCCGGCGGGTGGTGTCTCCCGCGCCGGTGAGCGCGCAGGTGACGATGACCTCGTGGTTCATCAGGCTCCTTGGACGATCGAGCGGTCGATGAAGTCGTTCAGGTGCGCGCGCATCGCGCCCACCGTGCTGCCGGGACGCCCGGTCAGCACCTGGATGCCGAGGCCGTCGATCAGCGCGGTGAGCTGGGCGGTGGCGGCCTCGGGGTCGGCCAGGCGGAACACGCCCTGCTCCTGGCCGGTGCGGATGGTCATGAGAATGGTCTGGTACCAGCGGTCGTAGGAATCGGTGTAGAGCGAACGCAGCCGCGGGTCGAGTGCGACCTCGTTCCAGACCTGCAGCCACACCGACCATTCGGCGCGCAGCAGGCCCTCGGTCGGCAACTGCAGCTCGACGAGCTTGAGCAGCCGGTCGTGCGCGCCGGGCACCGCGTGCAGCTCGGCGACCTGGCGGTCGAAGGCGAGCTTGACGTTGCGCCGCAACGCTTCGTCGAGGACTTCGGTTTTGGTGGGGAAGTGGTAGTGGATGGCGGCGGTGCTGGTGCCGCACGCTTGCGCGATGTCGGCGATGCGGACGCGGTGGTAGCCGCGTTCGGCGATGAGCTGCCAGGCGGTTTCCAGGATCCGCCGCCTTGGTTCGGAGTGTGCTGGGTCGTCGGGCTCGCTCGCGGTTCCCGCGGCGGGGGCCGGGACGGCGGTGACGGTTTTGGCGTCGTCGCTGCCGTTGAGCAGCCAGTTCACGGTGACGCCGGAGTATTCGGCGACGCGGACCAGTTCGTGCGGGGAGAAGCGGCGGGTGCCGTTGAGGGCTTTGGAGAGTTTGGTCTGGTCCAGGCCGATGGCGGCGGCGAATTCGCGCTGGGGGACGGGCATGGACTGGATCAGCTGGCGGACCCGTTCTCTCAGCTGGTCTGTTTCGTCCATGGGCCGTGACGGTAATGGGGGGTTGCGAAAATCGCAACTCTTCTGTCGTTGTTGGTGTAACGGGGGATGGATCTTGTTGTGGGGCAAGGAGTTGCGATTTTGGGTTGACTGGTGGATCAGTTGGTGTGGTCGGCTCGTCGCCTGGCGGCGACATCGCTTGGTGGTTGCGTGGGGCACCCCGAAGCTTGATTGTGCTGACGGTCGGTGGGTGCTTGTCAAGGCGGGAAAGATGCCTTGACAAGCACCCACCGACCGCAGATGAGCTTCGTATCGGGGTGCGGGGGAGGGGCTGGGTGCCTCGCTCGTTGGGTGCACCGGTGCGGTTGGGGTGGGGGTGGGGCTTGCGCCCCAATGTGGCATTGGGTGCATCCTGCGCACCCAATGTGGCGTTCGGTGCGTCTGACGCACCCAATGCCGCATTGGGGGCGCCGCGCCCGGGGAGGGGGTCCAGTCGGCGGGACGGCGGCGTCTTCGCGTGGCGGATGATAGGAATGGCCGGTGACCCAACCGAACTTGATCGACGCCGCCGCGGACGAGGCTGTCACGCTTACCAGCGAGCTGATCCGCATCGACACCACCAATACCGGCGACCCCGAAACCCTCGTGGGCGAGCGGGTCGCGGCTGAGTACGTCGCGGAGAAGCTGACTGACGCCGGGTACGAGATCACCTACGTCGAGTCTGGCGGCAAGGACCGGCACAACGTCATCGTGCGGCTTCCGGGGGCCGACCCCGGCCGCGGGGCGTTGCTGATTCACGGGCACCTCGACGTCGTCCCCGCGGATCCGGCCGAGTGGTCGGTGCATCCGTTCTCCGGTGCGGTCCAGGACGGGTACGTGTGGGGGCGCGGCGCGGTCGACATGAAGGACATGGTCGGCATGACGCTGGCCCTCGCGCGGCACTACAAGATCAACAATATCGTGCCCCCTCGCGACCTGGTGTTCCTGTTCGTCGCGGACGAGGAGGCGGGCGGCAAGTACGGGGCGCAGTGGCTGGTGGAGAACCGGCCCGAGCTGTTCGAGGGCGTCACCGAGGCGATCAGCGAGGTCGGCGGGTTCTCGATCACGTTGAAGGACAATGTCCGCGCGTACGTGATCGAGACAGCCGAGAAGGGCATCCGCTGGATGAAGCTGCGCGTGCGCGGCACGGCGGGGCACGGGTCGATGATCCATCGCGACAACGCGGTCACCAAGTTGTCCGAAGCCGTCGCGAAGCTGGGGCAGCACCAGTTTCCGTTGGTGCTGACCGATTCCGTGCGCGAATTCCTCGCCGGGGTCACCGAGATCACCGGCTGGGACTTTCCCGAGGACGACCTCGAGGGCGCGGTCGCCAAGCTGGGCAACATCTCCCGGATGATCGGCGCGACCCTGCGCGACACCGCGAACCCGACGATGCTCACCGCCGGCTACAAGTCGAACGTGATCCCTTCGGTGGCCGAGGCGGCGGTCGACTGCCGGATCCTGCCGGGCCGGCTCGAGGCGTTCGACCGGGAGCTGGACGAGCTGCTCGGGCCGGACATCGAGAAGGAGTGGATGGAGCTGCCGCCGGTCGAGACGACGTTCGACGGCGCGCTCGTCGACGCCATGACCGCTGCGGTGCTCGCCGAGGACCCGGGCGCGCGGACCCTGCCGTACATGCTCTCCGGCGGCACCGACGCGAAGTCCTTCCAGCAGCTCGGCATTCGCAACTTCGGCTTCGCGCCGCTGAAACTGCCCGCCGACCTGGACTTCTCCGGGCTCTTCCACGGCGTGGACGAACGCGTCCCGGTCGACGCGCTGAAGTTCGGCGTCCGCGTGCTGGACCGGTTCCTCCGCTCCTCCTGATGTCCGGGTTCCGGCTCGCCGACGGCACGCCCCTGCACCTCGTGCGCAGGGGCGATCCGGCGGCGGCCGTGACCGTCGTGCTGCTGCACGGCTACGCGCTCGACCAGCGCAGCTGGGGCCGGATCGCCCCGGTGCTGCCGGACGCGGTCGAACATCCGCTCGCGGTGGTCAGCTACGACCACCGCGGGCACGGCGAATCCGGCCGGGCCGCGCGCGGCACCGCGACGATGGGCCAGCTCGCCGACGACCTCGCCGAGGTGATCGAGCAAGCCGTCCCGCACGGACGCGTCGTGCTCGTCGGCCACGACATGGGCGGGCTCGCGGTCATGTCATTGACCCAGCGGCATCCGGAGCTGTTCGCCGAGCGTGCCGGCGGGCTGGTGCTGCTGTCGACGTCGTCCGGGCGGCTGGCCACCGAGGCGTCGGCCGCCTGGCCCAACGCGCTCGGCAAGCTCGCGCAGGACCTCGAAATGGTGCTCGGCGCGAAGCTGTACGGCGTGTTCCGCGAGCACACCAGCCGCGCGGTGAGCGCCGGGCTGCGCTGGTGGCTGTTCGGCGACGATCCCGACCCGGACCTGGTCGAGCTGACTGTGAAGATGATTCGCGGCAACTGGCCGCACACCGTCGCGCAGTTCCGGCCCGCGCTCGATGCCTACGCGCGCGAAGCCGCGTTGTCGCTGGCCGGCGACCTGCCGGTGACGGCGATCGTGGGGGAGCGGGACCGGATCGTCGCGCCCGCCGACGTCGAGCAGTTCGTGCGCGGGCTGGCCCAGGGGTACGCCGTGGTGCTGCCGGGCGTCGGGCACGTCGTGCCGCTGGAGGCCGCGGCGCAGGTGGTGCCGCGGATCGCCTCGGTGGTGCACGAGGTCTACCGACAACAAAACCTGTCTTGACAATCTGAGTATTCAGCCGCGACGATGGGCAGCATGTTTCCTGTTGCGGTGATCGAGGACGCGGCCGCGGCCGAGGTGTCGCTGGACCCGGTCCGGGCCCGGCTGCTCGCCGAACTGGCGCAGCCCGCCTCGGCGACGATGCTGGCCGCCCGCGTCGACCTGCCGAGGCAGAAGGTCAACTACCACCTGCGCGCGCTGGAAAAGCACGGCCTCGTGGAGCTGGTCGAGGAACGGCGCAAGGGCAACGTCACGGAACGGATGATGCGGGCGACCGCGGCGTCGTACGTGATCTCGCCGTCCGCGCTCGCGGCCGTGCAGCCCGATCCGGCGCAGTCGCCGGACCGGCTCTCCGCGCGCTGGCTGCTGGCGGTCGCCGGACGGCTGGTGCGCGACGTCGGGATCCTGATCACCGGTGCGGCGAAAGCGAAGAAACGCGTCGCCACCTTCGCGCTCGACGGCGAGGTCCGGTTCGCTTCGGCGGCCGACCGGGCGGCGTTCGCGGAGGAGCTGGCGACGGCGGTGACCACGCTGGTCGGGAAGTACCACGACGAGAAAGCCGAGAACGGCCGCGCGCACCGGGTGGTGCTGGCGGTGCACCCGAGCGTGCCGATGGAGGAAACCGAGCATGGGTAAGGAATTCCGGGAGATCGACGTCGCCGAGGTCCCGGCCGAACCGGAACAGGTCTGGGCGGCGATCGCGACCGGCCCGGGCATCGACTCGTGGTTCATGGGCCGCAACGAGGTCGAAGGCGGGGTCGGCGGCGCGGTGCGCGGGGCGTTCGCGGCCTACGAACCGACACACGCGATCACCGCCTGGGACCCGCCGAACCGGCTGGCCTACGGCGGCGAGCCGGATCCGGACGGACGGCGGATCGCTTACGAATTCCTCGTCGAGGGCCGCGAGGGCGGCAGTTCGGTGATCCGTTGTGTCACCAGCGGCTTCCTGCCCGGCGACGACTGGGCGGACGAGTTCGAGGCCATGCAGGCGGGCGGCGCGCTGTTCTTCCGCAACCTGGTGGAATTCGTGCAGCACTTCCCGGGCCGGACGGCGAAACCGGTCACCGCCTTCGGGACGACGGCCGTCGCGGACTGGCCTGCATTGTGGGCTGCGCTGGCGAAGGAAGTGGGCGTCGCACAGCTGACTGTCGGCGCGAAAGTCCGGCTGGCCGGTTCGGACGGTGTGGTGTACGCGGTGAACGAGCAGACCGTCGGGATTCGTACTGCAGAGGGGCTTTTCTGCTTCATGCAAGGCTTCCGCGGACCACTGGTGGCGACGCACCACATCGTCGCGCCGGACGTCGACGTGGCGGCGGAGGAAGCCAAGTGGACGGAGTGGATGGCCGCGCTCGGCTGAGCCGTGTCGAAAACCGGGGCGGCCCGTTCGTCATCCGGTCGAGAGCGTTTTCCGACCAGGAGGAGAAACCGTGCAGTACGCGATGCTGATCTGCGGCGACGACCGCGAATGGACCGCCTTGTCCCCGGCGGACGAGGACGACCAGATGAAGCAGATCTACGCGTGGTTCGAGCGCTGGCAGCCGTCCGGCAAGGTCGGGAACGGCGTCGAACTGCAGCCGCGGGAGACGGCGAGGACCATCCGGGCCGGGGCGAACGGGAAACCGGTGGTCACCGACGGGCCGTACGTGGAGCTGAAGGAGATCGTCGGTTCGGTGATTTCGCTGGAGTGTGCCGACATCGACGAGGCGGTCGAGGTCGCGGCGAGCTGGCCGCTGGGACCGGGCGTGAGCGCGGTGGAGGTCCGGCCGGTGATGAGCCGAGAAGAAGAGTGAGCCTCACTCGCCCGCGTAGCTGCTGAAGGTCCAGACCTGGCCTTCGGGATCGGCGCACGAGTACTCGCGCACCCCGGCCGGGGAATCGTGCACCGGGTTGAGGATTCGCGCGCCGGCGGCCTCGGCCCGGGCCTGGTGGTCGTCGAGCGTGCTGTCCGGCACCCAGACGCACAACGCGTGGCTGGTGCCGCCCAGCGCGCGCGGGCTGTGCATGCCGTACTGGCCGCCCTCGTGGTCCCGGCTGAGGAAGATCAGGCTCGCGCCCGCGCGGACCTGGGCGTGCTCGACGCCGTTCCCTGCCTCGACCACGAAATGCGACTCGAATCCGAAGGCCTCGGCGAGAAATTCGATCGCGGCTTTCGGATCGGCGTAGGTGAGGTTGGGGTACACGGTCTGCAGCGGAGTGTCGACCATGTGCGTCAGACTAGCCTGCTAAATCGGCTACGCGTCGCGCCATCAGCTCGCGCTCGGCCGGGTTCGAGGCCAGTTCCAGTGCCCGCTTCGCCGACGTCAGCGCCTCGTCCGTCCGGTCGAGCGCGGCGAGCAGATCGGCCCGGGCTGCGTGCCACAGGTGGTAGCTGGACAGCTGGTCTTCGAGCGCGTCGACCTCGCCGAGCGCCGGAGCCGGGCCGATGGCGTATCGCGTGGCGACCGCCCGGTTCAGCAGGACGACGGGCGACGGGTCCAGTGCGTAAAGCCGGTCGTACATCGCGCGGACGCCCACCCAGTCGGTCTCCGCGAAACTCCTTGCGACAGCGTGCATCGCGGCGATGCCAGCCCGGGTTTGATAAGGCCTGGGCTGGCCAAGCCGCACCGCCTCGCGCAACCGCAGCACCGCACGCTGAATCGTCGGCCCGTCCCACAACCGGCGATCCTGCTGCTCCAGCACCACAATCCGCCCCTGTGCGTCGAACCGCGCCGCGACGCGCGCGTGCTGCAACTCCAGCAACGCGGCCAGCCCGGCGACTTCCGGTTCGCGAGGCAGCGAGTCGGCAAGCTGCCGGGCCAGTTCGACGCCCTCGCGCGCCAATTCCTGCCGCTGCGCCGAATCTCCGCTGGAGAGATAGCCCTCGTTGAACACCAAATAGACCACCGAGAGGACAGCGGGCAGCCGGTCGGCGTACTCGTGCGACCGCGGCGGTTCGAATCCGATGCCGCGTTCCCGCAACAGCCGTTTGGCCCGCGAAAGCCGTTGCGACATCGTCGGCACCGGCACCAGGAACGCGGCGGCGATCTCGGCGGTGGTCAGCCCGCCCGCGGCGTACAGCGTCAGCGCGACCTGCGCCGGTTCCGGCAGATCCGGGTGGCAGCAAGCGAAAATCATCGCCAGCCGGTCGTCGCTGCCCGGTTCCGGAGGCGGTTCCGCCGCTGCCCGGACGGCCTTCTCCTGGCCGACCACGTCCCGGCGGAGCCGGTCGATCGCCTTGCGCCACCCGGTAGTCACGAGCCATCCGGTGGGACTGGACGGCACCCCTTCGCCGGGCCAGCGTTTGAGCGCCTCGGCGATCGCTTCCGACAGCGCTTCCTCAGCGCGATCGAAGTCGCCGAGCCGACGGCTGAGCGCACCCAGCATGCTGGCGGCGTCGGAACGCCAGATGCGCTCGGTCAGCTCGGCGACGTCGTTCACGAGGGTTCAGGCGCGGACGTACCGCAGCAGGGCGACGCCGCTCTCGAAGGTCCGGCTGTCCGCCATCCGGTAGCTGTCCACGGAGAACCCGGCGTCGAACAGCGGCGCGCCGGAGCCGATGACCACCGGGTACAGCTTCAGGTGCAACTCGTCCACTTCGTCGCGCAGCGCTCCGGCCAGCGCGCCTCCGCCGACGAGCCAGATGTCCTTGCCGTCTTCCTTCTTCAGCTCGCGGATCTTCTCCGCCGGGTCGGTGTTGACCACCTGCACAGCTGGGCCGGGTGCCTCGGTCATCGTGCGGGAGAAGACGTAGTGCCGCAGGTGCGTGTACGCGTCCGGAACGCCGAGGTCGACGCCCATCTGGTAGGAAACCCGGCCTTCGACCACCGTGTCGAAATGCCGGTGCGGGACGTCCTCGATGCCGAGCACGGACCGGAGGTGCGTCGGCACCATTTCCGGATACTCGCGCAGCAGCGGCTCGGCGTGGTCGCCCTCGAACTGGAATACCGAGCCGGTCGGGTCCTCCCGGGTCGGAGCCGCGATGAAGCCGTCGAGGGTGGACGCGACCAGATAGACCAACTTGCGCATAACGGACAGTCAAGCAGGTCAGGTCGCGAGCCCCGTCGAGTGGTCGGCCGCCGTGCGCTTGCGCCGCAACCAGATGCGGCGCGTCCCGTCGGCGTACAGCCGGACCGTGCGCAGTTCCCAGCCCGCGAACTCCGCGTGGATGGAGAGCTGGATCATCGCCGCGCGCCGGGACACCGCCGGGGGGAGGCGCAGGCGGCGATACTCCCAATCCCCTTCGACCACCGCCTCGTCGACTGTCGTCATGGCTGGATCACCTGGGTCCCTTCTCCGGCGGCCGAGCCGACGAACACGCGGCCGCTCTGGTCGTCGACGCCCACCGTGTCCGGCTGGCGCACGGTCGGGAATCGGTACTTCTCGACAGGCTCTCCGCCGCGGACGTCGTAGCCGACGACCTCGTTGCGGGCGGTCAGGGTGACCCACGCCAGGCTGCGCTTCGCGTCGTAGGCGAGGCCGTACGCGCCACCGGGCACCGGGTAGCGCTGGCGGAGGATCAGCGGGTTGGTCGAGAACGCGAGCAGCGCGCCCGCGCGGGCGTCGGTGACCAGGACGCGGCCGTAGGAGTCGGCGACCGCGTTGGCGGCGCCGTCGCCCGCGCGCAGGCCCTCGTCCATGGTTCCGGCCTGCACGTCCACGCTGAACACGGCAGTGCGCAGCCGGTCGAGGACGACGACGCCGTTGCCGGTGTTGACCACGTCGTCGGCGCTGTAGAGCTGACCGGTGATGGTCTTCGCGACCGAGCCGTTCGCCAGCACCTCGACGGCCTTGCGGTCGCGGACCGCGACGAGTGTGTCCGGCCCGTCGGCGACCCCGGCGGCCGGCTGCCCGGCGACCTTCTCGGCGGTCATCTGCCCGCTCGGCAGCGCGACGCGGGCGAGCACGCCCTTGCCCGGGATTCCGGCGAGCGCCTGGCCCCCGGACACGCTGAGCGATTCCGCCGGACCGGGCAGCGCGACGGTCTTCTTCGGCGCGCCGAGCGAGGCGAGATCGTAAATCCGCAGCTCAGCGGGCTGTTTGAGGGCGACGACGAGGGTGTGGCTCTGCTGGTCGGCCGCGATCGCCGACACCACCGGCATCGGCAGCACCTGCCCGGCGGGCGGCACCGCGCGAGCGGGGGAGGCGGCGGGTTTCGCGGCCGTCGGATTGGCCACGACCTGCAGGTTGTCCTTCGGCTGCTCCGAGGACGAGCAGGCGGACAGCGCGAGCGCACCGGCCAGCGGGATCGCGATCCGCGACGCGGCGGTGAGCCGACGCACCTTGAAACCTCCACCAAAGCTCCGGCGAACGGGTCCCTCCAGCATCCTCCAGGAACGCCGACGCGTCACGCCCGTGTCACCGACCCGACACCTGCGGCTCACCGGGTGCCTCGTTCCGGATAGCCGAATTCGATGTCGCTGACGTCGTCGAGCGCGCTTCGGATGGCAGGCGGGAGCGTGAGCTCTTCGGCGGCGAGCGACCCGGTGAGCTGGCCGGTGTCGCGCGCGCCGACGACCGGTGCGGCCACTCCGGGCCGGTCCCGGACCCAGGCCAGCGCCACCGCGAGCGGCGACGTGCCGAGCCCTTCGGCGGCGGTCACGACTGCCTGCACGATCCGCGCGGCACGTTCGGTGCGGTGGTGCTCGACGTATCCGGCGTACTCGGCGGACGCGCCGCGCGAGTCGGCGGGCGTGCCGGTGCGGTACTTCCCGGTGAGGACGCCGCGGCCGAGCGGAGCCCACGGAAGGACGCCGATCCCGTGGTGCGTCGCGGCCGGGACGACTTCGCGTTCGATGCCGCGTTCCAGCAGCGAGTACTCGAACTGCCCGGACACGAGCGGCACCGCGGCGAGCGAGGCGGCGGTGGCGAGCTGCCAGCCCGCATAGTTGGAGACGCCGACGTAGCGGACCTTGCCGCTCGTCACCGCGTAATCGAGCGCGGAGAGCGTTTCCTCGATCGGCACGCAGGAATCCCACGCGTGCAGCTGCCACAGGTCGATGTGGTCGGTGCGCAGCCGTTGCAGCGACCCTTCGAGCGCGGACAGCAGCGCACCGCGCGAAGCGCCGCCGCCGAACGGGCCGTCGGTGCGGCGGGCGACAGTCTTCGTGGCCAGCACGACGTCCTCACGCGGCACCAGGTCCGACAGCAGTTCGCCGAGCATCCGCTCGGCCTCGCCGCCGGCGTAGAGGTCGGCGGTGTCCACGAGCGTGCCGCCCGCGTCCACGAACGCGACCAGCTGGCTGGCCGCCTCGTCCGGATCGGTGTCGCCGCCCCACGTCATGGTGCCGAGGGCCATCCGCGATATCCGCAGTCCCGACCGGCCGAGCTGTCGCTTTTCCACGACCGCCGAGCCTAGTGGGCGCGCCCGCCGCGACCCGGGCAAGGTGACCCCGTGTCGGACCGGCGCCCTCGGGGTGGTCCTCAGGAACCACCCGATAGGTTCCCGACCGTGCGAATCGGACTGCGCCCCGTGCGGGCGGGCGAACCGGCGGGAGCGGCCTGATGGGATGGTTCGAGGCCCTGGTCCTGGGGCTGGTGCAGGGGCTCACCGAGTTCCTGCCGATCTCCTCGAGCGCGCACGTGCGGATCGTCGCCGCGCTGGCGGGCTGGGGCGATCCGGGCGCGGCGTTCACCGCGGTCACCCAGATCGGCACCGAGCTCGCGGTGATCCTCTACTTCGGGCCGAAGATCGGCCGGATCCTGCGCGCCTGGTTCTTCTCGCTCTACCGCCCGGACTGGCGGCGCGACCCGGACGCGCGGCTGGGCTGGCTGATCATCGTCGGGTCGCTGCCGATCGTCGTGCTCGGCCTGCTGCTGCAGGACGAGATCGACCGGGCGTTCCGCGACCTGCGGATCACCGCGACGACGCTCATCGTGTTCGGCCTGATCCTGCTGTTCGCCGACCGGACCGCGAAGCAGCAGCGGACGCTGGACCACCTGAACGTGCCGCACGGCCTGGCGTACGGCTTCGCGCAGGCGCTCGCGCTGATCCCGGGCGTCTCGCGCTCGGGCGGCACGACGAGCGCAGGCCTGCTGATGGGCTACACCCGCTCGGAAGCCGCGGAGTACTCGTTCCTGCTCGCGGTGCCCGCGGTGTTCGGCTCGGGGCTGTACAAGCTGACCGACATCGGCAAGAACGGCGAGAACGCGCAGTGGGGGCCGACGATCCTGGCAACGCTGGTCGCCTTCGGCGTCGGCTACCTGGTGATCGCGTGGCTGATGGCCTACATCAAGAAGCGCAGCTTCGTGCCCTTCGTGATCTACCGCGTGGTGCTCGGCGTGGTGCTGTTCGGGCTGGTCTTCGGCGGCGTGCTCGACCCGAACGCGGGACCCGCGGGCGGCTGAACCGGCGGATCACCGGTTAGGGTGGCGTCGTGAGTACGGTCATCTTGCTGCGGCACGGAAAGTCCACGGCCAACGGCTCGGGCGTCCTCGCCGGGCGCACGCCGAAGGTCGGGCTGGACGACACCGGCCGGGCACAGGCCGACGCCCTCGTCGAGCGTTTCGCCGGGGTGCCGGTCGCCGAACTGGTCGTGTCGCCGATGCTGCGCTGCAAGCAGACCGTCGCGCCGCTGGCCGCCGCGCAGGGCCTGACGAAGGTCGTCGAGCCGCGGCTGTCCGAAGTGGACTACGGCGAGTGGACCGGCCGGGAACTCAAGAACCTCGTCAAGGAACCGTTGTGGCGCGTGGTGCAGGCGCACCCGTCGGCGGCGGTCTTCCCGGGCGGGGAAGGACTCGCCGAGATGCAGGCGCGCGCGGTGGCCGCGATCCGCGCGCACGACGCCCGGATCACCGCCGAGCACGGCGACCACGCCGTGTGGGTGGTGTGCAGCCACGGCGACGTGATCAAGTCGATCCTGGCCGACGCGCTGGGCCAGCACCTCGACGCGTTCCAGCGGATCGTCGTGGACCCGGCCGCGGTGTCGGTCGTGCGCTACACCGAAACGCGGCCGTTCGTGCTCCGGGTGAACGAGCACGGCGGCGACCTGGCCGGGATCGTGCCGCCGCCGCCGAAGAAGAAGCGCGGCCGCGGCAAGAAGGCTTCGAGCGACGCCGTCGTGGGCGGAAGCACGGGCCGCTGACGATCGACAGTCCTTCCGTCGGATGCCGGACCCCGTAGGGTGGGCGGCACCACGTGGAGAACCCTGTGGAGAACCAGGAGCGCAAACCCGAATGATTTCCCCGGACAACCCGTTCGCCGTCCCCAGCGACCTGCCCTACGAGCTGCCGCCGTTCGACCGGATCGCCGACGAGCACTACCGGCCCGCCTTCGAAGCCGGGCTCGCCGAGCACGCCGCCGACGTGGAGCGGATCGCCGACGACCCGGCCGAGCCGACCTTCGAGAACACGATCGCGGCGCTGGAGCGAGCGGGTGCGCTGCTGACCCGGGTGTCCGGCACGTTCTTCAACATCTCGAGCTCGAACGCGACCGAAGAGGTCCAGGAGATCCAGGCCGAGCTGGCTCCGAAGCTGGCCGCGCACGAGGACGCGATCCACCTGAACCCGCGGCTGTTCGCCCGCATCGACGCGCTGTACCAGAAGCGTGCGGAGCTGGGCTTGAACGCGGAGGAGCTGCGGCTGCTGGAGCGCCGGTACACCGACTTCAGCCGCGCGGGCGCCGGGCTGCCCGAGGAGGACCAGGCGAAGCTGCGCGCGCTGAACGAGCAGCTTTCGACGCTGCAGACCCGTTTTTCGCAGAACCTGCTGCGGGACACCAACGATCTCGCGGTCGTGCTCGACGACGCCGCGGAGTTGGCCGGGCTCGGCGAAAGCGCGATCGCGGCGGCGGCGCAGACGGCGGCCGAACGCGGTCTCGAGGGCAAGTACGTCCTGACCCTGACGCTGCCCACCGCGCAGGCGGCCGTGGCGTCGCTGGAAAACCGCGCGGTGCGCGAGCGCGTCTTCACCGCTTCGGTGTCGCGGGGCAACCGCGGCAACGAGTACGACAACAACGCCATCGTCGAGGAGATCACCCGGCTGCGGGCCGAGCGGGCGGCGCTGCTGGGCTACCCGAACCACGCGGCGTACGTGATCGCGGACGAGACGGCCAAGACTGTCGAGGCGGCAGGCGGGCTGCTGGAGCGGCTCGCGCCGGTGGCGGTCGCGAACGCGCGCACCGAAGCCGCGGAACTGCAGAAGCTGCTGGAAGCGGACGTGCCGGGCGCGACGCTGCAGCCGTGGGACTGGGCGTTCTACGCGTCGAAGGTGGAGCGCGAGCGGTTCCAGCTGGACACCGCGGCGCTGCGGCCGTACTTCGAGCTGGACCGGGTGCTGCACGACGGCGTGTTCGTGGCCGCGAACCGGTTGTACGGCTTGACTTTCACCGAGCGGAACGACCTGCCGAAGTACCACCCGCAGGTGCGGATCTTCGAGGTCTTCGACGCCGACGGCAGCGGGCTCGGCCTGTTCCTGATGGACTACTACACCCGCGACTCCAAGCGCGGCGGCGCGTGGATGAACAACTTCGTGGACCAGTCGCGGCTGCTCGGGCGGCGCACGGTCGTGGTCAATGTGCTGAACGTGACCAAGCCGCGCGAGGGGGAGCCGACCCTGCTTTCGCTCGACGAGGTGCGCACCGCGTTCCACGAGTTCGGGCACGCGCTGCACTCGCTGCTGTCCGGCGTCGAGTTCCCGACGTTCACCGGCACCAACGTGCCGCGCGACTTCGTCGAGTACCCGTCGCAGGTCAACGAGATGTGGATGCTGTGGCCGGAAATCCTGGCCAACTACGCCAAGCACCACGAGACGGGGGAGCCGCTTCCCGCCGGGCAGGTCGAGCTGCTGGAGGCCGCGCAGCAGTACGGCGAAGGCTTCCGCACGACCGAGTACCTCGCCGCGGCGCTGCTCGACCTCGCGTGGCACAAGCTCGGCCCGGACGACCGGGTGGAGGACGTGCAGCGATTCGAGGCCGCGGCGCTGGAAAAGGCAGGCGTGGCACTGGAAAGCGTGCCGCCGCGCTACCGGACGACGTACTTCAACCACGTCTTCTCGGGGGGCTACAGCGCCGGGTACTACTCCTACATCTGGAGCGAGGTGCTCGACGCGGACACCGTCGAGTGGTTCACCGAGAACGGCGGCCTCAAGCGCGAGAACGGCGACCACTTCCGGTCGACCCTGCTGGGCCTCGGCGGCAGCGTCGACCCGATGGAGGCCTTCGCGACCTTCCGCGGCCGCGCACCGGAGATCGAGCCGCTGCTGAAGCGCCGGGGGCTCGCGGGCGCGTAAGCACGGTAACTGTATAACGACCTATACGGCTGCCCTCTCTTGACCGCTCCTGCGGTCAGGGGAGGGCAGCCGCGCGTTTGACGACGCGCAGGACCGGGGCGGTCTGCACGGTCTGGACGCCGGGCAGCGAACCGACCTGTGCGGTGATGAATTCGTAGAGCGCTCCGGCATCCGAACAGAGCGCGGTGGCCAGGAGGTTGGCCGGGCCGGTCGTGGCGGCGGCGTAGGCGATCTCCGGGCACCGGGCGAGCGCGGCGCCCGCCTCCTCGAGGGCGGCCGGGCTGACCGAGATCCACAGCAGGGCGTGGCTGGACCAGCCCAGCAGACGCTCGTCGAAGTCGACGCCGAAGTAGAGCGTCCCGCTGGTCCGCAGCCGGTCGATGCGGCGGCGGACCGTCGACTCGTGCCAGCCGGTGCTCGCGGCCAGCGCAGCGTGGGAGGTCCGCCCGTCGCGGGCCAGGTCGTCCAGCAGCAGCCGGTCGCCGTCGCCGAGGTCGAGCGGTTCCGCGGCCGGCGAGGGCGGGGTCAGTTCGGCGACCTGGCCGGGGCTCAGGGACGCGATCGGCGTGTGCCAGCCGTCCGGGCCGCCGCGGAACAGGCGCAGCACCTGGTGCGCCTCGATCGAGAGCACCTGGCGGGTGGCGGGGAGTTTGTCCAGCAGGAGCGCGTCGCGGGCCCGCTGGTCGGGCGCCTGGATGTGGCAGCCGATTTCGGTGCCGCCGGAGGCGAGCTGGATCCGGTAGGTGTCGGACCGCTCGGCGAGAGCCCTGGCGACGGCGAGCGTGGCGGGCGGGGCGCACCGCACCCGCAGCACCCATTCCTCGGCGTGCCCCAGAAAGCGGGGGTCGAGGCGGCCGACGACCCGGACCGCGCCGGTTTCGCGGAGCCGGCGGTAGCGGCGGGCGATCGTCTGCTCGGAGACGCCGAGCACGGCGGCGATGCGGCGGAACGAGGCGCGGCCGTCGAGGTAGAGCGCGTGGACGAGCTGGACGTCGAGGATTTCCACGGTGCCGAGCTTATTCGGTGGCGGTATCCGGCGCGTTTCCGGCGGTGGCTGGAGCGCGAGGCGGTCCGGAGCGGAAAGTGGGGGCATGACCGCGTTCCGTGATCTCCGGCATTACCTGGAGCAGCTGACCGAAACCCTCGGCGAGGACGAGGTGCGCCGCGTCGAAGGGGCCCACTGGGACCTGGAGATCGGCGGCCTCACCGAGCTGCTGGCCGAGCGCGAAGGGCCGGTGCTGCTCTTCGACGACGTCCCCGGCTACCCGAGCGGCTTCCGGGTTTGCACCAACTTCATGGGCACTCCGGCCCGCTCCGCCGTCGCGCTCGGCCTGCCCGCCGACACCCCGAAGCTGGACATCGTGCGGGCCTGGAAGGACATCAGCCGCGACCTGCGGCTGATCCCGCCGGTCGAGGTCGCCGACGGGCCGGTGCTGGAGAACGTCGTCGAGGGCGACGACGTCGACGTGACCATGTTCCCGGCGCCGCGCTGGCACGAGGGCGACGGCGGCCGCTACATCGGCACCTCCTGCATGGTCGTGACCCGCGACCCGGACACCGGCTGGGTCAACGTCGGCACCTACCGGGTCTCCGTGCACGGCAAGGACCGGCTGTCTGTGTGGTTCCTCGGCAACCGGCACGCGCGCGCGATCGCGCACAAGTACTGGGACCGCGGCCGGAACTGCCCGATCGCGATCGTCGTCGGGCAAGACCCGATCCTGTCCACCGCCGCCGCGATGTCCGCCCCCGAAGGCGTTTCCGAGTACGACCTGGCCGGCGGCCTGCGCGGGCAGGGCGTCGAGGTGCTGCACGCGCCCGGCACCGCCCTGCTCGTCCCGGCGCACGCGGAGATCGTCCTCGACGGCGAGATGCCGCCGCCCGAGGAGGAGTCGGTCCTGGAAGGCCCGTTCGGCGAATGGACCGGCTACTACACCCACAGCGGCCGGGAACCCGTGGTGCGGGTGCGGCAGATCCTGCACCGGGACGACCCGATCATCCTCGGCGCTCCGCCGATGCTGCCGACCGTCCCGGCGGGCGACCAGGCCGTGCCGCTCTACTCCGCCACCGTGACCTGGGACCACCTTGAGCAGGCCGGGGTCCAGAACGTCCGGGGCGTGTGGGCCTACGCGCGTCAGCTCATGATGGTCGTCTCCATCAAGCAGACCGGGGCCGGCGATGCCATGCACGCGCTGCTGGCCGCCGCGTCGCGCAAGCGCACCGGCGGTATGGAGCGCTATCTCGTGGTGGTCGACGAGGACATCGACATCACCGACGTCAACCATGTGCTCTGGGCGCTGTTCACCCGCGTCGACCCGGCGGAGTCGATCCACGTCCTCCGCTCGCCCACCACCGCCATCGATCCCCGCCTCTCGCCGGCCAAACGGGAGGCAGGCGATCTGTCCATGGGGATCGTGCTCGTCGACGCCTGCAAACCGTTCGCGTGGAAGGAGCAGTATCCGCGCGCCAACCGGGTCGGCGAGGGCTACCGCGCCGAACTCCGCGCGCGCTGGAAGGACGTCCTGCCGCTCTGACCGTCCAAGGAGGACGATGTGCCGCACCTGCCCGAGGAGGTGGCCCGCCTGGCAGCGGGGGAGCCGCCGCTCGACGCCGACGAACAGGCGTTCCCGTTGCTCACCGTGGACGGGAACGGCCACCCGCACACCGCGCTGCTGTCCCGCGCCGAACTCGAACCCGCCGACGACCGCACCGCGCTCTACGCGGTCGTGGCCGGGACCGGCACTCGCGCCAACCTGCGGCGGCATCCGTACGCTGCGCTGCTGGCCGTGGACGGGACGGTGTGCCACCGCCTCAAGCTCCGCCTGATCCGGTCGCTGACCCTGGACGACGTTCTGGGCTGCGTGTTCACCGTCGCGCACCACAAACGCGACAGCCTCGGGATCCCGCTCAGCCCGCTCGGCTTCCGCACCACCGGGCGCCTCGCCGAACTCGAGGACTGGCCCCGCAGCGCAGCCGTCCTCCGCACTCTCCGCACAGGACACTCGGCATGACCCGCCTCGTCGTCGCCATGTCCGGGGCCACCGGCGCTCCCTTCGGCGTCCGGCTGCTGGAGGTCCTGCGCGACCTCCCCGGCGTCGAGACCCATCTCGTCCTGAGCACCTGGGCCAAGACCACCGTCGAGCTGGAGTGCGCCCGCACGGTGCGGGAGGTCGTCGAACTGGCCGACGTCCACCACCGGCAGGGGGAGCAGGGCTCGGTCCTGTCGTCGGGCTCGTTCCCGACGGACGGCATGGTCGTCGTGCCGTGCAGCATGAAGACGCTCGCCGCGATCCGCACCGGCTACGCCGACAACCTGATCACCCGGGCCGCCGACGTCACGCTCAAGGAGCGCCGCCGCCTGGTCCTGGTGCCCCGGGAGACGCCGCTGAGCGAGATCCACCTCGACCACCTGCTGGCGCTGAGCCGCATGGGCGCCCGGATCGTCCCGCCGATGCCCGCCTTCTACAACCACCCGCAGACCCTCGACGACATGGTCGACCACGTCGTGGCGAGGATCCTCGACCAGTTCGGCCTCCCCGCCCCCGCCGCCCGCCGCTGGCAGGGCCTCGGCCACGCCCGGCACTCGGCCGCCTCCCGCACGTCCGCGGCCGAGGACGCGGCGCTCATTGCCCCGGCCGCCGCCGTCGGCACGGCCAGGGATTGAGCAGCCACCAGCACTTCAGCGCGACTTCGTCATCTATCCGGTTCTCTTCTGGAGGTTTCGCATGACCGACTTGGCATTTCGTTCCGCACGCGAACTCGCTGCCGCCGTCGCGGCGAGGGAGGTGTCGAGCGTCGAACTGCTCGAGCACTACCTCTCCCGGGCGGAGCGGCTCGATCCGAAGGTGAACGCCATCGTCGCCAGGGACGAGGAAGGGGCGAGGGCCGCCGCACTGGCAGCCGACCGCGCGGTCTCCCGCGGCGAGCCGCTCGGCCCCCTGCACGGCGTCCCCGTGACCATCAAGGACGCTACGGAGGTCGCGGGCATGCGGACCACCGGGGGCTCGACCCGCTGGGGTCATTACGTCCCGGCCAGCGACGCCGAGTCGGTCACTCGGATCAAGAACGCGGGAGCGATCGTGTTCGGCAAGACCAACATGCCTGCCGACGGCCGGGACTGGCAGACCTACAACGAGATCTACGGAACCACGAACAATCCGTGGGACCCGACCCGCGGCCCCGGGGGTTCGTCCGGCGGGTCCGCCGCGGCAGTCGCCGCCGGGCTGACCGGCCTGGAACTCGGCGGCGACGCGGCGGGCTCGATCCGGGTGCCGGCCCACTTCTGCGGCGTCTACGGACTGCGCACGTCGTACGGGATCGTGCCAGGGCGCGGGAACGTGGCGGGACACGCTCCGGGGACGCTGGCGGCGTCCGACATGGCGGTACTCGGCCCGCTCGGCAGGCATGCCGACGACCTCGACCTGGGGTTGGACGTCCTCGCGGGCGCGGACCACGACCACGCCCCGGCCTGGCGGCTGGAGCTGCCCGCCGCCCGGCCGAACACGCTGCGGGAGTTCCGGGTCGCGGCCTGGCTCGACGATCCTTTCTGCCCCGTCGACAGCGAACTGGTCGCGATCATGCGTGCGGCGCTGGAGGCAGTGCGGGCCGAGGGCGCCGTCGTGGCCGAGGGCCCTGGGCCGATCGGTCTCGAGGAGACGATGGCTCTCTACTATCCGCTGCTGATCGCGCAGTCCGGGCTGATGGATTCCGCCGAGTCGTACGCCGGGCTCGTGGAACTCGCCGCGGCGGAAGGGGCCGCGGGCGCGTTCGCGTCCGACATGACGATCAGCTTCCGCGGCTGGCACGCGCTCGACGAACGCCGGCAGCACTCCCGCCGCCGCTGGGCCGAGTTCTTCCGCGACGTCGACGTGCTCCTCCTCCCGGTGAGCCCCACGGCCGCCTTCCCCCACGACCAGCGACCCGATCCCAGCTGGTCGCTCCGAACGTTGCGGGTCGACGGCGCCGAGCGGCCGTATCGCGACATGCTCCCGTGGATCGCGCCGTCCGCGCTCAACTACCTGCCCGCGGCGGTCGCGCCGGTCGGGACGACCCGGGACGGGCTCCCGGTCGGCATCCAGGTGATCGCGCCCTATCTGCACGACCGCACCGCGGTCCGGTTCGTGCAGTGCCTCGCGAAGGCGATCGGCGGATTCCGCCGTCCGCCGGGATTCTGAGCGCGGGTGCGCTGACCTGCGCCGGAGCCCGGGACGCGCCGGCTGTTCGTCCGATCCGCTGACCGGCGGGCCCGGGATTCGCCGGATCCGACGAAGCCGCGGAGGGGGTGCATGACCACACAATGCGGCGTCGCCGAATCAAGGAGGATCCGACGGTGAGCATTCCGAGTTCCGCGCCGGTCGTGCGGCGGACCGAACGGACCACGTTGGCGCTGCTGGTCGGCGTCTTCATCATCGACTACATCGACCGCGTCATGATCGCGGTCGCGCTGCCGCTGATCGGCGCGGAGTTCGGGCTGTCCAAGACCACGCAGGGGCTGGTCGTGTCCGCGTTCGCGATCGCGTATCTGGTCGGGCAGATGCCGGGCGGGCTGCTCGCGGACCGCGTGGGCGCGCGGCCGTTGCTGGTGATCTCGCTGGTGGCCTGGTCGGTGTTCACCGCCGCCACCGGGTTCGCGCCCGGGCTGGTCGTGCTGCTGGTGCTGCGCGCGGCGTTCGGGTTCGCGCAGGCGTTGTTCCCCGGGGCGGCGTTCAAGGCGCTGGCCGAGCGCACGACGCAGGAAGGCCGCAGCCGCGGCGCGGGACTGCTGCTCGCGTCCAACTCGGTCGGGGCCGGGCTCGGGCCGCTGCTGGTCGCGCCGCTCGTGGTCGCCGCGGGCTGGCGGCACACGTTCTGGATCGTCGCGGTGGCCGGGCTGATCGTCGGCCTGGCGTTGTGGCGGCTGCTGCCTCCGCCGCTGCCGCGCGAGCTGACCGAACCCGAGGCGCGCGTCGCCCCGGTGAAGGTGCCGGTGTCGCAGGTGCTGCGGAACCGGCTGGTGATCCGCTGCGCGGCGATGTTCGCCTGCTTCAACATGCTCGCCTATGGGATGATCACCTGGGTCCCGTCGTACCTGGTCGAGACCAAGGGGCTTTCGCTGGTCGCGGCCGGGATCTCGGCGGCGATCCCGCAGCTGGTGAGCGCGGCGGCGGTGCTGATCGGCGGCTGGCTGATGAGCCGGTACTTCGACCATCGGCCGCGCTGGCTCGTGGTGCCCGCGCTCGTCGCCGCGGCCGGGGTGCTCGTCGCGATGCTGCTGTCGGATTCGGCGACCGGGTTCACCGTGCTGCAGACCGTCGCGATGTTCATCAGCGGCCTCGCCTCGATCGGCATCGTCGGGCTGCCGCTGCGGGTGCTGCCGCGCGACCTGGTCGGCGCGGGGATGGGCCTGGTCAACACGGGCGGCCAGCTCGCCGGCGTGCTCGCGCCGCTGGTGATGGGCTGGCTCGCGGACCGGTTCGGGTTCGCCGCGGCGTTCGGCTTCCTGGCGGTGTCGACGCTGGCCGCGGCGGCGATTTCGCTGACCACCCGCTCGACCCAGCTCTCGCTCGGCGCGCCGGTCCCGGCGAAGGAGCAGGTGGGCTGAGGCGGGTCTCGTGAATGCTCATGCCGGTGAGAACCGGCATGAGCACTCACGAGCGCTGGCCGGGCTGCGGGCGCACCGGACCACTGACCTCGGGTGGCGCCCGACGATCCGACCCGGCCGTTCGGCCGCATTAGTGGTCTAGACCTTGACGGGTGACTGGTCCAGTCCAATTCTGAGAAGGTTCCGGCCGTGCGCCGCCGCCGCACGGCCCCTTTTTCGGCACTGGAGCCCGCATGCGACGAAGAAGTCACTTGTCACGATTGTCCGCTGTCCTGGCCGCCGCGGCGGCTCCGCTCGGAGTGCTGGTCGCCACCGCGGCGCCCGCGCACGCCGCGACCCCGTTGCCGAACCACGTGTTCGCGCCCTACTTCGAGTCCTGGAACGGCCAGAGCCCGGCCGCGATGGCCCAGGAAGCGGGCGTCAAGCACCTGACGATGGCGTTCCTGCAGACCGCGTCCTCGGGTTCGTGCACCGTCCTCTGGAACGGCGACGCCAGCATGCCGGTGTCGGACTCGACGTTCGGGGCGGATTTCCGCACCATCCGCTCGCGCGGCGGGGACGTGATCCCGTCGTTCGGCGGCTACACCGCGGACCACAACGCCACCGAGATCGCCGACAGCTGCACGAACGTCGACCAGATCGCGGCCGCGTACGAATCGCTGATCACCACCTACGACGTGCCGCGCCTGGACATGGACATCGAGGACAACTCGCTGACCAACTCCGCGGGCATCGACCGCCGGAACAAGGCGATCAAGAAGGTCCAGGACTGGGCCGCGGCCAACGGGCGCCAGCTCCAGATCTCCTACACGCTGCCGACCACGACGAGCGGTCTCACCAGTGCGCTGGACGTGCTGCGGAACGCGGTGTCCAACGGGGCCAAGGTCGACGTGGTCAACCTGATGACCTTCGACTACTACGACAACGCCACGCACAACATGGCCCAGGACACCCAGACGGCGGCGGCCGGGCTGGTCTCGCAGCTGGCGTCGCTGTATCCGGGCAAGACGCAGGAACAGCTGTGGGGGATGGTCGGCATCACCGAGATGCCGGGCATCGACGACTTCGGCGCCGCGGAAACGTTCACCACGGCCGACGCGGTCACCGTCTACAACTGGGCGGTGTCCAAGGGCATCAACATGCTGTCGTTCTGGGCGCTGCAGCGCGACAACGGCACCTGTCCCGGCACCGGCGCACAGGACACCTGCTCCGGCATCCCGCAGGACAAGTGGTACTTCAGCCACACGTTCGCCCCGTTCACCGGCGGAACTCCGGTGCCGGGCAACGACTTCTCGGTGACCGCGAGCCCGGCCTCGGCTTCGGTCGACCCGGGCGGTTCGGCCGCCGGCAAGGTGACCACCGCGGTGACTTCCGGTACGGCGCAACAGGTTTCGCTTTCGGTGAGCGGCGCGCCCGGCGGCGTGACCGCGTCGGTCAGCCCGACGACGGTCAAGGCGGGGGAGAGCGCGAACCTGTCGATCACCACGACCGCCGCGACTCAGCCGGGCGTCTACCCGCTGACGATCACCGGCTCGGTCGCGGGCGGCGGCAGCCACACCGCGACGTACACGTTGACGGTCAACGGAACGAGCCCGACCGGCAGCGTCGTCAACGGCAACTTCGAAACGGGAGCGCTCAGCCCGTGGAGCGGCGGGACGATCGTGTCCTCGCCGGTGCACTCCGGCAGCCACGCACTGCAGGTGTCGCCGACGGCGTCGACCACCGGGGAAGCGACGCAGAACCTGACGCTCGCGCCGAACCACGCGTACACCCTGACCGCGTGGGTCCAGGGCGGCTACGCCTACGCCGGCGTCCGCGGGGGAGCGACGGCCAGCTCGTGGACCGCCAACTCCAGCTGGACCAAGCTGACCATCCCGTTCACGACCGGCGCGTCCGGCGCAGTGACCTTGTACGTCCACGGCTGGTACGGCCAGAGCGCGATCTACGCGGACGACATCTCCGTCGCCTGATTAGTGTATAACGACCTATACAGCCGGGCGCTGAGCGAAAAAATCTGCCCAGCGCCCGGCTTGCGTTTCAAGGAAAAACCGCTCACGAGAGAGCCGAGATCAATCCGCGGTACAGCCAGTACATCGGCTTCGGGGCGTAGTCGTCGGTGAGGACGCCGAAGTTGTCGAACGGGCTGGGGGAGCCGGTGACGTCGTCGCGCAGGGCGAACATCTCGTAGCTGGCGACGTTTTCCGTGACCCGATCCTGGTTGACCGCCAGGATTTCCGTGGTCAGCGCGCGGGCCTGGCCGGCTGGCGTGCGCTGGGCGGTGTGGGTCGCCCAGCCGTTCTCCGACACGCGGATCGGCACGTCGCGGCCGAGGCCGGCGATGGGCATCTCCTGGGTGCGGACGGTGTGCAGGGTCTGGTGGACGAACCCGGCCAGGTCGGGCACCGGCGGGATGCCCGGCAGCCCGGCGTCGGGGTAGAGGTCGACGCCGACGAAGCCGACCGAGCGGCTGAACTCCGCTCCGCCCAGTTGGGCGAGGTGCTGCCAGAACTGCGTGAACGGCTGGGTGTAGGCGACCTCGTCGAACCCGATCTGCAGCCGCTCGAACCCATCCCGGTCGGCTGCCTTCTTGCCGGTGATGACGCCTTGGACGAGCGCGGTGTCGCCGTTCGGCTGGGGCACCACGTTCTGCTCGAGGGTGACCGAGATGGTGTCGGCGATCGGACCGTAGCGGTGCACCGTCTTGTCCACACAGGCCTGCCATTCCGGCATGCTCTCGCCGGAGTAGCTGAGCACGACGTCGAGGCGGCGGCCCGGGGCGAGGTACTGCATTTCGTCGTCGGGGAAGGCGCTGCCGCAGCCGAGGTAATCGCGGAGCAGGAACGGCCGGTGCCCGGATTGCAGCTGTGCCAACGCTTTCCGCACCTCGGCCGGATTGTCGGGTTTGCCCGTGGTGGACCCGCCGCCCGCGTAACCGCCCGGGTAGATGCCGAAGGTGAGCGGCATCGGCGCGGCGTCGGCGACGGTCGGGACGAGCATGGCGAGTCCGGCGGTGAGGGCGGCGGCTGCGAGCCGGAGTTTCTTCATGGCACTGAGTATTGGGCTTCTCCGCGCGCGGACCCGATGACGGATGTCATCTTCCGGCCGGGACACTCGTCAGCAGTGCGGGGAAGGGGTCCAGGGGCGGGCGGATTTCTTCGGCGGGTGAAGCGCCGGGGCCGAGCAGGACCGGTTCGTCGCTGCCGAGCGCGGCGTCGAAGACGGCCGGGTCCCATCTGCCCCACGCGATCGACACCGCGGGCAGCCCGTTCACGCGTCGGTGGGTGGCGAGGGCGTCGAGGAACCGGTTCGCGGCGGCGTAGCTCGCGCCGGATTCGCCGAAGGTTCCGGCGAGCGACGAGAAGAGTACGAACGCTGACAGCGGCAGGTGTTTGGTCGCTTCGTGGAGGACCCAGGCGGAGTCGGCTTTGGCGCGCAGGAGCGGGTCGGGGCATTCGGGGGTTCGCGCGGCCGCGAAGGGGTCGTCGAAGACCGCGGCGCAGTGGATGACGGCGGTCAGCGGCGGATTGCAGGACGCGATGAGACTTTCGACCTGACCCGGGTCGGCGGCGTCGATGGCGGCGATGCGGACGTCCGCGTCGAGATCGGTCGGGCGGCGTTCGGCGGCGGGGCCGCTGCGGCTGGCAAGCACCAGGTGCCGGACGCCGTGCTCGGCGACGAGATGCTCGGCCAGCAAGGTGCCGATCCGGCCGGTGCCGCCGGTGACGAGGACGGTGCCGGACGGGTCGATCGGCCGGGCGGCGGAAGGGGCAGCGGGTGCGACCCGGAAGGCGTGCGGGACGCCGTCGCGGATGGCGAGCCGGGGTTCGGTGTTGCCGCCGACGAGGTCGAGGATGTCGGCGGCGGGGGTCGGCCGGTCGAGGTCGACGGCGGTGACCTTGGCGGCGTTGAGGAGGCCCCAGGCGGCGGCGCTCACGAGATCGGGATCCGGTCCGGTGGCGTTGGTCGTGACGACGAGCCGATCCTCGCGGGGGCGCAGGGCGTCCAGCGTGAGGGAGTGGATGTCGTTGCTGGCGGGGATTTCGAGGATTTCCGCTTCGCCGGGCCGCGCTGGGACGGGGACCCAGCGGGGGCGATACAGCAGGGTTTCGGCGGGCAGGTCTACTCGTCGCGCGCCGCTCCCGGCGAAGACCTCGGTCCAGGCGACGGGGATGCCTGCGGTGTGCAGCCGGGCGAGTTCGGCGAACAGTTCCCGAACGGAGGACGGCGTGAGGTCCAGGACGAGGCTGGTGTCGTCCCAGGGCCTTCGGGTTACGCGGGCGACGGCTTCCGGGCGGAGGCCCCACGAGTCCAGCAGGCAGCACAGTGCGGCCTGGAAAGCGAAGAGCCAGTCCTGGTAGTCGCCCAACATCGTGTCGAAGGTGTCGGCGAAGAGCGGAAATCGTTGCGAGAACTCGGTTTCTCGGCCCGGGGCGAGTTTGCTGCCGCGGGAGACGAACGTCAGCCGGGGACGCTCCAGCACGGGCTCGCCGGGCGTCTGGCCGCTCGCGACCGCTTCGAGAGCGGTGCGGTCGCCGGCTGGGATGTGGACGCGGAGCGCGCGCGGGGGCCGGGTCGCGAGGAAGTAGGCGAGGTCGAGGTCGGACGCCGTGCTGTCGACGAGGCCCGCGGCGAGGGCGCGCAGGGCAACGCCGTCGCTCGCGCTGAGCAGCCAGGGCGGCGTGGGGAAGTCCGTGCGGGCAACGGGTTCGGGCATGGGAGTCTCTTCCGGAAGGACCTGCGCGGATCGGGGAGTGCGGAAACCGGGCCGTTGACGGGCGCTCGCTGCGGACTGGTCTGTCGCTCGTCGTCGAGAATCAGGAATGCGCCGGAATCAGCTGCGATTTCCGCGGCGGCGATGCGCGCGGCGACACCGGGTCCGGTGCGCGCGGTCCGCCCGGAAAACGGCGGCCGGACCGCGTCGGCTCTGTGTCCTGGCACTCCTCGACATATACCGCGCTCAGGCCGGGCCGGGCGGCAGGCTTCCCGTTTGGTCCCCGTTCCGTGCACTCGGTACTTCCGCCGCTGCTCGGCGGGCAACGATTTCCGCGACCCTCGCGTACGTTTCGTCCGGGTCGAGGTGTTCGGTGTCCAGCACTGTGCACTGTGGACGGAGCGGAAGATACTCCGCGACGTGGTCGTGGATGCGGTCGAGCGCGCCCGGACCGCCCAGTTCGGCCATCGCGTCGGCGGCTGCGTGCTCGCCGCGCGCGGCGAACCGGGCCTTCGCCTGCGGCCGGGGCGCGGCGAGCACGATCTCGACGTACTCGCCGCCGGCCGCGCGGGCCGCCTCCTCGAACCGCTCGGCCTGCTCGACGCGGGCCACCAGCTGTGGCATGACGACGTCGTGCCCGGACCGCAGATGCGTTTCCGCCATGGCGAGCGCGAGCCGGCGCGCGGCGGGAAGCGTGTCCCGCAACGCGGTCCGCCAGCCGCCGATCATCATGATCACCTGGTCGGCGTCGAGATCGAGCACTCCCGGGTGGAGATCGGCGTAGCGCCGCGCGACGGTGGATTTCCCGATGCCGGACGGGCCGTTGAGGTGGATCAGCCGGGCCATCCACCCGACCTTAGCGGTCGAGCGGCTGCCAGCGGCCGTCGCGGACGCGCCCGAAGACGACGTCGGCGAAGTGGTTCCCGAAGCCGATCGTGCCGGGCTCGGCCAGTTCCGCGACGAGCTTCCGGCGGTGGCTCGCGGCCTCGACCGGATCGTGGTCGTAGACGCAGGACCAGTCCGGGTTTTCGATCTGGATCGGCGAATGGACGGCGTCGCCGAAAGCGATCAGCCGTTGGCCGCCGTCGGTGATGACGTACTCGGCGTGTCCCGGCGTGTGCCCGGCGGCGAAGCGTACCTGGACGCCGGGAAGTACTTCCTGTCCGTCCGAGATCGTCCGGACCTGCGGTGCCATCGCATCGCTCTCGCGCTGTGCCCACTCCGGTTCGGTGACCAGATATTCGGCGTGCGCGAACGCGGGCTGCAGTGCCCAGCCGATGTGGTCGGAGTGCAAGTGCGTGAGCGCCACGGCCTCGACGTCTTCCGGTTTGCGCCCGAGCGCGGCCAGGTTGTCGAGCAGCGCACCGCCGTACAGCACGCCGTTCGGCGCGCCTGGCTCAGCAGGCACCGTCTGCGGGCCGAACCCGGCGTCGATCAGCAACGCCCGGCCATCGCGTTCTACCAGCAGTCCGCCGATGCTCGCGACGAGGTAGCCGTCGTCGTCCAGGTACTCCGGATGCGCGGACCAGGTCTCGGCGGTGCTGGCGGGCAGCCATAGCCGCGGATTCCCTTGCACCGCCCCGTCCGGCACGTAGGACACCTTCGTCTCGCCCAGGTGGATTGTGCGGCTCTGCGCGGGCCTGCGCAGTCGGTCGTCGAGCACGGTCTTGTTCCCTTCCCTCGGTCTACTCCGACCATAAGCATCAAGCTAGAAACATTCAAGCTCTAAATATGCTGGCTTGATGGAGTTGGTAGGATGGGCTCATGACGGAATCCCGGGCGGTCGCCGAACGCGAACTGTGCGGTCTGGTGAACGGGCTGGCGCAGCAGATCGCCGACCACGTCCGCGAGCGCGCGGTGACGCTGGGGCTGACCGCCCCGCAGGCCACCGCGCTGCGCGAGCTGACCGGCCCGATGACGATGCGCGAGCTGGCCGAGCGGATGAGCTGCGAACCGTCGAACGCCACGTTCGTCGTCGACAAGCTGGAAAAACAGGGGCTGATCGAGCGGCGCGCGCATCCGACCGACCGGCGCGCCAGGCATCTCGTCCTCACCGAGGACGGCACGGCGCTGCGCGAGCGGCTGCTCGAACTGCTCACCCGGGATTCGCCGCTGGCCGGGCTCAGTCCGCAGGAGCAGCGGGTGCTGCAGGGCCTGCTGGAGCAGGCGATCGTGCCGGGCGCAGGCCGTCGAGGATGATGCGGAGGTTCCGCCGCCACTGGTCGTCGCCCGGGACGAGGCCGATCGTGTGGTCCGGCGGGATCGCGGTGGCGAGCGCGAACGGGACGTCCCGCCAGTCGAGGTCGGCGCGGAGGGCGCCGGCCTGTTGCGCCCGCTCGACCAGCTGTCGCACCGCCCGCTGCAGCCGGGTGATCCGTTCCTCCAGGTCGAGGCGTTCGCCGCGGCCGGAGAGGGCGTCGTGCAGTCCGCAGCTGGCCGCGCGGAGTTGGACGTAGGTTTCGGCGAATTCAGCGAATCCCTGCCATGGATCGGGGGAGTCGAGTACGCGCGCGGCGCGGTCGGTCATCTCGTCGATGGTGTCGGTGAGGATGGCGGCGAGGAGCGCGTCCAACGACGGCACGCGCCGATACAGCGTGCCTAGGCCGACGCCCGCGCGCTGTGCGATGTCGCGGGTCGTGACCGCGAGTCCTAGCTCGTCGAGCGCTTCGCGGGTCGCTGCCACCAACCGCTCGACGTTGCGCTGCGCGTCCGCGCGCGGTCGGCCTTGGGCGAGCAGCGCTGCGACGGCGGAGTCCGGCATTCCCGCAGTCTAAACCAAGCGGGTCACTCTGTTCCGCTTCTGGTAGCTTGGCAGAACCGGAACAACGTGACCCGTTTAGTGGAGGTGGGGACTTGACCAAGCCGATCGGCGTCGGAATCCTCGGCGCGAACCCGGATCGGGGCTGGGCCGCGCGGGCGCACATTCCCGCCATCGCCGCGTCGCCCAGCTTCTCGCTTGCTGCCGTCGCCACCACGCGCACCAGCAGCGCGGAAGAGGCGCGCGCCCGGTTCGGTGCGCGGCATGCCTTTACTGACGCGCGGAGTCTCGCCGAGCACCCTGACGTCGACCTGGTGGTCGTCACAGTGAAGGTGCCCGCGCACGTTGAGTTGGTGACGGCTGCGCTTGAGGCAGGCAAGCATGTCTACTGCGAGTGGCCGTTGGCGACGACCGCGGACGAAGCCGCCGCGCTGGCTGCGGCGGGGGAGCGGGCCGGAGTGCACACGGCGGTGGGTCTGCAAGCGCGGTTCTCGCCGACCGTCCGCCGGGCTCGCGAAATGGTCGGGGAGATCGGCGAGGTGCAGTCCGCGACCGTCTACAGTTCGCGCAGCAAGGGAAACACTCGCGACGTTCCCGGTTGGACTGCTTACACCTACGACCGCGGCAGCGGTGCCGGGCTGGTCGAAGTCCTCGGCGGGCACACGCTCGGTCTGGTGCAGTACCTGCTCGGGCCGATCCGCGAGCTGACCGCCCGGACCGCGATCCGGAACGGCTCGCATCGCGTCGCCGAAACGGGGGAGCCGATCGACGTCACGGCGCCGGATCACTTCCTCGCGCACGCCGAACTCGACGGCGGGGCAGTGGTGTCCGTCCACCTGCACGACGGGGAAGCCACGATGCCCCGGACGCGGATCGAGATCGCGGGCACCGAAGGAAATCTTGCGCTGACATCCGCGCCGGAGACCGATCCGTGGGCCGCGCAGCTGCAGATCGGTGGGCTGGAGCTGCGATTGTTCCGCCCTGGCAGTCCGGAATGGACGGTGGTCCCGGTGCGCGATCCCAGCGAATTGCCCGTCCAGGCGGCGAATGTAGGCCGGGTCTACGACCACCTGGCCGCGGACCTCCGCGACGGGACGCACACGGTGCCCGACTTCGCCACCGCCCGCCGACTCCACGAACTCCTCTCAACTGTATAACGACCTATACGGCAGGCGATCAAAAAACGACCAAGCCCGCGAGATACCCGTGCGTCCCGCACCTCCAAAACAACTGCACAGGACGCGAAAACGAACGATGGCCGCCCCGAAACCGGGGCGGCCATCGCGGAAAACGAACCTCAGATCAGGCCCAGCTTGCGGACCGCGTCGCGCTCCTCGGCCAGTTCGGCCACGGAGGCGTCGATGCGCGGGCGGGAGAACTCGTCGATCTCCAGGCCCTGCACGATCTCGTACTTGCCGTCCTTCGCGGTGACCGGGAAGGAGGAGATGAGGCCCTCCGGGACGCCGTAGGAGCCGTCGGAGACGACGCCGGCCGAGGTCCAGTCGCCCTCGGGGGTGCCGTTGACCCAGGTGTAGACGTGGTCGATCGCGGCCGACGCGGCGGAGGCGGCCGAGGAGAGGCCGCGGGCCTCGATGATCGCGGCGCCGCGCTTGGCGACGGTCGGGATGAAGGTGTCGGCGAGCCACGCCTCGTCGTTGATGGTCTCGGCGACGTTCTTGCCGTTGACCTCGGCGTGCTGCACCGACGGGTACTGGGTGGCCGAGTGGTTGCCCCAGATCGCGACCTTCTTCAGGTCGGTCACGGCCACGTTCAGCTTCTTGGCCAGTTGGGCCAGCGCGCGGTTGTGGTCGAGGCGGGTCATCGCGGTGAAGCGCTCGGCGGGCACGTCGGGGGCGTGCGACTGGGCGATGAGCGCGTTGGTGTTGGCCGGGTTGCCGACCACGAGCACCTTGATGTCGTCGGCCGCGCCCGCGTTGATCGCCTCGCCCTGGGGCTTGAAGATGCCGCCGTTGGCCTCGAGCAGGTCGCCGCGCTCCATGCCCTTGCTGCGCGGGCGGGCGCCGACCAGGAGGCCGATGTTCGCGCCGGAGAAGGCCTGCTTCGGGTCGTCGAAGATGTCGATGCCGGCGAGCAGCGGGAACGCGCCGTCGTCCAGCTCCATCGCGGTGCCCTCAGCCGCCTTGACCGCCTGGGGGATCTCCAGGAGCCGCAGCTTCACCGGGGTGTCGGCGCCGAGCAGCTGACCGGACGCGATGCGGAACAGCAGCGCGTAGCCGATCTGGCCGGCCGCACCGGTGACGGTGACGTTGACAGGGGCTTGGGTCATTGCGCTTCTCCAGCTTGAGACGACTTTGGCTAGTACCGAGGATGCTAGCCCTACCGGCGGGCGTCGTCCGGGTGCGTCCAGTCACGGTAGCCAGGATCACGTTCGCGTCCCGGGCGATCCGCCTTAAGTCGTGGGGCGAAGGGCGTAACTCGAGATCACGATCGAGTTGCGGGCGCGCGCGGTCGCGACGGGCGTGCGGGAGCGGAGATTCGGGTCGGACGGCGACGGGCGGGGCGGTCCGCCGAATCGCCCCGGGAAGAGCGGGTCGGCGAGGTAGCGGGTGCGACACCCGAACTGTCCTGAATGCCCCGGTTTCCGCGGTCTTTTTCGCCGAATTGTCCGGACCTGCTGGGGCAGCAGGTGCTGCGTCGTTTATTTTTGAATCATTTTTGTTGATTCGTCAATTGTCCATAATAGCTTTTGTCAACGGCTTGTGAACACGTTACTGTGCACAGCTAAGCAACGGCGTTGCTCCATTCAGTGGGACTAGCCGCACAGTTGTTGCGCTACCCTGTCGAAACCCCCACCCACCCGGAAGTAATGGGAAGGAACCCATGCTTGCCACGATGGCCGCTGCTCTTTTGGCGCTTTCTTCGACAATTACCCCGCAGTCTTGGCCGCAGAATCCGCCGCCGGACAAAATTATCATCGACGTGGCGACCGTGAACGGGACCGGCTGCCCGCCGGACACGGCCGCGGTTTCGGTTTCCGCGGACAACACCGCGTTCACCGTCACCTACAGCCAATACACCGCGCAGGTCGGCGTCGGCGCGCAGCCGACGGACTTCCGGAAGAACTGCCAGATCGGCCTCCGCGTGCACGTGCCGCAGGGGTTCACCTACGGGATCGCCTCGGCGGACTACCGCGGGTTCGGGCACCTGGAAAACGGCGCGTACGGCGTGGAGCGCGCGAACTACTATTTCCAGGGGAACTCGCCGACCGCGTACGCGACGCATCGGCTCGACGGGTTCTACGACAATGACTGGCAATTCTCGGATTCGACCGACATCGACGCGATTATCTACGAACCGTGCGGGCAGGAGCGGAACCTGAACATCAATACGGAATTGCGGGCGTATGCCGGCACTTCGGATCCGGCGAAGACGACGAGCTTCCTGACGATGGACTCGACGGACGGCAGCGTCCAGACGGTTTACCACTTCGCCTGGAAGACCTGCCCGGAAACCCGGTAACTGCGGGACGCGGACCCGTGAGCGCTTCCTCGGGCGCTCACGGGTCCGGCTGCGCGACGTTTTCCGCGAGCCTGCCCAGCAATGCGGCCAGGGTCGCGATTTCGTCGTCGGTGAACCCGCGGCGCATCCGCTTGTCGTGCGCGATCGCGGCGTCGGCGAGGCGGTGGAAGGTGCGTTCGCCGTAGTCGGTCAGCTCGACCTGGTGCACGCGCCGGTTTTCCGGGTCGCGGGTGCGGGTGAGCAGGCCGGCGGTTTCCATGCCGTTGAGGTGGTGGGTGAGCGTCGCGCCCTGGATGCCGACGGCGTCGGCGAGTTCGCGCTGGCTCGCGTGCTGTCGGGTTTTGAGCGCGATGAGGATCTGCCAGACCGGCTGCGATCCGCCGACCTCGGCGAGCGCGCGGTCGAACGCCTGGCCCGCGGTCTTGGCGGTGCGGGCGAGGAGAACGCCGAGCGGCGGGGTGGCGGGTCGGGGCACGGAGAGGACGGTACCGCAGGTTCGTCGAACTCTAACCGTTTGACGACGAACGATTCGATATCTAACGTTTGTGGTGTCTCATCGATCGGCACTGGAGGACACTATGGATGCTGCGGAGATCTCCGACCTGGGCAAACGCTGGGCGGCCGCCGAGGTCGCGGGCGACACAGACACCTTGAGCGGCCTGGTCGCCGACGGCTTCCGGCTCGTCGGACCGCTCGGATTCGTGCTCGACCGGCGGCAGTGGCTGGACCGCTACGAGTCGGGCGCGCTGGCGACGCAGCGCCTCGACTGGCGCGACGTCGAGGTGCGCGTCCACGGCGACACGGCGATCGCGATCGGCGTACACGACCAGGAAGCGACCCATCAGGGCAACCGCGTGGACGGCACCTTCCGGGCGACCCACGTGCTGGTGCGCGGCGAGGACGGCTGGCGGATCGCGGGGATGCACCTCAGCCCGATGGGCGCGCCGCCCGCTTTCGCCCGCTGACCCGGGGCGACGGACCGTGTGGCTCGGAGTGCCGCCTAGTCCAACGGCGTCGGGTCCAAGTACCGAGGGCTCCGTCGCGGCATGTGGTGCGGGGTCAGGGTTTGCGCCACAGGTGCACGGTCGTGTCCGCTGTCGAGCCGGTAGTGGTGGCGATGGTTTTCCGGTCCGGGCTGACCGCGAAGCTGAGGATTCCGGGGAGACTGGCGCCGTCCTGTTGGCCGTCGAGGTCCCGGACCGTGACGGTTCCCGCCGCGAGCGCGAGGAGGTGCTGCTCGTCCAGCCCGGCTGAAGCCATGAAGACGTAGGCTTCCCTCATTTCCCCGTAGGCAGGAGCCGGCGCCAGGGAAAACGCCGGGCGCAGCTGCTCGTGCGTGGCGGTGTCCCACTGCCGCACCTGCGGCGGTGCACCGGCTCCGGCGCTGGTGGTGATCAACGTCCGGCCGTCCGGCCGGAAGGCGAGGCAGCAGATCGGCTCGGACTCGGAGAAGACGATCGGTTTTCCCGCTGTCTTGAGCGAAGCTGTGTCCCACAGGTCGAGCTGACTGGTGTGGGCGGAGTGGCCGTCCCACTGGTAGACGGCGAGGGTGCGTCCGTCGGGGCTGAATGCCGAGACCCGGAAGGCGGCTGGCGTGTCGATGCTGCCGATGCGGGTGCGGTCGGCGACGCGCCACAGGTCGGTCCTGCGCGGGGAGGCCATCGGCACCGCCGCGACGCTGCCGTCGGGGCTGAGCTCGGGCCAGGCGCCGCCGCGGTCGATGTTCTCGAGCACGAGGGGTTCGCCGATTTCCCGGCCGGTTCGCGAGTCCCAGGTGCGCGCCGTGAACTGGTTGTCTTTGACCTGCGCGGTGGCCAGGGTGATGCCGTCGGAGCGGAAGGTCATGCCGGGCAAGCCGGTTTCGGGGAAGGGGCCGATGCGCGGGCCGACCGGTTTGCGGGTCACGACGTCCAGGACGTCGATGGTGAAGTCGGCGTTCGCCGTCGCGAGGAGCCGGCCGTCGTGGTTGAACGTGACGTACTGCGGATGTCCGCGCGCGACGAGGAAGCCGGATTCGGTGAGCGGCGACGGGGGTGCGGGCGGGGGTGCGGGCGGGTCCGGCCACGCGATCCAAGCGGCGAGTCCGGCGATCACCAGGGCGAGCGCGCTGATCAGGTTCCGCCGACGCGGGGCGGCACGTCGCGGGGGCGGCGGGGTGTCGGAGACTTGGTAGATCACCGAGTCGTCCAGCGGCATGTGCTGGCCGTCGAGGAACTGGGCGAGTTCGGCGGTTCGTTCGGCGACGAGTTTCTCGACGGCGGGCGGCCACGGGTCTGCGGACGGCCTGAGCGCTTCGAGCAATTCGGCGGCGGTGGGCCGGTCGGCGGGGTTTTCCGCGAGGCATGGGCGGAGTGCTTCGGGAAGCGCGGACTTCGCGGCGAGAAGGGTGCCGAGCGCGAAGACGTCGTCGGCTGGGTCGTCGCCGGTCGCGCGGGCGATGAGCCTCGCTCCGCTGCTGGTGAGCCGGATGTGGGACGGCGTCAGCTTCCCGTGCGCGAGCCCGGCGCTGTGGAGCCGGGTCAGGTCGGCCGCGATTCCGGCGGCCAGCCGGAGCACCGCGGGTTCGGGCAGTGCGTCGGGTACGTCCCGCAGTGAGGGGCCGGGCACGAATTCTTGTGCCCACCAAGGTGTGGACGCGTCCGGGTCGGCCTCGAGCACCGCGCTCAACGCCGCGGCTTCGGCGGACTGCCGGGGCGCCAGCGTGAGCGCGACCAGACGGTCGTCCGGTCCGCTGCCGAGCAGGACCCGGGTGGTCTCGTCCCGGGCCAGTTCCGCGAGCACTCGGTACTGACCCAGCCAGAGCGGGTCGTCGACCGCCGGTCTTCTCATCAGCTGCCTCCCCGGAAAGCTGTGCGAGAAGATCGATCCTGCCAGGTTTGCGGGCGGGCGAGGTACGAGCGGGCAGAATCGCTCGCTGGCACGGGCATCGGCGGGCGGGGAGTGCTTGAATGCGATCATGGTCGCACTTCGCACACTGGGCTCATCCGACCTCGCCGTCTCCCCGCTGTGTCTCGGCGGGAACGTGTTCGGCTGGACCGCCGGCGAACCGGCGTCGTTCGCGGTGCTGGACGCCTACGCCGAGGCGGGCGGGAACTTCGTCGACACGGCCGATTCGTACATGTACCAGTTCCCGGGCAACGAGCCGGGACAGTCCGAGACCATCCTCGGCAAGTGGCTCGCCTCGCGGCGGAACCGGGACGACGTGGTCGTGGCGACGAAGGTCGGGGACCATCCGGAGTTCAAGGGGCTCGCGCCGGCGAACGTCAAGGCCGCGGCCGAGGAGTCGTTGCGGCGGCTGGGGATCGAGCGGATCGACCTGTACTACACGCATTTCGACGACGAATCGGTTCCGGTCGCGGACATCGTCACTGCGCTGGACGAGCTGGTGAAGGAAGGCAAGGTCCGCGCGATCGCGGCGTCGAACATCAGCCCGGAGCGGCTGGCCGAGTCGCTGGAGTTCTCCGACCGCGAGGGGCTGGCGAAGTACGTGGCGTTGCAGCCGAAGTACAACCTCGTCGCGCGGGACGAGTACGAGAGCGAGCGGCGGGGGATCGTGCAGCGGCACGGGGTGGCCTGCGTGCCGTATTTCGGTCTGGCGTCGGGGTTCCTGACCGGCAAGTACCGTCCGGGCCAGCAGGTGGACAACATCCGCAACCTGCCGGGGCTCGCCGGGGGTTACGCGGACACCGAGCACGGCGTGAAGGTGCTCGCGGCGCTGGAGGAGGTCGCGAAGGCGCGCGGCGCGGAGATGGCGACAGTCGCGCTGGCCTGGCTCGCGCAGCAGCCGACGGTGGCCGCGCCGATCGCGTCCGCGCGCACGGTCGAGCAGGTGCCCGCGCTGGTCGCGATGCACGACGTGGAGCTGAGCGACGACGAGCTGCGGATCCTCGACGCCGCCTCCGCGTAGGTCAGCTGTGCCGCGGCGGGTCCTGCGCGCCGACGCCGAGCACGCGGCCCAGCGCGATCAAGCCCTCGTCGAGGTGGCTCAGGCTGGACAGCACGGCGCGGGTCTCGGCCTCGTCGATCCGGTCGGCGACCGGGGTGCCGTCGTCGCGGACGAGCTTGCGCGGCCGCGTGCCGCCGGGGTTGCTGACCGCCTCGTGCACGAGGTCGACGTTCGCGATGATCCGGCCGGCGAACTGGTCCAGCCGTTCCGAGACCGGGCCGGCGAGCTGGCCTGGCTGCGCGCGGGCGGCCACGTGCCGGGCGCGGAAGGCGATGCCCTCCAACGTGGTCAGCACGTGCCAGCCGTAGTCGCGGCGGGCGCTGCGCAGGTTGATCGGGTGGGTGAGCGGTTCGATGGTCAGCCGCACCTGTTCGACCGCGCGGTCGAGGTCGCGGGACATTTCGATGATGTTCACGTTCTCCCGGCCGGAGAGCAGGGTCGCGGCTGACTCGATGAACTCGTGCAGTTCGTCGAGCGCGATCGCGATGTCGTCCAGCATCACCGCGCGCGTGCGGACCGGCAGCACCACCACGGCGGCGAGCAGCCCGCACGCCGCGCCGACCGCGGTTTCGGCGACCCGGATCCACAGCACCTCGATGCTGAACGTGCCGAGCAGGCTGTAGAGCAAGCCGAGCATGCTGGTCACGAAGAACGCCATCAGGAACTGCGAAACCCGCGCGGTGTAGACCATGCCGAACACGCAGACCAGCAGCAGCGCGAGGATCGCCGGGGTGTTCCCGCTGACCAGCAGCGCCAGCGCGACGCCGCCGACGATGCCCAGCAGGGTCCCTCCGGTGCGGCGCATGCCTTTCACGAACCGCGCGCCCGCGCTGGAGGTGCCGATGAACACGACGAACACCGTCAGCACCGCCCAGTACCAGCGCTGCGGCGAGATCAGCTGCCCGGCCAGCACGGCGAGCCCGCCGCCGAGCACGGCCTGGATCGCGCCGCGGGTCTGGTTGTCGTAGGCGAACGCCTTGGTCGGTTCGTCGTCCTCGTCCTCCCCGACGGAGAAGTCCACTTCGGACTGCAGGCTGGCGATCCGCTGCGCTCGGTCGTCCGCGACGGCCAGTTCGGCGATCGCGCGGCGGACGCCGTCGCCGGGGTGCGCGCGTTCGTCGATCCGGCTGCCTTCCACGAGCATCCGGCTGTACTCGCCGGTCTCGCTGATCAGCGGCAGGTCGCGCGGGTCGCGTTCCATCAGCGACCGGAACCGGGACAGCCGGGCCACGAGATCGTCCGCGACACCCTCGGGCAGCGGCTGCGAGCAGGTCCGGCGCACGGTGATCACCAGCCACTGCACGGCCAGTTCGACCTCGATCACCCGGCGGCGCAGCTGGTCGGCGCGGCGGTCGTCGACCACGTCGGGAGCGTGGTCCTCGATCAGCAGGACCACCTCGTGCAGCCGCTCCACCGACGTGCGGATCTGCCGGTCGCTGCGGTCCGAGCCGCCGGACGAGATGTACGCCTCGGTCGCCCGCACCGCCGCGCCGAGCCGGGCCCGGAACGCCTGCCGGTAGCGGATCAGCTCGCTTTCGGCGTTGCGGCGCAAGAGAAGGAACCGCACGACGGCGTTCGCCGCGACCCCGATCGCCAGCGCGAGCAGCAGGTGCGGCACCTGCGCGAGGTGCGCCTGCAGGAACATCGGGAAGAAGAACAAGAAGAACGCCATCGACCCGAGCGCGATGCCGCGGGCGCCGAACCGCTGCACGTACACCGCGACGAAGATCAGCAGCACGAACACGACGCTGTCCGCGGGCGCGTACGCGGAGCCGAAGCACGCGGCGGTGATCGACGCGGCCCCGACCACGAGCGCGAGCAGCAGCGTGACGGCCTGGCCGCCGCTGGTGGCGTCGTTGACGGTGAACGCGCTCATCATCGCCGCGATGGCCGCGACGAGCGTCGTGGTGAGCGGGAAATGCAGCGGCAGCATCGCGAGGACCGCGATGACGATGCCGAGCACCGCGGACGCGGCGAGCCGCAGCCGGACGAGCCCGGGGTCGGCCGCCGCCAGCCGGTCGAGGAAGGCGTTGCGCACGTCGGTGATCATCGGGCGAGCAGCTCCCACTGGGCGAGGGCGACGTGCCGCCGGGTCGAGGCGCGGACCCGCAGCCGGTAGTGCCGGCACGCGGCGGGTTCGGCGAGCACGAACGGCCGGATCTGGCGCCGCCACCGGAACACCTCGCCGGAGCGTTCGTCCAGGGCCCGCCACTGGCGCCCGTCGTCGGAGCCTTCGAGCACCCAGTCCTTCGGATCGCCCGCGCGGCTGCCGGAGGTGAGCGTGTAGAGGACGACCTCGCGCGGCTCGCCTTCGACGGCGAACGCGATGGTCGGCCTGGGCGTGCGGAAGACGGCTTGGGTGCGGCTGGTGTTGTCCGCCAGAACGCCGTGGACAGTGCGGACGGCGAGGTCGCGCAGCGGCGCGGGGGCGGCCGGGGCGACCGGCTCCGTGCCCCAGTCGCCGGGTTCGGCGCGGACGTCGAACTCCAGCACGGCGCCGCGCGCGAGGACCGCGTGCGCGAGGGTGGCCGAAGGGTGCGGTTCGCCGTCGACAGTCAGGCCGTGCACGTACGGCGTGTCGGCCGCGCTGTCGGCGGTCGCGGCGCGGGGTGCTCGGATCACCAGGTCCTTTCCGTTGTCGAGGTGCACGGTGGCGGAGCGGAACAGCGGCGCGCACGCCGCGTACCGCGGGCTGCCGACGGCCAGCGGGTAGAGACCGAGGGCGGTGAAGACATACCAGGCCGACATTTCGCCGTTGTCCTCGTCCCCGGGATAGCCCTGGCCGAGCTCGCTGCCGACGTACAGCCGGCGCAGCACCTCGCGGACGGTCCGCTGCAGTTTCCCCTGCGCCCCGGCGAAGGCGTAGACGAACGGGATGTGGTGCGAGGGCTGGTTGGAATGCCCGTATTGGCCCATCCGCACGTCGCGGGCCTCGGTCATCTCGTGGATCCGGCCGCCCTGGCCGGTTTCCGGGAGCCGGAAGAACTCGTCGAGTTTCGCCTCGAGACCCGCCGGGCCGCCGTGGAGCGCGGCGAGACCGGGACCGTCGTGCGGCACGGAGAACGCGGTGTTCCAGGCGTTGGTCTCCACGTAGTCCGGGCCCCACGCCGTGGGGTCGAATCCTTCGGCCGCGTGCCGCCAGCCGCCGTCGAGGGTGCGGCCCTGGAAGAAGCCGGTCCGCGCGTCGAAGTGGTTGGCGTAGTGCTGGGCGCGCTGGCGGAAGTAGACGGCGTTGTCGGCGAACCGGCGGGCCCGCGCGCCGCTGCTTTCCCGGGCGAGCGCGTCGGACAGGTTGGCGAGGCCGAAGTCGTTGAGACAGCCTTCGAGCGCCCAGGACAGGCCGCCGCGCGTCGAGGTCGGCGTGTAGCCGAGGAACGGGGAGCGGTCGAGACCCTTGCGGCCCACGCCTTTGCGCGGCGGGGCGACGGTGGCGTTCTTGAGCGCGGCGTCGTAGGCGGCCTCGACGTCGAAGTTCGTGACGCCCTTCAGGTACGCGTCGGCGAACGCGACGTCGGAGCTGGTGCCGGTCATCAGGTCGGCGTAGCCGGGGGAGGACCAGCGGGCGATCCAGCCGCCTTCGCGGTACTGCTGCACGAAACCGTCGATCATCCGGCCGCACTGGCGCGGCGCGAGCAGCGCGTACGCGGGCCAGGCGGTGCGGTAGGTATCCCAGAAGCCGTTGTTGACGTACAACTCGCCGTCGACGACTTTCGCGCCGGTGCGCCGCCGCGTGCTCGGCCGGAAGCTCCGCACGACCGGGCTCGCGTGCCGGATGCCGCGCGGCGTGTTCTCGTGCGCGACGTTCGGATACAGGAACAGGCGGTAGAGACACGAGTAGAAAGTGGTGAGCTCGTCCTTGGACGCGCCCTCCAGCTCGACCCGGCCGAGCACCTCCTGCCAGCGTTCCCGCGCCCGGTCCCGGACCTGGTCGAACGTCGTGCCCGCCGGGATTTCCAGCGCCAGATTGCGTTTCGCCTGCGCCAGGCTGATCAGCGACGTCGCGATCCGCAGCGTCACCTCGGGCTCGGCGAACTCCAGGCTGCCGGTCACCGTCCGCCAGAACGGCCGCCGGATCCGCCCGCCGCCCGACGGCCGCTGGTCAGCTTCGGCGTAGACGAACATCCGCCGCGCGCCGGTCGACAGCCCGCTCCGCACCCACGTGTGCCCGGTGACGATCCCGCGCTCGGCGTCGATCCGGACACCGCCGCGGTTGCGGGCGTTGTCGAACAGCACCCAGCCGCGTTCGGCCGGGAACGCGAACCGGAACATCGCCGCGTGCTCGGCCGGCGCGACCTCGGCGGTGATGCCGCCGCGGAACCGGACGCGGTAATGGTGCGGCCGGTCGGTCTCGTCGTCGTGGCTGAACGCCAGCGAACGCCGCCCGCGGTCCGGCTCGACCGGTCCGGAGCCGGGCATGAGGTGGAAGGTGTGCCGGTCGCCCATCCACGGACTCGGCTGGTGGCTGAGCCCGAACGCCTGCAGCCGCGGCTCGTTCCGCTCGTCGTTGTGCCGGTGGTAGGAGTAGAACCAGTTCAGCGCCCGCGCGTCGGTGACCGGGGTCCAGAAGTTGAACCCGTGCGGGACCGCGGTGGCCGGGAAGGTGTTGCCGCGCGAGAACTCGTTGCTGGAATGCGTGCCGCGCGTCGTGCGAACCCAGTCGACTGGATCTTTGCGCTCCGGCGGATACTCGGCGATCCGGACGTCGTCCAGCCAGCCCGTTCCGTCGCCGTCGAACGCGGTCGTCAGCAGGATCCGCCGCACCCGCCGTCCGGCGAACGCGTTCAGCGGACGGCGCACCAGGTTCCACTGGTCGACGTAGAGCGCTTTCTCGTCGGGGGAGAACCCTGCGCGGCTGCCGTCGTCGAACTCGACATCGAGCGCGACCCGCGTGCTGCGGTAACTCGGCACCGGACCGTCGGAGGCGGGGAAGACCACATACGACAGTGCACTGTGGTCAGTGACCGGAATGTCCACCTCGAACAACACGGCCGGCGGCCCGGCCCGGTAGCGCAAGGCTTTCGCCCCGGTGAACCCCACGCCGGTCTTCGCGGTCGGCGACTGCCCCGGCCCGCTGTCCACCCGCGCCCCCGCGACCGGCTGCGGATCGCCCGCTTCGAACGAGGAGAAGAACGCAGCCGTGGTCACGCCCCCACGGTAATCGCTCCCGCACCGGCCGTGCCGGATCAGCTCGCGGTGAGCCGGATCAACCCCGCGTCAGTGGAGGTGAACCCGCAGGCATCGAAGTAGAACGGGCGCAGGCGCGGTTCGAAGTCGACGTGCAGCCACTCGCAGCCCGCGTCCCTCGCGGCATCCCGCGCCCGGCGGACGAGTTCGGTGCCGATGCCGCGGTGCTGCCAGTCCGCGTGCACCTTCGGGTCGAGGAGGAACGCGTGGTCGGCGCCGTCCCAGGCCAGGTTCGCGAAGCCGACCAGCTGATCGCCGTCGTGAGCGCTGACCCAGCCGAGACTGTGCTGCCTCGCTCGGTCCCACCAGCCGGGTTCCGCGTCTCCGCCGTGCGCTTCGGTGAGAGCGACGAGCTGCGCGTCGGCGAGGTCGGCTCGCCAGGCGTAGGTGATCTCCATGACGCGACGCTCCCACGGCTTCGGGCGGGCGAGCCACCGAATAAGCTGGTGCGGCGATGAAACACGTCAGGGTGGAAGCGACCGGGACGGGCAACTACCTCGACCCCCAGGCGTATCTCCGGCTGCTGCCCGCGCTCTCGCCCGAGCTCCCGCCCGGCGCCCGGGCGTTCGCCGCCGACCCGGACCACTACGACTTCCCCGGCAAGAGGTGCGTCAAAGACCTCGTGCTCGACACCCTCCTGCGCGGAACCACGGACGGCGAGGACTGGCTGCAACTCGGCTTCCGCCACAACTGCTGGAAACACGATGAAGACCTGAGCATCCGCTACGCGGACCTCCGCACCCTCACCCACGACCCGGCCGACTGGACCGGCTTCGGCGCGGTCACCCTGGACGAGATCCTGCCCCACGACCACGGCTGCAGTCACGAGATCGGCTTCCTCGCCGGATCGCTCACCGTCGTCAGCCGCGACCTGACCGCGGCCTGGACCGAAGCCGACTGCCCGGACAAGTAGCCGGACGCGCCGCAGGCCAGGCGCCCGGAACGGATCCGGGCGACCTGGCCTGCGACTGGGGAAATCAGCCGATCACAACTGCGCGCACTGCCCGGCGGACGGGCCGCGGACGGTGTTGGCGAGGTCGTGGTCGGTCGGGGCGGGGGAGTTGCCCGTGCAGGCCAGCGGCCCGCCCACGGTGCTGCTCGTGATCAGCGGCCCCTGGTTCCCGGTCAGGTTCACCGGGCCCGAGATGTCGGTCAGCTCGATCGATACCGGACCCGTGCTGCCGGTGATCGACACCGGACCGGCCACCTTCGTCCGGTTCAGCACGACCTGCGCCGCGCCGGCCGCCGCGAGCGGGCCGGTGATCTGGCCGCCGCGCACGATCAGCGAAGCGCCGCGCGCCACGTTCACCGGACCCGACACCGTCGCGCCGTTCAAGCACACCACGCCGCTCGACACGGTCAGCGGGCCGTTCTGCACACCCGTCAGCGTCTTGGTGCACGACGCGTCCGGACGGCCCAGCAGCTCGAACTCCGCCAGCGTCGCCGGACCGCCGGTGGTCGCGGTGACCTCCAGCCGGTAGTAGGCGTAATGCGCCGGGTTCTTCACCGCGAACGCCCGGGTCTGCTGCCGCCACTGGAACGACTGGTCGGTCTGCTGATCGGCGACCGTCCAGTTCTTCCCGTCGTACGAACCCTTCAGCGTCCAGCTCTTCGCGTCGCCCGCCCCGGTGCCGGAGGTGAGCGTGTAGTGCGTGACCGCCTCGTCGGTCGACTTCAGCTGGTACTGCACCGCACCGGTCACCTTCGCCTGCGTGCGCGAGGTGTTGTCCAGCAACGCCGACGCGTCCGAACCGTCCGAAGTGGACAGCGTGCCCAGCCCCGGCCCGGTCTCGTCGTGCAGCGGCGTCGGCGCCGCGTCGCCCGTGGTGATCGACTTCGGCGCGTCGCCCGCGCCGGTGCCCCACGTCGACGGGTTCGGGCCCATGTCGAAGTCGAGCGTGGCGCCGTGCGCGAGCACGTCGTGCGGCAGCGAGGTCGACGTCCAGTTCTTCCCGTTGACCTTCAGGCCCTGGACGTAGACGTTCTTCGCCGAGTTCTTCGGCGCGTTGATCACCAGGTCCCCGCCGGGCAGGTGCACGGTCGCCTTGGTGAACAGCGGCGACCCGATCGCGTAATCCGGGCTGCCCATCTGCAGCGGGTAGAAGCCCAGCGAGCTGAACACGTACCACGCGGACATCTCGCCGTTGTCCTCGTCGCCCGCGTAGCCCTGGCCCAATTCGCTGCCGGTGTACAGCCGCGACACCGCTTCGCGCACCTTCGCCTGCGTCTTCGCCGGCTGGCCCGCGTAGTCGTACATGTAGAGGATGTGGTGCGAAGGCTGGTTGGAGTGGCCGTACTGGCCCATCCGCACGTCCCGCGCCTCCCGCATCTCGTGGATCACGCCGCCGTAGCTGCCCGGGAAATTCGCCGTCTCCTGGTCGGCGAAGAACTGGTCGAGCTTGGCGCCCAGCTTGTCCTTACCGCCGTAGAGATTCGCCAGCCCCTGCCCGTCCTGCGGCACGGTGAAGGCCATGTTCCAGCCGTCGGTCTCGGTGTAGTCCCCGCCCCACTGGCGCGGGTCGTAATCGGCCTTGGCCTTCGTGAACTTCCCGCTCGCGTCCTTGCCCTGGAAGAACCCGGTGCTCGGGTCGAACAGGTTCACGTACTGCTGCGCCCGGCTGGTGAAGTACTGGTAGTTCTCCAGGTACTCCGCCTTGCGCGGATCGTTCGCCGCGGCCTGGTCGTACAGCTTCTTCGACAGGTTCGCGATGCCGAAGTCGTTGACGTAGCCCTCGATCGCCCACGAGAAGCCCTCGCCGGTCGAATTCGGCGTGTACCCGAGGAAAATCGACTGGTCCAGACCCTTGCGGCCGACCGCCGAGTTCGGCGGCGTCACCGTCGCGTTCTTCAGCGCCGCGTCATAGGCCGCCTTGACGTCGAAGTTCGTCACGCCCTTCTGGTAGGCGTCGGCGAACGCGACATCCGAGCTCGTCCCGGTCATCAGGTCCGCGTAACCGGGGGAGGACCAGCGCGCGATCCAGCCGCCGTCGCGGTACTGCTGCACGAAACCGTCCACCATCTTGCCCGCCATGTCCGGCGTGAGCAGCGAATACGCCGGCCACGTCGTGCGGTAGGTGTCCCAGAACCCGTTGTTCACATACGTCTGCCCGTCGACGACCTTCGACCCGGTCTGCGTCGCGGTGTCCGGGCCCGCCTTCGGCGAAACCGGGCTCGCATACCGGTACTTCGGCGCCTCCTTCGTGCCGACGTTCTCGAAACCCTCGTTCGGGTACAGGAACAGCCGGTACAGGTTGGAATACAACGTCTCCAGCTGGTCCTTCGACGCGCCCTCGACCTCGATCACGCCGAGCTGCTTGTCCCACGCCCGCTGAGCCGCGTCCCGCACCGAGTCGAACCCGGCGTTCGGGGCGATCTCCTGCTCCAGGTTCTTCTTCGCCTGGTCCACGCTGATCAGCGACGTCGCGATCCGCATCGTCACCGTCTTGTCCGCGCCCGCGTCGAACCGCAGATAGCCGGTCACGTTGTCGCGGTTCTGCCCGGTCAGCTTGCCGCCGGTCGTGACGGGCTTGTCGAACGTCGCGTAGACGAACATCCGCCCGGCGCCCGCCGACAGCCCGCTCTTCGCGTCGGAATACCCGCTGAGCGTGCCGTGCGCCGGGTCGAGCGTGAGCCCGCCGGAGTTGTTGACGTTGTCGAAGATCAGGCTGGAATCAGCGCCCGGGAAGGAGAACCGCATCATCGCCGCGTGATCGGTCGGCGCGATCTCGGTCTTGATCCCGTTCTGGAACGTGACGCCGTAGTAATGCGCCCGCGCCACCTCGTTGTCGTGCGCGAACGGCAGCGCCCGCTTGTCGCGGTTCGCGTCCGGCACCCCGCTCGCCGCCGACGGCATCACCTGGAAACTCTGCCGGTCGCCCATCCACGGGCTCGGCTCGTGGCTCACGCTGAACGCCTGCAGCTGCGGGAGATTGTCCGCGTTGTTCTGCGAATGGTAGTTGTACAGCCAGCTCGCCGAACCCGCGTCGGTCACCGGCGTCCAGAAGTTGAAGCCGTGCGGCACCGCGGTCGCCGGGAAGTTGTTGCCGCGCGAGAACGTGCCGTTCGCCATGGTGCCGCGAGTGGTGAGCACGTTGTCGCTGGGCCGAGTGCTGGCCGGGGGAGTCGGCGTCGCCGAGATTTTCAGGTCGTCCAGCCAGCCCGCGAACTGCGCCGGCCCGTCCGGGTTGTCGTAGCCGATCGCGATCCGGTCGATCGTCTTGCCCGCCGCGACCCGCCCGATCGCCGACCGCACCAGGTTCCACTGGTTCGCGTAGAGGACCTTGCTCGCGCCCTGGCCCTCCGGCGTCAGCGGGAACCCGTACTGGTCGGTCGCGCCGAGATCGCGCAGATGCGTGCCGTCGGTGAAGTCGAGGTCGACCGCGACGTTCGTGCTCGGGTACTTCAGATCGCCCTCGACGAACTGCGGCTGCACCTTGTACGACAGCTCGCTCGTCTCCGTCACCGGGAGATCGACGTCGTAGACCTTGTTGTAGGAATACCCGTGCCCGGCCTTGGGCTGGCTGCCGGAGTACCGGAACGCCTTCTTGCCGGTGAACCCGACCCGGTTCTTGTTCGTGTAGCCCTGGCTCGGGCCCGAATCCACGACGCTGCGCATGTTCGGCAACGGCGGCGGGGCCGGATCGTCGTTGGCCAGCAGCAGCTCCGAGAACTGCATGATGTCGTCGCCGTTGTTGCGCGTGACATCCAGCCGGTAATAGCGGTACGCGTCGCTCGGCGCGGACAGCTTGTAGTCGTTCTGCTGGAACCGCTTGTCGAACGACTGGCCCGCCTGCTTGTCCAGATCGGTCCACTGCTGGCCGTCGTTCGAACCGCGCAGCGTCCAGTCCCGCGGATCGCGGCCGGGCGCGTCGTTCGCCGAGGACACCGCGTAATGCGTGATCTTCGTCGGCTCCGACAGCGTGAACGTCACCGACGCGGTCGGATCCCACGACAGCCACTTCGTGCCGGTGCTGCCGTCGATCAGGTTCGCGGCGACCTCGCCGCCGCCGGTGTTCTCGCTGGTAGCGCTGATGTCGGTGACCTTGCCCCGGATGTCGCCGGGGATCGCGGTCCCGTTCGCGCCGTCCACACCCGAAGCCCGCGGCTTCCCGGCGGCATCGGTGTCGACAGCGTCCTGGATCGGTTGCGGGTCGTTCGGCTCGAACGAAGAAACGAAGTCCGGCGGGGCGGCCTCGCCCGGCGCGGCACCGGCCGCGGCGGGCAGGACGACCAAGCCCGCAGCCGCCACCGCCGCGACGAGCACGGCATGCAACGGTCTGGCGCTTCGGGGCATCATTGCTCCCAGTTCGTCAGGGGATCGGGGGCCCGGGACTTCGCGAAATCCCGGGGTGCCGGAAGCTCAACGCGCGGGTGACATCGATGTCAAGGCCGCCCCGCAAACCTGACCGGAAACGGACAACCCTTCCCGGCTCCGCTACGGCAACCGGGTGTCGGCCCGGCCCCGGGGCACCCCGATGCGACAACCGGACGCTCGCCCCGCCCGGGCCGCGCCGCTACGGCAAACGGGGTGTCCGCCCGGGCGGAACCGCCCCGACGCGGCGTTCGGGTGACCACCCCGCCCCTCCCGGCCCCGATGCGGCATGGGGTGTGTGCCACGCACCGAACGCCGCATTGGGTGCGTCAGATGCACCCAATGCGGCATTGGGTGCATCTCGCGCGTAGCGAGTGCGGATGCGCGGAACTCTCCCCATCCGGCTGCCCCGGCAGGCGCAGGGGAGGTGCGTGAGGGTTCCCCTCACGGAATCAGATTCCGTGAGGGGAACCCTCACGCACCGCTCGCGTGCAGTCGGTGGGCGGGCTCGCTGACGCAGCCCTCGCTAGTGACAAAACCCCATTGGGCTCGTCGCATGCACCCAATGCCGCGTTGGGGCGGCAGGCGAGGCGCAGGCCCGAGGCGGCCAACGAGGCGGAGGCGCGGGGCGAGGCGGCTAACGAGGCAGGGCGGCTAACGAGGCGGAGCCTTGGCGCGGTCGGCGAGGCGGAGACTCGGCGCCGTCGGCGAGACTGCCGTCGGCGAGCCCGAGGTCTGTGAAGGCCTCCTTGAGAGAATCAGATTCCCTCAAGGACCCCTTCACAGCCAGCCGAGCGGCCGGACCGGCAACCACACGCAACATCCGGGCCAGGTGGAGAAGCCATCGGCACTCGGCCAGTCGAGCGCACCGGCGCCCAGGCCCGGCGGGTATAACAGAGTCCATGCCAGACGACGCCATCGATCCCGACGAGGAAGCCCGCCGCCGGGCCGGACTCGCCCTCGCCAACGGCGACCCCACCGGGTGGTTCGGGCCCCTCTACGCCGCGGCGGAAGCGGGCGAGGCCGTCCTGCCGTGGTACCGCGGCGAGCCCTCGCCGGAACTCGCCGCCTGGATCGCCGGGCGGCCCGGCAACGGGCGTCGCGCGCTCGTCGTCGGCTGCGGCATGGCCGACGACGCCGAACTCCTCGCCGCCGCCGGATACGAGACGTCCGCCTTCGACGTCTCGCCCAGCGCGATCAAAGCCGTGCTCAACCGCTTCCCCGACACCGTCGTCTCCTACCGCACCGCGGACCTGCTCACCCCGCCCGCGGAATTCCACTACGCCTTCGACCTGGTCGTGGAGATCATGACCGTCCAGTCGATGCCCAAGGACGTCCACGACCCGGCCATCGCCTCGGTGTCCGGGTTCGTCGCCCCGGGCGGAACGCTCGTCGTCGGAGCCGTCGCCGAGGAAAGCATCGACCTCTCCACCTGGTCCGGACCGCCGTGGCCGCTCAGCAAGGCCGAGGTCGAATCCTTCGCCCGCGACGGCGTCACCCTCGCCTCGCTGGAACGGGTCCGCGACAGCCGCTGGTGGGCGGAGTTCGCCCGCTGATGCCCGAGGACCGTCCCGCGACCAGCCACGAACGCGCGTCCGGGCGTCCGTGGGACGAGTCCTATCAGGACGGTCCGGCGCCGTGGGATCTCGGCCGCCCGCAACCGGCGATCGTCGAGCTCGCCGCGGAGGGCGCGTTCCGCGGCACGGTCCTCGACGCCGGCTGCGGAACCGGCGAGAACGCGCTGCACCTCGCCGCGACCGGACTGTCCATTGTGGGCATCGACGTCGCGGAAACCGCTGTCGCGCAAGCGAAAGAGAAGGCCCGCAGCAGGGGGATCGCCGTCGAGTTCGCGGTCGGCGACGCCTTCCGGCTGTCCACTGTGGACCAGACCTTCGACACCGTCCTCGACTGCGGCCTGTTCCACACCTTCGACGCCCAAGAACGCCAGAGCTACGTCGCCAGCCTCGCGTCCGTCACCGAACCGGGCGCGAGGCTGCACATCCTGTGCTTCCGCGAAACCGACGGGGACGCCGGACCGCACCCGGTCGCCCGCGCCGAACTCGAAGCTCCGTTCCAGCGCGAAACCGGCTGGCAGCTGGAAACCCTGCGCGACAGCCGGATCGTCGCCCGGTTCGCCCCGGACGGGCTTCCCGCCTGGCTGGCGACGATCCGGCGCGTCGACGCCTGACCGCTCAGCACGACTCCAGGAACCGCGTCAGCACCCGCGTCCCGAACCGCAGCCCGTCCACCGGCACCCGCTCGTCCACGCCGTGCGCCATCGCCCGGTACGGGAAGCCTTCCGGCAGCGCCAGGGGAGCGAAGCCGTAGCACGCCATCCCCAGCTGGCTGAACGCTTTCGCGTCCGTCCCGCCGCCCATGCAGTACGGCACCACGACCGCCTCCGGGTCCTCCGCCCGCAGCGCCTCGGCCATCGCGTCGAACCACGGCGAATCGACCGGAGCCTGCACCGGCGGCTGATGCGCCACGAATTCCCGCGTCACACCCTCGCCCAGCAGCGAATCCACCACCGCGAACAGGTCGTCCTCGGTCCCGGGCAGCACCCGGACGTCGACCTGCGCGGTCGCCGTCGACGGGATCACGTTCACCTTGTACCCCGCCTCGAGCATCGTCGGCGTGGTGCTGTTGCGCACCGTCGGCACCACCAGCGACCCGGCCGCCCCCAGCCGCGCCACGGTTTCGTCGACCGCGTCGCCCGACGACAGGTCCACCGGCACGCCCAGCGCCGCGCCGGTCCGCTCCAGGAACGCCCGCACCGTCGGCGTCAGCTGCACCGGCCAGCGGTGGTCCGCGATCCGCTGCAACGCCCCGACCAGCCGCACGACCGCGTTCTCCGCGTTCGGCCGCGACCCGTGCCCGGCCCGCCCGTTCGCGGTGAGCCGCAGGTGCGCGGTGCCGCGCTCGGCCGTCCCGACCGGGTACAGCCGCACCTTCCGGCCGTCCGCGGCGGGCACGTGATAGCTGTACCCGCCGGACTCGCTGATCGCCGCCGCGCAGCCCTCGAACAGGTCCGCGTGCTCCTTGACCAGCCAGTGCGCGCCGTAGTCGCCGCGGTCCTCCTCGTCGGCGACGAACGCCAGCACGAGATCCCGCCGCGGCGCCAGCCCGGACGCGACGGCGGACAGCACCATCGCGCAGAAATCCTTCATGTCGACCGCGCCCCGGCCCCACAGGAACCCGTCGCGCACCTCGCCGGAAAACGGCGGTACAGACCAATCGGCGGCGCGCGCGGGCACCACGTCCAGATGCCCCTGCACGAGCAGCGCGGGCAGCGTCGGATCGGTGCCCGGGATCCGCGCGATCACGTTCGACCGCTGCGGCTCGGGCTCCAGAATCCGGGACGGAACCCCGTGCCGGTCAAGGAATTCCGCGACGTACTCGGCGGCGAGCCGTTCGCCCGCCGCCTCCCCGCCGCCGTAGTTGGTGGTGTCGAACCGGATCAGGTCCGCGCACAGCGAAACCACGTCGACCTCAGCCATAAATGCCCTGCACCGCCCCTGCCGCGATGGCCGTGACCACCTTGAACGCCTTCATCGCCTCGGTCATGCTCGGCGCCTCGAACGCGACCCGGCGCGTCCCGGTCTGCTCCACGGTCGGGATGACCGCGGTCGCCTGCGCCAGATGGCTCGCGTCGAACTCGACCTCGATCCGGTGCCGCCCCGGCGTCCGCTCGGTCCGCCCGGCCAGCCCCATCGCCTCGCGCGCGCCGGTTTCCAGCAGCCGCGCGGTGCGCGCCGGCGGCAGGCAGATCGCCGCGTACCGGCTCACGCATTCCTTGACCTGCACCAGTTCCGCGTCCGGCGCGTAGTCGCGCGCGTCCTCGCAGGTCTGGTCGTCGCCGCTGACCAGCAGCACCGGCACGCCGTACTCGCCGGCCATCGCGGCGTTCAGCCTGCCCTCGCTCGCCGGGACGTCGTCCAGCCACACGCCGGTGATCTGGTTTTCCAGGTACGTGTGCGACAGGACGCCGTCGAACCCGGCCCCGGCGTGGTAGCCGAGGAACACCACACCGTCCACACCGGAATCGATGCCCTGCATCATCGACAGCGGCTTGTGCCGCCCGGTCAGCATCCGCGCGCGTTCGTCGAGGTCTTCCAGCAGCAGGTTGCGCTGCGACGAGTGCGCCTCGTTGACGAGCACGTCGGTCGCGCCCGCCGCGTACAGGCCGGCCAGCACCGCGTTGACGTCGCCGGTGAACATGCCCCGGAACCGCTGCCACTGCGGGCTCCCGGGCACGACGTCGTCGGTCCAGGTGACCCCCGTGGCGCCTTCCATGTCGGCCGAGATCAGGATCCGCATGCCGGGCACTCTAGTGATCCGCCCCGCGACCATAACGATCGGACACGCAGCGGCGCCGTCACATATTGCGCACTTCCCGCCGTATGTGGTTACTTTTCGTCTCTGGGGTCGGGGATTGACGATGGGGTGGTTCTCAAGTGCGAAATAAGCACGGGCGGCACGGGTTGCGCCGCGTTTTCGGTGTCGTGATGGCGGGAACGCTGGCGATTCTGCCGCTGGCAGGGACGGCGGCAGCACAGGCGGCACCACAGCAGGCCCAGCCGAAGGTGCTGCGGGTCGCGCTGACCACTGGTATCGACCACTTGAACCCGTTCACCGCCGGGCTCGCCGCGTCGACCCAGGTCGGCCGGTTCATCTACGAGTTCCTGACGATCCCGTCGCAGGACAAGGCCGAGGCCTCCCCGGCGCTCGCCGAATCGTGGACGACCTCGCCGGACAAGCTGACCTGGACGTTCAAGATCCGCAAGGGCGCCAAGTGGTCCGACGGGCAGCCGGTCACCGCGAAGGACGCCGCGTTCACCTTCAACCGGATGCTCACCGACTCCACCGCGCGCACCGCGAACGGCAACTACGTCGCGAGCTTCGAGTCGGTGAAGGCCCCGGACGACACCACGCTGGTGATCAAGACCAAGACCGTCCAGTCGTCGATGACGCTGCTCGACGTCCCGATCGTGCCCGAGCACGTGTGGTCGCAGATCAAGGACCTGAGCGACCCGAAGACCGACACGATCCCGGTCGTCGGCGTCGACGACGGGCCCTACCAGATCACCGAGTACAAGCAGAACGAATACGTCAAGTTCAAGGCCAACAAGAACTACTGGCGCGGCGCGCCGAAGGTCGACGAACTGCAGCTGCTGGTGTTCAAGGACGTCGAGGCCGCGGTGAACGCCCTCAAACAGGGCGAGGTCGACGTGATCAACCGGCTCACCCCGACCCAGTACGACGCGCTCAAGGGCCAGCCGAACATCGCGCTGAACAAGGCGCCCGGCCGCCGCTACAACGAGATCAACCTCAACCCCGGCGCCGAGAACTCCGAGAACAAGCCGATCGGCAACGGCAACCCGGTGCTCAAGGACATCCGGCTGCGCCAGGCGATCGCGCAGTCGATCGACATCAAGACCATCGTGGACAAGGTCGCGGGCGGCTACGCCCAGCCCGGCGGCGGCGTGGTCCCGCCGATCTACTCGGCCTACCACTGGGACCCGGCGCCGGGGGAGGCGCGCAAGTTCGACCTCGCCGCCGCCAACGCCGCGCTCGACGCGGCCGGCTACCCGAAGGGCCAGGACGGCATCCGCACCGCGCCCGGCGGCGCGCGCCTCGAACTGCGCCTCACCGGACACGCGAACCGCGCCCAGGATCAGCGCCTCGCGCAGTACATCACCGGCTGGCTGCACGACATCGGCATCTCGGTGAAGCAGGAACTCGTCTCCGACGACGAGCTCAACGACCGCACCAACGCGGGCAACTACGACCTCGCGATCTCCGGCTACGCGAACAACCCGGACCCGGACTACTCGCTGGCCCTGCACACCTGCGCCGCGCGGCCGAACGCCGAAGGCAAGGGCGGCACCACCGACACGTTCTTCTGCGACCCGCAGTACGACGCGCTCTACGCCAAGCAGCTCGCCGAAACCGACCCGGCCGTCCGCGCCGGCTACGTCAAGCAGGCCCAGGCGCGGCTCTACAGCCAGGCCGTGAACGTCGTCTACGACTACGACGACGCCCTCGAGGCCTACCGCTCCGACAAGTTCTCCTCCTTCGGCAAGCAGCCGCAGCCCGAGGGCTCGATCCTCGAGCAGACCGCCTACTGGGGCGTGTACGGCGCGGTCCCGGCCGACGCGTCGGCGGCCTCCTCGGACAGCGGCTCCGGCACGACGGTGTGGATCGTCGTCGGTGCCGTGGTGCTCGTCGTGCTCGTGGGCGGCGGCATCGCGCTGTCCCGCCGCGGCAAGTCCGCCGACGACCGGGAGTAGCAGACCGTGAGCCAAACCCTCGCGCCCGACCAGGCCGCGGTGCTCGCCGACCCCGACGAGCACCGCGGCGGGACCGGGACCCTCCGGTTCGTCCTGACCAAGATCGCCGAGGCGGTCGCCAGCGTCTTCCTGGTGATCGTCCTCGGGTTCTTCCTCTTCCGCCTGCTGCCCGGCGACCCGGTCGCGTTCATGGCCCGGGAACGCCCGACCGACCCCGGCCAGATCGCCGAACTGCGCGAACGCCTCGGCATCGACAAGCCGATCCTCGCGCAGTTCGGGAACTACTTCGCCGGCCTCTTCCAAGGCGACTTCGGCGAGTCCTACATCGAACGCCGTCCGGTGCTGGACATGATCGGCGAACGGCTGTGGCCGACCGTGCTGCTCGTCGGCAGCGCGACGATCCTGGCCGTCGCGCTCGGGCTGTGGCTCGGCATCCGCGCGGCGTGGAAGCGCGACAGCTTCTTCGACCGCGCGCAGACCGGGATCGCGCTGACGCTCTGGTCGGTCCCGCAGTTCTGGCTCGGCCTGCTGCTGCTCGTCGCCACCAACGGCCTGTTCCCCAGCCGCGGCATGCATTCGCCCGACGCCGGACCCGGCTTCTTCGCCCAGAGCCTCGACGTGCTGCACCACCTGATCCTGCCGTGCCTGACGCTGCTCGCGGTGTTCTACGCGCAGTACATGCTGGTGATGCGCTCGTCGCTGCTCGGCGAAATGAACGCCGACTACCTCACCACCGCCCGCGCGAAAGGCCTCCGCGACGACCTCGTCCGGCGGCGGCACGCGGTCCCGAACGCGCTGCTGCCCACCGTGACGCTGATCTTCATGCAGTTCGGCATGGTGGTCGCCGGAGCGGTCACCGTGGAAGCGGTGTTCAGCTGGCCCGGACTCGGCCAGCTTACCTACGACGCGCTGCACGGCCCGGACCTGCCGGTGCTGCAAGGGGTTTTCATCGTCCTCGCCAGCGCCGTCGTCCTGATGAACCTGTTCGCGGAGCTGCTCTACCGCGTGCTCGACCCGAGGGTGCGTGCCGCATGACCACCGCCTCGCCCGCCGCCGAAAGCGCCCGCGCGATCGCGTGGCGCCGCCGCCGCGCCGGAATCGCCCGCACCTGGCACGAGTTCGCCACCCAGAAAGCCGCGCTCACCGGGCTTTTCCTGCTCGCGCTCACCGTGCTGCTCGCCGTCGCGCTGCCGCTGATCAGCGACCCCAGCGGGCTCGACGTCACCCGCGTCACCGGAAAACCGCTCAGCCCGCCGGACGGCGAATTCTGGCTCGGCACCGACATCGACGGCCGCTCCGTGCTGCTGATGACGTTGTGGGGCACCAGGATCTCGCTGCTCGTCGGGTTCTGCGCGACCGTGCTCAGCGTGTTCATCGGCACCCTGATCGGCATCACCGCCGCGCACTTCGGCGGCTGGGTGTCGGCGGTCCTGCTGCGGTTCACCGACTTCTTCCTGGTGCTGCCGTCGCTGGTGCTGGCGATCGCGCTGTCGGCCGTGCTGCCGCGCGGGATCTGGACGATCGTGCTCGCCATCGGCGTCACCGCATGGCCGAGCACCGCGCGGCTGGTCCGCGCGCAGACGCTCACAATCGAAAGCCGCCCCTACATCGAACGCGCCCGCGCGCTCGGCGGCGGCCACCTGCACGTGATCGCCAAGCACGTGCTGCCCGGCGTCGCCCCGCTCGTGCTCGCCAACACCACGCTCGTGGTCGGCAACGCGGTCATCGCCGACGCCACCCTCTCGTTCCTCGGCGTCGGCGACCCCACCTCGATCTCCTGGGGCGCGATGCTCGAAACCGCCCTCAACAACGGCGCGGTCACCCGCGGCGCCTGGTGGAACCTGCTCCCGCCGGGCATCGCGATCGTGCTCGTCGTGCTGATGTTCACCCTCGTCGGCCGCGGGCTGGAAACCGTGCTGAACCCGCGGCTCAAAGGACGGCACTCGTGACCGCGCTGCTCGAACTGAAAAACCTCGGCGTCACCTACCGCACCGGCGGCGGCGACGTCCCCGCGGTCCGCGGCGTCGACCTGACCCTCGACGCGGGCGGCACGCTCGGCGTCGCGGGGGAGTCCGGCTCCGGCAAATCCACCGTCGCGATGAGCGTGCTCCGGCTCCTGCCGCGCAGCGCGAAGATCACCGGCGAGATCCTGCTCGACGGCGAGAACGTCAACGACATGCGCTGGGGACGGCTGCGCACGGTCCGCTGGGCCGAGGCGTCGGTCGTGTTCCAGGGCGCGATGCACGCGCTCAACCCGGTCCGCCGCGTCGGCGAGCAGATCGCCGAACCAATCCGGCTGCACGCGACCGAGGGCAAGACCCTCTCCGAAGCGCAGGTGCAGGCCCGTGTCACCGAACTGCTCGAACAGGTCGACCTGCCGCGCTCGCGGGCGGGCGCGTACCCGCACGAACTGTCCGGCGGCCAGAAACAGCGCGTGATGATCGCGATGGCGCTGGCCTGCGAACCGCGGCTGGTGATCGCCGACGAGCCGACCACCGCGCTCGACGTCATCGTGCAGGCCCAGGTGCTGTCCGTGCTGTCGAAACTGGTCGCCGAACGCGGCATCGGGCTGATCATGATCAGCCACGACCTGTCCGTGCTCGCCGCCACCTGCGAGCGCATCGCGGTGATGTACGACGGCGAACTCGTCGAGGAACGGCCCAGCGCCGAGCTGATGGCCTCGCCGCAGCACGACCACAGCAAAGCGCTCGCCGCGGCCTTCCCGACGGTCGGCGACCCGGTCTCGCGCTACGCCCCGGCCACCGTGACGCCGCTGCCGCCGGAACCGGAGGAACGCGCTGGCTCCGACGACGCGCCGCTGCTCGCCGCCGAGAACCTGCACGTGTCGTTCCGCGACCGCAAGGGCAAGCGGATCCACGCGGTCAACGGGGTGGACCTGGAGGTCCGCCGGGACGAGATCGTCGCGCTGGTCGGCCAGTCCGGCTCCGGCAAGACCACCCTCGCCCGCACCCTGCTCGGCCTGCAGAAACCCGACTCCGGCACGGTCCGCTACGCGGGCAAGCCGGTGCCCTCGTCCGGAGCCGGGCTGCGCGCGTACCGGCGGGAAGTCCAGCTCGTGCTCCAGGACCCGACCAGCGCGCTGAACCCGGCCCACACGGTCTACGAGGCGGTCGCCGAAGGCCCCCGCATCCACGGGCTGCCGAACGAACGCGACGTCGTGCTCAAAGCGCTCGAATCCGCCGAACTGCGCCCGCCGGGGAAATACCTCGACCGGCTCCCGCACGAACTGTCCGGCGGCCAGCGCCAGCGCGTCGTCATCGCCGGAGCCCTCGCGCTCGAACCGTCCCTGCTGCTCGCCGACGAACCGGTGGCCTCGCTCGACGCGTCCGTGCGCGGCGAGATCCTCGCGCTGCTGCTCCGGCTGCGCCGCCGGCTCGGCCTCTCCGCGCTGGTCATCACCCACGACCTCGGCCTGGCCTGGAACATCGCCGACCGGGTCGCGGTGATGTACCGCGGCGAACTCGTCGAGACGGGTACCGTCGAACAAGTCCTGCTCGAACCGCGGCACGAGTACACGAAGTCGCTGCTCGCGGCGCTCCCCGGGGGCACCGCGCAGCGGACCGCGGCCGAACGCTGACCGCGGCCCCGCCCCGGGCGCGCGCCGAACCGGCCGCGCCCGGAGCCCGTGCGGGCCCAGCCGACTGCACCCGGTAATCTTCTGGATCGAAATGGCCACTACTACCGACGACGCGCAGCCGAACGCCGGCACTCTCGACCGGCAGTTCCTGACGCCCGCGCGCTTCCCCTACCGGACCATCGCGATGGGCACGGTCGGAAGCGCCCTCCTCATGCTCGCCGCGCTCGGCGCCGGCGGCATCCTCATCCGCGACCCCGTCCTCGGCCACGGCCCGCTCTCGTGGGTCCGCTACGGCCACGGCCGGGCGCTCGCCAACGCGCTGCTCTACAGCGGCTTCGGCCTCGTCGTGTGGGCGTGGGTGCGGCTCGGCCGCTACGCGCTCGCCGGGCGCATCGGCAGCAAGCCGATCCTGATCGCCGCGCTGTGCTGGATGGCGCCGCTGATCGTGTCGCCGCCGCTGTTCACCCGCGACGTCTTCTCCTACCTCGGCCAGGGCGCGCAGCTGCTCTACGGGCTCGACCCGTACGCCAACGGCCCCGCCGAACTGCCGGTGCTGCCGAACGTCGTGCAGAACGTGCACCCGCTGTGGCAGACCACGCCCGCCCCGTACGGGCCGCTGTTCCTGCTGATCTCCAAGGGCATCGTCGCGATCACCCAGGACCACATGATCGCCGGCGTCATCCTCACCCGGGTCGTGCTGCTCGTCGGGCTCGGCATGACGCTGTGGGCGCTGCCCCGCCTGGTCAAGCACCTCGGCGGGAAGCTCCCGGTCGCGCTCTGGGTCGCGGTCGCCAGCCCGATGATGGTCATCCACCTCTTCGGCGGCCCGCACAACGACCTGATGATGCTCGGCTTCCTCACCATCGGCATGCTCGCCGCGCTCGAGCGCAAGCACGTCGTCGCGGTCGTGCTCGTCACCATCGGCATGCTGATCAAGCCGACCGCCGCCGTCGCGCTCCCGTTCATGGTCTGGATGTGGGCCGCGGACATGAAGGGCCCGTCGAAGACGAAGAACTTCTTCAAGGCCGGGGCCGCGTCCGTCGGGCTGTTCCTGCCGGTGTTCGTCGTCGGCACCTGGCTCTCGCTCGGCTCGCTCAACCTCGGCTGGTGGTCCGGCCTCAAGGCCCCGCAGCTCATCACCAACTGGCTGAACTTCCCCAGCGGCATCGGCGAGGCGGTCTACAACCTCGTCCACATCATCGCCAACGTCCAGCCCTCGCCGTTCGTCACCGTCGCCCGCGCCATCGCGATGGTCGGCCTCGTCGTGTTCGGCGTCCGCCAGTGGTGGCTCGCCCGCGGCGGCGGCAAGGAAGCCGTCTACCGCGCCGCGATCACGCTGCTGGCCGTCGCGATCCTCATGCCGCCGACCCTGCCCTGGTACCTCACCTGGGGCTTCGTGCTGATCTCCGCGTTCCCGTGGGAACGGCGGAACCTGTCGGCGATCGTGGCGATCTCGGTGTTCGTGACGCTCGTGTACTACCCGACCGGCGAGCAGGCGCTCTACGACTGGTGGTTCATCGCGATCGTCGTCGTGGTCAGCCTCTACGCCGCCGCGTCCCTGCTGCGCCCCGACCCGCTCGGCCTCGTCGCCGCCTGGCGGAAGAAGCCCAAGGACGAGGAATTCCTCCCGGAAACCCCCGCCAAATCCTCCTGAGCCGGTGGTCCCGGTCCCGCACCGGGACCACCGCACTCCAGGGCTACGCGCGGTTCGCGCGGTAGTTCCGGAACAGCAGGTACGTGTCGAGAATGTCCGCCGGATCGCTCTCGACCGAACGGTAGATGCCCCACTTCGGCCGCACGTAGTCGCCCTGGTCCGGCAGCTTCACCCCGGTCTTGCGCCCCTGCGCGGCGATCGGCGCGCCCGCACCGGCGCCGCTGCGGATCACGCACCCGGCCGCGCCCGCCTCGCCCGGCGTGAGCGTCCACTCGACCGTGATCCACTTCTCCCGCAACGGAGCCAGCTTCGCCGCCGCGATCGACGGCGAACCCGGATTCGCGTACGCGCGAGCGGAAATCATCTCCACGCCGCCGTCCCGGACCAGGTCGAGCGTCACCCACGGCCCGTCGTTCGTCGCCGGGGTCTTGGTCTGGAAGATGTGCGTGAACCGGCTCGTGCCGTGCAGGCTCGCCGGAATGAACATCTCGTAGGACAGCGTCCACGTCTCGCCGTCGCGCATCTTCAACGCGGAACCGTTCTGCACCATGCCCTTCGTCTCGGTCCGCTGCCGATCCCCGCCGCCCGTGGTGTCGCGGTCGTCGCGCCAGATGGTGAACCGGTAGTGATTCCCCTCCACCACCACGTACTTCCGGCCCGGATGCAGACCGCCCCGATCCGCTTCGACGCCCTCGAACGCCTTCAGCCCGTCCTTCACCGGATCGGGATGCCACAACGGACTCGCGGCAGCGGCGAAACGGGCCAGCGGCCCGGCCGAGAACGGGACAGCGAGGGCTGCCCCGGCGATCGTGCGCAGCGCCGCACGGCGCGGGAAACCACGGGAATCCGGCATCGCGGAGTGTCCTTTCCGAACAGGAACGAAAGGGGCACATCGGCCGGCGGCGCAGTACATCCGATGTCTGGTGAGTCAAAGGTAAGAGTCCTGCCGAAGGCGGTCAAGCGTAAGCCCGCACGACCGTCCCCGTGCGGTCTCCTTCGACGCAGTCCACGTAGTGCCGCACCAGTTCGTCCATCGGGACCGGGCGCATCCCCGGGAAATGCCCGCCGAACTCGTCCGCCGAATCGCCGACCATCGTGGGGCTGACTGCGTTGACCCGCATGCCGCGCGGCAGCTCGATCGCCGCCGACAGCACGAAACTGTGCAGCGCCCCGCTGATCACCCCGCCGCCGGTGACGTGCGGCCACGCCTCGTCGGCGAAAATCCCGGACGTCAGCGTGAACGACGCGCCGTCCGCCGCGCGATGCTGCCCCTGCAGGACCAGCTCGACCTGCCCGTAGAACTTGGCCCGCATGTTCTCGTGCAGCTCCGCCGACGTCAGCTTCGCGAACTCGTCCAACGCGCCGTGCGCGGCGATGCTCACGACCGCGTCCACCGCGCCGACCTCGCGGTACATCGCCGCGATCGTCTCCGGCTCGGCCAGGTCGACCCGCACCTCGCCCGACGTCCGCCCGGCCACCACGACGTCATGCCCGCGCGACCGCAGCTCCGGCACCAGCCGTTTTCCGATCGTCCCGGCCCCGCCGACCACAAGAATTCTCATCGCACCTTCTCCTTCGCCAAGGCTTCCGCACAGCTCCGCGCCAGCAACGCGAGCGCGTCGGCGTCCGCGGCGCCCGGCAGCGCGTAGAACAGGCCTAGCTGCTGATCGTCGTCCGGCAGCGTGACCGTCTCGTTCGCGAGCGTCAGACGTCCGACCACTGGATGGTCGAGTTCGCGCACGTAGTACGAGCAGGTCCGGACCGGCCGCTTCGCCCACATCCGCGCGAACTCCGGGCTCTCCACCGCCAGCCGCCCGACCAGCTGTTCCAGCACCGGATCGTCCCGATGCCGCGCGACCGCCTGGTGCAGCGCCGCGACGGTCACCGACGCCTTGTCCGCCCAATCCCGGTACAGCGCGCGATGATGCGGGTCGAGGAACAGCATCCGCGCGATGTTCGGGCGGATCCGCTCGTCCGGCGCGTCGAACGCGACGTGCCCGGCCAGCAGGGCGTGCCCGAGCCGGTTCCACGCCAGCACATCGGCCCGGTGATCGACCACCACAGCCGGCATCGCGGGCATCGCCGCGAGCAAATTCCGCACCGCGGGCCTGAGTTTCGTCCGTCGGGACCGCGGCCGAACCGCCCGCCGCGGCGTCGCGAGCGCCCGCAGATGCTCGTGCTCGGCCGGATCCATCCGCAAGGCCGCGGCCAGCGCGTCGATCACCGCGTCCGAGGCGCTGCTGCTGGCCCCTTGTTCGAGCCGCGTGTAGTAGCTGACGCTGACCCCGGCCAGCTCGGCCAGTTCCTCCCGGCGCAACCCGGGAACGGCGCGCCGCGTGCCGCCCGGCGCGATGCCCGCGGCCTCCGGCGTCAACCGCTCGCGACGGCTGCGCAGGAAACCGCCGAGTTCGTTGCTTCCGTTGCTCACCAGGCCATCCTGGCGCGCCGCCGAGCCCGCCGCCTGCCCCTGACCGGGATACCCCGCGGCGTCAGAACATCTTGCTCAGCACGTCGTGCCAGGCGGTGACGGTCTGCGCGAGCTGCGCCCCGCTCTTGGCGGCCTCGGTCACCGCGCTCAACGCCAGCTTCGCCCGGCCGCGCTTCTGCTTCTCGCCGGGTTCGGCGGCCGCCTCGGCGATGTCCTTGACGTGGTAGAGGAGTTCCTCGCGCTCGTCCTCCGGCAGATCCGGATCCTCGCGCACCGCGGCCGAAAGCGCCTCGATCGCCTCGGCGAGCCGGTCGTCCCGTCCGGCGACCGGAGCCAGCACGGTCGTGATGTCCCGGACCGTGCTGTTGAGAATGAAGTTGCTGTGCGTCACGTCGCCGCCGATTTCGATGCGGTGGCCGGACTGCGGCGCGGAATCCCGTTTGTAGTCGGCCATGTTGCCGAGCACCTCCGTCAGATAGGCGAGAGCGATGGTGACGTAAGCCAGATAGACGCGCGCGAAGCCGCCGTGGTTGAGCTGGCCGGTGTTCCACTGCGAGACCCACTGGAACCCCTCGGTGCCCCTGGCCAGCCGGCGGCGGATCTCCTCGGTCACGAACCCGTCCAGCACCCCGCCGTCCAGCTGCCAGCCGGAGCGGAACTTCGCGGGCCACGACCCGGTGAGCGCCCGCTCCCGCAGCTTGGCGGTGTCCGCGAGGAACTCCCGGAGGTCCTGCTCCATCGCCTCGCCCGACACGTGGTCCTTGAACCGGGCTTCCTTGGGCCGGTGCATGAGCGGAAGCAGCTTGGGCCGGGGGAGCGCGGCCAGCCCGTCCGCGACCGCGACGAGCGCGGCGTGCAGGTCGCCGAGAAGGGATTCCCATTCGCCGGGCGGCAGGACCGCGATCCCGGCACCGTCGTCGGCCCGCCCGTAGCGGGTCTGCAGGCTGTCCCGGAACCGCTGGGCCAGCGAGCCGGTGAGTGTCGCCAGCAGACGCTCGGCTCCGGAATGGATGTCCGACACCAGATTCCGCCGGGCGGCCGCCCATACGAGCACGTCCTTGACCTGCGCGACCACCTCGCGGGTCGGACGGGTGCCGATGCGCTCCGGCCCCCACCAGACGTTGTAGCGGCCCCAGTCTTCCTCTTCCTGGAAGTACCGCCCCGGTTCGCACAGCCGCTCGACCGGCGGGCGCAGCGCCTTCGCGCGGGCGCGGGCTTCCTCGGCGATGCGGACCGGGATCGCCGCGAGCACGTCGCGGATCGCCCGCCGGGCACTGTCGGCGTCGGACACGGCTTCGCGCACCGTGCCGTCCAGCGACAGCTTCAGCGGACCCGGAGGCCGGGCGTCGGGCAGCTTGGCCGCCCGGGTCGCCCGCTGCCATTCGGTCGCCCGCGAGTACCGCTCGCTGCGAGTCTTGTCCTTCGCGGACTTGGCGTTCGCCGCGACGGTCGTCTTGTTCTTCTCGTACGCCTTCGATGCCAGCCACAGCCCGCCGCCGATCAACGCGATCCAGACGACGACGTTGAACCCGCCGGTCACCGCGTGGTCGACGTCGCTGTTGACCGCCGCGGCGATCAGCACCACGACGATCACGACCGCGATCGCACACCCCAAAACGCCCCCCGCCCGGCCCGCACCGGGAGTGCGACCGCCGTCACAGCATGATGCCACGACCGGCCGGCGCGGGACGATGACAGCGGAACCCCGAGGGGAGAAGCCGGTGCAGGAACACGAACTCGACGCCTTGCTCGCCACGTCCCGCATCATCCGCACGTTCAACAGCTACTACCGCGCGGTCGACGAGCGGCAGTTCGACGCCCCGCGCTTCCAGCGCATCTTCGCGCCCGACGGCAAGATCGTGCGCCCGGGCGGCGCCGAAATCGCCGGACCGGCCGACATCGCGGACAGCCACGCCCGCAGCTTCGCCCGCTTCGAGGCGAGCCAGCACCTGCTCACCGGCCACGACGTCGACCTCGACGGCGCCACCGCCGAGGTGCGGGCGAACCTCGTCGCGATCCACCTGTGGAAAGACCGCCCGGTCACCGTGCGGATGGAAGACCGCGCGTTCACCGCGGGCGGCGTCGTCACCGCGGACCTGCGAGAAACCGGGAAAGGCTGGCGCATCACCGAAGTCCGCACCAGGATCCTGTGGCGGACCGGCTATTTCGGCGACCTCGCGCAGACCCGCTGACGGCGTCCGCGAACTGGCCGCAGAACCCGAGCTGCGGATCAGCGGCGCCGGGCACCGAGAACCGGGCCTTCACCGTGAGCTCGGCGTCGGGCAGGCCTTTGCCGTGCGAGGAGAACCGGGTCACGACCGCGAGATCGTGGTCCCGGGACACCGTTTTCCCGCAGCCGAGCGCCTTGTCCAGCGCGGAGACGACCTGCTCGCCGGTATAGCCCGCGTACTCGGCGAGGCGCTGCCGGATCCACAGAGTGTCCATTGTGGAGTACGCCTGCGCGCCGTCCCGCACGGCAGCGTCCCAAGGCTGATCGGCGCCGCGGAACTCGACGGCGCCGCCCGCGACCAGCAGGACAAGACCGGTCACCGCAAGCGCAAAACGCATGATCCTCCCCGTTTCGGGAGAAAGATCGCCAGCTCCCGGCTCCGCGTGACGACCCAGCGAGCACCGGTCAGCGCTTGAGCGTCCGGTACCGGTTGACCAGCGCGGTGACGGTCGCGTGGTCCGCATGGCGGTTGAGCGCGGCCACCAGATCGTCCGGGCACCGCTGGAACGCCTCGCCCCACCAGCGGCGGGCCCGGTTGTCCCAGACCTGGTACCCGCCGGGCACGCCCCGCGCCACGTAGCGCCGTTTCGCCATCGTCAGTCCCGGTCGAACGCCGCGGCGAACATCGGGGCCAGTTGCTTCAGCTTGGCCTGCAGCACTGGCGCTTCGACGCTGCTGCTGCCGGTCCGGACGGCGAGCAGCCGGTCTCCGCGGCCGAGCACCAGCACGCAACTGGTCAGCCTCGGCTCCCGGAACCGGCGGCAGAACGCCAGGTGCCGGTCGGCGAGACCGGAAACGGAGAACCGCGTGGCCTCATCGGGGTACTTGCTGCAGCTCAGCGACTCCTCGAGGACAGTGACCATCTGCTCGCCGGAATATCCCTCGTACTGCGCCGCCAGCTGCCAGACATCCAGCTCCCCGGCGCTGGCAGTCGCCTGCACGTTGCTGCGCAAGGCGGACTCCCACGGCTGCTTGCCCTCGCACGCCGCCACGACGTGCAGCGGCGTGATCCACTTGACGGCAAAGGAAGACGGAGCCTGCTTCTGCGTGGCCCCCGCCTCGCTCAACTGCTTCTCGTCCGGCAGGTATCGGGTGAGCTCGTCCGCGGAAGACGACGCGGGGGGAGGGGTGCTCGCGCAGCCTCCGGCGAGCAGGACGAGCCCCAGCAGCGTGATGAGTCTTCGCACGTCAATCCTGGTCGAACGCGGCGGTGAAGGTCGGAGCCAGCCGCTTCAGTTCGGCTTGCTGTTCCTCGGCGCTCGCGAGCCAGCCAGCGGCGGTGAGCGCGAGCACGCGGTTGCCGTGCGCGAACACCAGGACGCACCCGGCCACCCGCGCGTTCAACTGACCGCAGAAACCGAAGTGCGGGTCCGCGACCCCAGCGACCGAAAACCGCGACTTCACCGCCAGCCGCCGTCCTTCGACCACCGCGCTCCCGCAGTCCAGCGCGGTACGGAGACCGGAAACGACCTGCTCGCCGGAGAAACCCCGGTACTCCGCGAGCAGTTCGTCGATCTGCATCTGGTCGGTCACGGACACCGCCTGCACCCCGTTCTGCGCGGCGGAATCCCACGGCTGGTCCGCGCCGCACGCCCGCACGATGCGCAGCGAAGTGCCGGGGGAGACGCGCGTCCGGTGCTGCTGGATGCGGACCCGGGCCGCGGACAATTGCTCGTCGCTCGGCAGATACTTCGTGAGGTCTTTCGCGACCGGAGCAGCCGAAGCCGAAGCGGACGCCGGCGCAGAACTGGTCGCCGAACTGGACGACGGGCCCGTAATCGGTGCCGGAGCCATTGCCGGGGTTTCCGCGGCACAGCCAGCGACCAGCAGGACAAGACCGGTCACCGCGACAGAAATACGCATGATCCTCCCCATTCGGGAGAAAGATCGCCGGACTCCGGTCCAGCGTTACGACCCCGCCCAGCCCCGCCAGGTCCGCACCTCGGTCACCACCACCGCATGCTCCGGCGGCCGTTCCGCGTACTGCGGATACTTCGCGGCCAGCCATTCGACATACGAGTCCCGCGAAGCATCCGCGACCACCCGCGCCACCCCGTCCGCGCGCGCCCACCACAAGCGCGACCAGTCCTCGTCGTACTCGTCGACCAGGAACGACACCGCCGGGTTCTCCGCGATATTCGCCAGCCGCCGCAACGACGTCGTGGTCTTCGGCTTGTGGTCGACCGCGAACACCACCGTGTCCTCGTGCACCGCGAACGTCACCGGCACCAGATGCGGGACCCCGCGACCGTCCACTGTGGCCAGCCGGGCCACCCGCGCCGCGGCGAACCGGGCCCGGGTTTCCACAGTGGACAGTCGCATGCTCAGTCCAGCGCGGGGGAGTCGAGGGTCAGCGTGCCCAGTTCGGTGTCGAGCGAGGCCGAAACGCCGAGCGGCACCGTCGGCGACCCCGCCACGTGCCCGAAGCCGAACCCGCTCAGCACCGGGACCCCGAGCGGCGACAACCGTTCCGCCAGCAGTTCGCGGACCTCCGCCGGGTCGCCGCACGCGGCCCACGAGCCCAGCACGATCCCGCGCACGCCGTCGAACCAGCCCGAGCGCAGCAGCTGCGTCACCATCCGGTCGATCCGGTACGGGCTCTCGGTCACGTCCTCCAGCAGCACGATCCCGCCGCGCGCGGACCCCTGCTCGGCCGTGCCGATCCCGGACGCGAGCAGCGACAGGTTCCCGCCCACCAGCACGCCCAGCGCACGACCCGGCACGACGACGTCCGGCTCCCGCGCCCGCAGCACCCGCGCGTGGTCCGGCTCGAACAACGTCCGCCGCAAGTGTTCCGCCGCGGGCTCGTCGAACAGCACGCTCGCGGGCATCGGCGAAAGCAGCGACGCGAGGCCCAGATGCGTGTGCACGGCCCGGTGCAGCGCGGTCACGTCGCTCGACCCGGCCAGCACCTTCGGACCGGCGGCCCGCAGCGCCGCCCAGTCCACCAGATCGATCATCCGCTGCGTCCCGTACCCGCCGCGCGCCGCCAGCACGCACCGGACCTCCGGGTCCAGCCACGCCTCGGCGAACTCCGCCGCCCGAGCCTGGTCCGGCGCGGACAGATACGACCCGCCCGAAGCCCGCACCCCGGCCCCGACCCGCACCTTCACGCCCCAGCTGCCCAGCACCGGCAACGCGGCGTCCAGCAGATCCTGCGGCACCGGCCCGGACGGCGCGACGAGCGCGACCGTGTCCCCAGCGGAAAGTCTCGCGGGCCTCATCGGGACAGCTCCAGCCGCGGCACGTCCGGCGTCTCGAAGCCGAACACCTGGCCGTAGAAGGAAAGTTCGGCCTCCAGCGCGGCGACGATCGTCTCCGCCTTCCGGAACCCGTGCTGCTCGCCCTCGAACCGCAGGTACGCGTGCGGGATCCCGCTGCCGTCGATCTCGGAGACGAACCGGTCCGCCTGCTCCGGCGGGCAGATCTGGTCCTCCAGGCCCTGCAGGAACAGCACCGGCCCGGCCAGCGCGCCCACGTGCGTCATCGGCGAGCGCTCCCGGTACCGGTCGGCGGCCTCCGGATACGGGCCGACCATGCTCACCAGGTACTGCGATTCGAAGTCGTGCGTTTCCCCGCCCTCGCCGGTCCATCCGGTGAAGTCGAGGATCGGGAACTTCACCGTCGCCGCCGCGTAGGTGCGGGTCATCGTGATCGACGCGGCCGAGGTGAACCCGCCCGCGCTGCCGCCCCGGATGCCCAGCCGGGCCCGGTCGGCGATCCCTTCCGCGACCAGCGCTTCGGCGACTGCCGCGCAGTCGCGCACGTCCACCACGCCCCACTGCTCCCGCAGCCGCTCGCGGAACGCCCGCCCGTATCCGGTGGAGCCGCCGTAGTTCACCGCGACCACGCCGATGCCGCGGCTGGTGAAGTACGCGAAGTCCAGGTCCAGCGATTCGTCGCTGTGCCCGGTCGGCCCGCCGTGCACATGCACCACGTACGGCGGCAGTTCGCCTTCCGGCGCGGCGAAGTCCGGGTTCGTCGGCGGGAACACGTACGCCGGGATCTCCGCGCCGTCCGGTCCGGTGAACACGCGCTCCTGCGGCACCGGCAGGTACTCCGCGGGCGGCAGCGACGCGGGCTGCGGCGTGAGGGCCCGCCACTTCCCGGTGTCCGGGTCCAGCACCACGACCGCGCTCTCGTGCCGGGGCCCGCCCGCGATCCCGGCGATCCCGTCCGGCGTCGCGGCCAGCCCGCTCGACGACCACACGGTCAGCTCGGTGTCGACGCGCGTCACCGAACCGTCGCTCTCGTCCAGAATCGCGAGCTTGCCGGAATCGAGGACCGCGTGCTTCCCGCCGCCCAGCGGGGCGAACCAGCTGGTGCCGAGCTTCCACATCGGCCCGCCCAGTTCGCGTTCCGCGGGCGCCAGGTTCGCCACCGAACCGTCGAGCCCGACCCGGTGCAGGTTCCACCAGCCGTCCGGGTCGGCGAGCACGAGCAGCTGGTCCGCGGACTCCCACGCCACCTGGCACACCGCGACCTCCGGCCCGCCCGCCAGCACGCGCGCGTCCCCGAACGACCCGTCCGCGGCCACCGGCGCGACGAACAGCTCGGTCCCGTCCCACGGCATCGCCGGGTGGTCCCACGCGAGCCACGCGGCGTGCCCGCCGTCCGGCGACAGCTGCGGCGCGGTGAAGAACCGGTGCCCCTCCGCGAGCACCCGTTCGGCGGAGCCGTTCAGCGGGATCGCGACCAGCTCGCGGGAGATGTCCGTGCGCCGCGGCCCGGTGCTGCGCTCGCGGACCGCCCACACCTCGCCCTCGCGGCCGGGCCGGAGGTCGCCGTACCGGACACCCTGCGGCGCGGCCGGTTCCGGCGTCAGCGGGGCGACGTCGCCGTCCTTGAGCGCGTACACCCGCTGATCGGCCCAGTGCGTGAACACCACGACGCCGCCGACCGCGAGCCACGGCCGCCCGCCGTACTCGTGCACCCGGTTCCGGACGTTCCACGGGGCGGGCAGCACGTCCTCGGCGCCGCCGCCGGGAAGCGCGCGCACGAGCGCGACCCGGCCGCCTTCGGCGGGCCGCGCCTCCGCCCACCAGAGCGCGCCGTCGACCGCGGCGAGCCATTGCGCGCCGCCGCCTGCGGCCGCGGCGCCGGCCGCTGTGACGGGAGAGGTCCAGGTTCCATGAGGAGAGATGCGAGGCACCCGGAAAGCCTAACGAGGATCCGCTGCGTGTCCGGATCCGCACGCACCGCGCAGGAAACGCGCGCGAAGGTCCCTCAACCCGGGGCGGCGGATGCCGATCATGCGTCCGTGGCCTAGGGTCGAAGACGCTATGTCACGCGTAATCCACGTCTTCCGCAAGCCCGACCGGTTCGTGGCCGGCACGGTCGGCGAGCCCGGCGACCGCACCTTCTACCTCCAGGCGACGGAGGACGTGCGGACGATCAGCGTCACGATCGAAAAACAGCAGGTCGTCGTCCTCGCGGAGCGGCTCGGGTCGCTCCTGGAGGAAGTCGCCAGCCGGTTCGGCGCCGACGTGCCCAGCCACGCCCCCGACGACGAGGTCGACACCGACCCGCTCACGGTGCCCGTCGAGGAGGAGTTCCGGGTCGGCACGATGGGGCTCGGCTGGGACGCCGACTCCGGCGCGGTCGTCGTGGAGCTGCTCGCGATCACCGAGGGCGAGATCGACGAGACCGTCGTGCTCGACGACACCGAGGAAGGCCCGGACGCGGTCCGCGTGTTCCTCACCCCGGTCGCCGCCCGCGCCTTCGCCGAACGCGCCGACCGCGTCGTGAACGCCGGCCGCAAGCCGTGCCCGCTGTGCGGCGAACCGCTCGACCCGGCCGGGCACATCTGCCCGCGGCAGAACGGGTACCGGCGCGACGTCGACGTGACCGAGGACTGAGGGCGGCCGTGGCGAGCACCGCGCCAGGACCTGCCGACCCCGCCGCCCGCGATTTCGTCTCCCGCGGGCGCATCGACGTCGAGGGCAGGCTCGTCGACGCCTCCAACGTGACGTTGTTCTGCGCGATCGAACTCGACGGCGTCACCGGCCGCGTCGTGTACAAGCCGGTGTCGGGGGAGCGGCCGCTCTGGGACTTCCCGGACGGCACGCTGGCCGGCCGCGAGGTCGCGACCGCGATGATCTCCGACGCCTGCGGCCTCGGCGCGATCCCGCCGACCGTGCTGCGCGACGGCCCGTTCGGGCCCGGCATGGTCCAGCTGTGGGTCGAGACCGACGAGGACGCCGAAGTGGTCGACGTCTGCGCGCCCGACGAGGTCCCCGAAGGCTGGCGCACCGTGCTGCACGCGCACGACCGGCTCGGCGAACCGGCGGTGCTCGTCCACGCCGACCACCCGGACCTGCGCGAACTCGCGGTCCTCGACATCGTCGTCAACAACACCGACCGCAAGGGCGGGCACCTGCTGGCCGGCACCGACGGCCACGTCTACGGCGTGGACCACGGCATCTGCCTGCACACCGACCCGAAGCTGCGCACCGTGCTGTGGGGCTGGATCGGCGAGGACCTGCCCGAGGACGCCGTCGAGAAACTGCGGAAACTCCGCGCGGACCTCGACGGCCGCCTCGGCGCGGAACTCGGCGAACACCTGACCGCCTTCGAGATCCGGGCGCTCTCGCAGCGCACCGACTACCTGCTCGCCGAGGCGGTGTTCCCCGAGCCCGGCGACGACTGGCGCGCGATCCCCTGGCCGCTGTTCTGATGGCGGAATCCATGGACACCGCCCTGATGGACGCCGACGCCCGCGCCCGCCTCGTGACCCGGTTCGGCCCCGTCGCCGAAGCCTGGTGCGACGCGCTGCCCACGCTCGTCGAGCGGCTCTGCCGCCAGTGGGGCCTCACCGTCTCCGAGGCCCGGCCCGGCAACACCGGCCGCACCCTGCTCTGCCGCGACGGCGAGGGCGCGCTGAAGGTGCTCAAACTCTGCCCGGACCGCGCGATCGCGACCGCCGAGGCGACCGCGCTGGGCTCCTGGGCCGGGCTGTCGCGGGTCGTGCAGATCCTCGACGCAGACCTCGACCACGGCGCCGTCCTGCTCGAAGGACTCGAACCCGGCGACACGTTCACCGGACGCGGCGCCGACGTCCCGTGGGACCAGATCGGAGAACTGCTCGCCGACGTGCACGGCGTCCCCGCCGCCGGGCCGTTCCCGACCCAGCTCGAACGCGTCCGCTTCATGTTCGGCCTCGCCGAACAACGCCTCGCCGGGTCCCCGGCCGAAGCGCACCTGCCGCTGGAAGCGCTGCGCACCGGCCTCGCCCGGTCCGAGAGACTGGCGGCCAGCGGCCCGATCGCCCTCGTGCACGGCGACCTGCACCCCGGCAACGTCCTGGACGCCGGACCGGAACGCGGAGCGGTCGCGATCGACCCGCGCCCGTGCGTCGGCGATCCCGCCTTCGACGCCGTCGACTGGGCAGTCCTGCCGATGGCCCACGGCGGTGCCGTCGAGGACGGGATCGCCGAGCTCCCGCACCTCGACGGCGACCGGGTCCGCGCCTGGTGCGTCGCGCTCGCCCCGCTGGTCGCGATGGGCCCGCTCCGCCGCGGCGGACCGACGCCGTTCACGGACGCGGTGCTGCGGATGGCTCGCTGACTGACCCGGCCCCGGACCAACGCCAGGAACCCGCACAGCCGGCGAGGCTAGGTGCCCGCGAGATGCGCCAGGCAAGGGGAACGTCCGTGAGGGCCACCCTGAGGGAATCAGATTCCCTCAGGGTGGCCCTCACGGACCTCACCGGCAGCCTCCCCTCAAGTCGAGACCGCTAGCTCCGGGCGACCTCGGCGGTGTGCGCGGGGGTGTAGCGCTCGCCCCGCACCTGGTCGCTCAGCGGCTCCAGCGCGGCCAGCGCCTCGGCGTCCAGAACGATCTCCAGCGCGGCCGCGTTCTGCTCCAGCCGGGCCGGGCTGCGGGTGCCCGGAATCGCCGCCACCGCCACCCCGAGCCGCTCGGCCTGGGCATACACCCAGGCCAGCGCCACCTGAGCCGGCGTGGCACCCAGCCGGCCGGCCACCTCGCGCACCGTCTGCGCGATCTTCTCGTTGGCGTCGCCCGCCTCGCCGGCGAACCGGGGATTGGTGCGCCGGAAGTCCTTCTCGCCCAACGCGGAGCGGTCCAGGGCGCCGGTCAGGAACCCTCGCCCCAGCGGCGAGTACGGCACCAGCCCGACTCCCAGCTCGGCCATCACCGGGGTGACCGCCTCGACGTCGCGCGTCCACAGCGAGTACTCGCTCTGCACCGCGGCGATCGGATGCACCGCGTGCGCCCGGCGCAGCAGCTCGCCGTCGATCTCGGACAGGCCCAGATGCCGGACCTTGCCCGCCTGGACCAGCTCGGCCATCGCCCCGACGGTCTCCTCGATCTCCACGTCCTGGGGCGGGCGGTGCGCGTAGTACAGGTCGATCACGTCGACGCCCAGCCGCAGCAACGACGCGTCGCACGAGCGCAGCACGAAGTCCCGGGCGCCGCGGATGCGCCGCGCGCGGTCGCCGGCGCTGCGGTCGATGCCGAACTTCGTGGCCAGCTGCACCTGGTCGCGGCGGCCATGGACGGCGCGGCCCACCAGCACCTCGTTGTGCCCGGCGCCGTAGGCGTCGGCGGTGTCCAGGAACGTGACGCCCAGCTCCAGGGCCCGGTCGATGGTCGCGAGGCCGCCGTCCCAGTCGGAGGCGCCGTAGCTCTCGCTCATCCCCATGCACCCCAGTCCCATCGCGCTGACGCGAAGACCGGACGAGCCGAGCGTGGTTCGGGTGATCATGCGGTTGCTCCTCCTGCCCGGCGGACCCGGGCGGCACCTCGACGGCTGACCTCACCGACGCTAGGAGCTGGAGCGCGCTCCACGTCAAGCCGGCGCATCGGCCGCCCGTCCCCGGCGTGGCGGCGGGACGCCCCGGCGCTGCGCCGATAACGTGCCCGACCGTGCGCTATCACGACGTGCTGTCCGGCCCCCGCAAGCGGAAAGTGCCGGAGGTCCCGGCCGAACCAGGGCTCGTGGTCGAAGACCCGGCCAGCGGGTACTGCGGCGCGGTGGTGAAGATCGAATACGGCAACGTCGTCCTCGAGGACGCCAAGGGCCGCCACCGGGTGTTCCCGCTCGCGCCCGCCGCGTTCCTGCTCGAAGGCAAACCGGTCACGCTCGTGCCGGTCAAGAAGACCGCCGCCCCCGCGCGGCAGGTGTCCGCGTCCGGTTCGGTCCGCGTGCAGGGGCTGCAGGCCCGGGTCGCGCGCGACTCCCGGATCTGGGTCGAGGGCAAGCACGACGCCGAACTGGTCGAACGCGTCTGGGGACACGACCTGCGCGTCGAAGGCGTCGTCGTGGAACCGCTCGACGGCGTCGACGTGCTCGCCGACCGGATCGCCGAATTCGGCACCGGACCCGGCCGCAGGCTCGGCGTGCTGGTCGACCACCTCGTCGCGGGCAGCAAGGAATCCCGGCTGGTCGGGCAGATCCGCGACGAGCAGGTGCTGGTCACCGGCCACCCGTACATCGACGTCTGGCAGGCGGTGAAACCCGCGTCGGTCGGCATCCGCGCCTGGCCGGAGATCCCGCGCGGCGTCGAATGGAAGACCGGCATCTGCGACGCGCTCGGCTGGGGCGAACCGTACGAGGGATGGCAGCGCGTGCTCGCCGGGGTGCGCAGCTTCCGCGATCTCGAAACGCCGCTGATCGGCGCGGTGGAACGGCTCATCGACTTCGTGACCGAACCGGGTGGCGACGCTCCGTAGTGTCCGGTATGTCGGAAAAATCCAAGGTCACGCGTCGGTCACGTCGAGTAGTTTGCCCGGTGCGAAACGACGCGATCTGAGAGCATGAGGGCATGGCAGCGGCTCTGATCTGGCTGATCATCGGCATCGTCCTGATGATCGCGGAGGTGATCTCCGGGGACTTCGTGCTGATCATGCTCGGCGTCGGCGCGCTGCTCGGAGCCGGCTCGGAGGCGCTGACCGGCAACATCTACATCGACGTCGCCGTCTTCGCGGTCAGCTCGGTCGGGCTGCTCGCGCTCGCCCGCCCGGCGCTCAAACGCCGCTTCCTGGCCGGGTCGGCCATCCCCACCGGCATCGACGCGCTGGTCGGAGCCCGGGCCGTCGTGGTGTCCACTGTGGACTACGATGCCGGCCAGGTGAAAATCGGCGGCGAGGTGTGGTCGGCGCGCGCCGTGCACGAATCGCAGCCGCCGATCGCTCCGGGCACCAGCGTCACGGTCGTCGAGATCTCCGGCGCCACGGCCGTGGTGGACATCGTCTCGTGAGGTTCCGTCCGAGGAAAAACGGTACTAGGTAAGGGGAAACGCTCTTGTCGACAATAGCGATCGTCGTGGTCGCACTGCTGGCTCTGTTCGTCATCATCACGGTGGTCAAGGCGATCATGGTGGTGCCACAGGCCCAGTCGGCGGTGATCGAGCGGCTCGGCCGGTTCCGCACGGTCGCTTCGCCCGGCCTGACCTTCCTCGTCCCGTTCCTGGACAAGGTGCGCGCGCGGATCGACCTGCGCGAGCAGGTCGTGTCGTTCCCGCCGCAGCCGGTGATCACCGAGGACAACCTGACGGTGAACATCGACACCGTCGTGTACTTCCAGGTCACCGACTCGCGCGCGGCCGTCTACGAGATCTCGAACTACATCATCGGCGTCGAGCAGCTCACCACCACCACGCTCCGCAACGTGGTCGGCGGCATGAGCCTGGAAGAGACGCTGACCTCCCGCGACTCGATCAACACGCAGCTGCGCGGCGTGCTCGACGAGGCCACCGGCCGCTGGGGCATCCGCGTCGCCCGCGTCGAGCTGAAGGCGATCGAGCCGCCCGCCTCCATCCAGGACTCGATGGAGAAGCAGATGCGCGCCGACCGGGAGAAGCGCGCGATGATCCTCACCGCCGAAGGCCAGCGGGAATCGTCGATCAAGACGGCCGAAGGCCAGAAGCAGAGCCAGATCCTCGCCGCGGAAGGCCAGAAGCAGGCCGCGATCCTCGCCGCCGAGGCGGAACGGCAGTCGCGGATCCTGCGCGCGCAGGGTGAACGAGCCGCCCGCTACCTCCAGGCACAGGGCCAGGCGAAGGCGATCGAGAAGGTGTTCGCCGCGATCAAGGCCGGCCGCCCGACGCCGGAAGTCCTTGCCTACCAGTACCTGCAGACCCTGCCGCAGATGGCACAGGGCGACGCGAACAAGGTCTGGATGATCCCGAGCGACTACGGCAAGGCCCTCGAAGGCTTCGCCCGCGCACTCGGCGCCCCGGGCGACGACGGCGTGTTCCGGTACGAACCGCCCAAGGACGACACGCCCGCCAAGCCGGACCTCGACGACGACGAGGTCGCCGGTTGGTTCGACACCAGCAGCGACCCGAAGGTCGCCGAGGCGGTCGCCGCCGCGGAAGCGGTGGCGCGCAAGGAAGTCGACGGACCGCTGGGCGCGTCGACGGAGCGCCGGGCGATCGGCGGGGCTCCGGCGAAGCGGGAGGTGCCCGAGCCGGTGCAGGAGGAAGAGCCGCCCGCACCGCCGGAGCGTCCGCAGCCGAGTGCGCCGTCGCCTGCTCAGCAGCAGCAGTCGTTGCCGCAGCCTCCGGCAGGGCCGCCGCCGGGCGGGCCGTACCAGGGCCCGCCGCCGCAGCAGTTCGGCGGACCGCAGGGCCCCGGACCGGGCAGCGGACCGTTCCCGCAGCAAGGCCCGTTCGGCGGACCGCAGGGCGGACCGCCGCCGCAGCGCTGATCACGTCACGCACAGGGGCTGCCACTCCGACTTTCGGGGTGGCAGCCCCTTTTTCTGTGTGCCTGCCGCCGAAAAAGAATCTCGCCCCTGGGTTGTCGAATCCGGCACCGCGCGTTCGACGCACTGGTGAAAGCGGCTCACCGCAAGGCCAGGCGCGACGGAGGCACCGGAATGCGGACATTGCACCTCGGACTGCGGGTGACCGACCTCGATCGGTCGCTGGCGTTCTACCCGGCCATCGGTTACGAGACGGGCACCGGCGTGAGCCACCTGGTCGTGCAGGTCGAGTCGATGGCCGACACGCTCGCCGCGCTGGCCGCCCGCCGGATCGAACTCGTCCAATGGCCCCCTGGCCACGCCGACGGCATGACCGCCGTCGACTTCCTCGAAAAGGAGATCGGGAAATGAGCAGAACCCCAGTGCGGCTGTACATGTCCGTGTCCGTCGACGGGTACATCGCCGGTCCGGACGACCGGCCCGGCCAGGAGCTCGGCCGCGACGGATTCCGGCTGTTCGACTGGCTCGACGACCGGGCGGAGGAGGGGATCAACGGGCAGGTGTACGCCGAGGCCTCCGCGACCGGCGCGGTGATCTCCGGACGCCGCACGTTCGAGCTGGCCAACCGGTGGCACGGCGACCACCACGACGGCGTCCCGATCCACGTGCTCACCCACCACGTCGACCCGGGCGACGTGCCGCCGGGCAGCGCGAAGTTCTACACCGACGTCAACGCGTGCGCCGACGAAGCCCGCGCCAAAGCGGGGGAGCGGGCCGTGCTGGTCCACGGCGCGGGCGCGGCGCAGGCACTGTTGGCCGCGGACCAGCTCGACGAGATCGAACTGCACCTGATTCCGGTGCTGCTGGGTGCGGGACGGCGGCTGTTCGAACCGACCGGGCTCGGCCGCGTCGAACTCGAGCCCGTGCGGCGGCTCGAAGGCCGCGGCGTCACCCACCTCCGTTACCGCGTAGTCCGGTGACGTCCGGACTACGCGGCTCTGGTCAGCGCGCGTACACGCCGACATCGTCGATGTCGGCCTTTGAGCGATCAGGCAGCGCGATCACGCACGCCACGGTCACCACGACGGACGCGACGATGTAGATCGAGATCGAGTACGGCGTGCCGGTGGTGTGCAGCAACCAGGCCGCCAGCAACGGCGCGGGACCGCCCGCGAACACCGACGCCAGCTGGTATCCCAGCCCCGCCCCGCCATAGCGCAGATGAGTCGGGAAACTCTCGCCGATCAGCGCCGCCTGCGGGCCGTACTGCATCGAATGCGCCACCAGGGACACGATGATGGCGAGGAAGATCATCCCGTGCCCGCTGTGGGTCAGGACCGTGAAGTACGGGAACGCGATCACTCCGGTCAGCACCGCGCCGGTCAGGTACACCTGTTTGCGCCCGATCCGGTCGGAGAACTGGGAAAACAGCGGGATCAGCACCAATTCCGCCGCGGCCCCGACCAGGACCGCGTTGAGCACGAACGTTTTGCTGAATTCCGGTCGCTGCACGACATAGACGAGGACGTAGCTGGTGAACAAGTAGAACGGCATCTGCTCGCTGAAGCGCAACCCGGCCGACAGCAGGATTTCCCGCCAGTGGTGCCGGACCACGTCCTTCACCGGAGCTTTCGACGTGCGCTTGGCCGCGACCGCCGCGGCGAACATCGGCGTTTCCAGAATCCGCAGCCGGATGACCAGTCCGATCGCCACCAGCACCAGGCTCAGCAGGAACGGGATCCGCCAGCCCCACGAGGAAAAGGCTTCCGGCGAAAGGGTCGCCGACAGCAGGGTCATCCCGCCGGTGCCCAGCACGAGCCCGACCGGGACGCCGACTTGCGCGAAACTCGCCAGCAGGCCGCGTCGTCGCTGGTCGCCCCATTCCATGGCCAGCAGCACCGAACCGCTCCACTCGCCGCCGATCGCGATGCCCTGCACCAGGCGCAGCAGGACGAGGATCAACGGGGCGGCGATGCCGATGGTCGCCGCGCCGGGAAGCAGGCCGACCACAGCCGAGGAAAGGCCCATCAGCAGGAGCGTCACGATGAGCGTCGCCTTGCGGCCGAGCCGGTCGCCCCAATGGCCGAAGATCGCCGCGCCGACCGGGCGGGCCGCGAAACCGACCGCGTAGGTCGCGAACGACTGCATCACCCCGGCGTAGGCCGACGACGCGGGGAAGAACAGATGGGGAAAGACCAACGCCGCGGCGGTGTTGTAGAGGAAGAAGTCGTACCACTCGATGGTGGTTCCGATCGACCCGGCCAGGGCCGCCCGGCGTACCTGCACCCGCCGGTCGCCGGTCGACGCTTGGACTGACTGGGTGACCTCGTTGTCGCCTAGAGTCATGGTCGTGCACCTCTCGTGACGGTCGTCACACTACAGTGTGAACGACCGGCAGAGGTTTGACGATTCCTGACGCCTGCTCCGGACGGGTTGTTTCCGCCGCTGCGGCACGCCGGACGGACCAGTATCGGGCGCCGCGCGGCCAGCACGCGCGACTACCATCACAGCCGTGACGGAGGACAAACCGCTGCGCGCCGACGCGCGGCGAAACCGCGCGAAGGTGCTCGAAGCCGCCGAGACGGTCTTCGCGGCCAAGGGCACCGGTGCGCCGACCGAGGAGGTCGCGCGCGAGGCCGGCGTCGGCATCGGCACGGTGTTCCGGCACTTCCCCACAAAAGAAGCGCTCCTGGAAGCCGTGCTCTACGCGCGGCTGCACCGCTTCGTCGACGAGGCCGACGCGGTCGTCGCGCAGAACGCCGAGGACGCCGGGGCCGCGTTCTTCACCTTCCTCACCAGCTGGATCGAGATGTCCAGCGCCAAAAACGCCTACTTCGAAGCACTCACCGCGGCCGGCGTGTGCGTCCCGAGCACGGGTTCGGTGATCGGGGAGCGGCTGCGCGAATCCCTCGGCGTGCTCCTGCGCCGCGCCCAGGACAGCGGCGCGGTGCGGCGCGACGTCACCACCACCGAACTGATCCCGGTGATCATCGGCACCGCGAAGGCCGCCGAGCACGTCGGGTCCGACCGCGCGCTGCGAGACCGCACGATCGCGATCCTCTTCGACGGCCTCCGCACCTGAGTCAGCGCAGCACGGCGGCCAGCAAATCGGTGCCGAGCGAGGACAACTGCGGCAAGTCGAGCGAATAGCGCACGTACCGGCCCTGTCTCTTCGTGGTGAGCAGGCCCGCCCGGCGCAAGACCGCGAGGTGCCGCGACACCTCCGGCGCGGAGAGATCCCAGTTGTGCGCCAGTTCGCTGGTGGTGTGCGGGCTGCGCGCCAGCGTGCGGACAAGGCGCAGCCGCACCGGATGCGCGAGCGCGTCGAGCCGCAGTTCAACCGTTTCCAGCGGCACCAGCGCGATGTCGGCGACCGGATACTGCACCACCGGCCGCCAGCCCGCCGCGTGCACCACGACCAGGTGCGGACTGCCGAAGACACTGGGAATGAAGGTGACGCTTTCCCGGGCGGCGGTCGCCTTGTCCTGCAGCTTGTCCACGACGATGCGGCAGCTGTCTTCCGACAAAGCGACCGCGCTGGACACCGCGTCGAGTGCCGCGCGGATTCCCTTGTGCTGCAACAGATCCTGTTTGTGCCGAAGGTCGGCGGAGAGCTGTGGTTCCAGTCCGACCCAAGCACTGTCGAAGAACGCTTCGGCGCATTGCTCAAGGGTGTCGCGGATCCGGGCGCGCGTGGCCGCGGGATCGGTCAGCAGGCTTTCGGCGAACGCTTCCTGACGAGGGCCGCGCGCTTGGGCAAGGTCGAGGGCGCGTTCGCGCGACGCCGGGTCGGTGAGCGGAGACCCGGTCGCGATCCGCGTGCTGCCGCAGGTCGAGACGAGCGCCGCGGTCGCATACGTTTCGTCGTCGATCGCGTCGACGTCAGCCAGTTCGTCGGCGAGAGCAGGGCGCGGACGTCCGGGCAACAGGAAGTCGGCTTGCGAGGACCGCCACAGGGAATCCGCCTCTCGCACGCGTTCGGCCAATTCGGGACGGAGTCCGGCCCAGACTTCGCCCGCCCACGCGGCGAACCGCGGATGATGGCCCGGTTCGGCGAGCACGTGCAGCATCGCGGTCAGCTCCGCGAGCGGCGACGCGGCGAACCGCACCTGCTCGGCCGGCAGTCCGGCGATATCGATCCTCAACGGCACCGCACCAGCATCGCCGATCGAGCGGTCCGGGCCTTCGCTGGTTGACGGAAACTGCGAATCGGCGTGCTCCGCCCGAGGCCCGCGCGGCACTGTCGAGCGCCATGACCACCAAGATCCGGCCGAGCGCGCTGATCCGCGTCTCCGGCGGCCCGCGCTATGCGGCCGCGATGGCCGTCGACGCGCTCGGCACCGGCCTGTTGCGCCCGTTTCTCCTGATCTACGGCGTGACCGTGCTGGGCTTGTCCGCGCCCGCGACCGGCGCGGCCATGACCGCAGGCGTGCTCGTCGGCCTCGGCTGCACGCCGTTCGTGGGGCGATGGCTCGATCGAGGTGCGCGCACCACCGTGGTGGCCGCTTCGATGTTGGTGCGCGCACTCGGCGTCGCGATGCTGCTGGCCGCGCCGACGGGGGAGATGTGGCCGTTCGTCGGCGCGGCGATCCTTCTCTCCGCGGGCAACCAGGCTTGGCCAGCGGCACATGCCGCGCTCGTCGCGACGCTCGCCACCGGCCGGGAACGCGACGCCGCCCTCGCCGCCGGCCGTTCCCTCCGCAACGCAGCGCTCGGCATCGGCGCGTTGCTCGCGACTGCTTGCCTGACAGGCGGCTCGGATGCGTTGCGCACCATGGCGATCGGCACCGGAATCGCGTACCTGGTCGCCGCAGGCTTGGCTTGGTCAGTGCGCCTGCGCGCCCCGGCCGTCACGGCGGAGCCGACCCTCGAGCGTGCGCCGCGGATGGGCGCGCTGCTGGGCGCGAACGTCGTCTACGCGTTCTGCCTCAACGTCCCGGAGATCGCGTTGCCGCTGGTGCTGACCGAGTACCTGCACGCGTCCCCGGTGTGGTCGGCAGCGATCTTCGTGGCCAACACGGTGCTCGTGGTCGCGCTCCAAGTGCCGGTCACCGTCCTGCTCTCGCGGATCTCCCGGCGAACCGCACTAGCGACCGGCGGAGTCGTGCTGACGGTGTCCTACCTCGGTTTCCTCGCCGCGACCCTGCTCGGATCCGGCTGGGCGGCACCGGCGATCGCCGCGGTCTCGGTGGTCTGCACCATCGGCGAGATCATCTACGCAGGCAGCGCCATCGCCTTCGTCCTGGCCCTCGCGCCCGCACGCCTGCTCGGCCAGGCGGCCGCCCGCTTCGAACTGTCGACCGGCATCGGACTCGCGGTCTCCCCGGCAGTGCTCACCGCACTCGCTCCGCTCGGGCCGGGCGTGCTCTGGGGCGGTCTCGCCGGAGCTACGCTGCTGTCCGCGGGTGCCGTGACCAGGGCGGGGGAGCCGGGCCTAAACTGAGGCAATGACCAACCGCTTAGTCTGTATTGGCGACTCGTTCACCGAAGGCGTCGGGGACGACGATCCGTCCGCGCGCAACGGGGTGCGCGGCTGGGCCGACCGGGTCGCCGAGGTGCTGGCCGCCGGTGAGCCGGGATTCCAGTACGCCAATCTGGCGGTGCGCGGGAAGCTCCTGCCGCAGGTGCTGAACGAGCAGATCGAACCGGCACTGGCGATGAAGCCGGACCTCGTCACCGTCTACGCGGGCGGCAACGACCTGATGCGGCCGCGCGTCGACATCGACAGCCTCGCCGACTCCTACGAACGCGCCGTGGCCCGCTTCCGCGCGGCCGGCGCGCAGGTGCTGCTGTTCACCGGCGTCGACGGCGTCGAGGACGCGCTGTTCCGCCAGATCCGCGGGCGGGTCGCGATCTACAACGAACACGTCCGCGGCATCGCGGCGCGGCACGAGACGCTGCTCGTGGACATGTGGTCGATGCGCCAGCTGCGCGACCGTCGCATGTGGTCCCCCGACCGGCTGCACCTGAATGCCGCCGGGCACACCGAAATCGCCATCGCCGTCCTCGACGCGCTGGGCGTGCAGCACAGCCTCACGCACGCCGCGCTGGGACCGCGCCCGCGCCTGTCCACCCGGGAACAGCGCGCGGCAAACCTTCGCTGGGGCAGGGAACACGCATTGCCGTGGATCGGCCGACGCCTGCGCGGCGAGTCCTCCGGCGACACGATCGCGCCGAAGTACCCGGAACTGCACTCGTTCGAGGCGATTGCTGACTGACCGGTGGTCTAGGCCGCGAGTTGCCGCGCGATCGTCAGCCACGTCTGCCCGCGTGCCTCCACGCGCGGTTGTTCGACAGGGCTGACCGGTCGCCTAGCCCGCAAGTTGGCCCGCTCGATGGTCGGCCACGTCTGCCCGCGTGCCGCAGCGAGCCGGTCGTCCAGCGCGGTTGCCGACTGACCGGTCGTCTAGTCCGAGAGCCGCCGCGGGCGGTGGTCGGCTCGCGTGCCGCAGCGAGCAGTCGGCGCGGCTGCCGCCTCATCTATGGCCTAGCCCGCGAGCTGCCGCGCGCGATGGTCGGCGACATTGACCCGCGTGCCGCAGCGAGTGGAGCAGAACCGTCGGCGTCCGTTGCGCGACGTGTCCACGAACGCGACGCCGCACCCCTCACGCGCGCATACGCCGAGACGGTGCGGCTCCTCGCACACCAGATGCGCGAGCCCGCCCGCCGTGTACGCGTAGAACCGCTCGACCACCCCCGCACCCTCGCTGGAGTAGTGCAGATGCGGCGCTTTCCCGTCGTGACTGGCGATGTTCGGCCGACACGCGGCGATGGCGAGCAGCTCGTTGAGCAGATCGATCCGCTCGCCGGTCGTCTCCGCGACGAACACCTGATGCAGCCGCCGCCCCCACGCGAGAATCCGCCCCGCCTCGTCCGCGGTGATGCGCGGCAGCACCATGTCGCGAGCCTGCCCCGCGGCCCGCACCTCGGCGGCCGTGACGTCGTCGCGCTGGGCAAGCGTGGCCAGGTCGGCGGCTACCTGCGCGCCCGCGCCACCGTAAGGGTTGAAGTGCACTCGCCCATTACAGCACAACCCTTCTTCTTCGGAAAGACCGGCTGGAAACTGTTCTGCGGAAAATAAGATTGACGCATGCCTTCGCGGTAGGTGAAGATGATTCCACCACAGCGGATGAAGGAGCGGACATGACGAACGTGCGGACGCGGGAGATGCGAGGCCAGTATCCGGCCGCCCTCCGCGCTGTCCAGCGTGCGCCGCTCCACCAGCGCCACATCAGCCGAAAAGGCGGGATCCTGGGCGGTATCCGCTCCCTGACCTGACGCAGCAATCGCTGCGCGCACAGGGAGCCGCCCATCGGGAAACCGATCAGGGCGGCTTCTCTCGTCAGGGCTGTTTCGGGCAATAAATCTCCATTTTTTCCCAACTGCTGCTGCCCATTTCCGGGCGGCGGTTCTTTGACAAATGCACAGCGAAGCAAGACATTTCCGAGACTCGTCCCCGTCGCCTCACCCGCGGCCAGGACGAGCGCCGGGTCCGGCAGCCAACCGCCGCCGGACCCGCACGGTGAAGACGGGGCGGTGGCAGCCCCACCCGGCTGTAACCCGGGCGCCCTTTGCGGCATTGAGGGTTCGACTCCCTCCTTCACCACCGCGCCCGAGCCCAGGGCGCTTCCTGCGGTCGTGGTGAACTCGGCGGACACGTCGGTCTTCCAAACCGAAGCAGAGGGTTCGATGCCCTCCGGCCGCTCGCGGTCCGGTGCCTTGGCGCCGGACGCACACCCCTGTAGCTCAGTCGGACAGAGCGCCGCACTACGAATGCGGAGGCCCCAGGTTCAAGTCCTGGCAGGGGTACGGGCCCGGCGCCGAGGGGGCGCCGGGGCTTTCCGCCGGATGCGAGGGGCAGTGGCGACCCCGCCTGGTTCGGGACCAGGAGACACCGCGTTCGACCCGCGGGCATCCGACTTCGCCACCGCCCGTTCCCGGTTGGTGTAGCAGGCAGCACCGCGGATTTTGGATCCGCTGGCCCAGGTTCGACTCCTGGACCGGGAGCCGATGCCCGTTCGTCCAACTGGCAGGACGCCGCGCTCTGGACGCGGAAACCGAGGTTCGAACCCTCGACGGGCAGCCCCAGCTGGTGAACCGGACGTACTGACTGGGCAGGCGGCAGTGACGTCACTGCTGAGTCTCTGGCGTCGTGCGAGGTGCATCAGGTCGCGCCGCGTCGTCCGTGTCTGTTCTGGAAAGCAGGGGGGACGTCCGCATGATGGGTCGAATGGCTCGGATCAGGATCGCTCAATGGAGGAATCTCGGGAGTCGCCGAGGCTTCGGTGGACTGCTGCGTCATGCGGCTCGGCCGCGCGGCCCCCGGGGAGCCTGCACATGAGGTACGAGCTCTCGCGAGGGAGGTTCGCCGTCTTCTGAGACCCGAGGGGTCGGCGTGGTTGCTCGTCGAGGACGGCCGTAGTTGCGAGGGCCTTGCGGGACGTCCGTGGCGGGTGGCGTTCGCACTTCAGGATGAAGGATGGCTGCTGCGCAATGCCCTTGTCGTCGAGTCCGCGTCGGGCATCGGTGGGACGGTGCTGTTTTGTGTGAAGCAGGCTCGGTACTTCTTCGACATGGAGACGGTCCGGGTGCTGCCAGGTTCGGCTCGCGGTGATGTCGTGCTGCCCGACGAGCCCGGTCTTGCCGATCGGGTGGTGTTAGCGGCCTGTCCGGACGGCGGAATCGTTCTGGATCTGACGGACACCACGGAGTTCGAGATCGCGGGGCACCGTTGGGGACGTAAGGTTATCCGGATTCCGTCGGCCCTGACGGCAGCGTGAGGTTCGCGTTACGGGAGAACGCGAATAGATCCCTGCGGGCTCGACCCGCATTCAGGAGCGAATGCTTGAATAAGCGATCAAGCATGTCTTGCTTCATCTGCTCGAACGAGCCTCGCATACGCGCCGACTCTCCGGTTGCCGACGACGAGGGTGAGAACCCGCGGGTCAGGCAGTAGCTTCCTCGTCCGCCCACAGGCCGCGTTCCTCAAGGGACCTGATGACGCTGTCGGCGCCTTCGAGGATGTGCCGTTCGGCGATGGTCCGCGCCTTCCGGGCGTGTCGGCCGCGCAGGGCTTGGACCAGTTCCACGTGGTCGTTGCGGGTGGCGGTGACGTGTTCTTCGATGGAGGCGTAGAAACGGTTCGGCAGGTGCTTGACCACCGAGTTGAGCAGCATCGTGAGCCGGTGCGAGTCGGCTGCCAGGTTGATTTGACGGTGGAAGTCGTGGCCTAGCCGGGTGACGGTTTCGGGGTCGCCGGCTTTGGCGGCCTTTTCGAAGTCGTCGTTGATGGCTTCCAGCCGGGCGATCTCGTCGGGAGTGATCCGTTTCGCCGCGCGGGCGGCGAGTTCGGCGGAGAACTGGGCTTGGGCCCAGAACAGGTCGCGGATGTCCTGGCGGGTAACCGGGGCGACGACGAATCCGCGGCGCGGCACCAGTTCCACGAAGCCTTCGCTGCTCAGCGACAGCAGGCCTTCGCGAACCGGGGTGTTGCTGACGCCCACGGCCTCGGCGATCGGCTCGGTGCGCAGGAATTCGCCCGGTTTGACCTGACCCGACATGATCAGCTCGCGGACGTAGGTCGCCACTTCTTCGGGCAGCTGCTTCCGGCCGTCGGCCGTGCGCAGCCGCGGCGAGTCGTAGGCCACGGTCACCTCCCAGGTCTAGTGGCAACATCATATACAACGTTTTGGATTTCGCGGACGAAGGCGGGTCAGGTCGCGGCGAGGAAATCGAGCAGGTGCTTGGTGAAGATGTCGTTGTCGTCGCCCGCCACCATGTGCCCGGCCTGTACTTCCTCGAACCGGGCCGACGGCAGCAGCCGCAGCAGGTCCTCGACGCTTTCCGCGGTGACGACGTCGGACTGGCTTCCGCGCACGAGCATCGTCGGGACGCGCAGGGCACGGGCGGCGCGGGCGAGCCGGTCGGCTTCGACGTCCCGGTTGGGTTCGTCGCGGACATCGAGGAACTTCGGGTCCCAATGCCAGTACCAACGGCCGTTCGCGTGCTGCCGGACGTTCTTGCGGAGTCCGTCCAGGCTGCGCGGGCGCGGCCGGTGCGGGTTGTAGGCGTGGATCGCGTCGGCGACTTCCTCGAGGGAGGAGAATCCGTCCGGCGCTCCGGACATGAACTCCGCGATGCGGGCCCGGCCTTCTTTGGAGGTCCGCGGCGCGACGTCGACCAGCACCAGGCCGGCGGCGCAACCTGGGCGTTCCCCGGCGGCGGCGAGGGAGGTGATGCCGCCGAGGGAGGCGCCGACCAGCACTGGGGGTTCGGGCAAGGTGTCGAGGACTGCGTAGAGGTCGCCGACGAAAGAGTCCAGCGAGTAGTTGCCGTCGGGAGCCCACGTGCTGTCCCCGTGTCCGCGGGCGTCGAGCGAGATGGTTGTCCAGCCGTCGGCGGCAACGCGTTCGGCGGTCCTTCGCCAGGAGTGCCGGGTCTGCCCACCGCCGTGGAGGAATATGGCGGTGCCTCGCGCGGCGCCGTCCGGTGCCCGGTGGTCACCCGCAAGCCGGACGCCGTCGTGGTGGAAGAACACCGGCTCGGTGTGGACGCCGCGCGAGGTCACTCGCACTCCTCTCGTAAGGGATCGTTGTTGCGGATAATATATTTATCGTTCGCCGGGGTGCGCTGCGGCCGGTCGCGCCGACGGAACGGGAGCCGGGGCCGGATCGGGCAGTTCCCGCAGGAATATGCCAGCGATGACGGAGAGCGCCGAGACCGCCGAGATGTAGATGGCGATCGAAACCCAGCTTCCGGTCGCTTCGAACAATGCGGCCGACAGCAGGGGAGCGAGGGAGCCGCCCAGTGCGGCACCGATGTTGACGCTCACCGCGGCGCCGGTGTAGCGGACGTTGGTGGGGAAGGCGAGGGAGAAGAACGCCGGGAAGGTCGCGAAGCTGGCGGCGTAGGTGAGGAAGACGAAGAGGAAGCCGAGCAGCATCAGGCCGTAGTTTCGGGTCTGGAACAAGAGGAACCACACGAACGGCGAGACCACGAAGGCCGCGGCGGAGGCCAGGAAGACCGGTTTGCGGCCGATCCGGTCGCTGAGTGCGCCGAACAGCGGCATTGCGAAGATGACGATCACGGTCATGATCAAGATGATCGTGGGGACGGTGCTGTGCGGAAGATGCAGCGACGAAGTGCTGTAGGACAGCGAGAAAACCGAGGCCACATAGAAGTTCGCGCCGAGTCCGAGCGCGCCGAGGGCGACGAGGATCATCTGCCGCCACGAAGTGCGGACCGCGTCGACGAGCGGGGCGCGGCGAACGGCGGAAGTGCGCTCCACCTGGACGAATTCAGGGCTCTCTTCCAGCTTCAACCGAACGTAGACGCCGACCGCGATCAGCGTGGCACTCAGCAGGAACGGGATGCGCCAGCCCCAGCTGAGGAACGCGTCGTCGGGCAGTTGCGACAAGGCGAGCAGCACGAGATTCGAAAGCAGCAGGCCCCATGCGGAACCTGAGTTGACGAAAGCGCCGGACAACCCGCGTCGTCCGGCGTGGGTGCTTTCGATGCTCAGCACCCACGCGCCGCCCTGCTCGCCGCCGAGAGCGAGGCCTTGGACCAGGCGGGCGAGCACCAGCAGGATCGGCGCGGCCAGGCCGATTTGCTGGTACGTCGGGAGAACGCCGATCGCGGTGGTGCCGACGCCCATCAGGGTGATCGTGACGAACAGGGTGCGCTTGCGGCCGAGCCGGTCGCCGAAGTGGCCGAAGATCGCTGCGCCTACCGGGCGCATGACGAACGCGACGGCGAACGTCGAGAGCGAGAGCAGCACCCCGATCGCGGGGTCGGCGGTGGGGAAGAACAGTTTGTTGAACGCCAGTGAGGCGGCGGAGCCGTAGACGAAGAAATCGTAGTACTCGATCGTCGAGCCGATCATGCTCGCGAACGCGGCCCGGCGGGCCTGCCGGCCGCTCGGTGTGGTGGTCATGCAGACCGCCCTTCGTGGGGAACCGTGCGGTCGGCAGACCTCGCCGGTCTCCGATGACCGCTAGGAACATTAAATATTATGTTGATGCTTACAGGCTGGTGGGCGGGTGTCAATGATCGAGATCGCGGCGGAGAAATCGCTGTCGGCGCAGGAGCGGCTGAAGAGTTCCCCTGCGTTCTCACCCGCAGGGGGTCCCGGCGGGTGAATGCGCACAAGCTGGTCGGAGGACATTCCTGTCGCGGGAACAGTGCTTCCAGGCGGCCTCCGAACCGCGCAGACGGGTCAGGACTGCTCGCTGAGACCGGCTTTCCGTGCTGTCTCCGACGGCAGGACGCCGAAGCGGTGCCGGTACTGGGCGGCGAACCGGCTGAGGTGGAAAAATCCCCAGCGTGCGGCGACTTCGGTGACCGAGCCGCCGGTTCCCGCGGTCAGTTCGCGATGGGCACGGTCGAGTCGGATCTGGCGGACGTACGCGGCGGGGGAGACCCCGGCGACGTCCTGGAAGCCCGCCTGCAACGCTCGCGCGCTCAGGCCCGCCTGTGCGGCCAGATCGGCGATGCTGGTGATCGCGGCAGGATTCGCGTCGACGTACTCCATCACGTCCCGGATCCGGGACTGCCGCGGCGGGGCGGGGTTTCCGTGCAACACCGGGGAAAGCTGGTTCGGCGCGGTCATCAGCAGCTGTGTCATGAGGACCGCCTCCAGTTCATGGCACGCGGTCGGCATGGTCGGGAGGCCGTTCGGGCGGGTCAGTTCGGAGTAGAGGAACCCGACCGTCGCGAGCAGCGACTGCCCGCGTCCGGAGTGCAGGTCGAAGGTGAGGTCGAACCGGATTCCCTCGCTGCCGCGCAGTCCGGCGAGCTTCGCTGCGTGATTGTCGAGAACCGGCTTGGGGATCTTCAGGACGTACTGCCGCGCGTCGGCGCTCCACCGCACCCGCAGCGGGGCGTCCGGCAGGAACGTCGCGCCTGACTGTCCGGCTCGGATCGTCTGGCGCGCACCGGACTGTTCGGCGGTGCTGGTGCCGGAGACGGGCAGGTTCAGGTCGTAGCAGTCGCGCATCGGAGGCGCGGTGACGACCGCGTCCGCGCCGTAGGCGATCTGGCTGAGCGTGAGCCGCGGTCCCGGTGCGAGGTCGAGCCGGAAGTCCAGGCGGCCCGAGAGCCGGACGTCGTGTTCCACGAACGCGCGGCTGGCTTCCTCGCGGGCGGCGTCGAGGTCGTCCGTGCGGAAGCGCAGCGGCTGCCCGGGGGCGGCAGCGAGCTCCTTCGCGGGCACTGCTGCCTCCTTTGGCTCGCTCGTCAAATATTTAATGTGTGATGTTACGAGCAGGACCGGAGCAGGGCAAGCCGTGCGCATTCCGGCTGTCCCGGCAGCGGTTCGCGGATAGTGACGGCCGTCTCCCCGGCCGTACGGTTCTCGCCATCTTCCCCCGGCCGGGATCAATGCAACGAAGCATCGAGGGAGCGTCATGGGCTTTTTCATCCAGACGGACACCGGAGGGACGTTCACCGACACGGTCGTCCTCGACTCCGACGGGGCGGTGACCATCGGCAAACGGCCGTCCACCCCGCCTGAGTTCGTCCAGGGTGTCGTGGACAGTGTCTCGGACGCGGCGGCCAACCTGGGCCGCTCCCTGCCGGACGTGCTGAGCGAGACCGAGGCGTTCGCCTACGGCACCACGATCGTCACGAACGCCATCACCACCGGTCAGGCGGCGAACGCCGGCATCATCACGACCCGAGGGTTCGCCGACACGCTGTCGATCGCCCGAGCGACGAGCCGGACGAACGGGTTCAGCACCGAAAGCCTCCGCAAGTACGCCGAGCGCCGCAAGCCGGACCAGCTGGTGCCTCATACCCGACGCATGATCAAAGAGGTCAGCGAGCGCGTCGACTACAAAGGCTCGGTCATCTCCCCGTTGGACGAGCAGAGCGTGCGCACGGCGATCGCCGAACTAGTCGAGGCCGGGGTGACCGCGATCGCGGTGTGCCTGCTGTGGTCTTTCCGCAACGACGCGCACGAGAAGCGGGTCCGCGAGCTCGTCGGGGAACTCGCTCCCGACGTGCCGGTGACGCTTTCCTGCGAACTGGCCCCGAAACTCGGCGAGTACCAGCGGATGGCGGCGACCGCCTACAACGCGGCGATGACTCCGGTCGCGACCGAGCACATCCGCCGGCTCGAAGAGACGATGGCCGAGGCGAAGCTCGGGCGCGGCCGGATGCTGGTGATGCAGGGCAACGGCGGCCTTGACCGGGCAGCGACCGTGCAGCAGCTGCCAGTGAACCTGATCGGTTCCGGACCGACCGGCGGGGTGCTCGGCGCGCAGAAACTCGGCGAGGCCATGGGAATGCCGAACGTCATCTGCACCGACGTCGGCGGCACCACCTTCGACGTCGGCCTCGTGGTCGACGGCAGCCCGGTGCTGACGCCGACCACGATCGTGCACCAGCACGAGCTGTTCCTGCCGGTCGTGGACGTCGTTTCGATCGGTGCGGGCGGCGGCAGCATCGCGCGGGTCGACGCGCTGTCGGGGCGGCTGACGGTCGGCCCGGAGAGCGCGGGGGCGCGGCCCGGCCCGGTTTGCTACGCCCAGGGCGGCGAGTACCCGACGGTCACCGACGCCGACGTCATCCTCGGGTTCATCGATCCGGAGACGTTCCTCGGCGGCAAGATGCGGCTCGACGTCGCTTCCGCGCGGGACGCGGTGGACAAGCACGTCGCGCAGCCGCTGGGGTTGTCGATCGAGGAAGCGGCGGCCGCGATCGCGGAAATCGCCGACCATCACATGGCCGATCTCGTGCGGCAGATGACCGTCGAACGCGGCTACGACCCGCGCGAGTTCGCGGTCTTCCTGTTCGGCGGGGGCGGCCCGCTGCACGGCACCGCGTACGCCGCGCAGCTCGGTGCGAAGTCGATGGTCGTGCCCGGGGGAGAGCTGGCTTCGGTGTTCTCCGCGTGGGGCATCGCGAGCGCGGACATCCACCACACGCACGAGCTGTCGCATCCGGTCGCGGCTCCGTTCCCGGTCGACGAGGTCGCCCGGGTGTTCGCGGACCTGGAACAGGAGGCGATGGAGCGGCTCGCGGGCGACGGCGTGCCGGAGAAGGACCGCCGCTTGGAGCGGTTCGCCGAACTCCGGTATGGGACCCAGGTGCACGAGGTGACCGTGCCGGTGCCCGCGGGCGCGCTCACCGAGGAGTCGATGGCCCAGGTGGCCCAGTCGTTCGAGGATCGGTACGAGCAGCTGTTCGGCAAGGTCAGCGCGTTCGCGGCGGCCGGAATCGAGTGGATGAACTTCCGGGTCCAGGCCTACGGCGTCCGGCCGAAGCCCGGCATCAAGCAGGTCGCGCCGCAGCCCGGCGCGCAGGCCGAGCCGAACCGGTTCCGCGACGTGTACTGGTACGAGGAGCGCGGCTCGTTGCGCACCGCGATCTACACCCCGGACGGCATGGTCCCCGGCGTATCGCTCTCCGGCCCCGCCGTGATCGAGCTGCCGACGACCACGGTCGCGGTGCGGCCCGGGCAGCGGCTCGACGTCGACGGCTTCGGCAACTACGTCATCACCGTCCCCTGACCCGACGAGCACGAGGGAACATCATGAGCGCACCAGCCATCCCCGGTTCCGAGAAGTTCCAGTCGGTCGCGAAGCAGGCCGGCGAACTCGTCATCGACCCGCGCCTGCCGTTGTACGAGGCGCCGGACGACGTCGAGGTCGGCCCGGTCACCTACGCGGTCGTGTCGCACAAGCTGACCCAGATCAACGACGAATCCGCGGTCACCATCAGCAAGGTCTCCGGTTCGCTGGCCGCTGCCGAGGCCGCCGACTTCAACACCGCGCTCGGCGACGCGCGCGGCGACCTGTTCGAGCTGGGTTCCTACATCAGCGTCCACGGCACGGTCGTGCAGCGGCTGATCCAGTGGACGCTGGAAAACCGCAGCACCAACCCGGGCATCCGCGACGGAGACGCCTTCCTGGTCAACGACCCGTGGGTCGGCTCGGCGCACCAGAGCGACGCGGCGATCGTCCGGCCGATCTTCGTCGAGGGCAAGCTGTTCGGCTGGACCGGGGCGACCCTGCACTTCCTCGACCTCGGCGGCCGGTTCCCGGGCAGCATGATCCCGGACGCGGAGGACGTGTTCTCCGAAAGCGTGCCGATCCCGCCGGTGAAGATCCTGGAGAACGGCGAGATCCGGGCCGACATCGAGGACATGTTCCTGCGCCGCAGCCGGATGCCGCAGTCGGCTGCGCTGGACCTGCGCGCGCTGCTCGCGGCCACCTCGGTCGCGACCGAACGCGTGCAGGACCTGACCCGCCACTACGGCGCGGACGTGGTCGCCGCGGTGATCCGGGAAACCCTGGACACCACCGAAACCCGGTTCCGCGGCAGGCTGGCCGAACTGCCCGACGGCACCTGGCGCCACCACTACCTGTGGGACTCGGCAGGCGTCGGCGACCGCGGCGTCTACCACCTCCCGGTGACGATGCACAAACGCGGCGACCGCCTGGTATTCGACCTGGAGGACGTGGACCCGCAGGTCGGCGCGATCAACTGCGGCCGGTCGCTGGCCGAGGCCGGAATCATGTCCGCGGTGCTGCCGCTGTTGTGCCCGGACCTGCCCTGGGCGCCGGGCGCGATGCTGCGGGCGGTCGAGTTCCGGTTCAAGCCGGGCACGATCCTGGCCGCGGAATTCCCGGCCGCGGCGGGCGGCGGCACCTGCCAGGCAGCGTGGAGCAGCGTCAACTCGGCGACGGTCGTGGTGTCCAAGATGCTCGCCGCGAGCCCGGAATACCGGCGGAACCTGCTGGCCGTCTCGACGCCCGGCTGGGTGTTCCAGATGATCGGCGGCACCAACAAGACCGGGCTGCCCACGCTCGCGCTGTCCCTCGACCCGTGCGCGGGCGGGATCGGGGCCCGGTCGTGGGCCGACGGCGACGACACCGCGGGCATGATGCTCGGCCCGTCGACGGAGATCCCGAACATCGAATCGCAGGAGTGGTACGAACCGCTGCTGTGGCTGTACCGCTCGGAGGCACCGGACACCGGCGGGCCGGGGAAGTTCCGCGGCGGCAACGGCGGCCGCTCCGCGCTCGTCCCGCACGACACTCCGGGCGACCTGTTCAACGTCAACTACGCCTCGGGCACCGCGATCCCTGGCGGGGCGGGCCTGTGCGGCGGCTGGCCGTCGCGGTCGGGCTACTACAAGATCGCCCGCGAGAGCACCGTCTGGAAGCAGTACGGCGAGGGCACGGTTCCGGCAGGCGAGGACGACGTCGACGTCGAGATCGAATGGCCGCCGTCGCAGGGCGGCATCACGCCGATCGGGCTGAACGACGTGTTCGCCAACGGCTGGTTGGGCGGCGGCGGGTTCGGAGACCCGCTTGAACGCGATCTCGCCGCGGTGCAACGCGACCTGGACGAAGGCTCGGTGACCGCGGCGCACGCCGGCGCGGTGTACGGGGTGGTGCTCGACGGCGAGCAGATCGACCGCGAAGCCACGGAGCAGCGCCGGGCGGAACTGCGCGGACGCCGGCTCGGGCGCGGACCGCTGCCGCAGGCCCCGGAACCGGTGCTGCCCGGCGGCTCCCGATGGCTCGACGAGAACCTCGTCGTGTCCGCGGCGGGGGAGACCTCGTGCGGCCGGTGCCGGACCGGACTGGCCGCCGCGGGCGGCAACTACAAGCTGGGGTGCCGTGCGATCGAAACCCCGCTGGGCACGACCGAACGGGTGTGGGTCGACCCGACCACCTACGTCGACGAGGACACCCTCGTGTTCCGCGAGTTCGTCTGCCCGGGGTGCGGCACTTTGCTCGAGACCGAGGTGTCGTTGGCAGCGCTGCCGCCGCTGCACGACAAGCAGCTGGACTGAGGAGAACACCGTGGTGTGGCAAGGAAATTACGATTCATTGTTCATCGGCGGCAGATGGGTGCGGCCGGCTTCGGCGGAACGGCTTGAGGTGATTTCGCCGTTCACCGAACAGGTGCTCGCGTCCGTCCCGGCCGGGACCCCCGACGACGTCGACTCCGCCGTCGCCGCGGCGCGCGAGGCGTTCGACCGCGGGCCGTGGCCGCGGATGGAGCTCGCCGAGCGGATGGCTGTGGTCCGGCGGCTGCGCGACCTGCTGGCCGCGCAGGAGGAAACCATCGCGACCCTGGTGTCGGAGGAGATGGGCTGCCCGATCGCGCAGTCGCGGCCGATGCAGGCGGGCGGGCCGCGGGTCCTGCTCGACACCTTTCTCGAACTGGCCCCGGACTATCCGTGGAGCGAGGTGCGCCGGACCGCGACCGGCACCTCCCTGGTGACGGCCGAGCCGGTCGGCGTGGTGGCCGCGATCGTGCCGTGGAACTCGCCGATGACGGTCGCGATGATCAAGCTGGCCCCCGCGTTGCTGGCCGGGTGCACGGTGATCCTCAAGCCCTCGCCGGAGGCTCCGCTCGACGCGTATCTCCTCGCGGAAGCGGCCGAGGAAGCGGGATTGCCCGCCGGGGTGCTCAACGTGGTGCCCGCCGATCGCGAGGCGAGCGAATACCTGGTCAAGCACCGCGGCGTGGACAAGGTGTCGTTCACCGGGTCCAGTGCGGCGGGAGCCCGGATCGGCGCCTTGTGCGGGCAGGATTTCCGCCGGGTGAACCTGGAACTCGGCGGGAAGTCGGCTGCGATCGTGCTCGACGACGCCGACCTGGACCGGGTGATCGAGTCCGTCCGAACGCTGTCGCTGCGCTACAACGGGCAGGCCTGCAACAACAAGACCCGGATCGTGGTTTCCCGGGCACGGGAAGCGGAACTGCTGGACCGGCTGGCCGCGATGACCTCGGCGATGCCCGTCGGGGATCCGCTCGACCCGGCCACCCAGATCGGGCCGCTGGTGAGCTCCCGGCAACGTGAACGCGTCGAAGGCTACATCGAGGCCGGGCGCGCGGAAGGTGCGAAGGTGCTCGTGGGCGGCGGCCGTCCGGCGGGGCTGGACCGCGGCTGGTTCGTCGAAACGACGGTGTTCACCGGGGTCGCGCCGGGGATGAAGATCGCCCAGGAGGAGATTTTCGGGCCGGTGCTGTCCGTGCTCGCCTTCGGCGACGAGGACGAGGCGGTCGCCATCGCCAACGATTCCGACTACGGCCTCAGCGGCTCGGTGTTCAGCGCCGACCCGTTGCACGCGCTCGCGGTGGCCCGCCGGATGCGGACCGGGACGGTCGAGGTGAACGGAGCCGTGGCCGGATTCCACGCCCCGATCGGAGGTTTCAAGGCCAGCGGGGTCGGCCGCGAAGGCGGACGGGAGGGCTTCGAGTCCTATGTGGAGCTGAAGGCGTACGGAATTTCGGCCGAGCTGGCCGACGAACTGGAAGGGAGCGTCCGCGGATGAAGACGCGAGCCGCAGTCGTGGACCAGGACGCCACCGAGTTCGAGGTGCGCACCCTGGAAGTCGCCGAGCCCGGACCGGGCGAGGTGCACGTCAAGTTCGTCGCCTCCGGGCTGTGCCACTCCGATCTGCATCTCGTGGACGGCGTGCTGCCCGGGCGCAAGCCGGTCGTCGCGGGCCACGAGGGCGCGGGCATCGTCGAATCGGTCGGTCCCGGCGTGACCAGGGTGGCCGAAGGCGACCATGTCGTCTGCAGCTTCATGCCGAGCTGCGGTGTCTGCCGGTACTGCGCGACCGGTCGCTCCAGCCTGTGCGACTGGGGTGCGAACTCGATCGACGGGACCTTCCCGGACGGCAAGTTCCGCTACCGCGGCGACGACGGCCGGGAGTACGGGAGCATCGCGATGCTCGGCACGTTCTCCGAGCGGGCCACGGTTTCGGAGCGTTCGGTGGTCAAGGTGGACGATTGGCTCCCGCTGGAGGTCGCGGTCCTGGTCGGCTGCGGCGTGCCGACCGGTTGGGGCACCGCCACGGTCGCCGGGGGAGTGCACGTCGGCGACACGGCGGTGGTGTACGGGATCGGCGGGATCGGGATCAACTCGATCCAGGGCGCCGCGTATGCCGGGGCGAAGTTCGTCGTGGCGGTGGATCCGGTGGAGTTCAAACGGGAAACCGCGTTGAAGCTGGGTGCGACGCACGCTTTCGCCACAGCGGAGGAGGCGGCCGAGAAGGTGAACGAGCTGACCTGGGGTCAAGGCGCGGACCAGGCGCTGGTGACGGTCGGGGTCGTGGACGAGAAGGTTGTCCAGCAGGCGTTCGACATCGTCGGCAAGGGCGGGACGGTGGTCGTCACCGGGCTCGGCGCGCCGGAGGACCTGACCGTGCACGTGTCCGGCGCGGTGCTGACGAAATACGAGAAAACGATCAAGGGCTCGATGTTCGGCACTCTGAACCCGCGGTACGACATCGTGAAACTGCTGCGGCTCTACGACGCCGGACGGCTCAAACTGGACGAACTCGCGACCCGGCACTACCGGCTCGACGAGATCAACCAGGGTTACGCGGACCTGCGCGCCGGGGAAATCATCCGGGGCGTCATCCTGCACGATCGCTGAGCCCGGACTTCCCGGGGGCCTCGTCCGAAACGGAGTCTCCGGGAACGGCGCCGACGAGGCGGAGGTCGACCGGGGCGGGCGCGGCGAGCGCTGCCCCGGTCACCGTGCCGAGGACTCCGCTGCGGTCGAACACCGTGGCCGTGCTGGTCGAGACGCCGTCGTCCTCGGCGCGCAGTTCGGCCGACAAGCCCAGCTGTAGGTCGGCGCCCGGGGTGCGGGACAAGGCGAGAACGAGGTCGGCGTTGATGAACTCGAGTCCGGCGTCGCCCCAGTTGGCTACCACGTTCACCAGGTCGGCGACCGCCGCGGCGTTCTGGAACGGGGTCGGCTGTTCTCCGCGCACGAGCTGCTGGGGGAACGCCCAGAGCATCTTCCGGTCCGCGTTCTGGTGCGGTTCGGGCGAGCTGGTCCAGCCGACGCTCGTGCTGTGGTAGATCCGCGGCTCGGCGGTCTCCGGCCGCAGGTCCTGCGGCGGCGGTTCCGGCACGGCGGACGGGGCCCACACTTTGCCGCTCACCGGCCCGCCGGCGGCGAGGAACAGCGCGGTCGCCCGGCCGACGAGCATGCCTTGCTGCCGGAGTGACGCTTCGATCAGGCACAACCGCCGGCCTAACCGGACTATCTCCGCGGTGGCCTCGCACGGTTCGTAAGCCGCCGGGCGCAAGAGATCGACGGTCCAGCGGGCCGGACGCAGCAGAGGGGAGCCTCCAGAGCGCTGTAGCGCCTGCTCTGCTGCGCGGGCGAGTGCGCCGCTGGTGGCCATTCCGCGCAGCTGCCCGCCGCCCCAATGTGCACGGGCGGCGGGCAGCGGGCGCAGGACGCCATCGGGCTCCGCGGCGAAGAAGCTCATACAAACATTATATATATCAGGATCGGGCTTGGTACTCGCGCAGGAGGCCGCGGCTGATGATGGTTTTCTGGATTTCGCTGGTGCCTTCGCCGATCAGCAGGAACGGGGCCTCGCGCATCAGGCGCTCGATCTCGTATTCCTTCGAGTAGCCGTACCCGCCGTGGATCCGGAACGCTTCCTGGGTGACCTCGGCGCAGTACTCGCTGGCGATCAGCTTCGCCATCCCGGCCTCGACGTCGTTGCGGGCGCCGGAATCCTTCAACCGGGCCGCGTTCACCATCATCAGATGCGCGGCCTCGACCTTCGTCGCCATCTCGGCGAGCTTGAACGCGATCGCCTGGTGCTGCGCGATCGGCTTGCCGAACGTCGACCGCTGCTGTGCATACGCGATCGCCAGCTCGAACGACCGGATCGCGATCCCGCACGCCCGCGCCGCCACGTTCACCCGGCCGACCTCGACGCCGTCCATCATGTACGAGAAGCCCTTGCCCGGCGCCTCCCCCAGCACCTTGTCCGCGCCGATCCTGAAGCCGTCGAACACCGCTTCGGTGGTGTCGACGCCCTTGTAGCCCATTTTGTCGATCTTGCCCGGGATCGTCAGCCCGGGAAGCACCTCGCCGAACCCGGAGGGCTTCTCGACCAGGAACGTCGTCAGGTTCTGGTGCGCCTTCTCCGCGCCCTCATCGGTCTTCACCAACAGCGCGATCAGGTTGGAGGAGCCGCCGTTGGTCAGCCACATCTTCGCGCCGTCGATCACGTAGTCGTCGCCGTCGCGCCGCGCCCGGGTCTTGATCGCCGCGACGTCCGAACCCAGATCCGGCTCCGACATCGAGAACGAGCCGCGGACCTCACCGGTCGCCATCCGGGGCAGGAAGTGCTGCTTCTGCTCCGCAGTGCCGTGACGGGTGATCATGTGCGCGACGATGAAGTGGGTGTTGATCACGCCGGACACGCTCATCCAGCCGCGCGCGATCTCCTCGACCACCAGCGCGTAGGTGAGCAGCGATTCGCCGAGGCCGCCGTACTCCTCCGGGATGGTGAGCCCGAACAGGCCCATCTCCTTCATGTCCTCGACGATCTCCGCCGGGTACTCGTCGGCGTGCTCCAGCGCCTGCGCGTGCGGGATGATCTCCTTGTCCACGAACGAGCGCACCGTGGACAGAATCTCCTGCTGCACATCCGACAAACCCGCAGTCCGGGCCAAACGAGCCATGGTTCTTCGTTCTCCTGGTTCAGGGCAGCAACAGGGTCAGCGCCTCGGCGACGCAGGCCGGCTTGTCGGTGCCGTTGAGTTCGAGGGTGTAGCGAGTGGTCAGCTGCGCACCGGTGCCGGTCTCACGCAGGTCGAGGAACTCCGCGGTGGCGCGCACCCGGCCGCCGGAGGCGACCGCGGCGGGGAACCGGACCTTGTTCAGTCCGTAGTTCAGCCGCGCGGAACCGAAGCCGAACCGGAACAGCTGCGGTCCGAACTGCGGGATCAGCGACAGCGTGAGGTAACCGTGCGCGATGGTGGCGCCGTACGGTCCCGCCGCGGCGCGTTCGGGATCGACGTGGATCCACTGGTGGTCGCCGGTCGCCTCGGCGAACGCGTCGATGCGCGGCTGCTGCACCGTCAGCCAAGGGGTGGGGCCGAGCGGGGTTCCGAGCGCGGCGCGGACGTCGTCCAGCGACGAGAATTCGCGCGTCATGCCGGGAACCGTTCGAAGATCGCCGCGAGTCCCTGTCCGCCGCCGATGCACATCGTTTCGAGGCCGTAGCGAGCCTCCCGGCGGACCAGTTCGCGGGACAGCGTGGTCAGGATCCGGGTGCCGGTCGCGCCGACCGGGTGGCCCAGCGAGATGCCCGAGCCGTGCACGTTGACCCGCTCGAAGTCCTTCTCGCCGAAGCCCCATTCGCGGGTGCAGGCGAGCGCCTGCGCGGCGAACGCCTCGTTCAGCTCGATCAGGTCGAGATCCGAGAGTTCGAGCCCGGCACGGTCGAGTGCGGCGCGGGTGGCGGGCACCGGGCCGATGCCCATGACCTTCGGCTCCACCCCGGCCACTGCCCAGGAAACGAGCCGCACCAACGGCCGCAGGCCGAGCTGTGCGGCGCGCTCGGGATGGGTGACGACGCACATCGCGGCGGCGTCGTTCTGGCCGCTGGCGTTCCCGGCGGTGACTGTCGCCTCGGGGTCCTGTTTGGACAGGACGGGCCGGAGTTTCGCCAGCGATTCCACGGAAGTGTCGGCGCGGGGGTGCTCGTCGGTGTCGACCGTGATGTCGCCCTTGCGGTCGGGCACCACGACCGGCACGATCTCGTCGGCGAACACGCCGGACTGCTGTGCGGCGACCGCACGCTGGTGCGACGTCACCGCCAGCTGATCCTGTTCCTCGCGCGAGATCGAGTACTCGCGGCGCAGGTTCTCCGCCGTTTCCAGCATTCCGCCGGGTACGGGGTAGTCGCGGCCGCCCGCGGTGACCCGGCCCCGAGCGAGACCGTCGTGCAGCATGACGCCGTTACCCTTGACGCCCCAGCGCATGTCGGTCGAGTAGAACGCGACGTTGCTCATGCTTTCCGCGCCGCCCGCGACGATCAGCTCGCTCACGCCGGAGCCGACCTGCATCGCGGCTTGCAGCACCGATTGCAGGCCCGACCCGCAGCGCCGGTCGACCTGCATGCCCGGCACCGTCACCGGCAGCCTGGCGTTGAGCGCGACGACGCGGCCGATAGCGGGCGCGTCGCTGTTGGGGTAGCAGTGGCCGAGGATGACGTCCTCGACGGCGGCCGGGTCCAGCCCGGTGCGTTCCAGCAGCCCGCGCAGCGCGGCCTCGCCGAGATCGGCGGCGCTGAGCGGCCGGAGGCTGCCGCCGTACCGGCCGATCGGGGTGCGGACGGGTTCGCAGATCACGACTTCGCGCATGGCGGGCCTTTCGGGGGAGTGGGTCACATGAACCGTCCGCCGGTGACTTCGAGCACCGTGCCGGTCATGTAGGAGGACAGGTCGGAGGCGAGGAACAGCACGACGTTCGCGACCTCGGCGACCTCGCCGGCGCGGCGCATCGGGATCTCGTTCATCTTCTGCTCCCATGCCTTTTCCGGCATGGCCTCGGTCATCGCGGAGCGGATGAGCCCTGGCTGCACCGCGTTGACCCGCACGCCGTGATGGGCCATTTCCTTGGCCGCGGCCTTGGTGAGGCCGACGATCCCGGCCTTCGCCGCGGAGTAGTTGGTCTGGCCGACCATGCCGACTTTGCCCGACAGCGAGGAGATGTTCACGATCGCGCCGAACATCTGTTCGCGCATGATCGCCGCGGCCTTGCGGGTGCCGTTCCAGCTGCCCTTGAGGTGCACGTTGACGACCTGGTCGAACTGGTCCTCGGTCATGGTCCGCATCGTCGCGTCGCGCGTGATGCCCGCGTTGTTCACGACCACGTCCAGCGAGCCGAAACCGTCGACCGCCCGAGCGAGCAGAGCGTCCACATCGGACGATCTAGTTACGTCGCAGCGCACTGCGGCGGCGACCTCTGTGCCGCCCAGCCGCTGCACCGCGGCTTCGGTCGCGCTGAGGTCCAAGTCGCCCAGTACCACGCGTGCGCCCTCGGCGACGAAGCGTTCCGCGATGGCGAAACCGATGCCTTGCGCGCCGCCGGTGACGACTGCGGTCCGCCCGTTCAGCAATGCCATGGATTTCCCCTCAGGATTTCTTGCGCTCGGCGCGGTACAGCGAGCCGCCGATGATCAGCCGCTGGATCTCGCTGGTGCCCTCGTAGAGCCGCAGCAGCCGCACTTCCCGGTAGATCCGCTCCACCGGGACCTCGCGCATGTAGCCGGTGCCGCCGTGGACCTGCACGGCCAGATCCGCCACCCGGCCGGCCATTTCGGTGCAGAACAGCTTCGCGGCGGACGGTGCGACCCGGCGGTCCGCACCGCTCACGTAGGCGGCCGCGGCGTCGCGCACGAGCGCCCGCCCGGCGGCGACCCCGGTGTACTGGTCGGCCAGCATCGCTTGCACGAGCTGGTGGTCGCCGATCGGGACGCCGCCCTGGGTGTTGGCCGCGGCATAGGCGACCGATTCGTCCAGCGCGCGCTGCGCGGACCCGACCGCGAGCGCGGCGATGTGCACGCGGCCGCGCGCCAGCGACGTCATCGCCGCGCGGTAGCCGACTTCCTCGGAGCCGCCGACAAGCGCGGAATCAGGGACGCGCACGCCGTCGAAGTGCACGTCCGCGGTGAGTGCGCCCTCCTGGCCCATCTTCGCGTCCTTCGGGCCGACGGAGACGCCAGGCGTGTCGGCGGGAACCAGGAACACCGCGATTCCGGGATCGCCGGGAGCGGCTTCGCCGGTGCGGGCGAAGGTGATGAAGAGGTCCGCGGACGGCGCGTTGGTGATGAACCGCTTTTGGCCGTCGATCACCCAGTGCGCGCCGTCCCGGACGGCTTTGGTGCGCAGCCCGGCCGGATTCGATCCGGCACCGGGTTCGGTCAGCGCGAAGGAGGCGACCACGTCGCCGGAGGCGATGCGTTCGAGCCACTGCTTTTTCTGCTCGTCGGTGCCGAAGCCGACGAGGACCTGTCCGGCGATGCCGTTGTTGGTGCCGAACATCGACCGCAGCGCCAGCGACGTGTAGCCGAACTCCATCGCCAGTTCGACGTCCTGGGTCAGATCGAGCCCGAGCCCGCCCCATTCCTGCGGGATGGCGTAGCCGAACAGGCCCATCTCCGCCGCGGCGGACCGGATGTCCTCGGGAATCCGGTCGCTCGCCATGATCTCGTTTTCCCGCGGCACCACGGCATTGCGCACGAAATGCCGGACCTGGGCGAGGATGTCGGCGAAGTCGTCGGCGCTGACCTGACTGTTCATGGGAGCCCATGCTGCCCCTGCCGCTGATGCGTGTCCAATACCAATTGGGCGGTGATTGTTGCAGCAGAAGATATAATGTACGGGTGGACCTTTCCCAGCTCGAGGTGTTCCGCGTGGTCGCCGAGGAACTCCACTTCGGACGGGCGGCGCAGCGATTGCATTTGGCCCAGCCGTATTTGAGCCGTACCGTGCGCGCGCTGGAGGCCGAACTCGGCGCGCCGCTGTTCGAGCGGACCACCCGGCGGGTGGAGTTGACGCCGGCCGGGCGGGCACTGCTCGAACCCGCCGCCGCGATCCTGCGGATGGGGGAGCGGGCGCGGGCGGACGTGGCGGCCGCGCAGCGCGGCGACAGCGGGCGGGTGCGGCTGAGTTTCGCCGGTCCGTCCTCGCAGGCGATGGTCGCCCGGCTGGCCCGCGCCGTGCGGGAGCGGTATGAGCGGATCGACCTCTCGGTACGGCCCGGCCGGTACGGCCCGATCGCGGTGCGGGAACTGCTGGAGCACAACACCGATCTCGCGATCGCCCGGTTCGAGCACGCGCCTCCGGGCATCGGCAGTCGCGCGGTCGGGCGGGAGCGCGGGGTGCTGATCGCGCCCTCGGACCACCCGGCGGCCCGGAGGAAATCCGTGTCGCTGGCCGACTTGCGCGACGAGCCGTTCATCACGCTGCCGGAGGCGTTCGGGTCGGCGGTGCGGGCGATGTTCGTCTCATCGTGCCACTCGGCGGGTTTCTCGCCCGATATCGTGCAGACCGCACCGGACACCTGGACGTGCGTCGCGCTCGTCGCGGCGGGCGTCGGGCTGCACCTCACCACCGATTCGGCCGCCGAACAGCTGGCGCTGGACGGGATGCGCGTGCTTTCCCTGGCTGATCCGCTCCCGGCGATGTACGTCTACCTACTGTGGCGCGACGAGAACGTCGAGCCCGCACTGAGCCGGGTGCTGGAGGTCTCCGAACGGGTGCTGCCCACGGTGGCCTGACCCGGCGGACGGTGCATATATTCTGGATAATGCATCGTGGAAGGGTGGAGGACATGGCGGACCGCACCGGGAAACCGCTCGCCGGGCTGCAGATCGTCGAATGCGCGAGCTTCGTGGCAGGCCCGACCGGCGGGATGACGCTGGCCCAGCTCGGCGCGGACGTCATCCGCGTCGATCCGGTCGGCGGCGGCAGCGACCACCACCGCTGGCCGGTCGCCGGAGGCGGCGCGGGGCCGGCGGACGCGGACTCGTACTACTGGGCGTCGCTCAACAAGGGCAAGCGCTCGATTGCGGTCGACCTGCGCTCGGACGAGGGCCGAGAGCTCGTCGCCGCGTTGATCGCCTCGCCGGGGGACGACCGCGGCGTGCTCGTGGACAACGTGGTCGGCCGCCGGTGGATGGCCAACGAAGCGCTCGCCGCGCGCAGGCCGGACCTGGTGCACGTGCGGGTGCAGGGCTATCCCGATGGCCGCCCGGCGGTGGACTACACCGTGAACGCGGAGGTCGGCATCCCCGGTATCACCGGGCCGGAAACCGGCGGCGCGCCGGTGAACCACGTCCTTCCCGCGTGGGACCTCGTCACCGGGCTCACCGTGTCGACCGCGGTGCTCGCGGCGCTGCACGACCGGGCCCGGACCGGCCGGGGCGCATACGTCGAACTGGCGCTCGCCGACGTCGCGCTGGCGGGCGTGGCGAACCTCGGCTGGCTGTCCGAGGTCGCCGAGCGGGGCCGCGAGCGCCCGAGGCACGGCAACCATGTCTACGGCAGCTTCGGAGTCGACTTCGAATGCTCAGACGGGCACCGCGTGATGGTAGTGGCGCTGACCGAAGGGCAATGGGCCGCGCTGTGCAAGGTCACCGGCACCGGCGAAGTGTTCGCGGCGCTGGAGAAGGCGATGGGGGCGGACCTGGCCGACGAGGCCGACCGCTACCGACTCCGGGAAACGATCGCCGCGATCCTCCGTCCGTGGTTCGCCGCGCGGGAGCTGGCGCAGGTGCACCGCGAACTCGACGCGGCTCGCGTCCTGTGGGGCCGCTACCAGGGGATGGGCGACGTGGTGGCCGCACACCGCGCCGGTGCTCATGCGGTGCTGGCCGATCTCGAGCTGCCCGGCGGGGAGGCGGCGATCACCGCGCGGTCGCCGTTGCGGTGGAACGGTGCGCACGGGGAGGCGGGCGAGGCACCGGAGCTGGGCCGGGAAACGGACGAGATTCTGGCGGAGCGGCTCGGGTTCGCCGCGGCGGAGATCGGCGGCCTGCACGACCGAGGTGTGGTGGCTGGGCCCCGGCACTGACGAATCGCTTCGCCGGGCGACCACGCTCACGTTGCCAGAACATCATATAAAGTGTTTTCTGTATCCGGATGCGGGAGAAGAAACCGAGGAAGGGTTGCCCATGAGTCGTTACGCGCGGTTCGCTCATCTGCGGGTCGACGGGCCGGACGAGTCCGGCGTCGCGGAACTGGTGCTCGACGCGCCGAACCTCAACGCGGTGAGCGAGGGAGCGCACGCCGACCTCGCGGAGGTCTGGCGGGAGTTCGACGCGGACCCGGCGGTGAAGGCGGTGCTGATCCGCGGCGAGGGCAAGGCGTTCTCCGCGGGCGGTGCGTTCGAGATGATCGAGAAGATGGCCGAGGACTTCGACCTCCGCTCCAAGGTCATGCGCGAGGCGCGGGACCTGGTCTACAACGTGCTCGACTGCACGAAACCGATCGTGTCCGCGATCCACGGGCCGGCGGTCGGCGCCGGGCTGGTGGCCGGGATGCTCGCGGACGTGTCGGTGGTGGCGAAGTCGGCGAAGATCATCGACGGCCACACCCGCCTCGGCGTCGCGGCGGGAGACCACGCGGCGATCTGCTGGCCGCTGCTGTGCGGGATGGCGAAGGCGAAGTACTACCTCATGACCTGCCGCCCGCTCGACGGCGCCGAGGCCGAACGGATCGGGCTCGTCTCGCTGTGCGTGGACGAGGAGACCGAGCTGCTGCCGACCGCGCGCGAGGTGGCTCGCGATCTCGCCGAGGGTGCGCCGACCGCGATCCGGTGGACGAAGCAGTCGCTCAACAACTGGTACCGCCAGGTCGCCGGCTCGATCTTCGACGCCTCGCTGGCGCTGGAGTTCTACGGGTTCGGCGGCCCGGAAGTCCGCGAAGGCCTCGCCTCGCACCGCGAACGGCGCAAGCCGCGGTTCTGAGCACCCGGGGCCGGGCGCCGGTCCCGGGTTTCTCTGGACAGCACATGAAACATTATATATTCTACTGCGAAGCAGAAAACGAAGGAGAGGCGCCGTGAAGCCGTATCGATCGATGCTCTTCGTCCCCGGCCACAAAGCCTCCTGGGCGGACAAGGCGGTCGCGTCCGGTGCGGACGCGGTGATCCTGGACCTCGAGGATTCGGTGCCGGTGGCGGACAAGGCCGCCGCGCGCGGAACGGTCCGCGAGACGATCGGCAGGCTGCGCGAGCAGGGCGTGCGCGCCGACGTGTGGGTCCGGCCGAACCCGCTGGACACCGGACTGTTCGGGGCGGACGCGGAAGCGGTCCTGGTTCCGGGGCTGGCGGGATTGTTCCTGCCCAAGGTGTTCACCGCGGAGGACGTCGTCCGGATCGACGCGGTGGTCTCGCACCTGGAGCAGAGGGAGGGGATCGACGCCGGCTCGGTGGGCTTGTTCATCACCTTCGAAACCGCGGTGTCGATCGCACACTGCGAGGAGATCGCCCAGGCGACTCCGCGGGTGGCGAGCCTGCTCGGCGCGACCGGGCCGAATGCCGACGTCGGGCGCGAGCTGGGTTTCGAGTTCACCGCGGAGGGGCTGGAAACGCTCTACACGCGCAGCCGGATCGTGCTCGCCGCGAGGGCGGCCGGGCTGCACCATCCCATGACCGGTGTGTGGCAGGACATCAAGAATCTCGACGGGTTCCGGCGGTTCGCCGAGGACTCTCGCAAGCTGGGCTACCGCGGGATGGTCTGCATCCACCCGTCGCACGTGGCCGCGTCGAACGAGATCTTCACGCCGGATCCGAAGACCGTCGACCACTACCGGCGCATGATCGAGGCGTTCCGGGCCGCGGAGGCCAAGGGCAGCGCGGCGGTCGACTTCGAGGGCCAGCACATCGACATCGCACACGTGAAAACCGCCGAGGGCGTTCTCGCGCTCGCCGACGCCATCGGCGTCTGACCGTTCACCGAAAGGGAGTACTGCTGTGACGTCTCAACTCCGGACCCCGCTCTGCGATCTGCTGGGCATCGAGGTGCCGATCATGCAGGCGGGCATGGGCAATGTCGCGTACGGCCGGATCGCCGCCGCGGTGTCGAACGCGGGCGGGCTCGGCTCGATCGGCGGCATCGACATCACGCCGGAGGAGGTCGACGAGGAGATCAAGCTGTTCCGCAAGCTCAGCGACAAACCGCTGTGCGTGGACCTCGGCTTCCCGGCGAACGCGCCGAAGGGATTGTCCGATGTGGAGGTTCCCGAGCTGCCGGGTCCGCTCAAACAGCTCAAGTCCGAGCTTGACGAGCACGGCATCGAGGTCAAGCCGACCACTGACCAGGCGATCAGCCTGGCGGACAACAAGAAGAAGCTCGAGATCGCGCTCGACCACGGTGTCGAGGTGATCGCCTGCGCGCTCGGCACACCGGCCTGGGTCGTGGAGGCCTGCCATGCCAAGGGCGCGAAGGTGATGAGCATCGTCGGGCTTGCCAAGCACGCCCGCAGCGCCATCCGCAACGGCACCGACATCGTGATCGTGCAGGGCACCGAGGGCGGCGGGCACACCGGCGAGGTCGGGCTGATCACGCTGCTGGCCGAGGTGCTGGAGTTCGCGACGGTGCCGGTCGTGGCCGCGGGCGGACTCGTGAAGGGCGCGCAGATCGCGGCGTGCCTGACGATGGGCGCACAGGGTGCCTGGGTCGGCACGCGGTTCCTGGCGAGCAAGGAATCCGGTTCGGAGGACGTGTTCAAGCAGGCGGTAGTGGAGTCTGAGTACGACTCGACGCTGCGCTCGCTCCTATTCGACGGCTTGCACGTGCGGATGCTGCGCAACCGGTTCACCGAGGTCTGGGAAGGCCACGAGGACGAACTGTCGCCGTACCCGGTGCAGCGCGTGCTGACCATGCCGTTCAAGTACGCGGCGATGAAGGCCAACCTGAAGACGCACATGAGCCTGCCGTCCGGCGCGGGCGCGGGAATGATCAACGACGTGCCCGGCGCGGCCGACATTCTGCACCGGCTCGCGGAAGAGACCGTCGAAGCGCTGCAAGGCGCGGGCAAGCTCGTCGTGGGCTGACCGGCGCGAAACACTGTCCCGAAGGGGACGTCTCCCGGCATCGAGGTGCCCGGAAGACGTCCCCTTCGTCGTGCTCCGGGCCAAGTGTTCCGCCCACTGCCATTAAAATCTGACAGAGATTAGGTTATAGTCGAAGCCAACCCGAGCGCCCACCGCAATAGACTCTGGAGAGCGCCGTGACAAAATCTGAGACAGAATCAAAATCCCGGAAGCTCGCCGTCGCCGGCGACCTGTGGGTTCCCCGGCCGGACGAGCTGCTGGTCGGCGGCGAATGGCAGCGGACCGCCGCGTCGATCGCGCTGGTGTCCCCGGCCACCGAGGAAGCGGTGGCCGAACTGGCGGCACCGACGACGGAGGACGCGGACGCGGCCGTCGCGGCGGCGACAGACGCCTTCGCCGGCCCGTGGCCGCGGTGGACGGTCGCGCAGCGGTCGGAGGTCGTCGGCAAGTTCTGCACGCTGCTGGAAGCCCGGCTCGAGGAGATCGGCGAGCTGTGGGCGGTCGAAGCGGGCATTCCCGTGCGATGGGGCCGCACGCTGCACCGGTTCGCCGCGAAGACGGCGTGGCAGACCGCGCTCGCTTCGGTGGAGGAGGCATTGGCGCCGGAGGTGCGAGCGACGCCGGTCGGAGAGGTGCGGATCGAACGCGAGCCGGTGGGGCCGGTGCTCGCGATCATGCCGTACAACGGCCCGTTGCCGACGATCGGGTCGAAGGTGGTGCCCGCGTTGCTCGCGGGCGCTCCGGTGATCGTGAAGGCCGCACCGGAATCCGCGCTGACCATGCGAGTGGTGTCCGAATGCGCGGTCGCCGCCGGGTTCCCGCCGGGAGTGCTCAGCGTGCTGCCTGCCGGGCTCGAGGTGTCGCGGCACCTGGTCGCCGCGCCCGGAATCGAGATGATCTCGTTCACCGGCGGTCCGCGAGCGGCGGCGGACATCCTGCGGGAGTCGGCGGACCGGTTGCCGCGCACAGTGTTCGAACTGGGCGGGAAATCGCCCGCGGTGCTGCTGGACGACGTCGACCTGGACACCTGCCTGCGGGCGCTCGTGGCAGGCGCGATGAGCGGGTCGGGCCAGGTGTGCGCGACGTTGTCCCGGATCCTGGTGCCGCGGGGCCGCCACGACGAAATCACGGCCGTGCTGGCGGCGGCCTACCGGAAGCTGCGCATCGGCGATCCCCGCTCGAAAGAGACCGAGCACGGGCCGCTGGCGAACCGGGCGGCCTACGACCGCACGCGGCGGTTCGTCGACGAGGCGGTGGAGCGCGGGGCGAGGGTCGAGACCGGCGGGCGGCGTCCGGAAGGATTCGCGGCGGGCTGGTTCTATGAGCCGACCCTGTTGACCGGGGTCGCCGAAGACGATCCGGTGGCGCAGCAGGAAGTCTTCGGCCCGGTCACGGTGGTGCTGCCGTACTCCGATGTAGACGACGCGGTGCGGATCGCGAACGGCACTGAGTACGGCCTGGCGGCGAGCGTCTTCACCGCCGACCGGCAGCGCGGACTGGCGGTGGCGCGGCGGATCCGCGCCGGTTCGGTCGCGCTCAACACGTTCGGACCCACCATGGCCGCGCCGTTCGGCGGGGTGAAGCGCTCCGGCTGGGGCAGGGAATGCGGGCCGGAAGGCATCCGCGAATTCAGCGAGACCAAGCAATTGCTGGTCGGCTGACAGCTCTTCGACGAGGAGGAAAGGGACGACATGGTCGACAAAGCAGCGTTGGTGACCGGCGGAGCGAGCGGAATGGGTCGCGCGTCGGTCGCCCGGTTCCTGGAGCGCGGGTTCGGCGTGGTGATCGCGGATCTGAACCAGGAAGCGGCGGAGAAGACACTGGCGGAGTTCCGGGAACAGGGTGTGGGCGACCGGGTCGCCTTCGTGCGCACCGACGTCAGCGACGAGGCGGCTTTCGAAGCCGCTGTGAAGTCCACGGTGGACACCTTCGGGCGGCTGGACGTGCTCGTGAACGCGGCCGGCGTCGGCGGCGCGTTCGGGCCGCTGACCGAGATCGAGGCCGACGACTGGGACTACACGTTCGACGTCGTGCTGCGCAGCGTGTTCCTCGGCATCAAGCACGCGGCACGGGTGATGCAGAAGCAGGGCGACGGCGGCGCGATCGTGAACTTCGGCTCGATCGGCGCGGCGGCCGCGGGCATCGGCGTGCAGCCGTACTCGGTGGCCAAGGCAGGCGTGGAGCACCTCACCCGGATGGCTTCGCTGGAGTTCGCCAAGGACCGCATCCGCGTCAACGCGGTGTCGCCGGGGATCATCACGACCCCGCTGATCGGCATCGGCGACGAGGAATTGGCCCCGGTGATCGGCGGGATCCAGCCGCTGCCGTACCCGGGACGGCCCGAGTACGTCGCGGCGGTGGTGTCGTTCCTGGCCAGCGACGAGGCGGCGTTCATCACCGGCGAGGTGGTGAAGGTTGACGGCGGGATGATCGCGGCGGGACCGCAATTGGGCGACCTGGTCAACAACAACCCCGCCGCACGCGGACTCGTCGGCGTGAACCGCGGCAGCACGGGGGAGAAGTCGCAGGTGCGGCGTAAGGTCGGGGCGACGGGTGGTGCGTGATGGCAGACCGGCCTTCGATCGCCGAGCGCAGAGCGGCGCTCGAGCGTGAATTCGCGCCGTGGCGGCCCCGGACGCTCGACGAGCAGTTCGAGCACGCGGCGGATCGCTTCGCCGCACGTCCGTATGTGATCGCCGGCGACCGGATCTTCAGCTACGCAGACGTCCGCGAGCGCGCGCACCGGTACGCCGACGGCCTGGTGTCGCTGGGCGTGCGGCCCGGCGACCACGTCGGCGTCATCATGGCGAACTATCCCGAGTACGCGCCGGTGAAGATCGCGATCGCGCGGGCAGGTGCGGTGGCCGTGCCGCTGAATTACCTGTACCGCACACAGGAACTCGGGTACGTGCTCGCCCAGTCCAGCTGCCGGGTGCTGATCACCATGACCTCGTTCCGGGACATGGACTACCTGGCGATGCTCGACGAACTCGCTCCCGGCTGGGAACGCGGGCACACCTCGCTCGGCGAACTCGAGCGGGTCATCACGTTCGCCCCGGACGGCAAGGCCGAAGGCCGTGAGGGCGTCGTCGACCTGCCGGAACTGGAGCAGATCGGGCGGGAGAGCGCGGGTGCGGCGCGGGGCGGCCTGCGCAGTCCCGACGATCCCTCGGACATTCTCTACACGTCGGGCACGACCGGGCAGCCGAAAGGCGTGCTGCTGACCCACGACGCACTCCAGCGGACGTCCTACGGCTCCGCCTACTGCCGCGCGCTGCACGACGGCAACCGGGTGGTCTTCGCGCTGCCTTGCTACCACTTGTTCGCCTACGAACACGCGGTGCAAGCGTCGTTGTTCGTCGGCGGGGCGATGCTCCCGCAGCCGAAATTCGAGCCGGTGCACTACTTCCGCGCGATCGAACAGCATCAGGTGGTCGACGTGCTGGGCGTGCCGACGATGAGCATCGCGCTCGTCGAACATCCCGAGCGGGAGCGGTACGACCTGTCTTCGCTCCGCAGCATGCTGTCCGGGTCCGCGGTCGCGCCGCCGTGGCTGTGGGACCGCATCCGGCACGACCTGGGCATCACCGAACTAGTGACCGCGTACGGCATGACCGAGATCGGCGCGACGGCGATGACCTTGCCGGAGGATCCGATCGAGGTGACCACGTCCACCGTCGGACGGCCGAAACCCAGTGGCGCGGCGGGGATTCCGGAACTGGGCGGGGCGCTCGCGGAGTACCGCGTGCTCGACTCGGTGACCGGCGAAACCCTGCCCGAGGGCGAAGAAGGCGAGTTCGTTTCGCGCGGGCCGTCGACGATGCTGGGCTACTGGAACCGGCCCGAGGACACCGCCGAGGTGCTGAAGGACGGCTGGATGCATTCCGGCGACATCGGCCGGGTCCTGCCGGACGGTTCGCTGATCGTGACCGGCCGCTCGAAGGAGCTGTACAAGAGCGGCGGGGAACTGGTGATGCCGAGGGAAGTCGAGGACTTCCTGACCGGGCTGCCGGGCGTCAGCCAGGCCTATGTCGTCGGCGTGCCCAACGACCAGTGGGGCGAGATCGGCTGCGCCTTCGTGGTCGCCGAACCCGGACAGGCGCTCGACCCCGCCGAGCTGAACACCGCCTGCCGGTCCGGGCTGGCCCGGTTCAAAGTGCCGCGGCACATCTTCGTGGTGGACGCGGCGAAAGTGCCGCAGACCACGACCGGGAAGGTGCAGAAGTTCAAGCTGGTGCCGATCGCGCAGGAACTCCTCGGCCCGGACGCGGCGGCGGACGTCCGGACGCTGCGCACGGCGAAGGGCGGCTAGGGCGCTCGTGAGCGGGGCTGTGCCGATGAGAACCGGCACAGCCCCGCTCACGAGGCGGGTCAGGCGGGCGGCCGCACGCCGGAGAAGATCAGCGCGCGCATGATGTCCGCGAGTTCGCGGGCGGAGCGCTGTTTGCGCACCGTCAGCCGCGGCGCGAGTTCGAGCGTGTTGATGATGTGCTGCTGCAGCAGGTGCGGGTCGATGTCGTCGCGGACGTCGCCGGACTCGACCGCTGCTTCGACGAGTTCCTTCCACAGCCGCCCGAACGACCGGCGGACCGGGTGCAGCCGTTCCTGCATGTCGGGCGGGATCTGGCGGAAGCTGTGCACGTGAGCGGGGGACAGCTCGCCGAGGTCGAGGATCGCTTCGAGAAAGCCGGTGACGGCCGCGTCGAGCCGGTCCCCGGCCCCTGCGTCCTCGGGCAGCTGGTCGAGCGTGGCGCGGACGTGCGCCTGGGTGAACTGAACGCCGTAGCGCAGCACCTCTTCGACGAGCTGTTCCTTGGAGTCGAAGTAGTAGTACAGGCTGCCTGCCTGCAGTTCGGCTTCCTCGGCGATGTCCGAGAGCCGGGTGCCGGCGTAGCCGCGGTTCATCAGCACCCGCGCCGCGGCCTCCACCACCCGCCTGCGGGTCGCCGCGGACTTCGCCAGCGAACGCGGCGCCCGCGTCCGCCCGGTAGCGCCCAGCTCGGTCATGTCGGCTCGCTCCTGCCCATGTCGTCCACCGTAGCGGTCGCGGTCGCCGACCGGCCGCGCGGAGCGGAGGTTGCGAACGCGTGTGACCAGTATTATATTTTCTGAGTCCAGTTAGAAACTGGTTGTTCCCAGGATCCCACGGCTGGCGCATCACCGCAGGTGCAGTGATGTTTTCCAAGTCGATCCTGGCGAAGATATTCGACACACAGTGAGAGCTGGCGAGCGTGCTCCGTCCCCGCCGCAGCGTCGCGACACAGGGTCAAGAGGAGAGAACTGATGACGATCGCGCATCCCCGTCCGAGCGAACCGACGCTCGCGGTGCACCGCGAGCCGGTCGCGGGCGAGTGCCCGCAGTGCGGGGCGTCCGCCCTGCACGCCTATCCGGTGCTGTCTGAGGGCGGCTGGTTCGACGTCGTGAAGTGCGCCGAATGCCTCGCCAGCGCGCGGCGCGACCGCGGCCCGAAGCTCGGGCCGATCGAACTGCTGTCGGACCGGATCTGAGGAGGCGGCGATGAGCGGACGCAAGGGCATGATCGGCGTCGACGTCGGCGGGACGTTCACCGACATCGTCTCGATCGAGGACGGCCGGATCGAAACCGTCAAGGTGGCCACCAACGTCGCCGAGAGCTACCAGGGCGTGCTCGAAGGCGCGGCCGAGGTGGCGATCGGGTCGGCGGCGGTGTTCAACCACGCGAGCACGCACGGGCTCAACGCCATCATCACCCGGCGGATCCCGAAGATCGCGTTCCTGACCACCGAGGGCCACCGGGACATCCTCGACATGGCTCGGGCGCAGCGGCCGCCGGAAGCCAACACCGACCCGCGGTGGCGGCGCAGTTTCGGCGACGTGACCGCGCCGGTCGTGCCGCGGTATCTGCGCCGCGGCATCCTCGAACGGCTCGGCGCGGACGGCTCGGTGGTCATCCCGCTCGACGAGGACCAGGCCCGCGCCGAACTGCGGGTGCTCGCGCGCTGCGGGGTCGAGGGCGTCGCGATCTGCCTGCTCAATTCCTATGTGGACGGACGGCACGAGCAGCGGCTGCGCGAACTGGTGCGCGAGGAGATCGGAGAGGTGGCCTGTTCGATCTCCAGCGAGGTTTCGCCGCTGGCTCGCGAATACCCGCGGGCTTCCACGACGGTCGTCGACGTGCTGATGAAGAACATCTACGGCCCGTATGCGCGCAAGCTGGAGTCCGGGCTCGCCGACCTGGGTTTCGGCGGCGATCTGAACTTCGCAGACTGCGCGGCGATGCTCGCTCCGGTCGAGGTCGCGATGGAACGCCCGTCGCGCATCGTGTTCTCCGGTCCGGCGGCGGGCACGGTCGCGTGCGCGCACCTCGGCGCGATGATCGACGAGCCGAACCTGCTGTGCACCGACATCGGCGGCACGTCCAGTGATATCAGCGTGGTGACCGCGGGCAATCCGTTCGTCAACACGACCTTCGAGCTGGAACACGATCTGCTGGTGAACACGCTCTCCAACGAGATCATCAGCGTCGGCGCGGGCGGCGGCAGCATCATCAGTATCAACCCGGCGGGGGAGCTGAAGGTCGGGCCGGAAAGCGCCGGCGCGGACCCGGGCCCGGCCTGCTACGGCCGCGGCGGCACGGAGCCGACCACCACCGACACCTTCCTGATGATCGGGATCCTCGACGCGGAGCGGTTCGCTGCGGGCCGGGCGAAACTGGACCCGGCGCTGGCCAAGGCCGCCTTCGAACGACTGGACACGCAGGCTAGCCTCGCCGAGCGGGTGCGCTTCGCCTACAAGATGGCGCTCAACAACGTGGCCGAGGGCATCTACGACGTCGTGGTGAAGAACGGCGTCGACCCGCGCGACTACTCGATGGTCGCGTTCGGCGCCGCCGGGCCGATGATGCTGCCCGCGCTGCTGGACGTCATGCACCTCAAGAGCGTGATCGTGCCGCCGCATCCGGGGCTGTTCTCCGCGCTCGGGCTGGTCAGCGCCGACCAGGTGCACGCCGACAGCCGGACCTCCTACACCGTTCTCACGCCGGACGCGGCCGACGAGATCGACTCCGTGTACTCCGAAATGGAGACCGCGATGCGGAAGTCGCTCGGCGACGACGCGGAGCGGGTGAAGTTCGTGCGGTCGTTCGACGGCCAGTTGATGGGCCAGGTGTGGGAAACCCCGTTCGTCGAGGTTCCTCCGGGACGCATCACGCCGGAAGCGATCGAGCAGATGATCGCGACCTTCCACGACCGCTACGAACAGCGCTCGGGCAACCGGTTCGAGGGGATGCCGGTGCAGGGCGTCACCTACCGGCTGACCGCGGTCGTGCCGACCGCGAAGGTCGAGTACCTGCCGCCGCCGCGCCGGGCCGCGGGCGACGTGCTCCGCCCGGTCGGCTCGATCACCCTGCGCTATCTGGAAGAGCAGGACGTCGAGGCCGCCGAGTACGAGCGCGCGGACCTGGCGCTGGACGACGTGATCACCGGTCCGGCGGTCATCCGCGAACCGCTGTCGACCACCTTCGTCGCCCCGGGGCAGACCGCGCGGGTCGGCTCGGTCGGCGAGATCGTCATCACCCGCGCGGCGAAGGAGAACTGACCATGACCTCCCCGGAAATCCTGTTGCGGGACTTGACCGACGAGCAGTTCCTGGCCCGCTACGACTGCGACCGGTTCACCGCGACCGTGTTGTCGAACCGGCTGCGCTACTCGGTGCAGCACGTCGTGACCGGCCTGCTGCACCGGGCGTTTTCGCCGATTATCGCGCTGTGCTACGACTTCGCCGCCTGCATCTGCGCGCCGCCGGAGCAGAACTACGCGATGAGCGCGGTCACCAACGGGCTTTCGGTGTTCCTCGGCACGATGTCCGACGCGGTGCGCGTCGCGGTCGAAGAGTACGGAGCGGACCGCTTGGTGCCCGGCGATCTGCTGGTGTGCAACGACGTCTACCGGATCGGCAATCACTACAACGACGTCTGCTTCATCCGCCCGGTGTTCCACGACGGCCGGATCGCCGGGTTCATGGCGTTGCGCGCGCACCAGCTGGACATCGGCGGCATGGTGCCGGGCGGGTTCTCCGCGTCGAAGCACAACATCTACGAGGACGGCCTGGTGATCAGCCCTCGGCTGCTGTACCACGCCGGCGAACCGGTGCGCGAGACGTTCTCGCTGATCTTCGACAACGTCCGCGGCGCCGAACTGATGCTGCCGGACTTCAAGACGATCCACGGCTGCTGCTCGCTCGGCGAAGAGCTGATCCAGGAGACCATCGACCGCTACGGCCTGGACGCCTACCTCGGCAGCCTTCGCTACAGCTGCGACGCGTCGGCGGAAAGCATGCGCCGCGCGCTCGCCGAACTGCCTGACGGGGATTACGAGGGGAGCGGCTCGCTCGACGCCGACGGAGTCGACGACAGCGAGGAGTACACGGTCCAGTTAAGCCTGCGCAAGCGCGGGACGCGGCTGGAGGTCGACTTCAGCGGGTCGTCGCGGCAGGCGCGCACGTGCATCAACGCCGGCCCGCTGGATGCCAAGACCGCGATCGGCGTCGGGCTGAAGATGCTGCTCGCCCCGGCCAGCGAGTTCACCTCCGGGACCTTCCGGGACTTCGACGTCGTCATCCCGCCCGGCTCGATCGCCAGCGCGCTCCCGCCGGACGGCGCGGTGTTCTGCTACTACGAAGTCCAGGCGCTGATCGTGACCATCTTGCTGCGGATGTTCGGCCCGGTGCTGGGCGAGGACGCGCTCGGCGGCGACTTCGGCGCGGCGTACGTGCACAACGCCAACGGCGTCGGGCCGGACGGCACACCCTGGTTCTGCTCCGCGATGGCGGGCGGCGAGCACGGTCCGCGGGGCGGTTCCAAGGAGGGCGACGGCGACGGCTGTTCGTGCAGCTACATCTTCAACCTGATGTCGCCCTCCACCGAATCGCTGGAGGCAGACTTCCCGCTCCGGATCATGCGCCGCGAGTTCGTGACGGACACCGCCGGGCCGGGAACCCACCGCGGCGGCGCGGCGATCGCGAAGGACATCTTGTACACGCAGGCGGCCGACCACCAGACGGTTCCGCTGCGGTTCCGGAAGCCCAGCGGCGTCGGGGTGCACGGCGGCCGGGACGGGGCGCTGGGCGGTGTGTGGATCTTCGGCAAGGACGGTGCCCAGCCGGATACGTTGGTCGGTCTCGGCTCGTCGGTGTACGCGGACGCGACCGCCGTGGCGGGCACGCTCGACCCGAAGACTCAAGCGCCTGATCCGGACGGAACGTACTTCTATTTCGGGAAGACGCCGGTCTGGAGCACCGGAACCGGCGCGACGTGGCGGTATCTCACCAACGGCGGAGGCGGCTGGGGCGATCCGTTCGCGCGGGACCCGGAGCAGGTCAAGCGCGACGTGCGGGACGGCTACGTCACGGTGGCGGCGGCGGAACGCGATTTCGGCGTCGTGGTCAAGGGCGATCCGCACTGGGATCCGGAAGGCCTGACGGTGGACGCGGCGGCGACCGCGCGGCTGCGGCAGTAAGGCGCTCCGTGAGGGGAACTCGACGTCCGTGAGAGTTCCCCTCACGGACCGGATTCCGGTAGCCGGCGCGCTCCGATGTGTTAAACATAATATATAAAAGTGCGGCACTGGGAGCGTAGTCTGCTTGCGGCAGAGAGGAAGCAGAACGTGAACGCTCCGTTGCAGGGCATCACCGTGGTTTCGCTCGAACAGGCGATCTCGGCCCCGCTGTGCACGCGCCATCTGGCTGATCTGGGCGCGCGGGTGATCAAAGTGGAGAATCCCGCGGGCGGCGATTCGACACGGCACTACGACACCGTCGTGCGGGGGATGGCCGCGCATTTCGTATGGCTCAACCACGGCAAGGAATCCGCGGCGCTGGATCTGTCCGATACCGGCGATCGCGAGGTGTTCGCGCGGTTGCTGGCCAAGGCGGACGTGTTCGTGAGCAACCTTGCCCCAGGCGCGCTGGGCCGGCTGGGCTTCGCGCCGGACGAGTTGCTGGAACGGCATCCCCGGCTGATCGTCGTGGACATCTCCGGCTACGGCACCGGCGGCCCGCTGGATCACAAGCGCGCGTACGACTTGCTGATCCAGTCCGAAGGCGGGTCGTGTTCGATCACCGGCACGCCGGGCGCGCCCGCGAAACCGGGGATTCCGGTGGCCGACATCGGGACGGCGCTGTACTCGTACTCGGCGGTGCTGGCCGCGCTGTACGACCGGGAGCGGACGGGCCGGGGCGCGGTGATTCCGGTGGCGATGCTGGACGTGGTCGCGGAGATGATGGGTTTCGCGGTGAACACGGTGCTGCACGGCGGCGAGGAGCCGGTGCCGGTGGGGATGGGGTCGCCGATGGTGGCTCCGTACGGCGCGTACCCGACCGCGGACGGGCAGACAGCGGTGCTGGGCACGACGAGCGACCGCGAATGGCGTCGGCTGGCGGAACTGCTGGGCCGTCCCGAACTGGCCGAGGACGAACGCTACGCGCGCAACGCGAATCGGGTGGCTCGGCGGGCCGAGGTGGACGCGATCGTCGGGGCGTGGTGCGCGGAGCGGGATCTTGCGGAGATCCAGGACCGTGCCGATGCTGCCGGGATCGGAAACGCCCGGTTGAACTCGGTGCGGGACCTGGCGGAGCATCCGCAGCTGGCGCAGCGAAAGCGGTGGCAGGAGGTGGGGACTCCGGCGGGCCCGGTGCCCGCGCTGCTGCCGCCGGGGCTGGCGCGGGGCTGGGAGGTGCCCGGCGGACGGGTGCCCGCGCTGGGGCAGGACACTGACGCGATCCGCGCCGAAGTCGCCGGTTCCTGAGCGGGCTGAGAGGGTGCCGCTTGCGGAGTCGGTGACGGTGCGACCTGCGCCGTTCCAGACCGAAGCGGGACGGTGCTCGCTGGTGTCGTGGTTCTTGCGCAGCATGCCGGTCGCAAAGGGAAGACTCGAAGCTCGTGCGGGGCGGTGACCAGACGGTCACCGCCCCGTTTCGTCACTCCGCGGCCGACTCGCTGACCGCACCGTTCTTCAGCAACGCACCGATCTCGTCGTCGGCAAAGCCCCAATCGGCCAGCGCGGCCGAGGTGTGCTCGCCGGGCAGCGGTGCCGGGCCCTGGATCCGGCCGGGCGTCCGCTCGAAGCGCGGCGCGGGCGCGGCCTGCAGAACGCCGTCGTGCGGCACGAAGACCTCGCGCGCGACGTTGTGCTCGTGCTCCCGGGCCTCGTCCAGCGTCAGCACGGGGGAGAAGCAGGTGTCGAGCGGAGCCATCAGCTTCACCCACTCCTCGCGGGTGCGGGTGCGGAAGATCTCCGCGAACTGGGCGCGGACCGCGGGCCAGCTCTCCTGGTCCAGTTGCGGCGGCAGTTCGGCCAGGTCGAGGCCGAGGGCCTCGACGAGGACTCGGTAGAACCGCGGTTCGTTCGCCGCGATCGCGACCCAGCGTCCGTCGGACGTCTCGTAGGCACCATAGAACGGTGCGCCGCCGTCGTGCCGGTTGGACTCGCGGCGGTCATGCCAGGATCCGGTCTGGCGCAGGCCGTGGACCATCGAACCGAGCAGTGCGGCTCCGTCGAGCATGGCGGAGTCGAACACCTGACCTTGTCCCGAGCGCGCCGCTTCCAGGACACCGCACACCACGCCGAAGGCCAGCAACAGCCCGCCGCCGCCGAAATCGCCGACCAGGTTGAGCGGCGGCATCGGGCGTTCCGCCGGTCCGATCGCGTGCAGCAAGCCGGTGAGCGCGAGATAGTTGATGTCGTGCCCAGGCACCTGCGCGAGAGGTCCGTCCTGGCCCCAGCCGGTCATCCGGCCGTAGACCAGGCGAGGGTTGCGCTCGAGGCATTCCTTCGGGCCGATGCCCAGTCGTTCGGCAACGCCCGGCCGGAAGCCTTCGATGAGAGCGTCGGCTTTTTCGGCAAGGCGCAGGACGACTTCCGCGCCTTCCGGATGCTTCAAGTCGACGCCGACCGACCGGCGGCCGCGGCGGTTGACGAAGTCGATCGGGCGTCCGGCGGGCCCGCCGACCTGGTCGGCCCGGTCGAGCCGGAGCACCTCCGCGCCCATGTCGCTGAGCATCATCGCGCACCACGGGCCGGGCCCGATCGACCCGACCTCCACTACGCGCACCCCGTCGAGCGGTCCCATGTGTCCTCCGTCTGCTCTTTCCTTGGCTAGAAACACAATATAAAATGTTGGCGAGGCGGAGCAAGGGACTCCGCTCTGAGCGCCGGGAGAAGACTTGCTGCTGAACTACGACGATCTCGCCGCTTCTCTCGCCGAGGCGGGAGTCCCAGTCGCCAGGGAGCGCTTGGCGGACGACGCGTCCGCGGCGGCGGCCGCGGCCGGCGAACTGGCGGGTCCGGCCGTGCTCAAGCTGGTGAGTCCCGAACTGGTGCACAAATCGGACGCCGGCGCGGTGCTGCTCGACATCCGGGGCGCGGAAGCCGCGGCCGTCGCGGCGGCGCGGCTGGAGGCGCTGGCGGCGGAACTGTCGCTGAAGCGGTGGCAGATCCTGGTGCAGGAGATGGTCGACCCGTCCGGTCCGGAGGTGTTCGTCGGGCTGAAGCGGGACGCGGTGTTCGGGCCGATCGTCGTGGTGGGTGCGGGCGGACGGATGGTGGAATTGCTCCCGGACCGGGCGATCGCGGCTTGCCCGATCGACGCGCCGGACGCCGCCGAGCTGCTGCGCGAGACGACCGTCGGCCGGATGCTGAGCGGTTACCGCGGCGGCCGGGACGTCGTCGACGAGGTCGCGCAGGTGGTCGCAGCGGCGTCCCGGCTTCCGGACTTGGTGCCGGGGCTGGTGGAAGCGGACTTGAACCCGGTGGTGGTGGCCGAGAACGGCCCGGTCGCGGTGGACGCGCGGATCGTCGTGGGCGACGAGGCCGCTCCGCTGCCGCAGCGTGCTCCGGTGCCGGATCTGGCTCCCTTGCTGGAGCCTGAGTCGGTGGTGGTGCTGGGAGCCAGCGCCAGCGGCACGGTGCTTCCCGGCAACCGGGTGCTCGGCTATCTCAAGGACCACGGCTACGCGGGGCGCGTGGCGGTCGTGCACCCGAAAGCGACCGAAGTGGACGGTTTTCCCGCGGTGGCGTCGATCGCGGACGTTCCGTTCCAGGTCGACCTCGCCTGCGTCGCGGTGCCCGCGGCTTCGTGCCTGGACGTGATCGAGGAATGCGGTGCGGCGGGGGTTCCCGCGGCCGTCGTGCTGAGTTCCGGGTTCTCCGAGATCGGCGAACGCGACCTGGAACAGCGGCTCGTGGCCGCAGCGGCGAAGACCGGCATGGTGCTGTGCGGACCGAACACCGTCGGAGTGATGAGCCCGGGCAAGCACGTCCACGTCTGCTTCAGCCAGGCGCAGGACATGGCGCGGATTCCGGACGGGGGAGTGGCGCTGGTCGCGCAAAGCGGCGCGCTCGGCGGCAGCCTCTCGTCGCAGGCGTGGGAGCGCGGGATCGGCATCAGCCGCTTCATCAGCGTCGGCAATCAAGGGGCGCTCAGCGTCACCGACTATCTCGAATATCTCTCCACCGACGAGAAGACTTCCACGATCGCCGTGGTGCTGGAAGGCGTCACCGACGGACGCGCGCTGCTTGCGGCGGTGCAGCGGGCGAAGCAGGCGGGCAAAGCGGTGGTGGTGCTGAAGATCGGGCGCAGCGACGTCGGGGCGCGCGCGGTCCAGTCGCACACCGGCAGCCTTGCCGGGGACTACGCGGTGTACCGGGCGCTGCTGGAGCGCAGCGGGGCGGTGCCGGTCGATTCGGTGACCGAATTGCTCGATACGCTGGAATTGCGGGAGAAGGCCTCGCCGGTGCCGCCGGGGGCGCGCGTCGGGGTCGTGTCGACCTCCGGCGGCGCGTGCTCGATGATCGCGGATCTGTGCACCCAGCAGGGTTTCGCGGTGCCGGTGTTCAGCGACAGCCTGCAGTCCGCGCTCGACGAGGTGCTGCCCGGCTTCGCCGCCATCGCCAATCCGGTTGACGTGACCGGCCAGGTCACCCGCGATTTCGGCATCTACGGACGCACCCTCGAACTCATCCTGGCCTCGGACGAGGTCGATGTCGTCGCCGTCATGGTGACGACGGTCGCCGACCCCATGGCCGAGGAACTGGCCCGGGAAATCGTGCGGCAGGTCGAGGCCACGGCGAAACCGGTGCTTGTTTCGTGGACGATCGCCAAGGAACTGGCTCCGCAAGGCCTGGGCCTGCTGCGCGAAGCGGGCATCCCGGTATTCGACGATCCGGCCCGCGCCCTGCGTGCGGCGGAGCTGGCGCGCTGACCCTAGCGAAAAAGGGCCGTCCAAGCTGGACGGCCCTTTTTCGTTCGGCTTCAGGAAGCGACCACCACGCCGGAAGCGATCAGTTCCTCGATGCGGGCGTCGTCGTAGACCTCGGCTAGCACTTCCCGCGAGTTTTCGCCGATGCGCGGGGCGCTCCCGCCTCGATCCGGCCGGACGCCGCCGAATCGCCACGGCGGGCGCAGCAGGGAAATCCCGTCCGGGCCGGGTTCGAACAGTTCGAGCCAGTCCACCTGAGGGTGTTTCGCGTAGCCGGACATGGTGAGCACCGGCGCGAACGGCACGTCGTGCTCGGTGAGGATCTGAGCCCATTCGTCGGCGGTCTTCTCCTTGAAGACCGCCTCGACGATGGGCACGAGCTCGAAGTAGTTCCGCTGGCGTTCGGCGAAGAGCGAGAACCGCGGGTCCTGTTTGAGTTCCGGCTTGCCCATCGCGTCGCACAGGTGCTGCCAAAACTTCTGCGACGACGACAAGTGCACCGCGATGTCCTCGCCGGACGCGGTGTGCAGGCAGAAGTTCTGCGCCTGCGGATGGCGGCTTTCGCGACTGGGGTCCTGGCCGGTCTCGAAGGACTGGGTCATCGCGTCGACGGTCAGCGTGCTGACGGCTTCCATGAGCGACGTTTCGAGTCGCTGGCCGCCGCCGAGATTGGCGCGCCCGACCAGCGCCGCCAGCACACCCATCGCGGTGGTCAGGCCGGTGATGAGGTCCACGAGGATGGTGCCGGACAACTGGGCGCGCCCGGCGTCGCCGAGGATCGAGTAGATCCCGCCGAAGGACTGGCCGATGGTGTCGTACGCGGGCCGGTCGCGCAGCGGGCCGCCGTCGCCGAACCCGGTGATCGAGCCGTAGACGAGGTTCGGGTTGAGCTCCGCGCACACATCGGGGCCGAGGCCGAGCGCGGCCATCTTGCCCGGCCGCATGTTCTCCAGCGCCACGTCGTAATGGGGGATGAGCGCTTTGACGATCTCGACGCCTTCGGGTTTCTTGAGATCGACGCTGAGGCTGCGCTTGCCCGCGTTGTACTGGACGAAGAACGGGCTCTTGTCGTCGAGATGCCGGCGGAAGTCGTCGCCGTCGCCGGTTTTCTCGACCTTGACCACGTCCGCGCCGAGCGCGCTGAGCACGGCGCCCCCGTAGGGCATCGAGATGTAGCCGCCGATTTCCAGGACGCGGATGCCGGAGAGCGGTTTGTGCTGCACGCTGGATGACCTCTCTTCGTCGAGAAGGCGCGCCGGGACGCCCGCGCGCCGCGTCGAGCCTAGCCAGCTGGAGCCATTGTAGCAACATTATATATTGTGTAACCTTCTGGCGAGGAGGTGGCGACGCCGGATCCGGCAGCCGTCCCGCACGAAACGCAGAGTGAGGAATTCCCATGGCAGGCCTGTATTTCGAGGAGTTCGAACCGGGGATGGTCATCGACCACCCGACGCGCCGCACGATCACCGAGGCGGACAACACGCTGTTCAGCGTCATGACGCTGAATCTGGCTCCGCTGCACCTGGACGCGGAGTACAGCAAGGACAGCATCTACGGCCAGCGACTGGTGAACTCGCTGTTCATTCTCGGCCTGGTGGCGGGCGTGACGGTGCCGGAGACGACCCAGGGGACGACGCTGGGAAACCTGGGCTTCGAGAAGATCACCTTCCCGAAGCCGGTGTTCCACGGCGACACCATTCACGTGCGCACCGAGATCATCAGCAAGCGCGAGTCGAAGAGCCGGGGCGACTCCGGCATCGTGATGTTCAAGCACTACGGGATCAATCAGCGCGACGAGGTCGTCTGCGAGGCGGTGCGCGCGGGCCTGATGCTGAAGAAGACCGTCGCGGCGGCATCGTGACCAGCGCGCAACCGGCCTGGATCCCGGGCGAAGAGCACGTCGCCCGCAGCAGGCTGCTCGCCGCCGTGCAGGCAGGCGGGCACCGGGATGTCGAGGAGCTGCACCGGTTCTCGGTGGCGGAGCCGGAGAAGTTCTGGCGCGCCGCGGTGGCCGATCTCGGCGTCGAGTTCAGCGAGCCGTTCGAACGAGTGCTCGACGACAGCGAGGGCAAGCCGTTCCCGCGCTGGTTCCCGGGCGGGCGGCTGAACGTCGCGCAGCTGTGCGCGCACCGGCACGCGACCGGACCGCTGGCGAACAAGGAAGCGGTGGTGTACGAGGGCGACGGCGGGCAGCGGCGGAGCCTGACCTACGCCCAGCTCGACGCCGAGGTGCGGCGGTTCGCGGCGAATCTGGCCGCGCTGGGCGTGTCGCGCGGGGACCGGGTCGTGCTGTTCCTGCCGGTTGTCCCCGAGGCGACGGTGGCGTTCCTGGCCATCGCGATGCTCGGCGCGGTGTCCGTGCCCGCGTTCAGCGGCTACGGCGCCGAAGCGGTGGCCACCCGGTTGCGGGAGTCCGATGCGATCGTCCTCGTCACCGCGGACGGCACGACCCGGCGCGGGAAACGCGTAGCGCTCAAGGAAACCGCCGACGAAGCTGTCGCCAGCGCCCCTTCGGTCCGGCACGTCGTCGTGGTGCGGCACCTGGGCGACGGAACGGCGATGACCCCGGGCCGCGATGTCTACTGGGACGAGCTGGACTCCTCGCCCGCGGCAGTCGAGACTGTGGCGGCCGAGTCGAACGACCCGCTGACGATCATCTACACGTCGGGGACCACCGGCCTGCCCAAGGGAATCGTGCACTCGCACGCCGGGTTCGCGATCAAGACGGCGCTGGACCTGGCTTACGGTTTCGACGTCCACTCCGACGACGTCGTCGCCTGGATCGCCGATCTCGGCTGGCTGCTGGGCCCGTTGCTGATCGTCGGAGTACTGCAGCTGGGCGCGACCGCAGTGCTGACCGAGGGCGTGCCGACGTATCCGCGGCCGACCCGGTTGTGGGAGATCGCCGAGCGCAACGGCGTCACGCTGCAGGGCATCGCGCCTACCGCGGCCCGGGCGATCGCGTCGACCGGCTCTCCCGCTCCCGGCGGGCTGGACAGCGTGCGGGCGTTCGCGTCCACCGGAGAGGCATGGGACGAGCCGACCTGGCAGTGGCTGTTCGGGGAGGTCGGCGGCGGTCGTCGCCCGATCGTCAACTACTCCGGCGGGACCGAGGTCGGGGGAGGGGTGCTGATCAGCTACCCGTTCCTGCCGATGCCGCCGGCGGCGTTCACCGCGCCGCTGCCCGGCGCCGACGTGGCCGTGTTCGACCCGGACGGCGAGCCGGTGCACGGGCAGATCGGCGAACTGGTGCTGCGCAACACTTTCCCGGGGATGACCCACGCGTTCTGGGGCGACCGGGAACGGTACCTCGCGACGTACTGGGAACGCTGGGACGGGATCTGGGTGCACGGCGATCTGGCGAGCGTCGACGAGGAGGGCGTCTGGCGGTTGCACGGCCGCTCGGACGACACGATCAAGGTCTCCGGCAGACGGGTGGGCCCCTCGGAGATCGAGGCGGCGATCCTCAAGGACTCCCGGATCGCCGAGGTGGCCGCGATCGGCGTGCCCGATCCCCAGCGGGGCCAGCGCATCGTCGCCTTCGCCGTGGTGCGCGATCCCGCGGCGGACCAGGATGACCTGGAGAGCACCGCAGTGCGGAACGTGGGACGGTCGTTCGCGCCTACGTTGCACGTGGTGGCGAGCTTGCCCAAGACGACGAACGGCAAGATCATGCGCCGGGTGATCCGGGCCCGGCACCTCGGCGAACCGACCGGCGACGTGTCCTCGCTGGACGCGTCGACGTCGCTCGAGGACATCCCGGTCGGCGAGTGACCGGCCGGCGCGGTCTCTGGCCTAGGCGGCCCAGAGACCGCGCTCGGCCAGCATGTCGATCACCGTCTCGGCCCGGGACAGGATGTGCGTTTCGGCGAGTTCGCGCGCCTTCCGGACTTTCCGTCCGCGCAGTGCGTCGATCAGTTCGGGATGTTCCCAGCGGCTCGATTCGACCTGTCCGTCGATCGAAACGTAAAACCGGTTCGGCAGCTGCTTCATGACCGCGCCGAGGATCAGCGCGATCCGCCGCGCGTCGGCCGCCCGGTTGATCTCGCGGTGGAAAGCGTGCCCCAGCTGGGCGATGTGCGCGTCGTCGCCAGCGTCCACCGCCCGGTTGAACTCGTCATTGATCGCGTCTATCCGGTCGAGTTCTTCGCTGGTGATTCGCCGGGCCGCCCGCGCGGCCAGCTCGGAGCTGAGGTGCGCCTGGGTCCAGAAAAGGTCGCGGACGTCCTTCTGGGAAAACGAGGCCACGACGAACCCCCGGCGCGGCACCTTCTCGACGAAGCCTTCGCTGCACAACGCGAAAAGCCCCTCGCGGACCGGGGTATTGCTGACCCCCACGGCTTCGCCGACCTCGTCGATCCGCACGAACTCTCCTGGCCGTACCTGGCCGGAGAGAATGAGTTCGCGAACGTAGGTCGCCGTTTCCTCGGACAACTGCTGCCGACGGTGGGGCTGGAGCACGCTCGTAGTCACCGGACACCTCCTCCTTGGAGAGCATTATATATTGAATAGCCGCTGAGGTCAGCTGCCTCGCGCGGGCTCTTCACGCGCTCGAAACATGATATAAAAAGTGCAATGTAGGCAGGTCGCGACACCTTTGGCCGGCCGACGGGAGCCTGCTCCGTGTTCAACGGCGAACGGGAGACGATCATGAGGACTGAGCTGCCCGGCGTCAGCGCGGAGCTGCGCGCCGGCATCGCCGAGCTCGCCGCGGAGGTCAGCCTGGCGCTGGACCGCGACCGCGGCCCGATCCCAGCCCGGCTGGACCACGCTGGCGCCCGGAGGCTGCTGGGCGCTCTCTGGGACGAGACCGTGGACCGGACGATCGCCGCGCTGTCCGGCGAGACCTCCGGCGCGCAGGCCCGTCTCGCCGGACTGCTGACCCGGATCCGGAGCCTGGAAATCGAGGTCGAGAACGCGAGGACCGAACACGATCGCGGCGAATTGCTGGCGGGGCTGCACGACGCCCTTGCCCGGCTGCGTGCGGCCCGGACGGTCGAGGATCTGTTCGGCACCGCGCTGGAACTGGGGCACGACTGCCTCGGATTCGACCGTACGCTGCTGTCCCGCGTCGAGGACGGCCGGTGGAAGCTCCACTCGATGGCCGTGCCGAGGGCGCCCGGCTGGGCGGAGGACATCCTCGCGGCCGGGACGGCGCATCCTCCGCCGCTCGACGGGGGCATCGTCGAATCCGATGTGGTGGCGAAGGCAAGGCCGGGTCTCGTCTTCGACGTCCCGGACAACCCCCGTGTGTTCCGTCCGCTGGCGACGGCGGGCAAATCGGAGTCCTACGGCATGGCGCCGGTCGTTCTGCACGGCGAGGTCGTCGCACTCGTGCACGCCGACCGGTACTACCAGCGCCGCACCGTCACGCGCGACGACCGCGCCGTGCTCGCGGTGTTCGCGCAGGGCTTCGCCCAGAGCCTGGCGCACGTCACGGTGCTCGACGGCCTGGCTGCGTTGCACACGGGCACTGCGATCCCGGTGCCGGTGCGCCGTCCCGCACTGGATGTTTCCGCGCCGGGAACCGGGGACACCGCGTTGACCCGGCGCGAGGTCGACGTGATGCGGCTGGTCGCGTCGGGGGCGACGAACAACACGATCTCGCGGCGGCTGGTGATTTCGGAGGCGACGGTGAAATCGCACGTCACCAGCATTCTGCGGAAACTCGGCGCGACGAACCGGGCGGACGCGGTGGCGCAATGGCTGCGCGCCGGACCCGTCCGAAGGTCGCAGGAATGCCCGCCCGGCGGCTGATCCCGTTCTCGCTCGAGGACAGCAGAGTGAATCGCGACACCTCGAAGACACAAGGGAGTGCGATGGCTGCCGACGAACGCTGGTGGCTGGGCGTCGACGTGGGCGGGACCTTCACCGACCTGGTCGCGGTCAACCGGGAGACCGGCGAGATCCGCGACCTGAAGGTCCTCACGACGCGACCCCGCCAGGAAGAAGGGGTGCTGGCCGCGGTGCGCGGCAGCGGCATCCCGGTCGGGGCGATCGAGGAGATCGTCCACGGGCACACCACCGGGATCAACGCGGTGCTGAGCAGGCAGGGCGCGCGGACCGCGCTGCTGGCCACGGCCGGGCACCGCGACCTGCTCGACCTCGGCAGGATGGACCGCGAGTTCGGCCCGCGGCTTTACGACCCGACCTGGCTGCGGCCGCACCAGGAGCATCCGGTCGTGCGCCGCCGCGACCGGTACGGCGTGCGGCAGCGGATCGACAGCGACGGCGCGGAACTCGTGCCGCTGGACGAGGACCAGGTCCGGGAGATCGGCCGCGAACTGCGCGAGCGCGGCGTCGAATCGGCCGCGGTGTGCTTCATGAACTCCTACCTCAACACGTCCCACGAACTGCGGACCGCCGAACTGCTGCGCGAGGAGCATCCGGACCTCTACGTCCAGACGTCGGCGCTGTACCCGGTCACCAAGGAGCACGAGCGCACCACCACGGTGGCGCTGGACGCTTACGTCGGCCCGACCGTGACCGGATACCTGCACCGGCTGGAAGCGGAACTGTCCGCGATCGGGTTCGGCGGCTCGCTGTGGATCATGACCATGAACGGCGGGGTCGGCTCGGTGGCCGAGACGTCGAAGGCCCCGGTGTTCCAGCTGGTGTCCGGTCCGGTCGGCGGCGTCGCCGGCGCGGTCCAGCTGGCGCGCACCCGCGAGGACGGCGGCGGGAACTACCTGACGATGGACGTGGGCGGCACCAGCACCGACGTGGCCGCGGTCCGGGCGGGAACAACGCCGCTGACTGACCTGTGGACGGTCGAGCACGGCCTGGTGATGACCATGCCCGCGGTGGACGTGCAGAGCGTCGGCTCCGGCGCGGGCAGCATCGTCCACCTCGATTCGCTCGGCACGCTGCGCGTCGGCCCGGAATCGGCGGGTTCGCAGCCGGGCCCGGCCTGCTACGGCCGCGGCGGCCTGCGGCCGACCGTCACCGACGCCTGTTTGCACCTGGGCATCCTGCAGCCCGATCTGTTCGCGGGCGGCGCGATCCGGCTCGACCCGGCACTGGCCGAGACCGCGCTCAAGACAGTCGCCGACCAGCTCGGCATGACCGCGACAGAACTCGCCGACGGCGCGTACCGGCTCGCTTGTTCGGACATGGCGGGCGCGCTGCGGTCCATCTCCACCTACCGCGGCTTGGATCTGCGCGAGTTCTCGCTTCTCGCGACCGGCGCGGCCGGGCCGATGATGGCGGTGCAGGTCGCTCGGGAACTGGGCTTGCGCTCGGTGGTCGTGCCCGCGCACCCGGGCGAATTCTCCGCGTACGGCTTGGTTTCCAGCGATCTTCGGGTCACGAAGGTGCAGTCACCGCTCGCCCCGCTGACGGCGATCGGCGCGGACAAGCTGGAGGCGTCCTTCCGCGAGCTGGAGGAAGCCGCGAAGGCGGACCTGGTGCGGCAGGGAGTCGCCGAGGACAGCATTTCGGTGCAGCGCGAGATTTTCGCCATGTACGCCGGGCAGACCTGGGACAACCGGATTCCCCTCGCGCCGGGCGCGATCGACGACGCCCGGCTGGGGGAGATCGCCGGCCAGGTGCACGAGTTCTACCTGAGCCGCTACGGGTTCACCGCGGACGAACTGCCGATCATGCTCACCACCATCGAGGTGACTGCGTCCGCCGCGCGCCCCGCGCCGCCGGTGCGCCGTCCGGCGGCGGGCTCCGGCGACAGCCTGCTGCGCCGGTCCCCGCTGCGCCTGGCCGGCCGCGACTACGGCGAAGTGCCGGTGCACGACCGCGACCGGCTCGGTGCGGACGACGTCGTGGAAGGACCCGCGGTGATCGTCGAACGCTATGCGACCACGGCGATCGACGCTGGTTCGTCGGCCCGGATCGACTCGACCGGAAACCTCGCCGTCACCCTGTCCGAGGAAGGTGCCTGATGACCACGACCGAACGGACCAGGTCGGCGGCCGCCGCGCTGGAGCGCTACGGCTTCGACGTCGTGGACCTCGAAACGCTGCGCTACGGCCTGATCGAGGTCGCCAGGGACATGCACGAAACGCTGATGCGGGGCGGATTCTCACCGATCGTGCGGGATGTACGCGACTGCACCGCCGCGATCCACATGCGCACCGGCGACGGCTGGGAGATGGTCGCGTCCTGGGAAGGATGCGTGCAGCACGCGTTCACCTCCCAGCACATCGCGAACTTCACCATGGCCGATTGGGACGAAGCCGCTCTCCGCGACGGCGACGTGATCATGGTCAACGACCCGTGGCGCGGTTCGGTGCACTGCTCGGACATCAACGTGTTCCGCCCGGTCATCGTCGACGGCCGCGTGGAGTTCCTGCTGCACACCACTTCCCACGTCGCCGACCTCGGCGGCCCGATCCCCGGCGGCTTCGCGAACGGCACCCGCACGAGCTTCGAAGAACAGCTGAAGTTCCCGCCGACGCTGCTGTACGCCGAAGGCGTCCCGGTGCGCCCGGCGTTCAACTACCTGCTGGAGAACAACCGCGTGCCGCACTTGGTGCTCGGGGACGTCCGGGCGCTGTCCGGCAGCCTTCAGGTCGGTGCCCGGCGGCTGCGGGCCGTCGTGGACCGGTACGGGCTGGCCCGGGTCAAAGCGGGCGGGCACTACGGCATGGACATGACCGAGGCGGCGATGCGGGCGGGCATCGCCCGGGTGCCCGACGGCGACTACCCGGTCAGCGATTTCCTGGACGACGACTCGATCTCGGCCGCACCGGTCGAATTGGCGATGACGGTGAAGGTCCGCGGCGACTCGATGGAGATCGACTACTCGGGCACCTCGCGGCAGCCCGAGGGCAACGTCGGCACCGCGTGGATCGAGTCGACCCGGGCGATCATCGGCGCGAAGTTCATCCTGGACCCGGCTTCCCCGGTGAACAGCGGGACGCTGCGGCCGGTCGAGGCGATCCTGCCGCCGGGCAGCGCGGTGTGCGTGCTGCCTCCGTCGAGCTGCTCCAACCACGTCGACACCGGGTCCCGCGTGGTGAACCTGATGACGCAGGCGATGGCGTCGGCGATGAGCGAGCAGGCGATCGCGTGTGATTCCGGCACCGCGGCAATGATCAACGTCGGCGGGGTCGACACCCGGCCGGGCCGCGAGGGAACGCCGTGGGCGACGTTCTCGCTGCCCGGCGGCGGCTGGGGCGGCACGTGGAAGAGCGACGGGCTGAGCCTGTGCCTGATCCCGATCGGCAACTGCCGGTCGTCGGTCCAGGAGCACGTCGAGCGCGAGAACCCGGTGATCGTATGGGAACACGAGCTGATGCCGGATTCCGCGGGCGCCGGGGAGAACCGGGGCGGCGCGGGCGGCGTCTACACCGTGGGCGCGTTGTCGCCGACCGTCATCACGATCACCGGCGACCGGGTGCGCGGCGGCGGTCCGGGCGTGCGGGGCGGCGGCGCGGGAATGCCGTTCTACGCCTGGCTTTTGCACGAGGTCGATCCTGCCGCGGGCTTGGACCCGCTCGACCAGACTAACGCCGAACCGCTGTTCGGCATGTTCGATGCCGCCGGGCGGCCCGACCCCGACCGCGGCGAGTTCGGCCAGGGGACGAGCTACCAGACCGCGAAGATCGCGCAGATCGTCCTGCAACCGGGGCAGGGGCTCCGGCTGGTGATCGGCGGCGGTGGCGGATGGGGCGACCCGCTCGTCCGCGACACCGCGAAGGTGCTCGCCGACGTCGAGGACGGGGTCTACAGCACCGAATTCGCCGAATCCGCGTACGGCGTCGTACTTCGCGACGGCTCGGTCGACGAGAAGGCGACTGCCGCGGTCCGCGCCGATCTCGCCGCGCAGCGGGACGCGGGGACCTGGACCGTACCGACCGCCTGCCCGCCGCGATGGCGCGGCCGGGTGTGGACCGCACCGACCCTGGAGGTGACCGAATGAGCGGCGTCGACCGGCTGCTGTTTCCCCCGCCCGCCGAGGAAAAAATCTACGTCGAGCGCAAGCCGGCCGGGCAGAAGTGTCCGGAATGCGATTCCGAGGACGTCCGGCGGTATCCGGTGGCCAACTTCATCGGCCCGCGGATGGTGACCAAATGCCAGGACTGCTTCCACCACCTCGCCACCGACGTTCCGGCCGAGGACGACCACTGGCCGCCGTGGCGTTCGGCGACCCTCGACTGGGCCGCGTCCCGCGCGGGCTGACGAACGGAGACGCGATGAAAACGAAAGCAGCGATCCTCTGGGACGGACCGGGACGGTGGGACGTTCGCGAGGTCGATCTCGACCCGCCCGGCGAGGGCGAGGTCCTGGTCCGGGTGATGGCGTCCGGCCTGTGCCACTCCGACGACCATTTCGCCAAGGGGGACATGGTCTTCCACAGCTATCCTGCCTGCGGCGGGCACGAGGGCGCGGGCGTGGTCGAAGCGGTCGGGCCGGGCGTCACGCGCGTGAAGCCCGGCGACCACATCGTGACCTCTTTCGTCGCCGCGTGCGGGCATTGCCGGATGTGCGTGACCGGGCGGCAGAATCTGTGCGACAACGGGGCGCTGATCACCGTCGGCACCCGGCCGGACGGGTCGTACCGGATGCACGCCGACGGCGCCGGGGTGGCCCAGAACGCCTGTCTGGCCACGTTTTCCGAGTACACGGTGATTCCTCAGGAATGCGCCGTCCGGGTACCCTCGGACATCCCGTTCGAGGTCGCCGCGATCGTCGGCTGCGCGGTCCCGACCGGCTGGGGATCGGCGACCCGGGCCGCGTCGATCGACGCGGGCGACGTCGTGATCGTGATGGGCGTCGGCGGCATCGGCATGAATGCGGTGCAAGGGGCGCGGTACGTCGGTGCGGGCCGGGTGATCGCGGTCGACCCGGTCGAGATGAAGCGCGACGTCGCGCTGAAGGTCGGCGCGACGGACGCGGTAGCGACCGTCGAGGAAGCCGGGGAACTCGCCCGCAGCCTGACGAACGGGCAGGGCGCGGACTCCGCGGTGGTCTGCGTGGGCGTCGTGACCGGCGAGCACCTCGGCCAGGCGTACCGGACGATCCGCAAGGGCGGCACCCTCGTGGTGACGAGCGCGGCACCGCACCAGCTCGCGGAAATCCCCGTGTCGGTGCTGGATCTGGCGATGCACGAAAAGCGGATCCAGGGCGCGCTGTACGGCATGGGCGGCCCGGCCCGCGAGATCCCGCTGCTGCTGGAGCTGTACCGGCGCGGCGATCTGAAGCTGGACGAGCTGGTGACGACCAGATACGAGCTGGAGCAGGTGAACGAGGCGTACGAGGACATGCACGCCGGGAAGAACATCCGCGGCGTCATCAGCTTCGCGGGCCGGCACGGCTGACCGGGTTTTCGTTATGCGGACAGGAGAATCGCGATGATCGACACGGCTTGCTTCATCGACGGGAGATGGGTGGCGGGCAGCGGCCCGGAAATGTCGACGACGAATCCGTCGACCGAGGAGGTGCTCGGCACCGCGGCGTCGGCGGACGCCGGGCAGGTGTCCGGCGCGATCCGGGCGGCCGCGGAGGCATTTCACGGCGGGGAGTGGAGCCGGGTCGACGCGAAGGAACGGTCGGTCCTGCTGCATCGGCTGGCGGAACTGATCGAACGGGACGCCGAGAAGCTGCAAGAGCTGGTCGCCCGCGAGGTCGGCACCGCGGTGAGCACCGCGCAGCAACAGGTGTTCGGCCCGGCGGGGTTCCTGCACTGGTTCGCCGACGCGGCTGTGCGCGGGCCCGCCGACGGTCTCGAACAGCATCTGCCGCTGCACTACGAACCTGTGACGACGAGCAGCATGCTGCTGCGCGAACCGGCCGGTGTGGTGGCCGCGATCACCGCCTACAACTACCCGCTGATGTTGTGCGCGTGGAAGCTCGGCCCGGCGCTCGCGGCCGGATGCTCGACGGTGCTGGTGCCTTCGCCGAAGGCTCTGCTGTGCACGATCGCGTTTGTCGAGCTGGTGGAGGAGGCCGGGTTCCCGCGCGGCGCGGTGAACCTGGTCTTCGGCGGCCCGGCTGTCACCGAGCAGGTGGTCCGCGCGCCGGAGGTCGATCTGGTGTCCTTCACCGGCTCGCCCGCGGTCGGCACCAAGATTCTCGAGTTCGCCGCGCCGACGCTCACGAAGGTGGTACTCGAACTCGGCGGCAAGTCGCCGAACATCGTCCTGACCGGCGCCGACCTCGACGCCACCATCGCCGGGTCCGCGCTGCGATTCTGCCTGAACGCCGGGCAGGCCTGCGGGGCGACGACGCGGTCTCTCGTTCCGCGGGCACAGTTCGACGAGTTCGTCGAGAAGTCCGCGAAGTACATGGCCGGGCTGACGGTCGGCGATGCGCTCGATCCGGCTTCGGTGGTGGGACCGCTGATCAGCGCCGAACACCGGCAGAACGTTGAGGGGTTCTTGTCCCGCGCGGTGGACGACGGCGCCGCGGTCGCCACCGGGGGAGGCCGTCCGGCCGGGCTGGACCGCGGGTTCTTCCTCGAGCCGACGCTCGTCACCGGGCTGGCGAACTCCGCGGAGCTGGCCCAGGAGGAGCTGTTCGCGCCGGTGGGCGTCGTGGTGCCCTACGACGACGTCGAGGAGGCGATCCGGATCGCCAACGAATCCCGGTTCGCGCTGAACGCGAACGTGTGGGGCCCGACGCCCGACGCGATCGCGGCGGCCCGCCGGATCCGGTCCGGCACCGTCACGGTCAACGGCGGCGGCGGGCGGCGGCTGGACGCCCCGTGGGGCGGCCCCGGCCACTCGGGCATCGGCCGGGAGTGCGGCGAGGAGGGGTATCGCGAGTTCTTCGAGGTCAAGCACGTCCAGTGGCCGCTGCGGTAGCGCGGGAGTGTCCAAAATCCTGGACAGATCCACTGCCCGGCCCGGCTTACCGTGCAGGCGGTTACCACGTCAAAGGAGACGGAACAGCATGGGAAGACTGAGCGGCAAGGTCGCGATCATCACCGGCGCGGCCAGCGGCATGGGCGCGGCGGACGCGCGCCTGTTCGCCGAGGAGGGCGCGAGCGTCGTCGTCACGGACATCCGCGACGACGTGGCCGGAACCATCGCCGCCGAACTCTCGGACAAGGGGCACGAAGCGATCTCGGCCCGGCTCGACGTCACCGACGCCGAGCAGTGGCGGTTGGCGGTGGAGCTGACCGTCGCGACGTACGGCAACGTCGACATCCTGGTGAACAACGCCGGGCTCCCCGGTGCGGAAACCCCTTGGGGCGAAGCGACTCTCGAGTCCTTCACGCAGATCATGACGCTGAACGTGAACAGCCAGTTCCTCGGCATCTCGACGGTGCTGCCGCACATGGAGCGCCAGGGCGGCGGCTCGATCGTCAACATGTCCTCGATCGCGGCCATGATCGCGTGGCCCGGGCTGCACCCGGCGTACTCGCCGTCCAAGGGCGCGACCCGGCTGATGACGAAATCGGCCGCGGTGGAGCTGGCCGGGCGCAACATCCGGGTCAACTCGGTGCATCCGGGGATCATCGAGACCGCCCAGACCGAGTACATCGTGTCGAACGCCGAGGTGCTGCCGCAGGTGCTGAAGGCGGTGCCGATGGGCCGGGTGGGCCGTCCGGAGGAGGTGGCGAATCTGGTGCTGTTCCTGGCCAGCGACGAATCCTCCTACATCACCGGGGCCGAGTTCGTCGTGGACGGCGGGTACACCTGTGTCTGAACCGGAGACCGTGCCGACCCCGCACGAACTGCTGGACGCGCACTACCGGGGCCTGGAGTCCGGGGACTCGACCTGGCGGCGAGCCCGTTCGCCGATGACGTCGCCGCCGTCGTCCCGACCGGCCCGGTCGACGGAGCGGCCGGGATGCGCGGCGTGATCGAAGCCTTCGTGACCGCGTTCCCGGACATGACCGTCGACCGCCGGAACATCTGGGTGGACGGGGACGCCGTGATCGCCGAACTCGGCTTTTCGGCGACCCACACCGGCCCGTTGACGACGGCGGCCGGGGAAGTGCCCGCGTCGGGCAACCGGGTCGAGTTCCCGCTCGTCGACGTCTTCGTAGTCCGCGACGGAAAGGTCCGCGAGCACCGGGTCTACTGGGACAATGCGGCTTTTCTCGCCCAGTTGGGGGTGAGCCCCGATCCGGCCGAGGGCTGAGGGGCCGGTGCCGGGCACTGGTCCAGGAGGGCTTCTGGCACGGGCCGCCGCGCCGGTGCTGGCGCGCGCGACCGGGGAACTCGACGGGCTCCGGGTCGGCCTCGTGCTGGCCGACCGCGACGCGCTCGTCGTCGACGTCCCGTTCGCCGCGCCGGCGATCCGCCGTTCCTTCGAGGACTTCGGGCTGGTGCGCGGACTGTGCCTGGCCGAGGACCTGCTGGGTCCGAACGCGGTCGGCACGCCGCTGGTGACCCGAACCGGGCAGTTGGTGCGCGGGACCGAGCACTTCGCGCCGGTCTTCCACGCGTTCGCCTGCTACGGCGAGCCGATCGTGCACCCGCTGACCCGGCGGCTGGAGGGCGTCCTGACCATCACCGGCCTGCTCGCCGAGGACGACCGGCTGATGATCCCGTTCGCCCGGCGGATCGCGGGCGAGATCGAGGCGCGGCTGCAGACCATGTCCACCAACCCGCAGCACCTGCTGCTGGAGGCGTTCCAGGCGGCCGGCCGCGCCAGGAAGCGCCCGGTGCTCGCCGTGGGACCGGGCCTGGCGCTGGCCACGCCCGCGGCGCTCGACCTGCTCGGCCCGGCCGACCACGCCGTCGTGCGGGCAGCGGCCGAGCAGGGCGTCGCGACACAGGACGTGCGGCTCGTTTCCGGCCGCAGGGTCCGGTTGAGCTGCACTCCGGTCGACGGCGCGGACGGTGTCCTCGTGGAGATCCTGCCGCTCGAACGCGTCCGGTCCGCCCGGGACGAGGTCTCGGCGTGGCCGCTGCTCGTCGTCGGCGAGACCGGCACCGGCCGGACGACTCGCGCCGCCGAGGCGGCCGGACCCGGCGCGGTCACGATCGACGCGGTCGAGGTCGTGGCGCAAGGGGAGCAGCGGTGGGCGGAGCGCGCGGGCCGCTTGCTGGCCGGGGACGGCGCGCCGGCGATCCTCGAGAACATCCAGCTCGTGTCGGAACCGGTGACCGCGCTGCTGGCCGCGGCGCTGGACCGGTCGGACCGCCGCGTCGTGCTCACCACGACGCCCGGCGCGCATCTCTCCGGCCCGCACGCGCCGCTGGCCGCCCGATGCCGCGCTCGCCGCGAACTGGTGCCGCTCCGGCTCCGGCAGCACGACATTCCGCGGCTGGCCGAAGGGATGCTCGCCGGACTGGGCGAACCCGGCCAGCGCCGGCTGACCGGCGAAGCGCTGCGGGTGCTGGCGGCACAGCCGTGGCCGGGAAATCTCGTCGAGCTGCGCAGCGTGGTCGAGGCCGTGGCCGCGGCGTGCTCGGCCGGGGACGTCGTCGTCGGCGATCTGCCCGAGACCCATCGCGGCACCGGCGCCCCGGCTTCCCCGCTGCGGCAGGCAGAACGCGAGATGATCACGGCCGCGATCGACGCGGCGGGTGGCAACAAGCTGCGCGCCGCCCGGTCGCTCGGCATGAGCCGCTCGACTCTCTACAACCGGATGCGGGCGCTGAGCATCCACTGACCGGTGTCCAAAGATCTGAACACCGCGCGCGGCCGTTCACCGGTTTCCTTTTCTCGAGAACTCCTCACGACGAAAGGAAAACCATGTCAGGAAGCGGTCGTTCGTTTCGGAGAGGAACCCGCATCACGCTGATCGCGTGCCTCGCGACGCTGGGCATCCCGGCCCCGGCGCTCGCCGACGAGAGCAGTGCGCAGCCGGCCGACCGGGCGTACGTGGTGGCGCAGTCCGGCGGTGTCGCGACCATCGATCTCTTCTCCGACGGCTCCGTGCAGCGGAACGCTCCGCTGTTCCCGACCGGCAGCGGAACCTTCGGGATCACCGCCTCGCCGGACCGGCGGCATCTTTACGTCGCACCGGGAACAGGGCTGGGGACGGCGTCGGATCCGACCCAGAAACCTCAGCTGGTGACCATTCGCGTCGGGAGTGCCGGCCAGCTCCAGCCCGTCGGGCAGCCGCTCGATCTCGCCGCGGGCCTGACCCCGGTCAGCGCCGCGTTCTCGCACGACGGCCGCGACCTGTATCTCGGCGTCGGCAACATCGTCGCCGGATTCGTCAACGGCGCGGTGCTGCACTTCCGGATCGGCGACGACGGCACGCCGGTCCAGCAAGGCGGCCCGGTCGCATTGGGCCTGCCGCTGGACGGCGCCGCCGAACCGATCGTTTCCCCGGACGGCAAATCCCTTTACGTGGCGAGCTATCTCGCCTCGTCGATCGTCCGCTTCGCGATCCAGCCGGACGGCAGTCTGTCGGGGAAACCGGTCGACCGCGTCACCGGCGTGTCGACCCCGATCACCCCGGCCGTTTCCCCGGACGGCCGCTTCCTGTACATCGCCGACGAGCAAAGCCAATCCATCACCGCGTTCCGGATCCGGCCGGACGACTCGCTGGAACCGGTGCCGGGTTCGCCGTTCCCGACCGGAGCCATTCCGCACAACTTCGTCTTCAGTTCGGACGGAAAGCACCTTTACAGCGCGAACACCGCGGGCGCGAGCCCGGCTGGCCTGCTGACCGGAGACGGTTCAGTGAGCGCATTCGACGTGCGGGACGACGGTTCCCTCGCCCCGTTGCCGGGCTCGCCGTACCGGACGCTCGCCGGCCCGATCATGGTCAACCGGTCGACCGACGGCCGCTGGCTGTACGTGACTTCGTCCCGGCAGCTGGTGGGGGACAAGAAGGTGATGTTCTCCTCCTACCCGATCCGTCCGGACGGCACTGTGGACACTTCGGCCGCGCACTCGGTGGAGACCGGACAGCAGACCGCGGACGGACCGGAAGCGGTGGTGCTGCCCGCCACGAGCTGAACACGGGGTTGACTCCGCCTTCCTAAACATTAAATATAGTGCTTCTTGACAGGGAAGGCGGTCGTCATGCACTACGAGGTGTCCGGCTCCGGCCAGCCGATCGTGTTCGTGCACGGCGGCTTCTGCAGCCTCAGCGACTGGCGCTTCCAATCGGCGTCGCTGTCGGACGCGTGGCAGGTATTCGCCGTCGATCTGCCCGGGCACGGCCGGACGCCCATCGACGACGTCGAAGCTATTTCTCCCGAGCACTGCGCCGCGGCGGTGAACGAATTCGTCGCGGCGCAGGCGGGCGGGAAGTGCGTGCTGGCCGGGCACAGCTTCGGCACCCGGGTCGTCCTCGAAGCCGCGCGGCAACGGCCGGACCAGGTCGCCGGGATCGTGCTGGTCGACACCAGCCGGGTGAGCGCGGCGGGTTCCGAAGCGGACGCCGGTGCGATCTCCGCCGGGTTGAACCGTCTAGGTGCCGCCCGCTTCATCGAGGAGTACTTCGAAGCGATGATGGTCGGCGAGAAATCGCCGGAGATCAAGGCGGACCTGATCGCCGCCCGCCTCGGCACCGTCGACGAGCGGATGATCCGCGCGATCATGCTGTCGACGGTGCGCTGGGACAGCGAGCGGATGGACGAGGCGCTCGACGCGGTCGCGGAGATCGACGTGCTGGCGATTCAGAGCACCACCAATCACCTCGGAGCCCCGCGGCAACCGGTGCACGAGGCGGCCGAGGTCCCGTGGCTCGACCTCCTCAGCCGCCGGTTGCCGCGGCTGCGGACGGCGATCGTGCCCAACGCCGGGCATTTCTGCATGCTGGAGAAGCCAGACCTCGTGTCCGACGCGATCGACCGCTTCGCGCGGACGGTGTACCAGGTCATCGGTCCAGGATCGAGATGACCGACTTGGTCTCCAGGTACTCGTCGAGGCCTTCCGGCCCATTCTCGTGGCCCCAGCCGGACTGCTTGTACCCGCCGACCGGCATCTGCACTCCGCCCGCCCGGTGCACGTTGATGCCGACCCGGCCCGCCTTGATCTCGCGGGCGATGCGGTGCGCGCGAGAGGCGTCGCGCGACCAGACGCTCGCCGCGAGGCCGAACGAGGTGCCGTTCGCGACCGCGATCGCCTCGTCGACGTCCTCGAAGGACATCGCACCGATCACCGGGCCGAAGATTTCCTCGCGGATCATCCGCATGTCCGGCCGAGCGTCGGCGACGACGGTGGGTTCGTAGAAATAGCCCCGGTCGCCGACCTGCCGTCCGCCGCTCACCACGGTGGCGCCTTCCTCGACACCGCTGTGCACGTAGCCCGAGACACGTTCCAAGTGCTGCTGCGAAATAAGCGGGCCGAGATCGGCGTCCGGATCGGTGCCGTAACCGAGCCGCAGTGCCCGCCCCGCGTCGGCGACTCCCTGGACGACCTCGTCGTAGACGTCCCGGTGGACCAGCAGTCGCGTGCCGGAGGTGCAGATCTGGCCGGAATTCCAGAAGACGCCCTTCGCGACGCCGTCGAAAACCCCGGCGAGGTCCGCGTCCGGGAGCACGAGCACCGGCGATTTCCCGCCCAGTTCGAGGGTGACCTTCTTCAGGTTCCCCTCCGCCGCGCGCAGGATCTTCCGGCCGACCTCGACCGAACCGGTGAAGCTGATCTTGTCGACATCCTCGTGCCCGGCCAGCGCCGCTCCGGCCGGGGCGAACCCCGTCACGATGTTGACCACTCCGTCCGGCAAACCCGCTTCCCGCAGCAGCCGCCCCAGCGCCAGCGAAGTGAGCGGGGCTTGCTCGGACGGTTTGAGGACACAAGCGCATCCCGCAGCCAGTGCGGCGGGCAGTTTCATGCCGATGTTCACCATCGGCGCGTTCCAGGCCACGATCAGCCCGGCCACGCCGACCGGCTCCTTGAGCGTGTAACCCTGGAACCGTTGGGCGGCCGAGCCGATCTCCACGCTCCGGCCGTCGATCTTGTCCGCCCAGCCCGCGTAGTAGCGGAAGGCGTTGGCGGCTTCGCCCATCATGAGCCGGGCCTGGGAGACCGGAATGCCGACGTCCAGGCTTTCCAGGCGAGCGAACTCTTCGAGGTGCTGCGTGATCAGTTCGGAGACCCGCCACAGCACGACGCCGCGCTGGGCGCCGGACAAGCTGCGCCACCGTTTTTCCTCGAATGCCCGGCGCGCCGCCGCCACCGCAGCGTCAACGTCGGCCTCCGCCGCGTGCGCGACCTGAGCCACGACTTCGCCGGTGCCGGGATCGCGGACCTCGAAGGTCTCGCCGGACGCGGCGGCGGTCCATGCGCCGTCGATCAGCAACCGTCCCGGGCCGTCGGCCGCGCCGAGGGCGAACGCGGTGGATTCGGCTGCTGTCACGGTCATCGCGCCTCCTGAATAGTATTGCGCACATTATATATTGAGTCAGGATCCGGGAGAAGCGTCGCAGACCTCGAATGGCTCGGCCGCGCACCCGACCGGTGGGCCGGGTGCGCGGCCGGGACCGGCTCACGCCTTCAGGTGTTGCCCGAAGAACGCTTTCAGTTCGTCGATGGCCTGGGCGACGTACGGGTCGCGGTCGTAGAGATCGACGTGCGTAGCGCCTTCGATCAGCACGAGCTTGCCGGAATCGCCCACGTCCGCGATGGCCTTCTCGCTGAAGCCGCGGGTGATCGCTTCGGTGCCCGCGATCATCAGCAGCGGGCGCGGGGCGATCTTGGCGACGTCGGCGAACGCATCGAACTGGTCGAGCAGGTCAGCGCTGCGCAAGACGTACTGGCCGATCGAGTTCGGGTGCTGGGCGCGCGGGGTCTTGTAGTACTCGAAGAACTCCGCGATCGCCGCGGGCGTCGACTCGTCCACCGCGTCCGGCAGCACTGGGACCATCCGGGCCGGCTTGCCCTCGGCCTCCTCGGTGCGGGCGGCACCGGATGCGGCGACCTGGGCCTTCCACGCTTCGGGGTCGCCGTCGCGGAAGAAGCTCGTCACGTCCGTGCCGCTGACCCCTGCGACCGCCTTGACACGGTGGTCGGTCTGGGCGGCGTAGGGCGCGTACGCGCCGGAACCGCAGATGCCCATGATGCCGATCCGTTCGGGGTCGACGTCCGGGCGGGTGGCCAGAGAGGACACTGCGTTGCGGAAGTCGTCAGCGCGCTGCACCGGGTCTTCCAGGCCGCGGGGGAGTCCTTCGCTTTCGCCCTGGTAGGCCGCGTCGAAGGTGAGAACGATATAGCCGTCCTCGGCGAGCCGCGGCGCGTAGTTGGCGGGCGCTTGCTCCTTGACGCCGGTGGTCGGGTGTCCGACGACGATCGCGGCCAGCTTGCCGGATGCGTTATCCGGAGCGTAGACGAGGCCGGCGAGTTCCTTGCCGTCGCTGGGGAACCGGACTTCCGTCTTGGTGACCGTCATGGGTGTCAGCTCCTTCGCCGGGACCTCGGCGGGCCCTTCCCGTCCTGCCCGGCTTCTGCTTCCACTTTCTCCTCAGTCGCGTGCGCCCAGGAAGAGAGAGACTTATCCTGGGAAGGATCCTTCCCAGGAACGAGAGCAGCATTCGCCGTAAGCTGGAACGCATGGCCGACATTCCGACAGAGCTGCGCGAGCTGGGACAGTTCTTCCAGCATCGCCGCGCTGAGCTGCAGCCGCGGGAGGTCGGCCTCGACGTCCCGGCGGGGGAGCGCCGCCGCGTGCCAGGACTGCGCCGCGAAGAAGTGGCGCAGCTAGTCTCGATCAGCACGGACTATTACACCCGGATCGAGCAGGGTCGCCTCGCCCCGTCCGAGCCGGTACAGGCCGCGCTGGAACGGGCCCTGCGGCTGGACGACGAGCAACGCGACTACGTCCGCACCCTGCTCACCCGGTCCGGCCCGGCCCCCGCGCCGCGCGAACCGGCCCGACGCAAGCGCGCGGTCCGTCCGCAGCTTGAGCGGTTGCTGGGGCAACTGGACCGGGTGCCCGCTCTCGTGTTCAGCCGGTACCTAGACATCCTGGCGTGGAACGATCTCGCCGCCGCGCTGCTGCTCGATTTCGCCGAGATTCCGGAGCGGGACCGCAACTACATCCGGCTGGTCTTCACGAATCCGCAGATGCGGGCGCTGTATCCGGAGTGGGAGCAGGTCGCGCGCACGTGTGTCGCGGTGCTGCGGATGAACGCGGCGGACAACCCGACCGACCCGGCGCTGTCGCGGCTGGTCGGGGATCTGTCGCTGACGAGTCCGGATTTCCGCCGCTGGTGGGCTGAGCGCCGGGTGGCGCACCAGAATTTCGGCACGAAGACCGTCGCGCATCCCAGGGTGGGGGAGATGTCGCTGGACTGGGACAGCTTCCAGCAAGCTGGGAACGCCGAGCAGCAGCTGGTGATCTGGTCGGCCGAGCCCGGTTCGGAGTCGGCGGTGCGCTTGGCCCGGCTGCGGGATTCGGTCGCGGCACAGCCCGGTTGACCGGCACGGAGTCGCGCTCCGGCCGAGCCTCGGGTCAGCCGCGATCCCCGGAGAGGACCTCGTCGACGTCGGGCCAGAGGATCCGGCTTTCCAGCTTGCCGGGCTGGCTGGAGTCGATGCTGTCCATCAGCCAGGTGATCATGTCCCGGGTGGCTTCGCTGGCCGCCGTGCTCTTCCCGGCGCGGACAGCGTCGACGATGGTGTGGACCCGGCTGGTCAGTTCGGGTCGGCTGCCCTGCGGATAGCGCCACGGGACAGTGGTGGTCATCGCCGCCAGTGCGGGCACGATGGTGGCGAGCACCGGATTGTGCGACGCCTGCGCGACCCGGAGCGTGTAGTCGACGGCATGGGCCGCGTAGTCCGGGCCGCGGCGGCGCTGGGTTGTTTCGAGTCCGGCGAACGAGTCGTCGATCAGCGCGAGGTCGGCGTCCGTGCGGTTGCCGGCGGCGAGGCCGGCGACCGCGGGCTCGACGGCGACCCGGGCCTCGAACACCGTCCGCAGGGTGGCTCCGTCGAACTGGACGACCATGCCGAGCGCGCTGCCCACGGTCGCCGGACCGGGTTTGGCGAGCCGGGGGCCGCCGAGCCGTCCGGATTGGACGGTCACCGCGCCGAGGAAGGTCAGCAGGCGCAACGCTTCCCGCAGGGTCCCGCGGGCCACGCCGTATTCCGCGAGCAGCGTGCTCTCGTCCGCGAGCGCGTCGCCGGGACGTAGCCCGCGGGCGACGAAATCGCGGAGGATCCGCCGGGCGGTGCGGGTGGGCAGGGCACCGCGAGGGACGGCCGGTTCTGGCCCCGCCATGCATGTCCTCCTTCGTCGTGCCTGCTGCGGGCCGATGCTACCGTTCGGCCGCGGATGCCCAGGTAGAGGGCGCGAACAGCAAATCTTGGCGGTCCATCCGGCCCTCGGGATAGCCGCGGACCGAGGGCGAGACTCCCGCTTCGATCCGGTCGGACAAGGTCCAGTCCTTCACCGCTGTGCGCCGCGCGATGAGCCAGGGACCGTCGCCGCGCCGTTCGAACCGATCGAGGAACCGGCCGCCGATCTGACCCGCGATCGCCGGGTCGGAGCGAAGGCGGAAACCGACGGTGAAGTACGACTCGCACCGGGCAGTGTCGCCGTCGAACTCGATGAACACGTTCCCGACGAAGTGGTGTGCGCCGAGCCATTCCGAGGGAAGGTTTCCCGCCAATTCGGCAGCGAAGCCGGGTCCGGTTCTGGCGAAGTCTCCGATGGCGACAGCGGCGTCCGGGTGAAAGACCGACCGGATGATCGGTTCGTCGCCGCGGTCGACGCCCCGGCAGAAGCGGTAGACCGCGTCGGTGATCTCCGCACGGGCGAGGGCCGTACGGAGTGCGGTGAGTTCCGTGTCGTCGAATTCGCCGGTGCGAGCGGGCATGGCGGGTCCGTCCTTCCGCGACGGTGAGATCCAGGTTTCGGCGGAGCAGAGCGGATCGGTGCGGCCGAAGCTGCCTTGCGGGAAGCCCGTCCACGAGACGGCCCGGTCCGGGGCCAGGCGGTCGCTGATCGCCCAGTCCTTGGTGACTGTCCGGTGCCCGATGCGCCATCCGGTGTCCCGCCGCTCGAAACGGTCGAGATAGCGCCCGGCCATGAGGGTGAGGACACCGGGTTCGCTCCGCAGCCGCGAGGTGGAGATGTAGTAGGACTCGACGCGGGCGACCTCGGCGTTTTCCCCGTCGAATTCGATCAGAGCGTTGCCGGTGATGTGCTGGAGCCCCAGTCGTTGCCGGGGGATCTCCGCGACGCACCAGTGGGCGAATTCGTGCGCGTTGCCGTGGAACGGGCCGTGCGCGTCGATCGCGTCCGGGTGGTACGCCGAGGCGAGCACGGTCTCGTCGGCCCGGTCCACGCCGCGGCAGTAGCGGAGGAGAGCGGCTCGGATGGCTGCTCGGTCGAGTTCCTCGCGGAGCCGGTGCCGTTCGGCCTCGGTCAGGTTGCCCATGGGAGTCTCTTTCCTCGCGGTCAGAAGTCTTTGCCCGCGGTCCAGCCGCCGTCGACCGGCAAGGTCGCCCCGTTGATGTAGTCCGAGCCGCTGCCCGCGAGGAAGGCGACTGGTTCCGCGATCTCCGGCGGCTGTCCCCACCGCTGCATCGGCGCGCACGCTTTGATGGAGTCCAGCATCCGCGGCGTCTGGAAGTACGAGGCGGTCATCGGCGTTTCGACGAATCCCGGTGCGATCGCGTTGCACCAGATTCCCCGCCCGCCGAATTCCATCGCGATCGCCCGGGTCAGCATGACCAGACCGGCTTTGGCGGAGCAGTAGGCGGAGCGGTTGGTGAACCCGGTGAGCCCGGCGATCGAAGCGATGTTGACGATCTTGCCGCGGCCCTGTTCGAGCATGTATGGAATCGCCGACCGGCAGATCAGGAACGGCGCGGTGAGATTGACGCCGAGTGTGCTGTGCCATTGCTCGGGCGACGTTTCGAGCAGCGAGGTGATCGGCCGGGCTCCGGCGTTGTTCACCACGATGTCGATGCTGCCCAGCCGTTCGTGGACTCGCGCGGGCAAATCGCTGGAACGGTCGTCGTCGGTGAGGTCGACGGCGAAGGTTTCGGCGCTGCCGAGTCTTTGCGCGGCCGAGGCCAGGCCGTCGGCGTCCAGATCGGCGAGCGCGAGGCGGGCGCCTGCGTCTCGCAGCGCGGCGGCGATCGCGCGGCCGAGGCCGCCGGCGGCCCCGGTGACGAGAGCGACCTTGTTTTCGAGAGAGGCTGTCATCTTCGTTCCTCGGTGGTCAGCGGGTGATCGGGGAAGCGGGGAGCACGCCCGCCGCGGTGAACCCGCCGTCGACGGCGAGCACTTGGCCGGTCAGATAGCCGGAGCGGGTGTCGTCGAGCAGGAATAGGGCGGCTTGCGCGATATCGTCCGGTGCGCCGTAATGCCCTTGCGGGGTAAGGGAATTCCATGCGGCACGTTGTTCGCCGGTGTGGTGTTCGCGGACCAGCGGGGTTTCGATCGCCCCGGGCGCGATCGCGTTGACCCGCACCCCGAGCGCGCCGAACTCGACGGCCATGACCTGCGTCATCGTCGTCACCGCGCCCTTGGAAGCCCCGTACGCGACGCGTCCGGCGTTTCCGCGCAGCCCGGATACCGAACCGATGTTCACGATCGAACCTGTCCGGCGCCGACACATGTGCTTGGCGGCTTCGCGAGAAACGGTGAACATGCCGAGCACGTTCACCTCGAGGACTTGCCGGAACAGGTCAAGGTTCGTGTCGAGGGCAGGCACCACCGCGCCGATCGCGGCTGAGTTCACGACACCCGCGAGGGGACCGGCGCGGCCGACGCACTCGATCACCTTCGCCTCGTCCGTCACGTCGAGGTGTTCGAGGGTGACCTTGCCGCCCGCTCGGGCCCAGTCCGTTCCCAGCCGGGCGAGCGCGGCTTCGTCGCGGTCGAGGGCTACCGCGTGCCATCCGGCACCGAGCACGGCGTCGACGACTGCGCGCCCGATCCCGGATGCGCCACCGGTGACCAAGACCGTGGGCTCGCCCCTCGCATCGGCTGCGTGCACTGCTGGACCATCCTTCGTCGGCAACTCTGTAACTGGTATCACTTGTTGGCTAAGTCTGGCAAGTAGTATCAGGTTTACCGTCGAGTAACGCCAGTTCAACGCGTTGCAGGTGTGGATAAAGTCTGATACTAATTTATGAGTTAAGGCGAAACGGACTTCGGTCAGGGAAGGAAGTCGATGTCAGGAGAACGCGGCAGGATCGCCGTCGTCACCGGTGCGGCCCGGGGGATCGGGCGCGCGATCGCGGACCGGCTCGCCAGTGCGGGCGCGACGGTCGTGGTGGCGGATCTCGACGTCGCGTCCGCGGAGGAAGCGGCGAAGCAGCTGGGCGGCGGCGCGATCGGCGTGGGCGTCGACGTGGCCGATCTCGAGTCGGTCCAGGCGACGGTGTCGCGGGTCTGCGGGGAGTTCGGCCGGATCGACGTGCTGGTGAACAACGCGGGCTGGGACAAGGCGGAGCGGTTCGTCGAGTCCGACCCGGCCGACTGGGAACGGATCGTGCGGATCAACCTGTTCGGCGTGCTGAACACGTGCAAGACGGTGTTGCCGGTCATGATCGAACAGGGCGGCGGTGCGGTCGTCAACATCGCGTCCGACGCCGGCCGGGTGGGCTCCTCGGGCGAGGCCGTCTACTCCGCGGCCAAGGGCGGCATCATCGCGTTCACCAAAACGATCGCGCGCGAAACCGCGCGTCATCAGGTGACCGCGAACGCGGTGTGCCCAGGCCCGACCGATACCGCGCTGTTCGCCTCGATCGGCGGCCCCGGCTTGCGCGAGTCACTGGCCAAGGCGATCCCACTGCGGCGGATCGGCACGCCCGAGGACGTCGCCGGAGCCGTCGCGTTCCTGACCTCCGGCGAAGCTGGGTACATCACGGGGCAGACGCTCAGTGTCAGCGGCGGATTGACGATGTCCTGACCGAGCAACTGCCCGACACAAGGAGGTGTCCGATGGCTGTCGAGCCGGACAACGGAGTCCGCGGGCAAAGCGCCGTCACCGCGACGTTGACGAGTGCGTTCGCCGAGACTTACCGCCGCTTCGCCGACCGCCCCGCGATTCTGGGCGACGGCGGCACGGTGTGCACATACGCGGAACTCGGCGCGCAGGCACGGCGCGCGGCGGGAGGGCTGGCAGGGCGGGGCGCGCAGCCGGGCGACCGCGTGCTCGTCTTGATGCAGAACCGGCCGGAGAGCCTGATCGTCGACCACGCGCTCGCCGCGGGCGGGCTCGTGCGTGTGGCGCTCAGCTACCGGCTGCATGCCAGGGAGGTCGCCGGGGTTGCGGCGGACTGCGCGCCGGTGGCAGTCGTGGTGGACGCCGAGCGGGAAGGCGACGTCCGGACCGCGCTGACCGCGCTGAACCTGGACCCGGTCGTGATCTCGGTGGACGAGCCGCGGATCGCCGGGACCGAGCGGTTCTCCGACCTGCTCGGCCACGCCGAACTCGAGTCGCCGGACGTACGGCCCGAGCAGATCGCGTGGCTGCCCTACACCTCCGGGACCACCGGCGAGCCCAAGGGCGTGATGCTCAGCCACCGCAGCGTGCTGGCGTGCGCGCGGAACCTGATGGTGGAGCTGGACAGCATCGAGTCCGACGACGTGGTGCTCCACGTCGCGCCGTTGACGCACTTGTCCGGTTACGTGTCGATTCCCTTCACCCTGCGCGGCGCGGCGCACGTGTGCGCGGAGAAGTTCGACCCGGTCGAGACGTTGGAAGCGATCGGGGAGTACGGCGTCACCGTGCTGCCGATGGTGCCCACGATGCTGAAGATGATGCTGCCCGAACTGGAAGAGGGCCGCTGGCAGACCGACACGCTGCACACTGTGCTGTACGGCGGCTCGCCGATCGCCCCAGCCGCGCTGCGCCGCCTGATCGCGTGTCTCGGCGAAGTGTTCATCCAGGGCTACGGGCTCACCGAGGTGCCGTTCCCGCTCGCTTCGCTGTCCAAACACGACCATCGGTTCGATCCAGGCGAAGAGGCTCCGGCGCGGCTAGCCTCGGCCGGCCGGGTCAATCCGTTCGTGGAGGTGCGGTTGCGCGCCGCGGACGGAACGCTGGCCGCCGAAGGCCAAACCGGCGAGATCGAAGCCCGCGGGGACACGACGATGCTGGGCTACTGGAACCGCCCGGAAGCCACGGCCGCGGTCTTGTCGTCGGACGGATGGGCGGCTACTGGCGATGTCGGCCGCCTGCAGGACGGCTACTTGTCCATTGTGGACCGCAAGAAGGACATGATCGTGTCCGGCGGGTTCAACGTGTTCCCGGCGGAGATCGAGAGCGCGATCACCGAACTCGTCGGGGTCGCTGAGGTCGCGGTGATCGGCGTGCCGGACCTGCGCTGGGGCGAGACGGTGAAAGCACTGATCGTCGTCCGCGAGGGCCATCGGGTGTCTGAGGACGACGTCGACCGGGTGTGCCGCGAGCGGATCGCGAGCTACAAGCGGCCGCGGATCGTGGAGTTCGTCGCCGATCTGCCCAAGACGGGAAGCGGCAAGCTTCAGCGCCACGTGCTGCGCGAGCGGCACTGGGCCGGGCAGGAAGGGCGGGTGGGCGGATGAGCGGAACGACTGACGCCGTGCCGCCGGAGCTGCTGGGTTTCCTGGAGACGCTCAAGGCCCGCGAGGGCACCGCATTGGATCTGCTCGCGTCGTTCGACGGCTACACCAACCAATCCGGGCCCGAAGGCGCCGAAGTGCATCACGGGGTGCTTGTCCGCGGAGTCGCCGGATGGCGGGTGACGGCGGACATCTACCGCCCCCTCGGCGAGCCGCCGTTCCCGACGGTGCTGTGGCTGCACGGCGGCGCGTGGGTCCTCGGTGCACCAGCGAGCCACCGCAGGCTGGCGGCGGACCTGGCGGATCTTGGCTTGTTGACAGTCATGCTGGACTACCGGCGCGCGCCGAAGCACCGCTTCCCGGCCGCTGTCGAAGACACTGTCGACGCGCTGTCCTGGGTGCGGGAGCACGCGGCGGAATTCGGCGGCGACCCCGGACGGCTGTTCGTAGGCGGCGATTCTGCAGGTGGCAACCTCGCAGCGGCCGCGCTTGCCGGAGGAGCGGTGCCGCCCGTGGCGGGAGCATTGCTGTGCTACGGAATCTACGACGTCCACCGGGCACTGCCGGTGCTGACCGACCTCGTCGGCGGGCCTGATCCGGACAGCCAGCTTTACCTGGAACCCGCCGACGCCCGCGCGCTGAAAGACGATCCGCGCCTGCACCCCGAGCGGTACTGCACCGGGTTCCCGCCGACGCTCGTGCTCGCCGGTGACCGCGATCCGCTGTATGGCGAATCGGTTTCGCTGGCCGAGCGGCTGGCCGCGGCCGGTGTACCGCATCGGTTCGCGACGGTGCCCAACGCGCCGCACGGGCTGTTGCAACTGCCCGGCCACCCCGCGAACGAGCGGGGGCTGAGGGAGATCCGTGAATTCGTACAGAGACTGCGCTGAGCTGAGAGGACGCCTTCGATGGCGGTGAAGATGACGCTGACCGACGACGAGCTGCGTGCCGCGCTGGAATCGGCGAACCTGCCGACCCTGCAAGTGGTGCTGGCCCGGCTGACCGGTGACAGCGGGTGGCTGAGCGGGCCGTACCAGCCGGCGCGGACCAAAGCGCTCGACGACAACGACGATGCCGGCCTCCCGTCGGAACGGCAAGCCGAGGTCCGTGCTGCGGCGTGTGACGTACTGAGCCGGTGGCGCGACGGACTCGTCCCCGAACCGCCGCTGCCCGGCGAAACCGAGATCGTCGAACTGCTCACCGCCTGCATGGGCGAACCGGTTCCGGCCGAGTACGGAGCGGTGATGGCCGAAGAGGCAGGGTTCCGCCCGCGCGACGCGAAATGGACCGGTGCTCCGCCGGAGCGCGCGAAGGACTTCAGCGTCCTGGTGATCGGTGCCGGGATCTCGGGGATCTGCGCCTCGATCAAGCTCAGCGCGCTCGGCATTCCGCACATCGTGGTCGAGAAGAACGACCGGGTCGGCGGGACCTGGCTGGAGAACGACTATCCGGGCGCCGGCGTCGACACGCCCAGCCATCTGTACTCGTTCTCATTCGACTCGAACCCGTCCTGGTCTCGCTACTACGCGAAGCAGCCCGAGATCCTCGAGTACCTCACCGGCGTCGCGAAGCGGCACGGCGTCACCGAGCGCACCCTGTTCGGCACTGAAGTGGTCTCAGCGGTCTTCCACGAGCGCACCGGACGCTGGGAAGTCACGACCTGCGACCGCGACGGTGCCGAGGAAACCCGCTGGGCGAACGCCGTGCTCAGCTCGGTCGGGCAGCTCAACCGCCCGCAGATGCCGTCGATCCCCGGGCAGGACACATTCCCCGGGGCGAGCTTCCATTCCGCGCGCTGGAACCACGACGTCAGCCTGACCGGCAAGCGCGTCGGAGTGCTCGGCGTGGGAGCGAGCGCGATGCAGATCGTGCCGTCGATCGCCGGTACGCCGGAGGAACTCGTCGTCTACCAGCGTTCGCCGCAATGGGTCGCGCCCAACGCGAACTACCTGCGACCGGTGCCCGAGGGCGCGCGGCTGCTGATGGAACAGGTGCCCGCGTACGCCGCGTGGTACCGGCTCCGTCTGTTGTGGATGTTCAACGACAAGCTGCACGCCTCGCTGCGCAAAGATCCAGACTGGCCGCACCCCGAGCGGTCGGTCAACGCGGCCAACGACAAGCACCGCGAGTTCTTCACGCGGTACCTGCGGGAGCAACTGTCCGGGCGGGACGACCTTGTCGATCAGACGCTTCCGAACTACCCGCCGTACGGCAAGCGGATCCTCATGGACAACGGCTGGTTCTCCGCCCTGAAACGCGACGACGTGCGGCTGGTGACCTCAGCCGTCGACCGGATCGAGGGCAGCGACGTCGTCACCGCCGACGGAGAACACCATCCGCTCGACGTGCTGGTGTACGCGACCGGGTTCCAGAGCAAGCGGATGCTGTATCCGATGGACATTCGCGGCAGGGGCGGGCAGTCCCTGCGGGAGCTGTGGGGCGACGACGACGCGCACGCCTATCTCGGCATGACCGTTCCGGGCTTCCCCAACTTCTTCGTCCTCTACGGACCGAACACCAACCTCGGACATGGCGGCAGCGTCATGTTCCACACCGAATGCCAGGTGAACTACGTGACCCGATTGCTGGTCGAGATGATCGAGCGGGACATCGACACGGTCGAATGCCGCGCCGACGTGCATGACGACTACAACTCCCGCGTCGACACGGCACACGAGGCCATGATCTGGACGCACCGCGGGATGAACACCTGGTACCGCAACAAACGAGGCCGGGTCGTCACCAATACGCCGTGGCGGCTGCGGGACTACTGGGCGATGACTCACGATCCCGACCTGGCCGACTTCGCGTCGAGCGCGTCCGAACCCGGACTGGAGGAAAAAGCCTCGTGAACGACGGAAAATACGCACAATTCTCGGCGCTGACTCTGGTATGGCCGGCACCCGGCGTGCTCTCGACGGATCCGACCTGCACGCCGTCGGACCGGACACGCACCGCAAACTGGCCGACATCTAGCCGGTCGTCGACCGCGACTCCGACGTGCGTGCAGTGGTGATCCGCGGCGTCGGCGACCGGGCATGCTCCGCGAGCGGGCGGCTCGACCTCATCGAAGCGATGGCCGAGGACTTCGAGGCTCGCACGCGGGTCATGCGCGAGGCACGCGACCTGGTCTGCAACGTCTTCAACTGCTCGGTGCCGATCGTGCCGGCGATCAACGGCCCGGCCAGTGGGCACCGGTCTCGTCGCGGCGTTGCTCGCCGACGTGTCGCTCGTGGGCCGCACGGCGAAGATCGTCGACGGGGCACACCCGGCTGGGCGTCGCGGCGGGAGGCCACGCGGTGATCTGCCGGCCGCTGCTGTGCGGCATGGCGAAAGCCGAATACTATCTGCTCACCCGCGGATGCTCACCGGCGAGGAGGCCGCGCGGATCGGGCTGGCATCGATGGTCGCCGACGACGACCAAGTGCAGGAACGGGCTCTGGCGGTCGCGCGGGACCTGGCCGGGGCGCGACTGGCGCGATCCGGGCCACCAAGTACGCACTGAACAACTGGTACCGCCGGGCCGGGCCCATCTTCGACGCTTCGCTGGGACTGAAGTTCTGCGGATTCGGCGGCGACGAGGTCGCGGAGGGCTTGGCCGCGCACCGGGAGAAGTGCTTTCGGCTGTTTTGCACAGGCGAAAGCGTTACCAGCGAAGGATGATCTGGATCTCACCGCTTGCTCTTGCCCGTCGCCGCAGGGAAATGACCTGTCCGTGCATGCGCGCAGGCATCGTGCACGGCGCCCAGCTCTCACCGGGCGGGCGAGCGAATCGAGCCCAGTGCGGTGCGCGCGGCCCGAAGGCCGAAGACGAGCCCGCGCACGAGTCCGCCGGCGTAGCCCTTGGAATAGAACCCGCCGACGTCGGCCCCGGCGGCCAGCAGACCCGGAATCGGTTGTCCTGCGGTGTCGTGCACGTGCCCGTCGGCATCCGCGACGACGCCGCCATAGGTGAACGTGATCGCCGGTTGCACCTCGAGCGCGAACAGCGGTTCCTCGGCGAGAGACCGGCGGAACCGGCTCCGCGGAACCTGGAGCGCCTCGGCGGCCGAGTCCGAGAGCGCCCGGTTGAAGGCCGCGACGGTCGCCTCGACGGCGTTCCCGGCGTAGCCCCAGGTGCCGACCGCGGCGCATATTTCGGCGAGGGTCGAGCCGACCGTGACGTTGCCGCCCGCTTGCCGGGCGAGGTCGAGTTTGTCTAGTCCGGAATCCATGCCCGCGATGAACGGTTTCGCGATGAGCTCACGGCGGATCCATTCGTCGCCGATGAGCAGCGCGCGCTGCCCGCTCAGGGCGGCGACCGCCTGTGCGGAATAATGGTCGCCCAGCGATTCGTCGGTGAAGCGCATGCCGTGCCGGTCGACGAGCACACCGTGTTCGCTGTAGTACTGGGTGAGCGCGGTGTAGTCAGTCGGGGTGAGCGGCTTGTCGAGCGGTGCCGGCATCAGATGACCGTAGAAACCGCTCATGTCGGCACTGGTCCGCGCGCCGGCGTTTTCGGCCAGCGCGATCCCGTCGCCGGTGCTGAACGTGCTCGCCCGCAGCAGCACGTTCGTCCACTCGGGATTCACATGCCGCCGCACCTTCGCGGTGTCGGCCTGAAAGCCGCCGGTGGCGAGCATCGTCCAGGGAGCGGTCACGCGCACCGACTCGCCGTCGCGTTCCACCACCGCCCCGAGGACGCGCCCGTCTTCGACGATGAGTTCGCGGGGCACGGCCGAACACAAGACCCAGCCGCCGCGGGATTCGACCGCAGCACGGCACAGGTGAAGATGTGCGTGCACGTCGATGCGCTTGCCCTCGCCGAAGTTGAATACTCCCGAGAGGTCCTCGCCGAGCGGGACACCGGTGCCGGCTGCCCAGCGCAGCGCACCAGGTGCCTCTTCGACCAGCACCCGGCCCAGTTCGAGGTTGACGTGCGGATCCTCCGCGAGCAGGTCGTCGATCGTCGGCGCGGTCCACACGAACCCTTCGGAAAGCGCGGCCGAGCCGCCCGGCTCAGAGGCCTTCTCGACGACGATGACGCTGGCGCCGCCGCGGGCGGCGGCGCCGGCCGCCGTCATGCCGGCCATCCCGCCGCCGAGCACGAGGAAGTCCGCCCGCAGTTCGTCGGTTGGCGCGTTCTGAGCGTCCGCCACGGATCCATCCCCTCCGGGTTGCCGGAGGGACGCCTGCGCGATGCCCGCCGACTTCCTGTTTCGGTTGGCCAGAGTGCGGAGAAGATATGTCAGACAACTAACACATGTCAATGAGACGATGATGCGCGCTCGCCTGCCCAAACAGGCCGGGCGATGCCTGGCCCGCCTGCGCTGAACGCGATTTGCCCTAGCTACAAGCACATTTTCCGATCTTTTGGCAGGGAATGACTTCGGGAACAGCTGACGCTTGCCAGCTGTCAGTGAAACTGTTAGACAGTTGACCTGCGGGTCGGAAGGCCTGACAACTCGGAGGCAAGGAGCCGCACATGAGGATCGGCCTTCACCTGCCGCAGTGGGGCGCGGACGCTACCCGCGCCGGCGTGCTCGAAGTGGCGAGGGCGGCGGAAGCCGCGGGCTTGGATTCGCTGTGGGCGGCTGACCACATCGTGCACCCCCTCGGCAGCGCGAGCGCATACCCGTACCGCGGCGACGGACTGCCGTTCTCCGCCGAGGACGGGTTCCTCGAAGCGTTTACGACACTGGCCGCGGTCGCTGGGGCCACCACCCGGATCCGCTTGGGCACCAGCGTGTTCGTGCTCCCGATGCGGGATCCGGTGCTGACCGCGAAGGTCACCGCGACGCTCGACGTCCTTTCCTCCGGACGGCTTGAACTGGGTGTCGGCGCGGGGTGGTGGGCCGAGGAGTTCGCCGCCGTATCGGCTCCGTTCGCCGGTCGGGGGGAACGGCTCGACGAGCAGATCGACATCGTGCGGCTGTTGTGGTCCGGGCACCCGGTCCGGCACGCCGGCGCGGCGTTCGCGTTCGACGAGGTCGTCTGTCGTCCGGCTCCACACCAGCGGCCCGGTCCGCCGATCCTGGTCGGCGGCATGGGGGACAGAGCGCTGCGGCGAGCCATCGAAAGGGGGGACGGATGGCACGGCGTCGGGGGCGATCCGGATGTGCTGAAGAAGGGCCGCGAGAAGCTCGATCGGCTGTGCGAAGAGGCCGGCCGGGATCCGCGGACCGTCCGTCTGAGCACTTCGACCGGCCTCGGCGAGGACACCGAACGGCTGCTGCGCAGGCTGGAGTCCCTGCGCGGCGCGGGGGTCGGCCTTGCCGTCCTCAACGTCCGGCAGAACACCGTTCCGGCAACACTGGCGGCGCTCGACCGGCTGGCCGCGGACGTCTTGCCGAAGCTCTGGTGAACGTCGCAGGCTGTATTTTCGGAGAGGAGTGAGCAATGGCGCTTGCCGCACCGGCCACTCGCTGTCTCTACGTCGTCCGTGCCGTCTTCGGCGATCCGGACCGCGAGGCGCGGTGGAACGATTGGTACGACCGCGAACACGTGCCGAACCTGCTCAGCGTGCCCGGATTCGTCAGCGCGACCCGGTTCAAACAGCTCGATCTCGACGGTCATTACCTCGCGTGGTACGAGATCGAGAGCCCGCGCGTGTTCGAGCAGGAGCGGTACGCCGAGGTCACCGGATGGGGCGAATGGGCCGACGCAGTCGTGGAATGGACCCGGACGGTGTACCGGCTCGACGACGCCCTGCCGGTCGAGAACTACGTCCGCTCGGCGAGCTCGGGAGGCGCGGGCGGGAATGGCTGAGCGGGCCCGTCGCGACCCGGCGCCTCGGGTGTCGGCGGAGCCTGCGCTGCGGGCCCTTCCTGCGCTGCTGGCGCGGAACGCGGACGAAGACGGTTCGCGGCCGTTCCTGAGCGACGTCAGGGGATCCCGCACCCGGGCGGAAGTGTGGGAACAGGCGCGACGCACCGCCAGCGGGTTCCTCGGTCTCGGGCTGGTGCCCGGCGACCGCGTGGCGGTGATGCTCGACAACGCGCTCGAGTTCGTCGGCACGTGGTTCGGGCTCGCGACGGCGGGCCTGGTACAGGTCCCGCTGAACCCCGCCGTCCGCGGCGAGCGGCTCGTGCACGCGCTGACTCATTCCGGCGCGACCGTGCTGGTGGCCGAGGCTCGCTGCCTCGCGCAGTTCGAAGAGATCGCCGCTCAGCTGCCAGCGTTGCGCACGATAGTCCTGGTCGGCGGGCGAGGCGACACCTCGTTCGAGACGGTGCCGTACGAAAGGCTCGCCGCCGCGGAAGTCGGAACGCTTCCCGCGATCACCCGCGCCGACACCACGGCGATCATGTACACGTCGGGCTCCACTGGACCGGCGAAGGGCGTGCTGGTGCCGCATGGCCAGCACTACACCAACGGTTGGCAGGCGGTCAGGCAGGCGGAAATCACTGCTGACGACCGCATCTTCGTCACCCTCCCTTTGCATCACAACATGGCGCAGGGCTACGGCGTGATGGCCGGGGTCGTCTCCGGCGCGGAGGTGTACGTCTCCGCGGGGTTCAGGCGGGCTGCGTTCTGGGACGAAGTCCGTGCCGCCCGCGCTACAGTGCTGCCCTTCGTCGGCTCGATTCTCGCGCTGCTCATAGCCCAGGAGGGGGCGGAGGAAAATCCGCTGCGCGTCGCGTACGGCGTGCCGGTGCCCCCGTCCCTGCACGAAGCGTTCGAGAAGCGCTTCGGCCTGCGGCTCATCGACGGATACGGCTCCACCGAGGGCACGATCCCGGCGTGGGGAAGCCTGCGCGGGGACCGGGCGATCGGGTCGTCCGGCCGGATCGTGCCCGAGTTCGAGGTCGCGATCCTCGGCGCGGACGACCTTCCCGTGCCCGAGGGCGCGACCGGGGAGATCTGCATCCGCGCGCGGGAACCGTTTTCCATGTTCCAGGGCTATTTCCGCGACGCCGAGCGGACCGTGCGGGCGTTGCGGAACTTCTGGTTCCACTCCGGCGACCGCGGTCGTTTCGACGCAGGTGGAAACCTGTGGTTCGAAGGCCGGATCGACGACGTAGTGCGCAGGTTCGGCGAGTTCGTCCCGGCGAAGGAGGTCGAGGAGGCGGTCTCCCGGCACGACGCGGTCGAACTCGTCGCGGCTTACGGGATCGCGTCCGACGTGGCGGGCCAGGAGGTGATGGTCGCGGTGGTCGTCAAAGAGGGGAGGACAGTGTCGGCCGAGGAACTGCGGGCCCGCGTCGCGGAGGAACTGCCGCCGTTCGCGGTGCCTCGGTTCGTCGAGTTCTTCGGCGAGCTGCCGATGACGCCCACCGGAAAGGTCGAAAAGCACAAGTTGCGGGCCAGAGGGGTCACGGACGCCACCTTCGACGCGCGTGGCTGACCGGTCCGCCCTGGCGGCCACCAGCGTTTTTTAAAGACTGATAGAAAAATGTCGGACGTTATGTGCGGAGGCTTGCGCCGGTGCGTCGGGCGGAAGCCGTTGCCGGTCGCCCGGACCGGTTCGCGCGGCGGGCGGGCGGGGGTCGTCCCGGTGCTGCGCGACCAGGCTGCCGGCTGTCGGCTTCCTCGTCCGACCTGGAGGTACGCCACGGCTTTGGGGTGCTGTCGATCGGAGGATCACTGTGTCGCTCAGCAAGTCGGCGGGCATAGTCCCGAGTGTCGGTGCACGGACGGCAAGGAGATCGGGGTAAACTGTCTGACAGTCGGCTCGGAGCCGAGCGGGAGGGGTTGGCATGGCGACTCGGACGTCGGACGGATCCGCGCGGGCGGAGTTCGCCCCGACCCCGGTGCTGCGGCCGCGGCAGCAGGTGGAGAGCCAGATCCGGGAGGCGATCCTGAGCGGTCAGTTCGCCCAGGGGGACCGGCTGCCGAGCGAGACGCGGCTGGCCGAGCGGTTCGGGGTGAGCCGGGCGACGGTGCGGGAGGCGTTGCAGAGCCTCGTCGAGGGCGGCCTGATCACGAAAGTCCCCGGAGCCACCGGCGGGTCGTTCGTGGAGTTCGTCGACCACCACAAGCTGTCGCAGCTGGTCTCCGACCGGATGAGCAGCATCCTTGACCTCGGGTCCATCCGGCATGACGAGGTCGCCGCGTTCCGCGACCTGCTCGAGATCCCGTGCGCACGGCTGGCGGCACTCAACCGCACGGACGACGACCTGGTCGCACTGCGCGAGGTGATCGAGCGGGAGAAGGCGACGACGGTGGACGATCCCTCGGTGCCGCATCTCAACGCGGAGTTCCACTCGCTGGTGGCGCAAGCCAGCCAGAACAGGGTGATGGCGGCGTTCGTTTCGGCGCTGCACCGCGTCGCGCACCCGTTGGCGTTCATCAACACCGACGCCGAGGTGGGCAAGCAGGCTGTGCGCCATCACATCAAGCTCTGCGCCGCGATCCAAGAACACGACGTGGACGCCGCGACGGAGCTGATGAGGAAACATCTCGATTACATGAACGCCCACGCGCGCGAGCGCGGCTGATCTTTTCGAGGCGGCGCCCGCGGGCGGCTGTCGACCCTTCCTTCCTGAGAGGCGGACCCGGTACCGGGTCCGCCTCTCTTTGTGTCCGCGAAACCGGTGGACGTGCGAGGTTCGGCCCATCCCACGAACGGACCATTATTAGCCGGATTGACAATTGTCGGACAGTTGGGCAGAGTCTCTGCGGCAGGCACAACGGGACAGGAAGGCCGGGCGACGATGGCGTTGCAGGGCGAAGACCGGCAGGCGATGGTCGAGGCGATCGACCAGCTGTGCGGGAAGATCGTCACCGACGAGTACTCCGCGCGGCTCGACCGCGAGGCCCGCTACCCGCACGAGGTGATGGACGCGCTGGCCGAGGCTGGCTGGGCGACGCTGCCGCTGCCGGAAAGCGGGGCCGGTGCACGGGATCTGGTGCTGGTGCACGAAACGCTGGCGCGGCACAACCTGGTGATCGGGCAGGCGTACTTCTCGATGTGGGTGCTCGGTGCGGAGGCTTTCCACCGGCTCGGCACGCCGCAGCAGAAGGCCGAATGGTTCGAGCGGATCAAAGCCGGCGCCCGGGTCGCCTTCGCGCTGACCGAGCCGGCGTCCGGTTCGGACGCCGCGGCGGTGCGAACTTCCGCCGTCCGCGACGGCGACGATTTCGTGGTCAACGGCTCGAAGGTGTTCATCACCGGCGCGGCCGTGTCAGACGTGATCATCACCGCGGTCCGGACGTCGAACGAGGGCCCCAAGCACGACGGCATCACACTGCTGCTGATCGACCCGGCAGCTAAGGGCGTCGAGGTGCGCAAGATCGACAAAATGGGACTCAAGGGGATCGATCTGTGCGAGGTGTTCTTCTCCGGCGCACGGATTCCCGCGTCGGCTGTGCTGGGGCCGGTCGACGGCGGCTGGGGCGGCGTGACGCCGGGGCTGGCCAAGGAACGGATGCTGCTGGCGGCACTCAGCGTCGGGGCCTTGCGGGACGTGCTCGAGCGCTGTCTGGACTACGCGCAGGTGCGCACGGCGTTCGGGAAACCTATTGCCGGGCACCAGTTCATCGCCGACAAGCTGGTGGAGATGCGCGTGGCGATCGAGTCCGCGTCGGCGCTGACCCTGCGCGCGGCGGACCTCGTCGACGAGGGCGACCCGACGGCTGCCGACGTCGCCGCGATGGCGAAGCTGGTCGCGACCCGGGCGTACGTCTCGGCGACCCGCGAGGCAGTGCAGATCTTCGGCGGCTACGGGTTCAGCGACGAGTACCCGGTCTCGCGGCACTACCGCGACTGCAAGTACCTCGAAATCGGCGGCGGCACCAGCGAGATCCAGAAGATCGTGATCGCCCGTTCGATGGGGATCCGGCTGTGAACGCGCTGGACTCCTTCCGGCTCGACGGACGGGTGGTGGTGGTGACCGGGGGTTCAGCGGGGCTGGGCGCGGCGGCTGCCCGTGCGCTCGCGGACGCGGGCGCGATGGTCGTCGTGACGGGACGGCGCGCCGAGCATCTGTCCATTGTGGCTAAGGAGATCTCCGGCGATTCCCGGGTGCTCGACGTCGCGGATCGAGCTGCGGTCCGGGAGGTTTTCGCGGACATCGCGAAGGAACACGGGCCGTTGGGCGTGTTGGTCAACAATGCCGGGCAGGCGCATCAGGCAGAGCTGCCCGAAGTGTCCGACGAGGACTGGGACCGGATCGTCGACGTGAACCTGCGCGGCGCGTTCGCCGCCACCCAGGCGTTCGTCCGGCATCGCGTCACCGGCCGGTCCGCTTCGGTGGTGAACATTTCGTCATTGGCCGGGGCCGTGGGGGTGCGCGGGCAATCCGCGTACACCGCGAGCAAAGCCGGAGTCGAGGGGTTGACGAGAGCCGCGGCGCTCGACCTCGCGCGCCTGGATGTCCGGGTGAACGCGTTGGCCCCCGGCTATTTCGCCACCGACATGCCCGGCGAGGTGCTCGCCGACGAAGCGGCGACCGCCGCGCTGCTGCGCAAGGTTCCGCAGCGGCGCGTGGCGGATCCGGCCGAGATCGGTCCGCCCGTGGTTTTCCTGGCGTCCGACGCGTCCCGGTTCATGACCGGTGCCGTGCTCAATTTCGATGGAGGGTACACCGCACAATGAGCGAGCGAGAACGTCCCGTGGCACTGGTGACCGGTGCCGCGGGGGACATCGGGCAAGCGACCGCTGCGGGGTTCGCCCGCCGCGGATACGACGTCGCCGTCTTCGACCGGCGGCCGGATCTGCTGACGGAGACGGCGGAGAAGTGCGCTGCGGAAGGCGCGCGGGTGCACGCGGCGGGGGTCGACCAGACTGACTACGAGGCAGTGCGCGCGGGACTGGCCGAGGTCGTCTCGACGCTCGGCCCGATCACGGCGCTGTTCGCCAACGCCGGGTACGGCAAGTTCGGCGAGCTGACCGACCAGCCTCTAAAAGAGTGGCACCGCCACGTCGACGTGAATCTCAACGGCACCTATTTCGTGACTCGCGAGGTCGCCAACGCGATGATCGCCGCCGGGAAGGGCGGTTCGATCGTCATCAACGCCTCCTCCGGCGCGACGCAGTACTCGGACCTGCTCGGTGCCTACTGCGTGACGAAGGCGGCGCTGCGGATGCTCGCGACCGGGCTCGCCTCCGAGCTGGGCAACCACCGGATCCGCGTGAACGCGGTGGAGCCGGGCGTGGTCGAGACCGGCATGACCGGTCCGATGCTCAACGGTGAGCAGGGCAAGGAGCACCGCGCGTTCCTGCTGAGCGACACGCCGGTCGGCCGCCTCGGCGTCCCGGACGACATCGCGGAGCTGGTGCTGTTCCTGTCGGCGGAGAGGACCGCGGGCTTCATCACCGGAGCTGGCGTCCCGATCGACGGCGGACAGGTCATCCACGGGCATCCGCGCTGGTACCGCAGCGACTACCGGGTGTCGGGCAAGGCGGAATGGGAGGTGCCCCGGTGACGGCCACGCGCACCTCGCGGATCGTCGAGGCCGAAGCCGCTGCGGCCCACGTCGAAGACGGGATGACGGTCGCCATCGGCGGGTTCATCAACTCCGGGCACCCGATGGCGCTCGTGCGGCAGCTGATCAAGGACGGCAGGCGCAATCTGCGGGTGGTCGGAGCCGCGTCGGCGGGGCTGGAAACGGACCTCCTGATCGCCGCCGGGGTCGCGGACCGGGTGGTGACGCCGTACGTCGGCGCGGAGGGCTTCGCCGGGATCGGGCCCGCGTTCCGCAAGTCCGCGCAGGACGGCGCCATCGACGTGTTCGAGCTGGACGAAGCGCACTTCTACGCCGGCCTCCGGGCGTCGGCGCAGCGCGTGCCGTTCAACCCGTGGCGGGCCGGGGTGGGCACCGATTTCCCGAAGGTCAACCCGCAGCTCAAGGAGTTCCGCGACCCGGTCAGCGACAAGCTGCTCATCGCGGTCCCGGCGATCGACATCGACGTGTGCTTCCTGCACGCCGCGGTGAGCGACGTCTACGGCAACGTGCAGCACAACGGCACCCGCTACGGCGACGTCGCGATGTACGCCGCGGCGGAGAAGACGTTCGTGTCGGTGGAGAAAGTGGTTTCGCCAGAGCACATCCGGGCCGACCCGCTGCGCACCAGCATCCCCGGTGCGACCGGGATCGTGCGCGCGCAGTTCGGCGCGCATCCGTACTCGGCTGACGGCTACTACATTCCCGACGCCGAGCACATCAACGAATACCTGGCCGCGGCGAACGACTGGCTCAAGACCGGCGACCGCACGCAGCTCGACCTCTACCTGGACGAGTTCGTGCTCGGGCCGCGAGACCACGCCGAGTACCTCGAGCGCATCGGCATCCGCAAACTTCTTTCCCTCGACGAGTTCTGAGGACGACATGACCGACTCGGCAACACCTAAGGAAGTGATGGCCGCCGCCATCGCGCACGACCTGCGCGACGGGCAGTGGGTCGAGGTCGGGGCGAACCTGCCGGTTCCCCGCGCCGGAGCCCTGCTCGCGCATCTGCACCACGGCCCGGACATGACCGTGATGATCGCGATGACCAAGGCCTACGTGCGAGAGACCCCGGTGATCGAGGAATTCGAATTCATCACCGACGTCGGCGCGATGCGCTGGGCGGAGGCGTACTACCAGCACGACCAGCTGCTCAACAACCAGCGCCACCGCGCTAACGGCGTGTTCTTCTGCGGCGGCATCCAGATCGACCGGTACGGCAACTCGAATCTGATCGGCATCGGTTCGGACCACAAGCAGCTCAAGTTCCGCGGCCCGGGCGCGATCGGCACCTGCAACGCCACTGTCCAAAACGGACACTGGCATCTGGTGACCACGTCGCACAACCCGCGCGTGCTGGTGGACCGGGTGGACTTCGTGTCCGCGCTCGGCTACGGCCGAGGCGAGCCCAACCTGCGCGCCGAGCTCGGCCTGCCCAACGACGGCCCGGCATCCATCGTGACGCCGTTGTGCGTGTTCGATTTCGATGAGGAAACCCGTTCGGCACGGCTGAAATCGGTGCACCCGGGTGTCACCAAGGACGAGGTGGTCGAGAAGACCGGCTTCGAAATCCTGGTGCCGGAAACCGTGCCGACGACCGAAGGCCCGACGCCGGAGGAACTGGCCCTGCTTCGCACCCGCATCGACGCGAACGGGGCGTTGCGGGCATGACTGCCGGCGGACTCCGCACTGCCGGAGAGAGGAACGACTGACATGTACTTCACCACCGAGGTCAGCGAGGTCGTCGAAGGAGAGGTCAACCTTCGCGGGTACTCGCTTCGCGACGTCATGGAGAACGCGACTTACGCCGACGGCGCGTTCCTGTCCATCACCGGCCGTGTCCCTACCCCAGCGGAGCGCCGTCTGGTGGATGCGATCCTGAACAGCCTGCTGGACCACGGTTTCGTCGCCTCGACGATCACCGCCGCGCGCTACATCGCCTCGGGCAACCCCCAGTTCATCCCTGCGGTGGCGGGCGGCGTGCTCGCCGCGGGCAGCAACACGCTCTCCCCGGAGCACTCCTGCCATCTGCTCGAACACGCCCGGGAACTGCGCGGCAACAACGGGTCCATTGAGGACGGTGCGGAGCGCGTCGTCGCCGAGTACGTGGCCGCCCGCAAACGGCTGCCTGGCTTCGGGCACCCGGTGCACAAGACCAGCGACTTCCGCGCCGACATCCTCTTCTCGCTCGCCGAGGAACTCGGGCTGGCGGGCGAAGCGGTCAAGCAGTTCCAGGCGATCCACGCCGCGTTCGTCCGGCAGACCGGGCGCACCGGCATCCCGATCAACATCGACGGCGCCCTCGCCGCGGTCGGTTCGGACCTCGGCTGGACGGCGAACCAGACCGTCGCGTTCGCCGTGCTGTCCGTGCTGCCCGGCCTGATGGCGCACGTCATCGAAGAAATCGACCAGCAGCGTCCGCTGCGCTACATCCAGGACGGCGAGTACTCGGGCAAGCCGATGACCGAACGCCTCGCCGCCGAAACCCCCGCAGGAGTCTGATCATGGGCCTGAACGACAACACCGTCCGCTGGGACCGCGTGCGCGAGAGTTTCGACCGCACCGGCGGCCGGATGATCTGGAAACCCTACGGTTTCCCGGAGATCATCGACCCGGAGCACTCGCGGTTCTTCGACGGCACGATCCAGCCCGCCTGGGACGTCCCGGACAAGATCATCGTCCAGCCCGCGATCACCGGTGCCTTCTACACGAAGAACGCGAACCCGAACCAGCCGATCACCACCGACGAGATCTACCGGTCGGCCCGCGAATGCGCGCAGGCCGGCGCGAGCGCGATCCACCTGCACGTGCGCGGCGACAACGGCTACAACACCCTCGACAAGAGTCGTTTCGAGGCCGTGGTGAATCCGCTGCAGGCAGAATTCGCGGACCTCGCCGTGGACGGCTGCCTCGTCACCGCGCTGGAGGGGGAATGGGACGAGATGAAGCGCTGTCTTGACGCGCGCGTGCTCGACGGCGTGCCGATCAACACCACCGCGGTGTTCAACGGCGACGCGATCTTCGCGAAGCCGGTGCCGCTGATGTTCGAGAAGACGCGGTTGATCCTGGAATCCGGCGCCGCGCCGATCGTCGCCGTGTACACCGACGCCGACGTGAACAACGCCGAGCGCTTCCTGTTTCGCAGCGGACTGCTCGGGCCTGGCCAGCTGTGGTGCGTGCTGCCGTCCATCCCGGGTTCGAGCCCGATGGAGAACCCGAAGCAGATGATCGAGGGGCTGATGCGGTTCGTGAACTTGATCAAGGACGTCGACCCGGAAGCGAAGATCCTCGTCTGCGCGGCAGGCCGGGCTTCGGTGTTCCTCGCGACCGCGGCCGCGCTGCTCGGCCTGCACATCCGGGTCGGCATGGAGGACACCGTCTGGAAGTACCCGCACAAGCAGGAGAAGCTCGCCTCCAATCTCGAAGCATTTTTACAAGCGAAGACGATCGTCGAGGCATTGGGCCGCGAGGTCGCGACGCCCGCGGAGTACCGCGAGATCACCGGCGTGCGCAAGCTCGAGAAGCCAGTGCCCGCGACGCACTGATCGGATCCTTTTCTGGGCAGGGGGCTGGCCGTGTTCCTGGGGAACCGCGGCAGGGGGTGACTCGGGAAGAGGTGTGCAGCTCGGCCGTCGGTCGGGTCGTTTCTTCTGCGCACGCCTCCGGCTTTTCAGCAACGAAAGGTGTACGTGTCATGTCCGGAATTTCGCCCGACGGAAAGCGGGCAGTGCGAAGCGCGGAAGTGCGACAAGCCACGAGAGCGGCGGCAGTCGGCAGTTTCGTAGAATGGTTCGACTTCGCGCTCTATGGCCTGCTCGCCACCAATCTGTCGGTGGTTTTCTTCCCCTCGCACGATTCGACGAGCAGCCTGCTGTCGCTGTTCGCGGTCTTCGGAGCGGCCTTCGTCGTGCGGCCGCTCGGTGCTTTCTACTTCGGCTCATTGGGCGACCGGATCGGCCGGAAGCGGATCCTGGTCATCGTCATCACTGCGATGTCGTTGTCGACGTTCCTCGTCGGCCTGCTGCCGATGCGGGAGGCCGCCGGTGCGTGGGTGACTTTCGCGCTCGTCGCGCTCCGGCTGGTCCAGGGTTTCTCCGCGGGCGGGGAAATCGGCGGCGCAAACACCTTCGTCGCGGAATTCGCCGAGCCGGACCGGCGCGGCTACCGAGTGAGTTTCACTCTGGCTTCGGGTTTGGCGGCGATCGCCTGCGCCGCGCTCGTGACGTTCTTCCTCCAGTTCTCGCTGTCCCCGGCGGCGATGACAGCTTGGGGATGGCGGTTCCCGTTCCTCGTCGCGGGCCCGCTCGGCCTGGTGGGGCTGTACATCCGGATGCGCCTCAACGACAGCCCGGACTTCGCGCGGCTAGAAACTGCGGACGAGGTCTCGGACCGGCCGGTGCGCGAGATCGTGCGGAAGAACTATTGGGTCGTCTTGCAGACCATCGGGCTGGTGTGCATGCTGTTCGCGGCCCAGTACGTGGTGACGGCGTACCTGGTGACCTATCAAAAACAGGTGCTCCGGCTTTCCGGCGCGACGGCCACATTCTCGACGGTGCTGACCGTGTTCCTTGCGGCCGTGCTGACCCCGGTCTTCGGCCGGCTGTGCGACCGGTGGGGGCGCAAGCCGGTCCTGTTCGCGGGGTGCGGCGGGTTCGCTGTCATGTCCTACCCGATGTTCGCGCTGCTGAGCCCGGGCGCGGTGCTTCCCGCGGTGCTCGTCGACGTGCTCATGGGCTGTCTCCTGGCTACGCTGGTGGGCCCGGTGTCGGTCATGATGACCGAACTGTTCCCGACTCGGGTCCGCAACAGCGGCGCCTCCATCGGTTACAACATCGGCGGCGCGCTTTTCGGCGGTCCCGCACCGTATCTGGCGACCGCGCTCACGGCGTCTTTCGGCGCGACAGCACCGGCGTTCATCCTGATCGGCGCCGCCGTCGTGACCATCGTCGCCTGCTTCTTCGTCCCGGAGACGGCCGGCTCCTCGATCGCGAGCGACGTGACGGCACCGCGGTCGGACTCGGCAGCGACAGCGAATCCGCCGAACTGAACGCTCGGCGCGAACGAAACAGCAAGCAGATCGGGCGAGGTCCGGCGGTTCGCCGGACGGGCCCGGCGGCGGAAAGGCAGGACATCCGATGGGAGCGACAGCACAAACCGGCCAGTCGGCCGAAGGCTCAGCCGCGGCGCTGGACGCCGATCGCCTGGCGGTGCTCGAGGCCGTCGCCTCAGACATCATCCCGGAAGACGACGGTGTCCCCGGCGCTCGCCAGGCGGGGGTGCCGGAGTTCATCGCGACGGAACTCGCGGGCGCGGAAAACCGTTGGCTGGACCTGTATCTGGCGGCTCTGCAGGGCATTGACCGCTACTGCGTCCGGACCTACTCCGCCCGGTACGCCGAGTGCGCCGAGGACGAGCGGTCGGCGGTGCTGACGCAGCTCGAATCGGGAACGCTGGGCGACGTCTCGGAGGAATGGGCGAAGTCGTTCTTCGGCGTCATCTGGGGCCATACGGTCCAGGGCTACCTGTGCGATCCGGAATACGGCGGCAATCGAGACCTGGCCGGCTGGCGCGCGGTCGGATTTCCTGGCGCCCAGCACGGTTACACCGCGGCACAGCAGACGTACGGGAAGTCGGCTGCGGACATCACGCCGCTCGTCCTCGCGGACATGGCCGAGATGCACCGGAACGAACCCGGACGCTTTTTCACCGGTTACTGATCGAGCAACGGGAAGGTCTTCGATGGCACGCGGCACGAAGAAGAACTACGACGCGATCATCGTCGGCCTCGGCGCGTCGGGCGGGATTCTGGCCCGCGAGCTCGCCAGGGCCGGGATGTCGGTGCTCGGGATCGACAAGGGCGGCGCGTTCGGGCACGCCGACGCCTGGACGAAGTTCGACGAACTGGTGTGGGAATCCCGGGCGGAACACTCGCCGGGCATGCGGTCCGACCCGATCACCTGGCGGCCGGACGCGGACACTGACGCGGTGGTGGCGCCGTGGGCGACCGGTCCGATCGTCAATCCGTTCACCGTGCCTCCCTCAACCGGCCTCGGCGGCGGCTCCTGGCACTACGCGGCTTGGCACTATCGCCAGAACGCGCCGGACTTCAGGATGCGGACCGAGATCGTGGACAGGTACGGCGCGGACGCGCTGCCCGAGGGATCGGACATCCGGGACTGGCCGGTCGGCTACGCCGAACTGGAGCCCTTTTACGACCGGGTCGAGCACGAGATCGGCGTGTCCGGCAAGGCAGGGAACGTCGGCGGGGAGCTGGACGGCCGGGGCAACCTGTTCGAGTCGCCACGCCGCGCGGAGTTCCCGTTTCCGCCGTTGCGGCCGAGCGCGTTGTACGACACGTTCAAGAAAGCCGGCGGGGAGCTGGGGTACCACGTCTACCCGACCGCCGCGGCGATCATCTCCCGACCCTCCGGGAATCGGCAGGCGTGCACCTATTGCGGCTTCTGCCGGGACTACCTCTGTCACGTCGGCGCGAAGTCGTCGACGCACGTCGCGCTGATCCCGGACGCGCTGCGGACGGGGAATCTCGAAATCGCGACCGGGTTCAGGGTGCAACGCGTGCTGCGCGGCCCGGACGGGCGGGCGTCCGGCGTCGCGGGAGTCGACCTCGGCTCCGGCGAAACCGCGCAAGTGCGTGCGCCGATGGTGATCCTGGCAGCTTACTCGCTGGAGAACGTCAGACTCCTGCTGGCTTCGGGGGTGAACGCCAACGGGCAGACCGGCAAGAACTACTACACGCACAAGATCGACTGGGTCGGCGGGCTCATGCCGGGGGAAACGCATTCCTTCATGGGGCCGTCCGCTGCGGGCGGAGCGCTGGACGACTACAACGGGCTGAACCGGGACTGGACCGGCACCGGGGTGGTGTGGGGCGGGCCGCTGCTGCTGTTCAACGGCGACCTGCAGCCGATCGAGGTCGCCGGAATGATCCCGCCCGGAAGGCATCGGCACGGCCCGGACTTCAAGAAGTGGTTGACCGAGGGGTACCGCCGGGTGTTCGGCGTCTGGGCGTCCGGCGTCCAGTTCCCGATGGCGGCCAACTATCTCGATCTCGACCCGCGGATGCGCGACCCGTGGGGCGAGCCCGCGCTGCGGATGACGCACGACTGGACTGGCCACGAACTGGCGTGGAAACGGCTGATCGTGCCGAAGCTGAAAGAGATCGTCGGCCGCATGGGCGCGACGGAGGTCTGGGGGCTCAGCATGGAATCCGCGCACATCACCACCCACGACCACGGCGGGCACGTCATGGGGGAAGACCCGCGGACCTCGGTGGTCGATCCCGACCAGCAGACCCATGAAGTACCGGGCCTCTACGCCGTCGGCGGCGGGTCTTTCCCGACCGTCAGCGGCTACAACCCGACCGGCACCATCCAGGCGCTCGCGTTCCGCACCGCGGAGCGGATCGTCGCGACGCACTGACACCGCGCACCCAGGGAGCTGATTTGCGATGTCCTCGAACGAGCGGGCCGCCGTCGACCGCGACGGGCTTCCGCACTACCGCATGTTCATCGGAGGCGCATGGGTGGACTCCGAGGAAAAGTACGAGGTGGTCAACCCGGCGACCGAAGAGGTGATCGCGACCGCCGCGAAGGCGGACACCTCGCATGTCGACGCAGCGGTCGCGGCGGCGAATGAAGCGTATTCCGCCGGCGCTTGGCGGAATACCGCACCGGTCGATCGCGCCGCCGTCATCGACCGGGCGGCCGCCTTGCTCGAGAGCCGGGCGGCCGAGCTGGCCGAACTCGGCAGCAGGGAATGCGGGTTTCCGCTGCGGCTCTCGGAGGCGATCTGCGTCGGGTTTCCCTTGACGCACATGCGGAACTTCGCCGAACTGACCCGTCGCTACGCGTGGGAGCGGCCGGGCCCGGTCACCGGGCAGGTGCTTAACGCCCAATTGGTCCGCCGGGAGCCGATCGGCGTCTGCGGCGGGATCGTGCCGTGGAATTTCCCGCTTGTCCTGGCGGTGTGGAAGGCGCTTCCCGCGCTCGCGGCGGGCAACAGCGTGGTGCTGAAGACCGACGAGAAGACTCCGACCGGAGCGCTGGAGCTGGCGGCGATCCTGCGCGAGTCGGGGCTGCCGGACGGCGTGTGCAACGTGGTGGTCGGAGACGGTCCCACGATCGGCGCGTACCTGGTGGCCCATCCGGATGTCCGCCGGGTGTCGTTCACCGGGTCCACGCAGACGGGGCGCCAGGTCATGCGCGACGCGGCGGCCGGTCTCAAGCAACTGACCCTGGAACTGGGCGGCAAAGGCCCGAACATCGTGCTCGACGACGCTGACCTCGACGCAGCAGTCGACGGCGCCGCATACGCATTCCTGCTGCACGCCGGGCAGGGCTGCGAATCGGGTACCCGCTTGCTGCTCCCTTCAGCGCTGCACGACGAATTCGTCCAGCGGCTCGTGGGCCGGCTGAAGACACTGAAGGTCGGGGACCCGCTCGACCCCGCTACCGACATCGGACCGGTGATGAGCGCGCGGCAGCGGGAACGCGTCCTGCGCTACATCGAACGCGGCAGGGCAGAGGGCGCGACTCTCGCCTGCGGCGGCGGTGCGCCGAGCGGACCTGGTTTCGAGAAGGGCTACTGGGTCGAACCGACGGTTTTCACCAACGTGCGCAACGATATGTGTGTCGCACGCGAGGAAATCTTCGGCCCGGTGCTGTCGGTGCTGGCTTACGACTCGGTGGACGAGGCGGTCGAGATCGCCAACGACACCGAGTACGGCCTGTCCGCCGGGGTGTGGAGCCAGGACAACCAGAGGGCGCTGGAGGTGGCGGAGCGGCTGGAAGCCGGGTCGGTGTGGATCAACGACTGGCACAACATCTCGGAGCACGTGCCTTTCGGCGGCTACAAGCAGAGCGGGGTCGGCCGGGAGTTGGGCCCGGACGCGCTCGACGAGTTCACCCAGGCAAAGTCGATCACGATCGACCTGTCCGGCCGGGTTGACCGGCGGGCATACGGACTGGTGCTGGGCACCCCGTTGGGCGGCTGACCCGGCGTCGCGACCCGCGGTGCGGCGGGCGATCCGGACGGCCGCTGGAGATGCGCGGGCAGTTTTCATTGTGAGGCAATGACAGTTGGCAATCAGAACCGGGTCGGTGGTTCGGGGCGCGCGGTGCGAGGGCCGTACTTCGCATGCGCTCCGCACCGGGAGTGCCGGCGGGATCGTTGGCAAGGTTGACATCTGTCTGACTATTGCGATCCCGATGTTGTGCTGTTTAAAGTCAGTCAGATGAGCGCGGGCGGTGCCCGGGCCGGAATTGTGCGGTGGAAAGAGGTCGAAGATGACGCAAGGCGCCGTCGACGAATGGGTCGGGCAGGTCGCGGTCGTAACCGGTGCCGGCGGATCGATGGGCAGCGAGGTCGTCCGCGCCCTGCTGGCGCGCGGGGTGCGTGTCGCCGGGTTCGACCGGGCGGGCTCGCTGGCGGTGCTCGGCGATCCGGGTGCCGGAACGCCGGGCTCGTTCGCCGGCGTCGAGGTCGACATCTCGGACGTGGATTCCCTCGTCCAGGGCTTCGAAAGAGTCGACGCCGAGTTCGGCCCGTTGTCGATGCTGGTCAACTTCGCCGGGATCACCGGCGGCACGGAGAGCTTCCTCGACACGAAGCCCGCCGACTGGGACCGGGTGCTCGGCGTCAACCTCGCGGGATCGTTCTGGTCTTGCCGCGAGGGCGCCCGCCGGATGAAGGCGCTCGGCCGGGGGAGCATTGTCAACATCAGTTCGACGAACGGGTTGATGGCCCGGCGCAACTACCACAGTCACATCTACGCGGTGTCGAAGGCGGGCATCGTCGGTTTGACGAAGACGCTCGCGGCTGAAGCCGCAGAGTGGCAAGTGCGGGTCAATTGCGTCGCACCGGGAATGCACCTCGGAAAAATGCAGGCGGACATGACGGGTTCCGATGCCGCAGCGTCGGAGTTCGTCGAGAAAGCCGTCGCCTTCACTCCGCTCGGCCGCGCGGGCACCGGATCCGACATGGTCGGACCGGTTCTGTTCCTGCTAGGCCCCGAATCCGCGTACATGACCGGACAGGTCGTCGTCAGCGACGGCGGCCGCACCATCTGGTACGACTGACAGGCAGGGCCGATGATCATCACCGACTCGCAAGTGCACATCTGGGAACTCAGCCGCCCCGGACGCGAATGGCCTTCCGGCCGGTTCGTCCCGCCGTGGGCACAGGACGCGCTGTCGGCCGAGCACTTGCTCGATCGGATGCGGGCCGCGGGCGTCGACCGCGCGATCCTGGTCCCGCCCGCGTTCGAAGGCGACCGCAACGACCTGTCCCTGGACGCGGCCCGACGCTACCCGGACCGGTTCGCGGTGATGGGGCGGATGCGGCTCGACGACTCGGCCACGCCCGCGAAATTGGCTTCCTGGGCGGAAACCCCCGGCGCGATCGGGCTCCGGTTCACGTTCTTCATCCCGCAGCAGAAGGCCTGGCTTTCCGACGGCACCGCCGACTGGCTGTGGAGCGCCGCCGAGGAGGCTGGCATCCCGCTCATGGTCTATCCCGCCCCGTCGGTCCTTCCGCTCTTCGGGCCGATCGCCGCGGCACACCCGCGGCTGAAGCTGACGGTCGACCATCTCGGAGTCGGACACGAGGAATGGAACCGCGACGACCGCGCCTTCGGCCACCTCGACGCGTTGCTGGAGCTGGCCGGGCACCCCAACGTGGCGGTGAAGGCTTCCGGGCTGCCCGAGTACTCCACCGAGCGGTACCCGTACCGCAATCTCCATCCGTACCTCAAAGCGGTCGTCGACGCCTATGGCGCTCGCCGGGTGTTCTGGGGCACGGATCTGACCAGACTGCCATGCACGTACCGGGAAGCGGTCACGATGTTCACTGAACAGCTCGATTGGCTGTCCGCCACGGATCTCGAATGGATCATGGGCAGGGCGGTCTCCGAATGGCACGCCTGGCCGGGTGCCCGGTGACCGCCGCGGAACGGTTGCCCGGCCGGATCGCCGACTCCGCGCCGGAGCTGCGTCGAGCGGTCGTGGATTTCCGGGACGCTCGTCGCGCCAGCGGCTGTCTGTCCGCGAAGGCGGTGGAGCTGATAGCGCTCGCCGCGTTCGCGTCCGCTTGCAGTTTGCACGAGCCCGGCATCCGCGCCCAGGTGTCCCGAGCACTCGAAGCGGGTGCCACCCTGGGCGAAGTAGCCGATGCTCTGGCCACGATCGCACCGCTGGGAGTGCACACTTTCGGGTTGGCGTTGCCGATCGTGCTCGAGGAGCTGGAAGCAGCAGGGATTCCCGCCGAGGAACCGGAGATGCCGGGCGAATCCGCTCGAATCAAGGCAGATTTCGTTGCCCGGCGAGGATATTGGACCAACCAACGGGAAGCGCTCGCGAAGCACCTGCCCGGGTATTTCGCCGCCTACATGCGATTGTCGGGCAGCCCGTGGGAGATCGGCGAACTCGACCCGCTGACCCGTGAGCTGCTGCTCGTCGCGGTCGACAGCTCAGTGGCCCACCTCTACGGACCCGGGACCCGGGTGCATGTGCGGAACGCGATCAAGCTGGGCGCGACGCGCGAACAACTGCTCGCGGTGCTCGAGGTGGTGTCGACGATCGGGGCCGAAGGCTACTTCCTCGGCATGGCGGCCGCGCAGGACGAGAGCGGAAGGGGCGTGTCGTGAACAGGGATTGGATCCCGGCGGCCGGGTCGGCCGGGCCGGTGCTGCTTCCGGGAGTGTACGACGGGCTGTCGGCGCGCCTCGCGGAAATGGCGGGATTCCGCGCTGTGTACGCCAGCGGCGGAGCGATCTCCCGGTCGGCCGGCGTCCCGGACATCGGGCTGCTCACCTTGACCGAGGTGCTCGACCGGCTGGCGAAGATCGCGGACGCGGCCCCGCTCGCGGTGGTCGCCGACGGCGAGACCGGATTCGGCGGACCGGCCAGCATCCGCCGCACCGCACGGGAATTCGCCCGGCTCGGCCTCGCCGCGTTCCACATCGAGGACCAGGACACACCACGGCGGTGCGGTGTGCTGCCGGGGATCAAGCTGATCAGCGTCGACGAGATGTGCCTGAAGGTCCGAGCCGCCCGGGACGCGGTGCGCGACCCGGACTTCCTGGTGATCGGGCGCACCGACGCGACCGACGTGGAGGGGCTCGACCGCGCGATCGAGCGGGCGAACGCCTACGCCGCGGCCGGGGCCGATCTCGTCTATGTCGAAGCGCTCTCGACGCGGGAGCAGCTGGAGCGGGTCGCTGAGGCGGTCGCGGCTCCGAAAGTGGTCAGCATGATCGGCAGCGAGTCCGCGCCGCCGTTGAGCGCGGAGGAACTGGTCGCGCTCGGCTTTCCGGTCGTGATCGTCCCGAACGACGTGCAGCGGGCGGCGATCGCCGCGATGCAGCGGGCCCTGGGGTGTCTCGCTGCGGAAGGTTCGACCTCGTCGATGGCGAGAGAACTCATAACGATGGCCGACCGCGAGGAGATCAGCCGCACGTCGGACTACCTCGACGTGCGGTAGCCGGACGCGAACAAGCAGAGAAGGAACGAAGACATGCGAGTCAACGTCGACATCGACAAGTGCATCGGCGCGGGGCAATGCGTCCACGCGGCCGCGGAGGTCTTCGACCAGGACGACGACACCGGTCTGGTCGTCCTCCTCGACGAACACCCGGAAGCCAGGCTGCGGGCGAAGGTGGAGACGGCGGCCCGGCTGTGTCCCACCAACGCGTTCTCGGTCGAGGACTGAGCGCGGTGCGCGATTACGACGTCGTGATCGTAGGCGCCGGCGAGGCCGGGACGGCGACCGCGCTGGGCCTCGCCGGGCGGGGCTTCTCCGGCACGGTCTGCGTGCTCGGCGAGGAGCCTGGACCGAGCTACCACCGGCCGCCGCTGTCGAAAGGATTTCTTGACGGCAGCGAAGACGCGGGATCGATCGTGCACGCAACGGCGGAGCACTTCCGCGATGCCGGCGCGGAAGCATGGTTCGGGGTACGGGCCTGGGGGATCGACCGGGCCGCCCGGGTGGTGTCCACCGCTGCGGGGGAGGTTCGCTACGGCCACCTCGTGCTGGCGACCGGGGCGCGGAACCGCAGCGTCAGTTCCCGTCCGATCGACGGCGTCGTCCAGCTGCGCACTGTCGCGGAGGCCGAGGAGCTGCGTGGGAGGCTAGCCGAGACGGACCGGATCGTGATCGTCGGGGCAGGCGTCCTCGGTCTCGAAGTGGCGAGTGTGGCCGCCGGGCTCGGAGTCTCGGTGGAGGTGGTCGAAGCGGCGGACGGCCCGCTCGGCGGCAAAGTGAGCCCAGCCACGGCGCAGGCAGTCGAAGGCTTCCTGCGGAGCGAGGGAATCCGGTTCTCCTACGGCTCGGGAGTGGCCCGGTTCCGGGAGAGCGACGGCAAGCTGTCCGGAGTGGAACTGTCCGACGGCCGCGTCGTCGAAACGCGGCTTGCGCTGGTGTGCGTAGGCGTAGTGCCGGACACCTCACTGGCCGTGGCCGCGGGACTGAAAACGGGTGCCGGGATCGAGGTCGACGAACATCTCGTGACCAGCGACCCGAACGTGTCGGCGATCGGGGACAGCGCGTCGTATCCGGACGCTTCCGGTGCGAGGGTGCGGACGGAATCGATCGCCAACGCGCTGAGCCAGGGCAGTTGCGTGGCCGCCAGGCTGTGCGGCGGGCCGGCGGAGTATTCGGCGATTCCGTGGTTTTGGAGCGCGTACGGCAAGCACCGCCTCGACATCGTCGGGTCGGAGCCGCACGTTGACGAGGTGATCGTGCAGGGCGATCCGCTCGCCCAGGATTTCGCTGCTTTCTGCTTCGCCGGAGGCAGGCTGGCACGATTCGAATCCGTGGGCAGACCTCGGCATTCGATGCGGGCGCGCAGGCTGTTCGAACGCGGTCAGGTGCTGACGCCGGCGGAGGTGCGGGCACCGGGTTTCGACCTGGCGGCATGGCGGCCGGCGGTACCGACGGCGTGATGACTCGACCATAGGACAGGAGACGAGAGGGCATGAGCGAACAAACGACGCACGTGGGCCGGTTCCCGATGGAACGGGGGAAGTGCCCCTTCGCCGAGCCGGCGGAGTACGGGCGGGCGCGGGACAGCGACGGCCTGGTCCAGGTCGAGCTGTGGAACGGCAAGACGTCGTGGCTGGCTACCCGGCACGAGGACGTCGTCGCGATCCTGACCGATCCGCGGTTCAGCGCTAGTCCCAGCGCGCCGAACTATCCGTCCCCCACCGAAAGCCGAGCTTTCCTGCTCGCCAGCGAGCCGCCCGCGCTCGGCCAGATGGATCCGCCCGACCACACCCGGCTGCGGCGGATGTTCGCCCCGATGTTCACGACCCGGCGCATCGAATCGCTCCGGCCCTACATCGAGGGGATCGTCGAGGAGGCGCTCGACGGGATGGTCGCGTCCGGCAGCCCGGCAGACCTGTGCCAGAGCTTCGCCTACCCGATCCCGACGACTGTCGTCGCGACGGTGATGGGAGTGCCGCAGAAGGATCGCGAATTCTTCGTCGAATGCGCGAACGCCCGGTTCTTCCACAGTCGTAGCCCGGAGGAGGCGGTCAAGGCGGGGGAGCGGCTCGGGGATTACTTCGCCGTGTTGCTCCGGGAGCGGCAAGAGAACCCGACCGGGGGCGGCGATGTGGTTTCCCGCCTTGTCGCGGAGCAGGTCGCGCCAGGGAATCTCAGCCGCGAAGACGCGATCGTCCTGCTGCGCAACCTGCTGGTGAACGGCCAGGACACGACCGCGAACATGATCGCGCTCAGCACCGCGGTCCTGCTGCACAACCCGGATCAGCTCGCGCTGCTGAAGGCCGAGCCGGACGCGATCGGCGGCGCTGTCGACGAGTTGCTGCGCTACTTCAGCAACGCTCATTTCCAGGCCCCGCGCACGGCGTTGGAGGACGTGACGATCGCAGGACAGACGATCGCGAAAGGCGAAGGGGTGATCGCCTCGCTGGTCGCCGCGGACCGGGACCAGCGGGTGTTCGCCGACCCTGACCGGCTCGACGTGCGCCGTCCGGCTGGACAGCATGTCGCGTTCAGCTCGGGGATCCACTCGTGCCTGGGCCGCCAACTCGCGAGGGTCGAGCTGGAAACCGCGCTCCGGATGCTTTTCGACCGGCTGCCGTCGCTCGAACTCGCGGTCCCGTTCGAGGAACTGCGGTTCACCGGAAACACGGCACAGGCGTTCGGAATGCACGAACTGCCGGTCGCCTGGAGCTGACGGGGAGATCATGGCGGGACTCAACGGCCTGGTGGCGCTGGTGACCGGTGCGGCGAGCCAGCGTGGCATCGGCCGGGCGATCGCGCTCGAGCTGGCGAAGGCGGGCGCAGACGTGGCGGTGAGCGACGTAGGTCACCGCAGCCTTGTCGCGAACGTCGAAAAAGGCGAGTGGCTCGGCTTGTCCAGCGTGGTCGACGAGATCACCGCGTTCGGACGGAGAGCCGCCGCGGTGGTCGCGGACGTCAGCATCGCTTCCGAGACCGAGGCGATGGTGGACGAAACGGTGCGTGCTCTGGGCCGCGTCGACGTCGTCGTGAACAACGCCGCGGCCCGGCAGGAACCGTCGGTCGCGGGCGGCTGGGAACTCAGCGAGGATGCGTGGAACCAGCAGCTCGCGGTGAACCTGACCGGGCAGTTCCTGGTCTGCAAGGCAGTGATCCCGCATTTCCTGCGGGCGGGATACGGCCGCATCGTCAACATCTCGTCGCTGGCTGGGCGGATTCCGTTGCCTCGTCGTCCGGCGTATACCGCGAGCAAACACGGCGTGATCGGCCTGACGCGGTCGCTGGCCCTCGACCTCGCACCCCACGGGATCACGGCGAACACGATCTGCCCGGGCGTCATCGACACGGACCGGGCAGCCGCGGTCGAGACCGGACAGGACGAGTCGCTTTCCCCGGGACCGGTGAGTTTCGAGGAACTCGCTCGCTCCGTCGTCCCGATGGGCCGTCGCGGCGACCCAGACGATATCGGCCGCGTGGCGGCGTTTCTGGCTTCGCCCGCCGCCGGGTACATCACCGGTCAGGCGATCAACATCGACGGCGGATGGCAGATGGCGTGAGTTCTCGTGCTCTTCCCGAGGCGCACAGACCGACAACACGGCTGAAAGGCCCGACGTTCAAGGAGGAACGGCAGCGTGGCTGAGCTGATGCACGTGACCGGCGGCCAATTCACGCCGGTGACAGTTGAGGACGCGAGAAGGTTCCGACGCGACGGGCATTGGTCCAGCCGCTCGGTACGCTCGCTCCTGGCACGGGCGGCCGAACGGCACCCGGAACGGCTCGCGGTGATCGGCTACCGCGGCGGCGAATGCACGGAGCGGCTGACCTACGCCGAACTGTCGGACGCGGCGAGCGAGGCCGCTGGGGTCCTGACCGCCGCCGGAGTCGGTCCTGGGGACGCCGTCGCGGTGATGCTGCCGAGTTCGGCCGCGTTCGCGAGCATCGTTTTCGCGCTGAGTCAGATCGGCGCGGTGTATACCGGCGTGCCTGCCTCTTACGGCGAACGCCAGGTGCTGCCGATCGTCCGCCGGTCGCGAGCGAAGATTCTGGTGCTGGGTGCGAGGAACGGGAATCGCGACCTGCTGGCGCTCGCCCGCCGTGTCCGTCGCGAAGCACCTGAACTGGAGCGGGTCGTCGTGGTGGACGATCCGCCGCCGGGCCTCGAACCCGGCGAAGCGCGGTGGAGCGACCTTGCCGGGACCGCGGCACCAGAACCGGCGGACACCCCGGACTCGTTGTGCTACCTGGGATTCACCTCGGGAACGACGGGCGAGCCGAAAGGCGCGATGCACACCAGCGAGACGTTGGTGTACGCGGTCGACGGATTGGCCGAGCATCTCGGCGACGCCGTCCTCGGCCGGCCAATGGTGCAGGTAAGTGCCTTCCCGGCTGGGCACCACGCGGGATACGTATGGGGCGTGCTGTTCCCTGCGTTGTTGTCGGGCACTGCAGTGCACCTGGACCGGTGGAATCCCGCGCAAGCCGCCGGGATCGTCGAACGCGAACAGGCGACGATGTTCTTCGGTGCCCCGACCCATCTGCAGGATCTGGTGCGGACCGAACTGGCGGAGTACCGTGGCAATTCGCTGAGCTGCGTGGTGATCTCCGGTTCGTCGGTGCCCCGAACGCTTCCGGAAGCCGCATCGCAGGCACTCGGTGCGTACGTCGCACCGGCGTGGGGGATGACCGAATGCAGCATTCTCACCGCGTGCACCCCGCTTGAGAACGCGGCAATCCAGCAGACCGACGGCTCGCCGTTCGCCGGTTCGGAAGTGCGGGTGGTCGACGAGCATTTCAAAAACGTCGCCCCGGGGGAGATCGGCGAGCTTCTGATGCGCGGTCCAGGCGTCACTCTCGGCTATTTCGACCGGGAGGGCGCGACACGCGACTCGTTCGTCCCCGGCCGGTGGTTCCGGACCGGGGACACCGCCGCGATCGACGAACGCGGACGGTTGTCGCTGCACGGCCGCACCAAGGACATCATCGTGCGCGGCGGGGAGAACATTCCGGTGGTGGAGATCGAGACCTTGCTGTTCGACCATCCGGCAGTGCTGGACGCCGCGGTCGTCGGGTATCCCGACGAGCGGCTGGGAGAACGGGCGTGCGCGGTGCTCCGGCTGAAGGAGGGCGCGACGCTGGAGCTCGCCGAACTGGGGGAGCACCTGCTGCGCCACGGGCTGTCCAAGCACTACTTGCCTGAGCGGCTGCTGTTTCTCGACGAGCTGCCCAAAACGCAGAGCGGCAAAATCCGAAAGTTCGAACTGCGCAACCTGCTCGCCTCGGCCGCGCATGTCGGGCAGCCGTAGATGTCCGCTCCGCTCGCCGGGATCCGGGTCCTCGACCTGTCCGCGTTGCTGCCCGGCCCGATGGCGACCCTGCTGCTCGCGGAGGCGGGCGCGGACGTCGTCAAGATCGAACGGCCGCCGGACGGGGACGAGATGCGCGCGTTCGACGGGCCCGCCGACGGAATCTCGGCCGCGTACACCTTCCTCAACGGCGGCAAACGCGTCTTCGCCGCGGACCTGAAGAACCTGGCCGAGCGCGACCGGGTGCGGCAGCTGGCGGCGGAGGCGGACGTTCTCGTCGAACAGTTCCGTCCCGGTGTCGCTGCCCGCCTCGGCCTCGGCTACGAGGATGTTCGAGCGGTCAACGAGGCGATCGTCTACTGTTCGATCACCGGATACGGGCAAACCGGCGCACTGGCGCGGAAAGCCGGGCACGATCTGAATTACCTGGCGGACGCCGGGGTGCTCGGAGCCGCGCTGGACGGGACGGGCCAACCCGCGCTTCCTCCGGTGCCGATAGCGGACATCGCAGGCGGCTGCTACCCGGCGGTGTTGAACATACTGCTGGCGCTCCGCCGGCGTGATCTCGACGGAACCGGTTGCCGCCTCGACATCTCGATGACGCACAGCCTCCAACTGCTGGCGTACGCGCACACCGCACGCTACGCGGCAGAGGGGGAGTGGCCCCGACCGTCGGGTACCGTCGTGACCGGCGGTACTCCGTGGTACGCGGTCTACCAGACAGCCGACAACCGGTTCGTTGCGGTCGGTGCGCTGGAGGAAAGATTCCGGCGCAGGCTCGCCGAACTTGTCGGCCTGTCTTGCGGAATCGGCGACGGCGACCAGGTTCGCGTGGCGCTGTCGGCAGGGATCCGATCCCGTACCGCAGCGGCGTGGCGCGAAGTGTTCGCGGGCGAGGACGTCTGCGCGAACGTGGTCAACACGTTCGCGGAGGCCGAGGACGCAGGGCTGGTGGACACTTCAGGGCGACTCCGAACGGTCGTGGCCGAGACGTTGCGCGTGGCGTCCGGGAGCCCGGATGCGCATGAACTGCCGCCGCTGCCGTTCCCGTCCGGCTGGCCGCAGTCGGCTGTTTGAGCACGTCGACAGGCTTCTGCGACCTTGCCTGGCCTGCTGACGGTCAGCGCCGGAAGATCGTCTTGCAGATCTCGACGGCGGAACGCCGTCGTCCTGCGGCCCGCGAGTGCTTGCCCGACGCGCTGTCGAACTCGCTGCGCAACGGCGCAGGTCACTGGCGCGATATGCGCTTTCTGCCGGGGAGCTTGCTGTTCGAGGCAGAACATCCGCGGTCGACCGGCGCCGCGGCCCGGGTCAGTCCGGCGGGGCGCTGAAGACCGGTGCGAGGGTTGACGGGGCAGAAGGAGCGGCCCGCGGTCCGGAGAGCGCGTTCCGGGTCAGGTGTTTGAACGTCTCGATCGTCTCGTCGAGGGAACCGCGGTCGGGATCCCACCATTCGGTCGCCCAGTTGACCGCGCCGAACAGGAACATCCGGGTCGCGCGGGGGTCCAGGTCCGAGTCGACCTCGCCCGCCTCGACACCGGCTTGGATCAGGTCGCGCCACAACTGCCCGGTCTCGCGTTGGTTGTCGAGCTGACGCGCGCGAATGTCTTCCGGCAGCCGGCCGAGGGTGTGCATCGCGGCGGCGGTGTAGGAAGACTCCTTCAACACCATCTCCAAGTGGGCGGCGAAGGCGGCGCAGATCCGGTCCATCGCCGTTGCGTCGGTCGGCAGTTCGGCAAGGCGCGTCCGCACGTTGTCGATGGCCATCCGGTCGCCGATGTTGACGACCTCCTCGATGAGCGCTTCGCGTGACTCGAAGTAGTAATAGACGGCTGGGACCCGCAGTTGTGCGAGCGTGGCGACTTCGGAGATCCGGGTGCCGTCGAAACCCTTTCGGCTCACCAACTCCGCCGCCGCGTCCAGGATCCGCCGCCGGGTCCGGTCGGACTTGCGTTCCCGGTCTCCGCTCGATGCCTTCGCCACCTTGCCCCCTTCTCCTGGGGAAAATCTACAAGGTGTTCGAAGAAGGGGGCAAGCGTCCCCGAGCCGCCGAGGCTAGGGCTTTTCCTCGCCGAGCGCCTCGCTCAGCGGCGCGACCTCCCCGGCGTCGGCGAGGGAGCCGAGCGCGGTCGCCAGTGGGCCGACGGCGGCGGGATTCTCGCCGGCCGAGATGTAATTGCGGCGCAGAGTGTCGAGCACTTGACCCGCGGTGTCGAGCGAGAAGCGCGGATTGTCGTTGCCGTCCCGGGAACGCAGGGTCTTTCCGTCGGCGAGCCGGAGGTCCACTGTGGTCGCGTAGCCGTCCAGTTCCGGGGCGGTCTCGACGGTGACCCGCCCGGCGACGTCCAGCAGTTCGGGGTCGTCGAGTTTAGCGTAGCCGGTGTGGTCGAGTGAACCGCGCACCAGCTGGAGAGCGGAGGCGAAGGGCGCGCTGAGCAGTGCTTCAGAGAAGTTCGTGAACCCGTCGGTCTTCGCGACTCCAGGATACTCGGCGGCGATGGGGCTCATCCGCACCACGACGGACGCCACCGAATGCGCGTCGGGAGCCAGTTCGCGCAACTGATTGACGAGCGACTGGTTCCAGCCGCAGGTGAGCGCGGCCTTCAGTCGGGTGCGCTCGATTTCGCACGGTCGGGAGCCGAGCGGGCTGAGGTCGATGTCGACCGGGCGACCGGCGAACGCCGCGAGCACGCCGTCGCCACCTTCCAGCGCGAAGCGGGAGCCTTCGGCCCCGGCCTGGGCGAGGAACGCGGAGGTCACCGCGTGACGGGCTGCGAAAGCCGGGGCCAGGAACCATTCGTCGGTGCCGGCGAAGAACGGATGGTTGAGTCCGGCAGCTCCCTGCGACGCGACGGCGAGGGCGTGCACGTGCTGCTCCGGCGTCAATCCCAGGATCATTCCCGCCGCCACAGTCCCGCCGAACAACGTGTAGACCGACGGCGGCCGGAAGCCGCGTTCGATGGTCGGCATCGCGGCGGCCCCGCCGAGCCGTCCGATCATTTCGTGACCGGCGACTGCTGCCTCGATGAACCGTCCGGCAGGGAGATTGCCGCCGAGTGCTTCAGCGGCGGCCAGGATCGCGGGGAACACGACGACACCAGGGTGCGAGGAGCTTTCGGCGTGCGTGTCTTCGCGAAAGTCGCCGTGGCTGGCCGCAGCGTTGGCGAACGCAGCCCCTGCTGGCGTGGCCGAACGGAAGCCATGGGCCACTACGGTGGCGGTGTGTCCGGGCTCGTACTGCGCGACGTACTCCACGGCGGTGCGGGCGACCGGGTTCTGGAGGCCGAGCCGCATCACCCCGAAGATCTGCAGCGAGTTGCGCAGAACCGCGTCGCGTGCAGAGTGCGGGAGTCGGGTCGCGTCGACGGCGGTGACGGTGGCGACGAGGTCTTCGGCTAACGAGGTGGTCATGGCGTCCTTCGGGAGTGAGCCGGGGTTCAGAGGTGCTTCCGGCCGCCGCAGCGGCCGGAAGCGACAGCCGCGAGTCAGCGCACGACCGGGAATTTCGCGTGGTCGAGCGGGGTGTTGACCGGGATGCCGAGCCCGTCGGTCAGCCGGTTCGGCGCGCCGGTGTAGAGGCTGTCGGCGTCCATGTAGCCGATGGAGACGGCCCACCGGGATTCGTCGCTCTGGTTCGGGGCGGCGCCGTGGATGGTCAGGTCGGCGTGGATCGTCGCGTCGCCGGCCTTGAGCGACAGCGGCGGGGAGACCAGATCCGGTTTGACGAAGCGCTCGAGCCGGTCGGCGTCCGGGCGCATATGCGCGTCGCGGCCGAGCGAGCCGAGCCGGTGGCTGCCCGTCACGAAACGCAGCGTGCCCATTTCGGCGGGCAGGTCCATCAGGGCCACCCAGACCGACAGCGACCGCGAACGGTCGATCGGCAGGAACGGGAAGTCCTGGTGCCAGGAGGTCTGCTGTCCTCCCTGGGCGGCCGGCGTTTTTTCCATGATGATCGACCGCAGGTGCCGGACCTCGTCGCAGTCCAGCAGACTCCGCGCGATCCCGGCGATGCGCGGCGAGTAGACGACCGACGCGAACAGGTCGTCCACGGATTCCGCCGACGGGTAGAGCCGGTGCTGCGACTGGAACCGCGGGTCGTTGATGTAGTTGTTCTTGGTCGCGTCGAACTCGACCTCCGGGGGCCGGTTCTCGTCCGCCGTGCGGATCGCGCTTTCCCGCAGGGCCAACGCTGTCTCGCGCGGCACGACGTTGCGGACCACGGTCCAGCCGGACTCGCGGAACTCCGTCACCTGGTCAGGGCTCAGTTCGGTCTCCTGCAAGACGCTTCCCACGAGCGCCCCTCCTTTCCGTGGCTTCCCCGGAACCGTTCCGGCGCTGCCCGAAACGCTAGGAGCGGCTGTGCCATAGGGCAAAGACCGATATCCTGACGGCCCCACAGGCAGTGCCTATGACCGCAGGTCCTTCAGGAGTGCGCCATCGACCGTCGCCACCTCGTCTACTTCCTCGCCGTCGTCGACCACGGCTCGTTCACCGCGGCGGCACGAGCCGCGCGCGTCGCGCAGCCGAGCCTGAGCCAGGCGATCCAATCGCTTGAGGCGGAGGTAGGCGCGCCGCTGTTCCGGCGCGGTCCCGCGGGCGCTGTGCCGACCTCGGCGGGCGAGGCGCTCATCGGCCCCGCCCGCGTCGCGATGCGCAGCCTCGACCTGGCGGCGGCCGCCGTCGAGAACGTCCGAGGCTTGCAGACCGGACGGCTCGACGTGGTCGCCCATCCCACGCTGGCTTCGGATCCGCTCGCGGCGCTGGTCGGCCGGTTCCGGGCCACGCATCCCGGACTGCACGTCCGCATCGGCACGCCGGACTCGCACAGCGTCTCCGAACTGGTCGAAACGGGCCTTTACGAGATCGGCCTCGCTCTCGGGCCGGTCGCGACTGGCGCCTTGGGCGTGCTGGAACTGCCGCGGGAGGAGGTCCTGATCGCGTTCGGCCCCGGTTCCTCCCGGCAGCCGGGGGAGATCGTCGACGTGCACGAACTCGAGTCGATCCCGCTGGTGGTCGATCCGCGGGTGCACCCGAAGGCGGTCGGGCTGTTGGCCGGGCACGGGGTGGAACCGAAGATCTCGGTGGAGACCTTCCACCGGGATTCGATCGTCCCGCTGGTGCTGGGCGGGGCCGGTGCGGCGCTGGTGGCTCCCCGGATGGCGGAGTGGGCGGGCCGGCACGGCGCGATCGTCTGCAGGCTCCGCCCGAAACTGCACCGGCAGCCGGTGCTCCTCTACCGGCGCGACGACCTGACGGCGGCGGCGAAGACGTTCGTGCGGCTGGTGGCCGACGGCCCGCGCTGAACGCAGGAGAATGCCTGTCGCTGGCGAGAAGATGCGCGACAGGCCGCACGGACTAGGGTGAGCCATCCGGGAGGTGAGCGATGATGCCGTTGTGGTTCGAGGACTTCGCTGCGATGGACGAGGACCTCGTCTCGCCCGGCCGCACGGTGACCGAAGCGGATGTGGTGTCGTTCGCCGCGACCACCGGTGATTACAACCCGATGCACACCGACGCGGTCGCGGCCGCGGAAGGGCGATTCGGCGAACGGGTCGCGCACGGCGCGCTCGGGTTGTCGTGGTGTCTCGGCCTCAGCTCGCGGACCGGGGCGTTCGAGGGTTCGGCGCTGGCGTTACTGGGCATCGAGAACTGGGAATTCCGGGCACCGCTTCGATTCGGCGACACCGTGCACACGCGCGTGCGGGTGGTCGGTACGCGGATGACCGGGCGCGGCGACGCCGGGGTCGTGCGAGTGCGGAACGACCTGGTGACCCAGGACGGCGTCGTCGCTCAGACCGGTCTGATGTCCTATTTGGTCCGCGTTCGTCCCTAGCCCGGGTTCAGCCGACGCCCGGCGCGATCATCACGTGCACCGCGTCCTCTCCGGGCACGCGTCCGGCCAGTGTCTCGACCGCTTGCGCGACGGAGTCGAGGCCGAAGGTGTGAGTGTGCATCCGTTCGAGCGGGTACTTGCCGGATTCGATGAGCCGGAGTGCGGGTTCGAACGCGCGGATGTCTTGGGACCACAGGCCTTTGATTGTCAGTTCCTTGGTGATCACCGCGTCCGGCAGGAAGCCGGGGACGGTTGCCCCGGAGCCCTTGACCCCGGCCAGCACGACGGTCGCGCCGGGTTTGGCGATCGCGATCGCGTCCGCAATGGGCTGGGTCGAGACCGCGGTGACGTCCACGACCACGTCGGCCCCTTCGCCGTCGGTGTGCTCGGCGATGGCATCGACGGTGTGTTCCTCGTCGGCCACCACGGTGACGTCCGCGCCGAAAAGCTTGGCCAGTTCCAGTTTGTGCGCGTCGCGGGCCAGTCCGGTGACAATGATCCGACCGGCGCCCGCGTCACGGGCGGCGACGATCCCGGCGAGCCCGCGTTGTCCGCAGCCGAGGATGACCGCGGTGTCTCCGCTGCGCAATCCGGAATCGTGCGCGAACCAGCGGATCCCGGCGGCCATCGGCTGGTAGAGCGCGGCTAGTTCGAGCGGCAGGTTCTCGCGGAGTTTGTGCAGGACGGTGCGCGGGTGCAGGTACAGGTATTCCGCGTAACCGCCCCACAGGCTGGGCGTCAGCGCGGTCGGCAGGTAGCCGTAGGCGTTGATCGCCGCGCCGTTGCCGGATCCCTTGCAGCGGCGGTAAGAACCGGTGAGGCAGGCGCGGCAGGAACCGCAGCCGAGCACCGGTTCCACGGCGACCCGGTCGCCGGCGCGCACGCCCCAGCGGCGGGCGGCGGCAGGCCCGATTTCGGCGATGGTGCCGATCGGCTCGTGGCCGGGGATGACCGGGTAGGTGACGCCGAGCGCGGCGAATCCGCCGTCGTACTGTTCAACGTCGCTGCCGCACATTCCGCAGGCGTCCACCTTGAGGAGTGCTTCGTCCGGGCCGATCCGGGGCACGTCGAATTCTTCGATCTCGAATCGCCGATCGGCGACCTGGACCGCGGCGCGGGCTTTCATTTCGCTCCCATGAGGTCGGTGCGGCCGGGGCCGGTGACGAAGTCGGAGTCGCGGCGGGCACCTTGGACGAAGGCTCGGCTGGCGACGCTGCCCAGCGCCCACGGCGCGAGCACGGTGGAACCGCTCCAGTCGTGGATCATCTGCCGGTACGCGATGCGCCAGTTTCCGTCGCGCCGTTCGACGCGGTCGACGTAGCGGCCGCAGAAGACGTTGACCTCGTCCTGGTCCTTCTGCTTCTGGAAGGTCAGTACGATCGCTTCGGAGAACGCCCGGTCGCCGTCGAGTTCGACAAGGTGGTTGGTGACCGCGTGCGTGGTCCATTCCGTGCCGGCCAGCTTCGCGGCGACGATCCGGTCCGCGAACTCCCACGCCGGGCCCGCGTCCGCGCCGTGGTTGTCGTAGGCGTCCGGCCAGAACGCCCGCTTGACCAGGTCGGCGTCGCATCGGTCGATGCCGCGGCAGTAGCCGAGCAGCAGGTCGGCGATTTCCTGTTTCGCAGCCAGTTCCTCGGGGGTCAGCACGTCAGGACTCCTTCGGTCGGGGGGAGAGTTCGGCGCCGTAGTAGCCCGCGGTCCAGCCGCCGTCGACCGGGATCACGGCGCCGTTGACGAACCGGGCTTCCGGACCGCAGAGGAAGACCACGGGCTCGGCGATCTCCGCCGGGCCGCACCAACGCCGCATCGGCGTGTTCGCGCGCATCGACGCGGTCAGGTCGGCGGAGCCGAAGAACGAACTCGTCATCGGGGTTTCGACCACTCCGGGGGCGACGGCGTTGCACCGGATGCCCTGGTCGCCGCACTCGACAGCGGTGACCTTCGTCAGCATGATCAGCCCCGCTTTGGCGCTGCTGTACGCGGCTCGGTCGCGGAACGCGGCGAGCCCGGCCATCGACGCGATGTTGACGATTTTCCCGCCGCCCTGGGCGATCATGCCGGGGATCGCCGCGCGTGACAGCGTGAACGGCGCGACGAGGTCGACGTCGAGGGTGCGGCGCCAGTGTTCGGGCGTGAGATCGAGCATCGGCAGTACCTCGCGCACCCCGGCGTTGTTGACCAGGATGTCCAGCCCGCCGAAGCGGTCGCGCACCCGGTCGGGCAGTGCCGAGGTCTGCCGGTCGTCGGCGAGGTCGACCGCGAATGACGCGAGGTCGTCTCCCGGGCCCAGTTCGGCGGTGGCTCGTTCGAGCGCGGCTTCGTCGACGTCGGCCAGCGCGATGCGCGCTCCGGCGGCGCGCAGCGCCCGGCAGATTTCCGTTCCGATCGCGCCTCCGGCTCCGGTGACGAGCGCGATTTCCCCGTCCATGGCGGCTCCTTCCGTCCACCTAACAAGTATCATAGTTCGCGGCCCTTGACAGTCCCTCCGCAGCCGGATTACTAGTATAAGAGTTATCCGAGGAGGTATCGACGTGTCTGACTCGGCGCGCACCGCGCGGCAAGCCTCCGGCGGCCCCACTGTCGCGTCCGTGCTGCTGCGCGGGCACCGCGAGTACGGGGACCGGCCGGCGATCGTGGAACCCGGCGGCCGCGCCGTTTCCTACCGGGAGCTGGGCTCGCTGGCCCGGCGGCTGCTGGGCGGGATCCGTTCGCTCGGGCTCGGCAAGGGCGACCGGGTCGTCGTGCTGACCAAGAACCGGCCCGAATGCTTCGTGCTCGACCACGCGCTCGCGATCGGCGGGTTCGTCCGCGTCGCGCTGAGCTACCGGCTGCATCCGCGCGAGGTCGCGGAGATCGTCGCCGACTGCGGTGCCCGCGCGGTGGTCGTGGACGGGGAACGGCTGGCCGAGATCAGCGCGGCGCTGCACGGCACGGTCGCTCTCGTCGCGCTGGACGACCCGGCCGGGGAAGCGGTGCCGTTCCAGGACCTGTTCCCGGAGCGGGAAGCGGAACCGGCGGAGGTATGGCCGGGCGACATCGCGTGGATGCCCTACACCTCGGGCACCAGCGGGCGGCCGAAAGGCGTGATCCACACGCACCGCAGCCTGCTGGCGATCATCCGGAACGTGCTCGTGGAGCTGCCCGGCGCGGCGAGTTCGGACGTGCTTGCGCACACCGCGCCGCTGACCCACCTCAGCGGGTACGCGATGCTCGCGTACTTCATGCGCGGCGCGAGCCAGATCGCGCTCGGCCGGTTCGACGCCGAGGAGCTGACCGGGATCGTCGAGAAGCACAAGGTGACGGTGCTCCCGTTGGTGCCGACGATGATCAACCTGATGCTGCCGGTGCTGGAGTCCGGCAAACACGACGTGTCGAGCGTGCACACGGTGCTGTACGGCGGCTCGCCGATCGCTCCGGACCGGCTCGCCCGCGCGATCGCCGTGCTTGGCCCGGTGTTCGTGCAGTCATACGGGCTCACCGAAATGCCGTGGTCCTCATGGCTGCCTAAGCAGGACCACATCTTCGACCCGGACGCCGAGCTGCCGCCGCGGCTGGCGTCCGCGGGCCGGGTGAGCCCGTTCATCGAGATGCGCTTGGCGGACGTGTCCGGGCAGCCGGTCGCGGACGGCGAGCCAGGCGAGATCCAGCTGCGCGGGGACGCCGGCATGGCCGGGTACTGGAATCTGCCGGACGAGACCGCCGAGACGATCCTCGACGGCGGGTGGATCGCGACCGGGGACGTCGGCCGGATGGCCGAGGGGTTCCTGCAGATCGTGGACCGCAAGAAGGACATGATCGTCAGCGGCGGGTTCAATGTCTATCCGACCGAGGTGGAGAACGCGATCTACACGCTGCCCGGCGTCGCCGAGGTCGCGGTGGTCGGCGTGCCGGACGACCGGTGGGGCGAGACGGTGCGCGCGGTGGTGGTCCGGCGTACCGGAGCCGCGGTGACCGCCGAGGAGATCGAGCAGGTCTGCCTCGACACGATCGCCGCGTACAAACGGCCGCGCACCGTCGAATTCGTCGACGAACTGCCCAAGACCGGCACCGGGAAGATCATGCGCCGCGAGCTGAAGGCGCAGTACTGGGCGGGCCGCGAGCGGCTGGTCAACGGATGACCGCCGGCGGGAAAGGAACCTCCGCGATGCACGAAGCGTTCGCGGCGACGGTGCGGGCCGCGGTGCGGGACGCGAACGTGCCCACTCTGCTGATGGTTCTGGTGCAGCTCACCGGAGACCAGCGGTGGCTCGGCGCGCCGTACCAGCCGACCCGCGGACGCGGTCTGAGCGAGAACGACACCGGCGGCCTGCCGGTAGAGGCCCAGGACGAGATCCGGACGGCCGCCGCCGAGGCGATCATCGCGTGGCACGGCGGGAAACCGGTGGCGTTGCCGGATCCGGGCGAGGATCTGCTGACCCGGATGCTGTCGGTCGCGATGGGCGAGGAAATCCCGGCCGAGTACGGGCCGATGGTCGCCGACGACCTGGGAATCGCCACCAGCGGCGAGGACCCGGTCCACGAGACGGCGGCACCCGCTGGCTTCACCGCAATCGTCGTCGGCGCCGGGATCTCCGGCCTCCTGGCCGCGCACCGGCTCGGCACGGCCGGGGTGGAGTGCACGGTCCTGGAGAAGGACGACCACGTGGGCGGCACCTGGTGGCACAACCGGTATCCCGGATGCGGCGTCGATGTGCCGAGCCACCTTTACTCGTACTCGACCGTCGTGGCGGACTGGCCGCGCTACTACGCCTCCCGCGACCAGTTGCACGAGTATCTCGAAGACGTCGCCGACCAATGGCGGCTGCGCGACCGCATCCGGCTGTCCACTGTGGTCCATTCCGCGTCATGGGACGAAGCGGCGCAGTTGTGGACGGTCGAGATCGAGGGCCCGGAAGGACGCGAAACGCTTCGCGCGAACATCTTGATCAGCGGCGTCGGCGCGTTCGGCGCGCCGAAGCTGCCCGATCTGCCGGGGCTGGCGGAGTTCGCCGGGGAATCGTGCCACACCGCGGAGTGGCCGGAGGGGCTCGATCTCGCCGGCAAACGGGTCGGCGTGATCGGCAACGGGGCGAGCGCGATGCAGGCGGTGCCCGCGATCGCCGGGACGGCCGCGTCGCTGACGCTGTTCCAGCGCTCGGCGCACTGGGTGGCGCCGTTCGAGAAGTTCCGGCAGGACATCCCCGAACCGGTGCGGTTCCTGCTGCGCGAGGTCCCGCTCTACCGATTCTGGTACCGGGAACGGCTCGCCTGGGTGCTCAACGACACGCTTTACGAATCCCTGCAACGAGATCCGGAGTGGCCGCACCCGGAGCGCTCGATCAACGCGATCAACGACGGCCACCGCCGGTTCTTCACCCGGTACCTCGAAGGAGAGCTGGCGGGCCGTCCCGACCTGATCGAGAAGGCCACCCCGGACTACCCGCCGTTCGGCAAGCGGATCCTGCTCGACAACGGCTGGTACCGCACGCTGCGCCGCGACGACGTCGAACTCGTCACGGACCCGATCGAGCGGATCTTGCCGGCCGGCGCGCGGCTGAAGTCCGGCCGCGAGGTCGAGTTCGACGTGCTGATCTTCGCGACCGGCTTCGACGTCGTCCGGTTCCTGGCGTCGTTCGAGGTGACCGGCAGGGACGGGAAAACGCTGCGGGAGGTGTGGGATGACGACGACGCCCAAGCGTACCTCGGCACAGCGATTCCCGGGTTTCCGAACCTCTTCTGCCTGTACGGGCCGAACACCCAAGCCGGGCACGGCGGCAGCCTGATCTTCTACCTCGAATGCCAGATGCGGTACGTGCTCAGCCTGCTGGACCGGATGGGCCGGGCGGGCGCGGCGGTCGCGGACTGCCGCCCGGAGGTCAGCGAGAAGTACAACGCCGAGGTCGCCGCCGCGCACGAGCGGATGATCTGGACCCACCCGGGCATCACCACCTACTACCGCAACTCGCGCGGCCGGGTCGTGGTCAGCAATCCGTGGCGGGTCCTCGACTGGTGGCGGATGACGAAGGAAGCCGATTTGGCCGACTACCGGATCGCGGGTCCGGCGGAGGGAACACGATGAGCAAAAGGTTCGACGGCAAGGTCGCGATGGTCAATGCCGCCGCGGGCGCGGGAATCGGCGGCGTGGTCGCGCGCCGGTTGCTCGCCGAAGGCGCCCGCGTGGTCGTCACCGACCTGAGCGCGAAGCGGCTGGACCGGCTCCAGGACGAGCTGACCGCGGCGGCGGGGGAGGAGAACGTACTCGCCCGGGCTCTCGACGCGGCCGATGAAACCGGCGTGCAGGAGCTGTTCGCCGACGTGAGCGCGACGTTCGGGCAGCTGGATGTTCTGGTGAACAGTGTCGGTTTGAACCAGCTGGCACCGTTTCCCGGCACCAGCTTGGAGAATTGGAACCGGGTGCTGTCGACGTCGCTGACGGCCCACTTCCTGCACGCCCGCGCCGCGTGGCCGTTGCTGCGGCGATCGGCGGCCCCGGCGATCGTGAACGTGTCCTCGTTGGCCGCGGAATCGCCGGCGCCGTTCGGCGAAGTCGCTTATGCCGCAGCTAAGGCGGGTGTGCTCGGCCTCACCCGCGCGCTGGCCAAGGAAGGCGCGGCGGACGGGATCCGCGCCAACGCTGTGATGCCGGGCCTGATCTGGAACGATAGCCTCACGAAAGCCGTCGCGGCGGACTACGTCCAGGCATACCGGGACGTGCAGCCGCTGGGCCGCGACGGCGAACCGGACGAGGTGGCCGACGTGATCCTGTTCCTCGCTTCGAGCGACAGCAGGCACGTCACCGGCCAGACGATCCGAGTCGCCGCCTGATGCCGGAAATCCCGCTGCCGCCGGAACTTCTGGAGTTCCAGCGGACATTGCGACCTCCGGCGTCCGGGGATTCGCGGGAGCTGCTGGCGTCTTTCGACGCGTACACCAACCAGGCGATGCCCGAGATCGGCGGGATCGAAGCAAAGGTCCCGCTCCGCGAGGTGAACGGCTGGCAGGTCACCGCCGACATCTACCGGCCGCCGGGCGAACCGCCGTTCCCCACGCTGGTCTACCTGCACGGCGGCGCGTGGGTGCTGGGCACGCCCGCCACTCATCGGCGGCTGGCCGCGGACCTGGCCACGTTGGGGCTGCTGACGGTCGTGGTGGACTACCGGCGCGCCCCTCGGCACCGCTTTCCGGCGGCGGTCGAGGACACGCTGCACGCGGTCGAATGGGCGCGGTCGGCTGCGGAGAGTTTCGGGGGAGACCGCGACCGGCTTCTGCTCGGCGGGGATTCGGCCGGGGCGAATCTCGCCGCCGCGGCACTGGCGACCGGTGCCGCGGGCCCGGTCGCCGCCGCGCTGCTGTGCTACGGGATCTACGACGTCCAGCGGTCGCTGCCGGTGGTGGAAGACCTGGTCGGCGGACGCGATCCGGACACCCAGCTCTATCTGGAACCCGACGACGCCCGGCGGCTAGTCGATGATCCCCGCCTGCATCCCGAACGCTACTGCGCCGGTTTCCCGCCCAGCCTGGTCCTCGTCGGCGATCAGGACCCGCTGCTCGGCGAATCCCTTGCGCTGGCCGACCGGCTCGCCGCCGCCGGCGCCCCGCACGAACTGGCCGTCGTCGCCGACGCGCCACACGGTTTTCTGCAACTGCCGACTCATCCGGGACACGCCGAGGGACTGCAGCGGATCAGCCGGTTTCTCGCTGGTCACAGCCTCGCCGACACGCCCGGCGCGCGGAACCGGGCGCGGTAATAGATATACTAGTTTCTCGGCGAACGATCGGGGGAAATGGCCATGACGGCGACCGAACCGGCGGTCCGGAGGGGTTCGCTGCCCGCGCACACCGCACGGCGGATCCTGCGGGACTTCCTGGAGCGGGGCCTGGAGCCCGGAGACGCGCTCGCGGACGAGGCGACGCTCGTCGAACGGTACGGCGTCTCGCGCGGCACGCTCCGGGAAGCATTGCGGCTGCTCACTTTCCTGGGCGCAGTGGTCGTGAAGGCGGGCCCGCAGGGCGGGGCGCGACTGGTCACGCCTGGCCCCGCGGTGGTCGGCAGCGCACTGGGCATGGTCGTGCAGTTCCGCGGGGCGACGCTGCGCACCGTCTTCGAATCACGGCTGGCGATCGAACCCGAGGTCGCCGCGCTGGCCGCCGCGCACCGCAAGGACGCCGACCTGGCGCTGCTGGACGAGTCCGTCGCATCGCTGCGCTCCGCACGCCGCAAGCGCGGCCCGGAATTCGCCGCGCACAGCGGGCGCTACCACCTGCGGGTGGCCGAGGCGTCGCACAACGACGTGCTGGCCACGATCGTGCCCGCGCTCGCGGTGATGACCACGACCGTGCCGTGGCGCTTCCCGCAAGGCAGCCGAGAGGAATTGACCGGCCTCATCGCGACCGTGGTGGACGCCATCCGGTCCGGCGACAGCGCCACGGCCAGGGCCGTCACGCACGTGATGATCAAATCGGTGGTGGACGGCCTGCAGCGGGATCAGCCCGCGGCGCTGGAACGCCGGATTTTGTGGCCGGACGTGGACGAGGTCCTGTCCGGGGACCGGGACGCCTGACCCGGCCGGTCGGCCGGATTCGCGGGGTGGCGGCTCCGGGTAATTAGTGTCATAGTTGCGCGATCAATCCCGCGGGCGCCTGGTTCTCGCGGAGGCAGTTCTCGATGAGGAGGCTTGCCGATGGCCGAGGAAGGCGTGCCGGAGTGCATGGACGTCGTCGACGGCATGCTCACCAGCCATCTGCCCTGGGCGGTCGAGGATGCACGCGCGGCACCCGGCCCGTCTTCGCTTCGCCGCGCCACTGCGGGCGAGTTCCGGGTCGTCTCCTGTGCCGCGGGAGCCGGACGGTACCGGCGCCGCAGGCGGGAAATTGCTCTGACCACCGGATCATACGTGGGACTGCTGATGGTCACCGGCGGCGAGGAAATCGTCGAGCAAGGCGGCAGGCAGGTCGCAGTCACTGCGGGTTCGATGCTGGCTTGGGACAGTGAGCGAAGCGCTGCGTGCTGTATTCCCGAACAGGTCTCGAAGCTGACCTTGTTCGTGCCGAGGGAGCGGTTCGCTCAACTGGTGCCGCGCCCGGAGTTGATGACAATGCGCACCTTCTCGCCTTCGCAGGCGATCCGGTTGCTGCGCGTGCTGCTGGACGAGTTGCTGGACAGCGCCCCGCTGGACCAGGAGACGGTGCCCGCCGCCGGGGGTGCGGCGCTGGAACTGCTGCGCGCGGTCTGCCGGCAGAGCCTGCCCAGCACCGGCCGGTGGGACGACGCGGTCCACTTGCGGGCCGCTCTCGACTACATCGACCGTCATCTGGGCGATGCCCGGCTGGATCCGGCGCGGGTCGCCCGGGCCAGCGGGGTCTCGCTGCGCAGGCTCTACGAGCTGTTCGAAGCCGCGGACCGGCCGGTGTGGGCGCACATCCGGCAGCGGCGGCTGGCGCGGGCGCACGAGGAACTCAGCCGCACGCCGGCGCGAGGAACGATCGCCGGCGTCGCGCGATCGGTCGGGTTCGTCAATTCAGCGCATTTCACTCGGGCCTTCCGCGCCGAATTCGGCGTTCCGCCGTCCGCGCTGCGGCGGCGCGGGGAGGAGGCACCGGTTCCGCGCAGGCGCTGACCGCGGGGGCGGAGCAGCCGCATCGTTCCGGCGTCTCCGCCCCCCTCGGAACGCTTTACCGCACGACGTTCGCCGGGCCGGAGAGGATGGTCACGCCTGCTCCGGCGAAGTTCGGCAGATCCGCGAGCGCGGCCTCGCCCTCGGGGCCGCCGACGCTCGCGTTCGCGGTCTCCTGGTCGGCGAACCCGAGCACCGCGACCAGGTAGTAGTCGGGAGCCTTGCCGTCGGGACCAGGTCCGGGGCGGCTGACCGTGAACGACTCGAGACCAGGCAGCTTCAGGGTGAGCGGTGTGTGCACTCCGTCGTAGTGGGCGTCGAAAGCCGCCGGGTCGGCCGGATGACGGTAAAGCGCGGTCAGATGAAATGTCATGGAAAGCTCCTCGGGATCAGGCAGGCGGACTACGAAGCGGTGCGCAGCCAGTCGGCGAGGCGTTCGCCGACGACCATTCCGGTGAGGTTGGTGGCCGCGCTGGTGATGTCGGGCAGCACCGAGCAGTCCGCGACCCACAGGCCGCGGGTGCCGTGCACGGCGAGCCGCTGGGACACCACGGAATTCGCCGCGTCGGCGCCCATCCGGCAGGTCGAAGTGCCGTGGAATCCGGTGGTGACGACGGTGCGCAGCCACTCCGCCAGCGCCTGGTCGTCGTGGACGACCTCCTCTCCGGGGGCCAGCACGGAACGGAGTTCGCCGGAGAGCGGTTCGCTGGTCGCGAAGCGGTAGGCGAGCCGGACCGACTCCATGAGGCGGCGCAGATCCTCCTCGTCGGCAAGGAAGTTCGCGTGGATCTCCGGTTGATCGCGGCAGTCGGCCGAGCGCAGCGTCAACCAGCCGACCGACCGCGGTTTGACCAAAATGGACAGCAGCGTGAACGCTTCTTCCTGTCCGGCGGAGACGCCGAGGTTGAGGGACTCCGGGTCCATGACCATCGGAAAGACGAATGCGTCGTCCACGACGCCCATCTCGCGGCCGCGCGGAGTCGTGTACTTCAGCTCCGCGCGGATGCCGTGGTAGTCCGTCGCCGGGATCAGCGCCACGACCGGTGCGAGCGGGTGGTCCTTGAAATTGCGCCCGACGTGTTCGTTGACCGCGACCGGCTCGATCCCGAAGCGCCGCAGGGTCTCCGCCGGGCCGATGCCGGACAGCATGAGCAGCTGTGGGCTGTGGATGGCGCCTGCCGACAGCACGACGCGGTCGGCGTCGAGCCGTTCCGGACCGTTTCCCCGGTCTATTTCGACACCCACGGCAGTCGTGCCCTCGAAGAGGACCCGGCGGCACGAGGCTCCGCCGAGGATGGCGAGGTTCGGCCGCCCCCGTGCTTGCCGGAGATAGGTGAGCAGCGTGCTGCCTCGCAGGTCTCCCTGCAGATTCCGGGCAGCGGCGGCGAAGCCGGTTCCGCCGGCGGCGTTGTTGTCCTCCAGCGTTGCGAATCCGGCGTCGAGACAGGCTTTCTCGAACGTCCGCGCGGCAGGCGGCCACTCTTCTCGCGGGTACCGCCGTACGGGCACCGGGCCGCTCCCGCCGTGATCCGCGTTCTCGCCGTAGTCCAGGTCCGTTTCGAGTTTCCGGTAGTACGGCCGGACTTTCTCCCATGACCACTCGTCGAGGCCCGCCGCGGCCCAGCGGCCGAAGTCGTCCGTGGTGCCGCGGTGCGCGACGGCGGCGTTGACGGACGAGCATCCGCCGACGACCCGGCCGCGTGCGTAGATTTCCGGCTCGCGCGTTTCCGGCGGCTCGAGGAAGTAGGCCTTCAGGCCCCAGTCGTGCTTGCTGGTGCTGACCGCGCCGGCGTCGCGGATGTCCTCGGGCGTGACGTCCGGCGACGCGTAATCCGGACCGGCTTCGATCAGGGTCACCCGGTGGCCGGGGTCCTCGCTGAGCCGAGCGGCGAGCGCTCCGCCGCCGCTGCCGGCGCCGACGACGATTGTGTGGACAGGCATTCTTTCCCGCTTTCTGATGACGGCACTGTCGGTGAGAACGAGGTGTCAGAGCTTGACGTAGACGGCCTTTTCTTCAGTGAAGTGCTGGTACCAGTTCGGCCCCATCTCGCGGCCGATCCCGGACTGCTTGTATCCGCCCAGCGGCATCGTCGGGTCGAGCGCCAGGTACGTGTTGACCCAGACCATCCCCGCCTTGAGCCGGTGCGCGACGGTGTGGGCCCGGCTGACGTCGCGCGTCCAGACCGAAGCGCCGAGACCGTAGGCGGAGTCATTGCCCTGGAACACGGCGTCGTCCTCGTCCTCGAACGGGATGACCGACAGCACCGGTCCGAAGATCTCCTCGCGGGCGATCTTCATGGAGTTGTCGACGCGGTCGAAGATCGTCGGCCGGACGAAGTAGCCGGGGCCGTCGATCGCGTCGCCGCCGATGCGGACGACGGCGCCCCCGTCCTTGCCCGCGGCCAAGTAGCCGCGCACCCGGTCGAACTGCTCCAGGGAGGCGAGCGGGCCGATGGCGGTTTCGGGGAGCATCGGATCGCCGATCACGAGCGCGTCCGCCTGGCGGGCGAGCCGGTCCACGAACTCGTCCTTCAGTTCTCGCTGCACGAAAAGCCGGGATCCGGCACCGCACGCTTGACCGGTGAGAGTGGTGAACGCGGCCAGCGCGAAGGGGACCGCTTCGTCGAGGTCCGCGTCGGCGAAGACCACGTTGGGCGACTTTCCGCCGAGTTCGAGCGTGACGCGCTTGAGGTTGCCGGTGGACGCTCGCAGAATCAGTTTCCCGACCTCGGTCGACCCGGTGAAAGAGATCTTGTCTACCTCCGGGTGCTCGGCCAGCGAGGAGCCGGCGCCCGGGCCGAATCCGGTCAGCACCGAGAACACGCCCGGCGGGAATCCGGCCTCGACGGCCAGTTCGGCGAGGTACACACAGGTCAGCGAGGCTTGCTCGGCCGGCTTGAGGATCACCGCGTTGCCGGTGGCCAGCGCTGGGCCGACTTTCCAGAGCGCGGAAGTGATCGGCGCGTTCCAGGGGATGATCCCGGCGACGACGCCGAGCGGCTCGCGGCGGGTGTAGTTGAAGGCCCCCTCCGCCGCGGGCATGGTGTGGCCCATGACCACAGTGGTCTGCCCGGCGAAGAAGTCGTAACTTTCCATCGCCACCGCGAAAAACGCTTTCGAGGTGCCGATCGTCATGCCGTTGTCGAGGGTTTCGAGTTCGGTCAGGACGTCCTCGTGGTCCTCGATGAGCCGGCCGAACCGCCGCATGATCCGGCCGCGTTCGTGCGGGCTCATCCGCGGCCACGGGCCGGAGTCGAAGGCGGTGCGGGAGGCTCGCACGGCAGCGTCGGTGTCGGCTTTGTCCGCCTCGGCAACCCGGGCGAGCGGCTGTGCGGTGGACGGGTTGACGGTGTCAAAGGTCTTGCCCGATCGGGCGGGCGTCCACTCGCCGCCGATCAGCAGCCGGGTCTCCCGGTGCGTGTCGAGCCACGCCTGGACCGGCGGGCTCACCGACTGCTCGACGACGAGCGGGGAAGGAACTAGGGTCATCCGAACTCCTTGGAGAGGCGGTCGTTCCGCGCGGTCCGGGCCGCGGTGCGGTTCCCGGCAACGGCGCGGAACAAGTATGACCCCGATCTCTGATACTGGTTTTGCCTCTCGCCGCACGGATTTTCCCCGTCCGCGCGGAGGGTGCTACTCGAGCGGCCGTCCGAGCAGCGCGTAGACCGGGTCGTCCGGGCACTGGGAGCCGCGCTGGAAACCGTCGGTCGGGAAGGGCGCTTCGCTGGCCTCCCCCGGCTGGGCAGTGCGCCAGTCCAGCACCACTGTCCGGTGGTCGATGCGCCAAGTCCCGCCTCGCCGCGACAACCGGTCCAGGTACCGGGCGCCGATCACGTCGGCGACGGCGCTGTCGCGGCGCACGAGCGTGGCGCGGACCTGGCTTTCGCTGGTCGCTTCGTCTCCGGTCAGTTCGATCAATGCGTTGGTGACGGAGTGCGTCGTGATGGTGTTCGCCGAGCGGAGCCGGTCGGTGATGAAGACGGCGAATTCGTGGCCGTTGCCGCGCCAATAGCCGCGCTCGTCGAAGGAATCGGGATGGTAGGCGGAGCGCACCAGCGCCGGGTCGCAGCGGTCGACACCGCGGCAGTAGCGGTACAGCAGGTCCTGGATTTCGGCCCGGTCGGCGAGAAAGCGCAGCACTTCCGTCGGCGTCCGCTCGGACATCGAGGATCCCTTCGTCGGTGTCATCTGGTCAGAAGGCCGCTTCCAGCACGGAAAGCACGTCTGCGGAGGCAGCGGGCCGGGGGTTGCCGGCGACCACCGGGTCGCGCAGCGCTTCTTCGGCCAGCCGGCCGAAGTGGTGCCGAGCGACGCCGACATCGGCCAGCCGGTTCGGCACGCCGAGTCGTGCGATCAGAGCGCGCACCGCAGCCCGCACGGCGGCGGCGGCCGATTCCTCGTCCAACCCCTTCGTGTCGATTTCCAGTGCTGGCGCGAGAAGTGCCTGCCGCGCGGCGGAGACTGGTGCGTTGAAGTCCATGACGTGGGGGAGCAGGACGCAGGAGGTGATTCCGTGCGGCACGCCGAGCAGAGCGCCGAGCTGGTGGCCGAGTCCGTGGCTGAGGCCCATCGGGACATTCTTCAGGTGCATGATCGCCATCCACGCGGCCACCTGGCAGTTCCCGCGCCGAATCCGGTCGCTCGGGTCCTCGGCACTCGGCAGCAGATCCTGAGTGAGGATGCGCAACGCGCCCGGCAGCACCGCGTCGGTCAGCGGCGTGTGGCCGGAAGAGCACACGCCCTCGACAACGTGGTCGACGGCGCGCACTCCGCTGGCGAGCCACAACGCGCGCGGGGTGTGCGCAGCCACGTCCGGGTCGAGCAATGCCCGCGCCGGGCACAACGCCTCCGCGCGGTAGAGCTCCTTGACACCCCGGACGGGATCGGTGATCCCGGCGAGCGAAGTGAACTCCGCGCCGGAGAGCGTTGTGCTCACCGCCAGATGCGGTGGCGGAGTCCCCTGCAGCACAGGAATTTCGGAAGGCCCCGGATGCCGGTACCGGATGCGGTAGCGGGCGAGGTGCTCCTCATCCCGGATGCCTTCCGACACGCACAGCGCGGCGCCCTTCGCACAGTCGATCGGCGAACCGCCGCCTACGCTCACCAGGCCGTCCGCCGCGGACTCGCGGAAGCGACGGGCGAGATCAAGCACGGTTCCCTGCGGGACGTGCGCGGGCACGCCGGTGAACAGTGCCACGGCGCCGAGTTCGGCGGCCAGTTCGCCGACGACAGCTGTCGTGGTCGCGAGCGTCCGGCTCGCGACCACGAGCGGCCTCGCGATGCCGAGCCGCAGCGTCTCTTCTCGCGCGTGCCGGATCGCGCCCTGGCCGTACACGACCCGATCCGTGCGGGGCAGGTCGAAAACGCGTGCCACGTCAGCGGGACGCCGGCGGGCGGCGGGCCTTCACAGGCCGACCTCCTGCCTGCGCCGGTAGACCGGGTCGTCCTGATCACGCCGGTGCAGCGCCCAATCCGGCTTGATCGGCGGAACGACGCCGGTGAACACCCGGGTGGCCTCGAAGACGGTGTCGCGCTGGGCGATCCGCCAGACACCGTCGCGCCGCTCGGTGCGATCGACGTACCGGCCGAACATCGAGATCTGGACCGCTCCGCCGCTGTCCTGGACGCCGTACGCCGCCTGGGCTTCCGGCCCGAGCGTGTGCGCGGTCATGAAGTACGTCTCGACCAGCGCGACATCGGATGCGGCGAACTCGATGTGGCACTGGCCGAGGAAATGCATGACCTGCGGGACTCCGCCGATCCGCTCGGTCACATAGCCGATCAGGCCGTCGAGCCCGCCTTGGTAGTCGCCGTGGTCGTCGTAGGCGTCGGGGTGGTAGACCTCTCGCAAAGCGGCGGTGTCCATCCGGTCCACCGCGCGTGCGTAGCGGGCCATCAGGCCGCGGATCTCCTCGCGGTCGAGCAGTTGCCGGAGCCTGTCGTCCATCCGATGTCCTTCCCTGTCCGTGCCTGCGCAGTCTGGCGGTTCGTCGGGCGGATGGCCGCTCCGTGCGGGAATCGGCAGTTTTCCCGCACGGAGCGGCAACGGCGCTCAGCGGACGGTGTAGTCGCCGAAGTCCGGGTACCGGGTCATCGCCCAGTAGTCGACGCCGCGCCAGGGCAGTGCGTTCACCACCCGGCCGCGGGCGTTCCGGTACCAGTTCGTCGTTCCGGGATGTGTCCACACGAGCTGTTCGTGCTCGGCGTCGACGCGCGCGGAGTAGTCAGCTGCCGCTTCGGGCCGGACTTCCACCGCCTCGAGCCCGTCCTCGGCCATCCGCATGATCGTCTGCACCGCGTAGTTCGCGGCGCACTCGGCGAGGAAGATCGCGCTGCCGCCGTGCGCGGGCGTGGTTTGCGGCCCGCCGACGATGAACAGGTTGGGGAAGTTGGGAACGGCGATGCCGAGGTAGGCGTCCGCGTCGTCGTCGCCCCAGGCATCGCGCAGGGTGGTTCCGTCGCGTCCGGTGAGTTCGAGGGTGGCCAGCATCTTGCGGGACTGGAATCCCGTCGCGAAGACGACGACGTCGACTTCGTGCGCCCGTCCGTCGTCGGTGCGCACATGCTTCTCGTCGAGTGCGGTCACCCGGTGCGGGACGAGCGCGACGTCGTCGCGGCGAACCGTGCGGATCCATTCGTTGTCCATGAGGATCCGCTTGCTGTAGGGCGGGTAGTCCGGCACTACGACGTCGCGCAGCCGGTTCGCGTCCTCGCCGAGCTGCTCTTCGATGGCGCGGGTGATGAACGCTCGATGCCGGTCGTTGACGGAGTTCACCGCGCGTTCCGGGTGCGGCCATTCCGGATCCCGTTTGAGGGTGGCGAGCAGCTTGTCCTGAAACTGCCAGACGAGCCGCAGCCGGTAAAACGCAGCGTAGTACGGGACACGCTCCATCAGCAGCCGCACGTCCGGCGACACGTGGCGCAGGTAATTGCCGTTCGGCACGACCCACTGCGGAGTCCGCTGGAATACGACGGTCTCCTTGGCCCGGTCCGCGATCGCCGGCACGATCTGCATGGCGGTGGCCCCGGTCCCGACGACCGCGACCCGTTTGCCGTCGATGTCTGCGGAGTGGTCCCAGCGGGCCGAGTGGAACGCGGGACCGGCGAAGTCGGCCACTCCCGGCAGCTGCGGGATCGAAGGCTGGTTGAGCGTGCCCACGCAACTGATCACGGCTGTGGCGGCGAGTTCGGTGCGCTCCCCGCCCGGGCCTTCGAGCTCGGCGAGCCAGCGGCTGCGGGCGTCGTCCCAGCGTGCCGCGCGGACTTGGGTCCCGAACCGGATCGACCGCTGCACGTCGAAGCGTTCGGCCACGTCGGCGAGGTAGGCCTGCACCTCGGGTTGCTTGGCGTAATACCGGGTCCATTCGGGCTTTGGCGCGAAGGAGTAGCAGTAGAGGTGCGCCGGGGTGTCGACCCCGGCGCCCGGGTAGGTGTTTTCGTGCCAGACCCCGCCGACCGCTTCGTTCTTCTCCGCGACGGTGAACGGGATGCCGAGCCGGCGCAACTGCACAGCCGTCGCGATACCGGCCGCGCCCGCGCCGATGACCAGCACGTGCAGGCGCTCCGCCGCTGCGGGCCGGCCCGAACGCCAGGAAAGGCCTTCGCGCGCCCGGAAGTTGCCCTCCTCGGCCAACGACGGTCCGTACTCGGCCGGTACCTGCTCGCCGAGCGATTGGCTCAGCAAAGCGACGAGATCTTCGTCCGAGGGCGGATCCGGGACGTCGGCGCGCTCGTCGAGCGCCGCGCGGAACACGTCGTGCGCGGCACGGAAGAGCTCGTCCCGGGTCCCCTGGGGCAGCCCGGCGGTGTCGTTGTCGTCGAGTGCGACGGTCCGGGTGGGCCGGAACCGTCCTTCCAGCCAGCCCCGGTCGCCGGTGAGGTGGGCCAGCACCAGTTGCAGGGTCGGGAGATTCGCGGCCCGGATCGCGGCGCTCAAGTCGCGGTCGGACAGGGTCGTCTGCTCCATCAGTCCCTCTCGGTCCGGTCCGGTGGCGCGGGCGGAGTGCTCAGCTGCCGACACGGCGTTCCTCCCCGGCCCAGTACCCGGCGCGGATCCGGTGCCGCTGGATCTTGCCGGAGCCCGTTTTCGGGAGCGCGTCGACGAAATCAACCGAGCGCGGCCGTTTGTAGGCCGCGATCCGTTCCCGGCAGACCTGGTCGATGTCTTCGGTGGCGACCCGGTGGCCGTCCCGCACGACGACGGCTTTCACTGATTCGCCCCACCGCTCGTCCGGCACGCCGACGACCGCGACCTCGTCGACGCCTTCCAGCGCGGCGATGGCGTTTTCGATCTCGGCGGGGAACACGTTGAAGCCGCCGGAAACGATCATGTCCTTCTTGCGGTCCACGATATGCAGATAGCCGTCCCGCAAGCGGCCGACGTCGCCGCTCGCTGCCCAGCCGTCGGGCATCAGGACCTCCGCGGTGGCGTCCGGCCGGTTCCAGTAGCCGAGCATCGTGGTGTCGCCGCGCGCCTGGATCTCGCCTTCTTCGCCTTCGCGCGCGTCGCGCCCCTCGGGCGTGCGGAGCCGGATCTCGACGAACGGATTGACCCGGCCTGCTGAAGCCAGCCGTTCGGGCGGCGTGGTGCCGGGGTCGAACCGGTGGCTGCGCTTCGAGAGGGAGGCGAGAGGGAAAGGGATCTCGGTGAGCCCGTATGCCTGCAGAAAGACATCGCCGAGATGTCCGACCAGCCGGGCGAGGCGGCTCGGTGCGATGGCCGAGCCCCCGTAGATCACGGTATGCAGGGTGCTGGTGTCCCACGGTGTCGCATCGAGTTCGGGCAGCAGCATGTTGAGCATGGTGGGCACCATCGGCAGCGCTGTCACGCCGAGTTCGGAGACCGCGCGCAAGGTTTCGGCGGGTTCGAATTTCGGGACGCAGACGTGGGTCGCGCCGCGCAGCGTGTAAGGCACCGAGAGGTAGCCGGACAGGTGAGTCAGCGGAGCGACGTGCAGGACGACGTCGTCCTGTTCGATGGCGTCGAGTTCGACCATCAGGTTGCGGGCGCAGGCCAGCACGCTGCGGTGGCTGAGCATGACGCCTTTCGGTTCCCCGGTGGTGCCCGAGGTGTACGGCATCCAGGCCAGCTGTTCGGCGGTGACTGCCGGGGGTTCAGCCTCGGCGTGCTCGGTCAGGGTTGCGAAATCGAGAGCCGCGGCGGTGCGTGGCTCGTCGACCGCGACCACCGGAATGTCCAACCCCGCTTCGGCGAACGCTTCCACCAGACCCGATTCGCGTTCGTCGTCGACGAATGCGACCGCCGGGGAACAGTCCTGGGCGACGGCGGCGACTTCGCGGCTGTGCAACCGGTAGCTGAGCGCGACCCGGACGAATCCGCCCGCCGCGAGCGCGTGGTCGATGACGATGCTTTCCGGACGGTTCTTCATCAGCACGATCGCGCGGTCCCCGGGCGCCGCGCCGAGCGAACCGAGGCCGCCGGCCAGCCGTCGGGCGCGCGCCCCCAGTTCCGCATACGTGCAGTCGCGGCCGTCGAGCCAGCGGATCGCGACTGAGTCCGCGTGCCGCCGGTAGGCATCGGCGAACGCCGAGGTCAGGGTGGCGGCGACCCGAGGTGGCCGGGCGGTGGCTGCCAGCTGTGCTTCGTTGCCCATGGCAGGACCTTTCTGGGAATTCCGGTGGGTTCGCGGGATCGGTCAGGTCTGGTCAGGCCATCGTCAAGCCGCCGCTGACACTGAGCGTCTGGCCGGTGATGAAGCCGGCCTCGTCGCCGGCGAGGAAGGCGACCGCGCCCGCGACGTCCTCGGGGAGCCCGACCCGTCCGAGCGGGATGGCGCGCACGAGGGCGTTGCGGAGTTTCTCGCCCGCGAAGGAGGCGAGCAGGGCAGTGTCGGTCGGTCCTGGGCAGACGCAGTTGACCCGGACCCCGCTGCGGGCGAGTTCTCGCGCGGTGGTCTTGGTGAACGCGATGATCCCGCCTTTGGTCGCCGAGTAGACCGCTTCGCCGGACGAACCGACCCGGCCCGCGTCGGAGGCGATGTTGACGACCGACCCGGTGCCTTGCTTCGCGAAGATGGGCAGCACCGCACGCGAGGTGTGCAGGACGCCGTACAGGTTGACGCGGATGATGCGGTCCCAATCGTCTGGATCGGAGTCGACGAAGGGGCCGGCTTTGTCCCACCCGGCGTTGTTCACCAGCACGTCGATCCGGCCGCAGCGGTCGAGGACCGTGCTGACGAGCTTGTCGACCGACTCGCGCGATCCGACGTCGCTCTGGCAGCCGATCGCGCCGTTGCCCACAGCTGAAGCGGTCGCGGCCGCGCTGTCGGCGTCCAGATCGGCCGCGACCACCCTCGCATCCGCCGCGGCGAGCCGTTCGGCGATCGCCCGGCCGATCCCTCGTCCGGCGCCCGTGACGACGCACACCTTGCCTGCCAACCCATCCATGTCTTCGCCCTTCCGTCCGCGACGGAGACGGCGGCCGCGGACCGGATAACTAGTATCAGAGTTATCCGGCGATCGGCAAGGTTCGACGGCCGCGCCGGGGGAGCGGAAATTCGACTGGTTTGTAGAAGATGTGCCCGAGCCGGGTGAGCGAGGGTTGTCAGACTCGTGATTTTTGATAAAGTATTAGAAAATCTAGCTGATTGTGGTGCACGCCACAGCTGCCGGAGCGGCCGGTGCGCCGATCCGGTCTCCGAAGACGCGTTGCCGGCCTGCCGAAGGTGCCCGTCCGGGTGCCGCTGCCGGTCGCGGACACGTTGCGAAGGGCGAAAAATGGGCAAGCTCGAAGGCAAAGTCGCCTTCATCACCGGTGCCGCTCGCGGTCAGGGGCGCAGTCATGCGGTCCGGCTGGCGGAGGAGGGCGCCGACATCGTCGCCCTCGACATCTGCGCGCAGATCGAGAGCGTCAGCTACCCGATGGCGACCCGCGAAGACCTGCAAGAGACCGCGAAGCAGGTCGAAGCACTGGGGCGGCGCGTCGTCACCGCCGAGGCGGATGTGCGAGACGTCGCCGCGTTGCGATCCGTGACGGACCAGGCGGTCGGTGAGCTGGGGCCGATCGACATCGTGGTGGCCAACGCGGGCATCGTCGCCTTCGGCACTCCGGAGGACGATCGCATCTTCGCCGACACGGTCACGAACAACCTGGTCGGAGCGTGGAACACAGCGCACGTCGTCGCACCGGCGATGATCGAGCGCGGAGCGGGCGGCTCGATTGTCTTCACCAGCTCCATGCAGGGCCTGTCCGGTCGCGGCGGCGACGGTTCGGCCGCGGTGACCGGATACGCGGCGTCCAAGCACGGCATCGTGGGGGTCATGCGCAGCCTGGCGTACTGGCTCGCGCCGCATCGGATCCGGGTGAATTCGGTGCATCCCACCGGCGTCGACACGCCAATGCTCGCCAACGAGGTCATCGGCACGTGGTTCGCGCAGAACCCCGCCGTGGCGGCGATGGCGGCCAATCACATGCCGGTCGAGATGGTCGAGTCGGCCGACATCAGCAACGCCGTGCTCTATCTGGTGAGCGACGACGGCCGGTACGTGACCGGCGCGACGCTGCCCGTCGACGCGGGTGCCGGGATCAGCTGACCGGCCGGGCACGAGGAGAAGACCATGGCATGGCAAGGCGAATACGAGCGGCTGTTTCTCGGCGGCGAGTGGGTGCGGCCCGAATCGACGGAGCGGATCGAGGTCGTCTCGCCGTTCACCGAGCAGGTGGTAGCGCAGGTTCCGTCGGCGTCGCGCGCTGATGTCGACCGGGCGGTCGCGGCAGCGCGCGAGGCGTTCGATCGGGGACCCTGGCCGTCGATGCCGGTCGAGGAGCGAGCGGCGGTGCTGCGCCGGTTCGAGGCGGGACTCGCTGACCGCGCGGAGGATTTCGCCGCGCTGATCACCGAGGAGATGGGCTGCCCGATCAGCCAGACGCGGGCCTCGCAGGCTGGTGCGGCGCGGTTGCTGCTGCAGACCTTCCTCGAACTCGCGCCGGAGTATCCGTGGAGCACACGGCGCAGTTCTGCGGCGGGCGAGGCGCTGGTGACGCGGGAGCCGATCGGCGTGGTGGCTGCCGTGGTGCCGTGGAACGCGCCGTTGTCGGTGGGCATGCTCAAGCTCGGACCGGCACTGCTCGCAGGATGCAGCGTGGTGCTGAAGCCTTCGCCGGAGGCGCCGCTGGATTCGTACCTGCTGGCCGAATTGCTGCAGTCGGCCGGGATCCCACCAGGCGTCGTCAACATCGTGCCCGCCGATCGCGAGGTCAGCGAGTACCTGGTGACGCATCCCGGGGTGGACAAGGTGTCGTTCACCGGGTCGACCGCGGCCGGACGGCGCATCGCCGGGCTGTGCGGGCAGGATCTGCGCCGGATCACTCTGGAGCTGGGCGGCAAGTCGGCCGCGCTGGTGCTCGACGACGCCGATCTCGACCTCGTCGTGGACCAGGCGCGGACCGCGTCGCTGCGGTACAACGGCCAGGCGTGCAACAACAAAACGCGGATCGTGGTCGCGCGTTCCCGGGAACGGGAGCTGCTGGAGCGGCTGGCGGAGATGGCGCGCACGCTGCGGGTCGGCGATCCGGCGGACGAACGGACGCAGATCGGCCCGCTGGTGAGCGAACGGCAGCGCGCCCGGGTCGAGCATTTCCTGGAAGCCGGCCGCGCGGAAGGAGCGGAAGCAGTCGTCGGCGGCGGGCGTCCGGGACGGCTCGATCGCGGCTGGTTCGTGGAGCCGACCGTGTTCGCCGGCGTCTCGCCGGACATGACGATCGCGCAAGAGGAAATCTTCGGCCCGGTCTTGGCGGTGCTGGCGTTCGACGGCGAGGAAGAAGCGGTCGAGATCGCCAATAATTCCGCCTACGGCCTAAGCGGATCGGTGTTCTCCGCGGACCCGCACCACGCGCTGCGGATCGCACGCCGCATCCGCACCGGCACTGTGGAGATCAACGGGCGCAGCGCCGGTTTCCACGCCCCGCTCGGCGGTTTCAAAGCGAGCGGGATCGGCCGGGAAGCCGGTCTCGAAGGCTTCGACGCCTTCGTCGAACTGAAGTCCTACGGCCTCACCCCCGAACTCTTCTGAAAGGACACTGACCATGTCGACTGCGAAACGCCTCTGGCCGTTGGCCGGAGCCAGCTTCACCCTCGACCGCGGGCTGATCGTGCTGGGCCAGAGCGGGCCCATCGCACTTCCCATCCCCGCTTTCCTGATCGAGCACGACGACGGCCTGGTTCTGCTCGACACCGGGATCGCGCCGGAAGCATGGGACGATCCGAAGGGGACGTACGGACCGCTGCTGGACATGTTCGCCCTCGACTGCCCGCCGGAGAACACTCTCGAGCAGCAGATCGCGAATTGCGGATTCCGGCTCGAGGACGTCACCCACGTCGTCGTGTCCCATTCGCACTTCGACCACACCGGCGGGCTGTATCTGTTCCCGCAGGCGAAGATGTACATGTCCGAAGAGGACCTTCGCTACGCGTTCTGGCCGGACCCGGCGTACTCGTTGTTCTTCCGCAGCGAAGACCTCGACCGGACCCGGTCCTTCGACTGGCATCCGCTCAGCGCCGACCACGACCTCTTCGGCGACGGCAGCATCCAGATCCTGCGCATGCCGGGCCACACCCACGGCGAGCTGAGCATGCTGGTGAGCCTGCCGTCGCAGAAGTTCCTGCTGACTGCCGACGCGGTGCACCTGCGCTGCAACATGGACCAGTACCTGCCGTGCCCGGTCGACCTGGACGCGACCACCGCGCTGCGGTCGGTGCGCCGGATCAAGGAACTCGCGCACAGCACCGGCGCGGACATCTGGGTCATGCACGACCCGGAGGACTGGGAGCGCCTCGGCAAGAACACCGACGGCTTCGCCTGAGCGCGCGCCGCTGAAGGAGACAGGCAGAAAGATGGCCACCTCGAACGAAAACCCCGGCCTCACCGCGACGCTGGCGCGGCATGTCGCGCGAGTGGCGAGTTCTCCGCTGACGGAGCCGGACACCGAAGCGCTGCGGCGGTTGTTCCTGGACAACTTCGTCGTCTCGCGGTGGGGGAGCACCCGGCCCGCCGCACGGCAGGTGGCGCAGTGGTCGAGGCGGTTCGCCGGAACAGGTGCCAGCCCGGTCCTCGGCGGCAGTTGGCGGACTGAACCGTCGGCCGCCGCACTGGTCCACGGCACCGCGGCGCACAGCTACGAACTCGACGACACCCACGACGTGACGACAAGCCATCCAGGATCGGTGGTCATCCCCGCCGCCCTCGCGGTGGCAGCAGAAACCAAAGCCACGCAAGAGGAGTTGTTCCGTGCGACCGCCGCGGGCTACGAAGCGATGGCACTGATCGGAAGCACCGCTGGCGGGCTGGAGACTGTGCACCGCGGATTCCATCCGACGGCGGTTTTCGGCACGTTCGGCGCGGCTACGGCCGCACTGAGCCTTCGCGCGGGGAGCACAGTCGACCCGGAGCTTCTCGTCGCGGCGTGGGGGCATGCGTTGTCCCAGGCGAGCGGTTCGATGCAGTTCTCGGTCGAACCGACCGGCGGCGAGGTGAAGCGGGTGCACGCCGGACTCGGTGCCCGCAACGGCGTCGTCGCGGCGGATTTCGCCGTGCTGGACGCGGTGACCGCGCCGCGGCTGGCGCTGGAAGGCACCTACGGAACGGCAGCGAGTTTCGGCGGCCCGTTGCGGGAAATCTCGCTGGACGGTCCTTTGCAGATCCACACCGTGAGCTTCAAGCCGTATTCGTGCTGCCGGCTGTTCCACTCCACGATCGACGCGCTGGCGGAAGCGACGGACGGGTTCAGCCGGTCGCCGGATTCGATCGCGGAGATCCTCGTGACCGGCCCGAGGCTGATCGCCGAGCAGCACATGACGGAAGCCCGTTCGACCATGACGGCACAGTACAGCTGCCCGTACATCGTCGGCGCGACGCTGGCCTACGGGCCGCACCGATATGACGCGTATGGCGAAGAGCATCTGGCGGACAAGCGGATCCTGGAGATCGCGGGCAAGGTTCGGTTCGAAGTGGACAGCGAACTGGAGGAGCGGTACTACCCGGAACACTTCGCGACCGGCGTGCGGATCACGTTCGACGGCGGCATGACCAAGTCGGCGATGGTCGCCGACAGCGTGGGCACCGCGGCACGGCCGATGACGACCAAGCAGCTGCTCGGAAAAGGCAGTGCGCTCGGCGACGGGGTGGCGTCGGCGATGGCAGCGGCGATCTGGGACGAAGCGAACGGCGGGCCGGAACTAGCCGCGGTGCTAGCTACGGATTAGTGATTCGACATCAAATGAGTACTCCAGTGCGGTTCTGACTGACCTGTTATCCCAGGGTTTAACGCGGTTCTCGTCTTGACACTGTGGTGTGAGCGACCTAACGTGGCAAACACTTTAAGATTGAAATACCCGATCTTCGGATCGGTCGACGACGAGGAGACGCCGTGCCAGGGCACATGGCGGAGGACGGCCTCATTCCGGTGGGAGCCATGCTGATCGGCGACGAACGGGTGTCCGACAGCAGCGGCGGGACGCATGCGCACGTCTTCGCCGCGACGGGGGAAACGAACGCGCGGGTCGCGCTCGCGGGAGCCGCGGAGATCGAACGTGCGGTCTCCGCGGCCTGGCGGGCGCAGCGGGAGTGGATGGGCCTCGGTGTGGAACGCCGCAGGGACCTGCTGCTGGCGCTGGCGGACGCGGTCGAGTCCGAATTGGACAGTCTGGTCCGGTTGAGCGTGCAGGACAACGCGGTCCCGGTTTCGGTCAGTGCGCTGCAGCCCGCGACTTTGGTGCGGTACCTGCGGTACTACGCGGGCTGGGTCGACAAGGGGCACGGGCAGAGCGTTCCGGGCACCGCGCCGTCCGACGTGAACCTGGTCGAACGCGAGCCGTACGGGGTGGTCGGCGTGATCATCCCGTGGAACGGCCCGCTGTTTCAGATCGGGATGAACGTGGTGCCCGCGCTCGCCGCGGGCAACGCGGTGGTGCTGAAGCCGTCCGAGCTGGCTCCGCTGACGTCACTGCGGTTCGGGGAGCTCTGCCGGGAAGCTGGGCTGCCGCCGGGACTCCTCTCGGTGGCCCCGGGCGGCGCGGAGGCGGGCGAAGCCCTCGTCCGGCACCCGGGGATCCGCAAGATCCACTTCACCGGCAGCACCGCGACCGCGCGCCGGATCCATGCCGTCGCGGCCGAGAACCTCACGCCGGTGGCGACGGAACTCGGCGGCAAGGCGGCGAACCTGGTGTTCGCCGACGCGGATCTGGACCAGGCCGCGCAGCTGGCCGCGCTGTCCGGACCGCTCGGGCTCTCCGGGCAGAGCTGCGCGGCGGGCAACCGGATTCTCGTGCAGGACACGGTTTACGACGAGTTCGCCGAACGGTTCCTCACGGTCGTGCGGAACGCGGCGATGGGCGATCCGTTCGCCGAGACCACGCTCGTCGGCCCGGTGATCTCGGAAGCCGCCGCGGACAAGATCCTCGGCGTCGTCGAAGACGCGGTGCGGAGCAAGAGCGGACGACTGCTCGCCGGCGGCAAGCGCGCCGACGGGAAGCTGGCCGCCGGGTTCTACGTCGAGCCGACGGTGTTCGCCGAGGTCGACACCGGCTCGGCGCTCGGTCGCGAAGAGGTGTTCGGCCCGGTCGCGTCGCTGATCCGGTTCACCGCCGAGGACGAGGCGGTCGCGATCGCCAACGACACGCGGTTCGGCCTGGTGAATTACGTGAACACGACCGACCTCGCGCGAGCGCACCGCGTCGCCCGGCAGCTGGAATCCGGCACCGTGTGGGTCAACCAGGGCACCGACATCGGCCCGACGGCCCCGTACGGCGGCTACAAGCAGAGCGGTTCCGGACGCTCCGGCGGCCTCGAAGGGCTCCACCAGTTCCAGCAGGTCAAAAACATCCGGATCGGCGTGCCTGCCTGAGGGTCGTCCGTTTCCCGCAGCACGGTCTCAAAGGAGAGCCATGAGCACGAACACCACTGTCGTCGTGGGGGCCGGCAGCGCGGGAGGGATCATCGCCGCCCGGCTGAGCGAGGACCCGGACCACCGCGTGATCCTCGTCGAAGCCGGTCCGGACTACCCGACCGCCGAGGAACTGCCCGAACCGCTGAAAGACGCGTACAACCCCCAGCTCACCGGGCACGACTGGGAGATGACCGCCTATTTCACCGAGCCGCCCGAGGAACGCGGCGAGACCGCGTATCCCCGCGGCCGCGTCGTCGGCGGATCCTCGGCGGTCAACGGGACCGTGGGCATCAGGGGCACGGTCGCGGACTTCGACCGGTGGGCCCAACTCGGGAATCCCTCCTGGGCTTGGGAAAAGGTGCTGCCGAGCTTCATCGGACTCGAGGACGACCACGACTTCGGATCCGCGGAGCACCATGGGACCGGCGGCCCGGTCGACATCTTCCGCTTCCCCGAATCCGGCTGGCCGCTGTCGATGCGCAAGCTCAAGGCGGATCTGCTGGCGCGTGGCGTGCCGGAGTGCCCGGACGTGAACGAACCGGGCGCGACCGGAGTCGGGACGTTGCCGCGCAACCAGACCGGCGAGTTGCGGGGCAGCACTCTCATCACGCATCTCGCCGACGCGCGCAAGCGGGACAACCTCGAAATCCGGTCGCTGACCGAGGTCGTGCGGGTGCTGGTCGAGGACGGACGCGCGGTCGGCATCGAGGTGCAAGCGGTGGGCGGAACCCAGCGCGAGACGATCCGCGCCGACCGGGTCGTGCTCAGCGCTGGTGCGATCAACTCGCCGAAAATCCTTCAGCTGTCCGGAATCGGGCCCGCCGGCGAACTCGCCCGGCTCGGCATCCCGGTGGTCCGCGACGTGCCGGGAGTGGGCAGGAACCTCCACGACCATCCCGGCATCGCGCTCGTGGTGACCACCCGGGAGGCCGATCCCGAGCACCACGGCTTCCGGGTCTACGCGCGGCTCCCGTCGGCCGCGGGCGGCGAGAACAGCATCATGTACGTGCCCGGCCAGATGGCGGTGAACGCGGTCAATTTCGAAGTGGACACCGAGGCCGAGGACATCGTGTTCCTGGCTTCGGTGAACGCCAAGCCGAAGTCGCGCGGCTGGCTGTCGCTGCGCAGCACCGACCACCGCGAACAGCCCGACATCCACGTGAATTTCCTGGCCGAGGACGTCGACCTGGAGGTGCTCAAGGAGGGCTACCGGATCCTGGTCGAATCGGCGACCAAGGGCGCGCTGTCGGAGATCGTCGACGAGGTCGCGTTCCCTTCCCCGGCCGAAACCGGCGGCGACCTGCTGTCCTGGCTGGACACTCCGGCGGCTGACGAGTGGATCCGCAAGACCGGGCTGATCGTCGCCTACCATCCGGTCGGCACGTGCCGGATGGGCCCGGCGGACGATCCCGGCACGGTGGTGGACGAGCGGCTGCGGGTGCACGGCGTCCCGGGGCTGTACGTCGCGGACGCGTCGGTGATGCCGGAAATCACCAACGGCATGACGAATCTGTCGGTATACCTGATCGGGCACCATTTCGTGTCGCTGTTCCGGGAGGCGGCGTGAACCAGGAAGCCGCCGTGCAGCAACTGCTCGACCGGGCCGAGATCGAGCAGCTTCGCGGGGAGTACGCGATGTGCTTCGACGCGCACGATCTCGACGGCGCGGTCGCGTGTTACGCACCGGACGGCGAGGTGCAGGTCGGCGGCGACGAACCGGTCCGGGGCCGGGAAACGCTCCGCGAGTGGTACGGCGAGCTGAACGAGCTGATGGGCGAGTGGAGCCACCACTACACCTCGGCGACCCTGCGGATCGTTTCCCAGGACGAGGCGGAGGGCCGGTTGTATTGGCTGGTCCCGGCGAATTGGAGCGACGGCCGCGCTCATCTGCAGGCCGGGCAGTACCACGACATCTACCGGAAGATCGATGGCCGCTGGCGCATCCAGCGGCGGCACGCGACCTGGTTCTGGTCGCGGTTCATGGAGTGGCCGGGCAACTGGGCGCAGCGCGATCCGCTGGACTGAACCGGAGGGGGCGCGCGGGCTCGTGCGCCCCCTCCGCCGGGGGAAAGGAGTGACATGCCGGTCGCGGTTCTCGTGCACGGGGCGTTTCACGGCGGCTGGTGCTGGCGGAAAGTGGTCAGCGGGCTGCGCGGGCGTGGCTGGGAGGTCTGGGCGCCCAGCCTGCCGGGTGCCGGCGAGCGCGGTCATCTGCTGCGCCGCGACCTGAGCCTGGCCGACCGGGTCCGTGATGTCGCCAGCCTGATCGTGACGCAACAGCTCGCCGACGTCGTGCTCTGCGGGCACAGCCTGGGCGGGATGGTGGTGACCGGGGTCGCCGATCTGCTGCCGGACCGGATCGCGCGGCTGGTGGCGATCGACGCGACGATCCCGGAGAGCGGCGAATCAGCGATGGACGTGATGGCCGCGTCCCCGGAGATTCCCGCGCTTCTGCGGGAACTTGCGGGGAACGACGGGGACGGCTGGCGGATCAGCCCGCCCGCCGCTTTCGACGCCGCGGCGTTCGGGGTGCCCGCCGGGCCGGACCGCGCTTGGGCGGACAGCCTCCTCGGCGACGAGTCGTTGCCGGTCTTCGAGGAACCGCTGGCCGTCGGGACCGGGCTGGACTCGGTTGTGCGCAAAAGCTTCGTCCGCACGAACTTCCCGGTCGCGTGGCCGGATGCGGTCGCGGCGAGGCTGAGCAGCAGCTGGGACGTGCTGCGGTGGCCGCACGCCGGGCACGACGCGATGATCGCGGCGGCCGACGACGTGGTGCGGCACCTGACGGAGTGACCGGTCAGGAGTGCCGGCTGACGACGGCGTCCGCCGCCTGGCACCCGGTCGCGGTGACGATCAGCGGATTGATCTCGACCCCCGCGAACCCAGCCAGCACGCCAGTCTCGAAAGAACTGCACAGCCGGTTGACCGCGGCAACGGCAGCCGGGTTCTCGCGCACCCCGGCGGCGGCGAGCAGTTCTTCGGCATCGCCCGGGCACAGTGGCAGACGGCGTGTGCGAGTGCGCGCGGCGATCTCCGTTGTCGCTCCTCCCAGACCGACGACCACGTACTTGCCGAGCGCGGGATCGGTGTGCGTCCCGACGAGCACCTCAGTACCGAAGGCCATCTCCTCGACCAGGAACCCCTCGATCCGGTCGGCGGGCAGCCCGGACGCGACGACGGCTTCCCCGATCCGCGCAGCGGCCGCCGGGAGGTCAGCGGTGCCGCAGATTCCCAGTACGACTCCGCCGATCCGTGCTTTGTGCCCGACCGGGGCGATCACCTTGACCGCGAACGGCGGGGTCAATTCCGCTGCCGCCGCGGCCAGGTCTTCGCCAGGTTTGGCGCGCACGCCGCGCACCACCGGGATCCCGGCGATCTCCAGCAGTCCGCGAGAGTCCGCTTCGCTCAGCACCTGGTCGTCCGCGGTCACGTCGGGGATCACCGCTTCGGGCTCGGCGGGGAAGAGCTTGCCCAGCGCGGAAAAGGTGAGCCGCAGATTCGGCACGACGGCGACCCGCGGGTTCCTGCGGCGGTACTCCCGTACCCAGTCCGTGCCCGGCACCGACGCCATCGGGCTGATGACCAGCGGCATGCGGTGCTGCGCGGACAGTTGGGCGAGGTAGTCCCAGTTCGCGGTGTGCAGCCCCTGGAGCGGAATGCCGTCGGGGAACTGGACGCTCCACGGCAACAGGACCAGCCCGGTGTTCGGATCGGAGAACACGGCCGCAGGCACGGTGTCGGCACCCGCTGGACGTTGGGCGCCGATGACGTCGAGGGGGTTCTCGACGAACGATCCCGGCCCGGCGAGCCGCCGGATCCGGTCCACGGTTTCGTCGGCGAACACCGTCAGGTTCACCCCGTAGCGGCTGGCGAGGTCGCTGGAAAGCGCCGCACCGCCGCCGGAACTGCCGAGGACGGAGACCGCGGCCTGCGCGTTCAGCAATGCGAGCGAAGCCAACCGCATCATCTCGTCGACGCCGTCCGCGCGCAGTACCCCATGCTGCCGCAACAGCTCCGAGAACACCGAGTCGGTTCCGGCGATGCTCGCAGTGTGGGAGAGCACTGCGAGCCGGCCGAGCTCGGAGGCACCCGCCTTGAGCAGGATGATCCTTTTCCCGGCCGTCCGTGCGTAGTCGAATGCGGCGACGAGCGTCGGCAGCTGGTCGGCGGCGACGCCTTCGAGGTAGCCGCAGACAACGCGGGTGTCCGGCCGCCGGAGCGCGAGGTCGAGTGCCTCCGGCAGCCCCAGCACGGCACCGTTTCCGGTAGATGCGCAGAAATCCACGCCGAGGCCTTCTTCCGCGGCCGCGGGGAGGAAGCCGGACAGCAACGCACCGCTTTGGGAGACGATCGACACCGGCCCGGGCTCGACCTCTGTCCAGGCAGGCTCGGCGATCGCCCCGATCTGCGCGCGGAAGTCCGCGAAGCCGACGCAGTTCGGTCCCCACAGCCGGGTTCCGGTGCCGGACACGATCCGCACCAGTTCGTCCTGCAATCGCGCCCCGAGGTCGTCGCCGCGTTCGCGGAAGCCGTTGGACACCAGGACGATGTCGGGGACTCCGGCAGCGGTGAGTTCCCGGACCGCTTCGACGCTCGCTTCCCGGCGGATCGCTACCACGGCGGCCCGGACGTCGCCGGGCAGCGAGGCGATGTCGGGCAGCGCAGGCAGATCGTGCACGTTCGAATAGTTCGGGGTGACCGGCACGACGCGCAGATCCGGGTTGAGCGCGCGGAGGTTGCGGACCGCCCACGCGGTCCAGAAGCTGCGCGGGGACGCGCCGACCACCGCGACCGTCTCAGACATGGCGCTCCAGCGGTTGCTCGGACAGCTCTTCGAGCTGCCGGTTGCGGGTTTCCGGGCCGAAGACGAGCAGCAGCAGCGCGGTGAGCGCCAGCATCCCGGCCAAGACCGCGAACGCGCCGACATAGGACCAGACACCGACAAGAACGGGCACCAGCAACGGTCCGGCGACCGCGCCGACCCGGCCCCACGCGGACGCCGATCCGATCCCGCTCGCCCGTGCCCGCGTCGGGAACAGCTCAGGCGTGTAGGTGTAGTTGGCTGCGGTGTTCCCGGCGGAGAAGAACTGAAGCAGGGAACCGAAAACGAGGATGAGCGCGGTGGATTCGACGGACACGTAGAGGACCGCGCAGGCCGCGTACAGCAGCAGACAGACGACGAACACCGCCTTCCGCCCGACCCGGTCCATCAGGTACGACGCCGCGACGGTGCCGGGGATCTGCCACACGTACATCGCGATGACCAGGCCGATGGCGCTGAGCGGGCTGTCGCCGCGCTCGACCAGCACCGCCGCGGTCCAAGTGGTGATCCCGTAGAACGCGGCGATGTTCAGCAGCCACATCGCCCACGCCAGCAGAGTGCGCCGCCGGTGGGCCTTGCTCAGCAGGACCCGCAACGGATTGCGCACCTGCTGCTCGATCGCCAGCGCGGCGTCGGTGCTCGGTTCGGGAAGCGGAGCGCCCGACGCCGCCGCTACCTCGCGCTCCACTTCCGTCATCGTCACATCGGCCTCGTCGTGGCGGCCGACCGATTCGAGCCAGCGCGGCGATTCCGGCAGCGCTCGGCGGACGACGACCCCGAACAGCGCCAGCGCGGCCATGAACACGAAGACGCCGCGCCAGCCCACCGTGGCCAGGCAAGCCAGCGACACCGCGCCGATCAGGAGATAGCCGGCCGTGACCGCGAGGTTGGTGATGCCGAGCAGCAGACCCCGTTTCCGGGTCGGCAGGAACTCGGACAGCATCGCGAAGGCGACCGGCAGTTCAGCGCCCATGCCCAGACCGGTGAGGAACCGGAAGCCGGCGAGCGAACCGAAATCCCAGGCGAACACGACCAGCAGGCTGGCGATTCCCCAGACGTACATGCTGTAACAGATCACCGAGCGCCTGCCGATGCGGTCCGACACCACCCCGGCGGCCAGGGCCCCTACAGCCATGCCGAGGAACGTCGCACTGGCAAGCAGGCCCGCTTGGACCGCAGTGAGCCCGAACGCGCTCCGCAGCGGTGCCAACGCGAACGTGAGAACCGCCAGTTCGGCACCATCGAAAGCGTAGGCAGTGCCGATTAGCAGAACCAGATTGCGTTGGTATCTCGTGAAGGGCAGGCGTTCGAAGCGTGCGGCGAGGTTCGCGGTCATCGGCCGGAAACGAAGCGCTTCGCGCCTTCGCGGGCGTCCGGGGTGTCGCCGTACATGGCGGTGACCTTTTTCCAGAGCGACGACGCCATCGAGGCCGGAAGGTCGCCGAGTTCGGCGTCGAGGCCGGTCTTCAGCCCGGCGACGACGGTGGGGGAGAAGAACTCGATCGTTTCGGCCATCGACCAGGCCTCGGCCATGAGCCGGTCCGGTCCGACTACCCGGCTCACGAGCCCGTGGTGCAGGGCCGCGGCGGCGTCGAGCCGGAGGCCGGTGAAAACCATGTCGAGCGCGACCGCGGACGGGATTCCGGCGCGACGCAGGTACAGGGGGCTTTCCGTGGCACGGCCGACTTTCGCCTGCGGACTGGCGAAAACCGCCGTGGCGGCGGCGATGCGCAGATCGCATTCGGCGGCGATCTTCAGCCCCGCGCCCATGCAGTAGCGGTCGATCGCGGCGATGACCGGTTTGCCGGGCGGGGTATCGGCCGGATAGCCGGTGCGGCCGCCGAGTTCCCAGTCCGCACCGGGGCGTTCGGCTTCGTAAGCCTTGGCGGTTTCCTTCATGTCGCGGCCGGAACTGAACGAGGAGCCGGGCGCGCCGGCCACGATCGCGACCCGGACTTCGGGATCCTCCCGCACCCGGTCCCAGAAATCGGCGAGCGCGGCGCGGAGGTCGCTGTCGAGGGCGTTGTGCACCTCGGGCCGGTTGAGGATGCCCGCGAGCGCGCCGCCGCGTTGTTCGATGCGGAACTTGTCCATCAGCCGATCCCCAGGATCTCGCGGGCCTGTGCCGGGGTCGCGACTTCCCTGCCGAACGTCTTCGCCAGCCCCGCCAGCCGCTCCACCAACTGCCGGTTGGTCGCCAGGCGGCCCTTCTCGTAGTACCAGTTGTCCTCCAGCCCGGTCCGGGCGTGGCCGCCCATCAGGATGGCCAGGGCATCCATCGGCAGCTGGTGGCGGCCGATCCCGGCGACCGACCAGATCGTGCCGGGCGGGATCGACTCGACCAGGTGGACGAGCTGCTTCGCGGTGGCGGGCGCGCCGCCGTGGACGCCGAGGACGAACTGCATGTAGAGCGGATCGTCGATCAGGCCTTCTTCGGCGATCCGCACGGCGTTGCCGATCTGTGCCGTGTCGAAGACCTCGATCTCCGGCTTCACCTGGTACTCCTGCATTTTCTTGGCGAGGTCGCGCAGGAACGCTGGCGTGTTCGAAAAGACGTGGTCGCCGAAGTTCATTGTCCCGGCGTCGTAGGAGGCGAGTTCCGGGGACAGCGTGACCGGCCCGAACCGGGTCTCCCAGTCGTCGGTCGAGGAGGCGCTGAAGCTGGTCGTCAGGTTGATCACGACGTCGCAACCGGCGTCGCGGACGTAGTCCATCGCGCGCCGGAAGTACTCGACCTCTCCAGTGTGCTCGCCGTCGTCGTCCTTGGCGTGGATGTGCACGATCGACGCGCCCGCCTGGGCGACCTCGACGGCCATCCGGCCGATGTCCTCGGCGTCCTTCGGGAGATTCGGCATGACGTTCTTGGACAGCGATCCGGAGATCGCGGCGTTGATGATGAGCGGAGTCTGCGCCATCAGGAAACCTCCTTCAGCGGCTGAGCTGGATGTCGAGGCCGCTGGCACGCACCCGCACGCAGCGGGTGGTCGCGGCGGCGGCTTCGCGCAGCGTGGCGACGAGCGGGTGTTCGTCGGAACGGGGGTAGTCGCGCGGGAGCGGGCCCGCGGCGAGCATCGCGTCGACCGCGGGGCCGGGCACCAGGATGCGCAGCAGCAGTTCCTCGTCGGACAGATTCCGGCCGTACTGCTGCCGCAGCTCGTGCAGGGACGGCTGGGGGAGTGTCCAGCCGGCCAGCTCGGCGGCGCGTTTCGTGCCGAGGATGCGGTCCCTGGCGTTCGGGTCCATCGGCGCGGGCGGGTCGCCGAAGCGGCCCATGGCGTAGAGGATCACCTCGTCGGTGACGATGCCGTACCGGGTCCCGGTGGTCACGTTGAGCACCGACTGGGTTCCGATGAACTGCGAGAACGGCGTAGCCATCACCGGGTAGCCGAATTCGGCGCGCACCAGCGAAACCTCGTCGAGCACCTCCTGCAGCCGGTGCTCCATGCCGTGCTTGGCGAGCTGGGCGCGCAGCGTGCCCATCATCCCGCCGGGCATCTGCGTGGAGTAGGTCTTGACGCGGTACTCCTCCGGGACGCCGAGCCGGTATCCCTCGCGCTTGCCGACGAACTCGACGTGCCGCGCCACCCGGGCGAGCGCCTCGGCGTCGAGGTTCGTCGTGTGCCCGAGTTCGGTGACGTTCTCCAGCATCGCTTCGGTCGAGGGCAGCGACGGGCCGTTGGCCAGCGGCCGCGACGCGGTGTGGATGCGGGTGAGGCCGAGGTCGATGCCGATCAGGTAGTTCAGCGGGGCGAGGCCGGTGGTGTTGTGGCAGTGCAGTTCGATCGGGACGTCGCCGGCCGCCTCGATCATCGCCGGAAGCAGTGTGCGGGCGCGCTCCGGGGTGAGCACGCCCGCCTCGTCGGCGAGCATGATCGCATCGACGTGCTCCCACGAGGCGAAATGCCGCACCTTGTCCGCGAAGTACTCGTCGGTGTGCACGTCCGACAGCGCGAACGAAACGGTCGGCACGGATTCCGCGCCGTGCTCGCCGATCACCTTGCTGAGCCGTTCCATCCGGTCGAGCCCGAACAGGCAGTCGAAGAACCAGAAACTCGAGATGCCGTGCGCGGCCATGACCGAAACCGACAGGTCGATCACCGAGTCGGGCTGCAGGGTGAAGCCCGCGGTGTCCGGGCGCATGCCGCCGCGCAGCGGGGTTTTCGGCATCCGGGCGCTGACCGCGTCGAGTCCCTCGTAGGGGTTTTCGCGGAATTCGCGCACGAGCACGGTGTGGATCGTGGTGCCGGTCAGTTCGACGCCGGCGAACCCGGCGTTGTCCATGTCGTTCGCGACCGGCAGGATGTGCTGCGCGCGCATCTTCATGCCCCACAGGCTTTGCTGGCCGTCGCGGAAGGTCTGGTCGTAGAACTGGATCTCAGCCATGGGGCTCCTCGCGGGGTTTCCAGGACGGCATGAACGCGGTTTCCAGCCATCGCGTCGTGACCGGGCCTGCCGTGAAATCGGGGTCGGTCACCAGGTCGGCCAGCAGGCCGAGGTTGGTCTGGACGCCCTTGACGCGGACGTGCCGCAGCGCTCGCGCGCTCGTGGCGAACGCTTCCTCGCGGGTCGCGCCGCGGGCGATGATCTTGGCGAGCAGGGAATCGTAGTAGGGCGGAACCACGTACCCGGGGAAGAGATGCGTGTCCACCCGGACGTCGCTGCCCTGCGGCGCCACCCATTCGGTGACCCGGCCCGGGGTCGGCAGGAAGGAACGGCTCGGGTCCTCGGAGGTGAGCCGTACCTCGACGGCGTGGCCGGTCAGCTCGATGTCGGCCTGCGCGGGCAGTGGTCCGCCCTGGGCGAGCCGGAGCTGCGCGCGCACGATGTCGATGCCGGTGAGCATTTCGGTGACCGGGTGCTCCACCTGCACGCGCGTGTTGATCTCCAGGAAGAAGTAGCTGCCGCGTTCGACGTCCACGAGGAATTCGACCGTGCCCGCCCCGAGATAACGCAGTTCCCGGCCCAAGGCGACCGCGGACTCGTGCAATCGGGTCCGCAGCCCGCCGGGCAGACCGCTCGCCGGGGCTTCTTCCACGACCTTCTGGTATCGCCGCTGCACCGAGCAGTCTCGTTCGCCGAGGTGGACCACGCCGCCCCGGCCGTCGCCGAGGATCTGGACCTCGACGTGCCGGCCGGACGTCACGAACCGCTCGACGAAAACCCGGCCGTCGCCGAACGCTTCCTGCGCTTCGCGGGTGCCTCGTTCGATCGCGGCGAGCAGCTCGTCGTCGGTGTGCACCAGGGTCATTCCGCGGCCGCCACCGCCCGCCGCGGCCTTCACGATGAGCGGATACCCCAGTGCGGCGGCGAGCTCCACCGTGGACGTTTGGTCCGCGGCGGGCTCGACCGCCTCGGAAACCGGGATGCCCAGTGATTTCGCTAGTTCGCGCGACGCGGTCTTGTCCCCGCCGCGGACGAGGGAGTCGACTGAGGGGCCGACGAACACGAGGTCGTTTTCCGCGCAGGCGTTGGCGAGCGCGGGTTGTTCGCTGAGGAAGCCGTAGCCGGGATGGATCGCGTCGCAGCCGGTGGCCAGCGCCGCGCTGACGACGGCGGTCACGTCGAGGTAGCTGCGGCCGGCCGAGGCGGGGCCGATCACGACCGCGCGGTCGGCGAGCTTCGCGGGCAGCGAGTCGCGGTCCGCCTGTGAGGTGACCGCGACGGTTTCGATGCCTTCGTCGAAGGCTGCGCGGATGATGCGCACCGCGATTTCGCCGCGGTTGGCGACCAGGAGTCGGTTGATCACGGCGCGCCTCAGGCCGGGGTGATCGTGACGAGCGGCTGGTCGAACTCGACGACGTCGCCGTTTTCGGCGTGGATCGCGGTGACGATGCCGCTGACGCCGGGTTCGATGCGCGTCATCATCTTCATCACCTCGACGATGCCGAGCGGGGTGGTCTCCTCGACCCGATCGCCCACCTCGACGAACGGCGGCGCCCCGGGCTGGGGGGAACGCCAGAACATGCCGATCGACTGGGCGCGCACGACGACTCCTTCGGCCGCGTCGTCCTGGCCGGGGGAGACGGGTTCTGCGGCGGGAACTGCAGCGGGCTCGACGGCCTGTGCGGTGGCTGGCACGGCCGCTGGTACGGGCAGTGCGACGGCCGGCTGCGCGATCGGTTCGGTGCCGTCGGAGAGTTCGAGATCGAAGGCGCCCATCCGCAGCCGCGCGAACCGCCATCCGGAATCGCGCAGCAGGTCGATCATCGCGGTGACGTCGGCCAGTTCCACCGCCCGCTCCTGGTTTCCTGCTTCCGTCATCGCGTGCCTTCCTCGGTATCAGTCGTTCCGCGGGCCTCGTCGAGCCCGCCCGCCCAGGTCAGGTCGTCGGGCCGGGCGGCGGCGCGGCGGCCGAGCTCCTCCTCGCATTCGCCGACCGCGGGCCCGGTCATCGCGAGATGCATGATGCGTTTGAGTCCGAAATGGACGCCGCCCTCCCAGGTGAAGCCCATGCCCCCGTGGAGTTGCACCGCTTCGCTCGAAGCACGCAGTGCCGCAGCTCCGACGAACGCCTTGGCGAGCAGCCCGAGCGAAAGCGGTTCGGGGTGGCCGGCGAGTCGTTCCGCGGCGTGCAAGCCGACGCGGTGCGCTGCGTACACCTCGGTGGCGACATCCGCGGCCCGGTGGCGCAATGCCTGGAACGAACCGATCGGCACGCCGAACTGAACTCGGGTGGAGAGGTAGCGGACGGTGGCGTCCACCATGGCCTCGGCCTGCCCGGACATCGCGGCGGCCTGCGCGGTCAGCACCTCGGCTCGCACCGCGTCGAGGGCCGCCTGATCGAGCCTGCCGAGCGAGGCACCGCGCGCCGGAACCGCGACCGACGGCAATGTCGGATCCGGCGCATTGACCGTTTCGTACTCGACGCTTCCGGGCGCGACGGCGAGCAACTCGACGCCGGAATCCGCCTCGACGGCCACGAGGACTGTCGTGTCAGCTCCGAACGGCACCCAGCCGCTTGCGCCCGGCGAGAACAGCGACTGCACCGCCAGCACCGGAACTGCCTGTCCGGCAAGGGTTTGTTCGCGCAACTCGGCAGCCTCCGCGCGGTCCAGCCGGCCGAGAATCCGCAGCGCGCTCCACACCTCCAGCAGCGGCACCGGCGGCGCGATCTCCCTGCGGTGCAGCCGGGCGATCGCGGCGAAGTAGAGCTCAGGCGGTAATTCCGGGTCGAGTGCCAGGTCGAACCAGTCTTGCTCCCGGATCGCGGCCAGCGTACTGGTCATCGCGGCGGCGTCCGGCACGTCGGCCGGTTCCGGGCGGGGCGGCACGAGCGCGGAGACGAACTCGTCCCAGCCGGTCAGCACCTCCCGGTGCTCGCCGGCGAGACCGTAGTCGAGAAGCTGTGTCCAGGCCATGTCACGCCCCCTTCCGGCGTCCGCTGGGAAGTGCGAGGATCCGGCTCGCGATGAGATTGCGCTGGATCTCGCTGGTGCCCGCGGAGATCGTGTAGTGCCGGGATTCGGCGTAGTCGTGCAGGCGTTCCGCCGGGCCGCCGTCGAAGTACCGGCTGCCCCACACCCGCACCTGGTCGTCGCCGAGCGTCCGCCAGGTTTCGGTGGTGTAGAGCTTGAGCAGCGACTCCAGCCCCTCCGGCGCTTCGCCGCGCTGGCCGCGTTCGAGCAGGTCGGAGGCCAGCACCTGGATCGCGTAGACCCGCGCGTAGTCGGTGCCCAGCCGGGAATAGTGCACCGCGCTGGCCGGTTTGGCGGCCGAGACGTCGCGCGCGACGTCGGTGAGGATCCGCCGGATGTCGCTGTAGCGGGCTAGGCAGTAGTCCGCGCCGCGCTCGTCCTGAAGGACGCTGCGCACGATCGCCCAGCCCTGGTTCTCGTCGCCGACCAGGTTCGCGACGGGCACCCGGACGTCGGAGAAGGACACCTCGTTGAACTCCGACCGGCCGGAAATGGTCTGGATCGGCGAGATCTCGATGCCGGGGCTGCGCAGATCGACCAGCAGCACCGAGATCCCGTCCGCCCGGCTGTCCGCCGCGCCGGTCCGCACCAGCAGGATGATCCAGTCCGCGAACTGCGCGAAACTCGTCCAGATCTTGGCCCCGTCGACGACCCACTCGTCGCCGTCCCGCACCGCGCGGGTGCGGATGTTCACCAGGTCCGAGCCGGCGTCCGGCTCAGAGAAGCCCTGGCACCAGACCTCCGTGCCGGACCGGATCCGCTCCAGGTGCTCGCGCTGCGCGGGCGTGCCGTACTGCCACAGCACCGGGGCAACGAGCCGTTTGCCGAGCCGGTTGAGGCCCTCCGGGGCGTCGAACCGGGCGGTCTCCTCGGTGAAGATCGCGCGTTCCACCGCGTCCGCGTCCCGGCCGCCGTGCTCGGCGGGCCACGTCGGGACCGACCAGCCCGCGCCGGCGAGGACGCGTTCCCAGTCCAGCAGGTAGCGTCCTAGCTCCTCGAAATCAGCGCACCGTTCCCGCCAGCCGGGCTCGACGTGCTTCGCGTAGAACGCGCGCAGCTCGTCGCGGAATGCCCGCTGGCGGCCGGTCAGGTCCAATGCCACCGAACGCCTCCGTTTTCTGTCTAGTTCGTCGAATGTCGTGCCGGAGAACAAGAATCAGTCGCCGGTCGCCACCGCGGTGCGGGACTGGTCGGCGGAGAGTTCTTCCAGCCGCCGTCGGGTGGTTCGCTCGCCGAAGAATCCCAAGGTGACGGCGACCAGGACCATCGTGACGGCCAGGTAAGAGAAGACCCCGGTGAAACCGAGCCCGGCGAAAATCGCCGGGACGAGGAAGCTGCCCGCCACGCCCGCCAGCCTGCCCATGCTGTTCGCGATGCCGGACCCGAGCCCGCGCAGCTGGGTCGGGAAGATTTCGGGCAGGTAGGTGTAGGCGATCGGTGTCATGGCTTCGAGCAGCAGCGTGATCAGGAACCCGAATACCAGAATGGTGACGGTGTTCGCGAAGAATCCGAAGACGATCATGCAGACCGCGATGGTCACCGACAGGAACGCCATCAGGTTCTTGCGTTCCCAGCGGTCGATCACCGGCCACGCCATCAGTGCGCCCGGCACTGCGGCGATGGACAGCACGAGCGAGAAGGTCAGGCTCTGGGTAACCGACATGCCGTGCGCGTTGAGCAGCGTCGGCACCCAGGAGAGAAACCCGTACGCACCAAGGATGTAGAAGATCATCATGACCGAGGCGACGACGGTCCGCTTGATGTACTTGGCTTCGAGCAGGTTGCGGAATCGGGTCTTTTCGATCCGCGTGCTGACGAGGACCGGTTCCGCCAGCTCGACGCCCGCCGCGCGCGCCTCGGACTCCAGCCGCGATACGACCCGGTCGGCTCCTCCGAAGCGGGCCCGGGCGGCACTCCAGCGCGCGGATTCGGGCAGCAGCCGGATCGCGGCGAGCGCGCCGAGCGCACCGCCCGCGCCGATCACGAAGATCCAGCGCCAGCTGCCGTGCCCGAGCGGGATGATGAGCCGGGACACCGTGGCCGCGATGGGGATCCCGGCCAGGCCGGTCGCGGACATCAGCGCCTGGTACCGGCCGCGCTTGGCCAGCGGGAACATCTCGCTGACGTACACGAGCAGCACGCCCGTCATCGCCTGCAGCGCGAACCCGGTGAGCACCCGGGAAATCCCGAGTACCTCCGCGTTCGGCGAGATCGCGCTGACCAGCGAGAAGAGCGAGTACAGCAGGCCCGCCCCGATGATGACGGGCCGCCTGCCGAGCCGGTCGGCGATCCGCCCGCCGGTGACTCCGCCGACGAACATGCCGAAGAATCCGGCGGAGGTGATGACGCCGACGGCACCGACGGACAACCCCCACTCGCCGCGGAGAGCGGGCGCCGAGTAGGCGAAGGTGTTGAGGTCGACGAGGTCGAAGACGAAGAGGTAACCGAGCAGCCACACCCAGATCCGGTGCGACCGCGTGATGGCGGTGAGCCGGTCCATCCGGGCGTTGATCTGCTGGTACTGGAGGTCTTGGGGAGAGGTCATGGCGGTTCTCGCATTCCGGTGGCGGGGGAGGGGCGGAATGGCGGATCAGCGCGCGATCCGGACGGTGACCGGGTAGTCGATGTAGCGTTTCCGGGCGGTGGACGCGAACCGCCGCGGCCGAGACGGATCGGTCCGCACGTCCGCGGCGAAGAACGCGCGGACGATGTGCGCGGCGTCGCCTTCGGTTTCCGCGCGCGGGTCGCCGACCACGAGCGGACGGCCGATGCACAGATGCGGGCCGTCGCCGAACGAATAGTGGGTGCGGCGCACCTGGACCGCAGGCGCTCGGGTCGGATCGAACTTCTCCGGCCGGTCCGGGTAGACCGCCGGGTCCGCGTGCGCGGCAGCGACATTCGCCCCGACCGTCGCGCCCGCCGAGACAGGGCAGCCGCCCACCGACGCGTCGGCCGTCGCTTGCCGGAGCAGCAGCGGCTTGATGGGCGGCCGCACCCGGAGCGCTTCTTCGACGCACCGGGAGAGGAAATCGCTGGAGCTGTCGAGAACCAGGTCGCGGTCGGCGGGATGCTCCTCGCACCAACCCGAAACGAGTTCGACGGTATTGGTGATCGTGCTCGTCGTGGTGAACACCGAAGCGATGAGGTACAGCGCGCATTCCTGGGCCGCGGTGTCGTCGTCGATGCCGCTGTCCGGCGAGGCCAGCACGCTCAGCAGGTCGGCGGGTTCGGTCCAGCCGCCTTCGCGGTGCGCAGCCTGGCGACGTCGGTAGGCGGGCTCGAGGAATTCGGTCCAGAACCGCGACTGGGCGTCCGCTGCCCGCGCGATCGCCGCCGTCGAGTCCTCCGTGGACCATTCGATCTCGTGCGCGGCGATGAGCGGGTCGATGAACTCGTAGATCCGCTTCCGGTCCGCCTCGCCGCGCCTGTCGATGCCGATCAGCGCGATGCTGATGTTGAGGATCAGTTCGGTCACGAACGCCGGGAGATTGACGGCCGCGCGCTCCGGGTCTTCGGGCAGCGCCGAAAGCGCGGCGAACGCTTCCCGGACGGACGGCTCGAGAATGTCCTCCTCGTACCGCCGCAACGCGTCGGGCGAAAACAGCTTGTTCTCGGAGATCCGGCGCTGCCGGTGCGCGGCACCGTGCAGCGAGACGAGCGCGTTTCCGAGCACCGGGCGCGCCGCGTCGCGAGGCAGGGGCGCGAGGTCTCGTGCTCGCAGAAGCCGGCCGACGTCGTCGAAAGACGTCTCCTGCGGCACTTTCATCAGGTCCGGAACCACGGTGTCCACGGCTGCTTCACCTTGCCTCGTCGACGAGTGTTTCAACACTGAATAAGTTTGGTCAGCATGACTCCCGGGTGTCGCGATGTCAACCGTTGGCCCGGTATTTTCTGGCTCTTTCAAGCGTTCTGCTGATGCCTGCATTCGGTATCTGACTGGCTTCCGCGGGAACTACTTCAACGACGTAGTATCGCCGTATGGACCACAATGGACTTCTGGCAGGCAAGGTCGCGCTCGTCGTCGGATCGGCGACCGGCATCGGCGCGGCGTGCGCGAAGGGATTCGCGCGCCGCGGAGCGAAGGTGCTGCTCGCGGACATCGACTCCGACGGTGCGGCCGAACGGGCCGCGGAAATCGAGGCGGCGGACGGGACGGCCGCGGCGATCGGCTGCGACGTGGGCGACGAGTCCCAAGTAGCCGGTGCGGTCGCCGAGGCGGTGCGCCGGTGGGGCGGTCTCGACATCCTGCACAACAACGCCGCGGCGATGCAGCTGGTGCGCTCAGACGGCCTGATCGCCGACGCGTCCGCCGACCATTGGGACGAGACCCTCCGGATCAACCTTCGCGGGCAGATGCTGGGCTGCAAGCACGCGATCCCCGCGATGGTCGCGCGCGGCGGGGGAAGCATCGTGAACACTTCTTCGGCGTCGGGTCTGCTCGGCGATCTGACCGCGAGCGCCTACGGCGCAGCGAAGGCGGGCGTCGTCCAGTTGACGCGGACGGTCGCGACGCAGAACGGCCGCGACGGCATCCGGTGCAACGCGGTCGTTCCTGGTCTGATCCAGGTGCGGCGCGCGGCGGGAACCGGGATGTCGCCGGAGAAGCGCCGCCTGCTCGAAGCGCATCAGGTGCTGCCGATCTCCGCCGGGGCCGACGAGGTTGCGGATGTGGTGGCGTTCCTCGCCGGTCCGGAGTCGCGTTTCGTCACCGGGCAAGTGCTTGTCGCCGATGGCGGGCTGACTGCGCACATGCCGACTTATGCGGATCTGCTCGGGCTGGACAGCTGAAGCCGGCCGAGGGCGGCCCGAAATCCCGGGCCGCCCTCGATCTCAGAGCGGCCGTCCGAGCACGTCCAGCACCGGCGTTGCCGAGGTGCCAGACAGCAGACCCGGGACGGCGGCGGCGAGCTCGCCGACGAGGCTCTGGTCGAGTCCGGCGACCGCGAACTTTTCCTCGAGCGCGGCCTTGACCTCGGGGACGGTCAGCAGCCACTGCGCCTTGCTGCCGTCGACATGCAGGGTTTCGCTCCGGCCGTCGCGGTAATGCACGACCGCCTCGGTGTCGTAGCCGTGGAAGTCTTCGCGAGTCCGGATGGTCACCCGTTCAGCGGCGGCTTCGACCTCCGGGCGCGTTACGTCGGCGACGCTCGTGGAGTCCAGGCGGCCGTTCCACAGCAGCGAGCCGATCGCGAACGGCAGCGAGAGCACCGCGCCGGTATAGGTGGTGAACGGCCCGTGGTTGGCGACGCCCGGGAACTCCCCGGCCTCCGGGCTGAGGATCGCTTCGACGGTATCCACTTCTTCCCACTTCACGCCCGCGCCGACCAGTGCGTTGACGGTCGCTTGGTTCCATCCGCAAGTGAGCATGGTCTTGAGCCGCGTGGTCTCGATCTCCCAGTCCGGGACCCCCTCGGGGACGACGGTCGCGAGGTCGACGTCCGCGTAGGCGCGGTAGAAGCCGATCTCGCCTTCGAGGATGCGGGGCGCGGCCACGATGCCTTCGCGGGCGAGCAGCGCCGCCGTCACGCCGGCCTTGGCGGCGAATCCGGGCAGCAGGATCCAGTCGTCGGTTCCGTCGAAGTACGGCTGGTTCAGTCCGGCCGCTTGCTGCGCGGCCAGGCCCAGTGCCGATTCCAGCCCGCCGCGGTCGAGGCGGAGCACGCGCGCGGCGGCCGCGGCCGCGCCGAAGACGGTGTAGATCGAACTGGCCCGGAACCCTCGTTCGGTGGACGTGATCGCGCCGAGGCGGCCGAGCCGTCCGATCACCTGGTACCCCGCGACGACCGCGGACCCGATCGTGCCGGGCGGCAGCGGCTGGCCGAGGATCTCGGCCGCGGCGAGCGCCGCCGGGATGACGGTGACGCCGGGGTGGGACTGGCTGTGCGAATGCGCGTCGTCGCGGAAGTCGGCGTGGCAGACGGTGGCGTTGGCGAAAGCTGCGTCGGCCGGTGCGACGGTCGCGCCGAGGGTGATCACGGTCGCGTTGCCGGGCGCGGCGTTGCGCGCGTACCCGAGGGACCGCTTGCTGATGTCCCGGTCGAGGCCGAGGAAAGTCGTGCCCAGCACGTGGAGCGTGTTCCGCTCGGCCGCCTCGGCGACGTGGTCCGGGAGCGCACTCCATTCCACGCCCTCGACGATGTCCGCCACGTCGCGGATGGATCGGATGTCCGGCATGGAGTGACCTTCTTTCACGGTTGAATCGGCGTCGGGCCGCGGGAGTCGCCGAAGAGCGGCGGCCTATCCGGCAGCAAAGCGCCGGTGAGGTGAAATTTCCAAGTTAAACTATCATCGTCGCGCTCGCGGCTCAATCGCCTGAGCCTGCGTGGTCCGCGCGGGAAAGCAGGCTATCCTCTCGCCATGGATGCGGTCGACGGTTTCAGTGCGCAGTGGGCGGAGCAGCGCCCGGGGATCGACACGGAACCCTTGGAGGCGTGGGGACGGCTGAAGCGCACGGCCGGGCTTTTCGACAAGGTGCTGTCGCAGGGCCTGGAGGAGTGCGACCTCAACATGGGCGAGTTCGAGGTGCTCGCCGCACTGGTCCGGCAGGGAGTCCCGTTCGAGGTCCGGCCGACCGAGCTGACCAGGGCGCTGATCATCACGCCGGGCGCGGTCACTGCGCGGCTGTCGGCGCTGGAGCGGCGCGGCCTGATCGCCCGGCGTTCGGATCCCGACGACAAGCGCGTGGCCCTCGTTTCGCTGACCGCGAGGGGGCTGCACGTGTTCGAGCCCGCGTTCGACCGCATCGTTTCGCTGTGCGGCGAGATCCTCGACGGCATGGACCCAGCCGACCGGACGCAGCTCCACGCGTCGCTGCGCGGCCTCCTGGGCTCCGTGGAGGGAAAATTATCTCCTTCGACGATGAAGTGATCTTCCAAAGAATCGCCTGTCCCTGGTTTCGGCAAGTATTTCAAGGATGTAGTATCTTCCGGAGTTGAGCTCAGGGAGGATCATGGACATCCGTGTCGAACCGGAGGCGGGCAGGACCGGGCCGGACCGGGAGATCGAGGTCCGCGCGACCAGGCGCGAGACGGCGGCCGAACGCGTAACGGTGCTGACCCTGCGCCCGCTTGACGGCGAACTCCTGCCGCGGTGGGAACCGGGTGCGCACATCGACGTGCTGCTCCCGGACGGAACGGCCCGGCAGTACTCGCTGTGCGGCTCGCCCGGCGACCGAGAGGTCTACCGCGTCGGGATCCTGCGGGAAGAGTCGGGCCGGGGCGGTTCGAAGCACCTGCACGACAAGGTTGAGGCAGGCGACGTGCTCCGGATCCGCGGACCGCGGAACAACTTCGCGCTCGACCGCTCGCCTCGGTACCAGTTCATCGCGGGCGGAATCGGCATCACGCCGCTCCTGCCGATGATCGCGGCGGCCGACCGCGCCGGTGCGCGCTGGCATCTGGCGTACGGCGGGCGGAGCCGGTCCTCGATGGCCTTCCTGAACGAACTGTCCGCGTACGGCGACCGGGTTTCGGTGCTGCCGCAGGACGAAACCGGCTTGCTGGACCTCAGCGCTCTGCTCGGCAGCGCGCGACCGGACACGCTGGTCTACTGCTGCGGCCCCGAGCCGCTGCTCGACGCCGTCGAGCGGAACTGCGCGTCGTGGCCCGCCGGGTCGTTGCGCGTGGAGCGGTTCGCGCCCAAGGAGTTCGCCGAACCGGTCCGCGCGGAGTCGTTCACGGTGCACCTGGCGCAGAGCGGGCTCACCCTGACCGTGCCGCCGGAGCGGTCGGTGTTGTCCGTCGTGGAAGAAGCGGGAATCGACGTCCTGTACTCGTGCTCGGAAGGCACGTGCGGCACCTGCGAAACGCCGGTGCTCGAAGGCGAACCGGACCACCGGGATTCCTTGCTGACCGAGCAGGAGCGGGCGGCGAACGAATGCATGATGCTCTGCGTGTCGCGTTCGCTCGGGCCGCGTCTGGTGCTGGACCTGTGAGCGGGGCGGCGTGGCGCGTGCTCGCGCGCGGAGCAGGGTTCGTCGAAGGCCCGGTCGCCCAGGGCGAGCACGTCGACTTCGTGTCGATCAACCGCGGAACGGTGTGCCGCGCACGTCTGGACGGCAGCGGATTCCAAGTGCGGGCCGAACTGGGCGGCGGGCCGAACGGGATGGCCGCCGACGGCGCGGGCCGGTTGTGGGTCGTGCAGAACGGCGCCCGGGTCATGGAGTCGAAATCGGAGCGGGCAGCCGTCCCCGGCGTCCAAGTCGTCGACGGTGACGACACGGTCACCGCTCCGTTGGCCCTGCCTGGCCTTCAGGCGCCGAACGACTGCGCGTTCGGCCCGGACGGGCGGCTGTGGTTCACCGACCCCTACGGCCGGTTGATGCCCGCCGCCCCGGATCCTGCTGGCGCATACGGCCGGGTATGGGCCTACGACACCGTCTCTGGCGAGCTGGAACTGATCGCCGAACACCTTCCGCACCCGAACGGACTGTGTTTCGGCGCTGACGGAGAACTCCTGTATGTAACCGACACCCGCACCGCCGCCGTGGTCGCGCTCGAGGTGGCGGGACGCGGGGTCCGCCCGGTGCGGGAGATCGCGACCTTGCCCGAGGGAAAGCCCGACGGGGTGGCCTTGGCGGCAGACGGCTCGATGTGGATAGCGGCGACGACGGCAGATGCGGTTGCCGTCCTGTCTCCGCGCGGCGAGTGGGACTACGTCCGGCTCGGAGAATCCTTCCCCACCAACGTGTGTTTCGCAGGACCGGACCTGTCCACAGTGGTTGTGACAGCCGCGAGAGGCGGACGTGTGCTCGCGTGGGAAGCCTCCGTTCCGGGGCTGGCGCTCGAGACTCCGGCGGCGAATTGAAAAAATCCGAAGCGCCGCTTTCCGGAAACCGAACCGGGATTCGTTGACACCCGGCGCGGCGACTCCGTAGGGATACTGGCATGCCACATTCCGAGCTGCGCAGATTCGACCGGCTCTACGTCGGCGGCGAATGGGTCGCCGCGATCGACGGCGAGCCCATCCAGAGCATCGACCCGGCCACCGGACGGCCGTGGGCAGTCGTCGCCGCGGGCGGTGCGGCGGACGTCGACCGGGCGGTCGAGGCTGCGCGCGCGGCGTTTCCGGCGTGGCGGCGGACTCCCGGGCACGAACGCGCGGCGCTGCTGCGAAGGTTCGCTGACCTGTTCCGGGACGCGCTTCCGGAGCTGATCGAGGCGGAATGCCGCGACACCGGCACTCCGGTCACGGATCTTCGCGTGTCGTTGCCCGCGCAAGTGCAGTGGTACCACTGGTTCGCGTCGCTGGCGGACAAGACGCAGGGCACCACGATCCCGTTCGACGATTCGGTGCACGCGTTCACCGCGAAGGTCCCGGTTGGCGTCGTAGGGGCGATCGTGCCGTGGAACGCGCCGCTGCTGGCGACCTGCCTGAAGCTCGGGGCCGCGCTGGCCGCCGGCTGTGCCGTGGTGGTGAAACCGGCCGAGCAGACGCCGGTGTCGGCACTGCTGCTGGCGAGGATCGCGGACGAGGCGGGATTCCCGCCCGGCGTGGTCAACGTCGTGAACGGCACCGGCGCGCGGGTCGGGGCGCGTCTGGTGGCGCATCCGGACGTGGACAAGATCTCCTTCACGGGGTCGACAGCGACCGGACGCCGGATGCTGGGCGAGGGCTCGGGCAATCTCAAACGGTTCACGTTCGAACTCGGGGGAAAGGCGCCGCACATCCTGTTCGACGACGCGGATGTGGAGCAGGCGCTCAACGCCGCGACGGCGTCGGCTTGGCGGTTGTGCGGGCAGAGCTGCGCGCTGGGTTCGCGGGTTTTGGTGCACCGCAAGCTGTACGACCGGGTGGTGGAAGAGTTCCGGGTCCGTGCGGGTCGGGTCCGGGTCGGGTTGCCGCACGACGAGGCGGTCCGGATGGGACCGCAGGCGCACGCGGAGCAGCTGGCGAAGACACTGTCCTATGTGGAACTCGGCGCGCGCGAGGGTGCGGAATTGGTGGCAGGCGGCGAACGGATCGCCGACGACGGCCTCGCTGAGGGGTATTTCGTGCAGCCGACGGTTTTCGCCGGCGTCGCGAACACGATGCGCATCGCCCAGGAGGAGATTTTCGGCCCGGTCGCCGCGCTGATCCCGTTCGAGGACGAGGACGAGGCGGTCGCGATGGCGAACGACACCGAGTACGGCCTGACCGCCGGGCTGTGGACGCGTGACCTGGCCCGCGCGCACCGGGTGGCCAACCGGATCGAGGCGGGTTCGGTGTGGGTCAACACCTACTCGTTCGTCCGCTGGTCGCTGCCCTACGGCGGGTTCAAGGCGAGCGGCTGGGGCCGCGAGAACGGCGTCGGCGCGCTCGAGCCGTACCTGGAGACGCGCACGACGGTGATCGGACTCGACGGCTCGTTCGCCGACCCGTACTGATCACCGAGCTCAGGGGGAGCGCAGGGTCTCCGAAGGGCTGACGCCGAAGCGTTCGCGATAGTGCCGGGCGAAATGCCCCGGGTGGTGGAAGCCCCACGTCGCGGCCACTTCGGTGACCGAACCCCGGCCGTTGAGCAGATCGTGGCGGACCCGGTCCAGGCGGACGCCCCGCACAAAGGCCATCGGCCCGGTCCCGACGTGCTCGCGGAAGGCGAGCTGCAGCGCGCGAGGAGCGAGACCGGACATCGCCACCAGGTCCGCGGTGTCGCGAACGGCCGCCGGATCGCGTTCGATGCGGTCGACGAGGTCGCGCACGGCCCGGTCGGCACCGCTCCCGCCCGGCTGGTTCAACATCGGGGTGTACTGGTTCGGGACCACCGCCAGCAGCTGGGTCATGAGCAGCGATTCGAGTTCGCTCCGCGCGGAGGGAATCGCCGCGAGGCCGCCCGGGCGGGACAGTTCGGCGAAGACGAAGTCCATCGTGGCCATCACCGACTGGCCCGCTTCGCTCGTGAGATCGAAACACGGCTCGAATTCGATCGTCTCGGCCCGGCTGGCGCCGACGAGCCTCGCCGCGTGCGCTTCGAACCGCTGCCGCGGCAGTTTTGTGGCGAATTGGCGGGAAACCTCGTCCCAGCGATAGGACACTGGTGCGACGGGATCCATGACCACGCCCTGCCGGCCGGCCTCCGCGGTGCATTTCCGGCCGTGCTGGTCCAGCACGCACGTGCCGCGCAGCGGAATGTTGATCTGGTAAGCCGACTCCATCGGCGGCGCTTCGAAACAGATTTCGACCCCGAATCCCATGCGGCCGAACACAAAGGACTCCGAAGGCACCACGTCGAGGGTGAAATCGAGCCGTCCGTCCCGGCTGACCTGCAGCTCGTGCTCCACGAAAAGCTTCTGCAGCTCGGCGTGCGCGATCTGCGGGTCGGCGGTGCGGACAGCCAGCACCGACTGTGAAACGGGCATCTCTTGCCGGTCCGACATCGCTCACCTCCCGGCCTCGTCGCCGGATCCGCCGATTACCTCGCGCAGATGATACGGGACACAGCCCGGATCCGGAGGCTGCCGCGCAAACGGGACTTCGCCGTTCGCTATCTGGATGGTGACCGGCGTCTCATCCGCCTAGCTTCGGTTTCCGGCGGTCGACGCGAGAAGCCCGTGCTCTCGCTCCCGCTTCTGCCGAATCCCTCAAGGAGTGCGCACATGAAAACCCTCATCGGCGTGGATGTGGGCGGTACGTTCACCGATATCGTCCGGGTGACCGGGAACGAGGTCGAGACGATCAAGGTCCCGACCGACGCCGCGGAAACCCATTCGGGCGTGCTGCGAGGAGCGGCCGAAGCCCGCGTCGCCGGTGTGGCCGCGTTCAATCACGCCAGCACGCACGGACTGAACGCCATTCTCACGCGGAAACTGCCGAAGGTCGCCTTCCTCACCACATACGGGCACCGCGATCTGCTCGAGATGGGCCGCGCCGCGAAGCCCGCGGAGGCTAACACCGATCCGCACTGGCGTCGCACGTTCAGCGATGCGGGCAAACCGATCGTCCCGCGCTACCTCCGTCGCGGCGTTGTGGAGCGGCTGTCGGCGACCGGCGGCATCGTCGTCGAACTGGACGAGGAACAGGCGCGCCGCGAACTGGAGGTGTTGCGGCGCTGCGACGTGGAGGGCGTCGCGATCTGCTTGCTCCACTCGTACGTCAACGGCGCGCACGAACGTCGGCTCGCCGAGCTGGTCCGAGAGGTGCTCGGCGACGTCCCGTGCTCGATTTCGAGCGAGGTCTCGCCGCTGGCGCTCGAATACGCTCGGGCGTCCACGACCACTATCGACGTGCTGTGCAAGATCATCTACGGCTCTTACTCAGAGCGCCTCGCCGCGGGGCTGTCCGAACTGGGCTTCACCGGCGAACTGAGCTTCGCCGACTGCGCCGCCACTCTCGCCCCGGTCGAGCTGGCGATGGCGCAGCCGTCCCGGATCCTGTTCTCCGGCCCTGCCGCGGGCACGATGGCCTGTGCGCACCTGGGCTCCTCGATCGGCGCACCGGACCTCCTCTGCGCCGATGTCGGCGGCACCTCCTGCGACATCAGCGTCGTCACCGGCCACCAGCCGGTGGTGAAGACGTCCTTCGACATCGAATACGACCTCGTGGTCAGCACGCTTTCGAACGAGATCGTCAGCGTCGGCGCGGGCGGGGGCAGCATCGTCCGGGTCTCGCCGGTCGGGGAGCTCGAGGTCGGACCGGAGAGCGCCGGCGCGGATCCCGGGCCCGCCTGCTACGCCCGCGGCGGCGCCGAACCGACGACGACCGACATCTTCCTGCTGACCGGGATCCTCGACGGCGAGCGGTTCGCCGGCGGCCGGTCCCGTCTCGACCCCGCGTTGTCCCGCAAGGCGTTCGAGAACCTGGAGTGCCGGTTCGATTTCGGCGACCGGGTCCGGTTCGCTTACCAGACCGCGGTCAACAACATCGTCGAAGGCATCACCGAGGTCGTAGTCAAGAACGGGGTCGACGTCCGCGAGTACTCGCTGGTCGCGTTCGGCGCGGCCGGGCCGATGACGCTGCCCGCGCTGCTCGAGCAGATGCCGCTCAAGAGCGTGATCGTGCCGCCGCATCCGGGCCTGTTCTCCGCGCTCGGCTTGGTGAGCACCGATCAGGTGCACTCGGACCGGCGCAGCGCCTATCGGCTGCTCACCCCGGAAGCCGCGGCCGACATCGACGCCATCTACCGGCGCATGGAGGAGGCGATGCGCGATTCGCTCGGCGCCGACGCGGACGCCGCCGAGTATGTGCGGACGTTCGACGGCCAGCTCGTCGGGCAAGTCTGGGACACGCCGTTCGTGCCGGCCCCGTCCGGGCCGGTCACGCCCGAAGCGGTGGAACGGATGATCGCGAACTTCCACGACCACTACGAGCAGAAGTGCGGGAACCGGTTCCCGCAGAACCCCGTCATGGGCGTCACCTACCGCCTGCACGCGGTCGTTCCGACGGACAAAGTCGAATTCCCCGTGCCGCCCCGCCGCGCCGGCGGCGACGCGGTGCGCCCGGCCCGGACCGCCACGCTTCGCTACCTCGGCCCCGAGGACCTCGAGGCGAACGAGTACGAGCGCGCCGACTTGATGCTCGGCGACCTCGTCGCCGGCCCCGCCGTGATCCGCGAGCCGTTGTGCACCACCTACGTCCCGCCCGCGATGACCGCGACCGTCGGCAACGCCGGCGAGATCGTCATCCGCCGCCGTGAGGAGTCCTGATGACCACCAGCCGCACCGCTGCCCGGCTGCTGCGCGACCTGTCCGACGACGAGTTCGCCGAGCGCTACACCGCCGACCCGTTCACCGCCTCTGTGCTGTCGAACCGCTTGCGCGCCACCGCCGACCACGTCGCCACCGGACTGCTGCACCGGGCCTTCTCGCCGATCATCGCGCTGGCCATGGACTACGCCTCGGCGATCATCGCGCCGCCGGAGCAGAACTACCGGATGGTCGCGGTCACCAACGGCCTGACGGTGTTCCTCGGCACGCTGCAGGACGGCGTCCGGTCGGCCGTCGAGGAGTTCGGGCCGGAACACCTTCGCCCCGGGGACCTGCTGATCTGCAACGACCCGACCCGCGTCGGCACGCACGTGAACGACATGTGCTTCATCCGGCCGGTCTTCCACGACGGGCGGATCGTCAGTTTCGTCGTGCTGCGCGCGCACGTCATCGACGTCGGCGGCATCACGCCAGGCGGCTTCGACACGAACAAGCACAACATCTACGAGACCGGCCTCGTGGTGAGCCCGCGGCTGCTGTTCCGCGGCGAAGAGCCCGTGCGCGAGACCTTCTCGATGATCTTCGACAACTCGCGCTTCGGCGAGATCCAGCTGCCGGACTACAAGACGATCCAGAGCTGCTGCCGGTTCGGCGAGACGATGATCGCCGAAACTGTCGAGCGATACGGCGTCGACGCCTACCTCGGGTCGCTGCGGTACGCGTGCGACGCCACCGCGGAACGCATGCGCCTGGCGGTGGCGGAACTGCCGGACGGCGACTACCGGGGAACCGCGAGCATCGACGCGGACGCCGTCGACGCCAACGAGGAATACGTCGTCCGGCTCACCGTGCGCAAGCGCGGCGACCGGGTCGAGGTCGACTTCAGCGGGTCTTCGCGGCAGGCGCGCAGCGCGGTCAACGCCGGACCGCTGGACGCCAAGACTGCGGTCGGGGTGGGACTGAAGCTGCTGCTGGACCCGAACGGCCACTTCACCTCGGGGTCGTTCCGCAACGTCGACCTCGTGCTGCCGCCCGGGACCATCGCCAGCGCCCTGCCGCCGGACGGAGCGATCTTCTTCTACTGGGAGGTCGCCAATGCCGTGATGACCGCGATCATCGACGCGCTCGGCGACGTGCTCGGGAAACGGGGGATCGGCGGCGACTGCGGCGCCAACAATGTGCACAACGCGTTCGGCGTCGCCGACGACGGCACGCCGTGGGCTTGTTCGGCCATGGCCGGCGCGGAGACCGGGCCGATCGGCGCGGACGCGTTCCACGACGGCGAAGGTCACGCCAGCCCGTACCTGATCAACATCCTCAGCCCGGCCACGGAAGGCATCGAGGCCCAGTTCCCGGTCCTGGTGATGCGCAAGGAATACGCGCCCGACACCGCGGGCGCGGGGCGGCACCGGGGCGGCGCGGCGATCATGAAGGACGTGGTGTGGACCGGACCCGCGAGCCACCAGGTCGCGCCGTTCCGCTTCCGCCGGCCCAGCGGCATCGGCGCGGCCGGGGCCGCCGACGGAGCGCAAGGCGCGCTGTGGCTGTTCGACCGCGACGGCGCGGACGTGCGGTTCCTGGACACGGACAAGGAAACCTACGCGTCGTCGACGCCGGTCGCCGGCGTGGTCGATCCGGCCACGAAACTGCCGGACCCCCAAGGGGTCTACGCCTACTACGCGAGCGAACGCACGTGGCAGACCCGTCCCGGCGCGACGTTCCGCTACCTGACCAACGCCGGCGGCGGATTCGGCGCACCGGCCGAGCGCGATCCGGACGCGGTCCGGCGCGACGTCCGCGACGGCTACATCACCGTCGAAGCCGCCGCCGAAAAGTACGGCGTCGTTGTGCTCGGCGACCCGGAGACCGATCCCGAGGGACTGGCTGTGGATATCGCCGCCACCGCAGAACTGCGCGCCACCCGGCGCGAGAAGGAGTAGCCATGCCCACCCGTTTTCCGAGGCCCGCCGAGCCCACGCTGTCGGTGGCCCGGACGCCGGTGCCGGGCACGTGCGAGGACTGCGGTTCGGCGGCCCTGCGCGGCTATCCGGTGCTGACCGAGGACGGCTGGTTCGACGTCGTCAAATGCCAGGACTGCCTGCACACGGTCTCCCGCGAGCCCGGCCCGCCGCTCGGCGGTGTCGAACTGCTCGTCGACAGCCTCTAGCCAATGCGAGAAGGAGTCTCCCCATGAAGGTCCGCGGCGCTGTCATCCGCTCGTCTCCCGGTCCGCTCGAGGTCGCCGAGATGGAACTCGAAGACCCTCGTCCCGACGAGGTGCAGGTCAAAATGGTCGCCTCCGGCATGTGCCATTCCGACGACCACCACGTGACCGGCGATTCCCCGCTCGATCCCTGCCCGTTCGCGCTCGGTCACGAGGGAGCCGGCATCGTCACGAAGGCCGGACCGAACAGCAAAGGCATCGCCGAAGGCGACCACGTCGTGTTCTCCGCGATCCCGTCGTGCGGCCACTGCCGGTGGTGCGCTACCGGCAGGTCCAACCTGTGCGACCTCGCCGCGGGAATCCTCGCCGGACCGCGGTGGACCGACGGCTCGTACCGGCTGCGCCTGCCCGACGGGCAACCGGTCGGCCAGCTCTGCGGCATCTCCACTTTCGCCGAGCACACAACGGCTTCGCTCGACTCGGTCGTCAAGATCGACGACGACATCCCTCTGGACAAGGCGTGTCTCATCGGCTGCGCGGTGAGCACCGGCTGGGGTTCGGCGGTTAATGTCGCCGACGTGCAGCCAGGCGACACGGTGATCGTGTACGGCATCGGGGGACTGGGTGCGAGCGCGTTGCAAGGCGCGCGTTTCGCTGGTGCGCAGAACGTGATCGCGGTAGACCCCGTAGCGTTCAAGCGGGAACAGGCACCCGTCTTCGGCGCGACGCACGCCGTCGCGTCCGCGGAGGAGGCCTCCGAGCTGGCCCGGCAATTCACCGACGGACAGGGCGCGGATTCAGCCATCGTCACTGTCGGCGTGCTCGGTGCCGACCACGTCCGCCAGGCGTTCGGTGCGGTGCGCAAGGCCGGGACCGCGGTGATCACCTCGATCGGCCCGCACGACGCCGTCGGCGCGCCCATCTCCCTGCACGAGCTGACCCTGCACCAGAAGCGGCTGCAGGGCTCGCTCTTCGGCGCGACCAACGGGAACTGGGATGTCCGCAGGCTGATCAACCTGTACCGGGCCGGCGATCTCAAACTCGACGAGATGATCACCCGGACCTACTCGCTGGACGAGGTGGCGCAGGGCTACGCGGATCTGCACGCGGGCAAGAACATCCGCGGAGTCGTGACGTTCGCCTGAGGCGTCGTTTCCAGGAAGGAGGAATCATGGCTCGTACCGCCGAGGAACGGCTCCAGTGGGCGCTCGACGTCGAAGAGATCAAGACACTGCTCGCGAAGTACTGCCACGGGATCGACAAGCAGGACGAGAAGCTGTTCATGAGCATCTGGTCCGAGGACGCGGATTACGTGCTGCCCCGCGGCGAAGGGCACGGAACCGACGGAGTCCGTGCGTTGGTGCGCAAGGTGTGGACCCAGGTGCCGCGGTGCCATCACCACATCACGAACCCGCTCATCTCCGTGGATGGCGACACTGCGACGGCGAAAACGGACGTGTTCTACTTCCGGCTCACCGCCGACGGGGTCAACCAGCTGTTGTCCGGCGGATACGAACTGGAATTCGTCCGACGCGACGGAGAATGGAGGACGCGGCGGATGGAGTTCGCGCCCTTCGTGTCGACGAGCCCGGTGTTCGCCGAGAACCCAGTGACAGATGGGGCTTCCTGAGGACGTCGCAGCGGCTCATGGCCGGCATCGCATCAGCGACACCATCTCCCCGGCCTGCACTACCGTGTCCTCCTGGTTCAGCACTTCCACCCGCTGCGTCACGACTCCCCGGCTCGGGTTGGAGGTGCGACGGGCCTCGGTGACCTCGTTCCGGACCCGGATGGTGTCGCCGATGCGGACCGGGGCCTGGAACTGCCACGAGCGGATCTCCAGGAACGCCAGGAGGGTGTCGTCGAAATGCCCGGTCCGCGCGCGGAGGCCGACGGCCATCGACAGGATCAGTGCGCCGTGGGCGATCCGGGTGCCGAACGGGGTCGTGCGGGCGTGTTCGGCGTCGGTGTGCAGGGCGTGCACGTCCCACGACAGGCCGGAGAAGGCGACCACGTCGGCTTCGGTGACGGTGCGGGCCGGGGTTTCGAATGCGTGCCCGACGGGGAGGTCTTCGAACCATTTTCCCATGTTCCTGCTGCTCCTTCGCGCCGGCGGAAGCGTGGTCGACTGCGGGGGACCACCGTGTTATGTTCATACTAACCGGTCGGTACTGGCAAGCAAGCCGGATCCGCGGAGAGCGAGACGGAGGCATGGTCATGGTGGACGTATTCGCTCCCGAGCGCGGCGAGGTCCTCTTCGACACCGTTGCCGCGGCGCTCGCGGCTGTCCGCGCGGGACGGCCGGTGGTCGTTCTTGACGACGAGAACCGGGAGAACGAGGGCGATCTCGTCTTCGCGGCTGAGCTGGCCACACCCAAACTCCTGCACTTCACCATCCGGCATACGTCGGGCTTCGTGTGCGCCGCACTGCCGGGCGCTGAGCTGGACCGGCTCGACCTGCCGCCGATGACCTCTGTCAACCAGGATCCGCATGGCACCGCGTATGCCGTGACGGTCGATGCGAAGAACGGCGTGACCACGGGCATTTCCGCGCGGGACCGAGCGCGCACGATCCAGTTGCTCGCGGATCCGGCGACCGTTCCAGCCGACCTGTCGCGGCCGGGGCACGTGGTGCCGCTCCGCGCCGTCGCTGGGGGAGTGCTGCAGCGCGGCGGGCACACCGAGGCCGCGGTGGACCTGGCGCGGCTCGCTGGGCTGCGGCCGGCCGGAGCGTTGTGCGAGCTGGTCAACGACGACGGGACCATGATGCGCGGGCCGGAATGCCGCCGGTTCGCCGATGAGCACGGGCTCGCGATGATTTCGATCGCCGACCTCGTGGCGTACCGGCGCCGCACGGAAACGCAGGTCGAGCGAGCCGCGGCCACCCGGATGCCGACCGCGTTCGGGATGTTCCGGGCGATCGGGTACCGCTCGGTCTTGGACGGCCGGGAGCACGTCGCGCTGGTGTTCGGCGATCTCGGCGACGGCGAGGACGTGCTGGTCCGGGTCCATTCGGAATGCCTGACCGGGGACGTCTTCACGTCGCTGCGCTGCGATTGCGGGACGCAGCTGCAGGCGTCGCTGCAGACCGTCGCGCGAGCCGGCCGGGGAGTGGTGGTGTACGTCCGCGGGCACGAGGGCCGCGGAATCGGCCTCCTCGACAAGCTGCGCGCGTACGAACTGCAGGACGCCGGAGCGGACACAGTGGACGCGAATCTCCAGCTGGGGTTCCCGGCCGACGCTCGCGACTACTCCGCCTGCGCGCACATCCTGGCCGACCTCGGCGTGCGGTCGATGCGGCTGCTCACCAACAATCCGGCCAAGCTCGCCGGGCTCGCGGGCTACGGGCTGTCCGTGCTCGACCGGGTCCCGCTGGAAATACCGGCCACCGTCGACAACGTCGCCTACCTGCGGACCAAGCGCGACCGGATGGGGCACACGCTGCGGCTCGGCGAAATGTGCGTCTAGCCCGGCGGAAGGAACGCCCGTGCCGGACGAATGGTTCGTAACCGCGGACGGTCGGCGCCGCTGGGGCCGCTACGGCGCGGCGGGGATCCTCGTCGTGACCCGGCCGCCGCGCCGGATGCTGCTCGTGCGCCGCGCCGGCTGGGTGCACGGCGGCCGCGGCCAGTGGTCGATCCCGGGAGGGGCGCTGCTGGCGGGCGAGACGGCGCTCGAGGCCGCCGTGCGGGAGTTCGCCGAGGAGATGGGCGGACTGCCGGACGGATGGCGGCCGCTCGCGCGGTACGTGGATGAGGTCGTGCCCGGCGAATGGCATTACACGACCATCCTGGCTGAGTCGGCCGAAGCGCCCGACTACTCGGCGACGCTGTCCGACGAACACGACGAGCACGTGTGGGCCGCGGTCGAGGACGCGCGCCGAATGGACCTGTTCGCCCCGTTCGCCCGGGTTCTCCCGCGCCTGCTCAAAGCGCTGGAATAGCAGGTCAGCGGACTCTTCCGGGCTACGTACGCAGAGCAGAATACGTAGCGGTTGGGTACTCGTACGAAGGCGCGGCAGCCCGGTCTCATGAGTGAATCCATGGTGACGCCGATCACCGACTGTCGTAAGTACCGACTAGTCGGAATCATTAAGCGTCCGCTGGACACGGAGAACGGGAGTGAGCATGGAACTGGATCTGCTCTACGCGCTGACGAACCGCTCGGGCACGCAGGACTGGCACGACATCATGCGCGAAACGCGCCGGCACGCGCAGATGGCCGACGAACTGGGGTACGACCGGATCTGGCTCGGCGAACACCACTTCGACACCGACGGCAGCGACGCGAGCCCGAACCCGGTCGTGCTGGCGACGGACCTGGCCGCGCGGACCGAGCGGATCCGGCTCGGCATGGCAGCGGTCTCGCTCACGCTCTGGCATCCGCTGCGCCTGGCCGAGGACCTCGCCGTGCTCGACCACTTCAGCGAGGGCCGCCTCGACGTCGCGTTCGGCCGCGGCATCCTGCCGATCGAGGTGATGAACCTCAACCCGCAGGCTAACCGGTGGAACGGCTCGGACAACAGCCGCGAGATCTTCGACGAGAACCTCGCGATCGTCCGGGGCATCTGGACCGAGGATCCGTTCAGCTGGAGGGGCAAGCGCTACACCTTCCCGGAGCCGGGCACGAAGTTCATCCACTCGCCGGGCGCGCCCATGCCGCAGGGCTGGGTCGGGGAGAACGACGAACTGGTGGCGTTCGGCATGACCCCCAAGCCGTTCCAGCGTCCGACGCCGCCGCAGTTCGCAGTCACCGAGTCGATGACCGGCTTCGCGCACGCCGCGCGCAACGGACTGCGGCCGATCACCTGGTATCCCAGCGGTCAGGTGCTGAAGAACCTCTTCGAGACCTACCGCGCCGAGACCGCGGCGGCGACCGGGCGGACGCCTGCTCTCGGCGAGGGCTGTGGCGTGCTGCGGCTGTGCTGCATCGCCGAAACCGACGAGGAGGCGCGGCGCATCGCCGAACCAGGCATCGTCGAGTTCTTCGAGTTCCTCTGCCGGGTCCGCGGCATCGGCGTGTGGCTCGACGCCGACGAAGACCCGGAAGACCCGCGCTACCGCGAAATGGATCCGTGGGAGCTGCTGATGGAGCGCGACCACCTGATGATCGGCTCGCCGGACAGCGTCCTGGAGCGGATGACCCGGCTCACCCGGTCGCACGGCATCCAGAACTGGTTGCTGCAGATGGGTTTCCCCGGCATCCCGGCACCGGACGTGGACCGGTCGCTGCGGCTGTTCGCCCGCGAGGTGATGCCGGAGATCCGCAAGCTCGACACCTCGCTGACCGCTGCCAGCTGACCGCGCCGAGGGAAGGAAGAACCCGTGCCGGAATACCTCAACCCGGAAAACCTGCCCTACCCCCGCTACGGCATGAACCCCGGCGTCGCGACCCGCGACCTCGTCTTCGCCGGAGGGATGGCGCTCGACCTGGAAACGCTGCGGCGCTGCGACGATGCCAAGTCGATCGCCGCCGAAACCAGGATCGCGCTCGACGAGATCAAGGGCGTCCTGGAAGCCGCTGGGTGCGGCCTGTCCGACATCGTGAAGACCACCTGCTACCTCGCGGACGACTCCTATCGCAAGGAATTCTGGGAGGCCTACACCGAAGTGTTCGCCCCGGGTCCGTTCCCGGCGCGCGCGACGTTCGTGGTCGGGATCGCCGGCGACTGCCGGGTCGAGATCGAGGCGATCGCTGTCCGCCCGGGCGACGGGACGGCCTGACATGCCGGATCGTCCGTTCACCGACTGGCACACGCACGTCTATCGGCCGGAACACCTCGGTCCGGTGTGGACGGAGCGGGGCGTCGAACTGGTGGGGCGGCCCGGGTTCGGGGAGGCCGACCTCGACGAGCACAGCCGGGTCATGCGGGCCAGCGGGGCCGATCGGTTCCTGGTGCTCGGCCTCCAGGTCGCCCGGATGGGCATGCACGTGCCGAACGACTACGTGGGCGAGTACTTCGAGGCCAACCGCGACCGGGCGATCGGCGTCGGCAGCGTCGACCCGACCCGGCCGGGCGCGGCCGCGGAACTGCGCCGCGCGGTCGAGACGCACGGGCTGCAGGGGGTAAAGCTTTCCCCGCCGTACCAGGGCTTCCACCCGCACTGCGCCGAAGCGTTCGAGGTCTACCGGACAGCCGCGGACCTCGGGATCTTCCTGATGTTCCACCAGGCGAGTGTGTTCGCCCCGGACGGCTGCAACGAATTCGCCTATCCGATGTTGCTGGACAAGGTCGCGCGGGAGTTCCGCGGGACGAAGATCATCCTCGCCCACTTCGGCAAGCCGTGGACCCACGAAGCGGTCGAGTTGATGATGAAGAACCCCAACGTGTACGCGGACGTTTCGACGCTGCCGGTCAAGACCTGGCAGCTGTACAACGGCCTGCGGCTGGCGATCGAGGGCCACGTGACCGACCGGCTCGTCTTCGGTTCGGATTTTCCCTCGTTCGATCCCCGCGAGGCGGCCGATCAGTTCCTGGCCGTCGCCGATCTGGACATGCCGTTGCCGATTCCGCGGGAGGTGGTGGAAAGCATCTTGTACGACCGGCCGTTCGACCTGTTGCTCTCTTCCTGAGCGGAGAACCAAGCCATGTACGACAACCAAGTATCGCTGAACGCGCAGGTGCCCACGATCCTCTACGTCGTCGGCCTGATCGCGATCATGCTCGCCGTCGGCGGGGTGTTCCTGTTCGACGCCGGCCTGAGCCGGGCGGGCAACGCACTGCACACGACCGTCCAGAAACTGGTCGCCGCGTTCGTCGCGGCGGCGGGGATGTCGCTCGCCGGGTTCGCGATCTGGGACACCCAGTTCGCGCAGGCGTTCGGCGTCCCGAACCCGTTCGGCGAGGCGCTGAAATCCTGGTGGCTCGGCGGACCCGGCATCAACACCTATCCGCAGCACCTGGATCCGGCGACCATGCCGGGAGCGGACTCGTTCCAGGCCTTCTTCGCGGTGTTCATCCTGTTCGCCGCGTTCTTCGCCGCCCTGCTCGCGGGCTCGGTGATCGAGCGGGTGAAGACGGCCGGGCTCTCGGTGGTCACGCTGGTGTTCGGAGCGCTCGTGATCCCGTTCGCCGGCTACCTCGTCTACGGTTCGGTCGGGCCGCTGTCGAACGCGGGCACGCACGACTTCGGCGGCGCCTTTTTCTACATCTTGCTCGGGTGCTGGGCGCTCGTGCTGGTGTGGCGGGCGAAGCCGAGGGTGGGCGTGTTCAGCGGCCGGGCGAGCGAGCCGCCGATGCCGCACAACCTGGTCTTCACCGTGGCCGGCCTGTTCCTGTTCCTCGCCGGCCTGTGCGGATATGCGCTGCTCAACGGGTATCTGGTGCCGGGTGCCGGGTACTTCGGCATCACGCTGAACGAGACCGGCATGGGCGTGATCGTCACGAACCTGATGATGGCGTTCTCCTTCGCCGTGCTCGGCGGCCTGCTCGCGTGGAAGGTCGGCAAGAGCCCGTACTTCCTGCTGGTGTCGCCGGTCGCGGGCTGGATCGCGGTGTCCGCGCTGCTCGACGTCGCAAAACCGTGGCAGGCCGGGCTCACCGCGTTCTTCGCGCCGCTGATCGTGGTCGGCGGATACCGGCTGATGAACCGCTGGCGACTCGACGACATCAAGGTCGTGCCGCTGACACTCGGTCCTGGTGTGTACAGCGCGCTGATGACCGCGGTGTTCGCCTCCGGCGTCAAACAGGGCGGGTATTTCGGCCTCACCGGGGAGTACGCGCCGCAGCACGCGTCGATCGGCATCGGACACCAGGCGCTCGGCGTGCTCGTGTTCCTCGTACTCGGGCTGGCCAGCGCGTTCGTCGTGGTGCTCGCCGTGGAGAAGTCGATCGGCCTGCGGGACAAGCGGGTCGACCAGGGGCTGGACAGCACGCTTGACCACGTCGTGCTCGGCGAAGCCGCCTACCCGGCCCCCGCACTGTCCGAAGTGGAGCAAGCGGCCGTCGCGCTGCCGTAGCGACCCCGCGATCACCAAGAGAGGAATCCCTGACATGGAATTCGGCATCTTCATCCCGAGCGCCCGCAACGGATACATCATGTCCGAGACCGCACCCCAGTACTCGCCGACCTACGACCACATGCGGGAGATCATCACCACCGGCGAGGACAACGGTTTTCCTTCGCGCTGTCGCTTTCGGCGCTGCGCGGGCACGGCGGCACCACCGGTTTCTGGGACGACGCGCTGGAATCGATGACCCAGATGGCCGCGCTCGCCCGGGACACCACCGACATGAAGCTGGTCGGCTCGGTGAACATCCTCGCGATCCACCCGGCGATCGCGGCCCGGATGGCGATGACCATCGATTCGATCAGCGGCGGCCGGTTCTCGCTCAACATCGTCCCCGGCGGCTGGCACCCGCGCGAGCTGGAGACGATGAAGGTCTGGCCGGGCTACGAGTACAACTCCTACCGCTGGCAGTACGCGGGCGAGTACTGCCAGGTCGTGCGCGAGCTGTGGGAGAAGGGCGTCTCGAACTTCCAGGGCGAGTACTTCCAGTACGAGGACCTGCGGATGGGCCCGAAACCGGACCACCACATGAACATCGTGTGCGCGGGGACCTCCGACGACGCGATCAAGTTTACCACCCGCTACGCCGACTACTCCTTCCGGCTGGCCTGGGGCGGGCAGGACGCGCTGCGCGAGGTCGTGGACCGGTTCAACGGCCAGATGGACGAGGCGGGGCGCACCATCCGCCCGTACGTGGCGCTCGGCGTGGTCATGGCCGACACCGACGAGGAGGCCGAGGCGAAGCTGCAGAACTACGTCGACAACGCCGACATGAAGGCGATCGAGTACATGATCGGCGGCGCGCTCACCGACTCCGCGGAGGGCGGCACCTCGGAGATCCTGGCCAGCATGGACCGCAAGGGCTCGGTGCAGATGTCGACGGACTTCATCACCGGGTCGCCGGAGAGCATCGCCCGCCAGCTGGACGAATGGGCGGAGATCGACGTCGCGGGCTACATGCTGATCTTCCCGGACTACGTCGAGGACATCAAGCGCATGGGCCGCGAGGTGTTCCCGCGGATGAAGAACTTCACCGCGCCGCGCAAGACCGCGCAGCCCGCCTGATCCGCCGGGGGCGCGGCAGCGGCCGCGCCCCCGGTTCCCACTGCCGAGAAGGACGGAAACCATGGCGACAACGACGGAAACCCTGCCCGAGGCCCTTCGCGCGAACGTCGAGAAGGCCCGCCGGATGCTCATCGGCGGCGACTGGGTCGAGGCGCGTTCCGGGCAGAGCCTCGCGGTGCGCGACCCCTCGACCGGCCAGGTGCTGGTCGACGCGCCGGCGGCGGACGCGTCCGATGTGGACCGCGCGGTGTCGGCGGCTCGCGCCACGCTGACCGGGCCGTGGCGGCTGATGACGCCGCAGGAGCGCGGAAAGCTGTTGTGGCGCTTGGCGGATCTCGTCGAAGCGCACGCGGACGAACTGGCCGCGCTCGAAGCGCTGGACGTCGGGATGCCGATCACCGAGGCGAGCTTCGTGGACGTTCCGTTCTCGGTGGAGATCCTGCGCTATTACGCGGGCTGGCCGACGAAAATCACCGGCGACACCATCCCGGTGTCGTTCCCGACGAATTTCGGCGGCCCGTACCACGCGTACACCCGCCGCGAGCCGGTCGGTGTGGTGGGCGCGATCGTGCCGTGGAACCTGCCGTTGATGATGGCGGTCAAGAAGCTCGCTCCGGCGCTGGCAACCGGAAACACCATCGTGGTCAAGCCCGCCGAGCAGACGCCGCTGTCGATCGCGCGGCTGGCCGAACTGGTGCTCGAAGCGGGAATTCCCGAGGGCGTCTTCAACTATGTCAGCGGGTACGGCGAAACTGCCGGGGCGGCGCTGGTCGAGCACCGCGGGGTCGACAAGATCACTTTCACCGGATCCGTCGCCACCGGCAAAGCCATCGCGCGGGCGGCGACCGACACGTTGAAGCGGGTTTCCCTCGAACTCGGCGGGAAATCACCGAACATCATCTTCGGCGACGCTGACCTGCCTGCCGCGATCGCGACTGCGGGGCTGGCGATCTTCTCCTGTCAGGGCGAAAGCTGCATCGCCGGCTCCCGGCTGTACGCGCACCGCAGCGTGTACGACGAAGTCGTGGCGGGCCTGGCTGACCGAGCGCGCAGCATCAAACTCGGCCCGGGACTCGATCCCGCCACCGAGATGGGGCCGATGATCTCGCCCGAACACCGCGAGAAAGTGCTGGGCTACCTCGGCATCGGGCGGTCCGAGGGTGTCGAGGTAGCGGCAGGCGGGGAAGCCTGGGGCGACCAGGGCTGGTTCGTGCAGCCGACCGTGCTCACCAACGTCGCGCGGGACTCCCGGATCGCGCGCGAGGAGATCTTCGGCCCCGTGTTGACGGTCGTGCCCTTCGACACCGACGAGGAGGTGCTGGAGCTGGCCAACGACACCGATTTCGGGCTGGGCGCGGGGGTCTGGACGAAGGACGTCGGACGGGCGCACCAGGTCGCCGCGGCGCTGGAATCGGGGCAGGTCTGGGTGAACTGCTACCAGGCGGTCGACGCCGCGCTGCCGTTCGGCGGGTACAAGCAGTCCGGATGGGGTCGGGAGACGTGCAAGGAGAACCTCGACGAGTACCTGGAGCTGAAGACGGTCGTGGTCGGGCTCTGATGGTTTCCTTCGACTACGTGGTGGTCGGCGGCGGCACGGCCGGATGCGTGCTCGCCGCCCGGCTTTCGGAGAATCCGGACGTTTCGGTGCTGCTGCTCGAAGCGGGCGGCGACGAGCGGCGGCCGGACGTCGAGGATCCGGGTGCGTGGCCGGGTCTGCTCGGCGGCGATGCGGACTGGGGCTGGGAAACCACCGTGCAGGCGGCCACCGGACGGGCTGTCCCGGCCCCGCGCGGTCGCGTGCTCGGCGGATGCGGCTCGATCAACGTCATGGCGCACCTCCGCGGCTGCCGCGGCGACTTCGACTGCTGGTCCGCGGCGGGCGCGGAAGGCTGGGACTACGCCGGCGTGCTGCCGTACTTCCGGCGGTCCGAGGACGTGCCCGCGGGCGATCCGTCGTATCGCGGCCGGGGCGGCCCGCTTCGGCCGCAACCGATCGCCGAGCCGCACCCGCTCAGCCTCGCACACGTGGACGCCGCGCGGCGGGCCGGACACCGCGTCGCCGCCGATCTCAACGACGGCGAACTGCTCGGGGCCGGCCTGCACGACCTGCTGATCCAGGACGGGCGACGGCAAAGCGCGGCGACGGCGTACCTGCGTCCCGCGATGGACCGGCCCAACCTGACTGTCCACACCGGTGCTGAGGTCCGGCTGCTGGCGGTGCGCGACGGCCGGTGTCTCGGTGTCGAGTACGTCCGGGACGGGGTGCTGGAGTGGGCGGGCGCGGGCAGCGAGGTGCTGCTGTGCGCCGGCGCGGTGGGCTCGCCGCGGCTGCTGATGCTTTCAGGCTTCGGTCCGGCGGACGAGCTGGGAGCCCTCGGCATCCCGGTGCTGGCGGATCTGCCCGGGGTCGGCCGGGATCTGCAGGACCACGTGATGCTGGCCGGAATCCGCGTGGAAGCGAAGCGGCCATTGCCGCCGCCGAGTGGCAACTACGCCGAGGCGACGTTGTTCGCCAAGACCGATTCCGCGCAGGACCGCCCGGAATTGCAGATCGTCCAGGTCCAGGTGGACTACCGCCTGCCGTGGCAGGAGCCGTGCGCCAACAGCTTCTCCTTCGGTGTCGGCCACATGCGTCCGCGCAGCCGCGGTTCTCTCCGGCTGGCCTCGGCCGATCCCGGTGCGGCACCGCTGATCGACCCGGGGTACCTGCGCGAGGAGCACGACATCGACCAGTTGATCGCCGGGATCGAGGAGGTCGACCGGCTGGTCGGCACCGGGGCGTTCGACGAATGGGGCGCGGTGTCCCAGACCGGCCGGCTGTTGCGGATGGACCGGGCCGAACTGGAGCGGACCGTGCAGGACGCGGTGAGCAGCTTCTTCCACTTGTCCGGCACCTGCCGGATAGGGACCGGCGACGATGCCGTGGTTGACCCGGCACTGCGCGTGCACGGAGTGCGCGGGCTGCGGGTCGCGGACGCCTCGGTGATGCCGGAAATCGTTTCCTGCAATCCGAACGCAGCGGTGGTGATGATCGCGGAGAAGGCCGCGGATCTGGTGCTGGGACGGGAAGAACGCTGAGCACGCGGGCACTTGCGGCCGACCCGTGCCTGATGTCCGGTCCGGTGCGGACAATTCCGCAACGGATCGTCGCGCCGGGCGGGGGCGTGGGGGACACTACCGGGATGGTCCAGCCGCTGACAGGTGACGGCGACGCCGCCGACGAACCGGGTGCGCTCCCACTGGAGCTGACCAGGTTCATCGGGCGGCGGCGGGACCTCGCGCTCGCCCGGCACGCGCTGGAGCGCTCCCGGCTCGTCACGCTCACCGGAACAGGGGGCGTCGGCAAGACCCGGCTGGCGTTCCGCCTCGCCCGCGAGGTGTCGCGAGCCTTCGCCGACGGCGTGCACGTGGTCGCGCTCGCCGACGTGCAGGATCCGGCGCTGCTCGGGCACACGGTGAACACGGCGGTCGGAATCCGCGAGACCTCGGCGCAATGGCAGCTCGACACGCTGGTCGAGCACCTGCGCGACCGGCAGGTGCTGCTGGTGCTCGACAACTGCGAGCACCTGGTCTCCGCCACCGCCGCGCTCGCCGACGCCTTGCTGCGCGCGTGCAGCGGCCTCACCGTGCTGGCTACCAGCAGGGAGGCGCTGAACGTCGCCGGCGAGGCGGTCGTGCCGGTGCCGCCGCTGTCCACTCCGGACCCGGACGAAGCGCTCACCGCGGCTGCCGTCGCGCAGAGCGAAGCGGTGACCTTGTTCGCCGATCGCGCCGCCGCCGCGGTGCCCGGGTTCGAGGTGACCGCGGCGAATCGGCGGCCGGTTGTCGAGCTGTGCCGCTTGCTCGACGGCATCCCGTTGGCGATCGAGCTGGCCGCGGTGCGGCTGCGCGTGCTGCCGTTGCCGGAGCTGCTCTCGCGGATGGGGGACCGGTACCGCCTGCTGACCCAGGGCAGCCGCACGGCCCCGGCCCGGCACCAGACGCTGCGCGCGTCGATCGACTGGACCTACGACCTATGCTCGCCCGCCGAACGCCTGATCTGGAGCAGGCTCTCGGTGTTTTCCGGAGGATTCGGGCTGGACGCCGCCGAAGCGGTGGCCTCGGGCGGCGAGATCGAGCGCGCCGCGGTGCTGGATCTGATGGCGGCGCTGCTCGACAAATCCGTGCTGAGCCGGGTCGCGGACGCTCGCGAACCGCGCTACCAGATGCTCGAGACCATCCGGCAGTACGGCGGGGAACGGCTCGCCGAAGCGGAGTCGGCGGAGCTGGACCGCCGCCACCGAGAGTGGTTCGTGACGCTCGCCGAACACGCCGACGCCGACTGGTCCGGCCCGCGGCAGGCGGAGTGGCTGGAACGGCTGCGCTGGGAGCACGCGAACCTGCGCGCCGCGCTGAACTCCTGCCTCGCGCACGATGGCCAAGCCGGGCTGCGGCTGGCCTGGTCGGTGGAGAACTACTGGCTCGCCAGGGGATTTCTCAGCGAGGGCAGGCATTGGCTCGGCCAGTTGCTCGACGCGGCCCCCGAGCCGACCGTGGACCGGGGCCGCGCGCTGCGGCTCGCCGCGTGGCTGGCGATCCTGCAAGGCGACCACGACGTGGTGCCCGCGCTGCTGGAGGAGGGCGAACGGATCGCCGCCGCGACCGGGGACGCGCAGCTCGCGGTGTTCGTCGCGCAGACCTGGGGATTGCTCGCGCTCTTCAGCGGCGATCTGGAGTTCGCGATCGAACGGCTGGAGGAATCGGTCGCGGCGTTCGCCGAGTTGGGGCACCGCACCGGGGAGATCCACTCGATGTTCGAGGCGGGCCTGGCGCTGAGCCTGGCGGGGGAGAGCGAACGGGCGTCGGCGTGGCACGTGCGGTGCCAGGAGACGACCGCACCGATCGGCGAAGCGTGGTGGCGCTCGTTCTCGCTGTGGGCGTTCGGGGTGGAGAAATGGCGGCAGAACGACTACGCCGCCGCGGCTGAACTGGAGCGGGAAAGCTTGCGCCTCAAGCGCCCGCTGGAAGACCAGCTGGGCCATTCGGTGTGCCTGGAAGCGATGTCGTGGATCGCGGCCTCGGAGGGCGACGCCGAACGCGCGGCCCGCCTGCTCGGTGCCGCGGACGCGTTGCTGCGCAAGGTCGGCTTGGCGCTCGAAGGCATCCCGCGGATGTGGGTCTACCACCTGAAAGGCGAGGGAGACGCCCGCCGCCGCGCGACCGAGGGCGCGTTCCGCTCGGCCTACGCGTCCGGCGCGGCGATGTCGGTGGACGCCGCAGTCGCGTACGCGCTGGGCGAGGGGGAACCGGCTCCCGCCCCGGAACCGGAGCGCGAACCGCTGTCCCGGCGCGAACAGGAGGTGAGCGAACTGGTCGCGAAGGGCATGACGAACCGCGAGATCGCCTCGATGCTGGTGATTTCCGTACGCACGGCGGAAAAGCACGTGGACAACATCTTGTCGAAGCTGGGGTTGTCGAATCGCACGCAGCTAGCGGCGCATGTCGCTACGCGAGGTTAGCGGCCTTCCCACACCGGTTCGCGTTTCTCCGCGAACGCGCGCGATCCTTCTTGCGCGTCGCGGGATTCCCTGACCGGGACGGAGATCTCGCGGCTGCGCGGGAACTCCTCCGCCGCAGTCCAATCCCGTGCCTGCGTCATGATCCGCTTCGTCGCACGAACCGCCAGCGGTGCGTTGGCAGCGATTGCCCGCGCCAGCTCCAACGCCTTCGCCGCAGCTTGACCGGGTTCGGTGAGCCGGTTGACGAGCCCCGCCTTCGCCGCGCGTTCGGCGGAGACGTGCGCGCCGGTGAGCGCCCATTCGAGCGCTAGCGCGTACGGAACCCGCTGCGGCAGCCGGAGCAGCCCGCCGCCTGCCGCCACAAGGCCGCGTTTCACCTCAGGCAGGCCGAAAACCGCGGTGCGCGAGGCCACGATGAGGTCGCACGCCAGCGCGATCTCGAACCCGCCGGCGAGCGCGTAACCCTCCACTGCGGCCACGATCGGCTTCTGCGGCGGGGCCTCGACGATCCCGGCGAATCCCCGCTCCGGAACGATCGGGCGCTCTCCGGCGAGGAACGCCTTGAGGTCCATGCCCGCGCTGAACGTGCCGCCCGCCCCGGTGAGGACAGCGGCGGACAGGTCGGCGCGCGCGTCCAGTTCGGTCATCGCCGCGGCGATCGCCTCGGCAGCGGCCAGGTCGATCGCGTTCCGGGCGCGCGGACGGTCGATGGTGACGACGAGGACCCCGCGGTCGGTTTCGGTGCGGACGCCGGTCATCGCGCGGCCATCCGGATCGCGCCGTCGAGCCGGATCGTCTCGCCGTTCAGCATCGGGTTGTCGAGGATCGCGAGCGCGAGCCTGCCGAACTCTTCCGGACGGCCGAGCCGCGCCGGATGCGGCACGGTCGCGGCGAGCTTGTCCCGCACTTCCGGGCCGTGCCGGTCGAAGATCGGCGTGTCGAAGATGCCCGGCGCGATCGACACCACCCGCACCAGTTTCCTGGCGAGATCGCGCGCGGCCACGAGCGTCATGCCCACGACGCCCGCCTTGGCCGAGGCATAAGGAATCTGCCCGATCTGCCCTTCCCACGCCGCGACCGACGCGGTGAGCACACAGACCCCGCGCTCGCCCTCGACCGGTTCGTTGCGCGCCATCCGCGCCGCCGCCAGGCGCAGGACGTTGAACGTCCCGATCAGGTTCACCTGCACGATTTCGGTGTAGTCCTCAAGAGACCCGGGGCTGCCGTCCTTTTCGACGACCCGCACAGTCGCGCCCTTCCCGGCGCAGTGGACGACCGCGCGCAGCGGCGCCCGTTCTTCGGCCAGGTCGAGCGCGGCCCCGACGGCTTCGGAGTCCCGCACGTCGGCGGGGGCGAAGCGCACGTTCGGGCCGATCTCCGCGGCCACCTCCGCCCCGCGCGATTCAGGCCGGTCGAGGATCACCACTTCCGCGCCGCGTCCGGCCAGCTGCCGCGCGGTAGCCCGGCCGAGCCCGGAGGCTCCGCCGGTGACGAGCGCCGATGCCGCAGTGAGGTCCATGGGTGCTTCCCTTCAGAGTCGTTCGAGGACGGTCGCGTTCGCCATGCCGCCTGCCTCGCACATGGTCTGCAGGCCGAACCTGCCGCCGGTGGCTTCGAGGTGGGCGAGCATCGTGGTCATGAGCCGCGCGCCGGACGCGCCCAGCGGATGCCCGAGCGCGATCGCGCCACCGCGCGGGTTGAGTTTTTCTTCCGGCACGGCGAATTCGCGCTGCCAGGCCAGCGGCACCGAAGCGAACGCCTCGTTCACCTCGAAGGTGTCGATGTCGTCCGGTGCCAGCTTCGCCCGTTCGAGGACGCGCCGGGTCGCCGGGATCGGCCCGGTGAGCATCAGCTCCGGGTCCGAACCGCACACCGCCGACGCGACGATGCGCGCCCGCGGCCGCAATCCGAGCGCCGCCGCTTTCTCCTCGCTCATCACCAGCAGGGCGGCCGCGCCGTCGGTGATCTGCGAGGAGTTTCCCGCCGTCACCGACCAGTCGACGTGCGGAAACCGCTGTGCCAGTGCGTCGGTGCGGAACGCGGGGGAGAGGTCGGCAAGCCGCTGCGCCGTGGTGCCCTCGCGGATCGATTCGTCGCGGTCCACCACCGACCCGGACACCTCTACCGGCACGATCTCCCCGTCGAAAGCCCCGCAGCGACGGGCTTCCGCCGCGCGCGCGTGCGAGCGAGCGGCGTACTCGTCCTGTTCCGCCCGGGACAGGCCCCATTTGGCCGCCACCAGTTCCGCGGCGACGCCTTGCGGAACGAGATCGGGAAACCGCTCGCGGACCGCCGGTCCGGTGACATCCGCGCCTTGGCGGTTCGAGCCGATCGGGACCCGGCTCATCGATTCGACCCCGGCGGCGATCGCGACGTCGTAGAGCCCGGCCGTCACCCCGGCCGCGGCGAATTCCACCGCCTGCTGGCCGGAACCGCATTTGCGCTCGATCGACACCGCGGGCACGTCGACCGGCCAGCCCGCGGCCAGCACGGCCTGCCTGCCCGGGGTGCCCGCTTGTTCGCCGGACAGCGTCACACAGCCGACGAGCACGTCGTCGACCTCGCTCGGATCGAGCCGGTTGCGCTCGGCCAGCGCCTTGAGTACCTGGCCGAGCAGCTCCGCGGGGTGCAGCGGGGCGAGTGCACCCGCGGCCTTCCCCCGGCCCATCGGCGAGCGGACGGCGTCGACGATCACGGCTTGCGGCATGGCCTCTCCTCCGGTGCGGGCGAACCGATCCGGAAGTCAACATACCGACTGGTTTGAAGAAGGGGAAGTGAGCTGGCTCGCCCGTCCTTGAGATAGCAGCCTCTGAGTGAGCGGTACCCGTTGCTTCCCAGTGGAAACGATCGGATCGGGGAGTACTCCCGCGAACGGATGGGAAGCATTGACGATCGTCGACGAAGTCGCATATGGTTCTACATACCAACTAGTCGGAATCTAAGGGGAGCCGAGATGCATACGGGACTGACCCTGGTCTTCCAGAACCTGGAGCGCCGTCGCGCCGACGGCGACGTCTACGCGCACGAACTGCGCTACGCGGCCAGGGCCGAGGGGCTGGGCTTCGACTCGGTGTGGACGCCCGAGCACCATTTCACCGACTACCAGCTGACGCCGAACGTGCCGCAGTTCCTGTCCTGGGTGGCTGGGCAGACGAGCAGGCTGCGGCTGGGCACGATGGTTTCGGTGCTGCCGTGGCACGACCCGATCCGCGTGGCGGAGAGCTTCACGATGCTGGACCACCTCTCCGGGGGCCGGTCGCTGCTGGGCATCGGGCGCGGGCTGGGCCGGGCCGAATTCGAGGGCTTCCAGGTCGAGATGGGCAAGTCGCGCCGGCTGTTCACCGAGTACACCGAGGCGATCACCGGTGCGCTGGAGAGCGGGGTGCTGGAGTACCGCGGCGACGTCTACACCCAGCCGCGCGTGGACATCCGGCCGGAGCCGTGGGGGTCCTTCCGCGGCCGCACGTTCGCCTCGGCGGTGTCGCCGGAGTCGATCGACCTCATGGCGCGGCTGGGCATCGGGCTGATGGTGATCGCGCAGAAGCCGTGGGAGACGGTGAAGGCGGAACTCGCCGAATACCGGAAGCGGTTCTACGGGATCAACGGGCACGAGGCGCCGAAGCCGGTGGTGTGCGTGTTCGTCGGCGCGGCTCCGACCGAACGGCAGGCGCAGGAGATGCGCGACGTGTACCTGCAGCGCTACGCCGTCTCCACGGTCGAGCACTACGAGTTCGACAACGTCGGCTTCGCCGAGATAGAGGGCTACGAGTACTACGCGGGGCTCAGCCGCAACATCGCCCGGCACGGCATCGACAAGTTCAGCGGCTTCCTCGCCGACCTGCAGGTGTGGGGAACTCCGGAGCAGGTGGTCGAAAAGCTGCTCGGGTACGTGAATTTCCTCGATGCGGGCGCGGTTCTGCTCGTCCCGGCCTACGGCGGGATGCCCGCCGAGGTCGCGGACGCGAACTTCGAACTCATCGCACGCGAGGTGCTGCCCGCGCTCAAGGCCCACGACGTCGGCGGCGACATCGGCGTCCGCTACGCGGAAGAACAGGTGCGGGACGAGGCGCAGGCGGTGCTCGGTTCGCCGCGCTGACCAGGCGCGGCCGGAGAATCAGGAACAGGTGGCGGAAATGATCGAAGCAGAGCTGTTCAAGGCGGTGATGGCGGCCGCCCCGGGGCCGGCCGCGGTGGTGACCGCGATGAGCGCGGACGGCGAACCGTGCGGGCTCACCGTGTCCGCGGTGTGCTCGGTGTCGCTCGACCCGCCGCTGGCGCTGGCCTGTCTCGACCGCGGGTCGAACACGCTGGCCGCGGTGCGGGACAGCCGGGCGTTCACGATCAATTACCTGGCGGGCGGGCGCGAGGAGCTCGCGATGAGCTTCGCGACGAAATCGGACCGTAAATTCGACCGGGCGAACTGGACCCGGCCCGGGGCAGGCGCGGGCGGCCCGATCCTCGCAGACGACGCGGCGGCGTATGCGGTGTGCCGCCTTGAGGAAATCGTCGAGGCGGGCGACCATGTCATCCTCGTCGGGGCGGTGGTCGAAGGCGGCGTCGCCGAGGAACACCACGCACTGGCGTATGCGCGGCGGGCGTTCTTCACCGGCGCACAGCCGGACGGCGCGCGGTTGGCAGGATGAGCTGGTCAGGGGTTACCGTCTGCTACAGTCTGAACGGTCGGTATCCACCACCCGTCCGGGTTGGCCAGATGAGGAGCACGGATGGCCGCCGCCCAGGCGCGCACCGGAAAACGCGCAGCCGCCCAGAGTCGTCCCCGGGCGCCCCGCGATCCGGACGCCACGCGCAAAGCGCTGATCGACGCTTCGCTGAAGCTGTTCGAGCGGGACGGATTCCACGCCACGTCGGTGCAGAAGATCGTGGACGAGGCGCGGCTCACGAAGGGCGCGTTCTACTACCACTTCGACACCAAAGAAGACGTCCTGCACGAAATCCACGACCAGTTCATCGATTTCCAGCTCAAGCGGCTGCATTCGGTGCTGGACGAGGGCGGCGAGCCGGACGAGGTGCTGCGCCGGATCATGACCGACGTGCTGATCGAGCCGATCAGCATCTACCGCTCCGAGATCTCCATCTTCATGCAGGAGCACCGGTTCCTGTCGAGCAAGACCTTCGCCTCGATCGGGCGCAAGCGCGAGGAGTTCGAGCAGCTCGTCACGCAGGTGATCGAGCAGGGGATCGAAGCGGGCGCGTTCAAGCCGGTCGCGACCCCGCGCGTGCTCGCGTTCGCGGTGATCGGCGTGGCGGCTTGGGCGCACACCTGGCTCGACCCGCGCGGAGCGATGACGCCGCGCCAGATCGGCGACGCCTTCGGCGAGATCGTGGTCGACGGCCTGCGCAAGGGGCAGCTGCCGAAGGCCAAGAAGCGCGCCTGAGTTTTTCGCGGCGGCCTCGGCCGCACGGCCGGTTTTCTCTGTTATTGACGGGAGAATGCTCCCGTGGCTACGCTAGATACCAACCAGTCGGATTGTGCACTGAAGTCTTCTGCGGATGAGGTCGAGGAATGAACGCAAGGGTCGAAGAGCAGCCGCGGCACCTGATCGGCGGCCAGTGGCGGGCCGGTTCGGGCACGGCGTCGCGGGACGTGTTCGATCCGGCCACCGGCACGCGCATCGCCGAGGTCGGATTCGCCTCCGACAGTGACGTCGACGACGCGGTTTCGGCCGCGGAACAGGCTTTCGGACCGTGGTCGGCGCTTTCGCTCAACCGGCGGGTGCAGTACGTCCAGCGGATGAAGTCGCTCGTGCAGCGCGACGCCGAAGAACTGGCGCACACGGTCAGCCTCGACCAGGGCAAGACGCTCGACGAGGCGCGCGGCGAGGTCGGCAGGCTGATGGAGGCGATGGACTGCGCGGCCGCGGCGCCGATGTTCTTCCAGTCCGCGAGCGGGAACATCGCCGCCGGTCTCGACGCGCGGCACGTCCGGATCCCGGTCGGCGTGTGCGCGGCGGTCACGCCCGCCAACTTCCCGGTGATGAACCCGGCACAGTTCACCGCGTGGTCCTTGGTGTGCGGCAACACTTTGGTGCTGAAAGTGTCCGAACAGGACCCGCTGGCCTCGACGCATCTCGTGCGGATCCTGCAGGAGGCCGAGCTTCCCGACGGCGTGCTGAACCTCGTGCACGGCGGTGCGGACACGGTCCGCCGGCTCGTGACGCACCCGAGTGTCGCGGCGGTTTCGTGCATCACGTCGACACCGGTCGCGAAGGCGATTTACGTTGCCGCGTCAGCAGAAGGCAAGCGGGTGCAGGCCAACGGCGGCGCGAAGAACCCGATCGTCGTGGCCGACGATGCGGACCTGGAAGCGGCAGCGTCGGGCATCGTCGCGTCCGCGTACGGCATGGCGGGGCAGCGCTGTCTGGCTGGCACCCGGATCGTCGCGCTGGACAGCGTGTACACCGCGCTGGTCGATCGGGTGGTCGAGCTGGCGTCGGAGCTGGTCGTCGGCGGCGGCCGTGACCCGAAGACCACGATGGGCCCGGTCGTGAGCGCGGGGAGCAAACAGCGGATCGAGGAGTACGTGACCTCCGCAGTCGGGGGCGGTGCCCGGGCGGTGCTCGACGGACGCGGCGTGGTGCCGGTCGGGGAGGCCACCAGCGACGGGTACTTCGTCGGCCCGACCGTGCTGGTCGACGTCGAACCGGGCTCGTCGGCGGACTGCACCGAGGTGTTCGGCCCGGTGCTGAACGTGCACCGCGCCGATTCGCTCGACAGCGCGATCCGGATGGCCAACGACACCGAGTTCGGCAACGCGGCCACGATCTACACCCGCTCCGGCTCCACCGCGCGCGCCTTCGAGGAGGGCTCGACTGCGGGCAATGTCGGCGTCAACGCCTTCCCCGCACCTCCGATGAACATGACCATGGGCGGTCTGGGCACGTCGTTCTTCGGCGACACGCACATCTGCGGGGACGGGCCGCTGCACTTCTACACCGACCACAAACTGGTGGTGTCCCGTTGGTAGCTTCCGCCAGCACCGCGGACTCCCGTTCGCCGCAGGAACTTCGCGCCGAAGTACGTGCTTTCCTCGCCGACCAAGCTGAACGGTTCCGTCCGCGCGTCGACTCGTGGCTCGTCGGCTGGGACGAGGAGTTCACCCGCGCGCTGGCTGCCAAGGGTTGGCTGGGGATGACCGTCCCGGCCGAGTACGGCGGCCACAGCCGCAGTCACCTGGAGCGGTTCGTCGTGACCGAGGAGCTGCTCGCCGCGGGCGCACCGGTGGCCGCGCATTGGATCGCGGACCGCCAGATCGTCCCGTCGCTGCTCAAATACGGCACGGAAGCGCAGAAACGCCGCTACCTGCCCGCGATCGCCCGGGGCGAGTGTTTCTTCGGGATCGGCATGAGCGAGCCGGACTCCGGGTCCGACCTCGCGAGCGTCCGGACGAAGGCCGAGCGCGCCGACGGCGGTTGGCGGATCACCGGCACCAAGGTGTGGACGTCCGGCGCGCACCGTGCGAACGCGTTCATCTGCCTCGCCCGCAGCAGCCCGCGGGATCCGGAGCAGCGGCACGCCGGGCTCAGCCAGTTCATCGTGGACCTGCGGTCGCCGGGCGTGGACATCCGGCCGCTCGTGTCGATGAACGCCGAGCACCACTTCAACGAGGTGATCCTCGACGAGGTGTTCGTGCCGGACGAGCTGGTGTTCGGCACGATCGACGACGGCTGGCGACAGGTGACTTCGGAACTGGCCTACGAGCGCAGCGGCCCGGAGCGGTTCCTGTCCACCTTCCTGCTGCTGGCCGAGACCGCCGAGCAGACGAGGCTGGGCGCGGTCGCGCGGCGGTCTGACCTCGGCCGGTACGTGGCCCGGATGGCCGGGCTGCACCAGATGTCGCTCGCGGTGGCGGGCGCGCTGGAGCGCGGGGAGCCCGCCGACACCGCCGCCGCGGTGGTGAAGATCCTCGGCACCACGACCGAAGGCGACATCGCCGACTTCGCGGACCTCCTCGCGGAGCCGGATTCGCCGCCGGAGTTCCGCGGGCTGGTCGAGGAGGCGGTCGTCCAGCGCCCCGGGTTCACCCTCCGCGGCGGCACCAACGAGATCTTGCGCGGCGTCGTCGCGCGGGGATTGGGGATGCGCTGATGTCCGCGGTGGACCAGTCGGTGTCCGACCTGATGACCACGGTGTTCGCCGACTACCGAGCCGAGCGCGCCGAACCGGTGCCGGGCGACCCGGAGCTGTGGCGTCGGCTCGACGAACTGGGCCTCGTCCGGCTGACTGGCAGCGAAGAGCGCGGCGGCAGCGGCGCGGGCTGGCGGGAGGCGGCGGAACTGCTGCGCGCCGCCGCCAGGCACGGGGTGCGGGCGCCGCTGGCCGAGCACGACCTGCTGGCCTGCTGGCTGCTAGACGAGGCCGGCATCGGCCCGGACGGCGCGCGGCGCACGATCTGCCTGCTCGGCGACGACGGGACGGCGACCGCGGTCCCGTGGGTTTCGGAGTGCGAGCGGGCGGTACTCGTGTGGCGGCGCGGCGGGAAGTGGCGGGTCACCGACGCGGCGACGGCGAACCTGAAGGTCGAACTGGGCAAGAACCTCGCGGGGGAGCCGCGCGACCGGGTGTCGGCTGACCTGGGCATGTTCCCGGCCGTCTCCGTGCCGGACGAGCTGATCGAAAGCCTGCTACTGCGTGCCGCGCTCGTGCGCGCGGTGCAGGTGTGCGCGGCGCTCGAGCGCATCGTCGAACTGGCCGTCACGCACGCGAGCGATCGCACGCAGTTCGGCCGTCCGCTCACGAAATTCCAAGCGGTGCAGCACCTTGTCGTCGACGCCGCGGCGGAAGCCGAGCTGGCCCGTGCGGCGACCGAAGCGGCGCTGGCCGAGGCGGTGCGCACGGACTGGGCAGATCCGAGCCTCGAGTTCCGGATCGCCGCGGCCCGGTCGTGCGCGGGGCACGCGGCGTCCACGGTGGTGCGGAACGCGCATCAGGTGCACGGCGCGATCGGGACCACCCGGGAGCATCAGCTGCCCGAGTTCACCGCCGCCGCGCTCGCGTGGCGTTCGGAATTCGGCTCCGTCCGGCATTGGGACGAGCTGCTCACCGACCTCGCGACGAAAGCCGGGCGGTCCGGTCTGTGGCCGCTCGTCTCCGCGTGACCCGGAAAGGACCCGCCGGATGGCCGACCTTGAATACACAGTGGACGACGGGATCGCGACGATCCTGCTTAACCGTCCGCACCGCAAGAACGCCTTCACGCTCGCGATGCTGGACGACTGGGCCGAGGCGCTCCGTGCGGCGCGCGCCGATCCCGCGGTGCGGGTCGTGCTCGTCACCGGCGCGGACGGCGCGTTTTGCGCGGGTGTGGATCTCGACGACTTCGCCGAGATCACCTCGACGCTGGACCGGCAGCAGGTGCTCACCCAGCGCGTGCACCGGGTCGCCGCCGCGGCCATGGAACTGGACAAACCGCTGATCGCCGCGGTCGACGGGGTCGCGGTCGGCGCGGGCATGGACATGGCGCTCGCCTGCGACATCCGGCTGGCCTCGGACCGTGCCCGGTTCTCCGAAGCCTACGTTCGGGTCGGCCTGATCCCCGGCGATGGCGGTGCGCATTTGCTGCCGCGGATCGTCGGGCAGTCGCGGGCGTTGGAACTGCTGTGGACCGGACGCTTCGTCGAAGCCGACGAAGCGCTCGACCTCGGGCTAGTGCTCTCGGTGCACAGCCCCGAGGAGTTGGCGGTCGAAGCGGCGCGGTTGTGCCGGCGGCTCGCGGACGGGCCGCCGGTCGCGATCCGGGCGATCAAGCGGCTGGTGCGCGAGGGCGAGCACGTGGGCTTCCTGACGTCGTTGTCGATGGTCGCGGCGGAACAAGCGGTCGTGCAGTCCACTCAGGACTCGGCGGAGGCGATGGCCGCGTTCCGGGAGAAGCGGAAACCCCGGTTCACCGGCTCCTGACGGGACTCCGGTTTCGGTTGAGTACATCCCGACCGTTTGGTATGTTGCCGACCGCGGGGGAAGGCACGAGTGCTCCGGAAAGGACACGATGACGCCGGACAATCAGGCCAATCGGCCGCTGACCCCGGAGGACTACGAACGGGCCGCGCAGTTGTGGCCGGGCGAACTGCTGAGCCGGGCGACGAATCTGCTGACAGTCCCGACCTGGCTGCCTGGGGAGGACCGGTTCTGGTTCCGGCACGAGCGCCCCGTCGGCCACGAGTTCGTTCTGGTGGACGCCGCCACCGGAGACCGGCGGCCCGCGTTCGACCACGCCGTCGTCGCGCGGGCGCTGGACGCGGACCCAGCCCGGTTGCCGATTGAATCCTTCGAGTACGACGGGGATTGCATCGTCGCGGAGGTCGAGGGCCGCGAAACCCTGGTGCGGATCGACACCCGCGACGGGTCCAGCGCGGAAGTGCCGAAGCCGGATCCGAACGGATTCCTCGGCCCCACAGGCGAGGAGTTGTTCGTCCGGGACCACAACCTGTGGGTCCGCGCCGAGGACGGCAGCGAACGACAGCTCACCACTGACGGCGAGGAGTATTACGGCTGGGCGGAAGCCCCCGACGCCTCCGACGACCGGATCGACCGCGACCGCGAAGGCAGGCCACCCGGCACGATCGGCTGCTTCTGGAATCCCGCCGGGACCCACGTGCTGGTTCCGCGGGTCGACGAGCGGGCGGTGACCGCTTATCCGTTCGTGGAGAACATCCCGGACGACGGCGACGTGCTTCCACAGGTGCGTTACGTGCGCGGCAAGATGACGGGTGACGCGGAGGACTCCCGGTGGGAGTGGTACGTCGTGGCCGTGGCGGACGGCTCCCGGGTGCGGGTCGGCGAGCTGCCCGGCGAACTGCGCGTTCTGCCTTGGCACGCCTGGTGGACCGGGCACGGCACGATCGTCGCCCTGGCCTCCACGACCGCACAGGACTGCGCGGCAGCGGTCGAGATCGATGCCGCCACCGGCGAGGCCCGCGTCGGCTACCTCGAACACGACCACATGTTCCGATTCAACAACGTGTGGTTCCACGACGACAACGTCCGGTATCTGCCGGACCGCCACGAACTGCTCTGGTTCACCTTCGCCTCCGGCTGGCCGCACCTGTGGCTGATCGACCTCGCCTCCGGGAAGGCCCGGCAGGTCACCGACGGCGAGTGGGTCGTCCAGGACGTGGTCCGGGCGGTCGGGCGGCAGGTGTTCTTCACCGCGGGCGGGGTCGTGCCCGGGAGGAATCCGTACCTGCGCTCGCTGTACCGCGTCGAACTGGACGGCGACGGGCCCAACGCCGGGCTGAAATGCCTGACCCCGGAGGACGCTGACCACGCGTTCCCGGCGGTCCCGTCCGGCACCGTGATCCGAGACAGCGGCGAGCGCGCGGACCGGCACTCCTGCCTGGCTCCGTCTGGAAAGTACTTCGTGGACAACATTTCCCGCGTCGACCTTCCGCCGGTGATCCGGCTTCGCGACGCCGACGGCAACACCGTCGCCGAACTCGCGCGCGCCGACGTCAGCGGACTGGACGAGATCGGCTGGACCTGCCCGGAAACGTTCTGTGCCAAGGCCGCCGACGGCGAGACCGATGTCTGGGGCGTGCTCGTCAAACCGCGCCGCTTCGCCGAACGGGACAGCTGGCCGGTCCTGGAACGCATCTACGGCGGCCACCAGGTGCTGGCCCAGCCGCGCAGCTTCCTCGAAGGACTCAACGGCATGTTCATGTTCGGCCTGCACTCGCTGGCCGAGATGGGGTTCGTCGTCGTCCTGCTCGACGGCCCCGGCACGCCGATCCGCTCGCGTGCGTTCCGCGACCTGACCTGGCACGAACCGGACCGGTTCGGCATCAAGCACCACCGCGCCGCGATCGAGGACGCCGCCCGCACCCGGCCGTGGATGGACCTATCGCGCGTCGGCGTCAGCGGCCATTCCTCGGGCGGCTACGGAACGGTGATGGCGATGCTGCTCGAACCGGACTTCTACGCCGTCGGGTTCGCCAGCGCACCCGCGCTCGACCCGGGCGCGTCAGCCGCGTACGTGAACGAACCGCACTTCGGGAAACCGGACTACGGCGACGGGCGCTCCGCCAAACGCACGCCGGGCGAAATCTCGCCCTACCACGCGCAGGTCGCGCCAAGTGCTTACGCGGAACGGCTTTCCGGCCGGCTCGCGATCGTGTACGGCGATCTCGACGAACAGGTCGAACCGTCCGGCGTCCTGCGGTTCATCGGCGCGCTGATCGACGCGGGCAAGGATTTCGACGTGCTGCCGCTGCCCGGCCGCAACCACCATTTCACGACCGAGCCGTACTGCCAGAAGCGGCTCTGGGACTACTTCGTCGAACACGTCCAGGGCCGGAAGCCGCTGCGGCATCACCGGCTGGACGTCGCCCCCGGCGAGCGCTTGCACGTCACCTGAGACGCGCTGCCCGGGACTGTCCGCAACTCATACCCAGGAGGCGAAATGCCCGAGTCGATCCGACAGCTCAAGTCCGAGACCGAAAAGGCGGAGGTCCTGCGCGGCCCGTTCGACCCGGGCGGCCAGCCGGACCTCTCCGGGGACCACCCGCTGCACCTGTCATTGTTCGCCTGGAACGTCCGGTCGGGCCTGTCGGCAACGAAGGCGGTGCTGAGCGATCCGGCGCGGCTCCGGGACTTCTGGGAATGGCCGTCGGCTTCGAAGCTGCTGCAGAGCGCCGAAGCGGCCGGCTTCGACAGCCAGCTGCAGTACGGGATGTGGAGCGGATACGGCGGCGACATCGGCTGGAACGACGCGGCGCTCGACTTCGCCACCGCACCCGCCGCGGCCGCCGCAGTCACCAGCCGCCTCGGGCTGCTCACGACCTTCCACGTCGGCTACGGCGTCCACCCGCTCTGGCTGGCCAAGATCACTTCGGCGACCGACCACGTCGCGGGCGGACGGCTGGGTGTCAACATCATCGCGTCGACCAACGCCAACGACTACGCCCAGTTCGGCATCGGCGACAAGCCCACCCGGGAGCAGAAGTACGAGGTCGCCGACGAATTCACGACGCTGCTGAAGTACCTGTGGACCTCCGACCACCCGATCGACTTCGAGGGCAAGTACTTCCAGGCCTACGGCGCGCAAGTCAATCCGCGGCCCGCCTCGTCGCCGCGTCCGTTGCTGATGAGCGCGGCGCAGTCGGACATCGGGTTCGATTACGCGGCCCGGCAATGCGATCTGATGTTCATCGCCAGCAATGTGACAGGCGGCAGCCTGGACGAGTACCGGACGAAAGCGGAGAAGATCCACGCGGCGGCCGGACAGTACGGACGCAAGGTGCGGGTCTGCGCGATGTGCTACGTCGTGATGGAGGAAACGGACGCCGAGGCGGAGAAGAAGGTCCGGTGGATGGCCGAGGAGATCGACCGGGAGGCGCTGCGCAACCACATCATCCGGACCGGGCTCGGGCCGGAGGCTGATCTGGAGGACCGGTACCTCGGGCTGGGGAAGGACCGGTACACGCAGTTCGGGCTGGGAATGCACGGGTACCAGCTGTTCGGCTCGTACGACACGGTCGCGGACAAGCTGGCCGGGCTGTACGAGGCCGGGGTGGGGCAGGTGGCGCTGTGCTTCTTCGATCCGCACCGCGGAGTGGAGCAGATGCGGGATCATCTGCTGCCGCGGTTGCGGGAGCGGGGACTTCGGAACGACTGACGGTCCATGCCCGGTCCAAAGGGGACGCCGGGCGTGGGCACGGGTTCGCGGTCTGTGAGGGAGCCCTCAGGGAATCAGATTCCCTGAGGGCTCCCTCACAGACATGGGGATGCGGTGAGCTGGGCAGACGCGCCTCAGCGTCACCCTGCGAGCAGGAATTGTTCGACCGCGTCCGCGGTTTCGTCGAACGCGGTCGTCAGGATCTGGTGCAGCCCGGGAACCTCGACGATCCGCTGCACGTAAGGACGATATGCCGCCACCTGTTCGGGAGTGACCAGGCCGAAGGCTGGTGCGTACAGCAGCATGGCCGGTACGGTGAGGGTTTCCGGGGGAGGCGCCGCCGCGGCGAATTCGCTGAAGATGGACACGACCGCGGCTTGGCTGGTGCGTCGTTTCAGCCGGCCGTCCGGCAGGGTGTCGAATTCGTCGGCCAGTTCTGCTTTGAACTGGTCCAGGTCCACGTCCGGACCCAGGTTTTCCCGGCTGGCCGCGAACTCCTCGAACGAATTCCATTCGCCGCCGGTCAATTCCTGCTCGGCGCGGTGCCGGGCGAGTTCCGCGGAGATCCGGATGACCGGTTCCAGCAGCGCCAGCCGCCGGATCCGCTCGGGGTGGCGGGCGGCGAGGTTGAGCATCAGCCTGCCGCCGAACGAGCGGCCGACCCAGTCCGGGCGGTCCAGGCCCAGTGCGTCGACCGATTCGATCAGGTCGTCGACGTAGGTGGCGTGCGTCCACGGCGGTTCCCAGCCGGAATGGCCGTGGCCGCGCAGATCGAACGCGACGATCCGGAACTTCTTGCCCCAGCGCTCTTCGACCACGCGACGCCAGCTCCCGGCGTGCGAGCCCACCCCGTGCACCAGGACCACCGGCTGGCCGTCGGGGTTGCCCCATTCATAGGTCTTCAGCAGCATCGAAACTCCTTTTCGGTCGGGGAAGGTCACGCAGCCGCGGCGGTTGCCTCGATTTGGATGCGGCAGTCTCCGGCGAGGCCGAGCAGCACAGTGCAGCGGGCCGGAAGCTGCTGGGGGGCAAAGATTTCCCGGTACGCACGTTCGAATTCCTCGAGATAGGACTCGTCGCGCACGTACGTCGTCGTCTTGACGATGTCCTGGACACCCAGGCCGGCCGCCTCGAGCTGTTTCCCGATGCGCTGGAAGACCACTGCTGTCTCCCCGGTGATGGTGGACGCCTCGGGGACGCGGCGCATCGTCGCGACGTCGATCGCGAGGCTGGACGCGTAGGTGAACGGCGCATCGACGGCATCCGGTTGTGCGGCAACAACATCAACAGCCACACGACCGTCGCCGGGCACACCGGCGACGAGAACTGACCGCACCGGGTGGCAATCCGGCCCGAGCGCTGCGCGGTATGCGGCGACTGCCTCGTCAACGAGAGCGTCGTCGGAGACCCACAGGTTCGCCTTCACGATGCCCGCCAGGCTGCGCCCAGCCGAGGCGAGCGTCGAGACGATTCGCTCGACGCAGTCGCGGGTTTCGTCCGCGACGGTGGCTCCAACTTGGCCGGAGCCCGCAGCGGAGGCGAAGACGAATCCATGGCTCGCCGCGCCGGGCGAGGCGCTTTCTGTGCCTTCGGAACTGAGGAATCGCGTCACGATCGAACTCCTTGCCGGGTCGTCGGGCGGCTGGCCGGGCGAGGCGTCGCGCGCCTCCAGCCGGACCAGTCCTTGCCCGGCACCCTATGCAACCGACCGGACGGTATGCAAGCTTCGCTGTGCGGTATTGACTTCCCGCGTATCGCGTCCCTAGTGTCATACCGACTAGTCGGAACTAGCTGCGCCGGAACGACAGGGCGGTCTCGATGCACACGGGTCTTTCACTGATTTTCCAGAATCTCGGGCGAAGCCGGAGCGATGCCGAGGTCTATCGGCACGAGACCCGCTATGCGCTGGAGGCGGAGGCGGCGGGCTTCGACTCGGTGTGGACTCCGGAGCACCACTTCACCGACTACGACATGACGCCCAACGTGCCGCAGTTCCTCTCGTGGCTGGCGGGCCAGACGAGCAGGCTGCGGCTGGGGACGATGGTGTCGGTGCTGCCGTGGCACGATCCGGTCCGCGTCGCGGAGAGCTTCACCCTCCTCGACCACTTGTCCGCGGGCCGCTCGCTGCTCGGCATCGGACGCGGGCTCGGCCGGGTCGAGTTCGAGGGCTTCCGGGTCGAGATGGGGAATTCCCGCCGGCTGTTCACCGAATACACCGAGGCGGTCACCGCGGGGCTGGAGACCGGGGTGATGGAGTACGACGGCGAGCTTTACCAGCAGCCGCGCGTCGAGATCCGTCCCGAGCCGTACGCGAGCTTCCGCGGCCGGACCTTCGCGTCCGCGATCTCACCCGAATCGATCGACTTGGTCGCTCGGCTCGGGATCGGCATCATGGTGATCGCGCAAAAGCCGTGGCACACCGTCGAACAAGAGCTGGTTGCCTACCGCCGCCGGTTCGTCGAGATCAACGGGACGGAGCCGCCCAAGCCGGTCATCGCGCTTTTCGTCGGCGCTGCGCCTACCGAGGCGAAGGCACAGCACATCCGCGAGCACTATCTGCAGAATTACGCGCTGTCGACGGTGAAGCACTACGAGTTCGACAACGTGGGTTTCGCCGAGATCGAGGGCTACGAGTACTACGCGGGATTGAGCCGCAACATCGCGAAACACGGCATTGAGGGCTTCAGCAGCTTTCTCGCCGACCTGCAGGTGTGGGGCACGCCGGACCAGGTCACGGCGAAGATCCTCGAATACGTCGACCGGCTCGACGCCGGCGGCGTGCTGATGGTCCCGGCGTACGGCGGGATGCCGGAGGACATCGCCGACGCCAACTTCACGCTTCTTTCCAAGGAGGTGCTGCCCGCGCTGAAGGACCACGACGTGGGCGGCGATATCGGTGTCACGTATGACAAAGGGCCGCCGCGGAAAGCGGTGGCGGTGGCAGGCGACGGTGAAGACGAGGGCGCGCCCGGCATCGGACTGATGCCGTGAACGCGCCGGAAGAACCCATTAGTGCGGTCGTGAGGGATGGTCGGTATGCGGTTTGACGTGTTCTACGTGCTCGCGAACCAGGGGCGGGAGCGGGCGTGGTCGGATCTGCTGGAGGAGGTCCGCCGCAGGGTGGTGCTCGCCGACGAGCTGGGCTTCGACGGGATGTGGCTCGGCGAGCACCATTTCGACGCGGAGGGCACCGATCAGCTGCCGAACCCGGTGCTGATGTGCGCGGACCTGGCGGCCCGGACGTCGCAGATCCGGCTGGGCATGGCGGCGGTTTCGCTGCCGCTGTGGCATCCGGTGCGGCTGGCGGAGGACCTCGCCATGCTCGACCACTTCAGCGGTGGCCGGGTCGACGTCGCGTTCTCGCGCGGTATCCTGGCCGGCGAGATCGTGAACCTGAACCCGGACGCCGACCGGGCGGACGAGGCGAAGTCCCGCGCCATTTTCGACGAGCACCTCGCGATGGTGCGGGCCGCGTGGACGGAGGACCCGTTCCGGTGGCAGTCGGAGCGATTCCAGATCCCGCGGCCGAAGATGAAGTGGCCAGCGAAAGCCTACGAGTCCTATCACGACAGTGACGGATACCTGACCGGCCTCTCGGTGATCCCGCAGCCGCTGCAAACGCCGACGCCACCGTTGTACGCGGTTTCGCAAGGGCTGGAAGGGTTTCGCTCCGCGGCGCGGCAGGGGCTCGGGATCATCACGTCGCATTCGACCCCGCGGCGTGCGCAAAAACTGGGCGCCGCCTACGCCGAGGTGGCCGCGGAGCACGGCGGTGCGCCGTCCTACATGCCGGGTCCGTGCGTGCTGGTCCGCGACACCTGCGTGGCGGCGACCGACGCGGAAGCCCGGGAAATGATGGAGGACCAGGTCGGGGTCCGGTTCAACCTGATCAAACGGGTCCGCGGGCTGGGGGAGTGGCTGGAGGAGGACGAGGACCCGAACGATCCGAAGTTCGAGTCCATGAAGCCGTTCGACCTGATGATGGACCGCGACTACCTGCTCGTCGGCTCCCCGGACACGGTGGCCGAGCGGATGATCCGGATGCACCGCGACTACGGGATCGAGCACTGGTCGCTGGCGCTCGGCCGGGTGTCGGACGAGCAGTTGGAGAAGACCCTGCGGCTGCTGGCCGACGAGGTCCTTCCCGTCGTGCGCAAGGCCGCCGAAAACCGCTGACTCAAGGACGGACATGACTACCTTTCTCGATCCCGGTACCGACGAGGGTTCGGCGGCGGTCCTCGCCGGACGGCTCGTCTTCGCGACCGCTTCCGCCGCGGGTTCCGCGCCTGCGTCGGTCGCCGACGAGACGACGCTGTGCCTCGACCGCCTGGAAAACACCCTGGGACGCCTGGGCTGCGGCCTGGGCGATCTCGTCAAAGTGAACTGCTACCTGTCCGAAGACAGCTACCGGAGCGAGTTCTGGCAGACCTGGGACGCGCGGTTCACGTCGCTCGAGGTGCGGCTGGTGCGCATCACCCAGGTGGTCGGGATCCCGGGCGGGCGTCGCGTCCACCTCGACGCCACCGCCGTCCGGCCGGAGGCCGCCGCATGACCGCCACCGCGATCTCCGTCGAGGCCGGTCCGCTCATCGGCGGCCGCCCGGTCGCGTCGGCCGGTTCCGAACGGCAGGACGCGATCAGCCCGGCGACTGGCGAGATTCTCGGCAGCTTCGCGCTCGGCGCCCCGGCGGACGTCGAGACGGCCGTCGCGGCCGCCGGAGACGCGTTCGAGGCGTGGGCCGAGACGTCGGTGTTCGAGCGGATCCGGTTCCTCGAACGCGCCGTCGAGGTGATCGCCGAGCGCCGGGAAGACCTCGGCCGGTTGCTCGCGTACGAGCAGGGCAAGCCGTACCGGGTGGAAGCGCTCGGCGAGGTCGACGAAACGATCGACTACTTCCACAGTGCGATCGAATGCGCCAAGCGGCTCGACGGGATTCTCCCGCAGATGGCTGACACGAAGAAGCGTGTGCTGATCACCCGGGTGCCGCGCGGGGTCGTGGCCGCGATCGGACCGTGGAACTTCCCCCTCGGCACGCTCGCCGGCCAGGTCGCGCCCGCGCTCGCCTCCGGGAACACCGTGGTGACCCTGCCCGCGCCGACCACGACACTGACCTGCTACGAATTCGCGCGCTGCTTGCTCGACGCGGGCCTGCCCGAGGGCGTGTTCAACCTGGTGACCGGGCAGGGCGCGGTCGTCGGCGACGCGCTGAGCGGACATCCGGACGTCCAGGTGGTGGCGTTCACCGGCTCGGTGCCGACCGGGCTGCGGGTCGCGCGGCGCGCGGCGGGCAAGGCGCAGCTGATCGAACTCGGCGGCAACGGGCCGACCGTCCTGCTCGACGACGCCGACCTCGAACTGGCGATCCCCGGTTCCGTCTCGTCGACGTACTACTGCGCCGGGCAGAACTGCATTGCCGCCGGCCGGTTCCTGGTCCACGAAGCGATCTACGACGAATTCGCCGAGAAGTTCACCGCCGCCGTGCGCCGCGACATCAAACTGGGCGACCCGTTCGCCGCGGACACGACGATGGGGCCGGTGAACAACGCGGTGCTGGCGGGAAAGCTCGACGAGCACGTGCGGTCCGCCGTCGCGGGCGGCGCGAAGGTGTTGCTCGGCGGCGAACGCGCGACGGGATTCCCGACAGAGTTGTACTGGCGGCCCACCGTGCTCGCCGAGGTGACCGAAGCGATGCCGGTGGCGGTCGAGGAGACGTTCGGGCCGATCGCGCCGCTGCAGCGGATCCAGTCGGAAGCCGAAGCGCTGCGGATCATGCAGGCGTCGTCGTACGGGCTTTCCGCCGCTGTGTACACAAAGGACTTGGCACGGGGGTTGCGATTCGCGGAGAAGGCCCCGGCCGGAACCGTGAACGTCAACACGAGCACCTCCAGCGCCGAGGTCCACCTGCCCTTCGGCGGCCGCGCCGGGAAGCTCAGCGGCATCGGCCGCACCCAGGGCCGCTATCCGATGGAAGACATCTACACCGAACTCAAGACCGTGATCGCACACGTGGGCTGAAAACCGGCCCGCCCGACCCGACGGCGAGGAGCGAGATGATCGACCTACCCACGTTCAAGACGATTATGGCGGCTGCGCCCGGTCCAGCCGCGGTGGTCACGGCCATGGGCGCCGACGGGCAGCCCTACGGCCTGACCGTCTCGGCGGTCTGCTCCGTTTCGCTCGCCCCGTCGCTCGCGCTGGCGTGCCTCGACCGGGGTTCGAACACGCTGGCCGCGATCGAAGAGACGAACGCCTTCACCATCAACTATCTCGCGACCGGTCGCGAGCCGGTCGCGCTGCATTTCGCGACCAAATCCGACCGCAAGTTCGACGGGCACCGATGGGTCCGTCCCGAGGGTGGGACCGGCGGCCCGATCCTGCTCGACGCGGCCGCCGCGCACGTGGTGTGCCGGGTCGAGCAGGCGGTTCCGGCAGGCGATCACATCATCGTCGTCGGCTCGGTGGTCGAGGGCGCGGTCGACGACAGCTCGCATGCCCTCGCCTACGCCCGGCGGCGGTTCTTCACCGGCGAGTACCTCGATCTCGGTGCGGCTTCGCGCTGAGCACCCCACCGTCCAGGAGGCAGCCGATGCCGGCCCGAGGCCGAAAGAAGACCCGCGCGGTCCGCGATCCGGACGGCACGCGCCGGCTCCTGCTCGACAGCGCGGTGCGGCTGTTCGAGCGACACGGTTACCACGCGACATCGGTCCAGGAGATCGTGGCCGGCGCCGGGCTGACGAAGGGCGCGTTCTACCACCATTTCGAAACCAAGGAAGACGTGCTGCACGAGGTCCACGACCGGTTCGTCGACCACCAGTTGGAGTTGCTGCGCGCGGTTATCGACAGCGGCGACCCTCCGGCGGAGCTGATGCGCCGGATCATGGTCGAGGTCCTGATCGAACCGGTCAGCCGCTACCGGGCCGAAATCGCGGTGTTCATGCAGGAGTACCGGTTCCTGTCGAGCGGGACGTTCGCCGCGGTCCGGCGCAAGCGGGCCGAGTTCGAGCGGCTGGTCACCGAGGTGGTCGAGAAGGGGATCGCGGAAGGCGAGTTCGCTCCGATCGCGCCGCCGAAGCTGCTCGCCTTCGCGGTGATCGGCGTCGGCGCGTGGGCCTGTCACTGGCTCGATCCGTTGGGGCCAGTGACTCCGCGGCACGTGGGCGAAGCGTTCGGCGCACTGATTGTCGACGGGCTCGGCAACGGCACTCTCCCGGTCTCCGAGCGCGGCGGCGCCTTTCAACCGGCGGATGCCCACCAGCCGGTTCTCAACGGTCGAGCACAACGGGAACGAGGTCACGATGGTTTCTGAAACAGCACAACGTCCCGAACCGAGGCAGTTCATCGGCGGGCAGTGGCGCACTGGCGCGGGAACGGAGGCCATCGACGTCTTCGACCCGGCGACCGGGGCCAGGCTCGGCGAGGTCGCCGCAGCCAGCGAGTCCGATGTGGACGACGCGGTCCGGGCCGCCGCGGACGCCTTCGGCTCGTGGTCGGCGCTGTCGCTGAGCCGCCGGGTCGCGTATATCTCCCGATTCCGGGCCTTGGTGCAGCGGGACGCGGAGGCTCTCGCCGAGACCGTCTCGCTGGATCAGGGCAAGACACTGGACGAGGCGCGCGGCGAGGTCACCCGGCTCGTCGACGCGATCGACTGCGCCGCCGCGGCACCGATGATTTTCCAGTCGGGCAGCGGAAATATCGCCGCGGGTCTCGACGCGCGCCGGGTCCGGATCCCGCTGGGAGTGTGCGCCGCGGTCACGCCGTCCAATTTCCCGGTGATGAACCCCGGGCAGTTCGCGGCCTGGGCGCTCGTGTGCGGCAACACGCTCGTGCTCAAAGTGTCCGAACAGGACCCGTACGCGTCCACTCACCTGATCAAGATCCTCGAAGAAGCCGAGCTGCCGCCCGGCGTGCTGAACCTGGTGCACGGCCGGGCGGACGCGGTCAAGCGGCTCATCGCCAGCCCCGAGGTCGCCGCCGTCTCGTGCATCACCTCGACCCCGACCGCGCGCTCGATCTACGCGGCCGCCGCGGCGCAGGGCAAACGGGTGCAGGCGAACGGCGGGGCCAAGAATCCGATCGTGGTCGCCGAGGACGCCGACCTGGAACGCGCGGCGACCGGCATCGTCTCGTCGGTCTTCGGGATGGCCGGGCAACGCTGCCTCGCCGACACCCGCGTCATCGCCGCGGAAAGCGTCTACGACACGTTGGTCGACCTAGTCGCGGCGCGAGCGTCGAAGCTCGTCGTCGGCAGCGGTCTCGACCCACGCACCACGATGGGCCCGGTGGTTTCCGCGCAGAGCAAGGAGCGTCTCGAAGCCGCCGTCGACGCGGCAGTCAGCGGGGGAGCGAAGGCAGTCCTGGACGGGCGCGGAGTGCGGCCGTCCAGCGGCGGCCCGGACGGGTACTTCATCGGCCCCAGCGTGCTTGTCGACGTCGAGCCGGGTTCGGACCTCGACCGGAACGAGACGTTCGGTCCGATCGTGAACATCCACCGCGCGGCCTCATTCGACGACGCGGTCGCGCTGGCCAACGACACGGAATTCGGCAATGCCGCGACCGTCTACACCCGCTCCGGCTCCACCGCGCGGGAGTTCGAGCAGCGGTCGACCGCGGGCAACGTCGGCATCAACACGTTCCCCGCGCCCCCGATGAACTTCACCATGGGCGGCAGCGGCTCGTCGTTCTACGGCGACCTGCACATCTGCGGGGACGGGCCGCTCGACTTCTACACCGACCACAAGCTCGTGCTGTCGCGGTGGTGAGCGGCAGCGCAGAAACCGGAGGTGCTCCAGTGCCTGACCAGATCAGAGTGCTGGCCATCAGCTGCTCGCCGAGTGTCGGCGGCCGGACCGCGACGGCACTGCGGACGGTGCTGGACGGTGCGGCGGCCGCCGGGGCGGACACCGAACTGATCCAGTTGGGGGAGCATGACGACCTGGCCGAAGTCGTAGCGCGGATGGCAGCGGCAGACGCGTTCGTGTTCGGCGCGCCGATGTACCGCGCGTCGTACGCGTCCCCGTTCAAGGCGTTGCTCGACGTCACGCCGCGCGGCGAGCACGGCACCCAGGACGCGCCGCTGACGGCTCGGGCAGCGGCGATCGTCGCGACGGCGGGCAGCGACCACCATTTCCTCGGGCTGCAAGCGATGCGCGGGGTGCTGGTCGATTTCTTCGGCGCGCACGTCGTTTCGCCCGGCTTGTACCTGAACGCCGAGAGCTACACCCCGGGCCAGACCCTCACCGAAGAGCGCGCCGGCCAGGCCCGTACCCAGGGGATCGCCTTGGTTGAGCTGGCCAGGGCGATCGCGGCGTCCGAAGGGCTCCGGAACGTGACTCCGAACGCTTGACCATCGAACGAAAGGCGAGCAATGCGACAACTGCTCAGTACCAACGCCGCCGGGATAGCGGCGGGGACCGTCGCCGGGAACATGGTTTTCACCGCCGCGACGGCCATCGACCTCGGCACGCGGAAACGAGTGTCCGAAGCGGACACGATCAAGAACGAGACCCGGGTCATCCTCGACCGGATCGAACGCACTCTCGCCGAGGCCGGCTGCACGCTGCGGGATCTGGCGAAGGTCACCTGTTTCGTCAGCGAGGAGGCCTACCGGCTCGAATTCGCCGCCGCGTGGCGCGACCTGCTGGACCCCGGGCCGTACCCGTCGCGCGCGATGGTGCGCATGGACCTGGTGAGCGACTGCCGTGTGCAGGTCGACGCCATCGCGGTACTCCCGGACACCGACGGTAAGGACTGAATGTGCCCACTTTCCTGACTTACCCCGGCAGCGACCCGGAACTGCGGCGCAAGTTCGGCCTCGGCGGGGCGGCGGTCATCGGCGATCTGATCTATCTCGGCGGGATGGCCCTCGACCTGACCACGCTCACGCGCGAGGCCGAGGCGGTCACCATCGCCGACGAACTGCGGATCAGCTTCTCCGGCATCCGGAAAACGCTGGAACTGGCCGGATGCACGCTCGCCGACGTCGTAAAGGTGAACTGCTACCTGTCCGACGACCAGTACCGTGCGGAATTCCGCGAGGCCTTCCGCGAAACCTTCGCCCCGGGCCCGTATCCGAAGTGCCTGGCCATTGTGGCGGGGCTCGCGGGCGACTGCCGCGTGGAGATCGAGGTAGTGGCGGTCAAGCCTTCCGGCGCGCGGAGCACGGTCAATCCCGCTTTCTTCGACAGCGACCAGCTGGGCCGCTCGATGGGAGTCGTGGCCGGCGGTCTCGTCTTCGCCGAAGCCGCCGCACTGGACTGGAAGACCGGGCAACGAGTGCCGGAAGCCGCGACTGTGGCCGACGAGACCCGGATCTGCCTCGACCGGCTGGCTGCGGCACTGGAGGAAGCCGGCGGTGGCTTCGCGGATCTCGTGAAATTCAACTGCTATTTGACCTCCGACGACGACCGCGCCGAGTTCTGGGCGGCGTTCGACGAGCGGCTCGCACCGGGCCCGTGCCCGCCGCGGCTGACCCAAGTGACCCGAGTGGACGGTGAAGCCCGCGTAGTCATCGACGCGGTGGCGATGGCGCCGGAAGCGCCGAACACAGCCACGTAACGGGTCCGTTCCCACAGATGTCCGCCCGTTGACACCTGCGGAAACACGAAGTAGCTTCTGTCCAAACCAACTGGTACGTATGTAGTGCTGGCACCGGGATCCGGCTCCGCACCGTCCCTCCGGCCGCCCGCCGGTCCCCGCGTCCTCCGCCCGATCGCGGCTGCGGACGTCCGCCCGATGGAGAGGACCAGCCGATGAAGCGCATGCTGGCGGCGCGAGTGTTGTTCGCGCTGCTCACCCTCGTGATCATCTCGATAGTCGTGTTCGCCGCGACCCAGGCGCTCCCCGGCGACGCCGCGCTGGTCCAGCTCGGCAAGCAGGCGACGCCCGCGGCGCTCGAAAGCCTCCGCGCCCGGATGCACTTGGACCAGTCGATCGCCGCGCAGTACTGGCTGTGGCTGAAGGACCTGCTGCACGGGGACCTCGGCAATTCGCTGGCGACGAACATGAGCGTCGGCGCGCTGATCGGCGACCGGGTGGTCAACACGCTCGTGCTGCTGGTCGTTACCGGCGTGATCGCGCTCCCGGCGGCGACCGCGCTCGGGATCCTGACCGCGATCCGCCGGGACCGCGCCGCCGACCACACCGCGAGCGTCGTGATGCTGGTGATCGTGGCGATCCCGGAGTTCGTGTTCTGCCTGCTCTTCGTCGCCCTCTTCGCCACCAACGTGCTGCACGTCCTGCCCGCGGTGTCGCTGATCGACCCGGACCAGTCGCTCTTCTCGCAACTCGACGCCATCGTGCTGCCGGTGCTGACGCTGGTGATGGTCAGCCTCCCGTACATCGCCCGCACGGTGCGCGCCTGCATGATCGAGACGCTCGACAGCGACTACGTGGCCATGGCGCGGCTGAAGGGCGTGCCGGAACGCCAGGTGATCGTGCGGCACGCACTGCCCGCGATCGCCGGTCCGGTGTTCCAGGTCAGCGCGCAGACGCTGGCCTACCTCGCCGGCGGGATCGTGGTCGTCGAGACGGTGTTCCAGTACCCGGGCATCGGGTTCGCCTTCGTCCAGGGCATCCAGAGCCGCGACCTGCCGGTCGTCCAGGCGCTCGCGCTGCTCCTGGCGGCGGTCTACGTGATTTTGAACAGCGTCGCGGACATCGGCACGGTCGCGATGACACCGACCCTTCGCAAGGGGGCACGATGACGGACACCCAAACGGCACCAGCGCCAGCGGCCAGCGACAGCGCTTCACGCAAGCGCCGCGGCGGGTTGGTGCGAGGAGCGCTGCACCGGACGGAAGGACGGATCGGCCTGGCGTTGGTCGTTCTCGTCGCGGCCGTGGCGTTCCTCGGCCCCTTCTTCAGCCCGCACTCTCCGTCGGAGCTGATCAGCGCGCCGTATGCGCTGCCGGGGGACGGGACCGCGCTCGGCGCGGACGGGCTGGGCCGCGACGTGCTCAGCAGGTTCCTGAACGGCGGCAACGTGATCCTGGCGCTGGCGTTGCTCGCCACGGCCGTCGGGGTCGGCGTCGGAGTGGTCCTCGGCCTGATCGCCGGTTACCGGCGCGGCGTGATCGGCCAGGTGATCATGCGGATCCTCGACATCGTGCTGTCGTTCCCGTCGCTGCTGCTGGCCCTGTTGTTCCTGTCCATCATCGGCGTCAACTGGTGGATCATCGTCCTCACCATCGCGATCTCGCACATCCCCTACGTGGCGCGCGTGGTGGAAAGCGGTTCGCTGGCGGTGATCGGGCGCGGGTTCGTCCAGTACGCCGAGATGATCGGCGTCCCACGGCGGCGGATCCTCGTCCGGGAGATCCTGCCCAGCATCGTCGCGCCGCTCACCGTCCAGTTCGGGATCCGGGTGACGTGGTCGATCGGCATCATCGCGTCGCTCGCCTACCTCGGCTTCGGCCGCCAGCCGCCCTCGGTCGATTGGGGAATGATGATCAGCGAAAACCAGTCCATGATCCTGTCGAATCCGCTGCCGGTGCTGCTGCCGGTGGCCGCGATCGCGGTCGTGACCGTCGGGGCGAACTTGCTGACCGACGCGTTCGGGCAGGCCGCGGGCATCAGCGGACGGCGAGGGCAGTCGGCATGACGGCGGTCGCGGCGGCGGTGCGGCACGCGATCGAGGTCGAGGGCCTGCGGGTGGACCTGGCGGACCGGGACGTGAACGTCGTGCGGGACATCGGGTTCCGTCTCCGGCCGGGGCAGATTCTCGGCGTCATCGGCGAATCGGGGTCTGGGAAGACCACGGTGGGTTCGGCGCTGCTGGGCTACGCGCGTCCCGGCACCCACATCACCGGCGGCTCGGTGCTGGTCGACGGAGTGGACATGCTGTCCCTGCGTGGCGCGGAGTTGCGCAAACGCCGCGGAGAGCTCATCTCCTACGTGCCGCAGGACCCGTTCTCATCGCTCAACCCCTGCCGCCGCCTCGGCGCGCAGCTCGCCGAAACGCTGGCGGTGCACGGGGTCGATTCCCGCGCGGAGCAACGGGAACGGATCGCGCGCATGCTCGACGACGTTCGCCTGCCGTCCACAAAGGAATTCCTGCGGCGGTACCCGCACGAGATCTCGGGCGGCCAGCAGCAGCGGGTCGTCATCGCGATGGGCTTCCTCTGCAACCCGAAGGTCGTCGTGCTGGACGAGCCGACCACCGGACTGGACGTCACGACCCAGGCACATGTCCTGCGGACGGTGCGGGAGCTCTGCGAGCGGCACCGGACCGCGGGCGTCTACGTCAGCCACGACCTGGCGGTGGTCGGCGGGCTCGCCGACCGGATCGGCGTCATGTACTACGGGCGGCTCGTCGAAGCGGGCCCGGCGGCCACGATCGTGCGCAACGCGGGGCATCCCTACAGCCGCGGGCTGATCCAGGTCATCCCCGACCCGAACCAGCGGCGGGTGCTGACTTCTGTCCGCGGCCGGGTCGCCCCGCTGGACGAACGGCCCGAGGGCTGCGTTTTCGCCGCCCGGTGCGACCTGGCCGAACCCGAATGCCGCACGGGCGAGATCAAGCCGGTGCTGCTCGAAGACGGCCACACCACGTTGTGTCGGCGCACTGAGGTCGTGCGCACCTCGCCCGCTGTCGGCGCGCCGCTGGCCCCGAGGGAAAGCGCGCCGGAGGACGCGAGCCAGGGGTTCCTGTCGGTGCGGAAACTGACCGCGTCGTACTCCGGGTACCGGGTCCTCGACGACATCAACCTGGAGGTGCCGCGCGGCCTCGTGACCGCACTGGTCGGCGAATCGGGTTCGGGCAAGACGACGATGGGCCGGTGCATCGCGGGCCTGCACGACGAGGCGACCGGGACGATGACGGTCGGCGGCAGCCCGCTGCGGTTCGGCGCACGAAACCGATCGCGCGAAGAGCGGCGAGCTGTGCAGTACATCTTCCAGAACGCGTCCGAGGCGCTGAACCCGCGCCGGTCCATCCGGGACTCGATCGCCGAACCGCTGATCACGCTCGGCACCGGCGCCAGTCCGGCCGAACTCGACCGCCTGGTGGAGAGCCTGCTCGAGGACGTCGCCCTGAACCCGCGCCTGGCGGGGCGCCGTCCGTCCGAACTGTCCGGCGGTGAACGGCAGCGGGTGACCATCGCCCGTGCTCTCGCGACTGATCCGAGCCTGCTGGTCTGCGACGAGATCACCTCCGCGCTGGACGTTTCCGTTCAGGCCGAGATCCTGCTGCTGATCGAGCGGCTGTGCGCGGAGAAGAACCTGACGCTGCTGTTCGTCACGCACAACCTGGCGGTCGTCCGGGCTATCGCGGACCGGGTCGCGGTCCTCGATGCCGGGGTGATCGTGGAGGAGGGCGCGGTGGACCAGGTGCTGGACGCTCCGCAGCACGAGTACACGCAGGCGCTGCTGAAGGACACGCCGGCGCTGAGTTTCGAGTGAGCGCCCGGCGCGAGCCGGCGCGGAGAGCGGGAAACCATGCAACGAGGCATTTCGGCGGCGCTGAGCCGTCGCGGTTTTCTCAGCGGGATGGCACTTACGGCGGTAACCCTGACCGCCTGTTCCGGAACGACGGCAGAGACCGACTCGCAAGCGGCGGGAGTGCCGAGGGGGCCGAGGAAACGAGGCGGTTCCTTCCGGTTCGCCAGCGCCTCGTTCAACGAAGCCACCGGCGCGGACCCGGAACTGCTGGGCGGCGGGTCGAGTTTCCCGTGCTACGACCAGCTCGTGAAATGGGACGCGAACCAGCAGCTCAAGCTGGAGCTGGCCGACGAGTTCGCGCCGCAGCCGGGCGACCCGTCGACGTGGACGATCCGTGTGCGCGACGGCGTCGAGTTCCACAACGGCAAGACCCTGGGCGCGGACGACGTCATGTTCACCATCAGGCGGATCCTGGACCCGAAGCTCGGCGCCGCGGCCGCCGCGCTGCTGGGCGCGATCGATCCGGCCGGGCTGACGAAGCTCGACAAGCGCACCGTGCGGCTCAAGCTGAAGTACCCGAATTCCCAGCTGGCCGACGGATTCACGAGCTTCTGCGGCGTTGTCCCGGTCGGCTTCGACCCGCGGCGCCCGGTCGGCACGGGCGCGTTCCGGCAGGAAAGCTTCATCCCGCACCAGCGCTGGGCGGGCACCCGGAACCCGCATTACTGGCGACCGGATTCCGCGCCCTACCTCGACCGGGTCGAGATGCTCAGCCTCGCGAACCCGGTGGCCGCGGTCAACGCGCTGCTGAGCGGGCAGGTGGACGCGATCGACAACGTGCTGATCTCGCAGCTGCCCCGGCTGAAGCAGAGCCGGAACGTCGCGGTGGTCGAATCGCAGACCGGCTCGGTCCAGTTCGTCTCGATGAACTGCCGCAAAGGACAGCTGTTCGAGGATGCGCGAGTGCGCAAGGCGTTCAAGCTGATGCTGGACCGGCAGCAGTTGGTCAACACGGTCTACTCCGGACACGGCGCGATCGGCAACGACGTGGGCGTGTTCCCGCAATGGGATCCGGCGTGCGCGCCGGACCTGCCGCGGCCCGAGCAGAACCTCGAGCGGGCACGGCAGCTGCTGCGGGAAGCGGGCAAGGAAGGGATGACCGTTCCGCTGCGCGTGGCGGAGCTGCTGCCGGGCATGACCGAAACCGCGCAGGTGTTGATCGAACAGGCGAAGAAGATCGGCGTGACGATCACCCTCGACCAGGTGCGCGACAACGCGCAGTTCTACACCGGCGAGTACTACAAGGCGCAGCTGCAGATCGATTACGCGTCGACCATGTCGATGTACGGCGGAGCCGAGTACTACTGGCTTTCCGATTCGGGATACAACGCCGCGGGATACGCCGATCCCGAGGTGGATTCCCTCTTCAAAGAGGCGCTGAAACACACCGGTGCCGGGTACGAGACGCCGATGCGGAAGATGTCGCGGATCATCCAGGACGAGGGGCCGTGGCTCGTATGGGGACGGCAGAACGTTTTCAGCGCTTTCAACCGCAAATTCACCGGAATCACGGCGGGAGCCGGCGGCGGCTCCCTGTCGGAGTACGGGCTCTGGAACGTCTCGCTGGCTTGACCGGCGGGGCCGTCGACTAGGAAGGCACGCGTCGCATGGCTGGTCGTCTATCGTTTCACGCGTTCACCGAGCTGGGCTGGACCGACGGCGAAGGAGGAGCCTGGCGCGATCCGTCCCTCGTCCCGCCGCGGACCGTCCCGGAGCTGGAATTCTGGGCCGGGCTGGCCAGGACGGCCGAACGCGGCTGTCTCGATTCGTTCTTCTTCGCGGACGCGATGGGAATGGGCGGGTTCACCCCGACCGATCGGGAAAGAGAGGTGCGCGACGGGCGGCTGATCCTCTGGGACCCGGCGGTCGCGATCCCCGCGCTGGCGGCGGCGACCGAGCACATCGGGTTCCTGTTCACGAGTTCCATTCTGCAGGAGCACCCGTTCACTTTCGCCCGCAAAGCGAGCACGCTCGACCATTTCACGAACGGCCGGGTCGGCTGGAACATCGTCACCTCCTACAGCCCGAATGTCGCGCGGAATTTCGGCATGGCCGACCTCCCTCCGCGCGAGGAGCGGTACCGGTGGGCCGAGGAGTACGTGGACGTGGCCTACCGGCTGTGGGAGGGGTCCTGGGAGGAGGACGCGGTCGTCGCGGACGCCCGGTCCGGGGTGTACGTGGACCCGGGCAAGGTGCATCCGATCGACTACGCGGGGGAGCGGTACCGGGTCCAGGGCCCGCACCTGACCTACGCCACCCCGCAGCGCACGCCGTTGCTGGTGCAGGCGGGCGGTTCGCCGGCCGGACGGGCGTTCGCGGCCCGGCACGCCGAAATGCAGTTCATCACCGCGCCCGATCCGGAGACGGCGGCCAAGGACATCGCCGCCGTGCGCCGGCTCGCCGCGCGAGCCGGCCGCAGTCCGGACGACATCTGCTTCACCATCTCGACCGGTTTCGTCGTGGGCAGCACCGAGGCGGAGGCGCGGCGCAAAGCCGAGGAACTCGACAGCCACGCGGACTTCGCCGGAAAGGTCGCCGCCGTCAGCACGTCGATCGGCGTGGACCTGACCGGGCTGGAACCGGACGCCCCGGTCGCCGAGCTCCTCGCCGGCGCGAGGTCGAGCGGCGGCATGTCCGGCGTGCTGAAGTCGCTCATCGGCTCGCTGCCCGCCGACCGGCCGCCGACCCTGCGCGATCTGATCCGGCCGCGCGGCGACCGGCACGGGGGAGTAGGCACGCCCGAGCAGATCGCCGACCAGTTGGAGCGCTGGCAGGCGGCCGGGGTCGGCGGAGTGGCGGTCGGCATGGATGTCCGGCCCGGTTCGCTCACCGACTTCGTCGACCATGTCGTTCCCCTGCTGCAGCAGCGCGGACTCGCCCAGCGCGAGTACGCGCCCGGAACGCTGCGGCAGCGTGTCATGGGCTACGGCGACCGGCTTCCGGACCGGCACCCGGCGGCCGGGTACCGCCGGCCTGCGGCTTCGGGAGGAAGGTGAGACCCGACGCTTCGGTGGACCGCCCCGACGATGCGCGCCGATCCCCGCCGCTTGTCTGGCTGATCTGTGCGGTGGTCTTCACCGAAACAACGCTGCTGACTCTCGTCACGCCGCTGATTCCGCGTTATGTGGCGGATTTCGGCATGTCGCACGCGGAAGCCGGGCTGTTCGTCGCGTTGTACGCGGCCGGGTCCATCGCCGGGTCGGTGCCCGCCGGGATGCTCGTCGCCCGGCTCGGCGCGCGCACCACGGTGCTGATCTCGCTGGTGCTCGTGGCGGCAGGCAGCGTGGGCATGGGCTACGGGAGACAGGTCGCGCTGCTGGACGCGACCCGGTTCGTGCAGGGCATCGCCGGGACGCTCGCCTGGGCGGGCGCGTTCTCCTGGCTGGTCGAGGTCGCGCCGGCGCAGCGCAGAGCGAGGACGCTGAGCATGGGGCTCGCGGCCGGATCGCTGGGCGGCGTGCTCGGTCCGGTCGTCGGCGGTCTCGCCGAGCTGACGTCGCTCCGGATGGTTTTCTCCGCGATGGCAGCGCTTTTCGGCGTTCTCGCGCTTGGCGTCGCCAGACAGCGCGCGTCCGGGCGAAGCCACCCGCAGCGGCTGCGAGACCTGCTGTCTGCCGTGAGACGGCCGGAAGTCGCTATCCCCGGCTGGCTGGTTGCCGCTGCCGGGATCGCGTTCGGCACGGTCGCGGTCACCGGGCCGCTCAAACTCGCCGATCTCGGGGCGAGCGGCGCGGTGGTCAGCGCGACCTTCCTGTGCGCGGCGTTCGCCGAGGTGGTGGTAACCCGGCTGGCTGGCAGCGCGTCCGACCGGCACGGCCACGGGGCCCCGATCCGGATCGGCCTGCTGCTGGCCGCGGCGCTCGCGGTCCTGCTCGCGCCCCCGGCGGCGGTTTTCCCGATGGCACTGGTGATCGTGGCGCTCACTGCCGCCGTCTCGATCTTCCTGGTCCCGGGATTCGCGCTGATCTCGGCCGGAGCACAGCAGGTCGGACTGCAGCAAGGCCTCGCCTTCGGCTTGACGAACATCTTGTGGGCGGCCGGGAACCTCCTCGGCGCACTCGCCGGAGGCAGCCTCGGCGCGGTGGCGGCCGGTGCCGCGGTGACCGGTCTGCTCCTGGCCTCGCTGGCCCTCGTCCGGCGGCGAAGACCGGCTGGACCAGAAGGCTGAGACGGACGGCACCGAGAACGAGACCGCCCGCGGAGACACCGGAAAACCACGCATCCGGTGCCTTCCGCACCGGGCTGCCCGAGCCCGCCGGAACGCTGGAATTCCCGCTGCCGCAGCGGCTTGACTAGGCCGTCCGGTCCGATTACCTTCTCGGTACCGACCGGTCGGTGTGAAGAGTTTCCGGGGCGGCCGGCCGGCACCGGGAACGGTTCGCCGGTCGGGTCGGAGCACCGCAAGCCAGGTTGCAGGGGGGCGCACCAGGCTCATCGCCGCGCGGTGAGCGTCGCCGATCGAGAGGTGAAAACCCATGCCCGAAGCGTTTCCTCCAGGAATGACCCGCCGGCAGGCCTTGCGCCTCGGGGCGCTGGGGGCGGGCGGGCTGCTGCTCGCCGGCTGCAGCGGAACCCCGGCGGTCCGGACGGCGAGCGCGCCGACCGGACCCCGCAAGCGCGGCGGGACCTTCCGCTTCGCCCCGATTTCGACCGCGGGCACCACGTCGGCCGACCCGTTGTCCATCAACAGCGGGTACGAGCTGCGCTTCGCCATGTTCAACACGCTGGTCGCGCCCGATCACCAGAACAAGGTGCAGCCGCAGCTCGCCGAGCTTTTCGAACCCGAAGGAAGCAACCAGTCGGTGTGGACGATCCGGCTGCGCGACGGGGTCGAGTTCCACAACGGCAAGACCCTCGACGTCGAGGATGTGCTCTTCACCATTCAGCGGCTGCTGGACCCGAAGAGCCCGAGTTCGGCGTCGAACCTGATGCGGGCGATCGATCTCAACGGGATCAAGAAGCTCGACAAGCGCACCCTGCGGCTCACCCTGAAGAGCCCGAACTCCCAGCTGCGCCGGGCCTTCGCGCCCTCGGACGCGTCGATCATGCCGGTCGGTTTCGATCCGAACCGCCCGATCGGCACCGGCCCGTTCAAGCAGACCTCCTTCACTCCCGGCCAGCGCTGGACCGGAACCCGCCACGGGAACTACTGGCTCGAAGGCCGGCCCTACCTGGACGGTCTGGAGTTCATCGGGTTCGCCGACACGACCACCGCGCGGACGAACGCGGTGCTGTCCGGCCAGATCGACGGCATCGACGGACTGCACCCGGCGCAGCTGCCGCAGATCTCCGCTCGCCCCAACCTGAACGTGCTGATCTCGCAGTCCGGCGCCTACCAGGTCTTCGAAATGCGCTGCGACAAGGGCGCGGTATTCGAGGACCCGCGCGTGCGCAAGGCGTTCAAGCTCCTGGTGGACCGGCCGCAGATGATCAAGGTCGCCTGGAACGGCCAGGGCGCGGTCGGCAACGACACCGGCGTATGGCACGAGTTCGACCCGGCCATGGACGGCTCGCTGCCGCAGCACGCCCAGGACCTCGACCAGGCGCGGTCCCTGCTCAAAGCCGCGGGCAAGGACGGGATGACGGTCACGCTGCGCACCTGCCAGCTCGCGACCGGCCAAGTGGAATCCGCGAACGTGCTGGTCCAGAACGCGAAGGCGGCCGGGGTCACGGTGAACCTCGACATCGTGGCGAACCGGGCCCAGTACTACGGCGGCCAGGACTACTACACGTCCCAGTTCAAAGTGGACTCCGACTCCACCGAGACGATGTTCGCGAACACGGCGTACGTCTTCACCGGCAAGGGGATCTACAACAACACCGGGTACGACAACCCGAAGGTCAACTCGCTGTACGAGCAGGCCCTGGCCGCGACCCCGGAGAAGTACCAGGAACTGATGCACGAGGTGTCGAGGACGGTCTGGGACGACGGTCCGTGGATCTCCTGGGGGAGGCAGAACACCGTGCACGTGTGCAGCAACAAGTTCACCGGGGCCGTACAGGACGCCTCGGGGCGGTTCAACGGCTACAACTGGACCGAGATCTCGCAGGCTTAGCCGCAGGGGTTTCCCGCTCGGACGGCGGGCCGCGGGTCTCGCGGGGCACTTTGGATACCAACTGGTCGGATTTTAACCGTGCCGGGACATCGAGGTCCCGGTGCCGGGAGAGAGGCGGGCGCGTGCACGCGAATCAGTTCCCTGCGATGACAAGACGCAGGCTGCTCGGCGCTGCGGCGGCCGGTGCGGCGAGCCTCGCGCTGGCCGCCTGTGCGGGCAAGCCGCCCGCCGAATCGGCGGTCGAGGCGGGGGATGCGGCTCCGACCGGGCCGCGCAAACGCGGCGGCACGTTCCGGTTCGCGCCGTCCGATTTCTCCGGGACCGTGTCGATGGATCCGCAAACCTCGGACTCGTCGTTCGGCCTCGCCGCAGCGCTCACCGACACGCTGATGGCGAGGGACCACGCGTGGCGTCTCCAGCCAGGGCTCGCCGAGGAATTCGAACCGGCCAAGGGCGATTTCGCGACGTGGACCGTCCGCGTGCGCGATGGCGTCACGTTCCACAACGGAAAACCGCTCGGTGCGGACGACGTGATCCACACGATCCGGCGGAATCTCGACCCGAAGAACCCGGGGTTCTCCGCAGGCTTGCTCGCCTCGGTCGACCCGAACGGACTGTCGGTGCTGGACAAGCGGACCGTGCGGCTGCGGCTCAAGTCGCCGAACTCGCAGCTGCGCGACGGCTTCGCCGAGGTGCCGACCGGCATCGTCCCGGTCGGGTTCGACCCGAAGAACCCGGTCGGCACCGGGCCGTTCAAGTACCAGAGCTTCGAGCCCGCGCAGCGCTTCGTGGGCGTCCGCAACGCGAACTACTGGCGGGGCGACGGACCGTACCTCGATTCGCTGGAACTGGTCGGGTTCAGCGACCCGATCACCGCGCGAACGAACGCGCTGATCAGCGGGCAGATCGACGGGATGGACCGGGTGCCGGCGAACCTGACCGCGCAGATCAGGGCCAGGAGCGACCTCGCGCTGATCGTGTCGGAGACCGGGGCGTTCGAGTTCACCGGCATGCGGTGCGACCAGGGCGCGCAGTTCAGCGACAACCGGGTGCGGCAGGCGTTCAAGCTGATGCTGGACCGCGACCAGATGGTCAAGACGCTCTACGCGGGGTACGGCGAGCCGGGCAACGACGTCGGCGCGTGGGCGCGGATCGACCCCGCCGTCGACCCGGCGATCCCGCAGCGGCACCAGGACGTCGACAAGGCGAAGTGGCTGCTGAAGCAGGCCGGGATGGAAGGCATGCGAGTGGCCTACCGGGTCGGGCAGGTCGAGCCGAGCGCGATGAGCGCCGCGACTCTGATGGTGGAGTACGCGAAGGCGATCGGGGTCGAGATGACCATCGAACCGGTGCAGAACATCTCGTCCTTCTACGGACCCGAATACTTCAGTTCGCAGCTGAAGAACAGCTACGACTACACCCAGTCCCTCTACGACAACGCGTCCTACTGCTGGCTGCCTTCCGGCGGTTTCAACGGCGAGCATTTCGACCACCCGAAGGTCAATTCGCTTTATGCACAAGCGGTGAACACCACGGGCGCGAAATACGACGAACTGATGCACGAACTGTCGCGAGTGATCCACGACGAGGGCCCGTGGCTGGTGTGGGGGAGACACGACATCCCCGACGCCTACCGCAAGAAGTTCACCGGTGCGCGCAAGGACGCGTCGGGGCTGGGCTTCAACGGGTGCCGCTGGGGCGAGATCTCGCTGGCGTAGCGACGATCCCTCACGGGTGCGAGACTGTCCGGAAAGGACCGGGCAGTCTCGCACCCGGCCCTTTCCGTTTTACCGCAACGCTAATTCGCCCCAGCCGTGGCGATCACGTCGATCTCGACGCGGCAGGCGCCCGCGATGCCGACCACCGCCACGGACCGGATCGGCAGCGGGCCGCCGGCGAAGTATTCGTCGAACGCGGCGAGCATTTCCGGGATGTGCTCGGCCGCGCTCACGTAACACGTCGCCTTCAGCACGCCGGACGGTGCGCCGCTGGCGCCTTCGACGACATCCCGGATCTGGTCGAGGACGACGCGGGTTTCCGCGGCGACGGTGTCGGTTCCGGGCAGTCGCCCGAACGTGTCCATGTCCAAGGCCATGCCGCCGGCGAAGACGTAGCCGCCGGCGATCGCCGCGCCGGAAAGGCCGAACCGGTCGGCCGCCGCCGGGTCGTCGGTAAGGAACGCGGTCACGGGAAACCTCCTGCGTTTTTCGGGGAACGGCGGGAAAACAGCCCGGAATTCTCGACATCATACCAAACGGTAGGTATGTTGAAGGCGCACCGAGACCACTACGCGTCGGGAGTTGTGCATGACCACTTACCTCGAACAGCGCAAGCATCCGGGCTCCTCCAGCGGTTCGGCGAGCGGTGACTTCGTGTTCGCCTCCGCGGTCGCGATCGATCCCGCGACGATGCGCCGGATCCCGGAGGCGCGCACCGTCGCCGAGGAGACCAGGGCGGTGCTGGCGTTGGTCGAAGACCATCTCGCGCAAGCCGGCTGCGGTCTCCGCGACGTCGTCAAAACCACCTGCTACGTCAGCGAGGAGACCGATCGGATGGAGTTCATCCAGGCTTACCGCGACGTGTTCGCGCCTGGTCCGTACCCGGCCCGCTGCACCGTCGTCATGGGCATCGCCGGCGACTGCCGCGTCCAGGTCGACGCGATCGCCTACCGGGGAGCACAGCAGTGAGAACGGCGCTGAGAGTCGACCTCCTGCACGCGCTCGAGAACAAGGACAACCGCCGTCCCTGGCACGAAGTCCTGGAGCAGGCGCGCCGCCGGTTCGCGCTGGCCGACGAGCTCGGCATCGACGGGATCTGGATCGGCGAGCACCATTTCGACCACATGGGCGTCGACCAGTCCCCGAACCCGGCGCTGCTGCTGGCCGATCTCGCGAGCCGCACCAGCCGGATCCGGATCGGGATCGCCGCGGTCATCCTGCCCGCCTGGCATCCGATCCGGCTCGCCGAGGACCTGGCGATGCTCGACCAGATGACCGGCGGACGGCTCGACGTCGCGCTCAGCCGCGGCATCCTGCAGGCCGAGATTGTCAACCTCAACGCCGAGGCCGACCGCTCCGACGACGCCCGCAGCAAGGCGATCTTCGCCGAACGCCTCGGCCTGCTGCGCGCCGCCTGGGCGCAAGACCCGCTGCGGTGGAGCAGCGAGCGGTTCGAGTACCCGCATCCGGACACCAAGTGGCCCGGCGGCCCGAGCAAGTACACCGACGAAAACGGGAAAGCGACCGGCATGGCCGTCATCCCGCGTCCTCGGCAGCCGGGCGGGCCCTCGCTGTACAGCGTCACCGACACCACCGGCGGTTTCGTCGCGGCAGCGCAGCAGGGGCTCAAGACCATCACCTGGTTCCCGACCCGCGGCGTCCTCGACGGTCTCAACACGGCTTACCGCGCCGAAGCGATCCGCGGCGGCGGAACTCCGCTGCAGGACAGTTCGGCAGTGTTGCGCGGCTGCCTGATCGCGCCGACCGACGCCGAAGCACGCGAACTCGTGGAGCCGGAGGTCACCAGCTCCTTCGAGTACATCAAGAAAGTGCGCGGCATCAAGGTCTGGCTCGACGAAGGCGAAGACCCGGACGACCCGGCGATCCAAGCGACCGCGCCGTTCGACCTCCTCTTCGAACGCGACCACCTCCTGGTCGGCTCGCCCGACACGGTCGCCGAGAAGATGCTGAAAGCCGTGCGCGAGAACAACGCGTCGCACTTCGTCCTGTCCCCGTCGTTGACCGAAAACGACCTCTGCGTCGAGCGCACGATGCTGTTGCTCGCCGAAGAGGTCTTGCCGAAGGTGAGGGCCGCTGTCCATGGGTAGCACCGCAACAGCCTCGTACGAGGTCCGCTCGACCGGCGAGTTCGCGTTCGTGGGCTCGCCCGTCCCGGAACCGCACGCGCAGAGCCAGTCGCTCGCCGAGGAGATCCGCGCCGCCATCGCCGGCGTGGAAGCCGGTCTCGAGAGCGCTGGCTGTTCGCTGACCGACGTGGTGAAGGCGACCTGTTATCTCGCCGAGGACTCTTACCGCGGCGAATTCTGGGGCGTCTGGGCGCAATGGTTCCCGGCGGACGCACACCCGGTGCGGCTGACGCTGGTCGCGGCTCTTCCGCACAACGACCGCGTGCGGCTGGAACTCGTGGCGGCGCGCTCATGATCCTCGAACGCACCGAGTGGGGAGATCCCGCAGCGCCGCCGCTCGTCTGCGTCCACGGCGTCGGCTCGCACGCGGGGGAGTTCCGCCGGGTCGCGACCCAGAGGTGGGCCGAGCGGTTCCGGGTGATCGCGTTCGACCTGCGCGGGCACGGCCGTTCCGGCTGGAATCCGCCGTGGACGCACGCGACCTACGCCGACGACCTCGTCGAATCGGTCGACGCGCTCGGCCTCGACCGGCCGGACTGGCTCGGCTTCTCGTTCGGCGGCCGGCTGCTGCTGGACCTGGCGGCGAAGCGGCCGGAGAAAATCGGCCGGGCGGTGCTGATCGAACCGGTCGTCCAGATCTCGCCGGAGCTGGCGAGGCACCGTGCCGAGCAGGAGCTGACCGGCGACGTGTGGGATTCGCTCGAGCATTTCCTCGGCAGCCGCGAGAACACCGGCGATCGCGCGATCGACCCGGAACTGCTGGCCGAGGTCGAGACGCAGTTCGAGACCCTGCCCGACGGCCGGGTCAAGCGGCGCACGAGCCAGGCGTCGATCGTGTCGATCTTCAGCGAGTTCGCCGCGCCCTCGCCGCCGCCGGAGACGCTGACCCGGCCCGCGCAGCTGATCTACGCACCGGAATTCGGCCTGGTGACGCCGGAACAGCGCGCGGCTTACGAACCGTACCTGGCCGACATCGTCGAGGTCCCGGGCCAGCACGCGGTGTTCTGGACAGCGTTCGACGAGACGGCGACGGCGGTCGAGCGCTTCCTGTCGGCATCGGTGTGAAGGGCGGTTCGATGGAGACCTTTGACTACGTCGTGGTCGGCGGCGGGTCCGCAGGTTGCGTAGTGGCGGCCCGGCTCAGCGAAGACCCCGGCGTCGCGGTGCTGCTCCTCGAAGCGGGCGGCGACGAACGACGCGACGACATGTCGGATCCGGCGCGCTGGGAAGAACTGCAGGCCACCGACGCGAACTGGGGCTTCACGACGGTGGAGCAGGCCGGCACCGGCCGCTCGCATCCCGCGCCGCGCGGGCGTGTGCTCGGCGGGTCCGGGTCGATCAACTGCATGACCCACCTGCGCGGCCACCGGCTGGACTTCGACCACTGGGCGAGCCTCGGCGCTGAGGGCTGGGACTACGCGGGCGTGCTGCCGTACTTCAAGCGATCCGAACACGTGCCCGACGGGGACCCTCGCTACCGGGGGACCGGCGGTCCGCTGCGGCCGCGGGCGACCAGCGACCCGCATCCGATCGGCACCGCGTTCATCCAGGGCGCCCTGAGCCTCGGACACCAGTTCACCGAGGACTTCAACGCCGAGGAGATGTCCGGCGTCGGCCATCCGGAATCCCTTGTGCTGCACGGTTCCCGCGAAAGCACCGCCACCGCTTACCTCCGGCCCGCGATGGCTCGCGAGAACCTGACGGTGCGCACCCAGTCGACTGCTCTGCGGCTGATCGTCCGGGACGGACGCTGCCACGGCGTCGAATACCTGCACGACGGCGCCCGGGAACGGGTCGCGGCCGGCGAGGTGATCCTGAGCGCGGGCGCGGTCGGCTCGCCGCATCTGCTGCTGCTTTCCGGCATCGGACCGGCGGACGAACTCGCGGCCGCGGGCGTCGCACCGCTGCACGACCTGCCGGGAGTCGGCCGGAACCTGCAGGACCACATCCTGCTGGCCGGCATCCGCTACCGCGCGCAGCGTCCGCTCGCGGCGACCGGCATGGACGGGGCCACCCTGCTCGCCCGGACGGACGACGGGGACCACGGCCCGGACCTGAACCTGTGCGCGATGAACTTCGACTACCACCTCGGCTGGCAGGAGCCAGCCCCGAACAGCTTCACCGTCGCGATCGGCCACATGCGCCCGGCCAGCCGCGGTTCGGTCCGGCTCGCGTCGGCCGATCCGCTGGCCGCGCCGCTGATCGACCCGGCCTACGTGCGGGAGCGGTCGGACCTGGACGCGCTGGTCAGGGGAGTGGAAGCGGTCGAGGCGATCGTGGCGACCGGGGCGTTCGACGAGTGGGGCGGCCGGTCGGACACCACCGCCTTGCTCGGCCTCGGCCGCGCTGAGCTGGAACACGCGGTGCGGGATTCGATGAGCAGCTATTTCCATCTTTCCGGCAGCGCCCGGATCGGCACCGACGACGAGGCGGTCGTGGACCCACGGCTGCGCGTCCACGGGATCGAGGGGCTCCGGGTCGCGGACGCCTCGGTGATGCCGGCCGTCGTGTCCAGCAATACCAACGCGGCCAGCATCATGATCGGCGAGAAGGCCGCCGACCTGGTGCGCGGCCTGCGCGCGGACGCCGTTGACGCGGCGAACGCCGAGTTTTAGCTTTTAGATACCAACCGGTCAGTCTCAACTGAGGAGGCGTCATGCCCAACCGCCCGCCCGGTGCCCGCCGGGGCGTCCCCGCCGAACTCCTGCGCGGTCCGTTCGACCCGGGCGGCCAGCCGGAGCTGCACCGGGACAAGCACATGCATCTGTCGTTGTTCGCCTGGAATGTCAGCAACGGGCTGTCGGCGAGTAAGGCCGTGCTCAGCGACCCGGAACGGCACCAGGAGTTCTGGAAATGGCCGTCCGCGGCGAAGCTGCTCCGCGCGACCGAGGAAGCCGGGTTCGACAGCCAGCTGCAGTACGGGATGTGGAGCGGGTACGAAGGGGCCACCCGCTGGAACAACTCGCACCTGGACTTCGCGACGGCGGCGACCGGCTCGGCGGCGATCACCGAACGGCTTGGCATCTACACGACTGTCCATGTGGGATACCAGATCCCGCCGATGCTGCTGGCCAAGATGACCGCGTCGATGGACCATCTTTCCGGCGGCAGGCTTGGCGTCAACATCGTCGCCGGGCAGAACTCCGTCGACTACGCGCAGTTCGGCCTCGTCGGCCCTCCGTCGCAGCAGGTCCGCTACGCGATCGCCGACGAACTGGTGACCGCGCTGAAATACCTGTGGTCCTCGGAAGAACCGGTCGACTTCGAGGGCGAGTACTTCCAGTTCTACGGTGCGCAGATCGACCCACTGCCGACGAGCCGCCCGCGTCCGCTGCTGATCTGCGCCGCTGGGTCCGACATCGGCCTCGACTTCGCCACCCGCCAATGCGACGCCTTGTTCATCACCGCCGACGACAAGGACCTCGACGGCTATGCCAGACGGGCCGCGAAGATCCACGCAATGGCCGCCGAACACGGACGCAAGGTGCGGATCTGCGCGATGTGCTACGTCGTGATGGACGAGACCGACGCCAAGGCCGCCGAAACGACGGAGTGGATGCGGGAGCAGATCGACCGCGACGCGCTCGAGGTTTGGCTGACGCGCAGCGGGCACATCATGAACAGCGAGCGGCAGGAAGTGACCGAGGACCAGTTCGGCGAGGGCCGGGCGAAGAGCGGGGCGAACCAGGACCCGTATTTGGGCATCGGCAAGGAGCACTACGAAAGCCTCGGCATGGGGATGGGTGCGTACCAGCTCTTCGGCTCCTACGAAACGGTCGCCGACCAGCTGATCGACCTGTACGAGTCCGGAGTGGAGCAGGTCGCGTTGTGCTTCTTCGACCCGCACAAGGGCGTCCAGCAGATCCGCGACCACGTGCTGCCGCTGCTGCGCAAGCGCGGCTACAACCTGCCGGTCTAGCGTGCGGCGAAGGGGTGTCTCCGGTTCTCCCCGGGGACACCCCTTCGCCGTGTTGTGGGGTCAGTCGCGCCGCGACCGGACGTGGTACTCGTCGAGATCGGGCTCCCGGGTCAGCGCCCAGTAGTCGACGAGCCGCCAGGGCATGGCCGCGACGACCCGGCCGTTCTTGTTGCGATACCAGTTGGTCGCGCCCGGGTGTGACCAGACCAGCTGCTCGTGTTCGGCGTCCACCTGCCGGTCGTACTCGTCGGCGACCTCGGCGCGCACCTCCACCGAGGACAGCCCGTCGGTGATCATCCGCGCGATGGCCTGGATGCTGTAGCCGAGAGCGCATTCGGCGGCGGCGATCGCGCTGCCGCCATGAGCCAGCGTGGTGTGCGGGCCGCCGACGACGAAGAAGTTCGGGAAGTCCGGCACGGTAATCCCGAGGTAAGCGCTGGCGTCGTCGTCTCCCCAACGTTCGCGCAAGGAGATCCCGGACCGGCCGACGATGTCCATCGGCCACAGCATTTTCCGGCTCTGGAAACCGGTCGCGAGCACGACGACGTCGGCCTCGTGAGTGCGCCCGTCGGCGGTGTGCACGTGAGTCTCGTCGAAGCCGGTCACCGCCTCGGCCACCAGTTCGACGTCGTCCCGGCGCAGGGTCGGGATCCACTCGTTGTCCATCAGGATGCGCTTGAGGTACGGCGGATATGCCGGGATCACCTGGTCGCGGAGCCGGGGCAGGTCTTCGCCGAGCTGGTCCTCCATGGCCTTGGCGAGGAAGGCCCGGTGCTTGTCGTTGGTGGCGTTGACCGAGCGGTCGGGATGTTCCCATTTCGGGTCGCGGCGCAGGGTGGCGAGCAGCTTGTCCTGGAACTGCCACACCAGCCGCAGCCGGTAGAACCCGGCGTAGTAGGGGACCTGGTCCATGAGCAGCCGGGTGCCCTCACCGGTGTCGCGCAGGTAGTTGGCGTTGGGCACGACCCATTGCGGCGTGCGCTGGAAGACCGCGGTGTGCCTGGCTTTCCCGGCGATCGCGGGGACGATCTGCATCGCGGTCGCGCCCGTGCCCACGACGGCTACGCGCTTCCCGGCGAGGTCGACCGAATGATCCCAGCGCGAGGAATGGAACGTCGGCCCAGCGAATGTCTCGAGGCAGGGGAAATCCGGGACGAACGGCTGGTTGAGGTTGCCCGCGCAGCTGAGCACGACGTCGGCCTCGGTTGTGGTGATCCCGGCCGAGGACTTCAGCGTGACGTGCCAGCGCTGCGCGGAATCGTCCCACCGCGCGGCCACAACCTCGGTGCCGAAGTGGATGTGCCGCTTCACGTCGAACTTGGTGGCGACCTCGTCCAGGTAGGTGAGAACTTCGGGCTGCTTCGCGTAGTAGCGCGACCAGGACAGCCGCGGGGCGAACGAGTAGGAGTACAGGTGCGCCGGGGTGTCCACGCCGGCTCCGGGATAGTCGTTCACCAGCCAGACTCCGCCGACCTCGGCGTTCTTCTCGACCACGGTGTGCGGAATTCCGAGTTCCTGCAACGCGATCGACGCGGCGATCCCCGACGAACCCGCGCCGATGACCAGCACGTGCCGGTCGTCGGCCGAGGCGGGCCGTTCGCCGGGCCACGAGAGTTCCCGGTGCGGCGCGAATCCCGCGTCGAGCGCCATCGGCTCGGCGTACTCGGGCAGCACGGTTTCGCCGAGGGAAAAGCTGAGCAGGTCGACGAGACGCTGGCCGCACGGCGGAGCGGGAACCTGCCGTTCGCCGTCGCGCAGCGCGCGCACGGCATCGAACGCGGCAGTGCGGATTTCTCCCTGGACGTCACCGGGCAGTCCCGCGGTGTCGTTGTCGTTGAGGGCGACCGACCGGGTGGGCCGGTACCGGTCGGCGAGCCACACCTCGTCGCCGGTGAGCTGGGCCAGCACGATCACCAGCGTCGGGATGTTCGCGACCGCGAGCGCGGCGCGCAGCTGCTCGTCCGAAGCCGTGACCGCGGTGCGCCGGGGGTCGGCAAGGTTGCTCGTCATCGTGCCTCTCTCGGTTTCAGGGAGCCGAACGGATTTCAAACTGACCAGTCGGTATCTACACTACACGGGACGGGAAGCGCGGAGTTTTCCCGGCCCTGCCGGGAAAACCTGAACCGAGGAGCGAGACGAATGGCTTCGGAAACCGGCCCGGTCGCGGTCGTCACCGGCGGCGGGAGCGGCATCGGCCGCGCCACCGTCCAGCACCTGATCGGCGAGGGTTACCGGGTGGTGGCCGCCGACCTGAACTCGCGCGCCGCCGTGGAGACCGCGGAACTGGCGGGAGACCGCGCGTTCGCCGTGATCGCCGACATCAGCCAGGAGCCGGACGTCGCCGCGATGGTGGCGGCGGCGGTCGAGCGGTTCGGGCGGCTGGACGTACTGGTCAACAACGCCGGGCTGGGCGGCGCGTTCGGCCCGGTCACCGAGATCGAGGTCGAGGACTGGGACTTCACCTTCGCCGTCCTCGCGCGCGGGACGTTCCTCGGGATCAAACACGCGGCGCGCGTGATGGACGCCGGAGCGAGCATCGTCAACATCGGTTCGATCGGCGCGTACAGCGGCGCGACGCTGGCCGCGACCGCCTACTGCGCGGCGAAAGCGGCGGTGCTGAACCTGACGATGTCGGCGGCAGTTGAACTGGCCTCGCGGCGCATCCGGGTCAACGCGGTCTGCCCGGGCCTCGTGCGGACGCCGTTGTTTGAATCGAGTGCCGGCGACGCGCTCTCGCAGCCCCGGCCGCCAGGTCAGCCATGGCCGCGATGGGGGCAGCCGGAGGACATCGCGCGAGCGGTCGGCTACCTCGCCTCCCCGGCGGCGGAGTTCGTGACCGGGCAAACGCTGGTCGTCGACGGCGGACTGACCGCAGCGGGCCCCGGCCCGGACTTCCAGGCCGAGCTGGGCACCGACCCGAGCGTGCAGGGCCTGGTCGGGGTGAACCGGGGCATGACCGGGGTGCGCAGCGAGGTCCGCCGCAAGCTCTCCTGACTCTTGACACCGAACGGACTGCATATGAAATATTCCGTACGCGTCGGGGACATCGAGGTCGCCAGGCGCCGAGCGGTTTCCCGCATTGGAGGATGAACGTGAGTTTCGAACTCCCTGGACCGACCGTTTCCTCGTTGCTGCGCCGGACTTACGACGTCCACGCCGGCCACATCGCACTCGTGCACGCCGACGGCACGGAAACCTCTTTCGGCAGGCTGCGCGACCTCGCCGCAGGTCTAGCTGGTGCCCTCACCGGACTCGGCCTCGCCCGCGGCGACCGCGTAGTCATCGCCGCGCGCAACTGCGCCGAGTATGTCGTCGTGGACCATGCCCTGTTCTGGGGTGGATTCGTCCGGGTGGCGGTCAGTTTCCGCCTGCACGCCAAGGAAATCGCCGAGATCGCCGAAGACTGCTCCGCTGGCGTCGTGGTCGCCGACGCCGACCGCGCCAGCGAGCTGGACCAGGCCCTGCGCGCCGCCGGAGTACCAGCGACAGTGGTGAGCACCTCGCCGACCGCGGACTTCCCGTCGGTGGCGGATTTGGCGGTGCACGAGCCCGTCGATCCAGCCCCAGCCGACCGCGAGGACCTGGTCTGGATGCCGTACACGTCGGGAACGACCGGGCGGCCGAAGGGCGTCATGCACACGCACCGGAGCATCCTGGCCACGATCCGCAACATGATGGTCGAGCTGCCGCCGATCACCGAGCGGGACACCATGTTGCAGGTCGCGCCGCTGAGCCACCTGGCCGGCTGGTACGGACTGGTGTACACCGTGCGCGGCGCGCGGCAGCTGTTCTCGGCGGAGTTCGACGCACGCGAGGCAGTGGAGGCGATCGGCAAGCACCGGGTGACCGCCATCCCGATCGTGCCCACGATCCTCGCCATGATGACTGACGAACTCGACCGCGGCGATTACGACGTCAGCTCGATGCGCACGATCATCTACGGCGGTTCGGCGATCGCCCCCGGCAAGCTGGCACGAGCGGTCGCGGCTTTCGGCGACGTGTTCGTCCAAAGCTACGGGCTCACCGAACTGCCGATGCCGGTGTCCAGCCTGTCGCAGGAGGACCACAAGTTCGATCCGGCCGCGCCCGCCCCCGAACGGCTGGGCTCGGCAGGTCGGATCACCCCGTACGTCGAGGTGCGGATCGTGGACGCCGACGGCCACGACGTGCCCGAGGGGGAGAGCGGCGAAATCTGGATCCGCGGGGACATGATGATGACCGGCTATTGGCACCAGCCGGAGGAGACAGCCGCCTTCCTGCGCCCGGATTCGTGGGCGAGCACTGGCGACATCGGCCGTTTGACGGACGGCTACCTGTACATCGTCGACCGCAAACGCGACCTGATCGTCTCGGGCGGGTTCAACGTGTTCCCGAGCGAGGTGGAAAAGGTGATCGGCGCACTGCCCGGCGTCGCGGAGACGGCGGTCGTCGGAGTCCCGGACCCGCAGTGGGGCGAGAGCGTCCTGGCGGTGGTCGTGCGGGAACCGGGCGGCGGTCTGACCGAAGAGCAGGTGCTTGCCGCCTGCCGGGATTCGATCGCCGGATACAAAAAACCGCGCCGGGTCGAGTTCGCGGACGAACTGCCGAAGAATTCCTCGGGAAAATTGTTGAGAAGGGAACTGCGCGCGAAATACTGGGAAGGCCACGCGAGGCTTGTCGATGGCTGACGCCGGGTGGACGTCGAACGGGATTTCAGGCACACGAACCCTTCCCAGGTCCTGTCGTGTCGCGAGCCGCGCGCAACCCTCAGGGCCGACTTGACCGTGGAGGAAGGCCAACTAAGCGAAAATCAACGGAACAACCTCATCGGCTGTGAGCGGCGATGCGGCCGCTCAGGTATTCCTGCAGCTCCGCGTCGTTGGCCTCGTACTCCTCAGCGGTGGCCTCGCTCGTGGACAGGATCCGGTCGCTCCACACCCGGAACTTCGGCCAGTCGGCCACCGGCACCCCGAGCAGCTCGCAGATCACCGCCACCGGCAGCGGCAACGCGAAATTCTCCACCAGGTCCGCCGGCCCGCCGCGGGCCGACTGTACGGCTGCTTCGACGGTGGTGGAGCAGGTCGCCGCCGAGCGGTTGATCGGGGGTTATCTGGCGTGCCCAGTCACGGCGGCCGAGGCGGTCGGGGCATTTCAGGCGGCCTAGTCGAGGGCCTGGCGTTTGTCACCTCTGTAAAAACAGACCGGAACGCACATCTCAATCGGCAGTCACACCCGGCCCCGGGCCGCCTGACAACCTACGGAGAGCCGTCATGCGCGAATACCGTGACCATCACATAGGCGTGGCATACGTGCCGGCCCGGTCCGCCGGCCGGATTCCGTTCGTGGACCCGGCCACCGAAGAAACCTGCCCAGACCGCGGTACGAAGCTAGCGCGGCGGCAGAAAGCGAACGGGGCGAGCCAACTAAACACGTCAGGCGGGGTCGAGGGTGATACGTTCGCGGGCTCGGCCCGGCACCACGTGCGTTCGGGAGGTGTCGGGCCTAGCCCCGATGGCCGATCAGCCGGCAACCAGGAGCACGTCTTCTCCTTCGCGCGTGCTGACGTCGACTTCCGTCAAGCGGCCCGACCTGCGCCACCTTCGAAGCACGCGACGCCCGTAATTGTGCGTCCCCGCCACCCTGTCAAGTTCGGCCCCGCTCGGCGACCGCCCCGCGGCTACTTGCTTCGCGTAGTAGGCCCACATTCGTTGCTCCGCCGTCAACACAGGTTCGCCGGTACGGGACGAGACCGTTTTACCGTCTGCCGAGACCGACTCGGTCTCGCAGCCTCCTATCGTAGCCGCGATATCGTCCTGCTCGGGCGCGGTCACGGCGGCCTGTTTCAACGCCCGGTTCAGCAACTCCACCGCGAACAACAACGCGATCGGCGGGCATGCCGCCACCACCACCTGCAACGGGCTCCGCACCGGAGCGGACCCGATGTTCGCCAGCAGCGACAGCGCGATCCCGAACACGAATGCCGACCACGCCACCCACCTGCCATGCTCCCGGCCGGTCCGACGACGCTTCCACAACTCGACCGTCGCGATCGTCAGCAACCCGTCCACCAGCAACGGCCAGATCGAGGCGGTCGAAGGATCCGCGCCGAACCGGACAGCGAACTCACGGCCGTGGCGGTACGACGCATACGCCGCCCCGATCGCGACCAGGCCCGTGCAACCGCACTGCACCCACAGAGCAAGGTTTGGAGCAACCTTCCGGCGCGACTCTCTCATCACGACGCCACCACCACAGCATGATCGAATCGCAGGGAGCACAGGCGTCCGGAGCAGCACGGACCCGACACCACGAACCGGCAGGTGCGAGCCCGAGGGGAGCCCGAGCGTGCGAGAACACGGCGACAAACTGCGGCATCACCCGACATCCGGCACGCGTACACAGCGAGGTAAACGGCACGGACCGACATCATTCGGCACCATCCGAAACTCGGTCAAAACGACTTTTACCCGGCGGGTTCAGGGTTCGAATCCCTGGCGGCCCACTCTCGAACCCCAGGTCACCGGGCTCGGTGACCTGGGGTTTTGTGCTGTCCGGGAGCGGGTCTTCCGGTGCGGGACTGTCCATTGTGGTCTGGTGTGAGCCCGAGAGGCGCGGGCGGGGTGCGCAGAGGATGTGCTGGATCACCTTCATGTCCACTCCGGCGGCCAGCATCAGCGTCGCCTCTCCCCGCAGCTATGCCTGCCCCTAGCCTGGACACGCCCTGTACTGCGTCGAGAACCCGGCTTCGATGTTTCGGCGTACCGCGTCGACGGCCTCCCACTGGGCCGGGTCGAGCCGGCTGAGCGCGGCGGGGAAGACGCCGTCCTGCTCGGCGAGGATGTGTTCGCGCAGCAGGTGCAGCGTGGCCATCAGCCGCGCGGGCCACGCCGGGTCGGCAGGTGTCCCGTCGGCGGCCTCGCCGAGCACGTGCTCGATCTGCCGGTGCTGATCAGCCAGCGCCGCGAGGTGGTCCGGGAACTCGTCGTGCAGCGCTGGGAAAAGGCCTTGCTCTTCGACTGTCGTGTGTGGACCGAGGACTTCGGCGATCCGGCGGGCGAGGTTTGCCATCGCTGCGACGTCGTTCGCGCCGTGCGCGGTGCGGGTGCGGCTGATCAACGCGACCGCCTCGTCGTGCTCCCGGGTCAGTTCTGCGATCGCGGGCACAGCCTGGCAGCCGCAGTACTCACACACCGGCCTTCTCCACACGGAAGTGCTGCTGCAACGACCGCTTCGCCACCGTTGCGGTGAACGCGAGGGCTGCGGCGGCGACCAGCGCGAGTGCGGCAAGGCCGAGCGCATACGAGCCGAGGCCGCCGTAGAGCGCTCCCATCACCAGCGGCGGAATGAAGCCGCCCAGGCCTCCGGCAGCTCCGACGACTCCGGTCACCGAACCGACCTTGTTCGCCGGGACGAGCATGGCGACCATCGCGAACACTGCGCCGCTCCCCGCTCCGAGGGCCGCGGCCATTGCCAGGAATGCCATTGTGCCGAGCGGCATCAGGCCGGGACTGAACGCTTGTACTGCGGCGCACGCCGCGACAGCGCCGAACACGCCGACGAGCACGCGCACGGGGCCGAAGCGGTCCGAAAGCCAGCCGCCGATTGGGCGCATCACCACGGCGAAGAGGACGAAACCGGCCATCCGGTTGGCGGCGTCGCTCTGGGCCAGTCCGTAACCGGTCTTGAGGTAGGCCGGGAGGTAGACCGAAAACGCGACGTAGCCGCCGAAAGCGATCGCGTACAGTGCCGAGGCCTGCCAGGTCACCGCGAGCCGGAGGGTCTGGCGCATCCGCTGGGCCAGCGGTTCCGTCGGGACCGTGCGGTCGGGTGCGTCGCGCAGCAGGACGGCGGCGAGGATCGCGTAAGCGACGAGGACGGCCGCGGTGATCAGGAACGGGGTCGCGACGCTTCCGGCCCTGACCAGCGGGACGGTCGTCAGCGCGCTGATCGCGGTGCCGCCCATGCCCGCGCCGAAGATGCCGATCGCGAGTCCGCGCCGCTCGGGCGGGAACCAGGCGTTGACGAACGGGACGCCGATCGCGAACGACGTGCCGCCGAGGCCGAGGAAGAAGCCGCCGATCAGGAGTGCGAGCAGCGACGAATGCCCGGCGAGGCCGAGGAACAGCACCGGCAGCGCGGTCAGGGCCGAGAGCACCGGGAACATGATCCGGCCGCCGTAGCGGTCGGTGAGCGCGCCGACCGGGATCCGGCCGAGCGAGCCGACCACGACCGGGACGGCGACCATCAGGGCCTGTTCGAACGCGGTCAGCTTCAAGGAGTCCTTGAACAGCGGGCCGAGCGGGCTGAGCAGTGCCCAGGCCCAGAAGTTGAGCGCGAACCCGGCGGTCGCGAGGGTCAGCATCAGCGCGGGTCTGCCGGCTCCGGCCGGGCGGTCCTGTGTCGAGGTCATCGACGCCTCATTCGTGTCGTGCGAGCGCCCGCCGGTCGGCGAGGGCCCGTCCAGTTTCCGGCTCCGGCGGGGATCGGCAGCAGAGCCGAATTTCCCCGGGCGGGGGCCGAAGGTCCTCACCGTCCACTCCGGACTAGAAGGTGAGAAACCCCGCAGTGGCAACGGAAACCAGTCCGGCGAGCTCGACCATCCCGATCCGCGACGGCCGCCACGACGGGTCGTGCCACCAGGCGGCGCGAGCGGCGAGCAGCACGAACGCGGCCACCGGCCACCACCAGCCGGTGGCTATCGCGAGCGCGAGCGTCGCGACGACGGCGGCGAGCGAGAAAGCGCGCGCTGCGGCGGTATACGCGGGATTGGCGCGCTCGCGGATCAGCGACTTCACGTGCAGCGTGGAGCCGATGAGAGCGACGGCGGCGAGCGCCGCGGCGGCGAGCACCGGCGCGGCGGTCATGGCTGCCCAGGGCTGGCTCCCGGCGGCCACTCCGGCCACGACCGGAACCAGCAGCGCGCACTCGGCGATCAGGACGAGGTCGTTGGCCATCGACCGTTCGCGGCGCGCTCGCGCGAACCCGAGGTTGACTCCGAATAGCGTCAGATAGCCGAGCAGCGCCCAGATCAGCCAGGGACGCGCGCTGAGCACGACCGCGCCCGCTGTTACGCACACCGGAGTCCACAGCAGCGCGGCCCGGCGGAACCGGCTGGGCCGTCGTGCGGTGAGCAGCCCGGTCACGGCCCAGCCCGCCGGATGGGCGGACACCCAGGCCACCGCGAACGGGATCAGCCAGGCGGACCAGCCGCCTGCCGCGACTCCGAGCAGAAGCGGCAGGCCGAGAAATCCCCAGGCTCCGTGCTGCGGCGGAACGACGGGAGCCTTGCGGCGCGTCGTCGGTGCGGTCACCGCAGAGGCTCCGCGGCCCGCGCGGCGACGTCGGCGTCGCTGCAGAATCCGGTGCGGTGGCGTTTGAGGCACAGCAGTCCGAGCAGTGCGCCGTCGTGGTCGACGACGGCGAGTCTCCGCTGCCCGCGACGGAGCAGGAGCTGGCGCGCGTCCTCGGCGGGCAGGTCGGCGGAGACGGTCCGGCCCGTCAGCCGGACGTACCGCAGGGCGGGGCCGGATGCGGTTTCGTCCAGGTCTTCGCGAACGAGCGTGCCCAGGAGCCGGCCGGACTCGGTGAACAGGAGCATGTGGACGTGGTCGTCGGCGAAACAAGCCCTGGCTTCGGCGACGGAAGCCTTGGCGGGCAAGGTTTTCGGCAGCCGGACGACCACATCGGCGACCGTCGGTTCAGGCAAGGGTTTGCCTCTCTCCGGTCGCCCGGTCTCGCACGACGGCCGGAGCCGGTTGCGGTGCGGGCGGCGCGCCGCGACGGGCGCGGTAGACGACGTACGGCCGCCACAGGTAGGCCAGCGGCGCCGACCACACGTGCACCAGCCGCGTGAACGGCCACAGCGCGAGCAAAAGGAATCCGCCGACCGCGTGCAGCTGGTAGACCAGCGGGGCGTCGATCATCAGCTGGCTCTGCGGGGAGAACCAGAAGATGCCGCGGAACCAGACGGCGATGGTCTCGCGGTAGTCGTAGCCGTGTCCGAACAGGTTGACGCCGACCGTGGCCGTCATGCCGAGCACCACCATCGCGGCGAGCGCGACGTACAGGACTTTGTCCATTGTGGTCGTGGCGCGGCGCACCCGGCCGTTGACCACGCGGCGTGCGATCAGCAGCACCAGCCCGGCGACCAGCACGAGCCCGGAGAGCGTGCCGCCCCACACCGCGACGGCGTGGTACAGCCCTTCGGGGACACCGATCGCGCTCGTCAGTGACGACGGCACCAGCAGGCCGCCCGCGTGTCCCACGATCACGCCGAACGCGCCGAGGTGAAACAGCGGAGAGGCCCACCGCAGAATGCGGCTTTCCAGCAACTGGCTGGTGTGCGTCGTCCAGCCGAACTGGTCGTGGCGCCACCGCCAGACGTGGCCGAGCACGAACACCGCCAGGCAGGCGTAGGGCAGCACGATCCAGACGAACGTGGTCACGGGGCACTCTCCAGGGAAGGACACGAGCCAGAGTTGAGTTCGGGGCCGAAGCCGATCGCGTCGACATCGGCTCCGTAAGCCGCCAGCCCGACCGATTCCACCGGCGGGCCGTCGACGGCGAGCGCGGCGACCGCCGCCCGGTCGTCCGGGGTCAGCGGCGGCAGCGCGGCGACGACGGCGTCGAGGACGTGCCGGTACGGCGAACCGGCTTCTTCGAGCGCGCAGCGCAGCAATTCCAGGCCGCGCCGGTGCTGGCGCAGCGGGGCCTCGCCGTCGCCGGGACCTGCGGCGGCGGCGAATTCCAGCACCACCGGCAGCAGGTCAGGCAGTTCGCCCTCGGCCAGGCGCAGGCCGTGCGCGCGGTAGCGCTGTTTCAGCGTGAGCAAAGCGATGCCGCGCTTGCGGGTGTCGCCGTGCAGGTAGTAGGTCAGGTACAGCCCGCTGCGCCGACGCAGGTCGAATGTGCGCACGTAATGGGTCTCGACGGCAAGCGACTCGGTGGTGAGCAGCCAGTCGAGAAACTCCGCCAGCCGGTCGCGGACCTCGGGGTGGGCGAGCGCCTCGACCGTCTCGCGGAGTTCGTCCGCCGCGGAGAACAGCCGGGCGTCGGGATAGGCGAGCAGGACCGAGGCGAGGTCGAACAACCGGGTCCGGTCCGCCGGATCGACCGTCATGCCGTGCCTCCCGCCGGGTCGATGGTCAGCCCGAGCCTGCCGTCGGAGCGACGGCTGAGGAGGCCGCGGCGCCCTGGACGGACTCGCTCGTCTTCGGACACGAGGTGGAATCGCTCGGCGGTGGCGGCCTGTTCGGTCATCCCCGGTCCGCCCGTGCAGTCGAGCGAGCAGTCCGAAGTGGACGCTGCCTGCGCTTCGAGGGCCGCGGCGTCCTTGTCGTAGGCCGCGGGCACGACGTAGCGCTCGTCGTACTTGGCGATGGCCAGGAGCCGGTACATCGCTTCGATCTGCTCGCCCGGCATTCCCACGGCGTCGCACAGTTCCTCGGCGACAGTGCCGTCGAGGGTGCGCGCCCGCATGTAGGAGCGCATGGCGGCGAGCTTCATCAGCACTCCGGCGACGGCCTCGGAGTCGCCTGCGGTGAACAGTTCCGCCAGGTACTCGACCGGGATCCGGAGGTCGCGAATGGTGTGGAAAACGTCGTCTGCGTCGGTGTCGTCGCGTCCGGCGGCCCCGACCGCGTCGAGCACCGGGGACAGCGGCGGCACGTACCAGACCATCGGCAGCGTGCGGTACTCCGGATGCAGCGGCAACGCGATCCGGTACTCGCTGATCAGCCGCCACACCGGCGACGCCTGCGCGGCGAGCACCCATTCCTCCGGCAGGCCCGCTTCATACGCCAGCCGCACCGTTTCGGGGTCGTGCGGATCGAGGAACACCGCCCGCTGCGCGGCGAGCAGCTCGTGCCCGTCCTCCACCGAGGCCGCGGCCAGTACTGCGTCCTCGTCGTAGAAGACCAGCCCGAGATAGCGCAGCCTGCCGACGCACGTTTCGGAACAAATGGTCGGCTGGCCCGCTTCGATCCGCGGGAAGCAAAAGGTGCACTTCTCCGCTTTGCCGGTGGCGTGGTTGACGTAGACCTTCTTGTACGGGCACGCGCTCACGCACATCCGCCAGCCGCGGCACCGGTCCTGGTCGACCAGGACGATCCCGTCCTCCTCGCGTTTGTACATCGCGCCCGAGGGACAGGCGGATACGCACGCCGGGTTCAGGCAGTGCTCGCAGATCCGCGGCAGGTGGAACATGAACGTCTTCTCGAACTCGAACTTCACCCGCGCGGCGGCCTCGGGGTCCATGGCCGCGATGTTCGGGTCGGTTCCGGCCCGTTCGGGCGCGCCGCCGAGACTGTCCTCCCAGTTGGCGCCCCACTCCAGGCGCATCGGCTCGCCGGTGAGCGCCGAACGCGGTTGCTTGACCGGCGTGTCGGCCGACCCGGCGGGCGCGTCGAGGAGGATGTCCTTGTCGAAGGTGGCGGGTTCGTAATAGTCCTCGAGCGACGGCAGATCCGGGTTGGCGAAGATCCGCGACAGCCGCTTCGCCCGGCCGCCGGAGCGGAGCACCAGCCTGCCCTTGGCGTCGAGCTTCCAGCCGCCTTTCCAGCGTTCCTGGTCCTCGTAGTGCTTCGGGTAGCCGATGCCGGGTTTGGTCTCGACGTTGTTGAACCAGACGTACTCGGTGCCCTCGCGGTTGGTCCAGGTCTGCTTGCAGGTGACCGAGCAGGTGTGGCACCCGATGCACTTGTCGAGGTTCATCACCATCGCCACTTGAGCGCGGATGCGCATGTCAGTACTCCACTTCCTGGCTGCGCCGCCGCACGACGGTGATCTCGTCGCGCTGGCTGCCGATCGGTCCGTAGTAGTTGAAGGCATAGGTCAGCTGGGCGTGCCCGCCCGCGAGATGCGTGGGCTTGACCAGCAACCGGGTCATCGAGTTGTGGTAGCCGCCGCGCTTTCCCTTGCCGCGGCCGCCTTTTTCGGTCTTCGGGACGTTCACCGTCCGCTCGGGGGAGTGGTACTGGAACACCGTGCCCTCGGGCATCCGGTGGCTGACCACGGCCCTGGCGACGATCACGCCGTTGCGGTTGACCGCCTCGACCCAGTCGTTGTCGGCGACGCCGATCTTCGCGGCGTCCTCGACGCTCATCCACAGCACCGGCCCGCCGCGCGACAGCGCGAGCATCAGCTCGTTGTCGTGGTACATCGAGTGGATCGACCATTTCGCGTGCGGGGTCAGGAACCGGACGGTGACGCCGCCGTCGGCGAGGTCGCCGGGCTTCCCGAAGTGCCGCGCCATGTTGAGCGGCGGCCGGTAGCCGGGCAGATGCTCGCCCAGTTCGGCGACCCAGTCGTGTTCGACGAAGAACTGCTGCCGTCCGGTGAGCGTGTGCCACGGCTTGCGGCGCTCGACGTTGATGGTGAACGGCGAATAGCGGCGGCCGCCCTTTTCCGAACCGGACCATTCCGGGCTCGTGATCACCGGCTGCGGGGCCTGTTGCGTGGCCGCGTAGGTGACGTGCTCGGTTTCGTGGCCCTCGACCAGGTCGGTGAACTGCTGCCCGGTCTGCTTTTCCAGCTGCAGGAAGCCTTCGTGCGCGACGCGGCCGTTGGTCGTGCCGGAGAGCGCGAGGATCGCCTCGCACATCCGGTCCGCGGTGGACAGCGACGGCCGCCCGGCGAGCGGGCCGTCGGCGATGACGCCGTTGCGGCGGCGCAGGTATTCCAGTTCCGGGGCGACGTCGACGGTGATGCCCTTGGTGGTGGTGCCGAGTTTGTCCAGCAGCGGGCCGACCGCGCGCATCTTGGCGCCGAGCAGGGTGTAGTCGCGCTCGATTTCGATCAGCTTCGGCATCGTCACGCCCGGCACCGGCTCGCATTCGCCGCGGCCCCAGTCCCGGACCCGTCCGGACGGCGTGGCCAGTTCGTCGGGAGTGTCGTGCTGCAGCGGCGCGGCCAGCACGTCGCGGCGAGTGCCGAGATGGGCGACCGCGAGCTCGCTGACCTTGTCCGCCAGTGCGAGGAACGCGTCGTAGTCGGTGCGCACCTCCCCGGGCGGATCGACCGCGGGGGAGAAGGCGTGCACGAAGGGGTGCATGTCGGTGGTGGAGATGTCGTGCTTCTCGTACCAGGTCGCGGCGGGCAGCACGAGGTCGGAGTGCAGGCCGGTGTTGGTCATCCGGAAGTCGACCGTGGTGAGCAGGTCGAGCTTGCCGGTCGGCGCGTCGTCCCGCCACTTCACGTCGCGCGGGCGTTCGGCCGTGCCGCATTCGTCGGCCGAGGCGAGGGAATCCACGCCGAGCAGGTGCTTGAGGAAGAACTCGTTGCCCTTGCCCGAGGAGCCGAGCAGGTTGGCCCGCCACAGGGTCAGGCAGCGCGGGAAGTTCGCCGGATCGTCGGGGTCGTCGGCGACCGCGTGCAGCCGCCCCGCCCGCAGTTCGCCGACGATGTGCTCGGCCGCGCTGACTCCGGCGGCCGCGGCCTCGTCGGCGAGGTCGAGCGGGTTGCGGTCGAACGCGGGGTGGCCGGGCGACCAGCCCATCCGCTGCGCGGCCGCGACCGTGTCGGCGAAGGCCATCCCGGCCAGCCTGCCCTCGCCGAGCGGGGAAGCCAGCTCGTCGGCGGGCACCTTCTCGTAGCGCCACTGGTCGGTGTGCAGATACCAGAACGGCGTGGCGGCCTGGTGGCGCATCGGGCGCTGCCAGTCGAAGGCGAAGCTCAGGTGCTGCTGCCCGGTGAGCGGCCGGGCCTTCTCCTGCCCGACGTAGTGCGCCCAGCCGCCGCCGTTGACGCCCTGACAGCCGGTGAGGGTGACCAGTGCGATCAGCGCGCGGTAGGTCATGTCCGAGTGGAACCACTGGTTCGCACCCGCGCCTAGCGCGATCATCGACCGGCCGTGGCTGCGTTCGGCGTTGCGCGCCAGTTCGCGCCCGATCCGGGCGGCCAGCGCCGCCGGCACGCCGGTGATCCGCTCCTGCCAGGCCGGGGTGTGCGGGGCGTCGGCGTCGTCGTACCCGGTGGGCCACTCGCCCGGCAGGTCGCCGCGCTGGACGCCGTACTGGGCCATGAGCAGGTCGAAGACGCTGGTGACGAGGTGTTCTCCGACCCGCACGACGGGCACGCCGCGCCGCATGGTGGCGCCGCCCTCGGTCTCGCCGATGTCGAACCGGGCGAGGTCGACGGCGACCTGGCCGCTGGCGTGGCCGAGCACGCCGAGCGCGGGCACGACGTCGCCGAGGTCGAGGTTCCAGCGGCCTTCGCCCTCGGCGCCGTAACGGAAACCCAGGGATCCGTTGGGCACCACGGGTTTTCCGGTGGCGTCGTCGAGCAGGACGGTCTTGTGCCGCGCCCCTTCGCCGTCGTCGCCGAGATCGGCGGCGGTGAGGAAGCGGTCGGTGGCGTAGACGCCGGGCTCGCGTTCCCGCAGCGTCACGAGGAACGGCAGGTCGGTGTTGGACCGCACGTAGTCGGTGAAGTAGGGCACCTGGCGGTCGCGGAAGAACTCGGTGAGGACGACGTGCCCCATGGCCATCGCCAGCGCTCCGTCCGTGCCCGGGTGCGGAGCCAGCCAGTCGTCGGCGAACTTGACGTTGTCGGCGTAGTCCGGGCTGACCGCGACCACCTTCGCGCCGCGGTAGCGCGCCTCGGCGAGGAAATGCGCGTCCGGGGTGCGGGTGACCGGGATGTTGGAGCCCCACATGACCAGGTAGGTGGAGTTCCACCAGTCGCCCGCCTCGGGCACGTCGGTCTGGTCGCCCCACACCTGCGGCGAAGCGACCGGCAGGTCGGCGTACCAGTCGTAGAACGACAGCAGCGTGGCACCGAGCAGCGCGTGGTAGCGGGTGCCCGCGGCGAAGGACGCCATCGACATCGCCGGGATCGGCGAGAACCCGACCACGCGGTCGGGCCCGAAGGTCTTGGTGGTGTAGACGTGTGCGGCGGCGATCATCGTCGTCGCCTCGTCGAAGGTGGCGCGGACAAACCCGCCGCGGCCGCGCTGTTCCTTGTAGGCCTTGGCTTTGCGCGGGTCCTCGACAATGTCCGCCCAGGCCGCGACCGGGTCGCCGAACCGCCTGAGCCCGGCCCGGAACATCGTGAGCAGCGAACCCCGCACGTACGGATGGCGCACCCGCGACGGCGAGTACTCGTACCAGGAGAACGACGCACCCCGGGGACAGCCGCGCGGCTCGTAGTCGGGGCTGTCCGGCCCGGTGCCCGGGTAGTCGGTCGCCTGGTGCTCCCAGGTGATCAGGCCGTCCTTGACGAAAACGTTCCACGAGCACGAACCGGTGCAGTTCACCCCGTGCGTCGAACGCACGACGCGGTCGTAGCTCCACCGGTCGCGGTAGAACGACTCCCACGCGTTCGCGTCGATCTGGTGCAGGGTGCGCCCGTGGTCGCCGACGGTCTCCTTGGTCAGCAGCCGCCGCACGCCGAGCAGCGGTCCGTGCCCGGGAACGCGGTCGTTGGCCGGCACTGGTCGTGTGGGCAATGCGACTCCTTCGGGCGGTCGGCTCGGCGGGACTGTCCCGCTGCGACACCACCCTGGTGCCGGCCGTACGCCATTCAGCTTCGGCGAAGGAGGCGGACCGTTCACCGGGCGTTCGTCACGGGTCGAAGTGACCTTCGGCCTCTGCGGGCCGCCATGCGCGCGTACGCGCAGTCCTGTCGGGAATCCACCACGATTCCGCGGGAAGAGTCTCTTGCGCCCGCCATCGATCGGCTGCCGCGCAAGCGGAACGGACGGCCGTGACGGTGTTCTCCGCAGGGAGCGGCGGCAGCGGAGGGGCCGGGGACGAGGGGAAGAGCCCCATGCCGCCGCCACCGCTCGAGGCGAGAGCGCTGCTGCCGAATCGTCGGGGTTGGCCCGCTCGCGGCTCTCGCGCTTTCGATTCTTCTTCTTGCCGCCGGGGGAACGGCAGGGCGCAATGTCCTCGCCGCGGAGGACGAAGGGCAGCGCCGGTGGCCGCTGTCGCTGCTGGCGTCGCCGATGAGCATCCAGCCGGCCAGCGGTCGAGATCCTCAGCGGAGGCATCTCGGTGCCGGACGGGGTGGACCTCGTTGCCCGTCGTTGACTGCGGTGGCCGGTGCGGAAGACGTTCTGCGGCAACGAGGACGGGCCGCGGCTTCGCTGCCGCTGGCTCCCTGTTCAGAATCGGCTGATCAGCCGGAAGCGGCGCGGGGATCGCGTCCGGCCAGCGGCAGGGTCAAGGTCAGCAGCGCTCCGCCGCCGGGGTTGCTTCCGGCCGTGACGTGGCCGCCGTGCCGGTCGGCGATTTCGCTCACCAGGGCCAGACCGAGGCCGTAGTGGCGGCGCGGCGAGGATTCGGGGCGGGCGGACGAGAATCGCTCGAACAATCCCGGCAGGACCGCGGGGTCGATGCCGGGCCCGTCGTCGGAAACCTCGACGACGCCGGTGGTTCCGGTTTGCTTCGTCGTGATGGTGACCGCCGAACGGGCGTGGGTCACGGCGTTGTCGACCAACGCGGTCACGGCGCGGAGGAGGCCGCCCTGAGTGCCGCGCACGAGCAGCGTCGGCACCGTCGGACGCGCCTCGATGACGATCGAGCGCTCGGCCGCGGCCGGGGTTCCGGCGGCGGCCGCCCGGGCGGCGAGTTCCACGAGATCGAGCGTCGCGGTGAGTCCGTCCGCGCGGACGTCGGCGGCCAGCAGAAGGTCTTCGAGGATGTCGGTGAGGTGCCCGGCGTCGGCGACGACCCCGTCGATTTCGGCGGTCAGCCGTTCTCGGGAGTCGCCGCGCCGCAGGTGCCGGCGCAGCACCTGGACGCGCGTGGACAGCAGGGTCAACGGGGTGCGGAGTTCGTGGCTCGCGTCGGCGACGAACCGTCGTTGCATGCCCAGCGCGGTGGCCAGCGGTGCGACCGCGCGCCGCCCGAACCACACACCCGCGCCCACTGCCAGCAGCAGCCCCACTCCGCCGCTGAAGAGCATGGCGGCGAGCAACCGCTCGCGTTCGTCGTTGTTCGCCCGCAGGTCCAGCGCCGCCTGCACGGTCTGCGTGCCGCGCTGCTCGGTGTAGACCTCGTAGCCGGCTCGCTCGCCGCGGACCTCGTCGGTTTGCGCGGTCCCGGTCTTCGCGACGTTCGCCAGCGCCGCCCGGTCGGGCAGGACGGCCGGTGCGCCGGGCGTCGCCGTCAGGCCGCCGGGTCCCTGGATGGCGAGCCAGACCCCGGCGGGCGGGTCCTGCACGTCGTCGGCCTGCGAGGCGGCCTGCTGCAGCAGGGCGGCCACGCCGGTTTGCTGGCTTCGCAGCACCATCAACACCGCGAGGCCGGACAGCAGCACGACAATCGCGGCGACGGACAGCCCGACCTGCAAGCCCAGTCGCCAGGTCGCGCGTCGCAGCAGCCTCGCTTCGGTCGAGGCCGGCGGGCGGCTCACGGCGCGCCCAGCTGGTATCCGCGCCCGTGGACCGTCGCGATGACCGGCCGCCCGAGCTTTCGGCGCAGGTACGACACGTAGGTGTCGACGACGGCCTCGCTGTCGGCCTCCGGGAAGGCCAGGCTGAGCAGATCCCGCCGGGTGAAGACCCGGGAGGGCCTGCCCGCGAGCGTCGCCAGCAGCGCGCATTCCCGTTCGGACAGCCGGACCGGCTCGCCAGCCCCGGGGCCCGGCTCGACCTGGCGGGTGTCCAGGTTCAGCCGCATCGTGCCGACCGGCAGCACCCGGGCGACGTCGAGGTGGCGGCGGCGCAGCGCGCGCAGCCTGGCGAGCAGTTCGTCCACGTCGAACGGTTTGGGCAGATAGTCCTCGGCTCCGGCGTCCAGGCCGGCGACGCGGTCCGCGGGGTTGCCGAGCGCGGAAAGCACCAGCACCGGCGTCGTGACGCCTTTGCCGCGCAGCCGGGCGAGAACGTCGAGGCCGTCGAGCGCGGGCAGGCCCCGGTCCAGGATCACCACGTCGTACTGCCGCACCAGGCCGAGGTGCAGGCCGCGTTGCCCGTCCGCGGCGGTTTCGACCTCGTAGCCCTCGTCGGACAGCAGTTCGGTCAGGAGCTCGGCCAGTTCGGCGTTGTCCTCGACCAGCAGGACCCGGCCGGAGCCGCGGTGCGCAGTGTCCATCCCGCAATCGTGCCTGCCCGCGCGGCCCGCGGCATCCGCGGCCCGGATTCCCAGATTTTCCCCAGGACTCCCGTCGAAACTGGGCAGCAGACCTCCCCGGCCCGAAGGAGACCCGCGTGAATCACCGGCAACGCGTCCGGGCCCGTGCCCGCGGCCGCCGCAGCGTCTCGACGGCGACGTGGACGGCGGGTCTCGGCGGCGCGGCGCTGGCCACGGTCTTCGGCGTGACGCTCGCCCAGCAAGCGACGGCGGACACCACCGCACCGGCTTCTCCGCCGGTGACCTCCTCGCCGTCCGCGATCCCGCCGCCGCAGACCTCCGCGGACAGCACCCCGGACAGCATCCCGGAGAGCAGCGCGCCTCCGGCGGTCAGCCCGCCCGCGCAGCCGCCGGTCGTCGGTCGCCGGCACCACAGTGCCGCGCGCTCGGGCGGCTCATGACCACGGCCGCCGAACCGCTCGCGAGCATCCGGTTCCGCGCGCTGGGCACCACGGCCGAACTGGTGGTCACCGAGCCGGACCGCCTCCCGATCGCGACAGACCTGCTCCGGACCGAACTGCGTGCCGTCGACGAGACGTGCAGCCGGTTTCGCGACGATTCGGAGATCGCCGAGCTGCACCGCCACGCCGGTTCTCCCGTGCGGGTCAGCCCCTTGCTGGCCGAAGCGCTGCAGGTCGCGTTGCGGGCCGCCGAGGCGACCGGCGGGCTGGTCGATCCGACCGTCGGCCAAGCCGTGTGCGACCTCGGCTACGACCGGGACTTCTCCGCGATCGCCCGCGATCTCGCCGCACCGGTCAAGCCGGCGGGCGAGGCTCCCGGCTGGTGGCGGATCACCGCCGACTGGCCCCGGCGCGAGGTCGTCGTCCCGCGCGGCGTGCGGCTGGACCTGGGAGCTACCGGGAAGGCCTGGGCAGCCGACCGTGCCAGCACCGTGCTCGCGCGCGAACTCGGCTGCGGCGTGCTGGTCGGGCTCGGCGGCGACGTCGCTGTCGCGGGACGCGCACCGGCCGGGGGATGGCCGGTGGTGGTCGGCGAGGACCACGCCGCGGCGGATCCTCTCCGCGACCCGGTGATCGCCGTGGCCAGCGGCGGACTGGCCACGTCCAGCACGGTGTGCCGCACCTGGCGGCGAGCCGGGCGGACGGTGCACCACATCGTCGATCCGCGCACCGGGGACATCCCGGATCCCTGCTGGCGGACTGTGACCGTCGCGGCGGCCACGTGCGCGGACGCCAACACGGCCAGCACCGCGGCCGTCGTGCTCGGCGAACTCGCTCCGGCGTGGCTCGCGGAACGCCGGCTGCCCGCTCGCCTGGTCGCCTCGGACGGGCGCGTCGTCCGCGTCGCCGGATGGCCGGAAGAGGCGCCGGCATGAGCGCGTTGTGGTACGTCAGCCGGGCGACAGGACTGGCCGCATTGGTGCTGTTCACGGCCGTGGTGGTCCTCGGCGCGATCTCCAGCGCCCGGCTCGCGTCGCCGAGGTGGCCGAGGTTCGCCGTCGCCGCCTTCCACCGGAATCTGTCCCTGATCACGCTTGCCTTCTTGGCCGTCCACATCGCGACCGCGATCATCGACACGTACGCGGGCATCCGGTGGATCAGCGTGGTGGTCCCGTTCGTCTCGGCGTACCACCCGGTGTCGCTCGGCATCGGAGCCGTCGCGTTCGATCTGCTCGTCGCTGTGGTCGTGTCCAGCCTGCTCCGTCCCCGGATCAACGCCAAGGTCTGGAAAGCCGTGCACTGGGTCGCGTATCTCTCCTGGCCCGCGGCCGTGGTGCACGGCTTCGAGATCGGCGGCGCCGACTCCCGGCTGGGCTGGGTCCGGGTGCTGCTGGTGGCCTGCGTGCTCGCCGCCGCGGCGGCCGTGGGGTGGCGCGCGACGGTGCGGCATCCCGACACCGAGGCCCGGCGCGGCACCCTGGGAGGCCTGTGATGACGACCGCTCGCCATCCCCGGGCGGCCAGCGGGCCGCTGCTGCCGCCTGACCCGGCCCGCCCGCGCCGTCTTCTCGCGGGCTGGCTGGAAGCCCGGCAGTCCGCCGGATTCGCCGAGCACAGCGCCCGGTACGGTGCGCTGCCCGTCGAACGCTACGCCGGACGGAACGGCAGGGCCCTGCTGCTGTCCACAGTGGACGCTTCAGGGCTGCGAGGGCGCGGCGGGGCGGGTTTCCCCACCGGCCGCAAGCTGCGTGCCGTCGCCCGCGGCCGCCGCCCGGTCGTCGTGGCCAACGGCTGCGAGGGCGAACCGGCGAGCGGCAAGGACCGAGCACTGCTCACCGTCGCGCCGCACCTGGTCATCGACGGGGCGGTGCTCGCCGCGACGGCGACCGACGCGACGGAGATCATCCTGTGCGTGCACCGCGCCGATCCGATCGCCGGCTCCGTCGCCGGTGCGCTGGCCGAGCGGCCGAGCGGAGAGATCCCGATCCGGCTGGTCCAGGCGCCCGGCCGGTACGTGGCGAGCGAGGAATCCGCGCTCGTCAACTTCCTGGAGACCGGCGACGCCCGGCCGACCGCGAAACCGCCCCGTCCTTTCGAGCGCGGGGTGCGCGGCCGGCCGACCCTGGTCGACAACGTCGAAACGCTCGCCCATCTCGCCCTGATCGCCCGCTACGGCTCGGAGTGGTTCCGCGGCTGCGGCACCCGGGACTCGCCCGGCACCACGCTGGTCACCGCCGGCGGCGGAGTCGCCCGGCCGGGGGTGTACGAAACCGCGTTCGGCACCCCGGTCGCAGAGGTGCTCGACCAGGCGGGCGGCCCGGCGGGAACACCCCAGGCCATCCTGTTCGGCGGATACAGCGGCACCTGGCTGCCCGTGCCTGTCGCGGCGGGCATCCGGCTGTCCCATGAGGACCTTCGCGCGGCGGGCGCAGCACTCGGCGTCGCCTCGCTGACCGTGCTGCCCGCGCGCGCCTGCGGTCTCGCCGAAACCGCTCGGTTGCTGCGCTATCTGGCGGGGGAGTCCGCGCGCCAATGCGGTCCGTGCATGTTCGGTCTCCCCGCCATCGCCGACGATTTCACCTCTCTGGTGCTCGGCGGCCGGGCAGCGGCGCTGGCCGGACAACGGCTCCGCACGCGGCTCTCGGTCATTCCCGGGCGCGGCGCGTGCGCCCATCCCGACGGCGCCGTCCGGCTGGCCGCGAGCGCGCTGCGGTGTTTCGCCGACGACCTGCGAGCCCACCTCGCCGGGCGTCCGTGCGCGTGGGCGGCGCACCCCGCGCTGCCCTTGCCGGGATGGAACAACCGAAGCGGCGATTGGACGTGACCGTGCCCGAACGACGCTCCCGTCAGCTGCGGGTCGACCCGATCGCCTGCCGGGCCCACGGAATCTGCGCCGAACTGCTGCCCGAACTGATCGACCTCGACGAGTGGGGCTATCCGATCCTGGTCGACCGGCCGGTGCCGGGCCCGGTGCTGTCCGACGCGCGCCGGGCGGTCGCCGCCTGCCCGACCCTGGCGCTGCGGCTGGCGGCGGGCGGGCGCCGATGACCCGCCCGGTGCGAACCGGCCAGCGCCGTGCCAAAGTAAGCACGCCTTCGCAGAATTCCCGCTGAATCGCGAAATTCCACCGGATTAAGGACATCATGACGACCGTGAACGGCCTGCCCGCCCACATCCTGCTCGTGCACGCGATTGTCGTGCTGCTGCCGTTGAGCGCACTGCTGCTGGTGCTGAGCAGCGTCTGGCCGAAAGCACGCGGCAAGCTCGCCGCGCCGAACGCCGTGCTGGCCGTGCTCGCGCTGATCCTGGTTCCGATCACCACGAACGCCGGCGAATGGCTCGAGCGGCGGGTTCCGCGGACTCAGTTGCTGCGCGACCACACCGAACTGGGCGACACCGCGCTCTGGGTCGCGATCCCGGTCGCCGTGCTCGCGCTGGTGGTGTGGTGGCGCCAGCGCGAAAACGCGACGGTGACGGACAAAAACGACGTGGGGGCCGTCGAGGACAACGCCGCGGTCGCCACCGCCGTGCGCCGCAAGACTTACCTGGCGCCCGCCTCGACGAAGGTCACGACGGTGATCGCGGTCGTCGCGGTCCTGGTCGCCGGTGCGACCCTTTACGACGTCTACCGCATCGGCGATTCCGGTGCGCAGGCATCGTGGCAGGGTAAGTTCAGCGAGAACGCCGCCCCACGCGGCACTCGGTGACGCTCGGCCGCGGGGGCCCGCCGAGGAGGGAGCAGAAGCGATGACCGATCACCCGGCAGTGTCTTCGATCGACGCGGTGGCCGCCGAATTGCAGGTCGAAGCCGGCGCGCACGGATCACGGCGGGCCGCGCGGACGCTGGTGTCCGGAACCTCCCAGCGGGCGACGCTGATCGCGTTGGGGGACGGCGCCGAGCTGGCCGAGCATGACTCGCCGCCCGCGGCCACGCTCCAGGTCGTCGCCGGCACCGTGCGGCTGCACACCCAGGGTGCGGAGTGGACGCTGGAACGCGGGCAGCTGGCCGTCGTTCCGCCGGAACGCCACGGGCTGCAGGCGCTGGGAGACGCGGTCGTGCTGCTGACTGTCGCGCTGCGGTAACCGGCCCTCCTTGGTCGCCCCCGCCGGTGACCGAAGACCCTAACCGGACCGGCGGGCCGCTTCGAGACTGGAGCGGTGACCAAGCACATCGTGATTCTCGGCGGCGGGACGGGCGGCACCCTGGCCGCGAACCGGCTGCGGCGCGGTCTGGGCGATCAGGTCCGGATCACCGTGGTGGACCAGGACAACGACCACGTGTACCAGCCGGGCCTGTTGTTCGTGCCGTTCGGCCTCGCCCAGCCGGAGGACCTCGTCCGGTCCCGCCCGGCGCAGTTGCACCGAGGAATCGAGTACCACCGCAGCGCGGTAGACCACGTCGACGCCGAAGCCGCGCGAGTCGGTCTGGCGGACGGCACGATGCTCGCCTACGACGCGCTCGTGATCGCGACCGGCGCCCGGCTCGTGCCCGAGGAAACCGAGGGACTCACCGGCCCGGGCTGGCGGGAGACGGTGCACACCTTCTACGACTACGCCGGGGCGATGGCGCTCGCGTCCGCGCTCGACGAGTTCACCGGCGGGCGCCTCGTGGTGAACGTGATCGACCTGCCGATCAAATGCCCGGTCGCCCCCTTGGAATTCTGCTTCCTCGCCGACTGGTACTTCACCGAACAGGAAATCCGCGACGAAGTGCGGATCACCTATGTCACGCCGCTCGATTCCGCGTTCACCAAGCCGGTGGCGGCGAAGACGCTCGCCGGTCTGCTGGAGGACAAGAGCATCGAACTGGTGACGGAGTTCAACACCGGCGAGGTCGACGGCGCGGGCGGTCGGCTGGTCTCCTACGACGGCCGCGAGGTCCCGTTCGATCTCGCGGTGGTGGTGCCGATGCACAGCGGAGCGTCCTATGTGGACCGATCGCCCGGTTTGGGTGACGAGTTCGGCTTCGTTTCCGTCGATCCGCACACGCTGCAGTCCACGGCGTACCCCAACATCTTCGCGCTCGGCGACGCCGCCGGGGTGCCGGCGTCCAAGGCCGGTTCGGTCACCCACTTCGAGGGCGCGGTGCTCGCCCGCAACATCGCACGGTACCTCGCCGGCCGTCCGCTCGACCCCGGATTCGACGGGCACACCAACTGCTTCATCGAGAGCGGTTTCCACAAGGCGATGCTCATCGACTTCAACTACGACACCGAACCGCTGCCCGGTCATTTCCCGGCGGCGGCCGGACTTCCGCTGCTGCGCGAATCGCGGCTGAACCACCTCGGCAAGCTGATGTTCTCGTGGCTGTACTGGCACAGCCTGCTGCCCGGCCGGGAAATCCCCGGCATCGCCGCCGAGATGCCCCGCGCGGGCAAGGAGTTCCCGGCGCCCGCGGAACACTGACCAGAAAGGACACTCATGCCCACCGCGACCTACGCGGGCACCGAGGTGCCTGTCAACGACGAGGGTTTCTTCGCCGAGCCGGAGTCCTGGACCGAGCAGATGGCTCCGGAGATCGCCCGCGAAGCCGGCATCGACGCGCTGACCGACGAGCACTGGAAGGTCATCGAGTTCATGCGGCGAGAATACGCGGAGAAGGGCACCGGCCCGACCGTGCGGGCGCTCGGACGCACTTCCGGCGTCCCGATCAAGGACCTGTACCGGCTCTTCCCAAAAGGCCCGGCCAAGCTCGCCGCGAAAATCGCCGGAATCCCGAAACCGCGCGGCTGCATCTGAGGAGGAATCCCGGCATGATCGAAAAAGTCTCTGTCATCGTCTCGAAAGGCTCGCTGGACGCGATCTACCCCGGCCTGATCATGGCCAACGGGGCGCGCGCGGAAGGCATCGAAGCCGATCTGTTCTTCACTTTCTTCGGGCTGGACGCCGTGCACAAGGCCCGGCACGACCACATCAAGCTGGCGACCGTCGGCAATCCGGGCCTGCACCTGGCCACCTGGGCGGGCGGACTGCCCGGCGTCTCGTCGGTGCTGACGCAGTATCTCGAACGGAAGATGGAAAAGCTCGACATCCCGGCCATCCCGGAATTCCTCGAAATGATTTCCGACACCGGGACAGGGCTGTACGCGTGCAAGGCGTCGGTCGACCTGTTCGGCCTCGAAAAGGACGATCTGATCGAGCAGGTGCGGGACATCATCACCGTCGGCGAATTCTACGCCAAAGCGGCGGGCGGCCAGATCATTTTCACCTGAGCGCCCCGCTGCGCGCGCGAAGCACCAGCTTCGCTGTGCCGCCCGCTTGCGTCTCCGCTCCCGCTCGACCGGGGTCACTGGCTGGACAGCGGTTGCGGAGTCCGGTAGCCGAGAAGCCGGGCGAGGAGGTCGGCCCGCCCGCGGTTCAGCTCCGGCGGAGCGGGCGGCGGCGTGCGCCGGGTCAGGGCGCGGACCGCGCGGACGAATTCCCGGACGCGGGAAGGGGGCGGTACCAGGTCGTCGCCGAGGTAGGCCACCACGAGCAGGTCTTCGCCGGAATGGGTTTCGATGGTGAACGACCAGCCGTGCCGTTCGTCCCAGACCAGCGCTGTGTCGCGTCCGGGATGGACGGCGAGCTGCCCGTCGAGTGCGAGGTAGGCCGACATCGGCGAGTCGAGGTCCATCGTGGCGGACTCCGGGCCGACGCCCGCTGCGACGCTCACCGCATCGAGGTAGCCGCTCATTCCGCAGTGCAGGAGGTATTCGTCGTCGGTGGTCGCTTGCTGGCCGCTCATCGGTTCTCGTTTCTGCTGCCGCGTGGCACGGCGGATTTCTCGGCGCCGGCGGTTCGGTCGGGCGGGCTTTCGCCTATGCCCGGAATGGCGTTCCGCGCTCGCCCTGGCCGCCGGTTCGCGACGCTCGGGGGGAAGCGGGCGCCCGGCTGCCTGTCTCCAGGCTGCGCTTCGGACGGGTGCCGGAAAAGGGCCGAAGGTCCCCGGCTCCGCCCTCTGTGGACGGAGGCCAGAGCCGCGCACAGGTTCGCCGCGCCGCGCGGTTCCGTTCGCTCAGGCGCACAGGTCGCGGCCGGACGAGCGGTCGAAGGCCGCGGCGATGCTCGCCCGGCACGCGCGGGTCAGCTGGCGGGTGGCGCGGTTGTCGGGGGTCTGGCCGCAGCGCGGGCAGGAGAACCGCACGTCGCCGGAGAGTTCGTCGACGGCCGCGTCGAGCGGGCGGCCGCACGGGCGGCACCAGCGGTGGCCGCTGAGCGGCACCGCGTGGTGCGGGGACGAGACGCACTGGTGGAGCCAGCGGCGATGGGTCCGGCAGGTGATCCGGTCGAACGGGTCGAGATCGGTCTCCTCGCGGGAGTCTTCCTGGGTCAGCGCGAGCGCGAGACGGAGGTCGCGGAGATCGGCGTACCGGGCGTCGACGCGACCGTCCGGCGCCAGCGCGAGCCGGTCGTGGCGGTTGCGCCGCAGTCCGGCCGGGACGGTCGTCGCGGGCGCAGGAGGGCGGTCCGGGGAGATGCGGTCGATGCTCATGGTCGCCTCGCTTTCGTTGCGTCCGAGCTTCCGCTTCGACGCGCGGGTCCACGAGGGCCGCACTGCCCGTTCCGGAGGGCCCGCCGGCTCCCGGCGGCGAGCGGTTCTTCTTGCCGCGCGGGGACTTTAGGCACCGGATCGGCACCTATCGCGGCACTGCGGCCGGGATTTCGGCCAAATCCTCGGGCGCGGTTCGGCTGGCCGCCAGAGCAGCCTGCACGGCCGTGCCGTCGACGGTCTCTTCCTCGCGCAGCCGCTCGGCGAGCCGGTCGAGCGCGTCGCGGTGCTGTTCGAGCAGGGCTGCCGCCCGGGCCTCGGCCTCCCGCACGAGGCGGCCGATTTCCTGGTCCACCACGCGTTGCGTCTGTTCGGAGTACGGCCTGCCCAGCAGCGCCGGGCCGTCGTCGGCGACGGCGGGGGCTCCGCCGCGGCTGTAGCCGATCGGGCCGAGCGCGGGGGAGAGCCCGAACTCGGTGACCATTTTCGCGGCGATCGCGGTGGCGCTCGCGAGATCGTTGGCGGCGCCAGTCGACGCTTCTCCCAGCGCGACCAGTTCGGCCGCCCGTCCGCCGAGGCGCACCGTGAGCAGATCGGCCAGGTAGCTCTCGGAGTAGAGCCGCCGTTCGGCCTCCGGCAGCTGCTCGGTCGAGCCGAGGGCCATGCCCGCGGGCAGGATCGTCACCTTCGCCACGGGGTCGGCGTGTTCGCACAGCGCCGCGACGAGAGCATGCCCGGCCTCGTGCACGGCGACAGACCGGCGCTCCTCGGGAAGCAGCGCGTTCGAGGCGTCGCGGCGGCCGAGCAGGACCCGGTCCCGTGCGGTCGCGAGGTCGTCTGCGGTCAGCACGGTCCGGTTGTCCCGCACAGCGTTGATCGCCGCCTCGTTGACGAGGTTGGCCAGATCGGCGCCGGAGAACCCGGGCGTGCCGCGGGCGACGACCGTCAGGTCGACGTCCGGATCGAGCCGCTTTCCGTCGATGTGGACCGCGAGAATCTCAGCCCGCTCGGCCTGGTTGGGCAACGGGACGGTGACCTGCCGGTCGAACCGGCCGGGGCGCAGCAGCGCGGGGTCGAGGGTTTCCGGCCGGTTCGTCGCGGCGAGCACGACGGTGCCGCCGCTCTGGTCGAAACCGTCCATTTCGGCCAGCAGCTGGTTCAGCGTCTGCTCGCGCTCTTCGTGCCCGCCCGCGCCGCCGATGCCGCGGCGGCTGCCGACGGCGTCGATCTCGTCGATGAAGATGATCGACGGCGCGCGATCGCGAGCCTCGGAGAACAGGTCGCGCACCCGGGAAGCCCCGACGCCGACGAACATCTCCACGAACGCGGACCCGGTGATGGACAGGAACGGCACGCTCGCCTCGCCGGCCACCGCGCGGGCGAGGAGGGTTTCCCGGTGCCGGGCGGCCCGACCATCAGCACCCCGCGCGGGCCCTTGGCCCCGGCGGCGGCGTACCGCGAGGGATCGCGCAGGAAGTCGACGACCTCGGCGATCTCCTGTTTCACTCCCTCGTACCCGGCGATGTCGGCAAACCTCGTGCCGGGTCGCTGAGCCTCGATGATCTTGGCCTTCGACCGGCCGAACCCGCCGATGCCGCCCATGCCTCCCATGCCGCCGAGCCCGCCCGCGCCGAGAGTGCGCTGCGCGCGCCGGCCCGCCCACCAGAACAGTCCGAACATCACCAGGATCGGCAGATACGCCAGCAGAGCGGTGAAGACCGAATCGCCGCTGCTGGTCTTCGCGCCGGTGACGGCGACGTTCTTCTCGCGCAGCTTGGCGTCGAGCCGCGGATCGCCGAGCGCGGTGGGAAGCTGGCTGGTGAACTTGCCGCCGTCGCGGTAGTTCCCGGAGACCGCGCCGTCGCCGCCGACCGTGATCTCGGCGACCTGGTTGGCGTCTACTTTGGACAGGAGCTCGGTGTAGGCGAGCGCCGGGACCGACGAGGTCCACAGCGAGGGACCGGCGATGAGCACCACGGTGACGAGAACCGCCGCGGTGAGCAGAAGCCCGATGAGGCCGCCGTTGCGGTGCTCTTCGGGCTTGTGCGCGGGCGGGTCCGGAAGCGGCCCGGGACGGGCGGTGCGGGACATCCTGGCCTACGCCGCACGCTGGGGAGCAGTCATGGCACGACTCTGCGCAACCGCGGCGCCGGAGAGAAGAGCCGAACGTCCCCGGCGGGCGGGACCTGCGGACGTCGTCCCGGATCCGGCCCGCCGACATCCTGGACGGGGCACTGCGGACGAGAGGAGCCGCGATGACGGCGGAAATGCGGGCCTGGCGGGTGCGCGCGCCCGGTCCGATGGCGGGCGGCCCGCTGGTGCGGGAACGGACGCCGGTCCCGGAGCCAGGAGACGGCGAACTGCTGGTGCGGGTGCGCGTGTGCGGGGTGTGCCGGACCGATTTGCACGTGGCGGAGGGCGATCTTCCAGTGCACCGCGCCGGAGTGGTGCCCGGCCACGAGATCGTGGGCGAGGTGGTCGAGGCGAGGGCCGGCGGCTTCGGGACGGGGGACCGGGTCGGCATCGCCTGGTTGCGCGGAACCTGCGGCGCGTGCCGCTATTGCGTGTCCGGCAAGGAGAACTTGTGCCCGGAGTCGAGGTACACCGGATGGGACGCCGACGGCGGATACGCCGAGTACGCCGTCGTCCCCGCCGCGTTCGCGCATCGGTTGCCTGCCGGCTACTCCGACGAAGAGCTGGCGCCGTTGCTGTGCGCCGGGGTGATCGGCTACCGGGCGTTGAAGCGGGCCGAGGTCCCCGAAGGCGGCCGGCTCGGCATTTACGGGTTCGGCGGCAGTGCGCATCTCGCCGCGCAGGTGGCGCTCGCGCGCGGGGCGACGGTGCACGTGCTGACCCGCAGTCCGGAAGCCCGGAAGCTGGCGATCGAGCTCGGTGCCGCTTCCGCGGGCGACGCGGCAGAGGCGCCGCCGGAACCGCTGGATTCGGCGATCCTCTTCGCGCCAGCCGGGGAACTGGTGCCGGTCGCGCTGGCGGCGCTGGACCGAGGCGGCACACTCTCGATCGCGGGTATCCATCTTTCGGACATACCCGTGCTGAATTACCAGCACCATCTCTTCCAGGAACGGCAAGTGCGCAGCGTCACCGCGAACACGAGGGCGGACGCGCGGGAGTTCCTGGAGTTCGCGGGAGCGCACCGGCTGCACGTCCGGACGATGTCCTATCCGCTGTCCGCGGCGGCGGAGGCGTTGACGGACTTGGCGGCGGACCGGGTCACCGGAGCCGCTGTCCTGCACGCGGACTGATTCCGTCCACTGTGGACTGAACCGGGGTCCTTCGGCCCTTTCCCGGCCGGAGGCCTTCGGCGCATCGTGCGGCCGGGAGGCGTCATGACACTTCAAGGGAAGCGGCTGCCGGGCGAAGCGCTGCTGCTCGCCGCGGTGGCTGTGTTGCTGGCAGCCGGAGGAATTCTCTGGTGGTGGGGGAACCCCGGGTCCGGCAGCTGCTGGGCGGCGGCGACCGCGGTCGCGCTGGCTCCCGCCGTCTGGTGGGTGGCCGAGGATCTGCGGCACCGGCGCTGGGGCGCGGATTCGCTGGCGGTGCTGGCGCTCGCCTCGACCCTCGCGGTCGGCGAGTTCCTCGCCGGCGCGGTCGTCGCGGTGATGGTCGCGACCGGGCGGGTGCTCGAATCGCGGGCACAGCGCCGCGCCGCGCGGGACCTGACCGCGCTGCTGGACCGGGTGCCGCAAACGGCGCACGTGCGGGCGGGGGACGACCTTCGCGAGGTCCCGGCGGGCGAAGTCGCCGCGGGGGACGCGGTGGTCGTCCTGACCGGCGAGGTCGTTCCCGTGGACGGGACGCTCGCCACCGGCGGGGTATTCGACGAGTCGGCCCTCACTGGGGAACCGCTCCCGGTCGCGCGCACCGCCGGGGACGCGGTCCGCAGCGGAGTGGTGAACGCCGGGGCCGCGGCGGAGATCACGGCGGCGGCGAGCGCGGACGAAAGCACGTACGCCGGGGTGGTCCGGCTGGCCGAGTCGGCGGCGGCGCAGACGGCACCGGTCGCGCGGCTGGCGGACCGGGTGGCCGTGTGGTTCTTGCCCGCGGCGTTGCTGATGGCCGGTGCGGCGTGGCTGCTGAGCGGCGAAGCGGAACGGGCGGTCGCGGTGCTGGTGACCGCGACTCCGTGCCCGCTGCTGCTGGCGGTGCCGATCGCGGTGACCGCCGGGATGTCGCGCACCGCGAGGGCGGGGGTCGTGGTCAAGGACGGTGCCGCGCTGGAGTCGCTTGGCCGGGCCCGGGTGCTGCTCATGGACAAGACCGGCACGGTCACCGCCGGGCGGCCGGAGGTGACCGACGTGGTGTGCGCGCCGGGGCACCCCGTCGAGGAGGTGCTCCGGCTGGCCGCGAGCGTCGAGTACTACTCGCCGCACGTGCTCGCCGCGGCGGTCGTCCGGGCCGCGGAATCGGCCGGGATCGAACGCGCCCCGGCGGTCGAGGTCGGCGAGGTGCCCGGTTCCGGGGTCGCCGGGCGCGTCGGCGGGCGGCTGGTCCGAGTGGGCAGGCCGGCCGCCGGCCGGGAGACGCCGGCCTGGGCGCGCAGTGCCGCGCGCCGGGGACGGCTCGACCTGGCGACCGTGCTCTGGGTCGAGTGCGACGGCGAGCCGGTGGCGGCGCTGCTGGCGAAGGACCGGGTCCGCCCCGACGCGGCCCGCACGACGCGCCGGCTGCGGGCGGCCGGGATCGCCACGATCGGGCTGCTCACCGGCGATCGGGTGGACAACGCGCGGGAGGTCGCGGCCTTGCTCGGCCTCGACCGCGTCCAGGCGGAGGTCAGCCCGGCGGAGAAGGTCGCGGCGGTTTTCGCCGCTCGGGCCGAGGGACTCGTCGTGATGACCGGCGACGGCGTGAACGACGCTCCGGCGCTCGCGGCCGCCGACGTCGGCGTTGCGCTCGGTTCCCGCGGCGCCACGGCGGCGGCGCAGGCGGCCGACGCGGTGATCCTCGACGACCGGCTGGACCGGCTCGCCGACGCCGCGGAGATCGCTCGGCGCGCGCGGCGGCTGGCAGTGCAGAGCGCCGCGGCCGGAGTGGCGCTGTCGCTGGCGGCGATGGCGGCCGCGGCAGCCGGTTTCCTCACGCCGGTCTGGGGCGCGATCGTGCAGGAGGGCATCGACGTCGCGGTGATCCTCAACGCCTTGCGCGCCTTGCGGGTCCCCGCGGTCGCGGCTCCGGCACCCGCCCAGCTGGTGCACCGCTTCGAGACCGAGCACGAGCGGCTCCGGCCCGCGCTGCTGGCGATCCGGCAGGCCGCCGACGCACTGGCCGGCGGTCCGACCCCGGCGGCGGATCGGGCTGTCCGGCACGCGTGCGACGTGCTGCTGCGGCAAGTCCTGCCGCACGAGACCGCGGAGGAGACCGAGCTGTACCCGGCGCTGGCCGATGCGCTGGGCAGTCCGGAGAGCACGGTGCCGATGAGCCGCGCGCACGCCGAGATCGCCCGGCTGGCGCGGCGGCTGGAACGGCATCTGGCCGAGTCGCCGTCGAGGATCCAGGCGGACCAGGTCGACGACCTGCGCGCGACGCTGTACGGGCTGGACGCGGTGCTCACCCTGCATTTCGCGCAGGAGGAGGAAGCCTATTTCACGCTGCCGGCGTCGTGAGCGGGCCGCACGCCGAGTCCGGCGAGTTCGAGCGTCCGCGCGAGATCGCCCGGAGCCGCTACTCCGGCGAGCTCGCCGTGGTCGACGACGAGCACCAGGTCCTGGCCGGGACGCAGCCGCACGCCCCCGAACACTTGGGAGAGCGGCGTGTCCGGACTGGCGATCAGGCAGGCGGGCGGCTTTACGCAGATGTCCTCCAGCCGCGTGGCGGTCCGCTCGGTTTCCGGGACCCGGGACAGCGCGGAAAGACTGACGACACCGACCGGTGCCCCGGTGAAGGACACCACGGGGAAGGTCCGGAACCGGGTCCGCGCGGCCTGGTCCAGGAAGCCTTGCACGGTGTACCAGCCGGGTGCGGTGACCGGTTCGGTGCTCATGACGTCGCGGAGCCGGAGCTGGGAAAGCAGCTGCCGCAGCGGGGCCGCGGACATCTCGGTGCGCGCGGCGACGGCGAGGAACCAGCTGATGGCGATCGTCCAGAGTCCGCCGAGGTTGCCCAGCGCCAGAATTTGCCAGGCGCCGAAGGCCGCGAGCGCGCTGGCGAGCACCTGGCCGCCGGCGGCGGCGATCCGCCGGGCACGGGCCCGGTTTCCGGTCAGCCGCCACGCGACGGCTTCGAGAACGCGCCCGCCGTCGAGCGGCGTCCCCGGCAGCAGATTGAAGACCGCGAGCACGCCGTTCGCCCAGCCCAGCCAGGCGAGCGCCACGGTGACCACCGCGGGCAGCAGCGGGGAGGCAAGCGCGGACGCGCCGAGGAACCCTCCGCCCGCCACTGCGCTCGCCGCGGGCCCGGCCGCCGCGATGAGCAGCGCGGAGCGCGGCGTCGGCGGTTCCTCGGGCAACTCGGTGGAACCGCCGAGCAGCCACAGCGTGATGCGTTCCGCCCGGAGCCCGTAATGCCGCGCGACGAGCGCGTGGCACAGCTCGTGCGCGAGCAGGGACGCCAGGAACACCAGCGCGCTCACGACCGCGACCGTCCAGTCGACCGCGACCGGCGAACCGCGGGCGCCGAGCGGAAGGACGGTCGTCGCGAGGAGATCGGCCAGCAGGCCCATCACGATCAGCACGGACCAGTGCGCGCCGACGCGGATCCCGGCGACGCGGCCGAGCGGGAATGTCGCCTGTGTCATGGCCCGAATCTCCCGCTGGGCCGGTGCGAGCGGCAGGGCCGCAGCGCCTCTCGCCGCGGGACCAAAGACTCCGGCGCCGCGGACGTCCGCCCGCAGCGGCCGCCGGCCGCGCGGTCTTAGCGTCGGCTTCGGGACGAGCGAGTCCCGGCTCGGAGGAGGCACGCGATGGACGAGAAGGAAAAGGCGCTGATCGAGGAAGACGCCCGCCGCAGCGTCGCCGAGCGCGGACAGCACGGCGGGCACGGCCCGGCGATGCGGCGGTATCTCCTGGCGGAGGAACAGCGGGCGAGCAACGAAAACGAACGCGGCGAGGTCCCCGAGCCGGCGCCAGCGCCGCACCGATGATCCCGCCGGTGGTCGTCGGGATCGACGGCTCGCCGCAGTCATCGGCCGCCGTCCGGTGGGCGGCGGCGCAAACCCGGTCGCGCGGCGGCGGGCTCGTGGTGTTCCGCGCCGAAGTGTTCGACGACCCGGACCTGCTGCCGCACCGGAAACCGCCCGTCGAAGCGGAATTGCTGCTCGAACCCGGGTACCGCCTGCTTCGCCGAGCGGCGGACGAGGCACGCCGCGCGGTGCCCGGGGTCTCGGTGCGGATGTGTCTTCGGCTCGGGGCCGCGGCCGGTCTTCTCGTCGAACAGTCGGCCGAAGCCGGATTGCTCGTCCTCGGGTGGTCCGGTGTGGGCGGGGTGCGGGGCGCGGTCGCCGGTTCGGTGCCGCTCAGCGTCGCGGCCTCCGCTCGCAGTCCGGTAGCGGTCGTGCGCGGCCGCGCGGATCCGGCAGGGCCGGTGGTGGTCGGGGTCGACGATTCCGGCGGCAGCGAACGAGCGCTGGCCTTCGCCTTCGAAACCGCCGAAACGCACGGAGCGGCGCTGGAGGCGGTGCACGCGTGGCACGACGGAAACCGGGAACGCGGTGTCCCTGAACAGGTCGCCGCGTGGTCCCGGAAACATCCGGCAGTTCCGGTGCGCGTCCGGGCGGTGCGTGCTCGTTCGGCGGCCCGTGCGCTCGCCGGGATTTCCCGGGGCGCCCGCGTGGTCGTCGTGGGCAGCCGCGGCCGCGGACCGGTCGCGGGCGGCCTGCTCGGCTCTACCGGCAACGGTCTGCTGGCGCACGCGGCTTGCCCAGTCGTGATCGTCCGCTGACTGTGACGAAAGGACGGAGTCTCATGAGAATTGTTGTCGCGGTGGCGACCCGGCACGGGGCGACCCGGGAGATCGCCGAGCAGATCGCGGTTTCGCTGCGCGGAGAGCTCGCGAAGACGGGCACGCCCGCGGAGGTGGTGGTGGCAGACGCGGGCAGCGTTGAGTCGTTCGACGGCTGCGACGCCGCGGTGCTCGGCAGCGCTGTCTACATCGGACACTGGCTCGAGCCCGCCCGCGAACTGGTGCGGGCCCATCAGGACGAGCTGTCCCGGATCCCGGTGTGGCTGTTTTCCAGCGGTCCGGTGGGGGAGCGGAGCAAACCCGGCGAAGAACCGGTGGACGTCACCGACGTGCTCGCCCGCAGCGGAGCGAAGGAGCACCGGCTCTTCGGCGGCCGGCTCGACCGTTCCCTGCTGCGATTCCCGGAACGCGCGATGGTCGCGGCGCTGCGGGTGCGCGACGGCGACAACCGGGACTGGCCGGTGATCCGCGCCTGGGGCCGGGCGATCGCCCGCGAGCTGAGCGCGGGGACGGCCGGTGACCTTCGTCCATCGTCTTCAGGCAATCCGGCCGCGTCGCCGCGGCGGACGCCTGGAGTTGTCTGAAAGTGCGAGACCGTTCGCGAAGAGAGGAGCGCGCAATGACGTCGCTGTTGCCCGGTTCCCGGCTGGCGCTGCCGAGCATCGCCGCCTGGCTCGACCACCCGTGGCCGTTCGCCGAGCACAACCCGGTGCGGATCGAGGAGTCCGCCGAGGACGGCAAGTACACGGTGCGAGCCGAGTTGCCGGGGTTCGATCCCGAGAAACACATCTCCGTGACCACGCACGACGGGCTGCTGACCATCGAGGCGGAGCGCGAAGCGAAGAAGGACACGGGCGGCCGCAGCGAGTTCTACTACGGCAAGTTCAGCCGCACGGTAGGCCTTCCCGCCGGCGCTGAGGCCGCCAAGATCGCCGCGAAGTACGCCGACGGCATTCTCGAGATCTCGATGCCGCTGGCGCGGCAGCCGCACGAGAAGCAGGTTTCGATCCACGTCGACAAGGCATGACGGACCAGGCGGCGGGCACGGTCGCGGCCGTGCCCGCCGCCTCGCGCAGGGAGGAGTTCCGATGAGCGCGGACCAGCCCGCACGGGTGCTGCTTGCCGACGGACAGGTCGGCCTGGTGCGCCCGCTCGGACCGGCCGACACCGAGGCCGTGCTGCGGCTGCACACCGACCTCGGGGAGCGGGACCGGTACTTCCGGTTCTTCGGCCCGCTGCCGTCCACTGTGGACAGATTGGCGGCGGAGATCGCCGGGACGTCCGACGAATGCCACACGGCCGTCGGCTGTTTTCTCGGCGAGCAGCTGGCCGGGGTCGCGCACTGCGAGCGGATCGGGCAAAGCGCCGACGCCGAGATCGCGCTCGTCGTGGACGGGCGCCGGCGCACGCACGGGATCGCGACGCTGCTGCTCGAACACCTCGCCGCGGCGGCCCGCGCGCACGGCATCTCCCGGTTCGTCGCCGAAGTGCTCGCGGAGAACGCGAAGGTGATCCGGGTGTTCGCAGAACTCGGCCTGCCCTACGAAATCGACCACGAGGGCCCGGAATGGTCGGTCACGATCTGGCTGGACGGCGAGGACCGCTACCCGGACGCGTTCGCCCGCCGCGACGAGGTCGCCGAGGCGGCCAGCCTGGCGCATCTGCTGCGGCCGGCGTCGGTCGCGGTGATCGGCGCGGGCAGGCGGCCGGGCTCGGTGGGGCACGCGGTGCTGGCGAACCTGCTGGACAGCGGTTTTCCCGGCTCGGTCGAGGTCGTGCATCCGGTGGCGGAAGAAATCCTCGGCGTGCGCTGCGCGCCGTCGGTCGCGGACCTGACCCGGACTCCCGAACTGGTGGTGATCTGCCTTCCCGCGGAAGCCGCCGCGGACGCGGTGGAGGAATGCGGCAAACGCGGAGTGGCCGCGGCGGTCGTCGTTTCGTCCGGGCTGACCGGGACCGCGGACGGCGAGCGCGTCCGCGACGCGGTGCGCAGGCACGGCATGCGGCTGGTCGGCCCGAACTGTCTCGGCGTGCTTTCCACGGATCCGTCCTGTCCGTTGGACGCGACGTTCCTCGCCCGCCGTCCGCGGGCCGGGGGCATCGGCGTCGCGACGCAGTCCGGCGGGGTAGGGATCGCCCTCGTCGAGGCGCTGACCGGGCTCGGCCTCGGGCTTTCCTCGCTGGTTTCCACCGGAGACAAATACGACGTGAGCGGCAACGACCTGCTGCTGTGGTGGGCGAGCGACCGGCGCACCGAGACGGTGGTGCTGTACCTGGAATCTTTCGGCAATCCCCGCAAATTCGCCCGGCTGGCGGCTCGGCTGGCGAGGACCCGGCCGGTGCTCGCGGTGCGGGCCGGAAGCGGCGGGACCGCCCAGCGCGCCGCTGCTTCGCACACTGCCGCCGCGGCGACTCCCGCGGTGACTCGTGACGCGCTTTACGCACAGGCCGGCATCATCGCGGTCGACACGGTCGCCGAGCTGGTGGATGTGCTCGCCGGTGTTTCCTGGCAACCGCTTCCGCACGGCCGTCGGGTCGCCGTGCTGAGCAACGCTGGCGGAGCCGGGGTGCTCGCGGCCGACGCGTGCGAGCGCGAAGGGCTCACGATGGCGAGCCTGTCGGCGGGGACCGCGGCCAGCCTGCGCGAGCTGCTGCCCGCCGAGGCCGCTGTGCACAATCCAGTGGACACGACAGCGGCGGTTCCGGCGGAGAAATTCGGGCAGGCGCTGAAGATCGTGCTCGCCGATCCGGGTGTCGACGCGGTCATCGCGGCGACGGTTCCGACTGCGGTCGGGAACCCCGCGGCCGCGCTCGCCGACGTGCTGCCGGGCGCGGAGAAGACCGTGCTCGCGGTCCGGCCGGGACAGCGGGAACGGGTGTCGCCGCTGTGCGCGGACGGGCCCGCGATCACCGCGTGCTACGACGATCCGGCCACCGCCGCGCTCGTGCTCGCCCGGCAGGCCGAGTACGCCGAATGGCTCGCCCGGCCCAGGAACGACGCCACGACTCTGCCGGAGATCGATTCCGCCGCGGTGCGGGAATTCGCGACGGCGCGAGCAGCGGAGCGCGAAGGCTGGCTGTCGCCCGCCGCCGCGGCGGAACTGCTTCGGCTCGCGGGAATCTCGTTGGTGTTGACCCGATACGCCCGCGACGAGACCGAGACTGTCCGCGCCGCCGAGGAATTCGACGGGCCGATCGCGGTGAAGGCGGATGCCGAGGGACTGTTGCACAAGTCCGCAGGCGGCGGCGTGCTGCTCGGCGTCGAGGGACCGTCCGGTGCGCGGGACGCGTACCGGCTGCTGCTGACGCGATTCGGCCCGGCGCTGCGCGGCGTGGTGATCCAGCCGATGGCCTACCGCGGCCGGGAACTGCTCGTCGGCGTGCGCTCGGACCCGGTGTTCGGCCCGCTGGTGGTGTTCGGGCTGGGCGGGGTCGACACCGATCTGGTGGCCGACCGCGCCGCGCGGCTCGCCCCGCTCACCGGACCGGACGCGGACCTGCTGCTCGACGGCCTGCGCTCGGCCGAGGCGCTGTGGGCGTCCGGCATCGACCGGGCCGCGGTGCGCGAATTGCTGCTGAAGACCGGCCGGCTGGCGACGCTCGTGCCGGAACTCGCGGAACTGGACCTGAATCCGGTGGTCGCGCGGGCGGACGGCTGCGCCGCGCTCGACGTCCGGATCCGGCTCGAGCGCCGGAAGCCCGCCGATCCGTACCTGCGCAAGCTGTCCGGCTGAGCGAGCGAGGAGAAGCCAGTGCGAATCCTGACCCTGAATCCCGGGTCCTCCAGTATGAAGGCGGCGGTCGTGCACGACGGCGTCGCGGTCGGCTGGGCGGCGTGGCAGAGCGACATGTCCCGCGCGGTCGTCGATGCCGTGGAGCGCTGGCCCCGGCCGGACGCGGTGGCGGTGCGGTTCGTCCACGGCGGCGCGCAGAAAGCGCCGGTGCTGGTGACCGACCAGGTGATCGCGAATCTCGACCGGCTGGTTCCGCTGGCACCGATCCACCAGCCGCTGTCGCTGGACGTCGCCCGGCAGGTCCGGGCACTGCTGCCCGGTGTGCCGGTGGTGGCCTGTTTCGACACCGCGTTCCACGCCGAGCTGCCCGACGCGGCAGCGCACTACCCGCTGCCGCGCGAGTGGACGCGGCAGAACCGGTTGCGCCGTTACGGTTTCCACGGTTTGTCCGTGCAGTACGCGGTGCGCCGTGCCGCGGAACTGCTGCGGCGGCCGGTCGACGAGCTGCAACTGGTCTGCGCACACGTCGGAGCCGGGGTGTCGGTGACCGCGGTGCGCGGCGGGCGGAGCGTGGACACGTCGATGGGGTTCACCCCGCTGGAAGGGCCCGCGATGGCCACCCGGTCCGGTTCGATCGACCCGGGATTGCTGCTGCACGTCATGAAAACCGCGCCGATGGGACCCGACGAGCTGGCCGACGCGCTGTGCCTGCGGTCCGGGCTCGCCGGGATGAGCGGGACCAGCGGCGACCTCGGAGAAGTGCGGACGGCCGCCGCGGCCGGGAACGCCGACGCCGCGCTGGCGGTCGAGGTCTACGTCCACCGGCTCCGCCGGGAAATCGGCGCGGCGGCGGTCAGCCTCGACCGGCTCGACGCGCTGGTGTTCACCGGCGGGGTCGCGCAATACCAGCCGGAAACCGTCGCCGAGGTCGCGCGCGGCCTCGGGGCGCTGGGCGTGCGGGTGGGGGCGCTCGAGAGGTCCGACGCGGACCGGGCGATCAGCGCGTCCGGCTCGGCCGCGCCGGTGCTTGTGGTCCGCGCCCGGGAAGACCTGGAACTCGCCCGCGGCGCGGAAACCGTGCTCGCCGATCTGGGAAATGAGGTGCATCGTGCACGTACTGCTGACCGAAGCGAAGTTCGGTGACTGCGACGCGCTCAGCAAGCCGTTGCGGGACAACGGGTGCCGGGTGAGCCGGTGCCATGCGGGGGAAGGGATCTGCCTCGCACTCGTGCCGGGTTCGTCGTGCCCGCTCGACGACCGCGCCGATCCGCCGGTGCTCGCCGTGGACGTTCGCGACGCCGGGGACGAGCTCGCCGCACGCGAGTTCGGGGTCGTGTGCGCGCTGCGGAAACAAGTGCCGGTGGCGATCGTCCCGCCGGAACCTGGGCTGCCGGTGGCCGCGCCCGCGGGGCTTGAGGACCGGGTCACGGTGACCGACGCGGAGACTTTGCTGGCCACCTGCCAGGCAGCGGTCGCGATTCCGAGACCGAGGCCGGAACCCGCCGGAGCGATCGGATGAGCGACGTCGCTTTCGCCTGGGACCGCTGCGCGCGAGCGGTGCTCGTGGACGCGCTGGCGCGGCTGGACGTGCGCCGTTTCGTGGTCGAGACCCGGGCAGGCGAGCTGGCGATCTCCCGGGTGGGCCGGCTCCGGCACGATCCCGGCGGACGCCACGTGCTCGCCGGATGCGGCACCGCGCTGTCCGCCGCCTGGATCGTGCTGCGGGGACTGGGCATCCGCCCGGTGCTGTCGTTCCCGGACGACCCGGGCCGCCCGGACGTGGTCGCGGCCGTGACTCCCGGGGCGGACGACCCGGCGACCGCGAGCGACTGGGACCGGTACCTCGCCTTGCGCGTGGTCGCCGGTCCGCCGCGAGGCCGCGCGGTGCCGGTCGCCGATCCGGGCGTGCTCGCGGAGCTGGCGCGGGAGAACACCTGGCCGCGCACCCGGGTATCGCGGCACGCGGGCAGCCGGGGCCTCGTGGTGCTCGCCGAAGGAACGACTCGCGTCGACCGCGTTCTGGTCGGCGCGGCGGTCCATTCCCTGCGGGTCGCAGCCGCGGTCCGCGGATTGACGACCGAGGTGCGTCCCGGGGACCAGAGCCCGGCTCCGCAGGCGGTCCTTCTCGTGTTCGAGAGCTGAGGGAATTCCATGACCACGCATCTGCGCCCGCCGCCCGCGACAGCGGAGCCCGAGGTCGACGCACGGGAGCCGATCGGCCTCCTGCTGCGGGATCTCCGTTCCGCGCCGGGCGGCTTGAGCGGCCGGGAAGCGGCCCGGCGACTGCAGGTCTACGGGCCGAACGAGCTGCCGCACAAGGGCGGCAGGCAGTGGCCGCTCGCCCTGCTGCGCCAGCTGGTCCACCCGCTTGCCCTGCTGCTGTGGGTCGCGGCCGGGCTGGCGTGGTTCGCCGGGACGACCAACCTGGCGTTCGCGATCGTCGGGGTGATCATCCTGAACGGGCTGCTCGCGTTCTTCCAGGAACAGCAGGCGGAGCGGGCGGTCGAAGCACTGGGCAAGTACCTGCCCGAGCGCAGCGCGGTGCTGCGCGACGGCGTCGTCGTGCACCTCGAATCAACCGAGTTGGTTCGCGGCGACGTCGTCCTGCTCGCCGAAGGCGACCGGGTTCCGGCGGACGCGCGGCTGATCGAAGGGACGGTGGACGTCGACGCGTCGATGCTCACCGGCGAGTCGGCTCCGGTGACCCGGACCGCCGACGCCGTGGACGACGCCGACCGTTCGCTGGATTCCCCGGTGCTGGTCTTCAGCGGCACGGTCTGTGTCGCGGGTTCCGCGCGGGCCGTGGTGCACGCGACCGGACGGCGCACCGAGATCGGCCGGATCGCGTCGCTCTCGGCACGGATCGGCCGCGAGGAGAGCCCGCTGGAGCGGCAGGTGCGGCGGGTCGCGTGGCTGATCGCCGGGGTCGCGGTGGTCGTCGGGGTCGGGTTCCTTCCGCTCGGCGTCGCGGCGGGGCTTTCGTGGTCGGCCGCCTTCGTGTTCGCGATCGGCCTGCTGGTGGCCAACGTGCCCGAAGGCCTGCTGCCGACGATCACGCTCGCGCTGGCGGCCGGGGTGCGGTCGATGGCGAAGGCGGGCGCGCTCGTGAAGCGGCTGTCGGCGGTGGAGACGCTGGGCTCGACCACCGTGATCTGCACGGACAAAACCGGCACGCTGACCCAGAACTCGATGCGGGTCGAGGAACTGCGCGGCCCGGACGGCGCGGATTCGGCGCAGCCGCGCGAGACCGCCGAGGTCCTCGCGCGGTGCAGCACCGCGGACCTCGACGGGGAATCCGGCGATCCGACCGAACTCGCGCTGCTTCGGTTCGCCGCGGACCACGGCGCGAACGTGACCGCGAGCGCCCGTGAAGCCGGACGGAAAACGTTGTACCCGTTCGATCCCCGGCTCAAGCGGATGTCCACAGTGGACTTCGTGGACGGCGGCCTCGTGGTGGCGGTGAAGGGTGCGCCCGAACAGGTGCTCCCGTTGTGCACCACGGAGTTCGACGGAACGGAGCTGACCGCGACCCGGCGCGCGCAGCTGGCGGCGCTCGTCGACAGCATGGCCGGGCGCGCGCTGCGGGTGCTGGCCATCGCCCGGCGGGAGACGCCGGCGATCCCGGGCAGCCGCGTGGAAGCGGAGAACGGGTTGTGCCTGCTCGGCTTCGTCGGCCTGGTCGACCCGCCTCGCCCGGAGGTCGCCGCCGCGGTCGCGGACTGCCATTCCGCCGGGATCACCGTGCACGTCGTGACCGGGGACAACGGGCTGACCGCGGCCGAGATCGCCCGCCGGGTCGGCATCGGCGCGGACCGGGTCGTGGACGGCACCGCGCTCGCGCGCATGCCGGAAGCGGACCTCGACACGGTGCTGGCTGGCGGGGACGAAGTGGTGTTCTCGCGTGCCGCACCGGAGGACAAACTGCGCATCGCCGACGCGTTGCGCGACTGCGGCGAGGTCGTCGCGATGACCGGCGACGGGGTGAACGACGCGCCCGCGCTGCGGCGGGCCGACATCGGCGTCGCGATGGGCGTCAGCGGCACCGACGTGGCCAAAGAAGCCGCGACTGTCGTGCTGACCGACGACAACTTCGCGACCATCGTCGCCGGGGTCCGCGAGGGCCGCCGGGTGTTCGACAACGTCCGCAAATTCGTGCTCTACATCTTCGCGCACGCGGTGCCGGAGGTGCTGCCGTTCCTGCTGTTCGCGATCTCCGGCGGCGCGATCCCGTTGCCGCTCACGGTATTGCAGATCCTCGCGATCGACCTCGGCACCGAAACGCTGCCCGCGCTCGCGCTCGGCCGGGAGCCCGCCGAGCCCGGGCTGATGGCCCGCCGGCCGCGCTCCCGCCGCGAAGGCGTGGTGACCGGCCGGATGCTCCTGCGAGCGTGGGGAATCATGGGCGTGCTGTCGGCGGCGCTCGTGCTCGGCGCCTTCTTCGCGGTGCTGTACGCCGCGGGCTGGCACCCCGGCGCGGACGTGTCGGACGGCGCGCCGCTGCACCACGCCTATCTCCAAGCCACCACGGCCAGCTTCGCCGCGATCGTGTTCTGCCAGAACGGCACCGCGTTCGCCGCCCGCACCGAACGGGTGTCGCTGCGGGCGATCGGCCTGGGCACCAACAAGCTTCTGCTCGGCGGCATCGCCTTCGAACTGGCCTTCGCCGCCGCGCTCATCTACCTGCCCTGGCTCCAGGGCGTCTTCGGCACCGCGGCGCTGCCCGCGTGGGTGTACGCGGTGCTGGCGCCGATGCCGGTGCTGGTCTGGGGCGCGGACGAGCTGTTCCGCCGCCTGACCCGCGGTACCCGAGGAGGATCGTCATGACACACGTGCGCAAACTGGCCGAGATCCGGCTCGTTGATGCCGAGACGGCGGGCGGCAAGGGGGCGAACCTCGGCGAGCTGATCTCCGCGGGCTACCCGGTGCCGGACGGATTCGTCGTCACTCGCGACGCGTACTGGTCCGCGCTGGAGGCCGCCGGGGTCCGTGCCGAGATCGCCGACCTGCACGCCAAGGCGCTGATCGCGGTGGACGACGCACAGGAGCTGGCTGCCGCCTGCGAGCGGCTGCGAGAGCTGGTGCGCTCCGCCGGGCTGCCTCCGGAACTGGCGTCGGAGGTGACCGGCGCGTACCGGGCACTAGGCGACCAGCCGGTGGTGGCGGTGCGCTCGTCGGCAACCGGGGAGGACGGCAGCGAAGCCTCCTTCGCGGGCATGAACGCCAGCTACACCAACGTCGTCGACGAAGAAGCCTTGGCCGCGCGAGTGGTGGACTGCTGGACGTCGTTGTTCTCGCCGCGCGTGGTGAGCTACCGGGCGAGCCGGGGATTCACCGGCGAACCGGCGATCGCGGTCGTCGTGCAGCGGATGATCCCGGCCGAGCGGTCCGGCGTGATCTTCACCGCCGACCCGCGCACCGGCGACCGCGACCGGGCGGTGGTCGAAGCGGTGTTCGGCCAGGGCGAGGCGATCGTGAGCGGCGCGGTGGACCCGGACACCTACGTGGTGGCGAAAGAGGACCTCCGCGTGCTCAGCGCGCGGATCGGGGCCCAGTCGCACAAGATCATCCCCGAAGCGGGCGGGGGAGACGTGAAGGTCGCGCTGACCGCGCAGGTCGGCGGCCGGCGCGTGCTCGACGACGCCACCGTGCTCGGGCTGACCCGGCTCGCCTGCCGGGTCGAGGACCACTACGGCGTGCCGCAGGACATCGAGTTCGCCATCGCCGATCACCAGACCTGGCTCGTGCAGTCCCGGCCGATCACCACCCTGCCGCCGGTTCAGGAAGGCGCCGCCGGCGTGCTGGTGACCGGGCTGGCGGCCTCGCCCGGCGAGGGCAGCGGCGCGGTCCGGGTGCTGCGCGATCCGGCCGAAGCACGGCGGCTGCGCGACGGCGAGGTGCTGGTGGCCCCGATGACGACACCGGACTGGGTCCCGGCGATCCGTCGCGCGGCTGCGCTGGTCACCGACGGCGGCGGGATGACCTGTCACGCCGCGGTGGTCGCCCGGGAACTGGGCGTGCCGTGCGTCGTCGGCACCGGCGACGCCACCCGGGTGCTCGCGGACCGCGCGCTGATCACTGTCGACGGCACGAAAGGCGAGGTGCGAGCGGGAGCGATCGCGCACGAGGCGGCGCACCCGAAACCGGTCGCCGCGCCCGCTGCCGCCGAGGCGATCGGCACCCGGTTGTACGTCAATCTCGCGATGCCCGACCACGCCGCCGAGGTCGCGGCCCAGCCGGTCGACGGGGTCGGCCTGCTCCGGGCCGAGTTCCTGCTGACCACGGCACTCGGCGGACGGCATCCGCGCGCCCTGATCGCGCGCGGCGAGGAAGAGTCCTTTGTGGACGCTATGGCGGAATCGCTGCTCGAGATCACCGCCGCGTTCGGCTCGCGTCCGGTGGTCTACCGCGCGACCGACCTGCGCAGCAACGAATTCCGCGGCCTCGACGGCGGAGCCGAGTACGAGCCGGTCGAGAACAACCCGATGATCGGCTACCGCGGCTGCTACCGCTACGTGCGCGAGCACGACCTGTTCGCGCTGGAACTGCGGACGCTGGCGCGGGTGCGGGAGCGGACGCCGAACCTGCACCTGATGATCCCGTTCGTGCGCACGAAATGGGAACTGGAGGCGTGCCTGGAGGCGGTGGACGCGAGCCCGCTCGGCAAGCAGCGCGGGCTGCACCGGTGGATCATGGCCGAGGTCCCGTCGGTCGTCTACTGGCTGCGCGAGTACGCCGGCCTCGGCATCGACGGGGTATCGATCGGCAGCAACGACCTCACCCAGCTGATGCTCGGCGTCGACCGGGATTCGGCGGTGTGCGCGGAACTGTTCGACGAGGCCGATCCCGCGGTGCTGGACGCGGTCTCGAGAATCGTGCGGACAGCCCGCGACTGCGGCATCACGTCGTCGCTGTGCGGCCAGGCGCCGTCGACGAACCCGGCGTTCACCGAACATCTCGTGCGCGCCGGGATCACGTCGATCTCGGTCAACCCGGACGCGATCGGGGCGGCGCGCGGCGCGATCGCCGCGGCCGAACGCCGCGTCCTGCTGGAAAAGGCGCGCTGAGCGCCGCATCGTGCACGGAGGAGAAAACCATGACCACAGCGAATGAACACGAAATCGTCGTCGGCGTCGACGGGTCGGCGGGCAGCGCCGCGGCGGTCCGCTGGGCGCTGGCGGAAGCGAAGTCGAGCGGCCGGACGGTGGTGGCGTTGCGAGCCTGGACGTTCGACCCGCTCGGCGACCTCGAATCGGCGGTCACCCGTTCGCCGGACGACATCGCCGCCCGCTACCAGCACGAACTGGACCAAGTGCTGGACCAAGCACGGGACGAGGCCGAAGGGGTGCGCGTGCGCAGCGGCACGATCGACGGCGCGCCCGGCCCGGCACTGGTCCGCGCGTCGGCGGAGGCGGCGATGCTGGTGCTGGGCAGCCACGGGCACAGCCGGGTGCTGCGCATGCTGGTCGGCTCGGTCTCCGAGTACTGCCTGCGGCACGCGCGCTGCCCGGTGGTCATCGTCCCGGCCCGGTCGGCCGAAGAACGGGAACCGCTGCCGGAAGCGGCCGCGGGCGCTTACTACCCCGGACCCCTGTTGTGAGGAGCGGAAAATGAAGAGAACACGCCGGATCCGCTCGGTGATGACGACCGATGTCGCACAGGTCGTGCCGGGCACATCGTTCAAGGCCGTCGCCGCACTGCTGGAAGAACGCGGCGTCGGCGGTGCGCCGGTCGTCGACAAGGACGGCCGCGTGCTCGGGGTCGTCTCGCGCGGCGATCTGCTGGAGCGCAACGTCGAACACCACGGCCTCGGACCGCAGGCACGACGCGGCAAGCACAAGGCCGAAGCACTCTTTGCGGCCGACCTGATGACGGCGCCGCCCGTCACGGTGGACGTGGAGGACGACGTCGTGCGCGCGGCCCAGCTGATGGAGAAGCACCGGGTGCACCGGCTGCCAGTGCTCGAAGCCGACGGGACGCTGGCCGGGATCGTCTCCCGGGCGGACCTCGTGCGGGCGTATTTGCGTTCGGACAACGACATCCGCGAGGAAGTGCGCGACGAGGTCTTGAAACAGGAGATGTGCCTCGACCCGTCCACGCTGTACGTCTCGGTGCACGACGGGGTGGTGTCGCTGAGCGGGGCCGTCGAGCGGTACAGCATGATCGGGGTGATCAAGGCTCTGATCAGCCGGGTCGACGGGGTGGTCGAGGCGCGGGAGCACCTGCGGGTGGAGCTGGACGACCGGAACATCGGGCCGGGCGTGCCCGCGGCGGGCGGGATGTTCCCGGACCGGTCGATCCATCGTCCGTGAGCCAGGCCGGAACGTACGTGAGAGCCTCCTGAGGGAATCAGATTCCCATGCCGGGGACTTGAGCCGGGCGGCCTCGGCCCGCGGGCTGTCCACACAGGACACCAGCCCCGTCGAAATGCCCGAGTAATACCCGTATAACCGTATCCGTGGGTCTGTGAGGGACCCCTTGAGGGAATCAGATTCCCTCAAGGGGTCCCTCACAGACCGCCCACCGCGCTTCCGCCCGCCTGACCGGCAGCCAGCCCGGCCTTCCCGACCCGGGCGGACGCACTCCCCACGCACTCGCAGGGCCGCCTTAAGTCCCTGGCATGGAATCAGATTCCGTCAGGAGGCCCTCACGTGCTTCGGCGGGTGCGGAGAGCCACCCGGCCCGGCCGGTACTGCGCATCGCGGTAACGCCGCCGCATGCCACAGCTGTTGAGAAGACCCGAATGTGGCATTGGGTGCGTTCCGGCGGCCGGGCTCGTTCGCGAAGGGCGCCCTCGCGGCCTGCGCCCGGCGATGAAGGCAGACCTGCGGAACCAGAGTTAATGCCAGGAAGTTGCTGTGCCGATTCCGCCCGCTGACTGTCCACACGAGACGCCAGCGGCACCGAAATGCCCGATTGATCGCCATCTGGCTGGTATTCGAGGTGCGTGAGGGGGCCCCTGAGGGAATCAGATTTCCTCAGGGGCCCCCTCACGAACGTTCGCCGGGGCGCAGCTCACTCGCGGAACAAAGCGACCTTCAGCGCACCGCTGTCCTGCGGATGCGCGAAGACGTCATACGCCTCGTCCATCTCCTGCAACCCGAACCGGTGCGTGACCATCCGGCTGACGTCGAGGTGTCCGGCGGCGAGCATCCGCAGCAGCATCGGCGTGCTGGAGGTGTCGACCAGGCCGGTGGTGATGGTGACGTTGCGGATCCAGAGCCGTTCGAGGTGCAGCGTGGCCGGTTTGCCGTGCACGCCGATGTTCGCGACCCGGCCGCCGGGGCGGACGAGCTCCGCGCACAGTTCGAACGTCTCCGGGACACCGACGGCTTCGAGGGCCACATCCGCGCCGAGGCCACCGCTCGCTTCGCGCACCGCGGTCTCGGCTTCCGAGGGCTGGACCGTCACGTCGGCACCAGCCGCTTTGGCTGCCGCGAGCCGGGCGGGTTCCTTGTCGATCACGATGATCGACGACGGGCTGTAGAGCCGGGCCCCGGTGATCGCAGCGAGGCCGATCGGGCCCGCTCCGACGATCGCCACGACGTCGCCGGGGCGGAGGCGTCCATTGAGGACTCCTACCTCGTAGGAGGTGGGGAGGATGTCGGCCAGCAACAAGGCCGCTTCGTCGCTCACCGACGGCGGCAGCAGGTAGACGGAGGTGTCGGCGAACGGGACCCGGGCGAATTCCGCCTGTACGCCGTCGACGAGGTGGCCGAGGATCCAGCCGCCTCCGCCGAGGCATTGGCCGTAGCTGCCGCGGCGGCAGTATTCGCAGCGGCCGCAGGCGCTGATGCAGGACACGAGCACGCGGTCGCCCGGCTTGACCGAGGCGACCGCGTCGCCGGTGCGCACGACGGTGCCGACCGCTTCGTGGCCGAGGATCCGGCCGCGTTCGACCTCGGGGACGTCGCCTTTCAGGATGTGCAGGTCGGTGCCGCAGATGGTGACGGCGTCGATCCGGACGATCGCGTCGGTCGGCGCGAGGATTTCCGGGTCCGGGCGGTCGGTCCAGGACCGGCGACCGGGGCCGTCGTACACGAGTGCCTTCACAGTTCCTCCTTCACAGGACTGCGGGCGTCCGCCGGCACGGCGGACGCCCGTGGACGGTTCAGCGCAGCCAGGTCCGGTCGCCGACGAAGGCGGCCCAGCGGCGGCCGATTCCCCACGTGTCGCCGGCGCAGGCGGCGGCGAGCACGATCAGGACGAGCGCGTAGACCAGGTGGTAGTCGAGGAACGGGTTGGCCGAATGCGTGGCCGCTCCCGCGCCGGTGCTGCGGGCGGGCGGCCATTCGGCGGCCCACATGAGCAGCATCAGCAGGGTCCCGGAGACCGCGGCGATCCGCAGTCCGGCCCCGGCGGCCAGCGCCAGCCCGATGCCGAGCAGGCTCAGCATGAACAGCCAGTCGGCCCACCACGTTCCGGCCCACGCGTGGAACATCGACGCGAACGGGCCGACGTCGACCTTGCTCAGGAAGCCGTTGGTGGGCGAGCCGCCGTGGATCCAGGCTCCGGCGGCGGGCGTGGAGTAGCCCAGGCCGAGCAGTTTGTCGGCGAAGGGCCACAGGAACAGGAATCCGGCGGCGATCCGCAGGACCGCGAGCGACCGGGCCCCGTAGCTCGCCCAGGGCGGCTGCGCGACCGTCTCGTTGCGACCGGCCGGAGTCCGGCTCGCCGGGGGTGTGCTGTGCTGGGATTTGACGGACATGGGGACCTCCATTCGTCTCTGGCCCGAGTCTGATCCGCCGGGCCAGTGCGGCTCTGGAGCCGAAAGTCCTCGTCGGACGGGCCGTTGGGCGCGGACCGCCGAGGAGGGGCCGAAGGTCCACGCACGAGGGGACCGACGCCGCTGCCGCCCGGTGCCGTCCGCGCCTACCGTCCGGAGGGAAAGCCCGGCTGGACAAGGAAAGGCGGAACCGATGACCGAACCCGCACTCGTCGCCGCAGTCGACGGCTCGCTGGCTTCCCTGCACGCGGTCGGGTGGGCGGCGCGCGCCGCGGCGGGACGCGGGGTTCCGCTGCGCCTCGTGCACGTTCTCGACGAGCTGGCCCTCGACTTCCCCCGTCCATTGCCGACAGTGGAGAACTTCGGCAAGGTGCTCACCGCGCGCGGGCACCGGATCCTGCGCACCGCCCGCGACGCCGCCCAGGAAGCGGTCCCCGGACTGACTCCGGATCTGGTGCTGCTGCGCGGAATCGTCGGGAAGTGCCTCGCCGCGCAGTCCCACGGGGCGGTGCTGCTGGTGCTCGGGACCCCCGGACTGCGTCCGCTGGGCCGGATCCTGCTCGGCTCGGTGTCGATCTCTCTCGCCGCGCACGCGGACTGCCCGGTGGCGCTCGTCCGGCCGCACGCGGGCGACGAAGAGCCGCCGGCGACCGGACCGGTCGTCGTGGGAGTCGACGGTTCGCCGTCGAGCGAACTGGCGCTGGGGACGGCGTTCGAGGAAGCCGCGTGGCGGAACGCTCCGCTGACCGCGGTGCACTGCTGGGACGACCGGCTGCTGTCGGCGATCTTCCGGGAGAACCGCTGGAACGCCGACAGCGGGATCGAGCAGGAGGCGCACGTGGTGCTCGCCGAGCGGGTCGCCGGGTGGGCGGAGAAATATCCCGGCGTCGATGTGCGGCAGCTGGTGGTGCGCGGCCGTCCTGCCGAGCAGTTGCTGGACCTGGCGGACCGGGCGCAGCTGCTCGTCGTGGGCAGCCGCGGGCGCGGCGGGTTCGGCGGACTGCTGCTCGGGTCCACGAGCCAGGCGGTGATGTCCTACGCGCTGTGCCCGGTCATCGTCGCCGGTTCCGGCGAGGAACCGCCCGGCCCCAGCGGAAATACGCCAGCGGACCCGCGAAGTTGACCGCGATCGCGACCGCCCAGGCGGATTTCGGGCCGTTGACCCGGTCCTCGGGCCGTTTCGCGAGATCCCGCCAGGCGGCCGCGGCCAGCAGTACCTGCACCGCGGCGGCGGCCAGGACGGTCCGCCGCTGCGCGGGGGAGAGATCGGAAAACTTCCGGTGTGCTCGCATGGGCTCCTCCTCCTGGTCGGGCTCCCAGGCAACACCCCCGCGAGACCGGCGGGGAAGGGGAGAACGGCCCGGCTCCCGGGGACCGCGGACTCCGGCCGCCCGGCGAGGGAAAGCATACGGTGCAACGAAAACTCGGAGGTGCTGTGATGACCGGACTGCTGGTCTCGGAGGTGATGAACTGGCCGGTGGTGACTGCCGCGCCGGACACGCCGTTCAAGGAACTGGTCGATCTTCTCGCCGCCAACCGCATTTCGGCGGTGCCGGTGACCGACGGGTCGGGGCGGCCGGTCGGGGTGGTTTCGGAGCAGGAACTGCTCGCCCGGTACGACAGCCGGGCCGAAGGACCCCCGCCCGGCTTTTTCGCTTCTCCTCGCCGCCGTCGCCGCTGGGCGCGAGCGCGGGGCCGGCGGGCCCTCGATGTGATGCGCACCCCGGTGCGCGTCGTCCGGCAGGACGAACCGCTGGCCGACGCGGCATGGTGGATGGTCGAGGCGAACCTGCGCCGGTTGTTCGTCGTCGACGGTTCCGGATCGCTCACCGGAGTGCTCGCCCGCCGGGACGTGCTCGCGGTGTTTCTCCGGCCGGACGCGGAAATCAAGGAGGCGGTCGAACGCCGGGTGCTGCGCGAGGCGCTGTGGGCGGACCCCGCGACGACGTCGGTGCGAGTCGACGACGGCGTGGTCACCTTGACCGGGACCGTCGACAGCCCCGGCGAGGTGCAGCGTGCCGAGCTGCTGACCGAGGTGCTGCCCGGAGTGGTGGGCGTGCGCAACCGGCTGCAGTACGCGGGGGGCCGGCACGAGGCCGCCGCCCGGCGGTGAGACGGCGATGCCAGCGCGGGGGCGTTGCGTGGTGCGCCCGCCACCTGACTGCTCCTTGAGGTACGTGAGGGGAACCCTGAGGAAATCTGATTCCCTCAGGGTTCCCCTCACGTACCTCTGACCCCACCTCAAACCGCGCCCATGCCGCCGCCGGTTTCAGCCTCAGCTGAGGGCTCGCCCGATGGTTTCGGCGAGTTCGACGGTTCGGGCCGCGTAGCCCCATTCGTTGTCGTACCAGCCGAAGACCTTGACCAGATGGCCCTCGGCCTTGGTCAGGCCGGCGTCGAAGATGCACGACGCGGGGTCGCCGATGATGTCGCGCGACACCAGAGGTGCTTCGGAGTAGCGGAGGATTCCCTTGAGCGGCCCGTCGGCGGCCTGGGCGAACGCGCGGTTGAGCTCGTCCGCGGTGACGTCCCGCTCGAGTTCCACGGTCAGGTCGGTGAGCGAACCGTCCTCGACCGGGACCCGGATCGCGACCCCGTCGAGCTTGCCCGCCAGCGCCGGGAGGACCTCGCCGATCGCCCGTGCGGCTCCGGTGCTCGTCGGGATCAGGTTCACCGCGGCCGACCGGGCCCGCCGCGGGTCCCGGTGCGGGCGGTCGAGCAGGGCCTGGTCCCCGGTGTAGCTGTGGATCGTGGTGAGCAGCCCGCGCCGGATGCCGAACGCTTCGTGCAGCACCTTGACCATCGGCGCGGCGCAGTTCGTGGTGCACGAGGCGTTGGAGACCACGTCGTGGCGGGCCGGGTCGTAGTCGCCGTCGTTGACGCCGAGCACCAGCGTCGCGTCGAGTCCCTTGCCCGGCGCGGAAACGATCACCTTCCGCGCGCCCGCCGCGAGGTGCCCGGCGGCCGCCTCGCGGGTGCGGAAGCGGCCGGTCGATTCGATCACGACCGACACGCCGAACTCGTGCCACGGCAGCTTCGCCGGTTCGGTCTCGGACGTCACCTGCACGGTCCGGTCGCCGACCTCGATCGCGTCGCCGATCACCCGCACCGGCAGCCGCAGCGGACCGTAGGTGGAGTCGTGCGCGAGCAGGTGGGCGAGAGCGTCCGGGGTGGTGACGTCGTTGACCGCGACCACTTCGACCGGGCTGTCCGGCCGTTCCAGGACACGGCGCAGGAAATCGCGGCCGATACGGCCGAATCCGTTGATGCCGACTCGAACGGTCATGGTTTCTCCATCAGGGTGTCGGTGTTCCGGTGAGTGATTTCGGGACCGTGGCGGAAAGCGGCTCGTCCGGCGCGGAGGGGAAGGCCGAGCCGGAACCGGGCGGAAAGCGCGGTCTCGGCGAGCCGTGCGCCGGCGCGCCAGAGGACGCTGGTGCTGGCCCAGTACCGGGCCGACGCCTCGTCGACGTGCGCGGGATCGCCGCCGGGGGAGAGCGGAATCTGGGCGAAGGCGGCGTCGTCGAGCATGTCCAGCACGTGCCGCACGACCGGGACGCGCCGGGCGGACAGCTGCGCCCCGGTCCGATGGGCGATAATCGCCGCGGCGACCGCGTCGGCCTGCAGCAGGGCGAGATGTCCCAGCTTCAGCGGAAAGTCCCCAGCGTCGCCGGGCGCGTAGACCTCCGGGCGCCCAGTCACCGCGCGAGTGTCCGGGTCGCACCTCAGGAACCCTCGGTCGTCGGCAGGCAGTCCGGCGTAGCCGACGGAAGCAACCTGCGGAGGGAACGCGACGAGCACGTCGAATTCCCGGACGGAGCCGTCGGCGAACACGGCGCTGCGCTCGGCCGCCTCGGCGAGCGTCGACGCGGTGCGGCTGTCGATGCCGCGCGCTTCGAACTGCCGGGACACAAGTGCGTGCAGCTTGGGGCCGAAGGCCTGGACGTAGGTCTCTTCGCAGGTGTCGAAGGCGATCTCCACGTTGTCGCGGATTTGCTTGCGGCGCAGCCAGGTGTCGAGCATCAGCGCGAGCTCGTACAGCGGTGCCGCGCAGTGATTGCCCGGCGGCAGCGCGAAAAGCACTCGCTGTGCTCGGCCGTGCCGGGCGTTCTGGGCCATCCAGCGCAGATCCTCGCCGAGCCGGTGCAGCGCGCCCGGAGTCGCGATCGAGTGCGCGTGTTCGGCGACCCCGGGGATCTCCTCCGGCCTGCTCGCCGCTCCGGTGGCGACGACGAGCCGGTCGTAGGCCATCGGCCCGCGGGAGGTGTGCACCTGCCCGCGGTCGAGGTCGATCCCTTCGGCGGTCGCGATCACCGTGGCGATGCCGCGCCGCCGGAACGCGCGGTGCAGCGGAACGTGCAGCGGTTCTTCGGCGGCTCCGAACGGCAGCCGGACCGTTCCGGGGCGGAACAGGAAATCGTCGCGTTCGGACACCACGGTGACGCCCACGTCGTCCTCGCTCGCCCGGGCGCGGAGCCGGAACGCTGTTTCCAGCCCGGCGAAACCGCTGCCCAGAACGACGACCTCGGTGCGTGCCATGCTGTCTCCTCCCTTGCGTTCCCGCCCACCGTGCCCGCGCTCGCCGGAGGTGCGGCAGGGACGTTGGCGGGCAGGGCGGGGGACGTTCGTCATCCGGTCACGAGCACTGCGCGAGATGTGCGAGGGCGGTTTCCACCGTGTCGGCCGGTGTTCTGGTCGTGTCGAGCGGGAACGCCGAGGGCCACGGCGCGGCGTCTTCCGCCATTTCGCGGGAGACGGCGGGCCCGGCGTCGGACAGCGATCCGGTCCGGGTCGTCAACCTGCGCTCGCGCAGGGCATCCGGCGCGGTGCAGCGCAGCGCGCACAGTCTGCTGCCGGACTGTCCCGCGACGGCGGCGATGGCTTCTCTTTCGTGCGCGGAGGTCCATGACGCGTCGAGAACGACGCTCTCGCCGAGCCCGAGCAACGCGGCTGTGCGCCGGGCGAGTTCGGAGTAGGTCAGCGCGGTCCACTGAGGCGTGTAAATCCCGTGCCGGTAGTCCGCCGGCGCGTGGCGTTCCGGGTCGATTCCGGCGATTTCCTTGCGGATCCGGTCGCTCTGCAGCAGGGTCGCGCCGAGCGCGTCGGCGATGCGGGCGGCCACAGTGGACTTTCCCGAACCGGGCAGACCGCCGACCAGCACCGTTCTGACCTCGCCCGCGCGGAGATGGCGAAGCGTCGTTTCCGCGTACGCGCGAGCGAGCTCCGCGGCCGCCGGATCCCCTTGCGAGTGCCGGAGACAGGCGACCTTCACCCGCACGAACGCGCGGTAGGCGAGATAGTGGTGCCGCAGTGCCGGCGGAGCGTTGTCCCCGGAGAATTCGGCGTACGCGGCGAGCAGTTCGGCAGCGAGTGCGGGAGCGCCGAGCCGTTCGAGGTCCATCGCGAGGAACGCGACGTCGTCCAGTCCGTCGACGTACCGGAGATGGTCGTCGAATTCCAGGCAGTCGAGCACACGCGGGCCGTCTTCGAGGCAGAAGATGTCGTCGGCGATCAGGTCGCCGTGGCCGTCGACGACCCGGCGCTCGGCGATGCGGCGGGCGAAGAGCGGAGCGCGCCCGGCGAGGAACACGTCGGTGCGGCTCTCGATTTCCTTGGCGGTCGCCGCGTCGAGCACGACCCCGTGGAACGGCCGCACCTGGTCGAAGCTCGCGTGCCAGCGGAGGCGCACCGCGTCGCGCGTGCCGTCGGCGTCGATCTCGAGGCCGCGGTGCGCGCCCGCGTGGAAGGCCGCGAGCAGCCGGGCGAGCGAGCGGATGACCGGTCTGAGCGGTTCGCCGCGCCGCACCAGCTCGGAGAGCCTCCGGTCGTCCGGCATCCGGCGCATCGCCACGAGATGGTCGCAGACCGCGCCGTCCGGGCCGGTCACGGCGGCGACCCCGAGGTAGACGTCGGGCGCGAGCCTGCGGTTGAGCTCGACCTCGCGGCGGCACACCCGCTCGCGCACCCCCGGATCGGTGAAATCGAGGAAGCCGAGGTCGACGGGTTTCTTGAGTTTCCACGCCCGGTCTCCGGCGAAGAACACCGCGCCGCTGTGCGTCTCCCGCGCTCCGGCCCACGGTTGGGTTTCGGTCATGCCGCCCACCCTCGTGGCCGCGCGGGCGGGCCGGAAAGGGTGCTTGGTCCTCCCGGAGGTGCCGTTGGGCCCGGGCAGCCCAGCCGGGGACCTTGGTCCCTTGACCCGATGGCTTGCGGCCGGAGCGCGGAGCGGGCCGGACGGGGTTGGCTCAGGTGGTCCGCTACGACAGGAGTGACCGCCATGGAGAAGACAGCCGCCGCGACCGGCTGCCGGTCCGGCGAGTGGACGCTCGCCGAAGCGGAGGTGCTGGGCCGCTCGGTGCTGCGCGCCCCCTCGGTGCACAACACGCAGCCCTGGCGGGTCGAACTCGTCGACGGCGCGGTTCTGCTGCGGGAGCGCACCGACGTCGCACTCCCGCAGCACGATCCCCTCCGCCGCGACCTGGCGATGTCCTGCGGGACCGCGCTGGCGAACCTCGAGCTGGCCGTGCGGGTGCTCGGCAGGCGGGCGGAAGTCGCCGTGCTGCCGGACCCGGAGCAGCCCGACCTCGTCGCGCGGGTCGAGTCGGCGGAGCCGTTGCCGCCGACGGATCAGGAACTGCAGCGGTACGGGGCGATCATGGTGCGGCGCAGCCACCGCGGGGCGTTCACCGGACTGCCGGTCAGCGCGCAGCAGACCGCGCGGGTCGCCGCGGCCGCCGTGACGACCGGGGTAACGGCGACGCGACTGGGCGCGATGGAGCGGCTGGCGAAGCTCTTCGAACATGCGGCGCATGCGCTTCAGCACGACGGCGCCTACCAACGCGAACTCGCGCTCTGGACGATCCGGGACGAGACCGCGCACCGGCACGGGGCGGGAATCCGGTTCTCCGCGCTGCCGCCCGGCGAACTCCCGTGGGCCGGGCTGGTGCGGCGGGCGACGGTCGTGCCGGACCCGGTCGTGCTGCGGGAACGGCTCGAGGCCGAGACTCTGCTGCTGTTCACGACCGCCGACGACGCGCGCATCGACCACATCCGCGCCGGGTACGCGCTGGAGCGCTGCTGGCTCGAAGGGGTGACCCTCGGTCTCGCCGGCGCGGTGCTGACCCAGCCGTTGCGTGTGCCGGAAGTGCGTTCGGCGCTGTGCGAGGACTACCAGCTCGCGGGTTTCCCGCAGGCGCTGCTGCGGCTGGGACGCACGACCCGGGTAGCGCCGTCGAGCCTGCGCCGCGGCGTGGCTGAAGTCCTCGGACCGAAGTGGCGGGAGCGGTGATGAACACCGACCCGGTTCTGGTCGGCGTCGACGGGAGCGAGTCCGCCGCGGCGGCTGTCCGGTGGGCGGCGCGCGAGGCGGTCTTGCGGCACGTTTCGCTGACCGTGCTCACGGCTTTCGGGTTCGCGGACGGCAGCTTCGCCGGCGGCCGGTATCCGCCGGTGGACTGGCTGGAGGCGAAGGAAGCCGTCGCGGAGGATCTGCTGCGCACCGTCCGGGAGGACCTCGCGGCGGTTGAACCGGGGGTCCGGATCGCGTTCGAGACGAGCCCGGCGGGGCCTGAGGCGGCGCTGCGGGAAGCCTCGGAGAAGGCGCAGCTGCTGGTGCTCGGCGCACCGACCGGAACCCTGTCCGGGCTTCTCGCGGGCTCGCCGGACATCGACCTTGCCGCGCACGCGCACTGTCCGGTCGTGGTGGTTCGCGGCTCGGTCCGCCCGGACGGCCCGGTCGTCGTCGGAGTCGACGGCAGCCCGCTCAGCGACGCGGCGGTTGCCTGTGCTTTCGAGGAGGCCGCGGTGCACGGCGTGCCGCTGGTCGCGGTGCACGCCTGGCTCGACGCCGACCGCACCCGGCTGTTCGGCGACCGTGCTTTCCCGTTCGAGGCACGGGAAGCCGAGCATCGCCTGCTGGCGCAACGACTGGCCGGCTACGGCTCGCTCTACCCGGACGTGCGCGTCGAGCAGATCGTCGAGCAGGACCGCCCGCGCGACCGGTTGCTCGAATGGAGCGCCCGGGCCTCGCTCGTGGTGCTGGGCAGCCGCGGCCGGGGCGGGTTCACGGGCATGGTGCTCGGCTCGACGAGCCACGCGCTGCTGCACCACGCCGGATGCCCGGTGCTGGTTGTCCGGTCCTCGGCGGCGCGACGCGGGCGTTGAGATCCCTCGCCGAGAAGGCGCCGCCCTGCTCCCGGCTGAGGCGCGCGTGATCGCCTCACGTATCTGAGTCCTGAGAAGCTCGCCCGGACCTGACGCACGGTGCCGAGAGGACATTGGTCCTTCCCGCCGGTGACCCCGGACCGGCGTGCCGAGGCGGCCTCGATGCCTATTTTCGAGGCAGCACAAGACAAGGACGGGCCGGAAGAACGGCGGAGGAGCGATGAAGACGATCACGACACCGGTTTCCGAGGTGATGACGGCCCGCCCGGTCTGCGCGCGGGCCGAGACGCCGGTGAAAGAAATCGCCGCGATGCTGGCTCGGGAGGGGATCAGCGCGGTCGCGGTGGTCGACCACGCCGGGACGCTCGTCGGCGTGGTGTCCGAAAAGGACTTGCTGCCGATGGTGCGGGGCGGCCGGTTCCGGTGGTGGCGCCGGAGGGACGCGCGGAAAGCCGGGGCGCGGAGCGCGCGCGAGGTGATGACGAGTCCGGTCGTCACGGTCGCCGCGGACGAGACCGTGTCCGAAGCGGCGGCCAAATTGGACAAGACCGGGCTGCGCCGGTTGTTCGTCGTCGAGGACGGCCGTCCGGCGGGGGTCGTCGCCCGGCGCGACGTGCTGCGCGCGCTGACTCGCCCGGACCCGGAGATCGAGCGCGACGTGGTGACCGGCGTCCTGTACGAGACGCTGCACCTCGGCCCGGACCGGGCGCGCGCCATGGTGCGCGCCGGAGTGGTGACCGTCGCCGGCCGGGTGGAGCGGCGCAGCGAGATCGCTCCGGTCACCCGGCTGATCGAAGCCGTCCCCGGCGTGGTCGCGGTCTGCAATGGCCTCGACTACGTCTGGGACGACGTCGCCTGACGCGAGTGGCCGCGAAACACGGGACGGCGCGGCTGCCCCGGGCGGTCTACGAGGCGGAGCTGGCGCGCCTGCAGATCGAACTGGTGAAACTGCAGGAATGGGTGCGCCACGAAGGAGCCCGGCTCGTCGTGGTGTTCGAGGGGCGCGACGCGGCGGGCAAGGGCAGCACGATCAAACGGTTCACCGAGCACCTGAACCCGCGCGTGGTGCGGATCGCCGCGCTGCCCCGGCCCACTGACCGGGAGTCCACCCAGTGGTACTTCCAGCGGTACGTCGCGCAGCTGCCCGCGGCCGGGGAAATCGTGCTGTTCGACCGAAGCTGGTACAACCGCGCGGGCGTCGAGCGCGTGCTCGGGTTCTGCACTCCTGAGCAGTACCAGCGATTCTTGCGGCAGTGCCCGATCCTCGAACGCCTGCTGGTCGAGGACGGGCTGCTGCTGCGCAAGTACTGGTTCTCGGTGAGCCGGGACGAACAGGAACGCCGCTTCCGAGCGCGGATCGAGGATCCGCTCCGCCGGTGGAAACTGTCCACAGTGGACCTCGAATCGGTGTCGAGGTGGGACGACTACTCGCGCGCCAAGGACGACATGTTCGTGCACACCGACACCCCCGACTGTCCGTGGTACGTCGTGGACGGCGACGAGAAACGGCGCGGCAGGCTCAACATGATCGCCCACCTCCTGGCCAGCGTGCCGTACCGGGAAATCCCGCCTCCGCCGGTGAAACTGCCGCCCCGTCCGCACGATTCCGGCTACGCCCGGACCGACCGGCGCTTGCTGCACGAGGTGCCGGACCACGCGGCGGACCTCGGGTGACGACATTCCGCTTTCGTCCCCGTGGGAAGGGACTTCGGGCTCTGACCCGCCCCGGCGCCCCCGCGTGACAGTGGAAGGGGCCGCCGGAACCGGCGGCGGAACGGGAGGCAAGCGGTGACCGCGAACAAGCCCGGCGGCGTAGTGCTCGCCGGGATCGACGAATCGGAGTCGGCTCTGGCCCCGGTCCGCTGGGCGGCCGCGGAAGCGAGGCGGCGGGATTGCCGGCTGGAGCTGTTCCACGCCGGGATCGGCGACACCGTCGACGTTTCCGGGAAGGTCGCGGAGCAGAAGGCGGACGAGCTGTTCGGCCGCGCGCACCGCTGGCTGACCTGGGCCGCGGAGGCGGCCGAGAACGCGGCGCCGGGAGTGCGGACCCAGGTGGTCGCCCGCGTCGGGTTCGCGGCCGACCTGCTGATCGAACGCTCCCGGTCGGTGTCGCTGGTCGTGCTCGGTTCGCACGGGCTCGGCGGGCTGCGCGGCGCGGCGATCGGCTCGGTCGCCTTGCGCGTCGCGGCGAGCGCGTCCTGTCCGGTGGTGGTCGTGCGCGGGCGAGCGGTTCCCGACGGCGCGGTCGTGGTCGGCGTGGACGGGGACGAGCGCGTTCTCGAATTCGCCTTCGACGCGGCAGCGAGCAGGAAGGCGGAGCTGGTCGCGGTGCGCGCTTGGCACGGGACGCCGTTCGACGAGCCCGGGCGCCCCGAGACGGAGGAACGCGCGCTGCGCGAGCACATCGCCGCCTGGGCGGAGAAATACCCGTCGGTCGAGGTCCGCACGCTGGCGGTGCGGGAGCGTTCGGCCGCGCGGGCGCTGATGGCCGTCGAGCCCGCGCAGCTGGCCGTGATCGGCAGCCGCGGCCGCGGCCCGGTCGCGGGCGGGCTGCTCGGGTCGACCGGGAACCGGCTGCTGGCGCACTCGGCGTGCCCGGTCGCGGTGGTGCACTGAGCCGCCAGTCCCACGAGGAGCGAGGAGAAAGCCGTGCGAGCACGGGACATCATGACCCGGCCGGTGGTCCGGGTCGGACCGGGAACGCCGGTCCGCGAGGCGATCGCGCTGCTCACCGAGCACTGTGTCGCGGCGCTGCCAGTGGTCGACGAGGGCAACCGGGTCGTCGGCATCTTCACCGAGGCGGACGCGCTGGCCGGCGTGCTGACCGGCGAGCCGGTCGCCCCCGAGCTGCGGGTGGACGCCGTGATGACCAAATCGGTCGAGACCGTCGACCTCGACGCCGACGGGAGCGACATCGCCGCGCGGATGCTGCTCGACCGGTTGCGCAGTGTCCCGGTAGTCGACGACGACGGGCTGGTCGGGATCGTGAGCCGCCGCGACCTGCTGGCGTCGCTGGTCCGCCGCGACGACGCGATCGCGTCCCGGCTGCGCGCGCTGCTGAGCGACTACGCCGGGCACCGGGACCGGTGGGACGTGTCCGTCGCCGGCGGAGCGGTGACCGTCCGCGGCGAGTTCGCCGACGAAGCCGAGCGCCGCTTGGTAACGGCTCTCGCGCGGACCGTCGAAGGCGTGGTGGCAGCAGAGCTTTGCCCGCCGCGGAGAGCGTGAGACCGAGGAGGAGAAATGCACGCACAGCCCGGTGACTGGCTGGTGGTCAAAGGCGTCCGGCTCGATCTTCCGGAGCAGCGCGGCCGGATCGTCGCGACCGGAAAACCGGACGGCAGCCCGCCGTTCACGGTGCGCTGGCTCGCCGACGACCGGGTCACGACGGTGTTCCCCGGATCGGACGCGGTCGTGCTCACCGAAACCGAGATAGCCGAACAGGACCGGAAGGAACGCAGCCGGTTCGAGCGGCTGCGCGCGCTGCGGCGGGCCAAGAGAGGAGCGCATGATGCGCGCACCTGACGAACGCGTGGTAGTGGCCGGGATCGACGGTTCCGAGTCGGCGCGCAACGCCGCCGTGTGGGCGGCCGGGGAAGCACACCACCGGGGCGCGCCGCTGCGGCTGGTGCAGGCGTACCTGATTCCGTCGCCGGGCATCACCGGTCCGTTCGTGGCCGGCGTGCGCACCGGGTTCCAGGGACAAGCGGAGACCTGGCTCGACGAGGCCGAAGCCGCGGTACGGCGGCAGTGGCCCGCGCTGCGGGTGCGGCGGGTCGTCGCCGAGGGAAACCCGGTCGCCGTGCTGCTGCGGGAAAGCCGCGGCGCGGAGCTCGCGGTGCTGGGTTCGCGCGGGCTCGGCGGATTCACCGGCCTGCTGGTCGGATCGACGGCCGTGGCGCTGGCGGCGCACGCGCTGTGCCCGGTAGTGGTCGTGCGCGGGCGCATGCCGGACGATGTCCCGCCCGCGGCCGGACCGGTCGTGGTCGGACTGGACGGAGCGGCCGACAGCGACGACGCGCTCGGGTTCGCCTGTGCCGAAGCGGCCGCGCGGAAGACGTCGCTCACCGTTGTGCACACCTGGAACGAACTGACCCTGGACGGGTCGCTGCGGGCCATGGAGATCGTGCCGGACGAGATCGAGGCGGGCGAACGCTGCCGGATCGAGGGCCAGCTGGCCCTGTGGCGGGAGAAGTTCCCGGACCTGCGGATCGACGTCGAGATCGTGCGCGGGCGGCCGGTCCGCACCCTGCTGGAGTACGGCGAAGACGCCCAACTGGTCGTCGTCGGCAGCCGCGGCCGGGGCGGATTCACCGGGATGCTGCTCGGCTCCACCAGCCAGGCCCTGCTCGCCCACTCGACCTGCCCGGTGGCGGTCGTGCGGCCGAGGAGCCTGCCGTGAGCGCGTTGCGCGGCCGGGCCGCGCAACGGGTGCTCGCGACCTACGAGACGGTATTCGCGGCGAGTGCGCTGGTCGGCGGAATCTGCCTGATGGCAGGCGCCCCGGGATTCCGGCTGCCGCTGTCGGCCCTCGTGCCGCTCGGGCTGTCCAGCTGGGCGCTGCCCGGGCTGGCGCTCGTGATCGCGATCGGCGGCACGCTCGCCTGGGCCGCGTTCGCGGCGTGGCGCGGGGATCCGGGGGCGCATTGGTTCGGATACGCCGCGAGCGTCGTGCTCGTCGGCTGGCTGGCGATTCAGTTCGTCGTGCTGGGATTCCGCGAGCCGGTGCAGTGGGTGACGCTCTCCCTGGCCGTGGTGCTGGTCCTGCTGAGCAGGCTCGCGCAGCGGGCGGTGCGGTCGTGACCCGCGCGGCGCGGCCGGTGACGTACTACGACACGACCGGCCTGCGGTTGCGGCGGAACGGAATGGCGATCAGCCGCACGGGCAGCGCGTGGCAGCTCGATCTCGGCGACGGCCGGGGATGCCGGGTCGAGGCTCCCGGCGTGGACCAGGTGCCGCACGAGCTGTCGCGGCTGGTCCGCGCGTACAGCCGGGACCTGGAACTGGTCCCGGTGCCAAGGCAGGACGGCACCGGACAGGGCGCGGGCGAGGAGTCTGGCACGGCCCGGCAGGTGGTGCTCGCCTACCTGGAACGCGAGGTCGGAGCACTCGCGCGCGCCGACCTCGCGGTGCGGCTGGAAGAGCCCGAGGGCGTGCACGACCTGCGAGTGGCCGCCCGGCAGATCCGGGCCACACTGAGGACTTTCGCGCCGGTGCTCGGCGGAAGGCTCGCCGGGAGGTTCGGGCCGGCGTTGCGCTGGCTCGGCGCGAGTGCAGGACCGGCCAGAGACGTCGAGGTGCAACGGGCCCGGTTCTTCGCCGCGTTGGACAAGCTGCCGTCCGATGCGGTCGAGGACGAGGTGCGCGTAGCCGCGGAGCAGGTTTTCACCGCGCAGGCGGAGGAAGCCGCCGCCGAGTGCGCGGTCGTCCTCGACTCGCCGCGGTACCTGCAACTGCTGAACGCACTGGACGTGTTCCTGGTCGTGCTGCGCGAGCAAAGCACTGGTGCGCAAGGGAAACGCGCGCGACGACCGGCAGAGAAGGTGCTTCCGGAACTGGTCTGGAGGGTGGTCGCGGAAACCGATGCGCGCGTCGGCACGGGAGACGTGCACGCAGTACGCAAGAGCGTGAAACGGCTCCGGTACGCCGTCGAGGCGGCGGGCGCGGCGCTGCCGGTCGAGCAGGCCCAGGTACTGAAGCGCCTGCGGGCACTGCAGGAACTGCTCGGCGAGTACCAGGACGCTGTGGTCGCGCAGGACAGGCTGAGGCCGCTTGTCGAGGCAGGCGAGGGGACGCGGGCCCACGCCCTGGTGCTGGAAGCCGAGATCCGCTGCGCCCAGCAGTGCGCCGAGGCGCTTCCCGCGGCGTGGCGCGAGGCGTACCGGCAACTGGCGCCGCTGCGGCGCAGATGACGTTGGTCCTTCGCACCGGTGACTCCGGACCGGCGTGCCAGACCGGTTCCGTTGCCTATTTTCGAGGCAGCACAAGGAAAGGACGGACCTGATGCGCGCACGCGATCTGATGTCCGCACCGGTCGAGACGGTGCATCCGTGGACTCCCGCCAAGGAGGCGGCCGAAATCCTGTCCGAACACGGCTTCACCGCGCTGCCGGTGGTGGACGACGACGACCGGTTGACCGGCATCGTCACCGAGGCGGATCTGATCCGCGGCCGGATCCCGTCCGACGCGCGGTCGGAGCACCTGCACCCGTACCACCCGGGCGCGATCGACACGGCGGTCGGCGCGGTGATGACGTCTCCGGCGACGGCGATGTCGTCCGGCACCGACGTCGCCGACCTGTGCCAGGCGCTGGTGGACGCGCGGATCCGGGCGATGCCGATCGTCGACGGCAGCAGGGTGATCGGCATCGTGACGCGCGGCGACGTCGTGCGCGTGCTCGCCCGGGAAGACCGCGCGATCGCCGCGGACGTGCGGCATCGGCTGGAGATTTACGGCGGCACGGGCCGCTGGGAGGTCGAGGTGCACGACGGGATCGTGCGGATCGCCGACCGCTACGACGACGAAACCGATCGCCACGTCGCGACGTTGCTGGCACTGGCGGTGCCCGGCGTGGTCGGAGCGGACATCGTGTCCGCGGAACAGGAAGTGGGACGATGACTGACCGGACTCGCACGGTGCTCGTAGGGATCGACGGCTCGGAGGGGGCGGCGGAAGCCGTCCGATGGGCCGCTCGGCTCGCCTCGGGCCGCGATCTCGAACTGGAGCTGGTGCACTGCCTGCAGCTGGCGGGGCTCGTCTACGGCGGCGGTCTCGCCGGCAGCCAGGTGCTCTTCGAGGGCATCCAGCAGGAGGGAGACCGCATCGCGGCCGAGGCGCGCGAGCTGGCACTGTCCGTGGACCGCTCGCTCGAGGTCCGCACCGAGGTGTTCACCGATTCCGCGCCGGCCCTGCTGATCGACCGCTCCAAGAAGGCCCGGATGCTCGTGCTCGGCCGCACCGGGACCGGCGGCTTCACCGGCATGCTCGTCGGAGCCACGACCTCGGCGGTCGCAGGCCACGCCGCCTGTCCGGTGGCGGTGATCCGCGGGCGCCACGGCGACGGCCCGGTGCCGCAGGACGGCCCGGTGGCGGTCGGCGTCGACGGCAGCCCGAACAGCGAGGCGGCGATCGCGGTCGCGTTCGAGGAGGCCAGTTTCCGGCAGGTCCCGCTGGTCGCGGTGCACGCCTGGGCCGACGTGGTCTACGACTCGACCGACAGCGCGGCGCGGCTCCTCCCGCAGTGGGAAACCCTGCAGCCCACTGAGGAACGACTGCTGGCGCAGCGGCTCGCGGGCTGGCAGGAGAAGTACCCGGACGTCGAGGTACAGCGGAAGCTCGTCCGCGACCGGCCGCGGCACGTGCTGCTCGACGAGTCCGACCGGGCGCAGCTGCTGGTCGTCGGCAGCCGCGGGCGCGGCGGGTTCGCCGGGATGCTGCTGGGCTCGACCAGCCAGGCCCTGGTGCACCACTCCTCGTGCCCGGTGCTCGTGGTGCGGCCGGAGCGGAACCGGTGACCGCGGTCGACGCTCCCGCGGCAACGCTCAGCAGGCAGGAACTCGCGCAGGTCGACGCCCAGTGGCGCGCCGCGAACTACCTCGCCGCGGGGCAGATCTACCTGATGGGCAACCCGCTGCTGCGGGAACCGCTGGAGCCGGGGCAGGTCAAGCCCCGGCTCCTCGGGCACTGGGGCACCTCGCCCGGCCTGAACTTCGTCTACGCCCACCTCAACCGCGCGATCCTGGCCCACGACCTCGACGCGATGTTCGTGACCGGCCCGGGACACGGCGGCCCGGCGCTGCTGGCGAGCACCTGGCTGGAGGGCAGCTATTCGGAGCTGTGGCCGGAGGTCTCGCGCGACGCCGAGGGGATGGACCGGTTGTTCCGGCAGTTCTCGTTCCCCGGCGGGGTGCCGAGCCACGTGTCCCCGCACGTGCCGGGGTCGATCCACGAGGGCGGCGAACTGGGGTACTCGCTCGCGCACGCGTTCGGCGCCGCGTTCGACAGCCCGGGCCTGCTCGTCGCGTGCGTCGTCGGCGACGGAGAGGCGGAGACCGGACCGCTGGCGACCAGCTGGCAGGCGAGCCGGTTCCTCGACCCGCGCCGCGACGGCGCGGTGCTGCCGATCCTGCACCTGAACGGCTACAAGATCGCGAATCCGACGGTGCTGTCCCGGATCCCGCCGTCCGAATTGGACTCGCTGCTGCGCGGCGCGGGCTGGGCCCCGGTGTACGTCGAGGGCGACGAGCCGGTGGCGATGCACCAGGCGATGGCCGCCGCGCTCGATGCGGTGGTCGCCGATCTGGCCCTGCTCCGCCGCGGCGGCGCGGGACCGTGGCCGATGATCGTGCTCCGGTCGCCGAAAGGCTGGACCGGACCGGCCACAGTGGACGGTCAGCAGGTCGAAGGGACCTGGCGGGCGCACCAGGTGCCGCTGACCCAGGTCCGGGAGAATCCGGCGCACCTGCGGCAGCTGGAAAACTGGCTGCGGTCCTACCGGCCGGAAGAGCTGTTCGACACCGCCGGCCGCCCGACCGCCGCGGTCACTGCCCTCATTCCGGCCGGTGCGCGACGGATGGGCGCGAACCCGCACGCGAACGGCGGCGTGCTGCTGCGCCCGCTTTCGCTGCCGTCGGTCGCCGAACACGCCGTGCCGGTCTCGGCCGCGGGGGAGAGCACCTCGGAGCCGACCCGGGTGCTGGGCCGCTTCCTCCGGGAAGTGTTCCGCCGCAACGCCGAACGCGCGAACTTCCGGCTGTTCGGACCGGACGAAACCGCCTCGAACCGGCTCGACGCGGTGTACGACGTGACCGCGAAAACCTGGGAACTGCCGCCCGGCCCGCCGTCCGACCACCTCGCGCCGGACGGGCGCGTCATGGAGGTGCTCTCGGAACACCTCTGCCAGGGCTGGCTCGAGGGTTACCTGCTCAGCGGCAGGCACGGGCTGTTCTCCTGCTACGAGGCCTTCGCGCACATCGTGGACTCGATGGTGAACCAGCACATCAAATGGCTGCGCATGCACCGCGAAATCCGGTGGCGGCGGCCGGTGGCGTCGCTGAACTACCTGCTGACCTCGCACGTCTGGCGACAGGACCACAACGGTTTCTCCCACCAGGACCCCGGTTTCGTGGACCACGTGGCGAACAAGGCCCCGGAGGTTGTGCGGGTGTACTTCCCGCCGGACACCAACACGCTCCTGGAAGTGGCCGCGCACTGCCTGCGCAGCCGGGACTACGTGAACGTGGTGGTCGCGGGCAAGAACGAGACGCCCGACTGGCTCGACCCGGAGGAAGCCGCGCTGCATTGCGCACGGGGCCTCGGCATCTGGGAATGGGCCAGCACGCACGCGGACCGGGAACCGGACGTCGTCCTCGCGTGCGCGGGCGACGCCCCGACCCTGGAAATCCTCGCGGCGGCCGCGATCCTGCGCGAGGAACTGCCTTCGCTGGCGGTCCGCGTGGTGAACGTGGTGGACCTGATGCGGCTGCAACCGGAAGCCGAACACCCGCACGGCCTGAGCGACTGGGAGTTCGACGCGCTGTTCACCCCGGACCGCCCGGTGATCTTCGCCTACCACGGTTACCCGTGGCTGATCCACCGGCTGGCCTACCGCCGGACGAACCACGCCGGCCTCCACGTCCGCGGCTACACCGAACACGGCACGACGACCACGCCGTTCGACATGCTGGTGCGCAACCGGATGGACCGGTTCCAGCTCGTGATCGACGTCCTGGACCGCGTCCCGGGACTGCTCGCGACGACCGGCCCGCTGCGGCAGCGGATGACGCGCTCGCAGGAACGGCACCGGCGGTGGATCGTCGAGCACGGGGAGGATCTGCCCGAGGTGCGGGAATGGCGGTGGCCTGGGCAGTAATCGTCCGGCTGAGCTGCTCGGCGGGTGTGCGGGTTTCCGTGCACCCGCCGCGTGGCATGGGCGTACGCCAGCTGCTTTGGCGCGGTTGCCGTCATTGCGGCTGGTCGGAGGTGGGTCTCCTGACGGTCGGAGGCGGCCATGGCAAGGCGGCGCCGGGCCTGCGGTAGAGCTCTGCGACAAGCGGCTTGCCCCATGCCTGAAGCACGACGCAATCCAGATGCACCGGGTGCGGGCGACCGCCCAGTCCGTGTTGCCATAGCGCGTCGAACAGCCAGAAATCGAGCGGGCACGCGAAGCCGTCGCTGTCGGGAGCTCCGGCGGAGATCAGCAGGATGCGGTTCTCCGGAACGTCCTTCTTGGCGATGATCTCTTTGACCAGCGTTTGCGCCTCGATCAGCCGGAACTCGGCCTGTGCGGCGCCGACGACCGTGACCGGATCGCCGGTTGAGACAGCGGAACGTTCCGCACGCACCTTGAGTCCGGCGAATTCCCCGTAATCCCCGCCGGACAGATCAAGTGTCGTAGGCAGTCCTTCGGCGGCGAGCCGGTTCGAGTCGAGATTGCCGCCCATGAACCCACGGTCCTCGCGAAGCGCCGTGACGACCTGTTCGGCGACGTCGGTGCGGCGGGTGCCAGGAGGCAGCGCCCGGTCGAGGTCGAAGGCAGCGATCACGATTGTGCGGCCGGCGAGGTGCGCGAAGCCGGACGGCTCGTCATGCAACCGCTCATGGACCAGCCGGGCCAGTTTCCGTACTCCGCCGAGCCGGGTCCGGAGCTGCTGCACCGTCAGAACCGTGAGTTCGAGCGGGTACTCAGTTCCGTCGACGGCAAGGATCCGGTCTGGCGGGTCGGTGCCCGGACGGACGCCGACCGGGCCGGGCACGATCTGGTTGAACGCCAGCGCGGTGAGCCATGCCCACAGCTGGAGGTCTTCGAGCGTGTCTTTTTCGTATCCTGCGCCCGGCAGGACCCGGTGGTCTGCCTGGGAAGTCGGGATGTGATAGATCGGGTCGTCCGGATTCCCGTCGTGCCCGACAAACGAGACGTCCATTCCCTCGATCCTAAGCGCGAGATCCCTCCCGTGCCTCCGACCCGGCTCGCGCCGGAATCCGGTACTCCGCCACCCCGCGAAACTCTCCAGGCCGGTGCGTCGCGATCAGCACGGACCGGGCCCGCGTCGCGGCGAGGACATCGGCCGCGAGAGCCGCCGCGGTCGGCGCGTCGAGATGTGCGGTCGGTTCGTCGAGAAGCAGGATCGGACGCGCGGACAGCAATGCCCGCGCGATGCCGATGCGCTGGCGTTCTCCGCCGGAGACCGGTGTTCCGTGCAGGCCGAGCGCGGTGTCGAGGCAGTCCGGCAGGCTGGCGAGCCAGGCACCGAGTTGGGCCAGCTCCAGGGCGGCCCGGATCTCGTCGTCGGACGCGCCGGGCCGGGCCAGACGCAGATTTTCGCGCAGCGTGTTGTCAAAAAGGTGAGTTTCGGTGCCGCACCAGGCGATCTGCGCGCGGACGGCGTCGCTGGGGAAGCTGCGCGTGTCGGCTCCGTCGAGGAGGATTTCGCCGGACGACGGGTCGAGATAGCGCATCAGCGCGGCGATGACGGTGCTCTTTCCGGCCCCCGAAGGCCCGGTGAGCAGGAGCCGGGAGCGGTGGCCGACGGTGAAGTCGACGTCCTGCACCGCGTCGCGCGGGGAAGCGGGCCAGCGGACCGACAGGTTCGCCGTGGCGAGGTTGTCGGCGGTGCGGAGGTCCTGCGGGCTGGCCGGTTCGCTGTACGGGGCCGGCGTCTGATCGAGTGCGGCGAGCCGTTGCGCGGCGGTGTGGCTGCCGAGAAGGCGTAGCGCGGACTCGGGAAGCCCGGCGACGAGTTCGGCGGTCGCGAGCGGAGTCAGGGCGAGCACAGCCAGGGCGGGACCGGAGAGCGTTCCGGCTCGCACAGCCAGAATTCCGAGCACGAGACACGCGACGGCGGTGAAACCCACTCCCAGCACGGCAATTCCGCTGCCGAGACCGCGGCGGGAGGCGGACCGGCGCGCCGCGGCGGTCGCGCGGGCGTCGAGTTCGCGCAGGTCGGCGTGCCGGGCGTGGGCGGCGTCGAAGGCGAGAAGGTCGGCTGAGGCGTGCAGCAATTCCACCGTGCGGGCGCTGAGTTCGCTGCGCAGCCGCGCGGTGTCTCGTTCGGCCCGGCGGGTGGCGACGGCGGTGACCGCCGGCGCCACGATCGCGGCGATTGCGAGACCCGCCGCGGCGGCGATGCCGGCGGCCGGGAGGAGGAAGCCGAGGGTGGTGGCGGTCGCGGCGAGCACGGCGAACGTGGCGGTGCCGGGCACGAGGCCGCGCACCACGAGGTCCTGCTGGCTGTCCACATCGGACACCAGACGGTGCAGCAGTTCGCCGCGGCGGAGGCGGGCAGTGACGGCGGGGCCGATCCGCACGAGCCGGGTCCACACGCGCACGCGGAGTTCGGTCAGCACGCGGAGGGCGACGTCGTGGGTGAGCAGTCGTTCGACGTAGCGGAGAACTCCCTTGGCCAGCCCGAAGGTCCGGACGGCGACGATCGCGACCATCAGGCTCAGCACCGGCGGGTGCAGGGCGGCGGTCGCGATGAGCCACGACGAGGTCGAGGTGAGCGCGACGCCGCAGCCGAGCGCCGCGGTCGCGATGACACAGGCCAGCGCCAAGCGCAGTCGGTGCCGGCGCAGCGCGGCCAAGAGCGGCCGCCAGGTGCCCGGCGGACTGTCCGGTTCGGACTCGGCGAGCACTGGAACCGGGGGCGGAGCGGCGGTGGGCGCAGCGGTAGCGGGAGAGGCGGCCGGCCGAGCGGCGGGCACGGTCACGACCCGGTCGCAGAGGGCGAGCGCGGCGGAATGGTGGGTGACGACGATCGCCGTCCGCCCGTTCAGCACCGCCGGGAGCCGGTCGAGGATCGCGGCCTCGGTTTCGGCGTCGACGCCTTCGGTGGGCTCGTCGAGCAGCAACAGCGGACGGTCGAGCAGGATCGCTCGGGCCAGCGCGACGCGCCGGACCTGCCCGGTGGAGAGGCCGGAACCCAGTTCGCCGACCGCCGTGTCGAGCGGGACGTCGAGCGCGGCGGCGGTGGCTGCCGCGCGGACCTCGGCTTCGCTCGCGTGCGGGGAACCGAGCCGGATGTTCTGCGAGACCGACCCGGCGACCAGATGCGGCCGTTGCGGGACCCAGGAAATGCCGCGGCGCCAGGTCGCCTTGCCGACGTCGGCGAGATCGGTTTCCCCCGCGACGACCCGGCCGCGGTCCGGCTCGCGCCAGCCCAGCACCAGGTCCAGGAGCGTCGATTTCCCCGCCCCGCTGGGGCCGACGATTCCAACGACCTCTCCGGGCGCGACGGTCAGCGAGAACCCGTCGAGGACCGGCCCGGACCGGCCGGTCACGGTGACGTCTTCGAGGCACAGCACGCCGTGCGCGCGTGCGGGTGCGGCGTGCTGCTCCTCGGGGGCCTCGTCGGTGAGCGCGACGATGTCCTCCGCGGCGGCGAGCCCTTCGGCGCTGTCGTGGAAGCGGGTGCCGACCGCGCGGAGCGGGAGATACGCCTCCGGGGCGAGGATCAGTACGACGAGCGCGGTGTGCAGGTCCAGGTCCCCAGCGAGCAGCCGCAACCCGATGGACACGGCGACGACCGCGACCGAAAGCGTGGCGAGGAGTTCCAGCGCGAGCGCCGAGAGGAACGCCACCCGCAGCGTCCGCATGGTCTGCGTCCGGTAGCGCTCGCAGATGTCCCGCAGCGTCGCGCGTTGTGCGCGGGCGCGGCCGAACGCGGTCAGGACTCCCAGCCCGGCGACGAGGTCGAGGAAATGGTCGCCCAGCACGGAAAGCGTGCGCCATTGCCGGCGGACGTCGCGTTGGGTGAACAGTCCGATGAGGATCATGAACGCCGGGATCAGCGGCACGGTGAGCGCGACGATGAGCGCCGCGGTCCAGTCGGCGAACAGAATCCGGGCGCCGACGACCGCGGGCACGATCGCGGCGACGAGCAGCTGCGGGAGGTAGCGGGCGAAGTATCCGTCCAGCCGGTCGACGCCGTGCGTGGCCAGCGCGGCGATTTCGGCGGGGGAGCGCGTAGTCGAGCGTGGTCCGGCCCTTAGCGCCGCACCGACGACAGCGTCGCGCAGTTGCGACAACGCCTTCGCCGATGCCCGGTGCGCAGCCGTCTCGGACAGCCAGGCGACCCCGGCACGCACGAGGACCACTCCGGCCAGCAACGCCACCGGAACAGCGAGTGCGGAAAGTGTCGCTCCGTCGAGGAAAGCTCGCGAAACACTGTCGGCCAGCAATTCCGCCTGGGCCAGCACGAGCAGCGCGGTCAGTCCGCCGAGCGCGGCGCAGCCGGCGATGAACGGCCGCACCGCGCTCGCCAGTCGCAGCAGGCGAGGGTCGAGCGGCCGCATCAGTGCGCGCTCGGGAGTCCGGCGCCGGCCGGGATGGAGTGCCGCCCGACCCGCTTGCGGAACACCCAGTACGTCCAGGCTTGGTAGGCCAGCACGATCGGGGTGAACGCGAGCGCGACCCAGGACATGATCTGCAGCGTGTAGGGCGTCGAAGAGGCGTTCGCGGTCGTGAGGCTGAACGCCGGGTCGGTCGTGGAGGGCAGCACCGCCGGGTAGAGCGACCAGAACAGCGTGGCGGTGACCCCGACGATGGCCAGCGCGGTGCACAGGAACGAGAATCCGTCCCGGCCGCGGATGCCCAGCAGGATCCCGGCGGCGAGCGATACGGCCGCCGCGGTGGCGAAGACCCAGGTCCACAGGTCGTGGTCGAGCGCGGTCCAGGCGAGGAACCCGCCGCCGCAGAGCAGCGCGGCGGCGCCGAGCGGGGCGACGAGCGACTGTGCCCGGTCGCGCACCGGCCCGGTGGTCTTGAGCGCGAGGAAAACGGTGCCGTGCAAGGTGAACACGGTGAGCGTCGCGAGCCCGCCGAGGAGCGCGTACGGATTGAGCAGAGTGAAGAAGGTCCCGGTGAAGTGGTGCTGGGCGTCGAGCGGGACTCCGTGCACGATGTTGCCGAACGCGACGCCCCACAGCAGGGCGGGCACTGCGGAGCCGATCGTGATGACCCAGTCCCAGGTGTTGCGCCAGCGGGCACTGTCGATCTTGCCGCGGAATTCGAAGGCGACGCCGCGGCAGATGAGGGCCACCAGGACCACCAGCAGGGCCAGGTAGAAGCCGGAGAACAGACTCGCGTACCAGAGCGGGAAGGCGGCGAAGGTCGCGCCGCCCGCGACCAGCAGCCAGACTTCGTTGCCGTCCCAGACCGGGCCGATGGTGTTGATCAGCACCCGGCGGTCGGTGTCGTCGCGGCCGAGCACGCGCAGCAGGATTCCGACGCCGAAGTCGAATCCTTCGAGGACGAAGTAGCCGGTCCACAGGACCGCGATGAGCAGGAACCAGACGTCGGTCAGCGCCATCTAGATGCTCCGGGTTCAGTAGGCGAAGGCCGCGGGGCGCGGCTCGTCGGATTCGGGGGCGTCCGCGGCTTCGGGCGGCGGCGGCCCGGCTTTGGCGTAGCGGACCATCAGCACGCCGTCGACTACCGCGAGCACTCCGTAAAGGACGGTGAAGACGATCAGCGAGGTGAGCACGTTCCCGGCCGAGACGGTGGGCGAGACCGAATCGGCGGTGGTGAGCACGCCGAACACCGACCACGGCTGACGGCCCATTTCGGTGAAGATCCACCCGACGCTGTTGGCCAGGAAGGGAAACGACAGCGCGACGGTCGCGGCGGGAAGGAACCAGCGGGCGCGGGGGCTCCGGCCGCGGCGGAACAGCCACAGCCCGGCGGCCGACAGCAGCAGGCACAGGAACCCGAAGCCGATCATCAGCCGGAAGGTCCAGTAGGTCACCGGGACGTCGGGCCGGTAGTCGCCGGGGCCGTACTTCTGCTGTTCGGCGGCCTGGAGATTGTTGATGCCCTCGACCTGGCCGTCGAACCGCCCGGTCGCCATGAACGACAGCACGCCCGGGACGCGGATGCTGAACTTCTCCTGCGAACCGTCGAGCGAGCCGATGGTGAACAGCGAGAACGACGCGGGGGAGACGGTGTCGTAGAGCGCTTCGGCGGCGGCCATTTTCATCGGCTGCTGCTGAGTCATCAGCCGGGCCTGCAGGTCGCCGGTGACGATCACGCCGAGGCTCGCGACGAGCACGGTGACGAGGGCGAGTTTCATCGACGGCCGGAAGACGTCGGCGTCTCGCTTCTTTCGCAGCTGCCACGCGCTGATGCCGACCACGAACATGCCTCCGGTGAGGAAGCAGGCGGTAATCGTGTGCGCGAAGGCGCCGAGCGCGGTCGAGTTGGTCAGCACCGCGCCGAAGTCCTTCAGCTCAGCGCGCCCGGTCGCCGGGTTCACCTCGGAGCCGACCGGATGCTGCATCCACGAGTTCGCGGCGAGGATGAAGTAGGCCGACAGCACGGTCCCGATCGAGGCGAGCCAGATCGTGGCCAGGTGCAGCTTTTTCGGCAGCCGGTCCCAGCCGAAGATCCACAGGCCGAGGAACGTCGATTCCAGGAAGAACGCCAGCAGCCCCTCGATCGCCAGCGGGGCGCCGAAAATGTCTCCCACGAAGCTGCTGTAGTCCGACCAGTTCATGCCGAACTGGAACTCCTGGACGATGCCGGTCGCCACTCCCATGGCGAAGTTGATCAGGAACAGCTTGCCCCAGAACTTGGTCATCCGGCGCCAGCGATCGTCGCCGGTGCGGACCCACGCGGTCTGCATGCCAGCGACGAGGAAGGACAGGCCGATGGTGAGCGGGACGAAGAGGAAGTGGTAGACGGTCGTGATCCCGAACTGCCACCGCGCCAGGTCCAGGGCGTTCATGCGGATCTCCTGCTCGCTGCGGGAAAGGTCGTCGTGAGCATCCGGTGCGCGGGGCCGGCGGGGAGAGGGTCCTTGGTCATCTTCCGGGCGGTCGCAGGGCACTTCGGCTGCGCTTGACGGTGTTTCCGCGAGGCGGGAAACTCCCTGTGGTGCAAGGGCGCGCACATCCGACCGGCAGGGAGCAGCGGTGAGCGAGCGGGACGCACCGGAGCGGGCCGGGCTGACCTTCCCCGACCAGCCGAGGATGGAGCTGGACCAGCTGCTGGCCCAGCTGGTCGAGCGAGCCCAGGAGGTCATGGGCGCCCAAGGCAGGCTCCGGGGCCTGCTGCGCGCGACACAGACCATCACGACCGGGCTCGCGCTGCCCTCGCTGCTGCGGCGCATCGTGGAGGCGGCCAGGGAACTCGTCGGGGCGCGGTACGCGGCGCTGGGCGTGATCGGCCCGGACGGACGGCTGACCGAATTCGTGCACACCGGGATGGACCCGGACGCGGTCGAGCGGATCGGCGGGCTGCCCGAGGGCAAGGGCCTGCTCGGCGCGGTGATCGAGGACCCGCGGCCGATCCGGTTGACCCGGCTGCAGGACGATCCCCGCTCGTCCGGGTTCCCCGCCGGGCATCCGCCGATGACCAGCTTCCTGGGCGTGCCGATCCAGGCGCGGGGCGCGGTCTTCGGCAATTTGTATTTCGCCGACGGGGAACGCGGTCCGTTCAGCGCCGAGGACGAGCAGTTGGCCCTCGCGCTCGCCGCGGCGGCTGGCAGCGCGATCGAGAACGCGCGGCTGTACGAGACCGCGCGGAACCAGCAGGAATGGCTGCGCGCGTCCGCGGCCCTGACCCGAGAGCTGCTGGCGGCGGAGACAGCGGATCCGCTGGAGCGCGTGGTCGACTACCTGCGGGAACTCGCGTCCGCCGACCTCGTCGCCGTGTTCTGCCCAGCCGGAGAGGGAGGACGCGCGCAGATCGGGTACGCGGCCGGTTCCGGCGCGGGCGAACTGGCCGGACGGGAACTGACCGCGGAGTCCGCTGTGGTCGGTGCGGTGCTCGCGAGCGGTGAGCCGAAGCTGGGCACGTGGCCGGACGAGGCAGCGCAGGGGCTGACGCCCTCCACCGCGGACCTGAACCTCGACGCGGTGCTGCTGGTCCCGTTCGCCGGTGGCGACCAGCCGCCCGCGGTGCTCGCTGCGGCACGGTTGACCAGCCGCGCGGCGTTCGGCGAGGACGAGCTGGAGATGGCGGCGTGGTTCGCCGACCAGGCGGCGGTGGCGGTCGAACTGGCGCAGGCCCGCGCGGAACGCGAGGCCGCCGCGCTGCACGACGAGCGCGACCGGATCGCGGCCGGGCTGCAGCGCGAAATCCTGCAGCGGCTGTACTCCACCGGATTGTCGTTGCAGACCACAGCCGGCCTCGCGCGGTCGCCGGTCGTGGCCACCCGGCTGCGAGAGACGATCTTCGAGCTCGACGACATCATCGCGCAGGCGCACAGCACGGTCTTCCAGCCGGGCGACGGCCCGCCGCGCTCGCCGGAGCCGGTTCGCGACCAGGTCCTGCGGGTGCTGGCCGAAGCCGGGGACGCGCTGGGGTTCCCGGTGTCCACCCAGCTGACCGGGAAGCTCGACGAGGTCCGGTCCGACGCGGTCGTGCCGTTCCTCGACGAAGCGCTGCGGCTGGTCGCCCGGCACGCGTCGGCCCAGTCGGTGGAGGTCGGGATCCAGGCGGAACCGGCACGGACGACGGTGACCGTCCGGTACGAGGGCGGCGACGATCTCGCCGGTCCGGCCGCGGCGGAGCTGGCCGCGCTCGCGGAGCAGGCGAACCGCCGGGGCGGGACGCTCACCGCGGCCGGCGGCTCCCGGCTGGTGTGGTCGGTTCCGGGACCGGAAGGGTCTTCGGCCGGGGATTGAGGACTTTCGGCACCGCCGCTGAAGGACTCCCGGTCGTAGGCTCGTTTCCGGCCGCGCGGCACACCGCCGCGCCCGAGGCAGGAGAAGAACGGATGTTGCGGGTTTTCCTGGTGGACGATCACGAGGTGGTCCGGCGCGGGGTCGCCGACCTGCTGGACGAGGACGACAGGATCACTGTGGTCGGCCAGGCGGGCAACGTTTCGCAGGCTCTGGCCCGGATCCCGGCGCTGCGGCCGGAGGTCGCGGTGCTCGACGTGCGGCTGCCCGACGGCAACGGCATCGAACTGGCCCGCGAGCTGCGGTCCCGCCTGCCCGAGCTGAAATGCCTAATGCTCACGTCCTATACCGACGAACAGGCGATGCTGGACGCCGTCATGGCCGGCGCGAGCGGCTTCGTGATCAAGGACATCAAGGGCCTCGACCTCGTGTCGGCGGTGCTGGACGTCGGGGCGGGGAAGTCGTTGCTGGACGCGCACGCCGCGGCCGCGTTGATGGCGAAGCTGCGCGACAGCGCGGAGAAAAAGCGGGGCCCGCTGGCGCAGCTGTCCGAACAGGAGCGCACGCTGCTGGAGCTGATCGGCGAAGGCTTGACGAACCGCCAGATTTCCGAACGGATGTTCCTGGCCGAGAAGACGGTGAAGAACTATGTCTCGCGGCTGCTGACGAAGCTCGGCATGGAGCGGCGCACGCAGGCCGCGGTGCTGGCCACGGAGCTGCGGAGCGAGCGCAGGTGAACCGTGGCCCGGCGACGCGGGTCAGGCGCTGAGCGGGGGCGGGTCGAACAGGACGTCTTCCAGCGCCCGGCGCGGCGTCCAGGCGACTGGGGTGCCGTAGCCGAGGCGCAGGACGATCTGCGGCCAGAGCCCGCCGCCGAGCAGGTCGCGGAGGCGGGCGCGGATCGCGGGCACTTCGACCGGCTGGGAGATGAACGAGGCGTCGATCCCGTCGGCAGTGGCAGTCAGCAGCACCCGCTGCATGGCCTGTCCGGCACGGAGCCGGTCGATCGGCTCGTCGGCGAAGGTGCCGATCACGACGACGGTCGGCGTCGCCCCCGGAGCGCGGGTGCCGTCGCCGAAATCGCGCAAGACCCAGGCGTCGTCCGCGGCGGTTTCGCCGCCGGCGGCGAAGGGGACGCCGTCCCGGTTCTCCCGGCCGCGTCCGGTCCAGCGCTGCCATTCGGCGAGGAACGCCGGGTCGTTCAGCTGGATGCGGTGGCTTTCGCGGACCAATTCCTTGAGCCCGGCGAGCTGGCCGTCGTCGAGCTGCGGCATCCACGCGTGCTCGATCTCAGCCGCGTGCCGCAGGGCGCCCAGCGTCCCGCCCGGAACGGGTTTGGCGGTGAACGGAGTGCGGTTGGTGTGCCTGCGAGGGATGGCTTTGGCAAGAGCGGCCAGCCTCGGGTCGACGGTGGCGGCCGCACGCGGGCGCACGACGGCCAGCAGGTCGGGATCGCTGCGCCGGGGCAGCAGCGTCGTGGCCGGGTGGAAGCCGGCTGCGTGGATCGCGGTGCGCAGGTTGAACAGCGCCGCCCCGCACGAGAGCAGCAGCTCGCGCCGGTCCGGGTCGGCGACGGGCAAGGTGCGGTCGAGGTCGGCGTGCACCTCGATGCCCGCCGGGCCGCTGCTGAACAGCCAGGGCTGGGTGTTGTGCGTGGACGGCGCCAAAGTCGCGGAACGCAGCACCGAGGTCACTTGATCGGCGCTGAGCTGGCCTGCGGGGGCCACATTGAGGGTCATCGTTCTCCCACACCGCGAAACGCGGCACACTGTGTCGTACCTGGTTGTTCCCCTCCAGCATGCGTTCGCTGGGCGGGGAGCGCACAGGGGAGAAAGTCATCTCTCTGAGGGCGCACCGAGCAGCGAAAGCGAGTCTGATGCCGGAAGCAGGAGAGGGCGGCCTGAGGCTGTCCCGAACCTTGTCGCAGCTGCGGCTGCGGGAGACGCTGCGCGATCTGCAGGAGCGGATCGAGCTGTTGATCGGCACCCGGGACAAAATGGACGGCTTGCTCGAGGCGGTGCTGGCGGTCGCGTCGGGACTGGAGCTGGACGCGACGCTGCGCCGGATCGTGCAGGCCGCGGTGGAGCTCGGCGAGGCTCGTTACGGTGCGTTGGGCGTGCTGGGCGAGGACGGTGCGCTGGCGGAGTTCGTGTATCAGGGGATCGATGCGGAGACGCGGGAGCGGATCGGGCATCTTCCGGAGGGGCACGGTCTGCTGGGGTTGGTGATCGATGACGCGAAGCCGTTGCGGCTGAGGGAGATTTCGGCGCATCCGGCGTCGGTGGGGTTCCCGGCGAATCATCCGCCGATGCATTCGTTCCTGGGGGTTCCGGTGCGGGTGCGGGACGAGGTGTTCGGGAATCTGTATCTGGCGGAGAAGACGGGCGGGGCGGAGTTCACCGACGATGACGAGGTGATCGTGCAGGCGCTGGCCGCGGCGGCGGGGATCGCGATCGAGAACGCGCACCTGTACGAGCAGACGCGGTTGCGGCAGCGGTGGCTCGGCGCGACCAGCGAGGTGACCACGGAACTGCTGGGCGGGACGGATCCGGTCGACGCGCTGGAGCTGATCGCGGGCCGTGCGCTGGAGCTGACCGGTTCGGACGTCACGATGCTCGCGTTGCCGGGCACGGGCCGGCTCGATGTCGACGAGGAGCGGGACACCGATCCTTCGGAGTTGACCGTGACCGTGTGCGCGGGCGGCGACGCCACCGATCTCATGGGGCTGCGGATGTCGGTCGACGGGACGGTGCCGGGGGCGGTGTTCCGGGACCGTACTCCGCGCCGGATGGCGGAGCTGGCGCTGCTGCCCGACCGCGGTCGCGGTCCTGCGCTGGTGGTGCCGTTGCGGGCGGGCGACCACACGTCGGGGGTGTTGATCGCGTTGCGGGATCCGGGTTCGGCGTTGTTCGAGACGGCGCAGCTGCCGGTGCTCGCGTCGTTCGCGGATCAGGCGGCGCTGGCGTTGCAGCTGGCGGCGCAGCAGCGGGCGGCGCGGGAGCGGGACGTGCTGTCGGATCGGGACCGGATCGCCCGGGATCTGCACGATCATGTGATCCAGCGGTTGTTCGCGGTGGGGCTGGCGATGCAGAGCACGCAGCGGCGGACGAAAGCGCCGGAGCTGCAGCGGCGGTTGCAGGAGAGCATCGACCAGATGCACGAGATCGTGCGCGAGATCCGGACGGCGATTTTCGACCTGCACGGCGGCGCGGCAGGGGAGACGCGGTTGCGGAACCGGTTGCACGACGCGATCGCGGAGCTGACCGACGACGCGCCGCTGCACCCGGCGGTGAGCATGGCGGGCCCGCTCGACGCGGTGCCCGCCCAGCTGGCCGAGCACGTGGAAGCGGTGGTGCGGGAGGCGGTCAGCAACGCGGTCCGGCACGCAGGCGCGGACACATTGACTGTCTCGGTATCGGCGCGGGACGACGCGGTGCGAGTGACGGTCACCGATGACGGGAAGGGACTCCCGGAGGACGTTTCGCCAAGCGGGCTCGGGAATCTCCGGGAGCGAGCGGAGTCGATGGGCGGCGCCTTCACTCTCGAATCGCACCCCGGCGGCGGGGTGCGGCTGGACTGGTCGGCTCCGCTGCGCTGAGCCCGCGCGTTCTCATCCCGTCGCAGCGGGAATCAACCGCCGCGCCGCTTGCGGCGTGATCACCACGACCGGGCACCGCGAATACCGGACGCAGTCGCGGGAAACGCTGCCCAGCAGCAGTTCCCGCGCCAGGCCAGTCCCGTGTGCACCGACCACCAGCAGATCCGCTTCCGCGGACGCGGTCACCAGTTCCGTCGCCGGGTCGCCGTGCGGCGTGGCGACCGAGACCTCCGGGGCGTTCGGGAATTCCCGCCGGATGGCCGCGATGCGCTGGTACGGCAGGGGTTGGCCCGCCGGCTGACGGCCGTGCGGCTGGAAAGCCAGCGACGTACCGGGAAGCAAGGCTTCCGAGGGGCGCACCACGATGGCGTGCACGCGGTCGCCGGGGTGCGCGGCGACCTGAAGGGTCCAGCGCAGCGCGGCGTCGCCGTGCGGCGAACCGTCGACGCCGACGACGATGAGACGGCCGGGAGTGTTCATGGTCCTGCCCCTTTCTCTGGGCTGAAGCCGATCGTGCGGCAGGGAACGCGCGCCGGGACAGGGCCGGAGGTCATCGCTGCGCAGGGGGACGTCTGCGGTCAGTGCGATGACTTTCGGCCCCAGCACCGCGTGCCGGAGCGCGGTCAGCATGAACGGGCCGGGACAACGGATCCCGGCTCCGGGAGTGACCATGAAGACCTCGGCGACCGCAGACCTCGCCCCCTCCGAAACGGCCGCGCTCGTCCAAGCGGTCAGCCGGGCCCCGTCGGTGCACAACAGCCAGCCCTGGCAGTTGCGTGTCCGCGGCGCCGACGTCGACCTCGTCGAGCGCGCTGACGTCGTGTTGCCGTGGCACGATCCCGAGGGCCGCGACCGGCTGCTCTCGTGCGGAGCCGCGCTCGCGAACCTGCAATTGGCCGCGCAGGCACTCAGTCGCGAAATCACCACCTCGTTCCCCGCAGACGCAGACATGGTCGCGACAGTCCACACCAGACCCGGCGACCCCCCGGCTCTCGCGAACCTGGCGCGCTACCACGCGATCGGCCGCCGCCGGAGCTATCGCCGCGAGTTCGCGCCGGAACCCGTGCGCGCCGCAGATCTGGCAGAAATCCTCGACGCGGCCGACGACCCGGCGGTGCACGCCGTGACACCGCCGCATGGCGAGGCGCTCGCGGAGATGCTCGGCTTCGCCACCCGGGCGTTCCGCGCCGACACGGCCTACCAACGAGAACTAGACGCCTGGACCGCGCACACCTTCGGCCCCCGCGCACTGGGCGCCGTCGACGGAGTCCCGGAGGCGGCCCTCGGCGACGCGCCGTTGCCCGCGGCGGGTCTCGTCCGCCGGACGACCCCGGTGCCCGACGATGTCCGGCTGGCCGAACGGCTCGCGGCGGAGACGCTCGTGGTGCTCTGCACCGGCGACGACACGCGGCGGGCACACCTCGCCGCGGGCGTCGCGCTCCAGCGGATGTGGCTGGAGGCGACCGTGCACGGCTTGGCCGGGTCGGTCCTCACCCAGCCGCTGCACCTGACCGGCTTCCGGGAACACCTGGCCGATCGCCTCGGCCTTCCCGGACTGCCGCAGGCGATCTTCCGCTGCGGAAACCCGGTTTCGACGGCTCCGCCGTCGCCCCGGCTGCCGCTGGGCGACCTGCTTTGCCACGACGTTCCCGGAGGCCTGGAATGAAGACTGTCATCGAGATCTCCGGACTGTACAAGGCTTTCGGCCGCACTCAAGCGCTGTCCGGACTGGACCTCAGCGTCGGAACGGGTGAGGTGCACGGTTTTCTCGGCCCGAACGGGGCGGGGAAGACGACCGCCTTGCGGCTGCTGCTCGGCCTGGTGCGCGCGGACGCGGGCCGGATGCGGCTGTTCGGCGGCGACCCGTGGCGGGACGCGGTGGCCCTGCACCGGCGGCTGGCCTACGTCCCCGGAGAAGTCGCGCTGTGGCCGAACCTCACCGGCGGCGAGACGATCGATTTCCTCGGCCGGTTGCGCGGCGGCACGGATCCGGTGCGCCGGACGCGTTATCTGGAACTGTTCGAGCTGGACCCGGCGGTCCGGGTGCGCGCGTACTCGAAGGGCAACCGGCAGAAGATCGCCGTGATCGCGGCTCTGGCCGCCGACGCCGAACTGCTGGTGCTTGACGAGCCGACGACCGGCCTGGACCCGCTGATGGCCGAGCAGTTCCGGCAGTGCGTGCGCGAGGAGCGCTCGCGGGGCCGGACCGTCCTGCTGTCCAGCCATGTCCTCGCCGAGGCCGAGGCGCTGTGCGACCGGGTGAGCATCCTGCGCGCCGGAAAGGTCGTCGACACCGGGAGCCTCGACCAGCTGCGCCACCTGACCCGGACCTCGCTGACCGTGCGGATGTCCGGGCCCGCGGACGGGCTCGCCCGGCTCGCCGGGGTGCACGATCTCGCCGCCGACGACGGCTTGGTGCGGCTGAGCGTGGACAACGCCGCGTTGAGCGAAGTGCTGGCGGAACTGGGCAGGCGCGAGGTCCGCAGCATCGAGAGCCGCCCGCCGACGCTGGAAGAGCTGTTCCTGCGGCACTACCGCGAACCGGAAACGGTGTCCGCGTGAACTCCGTGGCGGGAGCCGGCGCGTTGATCCGGCTCGCCCTTCGCCGGGACCGGGTGCGGCTCCCGGTGTGGATTCTGGTGTCTGCTGCGATGACGGCCGCCGCGGCGGCAGCGACCGCAGATGTGTATCCCACTGACGAGGCGCGTCGCGCGGCGGTGGCGAGCATCAACGCCGTGCCCGCGCTGGTCGCGTTGTACGGCCCGGTCGCCGAGCCGACCGCGGGAGCGGCCGCCGTCTTCAAGCTGACCGCCTTCGGCGCCGCGCTCGTCGCACTCCTGACGGCGCTCACGGTCGTCCGGCACACCCGGGCCGAGGAGGAATCCGGCCACTGGGAGCTGGTGCGCGGCGCGGCGACCGGCCGGCATGCGGGCCTCGCGGCGGCAGGCGCACTGCTGGCAGTGACGGCGCTCGGGCTCGGCGCGGGCGCGGCGGCGGGACTCGTCGCGGCGGGGCTTCCGCCCGGCGGCTCGCTGGCCTTCGGGCTCGGCTGGGCGGGGACGGGGCTCGTTTTCGGGGCGCTGGCCGCGCTCGCGGCGCAGGTCGCACGGAGCGGCCGGGCCGCGTCGGAAATCGCTGTGCTCGCGCTCGTTGTGGCGTACCTGCTGCGCGCGGTGGGGGACGCGACCGGTCCGCGGTGGCTGTCGTGGCTTTCCCCAGTGGGGTGGGTCAGCCTGCTGCGGCCGTTCGCGGGCGACCGGTGGTGGGTGCTGGCGCTTCCGCTCGGAGCGGCCCTGCTGCTGGGGTTCGCGGCGTTCGCCGTTTCCCGGCATCGGGATCTCGGCGCCGGCCTGCTCGCCGTGCGCCCCGGTGCGACGCGGGCCGGACGCCTGTTGTCCGGTCCGGCGGGGCTGGCCTGGCGGCTCGACCGCGGGGCCGTGGGGTACTGGACGCTCGCGTTCGCCGTGCTGGGACTGGTCGTCGGCAATCTTTCCGGTTCACTGGGCACTTTCTTCGCCACCGCACAGGCCAGACAGCTGATCGCCGCGCTCGGCGGGGAGCAGGCGCTGACCGATGCGTTCCTGGCCGCCGAGTTCGGGGTGTCCGGCGTGCTCGTTTCGGCGCTCGCGATCGTCCTCATCGGACGGTTGCGGGCCGAAGAGTCGAGCGGCCGGGCGGCCGCGGTGCTGGCCGGACCGGTCGCCCGGGCGCGGCTGGCCGGCGGTGCGGTGTCGGTCGCCGTCGCGGCCACGGCTGCGCCTTTGCTCGCCGCCGCCGTCACCGCGGGCCTCACCGGCGGCGGGTCGCGCCTGGTCGGCGCGGCCGTCGTCCAACTGCCCGGAGTCTGGGTGCTCACCGGGGTCGCGCTCGTGGTCTTCGGGGCCTTTCCCCGGGCTGGCTGGCTGTCCTGGGCAGCGCTGGCGGTGTTCCTGGTCCTGGGCGAGTTCGGCCCGTTGTTCCACGCGCCCGGCTGGGTGCTGGGGATATCGCCGTTCGCGCACCTCCCGCACGTCCCGGGCGGAATCGTCGACATCGGGCCGCTGCTGTGGCTCACCGCGGTCGCGGCGCTGCTCGGCGGGGCCGGATTCGCTGCCTTCGGCCGCCGCGACCTGACCGCGTGAGGGCCGTTGGTCCCTCGGATTCGGGACCGGCTCCGCTACCTCGCCGCGCCGCCGGAAGCGACGCTGGTTTCACTGCCCCGCGAACCCGGAGACCGCGATGAACACGTTCCTGCCCCTTGCTGTCGACCAAGCGCTCGCGGCTGCCGTGCGCGCGCCGTCCCCGCAGAACACGCAGCCGTGGCGGTTCGTCGTCGACGGTTGCCGGATCGAGGTGCGGCTGGACCGCGACCGCGTCCTTCCGGTCGCCGACCCGGCCGGCCGCGAGGCGCGGCTCGCCTGCGGTGCGGCGCTGTGCAACCTGACGCTCGCTTTGCGGGCCAACGGCGTGCGCAGCCGGGTGCGGACCGTCCCGGACCCGGCCGACCGCGACCTGCTCGCGGTCGTGCAGATCGAGGGGAACGTCCGTCCGTCCACTGTGGACCGCAAGCTCACCGAAGCGGTCTTCCGGCGGCACACCAACCGGCGTCCGCTGTCCGACCGGGCGGTGCCGGTGGCGGCACGGGCGCTGCTGCGCTCGGCCGCGCTGGGCGAGGGCGGCCAGCTCGAGTTCCTGGACGCTTCGGGCCGGTACACGCAGGTGTCCGCGCTCGTCCGGCGCGCGGAGACCGAACAGGCCACGGACGCGGAGTTCCGGGCAGAGGCCGAGAAATGGACCGGCCGCGAAGCGGATTCCCCGGACGGCGTGCCCACCGCCGCGTTCGGCCCGCCCGCTGACGTTCCCGGCGTAGTGTCGCTGCGCTCGTCGCACGAGAACCGGTCGATCCCGCCGCGGCAGTTCGAGCAGGACCCGGTGCTGGCCGCGGTGATCACTCGCGATCAGGGCGCGGCGGCCGAGGTCCGCGCCGGGATGGTCATGGAACGCGTCCTGCTGACCGCGACCGCGGAGGGGCTCGCGACGTCGTTCCTGTCGCAGCCGTTCGAAGCGCGGTCCACGCGCGCGCAGCTGCTGGCGGCCTTCCGCGGTCTCGGACAGGTGCACACGCTGCTGCGCATTGGGTACGGGCTCCCCACCCGGATGACAGCGCGCCGCCCAGCCGCGGAGGTGACGACGGTGCGGAGCGCGCCGGAGGTCCCGGCGTCGTGACTGACGCGCTGGGATAACCCGATCCGCTCAGGACGCCCCAGCGCCGGGAAGCACCCGAAGCACGTCCTGGAAGGTCACCATGCCGACGAGCACCCCGTCGTCCAGCACGGGCAGCGAACGGATCCCGGCCTCGCTCATGCGGCGGGCCAGCTCGCCGCAATCCAGGTCGGCCGCCGCGCACAGAGCCGGGGTCCGCATGACCGCCCCGGCCGTGCGGTGTCCGCCGAGCATCGCGCCGGCGTCCGGGTCCGCCCCGCCGGGGATCCCCGCGCGGATCACGTCCTCCTCGGTCAGCAGGCCCATCAGCCGGCCGCGGCTGTCGACGACCGGCAGTGCGGTGAACCCGTGCCGGGCCATCAGCCGGGCAGCCTCGGGCAACGGCACCGAGGCGGTCACCGCGATTACGGGCGTGGTCATGATGTCGCGCGCGTGCATGGGAGTCTCCGTTCGTCGCGCTCCTGCGTCGACGATCACCCTGAAACCTCGGTGCGCCAAGGGCATTTGGTCGCGGCCGCAGTGCCCTTCCGCGCGGGACCGGCGGCCCGCGCGTCCGGGCGGAATTCCTCTTCGGACGGAACGCTTTCCCGGCGATTCTGGGGGCTGGCAATCCTTACGGAAGGGGCGCGAGATGAACGCGTCAACGGACCGCGTAGTGCGGTGGTGGCACCTGCTCGTCCCCGGGCGCGGTTCGGTGGCCCGGCCCTCGGACCGGTTCCAGTCCGGTCTCCTCCTCGTGGCGGTTCTCGTCGCGCTGGCCGCGGTCCCGTTCGCGGCGGCCGCGGGTTCCGAGCTGTACGCGACCCAGAAACCCGTCTCGGCCGAGCAAGTCGCGCAGCGCAGCAAGGCGACCGCCGTGCTGCTGGCCGACGGCCCGGCGACGACGGTGAGCGGACGCAGCGGCGTCGTCGCGAACTCCGCGCCGACGGACGCGGTCTGGCAGGCTCCCGACGGTTCGCGCCGGGTCGGCAAAGTGGCCGCCGACGAGGGCTCGCGGCGCGGCGACCAGGTCACGATCTGGGTGGACCGAGCCGGAAACCCGGTTCCGCCGCCGCTGACCGCCGCGGCAGTGCTGGTCGACGCGGTATGCGCGACGCTGGGGCTGTGGGTGTCGGTGTGCTTGCTGCTGGCTCTCGTGTACGGCGGCGCGGTGTTCGCGCTGAACCGGCACCGGCTCGCCGAATGGCAGCGCGAATGGGACGCCGAGCAGGAAAAGCGCACCCATCCGTGAGGACGGCCGGTCAGCAGGCCGAGACTGCGAGAGCGCGGGCGACGCACGAGTGCGGCTCCTCCGTCAACGGAGGGGCCGCACCCGTGCGTCGCTTCCGGGCCGGGCACCGCGCTTCGCGAGATCATTGACGGTCCCGTGCACAGCGAGATCAGTGGACATCCGCCCGCCAGAACCGTGGCCGAGCACGCGTTCGGTCTGCGAGGCAGGGGGACGGGGCAAGTGAGCCGCTCCGGACCAGCGGTCGCGAAGCGGCTGAAGCGTGGGAAGTCCGGATGCCGACGAGAAGGATTTCGCTGCCGCACGGAACGTACCGCCGGTGCCGAGCCCGAATTCGTCGAGCGCGGCGAATGGCTCAGTCACGCCGTGCTCGACGGCGGTCGCAGCGACGTGCGCGCACCGCTGTGGCTCGGCCTCGCGTCTCCGCTCAGTGCCGGAGAGCTTCGCGGCGGCGGTCGTACTCGTCCTGGTCGATCTCGCCGCGGGCGAACCGCTGCCGCAGAATCGCGGTGGCAGGGTCGGCGTCCGGCACGGAGCCGGACGGGCGGCGGACGAGAAGCGCGGTGACCACGGCGATCGCGGCGAGCAGCGCGACGGCCACGATGCTCATCACGACCGGCCCGACCCATTCGGCGGCGGTTCCGTAGTGCCAGTACATCATCGGGTTCTCCTCGGCTAGGGCCGGTCGCGGCGAACGGCGGCTTCGAGCGGCTGGAGTACGTCGCCGATCTCGCGCCGCGGAGTCGCGGGCAGCGGGTCCGCGTTGGCCGGAGCCCAGCCGACGCGCAGGACCATCTGCGGGAAGGCGCCGGACGTGACCTTCTGCTCGACCGTGCGGCGCACATCGGGCAGCTCGAGCGGCTCGGTCAGCGGGCAGGTGGCGAGGCCGAACCGGGTCGCGGTGAGCAGCGCGGCGCTCGTCGCTTCCCCGGCGCGCAGCCGGGACATCCGGTCGTCGGACGCGGTGCTCAGCACGAGCAGCACTGTCTCGTCGTCCTCGCCAGCCGCTCCGGCGGCTTCGGGCAGTTCCGGGTCCGCGAACTGGCGGCCAGGCAGCGCACCGGGAGTCAGGTCGGGCATGGGGGTGTTGCGGGACGGGACGCCGTCCGGGGACACGTGCCGTCCGCTCCAGGCGGCGAGTTCGATCCGGTAGGCGGGATCGCGGCGGTGCCGCAGCGACGCCTCCTCGACCGCGGTGGCCAGGTAGTAGCGCTCGGCGTCTTCGGCAACGCGCAGTACGACGCCTTCATCCGCGACCGCTTCGGCCATGCTCTCCAGATGTCCGCGGGGCACGTGCCACGAACTGTGCCGTCGGCGGTCGGTGCGGCGGCGGGGAATCGCGGCGGCGAGCGCGACCTCGTCGAGAGTCGGCTCGTGGCGGTGAAGTTCGATGGACGCCAGGTGGTCCGGTTCCGCGGGGTTGGGCAGCCGGCGCACTTCGGCGCTCCAGCCGAGCGCGGCGAAGGCGACACGTGCGTGGTGCAGCGCGGCCCCGCAGCTGATCATCAGGTCCCGCCCGTCCGGGTCGGTCTGGGCGAGCTGCCGCGACGGATCGGCGTACAGGTGCAGGGACCGGTGCCCGACCGCGAATCGCCACGGCTGGGAGTTGTGCACCGACGGCGCGCGGACGGCCATCCCGACCGCGGTGGTGACGGTGTAGTCGTCGGGGAGTCCGCGTTCCATGGCGACCTGCCTTGTCGTCTCGTCCAGTGATGCGTCGACGGTGACAGTCGCGGCGGGACCCGGGACAGAGCCGGAATTCCCCGGGCGCAGGGACTTTCGCCGGTCGTCGTCCGCCGCGATGACCTTCGCGGGCGCGCCCGGGCCGAAAGACCTCTGCCGTCGCCGGTCGCTCGCGATGTTGCATGACAACCCGATGGGGGGCGTCGCGGCGACAGGAGCGAAATGTCCAGAGCACACGAAACAGACCCGGCCGAGTCACGGAGCCGGGCACTCGGCCTGACCTCGGCGACCGGATTGGTGGCGGGCAGCGTGATCGGCACCGGCGTGTTCACCATGCCCGCCGTGCTGGCCGGCGCGGGAACGAGTTCGCTGCTGGTGCTCGGCGTGGTCGCCGTCGGCGCCGCGGTGCTGGCTGTCCTCTTCGGACAGTTGACGAAACGCACGCCGAATTCCGACGGCGGCCTGTACGCCTACGCCCGCCGCGAGTTCGGCGATTTCGCCGGCTATCTGGTCGGCTGGTGCTACTGGGTTTCCGCGTGGGCAGGCAACGCCGCGATCGTCGCGTCGTGGGTGCTCTACGTCGAAGCCCTCTTCGGCATCGAACATCCCTCGACCTGGGTCGACCTCGGCATCGCGCTGGCCGGGCTGTGGATCCCGGCCGCGGTCAACCTCGCGGGCGTGCGGCAGATGGCGTGGTTCCAGAACACCACCGTGGTGCTGAAGTTCCTGCCGCTGCTCTTCGTGGGCGTGGTGGGCTGGTTCTTCGTGTCGAAGGGCAATTTCGGCGCGTTCAACACGTCCGGCGGGAGCCTTTACACCGCGATCGGGATCGCCGCGGGCGTCGCGCTGTTCGCGTTCATCGGGGTCGAAGTCGCGGCGGTCACGGCGAAACGGGTGCGCGAGCCGGGACGGAACGTCGGGCGCGCCTCGCTGCTGGGCACCGCCGCCAGCGCGGTGGTCTACCTCGCGGTGTCCGCGGCGGTGATGGGACTCGTCCCGCACGACGTGCTGGTTTCGAGCGGAACCCCGTTCGTGCCCGCGTTCGAGGCGATCCTGCCGGGCGGCGGCTGGGCCGGGAAACTCGTCGCCGCGCTCGCCGTGGTCTCGGGGATCGGCGCGCTGAACGGCTGGACCCTGGTGACCACTGAGGTGTCGCGCGCCGCGGCGGCCGACGGGCTGTTCCCGCGGGCGTTCGCCTGGGCCGACCGCAAGGACACCGCGTGGTTCGGCATCCTGCTGGCCGCGCTGCTGCCGTCGCTGCTGATGGTGTGGCGCTACACCTCGGGCACCGGGCTGGCGGTGTTCTCGTTCCTGGTGAACCTGGCCGTCGTCACGGTCGCCATCCCGTACTTCTTCTCCGCCTGCGCGCAGCTGGCCTACCTCGTGTCCCGCCGGCGCCAGGTGCACGGCTGGCTGCTGGCCCGCGACCTCGGCATCACCGCCGCCGCGGTGCTTTTCTCCCTGTGGGTGACCTTCGCCGCCGGCTACGCCGCGGTGTACGAGGCGATGCTCGTGCTGCTGGTGGGTCTCGTCCTGCACGCGGTGCTCAAGGGCCGGGCGGCGGCGCACGGCAAGCGCGAGACACCGGCCGAGGAGACCGGTGAGCAATGGCCGCGCGCAGCTTGACTCCGACCGACACGACGAAAGGCACCGCGTCCATGAGCTTCGCAGTCGCGTCCGAAACCGGCCGCCTCCGACAGGTGATCCTGCACCGCCCGGGCACCGAACTCTCCCGGCTGACCCCGCGCAACGTCCACGAACTGCTCTTCGACGACGTCATGTGGGCGAAGAAAGCGAAGGAGGAACACGACGTCTTCGCCGAGGCGCTGCGCGAGCAAGGCGTGCGAGTGCACTACTTCGACCGGCTGCTCGCCGAAAGCCTGGACGTTCCCGAAGGCCGCGCGTTCGTGCTCGACCGGGTCTGCACCCCGCGAACCGTCGGCCCGGCACTGGCTCCGACGCTGCGGAAACTGTTCGACGACCTCGACAGCACGAGTCTCGCCGAATCGCTGATCGGCGGCGTCCTGAAAGCGGACCTGCATCCGCTGCGCACCAGCAGCCTGAAATGGCACACCCTGCGGGCCGACGACTTCGTGCTGCCGCCGTTGCCGAATCACCTGTTCCCGCGCGACAACTCCTGCTGGATCTACGGCGGCGTCTCGATCAACCCGATGGCGAAACCTGCGCGGCAGCGGGAAACCCTGCATGCCCAGGCGATCTACCGCTATCACCCGCAATTCGCCGGAGCGTCGTTCGCGAGCTACTTCGGCGACGACGACTACTTCCCGGCGACGGTGGAAGGCGGTGACGTGCACGTCCTGGGCGACGGCGCGGTCCTCGTCGGCATGGGGGAGCGGACCACGCCGATGGCTGTCGAACTGCTCGCTCGCGCGCTGTTCGACAGCGGCCAGGCGCACACGGTGCTTGCGGTCGAACTGCCCCGTTCGCACGCGACGATGCACTTGGACACGCTGATGACGATGGTCGACGCGACGACCTTCGTCCTCTACCCGTACTTCGACCGGCAGTTGCGCTCGTGGACTGTCACCGCGGGCGCCGAGCCCGGTGCGCTGGAGGTCCGGCAGAACGACAGCCTCTGGAGCAGCCTCAGCCGGACGCTCGGCGTCGAGCGGGTCACCGTGTTGTCCACCCACGAGGACGTCCGTGCGGCAGAGCGGGAACAGTGGGACGACGGCAACAACTATCTCGCGGTCGCGCCGGGTGTCGTCGTTGGCTACGACCGCAACGTCGCCACGAACACCATGCTGCGCAAGAACGGCATCGAGGTGATCACCGTGCCCGGCGGCGAACTCGGCCGCGGCCGGGGCGGCCCGCGCTGCATGAGCTGCCCGATCGAACGCGACCCCGCGTGACCACCCCCGACACTCAGGAGCACTTGATGAATCTGCACGGCCGCAACCTGCTCAAGGACGCCGACCTCACCGCGAGCGAATTCCGTTCCGTCGTGGAATTCGCGGCCCGGCTCCGCCAGGAAAAGCGAGCCGGGGCACGGACGAAGCGCCTCGCCGGGCGCAACATCGCGCTGGTCTTCGAGAAAAGCTCGACGCGCACCCGGTCCGGATTCGAGGTCGCCGCCCACGACGAGGGCGCGCACATCACCTATCTCGGCCCCGAGGAATCCCACCTCGGCCACAAAGAGTCCGTCAAGGACACCGCCCGCGTGCTCGGCCGCATGTTCGACGGCATCGAATTCCGCGGCTCGTCGCAGGAAGCGGTCGAAACGCTCGGCACCTACGCCGGGGTCCCGGTGTGGAACGGGCTGACCGACACCTGGCATCCGACACAGCTGCTGGCCGACGTCCTCACCATGCGCGACCACGCGCCGGGCTCCCTCGACGACGTGTCGTGCTGCTACCTCGGCGACGGCCGCAACAACGTCGCGAACTCGCTGCTCGTCGCCGGTGCGCTGCTGGGCCTCGATGTGCGCATCTGCGCGCCGGAACCGTTGTGGCCGAAGGAAGAGATCCGGCGGATCGCCGCGGGCCTCGCCCGTGAATCGGGCGCGAAAATCCTCGTGTCCGACGACGTGACGGAGGCCGTGCACGCCGCCGACTTCCTCTACACCGACGTCTGGCTGTCGATGGGCGAACCGGAGGAAGCGTGGGGCGCGCGGATCGAACAGCTGCTGCCGTACCAGGTCAACGCCAAGGTCGTGGCCGCGACCGGGAACCCGGCGGTGAAATTCCTGCACTGCCTGCCCGCGCTGCACGGCCGGGACACGTCGGTCGGGCAGCGGCTCGGCGAACGGTACGGGCTCGACGCCCTCGAGGTCACCGACGAGGTCTTCGAATCGGCGGCGTCGGTCGTGTTCGACCAGGCGGAGAATCGCATGCACACCATCAAGGCCGTCATGGCCGCTACGGTGGGAGCATGAGGATCGTCGCGGCGCTCGGCGGGAACGCGCTGCTCGAACGCGGGGAACCGGCCGAATCCGACATCCAGGAGGAGCACGTCCTCGCCGCCGCCGAAGCACTCGCGCCGGTGGCCCGGGAACATGAACTCGTCCTGACCCACGGCAACGGTCCGCAGGTCGGCCTGCTCGCGGTCGAGAGCGAGCGCGATCCGGCGCTGCGCAGGCCGTATCCGTTCGACGTCCTCGGCGCGCAGACCCAAGGGATGATCGGCTACTGGCTCGTGCAGGCCCTGCAGAACGCCTGCGGGCGGCCGGTGGCCGGGCTGATGAGCCGCACGCTGGTGCGCGCCGACGATCCGGCTTTCGCGGACCCGGCCAAGTTCGTCGGCCCGGTGTACGACCGCGCGACGGCCGAGCGGCTAGCCACCGAACGCGGGTGGGACGTCCGCCCGGACGGCGCCGCGTGGCGGCGGGTGGTGCCGTCGCCCGAACCCGTCGAGCTGATCGAACTGCCCCTCGTGAAGACCCTGATGGAGGCCGGTGCGATCGTGGTCTGCGCGGGCGGCGGCGGGGTCCCGGTGGCCGCCGCCGAAGGAGGCTTGCGGGGCGTCGAGGCGGTCGTGGACAAGGACCTGACCGCGGCACTCGTCGCACGCGAGATCGGTGCCGACGCGCTGTTGCTGCTGACCGATGTCGAATCGGTACAAGACGATTACGGCACGCCGCGGGCCCGGCCGATCCGTGAAGTCAGCAGCCGCGAATTGCGTTCCCGGCGCTTCCCGGCCGGTTCCATGGGGCCCAAGGTCGACGCCGCGTGCCGGTTCGTCGAGAACGGCGGCAAGTTCGCCGCGATCGGCAAGCTGACCGCGGCGGGCGAACTGGCGGCGGGAACGGCCGGGACGATCGTCCGCGCGTGAGACCGGGATTCAGCCGACGAGCGCCCAGGCGAGCACCAGCCCGCCGGAGTTGGTGGCCAGGTGCACCAGCATCGGGGCGAGCAGCCCGCGGCCGGTGTAGCGCCACCAGCAAAGGAACACGCCCGCTCCGGCCGCGGCGACCATCGCCAGCACGGAGATCGTCGCGAGCGGAAGCCCGCCGACGGTCTGGTGGACGGCCGCGTTCTGGGTGAGGGCGAGGGAAGGCAGCAGATGCCACAGCCCGAACAACGCGGACGCGCCGAGCACCGGCCACCAGCGCCACCGCTCGCCCGCGCCGAGCAGCGCCGGGAGCACGCCGCGGAAGGCGATTTCCTCGATCAGCACGGTGCCGAGCGGGATGCGCACCAGCGCGAGCCACATCAGCTGCCCGAATCCCGGCGAACCGATCCGGCCGTCGTGGAACAGCACGCGCAGCGCCGGGATCGCGGCGGCGAGACCGAACCCGAACGCCACGACCGCGAAGCCGCCGAGCCCGAACCACAGCATCCGGCGCGTGTGCCGCCGGCTGAATCCGATCTCGGCCCATCCGACGCCGGCGAATCGGGCGAGGGCCAGGAGCCCGGCGGCGGCGACCGCGCCGCGGACCGGGTAGGCCCAGCCGGGCAGCACCCGGTTGGCCAGCACGGTGGCCGCCGCCAGCAGCAGCACCGCGGCGACGACGGCAAGAGCACGACGCCGGAAAGCAGTGACTTCCGGCAGTTTCGGGACAACCGCGGCAACAGACATCGTGATTCCAGTGTGCCCTCGGAAAGGGACAATGGCGATGACGACCAAGGAACGCGAACCGTATCTCGACTTCCTGCGTGCGGTCAGCCTGATCGTCGTCGTACTGTGGCACTGGGCGTTCACGATCCTGCACTGGACGCCGACCGGGCCGCAGCCCACGAACCCGCTCGCGTACTTCCGGGGCTTGTGGGTGCTCACCTGGTTCCTGCAGGTGCTGCCGGTGTTCTTCTACGTCGGCGGGTCGGTGCACCTGGCGTCCTGGCAGCGTGCCCGCGCCGGCGGCCAGTCGCGGGGTTCGTACGTCTGGCACCACGTCAAGGAACTGGTGACTCCAGCCGGGGTGCTGATCCTTTTCTGGGCCGCCCTCGGCGTCGTGCTGACCCAGACGCTCGGGGCGCGATGGGTCGGCGGCGCGGTGCTGCTGGTCCTCAGCCCGCTGTGGTTCCTCGCGGTCTACGTCGGCCTGCTCCTGCTGCTGCCGGTCATGGCATGGCTGCACGAACGGTTCGACGTCCTCGTGCTGGTCTGGCTCGGCGGCGTCGCCCTGCTGGTCGACGTCCTGCGGCTGCGCTTCGGCTGGTCGGAGGTGAGCTGGGTGAACGTGGCCGCGGTGTGGGGCTTGGCGTATCAGGCGGGGTTCTTCCATCACCGCATCGTCGCCGCGTCGCGGCACGTGGCCGGGGCGCTGTTGTGGGCGGGCTCGTTCGCGCTCGCAGGACTGGTGCTGTCGGGCTTGTATCCCGGTTCGATGGTGGGGGTGCCGGGGGAGCGGATGTCGAACATGTCCCCGCCGACGTTCGTCATCGTCGCCCTGCTGGCCTTCCAAGTCGGGCTGTGCGAGGTGCTGCGTCCGGCCGTAGAGCGCGCATTGGCCAAGCCGCGCTGGCAGCGGGCGACGGCGGTGTTCACCAGATACGCGTTGCCGTTGTTTCTCTTCCACACCACCGGAATGGCCCTGGCCCGAGCGGTTGTGTACTTCGGCTTCGACCGGCAGTTAGCCGACGACCGCGCCCCGGACTGGATCTGGTGGGCTGAACGCCCGCTCGCGATCCTCGGCCCGCTGGTGTTCAGCGTCCCGCTGATCGCCTTCTTTGGGCGGTGGCAGGCAGTGCACCGCGCGAACAACCCGGGAACATCGCGGTGAAGCTGGCGACAACAGACCGTCGAAATCGCTCGGAGGCTCCGATTTTCGCCTGGGGCGCATCAGGTCGTGCTGGTGTTTTGCTTGGCAGGGGGAGGTGCGCAGATCGGTCGAGCGCTTGGATCGGAATCGCTCCTGGAGGCATACCCGAGGCCGCCGAGGCTTCTGCGGACTGCCGCATCACCCGACTCGGCCGGACCACGCCGGTGGCGCTCGCTCACCAGGTACGCGCCCTCAGTGAGGAGGTTCTCCGTCTTCTGAAGGCTGAGGGGTCGGCATGGTTTCTCGTCTAGGACGCCCGTAGCGCCAAGGGGCTTGCTGGGCGTCCGTGGCGCGTGGCGTTCGCGCTTCAGGATGACGGATGGCTGTTGCGCAATGCTGGATCCGACAGGCGGAACCGAGTTCGAGCTTGCGGCGCGCCGTTGGGGCCGCAAGGACATTACTCTGCAGGCACGGACGGCGGCGTGCGTCTGCGCTACGGGAGAACGCACACAGGTCGAGGCTGGCTGAACCCATCCGGTGAGGCCGACGGCGATGTGCTAGTCGGCTCTGCTCGGCACGACCGTATGTTTGTGCCGGGCTGAGTCCGCTAGCCGATCAGCTAGCGATCAGGAACACGTCTTCTCCTTCGCAGGGCACGACGTCGGCTTCCGTCAGGCGGCCCGATCGCCGCTACACGACGCCCGTAATTGTGCGTCCCCGCCACTCTGTCCAGTTCGGCCCCGCTCGGTGGGCGTCCCGCGGTGACTTGCTTCGCGTAGTAGGCCCACATCCGTTGCTCCGCCGTCAAAGACGGTTCGCCGAGACGGGACGAGACTGTCTTCAACGCCCCGTTCAGCAACTCCACCGCGAACAACAACGCGATCGGCGGGCATGCCACCACCACCTGCAACGGGCTTCGCACCAAAGCGGACCCGATGTTCGCCAGCAGCGACAGCTCGATCCCGAACACGAACGCCGACCACGCCACCCACCTGCCACGATCCCGCCCGGCCCGGCGTCGCTTTCACACCTCGACCGTCGCGATCGTCAGCAACCCGTCCGCCAGCAACGGCCAGATCGACGCAGCCGAAGCATCCGCACCAAACCGGACTGCGAGCTCACGGCCGTGGCGGTACGACGCATACGCCGCCCCCACCGCGACCAAACCCGTGCAACCGCATTGCAACCACAGAGCCAGCTTCGGAGCAACCTTCCCGCTCGACTCTCTCAACACGTCGCCACCCCGGCAGCATGATCGAATCGCAGTGGGAACGGCCGTCCGGAGCGGCACGGACCCGGCACCACGAACCGGCAGGTGCGAGCCCGAGAGTGCACAGCGGCCCGCCGGGGGATCGCCGAGGCGAGTTTCTGGGCGGCATTGGCGGCGACTTCCTGGGCGACGTTGGTGTAGAGGTCCATGGTGACCTTGATCGACGAGTGGCGGAGGATGTGCTGGATCACCTTCATGTCCGTATCCAGGGCAGGCCGCGGCGGGGTCGCAGTATTCGGGGCATGCGCAGCTGTCGAGGCAGCAGCGAACCCCGCGGCGCGGACCGTCGGCGGGCACTTTCCGGCGTCGAATCGGACAACTGAACACGGTGTTCTTCCGGCGGTTCCGCGGCGGCGGACGCGTGCATTCGGGGGAATAGTTTCCTGCAGCCAACGGAAATCGCCTCGATGTCCCGAGAAACCCTCGCCGGAAAGGCGATTTCCCTATACTGGTGTGCATGCACGATCTTGCGCAGCTGCGCGCCCTGCACGCAGTCGCCCGCAACGGATCCATCAGCGGGGCCGCGGATGCCTTGCACGTCACCATCTCCGCGGTTTCGCAGCGGCTGGCGAAACTCGAGCGCGAGGTGGGCCAGCCGCTGCTCGAACGGCACGGCCGGAGCGTGCGCTTGACCGATTCCGCGCGGTTGCTGGTGGGGTACATCGAACAGATTCTGCTGTTGCTGGGCGAGGCCGAGGCAGCGCTGGAAGGACAGAAAGGCGCGGTCACCGGAACGCTGTCCATCGCCGCATTCCCGACCGCCGCGCGAGGCTTGGTTTCGGGCACGCTGCGCGGCCTGCGGGAGGATTATCCGAATCTGCGCGTCGAGTTCACCGAACTCGAGCCGGAGGAGTCCTTGCCGAGGGTCGTCCGCGGCGACGTCGACATCGCGGTGGTGCAGGACTGGTTCACTTCGCCGCTGCAGATTCCCGACGTGCTGATGAAAGAGCATCTGCTGGACGACGTCACCGATGTCGCGCTGCCCGCCGGGCATCCGCTGGCCGACCGCGAGACGGTCGACCTCAGCGAGCTGGCGAACGACCCTTGGGTCACCTGGTCGGTCGGGCAGATGTGCCACAACTGGCTGCTCGACACGATCCGCGAGCACGGCGTTCAGCCGCGGATCGCGCACACCGCCGCCGAGTACGCGACACAGCTGGCGCTGGTGGCCGGGGGCAACGGCGTCGCGATGATTCCGCGCCTGGGCCGGGACAGCACCCCGTCCGGGGTCCGGATCGTGCGGGTCGAACCGGTGCTGAGCCGGCAGGTTTTCGCCTTGTGGCGCAACGAGGCGGTCCGTCGGCCGGCGATCCGCGCGGCCGTCGAGGCACTGGTGACCGCCGCGGCCCGCCAGTGACCGCCGACGAGCGCGACGGCGAGCGCGGCGGAAGGTAACAGACCGTGGAACCGGGCCGACCGAGCGATGCCGGCCGGCCCGGGGAGCGGGGCTAGGCCGGCGGCGCGATCGCGGACAGCGCGGCGAACTGCTCGTCGGCGAGCTCCAAGGCGGACGCGGCGTGGTTCTCCTCGAGGTGCTTGATCGACGAAGTGCCCGGAATCGGGATGACGACCGAGGAACGCCGGTACAGCCAGGCGAGCGCCACCTGCGACGGGGTCGCGCCGAGTTCCTTCGCGATCGACGCGAGCGGACCCTTGGCCGAGGCCAGGTCGCCCTTGGCGACCGGGCGCCACGGAATGAACGCGATGCTCTCGCGTTCGCAGTAGTCGAGCACCGCTTCGTGCTGACGCTCGGCCGCGTTGTAGAGATTCTGCACGCTCGCCACCTCGATCTGCGTGCGCGCCTCCTCGATCTGCGCGACCGTCACCTCGGAAAGGCCGATGTGCCGGATCTTGCCCTCGTCCTGCAACTCCTTGAGAACGCCGAACTGCTCGGAAGCGGGCACCTGCGGGTCGATGCGGTGCAGCTGATACAGGTCGAACCGGTCCAGCTTGAGCCGGCGCAGGCTGAGTTCTGCCTGCTGGCGCAGGTATTCCGGGCGGCCCAGCGGCTTCCACTTGCCGGGCCCGGGACGGCTCTGCCCCGCCTTCGTCGCGATGACGACACCGTCGGCGTAGGGGTGGAGCGCGTCGGCGAGCAGCTCTTCGTTGCTGCCCGGACCGTACGCGTCGGCGGTGTCGATGAACGTGATGCCCAGTTCGACCGCACGGCGGGCCACCTCGATCGCCCCGTCGCGGTCGGCCGGGTCGCCCCACACGTTCGGACCGGTCAGACGCATGGCGCCGAAGCCGCTCCGGTGCACGGCGAGGTCGCCGCCGATGGCGAAGGTGTCATCCATGGATATCCTTTTCATTTCCTGGTCAAGACCGGCTGGAAGCCGGTTCCGGGCGGCGTTGGGGTTGCGTCGTCGGGCCGGGCGAGCGCTGCACGAGTGCCACGCCCGCCAGCGCGACGGCCATGCCTGCGATCGCGTTCCAGCGGAACGGCTCGGCGAGAAACGCCATGCCGAGCAGCACGGACACGATCGGCAGCAGGTAGGTGACGGTGGACGCGACGGTCGAGCCGTCCTCGACCGTCAGCCGGAAGTTGAACAGGTAGGCGACGCCGGTGCAGAGCACGCCGAGGACGGCCAGCGCGAGGAACGCGTCCGCGCGCACCGAGACCGGCGAGCTGCCGGTGACCGGGATGGTCAGCGCGGCCAATCCGGTCGCTACCAGCAGTTGCGCGGCGACCATCGCGACCGGCTCGACGCCGGAGCCGGTCAGGAACCGCCTGGTGTAGACGTAACCGATCCCGTAGCAGACGGCGGAGGCCAGGCACAGCAGCGCGCCGCCGAGCGCGCCACCCGCTTCCCACGGCGAAAAGCAGAGCAGCGTGCCGGCGAAGCCGAGTACCAGCCCGGTTCCGCGCCCGGCGCCGACCGAGGTCTCCTGCCGGACGCCGAGCGCGATCGCCATCGTCCACAAAGGAGTGCTGGCGTTGAGCACGCCGGCCAGGCTCGAATCCACCTGCTGCTCGGCGATGCCGTACAGCAGGTAGGGGACGAAGTTGGCGAAGACCGCGGCGACCGCGATCTTCGCCCAGAGCCGCGGCGACCGGGGCAGGCCGAGCCCGCGCACCCAGCACAGCGCGAGCAGGAACAACGCGCCCAGGCCCAGCCGGACCAGCACGACCTGCCCGGGCGAAAATCCGCGCAGCGCCAGTTTGATCCACAGGAAGCTGGAACCCCAGAGCAACGCGACGACGGCGAGCCGCGCGAGGCTGGCGCACTTGATGGTGGCGATGACTGTCCTCCCCGAGATGCCCGCCTTTCCTTCCCCCGTGAGTCTGCCGCGCCGACGCTGCGCGATGTGTGAAACGTTGTGTGGTGAACCTTTCAGTGCCGCTTAAAGCTCGTCTCAGTGGTGCGAAACGCCCGCCGGTCCACGCCTGAAGTCCGGCTGCTCAGGCCGGGCCAGGCATTACGACAGCATTAGGTGAGACAAGCTAAGTGACGAGCTTTGCCTCCGCGACCAGGAGCACGTCTTCTCCTACACCCGTGCTGACGCCGGCTTCCGTCAAGCGGCCCGACCGCCGCCACCTGCGAAGCACACGACGCCCGTAATTGTGCGTCCCCACCACCCGGTCCAGTTCGGCCCCGCTCGGCGAACGCCCCGCGGCGACTTGCTTCGCGTAGTAGGCCCACATCCGTTTCTCCGCCGTCAACGCAGGTTCGCCGAGACGGAACGAGACTGTTTCACTGTCCGCCGCGTCGGTCTCGCATTCGCTGATTTGAAGCACGGACTGGTCCTGCCCGGGCGCGGTCACGGCGGCTTGCTTCAATGCCCGGTTCAGCAACTCGACCGCGAACAACAGCGCGATCGGCGGGCAAGCGGCCCGCGTGACTCTCTCATCACGACGCCACCCCCACAGCATGATCGAATCGCCGCGGGAACGGCCGTCCGGAGCGGCACTGGCCGGGCACCACGAACCGGCAGGTGCGAGCCCGAGCGTGCGCGAACACGGCGACAAACCACGGCATCACCTGACATCCGGCACGCGTACACAGCGAGGTAAACAACACGGACCGTTCGGCACCGTTCGAAACTCGGTCAAAACGACTGTGACCCGGCGGGTTCAGAGTTCGAATCCCTGGCGGCCCACTCTCGAACCCCAGGTCACCGGGCTCGGTGACCTGGGGCTTTGTGCTGTCCGGGCGAGTTTCTCGCGGGCTTGGACTGTCCATGCGACACGACTCCCGCGCCGACCACTTGCTGCGCTTCCCCCGAGGACCACTGCAGACCTAGACACTCCGTAGTTTCCCTTGCAGTGTCGGCACTGTCGCGTATTCCGCGTGAAACATCCGGGCTAGTAGTTCGCCTCCGTCAGCAGGGCCTGAGCGGACCGGCGAAACGCGGCCACCAGGGGTGCGCTGTCCCCGGCTCGGGTGGCGAGCACCACCTGACCTGGCTCGACCCCGTGCAGCGGGATCGAGGTCAGGTCGGGCCGGGTGCCCTCGCCGCGCAATCCGGCGGGAAGCATGGCGACCGCCTGCCCGGACGCGACCAGTTCGAGTACGTCCTCGATGTGGCCGGCCAGCGGCCCGTCGGGTGCCGGCGTGCCATCGGGACGGGGGTCGACACGCCAGAACGAGTCCCACTCAGCGGCGGGCAGCCTCGGCACCGGCTCAGTTGCGATGTCGTCGAGGGTGACTGATTCCCGGCCGCCCAGCCGGTGGGACCGGGCGACGAGCAGCACGCGGGTCTCGTGATGCAGGACGGTGACTTGCAGTCCGTCGGTGTCGAATGGGAGCCGCGTCACGACAGCGTCCACACGGCGGCCGAACAGGGCCGTCCGCACCTCCGCCAACTCGATGTGCAGTGTGCGCACCTCGGCCTCGGGGTGGTAGTGGCGCAGATGTCGTACCGCCGGAGTAATGATCAGCCCGCGCGTATGGCCGACGGTGAGCTGACTCGGCACTGCGGCCGCACGGGCGTCCGCCGCAGCCATCGCGGCGATCGCCAGCAATTGTCTTGCATGGGGCAGGAACGCGGCCCCGGCGGGGGTCAGGCGGGTGCCCTGCCGGTCGCGGTCGAACAGCCGAACTCCGACACGCTGCTCAAGGGTCCGGATCTGACGGCTCAGGGTCGGCTGGGTTATGTGCAGCAGTGCCGCGGCACGGGCGAAATGCTGCTGCTCGGCGACCACCGTGAAGTAACGGACCAGTCGGAGTTCGAAGTCGGCCGACGGCACTGCGTTGGCTGCGTCCACAAGATCGCAAGATAGCCCACTTGCATACGTGATGCCTGGAACGCATCACGGGATGCGAAACAAGCCTTGGACGCGCCCCCTGGGCAGCGGGGAGTGTGGGTACAGGCGAGGAGGACACCATGCGACTTATCTGCGGCGAAGAACACGCTGTCCGCGGGCAACCGCGATAATCGCCGAAATGTTTCGAACCGGGCGACGGGACCGGGATGAACTGATTCCCGCATGCGCGATAAACGCTTTGTCAGAAGTAATGTGGAGCAAAATCATCATTGAGTACCACGAGACCGTCGTTGTCGGTGGAGGTTTCGGCGGAATCTGCGCTTCGCACGGCCTCCTGGAGGAGGGCAGGGGCGACTTCGTCATCCTCGAGCGTGCCGGAGAACTGGGCGGGGTATGGCGGGACGATCGCTACCCTAATGCGGCCTGCGACGTCCCGGCACATTTCTACAGCCTCTCGTTCGCGCCGAATCCGACGTGGACGCGCAGCTACGCGCCGTGGGACGAAATCCTCGCCTACATCAACAAGGTGGCCGACGATCTGGGAGTCCGGGACCGCATCCGGTTCAACACCACTCTGGTGTCGGCGAGTTGGGATGAGCCCGCCGGTGTGTGGCACCTGCGCACCGCCGAGGGAGCGTCGCTGTCGTGCCGGTTCCTGGTCATGGCAAGCGGTTCGCTCAGCACCACTCGCGTTCCTGATCTTCCGGGGCGCGAGACGTTCCGCGGCGAGGTGATCCACACGGCGGAATGGGACGAACGAGTTTCCCTGGAAGGCCGGCGCGTGGTGGTCGTCGGTGCGAGCGCCAGTGCCGCGCAGGTCCTCCCTTATGCCGTCGACGTGGCCGAGAGCGTGCTGGCGGTAATCCGCACCCCGCCCTATGTGATGCCGAAGGACGAGCAGGTCTACGACGACGAGGCGCAGGCACGGTTCCGGGACGAACCGGAGCGGATGGAAGCTATCCGCCTCGACGCCGAACACAGCTTCAACGTCGAGGCGGAAACACAGGCAGTCATGGACGAGGCCAAGCTCGCCAAGATCGAAGGACAGTGGCGCGACTATATGGAGTCGGAGATCGCCGATGCCGGCCTGCGTGACCTCCTGACACCGTCCTACCGGTTCGGCTGTCGCCGGCCGGTCCTCTCCAGCACGTTCTACCCCGCCCTTGCCGACCCCAGGACCACCGTCTGGTCGGCCGGGATCTCGTCGATGACCGCGACCGGCGTCGTGGCCGAGGACGGGCGCGAATGGGACGCCGACGTTGTGGTTCTCGCGACCGGCTTCACCGCGACCGACATGTACGCCGGGATAGAGTTCCACGGTGAATCCGCGCGGTCGCTGAAGGCGGATGCGTGGCGCGAAGCGCCGCATGCGTACAAGGGCACCGTCGTCGCGGGGTTCCCCAACCTCTTCCTCGTGACCGGTCCGCACACCCAGGCGAGCGGGTCCATCATCGCGGTCATCGAGGCGCAGATGAAGATGATCATGGAATACATCCGGCTCGTCGACGAGAGCGGCGCCGTCTCCGTCCAGCCGTCGCAGAGGGCTCAGCAGAGCTTCAACAACTGGGTCGACAGCGCGATGGCGGACTCCGTCTGGGAGGCCGGTGCGTGCCACAGCTGGTATCGCCTTGGCATGGCGGGCAAGGTCGTGACCAAATGGCCCGGAAGCCTCGCGAGCTTCCAGAAAACGACCAGCACGGTCGATCTGGGAGATCTCGTGCTGAAGTTCGGCAGGCCTGGGGCCCCGACCCCGGTGGCCAGGTCTGCCGCCGACGCGCCGGTCGCTGAGGGTAGCGGGACACTCGTCGACCTGCCGTGACCTGAACCCCGTCCTTTCGAGAAAGAGTCGCCGGATGGCCTCGCCCGCGTTGGGCAATATTCGAGGCAGCACAACGGATCCAAGGTTTACCGACGCCCAATACAGGCGAAAACCATTGGCGCTCAGCTTGCTCCGCTGATGGACTGACGTCCTGCTGCGTGACGGAGGTAGCGGTTGTGACGGATTATGACGTGCTCGCCGAGGTGTACGAATGGCTCATCTCGGATGCGAAGTTGCCGCCGGCCGAGTTCGCTGCGTCGTTCGATGACGTCCTCGGTTTCCTGCCGTCGAACGCTCACGTCCTCGACTGTTCGTGCGGAACCGGACAGTTGGCGGTTGGCCTCGCCGGTCGCGGCATGCAGGTTGTCGCAACTGATGCCAGCGAAGCGATGGTTCGACGGACTGCGGAGTTGGCTGAGGAGTTCGGGGCATCCGTCCGGGCCGTGCGGGCGAGCTGGGAAGAGTTGCCCGACCATTTCGAGGACGGCACGTTCGACATGCTGTTCTGCGTTGGCAACTCGCTTCACCACGCCGAGGGCGCGCGAGGCAGGGGCGCTGCTCTGGAGTCGATGTCACGGCTTCTGCGCCCCGGCGGGCGCTTGGTGCTCACGTCCCGCACGTGGGAACGCGTGCGGGCCAGAGGTTCCCGCCTGGACATCAGTGACCGACTCGTCCGCCGGAACGGTCGCGATGCCGTCGTGATCTACCGCTGGGAGATCGCGCCGCGGTGGGAGGAGGAGCACCGCATCGAGATCGCGATCGCCCAGGTTGATGCGACTGGGTTGGTTGTTGTCCGCTCGGAAATGCTGTCCTGCTGGCCCTATCGGTACGAGGAACTCGAAATCGAACTGCACCGGGTCGGACTTCGGACGGAAATGAGCACGTTCGATCTTGAGGCCGAGAACTACATGGTGGTCGCGAGCAAGGTATAGACACCAGTCCTGGCCGGACACGGCGGCACGTTCGACGACGTCATCTCGTCCCTGGTACTGCAGTGCGCGGTCAGCAGGGGCCGGGTGGTTGTGTCGCTCTGGGCCGGACCCCGCCGCACCTGCGGCGGTCGCTGTGGAAAAATTCGCTCTGAGCAGTTCCCGGTGCTGTGCGGAAGGAACGAGATGACCAGCCCCTATGTTCGGCAGCTTCGGCGGGCCGACAGGCTGGGATCAATGCTGCGCGCTTCCGGGCAGTCTCATGCCGGAGCATCGGTCCGCGCGGGACAGGTGTGCGTTCGCGTGCTGGGGCACCCAGTGCTGGCTCCGCCGATGGCCGATTTCGGCTGCATCGAGGTCCCGGTCGCCTGCGCGGCCGCGACTCTGCGCGAGGGCGTGCGCGCGCGACATTGAGCGGCGGATCCGCCCCGTCGTCGATTCGTGCCCGAAGCCGCTGTCATACGACCGGCTACCCGTTTCCTTTCCCTGTTGAGGACTTTTCGTGAAGATGGACAACAGCCCTGCCCGGGGCACCCGTGACCTGCTCCCGGCCGTGGTGGCCACCCGCGACCGTGTGCTCGAGCTGATCCAGGGCGTCTACAGCCGCTTCGGCTACCAGCGGATCGAAACCCCGGCGCTGGAGCGGATCGAACGGCTGACCGCGGGGCAAGGCGGGGACAACGAGAAGCTGCTCTTCCAGGTCCTGAAGCGTGGCCTGAGAGACCCGTTGGCTGCCGACACGGCTGTGTCAGACCTGGTCGACTTGGGCTTGCGCTACGACCTGACGGTGCCCCTGACCCGGTTCTACGCTGCGCAGCGCGACAAGCTTCCCGCGCCGTTCCGGTCGTTCCAGTTCGGGCCGGTCTGGCGGGCGGAGCGGCCGCAGCAAGACCGCTTCCGGCAATTCGCGCAATGCGACATCGACTTCATCGGCGAGCCGAGCGTGCTCGCCGAGGCCGAGCTGATCGAGGCCACTACCGCAGCGCTGGACGCGGTCGGACTGACCGGGGCGACCGTGCGGCTATCGGACCGTCGGTTCCTGGCCGCTCTCGCTTCCGCCGCCGGCGTCCCCGATGCCGCGCGCGCCGGGACCTTCGTAAGCATCGACAAGCTCGACAAGATCGGCTGGGAGGGCGTCACCGCAGAACTCACCGGAGAACGCGGCCTGCCCGCCGAGGTCGCCGCTGCCGTGCGGGACAAGATCGAAACCCTGTCCGGACTGCCGGCGGACAAGGTCGCCGACACGCTCGTCGACACGGTGCCCGGTCTGCCCGAGCCGGTCGCCGCGGAGCTCGCCGAGACGGCGGAGTGCCTTGCCGCGCTTGACGGCGTGACCTGGGCGTTCGACCCGACTTTGGTGCGCGGCATGGGTTACTACACCGGGCAGATTTTCGAGATCGCGCACGCGGGCTCGTCCGGCTCGATCGCGGGCGGCGGCCGCTACGACGAGCTGATCGGCCGGTCGCTCGGCAAGGCGGTTCCAGCGTGCGGGTTCTCCATCGGATTCGAACGGATCATCAGGCTTGTCGCTCCCTCGGCCGTTGCCGACCGGGTGGCCGTGCTGTACGAGACAGACGTCCCGGTCGCCGACGCGTTGGCTGTCGCGCGGCGGCTGCGCGCCGAGCGCGGCGGCGTGGTGTCGCCGGTGCCGCGCAGCGGCAAGTTCGCCGCCCAGCTGACCCGGCTGGAGACCGACGGATACACGGGGTTCCTCGCGCTCGTTCCCGGCCAGGACACCGACGCGCTAGCCGTGCGCCCGCTTGGACGCCGTGGCTGACGCGTCAGCCACGGTCGCCGAGTGCCAAGGGTTGTCCGGATTCCGTCGGCCCTGCCGCGGCATGCAGTTCGCGTCACGGAGAACGCGAACGGAGCGAGCTGAGCCGGTCCTGCGAGGTCCATGGCGAGCCCGCGACGACCGATCAGCTGGCAACCAGCAGCGCCGGACTGCCAGCGGGGCAGGTGAAACACGTGGTCGGGCACGGCCACCTCCCATCCGGCATTGGAGGACTCGCAGTGGGCAGTTCCCCCGCTTCGCCGGGATGATCCGCGACGGCCTCAGGCAGGTTGCCTTGTGACCGAGTACCGCCTTGTCTCACTATGAGACAAAGTGACGCGCGCCACGAGTGCACGATGGTTCCCCCGGGAGCTGGCAGGGGCCCGGGGCACTGGACGTCAAAGGAGACGGTGGTGGCGGCTGGAGGCAACGAGACCATGCGCGACCTGCGGGAACTGTTCCTCTCCCGCGGGTCGCCCGAGGTGTCGGGGGTGCGCGACGTGATCACCGCGTCGTGGCGGCGTGCGCTCGAGAACCGGGTCGACTTCGAGCGGCCGGAGCCGCTTTACGTGTCCGATCGCGACGAGGAGAGCCTGCTCGCGCACAGTGCGGCCCCGGTGCTGGCGAATCTGTCCGAAGAACTCGCCGGCCATCCGACCGCGATCCTGCTGACCGACGCGAACGGCCTGGTCGTCGACCGGCTCAGCACCGATCGCGCGCTCACCGCGGGGCTCGACCAGATCTCGCTCGCCCCGGGCTACAGCTACGCCGAGGAGTCGGTCGGCACCAACGGCATCGGCACCGCGCTCGAATGCCAGAAATCGGTCCTGGTGTCCGGGTTCGAGCACTTCAACGGCGAGCTGACCGGCTTCGAGTGCGCCGGGGCGCCGATCGTGCATCCGGTTCGCGGACATCTGGCCGGGGTTCTCGACCTCACGTCGTGGGCCGAAGCGTCCGGCCCGCTCCTGCTGACGCTGGCGCGCACGACCGCGAAGCGGATCGAAGAAGCGATGCTCGCCAGCACCGGCACGCGCGAACTGGCTCTGTTCCGGGAGTACCTGGCGGCCTGCCGACGCGGATCGGGCGCGGTTCTGGCGGTGAACCCCGACGTCGTCATGGTCAACAGCCACGCCGAGGAACGCTACGACGTCACCGATCGTTCAGCGCTGATCACGCACGCCACGGATCTCGCCGGCTCGGCCAAACCCGCGACGGTGCTGGCCGATCTGCCGTCGGGCGTCAGCGCGCGTCTTGAGTACCGGCCCGTCTTCAGCGGCGACGCGCTTGCCGGCGGCATCTTCCGGGTCAAGAACCAGACCGCCTCGCGACGCACCTTTGTCCGCTCCGAGCTGCAGTTGCCCGGCCTCGCCGGCTCGAGCCCGGCGTGGCGGCAGGCGAGCGCGGCCGCGGACGCGAGCCTGCGCGGCGGGCAGTGGCTGGCGCTGAGCGGGGAACCTGGGGTGGGGAAGACAGCCATCGCCCGCGCCGTTGCGCTGCGCCACGGACGCAGGCAGGTGATGGTCGACTGCACTTCAGTGGACGCCAGCGAAGAGTGGGTGCCCGCGCTCGCCGAAGAAGCGGCCTGCAGTGATCCGCCGGTCGTCGTCTTGCAGCATCTGGACGCACTCGGCGACACCGCGTTGCCCGCGCTGGCCGAACTGTTCACCGCGTGGCAGAACGACCCGGCACAGCACGCGCCCGCCTGGGTGGTGGCCACCGTCGGCAGCGAACCTGCCGATCCCGGCATCCAGGGCGCGGTGATGGCGTTCTTCGCGCGGAAGATCGAGGTCCCGCCGCTGCGCCACCGCATCGAGGACGTGCAACGGCTGGTGCCGCATCTGCTGGCGGTGCGGGCGGGCAGCCGGTCGCTGTCCGCATCGGACGCCTGCGTCCGGCAGTTGATGCGACTGCCCTGGCCCGGCAACGTGCGCCAGCTCGACCGGGTGCTCACCGCCGCGGCGCACCGCGTGCACGGCGGCGTGCTCGACGTCGCCGATCTGCCCGCCGAATGCCGCACGTTCACGCGGCGCCGGCTCACCAAGCTGGAGACCATCGAACGCGACGCGATCGTCCGCAGCCTCGCCGCGAACCGCGGCAGCAAAGAACGCGCGGCCAGCGACCTCGGCATGTCGCGCGCGACCATTTACCGCAAAATCCGCGCCTTCGGCATCGTCGACGAAGCGGGCTGAACCCGGTCGCCGTTCGCAGGCAAGAGAAATTCCTGATGACCTTCGTCGGCGTCAAATCGAGGCCCCGTCAACCGTTGGTCGGAAATCGCGCCAAACGCCGCGAATCGTGAACACGAAATTGGCTGTCGCCCGCTGATTCCGGGCTTTTCCGAACCCGCCCTCGCAAGGTGAGCGAGGGTGGGTTTTTCGTATCCGGGGACCGGATCTCAGATTGAGATAGAACACCGGAGTTTCCCGGCACACACTCTGCCGGTCAGACGGACAGCGGCGGACCGCCCGCCGGTTCCAGGAGGCCCCAGTGAGCAGGCAGAGCCTTACCAAGGCGCACAGCAAGATCACCGAGTTGTCGTGGGAACCGACGTTCGCCACGCCGGCGACCCGGTTCGGGACGGACTACACGTTCGAAAAGGCACCGAAGAAGGACCCGCTGAAGCAGATCATGCGGTCTTACTTCCCGATGGAAGAGGAAAAGGACAACCGCGTCTTCGGCGCGATGGACGGCGCCATCCGCGGGAACATGTTCCGGCAGGTGCAGCAGCGCTGGCTGGAATGGCAGAAGCTGTTCCTGAGCATCATCCCGTTCCCGGAGATCTCCGCGGCCCGGGCGATGCCGATGGCGATCGACGCGGTGCCGAACCCGGAGATCCACAACGGGCTCGCGGTGCAGATGATCGACGAGGTACGGCACTCGACGATCCAGATGAACCTCAAAAAGCTCTACATGAACAACTACATCGACCCGGCCGGGTTCGACATCACCGAGAAGGCGTTCGCGAACAACTACGCGGGCACCATCGGCCGCCAGTTCGGCGAAGGCTTCATCACCGGCGACGCGATCACCGCGGCGAACATCTACCTGACCGTGGTCGCCGAAACCGCGTTCACCAACACGCTGTTCGTCGCGATGCCGGACGAGGCGGCGGCCAACGGCGACTACCTGCTGCCGACGGTGTTCCACTCGGTGCAGTCCGACGAGTCGCGGCACATCAGCAACGGCTACTCGATCCTGCTGATGGCGCTGGCCGACGAGCGCAACCGGCCGCTGCTCGAGCGGGACCTGCGGTACGCGTGGTGGAACAACCACTGCGTGGTCGACGCCGCGATCGGCACGTTCATCGAGTACGGCACCAAGGACCGCCGCAAGGACCGCGAGTCCTACGCCGAGATGTGGCGGCGCTGGATCTACGACGACTACTACCGCAGCTACCTGCTGCCGCTCGAAAAGTACGGCCTGGTGATCCCGCACGACCTCGTCGAGGAAGCGTGGAACCGGATCACGAACAAGCACTACGTGCACCGCGTCGCGCAGTTCTTCGCCACCGGCTGGCCGGTGAACTACTGGCGCATCGACGGCATGACCGACGCCGACTTCGAGTGGTTCGAGGACAAGTACCCGGGCTGGTACGACCAGTTCGGCAAGTGGTGGGAGGCCTACAACCGGCTGCGCTACCCGGGCCGGAACAAGCCGATCGCGTTCGAGGACGTCGGCTACGAGTACCCGCACCGCTGCTGGACCTGCATGGTCCCGTGCCTGGTCCGCGAGGACCTGGTGGTGGACAAGGTCGACGACCAGTGGCGCACCTACTGCTCGGAGACCTGCGCCTGGACCGACAAGGTCGCGTTCCGGCCGGAGTACGAGGGCCGCCCGACGCCGAACATGGGCAGGCTGACCGGGCACCGCGAGTGGGAAACGCTGCACCACGACCGCGATCTCGCCGACATCGTCCGCGACCTCGGCTACGTCCGCGACGACGGGAAGACGCTGATCCCGCAGCCGCACCTGGACCTCGACGACGCCAAGAAGCTCTGGACCCTCGACGACCTCAAGGGCATCCGGTTCGCGAGCCCGAACGTGACGCTCAACGAGATGACCGACGCCGAGCGGGAGCAGTGGGCCGCCGCCTACCGCGCCAACCCGAACGTCACCGTCGCCTGACGAGCCCGGGTCCCGCGGCCGGACCGGCCGCGGGACCCCGCCGGAAGAATCGAGAAACCCATGGGCGACAAGCACCGCATCTCCTTCGAACCGGTCGGTGTCGAGATCGAGGTCACCGAGGACGAGAAGATTCTGGACGCCGCGTTCCGCCAGGGCGTCCACCTCATGCACGGCTGCCGCGAAGGCCAGTGCTCGGCCTGCAAGTCCTATGTGCTCGAAGGCGACCTGCAGATGGAGCGGTATTCGACGTTCGCGTGCAACGACGCGGAGGTCGAGGAGGGCTACCTGCTGCTGTGCCGGGCGCACGCCTACAGCGACTGCACGATCGAGCTGCTCAACTTCGACGAGGACGAGCTGCTGAATTCGGCTCCGCTGCAGGAGATCACCGCCGAGGTCGCCGAGATCGTGCCGCACACGCACGACATCGTCGGCCTCCGGCTCGCCACCGCGAGCCCGCTCGAATTCAAGGCGGGCCAGTACGCCGAGCTGACCATCCCGGGCACCGAGGAGCGCCGGTCGTTCTCCATGGCGACCACGCCCGCGACGACCGGGCAGCTGGAATTCCTCATCAAGAAGTACCCGGGCGGCCGGTTCTCCGCGCTGCTGGAGAACGGCCTCGCGGTCGGGGACGCCCTGCGGCTGCGCGGACCGTACGGGAACTTCACGTTGAAGAAGGGCCACGTGCTGCCGCTGGTGCTGCTGGCGGGCGGTGCGGGAATGGCGCCCGTGCTCAGCCTGCTGCGGCACCTCGCCGAAACCGGCGACTCCCGGCGGATCCGGTTCTACTACGGCGCCCGGACCGCCGCGGATCTGTTCTACCTGGACGAGATCCGGGCATTGGGCGGCCGGCTGGCGGACTTCGGGTTCGTCGTGGCGCTGTCGGAATCGGCGGACGGCAGCGCGGACCTCGGGGTGGTCGCCGAACCGGGTCTGGTCACCGAAGTCGTCGAGGCCGCGGAGCCCGAGCTGCACCGCAGCGAGGTGTACCTGTGCGGGCCGCCGCCGATGGTCGACGCCGCACTCGATCTCGCGTCCCGGCAAGGCGTTCCGGACGACCAGGTGTTCTACGACAAGTTCACGACCTCGGTCAGTGACGACCAGTAAGAGGAGAAAGCAGATGGCGAGCAGTCCGACCGCGACACGCAGCTTCCCGAAAGTGGAGTTCACCGACTCCGAAGCCGGGGCGCTCGAATTCCCCAGCTCGAAGAGCCGCAGCTACAACTACTTCACGCCCGCCAAGCTCCGCGCGACGGTGTACGAGGACGTCACCGTCGACGTGCAGCCGGACCCGGACCGGCACCTGAGCCAGGGCTGGATCTACGGCTTCGGCGACGGCCCGGGCGGTTACCCGCACGAGTGGACGCGGGCGAAGTCCTCGAACTGGCACGCGTTCCTCGACCCGAACCAGGAGTGGGAGCAGACGCTCTACCGCAACAACTCCGCGGTCGTGCGCCAGGTCGCGCTGAGCCTGGAGAACGCCAAGCGCGCCGGAGCCTACAGCCACTGGAAGCCGGCCTGGCAGACCTTCGTCGCGCGCAACCTCGGCGCGTGGATGCACGCCGAGAACGGCATGGCGCTGCACGTGTTCACCTCGATCCAGCGCTCCGGCCCGACCAACATGATCAATACCGCGGTGGCGGTCACGGCCGCGCACAAGATGCGCTTCGCCCAGGACCTCGCGCTGTTCAACCTCGACTTGTCCGACTCGCTGGACACCTTCGACGGCGAAACCCACCGGGCGGTCTGGCAGTCGGCGGAGGAATGGCAGCCCACCCGCCGCGCGGTGGAGGAGCTGACCGCGGTCGGCGACTGGGCGGAACTGCTGTTCGCCACCAACGTCGTGTTCGAACAGCTCGTCGGCCAGCTGTTCCGGTCCGAGCTGGTCATGCAGATCTCGGCCGCGAACGGCGACTACGTGACGCCGACGCTGGTCGGCACCGGCGAATACGACTACAGCCGCGACCTCGCCTACACCCGGGCGCTGTTCCAGCTGCTCGCCCGCGACGGCGAACACGGCGCCGCCAACAAGGAGCTGTTCGGCGAGTGGCTCTCGACCTGGGTTCCGAGGTGCCTGGCCGCGGCCGAGGCACTGCAGCCGATCTGGTCGCAGCCGGCGGAGAAAACCCGCACGTTCGCCGATTCGCTCGCCGCGAGCAAGGAGAAGTTCGCCCAGCTCCTCGAGGAGATCGGGCTCGACGTTCCGAAGGAGCTGGAGAAGTGAGCGACATGCAGTTCGGTGCGCAGACCGAAATCTCGAACATGTGCGGTGTGACCCTGATGAACACCCCAGTCGGCCGGGTCGTGGCGGACGTGATGGGCAGCAAGGACGGGGTCGAGCTCGTCGAGTACCCGTCGATGATCCGCGTGGACGGGACCCGGCTGCTCGAGTTCGACTACGCCGAGCTGACCGACGCGCTCGGCCAGGAGTTCGACGGCTCGGTCTTCGAGGAGATCAGCTCCACCCACTACGGCCGGATGGTGCACCTGGACGACCGCACCCTGCTCTTCGCCAACCCGGAGGACGCCGCCGAGTACATCGGTTTCGACCTGCTGGCCCAGAGCTGAGCCCGGACCCGAACCGCGCGGCGGCGGGCCGAGCCGCCCGCCGCCGCGTTCCCACCGCAACGCACGAACGAAGGGCGAGGATCTCCGATGTACGAAAAGGATGGCGAGCAGTACTACGTCGTCGACGGGCATGTCCACATCTGGGACGCGCGGGAGTCGAACATCAAGAACGTGCACGGGAAGCAGTTCATCGACTGCTTCTACGACTACCACCGCAACCTCAGCCCGGAAGAGGTGACCTGGGACTACGACACCTACACCTATTACGGCACCGAGCGGTTCGTGAAAGACGTGTTCGGAGACGGCCACGTCGACCACGCGATCTTTCAGGCCACGCTGCTGCGGGACTTCTACCGGAACAACTTCGGCCAGACCGGCGAATGCCTCGACTTGGTGCGCCAGCACCCCGGCAAGCTGACCTACAACCACGCCTACGACCCGCGCGACGGCGAGGCCGGCCTGGAGCAGCTCCGCCGCGACGCCGAGGAGATGCGGCTCAAGGGCGTGAAGCTCTACACCGCCGAGTGGCACGGCGATTCCCGCGGCTACCGGCTGGACGACCCGTGGTCGCGGCGCTACCTCGAAGAGTGCCTGAAGCTGGGCATCAAGAACATCCACGTCCACAAGGGACCGACGATCCGGCCGCTGGACCGGGACGCGTTCGACGTGGCCGACATCGACCACGTGGCCACCGACTACCTCGACCTGAATTTCATCGTCGAGCACGTCGGCCTGCCGCGGCTGGAGGACTTCTGCTGGATCGCCACCCAGGAGTCCAATGTGTACGGCGGGCTGGCGGTGGCGATGCCGTTCATCCACGCCCGCCCGAAGTATTTCGCGCAGATCATCGGGGAACTGCTCTACTGGATCGGCGAGGACCGGATCCTCTTCGGCAGCGACTACGCGCTCTGGACTCCGCAGTGGCTGGTGGAGAAGTTCGTAGACTTCCAGATCCCGGCCGACTTGCCCGAGTACCCGCAGATCACCGTGGCACAGAAGAAAAAGATCCTGGGGCTGAACGCGGCCGCGCTGTACGACCTGGAGGTGCCGCGGCAGCTGCGCCTGCCCGCGGAGGCCGGTGCGCGATGACCACCGCCGCCCTTTCCCTGGACGAGATGGTCCTGTCGGCGCTGGCGACCGTGTTCGATCCCGAGCTGGACCAGCCGGTGACCGAACTCGGCTTCGTCCGCTCAGTGACGATCGACGACGCGGGCGTTGAAGTGCACCTGCGGCTGCCGACCTCGTTCTGCGCGCCGAATTTCGCGTACCTGATGGTCTCGGACGCCTACGACGCGCTGGCGGCGCTGCCCGACGCGGGCCGGATTCGGGTGGTGCTGGACGACCACCACGACTCGGCGAAGATCAACGCCGGCGTTGCGGCCCGCGCCGGATACGTCGGCACGTTCGGCGTCGAGGCGGAGCAGAGCCTCGACGAACTCCGCCGCACGTTCCAGCGGAAAGCACACCTCGCCGCGGTCGAACGATGCTGCCGCGCCGTGCTGGCCGGCGGCGCGTGGATGATCGAAGAGCTGCCGCTGCTGGAGTTGCTCGACCTGCCGGAGGACCGGTTGAAAATCGCGCTGCTGCGCCGGCGGGAAGCGATCGGGCTGCCGACCGACGCGCACGCGCGGGTGGTCGTGGACCACACCGCCGCTCCCATAGGGAAGCAGGACACCGCGCTGTGGCTGCGGCTGGCCGCCGCGACCCGTATTTCCATCGAGGGCAACGCGCATTTCTGCCGCGGCCTGCTCGCCACCCGGTACGCGGATCCCGAGGGGACCGCCCCGGTCGTCGTCACTTCGAGGAGCCGATCGTGAAAGCCGTCCAAGTCACCGGATACCACCGGAATCTCGAACTGCGCGAGGTCGAGGAGCCGAAAGCCGCCGGTCCGCTCGACGTGGTGGTCAAGGTGGGCGCGGCCGGCGTCTGCCGGACCGACCTGCACATCCTGGAAGGCCAGTGGGCGGAGAAGTCCGGCGTCGCGCTGCCTTACACGATCGGGCACGAGAACGCCGGCTGGGTGCACGCCGTCGGCGACGCGGTCACCAATGTTGCGGTGGGGGACAAGGTGATCCTCCACCCGCTGATCACCTGCGGGTTGTGCCGCGCCTGCCGGCTCGGCGACGACGTGCACTGCGAGCAGTCGGCTTTCCCCGGGATCGACACGAACGGCGGGTACGCGGAATACCTCCGCACGTCCGCGCGGTCGTGCGTGAAACTGGCGGACAGTCTCGAACCCGCCGACGTGGCCGCGCTCGCCGACGCCGGGCTCACCGCCCAGCACGCGGCCGCGAAGGCGGCGCGACAGCTGCGACCCGGCGACGTCTGCGTGATCATCGGCGCCGGCGGGCTCGGCCACATCGGCATCCAGTGCCTGAAAGCGATGAGCGCGGCGACGCTCGTCGTGCTCGACCGCAACCCGGCCGCCCTGGAGCTGGCCAAGGAAATCGGCGCGGACGTCACGATCGTCGCCGACGGGTCCCAAGTGGACGCGGTGCTGGACCTGACCGGCGGCCACGGCGCGGAAGCGGTGGTGGACTTCGTCGGCGAGGGCGGCGCGACCGCCGAAGGCGTGCGGATGCTGCGACGCGCGGGAAGCTACTACGTCGTCGGCTACGGCGAGAACATCGACGTGCCCACGATCGACATCATTTCCACCGAGATCAACTTCGTCGGCAATCTCGTCGGCTCGTACACCGACCTGCAGGACCTGATGGTGCTGGCCGCGCAGGGCAGCGTGAAGCTGCACACGGCGCGGTACCGGCTGGACGACTTCCAGCAGGCGATCGACGATCTCAGCGCCGGCCGGGTCCGCGGCCGCGCGATCCTCATTCCCTGAAACCGCAAGGAAAGGACGGAGACCATCATGGCGAAGGAGCTGAGGTTCGGCGTCGACGCGCGGCGCCAGCTCGAGCTCGGGGTCAACACCCTGGCCGACGCGGTGAAGGCGACGCTGGGCCCGAAGGGGCGCAACGCGGTGCTGGAGAAGCTGACCGGACCGCCGACGATCACCAACGACGGGGTGACCATCGCCCGGGAGATCCAGCTGGGCGAGCCGTTCGCGAACATGGGCGCCCAGCTGGTCAAGGAAGTCGCGATGAAGACCAACGGCGCGGTGGGCGACGGGACGACGACCGCCACCGTGCTGGCGCAGGCGATGGTGCGCGAGGGCCTGGCCGCGCTGAGCGGCGGCGCGAATCCGATGCGGGTGCGGCGGGGGATCGAGGAGACCGTCGACGCGGTCGTGGAGCACCTGCGGAAATCGGCGGTCGCGGTGTCCGGCGAAACCGAACTGGAGCGGATCGCGACGCTGGCGGCCAGCGACGACGAGCGCATCGGGCGGGTGATCGCCCAGGCGCTCGCCGCGGTCGGCCGGACGGGCGTCGTGGAGATCGAGGAGTCCGAGCAGCCCGGGCTGAGCGTGGAGCTCGCCGACGGGATCGAGTTCGACCACGGCTACACGTCGCCGTACATGGTCACCGACCGGGACCGGATGGAAGTCAGTTTCGCCGAGCCGGTCATCCTGTTGACCAACAAGAAAATCAGCCAGGTGCAGGACCTGATGCCGACGGTCGAGGCGGCGCGCCGGGCGGACCGGCCGCTGGTGGTGCTGGCGGAGAACGTCGACGGCCCGGCGCTGCAGCTGATCGTCAGCGGCAACGTGCACGGCACGTTCGCGGCGGCCGTCGTCCGCGCGCCCGGGTTCGGGCACCGGCGGATCGCGGAACTGGAAGACCTGGCCGCGGCGCTCGGCGGCCGGGTCGTCAGCGACGACTCCGGGGTGACGCTGGCCGAGGTCACCGAACGGGACCTTGGCCGCTGCGCGCACATCACGATCACCGAGGACTCGACGACCATCCTCGGCGGCGCCGGGGCCGAGGACGTGGTGCGCGCCCGGATCAGCCAGCTGGAGAAGCAGCTGGAACGCGCCCGGATCGAGCACGACCAGGACAGCCTGCGGCTCCGGATCGCGCGGTTGTCGGGCCGGATCGCCCTGGTGCGGGTCGGGGCCGCGACGAGCGTCGAACTCAAGGAGCGGATGCTGCGCGTCGAGGACTCGCTCGCCGCGGCTCGGGCCGCACTGGAGGAAGGCGTGGTCGCGGGCGGCGGTGCGGCGCTCGCGCAAGCTGCGCAGCAGGTGGACCTGGACCTGACCGGCGACGCGGCGCACGGCCGCGACATCGTGCTGCGGGCGCTCGGCGAGCCGTTGCACTGGATCGCCGAGAACGCCGGGTACGAGGGCGCCGAAGTCCGGGAACGCGTCGCGGGACTGGGCACCGGCAACGGATTCGACGCGCTGGCCGGCGAGTACTGCGATCTGTTCGCCGCGGGCGTGATCGACCCGCTCAAGGTGACCCGTTCGGCCCTGGAGAGCGCGGCGTCCATCGCGGCGCTGGTGATCACGACGGAGACGGCGGTGGTCGAGCAGGTCGTGGTCAATCCGGGGTCGATCATCGCGCCGGGATTCGGGGACCTGGCCGAGGGCATGGTCCGCCCGTCCAACATCTACTAGGGCGCGGAGGTCCGGTGCCGGGTCCGCTCCTTCGGGGCGGACCCGGCACCGTCGATTACGCCGCCGCGGCGGAAGCGGTGCAGTTGGCCAAGCGCACGGCGAGACCGAGCAGCCGGGCCGGCGAGCACAGCAGGTCGACGAGCCCGGCCTGTGCGGCGGCGGCCGCGTCGACCGGCCGCGGCCAGCCGGCCGGGTGCACGACGCCCGCGGACATGATGCGGAGATCAGCGGCTTCAGCAAGCGCGCAGCCGAAGCCGATCGCGTCGCCGTTCAGCGCGGCGACGACCGGTGCCGGATGCCGGCGCACGGCGGCCAGCGCGGTGTCCGGCCGTTGGCCCGCCCCGAGATCGGGCGCGAACCAGCGGCCGGTTCCCGTCAGCACGACCGGCCGCGGTCCGATGTAGACCAGCGCCGCGGCGAGCGTGTCGGGAAAGCTGTCGTCGAGGAACCCGGTCTTTCCGTTCCGCAACCGCAGAACGACCGTCCGGTTCCGATACTCCAGCTCCAGCATGGCCCGCCTCCGGGAATTCGATGTCGCCGAAGCGTAGGGCGGCCCGCGGCCGGAGCCTGTCTCAGAACGAGATGTCCGCCGGGTCGCGGATGTGGTGTGGTGGACGTCCTGGATCTTCGGAAAGGGGGCGGGTTGATGCCCGAGGACAGTGTTCCGGACGACCCCGGGGCGCGTGCCGAAGCTCGGCCGCCCTCCCGGCATCGAGACTGCCTCGAACGGGCGCGTCGGGCCTTGGCCGGAACGGGCTGGGAAATCGAGCGGAGAGCCGACTCTCCGGTGCCGGGTCCGTGAACGGCGGCGTGCTGGACGAGCTCGCGGGAGTACGCGTGGTCGGAGCGGTGGGGAGAAGTTCCCCGCGAAGCCAACGAAGACGCGATGCTCGACGCGATCCCGAACGTCCAGCACGCGTTGTTCCGGCAGAGCCTCGAACTCGGCTGCGACGCATCGGCCGACGAACCGGCCTGAGAACCCCGCCAGGTTCCTCCGCGGCTCAACCCGTTGGCCGACGCGTGTGGGTCGCGAACCGCTGGTTCGCGACCCACACGCGAACGGCGGGCTCAGCGGGGGAGAGGCTGTCCCTTGGTTTCCGGTCCGACGAACCAGATCAGGCCGAGTGCGATCGCGTAGGACGTCACTCCGATCGTCGTCGCCGCGGCCGAGATGCTGCCGAGCAGGCTGATGAGCAGGCCGGCGGTGAGCGTGACGAGCGAGCCCGCGATCCGGGCGGAGTTGAACACCGTCGAGATCGCGGTTGCCCGTCCCGCCGTGGGGAACAGTTCTGGCAGGTAGATCGGCATCCACGCGAACTGGCCCAGGATGAAGAATCCGGCGACGCCGGCGGCGGCGAGGGCAACCCCGGGCGTCGAAACGGCGAAGAAGAAGATCGGGAGGATCAACGCCGAACCCGCGTAATAGACCAGCATCGTGGGCTTGCGGCCCCACTTGTCGGCCAGGTAGCCCAGCAGCAGGTACCCCGGCACGGACGCGGCATTGAACACCAGGCCCGCGTTCGCGGCCCACTCGCCGGCGGGCAGTCCCGCGTTCTTCGCGAGCTGGCCGGTGTACTGCGGGATCCAGGCCGACACGCTGTAGAGGCCGATGACCGACACCACGGTGATCAGGAGGAGCCGCAGGGCGCGCCGACGCAGGTGCGGCTGGCTGAACACCGCCGTGAACGGAGACCGCAGGAGCTCGCGGTCCGCTGGGCTGACCTGTCCGCCGCCGGCAGCGGTGGCCTTGGCGTTGCGCCTGCGCTCGCGGATCTCTGTCCACATTTCCGGGTCGTGGACGGCCCGGCGCACGTAAAGCACGATGAGCGCGGGCAGGGCGCCGATGAGGAACAGGTACCGCCAGGCCTGATTTCCCGCCGGCTGAAGGAGAAACCAGGCCAGGGCCGCGAGTACGGCACCGACGCCGAACCCGGATTGCAACACGGCGGCTGCCCGTCCGCGGGAGCGGTCGGGCCACAGTTCGCCGATGAGGGCCGTCGCGCTGCCCCACTCGGCGCCAAGGCCCATGCCGGTGACGAAGCGCAAAGCCAGCAGCCACCAGTAGCCGGGCGCGAAGGCGGTCAGGCTGGTGAACAGCGCGTACCAGAGGATCGAGATCATCAGGGTGCGGCGGCGGCCGAGGTAGTCGGCCGCGAAGCCGGCGGCGATCCCGCCCAGGGCCCACCCCAGCAGGGTCGCGGCCACCAGCGCGCCGACGTAGGCGGGCAGTCGTTCGAGCTGGCCGCTGGTCCCCAGGCTGGTAACGGCTGCCGAACCCGCGAGGACGAGTGCGTACGTCTCGAACCCGTCGAATGTCCATCCGAGCCAGGACGCCACGAGCGCGCGGCGGCTGGCCTTGTCGATCCTGCGCAGGGTCACGGCTCGATCGCGTATGCCGCTCTCCAGGTCGGACACAATGCTCTCCTTTGCTCTCCGTTGAGCTGAAGACTCGATGTCCGGGTGATCAGTCGAGCGCGTCGATCGGGGCGAGAACGGTGACGCTGAGCGGTGCCGCGAGCAAGTCCGGAAGCTGGGCGCGGTAGTTCTTGTAATGCGCTGACGCGCGATGCGCCTCCAGCGCGGACGAGTCCTCGTAGCACTCGAGGAGAACCAACTCCGCATTGTCCCCCTGGGCAGCGAACAGGTTGTAGAAGCGGCACCCCGCCTCGCCGCGGGTCGGAGCCACCATCCCCTCCAGCAGTTCCCGCAGCCGGCCGGCGGCTTCGGACGTCGGGGTGAAGCGGGCGATCACGGTCACGGGGCTCTCGTCGGCCATGGCGTCTCTCCAGTCGGTCGGTCGGGGCGCCTCTTGCGTCCCTATGGGTAATACGTTATAAAACGTCTTATGCAAGGAGTCAAGGTCGAGACGCGGGTCGCCTGCCCGGTGCCTGGTCCCGGCGGCAGGTCGCGGCGCGGAGGGTGGCCGCCGCCGGGTTCAATACGACTTATGACATCCTCCGAAAACTCCGAACCGCGCCTCGACCTGACGGAAGCCGACCTGCGGATCCAGCGCGGTCGCACCTCGGCCACGGCGCAACTGGCCGAACAGATCAAGGCCTCGATCGTCAAGCAGCAATTGCCCCCGGGCGCACGACTGCCCACCGAGAAAGAGCTGATCGCGGAGTCCGGTCTGAGCCGGATCACCGTCCGCGCCGCGGTGGGCGCCCTCGAGCGGGAGGGCTGGGTCGTACGCAGGCAAGGGCTGGGCACGTTCGTGTCCGAACCGCTGGACCAGGAGCTGTCGTCCGGGGTTCGCACGATCACAGAGGTCCTGCTCGACCGCGGTGTCACCCCGCAGATCGAGGTGCTGAGCTTCGGAGTCGAGCCCGCGCCGCCGTATGTCGCGCGGACGCTGGGGGAGCGCGAGGTGCTCACTGTCCGCCGCCGCTACGGCGACGGCGAGCAACCCGTGGCGTTGGTGACGATCCACCTCCCGACCCGGGTGCTCGACGCCGCCGAGCCGTTGCGTTCGGCCGAACCGGCCACCGAGACCACCTACACGATGTGGGAGCAGCGGCTGGGCACGCGCATCGCGGAAGCCCGCCATGAGATCCACGCCGCTGGCGCGTCCGCGGACGTCGCGGCGGCGCTGGGCGTCGACGAGGGCGCACCGGTCCTCGTCCTCGACCGCGTCAGCTTCGACCACGACAACCGCCCGCTGGAGGTCGTGGTCTTCCACTACCGGCCGGACCGCTACGGCTTCGCGGTGACGCTTCCCCGCGTCGTCGCGAACGGGACGGTCGGCATGACCGAGAGAACAGAAAGGTTGGGTCCATGACGAAAGCCGATCCCGGCACGCCGGGGCGCGCCGGCGGGGACGGCCCGCACGTCGGGCTGATCCTCGCCCTCACCATCCGCGGCCTGTCCGTGGGCAACTACCCGGACATGACCCGCGTCGCGCGGGCGGCGGAGTCCCACGGGTTCGACTCTGTGTGGCTCTGCGACCACTTCCTGACCCTCAGCCCCGACGACTACGTCCGCGATGCCGGGATCGCCGACGACGTCAGCGGTGCCGCGCCCGCGGCGCAGGGTCCGTCGTCGATCCCGCTCCTGGAGTGCTGGACGGCGCTGTCGGCGTTGTCGCGCGACACGACTTCGCTGCGCCTGGGCACCAGCGTGCTGTGCAACTCGTACCGCCATCCCGCCGTCCTCGCCAAGATGGCCGCGACCCTCGACGTGATCTCGGGCGGGCGCGTGGACCTGGGGCTGGGAGCGGGCTGGTTCCAGCAGGAGTTCGAGGCCTACGGGATCCCGTTCCCGCCGACCGGTGACCGCGTCTCGGCGCTCGCCGAGTCGCTGCAGGTGATGCGCAGCGTCTGGACCGAGGCCAACCCCCGGTTCAGCGGCGGCTTCTACACGATCGACGGTGCGATCTGCGACCCGCCGCCCGTCCAGAAGCCGCATCCGCCGCTGTGGATCGGCGGCGAGGGGCTGCGGGTCAGCCGCATCGCCGTCCGGCACGCGAACGGCGTCAACGTCCGGTGGTGGCCCGCCGAAAAATGCGCTGAGCGCCGGGAATTGCTCGACCGGGAGTGCGAGGCGATCGATCGCGATCCCTCGACCCTCGAGCTGTCGGTGACGACGCTGCTCGCCCCCACCGAGTCGCCCGCGGTCCAGCAGCAGCTGCGCGCGCGGTTCAAGTCCATCCCGGAGAGCGGCCTCATCACCGGCTCCGCCGAGTCCTGCGTCGAGCAGATCCGCGAGTACCAGGCCGCGGGGATCGGCCACTTCCTGTTCACCGTCCCGGACGTGGCCGGCTCCGGCTATCTCGACGTCGTGGGCGAGCAGATCCTTCCGCACCTCGGCACCGCCCAGACCTCCGCGCACACCCGCTGAAAGCGAGCCGCACGATGACCTCCGACGTGACCGCCCGGACGACCGGGACCGAGTACCTGCGACCGACCGAGTACATCGACTCCGACCACCCGACCGTCGTCGAGACCGCGCGCCGGATCACCGAAGGCGCCACGACCGACGTCGAGCGTCTCGGCCGCATCTACCACCATGTCCGCGACTTGCCCTACGACATCCTCGCCTCGTTCCGTTACCTCGCAAAGGGGCAGGCGGCAGCAAGTGACGTCCTCGAGAACGGCGTCGCGTTCTGCATGGGCAAGGCCAGTTCGTTCGTCGCGCTGGCCCGCGCCGCCGGCATCCCGGCGCGCGTCGCCTTCCAGGCACTGGACGCCCCAGAGATGGAGTTCCTCTCGCCCGAGGTCCGCGTGCTGTGGGGCGGGCCGGTCGGACGTCCTCTGCCGTGGCACTCGCTCGGCGAGGCGTTCGTCGACGGCCGGTGGGTCAAGCTCGACGCCACGATCGACGCGCCCACCGCCGTCAAGCTCGGCAAGCCGTACGCGGTCGACTACGACGGCCGTACCGACATCCCCACCGTCGAGGGCCCGGTCCTGCGGGAGAACGGCAGCTACGCCGACTACCCCGCCGAGGTCGCGGACTGGTACCTGCGCGTGGCCCGCGAGGTGCTCGACGCGCTCGAGTCGACCGCCGCGCACGAGCGCGTCGCCGCCGACGACGTGCTGTGGAGCGGGCCGGACCCCGAACTCGTCAGCCGTCAGGCCGTCGCCTGATCTTCCCCCACCCGGGGTGGCGCGGCGTCCAGGCCGTGCCACCCCGATCCCGCCGCGCTCGCGCGCCGAATCGAGAAGGACACCCGCGATGTCCGTTCGCCAGATCACCTCCGTCAACCCCGCGACCGAAGAGGTCCTGGGTCGCTTCGACCCGCACACCCCGGACCAGATCGAGGCGGCCCTCGCCCGGGCAACCGGCGCGGCCGCCCGGTGGCGGTCCGCTCCGATCGAGGTCCGCGCCGAGCACCTGCGCCGAGCCGCGGCCGTCCTGCGCGCCGACCGGGACCGGCTCGCCACGCTGATCACCGAGGAAATGGGCAAGCCCATCGCCGAGGCGGAAGCCGAGGTGGAGAAGTCCGCTTGGTGCTGCGAGTACTACGCCGAGCACGGCCCGGCGATGCTCGCCCGCGAGCCGGTCGAGACCGCCGCCGCGCGCAGCCACATCGCCTACGAGCCGCTGGGCCTGGTGCTCGCTGTGATGCCGTGGAACTTCCCGCTGTGGCAGGTGTTCCGGTTCGCGCCGCCCGCACTGCTGGCGGGCAACGGCGCGGTGCTGAAGCACGCGTCGAACGTCCCGCGCTGCGCTCTCGCGATCGCCGAGATCTGGGAGCGAGCCGGTTGCCCGGCCGGGCTCTTCACCACGCTGCTGGCCGGTCCGGACGCCGTGCCGGGCCTGGTCGCCGACGACCGCGTCCACGCCCTGACCCTCACCGGCTCGACCGAAGTCGGCGCGCAGGTCGCGGCGATGGCCGCCGCGCACCTCAAACCGCAGGTGCTCGAACTCGGCGGGTCCGACCCGTTCATCGTCCTGGCGGACGCTGACATCCCTGCCGCCGCGGCCGCCGCCGTCACAGCGCGGACGCTCAATTCCGGACAGAGCTGCATCTCGGGCAAGCGCTTCATCGTCGAGGACGCCGTCGCCGAGGAGTTCACCGAGGCGTTCGCCGCGGGCGTCGCCGCGCTGACCGTCGGCGACCCCTTCGACCGCGACGTGCGGGTCGGCCCGCTGGCCAGGGAGAACATCCGCGCGGACCTGCTCGACCAGGTGCGCCGCAGCGTCTCGGCGGGTGCCAGGCTCGTCACCGGCGGCACCGCGCCGGAGGGACGGGGCTTCTATTTCCGGCCTGCCGTCCTCGACAACGTCACCCCCGAGATGGCCGTCGCGGCCGAAGAGACCTTCGGACCGGTCGCCGCGGTCGTCCGGGCGAAGGACGCGTCCGACGCCGTCGCGATCGCCAACGCCACCGAGTTCGGTCTCGGTGCGGCCCTGTGGACGTCCGACCTCGACTGCGCGGACCTCCTCGTGCCCCAAATCGCCGCAGGCGCGGTGTTCGTCAACGGCATCGTCGCGTCCGACCCGCGTCTGCCCTTCGGCGGCATCAAGCGCAGCGGCTACGGGCGTGAACTGGGTGTCTTCGGGATCCGGCAGTTCACCAACGTCAAGAGCGTCTGGGTCGGACCCGCGCGGAACGGCCAGGACCACCCGCTCAGCGAATGAACCACCAGTCCGAGATCGAAGGAGCTCCCATGACATCCCCTCAGGTCGCGTCACGGCTCGACGGGCCGCCCCAGCGCGTCGCCATCGTCGGCGGCACCGGGGCGCTCGGGCTCGGACTCGCGACGCGGTGGGCGCACGCCGGTGTCGAGGTCCGCATCGGTTCCCGCCGCGCGGACGCCGCGCAAGCCGTTGCCGCGCAGCTGCCACGAGCATCCGGCGGTGAGAACGCCGTGATGATCGACGGAGCGCCGGTCGTCGTCATCGCGGTCCCGTTCAGCGCCCACGTCGAGACACTGCGGTCCCTCGCCAAGGTCATCCGACCGGGGCAGCTGCTGATCGACACGACCGCGCCGATGGTGGCAGGGCGCAGAGGCCTTCGGCCCATCACGCCGTGGGCGGGCTCAGCTGCCGAACAGGCCCAAGACCTGCTTCCAACCGGCGTTTCGGTTGTCTCCGCGATGCAGACGGTCAGCGCCGCTACCCTGCAGGATCTCCGACAGCGCCTCGACGAGGACGTCTTGATCTGCGGCGACCGGAGCGCCGACAAGGCGGTCGCCGCTGGCCTCATCGAAAGCATCCGCGGATTGCGCGCGGTCGACTGCGGTCCCTTGGACCTGAGCGGTGTTTGCGAACGGATCACCGCGTTGTTGGTCGGCGTCAACCGGCGCTACAAGACGCACGCCGGAATCCGGCTCACCGGACTGCCGGTCGCATCGACGGACGCGAGTCTCGGTCGCCCCGCGTGATCCCAGCCGGTGCGCGTTGCCGACGATCCGCACGACGTTGGACAGAAAGTGCGGCCAGAGTTGACCACGGCGCGATCCGGCTAGCTGTCAGGCCAGCTCCAGGAAGATGCCGTCCTCGGATTCGTCACCGCCGGGGCCATGCGCGCGGATGATGCCGACGATCTCGTCGAACAGCGTCGGGCCCTCGCGACGCTCTGCCGCGGCGATCCGGGCCGCGATGGTCGAACGGTTCGATGGATGGCAGGTGAGGAGGAGCTGGTTCAGCCGCTCGATCGCCGCGTCGTAACCGAGTGCGACACGAGACGCATTCGAGTTGAGCCATCGCAGGATCCAACCGCTCTCGGGCGTGCCGAAGCCGCCTCGGAGTACGTCGTTGAAGGCGTCGAGATTCCCGTGCCAGGTGTAGTTGTCGAGGAGGCGAGAGAACTCGCGGGTGAATCCGGCGAAGTCGGAGAAGTTGGCTCCGTCGATGACCAACACGGGAAGGTCGTCGCCACGGCTGGTCATGGTGCCAGCATGTCACGATCCGACCGGACTTACTGGCCGTCGTCGACCCTGGCGGCGGCGAACGCCGCAGCCTCGCCCGCCTTGAGGGAGTAGCTGAGGTGGGCGAGGATGTTCGTCCCGTCCGGGCGGCAGATCGGGTCCCCGGCCGCGCAGAATTCCTCGGTCCGGTCCTGGTATTCGCCGGTGATGTGCTTGCCGAGCTTGGCGATCGGCGGTCCGAAGGTCAGCAGCGCGGCCACCCGGGGCGCGACCTCCGGCGGGAGGGTCGCGACGATGGGGCCGCCGACGAGGGCCCCGTCGCTGCTGATGCCCACGGAGTTCGCCACGACGTTCGCGCCCTGCGAATAGCCGACGAGCACGAACCGCTGGTTCCCGCACGCGGCGGCCTGGCTGGTGACGTGGTCGACGAGGTCCTGGTTTCCCCGCGAAGCGGAATCTGGCTGCAGGCTGGCCGGATACGCGACGGCGTAGGAGCTCACGGACTTCCCGGGAAGGCTGGCTCGCAAGGCGGCGAAGACCGGGCCGCCGACGATCACCCCGAGAGTGCCGGGTTCGCCGGTGCCCCGCGCGACGACGACGTCTACGTCGGTGCAGGCGGCGGCTCCGGCCGGGGGACTGGCGAGGACCGGGAGGCCGGTGCTCGCGAGGAGGGCTGCGAACAGGCCGGCGGGACGGGCAAAGCGCATCCGGATCACCTTTTCTCAAGATCGCGACGGTGCGAACGCACGGAGTCTGGCGGCGGCGCCGCCCGGCCCGCATCGGCGATTCTGCGCAGGCGCGCAAAAATACGTAGTTTCGACGACGCTTCCGGTCGATCCCGGCGGCGACGATCCGGACATGCTCACCGAGGAGCCGGCCGCGCAGGCAGTGCTGGACGAGGTCCGCTGGCGGCTGCCGGAGTCCGCGCGGCTGCTCGACCGCGGTGCGACGCGGTTCCTCGCGTTCGTCCTGGGCTGCACGCCGACCGGCGCGGCCCCGTTGGGTGCCGGGGCATTCCGTGCGCTCGGCGCCGCAGAGCTGCGGGCAACGGGCGATCTCGACCGGCTGCATCGCGCGCTCACCGCGGGCGCCCGCCGAGCGCTGCCGGTGCTTGTCCGTTCGGCGGACTTCGCCGGAGCCGTCGAACGCTTGCTGGCCGGGGTCGACGCCATCGCGCGGCTGGCCTCCGAAGGCGCGCGTGCCGCCGTCGCGGGCGATCGCGGGCGTGCCCGCGCCCGGCTGCTCGCCGAACTCGGCAAGTCTCGGCCGGCGGCGCTCGACGAGCTTGCCCGGCAGGCGGGCTGGCGGCTCCCGGACACCGTCGTCGCGGTGGCCCTCGACGTCGGTGAACCGCGAATCGCGGACGGGGTGCTGTGCGACTTGTGTGGGCCGGAACCGTGGGCGGCCTTGCCCGCCGCGGCGCCCGTGCCGGACTTCGGGGTCCGCGCCGCGATCGGACCTGAGGTCGTCCCGGAGGACACCGCCAGGTCGTTGCGCTGGGCTCGCCGCACCCTGAGCCTGCTTCGCCGCGGCGTACTCCCGGACACACGCGCCGTGCGCTGGGACGACCACCTCACCACACACTGGCTGCTCGCCGACGATGTCCTGCGCTCGGCGCTGGAAACGAGCAGCCTCGCGCCGCTCGAAGTCCTCACGCGCACGGCACGGGAGCGGGCGGCGGAGACCTTGCTCGCCTTTCTCACCACGAGCGGCAGCGCCCCGGAGATCGCCGGGATCCTGGGCGTGCACCCGCAGACGGTCAGGAACCGCCTGCGGACCCTGACCACGCTCTTCGGCGACCGGCTCCACGATCCGGAGGAGCGGTTCGGCCTCGAGATTTCGCTGCGGGCGCGCAAGCTCCGGCCGGCCGGGTGACCAGCCGCGCGGAAAGAAGACCAGGCCCGGGAGACCGCGGGCGCCGCTCCGTCGCCGAATCAGTGCACATCCGAAGGTCCGCGGCGGTGCGACCACAGCTGACGTGCTAATCGCACCCCGGGCGAATGGGCTGCCGGACCCGGTCCTCCCGCGTGGACAACGGCCGCGGGTTTCGATCAAATGGGCTGGACCTGGACAGCTGCGGGAGTGGGAGCGATGGCGGACAGCGCGGCCGGGACGGCGGAGCTGACGAGTTACGTCGGGCGCGCCGACGCCGGCGAGGAGGTGCGGCGGCTGCTCGGCGAGTACCGGCTGGTCACCCTGACCGGGCCGGGCGGCGTGGGGAAGACCCGGCTGGCCGGGAGAGCTGCCAGTGCGTTCACCCGGGCGTTCCCGGACGGCGTCGCGATCGTTCCGCTCGGCGAGTTGCAGGACGCGAGCCTGCTCGCGCAGGCCGTCGCCGACGGCCTCGGCTTGCACGACACGGCCGACCGCAGCGCACAGGACGCGGTGCTGGCCTACTTGCGCGAGCGGCAGCTCCTCCTCTTACTGGACAACTGCGAACACCTCGTCGACGGGTGCGCCGCGTTCGCCGCCATGCTGTTGCGCCGCTGTTCGAATCTGGTGATCCTGGCGACCAGCCGGTGCTCGCTCGACATCGCGGGGGAGTGCGTGCTGCCGATCGCCCCGCTGGCTGTTCCCGGCGATGATGTCGCCGGCCCGGACGAGGCGCTGGCCTCCGACTCCGTCCGGTTGTTCGCGGACCGGGCCTCGGCGGTGGTGCCGTCCTTCCGGCTCACCGAGAGCAACACCCGGGACGTGGCGAGCGTGTGCCGGCAGCTGGACGGCCTTCCCCTGGCCATCGAACTCGCCGCGGCCCGCCTGCGCACGTTGTCGCCGCGGCAGATCGCGGAGCGGCTCGGGGAGAGCCTGACGCTGCTGACCGGCGGCGCCAGGACGCTGCCCGACCGGCATCGCACTCTGCGCGCCGCCGTCGAGTGGAGCTATTCCTTGTGCGACGGCGCCGAACGTGCGGTGTGGGAGCGCTGTTCGGTGTTCGCGGGCCCCTTCGACTTGTCCGCTGCCGAGGAACTCGCCGAGACCCGCGGTGCCGGCGAGGGTCCCGCGCTGGACCGGGCGGCGGTGCTGGACGCTGTCGACGGCCTGGTCGGCAAGTCGGTCCTGATGCGCGTCGACGGCGAGACCCGGATGCGCTACCGGATGCTGCACGTACTGCGCGAGTTCGGGCAGGAGCGACTGGCCGCTTCCGGAACGTCGGAGTTGTTCGCGCGCCGGCACCGCGACCATCACGACCGGTTGCTCGCGCAGGCCGGCGACGAATGGTTCGGGCCGGGGCAGGACGACTGGCTCGCCCGGCTGTCGGAGTCGCATGCCGACATCCGGGCCGCCCTGTCGTGGTCCCTGCGAACATCCGAGGACGCACTGGTCGCGTTGCGGATGTCGACCTGCCTGGTCGAATACTGGGCGGCGCGCGGCGCGGCCCGGGAACTGCGGGAGTGGATCGACCGCTCGCTGTCGGCAGTCGCGCCCGACGCGCCGGGCCGGGCGCGGGGACAGGCCATCGCGGCTTTGTGCGCGACACTGCACGCTGACGTGCCGCGGGCGCGCCAGCGGCTCGATCTGGCGGCGGCCGCCGGGGACGAGGACGCGGTGCCTTTTGTCGCCCACGCCGAAGCTTTCGTGGCGATGCTCGTGGTCGAACCGGGCGTCTTGGAACACGCCGCCGAGGCGGTGCGGATGTTCGGCGAACGAGGCGACCCGCGTCGGCAGATGCATCCGATGTTCCTCCAGGGAATCGCCATGGCGTACCGGGGAGATCTCGCCGGGGCCAGGGACCTGCTGGGGCGGATGCGGGGGATGTGCGCGGAGGCGGGAGACAAGCGGTATCGCTCGATGGCGTTGTTCGGGTTGGGCGTCGTCGAGGTCTGGCTGGGCGGGGACCTCGACGCCGGAGAGCGCGCGCTGCGGGAGGCGCTGCACATCGATCTGCAAGGCCCCGACGTGCTGTCGGCCGCCTACCGGGTCGACGGACTCGCCTGGGTCGCGGCGAAACGAGGGGACGCGCGGCGGGCCGCGGGCTTGTTCGGCACCGCTGCCGCGCTGTGGGAGCGGTGCGGCAGCGAACCGGACGTCGCGGTGGCCATGCCGCACCGGGAAATGGTCAAAGCAACGCGCGACGCGCTCAGCGACGCCGACTTCGACAACGCGTTCGCCGCCGGGAAACAGCGGAACCCGCGGCACATCCTGGCTGCTGCTGACCCGACGCGCCCTGAACCCGGCCCGGCGTCATCCGGCCGCCCTCCGGCGCTCGCACCCTTGACCCGGCGCGAATCGGAGATCGCCCGGCTGGTCGCGGCCGGGCTGAGCAACCGCGAGATCGCCGCGCGGCTGGTCATCGCGCAGCGCACCGCCGAGACTCATCTCCAGCACATCATGAACAAGCTCGATCTCGGCAATCGGACCCAAGTCGCGATCTGGGTGAACGCGAAACGGTCCTGATCGCGAATGACCGGTTGAGCCCCGAGACCGAGCTCGTGGTCCCGCGCGGTTCGTGATTTCCGAGGCTCTGCTTTCGGCCTTCCGCCCCCAGGGCCCGGTCCGGCGAGCGGTCGAAGACTCCGGGGCCTCCGAACCTTGCCCTCAAGCATCGAGATCTCGACACCGTCGAGTCGATCGGTCGCGAACGCTGCCTGAACTGCTGGTCAAACGAGTATGGACAGTCTGTACCTAACGGGTGTTAGGATCAGGCCCTGGACGCATCGTCGACAAGGAAGTCAGCACCGTGCCAGTCACCTCGCGCACGCACAGCGTTTCGTCGGCACCGCATCGCGTGACCGAGATTCGCGAGTTGTTCCTGAGCCACGCCACCGATGATCTCTCGCGGCTCCGTCCGGTGGTCGCCCGTTCATGGCAGCGCAGCCGTGCCGCGGGGGTCGACGCGCAGGTCGACCGCGGGTACCACGACGAAGGGCGGGTCGACGAGCGCACCGTCCTCGCTGCCGAGCCGCACTTGCGGAAGCTCGACGACGTCGTGGCGGACATCGGCGGGCACGTGAGCCTGAGTTCGCCGAACGGCGTGCTGGTCAATCCCGGTTTCCTGCGGGGCGACGCGGATTTCCCGCCCGGCTACTCGCTGCTGGAAGCGAGCTGCGGAAGCAACGGCGAAGGGGTCGCGCTGGAAGAGGGGCGCGGGGTCTGGCTCGCGCCCGAGGAGCACTTCCGCGAGGACATGCGCGGCAACTGGTGCTTCGCCTCGCTGGTCCGGGATCCGTTTCACAACCGGGTCCGCGCGGTGGTCGGGCTGACCTTGCCCGCCGCCAAGGTGCAGGGTCTCGAGCCGTCGTCGACGTTGTTGACGCTGGAAGGGATCGCGTCGCGGATCGAGCGCGATCTCGAGACACGGATGTCGTCGCGCGAGCGCACGCTCCTTCGCGAGTATCTCACCGTGTCGCGTCGCCGGGGGAAAGCTGCTGTTTTCGTGACCGACGGCAAGCATTCGTTCATGAACGCCGCGGCGACGTCGTCCTTGGACGGTGCTGATCTTTCCGTCCTCACCGGCTATGCCACGGGCGTGATGTCGTCGGGACAGGGTTCGAGCGTGGAGGTGATGCTGACCGGTTTCGGACCGGCGAGCATCGAGGTTTCGCCAGTGGAGTTGCCCGGCGCGGGTTTTGGCGCTGTCGCGGTCGTGCGTCCCCAACTCGTGCGCCGGGCACGGATGCACGGGGATCCGGTGGTTTCGGCACCAGAGATTTCCTCGTCCGCTGACCAGTTGCCGCAGGGCATCGACGGACAGAGCATGTCGTTGCGGCAGACAGTCAGCTCGGCGCGGACCGCGGTCGAGCAGCGCCGGTCCGTGGCTGTTCTCGGAGAACCGGGCAGCGGCAAAGCGCGGCTGGTCGAGGCGATCGCCGGGACTCTCGACGGCGTGATCCGCGTCGATGCACGGGACGCGAACGCCAGCGCCCGGATCAGGGAGGCGATCGCCGGGCCCGGCTCCGTCTTCTGCATCGCGCACGCTGACGAACTCAAACTTTCCGACGCACGCGACGTCGCCGCGCGGCTGCGCGGCAGTGCGCGCGACACCGCGATCATCACTGCCGCGAACGGCACGGACGCCGTTCGCGTGATCGCCGACGCCGGCGGGGCGCTCGAGGTCGTGCTGGCCCCGTTGCGGAGGCGTCGGGAAGACATTCCCTTGCTGGCCCGGGCGATCGCGAAGGAGAACGGCGATCGTCGGCTTTCGCGGAAGCTGGTCGCGACCCTCACCAACTCCGATTGGCCGGGCAACACCGCCCAGTTGCGCCAAGTGGTCTCGGACGCGGTCAGGCGATCCCGGGGGATCGAGGTCGGCGAGAACGATCTGCCCGAGGACTTCCACCGGCTGCTGACCAAGGGGCGGTTGTCGCGGTTGGAGGACGCGGAACTGGTCGAGATCCGCAGTGCGCTGCGGGAGGCGAACGGCAACCGGCGGCTCGCCGCCGAGATCCTCGAAATCGGGCGTTCCACTTTCTACCGCCGCATGGACTATTTCCGGAATCGGGGTTTCGACCTCTGACCGGACTCTGACCGGACGGCGAAACGGCCTGGCCCCACGGGGATCCGGGCCGTTTCGCCGTGCCCGGACACGACCTGGCGAAGTGTGTCGATCTGGGACGGAAAAGCGCGCTCGCGCCGGACTTTAATCGGGTGACGACGAGGTCCCGAAGCGAACAGGACGGCACGACATGAACAGCGACGAGCCGGGAACCATTCTGGTGGCCCCGCACCATTTCCCGGATCTGGATCGCGAGCACGCGCTCGCCGGCGAACTCGGCTACGAACTCGTGGCGGCGGCTGACGGAGACGCGTTCCGCGCGGGGCTGCCCGACGCCGAGGTCGTCATGGTCACGCCCTACGCACGGCTCACCGCCGAGGAATTCCCGGTCATGAAGAAGTGCCGCGCGGTGATCCGCTACGGCATGGGCTACGACAACATCGACGTGCAAGCCGCCGCGGCGGCGGGCATCCCGGTTTCGATCGTCCCGGGCACGGCGTCGGAAGAGGTCGCGTCGCATGCCTTCGCGATGGGCTTGGCGCTCGCGCGCCGGCTTCCCGCGGGAGACGCCGCTATCCGTGATTCCGGCTGGGCCGGGGTCATCGGTTACGACACCCCGGTGCTCTCGCAGCTCGACGTCGGAGTCGTGGGCCTCGGCCGGATCGGTCAGCACGTGGCGCGGATGTACTCCGCGGTCGGCGCGCGCGTACGCGGCTACGACCCGTTCATCACCGACGGTCCGGTCGAACTCAGCGACCTGAAGCACCTGCTCGAGAACTCCGACGTCGTCTCGTTGCATCTCCCGCTGAACGACGACACGCGGAACTTGGTGTCCGCGGACGTGCTCGCGCGGATGCGCAAGGGCGCCGTGGTCGTGAACGTCTCGCGTGGCGGGCTGATCGACGAGGCAGCGCTCGCTGCGGCACTGGAGTCGGGCCACCTCGCCGGCGCCGGCATCGACACCTTTTCGCAGGAACCGGTCGCTGCCGACAATCCTCTGCGGTCCGCGCCCAACGCGATTCTCACGCCGCACATCGCCTGGCGTTCCAACCGTTCGACCGGGGCGCTGCAGGACGGCGCGGTCGAACGAGCGCGGTTCGCGCTCACCGGGCGCCCTCTCATCGACCTCGTGAACTGAAGAAGGGGGAAGACTGACGTGTCGACGAACACTCAGACCAACCGGGTCACCAGCAGTGCTCCGATGGTGGATCCGCACCTGCGCCGGGGCCCGCGCGGCTTTCCGCTCCTGCCGGGAGGCTACGGCCGATCCACGTACTACACCGGCGCTCCGAGCCCGTACGCCGTCCGCGGCCAGGGCTGCCGGGTGTGGGACGACCGCGGCCGCGAGCTGATCGACGCGAACAACAACTTCACCTCGCTCATCCACGGCAACGCCCACCCGGAGATCACGGAAGCGGCGACCAAAGCGCTGTCGTCGGGAGCGAGCTGGGGCATTCCGAACCTCTACGAGTGGGAGCTGGCCGATCTCCTGCTGTCCCGGCTGCCCGATCTCGACCAGGTGCGGTTCGCGAACTCCGGCACCGAGGCCGTCATGTCGGCCATCCGGATCGCCCGGGGCAGCACCGGCCGCGAGCGCGTGATCGTGACCAAGGGCGGCTATCACGGCACGTCGGAGGTCGCTCTCGCCGCCGGCGGCGCGGCCAACACCCGCGGTGTGCCCCGGGGGGTCACCGACGACGTCACGCGAGTTCCGCTGAACGACACCGAGTTCCTCCGCCAGGCGATCGAATCAGCGCCGGACGCCTACGCGGCGATCATCCTCGACCTGTTGCCGAATCGCGCGGGGCTGCTGCGCATCTCCGAAGATTTCGTGACCACGGCACGGGAGCTCGCGACTCGCTACGGGATCGTCCTGATCATCGACGAGGTCATCAGCCTGCGGCTCGGCCCGCACGGCCTGAGCGGCGAGTACGGCGTTTCGCCGGATCTCCTGACGACCGGGAAGACGATCGGCGGGGGATTCGCGGTCGGCGCGGTCGCCGGTCTCGGCGAGCTGATGTCCGAAGTGGACCCGACGCGGCCGGGAAGCCTGCCGCACGGAGGAACTTTCTCCGGAAACCCGGTCAGCATGGCGGCCGGCACCGCGGCGCTGCGCATCTACAGCGAGTCGGAAGTGAAGCGGCTGAACAGCCTCGGAGACGCCGCGCGCGAATCGGTCCAGGCCCGCGTCGCGGACGTTGGCTGGGAGGTGCGCGGCCAAGGCTCACTGCTCCGTGCCGTTCCCGCGGGCTCCGAGAAGGTCGACGCGGACACGCAACACCGGCTCTGGTGGGAGTCCTACGACCGCGGGCTGCTGGGCTCGCCGGCGAACCTGCTGTCGCTGTCGACCCCGATGGACAAGACGGTTGCCGACGAGATCGCGGACCGCCTCGCGGACGCCGTGCTCGCCGTCGCTGCCGGCGAGCGGAACTGAGAGGGCGGAAGCGATGCGAATGGTGTCCTATCGCGACGGGAGCGACACGCGAGGCGGGGTGCTCCTCGACGACGCGGTGTTCGACCTGGAGGGTTTGCTGAAGGCGGCCGGTGCGCTGCCGGTGTCGTCCGTCCGGGATTTTTTGTCCTTGCACGGCAACGAAATCGAGGCGTTCTCGATCGGCGTGGCGGGCTTGGTCGAGCGGAACCCGAGCACTCGGGTCGGTCCCCGCACCGAGGTGCGGTTGACCACCCCTGTGCCGGATCCGGCGAAGGTGCTCTGCGTCGGCTTGAACTACCGGGACCACGTCGCCGAGACCGGTCGCGCGCTGCCGGAATACCCCGACGTGTTCGTGAAGTTCGCGGCGACTCTCGTCGGACCCGAGGACGGGATCCAGGGCGCCGACGTCAGCGCGAACCTTGACTTCGAAGGCGAGGTGGCCGCGGTCATCGGGCGCGCGGCGCGGCACGTGCCGGAAGAAGAGGCGCTCGGCTACGTGGCCGGGCTCGCCCCGCTGAACGACATCTCGGCCCGCGACCTGCAGCACCGCGGTACACAGTGGACAGCGGGCAAGACCGTCGACCGCTCCACCCCGTGGGGCCCGGCGTTCGTCACGCTCGACGAGATCGGCGACCCGCAGGCACTCGAACTCGTGACCCGCGTCAACGGCGTGGAGATGCAGCACTCCAACACCCGGCACCAGATCTTCCCGATCGCCCGGATCGTCTCGTACCTGTCGAGTTTCCTCACGCTCGAGCCGGGCGACGTGATCGCGACCGGCACCCCGCAAGGAATCGGCGCGAAGCGCACTCCGCCGATCTGGCTGAAGCCCGGCGACACAGTCGAGATCGACGTGGAACGCGTCGGCGTCCTCAGCAACCAGGTCGCCTGACTCCGCCGCGGCTACATCGCATCCACCCGCAGCCCAGACAGACATGGAAGAAAGATGACCGACGCTCAGAAGCATTCCAGCGGTCACGGAACGAGGTACCGCATCGCCGTCGACACCGGCGGCACGTTCACCGACGTGGTCGTCGGCTCCGACCGCGGCGAAATGGCCGCCGGGAAGGCGCTCACCACCTACGACCGGGTGTTCACCGGCTTCGAGGCCGCGGTACGCCGTGCTGCCGGGTCCGTCGGCTGGGACGGCGACGAAGTGCTGCGCGACGCCGACGTGATCGTCTACGGCACCACGCATGCCACCAACGCCGTGCTCACCGGCAAAGTCGCCAAGACCGCGCTGCTCGTCACCGACGGTTTCGCCGACACCCTTCTGCTGCGCGAAGGCGGCCGCCGAGACGCCTTCGACTCGAAAGCCGCCTACCCCGGCCCGTACATCCCTCGTCGGCTGACGTATGAGATCCGGGAGCGGGTCACCGCCGAGGGCGACGTGCTGGTGCCCCTTGACGAGGAGCAGGTACGCAGCGTTCTGGCGACCCTGGCCGACGAGGGCGTCGAGGCGGTCGCCGTGTCGTTCCTCTGGTCGATCGTGAACGACGCGCACGAGACCCGGCTCGCCGAGTTGATCGAAGAGATCCTTCCGGGCGTTCCCTACACGCTTTCGCACCGGGCCAACCCGACGATCCGCGAGTACCGTCGGTCGTCCGCCGCCTCCATCGACGCGTCGCTCAAGCCCCTGATGGCTGATCATCTGGGCAAGCTGCGCGCCGATCTCGTGGAATCCGGGTTCGGGGGAGACCTGCTGGTCGTCACCTCCGAGGGTGCCGTGCTCGACGTCGCCGACGTGCTCGACCGGCCCGTGCTGCTGCTCAACTCGGGTCCGTCGATGGCCCCGCTCGTCGGCGCGGCGGCGGCGCCCGATCAAGAGACCGTCGTCGTCTGCGACATGGGCGGCACGACCTTCGACGTCTCGCTCGTCGAGCGGGGAGTGGTGCGCCACACCCGGGAAGCGTGGCTCGGCGAGCCCTTCGTCGGCCACCTCACCGGCCTGTCCTCGGTCGCGGTTTCGAGCATCGGAGCAGGCGGCGGCAGCATCGCCTGGATCGACGGCGGCGGCCTGCTGCGCGTCGGCCCGCAAAGCGCGCGCAGCGATCCCGGACCCGCGGCATACGGACGCGGCGGGAAGGAGCCGACCGTCACCGACGCGTGCGTCGTCCTCGGCTACCTCGACGCCAGCGGCTTCGAGGGCGGATTCACCCTCAACCGGGACGCCGCCGTCAGCGCGATCGAGTCGCGGATCGCCGGCCCGCTCGCCATGACCGTTCAGCAGGCGGCGCAAGCGATCCTCGACGTCTCGGCCAACCACATGGCGACGGCGATCCGGCAGGCCTCCCTCGAACAGGGCGTCGACCCGCGAGGCGCGCTCATCGTCGCCGGAGGCGGTGCCGGCGCCATGGTCGCCGCGGCGATCGGAGTGCTGCTGGAAGCCGACACGGTCCTCATCCCGGCGACCGCCGGGGTGCTGGCGGCCTACGGCGCCCACCGCGCGCCGATCGCCACCGAGTTCCTCTCCCCGCTGCACAACGACACCCGCGCGTTCGACGCGGAGTCGGCGACGCGGGCCATCAAGGAGATCAGCGCGAAAGCCGCCGAGTTCGCAGCGCGTTTCGACCGTGTCGGCAGCGAGCCCGAGGTCACCTACTTCGTCGACGCCCGCTATCCCGGGCAGGCGTGGGATTTGCGCGTGCACCTCGACGGAGTGCCCGACGCCGCAGACGACGCGGCCGAGACCATCGAGCGCGCCTTCCACACCGAGCATGACCGCCGCAACGGCACCCACGATGCACAAAGCCGCGTCGAGATCATCACCTGGGGCGTGCGCGTCGAAGTGCCGCGGCCGGAACAGCTCAAAGACACCGTCGCCGCGGCCGGATCGCCCGAGTCGCACCGCATCGATCCGATCACCTTCGGCGGCACGAAGTTCGAGACCATCCGCTACCGCGGCGTGACGCTCGGACCCGGCGACAAGATCGCCGGACCGGCCGTCATCGACCAGCCCACGACGACCATCGTCGTGCCGCCGGAGTGGGACGCGACCCTCGACGACCGCTCCAACATCTACCTGACGCGCAAGGAGGCGTGACGTGCCACGCGAATTCGATCCAGTGAAGCTCGCGGTGCTGGCGAACGCCTTCGACGGCATCGTCCGCGAGATGACCAGCGGGCTGCTCCGGTCCGCACGGTCCTCGGTGATCAACACGGCACGGGATTTCTCCTGCGCCGTGCTGACCGCGGACAACCAGCTGCTCGCCGCCGCCGAAGGCGTGCCGGTGCACGTGTTCGGAGCCGGACCGCTCGGCGAGGACATGGTCGCGCTGCACGACGACATCCGCGAGGGCGACGCGTTCCTGCACAACGACCCGTATCTGGGCAACTCGCACGCGGCCGACCACTGCATTCTCGTGCCGATTTTCGTCGAGGGACGGCACTTGTTCACCGCGGTCACCAAGGCGCACCAGGCCGACTGCGGCAACGCCCTTCCGACGACGTTCTACGCGACCGCTCGCGACGTCTACGAGGAAGGCGCGCTGATCTTCCCCTGCGTGCGGATCCAGCGCGACTACGCCGACGTCGACGACATCATCCGGATGTGCCGTTCCCGGATCCGTGTGCCCGACCAGTGGTACGGCGACTACCTCGCGTCCGTCGGCGCGTCGCGCATCGCGGAACGGCGCACCCAGGAACTCGCGGCGAAGTTCGGCGCGGACACGCTCGTCGAGTTCGTCGACGCCTGGTTCGACTACTCGGAGCGTCTCGCGACGAGTGCGGTCGAGACCCTGCCGGAGCGCGTGCTCACCGGCTCGACAACCCACGATCCCTTCCCCGGCACCGGCCCCGACGGCGTTCCCGTCAAGGCCACGATCTCGGTCAAGCCCACCGAAGGCCGCGTCACGATCGACCTTCGCGACAACCCCGACAACCTGCCGAACGGGCTCAACCTGACGCGGGCGACGGCGACCGGGGCAGCGCTGGCCGGGATCCTTTCTGGACTCCCGGAGTCCTTGCCCAGCAACGCGGGCACGTTCCGGCGCTTCGAGGTGCTCCTGCGCGAGGGCTGCGCGGTCGGCGTGGCGAAGCACCCCTACTCGTGCTCGTCGGGCACGACGAACCTGGCGGACCGGGTCGTCAACATCGTCCAGTCGGCGTTCTCGCAGATCGAGGACGGGTACGGCACCGCCGAGGGCGCGACCGGCCAGGCGCCGGCGAAGTCCGTGATCTCGGGCATCGACGAGCGGACCGGAAACGCCTACGTGAACCAGATCCTGGTCGGCGGCGTCGGCGGTCCGGCGACCCCGTATGTCGACGGCTGGCCGACCTACCAGCGTCCCGTTTGCGGCGCCCTGCTGTACCACGACAGCGTCGAGGTCGACGAGCAGCGCTACCCGATCCTGGTGCACGAACGCGTGCTCGTCGCGGATTCAGGCGGCGCCGGCCGGCAGCGCGGGGGACTCGCGTCGCGCGTCACGATCGAGGCCCGCGACGACGACGTGACCCTCACCTACGGGATCGAAAGCAAGTTCAACCCGCCCAAGGGTGTCCGCGGCGGGGCAGACGGAGCCGTTCCGAAGGCCTGGGTCGAAGCCCTCGACGGCAATCGCAAGGAGATCCCGGTTGTCGGCCGCTACGACATGGCGCGCGGCGAGAAGGTCGTGTCGATCACGCCGGGCGGCGGCGGTTACGGCGATCCGCTCGACCGGGCATCGACAGCCGTGCTCGACGACCTCAGCGAAGGCCGCGTCACCCCGGAAGCGGCGCTCGCCGTGTACGGCGTCGTGATCACCGGCGGCCTCATCGACGACGCTGCGACGCGGAAGCTTCGCAACGAGCGTCGCAACCCGGAAGCGAAGTGAGACAGATGGATCCCATCCGAGTCGGCGTCATCGGCGTCGGAAACGTGCTCAACCAGTACCTCGACAAGATCGGGGTCCACCCCGACGTCGAGATCGTCGCGCTCGCCGACGTCAACGCGGAAGCCGCCCGCAAGCGCGCGGCGGAGTACTCGGTGCCGAAAGCCCTCGCACCCGACGAGCTGCTCGCCGATCCCGACGTGGAGCTGGTGCTCAACCTGACTCCGCCCGAGCTGCACGCGCCGGTCACGCTGAACGCGATCGCCGCCGGAAAGCACGTGCTGTCGGAGAAGCCGTTCGCGATGTCGCTGGAGGAGGCGCGGCAGATCCTGGACGCCGCCAAGGCCGCGGGCGTGCACGTCGGTTCCGCGCCGACGACTTTTCTCGGGTCGGGGATGCAGACCAGCCGCAAGCTCATCGACGACGGATGGATCGGCAGGCCCGTCGCCGTCTTCGGTTCGTTCGCCAACCGCGGCTACGAGCACTGGCATCCGAACATCGATCCCTTCTACCGCCCGGGCGTCGGCCCGATGCTCGACATCGGCCCGTACCTCGTCACGAACCTGGTGAACTTCCTCGGCCCGGCGAAACGAGTGTCCGCGAGCGCTCCGCAGTCCTCCGAGACGCGCCCCCGGCCCGACGGCAAGGGCGGCTACGACGGGGTCATCGACATCAAGACCCCGACCCACGTCACCGGCGTGATCGACTTCGAGTCCGGCGCGACCGCGACCCTGATCGTGAGCTGGGACGTGTGGAACCACAACCTTCCGCACCTGGAGATCTACGGCACGAGCGGATCTGTCGCCGCGCCGAACCCGGATCACTTCTCCGGAGCGCCGATTCTGCGCCGGGGCGAGCCCCGCGACCTGGCCCTGGACATGACGCCGCCCGGCGGAGGGGATTGGCGCGAAACCCCGATCACGCACCGCGACGACGCCTACCGCGGGATCGGCCTGGCCGAGTTCGGGCACGCGATCCGGAACGGACTCGAGCCCCGGACCGGCGCCGCCTTCTCCTACCACGTGCTCGAAGTGCTGGTGGCCTTTGAGAAATCGTCGGAGCTCGGCCGCCACATCGAGATCGAGAGCACCTGCGAACGGCCTCGCCCGCTTCCGTCGACCGGACCGCACGAGCCGTACCGATTCGACTGACCGAGTTCGCGGATCCGTTGCCGCGGCCCGATTCCGGCGACGCCGCACCGTTTCGAACCACCGACCCAGGAGAACGCATGAACACCAAGAACGTGCGCCGGCGCACTGTCGCGCAGGCGATCGTCGAGTACCTGCAGGTCCAGTACAGCGAACTCGACGGCGAACGCCGCCGCCTGATTCCGGGGATGTACGGGATCTTCGGCCATGGTAACTCCGTCGGCCTCGCGCAGGGCATCGACGAGTACGGAGCGGACTTCCCGCATTTCGCCGGGAAGAACGAGCAGTCGATGGTGCACGCGGCCATCGGGTACGCCCGGGCGAACAACCGCGCCGCGACCCTCGCTTGCACCGCCTCGGCCGGCCCGGGCTCGACCAACATGGTCACCGGCGCCGCCACCGCGACCACGAACCGGCTCCCGGTCCTGCTTTTCCCCGCGGACATCATCAACAACCGCAAGGGCGACCCGGTGCTGCAGCAGATCGAGCACCCGGTGGAGCGGGACGTGTCGGCCAACGACGCCTTCCGCCCGGTCAGCCGGTACTTCGACCGCATCACCACTCCGTCCCAGCTGCTGGTCACCCTGCCGGAGGCGATGCGGGTGCTGACCGACCCGGCCGACACCGGCGCGGTCGTCGTCTGCCTGCCACAGGACATCCAAGGCGAGGCTTACGACTTCCCCGAAGAGTTCTTCGCCCCGCGGGTCTGGCCGATCCGCCGACGGCCGGCATCCGCGGAAGAGATCCGCGACGCGATCGAGATCATCCGCCGGGCGGAGCGCCCGATGTTCATCGCCGGCGGCGGGGTGCGCTACTCAGGCGCGGGCGACGAACTCTCGAAGCTCAGCGCCGACTTCGGCATCCCGGTCGCGGAGACCTACGCCGGCAAGGGGATCGGACCGGTCTCGGACCTCAACCTCGGCGGGCTCGGCGTCGACGGCACGGTCGGCGCGAACCGGATCGCCGCGCGCGCTGACTGCGTGATCAGCGTCGGCTCCCGGCTGCAAGACTTCATCACCGCGTCGCACTCGCTGTTCGAGAATCCCGACGTGAAGCTGGTGCACCTCAACGTGAGTTCCTTCGACGCGCACAAAATGGGTTCGTTTCCCGTCGTCGGAGACGCGAAGCTGTCGCTCGGCGCATTGCACGAGGGGCTGACCGCAGCGGAGTACGCGAGCGCGAAGGGGTACCGCGACGAAATCGCGGCCGGACGCGCGACGACGGCCGAGGTGCTCAAGAACGACCTGCGCGAGTTTCCTGGCGAGAACATGAGCCAGGCACAGGTGATCGAGGTGCTCAACAAGTACACGGGCGCAGAAGACACGCTGGTGCTCGGCTCCGGCGGAGTGGTCGGCGGCGTGCACAAGGCGTGGGACACCTCGAACGGCACCGAGGTCCTCTCCGAGTACGCGAACTCCTGCATGGGCCACGAACTTCCGGCCGGCCTGGGCTATCGGCTCGCGCGTCCCGACGCACCGGGCGACGTTTTCGTCCTGATCGGCGACGGCACGTACTACATGCAGCCGACCGAACTCATCACCGCGGTCCAGGAGCACCGGAAGATCGTCGTCGTGGTCATCGACAACAGCGGGCACCAGTGCATCTGGCCGCTGCAGGTCGCGAAGGGCGGTCCGGGCCACGAGTTCGGCACCCAGCTGCGCGAGCGGAACGCGAAGACCGGGCGCTTGGACGGCCCCGTCGTTCCCGTCGACATCGCCGCGAACGCGGCCAGCATGGGCGCCGCTTCGTGGTCGGCCACGACGATCGAGGAGTTCACCTCGGCGCTCAAGGAGGCGCGCGCGGTCGAGGGACGCCCGGCTGTCGTCGTGGCTCACGTGGAGCCGTGGCGCTACCTCACGGGCAACGGCACCTTCTGGGACGTCGGCGCCGCGATGACTTCGCAGCGGCCCGAAACCCTGGAAGGCGGCGAAAAGCACCGCGAAGGACGGGAGCGCCAGCGCTATTACGCGCCGACGGTCGCTCCCGGCAGCGAAGCCTGATCGCCCGGACCGCTGCGGCTGCCCCGCCGAATTCCTTTGCGGGGCAGCCGTTCCTTTCCCGCGCACCATCGACAGCCCGAGACGAAGGAGAAGACATGGGCACCTTCGCCGTTACCGATCCGTCCACCGGCGAAACCGTCGCCGAATATCCCTCGGCGACCGCGGAGGAGATCGAGGCCGCCCTCGCCGCCACGCACCGGACTTACCACGAGTGGTCCCGCCGGACCATGGTGCGCGAGCGCGCCGTGCCTGCTCGCCGGCTCGCCGAGCTTTTCCTTGAGCGCCAGGACAAACTCGCGAAGATCATCAACCGCGAGATGGGCAAGCCGATTCCGCAGGCGCTCGGCGAGATCCGGTTCTCGTCGAAGATCTGCGCCGCCTTCGCCGACAACGCGGAGGAGTGGCTGGCCGACGAACAGCTCGAGGTGGCTGACGGACTGCGGACCTTCTTCCGGTACCAGGGTCTCGGCGCGATCCTCGGGATCATGCCGTGGAACTACCCGTACTACCAGGTCGTGCGCTTCGCCGTGCCGAACCTGATCCTCGGCAACACCGTCCTCCTGCGGCACGCCAGCCAGTGCCCGGAGTCGGCGCTCGCGCTGCAGCAGCTCTTCCTCGACGCGGGCTTCCCCGAGGGCGCGTATGTGAACGTGTTCTCGACCCACGAGCAGAGCGCCGCCATGATCGCCGACGACCGGGTGCAGGGCGTCTCGCTGACCGGTTCCGAACGCGCCGGCGCGATCGTCGCCGAGCAGGCCGGCCGTGCCTTGAAAAAGTGCGTGCTGGAACTCGGCGGCTCCGACGTGTTCCTGGTGCTCGACGTCGCCGACCTCGACAACGCGGTCGAGCACGCGGTGGCCGGCCGCATGGACAACACCGGACAGAGCTGCATGGGCTCCAAGCGCATCGTCGTCCTCGACCGGCACTTCGACGAGTTCACGGCGAAGTTCACCGCCGCGATCGGAGCCCAGTCGTACGAAAACGGCGATTTCGGGCCACTCTCGTCCGACTCCGCGACCAGGACCCTGAAGGCGCAGGTGGGGGAGGCGATCGAGCAGGGCGCGACGGTCCTCGTCGGGGACAACGAGCCGCGGGGCAACGTCTACACGCCGAGCGTCATCGGCGACATCACCTCGGACATGGCCGTCTACAGCGAGGAACTGTTCGGCCCGGTCGCGCAGCTCTACCGGGTTTCCAGCGACGAGGAGGCGATCGAGCTCGCCAACTCCTCGCCCTACGGACTCGGCTCGGTCGTGATGTGCGACGACCTGGAGCGGGCAGAACGGGTCGGCGACCAGCTCGACGTCGGCATGGTCTTCATCAACGCCAACGGTCTTGGCGGTCCGGACGTGCCCTTCGGCGGAGTCAAGAAATCGGGCTACGGCCGTGAGATGGGCAGGGTCGGCATGCTCGAGTTCGCGAACAAGAAGCTTTACCGCTTCGCGAAGTAGGCGCCAGCTCTGTTTTGGCGGCTGCTTTCCGGTCGCGAGACGCGGAAGGGGCGGAGCTCCCGGAGCCCCGCCCCTTCCGCGTGCTTTGTGTTTTACAGCTGAGTGGTGGTCGCTCCGGTCACGGCGGGAACGTCGATCCATTGGCCGGACTCGGCGCTGCGAAGCGACACATCCACCAGCTCGGAGGCGGACCAGCCGTCCGCCGCGGACGGCGCGAGCTGCTTGCCCTCAGCGACCGAGCGGAGGAACAGCGCCGCCTCGATCGTTTTGAGGTCGTTGAACCCGATGCCGGGTCCCGCGTTGGGCTGGAAACGCGCGAACTCCCCGAACGACGTCGGTGTCATCACTGTGCGGTAGCCGGTGCCGTCGTCGGCGACCTCGAGCTGGTTCATGCGGTCGAAGTTCCAGCGCAGCGAACCCTCGGTGCCGTAGACCTCGATGATGTACTCGGCGTGCGGGCCGACGGCGACCCGAGTCGTTTCGAGGACGCCGATCGCGCCGCCGTCGAAGCGGGCGAGAAGCGCGGCGTAGTCCTCGTTCTCGACCTCCTTGGCTCCGCCGCCGGGAAGCGGGCGCTGCCGGATGAAACGTTCGGTCACCGCGTTCACCGAGGTGATCGGAGCTACGAGGAACTGCGCCAGGTCGAAGGCGTGGCTCAGCACGTCGCCGAGCGCGCCGGAGCCTGCTTGCGCCTGCTCGTACCGCCAGGTGAAGCCCTGGTTGGGATCGGAGGCGTAGCTGGTGATCATGCGGATCTGCAGGTTGGTGATGCGTCCGAGCGAGCCGGAGCGGATCAGGCGGCGGGCCTCGGCGACCGCGGGAGCGTGCCGGTAATTGAAGCCGACCGCCGTGCACAGCCCCGCCGCGGCGGCGGCTTCGGCGATCTCTCGCGACTCGCGGGCGTTGCGGCCCATGGGCTTTTCGATCCAGAAGTGCTTTCCGGCCTCGACAGTGGCCAGCGCGATCTCGTGATGCAGGAAGGGCGGAGAGCAGATCGACACGACGTCGACGTCCGGATGCGCGAGGAGTTCGCGGTAGTCGGTCGTGGTCTCGCGGAATCCGAGCGCTTCGGTCGCGTGGGCACGCCCGGCCGGATCCGGTTCGGCGGCGATCACGAGTTCCGCCCGCTGGGGCAGTTCCGGGAAGAATTGCCGGCTCTGGAGATAGGAGCGCGCGTGGAGGCGCCCCATCACCCCGACGGAGATCAGGCCGACTCCGATGCTGTTCTTCTCTGGCAAGGCGACTCCTTCGTTGACGCGTGGTGCGGGCCAGCCTAGGAAGGCAGCGGCGGCGGACGGTGTGTCAATCTGGAACATCGCCGCCGCTCGCCCCGCTGCTGTACTTGCGGCCACAGGCGAACAGGCGCGCCGCGCCGGGAACGGTGCGTGCCGATCCCGGGCTCCGCCGCCGGAACCGTTGCGGCCGCGGCGAAACTGCTCGCCGGGTGCGGAGCCGTTCGACCCGCATCGCTCGAACCGTCCCGCGTCAGCGCGGGCCGATCACCACCACGCCCCGTGCAAGGAGCAGCGAACATGCCCGACCCGAACACCAGTCACCTCCGCAGCGCGCGGTGGTTCGGCCCGCACGACCTGACGGGATTCATCCACCGCACCGCGATCCAGGCCGAAGGCTTCTCGAAGTTCGCGGTCAAGGACCGCCCGGTCGTCGGGATCGCCAACTCGTGGTCGGAGCTGGTCAACTGCAACATCCACTTCAAACTGCTGGCCGAAGCCGTCAAGCGCGGCGTGCTGATGGCCGGCGGCCTGCCGCTGGAGTTCCCGACCATCTCGCTCGGCGAGAGCCTGATGAAACCGTCGGCGATGCAGTTCCGCAACCTCATGGCCATGGACGTCGAGGAGTCCATCCGCGCCTACCCGCTCGACGCGATCGTGCTGCTCGGCGGGTGCGACAAGACGGTTCCGGCTCAGCTCATGGGCGCGGCGAGCGCGGACGTTCCGGCGATCATGCTCACCGGCGGCCCCCAGGAACCCGCGTATTTCCGCGGCCGTCAGCTCGGCGTCGGCACCGACACGTGGAAGTACGCCGACGAACTGCGCGCGGGAAAGATCACTCAGGAGGACTTCAACGACCTCGAGGCGAGTGCGAAGCCCACCGCGGGGCACTGCAGCGAGATGGGCACGGCGTCGACCATGACTTCCCTGGTCGAGGCCCTCGGCATGTGCCTGCCCAAGACCGCCTCGATTCCCGCCGTGGACTCCCGCCGGGCCGCGGCGGCCGAGGCCACCGGCCGCCGAGCCGTCGAGATGGCGCTCACCTCAGGCCCCAAACCGAGCGAGGTGCTCACCGAGCAGGCATTCGACAACGCGATCACCCTGCTCATGGCCGTCGGCGGATCGACCAACGCCGTCGTGCACCTGCTGGCGCTCGCGCGGCGGGTCGGCTACGACCTGCGGCTCGACCGCTTCCACGAGATCTCGAGTCGCACCCCCCGAATCGCCAACGTGCGCCCCTCGGGAGAACACCTCGTCAAGCAGCTGTTCAACGCCGGCGGCATCTCGGCGGTGCTGAAACAGCTGGACCCATTGCTGCACGGCGAGGCGATCACCGTCACCGGCGAGACGCTGGCCGACGGCTACCGCGACGCCGCGGAGCCGGACGGACAGGTGATCAGCAAGCTCGACCAGCCTTTCGACGCTTCGGGCGGCATCGCGGTGGTGCGCGGTTCGCTCGCCCCCAATGGCGCGGTCATCAAGCGCAGCGCCGCTTCGCCCGAGCTGCTGAAGCACCGGGGCCCGGCGGTCGTGTTCGAGGACATCTACGACCTCGGGCGCCGGATCGACGACCCGAGTCTCGCCATCACCGAGGATTCGGTGCTGGTTCTGCGCAACAGCGGGCCGACCGGCGCGCCCGGAATGCCGGAGTGGGGGATGCTGCCCATCCCCGAGCGGCTCCTGCGCCGAGGCATCCGCGACCTCGTGCGGATCTCGGATGCCCGGATGAGTGGCACCGCGTTCGGCACGACCGTCCTCCACGTGTCGCCCGAGGCCGCGGTCGGGGGACCGCTGGCCGCCGTGCGCGACGGCGATCCCATCGTGCTCGACGTCGAGAACCAGCGGCTCGACCTGGACATCGCGGACGAGGAGATCGCACGGCGGCTCGCGAACGTCGAGCTGCCCGCCCCGAAATACCGCCGCGGTTACGGACGGCTCTTCCTTGACCACATCACGCAAGCCGACGAGGGATGCGACTTCGACTTCCTGCACAAGCTGCCTGACGAAGAGCCGCAACGGCTCCCTTACGGCCTCACCAGCGGGTGGCAGGGCGGCTGGTGATCGGCCGCGCCAACCCTGCGGCGATCCGCCGAGACACCGTCCGAAGTGGAGAAAACAGATGAACCGCCCGAAAGTCATCGTCGTCGTTTCCCCGGAACGGCAAGCCCCGCCGCTCGATGCGCTGGAACCCGAGGCAGAGGCTGTCCTCGTGCGCACCGCCGACGAGTTGCGCGCCGCCCAGGAGGACGCCGAAATCCTGTTCCTGAACGACTTTCGCAGCACCCTGCTGCGCGAGGTCGGGCCGGGACGGCTGCGCTGGATCCACACCTCCAGCATCGGCATGGATCCGCTGTTGACCGAAGCGATCGTGCACAGCGACATCGTGGCCAGCAATTCGCGCGGCGTCTGCGAACGGCCGATCGCGGAGTGGGTCCTCGGCGTGCTGCTGATGTTCGCCAAGGACCTCCGGCGCACGATCGAACTGCAGGACGAGCACCGGTGGCAGCACCGGGAAACCGAACCGATCCTCGGCCGGAAGGTGCTCGTCGCGGGTCCCGGGCCGGTAGGGCGGGAAACCGTGCTGCTCCTGCGTGCCGCGGGCATGGACGTCACCGTCGTGGGACGGACCGCCCGGCAGGACCCCGAACTCGGCGCCGTCGCGGCGATCGGCGAGATCGACGAATTGCTCCCGGATGCGGACGATGTCGTGCTGACGCTGCCGCTGACCGAGGACACACGAGGCATGTTCGACGCGGCCCGCCTGTCCGGAATGCGGCGAGGGGCCAGGCTGGTCAACGTGGGCCGCGGTGCCGTGGTCGTCGCCGACGATCTGCTCGCCGCGATCGACAGCGGGCACCTCGGCGCCGCGGCGCTCGACGTGTTCGAGCAGGAGCCGCTGCCCGCCGACAGTCCGTTGTGGAGCAGGAACCGGATCCTGGTTTCTCCGCACGCGTCGGGAGATCTGGTGGGCTGGCGCGGCCGCGTAGTCGACTGCTTCGTCGAGAATCTGCGGCGCTGGAAGGCAGGCGAACCGCTGCGCGACGTCGTCGACCTGCGCGCCATCGGAGTCACGGCGTCGCCGACGCGCTGAACTCTTCACGCGGCAGGCGCGTTCGGCGAGTGTCTCACACTGGCACAAAAAGGTGTGCGGACGCACGATTAGCGTCATGCCATTCCAAGCGACTCAACGACGAGGTTGACGAGGTCACTATGGTGGGCAACACCGAAGCAGCGACGCCGGCGGCGGCGACCGAGGGGCTGCGGCTCCGCGGCAACATGGGTATCGGAGCGCTCGTGATGAGCGTGCTCGCGTTCGCCTCGCCCCTGGCGACCGTCGCGGGCACCATGCCCGTGTTGATGATGTTCAGCGGCAAGGCCGCGCCGGGCATCTACCTCATCATGACGGCGATGCTGCTCATTTTCTCGGTGGGTTTCGTGAAGATGAGCCGCTCGATCGAGAATCCCGGCGGCTTCTACTCCTTCATCACCGCCGGCCTCGGCAAAACGACCGGCCTCGGCGGCGCGTTCCTGGCGTACGTCGGCTATCTCCTGATCGGCTTCTTCGCACCCGCGTTCTTCGCGGTGACGCTGCAGGCGTTCGTCGCGAAAACCTTGCACGGCCCCGACATCCCGTGGTACTGGTACGCACTCGCGATTACTGCCGCCACCACCTTTCTCGCCTATTGCCGCATCGATCTCTCGGCAAAGGTGCTCACGGTGGCGATGATCCTCGAGGTCGTGATCGTCATTGCGTTCGACGTGGTTTCGTTCGCGACCAGCGGCGGGCGCGTCGCGCACGGAATCGGCTTCTCGATGCCGTGGTTGACCGACGCCGGCCTGGGATTGGCTCTCCTGTTCGCGATCGGCAACTTCTTCGGCTTCGAAGCGACGGTGATCTTCCGCGACGAGGTCAAGAACCCGGACCGGACCATTCCGCGCGCGACGTACCTCGCTGTCGCCGGCATCGGCCTGTTCTACGTGATCGCGGCGTGGGGATACATCGCGTACCTCGGCGCGGACCGAGCGCAAGAGGCGGCGCGCACGAACACCGTCGGGCTGTTCCACGACTCGGCGGCGCAACTGGTCGGGGTGGTTTTCTCCGACGTGGTCTCGCTTTTCCTGATCACCTCCGTTCTCGCGTCGATGCTGTCCATTCAGAACATCGCCGCCCGCTACAGCTTCTCGCTCGCCTCGGACGGGGCGTTGCCGCGCGTGCTCGGCCGCGTGCACAAACGGCACCGCTCGCCCTATGTCTCCGCGCTGACCGTAGGCTTCCTCTGGGCACTGGCAATCGTTGTGCTGGCTGCGCTCGGCGTCAGCCCGGACGCCATCTACCCGATCGCCAGCGGCAGCGGCACTTTCAACGTCCTGCTGCTCATGTTCGTCGTGAGCCTGGCGGTGCTGGTGTATTTCCTCCGCCGTCGCCGGCAGGCGTCCGAACCGCTGTGGAACACCGTGATCGCGCCGGCGATCAGCATGGTGTTCCTGGGCGCGGTGACCTATCTGGCCGTCGCGAACTACCCCGAGCTCATCGGCGGGTCGACTCTGGTGACGGTGATCTTCATGGCGTTCACCTTCGCGCTGTTCCTCGGCGGCGTGCTGTACGCCGGGTATCTGCGCAGGAAACGCCCCGAGGTCTATGCGAAACTCGGCCGGGAGCGGCTCTGACCCGTTCGCCTGCTCAGCCTAGGGACCGGTCCGACCGAATGGAGTGCATCGAGTGTCGACAGTCGCCACCGGGACGAGCCAGTTGATTCGCGAGCTCCGGGAACAGGGGATCGACGTCGAGGACTCGTCCCGCCGCCGCTGGGAGTACTCCTACGACGCGTCGAACTACCGAGTGCGACCCGCGGCGGTGGCGTTCCCGGGCACCGTCGAGCAGGTCCGGGAGATCGTTCGGCTCTGCGCTCGGCTCGGCGTGCCGGCCACCACTCGCGGCGGCGGCACGTCCATGGCAGGCAACGCGGTCGGCTCCGGCCTGGTGGTCGACCTCTCCCGGAGGATGACCAGGACGGACGAGGCGGACCTCGGCTCGCGGACCGTCTGGGCCGACGCGGGAGTCGTGCTCGGCGAGCTGCGCAGCAGGGTGGAGAAGCAGTCCGGGGGAAGCCTGACCTTCGCCCCGGACCCGTCGTCCGTATCGCGCGCGACGATCGGCGGCGCCATCGGGAACGACGCGTGCGGCAATCACTCCGTGGCCTACGGGCGGATGACGCATCACCTGCTGGAGGTCGAACTCGTCACCGCCGACGGAGCACACCTGCGCGCCGGGCGCGACGGAATCCGTGCCGTCGACGCCGGGGACCAGGTTTCCGTCGCACGCGCCGCCGAACTCGACGCGGCACTCAGCGGCCTCGCGCAGCAGCACCTCGCCCTGATTCGGACGGAGTTGCAGAGGATCCCGCGCCAGGTATCGGGATACCACCTGGGCGAACTGCTGCCCGAGAACGGCTTCGACGTCGCACGCGTGCTCGCTGGCAGCGAAGGCACCTGCGCGATCATCGTGCGCGCACGAGTCGGTCTGGTTCCGAAGCCGCGGACGACCGCCTTGCTGTGCTTGGGCTACGCGGACACCGTCGAGTCGGCCCGGGACGTGCCGTCCATCCTCGCGGCGGAACCGGCCGCGCTCGAGGGACTCGATCTGTCTATTGTGGACATAATGCGGCATCGACGCGGCGCGACGAGCGTAGATTCCCTGCCGCGCGGCAGTGCCTACCTGATGGTGGAGTTCTCCGCCGACACGATCGAGGAAGCGGCGACGGACTGCACCCGGCTGCTCGGCGTCCTCCGCGGCGCGGGGAGAGTGCTCGACCACGCCGTCGTGACCGATCCCGGCGAACGCGCGAAACTGTGGAAAGTGCGCGAAGACGGCGCGGGCTTGTCGTCTCTGCGCATCGACGGCGTGCAGACCTGGCCGGGCTGGGAGGACTCGGCTGTCGCGCCCGAGCGTCTTGCCGACTACCTTTCCGAGCTCTTTCCGTTGGTGCGCAAGTACGGCTACACCGCGTTCATGTACGGGCACTTCGGCGCCGGGTGCGTCCACATGCGACTCGACTACGACCTGCACACTGAACGGGGTCGCCGCGACTTCGCGGACTTCACCCGCGAGGCTGCCGCTCTCGTCGTCGCCCACGGCGGGTCGCTTTCCGGGGAGCACGGCGACGGCCGCGCGCGCAGCGAACTGCTCGAGGTCATGTACTCGCCCGAGATGATCGCGCTCTTCCGGACGTTCAAGCGCAGCTGGGACCCGCGAGGGCTGCTCAATCCCGGCATCATCGTCGACCCGGAGCCGTTCACAGTTTCCTTGGCCCTCGAAGGAGCTCCCGCTTCGGGCGCGGCCGCCGGGAACTCGCACGCCTGCATCGGCGTCGGCCGGTGCCGCGCGACCTCCGGCGGCTTCATGTGCCCGAGCTACCGGGCGACGAAGGACGAGAAGGACTCGACCCGCGGCCGTGCGCGCGTGTTGCAGGAGCTGACGCGCGCTCAGGGCAGCACTGTGAACGGCTGGTCGAGCCCAGAAGTGCGCGAAGCCCTCGATCTTTGCCTGTCGTGCAAGGCGTGCTCGAGCGACTGTCCGACCGGTGTCGACATCGCCGAAGCGAAGTCGGAGCTCGTGAACGAGCACTACCGCGGCAAGCTGCGCCCGTTCACGCACTACTCCATCGGGTGGCTGCCCAGGTGGCTCCCGCTCGTCACCCGAACCGCGGGTCTCGCCAACGCCGTGTCAAGCAATCCGTTCGTGCGCAGGCTCGGCGAGCGGCTGGGGGTGAGCGCACGACGACGCCTGCCCGCGTTCGTCTCAGCGCGGTCGCGACGGCTTCGCATCGAGGAGGCGCGTTTCTCGGACGCCGCGGACGTTCTCGTGTTCGCCGACAGTTTCACGCGCGCGTTCCGCCCCGAAGTGATTCCCGCCGCGACCCGGGTGCTCCGCGACACCGGGGAGACGGTCGGCTGCACTCCCGACGCCTGCTGCGGGCTGACGTGGATCTCGACCGGCCAGCGCGACGGCGCGCGACGCCGGCTCCGGCGTCTGGTCGACCGTTTCGACGACGGGACAGACCGGCCGATCGTCGTGCTCGAGCCGAGTTGCGCCGCGACGATCCGGGACGAAGCCCCGAAGCTCGTCAGCGGACCCGCGGCTCAGCGGGTCGCCGCTCGGGTGCGGTCCTTCGCCGCGGCGGTGGACGAGGCGCTCACCCGCGGCTGGAAGCCGAGCGCACCGTCCCCGGAGCGCGTCGTGCTGCAGACACATTGCCACGAGCACGCGGTCTTCGGCTCGGACGTCCAGCGTCGCGTGCTGCGCAACTGGGGCGTCTCGGAGGTCGCGGTCTCGTCGTCGTGCTGCGGTGTCGCCGGCAACTTCGGCTTCGAGGCCGAGCATTTCGATGTCTCGATGAAGGTGGCCGAGCACTCGATCCGACCGGCCTTGGACAGCGCGGCCGACGCCCCGGTGCTCACCGACGGCTTCAGCTGTGCGATGCAGGTGAACCAGATCGACCCGTTGCGCGGAAGCAGCCACCTGGCATCGTTGATGGATCCTGCTCGACTGCCCGGCTCGCCGCGCGCTGACTAGGCCCCCACGCGACTGGAGTCCGCGGACGGCAGGCGCAAGAGCGAGTGCGAAACCTGAATCGCGCGTGCGACGGCGTCCGGCAGCGTGTCGGGCGAGCACCACCTGCGCGCGCCCTCGACGACGGTGAGCACGAGCCGGATCTGCTCGTCCACGTCGGCATCGATGCCCATGTCGATCGCCGCGGCGCGGTACATGTCCTCGTAATAGGCGACCCAGCTGTCGACCTGGTCGTGCAGGCCGGCGGGGAGCGAGGGCACGACCGCGTCGGTGGCGACCAGCAGGTCCCAGAGATCGCTTTCGGGCAGCGTGACCTGGCGGGTGAGATGCTCCCGCACCATCGCGTCCCAGAATTCGGCCGCCGTCTCGGTCCGGTCGACGGCCGCCAGGATCGCGTAGCCGAACTTGGAGAAATGCCAGCGAAGCGACTCCGCGACGATCTCGTCCCGTCCGCCGGGGAAATAGGCGTAAAGGCTGGGAGCCTTGATGGTCAGTTCGGTCGCGAGCATCCGCATGGTCACGGTCGTGAAGCCGTGCGCGTTCGAGAGCCGGAGAAACGCTTCGAGCGCGGCGCGCCGAGGCGGGGTCTGCCCGGACCAGTCGAACTGGCTCAAGTGGACGCGCAGTCTTTCCGAGGCGTCATACCGACGCGCTGAACTCATCGTTTTCCCCTCTGCCGCGCGGCTCGGCACTTGCGGTGCTCGTCTGCCGAGGTTAGCGCCCGAGCTCGGCAAACACAGTGACGGGCTGCCTTCGGACGGTGCGGTGCTGGCCTGATCCGGCCAACTTATCGAGCCGCGCCGGCCGGCTTCTGTACCACTCTGAGACAGGTGTGGATCTCCGCCGTGCCTTCCGGTATGTGGCCAACTGCCGGAAGAATGCCCGGATTCCGGAACCGAGCTGGAACAGCGAGCGTCGCCCGCGCTCGGATTTGTCCGCAACCGGGTCGGCGCATCGTCCTGGCGAGCTGAGTGAACATCTGTTTATAATGATGAACATGAGTTCACTACCGGACGACCGCACCGCGAAGGCGAGGATCCGCGACGAGGCGCTGCGGCTGTTCGGCGAGCGCGGTCCGGACGCGGTGACGGTTCGCGACGTCGCGGCGGCGGCCAGCGTTTCGCCGGCGTTGGTGATCCGGCACTACGGGTCCAAGGACGGGCTGCGGGAAGCGGTCGACGAGCACGTGGTCCAGGTTTTCGGGGCGATGCTCGCCGAGGCTGTCGCCCCGAGCGGGGACGGTCCGTTCGATCCGGAGGCGGTGCCGAGTCTGGCCGAGGCGGTGTCCGGCGGCCTTCCGGCGGGCTCGGCCGTCCCCGGGTACCTCGGGTGGCTGCTGCTCGGCGGCGGGCCGGCGGCGTCGGGGTTGTTCGGCAAGCTCTACGCGCTGAGCCAGGACACGCTGGCGGCCATGGCGAGCGCCGGAATGGCGGACACCGGCTCGGATCCCGATGTGCGCGCGGCGTTCCTGCTTGCCAACGACCTCGCGGTGCTGATCCTGCGCGACCGGCTGCGCGAGGTCCTCGGCGTCGACCCGCTGTCGGCCGACGGGATGCGCCGCTGGGGGACCGAGGTGTTCGCCGTGTACCGCGACGGCCTGCGGGGTTCGGCCTGACGAACCCTTTCCATCACCAGTGAATCGAGGTCGACAGATGACCAATGCCACCCCGTCTTCAGACGCCGTTGGCCGCGCGGGCGCCCGGCTGCTGCGCAACCGGCGGCTGATGCGCGCTCCGATCTGGCTCTACCGCGCCCGGCTCGGTTTCCTTTTCGGCTCGCGGATGCTGCTGCTCGAGCACGTCGGCCGCAAGTCCGGAGCCCGGCGTTACGTCGTGCTGGAGGTCATCGGGCACCCGGATCACGACACGTACGTGGTGGCGTCCGGTTTCGGCGACCGGGCGCAGTGGTATCGCAACCTTCTCGCCGAGCCGCGGGTGCGGGTGGCCAGCGGTGCGCGCGGCCTGTCTCCGGCGACTGCGCGGAAACTGTCCACCAAGGAGGCGGACGCCGCGCTGGCGGTCTATGTGCGCAAGCATCCGCGGGCGTGGCGCAAGTTCAAGACGATTCTGGAGAACACTCTCGGCACGGCGATCAGCGAACGCGACACCGAGTTGCCGATGGTCGAACTGCGCCTGGACGGGGCGGGATCGTGAAGGCCGTCGTGTGCGGCGCGGGAATCGCGGGCCTGGCCGCGGCGCAGTGCCTGGCGCGGCGCGGCTGGGAGGTCGTGGTGCTGGAACGCGCACCGGCCCCGCGCGCGCAGGGCTACATGATCGACTTCATGGGACCCGGGTACGACGCGGTGGAAGCGATGGGCGTTCTCCCTCGGCTGCGCGAACTCGGCTACGACGTCGAGGAGGCGGGCTACTACGACGAATCCGGCCGGCAGCGCGCCGTGATCCGGTACGACGCGTTCGCCAAGCCCGTCGGCGGACGGCTCCTGAGCATCATGCGGCCGGATCTCGAGTCGGCCCTGCGGGAAAGCCTGCCCGAAGACGTCGAACTCCGATTCGGCGCCGAGGTCGTCGGCGTCTCGGACGGAGCGGGGAGCGTCCGCGTCGACACGGCCGACGGGGCCTCATCCGAGGCGGATCTGCTGGTCGGCGCCGACGGGGTGCATTCGACCGTCCGCGAGCTGGTGTTCGGCCCGGAGACTAGTTTTCTCAAGTACCTCGGCTTCCACACCGCGGCTTACACGTTCGAGGACCCGGAGGTACAGGCGCTGGTACGCGACCGGTTCTGCCTCTCCGACAGCATCGGCGCCGAGCTCGGCTGCTACGGGCTCCGGGACGGCCGGGTCGCCGTTTTCGCCGTCCACCGTGCGACGGACCCGACGCTGCCCGAGGACCGGGTCGCCGCGCTTCGCCGTGAGTACCGGCGGCTCGGCTGGGTCGCGCCGCGCGTTCTCGCCGCCTGTCCGCCGAACGACGAGGTCTACTACGACCAGGTGGCGCAGATCGTGATGCCGCGGTGGAGCAGCGGCCGTGTCGTCCTGGTCGGCGACGCGGGTTACGCGGTCTCGCTGCTCGCGGGAATGGGCGCCTCGCTGGGAATCGGCGGAGCGTACGTGCTCGCCGAGCAAGTGGCTCGCGCCGCTACCGTGCCGGATGCGCTGGAAAACTACGAGCGGCTGTGGCGTCCGGTCGTCGCCGACAAACAGGCAGCCGCCCTCAAGAGCGCACGGTGGTTCCTGCCGAGATCGCGGGCGGAACTGCTGGCCCGCCGCGCCGCGTTGCGGCTCTTCCGGCTCCCGGTACTGAACCGGTTCCTCGTCAAGTTTTTGTCGGGCAAGCAAACCGCGGTCGTTCGCGCCCTCGCGTCGGCACCGGACGCTGCTGGCTCCCCAGTCCGGTAGCCGCGCAGGTCGCTCCATTGTGGACAGTTTGGCGGCGTGCATGCGACCGGTGCCGCGGCGGCCGAGTCGGAAACAGGCGCTAAGTCCGGACCGGCTGTGCCCATTTCGCTTCGCGGGAACTGCCCACCGGCACCATGATCGTCGTGGGAGCTGGGTTCGGCCGGATTCGCCTGTGCTTGCCGACGCGATGCCGGACAGTCCGGCGGAGCTTAGGCTCGGGCGATGGACGCGATCTGGCGTGCGCTGGCTTTCGCGGGGTCGATGGCCTGGGAGATTCTCTGGGCCCTGATCCTGGGTTTCCTGCTGTCCGCGGTGGTGCAGGCGGTGGTGCGCAGATCCACGATCGTGCGGTTGATGGGCGACCGGCGGCCGCGGACGCTGGCGGTGTCGTCGTTGCTCGGCGCGGCGTCCTCGTCGTGTTCCTACGCCGCGGTCGCGCTGGCCCGTTCGCTGTTTCGCAAGGGCGCTGACTTCACCGCGGCGATGGCGTTCGAGATCGGCTCCACGAATCTGGTGGTCGAGCTCGGGGTGATCCTGGCGTTGCTGATGGGCTGGCAGTTCACCGCTGCGGAGTTCGTCGGCGGGCCGATCATGATCGTGCTGCTCGCGGTGCTGTTCCGGCTGTTCGTCCGGAAGAAGCTGATCGACCGGGCCCGGGACCAGGCGGAGCGCGGGCTGGCCGGTTCGATGGAAGGCCACGCCGCGATGGACATGTCGGTCCAGGCGGAGGGCTCGGCGGCGGCGAGACTGCTTTCCCCGCAAGGATTCACCGCGGTGGCGCAGGTTTTCGTGATGGAGTGGGCGGCGATCCTGCGCGACCTGCTGATCGGCTTGCTGATCGCGGGCGCGATCGGCGCGTGGGTGCCGGACGCGTTCTGGCGGGCGTTCTTCTTCTCCGGCGACCCGGTCGTCTCGGCGGTGTGGGGGCCGCTGATCGGGCCGGTCGTCGCGATCCTGTCGTTCGTGTGCTCGATCGGGAACGTCCCGCTGGCGGCGGTGCTGTGGAACGGCGGCATCAGCTTCGGCGGGGTCGTCTCGTTCCTCTTCGCCGATCTGCTGATCCTGCCGATCCTGAACATCTACCGGAAGTACTACGGCGTCCGGATGACGCTCGTCCTGCTGGCGACGTTCTACGCCGCGATGGTCGGCGCGGGCTATCTCGTCGAACTGCTTTTCGGGGCCGCCGGGCTGATTCCGGGGCAGCGGCAGGCGATCGTGGCGGCTGCGGGCATCTCGTGGAACTACACCGCCTGGCTGAACATCGCCTTCCTCGCCGTTGCTGGGCTGCTCGTCGTGCGGTTCGTCCGCACCGGCGGACTGGGCATGCTGCGCATGATGAACGGGCCCGCCGACGGGCGATGACGCGCCGCCACGGCGGTTTTTCGGCGGCCCGGGTGTTCCGGGACCGGTCCCGGAACACCCGGATTAGCGTTCCCGCATGCGATACCTGATGGCCAGGACGGTCCTCACAATCCTGACGGTGGCCGGGGCCGTCTCCGCGTGCGGCGGCTCGCCGACCGCATCGACGACTACGCCGCCGTCGTCTCCGGCCCCGGCGAGTACCACCGCGACCGCGGCATCGAGCAGCGCCGCGCCCACGACCAGTAAAGCGCCGTTCCCCGCAGCGGCGGACGGGACGAATCTGCGCGCCTGCGCCGACGGCGACTGCGAGATCCTGGTGACCGGGCCGGTGACCATCCGCTTCAACAGGAGTCTCGGGATGAGTTCGCTGGACATCACCGCGGTTTCGTCCGCAGGGGTCGACTTTCAGTCCGTTTCGCCGTCCGGGATGGTGATGTCGGCGATGGGGCAGACGCCGAACCAGGGTGGCGCGTCCAGCATCAACAAGCTGTCGTTCGAGGTGGTCGCGCTCGAGGGATCGAAGGCTGTCGTGCGGTTCACGCACATCTAACCAGGTTCGGCGCGGAGAGAACGCGGGCGTTGTGGCCGGTCCAGCGTGTGCACGCTGCTCTGCGGTGCCAACCGATCCGTCGGTACCTGGACCGGGGCTGACCTTCAGGCGCGCCGCCGCGGGTCCAGCCGGTCAGCGTTGCGAGCGGCGAACTCGACCAGCGCGGCTGCTCGGTCGTTCAGGCGGACCTCGCGGGGCCACATCATCACCACGTTCGCGGCCGGTTCCGCAGGCTCGAGGTCGCACAGCGCGAGCGGCAGGTCCTCGTACGACCGGTTCACCGTGGGGCGCTGGATCAGCACCGAATAACCGAACCCGCGGGCGACCAGCGAGCGGGTCAGTTCGAAATCGGCGGTCCGGTGCGCGACGCGGGGTTCGATCCCGGCCCGCTCGTACAGTTCGCGGGTGTGCTGGGCCGCGGGCGGGAAGTCCAGCATGATCATGGGGTCGTCGGCCAGTTCGGCCAGCCGTACCGTGTCGCGGCCGGCCAGTCGGTGCGCGGCGGGCAGCAGTGCGTACGGCGGGGCGCTGTACAGCGGGACGGAGTCCAGTCCGTCTGGCAGCGCCATGTCGTAGCCGACTGCGACATCGAGACCGCCGGCCAGCAGCCGCTGCGGCAGTTCGGCTTGGCTGCCGGTGACCACGGACAGATCCACGCGCGGGTGCTGGTCGCGCACCCACTCCATCAGGATGGGGACCACCGTCGGCGCCACCGTGGAGTAGCACCCCAGCGCCAGCGGCCCGGCGAGTTCGCGGCCTCCGCCCGCGGCCGCCCGTTCGAGTTCGTCGGCGTCGCGCAGCAGGCCGGCGATGCGCTCTCGCAGGTACTGGCCGGTCGGCGTCAGCGTGATGCCGTGCGCCTTGCGGCGGACCACCAGTTGGGTGCGCAGCACGCGTTCCAGTTCGGTGAGCGCGGAAGCCACCGCGGTCGGAGTCACGTGCAGTTCCGCGGCGGCCGCCGAGATCGACTTCGCCTCCGCTACCGCCGCGAAGTACTCGAGCTGGCGGAGGGTGTAGCCAGGCATAACCAAACCTCAGCTGTGGTTGTTCGCAGGTTATTTGAACTTTACCTGTCGTGGTGGCCTGGCTCACGCTGGGAGCGAGGAGGTCGACGATGACACTCGACACGACAGCGGCGCGCGAAATCCCGACCGCGGACCGGGTGGAAATCCCCGCCCTGTACACCGACCCTTACCCGATCTACGAACGGCTCCTGGCGCGAGCGCCGATCCATTGGGTTCCGGCGCTGGATCGCTACCTGGTGGTGGGCCACGAAGCCTGCCACACCGTCGAACTCGACCAGGAACGGTTTTCCGCCGACGAAGCGCAGTCGTTGATGAAGCGCTCGATGGGCCACAGCATGCTGCGCAAGGACGACCCCGAGCACGATGCCGAGCGCAAAGCGTACGGCGGGGTGTTGCGGCCGAAGGCGGTCAAACAGCAGTGGGAAGCGGTCTTCGAGCGCAATTACCGCACGTACGCGGAAAAGTTGCGTGCCGCGGGCCCGGGCGCCGACCTCGTCGCCGAGTTCGCCGCGCCGTATGCCGCCGACAATTTGCGTGCCGTCCTCGGGTTCCGCAATGCCGGTCAGGGGGATCTGCAACGGTGGTCGCAGACGCTCATCGACGGCACCGGCAACTACGCCGACGACCCGCGGGTGTGGGCCGCCGCGGAGCGCTCGTCCCGCGAGGTGGACGAGGCGATCGACGAACTGTTGCCGCTCCTGCGCGCCGAACCCGACGGCAGCCTGCTGTCCGTGCTCGCCTCCTCCGGAATGCCGGTGGATGCGTTGCGCGCCAACGTGAAAATGACCATCGGCGGCGGGGTCAACGAACCGCGCGACGCGCTCGCGACCACGGCGTGGGCGTTGCTGACCTATCCGGCGCAGCGGGCGGCGGTGCTCGCCGGGCAACGGTGGCGGGATGCCTTCGAGGAGTCCCTTCGCTGGGTCGCGCCGATCGGCATGTATCCCCGGCAGGCGACGCGAGACACCGAACTGGCCGGGCTCGCGGTGCCCCGGGGCGCGCGGCTTGGCATCGTGCTCGGTGCGGCCAACCGGGATCCCGCGGTGTTCGTCGATCCAGCGGTCTTCGATATCGACCGGCCGCGCAAACCGCACCTCGCTTTCGGCGGGGGGAACCATTTCTGCGCAGGTGCGTGGGTCGCCCGCGCGTCCGTGGTGAGCGTCGCGCTGCCGCGGCTGTTCGCCGAATTCCCCGGGCTGCGCCCCGATCCGGCCCGGCCCGCGACGGTGGGCGGCTGGGTCTTCCGCGGCGTGCTTTCCCTGCCCGTGCACTGGGACTGAATCCTCGAGGAGAACCGAATGCCCAAGGTCACCTTCCACCGCGACGGGGCGGTCAGCACTGTCGCGGTCGCGGCGGACAGCACCGTCATGCGTGCCGCCGTGGAGAACGGCGTCGACGGGATCGTCGGCGAATGCGGCGGACAGGCGATGTGCGCGACCTGCCATGTCTACGTCCGCGAGCCCTACCTGTCGGCGGTGCCGCCGCTGTCCGAGGACGAGGACGAAATGCTCGAGTGCACCGCGGCGCCCCGCGACGAGCGACGCAGCCGCCTCGGCTGCCAGCTGAAACTGGGCGGTGCGCTGGAAGAAATCGAAGTGGACGTGCCTGACACCCAGCTCTGAATCCGGGGCGCTGGTCAGTTCACAGTGGACATCCCGTGCCCGGCGGCCCGCAGGGCTTCCTCGGCCACCGCGGCGAATCCCGCGATGACGTCGTTGGCGCGCGTCGGCACCCAGACGACCGAACTCGCCCACCGCAGCCGGTTCTCGTCGAGCGGACGCCAGGTCAGGCCGTCGGGCAGCGGGTGTTCCTCGTTGAAGTGCACGCCCATTCCGGCGAGCACGAGCCCGTGCGTGAAGTTCGGGTTGCGCGCGTGCCGGATCGCGCCGGGCAGGAAGCCGTTGTCGCGGCAGATCGCGAGGATGTGGTCGTAGAGCCGCGGCGCCATCTCGCGCTGGAAGATGACCAGCGGGGCGCCGTTGAGGTCGCGCAGCCGCACGACGTCCGCGTCCGCGAGCCGGTGCGCCGCCGGCAGCACGACTCCGAGCGGCCGGGACAGGACCGGTCCTGACTCCAGTCCGACGGTGTCGGAGGGGTGGCGCACGAGTCCGACGTCGAGCTTGCCCTCCCGCAGCCGGGCGATCTGTTCGTCCGTGCTCACCTCGTGCAGCTCCAGCAGCACCTCCGGCGCTTTCGCGGCGAACGCGGCGGCGATCGTGCGCAGCACCGTGGGCATCGTGTCCGGGGGAATTCCCGCGCGCAGCGTGCCCGACGTGCCGGGCAGGATCCGGCGCATCGCCTCCCGCGCGCTGTCCACGCCTTCGAGCACCGGACGCGTGTGTTCGAGCAGCAGCGCGCCCGCCTCGGTGAGCCGCACGCCGCCCCGGCCCCGATGGAACAGTTCGACGCCCAGCTCGCGCTCGAGGTCCCGGATCCGCTGCGACAGCGGCGGCTGCGCCATGTGCAGCCGTTTCGCGGCCCGCCCGAAGTGCAGTTCCTCGCTCAGGACGACGAAGTACCGCAGATGCCGCAGCTCCATCCGCCGAACCATACCAACCTGATATCGCCGCAGGTCGCAGTTGGTGTTGGCCAGCGGCGGCCTCGCGCTGTTCTTCTTGTCCGCGACGCAGACGACGAGCGAAGGAAACGACCTCCATGAGTGAAACAGTGCTGCTCGACCGCCGGGACGAGATCGCGGTCCTGACGTTGAACCGGCCGGAGAAGCTCAACGCGTGGACCCACGCGATGCGGGAGCGGCTGATCGGGCACCTGCGCGAACTGGACGAGGACCCGACCTGCCGCGGCGTGGTCCTGACCGGGGCCGGGCGGGCGTTCTGCGCCGGGCAGGATCTGGCCGAGACGGCAGCGATCCGCCCGGACGACCACGCCGCCGCGGAGGCCTGGATCGACGATTTCGACCGCCTGTACCGCGCGGTCCGCGAGCTGCGGAAGCCGACCGTCGCCGCGGTCAACGGCGTCGTCGCCGGTTCCGGCTTCCAGTACGCGCTGGTGGCTGACCTGCGGATCGGGCACGCCGGGGTCACTATGGGCCAGCCCGAGGTGGCCTCCGGGATCCCCAGCATCACCGGGATCTGGGCGATGTGGGACATCCTCGGCCGCGCCAAGACCGCCGAGTTCGCCCTGACCGCCCAGCTCGTCGACGGCGTCGAAGCGCACCGCCTCGGCCTGCTCACCCGGCTCGTCGCCGAGGACGAGGTGCTCGATGCCGCCGTCGCGCAGGCCCGCGCGATCGCCGCGCTGCCGCCGGGCGCCGTCGCGCTCACCAAGGCCCGGCTCCGCGAGCTGGACGACGACGCGCTGGCGCAGGCGGTGACCGCGGCCAAGAAGATCCACGCCGAGGCTTACGCGACGGGGGAGCCGCAGCGGGAGATGGCGCGGTTCCTGGCCGCCAAGAAGCGCTGAAAGGGCATCGGGTGAACTACGACGAGCTGCGCGCCGGGCACGACTGGGAAGTCCCGCCGCGCTACAACATGGCCGCCGACGTGGCCGACCGCCACGACCGCGCCGCCACCGCGCTGATCTTCGAGGACCACCTCGGCACGCACCGCGAGATCTCGTGGGGCGAGGTGCAGGACCGCTCCCGCCAGGTGGCCGCGCACCTGTGGAATCGGGGAGTGCGGCCCGGCGACCGGGTGGCGGTGCTCCTTCCGCAGCGGCCCGACACCCCGGCCGCCTATCTCGGCGTGCTGCGCACCGGCGCGATCCTGGTGACCATGTCCCTGTTGTGGGCCGACGAGCCGATCCGCTACCGGCTGGCCGACTCCGGAGCCACCGTGCTGGTGACCGAACCCGAGGCGCGCGACCGCGTCCGCGGCTTCGCCGGGCACATCGTCGAGATCGACGACCCGGCGATCGAAAAACTGCCGCCGCGATTCGAGACGGCGGACACCGCCGCAGACGATCCGGCGCTGATCTTCTACACCTCGGGCACCACCGGCAAGGCTAAGGGCATCGTGCACGCGCACCGGACGCTGCTGGGGCACAACGAGTTCCGCTACTGCCACGACCTGCGCCCCGGGGACGTGTTCTACGGAGCCGGGGACTGGGCGTGGTCGATGGCGAAGCTGCTGGGGCCGCTGCGCGCCGGCGCGACGCAGCTCGTCTACCGCCCGGCAGGCGGGTTCGACCCCGAGGGCCTGCTCGATTCCCTGTCCCGCAACGGGGCCACCACCGCCTTGGTGAACCCGACGTTCCTGCGCAAGATGGCCGCCGACGTCCCGGACGCGGGCCTGCGCTACCCGCACAAGCTGCGGGTGGTGTGCTCCTCGAACGAACCGCTGACCGCCGACCTGATCGACTGGTTCACCGGGCAGTTCGGCGTGCCGCTGCTGGATTACTACGGCTCCACCGAGTCGTACCCGCTGGTCGGCAATTTCCCCGGGGTGCCGGTGAAACCCGGTTCGATGGGCCGTCCGCTGCCGGGCTGGGACGTCGCGCTGCTGGACGCGCGCGAGCAGCCGGTGCCGCAGGGCGAGCCCGGCGAGATCTGCCTGCGCGCCCGGTCGAACCCGCAGTACCCGCTGGGGTACTGGAACCGGCCGGAGGACTCCGCGGCGGTCTTCGGCGGCGGGTGGTACCACACCAACGACCAGGCTTTCGCCGACGAGGACGGCTATTTCTGGTTCCTCGGCCGCACCGACGACGTGATCAAGACGTCCGGGTACCGGGTCAGCCCGTTCGAGGTGGAACACGCCCTGCGGGCCCACCCGGCGGTGGCCGACGCCGGGGTGGTCGGCGTTCCGGACCCGGTGCGCGGCCAGGCGGTCAAGGCCTGGGTGCAACCCGCGCCCGGCTACGACGGCGGCGACGCGCTCGCCGAAGAACTGCGCGCTTTCGCCAAGGAGACGTATTCGCGTTTCGCCTACCCGCGGCACATCGAGTTCGTGAACGTGCTGCCCCGGTCCGCCACCGGCAAGATCCGCCGGGCCGACCTCCGGGACCGCGATCGCGGCCCCGGCACCGACTGACGAGGAGCCGGCCAATGACCGTCCGGACCGAACAGCCCGCGACCCTTTCCCGCGGCAGGCGGAAGATCGCTCTCGCCTCGGGCATCGGCAATTTCACCGAATGGTTCGACTCCGCCGCCTACGCGACGATGTCGTCCACCATCGCCGCCGAGTTCTTCCCCAAGAACGACCCGTCGGCGGCACTGCTGGCCACGTGGGCGATCTTCGCGGGCGGGTTCGTCGCGCGACCGCTGGGCGCGGCGTTCTTCGGGCACTACGGGGACCGGATCGGCCGCAACCGGACGCTCGCGCTGAGCGTGCTGCTGATGAGCGGGGCCACGTTCCTGATGGGCGTGCTGCCCACGTACTCCGCGCTCGGGGTCGCCGCGCCGATCCTGCTCTTCGTCCTGCGGACGCTGCAGGGGTTTTCCACCGGCGGCGAGTACACCGGCGCGTCGGCCTTCATCATGGAGCACGCGCCGGACGGACGGCGCGCCCGTTTCGCCAGCACCGTGCCCGCCACCGTCGGTCTGGCCAGCGTCGCCGGATCGGCGGTCGGGGTGCTGCTGACCTCCACTTTGTCCTCGGGCGCGCTGCACACCTGGGGCTGGCGGGTGCCGTTCCTGCTGGCCGGTCCGCTCGGGCTGATCGGGCTGTACCTGCGCCGCCGGGTCGAGGACAGCCCGGTGTTCCGGCAGCTGCAAAGCGAGAACTCCGTGCAGCGCAAGCCATTGCGCGACGCGCTCCGCTCGCACAAGCGGCAGATCTTCACGCTCTTCGGCTACAGCATCACCAATGCGATCGCGTACTACCTGATGAGCAGCTACATGATCACGTACATGGCCGACGAGCTGCACTACTCGCGCACCCAGTCGCTGATCGCGAGCGTGGTGTCGATGCTCTGCTACAGCGCGGCCTGCCCGTTCATGGCGTCGGCGAGCGACCGGTACGGACGCAAACGGATGCTGCTGGTGTCGTGCCTCGGGTTCGCCGTGTGCACGCTGCCCGCGTTCGCGCTGATGCACGCCGGATTCGCCGGGGCGCTGGTCGGCACCGCGGTGCTCGCCGTGCTGGTCGCGGTCATCGGCACGTCGAACGTGCCCGCGATGGTGGAGATGTTCCCGGGCCCGGTCCGCGCCAGCGGCTCGGCGATCGGCTACACCGCGGCGTATGTCCTTTTCGGAGGGACCGCGCCGTTCGTGGCGACCGGGCTCGTCACGCTCACCGGCAACTCGCTGGCGCCGGGGGCGTACTTGATGGCGATCGCGGTGGTGTCGTCCCTGGTGGTCGGGTTCGCGTTCCGGGAGACCAAAAACCTGGACCTGGCGAGGCGGTGACTGGGCGAGGTCAGCTGACACTCGCGATGCCAGCCAACCGTGCGACGGCATCCTCCAGGTGACCAGTCAGGCCAAAGGGAAGCCGGAGCATCTCGGCCTGCCCGCCGACTGACGAAAACGCCGGTCCCGGCGTGAACCGCACGCCCGAGAGCCTTGCCGCGTCGGCCAGGCTCTCGGTGTCGACTCCGGGGGCTCTGACCCACAGCCCGCTTCCTCCGTCCGGCCGGGTCCACGACCAATGCGGCAGGTGCAGCGTCAGGGCCTGTTCGAGTTCCGCCAGGCCGTCGAGCAACGTGGTGGCCCGCGTTTTCATGGCTTCGGCGGTGTGCGGCAGCAGTTCCTGCGCCAGGATCTGGCTCGGCAGCGACGTTCCGAGGTCCATCGCGACCTTCGCTCGCTGGAACCGCTCGATCATCGGACGCGGCCCGCGGATCCAGCCCACCCGCAGGCCTCCCCAGAACAGCTTCGACAACGATCCGATGAGGACCGACTGCGCGGGGTTGACCATTCCGAACAGGCTCGCGGCCGGCGGCGGGCGGAAGGCGAGGTGCGCGCTGGACGCGTCTTCGATCACCACGAAGCCGCGTTCGTTCGCGAGATCGGCGACCGTCTGCCGTTTTTCCGCGGACATGTGGACGCCGGTGGGGTTGTGCGAGGTGGGGAGGAGGTAGACGAAACGCGGATGGGTGCGCCGGGTGATGCGTTCCAGCGCCTGGACGTCGGCGCCGTCGCGTTCGACCGCGATGGTGTACATCTGCGCGCCGCGCGCCCGGAACGCTTCGAGCGCGCCGCGGTAGGAAGGGTCCTCCACGACGATGGGCTCGTTGTCGTCGATCCACGTGCGGGAAATGATCTCCAGAGCCTGCTGGGACCCCGAAGTCACGAGAATCTGGTCGGGATCGGTGGGAACCCCGGTGCTCGTGCAGAGCGCGGCGATCGACTCGCGGAGAGGGAGGTGGCCCCGCGGCTCGTAGCCGTCAGCGGCCAGCAGCGCGTCGATGCCCCGGTCGGCCGCCCGCCTCCAGGCTTCGGCGACCAGGGGCAGGCCGGGGAGGCTGCCGCTGGAGAGATCGACGAACTGGCCGGGACGGGATTCGTCGCCGGCCCGGTCGGAGAAGCTGCTCAGGCGGCTGTCCGGCTCGAAGCTGGGCAACGCCGGGCTTTTCCGGCTGCCGTCGGGCCGGTGCAGGCGGGAGCCGCTTCCCTGCCGGCTTTCCAGCAAGCCTCCCTCGCGCAGCAGCGAATACGCCTCGGTGATCGTGGTGCGGCTGACTCCCAGGGCAGCGGCCGCGGCGCGTTCGGCCGGGAGGACAGAGCCGAAGGGGATCTCTTGAGCTTGCAGCGCGTCGAGAAGCGCCGCGGCCACCTGCTCCGCTTTGCGGCCGGCGTGCTGCTGCCACCCGGCGATGGCCTGCGCGAATTCCGTCGCGGATACCTGGCGCACCGAGTCCTCCAGCCAATTTCGGCCGATTGGCCTAGATGATCCAATTATCGTCTGGGCACACTCTAGCCCGGCCGGACAACGAAGACGGCGCACGATGATCCGTAGGGGAGTCAATGGCTACCGTGGCGATGCTCGGGACCCTCGATACCAAGGGCGCGGAGTTCCAGTGGATGCGCAGCCAGCTCGAAGGCTTGGGCCACCGCGTGCACCTGATCGACGCCGGTGTCGCCGGCCAGCCGGCGGGCACGCCCGAAACCACGCGCGAAGAGGTCGCCAGGCGCGCGGGAACCAGCATTCGCGAGCTGATCGAGGACGACGACCGGGGAAAGGCGCTGGCCGCCATGAGCGCCGGAGCCGCCCGGGTCGTCGCCGAGCTCGCCCGGGACGGCTCGATCGACGGGTTCCTTTCGGCAGGCGGTTCGGGAGGCTCGTCCATCGCCGCCGCTGCCATGGCGGCGTTGCCGGTCGGCTTCCCGAAGCTGCTGGTGAGCACGATGGCTTCCGGAGACGTCTCGCCGTACGTGGGCGCGTCCGACGTGACCATCATGTACAGCGTCGTCGACATCGCCGGAATCAACCGGCTTTCGAAGGCAGTGCTCGGAAACGCCGTGGCGGCGATAGCCGGGATGGCCGAGCGCTACGCCGCCCGCGAACCCGAGCCGGACGAGCGGCCGCTCGTGGCCGCATCGATGTTCGGGGTGACAACCCCGGTGGTCGAAGCGTGCCGCGCCATTCTCGAGGACGCGGGGTACGAGGTGCTCGTCTTCCACGCGACCGGTGCCGGCGGCCGCGCACTGGAAGGGCTGGCAGCGGGCGGTTTCCTGGCCGGCGTCCTCGACCTGACCACCACCGAACTCGCGGACGAACTGGTCGGCGGGGTGCTCACCGCCGGTCCGGACCGGCTCACCGCGGCCGGGGCGCACGGCATCCCGCAAGTCGTCAGCCTCGGCGCACTGGACATGGTCAACTTCGGAGCCCGGGACACGGTTCCCCCGCGGTTCGCCTCGCGGCTGCTGTACGAGCACAATGCGACCGTCACGCTGATGCGCACGACCGTCGAGGAGTCCGCGCAGCTGGGCGACATCCTCGGACGCAAGCTCGCCGCGGCCTCCGGCCCCACCGCACTGGTCGTCCCGGGTCGCGGAGTGTCTGCTTTGGACACTTCCGGAGGCCTGTTCGAAGACGCCGCCGCCGACGAGGCCTTGACCACCGCCGCGGTCGCCGCCGTCGCCGACAGCCCAGTCGAGGTGCTCCACGTCGACGCGCACATCAACGACCCCGAATTCGCCCGCGCGGCAGCAGAGACCCTGCTCCGCTACCTGACGGTGTCCGAGGAGAACAAGAATGCAGAGAACTGACCGCCTTTCCGCCTGGCGCGCCAAAATCGGCTCCGGCGCGCCGATCATCGGAGCGGGTGCCGGAACCGGTCTCTCCGCGAAACTGGCCGAAGCCGGCGGGGCGGATCTGCTGGTGATCTACAACTCCGGGCGCTACCGGATGGCCGGCCGCGGGTCGCTCGCCGGACTGCTGCCCTACGGGGACGCCAACGCGATCGTGGTCGAAATGGCGAGCGAAGTGCTGCCGGTAGTGTCGGAGATCCCGGTCTTCGCGGGCGTGTGCGGAACCGATCCGTTCCGCGTCATCCCGAAATTCCTCGACGACCTCAAGGACATGGGATTCGCCGGGGTGCAGAACTTCCCGACCGTCGGGCTCTACGACGGCGTCTTCCGGCAGAACCTCGAAGAGACCGGGATGGGGTACCAGCTCGAAGTGGACCTGGTCGCCGCGGCCCGGGAGCGGGACCTGATCACGTCGCCGTACGTCTTCGACCCCGAGCAGGCCAGAGCCATGACCGCGGCGGGAGCGGACATCGTCGTGCCGCACCTCGGCTTGACGACCTCCGGTTCCGTCGGGGCGCGCACGGCAGTCACGCTCGAGGTCGCCGTCGAGCGCATCCAGCAGATGCGCGACGCCGCAGTGGCGGAGAACCCCGACGTAATGGTGCTCTGCCACGGCGGCCCGATCGCCGAACCCGAGGACGTCCGCTACGTCCTCGAGCACACCACCGGGGTCGCCGGATTCTTCGGCGCCTCGTCCATGGAACGCCTGCCGACCGAGCGGGCGATCGTCGACCAGGTCAAGGCATTCACCGCGCTGCGCGCGTGACCGAACCGAGGAGAACCGCATGCATGTCGAACCGGAAAAGACGCCGACGATGGTCCTCGACTGGGGAACCCTCAAGTGGCTGGTGAACCCGTCCACGATCGAGGGCGCCGAAACCACCGTCGGCGAAGTGATCGTCTACCCCGGACGCGGGCACGCGATCCACAACCACCCCAACGCCCAGGAAGTCATCTACGTCATCGAGGGCGAGGGAGTGCAGACGGTCGGCGACAGCGACGCGTTCCCGATCAAGACCGGCGACGCGGTGTTCGTGCCGCGCGGCGCGGACCATTCGACCTTCAACACCGGATGGCGGGCCCTGCGGCTGATCGTGACCTACAGCCCGGGCGGGGAAGAGCGCAACTTCCGGTCCCTGCCCGACTACGAGGAGGTCCCGGCCGGGATCACCCCGACCTGGGTCCGGGAAGCGCGCCCCGCCGAATGATCCGTTCAGCCGGGCAAGCCTGACCTCCCGGCCGCCGCTCGTGCGTGGGGGACGCACGGCGTGATCCACGCCCAGCCCGCCCCGTTCCGAGGGAGACGATCATGGTCGATCGGCCCAGAACCGCCCCGAACACCGCCCCCGCCGACGCCGACGCAGCCGTCGACGAGGTGCCGAGGCTCGGACGGTTCGCGCTCTACAGCGTCCAGCACCTGCTGACCTTCTACGCGACGGTGCTCGTGCTGCCGGTCATCATCGCGGCCGGCATTCACCTTCCCCAAGCGGAGACAGTGGTGTTCCTCGCCGCCACGGTCCTCGCCGGCGGCATCGCCACGATCGTGCAGACGGTCGGCGTCTGGCTGATCGGGATCAGGAAACCGCTGGTGCTCGGCGGTTCGGCTGTGGTGATCGGCCCGGCGATCGCCATCGGCAACGCCAACGGCGGCGGCATCGGCGGACTGCTGGCCGTCTTCGGCGCCTCCATCGTCGCGGGGCTCGTGCTCGCCGCCGCCTCGCCGCTGTACGGGGCGCTGCTCCGGGTGTTTCCGCCTGTGGTCACCGGATCGGTGATCGCGATGGTCGGGCTCTCGTTGCTGCCGATCACGGTGAAGCTGATCGGCGGCGGCGAGCCGGGCACGAAGTCGTTCGGGAGCGCGGCCAATCTTGCGGTCGCCGCGACGACCGTCGTGACCGTTCTCCTCATCTACCGGTTCGGCAAAGGCCTGCTGAAGAGCATCGCCATTCTCGTCGGCCTGGTCGCCGGGGGAGCGGTGGGCGCCGCCGTCGGGGTCGCCGACTTCAGCGGAGTCGCCGACGCGAACTGGTTCTCGTTCGTGGTGCCGTTCCACTTCGGACTGCCGACGTTCAATCTCAGCGCCGTCCTGGCGATGACCGTCGCCGTCCTGATCGTGGGCGTGGAATGCACGTCCAGCTACTTCGCGGTCGGCGAGATCCTCGGACGGGGCCCCACCGACAAGGAAGTCCGCCGCGGGATCCTCGCCGAAGGCGTCGCCGCCGTACTGGGCGGGATCGTGGGTTCGGTCCCGCCGACCACGTTCAACGGCAACATCGGCCTGGTGCGAGCCAGCAACGTGAAAAGCCGCTGGGTCGTGGCCGCCGCCGGTGTTCTGATGGTCGTGCTCAGCTGCCTGCCGAAGGTGGCCGCCGTGGCCGCGGCGTTGCCGGCTCCCGCGGTCGGCGCCGCCCTCATGACGCTGTTCGGCATCATCGCCACGGTCGGCATCCAGACCCTGGGAAAGGCCGACCTGCACAACGACCGCAACCTCATCGTCGTCGCGATAAGCCTCGGAGCCGGTTTCGTCCCGACTTCCTACCCGGAGATCTTCAACGCCTTCCCGCAGGGCCTGCAAATGGTGCTGCAAAGCGGAATCGTCGTGACCGCAGTCGTGGCAGTGGCCCTCAACCTGATCTTCAACGGGCTGCAGCGGCACGCTCCCGCCGAATAGGCGAATCCGCCTGCCCAGCAAGGAGAAATGCATCATGCACATCAAGACCACGGCGACCCGGACCCTGCCGGTCCGGCACCCGGAGGTGTTCCCCGTCCACGCGGGCAAGCGCTTCATCGTCACCGGCGCGGCCGGCGGCCTGGGCCGAGCGACCGCGGAACTGCTGCTCGCGGAAGGCGCCCGCGTCGCCCTGATGGACGTCCGCGCCGACGCCGTCTCCGCCGCGGCCCGCGAACTCGGCGGGCAAGCGGCCCCGTTCGTCGTCGATCTGAGCTCGCCCGAGAGCATCGCGGACGCGGCAGCCGAAGCCATCTCGCACTTCTCGGGCATCGACGGCCTCGCCAACGTCGCCGGCATCGTCCGCCATTCCGACCCGCTGCAGATTCCGCAAGCAGACTGGGAAAGCCAGCTCGCAGTCAACGTCGTTGGCCCCTACGAACTCTCCAGGCTCGTGGCACAGCACCTGATCGAGGAAAACCGTCCCGGCGCGATCGTGAACGTCGCCTCCGAGGCAGGAAAGGTCGGCCACGCCCAATCGCTCGCCTACAGCGCGAGCAAAGCCGCGCTGATCAACGAAACCAGGATGATGTCGGCAGCGCTGGCCCACGCGGACATCAACGTCAACTGCGTGTGCCCCGGAGGACTGCCGACCGCGATGCTCCGCCAGGTGGCCGACGCCTATTCCGACCGCATCCACGAACCGGCGGGCGACATCTTCGACGCCATGATCACCGAACAAGCCGGACGGCACCTCGACCTGACCGAGGTCGCCCGCGTCATCTCATTCCTTCTGTCGGAGAACGCGTTCGCGATCCGCGGGCAGGCGGTGAACGCGGACGGCGGCGGGACTCCGTACTGATCACGACTGGCCCGTCTGGTCCGTTAACCGGCAGCGTCCGCCGCGCCGGGACGGACGGTTTTGACGTACCGGTGGACCGGCACGCCGACGGTGCCATGCCGGGTGGGCGCTTGGTGAACCATCGGCCCGGCGTCGCGCCAGCCCGCTCGCTCGTAAAGCCGCCGGGCGGTGTCGTTGGCAGGAACGACAGCCAGCCACGCCTCCCGGTGGGTTTCCGCGATCAGGCGTTCGGCGGCCTCGAGGAGAGCGGACCCGACACCCGTGCCCCGCGCGGCCCGGTCCACTCCGAGCTGGATCACCTCGCCGTCGCCGACCCCGACGATGACCAGCCCCAGCAGACCCGGCCCGCCGTCGGTGGCGACCAGCGTCGTGCTCAGGTGGTCGGCCGCGAAGCTGGTGAAGTGCTGGGAATCGCGCACCGCCATGAGCTCGTCCGGGACACGGCCGCGGTGCCCGTCGAGCCACGCGGCCTCCCACATCGCGGCGATCCGCCGCAGGTCGGACGGTTCCGCCGCACGCAGGACCGGTGCGGACGAGGTACGGGTCATGGGACTTCCTTCCGCTGATGGACGTCACTGCCGTAAGCTGCTTACGCCAGTGACGCTACTGAACAGGGAGGCAGGCAAGCAAGTGCGCCTGGACGCTTACGCCGACACCGGGCTGCTGGTGGCGATCGACCTCGTCAACCGCCTAGTCCTGCACCCGGATGACAGCGTCTTGGCCGAGATCCTCGCCGTCGACCCGCCGTCAGCGGCCCAGGTGACGGCCGACGACGCCCCCGAATTCACCGCACTCGCCAACGCACTGCGGCCGGTACTCGACAACCTGCGCACCGGTGACGAGGACAGCGCCGCGACCAGGCTTAACGAGCTGCTCTCCGCGTACCCCGCCCATCCGCACCTGGCGCGGGAAGAAGGACGCTGGCGCTTGCACCACCACCCGGCTGAAACGTCCCTGGTGCCGATGTGGTCGGCGATCTGCGCGGAAGCCCTCGCCCGGTTCCTCGCCGACGGTCACGCTCGCCGAATCGGTGAGTGTGAGGCACCTGGCTGCGGACGGCTGTTCGTCGACACCACCCGCAACCGCATCCGCCGCTTCTGTTCGACTGCCTGCCAGGACCGCGTCAAAACCGCTGCGGCGCGTCGCCGCCGGACTGCTGAGCGCTGATAATTTCTTGTGCCCTGCCCGCTGCAGTCTGCTGTCTTCAGCGGTTGCCTCGTACACTGCTCGTCCGAGCAGGGAGCCGACGGAGCTGAAGTCGCGCTCGCTACTTCGCACCGAAGCGAGGCAGTATGGCCCAGGAGTACGCACTGACGTGCGAAGCGATCGACATCGTCCTCTCTGACTCGCCGCTGAAGGCAAAACGCCTCCATCTCGGCGACGTTCTGCGCCGCATGCTGCGCGCGGACATCTTCGCCTCCTATGTCTGCGATTCGTCCGGCCCCTACGCCGATCCGGTCCAGCTCGACCTCGGCGACGACGCGCTTCGCGCCTACGACAAGCATTTTCGGCACGTCGACGACCTGACCCCGAAGCTTTTCGCGCAGGGGAGCGCTTCGCGGATCACTCCGGCTTCCGGGGTATCCACCGAGTTCGTCCAGGACTTCCTGCATCGCGGCGGGATGTACCACGGCATGAACTACTTCGCCGCCGGAGCCGGTCCTGGTTCGGTGGACCTGCGGCTGTGGCGGGGACGCGGCGGCCGCGCGTTCACCGAGGACGAGGCGCGGGTTTTCCGGTCATTCGGGGACCTGGTCGCGCGGACCTGGCCGAGGGAGGCCGTGTCCGGGCAGAAGCCGTTGTCCCGGCGCGAAGCGCAGGTCGCGGAGCTGGTCGCGGACGGGTACAGCGACAAGCAGATCGCCGCGGCCCTCGGGATCGCGCCGCCGACTTTGCGGACCCACCTGAGCAACGCGTTCGCCAAGACCGGAGCCGCCAACCGCGCGGCCCTGGCGGCGCATCACCTCCGCCATCGTCAGAAATGACGATGGCGGAGACCGCACGGCATGCCGAGACTCCCGGATAAGCCTCATTCGCTGCAAAGGAGCCCCGGATGCCGCTTTCTCCGGCGGGCGTCACCGCCCACCCCGCTGTCCTCGAGCCGGTCGGACGACCGGAACCGGGGGAGTGGACGCAAACCTGTACTGCCGAAGACATCGCGACCCAGTTGCCGCTGGCGGGCGGGAAGCCGTATCCGCTCGCGGTGAAAGCGAACATCGCGGTGCGCGGACTGCGCCGGTCCGCGGGATGCGAGCTGCTGGACCTCGGCCCGGAGGGGGCCGACGCCCCGGTCGTCGCGCTGCTGCGCCGCTCCGGCGCGGTGGTCGTGGGCATGGCGAACATGCACGAACTCGCCTTCGGGATCACGTCGCAGAACGCCTCCTACGGCGCGGTGCGCTTGCCGGATCGTCCGGGCTATCTGGCAGGGGGATCCTCGGGCGGCAGCGCCGCGGTCGTCGCGCGCGGCCACGCCGAGGTCGCATTGGGCACGGACACCGGGGGCTCGATCTCGATTCCCGCCAGCCTGTGCGGGGTCGCCGGATTCCGGCCAAGCACCGGACGCTGGCCGACGGCGGGCATCGTCGGCCTGTCGTGGACACGGGACGCCCCCGGGATCTTCGCGCGCTCGGTGCGCCGCCTCGCCGAGATCGACCGGGCGATGCTCGGCGAAACAACGGACCAAGACCTTCCGCGGCCCCGGATCGGGGTGCCCGCCGAGCTGTTCCGCGAACTGCACCCCAGCACGCGAGCGGCGACCGAAGCGGCTTTGGCCGCGCTCGGGGACGTGGTCGAGCTGGTGCCGGTGCACCTCGAGGAGATCTGGGAGCTGAGCCACGCGGCGGCGATGCCGATCGTCTGTTGGGAAGCGCGTCGGCTGCTCGGAGACGCCGTCGCCCGCGCCCTGGGCATGAACCCGGAGGAGGCGTTCGCCCGGCTGGTCGCGGGAGTGCGCAGTCCGGACGTCCGGCAGATCCTCGAAGCGGAGGCATCGTCCCCGGTGTCGCCCGACGAGTACGCGATCGCCCAGCGGCAAACCGAGCAAGCGCGAGCGCGCTACGCGGAATTGCTGCACAGGCACGCACTCAACGCGCTCGCGTTTCCCACCACGCCCGCACCGGCTCCGCCCGTCGACTGCGACGGGACCGTGGAACATCTGGGCAGCCGCGTCGACGCTTTCGAGCTCTACACCCGGAACACGACGCCAGGTGCGATGCTCGGGGCGCCCATGGTCACCTTCCCGCTCGCCACTCCCGCGACCGGTCTTCCGGTCGGGCTGACCGTCCAAGGAGGACGGTTCGACGACCGCCGGACCCTACGCCTCGCCGAACGAATGGCGGAAACGCTGTCGGACACCGTCAACCAGGCCGGTTGACCACCCGGCTACCGCGATTTTTTGGTCGTCCTGCGGAGTTTGCCGCGCAGCGCGCGGAGGGCGATCGGTCCGAGGTCGTCGACCACCTCGATGAGCACGGCCAGCCGGTCGAGTGCGTCCAGGGCCGCCTCGGTCCCGTCCGGGTCGACGCCCTCGTAGAGCTCCAGTCCGACGAACCCGGCGCTCACCGCTCGTGCGAGACCCGGAGTGTCGATCACCTCGGCCATAGGGGAGTCGGCCAGCAACCTGGTCAAGGCACTCTCGATCGGGGCGATCCACAGCTGCAGGGCCGTCGCGGTCGCTTCGGCAAGCTTGGGGTCGGCCTGCGCGCCGGCGAGCATCTGGGCGAGCACCGTGACGTTGCCCTGGGCGCGTTCGTCGGTGTGCAGGGAGCGGCCGAGTGCAAGAAGCTGCCGCAGGTCGGTGACCTCGTCGAGGCGTTCGACAAACGGTGCGACCCTGGCCTGCGTCGCGGCGAGGCACGCGGCCTGCAGCAGGTCGTGGACGGTGCCGAAGTGGTAGAAGACCAGCGCCTGGTTGACTCCGGCGGTTGCCGCGATGCTCCGCGCCGTGGTGCCGTTGAGGCCGTGTGTGCGGATCGTCTCGATCGTGCCGTCGATCAGGCGTTGTCGGGTGTCGGCCACGGCTTCACCGTAGAGGCCCCGACAGTCGGTGACCGACGGCACCCGGGTGCGGCAGCCGCTCCGGACGCCCGGCGGGCCAGTACTCGAAGTGCCACCATTCGTTGTCGTACCTCCGATACAGGTGATGGCGCGCGCCATACCGCTCCAGCCAGCGCGAACCCTCGACCGGCCGCACGTCGAGGGCGGTCCCCGCGACGTGTCGGGACTCGTCCGGCGGCAGCGCCCGCAACCGGGCCGCCGCCGGCGACCCGCTCCGACGGACTTCCTCGGCGAACAAGCGCTCCTGCTCCCCGGCGTCCCGATGTCCCGAGGTGAGCCCGATGAGCTCACCGTCTTGCCATAACGCCTGCGTGCGCGCCGCGATGAACGCGGCCCGGGTCGCGGGCGTGAGGCCGGTGAGGTCCTCGGCGGGGAAACGCACCGCCAGCGCCCATTGACAGGCGGTGCGCCGAGCCCGACCCGGCGTGATCACGAACGCCACCGGCAGCAGCGCTATCGCCAGCATCCGGGTGACCGCCTGGTACCAGCGATCGCGGCGAAGTGCCCGGCCGGGATCGAGACGGACGCTCGTCATTGCTACCCCCACTCCGGTCGTGTGCACGACCGCCAACCTGCTTGAGCAGTTGCTCAAATCAGAGGATAGAGGAGATTTGAGCAACTGCTCAAGCAGGTTGCCGCCCGAGACCGCTGGCCGCGGAGCCGGGGGACTGAGCCGGTCAGAAATCGGGCGTGGAATCCACGGCCCCGTCGCGGCGGATGCGGCGGAGGTGCACCGCGCGGGTCAGCCGGATCACCGGGCGGATCAGCAGTTCGATGCTGCCGATCAGGAAGAACCAGGCGGCCAGGGTGGCGAGGGACTCGTAGAAGAACAGGATGCTTCCGGCGACGAACCAGAGGGCGATGAGGATGTCGTTGCCGATGCTCAAGGTTTCGTACCGGCGGCGGATGATCAGTTCGTCGTGCCCGAAAGTGAGCACGAGGTCCGCGGTGTCCGTTCCGTTCGGGTGCGCCATGCTGCTGCGTACCCGGGTGCCAGTACTGCTAATCCGTGACGAACGCGATCTCCGCGAAATCCGTAAGGGTTGAACTGCACTGAACCATTACCGCACGATGGCGGCATGGAAGAAAACCGTTGCCCCCGCTGTGGCTGGCCCTTGGCCGAGCTGCCCTCGTCCGCTGTCGTTCCCGCGTCGGCGGGCAGCAGGGCCGACTACGTGCGTTGTGTGTGCGGCAGCTGGATCGCGCGGCTCGGCGGGGTCGTCGTCGGGTCTACCCGCCCGCGCTGACTCACCAGTGGCCGGGGCGGGCCAGCCGCGGCGGCAGCTTGGTCTTGGCGTCGCCGCGAGCCGCGTTGACCTGGGACTGCGTAAGGAAAATGCTGTCGGTGAAGTCCGCGCCGCGGACGTCGGCGTCGCGCAGGTCCGCACCGATCAGGTCAGCGCGGCGCAGATCAGCGCCTCGGAGGTCGGCCGCGATCAGGTAGGCACCGCGCAGGTTCGCGCTGCGGAGATCCGCGCCGGACAGCTTCGCGCCGATCAGGTCGGCGCCTCGCCGGTCCTTCTTGCGCCCGGCACCGGCGCGGACCAGTTCGCTGGTGCGCACCAGCAGCGGGTTCACCTGAGCGCGCCGGGCGTCGACGTCGATGGCCAGCACCGCGTCCGCGTCCTCGGAGGTGATCTGCTCCAGTTCGGTGATCTCCGCGTCCAGGTCCGCGTGGATTTCGCGGGTCGTCGCCAGCGAGCGCGCCTCGGTGAGGTACCAGAGCAGTTCGTGCAGATGCCGCATCACCGGGAGCGCGGCGAACATCCGCTCGCGGGTTTCCGGGGCCTCCCGCCAGCTCCGGCCGCCGAAGGTCACCTGCGACACCTGCTGTCCGGCCCCGAAGCAGTCGTACCCGGTGCAGCCCGCGAAACCCTTGGGGCGCAACCGGTCGTGGATGCCGCAGCGGAAGTCGGACCGCAGGTTCGGGCACGGGTCGCCGGCCCGCTTGTCGATCGCGAAATCAGCGGATTTGGTGAAGGTGAGCGCGACGCAGCAGAGGGCGAAACAGCTCGTGCAGTCGGCGGTCAGGGTGCGGCGGTCGGGCAAGGTCTCTCCAGCGAAGGCGGGCGAACCTGTCCAGCGTAGTCGCCGCTCAACTGCCCGCGACGACCACGACGCGTCGGCGGCGCGAACGCATCGCCAGCGCCGCGAGCACGAACACCTGCAGCTCAGGCTTGACGCCGGACAGGTCAGCGGTGCCCGCGGTAAGGGTGCCGACGGTGTTCCCGGCCTCGTCGAGTTGCACGTGGTCACGACGCCCGGTCCGCCGGAAGCGCAGTTCCGCACCGCCGCTCTCGACGCTCCAGGTGCGCGTGCCCGGCCGGTGAGTGCTCGCGAGCACCGACCCGTCGGCCGCCAGCAACTGGTAACTGCGCAGCCGGCGGCGGATCCGGTAGCTGACGCCGTCCAGCCGGAACTGCCCTCCGGACCGGCCCTCGATCACGGTGAGCAGGCGGCCGTCGCTGGTGATTTCGTACTTGGTCAAGCCGGACTTCGCTATCTGCAACATAGCCAAACTCCAGCATCTCCCCGTCCGAACCGCCCGTGCCGTTTGTCATGGGTGATCGTCGGCGAGGCGGCCGTACCATGATCGACATGCGCGAACCCGATCCGGACCGGTTCTCGGCCCGCCAGTGGCCGGACTGGAGCTTCTGGACGGACGCGCACCGCGGAGCGCCCGGCCTGCACCGCGGCCGCGTCCGGTCCGTGGTGGTCAACGGCCTGATGATGGGCTTCCTCGCCACCTGGGTCGTCGCGATCGCGGACGGCCGGTACGGACCGGTGCGCACCGGGCTCGCTTTCGGCTTCCTCGGCTGCTACGCCATCGCGTACCTGCTGGTGCTGTGGTTCGGCCCGCTCGCGCTGCGGCGCCAGCGGATCGCGATGGTCGCGGCGATGTTCGCGCTCGGCACGGTGCCCGCGCTGATCCTCGGTTCCCCGGCGTATCTGACCGGCCTCACCTACGCCATCGCGACCGGGCTCATGCTGCTGCCGCTGCGGTTTTCCCTGCTCCTCGGCACCGGAGCGGCCGTCGCCCAGATCGCGTGGATGCTGGTCAGGGACGGACGGGTCGCCTGGGGCCAGGTCCTCACGCTCGTGGCCGTCACCGCGATCCTCGGCATCGTCTACGCGCTGACGTTCACCATCGGCCACCTCCGGCTCGCCCGCGAGCAGATCCGGCGGATGGCGGTGGACCAGGAACGGCAGCGCGTCGCCCGCGACCTGCACGACGTCCTCGGCCACAGCCTCTCCACGATGACCCTGAAACTCGGCCTGACGCGGCGGATCCTGGAGACTTCGGACAACACCGACGCGGCACTCGCCGAGATCCGGGACCTGGACGACCTCTGCCGGGAAGCCCTCTCCGACGTCCGCGCGACCGTGTCCAACTACCGCACGGTGTCGTTCGCGACCGAAGTCGCCGGCGCCCGGATGGCGTTGCGCGCCGCCGGCGTCCAGGCTGAACTGCCCGCCGCGGCCGACGCCATAGCGCCTGAACTGCAGGGCGTTTTCGGTTACGTAGTAAGGGAAGCCGTGACCAACGTGCTCCGCCATTCCGACGCACAGCGCTGCGTCGTCCGTGTCGGACGGGACTGGCTGGAGGTCGCCGACGACGGCTCCGTCCCAGCGGAGGTCGTCCCCGGACACGGCCTGACCGGTCTCGCCGAGCGGATGGCCGCGGTGTCCGGCTCCCTCGAACACGGCCGCGGCCCGCACGGCGGCTTCCGGGTGCTGGCCCGCGGCCCGGCGGCCGGAGGTGCGGCGTGATCCGGGTCCTGCTGGCCGACGACCAGGCGCTCGTGCGCGGCGCGCTGGCTTCCCTGCTGCGGATGGAATCCGACATCGAGGTGGTCGCCGAGGTCGGCTCCGGTCCCGAGGTCCTGCCCGCCGCGCAGCGGACCGCCCCGGACATCGCGCTCGTCGACGTCCAGATGCCCGGCCGCGACGGCCTCGCCGTGACCGCCGAACTGCGGCACGCGCTGCCGGAGTGCCGCGTGCTGATCTGCACCACCTTCAGCCGCCCCGGTTACCTGTCGCGCGCGATGTCCGCGGGCGCGGCTGGGTTCGTGGTGAAGGATTCGCGCCCGGAACAGCTGATCAACGCGATCCGCCGGGTCCACGCCGGACTGCGGTTCGTGGACCCGGCGCTCGCCGCCGAATCGCTGGCCAGCGGCGCGAGCCCGCTCACCGACCGCGAGGCGGACGTCCTGCGCGCCGCGGCGGAAGGCGGAACGGTCGCGGACATGGCGCAGGCGTTGGGCTTGTCGGCGGGAACGGTGCGCAATCACCTGTCGTCGGCCATCGGCAAGACGCAGGCCCGCACGCGCGCGGAGGCGGTCCGGGTCGCCGAGACGAGCGGGTGGCTGTAGCGCTCAGGACGTGTCCAATCCGAGGGGAACCTTTCTTGATCGGACGTTCCAGAAAGGCGTAGGGTGCGGATCATGGTCCGCACCCGAGAGTTCGACACCGAGACCGCGGCGTGCCGCGCGATGGAACTGTTCTGGTCGCGTGGCTACGAGGCGACCTCGGTGCGCGATCTGACCCAGCACCTGGGCATCGGGCAGGGCTCGCTGTACGCCGCGTTCGGCGACAAGGACGGCCTGTACCGGGCCGCACTGGAGCACTACCGGGCCACGCTCGCGGCAACCGCGTTGGACAGCCTCAAAAACGGTGCCGACGCCCGCTCGGCGATCCGGGCGCTCCTGGTCGAGCGGATCCGGATCGCCGTGTCCGACGACGGCCGCGGTTGCCTGGCCGTCAATGCTGTCTGCGAGCGCCTGCCGGGGGACACCGCGACCCGGCGCACCGTGCGGGACATGCAGGACGCGAGTCAGGACGCGATCGCCGAAGTACTGCGCGTCGCGGTGGAGCGCGGCGAGATCACGACACCGCACGATCCGGCCACGCTGGCCGCCTTTCTGGTCACCTTCCTCAACGGACTGCTGGTCAGTGCGAAGATCACCCCGGACGCCCGCGCCCTCGAATCCCTCGTGGAGGTAGCCCTCGTCGCCCTCGGCTGATGTTTTTCCGCCCTCAATCTGGAACGATCGATCAAGAAAGAGAACGATGCTCGACCACGACAGCATTCCCGTCCGCACCGGCCGCGCCGCGGTCAACGGAACGAGCCTCCACTACCGAACCGCCGGGTCCGGCCCCGCGGTCGTGCTGCTGCACGGCGTGCCGAAGACCGGTTACCACTGGCGGCACCTCGTCCCGAAGCTCACGCCGCAGTACACCGTCGTCGTCCCGGATCTGCGCGGCCTCGGCGATTCCGCCCGTCCCGCGGGCGGATACGACTCCGCGACGATGAGCGACGACGTCGCGGAGCTGATGGCCGCCCTCGGCCACGAGACCTACGCCGTGGTCGGCGAGGATTGGGGAGCGGTGATCGGCTACCAGCTCGCCGCCCGGAACCGCGACCGCGTGCCGTCGCTGGTGTTCGCCGAGGCGTTGTTCCCCGGGTTCGGCTTCGAGGACCACACCGCGCTCACCGCCGAGAACGTCGCCGGCGGCATGCACCTGTGGCATCTGGGCTTCTACTTCCAGCCGGACGTCCCCGAAATGCTCATCGCCGGCCACGAACGCGAACTGATCACGTACATGATCAAGTTCGAGCGCAGCCGCCCGGACAGCGCCACTCCGGACGCGATCGAGGAGTACGTGCGCTGCTACTCCATGCCCGGCGGCATCCGCGCGATGCTCGCGATCTACCGGGCGATGCTCGTCGACGCCGAGCAGAATCGGCAAGCGGCGCAACGGAAACTGGACATCCCCGTCCTCGCGCTCGGCGGGTCGGCGTTCATCGGCGAACGCGCCGAGTCCCAGATGCGGATCATGGCGGACGACGTCACCGGCCTCGTTTTCGACGCCGGGCACGACCTCGCCGAGGAAGTGCCCGACGAGATGGCCGACGCGCTCCTTCCGTTCCTCGCCGAACACCGGTAGCCGGCGAGGTCAGGGGGGCGGCTGGTCGATCTGCTCGCGCAGGATGTCGCCGTGTCCCGCGTGCCGGGCGAACTCCTGGATCATCGCGAGCAGCGTCCAGCGCATGCTGACGGTTCCCTCACCGGGAAACTCCTTGGTGTCGTCGAGTTCGAAGCGCGCGGCGATCTCCCGCGACCGCTGGCTGGCGCGTTCGTATTCGGCGATCACGTCGGCCACGGTCTCGTCGTCGGTCACGGTGAAGGTGCCGACGTCGCGCTTCGAGTATCCGTCGCATTCGGACTCGGCGAGCCCGGCCCAGAACCGCTGAAACCAGATCCGTTCCGCCGCGGCGGCGTGCTTGACCACGGAAATCGGCGTCGACAGCGACGCGACGAGCCGTCGCCGCGCGTCGGTTTCGGACAGGCCGCGAAGCGTCTCGACCAGCGCTTCGCGGTTGCGGTCGAGCGTGTTCTCGAGCAGTGCTCGTTCGGTGCCGTTGGTGATGCGTTCGGTGGGCATGGTTCTGCTCCGTTTCTCGGGCATGACTGGGGACGACCTGACGAGGCCGGGGATTGCTGAAGTGCTCACGGGAGCGCGCCTGCACGGGCCAGGAAAGGCACCGCGGGCGATGACTGTCAGCCGGTCAACCCCGGCGACGGGAGGTATTCAACCACAACCCTCTCAGGCGCCGCCGTCCTCCGACTGCTCGGTCTCTTCCGCCTGTTCCGCCTTCTCGGCCTCGCGGAGCCGCTGCAATTCGTCGATTTCCGCCTGCTGCGCATTCACGCGAGCACGCAGTTCCCCCAGCTCAGCGTGCAGCGGCGCCAGCGTTTCGGCGTAGATCTTGGTCGCCTGGCTCAACTGCGCAGCGGACTCCGCGACCCGCTGATCGGCCGCCAACTGCACACCACGCACCCGCTCGTCCGCCTCCGCCGCCTGCTCGCGCAACCGCTGCTCTTGCTCCCGCGTCCGGCTCTCGTGCTCGGCGGTCAGCGATGCGCGCAATTCCTGCTGCGCCTCCGCGGCCGCGCGGCGCGCCTGTTCGAGGTCCTCGACCGCCGTCGCCCGCAACGCGGAGATCTCGCGCTGCAACGCCGTGACCCGGTCATGCGCGGCCGCCGCCTGCTCGAGCGCACGCTGCCGGTTGTTCTCGGCTTCGTCGCGGACCGCCAACGCCGCTTCCTGCGCTTTCCTTGCCGCGGCAGCGTTGGCGAGCGCAGCGTCGCGCTCCTCCCGGTCCACTTCGGACTGTTTCCTGGCCGCTGCCTCGGCCGCGCGCGCTTCCTCCGCCGCCGCTACCGCGTGTGCGCGCTCGGCGTTCGCGACCCGGGCCTGCTCCAACGCCTCGTCGCGGGCTGCTTCGGCCTCTTCCCGCGCTTTGAGGGCGGCCGCGGTTTGGTCGGTGACGTGCGTGCGCAGCGCCGACAGTTCCGCGTGCAGCGGGTCCAACGCCGACAGCGCCGACCCGAGCTGCTCGTCGAGCGCCCGGGTGTCGAGCTGGGTCATCGGCTGGTCGGGGCCGTAGACGGTCACCCAGATCTCGCGCTGCTCGTCGAGCATCGCGCACGTGACGACCTTCGCGCCCCACCGGCCGTACCGCTCCGGATCGGCCGGGCAGTACGGCGTCGGCCGCCCGCCTTGCCTGGGGATGGGCGGCAGCGGCTGCCCGCAGTACGCACAGCCAGCCTCGTCCCCGGCGGCCAGCGCCCGCACGGTCGCCTCCCGGCGTTCCTCCCGGCTTCCGCGCCGGATCGGCGGCCCCACCGTCTCCATCAGTGCCCCTTTCCGCAGGTGGGAACCACTCTACAGTTAGGGTTTCAATACTCAAACACTAGCTATCAGTTAAATAAGTGAAACTAATACACCATGGCAGGAGGCTTGAACTATATGGATAACTGAGATTATTGATATAGTTGAAGCGCAGAGCGGGTGCCCCGCCTGTTCGAGCTTGGCGGGGGCACTCGAAAAAGTGGTCAGCCACACTTGGTGGCGACGCCGCCGGTCACTCCGCCCTTGAGGTAGTAGGGGCGCCGTAGTATCGAGGAAATCTCGGGGCGGATATGCCTGACCAGCACCGGGTGCCGGAATCTGGGGCCCAGTCGAGGCGGGCGAATCGCCTGTGGCCCCTAATAGCTGCGGCGACATGATCGCCGCCAGCGTCGCTGAAGTCCTTGCACAGCAACCTGAACTTGCGCGCTGAAGCCTCGACATGCTCGCCCGCAGCAAGCGGCGCGCGGCGGACGGCCGCCTCCGCCCGCCGCGCCGCTCAAGCTGTGATTCCCGTAGCCGCTAGCTAGAAGTCCGTGCTGCGTGAGAGCTTCTCGTTGGCGCGCAGCTCCATGAGGGCGTTCTCGTGCATCGCGGTGACGATGTCGTAGCCGGAGTTGCCGAGCACGATCCGGCGCGGCGGAACGGGTGCGTTCATCGCGCTGATCACGGCCCGCACTTCCCCGCACGGGATCACCCTCTTGCTTGCCGTTGTGGTCCACGAACGCCGCCTTGACGCTCTCGACCATCGGCACGTAAGCGTCGACGACCTCGTTAACGGGCTGGTCCTGGAAGCCGGTGAAGGCCTTGGTGCGGGTTGCTCCCGGCTCTACGACGAGCACCCGCACGCCGAACGGCTCGACCTCGAGCCTCAGCGTCTCCGACAGTCCTTCGACCGCGAACTTAGCCGCCGAGTAGTAGCCGAACCCCTGCGCGCTGACGAGGCCCGCCACTGACGACATGTTCATGATCCAGCCGCCGCCGCGTGCCCGCATACCCGGCAGGACCGCACGCACCACGTCGACCACGGCGAACAGGTTGAGGTCGAACGTGCGGCGGATCGTCTCGTCAGGGGCCCCTTCGATCGAGCCGAACCAGCCGCGGCCCGCGTTGTTGACGAGCACGTCGATTCCGCCGAACCGCTCCTCCGCCGCCTTGACCGCCGCACGCACCTGCTGGGCATCGGTGACGTCGAGCTCAAGAACCAGCACGCGGTCGCCGTAAGGCTCAGCCCATTCCCGCAGTTCAGCAGGCCGACGCACGGTCACCGCGACTCGATCGCCCTCGTCCAGTGCGGCCTCGGCGTAAGCCAGACCGAACCCTCCGGGCGTCCCACCAGTGATGAACCAAGTCTTCATGATCTTTTCTCCGTCGAAGATTGAGATGACGTGGGTTCGGTCAGGCCGGGTGGTTGGCGATGACGAGTTCGGCGATGCGGTCGTCCCGGAGCGTGAACCGGTAGTCGAGCTCGGCGACACCACCCGGGAAGGTGCCTTCGAGCCGCACGGTCACCACCCAATGGGTGTCGTCGGCGCGGTGGGCACCGATCTGCTCGGTCGTGTACTCGAACTCGGCCCCGGCGTCCCGCAGGAACGCGTAGGTCTCCTCTCGGCCGCGGAAGGTCTCGTCCTGGTCGACGATCACCGCGTCCTCGGTGAGGAACGACGAGGTGGTGTCGGCGTCGTGGACGACGTGGGCGGCGAAGAACTCACGCACGGTGGTCGGGAGCAGATCGGACTGGGAATCGGTGTTCTGCGTCATGAGCCCACCGTGTGACCTCGCGGCACGGGAGGGTCAAGCCGTGGACTCTCCCCCAGGGGGAGAGTCCACACTGAACACGTGCTGACCATCGGGGAGTTCTCCCGCCTGACCCACCTGAGCGTGCGGACCCTGCGCCGATACCACGAGGCCGCCCTGCTGGAACCCGCGGTGGTCGACGAGACCACCGGGTACCGCCACTACAGCCTCGACCAGATCCCGACCGCCCAGGTCATCCACCGCCTCCGTGAACTCGACGTCCCCCTCGGCGATGTGCAGCGAATCCTGCGGACCCCCGACCCCGACGTCCGGGCGGCCCTGGTCGCGGACCACCTGCAACGCCTCGAGGACGTGCTCGACCGCACCCGGGCCGCGGTCGTGTCGCTGCGGCGCCTGCTGCGGCCCGACCCCGCGCCGATCGAGGTCGAGCTGCGTGCCGAGCCCGCCCGGACGGTGGCGGCGGTGGAGGCCGTGGTCGAGCACGGCGACGTCGAGGCGTGGTTCGCTGGCGCGACGGCCGAGTTGACGTCGGCCGTCGGCGCCGCCGCGACCGGACCGCTGGGCGGCTGCTACGACAACGCCCTGTTCGAACAGGAACGCGGTCACGCGCTGGTCTACCTGCCGACCGCCGCGCCGCCTCGCACCGGACGCGTGCATCCCGTGGTTCTTCCGGCTGCGGAACTGGCCGTCACCACCCACGTCGGCGAGCACGACGGCGTCGAGGTCACGTACGGCGAACTCGGGACCTGGGTGGTGGAGAACGCGATGTCGGTGGCCGGGCCGGTACGGGAGGTCTATGTTGTCGGCTCTCGTGACGCAAGCGATCCCGCCGCGTGGCGCACGGAGATCGGCTGGCCGGTGTTTCGTGTCGGGGTCCCGTAGTACTCGCCGAAAAACGGGCGGATATGCGTGACCTGCAGTGATGTGGCGTTATCCGCGGCGGCGCGGGCTGGACAGCGTTTCGGTGGCCTGGTGGACGGCGGCGAGGCCGGGTTTGACGTAGCGCTGCACGCTGCGCAGGCTCTTCTGCCCGGTCTTGGCCATGATCACGTTGGCGGAGGTGTTGGCGTCGCCGAGGTGGGTGCCGGAGCTGGTGCAGGCGGAGGCCGTCCCCGTAGGGGCCGAGCAGGATCCGGGCGCGGTCGTAACCGAGCCGGGCCCGCCCGGGGACTCCGGACCGGTGGACGCTCCGCCGCCGTGCCAGGATCGGCCGCCACCACGTCGGAGGTATGGGGGACGCTGATGACCGAGAGCGAGCTGCCGGGGTTTTCCTTCTCTCTGCGACCCACTACGCGCGCGCCCGGCAGCGTCGGGCCAATGCTGAACGGCGATCCCGACTACGAGGTCCTGGTCATCGAGGCGTGCCAGGTGCTCGCTGCGACGGATTGCGCGTTCACCGTCCGCGGCTTCGGCGGAAGCTGGCCGGTGGACGTCGCCTACGACCTGTCGACGCTGGTCGAACAGCTTCCCGGTCTGCTGCGAGACCTGCGCGCCCGCCACGACGGCGAGATCGACTTCTACGGCCAGGGCGTCGAGCGGACCCTGCACTTCCGGCCGCTCGCCGGGCAAGTACAGATCACCTGCATGTCCAGGACTGGCTGGACCCCGGATCCCGCGGTCGAGATCATCGACGGCACCCGCCTGGAAGAGATGATCCTCCGGCTGATGTCCGTGTTCAGCACTTCGCTGGAAACCGCGCGCTCCCCGCTGGCCGATGCGCCGCCGTTCCCTTCCTGGCGGTGAACCCTCACAACTCCCGGCTCACCACGCTGCCCGTCCGCACGGTCGCGAACCCCAGCCGGTGGTTCACCGCGATCATGTGCGTATTCGCCGCACCCGTACCCGTCCAGATTTGCGCCACGCCGGGGCGATCCGTCGTGAACCACCGCAGCATCTCCGACTTCATCGCCGATCCCAGCCCGTGCCCGCGATGCGCGGCGAGCACCGCGGTGTCGCCCTGATGCAACCGCTCCGGCAGCAGCGGCCGCGCCTCCAGCTCCGTCAAGCCGACCACGTCGCCCCCGGAAGAAACCGCCACCACCGTCCGATGCTCGATGCCCCGTTCGCGATACGAGGCTTCGATCCGCCGCACCCGGTCCACCGACCAATCCGGCGCGCCGAACTCGGACTCGCCCAACGGGGCATCGCCGATCGCCGCGCGAGCCTTCGCATACGCGGAGACCAGTGACTCCGGCGCAGCGCCGACTCACCGCATCAGCCGGTATTGGGCAGGCACCGCGATGTTCCACCGCCTGCGGTCGACCTCGCTCAATTCCATGATCTGCAGGACAGCCGTGTGCACGATCCGGAATCCGAGCCCCTGAGCCCAGCTTTCGCCAGGACCGCCGGGGGTCAGGTTCCAGCCCTCCGCCCGCGTCCGGCCGCGCGCCCGCAGCATCGGCTCCAAGGCGCGGAAGAACTCTGTCCCCGATGCCCTGGCGCTGCACGTCCGGATGGACGTGGAGCCGCACGAGGGCGAGCTGTTCGTTCCCGTCGGCGGGCAGCGTCACGATCGCCCTGGCGACGAGCCGGTCGTCCCGGTGGGCGGTCCACACCAGCTGCTCGCCCGCCTGGATCTGCGGCGCGCGCACTCCGGAGATCGTCTCCTGCCGCGTCATCGGCGGACGTTCCGGGGAATCCAGCCGGCAGGCGGAAAACTGCAGCTCGTGCAGTGCGTCCCAGTCCGCGTCGCTCGCCCGGTCCGCGCCGAAAAGCCGTACGTCCAGCACTGTCGCCCCCCTGATCGAAATCAGCCCCTCCTGGCAACCTACCTACGTCCCTACGCCGGCACGGAAGCGCGCAGCAGCAGGTCCCGCAGCGCGAGCGCGACCTCCGACGGCTTCTCGGGCAGGAGGACGACCTGGTCGGCCGTGGTCGACGGGCCGGTCAGCGGGATGATCCGCAGGCCCGGCGGCTGGTGGTCCAGCGCCGATTCGACGGTGATCCCGATGCCCGTCCCGGCCGCGACGTGGCCGGCGATCGCCTGCACGCTGTCGGCGGTCCGGATGATCCGCAGATCCGCCCCGCTGATCCGGAACGCGGACAGCAGACGGTCGCAGAGCCCGCTGTTGATCTGGTGCGGCCAGGTCAGCAACGCGGTCGAGGACAGTTCGGCCGCGCTCAGTTCCTTGTGTCCGGCAAGGGAATGCGCGGCGGGCACCAGTGCGACGAACCGTTCGGCGGACAGCACCCGCGCCCGCACGCCGTTGATCCCGCCGGTCGCCCAGCCGATGCCGAGTCCGACGGTTTCCGCGCGCAACGCGGCGAGTTGCGCCGTGGTCGGCATCGGCTCGGGCACGATCGTGACGTCCGGGAACTGCTCGCGCAGCCGCGGCAGGCAGCGCAGCAGCACCTGGTGGGCGGTGTATTCGGCGTGGGCGACGACGAGCGTGGTGCGTTTCCGGTCGCCGCCGGCGAGGGAGCGGCCGCGTTGCTGGAAGCGGCTCAGCTGGGTGAGGGTGGCGTGCGCGTCGGGCAGGAGGGCTTCGCCGAGGTCGGTCAGCGAGACGCGGCGGCTGGTGCGGTGGAACAGCTTGCCGCCCAAGGTTTTCTCAAGGCGGCGGACGGCGTCGCTGACCGTCGGCTGCCCGCGGTGCAGGCGCTCGGCGGCGCGGCCGAAATGCAGTTCCTCCGCGACCGTGACGAACGCTTCCAGCTCGATCCTGTCCACCGGACCAGGCTAGCCCGATCGATCGGTGAGACCGATCGCTGGGTGCTGGAGAACGGCGTTGATGACATCCGGGGATCGGGATGAGATGGGGAGCAAGCAGGGGATTTCCCCACGACCGGAAGAAGTTTTCGCATGACAGCCACTGCCGTTGACGGCATCCCCGAGGCCACGGTGACCGTGGTCTGCCATTCGGTGCACGGGCACACCCGCCTGCTGGCCGAGCATCTCGCCGAAGGGACGCGGCAGGTGCCGGGCGTGCGGGTGCACGTCGTCGACCTCCGCGCCGAGGACGTCTCCGCGGGCCGCTGGCACGACAGCGAGGTCATGGCGCTGCTGGACCGTTCCGACGCGATCGTGATGGGCTGCCCGACGCTGATGGGCAGCGTGTCCGCAGTGTTCAAGGCGTTCATGGAAGCCGCCTTCACGCCGTTCACGACGCAGGCGTGGAAGGACAAACTGGCTGGCGGGTTCACCATGTCCGCGTCGCAGAGCGGGGACAAGCTGACCGTGCTGCAGCAGTTGTCGGTGTTCGCCGCGCAGCTGGGCATGCAGTGGATCGGCGTGGGCGACATGCCGGGCAACAACTGGAGCGGCGGGTCCCGCGACGACGTCAACCGGCTCGGTTCGTGGCTGGGGCTGATGAGCCAGAGCCACGCCGACCTCGGCCCGGAGGACGCGGGATCGCACGGCGACCGCGTCACCGCGCAGCGCTACGGCGAGCGGATCGCCCGGCTGACGCAGCGGTGGGTCAACGGCGTGCCGTACGAAACCGGCCGGATGACCGAGCACGAGGCCCGCGCGCTGTCCGCTTCGCTGCGGGAGGCGGTCGCCTGACCGCGGCGGGGGTGCGGTCCGTGACCTGACCGCACCCCCGGAGTCCTACGTCCCGGCGACGAACTCGGCGAGCAGGCCGTGCGGTGCGTCGGGGCCGAACATCTGCCGTTGCAGGTGCGCGCCCTCGGCGGCGGTTTCCGCGCCGCGCGGGAACATCGCCTGCTCGTACTCGGCGAGCGCGGTCTCCACGTCGTCCGGATGCGCGGCGAGGGCGAGCCCGAGTTCGGCGCCGTCGAGCATGGCCAGGTTCGCGCCTTCCCCGTTGGGCGGGGCGAGGTGCGCGGCGTCGCCGACCAGGGTCACGCCCGGCACCCGCTTCCATTCGTGCCCGATCGGCAGTCCGTAGTGCGGCCGGAGGACCGGCGGGGTGTCGCTTTCGGTGATGAGGGTGGTCAGCGCCGTCGACCAGCCCTCGTACTCGGCCGCGATCCGGGCGGCCGCGGCGGCTGGGTCGGCGAAATCGATGCGGTCGAACCATTCCAGCGGCCGGGTCAGCCCGATGTAGGCGTGCAGGATTCCGTCGCGCTCGCGGTGTGCCGTGATGCCCTGGTCCGGCGAGAGCGCCAGCAGCATCCCGCCGCCGACCGCCTCGGCCGTGGCCGGAAACCGTCGATCGGAGTCGTAGACGAAGGTCTCGACGGCCGACGCGCCGGTGTACTCCGGCTTCGCCGAAGACAGCAGCGGCCGGACTTTCGACCAGGCACCGTCCGCGCCGACCAGCAAGTCGGTGGTGACCGTGCTTCCGTCGGCGAAGGCGATCTCGTAGCCCTCCGCCAAGGCGCGCACGCCGGTGACCTTGTGTCCCCAGTGGACAGTGCCCTCCGGCAGCGAGTCGATCAGCAGCTGCCGCAACTCGCCGCGGTGGACCTCGGGGCGGCCGCCGGTGCCGTCGTCGGGTTGTTTGAACAGCACTGTCCCGTCCCGGGACAACAGCCGCAGCTCTTGTCTCCCTTCCAAAATCAGGTCGCGGAATTCCGAAGTCAGCCCGGCGGCTTCGACGGCGAGCTGACCGTTGTAGTCGTGGATGTCGAGCAAGCCGCCCTGGGCGCGCGACGCCGGGGAGGGCTCGGCCTCGTAGACGGCGGCCGGGATTCCGTGGACGTGCAGGACGCGGGCGAGCGTGAGACCGCCGAGCCCGGCGCCGACGATCGTGACGGATGAGTTCATGACAGGGCTCCTTCTGTCGAGAGTTCTGGTACGTCATTCCATATTGGAACGGCGTACCAGATGTGTCAAGATGGGCGCATGGCTACGGGGACGCGCCGGGCACAGCGGCGCACGGAGGCACTCTCTCGGGAGCGCATCGTCGAGGCGGCGGTGGAACTGCTGGACGCGGCGGGCGAGAGCGGCCTGACGTTCCGGGTGCTCACCGAGCGGCTCGCGACCGGGCCCGGGGCGATCTACTGGCACGTGGCGAACAAGGGCGAGCTGCTCGTCGCCGCGACCGACGCGGTGGTGGCCGACGCGCTGGCGGCGGAGCCGGCCGGATCGCCGCGGGAGGAAGTGCACGCGGTCGCGCTCGGCCTGTTCTCCGCGATCGACGCGCATCCGTGGCTGGCCGCGCAACTGCTGCTCCAGCTGTCCCGCAGTCCGGGCGGACCGGTGACGCCGCGGATCCTCGAAAGCCTCGGCCGCCGGGTCCGCGCGCTGGGCGTGCCCGAGGAGCACTGGTTCACCGCGACGTCGGTGCTGATGCACTACGTCCTGGGCGCGGCCGGGCAGAACGCGGCGAACAGCCAGGTCGCCGAGCCGGACGCGGACCGGGCCGAATTCCTTGCCGCCACGGCGGAAGCGTGGGAGAAGCTCGACCCGCGGGAGTACGAGACGACCCGGCTGATGGCGAGCCAGATGCGCGAGCACGACGACCGCGAGCAGTTCCTCGCCGGGATCGATCTCGTGCTCGCCGGGGTCGCCGCGCGGTATCCGGGCGGGCGCGCATGACCCTCGCGCTCACCGATGCCGGGGGAGCGGGCAAGGACGCGCGGGAGCGGTTCGGGGAGTTCCTGCGCGTGTACGCGTCGCTCAACACCCGCGTCGCGTACGCGACCGATCTCGGCATCCCGCTCGACTGGGTGCCCGGCTATCAGCCGCCCGATCCGGGACGCCGCCGCGGCCGGGCCCGACGGACCGATCCGGATGCGCTCGCATGGCTGCCGTGGTGCCTGCGCAACGGGTTCACGTCGTTCGCCGACGTCCGGGTGGAGCACGTCGAGCAGTGGCTGGACGAGCTGGCGCGGGCCGGGTACCGCGACGCGACGCGCGGCCGGATGCTGTCGGCGGTGTCCGCGTTCTATCGCAAGTACCTGCTGCGCGAAGGCTTGGCCGGGCACAATCCGGCCGCGCTCGTGGACCGGCGGGCGCAGCATCTCAACCGGCCCTCCGGAGTCCCGTCGCAGACCGCGCGCTGGTCGTTCGACGCGTGCCGGGCGTTGCTGCTCGCGGCGTGGCTGCTGGCCGGCCACAGCCGGAACGGCCTGCGCGACCGGGCGATGGTGGAGATCCTGGTCGGCACCGGCGTGCGCGCGGAGGAACTCGTCGGCGTCGATCTGGGCGACTACCGGCGGCCGACCGCGGGCGGCTTCGGCGTGCTTCGCGTGCACGGCAAGGGATCCAAGGACCGCGAGGTCGCGCTGGCCGCGCCGGTGGCCGACGCGCTCGACGCCTATCTGGCCGACCGGGCCGCGCCACAGGTCCCGGCGCTGCGCGGGCAGGTCGGCGCGAAGCGGGCGGAGCCGTTGTTCGTCACCAGCACCGGCGCGCGCGTGCACGTGTCGCATGTGACGGCGTTGCTGCGCCGGTTGTGTGCGACGTTCTGCCAGCCACCCAAGACCGCGCGGCTGCAGGAGGTGCTCAACACCGCCGAGGCCCGGTTCGTCGCGACGCACCTGCAACCGTTGTGCGACACCATCCATCCGCATTCGGCGCGCCATTCCTACGCGACGCACGCGATCGAGCGAGGGGTCCCGCCGCGCCAGGTGCAGCGCGACCTCGGGCACGCCGCGTTGTCGACCACCGAGGGCTATCTCCACGACGAGAACGCCATCCGGGATTCGGCCGCGCACGAACTGGCTCCGGCGCTGCATCGCGGCTGGCTCGGCTGATCAGCCGAATTTCGCGGCCTGTCCCCGGTGCAGGTCGCTGACCCATTCCCAGCCGGGCTTGGCCGACGAGCCGATCCTGGGATCGTCGGGCTCGCGGCCGTCGCGCAGGGCGTGCACGTACGCGCGATCCAGCTCGATGCGCTCGCGTACCTGACCGGCGACGGATCCGTGGCCGGGGACGACGACGTCGACCTCATCCGCCACGGCTTCCAGCAGCTGCAGCCCGGTCAAGTAGTCCCCGATCGGGTCGGCGGTGCGGCCTAACATCGGGACGAGCACGTCGGAAAGCATGTCGCCCGCGACGAGAACCCCGCGTTCCTCGATCAGCAGCGCGGCGTGACCGGGGGCGTGCGCGGGATGTTCGATGATCCGGGCGCGCGGGCCGTCCCAGGGGAGGTACGCGGTTCCGGCGGGCAGGCCGGTGACGCGGCCGAACAGGTCCATCGGCACGTCGTTGGCGATCTCCGGCGGCAATCCTTCGGCGACAAGGGTTTTCCAGTCCGGCTTTGCCAGCAGGTCCCGCAGGGAGGCGGCGCACCGGGCGGTGCCGTAGCGGGGGACGTCGCCGAATTTGGCGTGCCAGAGCACGTGATCCCAGTCCGGATGCGTCGCGAAGCCCGCTGCGACCGGCTGGCCGAGTTCGCGGAGATCCTGGGCGAGGCAGCCCAGTTCCTCATGGGTGAGCCCGGGGTCGACGAGCAGCACGCCGTCGCGGCCCTGCACGACGACCGCGTTGTTCTCGAGCACCTCGCTCTGGTGCACCAGCACGCCTTCCGCTGCCTGGCTCAACATGGCGCCCCCTTCGCTCGTGGAGCGCGACAGTAGCCCGAAGTGATAGCAAAGTGCAAGCACTACATCGGTACCGCGGCAGCGGTCAGGCCTCGATGAACGGCTCGGTGCACAAGGTGCAGGTGATCGGGCCCAGTTCCAGGATCGACCGGGCCGCGCGGATCCGGCGCGGGGGTTCGCACCGGCAGATCGCCGCGACGTAGTTCGGCCCGCCGCGGTGCGCGCCGCGGCCGTCGACCGGTGCGATCACCACCGGCGGCGCGAGCGGTTCGGCGATCTCGTCCGGCGTTTCCGGGTCGTCCGGCGGGGCCGCGACGGCGCGTCGGGCGACCTCCTGCTCGGTGTGCCGCCACACGGTCAGCGCGGCTTCGAGCCGGGCGAGTTCTCCTTGGTACGCCTCGAGTGTCGCGGGGAGCGCGGTGGTGGCGGACCAGCCGATCCGGTCCGCCTGTTCGGCACGGAGGCCGAGTTCGGCGGCGAGCGCGGCGAAGCGTTTGTTGTGGTAGCGGCCGTCGCTGACGTCGACGATGTCGCGGGTGGCGGCGAGTCCGTGCGCGGCTTCGTGGAGCGTGGTGGAGAGGATTTCGGCCGCGCTGCGCCGCAGGCCTTCGGCGCCGAGGAAGAACTCGGCGCGCGGTTCGACGCCGTCGCCGACGTGCCAGCGGGACCGGGCGAAGTGGCCGTGGATTTCGGTGGTGGTGCCCATCGTTCCCGAGGCCAGCACCAGAATCGCTTCGGGAACGTCCGCATGCCGCCGCCGGATCTCGGCCCAGAGCTGTTCCATCGCGTGCATGACACGGGTCGTGGGCCCCAGTGCGGCGGTGTCCATGCGCCTATCTTGCCGCTTAAGCGGTAACTAGCCGAGGGCGAGTCCAGCAAGCACGCGCTCGAGGCCGGCGGCGAAGACGGTGTCGCCGTCCGGGTGCACGGCGTCGCGGGCGGTGCGGAACAGGGTGGGGTAGCGGCCGGTGTCGAACATCCGCTTCAGATACGGCGCGGCGGCGCGGTGCCAGCCTTCCTCGTCGAGGCCGGTGTCGCTGATGAGCCGCCGTTCGCGGATCTCGCTGCGGACCGCACCGGTGACATAGGAGTGCACGGTGAAGACCGTGATCACGGCGTCCTCGATCGGGCCCGGACCGGCCGCGGCGGCGAGCGACGCCTCCAGGTACGCGAGCGCGTTCGGGCCGAGGCCGGGGCGTCCGCCGATCAGGTCCGCGAACCATTCGTGCCGCTGGACGGCGGCGCGGCAGCCGTGGGCGAGCGCGCGCAGCGCGGCCACGCCTTCGGTGTCCGGGTCGGGCAGCGGAATCTCGCCGTAGACGGCGTCGGTCATCAGGTCGAGCAGTTCTTCTTTGGTGTCGAGGTAGCCGTAGAGCCGCATCGGCCCGGCGCCGAGCGCGGCGGCGACTTTGCGCAGCGACACCGCTTCCAGCCCGCCTTCGTCGGCGAGCGCGCAGGCGGTCTCGACGATGCGGGCGCGGCTCAACGGCGCCGGCGCCGCGCGCGCCGGCGGTTCGGGCCGTTCCCACACCAGTTCGTCCATGCTCGCTCCTTTTCGGGTGACAGTACCGGGACGGTTCCGATACGGTGTATTTCGCCAATACAGTGTATCGAGGGGATGTCATCATGCGAATCGTGATCGCCGGGGGCGGGCTCGGCGGGCTGACGTGTGCGCGGGTGCTGCACGCGCACGGGATCGACGCCGTGGTCTGCGAACGCGATGCCAGCAGGGAAGCGCGAGTCCAAGGCGGCACGCTCGACCTGACCGTCAGCGAGGGCCAGTGGGCGCTGCGCGAGGCCGGGCTGGAGGCCGGTTACCGCGCGATCGCCCGTCCGGAGGGCCAGGACATGGTCCTGTACGACTCCGCGGGAACCTTGCTGCGGCGGGAGGTCACCCCGGACGAGGGGGAAGAACGCTGGGGCCGTCCCGAGGCGGACCGGCCCGCGCTGCGGAAACTGCTGCTCGACGCGCTTCCGGAAGAGACTGTCCACTGGGGACACGCGGTGACGCACGCGGAGCCGCTCGGCGACGGACGCCACCGCGTCCACCTGTCCGGCGGCGAAACCCTGGACTGCGATTTCCTGATCGGCGCGGACGGCGCCCGGTCGAGGATCCGGCCGCTGCTGACCGACGCGGAACCGGCGTACTGCGGCGCGCACGGGATGGAGCTGGTCATCCACGACGCGGACCGGGCGCACCCGGCTGCTTCGGCGCTCGTCGGGCGCGGCAGCTTCTCCGCGATCGGGGATCAGCAGACGCTTTCCGCGCAGCGCAACGGAGACGGCACCATCCGGGTCCATCTGACGCTGCGGTGCAGCGAGGACTGGATGGAGTCGTCGGGGATCCCGTTCGACGACCCGGATCGCGCTCGCGCCGCGCTGAAGGAGCTCTACGCCGGGTGGCCGGCGGAATTCCTGGCCCTGGTGGATGCCACGTCCGGGCCGCTGCTGGCGTATCCGTTGACCGCGCTACCGGTCGGGGTGCGGTGGGAGAACACGCCCGGCGTGACGCTGATCGGGGACGCGGCGCACCTGATGTCGCCGTTCGCCGGGCAGGGCGCGAACCTCGCGATGCGCGACGGCGCCGAGCTTGCGCTGGTTCTCGCTGAAGGCGGCGATGTGCGGAAGTTCGAGCAGGTGATGCTCGAACGCGCCGAGCCGGCGGCGCGGATGTCGGCGGACAACCTGGAGCTGTTCCTGTCCGACGGCGCGGCGGAGAAGGTGCGGCACCTGTTCGCGAAGATGTTCGGGGAGGAAGACTGACGTCTCAGGCAGGTTCACGCAGCCGGTAGTGCTGCGGGCTGCGCCCGTACTCCCGTTTGAACGCGGCGCTCAGCGTGAAGGGGCTGCGGTAGCCGACTTGCCGGGCGATGGCGGTGAGCGTCGCGTCCGGGTGCTGGCGCAGGAGGTCGGCGGCGAGGGCGAGCCGCCAGGTAGCGAGGTAGGTCATCGGCGGTTCGCCGACCGCGTCGGTGAACCGCCTGGCGAGCGCGGCGCGGGAAACGCCGGTCGCGCTCGCGAGACCGGCGACGGTCCACGGATGCTCGGGCTGGTCCTGCAGCAGGCGCAGGGCCTGCCCGGCCACCGGGTCGCCGTGCGCGCGGTACCAGGCGGGCGCGGCCGGGCGGTCGAGCCATTCCCGCAGGACGCGGACGAGCAGGAGGTCCAGCACCCGGTCCAGGACGGCTTCCTGCCCGGGGACGTCGCGTTCGATCTCGTCGGCGAGCATCGCGACGAGCGGATCCGGGCTGGTTCCGGCCCGGGCGGTGACGACGCTCGGCACGGCGGCGAGCAGGCGGCGCGAAACCTCGCCGACCGTCGGGTAGGTGCCGGTGAGCAGCACGGTCGGACCGTCGGGGTCGCCGCCCCAAGTGCGGACGCCGAACTCGGTCAGGTCGGTGAGATGCCCGCCGTCGGGCGTGACGCACTCCTGCCCCGGCCGGATCACGGCCTGCGGCGGCGTCCCCGGTTCGTCGGCGACGAGGTAGGGATCGGGCCCCCGGACGACGGCCACGTCGCCGGTGCCCAGCCGGACGGCTTCGGCGTTGTCGGGCACGAGCCAGGCATCGCCGCGGACGACGGCGAGCACGGTCAGCGGCGCTTCGTCCTCGATCCGCAACGACCACGGCGGGCGCAGCACGGACCGGAGCAGGAACGCGCCGTGCGCACGGGGTCCTTCGAGCAACGCGGTGAGCGGGTCCACCTGGCCGAGACTAGCGCCGCGGAAAGGGAAAACTTCGTGTTTTCGGGGGTTCCCTTGCCGCGGCGCGCTTTCTTCTGCCCTGCCGGGCAGACCGCTGACCCGGTGTCGAGGAAGTCCGCTGTTCCGGCTCACCGGACGCGGCGTTGCGGGCGGTGGGACAGGGGCGAGGAAGCCCGCTAGTTTCCGGTTCCCAGCCGCGCCGACAGCCGCTGCGGGCGCTGGTCCAGTGTCGGTTGCGTCCCCCGGCTGCACAGACCGCCGTAGTGAGCGCAGCCCAGTGTCGAGGAAGTCCGCTATTCCCACCCCTCCGACCGCGCAGGCGGCCCTCGCAGTCGGGCTGTTTCCGCCTCCCGACGGCGCAGACAGCCGTACCAAGCGCTGCCCGAGTGTCGACGAGGTCCGTTGTTTCCGCATCCCTGGCCGCGCCGACCCGCCGCTCCGAGCGCTAGCCCGGTGTCGAGGAAGTCCGCTATTTGCGCGCTGCCAAAGAGTTCCCGTGAGGCTCCGCGATTGCAGTGCCCGGGCAACCGTCGAGCTGGCGCGGACGTGGCTGGGAATCAGGTCGGCGCTCGGTGTCAGGCGGCGAGCATCGCCGCGGCGACCTCTTCGGCGGCAGCGTCCGGAATCGCGCTCGCGGCGTCTTCCAGGACGACCAGCCGCGCGCCGGGGATCTCGCGGGCGAGCGCTTCGCCGTTGCCCACCGGGAAGAACACGTCCCGGCGGCCGTGCAGGACCACCGTCGGGAGCGCGATTTCCGGCAGGCGTTCGCGCCAGCGCGGCGTGCAGTCCAGTTTGGAAAACACCATGCCGAGATGGTTGGCCACCTGCACGGCGGGCTCCGCGCTGGCCGCACGGTCGAAGATGCGGGCCGCCACGGTTCGGGCCGTGTCGGGGTCGTTGCCGAGGACTTTGGCGCTGGCGGCGGCCCGGTCGGCGACGGCGGCGCGGTCCGACCAGTCCGGCATCGGCAGCGAGAACAGTGCGCGCATGGCTTTCTTGTCGTGATCGGGCAGGTCCGCGTCGACGGGACCGGGGGCGACGGGGCGCGTTCCGCAGAGCGTGAGGGCGGAGAACGCCTCGGGGTGGTCGAGAGCGGCGACTTGGGCGACCATCCCGCCGACGCCGATCCCGGCCAGGTGGGCGGGCCGGTCGTCGAGTTCGCGGGCGAGCGCGGCGGCGTCGGCGGCGAGGTCGCGCAGGGTGTAGGCGGGGGCGTTCGGGTCGATCGTGGTCGAGGCGCCTGCGTCGCGGAGGTCGTAGCGAACGACGTGCCGTCCGCCGCGGGCAAGGGCTTCGCACACGGCGTCGGGCCAGGACAGCATCGTGGTGCCGCCGGCGAGCAGGACCAGCGGCGCGGCCGGGTCGCCGAAGTGCTCGGCGCCGAGAGTGACGCCGTTGGGGAGCGAGTGCTGCATGGAGGTCTCCTAGCGAGACGATGACGCATGGCTCCGAGCGGATAACCGATGGATCGTCTCGCGGTCTGCGGGTTGACTGGGGTGCGTTGGGGGACAAGACGAAAGGCAAGGCGATGGTGATCGTTTCCAAGGCGGCGCTCGTGGCGGCGGTGGTCGCGGCAGGCTTGATCGCGGGGTTGTTCTACGCGTACACGGTGTCGGTGATGCCGGGCCTCGCCCATGCCGACGACCACACGTTCGTGACCGCGATGCGCCGGATCAACGAGGCGATCCTCAACGGCTGGTTCATGCTGTCGTTCCTGGGCGCGCCGTTGCTCGCCGTCGCGGCCGTGGTGCTGCACTTCACCAGCGGCGCGCGAGGCGGGTTGCCCTGGCTCATCGCAGGTTCCGTGCTGTTGGTGGCGATGGTGGTGGTGACCGGCGCGATCAACGTGCCGATGAACAACGCCCTCGCCGCGGACACGGTCGATTTCGCCGCGCTGCGGGCCCAGTTCAAGGAGCCGTGGGTGCGCTGGAACCTGGTGCGGACGGTGCTGTCCGCGGCTGGATTCGGGTGCCTGGTCGGTGCGGTGGTGTCCCGGGGCGCGTGACCCCGGGACACCGGTGAGGTCAGTCGGCGAGCCGGAAGCAGAGGTCGGTGTCCCAGTTGTTCGCGTCCGGCTCGATCTGCGGGTTGGTGCGGTAGATCTCGAGCCGCGCGACCCAGTGTTCGCCGTCGGCCTCGACGGTGCGGTCCCAGCGCACGTCCTCCTTTTCGCCCCAAGCGAGGAGGTCGGCGGTGGCGGCGAAGAGGCCGCTGGGCGCTCCGTGGTGGGTGGCCTGTGCGTATTTCCCGGCGGGCAGGACGTCGTTGAAGTACTCGTCGCCGAGGTCGAGCGGTTCGGTGACCGGCACGCCGACCTCGACGGTGACGGTCTCCATGTCCGCGCCGAGCACCAGGTACCGGAAGAACGGCGCGCAGGCGGGTTCGAGGCCGCGTTCGGCGAGGGCACCGATGATCGCGGCGATCCGGTGCGCGACCTCGGCCATGCCGTCGGGGCCGACGGTCGCGCGGTAGCCGACGTAGCGCTGTTCGTTTCTGTCCACAATGGAGGGCAAGAGGGGTTCCTTTCCGGGAGCGGGTGCGGGAGTCAGCCGAGCAGCGGGCGTACTTCGATGGTGCCGTAGGTCGCGGCCGGGTGCCGGGACGCGTGGTCGACGGCCTCGTCGAGGTCGGCGCATTCGAGCACGGCGTAGCCGCCGATCTGGTCTTTGGTCTCGGCGAACGGCCCGTCGGTGAGCAGGACCTCGCCGTCGCGCACGCGGACCGCGGTGGCTGTCGCGGGCGGGTGCAGTCCGCCGCCGCCGACGAGGATGCCGCGCTGGAGCAGGTCCTCGGACCAGCCGCCGCAGCCGATCGCGAGCTGTTCAGGGGTCGGCTCTTCGGAGCCGGCGATCATCAGCAGGTAGCGCATCAGTTCTCCTCGTTGAGGGTTTCGGCGAGGCGGGCGGCGAACGCCTCGGGTTCGGCGGCGAAACCGCCGTGGTCGCCCGGGAACCGGACCGGCTCGCTGCCCAGCGCCCGGGCCAGGCCGACGCCCGCCTCGTACGCCGGGGTCCCGACCGCCTCGCCGACCGCGACGACGATCCTGGTGTCCCCAGCGGCGAGCGCTTCGAGGTCGGGTTCCCACGTGCCGATGGCGCCCATCAGCTTGCCGAAGAACACCTCGAAGTTGCCGCGCATCTGCTTGCCCTGCTCGATTTCCTCGGCGGTGGGGTGCTCGGGAGGCGGCGGGATCTCGAAGCCGCTGGCGGCCATGAACGCTCCGATCGCCGCGTCGACGCCCTGCTCCCGGTAGATCCCCGGGATGTCCGGGAAATCGGCCAGCAGGTCGCCGAGGTAGTGGCTGACCGGCGGTTCGTGCGCGACGAGCGTCCGCACCGCGCCCGGGTAGCGCGTGGCGTGTTCGAGCATGGTGATCGCGCCGCCGCTGTTGGCCAGCACCGAGACCGGCCCGGCGTCGAGTTCGGCGAGCAGCCGCTGGACGTCCTCGGCGTGCTGGCCGACCAGGTCGTCGTCGAGATCGGTGGTGCGGCTGCGGGAGATCCCGCGCGGGTCGAAGGTGACGACGGTGTAGCGGTCGGCGAGGCACGGGCGCAGCGCGGCGAACCCGGTGGCGTCCGCGGGCCCGCCGGGCACCAGGAGCAGCAGCGGCCCGGATCCGGCGACGTCGTAGTGGATCTGCGCGCCGGGTGCGCTGAGGGTCTTGGTGATCATGACTGTCCTTCCGGAGTCGGTTCTGCCCTCCCGACGAACGGACGAGGCGGAGACAGACACCTCCGGCGAAGAAATTTCCGAAAGTCTTCTCCGGAGGTAGCTGCGTTCGGCTCCGGTGGGGGCCAAGGCGAGCGCTTCGGTGTACGCGACCTGGGCTTCTTCGGTGCGGCCGAGCCTGCGGAGGAAGTCCGCGCGGGTGGCGGGCAGCAGGTGGTAGCCCGTCAGGTCTTCGGCCAGCCGGTCGGCGAGGGCGAGCCCGGCTTCGGGCCCGACGGCCATGCCGACCGCGACGGCGCGGTTGAGTTCGACCACCGGACCCGGCCGGTAACGCCGCAGCTGGAGATAGAGCCCGGCGATCTGCGCCCAGTCGGTGTCTTCGGCGCGCGCGGCACTGGCGTGGCACGCGGCGATCGCGGCCTGCACTTGGTACGGCCCGGGGCTGCGCCGTCGCAACGCACTTTCCAGCAGCGCGGTGCCTTCGGCGATCGCGGCGGTGTCCCACTGGCTGCGGTCTTGTTCCTCGAGCGGGATCAATTCGCCGTCGGGGCTGTTCCGCGTGCCGCGGCGGGCGTGTTGGAGCAGGAGCAGCGCGAGCAGGCCGGCGGCCTCGGATTCGTCCGGCATCAGGGAATGCAGCAGCCGGGCCAGCCGGATCGCTTCGACCGCCAGATCGGGACGCTGGAGGTCGTCGCCTTCGCTGGCCGAGTACCCCTCGTTGAACAGCAGGTACAGCACGCCGAGCACCGCGGCGGTGCGCTCGGGCAGCAGGTGCGCGGGCGGTACCCGGTACGGGATCCCGGCGGCGCGGATCTTGCGTTTCACCCGGACGAGGCGCTGCGACATCGTCGACTCGGACACGAGGAACGCGCGGGCAATCTCGGCGGTGCTGAGCCCGACGAGCGTGCGCAGCGCGAGCGCCACCTGCGCTTCGAACGCGAGCGCGGGATGGCAGCAGGTGAAGATGAGCCGGAGCCGGTCGTCTTCCACCATGTTCTGTCCACCGTGGACGGCTGCCGGTTCGTCCGGGACGGCCAGCAGCGCGGCCTCCCGGAGTTTGTCCGCTCCCGCCGACGCGCGGCGGAGCCGGTCGACGGCACGGTTGCGGGCGGCGGTGGTGAGCCACGCGCCGGGGCGGTCCGGAACGCCGTCGCGCGGCCAGGTGCGCACGGCGAGCGCGAACGCGTCCTGGGCGCATTCCTCGGCCAGGTCCCAGTCGCCGGTGACGCGGATGAGCGTGGCCACGACGGAGCTCCACTCGTCGCGGAACGCCTGCGCGACCGCGGCTTCGGCCGCGTCGTGCTGCCCGGTCACTGCGTGCCCCTCCCTATGCGGGCCGGCGAACGGATTCCGCCGGCACTGTCCGAACGGTAAACCGGGGCGCCGACAATTTCGCGCGGTCAGGCTCCGGCGAGCTGGCCGATCCCGTCGAGGATGCGCTCGAGCCCGAACCGGAAATGGTGCTCGGGATCCGAAGATCCGCCGTAGGTCTGCCCGGCGGTGGTGCCGACCCGGCTCGCGCGCGGGAAGTGCACCGGATCAGCCGCCGGGATTTCCGCCAGCACCGGCGCGGAACGGTTCCACCAGTCGACGTCGCTCAACCCGCTGCGCCGGGCGGCGCGGGTCGCGTCCACCGAACCGCGCGCCGCGCCGGCGACCAGTCCGTTGAGCAGGCTGACGATCGCGTCGAGCTGGACGTCGTCGAGGTCGAGTTCGTCCATCGCGGCGAGTTCGCGCTCGTATTTGGCGAAGGTGTGCGGGCCCAGCGTCGGGCGGCCTACGCGGATCTCCAGCAGCCACGGATGCCGGTGGTAGAGCCGCCACAGGTCCTCGGCGACCGCGGCGAGCCCGGCCCGCCAGCCCTCCGGCAGCTCCCCGGGGAGCTCGCCGTGCGCGTGGTCAAGCATCAGCTCCAGCAGCTCGTCGCGGCCGGGCACGTAGGTGTAGAGCGACATCGTGGCGACGCCGAGGTCGTCGGCGATCCGGCGCATGGTGACCGCGTCCAGTCCTTCCGCGTCCGCGACCCGGATCCCGGCGGACACCACGTGCTCGACCGACAGCTTCGGCTTCGGGCCGCGGCGCGGGGGACCCGGCACGCCCCACAGCAGTTCGATGGCCCGCCGCGGATCGCCCGGTTCCTCGGTGTCCATATCGCTCCTTGTACGCAGTACAGAGTTTTCCGGTAGACTATCCCGGAGAGGCCAGCCAGGGGAGGGCGGAGCGCTGAATTCAGTAGTGGTGGAGCCGGGCCGGGTCGTGTTCTGGAGACCGGACGGCGCGGAGCCGGACGGTCCCGGGGCGCCCGGGACCGTCGAGGTCGTGCTGCCGGACGGGGTGCGCACGGTGCCCGCGCTGCGGTTGCCGACCGCGGACGCGGTGCCGGTGCTGCGGACGCTGGCCGGTCCGTCGGCGAGGTTCTGGGCGCTGGCCGCCGAGGCCGCGGAACGGCTCGCGTCGGCCGGGTGGACCGGGGCGCTCGACCCCGACGAGGAAGCCTGGCTGCGGCGGCTCGCCGACGCGATGCCGCCGCACGCGCACGCGACGCCGATCCCAGGCGACCCGGCGCGGTTGCCGGAGCCGTATCCGCTGCTGATGCGATTCCTCGGCGACGTCGCCGGAGTGGAGCCCGCGCTGCGGGTGTCGCTGCGGATCGAATCCGACGACCTGGCGGGCGGCCGGTTCCGCGCGGTCGTCCAGGTGCACGGCGGGACCGAACCGCTGGTGGACGCGGAAGAACTGTGGCGCACCGGCAGCCAGGAGGCGCGGCACGAGGTCCTGCTCGCCTTGCGGCACGGAGCCGAGGTGTGGCCCGCGCTGGCTCCGCTTCTGTCGGCGGCGGTTCCGTCGTCGGTCGCGCTGGGAGACCGCGAGATCGCCGAACTGCTCGCGGGCGCGCTCGACGCCGCGGAGCTGGCGGTGCACTGGCCCGCGGAGCTCACCGGGCTGGCCGCGCGAGCGGTCGTCCGGCCGGGCGACGCGCCGTCGGACGCGCGGTCGTTCTTCGGCGGCGACCGGGTGCTGCAGTTCGACTGGCAGCTCGCGCTCGGCGAAAGCGAGCTGAGCGTCGCGGAACTCGACGCGATCGCCGAGGCCCAGCGTCCGGTCGTGCGGCTGCGGGACCGATGGGTGCTGCTGGACCGCACGACCGCCGACCGCGCCCGGGACCGCACGCTCAAGCCGCTCACCGCGATCGAGGCGCTGGGCGTCGCGCTCACCGGGCGCACCGAGGTCGACGGCGAGCAGGTGGAGGTCCGCACCGACGGCTGGCTGGAGGAGCTGCGAGAGCGGCTGTCGGCCGATCCGGTGCCGGTGCCGCAGCCGGCCGGGCTGGTCGCGACCCTGCGCGACTACCAGCTGCGCGGCCTGCAGTGGCTCGACACCGTCACCGGCCTCGGCCTCGGCTGCTGTCTCGCCGACGACATGGGGCTCGGCAAAACCGTCACGCTCATCGCCCTGCACCTGCATCGCGGTGCCGGTCCGACGCTGGTCGTGTGCCCGGCTTCGCTGCTGGGCACGTGGGAAACCGAGATCCGCCGGTTCGCGCCCGGGACGCCGGTGCGCCGGTTCCACGGCACGGCGCGGTCGCTGGACGATCTCGGCGGCGGGTTCGTCCTCACCACCTACGGCACGCTGCGCACCGATCCCGCGCCGCTGGCCGGGGTGAGCTGGGATCTGCTGGTCGCCGACGAGGCCCAGCACGTGAAGAACCACCGCTCCGACACGGCGAAAGCGCTGCGGCTGCTGCCTTCCGCGGCGAAGGTCGCGCTTACCGGCACGCCGGTGGAGAACACGCTCACCGAACTGTGGGCGATCCTCGACTGGACCACGCCCGGCCTGCTCGGCCCGCTCGCCGATTTCCGCAGGCGCTGGGGGAAGCCGGTCGAATCCGGGGCCGATCCGGCGGTCGCCGAGCAGCTGTCGCGGCTGCTGCGGCCGTTCCTGTTGCGCCGCCGCAAATCCGACCCGGGCATCGCGCCCGAGTTGCCCGCCAAGACCGAGACCGACCGGCCGGTGTCGCTCACCGCGGAGCAGGCCGCGTTGTACGAGGCGACCGTGCGCGAGCTGATGGCGGACATCTCCGCGAGCGACGGCATGGCCCGCCGCGGCCGCGTGGTCAAGCTGCTCACCGCGCTCAAGCAGATCTGCAACCACCCCGCGCAGTTCCTCGGCGAGCCCGACGACAGCCCGCTCGCCGGGCGGTCCGGCAAGCTCGAGCTGCTCGACGAACTGCTCGACACCATCCTCGCCGAGGACGGCGCGGTGCTGGTGTTCACCCAGTACGTCGTGATGGCGCGGCTGCTCGAACGGCACCTCGCCGCGCGCGGCGTCCCCTCGCAGCTGCTGCACGGCGGCACCCCGGTCGCGCGGCGCGAGGAGCTCGTCCGCGGTTTCCAGAACGGCGACGTGCCGGTGTTCCTGTTGTCGCTCAAGGCCGCGGGCACCGGGCTCACCCTCACGCGGGCCGACCACGTCGTGCACTACGACCGGTGGTGGAACCCGGCGGTCGAGGACCAGGCGACCGACCGCGCGTACCGGATCGGGCAGACGCGGCCGGTGCAGGTCCACCGTTTGGTCGCGGAAGGCACGGTCGAAGACCGGATCGCGGTGATGCTGCGGGAGAAACGCGCGCTCGCCGACGCGGTGCTCGCCTCGGGCGAGGCCGCGCTCACCGAACTCACCGACGCCGAACTGGCCGAGCTCGTCACCCTCCGGAGGCAGCGATGACCGACCGGGTCCGCGGATTCCCCGCGTTCCCCGCCCGCCCCGGCCGCGGCCCGTTCGCCCGCACCTGGTGGGGCCGCGCGTGGCTGCAGGCGATGGAGGACACCGCGCTCGACCTGCGGCAGCTGAAGAAAGGCCGGAGCTACGCCGCGGCGGGCCTGGTCGGCCCGATCACGGTCAGCCCCGGCCTGATCACCGCGACCACCGAGGACGCCGACGACGGCCCGTACCGCACCGGCGTGCACCTGGCCGAACTGTCCACAACGGACTGGGAACTGCTGCTCGACCGCGCCGCCGACCACTCCGGCCACCTAGCCGCACTGCTCGACCGGCACCTGCCGCCGGAGCTGGCCGAGGTCGTCCCGCTGCTGCCCGGCATCGGCGACCTCGACCCGGACTGCGACTGCCCCGGCTGGGAACTCCCGTGCCGGCACGCCGCCGCCCTGTCGTTCCAGGTCGCGTGGCTGCTCGACGCGGACCCGTTCCTGCTCCTGCTCGCCCGCGGCCGGACCGAACAGGAAATCCTCGACGAACTCGGCCGCCGTACTGCCACCCGCGTCACCACCGGCGTGCTGGCGGCGGACATGTATGCCCGGGAGGTGCCGCCGCTGCCGGATCTCGCGGAGCTCATCCCGGTCGTGCGGTGACCGGCACTCGTGCGCGGCCGGATGTGTGCAGCGCTCGGCGGGATCGGGCGGATTGGCTTCCGCCGCCGGATCCCGCCGAGTTCACGCCGCCGTTCTGCCGAGCGTGTGCAGCCGGATTGCTCGCATCGCTCGGCAAGACCGGTGGCTTTCGCTGCCGGAGTTCTCGCCGTCTTTCCGCCGACCTGCGCTCACGCACAGCCGAGGGCACCCGCGGCACCCGTTATAACCGGCGGCTTGGCCTTGCGCTGCCCGATTTCGCGGAATTCCCGCCGCGCGTCCGCTGACGAACGCTCGCGCACGGCCACGTGCGTGCAGCACTCGAACGCTCGGTGGTTTGGCTTTCATCGCCGAGCCTTGCAGAGTTCCCGCCAGACCCGCGCTCGCACGGAGCCTGCTTCCCTGCTGCGCTCGGCAAGACCGGACAGTTCGGCTCCGGCAGCGGTCGACGCCCGCTGCTTTCCTTGCCAGGCACCGAGTTCTCGCTCTGTCCCCGTGATGTTCTCGCGGGTGCTCACACCTGCGCGTAACCCCCGTCGGCAAAGAACTCGGCGCCATTGACATAGCTGGACGCATCCGAGGCAAGGAACGTCGTCACGGCGGCGATCTCCGCGGGTTCGGCGAGGCGACCCAGCGGTATCGCGCCTTCGGACTGCTTGAGCGCCTCGGACGGGACCAGTTCGAGAAGACCGGGCGTGCGCGTGCCGCCGGGGGACACGACGTTGACCCGGAACCCGTGCGTGCGCGAGCTGAGCGCCCAGCCCCGGGCGAGGTTGCGGATCGCGGCCTTCGATGCCGCGTAGACCTCGAGTCCCTGGCCGGGCCGGGTGGTGGCGGTCGAACCGGTGAGGATCACCGAGGCGTTCGGGCTCAGCAGCGGCAGCGCTTGCTGCAGGGTGAAGATCGTTCCCTTGACGTTGGTGGCGAACACCGAGTCGATCAGCTCCTCCGTCACCTCGCCGAGGGGAGCCGAGATGCCGATGCCTGCGTTGGCGACCAGCACGTCGATGCGACCGGCCTGCTCGCGCACGGTTCGGTACAACGCGTCGAGGTCCTCGAGCACCGAAACGTCACAGACCACGCCCGTCACGGCAGGCCCGAGTTCGGCGACCGCGGCGTCGAGCGCGTCCTTGCGGCGGCCGGTGATGAAGACCTTGGCGCCCTCGTCGCGGAACGCGCGCGCGGTCGCGAATCCGATGCCGGTGCTGCCTCCGGTGACCACGGCGATTTTGTCTGCCAAGACGGCCATGCCGCCCTCCTTCAAGATTATTGACCGTAAGGTCCATAACTGTCGCAGATCTGGACCGAGCGGTCAATAACGAAGGCGGGAAGAGCATGCATGGACCTGGACGTGCCAGGCAGGCATCCGCGGCGAGAGCGGCGGTGCGGCTTACTGCGCCGGGACGGGCAGCAGCCGCTCGATAGTGGACTGGGCCGCCTTGGTGAGCGCGTCGACGTCCATGCCGGTACGCCCGAGCGCGGTCAGGCCGAGCTGGGCGACGAGCACCGCGCGGGCTGTCTCGGCAGGATCGGCGTCAGGGGAGAGGTCGCCTTCGCGCTGGGCGCGTTCCAGTGCCTCGGCAAGGATGTCCGTGATCGCGTCGTAGCTGCGACGCGCCTCAGCGGCCACGTCCGGAGTACTGGCGGCCAGTTCGGCGTTGCTGTTGGCCAGCAAGCAACCTCGACGCGCGACCGCTCCGGTCGGGTCGACGGTCGGGCTGAGCAGAAACGCGCGCACCATGTCGATCCCGCGCGCCGCGGACGCCAGATTTTCGCGCAGCTTCAGCAGATTCGCGTCGTCGTAGTCGCGCAGTACTCGCAGGAATAGGCTTCGCTTGTCTCCGAACGCCCCGTACAAGCTGCCTTTGCCGAGTCCGCTCGCGCGCAGCAGGTCCTCCAGTGACGTCGCCGCGTAGCCCTTGTCCCAGAACTCGTCGCGGACAGCGAGCAGCACGCGTTGTTCGTCGAACTCGCGGGGCCGGGCCATGCGCCGACCCTACTGGTTCTGGACCGTACGGGCCACAACGCTGACTCAGGCAGACGTGAGGAGCCCGTGGAGGAGCGCGTCGACGATGCGTGCTGGCAAGTCCGGTTCGAGCGGCTCGCGGGTGAGCACGATCCTGAAGTGCAGCGGCGCGACGAGCATCTCCAGCACGAACCGCGGGCTGGTGCCGACGGGCAGTTCTCCGCGTTCGACCGCCCGCGCGGCGATCTGGCCGGACTGGGCGTAGCGGGCGTCCCAGTACTGGTCGCGCAGCTGCTGGGTGGCGGGGTCGTCGCCGGCTGAGGCCAGGGTTCGGTCGAGGGCGTTGCCAGCGGGCGAGGTCAGGTACTTCGCGAGCGAGGTGGCGTAGGCGATCAGGTCGTCGCGCACATTCCCGCTGTCGGGCACCGGAAGCTGTTCGGCGGCGTCGGCGAGCAGGGCATCGATGACGAGGTTCTCGCGGGTGCCCCACCGCCGGAAGATCGACGTCTCGTTGACCTGCGCGCGCCGCGCCACCTCGGACACCTTCAGTCCGGTCAGGCCATGGTCCTGCAGGAGCTCGTTGGTCGCGTCGATGACGGCGGCGCGCACCCGGGCCGCCCGTCCGCCGGGTCGTCGCCGGACGTCCGAATCGTTCACGGGCAGCACTCTAATACAAGTCCGCTTGCTTTAGCGCGTGCCAGTGGCCATACTCCTTGACGCAAGCGGACTTGCTTTAACGGTCACCCCCTGGAGTACTGAGATGCGCATCGAACGGGACATCGAGGTCCCCGCCCGCACCGGCTCGCCGATCCTGGCCGACCTGTTCCTGCCCGACGACGAGGGCGCGTTTCCCGTGCTGGCGTCGATCAGCCCGTACGGCAAGGACGTGCACTGGCCGGACCGCTATCCGCTCTACGACCGCGTGCCGCAGAGCGAGCACATGGTCTGGGAGACCCCGGACCCCGAGTGGTGGACGGCCCGCGGCTATGCGGTGCTGCGCGCCGACACCCGGGGCACCGGCAAGTCGCCCGGCCGGATGGACCTGATGAGCCCGGGCGATTCCGAGGACTTCTACGACGTCGTCGAATGGGCGGCCGGACAGCCGTGGTCCACCGGAAAGGTGGCGTCCAGCGGCATCTCGTGGCTCGCGATGATGGGCTGGCGGGTCGCGGAGCTGCAGCCGCCGCACCTCGCCGCGGTCGTGGCCTGGGAAGGCGCGACCGACTTCTACCGCGACTTCATCTACCAGGGCGGCCTGTACGCCAACGGGTTCGTCGAGTTCTGGTGGGACCGCCAGATCACTCCCCAGCGCAACGGCGAGGACGGCGACGACTGGCGCGAGGTGCTCCCGCAGCGCCCCGTGCTGGACGACTACCACCGAGCGCGCATCGTCGACCTGGACCGGGTCACGGTGCCGGTGCTGTCGGCGGGCAACTGGGGCGCCCTGCATGTCCACCTGCGCGGCAACATCGAAGGCTGGGCCCGCGCGGCGTCGCGGGACAAGTGGCTCGTCGTGCACACCGGCACCCACATCGATCCCTACTACGCCGACTGGGCGCTGGATCTGCAGCTGCGCTTCCTCGACCGGTTCCTCAAAGACCAGCCCGACCGGATGGACGGCGTGCCCCCGGTGCGGCTCGCGATCCGGCACGGGCGCGAGGTCGAATGGCGAGACGCCACGGACTTCCCGCTCCCGCAGACGCAGTGGCGCGAACTCCACCTCGGCGAGGGAACCCTCGACTGGGACCCGCCCGCGGACGCCGCGACGGTTTCCTACCCGGCCAGCTTCGACACCGCCCCGGTGACCGATCCGCTGGAGCTGACCGGTCCGGTCGCGCTGCGCCTGTGGCTCAGCTCCGAGCAGGACGACCTCGACGTCTTCGCGCGGGTGCAGCACATCGGCACCGACGGCGAGCCGATCCCGGGCGTCGGCCCCCAGGGCGGTCCCGTCCCGATGACGATGGGCTGGCTCAAGGCTTCCCACCGCGAGACCGATCCCGAACGGTCGCTGCCGCACCGGCCGTGGCACACCCATTCCCGCGAGATTCCCCTCGTGCCCGGCGAGCCGACCCTGCTCGAGGTCGAGATCTGGCCCACCAGCATCTCTCTCGCGCCGGGCGAGCGGCTGCGCCTCGAACTGGTCGCCGGCGACAGCGACCTCGGCTTCATGACCCATGACCGGCCCGACCTCGCCCGCCCGGCGACCGGCGCCGTCATCCACCTCGGCGGCGACCACGCCTCCCATCTGCTCGTCCCCGTCATCCCGCGCTGAGCGGCCGGAAGGAGTCGCCATGCGACAGCTCGTGGACATTTCGGTTCCGCTGCGGAGCGGGATCGCGTCCGACCCGCCCGGGCACCGGCCCTCGATCACCTACGTCGACCACCAGCAGTCGGTCCCGGACCTGCTCCGCTTCTTCCCGGGCGCGACGGCCGCCGATCTGCCCGACGGCGAAGGCTGGGCGATCGAGCGGATCGAGGCCACCACGCATACCGGCACCCATCTCGACGCCCCGTACCACTATGCGTCCACAATGGACGGAGGCCGCCGGGCGATGACGATCGACGAGGTGCCGCTGCACTGGTGCTTCCAGCAGGGAGTGAAGCTGGACTTCCGGAGCCTGCCCGACGGCCACGTCGTCACGCCCGCCGACATCGACGCGGAACTCGACCGGATCGGCCACCGGCTGCGCCCGCTCGACATCGTGGTGGTCAACACCCGCGCCGGGGAGCGCTACGGCCAGGACGACTACGTCGATTCCGGCTGCGGAGTCGGCCGCGCCGCCACCCTGCACCTGCTCGAACAGGGGGTGCGGGTGACCGGAACCGACGCCTGGAGCTGGGACGCCCCGTTCCGGTTCACCGCCGAGCGCTACGCCCGCGACCACGACGCCTCGGTCATCTGGGAGGGCCACCGGGCCGGCCGCGAGATCGGCTACTGCCATCTCGAGAAGCTGCACAACCTGGAGAGCCTCCCGGCTACCGGGTTCCAGATCGCCTGCTTCCCGGTCAAGATCCACGCGGCGTCGGCAGGCTGGACCCGCGCGGTGGCGATCTTCGACGAGGAGACGGAATGAGAATCGGTTCCTTGTTCGTCGGCGGCGTCCAGCGCTACGGCGTCGTCGACGGCGACCGCATCGATCTGCTGCCCGAGACCGCGGACGTCTTCGAGGTGCTCGCCGCAGGGGAGACCGGGGCGGCAGGCGAGCGGTCGGCCTGGGACGAAACCGCGTCGATCGCCGTCCCGGTGCCGGTCGCCAGCATCCGCGACTTCATCACCTTCGAACAGCACACGGCCGGCTCGCTGCGCGCGATCACCGGAACCAGCGAAGTCCCGGATGCCTGGTACGAAGCGCCCGCCTTCTACTTCACCAACCCGCACGCCGCGATCGGCTCCGGCGGCCCGGTCCCGATGCCGCCTGGCTGCGAAGTGCTGGACTTCGAACTCGAAGTCGCGGCCGTGATCGGCACGGCGGGTTTCAACCTGTCCGTCGCCGAGGCCGCGGACCACATCGCCGGGTTCACCATCCTCAACGACTGGTCGGCGCGCGATCTGCAGAGCCGCGAAATGCGCGTCGGACTCGGACCGGCCAAGGGCAAGGACACCGCCACGACGCTCGGCCCGGTGCTGGTCACCCCGGACGAACTGGCCGACCGCGACGGCAGGTACGACCTCGCGATGGAGGTTTTCGTCAACGACACCCGCATCGGCGGCGACACGCTCGCCAGCATGGCCTGGACGTTCGCCGAGCTGATCTCCTACGCCAGCCGGGGCACTTGGGTCCGGCCCGGGGACGTGCTCGGCTCCGGAACCTGCGGCAGCGGCTGCCTCGCCGAACTGTGGGGATGGCGCGGCGACCGGCAACCGCCGCCGCTGCGGATCGGCGACACCGTCCGCATGACCGTGGAAGGGATCGGCACCGTCCACAACACCGTGGTCGCCGGTCCGCCCCTGCACGACGTGCCCGCTGCCCGGCGCGGAAGCGCGGCTTGAGGCGGGTCACTCGATCCGGTGGACTCGGATCCGGCGCCGGTGCCGCCTGACCAGCGGCATCGGCGAACGCCCCGGCTCGCGGGCGATCATGATGTCAGCAGGATTTCATTGCTCCTCCGTAGCTTTCCGAACACGTTCAGCAACATACTGACCATTCGACGCGGAGGGGACCCGATGGGGAAGAAAACCAGGAGGATCGCGCTGATCGGCGCGGTCGTCGCCACGCTCGGCGCGGGATTCGCCAGCGCCACACCGGCGTACGCCGACGACGCGCACTACTACATCCTGATCGGCGGCACCTGCGACGGGAAGGCGTCGGTCTACCGTCCGGAGTGGCTGCAGGGCGGCATCGCGCGGGTCGTGGACTATCCCGCGGGGGCCGCCGGCGCGCCCAACTGCGACCAGACCCCGATGGACCAGAGCGTCGCGATCGGACACGACCGCGGCCGCCAGGTCGTCCAGGACGCCTACCACGAGAACCCGAACGCCGAGTTCACCGTCGTCGGCTACTCCCAGGGCGCGATCGTGGCGAACCTGGTCCTCAACGACATCGCCGACGACCAGCTCGGCGTCGACAAGGCGAAGTTCAGCGCCAAGCTCTTCGCCGACCCGATGCAGCCGCCCGGCCCGGCCGGAACCGGGATCAGCGCGACGCTCCCGCCGGGCACCGGCCTGCCCTCGCCGTTCGGCGGATACGTGTCGTTCGGCGCGGGCCGCCCGGACTTCGCCGGCGTCCGGTCCATCCGCTACTGCATCCAGACCGACGGCATCTGCGATTTCGACCCGATCCAGGCGGCGGGCGGCTACTTCGCCCAGCACTGGTGCTACCAGTGGCCGCGCCCGTCCGACCAGCGGTCGATCATGCAGGACAGCATCGCCGACGGCGTCTACACCAACACGTCGGTGCGGCTGGGCAAACAGGACTGCTGGGGCGGTCCGGTCCATCCGTGACCGCGGCGGGTTTCCCGGCACCCCCAGGGAAGCCGGGAAACCCGCCCCGCTACGTCCTCATCGCTTCGCGCCGAACCATTGCAACAGGTGCTTCTCCAACTCGCGCTGATCCTCGCCGGTCCAGACCACATGACCGTCCGGACGCAGCAGCGCGGCGGGCACGTCGAGGTCCTCGCTCACGTCCACGACGCGGTCGACCCGGTCCGCCCAGCCTTCCGCCGACAGCTGCCCGTTCTGGTCCAGCAGCAGCCCCCGGCCCTGGTGCATCAGCTCGTACAGCCGTCCCCGCTTGAGCGCCAGGTCCGGCATCCGCCGCCCGAGCAGCGGATGCCCTTCGCCGAAGTCGTAGCGGATGTCGAGCGCGAGCACCTTCTCCAGCAGCAGCCGGTTGACCTCCTCGAAGGCCATCAGCTCGGTCAGCAACCGCCGCATCGCGCGCCCGTCCGGATCGGGCGACATCACCACGGCCTGCGCCCGGACGTTGTCCAGCACCGCGTCCGCGACCGGGTGCCGTTCGGCCTCGTAGGTGTCGAGCAGTCCCTCCGGAGCCCAGCCGTTGACCTCGGCGGCGAGCTTCCAGCCGAGGTTGAACGCGTCCTGGAGGCCGAGGTTGAGCCCCTGCCCGCCCAGCGGCGGGTGCACGTGCGCCGCGTCCCCGGCGAGCAGCACCCGGCCGACGCGGTAGTGCTCGGCCTGCCGGGTCGCGTCCCCGAACCGCGAGAGCCAGCGAGGGGAGTGGACGCCGAAATCCGTTCCGGCGTACTCGCGCAGCTGCTGTTTGACCTCGTCCAGCGTCGGCGTCCGCTCCTCCCGGTCCTCGACCACCCCGGCTGCGGGCACGACCACGCGGAACATCCCGTCGCGCAGCGGCCCGACCCCGAACCACAGCTGCGTCTTGCGGATTTCCATCACCCGCGCGGTGATTTCGGCGGGATCCGCGGTCGCCTCCATCTCGCCCAACAGCACTTGGCGCCGCGCGGGCTCGCCCGGGAACGCGACGCCGAGCGCCTTGCGCACCGTGCTCCGCCCGCCGTCGCAGCCGACCAGATACCGCGCCCGAAGTTCGCTGCCGTCGGCGAGCGAAACGCTCACCCCGTCGTCGTCCTGGCTCAGCCCGACGACCTCGCACCCGCGGCGGATCTCCGCGCCCGCATCGACCGCGTGCTCGGCCAGCAACCGGTCGGTGATCGGCTGCGGAAGCCCCAGCACGTACGGATGCGACGTGTCCAGCCGCTCCGGCGCGGGCCGCGCGATCCCCGCGAAGAAACCCCCGGCCGGATGCGTCGACCCCTCGGCGAGGAACGGCTCCAGCATCCCGCGCTGGTCCAGGACCTCCATGCTGCGCGAGTGCATCCCCAGCGCGCGCACGTACTTCGGCGGTTCCGCGTCCTTTTCCAGCACGACCACGCGCACCCCGTGCAGCCGCAGCTCCGCGGCCAGCATGACGCCCGCCGGCCCGGCCCCCACCACGATCACGTCCACCATGAACTTTGCGTCCCCTGTACCGGAGCCGCTTCCCGCCCGCGGTATTTCCGCAGGCAGTGGCTCCGGCGGACGATTGTGGAGCACCACCCGGGCCTTGCCGCAAGCCCCGGGGTGCGCTATATGTTGAAGGGGACAGGGAGAAGTCCCTGCCCCCTTCTGTCCCCAGCGGACGTTCCTCAGCCCTCCTTGCGGGCCATCACGTACGCCTGATCGGTCGCCTCGTAGCTCGGGCCCGGCTTGCGCACCAGCCGCGCGTCCACCACGAAACCGGCGTCAGTGAGCAGCTGCGCGACGAAATCCGGATCCAGCCGGTACGCGTCCGCCGCGATGTCGTGGCCGTAGGCGTTTTCGATGCGGCGACGCTGGTTGTCGCCCACCTGGAACGCGGTCAGCAGCCAGCCGCCGGGACGCAGCACCCGCGCGAGTTCCTTGGCCAGCACCGGAAGCTCCTCGGGCGGCGTGTGGATCAGCGAATACCACGCGAGCGCACCGGCGAGCGAGCCGTCGGCGACATCCAAAGCGGCGAGCGAGCCGACCTCGAAGCGCAGGCCCGGATGCGTCCGGCGGGCGACCTCGACCATCGTGGGGGACAGGTCGACGCCGAAGACGTCCAAGCCCAGCGACGCGAGGTACCCGGTGAGACGGCCGGGCCCACAGCCCAGGTCGCCCACCGGCCCCTCGCCGGTCAGCTCCGCGAACGCGCCGAGCATCGTCCGGTCCCACGTGCTCGACTCGAGGAAATCCTTCAGCAGTTCGGCGTACGACTCGGCAACGGTGTCGTACGCGGTCCGCGTCTCGGTTACGTAAACAGGTTCGGTCACGGGCAGGGACAGTAGCCCCCGCCGCCGCGCCCCGTCCGGCGAAACACGCGGACTAGACGCGAGCGCGGGCGATGATCGCGGAAGTGTCGGTTCCAGCGGGCAAAGTACCGAAAGCCAGCCCCCAGTCGCCGCCGAACCGCGTGCCGCAGAACGCGTCTGCCACCGCGCGCGGCGCGTGCCGCACAAGCAGCGAACCCTGCAGCACCAACGCCATCGACTCGACGACCCGCCGCGCCCTGAACTCCAGATCGTCCACATCGGACAGATCCTTCTTGAGCCGGTCGACCGCGTCGTCGAGCCGCGCGTCCCCGCCCGCGGCCTGCTCGACCTCGGCGAAGAACGCGGCCACCGACTCCGGCTGCCGTCCCATCGCGCGCAACGCGTCCAGCGCCGCGACGTTGCCCGACCCCTCCCAGATCGACATCAGCGGGGCCTCCCGGTACAGCCGCGGCATGCCCGACTCCTCGACATACCCGTTGCCGCCAAAGCATTCCAGCGCCTCGGCCGCGTGCATCGGAGCCCGCTTGCACACCCAGTACTTGGTCACCGCGAGCCCGAGCCGCCGGAACGCCTGCTCCTGCTCGTCGTCGCGCCGGTCGCCCGCGGCCGCGAGCCGCATCGACGCCGCCACCGCCGCTTCCGCCTCGATCACCAGGTCCGCCAGCACGTTCGCCATCAACGGCTGGTCCACGAGCGCCTTGCCGAACGCGTACCGGTGCGTCGCGTGGTGCACCGCGCGGACCGCGCCCAGCCGCATCCCCGACGAGCTGCCGAGCGCGCAGTCGAGCCGCGTGTTGTTGACCATCTCGATGATCGTGCGGACCCCGCGGCCCTCCTCGCCGACGAGCCAGCCCACCGCGTCGTCGTACTCGATCTCCGACGACGCGTTCGACCGGTTGCCGAGCTTGTCCTTCAAGCGCTGCAACCGGATCGGGTTCCGGCTGCCGTCCGGGAGCACCCGGGGGAGCAGGAAACACGACAGCCCGCCGGGTGCCTGCGCGAGCGTGAGGAACATGTCCGACATCGGCGCGCTGGTGAACCACTTGTGCCCGACCAGCCGATAGCTGCCGTCACCCGCCGGCCGCGCCGCGGTGGTGTTGGCACGGACGTCCGAACCGCCCTGCTTCTCGGTCATCGACATGCCCGCGATCAGCCCGCGCTTCGTGCCCGGCTCGCGCAACCCGAAGTCGTACTCGGTCGACGCCAGCAACGGCTCGTACTTCTCGGTCAGCTCAGGGTTGGCGCGCAACGCCGGAACCGCCGCGTACGTCATCGAAATCGGGCAGGTGTGCCCGGCCTCGGACTGGCTCCAGACATAGAACTTCGCCGCCCGCGCCGCGTGCGCCCCCGGCCGCTCGTCCCGCCACGGCGCGGCCTGCAGCCCGTGCGACACCGCGACGTTCATCAGGTCGTGCCAATGCGGATGGAACTCGACCTCGTCAATCCGGTGCCCGAACCGGTCGTGCGTGCGCAGCACCGGCTCGTTCTCGTTGACCAGCCTGCTCCACACCTGCACCTGCTCACTGCCGGCGAGCCGCCCGAGCTCGTGCAGCTCGTCGACGACCCACGCCGCCTCGGTGCGCCCGACCGCCTCCGCCAGCGCCGGATCCGCGGCGGTGTCGTGCTCCAGCGGCGGAACCTGATTGACGACCTCATGCGTTGCGGGCATCCGAACCTCCCAGTGACCGCACGACAAACGTGCTCAACTCGCTGACCTCCGCCGACCCGCCGCTGGTCAGCGGACCGATCAACACCTCCGCCGCGGCGCCGACCAACGCCGCCGCACTGACCGCCGCGTCCTGCGCGGGCAACACCCCGGTCCGGACGCCTTCGGCGACATGCTCGGCGACGACGTCCCGGAACACCCGCCGGAACTCGAGCCGCTCCGCGTCGATCACCGCGTCCACCGGCTCGGCCAGCAAGGCATACGCCAGCCGCGGCGCCTTCAACGCCCGCAACGCGAACGTCTCGAACACCGCCACGACCCGAGCCACCGGATCGACCGGGCCCGTCGCCGCGGACCGCACGGCCTCGACCTCGCGCGAGACGACCTGCCGGAAGACCCGCACGACCAGATCGGCCTTGGTGGGGAAGTGGCGGTACACCGTGCCGACCGCGACCCCGGCCCGCTCAGCGACGGCGGCTACCGAACAACCGGAGTACCCGTGCTCGGCGAGCTGCTGCACTGTCGCGTCCAGGATGGTCTCCCGGAGCGCGTCGAGGCGCTCCTGGACTTTGGGCGTTCTGCGGTAGGCCACGGGAAGAAGTGAACCATCGATTCACAACTTGCGTCAACGGTCTCGGGTCGAGCGTCGCGGTCGGCTGCGCGGGAGAGGGGAGAGGTCTGCAGGGAGCACGACCTCGCCGGGGACCCCGAGCCGACCGTCAGGCTCGAACCACGAGGCCACCCGGCACAGCGACGATCCTGCCACCCCCGAACACCCGCCGGACCGGGCTTAATTCGCTTGCCCCGCCAGCACTTTCGCCGGGACCATGCCCGGCATGCGGTTCTCGATCAACATCCCGAACTTCGGCGACTTCGCCGATGCCCGGACCGTGGCGAGAGTGGCGGCAGCGGCCGAACAAGAAGGCTGGGACGCGCTGTTCCTCTGGGACCACGTGGTCCACGACAAGGAAATCCGCCGCGGCCAGCCGTTCGGCGATCCCTGGATGCTGCTGACCGCGGCCGCGCTCGCGACCTCCACGCTCAAGATCGGCACGCTCGTCACCGCGGTGCCCCGCCGCCGTCCCGAGCACCTCGCTCGCCAGGTCGCCACTCTCGACGCCCTCAGCGGCGGGCGCGTCATCTTCGGCGCCGGCCTCGGCGGACCGATCCAGGACGAGTTCGGCAGCTTCGGCGAACCCACCGACCCGGTCGTCCTTGCCGAACATCTCGACGAAAGCCTCGGCCTCCTCGACCGCTACTGGTCCGGCAACCCCGTCGACCACGACGGCAAGCACTACCAGGTCCGCGACGTCACCCTCCGGCCCGCCACCGTCCAGCAACCGCGCCCGCCGGTCTGGCTGGCCGCCGTGTGGCCCAACCGCAAGCCCGTCCGCCGCGCCGCGCGCTGGGACGGCGTCGCCCCGCTGTTCAAAAACGCCACCCACGGCGTCGCCCCGGCCGCGGAAGACGTCCGCGACGTCGTGGCCTACGCCCGAAAACACGGCGCGGGGGAGACGTTCGAGTTCGTCGTCGGCGGCGCCTCCCCGGGCGACCCGGCCCGCGCCCGCGACCTGATCGCCCCGCTGGCCGAAGCCGGCGCGACCTGGTGGGACGAACGGCAGCTGATCACCACCAGCGACCTCGACCGCCTCGAACCCACCCTGCGCCGCATCAGCCAGGGCCCGCCAAGGGGCGTGGGCTAGACCTCAACCACCAGCACCCGGCTCAACCGCTCCGCCAACGGCCGCACCGACTCCGCCGACACCTCGCCGCCCAGCCCATCCGCCGGAAGGAAACGCACGGTCGTCCCGGTCGTCCCGGTCGTCCCGTCCGACGGCACCGCAACCAGCTCGTCCGCCGGAACGCCGTCGCGATACCGCTGCGTCCACGCGCCCTCGGCCCGCCGGTTCGTGTGCACCAACCACGCGCTCAACGCCGCGACCACCGACATCCCGTACCGCGGATGCCCGTCCGGGAGGGGAGTGGCGGGCGGAGAATCGAAGTACCGGAAGTCTTTCGTCGCCATCACCGGCTTCCGCACCGGCCGCCCGTCATCGCCCGCCGCCATCTGCGTCCCGCGCCCGTCGTCCGAAACGGAAACCGAACCGTCCGGGTGAAATTCGACGACCGCCCGGCCCGCACCGCGATCTTCCGCCTCGTCCGCGGCGTAAGCGAGCACCTCCAGGATCAGATGACACATTCCGGTCGGCGCGTACCGCACTGGATTGTCCCGGATCAACCGCAAGTGGTCAGGATCGTGATCACGGGACCAGTCGTGCGTCGTCGGCTCAGGCAGCGGCATCCTCCCATCCTGCCACCGGACGCTTGACCTGGTCCGCGCTCCAGCACATACGTTCGCCGCCATGACCACAACACTCATCACCGGTGCCACCAAAGGACTCGGCTACGAAACCGCCCGCCGCTTGGTCGCTGCCGGACACACCGTCTACCTCGGCGCCCGCGACGCTGCCCGCGGCGAACGAGCCGCGGAAGAACTCGGCGCACGAACCGTCCAGCTCGACGTCACCGACGAAGCATCGGTCCTCGCCGCAGCGAAAACCATCGAGGCAGACGGGGGACTGGACGTCCTCGTCAACAACGCAGGCATCGCCGTCGAACTGAAGAGCGATGGGGAATCGGTCGGCGCAGCGGAAACCACGGCCGACCTGATGCGGGAAACGTTCGAGACCAACGTCTTCGGCGTCGTGCGAGTGTTGCACGCGTTTCTGCCGCTCCTGCAACGATCGTCCGCGCCAGTGGTGGTGAACGTCAGCAGCGCGCTCGGATCGCTGGGCAGGATGACGGACGAGGCGACGCACCAGTACGCGTACCCCGGCGTCGCATACCCGGCGTCGAAGGCCGCGGTGAACATGGTGACCGTCCAGTACGCCAAGGCGTTTCCCGGGATCCGCATCAACGCCGTCGAGCCTGGCTACACGCAGACGGACATCAACGGACGCCGCGGAGGACAGCCGGTCGAGCAGGGTGCGGAGATCATCGTCCGGATGGCGCAGATCGGCACCAGCGGACCGACCGGCACCTACACGGACATCAACGGCCCGCTGGTGTGGTGAGCGCGTACGGGCGGGCGAGTGGCGTCGGACGCCGTCTCACCGCTTACTTGACATAATGTACATTATCGGCGTTTCGCTGACCTGCAGATGAGCAGGTTGAGGAGAGGTTTTCTGAGGGCTCTGATGCGCTCGTACGACTTGTCCCTGAACGCATCGACGCGGCGTTCGGGCGCTCGTTGGCTCAGCGGCCTCCTCAGCGCACGTCGCTGAGGAGCTCTCTGGGCCAGACCCGAGGCGAGTCCGCCGGAGGGCAACCCGAGATCCCCGACGGGAACTGCCGTCTCAGTCGCACTTAATTCGTCACCGTGAGGAATTAAGTGCGACTGGCAGGACGTTGAGGTTGGAGCACAACAACTTTTCCGAACGCGCTGACGCTGACTCAGGCAGCCGGAAGATCCACTCGACCAGATGAACACGTCGCCGGTCCAGTCCGACGTCAGGCTCAGCCAAGCCGCCGAAGCCAGCCTCAACAGCGAGATTCTGGAGCACGCAGGGCGCTCCGGGACTCGAACGGGCTGATCGGAAAGCGCTGTCCCCCAAGGGGATTCAGCCCCTTCTCAAGCCCGGCAGAACCCCTCCCGCAGCCATGTTTCATGCATAATCGCTATTATGCATCATATATCAGACAACGGGTAGCGTCGAAATTGTCGGTGCTGTGCGGTACAAGATCACTATGCTCGTTTCCGAGGCACAGCAAGCGTTCTTCGCGGCACGGCGGCCGCGCAAGGACTCGCCGCACACCACTGCCGCCTATCGGCGGGACCTCGCCGGGATCACCGCTCTCCTGCTGGCGGAGCTGGGGCGCGACGAGGTGGACGTCGAAGAGCTGACAGCGCCGGTGCTGCGTGCTGCTTTCGGCGCGTTTGCCGATAATCACGCGAAAAGCTCGGTGCTGCGGGCGTGGTCGACGTGGAATCAGTTCCTCACCTTCTGCGTCTCGGACGGACTGCTCCCCGGCAATCCCATGGGAGCGGTCGCGCGGCCCAAGACTCCCCCGCTCACGCCGAAACCGTTGCGGGGCGAGGAAACTCCCGAGCAGCTGCTCACCGCGGCGGCCGACGGTGCCCGGCGCGCGCGGGATCCTTGGCCGGAGAGGGACGTGCTGGTCCTGGCGTTGGGGCTGGTCGCGGGCCTGCGAGCAGCGGAAATGCGTGCGCTCACGCCGCGGTCGGTGGTCGGGCGAGATGGCGAACTGCGGTTGCACGTCCACGGCAAGGGCAGCCGGGACCGGTCGATCCCGGTGCAACCGGCGATGGCGAAACTGATCGAGGACTACCAGGCCTCGTGCCGCCGGCGGTTCCCCCGGCAGCGATTCCCGGCGAGCGAGCCGCTGCTGCGGGACCGGGCGGGCGAACCGATCGGCCGCGGTGCGCTCGAGTACCTGGTGAAGTCGTGCTACCGATGGGCGGGCCTGCATGACAGGGTGCCGACGGGCGCGAATCTGCACGCTCTGCGGCACACCTTCGCCACGCGACTGGCCGAAGACGGTGCCACCGCGTCGGAGATCATGTCGCTGCTGGGACACGCGAGCTTGGCGACGAGCCAGAACTACATCGAAGCGACCGGACGCGAACAGCGAGCGGCCGCCGCGAGCAACCGGACCTATCGGGCGCTCAACGGATTGGCTCGGGACGATGCTCCGCAAGAAGGCACTGCGCGGGAGGCCGATGTGATTGCATGAGCGCGTGACTGACGAACCCTCGCGCGTCGTGCGCGCCAGCCGTGAGATCGAGGCCCCCGCCGAGCGGATTTTCGAGCTGATCGCCGACCCGTCGCAGCAGCCGAGCTGGGACGGCAACGACAACCTGGCCGAGTCGAAGCCGGGCCAGCGCGTCCACGCGGTCGGCGACGTGTTCGCCACGACGCTCACGAACGGCTGGGTCCGGGAGAACCACATCGTGGAGTTCGAGGAGGCGCGCCGGGTGGCGTGGCGTCCGTCGGAACCGGGCAAGCAGCCTCCGGGGCATCTGTGGCGCTGGGAACTGAACCCGCTCGGCGAGACGCGTACGGAGGTGACGCACACCTACGACTGGTCGAACCTCGACCCGGACGACGCGATGCGGAACGCCCGCGCCCGCACCATTACGGCGGAGAAGCTGTCGGCGTCGCTGGAGAACCTGGCGAAAGCAGCAGAACTTCCGCAGTCGTAGCTCGGGTCTCGGGCAGGCGCGGGGTCCCCTCGGAGGTAGCGGCGCGAAGGATGCGGTGATGCGCCGAGGTGGACCCGCGCGCTGGCTTGCGCCCGGGGTGCGGGGGAATTGGCTGCCACTCCCCTGTGTCTGGCACGCCTGAACCACGGCTCCGCTCACACGGCTCGACTGTCCGGCCGGGACTCGAGGAACGGCAGGTCCGTCCGGTGCGCCGGAAACCAGCGCACCGGACGGAGCGGAGGACAAACAAGCTCGGAAGCGGGTCTACGTCCGACGGATGACCTCGACACGCGTCAGTGATGGCTGCGTTCTGGGCCGATCGAGCGCGTCCGGCCCGAGGTCAGACGGCTCTCCCTTGGACGCAAGCCGTCAGTGGCAACCGCGCCGGAGATTGCCCGAGATGCTCAGGCCGCGGCCGCACCCCGAGGAAAGTCCTTGCGCTTGATCTTCGCCCTCCGCCCGTCCGGGTGGTGGAACACGATCCCCTCCGCGAGGTGTCCCGGCGAGAATTTGCTGTCCAAAGTGGTCAGGAACTCGCGCAGTCCCTGGTAGCTGCGCGGGACGTCGAGCACCGTGGGCGCTTGGAAGTCGAACGGCACGCACACGTGGTCCGGCAGCGCCAGCGGGTTCCCCTGGATGCGTGGTCCGAGTGCTTCGCACGGGTGCTCGCCGTCCGGCCATTGCGAGACGTCGGTGTTTCCCGCGGCGGCGAGGATCCACTTGTCGTCGGCGGAGGTTTCGTCGGTGTCGACGTACCAGCCGTCGACGATGCCTTGCTGTTTCTGGGTTTTGTTCGGGTTTCGGCGCTTTTCGACGCGGACCAGGAGGCCGGAGCGGACGGTCAGGCGGACGTTGGTGCCATCAAGTTTCTCGGTCCCCACTCCGGCTCCGTCGAAGACCCACGCGCATTCGGCGCGGGGCCGGTCGACCACCTGGAAACGCTCGTCGCGTTCGAAGAGCGTGGGGATTTTCTCCATGACTTGGTTGCCTCTCCTGATGTGCCCCAGTAGTTCCTCATGGCTGATGACGCCCTCGGCCAGTCCGCTCGCCAGCGACCGGACGAGGTCTGCCACTGACACGTCCGCTTCGACGGCGACGTGTTTCAGTGCCTTCTTCTCCTCCGGGGAGATCCAGGCGACGAGGCGCGACCAGCCTTCCGGGGGCGTCCAGCGGGCCGGGGCCGCGGGGTTTTTGCGGGGCCTGCCTCGCCCTCGGGGTTCGTCCATGGCGGGAACGCTAGAGCACCGGCGGAGCTTGTGTCAATTGGCATAACAGAAAATAGACAGCAGGTCAGGAGGCACTTTTCAGCTCTAGAACAAGATCAGCGGAGCTGTTCGAGATCCTTCGCCGCCGCGGCGATGTCCTCCGCGAGCTGCCGCAGCTCGCCCGCTGACGCGCCGTCTTGAGCAGCCGTCACGATGTCCTCCGCGGCGCAGCGCAGCTGGAAGAGGCGGTCCTGCAGGGCGGCGATCTCGGTGTCCGACAGCACGACGGCGTCCTCGGGCAGGCCGCTGCGCTGCAGGGCGGTCCGGCGTTCGTAGGCGCGCTGTCGGCAGGACTGCCCGCAGTAGCGCCTGCGGCGTCCGACGTTGCCTGCTTCGGGCAGGCGGCGTCCGCACCAGCCGCAGTGTTTCGGGGCGTTCGTGCGGCGCGGCACGACGCGTTCGTCGCCGGTCAGGGCGTGTTCGGCCAGTTCCCTCACCCGCCGGACTCTAGCTGTCCATCACGTTCTCACGACGGGGCCACACCGATGGCGCAGACTGGAACCATGCGCCCACCGTTTCCGTACCTCGCCGACTCGCTCCCCCGCGCCTTCGCCCACCGCGGCTGGCACATCGGCGACCTCGAGGGGCTGGAGAACTCGCTGCCGGCGTTCCAGCGCGCGGCCGCCGAGGGGTACCGCTATCTCGAGACCGACGTGCACGCCACGTCGGACGGGGTGGTGGTCGTCCATCACGACGCGACGCTCGACCGCACGACCGACGGGCGCGGGGCGATCGCGACCCAGACCTGGGCGCAGCTCAAGGACGTCAAGATCGACGGGCGGGCGCCGTTGTCGCGGCTGGAGGATCTCCTCGAAGAGCTGCCGGAGGCGTTTTTCAACATCGACGTGAAGGCCGACAGCGCGGTGGTCCCGTTCGTGCGGACGCTGCAGCGGACCGGTGCGGTCGGGCGGGTCGCCGCGGCGTCCTTTTCGGACTCCCGGCTGGCTCGGCTGCGGCGGCTGGCCGGGCCGGAGCTGCTGACCGCGATGGGGCCGCGGTCGGCGTTCCTGCTGTGGGCGAACGGCTGGGTGCCGCTGCTGCAGATCAGCCGGTTCTCGGCAGGCTGGCTCGCGCAGGTCCCGGTGCGGCAGGGGCCGTTGAAGGTGGTCGACGAGGCGTTCGTGAAGTCGGCGGTGCGGCGCGGGTTCGAGGTGCACACGTGGACGATCGACGACGCGGACGAGATGCGGACGCTGCTGGACCTCGGCGTGCACGGGATCGTGACGGATCGGCCGGACCTGCTGCGCGAGGTGCTGCGGGAGCGGGGTGCGTGGAAGTAGCGGACAGAAGCTGACCGCTACTTCAGGCAAGATCGAGGACGTGCCGAAGACCTCCGCGCGGCTGTTGTCGCTGCTCTCGTTGCTTCAGGCTCGGCGGGACTGGCCGGGTGCGCTGCTGGCCGAGCGGCTGGAGGTCAGTCCGCGCACGGTGCGCCGGGACGTGGATCGGTTGCGGGAGCTCGGTTATCCGATCGTCACGACGAAGGGGCCGGACGGCGGTTACCGGCTGGACGCCGGCGCGCGGCTTCCGCCGTTGCTGTTCGACGACGACCAGGCGGTCGCGCTGGCGATCGCGTTGCAGGCGGCGACCGGGGCGGGGATCGAGGAGGCGGCCAAGCGGGCGTTGCAGACCGTGCGGCAGGTGATGCCCGCGCGGCTTCGGCACCGGGTGGACGCCTTGAGCTTCACCGCCGTCGAACGTCCGGCGCCCAGCGTGGATCCGCACACTCTCGTCGCGTTGAGCGCCGCCGTGCGCGCCCGGGAGGTGCTGCGGTTCGATTACGCGCCAACGGATACGCCGCCCCGGCGCGTCGAGCCGCATCATCTCGTCACGTGGGGCCAGCGCTGGTACCTGGTCGCGTGGGATCTCGATCGCGAGGACTGGCGGATCTTCCGGGCGGACCGGATCACGCCGCGCACGCCCACGGGGCCGAAGTTCGCCGAGCGCGGGCTGTCCGATGTCGCCGCGTTCGTGGCCGCGCGGTTCCGCGGGACGGATCTGTCCGGCGAATGGCCGTGCCGCGGCGAGGTGATCCTGCGGCTCCCGGCGACGGAAGCGGCGAGTTACCTGGCCGACGGCGTCATCGAGGCGCTCGGGCCGGACCGGTGCCGGGTGAGCCTCGGCGCCTGGTCGTGGCGCGGGCTGGCCGCCTCGTTCGGCCGGGTCGACGCCGACGTCGAGGTCGTCGGCCCGGCCGAACTGAAGGAAGCGTTCCGGCAGCTCGCCGCGCGCTACGCGGAGGCGGGGCGGGTCAGCGCGGAGCCTTGCCTTCCCACGCTGCCTTCCACGTCTTCGGACCCAGCCGGCCCGAGTCGTTGATGCCGTTGGCGCGCTGCAGGTCCAGCACCGCGGTGCGGGTCTTGTCGTAGTAGCAGCCGGTGCCGGTGAAGCCGTAGCCGAAGGCGTTCATCCGCAGCTGGAACGTGCGCAGCGCGGGCGCGCAGTCGCCGTAGGCGTAGACGAGGCCGGGCCACGCGGGCGTCGCGCCGGGCGGTCCCGGCGGCGGGGCGGGCTGCGGCTTGGGCGCGGGCGGGGCCGGCAGTCCGCCGCCGCCGATGTACGCGGCTTCTTCCCAGGACGGGACGCGCTTGCTGCGGGCGTCGCCGTCGTTGGACAGGCCGAGCATGCCGCCGCATTCCCAGGGCTGCCAGCCGCGCATCCGGTACAGGTAGAGCGCGCGGTAGTCCTGCTCGCGGGGGCTGGCCTGGTCGGGGCGGCCCTGGCCGCCGACGCTGCGCCAGGTGGGGAGGTCGAACTGGTAGGCGCCGTAGTAGCCGTTGCCGGTGTTGATCGAGTAGCGGCCGCTCGACTCGCACATGCGGAGCTTGGCCCAGGTGCCCGAGGCGGGGTCCGCGGAGGCGGCGCCGGTGACGACGAGTTCCATGCCGAGGACGGCGACGACGAGCAGCAAGGCTCTGGCGGCGGCCCGTCTGGCAGTGCGAACGCGGTTGGTCATGCCACGCACACTAAGCACGCGACCCATGGACCACAAGAGTCACACCACGCTCAGCAGTCTCACATGACACGCCCGGAAATCCCGGCAGCGACACGCCCGGCCCGGCGTGTCGCGCGTTCCGCCGCGCGGCGTGGCGGAAACCGGAAGCGACGAACCGGACACGGTTTGCCCCCTTCGGCGGTACCGGTCGCCCTCGCGGCAGTAATGTCCGGCGCGACCTGGAGATTCGCACCGATTCGAGGAGTCGTGGATGACGCTGGCCGAGACCCGGGACAGCAAGCGGGAACGGTGGGGCTGGTACTTCTACGACTGGGCCAACTCGCCGTTCTATTCGTCGGTCACGACGGTGTTCGGGGCGCTGTACATGAGCACCGTCGCGGCCGCGGACGCGAAGCAGAACATCACCCTTAACGGGGACAGGGCTTGTCTCAACGCGTCCGCGGCGGACGACAAGCTCAACCACTGCGACGTGTCGCTGTTCGGCCTCCACTTCCCCGCCGGTTCGCTGTGGGGCTACCTGCTGTCGGTGGCGACGATCGTGCAGGTCCTGGTGCTGCCGATCGCGGGCGCGGTGGCCGACCGCAGCCGCAACAAGCGCAAGATCCTCGGCGGGTTCGCGGTGCTCGGCGCGGCGGCGTCGGCGCTGATGTTCTTCATGGCCGGTTCGGACTGGCAGCTGGGCGCGGCGCTGTTCATCCTCGCCAACATCGGGTACGGCGGTTCGCTGGTCGTCTACTACTCGTTCCTCGTGGACATCGCGACGCCGGACGAGCGCGACGACGTGTCGGCGAAGGGCTGGGCGTTCGGCTATCTCGGCGGCGGGCTCGCGCTCGCGCTGCAGCTCGCCTTCTACCTCAGCCGCGAGTCCCTCGGCATCGACACCGGCCTCGCCGTGCGGATCTGCTTCCTGACCTCGGGGATCTGGTGGGCCCTGTTCACCATCCCGACCCTGCGCCGGCTCCCCCGCGTCCACGTCCCGACCGCGACCGCGCGCGGCGTCTCGGTGCTGCGCGCCGGTTTCCGCGAACTGCGCCAGACGCTCGGCGAGGCGAAGGCGTATCCGCTCACGCTCGCCTTCCTCGGCAGCTACCTGCTTTTCGCGGACGGGATCAACACCGTCGTCACGGTCTCGGCGCAGTACGGGAAGGACGAGCTGCGGTTCTCCGACGAGGTGTTGATCGTCACGGTCCTGGTGATCCAGTTCCTCGCCTACGCGGGCGGCGTCCTGCACGGCCTGCTCGCGCGCCGCCTCGGCGCGAAGCGGACGATCCTGGTCAGTCTCGTGCTGTGGGTCGTGGTGCTGGGCGGGGCGTACTTCGTGCAGCCGAGGCAGCCGTTGCAGTTCTTCGCCGTCGCGATCGGCATCGGGCTCGTGCTCGGCGGGACGAACGCGCTGGCCAGGTCGCTGTTCAGCCAGATGATCCCGGCCGGGAAGGACGCGCAGTACTACTCCCTCTACGTCGTCGGCGAGAAGGGCACGTCGTGGCTCGGCCCGCTGGTGTTCGCCGGCGTCGGGCAGGCGACCGGGTCGTTCCGGCTGGCGATCATCGCGCTCGTGGTGTTCTTCGTGCTCGGCTTCGTGTTCGTCGCGCTGGTGCCGGTCCGGCGCGCGATCGCGGCCGCCGGCAACCGTCCGCCGGAGGTGCTGTGAGGCCCAGATAGGGTCGGTCGTCGTGACCGCTGCAGACGACGTTGTGCTCGACGACCCCACCGACGCGCTTTCCGCGGCCCCGCCCGCCGGGGCCCGGCGCAACGGTCCGGCCCGGGGACGGCTGAAGTTCTGCTACGGCCCGATGGACTGCGGGAAGTCGACGCTCGCGCTGCAGATCGACCACAACCACGCGCGCCAGGGCCGGCGCGGTCTCGTCCTGGTCCGCCACGACCGGTCCGGCGCGCCGCAGATCACCAGCCGGATCGGCATCGCGCGGCGGGCGACCGAGGTCGCGACCGGCACCGACCTGCGGGATCTGGTGCGCGAGCAGTGGGCGCGCGGGCAGCACGTGGACTACGTGATCGTGGACGAGGCGCAGTTCCTCTCCCCCGCGCAGGTCGACCAGCTCGCCGAACTCGCCGACGAGGCGGGCATCGACGTCTACTGCTTCGGCATCGCGACCGATTTCCGCAGCAGGCTGTTCCCCGGGGCCGGCCGCTTGTTCGAGATCGCCGACGAGCTCCAGCCGGTCCAGGTCGAGGTGCTCTGCTGGTGCGGGCTGCCCGGCCGGTTCAACGCGCGGGTCCGCGACGACGTGATTCTCCGTGACGGAGACACCGTTGTGGTGGCAGATACCGAACACTCCGTAGTTGAACCTTCAGCTTCAGCACGGTCTGATGCCGAAACGGTCACGGTCCGTTATCAGGTACTGTGCCGTCGCCACTTCCGCTCGGGGGATCTGGGACCCGCCGCTGCCCAGCACGGTCAGTTACGGTTGTCCTAGAGCTAACCTAACTAGCCCGACTGGGGGATATCCGCACTAAGAAGGCGGTATCCGCGTCACGTCAGAGGGCGAAAAGACTCCCTCTGGAGGAAGCTGAAGACCACGGGTGACGCAGCTCATCGTGAGCAGCGACATGGCGTGCCGGGAATCCCCCGGACGCCTCGTTCGTTGCATAGGGTGAGCATCACCCTGGCTCCACCCGGAGCTGACTGAAAGGAATCCCACTATGGCCGACCGTGTTCTCCGTGGAAGCCGGCTGGGAGCGGTCAGCTACGAGACCGACCGCAATCACGACCTCGCTCCGCGCCGTACCGTGCGCTACTCCTGCCCCAAGAACCACGAGTTCGAGGTGCCGTTCTCCGACGACGCCGAGATCCCGACGGTGTGGGAGTGCCGCCTGCACGGCAGCGAATCCGAGATCGTCGACGGCGGGCAGCCCGAGCAAAAAAAGGTCAAGCCCCCCAGGACCCACTGGGACATGCTGCTGGAGCGCCGCTCCATCCCCGAGCTCGAGGACCTGCTGAACGAACGTCTCGCCGAGCTCAAGGGACGCCGGACCAGCCGGTCCGCTTGAGCCTCGGCCAGTAGCTGGCTCCCACCACCGAACAGGAACGGCCCCCGCGACCTCCCCCCGCGGGGGCCGTTCCGCGTCCGCGGCACCTCTCCGGCGGTGCACGCGTCTCGCCGGTCCGCGCCGCGCGGATCAGGCCGCCGCGTCGGCGCGGGCTTGCCGCCACCGGGGGCTGTCGACGTAGTGGTTGTCGTACTGCTCGGCGGAAGCGGCGATCTCCTTCGGGTCCGCCTCGCCGCGGGCGACGCGGTCGAGCAGCCGGTAGTAGCCGAAGCGGTCCATCCCGGGGGTGAAGACCACCAGGACGTCGGCGCCGGAGCCCGCGGCCGGGCCGAAGGCGTGCGGGACGGTCGGCGGCACCGCGAGGAAATCGCCGGTTTCCAGGGTGTGCAGTTCGTCGCCGGCCAGGACCTGCAGGGCGCCGCCGAGGACGTAGAAGAACTCGGTCGCGCGGGTGTGGAAGTGCGCGGGCGTGCCGAAGACGCCCTCGTCCAGGGTGGCGCGGTTGGCGGTGAACCGGTTGCCGGTGGCGCCGGAGTCGGCCAGCAGGGCGATCAGGCTGCCGGGAGCATCCGACAGGACTTCGGCCTCGGCGGCGCGGATCAGGGTGGGGTGCGACATCGGTTCCTCCGGGGCAGAGCGGGCTGGACAAGGTCTACTTTTCCGGCGCTGAGCTGGGCGAACAACGGAGAAGTCCGGATCGGTTGATAAGCTCTGGGTTATCGATCGGAGGCGCGGGTGGAACACCGGGACATCGAGGTCTTCCTCGCGCTCGCCGAGGAACTGCACTTCGGCCGGACCGCGGAACGGCTGCGGGTGTCGCAGGCGCGGGTCAGCCAGTCGGTCAAGACGATGGAGCGCCGGATCGGGGCCCGGTTGTTCGACCGCACGAGCAGGCGGGTCTCCCTGACCCCGATCGGCCGCACGCTGGAGGCCGACATCCGGCCCGCCTACCGGCAACTGCTGGCCGGGATCGAGCGCGCGGTCGCGGCGGGACGCGGTGTCGAAGGCGTCCTGCGGCTCGCCTTCGAGGCTCCGGCGGTGGCGAATCTGATCTCCAGCGTCACGGCCGCCTTCCGGGCTCGGTATCCGGGCTGCGAGGTCGACATCAGCGAGGCTCCGTTCGAGGACCCGCTCGCCACGCTCCGTTCCGGCGAAGCCGACCTGGCCGTGGTGCTGCTGCCGGTCGCCGAGCCGTCGATCACGACGGGACCGGTCGTGCACACCGAGCCGATGGTGCTCGCCGTCGCGTCCGGGCATCCGTTCGCGCGCCGGGAGTTCGTCACGCTCGAGGACCTCGGCCGCGACACGGTCCTGCGCGCCGCGCACCCGCCGCCCGCCTACTGGCGGGAGCCGCCCGAGCCGTGGACGACGCCCGCGGGCGTTCCGATCGCCCGCGGGCGCGCCTATCGCACGTTTCAGGAACTTCTTCTGGTCATCGGCGCGGGCGAAGGGATCTGCCCGCTCGCCGCGCACGCCGCGGAGTACTTCGCCCGGCCGGGCATCGCGTTCGTGCCCTTCCGCGACACCCCGCCTGCCCGGTGGGGGCTGATGTGGCGCAGCGCCGGGGAAACCGCGCTGGTCAAGGCGTTCGCGTCGACAGCCGCCGATCACCGGCCCTAGCCCAGGCCCACACCGCGAACGCGCACGCGGCGAACGCCGCGCCCAGCACGGCGGAGCCGGTCCAGCCCGCCGCGGCGAACGCGGTGGTCGTCGCGGTCGCGCCCAGTGCGGAGCCGAGCGAGTAGAAGATCATGTACCCGCCGATGACGCTGCTGGTGCGGTCCGGATGCGCCGCGGTGAGCAGGTGCTGATTGCTGACATGCACTGCCTGCACAGCGAAATCGAGCACCAGCACGCCCAGCCCCAGCAACCACAGCGACGGCTGCCCGACCGCGAGCCAGGACACCGCCAGCAGGACCAGCGCTCCGCCGGTGACCAGGCTCGCGCGTCCCCGGTCGGCCCAGCGTCCGGCGCGGGCGGCCCCGAGCGCGCCTGCCAAGCCGACGAGTCCGAACAGGCCGATCTGCGCGGTGCTCAGGTTCCACGGGTCCGCGGCGAGCGGCAGCGACAGACCGCTCCACAGCGCGCCGAACGACGCGAACAGGAAGAACGCGATCAAGCCCCGCGAGAGGAACAGCGGTTCCCGGAACAGCCCGCCGAGCGAGCTCAGCACCTGCCGGTAAGTCGTGCCGTCGCGGCGCGGATCCGGCGGCATCGTCTTCAGCACGAGACCGGCGAGCGTCACCAGCAGCACCGCGAGCGCGACGTAGACGCTGCGCCACCCCCACAGTTCGGCCAGCGCTCCGGCGGCGACGCGGGCGCCGAGAATGCCGATGACGACCCCGGACGTCACGACGCCGAGGGTGCGGCCGCGTTCGTCCGGAGTGGACAGTGCGGCGGCGTAGGCGACCGTCGTCTGCACAACCACCGCGAACAGTCCCGCGAGCACCAGCCCTGCCAGCAGCAGCCAGGTTTGGCTTGCTACGGCGGCCGCTCCGGCTCCGACGGCGGTCAGCAGCAGGTGCGCCGCGATGAGTGCGCGCCGGTCGACGAGGTCGCCCAGCGGGACGAGCGCGGCGAGACCGGCGAGGTAGCCGAGCTGTCCGGCGGCGACGATCCAGCCCAGGCCGGCGTCCGGCACGCCCAGGTCCGCGCCGATCTCGGCCAGCACCGGCTGAGCGGCGTAAATGCTCGCGACGGCGACCGCGCACACCGCGGCGAACACCGTCCGGCGGCCCGTGGTCAGGCCCATGAGTCCCCCAATCAGTAGCGAATTGCAACTAATCGCACCGTACGGCAGAATGGTTTCAAAGTGCAACTCATCAAGGAGGCCCGCGAGCGTGGACGGCACCCCGGCCTGGACCGACCCGTCGTGTCCGGTGGCCCGCACCCTCGACCTCGTCGGCGACCGGTGGAGCCTGCTGATCGTCCGCGACGCGATGGACGGCGCGCGGGCGTTCACCGACTTCCAGCAGCGCACCGGCATCGCCCGCAACATCCTCACCGACCGGCTGCGCCGCCTGGTCGAACGCGGCGTCCTCGACCGGCAGACCGCGGAATCCGGCAAACGGCAGGTCTACTCGCTCACGTCGGCCGGCCGCGACCTGTTCACCGTCGTCGTCGCGCTCCGGCAGTGGGGCGAGCGGCACGCCTTCTCCCCCGGTGAAGACCACTCCGTGCTGGTCGACGACACCGGGCAGCCGATCCCGCTGCTCGCGCCGGTCGCCGCGAACGGCGCGACGGTCGACGTCGAGACGACCTCGGTGCGCAAGAGCTGAATCCCGCCGGACCCTTGCCCTGGCGACGCGACGGGCTTATTGTCAACGTACTGCTTGATAAAGAGATCGGTTGATAAAGATGTCCGTTGACAACGTCGAGGACCGGCTGGACCGGGCCTTCACCGCGCTGGGCGACCCGATCCGGCGCGCGCTGATCGCCCGGCTGTCGCGCGGCGAGGCGACGGTGAACGAGCTGGCCGAGCCGTTCCCGGTGACGAAGCAAGCCGTGTCGCGGCACGTCCAGGTGCTGGAGGCGGCCGGGCTCATCACGCGCAGCCGCGACGGCCAGCGCCGCCCGTGCCACCTCAACGCCGCCGCTCTCGAAGAGCTGACCAGCTGGATCGACACCTACCGGCTCACCCGCGAACGCGAGTTCCGCCGCCTCGACAGCCTTCTCGAAGAGACCAAGGAGCAGGACCGATGAACCCGACCACCATCACCGCCCAGCCCGGCAGCCCGTTCGTCGAGGTCGTCCGCGAGTTCGACGCGACGCCCGCGCAGCTCTTCCGCGCCTACACCGACCCCGACCTGATCACCCGCTGGCTCGGTCCGCGCGACGTCGAGATGCGGCTCCTCGAGTTCGACCCGCATTCCGGCGGGGCGTACCGCTACGCGCATGTCGATACCGACGGCAGCGAGCACCTCTTCCGCGGCGTCTTCCATTCCGTGGAGAGAGCCGAGCGGATAGTGCAGACTTTCGAGTACGAGGGCGCGCCCGGCCAGGTCAGCCTGGAGACCCTGATCTTCGAGGAACTCGACGGCCGGACGCGGCTGCGAGCCCGGTCGGTGTTCCCGAGCGTCGAGGCCCGCGACGCCATGGTCGCGAGCGGGATGGAACGCGGGATCCGCGATTCGATGGACCGGCTCGGCGAACTCGCGCGCGACGCGGAGCAGCCAGGCACGAGCCGGGTGGTCGTGGACATCTCGATGTCGCTGGACGGCTACGTCACCGGGCCAGGAGCCGATCCCGAACACGGTCTCGGCGTCGGCGGCGAACCGCTGCACGCCTGGGTGTCCGAGCCGACGCCGCGCGATTCGGAGATCCTGCACCGGTCGTTCACCGAAACCGGAGCCGTGGTGATGGGCCGCAGCACCTTCGACGTCGTCGACGGGCCGCAGGGCTGGAACGACGAGATCGGCTACGGCTACGACGAAGACCAGACCGTCGCCCCGCCGGTCTTCGTCGTCACCCACGCACGGCCCCGCGAGGTGCGCCTCGGCGAGCGGTTCCGGTTCGTCACCGACGGCGTCGAGCAGGCGGTCGAGCAGGCGCGCGCGGCCTCGGGCGACAAGGACGTCGTCGTGATGGGCGGCGGGTCGATCGCGTCGCAGGTCCTGTACGCCGGGCTGGCGGACGTGCTGCGGATCCACCTCGCGCCGATCGTCCTCGGCGGCGGAACCCCGTTGTTCCCCCAGGGAAATCCCGGGCCGGTGCGGCTGGAGCCGCTCGGTGCGGTGTCGACGCCGGGCGCCGAACACCTCACCTACCGCGTCCTGAAGTAGCCGCCGCTCAGCCCCGGCCCAGCAGCTTCTTCAGCTGGGCCAGGCGGCGCTGCACGCCCCACTCCGCGACCCGGAAGAACGCCTCGGACATGATGCCGCCGCTCATCTTCGACACGCCGATCTCCCGGTCGGTGAAGGTGATCGGCACCTCGACGATGTCGAACCCGGCGTCCGCGGTGCGGCGCGTGAGGTCGATCTGGAAGCAGTAGCCGTGCGAGGCGACCTCGTTCAGCGCCAGCTTCTCCAGCACCGGGCGCCGGTACGCGCGGAACCCGGCGGTCATGTCCGCGACCTTGATCCCCAGCGCGATCCGCGAGTACAGGTTCGCCCCGCGCGAGAGCAGCGTCCGGCGCAGCGGCCAGTTCACCGTGCTGCCGCCGGGCACGTACCGCGACCCGATCGACAGGTCCGCGTCGCCGACCGCGTCCAGCAGCCGCGGCAGGTCCTCCGGCGCGTGCGAACCGTCGGCGTCCATCTCCACGAACGTCGCGTAGCCGCGCTCCATCCCCCAATGGAACCCGGCGATGTAGGCCTTGCCGAGGCCTTCCTTCGCGGTGCGGTGCAGCACGTGCACCCGCTTGTCCGCGGCCGCGCGCTCGTCGGCCAGCTCGCCGGTGCCGTCCGGGCTGCCGTCGTCGACGACGAGCACGTCGACGTCCGGGAGTGCCTTGTGGAGCCGGTCCAGCACCGGGCCGAGGTTGTCCCGCTCGTTGTAGGTCGGGATCACCACCAGCACCGGTTCGATCGTTTCGGCCCCCCGCGGCGCCTGCGCCATCCGTCTCCTCCGCATCCGGCGAGTCAGCCCGCCGCTTCCCCTGCTGTGGTCCCCGTCTTCGCGGCCGTCGCTGCTTCGCCGCGCCGGGTGCGAAAACGGAGCACGAACCCGCCGGCGACACCCGCGATCGCCAACGCCAGCAGTCCGTACTCCGTCCACGCACCGATTCGATCCGACAGCGTAGTCTGCGTGCGCAGCGGCACGCGCCCGACCAGGGCATCCGCCGTGAAAAGCCCGGTCGAGCTGGTGATCGTCCCGTCCGGGGCGACCAGCGCGCTCACCCCGGACACCGCCGACACCACCACCGCGCGCCCGTGCTCGACCGCGCGCAGCCGCGCCATCGCCAGCTGCTGGTAGCTCATCTCCCCCGGCCCGTACCACGCGTTGTTGGTCGGCACGACGAGCAGTTCGCCGCCCGCGTTGGTCGCGTCGCGAGCGGGACCGTCGAAGGCCGATTCGTAGCAGATGAACACGCCGATCTTGGTGCCCGCGACCGACAGGGCGGCGTTGGAGCCGTCGCCGGGACGCATGTCGCGGGTGTCGTCGATGAACGGCGTCACCAGCCGTGCGACGGCGCGCGCGGGCACGTACTCGCCGAAGGGCACCAGATCCTGTTTGACGTACCGCTGCCCCGGCCCGGTGTTCGGGTCCCAGACGACCGCGGAGTTCTCCGCCGCCCCGTCCGGGGTGCGCACGAGCGCGCCGATGATCGCCGGGGCCCCGAACGCCGACACCACCTGGTCGACGCCCGGGTCGTCGCCGTCGAGCGGGGTCGAGGTTTCCGGCCACAGCAGCAGATCCGGCTTCGGCGCCTGTCCTGATTGGACTTTCTGCAGCAGCCGCGCGCTCTCGGCGAGAGCGTTGGCGCGCAGCACCCCGCGCTGGCCCTGCAGAGCCAGGCCGATGTCCGGCGCGTTGCCCTGCACGGAGCCGACGGTGAGCGAGCCGTCCTGGGCCTCGGTGCCGATCGTCGGCCACACCGCGAGCCCGGCCGCGGCGGGAAGGACGGTGAACACGGCGGGCCAGACCAGTGCGCGGTCCCAGGCTTTGCGCGTGCGCCAGAGCCTGCCGAGCACCGCGGCGAGACCGAAACCGGTGAGCACGACGGCGAAACCGACCAGCGGCGCGCCGCCGACCGACGCGAGCGACAGGAACGCGCCCTCGGGCTGGCTGAACGCGACCCGGCCCCACGGGAACCCGCCGAACGGGAACCACGTGCGCGGCGTCTCCAGCGCGACGAACACCAGCGCGCCCCACAGCGGCGCCAGCGGCAGCCGCGCCACGACCCGGATCAGCCATCCGGCGAGTCCGAAGTAGAGCGACAGCGCGAACGACAGCGCCAGCCACGGCAGCGGCCCGAAGTCGCGGCCGAGGAAGTCCTGCAGCCACACCAGCAGCGGCACGAAGAACGCCATGCCGAACACGAAGCCGTACCCGAACGCGCCGCGGAACGACCGTCCGCGAAGGAGCAGCGCGAACGCGGCGAACGCGATCGGGGCCAGCCACCACAGCGGGCGCGGCGCGAAGCTGAGGTAGTAGCCGTAGCCGGTCGCCGCCGTCGCCGCGACGCGCGCCAGCCAGGGCTTCCACGCCCGCTTTCGCTTGGTCTTGTGCGGAACGCCCGAATCGGCGTCCGCCACGCTCACTGCCACACCCGGAACTCTAAGCGGCCGGTGTGAACTCGTCGTAGATGACTGTGCCGCCGCGGACCGTGCGCAGGCAGCGCGGCAGCGCAGTGCCCGGCTCCAGCCTCGGCAGCGGCGGCACGCCCGAACGCGGATCGGTGGACCAGCGCTGCACGCGGCTGTCGGCGGTGGCGACGACGAGGTCGGCCGCGTCCCAGATCGCGTAGTGCGCGGGCGCGCCCGGGACGAGGCTGCCGGTCACGCCGTCGTTGACGCCCGCCGCGCGGTGTCCGGCGCGCGTGTGGGCGGTGAACGCGGCGCGGGCGGACAGGCGCGCTTCGGGCGTGTGATGGTGCACGGCCGCGCGTACGGAAGCCCATGGGTCGACCGCGCACACCGGGGCGTCGCTGCCGAAGGCGAGCACGACTCCCTCGGCGGCGAGCTGGGCGAAGGGGTTCAGCGCTGCCGCCCGGTCGCCGAGCCGTTCGGAGTACATGCCGGAGGTGCCGCCCCAGGCTTCGTCGAAGAGCGGCTGCACGGACGCGACGACGCCCCATCCGGCGAGTGCGCGCGCCTGCTCAGCGGTGACCATCTCCAGGTGCTCGACCCGGTGGTGCCGCGCCGCGAGGGGACGCTGGCCGACCTGCTTCTCGGCGAGCCGGAACCCCTCGACCACCTCCCCGACGGCGGCGTCGCCGATGACGTGGAAGCCCGCCTGCAGCCCGGCTTCGGTGCAGGCCACGAGATGGTCGGCGATGACCGCGGCGTCGGCGTAGAGGGAGCCGGAGGTGCCGGGCTCGTCGGAGTAGGGCGCGGTGAGGGCCGCGGTGCGGGAGCCGAGCGCGCCGTCCACGAAGAGGTCTCCGGCTACGCCGTGCGCGCCGAGGCGGCGGGCGGTGTCGAGGCCGTTCAGCTGGCCCCAGTAGCCGACGACCTCGGGCAGCGTCGGGCCGGCCAGCGCGAGGAGGTCGGCGAAGTCCTCCTCGCCGGAGATGTCCGGACCCGCGCATTCGTGCACCGAGACGATCCCGCGCGCGGCAGCCGTCATCAGGAACGCGCGCTGGGCCGCCTGCCGCTGTGCTCGGGTGATCGCGTCTCGGGCGGCTCCGCGGACGAGGTGGTGGGCGTCGCGGGTGAGCGGGCCGTCGGCGGACCATCCCGCCTTGGACTCGACGCCCGGCGCGAGTTTCGTGAGTGCGCTCGAGACGAGAGCGGAGTGAACGTCGACCCGGCTCAGGTAGACGGGCGTGTCCCCGGCGGCGTCGTCCAGCTCGGCGCGGCTCGGCAGCCGCTGCTCGGTCCAGGACGACTCGTCCCAGCCGTGCGCGAGCAGGACCTGCCCGGGAACGACGGCGTCGCGCACCGCGGCGAGGAGTTCGGCGGAGCTGCGGACGGCGGTCAGGTCGAGACCGGTCAGGTGCAGGCCGGTGGAGGTGGCGTGCACGTGCGCGTCCACGAACGCCGGTGCGACGAACGCCCCGCCCAGGTCGACGACCTCGGCGTCCGGGTGCAGCGCGCGGGCAGGCGCGTCCTGGCCGACCCACACCACGGTGCCGCCGGAAACCGCCATCGCGGTCGCGTCGGGCGAGGACGGGGTGTAGACGCGGCCGCCGAGCAGGAGCGTGGTGCTGTCGTTCACTCCCCGAGTCTCCCGCCTGGTCCCCCGAGCAGGGCAGACCGGGTCATCGTGCAGAAAGATTTACGGTCGACTAACGTTATGGCAGGATATTTTCACGCGTTCCCGACGACTAGGAGTACAGATGACTGCGATCCAGGAACCTGTGCCGACTGCCGCCGCCTTCGACCAGCCGTACGAGTACGTCCGCGCCGAGTTGGCCGAACCCGACTGGCGCCGCTTCCCCGGCTGGCACGACGTGACCGAAGCAGAGTGGCGGGACGCCCAGTGGCAGCGCGTGCACTGCGTGCGCAACGTCAAGCAGCTGCGGGCCCTCATGGGCGATCTGCTGGAGGACCGGTTCTACGAGGACCTGGTCGCCGACCAGCGCGAGATGGCCACGATGTCGATGCTGCTGCCGCCGCAGATGATCAACACGATGGCCCCGCACGCGGGCACCGACCCGGCGAAGGTCACCGAGGCGTTCTACGCCGACCCGATCCGCCGCTACATGCTTCCCGTGCGCAGCGACCGGCACCCGGCGTGGCCCAGCCACCCGCACGCCGAACGCGACTCCCTGCACGAGGCCGAGATGTGGGTGGTCGAGGGGCTCACCCACCGCTACCCGACGAAGGTGCTGGCCGAGATGATCTCGACCTGCCCGCAGTACTGCGGGCACTGCACCCGGATGGACCTCGTCGGCAACTCGACCGAGCAGGTGGAGAAGCACAAGCTCGCGCTCAAGCCGGTGGACCGCCAGGACGCCATGATCGACTACCTGAAGCGCACCCCCGGCGTCCGGGACGTGGTGGTGTCGGGCGGCGACGTGGCGAACGTGCCGTGGCCGCAGCTGGAGTCGTTCCTGATGCGCCTGATGGACATCGAGACGGTGCGCGACATCCGCCTGGCGACGAAGGCCCTCGCGGCGCTCCCGCAGCACTGGCTGCAGCCCAAGGTGACGGAGGGCCTGCAGCGGGTCGCCCTGACGGCTCAGGCACGCGGGGTGAACCTGGCTATCCACACGCACGTCAACCACGCGCAGTCGGTGACGCCGCTGGTGGCAGAGGCCGCGCGGACGGCGTTGCAGGTCGGGGTGCGGGATGTGCGGAACCAGGGCGTGCTGATGCGCGGGGTCAACGCTACTCCGGCTGCGCTTCTGGATCTTTGCTTCGCTTTGCAGGGCGAGGCTAATATTCTGCCTTACTATTTTTATATGTGCGACATGATTCCGAATGCTGAGCACTGGCGGGTTGCCGTTTGGGAAGCGCAGGAATTGCAGCATTCGATCATGGGGTATTTGCCGGGGTATGCCACGCCGCGGATCGTGTGCGATGTGCCCTATGTTGGGAAGCGGTGGGTGCACCAGCTGGCGGAGTACGACCGGAATCTCGGGATTTCGTACTGGACGAAGAACTACCGGACCGGGATCGAGCACGAGGACCCGGAGGCGTTGCAGCGGAAGTACCCGTATTACGACCCGATCCAGACGCTGCCGGAGGCTGGGCAGAAGTGGTGGGCTGACGAGAAGGGTCGCTGATCCTGGACACTTGCCGTCACGGGACCCGCGCCCTGCCGTAGGCGGACGGCACCGGGGATGAAGACCTCGAAGAGGTGCCTGGCCGGCGGTATATCCGCTGGCCAGGCACCTGCCAAAGTCGCCGTCGGTGCGTCCGAGTGCCTATATGCCGTCCAGAGCGGAACGGAACAAGGCAAGCTCGTCGACGACGCCTCGGCGCGTTCCTCACCCACTGGCCTTCCTAAGACCTCACCGAGGACTGAACTACCGCCAGCCAAGACACCGCTGCTGCCAGGCACCAGTGGGAGTGCCGCGATGTGGCCGCCGAGCCGGGGCCGGACAGCAGGTCGGCTAGCGCTGCCGCTACGGGGAATCCGCCTCGAGTACCAATACCGCCATGTCCAGAAGCCTTTGGCAGTACACGCGACTGTCGGCGGCCGATTCGGGGATGGCCCGAATGAGGTCCTGTTCGCATTCGGCGAGAATGTTCCATCTCCGGTCGTCCAGGTGACCTTGTTGCACTAACCATGTGGAGACACAACCGGCTAGGTCCGCGTCAAGCATCGCCAGGTCGAAGCCTGCCGGGAATGGCGTCTTTATGTGGGCCTCGAAAAGCTTCGTGACTACTGCCAGCCGCTTCGTGAGGTCCAACGGCTTCCTCCCCCTAGCCCGGCGACGCATGCCTTCCAGTCGAGAACCTACGCGCTCGCGGTCGTTGCGCGCCAGGCAGTAACGCGGCTCCCGGACGCTGCCGATCGCGATGGGCGGTGACAGCGACATTTCCCGAAGCCTCTGGATGTCGTTCGAACATTTCCTGAGAATTTTGTGGAGAACGGGCCTGCCAGGCAACCGAAAACCGACCTACGCCGACAATTCTGGCAGCGTTTCCGCTGCTGGGAACCGTGTCCGCGGAAGGGAAAGGGGGTTGGCTACTATGGGCGCGAACCCGCGTGAAACAACGGCGAACGGAGTGCGCATCGTGCTGCCTGGTCCGGTCCAGCGAATCATCTACGGGATTTACACGCACCGGCTGCGGAAACAGCTCGTGGGCGCCGAATTGCCGGGGCACATCGGGATCATCATGGACGGCAACCGGCGCTGGGCTCGGCAGATGGGCATGGCCGACCTCAGCATGGGGCACAAGCGCGGGGCCGAACACGTCGAGACCGTGCTGTCCTGGTGCGAGCGCGCGGGCGTCAAGCACGTGACGATCTACCTCTGCTCGACCGAGAACCTCGCCCGCCGCGACGACGCCGAGGTCTCGTACCTGATGCACCTGATCGAGCAGGTCATCACCGACAAGCTCGCCCAGCCCGACGCGGGGTGGCAGGTGCACGTCGCCGGTCTTCTCGACGCCCTGCCCGACACCACCGCGCATGCGCTGAAGAACGCTGTCGAGGTCACCCGCGACTGCGACACCGGCCACCACATCACGCTGGCCATCGGCTACGGCGGCCGCCAGGAGGTCGTCGACGCACTGCGTGCCCTGCTGACCGAACACGCCGCGGCCGGGACCCTGAACGAACTCGCCGACACCATCACCATGGAAGACGTGTCCCGGCATCTCTACACCGCCGGGCAACCCGACCCCGACCTGGTCATCCGCACCAGCGGGGAACAACGGCTGTCCAACTTCCTGGTCTGGCAGAGCGCCTACTCCGAGCTGTACTTCTGCGACACCTTCTGGCCCGCCTTCCGCGAGGTCGACTTCCTCCGGGCCCTCCGCAGTTACGCGCGGCGGAACCGTCGTTACGGCCGCTGACCGTCGAGTGCGGAAGTTCCGCACTCGACGGTCAGCCGGAGGGGCAAGGTGACCGCCGGGGCGACCTCGGCGGTCACCTTCACTGGACGGCGAGCGCCTCGACCACCGAGGTCTTCGCGGCCTGCCGCAGCGGCAGGAGGGCGGCCACGACCCCCGCGACCGCCGCACCGGCCAAGATCAGCGCGATCCGGCCGTAGGGCAGGCTCAGCACGACGTCGTCGTTGATGACCCTGGCCGCGGCCAACCCGAAGCCGCACCCGAGCAGCACGCCGACGATCCCGCCGACGATTCCGAAGATGACCGCCTCGGTCGTCAGCATCAACCGCAGGTGCCGCTTGGTGAGACCGAACGCCCGCAGCATGGCCGACTCGCGGGAGCGTTCCAGCACCGACAGGGTCATGGTGTTCGCGATGCCGATCAGCGAGATCAGCACAGCCAGCGCCAGCAGGGCCGTGATCAGCGCGGTCACCTGGTTCAGCGAAGCTTCGAGCCGGTCTTTCGCATCGGCGGTCGCCACGATCTTCGCGGTCGGCACTGCGGTCGTCGCCTCGTCGACGACCGCCCTGGACACGTCCGGCGCGGTACCCGGAGCGAACCTGACAAGCAGGCTGGTATCGCCCCGCCCGGGGAACAACCGGTCGAACCAGCCCGGCGCGACCAGGGTCCGCGGCACGACATTGCCGGTCACGATCGCGACCACCTTCGCCTCCACCGGATGACCCGCCACGGTCATCGACACCGTTCCGCCGACCCCGACGCCGAGCTCGCTGGCCCGTTCGGGACGCAACGCCAGCTGCCCGGGGCCGAAGCCGTCCAGCGAACCCCGCACCACGCCCGGGGCGATGGCGCCCTCCATCGTGCTCAGCATCGACGTCGCGCCCTTGACGACTACCGGGGCTTCGCGGACCCGGGTGAATTCGGTGACCCCGTTGTGCCCGCGGAGGTCGTCGCCGACCGACCGCGGCAACGTCACCGAGGAGTCGGCGCCCGGCGGCGTGATGATGTAGTCGGCAGGCAGGGCTTCGCCGACGCCCACTCCGACTGACGACTCGAGCGAGCTGGTGATCACCGATACCCCGGTGGTCAAGGTGATCCCGATGATGAGCGCGAGCACTGTCGTGGCCGCACGTTTCGGGTTCCGCATCGCGTTCGCGACGGCGAGCCTGCCCGGCACGCCCAGCGTGCGGCGGATCGGAAAGCCGACCGCACCCCCGAAAACGCGGACGATCACCGGGCCGAGCAAAATCACGCCCGCGAAGAACAACAGCCCGCCGAACGCGACGAGCACGAGCGGGTACGTCTTGCCGTTGCTCGCCAGCCCGCCCGCGGTGCTGGCGACGCCGGCGGCGCAGAAGAGCGCGGCCACTACCGCGCGGGCCCGGTTGAGCCGCTCGGTACGCGGCTCCGCCTGGATCCGCAACGCGGCGACCGGCGCGACGCGCGTCGCCGCGGCCGCCGGAAGCAGCGCCGCCGCTACGGTCGCGAGCAGCCCGGCCAGCACGCTGAGCACCACCGTCGTCGGCGTCACGGTGAACGATCCAGGCGAAATCGGCGTCCCGAACGCACTCATCACGGGCAACGCCAGATAGCCAGCTCCGATCCCGGCCAGCAGCCCGACCACCGCCGCGCCGAGCCCGACGACAGCGGATTCCGCCAGTACCCCGCCGAACACCTGACCGCGCGAAGCGCCGACACACCGTGCCAGCGCCAGCTCCCGGGTGCGCTGGGCGACCAGGATGCTGAAGGTGTTGTAGATGACGAACATCGCCACGAACAAAGCGATCAAAGCGAACATCACCAGACCGCTGCGCAGAACCACCGGGTCGATGCCGCTGCCCGCGGCCTGCCGCTCGGCGAACTCCTCTCCGGAGAACACCTCGTACGGGCCGCTGCCGACGGCTGCGGCCACCTTCGCCTTCAGGCCCTGCGGGTCGCCGCCCTTGACGTACAGCTCGGAGAATCCGGTCTGGCCGGTCAGCTGCCGCGCGACGGGCTCGGTGAAACCGATCCCGCCGCGCAGGGCGAGAATTCCCTGCCCGGCAACGCTGCTGAACCCGCTGACCCGCAACGGACGGGGCTCGCCGGTGGCATGGTCGACAAGGGTGATCGTGTCCCCGACGCGGTACCCGAGGGCCTTCGCGGTCTGCTCGGCCAGCACTGCCTCGCCGTCCCCCGCGGGCAGCCGGCCCTGCACCGCCGTGGTCCGCATGGTGACCGAGAAGCCCATCGGCTGATCCCGGACCGGGCGGCCGGCGCGGTCGAGCACGGAGATGTCGCCGATGACCAGCCCCTGCACCTGCCGGACGCCCGCGATCGCGGCGACCCGGTCGACGGCGGCCTGGTCCAGCTTCCGCAGCTGGTTGTCCGCCACTACGGCCACGTCGGCCTTGTCCGCGTTGCCGGCGACAGTGCGGTCGGTATTGGTGCGCAGGGTGTCGCTGAGCACCAGCGTGCCCGCGACGAAAGCGGTCCCGAGCAGCGTCGCGAGCGCGGCCAGCAGCAGCCTTCGCCGGTGCGCGCGCAGTCCGGCGAGGGTGAGCTTCAGCATCCGGCTCAGCCCTCCAGTTTCTTCATCGTGTCGAGGACGGTGTCCGCGGTCGGCCGGCCCAGCTCGTGGACGAACTGCCCGTCCCGCACGAACACGACCCGGTCCGAGTACGAGGCCGCGTGCGGGTCGTGGGTGACCATGATGATCGTCTGGCCGAATTCGTCGACCGAGACCCGCAGGAACTCCAGCAGGTCGGTTCCGGAGTTCGAATCGAGGTTGCCGGTCGGTTCGTCGGCGAAGATCACCTCAGGCCGGCTCACCAGTGCGCGGGCCACGGCGACGCGCTGCTGCTGCCCTCCGGACAGTTCGCTCGGCCGGTGCCCCAGCCGGTCGGCGAGCCGCACGCGCTCCACGACCCGTTCGACGAGTTGCGGGTCGGGGCGACGGCCCGCGATCTCCAGCGGCAGGAGGATGTTCTCGCGCGCGGTCAGCGTCGGCAGCAGATTGAAGCTCTGGAAGATGAACCCGATGCGCTCGCGCCGGAGCTTGGTCAGCTCGCGGTCGGTCAGCGCGGTGATCTCGGTGTCCCCCAGCCAGACCGACCCCGAAGTCACCGTGTCCAGACCGGCAAGGCAGTGCAGCAACGTGGATTTGCCGGAACCCGACGGCCCCATGATCGCGGTGAATTCGCCGGCGCCGAATCCGACGTCGACCCCCCTCAGCGCATGTACCTCCGCTCCTCCCTGGCCGTAGACCTTGGTCACTCCGGCGGTGCGCACCGTTTCCCGGTGCAGCGCCCGATTCCGCGAGAAAGACTCCTCCATGCGCGGAAACGTACCGAGCCGCACCTGAGAATTCCCTCAGCGTGATCATCATCGTCGCGTCCGGTCAATTCACCTGCAGATATACGGTCCCTATACGAACCGCCAACGCCGGCCACACCGGCCGGACACGGCTTCGTTGTTAGTTTCGATCCGTGCGACGGAACCTACCCGCCGCACGGAATCGGAAAAATCCATTCCACATGGAGGGAGTCGGCATGCCGACGCAGAGCATCAACGACTGGAAGTCCGCCGCCCACGAAAGCGGTTCGCACCCGGCCGGCCTCGGCTTCGGCGAACTGGGCCAGGAGGACCTGGCCGAGGCGCGCACCGCGGCGCTGCCCAGCAGCGGCTACATCTGCACCTTTACCTTTGAGTGCAACTGCTGACGTAGCCGCAGGGCGACCCGCGAGGGTGTTCGACGCGTGCGGGCGGGCCGGACGACGGCCCGCCCGCACGCCACGGCCGAAAGGACCCGGACGCAATGGGCACGACCCGCTACCGCGCGGACCACGCGGCATTTCTGCGAGAACGCCACGTCGCCGGGACCGGCGCACCGACCGCCGCGGACCTGGCCGCCGTCGACGAATGGCGTGAATCCGCGTACCTCGACGAGCCGACGATGGCCCGCCGGCTCGCCGTCGCCGGGATTTCCCGTGAAACCTTCGCCGCGCTTGTCGCCGGCAAACCGTTTTCGGCCGCGGGCGCGGCCACCGCGTGGGTCCCGGAACTCGACACCATTCTGTCGGGTGAACGGAAACCCGCGGACAGTCGCGAGCCTGTCACGGCACTTTACGGCGAGACCTACGAAAACCTCCTTTTCTCCGGGCTTCTCGACGCATTCATCTGTCATTACGCCGATCGACTACGACAATGGGAGAGTCAGGCCGCGCTCGATCGGATAGCGCTCACCGAACACGCCCGCGAAACCCTCGTCGACGGCCTGGCGACCGGACTTCTCGAGATCGCCCACCGAACATTGATCCTCGAACTCAACATCGCCCGGGACGGCGGCCTGCTGACGGGGGAAACGCCCGAGGAGCGCTACGCGTACTACGACGAGGTCGTGCTTCGGCGGGACGGCTACCGCACGCAGCTCTTCACCGAATACCCGGTTCTCGCGCGTGCGATGGTCCAGCACGGCACCGACTGGCTGGCGAACACCGTCGAGACGCTGACCCGGCTGGCCGCCGACCTTCCCGAGCTCCGGCGCCAGGGGCTGCTGCTGTCGGACCACGTCGTGGTGACCGGTGTCCGCAGCGGTCTCGGAGACCCGCACAACCACGGGCGCTCCGTGTCCTGCTTCGAATTCGAGGACGGCTCGGCGCTGGTCCACAAGCCCCGGCCGGTCGACCCGGAGCGGACCTACGCCGAGGCGCTCGACCTGCTCAACGAACTGACCGGCCTGAACGTCAAGAGCATGCGGGTCCTCGCCCGGCCCGGCTACGGCTGGTGCGAGTTCCTCGAGCACGAGCCGTGCGACCGCGAAGCGGACCTGCCCCGCTTCTACGTCCACATCGGCGCGATGCTGGCCGTCCTGCACGTCCTGGGCGCGGTCGACATCCACATGACCAACGTCATCGCCGTCGGCGACTCCCCCGTGCCCGTCGACCTCGAGACGATCCTGCAGCACACCTCCGTCCGGCACCTCTCGTCCGCGAAAGCGAACGAGAGGGCCCTCGACTTTCTCGCCCAGAGCGTGCTCGCGACCCTTGTCGTGCCGCTGCGCACCTTCGGAGACGGCGTCACGCCAGGCATCGACGTCAGCGCGATAGGCGGCGGCACTCCCCAGCTGACCCCGCGGCCCATGCCTGCCATCGCGGCGCCCTTCACCGACCAGATGCACATCGTCGGCGTGCGCAAGGAGACCAAGCCCGCCCGGAACCGGCCGGTGGTCGACGGACGGGCCGCGGATCCGGCCCGGTACACCGGCGAGGTCGTCCGCGGCTTCCTCGACGGCTACGACGCCATCGCTTCGTCCCGCGAGCGGTTCGCCGCGCTCTTGCGATCGGCCGACGACATCGAGGTCCGCTTCCTGGCCAGGGCGACCCGGCGCTACGACCTGTTCCGCATGGAGCGGTTCCACCCCGACTACCTGCGCGACGGCCTGGCCACCGAGCAGTTGCTGGAGAAACTGTGGACCGCCGCGACCACGCGCGACGACCTGGTCCCGGTGATCGAGGCCGAGCGCCGTCAGCTGCTGCGGGCCGACATCCCCGCGTTCCACACCAAGCCCGGGTCGACCGCGCTGTTCCAGGGCGGCGAGGTCGTGGCCGAAGACTTCTTCACCGAGCCGAGCGGCCAGACGCTGCAGCGGAAACTGGCGATGCTGGGCCCGGACCACCGGGCCACGCAGCTGGCGATCCTGCGGGACGCGCTCGACACTCTGGGCGGTGCCGTCCGGACGACGACGCCCTCGTCCGGAGCGCCGAACCGCGTCCCCGAACCCAGCCTGGACGAGCTGACCCGGCGCACCCTGAACCGGCTCGCGGACGAGGCGATCCTCGGCGACGACGACTGCGCCTGGGTCGGGATCGGCACGGACGGGATCCGCGACGGCTCGTTGAGCTTCCAGCCGCTCAACACCAGCTTCTACGACGGCCTGGCGGGGCTCGCGCTGACCTTCGGGTACGCGGCCGAGCTCTACCAGGACGAGCGGTTCGCGGATCTGAGCCGCCGGAGCATGCGTCCGGTGGTCGACGAACTCCGCCGCCGCACAGCGGGGAGCGACGTCTTCCGAGTCGGCGCCTACGCCGGCCTGTCCGGGACGATCTACGCGGTGTCCCACCAGCACCACTTGACCGGCGACCCGGAATACCTCGAACTGCTCGAGTCGTCGTTGCCCCACCTGCGGGACTGCGCCCGGCAGGAGGACGCGGCCGACCTCGTCGCGGGCCTCGCCGGCTGCGCCGTCGTCGCCGCCGGTCTGCACGACCGCTACCGCATGCCGATTCTCGCCGACATCGTCGCGATCTGCGCGGAACGGCTGGCCGCGACCGCGGTGGACACCGGAACCGGACGCGGTTGGAGCCGGGACGACGGGCCGCCGCTCGGCGGGATGTCCCACGGCTCGGCCGGAATCGGCTGGGCACTGCTCGAAGCGGCCCGCGTACTGGACGACGACCGCGTGCGCCGGCTCGGCGTCGAGGCTCTCGAACACGACATGAGCCTGCGCATCCCCGGCAAGAACGCATGGCAGGACCTGCGGGGTTTCACCGACCTCACGGGCATCGTGCAGGAGCACCCGACGCTGTGGTGCCACGGCTCGACGGGGATCGGCATGGCGCGCCTGCTGGCCCATCGGCGGGCGCCTGACCCGCGCTACCTGGCCGAGGCGGAGGCCGCGCTCGCCGCGACCGCCGAGGCGGGCCTGCTCGGCAACCACTGCCTATGCCATGGCGACTCGGGCAGCCTCGAGCTGTTCACCCTCGCTGAGCCGGTGCTGTCCGAGCTCGGTCCCGCCGCCGAGAACTGGCGGCCGCAGCGGAAGCAGCGAGCCGAGGCGCTGGTGAAGGCGCTCGCCTCGGGCGGCCCTCGGTTCGGGCGCATCACCGGCGGCAACATTCCCGGGCTGCTGCTGGGCCGGGCCGGCGTCTGCCTCACCCTGATGCGGCTGCTCGATACCGCGAACGCCCCGTCGGTGCTGGTGCTCGAACCCGCCGGCGCACCGGAGCGTGCGGCATGACCGGCTACCCCGGCGTGGACGGCAAGCGGGTGCTGCTGGCCGGCACTGGCGCACCCGCCGTCACCGCGCTGCCCGAAGCAGTGCTGCGCTTGCGGCACCACTGCCCGAACGCCCGGACTCGGGTCCTGCTGACCCGGCAAGCGCTGCGGTTCGTCACCCAGACCGCGGTCAACCTGGTCACCGGGGCGGAATCCAGGATCGACGAGTGGTCCGACGAGCCGTACACCGCCGCTCCGCACGTCGAGCTGGGCCGGTGGGCCGAAGCGGTGATCGTCTACCCGGCGACCCTGCACTTCACCGGGCGGCTGGCGCTCGGGCTGTCCGACTCCCCGCTGCTGCTCTCGCTGCAGTGCACGACGGCGCCGATCGTGCTCGTCCCCTCGCTGCCGCCCGGCGGAGCCGGCGGGCGCGCCTACCGGAAGCACGTCGAGGCGCTTCACGACCGGCCGAACGTCGCCGTCCTCCCGCCCGTGGCGGGCTACAGCATGACGACCGGCGAGCGGAACGTCGGCGCGCCCGCGCCGTTCGCGGACGCGCTCGGCCGGCTCGACGAGCTGCTGCGGGAGCCCGCCGCCGCGCCGGCCGGCGACTCCCGCCCGGTGCAGGAGGTGCGATGAACCGGCCCGTCGCGTTCGTGGTGGGCACCGGCCGGACCGGATCCACGGTGCTGTCCCGCATCCTCAACCAGCACCCCGACGTCCTCAGCCTCAACGAGCTGTTCGTCTCCCTCGGCGGGTTCGCTGCCCTGCCCGCCGGAGAGATGTCCGGTGCGGAGTACTGGCGGTTGCTCGCGGATCCCCATCCCGTGTTCGACGAGATGATCCGGCGAGACGCGCCGCTGCCGGAGTTCCTCTACCCCCGCCGGCCCGGCCGGTTCTCCGCGCAGGACGGCGGCATCCCCGCGATCGCGCTGATGGCCCTGCCGCACCTGGCCGAGGACGCCGACGGCCTGTTCGACGAACTCTCGGAGATCGTCCCCGGCTGGCCCGCACGGACGGCCGCCGGCCACCACACGGCGCTGTTCGATCTGCTCGCCACGCGCCTCGGGCGACGGGTCGTCGTCGAGCGATCGGGGCACTCGCTCGAGTGGACGAGCGCCCTGCGCGCGGCGTTTCCGGAAGCGAAATTCATCCACATGTACCGATACGGGCCGGATTGCGCGCTTTCGATGAGCAGACACGGCGGATATCGCACCGCGGCGTTCGCCACGGAAATCCTCGACCTCGCCGGCGTCCCGCATTTTCGCGAACTCACCCCGGAACACGTCAAACGACTGCCCCCGGATCTGGCGCTATTGTGCACCGGCGGCTTCGAAAACGCTTTCGGGCTCGACCGGGACATTCCGGTCGAGGTGTTCGGGCGGATGTGGTCGGCCATGGTTTCGGCGGGGCTGCCCGCGCTGGCCGATCTCCCGCCGGACCGGCTCGCGACCCTGCGCTACGAGGACTTGATCGCCCGGCCGCGCGACGAACTCGCCCGGCTGAGCGGTTTCCTCGGGATCGAGGCGGATCCTGGCTGGCTCGGCGCCGCCGGCGACGTTCTCGACGGGGCTCGCACGGGCGCCGCCGGCCGCCTTCCCCCGGCCCGGCGAGTCGCACTGGCCTCCGCCTGCGCACCAGGGATGCGGCTGCTCGGCGAGCCCGTTCCCGAGTGAATGGCGCCCGGGTGTGGCGCCCAGGGCGGTTCTCCCGAGTCGCGGTGCGCTGTGCCAGTCTGTCGTGCGGACAGGCGAAGGCCTCCGGCGGCGCGTCGGGCAGCCGCGTCGCCTCCGGAAGCCCTCTCGTCCCGACCCGCTAGGCCTGCAGGACGCTGTTGCGCACCCCGGCCTCGTCCCGGTTCAGGATCGACGCGTGCAGCTCGCGGAAACTGTCCGACGGATCCAAGCCGAACTCCTCCGCGAGCGCCTCGGTGGCGTGCCGCCAGGTCGTCAGCGCTCCCGCGAGGTCGCCGGCGAGGTAACACGCCCGCATCAACAGCGCCCACGACGTTTCCCGGTTGGGCACCGTGCCGACCAGGCTGCGAAGTTCGGGAATCACCTCGGCGGACGCGCCCTGCAGCAGCTTCACGTGCACCAGCCGCTCGCGGACGGTCAACTGGAACTGTTCGAGGGCGCGGAACCGGGCTTGCAGCACTCGGGAGGCGGCACAGCCCTGCCCGGCGGGTCCCCGCCAGAGCTCGAGCGCGCGGGCGAACCCTGCTCCCGCTTCGGCGACGTCACCGGCCCTGAGCCGAACGCTCGCCTCTTCGGCCAGTTCGGTGAACCGCAGCACGTCGACCTGGCCTGGACAGACCGCCAGCGCGTAGCCGCCGCGGGTCCCGGCGATGGTGGTCAACTTGCGCGCCGCGGCGGGGTCGACGGACGCCAGCATCCGGCGGAGCCGCCACACGCATCCCCGCAGATTGTCGAGCGCCGAGCGGGGCGGGTCGTCCCACAACGACTCGACCAGCCGCTGCTTCGTCACGTACTGGCCCCGCTCCAGCAGGAGCGCGGCGAACAGCCCTCGCACCATCGCCGAGTCGACCGGCGTGGTCCGGCCGCCCCGGGACAGCGCCACTCTTCCCGAAATCCGGAATAGCGTCTCGCCTTCCGAATGGTCACACACGGACACCTGACTGGACACGATCTGTCTCACGCGAAATTCCCCCAAGACGCGTTTTCCTGACGGTTTCCGATCCGGATCCTCACGCCCGCAATCGACTAAACGCGCAGATAATCCACCTTCTTTGTTTCTAGCACGAATCGACCGTCCCGTCCTCAAAACCGGTCCACGGCGCGATCGCCTTCGAGCCGGCGGGCCACGGCGTCCCAGGTGCGGGCGCAGTGCCGGGCCAGCCGCGCCACCGTCGTCCGCGAATAGGGCGGAAGCCGGACGATCAGCCGCTCCCAGTGTGCCGCGGTCTGCGTGTGCAGGCTCAGCAGCCGGAGGACCGCCCGGCCGTCGGCGGTCGCGCGCAGCGCCGGGTCTCGCGCCAGGTCGCGGAGGTCCGGGAGAACCTCGCCGGGGCCTGCCTGCGCAGGCACGGAAACCGGTGCGGCCTCGTGGCCGGCGGGTCTGCTCGGCTTCGAGGCCAGCTGTTGTTTCGGCGGGATCGGCCCTTCGCCCGCCTTCAGCCGCCGGCGAACATCCCGCGCCGTGCTCAGCGCGATCCCCGCCTCGGCCGCCACCTCGCTCAACGGCGCGTCCGGACGGCGGTCCAGCAGTTCCCCGGCCCGGAGGCGGCCGGCCCGCGCGCTGACCGGCCGTCTCCGGCCGTCCCGGCCGATCCGCTGGACGGGCACGGCCACGGGCAGCCGGCGGCGAATCGTTCCGACCGTTTTGTCGGACAGCCCCGCGATCTTCGCGATCCTCCGGTCGGACCACTGCGGGTGCGACCGGAGGATGCGCCCGGCGGCAGCCGTGCGGTCGGCGTTCGACAACGGCAGGCCGTGCGCCGAGTTCCGGTGGACCGCCACGACGAATGCTTCTTCCTCGGAACCGTCGAAGAACTGGGCCGCGATCCGGTCATCGCCTCGCGCGATCGCGGCCCGGACCCGGTGCACCCCGTCGATGACCCGCATCGTGGCCCGGTGCACGATGATCGGCGGCAGCTCAGTCGCCGATTCCGCCAGGTTCTGGACGTGCGCTGCGTCGACGCCGCCGGTCCGCGGCGAATCGGCGTCGAGGAGGTCGGCCACCGCGACCATGACCACGTCCGGTTTCGCAGACAGCGCCCGCTCGGACGGAAACCCGGACGTCCCGCTCACCGGCACGTAATCCTGTCCTGTCATGCCATCCCCCCATCGCAGTGCGGCCGTCGTCCCGGGAACCAGTGCCGCCCGCACTCGTGCTCACGGTCCCGACGCGGGGGAGCCATGCACAGCAGGAAGCGACACCACTCCCGATTCCGCGGATTTCGCAGCACAAAAGAGCCGTTTCCGCTTTCGGGCGCTGTCCTATCCCCGATTCGACAACCATTCCCCCACAAGCCACCCAGTTCGGCCGAACGCCCGCAAGGCGGACGACGCGTCCGTACGACCATTACACTTGCCATGCCCCGGCTACATAACCCCTGACCGGGTAAAGATAGTCCTCCGGAAGGCAGGCTTCGTTAAGGAACAGCACTCCCGACCCGCTCGGTATTCCCCGCTCGCCGGAAATCAGCCATCTTCGGATATCGCAACGCCGTGGCAGCCCCGATGTGGCACCGTCCCGACGGCGCGGGGCCGATGACGACGAGCCCGCAACTGGGCGCATATCTGACCGAATTGCGCGGTCGCCCGGACGGTTGGCCCGTGAAGCGAACCGGGAAACCGTCGGCACAAAAGCACCGCACGATGGATGAAAAGGACGTTTTCCTGGAGGATCATCGCCGGTTTCGACGCCAAAGATCTTTTCCGGCCTGCTGGAAAACTCGTCGAAATCGGACCTATCTGGCCCGGCGATCCGGCAACTGGCCGAACCCCAGCGGTGCGACCGTCTCCGGCTCTCGCCGTCCGTCGCCGACCTTGAGGACACCGCCAACGCCCGACGCCGAGGCAGTGGACTCGGGCCGGGCCCGCCTGCCCGGTCGACCGCTTCGACGAGGCGGCGAACGCGCCAGTTCCGGGCCGGCTAGCCTGGCTTTCCCGACGTCACCGGCAGCCACGCCAGTATCGCGTCGGCGGCTTCTCCTGCTGAAATCTCGCTCGTGTCGACGTGGACGTCGGGATTCCGCGGTCGTTCGTACGGCGAATCGATGCCGGTGAAGTTCTTCAGCTCGCCGCGCCGGGCTTTCCGGTACAAGCCCTTGGGATCGCGTGCCTCCGCGACCGGCAGCGGGGCGTCGACGAACACCTCGCAGAACTCGCCGTCGCCAACCAGTCCACGGGCCAGTTCCCGGTCCGCGGCGAACGGAGAAATGAGCGAAACGACGACGACGAGACCCGCGTCCACCATCAACGCTGCGGCGTGCGCGACGCGCCGGACGTTTTCCCGCCGGTCGGCGGCCCCGAACCCGAGATCGCCGTTCAACCCCGTGCGCACATTGTCCCCGTCCAGCAGGTAGGTGTGCATTCCCCCTCCGTGCAGCCGCTCCTCGAGAAGGTTGGCAATCGTTGACTTGCCCGCACCCGAAAGTCCGGTCAGCCAGATCACCAGCGGCTCGTGCCCGTTCAACCTCGTTCTCGCCGCCTTTCCGACGACGGTGGCCTGCCGATGGATGTTCTCGGTCATTTCCGTTGCCCCCTCGAATAGTTCGCTCGGTGCCGCCGGCTGCAGCCCCGGTTCACCGAATTCCCAGGAACCAGGATATCGGCGTCGCCGGACCGACGATCAAGTACTTTCGCATTGCCGAAACCCCGTTCTTGCCCGCGCAAATAAACAGAGGCCAAGCCCGCAGAGGATCCCCTGTCCAAGGAAAGTGTTCCCGAAAACTGAATCGCAAACCGCGGGAAGCTGACTGCTTTCTCGTTAGCGCCCGATCGTCGGACAATTTGCGAACGGGGCAATCCGCACGATTCTCGGCAGAACTTCTGCCGGAGTCAGTCCATGGCGTGCCAGAAGAAGACAACTCCGCGCAGACGTCGGGCACTGTCGGCTATCGGCGGGCGCGGCGGCGCAGCGCGGGACGCGGCGCGTCGATGGGCCTCAGCCGGGTGGCCAGTCCAGCCGGGGTCGGCCGGTCGAAGAGGTCGCCCAGCGACACTTCCGCGCCGAGCCGGTCCCGGATCCTTGTGATGAGCATCGTGCCGGTGAGGGAATGGCCGCCGAGGGCGAAGAAGTCGTCGTCCGCCGACACCTCGTCCAGCCCCAGCACGTCGACGAAGAGTTCGGACAGCACGGTTTCCTCGTGGCCCCGGGGAGCGCGGCCCGCCGGGCGCGGCTCGGCCGCTGCCGCCAGCGCGCGATGGTCCAGCTTGCCGTTGGCGGTCAACGGCAAGCTGTGAAGCGGGACGATCTCCGCGGGCGCCATGTAGGCCGGCAGCGCGGCGGCGAGCCGGGACCGCAGTTCCCTGACGAGCGCCCGTACGGTGCGCGGTGCGCTCGGCGGCTCGGGCGGGGCGCCGGCAGGCCGGACCCGCGCCGGGTGGACCGCGTGCACCAGCCGCAGCCCGGAGCCGGCGAGCGCGCGCTCCTCGGTGACTTCCACCGCGAAGCCGTGGCGCCGAAGCAACGCCGCGGCCTGCCCGGCCTCCGCCGCTCCCGACACTTCCGCGACCACCTGGTCGATGCGTGCCCAGTCCGCGTTCTCGACCCCGGCGAGGACTTGCAACTCGCTCTTTTCGACGTCGATCTTCAGCAGATCGACCCGTTCGATCCGGTTCGCGCGCAGCATCTGCGAGATCGTCTCGACCGGCGCGGTCACGGTGACCGACTCGAGGCGGTCCGCGCGCACCTCCGCCTCGACATCGTCGACGCCGGTCTGCCGCAGGACGTTCGCGACGTAGGTCCGCATCAGCGCGCGCTCGGCTTCGGCGTCGGCGTGGCGTCCGGAAAGGATCGACGCGTGCGGATAGTACGTGAACTCCGCTTCGTCCTCCGGTTTTTCGCCGAGCGCCACCCGGAACAGGCGCGCATCGAGGCCGTGCAGCCGGACGTTGGCCTCGAGCGCGGCGAACGCCTCGGGCATCGGTTCGAACGCGTACACCGTGAGTCGACGGCACCGCGCGGCCGCGTCGATGGCGAACATCCCGATATTCGCTCCTGCGTCGAGCACCACGGCGTCGTCGGGCAGCCGGACGCCGTGCCGCAGGTACCCGCCGCCGTCCAACGTTTCGCGATACAGGAACTCCGCTTCCGCGGCACTGGGACCGACCAGCGCGACGTCTTCACCGGGTTCCCACAGGCCGAGCCCGGCAGGCAACTGCCCGGCGCGCAGCGCGACTGCTCGCGCCAGCAACGGCGCCCGTACGGGGTCGATCGTGACGTGCGCGACCAGCCGCTCTCGCGGACCTCCCGCACCGGCCATCGTGACGACCGCACGCCCCACCGCGGGGTGAGCGGCCAGCACCGTCTCGATCTCACCGGGTTCGATGCGGAATCCGCGCAGCTTCACCTGCCGGTCGACCCGGCCGAGGAAGTCGAGCTCGCCGTCCGGCAGGAACCGCGCCAGGTCGCCGGTCCGGTACATCCGCGCGCCTGACGGCCCGAACGGGCAGCCGACAAACCGCTCGGCAGTCAGCCCGGGCCGGGCGTGATACCCCTGCGCCAGGCAGTCGCCCGCGAGGTACAGCTCTCCTGGCACGTTCGCCGGCACCGGCTGCAGGTGCCGGTCGAGCACGAACGTGCGGACGTTGTCGATGGCCCGGCCGATGGGGACGGACCGGATGTCCGACCCCGGCTGGTGCTCGTGGAAAGTGACGTCGACAGCCGCTTCGGTCGGCCCGTACAGGTTGTGCAGGGCGGCACCGGGCAGCGACCGCCGGGCGCGCGCGGCGAGCGTCGCGTCCAAGGCCTCGCCACTGCAGATCACCAGTCGGAGGGACGTGCACCCGGCCGGCTCGGGACCCGCCATGAAGGCGTCCAACATGGACGGTACGAAGTGGGCGACGGTGATCCGGCGGCGGGTGATCACTTCGGCCAGCGCGACCGGGTCGCGGTGTCCTTCCGGGGCGGCCAGTACCAGGGTCGCACCGGCGACCAACGGCCAGAAGAACTCCCACACAGACACGTCGAAGGTGGCCGGGGTCTTCTGCAGGACCCGGTCTTCGCCGGTGAGCCGGTACTGCCGCTGTGTCCACAAGAGACGGTTCACCACCGCGCGGTGGGACACGGCGGCGCCCTTGGGGAGGCCGGTCGAACCGGACGTGTAGAGGACGTAGGCGGGTTGTCCGGGCGGAACCGCGATCGCGGGCGGTCCGGCGGGCCCGGTACCGGTCGTCTCGTCGGACACCGTGAGCTCGGCCGGGCAGCCGGGCACGGCACCGGCCGTCTCCTCGGCCACCAGCGCAACGCGCGCGCCGGTCTCCGCCACCATGTGGCGCAGCCGGTCCCCTGGCAGCTCCGGGTCAAGCGGCAGGTACGCGGCTCCGATCCGCATGACCGCTAGCAGCGCGACCACCAGTCGCGCCGAGCGGGGGACGGCGACCGCGACGACCTCGCCCGCTCGCACCCCTTCGGCGAGCAGACGCCGAGCCAGCCGCCCGGACTCCGCGACCAGTTGGGCATAGGAGACTTCCCTGCCGTCCTCGTCGGCGAGCGCGAGTGCGTCCGGAGTGCGCGCGGCCTGTGCGTCGATCAGGCCGGTGACGGTGGTTTCGGGGATCCGGTGCTCCGGGCCGACGCCCGTTGCCAGCAGTGCCGAGCGCTCTTCTCCGGTCAGCACCGCAAGCTCGGCCAGTTGAGCCGACGGCCGCGACGCGACCGTTGCCAGGATTCGCTGCAGTCCGGCGGCGAGCCGCCGGGCCGTGTCCTCGTCGAACAACGCGACGTCGTACCCGATCCGGCATTCGACGCCGGCCGGGGCGCCGCCCGGACCGCGCCGGTCGGCGAACGAGAACAGGAGGTCGAACTTCGCGACGCCGTGGTCGACCGGATCGTCCGCGACGGTCGCGCCGGGGAGCGCCCAGTCGCCGCCCGCCCGGCCTGTTTCCGTGTCGAAGGTCAGCATCGCCTGGAACAGCGGATGGCGGGCCGCCGAGCGCGGCGGGTTGACCCGTTGGACGACCAGCTCGAACGGGACGTCCTGGTGGTCGAACGCGGAGAGGTCGGCGGACGCCACGGAACGCAGAAGGTCCGCGAACGTGCCGGTGCGCGGGAGTTTCGTCCGCAGCGCCAGCGTGTTGACAAAGAAGCCGATGGAGTCCGCGAGCTGGTCGTCGGGCCGGTTCGCGACCGGCACGCCGATGACGACGTCCTCGCCGGCGCCGAACCGGTGCAACAGCCAGGCGACCGCGCTGTGCAGCACCATGAACAGTCCCGCGCGATTTTCGGAGCCCGCGCGCACTAGTTCGGCGTGCACGTCGGCGGGCAATGAAAACGTCGTGCTTGCACCGCGGAACGACGGAATCCGTGGCCGCGGCCGGTCGAACGGCAACGGCAGTTCCGCGGGCGCGTCCCGGAGGAAGTCCGCCCAGAACGCCAGCTGCGTACCGGCGAGCGACTCCGGATCAGCGGGGTCGCCGAGCAGCTCCCGCTGCCACCGGGCGTAGTCCGGATAATGCACCGGCAGCGGTGTCCAGGTCGGTTCGTCCCCGTCCCGCCTGGCCGCGTACGCGCGCGAAAAATCGCGGGCGAACGGCGTCATCGACCAGCCGTCCGCGGCGATGTGGTGAAACACGACGACGAAGACATGAGCGACGGCAGAAAGCTGAAATAAACGAGCTCGAACCGGCATTTCGGAACCAAGATCAAATGGTCGGGAGATGAACTCCCGCACCGCCTCCTCGAGCGAGCCTCCCGGTTTTATGCCGCACACCTCGAAAGTCGCGAATGTTCGGTTTCGGGCCGCGCCGACAGTGAGCAGGACCGGCTCCGGGCCGTCACCGGTATGGCGGTACAAAGTTCGCAGAATCTGGTGTCGCACAACGACATCGTGCAGGGCTGCCGGGAACGCGCCGACTTCGACGGGGCCGGCGATCCGGATCGCCAGCGGGATGTTGTAGCTGGCGGAACGCCTGTCGATCAGGTAGCGCACCCACAATTGCTGCTGCTCGAAAGACAACAGAGCCACCGAGATTCCCCCTAGCCAGTGCGACCTTGGCTCTCCCCTGAACGCGGCGCCGGCGACCTGACCTTAGACACAGCCGGGAACAGCCGTCAAGGAACGCCGGCGATCGCAATTGCGCGATGTATGCGAAGCGTATATCGGGATTGTCACCCACGGATGCCGTTGCTATGGTGGCGGAGCATTGGATCAGCGACCACGACGATTTTGCGGTCGTATTGCGCGTCGGTGCCCAGGTCTCCGCCTTCTCCGGCGGGCCGGGCTCAGGGGGAGTTCTGCGAACAAAGCGACGCACAGAACCGCTTGGGGGAGGTTCAACAAATGCGCACGCGCGGGCCGGACCACACCGACGCCATGCCGTTGCTGGCCGGCCAGATGGGCGTGTTCCGCGCGCAACAGCTGGAGCCCGGCGACCCGTTCTACAACTGCGCCGAGTACGCCGACATCCGCGGCGAACTCGACCACGACACGTTCGTGCGGGCGCTGCGCACCATGGTCGGCGAAGCCGAGTGCCTGCGCCTGGCGTTCGCGCCCGACAGCGCCCGCCAGGCCATCACCGAACTGGCGGACTGGTCGCCGGAGACCGCCGACCTGTCCGGGGCCCCCGACCCGGAAGCCGCTGCGCGCGAGTGGATGCGGCGCGACCTGCACCGCCCCGTCGACTGGACGCCGGGCCGGCTGTTCACCGAGGCTCTGCTGAAACTGGGGCCGCACCGGCACTTCTGGTACCAGCGCATCAACCACGCGCTCGCCGACGGCCTGAGTTTCGCGCTGCTCGCGCAGCGCACCGCTCGGATTTACCGCGGCCTGCGCGCGGGTGTGGACGCGGGCACTCCCCTGCCCCCGCTCGAAGGCCTTCTCGCGGCCCAGCGCGCCTACGACGGTTCGCCTGCCGCCGAACGGGATCGCCGCTACTGGCTCGACCGCTACGCCGACCTGCCTGCCCCGGTCGACCTGGGGCGGCGGCCGTCCGCGGTGCGAGCGGACTTCCACCGCACCGAACGCAGCGTGTCCGCGGCCGGTTTCGCCGAACTCCGCGCGTTCGCCGCCGAACACGGCTCCCGGTGGCCGGTCGTGCTCACCGCGGCCGTGGCTACGTGGTTCGCCACGCGCGGCGGGACCGGGGAGGCCGTGCTCGGGCTTCCCGTCTCCGGGCGCCCGGCGCGGGCGCTGCGCGAAATCCCCGGGATGATGTCGAACATCCTGCCGTTCCGGGTTGCCGTCGATCCGCGACAGCCGGCCGCCGCCGTGCTGGCGAGCACCTCGGCGGAGCTCAACGGCGCTCTGCGCCACCAGCGTTTCCGCGGCGAGAACCTCCACGCGGAACTCGGCTGGCCCGCCGACCGCCGCCGGTTCTTCGGGCCGCTGCTCAACATCATCCCGTTCCCGTGGAACGTCGACTTCGGCAACGGGCCCGCCGAGATGCGGAACCTGGCCACCGGCGCGGTGGACGACCTGTCGATCACGGTCTTCCACCGCGGAGACGACACCGGGCTGGAGTTCTACTTCGACGCTCACCCCGAGGTGCTCGACCCCGCCGCGCTGGACGAGCACGCCGACCGCATCGTCCGCTTCCTCGGCGAGTTCGCCCGCCCGGGAGCCGGAGGGCCGGTCGCGCGCCTGCCAGTGGTCGGCGATGCGGAAGCCCGCACGTTGCTCGGCCTGGGGACCGGACCGCGACGCCCGGCGGGCAGGTCGCTCCTGCCTGCCATGGCGGCGGCAGCCACGGCGCGTAACCCGGAAGGCGCGGCGGTGCGCTGCGCCGGCCGGGTCCTGTCCCATGCGGTGCTCGACCAGGACGCGAACCGGCTCGCGCGGCTCCTGGCTGCCCACGGCGCAGGACCGGAGTCCTTCGTGGGCATCCGCCTCGACCGCGACGAGTCCCTGGTGACCGCGGCACTGGCCGCGCTGAAGTGCGGTGCGGCCTACCTGTCGCTCGATCCGGCCTACCCCGCGGCACGGACCGCGTTCATCATCGAGGACGCCCGGCCCGCGATCGTCGTCACGACCGCCGAGCTGGCCCCGACGGTCCCGGACGGGACACCCGTCCTGGCGCTCGACGACCCGGACACCCGGGCCCGGCTGGCGGACGCGGCCGGCGACGACCTGACCGACGCCGACCGGGTCACCGCGCTACGGCCCGACCATCCCGCCTACGTCATCTACACGTCAGGCTCGACCGGCCGCCCGAAGTGCGTCGTCGTCCCGCACGGGGCGGCCGCCGATCTCGTCGAGTCGGCGATCGAGGAGTTCGGCGCCGCCGCATGGCAGCGGTCCCTGGCGGCCACGTCGCTCAACTTCGACCTGTCGTTCTTCGAGGTGTTCCCGGCGCTCGTCGCAGGCGGTTCGGTCGAGATCGTGCCGAACATGCTCGCGATGACCGAGCGCGAACACGCCGGCTGGGCCGGTTCGATCCTGGCCGGGGTTCCCTCTTCGCTCGCGGGCGTGCTCGCCGCCCCGTCCGGGCCCCGCCCGGGCATCATCGTGTTCGGTGGCGAGGCCCTGCCTGCGCGGGCGGTGGCGGACGCCCGCGAACGCCTGCCGGGCGTCCGGATCGGGAACATCTACGGCCCGACCGAGGTCACCGTCTACTCCACGCTCTGGCGGGACGACGGCGCGGAAGGCGATCCGCCGATCGGAAGGCCGATCGCGAACCGCCGGGCCTACGTGCTCGACTCCTGCCTGCGGCTCGCCCCGCGCGGTGCGGCAGGCGAGCTGTACCTCGGCGGCGACGGGCTCGCTCGCGGATACCTCGCGCGGCAGGGACTCACCGCGAGCCGTTTCGTGGCGGATCCGTTCGGGCCGGCGGGCGAGCGGATGTACCGCACCGGCGATGTCGTCCGGTGGGACTCCGCAGGACGGCTGGTCTTCCTCGGCCGCGCCGACGACCAGGTCAAGATCCGCGGTTTCCGCATCGAACTCGGCGAGGTCGAGGCGGTACTCGCGGGCTGCCCCGGCGTGGCCAGGGCAGCGATCGTGGCCCGGCAGGACGGAGAAGGAGACCCTCGGCTGGTCGCGTACGTCGTTTTCGAGGACGGCGCGGCCCGCACCGCCGACGAGTTGCGCGCCCACCTCTCCGCGCAGCTTCCCGACTACCAGGTGCCTGCGGTATACGTGCCGCTCGGCGTAATGCCGCTCAACCGCAACGGCAAGCTCGATCGCGCGGCCCTGCCGGCGCCGGACGCGGCCGGGACCGGTGGCGCCATTCCCCGAACGCCGCGCGAGAAAATCCTGGCCGAGATCGTCGCCGACGTGCTCGGCATCCCGGAGATCGGCGTGGACAAGGACTTCTTCGAGGCAGGCGGAGACAGCGTTCTCGCCATCCAGGTCAGCTCCCGGGCCCGGGCCGCGGGCATCTCCTGCACCCCCACCGATCTGTTCCGGCACCGCACGGTCTCCGCGCTCGCCGACGTCGCCCCGGCATCCGCCGAGCCCGCGCCTGCTCCGTCGAGCGGCGTCGGCCGTGTGCAGCCCTGGCCCATCCTGTGCTGGTTGCGCGAACGGGGCGGCCCGATCGACGGGTTCGCGCAGTCCGTGGTGCTCCGCGCGCCCGCCGGGCTGACCGCCCAGCGGCTCACCGTCGTGCTTGGCGCCCTGGTACGCCACCACGACGCGCTGCGCCTGCGCCTGAACGGCCCGGACGTGGTGGTCGCCGCGGCCGGGGACCTCCCGGCGGGCACGGTCCGCCGGGTCGACGCGTCGGGCAGCTTCGACGAGCGGGCATTCGCGTCCCTTGTCGAACGGGAAACCGCGGCAGCACGCGCGGAACTCTCTCCCGCCGAAGGCGTGCTGCTCCGGGCGGTGTGGTTCGACACCGGTTCCGGCCGCGGCGCGGTGCTCCTGATGGTGCACCACCTCGCCGTCGACGGCGTTTCGTGGCGGATCCTGCGGGACGACCTGGAGTCGGCGTGGGAAGCGGCGAGCGCCGACCGCGAGCCGGTGCTCGCCGCCGTTGGCACGTCTTTGCGGGAATGGTCGGACCGGGTCGCGGCCGACGCTTCGTCGAACACCCGGGCACGGGAGCTTCCGCTGTGGCGGGCGATGCTCGGCACAGCGGGCGAACCGCTCGTCCCCGGCCGCGACACCACCGCGACCGCGGGGCGGCTGAGCCGCCTCCTCCCTCGCGAGCGCACCGCCCCTCTCCTCACCACCGCGCCTGCCCGGCTGGCCGCGGACGCCGCCGACCTCTTCGTCACCGCGTTCGCGCTTGCCGTCCTCGACATCTCCGACGACGACACCGTGACCCTTGACCTCGAACATCACGGGAGAGACGAGGACGGTGCCGACCTGAACCGCACCTTGGGCTGGTTCACGACGCTCCACCCCGTCCGGTTGGCGCTTCCCGGAGCCGACCTCGACGGCGCGCTCTCCGGCGGCCCCGCGGCCCTCGACGTCGTGCGCCGGGTCAAGCGGCAACTGCGGGAGATCCCCGATCACGGCCGGGGTTTCGGCAGGTTGAAGTACCTCGGCGGGCCAGCAGGCGTGAGCCTGGCCGAGCACCCTGGTCCGCGATTCGCGTTCAACTACCTCGGCCGATTCCCGAGCCGCGACGGGGATTGGCAGCCGCTGCCGGGATTCGGGGCGCTGCGTGCCCACGCCGACGCGGGCATGCCGCTGGCCCACGCGATCGAGCTCGACTGCTACGTCGCGGACGGACGCGGAGGCAGCGAGTTGCACGCGCACTGGCAATGGGCGGCCGAGGCGGTGCCCGAGGAAACGGTCCGCGCGCTGGCCACCCGGTGGTTCGACGCACTCGACGGCCTGTGCGCCGCCGCCGAAGCCGCCGACGGAGCCGGCGCCCGCACTCCCGCGGACTTCACGCACGCCGGACTCACTCAGAACGAACTCGACCGCGTCCGCGAGCTGTGGGGGGCCGCCGAATGACGACGGCAAGGGTCGCCGACATCCTGCCGCTCACCTCGACTCAGCAGGGCATGCTGTTCCACAGCCTGTACGACACGTCCGGTCCGGACCTGTACGCGTTCCAGATCGTCCTCGGTCTCGACGGCCCGCTGGATGCCGCCCGGCTCCGCGCAGCGGGCCAAGCCCTGCTCGACCGGCACGACGCGCTGCGAGCGGGCTTCGTGCACGAAACCGTCCGGGAGCCCGTGCAGGTCATCGCTGCCGAAGCGACGCTGCCGTGGGCGGAACACGATCTTCGCGAGCTCGACGCGGACTCCCGGGAGGCCGCGATCCGGCAGGTCCTCGCCGAGGACCGGGCGCGGCGCTTCGATCTCGCGAGGCCGCCGCTGCTGAGGCTGACCCTCATCCGGTGTTCCGGCGAGCGCGACACGGTCGTGCTCACCAACCACCATTTGCTCTACGACGGGTGGTCGCTGGCAATCCTGCTCCGAGAGCTGTTCCGGTTGTACGCCGGGGAACTGCCGGCGGCCCTGCCGCGGCTCGTTCCCTACCGCGAGTACTTCACGTGGCTCGGAAAGCAGGACGGCGCCGCCGCCCGGGAGGCCTGGACCGAGGCGGTCCGCGATCTCGAACCGACCCTGCTGGCACCCGCGGTCCGCCCGGGCGCCGCTCCCGAAGTCCGCGAACACGAGCTCGTTCTGGACGAACCGGCCACCGAGGCGCTGACCCGGCTGGCCAGGTCGGCGGGGGTCACCCTGGGCACCGTGTGCCGGGGCGCGTGGGGAATCCTGCTCGCCCGGCTGACCGGCCGCGCCGACGTCGTGTTCGGCACGACGTCGGCGGACCGGCCGCCCGGCCTCCCCGGCGCGACGGACATGATCGGGTTGTTCATCACCACTCTGCCGACCCGGATCCGCGCCACCGCGGCGGCGACCGCACCGGAACTGTTCACCTGCCTCCAGCGCACCCAGGCCGAACTGCTGCCCCACCAACACCTCGGCCTCCCTGAAATCCATCGTCTCGCCGGACACCGCGACCTGTTCGACACTTTGGTGGTCTTCCAGAACTACCCGCTCGACGAGGCCGGCCTTGCCGCTGGGTCCGGGCTGCGTCTCCGTTCGCTCGCGGGCCAGACGAGCACCCACTACCCGCTGAGCCTGACCGTGTTCCCGGGACAACGTCTTCGCCTGCAAGCGAAGTACCGAACCGATCACTTCACCGGAACCGAGGCCGAGACGCTGCTGGCGCGCTGGGCCCGGCTCCTCGCGTCCCTCGGCGCCGACCCGGACGCCCCGCTCGCCCGCCACGACGTCCTGCTGCCGGGCGAGCGAGCGCGGGCGTTGACAACGGGCAACGACACCGGCGAACCGCGGTTGCGGCCCAGCGTCCCGGAAATGTTCGCCACGTCCGCACGCGCACACCCGGAGCACGCCGCGCTCGTCACCGCCGGCCCCGCCGTCGCGTACGGCGAACTGGCCTCCGATGTCGACGCGCTGGCCGCGCACCTGGTCCGCCGCCACGGGATCGGGCCGGAGACTGTCGTGGCGCTGCTGATGCCGCGCTCACGAGCGTTCGTTACCGCGGTGCTGGCGGTGCTGCGCGCCGGGGCGGCGTACCTCCCTCTCGACCCCGCCTACCCGCGGCGACGGCTCGCCCACATGCTCGGCGACGCCGGCGCGCGGGTCCTGCTCAGCACTGCGGAAGTCGAGGTGCCGGAGACTGACGTGCCACTCGTCGTTCTCGGGCGACCGTTGCCGGCGGCCGCTCCCGAAAGCGGCTTCCAACCGCCTCGTCCCGACCACGCGGCGCTGCTGATCTATACCAGCGGCACCACCGGGATGCCGAAGGCCGCGGTGCTCACGCACGGAGCGCTGGCCAACCGCTTCCGCGGAATGCAGGAGGAAGACCCGCTCACGACCGCGGACCGCGTGCTGCACAAGGCCGCGCTGGGATTCGACGCCGCGGCATGGGAGATCCTCTGGCCCCTGACCCACGGAGCGACGGTGGTGCTGGCCGAACCGGGCGACGAGCGCGACCCGGTGCGGCTGGCCCGAACCATCGAGCGCGAATCGGTGACACTGAGCCATTTCATCCCGTCGATGCTGAGGGAATTCCTCGAGTCCGTCGAGGGCGGCCGGTGCCCGTCGCTGCGCAGGGTGCTCTGCGGCGGCGAAGTGCTGACGGCGACCCTGCGGGATCACCTCTTCGAGAAGTTCGACGTCGCGCTGCACAACCGGTACGGACCGACCGAAACCGCCATCCACGCGACGCACCACAGGGTGGGCCGGACCGAGGAAGCGGTCCCGATCGGCTCGCCGGTCCTGGCCATGCAGGCCTTCGTGCTGGACGGGTTTCTGCAGCCGGTCCCGCCCGGCACCACCGGAGAACTCCACCTCGCCGGCCCCCAACTCGCCCGCGGCTACCACAACCAACCCGCACTCACCGCCACCCGCTTCACCGCCAACCCCTACGGCCCACCCGGCACCCGCATGTACCGCACCGGCGACCTCGTCCACCAAGACCACCACGGCCACCTCCACTTCCACGGCCGCACCGACACCCAAACCAAACTCCGCGGACACCGCATCGACCCCACCGAAATCGACACCGCCCTCACCACCCACCCCCACATCACCACCACCCACACCACCCTCCGAACCGACAACCCCCACAACCCCCAACTCACCACCTACCTCACCACCACCCACCCCATCGACACCCGAGAACTCCGCCGCTTCGCGGCGGACCGGCTTCCCGCCCACATGGTGCCGTCGGCGTTCGTGATCCTGGATTCGGTGCCGCTGAGCCCCAACGGCAAGCTCGATGCCGACGCGCTGCCCGCGCCCGCGCCGTCCGCGCCGGGCCGGCCGGCGCGCACCTTCCAGGAGGAGATCCTCACCGGCCTGTTCGCCGAGGTGCTCGGGCTGCCGCGGGTCGGCGTCGACGACGACTTCTTCGAACTGGGCGGCCACTCTCTGCTCGCCACCCGGCTCGTCAGCCGGGTGCGAAGCGTCTTCGACGCCGAGGTTCCGATCCGCGCCCTTTTCGACGCGCCGACGGTGGCCGCGTTCGGCCGAGTGCTGACCGGCGCGGGCCGCAGCCGCTGCCGGCTCGCCCCACGCCCCCGCCCGGAAGTGCTTCCGCTGTCGTACGCACAGCAGCGGCTGTGGTTCCTCAACCGGATGGACAACGCGGCGCCTGCCTACAACGTGTCGTTTTCCCTGAGGCTGCTCGGTCCGCTCGAAGCCGGAACGGTCGAGGCCGCCCTGAACGACGTGGTCGCCCGGCACGAGAGTCTGCGCACGATCTTCCCGGAGGTGGACGGCGACCCGCGGCAGCTAGTCCGGCCCGCGGACGAGGTCCGCTCCGTGCTCACCCCGGACGCGGTGGCCGAGGGCGCACTCGCGGGTTACATCGCCGAGCACAGCCAGTACCCCTTCGACCTCACCGCCGAAGTCCCGTTCCGGGCCCGCCTCGCGGCCGTCGGGCCCGAAGAGCACGTACTGCTGCTCGTGTTCCACCACATCGCCAGCGACGGCTGGTCGATGACCCCGCTGCTGCGCGATCTCGCCGCCTCCTACCGCGCCCGCCGCGACGGCTCGGCCCCGGCCTGGACGCCGCTGCCCGTCCAGTACGCCGACTACACGTTGTGGCACCGTGAATTGCTCGGCGACCCGGCGGTGCCGGGCACGCTCGGCGCGGCCCAGCTCGGCTTCTGGCGCGAAACGCTCGCAGGGTTGCCGGCCACCCTGCGGCTTCCGTTCGACCGGCCGCGGCCCGCCGTCACCACCGGCCGCGGCGGCGTCGTCGGATTCCGGTTCGACACCGCCCTGCATGCCGGGATGATCGACCTGGCCCGTACCAGCGGGGCCAGCCTCTTCATGGTCGTCCAGGCGTCCCTCGCCGCCTTGCTCACCAAGCTGGGAGCGGGCGCCGACATCCCCATCGGAGCCCCGGTCGCCGGCCGTACCGACGACGCGCTGGACGAACTGGTCGGCTTCTTCGTCAACACCCTCGTGCTGCGCACCGACACCAGCGGAGACCCGTCACCGCGCCGGTTGCTTGCCCGGGTGCGCACCGCCGACCTCGCCGCGTTCAGCCACCAAGACCTGCCGTTCGAACAACTGGTCGCCGCGCTCAACCCGGAACGGTCGCTGGCGTGGCACCCGCTGTTCCAGGTCATCCTCACCCTCGACAACACACCCGACGCGGAACTTGACCTCGACGGATTGCGCACGACGATGGCCCCGGCCCTCGCGGACGTCGCGAAGTTCGACCTGTCGGTGCACCTCGCGGAAGAACGCGATGCCGACGGCCCCGCCGGCATCGCGGGGATGCTGGAGTTCAACGCCGACGTGTTCGACCGCGGCACGGCGGAGACGATCGTGACGCGGTGGCAACGGCTGCTCGCCTCCATGCTGGCGGACCCGGACCGTCCGCTCAGCAGGCACGACGTGCTCTCCCCCGGCGAGCGACGGAAACTCCTCAAGGAGGCCAACGACAACACCGCCGAGGTGCCGGACGCCACGGTCGTGGACCTGTTCGAACGCCAGGCCGGCACGACACCCGATCGGACGGCGGTCGTCACGGCGGCAGGGGACGCGGTCGGCTACCGGACCTTGGAGGCACGGGCGAACCGCCTGGCACGCCATCTCAGCGCCACGTACGGCGTCGGACCGGGCTCGGTCGTTGCCCTGGCCCTTCGGCACAGCGCGGAAGTGCCGGTCGCAGTCTTCGCCGTGCTGAAGACTGGCGCAAGCTACCTCCCGCTCGACCCGGACTCACCGGCCGTGCGGGTGCGGCACATGCTCGACGACGCCCGGCCGGACGTCGTCGTCAGTGTGAAGGACGTCCGCCTGCCCGGAACCGGAGTCGCGATCCTCCGGCTGGACGATGCGACGACGGCTTCCGAACTGGCAGCGCGGAGCGACGCGCCGCTCGCGGTCCCGATCCACCCAGAAAGCCTCGCCTACCTCATCTTCACCAGCGGCACAACCGGCAGGCCAAAGGCCGCCGCCGTCACCCATCGCGGGCTGGCGACCTATCTCCACTGGTGCGGAAAGCGGTATCCGTCGCTGTCGGTCGCGGCGCCGTTGTACTCCTCGCTGGCATTCGACCTCACCGTCACCAGCCTGTTCGGCCCGCTGGTGTCCGGCGGCAGCGTGTACGTTGCCGACGTGCTGCACGGCGAGGCCGTCTCCGCCGCCGGGCCCCGGTTCCTCAAAGCCACCCCGAGCCACCTGCCGCTGCTGCTCGAGAACGGCGGCGCGTGGCCGGTGACCGGCGAGCTCGTGCTCGGCGGAGAGCCGTTGCGCGGCGCCGAGCTCGACCGCTGGCGGGCGCGCAACCCCGGAGCCATCGTGATCAACGAGTACGGGCCCACCGAAACCACGGTCGGCTGCATGGAATACCGCATCCCGCCGGGGGCGCCGATCGACCGCGGGGTGCTGACCCTCGGCCGGCTCGCCGACAACGTCCAGGGCTACGTGCTGGACGGGTTTCTGCAGCCGGTCCCGCCCGGCACCACCGGAGAACTCCACCTCGCCGGCCCCCAACTCGCCCGCGGCTACCACAACCAACCCGCACTCACCGCCACCCGCTTCACCGCCAACCCCTACGGCCCACCCGGCACCCGCATGTACCGCACCGGCGACCTCGTCCACCAAGACCACCACGGCCACCTCCACTTCCACGGCCGCACCGACACCCAAACCAAACTCCGCGGACACCGCATCGACCCCACCGAAATCGACACCGCCCTCACCACCCACCCCCACATCACCACCACCCACACCACCCTCCGAACCGACAACCCCCACAACCCCCAACTCACCACCTACCTCACCACCACCCACCCCATCGACACCCGAGAACTCCGCGCACTGCTCGAGGAATCGCTGCCGGAGTACCTCGTGCCCGCCCATCTCGTCGTCCTCCCCCGGATGCCGCTCACGCCCACCGGAAAGATCGACGTCGCGGCCCTGCCCGCCCCGGTCGTGCGCGGCACCGGATCGGGATCGGCGGCCGACGAACGGGAGCGGATTTTGTGCCGGCTGGTCGGCGAGGTCCTCGGAGTGCCTCACGTGGGCACCGAGGACAACTTCTTCGATTTGGGCGGGCACTCCCTGCTCGCGACCCGGCTGATCGGCCGGATCCGCGCCGAACTCGGGGCCGAGCTCAAGCTGCGCACGCTGTTCGAGCACCCGACGATCGCCGGCTTCGCCCGCCGGCTCGGCACCGCCAGGATCCGGCCGCGGCTGCGCCGCGAGGACGAACCCGAAAACCGCTGACACACGACGAATCGGAGGAAGGACCGCAGATGGCCGAGTCGACCAACCCGTTCGACGATCCCGAAGGCACCTTTCTGGTGCTGATCAACGATGAAAAGCAGTACTCGTTGTGGCCGCAGTTCGCGGCTGTGCCCGACGGCTGGCGGACGGTGCACGGTCCCGGCCCTCGGCAGGACTGCCTCGAGTACATCGAGACCCACTGGACCGACATGCGCCCGGCCAGCCTCGTTCGCGCCATGGCCGAGCGAGAGAGCTGAACGGCGGGAGCCCTATGGAGCGCACGACCATGCCTGCGGACGGCCGCGCGGTGGTCCTGACGGCGGAGGAAGCCCAGGCGTTGACCCGCCTGACCGGCGAGCTCGCCGACGGAACCGCGCTGGAGAGTCCACTGTGGATGAACCGGGCGCGGACTGCCTCGTGCGCCTTGCCGACCAGGATCGGCGCGGCCCTGCGCCGGTTCCGGCACGACGCCGGCGAGGACGGGGTGCTGCTGGTCAAGGGACTCCCGCTAGGCCCCCTCCCTCCCACCCCTGGCCGCTACGACAGTCTCCAGCTGTACGCCACGCAGCCGGCGGCGCTCCTGGTGTCCCTCGCGCTCTGCATCGGCGAACCGGTCGGCTTCGCCGACGAAAAGGGGGGCAGCCTCGTGCACGATGTGGTGCCGGTTCCCGGGATGGCCGACTTCCCGGGCAACGCGGGGTCCGCGCCGCTGACCTTGCACGTGGAGAACGCGTTCCACCCGCACCGGCCGGACGTCGTCGGCTTGCTGTGCCTGCGCAACGACCACGACGACGCGGCAGCGCTCCGGACCGCGTCGGGCAGACGGGCGGTCCGGCTGCTCGACAGCGGGACGGTCGACGTACTGCGCGAGCCTCGCTTCGTCACCGAAGCGCCGGCGTCGTTCGGATCCGGCGAAACGGCCGCTGAGCCGCACGCCGTGCTGTACGGCAGCGTGGAAGACCCCAGCGTCCGCGTCGACTTCACCAGCACGCACGCGACAGACGGCGCGGCGGCCGGCGCGCTCGCCGAGCTCTCCTGGGCCTTGGAAGAGGTCCGCACCGACCTGGTGCTCGCCCCCGGCGACCTCGCCCTGGTGGACAACCGGGTCGCGTTGCACGGCCGGTCGCGGTTCGCCCCGCGGCACGACGGGACCGACCGGTGGCTGCACCGGGTCTTCGTCCACGTCGACTTCCGCGCTTCGCGCGCCTGGCGGCCGCGAGGCGGGCACGTGATCTCCGGGCAGGCGGTTTCGTGACAGCGCAAGCGATGATCGTCGACGGCAGGGACCTGGACGCACAGGCTTCGGCTCTGCGGACTGTTTCCCCGCGGCTGCACGGCTGCCTGGACCCTCTCCGGCTGGCCGCCGCGGCGTCCGCTGCCCTGGACGGGAGCGCGCGCGACTTCGGTCCGGAAACCGCCGGCGGCCGCGGTGGCGCCTACGTCCGGGCGCAGACAGCCCAGCTCTCCGCGCGAGCGGACGGCATCCGGGCGCTGCTCGGTCTCTTCGGGCCGACCGTGCGCCGCCCCGACGCGGTGGTGCTGGACCTCCTGGGCGGCAACGGCTTGGTCCGCCAGGTCAACGACCGGCTCGGCTTGATCGACGCCGAAATCCTCACCTGCGACGGTGCGCCGCACATGGTCTCGGCGGCATGGGCGCAGGGCAGCCCCGCCGTCCTGCAGCGAGCCCAGCACCTCGTCGTGCGGGAAGGTTCGGTCGACGGCGTCCTGCTCGCCTACGGCACCCATCACATCCCCGAGGAGGAGAGGTCCGGAGTCGCGCTCGAAGCGCGGCGCGCGCTCCGGACCGGGGGCGCCTTCGTCCTGCACGACTTCGAAACCGGCTCGCCGATGGACACCTGGTTCGCCGAGATCGTCGATCCGCATTCGGCGACCGGACACCGCTACCCGCACCTGACCCGGGCGATGATCGAGGACCATCTGGCCACGGCCGGGTTCGGCGCGTACCGCGTCACGGAGATCCTCGACCCCTACGTGACCACTGCGCCGACCCGCGAGGAAGCACGGCTCCGGCTCGGCCGCTACCTCACCGACATGTACGGCCTCGTCAAGGCCGAGGCCGAGCTGGGGCCGGAGGACGTGTCCGCGTGGGCGGCCCGGCGGGCCGAGGAGATCTTTCGGTTCACGACGCAGGACGGCAGGCAGGCCCGGCCGCGGTTCGAGCGCACCGCCGACGGGCAATGGGCCTACCTGGTCCCCCGGCCCGCGCTGGTCGGAACGGCGGTCAAGTGACCACCCCCCAGTCCGGAGCCGGATCCGCTGCCACGGACCGCGGCGGCTCGCTGCGCGCGCTGTTCGGCCAGCGGAACTACCGGCTGTTCGCCTTCGGCCAGGTCGTGTCGATCACCGGTACCTGGATCCAGCGCATCGCACAGGACTGGCTCGTCCTGCACCTGTCCGGCGGCAACGCGGTCGCCCTTGGCACAGCCGCGGCAATGCAGTGGGGCCCGACGTTGGTGCTCTCGCTGTGGGCAGGAGACATCGCCGACCGCGTCACGCGGCGGCGCTTCCTGATGTTCTCCGGCACGGTTCTGGGCGGGTTGAGCCTCCTGTGCGGTGTCCTGGTGCTGACCGGAGCGATCCAGCTGTGGCAAGTGCTCGTGCTGTGCCTGCTGGCCGGTGCCGTGTCGGCGGTGGAAACCCCGGTGCGTGCGGCTTTCACTTCCGAGATGGTCGAACCAGGGCAGGTCGCGACGGCGGTGGCGGTGAACTCGGTGGTGTTCAACGTGGCGCGCGTGACCGGACCGGCTGTGGCCGGCGCGTTGATCAGCGTGCTCGGCACCGGGCCCCTGTTCGTCGTGGATGCCGTCAGCTTCGGCGCGGTCGTCCTGGCGCTGCTGCGGATGCGTCCCGGCGAGCTGCGCGTCTCGGCGGTCCCGTCCCGGCGGACCAAATCGCTCCGGGAGAGCTACCGGGAAGTGCTGCGACACCCCGGGCTCGGCGCTCTCATCACTCTGGTGTTCTGCCTCTCGGCCATGGGCACGAGCTTCGTGACGATCCTCGCGGTGGTCGCGACACAGGTGTTCCAACGCGGCGCGGGGGGATTCGGCCTGCTCTCGTCGGTCCTCGCGGCGGGTGCTCTCGGCGGGGCCGTGGCCGCCACCCGCTACACCCTCCGCCACCGGCCGGGCACGCGGTTGCTCGCCGCGATCGCGTGCCTGCTCGGGCTCGGGGAAGTGGTGATGGGTCAGCTGCCGACCTTCTGGACGTTCACCGTGATGCTGCTGTGCTGCGGGTTCGTCGCGCAGATGTTCCTGCCGCTTGCCAACAGCACCGTGCAGCTGTCCGTACCGGCCGGCCAGCGAGGCCGCGTGATGGCTCTGTACGGGATCGCCGTGGTCGGCGCCTACCCGGTGGGCAGCCTCGCCATCGGCTGGCTGGCCGAGGCCGCGGGCTCGCGGGTCGCGATCGTCGCGGGCGGCGCGGCGCTGGCCGTCGCGGCCGCAGCGTACGGCCTGGTGACGAGGGGCGCGGAGATACCGCGCGGGAACGAAGGGCTGGAGGAGACCGATGGCTGACAACCGGAACACCGACGAGCCTGCGTCCCGTGCGGCACCGCCGGCAGTGCCCCTGGCCGTTCTGCACCAGGCCGCACGGCACCCCGGAAGGCCCGCCGTCGAGCACGACGGCGGCAGCTTGACCTACGCCGAGCTGGTACGGCATGCCGACGCGGTCCGCACCCGGCTCGTCGCGAACGGCCTCCGGCCGGGCGGCCGCGTGGCCCTGTTGCTGGACAGGTCGCCGGACCTCGTCGCCGCGGCACTCGGCGTGCTGCTGGCCGGCGGCGCCTACGTCGGCCTCGACGTGCGGGAACCGCCCGCCCGGCTGGCCACGATGCTGGCCGACGCCGGGGCGCCGCCGGTCCTCACCGACGAAGCCGGCGCGGCACGCCTGCCACCCGGGCACCCGGTGATCCCGGTCGCGCCCGGACCCGGCAGCGGCACGCCGGCGGTCGTGGCTCCGTTGCTCGGGCAGCCCTGCTACGTCACCTACACCTCCGGCTCGACCGGAACCCCGAAGGGAGTCGAAGTGACTCACGGCGGGGCGGCGAACCTCGTTCAGTGGTACGGCGAGCGATTCGCGGTCGGCGCGGCCGACCGGATGCCGCAAATCGCCAGACCGTCGTTCGACGGCTGGTCGCTCGAGGTCTGGCCGTGCCTGGCGCACGGCGCGACGTTGTGCATCCCGCCGGACCGCGTCTTCCGCTCGGCTGAGGGACTGGCCCGGTGGCTGGGCGACGAGCGCATCACCGTGTGCTTCCTGACTACCGCGCTCGGCACCGCGGTCCTCGCCCAGCCGTGGCACGCGTCGCGTTCCCGTTTGCGGGCCTTCCTCGTCGGCGGCGAGCAGCTGCGCGCCGATCCCCCGGCTCACCTGCCGTTCGCCGTGTACAACGTCTACGGCCCGACAGAGACCGCGATGCTGGCGACCTGCCACGACTTCGCCTCCGGCGGGGCTTCCGCGGGACCCCCGCCGATCGGGGTCCCGCTCACCGGAGTCACCGGGCACGTTCTCGACGAGCGGTTGCGGCCTGTCCCCATCGGCGGAACCGGCGAGCTCTATCTCGGCGGACGCGGCGTCGCGCAGGGCTACCTCGACCGGCCGGGGCTGACCGCGGCGCGTTTCGTCGCCGACCCGTTCGCCGGCGGCCCGGCCCGGCTCTACCGCAGCGGAGACGTCGTCCGGCTGCTCCGCGGCGGCGCACTCGAATTCGTGGGCCGCGCCGACAGCCAGGTCAAGCTGCGCGGGTTCCGGATCGAACCCGGCGAGGTGGAGTCGGCGGCGCGCGCCCTGCCCCCGGTGGCCGACGCGGTGGCTGTCGTGCATGAGCCTGCCCCCGGAAGCGGGATTCTCGTACTGCACGTGATTCCCGCCGACCCTGCCGCGCCGCCGGAGCCGGACGCGCTGCGCAAAGAGCTCGCCGCAATCCTGCCGGACTACCTGACCCCGGCAGCCGTGCGCGTGCTGGCCGCGTTTCCGACGAACGCGCACGGCAAGACCGACCGGGCAGCACTGGCCGCGCTGCCCCCGCAAGCCGGTCCGGCTGCCGGCGCCGGCACGCTGACCGGCCTCGAGGGCCTGATAGCCGAACTGTGGTGCGAGGTGCTGCCCATCACCGCCGCCGACCGCGACGACAGTTTCTTCGACCTCGGCGGCGACTCGTTGGCGGCGATGCGGGTCGCGGCGAAAGCCCGCAAGCGCGGTCTTCGGCTTGGCGCCGAAGACCTGTTCGAGCACGAGGTGCTGAGCGAGCTCGCCGCCGCTCTGGAAGGAACGGAAGCGCAGGCATGAACACCGCCACCACAGGGGTCACCTTCGTCGAATTGCCGTTGTACCCCAACACCCTTCCGCTGGCATCCGGGTACCTGCAGGCCTACGCCCAGCAGGACCCGGCGATCGCGGCGGCGTACCGCTTCACGATCGTTTCGCAGCCGGCCGGCACGCCGGTGGAGGACGTGCTGGCGGCGCTGCTCGCCGAAGAAGACACCGCCGTCTACGCGCTCAGCTGCTACCTATGGAACATGCGGGCGATGACCAGGCTGCTCGACGGACTGCTCGAACGCCGGCCGGACGCGTACGTCATCCTCGGCGGCCCGCAGGTGATGAACCACGCCGCCGCCTACGTGCCGCCCGGCCGCGATCGCGTCGTGGTGTGCAACGGCGAGGGCGAAGCGACATTCTCAGCGTTCCTCGCCGCGCTGCTTGCCGGAAAGCCGGACTTCGCGGCCGTGCCGGGAATCAGCTTCTACGACGGAGACACCCTTCGCACCACCGAGGAAGCCGCCCGGCTGCGCGATCTCGACGAGATCCCGTCCCCGTTCGCCGCGGGAATCTTCGACGGGGGCGACTACACGTTCGCGGTGGTCGAGACCAACCGCGGCTGCCCGTTCAAGTGCTCGTATTGCTACTGGGGCGCGGCCACCAACGACAAGGTGTACCGCTGGGACCAGGACCGGGTGCTCGACGACCTCACGTGGATCAGCGAGCACGGGGTGGAAAGCGTGTTCCTCGCCGACGCGAACTGGGGCGCGCTGCCGCGGGACGTCGAACTGACGCGGCACCTCGTCGCGTGCAAGCAGCGCAACGGCTATCCGATGATGATTTCCATGCAGGCGGCCAAGAACCGGCCGGACCGGGTCACCGAAATCACCGAGCTCCTGGTCGAGGGCGGCCTGCTGGCCAGCCAGCCGGTGTCGCTGCAGACCATGAGCGACGAGACCCTGAAGATTGTCGAGCGAGCCAACATCAGGGAGAGCACCTACGTCACCCTGCAGGCGAAGCTCAAGGAAAAACGGATCAGTTCCTACACCGAGCTCATCTGGCCCCTGCCGGGCGAGACGCTCCGGTCGTTCCGCGACGGCGTCGACCGGCTCTGCCGCTCCGGAGCCGACGCCATCGTCACCTATCCACAGCTCCTGCTCCACAACACCCCGATGCACGCGCAGCAGGAAGTGCTCGGCATCCGAACCGTGCGGGTGGACGACGCGGTGGCCGAAGCCGACGTCGTGGTAGGCACCAAGTGGGTCGACCGGGCCGACTACGACTCGGGGATCTGGTTCACCTATGCGGTGATCAGCCTCTACAACGGCCGTGCGGCGCAGTTCACCGCGCGGGAACTGGACCGCGACGGCACCTGCTCCTACGGGGACTTCCTCGCCGGCGCGGCCGAGTTCTTCCGCGCCCGCGCCGGCGATCCGATTTGCGCGTTCTTCGCCGACTCGGTGTCCGGGCTCCGCAACTACGACATCAACAACACCGGCAAGGTGCTGCACTACGTCCTGCACTCCCACCGCGCCGAACTCGACCGGTTGCTGCGGGACTTCCTGCGCGAGCACGGCTGGCTGGACACCGCCCGCCGCCAGGCTGCCTTCGAACTGGATCTGCTCGCCCGGCCGTACGTCTACCGAGAACCCTTCGCCCCGCCGTCGCTTCCGTTGCGGCAGCTCGAAATCAAGTCAACGTCGCGCTACGCCGTCGAGCTGGAGGCTTCGGCGGAGGCGCTGGACCTGCTGGGTGCGCCGAGCGGCGTCGACCGCGTCCGCGCGGACCACACGGGCCGCCGCAAGATGCCCTACCCGCGGCACCGCAGCCTTGACCACAACGCGGCCTACTGCCAGGCGATGATGAACCGGCTCCGCGACATCATGCCCTCCTGGTCCGCACTGGCTCCCGACGGCCGGGCGGAGGTCTTCGATGCGGCGTGAGCTTTTCACCGCGGCACACGAGGACTTCCGCGCTCTGGTGCGGACGTTCCTGGAGCGGGAAGTGCTGCCTCGCTACCCGGACTGGGAACGCGCAGGGGCGGTCGACCGGGACGTCTGGCGGGCGGCGGGCAAGCACGGCCTGCTCGGCATGGACTTGGCCCTCGAATACGGCGGCGGCGGCGCGGACGACTACCGGTACCACGTCGTGCTGGCCGAGGAATTCGCCGCGGCCGGGGTGCACGCACCGGCTTTGTCGCTGCACAACGAGGTCGTCGGCGCCTACCTGAAAGCGCTCGCGACGCCCGAGCAGCGGACGCGGTGGCTGCCCGGATTCTGTTCAGGCGAGTTGATCACTGCGATCGCCATCACCGAACCCGACGCGGGCAGCGATCTCACCCGTCTGCGCACCACTGCGCGGCCGGACGGCCGGGGATTCCGGCTCACCGGCCGCAAGACGTTCATCTCGCACGGCGAACTGGCCGATCTGGTGCTGGTGCTGGCCAAGACGGGAAAACGCGACACCGACTTCGGGCTGTTCGCCGTCGAGCGCACCGCCGCCGGGTTCGCCGTCGGCAAGCGCATCGACAAACTGGGAATGCGCGCACTCGACACCGTCGAAATGGTCTTCGAAGACGTATCGGTCCCCGCCGCGAATGTCGTCGGGCACCCGGGCCGCGCGATGGGCTACCTGCTGCGTCATCTCAAACAGGAACGACTGTGGATCGCGGTGTCCGCGCTCGCCGGAGCGGAGCGCGTGTTCGCGGACACGGTCGGCTACTGCCGCGTGCGCGAGGTCTCCGGCGGCCCGCTGACCGCGCTCCAGCACACCCGCTTCGTGCTCGCCGAACTCGCCACGGAGCTGTCGGTGGCCCGGACGTTCACCGACCGCTGCGTCGCCGCGCACGCCGACGACATGCTCGGGGCGGACGAAGCGGCGATGGCCAAGTGGTGGAACACCGAACTGGCGCAGCGCACCACGGACCGCTGCCTGCAACTGCACGGCGGATACGGCTACACGCACGAGTTCGCGGTCGGCCGGGCTTTCGTCGACAGCAGGGTCCAGACGATTTACGGCGGTACGACCGAAGTGATGAAAGAGACCATCGCGCAGTCGCTGATCTGACGAGCGGACGCGCGCGGCCGAGAAAGGGGCCATCGATGAGCACCAACCCGTTGTGGTACCAGACATTCGAGCCGCGCCCCGCGGCACAGGTCCGGCTGTACTGCCTGCCCTGCGCGGGCGGCGGCGCGTCGTCCTACCGGCCGTGGACGCCCTTCGTCCCGGAGTGGGCCGAGCTGCGCGCGATCAGGCTGCCGGGACGGCAGGCCCGGCACCGGGAAGCCTCCTTCGACGATTGCGACACCGCGGCCCGCGCCCTCGCCGGCTGGCTGTCCGAGGAGGACGGCCCGTATGCGCTTTTCGGGCACAGCATGGGCGCCATGCTCGCCTACCGCGCCACGAGGTTCCTGCTGGCTGACGGTGCCCGGCCGCCCCTGTTCCTCGCGTCCGCGTGCTGGCCCGTTCAGGGAGTGCCGCCGACGACGATGCCCGCCACGACCGACGACGACGAGACATTCTGCGCCAAAGTCGCCGGAATGGGCGGGGCGGCCTCCGAGCTGTTGGACGACCCGGATGTCCGCGAACTGGTGCTCCCGGTCCTGCGCGCCGACTTCGCGCTGTGCCATAGCTACCGGTACCGCGACGAGCCGCCGCTGCCGATGCCGGTCGCCGTATACGGGGGCGCTGACGATCCGGTCACTGTGGCCGAAAGCCTCGATGCCTGGAAGGCGCACGCCGCCCGGCTCACCGGCCCCCGGCTGTTCCCCGGCGGTCACTTCTTCCTCCAAGAACGCGCTGACGAGTTCGCCGGGACCGTGTTCAGCGACCTCGCAGCCGCACTGCGCACAGTTCCCCTCCCGGCCGACCAAGGAGCCCGCCCGTGATCGTGCTCAACGCCGCCGACGTGCGTGAGCTGCTTCCCATGGCGGACGCAGTGGACCTGATGCGGACCGCCTTCCGCGCGTTCAGCGGCGGCGCCGTGGAACAACCTGTCCGGCACATGGTGCGTTCCCCGTCGGGCGACGTGCTCGCCGTGATGCCCGCCCATGTCAGCGAAGGCGAACAAGGGTTCGGGCTCAAGGCCGTGTCGGTCGTTCCGGAGAACGCCGAACGAGGGCTGCCGGTGCACGCCGGGCTGGTGCTCGTATTCGACCGCACCACGGGGCAACCCTGCGCGCTGGCGAGTGGTGCCGCGATCACCGCCATCCGGACCGCCGCCGCGTCCGCGGCCGCCACCGACGCGCTCGCCCGCCCGGACGCGAGCACACTCGCGATCCTCGGCTCCGGCGTACAGGCCCGGTCGCACCTCGAAGCGATGGCGATCGTCCGGCCGCCGAAAACAGTGTCCGTGTGGAACCACCGCCGAGAGAGTGCCGAACGGTTCGCGGAGTGGGCAGGCGAGCGCGTCGACTGCCCCGTCGAAGTCTGCGCGACCGCGGCGGAAGCGGCATCGGGAGCGGACGTGGTGTGCACCGTGACCGCCAGCGCCGAACCCGTGCTGGCCGCCGCCGACGCCGGCGCTCACCTGAACGCGGTCGGCTCCTCCTTCCCGCATGCGCGCGAGCTGACCGGAGAACTGGTCGGCCGCTGCCGTGTCTTCGCCGACAGCCGCGAATCCGCGGCACGGGAGTCGGGCGATCTGCTCGCCGCCGTGGCCGAGGGGCACTTCGCGATGGACCGCATCCAAGCCGAGATCGGCGAGGTTCTCGCCGGGCGGCGCCCGGGCCGCCAATCCGCGGACGAGGTGACGTTGTTCAAGTCCCTCGGGCTGGCGGCTCAGGACGTCTACTCCGGACTGCTGCTGCACCGCCGTGCCGCGGCGGCCGGGATCGGCACCCGGCTGGACTTCGCCGACGCCGACGAATGAGCGGCGCCGAAGCGATCCCCCTGTCCTACGGCCAGGAAGGGCTGTGGTTTCTGCACCGGCTGGACCGAGCCGGCGCCGCCTACAACCTGCCGCTGCAGCTGGCGCTGTCCGGCGTCCCCTCCGAGGAGACGCTGCGCGCGGCGCTCGGCGACCTGCTGGACCGGCACGAAATCCTCCGCACGGTGTTCCGCGAGGACGAAGGCACGCCGGTCCAGCACATTTTCGAACCCCGGCCCGCAGGCTGGCCGCCGCTGCACGTCGTCGCGACCGAGGCCGACGCGGTGGACGACCTGGTAGCCGACGCCGTCCGCGGCGAATTCGACCTTGCGGCCGGGCCGTTGCTGCGCGCTTGGCTGTTCGTCTTCGCCGACGGCACCAGCCGCCTGCTGCTGGTGCTGCACCACACCGTGGCCGACGGCTGGTCCGTCGCGCCGCTGCTGGCCGACCTCTCCGCGGCTTGTCGTGCCCGGTTGTCGGGCCACGCTCCCGTCTGGCCTGGAGAACTGCCGGTGCAGTACGCGGATTATGCGCTGTGGCAACGGGATCTGCTCGGCGACCCCGCCGATCCGACCAGCCTGGCCGGGCTCCAGCTGTCGTTCTGGCACCGCCGGTTGAGCGATCTTCCCGACCAGCAACCGCTGCCTGTCGCCGGACCGCGTCCAGAGCGTCCCGTGTCCGCCGGTGCGGTGGTGCCGTTCCGCGTCGACACGGCGAGCGCGCTGCGGCTGGCCGACCTGGCCCGCGAGCACCGGGCTTCGCTGTTCATGGTCCTCTACGCGGGCCTGGCCGCGACTTTGCACCTCGCCGGCGGAGGAGAAGACATCGTGATCGGTTCGCCGGTGGCCGGCCGCACTGACACCGCACTGGAGCGGCTGGTCGGCTACTTCGTCAACACGCTCGTCCTGCGCGTCGACGTGAGCGGCGACGATACGTTCTCCGCGCTGCTGGGCCGGGCCCGCACGACAGTGCTCACCGCTCAGTCCCACCAGGACGTCCCGTTCGAGCAAGTGGTCGAGACGGTGAACCCGCCTCGCGCGCCCGGCAGACACCCGCTCTTCCAGATCGCACTGCTCTTGCAGCACGACGCCCCGGCCCACGTCGAGCTGGCCGGATGCGTCGGCAGGCTTCTTCCTGCGCGGACCGGAACCGCCAAGTTCGACCTGACATTCGCGGTCGACGCGGGCGACGCCGCCGCCGGGTTCACCGGAACGCTCGAATACGCCACGGCGCTTTTCGACAATGTCGGTGCGGCTTGGCTCGCAGGCTTGTTCGAAACTGTCCTGGCACAGGTCGCGGCGGCTCCGGACCTTCCGCTTGGCGCGATCGTGCCGCCGGACGACCCGTGGCCGGCTGCGATGCCCGTACCGGCGCGGCGGGCCGCTCCGGAGGTCCGCGACGAAGCGCTCGAGCGCCGGCTCTGCGCACTGTTCGGGGAAGTCCTGGGCACGCCTGGCTTCGATCCGGCACACAGCTTCTTCGAGGAGGGCGGCCACTCGTTGCTCGCCGCGAAACTGGCTCGCCGTGTCGAGCGATCGCTGGGCCGCAGGTTCGACCTGTGGACGCTCGTGGCCGCGCCAAGCCCGCGAGAACTGGCCGCGCGGCTTTCGGCCGGGGATGCGGCCGAGGGCGCGCCGGCCGTGACGCTCCTGCGCGGCGGCGGGGACGCGCCGCCGTTGTTCTGTGTTCCCCCGGCCGCCGGCGTCAGCTCGGTCTACCTCGAGTTGACCCGGCATCTGCCCGCCGAAATACCCGTCCTCGGGCTGGACTCGCCGCTGCTCGACGGCGGGCGGCGCGGGCAGCCGACGTTCGACGACCTGACGGCCGACCTCGTCTCCCGCATCCGCTCGATCCCCTCCGCAGGAGGGTACCGGCTGCTCGGCTGGTCGTTCGGGGGGAACCTCGCCCACGCGACCGCAGCCAGGCTGCAGGAGGCCGGCGAACGAGTCAGCCTGCTCACCCTGCTGGACGCGCACCCCTGTCCTCCGAAGCCCGGCGACGACGTGCCGAGCGAGGCCGCCCTGCGCCGGTCGCTGGGGCTGTCGACAACGGACGAGCTGCCCGCGGAACTGGACACGCTGGTGAACGCCTTCGCTGCTTCCCTTGCCGCAATGCCACCGCGCCCCGCCGCCGAGTTCGACGGCGATCTGCTGTTCTTCCGCGCCCTTCGCAACCCCGAGCCGGCAAACCCGGCGCAGTGGCGCCCGTACATCGGCGGTCGCATCATCACCCACGACGTCGACTGCGCACACGGCGAACTGACCGGGCCGGCGGCTCTGCGCCGCCTCGGCCCGCTGCTGGCACACGCTTTGCTCGCTTCGGCCGCATAACTCACCCGGACAGCGAGCCAAGGCCGTCCGCCGCTGCGCGGACCGGCTGTTCAGCGGTCGGCACCGAACAGCGATCAGATCCCGCGACGTGGCCGAGTTTCGGACGACTGGATTCCGGCGCTTCCGAAGGCGCCGGAGAATCTCTTCCGCTTGTCTCCAGGAGACATGCACTGAGGTGTTCCCGGACATGAGGCCGACGGCGATCTTCCGGAGGCGGCATTCGCGTCGTGGGACAGGCATCCGGATCCGCGACCACCGTCAGCTTCAGCGTTCCTTGGCCAGCCCCCTGTCGGCGGAATCTCAACTCCCCGCGGCACCTCAGCCCTGGCTGAGCAACGTGCGCGATGGTCGACCCGCGTCCCCACAACCGATTTGACGCATTCATGCGTCTCTCGGCGCTACCCCGCGGATCGGCGCCCTTCGCCTTCCGGCATCTCGCCGACGTCGAGACCGGGCCGCAGCGGTCTCCCCTGTGCGATGGTTTGCACCGACCCCGGGCTCTCCACCGCATCGCCTTCGTCCGACTCGCGAGGAAAGACCCATTTTCGGAAGGCCCACCAGCGGAACACCATTGCCACAAACGTTCCTACGATGAGGCTGCTGACGAAATCGGCCGCTTCCTGGACTACGAGAGACACCACCGGGACGTGCAGCTGGAGCACGTACCGCGACAGATACAGCGGTGTCGAGTTCAGGGCTACCCCGACACCGCTGAGCACGAAGAAGAGGGCGGCTTCGTGCCGTCGCTCGCGGACTCGGCGGGAGCGAAAGGACCACTCGCGGTTCAGCACATACGAAACGATCGTCGCGACGATGGTCGCGACGATCATGGCGGTAACCGGTTTTTCCCGCAGGACGGTGTACTTTAACGCGTAGTTGACGAAGAACGTGACCAGAAAGCACACGCCGCCGACGAGTGCGAACTTAAGAAGTGCTCGATGCCGAAAAACGTAAGGACGCGCAAAAGCTGGCACGAGCGTCAAGGCTTTCCGAACAACCGACACCGTCTGAACTATACACAGGGCTATTCCCCGGTATCCGGACGCCCTGCGGACAAGCGCGCTACGGTTTTGGGGCCACCTTGACCAGCGGGACGAACGCCTCCGCGACGTTGAGTTCGCCGACGCTGCATCCGTCGACTTCCGCCCAAGCGTGCGCACTGAACGGCGCCGCTCGCCGCACGCCCGCGCACCACGTCGGCCACGCTCCGCGGAATCGGCAGAGCAGCACGATCGCCAGCGATCGGGGCAGGCATGCTCGCAAAGCGCGCATGCCCAAGCTCCCGGCAAGGACGTCGTCGCGGCACCGTTCCGCCTCGGCATAGGTAGCCGGTCGCGCCTTCCAGCGCAAGCAGAGCAGTATCCGGCGAATATGTCTCGGCGGCAGCAACGAGAGGAGACGACCGGACACGATCGCGCACCGGGTCATCACCTTGACCCCGAGGGGCCGCGGGGCGTTCGCTCTCCGGGCGACAGACATCTCGACGCTCATGACAGGAGTCCGGCCGCGGCGATTTTGCCGATGATGTTCGAAACGTCAGCCAAAGACCGGTCGCGGTCGACCGCGAACTTGCCGGCGACGATTTCCGCGGTCCGCTCCGGCGTCTCGCCCGCCTCGAGCGCGCGGACTATCAGAGCGGCTGTCGGGTTCATTTCCCAGTACCGGCCGCTTCGCTGGTCGAGCAGCACGGCGCCGAACTCGGTCTCGGCCAGGCTGACATGTTTTCTGAAGACGAAACTCATCGTTCACTCCTTGGGCGAGCCATTTCGTGACGTCTGGCGCGCAGCCACGTTTCACAGGCCAGCGCGCCGGAAAGCCCTAGGTCGCTCGACGCGAGCGGATCGATCCGGGCGCACACCGAACGCAGCCGTCCTGGATCGACGAGCCCCAGTCGCCCGAGTTGCGAGTCCTCCCACATCTCAGCGAGTTCAGCCTGATGGTGACGCAGCCCGCGGACGGCGTCGACAGTCCCGTCCGCCTTCGTAGTGCGATCGAGGATCGGGCCGGGCACGATGTCGCGCATCGCGACAGCCAGCAGGGGTTTGTAGCGCCACGCGGTAGCCCGGTCCTCAGGCGCCGCGCCGAGCGCCGCATCGATCACCTGGTCGTCGAAAAACGGTGCGTGGGTCTCGACGCCCAAGCCGCGCGACATCCGGGCCAGGGCTCGAATATCGCGGGTGCCCGACCGGATCGCGCTGAGTTCGGCATGGGTCCCCCGCGAGGACGCCAACGGCGCGACTCGCGCGGCCAGTTCGCCGATCTCCCCGGCGATCATCTCCTCGGCGTCCGCGGTCAGCCAGCCGGGCAGGTGGAGATCAGTGTTCCAGCCGAGCCTCGGTTCGAACATGTCGAGGGGCCTGCCCCGCGTGAGGTCGACCGCGGCGAAGGCTTCGGGAAACGTCTGATTCCGGAGAACCGCGCGCACCGTGCGGGACAACGGCCACGAGCGGGAGATCCGGAACGCCCTGAGTTCCCGGAACGCCCTCAGCGGCTTCGTGCGCGCGAGGGTATGCCAGTGCGCCGGCGATCCGGTGAAGAGGTGGTCCCCGCCGTGGCCGGTGAGGTGATGCCGGGCTCCGCGCTCTGCCATCCGCGCGACAATTCCCAGCGCGCGCTCGCGGAAAACCACCATGGCCGACGGCTCGTCGAGCAGGTCTCCGGCCGCGTTCATCCCGGCGTAGCACAAGGGGATCTCGTTCGCGGGAATTACCTCGTGCCGGACGCATGGCAGGTGAGCGACGGCGCGGCTCGCCCACACGTTGTCGTCGACGGTGGAATCGGACACGAGCGCAGTGCACGCGGTGAGGGGCACATCGTTCCGCGCCGCGAGAAAGGTCACCGAGGTGGAGTCGAACCCTCCCGAGAGCTCGGTGCTGACGTGCCCGTTGAGCTTGGTTCTCACCGACACCGCCGAAGCAAGCGCGGCCCGGACCGCGGCGGCGCTCTCCGCCATGCCGCGACTCGCCGGCGGCGGGGTCCACCAGCGCCGAACCCGCACGGTCCGGCCATTACCCGCGACCTCGACGCAATCGCCCGGCTCGACCGGTGTCACGCCGGACCACAGCGGGCGCTCGCTCAGCGGAAACGACGGCTGCAGCAGGCGAACTGCGAGCGTCGGCACCCGCAACTCCGCCCGTGTCAGGTCCGCGAGCACGTCTGCCTGGTCGGCGACGACCGGGATGCCGTCGAACTCGGCGTGGCAGACGCGGCGGAGACCGGACGCCGTGCCCTGAATCCTCATGCGGTCGCCGATCGCGATCGCGACGTGGTAGCTGCCGGGATACTTCCGCGTAATCAGCTCCGTGTCGGATAGCTGCCTGATTCTGCCGACGTCGCCTCGGAGTTCGTCAGCCTTCGCGGCGAAGCAGCCGATCAACGCGACCCTCGTCGTGCCCACGGTGACGGTGAGCAACTCTCGCTCATCCCATCGACCGACCAGCCACGGCCTGCCGGAAGGGTGCGGGCTGGTGTCGACGCCCGCTCCGGACAGGCGAGGATGCAAGGCCACGGCGTCCGTGAACGTGTTGTCCGGCAGCACGACAAAGAACGGAACACCGAAGCCCTGCATCATGCACTCCTTACCTGGTTACGGGAATCACCAGTCGCGGCTGAGCACAATCCCGTCGAATCCGAAATTGTTCAGCCCGTCCGTCTTTTCCCGAAACGAGCCGACCGGGCGAAACTCCGGGATCTCGTACGGCTCCTTGGACTCGATCGATTCGCTGGTCGTGTCGGCTTCCATCATGAGGTCCTTTCCGTGAATGACAGAATGCATCAACCCGGGCACGCGGGTCGACGCGAGAAAATAGGAGTTTGACCTTCACGAACAGGAAAACAAATCAACCTCGAAATTGTTTTCCGGTGCCCTGCAAACGGTAGCAGCTGCACCGATTCCGATCCAGTTCGCGCCGCACCGGCAGGCGCCATCGCAACGAGATACTCTCCGGCAGCGCACCAGCCGGGACTGGATCTGCGAAGATCCAGTCCCGGCTGTCCTCGGCTCCGGTGGTTGCTCGCGGCGGCTCCCGCCGCATGGCACGGGCAGATCCGCCGCGAAGCTAACGAGTAGACCTCTGTCCGCCGGTAACCAGTCCGGCGGACAGCAGCTGCTGGACGAAATCCCTCACATCCTGCTCGACCATTTCGCGGTCGGCTCCCGCGGAGGCGGCAAGACGGTCTCTGAGATCCTCCGGCCTGCCGCCGGCGATGAGTTCGCGCAAGATCCGGGCAGCCGTGGAGTTGAGCTGCCAGTACCGCCCCTTGCGCTCGTCGAGCAGGACGACGCTGTCGTCGACCGGTGTCATGCTCACGTGGTCACTCAACCGCAGCGCCAACGTCGGCTCCCCCTTTCCGTACGGACACGGTCATTTGCCGTTGCCATCGGGACATGTCGCCCGACTCGCCTATGGCCACTCCGTCGGCCTCGACCCACGCATGCGCGCGGAACGGGTGGACCTGGACCCCGGTGTGCCAGGTCGGCCAGTGACCATGCAGGCGGCACCACAGAGCAACTGCGATCGACCGGGGCAGGCAGCCGTCGCCGGCGCACATGAGGCTCGCCCGCAACACCGCGCGGTGCGCGATTTCCGCCTCTTCCCTCCGGGAGGGGCGAGCTCCGCGACTGAGCGCTTCCAGTATGCGACGAATTCGGAAAGGCGGGCAGGCGGCCAGGATTCGGGCCGCGTAGACGACCGTCGCCACCGGTATCCGGCGGACAAATCCGGACCCGTCAAGCCTGGCCAGGGCGGTAGCTGCGGCTTTCATCGCACACCTTTGCTTTCCGCGGTCGCTTTGGTCGGCTCGGCACCAGGCGACGGCGAGGATGACGTGACACCACGTAGCCATGTTTCGCAGTTGAGAGTCGTGATCATCGCCGGCAAGGCCGCTCCGGGAGGCTGGGGCGACGTGCACGCCAGGCGCAGGGCGTTCGCGTCGACTAGTCCGAGCTGTGCCAGGACTGAATCCTGACACAGCTCGGTGATCTGCCGACGCCGCTTCCGAAAGCCCGCATGCACGTTTTCGGACATGTCGTTCTTTGTCGATCGCTGCATCAGCTCCGCGGGCACAATGCCGCGCAGGCTCTCCGTCAGCAACGGCTTGAAGTCCCACGGGCTCGACCGTTCGTAGGGCCGCACGGCAAGGCAGCACTCGATCACCCGGTCGTCGAGGAACGGAGAAGCGACCGCGACACCTCCTCGTCCGGCGGCCTGTCCGATCAGCCGGGCAACACGTCCGGACAGGCCGATGTTCTCCAGAGACTGGTGCTGAGACCGCGTCCGGGCCAGCGGTTCGGCGTCGGCCGCGGCGGACAAGGCGTCGGCCACGACGCGTCTGCCCTCTTCGGTGACCCAGCCGGGCAGGCGCAGCCGCTGGTTCCAGGTCGGCGGTGGCGGATGCGGTCCGGACAGCGGGAAGGCCAGATCACGGGCGCATCCCGACAGCCAGTCGCCGTAGGAGCCGCGATCGCCGACGACTCCCCACAGGTCACGCAGCGACCAGCGCCGAAGCGCACGTTGGCCGTACAGATGATTCAAGGCGACCCTGGGGTTGCGCCTGGCCAACGTGTGAAGATAGGACGTCGGCGCGGTGAGCACTTCGTCACCGCCGTGCCCGGAGAGATGGAGGGTCGATCCACGGGCCGCCACGAGTCGAGCGATCGCCAGGAACTTAGCGCTCTGGACGCCGACGAACGGCTCGTCGTGACATTCCGGTGCATCGAACATGCCGTCAAGCGCGCCAGGCATATTCGCGTCCTCGAGCAGGACGTGATCGACGCCTGGCATTCTTTCCGCGGCTCGCAACGCGCTCGCGGTGTCGTCGTCCGCAGTGGTCAGGCCGCACAAGGTCACTGCGGTGAGGCGCGGATTCTTGAGCCAGGCCAGGTAGGCGACCGGCGTCGAGTCCATGCCGCCGGAAAGGTCGCAGCTCATCGTCACGTGCGCGGACGCCCGGTTGTCGACAGCAGCGCACAGGGCCTCTCGGAACAGAGAACTCGCTTCGGCCCTGCCGAGTTCAGACTCGGGCGGCTGCCACCACTGAGACGTCCGGACGGCACCGCCGGTCGCACGAAATTCGGCGTCATGCCCAGGCGGAACTGCCTCGACGCCACGCCAGAGAGTCCGGTTCGAGAGCGGGTGCGGCACCGCCGGAAACATCAGCCGCAGCGCGATCGATGTCTCGTCCAGCGCCGCCGTCTGCATGCCTGCGACGACATCCGCACGATTGGAGAGCACGCAGTCGCTCGTGCCCCGCGGGTAGAACACACGCCGCGTGTTCGACAGGGTCCCCCGGACGCGAATGCGATCGCCGAGCGCAGCGATCACGTAATGGCTCCCCGGCAACCGCTTGGTCACGCGGTCGAGATCAGCGTAGCTGCTGACCTGGTCGAGCTTGGAGCGGAGATCCTCGTCGGAAACCGGGCAGAAGCCGAGCAGGGCCACGAGGCCGGCACGACTCCGGTGCACGAAAAGCGCGTCCGCGCCGAGCACTCCCACGATCAGAGGCCGACCCGATTCGTGCGTCGCGAGCGTTCGGGAATCCGGAGCGGGACGACGAACGGCGAGAGCGCCGTCGTGGTCGGGCAAGACCACGAACACGCTCTCGCCTCCGCCGACTGTGTGGCGGTCACGCATCAGCCGCTCTCAGTCCCAGAGCCAGGCGACGTCCCACGTGTTGCTGCCGATTCCGTTGGTGAGTTCGCCGAACTCGCCAACCGGCGTCATCGCCGGTCGCTCGTAGTCGATCGGCAAATTCTCGGCTTCACTCTGAATACGCTGGTCCATGAATCTTCTCCTCGTTTTCGGAAATTTCCCGGAAATATGGGCCGAATGTGCGAACTGGCCCACTGATTACGTTATCCCAGCGTCAGATTCCGGGCAAACTCAAGAGAGCATCTCTCGCTGTTGCCGACCGCGAATGACCACTATGGAAGCAGATCAACAAACTCCAGCATCCAAATGCCGGTGAAATACACCGATGATTTTCCGGCTTTCACGCCTGCGCCGGCCGTCCCGCGCGGGCAAGACCGCGGACTGGGCATGAAACGTCAGGTGGCGGCAGGTTCCCGCATGTCAAGCGCTGATGACTGAGCCGAAACCTGCTCTGCGAACTCGCGCCACGTCTGGGAGCATTCCCTGGCAAGATTTGCCACGGAGTTCGCCCGGTGCGGCGGCACATGCGCGATGAGACGATTCCACTCGCGCACCTGGTTGAGATGCAAGTCCAGCAGCCGGAGCAGAAAGCGGCCGGTGTCAGTCAGCCGGAAGGCAGGATCCTGCCGCAGCGCCTGAAGCGTTTCCATGCTGGTTGCGGCGCTGCGACCAGCCGGGGCGCGTGATCGGCGCTCCCGCCCGTCACCTCGCTCGCCTGCCTTTCCGGTGCCAGTGTCCGCTTTCGACTCTCCCTCCGGCGCGGCCGGACGCTTGTTCCCCGGTTTCCGCGCGGGAAGTCGGCGAACCCGGCCGTCTCGGCCGACGCGTACCTGCGACTGAGGAATTTCCTCAGTCGAACGCATCCGCACAGCGCCGACCGTCTTGGGCGAGAGTCCGACCAAGACGGCGATCCTGCGGTCCGACCACTCGGCGTGCGCCTTGACAATGCGGGCGGCGGCGGCCGTGCGATCAGCCAAGGTCAACGGCAGCCCGTGCGCCACGTTCGCCTGCACTGACTTGACGAACGCTTCGTCCTCGGAGCCGTCGAAGAAGCAGACCTCGACGGTCGAACAGCCCTGCAATTCGGCCGCCATCAACCGGTGCCTGCCATCGATGACCTTCATCGTGCCGCGATGAACAAGGATCGGCGGGAGCTGCCCTTGTGCCTCGGCAAGAGCGTGGACGTGGTCCATGTCGACGCCTTCGAGCCGCGGGGAGTCGTCGACTGCCAGCAAGTCGATTCGCACCGGCTGTGCCACGTCCTCCGCGGTGTCTTCGCCAAGTACCGTTCTGTCCGCCGGTTCGGAGCCCCGCCCCGCCGACCGGGCGCCGGTCGACCCGACGCCGCTCAGCACCGGATTGATTTCAGAAGACGAGTATTCGTTGCTGTCTGGCGATCTTTTCGTGCAACCATCCAAGAGTCCTCCCCCTGACCGTAGACGTCCCGCCTTCGCGGCCCGCGCCAATGCAAGGCGGCTGCGGCGAACTGAACATCCGATGGCTGAATCCCCCGACGGAAGACATCGCAACATTGCGTGCCTTCATCGTCACAGTAGCTCGGACTTGAGACATGTCAAGCTGTTTCGCGCCTGCTCGACAACGCCTGGCGGCGAACAGGTCCGTGCTGCGCGGGGGCATCCGGTCGATCGTGTCGCAGGTTTGGGCGCGGGCAGCGTGACCGGAGTGCGATCGCGGGTTGCTGCACCGAATCTAGCTGTCGAGAGCGCGGTTTTCGCTTGGCTCCGACGGATTCGTACAGCTTTGGTCTTTGCCTCTCACCGCAGGGGACGGGAACTGATCGCAGGCGCTGCGGACCGCCCGGGGCCAGCCGTGGCTGGTCGCCGCGGTTCTGATCAGCGACATGCCTTGCGAGTTCGCCCACGATCGCTCACTGGCCTTCGACGTCGGCCAAGCGGGAACCTTCGACCACGACGATTTCCCCGGCCTTGTCCGGTTCCCGGGCCGCGGCTGCGCGGATACCTGGCGCATTCCGCGGTGCCCGACACGAAGCAGGTCGTCGAAGCTGCTCCAGGCGTGGCTTGCGACCGGCCGCGGACTAGATGTCTCCGTTGGTGCCGTTGATGAATTGACCCGACCACTTGCGTTTGAGCCGGAGGCTCGCCAGGTTCACCCGGTCCCGGAGAATTCCCATCGGGCGGCGGATGTCGATGATCACCACGATCCGGTCCTCTTCGCTCTCGTTGCTGACCTCGTGCTCGAAGGTGTCGTCGATGAGCACGCTTTCGCCCTCCCGCCAGGTGTAGTGCTCGGTGTCGACCCGCAGCCGCGGCGGATTCTCCCGCGGCACCTTGATCCCGAGGTGATACCGGAGAATTCCCGCGTAGGGACCGTTGTGCGCGTTGAGCTTCACCCCGGGTTCGAGGACCGAGATCATCGCGTTCACCACCGTGGGCGTCCGCTCGGCGAAAGACAGGATGGTCGGGCAGTCTTCCCGTGCTTTGGGGTTCGCGACGCCGAGCATGTAGGCGTAGTAGAGCCGCCAGTTGTCGGACACCTCCGCCGCGCGGACGGGGTCGATGTCTCGGTACTGGGGCAGGTCGCGCGTGCCGACCAGGGCCAGCACTTCGCTTCTGACCTGGTCGAACTGCGCTTCGAGCTGTCGTGCCTCAGGAAAGAGCTTGTACGGGGACATGATCCGGAAACGTTTCTCGCCACCGCTGGTGCGCAAGAAGTAGCTGTTGATCGCGTTCCGGACGCCCGGCTGGTCGACGCTGAGCGAGCCTTTCATCTGATGCTCCTTGTGCGGAAGAGGGTGGTTTTCGGTTCAGTCGGAGCCTTCGGCGTGCGAAACCTCCTTGGTGCCGTGACGGCGGAGGAGCAGATGGATCGTCAGCCCGCCGCAGAGGATCGCGGCGCCCCAGCAGACGATCACCATGCGCACCGACAGGACGAGGGTCAGCGTGCCCAGACCGAGCGCGACGGCAAGCCACAACGCCGACAACACCAGCTGCGACACCGCGAGGATGCGGCCGGTGTAGTCCGGCGGTGCTTCGGCCTGGACATAAGCGCGGAACAGCACGAGCGAGCCGAGTGCCGCCCCGCCCACGAAGGCGGCCAGCGCGATCGACCACGGCAGGTTCGTCGCCGTGGCCAGCAGCGTCATCGCGCAGCCGGTGAGCAGCAGCGAACCGGTGTGGTAGCGCGGGTCGTCGTGCGCGTGGGAAAGCTTCACGCACACCAGCCCCGCGAGGAACGCGCCGACGCCCCAAGCCGCGTCGATCAGCCCGTACTCGGCGGCGCCCATCCCGTTGTCGTTCTTGACGAAAGCGGGCAGCACCGCGTTGATGCCGGAGATCAGACTGCCTGGTATCGCGGCGAAGAGGGCCGCCAACAGCATTCTCCGGTGCGACGCCAGCACGCGCCAGGCGTCGGTCATGTCGCGGAACAGCAGCCCGCTCGTGCGCTTCGTCGCGGGTTTGGTGGTGCGCCGCGACGGCATCGCCAGGAGCATGCCGCTGGTGAGTATGCGCCCGGCCAGGCCGACGAGCAGCGGAGCGGTGTCGCCGAGAGCCGGAATGGCGGCCCCGCCCAACCCCGCCCCGATGAACACCCCGACCTGCGACACGGCCTGCCAGACCCCATTCGCCCGCAGGAGTCCCGTCCGGTCGAACAGTTCCGGCAGCAGGGCGCTGTAGCTGGCCGACGACAGCGAATACAGGCCGCTGACCACCGCGCCCGCTACCAGCACGTGCCAGGGCCGCAACTCCCCCAGGCCGGCGAGGAGCGGGATCGCGCCGAGCGGCAGGACACGCCCGAGTTCGGTGGCCACGGTGACCGCGCGCCGGGAGAATCGGTCGATCAGCGGTCCCCCGAAGAACGCGGCGGGCACTCCCGCGCCCGCGTTGAGCGCGGCCATGACCGCGAGGTGCAGCGGGGTGCCTCCGAGGGCGAGGACGAGCCAAGCCAGCACGACGACGTCCAAGCCGGTGCACAGGGTGGAGAGTGCACGCGCGCCCAGCAGCAACCGGAAAGCGGGGGTGCCCAGCATCAGAGCTCGGCCCTTCCGGCGTCGGCGATCCGGTCGAGCCGTTCCCGCAGCCCCTCAGGGCACATCGGACCGAGCTCATCCCGCAGTTCCCGCGCCTTGGCCCGGTTGTGCCGGGCGGCGTCCTCGTCCGACCAGCCGGACGGAGGGCGCAGCAGCATCGACCACACGGGCACGGGCTCGCCGCCCCGCAGCAGTTTCTGCCGGTACCCCGCCACGCCGAGGTCGAGTTCGCGCAGTCCGTTCCGCAGGCAGTACCGGACCGGTTCGTGGATCATCAGGTTGAAGTACTCGGCGTGGTCGCCGATCCGGTCGTAGTCGAGCCCCGCGGAGCGGCCGACCAGCGTACGACCGTGCCGGATGCAGGAGAAGTAGCCGAGGGCGCGGCCTTCGTGGCGGCAGACGAAGGCGAACAGCGCGTCGCCGAGGACCGATTTCAGCTTTCGGTAGCGCCCGACGAAATAGTCGGCGTCGCCGTAGCTGCCGTGCCGGCGCTGGGTGCTTTCCTGCAGCTCGCCGATCTCGCGGAGGTTGTCGTCGGTGATGTCCTCGACGGTCACCGACCGACCGCCTCTCGCCAGCAGCCGTCGCTCCCAGCGCACCCGGTCGCGGTCCCGTTTGCGCAGACCCGCTTCGTACTCCCGCTCCGAATCGGCGTGCACCGGCACCGAGATCCGCATCGCTGTCAGCAATACCGGCCAGCCGGGCAGCAGTTCCCGCAGCCGAGTCATGTCCGGTCCGGTCAGGTGCGCGGCGAACGCGGTCCCAGCCCCCGCCGCCGCCGCCTCGGACTCCGCCGCCGCGGCCCATGCCTCCAGCCCGCCGTTCACCACGGGTGCGGTTCCGTAGCCCGAGGCGTTCCCCACCACGGTCACCGGTTCCCAGCGGCGGGCGGCCTCGTCGGTCACCCGGTCCGCGCCGCCGAAGAGCGTGCCGGGATGGAGGTGGGCGTTGGCGGGACCGTCGCGGTACCGGAACAGCGGGACGATCGCACGCAGGGTACCGCCGGCGTCCCGTACGACCAGTACCCGCTCCTCCGCGCCGTTCTGCCCGAGCATGGCGAGGTTCCAGGTCCTGGCCGAGTAGAACCCGATCCCGGTCGGGGCCGCCAGATCGTCCCATTCCGCCGGCGCGGCGGGAAGCGGGCACTCCTCGATCTCGAAAGCGCTGCGGCCGGTTGCCCGCGTGCGCGCGGTCATGCCGCGGGCCCCGTCAGCGCCACCAGAGGACGGGGGGTCAGGCCCATCTTGCGTTTGAACGGTTCGTTGAGGCGTCCGCATTCCGCGATCTCGACCCCGGACGACCACATCAGTTCCAGCATCTGCCACCACATCCGGTAATAGGGGCTGAACGCGACGTCCGGCCGGTCGCGCAGGTACCCGGCGGCCCAGTACTGCAGCCGGGCCGCTTCGAGAAAGCTCACTCCGACGGCCAGCGTCGCGCCGGCGGCGTCGCAGACCTCCAGCACCCGCACGGGCTCCCCCAGTTCGCGCAGGAACGCCGCGAGCTTGACCGGGTCGTAGTACCGCGGCGACCCGGCCCGGGTGGCGGTGGCGGCCACGAACTCCATCAATCGGGGAAGGTCCGGGTGGTCAGCTCGACGGATCTCGCACCGGGCGCCCTGGTCTTCGGCCCGGCGCAGCTGCCTGCCGAGTTCGCGCCGGGCCGAGCCGCGGAGCGAGGCCAGGTAGGAGGGGCCGTCGGGCGCGAGCGTGCGCGGCAGCACCCACCGCGGCACGAGTTCCTCGCGCTGGAACCCGTGCTCGCCAAGCGCGCGGACGGTGTCAGTGCCGTCCTCGAGATTGATGAAGCCCCATCGTGCGCATCCGGTCTCCGCTGCCTGCGCGCCGAACGCTTCGCCCAGCGCCCGCAGGGATTCGTCGTCGCGCGCGAGCACTCTCGCACCGGGGCAGTGCCACATCGGGGAGAGAAACGCCTGCTCGTTTTCGCGCAGGCCGAGCAGTCCGAGCGGGTCGCCCTGGAGGTAGGCGGGGGCGGCGGCCAGCAACCCGCCGCTGGCGTCGCGCACTTCCAGATAGCGCGGGAGGGCGATCTTCTGCACCGGATGGTGTTCGTAGGCACGCAGGAACGCCCTGGTGTGGAACACCGGCGCGGCGAGATCCTTCGCCAGCTCGTCCCACTCCGGGCCGAGCTCGTCGGCGGTGCGGAGCACCCTGACCTCCCGCCGCCCGCCGACCGGCGCGCTCCGGCGGGGCGTGGTGACGGCGGCGATCGCCTCGGCGCAGGCCGCCACGTCGGCGGGCGCGACCGGGCCCATGTGGCCGATCCGGAGGACATCGCGTTTCCACGCGCCGCGTCCCGAGGACACCCACACGTCGTGCCGGGCGGCGAGGGTGTCGCGAACCCGTTCGGCGGTGGGCACCGGCAGGCGGACCGCAGTGACCGTCGGCGAGCACAGCGGCTCCGGAGGCACTACGACGAGTCCTCGCGCACGCAAGGTCTCCCGGCAGAGGCGCGCCGTCTCGGCGTGCCGCGACCAGACGTTTTCCAGGCCCTCTTTCTCGATCTCGGCGACCGCCGCTTCCAGCGCGAAGAGCACGGACAGGTTGGGGGTGTACGTGGTGGTGGACTCGCGGGCGTGCGCGGCGGCGCGCGCGAGGTCGAGGTAGTAGCTGCCCGCTCCGGGAGCGGCGGCCCGGGCGAGCGCCCGCTCCGACGCGGCCACCAGCGCGAGGCCGGGCGGACAGGCGAGTGCCTTCTGGGGCACCCCGACGGCGACGTCCAGGCCCAGCCGGTCGAACGCGATCTCGGCAGCGCCCAGACTGCTCACGACGTCGACCAGGATCAGGCAGTCGCTGACCGAACGGATCGCCGCGGCCCACTCCTCCAGCGGGGCCAGTACCCCGGTCGAGGTTTCGTTGTGCGTCAGCAGGACAGCCTGGTAGCCCTCGGTGGCCTTCGCGCGGATCTCCTCGGTCGACGGCACGTCGCCCCACGCGGATTCCAGGACGTCGACCTCGGCGCCGTGGAACGCGGCGATCTCGCCGAAACGCGCGCCGAAGTAGCCCTGCCGCACCGACAGCACGCGATCGCCCCGCCGCAGCACCGACGCGGCCGCCGCCTCAAGCCCGCCTGTGCCGGAGCAGGTCAGCACCAGCACCGGCGCGGTCGTGCCGAACACCTTCGCCAGCCGCGGCGTCAGGTCTGCCAGCCGGTCGCGAAACTCCCGCGAGCGATGGCTGATCATCCGTTCGGCGGCCATCGCCTCCAGCGTCGCCCCGCTCACTTCCGCGGGGCCGGTCATTCGGTAGTTGCGCATGGGACATCGCCCTTCCTTCGCCGGTCCGCGGCGCTCGATCCGGCAGGCAACAAGCCCTCGACCGCGGCACGGACGCGCGCCCGGTCGAGGACGACCGGGGTACCGCTGACCCGGTTCGAAGCCAATCCCTCTTCCACCACGACTCCGGCGAGTCCGGGTGCGCCTTCGGCGCGGCGCTCCGCCGGCAGGCCGCGGGCGGTGATGAGCGACCGGATCGTCGCGCCGAGGTCGCGCTCGCCGGCTCGAAGCAGCCGCCGCAGCGTCGCGACCGCTGCGGCGACCGCCGCCGGATCGTGGTGGTCCGGAATCTCGGCCGGCCCCGCCCGCTCGACCATCGGGGCCAGCCAGGTCAGGTGCATCGCACAAGCGAGGCCGTGCGGCACGCCGAGATGGACGGTGAGCGGATAGGCCAGCGCGTGCGCCGCGGTGGTGCGGGTGATGTCGATGGCCCGTCCAGCCAGGGTGGCGGCCTCGCAGAGCAGATCCCGCTCCGCCGCCGTGGGAACCTCGCCCGCATCGCGCAGGATCGGGATGACCTTGCCGAGCGCGGCCTCGGCAAGGTCTCGGGATCGCTCTGTCGCGCGGATCGACCACAGCGATTCGACGGCGTGCGCGAGCGTGTCGAAAGCACAGCTCCAGGTGAGCGCGGGCGCACAACTGTCGGTCAGCGCGGGATCGACCAGCGCGACGTCGGCCCGTACCGCCGCGTCGTCGAGCGAAACCTTGCGGTTCCCCCGGTACAAAGTCGCGAACCGGGTGACCTCGCTGCCCGAGCCCGCGGTCGTCGGGACCAGCACCAGCCTGGCTCCGTCGAGCGGAGCGCGGCGTCCCTCGAGCACCTCCGCGGCCGCCGAGGGTTCCGGGGGCAACGCCCGGGCCGCCTTGGCGATGTCGAGCGAAGAGCCGCCGCCCACGCCGACCACCAAGGTGGCGCCGCAGTCCGCCCTCGCCCCGGCCGCAGCCACCGCCTCGTCGAACGTGGGATTCGGCCGGAATCCGGAGAAGACGCGGGTGCCGGGCGGCAGCCGGCGCGCCAGCCCGAGCCGTCGCACGGTGCCCCTGCTGGCGACCACGAGCGTGCCTGCCCAGCCAAGCCCCGCGAGCTCGGCGAGCCTGCCGGACACACCCCTCCCGGCGATCACCGGGACGCTCGGCTCGGCAGCCGCTGTCACGACGCCTGCCCGGCAGCCGCGCCGCGGAACCGTTCTGCGACCGCGTCGAGGCTCATGGCCGCGGACGCCCTCGGGTGCACCTCGTCCGGCGTCGGCATGGCCTTGAGGACGCACAGCACCGGACCCGGCGCGGACAGGGCGGCGCGCACCTTGGGGGTGAGCGTCCTTTCGTCGTCGCACGTCAGGACCGTGCGGTACCCGAGCCCCCGGCCAAGGGAGTCCCAATCGAGCCCCGCCGAGGTACTGCGCTGGCAGCCGGTGGATTCGTAACATCCGTTGTCCACCACCACATGCACCAGTTGCGCGGCACCGGAAGCGGCGACGGTGCTCCCGGTGCCCAGGTGCATGAGGAAAGCGCCGTCGCCGTCGAGCACCACCACGCGGCGTCCTGGGCGCGCGGTCGCCAGGCCCAGCCCAATGGCCGCGGCGTGCCCCATCGAACCCTGCATGTAGAACGTCTCCGGCCGGTCCCGCTCGTGATGAGCCTGCCGCGACAGATAGCCGGTCGTGGTGACCAGCAGTTCGTCGGTCAACTGGTCGAACAAGGCGGCGACCGCGGCCACCCGGGTCAGCCCGGACCCCCGCACCGGTTCCTTCTCCGCCGCCTTCCCGATCGATTTCCTCGGCACCAAAAGGAAGAACGGGTCGTTCTTGGCACGCGCTCGAGCCGCGTCGTCGAGCGCTTCGCCGAGCCCGTCCGGCCGGAGCACCGCGTGCGGAATGCCGAAGCCGGCGAGCATCGGAAGGGTGGCCGAGCCCATCACCGCGTGCTGGGCCTCGTCCTCGCCGGGGTCCGGCCAGCCGCGCAGCGTCATCACCACCAGCACCGGGACGCGGTAGGGCAGCACGAGCGAGGTCAACGGGTTGACCAGGTTGCCGAATCCCGAGTTCTGGCACAGCACCGCGGCCTGCTCCCCGGCGAGTTCCCAGCCCGCGGCCAGCGCCAGCGCGGCGCCCTCGGACGCGGCCGGGGTCAGTTCGCCCGCACGGTCGAAGAGCGTCCAGGGCCCGGCGAGATGACCGCACGGGACGCCCGTCACCCGGCGGGTGCCGTAGGCGCGCAGTTCGCGGACGAACGCCTCGGCCGCCAGTACCCCGCTCAACGGTCCCTGCCCAGCCACTGGTTCATGCCGGACAGGTCGAAGATCTCTTTCACCGAAGCGATATGCGGTTCGATGCCGGTGGTGGACCCCTCGGCGAGCACGGTCGCCCAAGCGTCGCGTACCGCCCGTACTGTCGCCCGCATTCCCTGGTTCGCGTAGATCACCATGGCGATGCCGGCGTCGTTCGCCTCTTGGACCGAGAACCGCGCGTAGGTGGTGGGCACGACGACCACCGGTGCCCGATGCCGCCACCGGTCCATGAAGGCGATGACTTCCGCCGAATCGACGGCCTTCGAGTGCACCAGCACCGCGTCGGCGCCGACGTCGACGTAGTGGTGGCAGCGGCGGAGCGCCTCATCGACCCCGAGGCCGCAGATGAACGCCTCTGTCCTGGCGATGAGGACCGTGTCGGGGTGCCGCTGTGCCTGCTTCGCGGTGGTCAGCTTCTGCCCGAACTCTTCGGCCTCGAGAAGCTGCTGTCCGGCGTCGACGAAGCTGTTTCGCTTCGGGAACACCTTGTCCTCTATGCAGACCGCGGCGACCCCGGTGTCCTCGTAGCACATCATTGTGTACGCGGCGTTGAGGTTTCCGCCGAATCCGGTGTCGCAGTCCGCCACCACCGGGACGGCCACCGACCGTTGCATCGTGGCCGCGCCGGCGAGGAATTCGGCCATGCCGAGAAGGCTGACGTCCGGAAGCCCGTGCGCCGCCGAGATCTCCAGCCCGGACGCCCAGATGGCGTCGAACCCGGCTTCGGCGGCCAACCGGGCGCTGAGGCCGTCGTGCGCGCCTGCCACCCGGAGAAGCTTTTTCTCGGCGAACGCGCGCCGCAGCATGGCCGCCCGCGCACCGGGCGCCTCGATCAGGTTCGCAGTTTCTGTTGTCATCGCAGTCCCTCGCTCTTTCCGGCTGCTCCGATTGCAGCCGTCCCCAGGAATTCCGACAGGCGGCCAGCGGCCTCCGACAGGAGGCCAGGCGCCGCCGCGACACAGAGCCGGACATGGCCCGGCAGCCCGAAGGTGGACCCGGGCCGCAAGCGGACTCCGGCGTGCTCGGCCAACGCCGCGCACAGCACCCGGTCGTCACGCCACTCGGGCCGCGCCTTCGCGAGCCCCGAAGCGTCGAGGCACAGATAAATACCGCCGCGCGGGACGATCACGCGCACCGCCGGAACGGCCGACATCGTCCGTACGGCGTGCTCCCGCAACGCGTCCAGCCGGCGCACCCGATCCGGCACGGCGTCCTGCTGCCGGTCGAGAACCGCGGCGACCGCGGGCTGCGCCAGGGTGCTGACCGGCCCGGTGGTGTGCTCCACGATGGTCCGCACCGCCGCCGTCAGCGCCGCGTCCGCCCACACCCAGCCGACCCGGAGACCGGCCAGCGCATGCACCTTCGAAGCTCCGCCGACCACGACCTCGCACGCACCGGCCCGTACCCCGCCGGCGTCTTCGCCGCCGTAGGCCCAGTAGATGTCGTCGACGACCAGAAGCAGCCCGTGCTGTGCGCACCACGCGCGGATCGCAGCCAGGGTTTCCGTGTCGTAGACGGCTCCCGTCGGGTTGACCGGGCTGTTGACCACGACCGCTTTGGTCCGCCCGGTCCGCGCGGCTTCGAGCCGATCGGGATCCGGCAGCCAGCCGTTGGCCGGATCGCCCGGCACGGGCACCGGCCGGGCACCCGCGATCCGCAGCATCTCGGGATAGTGGCTCCACCGGGGTTCCGGGACGAGGATCTCGCCGTCTGCCGCCGAAGCCGCGACGACGCTGAACAGCCCGTGCCGCGCTCCCGCGGTGACGGTGATCTGCTCGGGGTCGACGTCGGATCCGACCCGGCGGGCGTAGTGCGCGGCGACGGCGGAGCGCAGACCCGATTCTCCGCAGGATGCCGCATAAGCGGTGACCTCGCGGCCGGACACGGTCTCGGCGAGCGCCTTCAACGCCGGTTCGGCCAGCGGCTCGATCACCTGGCCCGAGGACAGGTCGATCACCCCGCTCATCCGTCGCCGTCCTTGGCCTGGAGCGGGCGGATGCCGGTGAGGGCCGCGATCTTCGCCAGGTCGGTTACCACCGCAGGCAACAGCGGGATGCCGTCGGCGGCGCGCTGTCGCGCCGATCTGCGGCGCCGGTCGCCCGGCATGCGCACCGGGACCTCCGGATTCGCAGGCCTGGCCGAGCGCACCTCGGCGGCCAGACGGTGCACCTCGCCGGCGACGACGTCCGGTTCGCCGAGGGCGCCGAGATCCAGGCACAGCACGAACTGCCCGAGACCGGCCCCGCTCTCGTCGTAGGTGTGTTTGCTCCACCGCGCGCCCGCCAACGGGCCGCACAGCAGTTCGGCGAGCAACCCGAGACCGGATCCTTTGTGCCCGCCGTATTCCTCGCCGAGGCCGCCGAGCGGCAGGAGCGCGAATCCCGCCCGCGCCTTCAGCCCGGCGACGACCGCGGGGATGTCCGTGGCTGATTCACCGTCCGGGCCGACCGCCCAACCGGGACGCATCGGCCTGCCTTCGCGGCGAAGACGTTCGAGCTTGCCGCGCGGCACGATGCTCGTCGCCGCGTCGAAACACAGCGGGCCGTCCGTACTGGGCACGGCGTAGCTGATCGGGTCGGTGCCGAACATCGGCTCGCCCGCTCCCGACGGCGCGACCTGCGGCGTGGCATTGGTGGTGGCGATCGCGAACATGCCCGCACGCGCGGCGCGTTCGGTGTACCAGCCCGCGATGCCGATGTGGTTCGAGCGGCGCACCGCCACCGCCGCGACTCCCTGCGCCCTCGCACGTTCGACGGCCAGGTCCATCGCGAAGCACAACGCAGGCTGTCCGAGCCCGTTGTGCGCGTCGACCACGGCGACCGCGCCGTGGTCACGCACGACCTCCGGCGAGGCGAGTCCGTCGATCGTGCCTTCCCGCAACCCCTCGACGTAGCGGCGCAGCCGAGCGACACCGTGACTGTCCACACCGGCCAGATCGGCGGCGACCAGCACCTCCGCGGTCAGGTCGGCATCGTGACCGGACGCTCCCGTCGCTCGCAGCGCGGTCGCGGCGAACGCGCTCAGTTCGGCGGCTCCCACGATCACGACGGCATCACCTCCGCGAACGGCGTGCACGAGCGTGCGGCCGCGTCGGCCAGCCCGCTCCACAGCGCGGCACCGGTCAACGGCGACGTGGGCGGCGGATCGGCGACCGGGTGGTGGGCGATGAGCGGATCCGGAGAGCGGCCGGCGAACCGGATCGCCACTACGCCCGTGCGGAGCCCGTCCGCGGCGCGCCGGGAGGCTATGGTGCCCGGGAGTTTGCCCCTCCAGGTGCTCTCGTCCACTTTTCCTTCCGCGGTGACGGCGAGATCCGCCGACCGCACCGCGCCTGTTCTGTCCACCATGTCGAGAAGTGCCTCCGCCCCGGGTTTCGCCTCCGCTGTCGCCGCCGCGGCCAGTCCGAATCCGATCCCGCCGCCCGCCCCGAACCAGCCGCTGCGGAACCGGGCCGGAGCGGCTTCGTCGCCTGCTGCCGCGAGCAGGCCGACGAGCTGGCTCAGCGCGCCCGCCGCGATCGGCCGGTCCTGCTCGGTCATGCCTTTCTGCGTACCAAAAAACGCCAGGTTCTCCGCCAGCGACGGGCGGACGTCCGGCAGCAGGCGCAGAGTCACTCCGTCGAGAAGACGCCGGGCTGGGGCCAGATCGATCAACGCTGCCTCGCGCAGCGTCGAGGGAACGGGAACGACGCGCTTGCCCGCCGAGTCGAGAAACCGTGCACCGAGCGCGTGCAGCGCGCCCGCTCCGCCGTCGACGACGGCCGTGCCGCCAAGGGCGAGCAAAACAGTCTTCGCTCCGTTGGCGATCGCGTGTGCGATCACCGTGCCGACCCCCGCCGAACTCGCCGCGAGCGGGCGGAGATTCCGCGGGCTCGTTCCGCCGAGCCCGCAGATCGACGCGGTCTCCACCACCGCGGTGCGGGAGTCCAGTGCCAACCAGGAAATCCGTTGCGCGCGACCAGCGGCGTCCTGGGCGGTGACGGGCATCAACCGACCGCCGAGGACCTCGTGCAGCACGGACAGCGTCCCGTCGCCTCCGTCGGCGAGCGGCAGCACGGTGACGGAGGCGTGCGGAAGCGCGCGCCGGACGCCGACCGCGAGCGCGTCGGCGACCTCGACGGACGTGGCGTAGCCACGCAGGCAGTTCGGAGCGACGACCACGCTGCCGATGCGTCGCGCGGCCGCCCGGATATCGGGACTCATCTGCGCACGGCGGAGCGCCCGCGGACCCACGTGCGTAGCAGCAGCCGCGTGTGATCGCGTTCGTCCTGGAATTCAGTGCGCCCGTGCAACAGGGAGAGATTGTCGAACAGGGCGAGTTCGCCCTCGCGCAGCTTGCCTGTCCTCGTGAGGCCGCCGGAGGCGACAATCCGGTCCAGCTCGTCCAGCGCGGCGCGCTGCCGATCGGTCAACGGCGGGATTCCGGGATGCTCGTGCCCTCGCTCGATGTAACCGCGGAGATAGCTGATCGCGGACTTTCCGTTCTGAGTGAACAACACCGGCTTCCGCGTGGTCGGCGGTTCGCCCGGAGCCTGGTCGCCTCTGCGATCGAAATGGAAAGGCTCGCGCAGCGCCGCGGTCACCCCTGCGCGGGAGGCGAGAGCGGCTTCCAGGTCGCGAATGTGCACGAACTCCAGTGCTCCGCCCCGCGCGGATTGCCGGACGCACAGGAGCGTGAAGAACTCGGGCGCCGGAAGCGGAGCCTCCGCGCCGTCCGTGTGCAGGCTGCCGCCGAAGCGGGAGTCCGAATACCGCGCCCGCGCGCCTTCGCCGATCGCCGTTCCGCGGTCCCGGACCTCTCGAACCAGGTTGCCCTCCCCGTCCTGCGGGAGCGGTTCGCCGAGCAGGCTCGTGAACCGGACCAGCGCCTCCTTGTTCCTCTCGTCGTCGAGCGGGAAACCGGTCAGGACCAGCACTCCCTGGCCAAGCTCGACGTGCTCCCTGACCAAGGCGGCGAGTTCGTCGCGCGCCTCGTGCGGGGCCGGGTCCTCGTCGTCGGCGACGAGAAATGCGCGAAGCCCTCCGGCGAGCGGGACGCGCGAGGCGCCGAAGCTGTCGACCTCCGCTCTGGCGCCCGCGGCATCGCGAGGCGTTGCCAAAAACTCGACCAACGGATCCCCCTCTGTCCGTTTTGTGCACCTGCCGCCAGAAAACTGCCAAGCTCCGGCAGAACGCCGAATCACGGCAAGGTGCTCCCCAGATTTTATCGCCCCAGTAGTGCGCAATTAACGAAAATGTAGTCTAGGTGTCATCTTGTCCGAGTGTCAAGGCGGCATCCGCGTCCGCCGGGCACCGTACTGCTCCTTTCGGGCCACTGCCTCCTGCGTTTTTTGACAATTTTTGCGCCCGTTTCGCTTTTCCGCGCGCGGCGCGTACAGCAAGCGGATGCGCTCGCTGCCCCAAAGGACGGAACATCATTAACGAACAGACTGCCGGGCAGACACACCGCTCGATGCGGGAAAGATCAGCGGCACCAACGGTCACAGGATGACATTCCGGGCGTAACACCGCGGACGACAGTGCGAACTTCCCAGCATTGAGCGCATCGAACTTCAGATTCCGCAAAAGCTAAGCAGCGGCAAACAACATCGCTGCACGGCTCCGCCCCGCCCCGGAGTTGCCGATCGGCCGGCCGACCAGTTCGTGTTCCACTTGCACATTATTCAGGAAAATGATCGTGACCAAAGAGCGCAAACAGCGCAGAACCGGCTAATAGGTCAAGTAATCCGCTGCGTTCTCGGGCCTTGCTGCCCGCGCAACGGCGGGTCGACCGGGCCCGGCAACAGCATGGGCGGAGCGATTCGCTTGCTCGAGGCGGTTGGGGAAGGCTGATCCGGCGACGGCGGGCCAACTGCACGGGCTACTCGCGTTGACACGGCAGGAGATCGTCCTCGACCCGGCAGCCCGGCCGCGGCACGACTGCGTTCCACAAGACTCGACGACGCAGCCGCCCGGCTGCCCTTGGCAGGCCGTGCGATCACCGTTCCGCCGAAGTTGCGGCCTATCAGCACGACGTCCGCGAGGCCGCATCCCGGGCCGGACCGCCGCACCAGGAATTGTGTCCCTGAACGAAATTGATCGTAACTAAGCGCTCGTTTTCCGGTGCACGGAAAGAATCGAAAGGAACGATGCGAGTCGCCGACGAAAACCAGCGCTCGCCACGCACGCGAGGACAAGCAGTGCAACCCTCGCGCCCACGCCGCCCGACCGGGTTAGCCGCAGCCCTGGCCAGAAGAAGATCAGCTGACCCCAAGGCGGCGCGATCCGGCCGCGGCAGCGGACGGCCAAGGGGCCTCCGCGCCGCCGGAACCGCGGACGAGCCTTTCGGATGGATCAATGCTTCGTCGGCGGTACCGCGAGCCTGACATTTCTCCCACGGCGCGTCCCGGGCGAGGTTGCGACGTGCTCGCCGCCGAACTGCACGGTACAACGGCAATGCCCGGGCCGTTGAGCAATGGAGTCATGGGCGGTTGCGAAACCGGAGATTCTCGCCGGACGCCCGACCGCCGCGGGCAGCCAGTGCAGATTTTGAGGGCAGGGTCGGCAGCGGAGAGCTTTAGCCACAGACGTGCCGACGAACTGCGGCACCGGTTCTGCCCTTCGGCCCGGACAGTGAGCAGCCTCGACAGTCTGGTCACTGCGATGCAGGACTCCGCCCGGATCGGTTCCCCCTCGACGTCGCCGACCCGCGCGCGGACCGGCCGGATGGCGGCCCGCCGGGCAATTTCGGAAACCTCGACGGCCGCGGCGTGCGGGCGGGCGACAGCCGCCCGGTACTCGCGGTTGTTCTTGTTCATGCCCCGAACCCGTTGCCGCATCGCGACGCGCGCAAGGCACCGACCTCTCGCCGACGCGATCCGCAAGGGTTTCCCGGTGCGGGAAAGCTCCTCGCCGAGGCTGCCGCGTTCACCGCAGCCAGCATCGGATCGCCCGGAGCACAAGCGCCCGCGTCCCGTCGTCTTGCGGCCCGCCGTGGACTTGACGCGGTCTACTGGGCCGCAGGCGCCCGCTGCGTGCTCACGGCGACCGGGAACGCAACTGTCCCCACCTTGGCCGCGGTTGCCCCGCTTCCCGTTTGCGGATCTCGGAGCCGGACCGCGCGCCCAGTGCGGCTATCGCACTGGGCGGGGCTTTCCGTCCGCTCAATTCGAGAAAAACAATTCTCATGGAATTGCGATCATTGCGGTCGTCATTTTGTCCGTTTCGAGATTTTCCTCAGGTTCTGCCGGGCTCGTGATTCGGATCACCGAAATGGCGCAGCGAATTCACCGGCTGCGCCTGTAGCATGTGAGAAGGAGACCGGGTGGGCATTCTCGCGCCATCTGGGGAACAGAGCTTCAGTGTCGGATCCGATCTCCGGGCGGGGGTTTGCGCGCGACAGCGGATCGTTCCCGGGCGTCGCGGCGCGGGAACCGCGCGGGTGACGCATTTATCGGAAACAGCTGTGCATCAGCGGCATCATGACAACGCGGTACGGGCGCATCCGGCAACTGCGCCCGTACCGCACTGGGGGTACGGTGGAAGAATTGAAAAGCCGGGCCGCGGTCCGGCGTGCGGCTTTTTTCGATGTCGACGAAACAGTCATCACCGCAAAAAGCATGTTCGCTTTCCTGCGCTACTGGATGGAACGCCATGGCGACGACGGGAGCGGGTATGCCCGCCGCGCCGGCGAATTGCGGCAGATCGCTGCCTCCGGCAGGCCGCGGGAGGAAGGGAATCGACTTTACTACCGGTATTTCGCCGGGGCCGTTGCGGCCGAGGTGCAGGCCGCGGGCCGGGCCTGGTACGCGACGTACCGGGCGGGTCCCGAAGCGTTCGTCGGGGCCGCCCTGGCGGCGCTGGAGAGACATCGCCGCGCCGGGCACCGGATCGTGCTGGTGTCCGGCTCCTTCACGGCCTGCCTGACGCCGCTCGCGGAGGATCTCGGGGCTGACCTCGTACTCTGCTCTGAGCCGTTGACCTCGGAAGGCGGGCGGTATACCGGCGAAGTCCGCCGTTCGATGATCGGCGAGGCCAAGCGGGACGCGGTGACGGCGGAGATCGCCGCGGCGAATCTGGATCCGCGTGATTGCTTCGCGTACGGCGACCATGCCAGCGACCTCGACATGCTGGCCGCGGTGGGCAATCCGGTCGTGGTCGGGAACGATCCGGTGCTGACCACCCGCGGCTGGCCCGCCCTGCCAGCGGACCCCGCGCCGCGGCATTCCGGCGCGCGGGAAAACGCCGCGCACTGACTCCCGCGGCACATTATTCAGCAAGGACACCAGCCCCGTGGAGGTGGGGATGACTGCGTTCGTCGTGGTCGGCGATCGATTTTCGAAATTCGCCGCGCGTACCGGAGCTCTGACGGTTTCACAAGTGATCCAAAAGATGCGGGGCGACGGCATGCCAGGTGCGATGAAGCTGGTCGGCGGGCAAGGCGTAGCAGAATGCGACTGGGACCGGATCCGAGACGAAATCGCGCACCGGGGAACGTCCGGCGAAGTCGAGATCCACCCGCTGACGCACGGCCCGCTCAGCGACCGTTCGGAAACCCACAAGCACAATCCGCACAACGTTCTGGTCGCCGGACTGGAACCGGTGGGCGACCACGAGTTCGAGGCAGCGCTGCGGTTGCACAACGACCAGGAGTTCCAACTCGACCACATGGGCGTGCACGTCCAGGGAATGATCGTGCTGGAGGCCGCGCGGCAGATGTATCTCGCGGTGTGCGAGCGCTATTACCCGAGCGAAGGCGAAATTCATCTGTTCGACAAGATGGAGACAACTTTCCGCAACTTCCTTTATCCCCTGGAAACCCGGCTCCGCTCCGCGGTGACCGCCGGGACCAGCGACCTCGGCCGGCCGGTCTTCGACGTGCGGACCGAGTTCCGGCAGGCCGGGCTGCACATCGCGGAGGTGCGGACGGTCGGCACCGCCTTGTCCGCGCAGTCACTGGAGCGCAAGGAGCACCGCGGGGCCGAACGCGCCCTGCGGCACGCCCTCAAGAACGCCCCGGCGCCCGATCCGGCCCGCTGACCCCGCTGCGAAGAGGAGAACCATGACGACGACGGAAGGCGCGGGACCGCCGAAATTCCCGATGCCCCGCCGGCCCGGCTGCCCGTTCGACCCGCCGGAGGAACTCGCCGAGATCCGCGAGACCCGGCCCGTCCAGCAGGTGCGCAACTGGGACGGCTCCCGGCACTGGCTGATCACCCGGTACTCGGACTGCCGCACGGTGCTCGGCGACGCGCGGTTCAGCTCGAACTTCCGGCTGCCCGGCTACCCGACCACCGGGCCGGCGCAGCTCGCCTCGACCTGGCGCAGCTTCATCAACATGGACGGCCCCGAGCATCTGGACCAGCGCAGGGTGCTCATGCGCGAGTTCACCCGGCGCCGGGCGGAGCAGCTGCGGCCGCGCGTGCAGCAGATCGTGGACGACGCCATCGACGCTCTGCTCGCCCAAGGCCCGCCCGCCGACCTGGTGAGCCGTTTCGCGCTGCCGGTCTCCTCGCTGGTGATCTGCGAACTGCTCGGCGTGCCGTTCGAAGACTCCGCGTTCTTCCAGGACCGCTCGGCCGCCATGCTGGACAAGACGCTGAGCCGGGAAGGCATCAACAACGCCAGGGAGGAGCTGCGCGGTTTCCTGCGCGACCTGGTGGCCGCCAAGGAGGCGACGCCGGGCGACGACCTGATCAGCCGGCTCGTGCACGACCAGGTCCGGGCCGGGCGGATGACTTCGGTGCAGGTCGTGGACACCAGCATGCTGTTGCTCATCGCCGGCCACGAGACCACCGCGGACATGATCGGTCTCGGCACCGCGGCGCTGCTGGCCCATCCGGACCGGCTGGCCGAGATCCGCGACAGCGACGACCCGGCGTTTCTCGCCAACGCGGCCGAGGAAATGCTGCGGTATCTCACCATCACCCAGTCCGGCAGGCGGCGGGTGGCGGTCGCCGACATCGAGGTGGGCGGGCAGCTGATCCGCGCCGGCGAAGGCGTGATCGTCGCGAACGCCGCCGCCAACCGAGATCCCCGGCACTTCGCGGCCCCGGACGACCTCGACCCGCACCAGAAGGCGCGCCACCACCTCGCGTTCGGCTACGGGCCGCACCAATGCCTCGGCCAGTCACTGGCCCGGGTCGAGTTGCAGGTCGTCTACGGCACGCTCTACCGGCGGATCCCCGCCCTGCGGCTCGCCGTCGCTCCGGAAGAAGTCCGCTACCAGCACGAAATGCTCATCTACGGCGTGCACGAGCTGCCGGTCGCCTGGTGACCGCGGCGCGAACCCCGATACCCGGAAAGGGAATCTTCATGACTTCATCGTTGCTCCTGGCCACCGAGATCCCGGTGGCCGGGCAGTCGGCGGCCGACGCGGTCAAAGCGCTGCGGGACACCGGTTCCGGCACGCTCTACGAGGGCCTCGAACACCCGGCGATCCTCGAGCTGACGCCGGTCGCCGACGCGGCCGCGCTCGCCGCGCCGCTGGCCCGGCTGCGCGAACTGCGCAAACCGCTCGCGCCGCTGCAGACCGGCGACTTCCGCACCCAGGTGCTGGAATTCGTCGCCGCGCCGAAGCCGGTCGACGGAGACCTCCCGGACACCCCGTACGTGCAACTGCGGCACGTCGAGGTGAAACCGCCGGTGCACGAGGAATACCTGGCCTGGCGCGAGGGGACGATCTTCGCCGAGGTCCGCGAGTCGGCCAAGATCGAAGCCTTCCTGGCTTATCACTCGCTGGTGAGCACCGAGCCGGGCGTGCTGTTCGTCGCGGGGTTCTCCTGCCCGCCGGAGGAGTACCTGCCGACGTTCGCCTCGGCGCGGTACGCCGAGATCGCCCGGCAGGCGCATCCCCGTTTCGTCACCGACGAAGGCCTCTACACCCGGATCTACCGGCGGGTTCCCGCTGAAGGCGAGCAGTCCCGATGACCGAGCCGTGCCGGTCCTCGGTCTACCGGCTGAGCATGACCACCCAGGGCCCGCTGTACCCGCCGAGCGAGGTGATGAACACCGACGGGGACTTCGTCGTCATCGGCACGATCACCCGCGCGCAGCCGGACGGCAGCGTCGCGGCGGCGCCCGGACGCGCGATCGTCTCGGCGGACAGCCCGCTCCCGGAGTTCGGGAGCACCCTCCCCTACCGGATCGTCCGCGAACTGCCCGAGGAGCTTTCCGCCGAGGACGAGGCGATGGTGCTCGCCACGCTGCCGCTGCCGCTGCCCTGCTCCAACTACACCGCGGTGATGGCGCCGCAACAGCAGCCGGAGCCGTTCTCGGTGACGCGCCCGAGCTATCCGTTCCACCAGGCCCCGATTCCGGATCTGCAGCCGGAAGACGGCCCGAAGGTGACCGCGCCGGTCACGCTCGGGCAGTGGGTCAAGGCCCGCGGCTCGCTGACCGTCACGCTGGCAGAGGACAGCACGGCGGCGGAGTTCCGCGGCGAGTTCTCCGGGCTGATCCCGGAAAGCCTGTACACCGTGATGGCGATCCGCCGCCGGGACATGGACCCGGACGGCCCGGCCCACCCCAGTCCGCTGGGAGTGCCGAATGTGTTCGTCGCCGACGAGGAGGGCAACGGGCGCTACCGCGCCGTGCTGCCCGACCCGTTCCCGGCCGCGGACGCGCCGAACAGCGCGGACCGGCTGGTCAATTTCGTCGTGCTGTGGATGAGCTACCAGCAGAACTACGGCGGCGCGGTGGGGCACCACGGTCTCGGCGCCGACATCCACGCCCAGCTGCGCCTCGACGCGCCCGGCTTCGCCGAGTTCACCACCCGGCCCCGCAACGGAGATGGCAAATGACGTCAGGAATCGTATCCCCGGTCAGCGATCCGGCGGACGAGGCCGCCCGCGGGCGCAACGCGGCGGCGGGCTTGCGCCGGCCGGTCGGCGTCGTGTCGACCGGGCTGTGCGTGCCGCCGCGGGTGGTGACCAACACCGAACTCACCCGCACCCTCGACACCTCCGACGCGTGGATCCGGTCCCGCACCGGGATCGAAGAACGGCGGTACCTCGCGACTGGACTGTCCACATCGGACATGAGCATCGCAGCGGCGCGCGAGGCGCTGCACCGGGGCGGTGTCGCCGCGGCCGAACTGGACGCGATCATCGTCACCACGTTCACTCCGGACCAGCCGCTGCCCTCCACCGCGTTGATGGTCAAGGAACGGCTGGGCGCGCACCGCGCCGTCCCGCTCGACCTCACCCAGGCGGCCTGCGCCGGCGGGATCTACGCCCTGGTGGTGGCGGCGCACTTGCTGCAGAACACCTCGTACCGGCACGTGCTGGTGATCGGGGCCGACGCGGGTTCGCGGGCGACCGATCCGCAGGACCGCGGCACCCGGGTGTTCCTCGGGGACGCCGCGGGCGCCGCGCTGCTTTCGCCGGCCGCGGACGGCTTCGGAATCCTGTCCTGGCACACCGATTCCGAACTGTCCTACGAGGTCGAGATCCCGGCAGGCGGCTCGCGGACGCCGACCAGCCCGGAAACCCTGCAGCGGCGCGACCAGTACCTGAAGATGAACGGCAAGGCAGTCTGGACCATGGCGACCGACCGGCTGCCGCGCAGCATCCGCGAAACCGCGGCACGAGCCGGGATCGGTCTCGACGAGGTCGGCTATTACCTGCTGCACCAGGCCAATCTCAACATCATCACCGAGGCGATGGCGAGCCTCGGCGTGCCTGCCGAGCGAGCTCCCACCACCGTCCGGCGCTTCGGGAACACCGCCGCGGCCAGCATGTTCACCGTTCTGCACGAGACGCTGAACGGCCCCGCGGAACACGGCGACGTGCTGATCATGGCGGGCATCGGCGCCGGGTTCCTGTGGGGTTCGATGTGCCTGCGCCACTGCGCGGCCCGGGGCTAGCCGTGTTCGCGATCTCAGCGGCGGGCACCGACGCCGCCGACCCGCTCGGCCAGCTGCGCGCCGGAGAGTGGCCGGACCCCTCCCCTGGCGAAGGCTGGACGACGGTGACCGTTCGCGCGGCTTCGCTGAACCGCCACGACCTGTGGACGTTGCGCGGCGTGGTGCCGCCGCACCAGCGGCTGCCGGTGGTACTCGGTTCGGACGCCGCCGGCGTCGACGAGAACGGCGAACCGGTCCTCGTGCATTCGGTGATCGGGAACCCGGAGTACCGGGGCGACGAGACGCTGGATCCGGACCGCACCGTGCTGAGCGAGAAATACGACGGCACGTTCGCCGAACGAGTCGCCGTCCCGGTCCGGAACCTGCTGCCCAAACCGCCGTGGCTTTCGTTCGAGGAGGCCGCGTGCCTGCCGGGTTCGTGGCTGACCGCGTATCGGATGCTTTTCGAACAGGCGCCGCTGAAACCCGGCGACACAGTGCTGGTGCAGGGCGCGGGCGGCGGGGTGTCGACCGCGCTCGTCGCGCTCGCCGCCGCCGGCGGGTTCCGGGTCTGGGTGACCGGCAGTACCGAAGAACGGCGGCGGCGGGCCGAGCGGCTCGGCGCGGACGCGTCCTTCCCGCCCGGAACCCGCCTGCCGCGCCGGGTCGACGCGGTGATGGAGACCGTCGGCGAGGCGACGCTGGCGCATTCGCTCCGGAGCGTCCGGTCCGGCGGCCACATCGTCGTCTCCGGTGCGACCACCGGGGCGACTCCGCGCATCGACCTGACGCACGTGTTCTACCGGCAGCTCACCCTCACCGGCTGCACGCTCGGCACCCGCGAGCACCTGGCGCGGCTCCTGCGGTTCTGCGCGGAGCATCGGCTCGCGCCCGAGGTCGACCGGGTGCTGCCGCTGTCGCGTGCGGCGGCCGGATTCCGGGCGATGGCGGAGGGGAACGTGTTCGGCAAGGTCGTGTTCACGGTCTGAATCAGTTGTCCGCACGGAAAAACGAACCCAAGGAGAGTGGTGTGGTGAGCAGTTCCGCGGTGACCCGCGAGGCGCTGGAGACCTTCGTGATCGACGCGCTGGCGGAGCAGGGCGCGGCCCGGGAACGGATCGGCCCGGATGTGTCCTTCGACGAGCTGGGGCTGGATTCGCTGAACGTGACCGACATGGGCCTGTCGGTCAAGAACGAGTTCGGCATCGACGTGCACCCCGGCGACCTCGAAGACGCCGAGAATCTCCGCGCGGCGCTCGCGGTGATCTACCGGAAGGCCGGGCTCGGATGACGGTCACGCTCTCCGGGGCCGGATCGGCGCTGCCGCGCCGCGTCGTCGGCAACGACGACTTCACACACCTGGACACGTCCGACGAATGGATCGTGCAGCGCACCGGCATCCGGCAGCGGTACTGGCTGGAGGAGGACGAAACCCTCGCGGACCTCGCGGAGCGGGCCTGCCGCGCCGCGCTCGCCGACGCGGCGGTCGCGCCGCAGGCGATCCGGCACGTCATCGTGGCCACGTCCACCGCGGACCGGATCAGCCCGGGTGTCGCGGTCGAGGTGGCCACCCGGCTCGGCCTCGACTGTCCGGCGGCGTTCGACGTCAGCGCCGGCTGCTCTGGCTTTCTCTACGCGCTGGACCAAGGGATCGCGCTCATCGAGTCCGGGCGCGCCGAGCACGTCCTGGTGTGCGGAGCCGAGGCGCTTTCGCGCATCACCGATTTCTCCGACCGGAGCACGGCCGTGCTGCTGGGCGACGGTGCGGGCGCGGTGGTGGTGTCGCGCGCACCGGGCGCGATGCGGCCGGTCTTCGCGTTGGGCTCGGACGGGACGAAGATCGACCTGCTGTACGTCGGCCGGCACGACGGGCTGCTGCGGATGCGCGGCCGGGACATTTACGAACACGCCGTCGAGGCGATGACCGGGCACACCCGGCTGGTGCTGAAAACCTCCGGGCTGAACGCAGGCGACCTCGCGCTCTTCGTCGCGCATCAGGCCAACGCGCGAATCGTGCAGGCGGTTGCCCGGCGGCTGGAAGTGCCCGAGCGCAAGGTCTTTCTCAATGTCGACCGGGTAGCGAACACGTCGTCCGCGTCGATCCCGCTCGCGCTCGCGCAGGCCGCAGGGCAGCGGCTGGCGCCCGCGGGCGGAATCCTCGGCCTGGCCACCTTCGGTGCGGGCCTGACCTGGGGTGCCGGGGTCATTTCGTGGAAAGCGAGACCCGGCGCAAGCGGAGAATCAACCGAAAGGGAAACACCATGAACCATCCGGAACTGCTGGCAGGCAAGGTCGCGCTGATCACCGGCGCGAGCAGCGGGATCGGCGCCGCGGCGGCAAAGGTTTTCGCGCGGGAGGGCGCCAAGGTCGTCCTGGTGGCGCGGCGCAAGGAGCGGTTGGAGGCGTTGACCGAGGAATTGCGGGACCGTGGCGCGGAAGCGGAGTTCGCGGTCGCGGACGTGCGCGTCGCCGAAGAATGCGCGGCCGCGGTGGACCTTGCCGTCGAGCGGTTCGGCCGGCTCGACGCGGCCTTCAACAATGCGGGCCACGGCATCGGGCGCGACCCGTTGCACCTGATGGACGACGATGTTTACGACTACCTCGTCGACACCAACCTGCGCGGTGTCTTCAACTGTCTCCGTCCGGAGATCACCACGATGCTGACGAACGAGAACGGCGGTGCGATCGTCAACACCAGCAGCGTCGGCGGGCTCGTCGCGTCACCCGTGTCCGCGCCGTACATCGCCGCGAAACACGCCGTCGTCGGCCTGACCCGGGCGGCTGCCGCGGAGTACGGGCGCGAGCGGATCCGGGTGAACGCCATCGCACCGGGCGCGACGCACAGCGAGCAGGTGGCCGACTGGTTCACGAAGAACCCTGGCATGGAGGAGACGCTGCACCAGCTGACCCCGCTGCCCCGGACCGCGCAGCCGGAGGAAACCGCCGAGGTGGTCGCGTGGCTGTGCAGCGACCGTGCCTCCTACGTCACCGGCGTCGCGATGCCGGTCGACGGCGGATTCACCATCCAGTGACGCCGCCGGCCGGCGCGGGAAAGGAGAAGGCGATGGGAGGCCGCCTCGACGGAAAGGTCGCGGTGATCACCGGGGCGGGATCGGGAATCGGGCGGGCGACCGCGGAACGATTCGCCGCCGAAGGCGCCGTCGTCGCCGCATGGGACGTCAATGCCGACGGCGCGGCTCTGACGGCGAAAACGTTAGCAGACCGTGGATTCCGGGCCGCCGCGTTCGCGGTCGACGTGTCCTCGGCGGAGTCGGTGCGGACGGCCGCAGACGAGGTCGCCGCGCAGTTCGGCACAGTGGACGTCCTGGTCAACAACGCGGGGATCTTCGATTACTACGCCACCCTGCGCGACACGACCGAGGAAGCCTGGGACCGCGTCCTGAACGTGAACCTGAAGGGGATGTTCCTCGTCACCCAGGCGCTGCTCGACGCGCTCGTCGACGGCGGCGGGGCGGTGGTGAACACGTCCTCGATCTCCGGCTTGGTGGCCGGCGGCGGCGGGGTCGCCTACACCGCGTCGAAGCACGGCGTCATCGGATTCACCCGGCAACTGGCCCTCGAATACGGCAAACACGGCGTGCGGGCCAATGCGGTGCTGCCCGGCGCGGTCGAAACCGAAATGACCAAACCGCTGCTGGCACAGGCTGATCTGCCGATTCTGGAAACCGTCCGCAGCGTGCCGGCCGGCAGGCACGCCCAGCCGGACGAGATCGCCGACACGGTGCTGTTCCTGGCCAGCGACGAGGCCAGGTTCGTCTACGGCACGAGCTTCGTCGTCGACGGCGGCTGGACCGTCGTCTGACCGACGGAACCATTGCGGCTGTTTTTCCTGGGGAAGCATTTTTCTCAGCACTGGGGTTCCGCGCGCGAAAAATCGCGCGCGGATGGACGAAAGAATGGACGACCATGTTCTTTTCCGAATCGCGGACGCCGGGCAGGTCCGGCCGCCGCGGCATCGCGTTGCTGGCCGCCTGCGCGGCGTTGGCGCTGACCGCGGGGACGGCGGACGCAGCCGGTCCGGTGACGCCGCTGTTCACCCTTCCGGCAGGCAATGTCGCTCCCGAGTCGCTGACCGCGGACCCGGCCACCGGCGACATCTACGTTTCCAGCTACACCAACGGCGAAGTCGACCGCCGCGCCGCCGGTTCCGGACAGGCGCAGGTGTTCATTCCCGGCGGCGCCGACGGCAGGGCGAACGCGACCGGGGTCAAGGTCGACAGCGCCGGCCGGCTGTGGGTGCTGGGCGGCCCCACCGGCATCGTCGACGTCTACGACGTCAAAACCGGAGCGCGGATCGCGGCATTCACCAGCGGCAGCACCGACGGCCTGCTCAACGATGTCGCCTTCGGCCCGGACGGCAGCGCGTACATCACCGATTCGTATCTGCCGGTGGTGTACCGGGTCGCCCCCGCCGACCTGGCCGGCGCGGCGAACGGCGCGACCCTGCCGCAGTGGCTCTCCCTGCGCGGCACGCCCGCGGACTACGGCACGACGAAACAGCTGAACCTCAACGGCATCGGCGTGTACCGCGGAAATCTGGTGACAGTCAACTCCACCACCGGGCAATTGTTCCGGATCTGCCTGGCGACGCGTTCGGTCAGCGTCGTGCAGAGCAGCGCGAAGTTTGTCGACGGCGACGGCCTGACCATCGCCGGCGACAAGATGTGGATCGCCCAGAACTACCGCAACACGGTGGTGCGGGCCGGACTCAGCGGCGACGCCGGTGTCGCCTCCCCGGAGGTCTCGTTCACCAGCGACGACCTCCGGATTCCCAGTTCGGTGATCCGCTACGGCGGGCAGACGGTCGTGACCCGCGGCCAGTTCGGCAGCCCGACGCCCGTGACCCCGTTCGACGTCGCCGCGGTCGGCGGGGTCTAGCGGACGACCTCCGCGAGAGCCGTAGCGCCTCCCGTGCGGGTTCCGGCGGTCTCAGCCGCCGCCGGCACCCGCACGGGAGGCCATCTCCGCGAGCCTCCGCAGCGCCTCGTGGTCCGCGCTGCCCGGTTCGGCCTGGTAGATCGTCATCCGCTGGCCGCCCGGGCCCAGCCGCAGCACCTCGTAGTCGAACGTGACCTCGCCGAGGTCCGGATGCCGCAGCCGGGCTTGGGCGCTGCGCCGGCTGCGGACATCGTAGCGCTGCCACAACCGGCAGAATTCCGTGCTGTCCCGGGAAAGTTCCTCGACCAGCGCGGCCAGGTCCGGAGCCTCGGGCGCGTCGGCGAGCAGCGAGCGCAGCTGCGCGGCGGTGCTGACCGCGGCTTCCTCCCAATCGACGTAAAGCTCCCGCGCGGCCGGATGCCGGAACAGGTACCGGATCGTATTGCGGCGTTCGGCAGGCCAGTCCGTCAATCCCGGGAACAGCGCGAGCGCTTCCGGATTCGCGGCGAGGATGTCGCTGGTGCGGCTCAGCAGATGCGCAGGCCACGGGCGCACCGTCTCGAGGAGCCGGAGAATGCCCGGCCGCACCTCGCGTTCGGACGGATTTCCCGGTGACAGCACGCGTTGCGCGGTGTGGTTGGCAAGCGCGTAGAGGTGCGCGTGCTCCTCCCGGTTGAGCCGCAGCGCATTCGCGATCCCGTCGAGGACCACGCCGCTCGGATTGGTTTCGCGGCCTTGCTCCAGCCGGATGTAGTACTGGACGCTGAGCCCGGCGAGAGTGGCGAGTTCCTCCCGGCGCAACCCCTGCGTGCGGCGGAGTCCGGTGCCCTCGGGGAGCCCGACGTCGGCAGGGCGCAGCCGGGCGCGCCGGGCGAGCAGGAATTCGCCGAGCAGGGCGGGCGTGCTCGTGGGCACGGATTCTCCTCTTCCAGGGCTCGCCGGTGTGGTGGTTGCCGGACGCTGCCTGTCCCTTTCACTGGCAGGCACGGTGGTGCCATGCACACTGCGGTCTTCTTCCTGACGGTACTTGCTGCCAGGGTCGAAGTCATCCCGGAAACCCGGGCAGACCCGAAGGGAGATCCGTGACACGAATGCCGGGCACGGTTTCGCCGCCGCGCGGCCGCTGGGCGGGCCCGCCGCCGGAACAGGCGGGGTTCGGCGGCCGGTTCACTGCCGCGACCTCGATCGGCTCCGTGCTCAACCCGGTCAACTCGTCGATCATCGCGATCGCGCTGGTGTCCATCGGCCAGGCGTTCGGGGTCGGAGCCGACGCCACCACGTGGCTGGTTTCCGCGCTGTACGTGGCGACCGCGGTGGGCCAGCCGACCGCTGGACGGCTCGCCGACCTGTTCGGACCGCGCCGGGTCTATCTCATCGGCTCGGCGCTGGTCGGCCTCGGCGGACTGCTCGGGTTCCTCGCGCCGACGCTGTCCCTGCTGGTGGTTGCGCGGGTGATCATCGGGATCGGCACCTCAGCCGCGTATCCGGCGGCGATGGCCATGGTGCGGCGGCAATCCGAGCGGCTGCGCACTCCGGCCCCGGGCGGAGTGCTGAGCGCGCTGGCGATCGCAGGCTGGACCAGCATGGCGGTCGGTCCGCCACTGGGCGGTCTGCTGATCGCGATCGGCGGCTGGCGGGCCACCTTCGTCGTCAACCTTCCCCTGGCGGCGATCAGCGTGCTGTGCGCTCTGCGCTGGCTGCCCGCCGACGAACCGAACGAGCGCGGCACTTCGCGGCTGCGCAGTTTCGACCCGGCCGGAATGGCGCTGTTCGCGGTCGTGCTGATCGGCCTGCTGGTATTCCTGATGGACCTGAGCGCGCCTCGCTGGTGGCTGCTCGGCGGCGCCGCGGTGCTGCTTGGCGTGCTGGTCTGGTGGGAACTGCGGAATCCCACGCCGTTCCTCGACGTGCGGATGCTGGCCACGAACCGGGCGTTGACCACGACTTATCTGCGGTACGCGGTGACCATGCTGGTGACGTACTGCTTCCTCTACGGCTGGACGATGTGGCTGGAGCAGAGCGCGCACTTCTCCAGCTCCACGACCGGTCTGCTGATGGTGCCGTGCTTCGTGGTGGCCGCCGCCGGTTCGGCGCTGATCGCCCGGTGCGGGGCGTGGGGCCCGCTGCTGGCAGGCACGATCGCGCTGACCGCGGCCAGCGCGTGCCTGTTGCTGCTGCACGCGGATTCTCCGCTGTGGCTGCTGATCGTGACGAGCCTCGTGTTCGGGCTGCAGAACGGGCTCAACGCGGTGAGCAACCAGGCCGCGATGTACCGGCAGGCACCGGCTTCGCACACCGGCTCGGCCGCCGGGCTGCTGCGCACGTTCTCCTACCTCGGGGCGATCGCGTCGGCCAGCCTGATCAGCCTGACCTTCGGCGAACAGGCCACTGATGCCGGGCTGCACGAACTGGCGTTGATCCTCACCTTCGGCTCCGCGGCGACCATCCTGACCGTGGTGTTCGACCGGGAACTGCGGAAACCCGCGCCGGACAAGACTTCCTGACCTTTTCAGCAGTACGACAACAAGGAGAAGAGAACCCGTGGCCATCACCACGCTGGACCGCACCACCGCACTGATCGTGATCGACCTCCAGAAAGGCATCGTGGCACTGCCCACCGTCCACCCGGCCGCGGACATCGTCGAGCGCAGCAACCAGCTGCTCGCCGCCTTCCACCGGCACGACCTGCCGGTGGTGCTGGTCAACGTCGACGGCGGCGCTCCTGGCCGCACCGACGCTCCCGCCGGCGGCGGCGAGTTGCCTGCCGACTTCGCCGAGTTCGTGCCCGAACTGGACCGGCAGCCCGGCGATCATGTCGTGACGAAGCCGAACTGGGGCGCGTTCTACGGGACGTCGCTCGACCTTCGGCTGCGCCGGCTCGGCGTCACCCAGGTCGTGCTGGCCGGCATCGCCACCAGCATCGGCGTCGAGTCCACCGCCCGTGCGGCGCACGAACGCGGCTATCACGTCACGCTCGCGGTGGACGCGATGACCGACCTGAACGCCGAAACGCACCGGAACAGCATCGAGCGGATCTTCCCGATGCTCGGTGAGAGCGGTACCGCACAGGAGATCATCGATCACCTGAAGAACTCTCACTGATATCGGGCGCGCGGCCGTTGGCCGGGTCTTCTTCCCCCCAGGGATGACCCGGCCAACGGCCTTTTTCGTGGGCTCGACGCGCTATTTGGGGAACAATAAACCACATTTCCTCCTATTACGCTCGCGGCCGTCGGAAGCTGTTGTCCGGCTCCGCTGTGCTTGCTAAGGTCGCAACCGGATTCCCGCGGGGACAAGGAGACCGGTCCGATGAGCCTTGCCAATGTACTGTCCCTGCGTGCGCGTCCGGCGGACCGGATAGAGAATTACGGCACCGGATCCGAGCACGTGCTCGAAATGTGGCACGGCGGCGAACAGATCGCCGTAGTGGTGCACGGAGGGTTTTGGGCCGCGGAATACGACCGGTCGCATATCCGTCCGTTCTGCGCGGCGCTCGCGGATCAGGGCTACACGACGGTCGCGGTCGAATACCACCGCGTCGGGCAGCACGCGGGCGGCTGGCCGGGCACGTTCACCGATGTCGCGGCTGCGGTCGATGCGCTTCCGCGGCTCGTCGGGGCACGACGCGAGACAACGGTGCTGGTCGGGCATTCCGCGGGCGGGCATCTCGCGCTCTGGACGGCTTTACGGGACCGGTTGCCCGACGGCGGGCCGGGCGCGCCGGGGAACCGGACGGAAGTCAACGGAGTGGTGTCCCTGGCGGGCGTCTGCGATCTGGTCGACGGTCACCGGCGCAACCTCGACGACGGCGCGGTGCACCGCCTCCTCGGCGGTCCGCCGGACGGTCTTTCCGCCCGCTACCGCCTGGCCGATCCGATCCGGCTCGTGCCGTCGGCCGCGCGGTGCGTCCTGGTCCACGGCGACCAGGACGACCGGGTGCCGGTGAGCCAGAGCGTCCGGTTCCACGCCGCCGCACTGGCCCAAGGCGGCGACGCACGGCTGACGATCCTTCCGGGCACCGGGCATTTCGAGTTGATCGACCCGACCTCGGCGGCCTTCGACGCGGTGCTCGACGCGGTCCGCACCGCCTTCTCCGCTCCCGGCTATCTCGCCCCGACCGGCTCGGAATCGGCGAAGTAAGGCCCGAAAACCCGCTCTATCACCGGAACCGGGCGCAAGGCGTACAGCATCAACGCGTAGCAACTCCCCCGCAGCAACAACGACGGCGCCAGCACACCCGCACCGACCGCGAGCGTCGCAAGCGGCTTGTTGTGGACGACATCGAGCAACACCAGCGGCGCCACGCCCAGCAGCATCGTTTCCAGAATCACCCGGACCGCGAACAATCCGTAGAGGGGCAGGAATATCCGGCGTTCCCGCATCGCAGCGACCACCGAGCTCCGCTCCCGCACGGAAACCGGGAGCGGGGCGGCGACGATCGCGGCCGAGACCGCGGCATAGGCGGCCGGGAAGGCCAGCACGGCGACGGCCAGCAACGGAATCGTCAGGTCCGCCCCGGCAGTGCGCCACACCAGCAGGGCGGGTAGGTACCCGAGCAAGCCGGCCAGTGCGCACAGGACGTAAAGCGCGAGTTCCGCACCGAAAAGCCAGCAGACGGAGCCCACGCGGATCGACCGCAGCGTGGCGAACAACGTCGTGCGCCGGTCCCGGAAAACCAGCATCAACTGCTGCGAAGCGGCCGCACTGACCAAGATCTTGCCCGCAAACCCGCCCGCGGCCACCGCCAGGAACGCGGGCGACCGGATCAGGGACCATGCTTCCGCGGGAGCGTCGTCGAAGAGCCAGCCGCGGCGGAAGACGTCGGTGGCGATGCCTTGATCCGGGACCAGCAAAGAAAAAGCCAGCACAACCCCCGCGACGGCGAGAACGCTCGGGTTGCGCAGGAGGAGCGCGAACGGGCGTACGACGGCCTGCCTCGCGAAGTCCCGGAGCACGGCGTCAGCCGGCGGCAAGGGTGTAGAGGTCGCGCAGGGTCCAGCCGCACAGGGCGGTCAGCACGAGCAGCGCACCTCCGAGAACCAGGGGGAGCAGGCCGGTCACGCCGTCCACCACAGTGGACCACAGCACCACACCGCCGCCGACCGCCAGCGCCGCGGCCACCATGCCGATCCCCCACCACAGCCGCCCTGGCTCGGGCGCCACCACGTCCTCCGGGTCGAGGCCCGCGACGACTGTGCACACTTGCACCGAGCCCAGCACCAGCGCCAGCCACCACCCGACCAGCAGCGTGATGCGCAGGCCCGGCGAAAGCGAGGCGGACAGGTTCGCGGCGACGTACACCGCGCCGCCGATGACGACCGGCACCGCGAGCCGGCGCAGGGCTTGCGCGACCAGGCGGAGCATGGCCCGCACGGAAAGCCGCGGCAACGGGACGACCAGCACCAGGCCCGCCAGCACGAGCACATCGCTGATGTTCGCCGCCCACGAATGCACCACGTTCTCCGGCAGCAGCGAGTCTTCGACGGCGACGTGCCCGAGCAGCCAACCGCTCAGCCCGGCCGCGAAAACCAGTGCGGAAGCCCGGCTGCGCCGCTGCGCGGCCGAATCGGCAGGCCACACCACCGGATGCACCCACATGTCCAGAGCGCCGACGACCAGGTTCGGCAGCCGCCGCCAGCCGGCGGCGCGGGCCTCGTCTTCCAGCCCCGCGCCCCAGCGGCTGCGCAGTGACGCCGGATAAAGCCGGACCAGCCGCGCCGCCCAGCTCATGCCGGGTTCACCCCCAGCCGCCGCAGGCCGGCGTCGGCGACCCGGGCCATCGCCCGCAGTTCGCGTTCGAGGACCTCCCGCCCGCGGTCGGTCAGCTGCACCGGGCGTTGCCTTCCCTGCTCCTCCAGCGATTCGACCAGCCCCTTCGCCTCCAGCCGGGCCAATGCGCCGTAAAGGCTGCCCGCGCCGAGACGTTCGCCGGTCAGCTGCTCGATCGCGCTGTTGATGGCGTAACCGTGCAACTGGCCGTCGGCCAGTGCACACAGCACCAGGGTCTGCGCGTCGTTGGCTTGCATCCGTTCTCCCTTGCTCGCCTCTCAGCATACTAGTACGCGCCGCGTCGTACGCGCCGTGTACTATCCGGGTCATGGTGGAAAACGACACACCAGTGGTCCTGGACAACGTCTCCAAGAGGTTCGGATCCACTGCCGCGGTGCAATCGGTGTCCTGGGCGCCGCTGCGCGGCCAGGTCACCGCGTTGGTCGGGCTCAACGGAGCCGGCAAGTCCACGCTCATGCGCATCGTCACCGGGCTCATCCGGCCGACCGAGGGCACCGTGACGGTGCGGCCGTCCCGCGACGGCGGCCGCGCGCTCTCGGCGATGATCGAAGCCCCCGCGCTGTTCAACGGGCTGACCGTCCGGCGCAACCTGGAGATGCACCGGATACTGACCGGAGCGGACGCTGCCCAGGTGGCCCGCGCGGTGGAGCTCGCGCAGATCGGCGACGTGCTCAAGCGTCGCGCCGGCACGCTCTCGCAGGGTTACCGGCAGCGGGTCGCGATGGCGCAGTCGCTGCTGGGATCGCCGGATCTGCTCCTGCTGGACGAGCCGACGAACGCCCTCGACCCGGAAGCCATCGTGCAGCTGCGCGCGATGATCCGGACGGTCGCCGACGAGGGCTCCGCGGTGGTGGTTTCCAGCCACCAGCTGCGCGAACTCGAAGGCACCGCGGATGCGCTGGCCCTGCTGCACGGCGGGCGGATCCTCTACGACGGCCCGTTCGATTCGTTCGTCGGCCCGCCGACGCTGCGGGTGCGGGTCGCCGGCTCCGACGGGGCGGACACCGCGCGGCTGACCGCTCTGCTGCGGGAGAAACACATCGACGCCGCGCAGACCGACGACGGCATCCGGGCGGTCGCCGACGGCGCGGCCGACTCCATCGCCCAGCAGATCTTCAGCACCGCGGTCAAAGCCGACATCGAACTGATCGAACTGACCCACCTCGCACCGACCCTCGAAGAAGCCTTCCACATCGCGATCGCCGGAGCCCGCTCATGACCACCTACCGCGCCGAACTCCTGCGCGCGCGCAGCCGCACCACCCTGGTGTTCTTGCTGCTGTGCATAGTTTTCACGCTGTTTTCGATGAGCAATGCCGGCCCGCAGGGCCATCCGCCGCTGTGGGGTTTCCGCGAGGTGGCGATCCTGACCGCGACGCTGCTGATGGGCCGCGGCGCGGTGGTGGCCGCCAACGACTTCTCTACCGGCACGATCCGGCCGTGGCTGATCTCGCGGCCGTCCAGGCTCTCGGTGTTCGCCGGCAAGCTCGCCGCCTCGGTGACTGTGGCACTCGGCGCCGCGGTGCTGATCGGCCTGGTTTCGTACGCGGCCAGCGGGCTTTTCGGCGAAGCCGCGACCGCGCGGGACATGGCCGTGGCGACCGGGCAGTTCGCGCTCGCCTGCGTGGCGCTCACCATTTTCGGGCACGCCGTCGGCGTGCTGACCCGGTCGGTGCCCGCGGCGCTGGCCATCACCATCGCCTGGGTGCTTCCCGCGGAGAAGGTGCTTCAGGGCCGGTCGGAGACACTGGACCAGTGGCTGCCGGGAAACCTGCTGCAGGACTTCACTCTCGGCGTGATCGGCTACCACACCGGCCCGGCCGCCGCGGTCCTGCACGCGACCGTGCCGTTCATCCTGCTGGACGTCGTGGCGCTGGTCCTGTTCGCCCGACGCGACATCAACAGCTGACGAGGTGTTCGCCGTGACGACAGACGCACTGGAAATCCCGGCCGGGCACCCGGCCCGCCGTCCCGCCGCGTGGGCGCTGTGGTGCAGCGTCCTCACCGGGGTCGTGTTCACCGCTTGGGCGTACGCGACCACCCAGTTCCCCAGCATCAGCGCCAGCACGCCGTGGCAGGACGACCCGTACCACGGGATGATCTCGTTCACCGAGTTCCTGGTGCCCGCGATGACCGCGCTGCTCGTCGTGCGAGCCTCGCTGTGGCGGCGCGGGCAGCCGCAGCCGGTGTTCCGGATCAACCAGCTCGCGCGCGGCTGCCTGGTCAGCTCGGCACTGGTCGCGCTGACCGTCCTGACCGACGTCGTCGCGACCGTGCTGGCGGCCGACCGCGACCGGTGGGATGAGAAAACGCCGGGGCTCATCGCGAGCCTGGTCCCGCTGGCACTGCTGGCCGCGGCGTCGTTCGCGCTGCACCGGACGGCGCTGCGGCAGTTGCCGCAGACCGAATCCGGCCGTCCCGACGGCGACTGGCTCGACGACCTGGCCGAACTGGTCCACCGCATCGCCCGCGTGCGTATCGACCGGCCGCTCGGATTCGTGCGCGACCACATCGTCGCGTCCGCGGTGCTGCTCAGCGCACTCGCCGGCATCGGGGTCGCCTCGATGCAGGCGCTCGGCGAGGGCGGCGAAACCCCACTGCTGTACGGCATGAGCGTGCTCGTCGCGTTCGGCGGATTCCTCGCGTTCTGCCTGATTTCGAACACCGTCCTGCACATCGCGGTGCCCCGGGGCGCGGAGCCGGCCCGCCCCGGCCGCATCCGGCGGGCCGCCCGCGTCGCGGTGATCGCGGGAGCGCTGACGCTTCCGGCCGCGGCGGTGCTGCGCGACCGGATCTGGCAGTTGCTTGGCCACCGAGCGGAAGTCGATTCTGTCGGAACATACGCGAGCATCACGCTGATCACCGCACTGCTGATCGGCCTGCTGGCGTTCGCCGCGGCGGCCGGCATGCCCCGCGGAGGCCGTCGACGGGCCGCCTCACTCCGCACCTGATTCATCCGCTACGCGGGCGGTCCGGGGCTCCCCTGCCCGGGCCGCCCGCCTGCGAATTTTCCGTACTGCCGGGACGTAACGCAGCCTCTCCGGCAACCAGGGCGCACAGGTGCGGACACCGGCCGCGAACCGCTCGAAGCGGCGCTGGTCCGCGGGTGTCCAGCGCAACTTCAGCACATCACGCACTTCGGGTGGCAACGTGCCGGCGGTGACGAAACCGGCGGCACGGCCGAGAATCCGGCCGGGCCGCCGCCACAGCGCGGGCGGCACAGCCGGTGGCGGCGGCGGATCGCGCAAGTCCGACAGCACAGCCAGCGCCGCGTCCGAGCGTTCGAGGCACCCGCTGATCATGGTCGCGAAGTATTCTCGGAACTCGTTCAGCGTGGGCGGCATCTCGCGGCCGGGAACGCCCAGTACATGTCCTAATTGGACGGAATCGGCGTACAGCCGTTCTTGTTGCCGCGCCGACAGCTCCGGCCCGAACAGCTCGCACGACGTCAGGTACCGCTCTGCCAGCGTCGCGTTAACCCAGGCGTAGGCCGCGCCGTTCAGTGCGTGGTAGCGGCGGCCGTGCTCGTCCACGCCATGGAAGGGCTTGTGCAGCTCGCGCAGCCGGCGCGCCTCGGCGAGGGCCAGTTCGCCGCCATAGATGTAGCGCAGCATCGAATCCGACGTGCGGCTCGCCCGGCCCCACTGGTCGGTGCGGAACGCCGAATGCGCGCTCACCGCCGCCCCGACCACCGGATGCATCACCTGGAGCAGCAGAGTGGAGGGAATGACGAGGAACGCGCGCAGCTCCCCCGCGATGTCCCACATCACGCTTCCCGCGCCGAGCGGTTCGGGATTTGCCATCGCCCGCCAGCATACGCCGAGTTCGTCTCCGGCGCGGCCGGCGAGCGCAATAACCGTAATTCGCCGCAATCGGAAAACTGTCCCGCGCGCCATTTTTCCGTAGTACGATGACCGGCATAATGCGCACGGCGTGAATGGCCGCGCCGCCGCGCTTCCGACGAATCCCCGATATCCGGCTGCGCACCGGTGAAAGGCGAGCACATGGGAACGTCCACGGCAACCCGGCCAGCAGGCCCGCCGGATGCGGTCAAGCTGCTGCCCGTCATCGAGCCGGAGCGGCTGCGCGCGGACTTGGCCGCGGTGGAGAAGCACTTCCTCATCCATGCCAACCCGGCCGCCGCGGACGCGGAGCCGGCGGAGGGCGAGCAGACCGGCTGGGATGTCCTGGTGCTGCGCTGCCCTGGCGGCGACCTGGAGAAAATCGGCCGCAACGCGGGCGGATTGGAGGACTTCGCCGACACGTCCTACCTGGAACTGACCCCGTACGTGCGGGAAATCCTCGACAGCATGGACGTGCCGATCCGCGGCGTGCGGTTCAGTTCGCTGGCAGCAGGCGCGGAAGTGCAAGAACACACTGACAGCCCGTACGGCCTGCCGGTCGGATGGGTGCGACTGCACATTCCGGTGGAAACCAGCGACGACGCGGTGCTGACGATCAACGGCGCTGACCAGCGGTGGAAGCCGAGCGAATTCTGGTACGCGAATTTCGGGCTTCCGCATTCACTCTACAATCGCGGTTCCGCGGCGCGTGTCCACCTGATCATCGACTGTTATGTCGCGCCCGGGCTTTTCGACCTCTTCCCGCCGGACGTACGCGCGCAGATTGCCGAGGACGAGGTGCTGTTCTTCCGGGAGGAACGCGCGCTGCCGGGTCAGCTGCGCAGCGTGCACGGAACGATCCGGATGCCGGCCGCTTTCCTGAAACCGCATCCGGAACTGCCCACCGCGGAAGAATGGGATTCCGGCGAGGACGCCGAAGCAGAACTGCGAGTACAGGACGACCGGCTCGTCCTGCGGCTGGGCGAGCACGAGACCGCGCTCGCCCACATCGGGGACCGCGAGTTCCGTCCGCTGTGCTGGACGCACGAACAGAGCATGGTGTTGGACCCGGCAGGCCCCGCGCCCCGGATCGTGTTCCGCTACCGGCGCGGCAACCAGGTGATCGAGGCGGTCCGGGAGCAGCCCGCGCTGGCGAGCTGAACCGGCGAAACCGCACGTGCGCCGCACCGGTGGGTGCGGCGCACTTTTCGCGGCTCCTGCTCCGGCATGAGATCCGCGAAATGCTCTGGCCGGACTGGGAAACCGGCAAGGCCCCTTGCGGGAACCGTGTTGCCACAAGGGGCCTTGCCGGATCGCTGCGCACCGAGACGGGATGCGGGGCGGGGCGGCGAACGGTTCCGCTCCGGCCCCTGCGGCGCCGTTCGGGAGCTCCGCTCAGTACTGGCCGAGCGACCCGCGCACCCGTGCCCTGCGGATGCCCACCTCGAACACCAGCACGCCGAGCCCGAGGTAGATCCCGGTGTTCAGGAGCAGCCCGGGCAGTCCGCCGTCGGACCACATCGCGGCCAGCGACCGGCCCTGCAGCACCGATTCGCGGAGCATGGTGACCCCTTGCGTGCTGGGCAGGCTGTTGGCGATCGTGGTGAGCCAGCGCGGGAACTCGTCCACCGGCAGCAGCGTGCCGTTGGTGAAGATGATCATGTTGATCATCAGGTTCGCGAGCGCCCCGACGTGCTTGAAGACCAGCATCGCACCGCCGATCATCAGGCCGAAGCCGAACAGGCCGGTCAAGGTCAGGGCGAGCATCAGCAAGCCGCCGCCGGACACCGGGACGGACACGCCGAAACTCGCGAGCAGCACCAAGTCGAGCACGGCGACCAGTCCGGTGGTGGTGACCAGCGCCGCGACCGCCCTGCCGACCAGCAGCAGTTCCGGCTGGCTCACCGACATGCACATCTGTTCCAGCGTGCCGGTCTGCGCCTCGCTGACCAGATCGATGCCCACCCAGCTGACCATGTTGACGGCGTAGAACCACACCACGTAGCCCAGCAGGGCCGAGGTGAGCTGCCCGGGGTCCATCGAACCGTGGCCGAGGAAGAACACCAGGAAAAGGAAGATCGCAGTGAGCGTGACGAGTTGCATCACCATGTTGAACTTGTAGTACCAGTTGACGCGCAGGCCTTTGCGCGCCTCGGCCAGCACCACGTGCACCGCCGCGCTCATCGTCGCAGCTCCTGCTCGTCCTGGACCACTCGCAAGAAGACTTCCTCCAGTGTCGGCTCGAGGCGATTGATCCCGAGCACGGTCAGCGACCGGCTGCGCGCGTGCGCCAGGAGTTCGTGTAGTTCCTCCTGGTCGTTGATCTCGCCGGAGAGGGTGATCTCGCCGTCCCGCGCGGTGACCTCCAGGTCCCGCCAGGCCGGTTCGCGGGCGTCGAGATGCCCGCCCAGCCGGATTTCGTAGCTGTCCTTGCCGAACAGCGCCAGCAGTTCCTTCACCGGCTTGTCGATCAGCATCCGGCCCTGGTGGATCACCGCCACCCGGTCGCACAGGTCCTGGACGACCTCCAGCTGGTGCGAGGTGAGCAGCACGGTGCGGCCCTCCTCTCGGGCCAGCCGGTCCACCCAGAGCCGCACGGTGCGCGAGGCCTGCGCGTCCAGTCCGAGCGTCGGCTCGTCGAGCAGGATCACCGGCGGGTCGCCGATCAGCGCGCAGGCGATCGCCACTTTTTGCTGCATGCCGCGGGAAAACCGGGTGACCGGCTCGTGCCTGCGCTCCCACAGCTCCAGGTCGCGCAGCAGCTGCTCGGCTCGCTCCCGCCAGGCCGTGCCCCGGCAACCCTTGAGCCGGGCGAAGTACCGAAGGTTCTCCCATGCCGAGAGCTGCCAGTAGATGTTGCGGGTGCCTTCCAGCACCGCACCGATCTGCGCCATCGCGCGCCGCCGCGAGCGGCGCACGTCGCAGCCGTTCACGCGCAACTCGCCCGAGGTGGGGGTGACCAGCCCGCAGATCATCTTGATGGTGGTCGTCTTGCCCGCCCCGTTCACGCCGAGCAGGCCGAGCACCTGGCCGTGCTCGATGGCCAGGTGCAGACCGTCGACCACCCGGCGCGTTCCCGATCCGGCGCGGTAGACCTTGGTCAGCCCGGTCACCTCGACGGCCTTGCCGCTCTCGGAAGTCATGTCCGCATCGCCTGTCCGTTCTCGCTGGGGGGCCGTCCGCCGGCCGGCGGAGTGCGCAGGTGCTCGGCCAGTGCCGCGACGTGCGGCGGGTCGAGCATGGTCAGATGGCTGCCCGGCACCAGCCGGACCTCGAGGCCGCCGCGGGCCAGCTCGCCCCAGCCCCACGCCGGATCGCTGTCCGGCGGTTCGTCCGGGTCGGCGCAGCGCAGCAGCAACGCCGCTCCGGCGTGGGGTCGGGGACGGTAGGCCAGCGCAGCTCGCGTGTGCGCGCGGGCGATGTCCACGTACTGGCGCATCGTGCGCAGGTCCATGTGCTCGGCCAGCAGACCCGCTTCGTCGGCCAGCGCGACCACGTGCGGCAGCCGTTCGTCCTCGGGCAGCGCGCGCAACCGCGCTTCGGTCACTGGCAGGTGTTCGGCGAACTCGCTTGCGAGGAATCGCACGTCGTCCATCGCCTCGAACTCGGCGAGAGACGGGAAGTCCGGCCCGAGGTCGGGACTGCTGTCGAGCAGAACCAGACGCGCCACCTCGTGCCCGGCCGCGCGCAATTGCCGGGCCATCTCGTACGCGATCAGGCCGCCGAGCGAGTATCCGCACAGGTGATACGCGCCCTCCGGCTGCACCTTCCGGATGTCCGCCACATACGCGGCAGCCATCTCCTCGATCGATTCGTGCGGTGCGCGCGCCAGTTCGAGGGAGTGCGCTTGCACGCCGTAGACCGGGCTTTCCCCGGGCAGTACGCGGGCCAGCGAGGTGAAGCAGAAGACGGTTCCGTTCTTCGGGTGCATGCAGAACAGCGGTGGCTCGGCGGTTCCGGCGCGCAACGTGATAATCGAGCGCGGCCAGCCCTCGCGCGTTTGCTCCAGTGCCTCGGCGAGTTCCGCGGGCGTCGGGTTGCCGTACAGGTCGGCCAGCGACACTGCGCGGCCGAGAATCCGGCGCAACTCCCCCACCAGCCGCAGCGCGACCATGGAATGCCCGCCCGCGTCGAAGAAGTTGTCGTGCGCGCCGATGCGCGGGACTCCCAGCACGTCCTGCCAGACCGCGGCGATCACTGCCTGCACAGGGGTTTGCGGCGGGACGTGCTCCGCCGCGAGCGTCGGACCGACCGGCGCGGGCAGCGCGTCCCGGTCGATTTTTCCGTTGCGTGTCAACGGAAGTTCGCCCAGGGTCAGCACTGCTGAGGGGACCAGGTAGTCCGGCAGCGCCGAGCGGCAGTGCGCCCCCAAGTCGTCCGCATCGCTGTCGCCCACGACGTACGCGACGAGGCGCCAGCCTGCCCGTTCGTCTCGGTGCGCGACGACGAGCGCCTCCCGGACCGAGGGGTGTGCGCGCAGCACCGCTTCGATTTCGCCGACCTCGACCCGGAAGCCGCGGATCTTGACCTGGTCGTCCGTCCGGCCGACGAAGTCCAGCACGCCGCCTGCGGTCCAACGCACCAGGTCGCCGGTCCGGTACATGCGAGAGCCCGGTTCGCCGAACGGGTCCGGCAGGAACCGGTCGGCGGTCATGCCGGACTGGCCGAGGTAGCCGCGGGCCACCCCCGCGCCGGCGACGAACAATTCGCCGACCGAGCCGGGCGGCGCCAGCCGCAGCCGCGTGTCGAGAACTCGCACGGCCATGCCGTCCAGCGGACGGCCGATCGGGACCGGCGACGGCACGGTCTCGCTGTCGGTCATCCGGAACCGAGTGGCGAAGGTCGTGGTTTCGGTCGGCCCGTAGACGTCCGTCACCGCGAGGCCGGGGCATGCGGCCAGCACGCGGCGCACGGCGTCGGCGGGCACCGCGTCGCCGCCGGTCCACAGTTCGCGAAGACCGGCCAGCGCGGACGGTGCGGCGTCGGCAAGCACGCGGAACAGCCCGGAGGTCAGGAAAGCCGCGGTCACCTGGTGCTCGGCGACGAGTTCGCCCAGGTCGTCGATGGTGAGGTCGCCGGCCGGCGCGACGACTACTTCGCCGCCGGACAGCAGCGGCGCCCAGACCTCGTAGGTGACCGCGTCGAATGCGTGCGGCGAGTGGAAAAGGACCCGCCGATGGCCATCGGCCCAGGACGAGTCGGCGGCCAGAGCCACGACGTCCGCGTGCGTGACGGCGACGCCCTTCGGCGCGCCCGTGGAACCGGACGTGTGCATCACATAGGCGAGGCCGGCCGGGTGCACCGGAAGATCCGGTGCGGCCACGGGGAAATCGGTCCGCTCCGCTGCCGTGTCGACCACGCGCACCGCGGCGGATCCGGCGACGTTCCGGGCCGCCGAGGCTCGGTCAGTGAGGACGGCTTTCACCGCACAGCGGCGGACCATCGCGGCCAGCCGGTCGTCGGGACTGCGGGCGTCCAGCGGAACGTACGCGCCGCCGGCCTTGAGCACCGCCAGCGTCGAAACGATCAGCTCCACTCCGCGTTGCTGGAGCAGGGCGACCCGGTCTTCGGGGCCGACCCCGGCCGCCCGCAGCCAGTGCGCCAGGCGGTTCGCCCGTTCGTCCAGCTCCCGGTAGGTGACCGTTCCGCCCCGGTGCCGCAGGGCGGGCGCGTCCGGGGTGCGGGCCGCTTGGCCGGCGAACAGCTCGTGCACGCACTGGCCGGCAGGCGGCCTGCCCGGCGTCCGGCCCCACTGTTCCAGGATGATCCGGCGCTGGTCGGCCGGGAGCGCCATCAGGTTCTCCACCGGCGCATCGGGCGCCTCGGCCATGCCGTCGAGAATCCGGACAAGCCGGTCCAGCAGCGTTCGTGCCGCGTCGCCGTCGAAGCGCCCTCGCTCGTGCCACAGCTGCAGTCGCAGTTCCTCGCCCGGTGCTGCGGCGAGAGTCAGCGGATAGTTGGTCTGCGCGTCGGTCCGCACGTCACGGACGCGCAGACCGGTCTCGTCATCGCTGCCGGTGCGAGACGCGGGATAGTTCTCGAACACGACCGCGCTGTCGAACAACGCACGGGCCCGCGGCGCCTCGCTGAGAGCGTGGATGCGGGCCAGCGGCGTGTGCTCGTGCTGGCGCGATTCGGTGAGCTGCCGCTGGACGTCGGAAAGCCACTCGCCGACTGGCTGCCCGGTCCGGAGGACCGCCCGGACCGGCACGGTGTTGATCAGCAGGCCCACGATGTCGTCCGCGCCGGGCAATTCCGGCGGACGCCCGGAAACCGTCATGCCGAACACCACGTCGTCGGAGCCGAGCCGCAGCGCGGTGAGCACTGCCCACGCCGCTTGCACCACGGTGTTGAGGGTGACGTGGCAACGCCTCGCGAGTTCGGCGAGCTTGCTGGTCGATGCCGCCGGGAGCTCGGCTTCCTGGCAACCCGGTTCCCCGCCGTTCTCGCGGCCGGTCTCGGCCGGCGGCCGGTAGCCGGCCATCAGCTCGCGCCAGTACGACTCCGCTCGCGCCGGATCCTGCTCGCCGAGCCAGCCCAGATAATCGCGGAACGGCCGCGCGGGCGCGAGTTCCGCCGGCACGCCGCGGACCGCGGCCTCGTATCTCTGGAATGCCTCGCCGGTGACTCTCGGGAAGGACCAGCCGTCCAGCAACAGGTGATGATGGCTGAAGACGAACCGGTGGTCGTCGGCTGCGAGACGGATCAGCGCGAAGCGCGACAACGGCGGGCGGTCCAGCGCGAACCCGCGTGCGCGGTCGTCCGCCAGGAACTGGTCGAGCCGGCGTTGGTGCTCGGAGGAGAGCGTGTCGCGCCAGTCCAGCTCCGTCCACTCCGGACAGACCGAGTCGTGCACCACTTGCACCGGAGCGGGCAGACCCGACCAGTGCACGGAAGTCCGCAGCACCGGGTGCCGCTGCACGACCGCTTCCCACGCCGCGCGCAGCGCTGCCGGGTCCAACGGGCCTTCGAGGCGGCAGGTGAACTGTTCGACGTAAAGCCCGCCGCCCTGTTCGCTGTGGAAGACCATGCCTTCCTGCATCGGGGTCAGCGGGTAGACGTCCGCGACGCCGTCCATGCCGGCCAGCGCCCGGTCGAGTGCTTCCTGGTCCAAGGCGGACAGCGGGAAATCGGACGGCGTCCAGCCGCCGGTCCCCGGCGCACAGCAGTGTGCGACGAGGGCGCGCAGGCGGTCGGCGAAGGAAGCGGCGAGCGCTTCGATCGTTTCCGGGCGGTGCACGGTGGTGCTGTAGCCCCAGGCGACTTCGAGCTGTCCGCCGCTGACCGCGGCCGTGACGTCGAGCAGGTTCTCCCTCGGCTCGTTCGGGTCGTGCATCCGCCCGGCCGGTTCCGGCGCGGGCTCCCACCATGAGCCGGGCTGGAACGAGCTGTCGAACTGGCCCAGGTAGTTGAACGCGACCTGCGGGCGGTGCGCGGCGCGGAGCTCCGGCGTGCCGTCGAGGTAGCGCAGCAGCCCGTAGCCGATGCCACCGCGCGGCACCGCGCGCTGCGCTTCTTTGACCCGCTTCAGGAGCGCGCCCGGATCGTCGTCCGAACTCAGCTCGAGCAGCACCGGGTGGAAGCTGGTGAACCAGCCCACCGTGCGCGACAGGTCGAGGTCGTCGGGTGCGGCGTCGCGGCCGTGGCTTTCCAGCTCGACGAGCACCCGCGACGAGTCGAGCCACTCGCCCAGCGCCTGTCCCAGCGCGGCGAGCAGGACGTCATTGACCCGGGTCCGATATGCCTGCGGCACTTCGCGCAGCAGGGCGGCCGTCTCGTCGGCGCCGAACCTCGTGCGCACAACGTCCACTGTGGACACAGTGGGCGGTTCGGCGGACGGCAGGTCGAGCGGAATCGCCGCGGTGCCGGCGAGTCCGGCCCAGTAGTCCGCTTCCCCGCGTATCTCCGAGCTCCGCGCGCGGCGGCGCAGGTGGTGTGCCCACTCGCGGAACGAGGTCGTTTTCGGCGGCAGCGCGGACGCACCCCGCGCCATCACCGCTTCGAGGTCTTCGAGCAGGATGCGCCAGGACACACCGTCCACCGCGACGTGGTGCACCACCACCAGCAGGCGGCAGTCGTCCGGTCCGAGGTCGAAATAGACCGCGGCGACCAGCCGGCCGGCCGCGAGGTCGAGGCTGGTTTGCGCGCGTTCCGCCGATGCCGCGATCCGGGCAGGCCGGTCGGCTTCCGGAACCGCGCGAAGGTCCTCCACAGTCAGAATCCGCTCCGGGATCCCGGAGAGCCCGGCCTGTTCCTGCCGCCAGCCCGAGCCGGCCCGCTCGACGCGCAGCCGCAGGGCGTCGTGGTGCCGCAACAGTTCGCGCAGCGCCGCTTCCACGGCCGACGGCGGCGCCGGGCGGCGCGCCCGCAGCAGAACGGCCTGGTTGTAGTGGTCCGGCACCGGCGGGCGCTGCTCGGTCAGCATGGCGAGCTGGATCGGCGTCAGCGGCACCGGGCCGGTCACCACACCCTGTTCTGCCTGCTGGACATCGGTCTCCGCGATCTCCCGTGCGGCGGAGGCGAGCGCCCGCACCGTCTGATGTTCGAACACCTGCTTCGGTGTCACGGCCCAGCCCGCGGCGCGGATCCGGGCGACCACCTGCAGGCTCACGATCGAGTCGCCGCCGAGGGAGAAGAAGTTGTCCTCCGCGCCGACCGTGTCGAGGCCGAGCACCTCGGCCCACGCCTGCGCGACCGCCTGCTCGGCAGGCGTCGCCGGAGCGGTGCGCACCGGGGCGGACTCGGGAGCGGGCGGTGCGGGCAACGCCTGGCGATCCACCTTTCCGTTGGCGCTCAACGGCATCCGGTCCAGCAGCACAATTGCCGAAGGCACGAGATAGGGCGGCAGGCTCTGCGCCGCGTGTGCCCTCAGTGTCTCCGCGAGACCGCCGCGTTCGGCACCGGGTGCGGCCACGACGTAGCCGACCAGCCGGGCGTCGGCCCCTGACTCGGCGCGCGCGACGACGACGGAGCCGGAAACCGCTGGGTGGGCATCGAGCACCGCCTCGACCTCGCCGGGTTCGACCCGGTGCCCGCGGATCTTGACCTGATGGTCGGCCCGGCCGAGGAATTCGAGGTCGCCGCGGGCGTTCCGGCGCACGAGATCGCCAGTGCGGTAGAACCGGGTGCCGGGCTCGCCGAACGGGTCCGGGACGAACCGGGCGGCGGTGAGGCCTGGCCGGCCGAGGTAGCCGCGAGCCACTGCGTCGCCGCCGAGGAACAGTTCCCCCGGCACCCCCGGCGGAACCGGGTTGCCGTGGCGGTCCAGCACGTGCGTCCGGCTGTGCCCGAGCGGACCGCCGATCGGGGTGAGCGCGCCTTCCGGCCCGGAGTCCGACTCGAACCAGGTGTTGTCGATGGTCGCTTCGGTGACCCCGTAGGAATTCACCACCCGGCCGCCCGGTCCGACGATCTCCCGCGCACGCGCGTACTCCTGCGCAGGCCACGCGTCCGCGCCGGAGATCAGCAACCGCAGGGCGCCGAGCCGTCGGCCGCGCAGGGCGGCGGCGACGTGCCGGAGCACGACGGGGACGAATTCCGCGCAGGTGATGCCGTGCGCGTCCGTCGACTCGGCGAGCGAAGCCGGCTCCAGCAGCAGATCCCGCGGGCAGAGCACGAGGGTCGCACCCGAGCCGAGCGCGCGGGCCACATCGCCGGTGAAGACGTCGAAGGCGGCGCTGGCCATTTGCAGGTGACGGTCGTCCGGGACGAGGTCATAGGCAGCGTGCCAAGCCTCGATGGCGGAAGCGAGATTTCGATGGGTCACCTGCACGCCCTTCGGGCGCCCGGTCGAGCCGGAGGTATAAACCACGTACGCAAGATTGCCCGGCTTCGCGCGGCCCGGCAGGTTACCGGCGGAGTGCTCGGGTGCTCGCGGCCGGACCAGCGGGAAGTCACTCAGCGCTTCCTCGGCGATCAGCAAGTCCGCGCCCGCGTCGGAGAGCAGCATCGCCTGCCGTTCCCGCGGGTGGTCCGGATCCACCGGGACGTACGCGGCGCCGGCCTTGAGCACGGCGAGCACCGCGACGATCAGGTCCGGGGACCGGCGCAGCAGCACGCCGACCCGGGTTTCCGGCCCGGCCCCGCGCTCGCGCAACGCACGCGCCAGCCGGTTCGCCGCGGCGTTGAGCGCGGCGTAGGTCAGAGTCCGGCCGTCGCCGGTCACCGCGACGGCGTCCGGGCGAAGTGCGGCGTGCTGCTCGACGAGTTCGTGCAGCGACCGTCCAGGTCGGACGGGCCGGTCCGGACGCGCCGCGGCGAGGGCGCGCGTCCGCTCGCCCGGGGCCAGCATCGACAGGCTCCGCATCGGCTCCGCGGGGCGGGCGACTGCCTCGGACAGCAAGTTCCGGCAATGCTCGGCCATCCGCTGCACGGTGCCGGCGGCGAACAGATCGGTGTTGTACTCCAGCGTGCCTTCGAGGCCGTCCGGCGTCTCGCGCAACGACATGCTGAGGTCGAATTTCGCGGTGGTGCCGAGCAACGCCTCCCCGCCGGCGAAGGGACGAAGCCGCAGCCCCGGCCACTCGACCTCTCCTCCGGGCGTGTTCTGCACGTCGAAGAACACCTGCACCAGCGGGCTGTAGCTGAGCGAACGGTCCGGACGCAACGCCTCGACCAGGCGTTCAAAAGGCAGGTCCTGGTGGGAAAACGCGTCGAGGCACGTACGCCGCACCCGCGCGAGCAGCGATCGGAAATCCGCGGAGTCGTCGCACCGGGTGCGCAGTGCGAGCGTGTTGACGAACAATCCGATCAACCCGGCCAGTTCGGACCGCGTGCGGCCTGCCACCGGGGTGCCGACCACCACGTCGTCTTGCCGCGTGTAGCGCGCCAGCGCCGCCGAGAAACCGGCCAGCAGCACCATGAAGAGCGTCGCGTCCTGGCTGCGGGCAAGTGCGTGCAGCCGCTCGACCAGCTCGCCGGGCCAGGTGAACGCGACTGTCGCGCCGCGGAAGCTCTGCACCGGGGGCCGAGGGAAGTCCGCGGGCAGATCGGCGAGATCCGGCGCGCCGGCGAGTTCTTCGCGCCACCAGGCGACCTCGCCTTCGATCCAGTCGCCTGCCAGCCGGTCCCGTTGCCAGGCCGCGTAATCCTGGTATTGCACCGGCAGCGCCGCGAGCGCGGGCGGACGGCCCTCGGCGCGCGCCAGGTACACCTCGCCCAGTTCGCGCACCAGCACGCCGAGAGACCAGCCGTCGCTGACGATGTGGTGGGTCGCCAGCACCATCACATGGTCGCGGGCGGAGACCCGGAAAAGGGTCAGCCGCAGCAGCGGCGGACGGGTCAGGTCGAACGGCGCCTGCGCGGCCCGGGCAGCCAGGCCGGGCAGCACCCGCTCGGCCTCCGCCGAAGGCAGCCCGGAGAGGTCCACCGCCGACATCGGTGTCGGCACGGCAGGCCGGACCGACTGGCGCACCAGGCCTTCTCTGCTGTGGAACGCCGACCGCAGGGCGTCGTGCCGGGCGAGGACGGACTCCAGGCCCGCTCGCAGCGAGCCGGCCCGCAGCGGTCCGTCGATCCGGGCGCTCATCGCGATGTGGTAAGTGGACTGTCCGGGCTCGACCTGGTCCAGGAACCACATCCGCTGCTGCGCGAACGAGAGCGGCAGATCGTCGGTGCGGCCGGCCGGGACGATCCGGTCCGGGTCGGGCAGCGCGATGCCCCGCTCGCGCAGCAGCCGCGCCAGCAGCCGCTGCTTGGCCTCCGCGGCCCGGGCGTCGGGAACGTGCTGGTCGGTCATCGGCTACTCGCCGTCTTCCAGCTGCGCGAGGATCTCCTCGAGCGACAGCGCGTCGATCTGGCCGCGGAGTTCGGCGACCGCGGCGACGTGTCCCGCCGCGGGCTCGGCCGCTGCGAGAGCGCGCGCCAGACGGGCAGGAGTCGGCGCGTCGAACAGAGCACGCAACGGCAGGTCCACCGCGAAGTCCGCGCGCAGCCGGGCCGCGACCTGCGTCGCGAGCAGCGAATGGCCGCCGAGCGCGAAGAAGTTGTCCTGCGCCCCGATCGGCGCGACGCCGAGCACGTCCTCCCACACCCGGACAACCGCCGCCTCGACGGCGTCGGCGGGCGGCTGCGCTTCGGCTGCCGCTTCGTCCCGCCCCGCCGGAGCCGGCAGGGCACCGCGATCGAGTTTCCCGTTGGGGTTCAAGGGAAACCGGTCGAGCAGCTGGACCGCGGCAGGCACCATGAAGGCGGGCAGCCGGTCGGCGCAGTGCGCCCGCAGCTCGGTTTCGGCCACCGGGCCGCCGGGCACCGCATACGCGACCAGCCGGCGGTCGCCGGGAGCGTCCTCGCGGACCAGCACGGCAGCTTCGGCCACCGCGGGATGGGCGCGCAGCACCGCCTCGACCTCGCCGGGCTCGATCCGAAACCCGCGCAGCTTGACCTGGTGGTCGCGCCGGCCGAGGAAGGAAAGCTCGCCGTCGCCGCGCCACCGGGCGAGATCGCCGGTCCGGTACAGCCGATCCCCTGGCTCGGCGGAGAAGGGATCGGGCACGAACCGGTCCGCGGTCAGCCCGGGCCGGCGGAAGTAGCCGCGGGCTACCCCGGCACCGCCGAGGTACAGCTCCCCGGCGACGCCCCGCGGCACCGGCCGCAACCACTGGTCCAGCACATACGCGCGGGTTCCGGCGATCGGTGTCCCGACCGGCGGCGGCAGTTCGGCATCGGCCGGCACGAGCGCCGCGGTCGAGTACGTGGTGGCCTCGCTGGGCCCGTAGAGGTTGTGCACCGCTGCGACGGCCGCCTGCTGGTGCGCGGCGTCGACGAGCGACCCCGGCAGCGGTTCTCCGGCAAGGCAGACCGTGCGCGCGCCGGGCGGCAGTCCCCCGTCCCGCAACACTTCCGCGAGCACAGACGGCACGGTGTTCACCAGCGTGATGTCCGGCAGCGGCGTGTCCAGCATGGCCAGCGCACTGTCGACGAGCACGACGCGCGCGCCGAGGGTCAGCGGCAAGAAGATCTCGAACACCGACAGGTCGAAACACACCGACGTGGCGGCCAGCATTCCGTCCGATCCGTCGAGCGGGAACGCGGAACTCGCCCAGTCCACCAGCGCCGCTACGTTGGCATGGCTGATCTGCACGCCCTTCGGCTTGCCGGTCGATCCGGACGTATAGAGGACGTATGCGGTTTGCGCGCCCGAGACCGCGTCGTCCGGACGGTCCGCCGGCTGTGCCGCGATAGCCGTCGCGTCGCCGTCGACTGAGACCGTGCGCATTCCGTTGCCGGTCCACCGACCCGCCAGCGCATCACGGGTCACGACGATCTCGGCGCCGCTGTCGGAGAGCATCGCGTTCAGCCGCTCCGCCGGATACGCCGGATCCAGCGGCAGGTAGCCGCCGCCTGCTTTGAGCACCGCCAGCAGCGCGATCACCAGCTCCGGCGTGCGGTCGAGACAGACCGCCACCGGGGTTTCGGCTCGCACGCCCAGGCCGCGCAAATGCCCGGCCAGCTGGTTGGCGCGCTCGTCCAATTCCCGGTAGGTCACGGCGGTTTCCCCGCACCGCACGGCGATCGCGTCCGGAGTGCGGGCCGCCTGGGCGCGGAACCGCTCGGGTACGGGCGTCCGGCTGCCCGCCGGGCCGCCGTCGGCCAACCGCGCCGCTTCGTCCAACTCGGCCGCGCTCAGCATCGGAAGCGTGCTCACCGGCGCGACGGGATCCGCGACGGCCGCCTCCAGCAGCGTGCGGAGATGTCCGGTGAGGCGTTCGACCGTCGCGTGCTCGAACAACATTCCGTCGTATTCGATCACGACGTCGAGGCCGTCCGCACCGATCTCGGTGACGAACAGGCTGAGGTCGAACTTCGACGTGCCTCCGCGGTGCTCCCGCCGGAACAGCACCGACCGCAGCCCGGGCCAGTCCCGGTCCGCCGCCGGAGTGTTCTGCAGCGCGAAAAGCACCTGTACCACCGGGTTGTGCCGAGAGTCCCGCTCCGGCCGCAACGCCTCGACCAGTCGCTCGAACGGCAGGTCCTGGTGGCTGTAGGCGTCGAGGCAGCTCTCCCGCACCTGATCGAGCAGGCTGGCGAAACCCGGGTCGCCGGAGACGTCCGTGCGCAGCGCCAGAGTGTTGACCAGCAGGCCGATCATGCCGTCGAGCTCCGGACGGCCGCGACCGGCGACCGGGGTGCCGACGACCACGTCCGGCGAACCAGTGTGCCGGGCCAGCACCGCGCTGAAACCGGCCAGCAGCACCATGAACAGCGTGGCCCCGCGCTCGTGGCCGAGCGCTGCGAGGCCGTCGCGCAGATCGGCCGGCCAGCGCACGGCGACCTGCGCGGACCGCGACGCAGGCACCGGCGGGCGCGGGCGGTCCAGCGGGAGGTCGAGGAGCGCGGGAGCGCCGGCCAGCCGGTCGCGCCAGTAGTCCAGTTCGCGTTCCAGCGCGGCGCCGGAGAGCTGTTCCCGTTGCCACACCGCGTAATCCGCGTACTGGATGGGCAGCTCGGGCAGCTCCGGCTCGCTGCCCGCCACGGCGGCCTGGTAGCAGATGCCGAGCTCCCGGGCGAAGTTTCCGAGCGACCATCCGTCGGTGATGACGTGGTGCATGGTGGTGAGCAGCACGTGGTCGGCACGGCCGAGACGGAGCAGGCGGACCCGCAGCAGCGGTCCGGTCGCCAGGTCGAACGGTGCGGTGGCTTCCGCTGCGGCCAGCCGCGCCGCGACCTCGGCGCGGTCCGCCTCGGGCAGGCCGGACAGGTCGATCGCCGGCAGCGCGACGTCGGCGGCCGGGGCCACGAGCTGGCTCGGCACGCCGGACTGGTCGATGTCGGCCAGCGTCGTCCGCAGCGTTTCGTGCCGGCCGGCCACGGTGCGCAGCGCTTGGCGCAGTGCCGGGGCGTCGAGCTCGCCGGCCAGCCGCACGGCCATCGGGACGGTGTAGGCGGGGCTGCCCGGTTCGAGCTGGTCGAGGAACCACAGCCGCTGCTGCGCGTAAGACGAGGGCAGGACGAAGACGTCCTGCTCCACGCCCGGATCGATGCCGGTCACCAGCCGACCTCCGGGCAGAAGCCCGCGACGGACTGCCCGGCGCCTGCCGCGCGCACCCTCTCGGCGAGCCAGGAGCCGACCGCGAGGTCCAGCACGCCCAGCCCGAATGGCGAGAACACCGCGGCCCGCTCCGGATCGCGGGAGACCGTGCCGTTCAGCACGTCGGCGAGGGTTCCTGCGACGAAATCGCGGTGCCCGACCCGCTGCTGCGCCAGGTGCAGCGAAGTGCGCTCGCGCATCACGTGGTCGATGTCGTCGGTGAAATTCTGCACGCCCAGCACCAGGTCTTCGCTCAGATCGCGCAACGACAGGTGCAACACCGTCGGCCGGTGCGCGAGCAGCTCCGGATCGTGCAGGTGCGGGCTGCCCGCGACGGTGGCGAGCACCACGAGATCGCAGTCTTCGAAGGCTCCGGACACCTTGTCCGCGACGACGACGTCGGAGCCGGGCAGCCGCTCCGCGAACCGGTGCGCGGCCGCCGGGTCGGTGTCGAACAACCGGTAGCCGCCGACGTCCCAGGACAGATCGGCGACGAACCGGCGCACGTGGTCGGCGATCAGGCCGGTGCCGACGAATCCGATCCGGCGGGCGGTCCGCCCGCCGGTCAGCGCCTCGGCCGCGAGCACGGCCGATCCGGCCGTGCGGGTCGCCGAGATCAGCGAGGATTCCATGCAGGCGTAGGCGAATCCGGTCGCCGGGTCGTTGAGCAGCAGCACCGCCGACGCGCGCGGCAGGCCGTGGTTCTTGTTGCCGGGGACGCTGGCGATCCACTTGATCCCCGCGACGTCGAACTCCCCGCCGAGATATCCGGGCAGCGCGATGATCCGGTCGGACGCGCGCCCCGGGAACCGCAGGAAACTGCTGTGCGGCAGCGACGAGTCCCCCGCGGCGTGGACGAGGTAGGCACGGCGGACCACGTCGGCGCACTGCGGGCGCGCGGCGTCGAGGTGCTCGCGCGCGTCGCTTCCGGTGATGACGGTGAATTCGGGCGGCGCCAGCTCGGGCATGGGAATCCCTTTCAGATGCTCAGCACCGGCTCGGGCAGGCGCTCGGCGAGCCAGCCAGGCCGGTAGACGGTGTCCGCGTACGCGGTGCCCCGGTCCGCGCACAACATGGCGACCACCGGGGCCGGACCGCGATACCCGGCGAAGTACCGTTCGATCGCGGCGTAGACGCTGCCGGTGGACCCGCCCGCGTAGATGCCGTGTTCGCGCACCAGGGCGTGGCAGGCGGCGACGGTTTCGGTCTCCGGGACGAGCACCACGTCGTCGATCTCGGCCCGGTCCACCATCGGCGGCCGGATCGCCGAGCCGAGCCCCGGGATGTGCCGGGCGCGCGGCGGACTGCCGAAGATCGCCGATCCCTCGGCGTCCACCGCGATCACCTTCGCCCGCGACCGCAGTCGTTTGACGCAGCGGGCGACGCCGGCGATCGTCGCGCCGGTGCCGACCCCCACGAACACGTAGTCGATCCGCTCCAGCGCCGCGCACAGCTCGGCTCCGGTCATCAGCTCGTGCGCGTCCGCGGCGTCGGCGTTCTCGTACTGGTTGGGCCAGTACCCGTCCGGCAAGCCCGCCCTCAGCCGGCGCACCGCGGCCAGCCGGCTGAGCAGGAATCCGCCGCTTTCATCCCGTTCGGCCACCTTCTCCACCCGCTCGCACGCCGCGCGCAGGAACCGTTCGGTGGACTGGTTGGTGTTCGGGTCGATCACCGGCACGAAGGACAGGCCGGCCGCTCGGCAGAACGACGCCAGCGAGATCGCGAAGTTCCCGGACGAGGACTCCACCACCACGCTGGCCGACGTCAGCTCGCCCCGTTCGGCCGCGCGGCGCAGGATCAGGTACGCCGAGCGGTCCTTCACGCTGCCGGTCGGGTTCTGGAATTCGAGCTTCGCGTACAACCGCAGCCGCTCGTGCGAGAGCCGCGCCACCGGAGTGCGCGCGAAGCCGGCGCCGATCCCCTCCAGCCGCGCGAGCAGCGCGTGGTCGGTCACGCGTCCGCGCCGGTCGTCGCCAGCAGCCGGCCGGTCCCGCTCAGTGTGGCCAGGTCGATGTCCGCGACGCAGCGCACCGGTTCGTCGTTGAGCACCAAGCTGCCCTCCAAGTGCACGGTGCCGGTGCCCTGCGCGAAGTCCGCGCCGTCGAGCTCGCAGCGTTCGCGGTCGAGCCGGACGCCGAGGTCGGTGCCGCCGGAGGTCCCGGTGAACTTCACGAACACGAAGCCCAGCTCGTCGACCCGGCGGTGCAGTTCGGCCAGCGTCGCCACCGGCCCGCCGACGGCCACCGGGTGCGTGCCCTCCGAAAGGCGCTGCACCAGTTCATCCATTGCGCTGTCCTCCTTGGTTTTCCGAATCAGCCGCGGCCGCGAGGTCGGCGGGCACCGCGAAACCCAGCTCGGCGGTGCAGAATTCCTGCCATCCGGGGGCGTCGCCGCCGAACAGCAGCGGTTCGCCGGTCACCGGATCGGCGCGCACCGCGTAGTCGTCGCCGAGATAGCCGAGGTCGTCGTCCCCGAGACCGGCCTGCGCCGGCGCGGCCGCCGCGGCCCAGCCGGGGAACCGGCGGAAGTCGGCCAGCGCAAAGGCTTTGCAGTACCCGGGCAGTGCGGCCGCGCTCACTGTGCCGCGGCCTCGGCGGCCATCTGCTTGCGCAGGCTCAACGGCCGCATGTCGGTCCACACCTCGTCCACGTGGGCCAAGCATTCCTTCTTGGTGCCCGAGGTGCCCTCGTCGCGCCAGCCGGCCGGGATTTCCCGGTCCGCGGGCCAGATCGAGTACTGCTCCTCGTGGTTGACCACCACGTGGTAAATGGTGGTCTCGTCGTCGTCCTCGAACACAGTTCCTCCTTCGGCGCGCTCAGCGGCGCGGTTCTTTCACGGTGTTCTTTTCGGTGGCCAACGTCAGCTGCCGCCGCAGGTCCCACAGGAACGGGAAAACCCGCTGCGCGGCCCGGCCTTCGAGATAGCCGGACGATCCGCCGCCGGTGCCGCGCACCAGCCTGCCGATGATCCGTTCGACCAGGCACAGGTGCTCGTGCCGCCAGCGCAGCCACATCCGGTCGTGGTCAAGCAGTTCCTCGCCGAGCAGCACCAGCGCGGCATGCCGCTCCGGTTCCGCGTACACCGCCTGCCAGTCCTCGGCGCCAGCCGCGCGCGGCACCCCGACGGCCACTTCGGCGAGGCTCGGCACGGCGAGCGCGGCGCTCACGTCGGACGGCAGCACGCCGCTGCTGGCCGAGGCGAGCTGGGCCAGGTAACCCGGCTCGCGCAAACCGACCAGCACCTCGAGCACCCGGAACTGCACCGACTGGAATCCGCTCGCGGTGCCGAGCGCGTGCCGGAACTGCAGGAAGGCGCTCGGCTCCAGCGTGTTCAACGTCTGCATCTGCGCGGTCTGGGCGGCGAAGATCTCGTTGACCCGGCGCATCCTGGTGACCGCACGCGCCCACTGCCGGTCGGCCAGGCAGGGCAGAACCCGGTACAGCTCGTGGATCATCACCTTGAACCACAGCTCCATCGCCTGGTGGGTGACGATGAAGTGCAGTTCGTCCGGGTGCTCGGGTTCGCTCACCGGGCGCTGGAGCCGCAGCAGGGCGTCCAGTTCGAGGTAGCTCCCGTAAGTCAGCTCGGCGGTGCCGGGCAGGTCGGTCATCCCGCATCTCCCCCTCTGGGCTGCGCTGCCGGGGCGGTCGCGCGCGGCATTCGGAGTTCGGATTTCCGGCGGCGGTAGCCGTCGCGGCCCACCGCCCGGATCGCGCCCGCGTCCGCCGCGGGCCCGGCCGCGGACCGGCGGTCGAGCTCGGCGGCCAGCGCGGCCACGGTCGGCAGCTCGAACAGCGCCCGCAGTGGCAGGTCGGACTGGAATTCGGCGCGGAGCCGGGCGTGCACGCGGGTCGCCAGCAACGAATGGCCGCCGAGCGCGAAGAAATTGTCGTCCGCGCCGACCTCGGGCACGCCGAGCACGACCTGCCACACCTTCGCGACCCTCTCCTCGGAGGGCGTCGCGGGCACCCGGTAAGGAACTCCGCCGAGTTCGTCGCCGTCCACCGGCCGAAGCGCTTTCCGGTCGATCTTCCCGTTGGGCGACAACGGGAATTCCGTGAGCCGCACGAACACGGCAGGCACCAGGTAGGCGGGCAGCGTGCGAGCGCAGTGCGACCGCAGCCCCGCATCGTCCACTTCGGACTCCGTGACGACGTATCCGACCAGGCGCGCCTGGTCGCCGGTTCCGTGCACGACGGTGACCGCTGCCCGGACGTCCGGATGCGCCTCGAGCACCGCGTCCACTTCGCCGGGCTCGATGCGCAGGCCGCGGATCTTGACCTGGTGGTCGAGCCTGCCGAGGAATTCGAGCACCCCGTCGGAGCGCAGTCGCACCTGGTCGCCGGTGCGGTACAGCCGGGAGCCGGACGTCCCGGCCGGGTCGGGCACGAAGCGCTCGGCGGTCAGGCCCGGCCGGCCGTGGTAACCGCGGCCGACTTGCACGCCGCCGATGCACAGCTCGCCGGGAACCCCGGCAGGCACCGGCCGCAGGAAACGGTCCAGCACGTGGATCCGCGTGTTGGCCACCGGCGCGCCGAGCGGCACGGCGCCGATCGGGTCCGGCGGGCACGGCCAGTGCGTCACGTCGACCGCGGCTTCGGTCGGCCCGTACAGGTTGTGCAAGGGCACGCCGGGCAACCTCGCCGCGACCGCCCGGACGACCTCCGCGGGCAGCGCCTCTCCGCTGGCGATCAGCCGGCGCAGGGAACTCGCGCGGGCGGATTCGGGCGTTTCGACGAACGCCGAGAGCATGGCCGGCACGAAATGCGCCGTGGTGACGGCTTGTTCGTCGGTCAGCTCCGCCAGATAACGCGGGTCTCGGTGTCCTCCGGGCGCGGCGAGCACCAGCCGCGCACCGGTCAGCAGCGGCCAGAAGAACTCCCACACCGACACGTCGAAAGTCGCCGGCGTTTTCTGCAGCACCCGGTCGTCGCCGTCGAGGCGGTAGGTGTCCTGCATCCACTGCAACCGGTTGACGATCGCGCGGTGAGTGTTCATCGCCGCCTTGGGCCGCCCCGTCGAGCCCGAGGTGTAGATGACGTAAGCGAGATTGTCCGGCACCGCCTCCGGTCCGCCTCGCGGATCGGCTCCCTCGCCCGGATGCACCGTTTCGATGTCCGGCACGACCGCCTGGTCGGTGACCAGCGCCGCGACCGCACTGTCGGCCAGCAGCGACGCGAGCCGTTCCGCCGGGTGCTCCGGATCGAGCGGCAGGTAGGCGGCAGCGGCGAACAGAACGCCGAGCACGGCGACGACGAGCTCCGGCGACCGGTCCAGGCAGACGCCGACCCGGTCCTCCGGGCCGATCCCGGACGCGCGCAACCGCTGGGCCAGCCGCTCGGCCTTGGTGCGCAAGGCCCGGTAGGTCAGCTCGCGCCCGGCCGAGGACACCGCGATCGCGTCGGGTGTTCGCTCCGCTTGCGCGCGCACCAGCGCGGCCAGGGTGGTCTCCGGCAGTTCGGCGGCGGGACCGGCGAGCACGGCCTGCGCGGCGAGTTCCGGTGCGGGCAGCAACGGCAGGTCCGGCACCCGCCGGTCGGGGTCCTCGGCCAGCGCCCCCAGCACGCTTTCGTACGAGCGCATCAGGCGGCGGATCGTCGCCTGGTCGAAGAGGTCGGTGTTGTATTCGACGTTGGCGTGCAGCCCTTCGGCGGATTCGCGCACCGAGAGGGTCAGGTCGAAGCGTGCGGTGTCACCGGCCGGCTGGTCGTGCAGCGCGCTGATTTCCAGTCCTGGCCACGGCGCACCGCCCGCCGGCGCGTTCTGCAGCACGAACAACACCTGAACCAAGGGGCTGTGGCTCGGCGAGCGCTCCGGCTGCACCGCGTCGACCAGCAGCTCGAACGGCACGTCCTGCCGGGTGTAGGCGTCCACGGTGGTCTCGCGCACCCTGGCGAGCAGTTCCCGGCCGGTGGGCGCGCCCGTCAGGTCGGCACGCAGCACCAGGGTGTTGGCGAAGAATCCGATCAGCGGCTCCAGTTCAGGCCGCGAGCGGTTGGCGATCGGGGTGCCGATCAGCAAGTCATGCTGGCCGCTGTAGCCCGACAGCACGGTCGCGAAGGCGGCGAACAGGACCATGAAGACGGTCGCGCCTTCCGCACTGCCCAGTTCCCGGGCGGCCGCCGCCACCCGCGCGGGCAGGTCGACCGCGAGGTTCGCGCCCCGGTGGGTCTGCACCGCCGGCCGCGGCCGGTCGGTGGGCAGCGCAAGCAGCCCGGGCGCGCCGGCCAGCTTCTCCCGCCATTGCGCGAGCTCGCGTTCCAGCCGCTCGCCGCTGAGCAGTTCGCGTTGCCACACCGCGAAATCCGGGTACTGCACCGGCAGTTCCGGCAGCACCGCGGGCCGGTGTTCGACCGCCGCGGTGTAGCTCTCGCTCAGCTCCGCGACCAGCACGCCGGACGACCAGCCGTCGCTGACGATGTGGTGCAGGTTCAGCAGGAGGACGTGGGCGTCTTCGGCCAGCCGCACCAGCGCCGTCCGCAGCAGCGGGCCGGTTTCGAGGTCGAACGGCGCGCGGGCGTCCCGCCTCGCCAGCGCCCGGGCCTGCGCGAGCGCGTCCGCCCGGTCGAGTTCGCGCAGGTCGACCACTGGCAGCCGGACCTCCGGCATCTTGGCGATCACCTGGTACGGCGTGCCGTCGTCGCTGGAGAACGTGGTGCGCAAGGATTCGTGGCGGCGCACGACGTTCCGCACGGCGTCGGCCAGTGCAGTGACGTCGAGGTCGCCGGTGAGGCGCACTGCCATCGGCAGGTTGTACGCCGAGCTTCCGGGCGCCCATCGGTCGAGGAACCAAAGACGCTGCTGTGCGAAGGAAAGCGGAAGGACGCTAGTGCGCGGGACCGGGGCGAGCGCCGGCGCCGAGTCGTCCGCCAGCCGCGCACGCTCGACGAACCGAGCGAAGTCGGCGAGCGTCGGGTTGTCGAACAAGGCGCGGAGCGGGAGCTCCGCGTGCACCAAGGCAGACAGGCGGGCGATCACCCGCATCGCCGAGAGCGAATGCCCGCCCAGCGCGAAGAACGCCGACTGGCGACTCACGTCCGTGCGGCCGAGGACGCCCGACCAGACGGTGGCGACCAGCTCCTCCATGCCGGGTCGCGGCCGGTCCGCCTCGGCGGTCGCGGCGGCCCCGGCGGCAGGCGGGAGCGCGCGGCGGTCCAGTTTCCCGTTGGGGGTCAACGGAAGCGCGTCCAGCCGGACGAACGCCGACGGCACCATGTACCCGGGCAGGTGCTCCGCGCAGTGCGCCAGGAGGTCCCGGTCGGCGGAGCCGGTCACCGCGTACGCGACGAGCTGCTGGTTGCCCGGCACGTCCTCGCGGAGCAGGACGACCGCGTCGCGCACGGCCGGGTGCCGGTGCAGGACCGCCTCGATTTCGCCGAGTTCGATCCGGAAGCCGCGCAGCTTCACCTGATGGTCGATGCGGCCGAGGAATTCCAGCGTGCCGTCCACCGCTGCGCGCACCAGGTCGCCGGTGCGGTAAAGCCGCGTGCCCGGCGGCCCGAACGGGTCCGGCACGAACGACGACGCGGTGCGGCCAGGCCGTCCGGCATACCCGCGGCCCACTCCGCTGCCGCCCACGCACAATTCGCCGGGCGCGCCGAGCGGCACCGGACGCTGCCGGTTGTCCAGGACGTACAGCCGCGTGTTCGGCAACGGCGTCCCGATCGGCACTCCGGAAGCGTCCGCGGCGGGCGGGGCCGCGATGACGTGGTGCGTGACGTCATCGGAGCATTCCGTCGGACCGTAGGCGTTGAGCAGCGGAATCCGCGGATGCCGGGCGAGCCAGGTCCGGCAGAGGTCGGCGGGCAGCGCCTCGCCGGTCAGCAGCAGCCACCGCAGCGCAGGCAGCTCCCCGGGTGTCTCGGACGCCTCGATCGCACGGAGCATCGAGGGCACCACTTCGAGAATCGTCACGTCCCGGCGGGCGGTCTCGGCCATCAGCCGCACCGGATCGTGGGCTACCGGATCGGCGAACACCCGCACGCTGCCGCCGACCAGCAGCGCCGAGAAGAACTGCCACACCGAAATGTCGAAGGACGGCGACGCGGTGGCAGCCACCGTGTCGTCCGAGGAAAGGCCGAGGGCGCGGACCTTCGCGAGCAAGTGGTTGACCATCCCGCGCTGCTCGACCATCGCCCCCTTGGGCCTGCCGGTGGAGCCGGAGGTATAGATGACGTACGCGAGATGGTCCGGCCCGGTCCGCGGGTCCGGCGGCTGTACCGCGCTGGGCTGGTCAGCGTCGACGCAGACGACCTGTGCGTCCGTCGGCGGAAGGGCGGCGCGAGCCGCGCTGGTGGTGACCACGACCGCCGCGCGGGCGTCGTCGAGCATGAAGGCGATGCGCTGCGCGGAAAGCGCGGTGTCCACCGGGAGATACGCGCCGCCGGCCTGCCACACCGCGAGGATCGCGACGATCAGGTCGACCGAGCGGTCCAGGCACAGGGCGACCCTGGTCTCCGGCTCGACACCGAGGCCCCGCAAGCGGTGCGCGAGGCCTGCGGCGGCCGCGGCCAGTTCGGCGTAGGTCAGCTCACGGTCGTCGTCGGCCACGGCGAGCGCGTCCGGAGTACGCGCCGCTTGTGCCTGGAACAGCTGCGGGAAAGTCAGGTCCAGCCGGAACGGCACCGCGGTGTCGTTCCAGTCGACCAGGACCTGCCGGACCTCGTCCTCGGCCAGCACCGGCAGGTCCGCGAGTGTGCGCCGCGGATTGTCCGCCAGCGCTGCCAGCGCGGTGCGGACTTGGTCGAGCACCCGCCGTGCGGTCTGCGGACGGTAGCGGTCGCCGTCGTAGAGCAACTGGAGCCGGACCTGCTCGCCGGGCGCCGAGATCAGCGTCAGCGGGTAGTTGGTCTGCTCGTGCCCCTGCAACCAGTCCACCGCAGGCATCCCGGCGGGACGCGCCGCCGCGGCTTCCGGCAGTTGCTCGACCAGGTAGTTCTCGAACACCAGCACCGACTCGAACAACGGCTGGTCCCGGGGAGCCGCGCTGACGCCGTGGATCTCCACCAGGGGGGTGAACTCGAACTGGCGGGCGTCGGCGAGCGCGCGCTGCACGTCGTGCAGCCAGTCCAGCGCTTCCCGGTCCGGCTCGACCGCGAGCCGCACCGGCTGGGTGTTGATGAACTGCCCGACCATGCCCTCGGCTCCGGACAAGTCCGCGGGCCTGCCGGCCACGACGGTGCCGAACACCACTTCGGGTTCCATGCTGTGCCGGTGCAGCACCAGCGCCCAAGCGGCGTGCACCAGGGTGCCGAGCGTAACCTGGTTGGACCGGCCGAAGTCCTGCACGGCGGCAGTCTGCTCGGCGGTCAAATGCGCGATCTCGGTGGCGGACCCGGCGCCCGGCACCGGCTCGCCCGGTTCGGCCGGCAACGGTGTCGGCGCGCTGATGTCGCCGAATTCCTTGCGCCAGAAGGCTTCCGCTTGCGCCGAATCGCGCTCGGCGAGCCAGCCGAGGTAGTCGCGGTACGGCCGGGCCGGCGCCGGGACGAACTCAGTGCCGGTCAGCGCGGCCCGGTGGAACGCGAGGACTTCCTGGAACACCCGGGCCAGCGACCATCCGTCCAGCAGGAGATGGTGGTGGGTCCAGATCAGCTCGCGGGTGTCCTCGCCGGTGCGGACCAGCGTCAGCCGCATCAGCGGCGCGGTTTCCGGGCGGAACCGCTCGGCCCGGTCCGCGCGCAGCAGATCCGCCAGCGCGTCGCGTTGTTCCGCGGCCGTCCGGCCTCGCCAGTCCAGCTCCCGCCACGGCACTTCCGCCGTGCGGTGCACCGCTTGCAGCGGGGAATCGCCGTCGCGCCAGTGGAACGAAGTGCGCAGCACCGGGTGGCTCGCCACCACCGCCGCCCACGCCGAACGCAGCGACGGCACGTCGAGGTCGCCGGTGAGCCGGCAGGTCACCTGCTCGACGTTCACGCCGCCCTCCGGCGCGTACAGCAGGTGGAACAACATCCCTTGCTGCATGGGCGACAACGGGTACAGGTCTTCGAGACCGCCGGGCAACGCGGCGAACCGGTCCACCGCGTCCTGGGTTACCGTCGCGAGCGGGAAATCCTGCGGGGTCGCCAGCGCGGCGTCCTCCGCGACGCCCGCGAACTGCGCGACGCAATCGAGAAAGCGGCCCGCCAGCCGGGCCACGGTGGCTTCGCGGTGCCGGCCGGGGCTGTAAGTCCAGCGGACCTGGAGCTTGCCGTTCGCGACGGCGGCGGTCACTTCCAGCGCATACCGGCGCGGCGCGCGGTCGTCCTGCGGCACTCCGGCCGGTTCGCCGGACAGCCGCCAGCCGGCGCCGTTCTCCGGGTTCTCGTCGAACTGGCCGAGGTAGTTGAACAGGAAGTCGCGTTCGGCCGCCCCGAAACGGACGCCCCGGCCGTAGGCGAGCAACTGGTGCCCGATGCCGCCGTCCGGCACCGACCGGAGCCGGGCTTTCGCGTGCCGCAGCGCCGAAACCGCGTCGCCCGCGGACAACTCGAGCGGGTAAAGGCTGGTGAACCACCCGACAGTGCCGGTCAGGTCGACACCGGCCCAGCGCGTCTCGCGGCCGTGTCCCTCGGTGTCCACTACCACGCGGTCGCGGCCGGACCACTCCCCCAGGGTCTGGCCCAGGGCGGCGAGCAGGACCTCGACGGGCCGCACCCGGGCAGACCCGGCGTGCAGGAGGGAGCGGGTCTGCCGCCGGTTCAGCGACCGGGTCACAGTTGCCGCCGTGCCGGCCGGGTGCGGTCCGGCGCTGGGGAAATCGACGGGCAGCGACGCGTTCGCGGCGCGGAGCATGTCGTGCCAGAACGGGATTTCCGCGGCGAGTTCGTCCGACTCCGCGTACTCGGCCAGCCGAGTCGCCCAGGCAGCGAAGGAAGTGCCGGACGCGCCGGCTGGCGGCTTTCGGCCGCGGGAGATCTCGGCGTAGGCCGCCGCGAGGTCAGCCAGCAGGACACGCCACGAAACGCCGTCCACTCCCAGGTGGTGGACGACCAGCAGCAGCCGCTCGCCGTCGTCGCCGAGGCTGACATGCACCGCGCGCAACAGGAGGCCGTCGTCCAGGGCGAGCGAAGTCTGCGTCTCAGTCGCGATCTCCTCGAACGCGCGGACCGGCTCGGCGCTCGCGGAGAGGTCGACGCAGCGCAGAAGCTCGGGATGCTCGGCGGGCTCAGCGATCCGCTGCTGCCACCGGCCGTCGGGGCGTCGCTCGAAACTGAGCCGCAGCGCTGCGTGCTTCGAGGTCAGGTGCACGAGCGCGGCTCGCAGCGCGTCGGGGTCCGCGGGCTGGTCGAGCCGCATGACGAACGCTTGGTTGAAGTGATGCGGAGCGGGCCGTTCCGCGGCGAAGAACCAGGACTGGATCGGCGTCAGCGGGATCGGGCCGGTCGGATCGGGCTCTGCCACCGCGGGTTCGGCTGTTTCGGAGCCGGCCGCCGTCGCCAGTTCGGCCACGGTCTGGTGCTCGAACAACTGCCGCGGATTGATCCGCAGCCCGGCCTGCATCGCCCGGGCCGCGATCCGCATGCTCAGGATCGAATCTCCGCCCAGTGCGAAGAAATTGTCGTGCACGCCGACCGCGTCCAGCCCCAGGATGTCCTGCCAGATCTCGGCGAGCGCCCGTTCGGCGGGGGTGTCCGGCGCGGCGTACTCGGCACCGGACTGAACGCGGTCGCCGGACGGCGCCGGCAAAGCGGCATCGTCGATCTTGCCGTGCGCGGTCAACGGGAACGCGCCGACAACCACGTAGTGCGCGGGGTGCAGGTAGCTCGGCAGGGACCCGGCCACGTGTTCGCGGATGTCGGCGATCTCGCCGGTGGTGACCAGGTACGCGGCCAGCCTCTCGTCGCGCAGCAGCACGTGTGCGGCGGTCACGTCCGGGTGGGCGCGCAGCGCGGATTCGATCTCGCCCGGCTCGACGCGGTGCCCGCGGACCTGCACCTGGCTGTCGCTGCGCCCGAGGTAGACGAACGTGCCGTCGGGCAGCGCCCGAGCCAGGTCGCCGGTGCGGTACATCCGGGCGCCCGGCGCGCCGTGCGCGTGCGGGTCCGGCAGGAAGCGCTCCGCGGTGAGCCCGGACCGGCCGAGGTATCCGCGGGCGGGCCCGGCGCCGCCGACGTAAAGCTCGCCGGCCACGCCGGCGGGCACCGGGCGCAGATCGTCGTCCAGGAGGTACACGCGCAGGTCCGCAATCGGCCTGCCGATCGCCGAGCCCGCCCCGGGCCGCAGATCGGCCTCGGCGACCCGGTGCTGGGTCACGTGCACGGTCGTCTCGGTGATGCCGTACATGTTCACCAGCCGCGGCCGGCGCAACCCGGTGCGGCCGGCCCAGCCGGCGAGTTGTCCGGCGGACAGCGCCTCGCCGCCGAAGATCACCGTGTGCAGGGCGGGCAGTTCGCCGGCGCGGGAGGCCAGCGGCAGGAATGCCGAAGGTGTCTGGTTCAGCACGGTGACCGCTTGCTCGGCAAGGAGTTCCGCGAAGTCGTCCGGCGAGCGCCGGGTCGGTTCGTCCACCAGCACCAGCCGGCCGCCGTGTGCCAGCGCGCCCCACAGCTCCCACACGGAGAAGTCGAAGGCGATCGAGTGGAACAGGCTCCAGATGTCGTCCGCGCCGAACCCGGTCCAGCATTGGGTCGCGTCGAACAGCCGGGCCGCGTTGCCGTGCGGCACCAGCACGCCCTTGGGCTGTCCGGTGGAACCCGACGTGTAGATCACGTACGCCAGCTGCGCCGGGTCCACCGGCACGTCGGCCGGTTCGGCCGCACGCTCGTCCAGGACGACGACCGCGGGTCCGGCAGGCACCCGCGCGGCCAGGTCCGCGGTGGTGACGACGATCGGCGTCCGGCTGTCGGCCACCAGGTACGCGATCCGGTCGGCCGGGTAAGCCGGGTCCAGCGGCAGGTACGCGCCGCCGGCGAGCTGGCAGGCCAGTACCGCGATCACCTGCTGCGGCCCGCGCTCCGACAGCACGCCGACCAGCTTCTCCGGGCCGACGCCCGCGGACCGCAGACGTTCCGCGAGACCGGACGCGCGTCGCAGCACCGCGCGATAGCTCAGCTGTTCCTCGCCCCACACGACGGCGATCGCGTCCGGCCGCGTCCGGGCCTGCTCCTGGAAGCGGGTCACCAGCGGCGTCGGTGCGGCCAGTTCGCCGGCCTCCGGGTTCCACCGCCGGACCAGCTCCGCCTCGTCCACTGTGGACACCAAGGGCAGCCGGGCCACCGGGCGGGCCGGATCGGCGGCCATGCCGGCCAGCAGCCGGGCGAGCTGACCGAGCAGGTCGGCGGCGGTCGGCGCGTCGTACCGGTCGGTGGCGTACAGCAGGCGGAGGCTGAACCGGTCGCCCGGGGCCGCGACCAGGGTCAATGGCACGTCGGTCTGCTCGGCGACCCGCACGTCGCGCACCACCGGGTCCGATTCGCCGCGCACGGAGTCGTCGCCGAGCGGGTAGTTCTCGAAGACCACCAGGCTGTCGAACAGCGCGACCCCGCCGGGCACTTCGCTCCACGCCCAGATCCGCGCCAGCGGCGTGTGTTCGTGCTGCCGCAGCTCGGCGACCGAGCGCTGCAGCTGCGGAAGCCACTCGCCGACTGGCTGACCGTGCGACCAGCGCACGCGCACCGGAACGGTGTTGATGAACAGCCCGATCATGTCCTCGGAGCCGGGCAGTTGCGGCGGACGCCCGGCCACCGTCACGCCGAACACCACGTCGTCGGAACCGCTGTGCTTGCCCAGCAGCAGCCCCCAGGCGGCCTGCACGACCGTGCTCGCAGTGAGCCCGTGCTCCCGGCACATCCGCTGCAGCGCCGCTGTCGCTTCCTCGTCCAGCTCGACGACAGCGCTCGCCGATCCCGCCGAGCCGGGGTTCGCGGGCCCGGCCGGCAGCGGGGTCGGGGCGGCGAACCCGCGGAGCGCGTCGCGCCAGGTCTGCTCGGCCGCCTGGTCGTCCCGGGCCTGCAGCCAGCCGACGTAATCGCGGAACGGCCGGACCGGCGGAAGGCGGACCTCGGCACCGGGCACCGCCGAGTAGTACGCCATCACTTCGCGCAGCAGCCTTGCCCGGGACCATCCGTCGAAGATCAGGTGGTGGTTGCTGCAGACGATTTCCCACGCGCTCTCGGCGAGCCGGATCAGTGCGATGCGCAGCAGCGGAGCCCGCGCCACGTCGAACCCGCGGGTGTGGTCGGCGCGCAGGAACTCCTCCAGCCGCTGCTCGCGCTCGGCGTCGCTCGCGCCGCGCCAATCCTCCACTACGACGTCGAGCCGCGCCTCGCGGTGCACCACCTGAACCGGCTCGTCCAGCTTCTGCCACAGGAACGAGGTGCGCAGCGCCGGGTGCCGGTCGACCACGCGCTGCCACGCGCGGGCGAAAGCATCCGGGTCGAAGGGGCCTTCGACCCGGAACGCGACCTGTTCCACGTACATCCCGCCGCGGTCGTCGGAGACGGTGTGGAACAGCAATCCTTGCTGCAGCGGGGAAAGCGGGTAAAGGTCCGCGACGTCGCTCACAGCGCCGAGTCCAGCTCGTCGGCGGTCGCGGCCGGGACGGCCGCGACCGGCAGCCTGCTCGGACCGCTGAGGAAGTTGGAGCGCACTCGCGTCACCGGCCCGGCCACGTCGATGTCCGCGGCGAACTCGGCCAGCGCGCCGAGCAGGGCGGACATCTCCACCCGGGCCAGATAGGACCCGAGGCAGAAGTGCGGGCCGAACCCGAACGTGACGTGTTTGTTGGGCTGGCGGGCCAGATCGAACACCTCGGGCCGGTCGAACACCCGCTCGTCCCGGTTCGCCGAGCAGTTCCACACCGTCACGATGTCGCCCGCGGCGATGGTGCGGTCGTGCAGCACCACGTCTTCGAGGGCGACCCGGCCGAAGTGCATGGCCGGCGTCGCCCAGCGGAGCACCTCCTCGACCGCGGTTTCCTTCGCCACCGCGCCCTCGCGCAGCGCGCGCCACTGGTCTTTGTGCTCGCTGAGTGCCTGCACCGCGGTGCACATGGACAGCCGCGCGGTTTCGTCGCCGCCGATGACCAGGCTGTAGCAGTTGAAGATGATCTCGTGCACGGTGAGCGCGCGATTGCCGATGCTGCCGGTGGCGAGCGCGCTGATCACGTCGTCCTCCGGGTTTTCGCGGCGCAGCTCGGCCAGCTCGGCGAAATACATCAGGATCTCGTTCCGCGCCGCCCATGCGTCGCTGAACGTTTCGTCCGCGTCGTCGGAACTGAGCGCGGATTTGTTCAGGCGGAGCAGATGCGGCCGGTCGGCCTCGGGCACGCCGAGCAGATCGCAGATGGTGGTCATCGGGATCCGGTCGGCCACCTCGCCGGCGAAATCGAACGTGCCGCGCCGCACCGCGGCCCGCACTGCCCGCCGGGTGGACCGGCGCACCTGCCCGGAGACCCGTTCGAGCACCCGCGGCGAGAACGCCTTCAGCAGCACCGCGCGCAGTTCCCGCTGCCGCGGTCCGTCGGTGACCGCGAGCATTTTCCCGGCCGCGGTGTCGCCGCCGCGCAGCAAAGTGGTGAGCAGATTGCCGCGTTCGGACGTGAACCGGATGTTGTCCTTGTACACCGCCTGCACATCGGCATGCCGGGTGATCACCCAGAATTCCGGGCCGTGCGCCGTTTCGGAATGCCGGTAAACCGGTTCGCAATCGCGCAGATAACGCCACATCCCGGACAGGTCGGAATCGGCATGGGTGGCCGGATCGGCCAAATCGAACACCGCCGGGTTTTCCGCCGCAACCGCCGTTTCGGCACTCACGAAGCCGCCCTCCGTCTTCCGCCGCCCCGGGCGGTCGTCCCCTGCGCCGGAACCGGACTGATCCACATGCTGTCCGGTCGGCGAGCCCGACAGTAGAGGCTTCGGCGGAATGCGTGCAAGACCTTCCCGGCAATGCTTTCAGCGGTCCGGACAATGCGCAATGATCGTAATTCGATGCAATGCTCCATTACCTGCCACAGCGCATTTTTTGTCCCGCGCAAAGCGGGTTGGCGAGGTCCCCGCTCCGTGCTAGCGTGCGGGAGAATTGATCCGCAGCCACGCCATTCTGGGGGCGTTTCAGCGTGTTATCCAGCGAGTCACGGACGACGGCCGCCGCCGGTTTCCGGCGCACCGCCGAAGCAGCTGCATGACGGCATCGAATACGCCGGACGGCGCAGTCGCGCTCGCCGGCGCTCCGTCCGGCCAGGCCACGCTGCACGAACTGTTCGCCGCGCACGCGAGCGCGGCGCCGGACGCGATCGCGGTCGTCTGCGGCGACCGGCAGCTCACCTACCGGGCGCTCGACGCGCGCGCCACCGCCTTGGCGCGCCGCCTGCGCGCGCTGGGCGTCGGACCGGACGTGCGCGTGGGTGTCTGTCTTCCGCCGACCGCGGACCTGGTGACCGCGCTGCTGGCAGTGCTCAAGGCGGGCGGAGCCTATCTCCCGATCGACCCCGCGTATCCCGCCCGGCGGCTGGAGTTCCTGCTCGCGGACGGCGACGTACCGCTTTTGCTCACCCATTCCGCGATCTCGCTGCCCCGGCACAGCGCGCGGGTGCTGCCGCTCGACCAGCCGTGGCCCGCCGAAACCGCCGGGTTGCCGGTGCCGCGCGTCGACGCTCTGGCGTACGTCATCTACACCTCCGGATCGACCGGACGGCCGAAGGGAGCCCTGCTCACCCACCGCGGCATCGCCGGACTCTCCCTCGCGCAGCAACGGATTCTCGGCACCGGACCCGGCCGCCGGGTACTGCAGTTCGCATCCGCCAGCTTCGACGCCTCGGTGTTCGAGATCGTCATGGCGTTGTGTTCCGGCGCGACGCTGGTCCTTCCCGGCGAGCGGCTGATGCCCGGCGCGGACCTGATCGCGACCCTGGACCGGCAGGCGGTCACGACGGTCACCCTGCCGCCGTCCGCGTTGGTGGTCACCCCCGCCGCGAAGCTGCCCGCACTCGTCACCGTCTCGGTGGCCGGCGAGGTTTGCCCGCCGGAAGTCGTCCGCCGGTGGGCGCCCGGGCGCCGCTTCCACAACCTGTACGGCCCCACCGAGGCGACGGTCTGGTCGACGGCGGCGACGTGCGTGCCGGACGGGCCGGTCACCATCGGCGTCCCGGTCGCGGACGCCCGGGCGCACGTCCTCGACGCCGATCTCCGGACGGTGCCGCCCGGCGCTTCCGGCGAGCTGTACCTCGGCGGGCCCGGCTTGGCGCGCGGCTATTGGCGGCGTCCGGGAACCACCGCGGAACGTTTCGTGCCGGATCCGTTCGGCGAGCCCGGCGCGCGGCTTTACCGGACCGGCGACCGCGTGTTGCGCCGCCTGGACGGCGAACTGGACTTCGTGGACAGGCTCGACCGGCAGGCGAAGGTCCGCGGCCACCGCGTCGAACCGGGCGAAGTCGAGGCTGTGCTGCGCGAGCACCCGGCAGTGCGCGATTGCGTCGTCATCGCCGCGCCCGACACGCTGACGGCTTACGCGGTCGCCGCCGAGACGACTGCCGAAGACCTGCGGTCGCACTGCGCCGAGCGGTTGCCGGCCCACCTGGTGCCGGACGCGTTCCCGCTCCTCGACGCGCTGCCCACCACGCCGAACGGCAAGGTCGACCGAGCCGCGCTGCCTCCCGTGCGACGGGATTCCGGCCGACCGTACGAAGAACCGGTCACTGATGCCGAAAAGCGGCTCGCCGAGATCTGGGCCGACGTCCTCGCCGTGCCGAAGGCAGGCAGGCACGACCGGTTCCTCGCCCTCGGCGGCCATTCGCTGCTCGCCACCATGGTGCAAAGCCGGGTCCGCGCGGCGTTCGGCGTCGACCTGCCCGTGCGCGCGGTGTTCGAGGCGACCGATCTCGCGGCGCTCGCCCGCGAGATCGCCGAGCAGGACCGCACGCACACCGACGCCGCACTCCCGTCCGGCGACTCCCCCGCTCCGCTCTCCTCCGGGCAGCGCCAGCTGTGGTTCCTGGAAGAGCTTCTGCCCGGTACCGCGGCCTACGTGTCGCACGTGGCGGTGCGGCTGTCCGGGCCGGTGTCGGTCCCGGAGGCCGAACGCGCGCTCAACGCGGTCGTCGCCCGGCATTCCGCGCTGCGCACGGCCATAGTTTCGGACGACGGCCAGCCGGTGCAGGTGGTCTCCGATGAGCTGCGCCTCGGCATCGAGCTGATCAACGCCGAGGCGACGCCGGACGCGGGGCGGGAATTGGCGGCGCGGGTCGCGCGTCGCCCGTTCGACCTCGGCCGCGCCCCGTTGCTGCGGGCCGCGCTGGTGCGCATCGCCGACGACGACCACGTGCTGGTGCTGGCCGGGCACCACGCGGTGGTCGACGGCTGGTCGTTTTCCTTGCTGCTGCGCGATTTCGCCACGGCCTACCGAGGCGCCCCGCTGCCTCCGCCGAGCGCGCGGTACGCGCAGTTCGCCCGCTGGCAGCGGGACCGCCCGGAGCTGGGCACGCGACTGACCTACTGGCGAGAACAGCTCTCCGACGCACCGGCGTTGCACGAATTGCCGCTGGACCGGCCGCGCCCGGCCGTGCAGACCTTCGCCGGAGCCGTGCACACCTTCACCGTCCCGGCCGACCTGCACCGGCGCCTGACCGCGTTGAGCCGGGAAGAAGAAGTCACCCTTTTCATGACCTTGTTCACCGCGTACGCGGTCCTGCTCGCCCGGCACAGCGGGCAAGACGATCTGGTGGTGGGGACGCCGGTCGCGAACCGGGTGCGGCCGGAATTCGAGGAGGTCGTCGGATTCTTCGCCAACACCGTCGCACTGCGCGTCCGGATCGACGGCGACCCCAGCTTCCGCGCCCTGCTGCGCCAGGTCCGGCGCACCTGCCTCGCGGCCTACGCCCAGGACGTGCCGTTCGAGCTGGTCACCGACGCGCTGCGGCCCGGACGGGACCTCAGCCACAACCCGGTCTACCAGGTGTTGTTCGCGCTGCAGAACGCTTCCGCCTTCGACGTCGACCTGCCAGGGGTGACCGCCCGGCAGCTCGATCTTGATCCCGGCACTGCCCGGTTCGACCTCGCTTTCGCGGTGACCGAGACCGACGGCGGGCTGCACGGTGTGGTCGAGTACAGCACGGACCTGTTCGCCGCGCGCACTGTCGAACGGCTCGCCGACCACTACTGCCTGCTGCTGGCCGCGATGGCCGCCGATCCCGGCGGGCGGGCGAGTTCGGTGCCGCTGCTCACTCCCGCCGAAACCCGGCAGCTCGCCGAGTGGAACGACACCGCGGCACCGGTCGAAGAGGGCCAACGCCTGCACCAGCTCATCGCGCGCCAGGCCGCTCGGACGCCGGACGTGATCGCGGTCGTCTGCGGCGACCGGCAGCTCACCTACGCCGCGCTGCAGCGGTCCGCGCACCGGCTCGCCCATGTGCTGCGTGCGCGGGGAGTGTGCGCCGAGACGCCGGTCGGCGTGTTCCTCGAACGCTCCGCCGAGTCGATCGTCAGCCTGCTGGCGGTGCTCGCCGCGGGCGGGGCGTACCTGCCCCTCGATCCGGCCTACCCGGCGGACCGGCTCTCGTTCATGGCCGCCGACAGCGGTCTTCGCGTCGTCGTGACCACCAGCGATCTCGCCGAGTCCGTTCCGTCCGGCGTCGGCACTGTCGTGCGTCTCGACGGCAACCGGGACGAGATCGCCGCCGCGAGCGCATCCGCACCCGCGGTCACCGTCGGCCCGGACCACCTCGCATACGTCATCTACACCTCCGGATCCTCCGGACGGCCCAAAGGCGCGCTGATGACGCACCGCGGCCTGACGAATCTGGTCGCCGCCGAGGCGTCCGCGATCGCCCCGTCCGCCGCGGACCGGGTGCTGGCCGTCGCGTCATTCGGTTTCGACGCCTCGTTGTGGGATGTCGTGATGGCGCTGTGTTTCGGCGGCACGCTCTGCATCGCGACCGGTGAGGAGCGCCTGCCGGGCCCGGAACTGGCCGGGCTGATGGGCCGGCAGGCGATCACGCACGCGACCTTGGCGCCGTCCGCCCTGGCGTCGCTGCCCGCGACCCCGCCGGACCTCGCCGTGCTGACCTCGACCGGAGAAGCCGTCACCGCGGAAGTCGTGCGTCGCTGGGCGCCGGGCCGCCGGTTCCTCAACGGCTACGGCCCGACCGAGTGCACCGTCGGCGCGACCATCGGCCAGTGCCGCGCCGAGGACGCGGAACCCACGCTGGGCCGTCCCTTCGCCAACACTCAGGTCCACTTGCTCGACGCGCGTCTCCGGCCGGTGCCGCCGGGTGTCGCGGGCGAGGTGTACGTGAGCGGGCCCGGTTTGTCGCGCGGCTATCTCGGCCGTCCCGGGCTTACCGCGCAACGGTTTCTGCCGGACCCGTTCGGTGCACCGGGCGGCCGGCTCTACCGCACCGGCGACCGCGCGCGGTTCGGCCCCGACGGCGGCCTGGTCTTCCTCGGCCGGGCCGACGATCAGGTGCAGCTGCGCGGATTCCGGGTCGAGCCCGGCGAGATCGAGACCGTGCTGCTCGACCACCCCGCGGTGCGCGAAGCCGCGGTGCTGGTCCGCCGCGGCACGGCCCGGCTCGCCGCCTACGTGGTGGCCGAACCCCGCCCCGGCCCGGCCGAGCTGCGCGAGCACTGCGCGCGTCGCCTGCCGGAGTTCATGGTGCCGGCGGCGATCGTGCTGCTCGACCGGATGCCGTTGACCAGCAACGGAAAAGTCGACCGCGACGCGCTGCCGGAGCCCGATTTCACCGCGAGCGCGGAATACCAGCCGCCGCGCACCGCGGCCGAACGCGCGCTCGCCGCGGTCTGGGAGCAGGTGCTCGGCATCGCCCGAGTGGGACGGGACGACAACTTCTTCGCGCTCGGCGGCGACTCGATCCTGAGCATTCAGGTGGTCTCCCGTGCCGCGCAAGCCGGGCTTGCCGTCACCGCCAAGCAGCTGTTCCAGCACCAGACCGTCGCGGAACTGGCCGCCGTCGCCGGATCGGCGCCCGCAGTCTCCGCCGAGCAAGGCCCGGTCGCCGGGCCCGTGTCCCCGACGCCGATCCAGCAGTGGTTTCTCGATCAGAAGCTCCCCGCACCGCACCATTTCAACCAGGCGCTCGCCCTGCGCTCCGCCCAGCCGCTCGACCCGGCGGCGTTGGAAATCGCGCTGCACGCGCTGCTCGCGCATCACGACGCGCTGCGCCTGCGGCTGCGCGCCGAAGACGGCTGGGCGCTGGACAACGCCCCGCCCCCGGCGGAACCGCCCGCGCTGCTTCACATCGCCGATCTGACCGCATTGCCTGCAGCGCAACGGTTCTCCGCGCTCGAGTCCCGCGTCGCGGAAACACAGCGCTCGCTCGATCTCGCCAGCGGTGTACTGCTGAGCGCGCTGTACGCCACCGTCTCCCAGGACGACCACCGCGTCCTGCTCGTCGCGCACCATCTCGGCGTGGACGGCGTTTCCTGGCGAATCCTGCTCGACGACCTCGCCACCGCGTACCGCCAAGCGCTCCGGCGCGAGCCGGTCGTGCTGCCGCGGAAAACCACGTCGTTCCGTCAGTGGGCCGAGTCGGCCGGCGGCCGCTCGGGCGACCAGGACCGGTGCCGGGCATTGCTGGAACAGCACGACGGCAGCGTTCCGGTGGACTTCGCGCCCGCCGACTTCGCACACGCCGGAGCCGGCGCCGTCGGCGACGCTCACACCGTGACCGTCGCTCTCGACGAAGACCAGACCTCGGTGTTGCTGCGGCCGGCCGGCAGCCGGTCGGCGAAGGACATCCTGCACGCCGCGCTCGGCCGGGTGCTGACCGGCTGGACCGGCCGCGACCGCGTGCTGGTCGACGTCGAGGGCCACGGCCGCGACACCGGTCCCGATGCCGACCTCACCCGCACCGTCGGGTGGTTCACGGTCGTCGAGCCGGTGGTGCTCGGCAAGGACGGCACGGAAGCGGTCGGTACCGGATGCCTGGCGCTGCGGCACGGCTCGGACGCGCCGCTGCGTTCCCTTCCGGTGCCGGAAGTGTGCTTCAACTACCTCGGCCAGCTCGACGGCGGACTCGGCGACGCCCCGTGGGAACTCGTCCCCGAACTGCCTTCCGGCACTCAGGATCCCCGGCAGCCGCGGCCGTATCCCCTCGAGGTAACCGCCTTCGTGGCGGCCGGGCGGTTGCACGTCCGCTGGACCCACGTGCCCGCGATGCACGCGGAGCGCACCGTCACGCGGCTCGCCGAGCAGTTTCTCCAGCACGTCCGCGACCTCGCCGAACCGGCTGACGAATCCGGCGCCGAAGCGACGTATCCGCTGTCCCCATTGCAGCAGGGCATGCGCTTTCACGCACTGCTGTCGCCGGACAGCGGGGTGTACGTCGTCCAGCTTTCCTTTGCGCTGGAAGGCGATCTGGACGTCGCCGCGTTCCGCAGCGCCTGGCATCAGGTGGTCTCCCGGCACCCTGCCCTGCGCACGACCTTCCATCAGGCGGACGGCGAAGATCCCGTGCAGGTCGTCCACCGCGAGGTGCCGGAGCCGTGGCGGCTGACCGACTGGCGCGGTCGCGACGACGTGGCCGCGCTGGTCTCGGATCTGCTGGAGAGAGAGCGCACCGCCGGATTCGACCTGGCCGAGCCGCCTCTGTTCCGCTTCGCCCTCGCCCGGGTCGCCGAGCGGACCCACCGGTTCGTCTGGACGCATCACCACCTGCTGATGGACGGCTGGTCGCTGCCGATCGTCCTCACCGATTTGTTCACCGCATACGAAGCGCAGGTCGCCGGACAGCGGCCGAACCTGCCCGCCGTGCCGCCGTACGAGAAGTACGTCGGCTGGCTGTGCGAGCAGGACGCCACCGAATCCGACGCCGGATGGCGCGAGGCGCTCGCCGGGTTCGCCGCGCCGACCCCGCTTCCGCTGGACCAGCCCGGATGCTGTCCGATCGGCACCGCGACGGCAGAGGTCGAACTGTCCGCGGAGCGCACCCGCGCGCTGCGGGACCTGTGCCGGGGCAACGGGCTGACGTTGAGCACCGCGGTGCAGGCGGCATGGGGCCTGGTCCTCGCCCGACACGCCGAGTCCGACGACGTCGTGTTCGGCGTGACCGTGTCCGGGCGGCCGCCGGAGCTGCCCGGGGTCGAGAGCATGGTCGGACTGTTCATCAACACGCTGCCGATGCGCCTGCGCGTCGACCCGGACGCCGAGGTGGCGCCGTGGCTGCGTGCCGTGCAGTCGTCGTTCGCCGAAGTCCGGCAGTACGAACACACGCCGTTGGTCCGGATACAGGGCTGCAGCAACGTGCCCCGCGGCAGCCGCCTGTTCGACAGCCTGGTGGTCTTCGAGAACTACCCGCTCGGCGAACACGCCGTACGGCCGCGCGGCGGGTTGCGGGCGCACGATGTGCGCGCCACTGAACAGACCGACGCGGCGCTGACCCTCGTCGCCGCCCCGGGCGAGCGGCTGGCGCTCCGTCTCATGTACGCCACCGATCGCTGCCCCGACGACAGTGCTGCCGCGTTGGCCGAGCAGGTGATCCGCGCGCTTGAGTCCTTTGCGGACGGTCCAGGCCGCCTGGTCGGCAGCGTCTCGCTGGCCCCGGCGGACGACCGGTTGCTGCGCGCTTGGAACCCCGAGCCGGAAGAGGTCCGCGGCCCGGCGCTGATCGAGCGGTTCGTCGAGGCGGCACGAACGCAACCCGACGCGGTGGCGCTGGTGTGGGGCGGCGAACAGCTCACGTACCACGCCGTGCTGCACCGCGCGGGCGGCCTGGCGAGCCGGCTGCGTGCCGCCGGGGTCGGGCCGGACGTGCTGGTCGGCGTCCTGCTGGACCGCGGGCCGCTCCAGGTGATCGCGATACTCGCCTGCCATCTCGCCGGCGGCGCGTACTTGCCGCTCGACCCGGCTTATCCGCAGGAGCGGCTCGACTATCTGCTCTCCGACAGCGGCGCCCCGGTCGTGGTCGCCTCGCCGGATCTGGCCGCCCGGGTACCCGCAGGGCCACGCGTCCTCACGCCCGAGGCCGCGCCCGCCGAGCCCGCGCCGGCTCCGATCGATCCCGCGCACCTCGCGTACGTGATCTACACGTCCGGATCGACCGGACGGCCGAAGGGCGTCCTGGTCCCGCACGGCAACGCGGCCCGGCTGTTCGACGCGACCCGGCACTGGTTCGGATTCGGCCGCGAGGACGTGTGGAGCCTGTTCCACTCCGTGTCGTTCGACTTCTCGGTCTGGGAACTGTGGGGTGCGCTCGCGCACGGCGGACGGCTGGTCCTCGTCGACGACACCACCCGGCGGGCCCCCGCCGACTTCGCCCGGGTCCTGGCCGACCAGGCGGTCACCGTGCTGAACCAGACGCCCTCGGCCTTCCTGCCACTGGCCGAGACGGTCTCCGAACTGCCCGCACTGCGCACGGTGGTCTTCGGCGGCGAGGCGCTGTCCGCCGACCGGCTCGCCGGCTGGGCCGCACGGTTCGGGCTGGAGCGGCCACAGCTGGTGAACATGTACGGAATCACCGAGACCACCGTCCACGTCACCCGGCACCCGGTCGGCCGTCCGGACCTGGACCGCGCATCCGGAAGCGTCGTCGGCCGCCCGATCCCGGACCTGCGCGTCTACCTGCTTGACGACGATCTCCGGCCGGTGCCCGCCGGGATCGCCGGGCACCTCCACGTCGGCGGAGCCGGTCCGGCCCGGGGCTACCTCGGCAGGCCAGGGCTGACTGCCGAGCGATTCGTGCCGGACCCGTTCGGGGAACCCGGTTCGCGGATGTACCGCACCGGCGACCGCGCGCACGCGCTGCCCGACGGAGCCTTCGTCTATCTCGGCCGTTCCGACGACCAAGTGCAGTTGCGCGGCCACCGCATCGAACCGAACGAGATCGAAGCGGTGCTGCGCCGTCATCCCCAGATCACCGGCGCCCGCGTGGTCCTGCGCGAAGACGAACCCGGGGACCAGCGTCTGGTCGCTTATCTCACCGCGGACGGCGACACCAGCGACCTGCGCTCCCGCGTCCGAGAGGCCCTTCCGGCGCATCTGCGTCCGGCGCATTACGTCACGCTGGAAGCCTTCCCGCTGACCGCGCACGGGAAGATCGACGTCGCCGCGCTTCCCTCGCCGGGAGGGGGCGAAGAACCGGCCGCCGGGTACGTCGCACCGCGTACGCCGACCGAACAGGCGCTGGCCGAGCTGTGGTGCAGCGTGCTGCACGTGCCCGAAGCCGGACTGCACGACAGTTTCTTCGCACTCGGCGGGCATTCGCTGATCGCGACGCGGCTGCAGGGCCGCATTCGTGCCGAGTTCGGTGTGGAACTGCCGCTGCGCGCCGTTTTCGAAGCACCCGATCTCGCCGCGATGGCCAAGGAGATCGCCGGCGCCCGGGCCGACGAAGCACCGATCGTCCCGCGGAAACGGACCGGACCGGCTCCGCTCTCGTCGGCGCAACTGCGGCTCTGGTTCCTGGAGCGATGGCGGCCGGGCACCCCGCTCTACCACATCGCCGGCGTCCTGCGGTTGACCGGAGAACTGGACCCGCGGGCCTTGCGCACGGCGCTGCAGGCGGTGGTCGACCGGCACGAAAGCCTCCGCACGCACCTGACGATCGCCGGTTCCGAAGCGGGTCAGCTCGCGCGGGACCAGCTCGCCGCCGAGCTGCCGGTGGTGGATCTGTCCGGCCAGCCGCACCATGCCGACCGGCTGGCAGCGGCGGTCGCGCAAACCCCGTTCGACCTCGCCGAGGGCCCGCTCTGGCGGACCGTGCTGGTGCGCACCTCCCCGCGAGAGCACCAGCTCGCGCTGTGCCTGCACCACCTCGTCGCCGACGGTCACTCGCTCGATCTCCTGCTGCGCGAGCTGGCGGAGAACTACCGCACCGCGCTCGCCGGCGAGCCGATCGCGCGCGCGCCGCTGCCGATCCAGTTCGCCGACTACGCCGACTGGCAGCAGGACCGCTTGGCAGGCAGGCAGATCTCCGACGATCTCGCGTACTGGCGCGCGAAGCTGACCGGAATCTCCCCCGCCCCGCTGCCGACCGATTTCCCCCGGCCGGAGGTGCAGACGCACGCCAGCGCCATGCACCAGGCCGAACTGCCCGCCGCGGTCGCGGCCGGAGCGGCCGAAGTGGCGGACCGGACCGGCACGACGGCGTTCATGGTCTTGTTCGCGGCCACCGCGGTCGCTTTTCAGCAGGCAAGGGAACTGCCCGAGGTGGTGGTCGGCACGCCGGTCGCGAACCGGTCCCGGCCGGAAACCGAGGAGCTGATCGGCTGTCTGGTCAACACCGTCGTGCTGCGCGCGGACCCGGGCGGCGAGTCCACCTTCGCGAGCCTGCTGGAACAAGTCCGGGCCACCTGCCTGGACGCTTATGCGCACTCCGAAGCGCCGTTCGAACGCGTCGTGCAGGAGGTGCAGCCGGAGCGCTCGGCCAGTCACCTGCCGTTGTTCCAGACGTGGTTCGTCGTGCAGGACGAACCGGCCGCCGGCGGCTTCGGCAGCCTGGACGCGCAGCCGGTCGGGGCGCCGCCGGGCATGGCTCGCTACGACCTCCGGCTGGAGTTCCGCCGCACGGGCACCGGCTTGAGCCTGGTGTGCGAGTACAAGACCAGCCTGTTCCGGCCCGCAGGGATCGTCCGGCTGGCCGAGCACATCCGGCGGGTGCTGCGCGCCGTGACCGCCGACCCGGGCGCCGCGATCGCGGACCTCGGGGACGAACTCGCCGCCGCCGACGAGGAGGAACGGGCCGCAGGCGCGGCCGGAGCCGCCGCCTACAGCCAAGGAGCCCTGCGACGGCGCCGCCGTGCTGTCGCCGCGGCGCCCGACCAGGTCGAACCCAACGCACGACAGGAAGCGGGAAGATGAGCAATCGGGAAAGCGGATCAGCCCAGTTCCGGCCCCGGCGGCGAACCGCGGTGAGCCTCGCGCCGGAGACGCTGGTCTCGGCCCGCCCGCTGCTGGCCGAAAGCCCGGCGCCGCTGCTGTTCGCCCCGGCCGTCGACGGCGTCAACGCGCTGTCCTGGGTCGAGGCCAACCGCGAGCAGGTCCGCGAGCAGACCGTCCGGCACAAAGCCGTGCTGCTGCGCGGGTTCACCGTCGGCGACGTCGCCGAATTCGAGCAGGTGGTGCGGCTGGTCGGCGGCGACATGCTGGAGTACTCCTACGGATCGACGCCGCGCAGCCACGTCGCGGGCAACGTCTACACGTCGACCGAATACCCGGCCACGCAGGAAATCCCGCAGCACAACGAGATGGCCTACAGCCGGTCTTGGCCGCTGAAACTGGGCTTCTACTCGGTACGGGCCGCTCCCGAAGGCGGCCAGACTCCGCTCGCAGACAGCACCCGCGTCCTGGCGCGCATCCCCGCCGCGATCCGCGACCGGTTCGCCGAGCACGGCGTGATGTACGTGCGCAATTACGGGCAGGGCTTGGATTTGCCGTGGCAGGACGTGTTCCAGACGCCGGAGCGCACCGAGGTGGAGGCGTTCTGCGACCGCGCCGGGATCGAGTACGAATGGCTCGCCGACGACAGCCTGCGCACCCGTCAGGTCTGCCAAGCGGTGGTGACGCACCCGGAAACCGGTGAAACGGCATGGTTCAACCAGGCGCACCTGTTCCACATTTCCGCGCAGGCGCCCGAAATCCGCGAAACGCTGCTGGCCGCCTTCGGCGAGCAGGGCCTGCCTCGCAACACCTACTACGGCGACGGCAGCCCGATCGACGAAGCCGACCTCGACGAGATCCGCCGCGCCTACCGGGAAGAAACCGTCATGTTCCGGTGGCAGGACGGCGACATCGCCATTCTCGAGAACATGCTCGTCTCGCACGGGCGCATGCCGTACGCCGGACCGCGCAAGCTCGTCGTCGCGATGGCCGGCGCGGGCGGACAGGGCCAGTAGAGCGACGATGGAAGGCTACCGGCTCTCCCCTCAGCAAAAGCGTGCCTGTCTGGTGCACCAGGCCGACCCGAGCGGTGTCTACCCGGCGCAGGCGCGCGCCGAAGTCGACGGGAACCTTGACCGCGAGCGGTTGCGCCGCGCCGTCGAAAGCGGGTGCCTGCGCCACGAAGCGCTGCGGACGGTGCTCCACCGGCCCGCGGGCATGGACTTGCCGATTCAGGTCATCCAGCCGACGCCGCGCGTGGCGTATGCGGTGCACGGCAGCACCGACCCGGCTGATCTGGCGCGAGCGCGCGCGGGCACGGATTTCGATCGCCCGGACGGTCCGCTCGTGCTGGCCGATCTGGTGCTGCTCTCGGATTCCCGGGCCGAACTGCTGCTGACGATGCCCGGCTGGCTGGTCGACGCGGTGTCCCTGCACGTCCTGCTGTCCGAGATCCGCGAGAGCTACGAGGGACGCTCGCAGCCCGAGGAACCGCTGCAGTACGCCGACGCCGCCGAGTGGCAGCACGATGTCCTGACCGCTCCCGAGACCGCCGGTGGCCGGGAGTTCTGGCAGACGCACCTCGCAGCGCTCCCGCCTGCCGAAGCGCTCCCCTGCGAGCGAACCGGTGCGGCGGAAGGCTTTCGCCCGGCGACCGTACCGGTCGAACTGCCCGCCGAAGTCGTCGCGCTCGCGCAGCAGCGGGAGTGGCCGCTCGACGCCGTGTTCGCCGCGGCATGGCAGGCATTGCTCACCCGGATGGCCGGCAGCGTCGTCCGGATCGCCTCGGCGGCGGCGAACCGGCCGCACGCGGAGATGCGGCACGCGGTCGGCTCGTACGTCCAGTGGCTGCCGCACGCCGCGGCGGCCGACCCGGCACAGACGTTCGCCGAGTCCGTCGCCGCGGTGGCGGATCAAACCCGGAAGCTCGCGGAAAACCAGGAATTCTTCGATGCGGCCGCGTTCGGCGAGACCCCGGCAGCGCGTGCCGGATTCGCCTGGACAGCGCTGCCGGCGCGGTCGGACTGGCCGGTCGTTTTCGCGGTCGCACACCGCGAACCGTTCCCGGTCCTGCTCGACGGGATGCGCTGCGGCACAACGATCCGGCTGGCGCTGCACCACGACACCGCCCGGCTGACCACCGGCGACGCGCGCCGGTTGGCAGCGATGTACGAGTGCTTGCTCGCCGCCGCGGTGCGGGAACCGGAGGCGCGGATCGAGTCGCTGCCGATGTCCCCGAGCGAAGAATCGCGCCGCGCGCTGGCCGCCGGGCTGCCCGCGTCCCCGGCCGCAGTTCCGGACCGCTGCGTGCACACGATGTTCGAGGAGCAAGCGGCGCTCCGGCCGGAGCAGACGGTGGTCGTCGCGGGAGAGGACCGGCTCACCTACCGGCAACTGAACGAGCGGGCGAACCGGATCGCGCACCGCCTGCGCCGGGCCGGCGTACGGCCGGAAGACCGGGTAGGCCTGGTGGCCGGGCGGGGAACCGGCTTGCTCGCCGGGCTGCTGGGCGTGCTGAAATCCGGCGCGGCGTATCTGCCGGTCGACGCCGACCTGCCACCGGCCCGCCGCGACGCCCTGTTCGAGCAGGCCGGCGTGCGGCTGGTCCTGGCCGAAGGCGGTGCGGGCGCGATCGACCCGGCCGACCCGAGCCTGGCCGGCGAACCGGCGACCGACCCGGTCGGCGGAGCGGGACTCGCCAACCTCGCGTACGTCGTCTTCACCTCCGGATCCACCGGCACGCCGAAGGGCGTCGCGGTCACGCACGACAGCCTCGCCCGCTATACGAGCGGCATCGCGGGCGTGCTGGATCTGCCCGCGGGCAGCGGGTACGGCATTGTCTCCACCTTCGCCGCCGACCTCGGGCACACCGTCGTCTACCCGTCGCTGTGCACCGGCGGCACGCTGCACGTCCTGTCCCGCGAGGTCGCGAACAGCCCGGCGCGGATGGCAGGCTACGCGGACCGGAACCCGATGGACTGCTTGAAGATCGTGCCGTCCCACCTGCGGGCGCTGCTGGACGGCCCGCGACCGGCGGCGGTCCTGCCGAAGCGACGGCTGGTCCTCGGCGGCGAGGCGCTGACCGCCGATCTGGTCCGGTCGGTACAGGAACTGGCGCCGGACTGCCGCCTGCTCAATCACTACGGCCCCACCGAAACGACCGTCGGCGTGCTCAGCCACGAAGTCGCCGCGGCGGACGACCCGGTGTCGCTCGGGCGGCCGCTCCCGCACGCCAGGGTGCATGTGCTGGACGACCGGCTCGACCTCGCTCCCTTGTGGACAGCGGGCGAGGTGTGCGTCGGCGGTCCCGCGACGGCCCGCGGCTACCTCGGCGACCCCGCGGCCACCGCCGAGCGGTTCGTGCCAGACCCCCGCCTGCCCGGCGAACGGATTTACCGCACCGGGGACCTGGCGCGCCGGCGCGCCGACGGCACGCTGGTCTTCCTCGGCCGCGACGACGACCAGGTGAAGCTGCGCGGGTACCGGGTCGAACCAGCCGAGGCCGCCGCGGTGCTCCGCCGGCATCCGGACGTCCAGGACGCGGCCGTCGTGGTCCGCAGCGGCAACGGCGCGCCGCAGCTCGTCGGGTATGTCGTCTCCGGCGCCACCCCGGAAGTTCTGCAAGCGCACTGCGCCGCGCACCTGCCGCCCTACCTGGTCCCGTCAGCGATCGTGCCGATCGGCGCGATCCCGTTGACCGCCAACGGAAAGCTCGACCGCGCGGCGCTTCCCGAACCGGCAGGCGCCACCGCGTACGCGCCGCCGGAATCCCCTGCGGAGGAGACTCTCGCCGCCATCTGGGCCGAACTTCTCCGCGTCGACCGAGTCGGCCGCCACGACGGTTTCTTCGCACTGGGCGGCGACTCGATCCTGGGCATCCAGGTGGTCTCGCGCGCGAACCAAGCCGGCCTCGCGGTGACGCCCCCGCTGCTGTTCCAGCACCCGACGATCGCCGCTCTCGCCGCTGCCTGCGCGACCGGCGCCGCGCCCGTCCGGGCGGAACAGGGACCGGTGACCGGACCTGTGCCGGCGACGCCGATCCAGCGCTGGTTCCTCGGCTTGGGCCTGCCCGACCTGTCGCGGTACAACCAGACGATCTGCTTGCGCCCGCGGCAAAGCCTGCGTGCCGGGCCGCTGCGGTCCGCACTGCATGCGCTGGTCGTCCACCACGACGCGCTGCGGCTGCGCCTGACCCGGACCCCCGACGGCGATTGGACGCTGGACAACGCACCGATCGCCGAGCACGAACTGCTGCGCACCGCCGACGACCTCGAACCGGCCGTGGTGCACGCACAACAAGACATCGACACCGCGTCCGGCTGCCTGCTTCGCGCCGTCCTAGCCGGCAACGGCGCCGCTCAGCGGCTGGTTCTGGTCGCACACCACCTCGGCGTCGACGGGGTGTCCTGGCGCATCCTGCTCGAAGACCTCGCGACCGCGTACCAGCAGGCCGCGGCAGGGCACCCGGTCCGGCTGCCCGCGAAAACCACCTCGTATCAGGAGTGGGCCGTGCGGACCGCGGAGCGGGCGCATGCCCACGACGCGGAAATCCCGTACTGGACGGACCTGCTGACTGCGGCGCGCAACGCCCGGATACCGCAGGACGAGTACCGCGCCGGCGGGCCAGGCACCTACGGCGAGAGCCGGACGGTCGCCGTGGAACTGGACGCGTCCGCCACCGAAGCCCTGCTCGGCCGGTCCGCGCAGACCTCGGTGCACGCCGCGGTGCTCGGTGCGCTCGGCCGGGTCCTGCACAAATGGACTGGGCAGCAGGCGGTCGTGGACGTCGAAGGCCACGGCCGGGACGTCCACGGGGCGGAATCCGACCTGAGCCGCACCGCCGGCTGGTTCACCACCATCCACCCCGTGCGGCTGACCTCCGACGGGGCCGCGCCCGCACCGTCCGGCGGGATGGGCTACGGCATCCTGCGCCACCTCCGCTCGGACACCGCCACCGCCCGCCTGCGCGCGCTGCCCAGCCCGGCGATCCGGGTCAACTACCTCGGCCGCGGAACCGGTTCCGCCGCCGGCGGATTGCTCGAGCTGATGCCCGACCGTCTCGGCCGCACGGCGGACCCGACGGCTCGGCGGCCGTACCTGCTCGACATCACCGCCGTCGAACTGTCCGGCCGGCTGAAGATGACCTGGGAGTACCGCCCAGCAGTTCACCGCGAGCAGACCGTCGCGACACTCGCCGGGGACTGCCTGCGCGAACTGGCCGCGGGCCCCGGCCCCGGCACCCGCGCGGAGCAGGGGCCTCGCTTCGCCGAGTCCGGCCTCGCCGAAGCGGACCTGGCCGAGCTCATGGACGAACTCGACACGCTGCCCGCCGAGGGGGACGCATGACCGGACAGCACGCCCGCATCGAGCGCATCTACCCGCTCTCGCCTCTGCAGCAGGGCATGGTGTTCCACGCCCTGTACGAACCGGGCAAGGACCCGTACGTGGAGCAGGTGTGCTGCACGCTGACGGGCGAACTCGACGCGGCGGCGTTCCGGGACGCCTGGGCCAAGGTCATGGACCGGCACGCCGCGCTGCGCACCGCGTTCCGCTGGACCGGGCAGGCGCAGGCACGGCAGGTCGTGCACCGGCAGATCGCGTTGCCGTGGACCGAATCCGACCTCGCCGGGCTCGGCGCGCACGAACAGGCCGCGGCCGTCGCGGACCTCGCCGAGCGGGACTGGGCCCGCGGCTTCGACCTCGCCCGCGCCCCGCTGTTCCGGCTGACCTTGGCCCGGCTCGGTGAGCGGGAGCACCGTCTGGTGTGGACGAACCACCACGCGGTGCTGGACGGCTGGTCGCGTTCCCGGGTGTTCGGCGAAGTGATGACGCTCTACGGCGCCGCGGTCGCCGGACGGGACGCCGAGCTCGCGCCGGCACCCGCTTTCGGCGACTACATCGCGTGGTACCAAGGGCTCGACCTCGCGCAGGCGGAGAAGTTCTGGCGCGATACGCTTTCCGGATTCAGCGCGGCCACCCCGCTGCCGTTCGGAACCGCCGAGGCGCGCGAGGGCACCGGCTCGGTGCGGCTCGACCTGTCCGAATCCGGCACGGCCGCGCTGCGCGCGCTCGGCCCCAGCCACGGGTTCACCGCCAACACTCTCGTCCAGGCCGCGTGGACGTTGCTGCTGGCACGGCACAGCGGGCAGTCCGACGTCCTGTTCGGGGCGACCGTCGCCGGCCGGCCGCCGGGCCTCGCGCGCGTCGAGGACATGGTGGGGTTGTTCATCAACACCGTCCCGGTGCGCGTCCGGGCGACCGGCGAGTCCGTCGCCGAATGGCTCGGGGATCTTCAGCGGGCATTCGTCGAACTCCGCCAGTACGAGCACACGCCGTTGGCGGAGACGCGGCGGTGGGCCGAACTGCCCGGGAACAGCCCCCTCTTCGAAAGCCTGGTGGTCTTCGAGAACTACCCGCTGGACGAGCACACCGCAGGCAGTCCTCGAGTGGCCGGCGTCAGCTTCCGCGAGCAGACGCACTACCCGCTCACCCTCGTCTCGGCGCTCGCCGATCGGCTGACGCTGCGGCTGGCGTACGCGCGGAATCAGTACGACGAAGCGGGTGCGAGCGGATTGCTCGCCGAACTGAAGGACCTGCTGGCCGCGCTCGTCGCGAATCTCGACGCACCCGTCGCTGCGCTCGCCGCGCTCGCGCCGGAGCGGGAAGCCGCCCTCCTCGCGAGCTGGAACCCCGCCCCGGCAGCGGTTTCCGCGGACGAAGGAACGCTGGTGGAACGCTTCCTCAGGCAGGCGCGCGAGCGGCCGGACGCCATCGCGGTGGTCTGGGGCGGGGAACAGTTCACCTACCGCGCGGTCGCACGCCGGGCCGCGGGGCTGGCAGAGCAGCTCCGCTCGGCCGGAGTCGGCCGCGAGGTGCTGACCGGGGTGCTCGTGGACCGCGGCCCGCAGCAGGTGATCGCACTGCTGGCGTGTCACCTCGCCGGCGGAGCCTACGTGCCGCTGGACCCGGAGTATCCGCGGAAGCGGCTGGACTATCTGGTGTCCGACAGTCAGATCCCGACGCTGATCAGCACCGTCGACCTCGCCGACCGGATCCCGGACGGGCCGGCGGTGGTCTTCCTCGCCGGCACCGAAGCCGACCCGGCGCCGCCGCGGATCGACCCGGCCGACCTCGCGTACGTCATCTACACGTCCGGATCGACCGGAGAGCCCAAGGGCGTGCTGGTCCCGCATCGCAACGCGGCGCGCTTGTTCGACGCCACCCGCTCGTGGTTCGGCTTCGACGCCGGCGACGTGTGGAGCCTGTTCCACTCGGTCGCGTTCGACTTCTCGGTCTGGGAGCTGTGGGGCGCGCTGGCGCACGGCGGCCGCCTGGTGCTCGTGGACGACCTGACCCGGCGCACGCCCGCCGAGTTCGCCTGCCTCGCCGACCGGCAAGCGGTCACCGTGCTCAACCAGACTCCCTCGGCGTTCCTGCCGCTGACCGAGGTCGCCGGCGACCTGCCCAGCCTGCGCACGGTGGTCTTCGGCGGCGAAGCCCTGGCCGCCGACCGGTTGTCGCACTGGGCCGGGCTGCACGACCTGGACCGGCCCCGGCTGGTGAACATGTACGGCATCACCGAAACCACCGTGCACGTCACCGGGCACCCGGTCGGCGCGGCGGACCTCGACCCGGCCGCGGGCAGCGTCATCGGCCGTCCGATCCCGGACCTGCGCGTCTACCTGCTTGACGAGAACCTGCGTCCGGTGCCGGCGGGCCGGACCGGCGAACTTCACGTCGGCGGCGCCGGACCGGCCCGCGGCTACCTTCGCCGCCCAGGGCTGACCGCGCAACGCTTCCTGCCCGATCCGTACGGCCCGGCCGGGACGCGCATGTACCGCACCGGCGACCTGGCGCGGGCGCTGCCTGATGGCACGTTCGTCTACCTCGGCCGTGCCGACGACCAGATCCAGGTCCGCGGCCACCGCGTCGAACCGGCCGAGATCGAGGCCGCACTGCGCGCCCATCCGCACGTGACCGGCGCGCACGTGCGGCTCCGCGACGATCAGCTCGTCGCGTATCTCACCGCCGGCGGCGAGGTCGGCGACCTGCGTGAGCACCTCGCGCGGCGCCTCCCCCGCCACCTCTTCCCGGCGCATTGCGTCGTGGTGGACGAGTTCCCGCTCACCGTGCACGGCAAGATCGACCCGGCGGCGCTGCCGGAGCCCGGCCGCGAGCGGTCGGGAGTCGAGACGGCCGCACCGAGAACGCCGGTGCAGGAGGTCGTCGCCGGGGTCTGGCAACAGCTTCTCGGCGTCGAGAACGTCGGCATCCACGACGACTTCTTCGCGCTCGGGGGCCACTCCCTGATCGCCGCCCAGGTCCATGCCCGGCTCCGGGCGGTGTTCGGCGTCGACGTGCCGCTGCGGGTGCTGTTCGCGCATCCCACCGTCGCGGAACTCGCCGAGCACGTCGAAGCTCGCCGCGGCACGACCGCGGACCAGCGGCCGCCGCTGCGCGCGCAAGACCGCCCGGCGGACGTTCCGTTGTCGTTCGCACAGCAGCGCGCCTGGTTCTTCGAGCAGTGGGCTCCGGACAGCCCGCTCAACACGATCATCGCCGGCCTGCGGCTCACCGGCGTCCTCGACGTGGCAGCCGTTGCCGCGGGGCTGACCGTCATCGCCGCGCGCCATGAACCCCTGCGCACCGCTTTCGGCACCGGGGCCCCGTCGCAGGTGATCTCGCCGCCCGCGCCGGTGCCGTTGCCGGCGGTGGACCTCCGCGGCCTCGACCCGGCCCGGACCGCCGCGGTCGTCCGCGAGCTCGCCGCGTCCGAGGCCCGGCTGCGCTTCGACCTTCAGGCCGGGCCGCTCGCCCGCGCTCGGCTGCTGCGCCTGGCCGAAGACGACCACGTGCTGTTGCTTGGCCTGCACCACACCATCGCCGACGGCCGTTCGCTCGAGGTCCTGCTGGCCGAATTGACCGAGCTGTACACCGCGCTCCGGGAACACCGCGAACCGGTGCTCCCGGAACTTCCCTTCCAGTACGCGGATTACACCCTGTGGCAACGGTCCTGGTTGGACAGTGCGACGCTGGAGCGGCAGCTCGCGCACTGGCGCGAGAACCTCGCCGGCGCGCCCGCGCTGCTCGAACTTCCCACCGACCGTCCGCGCCCTGCGGAGCTGGGATTCGACGGCGCGAGCCACGCGTTCACCGTGCCCGAACCGGTCCGGCAGATGCTGCACCAGGTGAGCCGGGAGATCGGCGCGACGCCGTTCATGACTCTGTTGGCCGCGTTCTCGCTGGTGCTGTCCCGCTACAGCGGCCAGGACGACATCGTGGTCGGCACGCCGATCGGACAGCGCCCCACCGAGGAAGCCGAACGGCTGATCGGGTTCTTCACCAACACCTTGGCCCTGCGCACCGATCTCAGCGGCAACCCGACCTTCGCGCAACTGGTCGCCCGGGTCCGCGAAGGGTGCCTGGACGCCTACGCCAACCAGGACGTGCCGTTCGAGCAACTGGTGGAAGAACTGCGTCCCGCACGGGACGCCAGCTACGCTCCGCTGGCCCAGGTGGGATGCGACTACCAGCGGGTGTCCTCGCCCGAACTCGGCTGGCCGGGCGTGCGCGTCCGGCCGCTTGACCCGCCGCCCGGCAACGGAACGGCGAAGTTCGACCTGGCGCTCGCCCTGGTCGAAAGCCCGGATTCGCTGACCGGCACGCTGATCTACAACACCGCGTTGTTCGAGCCGGCTACCGTCGAACGGATTGCCGTCGTGCTGCTCGACGCGCTCGCCGCCCTGACGACCGAGCCGAACCGGCGGCTGCGCGACGCGCCGCTGCTGTCCCCTGCCGACCACGACCTGCTGACCCGCCGGTGGAACCACACCCCGGCCCCCGCGGCGCCAGCCCTCGGATTCGCGGATCTCGTTGCCGCACAGGCCAAGCGCAGCCCGGACGCGGTCGCGGTCGCGATGGGCGGGCATCAGCTCACCTACGCCGCGCTCGACGCGCGCGCCACCCGGCTGGCCCAGCACCTGCGGGCCGCCGGAGCCGGACCGGACGTCCGCGTCGCGGTTTGCCTGGAGCGTTGTCCCGAACTGGTGATCAGCGTGCTGGGCATCATGAAGGCGGGCGCCGCCTACGTGCCGCTGGACCCGACGTATCCAGCCGACCGGCTGGCATACCTGGTCCAGGACAGCCGCGCGCAACTGCTGCTGTCGCAACGGGACCTGCTGGACCGGTTGCCTCGGCACGAGAACGTCCTGCTCCTCGACGAGCAGTGGCCTGCAATCCGCGCGGAGCGCGACGACACCCCGCTGCCGCCGGTTCCGCTCGACGCCGTCGCGTACGTCATCTACACCTCCGGCTCCACCGGCCGTCCAAAAGGGACGATGGTGCCGCACCGCGGCATCGCGGCGCTCGCCGACGCGCAGGCGGGCGCGCTGGAGGTCGGCAACGGGAGTCGCGTGTTGCAGTACGCGTCGCTGAGCTTCGACGCGTCCCTGCTGGAACTCGTCATGGCGCTGCCGTCCGGCGCGACGTTGTGCCTCGCGCCGCGCGAGCGGCCGCTCCCCGGCCCGGATCTCGTCCAGCTCCTGGACGAGCAAGCGGTCACCACGGTGATGCTGCCGCCGTCCGCGCTGGCGGTCACCCCGGACGCAGCGCTGCCGGCTCTGACCACCGTGACAGTCGGCGGCGAGGCGTGCTCGGCCGACCTGGTGCGCCGATGGGCGCCCGGCCGCCGGTTCCACAACCTGTACGGGCCCACCGAGGCGACCATCTGCACCGTCATGGCCGAATGCCTGCCGGGTGCGCTGGTGGCGATCGGCAGGCCGATCCCGGGCAGCACCGCGTACGTGCTCGACGCCGAGCTGCGTCCGGCGCCGATCGGCGTCCCCGGCGAGCTGTGCCTCGGCGGGGACGGCCTCGCCCACGGGTATCTTGGCCGGCCTGGCCTGACCGCGGACCGTTTCGTGCCGGACCCGTTCGGGCCGCCCGGTGCGCGGCTTTACCGCACCGGTGACCGGGTGCGGTTCCGTGCCGACGGGACGCTCGCGTTCCTGGGCAGGCTGGACGCCCAAGTCAAACTGCGCGGCTTCCGCATCGAGCCGGGCGAGATCGAAGCCGCGTTGCGGAGCGTCCCGGACGTGGCGGACGCGGCGGTGGTCCTGCGCGAGGACCAGCCGGGCGCGCCCCGGTTGGTCGGGTACGCGGTGGCGAACACCGGAGTCACGACCGACGAGCTGCGCGCGGCGTGCGCCCGCGATCTGCCGGAGTACATGGTCCCGGCCGCGTTCGTGGTTCTCGACGAGTTCCCGTCGTTGCCGAGCGGCAAGCTCGACCGCGGCGCGCTGCCCGCGCCCGGCGCGGACCGTCCGGAACTGGCGGTGTCGTACTCCGCGCCCTCCACCCGGACGGAGCGCACGATCGCCGACATCTGGGCGAAGGCGCTCGGGCTGGATCGAGTGGGCCGCGACGACGACTTCTTCGCCCTCGGCGGCGACTCGATCCTGAGCATCCAGGTGATCACCCAAGCAGCCAAGACGGGTCTGCGGATCAGCCACAAAATGCTCTTCCAGAACCGGACCGTGCGCGCCCTCGCGTCCGCCGTCGAAGAAGCGGCCCCGGCGGCGGCCGGCTCCGGCGCTCAGGACGCGGTGTCCGGCCCGGTCCGGCCGACTCCGATCCAGCAGTGGTTCCTGGACCAGCACCTGCCGACACCGGAGCACTACAACCAAGCGCTGCTGGTGCGTCCGCGCCGTCCGCTGCACACCGAAGCGCTCCGTGCGGCGCTGCGCGAAGTGGTTGCCCACCATGACGTCCTGCGGTTGCGCGTGACGTCCGGCACCACGCTGGACATCGCCGCCCTGTCGGACGCGGCGCCGGTCCAACTGACCGTCGCCGGGCCGGCGGACGCGGAAACCATCGCCGAAACGGCCGCCGAGGCGCACGCGGGCATCGACCTGTCCGCGGGCTGCCTGCTTCGCGCTGTCCACATCAGACTCGCGGACAGCGAACGGCTGCTGCTGGTGGCTCACCACCTCGCCGTGGACGGCGTTTCCTGGCGGATTCTTCTGGAGGACTTGGCCACCGCTTATCATCAAGCGCTGCGCGGCGCGCCGCTCGCGCTCCCGGCCAAGACCACCGCCTTCCGGGACTGGGCCGCCGGTCTGGCCGAGCACGCGAACCACCCCGAGATCAGCGTCCAGATTCCCTATTGGACAGACGTGCTGGTCGACGCGCGGACCCCAGCCCTGCCGACCGACGCGGACCTCGACCCGGCGGGCGACACCTATGCCGCCGCCGGTTCGGCGACCGCCGAGCTCGACGCCACCGCCACCGAAGACCTGCTCCGCTCCTCCGGCCCGGCCAGCGCGCACGAACTGCTGCTGACCGCGCTCGGCCGCGCACTCTGCGACTGGACCGGAAGCGACCGGGCGGTGGTGGACGTGGAAAGCCACGGCCGGGAGGCCTTGTCCGGCATGGCCGGGACCGCCGACCTGACCCGCACGGTCGGCTGGTTCACCGCGATCTACCCGCTCGTCCTTCCGGTCACCGGACCGCCGCGGACTGCGGTGCGCAACGTCCGCGAAGCGATCCGCGCGCTGCCGGACGGCGGTCTGGGCTACGGGCTGCTGCGGCACGGACGCTCCGACGCCGCGACCGAGCGGCTGCGCGCGCTGCCCGGACCGGAGGTGTGTTTCAACTATCTCGGCCAGGTGGACCAGTCCTTCGCGGGCGACTCGCCGTGGCTGCCCGCGGAAGAAGACACCGGGCCCGGCCAGTCGCCGGACGTCCCGAGGCGGTACCTGATCGACGTGGTTGCGCTGGTCGCCGACGGCCGCCTCCGGATCACCGTGACGCACGGCGCGCTGCACCGGCGCGAGACGGTGGCCGGCTTGCTCGACGCGCTCCGCGCGCACCTGCGCACGTTGCTGGCCGCCGTCCGGTCCGGATCCGGCGACGCGCTCGTGCCGGCGGACTTCCCCTTGGCCGACCTGGACCAGGCAGCGCTCGACCGCCTCGCCGCCGCGACCGACGGCGCGGTGGAAGACGTCTACCCGCTTTCGCCGATGCAGGAAGGGATGCTGTTCCATACCGTCCGCGAGGACGGGCCCGGCTCGTACGTGGTGCAGATGGCCGCCCGGCTGACCGGGAAGGTCGACCCCCGCCGGTTCCACGCCGCCTGGCAGCGGGTGCTGAACCGGCACGCGGCGCTGCGCACGTCGTTCCACTGGGATCGGCTGCACCGTCCGCTCCAGGTCGTGCACCACACTGTGCCCGTCGCCGTCGACACGGTGGACTGGCGGGCGCTGGACCGCGCGGAACAGGTCGTGCGCAGCGCGGAATTCCTGGCCGCCGACCGGGAACGCGGGTTCTCCCTCACCCGCCCGCCGCTCATCCGCCTCACCCTGCTCCGGCTGGCCGACGAGGAGTGGGAACTGGTCTGGACCCATCACCACCTGTTGCTGGACGGCTGGTCGATGCCGCTGGTCGTGCGCGAGCTGTTCGGCTGGTACGAAGCGCTCGACGACGACGGCGCCCCGGCGGTTCCGGCCGCTCCCGCCCGCCCGTACCGGGACTACATCGCGTGGCTGCGGGACCAGGACCCGGCGGAGGAGTTCTGGCGCGCACGGCTCGGCGGCTTCGCCGCTGCCACTCCGCTTCCGGCGCGCACACCCGGCAGGACCGGGAACGGGTACCGCACCGCGGAGATCCGGCTTCCCGAGGACGCGACCGAACGACTGCGGCAGTTCACCCGCGACCTGGGCATCACGACCAGCACACTGGTGAACGCCGTCTGGGCGGTGCTGCTCGGCCGGCACAGCGGGGAGGAAGACGTCGTGTTCGGCGTGACGGTCGCCGGCCGCCCACCGGAACTGCCCGGCGTCGAGTCGATCGTCGGCCTGTTCATCAACACGCTGCCCGCGCGCGTCCGCCTGCCCCGGCGGCAGCCGGTCGGCGAGTGGCTGCGAGAGCTGCACCAAGACCTGCTGGAAATGCAGAGCAACGCCTACAGCCCGTTGGTGCGGATGCAGGCCTGCAGCGCGGTGCCGCGCGGCAGCAGCCTGTTCGAAAGCATCGTCGTGTTCGAGAACTACCCGGTGGACGAAGCCGCGGGCCAAGCCCTCACCGGGGTCGAAGCACGCCAGGTGCACGCCGTCGAGCAGACCGACTATCCGCTGACCTTCAGCTCCGCTCCCGGCCCGCGGCTGCTGCTGTCGCTGCTCTACGACAACGGCCGCTACAGCGCGGATGCGGCCGAAGAGCTGCTCGCCCAGCTGCGGCACCTGCTGGCCGAGTTCGCGAAACACCCCGGTCGACCGGTCGGCCAAGTGTCCATTTTGGACGACAACGCGCACTGGGCCGTGCTGTCCCAAGGAATTTCCCCGGTCTCCCCGGCGTCCGAGGAGCGTCCGCTGCACCGGCTGGCCGAGGAGCACGCCGAGCGCACGCCGGATGCGGTCGCGGTGGTCGCCGACGACCGGCAGCTCACCTATCGTGCGCTGAACGCACGCGCGAATCAGCTGGCCCGGGTGCTGCGGCGGCACGGCGTCGGTCCGGAGACGCGGGTCGGGCTGCTGCTCGACCGCTCCCCCGGCCTGCTGGTCGGGTTGCTGGCGGTGCTCAAAGCCGGCGGCGCGTACGTGCCGCTCGACCCGGACGCGCCTGCGGACCGGAATCACCGGCTGACCGGCGACGCCGGAATCCGGCTGCTGGTGTCCGACCAGGACCTGAGCGATGCGCCCGTACCGGCAATCCCGGTCAGCGCCGGCGGTTCCGAGTCCGCGGAGAACCTTCCCGGAACGACCTTGCCGGACAGCCTCGCCTACGTCGTGCACACCTCCGGTTCGACCGGACGTCCGAAGGGCGTGCAGGTCAGCCACCGCAACCTGAGCGCCGCCGCGGCCGCCTGGCGCACTGCGTACGCGCTGTCCGAAGAGGATCGGCACCTGCAGATGGCGGGCGTGACGTTCGACGTGTTCACCGGCGACGTCACCCGCGCGCTCAGTTCAGGCGCGGCTCTCGTGCTGTGCCCGCGCGAACTGCTGCTCGACCCGGCCGCGCTGGCCCGGCTCCTGGACGAGCAGCAGATCACCGCGGCCGAGTTCGTGCCAGTGGTGCTCCGGCACGCAGTGGAGGCCGTGCAGTCGTCCGGCGGCCGGTTGCCCGCGCTGCGGTTGCTGGTGTCCGGCGCGGACGCTTGGCCGGCGCGCGATCGCGCGGCGGCCGCGCGGATCGGCGGCGAGCGCACCCGTGTCATCAACTCCTACGGCGTCACCGAAGCCACTGTCGACAGCACGTGTTTCGACGGTGAGCTCACCGAGGCTGGCGACGCGCTCGTCCCGGTCGGCCGTCCGCTCGGCGCTACCAGGGTGTACGTACTGGACCGGTCCGGCGCGCCGGCGCCGCTCGGCGCGCCCGGCGAACTCCACCTCGGCGGACCGCAGGTGGCCCGCGGGTACGCGGGTCTGCCCGGCCTGACCGCTGAGCGGTTCGTGCCCGATCCGTGGGGCGGTCCGGGCGACCGGCTTTACCGCACCGGCGACCGGGCTCGCTGGCGCCCTGACGGCGAACTGGAGTTCCTCGGCCGTCTCGACGAGCAGGTGAAGCTGCGCGGCGTGCGGATCGAACCAGGCGAGGTGGAGGCGGCGCTCGCCGCGCATCCGGCCGTGCGCGCCGCGGCCGTCGCGGTCCGGGCCGATGCTCGCGGGGAACCCCGGTTGGCCGGTTACGTCGTCGCGGATCGCGACGACGCTCTGCTGGCGGAAGTCCGGGCGACGGCTGCGCAACTGCTGCCCGCGTCGATGATGCCCTCCGTTCTCGTGGTTCTGGACGCCTTGCCCCTGACTGCGAACGGAAAGCTCGACCGGTCCGCGTTGCCTGCCCCGGAGGCGCCCGAAGCCACCGAGGATTACGACCCCCCGGAAACAGCCGCCGAACGCGCGATCGCCGAGGTCTGGGCGAAAGTGCTCGGCGTGCCGCGAGTGTCGGCGACCGACAGCTTCTTCGCCCTCGGCGGCGATTCGATCGTCAGCCTTCAGGTCGTGGCCAGGACACGGACCGCGGGCTGGGCCGTCAGCCCGAAGCAGGTGTTCGACCACCAGACTGTCCGGGCGCTGGCGGCGGTCGCGGTCCCGGCCTCGCCCGTGTCGCACGCCGAGCAAGGCGTGGTGACCGGCTCGCTACCGCTCACTCCGGTCCAGGCGACGTTCTTCGCCGAACAGCACCCGGCCCCGCACCACTACAACCAAGCGGTGCTGCTCCGTGCGCGCGGTCCGATCGACACCGAAGCCCTCGAACGGGCCTTGCGCCTGGTGGTCCGGCACCACGACGCGTTGCGGATGCGATTCCGGCGCACCGAAGACGGCTGGGCGCAAGAGCAGGCCGGGCTGTCCGGACTGCCGGCGCGACTGCTCACCGTGGAAGACCTCGCCGCGGCCGACGATCCCGCCGCGGCGGTCGAGGCCCGCGCCGCCGCCGCGCAGCGCACCCTCGACCTCGACGCCGGGCTGCTTCTGCGCGCGGTGTGGTTCGACCTCGGCACCGACCGTCCCGGCCGGTTGCTGCTCGCGGTGCACCACCTCGCGATCGACGGCGTCTCGTGGCGAATCCTGCTGGAGGACTTGGCCCACGCGTACACCCGCGAACGCGACGGGGCCCCGGTCGAGCTGCCGCCCAAGACCACGGCGTTCCGGGACTGGGCGCAGGCGCTCGCCGAACACGCGCACAGCGACGAGGTCGGCGCGCAGACCGGCCACTGGCTCTCCGTCGCGCGAGCAGGGGCCGAATCCGGTCTCCCGCTGGACCTGCTGCCCGAGGCGGACGAGGGTCTGGAGGACATCAACACCCGGGCCCAGCTGGCCGCGGTGACCCGCGAACTGGACGAGGAAACGACCCGGCTCCTGCTGCACGAGGTGCCCCCGGCATACCGGGCCCGGATCGACGAGGTGCTGGTGACCGCGGTCAGCTCCGCGATCGCGAGCTGGGCGGGCGAGCCCTCGGTGCTGGTGGACCTGGAAGGCCACGGGCGCGAGGATTTCGGGGCCGCGCTGGATGTCTCCCGCACCGTCGGGTGGTTCACGAGCGTCTACCCGGTCCTGCTGACGCCCGATCCGCACGACCCGGCGGCCGCGCTGCGGCACGTCGGGCAGCGGATGCGTGAGGTGCCGCAACGCGGCCTCGGCTACGGCCTGATCCGCCATTCGCGCACCGGGGACCCCGCCGCGGCGCAACTGGCGGACCTGCCGTCCGCGGCGGTCTGCTTCAACTACCTCGGACGGCTGGACGCCGGATTCGGCGGGGCCGGGCCGTGGGAGCCGGCCGCCGAACCGGAAGGTCCGGGCCAGGACGCCCGCGCGCCCCGGCCGTACCTGCTGGAGGTCGACGCCATGGTGCTTTCCGGGCGGTTGCGGTTCACCTGGTCCTACAGCGACCGCCTGCACACCGAGGCGACCGCCGCCGGGCTCGCCGACCGCTGCGCCGCCCTGCTGCGGACCCTGGTCGAGCGCCGCCGCGACGCGGAGGCGGCGGGCTGGCCGGCCCCCGACGTGACCGGGGTCGCTTTAGCCCCCGGCGAGCTGGACGACCTGCTCGCCGGTTTCCGGACGCCATGACGATCTCCCCAGGAGCGCCGCCAGCGATGCCCGAGCAGACGACCGTCGAGAGCATTCACCCGCTGTCCCCGCTGCAGCAGGGCATGTTGTTCCACGCCCTCTACTCCCCGCACGACGACGTCTACGTCGAGCAGTTCAGCTGCCGCTTCGACGGGCCGCTGGACGTGCCGGCGTTCCGCGCCGCCTGGACGGGCGTCGTGGCTCGGCATCCAGCGTTGCGCACGTCGTTCCACTCCCTCGAAGGCGAGCAGCCGGTGCAGGCGGTGCACCGCGCCTTCGAGCTGCCGTGGACCGAACACGACTGGCGGACCGTCGAACTCGCTCCGGACCGCCTGCCTGAGTTCCTCGCCGCGGACCGGGCGGCGGGCATCGACCCGGCCGCGCCGCCGCTCCACCGGTTCTCGCTGCTGCGGGTGGCCGACGAGGCGTACGTGTTCGTGTGGACGCACCACCACCTGCTCCTGGACGGCTGGTCCATGCCGCTGGTGCTGAGCGAATTGGCCGCGAGGTACGCGGCGCTGCGCCGCGGCGAGGACGCCGACCTCCCGCCGGTGCGGCCCTATCAGGACTACCTGACCTGGCTGGCCGAGCAGAATCAGGCGAAAACCGAGGAGTTCTGGCGCACTCGCCTCAGCGGGTTCGCCACCGCCACCCCGTTGCCGCTGCGCGCCGCGGAAGCGGTGCCGGCTCAAGGATTTCTCTCCGTCGAAGAAGTGTTTTCCGAGGAGTCGACGGCGAAGCGGATCGCAACCGCACAGGCCGGCGGGCTCACCATCGGCACCGTCGTACAAGCAGCGTGGTCCTTGGTGCTCGCCCGGTTCAGCGGCGTCTCGGACGTCGTGCACGGCGCCACGACTTCCGGTCGTCCGCCGGAACTGCCGGGCGTGGAAGACATCGTGGGCATGTTCATCAACACGCTTCCCGTACGCACCCGGGTCGAGGGCCGGCGGCCGGTCCTGGAATGGCTGCGCGAAACACAGGCGGACTTCGCCGCCGCACGCGGGCACGAGCACATCTCCCTGGTGCGTGCGCAAGGCTGCAGCGATGTGCCGCGCGGCGAGCCGCTGTTCGACAGCCTCGTCGTGGTCGAGAACTTCCCGATCACCGCCGCGGCGGACAACGCTTTCGACGGCGTCGCTGTCACCTCGGTCCAGGCCACCGAACAGACCAGCTACCCGCTGACGGTCGTTGCGCTGCCGGGGCGTTCGTTGCGGTTGCGGCTGCTGTGCGACCGGCGCTGGTACACCGAAGAGACCGCCCGCGCGGTCGTCGGCGCGCTGCGCGCCGCGGTGACGGGCCTCCTCGAAAACCTGGACCGATGCGTGAACGACGTGCCGATCATGTCCGACGACGCAGCAGCGGCACTGGTCCGGAAGTGGAACGCAACCCGCGGCGACTACCCGCGCGACCACAGCGTGCCCGCTCTGGTCGCGGAACAAACTGCACGCACCCCCGACGCCGTAGCGGTCGTGCACGGCGAACAGCACCTCACCTACCGCGCGCTGGCCGCCCGCGCCGCCCGCCTGACTGGCGCGTTGCGGGCGCTGGGCGTCACGCCGGGTTCCTGCGTGGGCGTCTTTCTCGAGCGCTCCCCCGAACTGATCACCGCGCTGCTCGGCACTCTCCGTGCCGGTGCGGCGTACGTCCCGCTCGCTCCTTCCTACCCGGCACAGCGCCTGGCGTTCATGGCTGAGGACAGCGGAACCGCCGTCGTTCTCACGGTAAAAGCGTTGCAGCACAACGTTCCAGACGGAGTGCGCACCCTGCTGCTGGACGATCCCCGAACCTGGCCGACCGGCGACGAAGCGGCGGTCACGGCAACCGCGAATGCGCCCGCGTACGTGATGTACACGTCCGGTTCCACCGGAACTCCCAAGGGCGTCACAGTCCCCCACCGGGCGATCGTCCGGCTCGTCCGCGACACCGATTACGTTTCGCTGCGAACCGACGACCGGATCGCCTTCGCGGCTACCACCGCTTTCGACGCGGCGACCTTCGAACTGTGGGGTGCCTTGCTGTCCGGTGCCGCAGCGGTGGTCGTGGCGAAACAGCAGGCACTGGACCCGGTCGGCTACGCGGCGCTGATCCGCGAGCAGGCGATCACGACGCTGTTCATGACCACCGCGTTGTTCAACCAGTTCGCCGCGGGCGCGCCGGACGCGTTCGCGCCGATGCGCCAGGTGCTTTTCGGCGGTGAGGCCGTAGATCCGGCCGCTGTCCGCACGGTGCTCGCCGCTGGCGCGCCGCGGCGCCTCCTGCACGTCTACGGCCCGACCGAGAGCACCACCTTCGCGACCTGGCACATGGTCGACGCCGTGGGCGATCAGGACCGCACAGTGCCGATCGGCACTGCGATCGCCAACACCACCGCGTACGTGCTCGACCGTGCGGCACGGCCGGTGCCGGCAGGTGCGGCCGGCGAACTGTGCCTCGGCGGAGACGGCCTGGCGCACGGCTACCGCGGTCACCCTGCACAGACCGCGGAGCGTTTCCTGCCGGATCCGTTCGGGCCGCCGGGAAGCCGGCTCTACCGCACCGGCGACCTGGTCCGCACCCACGCCGACGGCGCGATCGTCTTCCTCGGCCGCACCGATCACCAGGTCAAGCTGCGCGGCTTCCGGATCGAACTGGACGAGGTGGCCGCGGCCCTGCGCGCAGCCGACTCGGTCGCCGACGCAGCAGTCCTGCTCCGCGAGGACGTCCCCGGCAATCCGCAGCTCGTCGCGTATGTGACCGGAGCCCCGCCGCTGGCCGAACTGCGCGCCCACTGCGCCCGCACGATGCCCGACCACATGATCCCCGCCGTGTTCGTGCCGATGCCGAGCCTTCCCTTGACGGACAACGGAAAGCTGGACCGCAAAGCCCTCCCCGCACCCGAGTGCCGCGCGGACGACGCCGACCCCGGCTATGTCGCGCCGCGTCCGGGCACCGAGGAACTGGTCGCCGAACTGTGGGCGCATGTGCTGCACGTCGACCGGGTGAGCCGGGACGCGAATTTCTTCGATCTCGGCGGACATTCGCTGACCGCGACTCAGTTGCAGACCCGGCTGCGCCGCGCGTTTGCCGCGGACGTGCCGCTCCGCGCCATCTTCACGGCCGCCGACCTTGCCGATCTCTCCGCTGAAATCGACGCGCTGCGCCGCGACCCGGCCGTCGCGTCGACGCCTCCGCGCCCGGTCGACCGAACCACGCTGTTGCCGCTGTCATTCCCCCAGCGGCGGCTGTGGTTCCTCGAACAATGGGAACCGGGCACCGCGCTCTACCACATTTCCGGCGCGCTTCGGCTGCGCGGGAGACTCGACGTGCCCGCGCTGCGCGCTGCCTGGCAGGCCGTCGTCGACCGGCACGAAGTACTGCGCACCCACGTGTCCGCGACGTCAGCGGACGACCCCCGGCAGACCGTGGCCTCGCGGATCCCCGCCGCTATCCCCGTGGTCGACGTGACCGCGGCAGAAGCGCGGGAAGTCGTGCGAGCCGTGCTCGAAACGCCGTTCCGACTCACCGAGGGCCCGTTGTGGCGGCTGATGCTGGTCCGCACGAGCCCGGAGGAGCACATCTTCGCGCTCTGTCTGCACCATCTGATCGCCGACGGCGAGTCCATCGGCTTGCTCCTGCACGAACTCGGCGCGCAGTACCGGGCGCGCGGCCGCGCGGATCTGCCCGCGCTGCCCGTGCAGTACGGCGATTACGCGGCATGGCAGCACCGCACGCTTACCGACGACCGGCTCGCCGCGGACCTCGCCTACTGGCGCGAGACGCTCAGCGGGCTCCCGTCCGTCACCCTTCCCACCGACCGGCCGCGCTCGGCCGACGCCGGTGCCGAGGCCGCCCGCCGCGCCGTCGCGCTTCCGTCCGAAGTGGACGGAAGGCTCGGTGCGCTCTGCCGCCAGGCGGGCGTGACCCGGTTCATGGCGCTGTACGCGGCTTTCGCCGCCGCGCTGGCCCAGACTCGCGACCTCTCCGAGGTCGTGGTCGGCACCCCGACCGCCAACCGCGACCACCAGGAGCTGGAGGGACTGATCGGGTTCTTCGTGAACACCCTGGTGCTGCGGCTGGACCTCGGCGGCGACCCGGCGTTCCGGGACCTGCTCGGACGCACCCGGGAAACCTGCCTCGGCGCCTACGCGCACCAGGCGGTCCCGTTCGAGCGCCTCGTGACCGAACTGACCCCGGACCGCGCCGCCGGCCGCCTGCCGCTGTTCCAGACCTGGTTCGTCGTGCAGGACGCGCCGGCCGCGGCCGAGGCGTTCCCCGGCATCGACGTGTCGCCGGCAGGCGACCCGGACCGGCTCGCGCGTTACGACCTGCGGCTCGACGTGCAGCGGTCCGGCGGCGAAACGCGCGCGGTGTTCGAGTACAAGGCCGCCCTGTTCGAACCGGCGGCGATCGCGCGGCTGGCCCGCCGGTTCGTCACCGTGCTCGAACTGGTCACCGCCGACCCGGAGATCCGGTTGTCGGCGGTGACCCGCCGGCTGGCCGAGTCCGAAGACCGGCTGCGCCGCGAACGCAAGAACGGGATGAGCCTCGCCGGGCTGCACCGGCTCAAGAACACCCGGCGCGCGGACGCCCCGGAGCGAAGGGGCCGCACATGAGCGCGACTGCCTGCCCGGTACCGCGCCCGAACCTCGGCCCCGTGACCGGTGAAAGCCGCGTTCGCCGCCGTCCCGCCCCTAGCCCTGCCCAGGGGCCCGTACAGAAGAGGGTGCACTAGTGACTGCCACCGAGGGCTACCCGCTCTCCCCTCAACAACGCCGCCTGTGGGAACTTCAGCGCAGCGGCCCGTCGCCCTATCGCAGCTGGTGTGCGCTCCGGCTGGCGGCGGGCACGACCGCCGAACAGGTCGCCGCGGCGCTGGCCGAAGCGGCGGCGCGGCACGAGATTCTCCGCACCGAGTTCCGGTGCCCGGCCGAGGCGTCGATCCCGCTGCAGGTCATCGCCGACACCGCGGACCGCCTGGAGGTGCCCGTGCACGATCTGCGCTCGGTGCCCGCCAACTCGCGGGACGAGGCATACGCCGCAGTGAAAGCCGCGTTCACCGGGACACTCGGCACCGGCGCACTCAATGCTGCTCTGGTCCTGCTGGCCGACGATGCCCGCCTGCTGCTGCGGCTGCCCGCCCTCTGCGCGGACGAGGCGTCGGCGCGGGTGCTCGCACAGGAAGTCAGCGACCGGCTCGTCGGCGCCGGCGCGGGGACAGAACCGTTGCAGTACGCGGATTTTGCCCCGTGGCAGGACGAACTGCTCACCGCATCGGAGTTCGACCTCGAACGGGAGTATTGGCAGCAGCGGCTCGTCGCGGCGGATCTGCCCTTCGCCCGCACGTCCAGCGCGGGCTTCGCCCCGGCCGCGTTCTCCGTCGACCTCGACTCGTCGCTGGGCGAGGCGGGCCCCGCCGTCGCGCTGGCCAGCTGGCATTTGCTGCTGCGCACGCTGACGGGACAGGACGAGCTGGCGATCGGCGTGCGGCTGCCGAACCGGGTGGCGGACGAGATGGCCGGTGCGATCGGCCCGTACGAGAAGTACGCACCGTCGCTCGCCCGGCCGCAGGCCGGCGAAACCGTCGCCGGATTCGTCGCGAAGGTCGCGGGCGAACTGGCCGAAATGACGGATTGGCAAAGCTATTTCGACCAAAACCGGTGGGCCGCCGGACTCGACCGGACCGGCGCGATCGCGGCGGGCTTCGACTGGCGCCGCGGCGAATCCGGCGTGCTCGAAGAGGCCGAAGCGATCACCGAACGGTTCACCGTCCGGCTGTCCGGTCGCGAATACGACGACCGGACCCGGCTGTCCGTCTGGTTCGACTCGTCCGTCGTCGACGCCGCCGACATGCCGGTCCTCGCCGAACAGTACGTCGCGGTCCTGCGCTCGGTCCGCAGCGACGGCGCACAAGCCGCGCTCGCCGTGCGCGTGCCAGCCGCCGCCGCGCCGGCGCCGGCCCGGCACGCTGACCCGGCACCGCCGGTCCACCGCCGGTTCGAAACGCACGCCCAGCGCGATCCCGGTGGCATCGCGGTGCGCTGCCTGGACGAATCGGTCACCCGGGCGGAACTCGACGCGCGCGCCGACCGGCTGGCGCGCAGGCTGCTGGCCGCGGGAGCCCAGCCCGATACGCCGGTCGGGCTGTGCCTGGACCGTACCGTCGACCTGGTCGTCGCGGTGCTGGGCATCCTGAAGAGCGGTGCGGCGTACCTGCCGCTCGACCCGGCCGTACCGCTGGCCCGCCGGCGCGCCATGCTGGGCCAGGCCGGTGCCCGGGTGGTCGTCGCCTCCGCCGGGCAGACCGGTCTCGCCGGTCCGGACCGGGCACTCGTCACCCCGAACGGCGCCGAAGCACCGGCCGTCGCACTGCCCGCCGCCGGGAATGCCGACGCCCGGCTCGCATACGTGATCTTCACTTCCGGCTCCACCGGCGCTCCCAAAGGCGTCGCGGTGAGCCACGCCAACCTCGCCGCCTACGTCGACGACGTGACCGCTCGCCTCGACCTGTCCGGCGGCGCGAGCTACGCCATGCTGTCCACGCCGGCCGCCGACCTGGGCAACACCATGCTCTTCGCCGCCCTCAGCACCGGCGGCACGCTGGACCTGCTGCCGGCCGAGCACACAGCTGACCCCGCGCGCCTCGTCACGCATCTGCGCAAGCATCCGGTCGACTGCGCGAAGATCGTGCCGTCGCATCTGCGCGCGCTCCTCGACGCACCCGACGCGGCCGCGGTGCTGCCCACGCGGTGTCTGGTGCTCGGGGGCGAGGCGGCCGACTGGCAGCTCATTGCCGACGTACGCCGTCTCGCGCCGGACTGCCGCATCCTCAACCACTACGGTCCGACCGAGACTACGGTCGGCGTGCTCACGCACGAGCTGCACCCGGACGATTCGCGGGCGTTCCGCACCGTCCCGCTGGGCACCGCGCTGCCGCACAGCCGGGCCGAGATCCTGGACGAACGGCTCGAGCAGGTCCCTTCCTGGGTCGCGGGCGAGATCCATCTCGGCGGCGCCGGCGTGGCCCGCGGCTACCTGGGCCGTCCAGGTCTGACCGCGGACCGCTTCGTGCCGGACCCGTTCGGGCCGCCTGGCGCGCGCATGTACCGCACGGGCGACCGCGGCCGCATGCTTGGCGGCGGAATCACCGAATTCCTCGGCCGCGCCGACGAGCAGCTGAAACTCCGCGGGTACCGGGTGGAACCCGCGGAGATCCAAGCCGTGCTGTGCACCCATCCCGCGGTCCGCCAGGCCGTCGTGACGCTCCGGGAGGAAAGTTCGACGCTGGCCGCGTACGTGGTCGCCCCCGGCGCCGAACCCGGGCAGCTGCGCGAGCACTGCGCCGAGCACCTGCCCGACTACATGGTGCCTGGCGCGATCCTGGCGATCGAGGCGATCCCGTTGACCGCCAACGGGAAAATCGACCACAGCGCATTGCCCGCCGCCGGGCCCGGCGCGGTCGCCTACCAGCCGCCGCGCACCCCGGCCGAGGCGACGTTGGCCGAGATCTGGCAGCAGGTGCTCCGCATCCAGCGGGTCGGCCGCGACGACAACTTCTTCGCGTTGGGCGGCGATTCGATCCTGGGCATCCAGGTCATGTCGCGCGCAGCCAAGGCGGGCCTCGCGGTCACCCCGAAACTGCTGTTCCAGCATCCGACTGTCGGCGAACTGGCCGGCGTGGCCACCGCGGCGGACGGCAGCGCGACCGGCGCGGAGCAGGGCCCGGTCACCGGGGCGGTGAAGCCCACGCCGATCCAGCGCCGCTTCCTCGCACAGCGGCTGCCCGCCCGCCACCACTACAACCAGGAAGTCCTGGTGGCGCTGAAACAGCCGCTCGATCCGGAACCGCTGCGGATCGCGCTGCGTGCCCTGATCGACCACCACGACGCTCTGCGCGTCCGGGTCCGAGGCGACGAACTCGACCTCGCCGGACCGCTGCCCGCCTCCGCCGATCCGCTCGTCACCGTCCGACTGGCCGACCTGCCCGCGGCCGATCGGCGCAGTGCGTTCGAGAAGGCCGCCGAGCACGCCCAAAGCTCGCTCGATCTCGCCTCCGGCTGCGTCTTCCGCGCCCTTCTGGCCGATCTCGGCGACGACGGGCACCGGCTGCTGCTGGTCGCGCACCATCTCGGAGTCGACGGAGTGTCGTGGCGCGTCCTGATCGCGGACCTGGTCGCCGCGTATCAGCAAGCGGCGGCCGGGACTGCGGTGCAACTGCCGCCGAAGACCGTCTCCTACCGTGCCTGGGCGGAGCGGCTCGCCGAAGAAGAAGACCGCCACACCGCGGAAATCCCCTTCTGGACGGACCTCCTCTCCGGCCAGTCCGCGCCGCCGCGCTCCGGTGAGAACACCTATGGCGTTTCCGAGACCGTCACCGTGACCGCGGACGAGGACACCACTCGCGATCTCGTGCGTTCGGCTGGCGCTACCTCGGTCCCCGCGCTGCTCCTGGCCGCGCTGGGCCAGACGCTCACCGAGTGGTCCGGCGCGCCGCGGATCGTCGTCGACATCGAAAGCCACGGCCGGGACGCACTGGCCGACGACCTCGACGTGTCCCGGACCGTCGGATGGTTCACCGCCATCCACCCGGTGGCGCTCGACGCTGGAGCCACCGCACGATCGGTCAAGCAGTCTCTCGCCGAAATACCCGCCAACGGCGTCGGATACGGCCTGCTGCGGTACGGAACCGACCCTGCGGCCGCGGCGCTGCGGGCCATGCCCGAACCGTGGGTCCGGCTCAACTACCACGGTCAACTCGTCGCCGACCCGGCCGCCGACGCCCTGTTCGACACCGCCCCGGAGAACCCTGGCCCGTCCGCGGACCCGGCCGGCGTCCGGCCGTACCTGCTGGACCTCACCGCCGCGGTCGCCGGAGGCCGCCTCCGAGTGGACTGGACGTATTGCCCGGCCGTGCACGCGCCGGACACTGTGCGGACACTGGCCGAGGCGTTCCTGAGCCGCCTGCGCGAGGAGGTCTCGCACGGCGGCGCAGGCTGGACGCCCGCCGATTTCCCGCTGGCCCGGCTGGACCAGGGCGCGCTCGACGCCATCGCCGGCCTGCTGGACGAACTCGGCTGACCGGACGCGGCGGCCGCTGCCGGAGCGGCCTCCGCGTCCGGGCGCTCACGCCGACCTGGGCGAGCCCGCCGGGTCCTCGCCGAATCCGGCAGCCAGCCGGTACACCCGTTCCGGCGCGCCGACTTTCCCGTAGCGGCACGACACCTGCAACGAGCCGATCTGCGCCAGGTAGCGCACGTAACGCCGAGCCGTGACCACGCTCATCCCGGTCGAATCCGCGATGTCCGCGGCCGACACCTCGCCGTCGGGCGCGCTGCGCGCCACGTCGATGACGCGATCCACGGTGATCGCCGATATGCCGTTCGGCGGATCGATGCCCGGATCGATGCCCATTGTCCCCAGCTCCTCGTCGCTCGCGTCGCGAGGTCGATCGAAGGGCGCCGCGCGTCCCCGCGCCCGGTCGCCGACCATCGATTGGCTGCACGCCACCACATCCGGCGGACCGCCCAGATTCCGCCGGAGCAGGCGCCTGCACCCCCAGACCCCCTGATCGCATACGATCCTACGCCGCGAATATAAACGGCCGTCAACCCCGCAAACGCGGTCTCCTCCGCCTGGAATACGCGAAGCGGCCGAGCGCGGAGCCGAGAAAGCGCGCCTGCCACCGCATTCGCGCAGATCCCCCGGCGAGTCCGCGCCAACGGAATTCGGCCGCATCGTTCGCGAAATGCAGAACAAAAGCAAGAAGACGGTAAACTACACTCGGTAATACCGACCAGATCGGACATAAGACGATCGGAACACGGAGGACTTGAGCTCCAGGAATTGCCCGCTTCGTCGGCGAAATCCCTTTCGTGCGGTCGTTTTGCCGCACGCTGCCCTCCCGTCCTCGGCAGCACTCGGCACTGCCCGCCGAGCGTTGATCTCCTCCGGTGAACACTGGACGACACCGCCGGAAACACCGGAGAAAGACACGCGCGATGCGCCGAGCGCGATCAATAACCCCGGACCAATCAGTCAACCGGACCGGCGATACGAGATGCCCAACAAGGCACTGGTCCCGTTTTACGCCGATCGTTCGAAATGGTCATTGCTTGACCATCCGGCAAACGGCGCAACGATTATTACCCGATTAATCCGGCCCGCTTCGGCGAACCGTCGCCGGGTGCGAACCACCCCGAACCCGATCGGGCCGCGGCGGCCAGAACAGCGTTGCGGCTCGGGCGATAGCGGCATCTGTGCACGTACTCTGCTCCGCTGTTCGGCGGATGCCGGAAAAGCACCGCGGTCTCGAACGGCGTTCAGTGTCCGCGCCCGCCAGGTCACGTTCGAGCCGCGTTGTCGCAGATGCACCAGCCACGCCTCGACCGCGCTGCGGGACACGGGCGTGCAAACTGTGGTGTTGCCTTAAAATTTCGCGCCGACTGGTGCAGGCACCAAAGGCGGTCTTCGGCCGGCCGCGTGGGCGGCAGGGATCACCTGTGCCACAGCTGAACAACGCCCGTCCGGAGCAGAGCCGGGCCGCACCCGGTCCACCACCACGCGGTGCGGGCGAACGTCCCGTGCAGCGAGCCGATCCTGTGGCCTTCCTCGTCCGGCCGTAGTCCCCGCGCCCAGTACCGCCCCCCCCCCGAGTGCCGGAGGCCAGCAGTCCGCGTCGAAACGTCGGCGAACCAGGGCCTCGGCTGAAGGCATCACCGCGGCGAAGCCATGCATCGGCCTTGCCGTCCGTCGCGGACCTCGCGACCTGCTTGCCGACTCCGACGAGCTGAGTTCGTGGGGGTGCACTTCCACGCTGAACTGTGGATCTGGGACGCCCGGCGGACCGAGACCTGGACCTTCGTGAGCTTGCCCGGCGACATCTCGGACGAGATCCGCGAACTGGGCGGACCGCGCCGCGGGTTCGGATCGAGGCGCGTGCTGCCGGTCAAACGCGCGGTGCGCAAGGCAGAGAAGCTCGATCCTGGCGACGTCGCTCAGGTGACCGTGACTGTGCTCGATCTCTGATTTCGGCGGAGCCTGGCTTGATCATTGCGGCGAGCTGTGGAGCGTTGGCCGGGCAGGAAAGGGGAGCACGAACTGCAGAGGATGTCCCGCATGGTCTCGTGTCGAGCCACGCGGTGCGACGCCCTCGGCCAGGTGCCGCGGCTCGGTCTCGGGCGCGCCGTCAAGGCCGACCGCGTTCGCGACAGCCCCGTGAGCCGGGGCGCGGGTGGGCCCGGCTCAATTGCCCCACGCGGGGCTGTCGTTAGGCGGATAGGGAGAACTCGACGCGCCCTTCACCCATTCGTCGACGTCCTGCCGGTCCCAAGCGAGCAGGATCTCGGCGTTGCGGATGCAGAGGCCGTAGTCGAGATTCCCGAACAGGCGGCTGACCGTCAGGTGCTGGTTGAGCTGCTGGTATCCCTTGCCTGTCTTGTACTCCATCTGCACCGTCGTCTGCAGCCGCCCGAGGCGAAGGTTTCCGTTCACCACCGTCAGGACTCCCTGGTGCACGTTGCTGTTCTTCTCCTCCAGCCCCTTGTTCTCCACCGCCAGTTGGCCGATCTTCTTGATGGAATTGACGATGCCGGTGAGCGTGTCCTGGGTGACCAGCCCGCCTACCAGCTGGGTCACCGCCGAAATGACCGGCGACAGGGAAAGCGACGAGATGGACACGCTGCGGCTGTCTCCGGTGATGCCGGTGAGGAACGGCATGGTGGTGAACTGGTTTCCGAAGACGATCCACCGGAAGAGATCGAATATCGTCGACGACTGGTCGAAACGAGCAGAATCCGCGGTCTTGCGCATGATGGTGGCGGCCACCGACTGCCACGAGCCGAAGGGGGCCAGCGGTCCGAGGGCGGGCAAGCCGGTGTTGTCTCCGCCGCAGGCGTTGCCGACTCCTGCTTCCTGGTTGAGGTCGCGGCTGTCGCAGCCCAGCACGTCCGGCCTGCCCTCCGCCCACACGGCGATCTCGAACGCTTCCCGTCGCGACTGCTCGTCGCTCGAAGTGCCCACGGCCGGCTCACGACGCTCGCGCGGCGTACTGCTCGCGCGAATCGCAGATCAGGCGCTCGATGTCGTGCACCGTCCGTACCTGCGGGATCGCCTCGAAGCCCAGGTTGACCCGGAAGCCGAGCTCGACCGCGCCCACCAGGCTGAGGACCTTCACGGAGTCGACCCCGGGCAGCTCTGCCACCGTCGTGGTGTCGTCGAGCTCCTCGCCGCCGAGTTCCAGCTTTTCGCGGATCAGGGTGTACAGCTGCTCTCGCTCTCGCGGGGGTAGACGGGTGTCCATGGTTGCTCCTCCCAAAGGGGTGCTCAATGCGCTCCGGAAAGCGCGCCGCGGTGGAGAAATCCCTGCAGATACTGCTGTCGTGTCTTGTCCCGGCGGACCTTGCCGCTGGATGTCTTGGGCAGTTCCCCTGGCGGCACCAGGAGGACGTCGGCCACGGACAGGGACAGCATGGTCTGGACGCGGCTGCGGACCCGCCTCGCCACTGCGGCGGCGTCGCCGTCGCGGAGTTCGGCGACGATCACGACCTCCTCGGTCGCCCGGCCGGGCCGGGTGAAGGCGACGACGTTGCCCTTGCGCAAGCCGGGCACCTCGGCCGCGGTCCATTCGACGGTCTGGGGGTCGTGGTTGCGCCCGTTGACGATGAGCAGGTCCTTCTTGCGGCTGGTCACGTAGAGGATGCCGTCCGCCAGGTAGCCGCAATCCCCCGTGCGGAGGCCGCGCGGTGTGAAGCTTCGCCGGGTCGCTTCCGGGTCCTCGTGATAGCCCGCTGCCACGCTCGGTCCTTGGAAGACCACCTCGCCGATGTGCCGTTCCGGGAGCGGATTGCCGTCGTCGTCCACGACGAGGACGCAGTGGCCCGCGACGGGACGTCCGCACGGCACGAATGCCACGTGCTCCTCGGAGGCTGACGCTGGCCGTGCGAGGTTGCGCGCGTGGTAGGGCTCCGTTTGGATGACGTCCGGGGCAAGCTGGACTCCGAGCTCGCCGAAGGAGATCGCGAGCGTCGCCTCTGCCATGCCGTAACACGGGACGACCGCCCCCGGACGCAATCCGGCCGCCGCGAAGTGTGTCGCGAAGGACCGCAGTGTCTCGGGGTGGTTGGGTTCGGCGCCGCAGCCCACGACTCTCAAGCAGGACAGATCCAGTTGCCGCAGCTCGTCGGCCGGGGTGTGCTTGATCGCCAACGCCAGGCCGAAGTTCGGCGCGAAGGTCACGGTCGCGCGGTGGCGGCTCACCGTTTCCAGCCAGAGCCTCGGCGACAGCGCGAAACGCAGCGTCGGCAGGAAGGTCACCGGGCAGCGCGCCAACAGCGGTGCCAGCACGAAACCGACCAGCCCCATGTCGTGGTACATCGGCAGCCAGCTGACGCCCCGGTCGCGGTCGCGTTCGAGGCGAAGGGCGCCGATGATGGCCGCGCAGTTGGCGAGCGCGCTGGCGTGCGTGACCCGTACTCCCTTGGGGGCCGCCGTGCTTCCCGAGGTGAACTGCAGGAACATCACGTCCTCGGGAAGGATGTCCTCGGGCTGGGGCGCGTTGCGCGGCAAGGGTTCGGCGAAGAGGTCCTCCGGATCGAGGACCTGCATGCCGGCCACAGCGTGCACGAGCGGGTTCAGCAGGTCTGCCAGGCTGCGGGGAATCAGGAGGGCGCGTGCTCCCGCAGCGCGGAGGATGTGCGCGGAGTCCTCGCAGTACGCCTCGAACTTGCCGAGGCCCATCGGCGGGCTCATCGGGACTGGGACGACGCCGACGGAGACCGCGCCCAGGAAAGCGAGGACGAATTCCTGCTGCTCGGGAACGATGAGCGCGATGCGGTCTCCCTTGCGCAGGCCGCTCCGGAGCAGCTGCCGTCCCCGGCGCTGAGCCTCCCGAGACAGTTCCGCCCAGCTCGCGAAGTGGTCGTGGGCGAAGGTGAAGCCCCCGTCCGGATGGCCGAGATTGTCGGCGAGGACTTGGGCGAAGGTCGAGACCGTTCGGCGCTCGGGAGGCCGCGGTTGCGGGAACACCATGGGACCTGCCTGGGGTCAGGGGCTCCCGGGGCCGCGACCCCGGGAGCCCGCGGAACACGGGACGAACCGGCTCAGTGCTTCCAGGCGGGGCTCTCGTTGGGCGGTTTCGAGGAGCTGGCGGTGTCCTTCTCCCAGTCGTCCACGTCCTGGCCGTCCCACTTGAGCAGCGTGTCGGCGTGGCGCTTGCACTTCTCGAAATCGAGGACGCCGTAGCCGCGGTAGACGTAAATAGTCTGATTCAGCTGCTCGTACCCCTTGCCCGATTTGTACTCCATCTCCACCGCGGTCCGGACGGCTCCGAGGTACAGCGCGCTTTGATGCCGAGACAGGACCCCGACCTGCTGGTTGGAGTTCTTCTGTTTTCTCCCCTCGTTCTCGAGCGCGAGCTGTCCGATCTTCTGGATGGTGGTCACGATGCCTTGGAAGTTCTCCGGCGTCATGATGTTCTCGACCAGGTCCGACACCGCTTCGACGGCCTTTTTCAGCGACGTCTTGCTGATGGACGCGTCACGGTTGTCGAACGTGTAGGTCAGGAAGAACGGAATCGTGGAGAATTTCTGCAGGAAAACGCTCCACGCGACCGGGTCGAATTTCTCGCTGCCCGGGTTGAAGCCGCTGAGCGTCACCGCCCGGTGCACGATGGTGCTGCCGACCGACTCCCACGAACCGAACTTCGACAGCGGACCCAGGTCGGGCAGCAGGCTGTTGTCCCCCGCCGCCTTGTTGCCCACGCCCTGGGCGTTGCTGTCCGCGTCGAAATCCTGCAGCGCGGACCTCGCGGCGGCCTCCAGCTCGGGGTACGACGTCTGCCACAGCGCGATCTCCAGGGCCTCCCGGCCCAGGTGCGACTGGCTGATCTCGGTCATGACTGCTCCTTGTCCACGGGTGACGGATGAAATGTTCGCGGCGCGGAATCGCGGAAAACGCAGGGAGGAATATTCCACTGGAACGGCGGGTGCGAACCGGCGGGAATCCAGTGCAATAAACGTGCTGCCAACAGTCGGAGCGGGTGGATCTGCCACCGCGAACGCGGGCGCAGTGGTCTATTCCATGACAACACCTCTCCGCGATTTTCGATCCGCCCGCGCCTCAGCGCCGCGAGGAAACATGCTCCGCCTCCGGGAGAGGCCGGCGAAAGGCCATTGCCACGAATGCCAGGAAAAACATCCGTCCGAGTGCTCGCCGACTACCGGGCATCGCGTCGCCCGGTTTCCCCGCCCCTGACTAGAATTCATCAGATCGAGCCCTTCGCGGGCCGTTCCCCGGCGACATCGCGAGATATCGCTCCGCGAAAAACTCCTCGATCGCGCACGACGGACACCCCGGGCGCACACGCGTAATTCGCTCGGGTTCGCAATGCATATTCCGGCGGGCTCCCCGAATCGGAGCAGGGCCTGCTCCAACCGAGTGGCCCGCCACGGGGCTCACGGGCTCGGCGGGCCTCGCGCGGCCCCGCCGAGCCCTTCAGCAGCGGCTCAGGTGTGCCCGCCGAGCTGGATCATCTCGACCCGCTTCTCGTCGTCCAGCACCCGGAAGGTCGCGCGCTGCTTCCCGCCGAGGCGGATCTGGAACTGGTTTCCGCTCAGCTGCTTGTAGTTCATGTCGCCCGCTTCCTCGGCGGCCTTCTTCGGATGCCACTTGTTGTTGTGGATGTAGTTCTGGAACGTGTCGAATTTCGCCTGCTCGGCCGCGGTCAGCGGCTGGTTCCCGAACCGCATGTCCTGTTTGCTGAACGTCCACTTGCAGTCGTTGAGGCCGAGCGGGTCGACCAGCAGCGTCGGGTTGCTGACGTACATCTGGGCGTTCGTGCCGCCGGTCAGCCCGACCGGGTCGGCGCTGAGGTAGCGGGCGAGGGCCGGGTCGAAATAGCGGTGGTAGTTGTAGTGCAGGCCGGTCTCGGCGTCGAAGTACTGGCCGGGGAACCGCAGCGGCGTGACGTCGTCGCCGCGGCCGGATTCCGCGCCCCAGATGGTGCGCGGGGCGCTTCGGGCGACGGAGCCGTCCAGGCCCACCAATTCGGTCGGCGTTCCGACGAGGTCGGTCACGATCGCGTGGTAGCGGCGGTCCACCACCTGCTGCGGGGTGTTCGCGTCCAGCACCTTCTCGCCCTGGATCAGCGGCAGGTCCGTCTCCGGTTCGAACTCCCAGTTCCGCAGCCGGCGCAGCCCGCCCGGACCGCGGTGGTGCTCCTCCGCCAGCCGGGACCCGTCCCAGGTGAAGTCGACCTGTTCGACGACCTCGCCGGTGGCCGAGAGCCGCTGCTTGGCGGTCCGGCGCCGCATCGCGTCGTAGCGGTAGCGCCAGCGGTGTCCGTCCACTGTGGTCACTGCGACGAGCCGGTCGTCGGCGTTCCATTCGTACTGCGCGGTGCGCGCGCCCGGGCTGATCAGGCGGATCAGCCGTCCTTGGGCGTCGTGCTCGTACTGGTTCGCCCCGGCGCGGACGATCCGGTTTCCGGCGAACTCGCGCGCACCGGAGTGCGGACCGCTGACCGCGGACGAGTTCGCCGCGACGACGTTGCCGGTGCCGTCGTAGCGGTAATGCTCGGTCCCGGCCGTTCCGGTGACGCCGGTGATCCGGCCGAGCGCGTCGACGTCGAACCGGCGGGTGCCCGCCAACGCGTCGTCGACCGCCCTGAGCGTGCCGTCCGCCCGGTAGTCGTACGAACGTCGTTGCTGCGCGGCGTAACCGCCCGACAAGGTTTGCGCGGCCAGCGTGCCGACCGCGTTCCAGTGGTGCCGGATGACCGTCGTGCCCCACGAGCGATCGGATTCGCGGCCGAGCAGGTCGCGCCCCAGCGTCATGGCGTGCCCGTCGACCCGCACGCCGACGAGACTGCCCGCGGCGTCGAAACTCCACTCGCTGGCGGTGCCCGAGGGCAGGATCCGCTTGACCCGCCTGCCGAGCGCGTCGTACTCCGAGCGCAGCGTCCGGCCGTTGCAGCTTTCGGCGAGGACGCGCCCGCAAGCGTCGTAGGTCCAGGTCAGCTCCGTGTCGGCGTTGACCGCGCGGACGACCCGGCCCGCTTGGTCGTAGTCGTAGCGGCTCGTGCTGTCGCCGGCCTGCTCTTCGACCAGCCTGCCCAGCGCGTCCCAGCCGAACCGGGTGGTCTCGCCCGCCCCGTTCACGCGGCTGACGAGCTGGCCCGCCGCGTCATAGGCGTAGCGCAGCACCCGGCCGTCGAAATCGGTTTCCTCGACCAGGTTCCCGGCCGCGTCGTACCGGCAGCGCCAGTAGTTCCCGCGCTCGTCGCGCACGGAGACGAGGCGCAATTCGGTGTCGTAGCCGAATTCCAGCCGGGTGCCGTCAGGGCGCACTTCCGCCGCAGGCAGGTCGAAGTGGGTCACTTCGGTGACCGTGGTCTGGCCGAGGGCGTCGACGTGGGTGCGCAGGTTGCCCTCGCCGTCGTAAATCCACCGTTCGGTCGTTCCGTCCGGCAGCGTCTGCCAGGACGGTTCGCCGCTGACGGTCCACCCGAGCCGCGTGGCGTTGCCGAGAGGATCCACCACAGCCGAGATGCGCCCGAAACCGTCGCGCTCGAACCGGGTGGCGGCGCCGGTCGCATCGGTGACCGAGATCGGCAACCCGGCCGCGTCGGTTGTCACGGCGCGAACCCCGCCGAGCGCGTCCGTGATCGACGACAGGTGTCCGTGTTCGTCGTAGCTGTAGCTAGTGGCCTGTCCCGCCGGGTCGATCAGGCGCGTGAGGTTGCCGCGCGCGTCGTACTCCCGCCGGGTGACCGCGCCGTCCGGCTCGATCACCGTCACCGGAAGGCCGAGGTCGTTGTACTCGGACCGGGTCTGCGTACCGTCCGGCCGCGTCACCGCCACCGTGTTCCCGGCCTCGTCGTACTCGTACCGGGTCACCCGGCCCAGCGGATCGGTGCGCGCGAGCAGCCGGTCGAACTCGTCCCGCTCCGAGCGGGTCTCGTTGCCCGCCGGATCGACCTCGCGCAGGGTCTGCCCGCGTTCGTTGAGGTGGTACGCGGTCTGCTCGCCCAGGGAGTTCGTCCACCGCGTCACGCCGTCCGCGTAGGACAGCGAGCCGCTGAAGAATCCGCCGGAACCTTCAGCTCGCACGACGCGGCCCTCGCCGTCGTAGCTGTAGCGGTACCAGGCTCCGTTGCGGTCGGTCCAGCTCGTCATCCGGCCTTCGCCGTCGTAGGCGAACCGCAGCGGCGCCCCGGAAGCGTTGACCACCTCGGTCAGCAGGCCGTGCCGGTAGCCGTACCGCAGCAGCGGCAGATCGGCGCCGCCGTCGGCACCGCACAGGTGAAACGCGCTGATCAGCCCGTCCGAGGACTCGACCCGCACGCGGTACCCGCCGCTGTGCCGGACCTCGGCGAGCGTGCCGGCGTCGTCGCGGACGAACTCGACGCGGTGCCCGTTGCGATCGGTGATCGCCCGCAGCGGCAGCACCGGGCCGCCGCGGCCGAAGTGCAGCGTCCGGCCCTCGTCGGGGAGAGTGATCGTGTACCCGTCGCCGGTCAGCGCGAGCCGCCGCCGCGGTCCGGCCAGCGGCATGGCCTCCGGCGCCGGGTGCGGGTAGAACAGCAGCGTGCCGTCGTCGGACGCGAACGACACGCCCTCGTCGTCCACCTCGATCCGCTGGTCCACAGTGGACGCCCAGTTCGGGCCGAAGGACTGCCCCGCCCGATACGACGAGAGGTGCACCCGGCGCAGCACCAGCGGAAGCACGCCCGCCAGTTCGACGTCCGTTTGCGGCAGCACCACGTCGCCGCTGGCCACGTCGATCGGATCGCCGCAGGTGTTCAGGTTCTTGTCCGGCACGCGGTCCTGCTGCGGTCCGCGGCTGTTGTCCCGGATGTTCGACCCGGAGCCGCCGCGCGACCCGGAACCGCCGCCGTGCGAGCCGCCCCCGGACTGCCCGCCGCCGGGAGAGTGCACCGGACCATCGTTGCCGCCGCCGCGCGTGCCGTCGGTCTCCGGTCCCCGGCCGCCGGAACCGCCTTCGTGCCCGCCGGAGTTCGCCGGCGGCGAATCCGCGCTGGAGGTCGTCGTGCTCTCGTTCTTGCCGCCGCCCTTGCCCGGCGAGCCCTTCGGGGTCTCGATGTCCTTCGGCTTGGGACTCGGCTTCGGCTTGCCGCCCTTGATCCCCTTCAACGCCTTCCCGGCGTCGGCGAACAGCGTCCCGGCCTTCTTCAGCAGCGGCATCAGCGCCTTGAGCGCCTTCACCAGCTTCGTGGTGACCTGGCCGATCTTCGACGCCGTCTTGGCGACCGCGGAGATCACCTGCGGCACGACCCAGGTCATCCCGATCCCGAGCGTGAACACGACCTGCAGCGCCCACGAGATCAGGTGCCCGACGAGGTCGGCGATGGTGTCGCGGACGAGAGACCGGACCGCCGCGACGATCTCGCCCGCGGTCTTCACCCCGCTCGCCGCGCCCTCGCTGCCCTTCTGCGCGCTCGCGATCAGGGCGGAGGTGTCCTCGGCCTTCTTGCGGTAGCTGTCGGCCGCTTCGCCGTGCCAGTCCTGCAGGTCCTTCTTGACCAGCTCGGTCAGCTCCGCCGAGACGCTCTCGAGCTCCTTCGCGACGTTGGTCCACGTCGCGGCCTGGGACTTGATCTCGTCCGCGTTGCCGGTGAGCGCGTCGAGAGCTTCCTTCAGCGGACCGACGTGCTCCATCAGCCAGCCGACCCCGGCCGCGAAGATCGCGCCGAACGGGTCCATCACCGCGGTGAGCACGTCCAGCGCGGTCCCCACCGCGCCGATCGCGACCGCGGCCCAGTTCTTGCTCTCGATCGCCTCTTTCAGCCCCGTCGCGTCCTCCAGCAACGGAACCCCGGCCATCGCCGAAGTCTCCTTCACCGGTGCGACCAACGGATTACTCATGCGACGTACAACCCCCTTGCGGCCGGGCCCGATCCCGGCGAACTCCCCCGGAAACCTAGCGGCACCCGGCAACCGTCCGCCCGCGGCACCGCGAGTCCCTGCCCGAACGAAGTCCCGATGTTGCCCGAGCACCGATCCGGTCCGCGCTGACACCGCGCCTGACACGGCCGCCTCCCCGGCGTCTGAGCCGTGACAGCTGCGTGTCCGCCCAGCAGGCGAATGTGGTCACAACGAACCGCTGAACCAGCCAGGGAGACCGGAAATGTCCGCGTTCACCACCCCCAACCCCATCACCGCCGCGCTGACCACCGCGGGTGCTCGCGTCCGGATCACCGCGGGCGAGCGCGCCGAGACCGTCGTACGGGTGCAGCCGGTCGACGCGGCGAACTCGACCGATGTGAAGGTCGCCGAGAAGACCAAGGTCGAGTTCGCCGACGGCGTCCTCGCCGTCAAGACCACCAAGTCCGGACGCCAGACCGGTTCCGTCGATATCGCGATCGAACTGCCCGCTGGGTCCAAGCTCGTGCTCAACACGGCTTGGACCGAGGTGCAGGCGGACGGCACGCTCGGCGACTGCGAGGTCAACATCGGCTCGGGTCAGGTGCAACTCGACCGGGTCGCCGCGTTGCGCGGGAACCTCGGCGCGGGCGGGCTCGCGGTCGGGCACGTCGGCGGCGACGCGGTCATCGAGGGCAGCGCGGCGGGCCTGCGGCTGCGCGAGGTCGACGGCGAGATCCGGTACCAGGGCACGAGTGGCAAGGTCTGGATCGGCCACGCGCGGTCCGACGTGGACCTCGGCGGGTCGAACGGGAGTTTCGACATCGGCACCGCGGACGGGAGCGTCGTCGCCAAGGCGGCCGACTGCCCGATCCGGATCGGGCGGGTCACGCGCGGTCAGGTGGAGCTGTCGAACGCGGCCGGCGGGATCGAGGTCGGCGTCAGCGCGGGCACCGCCGCCGACGTGGACGCGAAGAGCACGAAGGGCGCCGTGCGCAACACCCTCGGCACGCCGGAGAGCCCGCGCGGCACGCTCAAGGTCCACGCCCGCACCCGGCTCGACGACATCGTCGTCTATTCAGCTGCCTGACCACCCGATCGGATGGCAGGATCGGACGGGTGCAGATCAAGATCCTGGGTCCGTTCGAGGTCCGCGACGGCACGACGGCCGAGGTGCCGGGCGCCCGGTTGCGCGGGCTGCTCGTCGCCCTCGCGCTCCGGCCGGGCCAGGTCGTGCCGAAGGCGTCGCTGATCGACTGGATCTGGGGCGAGCAGCCGCCCGCCGACGCCGCGAACGCCTTGCAACGCCTGGTTTCCCGGCTGCGCAAGGCGCTCCCGGGCGCCGTGGTCGAAGGACTGACCGACGGGTACCGGCTGGCGATCGACGCCGACGCGGTCGACGCGGTGCGCTTCGAGCGGCTCGTCGCCCAGGCCCGCGACCACGGGCCTGGGCGGCTGCGCGAGGCGCTGGAGTTGTGGCGCGGTCCGGCGATGCAGGACGTCGGATTGCAGGACAGCGACGCGTTCGACGCGGCGGCCACGCGGCTGGAATCACTGCGGCTGACGGCCATGGAGGACCGGTTCGAAGCCGAGTTCGATCTCGGCGGCGGCGCGGATCTCGTCCCGGAGCTGACCGACCTGGTGGCCGCGCACCCGGTGCGGGAAAGGCTCGTCGCCGCGCTGATGCGCGCGCTCGCCGCCGCGGGCCGCAACACCGAGGCGTTGCAAGCGTTCCAGCGGATCAGGGAAACGCTGGCCGACGAACTGGGCGCCGACCCGTCGCCCGAACTGTCCGCGCTGCACGTCGCGTTGCTGCGCGGCGAGGTCGGACGGCGCGAGGAGAGCCGCAAGACCAACCTGCGCGCCGAATTCACCAGCTACATCGGGAAAGAAGCCGATGTAGCCGCGGTCCGCGACCTGGTTTCGCGGCATCGGCTCACCACCTTGACCGGGCCTGGCGGCTCGGGAAAGACCCGGCTGGCCACGGAAACCGCCCGCACGCTGGTCTCCGGCCTGCACCACGGCGCGTGGCTGGTCGAACTGGCCGCGGTCGGGAGCGGGGACGACGTCGCGCAGGCAACGCTGTCCGGGCTCGGCCTCCGCGACGCGCTGCTCGGGGAAGCGTCCTCCGCGGACCCGGTGGACCGACTGGTCTCCGCGATCCGCGACCGCGAAACGTTGCTGGTGCTGGACAACTGCGAACACGTCATCGAGTCCGCCGCCGCGCTCGCGCACCGACTGCTCGGCGAATGCCGCGGACTGCGGATCCTCGCGACGAGCCGGGAACCGCTGGGGATCACCGGCGAGGCGTTGTGGCCGGTCGAACCGCTCGCCCGCGCCGAGGCCGTCCAACTGCTGCGCGACCGGGCGACGACGCGGAACCAGGACCTCGCCGACGACCGGACGCTGGCCCGCATCTGCACCGCGCTCGACGGGATGCCGCTCGCGATCGAACTGGCCGCGGTCCGGCTCCGCACGATGTCCGCCGAGCAGCTCGCGGACCGCCTCGACGACCGGTTCCGGCTGCTGACCGGCGGCAGCCGCACCGCGCTGCCCCGGCACCGGACGCTGCGCGCGATGGTCGACTGGAGCTGGGAACTGCTCAGCGACGGCGAACGGCTCGTGCTGCGCAGGCTGTCGGTATTCGCCGGCGGCGCGAGCCTCGAGGCGGCGGAACGGGTCTGCGCGGGAGAACTGGTCGACGAGTACGAGGTGCTGGACCTGCTCGCCGCGCTCAGCGACAAGTCGTTGCTCGTCGCGTTCGGCGAAGGCGCGCCGCGGTACCGGATGCTCGGCACGATCAAGGAGTACAGCACCGCACGCCTCGCCGAGGCCGGGGAGACCGAGCTCGCCCGGCAAGCGCATCTCGCGTACTTCACCGAACTGGCCGAAACCGCGGAACCCCGGCTGCGGCGCGGCGAGCAGCTGGAATGGCTCACCGTTCTCAAGGCAGAGCACGACAATCTCGTCTCGGCCATGCGCGGCGCGCTCGCCGCCGGTGACGCGCACTCCGCGATGCGGCTCGCCGCAGCCTGCGGCTGGTACTGGTGGCTCGTGGGCCGCAAGGCCGAGGGCATGGAACTGATCGCCGCCGCGATCGCGATTCCCGGCGAGGTCCCCGACGGGACCAGAGCCATCGTGTACGCGCTGACCTCGATGTTCGCCACGTCCGGCCCCGGCGATATGCCGGAAGCCGCGCAGTGGATCCACAAGGCGTACGAGTTCGGCAAACACGGCCGGCACCTGCACGCGGCCCTGCGGCTGGTGGTGCCGCTGGAAATGATGCTGCGCGACACGGACGCGCTGCTGCCGGCGTGGGAGTCGCTGCTGGACGACGAGGACCCGTGGGTGCGCGCGTTGTCCCGGCTGCACATCGGGAAACTGCGGATGATGCTCGGCCAGGACTGCGAATCCTGGTTCGACGAATCGCTGGTCGAGTTCCGGGTCCTCGGCGAACGGTTCGGCATCTCGTTCGCGCAGACCGAACTGGCCGGCTGCCTCGCCATGCGCGGCGAATTCGGCGAGGCGAGCGAGCATTTCGACCAGGCGATCGCCGTCGTCGCCGAACTGGACGCCCTCGACGACGTCGTCCAGCTCCGCATGCGGCAGGCGCGGCTGCACTGGCTCGCGGGAGACAAGGACGCTTGCGCCGCCGCGGTCGCCGAGGCGGAAAGACTCGCGGAAGGCGTCACGTGGCCCGGGACGCTGGCGTCGCTCGCCCTCGTCCGGGCGGAACTGGCGCGGTGGAACGGCAACGCGCAGGACGCTTTCGACCAGTTCGGCCACGCGATGAGCCTGCTCGGCGACGAAGCGCAGCAACCGCATCTGCGCGCCGCGGCCCACGACCTGCACGCGTGGTTCGCGACCGATCTCGAGGAGGCGCGCGAACACCGTGCCGCTGCTTGCGACGCGGCAGCGGAAACCGGACGCGCGCCGGAGATCGCGCAGGCGGTCGTCGGGGTCGCCGACCTGGCACTGCGGCGCGGGCAGTACCAGCACGCCGCACGGCTGCTGGCCGCGAGCGCGCAGGTGCTCGGCCGGAAAGACCTGTCGAACCCGGACGTGCCGCGGATCGAGCAGGAGGCGCGCAACCACCTCGGCGACGCCGCGTTCGACCAAGCCGCCCGGGAAGGCGCCGCGGGTGTGTGGACCGACCTGGTCACGGAGCCGCTGACGCGGGCCTGAGCCCGTGTCAGCGCCGTGACGGCTCGGTGTCTGGGCGCTCGGAGATCGTGGTGACGTCAAGCCACCACGAGAGGATTTCCCGATGAACCAGCAGGTTTCCCCGGTCAACGGCCTGCCGATGGACCGCGACGCAGGCCCGTTCGACCCGCCGTCGGCGATCACCGCGCTGCGCGAGACCCGCCCGGTCAGCCCGATGCTCTTCCCCGACGGCCACGAGGGCTGGCTGATCACCGGGTACGAGGCGGTCCGGCAGGTCATGTCCGACGCCCGGTTCAGCAACCGCCTCGACCTCGGCGTGGTCCACGTGCCGTACGAGACGCCGGGAATGCCGGTCGCCACCGAACCGTCGCCGCAGATCCCCGGGCTGTTCATCAGCATGGACGCCCCCGACCACACCCGGTTGCGGCGCAAGCTCACCGGCGCGTTCACCGTCAAGCGGATGAAGCAGCTCGAAGACGGCATCATCGCGATCACCGAACAGCAGCTGGACGCGGTCGCCCAGCTCGCGCCGCCGATCGACCTCGTGCGGGAGTTCGCGCTTCCCGTGCCGTCGCTGGTGATCTGCGAACTGCTCGGCGTTCCCTACGCCGACCGCGAAACCTTCCAGGCGAACTCGTCGAAGTTCATGGAGCGCGACGTCAACCTCGAAGACAAGATGGCCGCCTTCGGCGCGATGATGGGCTACCTCGGCCAGCTGTGCACGGACAAGCGCGCGGAGCCGGGCGAGGACATCCTGTCCGACCTCGCCCGCGACGAGGACCTCAGCATCGAGGAACTGACCGGCATGGCGTTCCTGCTGTTGCTGGCGGGGCACGAGACCACCGCGAACATGCTGTCGCTCGGAGCCTTCGCGCTGCTCGAGCACCCGACGCAGCTGGCGGAACTGCGCGCCGACCCGACGCTGTTCGGCAACGCAGTGGAAGAGCTGATGCGCTACCTGTCGGTGGCTGACATCTTCTACCGCTACGCCACGGAGGACATCGAGGTCGGCGGCGAGACTATTCCGGCCGGCTCGACTGTGGTCGTCTCGCTGCTCGCCGCCAACCGCGACCCGAAGCATTTCGAGGACCCCGACACGATCGACCTGCACCGCAAGGTCCGCGGGCAGGTGGCGTTCGGCCATGGCGTCCACCAGTGCCTGGGACAGCAGCTGGCTCGCATCGAGATGCGCGTGGGGTTCGAGGGGCTGTTCCGGCGTTTTCCGGACTTGCGGCTCGCGGTTCCGGCTGGGGAGGTGCCGTTGCGGACGAACATGAATATCTATGGGGTGCACGAGCTTCCGGTCACCTGGGGCTGAGCGAGCGCCACGTTCACCATGGCGCCGGGCGTCAGCCGCGCAGTGCCGGGCCGATCCAGCGGCGCACCAGGCCTCGCAGTTCGTCGTCGGTCGCCGGTGGTGTCGACGGGTATTGCAGGAACGACATGAACAGCCGCATCAGGATCTCGGCTAGTTGCTGGAGTTCGGCGTCGGTGTGCACGCCCGCGGCGGACCAGTCGGCCTCGGTGTCGCGCAGGATTCGCGCGCCGAGGGAGAAGGACGGCGGCGTGGCGGTCCCGGCCGTGAAATAGTCCGCTTCCCCGGCCTGCAGGAGCAAACCGAGGTAGGGCTCGTCGGGCAGGCTGCGGACGGCGAACACGACGGACTCGACGGCGATCTCGACCGGGCTGTCGAACGCGGACAGGTGCCGCCGCATCCGTTCGGCGAACTCCTCGGCGCCCGCGTGGGCGACGGCGCGCAGGATTTCGGCCAGGCCGGGAAAGTAGCGGTAGACGGTCTGCCGGGTCACTCCGGCTTCGGCGGCGATGTGGGAGAGGTTGGTCTTGGCCAGCCCGGCGCGGTCGATGCACGCTATCGCCGCCTGCACGATCCGGCGGCGTGCCTCGTCTTCGGCGCCGGGCGGGTCGCCCTGCCATCCGTGGTACCCCATGGCCCCATCGTTCCAGACGAGACCGCAGGTCACTGACGGGCGGGGCGAGCGGCGGCCAGCAGCGAACCGGCGGCGAGGAAGCACGCGAGCGCGTACGGTCCGCTCCCGATCGGGGAACCGTCACTGGTGATGCCGTCGCGGGCTCCGAAATAGGCGGGCAGCGCGCCGATCCAGAACACTGCCATCCCGCCCAGGTAGATCGCGGGGTAGTACCGGGCGAACGCCGACTGCGGCTCGCCCGCGCCGCGCTCGCCGGAGCGCAGCTGTGCCACGACGATCCACGCGCCGGCCACCCAGACGAGGCCCAGTTCCGCGCCGAGCACCCACGCTTGCGCGACCTGGTTCGGATGATCGCCGCCGAACAGACTCGCCGGGAGTCCGGCGACGGCCATGGTGAACGGGGTGAGGACGCCCGCCGCGAGGATGCGCGGAACCAGCCGCCAGCCGCGGCGCGGTCGGCCGTCTCCGGCCGGGCTGCCGGTGAAGCGCACCACGAGGTAGGTCATCGCTGCCATCGAAACCGAAGCGAACAACAGCATGCTGGTCATCGGAACCGCGGCGAGCGCGGGCTGGTTGACGATGCGGTTGGCCGGGTTCCAGGCCCACCACTTCAGTTGCGGGCCCACCTGGTCGAAGACCTCGTAGAAGACCTGGCAGGCGAACGCGACGGCGACGGAGCCGATCAGCGGGCCGCGGCGGCGGAAGACCCCCAGCGACCGCACCAGTTCGTAGGCGAGCTGGCTGATCACCGGATAGAACGCCACGATGTAAAGCGGCAGCCGGTCCCCCATGAACTGCACGGTGAACCGGTTGTGCGCGAAGATGAATCCGTACAGCCGGTCGAGGCCGAACCATTCGGGGAAGTACAGCGGCGGTTCGGTGACGACGAGATACACCAGCGAAGCCCACCACAGCGCCAGGTTGACCGGATCGCCCGCGCGATAACGGCGCACGGCGTGCCAGAGCGCGAACACGGCTCCGCCGACGATCAGCACCTCCAGCAGCGGCATCGTCCAGTGCGCCAGGTCCCACGGCGCCCGGACCGAGACCACCGGGCTGACGTCGTGGCAGTCGAAACCGAGCCGCCGGGCGACTTCCTCCGCCTCCGGCCCGCAGCCCGCGCTCATCCCGCGACCGCGGCCGGCGAGTAGTCGGTGGCGGGCGGCTCGGCCTGGGGATCGAAGCCTAAGGGCACCCGGTGCCTGCCCAGCATGGAGCGGACGCAGTAGCGGGCCAGCCCGGCGAGCACGCGCGGGGTGCGCATCATCTCGCCCAGCGACTCGTCGAGATTGAAGACCTTCGCGAAATGCTCGTCGACGACGTCGTCCTCCCGGGCGGCGCCGACGACAAGGCTGAACGCTGGGGCGGAGACGGCCGCGAGGAGGCGACGTTGCCACCCAGGCAGGCGTTCGGTGCCCTCCGCGCACTCGTAACCGCGGTCGCGGGCCATCGCCAGAGTCCACGGCACCTTGAGAAGGTCGCGTTGCGCCGCAAGGAATCGCGCGCAGAAGCTCGCGTCGAGGTTAGTCGCGCTGGCCAGATGCTCGCGCAGCAGCAGCGCCGAACCCGACGCGGAACTGATGCCCTGCGCGTAGAAGGGATTGAACGCGCAGATCGAGTCGCCGACGAACGCCAGGCCTCGCGGCGGGCTCGTCCAGCGGTCGTAGCGCCGCCACCGGTTGCCGGTGGACCGCGTCAGATGCACCTCCGAGGACGGCGTGCACCGGTCCATCGCCGCGGCGAACAACGGCGTCCGCGTCCTGCGCGCCGATTCGACGAAGGCGTCGGCCGTCCGCGGCATCTCCAGTCCCCACGAACCCATGCAGGCGATGACCCGGTCGCCCTCGATCGGGAAGAAGTTCACCAGGAACTCGTGCTCCGCGGGATGCCCGCCGCGGTCCTGGGTCGGCATCAGCACCAGGTGCCGCCACCACCAGGACGCCGGACGGCTCTCGGGCGGCGGCAGTTCGTACCAGCGCGAGGTGTAGGTGACCTTGGCGTCGAGGGTCCGCACCTCGGGCTCCGCCCAGCCCGCCGCCGCCAGCCAGTTCGCGACGGGCGAGCCGCGGCCCATCGCGTCCACGACGAAGTCGGCGTCGAGATGCTCCTCTCCCCCGGGCCGGGCGATTTCGACACCGGTGACCGCCCCGGGCTCGGTGGCCAGGCCACGCACGGCGACGCGCTCGCAAAGGTCCACATTGGACAGTTCGCGCACCTTGTCCCGCAGCACGCGCTCGATGAGGACGCGCGAGCTGTAGACCATCGTCATCGCACTGCGTTTGCGCGCTGACCAGCCTTCCCGGTCCAGGTAGGCGGCGTCCATCGACGGCATCAGGTGCAGCCCGCCCGCCGCGACGAGGTCGTCCTCGAAACCGGGGAAGAGCGCGGTGATCGCCCGGCGGCCCGAGTTCAGCAGGAAATGCGGGTGCTTGCTCTGCGGCACCCCGCGCCGGTGCTCGGCGCCCTCCGGCAGCTCGTCCCGCTCCAGCACGAGCACCTGATCGAAATACGGGGACAGCGCCCCGGCGGCGCACAGGCCCGCGACGCTTCCGCCGAGGACGACAGCGGTCTTGCCGAGCTTCATCCGAACCAGCTCCGCTCGTCATTCATACAACTTTCGAGATAATGTATGAATGATGGACCGGCGTGTCAATCGGCCTGGTCAGCGACCATCCCCGGCTACCCGCGGTCGGCCGCGTGCACCAGCCGTCCGTCCTGGTACACCGCGAGGATCCGTTTGCCCAGATCCCGCACGTCGAGCGGATCGCCGTCCACGACGACGAGATCCGCGCGCTTGCCGGGAGTCAGCGAACCCAGCGAGGAACCGAGGCCCATCAGGTTCGCCGCCGACAGTGTCGCGGCGTGCAGGGCGTCGGCCGGGCGCATGCCCTGTTCGACAAGGAGTTCCAGTTCCAGCAGGTTCTCCCCGTGCGGGTACAGCGGCGCGTCGGTGCCCATCGCGATCGGGACGCCCGCCTCGACCGCGCGCCGAACGCTGCTTTCGGTGCGTTCCTTGATCTTCTCGACGATGTGGTCGGGATAGCCCGCTGCCCCGGCTTCGACCGCTTGCCGCAGACCGACTCCGGCGCTGAGGGTCGGCACCAGCCAAGTGCCGCGCTCAGCCATCATCTCGAGCGTCTCGTCGTCCAGGAAATGGCCGTGTTCGATGGAGCGGACCCCGTTGCGGACGGCCGCCTTCGCGCCGTCGCCGTGGGCATGGGCCATGACGTGCAGTCCCGCCGCCGCTGCTTCGGTGACCATCATGGCGATCTCGTCGTCCCGGAAGTGCGCGATCTTCGGCCCGGCGCCGCCGGACACGACGCCTCCGCTGGTAGCGGCTTTGATGACGTCGGCTCCGGCGCGGACCAGCTCCCGGACCTTGCGCCGGATCTCCTCCGGGCCGTCCACCACGACCGGCGGGCGGCCCGGGTGCGGCGGCAGCAGGTCGACCACGCAGGTCGAGGGCCACCACGGGTCACCGTGCCCGCCCGTCTGGCTCAGCATGTTCAGCGAGATCTGCATGCGGGGCCCGGCGATCAGGCCCCGTTCCTGCGCCACGCGCATCCCGAGGTCGGCGCCCGCCGCGTCCCGGACGGTGGTGACGCCCGCGGCCAGCGTCCGCGCCATGTTCCGCGCGCCTTCGTAGAACTGGAGCGAAAACGGCTGTTGCACGCTCTCGAAGAGATCCGAACTCGTCATCGTGAGGTGCACGTGGCAGTCGATCAGGCCAGGCAGCACTCCCCGGCCGGTGCAGTCGACTTCCTCGTCGCCGTCGAGGCCGGTTCCGACATCGACGATCCGGCCGTTTTCGACGGCCACGTCCGCCGAATCCGCGCACCGGGACGTCGCGTCGAAGAGAGTTCCGCCGCGAAAAACTGTGCGCTTCATCGGCCCGCCCCGTTCACGGCCGCCTGGTCCCGGTCCATCGTGGTCCCCCTTCTCGCTGCTTGCTTTCGGATGAGCGGGGCCAGCGCGAACAGCAGCAGAGCCAGCACGACCGCGCCGGCGCCGAGCGCACCGAAGTAGCCTGCCGCCGAACGGGCGTCGTAGAACTTCACCAGCTGGGCGCCGATGCCCTGCCCGGCCGCGTTCGACGACAGCCACAACCCCATCGTTTGCGTCGCGAACGCCGCGGGCGCCAGCCGCGTCGTCGCGGACAGCCCGATCGGCGAGAGGCACATTTCGCCGACGGTGACCACGGCGAGGCTTCCGGCCAGCCACAACGGGTTCGTCTGCCCCGGATGCGCCGCGGGCACCACCATCAGCAGGTACGACAGGCCGGCGATCGCCAGTCCCGCGGCGAATTTGTGCGCGGTCGACGGCGAACGGGGCGAACGGTCCAGCCGCAGCCACAGCATCGCGAACAGCGGCGTCAGCACGATCAGCACCAGCGAGCCGACCGACTGGAACCACGACGCCGGGATCGGGAACCCGAACGCGTCGAGATCGGTGCTTTCGCCCGCGTACTGCGCGATCACCGTCGCGCCCTGTTCCTGGATGCACCAGAACGCGACCGCCGCGACGAACATCGGAATGTAGGCGCGGACCCGGGCGCGTTCGGCCACGGTGGTGCGCGAACTGCGCAGCATGACCGTGAAGTAGCCGACGGGAAGCGCGATCGCCAGCACGCTGATGAGATTGACGGCACTGTCGGCGTCGAGGACTCCGGTGCTGACCGACACCGCCGCCAGCACGGCCAGCAGAGCGATTCCGGCGACGACCGCGACGAGCCGCGACCGCGGGACCTCGGCCAGCCGCAACGGGTTCTTCGGACTGTTGCTCACCGGGTTGAGGCGCCGCTGCGACCGGAGATAGACCACGAGACCGGCCGCCATGCCGATCGCGGCGATCCCGAAACCGGCGTGGTAGTCGTAATCCTGGCCCACCGTGCCGACGACCAGCGGAGCGGCCACCGCGCCGACGCTGATGCCCATGTAATAGATGCTGAACCCGGAGTCGCGCCGCGGATCGCCGGCCGCGTAGAGATCGCCGACCGACGACGAAATCGCCGGTTTCAGCAAGCCGGTCCCGACGGCGATGAAGACCATCGAAGCGAACAGCGCGCCGGCGCCCGCCGGGACGGCCAGGCAAATGTGCCCGCACATGATCAGGAACCCGCCGACGAGAGTGGTCCGGCGGTCGCCGAGCAGCCGGTCGCTGATCCAGCCGCCCAGGATCGCCGCCAGGTAAATGGCCGAACCGTAGACCGCGATCAGCGGCTTCGCGCTCTCCGGCCGCAGGCCGAGTCCGCCGTCGGACAGCCGGTCGGTCATGTAGTAGAGCAGCAGCGCGCGCATGCCGTAGTAGGAGAACCGCTCCCACGCCTCGGCGAAGAACAGCCCCACCAAGCCGCGGGGCTGACCGAAGAACGCCCGTTCCTTCCCCATGCCCACCGCACCTTCCGCGTCGACCGCCGCTCCGATGGGAGCAGACGGTACATCTGCCGAATGCGGCAATCAATAGCCGATTCGGCGCGCGAAAGCCGATAGTTACGCCGTTTCGTCTTCCGACATGCCTCCCTGGGAGAAGATTCGCCGACCGAGGGGGAATCAGCTAGGTTCTTCCCCGTGCCAGGAAACCCCGACGACGTCGACGAGCTGCTCGTCCGCGCGCTGCAACAGGACGGGCGCGCGTCGTTCGAGACGCTGGCCCGGCTGGTCGGGCTCGCCCGCTCCACCACCAAGGCGCGGGTGCAGCGGCTGATCGAGGAGGGCGGGCTCCGGCTGATCGGCGCGATCCATCCGGCGGTGTTCGGGCTCCATCAGCTCGGGCACGTGATCGTCGAGACCGAGGGAGCCGCCCGCCCGGTCGCCGAACGGATCGCGGCGCTCGGCGAAACCTCGTTCGTCACCACCACCGCGGGCCGGTTCGCGGTGACGGCCGAACTGCGCGCCGCCGACCTGGAGGCCTTCGCGGCGGGGCTGGCCCGGGTGCAGGCCGTCCCCGGCGTCCGGGCGGTGCAGACGATCACGTACCTGCGGGTCTGGAAGGACCCCTATTTCCCGCCGGGACCGCTGGAAAGCCCCGGGCCGCTCGCGGACCTCGAGCTGGACGACGTCGATCACCTGCTGCTCGCGCAGCTGCGCGACGACGGGCGCGCGTCGTTCGCCGAACTGGCGAAAGCGACCGGGCTTTCCCCGGGAGCCGCGCGGGCCAGGGTGCTCCGGCTGCTCGAGTCCGGCGTCGTCCACATCGGAGCGCTGGTGCGGCTCAGCCGCTCGACGCGCACCCACACCATCGGTTTCGCGGTGCACGCGACCGGCGACACCGAACCGGTCGCCCGCCGGATCGCGGAGTTCGAGAACATCGACTGTTTCGCGACCGGAGTCGGATGGTGCAACGGAATCGGCAGCATTCAGGCGCAGTCCCCGGACGAGGTGCTGGACACGCTCGAACGCCTGCGGGAGCTGCCCGGCGTGCGCGCGATCGAGTCCTGGAGCCACCTGCGGGCGGTCAAGGAGGAGAATGACCGCCCGCTCACCGCCGTCGGCACCGGGCAGGGCTGAGCAGCCCGTCTATCCACTGTGGATGCTCAGAAACCGCTGCCGCTCCATCAGTTCGGCGCCCGGAAGCCCCCGATCCGCTCCTCCAGCAGCTCCGCCAGCCGCAGCGGGGTGCGGTCCTCGAACATCGGGCCGACGACCTGCACCCCTACCGGCAGGCCCTCCGGGGAGAAGCCCGCGGGCATCGCCGTCGCGGGCAGGCCCGGCATGGTCGCCACCCCGGCCCAGACCAGCTGGTCGAAGAACGGGTACTCGACGCCGTCGATGTCGATCCGGCAGGCCAGCAGGTCGGGGTTGTGGTCGTGCGGGAACGCGGGCGTCGGCGTCACCGGGCAGACCACCGCGTCGAACTCGGCGAAGAACTGTCGCCAGCCGTGCCGGTGCAGTTCGCGGCGGTGGTTCACCCCGAGCCAGTCGCGGTGGCTGAGCACCAGGCCGCGCAGGCGCGCCGCGTCCAGGCTTTCATCGGTTGCGCTCAAGGCGGCGGCACGAGTCTGCAGCTCCTCGTAGGCGTCGACCGGGAAGCGCGCGACGGAGCCGGAGAACAGCAGCTGGGTGTAGAGGGTCGCGGCTTCGGCCAGGTCGGGCAGCAGCGGGCTGTGTCGTTCGACCCGGGCGCCGGCGTCGGCGAGTGCGTCGGCTACCCGGTTCACTCCGGCCCGCACCGCGGCGCCGGTCGGGATGAAGGGGTGCTCGTCGAGGATCAGGACGCGGAAGTCGCTCAACTGCTCGTGGCGGGCGGGCGGCAAGGCCAGGTCGTGCGCGACGCCGTAGGTAAGCGGGTCCGGTCCGGCCATGACGTCGAGCAGCATCGCCAGGTCGCGGGCAGTGCGCGCCATCGGCCCGACGACGGCGAGGTCCAGGTCGAGCGGCAAGGGCAGTTCGTTCGGCAGGACCATGCCGCGGTTCGCCACCAGGCCGAGGGACGGCTTGTGCCCGTAGACACCGCAGAAATGCGCGGGGGTGCGCAGCGAACCGCCGATGTCGGAGCCGATGGACAGGGCGCCGAAGCCCGCTGCCAGGGCCGCTGACGATCCGCCGGAGGAGCCGCCCGGAGTGCGGTCGTGGTCCCAAGGGTTGTTGGTGGTGCCGTAGACCGGGTTGGAGCTCTGCAAGCCCTGGAGTCCTAAGGGGACGTTGGTCTTGCCGAGGATGACCGCGCCGGCGTTCTTGAGCAGCGACACCTGGACCGCGTCCTCGGCGGGCATGAAGTCCCGGTGCTGCGGCATGCCCCAGGTCGTGGGCAGCCCGGCGACGTTGTAGCACTCCTTGACAGTCACCGGGATTCCGAGCAACGGCCGGTCTTCGCCGCGGGCACGCGCCCGGTCGGCCTCTTGCGCGGCGATGCGAGCGCGGTCGAAGTCCGGTGTGCAGATCGCGTTGAGTGCTTTGTCTTCCCGCTCGATGCGGGCGATCGCCTCGTCGGTCAGCTCCGCCGAGGTTGTTTCGCCTGCCCGCATGGCGGCCGCGAGTTCTCCGGCCGACTGAAAGTTCCGCTCCATGAATTCGACCGTAACGGGTACCCGGCGGAGCCATAAAACATTAATTCGCGCAACGGGTCAGTGGTCCCAGAATCCCTGTTTTTCCAGCAACGCCACCGCCCGCTCGCCCGCGTCGGCGAGGTGCTTCTCCACCAGGGCGCGCGCCCGGCCCGCCGAGCGGGCGGACAGCGCGTCCAGGATCAGCCGGTGGTCGTCCCGGGCCTTGACCGGCCAGTCCTCGTGTGCCTCGTAAAACCCGTGCGAGACGGTTTTGACGAGGATTCCCAAGAGCGACAGGAGACGGCGCGAGTCGGCGGCGTAATTGATTCGCCGGTGGAACTCGTAGTTCAGCCGTTCCTGCTCGCCACTGTCCACTGCGGACTCCATCCGGTCCGCGAGATCGTGCAGCGCCTGGAGGCTTTCCGGGGAGAGGTTCTTCGCCGCGCGCTCCGCGGCCAATCCGGACACGACGCCGAACACGCGGAAATGGTCCCGGATGTCGTCGCGCGTCATCCGGGCGACGAAGGCGCCCCGGCGGGCGATGTGCTCCACCACGCCCTCGTGGTCGAGCGTGATCAACGCTTCGCGGACCGGGAGTTTGCTGATGCCGAGTTCGTCGGCCAGCGCTTCCTGGTCGATCTTCGCCCCGGCGCGCAGCTGCCCGGAGAAGACCCGCCGCCGGATTTCCTGCGCGGCCATCGCCTTGAGGTTCGCCGGGCCGGTGCGGCGCGGTCCGGCACTCGCGGTCTCGGGCATCGCCACTACCTTCTCCCTCCTCATGCGCGGCTGTATCGGATCAAGTATTACACGACCGGGGCACGCTCGGGCGGCTCTGTCACTCGCGCCCGAAGCGCCCGTCAAACGAAGAAACCGCCGTTGACCTGGGGCAGCATGCGGGCCGAGCGTCGCCCGGGAGTGTGAGCCATTCGATGATTTCTGATAAAGTATTTTCCAGCGAGGCGGTCTGGGTCATAGTGGGAGGCATGGCAGCAGCGGTTACCCCCGAGGACTTCCGGCCCATCCTGGAGCTGGTGCGCGACTTCGTCCGGGCGAAGGTCGTCCCGCGCGAGCAGGAGATCATGGACGGCAACGCCATCCCCGACGACCTGCGCGGGCAGGCCGCCGAGATGGGCCTGTTCGGCTACGCGATCCCCCAGGAATGGGGCGGGCTCGGGCTCGACCTGACCCAGGACGTCGAGCTGGCGATGGAGTTCGGCTACACGTCGCTCGCGCTGCGGTCGATGTTCGGCACCAACAACGGCATCGCCGGACAGGTGCTGGTCGGCTTCGGCACCGACGAGCAGAAGAGCCAGTGGCTGGAGCGCATCGCCTCGGGCGAGGTCGTCGCGTCGTTCGCGCTCACCGAGCCCGGCGCCGGGTCCAATCCCGCCGGGCTGCGCACCAAAGCGGTGCGCGACGGCGACGACTGGGTGATCGACGGGCAGAAGCGGTTCATCACCAACGCGCCGATCGCGGACCTGTTCGTCGTCTTCGCGCGCACCCGTCCCGCGGACGACTCCGGGCCGGGCATCGCGGTGTTCCTCGTGCCCGCAGACACGCCGGGCCTGGAAGTCGGGCCCAAGGACAAGAAGATGGGCCAGGAAGGCGCCTGGACCGCGGACGTCACCTTCTCCAACGTCCGAGTGCCTGCTTCCGCGCTCGTCGGCGGCAACGAGGACGACGGGTACCGCGCCGCGATGACCTCCCTCGCGCGGGGTCGCGTGCACATCGCCGCGCTCGCCGTGGGTTCCGCGCAGCGGGCGCTGGACGAGTCCGTCGCGTACGCCGCGTCGGCGACGCAGGGCGGTCAGCCGATCGGCGATTTTCAGCTGGTGCAAGCAATGCTGGCGGATCAGCAGACCGGCGTGATGGCCGGGCGCGCACTGGTGCGGGAGACCGCGGCGCGCTACGTGTCCGGTGAGGACCGGCGGATCGGGCCGTCGGCCGCGAAGCTGTACTGCACGGAGATGGCGGGCAAGGTCGCCGATCTCGCGGTGCAGATCCACGGCGGCACCGGCTACATGCGCGACGTGCCGGTCGAGCGGATCTACCGCGACATCCGGCTGCTGCGGCTTTACGAGGGCACCAGCGAAATCCAGCGCCTCATCATCGGCGGCGGCCTGGTCCGGCAGGCGAAGAAGTCCCAGAAATGACCAGCCGCGCGGCCACGCGGGCGCGGGAAGCGACGACCCTCCTGTTCGTCCCGGGCGACCGGCCGGAGCGGTTCGGCAAGGCGATGGCGGCCGGGCCGAGCCTGGTCGTGCTCGATCTGGAGGACGCCGTCGCGCCGGAACGCAAGGTGTACGCGCGGGAACAAGCCGTCGCGTGGCTCGAGGAGAACCCCGAGTGCGCGGTGCGGGTAAACGCCGCCGGCACCGCCTGGCACGACGAAGACCTCGCCGTGCTCAGGCGGCGCCGGTGCACCGTGATGCTGCCGAAGGCCGAGCCCGCGACGACGCGTGCCGCGGCCGAGCAGCTCGGCGTCCTGCCGGTGGTGATCGCGCTCGTCGAAACCGCGCGCGGCGTACTGGACGCGCGGGAGACCGCCACCGTGCCGAACGTGCAGCGTCTCGCGTTCGGCAGCTTCGACCTCGCTGCGGAGCTGGGGGCCGATCCGGCGGACCGGGACGCGTTCGTCGCCGCGCGGGGCGCGCTCGTGCTCGCCTCCGCCGCGGCGGGACTGCCCGGGCCGATCGACGGTGTCACCGCGGACCTGGACAACGAGCTGCACCTCACCGACGAAGTCCATTACGCACGGCGGCTCGGCTTCGCCGGAAAGCTGTGCGTGCACCCGAAACAGGTGCCCGTCGCCGCCGCGGCGCTGCGTCCGACGCGCGAGGAAGTCCGCTGGGCGCAGTCGATCCTCGACGCCGGCGCGGACGGCGCGGTCGCGGTGAACGGGCAGATGGTCGACAAGCCGGTGCTGGAGCGCGCCCAGCGCGTCCTCCGGCAGGCACGAGAAGGGAACGGGCGATGACGCTCACCGACGACGAACAGCAGATGGTCGCTCTGGTCGCGGAGTTCGTGGACGAACGGGTCCGGCCCCGGGTCCGCGAATTCGAAGCCGACGACATCTACCCCGCCGAGTTCATCGACGAGATGAAGAAACTCGGCTTCTTCGGGCTGCTCGTCCCGGCCGAATACGGCGGCGTCGACGTCAGCACCGCCTGTTTCGCCCGCGTCACCGAAGAACTCGCGCGCGGCTGGATGAGCCTGGCGGGCGCGATCGGCGGGCACTCGGTCATCACTTATCTGATCAAGACCTTCGGCACGCCGGAGCAGCGCGAGAAGTACCTGCCCGCCATGGCCGAGGGGCAGATCCGGGCGACGATGGCGCTGACCGAACCCGGCGGCGGCAGCGACCTCCAGGCGATGCGCACCCAGGCCGTGCCCGGCGACGAGGGCTACACGATCACCGGCTCGAAAACCTGGATCTCCAACGCCGCGCACTCCGGCCTGATCGGCCTGCTGTGCGTCACCGACCGCGACGCGAAACCCGCGCACCGCGGCATGAGCGTCCTGCTCGTCGAACCCGGCGACGGCCTCACCATCTCCAAGAAACTGCCCAAACTCGGCTACCGCGGCGTCGAAGCCTGCGAACTCGTCTTCGACGGCCAGCAGGTGCCCGCGGACGCGGTTCTCGGCGGCACGCCGAACCAGGGCTGGTCGCACATGATGCGCGGATTGGAAGTCGGCCGGATCCAGGTCGCCTCGCGCGCGCTGGGCGTCGGGCAGGCCGCGTTGAACGACGCCGTCCGCTACGCCCAGGAACGCGAGTCCTTCGGCAAGCCGATCTGGAAACACCAGTCGGTCGGGAACCTGCTCGCCGACATGGCCACGAAGATGCGCGCCGCCCGGCTGCTCACCTTGGACGCTGCGGAGAAGCTCGACGCGGGCGAACGCGCGGACATGGAAGCCGGGATGGCGAAACTGTTCGCGTCGGAAACCGCGATGCAGGTCGCGCTCGACGCCATCCGCGTCCACGGCGGCTACGGCTACTCCCGGGAGTACGACGTCGAACGCTACTTCCGTGACGCGCCGCTGATGATCGTCGGCGAAGGCACCAACGAAATCCAGCGCAACGTCATCGCCGCGCAGCTCGTGGCGCGCAACAAGATCTGAGGGAATCCCATGACTCTGCTCAACGGCCGGACCGCTGTCGTCACCGGCGGCGCGCAAGGCATCGGACTCGCCATCGCCCAGCTGTTCGTCGCCCAGGGCGCCCGCGTGGTGCTCGGCGACATCGACGGCGACGCGGCCGCGAAAGCCGCGGACAGCCTGGACGGGGAAGCGGTCGGCCTCGCCTGCGACGTGACCAAATCCTCCGATGTGGACGCCCTGCTGGCGGCTGCCGCCGAGTCGTTCTCGCCGGTCGACGTGTTCGTCAACAACGCGGGCATCACCCGCGACGCGACGATGCGGACGATGACCGAGGACGAGTTCGACCAGGTCATTTCCGTGCACCTCAAGGGAACCTGGAACGGCACCCGCAAGGCCGCCGCGATCATGCGCGAGCGCAAGAGCGGCGCGATCGTGAACCTGTCGTCGCTGTCGGGCAAGGTCGGCATGGTCGGGCAGACCAACTACTCCGCCGCCAAAGCGGGGATCGTCGGGCTGACCAAGGCCGCGGCGAAGGAGATGGCGCACCACGGCGTCCGGGTCAACGCGATCCAGCCTGGCCTGATCCGCACCGCGATGACCGAGGCCATGCCGCAGAAGGCGTGGGACCAGAAGATGGCGGAGATCCCGATGCGCCGCGCGGGCGAGGTCGGCGAAATCGCTTCGGTGGCGTTGTTCCTCGCCTCCGACCTGTCGTCGTATATGACCGGCACGGTGCTCGAGGTGACCGGCGGGCGGTTCATGTGACCGGCTGGGAACCGCACGCGGTCACGACCGCGGAGCTGGTCGACCCGGCCCCGGTCGCGGCGCTGGCCGCGCTCTTCGACAACGGGCTGCCCGCGCCGCGGCCGGGCGACGACCTGCCGCCGCTGTGGCACTGGGTCGCGCTCCCCCGCTGGCCGGTCTCCTCCGGGCTCGGCCCCGACGGGCACCCGGCGCGCGGCACGTTCCTGCCGCCGGTCGACCTGCCGCGGCGGATGTTCGCCGGCGGCGAGGTGAGCGTGCACCGGACCCCGAAGATCGGCGAGACGGTGACCCGGCGGTCCATTGTGGACTCGGTGACCGAGAAGTCCGGCCGTTCCGGGAAGCTGGTGATCGTCGTGGTGCGGACCGTGCTGTCCGGGGTGGACGGTTCGCCGCTCGTCGAGGAACGGCAGGACCTCATCTACCGCGAAGCGGGCGCGACCACGTCCGACGCAGCGCCCGTGGAACCTGCGGAGCTGGCCGGAGCCCCGTTCCGCCGCACCGAAGACGGCTGGGACTTCGCCACCGACCCCACCCTGCTGATGCGCTTCTCCGCCGCCACCGCGAACGCGCACCGCATCCACTACGACTGGCCGTACGCGACCCGGGTCGAGGGCTATCCCGGCCTGGTCGTGCACGGGCCGCTGATGTCGCTCGCGCTGGCCGAGGTGCTGCGCCTGGACTCCCCCGACGCCCGGGTGACCCGGCTGGCGCACCGCAACCTGGCCCCGCTGTGCTGCGGCCAGCCCGCGCACCTGCGCACCGAACCGCGTCCCGGCGGCGCGACCCTGACCCTCGTCGGGGACGCCGGACCGCGCACCAGCCTCGAAGCCGATTACCACGAGGAAGGCACTCCCCATGCGTGACGCCGTCATCTGCGAACCTGTCCGCACCCCGATCGGCCGCTTCGGCGGTTCGCTCAAGAGCGTGCCCGCCGCCGACCTCGGCACGATCGCGCTGAAAGGCCTGCTGGAGCGCACCGGCCTGCCCGCCGACGCGATCGACGACGTCATCCTCGGCCACTGCTACCCCAGCGCCGAAGCCCCCGCGATCGGCCGCGTCGTCGCGCTCGACGCCGGGCTGCCGGTCACCGTGCCGGGCATGCAGGTCGACCGCCGCTGCGGTTCCGGACTGCAGTCGGTGCTGCTCGCCGCGCTCCAGGTGCAGGCGGGCGCGAGCGACCTGATCGTCGCGGGCGGCGCGGAAAGCATGTCCAACACCGTCTTCTACGCCAACGACCTGCGCTGGGGCGCGGGCGGCGCGGGCGTCCACCTGCACGATTCGCTCACCCGCGGCCGCCAGACGCCGGGCGGCAAGCACTACCCGGTGCCCGGCGGGATGCTGGAGACCGCGGAGAACCTGCGGCGGCAGTACGGCATCACCCGCGAGGAACAGGACCGGCTCGCCGCCGCCTCGCATCAGCGGGCCGTCGCCGCGCAGCAGTCCGGGGTGTTCGCCGAGGAGATCGTCCCGGTGCCGGTCGAGACGCGGAAGGGCACCGTCGTCGTGGACACCGACGAGCACCCGCGGCCGGACACGACCGTCGAAACGCTCGCCAAGCTGCGGCCGGTGCTGGGCAAGCAGGATCCGGAGGCGACGGTCACCGCGGGCAACGCCAGCGGCCAGAACGACGCCGCCGCGGTGTGCGTCGTGACGACCCGCGAACGCGCCGCCGAACTGGGCCTGCGCCCGCTCGTGCGGCTGGTCTCGCACGGCGTCGCCGGGGTCGAGCCGAAGGTGATGGGCATCGGGCCGGTGCCCGCTTCGGCGCTCGCGCTGGAACGCGCCGGGCTGAAGATCTCCGACATCGACCTGATCGAACTCAACGAGGCGTTCGCCGCACAGGCGCTGGCGTGCACCCGCGAATGGGGCTTCGGCGAGTCCGACTTCGACCGGCTCAACGTGCACGGTTCCGGGATCTCGCTGGGCCACCCGGTCGGCGCGACTGGCACCCGGATTCTCGCCACGATGGCGCGGGAAATGCAGCGCCGCGAGGCCCGGTACGGGCTGGAGACCATGTGCATCGGCGGCGGGCAGGGCCTGGCCGCGGTGTTCGAGCGGGTCACGGCATGACCCGCGTTTTCGGCTCGGCGGACGAGGTGCGGGCCGCGATCGGCGAGGAGATCGGGCCGACCGGATGGTTCGCCGTCGACCAGGCGCGGATCGACGCGTTCGCCGAGGCCACCGGCGACCGCCAGTGGATCCACACCGATCCCGAGCGGGCCGCGAACGGGCCGTTCGGGGCGACGATCGCGCACGGGTTTCTGACGCTGTCGCTGATCCCGTACTTCAGCGCGCAGCTGGTCCGGCTCGATTTCGGATCCGCGCGGATCAACTACGGGCTGGGCAAGGTCCGCTTCCCGGCACCGGTTCCGGTCGGGTCCCGGCTGCGCGCGAGCGCGTCGTTCGCCGAGGTGAAAGACGGCGCCGCCGGGATCACCGTGACCACGCGGTACACGGTGGAACTCGAAGGCGCGGCGAAACCGGCGTGTGTCGCCGAAACTTTGGTGGTTGTGGCCTGATGACCGAGTTCTGCCAGCTGGACGAAGCGGTCTCGCGCCATGTGCGCGAGGGCGACGCGCTGCACGTCATCCTGGGGCACAGCCGCTGGAGCGCGCTTGTCCGGGAGATCGCGCGGCAGCACTGGCATCGGCCGTCGCGGTTCACGCTGATCATGGCGAGCCTGTCGTCGCTCGGCGCGGTGCTGTTCCGCTCCGGGTGCGTGGAGAAGGTCGTGACTGTCTACTCGGGAGACTCGTTTCCCGTCTTCACGCCGAATCCGGTGTTCCAGCAGGCGTACGCGGACGGTTCGGTCGAGGTCGAGAACTGGTCGTTCCTGAGCTACATCCAGGGGTTGCGCGCCGCCGCGACCGGTGTGCCCGCCGTGGTCACCGGCTCGGTGCGCGATTCTTCGATGGCCGAGAACCCTGGTTACGCGGAGGTCGACACGCCGTTCGGCCGCGTCGGACTGGTCGCGCCGATCACCCCGGACGTCGCGATCGTGCACGCCGCGGTCGCCGACCGGCAAGGCAATCTGGCCATCGCGCCGCCGATGTTCGAGGGCTCGATCGGCGCGTTCGCCGCGCGGCGCGGAGTCCTCGCGACGGTGGAGAAGGTCGTCGACGACCTGCGGCCGTGGGCTTCGTTCGTCCGTGTTCCGGCGCACCGCGTGCTGGCCGTGGTCGAGGCTCCGTTCGGCGCCCATCCCGGCGGGGTCTTCCCCGGCAGCGAGAACGCTCGGTTGCCCGTCGACGGTTACGCCGAGGACGTCGAGTTCTGGATCGCCGCCCGGGAAGCCAGCCGTTCGGCGGACTTCGACGCCTGGATCCGCGAATGGATCCTCCTCGACCACGACGCCTACCTGGCGAAACTCGGTCAAGCGCGGCTGGATCGGCTGACCCGCACGCTCGGGCAGCCGACCCCGCCCACCGGCCGCGGCGACCACACCGGACCGGTGACCCGGCCGGAACGCGCGGCGACCTGGCTCGCCGCACTCGTCCGGTCGCGGATCGCCGAAACCCGAGCCGACGGCGTACTGGCCGGCGCCGGGCTGGCGAACCTCGCCGCCTGGGTGGCCGTCGAACAGGCGAAGGCGGACGGGCACGAGGTCGCGCTCGCGGCCGAACTCGGCCTGTGGGACTACTCCCCGACGCCCGGCGACCCGTTCATCTTCAGCTTCGCCAACTTCCCGTCGTCCTCGATGCTGCTCGACACCGAGCAAGCGCTCGGGACGCTCATGAACGGCCCGGCCACGAAGTCGATCGCCTGCGTCGGAGCGGCGGAAATCGACCGCCGCGGCAACATCAACACCACCCGCATCGACGGCGGCCCGTACCTCGTCGGTTCGGGCGGCGGCAACGACGTCGTGACCGGCGCCGACGAGACGTACGTCGTCGGGACGATGAGCCCGCGGCGGTTCATCGAAAGCTGCAGCTACGTCACCAGCCCCGGCGCGCGGGTCCGGGCGGTGGTCACCGACCTCGGGATCCTGACCCCGCGCGACGGCGAACTGGTGCTCACCGCGATCGCGCCCGGCCCGGAGCCGCTGGGCGACCGCGTCGCGCACGTCCGGTCGCGCTGCGGCTGGGACCTCGCGGTGGCGGACGACCTGAGCGAACTGCCCGAGGTGACCGCGGACGACGTCGAGCAGTTGCGGAAATACGACCGCGAGGGCTTGTTCCTCGGCGACGGCAGGAAAGGAGCGGCATGAGTCGCTACGCACAGTTCGAGAACCTGCGGGTCGACGGCCCGGACGAGGACGGCGTCGTCGAACTCGTCCTCGACGCCCCGAATCTCAACGCGGTGAGCGAAGCCGCGCACGCCGATCTCGCCGACGTCTGGCGCGAGTTCGACCGCGACCCGGCGGTGAAAGCCGTCCTGCTGCGCGGCGAAGGCAAGGGTTTCTCCGCCGGCGGGTCCTTCGACCTGGTCGAAAAACTCGCCACCGACTTCGAAGCGCGCTCCCGCACCATGCGCGAGGCCCGCGATCTGGTCTACAACGTGATCGACTGCTCGAAACCGATCGTCTCGGCGATCCACGGCCCCGCCGTCGGCGCCGGGCTCGTCGCCGGAGTGCTCGCGGACGTCTCTGTCGTCACCGCCAACGCGAAGATCATCGACGGCCACACCCGGCTCGGCGTCGCGGCGGGCGACCATGCCGCGGTGTGCTGGCCGCTGCTGTGCGGGATGGCGAAAGCCAAGTACTACCTGATGACCTGCCGTCCGCTCAACGGCGCCGAAGCCGAGCGGATCGGCTTGGTGTCGCTGTGCGTCGAGGACGAAGCCGAGCTGCTGCCGACCGCGCGGGAGATCGCGCACGAACTGGCATGCGGCGCGCCCACCGCGATCCGGTGGACCAAGCAGAGCCTCAACCTCTGGTACCGACAGCTCGCGGGCGCGATCTTCGACTCCTCGCTGGCACTGGAGTTCTACGGCTTCGGCGGCCCCGAAGTGCACGAGGGCCTGGCCTCGCACCGCGAACGCCGCAAGCCGGACTTCTCCCGGGTGCACGACGCATGAACCCCGCACTGCTGGAGGGATTGCGGGTCGTCGAGCTGTCCGCCTACGTCGCCACGCCGCTGTGCGGGCTCACGCTCGCTCAGCTCGGCGCGGACGTCGTACGGGTCGAACCGCTCGGCGGAGCCGCCGACCGCACGCGCTGGCCGTTGTCCGACTCCGGGACCAGCCTGTACTGGTCCGGGCTGAACAAGGGAAAGCGCGCGGTCGCCGTCGATCTGGAGTCCGAAGTGGACCGTCGCCGGGTTGCCTCGCTGATTCTCGACGGCGGCCCGTGCGTGGTCGTGACGAACACTTCGCGGCACGCCGATCTCGGGTATGAAGCGCTGAGCGCGCAACGACCGGACCTCATCCACGTCCTGCTGGACGGCCGAGCCGACGGCGGCGCTGCGGTCGACTACACCGTGCAGGCCGCGACCGGCTTCCCGCTGCTCACCGGCACCGGATCCGAGCCGGTCAACCACGTGCTGCCCGCCTGGGACGTCTGCGCCGGGCTGTATCTCGCGGTGGGCCTGCTGGCCGCCGAACGACACCGGCAGGTCACCGGCCGCGGCCGGTCGATCCGGGTGGCGCTGGAGGACGTCGCCCTCGCCACCGCCGGGAATCTCGGTTATCTCGCCGAAGCGCAGCTGACGGACCATTCGCGGGCCAAGTCCGGCAACGAGATCTACGGGACCTACGGCGACGATTTCGAGACCGCCGACGGTGTCCGCGTGATGATCGTGCTGCTCACCGAACGGCACTGGCAGAAAATGCTCGCCGCGACCGGCCTGTCCGACGCCTTCGCCGGGTTGAGCGAGGCACTGGGGATCTCGTTCGCCACCGAGTCCGACCGGTACCGGCACCGGGACGTGATCACGCCGCTGCTGGCGCGGTGGTTCGGACAGACCTCCTACGCGGAGGTGGCGGAAGTGCTTACGCGGCACCGAATTCTGTGGGAGCGATACCGCAGCTTCGCCGAACTCGGCCGGGACGGCGGGGCGGCGCTGCGGGAGCTGGCTCTGTTCGGGAGGGTGGACCAGCCTGGGGCGGGGACGCATTGGGCACCGAAGTCTCCTGTGCAGGTGGACGGGGCGCGGCTCGATCCTCAGCCTGCTCCGGAGGTCGGCCAGCACAATGCTGCGGTGCTGCCTCCGACTCAGGCATAGCTGTCGCCTGCCGTGGGCGCCCTCCCGTTCGGGCGGGGACAAACGCACGTTTATCCCCGTCCTATGCGGCAAACCCTCCGGTGACCGCACCGACGACGAGGAGACCGGACATGACCGCACCCGGGCCCGAACCGGACGACGTGCCGGGTCTCGAACCGGGCGGTTCCGTACCGCCCGGCGACACCCCGCCCGACGCCGGGCAGACTTCGGGGCTTTCGCATCCGCAGCCGATGCCGTCGCGCAAGCTGCCCGCCCGGTGGCTTGCCATCGTGGCGATTCTCGTGCTGGTGGTGGCCGCGTTCTTCGTGCTGCGCGCTGTCGATTGGTTGTAGTGCGGCGTTCGGGGAAATTCGTTTCTAGCGTTGCTGCGGTGTCTCTACTGTGCCGTGGTGACGACTAACGTGATCATGCTCAACGGCGGTTCCAGCTCGGGGAAGTCCGGGATCGCTCGGTGCCTGCAGGCGGTTCTGCCGGATCCGTGGCTGGCCTTGGGGACGGACACACTAGTTCAGGCGATGCCCGCGGCCATGCGGGCTTCGAACGCCGGGATCGAGTTCGCTCCGGACGGCCAGGTGCTCGTCGGGCCGGAGTTCCGCGCGCTCGAAGCAGCATGGATCGAGGGGGTCGCCGCGATGGCTCGCGCGGGTGCCAGGGTCATCGTCGACGAGGTGTTCCTCGGCGGAACGCAGTCGCGAAACCGGTGGCAGAAGGCGTTGGGCGGCTTGCGGGTGCTGTGGGTCGGCGTCCGCTGCGACAGCGCGGTCGCCGCGGGTCGTGAAGTCGCCCGAGGCGATCGGGTCATCGGCATGGCGGCCGCCCAGGCTGAGGTAGTCCACCGGGGCATGGTCTATGACCTGGAGGTGGACACCACGCGTACCGAGTCGCTGGAGTGCGCTCGGACGATCGCCGCGCAGGTCGGCTGATCGGCCCGTCTCCGCCGAGCGGTTTGCGAGTGATCTCCGCCGGGAATTCGCGCCGCGAGGTGATCGACGTGGTGCGAACCGATGTGCCGGCGAGGATGGACCGGCTGCCTTGGTCGTCGTGGCATTGGCTGATGCTCGTCGGGCTGGGCACGGTGTGGATCCTCGACGGGCTCGAGGTGACCATCGTCAGCGCGCTGTCCGACCGGCTGACCGAACCCGGCAGCGGGCTCGTGCTGTCCGAGACCCAGGTCGGGCTCGCGACCTCGTGCTACGTCACCGGCGCGGTCTGCGGTTCGCTGGTTTTCGGGTATCTCACCGACCGCTGGGGCCGGAAACGCCTCTTCCTGCTGACCCTCGGCCTCTACCTCCTCGCCACCGTCCTGACCGCGTTTTCCTTCGCGCCATGGTGGTTCTTCCTCATGCGGTTCCTGACCGGCGCGGGCATCGGCGGCGAGTACGCGGCGATCAACTCCGCGATCGACGAACTCGTGCCCGCCCGCTGGCGCGCCACGGTGAGCCTCGCGGTCAACGGCTCGTACTGGTTCGGCGCGGCCGGCGGTGCGGCGCTCAGCCTGGTGCTGCTCGACGTCGGCCTGATCCCGGCGTGGCTCGGCTGGCGGCTGGCGTTCGGGCTGGGTGCGGTGCTCGGCCTGTTCATCCTCATTGTCCGCCGCACCGTGCCGGAAAGTCCGCGCTGGCTGTTCACGCATGGCCGTGCCGAGGAGGCCGACCGCGTCGTCACCGGCATTGAAGACCGCGTCCAGAAAGCGACCGGCGAACGGCTCGAACCGGTCGACGAAACCATCGAGGTCGAGGAGCGCACTCGCACCAGCCTGACCGAGGTCGCGGTGACGCTCGTGCGCAGTTACCCGAGACGGACGTTGCTCGGGCTCGCCCTCTTCGTCGGGCAGGCGTTCCTGTACAACGCCGTCTACTTCACCCAAGGCCTGGTACTGAGCCGGTTCTTCGGCGTTTCCAGCGGATCCGTCGGGCTCTACCTGGTGCCGCTCGCGGCGGGCAGTTTCGTCGGCCCGCTGGTGCTCGCCCGGTTCTTCGACTCGATCGGCCGCCGTCCGATGATCGTCACCAGCTACCTCGGCTCCGGCGTGCTGCTGGTCGGGACCGGGCTGCTGTTCCAAGCCGGAGTGCTCTCCGCGGTCACCCTGACGATCGCCTGGTGCGCGGTGTTCTTCCTGGCTTCGGCCGGAGCCAGCTCCGCGTACCTCACGGTGTCGGAGATCTTCCCGCTCGAAGTGCGTGCGCTGGCGATCGCGATCTTCTACTCCGTCGGCACCGGCCTCGGCGGGATCATCGGGCCGGTGCTGTTCGGCAGCCTGGTCGAAACCGGCGTCGTGGGAAACGTCGCTTTCGGCTACTACCTGGGCGCGGGCATGATGATCGCGGGCGGCCTTGCCGAGGCGGCGCTGGGGATCCGGGCTGAACGGCGCTCGCTCGAATCGATCGCCCAGCCGTTGTCGGCCAAGGCGGCGACGGGATGAACGCCCCGGCGCGCAAGATCGCGGGCGCGAACCGCCATCGACGCCGGGACGCCGCCGACGCGGTGCCGTGGTCGCTCCGGGTCGCGGCGGCGGCCAGCTGGCGGTTCCTGGTCGTCCTGACCATGCTCGGGGTCATCGCGTGGACGCTCGGCTACCTCGCGCAGGTCACCGTCCCGATCGGGATCGCGCTGCTCCTGTCGGCATTGTTCGCGCCGCTGGTGGAGCGGCTGGTGCGCTGGCACGTGCCGCGCGCGCTGGCGACGCTCGTCGCGATCGTCGTCGGGCTCGCCGTCCTCGGCGGGGTTCTCGCGCTGGTGATCACCACGGTCACCGCGAGCCTTCCGCAGCTGGGCGACCAGGTCGGAGCCAGTCTGGCGCGCATCAACAACTGGCTCCAGCACGGTCCGTTGCACCTGCCGCAGGTGCAGCAACTGCTCGACAAGGCGGTCAGCGCGATCCAGGGCAACACCGCCGAACTCACCGGCCGGGTGCTCTCCACCGCGGCGACCGTCGGCGGCGTGCTGACCGAGATGCTGCTGACGCTGTTCGTGCTCGTTTTCTTCCTGTACAGCGGCAATCAGGTGTGGCACTTCCTGCTGCGGATCGTGCCGGTCTCCCTTCGCGACGAAATCGACGTCGCCGGCCGCCGCGGGTTCGCCTCGCTGGTCAGCTACGTGCGCGCGACCGTCGCGGTGGCCTGCGTGGACGCGATCTGCATCGGCGTCGGCATCTGGCTGGTCGGCGTCCCGCTCGCGGTGCCGCTGGCGGCGCTGATCTTCATCGGCGCGTTCGTGCCGATCATCGGGGCGGTGGTGACCGGCGCGGTCGCCGTGCTGATCGCCCTGGTCGCCAACGGATTCGTCGCGGCGGGCATCGTGCTCGCGATCGTCGTCGCGGTGATGCAGCTCGAAAGCCATGTCCTGCAGCCCTTCCTGCTCGGCCGCGCGGTCCGGCTGCACCCGCTGGCCGTGGTGCTGGGCATCGCGCTCGGCCTCGAGGTCGCCGGGATCGTCGGGGCCCTGCTCGCGGTGCCGATCCTCGCCGTCGCCAAGGCCGCGTTCGGGTCCCTGCTGCGCGACCCGCATCTGGACCCGGTCGGCATCGACCCGCTGCAGCCGGCCAACGCGCGCACGACCGGACGATCAAGGGTTTCGGCCGTGCGGAGGCGGGTAACCGCACGTCGGAGGGACTCTGATGACGAGCTTGATCACTGACAGCGCAGACGGCACGGCACCGCGGCGAGGACCTCTCGAACGCGGGTTTCCGCTACCCCGGTCCGCACCGCCGACGGTTTCCTCGACGCTGCACCGGCTTTCCTCGATGGCGTCCTTGCGCGCGTGGGAACAACGCTCGACGCCCGCCCTGATGCACCAGGCGATCCTGGACGGCGTGAACGCTCGCCATGCCGCCGAAGCAGCGCACTTGAGCGTCGAGGAAGCACACGTGCGGTGGGGCGATTGGGCGGCGAAACAGCTGGCCCCGCAGCGTCCCGGGGTCGCGGCAGAGCTGCCGGTGCAGCAATTCCTCAACGTGCACGCGGCTTTCGCGGCGGCACTCGCCGGAGAAGACGCGCGTTAACCGCGCAGGTCCGCCTCCAGCGCCGCCGCCGTCGCACGCAGCGACGCCACCAGCGTCGGCAGCTGATCCTTCCGGTACCGCACGCTCGGCATCGACACCGACAGCCCGGCGACGACCACCCCGTCCGCTCCGTGCACCGGCACGCCGACCGCGACCACTCCCCGTTCCGACCGGCCCTGGTTCAGCGCGAAGCCGCTGCGCCGCACACGCGCCAGGTCAGCCCGCAATTCCACCGGGTCCGGCCGCTCGCCAGGCTTGTCGACCGCGTAGAGCTCCTCCACCTGGTCCGGCGGCAGCTCGGCGAGCAGCAGCAGACCGGCCGTCGTCTGATGTACCGGGAAAACCATCCCTTCGCGTGAACCTACCCGCAGCGCCTGCGAGCATTCGACGCTCGCGATGAACCGGGCCGTGTCCCCGGTCCGGACGGTCAGGTTCACCGACTCGTCCAGCAGGTCCACCAGGCGCCGCAGGTGCGGAAGCGCCGCCGCGCGCAGCTTCGACGCGGCCGACTGCGAGTGCGCGGCCAGTTCCAGGACCGGGCCGACCCGGTAGGCGCGGTTGGCGTCCTGAACGGCGAAATCGCGGTAGACGAGCATCGCCAGCAACCGGTGCGCGGTCGAGGGCGCGACGCCGATCCGCTCGGCCACCTCGGAGACCGTCAACGGGCCTTCGAGCTGCAGCATCGCTGCGATCCGCAGGGCGTTGTCGACGCTCGCCACCGCGTACGGCGGCGGTGCCTTGAACCGTTTGTCCATCGGGGCTGCCTTTCCGCACACCAGAATCCCGTTTTCCGCAGAACGGGACAGGCCCACCATAACCCCATGACCAGCACTCCAGCGCGAACTCCCGTTCAGCTCGCCGCGGTCGACGCACCGGACCAGCCCGCGGTCACGCCCGCGCTGCGGGACCTCTACCGCGGCTTCGAACAGGAACTGCTCGTTCCGTTGTGGACGGAGATCGGCGACCTGATGCCCGCGCACCCGCGCTCGCGGGCGGTGCCGCACCGGTGGCAGTGGGCGAACCTGCTCCGGCTCGCCGAGCAGGCGGGCGAGATCGTGCCGGTCGGGCGCGGCGGCGAACGGCGCGCGATCGCGCTCGCCAACCCCGGGCTCGGCGGCCGTCCGTTCGCGACTCCGACGCTGTGGGCGGCGATCCAGTACCTGATGCCCGGCGAGGACGCGCCCGAGCACCGGCACACGCAGAACGCGTTCCGGTTCGTCGTCGAGGGCTCGGGCGTGTGGACGGTCGTCGGCGGTGACGCGGTTCCGATGCGCCGAGGCGATTTCCTCCCGCAGGCGGGCTGGAACTGGCACGCGCACCACAACGCCACCCGCGAGCCGATGGCCTGGCTCGACGGCCTCGACATCCCGTTCCAGTACGGCATCGACGCGCAGTTCTTCGAGTTCGGCCGCGAAGCGATCAGCGACGACGAGCGGATCTCCCCCGAACGGTCCCGTTCCGAACGGCTGTGGGCGCACCCGGGCCTGCGGCCGCTGTCCGTCGGCTCGGTCGCGCCGGGTTCGCCGTTGCTGGCGTACAAGTGGGAGCACACCGACGCCGCCCTGCGGGACCAGCTGCAACTGGAGAAAGAGGGCTACGGCGGAACAGTCGAGCCGGGTCACGCGGCGGTGCGGTTTTCCAACCCGCACAACGGTTCCGACGTCCTGCCGACCGTCCGCGCCGAGTTCCACCGCGTGGCGCGCGGCACCGAGACCGCGCCCGTGCGGGAGACCGGCTCGTCGGTCTGCCAGGTGTTCGACGGCTCCGGCACGGTGACCGTCGGCGACATCACCTGGGCAGTTTCGCGCGGGGACCTGTTCGTCGTCCCGTCGTGGCAGCCGTTCTCCGTGAAGTCGGAGGCCGGTGCCACCGATTCCGACTCCGGCGCCCTTGATCTGTTCCGTTTCTCGGACGCGCCCGTCTTCGAGGCGCTCCACCTCGACCGTCAGGAGACCCTCCGATGAAGCTCGCCACCCTCCGCGTCGACGGCGGCACGCGCGCCGTCCGCCTCGACGGAGACGTCCTGGTCGACCTCGGCTCCCCCGATCTCGGCGCGCTTTTCGCCCAGGACGGCTGGGAAACGCACGCCGCCCAGGCGACCGGCCGGACCTGGCCCGCCGAGGGTGCGGATCTCGCCCCGGTCGTGCCGCGTCCGTCCAAAGTGGTCTGCGTCGGGCACAACTACACCAACCACATCAAGGAAATGGGCCGTGAGCTGCCCGCGTACCCGACGCTGTTCCCCAAGTTCGCCGACACCCTGACCGGCCCGGCCGACCCGATCGTCAAGCCGCCCGAGACCGACGCGCTCGACTGGGAGGTCGAACTCGTCGTCGTGGTCGGCAGGACCGTGCGGCGCGCGAGCGAGGACGAGGCCGCGGCGGCGATCGCCGGGTTCACCGTCATGAACGACGTCTCGGTCCGCGACTGGCAGTTCCGCACCATCGAGTGGACGCAGGGCAAGATCTGGCAGTCCTCGACGCCGGTCGGCCCGTACGTCGTCACGCCGGACGAGGTCGGCGGCGTCCGGCCCGCGCTCGAGGTGAAGACCACAGTGGACGGTCGCGTCATGCAGCAGGACGACACCGGCACGCTGCTGTTCGACCCGGTGCACCTGGTGCAGTACATCTCCACGATCGTCCAGCTCAACCCCGGCGACCTGATCGCGACCGGCACGCCCGCCGGGGTCGGCCACGCCCGCGATCCGAAGATCTACCTGACCGGCGGCGAAACCGTCGTCACCGAGGTCGCCGGGATCGGCGCGTGCGTGAACCAGATCGTGAAGGAATCCTGATGGCACCCGGCGACGCGCGGAACTGGGTCTCGTTCGGGACCGAGCTTTTCCTCACCCACGCGAAAGACCTGTCCGGACCGAGCGCGCTCCCCCGGTGGTCCCGCAAGCACCTCGCCGCGCACGTCGCGGCCAACGCGGACGCCCTCGGCAACCTCGTGCACTGGGCGCGGACCGGCGAGCGCACCCCGATGTACGCCTCGTCGGACCAGCGGAACGCCGATATCGAAGCGGGCTCGCAGCGGTCCGAAGCCCAGCTCACGTCGTGGCTGCGGGATTCGGCGCGCTCGCTGGAATCCGCGATGGCCGAGCTGACTCCGGAGCAGTGGCAGGCCGAGGTGGTCACCGCGCAGGGCCGGACGGTTCCCGCCACCGAAATCCCGTGGCTGCGGGCCCGCGAGGTGTGCGTGCACGCGGTCGACCTCGGCACCGGACTGGCGTTCGACGACCTGCCGGAGGCGTTCCTGTCCGCCCTCGTCGCCGAAATCCAGGCCAAACGCGGTCTCGACGCGCTGCCGGACGGTCCGCTGCCCGACGTCGCGGCGTACCTGGCCGGGCGGCCGCATTCGCTGACCGGGGTCCCCGACCTCGGCCCCTGGTTGTGAGGAGATCCCATGGACACCCCTGACGTGCTCGTCGTCGGCGGCGGGATCGGCGGGCTGAGCACCGCGTTCGCGCTGTCCCGGCTGGGCCTGCGGGTCCGGGTGCTGGAGCAGGCGAAGGAATTCGGCGAGGTCGGAGCCGGCATCCAGCTCGCGCCCAACTGCACCCGGATCCTCGACGCCTACGGCCTGCTGGACACCGCGAAGGCGCGCGGCGTCGTCCCGGACCGGATGGTCATGCGCGACGCCGTCGACGGCCGCGACCTGACCGCGCTCGACCTGCGCGACCTCGAACGCCGCTACGGCTTCCCGTACCTGGTCATCCACCGCAGCGACCTGCACCGGCTGTTCCTCGACGCCTGCCGCGACGCGGGCGTCGAACTCCTCACCGAGCAACGGATCGTCTCGTATACGCCGGACCCCGCGACCGCGGTGACCGACGACGGCACCGTGCACACCGCGCCGGTCGTGATCGCCGCTGACGGCCTGCACTCCGTCGCCCGGAAGCATTTCGCGGACGACCAGCCCGTCTCGTCGGCGTACGTCGCTTATCGCGGCACCGTGCCGATCGCCGAGGTCGGCCGTCCGGTCGATCTGTCCGAGGTCGTGGTGTACGTCGGGCCGCGATGCCACTTTGTCCACTATGGACTTCGCGGCGGTGATTTGCTCAATCAGGTAGCCGTTTTCGAGTCCCCGAAGGCGGTGGCGGGCCTCGACGACTGGGGCACGCCGGACGAGCTGGACACCGCCTTCGCCGCCACGTGCGACGAGGTGCAGGCCGGGATCCCGCGGATGTGGCGGGACAAGTGGTGGCGGATGTACGACCGCAACCCGATCTCCACCTGGGTCGACGGCCGCCTCGCCCTGCTCGGCGACGCTGCGCACCCGCCCCTGCAGTACCTGGCCCAGGGCGCGATCATGGCCATCGAGGACGGCTGGGTCCTGGCCGAGCACATGAAGCGGCTGGGAGATTGGGACAGTGCACTAGCCGCGTACGAGGCGGTCCGGACGGAACATTGCCGCCGGGTCGTGCTGACCGCCCGGGCCTGGGGAAACCTGTGGCATCTGGACGGTGTCGCGCGGGAGCGGCGCAACACTTTGCTGCGGGCCCGCGCGGCGGACGATTACGCGTTCACTGACTGGCTCTACGGGCCGACAGCCCTGTTCCCCGAGGACGAACCAGCGATGTTCGAGCCGGTCCCACTGTCCAGCGCGGACAAACTGACGGCCACCCGATGACCACGACCGGCGGTGAACAACCCGTTCACCGCCGGTTTTTCGTTCAGACCAGCTTCTCCGCCAGCCGTCGGCACCCCTCCACCAGCGCGACCGCGTGCTCGTCCCGCTGGGCTTTCGTCATCCGCCCGGTCGGCGCCGCGACGCTCAATCCGCCCAGCAGCGGACCGTCCGGACGGGCCACCGCGCAGCCGATCGAGCTGACGCCGTCCTCGCTCTCGCCGGCGTTGAGCGCGTAGCCGCGCCGCCGGATCCGTTCGATCTCGGCCAGCAGCGCGCTGCGGCTCGTCATGGTCTTCGTGGTGACCTGGCCCAGGACGTCGTCCGGGTAGCGCTGGGCGATCTGGTCGTCGGGCAGGTGCGCGAGCATCGCTTTGCCCAAGCTCGTCGCGTGCGCCGGAAGCGTGCGGCCGACACGGCCGGACACCCGCAGCGCCCGGTCGCTCTCGATCACGTCGAGGAAGCGGACCTGATTGCCCTCCAGGGAACCGAGGTGCACGGTCTCGCCGGTGGTTTCGGACAGCCACTGCAGCACCGGCCGCGCGACCGCCCGCAGGTCCATCTGGTTCACCACCGACAGTCCGATTTCGACCAGCGCGGGCCCGGCGCGGTAGACGCGGCTGGCCGGGTCCTGGTCGACGAACCCGTGGTGGACGAGCATCGCCATCAGCCGGTGCGCGGTCGACTGCCCGACCCCCAGCGCGTCCCTCGCGTCGGACAGCCGCAGCTCCCGCGTGGCGCTGAACATCCGCAGCAGCCGCAGCGCGCGGTCGACGGATTCGATCGGGTACTGGGGCGCGGGCCGCGCGGGACCGGCTTCGGCAGCGGATGTCTGCATAGCAGACATGGTATCTGGACCAGGGAGTTTGCGGGTGCTTCCGGGGAGAAAACTTGGCACGATTTCTGGATAACAGAATCAGAGTCCGCAGGCTAGACTTCGGGCCGGGTCGCGGGGTTAGCATGAACCGACGGCACGCGGGGCTCCAGGTCCCCGCGGGACTCAGGAAGCGCAGGAGCGACGATGCTCGAAGCACATTCCGGCCCGGAAATCCCGACCCGGGTCGCCGAACTTCTCGACCGCGAGTGGCGCCTGCTCATCGACGGCAAACTCGTCCCGGCGCGGTCCGGCGCCACCTTCTCCCGGGTGTCCCCTTACACGGGCACGGTGATCGCCGAGGTCCCCGACGCGGGGCCCGACGACGTCGACGAAGCGGTGCGCGCGGCGGCCGACGCGAGGGCGGTCTGGCGGGACACCCTGCCGGTCGAGCGGGCGAAGCTGGTCGCGGAACTGGCCGACGCGATCGAACGCCACGGCGAGGAATTGGCCCTGCTCGACACCGTGGACGCCGGTTCGCCGATCTCGAACTCGCGCGTCGACGTCGGCGTGACGGTGGCGCAGCTGCGCATGTTCGCCGGGCAGGCGCTGGAGCTGAAGGGCACGACGGTGCCCGCCAGCACGGCACTGCACGTAACCACGCGCGAACCGGTCGGCGTGGTCGCGCGGATCGTGCCCTACAACCATCCGCTGATGTTCGCGGGCAAGATCGCCGCGCCGCTGGTCGCGGGCAACCCGACGATCCTCAAGCCGCCGGAGGCCGCGCCGTTGTCCGCGCTGCGGCTGGCCGAGCTGGCGAAGGACATCTTCCCGCCCGGCGTGCTCTCGGTGCTCGTCGGCGACGGGCCGGCGGTGCCGGACGCGCTGGTGCGGCACCGGCACGTGCGGCGGATCGGGTTCATCGGGTCCGAACCCACCGGACGCGCCATCCAGCGCGCGGCGGCGGAGAGCGGCGTCAAGGACGTCAGCCTCGAACTCGGCGGCAAGAACGCCATGGTGGTGTTCCCCGACGCCGACCTCGAAGCGGCGGCCGCCGGAGCCGTGTTCGGCATGAACTTCACCTGGTCCGGACAGTCCTGCGGGTCGAACTCGCGGCTGCTGGTCCACCAGGACGTCCACGACGCGCTCGTCGCCCGCGTGGTCGAGCTGATCGAAGCGCGCCGCATCGGCGATCCGTTCGACGAGCGCACCGAACAGGGCACGATGATCAACCGGGCGCAGTACGAGAAGTCGTTGTCCTACATCGACATCGCGGTGTCCGAAGGCGCGAAGGTCGCCACCGGCGGCGGCCGCCCGGCAGGCGTCGGCCAAGGCTTGTTCGTCGCTCCGACGGTGTTCACCGGAGTGCGCCCGGACATGCGGATCGCCCGCGAGGAGGTGTTCGGGCCGCTGCTGTCGGTCATCCCGTTCGCCGACGAGGCCGAAGCGGTCCGCATCGCCAACAGCGTCGACTACGGGCTGACCGCGAGCGTCTGGACCTCCGACGTCACCCGGGCGCACCGCGTCGCCCGCGCGTTCGAGGCCGGGTTCGTCTGGATCAACGGCTCGTCCCGGCACTTCCCCAACGTGCCGTTCGGCGGCGTCAAGGGATCCGGCGTCGGCCGCGAGGAAAGCCTCGAAGAACTCCTCAGCTACACCGAAACCAAGTCCATCAACGTCATGTTCTGACCATCGAAGGCAAAGGGGCCCTCATGGCGTACGTCATCGGCATCGACACCGGCGGAACGTTCACCGACGCCTTCGTCGCCGACCAGCACAACCGGCTCGCCGCCGCCAAAACCCCGTCCACTCCCCCGGATTTCGCGACCGGCTTCCTCACCGCGATCGACGAGCTCGCCGCGGAACTCGGCATCCCGGTCCGCGAACTGCTCGCCAACACCGATTACGTCGTGCACGGCACCACTTCCACGCTGAACGCACTCGTGACCGGGGACGTCGCGCAGGTCGGCTTCCTCACCACCCGCGGGCACGCGGACTCGATCAGCATCATGAACCTCGAAGGCCGCTACGCCGGTCTCGGCAGCGACGACATCCAGCACATGGCCCGCACCGCGAAGCCCGCGTCCCTGGTGCCCCGGCACCGGATCCGCGAGATCGACGAGCGCGTGGACTACCAGGGCCGCGTCGTCGTCCCGCTCGACGAGGACGGCGTCCGGACCGCGGTCCGCGAACTGCTCGCCGACGGCGCCGAGGCGATCGCGGTGTCGTTCCTGTGGTCGTTCCGCAATTCCGCGCACGAGCAGCGGGTGCGCGAGATCGTGCAGGCGGAAGCGCCGGAGGTGTACGTGGCGCTGTCCAGCGAGGTCAGCCCGCGCATCCGGGAGTACCCGCGCAACGTCACCACGATCATGAACACGCAGGTCGGCCCGCGGCTGGGCAGCTACCTGCGGCCGCTCGAAGCCGAACTGCGGGAGCGCGGGCTCACCGGCGCGCTGCTGGTGATGCAGGGCTCCGGCGGCTGCGTCACCGCCGCGGACGCACCGGCGCACGCGATCACCACCATCGGTTCGGTGCTCACCGGCGGGGTCGTCGGCTGCACCCGGATGGCCGCGTCGCTCGGCCACGACAAGGTCATCTCGACCGACATGGGCGGCACGACCTTCCTGGTCGGCCTGGTCGTCGACGGCAAACCAGTGACCACCACGAGCACTATCCTCAACCAGTACACGATCAGCACGCCGATGGTCGACGTGCACACCATCGGAGCCGGCGGCGGTGCGATCGCCTGGGTCGACCCGGGCGGCAACCTCCGCGTCGGGCCGCGCAGCGCGGGCGCCCGTCCCGGACCGGCCTGTTACGGCGAGGGCGGCTGGGAGCCGACGGTCACCGACGCCGACCTCGTCCTCGGCATCATCAACCCGGACAACTTCCTGGGCGGGCGCAAGAAACTGGACGTCCAGCTGTCCCGGGACGCCATCGACAAGGTGGTCGCGACCCCGCTCGGCATGTCCGTCGAGGACGCGGCCGCGGCGATCTACGCGATCCAGAACGCCCAGACCGCCGACCTCGTCCGCAAGGTCGTGGTCAACTCCGGCCAGGACCCGCGCGACTTCACCCTCTACGCGTTCGGCGGCGCGGGCCCGATGCACTGCGCGAGCTACTCGTCCGACCTCGGCGTCAAGGAGGTCGTGGTCCCGCTCGGCTCCACCGCGGCGGTCTTCTCCGCCTACGGCCTCGCCGCCTCGGACATCGTGCTGACCGCCGAACAGTCGCAGCCGGTCGCGATGCCGGTGCCGGCCGAGACCGCGAACGAGGTGTTCACCGGTCTGGAACGGGAACTGGAACGCCGGTTGGCCGAACAGGGCCTCACCTTCTCCGCGATCAGCTACGAACGCGAAGCCGACATCCGCTACACCATGCAACTCGCGGAGGTCGCGACCCCGGTACCCGGCGGCGAGCTGACCGACGAGTCGGTGGAGCAGCTCGGCCGCGACTTCGAAGCGAGCTACGAAGCGTTGTACGGCAAGGGATCCGGTTTCCCCGACGCAGGCCTGCAGCTGATCACCTACCGCGTCCGCGCGACCGGGATCCTGCAGATCCAGCCGGAACTGCCCGAACACGGCACCCTGCCCGGCAAGCCCGCCACGAGCGGCGAACGGGAAGTCCTGCTCGACGTCCGCACCGGACGCCAGCCCGCCGCGATCTACGACTACCGCGCGCTCGGCGCCGGCCACGAGATCGAAGGCCCCGCCGTCGTCGAAGCGCCGACCACCACCGTCGCCCTCCCGCCGGGCACTCAGGCCACTGTGGACCGTCTCGGCAACCTCGTGATCCGTTTCCCCGAACGGAAGGAACACTCCTGATGGCTGTCATCCCCGTCGCCGGATCCGAGCGATTCGTCCAGTCCGGCGCTCCCCTCGACCCGGAAGCCCGGTTCGGCGACCTGAAGCTCCACCGCGTCGACTCCACCGACGTCGACGCCCTCACTTACGAGGTCGTCCGCCACCGGCTGGTCGCCATCACCGACGACATGGGCGACGCGATCAAGCGCATGTCCGGCTCGGTCGTCGTGACCGACTGCAACGACTTCGGCGCGGGCATCATGGACGAGACCGGCGAAACCGTGCAGGTCGGGCTGTACAACATGCAGCTCGGGTCCGCTTTGGACATGGCGGTGCGCTGGACGCTCGAGCATCGCGCCGAGAACCCGGGAATCGCGCCGGGCGACCAGTTCCTCCTGAACGACCCGTGGATCGGCGGCGGGCTGCACCAGAACGACGTCACCGTCCTCGCCCCGCTGTTCTACGACGGCCAGCTGTTCTGCTGGACCGGCGCGGTCGCGCACCAGGTCGACCTCGGCGGCGTGTCGCCGGGCAGCTGGTCGGTCGAGGGGCACGACGTGTTCTGGGAGGCGCTGCCGATCCCGCCGGTGAAGATCGTCGAAGGCGGCACGCTGCGCTCGGACATGGAGGACATGTACCTGCGGCGGTCCCGCGTGCCGAGGCTGGTCGGGCTGGACCTGCGGGCGAAGATCGGCGCGAACAACGTCGCGCAGGACCGGCTCACCGCGCTCATCGACAAGTACGGCCCGGACACCGTCAAGGCCGTGATGAAGAAGATGATGGGCGACGCGGAAGCCCAGCTGCGCACCAAGCTGCGGGCGCTGCCGGACGGAACGTGGTCGGCGGTCGCGCACCAGGACGGCGCGCGGGCGGGCGACCGGGACATCCACAAGATCGTCGTCGCGATGTCCAAACAGGACGACACCCTGACGTTCGATTTCACCGGCACCGACCCGCAGGTCGACGGGATCATCAACTGCACACTCGCCGGGCTGCGCGGCGGCATCCTGCCGATCCTGCTGACCATGCTGTGCCCGGACATCTCCTGGTCGCCGGGCGGGATCTACCGGTGCGTCGAGATCGTCAGCGAACCCGGGACGATCAACAACTGCACCTTCCCCGCGGGCATCGGGAAGGCGTCGGTCAACTCGGCCTGGTCCACGCAGAACGCGGTCTCCGAAACCGTCGCGCAAATGCTGAGCACGCACGCCGAACTCAGCCGGTCGGCGATGAGCGTCTGCTGCGGCACCTGGGATCTCACCCTGCTGGCCGGCGTCGACCAGCGCGGCGGCGGCTTCGCCACGATGCTGTGCGACGCGATGTCCGGCGGCCTCGGCGCGAAGGTGGACGGCGACGGCGTCGACACCGGCGGCGAGAACTGCATTCCGATGGGCCGCATCGCCGACATCGAGATCAACGAGTTCAGCTTCCCGATGCTTTACCTGTGGCGGCGCGAAGAGGTCGATTCCGGCGGACCGGGCCGGTGGCGCGGCGGCGTCGGAGCGTCGAGCTGCTTCATCCCCTACGACTCCCCCACGCGCAGCGTGCACCTCGTCGTCTCCGCGAACGGCAAGGCGGTCCCGCAGGCTCCCGGCATTTCCGGCGGCTATCCCGCGGCCACGCAATGGGACGTCCTCGTCCGCGACACCACCGTCCGCGACCAGCTCTCGAACGGCCGGATCCCGCAGACGATCGACGACCTGCGCGGCCGCGCGGACACCCTCCCGCCGCACCTGGAAACCGACCTCGCCGAAGCGGACGTCTACTTCACCCATTGGCAAGGCGGCGGCGGAATCGGCGACCCGTTGCACCGTGAACCCGAACGCGTCGCCGCCGACGTCCGCGACGGCAAGGTGTCCGCGATCGCCGCTCTCGACGTCTACGGCGTCGTCCTGGCCGACGGCACACCCGACCTCGCGGCCACCGCGGCACACCGCGACCGGCTGCGGTACGAGCGCGCCGGGCTCACGCCGCCGGAAGGAGCGCACCAGTGAACCTCGACCTGAACCTCCGCGTGGACGACGCGACCGGCGCGGTCGTCTGCCGCCACTGCGCGGCGCGGATCGGCGACACCACCGCCGAACCGATGGCGCACGCGCTGCGCCACGAACGCCCCTCGACCGAAGCCGGACCGGGCGTCCACGCCGATCCCGCCGCGTTCGTCGACCGGGAAGTCCTGCTGCGCCAAGCGTTCTGCCCCGGCTGCCTGACGCTGCTGTCCACCGAGATCGTCCCGGACGGCGAACCCTCCTACCGAAGCTGGAGCCTGACATGACCCTCAACGGACTCGCCGGAAAGGTCGTCGTCGTGACCGGCGCGGCCCAAGGCATCGGCGCGGCTTACGCCCGCCGGCTGGTCTCCGAAGGCGCGACCGTGGTGCTCGCCGACCTCAACCTCGAGGGCGTCCAAGCCACCGCCGCTTCCTTCGACGGTCCCGGCAAAGCCAGCGCGTACGCCCTCGACGTCTCCAGCCGCACCAGCTGCACCGAGTTCGCCGCGCAGCTCACCGAGGCGCACGGGCGGGTCGACGGCCTGATCAACAACGCCGCGATCTTCTCCACCATCAAGATGAAGCCGTTCTGGGAGATCACCGACGAGGAGTGGGACCGTCTGATGGCGGTCAACCTGCGCGGCCCGTGGCTGCTCGTGTCGGCGCTGCTCCCGCTGCTCCAGGCTTCGCCGTCGGCAAGCGTCGTCAACATCGGCTCCGACGCGGTGCAACTCGGCCGCCCCGGGTACCTGCATTACGTCGCCAGCAAGGGCGGCGTGCACGGCATGACCTTCTCGATGGCACGGGAACTCGGCGAGTTCGGCATCCGGGTCAACACCCTGTCGCCGGGCCCGGTCTACACCGAAGTCGCGCGGGAAACCGTGACGCCCGAACAACGCGAGGCCATGCTGCGCGCCCAATCGCTGCACCGCCCCGCCGGGGCCGACGACATGACCGGGCTGGCCGCGTTCCTGCTCAGCGACGACGCCGGCTACCTGACCGGCCAGACCCTCAGCGTCAACGGCGGGCTGGTGCACCGATGAGCACGCAACAGGAACTCGTCGCGCTGTCGTCCCGGATCCTGGCCGCCGCCGGACAGGGCGACCTCATCTGGGGCCACGTCTCGTGCCGTGACGACGACGGCCGCGGCGTGTGGATCAAATCCGCGGAATGGGGCATGGAGGAGGTGACGCCGGAGCGGGTACAACTCGTGAACGCCGACGGCGAGGTCGTCTCCGGCACCGGGCCGCGGCACAGCGAATACCCGATCCACACCGAGGTCATCGCCGCGCGACCGGACGTCAACGCGGTGGTGCACACGCACGCCCCGCACGCCGTCGCCCTCGCCGCGACGGGACAGGAGCTGCGGCCGGTGAGCCATGCCGCGAACCTGTTCGTGCCGCCCGAAGTGCCGCGCTACACCGAGACCGCGGATCTGATCCTGACACCGGAATTGGGCAAGTCCCTGGCCGCGGAACTCGGCGATGCCCGGGCGGTATTCCTGGTGAACCACGGGATCGTCGCAGTCGGCGATTCGGTGGAAAGCGCGACTGTCGCCGCGGTGGTGCTGGAGCGGGCTTGTGAGCAGCAGTTGCTGACCCAGTCGTTCGGCGGATGGCCTAGCTGGTCGCCGCCGGAGGAGTCGCACGCGAAACGGGAACACATCTATCACCCGCGCGCGGTGCAGGCGGTGTGGGATTACTTGGTGCGGCAGCTGCCGTGAGGTCGTGAGTGGCGATGCCGGTTAGAACCGGCATCGCCACTCACGACACCCCCACCGAAAACCCCACTGTCCGCCCAGATTCGCACAGGAATCCGCACCCCGCCTGCCCTTGCCGCGGTAGGGAACAATTTCTAGGGCAGGTTCCGCGGCGGAGGGGCGACTCGATGACGGTCCGAGTCTTGCTGGTCGAGGACGACGCCCTGATCAGCGAAGCGCTTTCGCTCGCTCTCGCTGACCAGGGCTGCACGGTGACCCAAGCCGCGTGCGGCGAGGACGCGTTGGCGATGCTGGAATCGGTGCGTGTGGACGTCGTCCTGCTCGACTTGATGCTGCCGGGCATGGACGGGCTCGCCGTCTGCAAGGAACTGCGCGTGCGCGGGGATCTGCCGGTCATCGTCATCACCGCGCGGGCCGACAGCCAGGACGTCATCGCCGGGTTGGAAGCCGGCGCGGACGACTACGTGACGAAGCCACTGGTCGCCGGCGAGCTGGCGGCCCGCATCCGCGCGTTGTTGCGCCGCGCGGCACCGGTTCGCAGGTGTTGTCTCCAGGTCGGCGATCTGCTGCTGAGCACGCACGACGACTCCGTCTCCCGCGAAGGCGTCCCCATTCGCCTTACGCGTACCGAGTTCCGCCTGCTGGCCGAATTGGCCGCCGCCGACGGAGAGGTCGTCACGCGGGAGCAGTTGCTGCACCGGATCTGGGGGCGCGACTACTTCGGCGGCACGCGGTTGCTCGACGTGCACATCCGCCGATTGCGGCGCAAAGTCGAGCCGAATCCCGATTGTCCGCGTCTCGTGCTCACTGTCCGGGGAATCGGCTACCGCGCCGAGCCCCGGCCGTGATCCCCGCGTCCGTGTCCCGGCTTTCCTTGCGCTGTCGGGTTTCCGCGGCGTTCGGGCTCGGGCTGCTGGTGGTGGTCAGCGCGCTGTCGGCGGCGACCTGGCACCTCGCCACCGACTACCTGCTCAACCAGCGCCAGCAGAGCGCCGACCGGCATTCCCGGATCAACGCGCGGCTGGTCGAGAACGAGGTCCGCGACCGGACCGGCAGTCTCGGCGAACTGCTGTCCGGCCTCACCTCCGGGCCGAATTCGACGATCCTCGTGGCTCTGCCCGGCGGCTGGCACACCGCCGGACGCCCGGTCGGCCCCGCGGACCTCCCGCCCGGCCTGCTCTCCCGCGCCCGCCCCGGCGCGCCCGCGCACGAGCGGTTCACCGCCGACGGGATCCCGGTCCTCGCGGTCGCGCAACAACTCGCCCGGTCGAACGGCTACTACGTCGAACTGCATCCGCTGCTCGGGCTCGAACGGACCTTCCGTAACCTGCGCATGATCCTCGTGGCGGGAACCGTGGCGTGCGGGCTGTTCGGCGTCGCACTCGGCGCGTGGGCGGCCCGGCGGGCGCTCCGTCCGCTCGCGGCGTTCACCGAAACCGCCGCCCGCATCGCCCGCGGCGACCTCCGCGCCCGGCTGCCCGAACAGGCCGGACCCGACCTCGCCCCGCTCGCCGCGACGTTCAACTCCACCGCCGACGCACTGGAACAACGGGTCCGCCGCGACGCCCGGTTCGCCGCCGACGTCAGCCACGAACTGCGCTCCCCGCTCACCACGATGACGTCCGTCGCGGAAGTCCTCGAACGCCGCCGCGACGCGATGCCCGCGCCCGCGCAGAAGGCGTTGCAGCTCCTGCTCGCCGAACTGCGGCGGTTCCGCGGCATGGTGCTCGACCTGCTGGAGATTTCGGCCGTCGACCAAGCCGACCACGGCGAGGAACGCGAACTGGTCGACCTCGGCTCGCTCGTCCGCAGCGGCGTCGCGAGCAGCCCGGCCCCGCGCCCGACTCTCGACCTCGCCCCGGACCCGCTGCTGGTCGCCGCGGACCGGCGACGCCTCGACCGGGTATTGGCGAACCTCCTCGACAACGCGTCCCGCTACGGCGGCGGTGCGGTCCGCGTGGCCGCACACGCGAGCAACGGCGTGGTCCGGCTGGAAGTGGACGACGCGGGCACTGGGGTGCCCGCCGAACTCCGGGAACGCATTTTCGAGCGGTTCTCCCGAGGGGTGCACGCCGGGCGGCGGGATCCCGATTCGGGGACCGGATTGGGATTGGCGATCGTCGCGGACCACGTCTACCGCCACGACGGACGGGTGTGGGCGGAGGAACGGCCGGGCGGCGGGGCGCGGTTCGTCATCGAACTCCCCCAAGCACCCGGGTGACGCGTCAAGCCAACTCGACCAGCCGCGCGGCAAGCTTCGGGTGCCTCAGACGGCAGTGTCGGGCACACCACCGCGCGAAGGCCTTGGGTTCTTTGCGCCGCACCGGGTTGCTTGCCTGCCTGCCCGCGGTCAGTTATCCCGCCGGACCGCGCTTTCCAGCAGGGCCAGCGCCCGTTCGATGTCCTTGCGATCCGCTTCGTCCAGGTTGGCGAGGAGCGATTCCTCGCGCTCGAGATGTCCTTCGAGAACCCGGTCGATGAGCTTGCGGCCAGCCGCAGTCAGTTCGGCGTAGCTGACCCTGCGGTCACCCCGGTGGTCGCGGCGGCGGATCAGCCCGTCGCGTTCGAGCGCGTCCAGCCGTCCGGTGAGAGCGCCGGACGTGACGAGCGCGGAGGCGGCCAGCTCGGACGGCGTCTTCCGGTAGGGACGGCCGGCCCGGCGGAGGTTGCACAGGATGTCGAACGCGCCCGGGGTCAGGCCGTGCGGGGCGAGGTACTCGCGCAGCCCGCTTGCGGCGAGGTCGGCGATCCGGCGGACCCGGCCGAAAATCGCGATCGGCGAGGCGTCCAGGTCCGGGCGCTGCCGCGCCCAGTCCGCCACCACCTGGTCGACCGGGTCCATCGTCATCGGCTCCTCGTTCCGCGGGATGCGGACGGAGCCTATCCGCGTCCTAACGGGACTGCGCCGCGGGCTGACCGGGCGCGGCGGGTGCTTTCCCGGCCGGAGCGCGGCCGCGGAGCAGCACGACCGCACCGACCAGCGTGAGCAGCTGGGTCGCGGCGAGCAGGGCGTACCCGGCGGCGAACCCGTGGTCGCCGCCCGCGGCGATCGCCACGCCCATCAAGGTGGGAAGCAGCGCGGACACCAGATTGCCGACCCCGTTGATCAAGCCGTAAGCGCTGCCCACCGCACCCGCCGGCGCGTATTGCTGCACCAGGGTCGGGATCGCCGGTCCTTGCAGGCCCCAGAACGCGTTGGCGAGGATCAGCGTCGCCGCCGCGAGCCAGCGCGAATCGGCGAAGGTCACGGCCGTCGCGCACAGCGCGGTGCCGACGCTGCCGATGACCAGCACGAGCGGCGCCCGGCGGGCCGGCATCCGGTCGATGAGCCATCCGCCGAGGAACCCGGACCCGAGGCTGACCACGAACGGCAGCGCCGACAGCGCGCTCATCTGCGCCAGCGAGAAATGCCGTGCCTGCAGCAAATACGACGGGAGCCACGACGTGCTGCCCCACAGATAGCCGAGCGTCGCCACCTCGATCAGCAGGATCCAGCCGAGCTTGGGCGTGCGCAGCGCCCCCGCGAACCGCCGCAACGCCGGTTCCCGGACCGCTGTCCGGCGGCGCGAGGCCCGGACGAACACCGCGACCAGCGGCAGCCCGACCACGAGATTGAGCGCCGCGAGCAGGAGGAACGAGCCGTGCCAGCCGAAGTGCACGAGGGCGAAGGTGATCACCGGGATGCCCAGGGCCGTGCCCAGCGAAACGCCCATCGAGCTGACCGCGTTGGGCTTGCCCCACGCGCCTTCGGCGAAATTGTCCTTGACGTACATGGTTTTGAGCGAGAACAGCGGCCCCTCGCTGGCCCCGAGCAGGAACCGCAGGGTCAGCAGCAGCATCGCGCTCCCGGCGTACGGGGACACGAGGGTGAACAACGCCCAGCACCCCAGGCTGACGAGCAACCCGCGCCGCACCCCGAACACCGCTTCGTACCAGGGCGTGATCAGCATGGCCGCGATTCCGTAGCCGGCCAGGAACAGCGTCATCAGGGCGCCTTGCGCCGCCCGGTTGCCCGCGATCCCGAAGTGCCGCGTGAAGGCCGGATCGGTGATCAGCACGGACACGTTGACCCGGTCGATGTAGGAGATCGCCACGACCGCCAGCAACGCCAGCACGCCCAGCCACGCGGTCATCGGCGCGCCGGGACGCCGGTCTTCGGTCGGCAGAGTCACCGCGGTTCCTTTCCGGGCCGGACCATCGCGAGGCGGCCCGGACCGCGCGGACCCGCCGCGCCGCCAGACCGGCCGCCTCGGCCGGCGGGGTCGCCCGGAAGTATCTTTGTCCTAAGATGCTTGTGTCAAGCTATCTCGCCAGAGTCCTCTCCCCGGCCCAGCGCCGTGACCGTACGTGAAGGGCCCCTTGAGGGGAATGAGATTTTGCGCCAGGGACCCAAGGCGGCGCCGTGGATGCGGCTGAGGCGAGCCTGCCCAGGCCGAAGGTCCTGAGTGGCTGCGATCCGTGAGGGTCGCCTTGAGGGAATCAGATTCCCTCAAGGCGACCCTCACGGACCTGAATAACCCGTCACGGAATCGCAAAACGGGCATTTCGGCGGCTGTTGCGTCTCTTGTGGACGGTCAGCCGGGCCGCGCGGCTGACGTCGCCCGGCACGGGACTCGGCGTCCCGCCAAGCGCTTTCGCGAGCGTCCTGCCGCCTCCCCGGCGACCGCCGACCCTGGCCAGCCCTTCGACGCGGGCACACGAGCCCCGGCTACCCCCGCGGTGTCGCCTTAAGTCCCTTGGCATGGGAAATCAGATTCCTTCAAGGGGCCCTTCACGGACAGTTGCCGGGGTGCCGGGCGATCAGCCCCACACCGGTTCGCGCGCCGGAGCGAGCAGATCGCTCACGTCGCCGGAAAGGTCCTCGCCCGGCAAGCCGCGCCGGAACAGCCGCCCGGCCGCGCCGCCGCTCGTGGACACGCCCGCGAGTTCCGCCCAATCCCCGCGCACGCGCAGCCAGGTGCCCTCGCGCAGGCCGAGCACCGGGATGTCGTTGCACTCGTGGAATTCCGCGAGCCGCTTCTCCCGCGTCTCGCCCATGTGCGTGCTGCCCGGATCGGGGTCGACGTAGTGCGGGTTGAGCTGGAACGGCACCAGGCCCAGCGAAGTCAGGCTCGGCGGTTCCACGATCGGCATGTCGTTCGTGGTGCGCACCGTCGGCCCGGCGATATTGGTTCCCGCGCTGGCACCGAGGTAGGGCATTCCCTCGGACACCCGCTCCCGCAACGGTTGCAGCAACTCGCGCCGGTACAGCTCGGCCAGCAGGCGGAACGTGTTGCCGCCGCCGGTGAACACGGCCTCGGCGGAACGCACCGCGGCGACCGGGTCTTCGGCGGTGTGCAGCCCGCGCACCCGCACCCCGAGCGGTGCCGCGGCGGCGGCGATGCGCTCGGTGTAGCCGTCGTGGTCGGCCAGCGCGAAGGGCACGAACAGCAGCTCGGTGCGTCCGTCCAGCACCTCGGCCACCGCGTCCAGCGCGTGTTCCAGCGGCTGGTGGCCGTGGTTGGTCGAATTGGACAGCAACAGCAAGTCAGTCACGCGATTCTCCTTGGTTCGCCCGCCATTGTTCAGCAAGTCCGCAGCAGCCGGTCCAGGACCCGGACGGAGAACCGCAGCGACTCCAGCGGCACGCGTTCGTCCACGCCGTGGAAGAGCCGGTTGTAGGGCAGTTCCGGAGGGACGCGCAGCGCCTTGAACCCGAAGCCGCGGATGCCGAGCCCGGACAGCGCCTTGTTGTCGGTGCCGCCCGCGTTGCAGTACGGCGTGGGGTGACCATCCGTGTCCTCCGCGGTGATCGCGGCGCACATGGCGTCCACCAGTGGGCCGTCGAAGCCGCTTTCCATGGCGATGTCGCGGTGAATGAACTCGCGGCGCACCGACGGCAGCAGCAACTCGTCGATGGTGTCCAGCAGCTCCTGCTCGTACCCGGGCAGGAACCGGCCGTCGACCGCGGCGGTGGCCCGGCCGGGAATGACGTTGACCTGGTAGCCGCCGGAGATCATGGTCGGGTTCGCCGAATTGCGCAGGATCACGTTCACCAGGCCGGCCACCGGGCCCATCCGCGCCAGGCTGCCGTCCACATCGGACGGATCGAAGGAGACGCCGAGCAGTTCGGCGGCGCTTTCCAGCAGCGCGCGCACCGGTTCGATCAGCCGGACCGGGAACCGGTGCCGCCCGATCCGGGCGAGCGATTCGGCGAGATCGGTGACCGCGTTCTCGTCGTTCGGCGACGAGCCGTGCCCGGCCCGGCCGGTGGCGGTCAGCCGCAGCCAAGCCTGCCCGCGCTGCGCGCACTCGATCGGATAGAGCCTGTTGCCGTTGCCGAGGTCGAACGACACCCCGCCGCCCTCGGTGATCGCCTCGCCCACGCCGTCGAATAGGTCCGGGCGGTGCTCGGCCAGCCAGTGCGAGCCGAACTTGCCGCCGCCCTCCTCGTCGGCGAGGAAGCCGAACACGATGTCCCGCGCCGGTTTCTCGCCGGTGCGGCCGAACTGCCGCGCCAGCGCGAGGATCGCCGCGTCGAAGTCCTTCATGTCGATGGCACCGCGGCCCCACAGCATGCCGTCGGCAATCTCGCCGGAAAACGGCGGGACGCTCCACTCGTCGGCGTCGGCGGGCACCACGTCCAGGTGCCCGTGCAGAAGCAGCGCGGGACGCGACGAGTCCACACCGGACACTCGCGCGAACACACTGGCCCGCCCGGGCGCGCTTTCCACCAGCGTCGGTTCCAGCCCGGCGTCGGTGAGCTTCTCCGCGACGTACTCGGCGGCGGGCCGCTCGGTCGCGCCCGGGTTGGACGTGTCGATCCGGATCAGGTCCCGGCAGAGGTCGACCACCTCGTCCTGTGCGCTGGTCACCGCGCCACCTCCTCCAGTTCCGCCGAGCCCACCGGCCGGATCAGCCCGGCGCGGCCCAGCACCGTGTACAGGATCGCGGCGGTGAGCAGCGAGTTGAGCGCGGGGATGCCCCAGTGCACGAACTCGCCGACGCAGAACGCCGCCGCCCACACCGCGAGCGTGGCGGGCACCCACACCGGCATCGACGCCGGGACCCGGCCGGCGGCCCTGGTCTCCCGCAGCGGCGTGGAGAGGCCGCGCACCAGGAAGTACTCGGCCACGATGATGCCGCCCACCGGCGGGATCGCGACGCCCAGCACGGACAGGAACGCGGTGAAGTGCTGGAGGAAGCCGATCGCGGACAGCACCGTCCCGGCGATGCCGATCACCAGGGTGACGACACCGCGGTGCAGCGGGCGGCCGAACACGGTCCGCACGAAGTTCACCACGCCCAGCGAAGAGCCGTAGAGGTTCCAGTCGTTGATCTTCGCGGTCGCCAGGACCACCACGATCAGCCCGACGAAGCCCGACGTGGACAGCACGATGTGCGTGACGTCGGAACTGCCGACCAGGTGCCCGAGCAGCACGCCGGTCATGCCGACGATGTACTCGGACAAGACCATCGACGCGGAGCTCTGCAGCAGGACGTGCCAGCCCTTGCGGTTGAACCGGGTCATGTCCGGGGCGACCACGGCGCCGGTCATGTAGCCGCCCGCGATGATCGTCGCCGCGGCCGGGATGGAGATCGCCGTCGCGGTCGGCGCGGCCGACATCAGCGCGCCCACCGAGTGGTCGGACAGGGTCGAGATGACGCTCCACGCGACGAGGCCGAAGAACAGCGGCACCGCGATCTTCGCCAGCCACATCATGTACTTGAAGCCGTAGATCACCAGCAGCGTCAAGACGACGCCGGACACCGCGCACCACAGCCACGGCGGACCGCCGACGAGCGCGTGCATGCTCTTGCCGAAGATGCCGTTCTGCACGCCGAACCAGCCCACCAGGCTGATCGCGATCACCAGGCTCACCAGCGCGGACCCGTTGCGGCCGAAGCCGGTGAAGCGGGTCAGCATGGTCATGGTGAGCCCCTCGCGCTGCCCGGCGAGGCCGATCAGGAAGATCACCACCTCCAGGATCACCGCGCCGAGGGTGAACGCCCAGAACGCGTCGGAGAACCGCATCCCCACGCCGAGCGTCGCGCCGAGCACGAACTGCGACAGCGAGCCGGACTGCGCGAGCCACTGCAGCAGCATCGACCCGAACCCGTAGCGGGCGTTTTCAGGGACGCGGCGCAGCGAGTAGTCGTCGTTGCCGATCCGTTTCTTGGCGTGTTTCGCGGTTTTCGTCGCGGTGCTCATCCGGCCACCTCCGTGCCCAGCGTCTGCAGGTGCGCCATCGAGCCGTAGCGGGCTTGCAGATTGGCGAACTCTGCCTCGTCGTGGAAATGCAGCGCGCCCGCCCCGAACTGCTTGGCGACCTCGACCGCGTAGCGCGCGGCGGCCGCGATGTCCGTCTCGTGGCTGGCGCCGGTCGCGCAACCGGCCACCGTCGCCGCCGACGTGATCGCCAGCCCGACGACCGGCGCGTCCGTCGCCGTCGCCGGCTGCAGGATCGAGTTCAGGTGATAGACGCCGTTGCCGTACGGGGTGATGTCCTGCGTGGTGATCGGGTAGGTCACCAGCGGCGCTCCGGTCACCGCCTCCAGCAGTTCGCCCAAGCCCTCCGAGACCCGCAGGATGTAGCCGCTGCGGACGGTCGGGGAAAGGGCGAGCCCGCGGTGGTTGATCACCCGGTTGCCCTTGGTGGTGTCGATCGACAGCACGGCGGCCATCTCGTCGGAGAGCTCGTAGCTGTTCATCGTGGCGATGTCGACCGGCGAGTTCATGAACGGCACCGGATCGTGCGGCAGGGTCGGCGCGTCCGGGCAGACGTGCGTCCCGATCAGCACGTCGCCGGCCAGCACGTCCCCGCGAGCCCGCATGGACAGCAGCTTGGCCGCGGCGGCGAGCGCGGCGGCCGCACCGTCCCCGTCGGACACGAACCCGGTCACCTCCGGCCGGGCGCCGACCCCGCCGAGCCGCCCGACGACACCGAGCGTGGGCGCGTCGCCACCCGCGGTGCGGCCCCGGCTGCCCGACACGCGCACCCGGACGAAGTCGGTCTTCCCGGCCGGGCCGGGCACCGTCGTGATCTCCGCGCCGCTGCCGTCCGCGTCGGCGACGGCGTCGAGGTAGGCGACGACCTCTTTCCCGGTCACCGCCGGGTCGTCGAGGATTTCGAGCAGTTCCAGGACGTGTTTGAGCATGTGGTTCCTCTGGAGAGTTCAAGGCCGCCGGGATTGGTCCGACCAGATTCCGTCCGGGCGCCCCGGCATTGCCAGCATTTCCCGTTATTCGCACAATGGCTGGATGCCGGACCCCGACGACCGCACCACCCCGCCCGGCCTGCCGCAGACCGCGGACCGCGCGCTGCAGGTCCTGCTCGCGTTCGACCGCGCCCGCCCGGAATGGGGCGTCACCGCGGTGGCCCGCGAGTTCGGGCTCCACACGTCGATCGCTCAACGGCTCCTGGCCGTGCTGGCCCACCGCGGTTTCCTCGTCCGCGACGACAGCACCCGCAAGTACCGGATCGGCCCGGCCGCACTGCACCTGGGCCGGATGTGGGACCGGGCCGGGGCGCTGGACCTGCTGGTGGTCCCAGTCCTGTCCGACCTCGCCGCCCAGACCGGACACGCCGCCCTGCTGTCCCTGCCCGACGGTGCGCACACCCGATGCGTGCTGGCCGCGGAAGGCGCGGACGGACGGCTGCGCGGCTACTCACTGGTCGGCGAGCTGTACCCGGCGCATGCGGGGGCGACGAGCAAGGCTTACTTCGCGTTCCTGTCCGAAGAGGAACGCGACCGGTTGTTCGCCGACCGGCCGATGGCCCGGTTCACGCCGGATACGGTCACCGATCTCGCCGTGCTCCGCGAACAACTCGCCGAGGTCGCCGAGCGGGGTTGGGCGTTCACCACCGGCGAGTACGACACCGGGGTGGCGACGCTCGCCGTGCCGGTGTTTTTGCGCGGAGAGCCGTACGGGAGCTTGTCGGTTGGGTGGTCTGCTTCCCGCTTTCAGCATGATCCGGAGCAGTGGGTGGATCTGTTGCGGCGAGGGGCGGAGTTGATCGAGCTTCGGCTTTCGCGGCCGGTTCCGCGGCGGTGAGACGCCGCCCCGTCGACACCAGTCCCGCACCAAGTTGCGAAGAAAGCCTTGACCAGCCGCCTGTTATCGCTAACATTGCCATGCTCACGCCGCGAACTTCAGCGAGGAGGTGCGGGGATGCCCACCGACGGTCCCACTGCCAAACGCCAGCCCGGGCTTGCCGAAGTGGCTGCCATGGCGGGTGTTTCGCACATGACTGTCTCCCGGGTCGTCAACGACACCGGGACGGTTCGCGCGGAGACGCGGGCCCGGGTGCTCGCCGCGGTGGAGGAGCTGGGGTACCGGCCGAACTCGGCGGCCAGGACGTTGGCGACCGGGCGGTCGAGCATTCTCGGCGTCGTCGCGCTGGAGTCCAATTTGTACGGTCCAGCGAGCACGCTGTACGGCATCGAGCACGCCGCTCGCGAGGAGGGTTACGGGGTCACCATCTCCAGCGTCAGCCGGCCTCGGCGGTCGACTTTCGCTGAGGCGGTGGACAATCTGCGGCGGCAGGCGGTCGGCGGGATCGTGGTGATCGCGCCGCACGTCGCGGCAGGCGAGGCGTTGCGGCAGGTGACCGGCGACATCCCGATGGTCGCGGTCGGCGGCGGCGAATCCGTTCCGGTGCCGGTGATCTCGGTCGACCAGTACGACGGGGCCCGCCGGGTGACCGAGCATCTGCTGTCGCTCGGGCACGAAACCGTGTGGCACGTCGCCGGGCCGGAGGACTGGCTGGAATCGCTGGAACGCGAGCGCGGCTGGCGGGAAGCGCTCGAGCGGCGCGGAGCGCAGGTGCCGCCGCCGTTGCGCGGGGATTGGAGCCCCCGTTCCGGCTACGACGCGGGACGCCGTCTGGTCGCGGAAACACGACCCGACGCGGTGTTCGTCGCGAACGACCAGATGGCGCTGGGCGTGCTGCGCGCGTTCGCCGAGGCGGGCATTTCGGTGCCGGGCCAGGTGCGCGTGGCCGGGTTCGACGACGTGCCGGAGGCGGCGTACTTCAGCCCGCCGCTGACCACCGTCCGGCAGGACTTCATCGAGGTCGGGCGGCGGACGTTCCGGCTGCTCGTCGAACGCATGGAAGGCGGCGACCCCGGCATCCGCCACCTCGTCGCACCCGATCTGATCGTCCGGGACAGCACCGGGCCCCGGTAGCAGCACTGCACGACCGCATTCAAGCAAGCGATCACCCTTCAAATGTTAGCGCTAACAGTCGAGCGGCAGCCCGTCGCGCGGCGTGGAGTCCGGAAGGAAATCCCTCCAGTGCCAGCAGATTCCCTCGTCGTCGGCATCGACTTCGGCACGCTCTCCGGACGCGCCGTGGTGGTCCGGGTGCACGACGGCGCCGAACTGGGGACCGCCGTGACCGAATACCGGCACGGGGTCGTCGACGACCGGCTTCCCGCCACCGCCGAGGAGTTGCCGCCGGGATGGGCGTTGCAGGTTCCGTCGGACTACGTGGACGTCCTGCGCACCGCCGTGCCCGCCGCGCTGGCCGAAGCGGGCGCCAACCCGCAGGACGTGATCGGGATCGGCACGGATTTCACCGCCTGCACGATGATCCCGACCACCGCGAACGGCACTCCCCTCTCCGAACTCCCGGAGTTCACCGGCAATCCGCACGCGTACGTGAAGCTGTGGCGGCATCACGCCGCGCAACCGCAGGCCGATCGCATCAACGCGGTGGCCCGCGAACGCGCCGAGCCGTGGCTGCCGCGATACGGCGGATTGATCTCGTCCGAATGGGAGTTCGCCAAGGCGCTGCAGCTGTTCGAGGAAGCCCCCGAGGTCTATCGGGCCATGCGGCATTGGGTCGAGGCGGCGGACTGGATCGTCTGGCAGCTCACCGGGACTTATGTCCGCAACGCCTGCACGGCCGGCTACAAGGGGATCTACCAGGACGGCCGCTACCCGGACCGGGAATTCCTCGGCAGCCTCGACCCCGGCTTCGCGTCCTTTGTGGAGGACAAGCTCGACCATCCGATCGGGCAGCTGGGCTCGCTCGCCGGGAAGCTCAGCCCGGAAGCCGCGGCGTGGACCGGGCTGCCCGCCGGGATCGCGGTCGCGGTCGGGAACGTCGACGCGCACGTCACCGCGCCGGCCGCGCAGGCGGTCGAGCCGGGCCAGATGGTCGCGATCATGGGCACGTCGACCTGCCACGTCATGAACGGCGCCGACCTGCGCGAGGTCCCGGGCATGTGCGGGGTCGTCGACGGCGGCATCGTCCCCGGGCTCTGGGGCTACGAGGCAGGGCAGAGCGGAGTCGGCGACATCTTCGGCTGGTTCGTCGACCACTGCGTCCCCCAGTCCTATTCGGACGCTGCGCGCACCGAAGGGCTCCACGAGTTCCTGACCGGGCTCGCGGCGCAGCAGGAGATCGGCGAGCACGGACTGGTCGCGCTCGACTGGCACAGCGGCAACCGGTCGGTCCTGGTCGACCACGAGCTGTCCGGCGTGCTCGTCGGGCAGACGCTGAGCACCCGGCCCGAGCACGTGTACCGGGCGCTGCTGGAGGCCACCGCGTTCGGCACCCGCAAGATCATCGAGACCTTCGAGGCCGCCGGAGTTCCGGTCACCGAGCTGATCGTCGCGGGCGGGCTGACCAAGAACCCGTTGCTGATGCAGATCTACGCCGACGTCACCGGCCTCCCGCTCTCGGTGATCGGCTCGGCGCAGGGACCCGCGCTCGGCTCCGCGATTCACGCCGCGGTCGCCGCCGGCACCTACCTCGACGTGCGCGCGGCCGCGACGGCGATGGGTTCGGTCCAGCGGATGGCGCACCAACCCGTGCTGGCGAACGTGTCGGCCTACGACGAGCTGTACGCGGAATACACCGCGCTGCACGACTATTTCGGCCGCGGCGGCAACGACGTGCTGCACCGTCTCGCCGCGCGCCGCCGCGAACTGGCCACTGTCGCGAAAGGACAGAACTGATGACGCTGACCGCCCAGGCGCGCGGGACGATCGCGGAACTGCGGGAATCCGTCGCGCGGCTGCACAGCGAGCTGACGCGCAACGAGCTGGTCGTCTGGACCTCGGGCAACGTGTCGGCGCGGGTGCCCGGCGAGGACCTGATGGTGATCAAGCCGTCCGGAGTGTCCTACGACGACCTGAGCGCCGACACCATGGTCGTCACCGACCTGAACGGCGAGCTCGTGCACGGCGAACTGGCCCCGTCGTCGGACACCGCCGCGCACGCCTACGTCTACCGGCATCTGCCCGAGGTCGGCGGGGTGGTGCACACGCATTCGACCTACGCGACCGCCTGGGCGGCGCGCGGCGAGCCGATCCCGTGCGTGCTCACGATGATCGCCGACGAGTTCGGCGGCGAGATCCCGGTCGGCCCGTTCGCATTGATCGGCGACGACTCGATCGGCCGCGGCATCGTGGAAACGCTGCGCGCGACCCGTTCCCCCGCCGTCCTGATGCGCAACCACGGCCCGTTCACTGTCGGCGCGACCGCGCGGGACGCGGTGAAGGCCGCGGTGATGGTCGAGGACGTGGCCCGCACCGTCCACATCGCACACCAGCTCGGCACGCCGGTCCCGCTGTCGGGAACCGACGTCGACCGGCTGCACGCGCGCTACCAGAACGTCTACGGGCAGCGCTGAAAACCCTGATCCAGCAAGGAGAACAGATGATTTCCGCGACCAAGCCGCAGGTGTGGTTCCTCACCGGCAGCCAGGCGCTCTACGGCGAGGAGACCCTCGACCAGGTCGCCGGGCAGTCGCTGCGGATCCGGCAGCTGCTGGCCGATTCCGGCGGGCTCCCGTGCGAACTGGTCGGGAAACCGGTGCTGACCGAGTCCGCCGGGATCCGGCAGGTGCTGCAGGAGGCCAACGCCGACCCCGCGTGCGTCGGCGTGATCGCGTGGATGCACACCTTCAGCCCGGCGAAGATGTGGATCAGCGGACTCGACGCGCTGCGCAAACCGTTGCTGCACTTGCACACCCAGCTCGACGCGGCGCTGCCGTGGGCCACGCTCGACATGGACTACATGAACCTCAACCAGGCCGCGCACGGCGACCGGGAGTTCGGATTCGTCCAGACCCGGCTCGGCATCCCGCGCAAGACGGTCGCCGGGCACGCGGCCGATCCGGCGGTGGTCGCCCGGATCGACGCGTGGGCGCGCGCGGCGATCGGCGCGGCTCATCTGCGGACCTTGAGACTGGCCCGGTTCGGCGACAACATGCGCGACGTCGCGGTCACCGAAGGCGACAAGGTCGAGGCGGAGCTGCGGTTCGGTGTCTCGGTGAACACCTACGGCGTCACCGAGCTCGCCGAACGGGTCGACGCGGCCTCCTCCTCGGACGTCGACAGCCTGGTCGCGCAGTACGCCGACGAGTACGCGCTCGCCCCGGAACTGGCGCGCGCCGGTGAGCGGCACGAGTCGCTGCGCTACGCCGCGCGGATCGAACTCGGCTTGCGGTCCTTCCTCTCCGAAGGCGGGTTCGGCGCGTTCACCACGAACTTCGAGGATCTCGGCGGACTCCGCCAGCTGCCGGGACTAGCAGTGCAGCGGCTGATGGCCGACGGCTACGGCTTCGGCGGCGAGGGCGACTGGAAGACCTCCGCGCTGCTGGCGTCGGTGAAAGCGATGGGCCGGGGCTCGGACCACGGAACGTCCTTTATGGAGGATTACACCTACCACTTCGGGCCCGGCGAACCGAAGATCCTCGGCGCGCACATGCTCGAGGTGTGCCCCAGCATCGCCGCGGGCAAGCCGTCGTGCGAGATCCACCCGCTCGGCATCGGCGGCCGCGAGGACCCGGTGCGGCTGGTTTTCGACGCCGCGGCCGGCCAGGGCACGGTGCTGGGCCTGATCGACCTCGGCGACCGGTTCCGCCTGGTGGCCAACGAGATCGACGTGGTCCCGCCCGACGAGCCGTTGCCGAACCTGCCGGTGGCCCGCGCGGTGTGGAAGCCCGCGCCGTCGCTCGCCACGTCCGCGGAAGCGTGGATCACCGCGGGCGGACCGCACCACACCGTCCTCACCCAGGCGGTCGGCACCGAGACCGTCCGGGACTTCGCCCGGATGCTCGACGTCGAACTGCTCGTCATCGACGGACACACCACCACCGCGGACTTCGCCGACCGCATCCGCTGGAACCAGGCCTACCACCGGCTCGCCCAGGGTTTCTGAAAGAAGGAGAACGAACAATGAGGTTCATTCGAGAAATCCGCACCGTCGCGGCGACGGCCGGGGTCGCGGTGCTCGCGTTCGGCGCCGCCGCCTGCGGGTCCAGCGCGAAGACCGTCGACCAGCAGGCGGGCGGGTCCGCCGGAGCGCTGGTTGGCGTGACGATGCCGACCAAATCGTCGGAGCGCTGGATCCACGACGGGGACAACATCAAGGCCGCGCTGGAGAAGCTCGGCTACCAGGTCGACCTGCAGTACGCCGAGAACGACATCCCCACCCAGGTCAACCAGATCGAGAACCAGCTGACCAAGGGCGCGAAACTGCTCGTCGTCGCCTCGATCGACGGCACCGCGCTCACCACCCAGCTGCAGGAGGCCGCCGACCGCAAGGTCCCGGTGATCGCCTACGACCGGCTCATCCGCAACTCCACCGCCGTGGATTACTACGCCACCTTCGACAACTTCAAGGTCGGCGTCGAGCAGGCGAACTCGCTGCTCAAGGGCCTCGGCGACGGGCCGGGCCCGTTCAACATCGAACTGTTCGGCGGCTCGCCGGACGACAACAACGCGACCTTCTTCTACAACGGCGCGATGTCGGTGCTCAAACCGCTGATCGCGAGCAAGAAGCTGGTGGTCAAGAGCGGTCAGGTCGACTTCGCGCCGACCGCGATCCTGCGCTGGGACCCGGCCACCGCGCAGCGCCGGATGGAAGACCTGCTCACCAAGACCTACACCGGCGGCGCGAAGGTCCAGGGCGTGCTCTCCCCCTACGACGGCCTTTCGATCGGGATCCTGTCGGCGCTCAAGAGCAACGGCTACGGCACCGCCGGCCAGCCCTACCCGGTCGTCACCGGACAGGACGCCGAAGTCGCCTCGGTCAAGTCCATCATCGCGGGCGAGCAGTACTCCACCGTCTTCAAGGACACCCGCAAACTCGCCGACGTCACGGTGAAGATGGCCGACTCCGTCCTCAAGGGACAGAAGCCCGCGGTCAACAACACCACCGACTACGACAACGGCAAGAAGGTCGTCCCGTCCCAGCTGCTGCAGCCGGTCGTGGTGGACAAGTCCAACTACCAGAAGGAACTGCTCGACTCCGGCTACTACACGGCGGGCCAGCTGAAATGACCGAACTGCTCGGCATGCGCGGGATCACCAAGACCTTCCCCGGCGTCACCGCGCTGTCCGACGTCACGCTGTCGGTGCGGCGCGGGGAGATCCACGCCGTCTGCGGCGAGAACGGCGCCGGGAAGTCCACCCTGATGAAGATCCTGTCCGGCGTCCACCCGCACGGCAGCTATGACGGCGAGATCACCTTCGACGGCCAGGCCTGCGCGTTCGGGTCCATCCGCGACAGCGAGCGCCGCGGCATCGTGATCATCCACCAGGAACTCGCGCTGTGCGGGCAGCTTTCGATCGCCGAGAACATCTTCCTCGGCAACGAACGGGCCCGGCGCGGCTGGGTCGACTGGAACCGGACCAACCACGAGGCCGCCGACCTGCTGCGCCGGGTCGGGCTGCGCGAGAACGCCGTCACGCCGGTCAGCGAACTCGGCGTGGGCAAACAGCAGCTGGTCGAGATCGCCAAAGCCCTGTCCAAGCGCGTCAAACTGCTCATCCTCGACGAGCCGACGGCCGCGCTGAACGACGACGATTCGGCGCATCTGCTCGGGTTGCTGCGCGAACTGCGGGACGACGGCGTCACGTGCGTGATCATCTCGCACAAGCTCGGGGAGGTCACCGCGATCGCCGACACCGTCACGATCCTGCGCGACGGCAAGACGATCGAAACGCTCGGCGCCGCCGGGCTGAGCGAGGAACGCATCATCACCGGCATGGTCGGGCGGGATCTCGAACACCGCTTCCCGCCGCGGGAACCGGACATCGGCGAGGAGGTGCTCCGGATCGAGGACTGGACGGTGCACAGCCCGAGCCAGCCCGGGCGGGTCGTCGTGGACGGGGCGAACCTGACCCTGCGCCGCGGCGAGATCGTCGGGCTCGCCGGGCTGATGGGCGCGGGCCGCACCGAACTCGCGATGAGCGTCTTCGGCCGCTCGTACGGCACGAACATCTCGGGGCGGCTGGTCAAGGACGGCAAGGAGATCTCGCTGCGGTCGGTCCGCGACGCCATCCGCAACGGCATCGCCTACGCCACCGAAGACCGGAAGCTCTACGGGCTCAACCTGATCGACGACATCCAGCGCAACACCTCCGCGGCGGGACTGCCCTCGCTCTCCCGCCGCGGCTGGGTCAACGAGCACACCGAACACGACGTCGCGCTCCGGTTCCACCGCGATCTCCGGATCAAGGCGCCGTCGGTGCGCAGCGTCACCGGCAAGCTGTCCGGCGGCAACCAGCAGAAGGTCGTGCTGGCCAAGTGGATCTTCACCGATCCGGACGTGCTCATCCTCGACGAGCCCACCCGCGGCATCGACGTCGGCGCGAAGTACGAGATCTACACGATCGTCAACGAGATGGCCGCGCAGGGGAAAGCGGTCCTCGTCATCTCCTCGGAACTCCCCGAACTGCTCGGCCTCTGCGACCGCATCTACACGCTCTCCGCGGGCCGGATCACCGGCGAGGTCGCCCGCGCCGACGCCACTCAGGAACTGCTCATGCGACACATGACGAAGGAACGGCCATGACCACCGCCAACCCCGTGCGGCCAGCCGATCCGGCCGCCCCGCCCGCCGGGCGCAGCCCCCGGCGGATCTCGATCAACCTCCGCCAGAGCGGCATCTACGTCGCGTTCGCGCTGATCGTCGTGCTGTTCGAGGTGATCACCGGCGGCGCGCTGCTCGAACCGCAGAACATCTCGAACATCATCGTCCAGAACTCCTACGTGCTGATCCTCGCCATCGGGATGATCCTGGTGATCATCTCCGGGCACATCGACCTGTCCGCGGGCTCGGTGGTGGCGATGACCGGCGCGGTCGCCGCCGTCCTCACCGTGAACCTCGGGCTGCCCTGGCCGCTCGCGGTCGTGCTCACCCTCGTCGTCGGCGCGGTGATCGGCGCCTGGCAGGGATACTGGGTCGCGTACTTCGGCATCCCCGCGTTCATCGTGACCCTGGCCGGGATGCTCGCCTTCCGCGCGCTCACCCTCACCGTGCTCGGCAACCAGGGCATCGGCCCCTTCCCCGACGCGATCCGCACCCTGTCCAACGGCTTCACCGGCGGATACCTCGGCAACATCGGCCTCGGCCCGCTCGGCGGCGCGGACCTGGTCAGCCTTCTCGCCGGGGTCGTCGTGGTGGCCGGAATCGTGCTCACGCAATGGCGCAAACGCGCCGCCCGGCTCGGCTACGGCCAGGAAGTCGACCCGTTCCCGCTGTTCGTGCTCAAGATCGCCGTCGCCGCCGCGCTGGTGCTGGCTGTGGTCGTGCAGCTGGCCCGGTTCCGCAATCTGCCGTGGGTGCTCGTCCTGCTCGCGGTGCTCGTGCTCGGCTACTCGCTCGTCGCCGGGAAATCCGTGTTCGGCAGGCACATCTACGCCATCGGCGGGAACCTCCAGGCCGCGACGCTGTCCGGGGTCAAGGTCAAATCCGTGACGTTCTGGGTGTTCGTCAACATGGGCGTGCTCGCCGCGCTCGCCGGCATCATCTTCGCCGGACGGCTCAACCAGGCCGGACCCACCGCGGGCGTCAACTTCGAACTCGACGCCATCGCCGCCGCGTTCATCGGCGGCGCCGCGGTCCAGGGCGGGGTCGGCAAGGTCGTCGGAGCCATCACCGGCGGCCTGATCATGGCGGTGATCAACAACGGGATGTCCCTGATCGGGGCGCCCAGCGAACGCGTCATGCTCGTCAAGGGTGCGGTCCTGCTCGCGGCGGTGGCTTACGACATCTGGACGAAGCGCCGCGCCGCTGCCCGCTGACTCGTGGCTGGTGGGCGACGTTTCGCCGCCCACCAGCCATTTGCTCAGCTTTCTGCGACAACTCCGCTGAGTTCGTTCGGCACGCCGGGGAGCGTGCCGGTCGCGGTCTTCTCCCCCGTCCCGAGATCGACCGCGTGGACCTCCTTCTTGCCCGGGTCCGTCACATACGCCGTCCCGCCCCGGACGAACAACGCCGGACGCGGCTGCTGCCATTCGAGCGGCTCCTGCCACGAGCCGATCACCGGGATCGTCCGGGTCACGCGGGCCGCGGCAGGGTCGATCACGTGGATCTTGCCGTCGGTGCCCAGCACCAGGCCCTCGCCCTGCGGGCCGCGGGCCAGGGAGCGGAAGGTGTAGCTGGTGCCGAGGTCCACGTGCCGCAGGCTGGCCTTCTCGGTGTCGATCAGCGAGACCCGCGTCGGCCGCTCCAGTTCCGCTTCCTTGTCGGTTTTGTAGTCTCCCAGCGTGATCGACGACTGCGGGGAGCCGGCCTGATTGCCGATGCGCCCGTACGCGTCCGGGCTGGTCACCTTGGTGATCTTGCCCGCGCGGTAGATCAGCGCGCCGGTCTCGCAGCCGACCACAACAGTCTCGCCCTGAGCGGTCGCTTCGCCGTGCACGCCCGGGCATTGGTCGTTGCGCGCGATCTCCTTGCCGTCCTTGTCCCGCACCGCGATGCCGTTCCGGGCGTCCTCGTTGCCGATCGTGGCGACCAGCTCGCCGTTGGCCAGTTCGACCGCGACGCCGTGATGCGGTTCCGGGGTTTTGTGCTGCGGCGCGGGCGGTTTCCCGGTCCCGAGCGTCGCCGGGTCGAGCACCGTGATCTCGCCGGTGCCATCGGAGAAGAGCACCGTTTTTCCTGCGTGCCGCACCACGTGTCCCGGCTTCGGGGCGCGGATCTCGGTGTCGGTCAGCGTCGCGCCCGCCGCGTCGAGGAGCCGGAATCCGGTGGCCGTGGACACGATCAGATGCCGGTCGTTGCCGGCCGGGTTGAGGCGGTTGAAGCCGGGCAGCGGGAGGTCCTTGACGACCTTCAGGGTTTTCCCGTCCAGCAGCGAGATCCCGCCGTCGTAGGTGATCGCGACCGGATCGGCGACCGTCTGGGGTGCGGCTGCCGGGGGCGGCTCCGGGGATCCGCAGGCGGTCACCGTCAGCAGCCCGGCCGCGGCGAGAGCGGCACAGGCGGTTCGGTAGGGCGGCACTGGCATTTCGTTCTCCTTGGTGGGGATGGGTTTTCTCGGTTTCGAAGATCAGGGCGTGGCCAGGCCGTCGACGATCGCGTCGGTATTGGCGCGCATCATCTCCAGGTAGGTCGCCGCGCCTTGGCCGGGTTCGCTGAGGGATTCCGAGAACAGCGACTTCACCCGCACCCGCACGCCCGCCTGATCGGCGAGCACCCGCGCGAGGCGGTCCGGCTGGGAGGAATCGGCGAAGACCGCCGGGACCCCGGCCGCGCGCACCGCGTCGGCCAGCGACTTCAGGTCGGACGCGCTGGGCGAGGCGAGCGTGGTGCCGCTCGGGATCACCGCGCCGACGACCTGGAAGCCGAACCGCTGGGCCAGGTAGCCGAACACGTGGTGGTTGGTGACCAGTTTCCGGCGCTGCGGCGGGATTTCCGCGAACCGGCGGCGCATCGTGTCCTCGAGCGTGCCGAGTTCCTGCCGGTACCGTTCGGCGTTGGCCCGGATCACGTTCCCGTCCACTCCGGACACTCGCGCGACGATCTGGTCGGCGATCACCGGCACGGCGGCGCGGACACGGCCGGGATCAGTCCAGAAATGCGGATCCGGACCGCCGTGGGCGGCGTAGCTGATCGGGTCGACCCGCTCGCCCACCGCCAGCGCCGGGACCCCGTTGCGCTCGGCCGCCTGGACCGTGCGCAGCATTCCTTCCTCGAGCCCGAGTCCGTTGTAGACGATCAGCCCCGCGTGTTCGACCTCCGCCGCCTGCTGGGCGGAAATACCGAAGGAATGCGGGTCGGCGTTCGGTTTCATCAGCACCGTCACGCCGGCCTGGTCGCCGACGATGCGGCGGGTGATGTCGCCGAGGATGTTCGTGGTCACCACCACCGAACCGCCGCTCGCGCCCGCGGCGGAACAGCCGGACACGACCAGGAGCGCGGCGACCAGCAGGGCCCGGATTCTGCTCATCGGCCGGTCTCCACGACGTAGCTGGCCTTGCCGGGAACGGTGAGCGTCCGGGCTCGGCGGAGGTGGTCGTTGTAGTCGATCTCGTAGATCTCGCCGGAGGACGGGTTGTTGACGTAGGCGCGGGTCGCGTCGACCTGGATCGCCGGGGTGACCGGGCCATTGACCGCGGGCAGCAACGGGACTTGCGCCTGCTGCGCCCCGGTGGCTGGGTCGAAGGCCCGCAACACGCCGTCCCGGGTCAGCACCAAGACCGGCGCGTCCTCGCCGACAGCGTTCAGCGCGGCGACCGGACCGGTCTCGATCCGGGACCACTTCCGGGCGCGGACGTCCAGTGCCCACACCGCGTCAGTCCCGGCCGCGGCAGCGAGCGTCGTGCTGCCGGGCCGGTGCGCGAACTTGGAGGCGCGTTCCTCCGTGCCGACCGGTCGCGGGTAGGGGATTTTCTCCCCGGCGAACGTCCCGTCCTTCTCGGTGACTAGCAACGCGCCGTCCGCGCAACCGAAGACGACGCCCCGTCGCGTGACGGCCGCACCGCTCAGTTCCGCGCACGACTGGCCGATCTCCGCGACCTGCTTGCCCTGCCGATCGTGCACTCGCACGCCATCGGCAACCGAGGCCAGCACGCGTTCGCGATAGGGCACCGCTACCCCGGCATGCGGACTCCGCGTGATCGTGCCGAGTTCGGCGATCGACCCGCGGTCCAGTTTCGCGCGGTCCAGCAACTTGGCAGTTCCGTCCGGAAAGGACAGTGCAGTGACCGCGGGATCGCTGTAAGCGGCCAGCAGCTGCTGGCCCGGCGCGGTTCCGGTCTCACGCACCGCGGCGCGGTAGTAGTGCACGTGGTCGCCGTGGTCGACCATCCACGCGCCGCTGTCGATGACGCGGACCCCGTCGGCGCGGCCGGTGAGGTAGCCGAACCGGCCGTCCCCGGCGATCGCGTGCGCGCCCTGCACCGTTCCGACCGGCGTGACTTGCTCGGTGATCAGGTCGAGCACGTGCGCCGCACCGGTCGAGGCGTCGGCGACGACCAGTCTCGACTGTGCCTCGGCGGTTTCCTCCGCTCCCTCGACGTAGCCGTGCGGCGTGGCGGCGGGTTGCTCCGCCGGATCGTGCCCGCAGGCGGCCAGCAGCGCCGCCACGGCCAGCGCGCCCGCCGCCCGGCGGACAGGAGATGTCGTCATGCGTCCTCGATTTCTGTTGTCGGACAACGGATTCGTTCAGCGACGGCGGCCGCGGACGGCGGACAGCAGGGCGGAGAGGAAGAACAGCGCGATCGCGGCGGCGGCGATGCTGGCTCCCGCGGCGGTGCCCCAGTGCCAGGACACGAGCAATCCCGCGACCGTCGACAGGATTCCCAGCAGCGCGGCGAGCACCATGACCGTCGTGATGCGGCGCGCCCAGAACGTGGCCGCGGCCGCCGGTCCGATCAGCAACCCGAACGCCAGCAAGGTGCCGACGACCCGGAACGACGCGACCACGGTCACGGTCACCAGCGCCAGCACCAGCGCGTTCGCGAGACCTGGCCGCAACCCCAGTGTCTGGGCCTTGCGGACATCGAAGGCGACGGCGGCGAACGGGCGGTAGCCGAGAAGCGACACCGCGGCGACCAGCCCCAGCGCGATCGCCAGGACCAGCAGATCGCCGGTGCCGACGGCGAGCACGTCGCCGAAGAGGAACCCGGTGAGGTCGACCGCGAACGACTGCGAATGCGACACGATGATCACGCCGGCGGCGAGCATCCCCACGAACAGCAGCCCGATCAGCGTGTCCTGCGACAACCGCCGCGACCTGCCCAGCACGGTCACTCCCCCGGCCATCACCGCGGCGCTCAGCACCGCGCCGAGCAGCGGGTTCACTCCCGCCAGCGACGCGATCGCCACCCCGGGCAGCATGCCGTGCGACAGCGCCTCCCCCAGGAAAGCCATCCCGCGCAACACCACCCAGGTGCCCGCCAGCGCGCACATCACCGACACGAGGACCCCGGCGACGAGCGCGCGCTGCACGAACGACACGTCGAAGGGGGTCAGCAACCAGGTCACGGCGCCACTATAGTGGAAATGGTTTTCATTCTCTTTAAGGGGGCTTTGGTGAACCTTGCCGAACCGGCTGTCACCTTGCGGAACGTCCGCGCGGGCTACGGGTCGCACGAGGTGCTCGGCGGGATCACCGCCGAGCTGCCCGCGGCGCGGAGCACCGCCGTCGTCGGGGCGAACGGGGCCGGGAAATCGACCCTGCTCAACGTGATCGCCGGCATCCAGCCGATCAGCTCCGGCACGCTGCACCGCACCAGCCGGTTCCGCGCCGCCTACGCGACCCAGTACAGCGAGGTGTCCGGCGAACTCCCGATCACCGTCCGCGCCACGGTGACCATGGCCCGCTGGGCGCACCGCGGCCCGTGGCGCAGGCTCACCGCCCGGGACCGGACGGTCGTCGAGGATTGCCTGGAGCAACTGGACATCGCGTCGATCGCCGACCAGCCGCTGGGCACGCTCTCCGGCGGCCAGCGGCAACGGACGCTCGTGGCCCAAGCCCTTGCCCAGCAGTCGGATCTGCTGCTGCTAGACGAACCCGCGGCCGGTCTGGACCTGCACGCCCAGACCCTCATCGACGACGCGCTCGACGCGACAGTGCGCGGCGGGACGACCGTTGTCCGCATCACCCACGACCTCACGGTTGCCCGCCGCGCGGCCCACTGTCTGCTGCTGCGCGACGGGCGGTTGCTCGCCGAAGGGCTGCCGTCCGCGGTGCTCACCCGGGACCGAGTGGCCGCCGGGTGGGGCCTGCCGGATTTTCCCGACCCCGCAGAGTAAGCCGGAATATCAGTGGCGGCGCTGTCCCGCCGCGACATAGGATTTCGGACGCGGGGAACGGCATGGAGTAGATCAGCGGCAGATCACCCGGCTCGTAACCGGGAGGGCGCGGGTTCGAGTCCCGCCTCCATGTCCAACCCCCGCTCCTTGGAGTAGTTCAGCAGGCAGAACACCCGGCTGTTACCCGGGAAGGCGCAGGTTCGAATCCTGCCTCCAAGTCTTGGCCACAGGGGGAATCCACATGGGACACACCGCGTCGCCGGGGTACGCCTACGGGCAGCTCGAACGGGCTGTGCGCACCGCCCTGTCCGCGAAGGACAGCGGGACGCGCCGTCGTGCGCGCGCGAAGGCCGACCGGTGGCAGGACGTCCTCACAGGCATGGCCACCGGTTCCCTGCGGATCGGCTCGCGGGTCCCGGTCGCGGGCACTCCGGCGTGGGTGACCCTCGAAGTCGTGCACGGCGGGTTCGCCACCGGCCGGTGCCTGGCCGAGGTCCCGCTGTCCCCCGCCGAGGCCGCTCTCTGCCCCGACGGACCGGGCCGGACCGACCGCGAACGGCTCAACCTCTGGTACCTCACCGACGCCGGGCTCGCCGCGCTGCGCGGCATGCTCGCCGCCGAGTCCTACCGGATTGACGTCCCGGAGGACGCCGCGCTGCCGACCGTCGCGTGGCTGCTGGAGCACGGGCACGCCGAAGCGGCGCTCGACCTGATCGCCGAACTGCGGCCGCACCTGCATCGTCTGCGCCTGGCCCCGCTGCCCGGCTCAGCGCCGCGACCTGCGGGCGCACTGGTCCGGCTGAGCACCGTCGGCGAAGTCCGGGAATCGCTGCGGTCCGCGAGCACCCCGCCCGCGATCAAGGCGATGCTGGAAACGCTGACGGTATGGCACCCGCTGTTCGACCGGCTGGTCGCGCTGTGGTGCGACACCGTCGAAGGCGAACTGCCGCGGCTGGACGAAACCGGCGTCACCGGCGGCTGGCCGTGCCGTACCTGGCCGGAGGACTGGCAGCAGCGTCGCGCCGAATGGCTCGAGGATTACGCGAGCGCGCGCTTCCGGCACACCGCGTCGGGAGTCCACGTCCACCCGAAGAGCAACTTCACCCGGCTGTACCACGCGTTGCGGGCGTGCGAGCGCGACAGCTCGGAACTGACCGGCCGGGACGTCGGCTGGATCCGCCGTGCCCTGGCGAACACGATCACCAAGCACGGCGAGCCGGGCTCGGAACCGCGGGCGGCGCTGCGAGCGCTGCAGGCCTCGGTCGCCGCGCGGCCCACGCACGCCGAACTCGCCGCCGCACTGGCCGAACGACTGGACCGCTTCCCGGCCGACGGCGGGCTGCCGTCGATCGAGCCGGTCGCCGGGGACGCGCCGGCGCACCTGGTCGCCAAGGTCGCCCGCGCGCTGGAGGCGCCGATCGAGGAACTGGTCGCGCGGAAGGTGATCACGTCGGCGGACGTCCTCGCGACGGTCCTGCCGCAGATCACCGCGCAACTGCTGGCCGCCAACTTCGACAACGAGCAGCTTTCGACGCTGTACGCGCAGACCTACGCGGCCTTCCGCCGTCGCCGCAGTTTGCTGCTGCTCGACCTGGAACACCAGGTCCGGATCGAGGAACTCCCCTGGGTCCACGCGCTCGACCGGCTGCGAACGCGGCGTCCGGACGCCACCCGGGCCGCCCGCCAGACGCTCTCCCAGACGGTGCTGCTGGCGCTGAGCGCGTTCCCGCAGGCGATCCTGCCGAACACGCTGGTGCGCGAACTGGGCGCGCTGGCGAAACAGGCCGGGCTGCCGATGCCGCTGGTCGAGGAGGTCGCCGCCGACATCTTCACGGGCATGTTCACCGAGAAGTGGCGGGCGGCAGCGGAACTCACGAGCCGCACGATGGCGGGCACGCTCTACGCGCGCTACTACGACCTGCCGGAATCCTGGACGTCGGAGCCCCGCCCGCGCCGGTTCCGCGCGCTCGCGAAGGGCACCGCCAACGATTTCGCCGACCTGTGCTTCGCCCGAGCCGGCGGAACCCGCACGTCGTGGCGGCTCCGCTCGGTCGCGATGAACGGCACGGTGCTGGAGCAGAGCCAGATTCTCACGACGCAGAACCTGGCAGTCCTGGTGCACACGCTCGATCTGCGGAAGCGGCTCCAGGCGTCGGCGCCTGAACTGGCCGCCGAGTCGCTGACGTGGACGGTGATCCGGCTGGCGACGCGCACCGACCACCACCACGCGGCCCTGCATGCGGTCAAGAACGCGGCCTACGCCTGGCGGCAGGCGCTGTTCTTCCTGAGTTTCTGCGACCTCGAAACTCAGCGGGCGACCGTCCACGAGCTCGCCGAGCAGGTAACCCGAGCGGGCCTGGCCGAACGCTTCACCCCGGCCGTGACCGGCTTGGCACACGTGGTGGAAGGCGGCCGGTTCACCCCGGAGGGCCAGATCGGCGGCGGGACCGGACGGCGTCTTCTCGGGTGGACTACGGGAAAGCACTGGTGCCTGCCCGAGGTCCGAGCGGCGCGCGGCTAGAGAGACGGATCGCGGCGCCAGGCCGAAAGCCGTGACCGTCCATTCCGGACAGTCTCAGCTCACCGGGTCGCGGTCGGCAGCCTCGCCGCGACCCGGGAAACGACCGACTCCACCACCGGCAGCATCGGCGGCGCGAACTTCGCCACCACGATGCCGCCGCCAACCCCCGCCCACGCGACCGGGCCCAGCGGGGTGCAGCCGAAGAAGTGACTCACCACCGGCGTCTGCACCACCGCGAACAGCACCGCCGCCGAGCCGAGGCTGGTGGCCAGGACCAGTGGGCTGTGCTCGCGCCCGGACAGGGTCTGCACCAGCTGCGCTCCGACGAGGCCGCACAACGACATCGTGCTGGTGCGGCGCGCGGTGCCCGGCGTCCAGGTGCCGGCCAGCCACGCGGTGGTCGCTCCCAAAGCCGTGACGACGCCCCGGTCGCGGATCTGCCGGGTCAGCGGCGCGCCGAGCGACCCGGTGCCCACGTCCTCTCCGGTGTCCGGCGCGGCGCTGGGGGTGACCGAGATGGCCATCGCCGGGAACATGTCGGTCAGCAGGTTCACCAGCAGCAACTGCCGCGTGGACAACGGTGAAGCCCCGGACAGCAGCGTGCCCAGCACGGTGAACCCCACCTCGCCCGCGTTGCCGCCGATCAGGATGCTGATCGCGTCCGCGACGCTGCGCCACAGCGCCCGTCCTTCGTCGACCGTGTCGGCCAGCACCCGAAGATCGCCGTCGGTCAGCACGATGTCGGCGGCGTTGCGCGCGGCCGCGGATCCGCGTGCGGCCAGCGCGATGCCCGCGTCGGCGGCCCGGATGGCAGCGGCGTCGTTCGCGCCGTCGCCGACCATCGCCACGACCCGGCCCGCGGCCCGCAGCGCCTCGACCACCTGCAGCTTCTGCTCCGGTGCCACCCGTGCCACCACTCCGGCCTCGCGCAACAGGTCCGCCCGGCCGGCCCGGTCCAGCGCCGCCAGTTCCTGCCCGGTCACGACCGAGGTGTCCTCGGGCCAGCCCAATTCGACGGCGACAGCCAGGGCGGTGCGCGGGTGATCCCCGGTCAGCACCACCGGGTTCACGCCCGCCGCGCGAAGCCCGGACACCATCGGCGCCGCGCTGGGCCGCGGGCTGTCCGCCAACGCGAGCAACCCGATGAACTCCAAGTCCGCCAACGGTTTCTCGACGGCCTCGGGCAATCCGTCCAGACCCACCCGCCGGCGAGCCACCGCCAGCACCCGGAGGCCGGAGCCAGCCAGCGATTCCGCCCGCGCAAGGACATCAGCCGGGGCGTCCGGGCAGCACGGGAGCACTACCTCAAGCGCTCCTTTGACCACCAGCCAACCGGTCTCGCCCTCAACGCCCGCCGCGGCCGCGTAGCCACGGCTCGCCTCGAACGGCAGGCCAGCGACCTGCTGCCAATCCTCACCCGGCGGCGACGCGGCGAGCACCGCGGCGTCGGTCGCATGCGCGTGCTTCGCTCGGGCACTGTCCTCTTCGGACGGACAAGCCCGCGCCCCGGCCCGCAACACCTGCGTCGCAGCGTCGGAGCCCGCAGCTCGCTCCAGCGGCAGAACCTCGCCATTCGCCGTCGCGACCTTGATGACCTTCAGTTCGTTCGTCGTCAGCGTGCCGGTCTTGTCGAAACACACGGTGTCGATCCGGCCCAGCGCTTCCAGCGTGCGCGCGGAGCGAACCAGCACGCCCCGGCGGCTGAGCCGGCGCGCGGCAGCCATCTGCGCGACCGTCGCGACCAGCGGAAGTCCCTCTGGCACAGCGGCAACCGCGACCGCGACGCCTCCGCTGACCGCCTCGCGCACCGTTCGCCCGCGCAGCAACGACAAACCCGCGACGGCGACTCCGCCAGCCAGCGTCAGCGGCAGGGCCTTGCTGGTCAGTTCCCGCAGCCTCGCTTGAACCCCGGCGGCCGGCGCGGTGCGGGACGCCAACGCCACAGCGCGCCCGGCCTCGGTGCGGTCGCCAGTGTCCGCGACGATCGCCCGAGCCGACCCCGCGACCACGGTGGTTCCTTCGAAAACCATGCACCGGCGGTCCGCGATGTCCGAGGCCGGGGTCGGCGCGGTTTGTTTCGGCACCGGCAGGGATTCCCCGGTCAGCACCGATTCGTCGACCTCGAGGTCGTGCAGCCGCACCAACCGCGCGTCGGCGGGCACGACGTCGCCCGCTCGCAGTTCCACCAGGTCACCCGGCCGGAGGTCGGTTGCGTCCACCGCTTCCGGTTCGGCGTCCGAGGAGGCCAGGCGACGGGCCTGCTGAGTCTGAGTCGCCGCGAGGCCCGCCAGAGCCTGCTCCGCGCGCAAGCCCTGCACCCCGCCGACGAGCGCGTTGGCCCCCATCGCGGCCAGCACCAGCAGCGCGTCCACAGTGGATCCAAGAATCGCGGACGCGGCGGCTCCGACCGCGAGCACCGGAGTGAGCGGATCGCTCAACTCGCCGCGCATCGCGCCGACGAGACGAAGCCCAGTCGCCACCGCCGCGGTTCCGGGCAATTCGGCGGCCTCCGCGGCCAAGTGCTGGGCGCGCTCGGGCAGACCGGCGCGGCGAGATCGGCGGCGGCGCGGATCCGAGGCGAGCTTGCGCAGCACTTCCTCCAGCGGCAACGCGTGCCAGGCGACTCGCGGCCGCGGCGCCGGCGCCGCTTCCGCTGCCATGGCGACGGCGCTCTGCCATCCCGCGGCCAGCGCGACACCGGTGGCAAGGTTGACCGGACTCAACCGCGCCAACGGCGACAACAGACGCCGCCACTGCCGGTGCCCGTCCGTGGCGACCACCAGACCGGACAAAGCCGCCGCGGCCTCGGCGCAGGTCGTCGCCCGGTCGCCAGCGGCACGCGCACTGCGCACCGCGCGCATCAAACGCCAGACTCCCGCCAAGCCACTGATCGACAGCAAGTCAGCGGCCCACACCGCGGCATCGCATCCGTGCGCGACCGCGACCGCGAGATCGCCGCGCAGCAGGCCGTCCAGCACTTCCTCCCGGGCAGACGCGTCCGCGCTCGGCGGGACGCGGGCCAGGGTCAGCACGACATGGCCGTCCCCCTGACACGCGGTGACGACGTCGGCCATCGCGCGATCGGTGACGACCTCGTCCGCCAGCGCGGCGTCAGCGCCCGGCGAGCTGCCCTGGACGACCACGATCCGCAGACCGGCTTGCCCGGCCGCGTCCAGCACGCTCTCCGCCAGCGGATCGGGCACCCATCCGACGAGCACTGTTCCGGCGTCCACGCCGTCGGCCGAGGCGATCATCAACCCGGTCTCGGCATCGGGATCGTCGGGTGCCGGCCGCAGCCGCACGGAGCTGTCTTCGCCGTCCACCGCGTGCAAGGCCGCTTGCCACAGCCTGCCTTCCGCCCACTCGGTGTCAGTGGGATGGGCCTCGAGCACCGTGCGCTGGTCGCCGCACAATGCGTTGCTGTGCACCACAAGGGTGTCGGCCGCTTGCAGCAGCCGGAGCCGGTCTGGATTCCGGACGAGCACCCCCTCGCGCGCGAGGGCGAGTCCGGTGCCCGAAGCGTAGGCAGCCCAGCCGTAGCGAGCGGGTTTGGGTGAACTGGCAAGGATCGCCGAACTGGCCTGGCTGAGGTCGCGTTTGAACAGCACGGTCGCCCCCGCGCCGACGAGGCCGCCGGTCAGCGCGGTCTTGGCGTAGTCGGTGACCGGATCCGGCGGCGCTGGCCTGCGTTCGGGCCGGGCGGTCGGACAGTCGCGATCGGGCACGCACAGCCGGTCGCAGGACCGTTCGAACGCGACCACCTGCGCCACCGCGTCCGCGAGCTGCCCGGCGCGCAGCAGCACGTCGAGGGCGAGGTCGGCGGGTGACTTCCCGATGCCGTGCAGCGCGGCGTTGGCCGTGGCGACCGCCAATTCGGCACCAGGCCTGCCGAGCCTGGCGCGCAAGAAGTCTTGTGCGAGCGGATGTTCCCGCACCGCGGTTAGCGCAGCAGACAGCACTTGCGGAGGACGGCGCAGCCGCAGGGGCGTAGCAGCCGTCGCCATCGCGAGCCCGGCACCGCTGATCGCCAGCGCGGCAGCCTGCGTCTGGACCGCGCTGAGATCGCCGGGATGGGCGGACGCTTCGTCCGGGGAGCCAACGGAAAGCCCGTGCTTCCGGGCGCGGGCCGTCACGGCGGCCACCAAACGGTCGCTGGCCGCGCCTTCCGCCATCGTCAGCACCATCCGCGACAGACCGGCGTCCCAATAGGCGGCGAGGACGTCGGGTCGAGCCACCGCCTCGCGGACCAGCTTCCGCACCACGCGTCCGAACCGGCTCGCGTCGCCAGTGGATTCCGGCCGTAGTCCGACGTGGAGCTTCTGCCCGTGCCGCCACACCGCCTCGGTTCCCTTGGCCCCATGGACAACAGCGTCGCGCAACACCCGCGCGGCACAGGTCGTGGCGCGGACGCTGGCACCCGCTCCGGTCGTCACGGCATCGGTTCCGAGGCTGACCGCCTCGACGGCCACACCCGCGACCTGTCCCGCCCCGCGGAACGCACGCGACACCAAGGAGGACAGATTTCCCGTCATGCTCTCGTCATCCTCCGCGCGCCGACCCGCTGCCCTCGAATTCCTTCCATCGCCAGCACGGTCCTGATACCCGGTGGAGAGCGAGGCAAACACCCGGACGAGGGAAGCTGTCGCGTGGAACGGACCAGCGGCTACCGGAGGAACCGAACCAGCGTTTCCGAGAGCTGGTCCGGATTTTCCTCGGCCATGTGGTGCCCGGACTCGATGCGGGCGGACGTCAGCTCGCCGCTGACCCACGACCGCCAGATACCGACCGGATCGCCGTAAAGGTCCTCCATGTCGTCCCTGACAGACCAGGCGACGAGAGTCGGACAGGAGATGACGCGCTGTGCCGCCCGGTCCGCCTCGTCATGGGCACGATCTACGGTCAGCCCGGCGCGGTAATCCTCCAGCATGGCGCGGACGGTGGCTGGATTCGTGACCGCGCGCGTCATGTCGAGATAGTTCTCGCGCCCCATGGCTTTCTCATTTGGGCGGTACCAGGTAAGGGGATCCGCCGTGATCACCCGCTCCGCGTGCGGGGAGGCACCGAGGAAGAACCAGTGCCACCACGCCGTGGCGAACTTAGTGCCCGCGCGTTCGAGCGCCTCGAGAATCGGCACGCTGTCGAGGACGCCGAGACGGGACACCGAATCGGGATGGTCCAGCGCGGTGCGGTAAGCGACGTAACTGCCGCGATCGTGTCCTACGACGGCGAATCGGCGGTGGCCGAGGCTGCGCATCAGAGCCACGATGTCGGCTGCCATCGCGCGATCGCAGTAGACCTCGTGGTTTTCGTCGGGATCGGGTTTGGCCGATCGGCCGTACCCGCGCAAATCCGGGCACACCACGGTCAATCCCGCCTCGGCAAGCTGGGGAGCTACCCGGTACCAAGTCGTATGCGTCCGGGGATGCCCGTGCAGCAACACCACGGGCGGTCCTTCCCCGCCACTTCGCCCGTGGATGGTCACTGAGTCGCTGACGGAGACGTCCCATTCGGCGAAGGTGTCGAACACGCTTCCACTCTCGCACCGCCGAGACCCGCTCGCGCGCTGGTGCGCCTCGCTCCACCGGAAGACTCAACGAGCCTGCGAAGGCGACTCCCCATAACGCCGCCGAAACGCCGCCGCGAACCGGCTGGCGCTGGAAAATCCCCACCGCGCCGCGATCTCGCTCACCGAGAATTCCGGGTGCTCTTCGAGATCCGCGCGCGCATGCTGCAACCGCACCCCGACGAGATGCTCCGTCGGCGTGCAGCCGACCCATTCCCGGAAGCTCTCCTGCAACCGGCGAACCGTAGTCCCGGCGACGGCAGCCATGTCCGCCGCCGTCCACGCCCGGGCCGGGTCGGCGCGCACCGCGTCGACCACTCGCGTGATCGCGCGCGGACGCGGCGGCGGGACGCGGCCGGTATCGGGGCAGCCCGCGAGGAGGAATCCGGCCGCGACCGCTCCGGCCAGCTGTTCCCGGACGATCGGCTGGTCGCTGAACAACGAGCCGTCGCGCATCTGCGACGAAAGACCGGCGACGAGATGCCGCCAGTCGCGCGCGGGACCGTGCTCCAGCGGCAACTGGTCCGGGAGCGCACCGGCGACGCGGACGGTCCCGGCGCCGACGACCCGTTCGGCCTCGCGGTCCAGCCAGTCCCGGTCGAATTTGACGCCCAGCACGGTGCAGGTCGCGTCCCAGTGGGTGATCAGCGAAGGCGTGTCCGCCCGGAAGACGGTCGCCTGTCCCGGCACCGACGTCACCGAACCGTGCCTGCCACGGCTGGCGAGATGACCGGTCAGCGGCAGGTTGACCTCGTACGCGGACGGGTAGTCGCAGGCGATCTCGACGTCGGCTCCCCATCCGACGTACCCGATCAGCACCGGGCCGAGGTCCAGCGTCCGCAGGGTCAGCCGCGGCTCGCGGCCGCCGCCGAGCGGCGTCAGCTGATGCGGAAAGTAGGCGTCGGCCACCGACTTCGAGACTCGCTCCCAGTCCCGCGGCGCCGCACCACGGCGTGCGGACATGGACGCATGCTAGCTGATCAGCGGCGGAGCGCCGGATTCGTCGCGCGATCCGTACTGGATCCGCGCTTCGCGTGTCGTGGGCGCTGCCCGCGCGGACCTACCTTCGCCCCACCACGCACGAAGGAGGCCGCGTCAATGACGACGAACAGCACCACCGCCCCGGACCTGTCCTGGATCGACGACATCACCATGGCCCAGCTGGAGCGCAACCCGTACGAGCCGTACGAACGGCTGCGCCGCGAGGCCCCGCTGGCGTACGTGCCGGTGCTCGGCTCATACGTGGCGACGACCGCGGAGATCTGCCGCGAGATCGCCACCAGCCCAGACTTCGAAGCCGTCATCACCCCGGCCGGCGGACGTACCTTCGGCCATCCGGCGATCATCGGGGTGAACGGCGACATCCACGCCGACCTGCGCTCGATGGTCGAGCCCGCGCTGCAGCCGGTCGAGGTCGACCGGTGGATCGACGACCTCGTCCGCCCCATCGCCCGCGGCTACCTGGAGAAGTTCGAGAACGACGGCCGCGCGGAACTCGTCTCCCAGTACTGCGAACCGGTCAGCGTCCGTTCCCTCGGCGACCTGCTCGGGCTGCAGAGCGTCAGCTCGGACAAACTGCGCGAATGGTTCGCGAAACTGAGCCGGTCCTTCACCAACGCGGCGATGACCGAGGACGGCGAATTCGCCAACCCGGAGGGGTTCGTCCAGGGCGACGAGGCGAAGGCCGAGATCCAGGCGACGGTCGACCCGCTGATCGACCGGTGGATCGCCGAACCCGCCGACACCGCGATCTCGCACTGGCTGCACGACGGGATGCCGCCGGGCAAGACCCGCGACCGCGAATACATCTACCCGACGATCTATGTGCACCTGCTCGGTGCGATGCAGGAACCGGGCCACGGCATAGCCTCGACGCTGACCGGCCTGTTCAGCGAACCCGACCAGCTCGAGCAGGTCGTGGACGACCCGGCGCTGATCCCCCGCGCGATCTCCGAGGGGATGCGCTGGACCTCGCCGATCTGGTCGGCCACCGCGCGGATCTCGACCAAGGCGGTCACCGTCGCCGGGGTCGACCTGCCCGCGGGCACGCCGGTGATCCTGTCCTACGGCTCGGCCAACCACGACACCGGCGTCTACGAGGCCCCGACCCGCTACGACCTGCACCGTCCCCCGCTGCCGCACCTGGCGTTCGGCGCCGGGAACCACGCCTGCGCCGGGATCTACTTCGCCAACCACGTCATGCGGATCGCGCTGGAGGAACTGTTCGAGTCGATCCCGAACCTCGAGCGCGACACCTCCTCGGACGTCGAGTTCTGGGGCTGGGGCTTCCGCGGGCCGACGTCGCTGCACGTCGCCTGGGAGGCCTGACATGTCCTTCACCGCGACCGTCGGCGGCCGGGAAGTGGCCTGCGGGCCGGACCAGCCGATGCTCGACGCCTTCCTCCGCGCCGGCGTCTGGATGCCGAACTCCTGCAACCAGGGCACCTGCGGCACCTGCAAGCTGCGCGTGGTCGACGGCGCCGTCGACCACCGCGACTCCCCCGCCGACACCCTGACCGAGGACGAGCGGGCGGCGGGCCTGGCGCTGGCCTGCCAGGCCCGGCTCCGCTCGAACGTCGTCGTCGAAACCTCCGGCGGCGCCGCCCGGGCCACGCACCCGCTGCGCGACCTCACCGCGACCGTCCGCGAAATCCAGGACATCGCCCGCGACACCCGGCGGCTGCGGCTCGGCCTGCCCGAACCGCTGGCGTTCAACGCGGGCCAGTACGTCGAGCTGACCGTGCCCGGCACCGGCGTGCGTCGCCAGTACTCGCTGGTCAACACCGCCGACGAGGACAAAGTTCTGGAGTTGCACGTCCGTCTGGTGCCCGGCGGAGCGGCCACCGAACAGTGGATCTTCGCGGGTCTCGCCGTCGGAGAACAGGTCCAGGTCACCGGCCCGCTCGGCGATTTCTTCCTGCCGCCCGAGGACGAGGACGACGGCGGCCCGATGGCGCTCATCGGCGGCGGCACCGGCCTCGCCCCGCTGATCGGACTGGCCCGCACCGCGCTGTCCCGGGACCCGAGCCGGAAAGTGGTGCTGTACCAAGGAGTTCGCGGTGCGGCCGACCTCTACGACCTCGACCTGATGGCCGAACTCGCCGACAGCTACCCGGGTTTCTCGTTCCTTCCGGTGCTGTCGCACGAACCCGGGAACAGCACGTATCGCACCGGTTTCCCGACCGACCAGTTCCTCGAGGACGTCCCCAGCGCCCGCGGCTGGTCAGGCTGGCTCTGCGGGCCGCCGCCGATGGTCGACGCCGGGGTGAAGGCGTTCAAACGCCGCCGCATGGCGCCGCGGATGATCCACCGGGAGAACTTCACTCCGGCCGCTGCCGCCACCTCAAGTCCGTGAAGGGCTCCTTGAGGGAACCAGATTCCCTCAAGGAGCCCTTCACGGACCGCAGCGCCGAGTTCCGGGTCAAGGCCGGTTCGGTTCGTCCTCGGCGCAGCTGATCAGCAGCTGCGCCGTGTGCGCGATGTGGTCCCGGAGCCGTTCGGCCGCCAGGTCCGCGTCGCGCGCCAGTGCCGCTTCGAGGATCGCCTTGTGCTCGCCCGGCACGTCCCGGTCGGGTTCCTGTCCGAACGAGACTGACCACTGCCGGTACAGCTCGGCTTCCTCGCGCAGCCCGCGCGCGGTGGCGACCAGCCTGCGGTTGCGGCAGCCGTCGAACAGGGCCAGGTGGAAGTCGGAGTGCGCGGCGACCCAGGCGTCGGCAGGGCGGTCCGGGTCGACGGGGTCGGTGAACGGGGTCCGCTCCAGCAGGTGGTGCGCGGCCACCGCGCGGGCCTCCCACTGCACGTCGCCTTCGAGGATCGACAGCCGCAGCACCAGCGATTCGATCTCCAGGCGCGCCTTCGTCAGGTCTGCGAGATCCTCGTGCGACAGCGGCGTGACCGTGTAGCCAAGGTGCGGCCTGGTTTTCACCAGCCCCTCGGCGGTCAACCGGGTGAGCGCCTCGCGGGCCGCGCCGACGCTCGTCGAGTACCGCTCGCACAGTTCGGGAAACTTGAGGCGCTGCCCGGGAATCATCCGGCCGCCCAGGATGTCCGCCCGGAGCTGCTGGTAGACGCCCTCGGCGCGCGTCGTGTCCCCTGCCATGGCGTCCACTCTAGCGGATACGAATCCTCTGGCAACTTTCGAAAGTTTGTTGCCTCATCGAATCTCAGCGCGTACAACTGGAGGGCACCGAAGCCGGACGCGAAGGAGCCCCGCATGAAAGTCGCCACTGTGGACGGACGACTGGCACTGGTCACCGCACCGGGAAAGGCGGTGGACGCGGCCGAGGCCAGCGGCGGGCGGTTCGGCCCGGACGTCCAGCAGGCCTACGAGCGCTGGGCGGAGCTGTCGGAATTCGCCGCGACGATCGGCGCGGGCCACGCGCTCGAACGGCCGGTCAGCGACGAGCAGCTGGGCAATCCGGTCCCGGCGCCGCGCCAGGTGTTCGCGATCGGCCTCAACTACGCCGACCACGCGGCCGAATCGTCCTTCGCGGTGCCCGAGACGCCGCCGGTGTTCACCAAGTTCCCGACCTGCCTCAGCGGCCCGTACGGCGACGTCGTCATCCCGGACGGCGGACACGTCGACTGGGAGGTCGAACTCGTCGCGGTCGTCGGCAAGCGCGCCGAACGAGTCGCCGAGGAGCAGGCTTGGGACTGCGTCGCCGGGCTGACCGTCGGGCAGGACATCTCCGAACGGCTGCTGCAGCTGGCCGGACCGGCCCCGCAGTTCAGCCTCGCCAAGTCCCATCCCGGGTTCGGGCCGCTCGGCCCGGTGGTCGTGTCGCCGGACGAGCTGCCGGATCGCGACGACCTCGAACTCGGCGCGCTCGTCAACGGCGAGCAGGTGCAGAAGGGCCGCACCTCGCAGATGGTGTTCTCCGTGCCCGCGCTGATCGCCCGGCTGTCCGCGGTGACCCCGTTGCTGCCCGGCGACGTCATCTTCACCGGCACCCCGTCCGGCGTCGGCATGGGCCGCACGCCGCAGCGCTACCTCAAGGCGGGCGACCAGCTCGTCAGCTACGTCCACGGCATCGGCGAACTGCGGCAACGGATGGTCGCCGCTTAGCGAAAGGGCTGGACAATGGGACTGCACCGGTTGAACTCGCTCGTCGTCGGCGTGCCCGACGTCGCCGCGACCGCCCGCTACTACCGCGAATTCGGGCTCGCCGAGGACGCCGACGGCTGGTTCAGCACCCGCGACGGCGGCCGTCAGCTGAAGATCGTCCACGCGCCGCGGCGGCAGCTGATGGAGCTGAGCATCGGCGCGGACGAGCCGGACGATCTCGCCCGCATCCGCGGCCAGCTGTCCTCTTTGGACATCCAGGCCGACATCGCGGGCGACACGCTGGTCACCCGCGAACCGGTCACCGGATTCCAGGTGGTCGTGCGGATCGCCGAACGGCTGCACCAGGATCCCGAGCCGCCCACGCCGTACAACGGACCCGGGAGGCTGGAGCGCACGAGCACACGGGCGCCCGGCGTACTGCGCACCGGACCGGTGCGTCCGCGCAAGCTCGGCCACGTCGTCGTCGGTTCCCCCGACCACGAGCGCACGATCCGGTTCTTCACCGCCGGCCTGGGCTTCAAGACCAGCGACGCGATCAAGGGGCACGGCGCTTTCATGCGCTGCTCGACCGACCACCACAACGTGCTCGCGCTCGCCGCGCCGGTCGCCTTCCTGCACCACACGTCGTGGCAGGTCGAGGACGTCGACGAGGTCGGCCGCGGCGCGACCGCGATGCTGGAGGACCATCCGGAACGGCACGTGTGGGGCCTCGGCCGCCACCACGCCGGGTCGAATTTCTTCTGGTACCTCAAGGATCCCGCGGGCAACTTCTCCGAGTACTACTCCGACATGGACAGCATCCTCGACGACCAGCTCTGGACGCCGGAGACGCTGGAAGGCGCCAAGGGCCTGTTCAACTGGGGCCCGCCGCCCCCGCCGTCGTTCCTGCGCCCCGACGATCTCGCCGCGCTCATGACCGGCGCGCACCAGGCCGGCTGACCCGGCCGTCCCCCTTCCTTCCCGCTGACTGGGCGCGGCCCAGGAGGTCGATCCGTCATGCCTTCTTTCGAAACCGACGTACTGGTGGTCGGCGCCGGCCCCGCCGGCCTGACCGCGTCCGCCCTGCTCGCCGCGCAGCGCGTGCATGCCGTCACGATCACCAAATACCCGGGCACCGCGCATTCCCCGCGGGCCCACATCACCAACCAGCGCACCATGGAAGTCTTCCGCGACCTCGGCATCGAGGACGCCGTGCGGGAAGTCGCGGTGCCCAACGAGCTCATGGGCGACAACGTCTGGGCGACCAGCTTCGCCGGACAGGAACTGGCCCGGCTCAAGACCTGGGGCAGCGGCACCGCGCGGCACGCCGACTATGCTGCCGCCAGCCCCAGCGCGATGTGCAACATCCCGCAGCACATCCTCGAGCCGGTGCTCCGCGCGGGAGCCGAGCGGCACGGTGCCTACCTCCGGTTCTCGACCGAACTGGTGCGGATCTCGCAGATGGCGGACGCGGTCCACGCGGTGGTCCTCAACCGGGAAACCGGTGCTGAGCAGGAAATCGTCGCGCGGTACGCGATCGGCGCGGACGGCGGCCGCAGCACCGTGGCCGACCAGCTCGGCTTCGTATTCGACGGCGAGTCCGGGCTCGGCCGCGCCGCGAATGTGTGGCTGGAAGCCGATCTCACCCGCTACACCGCGCACCGGCCCGGGACGCTGTACTGGATGTGCCAGCCGGGCAACGACTACTGGGTCGGCTCGGGCACGTTCATCTGCGTCAAACCGTGGACCGAATGGGTCATGCTCTTCATGTACGACCCGGCCGAAGGCGAGCCCGACCTCTCCCCCGACGCCGTCCGCGCGCGAGCGTCGACCATCATCGGCGACCCGGACGTCGAGGTCCGGATCAAGGCCGTCAGCGAATGGCAGATCAACCACCTGGTCGCGCGTTCGTACCGGCGCGACCGCGTGTTCCTCGCCGGGGACGCCGCGCATCGGCATCCGCCCGCGAACGGCCTCGGCACGAACACCTCGGTGCAGGACGCGTTCAACCTGGCCTGGAAACTCGCCGCGGTAGTCCGCGGCGAGGCCGGGGAAGCGTTGCTGGACACCTACGACGCGGAACGGCAGCCGGTCGGCAAGCAGGTGGTCGACCGCGCTATGCGCAGCGTCGAGGACATGCGGCCGATTTCGCAGGCATTCGGCTTCCGTCCCGGCCAGACTTCCGAGGAGGGATGGCGCAGCCTCGACGGCCTCACCGCGGACACCCCGGACGGCCGCGCCCGCCGCGCCGAACTGCGCGCGGCAGTCGAACTGCAGAACTACCAGTTCAACGCGCACGGCGTCGAACTCGGCCAGCGCTACGCCTCGGCCGCGGTAGCCTCCGACGGCACGCCATGGCCGTCCCCCGCCCGCGACCCGGAGCTGTACTACCAGGCCACCACCCAGCCCGGCGCCCGCTTGCCGCACGCGTGGCTCGAACACGCCGGAACTCCCGTGTCCACTATGGACATCACCGGTCACGGCCAGTTCACCGTGCTCACCGGCATCGGCGGACAGGACTGGCTGGAAGCGGCGGCCAAGCTCGCCACCGAATTCGGGATCGAACTGGCTTCCCGCCAGATCGGTCTCGGCTGCGAATACACCGACCCGCTGGGCGACTGGGAGCGCGTGCGCGAGATCAGCGAACGCGGCTGCCTGCTTGTCCGCCCGGACCACCACGTCGCCTGGCGCAGCGCCGACCTCGCCGACGATCCCCTCGGGACGCTGCGCGACGTGCTCCGCCAGGTGCTTGCTCGATAACCGGAAGGAAATGTCATGGTGCACAACGAAGTCACCGTCGACCGCAAGGCAATCGCCGAAACGTATTTCAAGGACATGGACGCGGGCGAGGACTTCCTCGGCCTCTTCGCCGACAACGCCTACGTCTACTTCCCGAAGCACGAACCCGCGCGCGGCATCGCCGAGATCAAGCAGCTGTTCGCGGACGTGTTCGTGCTGTTCTCCTCGATCGTCCACGAGGTGCCCTACTTCAACTACATTCAGCAGGGCGATCACATCGTCGTCGAAGGCATCACCCACGGCGTGCTCGCCGACGGCACCTCGTGGCGGGCGACCGAGGGACTGGGCGGCCGCTTCTGCAATGTGTTCGAAATCCGCGACGGCCGCATCCAGCGCCTGCACATTTATCTCGACCCGGACTACGGCGACGCGGACTCGGGTCGTTACCCGTGGCTGCGGAACGCCAGCGCGTGAGCCGTTCCGCGTTCAGAGGTCGATGACGACCTTGCCGTGCACGTGCCGGCCCGACTGCAGCTCGACCGCGGACCGGATCTCCTCGACCGGGAAGCTCGCCGCGATCGGCACCCGGAGCCGTCCCGCCGCCACCAGCTCGGCGATCTCCTCGATGGCGCCGGGCGCGGCGTTGGCCCCGTTCGCCGGAGTGATCCCGTCGATCTGACCGGCGATGGTGGTGATGCGTTCGTCCGGTACGCCGAGTTCGCGGGCCGCCCACGCCGTTTCCGCACCGTGCAGATCCATGGCCGCGGTGACGCCGGCGGGCGCGAGCGCACGGACCCGGTCGGCCAAGCCGTCGCCATAAGCGACCGGCTCGGCCCCCAGCGCGCGCAGGGCGTCGGCCGAGGACGCCGACCCCGTCCCGATCACTCGCGCACCGACAAGGCGGGCGAGTTGGACAGCGAACACGCCGACCCCGCCTCCCGCGCCGCCGACCAGCAGCGTGTCGCCCGGGCCCGGGTTGACCACCGCCAGCGCCGCGGCCGCCGTGCAGCCCGCGATCGCAAGCGCGGCGGCGGTGCGGTCATCGACACCGTCCGGGGTGCGGTGCGCCTCGCCGCCCACCGCGATGGTTCCCGCGACGTCCACGACGACGTAGTCGGCGACCGCGCGGGACAGCGCGCCGCCGAACACCCGGTCGCCGACCGCGAACTCGGTCACGCCGTCGCCGATCTGGTCCACGGTCCCGGCGTAATCGGTGCCGAACCCGCACGGCAGGCTCAGCCCGAACCGCGCGGCGGTCTCGGCGTCCGAGGTCATGAACCAGTCCATCGGGTTCAGCCCCGCCGCGGCGACGCGCACGCGAAGCTGCCCCGGACCGGCTTGCGGCACCGGCGCTTCGCGCACCCTCAGGGCCTCCGGCCCGCCGAACGCCTCGAACTGCACCGCCCGGCTCGCTTCTTTCCCGCTCACGTGGCTCCTCCGATTCCAGGAAACGGACTATGCTCCGTTTACGTCCTCGAATCTAGCACAAGTGGAGCGTGATCCGTTTTGGCTGCCGCGAAGTCCCCCCGGGCAGACGCGACCCGCAACCGCCGGCAACTGCTGGACGTCGCGACCCGGCTGTTCGCCGCGGCCGGGACCGAGCCGTCGATGCGCGCGATCGCCGCCGAGGCCGGAGTCGGCATCGCCACCCTCTACCGGCACTTCCCCACCCGCGAGTCGCTGGTCGACGCGGTCTACCAGGACCAGGTCTCGCGGCTCACCGCCGGCGCCGAGGACCTGCTCGCCCGCCTCGGCCCGGCAGCCGCGCTGCGCCGCTGGATGGACCTGTTCGGGGACTGGATCGCCACCAAGAACGGCATGCTGGACACGCTCCTCGCGATGGTCGAATCCGGCGAGATCGCCCACGCCCACACGAGAACCGAACTTCTCGCGGCCATCGACGGCCTCCTCGAAGCCGGGCGGGCCAGCGGCGAACTCCGCGCCGACGTCCCCGCCGAAGACATCGCTGCCGCGCTCATCGGCATCTTCACCGTGGCCGGTTCCGCCGAGCACAAGCCGATGGCGGGTCGGCTGCTGGACCTGTTGCTGGACGGGCTCCGGGCTACCGCCTAGCCGTCGCGGGCTCCAGCGCGCTCAACACCGACTGGTGCGTGATCCACCCGGTCAGCTCATCGCTTCCGGTCAGCACCGGAAGCCCGGTCCCCGGAGCCTGGGCGAGCGCGTCGAGCGCATCGGCAAGCGTCGAATCGCTCGTCACCAGCGGCGGCAATTCGGCGAGGTCGCCCACCTGGCCCGCCTGGTCCTCGGCCACCGCCTCGGCGACCGCGCGGGCGGTGGCGCAGCCCTGGTAGCGGCCGTCCTCGTCGATCACCGGCAGGATTCCGTGGCCGGACAAGGCGAGCGCGTGCGCGGCCAGTTCCAGCGGCAGGTTCTCCCGCAGCGGCTCCGGCAGGGGTTCGGTGACCGCGGAGACCGTCGTGCCCGCCAGTCGTTGCGCGGACGGGTGTTTGTCCAGGTCGATGCCGCGACGGCGCAGTTTGAGCGTGTAGATCGTGTCCCGGCTCAAAGTCTTGCTCACGGCGGTCGCGATCACGATCGCCGTCAGCATCGGCAGAATCACCGTGTACTGCCCGGTCAGCTCGAACAGCACGATCACCGCCGTGATCGGGGCCCGCGCCGAGCCCGCGAACGCCGCCCCCATCCCGATCAGCCCGTACACCCCCGGCGACGCGGTCACCGACGGGAACAACGAGTGCACCGCGATCCCGAACGCCGTGCCCGCCATCGCCCCGATGAACAACGACGGCGCGAACACCCCGCCCGACCCGCCGATGCCGATCGTCAGACTGGTCGCCACGATCTTTCCGAGCATGAGCACCAGCAGGAACCCGAACAGGTACTTGCCCTCGACCGCGTTCTGCAGCACGGGATACCCCACCCCGTACATCTGCGGCAACGCCAGCAGCAGCCCGCCCAGGAACACCCCGCCCACCGCCGGGCGCAGCCACTCCGGACCCCGCCACAACCGGTCGCACAAATCCTCGATCCAGTACAGCACCCGCGTGAACAGCACCCCGCACGCGCCGACCACCAACCCCAGCACCACGAACAGCAGATACTCCACCGGACTCCGCAACGAGAACGGCGGCAGATCCAGGAACGGCGCGTTCCCCAGCACCGCCCGCCCCACCACGCTCGCCGTCACGCTCGCCAGCACCACCGCCCCGAACGACTCCGCCGCGAAATCCCGCAGGATCAGTTCCATCGCGAAGAACGGACCGGCCAGCGGTGCGTTGAAGGTTGCCGCGATCCCGCCCGCCGCGCCGCACGCCACCAGCACCCGCAGCCGCGACTCCGGCAGCCGCGCCGCCCGGCCCAGCGCCGAACCCAGCGCGGATCCGATCTGCACGATCGGGCCTTCCCGGCCCACCGAACCGCCGGAGCCGATCGTCAACGCCGACGCCAGCGCCTTCACCACGCTCACCTGCACCGGAATCCGCCCGCCCCGCTCCGCGACCGCGTACATCACCTCCGGCACCCCGTGCCCCCGCGCCTCCGGAGCGAACCGGTACACCAACGGCCCGTACACCAACCCCGCCAACACCGGGGCCAGCAACAAAAACCACGGACCCAGCGCGGGGAACCACGAATGCGCCTCGCGTCCGGCCGCCGAATAGTCCGCGTGCCCGGAAAACACGTGCGTGAACGTGGTGATCAACCACCGGAACACCACCGCGCCCAAACCGGCGCCCGCGCCGATCAGCACCGCCAGCCCGACCAGCCCCGCCCGGCTCTCCCGCACCCACCGGCCTACCGGCTGGCGCACCGGCACGACCAGCCCGCGTTTCCCCGCACTCTCACCCGACGACATTGATGCAGTATGCAACAATTGCGCACGGACATGGTTGCGGGATCGCTCACACCAAGCGCACTAAGGGTTTTCGTCCGCTTTGCCCGCCGTCGGAGGTTTCTCCGACGAGCGGATCAGAACACGAAGTAGCGCAACCACAGATAAGGCGCGGCGACGAGCACGGTGAGCACCGTGACGATCGCGCCTTTCTTGGTGAACTCCCAGAACGAGATCGGCGCTCCGGCCCGGGCGGCGAGGCCCAGCACCACCACGTTGGCGCTCGCGCCGACCGCCGTCATGTTGCCGCCGAAGTCCGCGCCGAGGGCCAGCGACCACCACAGCGCTTCGGAGTGCGCCGGATCCGGAATGTCGTGGGTCAGCGCCAGCACGAGCGGCGACATCGTTGCCACGTAAGGAATGTTGTCGATCACGCCGGACAGCAGCGCGGACACCCCGAGGATCAGGAAGACCGCCAGCAGCGCGTTCCCGCCGGTGGCTCCGGCGGCGAGCTTGGCCAGCCAGTCGATCACCCCGGTCTTGACCAGCGCTCCGATCATGATGAACAACCCCGCGAAAAACAGCAGGGTCTCCCACTCCACCCCGGCCAGATACTGCTTCGGCGCCGTGCCGGACACCAGCACGAGTAAGCCCGCACCGAGCAGCGCGACCACCGACGGGTCCAGGTGCACCACCGAATGCAGCACGAACCCCGCGAACACCAGCAGCAGCACGACACCGGACTTGAGCAGCAGCTTCGGGTCCCGGATGGCCTCGCGTTCCTTGAGCGCCATGACGTCGGCGACCCGTTGCGGGTCCACTGAGAACGAACCGCGGAACAGCCACGGCAGCACCAGTCCCAGCACGACGAGTTCGATCGCGACGATCGGCGTCAGGTTCAGCAGGAAGTCGTTGAACGCCAAGCCCGCGCGGCTGCCGATGATGATGTTCGGCGGATCCCCGATGAGCGTCGCGGTGCCACCGATGTTGGAGGCGAGGACCTCGGCGATCAGGAACGGGACCGGGCTGATGTCGAGCCGGTCGCACACCAGCAGCGTCACCGGGGCGATGAGCAGCACCGTCGTCACGTTGTCCAGGAACGCCGAGGCGACCGCGGTGATCAGCACCAAGAGCAGCATGATCCGCAGCGGCTGCCCCTTCGCGCGCTTGGCCGCCCAGATCGCCACGAACTCGAACACCCCGGTCCGGCGCAGGATCCCGACGATGATCATCATGCCGAGCAGCAGGAACAACACGTTCCAGTCGACGCCGGTGTCCTCGGAGAAGAACGCGTCCGCCGACCCGCTCACCCCGGTCGCGAGCACCACGCCCGCCCCGGCCAGCGCGGCGGTCATCTTCGGGATCTTCTCGGTCGCGATGAACACATACGCCACCACGAACACGACGACCGCGATGACCGTGCTCACCGGCGGACCGCCCGGCTCAGCCGCGCCAGGGTCAGCGAGGCGTCAGCGCGTGCTCCAACAGCCGCGACGCGGAAACCACACCGAGAAGTGTCCGGTCCTGCATCACCGCCACGAGCGGGCAGCGCAGCCGGGCCATCGTCGCGGCGACCTCCACGATCGTGTCGTCGGCGTCCACCTTCGGCAGCTCGCGCGGTTCGTCCGGCAGCAACTCGCGCACCGTGCGCCCGCCCAGCTTGTCCGCGACGCGGTCCGCCATCGACTCGCTGAGCACCCCCGCCAGCGACGGATCGTCGCGCACGTAAGGCGGCACCAGGAACTGCACGACGTCGGAGGCGGGCAGCACCGTGTGCGGGCAGCCGGAAGCTTCCGTCACCACCAGCCCCGGCAACCGGTGCTCCGCCAGCAGGCGCGCGGCCGCCAACGCGTCCGCATCGAGATCGACGACCGGGAACTCCTCGGCCAGCTCCGCTGCGCGCATGCCCCCAGGCTACGGCGGACCGGACCGCTCCGCCGGAACTCGCGATTTCTTTCCGCACGCCTGACGCCATGGGGCTCCTCGGGGTCGACCGGACCGCCCGTCGCCCGGCTGGGCACGGGCAGGCCGACCAGACTTCCCGGCACACCAAGCGTAAAGATGCCGCAAAGACCGGCCCTGAGCAAACCGGGCCGGTCTGGGGAGCGCCGCGGGATCAGGCCCGCACGGACACGAGTTTCGCCCGGGCTTCCTTCACGGACGGGCCGCCGGTGAAGCACCAGATGGCGATCACCGGGTCGCAGATGGCGCAGCCCAGCGACGACGTGTGCGCGAACGGCAGGATCGGCGCGCCTTTGAGGTGGTGCAGCACGTCCAGCGTCGTGTGCAGCAGCCAGGCGACCCCGATGAAAGCCCAGGATTCCAGACCGCGGTAGGCGCAGTAGGTCACCGCGGCGGCGAACGCCAGCTCCCACGGGCCGAACGCGCCGCTGCTCAGGTAGGCGGCACCCGCGCCCGCGACCATGATCGCGTTGAAACGACGGCGGTACGGCTCGGCGAGAAAGGAATTGAGCAGAGTGTAAGCAATGCCGATGAGCACGGCGGAAACGATGATCACCTTTTCACGCTAAGGTCGCGGGCGCCTGCGCATAACTGGCTACGACGACACTTTTCGCCGGGTTCTGGCCAGCGGAGCGCCCGCTTGCTCACCCGTCGCGACGCTATTCGCGTCGGGCCAGGTTCGCTGCCTGCCATTGCCCGGGGCGGACGCCGGTCTGGCGCAGGAAGAACGCCGAGAAGTTCGCGGCGTCAGGGAATCCCAGGCGTTGCCCGCACCGCGCCGCGCTGAGCCGGTCGTGCGCGAGCAGCCGCTTGGCCTCCAGGACCAAGCGTGCGCACAGGTAGTCCTTGGCACTGCGGCCGGTCGCCGCTCGGACGGCGCGCGTGAGCGTTCTCGGGGCGTACCCGAGCTTGCGGGCATAGCTGGCGACGTCGTGGCAGACCCGGAAATCCTCTTCCACCGCAACGCGGAATTGCTGGAAGAGGCCGGCTCCGGAGTCGCCGTCCGCTGCGGGCGGCGCGAGTCGCAGCAGCAGCGCGGACAACACCACGACGAGCAGTTCGCCGGTCCGTTCCTGCGGGGCAGCGCCGGCCTCGCTGCGCAGATGCGCGAGCGCGGCGTTGATCAGCGGCCACTGCGCGGCGGAGGCAGTCCAGCACGCCGCCGCCCACGGGTCCGCAGCCAGTTCACGGCTGCCGGGAGTGGCCGGTGCGGTGGGCACGAACAGCACCAGGTCTCCGGCCAGGTCGCCGAGGTCGTCCCAGCGGTGCACGACGCCCGGCCGGATCCACACCACGCTCCGGGCCGCGAGCGGACAGCTCGCGAAGTCGACCGAAACCCGGCCGTGGCCGCGCCGGACCACCGCGAGCACATGAAAGTCGCCGCGTTCGGTCATGCCGCGGTCCAGCCGCCGCAGCTGCGCGAACGACATCGTCTCCACCGGCGCGCCGGACTCCTGCGGCGGCTGGTAGGAGAGCTGACGAATCCCGGTCATGCAGTCCATTTTTCACCATGCCAGGTCCGGCGTCGACGATGCGCCCAGGCGGACCGGGCGGTTGACTCAAGGGCAAGCAACTCGACTGGCAACAAAGGACAAACTCTCATGGTGACGACCGCATCGACCCAGCTTCCGGTCTACGACTACCGGCCGGGCGACGGACCTGTGCTGGTATTTTTGCACTACTGGGGCGGCTCGGCACGCACCTGGCAACCAGTGCTCGACCGGTTGCCGGACCGCGCCGCGCTGAACCTCGATTTCCGAGGCTGGGGACGCTCGCGCGAACTGCCCGGCCCGTACACGCTGGAGCAGTTCGCGCACGACACCGAGGCCGTGATCGCCGACGCGGGGGTGACCGACTACGTCCTGGTCGGGCATTCGATGGGCGGCAAAGTCGCGCAGCTGGCGGCTTCCGCGCGTCCGGCCGGGCTCGCCGGTCTCGTCCTCGTAGCGCCCGGACCGGCCAAGCCCGCCGCGACGGTCACGCCCGAGTACCAGAAAGGACTGTCGCACGCCTACGCCTCCGACGAGTCGACAGCGGCCGCACGCGACACCGTTCTCACCGCGACGGCGCTGGACGACGAGACCAAAGCCCGGATCGTGGCGGATTCCCGTGCCTGCGCCGAGGAAGCGCGCCTCGAATGGCCCCTGCACGGGATCGCCGAGGACATCACGAGCGCGGCCCGCGCCATCGACGTTCCCGTCCTGGTCGTCGCGGGCGAGCACGACCGGGTGGAACCGGCCGGGGTGCTGCGCGACAACCTGCTGCCCTACCTGGCACACGCGAGCATGACCGTCCTTCCCCGCAGCGGCCACCTCCTGCCGCTGGAAGCACCGGACGCACTCGCGCAGGTGCTCCGGAGCGAGTGGGGCCGGTGAGCTCGGCTCCGTGCGGCTCGCGCCCGCAGCGCGGATCCCGCACTGCCGTCTGCCGCGTGGTCTCCCCCGCCAAGTCCTCACGAAACAGCGGTGCGCCGGAAAGCCAGCAGCGCCACCACACCCACCAGCGGTCCGGCCGCGAGCACCAGCAGCGCGACGCTCCAGGACGCGGATTCGGCCAGCACCGGCACCAGATAGATGGTCACCGCGGTGGTGACGTAGCCCAGCGCCAGTTGCAGCGACACCGCGCTGCCGACGTAACGCGGGTCGGCGGTTTCGGTGACCAGCGCGGAAAACTGGGCGGAGTCGGCGATCACCCAGAATCCCCAGAACGCGCTCAGCACCACCACGACCGGCGTCGGCATGTCACGCAGCAGGGCGAGCGCCACCGCGGTGGATCCGGACAGCACGAGGCTGATCAACGCCGACGGCGCGCGCCCCGCCCGGTCGCCGATCCAGCCGCCGACGAGGCATCCGATCGCGCCGGCTCCGATGCAGACGAAGGCCGCGAGCGCGGCGTGCCGGGCGCCGTCCGGTCCGCCGGAGAAGCCCTGCAGCCCGGCCAGAAATGTGCCGATCCAGGCCCACATCGCGTACAGCTCCCACATGTGCCCGGCGTAGCCGAGGTTGGCCAGCATCACCGGGCGGCTGCGGACTGCCCGGAGCGCGGACCGGAGCCGGAACGTCGAGCGCGGGAACGGGTACGGCCCGGTGCCGCGCACGGTCAGCACCAGCAGCCCGCCGCACGCGGTGAGCGCCGACGTCGCCGCGATCACCGACTGCCAGCCGAGCCCGCCCGACGCCTTCACCAGCTGCGGCGCGGCCGAACCGAGCGTCAGCGCGCCGATGATGACGCCGAGCGCGGTGCCGCGGCCCTTGCGGAACCAGGACGAAACTTCTTTCAGCGCGGGCGGATAGACCGCGGCGAGGCACGCTCCGGTGAGCGCCCGCAGCACCAAGGCGGTGCCGAAACCGGGTGCCCACAACAGAAGCAGGTTCGTCACCGCCGCGCAGAGCGCCCCGGCGCACATCAGCTTCCGGGGCGCGACCGCGTCGGCGAGGCCGCTCGCGGCGGACGCGAGCGCTCCCGCCACGAACCCGAGCTGCACCGCGATGGTCAGCAGCGAGGATTCTCCGCTCGTCAGGTGCCACAGCTGCTGCAGCTGCGGCACCACGAACGACGCCGAGAACCAGACGCTCATCGAAGCGAACGTCGCGACGGCGATCAACGCCAGCGCCCGCCGGTCCGCGGTCAACCTTGCCATGCGGTCACCTCCTCCGGAACGCGGTGGCCGCGCGGACCCGCCCCAGCGCGGCCACCGCGCGTTCGACCGAGTCCAGCATGGCTACGCCGTGCTCGCTCGCCATCGTGCGCAAGCGGCGGGCCAGCGCGTCCTGCTCCGCGCTGAAACTGGTCCGCAGCACCAAAACGAGCGGGACGTCGCCGCGATCGGCGGTCAGCAGATCGCGGGTGAGCGCGGTGACGAGGTCGGCGGCTTCCGCGCTCTCCTTCAGGTCGTAGACGGTCCCGAGATCGAGGTACGCGCACAGGCTGTCAACGCCCGGATCTCGCGCGAGCGCGGCGGCCAGCGCGCCGGTGAAGCAGCGGTCACCGTCGAACAGCGACCAGATCGGGATGTCGACCGGGTTGTGCAGACTGCTGCCGGGAGCGTCGTACGGGGCGAGGGATTCCGCTGTCTCGGCCGAAACCGAGGGCAGGACGAGGCCGTGGTCGTGGGCGATGTCCGAACCGACGACCGCGACCCCGCCGCCGCTGCCGACCAGGCCGAGGCCGATGCCGGTCAGGCCGGGCGCGTACTGCGCGACCAGCAGGGTGTCGAGGAGTTCGTCCAGATTCCCGGCGAGGACGACCCCGGCGGCCGACGCCGCGTCGCGCAACAGCCGGGGATCGCTAGCCAGCGCGCCGGTGTGCGAAGCGGCCGCCGCGCCGCCCGCCGCGCTCCGGCCGCCCTTGAACAGCACCACCGGGATCGACACCTGCGCGGCGAGCGTGAAGAACCGCTCCGCGTCGCTGTCGTCTTCCAGATAGAACGCGGCCAGCGACGTACGCGGATCCGCCTCGCAGAACGCCAGGAACTCCGACGGGGAAACGTCGTCGCAGTTGCCGACCGAGCTGACGAAACTGAACCGCAGCCCCAATTCCTTGCCGCGGCGCACGACATCGCCGGCGTAGGTGCCCGACTGCGACACGAACGCGATGCCGCCCGTTTCGTCCGAGGAAGCCGACCGGTCGATCATCGTGATCCGCGAGTATGGCGTGTAGTGGCCGATGCAGTTGGGTCCCAGCACGCGGAGCTGGGTTCCGGCGACTGCCGCGGCGAGATCGGCGGTGTCGGCGGTGTAGACGTGCGCGGTTTTCGTGCCCTTCGCGGCGAGTGCGCGCAACGCGTCCGGCACCGCGGCGGCGGGTAGCGCGACCACGGCCCGGTCCAGGCCGTCGGGCAACTGACCGACTTCCCGCACAGCAGGGTGGCCGAGGATCTCGGTCGCCGACCGGCTCACCGGGTGCACCGCTCCGGCGAAGCCCTGGTCGACGAGGGTGCGCACAGCTCGGTGCCCCATCTTCGCCGGGTCGGCCGAGGCTCCCAGCACTGCGATGCTGTCCGGATAGATGGCGGGCCGGAGTTGCGCGTAAGCCTCTGCAGGGACCGGCGGTGCCGAGGGAGGTGCCGGGGACCTGGTCACCGCGCGGGCGTCGACGGCGACGATCCCGTCCGGCCCGACGACGACCGGGTTGAAATCGACCTGGTCTACCGGCTCGGACAGCAGCAGCCCGTCCGCGCCGCCGACCCGCACGAGCAGGTCCGCCAGCGCCGCGTGCGCGTCCGGGAACCGGCGGCGCAGCACCGCGCCGAGACGGGTCCGGTCGATCAGCGCGACCGCTCCGGTGAGATCGAGCGGAGCGAGCGCGAACGCGACGTCCCCGAGCGTCTCGACGTCCACTCCCCCGGACCCGACCATCACCACCGGGCCGAACCCCGGGTCGTGCAACGCGCCGACCACCGCCTCCAGGCCGGGTTGGACCATCGGCTCGACCGTCACGCCGCGCACCGCGACGCCCTGTCCCGTCTGAGCGGCGAACAATTTCTCGACCGCGTCGACGACGTCGAGCGGGTCGACACCGAGCAGCACGCCGCCCGCCTTGCTCTTGTGCACCACGCCGTCGGCGACGAGTTTGACCGCGACCGGGCGAGCGATCCGCGCGGCGGCGGCTCCCGCTTCGATGGCCGTCGCGGCGAACGTCACCGGGTTGGCCGGCACGCCGTACCGGATCGCCAGGTCGCGGATCTCGTCCTCGCGCAGCCGCTCGCCGGACAGCGAAACCGTCGTCACGACAGCACCTCGGCAATGCGGTCGTGGTGGTCGCCGGGGTGGTCCGGGTAAGCGGGCGGACGGCGTTCCAGGAACGCGGAGACGCCCTCGCCGCCGTCGGGCAACTCCCGGACCAGCGCCGCGAGAGCGGGTTCCGCCGCCAGCCCGGCGTCCGTGCCGTGACGCAGGCTGTGCCGGAGCCCGGCCTTCACCGCGGCGACCACGGCGGGCGAGACGGCGGCGATGGTGTCGGCCAGTTCCAGTGCTCCTTCGAGGGCTTCCGGGCCGTCGTGAACGTGGGTGACGAAGCCGTGCCGAAGCGCTTCGTCGGCGCCGAACGGCGCGGCGGTGGCGAGCCAGCGGTAGGCGACCGGGTAACCGACCAGGTCGAGCAGCCTGCTCAGCTGACCGCCGACCGGCACCAGGCCGATCGCCGCGCCCACCGCGCAGAACCGGGCGTCCCGGCTCGCGACCCGCAGGTCGCAGTTGAGCGCCAGGATGAACCCGGCCGCGTACGCCGGGCCGTCGACCGCGGCGATGACCGGCGTAAGGATTTCGGCGGGCCTGCCGAAAGCAGCGTTCGCCGCCGGATCGCCCGCGGTTTCCGGCTTCTCCAGCACCTCCTGCAGGTCGTGCCCGGAGGAGAAGCATCCGCCCGCGCCGGTGACGACGACGGCTCGCACCGCCGGGTCGGCGTCCGCCCGGTCCAGTTCGCTCAGCAGGGCCGGCGCCATGTCGCCGGAGAACGCTCCGCGCTTGGCGGGGTTGTGAATGGTCAGGACGCGCACGGCGCCCCGGTCGGACACGCGAATGCCGGGTGTCATCGGGAAAACTCCTCCTCCGGGAGAACGGGAACGGGATCAGTTCGGGGCCGGGACCGGCTCTTCGGCCGCGACCGCGCCGCGCGGGCTCGCGCCGAGCGCACGGACGAGGACGCTGCCCAGCACGACCACCGCGAAGTTCAGCGCCAGCGCGGAGATCGCGATGTAGATCGGGCTGTCGAAGAAGAACGGCTTCGCGGTCGACCCGCCGAACGGGCCGCCGGTCGCGGATTTGACCTCGTAAGCGGCCCAGGTGCCGTAGGCGACCGACACCAGCAGTCCGGCGAGCAGCGCCCGCCGGTCGGCGAACCGCTTCGTGAACAGTCCGAAAAGGACGGTGGGAAGGGTCTGCAGGATCCAGATCCCGCCCAGCAGCTGGAAGTTCAGCGCGAACTTCGCGTCGAGAGTCAGCACGAACACCAGCGCGCCGACCTTCACCAGCACCGACACGACCTTCGACACCAGCGTCTCCGATTTCGCGCTGACCGGCCGCGTGCGGAACTGGCGGTAAAGGTTGCGGCTCACCAGGTTGCCCGCGGCGATCGCCATGATCGCCGCCGGGACCAGCGCGCTCATCGCGATCGCGGCGTAGGCGATCCCGGTGAACCACGGCGGGAAGAGCGCCGACAGCAGCTGCGGGACCGCGTACTGCGGGTTGCCGTCGTGCGGCTTGACGCCCATCGCGAGCGCCATCATGCCCAGCAGCGCGACGAACCCGAGCAGCACGGTGTAGACCGGCAGCACGGACATGTTGCGCCGCACGGTCTTCGCGCCTCGCGACGCGAACACGCCGGTGATCGCGTGCGGGTACAGGAAGAAGGCCATCCCGGACCCGAGCGCGAGAGTCAGGTAGACGCTCGGGTTCACCGCGATCGTGGGATCGGGGCCGGCCGGGGCCTTGCCCGCGAGCGCCTCCCCGCCCTTGCGGAAGATCTCGCCGAATCCGCCGAGCTTGATCGGGGCCCAGATCACCGCCGCGATGACCACGAGGTAGGTGAGGCCGTCCTTGACGAAGGCGATCAGTGCGGGCGCGCGCAGCCCGGCGGAGTAGGTGTAGGTGGCGAGCACGCCGAAGGCGATCAGCAGCGGCAGGTCGCGAACGAACCACGAGCCCGAGCCGCCGAGCCCGAGCGCGCCGAACACGACCTCGAGCCCGACCAGCTGCAACGCCAGGTACGGCAGGGTCGCGAGCAGCCCGGTGATCGTGACGGCGAGCCCCAGCGCCTTCGACCCGAACCGGTCGTTGACGAAGTCGGTGAGGGTGACGTAGCCCTTCTTGTGCGCCAGCGAAACGAGCTTGGGCAGGAACAGGAAACCCAGCGCGTACAACACGATCGCGTTCGGCACGGCGTAGAAGCCGAAGGCGCCCATGCTGAAGATCGCGGCCGGGACGGCGATCAGGGTGTAGGCGCTGTACAGGTCGCCGCCGAGCAGGAACCACGTGACGAACGGCCCGAACGTGCGGCCGCCGAGCGCCCATTCGTCGAGCTGCTCGGCCTGTTTGGCGCGCCGCCAGCGGCTGGCGGCGAAGCCCATGACGGTGACGACGCCGATCAGGACGAGGAAAACGGTGAAGGTGACGGGGTTGAAGGTCATTCCTCGCCCTCCGCGTCTTTCTCGCCGGCGAACAGCAGCCGGTAGACGGCGCTCGTGCACAAGGCGGTGAGCACGGCCGCGGCCATCTGGAACCAGTAGAAGAACGGGATCCCGCCCAGTGCGGGGCCGGTCCGCTGGTAGAGCGGCACGGCGAGGCCCGCGGTGACCGGGGCGAGGATCAGGAAGGCGGAGAGGACAACGCGCAGCGGACGCCGTGAGGACGGCGCGACGGTATCGCCCATCTTGGACTCTCCTTTGAGCCGAGGCGGGTGGGCTGACGGCGCGCAGCTGGGGTGGGGACCTGACCGGTGCCGTCGGGGACAGACGCTAAGCGGCGCGAGTAACCCACGTCATGAGAGGAACAGAGAAGTTCCGCGGGTATTCGTCTCGGTTTTTACGAGAGGTCCGGCAGCCCGGCGGCACCCGAGTCGTACAGCCGCAGCCCCAGCGACAACAGCAGCAGGTCGTCCACCTGCAGCGGGTCGCGCCGGGTGAGCGTGTGGATGCGCCGCAGCCGGTAGACCACGGTGTTCGGGTTGACCGACAGTTCCGCCGCGGCCTTGGTCAGGCTGAAGTTCGCGCCCACGTACGCGCGCAGCGTCGGCAGGAGCGGCGCGCCCTTGCGGGCGTCGTAGTCCAGCAGCGGCTGCACGGTCTCCTCCAGCAGGGCGTCGGTGTGCCCCGGCGCGCGCAGGAGCCGGTCGAGCAGCACGTCGCCGAACCGGACGGCCCGGGTCCGCCCGCCGGCCGGACCGCCGAGGTCGGCCGCTTCGCGCGCCTCGCCGTAGGACCGGCGCACGCCCGGCAGGCCCTCGGCGACGCGGCCGACGCCAACAGCCCAGCCGCGTTCCGGGTCGGCGAGCCGGTCGCACGCGGGCTCGATCTCGCGGGCGTCCTCGGCCGCGTCCAGGCAGCAGATGCCGACGACCTCGGACTCCCGCGCGCCCACCAGGAATTCCTTCGCCAGCGGAGCGAGCTGGTTGCGCACCGCGCGGATCGCCGACTGCACGCCGATCGTCGAGTCGACCCCGGCGGGCAGCTGCACGACCGCGACCAGCACCGGCCCGCGCAGCGTCATCCGCAGCACCGCGCTCTGCCTGCGGGCCTGCTCGCTCACCGCTTCGCCAGTCAGGAGGGTTTCCAGGACGTCGGTGCGCAGCGCGGTGCGGTCGGCGGAGATCGTGGCGGATTCCCGCACGTACGCCGAGGTGACCGCGGTCGAGACCCGGTCGACGTGCACCATCGTCGCCTCGGCCAGCTCGATCGACAGCAGCCTGCCCGCCTTGCCCGCCCCGGCCAGCTCGTCCATGGCCTGCCACAGCCGGATGCCCCACAGCCGGAAGCTGCGCAGCAGGGACGGCAGGCTGACCCGCTGGTGCACCCGGCGCGCGGCACTGCGCCGGAGCCATTCGTGCGAGTCGCTGAGACTCCGGTCGGCATCGTCGTCGGCGAGGCTGCGCACGAGGAATTCGATGTTGAGGACGGCCGCCTCGGTGACGTCGCGCACGAGCACCGGTTCGGGCAGCTCGCCGTACTCGGGGATCTCGCGGCGGTACTCGGCCACCAGCTGCTCGGCCAGCTCGTGGCGGCGCGCGAAAACCTTGTCCAGCACTGCCTGCCGCCGCGAAGCGTCCGTCGCCATTCCGCACCGCCGTTCGCAGTTTTTCCGAGGCTTCGCCGTCAAACTTATCGTTTCTTCTCATGACTCGCGCCGCCCGGCCCCTCTAGCGTCGCCTGCGTCATCCCCGGCGCGCAGACAGCCGCACCGGCGCGAATTCCCCGGATCCCCTTTGCCTCGGCGCACCACCCGCGGCCGGGACCGAGCGGCGCGCCGGTCCGTTCACGAAGGAGTGCACTGATGAACGACGAAGAACGCACGAGCGTCGCGACCCCGGGAGCGGAGCCGGTCCCGATCGGCCAGCTGCCGCCGCTGGGCGTGGTGCCGGCCCGGATGCACGCGCAGGTCGTGCGCCAGGACCGCTTCGGCGACCCGGCCGACGCGTTCCGTCCCGAACTGGTCGACACCCCGCGGCTCGGACCGGGCGAGGTGCTGATCGGCGTGATGGCAGCCGGGATCAACTACAACAACGTGTGGGCCGCGCGCGGCTATCCGGTCGACCAGATCGCGACGCGGCAGAAGCGCGGGGAGCCGGAAGACTTCCACATCGGCGGGTCGGACGCCTCGGGCATCGTCTACGCGGTCGGCGCCGGGGTGACCGGCGTCGAGATCGGGCAGCACGTCATCGTGCACCCCGGGGTGTGGGACGAGCAGGACCCGTGGATCGCGGCGGGCCGGGACCCGATGATCGCGCCCAGCGCGAAAATCTGGGGCTACGACACGAACTACGGCGCGTTCGGTCAGTTCGCCCGGGTGCAGGCGCACCAGGTGCTGCCGAAGGCCGAGCACCTGTCGTGGGAGGAGGCGGCGGCGCCGACGCTGGTCGGGACGACGGCGTACCGGATGCTCTACGGCTGGGCCGGAAACACCCTGCAGGACGGGGATCTCGTGCTGGTCTGGGGCGGTTCCGGCGGGCTCGGCACGCAGGCCTGCCAGATGGTGCGCGCCGCCGGCGGCCGCGCCGTGGCGGTCGTCTCCGACGACGAGCGCGGCGCGTTCGCGATGAAGCACGGCGCGATCGGCTACCTCAACCGCCGCGAGTTCGGCCACTGGGGCGTGCCGCCGCTGGTCGACGACGCCGCCGGCCAGAAGGAATGGACGAAGGGCGCGCGGGCGTTCGGGAAGAAGCTGTGGGAGATCGCCGGTTCCCGCGAGGACCCGGCGATCGTGTTCGAGCACCCCGGCGGGGCGACGATCCCGACCAGCATCTTCCTGTGCCGCCCCGGCGGGATGGTGGTGATCTGCGCGGGCACGACCGGCTTCGACGCGATGGTGGACCTGCGCTACCACTGGACGCGGCAGAAGCGGCTGCAAGGTTCGCACGGCACGAACGACGAGCAGGCCGTCGCGTACAACGACCTGGTCCGCGCGGGCACGATCGACCCGGTGCTCGGCCGGACGGTCCCGTTCACCGAAGTGCCGGCCGCGCACGCCGCGATGGGCCGCGGCGAGGACGTGTTCGGCAACGTCTCGGTGCTGATCGGCGCCGCCGCGCCGGGACAGGGGCGCGCCTGAACCCAGCGCCCGGGGGCGGCCCGCCCGCCCCCGGGCCCGCGCGCCGGGAGGACTCCGATGATCTCCGCCGACGACCTGGGCATCTTCCTCGAGGTAGCCCGCCGCGGCCGGCTCACCGAAGCGGCGAAACACCTCGGCCTCAACCACACGACGGTGGGCAGGCACATCGCGCACCTCGAACGCACGGCGGAACAACGGCTGTTCCACCGCGAACCCGGCGGCTGGGTGCTCACGACGGCAGGCACGCGACTGCTCGAGCACGCCGAAGCGGTCGAAGCCGCGGTGCTCGCCGCGCGCGAGGACTGCCTGCAAACCGGCCACCACCTGACCGGAACCGTCCGCGTGACCGCCCCCGACGGCTTCGGCACCTTCCTGCTGATCCCCGGCCTGCACCGGCTGGCGCGCGAGTTTCCGTCGCTGTCGCTGGAATTCGTGATCGCGAACGTCCACGCGTCGCTCAGCACGCGGGAGTTCGACCTCGCGATCGCCATCGAACGCCCCAGCACCCGCGCCGTCGACGCGCGGCTGCTGGCGAACTACGAACTGCGCCTGTACGCCGCTCCGGCGTTGCTGGAAAACTACGCGCCGATCGCGTCCGCCGACGACCTCGCCGACGCGCCTTTCCTTTGGTACACCGAGGACGCGCTCTGCGCCCCAACGCTCGAAACGCTGTTCCGGGCCGTGCCCTCGGCCCGCCCGAAATACCGGGCCGACACCATCTCCGGCCAGATCTGCGCCGCCCGCCAGGGGCTGGGATTCGCTTTTCTGCCGTCGTGGATCGGCGACCGCACCGCCGGGCTGCGGCCGGTCGAGACCTTTCCGCATGCGGTGCCGCACAGCTATTGGCTGCTTGTTCCGCACGCGCTCGCCCGGCTGGCCCGCGTGCGCGCCATGGCGGCGGCCATCGACGGGCTGGTCCGGGAACGCGCCCTTCTCGACTGTCCATGATGAACCGGCGGGGGGTAACAGCTGCTCGCTCCTCCTCCCCCGCCAACGCGCCCTCCTCCACCGTCCACAATGGACCGACGACCAACCCTGTGCGATTCTGCACAGCACTGCGGAAAACTGGTCGTTGATCGCCGCCGAATCCGTTGTTTTCCTGGTGTCACCGCACTTCCACCGACCACAGAACGGTGAGAACCATGGCGCAGGCAACGACGCGGCGCACCCCCTCGGCACGCATGGTCGCGCTCGGCAGTTTTATCGGAACCACCATCGAGTGGTACGACTTCTTCCTCTACGGCAGCGCCGCGGCGCTCGTATTCGGCCCGCTCTTCTACCCGGGCGCCGACCCTTCGCTCGGGCTGATCGCCGCGTTCGGCACCTACGCGGTCGGGTTCCTGGCCCGGCCGCTCGGCGCGCTCGTGGGCGGGCACGTCGGCGACCGGATCGGGCGCAAGGCGATGCTCGTCGCCTCGCTGCTGATCATGGGCTGCGCCACCGCGCTGGTGGGGCTGCTTCCGACGTACGCCTCGATCGGCGTCGCCGCGCCGGTGCTGCTCGTGTTCCTGCGGCTCGCCCAGGGCTTCGGCGTCGGCGGCGAATGGGGCGGCGCGGCGCTGGTCTCTGTCGAAAGCGCGCCCTCCGGACGGCGCGGGTTCTACGGCAGCTTCACTCAGATCGGCGTCTCCGCGGGCATGCTCATGGCGGCCGGCGCGTTCACCCTCGGCCGGACGCTGCTCACCACCGAGCAGTTCCTCTCGTGGGGCTGGCGCGTCCCGTTCCTCGCCAGCGGCGCGCTCGTCGCGGTCGGCCTGCTGATCCGCGCGAAACTCGCCGAGCCCGAGTCGTTCGTCCGGATGAAACAGGAGAACCGGCTTCCCGAGCGCCCGCTCGCCGAGCTGATGCGGACGCAGCGCCGTCCGGTCTGGCTCACCGCGGGCATGCGGCTGTCCCAGAACGCGCTCTACTACCTGTACACGACCTTCGGCATCGCCTACATCGCCCGCTCCGCCGACGACGAGGTCGGCCTCCGGGCGGTGCTGGTGGCGTCGGCGCTCAGCCTCGTGACCGTCCCGGCCTGGGCGTGGCTGTCCGACCGCTACGGCCGCCGCCCGCTGTACCTCTTCGGCACCGTCACGAGCGCGGTGTTCATCGCACCGTTCTTTCTCTTGGCGGACACCGGGAATCCGCTGTTGGTCACCGTCGGCATGGTCGTCGGGATCAACCTGTTCCACGACGCCATGTACGGGCCGCAGGCCGCGTTCTTCGCCGAGATGTTCCCGGCGGGCGTGCGCTACAGCGGCGCGTCGATGGGCTACCAGTTCGGCTCCGTGCTCTCCGGCGGCCTCGCTCCGCTGATCGCCAGCAGCCTGCTCGTCGCGAACAACGGCAGGCCGTGGCTCGTCGTCGGCTACTGCCTGGTGCTCAGCGTCATCACCGGCGTCTGCGCGTACCTCGCGCCCGAAACCTTCCGCACCAGCACGGAACACCCCGCGGTCGCTGCTGGACCCCGCGACCGCACGAGCGAAATGGGAGAACTCCGATGACGCAGACCGCCCCCGCCCCCAACGGAATCGACCGCGACGCGCTCGCCGCCACCATCGAGGCCGTCCGGCAACAGCCCGAACTCGCCCAGGTCACCTTCACCCTCGACGCGGACTGGCAGCACGGCTGCCACCAGCGCGCCACCACCGGTGACCTCCGCCAGGCCGGCGCCGCGGTGCCGGGCCGGACCGCCCGCTACGTCCTGGAATCCGACGAGCCCGCCGCGCTCCTCGGCACCGACCGCGCGGCCAGCCCCGCCGAGTACATCCTCCAGGCGCTGGCCGGGTGTTACTCGGTCACCTTCGCCGCCAACGCGACCGCCCGCGGCATCGAACTGTCCTCGCTGCGTCTCGAACTGGAGGCGGACTTCGACCTCCAGGCGTTCCTCGGCCTCGACGACGACGCCCGGCCGGGCGCACGCCAGATCCGCGTGACCGTGCACGCCGCCTCGCCCACCGCGACCCGGGAGGAACTCGCCGAATTGACCGCCGCGGTGCAGCGCCGGTCGCCGATCCGCGACACCCTCGCCGGCCCGGTGGAGGTCACCACGACGCTGGCGGAAGCATGAGCGTCCCGCTCACCCTCGCCCATCTCGTCTGGCGGATGAAGCACGTCCACCCCGGATCCGAGGTCGTCGCCGACGGCATCCGGCTCCGGTTCGCCGAGCTCGCCGACGCGATTGCCCGGACGGCGGCGGGCCTGCACCGGCGGTACGGAATCCGCCAGGGCGACCGTGTCGCGGTGCTGGCGTTCAACACCCTCGAACACCTGCAGCTGATGTACGCGGTCCCGCTCCTCGGCGCGACGCTCAGCAGCCTGAACCTCCGGCTCGACAGCGCGGCGATGATCGCGCGGGCCGATCGCTCGCGGACCGATCTGCTGGTGGTCGGCCAGGAAGCGCTCGACCACCGCTCGGTCGGACCGGCGGTCCGGGCGGCGGCCGCCGAACTCGCCGGCCACGGGATCACGGTCGCCGCTGCAGCAGAACTCGCCGCGGATGTCGAAACCGAACTGCCGGACCTGCGCGAGGACGTCACCGCGTTCCGCTTCCACACCAGCGGGACGACCGGTCCGGCCAAGAGCTACGAGGTGACGCACCGGGACGTCGTACTGCACGCGCTCAGCCAGAGCGCGGCCGACGCCTCCGGGCTGCGGGCCGGGGACCGGGTGCTGCCGCTGGTGCCGTTCTGCCACGTCAACGGGTGGGGCCTGCCGTTCGTCGCCGCGCTCACCGGTGCGTCGCTGGTGCTCCCCGGCCACGACCTCACACCAGCGCGGATCGCCGGGATGCTGAACGCCGAACGCGTCACGGTGGCCGCAGCGGTGCCGGCCGTGTGGTTCGACGTCTGCCGCCATCTCGCCGAACTGGGCACCGCGCCGCCGGCCGCGCTGCGCGAAGTCCTCACCGGCGGCAGCGCGGTCCCGCGCTCGGTCGTCGATCTGGTCCGGGACGTCCTCGGCGCCGGAGTCGCGACCGCCTGGGGCATGACCGAGACGCTCGCGGTCAGCACCTACGAACGCGCCGACCCGAGCGTCCGCGCCGGAAGGTTCGTCCCGCTGCTGGAGGCACGGATCGACGGGATTTCCGGGTCGCCCGGCGAACAAGGCACGCTCCAGGTGCGCGGACCGTTCGTCGTCGGCGACCGGGACGGCTGGTTCGACACCGGCGATGTCGCGTCGCTCGACGAAGAAGGGCGGCTGGCGGTGCACGACCGCGCCAAGGACCTCATCAAGTCCGGCGGCGAATGGATCGTGTCCGCGCAGCTCGAACAACACCTCTGCACCCACCCTTCGGTGTCCGCCGCGGCCGTCGTGGCACGCGCCGATCCCAAGTGGACGGAGCGCCCGGTGGCCGTGCTGGTGCCCCGGCAAGGCCGCTTGGTCGACGAAACCGAGCTGCGAGCCCATGTCGCCGAACGATTCCCGGCGTTCTGGGTGCCCGACGCGTTCACCTGCGTCGAGCGCCTGCCGCTGACTCCCGTGGGCAAAGTGGACAAACGCGCGCTGCGCGCCCGCCACGCCGACGGACCTGTCCTCTCCCCCGACACCCCTGGAGGCACCCGATGACCAGCTTCATCCGAACCGAACTCCGCGGCGAAACCGCCTGGATCTCCATCGACCGGCCGAAAAAGCTCAACGCCCTGTCCGTCGAGCTCATGCAGGAACTGACCGCGGCGCTGGACGAGGCCGAACAGGACGACACGGTCAAGGTCGTCGTCCTGCGCGGCGGCGAGCGGGCGTTCAGCGTCGGCTACGACATCTCGCAGGAGGTCGAGGCGGGGATCTCGACGGCCGAGCAATGGCACGCCGGCCTGGAGAACAACATCGGGCTGACCATGAAGGTGTGGGGGCTCGGAAAGCCGGTCGTCGGCGCGGTGTCGGGCTGGTGCCTCGCCGGCGGCTGCGAGCTCGCGATGGCCTGCGACCTGCTCGTCGCCGCCGAGGACGCGCACTTCGGCGAACCCGAGATCCGCTTCGGGTCCGGTCCGGTGACGTTGCTGATGCCGTTCCTGCTCGGCCAGAAGGCGACCAACGAACTGCTGTACACCGGCGATGTGGTGGACGCCCGGCGCGCGCTCGAACTCGGCATGGTGAACCGCGTCGTGCCCGCCGCCGAGCTGGAGTCCACTGTGGACAAGCTCGCGCGGAAGATCGCCCTGACCCCGCTGTCCATTTTGCGCTACACCAAACGCGCGCTGACCCGAGCGTACGAGGCGATGGGACTGCGCGACGCCGTCGCCGCGAACCACGACATCGCGGCGGTGCTGAACTCGGCCTCGACACCGGAGCGGGCAGAGTTCACCGAACTCGTCGCGACCCTCGGACTCGGCGCGGCCCTCGCGTGGCGGGACCGCCGGTACGCCGACTTCGACTGAGCCTGCCGGGTGCCCGTCCAGCGCGGGCACCCGGCAACATCATCGCCCTCGCCTGGCGCCTCACAGGGCGGCGAACCGTCGCGTGGTCATCCGCGTCGGCAGTCCGTCGGGTCGTCCCGAATTCGAGGGACCAACGGCCTTCACGGAACCGGCCTTCGGCTTCGACGCACCCACCGCTCGCCCAACACCTCAGCGACCCCGCGACGCAGACTCGCCGGAGCCACCCGCGTCGAACGCCCTAGCCGCAGCAGAGCCTGCGGAAACCCAGCGAGCTGATAGTCCTCGCACAGCGCTGACCGGACCCCCGGCACCCGCAGCGGCTGGGTCAGAACCGCGCCAGCGAGGCCGAGGGTCACCCCTTCGAGCCAGCAGCGCTCCAGTGCGTAACCGGCCCGGATGTGGTCGATGCGCGCATCGCCGGGCGTCGTGAAAAGCAGCGCCGTTTCGGCCTCGAGCCGTTCCCGCAGCAGGAACAACTCCGGACCGACGGGTGGCAGCGCGGCAAACGGCGTTCCCGCCGCCTCGTCCTGGAGCGTCCGGGCGGCGTGGCCGAAGAACCTCGCGAGCCGCGCCACCCCGTCGAGCCGGATCGCCTCCGCCCCGGTCGTCACAGCGGCCGCCGCGACGCGGGCGGTCTGCTCCGCCCTGACCGGCAGTCCGGTGAACGCCCCGCGGTGACTCCGACGCACCATGATCGCGCCGTACCGCTGAAGTTCCTGGTCCGTCGGCGGCAATGGCTCCGCCGCCTCGACCCGCGCGAGAATGTCGGTCTGCTCCGGGTCCGGCAGCACGGTGATTTCCGCGCGCCTGCCGAGCACCCGGACCGCCAACTCCAGGTTCGCGAGCGCCGTCCCGCAGGACATCGCCTGATCGCGTCGCGGCAACGCCACGTCGACCCGCTCTCGCAGCAGCACCGCACCGTCGGTCAACTCGACTCGCCAGGGCTGCGTGTCGTGCGCCGAAGGGAAACGCAGCACAGAACGGCCCAGCACCTCCGCCTCGGCGAGCGTCCACTCCCCGGTCGCTGTCTTTTCCATGGCGGTCACTCCTGTCATGGCGAACGACCCGAGCCAACCCGACTGCCTCGCTTCGCGCACCGGCCGCAAGCCACCGAGCACAGGGACCAACGTCACCGGTTGCTTCCGGCGGCGCCTGGCCAGGTGACCTTCGGCCCTAGTCCGCCATTCGCCCGGCGCGCAGCCTGAAGCGGACCGCCGTTCGACGCGGCGGCGGAAACGAGCGCCGATGACCGTCCAGCCCTTGACCACCGACCACGAATACCGCCTGCTCTGCGGACTGACCGCCTATCTCGACGCGGTGAGCGCCGCAGCAGGCGTCGGCCCGGAGTCCTGCACTATCGATCTCGATTCGCCGATGTCGGCCTACCTCGCGCTCGACGGTCACCTCTCCGTCCATCCCGGACGCGACACCGCGCTGCTGTGGGACGAACGGCACGGCTGGTCGTTCGCCATCGAAACCCATTCCGGCGAGGACCTGATCCTGGTGGCTTGCCTCGGCGGCGAGCTGGTCCCCGCTCCGGCCCGGGTCCGGGAATTCGTCCGCGCGGTCCGCGCCCGGACTCAGCGCACGCCGCCGCCCACGCCGCCGGACCTCACCCAGGGGCGGGCCGACTTGATCGCCCTTCTTCTCGGCTACCGGCAGGAAAGCCCGGCCCGCTAACGCGCGTGACGCGGAGCGGCGTTCTCGCTGAAGTTCCCTTGCCAGCTGGCCCGCGCACCGGAATCGCCGATGCGGTACATGTCGTAGACGGCCGCACCGGCCGCCAAGACCGCGACCACCGCGACGGCTGCCGTGACTTTCGTCGACGCGGGTGCGAGATAAGTCCGACGACCCGCGACGGGCGAATCGTCGGTATCCGCCGACAAACGGGTGTTTTCCCGTTCCCGCCACCACACCAGAAGCGCGAGCACAGCGACCGGGATCGCGACCCAGAGCGCCGTGTCGCCCAGTTCGGTGTGGTCGCGCAGCAACGGTGTCTGCGCGACCCGGCGTTCAAGCCACTCCCCGGCGTTCGTGGTGATCGGGACCAGAATCACCACGACCACGGCCAGCACGGCGTTCGGACCGGCGAGCTTGCCGCGCGCTTTCGGCCAGACGCTGCTCAACACCAGCAGCAGTGCGCTCAACGGCAGCAGCACGACGATCGCGTGCACGAGCAGGATGTGGGCCGGCAGGCCGTTGACGGTCGTCATGGCGTCCTTAACGTGGTGCGGGTTCGAGAGTGCGCGCTGAACACCCAGCGGCACGACGGTGAGGCTAAGCCAAGAATCTCGGCTTGTCCCCGCGTGGGCGAGGCGGTCACAGTGCGGGTCGGGCAAGCGGCTACAAGCTGCCGCACATCGGACAGCGCCTCAGCGACCGATACCCCTGGGGGCATAGCCAATGCCCCCGGGGGTATGGTGGGCCCCGAGGAAAGGAGCCGCCATGGAACTGGGTTTGTCCCGTACCTACCGAGACGCGGGTTTCGACGACGTGATGGCCAAGACGCGAACCGCGCTCGCGGACGCCGGTTTCGGCGTGCTGACCGAAATCGATGTGCAGGCGACGATGCGCGAGAAGCTGGACGAGCGGATGGAGCGCTACACCATCCTCGGCGCGTGCAATCCCCCGCTCGCCCACCGCGCGCTGACGGCGACCCGCGAGATCGGATTGCTGTTGCCCTGCAACGTGGTGGTCCGCGAGAACGGGGCCGAGGGCACGGTCGTCGAGGCGATCAACCCCGCCGTCATGGCCGAGGTCGCGCCGGAGGCCGGCGTCGCCGAAGTCGCCGCGGAGGCTGCCGAGCGGCTGGAATCCGCACTCGACGCGCTCGATCGGGAGCTGACATGACCGACGTGGTGCTCTACGGCGACCCGGTCTGCCCGTTCGCCTGGCTCGCCTACCGCTGGCTCGCCGACACGGGCGCGGAATTCTCCGTGCGGCCGATGAGCCTCGCCGTGCTCAACGAGGGCAACACCGTCGCGGAAGGCCACCGTCAGCGGGTCGAGGACTCGCTGCACGCGGGCCGGGTCCGCGCCGCGATCGCGGACCCGGCCGCCGCCGCCCGGTTCCACGTCGCGCTCGGCCGCCGGATTCACGAGCAGCGGCAGCCGCTGGACAGCGCACTGCTTCGCGCGGCCTTGCGCGACGCGGAATTGCCGGAAGACCTTGCCCAGCAAGCGAATTCCACCGACGCGGACCCGTCCGTCCGCCGTGCGCACCAGGAGAGCCAGGACGCGCTCGGCGAAACCGGCGGCAGCCCGATCACCGCGATCGACGGCCGGGCGTTCTTCGGTCCGGTGCTCACCGAGCTGCCCGCCCCGGCCGAGGGGCGCAGCTTGCTCGACGCCCTGCGCGCGACCGCCGCGGTCCCGGCATTCGCCGAATTCCGCCGCCCGCGCACCGGCGCCCCGACGATCCCGGAAGGATGACCATGTGCCGTCCCGTCGCGTGCCGCACCTGCGGCAAAACCACGTGGGCCGGATGCGGCCAGCACGTCGACCAGGTCAAGGCGACCGTCCCGGCCGGACAGTGGTGCCCGGGGCATCCCGCCGAACCGCGTCCGCGCCGGTCGTGGCCGTGGCGCAAGAACCGTTCCTGACCACTCGTGACTTCGACCGGCCAACCAGGGAGAGACCAGCCATGATCGGCGACCAGGACACCGTCACCCAGGTCCGCAACCGGCTCCGCCGCGCGCAGGGCCAGCTCGCCGGGGTCATCGCGATGATCGACGAGGGCCGCGACTGCAAGGACGTGGTCACCCAGCTCGCCGCGGTTTCCCGCGCGCTCGACCGGGCCGGGTTCAAGATCATCGCGAGCGGCCTGCGCGACTGCGTCTCCGCCGACAGCGAAGGCAACCAGGCCGCCATGACCGAGGAACAGCTGGAGAAGCTCTTCCTCACGCTCGCCTGATCCGGATCGCCGAGACCAGGAAGAAGATCCCGCCCAGCACCGCGTACCCGGCCACGGTGACCAGCGACGGGTTCGGCGCGCCCGCGCTGAGGATGAAGTTCGCCCCGGCCAGCACCGAGATGCCGCCGCTGAGGATCATCGGCCACTGACCGCCCATCCCGCGCCTGCCGACGGCCACGATCAGCTGGACAAGACCGGCCACCACCGCCCAGGCGCCCCAGACCCGCAGCACCGCCGGGACGCCAGAAGCGCTGGCGATCGCGAGGCCGATCCCCGCCAGCAGGCTGATCGCGATGTTCACGTACAACCCGGCGGCACGGGACGAGCGCGCGTCCACGACCGCGGCGGCGACGTCGAACAGCGGATACGCGACGACCAGGACCACCCCGATCGGGCCGACAGCCGTCTTGGACGTGAGGAACAGCAACGCGGCCCAGACGACGGCGAAGGCGAACCGCACGAAGTACAGGCGACGCAACGCCGGGGCGGTTCCGGCGGGCGAGTCAACGATAGTCACGATGATCCTTCCGAGAGCCCAGAGAGATAGAACGTTCGTTCTCTCTGAGCTTGTCGGCAACCGAGTGGCGGCGTCAACGCCCGCCGGTCTTTCAGAAGTGTTACGGGCGCTCCGCGGCGCCGAGGCGATGGCGCAGGATGCCGTCGACGCCCTGGAGGAACGTGTCGCCGACCTCGGCCGAGTCCGTCAGGCAGCCCGAGGCCATCGCGCCGTCGCGCAGCATCACGAAATGCCGTGCCGCGGGCTCCGGTGCGGACGTGCCGATTTGCGCGAGCTGGTCCGTGACCGTGCGGAGAAACCACTCTCGGTGCGCCAGGACAGCCTGGTGCACGGCATGTGCAGGGTCTGGATACTCCGCCGCGGCGTTGAGGAACGCGCAGCCCCGGAAGTGCGCCGACTGGATGCTCTCGGCGATCCACTCAGCCACGGCACGCAGGGCGTCGGCCGCGGGCGGATTTCCCGCGAGGATCTTGCCGATCCCCTCGCGCTCCATCTCGGACACGCCGTGGAGATACGCGACGACGAGGTCTTCTTTGCCCGGGAAATGCCGGTACAGCGTGGCCCGGGTGACCTTCGCCTCCGCCACGATCCGGTCGACGCCCACCGAGTGGAGGCCCTCGGCGTAAAAGATCCGGGTGGCCGTCGCGAGCAGCCTCGACCTCGCTTCGGACACCCGGATCTTCTGCACCACAAACCCCACGCTAGCAGAGAGAACGGTCTGTCTTATCCGGTCAGGTGGTCGCCGATCTGGGCGAACACCCCTTCCAGCGGCGGCACCGGAACCGACGGCGACATCACGTGCGATCCGTAGTGCGCGACCACCAGTTCCCGTCCCGGACTGACCTGCAACCGCTGCCCGTGGATGCCGCGCGCGCCGAACGTGCCGTGGCCGTCGCCGGGGACCCACCAGAAATTGTGGTACCCGATCGGCCGCGCGGCACCGGTCGGCAGAGCGCGCTGAGCGGGTCCCGGCGGCACGTTGGTCAGGTCGGCGACGATGCGTTCCGGCACGAGCTGCCGGTCCCCGACCGTCCCGCCGCGGCGCAGCATCTCCCCTACCCGGGCCAGATCGCGCAGGGTGGCGCTGTAGCGGCCGCACGCGATCTCCGTCCCGGTGGAATCCAGGCAGTACGCGCCGTCCTCGTCCGCGCCCAGCCGGGCCCAGACCCGTTCGCTCCACAGATCGGCGAGGTTGGCCCCGGTGACGCGGCGAAGGGCCTCGGCGACGGCCTCGGTGTTGCCGTTGTCGTAGCGGAATTCGGTTCCCGGCGGTGCGACGGCCCGCGCGGTGGCCAGATGTTCCTTGACGCTCGTCGGTCCGGTGAACCCGGCCGGACGAGGCACGATGCCGACCGCGGCGAAATACCGTTGCGCTTCAAGGGGTTTGCAGAACGGCCGACCGCCGTAGTCCATGACGGTGCCCATGTGCAGCAGGTGGTGGATCGTGGCGTCGCCGAATGCCGTGCCGCCGAGTTCGGGCGCGTAGTGGGACAACGGTTGATCGGCGTCAAGTGCGCCTTCGTCGATCAGCAGCGCGGCGAGCAGTCCGGTCCACGACTTCGCCACCGACGCGGACAGGTGCACGTCGTGGGGCCGCATGCCGTGGAAGTACCGCTCGTAGACGATCTTTCCCCGGTGCGCCACCAGGATCGCGTCGGTCTCCGCGGCGGCGAGGAATTCGGTCAGCTTGACGGCCGGGTCACCGGTCCTCGGGGTGACGAGCAGGTTGTCCAGGTCGTCGTGGTCCTCGGGCAGGTCCCAGCGCGGGCCCGCGCCGCGCCACACCCGCCGGGTCGGGCCGGTTTCCCTGGCGCGGGTCATGCCGAGGCGGACGAACGCCGGGTCGACGTAACCGCGGCTCCAGTACGCGTTGTCCACTGTGTACGGGTTGGTCACGGTTTCTCCTTGGCTGCGGCGAGTGCCGCGATGCGCCGGGCGTCGCGTTCCGGACGGACGAAGAACAGGGCGGCCAGCCCGCCCGCCATCATCAGGACTCCGGGAATGGAGAAGGCGGTCGCGAATCCGGCCGCCGGCCCGTCCGCGGCCTCGACCAGCCTGCCGGTGACGTAGGGCGCGAGAAGTCCGGCGATGGTGACCAGCGCGACGCTGACCGACAGCACCGCGCCGCGCTGGGCGGGCGGGCTGATTTCGCTGTTGACCGTCTGGCCGTTGGCGAAGGTGACGCCGTGGAAGCTGAACGCGACCGCGATGAGGACGATGCGCAGCGCGGGCTGCGTGACCGTCGGCAGCAGCACCATCGCCAAGCCCGCCAGGATCAGCACGCACCCGCCGAGAATGCCGCGGGCGATCCGGCTGGGCACGCCGAGGTGCAGCAGCCACTGGGTGATCGCGCCGTGCGCGAAGGTCAGGATCAGCCCGGCCAGCCACGGAATCGTCGCGATCGCCGCCGCCTCGCCGGTGCTGTAGCCCAGCGCGGTTTCCAGGTAGGTGGGCAGCCAGGCGACCATCAGCGTGGAAGTCCAGTACGCGCCGAACGCTCCGGTGAACCCGCCGAGCCACGTCCCGGAGAGCAGGATCCGCCGGTACGGGACGCGGGCGGCCGGGACCGGGGCCGCGCCGGCCGGGACGCGGTCGACCGGGCCGTCGCGGCCGATCACCAGCCACAGCACGCACCACACGCAGCCGACCAGGAACATCGCCAGGAACGCGGCCCGCCAGCCGAAGTGCACGATCACCACGGTGAGCAGCGGGGTCGCGATCGCCCCGCCCAGCGCGCCGCCGCCCACGATCAGCGCGCTCGGGATGTTGCGTTTGGCGTTGGGGAACCAGCTGTGCGCGGCGTGCAGCGCCATCGGCTGCGCGGGCCCTTCGGCGGCGCCGAGCGCGATCCGGCTCACCAGCAACAGCCCGATTCCGCTCGCCGCCACGACCGAAACCTGCGTCACCGCCCAGACCAGCGCGAGCACCAGCAGGATCCACCGGGTCGAAATCCGGCTCGACGCGAGGCCGACCGCCAGCGCGCACACGCTGAACAGGAAGAAGAACGAACTCGACAGCAGCCCGTACTGCGACGGGCTCAGCCCGAACTCGTGCATGATCGGGCGCGCGGCCAGCCCGAGGACGGTCTTGTCGCCGTAGTTGATCAGCATGAACAGCAGCAGCATGCCCACCACCGACCAGCGGCGCAGCCAAGTGCTCCCCGCGGCCCCGTCCGCCGGCGCGGCCGGACGCGGCCGGGTCCCGGCGGGCTTCACCGCTGCGTCCCGGACGGCTGGAGCAGGGCTTTGGCGATGCCGTTCTTCTGGATTTCCGACGATCCGGTCAGCACGCGGAACATCCGCAGCCGCCGGAACAGCCACTCCACCTCGGCCCCGCGCACGAGCCCGGCCTTGCCGTGGATCTGCACCGCCTCGTCCGCGATGCGGAAGGCGTTCTCCGCCACGAACAGTTTGCACATGAACGCCTCCGTGCTCGGCTTGCTCCCGGAGTCCAATTCGGACAGTGCGTCGTACGTCATCGCGCGGGCCGCGTAGTACGCGGTGGCCATGTCGGCGATCTTGTGCTGGATCGACTGCAGCGCCGCCAGCGGGCCGCCGAACACCTGGCGGGTACGGGCGAATTCGATGGTGAGTTCCAGCGCGCGACGGGCGTGGCCGAGGACCGTCGGGCAGTGCAGCAGCCGGTTCGTGGTGACCCGGCCGAGCCCGATGCGCAGCCCGTCGCCGACGCGGCCGAGCAGCTGCTGCGGGCCGACGTAGCAGTTGTCGAGGATGATGTCGGACTCGACGTGCTGGCCGGACATCGGAACCTCGCCGTCGGCGACCGTGCAGCCCGGCGAATCCAGGTCGACCAGGAAGGCCGAGTAGCTCTCGTCCTCCCCCGCCATCCGGGCGACCAGCACGGAGAAGTCCGCGATCGGGCCCGCCGAGGAGAACACCTTGTGGCCGCTGATCCGCCAGCCGTCGCCGTCCGGGGTCGCCGTGGTGCGCATGGCCCGCACGTCCGACCCGGCATTGGTTTCGGTGAGCGAGAAACAGCACGCGCGTTCCCCGCGGACCACCGGCAGCAGATACCGCTCGCGCTGTTCCTCGGTGGCCGTCGTGAAGATCGCGCCGGCGCGCAGCGGGCCGCCGAAGTCGCCGAGGACGCAGTGGTAGAGGATCCGGCCGGACGCGCCGACCTCCTCCTTGAGCGCAGCGAGTTCGGTGTAGCTCAGGTCGAGGCCGCCGTACTCGCTGGGCAGGTGGACGCCGTAGAAACCCAGTTCGCGACAGCGTTTCCACACCGGTTCGATCATGGCCCGGGTCAGCGGGGTCTCCGGGGTCAGCCCGAGCGTGGCCTCGTAGTCGGCAAGTTCGCCCGCCAGGTATTCGCGCAGCCGGCCGACGAGTTCCGCGAGCCGCGGGTTGTCGTCGTAGGCCGGGGTGAGGGTGAAGGACATGCGGGGCCTCCTCAGTGGACTTTCCGGGCTTCGCCCGCCCAATACCGGTCCCGCACCGCGCGCCGGTCGATCTTGCCGTTGCGGTTCACCGGGAGTTCGTCGGCGAAATCCACCGAGCGGGGTTTTTTGATGCGTGCCAACCGTTCCGCGCAGAACTCGATCAGTTCCTCGGCGGTCGCGTCGGAACGGCGGACGACAACCGCCTTCACCGCTTCGCCCCACTTCTCGTCGGGCACGCCCACCACGCACGCCTCGGAAACCGCAGGATGTTCGTAGAGCACGGATTCCACTTCGGTGCAGAAGATGTTGTAGCCGCCGGAAATGATCATGTCCTTCTTGCGGTCCACAATGAACAGATATCCGTCGGCACGCAGGTAGCCGATATCGCCGGTGTAGACCCAGCCGTCGCGGAACGTCTCCGCGGACAGGTCCGGTTCGTGCCAGTACTCGGTCACGCAGTCCGGCCCGCGCACCACCACCTCGCCGAGCTCGCCGGCGGGCACCGGACTGCCCTCGTCGTCGACCACCCGGACCTCGGAGTCGAACAACGGCCGCCCGGCCGAGGACAGCAGCTCCGGGTCCTCCTCGATCCCGCGCATCACGTCGGCGCAGGTCAGCACCGTGACGCCGCTGGTGGTCTCGCCCTGGCCGTACCCCTGCATCACGACCGGGCCGAACGCCGCGACCGCGTCGCGCAACCGCTGCGGCGACACCGGCGCGCCGCCCACTCGCAGGCAGCGGAGCGAGGAGAGGTCGAAGTCGCCCAGGCCGGGATGCGACAGCACCATGTTCAGCATCACCGGCACCAGGAACGTCGAGGTGATCCGCTCCTTCTCGACCGCTTCCAGAAACTCCACCGCACCGAACCGCGGCAGCACCACCGCGGTCGCCCCGCGGGAGAAAGCGGCCAGCAAGCCCATTCCGGTGGCGTGCGTGATCGGACCGGCCGCGAGATACCGCTCCGCCGCGGACGGCGCGCCTTCCGGGCTCATCAGCCGCTTGCGCATGTTCGCCAGCCGGTTCCCGTTCGTCTGCACGGCGGCCTTGAGCTTCCCGGTGGACCCGGAAGTGAAGTGCAGAACCGACGGGTCGTCCGCGCTCACCTCGACCGCGACCGGCTCCGGCGACCCCGCCGCCAGCACGTCGGCATAGGAGCGGGCATCCGGCGTGCGGCCGTCGTAGTCGATCAGCGCGCACGCCGTCCTGGCAGCCGCCTTCTGCGCCCCTTCGGCGTGCTCGGCGTCGACCAGCAGCACCCGCACGTCCGCGTCCGCCAGGATGTGCTCGACCTCGCCCGCGGACAGCCGCGCACTGATCGGCACGCGCAGGAAACCGCCCTTGTAGCAAGCGATCTCGGTCTCGACCAGTTCCGCGCTGTTGCCGGAGAAGGTGGCGACCGCCTGCCCGGGCTCGACGCCGGACGCGAGCAGCGCGGACGCCAGCCGGTTGGTCCGCTCCTCCAGCTCGCGGTAGGACCACCGCCGCTCCCCGCACACCAGCGCCTGCTGATCGGGCCAGAACGTGCTGGCACGGGTGACATAGCTGCCCAGGTTCACGCCGACTCCCTGTTTTCCGTCAGATTGACCAATGCTGAACACTGTGTCTATTAACAGTCGCGGTGTCAACAGTTCGCTACACTCGGGCCGGCAACGACCGAAGGGGGCCCCTTGCCGACGACTGACCGACGGACCCGCCGCACCCGCGGGCTGCTCCGCGACGCGCTGGTGTCGCTGGTGCTCGAACGCGGATACGCCAACGTGACGGTGGAGGACATCACCGAACGGGCCGACCTGGGCCGCGCGACGTTCTACAGCCACTACCCGGACAAGGACGCCCTGCTGCGGCACGTCGTCACCGAACTCCAGGAGGAACTGGACGAACGCCTGCGCCCGCTGGTCCCGGCGTCCTCAGTCGGCTTCACCGGCAAACCGGCGCTGGAACTGTTCCGCCACGCCCGCGAGAACCGGGACCTGTACCTGCTCATCCTGCGCGGCGAGGGCGACGGCCGGGCGCTCCGGCAGTTCACCGACGCGCGCATCGACGCGGTGTGCTCGGTGTTCAAGTCCCGGGCCGACCACCACGATGTCCAGCCGCGCATCGACCTCGGCGTGCTGGCCAGGGCTTGGGTCGGGGAACAGCTCGCCGTTCTGCGCTGGTGGCTGGAAACGGATCCCGCGCCGATGTCGGCGGAAGAGGCCACCGGGATGCTGCAGAACCTCTCGCTGCGCGGCCGTTACTGGGCGAACGGCTTCGAGGGAGACCCGCCGGATCCCGCGCCTACTGGGGCGGATTCGCCGCAGCACTAAGGCTTTCAGCACCGCGCCGCGGTCGAGTACAGGTTCCGGTCGACGACGGGAAACTCGTCTCGACAGCACGAAACCCCAGGTCGCCGGTTCCGGGGACCTGGGGTTCGGCCACACCGCACGAGGAGCGAGGTCTGGCCCGGACTGCATCCGGTCGGATGATCAGAGCTTGTCGGTGAAGAACGGCACGATCGTCTTCAATGCCTCGCCAGCCCCGTTCGGGCGGTCGTACAGGTCGTAGTGCGAGGCGCCGTCAAGTTCGAGCAGAGTCTTGTCGGCGGACGCGGCCCGCTTGTAGATCTCGTGGCCGTCGCGGTACGCGCCGAACGCGCCCTGCTTGTTCTTGTCGCCGATCACGATCAGCAGGGGCTGGTCGAGCAGTTCCTCGGCCAGCTGGAACGCGTCCCAGCCCAGGGCGGCCGTGCCGTGTGCCGCTTCGAACAGGACGCAGCCGTGGTCTGCTTGGCCGCGGTCGGTGCGGTAGTACTCGAACGCCTCGATGATGTCGATGTCGCCGGTCGCCTGCGCGGCCTCGGCCGTCTCGGGCAGGAAGCCGGTGACTGCGCTCTGCTCGCCGCGTGCCTCCGCGGTGCGCTGCTGGCCGATCGTCGCGAGCGCCTTGAGGACGCCGCCGTTCTGGCTCGCCATCTCTCGCTGCAGGCGGCCGAAGTTGGCACCCGTGACGGACACTACCGCCTTGAAGCGCTTCTCGGTCTTCGCTGCCGCGAGGGTGTAGCCGCCGCCTCCGCAGATGCCGAGCACGCCGATGCGGTCGACGTCGACGTACGGAAGGGTCGCCAGGTAGTCGACGACGCGGCTGAAGTCCTGGACGCGCTGGGCGGGGTCCTCGAGGAACCGCGGTTCGCCGCCGCTCGCGCCCTGGAAGCTGGCGTCGAACGCGATGACCACGTTTCCGGCCTCCGCGAGGGCGGGGGCGTAGACGTTGCCGGAGGTCTGCTCCTTGCAGCTGCCGATCGGGTGGGCCACGACGATCGCGGGATAGGTCTCGGACTCGTCGAAGTCCGGCGGGAAGTGCAGATCCGCGGCGATGTCCCAGTACATGTCGCGGTTGCGGAACTTGACGTGCTCGACGGTGGCCACGAAGCCTCCTCTGTCCGGCCCGGGGCGTTTCCCCGGTCTGACTTCCACACTCGCGCTCGGCACGGAGACGTACCAGTTCGGGTTCTTTCCTAGGAAGGATCTCTCCCAGGATCCGTGCGCGACCTGGCCTCGGCGGCAACCGGGGCACGCTTTTCCGCACCGGCGCACACCTCGCGAAAAACTACCTGGCACAGCGCCTTCCACTGAATCGCGCCGGGCCGGTTGACACGCACGCTCGCGGCACAGAGAGTAGAACTCTGCATTTTATATTTTACTTCTGACTGACACTCGGCCCCTCAAGGAAGAGCTATGGACCAGCCTCAGCAGACCGCCGGCGTCGAGCCGCCCCGCACCGTCGCGGCGTCCAAGAAGGACATGCGCCGCATCGCGATCGCCAGCAGCACCGGCACGGTGATCGAGTATTACGACTTCCTGATCTACGGGACCGCCTCCGCGCTGGTGTTCCCGCACGTGTTCTTCCCCGCTCTCGGACCCGCCGCGGGCACCGTGGCCGCGTTCGCCACCCAGGGCGTGGCTTTTCTCGGACGGCCGCTCGGCGCGATCCTGTTCGGACACTTCGGCGACCGGGTCGGCCGCAAGAAGACGTTGATCACCACGCTGTTCCTGATGGGTCTCTCGACCGTCCTCATCGGACTCATGCCGACCGCGGGCCAGATCGGCGTTGCCGCTCCCCTGCTGGTCTTGCTGCTGCGCGTCCTGCAAGGGCTCGCGGTCGGCGGCGAATGGGCGGGGGCGACGCTCCTGGCCGCGGAAAGCGCGCCCAAGGCCAAGCGCGGGTTCTACTCGATGTTCGGCTCGCTCGGCGGCGCGGTGGCGGTCGTGCTGGCCAACCTGACGTTCCTCATCGCCGGGCTCACCATGAGCAACGAGGACTTCATCAGCTACGGCTGGCGCATCCCGTTCGTGGCCAGCGTCGTGCTGATCGCCGTCGGCCTCGTCGTGCGGTTGAAGATCGAAGAGTCGCCCGTGTTCCGCCGCGAAGCCAGCCGGTCCGGCACCTCGTCCGCACCGCTCGCGGAAGCGTTCCGCAACCAGCCGCGCCAGATGCTGTTCGGGTCCGGGGTGCTGGTCATGGTCTTCGCGTTCTTCTACCTCAGCGGCAGTTTCCTCGCCTCCTACGGCACTGCCCACCTGCATCTCGCCAAGACCACCGTGCTTTCGATCGGCGTGCTCGCCGGCGTCGTGTGGTGCATCTCGATGATCCTCGGTGCGGTGCTCTCCGACCGGTTCGGCCGGCGGCGGGTCATCCTCGTCTCCACCTTCGTCTCGGTGGCGTGGGCACTCGCCCTGTTCCCGGTGCTGGACATCGGCACCGCCTTCTCCTACGGCGCCGGGGTCTGCCTGACGCTGGTCTTCGCCGGGCTCGTGTTCGGCCCGGTCAGCGCGTTCATGCCGGAACTGTTCATCACCCGCTACCGGTACACGGCGGCCGGATTCTGCTACAACGTCGCGGGCATCCTCGGCGGCGCGGTTCCGCCGCTGGTGGCCGCCCCGATCATCGGCGTCGCCGGATCCCTTGCGCTGGGCGGATTCCTCGCGGTGCTGGCCTTGATCAGCGCGGTGTGCACGCTCGGGCTCAAGGAAACCCGCCACTACGAAATGGACCGGGGCGAACTCGTCGCCGGATGAGTCGCTCAATACGGAGAAGTGCGGGGCTCCCGGCAGATCTGCCGGGAGCCCCGCACTATTTGCGACCTCAGTACGAGCGCGGGAGCCCCAGAACCTGCTGCGAGATGTAGTTGCGCACCATCTCCTGCGAGAACGGCGCGTTGCGCAGCAAGCGAACCTCTCGCCACAGCCGCTCGACGTGGTACTCCTTCGCGTACGCGTAGCCGCCAAGCGTCGAGAACGCTCGGTCGCAGGCCTCGAAACCGCCCTCAGCGCCCAGGTATTTCGCCGCCGCCGCTTCCGGCCCGCACGGCTTTCCTTCGTCGAACAGCTTCGCCGCCCGCATGACCATGCCTTCGGCGGCTTCCAGCCGGATCCACGAATCCGCCAGCGGGTGCGCCACGGCCTGGTTCTGCCCGATCGGCCGGTCGAACACCACCCGGTTCTTCGCGTACTCAGTGGCGATGTCCAGTGCGGCCCGGCCGAGGCCGATGCCTTCCATGCCGACCACGATCCGCTCCGGGTTCAGCCCGTCCAGCAGGTAGTAGAACCCCTTGTCCACCTCGCCGACCAGCCGGTCCTCCGGCACGAACAGGTCGTCGATGAACAGCTCGTTCGTGTCGATCGCGGCGCGGCCGAGCTTCTCGATCTCCCGGACGGTGATGCGATCCCGGTCCATGTCCGCGAAGAACAGCGACATCCCGTACAGCGGCTTGTCCTCCCGCCGCGGCGAGGTGCGCGCGAGCAGGAGGATCTTCTGGGCGTTCTGCGCGTTGGTGATGAAGACCTTCTTGCCGTTGATCTTCCACCCGCCGTCGACCTTCGTCGCCTTGGTCTTGATCCGCGACGTGTCCACCCCGGCGTCCGGCTCGGTCACCCCGAACGCCATCAGCAACTCCCCCGCCGCCAGCTGCGGCAGGTACTCGCGCTTCATCTCCTCCGAGCCGTACTTGACGATCGGAGCGGGCGGGAACACGTAGAAGTGGATCGCCGAACCACCGGCCATCCCGGCGCCGGACGCGGAGATCTCGCCCATCATCACAGCGGCTTCTTCCAGGCCGAGGCCGATGCCGCCGTATTCCTCCGGGATCATCGCGCCCAGCCAGCCGCCCGCCGCGAACGCCTTCACGAACTCCCACGGGTATTCGTGATTGCGGTCTTTGTCCAGCCAGTAGTCGTGGTCGAACTTGCGAGCCAGCTCCCGCGTCGCCTTCCGGACGATCTCGACGTTGCTTTCCGGGTCGGTCATTGCGCGTTCTCCTCCGCGAGTACCGGGATGTCTTCCAGCGGCGTGGCCGGGTCCAGCGACGACAGGTCGCCGACCGGCGCCCCGACGAACCGCGCCCGGATGGCGCGCCGCATGATCTTGCCGTTCTTGGTCTTGGGCAGCGTCGGCACGACGTAGACCTCCGGGGCGAACGACTTCCCCGCGTTCTCCAGCGCGACCTCGCGCAGATCTTCGGGTTCCGGACCGGCCGCGCGCAGCACCGCGAACGCCACCGCGCGCTGGCCGCGCAGTTCGTCCGGCGCGCCGATCACGGCGACCTCGGCGATCCGCTTGTCCCGCAGCAGCGCTGCCTCGATCTCCGCGGGTCCGACGCGGCGGCCGGCCAGCTTGAGCGTGTCGTCGGACCGGCCGTGGATCCGCCACTGCCCGCGTTCGTCCACACTGGACAGATCGCCGTGCACCCACACGTCCGGGAACCGTGCCCAATAGGTCTCGAGATAGCGCTCGCGGTCGTGCCAGAACGCGTGCGTCATGCCGGGGAAAGTGTTGCGCACGGCCAGCTCGCCGATCGCGCCGGCCACCGGCCGGCCTTCGTCGTCGAGCACCGTCGCGTCCACCCCGGGCAGCGGTCCGGTGAACGCGGCCGCCTCGGCGGGCAGGAACGGGTAGCCGATCAGCAATCCGCCGCCGACCTCGGTGCCGCCGCTGTAGTTGACGATCGGCACCCGGCGCTTGCCGACCTCGTCGAACAGCCACCACCAGGTCGGCTCGTCCCAGGCTTCGCCGGTGGAGACGAACGAGCGCAGAGTGGACAGCTCGTGCCGGGGCTTTTCGTGCGCGGCACGCAACGCGCGCGCCGCGGTGGGCGCGATGCCTTGCACGGTCACGCCGTTGCGCTCGACCACGTCCCACATCCGGTCCGGCGTGGGATGCGTCGGAAGGCCCTCGATCATCACGATGGTCGCGCCGAGCTGCAGCGGGCCGGTCATCAGCATCGGCCCGACCAGCCAGCCGAGGTCGGTGATCCAGCAGACCACGTCGTCGGCGTGCACGTCGAAGCCGTAGGCGAAATCGACCGCGGTCTTCACCGCGAACCCGCCGTGGGAGTGCACGATCCCCTTCGGCCTGCCGGTCGTGCCCGACGTGTAGACGACGGTGAGCGGATCGTTCGCCTCCGTCTGCGCGGTTTCGACCGGCGCGGGCGAAGCGGCCAGCTCATCGAGGTAGGTGTCCCGCCCAACCGTCATCGGCACGTCGATGCCGAGATGGCGGACCACCACGACCGTGCGCACCGACGGCGCGTCCGCCAGTGCCGCGTCCGCGGTCGCCTTCAGCGGGACTTCCTTGCCGCGCCGGGTCGTCCCGTCCGCGGTGATCAGCGCGACCGCCTCGGAATCCTGCAGCCGGGTGGCGAGCGCGTCCGCCGCGTACCCGCTGAACGTCGGCACCGCGATCGCGCCGAGCATGGCGATCGCCAGGAACGCCACGACCGCTTCGGGCACCACAGGCATGTACAGCACGACGCGATCGCCCCGGGCGACGCCGAGCGCGGCCAGGTTCGCCGCGAACCGGCGGACCTGCTCGTCCAGCTCGCCGAAGGTCAGCGTGCGCCGCTGCCCGGAATCGCCTTCGTAGACCACGGCGGTCTTGCCGGCGAGTTCACCGCGGGCATGCCGGTGCGCGCACAGTTCGGCGACGTTGACCCGGCCCCCGGCGAACCAGCGAGGGAACGGTTTCCCCTCGGACTCGTCGAGCACCCGCTCGAACGGCTCCGCGAAGGCGATGTCCAGGTCCTCGACGACGGCGCGCCAGAACCACTCCGGGTCGGCGATCGCCCGCCGGTTCGCCTCGGACACGCCATCCGCGTCTCCGGGCAGGCCCCACTTCCGCACCGCGGCGAGGTAGCGGCTGCGGTCCCGCACCTCTTCCGGCGGCGCCCAGGCGAAGCCTGTCTCGTCCTCGGCCATGTCCGGTCCCTTCCCGCTCAGCTCTGCGCGACGGACGCCTCGGCGGCGGACCGCTTCAGCATCAGGCCCGCGCGCAGGGCGTCGCACACGATCTCGTCGCGCTGGTTGATGCCGAGGTGGCGGAACATCACGATGCCGGAATCGCCGCGGCTCTTCGACTCGCGCTTGCTGACGATCTCGGTCCGCACGTGGATCGTGTCCCCGTGGAACACCGGCTTCGGGAAGGTGATCTTCTCGAAACCCAGGTTGCCCAGAGTCGTCCCCTGGGTCGTCTCCGGCACCGTCACCCCGGACACCAGGCCGAGAATGAACAGCGAGTTCACCAGCCGCTGGCCGTAAATGCTGTCCTTGCTGTACTCCGCGTCCAGATGCAGCGGAGCCAGATTGAGCGTCATGACGCTGAACAGCGTGTTGTCCGCCTCGGTGACCGTGCGGCGGGTCGGGTGGTCGATGACCATCCCCGGTTCGAACTCCTCGAAATACAGGCCTGCCATCCGGTGTCCTCTCCCCGCCGCGCGCGGGGCGCGGCTCCTGGTCGATCGTCTCGCAACAAATATAAAATATACTCTCGACTGGTCACCGTCTAGCCGCGTTGTGCATATCATATATTCTTGACGACCGTCTGGGACGACCCGAGGAGGCGCCGATGCCTGATCGCCCGCGGCCCGCCGTGCCGCCCGGACCGGTTCGCTTCCGCACCGCCGACCTCGAGACCGCGCGCGAGCAGGTGACGCGCGCCTTCGCGAGCCACGACGTGCGGGTCTCGGACCGCGCGGGCATGCGGTTCCGGCTCGACCTCGCACCGTCGGCGCACCTCACGATCGGCCGGATGGCCTACGGCGCGGAAACCACGATCGTCGGTCCGCCGATGCGGCTGTGCTATCACGTCAACCTGCCCGCCACCGGCACGAGCACGGCGGAGCAGCACGGCGCGCACCGGACGTTCGCGGCGGGCGAGGCCGGAGTGGCCTTCGTGCCGCAGTCCCCGGTCCTGGTGCGGTGGAGCGCGGATTCGTGGCAGTACCACGTCAAACTGCCGAAAGACCTGCTCGAGGCGCACGCGGCGAAACTGACCGGGCAACCGGTCCGCGAGGAGATCGACTTCGACCTCACGTTCTCCCTGCGGTCCAGCACCGCACAGGCGTTCCTCGCGACCGTGGGCTTCCTCTACGCCGAACTGAGCCGCGACGGCGGGCTCGCCACCGTTCCCGCCGCGTGCCACGAGTTCGAGTCGGCGCTGATGACCCAGCTGCTCATGACCGTGCCCAGCAGCCTCAGCGCGAGGCTGCACAGCCGCCCCGCGCACACCCGAGGATCGCGCATCCGGGAAATCGTCGACTATCTCGACCGCAATCCCGAGAAGCCCCTCACGACCGCGGACCTGGCCGCCATGGCCGCCGTCAGCCCCCGGGCGCTGCAGGCGGGTTTTCAGGAGGCGGTAGGCAAATCCCCGATGGCCTACCTCCGCGCGGTCCGGCTGGACCGGGTGCACCGGGAGCTGCTGTCCGGCGCGGCGGACTCGGTCACGGACGTCGCGGCGCGCTGGGGCTTCTACCACCCCGGCCGGTTCGCGCAGCAGTATCGCGAGCGGTTCGGGATGCTGCCGTCGGAAACCGCCCGCCCGCGCTGCTGACGGGCGGTTTCCCGCGGTCAGGCCGACTGCGCCCGGGGTCGCGTCCACGCCGTCAGCAGCCGGTCCAGGTCCAGTACCGCGGCCTCGGGAGCGGACGGCTCGCGCGCCGGAGTCCGGCTGAACCGCGGGGCCGGACGCGGGTGGAGGACGTCGCCGACCCGGTCGAACACTGCCCGTTCGGCGTTGTGCGGATGCTGGGCCGCCTCGTCGAAGGTGAGCACCGGCGTGACGCACGCATCGGTCCCCGCGTAGATGCGAGCCCATTCGTCCCGGTCCTTCGCGGCGAACGCGGACGCGATGAGCGAGCGCAGCCGAGGCCAGGCCGTGCGGTCGTCCTGGTCGGGCCACTCGGTCGTGTCGACGCCGAGGCGGGAGACGAACTCCCGGTAGAAATCGGGCTCCAGCGCGCCGACCGCGACATACCGGCCGTCGGCGCAGCGGTAGGTGTCGTAGAACGGCGCGCCGGAATCGAGGTAGTTCGTACCGGGTTCGTCGGAGTAGCGGCCGGCCGCGCGCAGGCCCTGCAGTTTGGCGGTCAGCAAGGCGACGCCGTCGAGCATCGCCGCGTCGAGCACCTGGCCCCGGCCCGACGACCGCGTTTCGAGCAGTGCGCTCACGATGCCGAAGGCGGCGACGAGCGCCCCGCCCGCGTAGTCGCCGAGCAGGTTGACCGGAGGGCGCGGCGCGTCGCCTTCCCGGGCCATCGCGTGCAGCGCGCCGCTCTGGGCGACGTAATTGATGTCGTGGCCTGCCTGCTGCGCGAGCGGCCCGGACTGGCCATACCCGGTCAGGCGCGCGTACACGAGCGCGGGATTCCCGGCCAGCAGAACCTCCGGCCCCAGCCCGAGGCGCTCCGCAACGCCGGGGCGGTACCCCTCGATGAACACGTCGGCCGCTTCGGCCAGCCGCCGCACCGCGCGCACGCCGTCGGCCGATTTGAGATCAGCCTGGACGGTGCCGACGCCCCGGTTGGCGAGATCGTGCTCGGCGGCCATGCCCTCGGTCTGGCCGAGCGCGCGGCCGGACCGGCCGGCCGGACGCGCCACCCGCACGACCTCCGCGCCGAGATCGGCCAGCAGCATGCTCGCGAACGGCGCCGGGCCCATCCCGGCGAGCGCGACGGCTCGCACCCCGGCCAGCGGTCCGGGCGGCGCGGTCTCGGTCTTCATCGGCACTCCTCGGGGATCCACCTCAGCATGATTACATATTATGTATTCTTCGCCGGCACAGCAAGGGTCGGCGCGCCAGCGCTCTTCACAACATCACATATAAAATGTTATATTTACCAGGTGACCATGGCCTTCTTCACCGCGGAGCCCGGCCCCGGCGGCGAACTCCTGCACCCGCTGCCCGAAGCGCGCGCCAGCTGGGGCGGCGGCAGTCAGCTGCGCGGGATGGCGACCAGCGGGGCACTCGCCCGCGCCGCCGAGAGCGCGGTCGGCCAAGGAGTGTTCCGTCCTGCCCGATGGACGGTCGACCTGTTGCGCCCGGCTGGTTTCGTCCCTTCCGTCGCGCGCGCGGAGATCGTCCGTCGCGGCCGTCGGCTTTGCGTTGTCGAAGCGACGTTGCGGCAGGGAGACATTCTCGTCGGCAAGGCGTCCGGGCTGTTCCTCGCCGCGGGCTCCCCCGCTACCGGCACGGTATGGGCCCAGAGCGAACGCCCGTTGACACCTCCGCCGGACCTGCGTCCCGCGACCGAAGAACCGCGCGTGTTCCACAGCGAAGGCGTCGGCTGGACCGGATCGCCCGAGCCGCACCAGAATTCCGCGCGCAAGACGCTGTGGGTGTTCCCGCAGGAGATCGTGCGCGGCGAACGGCCCACCCCGTTCCAGCACGCGGCGACCGTGGCCGATCTGGTGAACCTCGTGACCAACTGGGGTGACACGGGCTTGGAATTCATCAACGCCGACCTGACCCTCACCCTCGGCCGCGTTCCCGCGGACGACCTGGAGCTCGGCCTCACCACCGACCACCGCGTCGAGCACGACGGCGTGGCGGTCACGACCGCCGCGGTGTTCGACCGCCGAGGGCCGCTCGGCACGGTCAGCGGGACCGCGCTGCTCGCCGCCGCACCGGTCGATCCCCGGCAGGTCGGTGCGCCCGCGAGCCTGCCCGCCGTGCCATAATCGCCCGCAATCCATATATCATGTTCTTTACTGGACGGTTCTTCTACGGAGGTGGCCCGTGGCCGACGAACTGACCCGGCTGCGCGGCGGCGACCGCCGCCAGCAGCTGCCGGAGGAAGTCGCGACCTACGTCCGGGAACTGATCATGTCCGGGGACGTCAAACCGGGCGAATTCCTCCGCACCGAACCGATCGCCGAGGCGGTCGGGGTGAGCAACACGCCGGTGCGCGAGGGCCTGCTTTCCTTGCGCAGCGAGGGCTTCGTGGAACTCGTGCCGCGCCGCGGGTTCGTCGTCGCGCCGGTGTCGCGCCAGGACGTGCGCGACCTGTTCTGGGCCCAGGCCCAGTTCTCCGCGGAGCTGGCCGCGCGAGCCGCCAAGAAGATCACGCCGGATCAGCTCTCCCGGCTCGAAGCGATCAACGAGGACTTCGCGAAGGCCGCCGACGCCGGCGACCAGGACGCCATCACCCGCCTCGGCCACGAGTTCCACCGCCAGCTCAACCTCGCCGCCGACTCCCACCGGCTGACGCTGCTGCTCAGCTCGGTGGTCAAGCACCTGCCGAACCGCTTCTACGCCTCCATCGAAGGCCACGTCGAGCACACCCTCGCCGACCACGCGGAACTGCTGCAGGCGCTGCGCGGCAGGCACGTCCGCAAGGCGCGCACGATCGCCGAACGGCACATCCTCGACGGCGCGGACAACGTCGTGCGCATGCTCGAAGAACGCGGCCTCTGGGCCGACGACGAGACCGAATAGCCCGCACAAGACGGTGCCGGTTTCCCGCGCGGGAAACCGGCACCGTGCCCGATCAAGCGTTCGCCGCGATCGCCTCCGCCTGCGCGACGATCCCCTCCGCCGTCTTCACGTGCGCGATGTCCACGTGCTGCCCTTCGAAGTCCACCGCCGCGCTGCCCGTCGCCTCGGCCGCGCGGAAGGCGTCGATCAACCGGCGCGAGTGGTCGACCGCCTCGGGCGTCGGCGTGAACACCTCGTTGGCGATCGCCACGTGCGACGGGTGGATGCAGACCATGCCGCGGTAGCCGAGCTGTTTGTTGTCCAGGCAGAACTGGCGGGCGCCATCGAGATCGCGGATGTCCTGCCAGACCCCCGCGACCGGATGGTGCAGCCCAGCCGCGCGGGCGGCGAGGACGATCCGGCTGCGCAGGTAGAGCGTCTCCAGGCCGGCCGGGGTGAACTCGAAGCCCAGTTCACGGCCGACGTCGGCGCTCGGTCCGGTCGCGCCGAGCAGGCTGGACACCCGGGGCGACGCGGCGGCGATCTCCTCGCAGTGCGCCATCGACGCCGCGGTCTCGTAGCTGACGATCAGCCCCACGCTCCCGGCAGGCAGCCCTTCGCGCGCTTCGAGATGCGTCACGACCGCGTCGATGCGGATCAGTTCCTCGGCGTCGAACACCTTCGGCAGGAACAGCCCGGCCAGTCCGGGCCGGACGACCGCCTCGAGGTCCGCGCCCTGAAGGCCGCTGACCGACGCGTTCGGCCGCACCCAGACGTCCGGGCGGACGCCCTGGGCGTGCAGGCGGTCGATCGTCTCCGCGACGACCGGGCGCGCGTCGTCCTTGCTCGCGACGGGCACGGAGTCCTCGAGGTCGAGGATCAGCGCGTCGGCGCCGGACGCGAGACCCTTGTCGGCCCACGAAGCCTTGTGGCCGGGCACGAAAAGCATGGAACGATACGGCTTCATCAGTGTTCTCCAGTCGTCGGTCAGGATTCGTACAGGACGCCGGTCGCGAACAGCTTTTCGACGTCCTCGGCCGCCAGCACCTCGCCGGCGACCGCACGGGAATCGGCGCCCACCTTCGGCGCGGCGGAAGAGCGGTCCGGACGCGCGCCGTCGAACGTCCACGGCGGGCGGAGCAGCGCGAGGCCGTCCGGCTGGCGGTCGGCGATGTCCAGGTGCCGCACCTGCGGGTGGTCGAGGTAGCCGGTCATGGACAGCACCGGCGCGAACGGCACGTCGTGCTCGGTCAGCACGCGCTCCCAGTGCTCCTTGGGCTTGCGCGCGAACTCCGCCTCGACGATCGGGACCAGCTCGAAGTAGTTCGCCTCGCGCGGCCGGTATTCGGCGAACCGCGGGTCCTCCAGCAGGTCGGTGCGCTCCAGCGCGCGGCACAGCGACTGCCAGAACTTCTGCGACGACGACAGGTGCACCGCGAGGTACTCCCCCGTCGACGTGGGCACGCAGAAGTTCTGCGCCTGCGGATGCCTGCTCGTGCGGCTGGGGTCGCGGCCGAGTTCGAAGGCCTGGGTGATGCCGTCGGCGGTCAGGGTGCTGACCGCTTCCATGATCGAGGTTTCCATCCGCTGCGGCTGTCCGGTCTTCAGGCGGCCGACGAGCGCGGCGAGCACGCCGGCCGCCGTGGTCAGCCCGGTGACCAGGTCCGCGCTCAGCCCGCCCGCCAGCTGGGGCTGCCCGTCGTCGCTGAACAGCGAGTAGAGGCCGCCGAACGCGTGCCCGATCGTGTCGTAGGCGGGCCGGTCGGCCAGCGGCCCGGTGGTGCCGAACCCGGTCACCGAGCCGTAGACGAGGTCCGGGCGCAGCGCCCGGCAGTCCTCCGGGCCGAGGCCCATCGCGGCCAGTTTGCCGGGGCGGAGGTTCTCCAGGACGACGTCGAAACGCGGCACCAGCGCCTTGACCAGTTCGACCCCCTCGGCGGTCTTGAGGTCGACCGACAGGCTGCGCTTGCCCGCGTTGTACTGCCGGAAGTACGGGCTGCCGTCGTTCATCCGCCGCCGGAAGTCCTCGCCGTGGACCGGCTTCTCCACCTTGACGACCTCCGCGCCGAGGCCGCACAGCATCGAGGTGCCGAACGGGAGCGAGATGTAGCCCCCGATCTCCAGGATCCGGATGCCGTCGAGTGGCTTGTGCTGCATGTCGCCCGCCTTCGCTCAGGGGTGGGTCTAGATAATATTTTATATTATCTAGCGGTACGCGCGTCAACCCGCCGGACCGGTCGCCCGAAAACCTGGTCTAGATATTTTATATTACGTATGCTTCCGGAAGACTTCCCCGGACCGGCAAGGAGCGTGCCCTGATGCCCGCGCAACCCCCGCTGTGGCAAGGCCACTACGACAAGCTCTTCCTCGACGGCAAATGGGCGGCACCCGCGTCCGGCCGGGTTTTCGACGTGGTCTCCCCCTCGACCGAGGAGGTTCTCGCCCAGGTCGCCGAGGGCACCGAAGCGGACATCGACACCGCCGTCTCCGCCGCGCGACACGCGTTCGACCACGGTCCGTGGCCGCGGATGGCGCTCGGCGAGCGCATCGCCGTGCTGCGCAAGCTCAGCGCCGCACTCGCCGAGCACGAAACCGACATCGCGCATCTGGTCAGCGCCGAGATGGGCTGCCCGATCACGCTGTCGACGAAGATGCAGGCGATCGGCCCCCGGCTTCTCCTCGACGCGTTCCTCGACCTCGCGCCGGACTACCCGTGGCAGGACAGCCGCCGCTCGGCGACCGGGCACGCGCTCGTCACGCGGGAGCCGGTCGGCGTGGTCGCCGCGATCGTGCCGTGGAACGCGCCGCTGCTGATCACGATGATCAAGCTGGCCCCCGCGTTGCTGGCCGGGTGCACCGTGGTGCTCAAACCGTCCCCGGAGACGCCGCTGGACGCCTACCTTCTCGGCCACCTGCTGGAACGGATCGGGCTGCCCGACGGGGTGGTCAACATCGTTCCGGCGGGGCGGGAGGTCAGCGAATACCTGGTCCGGCACCGCGGCGTGGACAAGGTGTCGTTCACCGGCTCCACCGCGGCCGGCCGCCGGATCGGCGCGCTGTGCGGGCAGGACCTGCGCCGGTGCACGCTCGAACTCGGCGGGAAGTCCGCGGCGGTGCTGCTCGGCGACGCCGACCTCGACGCCGCGATCGCCGCCGTCCGCGCCGTGTCGCTGCGCAACACCGGCCAGGTCTGCAGCAACAAGACCCGCATCGTCGTCGCCCGCTCGCGCCGGGACGAACTCCACGACCGGCTGGTGGACCTCGTCGCGTCGATGCCGGTCGGCGACCCGTTCGACCCGGCGACCGAGATCGGCCCGCTCGCCAGCGCGGCCCAGCGCACGCGCGTCGAGGGCTATCTGGCCGACGGCAAGGCGTCCGGCGCGTCGCTGCTGACCGGCGGCGGACGGCCGGAAGGGCTCGAGCGCGGCTGGTACGTCTCCCCCGCGGTTTTCGCCGACGTCGACCCGGACGCGAAGATCGCCCAGGAGGAGATCTTCGGCCCCGTCCTCACCGTCCACACCTTCGACACCGAGGACGAAGCGGTCGCCATCGCCAACAACTCCGACTACGGACTCAACGGGTCGGTGTTCTCCGCCGATCCGGAGCACGCGCTGGCCGTCGCCCGGCGAATCCGCACCGGCACCGTCGAGGTCAACGGCAACCCGGTCGGCTTCACCGCGCCGATCGGCGGGTTCAAAAACAGCGGCATCGGCCGCGAGGCGGGTCCGGAAGGCTTCGACGCCTACGTCGAACTCAAGTCCTACGGCCTGCCCCTCTCCTGAAAGGCACCCACAGTGAGCACCTTCTCCCCGGTCGAAGAAGCCGCCGCCCGGCTCGTGACCGACCTGACCTTCGAGGCGATCCCGGCCGAAGCCCTCGCCGGGGCCCGCAGGCTGCTGCAGGACCAGCTCGCCCTGCAGGTCGGCAGCGCGGCTCTGCCGTGGAGCCAGGCCGTGCTCGACGTGACCCGGGCGTCCCACGCTCCGGGGACCGCGCACGTCGTCGCGAGCGGCGACGCGATGAGCGCGGCCGACGCGGCGTTCGTCAACGCGACGTTCGGGCACGGCTTCGAGTACGACGACGCGCATCGCGCCAGCTCCGCGCATCCGGGCAGCTGCGTGGTCTCGGCGGCGCTGGCCGTCGGCGAAGAGCTCGGCGCGGACCTGCGCGACGTGCTCACCGCCGTCGTCGCGGGCTACGAGGTCTACACGCGGATCGGCACGCTCGCCAACCCGGCCCTCCTGATCCGCGGGTTCCACCCGCACGGACTCCTATCCGCCTTCGGGGCCGCCGCGGTGGTCGCCAAGCTGCGCGGCTTCGACGGGGAGACCACCGGGCACGCGCTGTCGATCGCGCTCAGCCACGCCTCCGGCACCACCGAGTACACCTCCGGCGGCGGATCCATCAAACGCGTGCACTCCGGCATCGGCACCCGGAACGGCATCCGCGCGGCAGAACTGGCGGCCGCCGGGATCACCGGTCCGACGACCTTCCTCACCGGAGGCAAAGGATTCTTCCGCGCCTTCGCCGGGCTGGACGTCGGCGACGCGGCGGGAGTCCATTTCGGACTCGAACGGACCTTCGAGGTGTCCCGGATCTGGCTCAAGCCCTACTGCTGCTGCGGCATCAACCACGCGTACGTCGATGGCGCGCGGCAGCTGACCGGGAATCCGGACCACGTCGAGTCCGTGCTGCTGGGCATCCAGACCGGCGGCGACGTCATCATCGGCAACCAGAACCGGCACGCCTACGCCCCGACGATCATCGAGCACCTGCAGTACAGCCTGCCGTTCCAGTTCGCGCTCTCGATGCTCGGCCGCGGCAACGGCTTCTCCACCCATCAGGCCTACCTGGCCGGTCAGCTGGACCTCGGCGAGAACAGCGACGTCGCCGCGCTGGCCCGCAAGGTGAAGATCGAGGTGTGCCCGGACCTGGACGAGCAGTACGCCGGACGCTGGGTCGCGGACCTGACCGTGTCCTATCGGGACGGCACGACCGAGCACGTGTTCGTGGACAATCCCGTCGGCACCGCGGAAAACCCGATGTCCCAGGCCGATCTGGACGCAAAGTTCCACGACGTGCTGTCCTCGGCGCTGCCCGCGGACCGGCGAGCTGAACTGCTGCACGCGATCAAGGACGGCCCCCTCGACCAGCCGGTCGCCGAATTCGCCAAGCTGCTGCGGGTCTGAAGCGACGCGAAAGCGCCGACGGGTCTTCAAGAACCCGTCGGCGCTTTCGTGGTTTCAGAACTCGATGACCGCCTTGCCGCCGGTCTGCTTGTCGAACGCGGTGTAAGCCTCGACCACGTCGTCGAGCCGCCAGCGATCGGTGAAGACCCGGTCCGCCTCGACGCCGTGCCGGGCGATGAACCGGGCACAGTCCGCCTGGCCGACCGGCGAGAACGTGTACGAGCCCATGATCGTGAGCTGCTTGCGGATCAGGTCCGGGCTGACGTCGAGCGTCACCGTCGAACCTTCGCCGACAAACGCCACCGCGCCCCACTTCGCCGCCGACTTCACCGCCGCGGCCCGTGCGGGCGGCGCGCCGGAGCAGTCGAGCGCCTTGGTCACGCCCTTGCCGCCGGTCATCTCCCGGATCGCTTCGACCGGATCGGCGGCGGTGGAGTCGATCGCGTGCGCCGCACCGAACTCCTTCGCCCGCGCCACCCGTTCCGCGGCGATGTCGACGGCGATGACCTCCGCGCCCATCGCCGCGGCGAGCTGCACGGCGGCCTGACCGACCGGGCCCTGGCCGAAGACCGCCAGCGTGTCACGCGCGTTCACTTCGAGCCGGGTCAGCGCGCCGTACGCGGTGCCGGTGCCGCACGAGATCGCGGCTCCGGCGGCGAAACTGAGCTCGTCGGGCAGCGGCACGAGCGTTCGCGCAGGCACCTTCAGGTAGTCCGCGTGCCCGCCGTGCGCGGTCGCGCCGTAGATGACGTTGCCGCGTTCGCACATCTGCGGCCAGCCGGTGCGGCACAGGTCGCAGAACCCGCAGCCGTCGTAGTGGTGGACCATCATCCGGTCCCCCACCCGCACCGCGCGCGGGTCGACCGCCGAGCCGATCGCCGCTACGACGCCGCACGGCTCGTGCCCGCCGATGATCCCGGCGCCGTCGCCGGCCATACCGAACGCGGCGAGCGCCTGTCCGGCGGGAGCCCGGTAGAAGTGCAGGTCGCTGCCGCACATGCCGGACGCCTTCATCTCCAGCACCACGTCGTCCGGGCCGGGTTGGGGATCGGCGAACTCCTGGATCTCGACGACCCGGTCGCCCTGAAAAATTGCTCCGCGCATCAGATTTCCGTTCTGGTCAGTGCACCGCGGCGAACATGAGGCTTTCCTCGTCGGCTTCCTCCGGCGAGAACTCGGCGGCGATGCTGCCTGCGCGCGCCACGAGCACGCGGTCGGACAGCGCCTGGATTTCCGGCAGGTACGAGGAGATGACCACGACCGCGACCCCGTCGTCGGCCAGCGCCCGGATCATCGCGTGGATCTCGGGGATCGTGCCGAGGTCCACGCCGCGGGTCGGCTCGTCGATGATCGCGACCAGCGGCTTGCGGGTCAGTCCCTTGGCCAGCACGATCTTCTGCTGGTTCCCGCCGCTCAGCTCCTCGACGGTCGCCTTCGTCGGCTGCAGCGTGCGGACCTGGAACTGTTCGACAAACCGCTTCGCGACCGATTTGCGCGAGCCGGGCTGGAAGAGGAACGGCAGGCGCCGCGCACCACAGAGGTGCCCGAGGTAGATGTTGTCGGCGATGGTGAGATGGCTGAAGAAACCGGACGCTTTCCGGTCCTCGGTGATGTAGACGATCCCGGCTTTGCGTGCCTGCCGCGGCGTGCGGAACCGCACCGGCTCGCCGTTCAGCCGCACCCGGCCGCCGCGCAGCCGCCGTCGTTTCAGGATCCCGCTGACGATCATCGCGGTCTCGCTGCGTCCCGCGCCGACGAGACCGTAGATGCCGACGATTTCCCCGGCGTAGGCGGAAAACGCCATGTTCCGCACGACCGGCAGCAGCGTCACGTCCTCGACCTGCAACGTCGGTGCCGGCTCGGGCGCGCGGTTCGGCTCCACCCGCCCCATCTCGACGGTGCGGCCGACCATCATCTTCACCACGCGGTCGCGGCTGAACTCCGGCCTCTCCAGCGTTCCCTGGACCACGCCGTCGCGCAGGACGGTGATCCGGTCGGCTTGTTCGAAGGCCTCGTCCAGCATGTGCGTGATGAAGATGACGCCGATCCCGCGCTTGCGCAGCTGCTGCATGGACAGGAACAGCTGAAGCCGTTCCTCCGGTGTCACCGAGGACGTCGGCTCGTCCAGGATCACCAGCTTCGCGTTGCGGTGCACCGCGCGGGCGATCTCCACCATCTGCTTCTGGCCGACGCCGAGCGCGCCGGCCGGAACGTCCGGGCGGATGTGGAAGTTGTGCGATTCCAGCAGCTCCCGCGCGACCACGTTCAGGTGCCCGAGGTTGTTGAACACCTTCTCGTCGCCCATGAACAGGTTCTGCGCGACGGTCATCGACTCGACCAGCGAGCCTTCTTGGTAGACCATCGCCACGCCCGCCTCGACCGATTCGCGCGGGGTGGTGAACGCCCGCGGCACGCCGTCGACCTCCAGCGTGCCGGAGTCGTGCGCGACGGCCCCGGAGACGATCTTGACCATCGTGGACTTCCCGGCGCCGTTCTCGCCGAGCAGCGCGTGGATTTCGCCCGCCCGCACGTCGAAGTCGACACCGTCGAGCGCGTACGTTCCGCTGTAGCGCTTGCTGACGTTCGTCAGCCGCAACACCGTGCTCATGCGTCCTCCAGCCGCAGCAGGTTCCGGCCGCCGCGGGCGGCGGCGATCACGTGTCCGTTGTGGACGGTCAAGCCGGTGACGCCGTGCCGCGGGCTGTCGACCCGCGCGTGCGCGCTCTCGGCGACGCGGCCGGTGGAGTCCGTCCGGAACACCAGACCGCACGAGCGCGCCGGTGCCCAGCTTTTGACCACGCCGAGCACGCGCAGCTGCCCCATTTGCATCGTGTCGGTGAACGGGTCGCCCGCGCGCAGCCTCGGCACGAACCACTCCTCCGGGCTGATCTTCTCCGTCATCTCCGCCAGCAGCCCGGGTTCGTCCAGCAGCAGTTCGGTGACCCGGTTGCGGATGTAGGGCGCGGCGAACCACCAATCGTCCCCGGCGACGTGCACCCGTCCCGGGTAGACCGGCAGATTCGCGCTCAGCACCCGGCCTCGTCCGCCCGGCGCGGAGCGCGCTTCGATGCGGTGGTCCAGGCTCAGCGACAGCAGCACTTCACCCGCCGCCACGCCAACGCCCGACGGCCAGGCGAGACGCTCCGCGACCACCTCCGCCCGCGCACCGTCGACCCGCACCAGCAGGCCCGACCGGTCTCCGGAGACCAGCGCCCGGGACCATTCCGAGACCTTCGTCGAGCCGACAGTCGCCAGCAGCGCGGCCCCGTCGGTCGCGAGCGCGGTAACGCAACCGGCGACCGGCGCGTCCGTGCAGAGATCCTCGGTTTCGCCGGACTGCGCCACCGAAACCAGGCCGCGCCCTTCGACCGCAGCGACGATCTGATCGTCTCGCACGGTCAGCGCCGTCACCGGGCCGCCGAACGAGACCAGCCGCGTCACTTCGTCCGCGCGCACGGCGAAGACGTCGTTGCCGCTGCTGAAAGCCAGCCCGGCGGCTGTCACGACGACGTCGTCCGGCTCGTACTCGCCCGCGGGCAACAGCTCGGCCGCACTGTCGAGGCGGAGGTTCGGCCGCAGCCCGGTGTCCATCGGGGGCACCGTGCGGGCGCGTCCCCAGTTCGGGTTGAGCCATTCCTTCACGGTGTCCAGTACCGGGCTCATCGCACTGCCTCCGCCGCCGCGCGCACGGCTGTCCCGGGGACCGCGGCGGGATCGATGTCGCCGATCTCGCTCGGGTCCAGCTCGAGCCGGCCGATCCGGTTGTTGCTGACGCCGCACAGGTACAGGTGGCCGTCGCGTTCCTTGACCGCGGTCACCATCGGGTAGTTCTCCATCGTCTCGTCCCACAGCACGGCGAGGATCTCGCCGCGGTCGCTGAACTTGACCGCGCAGGAGGTGTTGAGCTGCGGCACCACCCAGTTGTCGACCGCCGCCTCGCGGGTCATCCGCCGCCGCACCGCCGGATAGCGGCCCAGCAGGTCGGACATCTGCGTGCGCATGGCGCACAACGGCATCCAGTAATTGCCGTCGGACGAGCGGTTGATGTTGTCCGGGTAGCCGGGCAGGTTCTCCAGCACCGGTTCCAGCTGTCCCTTCCTGGGCCCGGCGATCCAGAGCCGGTCGACGCGGCACAGCCCGGTGCTGGCGATCAGGATCGACTCGCCGTCGTGGGCGGTGCAGATGCCGTTGGGGAACACGTAGTTCGACACCACGACCTCGGTTTTGCCGTCCGGCGTCACCCGGATCACCCGGCCGTTCGGCCGGAATTCCACCAGTTCCAGCAGGAAGTCCGCGGTGTTCGTGCGGGTGGAGAAGTCCGAGGCGTAGATCGAGCCGTCCGGCGCGATGTCCAGGTCGTCGATCGCCCGCAGCCCCGAATCGTCGATCAGCGACAGCGGGCTGCGCTTGACCTTGTTCGCCACCAGCTCGGGCTCGCCGTCGGTGCCGATGCGGTAGATGCCCATGCCGCCGACCGCGACGACCAGCCGCCCTTCGGCGTCCCACGCGTGTCCGCACGGGAAGCCGCCGGTGCGCGAGAAGATCTCGCCTTCGGTGTCGTCCAGGCCGCGGAACCGCCACACCCAGCCGCGCTGGTCGCCGCAGTAGACGTTGCCCTCGGCGTCCACCGCACAGTCCTCCGCGCCGCGGATCTTGCCGAGCCCGACCGGTGGCGCGTCGGTCAGCCTGCGGTTGAGCGACCAAACCGTGCCCGGCTTCGTGACATCGACCAGCGGGCCGAGCCGCAGCCGTGCCGGGTCGATCTTCAGCTTCTCCACCGCACGCTGCCGGTACTTGCCCCATTTGAGGTCCAGCACGGTGAACACGAGCAGCACCGCGGCGAGGATGACGGTGTAGTACGAGCCCTGCGCACCGTCCGAGACAGTCGCCTGCTCGATGATCGTCACCACCGCGACACCGACCGCCGCGCGGAGCACCGAACCGCGTCCGCCCTTGATGCTGACGCCGCCGAGCACCACCGCGGTCAGCGCGATGATCTCCCAGCTGTTGCCGACGTTCGGGTCGGTCCGGGCCAGCCGCGCCGAGGTGAGGATCGCCGCCGTCCCAGCGAGCGCGCCAGACAGCACGTAGGTCCAGAACGTCACGGCGGTGACCGGGATCCCGTTGCGCCGCGCGGACCGGCGGTCCGAGCCGGTCGCGGTGACCCACCAGCCCCAGCGCGACCGCGTCAGCGCCAGGTGGACCACGATCAGCACCACCGCGAAGAGGAACCACGCGGTCGGGACGCCCAGCACCCGGCCCTCGCTGAGGAAGTCCCACACGAGCGACGGTTTCGTGACGCCGATCTGCGTGCTGTTCGCGTTCTGCAGCACCGAGGCCGCGCCGCCGAAGGCGATCAGCGTGACCAGGGTGGTGATGAACGGGCGCATCCGCAGGATCGCGATGAGGAACCCGTTCACCGCCCCGAGCACCGCACCCGCGACGATCGCCGCGGGCACGACCAGGGCGGTCGGCCACAGCCACACCCGGTCCGCGACCATCGCGCCCAGCCCGCAGAACCCGACCACCGAGCCGACCGAGAGGTCGATGCCGCCGCCGACCAGCACCACGGTCAGGCCGATCGCGAGCAGCCCGTACTCGGACACCTCGTCCAGCACGAGCGGCGCGTTGGCCGCCCCGACATTGGTCGTGGCGAGCACGTAAAAACACAGCGCGAGCGCCAGCACCAGCGGCACCGCGCCTTCCATCCACCGCTTCTCGAACAGATCCGAGACGGTGCGGTAGCGGGCGATTCTTTCCGTCGGCCGGCCGCCGGTCATGCCGAAGGCGTCCAGCCCGCGCCGGAACGGAGACGTAGTCATCGGTCCCCGCTCACTTGCTCTGGTAGCACGCGATGGTGGTCTGGTCGATGTTCGCCTTGTCGACCACCGTGCTCGACACGTACCCGACCGAATGCGCGCTGCCCGGCTTCGCGCCGTTGGTGAGCAGGTTCTGCACCGCGACCGCGCCGGCCGCGCCGATGCCCTGGACGTCGTAGGCAGCCGAGGCGGTCACCAGGCCTTGCTTGAGCGCATTGCACCAGTCCGCGTCCGCGTCGAGCGTGTACACGCCGACCGCGCCCGGAGCCACCTGGCCCCGGCCTTCCGCCGCCTTCACTGTCTGCCCGACGGTGATCGAGTTCAGGTCGAACGTCACCAGGAAACCGCACAGTTTCCCTTGGTGCTGCTGCAGAACCGATTCGGCCGCGGCCTGCGCCTGTGCGTTCTGGAACTGCGAGTGCGCGGTGAGCACCTGGTAGCCCTGCGCCTGCGCGACGTCCTTGATGCCCTGGCCCCACAGGATCGACGCCGGGTCGTTGCCCGGGCCGTCGATCACCGACAGCGTCTTGGGCGCGTGCCGGGCGTCGCAATCGGAGATCGCGCGCTTGGCGATCGACTGCGCCGCGCCGTAGACGTCGACGCCGACGAACGAGTCGCCGAGCCGGGTGGACGGCATGTTGAGCACCACGGTGTAGATGCCCGCCTTCTGCGCCCGGTCGATCGCGTTGTCGAGCAGGCCGAGATCCTGGTTCTGCAGCACGAGCACGTCGGCGGCCTTGCGCGCGATGAGGTCGTTGATCGTGCTGATCATCCGGTCGCTGCTGAAGTTCGAGTCGTAGACCTTGAACTCGGCCCCGAGGTTGTCGAACGTGCGCTGCATGGTGGTGCCCCAGTTCTCGGTGAGCTTGTAGCCCTTGTAGAGAATCGGGACGAAGGCGATCCGCTTGCCCTTCAGCGCGTCGTGCGATTTCTGCCGCATCGGCATCAACTGCTCGTTCGCGCCGAACACCGCGTTCGTCGCGGCGGCCGCCGAATCCGACGACCCGCCGCCGACCGAGCAGGCGGACAGGCCCGCCGCGACCAGCGCCGCCGACGCGGCGAGCACGAGCAGTTTCCTGGTGATCTTCATGTGCTTCTTCTTCCGTTCCCCGGCGGCATTGCCGGTCACAGTTCCCCGGATTTCTCGGTTTCCTCGTTGCGCGGACGCAGCCACGCGTCGAACGCGATCGCGGCCGCCAGCACCGCGCCGCGGATCAGGTCCTGCACGGCCGTGCTCAGCCCGTGCAGTACCAGCAGGTTGTTGAGCACGCCCACGAACAGCGCCCCGGCGAGGACGCCCAGGATCGTGCCGCGCCCGCCGGACAGCGAGACTCCGCCGATCACCACCACCGTCAGCGCGGTGAAAAGGATCGGGTCGAAGGACGTCACGGTCGTCTGCACGCTGCCCTGGATCGACACCGTCACGAACCCGGCCAGCGCGGCGAGCAGCGCGGACAGCACGTAGGTGAGGATCTGCAGCGGCCGCACCGGAGCGCCGGTCGACCGGGCGGTCTCGAAGTTGTCGCCCATCGCGCGGATCAGCCGCCCGGGCGAGGTGAAGGCGACGAACAGCCAGGCGAGCAGGAACGCACCCGCCGCGATCAGCACGGGACGCGGCACGCCGAGCACGGACCCGCCGCTGAGCTGCGCCAGGAACGACCCGGCCGGCACGCCGTAGACGTTCTGGGTGAGGAACAGGATGTCGATCCCGCCGATCGCCAGCATCCCGGTCGCGAGCGTCACGAAGAGCGCGGGCACCTCGAACACGGCGACGAGCACGCCGTTGACGAGCCCGATCGCCAGCGCGAGCGCGGTCATCAGCGCGATCGCCTGCCATTCCGGCATGCCCTCGCTGACGAACGCGAGCGTCGCCTGCGCACAGCCGAGCCCAATCCCCGCCACCGAAAGGTCCAGCCCCTTGCCGAGGATGACGATCGCCTCGCCGATCGCGAGGATGCCGAACGCGGCGGACAGGTTGAGAATGCTGCCGAAATTGCCTGCGGTGAGGAAATTCGTCGTCGTGGCTCCCGCGGCGAGCGCGAGCAGCACGGTGATGACGAGTACCAGATAGGTCTGGTCGAAGCCGCCGAGGCGTGCCCGCAGGGACACGCGTGGCTTCGTTGCCACTGATGCGGTAGTCATGGGATTCCCGGTTCGATGGGTGGACAGCGCGGCCAGTGTGTCCGCGGTCACCGGGCCGCCGCATCTGCCGCCGGTCGTATTCCGCTACCCCGTACGGCCGATCGCTCGGCTGGCCCGCTCGAAGCCTCCGATATATAATATGCGCACTTTCGGCAAGGGAGCTGCCCATGAACGCGACCGGCTTTCCGCGGCTCGACAGCGTCCGTCTCGACGCCGGACTCGCCGAGGAGGTGCGCGCACTGGGACGGGACGCGGGTGCCGCGCTCGACCGGATGCTGCCGGTCGGCCGCTGCGCGGAGGTGCTGCCCGCCAAACGGCTGCTGGGCCAGGTGTGGGACGCGACGATGGCCGAACTCGGCTCGGCTCCCGCCCCCGAGCGGCTGCCCGGGCTGACCGCACTGCTGGCCCGGGTCCGAGACCTGGAGTCCCGGGTGGACGATGCCCGCGTCGCCGACGGGGTCGCGACGATGCGCCGGGTCCGCCGCGCCCTGACCCGCCTGCACGCCTGCCCGACCGCCGACGAGGTGCTCTCGCGCGCCGCCGAGGAAGCTTGCACGATCGGGTTCGACCGGGTTCTCGTGTCCACAGTGGACGACGCGACCTGGATGCTGCGGCGCATGGTGATCGAGCAGGATCCCCGGCTGGCGGCGGAAATGCTCGCCGCCGGCCGCGAGGCCCCGCCGCGGCTCGACGGCTCGCTGGTCGAATCCGACGTCGTGCACCAGGCCCGCGCCGGCCTCGTCTACGACGTGCAGGAGAACCCGCGCGTGAACCGGCAGCTGGTCTCGATGTCCGGCTGCACCTCGTATGCCGTCGCGCCGCTGCAGGCGTACGGGAAGGTCGTCGGACTGCTGCACGCGGACAGCTACTACTCTCCTCGCCGCGAGGTCGATGCCACCGACCGTGCCGTGTTGAACCTGTACGCGGAAGGCGTGAGCGAGACGCTGGCCCGGGTGTCCGTCCTCGAAGGACTGGCGTCGCTGCAGCAAGGAATGTCCCGGCTGGCCGCCGACGTGCGCATCGGCCCCCCGCCTCCCGGACCGGCGCCGCACCCGCTGCTGTCGGCACGGGAGGCGGAAGTGATCGACCTGATGGCCCGCGGCGACGCGAACCGGGCGATCGCGCGGAAGCTCTCGATCTCGGAGGGGACCGTGAAGACGCACATCACGCACATCCTGCGCAAGCTCGACGCGGCGAACCGCGCGGAGGCGGTGGCGTACTGGCTGCGGAACTGTTGAGAATATATTCATCCCTTTTCCGCGAGGCGATGGCGATTACGGGGGCGGACATGGAGACGGGCAGTACCGCGGCCCGTTCAACCGCGGTACTGCCCGTTGCTTTTTCAGGCCGCCTGAGCCGCCCCCAGCGCCGCCGCACCGGCCGGTGTGAGGCGGGCGCGGACCCGCTTCCCGAGCGCCGCAGGTCCGGTTTGGACGATCAGCCCCCGATGGGCGAGCGCGTGCGCGGCGTACTGGTCGCAGCACGCCACGCCGTCGACGAACATGTCTGGCTCGCGGCTGCACGTGATCTCGGCCCGCCCGGCGGCCACAACGCGGAGGAGGGCCAATGCCCGGCGGCTCAGGTCCGGATCTGTCCGAGGCGCCATCGCGCACCTCCTCGCCGTCGAAATAATATTTTATATTAAGCTTCGAGTAGAGGTACGTCAAGCGCGGCAGCGGCGGCGGACGGCCGCGGTCAGGAGAGGCCAGGTCCGAGGAGGATCTGCTTGGTCTCGGCGAATTCCCGGATTCCCTCAGGCCCGCCTTCCCGTCCCCAGCCGGACCCCTTCCGTCCTCCCCACGGCGCGGCGACGCTCGGGCCGAACGAATTCAACGCGACCGAGCCCGCGGTGATGCGGTCCGCGCAGTACTGGCCGCGTTCGAGGTCGGTCGTGTAGACCGTCGCGGCGAGGCCGTAGGAGGTGTCGTTGGCGAGCGCGATGCCGTCGTCCAGATCCGTGTAGGTCAGCACCGCCGTGACCGGGCCGAAAACCTCGTTCCGGGCGAGGTCCGACCCCCGCTGGACGTCGGTCACGATGGCGGGCTCGAACCACCACCCGGGGCCAGGCGGGCGCTCTCCCCCGGCCACGACGCGGCCGCCTTCCGCGACGGCGCGCTCGACGGCCCGTTCGGTGCGCGCGAGGGCAGCCGCGTTGGCGAGCGGGCCGATGTCGGTGCCGCAGTCGAGCGGATCGCCGATCTTCAGCCGCGACCACGCGGCGGTCATCGCGTCGACGACTTCGTCGTGCCTCGATTCGGGGACGAGCACGCGGGTGAGCAGGGCGCAGACTTGACCGGTCCCGCCGGTCGCGCCGGGGACGAGGCTGCGCAGCACCTTCTCCAGCGGGGCGTCCGGCAGGATGAGCGCGGGCGATTTCCCGCCGAGCTCCAGATGCGTGCGGGCGAACCGGCCGCGGGTCGATTCGATGATGTCCTGCGCGGCCACACGTCCGCCGGTCAGGGAGACCAGGTCGACGCGCGGGTCGGCCGACAGCGCACGAGCGACGTCAGTGTTCCCGGCCAGAATGGACAGTGTCCCGGACGGGAAGCCTGCTGCTTCGGCGCACTCGGCGACCAGGCGCATGATCAGCTGCGACTCCACCGCCGCTTTCACGATCACCGGGCACCCGGCGAGCAGCGCGGGAATGATCTTGGTGGCCATCGTGACCAATGGGCCGTTGTAGGCCATGATCCCCGCGACCACTCCGGCCGGTTCGTGCGTCACGAGCACGTCGCCGAGCGGGGTGCTGCGCCGTTCCGGCCGCAGCGCGTCCTCGGCCTGGTCGAGTGCCGCGGTCCACGCCCCGACGGCGCCGAAGCGGTGCAGGGTCGCGCTGTAGCGCACCGGCATCCCGGCTTCGACCGCCCACACCGCGCCCATCTCCGGGAGCCGTTCTTCCATGGCCGCACAGAAACGCCGGACGGCCTCGACTCGTTCCGCGACGGGCAAGCGGGCCCACGAGGTCAATCCCTGCTCGTGCGCCGCGGTCACCGCCGCCTCGGCCTGATCCGTTCCCGGCAGCCCGACTTCGGCGACGACCTTTTCATCGGCGGGCGACACGATCTCGTACCGGCCGCCGCTCGCGGGCAGCCATTCGCCGCCGACGTACACCTCGTCCAGGTGCCCGACCTCGGCACCCGCGATCTCGATCGAGTTCGACAACTCGCCGTCTCCGTTCTCGTCCGGTCGCCGGCTCAGGACATGACCAGCGACGCCCGGGCAGCTTTGCCCGCGGCCTGGTCCGCCAGCGCTTCGTTGATCGCTTCCAGCGGGTAATCCGCGGCGGCCCGCGCCAGGGGCAGGTCCCCCGCGCGGCGCGCGAGGAAAGCCAGGGCCCCGGCGAGGCTGCGCGCGTCGTAGAAGGACACCGCCTGCAGCGTGATGTTGTTCATGACCAGGTAACCGGGGTCCACCTCGACCGGCGTGCCCTCGTAGAAGGTGCCCAGCTCCAGGTACTTCCCGCCGCGTGCGGTCATCCGGATCCCCTCCGGGATCGCCGACGGGTGCCCGGCGAGTTCGAACACGACGTCGCCGCCGCCGTCGGTGAGTTCCCGTACCCGGGCGGCACGGTCCTCCGGCGACCCGAACTCGCGGAAGTCGACTGTCTCGTCGGCGCCCATCTGCCGCGCCAGAGCCAGCCGCTCGTCCACTCCGTCGATCACGACGACCTGGCCCGCGCCGCATTCCCGCGCGAGCGCGGCGCCGTAGAGACCGAGTCCGCCCGCGCCCTGGACGACAACGCGGTCCCCCATCGACACCTGCGCGCGGTCGAACGCCATCACCATCTGGGCGAGCGCGCAGTTCACTCCAGCGGCCAGGACGTCGCCGACCTCGTCCGGGACTTTGAACACGGCCATCGTCGGGCGCACGTAGAAATAGTCCGCGAACGCGCCGCGGAAGTGCGGGAACTCCGACGGTTTGCCGACGAACGCGCGGTGCTGCCGCAGACACGCTTCGGCACGGCCCCGCAAGCACAGCCGGCACCGCCCGCAGGGCGCGAAGTACTGGCACACGATCCGGTCGCCCGGCCGCAGGGGCGCACCGGACCAGTCCCGGTCCACGCCCGGCCCGAGACTGTGCACGACGCCGGTCATCTCGTGGCCGATCACCCGGCCGTCCTCGCGGCGGCCCCGGTCGGCGAGCGCTCCGTCGCCGCGCCAGATGTGCACGTCCGAACCGCAGATGTTCGCTCGGGTCACGCGCATCACCAGCGCACCGGGCTCCGGTTCGGGAACGGGGAGTTCGGCCAGTTCGAGTTTCGCGCCGGGCCCGAAGAACAGGGCCGCTCGGCCGGTCTGGGTCATGCCGGGTCTTCTCCTCCCGCGGGAGCGCCGAGGCGCTCGCCGAGGTTCGCGTAGGTTTCCTTCATCAGGTACTTCACAACTTTTCCGGAGGCGGTGCGCGGGAGTTCGCGAACGAAGGCGAAGTACCGGGGGATCTTGTACTTCGCGAGCCGTTCGGCGAGGTAGCGGCGCAGGTCCTCTTCGCACGGCGACGCACCGGGTTCCGCTACCACGACCGCGCAGCCGACCTCCGCCAGTTTCGCGTCGGGCACGCCGATCAGCGCGGCGTCGTGCACTCCGGGATGACCGGTGAGGACCTTCTCCACCTCGGCCGGATAGACGTTCTCGCCGCCGGTGCGGATCATGTCCTTGGCCCGCCCGGCGAGCGTCACGAACCCGTCGGCGTCGACCCGGCCGAGGTCGCCGGTGCGGCACCAGCCGCCCGCGAACGTCTCCGCGGTCTCCTCCGGGCGGTTCCAGTAGCCGATGCCGACCCCGGGGCTGCGGAGGTGGATTTCGCCGACCTCGCCGGTCGGCACCTCCGTCCCGAGCGGGTCGACGATGCGCACCTGGGTCATCGGCTGCGGCACGCCGACGCTCGTTTCCCTGCCCCTGGCGACCGTGTGGTCCAGGTGCAGCGCGACCGCCCCGCCTTCGGTGAGGCTGTAGGACTGGGTCAGGTTCACGCCCGGCAGCCTCTTCTCGACCACGTCGTACACCCACGGCATGATCGTGTCGCCGCCGGTGACGATCCGGCGCAGGGACGGCGGAACCAGCGCCTCCAGCCCGTCGATCCCGCCGAATTCGGCGAGCATGAACGAGTAGACCAGCATGGCCGTCGCCGAATGGCGGCGGGCCGCCGCGAGCATCGATTCCAAAGTGAATCCGCCGGACGGGAAGGTGACGGCGGTGCCGTGTCTCAGCAACGCGGGCAGGAGCAGCACCTCGAAACCGCCCGCGTGGAACAGCGGGCCCTGGGTGAGCGCGACCGTGGTGCGGTCGAACTTCCAGCTCAGGGCCTGGATCGTGCCGATCCACACCGCATTGCGGTGCGAAAGCAGCGCGCCCTTCGGGCGGCCGGTGGTGCCGGAGGTGTACATCAGGGTGAGCGGCTCGTCCGGGCCGACGTCGGGGAACTCGCCGTCCGCCCCGCCGAAGGCGAATTCCTCCAGCGGCACGGCCCACCCCGGTGCGGCAGCGTCCGAGCCGGCCCGCGCTACGTACGTCCGGGCAGGCACCTCGTCGCGGATCCCGGCGAGCCGCTCGCCGAACTCCGCGTCGAAAATCACTGTGCTCGCGGCGGAATCCCGCAACTGGTAGCTCAATTCGGCCGCGGTGAGCCGCCAGTTCAGCCGCACCGAAATGGCCCCGATCCGGCCGAGCGCGAGATAGAGCGCCACGTAATCGGTACAGTTGCGCAGCAGCAGCGCGACCCGGTCGCCGGGGCGCACGCCGTCGCGCCGGAGAGCTGTCGCGAGCACCAGCTCGCGTTCCCGCAGTTCCGCGTAGGACAGCGGGTCCGCGGTGCCGATCGCCAGCGCCGGACTGTCCGGCGGGACGCTCGGGACCTGCCCGGCGACCGCGTCCGTAATCCACGAGATGTTCATGTCCACCGCTCCGTCCGCATCGGCAAAGGCACTCTCACGCGCGGTTCAGGTCCGCCGCGCTCGTGATTTCTCCCTCGGCCGGGCGGAACTCCGCCCAGTCCTGCGGATCGTGGCTGATCCAGACCGTCGTGCCCGGCTGGGCGCCCAGCAGCTTCACCTTCTGCAGAGAAGCGTTCTTGTTCAGCCGGTCGACGTCGAACGGCATCCCGACCGTGGCCGCCACGTTCGCCCGCTTGTGCGCCGCGTCGCTGGTCAGCACCAACGTGCTCTCGTCCGGCAGCCGTATTTTCAAGCCCAGGGTGCCGGGGGTGTGCCCGTGCAGGGACAGCAAGACCACGCTGCCGTCGCCGAACACGTCGTGGTCGTACCCGGCCGGGACCTCGTTCCAGGCGATCTTCCCCGCCGCCACGATGTCCTCCTCGCGGAAGAACCCCGCGTCGAGATCGGACGGCGTGCGCGCGTACCGCAGCTCGCCGGCGCCGATGAAGCCCTCCGCGCCCGGGAACAGGTCGAGCCCGCCGGTGTGGTCGAAATGCATGTGGGACAAGACGATCCGGCGCACGTCGGCCGTCTTGTACCCGATCGACCCGAGCTGGCGGTCCAGGCGGCAGTGCTCCGGGATCGAGATCTTGAAAGCGTCGGCGAGCGGCCCGTACGCGGCCGCCGGGTCGCCCGCGCCGGAGGTCGCCAGTCCGGTGTCGAACAACAGCAGGCCCTCGGCGTGCTCGACGAGAAAGGACGGCGACGGGATCGTGTCCTCCTGGCCGCCGGTGCCGAGCATCAGGATGCCGCAGTCCACGGTCAGTTCCGGCGCGTCGAGCGCCCAGACGCGGCGCACGGTCGAAGATACGGGCATCGCATGGCTCCCAGGGTGTGCGGGGAAACGGATTCAGCCGAGCGGAGTTCCGGCAGGGGCCGCGCCGGTCGCGTACCGGGGATCCGGGACCCGCGCGACGTCGGCCGTCCGCCCTCAACTGCGGATAATATATTCTATTCTCCGCTCAGTTTTCAACCCGTGCCTCGAATTCCGTGCGCGGCGCGAACATCCTGACCAGAGTCAGGGACACCTCGTCGGCGAACCCTTCGACGCTCAGCTCCCCTTCCGGGTCGTACCACTCGCCGACGAGCGCCATCCCGCCCAGCGCGAGGTTCAGCGTCGGACGCGGCCGGTCCGAGGCCGCGCGGCCGTCCAGTTCGTCGACGACTTCGCGGAAGATGGCGGTCTGCTCGCGCCGCAGTTCCCGGCGGCGCCGTTCGAGCGCCTCGATCGGCACTCGCACCTTGAGGAAGAGCGGGATGAACTCGGGGTACTCGCGAAGCGTGATCACGACTTCCTCCCGGAACATCGCCCGCAGCCGCGCCAACGGCGGGCCTTCGGACCGGGCGATGTCCCGCAGCCGGGGAAACACCTCGGCGGCCGCGTGCTCCATGCAGCGCAGGAACAGCTCTTCCTTCGAGGAGAAGTAGTAATAGAGGCTGGTCCCGCGCATGTCGACGGCCGCGCCGATGTCCTCGAAGTTCGCCGCCTCGTACCCGCGCTCGGCGAACAACCGGGCCGCGGTGTGCTCGATGAGCCGCATCCGGATCGCCCGCTTGCGCGCGGCGCGGGTCTCGGCCGGGTCAGCGTCGTCCCCGCGCCGCGGAAAGGCCTCGGGCACAGTCACCCTCCTCCGTGCCGGACGACGCAGGAAGCGCCTGCTACGCCCGGAAAATCGTCTTGTACTCCAGGTACGCGTCCACGCTCTGCGGCCCCAGCTCCCGGCCGATCCCGCTGTTCTTGACGCCCCCGAACGGCGTCTCGATCGGCAGCGTCGAGGTGTTCACGCCGACGCTGCCGGTCACGATCCGGCGGGCCACTTCCGTCGCGCGGTCCCGGTTCGGCGAGAACACTCCGCCGCCCAGTCCGTACTCCGAGTCGTTCGCGATGGCGACCGCTTCGTCCACCGTCCGGTACGGCATCACGGTCAGCACCGGGCCGAAGATTTCCTCCCGGGCGATGCGCATGTCATTGGTGACCCCGCGGAAGATCGTCGGCGCGACGTAGTACCCGCGGTCGAACGGGCGGCTGCCGCCGATCACCAGTTCCGCGCCCTCAGTGCGGCCGAGTTCGAGGTAGGACTCCACTCGCTCCCGCTGCGCCGCGTTCACCAGCGGGCCGAAGAACACCGCCGGGTCGAGCGGATCCCCCTGCGGGATTCCGGTCATCGTCGCCGCGAGCATCTCCACGACCTCGTCGTAGCGCGAGGCCGGAGCCAGCACCCGGGTCAGCGCCCGGCAGGTCTGCCCGGTGTTCGGCGCGCAGGCGGAAAGCACCAGCGGCCGGAACGCCTCGAGGTCGACGTCGTCGAGCAGGATGCCCGCCGACTTTCCGCCCAGCTCCAGCGTGACGTGCTTCAGCTGCTTCGCGCATTCGGCGGCGATCGCTTTGCCCGCCACGGTCGAACCGGTGAACGCCACCTTGTGCACGCCAGGGTGCGCGACCAGCGCAGCGCCGGTCTCGCGTCCGCCGGTCACGATGTTCACCACGCCGTCGGGAATGCCCGCCGCGGCAACGATTTCCGCGAAGACGAACGCGTCCAGCGACGTCTCGGGAGCCGGTTTGATCACCGCGGTGCAACCCGCCGCCAGCGCGGGGCCGAGCTTCCACGCGATGAGCGGCTGCGGGCCGTTCCACGGAGTGACGGCCGCGACCACGCCGACCGGTTCGCGCAGCACGATCGCGTCACCGCTCGCGGTTTCGACATGTTCCTCGACCGAGAGTTTCTCCGCCAGCGAAGCGAAGTACCGGTAGCAGACCGGCACCTGGCTCTGCATCGCGCGGGTGATGCTGATCGGCGTGCCGTTCTGCCGCGTGACCAGCTCCGAGATCTCGTCGGACCGCTTTTCGAACTCGTCTGCCAGCGCGCGCAGGTAACCGGCGCGGGTGGCGGGCGAGAGTGCCGACCACGGGCCGAGCGCCTCCGCCGCGGCGGACACCGCCGCGTCGACGGCTGCCGGGTCGCTGTCCACAATGGACCCGATCACCTCTTCGGTGGCCGGGTTGATCACCTCGATCATGCCCGCACCTCCGGCTTCAGCTGGTTCAGCAGCTCCGAGACGTCCTGCACGTTCCGCAGGTCGAAAACGGCTTGGACGATCGCGTCGGGGTCCACCACCACGCCTTCCACGTTGTGCCGGAACTTGGCGACCAGTTCGTCATCGGTCATATAGCTGGCCGGATCGGGTGACGGGCTGCCCTTCGGATAAGCCCGCTCGCCGCGGTATGTCGTGCCGCGCGCCTGAACCTCGACCCTCGATCGCCGAGCAGCCGGGTTGCTCTTCAGCGCCTCGGTGTAGTCCGGATGTGCCTGGAACGACGCCTTCTTGGTCAGGTCGAGCACCGAGGGGTCCAAGACCGTCTCCGGGGTCTGCCAGTCCTTGCCCGGCGGGACCCGGTGCGCCGCGAGGGCGAGGCCATGGGTCATGCTGAACTGCGCGTCGCGCGGGTTGCGGATGGTTTCGTTCTGCCACACCGGCTGCAGCACGAAACTCTCGCCCCAGGCGGTGATCGCGTCGATCTCGTCCGGCCGGATGTCGTGGGTTTCGACGATCTCGGTCAGCGCGTCGAAGAGTGCGTGCATGACGCGGCAGTGCGGGTACGGCTTGAAGGACTGGAACGGCGTGAACGTCCACTCCGTGCCCAGCCCGGCGGTGATCGGCGCCGGTTCCCAGCGGGAGGTGCCGATGAAGCGCGGGAACCCGTATTCGCGGTCGTCGAGCATCTGCCGGTCGCCCGTGTGGCCGCGTTCGGCGAGGTTCGCGGCCGTGACCGCCGACAGCGCCAGCCCGCCGGCGAGCTGGTATTTGATCGTGGTCGACGGCGCGTGCATCATCCACGCGCGCTGCGTGTTCGTCGGCGCTGTCGAACCCATGATGCCGAGCGCGTCGGCGAGGGTTTCCCGCTCCAGTCCTTTCGCGACTCCGACCGCGGCGGCCGCGCCGAAGAGCGTGCTGCTGTAGCCGATGACGTCGGGGATGGTGACGACACCGTCCTTGATGTCGCGCAGGTAGTCGGTCGCTTTCCCGATCCGGTACGACATTTCGTGCGCGACCGCGATCGCTTCGAGCAGCTTCGTGCCGGACACCCGCAACGACTCCGCGGTGGCGAGCGCGCCGGGCAGCACGTACGGCGTGACATGTCCGGGCGGCAGAACCGCGTCCTGGTCGAGCGCGTTGATCAGTTCGGCGTTCGCGAAGGCCGCGGCGGGGACCGAAGTCTTCGTGCCGGTGCCGAGGATCGATGCCGGTCCTTCGGCGCCGCCGAGGTAGCGCGCGTAGTCGACGCCGCGCTGCGCGCCTTCGTCGCCAAGGGACGCCACCGCGCAGCCGAGCGAGTCGAGCAGGATGCGCTGGGATTCGCGGATCACCTCGTCGGGGAATTCCCGGGCGTCCGCGCCCGCGGCGAATCCCGCGAGCTGCTCGATGATCGTCGCCATTCCTGCTCCTCGTCGATGCTGAATCGGCCGCGCACCCGGCAGCGCGCATGAAATATATAATATCTAGATGACAGGCAGGGTCAAGCGCCCGGAGCGCGGGTCCGTGATCAGCGGATGCGCAAGGCTTTCATCCGGTTGTACAACGTCGAACGGCTGATCCCCAGCGCACGGGCAGCTTCGAGCTTGTTGCCGCCCGCCTCCGCGATCGCTGCGACGATCACCTCGCGCTCGGCCCGGTCGAACGGCGAAGCGAGCGCCGATCCGTCCCGATGCGAAGGCGGAAGGTCGGCCGGGACGACGTCCCCCGCCGAACGCAGCTCCGCCACCGCGCGGACCACCCGGCGCAGTTCGGCCAGATTCCCCGGCCACGGCTGAGCCGCCAGCAACCGCAAAGACTCCGGCGTGAACCGGGCGGCGCACTCCTCGGCGAGCATTCGCTGTGCCAGCGGCGGGATCTCGTGGCGGCGGGAGCGCAACGGAGCCAAGTCCCGTCGCTCGCCGCAGCACGCCGTGATCGACGGGTGCGGTTCGCCCAAGGCGGAGGTCAGCACGAGGTTCCGCCTCGACGTCCGCGCCCGTGCCGCGACCAATGCGGCCAGCCGCCCCGAGAGCAGCTGGACGTTCTCGACGATCACGACCGGTCCGTCGCTGTCCAGCAGGCGGCTGGCCCGCTCGGCCCATTCCGCCTCACCGATCCGGACCGTTTCGACCCCGTCCAGTACCGCCGCGCCCTCCCCGGCGGCCTCCCGCGCGAGGGTCGTCTTGCCGGTGCCCGGCTCCCCCACCACCAGCAACGGCCAGCGCACCGGGGCCGCGGCGCGCGGACGGCGGGGCCGCGTCTCGACAACGAGGTCGACCATGGTCCCGTCAGTGCGGTCCACTGGCGTCCAAGCAAGCCGCACCGGCTCGCCGGACGCCAACGTGATCCGCGCGTTGCCGCTGCCGTCCTCGATGCAGGCTTGGACCGCGGCATGATCGGCCGGCGCCAACAGGTCGAGAGCGGGCTGAGTCGCCAGCACGAGGCCGTGCCCGACCACCAGCACCCGCCGGTCCCGCCTGCGGGCGGCGGATTGGAACGCGGCGAGCAGCCGTTGCTGAGCCTCCGCCGCGTCCGTCCGCAGCCTGCTTTCGATCTCCGCGACCAGATGCCGCACCAGCGCCGGGGCGAGCCGTTCGTCCCGGCTGACCGGCACCGCGAAGTCGAGCACCCCGGCGACCCGCCGGGTTCCGGGATGGACGATCGGCTGCCCGAAGCACGTGAACCCGTGGAAGGCGGGCATCGCGTGCTCGGCGCCGCGCAACAGGAGGCTCTTGCGCGTTTCCAGCGGCGTGCCGATCGCGTTCACGCCGACGTCGTCCTCCCCCAGCCGCACCCCCGGCAGCACGCCGAGCGAGGCGACCTCCCGGCCGAAGGAACGCTCGCCGTAGCGGATGTCCACCACCCGGGCCCGATGGTCGGCCAGCAGCACCGCGACCGGGCTGCCCCGCAGCTCGGTCTGCACGCGGTCGAGCACCGGCCCCGCGGCGCGGGCCAGCGCGCCGCGGGTCGGCACCGCACTCATAGAACATAATATTTCATGCGGCCGTCTGCTGGTCAATGAAACGGCGCCGCTCAGTACAGGGTGTAGCCGCCGTCGACCGGGACCGTCACACCGGTGACGAACGACGCCGCGTCCGACAGCAGCCACATCGCCGCCTGCGCCTGTTCGACCGGTTCGCTGCCGCGCCGCAGCGCGTGCGTGGCCGCGACGGTCTTCTCGTACTCCGGGTTGAGCTTCAGGTACTCCAGGTACATCGGCGTGCGCGCGGTGGACGGGCCGATGGCGTTGACCCGGATGCCGTGCTCGCCGTACTCGGCCGCCGCCGCTTTGGTCAGGCCCATCAGCGCGTGTTTGGACGCGGTGTACTCGGCGGCGAGCGGAATGTAGATGAACGAGCCGACCGACGCGGTGTTGACGATCGACCCGCCGCCTCCCCGCAGCATGGCCGGCACCTCGTGCTTCATGCAGAGGAACGGGCCGGTCACGTTGATCGCGAAGACCCGGTCGAACTCCGCGCGGGTGAGATCGGCCAGCTTCTTGCCGTTGTTCGGCACGCCCGCGTTGTTGAACGCGCCGTCCAGCCTGCCGTACGCGGATTCCGCCGCCGCCACCATCGCCGCCACCTGCGCCTCGTCGGTGACGTCGGTGGCGACGAACTGGGCCTCGTAGCCCTTGCCCGACAGTTCCTCGGCCAGCGCCTCGCCTGCTTCGGTGCTAATGTCCGCGATCGTCACCAGCGCGTCGTTCTCGGCGAAGAGCCGTGCGGCCGTTTCGCCGATCCCGCTGGCGCCGCCGGTGACGATGATCGAGCGTCCTGCGATTGCACTCATCGAAAGTTCCGTTTCCCGCCTAGACGGCGATGTCCATCTCGGGGCCGATGTACTCCTCGGCCGAGACCGCCTTGCCGTCCCGCACCGTCACCACCTGGATCAAGTGCACTCGCGCGGCCGCCAGCGTGGCCGAGGTCTGCACGAAGAAACCCTTGCCGGTCAGGGTGTAACGGGAGTTTTCGAACGGCGGCAGGCCACCGCGTTCCTTGACGGCGTCGACTGCTTCCTTGACCGTCATCCACTTGTCGTCGGCGCTGTGCCAGACCTTGCAGTCGTCGGCGCACAGCGAGTAGAAGACGTCGACGTCCGAGAGCGCGCGGATCCAGCCCTTGGCCAGTTCTTCATGAGTCGTCGTTGACATGCGGAGAACGCTAAGCGCGCGCCGGCCGCGCGACTGTCCGGATACTTGGACACTTCAGCTGTCGAAAGCCACCGTCGAGGCGTCCACCGCCGCGCCGCCGCCGTCGGCGACCAGCACGTGCCCGGTGACCATCGAGGCGTCGCCCGAAGCCAGGAACGCACAGCAGGCGGCGATTTCCTCCGGCTCCGCGACCCGGCGCAGCGGAACGTGCGCCGCGCTCAGCGCGTAAGCCTCGTCCAGGCTGATGCCTTCGCGCTCGGCGAGGTGCGCCATGCTGCCCGCGGCGAGCGCGGTCCGCACGAAACCCGGGCACACCGCGTTGACGCGCACGCCTTTCGGCCCGTAATCCCGGGCGAGCCACCGGGTGAGGCCGATGATCGCCGCCTTCGCCGCGGTGTAGCCCGCCGCTCCGGGCGGGCCGGCGATCAGCCCCGCGGTCGAGGCGAACAGGACCAGGGAGCCTTCGGCGGCCGCCAGATGCGGGAGCACTTCCCCGGCCAGGTAGAAGGATCCGTGCAGGTTGACGTCGAGCGCGCGGTGGTAGGAGTCCACGTGTTTGGGGTTCGCTCCCCCGCCGATCGCCGCGCCCTGTATCGCGATCACCGTGTCCAGGCCGCCGAGTTCCTCGACCGTTCGCGCGACCACCGCGCGGATCGCTTCGCGGTCGGTGCCGTCAGCCGGGACCGCGATCGCGCCCGTGTCGTTCGCGACTTTCGCCAGCCGTTCCTCGTCGATGTCGGTGACGACGAGCTTGGCGCCGCCCTCGGCGAGCCGCCGCGCGGTCGCGGAGCCGACGCCGCCCGCCGCGCCGGTGATCAGCGCCGACTCGGGCTTGGCGCGCCGTGGTGGATAGCTCATGAGCAGCTCCCTCTCAGTTCGCGGCCGGGAAGAACGGGCTGACCGGCTTCAGGAACATCGCCGCGAACGGCGGGATCATGAAGTCCGGCAGCACCATCTCCCCGGACATCAGCTGGCGTTTGACCTCCGCGCGGAATCCCTCCAGGCTCCCGGCGATCTCGTAGATCGCCAGATGACCGAGATCCGGGGTTTCGACGCCGGGCAGCGGCTTGAGAGCCGAGACCTCGAACCGTTGCGCGCGCAGCATTCCCGGCGCGGACATGACCTGCGGGATGTGCTCCTCGTCGTACCATTTCGCGAAGGTCGCGTCGTCGCCGGTGTGGCGGCTCCACGCGAAGAACAGATGCCGGTCGTCCAGGTTCTCCGCCTTCGCGAACTGCTCGGACAGGAACGGTTCGCTCACCGCGTCGAGGAACAACGCCTGGAACAGGCGGTTCATGAAGTCCGGGAGCACCATTTCCCCGGAGATCAGCTTCCGCTTGACCTCCTCGCGGAACGGCTGCGCCGAGCCTTCCATCTCGTAGATCGCGAGGTGCCCGAAATCGAGCGCGCGCACCCCCGGCAGCGGCTTGGTCTCCGAGAGCAGGAACCGTTGCGCGCCCACCATTCCGGGCACGTCCATCACCTGCGGGATGTGCTCGTCGTCGTACCACTTCGCGTAGGTGTCGTAGTCCGTGGTGTAGGTGCTCCACGCGAAGAACAGACTCCGGCTGTCGAAAGTCGGCGCCGCCATGTGTTTTCTCCTTCGGTTCACGCTGAATTCAGACGCGGCGCTGCAGGCCGGTCCACAATTTCTCGCGCAGGATCTGTTTCTGGATCTTGCCGGTGCCGGTCTTCGGCAGGTCCTCGACGAAGACGACCTTCTTCGGCACCTTGTAGCCGCCGAGCCGGGCCCGGCAGTGCGCGAGCACCCCGTCGGCGGACACGGCGTTTCCGGGTTCGGCCGAGACGAACGCGGTGATCGCCTCGCCCCACCGCTCGTCCGGAGCGCCGACGACGGCGACCTCCCGGATCCCGGGCAGTTCGGAGACGACGTTCTCGATCTCCCGGGGATAGACGTTGAACCCGCCGGTGATGATCATGTCCTTGCGCCGGTCGAGGATGAACAAGTACCCGTGCTCGTCGAGGCAGCCGACGTCGCCGGTGTGCACCCAGCCGTCCGAAAAGGTTTCAGCCGTCGCTTCCGGCTTCCGCCAGTACCCTGCGCTCACGTGCGCGCCGCGAGTCCGGATCTCGCCTGTCTCCCCTGGTGGCACCGGACGGCGGTCCGCGTCCACGATCTCGACCTCGACGTGTGCGGTCACCTTGCCCGCCGACGCCAGCCGGGGCAATCCGCGCTCGTTGAGGGTTTCGACGTGGTCCTCCGGGCGGAGCGTCGCGATCGGCAGCTGGGCTTCGCTCGCGCCGTACAGCTGCTGCATCGCCTCGCCGAAGTACGCGCGGGCCTTGGCCGCCCGGTCCGGCTGGATGGCCGAACCCGCGTACGGGAGGACGCGCACGGTGCCGACCCGGCCTGCGGGAGCTCCGCGCCGGGCTAGCTCCTCCAGCAGCATCGTGATCATCGTCGGGACCAGCGGAAGCACCGTCACCTCACCGCCCGCGGCGGCGTCCGCGACCTCCGCCGCGTCGAACTTCGGCGCGTAGATGTTCAGGCCGCCGCTCGCCGTGAGCACGTCCGCGATGCCGCCGCTGAAGTGGCTGATCGGCGCAGTGTGCAGGGCGGCGTCGCCCGGGCCGAGCCGAGGCAGTACTTCGCGGGCGTTGCGCACGAGCGCACCGACCGTCCGGTGCGGCACTCGCACGCCCTTGGGCAGCCCGGTCGAGCCGGAGGTGTAGAGCAGCCACGCGTCGTCCTCGGCGTCCGGCAGCGGCAGTTCATCTTCCGAGCCCGACGCGACGAACTCCTCGAACGGGATGCCGCCCTGGGCGCTCTCGCCGAGCACGATGATTTCCTTGACCCGCGGCGGGATCCACGCCGTGCCGTGCTCGGCGAGCCACGCGCCGTCGACGAGCACGAAGGCCGGATCCGCGTCCGCGGCGATCTGGGCCAGTTCGGCGGGGTGCAGCCGGGGCAGCAGCCCGACGCGAACCCCGCCGCCGAGCACGAGCCCGTGGTACGCCTCGGCCCATTCGCAACTGTTCGCGCCGAGCAGCACCGCGCGGGTGCCGCGTTCCGCGCCCAGCGCCCGGAACGCCTGGGCGACGCGCCGGGCGCGGCGGCCGAGTTCGCCGTAGGTCAGCTCGCGCCGGGAGTCCCGGATCGCGGGCCGGTCGGCGAACTCGGCGTACGCCCGCGTGTACAGCCGGGCCAATGGGGTCGGGGACATCCGCGTCACCCCAGCCGCGAGGGCGCCCAGTCGCGCGTCGGCGAACGCCACGCGGGCCAGTTGTCCTCGGGCTCCGGACGGGTCACCGACAGATGCGTGAAACAGTCCTGACACTTCACGACCATGCGCGGGCCGAGGTAGTTGGCCACCGGGTACCGCGCGACGTCGGTGCTTCCGCACGACGGGCAGACGGCATCCACCGGCGTGCGCTCGACGGACACGCGCGGGGTTTCCGGACGGGGGAAGAGAAGTCGGTCGACAGACATGGGTGCTCCTATCCCAGGATCCAGTTGACGGGCGTGGCGACCGGCACCGACCAGGTGCCCGCGGCGCGCCGGGCGGCGAGTTCGGCGCGCCGCTCGGCGGTCGCGGCCTCGTCGATCCGGCCGTCGCGCAAAACGGCGCCGAACGCCTTGGCGGCGAATTCCTCGCTGTACAGACCGTCGGCGAGGTCGCGGCCGAGCCGGTCGAGGTCGCGGGCGAGCGGGTCGCCCCAGCCGCCGCCTCCGCCGATCAGGAAGCGGATCGCGTCGCCCGCCTTGAGCACCAGCCCGGAGAACTTGCCGGTCTGGTACCGGGCGCCGCGGCAGAAGCCGCCGTTGTTCGGGTCCGGGCGGCCGTCGTCGTCGAACATGCCGAAGAGCGGTTCAGTACCGCGCAGATCGAGCGGATCCGCGTGCGTGGCCAGGTCGAAGTTCTCGATGTACCAACCGAAAGCGGGCGCGCCCGGGCCTGCCCCGGCGGCACCCGGTGCACCGACGCGTACCCGGTCGCAGGTGACGGTGACCATCGTGTCCGACTGTGCGGTGAGCGTATACACCGAGCCGAGCCCGCCACGGTATTCGCCCGCGCCCGCGGTGTCGAGCACCATCTCGTGCTGCGCCACGATCAACGGGCTTTCGATCTCGACGTGTTCCTGCACCGAGGTCCGGCAGTTGCCGATCGGCGTGACGCAGAAGGAAATCCCGTCTTCCTTCCACGTTCCGCCCCAGCCTCCGCCGGTGAGCGCGAACGCGCCCCACGGCATGCCCTCGTGCCCGGGCCGGGTGTCGATGCCGCCGAGACTGATCACCAGGGCGGTCCCGGTGTCGCACGCGATCGCGCGATCTCCGACGGCCTGGCTCAGCGCGCTCGCGACGGCGTTGATGCCGCGCGCACCGATGTCGGCGTGGTTGGAGCAGCTCGACGGCGGCAGCACGCACACCACGCTGCCCTGCGGCAGGAGTGTCTCAATAGGACGGAGAGTGCCGCTGTTGACCGGCGTGCCCGGATCGACCATCAGCTTGACCGCTTCGATGCACCGGACCGCCTCGCACCACGCCGTGCCGCAGTTGCCCAGCGGCTGCCTGCCGGAACCGGAGAAGTCGATCTCCATGCTGTCGCCGCGCACCTTGACCGTCACGCGCACCGGGATCGGTTCGTCGGTGACGCCGTCCTCGTCGAGGAAGTCCTCCACGGTGTAGTCGCCGTCCGGGATGCCCGCGATGCCGCGGCGCATGCTCGCTTCGGTGGCCTCGATCGCGTACCGCCCGGCCGCCTTCACCTTGTCCAGCCCGCCGCGGGCGACGAGCGCCTGCAACTGCCGCTCCCCCACGACCAGGCAGCCGTGCAACGCGCGCAGGTCGCCGAGGACGAGGTGCGGCACCCGGTTGTTCTCCAGGATGAAGTTGAACAGCGGCCGCACCGGCACGTCGTTGGCGTACAGCAGCGACGGCGGCAGTTTGATCTGCTCCTCGAACGACGTCTGCGTGCCGTTGGAGAACCCGCCGGGGATCGGGCCGCCGAGGTCGACCAGGTGCGAGGTCGAGTGCAGCATGAACTCGACCCGGCCGTCCACGAACACCGGCCGGAGCAGGTTCACGTCGGACTGGTGGATGGTGCCGCGCCACGGGTCGTTGACGAAGATGACGTCGCCGGGCTGCAGCGAGTCCAGGTCGAACTCGCCCATCACGAAGTTCACGATGTGCGGCGAGGTGAACGCGTGCTGCATGCAGCCTTCCCACTGCGCCGCGGTTTCCCATCCGTCGCCGCTGCGGACGTGGATGGCGGTGGTGCAGTCGAGGATGTCGCGGCACACCGGGGAGAACGCGCTTCGCATCAGCGCCTCGTTCATCTCGCGGGCGACCTCGATCAGGCCGTAGCGCAGGATGTCGAGCTCGAACTCGGCCGTCCCGGCGGCGGGTTCCGCGGAAATAGTCATGGCGGCGCTCCTCAGTCCTGGTTCTCGATGATGTTTTCGATGATCAGGAGACGGTCGGCGTCCACCCGGGCCCGGCGGCCCGGGAGCACCACCGTGGTGGCGAACTTCTCCGAGACGATCGCCGGTCCGTCGACGACCGCGCCCGCGGCGAGCCGTTCCCGGACGTGCACCGGGACCCTCGTGGTTTCCCCGGACCCGGGGACGCGCAGATCGCGTTCGCCGAGCAGGGATTCGCCTCCCTCGGCCGCGGTGGACGGCACCTTGTTCGGCCTCGGGATCACCGCGGTCACTTCGATCGTCGAGACGACGACCGGGATCTCCGCCGCGGAGAAACCGTAGGATTCCTGGTAGAACGCGTGGAAATCGGCGACCACGTCCGGCACGCGTTCCGCGGTCATCGGGCCGGGCGCCAGCGGCAGCCGGTTGTCCCAGGTCTGCCCGCGGTACATGGCGAAGACCGCGCGGTCGAAGGCAAGGCCGTCCAGTTCGACGCCCTGGGCGGCCAGCTCCCGGGTCAGGCTCTGTTCCATCGCGGCGAATTCCGCTTCGACGGTCTCGGCGTTGCCGGCGGCGAGCGGGACCATCAGCGACTGCGCCCGGGTGGTCCGCAGGTCGCTTCGCAGCAGCCCGAGCGCGGAGAACTGGCCCGGTGTCGACGGAACCACGACCGTGTCGAGTCCCAGGATCCGCGCGACGCGGTCGGCGAGCATCGGACCGGCCGAACCGAACGGGAGCAGGGCGAACTCGCGGACGTCCAGTCCCCGGTAGACCGAGATGGTGCGGATCTTCGCCGCGATGTCCTCGCACGCGATCTGGTAGGCGGCCTCGGCCAGCTCGAGCGCGGAAAGCCCCCACTGCTCGCCGGTCCGGGCCAGTGCGGTGCGCGCGGCCTCGACGTCGAGGGAGATGCGGCCGTTCGCGAACAGATCGGGTTGCAGCACGCCGAGCAGCAGGCAGGCGTCGGTGAGCGTCGCCTCGGTGCCGCCGCGCCCGTAGCACGCCGGACCGGGGTTCGAGCCCGCCGATTTCGGGCCGACCGCGACCTGCCCGAGCGCGTTCGGCCCGATGACGCTGCCCGCGCCCGAGCCGACGCTCTCCACGTCGACCAGCGGCAACGTCAGCGTCAGGCCGGTTTCCAGCGTCCACAGGTCGGTGAGCGGGGTCTGCGCGTCGACGATGGCCGCGACGTCGGTGCTCGTGCCGCCGACGTCCATGGTCAGCAGGTTCCGCTTGCCCGATTCCCTGGCCAGCTGCAGGCTCCCGGTCACGCCGCCGACCGGCCCGGAGACGAGCTGGAACACCGGGGCCTTGCCCGCGTCCTGCACGGTCGCGACGCCGCCGTTGGTCGTCATGATCCAGAGCGTGCCGCCGAACTTCCGCTGCTCCAGCGCGACGGTGAGCCGCTGAAGGTAACCGACCACGGCCGGGCCGACGTACGCGTCCAGCGCGACGGTCGTGGTCCGCTCGTGCTCCTTCGTGACCGGATACAGGTCCGAGGTCTGCACGTAGGCGTGCGGGATCTCCTCGGCGAGGATCTCCGCCGCACGCCGCTCGTGGCCGCGTTCCCGGTACGAATTCATGAAGCACACAGCGACCGCCTGGACACCCTGCGCGGCGAAACCGCGGGCCGCCGCGCGGACGGCGTCCTCGTCCAGCGCCAGCAGTTCCGTGCCGTCGTAGCCGATCCGCTCCGGGACGCCGATCCGGTCGCGCCGGTGCACGATCGGCCGTTCCTGGTGCGGGCGCAGCCAGGTCGGGTCGTAGAACCGGTCGCCGAACTCGCGATGCATCCGGCCGATGTCGAGCAGGTCCCGGTGCCCGCGCGTGGCCAGCAGCGCGGTCTTCGCGCCCGCGCGGCTCAGCAGCGCGTTGATGCCGACGGTGTGCCCGTGCACGATCTCCGCGACCTCGGGCGGCTCGACGCCGATCGCGGCGAGCGCCTCCAGGACGCCGTGTTCCTGTTCCTTCGTGGACAGCACCTTGCCGTCCCGGATCTCCCCGGTGGTCCGGTCCAGGCCGATGATGTCGGTGAAGGTCCCGCCGACGTCGATGCCGACCAGCCAGCCTGCCGAGCCTCGTTGCTCAGTCACCTCATGCCTCCACGGGTCGTGGTGTGTGAGGCGATTCTGCGGCCGGTGCGACCGCGGTCACATCGGCCAAGAGTCCGAGCCGGACTGGGACCTTAGGACAGTGCCCCGCCGCGCAGCCAGAGCGCGATCGCCTCGGCGCGGCTGGCGACGCCGAGCTTGCGCAGGATCTGCGTGACGTGCGACTTGGCGGTGCGCTCGGTGATCAGGAGCTCACGCGCGATATGCCGGTTCGACCGGCCCGCAGCCAGGAGCTCCATCACCTCGTTTTCCCTTGCTGTCAGCGGAATCTGCGGGCTCGACGGCGGCGGCGCGACCGGTGCGGGCAGGGCCGCCGGACGGGTCATCAGGCCGTCGGCGGTGTCGCGCAGGAAGGCCAGCCCTTCCAGCATCGTCAGGCGGCCGAGGGAATGGCTGAGCGCCTCGGCCATGAGCGTGAGCAGCGCCCGGTCGGTTTCGTCGACGTCGCGGCGCTGGTGGTAGCGGTCGCCGTGCAACAGCCCGACGACCTGGCCCTGCACTGTCAGCGGGGCGATTCCGTACGAAGTGGACCTCGTGACCCGGATCAGGTCGCGGTCCACGCGTTCGCTGTGCTGGGTGTCGAAGATGAGCCGGGTTTCGGCCCGGTCGACCACGTCCGCTTCGATCAGTCCGCCGCGCAAGGCAGGCGGCGACGCTTTCCCGACGGCGACGATCTCGTCCGCCCACCGCGGCTCGCGCACGACGCACATCGTGTGCAGCCGCCACACCGAGTCCACCACGCGGGAGACCAACACTCGGTCGAATCCGAGCCGGCAGCCCGCTTCGGGAACCCGGCCGAGGAATTCGTCCACGGACTTCGCGTCCCGGACCGACGCCAGCGAGACGGCCACGCGGCGCAACAGGAGGTGCTGGTCGGCGAGCCGCGCTTCCGCCAGTTCGGCCTCGACCGCGCGGATCCGGGCCAGCAACTCGGCCAACTCTCTCCGCCGCGCGGCGGTGACGCTGGTTTCGTCCGCGCTGTGCAGGGTTTCGGCCAGCACCGCGTTCCACAACCGGCCCAGCGCCCCGGCCGCCTCGTCGGCCCACGGACCGTCAAGCGTCGGCACGGGCACGTCGAGACCGAGCGTGGCCCCGACGTCCGCGCACAGGTCCCGGTACCGCCCGCCCAGCCCAGCGGCGGCCGAGACGGTGCTGTCCACGTCCATCGGTCACCTCTGGTGCTTCCTCGCTGCCGCGCTGAAGCACAATATATGCGCTGATGAGCCCTGGTTCAAACGACGCGGGGCCTCCCGGCCAGTTCGCCGTGGTCGGAGCGGGATTCTCCCGGGAGAGCCGCTCGGACTGTCCGAGAAGATGGACAGTCCGGCTCCCGGAACCCGCCTAACGTCGTTTCCCGGCCGCCAATGCGAATTCGGCGACTGATCGCCCTTGCGGACACTCTGTTCCGGCGGAACGAAACCAGCGATGCAGACCGGCAATGCCCCACTGGGAGGACGCAACCGCACGGCTCGCAGGCGGCGGACCGCCGGCTGTGTCGCGATGGCTTCGGTGCTGATGCTGGGGCTCTCGGCGCCGCCGTCGCAAGCGGACACTCCCCTCCCCCTGCACCATTACCTCCTCGTCGGCGGATTCGCCTCGCCCGGCATCAGCTCGGTCAGCGTGACCCGGGACAGCGCGATGACCACCGTGCCCGGCTCCCCGTTCGCCGGAGGGCTCGGTTCGCTGGGCATGGCGATCACGCCCGACGCGCAGAAGGTCTACTCCGTCGACAGCGGATCGGGCACCATCATCGGCTACCGCATCGGCACGGACGGCACGCTGAGCCCGTTCGAAGGCGGCACCGTCCTGGTAGGCCTGCCCGTCGTCGGGGCGGCGATAACTCCAGACGGCTCGCGGTTGTTCGTCACCCTGGGCGGCGGCGCCGGCGCGGGATCAGTGCGCTCGTATGCGATCTCCCCGGACGCCGGCCACCTCATCGTCACCAACTACCTCGCGAACAGCGTGACATCCTTCGCGATCGCCCCCGATGCGACGCTGACCCAGGTCGGCGCACCGGTAGCCGCCGGGAACAAGCCGGTCATCCCCGCGTTCACGCCGGACGGGAAACACCTCTACGTCAGCAACGAAGGCAGCGGCGACCTCTCGGGTTACGCGGTCGGCCGGGACGGTGCGCTGACAGCAATCGCCGGATCGCCGTACCCCAGCGGCGGAACCACACACGGTGTCGTCATCACACCCGACTCGCACCGGCTCTACGTGCCCAACACGACCTCGAACACCGTCACCGGATGGACCATCGGCACCGGCGGCCACCTGACCCCGCTGCCCGGCTCGCCGTACCCAATGCCAACGATGCCGGGCCGGGTCACGCTCAGCGCGGACGGCAAGTACCTGTTCGTCATCCAGGCGATCGCGGTGGACAACCCGACGTTGCACAGTCAGGTGTACAGCTATGTGCTGCAACCAGACGGCCAGCCAGTCCCCAGCGGCCTCCCGCCCGCCGACACGGGCTTGGTCTGGCACGACGGCTCGAACGCTTTCCTCACCCCGAACCAAGGCCCACTCGCCGCACTGACCGCAACGGGGCCCACGTCCGGCGGCACGCGCGGATTCTCCGCCGCAGCCTCGTCAGACCCGGACGGCACAGTGTCCCAGTACGCCTGGGATTTCGGCGACGGACAGCGGCTGTTGACCACTACGCCCGACGTCTCGCACACGTACGCCAAGCCCGGAACCTGGACCGTTACGGTGAGGGTCACCGATGACGAAGGCTGTTCCACCGACCTGATCTACGAGGGAACGACGGTCACCTGCGGTGGCGGCCCGCGCGCGCAGGCACGAACGACAGTCACGACCTAGCGCTCGAGGCTGGAGCGGAGTGCTTACCGGCTGGCCCGCAGTCGCTGGCTCGATTCGTTCGCGTTCCGGCCTCGGCACCGCGAGCAGAAAGCCTTGCACCTCTTGACTTCCCGGCGCGGTGACCGTCCAATCCAGCCGGATTGGACGGATCGCCGTTGCCCGGTCAGCCGTCCTGTTTCGGCACTGTGTCCCGCAGCCGAGCAAGCCGTTCCGCCGACTCCGAACCGGGCTCGGCCGACCAGATCACCAGATGCTGTTCGCCGTTCCCGGCCTGGTGGAAGTTGTCCCAGTCCAGCGACATCTCCCCCACCTTGGGATGCGCGACGGTCTTCGTGCCGAAATTCTGGTGCGCCACCCGGCGTTCGGCCCACCAGCGGCGGAAGTCCGGGCTCGTCAGCGACAGATCCCCGACCAGCCGCGACAACGCCGGATCCGTCGGGTTGTCCGCCGCGTTCATCCGCAGCACCGCGACACACGTGCGCGCGACCTGCTCCCACTCCGGATACAGCGCCCGCATCTGCGGATTCGTGAAGACCAGCCGGATGTAGTTGCGGTCCCGCTCCGGAATCTCGCCGAAATCGAGCAACAGCGCGGCGGCGAGGTCGTTCCACGCCAAGATGTCCAGATACCGGCTGAAAACCAGCGCAGGCACCCGGTCCAGCTGCCCCAGCAACCGCTCCAACTGCGGACGCACCGCACGCTTGCGCCGGCCCGGCTCCCGCGGCACGGAAGCCGGACCAGACCGGGTGAGCAGCGTGCGGACGTAGTCGCGTTGCTCGTCGTCCAACCGCAAGGCACGCTCCAACGCGGCCTGCACGGGCTCGGACGGAGCGAGGCGGCCCTGTTCGATCCGGGTGTAATAGTCCGTGCTGATCGAGACCAGCTGCGCCACTTCCTCGCGGCGCAGTCCCTGGACGCGGCGGCGCTCCCCCGCCGGGACGTCGAGCCCGACCTCCCGCGGCTGCAGCTCAGCGCGGCGATGCTGGAAGAACTGTCCCAGCTCGCGCAGCTCTGTCGGGGTGTCGGCCATGCGTTCCACCATACGGCGAATGCTGCTTTCGATCCTGGGATGAATCCTTCCCAGGATAAGTCTCTCTCTTCCAGCGCGTGCGAACCACCGAGGTCCCGGCTACCGAGCTGACACCATGACGGAAGTCCGGCCCCCCAGCGACGGCAAGGAACAGGCGTCCGCCGACTACGCGCCGCGGCTCGCTGAGGACGGATACCTCGTTCTCCCCTTCGACGCGGCCTACTCCCCCGTGGCCCGGAAGACCCGGTGCAGCGTGCCGACGACCTCTTCGGCAACGCAGTGTCTTATCTGGCCAGCCCGGACGGTCCCGTGCTGGAAGCCGTGGACGAGTCGACGCCCGCGACGAACTGAAAGCGTTCTTCGGACAACACCTGAAGGCGTGAGCCGGTCCCGTCCGCGCACTCAGCCCACCGGCCGAGCCATTCGAGTCCGCAGCGCTTCTTCCGGACCGCCACGCAATATCGTGCGCGTGGTCCCAGATACCGAACGCGAACCTGCCGGTGAACCGCTCGTCCCACTCCAGGTAGGCCCGCAGCAACACCTCGGTGTCGAACCGGGTCCGGAACACCTGCCCGCCGCGCGACAGCTCAGCCCCGCGCCTCCTCGCGAAGGAGCCGCACCGCCTTCGGACCCACGCCGTGCAGGGCGAGCAACTCCGCGTCGGTCCACTCTGCGGTCTGTGCCAGCGTCGTGATCCCCGCACCGTGCAGGGCCCGGGTGGCTGGGCTGCCGATCGCCTTCGGCAAGTCCCCCACCTCCCCTGCCACGGCGGTCCCGGCCGCAGCCACCGGGGCCGCCAGGCGCTTCGGTGCCCGGGCCAGCCACGCGCGGCGCACCCAGTGGTTGAGCTGCTGCCCGTTGAGGTCCCCGATCGGCAACCGGGCCCCCGCCCTGGCGACGCGGCGGGCGCTCGGGTGGGCGGCGCGCAGTTCGTCCACATCGGACGGGGTCATCCGGAGCACGACCTGCCGATCCGGTCGCAGGGCGGCGAATTCCTTGCCCTGCACCGTGAACGCGACCGTGCCGTCAACGGCCAGCTCGGCCGTTTCCGGGTAGGACAGGGCGGTTCTGCGGAGCTGCGCCGGTGTCGTCATGGCCCCAGGCTGGCACGACTGGCCCGCTCAGGCCATTTCGGCCCTCAGCCGGCCTCGGCCCCGAGGAAGTCGAACACCGCCTCCCGCAGCTCGACCCCCACCAGCGCACCGCGGTGATCCCCCGCGACCTGCCGCAGCCGCGCACCCGGCACCCGCGCCACGAGCTGCTCGATCCCGTGCGCCATGAAGTCCTGCCGCCCCGCAAGGAACAACGTCGGCACCCGCGGAACCCCCGCCCCCGGATCGAACGGCTCGCTAGCCAACCCCTCGACGAGATTCAGCAGCGACTCCGCGTCCCCCGCCGCCGCCATCGCCGTGATCGCCCCAGTAAGCGGATCGTCCGGCGCCGGCCCGCCCTGGACGGCCAGCCGCGCCGCCCCGAGATCAACCGCCGCGAACGGTTCCTGCGGACTCAACCCGCCCAGCACCAATCGCCGCACCGACACCTTGGGATGCGCCGCGAGATCCCACGCAAGCCGCGCCCCGAGCGAATACCCGACGACGTCGACCTCTTCCGCACCAGCACATTCCGCCAACGCGTCGACCACCAAGGTCGAGGTCACCTCCTCGGCCTCCGCGACCTTGGGCCCGCCAGGATGCCCCGGCAAATGCACCACAACCGTCTCCCGCCCGGCAGCCGCCAGCGGATCGGCCCAGTACTCCGCAGGCCAATCACACGCGGCCGAGGACGCGAACCCATGAATCAACACGACCGGAGGCCCGGTGACAGGACGACGGGAAAGCGTACGGGTGACCGGAAACGCGGAAGTCATTCTACAATCGTAGACAAAACCCGTCACCTGGTCCAGCGTTAAGTGAGGGCCACCCTCATTGACTCTGATTCCCCCAGGGTTCCCCTCACGACCCGCCCGCCGCCGTACGTGAGGGACCCCTTCACGGACCTAGATTCCCTCAAGGAGCCCTTCACGGCCCGCCCCGCACCGCCGCCCCGCCGGGGATGCGCCCCCAATGCGGCATTGGTTGCATGCGACGCACCGAACGCCACATTGGGTGCATCTGACGCACCCAATGCCACATTGGGGCGCTAACCCCAACCGCCGCCCGCACACCCCATCGCAACCACCCCGCGCGCCCGAAACCGCAGCCAATGCACCCAACAATCGAGGCACCCAGCCCTCCCCCGCACCCCGATACGAAGCCACAATGCGGTCCGGGGGGTGCTTGTCAAGGCATCTTTCCCGCCTTGACAAGCACCCCCGGACCGTCATCACAATCAAGCTTCGGGGTGCCCCACGCAACCAAGAGGCCAATGTCGCCGCCAGGCGACGAGCCAAAAAGAAGAGAACTCAATCCCCAATCCGAGCCATCAACCCGTCCACATACCCCCGATACCGCTCCGCAACCTCCCCCACCGGATGCATCAAACTAGTCACATTAGCCCCGATGGAAACCGCGATAATCTCATCCGCCAGCACCCCGATCACTGGAGCATCCGCCGCCTCCCCCTTCCCCCGAGCAGCAGCGATGCGAACCGTCAACTCCCCCCGCCAGCTATTGAGCAAATCCCGATACTGCCGAGCAAGCTCCGGATTAGCCACGGAATGCTCCCACAACACCAGCAAAACCCGAGCCGACGCGATCTGATGCTCGTCGAACGGAATCGCCGCCTCGACAAACCCCCGCAGCGACTCCACAGGCCCGAGCGAAGGATCCAGTTCGGACATCCGCTGCGAAGTCTCCTGCAGCACGCTCTCGAACGTCGCCGCGATGATGCTGTCCTTGCTGGGGAAGTAATGCTTGAGGGCACCGTTCGCGAACCCGGCCGCGGTCACGATGCTGCGCATCGTGGCAGCCTCGAACCCGCCCTCGATGATCAGCTTTTTGGCGACCTCGACGATCTCCCGTCGTCGCTGATCGTGATCGATGACCTTCGGCATGGTTACAGACTCTAACCCGTATTCTCCCGCGACGGATGTGACCCTGCTCGACCGTCCGCGGGAGCGGCGAGCCCGGGAATGCGGACGCACAAGCCATGGCCCGAAAATCGTTCACCCGAGTCCCAGACGAGTCGCCCGTCTCTCCGCCTGCCGTGCCGGGTCCGCCACCGGAGCGGCCAGCAGCAGCCGCTGGGTGTAGGGGTGCTCGGGAGCCCGCGTGACCGTCGCCGTCGGGCCCGATTCCACGATCTTTCCCTGGTACAGCACCGAAACCCGGTGACAGATCCGGTGCACCACGCCCAGGTCGTGCGACACGAACAGGTACGACACCCCGGTCTCGCGCTGCAGTTCCAGGAACAGGTCGAGGATCGTCGCCTGGGTGGTCAGGTCGAGCGCGCTCACCGGCTCGTCGCACACGATCAGCCGCGGCCGGCGGACCAGTGCCCGCGCGATCGCGATGCGCTGCCGCTGGCCGCCGGAGAACTCGCCCGGATACCGGTGCACCGCGTCGGCGGGCAGGCGCACGCGGTCGAGCATGTCCGCGACCACCGTCCGGGCGTCCGCACGCGAAGTCCCGGCCACCACCAGCGGTTCGGCAAGCACTTCGCCGACGGTCATGGTCGGGTCCAGCGAGCCGTACGGGTCCTGGAACACCACCTGGATGTCGCTGGCCAGCCGACGTCGCGTCGTGGCCCGGGCGTGGGTGATGTCCTCGCCGTCGAAGGTGATCCGGCCGGACTCCGGCGCGGCGAGGCCCAGCACAGCTTTGCCCAAAGTGGACTTTCCCGACCCGCTTTCGCCGACCAGCCCGACGCATTCGCCCGGCCGCACATCCAGCGAAATCCCTTTGAGCGCCCGGAACCGGACCCGGCGGCTGAGCCGGTAGTCGACGACGAGGTCCTCGATCGCGAGCAGCGGAGCGGTCATCGCCCGGCCTCCTCTCCGGCCGCGTGGGCAAGACCGCGCCGTTCCCAGGCTTCGTCCAACTCGTCCCGTCCTTCGGTGTCGTCCAGCGACGCGCTGATCAGTTCGGCGGTGTAGGGGTCCTCCGGCGCGCGGAAGATCCGTTCCACCGGCCCGGTTTCCACGATCCGGCCGTCCTTCATCACCACGACGCGGTCGCAGATGTCCGCGACGACGCCGAAGTTGTGCGTGACGATCACCAGCGCCATCCCGTACTCGGCCTGCAGTTCGCGCAGCAGCTCCAGCACCTCGGCCTGCACCGTCACGTCCAGGGCGGTCGTCGGCTCGTCCGCCACCAGCAGCGACGGCCGCCCGGCCACCGCGCCGGCGATCAGCACGCGCTGCGCCATGCCGCCGGAGATCTGGTGCGGATAGCTCGCCATGACCCGGTCCGGGTCGGTGAGGCCGACCCGCTCCAGCACCTCGCGCGCCCGCTTCTTCGCCGCGGCCTTGTCGAGCCCGTGCACCCGACGCAGCGGCTCGACGAGCTGGTGCCCGATCCGATAGCACGGGTCGAGGTTCGTCATGGGTTCCTGAGGCACGTACCCGATCTCGCGGCCGAGCAGTTTCGCCCGCTCCGCCGCGCTCCCGACCTCGCGCCCGCCGACCCAGATCCCGTCGGCGACCGCGGTCCCGCCGGGCGGCAGGAGGTCGAGCACGGAGAACACCGTCTGCGTCTTGCCCGACCCGGATTCGCCGACGATCCCCAGCACCTCGCCGGGCGCCGCGTCCAGCGACACCCCGCGCACGACCTCCTTGACGCCCTTGTCCGTCGCGTATCCGACCCGCAGGTTCTCGATCCGCAGCGCGCAATCCGCGGCCGCGTGTTCGTGAGCGCCCGAGGCCGCGCCCTCGCCCAGCGCGTCCGGCGCCGGTGCCGCGAGGGCTTCCCGCACCCGAGCCCGACTCCGGCGCGTCGGCTGTTCCCCGCGGACGCTGACCAGGTCGGCGAGCGTCGAGCCCATGAACGCCAGCGCGGCGATCGTCACGCCCAGCGCGATCGACGGCCACAGCAGGATCAGCGGGTACGTCAGCATGTTCAGGAAGCCGTCGTTCATCGTCTGGCCCCAGCTGGGCGTCGACGCCGAGCCGATGCCGAGGAACTGCAGGCCGGCCTGCATGCCGATGGCGAGCCCGGCGGTGAGCGCGGTCTGCACGATGATCGGCGCGTACACCGCGCGCAGCAGGTGCGTGCGCAGGATGCGCAGCGTGCCGACGCCGGCCACGCGGGCGGCGTCGATGTACGGCTCCCGGCGCACGGTGAGGGCGCGGGCGCGAGTGATCCGGTAGTAGCCGGGCGAGAGGAACACGCCGAGCGCGATCATCAGCACGGTGAAGTCCTGGCCGGTGCCCGCCGCGACGACCAGCAGCACGATCATCCCGGGCACCGACTGCAGCGCGTCGCTGATCCACGAGCAGATCCGGTCGGTCGCGCCGCCGAAGTACCCGGCGACCACCCCGGTCGGGACGCCGAGCACGACGCCGGTGACGCAGGTGATCACGCCGCCGTACAGCGTGGTCCGCGCGCCGTAGAGCAGCCGGCTGAAGAGGTCGCGTCCGGCGGAGTCGCCGCCGAGCAGGTGCCCGTTGCCGGGTTCGGCGTGGGTGAGCGCGAAGTCGACGTGGTTCGGGTCGTAGGGGGCCAGCCACGGCGCGAACACCGCGGCGAGCACGACGAGCGCGAACACGACCAGCGCGACGACGCCGACCGGACGGCGGAAGTACCGGCGCAGCAAGGAAATCCGCTTCACCGGGGCGAGCGTGGCGGGGAACGGGGCAGCGGTCATCGGTCGCGCACCTTCGGGTTGACCCACCCGAGCACGAGGTCGAGCAGGAAGTTGACGATCACGACGAACACGACGGTCACCGCGGTCAGGCCGAGCAGCACCGGGATGTCCCCGATCTGCGACGCCGACTGCGTCAGGCTGCCGATCCCCGGCAGGTTGAACACGATCTCCACGACCACCGCGCCGCCGAGCAGCCCGACGAACATCAGCGCCAGCACGGTCAGTGCGGACGGCGAGGCGTTGCGCAGCACGTGCGTCGTGACCCGCCGCGACGACAGGCCGCGCGCCCGCAGCGTGCGGACGAAATCCTGGTTGGCGACCTGGAGGAAGCCGTTGCGCAGCTGTTCGGCGATCATCACGATCGCGCCGAGCGACAGCGAGATCGACGGCAGCGCGATCGACCGCAGCCAGCCGACGAACGACTGGTCCGGCGACACGTAGCCGACCGCGGGGAACCACTGGAGCTGGATCGCGAACCAGGTGACGAGCACGAGGCTGACCCAGAACCCGGGCAGCGCGAACAGCACCACCGACGCGAGCTTCAGCACGCGGTCGACCACTCCGCCGGGACGCAGGCCGCAGATGACCCCGACGAGCACGCCGAGGACCGCCGCGAGCAGCGTCGCGGCGACGACGACCGACAGTGTCACCGGCACGCGCAGCGCGATCTGTTCGCCGACCGGCTGGAAATTTCGCCAGGAAGTCCCGAAATCGCCGGTGGCCGCGTGCGACAGCCAGTCCCAGAACTGGACGAGCAGCGGCCGGTCGTACCCGATCTGGGCGCGCAGCGCCGCCTGCTGCGCGGGGGTCGCGCTGTTGCCGAGCAGCCCGGCGGTCGGGTCCCCCACCGCCGTGTGCGCCAGGAAGAACGTGCCGCTCGTGACCAGCACGAGCAGCAGGATCCCGGGCACCAGGCGTTTGACGATGAATGTGAGCATGTCGTTCGGCTCCTCCCCCGGAGCCGTCCACAGTGGAATCTTCGGACGGCTCCGGGGACGACGGGCGCGTCAGCCGCGCTGGATGAACCGCAGCGTCGGGAACATCATGCCGGTGATCGGCGTGACGGTGATGCCCTTGACGCTGAAGTAGAGGTTGTCGGCCTGGTACCAGACGTTCCACCAGGCGAGGTCCACGAGCTTCGTGTTGAGCTCCTTGAGCGCCGCGGTCTGGTCCGCGCCCGGCTGGGCCTGTTCCGCCTTCTGCACGAGCGCCTTCACCTCCGGGAAGGCGTCCACCGACGGCTTCGGGTTGTACCACTGCGACGACGTGACCTGGTCGGTCAGCGTGGCCATGTCGTTGCCGTCCATCGCGATCACCGCGAGGAACATCGGGTACGTCGGCGCGTTCTTCTGGTAGTCCGGCATCGACATGTTCTGCCAGTCGACCTTGATGCCCAGCTGCCCGAACGTCTGCTCGGCCGCGGGCTGCCACGCCTGGAAGATCGTGGACATCGGCATCTTGAGGCTGAAGCCGCCCGCATACCCGGCTTCGGCGAGCAATTGCTTGGCCTTGCCGAGGTCGGTCTTGTACTTGCCGTTGCCCGCTGGGTCATACACCTGGCTGCCGCTCGGCCACAGCTGGTCGGTGACCGTTCCGGCGTCGTTGCCGACCGCCTTGAGGATCCCGGCCGCGTCGAAGGCGTAGGAGATCGCCTGCCGCACGCGCTGGTCGCCGAGCGCCTTCACCTGGCTGCCGGTGCGGTCGGCGAACTGCACGCCGACCCACGAAGCCGGTTTCTTCGCGACGTTCCAGCCGTTCTGCTGCGCCTTCGGCAGGTTCGCCGCGTTGGCGAACTGGACGTTCAGCTGACCGGACAGCATTGCGTTGAAGCTCGCCGCCTGGTCGGTGATCGGGAACAGCCGCACGGTCGGGAACGGGTAGGTGGCGCTGTCCCAGTGCTTCGCGCGCTTCTTGAAGACGTACTGCGATTGCGGCTGCGAGGACGCCTTGTCGAAGGTGTACGGGCCGGAGCCGTCCGGGCCGTTGGCGAGCGACTTGGCCTTGATCGCCTTGGGCGAGGCCATCCAGCTGCGCCCGAGACCCATGAAGTACAGCAGCGCGTCGTCGCGTTCGGACAGATGGAGCACGACCGTCGAGGGGTCCTTCGCCTCGACGCTCTTCACGTCGATGTAGGCCTGCCCGGACCGGGTGCCCGCCTTGAGGTGGTTGAGGTTCTCGACCGCCGCGGCGGAGTCGAACTTCTGGCCGTCGTCGAACGCGACGTCGTCGCGCAGGTGCATGGTCAGGGTCAGCCGGTCGGCCGACCAGTCCCACGACTTCGCGAGCGCCGGGATCGGCTTGGCGTCCTTGTCCAAGGCGACCAGCGGGTCGTAGACCGCGGACAGGTACGGGCCGTCGAAGCCGATGTCGGCGTTGGCCGGGTCCCACGACGTCACGTCGAGGAACACGCCCGCCTTCAGCTCGTCGGTGCCCGCGCCCGCCCCGGCGGCGCCCGAGCCGGTGCATCCGGCGATGCCGAGCAGCGTCGCGGCGGCCGCCGCGAACAACGCCGCTGTCCTTGTCCTCGTCATTGAGTCCCTCTCTCAGGGTGCTGGACCGCCGGCGGGGTCGCTCGGCGCCCCGCCGGGAACGGCGGGCCTGCGAGTGCGGCCCGGCTCGCCGTGGTGCGGGATAGTCTACGATTGTCGGCTAAAAAATCAACGGGCCGGATGCGTTTGTTATCTCCCGGCCCGGCGGCCGTTTTCAGACGGCGTCGGCGACCAGAACGCGAGGGCTTCCGGGCAGTGCGAGAACATCGCATACGCGCCATCCTGCACCGTCCAGCCATTCGCGGACTTCCGCCTCCGGATAGACGACGGTTCCGTCGATCACGAAGTACTCCCCCGCGTGCAGCGCGTCGATCGGGCGCTGCCGTTCGCCGTCGTCGAGGAAGAAGTCCAGCAGCAGCAACGTCGCTCCGTCCCCGGCGGCCGCGCGCGCGTTGGCCAGGATCTTCCGGTTCTGCTCCGCGGTGAACCGGTGCACCACGTGGTTCACCATCACCAGATCGTGCTCCCCGCCCGGTTCCGCGGATTCCGTGGGCGCGGGGTCGATGCTCGCGCGATCCGCGTACCCGGCCGCATTCACCGCGTCGGTGATCCCTTGCGTGGACTCGGGTCCGAAAACGAAACGAGCGGTCAGTGCGGGATTCGCCCGCAGCGCTCCGATCGCGAATTCCGGCGACAATCCGCCCAGATCGAGCATCGAACGGTAGGGCGAGAAATCGAATGCGCGCGCGAGCATCGACGCGTGCAGCGCGTTGTAGCGCATCACGCCCGCCATGAACGTCGCCCAGCGGCCCTCGTCCATCTGGAGGTCGCCCGGTTTGCCACTGTCCACAGTGGTGTCGAACTGGAGCCAGTGCCCGTAGCTGATTTCGTTGAGGAAGGTCAGGAACGGCGCCAGATCCGTAGCGCCGTCCCCGCCCAGGTACTCCCGCGCGTCGGCGGCCAGCTCGTAGCGGCCGTCGGTGCGCTCCAGCAGGCCGCGCGCGTTCATCGCGTCGGCGAGGATCCGGGTCAACTGCTCGCCCTTGCCGGTGGCGGCGGCGAGTTCCGGCGCCGTGCGCGGACCGTCGGCGAGCGCGCGGAACAAGCCGATCCGCGAGGCGGCGAACAACTGCTTCGCGCCCATGTACCCGATGGCGATGTCGACGATGCGGTCCGGCGCTGGTTTCGTCATGTGGCGGCTCCTCACGGCGTCGGGGGTGCCTCTCCGGGCACCCCGGGGAGCTTTAGTCTACGCACGTCGACAAAAAACACCAGCCCCTTCACCAGGTTCCGTCGGCGGCGACTGCGCGATCGAGCCACAACTCCTTGGTCAGCTCGCGAATCCGGTCCGCGCCGACGCGTTCCAACAGTGCCAGCGCGCCCGCATTGTCCTCCAGTTGCGCCAGCCGCGATACGCCCACGAGGACGTTCGCGGTCACGGGATTGGCCAGGCAGAAGGCAATTCCCAGCTGTGCGGGCGAAGCTTCCAGCTCCTCGGCAATCCGTTGCACCGCAGGCCAAGCGGCGGCGATCTTCTCCCGGATGCCTCCGACATCCGCGCCGATCTTGCGATTCGGCCGCAGATTCCCCACGAGCAGCCCGCCTTCGAAAATGTCCGACGCCTGCAGCGTCAGCTCGCCGGAAGCGAAGAGCGGCGCGTAAAACTCGCCCTCGGCCATCGAACGGCGCGCGAGCCCGTACTTCAGCTGCGCGAAAACCGGGGGCTCCACACCACGTTTGCGCGCAATGGCAACAGCTTTGCGCAGATCGTCAATGCGCCAATTGTTCACGCCCCACGCGCGGAACCGGCCAGCTTCCATCTGCTCCGCGACGTCCGCGACGACCCGTTCGAGGTCGACTTCCCCGAAGTAGTCGCCGACCACGACCAGATCGGCCGACTCCACCCCGACGCGCTCGAGGGAGGTGTTCATCTGCTGCGCGAAGCCGACGTTCGGATAGTCCCAGAGCCAGAGTTTCCCGCAGTAGAGCCAGTCTTCGCGGGCGAGACCGGCCTCGCGCACCGCGCGGCCGAAGATCCGGTCGGTCGTGGAACCCTCGGCGTGCGGGCCCATGTCGTAGTGCGCGACGTCGAAGAAGGCGAGCCCGAGTTCGGCCGCGCGGGCGATCAGCGCCACCGCGTCGCCGAACTCCATCCGGTCCCAGGTGTTCCACGAGCCGAGCGACAACGCCGGCACGCGCGGGAACGCCGGGCCCAGTCCAGGTCGATCCGTCGCCACGATTCCTCCTGCGGTTCAAGGGATTTATTTTCTACGCTTGTATACTATAAGCCCGCGAACCTCGCTCCCGGCGAAAGGAAACGACGATGCCCGCTGCCCGTACCGTGCTGATCACCGGAGGTGCCGGCGGCATCGGCCGCGCGATCGGCGCCGCCTTCGCCCAGGCAGGCGATTCCGTGGTGCTCGCCGACCTCGACGGCGCCGAAGAAGCCGCCAAACCGGTTGGCGGGCGCGGAATCCGGCTCGACATCACCGACGAGACCGCGATCTCGGCGGCGCTCGACGAGATCGGCCCGGTCGACGTCCTGGTCAACAACGCCGGTCTGCTCAGCGTCCACGGCCGGTTGCTGGACCTGCCCGGCCCGGACCTGCTGCGCATTCTCTCGACCAACGTGCACGGCACGTTCCTGATGACGCAGCTGGTCGCCCGCCGGATGGTCGCGCGCGGCGAGCCGGGCGTCGTGGTGAACCTGTCCTCGATCGGCGGGCGGCAGCCGACCCCTGGAATGGGCGGTTACGAAAGCAGCAAAGCCGCAGTGGACGCGCTGACCCGGTGGGCGGCGATCGAGCTGGCGGAGCACAAGATCCGGGTGAACGCGGTCGCCCCCGGCCCGGTCGCGACGCCGATGCTCGCCACCGCGATGCCGCCGGGATCGCCCGCGCACGCCGCGTGGGTGGCGCGGATCCCGGACGGCCGGATGGCTTCGGTCGAGGACGTCGCCGCCGCGGTGGTGTTCCTGGCGAGCCCGGCCGCCGCCCACATCACCGGGACAAGCCTCCCCGTGGACGGCGGCCAGCTGCTCACCTGATCCAGCTGTCCGTGAAGGGCTCCTTGAGGGAATCTGATTCCCTCAAGGAGCCCTTCACGGCCGTTAGGCGATGGCTGAGCGGTCGAAGACGATCTGTCCACCTAGGACGGTCAGATCGACGTCCACCTCGGGCAGCTCGGCGGGGGTCACCGTGAACGGGTCCGCGGACAGCACGCACAGATCGGCCGCCATCCCCGGCTCGAGGGTGCCCTTCCACGAAGCCGCACCGTCCTGCTGGGCCGGGTGCACGGTGTAGCAACGGAGCAGCGTTTCCATCCGCTGCCGCACGTCCTCGGCGGGCCCCATCCACTGGTCCGCGGCGGCGATTTCCTTGCGCCAGTCCGGCGGCAGCACCGGCGCGTCGGACGTCAGGCACAGCGGGACCCCGGCGTCCAGCGCCTCCTGCAGCGGCCACGCGGCGGCCGAACTGCCCGCGCCGAGCGCCGCGTCGACCACTCCTGCGGTGCGCACGGCGATCCCGGCCTGGGCGGACAGCCCGACCCCCAGCCGGGCCATCCGCTTCAGCTGCGCCGCGTTCACCAGGTCGCCGTGGATGACGTAGTGGCCGAGGTCGACCTCGCGTTCCTCCCGGGCCTGTTCGACGGCGTCCAGCATCAGCTCGATCGCCCGGTCGCCGGTCGCGTGCACGCCGACCTGCAGTCCGGCTTCGTGCGCGGTGCGGACCATCCGGGTGAAGTTTTCCTCGCGCTCCGGGTCGTCCGCGCCGCCGACGAGGAGGTGGGCGTGGCTGCCGTCGGCGTAGCAGTGGTGGGTGTAGGCCGAGCGCATCGGCGGGATGCCGTCGGCGAAGATCTTGACCCCGCGGAAGTTCAGCCGGCGCGGGTCGGCGCCCGGTCCGTCCACTGTGGCCAGTCCGGCGCGGAAGCGGTCGAAGGTGCTCGGGCCGTCGAGTTCGCCGTACAGCCAGAGCGCGGTGACCCGTGCCCGCAACAGTCCTTCGGCGGCCAGTTCGCGGTACTGCTCGACGACGGACATGCCGAACGCGCCGATGTGCCCGTCGTCCTCCCCCGGGCCGAGTCCGGGTTCGGTGTAGCTCGTAATGCCCAGCGCGGCAAGGATTTCGCCTGCGCGCAGGATGGCCGCGCGGCGTTCGGCGGCGGTGCGCAGAGGCTTTTCCGGACCGGGTCCGGGCGCGCCGTCGTCGGCGAACAGGGTGTCCGGCCACAGCGCGCCGAGCCAGGCGCCGTGCAGGTGCGCGTCGTTGATGCCCGGCAGCACCGCGCGGTCGCCGAGGTCGAGCACTCTCGTGCCGGGGCCGATCAGCTCCCGCAGGTCGGCGTCGGTTCCGGCGCGCAGCACGCGTCCGTCCCGCACCGCCAGCGCGGTCGCGGGCGCGGCACCGGCCATGGCGTGCACCGCCGCTGCCCGCAAGACGAGGTCCGCAACTGAGGTCGGCACAGGCGCTCCTGGAGGGATTCGGGGACTCGACATTTTTGTCGACGTCCGTAGACTAACCCATCGTCCGGCCCCGCAGGGCCCGCCAGTCCCCGGAAAGGTTTCCCATGACCGTCCCGACTTCCACCCGCGCCGCGGTGCTGACCGAGCACGGCGCGCCGCTGGAGCTGACCGAACTCCCGCTGCCCGCCGAGCTCGAAGCGGGCGCGGCGCTGGTCCGCGTTTCGTGCGCGACGCTGTGCGGCACGGACGTGGAGATCTGGTCCGGGAAGATGAGTTTCCCGGGCATGCTGCCGATGGTGCTGGGCCACGAAATGGTCGGCGAAGTGGTGGCCGCCGGACCGGACACGCGCGACGCGCTCGGCCGCGCGATCCAGGCCGGGTCCCGGATCGGCTGGTCGGAATCCACCTGCGGCAAGTGTTACGGCTGCACCGTGCTGCGCGAACCGGTCGCGTGCTCGCGGCGCGGCTACGGCTTCCTGCAGCGGTCGGACGTCGCGCCGTTCGCGACCGCCGGACTGTGCGAATACGCCTACGTCGTCCCGGGCGCGGCGAAGCTGCTGCTGCCCGCCGAGGTGCCCGACACCTGGGCCGCGATGGCCGGATGCGCGGCGAAAACCGTGCTGCGCGCGTTCGACCGCGTCGGCGGCGTCCGGCCCGGATCGCGCGTGGTGGTGCAGGGGTCCGGCGCGCTGGGCCTCTTCGCGACCGCGGTCGCGCACCTGAGCGGGGCGGGCAGCGTCATCACCGTCGGCGCGCCCGCGTCGCGGCTGGAGCTCGCGAAGGAATTCGGGGCCGACGACGTGGTCGAAGTCGCGGGCGGTTCGGACGCGATCGTCGAGCGCGTCACCGAGCTGACCGGCGGCCACGGCGGCGACCTCGTGCTGGACTTCGCCGGTGCGCCGTCGATCGGCCGCGAGGCGGTCGCGATGGCGGCGCAACGCGGGCGGGTCGTGATCGTCGGGAGCACCGGACCGGAGCCGACACCGGTCCCGCTCGGCACGGTGATGGGCAAGGAACTGACCGTCGTCGGCTCCCTCAACGGCGACATCGCCGATTACCACCACGCGATCGAGTTCTTCGGTTCGTTTGCCTCCCGGATGCCGTGGGACCGGCTGTTCGGCACCCCGGTCGGGCTCTCCGGCGCGAGCGAGCGGATCGAGGCCATGCACCGCCTCGACGAGACGAAAGCCGTCGTCGACCCCCGTCTTCCCTGATCCCTTTCCCGTTACGAGCCAAGGAGGTCTCGTGTCCGCATCCTCGCCCCTGCCCCGCCGCAAGATCGGCACGTCCGGTCTGGACGTTTCGCTGCTCTCGCTCGGTTCGTGGCACACCTACGACCGGATGGACTTCGCCGACGCCGTCGCGATGATCCGCGCCGCGGTCGAGGGCGGCGTGAACCTGTTCGACGTCGGCGTCTACGGCATGCCCGGCCACCCGCCGGTGTTCACCGACGTGCTCTGGAGCGCGATCATCCGCGCCGCCCGCATCCCTCGCGACGACTACCTGGTCTCGGCGAAGCTGTGGATCGAAGGCTTCGGCGACCAGGGATTCCGGCCGCAGCTGGAAAACGCGTTCCTGCGCGGCGGGTTCGACGTCGCGGACCTGGTGATCCTCGGCGACCTGCGCCGCGACGACGTCGCGCTGGAGGGCCTGGTCGAGGATCTCGCCGGGCTCACCCGCTCCGGGCTGATCCGGGCGTGGGGCGTCAACAACTGGTCGGCCGGGAACATCGCGCGGCTGCGCGAAATCGCCGAAGCACTGCAGGTTCCGGGTCCGCAGATCGCGCAGCTGAAGTACAGCATCGGCCGCCGGTCCATTCCGGACGGCGCGCCGTTCGCCCGGCTGTTCGCCGACGGGTTCGTCATGCAGGCGTCGGACGTGCTGGAAGGCGGCATCCTCGCCGGGCGCACCAAGCTGACCCGCGAGATCGGCCGCGACCCCGGCGACGTCCGCAAGCGGATCACCCGCGACGCCCCCAAGGTCGTGCAAGCCGCGGAAGAACTCGGCACGAGCGCGGCGCGGCTCGCGGTCGCGTTCACGCTCACGCATCCAGCGAACGTCACGACGCTCTTCGGCGCGACCCGGATGGAGCAACTGGAGGACAACCTGGCCGCGGTCGACCTGGTCGAGCAGGTCGGGGCCGAGCAGATCCGCGCGCTGGTGGAGCCGTTCTGGGCCGACCGCGACGCCGTCGATCCCGAAGGCCCCTGAGCCCGCCGACCTCCCCGCTCCCTAACCCCGCCCTCGCCGAGGAGACTGCCTTGACCTATCCCCCCGTCCCGTTCGACCCGGAGATCGAGCCCGCGCTCGCCGAGATCGTCCCGGCCGACGCGCCGCCGTTCACCCCAGAGACGATCCCCGGCCTGCGCCGCGCGATGGCCGAGATGTTCCCGCCCGCCGCGGAAGTAGTCGGCGACGCCCCGGTGACCGTCGTCGAGCAGACCATTCCCGGCCCGGACGGCGCGCCGGACCTGGAAATCACCATTCTGTCCCCGCATCAGAGCGACGGCGCGCTTCCCGTCCTCTACAACATCCACGGCGGCGGCATGATGGTCGGCCACCGCAACATGGACGTCGGCCGGTTGCTGGCACTGGTGCTGGAATTGAACGTCGTCGCGGTGAACGTCGAGTACCGGCTCGCCCCCGAACACCCGCACCCCGCGCCGGTCGAGGACTGCTACGCCGGTCTGGTGTGGACAGTCGAGCACGCCGACGAGCTCGGCATCGACCCGTCGCGCGTCGTGGTGATGGGCGGCAGCGCGGGCGGCGGTCTAGCCGCGGCGGTCTCGCTGCTCGCGCGCGACCGGAAGGGCCCCGCCATCGCGGGCCAGCTGCTGCTGTGCCCGATGATCGACGACCGCAACACCACCGTCGCGAGCCAGCAGTACCCCGGCTTGGGCACGTGGACGAGGGAATCCAACCTCGCCGGCTGGCAGTCGCTGCTGGGCGACGCGGTCGGCACCGACGACGTCTCCCCCTACGCCGCCCCGGCCCGCGCGACCGACCTGTCCGGGCTGCCCCCGGCGTTCATCGAGGTCGGCAGCGCGGAACCGTTCCGCGACGAGGACACCGAGTACGCGCTGCGCATCTGGGCGACCGGCGGACAGGCCGAACTGCACGTGTGGGCGGGCGCCTTCCACGGGTTCGACATGTACGTCCCGGATTGGCCGATCAGCAAGGCCGCTCTCGAAACCCGGAACTCGTGGCTGCGCCGGATCTTCGGGAAGGCCGGGAAATGAGCGTCCCTCCGGTGCCCTACGACCCGGAACTGGAGCCCGGTCTCGCCGCGTTCCTCGATCTGGTCGAGAGGATCCCGCTGCGCGCGGACACGATCCTGGCCAACCGCGCGCATTTCGCGACGATCATCCCGCCCGCCGAGCAGATCGTCGGCGACCGCCCGGTCGAGCTGACCGAGCACACCGTTCCCGGCCCCGAGGGCGCGCCGGACATCGTGCTCACCGTCGTCCGTCCCGCCCCGGGCGTCGTCAACGCACCCGCCCTGTACAGCATCCACGGCGGCGGAATGGTGCTGGGCAACCGATTCTTCGGTCTCGACGGCCTGATCGACGACGTCCTGCGGTTCGGCGCGGTCGGCATCTCGGTGGAATACCGGCTGGCTCCGGAAAACCCGGCACCCGCCGCCGTCGAGGACTGCTACGCCGGTCTCTTGTGGACAGTCGAGCACGCCGACGAACTCGGCATCGACCCGTCGCGCATCGTCGTCACCGGTGCCAGCGCGGGCGGCGGCCTGGCGGCGGGCGTCGCCCTGCTGGCGCGGGACCGCAACGGCCCGGCCATTGCCGGACAGCTGCTGGCGTGCCCGATGCTCGACGACCGCAATGAGTCCGTGTCCACCCGGCAGTACAACGGAATCGGCGCCTGGGACCGCAACAACAACGACACCGGCTGGGACGCACTGCTCGGCCCGGCGCGCGGCACCGACGCAGCTTCCCCGTACGCGGTCCCGGCCCGGATGACCGATCTGTCCGGTCTCCCGCCCGCGTACCTGGACGTCGGCGCCGCGGAGATCTTCCGCGACGAGACGACCGAGTACGCGCTGCGGATCTGGGCTACCGGAGGGCAGGCGGAACTGCACGTCTGGGCGGGCGGCTACCACGGCTTCGCCGGTTTCTCCCCGGACGCGGAAGTCTCCCGCTCCGCGGTCGCGACCCGGCTTTCGTGGCTGCGCCGGATCCTGCGTGCCGGATGAAGCCGCTCCACACCGAAGCGAGCCTGGTCGACGCGGTGTTGCCGAAAAAACGGCCAGGCGCGCTCCGGATGGCCGTCGTGCTGGGGTTGCTGGAGGTCTTCGGCCCGATCTCCATGGACCTTTACCTGCCGGCACTCCCTCAGCTCGCCGACGATCTCCAGGCCGGGCAGAGCCTCGCGCAGGCGACCATGTCGGTGTGCATGCTCGGTCTCGCCTTCGGCCAGCTGGTCGTGGGCCCGCTGAGCGACCGGTTCGGCAGGCGGCGTCCGCTGCTGGCCGGGATCGGGTTGTTCACCGTGCTGTCGGTGGTGTGCGCGTTCGCGCCGTCGATCGAGGTGCTGCTCGCGGCGAGGTTCCTCCAAGGGCTGTGCGGTTCGGCCGGAATCGTGCTTTCGCTGGCCGTCGCGCGGGATCTCGCCGAGGGCGTCGAACTGGTGCGGCTGCTGGCGTTGCTGACCACCGTCGGGGCGCTGGCGCCGATCGTCGCTCCGGTGATCGGCGGCCAGCTGGCGGCTGTCATCGGATGGCGCGGCATCTTCGGCGTCCTGGCCGGGATCGGGGCGGCGCTGCTGCTCGTCGCCGCGACCGCGCTGCCGGAGAGCCTGCCGCCGGACGCACGACATCCGCGCAAGGGCCGCGGCGAGTTCCGGATCCTGCTGAAAGACCCGCTGTTCTTGGGTTTCCTGCTGGTGAGCACCTGCGGCGGAGCAGCGTTCTTCACCTATCTGGCGTCGATCAGTTTCGTGCTGCAGGACGGATTCTCGTTGTCGCCGCAGCTGTTCAGCGCGTGTTTCGCGGCGAACGCGGTGATGTCGGTGCTCGGCGCACAGGTGAACCGCGCAGCGGTGCGGCGGGCGGGACCGGTCCGGATGTACGTGCTGGGCACGACCTTCACCGCGGCGGCGGCCGTGGCGATGCTGGGCGCGGTGGTGTTCGGGGCCGGGCTGGCGGCGTTGCTGATCCCGTTGGCGCTGCTGATGTTCGCGGGCGGGACCACGCAGGCGAACGGCAACGCGCTCGCCCTCGCCGACCACGGCCGGCGGGCCGGGACCGCGGCGGCGCTGCTCGGGACGTCGTCGTTCGCGGTCGGGCCGATCGTCGCGCCGCTGGTGTCGCTGGGCGGCACGACGCCGTTGTCGATGAGCCTGACCATGACGGTGGCGTACGGCGTCGCGACCGTTCTGCTGTGGCTGGCGGTACTGCCGCGGCTGCGTCGATCAGCCTGACTCGAACACGAGCTGGCCGTCCTCCTCCCCGACCGCCCGGAAGCCCGCCTTCTCAAGCACCCGGCAGCTGGCCGCGTTGCCGGGCAGCACGTACGCCCGCAGCTCGGGTGCAAGAGCGGGCTCCGGGTGGTCCTCGTGCCACTGCCGCAGCGCCCGCGTCAGCTCGGTGGCCAGCCCCGCGCCCCACGCCGCGCGGGCCAGCAGGTAGCCGACTTCCCGGTGCCCGCTGCGATGGGCGAGGCCGAACCCGGCCCGGCCGAGAAAGCCCGATGCGCCTTCGACCCGCCACTTCGACCAGCCGCGCGCCCGGTGTTCGGCGATGAACCGCTCCAGCCGTTCCCGGGTCGCCTCGCGGGTCTGCGGGCCGCTCGTCATGTGCTGCATGACCTGGCGGTCGGCGTGCAGCGCGGCGAGATCGTCCACATCCTCGGGCAACCAGGTGGTCAGGCGCAGCCGAGCCGTGCGGAGGATTTCTTCCCGGCCGGTCACCAGCCGGGGTGGTACGGCATCGGCGGGGTTTTCGGCAGCAGCCACGCGCCGGTCGCCCGGTGTGCCGCCAGCACGAGCGCGGCGACCGGGACGATCAGCCACAGGAACCCGCTCGGGAAGGTCATCTGCAGGGTCGGCGGCGCGCTCTTCCGGACGAAGCTGGAACCGAGGCCGACGATCATGAAGACGACGATGTCCAGCACCGCGAGGCTGCTGCCGACGAGCACGCAGACCCGGCCCGCCGGGGAACGCTTGAACAGCCCGATCGCGCCGGCGACGCTCAGTGCCGCGATCGCCAGGTCCGCGGCGCCGACGATGCCGCTGGAAAACAGCCTGCTCGAGGAGGGATGGCCGACCATCCGGAGCCCCGCCACGACGAAGCCGATCGTGCCTACCAGTCCGATCACCGAGGCCAAGGTCGCCGCGGCGACCGCAGTAGCCCCGAAGTACGCGGTCGGCGGCGGCTGCTGCGGCGGGAGCTGCGCGCCGTAAGCGGGCGGCAGCGGCGAGTACGGCTGCGGCTCCATGCCGGGATAAGGCCCTGGGGTCACGACGGCGGTTCCTCCGAGGTCAGGAAGACATTTTCGGCTCATCCTGCCAGGTCAGCGGCCTTTCCCCGGCCCGATTGCCCGAACGGGCGACACGCGGTTCGCCGGCGCCTCTCGCGATACGGCCAGATAGGTGTTACCTTAGGTAACAGTGAATCGCGGTAACGCCTAACCAATGTCGCTCAGGGAGGACCGAATGACCAGCGCAGACGTGCAACGAGCACCGGAAGCAGCCCCGTCCGGCCGGCACGAGACCGCGCAGCGGCTGCTCGACTCCTCCGCGACCCTGTCGTACGACCCGGCCACCGAGGTCGACTGGGAAACCCCGCTGGACAAGGACTTCCACGGGGCCAGCCCGGAGTGGAGCACGCTCTACGGCACGAGCTACTGGGCCGAGATGACCCCGGAGCAGCAGAAGGAGCTGACCCGCCAGGAGGCGGCGTCGGTCGCGAGCACCGGGATCTGGTTCGAGATGATCCTGCAGCAGATGGTGCTGCGCGACTTCTACGCCAAGGACCCGACCGACCCGGCGTTCCAGTGGGCGCTCACCGAGATCGCCGACGAATGCCGCCACTCGATCATGTTCGCCCGCGGCGCGCAGAAGCTCGGCGCTCCCCCGTACCGGCCGCGCAAGCTCGCCGTCGAACTGGGCCGTGTCTTCAAGGCGGTCGCCAGCGGCGAAGCGGCGTACGCGGCGATCCTGGTCGCCGAAGAGGTTCTCGACGTGATGCAGCGCGACTGGATGCGCGACGAGCGCGTGGTCCCGTTCGTGCGCACCATCAACAACATCCACGTCGTGGAAGAGTCGCGGCACATGAAGTTCGCCCGCGAAGAGACGCGCGAGCAGCTGGAGGGCGCGGGAGCCGTGCGCCGTCAGATCAACGCGCTGGTCATCGCGATCGCGTCGTACTTCATCGTCAGCAGCATGGTCAACCGCGACGTGTACAAGAACGCCGGGCTGGACGCCGAGCGCGCGCTGCGCGAGGCGAAGAACAACGAGCACCACAAGTCGATGATGCGCTCCAGCTGTGCCGGGCTGATGGAGTTCCTCGGCTCGTGCGAGCTGCTCACGAAGCCGGCGCTGGTGTTCTACAAGCGGGCGAATCTGATCTGACATGGCCTTCGCGATCACCCAGACCTGCTGCAACGACGCGACGTGCGTGTCGGTCTGCCCGGTCAACTGCATCCACCCGACGCCGGACGAGCCGGACTTCGGCACCACCGAGATGCTCTACGTCGACCCGGCCACGTGCATCGACTGCGGTGCGTGCGCCGACGCGTGCCCGGTCGACGCGATCTTCCCGGTGGACCTGCTGACCGATTCGATGAAGGTCTACGCGGGGATCAACGCGGACTTCTTCGCCGACCGCCCGCCGGTCGCCGCGAACCCGGCGCCGAACTTCCACCGCTGGGGCCCGCCGACGTTCGATCGGGAGATCCCGAGCGACCTCGAGCCCGCGGACGTGGCCGTCGTCGGCACCGGCCCGGCCGGGATGTACGCGGTGGAAGACCTGTTGCTGCACACCAACGCGCGCGTCACGCTGATCGACCGGCTGCCGGTCGCGGGCGGTCTCGTGCGCTTCGGCGTCGCCCCGGACCACCCGGACACCAAGCGGATCGGCGAGACGTTCTCCCGGTTCCACGACCACCCGCGGCTGAAGCTGAAGCTCGGCGTCGAGGTCGGCCGCCACGTGACGGCCGACGAGCTGGCCGAGCGGCACGACGCGGTGATCTACGCGGTCGGCGCCTCTTCCGCGCGCACCCTCGGCCTGTCCGGCGAGGACCTGCCCGGCAGCCTCGCCGCGACGACGGTCGTCGCCTGGTACAACGGCCACCCGGACGTCCCCGCGCACGCGGTCGACCTCTCCGCGGAGCGGGTCGTGCTGATCGGCACCGGCAACGTCGCACTCGACGTGGCCCGGATCCTCACCGCCGACCCGGACGATCTCGACGGCACGACCATCGCCCCGCACGCGCTGGAACGGTTGCGCTCCAGCAAGGTCCGCGAGGTAGTGCTGCTCGCGCGGCGCGGCCCGGAAGACGCCGCGTACACCTCGCCCGAGCTGATCGCGTTGGCGCAGCGGGAGAACGTGCCGCTCGTCGTCGACACCGAAGACCCGCGCACCGCCGCGGCGATCGACGCGGGCACCGGAAAAGCCGCGCTGCTGAAGGACTTGGCGCGCGAAACCGTCGACTGGACCGCCCCTCCCGCGGACGGTCCGCGCCGGATCGTGCTGCGCTTCCACTCGGCCCCGGCCGAGATCACCGGCGACCGGCAGGTGCGCGGACTGCGCGTCGACGGACCTTCCGGACCGGTCGAGATCGCTGCTGGTCAGGTGGTGCGCGCCGTGGGCTATCGCGGCCGCCCGGTGCCCGGTCTCCCGTTCGACGACGCCACTGGGACGATCCTGAACACCGCGGGCCGCGTCGAGGGCCGGACCGGTACGTACGTGGTCGGCTGGATCAAGCGCGGCCCGTCGGGCGGAATCGGCGCGAACCGCACGTGCGCGAAGGAGACGGTGGCGACGCTGCTGGCAGACATCACCTCCGGCGAGGTTCCGCTGCGGGGCCGCCGATCGCCGATCGCCGCCCTGGCGGCGCGGTTCAGGGGTCGCTGACCCAGTTCGTCCCGGAAGTCCCGGTCGCGGTTCGCGGCCGGGACTTTTCGCGTGCGTAGAGTCTTGCCCGATTGTCGGACAATCTGGCAATCTAGTGCGCACACCGAGGCGGGCAGGGGGAATGATGACGATCGAGGGCCTGGGTGCGAACATCCAGCGGCGCAGCACCGCCGAGCAGGCAGCCGAAGCCGTCCGGCAGGCGATCCTGTCCCTCCGGCTGCCGCCCGGCACTCCGCTGCGCGAAGCCGCGCTCGCCGCCGAACTCGGGGTCTCCCGCAGCACCCTCCGCGAGGCCGCGCGGACTCTCGAAAGCGAGGGACTGGTCCGGTACCGGATGAACCGCGGCATCGTCGTCGCGGACGTCACCGGTCCGGACGTCGCCGACATCTACGCCGCCCGCACGTCCGTCGAACTCACCGCGGCCGACGCTCTCACCGAACACCGCGACCCGGAGATCTACCGGCAGCTGGCCGACCTAGTGGACCGGATCGAGCAAGCCTTCGACCAGGACGACACCGCCACCGCGCTCGACAGCGACCGGCTCTTCCACGCCACCCTCGTCAGCGCCACCGGCAGTCCCCGGCTGTGCCGCTTCCACGCGCAGCTCCAGCAAGAACAACGCCTCGCCCTCGCACTGGCCGAACGCTCGCGCCGCGAACTCGGCCGCGCCACCGACGACCACCGCCAGCTGCTGGACGCCCTGCACGGCACCCGGAGCGAAGCCAGAGCCGGAATCACCGCACATCTGCAAGCAGGCGCCGCCGAATTGGGGCGGTTGCTCGACTTGCTCGCCCACCACGACGAAAGCGAGAAACCTCGTGGCTGACCCCGACGGCCTGTGGGACCTGATCGTCACGCCCTGGCACCTCGACCAGCACCTCCCGGACTTCCCCGTGCCCGCCTCCGCGACCCAGGTCGTCCCGCCGGTCCTGCCCGCGGAGTCCGTACCCGCCCGAATGAACCTGCTGCACCAGGCGACAGCCAACGCAGTGGCCCGGGCCGCCAAGCCGTTGGTGCTCTCCGGCGACTGCCCCACGAGCCGCGCCGCGGTGGCCGCGCTGCAGCGTCGCCACCACGACCTCGCCGTCCTGTGGCTCGACGCGCACGGCGACTTCAACACGCCCAAGATCTCCACCAGCGGCTACATCGGCGGCATGGCACTGGCGATGCTCACCGGCCGCACCGAGGGCCTGTTCGACGACCCGCTCGGCCTGCGCCCCGTCCCCGACACCAGTGTCGTGCTCGCCGACGCCCGCGACCTCGACCCCGCCGAACGCAACGCGCTCGCCGCCAGCCGCGTCCGCCGCGTGCCTGCCGACCCCGCCGCCATCACCACCGCCCTCGCCGAGCTGGGCCCGATTCCCGTCTACGTCCACCTCGACATCGACGTGATCGACAGCGCCGAACTCCCCGGGGCGCGCTTCCCGTCCGGTCCCGGCCCTTCCGTCGCCCGGATCGAAGAATGCCTCGCCGCTGCGTGCGCATCCGCTGACGTCGCTGGCGCTTACCTCGCCTGCGCCTGGCTTCCCGAGCACGTCAACGACCAGAGCACCCGCGAGACCATCTCCCGGCTCACTGCAGCGCTCGGCGCCAACGTCGCCTGGCACGAAGCCGCCATCACTCCGTCTTCTGCCTAGCCGCCAGGGTCTCCTCCACCTCCGGCACCCAGAAACTCAGCTCCAGCGTCTTCACACTCGCCCAATACGACAGCAACCTGCCCTGTGCGACCAACGCCGGAAACGCCGCCGCGAACAGGACCGCCGCGCACGCCGCGAACACCGGATGCGGCCCGACGATCAGCTCGACCACCGCGGTCACGAATCCGAACGCCATCGCCGGGCTGGAATTGCGCAGCATCAGCCCGGCGGTGCGCAGCCGGGTCGCTTCCAGGGCCGCGTCCGCGTCGTGCAGTTGCAGGGCCGAAAGCAGCAGGAACGGATCCGCCTCGACGAACGCTTGGCCGCGCGCGGAAGGGTTGCGGCGCAGGAACTCCTCCCGCGGGTTCCGCTTCCGCCGCCGCGGCAGCCACCGCCCGGCCCGCGCGCCGAGCGGGTACGCCAGGTATCCGAGGAGGTAGCTGGCCACCGCGATCCCGATCACCAGCACCACGCCCGGGCCGCGCGAGACGGCGGCGAGGTCGATCCAGTGCAGCCGTCCGGCGAGGTAGGCCAGGACCGCCAGGTGCAGGGCGCCCGGGATCGCGTAGGTGAAGAGGTCGAAGAGTCCGATCGCGAAAGTCACCCGGTGATCCAACACCGGCCGTACCCCCGCCGGTACGGCTTTTCAGGCGATCACGCCGACGAACCGCCTCCCCTGGCGAGTGCCTGCACGCGGTTCATCGGGCCGTTGTAGTAGTTCTGGTCGCCGGGCAGGCTGCCGGTGCGCGAGAACTGCCAGATGCTCTGCTTGTCCCAGCCCGCCGGGAGTTCGCCGATCTGCGGGGCGTACCGGGCGAGCCACAGCGGGTTGGTGTCGCCGAACCCGCCCGCGTTGCCGGTGCAGAGCTTCCACCACGACGTCGAGGTGTAGATGATCGCGCTGCGGCGCTGTTTCGCCAGGTACCGGTGGGTGAAGTCGGCGATCCACGCGGTCATGTCGGCCTGGCTCTTGCCGTAGCAGGCGTCGCCGTAGGGGTTGTATTCGATGTCCAGCGCGCCCGGCAGCGTCGTGCCGTCGCCGCGCCACGCGCCCCCGTGGGCGATGAAGTAGTCGGCTTGCTGTGCGCCGCTGGAGACGTCCGGGCGGGCGAAGTGGTACGCGCCGCGGATCAGGCCCGCGTTGTGCGCGCCGTGGTACTGCTGGTCGAACTGCGGGCTCACGAACCCGGTGCCCTCGGTCGCCTTGACGTAGGCGAACCGCGCGCCCGCGCCCGCGGCCTGGCCCCAGTCGACCGCGCCCTGGTGCCCGCTCACGTCGTGGCCGAGGGTCTGCCCGGTCGCCGGGTCGAACCGCGGGCTCCCGCTTTGCACGCCCTCGTGCCGCAGAATTTGTGAACCGGCAACGTTCTCGCCGGCCTTCGAGTAGTCCGCGGCGGCGGCCGGTCCGGCAGTCGCGACGCCGCACGCCAGCGCCACGACCGACACGACGGCGGCCAAGCCGAGCCGCCAGGGGTTGTCCGTTGCTGTCCGGGTCACCGAGACTCCGATCTTCACGGCGGCAGGTCCACGGCCCATCGTGGGGCACAACGCGGCGCGAGGCTGGCTGCGTCACCCGGACGTGAACGAGTTTCCGATAGCCGGAATCCCGCCAGTGGTCCAGACAACTGTGACCGAGTTGTGACCGGCGGTGCCGAGCTGGGCGTTTAATTTGTTGTGGCCGACCACAAACTGGTTGGCAATTTCCCTACCGGCGGAGGTGTCCCCACGTGAACCGGACTCATCGACCACCCGGGCGGCCGTCCCGATCCCGCGGACCAGCACTGATCGCGCTGGCGCTGCTCGCCGCGGCCGGGATCGCCGTCCCCGCCGCCGCGGCCCCAGCGTCCGGGCAGGCGGGCTGCACCGGCCAGTCCGATCAGCCGGACTTCGGGCCGAACGTGCACATTTTCGACCCGGGAATGCCCTCCGCGACCATCCAGGCCCAGCTGGACAAGGACTTCGAGGCGCAGAAGGACACCCAGACCGCGCAGTTCGGCTCGGGCCGCGTCGCGCACCTGTTCAAGCCGGGCGCCTACGCGGTGCACGACAACGTCGGCTTCTACACCTCCGTCGCCGGGCTCGGCCAGAACCCGGACGACGTCCAGATCAACGGCGACATCACCGTGGACGCCTTCAACGAGTCCGACCAGGGCTCCGCGCTGCAGAACTTCTGGCGTTCGGCGGAGAACATGGCCGTCACGCCTTCCAGCGGCAGCGACCGGTGGGCGGTGTCGCAGGCCGCGCCGTTCCGCCGGATGGACATCAAGGGCGGGCTGCAGCTGTTCCCGGCCAGCTACGGGTACGCGAGCGGCGGCTACGTCGCCGACACCCGCGTGTCCGGGCAGGCCGCGTCGGTGTCGCAACAGCAGTGGTACACGCGGGATTCGGCGCTGGGCAGCTGGGACGGCGGCGTGTGGAACATGGTCTTCTCCGGGACCACCGGCGCGCCCGCCAATTCGTTCCCGAACCCGCCGGAAACGACGCTCGACACCACGCCGGTCTCGCGCGACGTGCCGTACCTGTACGTGGACAACGGCGGCAACTACCGCGTCTTCCTGCCGTCCCTGCGCACGAACGCGTCCGGGCCGAGCTGGGCGAACGGCGGCACGCCCGGCGATTCCGTCCCGATGAGCCAGTTCCGCGTCGTGAAGCCCGGCGACACCGCGGAGAGCATCAACAGCTCCCTCGACGCCGGCTGCAACCTGTTCTTCACCCCCGGCGCGTACCACCTCGACCAGACGCTGAACGTGACCCGCCCGGGCACGACGGTGCTCGGCATCGGTTACCCGACGCTGGTCCCGGACAACGGCGTCGACGCGATGCACGTGTCCGATGTGGACGGTGTGCGGGTGAAGGGCCTGCTGTTCGACGCGGGCACGCAGAATTCGCAGGCGCTGCTGACCGTCGGCGAAAGCGGGAAGCACACGAGCCACGCGGCGAATCCGACGTCGCTGCAGGACGTGTTCTTCCGCGTCGGCGGCGATCTGGCCGGCAAGGCGACCAACAGTCTCGTGGTGAACAGCGACAACACCATCGTCGACCATGTCTGGGCGTGGCGCGCGGACCACGGCAATAGCGGCACGGTCGGCTGGACCACGAACACCGCCGACACCGGAGTGCTCGTCAACGGCGACAACGTGACCGCGACCGGGCTGTTTGTGGAGCATTACCAGAAGTTCCAGGTGGTGTGGAACGGCCAGAACGGAAAGACGATCTTCTTCCAGAACGAAATGCCTTACGACGTCCCGGATCAGGCCTCGTGGAACTCCGCGCCCGGCACCGCCGGGTACGCCGCGTACAAGGTCGGCCCGGACGTGACGTCGCACGAGGCGTGGGGCTTGGGCAGTTACTGCTTCTTCGACACCAACCCGGCGGTTGCGAGCTATCACGCGTTCGAGGTGCCGCAGAACGGTGGGGTGAAGCTGCACAGCCTGCTCACGGTGTCGCTGAACCACCGCGGCACGATCACCCACGTCGTGAACGACACGGGCGACGTGACCCCGGACGGCACCAAGCCGGTCAACGTCCCGAATTATCCGTGACTCGACCGGGTCCCTGCGTCCGTGAAGGGCTCCTTGCGGGAATCTGATTCCCCCAAGGAGTCCTTCACGGACCGAAACCCCGCGTCTCAGTCCAGCGCGGTGGCTCGGCTGACTTTCTCCCAGGAGTCGAGATCCTGGGTCAGCGCACCGATTTTGCCGCGGATCGCGTCCACCGCGTCGCCGCCGAGCGCGAGCCGCAGCGGCGCGTCGGGCGCGTCGACCGCCTGCAAGATCGCTGCTGCCGCCTTCGCCGGATCACCGGGCTGCGTCCCGTCCATCCCCTCGATCGCGGCGCGGGTGGCGGCGGTCGATTCGGCGTAGGCGTCGATCTTGCGGGAGCGGTGCATCGCGGTGCCGCCGAACGACGTCCGGAACGCGCCCGGCTCCACGATCAGCACCTTGACCCCGAGCGGTTCGACCTCCGCCGCGAGCGCCTCGGACAGGCCCTCCAGGGCGAATTTCGCCGCGCAGTAGGCCCCGAACGCGGGCGGCGCGAGCAGTCCGCCCATCGAACTCATCTGCACGATCGTGCCGCTCCCCTGTTCCCGCAGCAGCGGGACGACGGCCTTGGTCATCGCGACCGCGCCGAAGAACATCACCTCCAGCACCGCGCGCAGTTCGGGCATCGTCAGTTCCTCGACGGCGCCGACCGAACCGTGGCCGGCGTTGTTGACCAGCACGTCGATCCGGCCGAACTCGTCCAGCGCGGTCCGCACGGCGGCGTCGATCCGGGCCGGGTCGGTGACGTCCAGCGCGGCGGTGCGCACCCGGTCCCCGCCCGCCTCGGCGAGGTCGGCGAGCGTCTCCGGGTCGCGTGCGGTCGCGAGAACCCGGTCCCCCGCGGCCAGCGCGGCCTGGGCGAGTTCGCGGCCGAAGCCGCTCGAGCACCCGGTGATCAGCCAGACGCGGCCGTCGGTTTCCTCGGTCATTGAGCAGTCCCTCCAGTGGTTCTTCCGCCTCCGATCGTGGCGTGTGCCTGCCGGGGTCCGCCAACACCGGTTCGCTGGCGGGCTACAGTCTCAGCCTGTGACCCCTGAGCTGCGGCAGCTGCGCTACTTCGTCGCCGTCGCCGAGACGACGAGCTTCACGCGTGCGGCCACGGCTCTGCACATCGCGCAGCAGTCGCTGTCGCAGCAGATTTCCGTGCTGGAACGCCAGCTCGGCGCGCAGCTCTTCGACCGCGACGCCCGCGGCACCCGGCTCACCCCGGTCGGCGAACTGTTCCTGCCCGAAGCGCGCGCGGTGCTCGCCCGCGCTGACGCCGCGGTGGCGACGGTCGCTCGCGCGGTCCGCGGCGAGATCGGCGCGCTGCGGCTGGCTTTTCTTGCCAGCACGGCGAATTACCTGCTTCCGCCGGTCGTGCGCGCGGTGCGGGAGCAACTCCCGGAGCTGACCGTCACGACCGCGGAAGTCTCGATCGCGGAGCTCGTCGACGGGGTCCTCGACGGCCGCTTCGACGCCGGTTTCACCCGTCCGCCGCTGGTCGACGGTCTGGCGACGCACGTCCTGCTGACCGAGCAGGTCTGCGCCGTCCTGCCCTCGGGCCATCGACTGGCCGACCGTCCGACGCTGCGCCTGGCCGACCTCGCGGACGAGCCGTGGGTGCTGACGCCGCGCGCGTCGTGGGATCCCTGGCACCGCAAGTACGACGCCGATTTCGCCGCGGCCGGGTTCACTCCGGACGTCGTGCAGCGCACCGCGACCGTGCAGGGCCTGCTGGGGCTGGTCGCGGCCGGGGTCGGCGTGACGAGGCTGGCGGGCTCAGCGCACAGCCTGCGCCGCACCGGGGTGGTGTTCGTGCCGCTGGAGGGCGAAACCGCGCACACGGTCGTGGTGTGGCGCGCGGACGGCCCGCGCCCGGCCGCGCTGCTGGACGTGGCGACCCGGCTGGCCGAGACGACGGATCTTTCCGGCGCGGGCTGATCCCCGCGCCGGAAAAAACGCGTCAGCTCCTGCCCTCGCTCCGGTCCAGGTCCAGGGTCCGCATCCGCTGCGCGATCGCCCTTTCCTCCATTTCCTTCATCTCCGCGCGCTTCTCGGCGGAAATGGGTGTCTCACCGTCGTATTTGCGCAGCTCCGGCGGGTCGTAATCGCCGTTCTGCCACCGCTGCCACGTCGGGTCGTTTTTGTCCTTCGGAGCCTGGAATCCCCATTTGTCGAGCAGTTCGTCGGCGGTTCCCTGGGGGTATTGGCCGGTCTGACGCTGTTCGTAGGCCAGATGCGCCTCGGCCCGGCCGCCCGCGGTGAGCGGGTCGGTGCGCGCGAAGGACTCCCCGTTCTTGACCATGTCGTCGTACTCTTTGGTGCCCGGAGCGGGGTTGTACGGCATGCCCTTGCCGGTGCCGTACATCTCGTCGACCATGTGCTGGTAGGAGTCCTTGGACCCGCGCAGGTACTTCTGTTCCTCGTCGAAGTCGCTGAGGTCCTTTTTGAGCTTGGCGTCGTTGCCGTTTTCGATTTCGCTGCGGTGCTCGGCGAGGTAGTCGCGGCGTTCCTGTTCGGCCTTCGCGTCCTCGGCCCGCTGTTTGTAGGCGGCGGCCGAATCCTCCCGTTGCTTGTCGGTGTTCTCGATCCGGTGCCGCACTTCGGAACCGTCCGGGTAATGCTCGCCGGGGACCGGTTTGGTTTTGTTCCCGTAGGTGTGGATGCCGTGTTTCGGGTCGTGGAAATCCGGATGGTGGACGTGGTTCGGGTCGTCGCCGTGGTAGACCTTTTCCTGCGGGCTCAGATAGGTGTTGTGCGGCTGGCGGCCCGGCACCTGATAGGTCGGCCGGGTGTACTTGCCGTCCATGTGCGCGTAGCCCATCTGGTTGAGCTGCAGCAGGTCCGACGTGTCCTTGCGCTCGTAGGCCCGCCGCTGCGCGTAGGCGTAGCTCAGCTGGTGTTCGTCGTGCGCTTTCCCGCTGGTGAAACCGGATGTGTGCATCCGGTTGCCGCTCCCGGTGCCCGGGTGCTTGCGGTGCAGGTCGTGGGTTTCGGTGTAGCTGTAGGCCGCGTGCTCGAGGTCCGTTTCGTCGGAACGCTTCCGCGGCAGGCCGCTGCCGTTGTCCGCGGCGGCCTGGTGGACGCCGACGTGCTCGTGCTGGTTGGTCCGGTGCCCGTCGAACTGGTAGCCGTGGTTCTTCCCCACGCGGGCCGCCTCGGGGTTGCGGTCGCCGTAGGTGCCGGGCGGATTCGACGGTTCGGTGGACGCCTTCTTGGCCGGGGGCGCGTCGGGCGCGGCGTCGTCGTCGCGTTTGCGCTTGTTGCCGGCCTGCTGCTCCTCCATTTCCTTCAGCTTCTTGGGGCACGGCCCGGTCGGCAGCGGGTTGAGGCCGAGCGGGTCGATCATCGCGGTCGGGTTGTCCACGTAGGCCTGCGAGTCCGGGGACGGGTTGAGGCCGAGCGGGTCGTGCGAGAGGTAGCGGCCGGTTTCCGGGTCGTAGTAGCGGTGCATGTTGTAGTGCAGCCCGGTTTCCGGGTCGTAGTACTGGCCGGGGAAACGCAGCGGGGTGCGCGCGTTCCCGCCTTCGGACACGACCGCGCCCCACAGCGAGGTGCGCTGGTGCCCGGCGAGCGCGCCGGCGCTGTCGACCAGTTCGGCGGGCGCGCCGACCAGGTCGGTGACGATGGCGTGGAAGCGTTCGTCGACGCGTTCGCCGAGCTTCCGCTCGGTCTGCGCGAGCACCCGGTCGGAGTCGGGCAGCCAGTCCCACACGGTCGCGACCTGCGGGCGGCCGGGCGCGCTGTGCACCTGCTCGGCGGGCCGGTAGTGGTCCCAGGCGAATTCGATCTGCTCGGCCACCGCGCCCGCCGGGTCGAGGCGCTGCTTGGCGACGCGCCTGCCGAGCGCGTCGTAGCGGTAGCGCCAGACCGTGCCGTCCGGGGTGCGCACGCCGGTCAGCCTGCTCGCCGAATTCCACTGGTATTCCCACCGCTGCCCGCGGCGTTCCCGTGTCACGACGCGGCCCTCGGCGTCGTGGGTGTAGCGGGTTTCGCCGGCGGACTCGATGAGCGTGCCGCGGTAGGCGCGGGGGCCCGCCGCGGCCGGGTCGCCGGGCCAGCCAGCTTCGGCGACCGCGCCGGCCGCGTCGTAGCGGTAGCTCTCCTGCCATTTCGGGCCGCGGACCGCGGTGACCCGTCCGCCCGCGCCGACCTCGAACGCGCGCGGCCCGGACAGCAGGTCTCCGGTCGTGTACAGGTTTCCGTCCGGCAGGTAGCGGTAGTCGCGCTGCTGCACGGTGGCCGCGCCGCGCAGCACGGTCTGCCCGCGCAGCCGCCCGGTCGAGGTCCAGTCCTGCCGCAGCTCCGCCACCGGCGCGGTCCCGGCGAAGAGGCGGCGCACCGTTTCCTGTCCGGCGGCGTCGTATTCGAACCGCAGGGTGCGGCCCGCGGTGGTGACCGCGGTCGGGCGGTCCGCGGAGTCGTAGCCGAACGACGATTCCGCGCCGGTGGGCGTGCGGCGGCCGACTCGCCTGCCGAGCGCGTCGAATTCCGACCGCACGACGCGGCCGTTGATCGACTCGGACACCAGCTGTCCGAGCGCGTCGTACTCGAAGCGGACCTCGGTCTCGCCGTTGCGCGCCAGCACCATCCGGCCGTCGTGGTCGTAGGCGAATTCGGCCACGTCGTCGGCGGCGGTGCGCCGCACGAGCCGGCCGAGCGCGTCGTACTCGATGTCGATCGCCTGCCCGGCCGCGTTGACCCGGCGCACGAGGCGGCCCGCCGCGTCGTAGCCATAGCGCAAAACCCGGCCGTTGTAGTCGGTTTCCGCCACGACGCGACCCGCCTGGTCGTACTCGTAGCGCCAGACCAGGCCGCGTTCGTTCGTCACCGTGGTCAGCCGCAGTTCGGTGTCGTAGCCGAACCGCCGGACGCCGCCGTCGGGGTCCTGCGCGGACAGCGGCAGGCCGAACGCGCCGTACTCGACACGGTGCACGCCGCCGCGCGGGTCGACCGACTCCTCGACGTTGCCCGCGGCTTTGAAGCCGAACTTGCTGACCGTGCCGTCGGCGTTGCGCTGCTGCACCAGGTTGCCCGCCGCGTCGCGCACTCGTTCCACGGACGCGCCGGTCGGGCCGGTGATCGAGGTGATCGCGCCGAGCGCGTCGTAGGAGTATCGGGTCACCGCGCCGTCGGGGGCGGTGATCTTCGTGGGCAGGCCGGCCGCGTCGGACTCGAACCGGGTGATGCCGCCGAGGGCGTCGGTCCGCGTCGCGATCGCGCCGGTGTCCGGGTGGTAGGTGTAGGCGGTGACCCCGCCCGCCGGGTCGGTTTCCTTGACCAGGCTGCCTTGTTCGTCGTACTCGTAGCGCCAGACGTCGCCCGCGGGACCGGTGGTGGAGACCGGCAGGCCCCGCTCGTCGTACTCGTTGACCAGCCGCGAACCGTCCGGGCGCGTCACTGCGGCGACATTGCCGACCTCGTCGAACTCCCAGCGGGTGACGTGGCCGAGCGCGTCGGTCCTGGCGATGACCCGGCCGAACTCGTCGTACTCGGTGGTCGAGGTGTTGCCGAGCGGATCGGTTTCGGCGACGACCTTCAGCTGCTCGTTGAGCTGGTAGCGGGTGACCGCGCCGAGCGAGTCGGTGACCGTGGTGGCGAGGTTTTCGTAAGACAGTTCGGTGTCGAGATAGCCGCCGTCGCCCTGGGCGCGCACGCACCGGCCGTCGCTGTCGTAGTGGTAGCTGTACCAGCGGCCGTTGACGTCGTCCCAGCGCACCATCCGGCCGTCGGCGTCGTAGCGGAATTTGTGCGAGGTGCCGACCGCGTCGACCACCTCGGTCAGCCGCCGCGCGGAGTCGTAGCGATACTCCCGCACCGCCACCGGCGCGTCCGGCACGCGCAGCGCGGTGACCAGGCCGTCCGCCGATTCGACCGTCACGCGGTAGCCGCCGGAGTGCTCCATGGCGACCGGCACGCCGCCCTCGTAGCGGAAGTCGATCCGGTTGCCCGAGCTGTCGGCCAGGGCGTGCAGCCGCAGGACGCGGTCGCCGGGTTCGCCGGTGAAGTGGCGGATGACGCTGCTCTGCGGGTCGCCGACGATGAACCCGGTGGTCACCCGGCGCAGCGCGAGGTAAGGCCCGTCGTCGGTGGCGACGGCCTCGATGCCTTGCGGGAAGGGGAAGCGCACGAGCACGCCGTTCGGGGCGGCGTAGTGCAGGCCGTCGTCGCCGACCTCCAGGCGTTCGTCCAGCGTCGAGGACCAGGTGGGGCCGAAGAATCCGCCGGAGCGGTAGGTCGAGCGGTGGGTGCGTTCCACGGTCAGGGGCAGCACGCCGGGCAGGTTCAGGTCTTCCTGGACCAGGTACACCGCGCCGGTGGCGACGTCGATCGGGTCGCCGCAGCCCTTGATCTCGTTGGGGTCCGTGTGGTGTTCGGCCGGGTTCTGGCTCTGGTTGCCCCTCGGCTGCTGCGTCGAGGAGGGGTGCACCTCGTTGCCGCCGGACTCGTGCGGCCCGCCGCCGCCTTGGCCGCCTTCGTGGCCGCCGCCCTGGCCGCCGCCTTCCGAGCCGCTGGGGTGGGTGTTGCCGCTGTTGCCTTGGTGTCCTCCGCCGCCTCCGGCTCCGGACATGTGCGTGCTGTCGTCGCCGCCCGGATGCGACCGGGTGCCGCCGCCCTCGGATTTGACGTTGATGTCCTTGGGCTTCGGCGCCGGGGCATTCTTGCCGCCCTTGAGCCCCTTCAGCGCCTTGCCCGCGTCCTCGAACAGCGTCCCGGCCTTCTTCAGCAGCGGGATGAGCGCCTTGAGAGCCTTGACCAGCTTGGTGGTGATCTGGGTGATCCGGGACGCGGTCTTCGCGACGGCCGCGGCGACCTGCGGGCCGACCCAGGCCATCCCGATCCCCGCGGTGAGCAGGACCTGCAGCGCCCACGAGATGAGGTGCCCGACGAGGTCGGCGATGGTGTCGCGCACCAGCGACCGGACCGCCGCGACGATCTCGCCCGCGGTTTTGACCCCGCTCGCCGCGCCCTCGGACCCTTTCTGGGCGCTGGCGATCAGCGCGGAAGTGTCCTCGGCCCGCTTGCGGTAGCTGTCGGCGGCGTCGCCCTGCCAGCTCTCGAGGTCTTTCTTGACCAGCTCGCCGAGTTCGGCGGAGACGCCTTCGAGTTCCTTGGCGACGTTGGTCCAGGTCTGGGCCTGGGAACTGATCTGGTCGGCGTTGCCGGTGAGCGCGTCGAGAGCTTCCTTGAGCGGGCCGACGTGCTCCATCAGCCAGCCGACGCCCGCGGCGAAGATCGCGCCGAACGGGTCCATGACCGCGGTGAGCACGTCGATCGCGGTGCCGACGGCCCCGATCGCGACCGCGGCCCAGTTCTTGCTCTCGATCGCCTCCTTGAGCCCGGTGGCGTCCTCCAGCAACGGGACCCCGGCCACCGCCGAGGTCTCCTTCACCGGCGCGACCAATGGATTGCTCACTTAGTTCCCCTCTTCCCGCTGCTGCGGTGATCACGGTACCTATCCGGCCCCGCGACGGCGCGCGGCACGCGGCGGCCTGGCCGGGAGGGCAAGAGCGGTAGTCCGGAGAGGCACTGAGCACGGACTTCTTCGGGATACTTGTGCCGTGACGCACAACGAGTGGCTGGTCGAGCGGGCGCAGGATTTCGATTCGCTGCGCGGCAGGAGCATCGAGTCGTGGGCCGGCGTGGAAATGGCGTTGTGGGAGGAAGGGCCGGACGGCGACCCCCAGTTCACCGACCCCGCGGTGCCCTGCCTGCAGTTGTGGGGCATGCAGGCGTGCTTGGACGACGGCCGCGCGCTGATGATCGGCACCTACCAAGACGACGACCTCTTCGGGCTGTGGCCGCACCGCCGAGCGGACCCCCGCTTCGCGAACCGCGAGTTGTGGGACGGCATCTACCGCTGGACAGCGCTGAGCGGGCTGCCGACCGGCCCGGTCGAGGACGTCGTGGTCTTCGCTGAAGGAGGCGTGCTCGCCGAAGTCGGTCTGCGCGTCGGCGGCCGGCCGCTGGTGCTGGTCGCGGGCGAACTGGTGGAGTACGCAGCAGGGCTGCGGTTCTGCCGGCTCGACGAGTCGGTCCTGGTGTTCACCGATCCGGACGCGGCCGAGCGCGTCGGGTGGTCGACGCCGCGGTTCGGCCGCGTCCGGATCGATCCGTGGCCGAAAATCAGCTTTCGCTGACCTTCACCGAGAACGCGTCGATGCTCATCCCCGCCCCCGGCGTGATGTCCGCTCCCGGGCTGGTGCACCCGCACACCTTATTCGGATAAGACCCGCCGATCGCCACGTCGAAGATCGCGAAGAACCCGTGGTCCACCGCGGCCTTCCAGGTGGCGTCGGACACCTGGTTCTGCTTCACCGCGAAAGTTTCCTTGCCGTCCAAGGAAAACCGCAGTTCCTCCGCGGCCGCGTCCCGGCGGTCCACCACCACCGAGTACGTGTGGTACCCGGTCTTGCAGCCGGCGCAGTCCTGCAGGTCGCTGCTGATCCCGTCCGGGTCGTGGCACTCCCCCGCCCATTGTCCACAGTGGAACGTGCTGGAATGCTTGTCCAGCGCGTTCACGTTCTCCATGATGTCCAGTTCGCCGATGCTGGGCCAGTTCGTCGCGCCGACCGGCCGCGCGTCCGCGCCCATCGCCCAGAACGCGGGCCAGTAGCCGAGACCGTGCTCCGGATTCGGCTGCTGGATCGTCGCGCTCATTTCCATCTGCCCGCCCGCCGGCGCGCCGAAGTCGGTGCGCTGGGTTTCGATCCGGCCGGACGTCCACGCGCCGTTCGCGTCGCGCAGCGGCTTGATCACCAGGTGCCCGGCCCCGTCGTGGTAGACGTTGTCCGTCGAGTCGGTGGACGTTTCGATCTCGCCGGTGCCCCAGTTCGCCGCGCCGCCGGGGTAGCCGGTTCCCTTGTCGTAGAGCCAGTTCTGCGGGTCGAGACCGGTGCCTGCCGGGCCGTCGAAGGTGTCCTCGAACACCGTGGTCCAGGTTTCGGCTGCCTGCGCGGGCGCGGCGGCCATCGACACGGCGGCGACGGCGGCGAGGATCAGCGGGGTTCGGCGCATGGGTTCGCCTTTCCGGTGGAGGGGGTGGTCCCAGCAGGCTCCGCTCGCGCCGTTGACCAGTCAAAACAGTCTGCCTGCCGGTTCCGCGGCGGCGGTGCGCGCGGGCAGAGCGCGGCCGGAAAGGTTTGAACCACTGCGCCGAGGGGTACCGCACAGGGTGGGAGAACCACACCCCCTTTCCGTGCCCCGCGGCCGCCGCGCGCGATCTAGCCTGGGTGCATGAGCGACAGCAACCTCCTCGGCGAGTTCCTGCGGGCCCGGCGCGGCACCACCGTCCCGGCGGACGCGGACCTGCTCGCCGACACCCGGCGCCGGGTCAGCGGCCTGCGCCGGGAGGAGGTCGCGCAGCTGGCCGGGGTGAGCACCGACTACTACGTGCGGCTCGAGCAGGGCCGCGAGCGCACCCCGTCCGCGCAGGTCGTCGACGCGCTCGGCCGGGCGCTGCAACTCGACGACGAGGCGCTCGCCCACCTGCATTCGCTGGCCCGTCCCAAGCGGCCTAAGCGACGGCCCGCCAAGGAACGCGTCAGTCCTCGGCTGGTGCAGCTGATGGACGCATGGCCGCAGACGCCCGCGGTCGTGCTCGGGCGGTGCATGACCGTGCTCGCGTCGAATCTGCTCGGCGAAGCGCTGTTCGCCGGCCACGAGCACAGCGGCGACCTGCTGCGGCTGGCGTTCCTCGACCCCGACGCCCGCGATTTCTACCCGGATTGGGAGCTGGTTGCGGTGAACACGGTCGGCGGACTGCGGTCGGCGGCGGGCACCGATCTGGACGATCCGCTCTTGATCGAGGCGGTCGGCGAACTGTCGCTCAAGAGCGCCGATTTTCGCCGGCTGTGGGCGCGCCACGAACTCCGGCAGAAAACGCACGAATCGAAACGGTTCCGGCATCCGCTGGTCGGAATGCTCACCCTGCACTACGAATCGATGACCGTGAACAGCGCTCCCGGCCAGCAACTCGTGGTGTACCAAGCGGATCCGGGCAGTCCGTCGGAGGCCGCGCTGGGGCTGCTCGGCAGTCTCGCCGCCGGGGACCGCCCGCACCGCTGACGCATTTTCCGCAATTATCGAATTCCTTCAGGGGCAGAGCCATGTCTGAAAACAATGCACCCGTCTGGTTGATCACCGGGTGTTCCACCGGCCTCGGCCGCGCACTCGCGACCGCCGTTCTCGAACGCGGCCTGCGCGCGGTCGTCACGGCCCGCGATCCCGAACGCGTCGCGGACCTCGTCGCCGCGCACCCGGGACGTGCGCTGGCGGTCGCGCTCGACGTGACCGACCCGCAGCAGATCGCCGAAACGGTCGCTGAGGCACACCGTGTCTTCGGCCAGATCGACGTCCTCGTCAACAACGCCGGCTACGGCTACCTCGCCGCCGTCGAAGAGGGCGAAGACGCCGAGATCCGCGCGTTGTTCGAGGCGAACGTATTCGGCCTGATGGCGCTGACCCGCGCTGTCCTGCCCGGAATGCGGGCCCGGCGCAGCGGGCACATCGTCTCGGTCTCGTCGCTCGGCGGGCTGGCCGCCTTCGGCGCGACCGGCTACTACCACGCGACCAAGTTCGCCGTCGAAGGCTTCAGCGAATCCCTCGCCGCGGAGGTCGGTCCGCTCGGCATCGGCGTCACGATCGTCGAACCGGCCGCGTTCCGCACCAACTGGTCGGGCCCGTCCATGCGGGAATCCGCGATCCGCATCGACGACTACGCCGGCACCGCGGGCGCGCGCCGCACCTCGACGCTCGCCACCTACGGCACGCAGCCCGGCGACCCGGACCGAGCCGCGACGGCGGTCATCGACGCCGTCGCCTCCGCCGAACCGCCGCTGCGCCTGCTGCTCGGCCAAGCCGCCTACGCCATCGCCACCGCGCGCCTCGACACCCTCCGCAAGACGTTCGACGACTGGCGCGACGTCACCCTGTCCGCCGACTTCCCGAAGGAATCCGCATGAGCAAGACCGTCCTGATCACCGGTGCCAGCAGCGGAATCGGCGAGGCCACCGCCCGCAGGCTCGCCGCGGACGGCTGGCGCGTGATCGCCGGCGCGCGCCGCGAAGACCGGCTCGCGCGACTCGCGGCCAGCGCGGACGGCATCGAGGTCCACCGCCTCGACGTGACCGACCGGGCCGACGTCGCCGAGTTCGTCGACCGCGCGGTGCGCGACCACGGCGAGATCGACGCGTTCGTCGCGAACGCCGGGGTGATGCCGCTGTCCCGGCTGGACGCCGGGCTGGTCGAGGAGTGGGACCGGATGATCGACGTCAACGTCCGGGGCCTGCTGCACAGCATCGCCGCGGCGTTGCCGCACTTCACCCGCCAGCGCCGGGGCCACTTCGTCACGATCGCGTCGATCGGCGCGTACCAGGTCACGCCGACCGCGGCGGTGTACTGCGGCACGAAATACGCGGCGCGGGCGATCACCGAGGGCCTGCGGCTGGAATGCGACCCGTCGATCCGCGTCACCACGGTCTCCCCCGGCGTCGTGACCTCGGAGCTGGCGGACACGATCAGCGACCCGGAAACGCAGGAGTTCATGCGGATCTACCGCAAGGATGCCATCGACCCGACAGCGATCGGCGACGCCGTCGCCTACGCTCTCGACCAGCCGGCCGACGTGGACGTCAGCGAGATGATCGTGCGGCCGGCCCGGCAACGCTGAGCCGAGGAGGAGCCGTGCCGCAGTACCTGCTCGGGATCTGCCAGCCCGACGGCGGAACCCCGGATCCCGAAGTGCTGGCGGACATCGCGGCGCGCCTCGAAGCGGTGACCGACGAGATGAAGGCGAAAGGCGTCTGGGTGTTCTCGGGCGGGCTGCGTCCGGCGGCCACCGCGAAGGTGGTCCGGGCCTCCGGCGGCGATGTCCTGTGCACCGACGGCCCGTTCGCCGAGGGCAAGGAACACCTGGGCGGCTTCACCGTCGTGACCGCGCCCGGCCCGGAGGCCGCGACCGAGTGGGCGCGGCGGATCTCGGAGATCACCACGCTGCCGGTGGAAGTCCGGGAGTTCCAGTGATCCCGGCGGCCGTGCTCGAGCGGGTCTTCCGCGCCGAGCACGGCCGCGCGGTCGCCGTGCTGGCCCGGGTCTTCGGCGACCTGGACCTCGCCGAGGACGCCGTCCAGGAGGCCTGCGCGATCGCCACCGTGAAATGGCGCGCGGAAGGCCTGCCGCCGAGTCCCGCCGGCTGGCTCGTCACCACCGCCCGCAACCGCGGCATCGACCGCCTCCGCCGCGAATCCACCCGCGCCGACCGCCACGCGCAGGCCGCGCTCCTGCACGCGAGCGAACCGTTCGACGAAGGCGCGGTGCCCGACGAACGGCTGCGGCTGATCTTCACCTGCTGCCACCCCGCTCTCGGCACGGCCGCCCGGGTCGCGCTCACCCTGCGTCTGCTGGGCGGCCTCACCACCCCGGAGATCGCGCACGCCTTCCTGGTCCCGGAATCGACGCTGGCGCAACGGCTTGTGCGCGCGAAAGCCAAAATCCGCGCCGCCCGAATCCCCTACCGCGTACCCGACGCGGCCGACCTCCCGGCCCGGCTCGACGCCGTCCTCGCCGTGATCTACCTGATCTTCACCGAAGGCCACACCGCCAGCAGCGGCACCGACCTCACCCGCCCGGACCTGGCGTCCGAAGCGATCCGCCTGACCCGGGTCCTGGCCGCCCTGCTGCCCGACGAACCCGAGGTGCTCGGCCTGCTCGCGTTGCAGCTGCTCACCGAATCACGCCGCCTGGCCCGGCTCGACGCCGACGGAATCCCGGTGCTGCTGCCCGAGCAGGACCGCGCTCGCTGGGACTGGACGCTGATCGCCGAAGGCCAGGACCTCGTCCGCCGCTGCCTGCGGCTCGACCGCCCGGGCCCGTACCAGATCCAGGCCGCGATCAACGCCGTGCACAGCGACGGCACCGACTGGGTGCAGATCCTCGCCCTCTACGACCAGCTGCTCGCCCTGACGCCGACCCCCGTCGTCGCGCTGAACCGCGCCGTCGCCGTCGCCGAGGTCGAAGGCCCGGCCGCCGCACTGACCATTGTGGACGGTCTGGACCTCGGCGACCGGCACCTTTTCCACGCCGTCCGAGCCGATCTGCTGGCCCGCCTGGGCCGGACCGGCGAAGCCGTCGAGTCCTACGACGCCGCTCTCCGGCTGGTCTCGAACGAGGCGGAACGCCTTCTGCTGCACCGAAAACGCGCCGCTCTCAGCCCGGCTTCCCGCGACTGATCACGCCCTCGACGATCTTCGTCAGGTGCGCGCCGACGTTCTCGACGCCGCCGTTCTGCACCGCGATCTGCGCCCCCCCCATCGCGAACGTCAGCTCCGCCGCGCCCAGTTCCGGGTCGGGCAGCCCGAGCCCCGCGCACATCGCCCGGAGCCGGCCGAACTGGCGGGTCTTGTGCTCGCTGATCAGCCGCCGCGCAGGATGGTCCGGATCGGGCAGTTCGGCGACCGAGTTCGTGAACGGGCAGCCGCGATGGGAAAAATCGGGCAGCCCGTCGACGATGAACCGCGCCACCGCGCGGATCTGCTCCGCGTAATCGTCCGGATGCGCCTGTTCTGCCGCGTCGAAGGCGGCCGAGTAGTCGTGCACGACGATCCGCAGCCATTCCGCGATCAGCGCGTCCTTGGTGCCGAAGTGCCGGTAGATCGCCATCTTCGTGGTCCCGGCGCGGTCCGCGATCGCCTGGACCCCGACCCGCACGACGCCCTCGTTGAGGAACAGCTCCTCGGCCGCGTCGAGGATCCGCTCGCGAGGCGGCAAGGTCGCGACCCGCGTCGGCCGCCGGGCGGAGGTGCTCGTCATCGGTTCTTCCCACGGGGGTTGGCAATCCGGTTCGTCCCGGCTACGGTACACAACCGTCTCCGGTGATACCGCTCGGTATCACTCAATACGGATGAGTCTCACGAAGGACGTGCTGGTGAAAATCTCCGAATACACGAGCTGCGACGCGGTCGGCCTGGCAGAGCTGATCGCCCGCGGCGAGGTGACCGCGGCCGAGGTCGCCGACACGGCCGCCCGGGCGGTCGAAGCGGTGAACCCGCAGATCAACGCCGTAGTGGAAACCTGGCCGCCCGAGGACGCCCCCAGCTCCGCACCCTTGGCAGGCGTGCCGTTCCTGATCAAGGACCTCGGCGTCACCATGGCAGGCAAACGCAGCGAACTGGGCAGCCGCCTGGCCGCCGGTGCCGTGTCGCCCGAAGACTCGTTCCTGATGCGCCGCTTCCGCGAAGCCGGTCTGGTGACCATCGGCCGCACCACCACGCCGGAAATGGCCTACAGCACCACCACCGAACCGGAGTTCTACGGCGCGACCCGCAACCCGTGGTCCCCTGACCGAAGCGCAGGCGGCTCCAGCGGCGGTTCCGGCGCGGCGGTCGCCGCCGGAATCGTCCCCCTCGCCCACGCCACCGACGCCGCGGGTTCCATCCGAGTTCCCGCTTCCAGCAACGGATTGTTCGGCCTGAAACCGACCCGCGGCCGGATTTCGCACGGCCCCGGCGCCGACGAGGTGTTCAGCGGCCTGGCCGTGCAAGGCAGCCTGAGCCGGAGCGTCCGCGACAGCGCCGTCCTGCTGGACCTGATCGAAGGCCCCGAACCCGGCGACCCGTACTTCGCCCCGCGCCCCGAGCGGCCCTACGCCGCGGAGGTCGCGACGGATCCAGGCCGTCTCCGGATCGCAGTCCTGCGCCAGCCCTGGGGCGGCCGCCAGCCGACCGAGCCGGTCTCCGCCGCCCTGTCCGCGACGATGCGACTGCTGGAATCCCTGGGCCACGAAGTCGACGAGACGCAACTGGCCCTAGGCGTCTCCTGGGAGGAATTCGTCCTCGGCAACGCCCGGATGTGGACCGCGAACCTGGCCCCGTGGATCGACGGCATCGCCGCCGCGACCGGCCGCCCGGTCGACGAAACCACCCTGGAACCGGTCACCCTCGCCAGCTACCGCTACGGCCGCCAGGTCACCGCCGACGAGTTCGTCCGCGCCCTGGCGATCCGGAACCAGGTGTCGCGAACCTTCGCCCGCCACTTCGCCCGCTACGACCTGTTCCTGTCTCCCACGCTGCCCGAGCCGCCGGTCCCGCTGGGCGCATACGGCGAAGACGCGGACAAACTGGACGGCCTCGGCTGGCTGGACCGCCTCCTGGACCGCTCCCCCTACACCGCGGCCGCGAACGTTTCAGGGGTTCCGTCGATGTCCGTCCCGCTGGCCGAGGACGAAGGACTCCCGATCGGCATGCAGTTCACCGCCGCCTTCGGCCGCGAAGACCTGCTGTTCCGCCTGGCCGGACAGCTGGAACAGGCCGCCCCGTGGACCCACCGCAAGCCCCCGATCTGGGCAGGCGAATAGCCTTTGAAGTCCACAGTGGACGCTCACCGCCCGGTGACCCGCGTCGCACCCCCTGCCGACCCTGACGAGGCCGTCCGGGTTCTCGCTAGACTTGGCGAGCGATGCGACGATTCCGGTGGTGGTGGGGGGCGCTGGTCCTCGCCTGCGTAGCTGTGCTCGTGGGCTTCTTCGTCTTTTTCGGCACCGAGAGCAGGCCAGGACAGCCTTTTCCGCGCCAGGGCCCGCCCGGCCGCGGCCCGCTGACCATCGTGTCGATGGGCGACAGCACCGTGTCGGGCGAAGGCGCCGGCGCCTACAGCCCCGACACCGACGGCAGAAACGGCGACTGGTGCCACCGCTCGTCGGCGGCCTTCGTGCAGAAGGTCCGCATCCCCGGCATCACCGCCCGGGTCAACCTGGCCTGCTCCGGCGCCCCCGCCGCCCAAGTCGCCCTGGGCGACGCCAAACAGTGGGGCGAACGCTCGCAAGCCGCCCAACTGGCCGACGTGGTGAAAGACCACCGGGTAGCCGCGGTGGTCATCGCAGTGGGCGCGAACGACGACCCGAAGTTCTCCGCCCAAGTCAGCGAATGCTTCAAGGCCTGGTTCTCCGCCGACGGCCCGTCCTGCAACGTCGCATTGAAGCAAAGCTGGAAGTCCAAAGTGGACGCGATGGTCCCGAAGGTGGCGAACGCAGTAGGCGACGTGAAAAAGGTATTGGCCAACGCCGGTTACGTCCCCGCGGACTACCAACTGGTGCTCCAGTCCTACGCCACCCCGGTCGGCCCGGACATCCCAGCAGACCTGCAAAGCCTCAACGGCTGCCCCTTCCGCACCGACGACCTCCAGTGGATTTCGACCACGGGAATCAGCACCCTGTCCGCAGGAATCAAACAAGCAGCCACCCAATCCGGCGCCCGTTTCCTGGATCTGGCCCGAGCAGGCGAAAACCACGAAGCCTGCTCCGGCGGCCCGAACCCGGCCACGGAATGGTTCACCCGCCTGACTTTGCACCTGAACGACCTGACCCAAGTCGACCGGGCGACGCACGCACTGCAGGAATCCTTCCACCCCAACGCCGCAGGACACGCCGCCATCGCCGACTGCCTCACGGACTTCCTCACGACGCAACGAGGAAACGCCTCCTGCCTGGCAGGCCCAGACGGAAAACTCCACGCCATCCCAGAACCCGTGAGCTGACCCCGCCGCCCCTGGCCCAGCTGTTACGTGAGGGCCACCCTCCTTGACTCTGATTCCCTCAGGGTTCCCCTCACGCCCCGCCGCCGTACGTGAGGGGCTCCTTCACGGACCTAGATTCCCTCAAGGAGCCCTTCACGGCCCGCCCCGCGCCGCCGCCCCGCCAGGAATGCGCCCCAATGCGGCATTGGGTGCATCTGACGCACCCAATGCGGCGTTCGGTGCATCCCACGCACCCAATGCCACATTGGGGCGCTACCCCCACCCCAACCGCCGCCCGCCGAATCCACCGCAACCACGCACCCACCCCGCGCGCCCAAAACCGCAGCCAATGCACCCAACGAGCGAGGCACCCAGCCCCTCCCCCGCACCCCGGTACGAAGCCAAAATGCGGACGGCGGGTGCTTGTCAAGGCATCTTTCCCGCCTTGACAAGCACCCGCCGTCCGTCATCACAATCAAGCTTCGGGGTGCCCCACGCAACCATGTGGGCGCAATGTCGCCGCCAGGCGACGAGCCGAAAACAAAAGAGACTCACAAATCCAACGCAGCCCTCAAAGCCACATCGATCTGCTCCTGAACCTCCCCGTCAACCTCCGCGATCCGCTCCGCCAGCCAAGGCCGATACAACCGCGTGAGATTCAACGTAGACACCCAATACCGAGCATCCACCGCAACCCCGAGAATGTCCTGCGGATCCCGGTCCAGCAACTCAGTCCCGAGCAACCAAGGCCGCTCAGACTCGTTCACCCCGTCCGAAGACAGCAAAACCACAGTCCGCTGCCGAGCAGGATCAGTAGGCGGGTGGTAAGTCCAAACCTCACCCCTGCGCACGCATCTCCTTCTCCGCAGCCGCCCGCTCCGCCTCATCCGCTTCCGCCGACGAAGCGGCAGGGGCGACCGGAGCCCGCTGCGGGGTATACCCAGTCCGAACCGCCTCGCGCCGAGCCGCCTTGGACAGCCAGGACGAGACCGAGATCCCGTGTGCTTTCGCGGCCCGCTCGGCGTACTCGAGCGCACCGGTGTCGAGCGAGAGTGTCACCTTACGTGTTGCCATACCTTTTACCGTACCACTCCCACCGCTCCGGAAGCTCTCACAACGTCGGCGACCGGCCCTCGAACGGCGTGGACAGCACGACCGTCGTCCGGGTGGACACCTTCGCGGCCTCGCGGATCCGCCGGAGCAGGTCTTCGAGGCCGAGCGGCGAGGCGACGCGGACCAGCAGGATGTAGGACTCGTCGCCGGCCACCGAGTAGCAGGACTCGATCTCGGTGATGTGCTGGATCCGCTGCGGGTAGTCGTCGGGCGCGGCCGGGTCGTTCGGGGTGAGCGAGATCAGCGCGGTGAGCGGGAGGCCGATCTGCTCGCCGTCGAGCCGGGCGGTGTAGCCGAGGATGACGCCGCGCTGTTCGAGGCGGCGCACCCGCTGGTGCACCGCCGAGACCGACAGCCCGACCCGTTCGGCGAGGTCGGTGAAGCTGCGCCGTCCGTCGGCGGCGAGCTCCTGCACGATCGCCTGGTCGAGCGGTTCCAGCGGTCCGCTCATGCCGCCACCTCCGCGAGGAGTCGCGCACGGGCCGGTCGGGCGGCGGCGATGGTTCGCCGGAAGGCTGCGCTCATGCGTCCAGCACGACCAGTTCGTGCGGCCGGGTGTTCACCGGCTCGACGCCCGAGTCGGTGACGAGCACGATGTCCTCGATCCGGGCGCCCCAGCGGCCGGGCTGGTAGATGCCGGGCTCGACGCTGAAGGCCATGCCCGCCTCGAGCGGCAGCGCGTTGCCCTTGATGATGTAGGGCTCTTCGTGCACGTCGAGGCCGATGCCGTGGCCGGTGCGGTGGATGAAGTACTCGCCGAATCCGGCGGCGTCGATGACGTCGCGCGCGGCCTGGTCGATGCTCTCGGCGGTGGCTCCGGGGCGGACCGCGTCGACGGCGGCCTGCTGCGCGCGCTGCAGCACGGCGTAGGTCTCGGCGACGTCGGCGTCGCGGGGTTCGCCGATCGAGTAGGTGCGGGTGGAGTCGGAGTTGTAGCCCTCGGGCACCGGTCCGCCGATGTCGATCACGACGACGTCGCCGCGTTCGATGACGCGCTCGGACACGTCGTGGTGCGGGCTGGCGCCGTTGGGGCCGGAGCCGACGATGACGAAGTCGGCGTGCGTGTGGCCCTCTTCGACGATGGCGGCGGTGATGTCCGCGCCGACCTCGGCTTCGGTGCGGCCGGCGCGCAGCCATTCGCCCATCCGCGCGTGCACGCGGTCGATCGCCGCGCCCGCCTTGCGGAGGGCGTCGATCTCGGCGGCGTCCTTGCGCATCCGCAGTTCGCGCACGATCGGGCCGGCGAGGGTCTGCTCGGCGTCGCCGAACGCGGCGCGCAGGGCGAGCACGTGCAGCGCCGGGGTGAAGTCGCTGACCGCGATCCGGCCGGGCTTGCCGAGCCGGTCGGCGACGAGCCGGTAGGGGTCGTCGCCGTCGACCCAGGTGAGCACGTCGACGCCGAGGTCGTCGGTGGGCACGCCGGCGTAGCCGGGGGCCTCGAGCTTCGGCACGACGAGCGCGGGGGTGCCGTCGGCGGGCACGACGAGAGTGGTCAGCCGCTCGAACGAACCGCCCGCCTGGCCGAGCAGGTACCGCAGGTCCGAACCGGGCGCGACGAGCAGCGCGTCGGTGTTCGCGGCGGCGGCCGCTTTCGCGGCGCGGTCGAGACGGGCGCGGAGCGCGGCGGCGTCGGGAGCGGGCGTGTGGAGGGATCGGCTCGACATGACGCCGAGCCTAGTACCGGCGTCGCGGCGCGGCCCGCCCGTCCTCCCGAACCGGCGTGCCGCCCCGGCCACCTCGCCGAAGCCGCGTGTGGGCACCGTCCGTGAAGGACTCCTTGGGGGAATCTGATTCCCTCAAGGAGTCCTTCACGGGCTTCGGCCTTCGCGGGAGCGGACGCGCCCGGCGCCGCTTTCGGGGCGATCCGGGCCGGACGTGGCAGGCTGTGCGGGTGACCGGACCACTCGCCCTCCTCGATTCCGCGAGCCTCTACTTCCGCTCGTTCTACGCGCTGCCCGATTCGATGACCGCGCCCGACGGGACGCCGGTCAACGCCGTGCGCGGGTTCACCGACACGATCGCGCGCATCCTCACCGACCGCCGTCCGGCGCGGCTGGTCGCCTGTCTCGACGCGGACTGGCGGCCGAAGTTCCGCACCGATCTGCTGCCGAGCTACAAGGCGCACCGGGTCGCGGAGCCCGGGGACGGCGGGGCGGACGTCGAGGAGGTGCCCGACACGCTGACCCCGCAGGTGCCGATCATCCTGGAAGTGCTGGAGGCGTTCGGGTTCGCCGTCGCGGAGGCGGACGGCTACGAGGCGGACGACGTGATCGGCGCGCTCGCGACGCGGGAGAAGGACGCGCCGGTCGAGGTGATCACCGGCGACCGGGACCTGTTCCAGCTGGTGCGCGAGGAGCCGACGCCGACGTCGGTGGTGTACGTCGGGAAGGGCTGGGCGAAGGCGGAAGTGCTGGGGCAGCGGGAAATCGCCGAGAAGTACGGCGTTCCGGCCGAGCACGCCGGACCCGCGTACGCGGACATGGCCGCGTTGCGCGGCGACCCGTCGGACGGGCTGCCGGGCGTGGCGGGGATCGGCGAGAAGACCGCGGCGAAGCTGATCACGCAGTTCGGTTCGCTGGAGGAACTCGTCGCCGCGGCCTCGGCCGGGGATTCGCGGGTGCCGTTGAAGACCCGGCTGCGGCTGTCCGACGCCGCGGATTACCTGGCTGTCGCACCGACCGTGGTGCGGGTCGCGGTGGACGCGCCGGTGGTGCAGTCCGGGCCGGATGCGGTGCCGTCCGCGCCCGCCGATCCGGATCGGGTGGCGGAGCTGGCCGAGCGGTGGAACCTGGGCCGTTCGGTGGAGCGCCTGCTGGCAGCACTGCCCGGAGCTTGACTTGCCAGGGAGGGTTCCAGCCCGCGGCGGAACCCTCCCTGAGGATCAGAAGTGCGTGCCGGTCCAGGGTTGCGTGCCGGTCCGGAACAGCGCGTCCACCCGGGCGAGAGTTTCCGCGGTCGCGCCGGTGATCCGGCCGGACAACGCGAGCGGCGCGGCTTCCCAGGCGCCGAGATACAGCATCGCCAACGTGTCCACGTCCAGCTGCAGATCGGCGTCGGCGTCGGTGCGCTCGACCCCGTTGCTGCTGACGCGGTACCGGCCGCGGTTGTCCGGCAGCATCCGGTCGTTCACTTCCAGCACAACGGGTTCCGCGGAGCCGTACGCGCGGGCCGCGAGCGCCGCCTGGACGTCGATCAACCGCAGCCAGAGTTCGTCGTCGACGGCGACGGTGTGCGCCCGGCGCGGGTCGACGAGCAGCAGGCCCACCGGGTCGTCCACCGGACGGCAGCGCGCGTGCACGACCTCGATCAGGTCGACCGACAGCAGGAACCGCCACAGTCCGGCCAGTGCTTCCGGCGACGCCGCGTGCAGTTCGTGGACTTCGAGCGCGGCGCCGCGTTCCGGGTCGAGGTAGCTGTTCTGCGGCACGACGTGGAAGACGGCGAAGCCGTCGTCGCCGTCCGGTCCACTGTGGACAGCGACACGGTGGTTGCCGCCGTCGGGGTGGAGATGCCAGTTGAACGCGATCGGCCACCAGAGTTCCGGGCGGGCGATCCGGCCGGGGCGGCCGGTGTCGATCCGTTGGTACAGCGAGGGAATCGTCGCGATCGCGTCGTCGGCGGAGAGCAGCCGGACGCGGCCGGGGGCGGCGACGGTTTCGCGCAGCGGGGCCGGTTGCTTGACCTGCAGGGTGGCCATGCGGGTCGCGACGCCGTAGCCGAAGCGGCCGTAGATCAGCGCTTCGCTCGCGTGCAGCGCGGCGACGACGTGGCCGCGCTGGACGAAGTCGTGCAGTTGCCGGTCCATCATCGCGGTGAGCACGCCGCGGCGGGTCCAGTCGGCGCGGACGCCGACGCCGTCGACCGCGGCCATCGGCACGGTGGCGCCGCCGGGGACGGCGAGCTGGGTGGCGAAGGAGCTGGCGATGCCGATGGGTTCGCCGTCGTGGAACGCCCCGGTGCGGCCGTCGGCCTTCCAGGAATCGCCGACCCGGGCCCAGCGCTCGTCCGAGGGCGGGTTTCCGTGCAGGGACCGCACCAGGAGGTCGAAAGTCGCGCGGCTTTCGTCGTCGGTGATCTGGCGTACCACGTAGTCGCTCATGTCCCGATTCAACCAATTTCCGCGGCCGCGCGGCTATCGGATTTAACGCGGCCGAGTCACTGGGGCGGGTCGACGCGGTACTTGCCGTCCGCGCCGGTCACCGTGATGGGGACGTGTTTCGTCGTGCCCGCGATGTCCACAGTGCACTGGAAGCGCGAGCCGTCGGCGACGGGCTGCCGGTCCGGGCAGGACACCGCGCCGACGTTCGCGAGTTTGTAGTCGGTGGTGAGGAGCCGGGTGACGGCCGTGGCCATCACCCGGGAGTCGAACACGCGCATCGCGGAGGAAGAGCTGGGCGCCGCCGCCGAGGACGACGCGACGCCCGGCTCGGCGGGGCTGTCCGGCGTGACGGTGACGGTGCGGGCCGGGGGCGGGGGTGTGCCGCTGTCGCAGCCCGCGGCGGCGAGCATTCCCAGGCCGCACAACAACAGCACCCGCACGGCGCGCATCAAACCCCGCTCCTCTGCGCGAAACGTCTGGTCAACGGTCAGAAGAACGTACCGCACCACACCGATTCGCGCGTGCCGAAGAGAACGTCGGCGGCTTCGGGCGCGGCCGGGTCGAGCACCTCGATCCGGCCGGTGTCCGCAAGCGCTGAGGCTCGCCACGTTCCGAAGTAGAGCATGGCGAGGGTGTCCGCGGAGAGCCGCAGCGCGGGTTCCGCGTCGGTGCGGGAGGCGCCGTCGGGTCCGACGAGGTAGCGGCCGTCGTTGGCGGGCAGCGACCGGTCGGCCACCTCGATGACGACGGGTTCGGCCGCTCCGTAGGTGCGGGCGGCGAGCGCGACGGGCACGTCGACCAGCCGGAGCCAGCTCTCGTCGTCGATGCTTTCGGTTTTCGCCATTCGGGGGTCGGTGAACAGCAGCGCGTGCGGTTCGCCGAGCGGGCGCATCGGGAGCACGATCTCGTCGACCAGGTCGACCGAAAGCAGGAACCGCCACAGCCCGGCGAACGCTGCCGGGTTGGCGTAGCTGAACTCCACCACCTGCAGCTTGCCGTTGTCGTGCGCGGCACCTTCTTCGACGTGGTAGATCACGTAGCCGTCGGTGCCGTCCTGGCCGCGGTGCACGGCGGTCTGGACGAGCTTCGCGCGGCGGCGCAGGTGCCCTTCGAACCCCGGCCAGTAGATCTCCGGCCGGGTCATCGCGCCGACGTGGCCGGTTGCGGTCGCGGCATAGAGTTCCGGCCATCGCGGCGCGGCCTCGTCGATGCCGAGCACGGTGACTTCTCCCCCGGCGGGCACGTCGGGGCGCAATTGCGCCCGGTGCTTCTTCACCACGACCTGGTTCGCGAGGGTCGTGACGCCGTAGCCGTAGCGGCCGTAGATCGCGCCCTCGGACGCGTGCAGCAGCGCGAGCGAAACGCCTCGTTCGGCGAGGTCGCCCAGCTGCGCGGCCTGCAGCGCGCTGAGCACGCCGCGGCGGGTGCGTCCGGCGCGGACTCCGACGCCGGTGACCGCGGCCAGCGGGAGCCGTTTGCCGCCGGGGACGACCATTTCGGCCGCGAAGGACCGGGCGGTGCCGACCAGGTCCGGCTCGAAGACGCCCCAGCTGCGTTCGGCCTCGTAGGCCGCGGAGACGCGGTCCCATTCCTCGTCGGTGCCGGGCTGGACGTGCAGCGCGGCCCGGAACAGGTCCCAGGCCGCGCGCTGCTCGTCGGGACGGAGGATGCGGACGGTGCGGTCGCTCATGCCCCGATCATTGCGGGAGCGGCAGCTTGCCCGCCACTGAATTGCGGGGCGTCACTTGGCCGCGGGCGGCGAGACCTCGTAGTTGCCGTCGTTGCCCTTGACGGTGATCGGGACCTGCTGGGGTTTGCCGTTGATGGTGGCGGTGCACTCGAATTTCGCGCCGTCCTCCACCTTCTGCTCGGCCGGGCAGGTGACCCCGCTGACGCCCTGGATCTTGTAGGTGTCGGTGAGCAGCTTCGCGACGTCGGTCTGCATCTGGTTGTTGTTGAAGACCTGGGTCTTGAAGAAGCCGGGCGCGACGAAGCCGAGGATCGCCACGACGGCCACCACGACGACGAGCGCGCCGATCCCGATGAACAGGCCCTTCTTCGACCCGCCCGAGGATTCCGGCGCGGCCCCGCCGGGCTGGCCGTAGTCGTACTGGCCGGGCTGCTGGCCGCCGTACTGCTGTTGCTGCTGCGGATCGCCGTAGGGCTGCTGCTGGCCGTAGGAGGGCGGCTGCTGCCCGTACTGCGGCGGCTGCTGTCCCCACTGGGGCTGCTGCGGCTGGTGTTGCTGCGGGTAGCCGCCGGGCTGCTGGCCGTAGTTCGGGTCCTGACCGTAGGGCTGCTGGCCGTACTGCTGGGGCGGGTACGGCTGCTGCTGCGGCCCGCTCTGCGGGTACGCGCCGCCCGGCTGCTGCCCGTAGCCGGGGTCCTGGCCGTAGGGCTGTTGCCCGTACTGGGGCTGCTGCCGCGGGTCGTTGCCGCCATACGGCGTGCTCATCGTTAGCCTCCGCCTTCGTCTGTCCGCATCCGCAGGCCGGGCCGCGGGTGTCGTGCGCGATCCAACCACAGGTCTGGACCTGGCACACGTGTCCGCGCGCAGTCGCTACCAAGGTGTGCCCTCGCGCTCACGCCGCGCCCGCCGCCACGACGCCGCGGCGCAGCGCCCGGACCGCCTGTGCCGCCGCCGCGCCGACCGGGTCCTCCTTGCCGAGGACGTCGCGGACCTGGTCGAGCAGGTCGATGACCTGGCGGCACCAGCGGACGAAGTCGCCCGCGGACAGTTCCTGTCCGTTGGTCTCGGCCGCGGTGAGGACCTTCTCCAGGGATTCGCCGCGCGCCCAGCGGTAGACCGGCCACGCGAACCCGGCGTCGGGTTCGCGGGTGCGGTCGAGGCGGTGGCGGCGTTCGTCCTCGGTGAGTTCGACCCACAGCCTGCTGGTTTCCTGCCACGCGCCGGGGACCGCGCCGCCGGGCAGGCGGGGTTCGCCCGCGGTGTCGCGGCGTGCTTCGAACACGAGGGTGGACACGACGGCGGCGAGTTCGGCCGGGCCGAGGCCGTTCCAGACGCCGTGCCGGATGCATTCGGCGGCGAGCAGGTCGGATTCGCTGTAGAGGCGGGTGAGGCGGCGGCCGTGTTCGGTGACGCGGTCCTCGCCGTCGCCGGGGCGGACGTAGCCGCGTTCGCCGAGCAGCCGCAGGATCCGGTCGAACGCGCGGGCCAGCGAGTGCGTGGTGGCCGCGACCTTCCGTTCGAGCTGTTCGGTTTCGGCCGACAGCCGCTGGTAGCGCTCGACCCAGCGGAGGTTGGCCTCGCGTTCGGCGAGGCCGTGGCAGGGGTGGGCGCGCAGGGCGCGGCGCAGCGAGGCGAGTTCGGCGTCGTCGGCGGCCGCGGTGCGGCGGCGCTGGCGGCCGGGGAGCGCGATGCCGGCGTTGCGCAGCGACGAGGCGATGTCGCGGCGGGTCTTGGGCGAGCGCAGTTCGATGTGCTTGGGCAGCTTGATCCGGCCGAGGGCTTCGACCGGGGCCGGGAAGTCGGCGACCGACAGCGGCCCGGACCAGCGGTCCTCGGTGACGACGACCGGCCGGGGTTCGCGGATCGGGTCGAGGCCGGGGTCGACCACCACGGCGAGCCCGGCGCGGCGGCCCGCCGGGACCGGGATGACGTCGCCCTTGCGCAGTTTCTCCAGCGATTGGGCGGTCTCGGCGCGGCGGGAGGAGGTGTTCTGCCGCGACAGGGTCTTCTCGCGGGCGGAGATCTGCGCGCGGAGTTCGACGTACTCGAGCATCTGGTCGAAGTCGCCGGAGATCGCGGCGGTGTAGCCCTTGAGGGCTTCCTTGTTTCGTTCGATCCGCCGTGCGGTGCCGACGACCGACCGGTCGGCCTGGAACTGCGCGAACGACTGTTCCAGCAGGTCGCGGGCGGCGTCCGCGCCGACCTGGGCGACGAGGTTGACCGCCATGTTGTAGCCGGGGCGGAACGACGAGCGCAGCGGGTACGTGCGGGTGGACGCGAGACCGGCGACGGCCTTCGGGTCGACGCCGGGCTGCCAGGCGACGACGGCGTGGCCTTCGATGTCGATGCCCCGGCGGCCGGCGCGGCCGGTGAGCTGGGTGTATTCGCCCGGGGTGAGGTCGACGTGCGCCTCGCCGTTGTATTTCACGAGCCGTTCGAGCACGACGGTGCGGGCGGGCATGTTGATGCCGAGCGCGAGGGTTTCGGTCGCGAACACGACCTTGACCAGGCCGCGGACGAACAGTTCCTCGACGGTTTCCTTGAACGCGGGCAGCAGCCCGGCGTGGTGGCCCGCGAAGCCGCGCTCCAGCGCCTCGCGCCATTCCCAGTAGCCGAGGACGCCGAGGTCGCCCTCGGGCAGCTCAGCGGTGCGCTCGTCGACGATCCGGCGGATCTCCTCGACCTGTTCGGGGCCGTTGAGCCGCAGGCCGGACCGGACGCACTGGGCGACCGCCGCGTCGCAGCCGGCGCGGGAGAAGATGAACACGATCGCGGGCAGCAGCCCGGCGTGGTCGAGCCGTTCGACCACGTCCACGCGCGACGGCGGCCGGAACCTCGGTCCGCGCGGCGGTCCTCCGCGGCGGCCTCCGCGCGGGCCGCGGAAGTTGGGGGCGAAGCGGCCCATGTCGTCGGTTTTGCGCAGCAGCGTGGGGTTGATCCGGAGCTGTTCTCCCGGGTCGGCCTCGTTCTGGCCGGCGAACAGGTCGAGCAGCTGGTTGCCGACGAGCATGTGCTGCCACAGCGGGACCGGGCGGTGCTCGTCGACGACGACGGTGGTGTCGCCGCGGACCTCGACGAGCCATTCGCCGAATTCCTCGGCGTTGCTGACGGTGGCGGAGAGGCCGACGACGCGGACGTGCTCGGGCAGGTGGAGGATCACTTCCTCCCAGACCGCGCCGCGGAAGCGGTCGGCGAGGTAGTGGACCTCGTCCATGACGACGTAGCCGAGTTCGGGGATGGCGGAGCTGCCCGCGTAGAGCATGTTGCGCAGCACCTCGGTGGTCATGACGACCACCTGGGCATTGCCGTTGATCGAGGTGTCGCCGGTGAGCAGGCCGACGGCGTCGTTGCCGTAGCGTTCGACGAGGTCGGCGTACTTCTGGTTGGACAGGGCCTTGATCGGGGTGGTGTAGAAGCATTTGCGGCCCTCGGCGAGGGCGAGGTGGACGGCGAACTCGCCGACGACGGTCTTGCCCGCCCCGGTGGGGGCGCAGACCAGGACGCCGTGGCCCTCTTCGAGCGCTTCGCAGCCGCGGATCTGGAAATCGTCGAATTCGAAGGCCGATTCGGCGGAAAACCGGGTCAGCTGGGGGTGCTTGGCGCGGCGACGGGAGGCAGCGTAGGCCTCGGCCGGCGATGGTGAAGGGCTAGTGGCCACCCCGTCAGGGTTCCACATGCCCCCGACATTCCGCACGCGGCGTGCCGCCGGTCACCGCGGGGGCGCGACGACCGTGAGCGCGGAGGGCACGCAGGTCGCTTCGACCGGTGCCTGGCCTTGGTCTTCGCCGTCGGCGTAGACCGGCCAGCCGGGTGCTTCGATGCGCAGGGTGCGGGTGCGGAAGGTTTCGACGCTGGGCTTGTGCACGTGTTCGCCGGTGCGCAGGTGCGGCAGCATCCGGAGCAGGCGGGCGCGGCCGGGGGCGCCGATGACGGTGACGTCGAAGAGGCCGTCGCCGGGGTCGGCGTCGGGGCAGATCGGGATGCCGCCGCCGTAGAACGGGGTGTTGCCGACGGCGATCAGGCTCGTGTCCCCGGAGAAGGTGCCTTCGTCGGTGTGCACGACGATCGGGCTGGGCTTGAACGCGGCGAGTTCGGCGAGGATCGCGAGGTCGTAGCGGCGGGGTCCGGCGGGCCAGCGCATCGCGTTCGCGCGGGCGTTGACGGCGGCGTCGAATCCGGCGCACAGCACGGTGGCGAACCAGGTGTCGCCGACGCGGCCGAGGTCGACGCTGCGGCGGTGCCCGGCCTGCAGGGCTTTGGCGAGGGCGTCGGTGGCGGCGCGCGGGTCGGCCGGGACGCCGAGGGCGCGGGCGAAGTCGTTGCCGGTGCCGGAGGGGACGAGGCCGAGCGCGACGCCGTGGTCGGCGCAGAACTGGACGCCCTGGTGGGCCGCTCCGTCGCCGCCGAGGACGATCAGCACGTCGAGGCCTTCGGCGTGCGAGGACCGCATGAGCGCGCGGGATTCCTCGACGCTGGTGGCGGTGAGGAGGTCGAGCCGGTCGACGGCGGGCCGGAGCCGTGCCGCGACCGCTTCGGCGAGGCGCGCCGCGGCGCCGCGGCCGGAGGCCGGGTGCACGGCCAGTGCTGCGTTCAGGCCCACGGTCAGGTGATGTCGTCGGTCGAGCCGGAGCGGCCGGACGCCGGTTTCTGCGCGGCCGGTTCCTCGCCGTCGGCGGTGCTCGGCGTGTAGTGGAACGGCGCGGCCTCGTCGTCGGCGAGCTGGTCCCAGCCCTCGTCCTGGCGGACGCGGTCAAGCTTGCGGTCGTGGAAGCGGGCGATCTGGATCGAGATCTCGAACAGCAGGGTGAGCGCGGCGGCGAGGCCGAGCATCGAGAACGGGTCCGAGCCGGGGGTGGCGAACGCGGCGAAGACGAACAGCGCGAACACGATGCCGCGGCGCCACTTCTTGAGCTGCTGGTACTTGAGCACGCCGACGCGGTTGAGCATCACGACGAGCAGCGGCAGTTCGAAGCTGACGCCGAAGATCACCAGCAGCGAGAGGATGAACGAGATGTACTTGTCGCCGGTGAGGGCGGTGACGAACTGGTCCTGGCCGAACCCGGCGAGCAGCGCGAGGGCGTGCGGGACGAGCAGGTAGGCCAGTACCGCGCCGGCGGCGAAGAGCACGGAGGCGAAGCCGACGAAGGTGAGCGCGTACTTGCGTTCCTTGGCGTAGAGGCCGGGGGCGATGAACGCCCACAGCTGGTACAGCCAGGCCGGGGACAGCAGGACCGCGCCCGCGGCGACGCCGACTTTCAGGCGGAGCATGAAGACTTCGAACGGGACCGTCTGCAGCAGGCGGCAGCCGGTTTCGCCGCCGAACCGCTGTTCCTTCGGGATGGCGCAGTACGGGTGCGTCATGATGTCGCCGAGCGACGGGATCGGCCCGAACCGCTGGCCGAACCAGATGAACCCGAAGATCGCGCCGATGACGACGAAAACGACCGCCCAGCCGAGGCGGCGGCGGAACTCGTAGATGTGCTCGATGAGCGTCATCGTGCCGTCGGGGTTTTTCCGACGGCTGCGCCGGCTCCGCTTGCTGGACCGGCTGCCGTTGCCGTTGGCGGCTTCCGCCACTGGTCGTTCCGTTCTCGTCAGAGCCCGCCGGGGCGCGCCGCACCGGCGCGCCGCCGTGGACCGGGGACCGGGTGGTGCGCGCGGAGGGTCAGCTCGCGTTCTTCTGCGGCTGGTCGGCCGATGCCGCCTGCTGCTTCTTCAGTTCGTCGAGCTGGCGCTGGAGGTCGGCGACCTGCTTGTCCTGCGCGGTCTGCGCGGGCGCGGGAGGGGCGATGTGCCGGGTGTCGGCGGGCTCGGCCTCGGCTTCGGCCTTCTGTTCGCCGGTCAGGTCCTTGGTCTCGGCCTTGAAGATCTTCATGGACTTGCCGATGGACCGGGCCGCGTCCGGGAGCCGCTTCGCTCCGAACAGCAGAACCACCACGAGCACCAGAACGATGATGTGCCACGGCTGCAGCGCGTTCATGGTCGTCTGCCCTCCTTGTCTGGGGTCTGTGCTGATGTTACTTGTTGCCGGTCGCCGGGCGGCGTTCGGCCACGGCCACACGGAGTGCCGCGGACCGGGCCCGGAGGAGTCCGGTCCGGTCGTGGGTGTCCGCACTGACCATGCTCATGGTGCGGCGGAAGCGGCGCAAGACTCCGGCGGTCCGTACCAGCAGCAGGGCCAGGACGAGCAGGCCGGCCGCGAGCAGCACATAGACGGGCAGGTACGGCACTGAAACCACCTTATCGGTCGGAGATGGACATGAGGTGACGGGCACGCGCCACCGCGTCGGCGGCCCGGCGACCGACAGCCTCGGCGAGTGTGGCGGGGCTCTCCACCTGGGCTTCCCCGCCGAGGCTGAGCACGAGGCGGACCATCCAGGGCTCGTCGCTGTAGCGCATCGCGATGCGCAGCCGCCCGCCGTCGAGCTCGTCGAGTTCCTCGCACGGGTAGTACTCGGCGACCCAGCGCGCGTCGGGGTCGAGCACGAGATGGGCGACCCGCTGATCGGGACGGGCGGAGAAGACCCCGTCGGACAGGTCGGTGGGCCGCGCGTGGGCGGGCGGAGCTGCGGGTTCGTCCAATACGGTGAGCGCGTCCACCCGATCGAGGCGGAAGAGCCGGACGCCTTCGACCCGGCGGCACCACGCTTCGAGGTAGCCGACGCCTTGGACGATGACGAGCCGCATCGGGTCGACGGTGCGTTCGGTGATCTGGTCGCGCGAGGCGGTGTAGTAGCGCATCCGCAGCGCGCGGCCGTCCTGCAGGGCGCCGGAGACGGTCTCGCGGGTGCGGGCGGCGCGGGCTCCTTCGCGCACTCCTCCCCCGACGACGACTCCGGCCGGGCGGGCCTGCCCGGCGGCGTCCTCGATCTTGGCGATGGCGCGGCGGACCGCGTCGCCGTCGGCCACGCCCGGGGTTTCGGCGAGCGCGCGGAGCGCGACCAGCAGCGCGGTGGCCTCGCCGCCGGTGAGGCGCAGCGGGCGGCTCATCCCGGCGTCGTGGGTGACGACGATGGTGTCGCCTTCGAAAGACAGGTCGATGAGGTCGCCGGGGCCGTAGCCGGGCAGGCCGCACATCCACAGCAGTTCGAGGTCTTTGCGCAGCTGGCGCGGGGTGACGTCGAAGTCCTGCGCGGCCTCGTCGATCCGGATGCCGGGGCGGGCCAGCAGGTAGGGCACGAGCGCGAGGAGTCTCGGCATGCGTTCGCCGGAGGCGCTCATCGGGCGCTCCCCTGCCCGGTGCGGGCGAGCACGGCCTCGAGCCGGTGCTGCACGGATTTGGCGAGCACGTCCGGTTCGAGGACGAGGACGTCCGGGCCTTGCGCGGCGATCCAGTCGGCGGCCGATTCCGGGAAGTACAGGCCGATCTCGATGACGTCGCCTTCCTCGCCCGCGACGGTTTCGCGGCCGACGATGTCGCCGCGGCGGCGGACTCCGGCGGCGCGGCCGTCGGCGACCCACAGCCGGGCGGTCGTGACCGGGGCCGGGTCTTCGCTGCCGCCGGTCACCGACACGAGCTGCATGAGGTTGACGCCCTCGGGGCGCGCGACCGCGCCCGGTTTCCCGATCGCGGCGACCTTTCCGGTGACGCGGGAGAGCCGGAAGCAGCGGGGCGCGTCGCGGTCGCGGTCGTGCCCGACGACGTACCAGCGGGCGCGCCAGGACACGACGCCCCACGGTTCGAGCGTGCGGATGCGGCGTTCGGGCGAGCCGCTGCGCCGGTACTCGAACCGGACCGCCTGCCCGGCCTGGACGGCGGCGAGCATCGGCGCGAACGCCGGTTCCGCGCGCACCCGCGGTTCGATCACGGTCGGGGCCTGGTCGTCGACCTCGACGCCGGCCGCGCGCAGTTTCACCAGCGCGCCCTGGGCCTGTCCGGTGAGCTCGGGCGAATCCCAGAGCCGGACGGCGAGCCCGACCGCCGCGGCCTCGTCCGGCGCGAGGTCGATCTCGCCGAGTTCGTAGTCGCGGCGCGCGATGCGGTAGCCCTCGACCGGGTCGAAGACGGAGTTGCGGCCGGTTTCGAGCGGGATGCCGAGTTCGCGCAGTTCGGTCTTGTCCCGCTCGAAGGTGCGGAAGAAGGCGTCGTCGCTGGCCGCGTCGGCGTACCCGGGCACGATCCCGCGGATCCGCTCCGCGGTCAGGTACTGCCGGGTGGAGAGCAGGGCCAGCACGAGGTTGACCAGCCGTTCGGCGCGTGCGGTGGACACCAGACGACTCTAGCTCTCCCGGCCGCGCGCGATCGTCAGGTCCAGCCCTCGCGCGTCGCGCCTGGTCAGCCCGCGTGCGACCGAACGGACCCGCCGTGCGCGTCCCGTCACGCACCGCCGTTCCGGGCGGCTTCCCTGCCCGGAACGGGTTCCCTCTTACGGAACCAGCTTCGCGACGCGGCCCTTGGCTCCGCTGGCCCAGCACGCGCCGGACCACGTGCAGTCGACGGTGTCGAAACTGCCGCTGTCGAAGGAGGTCCAGTGCCGTCCCCCGTCGCGGCTCAGATCGCTCCCGCCCGGCCCGACGGCCAGCACCGTGCCGCCGCGCCAGGCGAGCCCGGAACGGTAACCGGCGGGATGCTCCGGCGGCGTGCGCCAGTTGCTTCCTCGATCATGGCTGAGCGCGACCGCCGGACCGGGCGCGGTCGGGTTCGCGTAGTCGCCGCCGATCGCGACGCCTTGCCACGGCGTACGGAACGCCACCGCGAACACTCCGGCCGACGCGCTGCTGGGCAACGGGGTTTCAGCCGCGGTCCAGTGCCGCCCGCCGTCTCCGGAGTGCAGGACGCGGGCGTGCGCACCCCCGCCGGTGGCGAGCCAGGCGTCGAACGGTCCGGACGTGGTGATGCACTGGCCGCTGGCGGCGAATCCGGCTTCGCCGGGTTCGGCGGGCGGGAACGCGTCGTCGGGGAGCTGCTTCCAGCTGCGGCCGCCGTCGAAGGTGGCCTGGACGCGGAACTTCCCGTCGACCGGGTCGCTCATCGCGAGGCCGCGCCACGGGTCGAAGAAGGCGAGGCAGTCGTAGAAGGCGGCGGAATCGGGATTGCTGAACGTCTGCCGCCAGTGCTTCCCGGCGTCGTCGGTGCGGTAGATCCGGGAATCCGCACCGGACCCGATCGACAGCACGACGGCGTGGTCGGCGTCGAAGGCCTCGATGTCGCGGAACTCGAGCTTCCCGGTGTCCGGCGGGCCGACCGGCCGCCAGCTGTGCCCGCCGTCGACCGTCCGCAGCACGGTGCCCTGGGTCCCGCTGACCCACGCCACCCGCTCGCTCACCGCGGACAGCCCGCGGAATTGCGCGGCGGTGCCGGTGGGCAGCAGCCGCCACGACGGCAGCGAAGAGGCCGCGGCGACTCCGCCCAGGGACACCGACAGCACCGCTATGAGGACGAGGACTCTCCGGAACGCACGCATGCGGAGATCCTGCCGCACTCGGGTGACAACTTTCGTCGGTTTATGCGCGCGCAGCAACGTTTTCCCGCGCCCGGACCGCTCGCGCAACCCCGACGCGGGAACGCCGAGGGAGGTTCGTGAGGGGCCCTGACGGAATCTGATTCCGTCAGGGCCCCTCGCGACCATCGAGCCGGTGTTCCGGCGCGGAAATTACAGCGAGCCGATCAGCCGTTCCACGCGCTCGTCGACCGACCGGAACGGGTCCTTGCACAGCACGGTCCGCTGCGCCTGGTCGTTCAGCTTCAGGTGCACCCAGTCGACGGTGAAGTCCCGTCCGGCCGCCTGGGCCGCCGCGATGAAGTCGCCGCGGAGTTTCGCCCGGGTGGTCTGCGGCGGGGTGTCCTTGGCCGCCTCGATCTCGCCGTCGTCGGTGACGCGCCGGACGAGTCCCTTGCGCTGCAGCAGGTCGAAGATGCCCCGGCCGCGGCGGATGTCGTGGTAGGCGAGGTCGAGCTGGGCCACGCGCGGGCTGGACAGGTCCAGGTCGTGCTTGGCCCGGTAGCGCTCGACCAGGCGGTGCTTGATCGCCCAGTCGATCTCGGTGTCGATCTTGCTGAAGTCCTGCTCCTCGACCGCCTCGAGCGCGCGGCCCCACAGCTCCACCACGCGTTCGTTGGCCGGGGTGGACCCGTTCTCCTTCAGGTGCTGGACGGCGCGGGCGTGGTACTCCCGCTGGATGTCCAGCGCGGACGCCTCGCGCCCGCCGGCGAGGCGGACCTGGCGGCGTCCGGTGAGGTCGTGGCTGATCTCCCGGATCGCGCGGATCGGGTTGTCGAGGGTGAAGTCGCGGAACTGGACCCCGGCCTCGATCATCTCGAGCACGAGGTGCGCGGACCCGACCTTCAGCATCGTCGTCGGCTCGGCCATGTTGGAGTCGCCGACGATGACGTGCAGGCGCCGGTAGCGCTCGGCGTCGGCGTGCGGTTCGTCGCGGGTGTTGATGATCGGCCGGGACCGGGTGGTGGCGCTGGAGACGCCCTCCCAGATGTGCTCGGCGCGCTGGGAAAGGCAGTACACCGCGCCGCGCGGGGTCTGCAGCACCTTGCCCGCGCCGCAGATGAGCTGGCGGGTGACGAGGAAGGGCAGCAGCACGTCGGCGATCCGGGAGAACTCCCCGGCACGGGTCACCAGGTAGTTCTCGTGGCAGCCGTAGGAGTTGCCCGCGGAGTCGGTGTTGTTCTTGAACAGGAAGATGTCGCCGCCGATGCCCTCGTCGGCCAGCCTGCGCTCGGCGTCCACGAGGAGGTCCTCGAGGATCCGCTCGCCTGCTTTGTCGTGCGTGACGAGCTGGGTCAGGTCGTCGCACTCCGCTGTCGCGTACTCCGGGTGCGAGCCCACGTCGAGGTAGAGCCTGGAGCCGTTGGACAGGAACACGTTGGACGAGCGTCCCCACGAGACGACCCGCCGGAAGAGGTAGCGCGCGACCTCGTCGGGCGAGAGCCTGCGCTGGCCGTGAAAGGTGCACGTGACCCCGAACTCGGTCTCGATGCCAAAGATCCGCCGCTGCATCCCACCAGAGTAGGCGCTGGACCCCCGCGGAAGGTGCGCCGTTCGGGCGGCGACACGCGGTCGGTACGTTGCAAGTGGTGACATTGCGGCGGAAACCGGTCGCCGGGACCGGTGGGCGATCCGGCGCGGCCAGCGGAGGTGGACGAGAGTGTTCCAGCAGGTCGGCCGGGCGTTCCGGCAGGTAGGGCGGAGGGATCGGGCCCTGATGAGGCACAGTGCGGCGCTCCCCCGCACCCGGGCGGACGACATCGTGACCGCGCTGTCCCGAAGTGCGGACAAATCGCGGCTCTGGTGGGGCGTGGCGGCCGTGCTGGCGGTCCGGAAGGGCCCGGCGCGCCGCGGCGCGCTGCGCGGGATCGCCGCCATCGCGGGGGCGAGCGCCGCGGCGAACCTGGTCGCGAAGCCGTTGTTCCCGCGCCGCCGTCCGGCCGAGGAAGAGGTTCCGGCGCACCGTCAGCTGCGGAAACGGCCGACGTCGTCGTCGTTCCCGTCCGGGCATTCGGCTTCCGCCGCCGCGTTCGCGACCGCGGTCGCGATGGAGTCGCCGCGGGCCGGGCTGGCGATCGTGCCGCTCGCCGGCGCGGTCGCCTACTCGCGGGTGCACACCGGCGTGCACTGGCCGAGCGACGTCGCCGCGGGGCTCGCGATCGGGACCGGGATCGCCGTGCTGACCCGGCACTGGTGGCCGCTGCACCCGGATGTCCGCGCCCGCACCGCGCACGCGGCGGAAGCGCCGGAGATGCGCGACGGCGAGGACATGCTGGCGCTGGTCAACCCGCATTCGGGCGTCAACGGCCAGGACCCGACCGAGGACGTCCGCTACGCGTGGCCGAAGGCGTCGCTGATCTACCCGGACCCGTCGCGGGATCTGCGCGAGCAGCTCGCCGACGAGATCGAAGCGCACGGTTCGGTCCGCGCGCTCGGCGTGGCGGGCGGGGACGGCACGGTCGCGGCCGTGGCGTCGGTCGCCGCCGAACGCGGGCTGCCGCTGGCGCTCATCCCGGCCGGGACGCTCAACCACTTCGCCCGCGACGTCGGGGTCCGGTCGATGCCGGACGCGGACGAGGCGACCGAGGGCGGGCACGCGGTCGGCATCGACCTGGCCGAGGTCGAGATCGACGGCTCCGGCGAGGCCGGGCACCGCTGGTTCGTCAACACCGCGAGCCTCGGCGGGTATCCGGAAATGGTGCGGCTGCGGGAAAAGCTGCAGACCCGGTTCCCGAAGTGGCCGTCCGCGGCGATCGCGCTGGTGCGGGCGCTGCGGCGGGCGAAACCGCTGCGGGTGCAGCTGAACGGGAAGCCGACGCAGGTGTGGCTGATCTTCGTCGGCAACGGCACGTACGCACCGAAAGGGTTCGCGCCGTCGCGGCGCCCGGCGCTCGACACCGGCCTGCTCGACGTCCGGTACGTGCGGGCCGACGTGCGCTGGTCGCGGATCCGGTTCGTGGCCGCGAGCCTCACCAACAGCCTGCACGCGAGCCACGTCTACCGGCAGCGGGACCTGCCGGAGCTGCACGTGCGGCTGCTCGACGGGAACCGCCGGGTCGCCACCGACGGGGAGGTCGGGCCGCTCGGGCGGGAGTTCCGGTTCCGGTCGCGGCCGAGCGCGCTGACCGTCTACCGGAATCCGGACCGCGACGCCTGACCGCGCGATGCCCTAACGTCTCTCCGCCGGCGTTCGGCCGGGCACCGTGTTCTTCGCCGCAGTGCCCGGCCGACCCCGCGCTGACCTGTGCTTTTGCCGTCAGCTCGCCGCATCGGGGGCGGGTCTTGATCGTTTCTTTACCTTTTCTCAACGAATCCACAGCGAGCCCTCAATAGCGTGATCTTCGAGGTGCGGACTGCCCTGTCCGCACCAGTTCACGGCAGGGGTCTTCTCAGTGCGTTTTTCCTCCCGCGGTCGCAGCTGCCCGTCTCCGGCAGGCCGCGGATGACCCGGCTGCTCCCGCAGGCTGTCGATCCGGTCCTGCCCCCGTCGGTCACGTCGCAGGCGCGCGACCTCGGGCCGCTCGAATCCCCCTTGCTGTGGCTGGCGTTCGCCGGGGCCGCCGCGGCGGTCCTCGCCGTCACCATCGCGCTCGCGCACCGCCGCCGCGTGCGCCGCTGGGGCGTCAGCGGGTCGATCGCACTGTTCCTGATCGCCGCGGTCACCGCGGTGAACAGCTACGTCGGCTACGTCCGCACGCCCAGCGACCTCGGCAGGCTGCTGCAGCGCGGTTCCGGCGCGATGAACGTCGCGGGCACCCTGCTGCGCAGCACCAGCGACGATCCGGCCGAGGATTCGGACCCCAGCACGCCGGACAGCTCCACCGGCGGGAGCAGCGGCAGCTCCCCCGCCGCCGGCCGCCCGGCGGCTCCGGCGAACGCCAACGGCAGCACCGAGGTCCTCAACGTCCCCGACCCGGCGCACGGCGTGCAGAACGGCGAGAACTACGTCATCCTGCCGGCCGGCTACCACGATCCGGCGAACGCGGCCAAGCGCTACCCGGTCGTCTACCTGATCCACGGCTACCCCTACGGCGGTCCGCGCGACTGGCTCACCTCCGGCTCCGCGCCGCAGACGCTGAAAAGCCTCGAAGACGCGAACGTGATCCAGCCGATGATCATCGTGAGCGTCGACCTCACCGCCAACCGGCCGAGCACCGACTGGGAATGCCTCAACGTCCCGGGCGGACCGCAGCTGGAGACGTATCTCGCCAGCAGCATCGTCCCGTCGGTCGACCAGCACTACCGCACCTTCGCCGACCGCGGCCACCGCGCGCTCGGCGGCATGTCCGGCGGCGGCTTCGGCGCGCTGAACATCGGGCTGCACCACCTCGACGAGTTCGGCACGCTGCTGATCTCGCTGCCGTACGACGACCTGAACGACTCGGTCGGCGTCCTCGGCGGCAACCAGGCGGCGATCGCGGCGAACACCCCGCGCCGCTACATCCCGACGATGCCGTTCCCGCAGAAGGTCGCCGTGATGCTGACCGTCGGCACCGGCGCGCCGACCGACGTCGCGACCGCGCACCGCATCGCCGGGTCGCTGGAACGGCGCGGCCAGGAGGTCGTGGTGCACGCCGAGCGCGGGTTCAACCACACCTGGCACACCGCCCGCGCGACGCTCCCGTACATGCTCGCCTTCGCCGATCAGAACTTCCGCACCGCGCCTGCCGCCTCCTGAGCGGATTGTCCGGAAAAATGTCTTCCGGGCGCTGTCCATCCGGGCGGGCGCCGTTCGTGGTGAGGTCAGTGCGGCACTCCGGCCGCGCTGACCGACGAAGGAGCCCGACCATGAAGTACCTGCTGCTGATCCACGCTTCCGCGGCCACCGAGCAGGGCGGGGCGGCCGGCTGCGAGCCCGCCGACTGGATGGCCTACGACAAGGAAGTCCGCGACGCGGGGGTGTTCGTCAGCGGGGAGTCCCTCGCCGATCTCGTGACCGCTACCAAGGTGCAGGTGGGCGCGGACGGCGAGCGGTCCATCACGACCGACGGCCCGTTCGCCGAGACCCGCGAACTGCTCGGCGGGTTCTACGTGCTGGACGTGCCGGACCTCGACGCGGCGCTCGACTGGGCGGCCCGCTGCCCGGGTTCGCGGGACGGTTCGGTCGTGGTGCGCCCGATCGCCGACTTCGATGCCTGACGCGCGAGCGTCCGTGGCGGCCGTGTTCCGCGAGGAGCACGGCCGCCTGCTCGGCGCGCTCGTCCGCCGTTTCGGCGACCTCGACCTGGCCGAGGAGGTCGCCGCCGAAGCGGTGGAGGCCGCGCTGGTGCGCTGGCCGGTCGACGGCGTCCCACCGAAACCCGGCGCGTGGCTGATGACGACCGCGCGCCGCAAGGCCGTCGACCGGCTCCGCCGCGACCAGGCGTACGCGGCGAAACTCGCCGTCCTGCAAGCGGAATCCGACCGCAGCGACCCTCCCCCGCCGCCCGGGGCCGACGGCGACCTGCCCGACGACCGGCTCCAGCTGTTCTTCGCCTGCGCTCACCTCGCGCTGGCCGCCGAGGACCGGCTCGCGCTCACGCTGCGCTGCCTGGCCGGGCTCACCACGCCCGAGGTGGCGCGGGCGTTCCTCGTGCCGACCGCGACGATGGCGAAACGGATCGTGCGGGCCAAGAACCGGATCCGCGACCACCGCATCCCGTTCCGCGTCCCGGCCGGCGACGAGCTGCGCGCCCGGCTGCCCGGCGTGCTGCAGGTGCTGTATTCGCTGTTCACCGAGGGCTACGCGGCCAGCTCCGGCCCGGACATCCAGCGTCCGGACCTGGCCGAGGAAGCGATCCGGCTGGCGCGGATCCTGCACCGCCTGCTGCCCGACGAACGCGAGAGCACCGGACTGCTGGCGCTTCTGCTGCTCGTCCACGCCCGCCGCGCCGCGCGCACCGGACCGGACGGCGAGTTCGTCCTGCTCGAAGACCAGGACCGCACCTCCTGGGACGCGGCGCTGATCGACGAAGGCCGCGCGCTGGTGCCGGTCGCGCTGACCGGCGGCCCGCCCGGGCCGTACGGCGTGCAGTCGGCGATCGCCGCGCTGCACGCCGAAGCACCGGACGTCGCGCACACCGACTGGCCGCAGATCGTGGCGCTGTACGACATCCTGCTGGCCCTCGCCCCGACCCCGGTGGTCGCGCTCAACCGCGCGGCCGCGGTGGCGATGCGCGACGGACCCGAAGCCGGACTCAAACTCCTAGACGGGCTAGCCAGCGAGCCGCGACTGCAGGGCTACCACCCGTACGCCGCGGCTCGCGGAGACCTGCTGCACCGCCTCGGCCGCGACGACGAAGCCGCGGCGGCGTACCGGGAAGCGTTGGCCAGCGCGGGAACCGAGCCGGAACGCGCGCATCTGCGTCAGCGGCTGGAGGCGCTCTGACGCGGCACCCACCGGCTCAGCACCGGGTCGATCAGCCTCGTCAACGGACCGGACAACGTCTGGCCGTGCCGCCGGAACAGCTCGTCGCGCGAATCGAAACGGCCTAGATCCGCCAGCACCGTCGCCGACAGGTCACACGCTCCGCCGGTTTCGCAGGTGACGCCGTCCCAGTCGATCGCCGTGCGGGACACCGCGTCGAACAGCGTTTCCCCGCTGTCATTGGAAAATCCCGGACTCGCCGCCAACGCGGTCAACGGTCCGAACAACTCCCCGACCGGGACCCAGCTGCCGTCGATCCCGAACTCGGGCCACGCCACCAGCACCCGCGACGGCACCAGGGACTTCAGCCGCGGAAACCGCGGATACCAGAACCGGCCGTCCACGAGCAGGCCCCGCACCCGCGTCGGAATCCCTTGCGCCCGCGCGACTCCCTCCAGAATCGCCAGCCGCTGACTGCACGAACCCCGCCCGCGACGCAACGTCCGCGAGATCGGCTGCCGCTCCTGCACCGCATACACCGGCCGCACCGCACCGGCGATCACCCGGTGCGCCGCCCGCAACCCGGCCAACCGGTCGTCCGACGCGGTCGCCCGCACCAACGACTGCACGAGCGGATCGCGCCAGTCGAGAATCGCCGTCGGGACCACACCGCCCGCGGCGGAACCCGCCCCGGCGACCCGACGACGCCACCACGGGGTCACCAGCGCACACGTCACCACGCCAGTATCCCGGAAAACGACTGCGGGCCGCCGGAATCGTCCGGCGGCCCACAGCGCGTCAGGTCATTCCTTCTCGGCCGAACCCTCGCCGGAACCCTTGTCCGAGTCCTTGCCGTCGCCCTCGCCGGACTCGTCCGCCTTCTCGGCAGGCTCCTCCTTCGCCGGCAGCAACGCCTCCAGCGCCGCCCCCGACAACCGCCGGAACGCCCGCCGCGGCTTCGCCCGGTCCAGCACCGCGACCTCAAGCTTGATCTCCGCCTCCGCCGCCGACCCGTTCCCGTTCGACGACGTCGCGGTCGCCCGCAACCCCTCGATCGCCGTCGCCAGCGCCGTCCGCAGATCGTGCTCCGGATCCACGACGTCCTTCAGCTTCGTCGTGATCGGTTCCGTCTGTCCGCCCATCACCACGAACGGCGACTCGTCGAAAATCGACCCGTCGAACGTCAACCGGTACAACTGGTCCTCCGCCGCGGTCGCCCCGACCTCGGCCACGCACACCTCCACCTCGAACGGCTTCAGCTGCTCGGTGAAAATGCTGCCCAGCGTCGCCGCGTACGCGTTCGCCAGCGCCCGCGCGCTCACATCCCGCCGGTCGTACTGGTAGCCCTTCAAATCCGCGTGCCGGATCCCCGCCACCCGCAGATTCTCGAACTCCGAATACCGGCCCACCGCGGCGAACCCGATCCGGTCGTAGATCTCGGACACCTTGTGCAGCGTCGCCGACGGATTCTCCGCCACGAACAGCACCCCGCCCGCGTACTTCAGCACCACCACGCTCCGGCCCCGCGCGATCCCCTTGCGCGCCAGCTCGGAACGCTCCCGCATCAACTGCTCGGGAGAGGCATACAACGGCATCGTCACGGTGTCGGCTCCACGTTCTCCGAAAACTCGGCAATCATTGATTCAGCGGACATCGACGGCCTCACACCGGCCGGTGGTGATTGCGCTCCGCGCGCCCGGCCACCACCGCCTCGGCCACCGCACCCGTCCGCTCCGCGGGCAGCACCACCGCGCCGTCCTCCGCGGTGATGGTGATGACGTTCGGGAAAATCCGCCGCACCATGTCCGGCCCGCCGCTCGCGGTGTCGTCGTCCGCCGCGTCGTACAACGCCTCCAGCGCCGTCCGCACCGCCGCGTCCACGTCCGCGTCCGGGTCGTACAGCTTTTTCAGCGACGACTTCGCGAACAGCGAACCCGAACCGACACTGGCATACCCGGCGTGCTCCTCGTACCGCCCGCCCGCCGCGTCGTACGACACGATCCGGCCCGCGTGCTTCGCGTCCTCGGCCTCCAGGTCGTACCCGACGAACAACGGCACGACCGCCAGGCCCGCCATCGCCATCTCCAGGTTCGCCTTCACCATCCCGGCCAGCTTGTTCGTCTTGCCGTCCAGCGAAAGCGAAACGCCCTCGATCTTCTCGTAATGCGCCAGCTCCACCGCGTACAGCCGGACCATCTCCACGGCCAGCCCCGCGGTCCCCGCGATGCCCACCGCCGAGTACTCGTCCGTGACGTGCACCTTCTCGATGTCCCGGCTCGCGATCAGGTTCCCCGACGTCGCCCGCCGGTCGCCGGCGATCAGCACCCCGCCGGCGAACGCCACCGCCACGATCGTCGTGCCGTGCGGCACGTCCAGCTCACCCGCCGGCACCCGCCGCGCCGGCAACAGCTCCGGCGCGGTCGCGCGCACGAAATCCGCGAACGACGACGTCGCCGGCGAAAAGTAGGCCGACGGCAGTCCGGGCCCGGAAAAACCCGCCCCAGAGAAGGTGTTGTCCATACGTGCTCTCGGTTCCCATCTCATCCCGTGCCCGGCAACGCCGAGCACAACCTGCCCCCGGCGCCGCCGCGCGAAACCTCCGGCCCAGCGCGCCCGCCGCACCGCCCCGCACCCGGGGCGGCCGCGACGGGCGGACGGCTACTCGCCGCCCTTCTGCACGTAAGCGCGGACGAAGTCCTCGGCGTTCTCTTCCAGCACGTCGTCGATCTCGTCGAGGATCGTGTCCACGTCCTCGCCGAGCTTCTCCCGCCGCTCCTGGCCCGCCCCGCCGGCGTCGTCGAACTCCTCGTCGGAATCGCCGCCGCCGTGCTTCTCGATCTTCTCCTGCGCCATCTCGCCTCCCGGTCTGGCCGATGTTCCCTAGCCTACCCAGCGGTACCGACGAAAAGGGCCTTCCAGCGGCCCGAAACGCCGGGATCGCGCTAGTCCGAACCGGTGATCGCCTCCACCAGCTCCTCCGCCGTCGCCGCCGCGTCCAGCAGCTTCCCGACGTGCGCCTTCGTCCCCCGCAACGGCTCCAGCGTGGGGATCCGCACCAGCGACTCCCGGCCCACGTCGAAAATCACCGAATCCCACGACGCCGCCGCGATCGACGACGCGTACTTCTCCAGCGCCCGGCCCCGGAAGTAGGCGCGCGTGTCCGAGGGCGGATTCGTGATCGCCGCCTGCACCTCCTCCTCAGTGACCAGCCGCTTCATCGAACCCCGCGTGACCAGCCGGTTGTACAGGCCTTTGCCCAGCCGCACGTCCGAATACTGCAGGTCCACCAGCCGCAGCCGCGGCGCGCCCCACGCCAGCTGGTCCCGCTCCCGGTACCCCTCCAGCAGCCGCAGCTTCGCGGGCCAGTCCAGCCGGTCCGCGCACTCCTGCGGATCCCGCGCCAGCGCGTCCAGCACCTCGCCCCACACCCGCAGCACTTCCTTCGACGCCTCGTCCGCGCCCGTGCGCTCGAGATTCGCCGCCGCCAGCTCGTGATACGCGAACTGCAGGTCCAGCCCGGTGAACTTCTTCCCGTTCGCCAGCTCGACCTTCGTCTTCAGCGTCGGGTCGTGGCTGATCTTGTGCACCGCCCGCACCGGCTCGTCCAGCTTCAGGTCGTCGAACCGCACGCCCGCCTCGATCAGGTCCAGCACCAGCGCCGTCGTCCCGACCTTCAGATACGTCGAGTACTCCGACAGGTTCGCGTCCCCGATGATCACGTGCAGCCGCCGGTACTTGTCCGCGTCCGCGTGCGGCTCGTCGCGCGTGTTGATGATCCCGCGCTTGAGCGTGGTCTCCAGCCCGACCTCGACCTCGATGTAGTCCGAGCGCTGCGAAAGCTGGAAACCCGCCTCCTCGCTCTGCTGCCCGATCCCCACCCGGCCAGAACCGCACATCACCTGCCGCGACGCGAAGAACGGCGTCAGCCCCCCGATCACCGCCGTGAACGGCGTCGACCGCTGCATCAGGTAGTTCTCGTGCGTGCCGTAGCTCGCGCCCTTGCCGTCCACGTTGTTCTTGTACAGCTGCAACGGCGGCTGCCCCGGCACGGTGGCCGCCTTCAAAGCGGCCTCCTCCATCACCCGCTCGCCCGCTTTGTCCCAGATCACCGCGTCCCGCGCGTTCGTGACCTCCGGCGCCGAGTACTCCGGATGCGCGTGGTCCACGTACAGCCGCGCACCGTTGGTGAGGATGACGTTCGCCGCGCCCAGGTCCTCGACGTCCGGGTCGTGCCCGGGACCGCCCGGCCCCGTCAGGTCGAACCCGCGCGCGTCGCGCAACGGCGACTCCACCTCGTAGTCCCAGCGCGCCCGGCGCGCCCTCGGGATGTCCGCAGCCGCGGCGTAGGCCAGCACCACCTGAGTCGAGGTGAGCACCGGGTTCGCCGTGGCGTCCCCGGGCACGGCGATGCCGTACTCGACTTCGGTTCCCATGATCCGACGCATGCCACCACCCTACGGGTTCGACGCGTGCGAGGATGCCCCCATGCCAGGCAGTGACGAACTCGTTGCCCTCTATGACGACGCGGGTCGCCCGGCCGGCGAGGCGCTCCGCTCCCGGGTCCGGGCCGAAGGGCTCTGGCACGCCGCCGGCGTCGTCCTCGTCCGATCGGGCGACGGACGCTCGGTCTACGTGCACCTCCGCACCGCGGACAAGGACACGTTCCCCTCCACCTGGGACTGCTGGGCGGGCGGAGTCGTCGCCGCGGGCGAAACCCCCGCCGACTGCGCGCGCCGCGAACTCGCCGAAGAACTCGGCGTCCACGGAGTGGAACCGGAACCGCTGTTCACCAAAATCTACGACGACGGCTCGATCCGCTGCCACAACTTCGCCTTCGAAGTCCGCTGGGACGGCCCGGTGACACTGCAGGCCGAGGAAATCGTCGAAGGACGCTGGATCCCGCTCGACGAACTCCGCTCCTGGGTCTTCGCCGCCGAACCCGAACCGCCCTTCATCCCCGACGGCCGCGCGGGCGTCCAGGAATGGTTCCGCCGTTACGGCTGAACAGTCAGCTTCGCCGCGATCTTCGGCAGCAACCGCTTCGCCGCGTCCTGCGCCCGCGCCGGCGTGCTCGCCGCGACGCTCAACGCCGACACCAGATTCCCCTTCGCCACCAACACCGCACACGTCGAACCCTCGCACCACGCCCGCTGCACGGTGATCCCCGGCTGCGGCGGCAACGACACCTCCATGCCCGCGCAATGCGTGCCCGCCACGACATCCTCGCCCGAGCGGTCCGCGTACACCGTGACCTCGTGCGTCAACGCCGAACCGCTCGGATACACCCAGCTCACCGACTTGCGCTCACCCGCGGCCAACCCGCTCAGACACCCCGAAACGCGACCCGCACCCGGCGCCACGCCCTCCTCGGCAACGTCCGCGTCGGACAGCAAAGCCGCCTCCGCGCGCCGCGGATCCGGTGCCGCCGAAGAAGAAACCACCGGAGGATCGACCGCCCGCGACACCGGCGGAGCGACCGGAGCGCTCGTGCCCGGCGATGGGGCCGGATCGTCGTAATAGGTCTCGAGATTGTTGGGCCGGTTGCCGCATCCGGCGAGCCCGGCCAGCGCGCCCAGCCCGACCAGCACAGCGACTGCTGGCACCTGCCGACGACGCACGTTGCCCCTCCGCGCTCAGTGTTGCCCGTCCGCCCCGGGCCATGCTGGGCCCCGAGGGTAATGCAATCGCTCAGCTCCACCCGAGGTGGGATCGATGCGCCCAGTACTCGCGCACGTCCTGCGCGAGTTGTCCCAGCGCAACGCGGTCCTCGTCGCCGAGGCGCACTCGCGTGGCGGCGAGGTTCGCCGCCAGCTGTGCCGGACTCGACGGACCCAGCACCGCCATCGGAGCCCACTCCTGTCCGAGCACCGCGGCGACCGCGATCGCGTCCGGGCCGACGCCGTGCTCCCCGGCGATCCGCCGCAACGTCTCGGGAGCTTCCGCCACGAGCCGTCCGTTCGCGAGAGTTTCCTTGACCAGCACCCGTTTCCCGGCCACGTGCGCCTCCGCCAGCGCCGGACCGACCGACGGCTCGAAAACGTTCCAAGTGGACTGGACCGACGCGAACACCGGCTGCCCGGCCGATTCCAGCTCGAACGCCCGGCGCACCACGTCCGCCTGCGCGGGTCCGGATGTTGAGAAGCCGACTTCGATGCCGTCGCCGGAAAGCCCGGCCAGCGCGTCTATCAGCGCCGGATCAGTGAAAAGTGGACTGTCCACAGTGAGCGAATGGACCTGGTAGAGGTGCACGTGCGCAGCCAGGAGTTCCCGCGTCTGCGCCCACTGTTCGCGAAACCGCGGCAGCGTGTGTTCCTTGACCTCGTGGACGTCCGCGTCGAGCCGCCAGTCGCCTACGTAGCGGTAGCCCCACTTGCTGGACACCGTGACGTCCTGGTGTCCGCGCTCGGCCAGCCAGCTGCCGAGGAACTCCTCCGAACGACCGTAAGACCGCGCGACGTCGACCCATCGGACGCCCGCCGCGTACGCCGCGTCGAGCACCTCGTGCGTCGCGGCCCGCATCGACGGCACATCCCGCACTTCGGGCAAGTCCCGCCCCAGGTTGATGTATGCCGGACGGCCGAGCGCGGCCAGCCCCACCGCGATGCGGTCCATCGGGTCCCCTTGTCGTTGCTGTGTTTTGGAAGTCGCGCCGTGAGCTTAGGCGCGGCGATGTGGAGCGTTTTCCGATCGCCAGATGTATAGGTCGTTATACGCTTTGTTTGTGCCGGAGGATGGCGAGCCATTGGCTGGCGTTTTGGGCTTGGCGGTGGAGTTTTTCGAGGCGGGCGGCGGGTGCGCGGACGTAGCCTTTGCCGAAGACCGGGGCGATTTGGCGGAGGCTGGCTCCTTCTTCGCGGGCGGCGAGGAGGGCCCAGTCGGAGGCGTCGGCGCAGGCCGCGGAGGCGCGGCGCAGCTCTCCCAGGAGGTCGATGAGGTCGTTGGCGTTGAGCTCCCCCGTTTGGACGGCGGCGGCGGTCGTCTCGAGCCAGGCCAGGACGTCGGCTTCGGTGACCGGCGGGCGCGGGCGGGCGTTGTCTGTGCTCACGCGGCGCAGTATAGGGCGTTATACACCGAGGTCGAACACAGTGACCGAAACCTGCTGGACTCGGGGCGTGGCGCGCACGTTGACTGGCCGGAGCAGTCCGCTGGTCGTTTCGGAGGTTCAGTGAGGTTCGGCATCGCCGCCCGGTTCGTCGTGCTCGCCGTCGTGTGGGGCGCGAGTTTCCTGTTCATCAAAGTGGGCCTGGAGGGACTCTCGCCGGCTCAGGTAGCGCTCGCGCGGGTCGCGCTGGGAGCGTTGACGCTCGGCGCGTTCCTGGTGCTGCGCAGGCGATCGCTCCCCCGCGATCCCGCGCTGTGGGGGCATCTCGCGGTGGTTTCGCTGCTGTTCTGCGTGGGTCCGTTCCTGCTGTACTCGTGGGCCGAGCAGTACGTGGCGTCCGGGCTCGCCAGCATCTTCAACGCCACCACTCCCCTGCTGACCATGCTGTTCGCCGCGGCCGCCCTGCCCGTGGAACGGCTTACCCGGCCGAAAACCGCCGGATTGCTGATCGGCTTCGCCGGCGTGCTCACCCTGGTCGGCGTCTGGCGCGGCATCGACCTCAGCCACGAAGTCCTCGCGCAACTCGCCTGTCTCGGCGCGACCACCTGCTATGGCCTAGCTTTCGTGTACCTGCGGAAATTCGTGTCGCCCCGCAACCCCGACCCGGTCGTGGTCGCGTTCGGGCAGACCGGTTTCGCCACGGTGATCCTGCTGGCCGCGACCCCGGCGATCGCCGCGCAGCCGGTGCACCTGAACCTCGCCGTGGTGCTGTCCATGCTGGCGCTCGGCGTGCTGGGCACCGGTGTCGCCTACACCTGGAACACCGCCATCGCCACCGCCTGGGGCGCCGCCAACGCGTCCGCTGTGACCTACCTCACTCCAGTGGTCGGGGTTCTGCTCGGCGTGCTCGTCCTCGACGAACCGGTGCACTGGAACGAACCCGTCGGAGCGCTGCTCGTGGTGCTCGGGATCCTGGCCTCGCACGGACGGCTTTCCCGGGCGCGGCAACCGGTCCTGGAACGGGTTTGAGACGCATGCCAGCTGTGGGCGCGATTGAGACGCGTTTGCCCACGTCGGCCGGGCTGGCCCAGGGCCACGCCAAAGTAACTTCAAGTCTGTGAAGGGCTCCTTGAGGGAATCAGATTCCCTCAAGGAGCCCTTCACAGACCTCGCCAGCTGTGCCAGCCCCCGCGAGCGCAGTGCGTGGAGCCGTCCCTGGCCGATGGGCGCGATGCGGCCGCGCACCACAGCTCCTGCGAAACCCCCATTGGGTCTGAGACGCACCGCAGGGCCGCCGGAGAGAGATCCGGCGGCCCCGCGGCGTTCGCGCTGTCCTACAGGTACTGACCGGTGTTCGTGGCGGTGTCGATGGCCCGCCCCGATTCCTGGTTCTTGCCGGTGACGAGCGTGCGGATGTAGACGATCCGCTCGCCCTTCTTGCCGGAGATCCGGGCCCAGTCGTCCGGGTTGGTGGTGTTGGGCAGGTCCTCGTTCTCCGCGAACTCGTCGACGATCGCGTCCAGCAGGTGCTGCACGCGCAGGCCGGGCTGCTTCGTCTCCAGCACCGACTTGATCGCCGACTTCTTCGCCCGGTCCACGATGTTCTGGATCATCGCGCCCGAGTTGAAGTCGCGGAAGTACAGGACTTCCTTGTCCCCGTTGGCGTAGGTGACCTCCAGGAACCGGTTCTCGTCGCTCTCCTCGTACATCCGCTCGACGGTGTGCTGGATCATCGCGTCGAACGTCGCCTTCTGGTCCCCGCCGAACTCCGCCAGGTCGTCGGCGTGGATCGGGAGGCCCTCGGCCAGGTACTTCGAGAAGATGTCCTTCGCGCCCTCGGCGTCCGGACGCTCGATCTTGATCTTCACGTCGAGCCGGCCCGGCCGCAGGATCGCCGGGTCGATCATGTCCTCGCGGTTGGAGGCGCCGATGACGATGACGTTCTCCAGGCCCTCGACGCCGTCGATCTCCGACAGCAGCTGCGGCACGATCGTGGTCTCCACGTCGGAGGACACGCCCGAGCCGCGGGTGCGGAAGATCGAGTCCATCTCGTCGAAGAACACGATGACCGGGGTGCCCTCGGAGGCCTTTTCCCGCGCCCGCTGGAAGATCAGCCGGATCGACCGCTCGGTCTCGCCGACGAACTTGTTCAGCAGCTCGGGACCCTTGATGTTGAGGAAGTAGGACTTGCCGTCCGCGTTGTCCCCGCGAGCCTCGGCCACCTTCTTGGCCAGGGAGTTCGCCACCGCTTTCGCGATGAGCGTCTTCCCGCAGCCCGGCGGGCCGTAGAGCAGGACGCCCTTCGGCGGGCGCAGCTGGTACTGCTCGTAGAGGTCCGCGTGCAGGAACGGCAGCTCCACGGCGTCGCGGATCTGCTCGATCTGCCGGGTCAGGCCGCCGATGTCCTCGTAGCGGACGTCCGGCACCTCCTCCAGCACGAGGTCTTCGACCTCCGCCTTCGGCACCCGTTCGTAGGCGTAGCCGGCCTTGGAGTCCACCAGGAGCGAGTCGCCCGGCTTGAGCGGCTGCTCGGAGAGCGGACCGGACAGCAGGACGACCCGCTCCTCGTCCGCGTGGCCGACCACGAGAGCGCGCGTGGCGCCGCCCTCGACGTCCGGTGCGAGCACTTCGCGCAGCGCGCACACCTCGCCGGTGCGCTCGAAATCGCCGCCTTCGACGACGGTGAGCGCCTCGTTGAGCCGCAACGCCTGCCCGCGCCGCAGCGACGAGACCTCCACCGCGGGCGACACCGAGACGCGCATCTTGCGCCCCGCGGTGTAGACGTCCACCGTGTTGTCCTCGTAGGCCTCGACGAACACCCCGTAACCGCTCGGCGGCTGGGCCAGCCGGTCGACCTCTTCGCGGAGGGCGAGCAGCTGACCCCGCGCTTCGCGCAGGGTTTCGACGAGTTTCGTGTTCCGCTCGGTGAGCTGGCTCACCCGTTCCGACGCCTCGGCGAGACGTTGTTCGAGAACGCGGTTCTGTCGCGGGGAATCGGTGAGCCTGCGGCGCAGCAGCGCCACTTCTTCCTCGAGAAAACGGATCTGCCGGGCTTGTTCCTCTGGTGTCTGCCCTGCTCCGCCGGTTGCTGAAGGGTCGGCCTCCTCGCGCCGACCTCCGGGAAGGTCATGATGCATCGGGCACCTCCTCGGAGTGCTTTTCATTCCACGGTACCGGCGATCACCGACAAGAAAAGGCCTTTCCGCATCACAAGACCGGCGCGTCGCGCTTTTTCTTCCGGCGAAGCACGGCCGCGAGCGCAGCGCAAGCGGCCGATTCGGTGCCGCGGACGGGAATCCGCTCCGCGCGGGTTTCCGCAACGCGGAACTGAACACGCTACGGATGCCCCGCCGGACACCCGCGGCAAACCCGAGTTGCGGGTTGGCTGCGCGGAAAGGCGCGCGGCTGGCTAGCATCCCCGGGTGGCCGCGCTCCGCACGCGGCCCGCACTTTCGCGAGCACGGCAGGGGGAACCGAGATGACTTATCCGCCGCAGCAGCCCGGCGGCTGGGACCAGGGCGGACAGCAGCCGAACCCGTACGGGGGCCAGCCCGGCGGCCAGCCGCAGTACGGGCAGCCTCAGCAGGGCGGATGGAACCAGGGCGGGCAGCCGCCGCAGTCCGGCGGGTTCCCGGCCGCGCCCGGCCCCGGCACGCCCGGCCAGGGCGGCCCCTACCAGGGCGGATACCCGCAGCAGGGCGGCGCCCAGCAGTACGGGCAGCAGCCGGATCAATTCGGGCAGTTCGGACAGCAGCCCGGCCAGTTCGGGCAGCCGGGCCAGCCGGGTCAGCCGGGCGGGCCGTTCGGGCAGCAGCCGGGCGGGCAGTTCGGCGGGTACGGCGAGGAGCCGCCGAAAAAGAAGAAGACCGGCCTGATCGTCGGCATCGCGGTCGCCGCGGTGGTCGTCCTCGGCGGTGCGACCGGCCTGGTCATCTGGCTGACCGGGGACAGCAAGAAGGACGACAAGACGGCCGCCCCGCCCGCGTCGTCCTCGGCTCCGGCCGCGGGCCCGCAGTCCAGCGGGCCGAGCGGCAGTTCGTCGTCGTCCCCGTCGACCTCGTCGTCGGGTTCGGGCAGCGGCGACTACCCGGCGGCGGCCGGTGCGAAGCCGACCTCGGGCGAGCTGTTCCAGGCCGCGTCCGAGGCGTACAACAGCTCCGACACCGAGGGGCTGTTCTCGATGCTGTGCACCAGCCTCACCAAGGGCCAGAAGCCGGGAAGCGAGAAGATGCCCTCGGGCATCCACTTCGAACTGACCGGCAGCCCGCAGGAGAACGGCGACCAGGCGACGGTGAAGTACCACGTCACCACGTCCACCAAGACCGCCGACGGCACCCTCACCGCCCTGCGCCAGGGCGGGGCCTGGTGCCTCGGGAAGGTCAGCACGGACCACTAGGTGAGACGCCGGCTCGGCACGGCACTCGGCCTGCTCGCAGTCGTTGTCGCGGGCGGCGTCCTCGGCTTGGTCTCGATCGGCCTGCCGGGGCCCGCCCGCACCGTCTCGGAACCGCCCGCTTCCCCGCCTCCGTCGCGAACCAGCACGTCCTCGGCTCCCGCGCCCGCGGCGGATCAAGCCGCGATAGCGACGCTCGCGCGCACTCTCGTCGACGCCATCACGCGCGCCGACTCCGCCGAATTCGGCACTCTCACTTGCAAACCGCAAACTGCTGCGGCGCTGAAGGAACTCCAAGCCAAATGGGACGCGGCGGGCCCGCTTCGCGTCTCACTGGTTGGACAACCGGCGATCGCGGGCGACGACGCGACGGTGACCGTCCGGGTCGAAGGCACCGGCGGGCACAGGGAAACCCCGTTCCCGCTGCGCCGCGAGAACGGTCGATGGTGCGTCCCTGGTTAGCCTTTGCCCTTGCTGGGCCGTCGTGAAACGCGCGGCGACACTGTGCCGTCCGCCAGCCGACGCGCAGTGAGCAGGAAAGCGGTGTGCGCGACCATCCGGTGGTCGGGCCGCACCGCGAGACCGACGACGTGCCACGGCCGCATCAGCGTCTCCCACGACTCCGGCTCGGTCCAGCACTGCTGTTCCCGCAGCGATTCCGTGACGCGCGACAGCTGCGTGACAGTCGCGACGTAGACGGTCAGCACTCCGCCGGGCACCAGGTGCGCGGCGACGTTCGGCAACTGGTCCCACGGGGCGAGCATGTCCAGCACGACCCGGTCGACCTCGCCGGTGTGCGTGGCCAGATCCGCGACGGTGAGCGTCCAGTTGTCCGGCTTCTCGCCGAAGAACTTCACGACGTTGCGCTCGGCGTGCTCCGCGTGGTCGTCGCGGATCTCGTAGGAGAACACCTGTCCCGCCGGACCGACCGCGCGCAGCAGCGAGCAGGTGAGCGCGCCGGAACCGGCGCCGGCTTCCAGGACGCGGGCGCCCGGGAAGATGTCGCCCCACATCACGATCTGCGCGGCGTCCTTGGGATAGATCACCTGCGCGCCGCGCGGCATCGACAGCACGTAGTCCGGCAGCAACGGCCGCAGCGCGAGATACGTGCTGCCGCCCGCCGAAGTGACCACGCTGCCCTCGGGACGGCCGATGAGGTCGTCGTGCGCGAGGGCGCCGCGATGCGTGTGGTACTCGCCGCCGTCGGCGAGCGTGAGGGTGTAGTGCCTGCCCTTCGAGTCCGTCAGCTGAACCCGGTCACCTGCACGAAACGGTCCGCTGACCGACAACTTCTTCCTCCACTGCAAAACCCGGAACGCCGACGTCGAATCCTCGCAGGTCGTCCCGCGCCCGTCGTGCGCGGGTGCCCCTCACTGGGCGCGCCGGCCCTGCATCAGCGCGGTCCGCAGGTCTTCGCGGCGCAACACGCCCGCGGGACGGCCTTCGTCGTCGACCACGAGGAACTGCCAGGCGGGCGTCTCGCGCACGCGCTCGGCGATCTCCTCCCCCGGCTCCGACGCCAGCAGCACCGTCTCCGCCCGGATCGGCTCGGCCGCTTGCTCGGCGGGCGCGTGCGGGCTGACGCTCGCCAGCTGTTGCGCGGCTTGCTCGTCCAGCAGTCCCGCCGCGACGCCGTCCGCGCGCACCAGCACGACGCCGCGTCCCGCCGAGGCCGCCAAAGCGTCGGACACCGGGCTTTCCGCGGGCAGCTGCAAGACCGGACGCACCAAATCGGACAGTTCCAGCCCGGCGGGCCAGCCGCGGCGGGCTTCCGCCGCCAGTTCGGAGCGCGCGCCGAGGATCACGAACCACGCCGTCACGACGCACACGCCGAGCCGCAGCCAGCGGTCCGGGCTCTGCATCGCCAGCCCGAGCAGCGCCCAGACGATCAGCCCCGTGGCGACGAGCGCGCCGCCCGCGACCGCGGCCCTTGTCCCCTTGGCCCGCAACCCGGTCATCGCCCAGACCCCGGCGCGCACGAGCCGTCCGCCGTCCAGCGGCAATCCCGGCAGCAGGTTGAAGAAGCCGACCGCGAAGTTGGCCACCGCGCACTCCGCCACGAGCAGCCACACCGCGCCGTCCGGCGGAACCGCGAACAGCAGCAGCGAACAGAACCCGCCCAGCACCAGCGAAACCGCGGGCCCCGCCGCGGCGACGAGCCCTTCCTGGCCCGGCCGTCGCGGCGTACGAGCCACTTCGGACAGTCCGCCGAGAAGGAAAAGCCGCAGCCGCCGTACCGGGATCCCGAGCCGCAGCGCGACGAGGCAGTGCCCGAGTTCGTGCGCGAGCACGGAAAGCCCCAGCAGCACGGCGAACGCGGCGGCGAGCAGCCACGCGGTCGGCGTCGAAACGTCCGGCAGGAACCGCCCGACCAGCGGCGCGTAGAGCACCACGATGATCAGCGAGCCGATCCACCACGACGGGGCGAGCAAAACGGGCACCCCGCCGACCCGGAACAGCAGCAGTCCGCCGTCCCCGCCGGCGCGCCGGGCGGGCCCGGCGCCGTGCTGACTGGTCGCGGCCATGCCGGACAGAGTAGGGGGCCGGGTGTGGGAAGCCGGTGACCCGGTCTCCCCGGACGGGTGGTGTCGGTCTCGCCCCGGCCGGTCCGCGAAGTTCCGTGAAGGGCTCGTTCCGGGAATCTGGTTCCGGCAAGGAGCCCTTCACGGACCCAGCCCGGGTCAGGCGGAGCGCGGCTGGACGAGGTTCTCCAGATTCGCGAGCGCGACCTGCTTCCGGAACTCTCCGCGGTAGGAGGCGTCGCCGGAGTCGTGCATCGCGTCGGTCATCCAGACCGCCGACGCCTGCCGTTCCCAGACGTGCGCCAGACAGGTGTCGGAGTAGCTCTCCAGCAAACTCGGATCGTCCTTCTCCACCTGATGGACGAGCGCGTGCGCGAGCACCTCCGCGTCGTGCAGCGCGAGGCTCATCCCCTCGGCGCTCATCGGCGAAATCAGGTGCGCCGCGTCTCCGAGAAGGCACAGCCTGCCGTAGCGCATCGGGCTGAACACGACCCCGCGCAGCGGCACCACCTGCTTCGTCGCGATCGGCCCGCGCGGCACCGGCGCGGCGAACCTGGCGCCGAGTTCGTCCCAGACCCGCTCGTCCGGCCAGTCGCCGACAGTGTCGTCGAGCGGACACTGCAGATAGATCCGGCTCGCGTTCGGCCCGCGGGTGATCTGCGCGGCGAAGCCCCGGGAGTGCACTGCCATCACCGCCGACGGATCGGCGGGCACTTCCGCCAGGACGCTCAGCCAGGCGTACCCGAACTCGTGGCTGTGGCAGGCGAGAACTCCGTCCGGGATCGCCGTCCGGCTGACGCCGTGGAAGCCGTCGGCCCCGGCGACGAACGCACAGTCGATCGTGTGAGTGCCCTCGCTGTCCCGGTAGCGCACCCGGGGCTGCTCGGTGTCGAGTCCGTCGAGTTCGATGTCCTCCGCCTCGAACCGGAGGTCGCCGCCGTCGCGGAGGAAGATCCGGATGAGGTTCCGGACGAGCACTTGCTGCGGGATGAACGCGCCCGCGCCGTCCTCGCCGGTGTCCATCCGCCAGGTGCGCTTGTCGCCGTGGAGGATCAGCGGCAGGACGGCGTCGGACCGCTCGTCGCCGTGGCCCTCGACGGCCTCGCCGACTCCCCATTCGTGCAGCATCCGCACGCCGCGGCCGTCGAGAGAACCGGCTCTCTGCCGCTGTTCGACGTGCTCGCGGCTGTTCTTTTCCAAGACCGTGCAAGGGATCCCGCTGCGGAGGAGGAACGTGCCGAGCGCGAGCCCGGCCACCCCGCCGCCCACGACGACCACGGTGGTTTTCCCGTTTGCCTGTGCCATGTTTCATTCCCCGAAAGAGTGCTGGTGAACTGGATGATCACCACTCTCTTCCCGGCCGCGGACCGGCGGCCACCGAGCATCGGGCGCCCGGTAACGAAAACCCGCCAACTTGCTCCCGCTACTCGCCGCGGTCGCGCAATCCGGCCTGGTACCGCCCCGGCGTCTGCCCGACCAGCGCCGTGAACGCCCCGATGAACGCCGACGGATTCGACCATCCGCAGGCGATCGCCGTGTCGGTCACCGATGCGCCCCCGGTGAGCTGGAACAACGCGTGGTGGATCCGCAACACCGTGCGCCACCGCTGAAAACTCATGCCGAGATCGGCATGGAACAACCGGCTGAGCGTGCGTTCGCTGGCCCCCGCGACGCGCCCCAGCTCAGCCAGCGTCTCGCCCCGCCCCGGGTCCTCGTGCAGCATCTCGGTGACGGCCCGCAACCGGTCGTCGCGCGGTTCCGGGAGATGCAACGACTCCCCCGGAACCTCCCCCAGCTCGTCGAGCACCACCGCCCGAACCCGCCGCACCGCCTCGTCGGACCGCTCCTTCTCGCCGGTCAACGCCAAAATGCCCGCCCGCAGCAACGGCGACACCGCGAACACGCAAGGCTGCCGAGCCAACGCGCCGCACTCCTCAGCGGGAACAGCGAGAATCCGCGCGTCCGTGCGTCCGTAGAACCGGTGGGAATGCTCGAACCCCGGTGGAGTCCACGTAACGCGATCAGCGGGCGCGACCCAGGTCCCGAACTCGGTAGTGGTGGCGAACACCCCGCTGGCCGCGTAAACCAGCTGCCCGCTCGCATGGGAATGCCGCCCCATCCGAAACCCGCCCGGCAACCACCCCGCCCCCTGCGGCGTCACCCCGCCTGCCTTCCCCACCACCCCGACCCTAGCGACAACACCCCCCAACCCAGCCACCAAAACCCAGCCACCCCCAAGCCCTCACTCCCGACCCGGCCCCCACGCGGGATCGCGTCGGCGTGCCGAGGAGCAGCGTGCACGGCCCCCGGGCCGGGCGCGCTGCTCCTCGGCACGCCGACTTGAAGGCGATCCCGCCCGCGACGACGGAGTCGGCGCCATCAGACACTGCGCCGAACAATTGTCGGTGCCCGGCGTTACGCTCTGCCCCATGTCCGACACCGCTACGGTCACCACCCCTCCCGGTTCCGACGCGCCTGCCCGCAGGCGGCCCGCGTTGTCGCCGTCCCGGGCGAGCGACTTCAAGCAGTGCCCGCTGCTCTACCGGTTCCGCGCGGTCGATCGGCTGCCGGAGGTGCCCACCCGGGCGCAGCTGCGCGGCACGCTCGTCCACGCGGTCCTGGAGCGGCTTTTCGCGCTGCCCGCCGCCGAACGCGTCGCGCCGCGGGCGAAGGAGCTGCTCGCGCCGACTTGGACGGAGCTGTCCAGCGACAGTCCGGAGTGGACGGAGCTGTTCGCGGACGGCGAACCCGGGGAGACCGACAAGTGGCTGGCCTCGGCCGAAAAGCTGCTTGATTCGTATTTCGAGCTGGAGGATCCGCGCAGGCTGGAGCCGGAGGCGTGCGAGCTGCACGTGGAGATCGAGCTGGGTTCGGGGGTGCTGCTGCGCGGGTACATCGACCGGGTGGACGTCGCGCCGACCGGCGAGATCCGGGTCGTGGACTACAAAACCGGGGCCGCTCCTCGGGAAATCGGCGAGGCCAAAGCACTCTTCCAGATGAAGTTCTACGCGCTGGTGCTGTGGCGGTTGCGCGGGGTCGTCCCGCGGCAGCTGAAGCTGATGTACCTGACCGACGGCCAGTCGCTGGCCTACACGCCGGACGAGGCCGAGCTGGTCCGGTTCGAGCGCACGCTGGAAGCGATCTGGCAGGCGATCCTGAAGGCGGGCAAGACCGGCGATTTCCGGCCGAACAAGGGCAGGCTGTGCTCGTGGTGCGACCATCAGGCGCATTGCCCGGAGTTCGGCGGGACGCCGCCGGAGTATCCGGGCTGGCCGGAGCCGGATCCGGGCGAGGAGACGGTATTGGACCGGGCCGACTGATGGGCGACGCGTTCTTCCTCCCGCTCGGCGGCGAGCGGTACGAGGCGACTGAGCACACCACCGGCCCGTGGAGTCCCGGCGCGCAGCATTTCGGCCCGCCGTCGGCGCTGCTGGTGCGCGGGCTCGAGCGGCTGGAGTCGCCGCATCCGGCGCAGCTGGCCCGGGTCACGGTGGAAATCCTCGGTCCGGCTCCGGTGGGCGAACTGGAGCAGCGGTCGTGGGTCGAACGGCCGGGCCGGACGGTCGAATTGGTCCAGTCCGAGCTGTCCGCGAACGGCCGGACGGTCGCGCGGGCGTCGGGATGGCGGATCGCGACGTCCGACACCGCCGAGATCGCCACCGACGGCGGTCCGCTGCTGCCCGCGGCCGACGCGGGCAGCGAGGCGGCTTTCCCGGACGACTGGGAGGGCGGCTACCTGCACGCGATCGAATGGCGGGCGGTGCGCGGCTCGATCTCCGCACCCGGCCCGGCGGCGGTGTGGGCGCGGCAGCGGTATCCGCTGGTCGACGGCGAGGAGCCGACGGGGCTGCAGCGGCTGTTCGCCATCGCCGACTCCGGCAACGGGGTGTCGCATTTCCTGCCGGCCGCGAAGTGGTGGTTCATCAACTCGGAACTCACCGTGCACCTGCGCCGGATCCCCGAAGGCGAGTGGATCGGGCTGGACGCGGTCACGCTGGTCGGGCCGCACGGGATCGGCACCGCGAGCAGTACGCTGCACGATCGTTCCGGTCCGGTCGGCACCGGCGCGCAGGCTTTGCTGGTGCGTCCGCGACAGGCCGGGGGCGGATGAGCGCGCCGCGGCGGGCAAGTCCGATAGCCTTCGCGGAACGACCGACAAGGGAGCGCTCCGGCATGCAGATCACCTCGGTGGTCAACCAGAAGGGCGGGGTGGGCAAAACCTCGCTGAGCGTGGGCGCGGCGGCGGCCCTCGCCGAACGCGGCAGGCGGGTGCTGCTCGTCGACCTCGACCCGCAGGGGCACGCGACGACCGAGATGCTCGGCATGGACGAGGTCCCGGCGGACGCGCCGAGCCTGGCGAAGGCGCTGACCAAGCTGTGGAAGGGCCCGATCGAGCAGCTGGCGGTGCCGCATCCGCGCAGCAACCTGGGCCGCGGCGGCGCGTTCGACGTGATCCCGACGTCGCCGGGGATGTTCGACCTGATCCGCAGGCTGGACCAGTTCCGGGTGCCCGGCTGGCAGCTGGCGCGGGTGATCCAGTTCGCGCACTACGACCACGTGATCATCGACTGCCCGCCGGCGCAGGACGTGCTGACGAACAACGCGCTGGCGGCGTCGCACGGGATCCTGGTGCCGGTCCAGCCGGACAAGACGAGCATCCGGGCGCTGCGCCTGCTGTCGGAACAGGTCCGCTACGTCGAGCAGACCACCGGCCGCGCCCCGATCTCGTGGTTCGGCATCGTGCCGGGCCTGTACCGCCGCCCGATCTCGCACTACGCCGCGGCCGCGCTCCAGGAGATGTACTCCTTCGGCGTCCCGATGCTCTCGCACGTTCCGCTGGGCGTCGTGATGAACGAGGCAGCGGCGCACGGCGTCCCGGTCACGACGTTCGCCCCGGAAACCATCCAAGCGGTGTCTTTCCGGGAAATCGCCGAGACCTTGGACAGCTACCTGGCGCAAAACCCGGGCCCCACCGAGGTTCCCGCTGACGACGAGTTCGTCTTCGAGGACTTCATCTCCGAGGTCGCCGTCGCCCGCAACGTCAACGACAACGGCGCGCGCAAGAGGCTGTACGACCTGATGCCGAAGCGCCCGAACCGTCCTCGTTAAACATCGTCCACTTCGGACTCAACAACAACGCGGGATCGCGTCGGCGTTGGGGTGGAGCGGCGTGACAGGCCGCCAGGCCCCTCATGCCGCTTCGCCCCAACGCCGACTTGAAGGCGATCCCGCCGCGGCGGCGGAGCCGACGCAATCAGAGTCTGCAGGACCGGATGTCGGACGCCAGCACGGCTTTCGCGCCGGTTTCGGCGAGCTCGTCCATGATCCGGTTGACTTCCTTGCGCGGCACCATCGCCCGCACCGCGACCCACTTCTCGTCCGCCAGCGGCGCGACCGTCGGCGACTCCAGTCCCGGCGTGATCGAAATGGCCTGGTCGAGGATGTCGCGCGGGCAGTCGTAGTCGAGCATCATGTAGTGCTGCGCGAAAACGACGCCCTGCAGCCGGGCCGCGAGCTGCGACTTCGCCCGGGATCCTTCGCTCCCGGCCCGCTGCAGCAAGACCGCCTCGGACGCGCAGATCGGCTCCCCGAACGCCACGAGATTGTGCTGCCGCAGCGACCGCCCGGACTCGACCACGTCCGCGATCGCGTCCGCGACCCCGAGCTGGATCGAGATCTCCACGGCGCCGTCGAGCCGGATGACCTCGGCCTCGACGCCGTGGCGGGCGAGGTCGTCGCGGACCAGCCGCGGGTACGACGTCGCGAGCCGCTTTCCGTGCAGGTCGGCCGGTTTCCAGTCCCGTCCGGCGGGAGCGGCGTAGCGGAAGGTCGAGGCGCCGAACCCGAGCGCGAGCACCTCCTCGACCGGCGCGCCCGAATCGAGCGCGAGGTCGCGGCCGGTGATGCCGAGGTCGAGCTCGCCGGAACCGACGTAGATGGCGATGTCCTTCGGGCGGAGGAAGAAGAACTCGACCTCGTTGACCGGGTCGAGGACGGTCAGGTCCTTGCCGTCATGTCGCTTGCGGTAGCCCGCCTCGGAAAGCATCTCCGCCGAAGCGGCGGCGAGGGCTCCCTTGTTCGGCACGGCAACACGCAGCATTTCGGTCTCTCCTCGGTATCCGGTGCGCGAGCGCGTCACAGGTAGCGGTACACGTCCTCGGTCGAGATTCCCCGGCCGAGCATGAGCACCTGCACCCGGTACAGCAGCTGCGAGATCTCTTCCGACAGCCGGTCGTCGGACTCGTGCTCGGCGGCGATCCACACCTCGCCCGCCTCTTCGAGCACCTTCTTGCCCTGTGCGTGCACCCCGGCGTCCAGTGCGGCGACGGTGCCGGACCCGTCGGGACGGGTACGCGCGCGCTCGGCAAGCTCCGCGAACAGCTCATCGAAGGTCTTCACGGGGCCGAATCCTTTCATCCCGCGCTCGTCCGCGCCGCTCCGGGTGACCCGGAAGCCGCCGAGGTCACAGCTGGGGCAGCAGCGCGGCCAGTTCGGGCACGCCGACGCCGGCCAGCGACGTGCGGAACACCCGGCGCGGACCGTCCGGGACGTCGACGTCGTTGGGCACGACGAGCACCGTGCAGCCAGCGGTTTCGGCCGATTCGGCGCCCGGCGGCGAGTCCTCGACCGCGACGCACCGCTCCGGCGCCACGCCGAGCAGCTCGGCGGCCTTCAGGTACGGCCGCGGGAGGGGTTTGTTCTGGCCGTCGACCTCGTCGCCGCAGACCGTGACGTCGAAGAAATCCCGCCCGATCGTGTCGAGCGCGAGTTCGGTCAGCGCCCGTTCGGTGGAGGTGACCAGCGCGGACTTGAGCCCGGCCGCGCGGATCGCGGCCAGCGCCTCGCGCGCGCCCGGACGCCAGGGCAGCGCGTCGTCGAACAGCCCGGCGGTGCGGCGGCGGATCCACTCCCCCGTTTCCGCGACCGCTTCCGGGGTGACCGGGCGGCCGGTCTGCTCCAGCAGCACGGTGGCGGTGGCGTCCATGTTGGACCCCACGAGGGTCATCCGGACTTCCTCCGACAGCGTGCCGCCGAGCGCCTCGGCGGCCTCGTACAGCGCGACGTCCCACAGTTTCTCGGAATCGACGAGGGTGCCGTCCATGTCCCAGAGGACAGCCGCCAATCCGTCCGAAGAGGACGGTGCAGTCACAGTTTCTCCTTGTCCGGTGCGGCGCCCCGGCGGGGCGCGCTCCCCTCCAGCGTCCCACGCGGGCCGCCGTGAGCGGGGCCACACCCGTTCCGTGACACGCGGGGCCGGACACACTGCGCAGCGTAGGTGGCCGAGGCCGTAGGCTGGTCAGGTGAGTGAGCCTGTCGACGACACCCCGCGGCCCGGCGACCCGGAGCAGGACCGCGCCGATGCCCCGCGCCCGATCATGATCCTGGCCTTCGAGGGCTGGAACGACGCGGGCGACGCGGCCAGCCAGGCGATCGAACACCTCCAGCTTTCCTGGGACGCGACGCCGCTGGCCGAGATCGAGCCGGACGACTACTACGACTTCCAGGTCAGCCGCCCCACGGTGAAGATGGTCGACGGCATCACCCGGCGGGTCGAATGGCCGACCACCCGGTTGTCGGTGTGCCGTCCCGAGGGCTTCGACCGCGACCTGGTGCTGGTGCAGGGCCCGGAGCCGAACATGCGCTGGCGCAAGTTCTGCGCGGAGATCGTCGAGCACGTCCAGGAACTGGACGTGTCGATGGTGGTCGCGCTCGGCGCCCTGCTGGCCGACACCGCGCACACCCGCCCGGTCCCGGTCACCGGGTCGGCCTACGACAAGGACACCGCGAGCAAGTACCGGCTCGAGGTGAACAACTACCAGGGCCCTACCGGGATCGTCGGGATCCTCCAGGACTACTGCGTGCAGGCGGGCATCCCGGCGGTGTCGATCTGGGCCGCGGTCCCGCACTACGTCTCGCACCCGCCGTCGCCGAAGGCCACGCTGGCGCTGCTGCACAAGCTGGAGGACGTCCTCGACGTCGAGATCCCGCTGGGCGCGCTGCCGGAGCAGGCCGAGGAATGGCAGCAGACGGTCAGCGAGATGGCCGACGAGGACGAGGAAATCAGCGAGTACGTGCGCAGCCTCGAGGAACGCGGCGACGCCGAGACCGACTTCACCATGGAGGAGGTCTCGGGCGACAAGATCGCCGCCGAGTTCGAGCGCTACCTGCGGCGGCGCCGTCCCGGACAGGACGGCGGGTTCGGCCTCCGCTGACCCCCATGCCAGCGACTTAAGTACGTGAGGGGAACCCTGAGGGAATCCGATTCCCTCAGGGTTCCCCTCACGTACCTCGAAAGCCGCCCCCGCCCAGACGACCCCGTCTCGGGACCGGGTGTCCCTCGCGCACCGCCGAGGGAACGCACCGTGATTTCCGAACTACGGAAAGTCATCCGCGCCGCTCGCCCGAATGACGGTGCTTGCGCCGCCGGCTGATCGCGCCGCGCTGCTCTGGTGCCGCGGCGAGCCCGTCTCGTTGACTTGGCCTGGCGCGAGCGACGTCGCGCGGACCAGGAGGTACGGGAATGTTCGGCAAGGCACTAGCGGCGGCGGTGCTCGCGGCGGGCGCGATCACCGCGTCGGCGGCGACAGCGTCGGCGGCACCGGTTTCGCCGGTGAAGGCGGATGATTTCGGCGCGTGCATGGACTACGCGGTGGGCGAATACGACGTGGAGCCCTGGCTCGCGCACGACGCGTGCGACGCCGGCACGTTCGAGGACTGCTACTGGGTCCTGCGCCGCGCCTACGTTCCGGCGCAGGTCGCGGCGACAGCCTGCCGGCTCTCGTTCGACTGATCCGCCGAAGGGTGCGACCGGTCTGCGCGGGCAGGCCGGTCGCGCTCAGGCGGTGAGCAGCTTGCGCACCGGAACCGCGCCGCGCTCCCGTTTCCGCCACTCGCGCGGATAGCCGAGCGAGACTTCCTCGAACCGCACGCCGTCGGCGGACGTCGTGCGCGGGATGTGCAGGTGCCCGTAGACGGCCAGCTCGGCCCGGTAGCGCAGGTGCCAGTCCTCGGTCTGCGTGGTGCCGCACCAGAGCGCGAAATCGGGGTAGTACAACGGATTCGTCGGGTGCCGGTGCAGCGGCCAGTGCGACATGAGGATCGTGCGGCGGTCGGCCGGGATCGCGTCCAGCCGGTCGCGGCTCACCTTCAGTCGCTGCTCGCACCAAGCCGCGCGCGACTCGTACGGGTCCGGATGCAGGTAGTACTCGTCAGTGCACACGACGCCGATCTCTCGGGCGTGCGCGAGCGCTTCTTCGCGGGTCTTGCCCTCGGTCGCCGGGGTGCGCCAGCTGTAGTCGTAGAACACGAACAGCGGCGCGATGGTCAGCGGTTCCGGGCCGAAGTCCCACACCGGGAACTCGTCCTCGGGCGTGAGGACGTCGATCTCGCGGCACTGCTCCACGAGGAATTCGTACCGAGCCTGGCCGCGCAGCTGGCACGCGTCGTTCGGCGTGGTCCACAGCTCGTGGTTGCCCGGGACCCACACGACCTTCGCGAACCGCTCGCGCAGCCTGGCGAGCGTCTCGCGGATGACCTTGGCGGACTCGGCGACGTCGCCGGCGACGAGCAGCCAGTCGCCGGGATCGTCGGGCACGACCTCGTCGACGATCGGGCCGTTGCCCTCGTGGGTCACGTGGAGGTCGCTGGTGGCGAAGAGAGACGGCACTCGTCCACCGTAACGACTTTCCGCGCCCGGGAGCGCCGGAACCGCCCATTCCCCCACCCCAGAACGACCAGCCCGGCACTCACGTGGAGTCCTGCCTGCACGTTCAGCAGCACTGTCGGCCCGGTCACCGCGACGAGCGCGCCGGCCAGCAGCGAACCGGCCGCCGTGCCCGCCGCCATCAGCGCGTACACCGTGCTCAGCACCCGTCCCGCGCGATCCGGGCCGGTCTCCGCCTGCACGTGCGACAGCAGCCCGGCCCCGGCCACCACGGCGGGCGCGCCGACCGCCATGAACAGACCGACGTACACCCCGAGGACCGTGGTCGCGCCCGGCAGATTCCAGATCGCCGCCGACATCAGCCCCGCCGCGACCAGCCCCCAGCCCTGCAGCAGCACCGGCGCGACCCGGCGCGCGAGCGTCGCCACCGCGAACCCGGCGGCCAGGCCGCCGATCGCCTGCACGCCGCGCAACAGCCCGGCATCGGCCTCGCTGCCGCGCAGGATGTCGAGCACGAACACCACGAACAGCACCAGGAACATGCCCTGCGCGAGCGAGGTCAGCAGCGCCGACACACTCGTCGCGCGAAGCCGCTTGCCCGCAAGATCGCGGACGCCCGCGAGCCAATCCGTCTGCTCGGGCGCGGTCTTGCGCACCGCCGCCCGGCGGAAGGGGAACGCGAGCAGCATCCCCGCGGCCGCGAGCGCGACGAGGTAGCCGATGATCACGCGCTCGAGACCGCCCCAGCCCAGCAGCGCTCCCCCGGCCCAGCCGCCCGCGAGCCGCGCGACGCTGCCGTTCACGCTCATCAGCCCGTTCGCCGGGGTGACGTCCTCGACGCCGACCAGCTCCGGCACCAACGCACTGCGCGCCGGTTCGAACACCGACGCCAGCCCTGCCTGCGCCGCCATCACCGCGTAGACCGCCGCGACCGGCAGCTCGGAACTCGCCAGCAGCGGCAGCACCACCACCGCCTGCCCGACGCACACCGTCGCCAGCACGACCCGGCGGTCCCACCGGTCGGCGACGATCCCCGCGACCGGGCTCAGCAGCACCGCGGGCAGCAGGCCGAGCACGATGCTCAACGCCGTCGTGACCGCGGAGCCGGTGCGGACGAACAGGTACACCGGCAGCGCGACCTGCAGCATCCACTCGGCGGTCTCGCCAAAGAACGCGGAGACCCAGAGCCGGGCGAATCCCGGTGCCGCCAGCAGCCGTCTCACGCCGGTTTCCCGTCGTGCCCGATCCGGCGGAAGGCACGCATTCCGAGGAAGACCGCGCGGGCGTCGGCGGGCGCGTCCTCGCGGATCGTGCTGACGTACGGCCGGACCAGGTCGTCGATCGCCTTCGTCAGCGCGCCGACTTCCTCGGGTGTCGCTTTCAGGCCGTACGAGAAGAAGCCGCCCGCCTCGCGCCAGTCCTCATCAAGCCGCTCGACCGTGTCGAGGTACCGCTGGGTCAGCTCCTGTTCCTCGGCCAGCTCAGTTCCCGCGACCGCCAGCTGCGCCGCTTCCAGCGCCGGATCGCCGTCCGGGCTGCCGAGCACCAGCCCGACCTGGCAGGCCCGCCACGGCCGCTCCCGCCCGTCGCCGCCCTCGGCTCGCTCGACCAGGCCGTGCTCGGCCAGCTTGCGCAGATGCCAGCTGCAGTTCGACGCGGTCGAGCCGACCGCGTCCGCGCACTCGCTGGCGGTCGACGGGCCGACCGCCATCAGGTGGTGCACCAGCGCGGACCGCAGCGGGTGCGCGAGGGCCCGCAGCAGCTCGACGTCGTCGATCCGCTTGCGCGGGGGCAGTTCGGTCATCGGCCCGCCTAACTCTGAAGGGTTTCTTTCGAAACGATTCTTTCAGAGTTGCAGGCGGCTGCCCCCGCGTCAAGGCGCCCGGCTAGAGCGAGGCGAGGAACGAGCGCACGCGCTCCAGGAGCAGACCGGCTGCCTCGGGGTCGTAGGCGGCCAGCGAGGAGTCGGCGAAAAGGTGCTGGTCGCCGGGGTAGACGAACAACTCCGCGTTCTCGGCGGAGCTGACGAGTTCGCGGGCGGACGGCAGGTCCTCCTCGAAGAACTCGTCGTTCTCCTTGCCGTGGATCTGCACCGGAACCCCCTCCGGCCACGCCGTCCCGAACTCCTTGACCGGCAGGCAGGAGTCGAAGAACAGCGCGCCGCGCGCTCCCGGCCGGGTCTGCGCGAGGCGCTGCGCGACGGTGACGCCGAAGGAGAACCCGGCGTACACGAGGTCCTGCCCGAGGGCCTCCGCCTCGGCGATCCCGCGTTCCCGCACCTGCTCGAAGCCGGTCTCCCGGGCGAAGGCGAAGCCGTCTTCGATGCTGGCGAACGTCCGGCCCCCGAACAGATCGGGAGTGTGGACGGTGTGCCCGTCCCGGCGCAGTTCGTCGGCGAAACCGCGCACGCCGTCGGTCAAGCCCTGGATGTGGTGGTACAGCACGATTTCGGCCATGCCGGAAATCCCCTCAGTGAACGAACCAGTTATGTGGAACGTTCGGCAACGCTAGTCTGTTCAGCCATGGCGAACAACCCGCCCGACTACGCACTCGCCGATCGGCTGGCCTTGACCGAACCCGCGCAGGTCAAGGCGATCGGACACCCGTTGCGCACCTCGATCCTGCAGTTGCTGCACGAGCGAGCCGCGACTGTGAGCGAGCTCGCGGCGGCGGTGCGCCGCCCCAAGAGCACGGTCGCGCACCACGTGCGCGTGCTCGAGGTCAACGGCCTGCTCAAGGTCGTTCGCACGCGCCGGGTCCGCGCCGTCGAGGAACGGTTCTACGGGCGCACCGCGCGCATGTTCTTCGTCGAGCCGGGGCCGGCCATGGGGAACGCGAGGGATTTCAACGACTTCGAGGTGGCGGCCCGCGAATCCGCCGAGGCGTTCGAGGCGGGAAAGCTGTGGGGCTTCATCCGGCAGGCACGCATCTCCCCGGACCAGGCCTCGCAGTTCTGGGACCGGATGGCCGAACTCGTCGAAGAGTTCGACCGGCTGCCCCGGTCCGGGGACACCACCTACGGCTTCGCGGTCGGCATCTACCCCACCGGCCATCCGGCCTTGCCGCCGCGAGAATCCTGACCGGCCCGAACCGAGCGCCCGAAAAACCGGTTGCGCTTCCCCGCCGCCCCCGCGTTAAGCTCCCGCCCATCATGGACAGCTGAGCCGAGCCCTCCCCGCATCGAGGCCGCTCCCGGTCGAGCCCCGCTCCCGGGAAGCCGCGCGTTGCCCGTCGGGGATTTCGCTTCCACCGCAAAGGCCCGGTGATCGCTCATGTCTACTGTCCTGCACGCCTCCGACCTCGTTTTCGGCTACGGCGCCCGCACCGTCCTCAACGGCGTCTCGCTCGTCGCGTCGCCCGGGAGGCGGATCGGTCTCGTCGGCGAAAACGGCGTCGGGAAATCAACCTTGCTCCGGCTGCTCGCCGGACTTGAAGTCCCCCGCGGCGGCGACGTCGTGCGGCACGGCGACCTCGGCTTCCTCTTCCAGGAGCTGCCGTTCGACGGCACCGCACGAGTTTCCGACGTCCTCGACGAGGCGCTCGCCGAGATCCGCACCGCCGCGGCGACGCTCGACAAGCTCGCCGCCGTCCTCGCCGAGCGCCCCGACGACCCGGAGGTGCTCAGCGAGTACGGCCACGTCCTGGAATGGGCGCAGGCCCACGACCTGTGGGACGCGGACCGGCGCGCGGACCTCGTCCTCGCCGGGCTCGGGCTCGGCGACATCAGGCACGACCGGCGGCTGCACACGCTGTCCGGCGGCCAGCGGTCGCGGCTCGGGCTGGCCGCGCTGCTGGTGCGGCGGCCGCGCATCCTGCTGCTCGACGAACCGACCAACCACCTCGACGACAACGCCATGGAATTCCTCGAGCGCCATCTCGCGGAGCTGACCGGCGTCGTCGTGCTGTCCTCGCACGACCGCGTGTTCCTCGACGCGGTCTGCACGGACATCGTGGACCTGGACCCGGTTCCGGCGGACCGCCGCGTCGGCGGCGCGACGCGCTACGGCGGCAGCTACACCGACTACCTCGGCCAGAAAAAGGCCGAACGGGCCCGCTGGGAACAGCGGTTCACCGAAGAACAGGAGGAACTCAAGCAACTGCGGGAATCCGTGCACGGCACCGCGCGCCGCGTCGCGCACAACCGGGCGCCGCGGGACAACGCGAAGATGCTCTACGACTTCAAGACCGGTCGCGTGCAGAAGCAGATTTCCCGCCGAGTCCGCAATGCCCAGCTGAAACTCGACACCCTGGAGCGCGAGCAGGTCCGCAAACCGCCCGCGCCGCTGCGGTTCCGGGCCACGCTCACCGCGGACACCGGCGGCGAAGGGCCGGCGGTGTCGGTGCGCGGCATCGCGGTTCCGGGCCGGGTGCAGCTGGACGAGCTGGACGTGGACCGCAGCGCGCGGCTTCTCGTGACCGGCGGCAACGGAGCGGGCAAATCCACGCTGCTGTCGGTGCTGGCCGGCCAGCTCACGCCGTCGGCCGGGACTGTCCACTTCGGACCCGGCGTGCGAGTGGGGCTGCTGGAGCAGGACGTCACGTTCGCTCTGCCGAAGCGGACCGCGCAGGAGGTGTACCGCGCCGCGGCCGGCGAAGCGGCGCCCTCGCTGTCCACACTCGGGTTGCTGCCGCCGAGGGAACACGACCGGCCGGTCGGCGAGCTTTCGGTGGGTCAGCGGCGCCGGCTGGCGTTGGCGGTGCTGCTCGCGGAGCCGCCGGACGTGCTGTTGCTCGACGAGCCGACCAACCACCTGTCGGTCAGCCTGGCCGAGGAGCTGTCCGAGGCGCTGGACAGCGCGCCGGGCGCGGTCGTCCTTGCTTCGCATGATCGGTGGTTGCGCCGCCGTTGGGAGGGCGACCACCTGGCGCTGGCAGACGGCCAACGCCAGGATGTATAGGTCGTTATACAGTTAGAAGAGCGGGCAGTGGCCGGAAGCGTGTTCCGGCCACTGCCCGGTCCCGAAAAGCTCAGAGCACGATGCCCAGCAACGCGTCCACGGCCTCCTTGATCAGGCCCGGGGCGGCCTGGTCGGTGCCGTCGCGGCGCAGTGCCGACGTGACCCACGCGTCGATCGCCGTGAGGGCCTTCGGCGTGTTCAGGTCGTCGGAGAGGTGGTCGCGCAGCCGCGCCACGGTGTCCTCCGCGTCCGGTCCGGCAGGCAGCGCGACCGCTTCGCGCCAGCGGGCCAGCCGTTCCTGCGCGTCGACCAGCAGCTGGTCGGTCCACGCCCGGTCCTCACGGTAGTGCCCGGCGAACAGCGCGAGCCGGATCGCCGCCGGGTCGACGCCGTCGGCGCGCAGCCGCGACACGAAGACCAGGTTGCCGCGGGACTTCGACATCTTCTCGCCGTCGAGCCCGATCATCCCGGCGTGCACGTAATGCCGGGCGAACGGGTGGTCGGCGGCGACGGCTTCCGCGTGCGCGGCGCTGTACTCGTGGTGCGGGAAAATCAGGTCGGACCCGCCGCCCTGCACGTCGAAACCGAGCCCGAGGCGGTTCACCGCGATCGCGCTGCATTCGATGTGCCAGCCCGGCCGTCCGGCGCCCAGCTCCGACTCCCACGACGGCTCGCCCTCGCGCGCGACGCGCCACAGCAGCGCGTCCAGCGGGTGCCGCTTGCCGGGGCGGTCCGGGTCGCCGCCGCGCTCGGCGAAGAACTTCGCCATCGTCTCGGCGTCGTAGTTCGACTCGTAGCCGAACCGGCCGGTCGCGTTGTGGTCGAAGTAGACGTCCGGGAACTCGGCGTCGTCCGCGCGGTAGGCGCTGCCGTCGGCGAGCAGCTTCGCGATGACCTCGACGATCTCCGGGATCGCCTCGACCGCGCCGACGAACTGCCGCGGCGGCAGCACCCGCAGCGCCTCCATGTCCTCGCGGAACAGCGCCGTTTCGCGCATGCCGAGCACGATCCAGTCGTCCGAATCGCGTTCCGCGCGCTCGAGCAGCGGCTCGTCGATGTCGGTGACGTTCTGGACGTAGTGCACCTCGTGCCCGTTGTCCCGCCACACCCGGTTGACCAGGTCGAACGCGAGGTAGGTGGCGGCGTGGCCGAGGTGGGTGGCGTCGTAGGGGGTGATGCCGCAGACGTACATCCGGGCGGCGGCTCCGGGTGCCGTCGGGCGGACCTGCCCGGTCGCGGTGTCGTGAAGCCGGAGGGGACGGGGCGTGCCGGGCAGCCGGGGCACGGCGACGGATGACCAAGTCTGCATGCCTCCGACTGTAAGCGTGACGTCCGTCCGCTTTCCCACCCGGTGGGAGGGACAGCCGCGTGTCCCTCCCACCGGTACGGTCAGGCTCGCTGCCGGACGACGTTCGCCCGGACGGCGTCGCGCACGTACGCCCCGATGCCGGGCCGCTGCTCGTCCTCCCGGACCAGGAAGGCCAGCTGCGCGGGCTCGTCCGCGTACAGGTCCGCGATCTTCTGCTGCATCTCGTACCCGCACTCCCCCATCACCGCGGACAGCATCGCCCGGTGCTCTTCGGCTAGCTGCCCGGCCGCCGGGCTGTCCGCGGGCTCGCCCTTGTCGACCAGCGCGACCAGGCGGCTCACCCAGTCCTTCCGCTGCCGCTCCGCCTCAGTCCACTGCTCCTTGGTCTCCGGCAGCTGCGACTGCTGCCACTCCGGGCAGCTCCCCCAGCGCCGGACGGCCTCCTCCGAGTAGCCGTCCGGCACCTGGAACCCGCCGAACACTTCGAACTTCTCCTCGGGCGTCAACGCGTTGCCCATGGCTCTCGCCTCCAGCAATCGATCGACGGCCGCGACCATGCGCTCGATCCGGTCCGCCTGCGCCACCAGCAGCTCCCGCTGCCGTTTCAGGTGGGCGTCGGCGTCGGTTCCCGGATCCGCGAGCACGGACGCGATCGTCTCCAGGGGAAGGCCGAGCTCCCGGTAGAGCAGGATCCGCTGCAGCCGGTCGAGATCGGCCTCGTCGTAGCGCCGGTAGCCGGACGTCGTCCGCCCGCTCGGCGACAGCAGCCCGATCTCGTCGTAGTGGTGCAGCGTGCGCACGGTGACGCCGGCCAGCGCCGCCGCCTCGCCCACCCGGTAGCCCATCGCTCTCCCCTGTCGTTTCTTCGGCCGAATGGCCCTTGCGAGAACCACGATCACGCCTCACGTCGCGTGAGGGTCAAGTCTGGTGGACACCGCGCTCCGGCGCGAGTACGAACGAAGCATGGCTCTGCGCACGCCGATCCGCGCCCGTTCCGCTCTCCCGCCCGGTCCCCGGCTGCCGATGGCGGTGCAAACCCTCCTTTTCGGCGCTTTCCGCAACTCCCTGCTGCCGGTGCTGCGACGGCGCTACGGAGACGTCGTGCGGCTGAAGCTGTATCCCGAGCGTTCGGTGGTGCTGGTCGGCGACCTCGACCTGGTCCGCGAGATCTTCGCCGGTCCGGTCGAGACGTTCCACGCCGGCGAGGGCAACATGGTGCTCAAACCCATGCTGGGCGGGCATTCGGTGCTGCTCACCGACGAGGAGGAGCACCGCAGGGCGCGGAAGCTGCTGATGCCCGCGTTCAACGGCGCCGCGATGCGCGGGTACCGGGACATGGTCACCGAGCTGACGGTCGCGGAGCTGGAACGGTGGCCGCAGGGCCGGGCGTTCCGGGTGCACGACCGGATGCGGGCGCTGACGCTGGAAGTGATCCTGCGGGTCGTTTTCGGCGTGACCGACGGACCGCGGCTGGCGGAGTTGCGCGTGGCGCTGGAGCAGGTCATCGACATCAGCGCGCTGGATCTCTTCGGATGGCACAGCCCGGCGTTGCAGAAGTTCGGGCCGTGGCGGCGGAACCGGGAGCGGCAGGAACGGGTCGACGAACTGCTGTACGCGGAGATCGCCGAGCGGCGAGCCGCACCGGACCTGGCGGAGCGGACCGATGTGCTGTCCCGGCTGCTGACCGTGCCCGGGGAGGATCAGCTCAGCGACCTCGAACTGCGCGACCAGCTGATCACGTTGCTGCTGGCCGGGCACGAAACCACGGCGACCGCGCTGGCCTGGGCGCTGCACGAGCTCGCCCGGGATCCGGTCACCGCCGCGACCACCGCCCGCGCCGCGCGCGAGGGCGACGAGAAGTACCTGGAAGCGGTGGCGAAGGAGGCGATGCGGCTGCGGCCGATCATCTCCGAGGTTTCGCGGAAGCTCACGAAGGACGTCCAGGTCGGGCCCTACACGGTTCCGGCCGGGCACATGGCGCTGCCGTCGATTTCGATGATCCACGCGGACGCGGCGCACCATCCGTCGCCCGAGGTGTTCGACCCGACGCGCTTCCTCGGCAGCGGCCCGCCCGCAGGCAGCTGGTTCCCCTTCGGCGGCGGCGCACGGCGCTGTCTGGGGGCCGGTTTCTCGCTGCTGGAGGCGACGATCGTGCTGCGCGAGCTGTTCGCGCGGTACCGGGTCAGCGCGGCCAATCCTCGGCCGGAGCGGGTCAAAACCCGGCACATCACCCTCGTACCCGGCGACGGCGCACGGATCATGGTGGACCGCCGCTGAAGCCCGTGAAGGACTCCGTCAGGGAATCTGATTCCCCCAAGGAGCCCTTCACGGACCTTCACGGAACGGGTCAGCGGCGACGCGTGCGGAGGTAGTCGCCCACTACCGCCGCGCCCAGGCCGTCCAGGTCCGGGGCTACGACCCGGCCGCCGGAGCGGCGGGCGATGGTGTCCACGAACGCTTCCAGGCGCGGGTCGTCGCCCAGCCGGAAGACGGTGACCGACGCGCCCAGTTTGGCGATCCGGTCCACTTCGGACAGTGTCTTGTAGATGGTCGCCGGTTCGGGCGGGTAGGAGAATTCCGCCTCGCCATCGGGTTCCAGGTGCGCGGTGGGTTCTCCGTCGGTGACCATCAGGACCACCGGCTGCGCATCCGGGTGCCGACGCAGGTGCCGTCCGGCCAGCAGCAGCGCGTGGTGGGCGTTGGTGCCTTGTTCCCAGGTGCCTTCCAGACCGACCAGTTCCGGCAGCTCCACGGGCATCGCGTAGCGGCCGAAGGTGATCAGCTGCAGGGCGTCGTTGCGGAATCTGGTGCTGATCAGCTGGTGCAGCGCCAGCGCGGTGCGTTTCATCGGCAGCCAGCGGCCCTCCTGGACCATCGACCACGACGTGTCGACCAGCAGCGCGACCGCGGCTCGCGAGCGGTGTTCGGTCTCGATGACTTCGACGTCCTCGACAGCGAGGCGAACACTGCCCGCACCGACCGCGGTGGAGCGCAGCACCGCGTTGCGCACGGTGCGCGGGACATCCCAGGGTTGCATGTCACCGAATCGCCAGGGACGGCTCGAACCGGTCGGTTCGCCTGCCGCCCCCGCGGATTCGGTCTCGCGCTCCCCGGTTTTGCCGCGCAGCGAATTGACCACATCGGACAGTGCGGTCTCGCCCAGTCGGCGCAGTGCCTTGGGAGACAATCGCAAGGTGCCGTCCGCGGCACGCTCGAACAGACCCTGCTGACGCAGTTCTCGCTCCAATTCGGACAGTCGGCGCGCGTCGACGCCTGCGTCCGGACCGAGTTGGCGTTCCAGCGCTTCCAGGTCGATGTCTTCCAGGCGCGCGCCGGGATACGACTGGCCCAGTTGCTCGGCGAGAGCGTCCAGCTCCGCCAGGTCGGCCATGGCCTGCGCGCCTTCGCCGAGCCCCAGCGGGTCCTGGCCGCGGAAGCGCGAGGACGACGTCCAGTCCTCCCCCGGCCGCAGCGCACGCAACTGGGAGTCCAAAGCGGACAGTTGCTGCGCGAGCCGCGGATCGCCGAAGGCTTGCTGTGCCAGCTCGGCCAGTTCCGCCCGCTGTTCCTCGGACATCGAGTTCAGCATGCGTTGCGCGGCGGCGGAGCGGGCGGCCAGCACGTCGATCAGCTCGTCGACGTTCTGCGGGTTCTCCGCGAAGAACTCGCCGTGCCGCCGCATGAACTCGTCGAAGCGCTCGCCGATGTCGCTCGCGCCCTGTGCGTGCGCGGACAGCAGCGCGTTGAGGTCGCCGAGCATCTGGTTGATCCGCTCGACGTCCTGCGGGCCGGCGTTCTGCATGGCCTGCTTCATGCCCTGGAAGCGCGCATCGAGCATCTCGCGGCCAAGTAGGTCGCGGATCTGCTCGTACTTCTGCCGGGCTTCGTCGGAGCGCCAGTCGTACTCGTTCAGCTCGCGCACGGCAGCGGCGGTGCCGGGCGGCAGCGCGTCCAGCTGGGCTTCGCGGAAGCGGGCCTCGTCGTCGGGATCCGGGAACAGTTCCCGGCGCTCGGCTTGGAGCGCGTCCTGCAGCAACTGCTGGACTTCCTGGAGCGTGCCGTCCAGCCGGTGCCGCCGCTGGATCTGCGAACGGCGCTGCCACAGCTGACGGGTCAGCTCGTCGAGGCCCGCGGTGCGTTCGGTGCCGCGGCGCAGCAGTTCCTCCAGCGCCGAACGCGGGGACGAGCCGCCCATGACCTCGCGGCCGATCTCGTCCAGCGCGTCCCGCAGGTCCGCGGGCGGGGCCAGCGGATCCGGCCCGTCGTGCCACGGGCCGTAGGAATATCCCTCCGGTAAGAGCGGCATTATTCGCCGTACACCGTCGTGCCGTCGTCGGAGTCCTTCGCCAGCCGGCGGGCGAGGAACAGCGACTCCAGGGCCAGTTCGACCGCCGCCGCGATCCGGCCCGCCGGTTCGTCCGCGGACACTCCGGCGCGCTGGGCGACCTCGTGCAGCACCGGCAGTTCCGGCAGCGCGGCAAGGACTTCCGCGCCGGGGACGCGCTCGCCGGTGGCGACCAGGTGGCCGTCCGCCACCGCGTCGGACAGCGGGCGCAGGTCCAGCCCGGCGAACCGTTCGCGGGCGGTTTCCGCGATCGCGCGGCGCATCAGGTGCACGAGGTGCTCGACCTCGCGGCCCTCCTCGCCGGGCTCGAACTCGACCTTGCCGCGCAGCACGGCGGGCACGGCTTCGAGGTCGACCGGACGTGCGACCGCCGGGTCCTCCCCGGTCACCGCGGCCCGGCGCAGCGCGGCCGCCGCGACGGTTTCGGCCGCCGCCACCGCGAACCGGGCGGACACGCCGGAACGCTGGTCGATCACCGGCGACTCGCGCAGGTTGCGCACGAACCGGGCCAGCACCTCCAGCAGCGGCTCGCCGACCTCCGCGACGAGGTTCGCCTCTTGGCGCACCACGGCGACCTCGGACTCGACGTCCAGCGGGTAGTGCGTGCGGATTTCCGCGCCGAAGCGGTCCTTCAGCGGCGTGATGATCCGGCCGCGGTTGGTGTAGTCCTCGGGGTTGGCAGTGGCGACGAGGAGGACGTCCAGCGGCAGCCGCAGTGTGTAGCCGCGGACCTGGATGTCGCGTTCCTCCATCACGTTCAGCAGCGCGACCTGGATCCGCTCGGCGAGGTCGGGCAGCTCGTTGATCGCGACGATGCCGCGGTGCGCGCGCGGCACGAGTCCGAAGTGGATGGTCTCCGGGTCGCCGAGGCTGCGCCCCTCGGCGACCTTCACGGGGTCGACGTCGCCGATCAGGTCGCCCACGCTCGTGTCCGGCGTGGCCAGCTTTTCGGTGTAGCGCTCGCTGCGGTGCCGCCAGGCCACCGGCAGGTCGTCGCCGAGTTCGGCGGCGCGGCGGATCGAGGCGGGCGTGATCGGGTCGAGCGGGTGTTCGCCCAGTTCGGAGCCCTCGATGACCGGGGTCCACTCGTCGAGGAGGCCGGCCAGGGTGCGCAGCAGGCGGGTCTTGCCCTGGCCGCGCTCGCCGAGCAGGACGACGTCGTGGCCGGCGAGCAGGGCTCGTTCGAGCTGGGGCAGCACAGTGCGGGAGAAGCCGACGATGCCGGGCCAGGCGTCGCGGCCCTCGCGCAGCGCGGCGAGCAGGTTGTCGTGGATCTCGCGCGCGATGGGGCGCGGGGCGTATCCGGCGGCGCGGAGCTCGCCGGCAGTACGGGGAAGAGCGTCGGGAACAGCGTTCACCCCTTCGACGCTACTGACCGTTCCGGCATCCGTCGACGTGGAGCGGCTCCAGCCGGGCGGGGATCGGCGGAGCCGGGAGGAACCGGTAAAATGAGCGGTCGTGTGCCGACCCAGTGCGACCCTCGCCGTCTGGTCCTCCGCGTGGCTGAACGGGGCCGCGGCGTCCGACGACGTCCTCGACGCCTTGCAGGACTGGGCCGAGGCCCACGACGTGGTCGCGGCCGATCCCGCTGCCGCCGACGCGTTCGATCTTCCGCTCGCTTTCCATCGGGCGGCCACTCCCGTGCAGCTGCTGCTCGCGCTACGGGCGCAAGGGGCGGTGAGTGCGCAGCTGGTGCTGCCGGTGCCCGGGGATGTGCGGGGTCTTGGCGGCGGCGGGCCGTTTGCCGACGCGGCGTTGCGGTGCGGCGAGGCTGTGGTGCTCGGCGGGCTGGCGTTCGGGTTGGTGCCGGAGCCCATCGCCGAGGGGCTGATGCGGTGGACGGTGTACTCGCTTCCCGCGCCGGTCTCGTTGGAGTATCAGCCGATGCCGGATGCCGAGCACGGGTTGACGGATGCTATCCGGGCCAGTGCCGGGGCGTTGCAGGCGTTGGATGTGGCGAGCGATCGGCCTGGGGTTCGGGCGGAGTTGTCGGCGCATTTGCGGGCTCGGCCTCAGGTCGAGTGGCCTGCCGGGACGCCCGGGCGGGCGTTGCGGGTGTTGCAGCGAGCCGAGGAGATTTCGGCGATTTTGGCTGTGGCGCAGGCGGATGATCCGGGTGGGGCGTTGTCGGCTTCGGCGGTGAATCGGCGGGCTGAGGCGTTGCGGCCGTTGGCTGAGGCTGTTCGGGGGGCGCGGACTGCTTCCGTTAATGAGGCTGTGCGGGTGTTTGCTGAGCAGGGGGATCGGCAGGTTTGACTGCTCGTCGCCTGGCGGCGACATTGCTTGGTGGTTGCATGGGGCACCCCGAAGCTTGATTGTGCTGACGGTCTGAGGGTGCTTGTCAAGGCGGGAAAGATGCCTTGACAAGCACCCTCAGACCGCAGGAGAGCTTCGTATCGGGGTGCGGGGGTGGTGTGGGTGCACCGATCGTTGGGTGCATCGGTGGCGGTTCGGGTTGGGGGTTGGGGCTAGCTGTGATGTCCAGGGACGTTGTCCCGGGTTAAGGCGGTGACCGGCCTGTCGTGCTGACAGGTGAAGGCCCCGGGGGTGAAGTGGAGCTGTCTAGGAACCGCTTCGCCCGCCGGAGGCCTTCGTGTCCCACCCTAACGCCGCCCTGACCCCGCGCACCCGCCTGCGCCTCGCCCGCCTGATCGTCGAGCAGGGCTGGACCTGCACCGCCGCCGCGAAAATGTTCATGGTCGCCACCAAGACCGCCGCGAAGTGGGCCGACCGCTACCGCGCCGAAGGCACGGCCGGGATGACCGACCGCAGCTGCCGCCCGCACCACAGCCCCGCCCGAACGTCCCCGCAACTGACCCGCCGGATCGTGCGGCTGCGGTGGCGCCAGCGGCTGGGCCCGGCCCAGATCGCCGGCCGGCTCGCCATCCCTGCCTCGACCGTGCACGCCGTCCTGACCCGCTGCCGGATCAACCGGCTCTCCCGCATCGACCGGGCCACCGGCGAACCGCTACGCCGCTACGAGCACGACCACCCCGGCTCGCTGATCCACGTCGATGTCACCAAGTTCGGCAACATCCCCGACGGCGGCGGCTGGCGCCACGTCGGCAAGCAGCAAGGCAAAAAGAACAGATCAGCGACCTCCCGCCGCACCGGAACCTGGAGCACCGACCGGCACGCCCGCACCGGCACCGCGTTCGTGCACACCGTGATCGACGACCACTCCCGCGTCGCCTACGCCGAGATCTGCGCCGACGAGAAAGCCGACACCGCCGTCGGTGTCCTGCACCGCGCGGTCGCCTGGTTCGCCGACCGCGGCGTCACCGTCGAACGCGTGCTTTCCGACAACGGTGCCTGCTACCGCTCGTCGGCCTGGCGCGGGACCTGCACCGAGCTGGGCATCACCCCGAAACGGACCCGGCCTTACCGGCCGCAGACCAACGGCAAGATCGAACGGTTCCACCGCACCCTGGCCGAGGGATGGGCTTACGCCCGCTTCTATCCCAGCGAACACGACCGCCGGGCAGCGCTGCCGGGATGGCTGCACTTCTACAATCACCACCGGCCCCACACATCCACCGGAGGCAAACCACCCGTCACCCGGCTGACCAACCTCCCTGGACATCACAGCTAGCGCCCCAATGTGGCATTGGGTGCATGAGGTGCACCCAAAGTGGCGTTCGTTGCGTGGGACGCACCCAATGCCGCATTGGGGCGGTATCCCGAGCGGCCGCGGGGAGGGCGAGCGGGCCGTGAAGGGGTCCTTGAGGGAATCCAGGTACGTGAAGGGGGCCCTCACGACCGGTGGTGGGTCGCGAGGGCCGCCCTGGGGGAATCTGGTTCCGTGAGGGTTCCCCTCACGGACGGTCAGCGGGTGGGGCGGCGCGGGGGTTCGCAGCAGGCGACTGCACAGGGGGCACCGTTGACGGTGCAGCCTGCGGCCGGGAACGGGGAAAGCTTCCGGGCGGGAGCGTCGGAGAGGTGTTCGCGGACCAGTTCGACCACCATTTCGGCGAACCTCGGGTCGGCATCGGGAGTGGCCGCGCGGGCGAAGGCCATGCCGTGTTCGGCGGCGCGGTCGGCGGCTTCGTTGTCCAGGTCCCAGATTACTTCCAGGTGGTCCGCGACGAAGCCGATCGGGCTGACCACTACGGATTCCACACCTTGAGCGTGCAGGGCGTCGATGTGGTCGACGATGTCCGGTTCCAGCCACGGGATCTGGGGCGGGCCGGAGCGCGACTGCCAGACGACGTCGTACTCGGCGATTCCGGCTTCCGCGGCCACGAGACGGGCGGCTTCGGCGATCTGGCTCGAGTAGCGGCGGCCGCCTTCGGAGGGTGGGCCGGAGGCCAAATCGGCGCTTTCCGGGATCGAGTGGGCGGTAAAAACCGTGCGGGTGCCGGGGCGGTCGCCGAGTTTCGCGTGGGCGGCGCGGACCGCGTCGGCGACTGCGGAGACGAACAGCGGGTGGTCGAAGAACTGGCGCAGCTTCACCAATTCCGGCGCGCCGTCGCCGACGGAGGCGCGGGCTCGTTCGATGTCCTCGTCGTACTGGCGGCACGCGGAGTAGCCGCCGTACGCGCTCGTCGGGAACACCAGCGCGCGGCGCACGCCCGCGTCCTTCATCCCGGCCAGGGTGTCCTCAACCATCGGCGCCCAGTTGCGGTTGCCAAAATGCACCGGAAGCTCGATGTTCTCCGCCGCGAGCTGCTTCTCGACCGCCGCGATCGCGGCCCGGTTCAACCGGTTGATCGGCGAGACCCCGCCGAAATGCTGGTAGTGCTCGGCAACCTCGAGCAGCCGCTCCCGCGGCACGCCCCGCCCCCGGGTGACGTTCTCCAGGAACGGCATCACCTCGTCGGGCCCCTCCGGACCCCCGAACGAAAGCCATAGCAACGCGTCGTAACCCACGGTGCTCATCCTGCCCCTGTGGCGCTCCGCACGCCTCGGCGGCCCGGTTATGTACTGGCCTATCCAAAATGTGTTAGCGTGGTCGTCATGCCGAGGCCACGAGAGTTCGACGAAACCGAAGCACTCGAAGGCGCGATGAACGCCTTCTGGGCGCGAGGATACGAAGCGACCTCGACCGAGGAACTGTGCGCCGCGACCGGACTAGGCCGCAGCAGCATCTACAACACGTTCTCCAGCAAGCACGAACTGTTCCGCCGCGTGCTGGACCACTACTCGCACCGCGGCATCCGCCTCCGGGAAACCCTGCTGGACAACGCCCCGGACGGACTAGACGCCATCCGCCTGCTGCTCGCCTCGACAATCGACGACGAACTGGAAAACGGCAGACGCGGCTGCCTAATGGTGAACACCATCTCCGAATTCGGTACCACCGATCCAGAGGTAGCCGCACAGGTGAACGCGGACACCGAAGCGCACCTCTCCGCACTGATCCACTTCGCCCGCACCGGCCAAGCAGACGGCAGCGTCACCCGCGACAGAGACGCAACCGACATCGCCAACTTCATCCACGCCACCATCTCGGGAATCCGCACCATGTCCCGCCGCGGAGCAGAACGAAAAGCTTTGACCTCAGTAGCAGAACTAGCGACAAGCGCAATCGCCCGCCGCTAACCCGCCAACCGCCGCCGCCGCCCACCCGCAGCCGCCGCGACGCGCCCCAATGCGGCATTGGGTGCATCCCACGCACCGAACGCCACATTGGGTGCATCCGACGCACCCAATGCCACATTGGGGCGCTAACCCCCCACCCAAACCGCAGCCGAAATACCCAACAATCGAGGCACCCACACCGCCCCCACAGCCGGTGCGCCCAACGAGCGAGGCACCCAGCCCCACCCGCAGCCGGTGAGCCCAACCATCAAGGCACCCAGCCCCACCCCGCAGCCAGTGCACCCGCTATCTAGACACCCACACCACCCCGCAGCCGATCCACCCGCTATCGAGGCACCCAGCCCGACCCGCAGCCGATGCACCCGCTATCTAGGCACCCAGCCTCTCTCCCGCAGCCGGTGCACCCAACGAGCGAGGCACCCACACCTCCCCCGCACCCCGATACGAAGCGCATCTGCGGTTCGGGGGTGCTTGTCAAGGCATCTTTCCCGCCTTGACAAGCACCCCCGAACCGTCAGCACAATCAAGCTTCGGGGTGCCCCACGCAACCAACAGCCGATGTCGCCGCCAGGCGACGAGGCCAAACCCCCCACACATCCACATTTTGTACTACAAGTTCCAGAAAGAGAGCCCACCCGTGCCCCCAGCCGTCTTCGTACTCGGCCTCAGCATCTTCGCCCTGGGCACCTCCGAGTTCATGATCACCGGCCTCCTCCCCGGAATGGCCGCCGACCTGAACGTCACCATCCCCGACGCAGGCCTCCTGATCTCCGCCTTCGCCATCGGCATGGTCATCGGCGCCCCTTGCTAGCAATAGGCACAATCCGCCTCCCCCGCCGAACCACCCTCCTCGGACTCCTAGCCGTCTTCAGCGCCGCACACGTCATAGGCGCAATCGCCGACGGCTACCCCCTCCTCTTCGCCACCAGAATCATCAGCGCAATAGCCTGCGCCGGTTTCTGGGCAGTAGCCGCCGCAACCACCGTCAACCTCGTCCCGGAAGCCCGCCGCGGACAAGCGCTAGCAGTACTGGTCGGCGGCCTCACGATCGCGAACGTCGTAGGCGTCCCCGCAGGCACCCTGCTGGGACAACACGCAGGCTGGCGCAGCGCATTCTGGGCAGTAGCCGCACTGACGATCATCGCCGCCCTCGCCGTCCTGCTGTCAGTCCCCCGCACCCCCAAGGAAACCGAAGCACCGAGGATCACCGAAGAACTGCAGGTATTCCGCCGCAGCCGCCTCTGGCTAGCCCTGGGCGTGATCGCCCTCCTCCAGGCAATGGTCTTCGCGACGTTCAGCTACCTGGCACCCCTGCTGGTCTCCGTGGCCGGACTCCCCGAAGCAGGTGTCCCAGTAGTCCTCGCCCTCTTCGGCGGTGGCGCAGTAATCGGAATTTACGCAGGCGGCAAACTAGCCGACAAGTACCCGTTCGCCACCCTTTACGGCAGCCTCGGCATCGCCCTCGCCGCCCTCGTCGCGCTAGCCTTCGCAACCACCCCAGCGGTAGCAGTAACCGCCGTACTCATCCTGGGCGCAGCCGGATTCGCCGCCAACCCAGCACTCAACGTCCGCGCCTACGCCGCAGCAGGCGGCACCTCAACCCTCGTAGGCGCGAGCACGACTTCGGCATTCAACGTAGGAAACACCGTCGGCCCCTGGCTCGGCGGCACCACGATCAGCGCGGGAATGGGATTCTCCAGCGTCGCCTGGGTAAGCGTCGCACTCGGCGCACTAGCCGTAGCCGCCCTCACCGCGGCCCTGCGCCTCCACAAACGCGACACCGCACCGGACCTGGTGGCCGCCTAAAAAGGCGAATGGCCCCGCGGGAACACTCCCGCGGGGCCATTCACAACACCAAGCTCAGATCCCGAGCGCGTGCACTCCGCCGTCGACCATGATCATCGAACCGGTGGTCGCGGGCAGCCAGTCGGACAGCACGGCGCACACCGTCTTGGCGGTCGGCTCCGGGTCCGCGGAGTCCCAGCCGAGCGGGGCGCGGCCGTCCCAGCCGCCTTCGAGTTCGCCGAAGCCGGGGATGGACTTCGCGGCCATGGTCTTCATCGGGCCGGCGCTGACCAGGTTGACCCGGATGCCCTGCGGGCCGAGTTCCTTGGCCAGGTAGCGGTTCACCGACTCCAGCGCGGCCTTCGCGACGCCCATCCAGTTGTAGACCGGCCAGGCGACGCGCGCGTCGAAGTCCATGCCGACGATCGAGGCGCCGCGGCCGAGCAGCGGCAGCGTCGCGACCGCGAGCGACTTGAACGAGAACGCCGAGACGTCGACCGCGACCTTCACGTCGTCGCTGGGAGCGTCCAGGAACGGCGCGCCGAGGCAGCTCTGCGGCGCGAAGCCGATCGAGTGCAGCACGCCGTCGAGGCCGTCGACGTGCTCGCGGACGCGGTCGGCGAGCGAGTCGAGGTGCTCCTGGTTCGTGACGTCCAGTTCCAGCACCGGGGCGGGCTCCGGCAGCCGCTTGGCGATGCGCTCCACCAGCGACAGCCGTCCGAAGCCGGTGAGCACGACCTTCGCGCCCTCCTGCTGGGCGATGCGGGCCGCGTGGAACGCCAGCGAGGCGTCGGTGATGACGCCGGTGATCAGCAGCCGCTTGCCTTCGAGCAATCCGGGCAACACGTCCTCCAGGTCGTGGGGTGTTCTTCTCGGGAAAAGTCAGTGGCCGAGGCCGAGGCCGCCGTCGACGGGCAGCACCGCGCCGTTGACGTAGCCCGCCTCGTCCGAGGACAGGTACCGCACCGCGGCGGCGATCTCGGCCGGTTCGGCGTACCGGCCGGACGGGACGTTGGCGAGGATCTCCTTGCGCCGGTCCTCGCTCAGCGCGTCGGTCATGTCGGTGTGCACGAAACCGGGCGCGACCACGTTCGCGGTGATGTTGCGCGAGCCCAGCTCGCGCGCGAGCGAACGCGCGAAGCCGACCAGGCCCGCCTTCGAGGCCGCGTAGTTCGCCTGCCCGGCCGAGCCGGAAAGGCCCACCACGGACGAGATGAACACGAACCGGCCCCAGCGGGCGCGCAGCATGCCGCGCGAGGCCCGCTTGGCGACGCGGAACGCGCCGGTGAGGTTCGCGTTCAGCACGCGCTCGAACTGCTCCTCCGACATCCGCATGAGCAGGGTGTCGTCGGTGAGCCCGGCGTTGGACACCAGGACCTCGACCGGCCCCTGGTGCTCCTCCACGAGCTTGAACGCCGCGTCCACCTGCTCGGCGTCGGTGACGTCGGCCTGCACGCCGAACAGCCCCTCCGGCGCGCCGGACCCGCGGTGCGTCACCGCGACCCGGTGGCCCTGCTCCGCGAGGTCGCGGGCGATCGCCAGCCCGATGCCCCGGTTGCCGCCGGTGACCAAGACCGACCGTCCCACTGCGTTCTCCTCGTCGTCTTCGCGGTTGCGCCCGCCTGAGGCTATCGGCTGCGCTGACCGGCGGCGCACCCGGCACTCCCGTCCTAAGCGACGGTAAGGAACCGCGTCTCGACCTTGATGGTTACTGCCCGGTTGGTCACCGTGAGTCGCGACACAGGAGGTCAAGGATGACTACCCGGATCCAGGACGCCGGCTCGGCGCGGGACGAGCGGCGCGTGGTCGGCAACGTGCTGCGCGGCTCGATCGGAAACCTCGTCGAGTGGTACGACTGGTACGCCTACTCGGCGTTCACCGTCTACTTCGCGAAGGCGTTCTTCCCCGGCGGCGATGCCACGGCGCAGTTCCTCAACACCGCGGCAGTGTTCGCCGTCGGATTCCTCATGCGGCCGCTCGGCGGCTGGCTGCTCGGCCGGTTCGCCGACCGCTACGGACGGCGTTCCGCGCTCGTGCTCTCGGTTTCGATGATGGCGTGCGGCTCGCTGCTCATCGCGCTGACGCCGGGCTACGCGACGATCGGCATCGCGGCGCCGATCCTGCTGGTGTTTTCCCGGCTGCTGCAAGGGCTTTCGGTCGGCGGCGAGTACTCAACCTCGGCGACGTACCTGTCCGAGGTGGCCACGCCCGGCAAGCGCGGGTTCTACTCCAGCTTCCAGTACGTGACGCTGGTCGGCGGGCAGCTGCTCGCGCTGGGGCTGCAGCTGATCCTGCAGAGCGTGCTCACCGACAAGCAGATGGGCGACTGGGGCTGGCGGATCGCGTTCGTCGTCGGCGCGCTCGCGGCGGTGATCGTGATGGCGCTGCGGCGGTCGATGGACGAGTCGGAGAGCTACCAGCGGGCCACCGAGGGGGCGGAAACCGGCAAGGGCGAGCGCGGCACGCTGCGCCAGCTCGCGAAGTACCCGCGGGAGATCCTGCTCGTCGTCGGCCTGACGCTCGGCGGCACGGTCGCGTTCTACACCTACGCCACCTACACGCAGAAGTTCCTGGAGAACACCGCGCACATCCCGCGCCGCACGGTCACCGTGATCATGTTCGTCGCGCTGCTGATCTTCGCGATCCTGCAGCCGCTGGCCGGACGGCTCTCGGACCGGATCGGCCGGCGCAAGCTGCTGATGTTCTTCGGCATCGCGGGCACCCTGCTGACCGTGCCGATCATGACCCTGATGGCGCGCACCAGCCAGCCGTTCCTCGCGTTCCTGCTGCTGCTCGGCGCGCTGGTGATCGTGACCGGCTACACCTCGATCAACGCGATCGTGAAGGCCGAGCTGTTCCCGACGCGGATCCGCGCGATCGGCGTCGGCCTGCCCTACGCGCTCACCGTCGCGATCTTCGGCGGGACCGCCGAGCTGATCGCGCAGGCGCTGAAGAAGGCGGGTCACGAATCGCTCTTCTTCTGGTACGTCGCGGGTTGCGTCCTCGTGTCGCTCGTCGTGTACGCGACAATGCGGGAAACTTCGCGTTCGTCCGCCCTCGAACGCGGCGAGGACTGATCGGGAGGACGGCCGTGCGCGTGCTGCTCGTGGAGGACGACACCGGGGTCGCCCGGGCACTCGCCGAAACGCTGCAGGCGCACGGCCACTCCGTCACCGCGGTCGGCCGCGGCTCGGACGCGCTCACCCGGCACCGGGACGCGGACCTGCTGCTTCTCGACCTCGGCCTGCCGGATCTCGACGGGCTGGACGTGCTCCGCAAGATCCGTCAGGTCTCTCCGGTGCCGGTGATCGTGCTGACCGCGCGCGACGACGAGCGTTCGGTCGTCCGGGCGCTGCGTTTCGGCGCGGACGACTACCTGGCGAAACCGGTGCGGATGGCGGAGTTGCTGGCCCGGATGGACGCGGTGGCGCGGCGGGCGGGCAGCTCCTCCCCCGCGCCGAAGGACCCGGTGGTGCAGATCGAGGACGTCGAGATCGATCTGGGCGCGCGCCGGGTCGTGGTCGGCGGCCGCGACATCGGGCTGACCACGAAGGAATTCGCGGTGCTGGCGGTGCTCGCCGCGCGGCCCGGCACCGCGGTGAGCCGCCAGCAGCTGATGGACGAGGTGTGGGGCGACGCGTACCTCGCCGTTTCGCGGTCGCTCGACGTCCACATGACGCAGCTGCGCGCGAAACTCGACCGGCCCGGCCTGCTGACCACGATCCGTGGCTTCGGCTACCGGCTCGGCCGGAGCTGATCGGTGCGCACTCGCCTGCTGGCTGTCCTCGTCACGCTCGCGCTCGCCGTCGTGGCGGCGTTCGCGGTTCCGCTGCTGTCCGCGACCGCCGATCAGCGGACCCAGCAGTTGGTGATTTCGCGCAGCAGCGATGTCGACCGCTTCGTGGTGCTCGCGCAACAGGCGGTCGATTCCGGCGACGCGACCGCGTTGAACGCCGACGCGCGGCAGTATTCGTCGTTATACAGCGAAGGCGTGCTGATCGTCGACGCGCAGCGGCAGCCGCTGGTCGAAACTGGCGGTCTGACCAGCAGTGATCCGGACGCGCGGACCGTCATCGAGGCGACGCTGCGCAACGAGCCGGAAGCGCCGGTCGAACGGATCCAGCCGTGGTCGGACACGCCGGTGCTGTTCGCGCGCCCCGTCGGCACCGGGACGCGGGTGTCCGGCGTGGTGCTGCTGCGTGCTTCGGTGACCGCCGCGGCGCAGGACGTCGCGGCGGCGTGGAGCGCGATCGCGGCCGGGGCGATGGTGGTCGCGGCGCTGTTCGTGCTGCTCGCGGTCCTGCTGTCGCGGTGGATGGTGCGACCGCTGGTGGAGCTGGAAACCGGCGTGCTGGCGGTGGCGGGCGGACGCCGGGCGCAGGTGCCGGAACGGTCGGGGCCGCGCGAATTGCGGTCGCTCGCGGCGTCGGTGAACCGGATGTCCGACGCTGTGGTCGAGTCGGCGAACCAGCAGCAGCGGCTCGTCGCGGACACCTCGCACCAGCTGCGGAACCCGATGGCCGCGCTCCGGCTCCGGCTCGACCTGCTCGGCACCGAGGTCGAAAACCGCCCGGCCTACGAGGCGACGGTGGCGGAAGTCGAGCGCCTGGAACGGATTCTCGACGGTTTGCTCGCCCTCGCCACCGCGGAGAGCACCGCGACCCGGCTGGCCGCGCGCGCCGACGACGAGCCCGCGGACCTGGCCGCTGTCGTGGCGGAACGGGTCGACGCGTGGCGGTTGTCCGCCGACGAAGCCGGCGCGACCCTCGTGCCGTGCGAAGTGCATACTGAGCCGCTGCTGGTGCGCACGCCGGAAAGCGAACTGGCGCAGATTCTCGACGTCCTGCTGGACAACGCCGTCCACCACGCCGGTCAGGGAGCCACCATCACCGCCGCTTGGGAGTCCACTTCGGACAGTGTCACGCTGATCGTCTCCGACGACGGTCCGGGCCTTCCTCCGGAGGACCTCGCCCGGGCCACCGAACGGTTCTGGCGCGCGGGCGGCGACGGCGCGCCTCGCGGCACCGGCCTCGGTCTCGCCATCGCGCGGGAGCAAACCCGTGCCCGAGGCGGGGTTCTGGAGCTGCGCGCGGTCGAACCGCATGGCCTGCAAGTCCGGATCACGCTGCCCGCGGCGGTGACGCCGTGAAGGTCACCCGCCGCACCGCGCTCCTCGGCGGCCTCGCCCTGACGCTCGCCGCCTGCGACGACACCTACCGCGGCCCGGACCGGAAGATCACCATCGCGTCCGGCGAACCCGGCGGCTTCTACCTGGCCTTCGCCGAGGTCCTGGCCGCCGAATTGTCGCGCGCCGAACCGCGGCTGCACTGCAGCGCGCTGCCCACCGAGGCGAGCGTCGAGAACGTGCAACGCGTCCAGGACGGAACGGCCGACTTCGGGCTGGCGCTCGCCGACGTGGCGCAATCCGCGATCACCGGCGGCACGCCGTTCGGGAAACCCGTTCCGCTGCAAGCACTCGGCCGCGTCTACGAGAACTACCTCCAGCTGGTCGTCCGCGCCGAGGACCAGCTCACCGACCTGCGCTCGCTGGCCGGCCGCCCGATCTCGGTCGGCGCGAGCCGCTCGGGTGCCGCGCAACTGGGCGAACGGGTCTTCGCCGCGAGCAACATCCCGGTCCAAGCACAGCATCTGCCGCTGAACGACGCGGTCGCCGCTCTGCACGACCGCCGGATCGACGCGTTCCTCTGGTCCGGCGGCATCCCGACGCCCGCCCTCGCCGACCTCAACCGCACGACGCCGCTCTCGCTCATCCCGCTGACGTCGGTGCTCCCCCAGCTGCGCAAGGCGTACGGTCCGCTGTACGAACAGGTGCAGGTGCCCGCCGGGGCTTACCGCGGGGTCGGCGCGCTCGGCACGATCGGGGTGGCGAATCTGCTGGTCTGCTCGCCCAAGCTGCCGTTCGACGTGGCGGCGGCGGTGGTTCGGGTGCTCGCGGGGCGGGCTGCCGAGCTCGTGCCCGCACAGGCGGTCGGGACGCAGTTCCTGGACGTGCGGACGCTGATCGGCACCCAACCGGTCCCGCTGCATCGGGGGGCGGCCGACACCTACCGCGCCCTGCACGGCTGATCGCTAGATTGGTCGGGTGACCGAACGCCGCCCTCTCGTTGAAATGCCCCTGCGCGTGCGCTACCACGAATGCGACGCTCAGGGGATCGTCTTCAACGCGCATTACCTTGCCTACGCGGACATGGCGGCGTTCGAGGTGGAAAGAACCCTCTTCGGTTCGCACGACGCGCTGCTCGCCACCGGCGTCGACCTGGTGGTCGCCGAGTCGAATCTGCGGTATTTCGCGCCGTGCCGTTTCGACGACGAGCTCGTGGTGTCGGTCTATCTGGTGCACTTGGGCACCACGTCGATGCGGTTCGAGCTGGACATCCGCCGCGGCGACACGGTGACCACCGAGCTCCGGCTGCGGTACGTGTTCGTCGACACCGAGAACTACCGCAAAGCGGAGCCGCCGCCGGAAGTGCGCGCGGCTTACGCGAAGTATCTACCCGAGGCGGCGTGAGGCATCCCGTGTTCCGAGTCTTGTTCTACTGCCCCGAAATCCCGCCCAACACCGGCAACGCGATCCGGCTGGCCGCGAACACTGGATGCGAGCTGCACCTGGTCGAGCCGCTGGGGTTCACCTTGGAGGACAAGCAGCTCCGCCGTGCCGGGCTCGATTACCACGACCTCGCGCGGGTCCACGTGCACGCCGATCTGGCCGCGGCGTGGAAGGCGTTGCTGCCCGCGAAGGTGTACGCGTTCAGCGCCGGGGCGACCCGGCTCTACACGGAGGTTTCTTACGCCCCAGGGGATGTGCTGATGTTCGGGCCGGAGTCCGCCGGGCTGCCGGACGAGGTTCAGCGCGCCCCGGAGGTCACCGAACGGCTGCGGTTGCCGATGCTGCCCAACAACCGGTCGCTGAACCTGGCGAACACGACGGCGATCGCGGTGTACGAAGGCTGGCGGCAGAACGGTTTCGCCACGCCGTGAAGACGGCTCGCCCCAGGAACCGCGCGGCGGCGGCATGGTGTGGATCCGCGTGTCGCTTCCGGCCGGGACCGCTCCCCGCCGGAAGCGACCGGCGTCAAGGCAGTCTCTGGCCGAACACCAGCGCGGTCGCCGCCCCGGCCATGAGGATGATCGTCCCCAGCACCACCCACGGCTTGCTCGCGTCGGCGTTCTTCAGCTCGTACCCGATCTGCTCGCCCAGGTCGGCGTAGACGCGTTTCAGCTCGTCCGCGCTCGCCGCCTTGTAGAACTCTCCCCCGGACAGCCGGGCGATCTCGCGCAGGGATTCGTCGTCCACGCGGACGTCCTGCTGCTTGCCCTCGATGTCGACCGACCCGTGCTCGGTGCCGAACGAGATCGACGAGATCGGCATCTGCGCCTGCTTCGCCGCCTGCGCCGCGGTGTACGCGCCGCGCGGGGCGTACAGGTCCTCCGGCACCGTCTGCTTTCCGTCGCTCATCAGGACGATCCGTGCGGGCGGCGGACCGTCCGCGCCGCCGACCACCGCGGAGAAGCTCTGGATCGACTGCATCGCCGCGTAGATGCCCTCGCCGGTGGCGGTGGACTGGGCGAGCTTCAGGTTGTCGATCGCCTTCGTCACGCCTGCCCGGTCCGTGGTCGGGTTGACCAGCACTGTCGCGGTTCCGGCGAACGAGATCAGGCCCAGGTTGACGCCCGGGGTCATGTTCTGCGCGAACTGCTTCGCCGCGTCCTGCGCCGCCTTGAGCCGCGTCGGGGCGACGTCGGTGGCTTCCATCGACAGCGACACGTCGATCACCAGCATGACCGTCGCCCGGTTGCGCGGCACCTTCTGCTCCGCCGTCGGACCGGCCAGCGAGACCGTCAGGAACAGCAGCGACAGCACGATCAGCACCGCGGGCACGTGCCGGATCCAGCCCTGCGCCTTGGGCGCGACCTTCTCCAGCAGCTCCAGATTCGCGAACCGCATCACCCGGCGGCGCCGCTGCCGCTGCGACAGCACGTACGCGGCCGCCACCGCGGCCACTGCGATCAGCAGCAGGAACCACCACGGCGAACTGAATCCGGCGAGGCTCATGCCGTCGCCTCCTTACCGGTTGCCGCGTGCATCGTGGTCATGCGACGCCTCCCGACCAGCGGCGCTTGCGGGCGACCACGAACCGCACCATGTCCGCGATCCAGTCGGAATCGGTGCGCAGCACCAGATGCGCGGCCCCGGCCCGGCGCAGACCGGCCGCGACCGCCTGCCGGTGCGCGTTCGCCGCCGCGCCGAACTCCTTGCGCAGCAACGCCGAAGCGTGCACCTCGCGCTGCCGTCCGGTCTCCGGGTCGGCCAGCACGACAGTGCCGACGTCCGGCAGGTCCACGTCGCGCGGGTCGACGATCTCGATCGCGATCAGCTCGTGCCTTCCGCCGAGCGCGCGCAACGGGCGCTCCCAGTCCATCGGGCCGAGGAAGTCGGAGAGCACCACCGCCAGTCCTCGCCGCCGCGGCGGACGGCGCAGCTTTTCCAGCGCCTCGGCGAGGTCGCCGCGGACGCCTTCGGCGGCACGGGGCGTCTCGGCGAGCCGCCGGACCAGGCCGCGGGCGTGCGGAAGCCCGCCGCGCGCCGGGAGCCGGGTGATGCCTTCGCCGTTGGACACGAGCGCGCCGATCCGGTTTCCGCCGCCGCCGGTCAGATGCGCGACCGCGGCGGTCGCGCAGACGACCAGATCGCGCTTCTCGCACAGCGCGGTGCCGAAGTCGAGGCTCGCCGACATGTCCGCGACGACCCACGTCTCCAGCTCGCGGTCCGCGACCGTCTCGCGGATGTGCGGCGTCGTCGTGCGCGCGGTGACCGCCCAGTCCATCCGGCGCACGTCGTCGCCGGGCTGGTACGGCCGCGCCTCGCCGGGCTCGGAACCCGGCCCCGGGACGAGCCCGAGGTGGTTGCCCTGGAGCAGCCCGTCGAGGCGGCGGCGCACTTCGAGTTCGAGCGTGCGCAGTCCCGCTTCCATCCGGTCGCCGCGCAGGATCGGCGGGGCCCAGCCGGGCCGTCCGCCCGGTTCTTTCGAGGAGGTGCCAGCCACGCCGCTACCTGACGGGCGCGCCCGCCGGCACGGGGCCGGCGCCGCCCTGCGGCCGGGCCGAAACCTGCGGCAGCGGCACGGTCTGCAGCACGCGGGTGACGATGTGGTCCACCGGGACGCCGTCGGCCAGCGCGTCGTAGGACAGCACGAGGCGGTGCCGCAGCACGTCCGGCACGACGTCGACGACGTCCTGCGGGAGCACGTAGTCGCGGCCGCGCACGAGCGCCAGCGCCCGCGCCGCGGCGATGATGCCGAGGCTCGCGCGCGGCGAGGCGCCGTACGACACCCAGCCCGCGACGTCGGACAGCCCGTGGTCGTTCGGGGTGCGCGTGGTGAGCACCAGCCGCACGACGTAGTCGACCAGCGCGTGGTGCACGAACACCTGCGACGCGACGCCCTGCAGCCGCACCAGCTCCGCCGGGCTCAGCACCTCGTGCGGCTCCGGCGGCGTGACGCCCATCCGGTAGATGATCTCGCGCTCCTCCTCGGCGGAGGGGTACTCGACCAGGATCTTGAACAGGAACCGGTCGCGCTGGGCTTCCGGCAGCGGGTAGACGCCCTCGTTCTCGATCGGGTTCTGCGTGGCCAGCACGAGGAACGGATCGGGCATCGGGAAGGTCTTGCCGCCGATCGACACGTGCCGCTCGGCCATCACCTCGAGCATCGCCGACTGCACCTTCGCCGGGGCGCGGTTGATCTCGTCGGCGAGCACGAAGTTCGCGACGACCGGGCCCAGTTCGACGTCGAAGCGCTCGGCGCCCTGGCGGTAGATGCGCGTGCCGAGGATGTCGGCGGGCACCAGGTCGGGGGTGAACTGCACGCGGGAGAACGACCCGCCCACCACGCGCGCGAACGTCTCGACCGCGAGCGTCTTCGCGACCCCGGGCACGCCCTCGAGCAGCAGGTGCCCCTTCGCCAGCAGCCCGACGAGCATGCGCTCCACCAGCCGGTCCTGTCCGACGATGACGCGCTTCACCTCGAACACGGTGCGTTCCAGCAGCTGGGCGTCCCGCGCCGGGGTGCCGGGCTGCTGCCCGTTCGCTCCCTCGGCGAAGCCGGGCTCGGTCACTCTTCCTCCAGGGGTTTCCGCGTCTGCGTGCTCGCCCGCGACCCTACTGGGTCGAGAACTTCCCGCGACGGTAGCCAATCGCATCGCCGGTGTGACAGCTGTGAAGCCCCTGTCAGCGGTGCTTTTCCAGGTCCTCCGGCGTGTCGATGTCGTCGCTCTCGCCGGGCTCCGCGGCGACCTCGGCGATCCGCAGTCCGCCGAGCGTCCGGCGCAGCGACGCGTTTTCCGGACGCTCCGGCATCGCCTCGCGCAGAGCCGCCGTGCGCCAGGCGCTCACCAGCCATTGCCGCTCCCCCGCCGCGTCGACGAGCACCGCGCCGTCCGCGCTGACCACAGTGGACCGCAGCCGGTCCACTGTGGAGCGCCGGATGCCGGGGAGATCGGCGGCGAGCAGCACGACGATGTCCGCGTCGACCGCCTCAAGCCCGGCGGCCAGCGCCGCGACCGGCCCCGCGCCGGGAACGGCCTCGCGGGTCCAGACGACGGTGTCGTATCCCGGCCGCTGCGGACCGCACACGACGACCGGATCCGCTCCGGACAGCGCCTCGACCGCCCGGCCCAGCAAGGAGATCCCGCCGACCCGCAGCTCCGGCTTGTCCACTCCGGACAGGCGCCGCGCGGACCCGCCGGCCAGCACGATCCCGGCGAACCGGGGGCTCTCAGTCATGCACCCAGCGTGCCCGCCCCGGAAACCCGCGCGCGCTGCGGGGTCGTCCGGGTTAAATTCCCGGGCGTGCCCGACGCCGCGCGGCTGCTCGCCGCTTACGACCGCGAAGTCCGCCAAGCCGAACTGACCCAGGCCGAACCCGGGCAGCAGCTGACCACCGACGGCCCGCTCGCGCGCCTCACCGGCGGCCGGCGCGGGTTTGTCTCCGGACCACCCGACCTCGGCGTGACCGGCGGCGCGCTCGACGACCTGATCGCCCGCCAGCGCGCGTTCTTCGCCGCCCGCGGCGAGGAGTTCGAGTGGAAGACCCGCAGCCACGACCGTCCTGCGGAGCTGCCCGAGCGGTTGCTCGCGGCCGGATTCGTCCCGGAGGAAACCGAAACCGTCCTGATCGCGCCGCTGGACGCGGTCGCCGCCTCCGCTCCGCCGTCCACCGACGTGGTCGTGCGCGAAGCCGGCAGCAGCGACGACCTGCTGCGCATCGCGACGCTGTCGGCCTCGGTGTTCGGTCACGACGAAGCCGCGGTCGCTGCGGATCTGCTCGCCCGGGCCCGCGCTGACGCCGGGACCACCACGCATGTCGTGGCTGAAGCGGACGGCCGGTTCGTCGCCGCGTCCCGGCTGGAACTGGTGCCCGGCACCGGATTCGCCGGACTCTGGGGCGGCGCGACGCTCCCGGAATGGCGCGGCCGAGGCCTCTACCGCGCTCTCGTCGCGCACCGGGTCGGCGCGGCCCGGGCTCGCGGGGTCGCCTATCTCCAGGTCGACGCGCTGCCCACGAGCCGTCCGATCCTCGAACGGCTCGGCTTCACCGCGGTGACCGAGACGACGCCCTACGTGTGGAGCCCGCTCAGCCGATGAGGCGCGTCGCGTACGGCATGATCCCGCCGTAGCGGACCGACGTCACGCGGACGTACGAACCCGACTGCGGGGCCTCGACCATCTGCCCGTTGCCCAGGTACAGCGCGACGTGGTGGATGCCGCCCGAGCCGCCCCAGAAGAGCATGTCGCCGCGGCGCATCTGCGACAGCGGGACCCGGCGGCCGGAGGTGTACTGGTAGCCGCTGAAGTGCGGCAGGCCCTGCACGCCGGCGAAGGCGTAGATCATCAGGCCGGAGCAGTCGAAGCCGATCTTGCGGTAGTCGCCGTACCGGTCGGCCACGCCGCCGTCGCGGATGCCGCGGGTCGGGCCGCTGCCGTTGCCGCCGCCCCACGCGTACGGCATGCCCACCTTGGACAGCGCCCGCGCGATCACGGCCTCGATCGAACTGCCCGCCGCCGGGGACGGCCGGCCGCGGCTTCCGCCGCCGTTGTCGCCGCCGTCGTCGTTGTTCGCCGCGGCCGCCCGCAGGGCCGCCTGCCGGGCGCGCTCCTCGTCCTCGCGCTGCTTCTGCGCGAGCCAGTCCTGGTAGCGCTGGCGCTGCCCCTGCAGCCCGTTGACCTTCGCCTGCGCGGCGTACAGCTGCTGCTCGACGGCGTTCTTGTTGGCTTCCAGCTGGGTGTTCTGCGCGGCCTGGGCCTGCTGCGCGGACACGGCGGCGGACTGCGCGGCGTCCGCGGTGCCCTTCGCCCGGGTGGCCGCGTCCTGCTTCTGCTGCGCCAGCTCCAGCGCCTTGCGCGCGGCGGAGTCCTTGTTGGCCTTCTCCGTCTGCGCCTGCTGGAGCCGGTCCATCGCGTTGAGCCGCGAGCCGCCGATCGAGTTGAGCAGCTGGGCGCGGGCGAGCAGGTCCTTCGGGCTGTCCGAGGTCAGGTACGCCGAGATCGACCCGATCGTGCTGCCCTGCTCGAAGCTCGCGGCGGCGAACTTCTTCGCGTCCGCGCGGGCCTTCTCGATGGCGCCGACCGCCGCGTCCGCCTCCTGGCGCGCGGACTTCGCGTCGTTCTGCGCCTGGGTCGCCTCGTCCTGCGCGGTCTGCAGGTCGACCAGGGCCTTCATGGCCTGTTCCTGCTTCAGCTCGACGTTGTCCTGCAGCGCGCTGAGCTTCTGCTCGGCCTGCGCGAGCTGGTTGGTGAGCCTGCCGACCTCGCCGGCCTTCGCGTTCGCGTCGCCCTTGGCGGAGTCGATCGAGGAGTCGCTCGGATTCGGCGGCGGCGGGGGCACCGCGAGGCCGGTGCTCGTCGCGCCGAGCAGGGCCGCCAGGGTGACCGTCGCGATCGCCAGCCCGCGCCGGGCCCCGGCTCCGCGCACCAGCGCGCCCGCCGTCCCGGACTGTCCACGCCGGACCCTCACGCCCGCCACCTCCGCTCGCCCGCTGCCGTCCCGCGGGCACACCGCGTACCTCTGCAGTCACACCACTATCACAAGCCTCAGGAAGAACTTACACACCGCGGAGATCATTTCCCCTGTTCGGGGGACCTGGCGGGACTGCGTGTCCGGATGGCGCACGTCACTCCGCGTGTCGTCTTGAACGAAATACAGGACACGCGTACTGTTTGGGTCGAGAAGACGAGGTGTGCCCTCCCGGTTCCGGTTCTACGGTGGGGGTGCGCAAGACTCGCGCGGGTCGATCCCGACGACCCGGAGACCGACACCGAACTGACCCGGGAGGACACGCCGGCGGCGGCGTGGAATCCATGCCACTGGAGTTAGACGTGACTGCACCTAGCAAGGACAGCTTCGGCGCCAAGGACACCTTGCAGGTGGAAGAGAACTCGTACGAGATCTTCCGCCTGGACAAGGTCGAAGGCGCCGCCCGGCTGCCCTACAGCCTGAAGATCCTCCTCGAGAACCTGCTGCGCACCGAGGACGGCGCGAACATCACCGCCGACCACATCCGCGCGCTCGGCGGATGGGATCCGAACGCGGACCCGTCGATCGAGATCCAGTTCACGCCCGCCCGGGTGATCATGCAGGACTTCACCGGCGTGCCCTGCGTGGTCGACCTGGCCACCATGCGCGAGGCCGTGACCGCCCTCGGCGGCGACCCGGACAAGGTCAACCCGCTCGCGCCCGCCGAGATGGTCATCGACCACTCGGTGATCATCGACGTGTTCGGCCGCGCGGACGCCTTCGAGCGCAACGTGGAGATCGAGTACGAGCGCAACCGCGAGCGCTACCAGTTCCTGCGCTGGGGCCAGGGCGCCTTCGACGAGTTCAAGGTCGTCCCGCCGGGCACCGGCATCGTGCACCAGGTCAACATCGAGCACCTGGCCCGCACCGTCATGGCCCGCAACGGCCAGGCCTACCCCGACTCGTGCGTCGGCACCGACTCGCACACCACCATGGTCAACGGCCTCGGCGTGCTGGGCTGGGGCGTCGGCGGCATCGAGGCCGAGGCGGCCATGCTGGGCCAGCCGGTCTCCATGCTGATCCCGCGCGTCGTCGGCTTCAAGCTGACCGGCGAGATCCCGGCGGGCGTGACCGCGACCGACGTCGTGCTCACGATCACCGAGATGCTGCGCCGCCACGGCGTGGTCGGCAAGTTCGTCGAGTTCTACGGCGAGAGCGTCGCCCAGGTGCCGCTGGCCAACCGCGCCACCATCGGCAACATGAGCCCGGAGTTCGGCTCCACCGCGGCGATCTTCCCGATCGACGAGGAGACCGTCCGCTACCTCAAGCTCACCGGCCGTTCGGCCGAGCAGGTCGCGCTGGTCGAGGCGTACGCCAAGGAGCAGGGCCTCTGGCACGACCCGTCGCACGAGGCGCAGTACTCCGAGTACCTCGAGCTGGACCTGTCGACGGTCGTCCCGTCGATCGCCGGCCCGAAGCGCCCGCAGGACCGCATCGAGCTGACCGACGCGAAGTCCTCGTTCCGCAAGTCGGTGCACGACTACGCCGAGGACGAGCAGCCGACCCCGCACACCAACGTCGACGAGACCGTCGAGGAGACCTTCCCGGCCTCCGACCCGGCCGCGCTGTCGTTCCAGGACGAGACCGCGGTGCCGGTGCAGTCCGCGGCGAACGGGGCCACCGGGCGCCCGACCAAGCCGGTCAAGGTGTCCACCGCCGACCGCGGCGAGTTCGTGCTCGACCACGGCGCCGTGGTGATCGCCTCGATCACCTCGTGCACCAACACCTCGAACCCGTCGGTCATGCTGGGCGCGGCGCTGCTCGCGCGCAACGCGGTCGACAAGGGCCTGTCGGTCAAGCCGTGGGTCAAGACGTCGATGGCGCCGGGTTCGCAGGTCGTCACCGACTACTACGACAAGGCCGGCCTCTGGCCGTACCTGGAGAAGCTGGGCTACCACCTGGTCGGTTACGGCTGCACCACGTGCATCGGCAACTCGGGCCCGCTGTCGGACGAGATCTCCGCCGCGATCCAGGAGAACGACCTCACCGCGGTCTCGGTGCTCTCGGGCAACCGGAACTTCGAGGGCCGGATCAACCCGGACGTCAAGATGAACTACCTGGCGTCCCCGCCGCTGGTCATCGCGTACGCGCTGGCCGGGACGATGGACTTCGACTTCGCGACCCAGCCGCTCGGCCAGGACAGCGACGGCAACGACGTGTTCCTGAAGGACATCTGGCCGTCGCCGCAGGAGATCCAGGAGACCATCGACTCCGCGATCACCCAGGAGATGTTCAAGAAGGACTACGCCGACGTGTTCGACGGCGGCGAGCGCTGGAAGTCGCTGCCGACGCCGACCGGCAAGACCTTCGAGTGGGAGGCCGAGTCCACCTACGTCCGGAAGCCCCCGTACTTCGACGGCATGACCGCCGAACCGGCCCCGGTGCAGGACATCTCCGGCGCCCGGGTGCTGGCGAAGCTGGGCGACTCGGTCACCACCGACCACATCTCCCCCGCCGGCGCGATCAAGCCCGGCACGCCGGCCGCGCAGTACCTGGTCGAGCACGGCATCGAGCGCAAGGACTTCAACTCCTACGGCTCGCGCCGAGGCAACCACGAGGTCATGATCCGCGGCACGTTCGCGAACATCCGGCTGCGCAACCAGCTGCTGGACGACGTGCAGGGCGGCTACACCCGCGACTTCACCGTCGAGGGAGCCCCGCAGGCGTTCATCTACGACGCGGCCCAGAACTACGCGGCGGCAGGCACCCCGCTGGTCGTCCTGGGCGGCAAGGAGTACGGCTCCGGTTCCTCGCGCGACTGGGCGGCCAAGGGCACTAGCCTGCTGGGCGTGCGCGCGGTGATCACCGAGTCGTTCGAGCGCATCCACCGCTCCAACCTGATCGGCATGGGCGTCATCCCGCTGCAGTTCCCGGAGGGAGAATCGGCGTCGTCGCTCAAGCTCGACGGCACCGAGACGTTCGACATCGAGGGCATCACGAAGCTGAACGAGGGCGAAACGCCCCGAACGGTCCACGTGACGGCCACGAAGGAAGACGGCTCAAAGGTCGAGTTCGACGCGGTCGTCCGCATCGACACCCCCGGCGAAGCGGACTACTACCGCAACGGCGGCATCCTGCAGTACGTGCTGCGGAAGATGACCCAGTCCTGACGGTCTGACTCCCAGGTTGCTGGCCCGCTCCGATCTTTCGGAGCGGGCCACACTTGTTTCCGGCTTCGCCCTCTTCGCCGCCGTGCGTGAGGGGAACCCTCATTGACTCTGATTCCCCCAGGGTTCCCCTCACGACCCGCCCGCCGGCCGTGAGGGCCTCCTTCACGGACTTGGATTCCCTCAAGGAGCCCTTCACGGACCACCCGGCCCCAGCTCCGGCCCCGGCCCCGGCCCCGGCTCCGCCCCGCCGCCGCGATGCGCCCCCCATGCGGCATTGGGTGCATCGCATGCACCCAATGCGGCGTTCGGTGCGTCAGACGCACCCAATGCCACATTGGGGCGCTACCCCCACCCCAACCGACACCCGCACACCCACCGCGCCCACGCACCCACCCCGCGCGCCCGAAAACCACAGCCAATGCACCCAACGCATCAAGGCACCCAGCCCTAAAACCGCCGCCGATGCACCCAACAATCGAGGCACCCACACCACCCCCGCACCCCGATACGAAGCCAAAAATGCGGTCCGGGGGTGCTTGTCAAGGCATCTTTCCCGCCTTGACAAGCACCCCCGGACCGTCATCACAATGGGCTTCGGGGTGCCCCACGCAACCAAGGCCGCAATGTCGCCGCCAGGCGACGAGCCGCCCCGTAACCGCAGCGCCCCTAACCAACCACCGCCCCAGTCTTAGGATCCAACTTCAACGACTTCGCCTTAGCATGCGAAAAATCGAACATCCCTGTCAACGGAGCCGCCATCACATCAAACGACCCGCCGCCAATCCGCCCCAAATGCCAGTTGTCCTCAATAAACCGCAGCACCGAAGTCTGATCAGTCATAGTGTGATCAACATAATTAACCCTGCTATAAGGCGAAATCACCAGCAACGGCAACCGAGGCCCATACCCGCACCGATCCGCGAACCCGCCCAGCTTAACCGGTTTCGAAGTACAAACCGAAGCATCCTGCGCCGAATCATGCGACCCATTCAAAATCTTCGGCGCAACATGGTCATACCACCCGTCCGAATCGTCGTAAGCCAACACGATCGCCGTATTCTTCCACTGCGGCGAAGCCTGGATCCGATTGACCTCCTCAGCCACAAAGGCCTGCTCGTCCAACGGATCCGAATACCCAGCATGCCCGTCCTGATACTCCGGAGCCTTCAGAAAACTCACCGCAGGCATCGTCCCCGCAGCGAGCGCATCATTGAAGTCCCGAACGTCATACTGATGATTAGCCTGATCCTGCTGCCCCACCGCATGCAATGAGGACGGCGGAAGATGCTTCCGATTAGCCGTCGACCGATAGTACTGGAACGGCTCGTGATGCGGACTGTAGTCAACGGACGCCTGCCCACCCACGTTCGGATGCTTAGTCCCGCACACGGCATACCCGTTAGCCTCGCCAGTAGGCCGGAACCCACCCTCGAACCAGCCCCAAGTAACCCCGCGAGCATTCAGCAAATCCCCGACATTCCGCCCCTGGAACGCCCCGAGATTGTCCTTAGCCGTGTGATTCTTGTCCGAACAATCGTCGAACGCCGGATCCGGATCGGTAATCATCGTCCCGACCCCATGAGCATCCGGCGAAGCCGCAGTATGCGGATCAACCTTAGGCTCCCCGGTAACCGAATCCACCGGCTGCAACCCATGCGTCTGCCCTGACACAAGATTGATCGCCCCAGGACTCGACGGCCCGAACACAGTATTGAACGAGTTGTCATTCAACGAGTAATGCTGCGCATAATTCCACATCGCAGTAACAGTATTGCCGTCGAAATAATTCATCACCAGACCGGGCTCGCCGAAAAGCACAGGCTGCCCAGTGCACTTGTCCTTCTCGGTGTACTCGACGAACTTGTCCATCTTGCCGCCGTTGAACGCGGCCTGTTCCTTCTTGTAGTCATGCGCCTGGTCGCAGGTGAGCGCCTGGTCCGGGCTCAACCGCTTCGGGTTGTAAGCGTTCGGGTTGTGCTGCAGCAGCTCCGGAGTCAGGCCGTTGACCTTCGGAGTGCCGGGCGCGGCGTGGAACGGAGTGCCGTTCTCGTTCGTCGCGTTCGGATAGGTGCCGAAATAATGGTCGAAGGAGATGTTCTCGCCGAAGATCACCACGACGTGCTTGATCGGCGTCGACGTCGTGAACGTCTCGGCGGCGATCGCGTGCGCCGGGGCCGAGGTCGACGCCGAACTGCTCGCGCACGCCGCGGCGAGCGCCGCGGTCGCCGCCAGCGCGGCCGCCGCGGTGGCCCGCTTCCTGGTCCGCTTCACTGCAGAACTCCTTCCGCTCAGCCCAGCACTGCCCGGCCGTAGTGGTCGGCCGGATCCGTCACGCCCGGGAACAGGTGGAAATATCCGCCCCCGAACGGCGAGACGTAGTCGGTGAGCAGCTCGCCGGCGAGCCGCTTCTGCACGGCCTCGAACTGCTGCTCGAGATCGCGCTGGTAACAGGTGAAGACGAGGCCCATGTCGAGGTTGCCGTTGGAGTCGACGCCGCGGTCGTAATTGACCGCGCGGCGCAGGATCCGCTGTCCGTCCGTCTGCGGCGTGCGCGGGTTCGCGAGCCGGATGTGGCTGGTCAGCGGGATGACCGTGCCGATCGGGTCGTCGGCGTAGCGCGGCGCGTCCTGCTCGGCCGCGCCGTCGAGCGGGGCGCCGGTGTCGCGGCGGCGGCCGATCATGTTCTCCTGCTCCGACAGCGACACCCGGTCCCAGAACTCGACCAGCATCCGGATCAGCCGGATGACCTGGTAGCTGCCGCCGTCGTCGGTCCACACCAGACTGTCCGCTTCGGACGGCCCGGGATTCGCGGTGCCGTCCTTGAACCCGAGCAGGTTGCGCGGGGTCCCGGACGGCCGCGGCGGCGAGCTGAATCCGTCGATCTTCCAGCGCAGCTGCATCCCGCCCCGGGTCGCGCGGGCGATGTCGCGCAGCGCGTGCAGCACGGTGTCCAGTTCGGCGGCGTTGAGCACCAGGGACAGATCGCCGTGGCACCACTGCGGATCGAGCGCGTCGTCCGGGAACATCGGCATCTGCTTGAGCTTCGGCGGTTTGCGCGCGGCGAGCCCGTACCGGTCGTCGAACAGCGACGCGCCCGCGCCCACCAGCACGGACAGCTGTCCTTTCGGGACTTCCGGACCGAGCACGCCGGAATCCGCGGGCGGTCCGGTGATCCCGACGGACGCGGGGGCACCGCCGCCGGTGAGGAAACGCGCGCGGTCGGTCAGTTCCTTGAGCAGGGCGGTGAGTTCGGCGCGATTCTCGGCGACGACGTCGAACGCGGCGACGACCGAATGTCTCGCCGGTTCCGCCAGCGCGGCTGTCTGATGTGGACCGTGGAACGGCACCGCTCCCCCGGCGGCCGTCGCGCTTCCAGACAGGCCGACCAGACCCGCGCCCGCCCCGGCCGCTGCCGCTCCGCGCAGGAACGCGCGCCGTCCCAGGCTCACGAGACCCTCCTCGGCTCCGCGATCGCCGCGACCGGGGCCAGGCGTTCGGTCAGCTCCGAGACGTCGGCGTTGATCCGCTGCCGCTGCTTCCGGTCGAGAGCGGAGAGCGGTTTCCCGGCGACCGCTTGGAGATCGTGGTCCGTGCGGGCGATCCAGGCGTCGAGATCCTTCAAGCCGGGGAACCTCGTCGTCAGCAGCGGGCGCAGCACGTCGAGCACCGCACGGGTCCCGGCGAGGTTCGCGCGGGCGGTCTCCAGGGTGGAGCCGCTGCCGTAGTCGGTGCGGCCGGTCAGCTCGAACTGGAGGGTGTTCTCCATGATCTCGTGCGCGCGCAAGCCTAGATCGTTCTGGTCGATCTGGGCGTCGGCGAACGACGTGCGCAGCTTCTGGACCGCCTGGTCGAGCTGCTCGGCGATCGGGCTCAGCGCGAGCATCGCCTCGTTGTGCCACAAGCCGTTCTCGAGGCGATGGAAGCCGGTGAAGCCCGGATCGGCGGCACCGCCCGGCAACCCGGCGGTGGTGCCGTTGATCGCTCCGTCCGAGTCTCCGAAGGCGTCGTAAGCGGCGCCGAGCCGTTCGTAGGTGAGGTGCGCGGTAAGCCAAGCCTGTTGTGCCGCACCGCGATTGCCCGAGCGGACGGCTTGCGCCAGTGCCGCGGTCTGGCCGGTGAGCGTGCCGAGGCCGTCCGCGACGTAGGCGTGGTACTGCTTGAGCGGGCCGAGCAAATCCGCGTTGGTCACGGGTACCACCGCCGGGCCCGGACGGTCCGCGCCGCCGGTGACCTGCACGGTCGGGCCGACGAAGGGCGTGCCGTCCTCGGGGGCGCAACGCAGGGCGTACGCGCCATTGCCGAAGTTCACCGGCAACGCGCGCGTCGTGCCGGCGCCGACGCCTTCCAGTTCCCCGAAGACCGTCCCGGTGGCCGGGTCGACGAGTTCGATCTCCATCGTGACGGCGGCGTTGTTGCGGACCTGCAGGGTCTGCGGCCCGGCCGGCGGCGCGGTCCAGCCGTCGCCGCAGGCCGAGCGCGAAACCTCGACCGGACCGGGCTGGGCGGGCGAGCCGGAACACCCGGCGAGCGCCGCGGTCCCGGCAAGGACCGCGGCCGCGCCGAACCCGCCCGCCCAGCGCCGCACGTCAACCCCCCTCAGGTGAACTTCTGGCGGACACTTTCACCGATCCGCCGGGCGCTGACAAGAGGGTTGTGCCGATATGCCCGATTCCGGGCCGAAGATCAACCGATCAGCCCTTCGCGGGCGTCGTGAACGGCTGCTGGTCCGGCTGGAACACCTGGCCGGCGGCGGGCACCTTCAGGTCGATCAGGTACGCGGCGGTCGCGTCGTCCACGCCGCGGGCCTTGCCGAGGATGCAGTGGCCGAACGCGTCGACCGACAGCAGCCGCGAGTTGCCCAGTTCCTCGGCCATCCGCTGGCCGAAGCGGTACCGGGTGGCCGGGTCGTAGAAGTTGCTCACCACCAGGACCGGCGTCGCGGTGTTCGCGCGCCACGGCCCGCGGTACGGGTCGGACGTCTTCGCGGCGGGCCACACCGGGCACGCGGCGATGTCGGAGAACACCTGGTAGCGGCCGAAAGTCGGCGATTCCCGGTCCGCCTTCGCCGCGATGCCCGGTACCTGCTCCTGCCGGATCCGCATCGGCTTGTCCGCGCAGTTCACCGCGAAGTAGGAGTCGTCGCCGGTGTACGGGCTGTCCGGGGCGAGGTCGAGCAGACCGCCGCGGCCCGCGGACAGGGTGCCCTTCCGCGCGGACTGCGCCTGCAACGACGGGTGCAGCACCGAGTACGCCTGCTGCAAACCCTCCGCCAACTCGCCGAACGAGGCGGGCGAATACAGTGAGCTCGACACCGCGCCGGTCAACGCGCCGAGGTCGATCTTCGTGCCGTCGGGCAGCGTGATCGGATCAGTGCGCACGTGCTCGCGCAACTCGTCGAACTTCGCGCGCGGGTCGCCCGCGCTGAACGCGCATTTGTCGCCGGCCTGGGCGCAGCGGTCGAGGAAACCGGCGAGCGCGATCTCGAAGCCCTGCGCCCGCGCGAGGTCGTAGGTGACGCCGTCGTTGGTGCGCAGCTGCGGGTCGACGTTCCCGTCGATCACGATCGCCCGCGTCTGCTTCGGGAACATCGCCGCGTAGGTGGAGCCGACGAGGGTGCCGTAGGAGAACCCGGTGTAGGTCAGCTGCTTGTCGCCGACGGCGGCGCGCAACTGGTCGAGGTCGCGCACGACGTCGCGGGTGGACATGTGGTCGAGCAGCGCGCCCGCGTTGCGGCGGCAGAACTGGCCGTAGTCGCGGTACGCGGCGAGCGTGCCGGAGATTTCCTTGCGCGACAACGGAACCGGGACCATCTCGTTCTGCACGTCCGCGGCGTCCTCGGCGGTGGTGAAGCAGCGCAGCGGATTGCTGGCCCCGACGCCGCGCGGGTCGAACCCGACGAGGTCGAAGCGGTCCATCACCTGCGGGCGGAAGTAGCGGTCGCCCGCGATCGGCATCCGCAGCCCGGACCCGCCCGGACCGCCCGGGTTGAGGAACAGCGACCCGATCCGCTGCCCGGGGACCTTGGCGGCGCGCTTCATCAGCGCGATGTCGATGCTGCCGAGCAACGCGTCGTCGTGGTCGACCGGCACGCGGTAACGCGAGCAGCTGTACAGCTTCACCTGGTCTTCCGGGACCCCGCGCAGCTGGTCTTTGGTGCAGTCCTCCCACCGGACCGGCGCGGTGCGCGCGATCTCCGCGGGTGTGGCCTGCTGCGCCGCCGGACCGGCGGGCGCCGCGACGGCAGTGCCCGCCAGCCCGGTCAGCGCGGTCGCGATCGCCGCGACCAGTGCTCCGGCTCGTGCTCTTTTCGCTCCGCGCACGTGGAATCTCCCCTGGTTGCGCACCCGTCTGATTACGGGGCGTCACCGAGACTGGCACAATCCGGCCAAGCCGGGCACCGGCCAAAAGGAGGATGTGCGGGGTTCTGCCGAGCGACCGCCGATCAGGGATCCTCGACGACGGGCTGGATCGGCGAGAGGAACGGGTCCAGCCGGAGACTCAGTTCCCCGCGCGCCATGACCCGGACCCGGAACCCGTTCTGCCCGGGCGCGTCGGTAGCCTCCTCGTCTCGTTCGTACAGGAGCCCGTGCGACCCGGGAAGCAGCCGGGCGACGTACTCCAGGAATCCGATCACCTCGGGTATTTCCGTCCCGCGGTGGTTGGGAGCCCCGTCCACCCTCAGGACGTAGATGCCGTTGAAGATCTTCATCGTCACTTCGCTGGTTCCGAAGTCGGTGCCGGCGATCCGCGCCCGGACCTCTTCGACCAGCTCGTCGAACTTCTCCTCGCCCCACTCCGGCTCGGCCGGGGATTCCCACAGCTCGAACCAGCCGTGCACCACATACATTCAGATCTCCGAGATAGGTCCGATTTTGACAACAGGCTCGATACCGTACTGCTGCCAGCGGCTGCCGCGGCGATCCTCGCCAGCGACCACGTGCAGCTGATCAGCGGCGACGGCCACATTCTCTACAGACCCTGCCCCGCGCCCGAAACTGTCGGTCTGACCATCGTCCGCTCCACCGACCGGATCGGCTCGGCGGGCAACGGCAAACTCTGCTTCGAGGTCACCGGGTCCGCCGGGCAGCTGACACGACGGTGGACGTCAACCCCAACGCCGACACCCAGATCGGGATAGCGACCACCCCGCCCGGAGACGCGACAGCCTTGCTCCGATTGGACGCATCGCGCTGATCCGCGGTCAGCGACGATTTCCAGCAACCGGCCACGCGCACTCTCTCGCGCATTGCCTCCCCGCGGGGGCCAAGCACGCTCACGGCTGGTTTCGCAAACCCGTGCGGAGCCCAGCAGCTCGATTCCGCTCACCGCTCGATCGTCAGCAGCGGGTCAGCACGAATACGGGCAGCTCCCGCCCCGCCGTGGCGCGTTCCATTTCGTAGCCCGGCCAGAATTCGAGCAGTTCCGCCCACATCCGGTCGTACTCCGCGCCTTCCAGTTCCCGCGCCTTGACCTCGATCTCGCGGCCGCGCAGCGCGACCGTCGCCTTCGGGTTGTCGCGGAGGTTGTGCGTCCACGCCGGGTTCTTCGGACGGCCCCAGTTGGAGCCGGTGAGCACGAACTCGCTGCCGTGGGGGTAGTACAGCAAGTTCGTGCTCCGCGGGAGGCCGCTGCGCCGTCCGGTGGTGGTGAGGCGCAGCGACGGCAGTCCGGCCAGGCCGACCAGGCTGATCCGGCCGCCGAACCACCGGTGCAGCTGCCGGTCGGTCGCGATGATGGCGCGCGAGGCGCCCATCAGCCGGCGCTGGGTGCCGAGCTTGCGGGCGAGTGCCGCGAGAGGGTTACGCACGCACTGATCTTGCCAAACTCACCCCGAACCGCTGCTGTGAGTCTGTCCACCATCGCTCGAGCGCGAACCCGGCGGCGTTCAGTTCCGCCTCGACGCCGTCGGGGCGGAACTTCGCGGACACCTCGGTGCGGATGTGCTCGCCCTCGGCGAACGGGACGATCAGGTCCGCGCCGGGGATGCGCACCTCCGTCCGCCGCCGGGCGCGCAGCCGCATTTCGATCCACTCGCGGTCGGCGTTCCAGTAGGCGACGTGGTCGAACTCGTCCGGGTCGAAGTCCGCGCCCAGTTCGGCGTTGATCACGCGCAGCACGTTGCGGTTGAACGCCGCGGTGACGCCCGCGGCGTCGTCGTAGGCCCGTTCCAGCGTTTCCCGGTCTTTCACCAGGTCGGTGCCGAGCAGCAGCCACTCCCCCTCGCCGAGCACGTCGCGCACCGAGTGCAGGAACTCGGCTCGCTCGTCGGGCAGGAAGTTGCCGATCGTGCCGCCGAGGAAGGCGACGACCCGCGGCGCGGTGCCGGGCAGCAGCTGCAGATGCTGGGTGAAGTCGCCGACCACCCCGCGCACCTCGAGCTTCGGGTAGTCCGCCGTGATCGCCGCGGCGGCCTCGGCGAGCGCGGTTTCCGACACGTCCATCGGCACGAACGCCTCCAGCGTGCCGTGCGCGGTGAGCGCGTCCAGCAGCAGCCGGGTCTTCTCGCTCGACCCCGACCCCAGCTCGACGAGCGTGTGCGCGCCGGTGCGTTCGGCGATCTCGGCCGCCCGCTCCGCGAGCACCTCGCGCTCGCTGCGGGTCGGGTAGTACTCCGGCAGCGCGGTGATCTTCTCGAACAGTTTGCTGCCTTCGGCGTCGTAGAACCACTTGGGCGGCAACCACTTCTGGTTGGCCGTGAGCCCCTCGCGCACGTCCGCGCGCAGTTCGGCGGTCACGTCGCGGCGATGGCTCTCCAGGTCCGCTTCGGTCATCGGGCGGTGCTCCGTTCCAGGGTCAGGGGAAGGACGTCGACGCCGGCCGCGGTGACGCGCACGGCGTGGTGGTCGGGCACGGCGGTCCAGGCCGGGTCCGGATCGCACGGCTCGGACGCCAGCACCACGCCGGTTTCGGTGCGGCGCACGGACAACGCGTGCGTCCAGGCGGTGCCGACGAGCAGTTCGCCGTCGGTGAGCAGCAGGTTCAGCCGGGAGCCCGGGGCGACCGCCTCGACCTCCCGCACGAGGCCGGTCACCGCTTCGAGCGGCTCCTCCCCCGCGCGCAGCCGGGCGCGCAGCAACGCCCACAGCAGTGCGGAATCCGTCGGCGCTTCGAGCGTGAACAACTCGGTGACGTCCAGCCGCCCGGCCAGCCCGCGCATCGAACCGGGCCAGCCGCGCACCACGCCGTTGTGGCTGAACAGCCAGCGGCCTTCGGCGAACGGCGCGGCGGCCGCTTCGGTAACCGGCATTCCGGTGGTGCCGTTGCGCACCGCCGCGACGAACGCGCGAGTGCGCACCGACGCGGCCAGCGCGGGCAGCGTCTGGTCGGTCCACAGCGGTTCGCGGCGGCGGTAGCGCTGCGGCGGCGCACCCGGCTCCGGGTACCAGCCGAGGCCGAAGCCGTCGGCGTTCACCGAACCGCCGCCGCGCATGTCGAGCGGCGCGTACGACTGCACGAGCAGCGCGTGCGGCGCGGCGAACATCAGCTCCGCCGGGGACACCGGCGCGCCGAGATAGGCGAGATGACGGCACATCCGGCTAGCCTGCCTCGCCCGGGCGCGGATCGCGCGCGCACCGGAAACCGGAGAAGATCTGCCGCCGGATCGGGTAGTCCCAGTTGCGGAACGTGCCCCGGATCGCCGCCGCGTCGGTGCCGAACGACCCGCCGCGCAGGATCTTGTACTCCGGTCCGAAGAACACCTCGGAGTACTCCCGGTACGGGAACGCCGCGAAGCCCGGGTAGCCGTGGAAATCGGTGCTCGTCCACTCCCAGACGTCGCCGATCAGCTGGTGCACGCCCAGCGGCGACGCACCGGCCGGATACGCGCCCGCCTCGGCCGCGCGCAGGTGGCGCTGTCCGAGGTTGGCGTGCTCGGCGGTCGGTTCCTCGTCGCCCCAGGGGAATCGCCGCGACCGTCCGCTCTCCGGGTCGTGCCGGGCGGCCTTCTCCCACTCCGCCTCGGTGGGCAGCCGCTTGCCCGCCCAGCGCGCGTACGCCTCCGCCTCGTAATAGGAAACGTGCACGACCGGCTCATTCGCCGGGACGCGCTCGCGCACGCCGAAACGGGTGCGCCACCAGCCGTCCGGTTCGCGGCGCCAGAACCGGGGCGCGGTGATGTCGTGCTCCTGCCGCCAGGCCCAGCCGAGCTCGCTCCAGAACCGCTGGTCGTGGTAACCGCCGGATTCCAGGAACTCGACGTACGCCCCGCAGGTGACCGGCGTGGTGTCGAGGACGAAGGCGGGCACGTCGACCTCGTGCGCCGGGCGTTCGTTGTCCAGCGCCCACGGTTCGGCGGTGGTGCCCATGGTGAACCGGCCGCCGGGCACGAGCACCTCGGCGGGCAGCTTCCGGGCGGGCGCGCGCGGCGGCTCCGGGGCGTGCAGCACCGGTTCGCCCTTGCGCAGCTGGTGGGTGGCCAGCATGGTCTCGTCGTGCTGCTGTTCGTGCTGGGTGATCATGCCGAACGCGAAGGCGCTCTCGGTGAGCCGCCTGCCTTCCAGCGGGGCGGTTTCCAAGACGTCGAACGCCTTTTCGCGAACTTCCTTCACGTACGCCCGGGCCTCGGCCGGGCCGAGCAGCGGCAGCGCCGGGCGGTCCGCGCGGGCGTGCTGGAAGGCGTCGTACAGGTCGTCGATGTCCGGCCGCAGCGGCTCCCGGCCGCCGACGTCGCGGACCAGCCACAGTTCTTCCTGGCTGCCGATGTGCGCGAGGTCCCACACGAGCGGCGACATCAGCTTCGAATGCTGCCGCACGAGGTCCTCGTCGTCGACCGCGTCGGTGAGGGCCACGCTGCGCTCGCGCGCCCGGGTGAGGGCCGCGGCCGCGTGCGCCCGCAGGTCTTGCGGGCTCAGCTCCAGCAACGGGTTCTGTTCGGGGATGGTGCTCATGGCTCCTGACTCCTCGAGTCCGGTTCGCCGGGCTCCCCGCCCGGCGGTGTTCTCGGTCCTGCTCATCGGTCCTGGCGCGGGACCCCGGCGGCCCGCGTCCGCAGCCCGGCGGCCAGCCGGGCGACGGTGTCGTCCGGAAGCCCGGTGGCGGGCAGTTCGGCGACGCCCAGTTCCACCAGCTCCCTGGCGACCGCCGCCAGTTGCGCGTCGGCTATCCCGCACCGGGCGGCGTCGGCCCAGCGGCCGGCCGCGGGCGCGCACACCTCGCGTACTTTGTCCACAGTGGACTGATTCGCCAGCAGCGCGGTGACCAGCGCGACCGGCGGCAGCCATTCCCCCGGCGGCTGCCCGTCCAGGTACCTCAGTTCGAGGTAGCCCTGCGGCCGCACCGGGGTGAACATCGTGGTGAGGTGGTAGTCGAGGTCCGCGGCAGTCGGGCGGCGCAGCACGGTGGCCGCGCCCCGGCCGCCGATCCACTCGGCGAAGGTCAGCCCCTCCGGCGCGTCCCACGGCCGTTCGCCGCGCGGGAACACCATCAGCGGCGTGTCCATCATCCGGCGGGCCCATTCGCGCGCCGGGTCGTCCCCGGGTTCGGGCGACTGGGTGCGGACCGGTTCGGTTTCCATGACCGCGAGCCAGCGCGCCGACGCGAATCCGGTGTCGGTTCCGGCGTGCACGCGGGAATTCGCGAACAGGGCCAGCAGCGGCGGGCCCATCGCGTGCGCGGCCGCCCAGCGCGCGGCGACCTCGTGGGCTTCGCCCGCGTCGACGCAGATCTGCAGCCCCGCGGTACTGCACATCATGGTGATGCCGCCCGCCCCGATCGGGGCGAACCGGCGTTCCATGGCGGCGTAGCGGGGCGTGCGCAGAACGCGCCGGGGCGGACGGTGTTCGTCGATGCCCGCGGCCCCGAGTTCGAGGCCGTGGCGAGCGAGAAGACCGGTGAGATGAGCGAGATCGGCCTCCACAGCCGCGTGCAGGGCACGCAGCGAGGCCTGCGGCGGAGCGGAGATCTCCACCTGGCAGCCCGGTTCCAGGCTCACCGGCGCGCCGGCCGGGAGCGGGATCGCGGGACTGTCGGGGCGCAGCGTCCGCGGGGTGTGCGGGCCGAGCGCCGTCGCGAGGACATCGGGGTCGAGCGGGCGGACCGGGTCGCCGGAATGGTGCACGGTGAACTCCAGTTCCACCCCGAGCAGTCTCGGCGGGCCGTGCTTGAAACAGACCGACGCGACGTACCGCTCCCCCTCCGCGCGGTCAGCGAGCACCCGCGCGGTCCGGTTCGCCGCACTCCCCGATCTGTCCGGAAAGTCGTGCACTGCAGTCATCTGTCGCCGTCCCCATCAGGAGGTCCGCGGGGCCGGACCTCGTCGCTTCGCGACGCTACACGCGGGGTCCGACAAAAACAGGGCCGAGAAGCGCCGGAGACGATCGATAAGGAACCCGTAATCCTGGTTGACCTGGGAGTTCACCGAATGGATCAACCTGGCGGGCACTGCTCCATCCGGGGCACCCCGGACTCACGGCAGAGCGGGCTCGGTCCCCAGTCCCAGCTCCGCCGCCGCTTTCTGCACCGCCGCCACCACCAGGTGCAACGCCGGCCGCCGGATCTCCGTGCGGCGATAAGCGATCGACACCGTCCGCAGCAGCGGCGGGGCCAATGCGACGACGTCGATTCCCGGCGGGCGCAGCAGCCGCAGGCCGAGATCGGACACCAGGGTGACGCCGAGCCCGGCGCCCACCATCGCCATCGCGGTCGACTGCTCCTCGACCTCGTGATTGATTTTCGGCTGGAAACCGTGCCGCTGGCAGGCAATCCGGATCGCGCGGCCGAAATGGGACTTAGGGCTCGCCAGGATCCACGGGTGCTCCGCGAGCGCGTCGAGCGGCACCGTGGCCGACTGCAGCGCGCCCGCCGGGACCGCCGCGTGCAGCCGTTCCACCGCCACGACCGCGCGCTCCAGCCCGTCGCTCCACTCCATCGGGGCATCCGAGTAGTCGATGACGAACGACAGGTCCAGCGAGCCGTCCCGCACCGCGTCCGCGGTCGCCTCCGGGGCCAGTTCCTTCGTCCGCACTTGGATTCCCGGGTAATCCGCGGCCAGCGCGGTGAGCGCGGTCGGCAGCAAACCGGACGCCACCGACGCCCAGACTCCCGCGGTGAGCCGCGCGGACATCGAACCCTGCGCTTCCTCCAGCGCGAGCGTCGCGCGCTCGACCGAACCCAGGATCTCCTCGGCGTGCTCGGTGAGCAGGATGCCGAGCTCGGTCAGCTGGACCCGGCGGCCGAGCCGTTCGAACAGCTTCGCGCCGACGTCGCGTTCCAGCTGCGCGAGTTGCTGCGACACCGCCGAAGCGGTGTAATGCAACGCCGCGGCAGCCGCGGTGACCGTGCCCCTGCGGTGCAGTTCGCGGAGCATCCTCAAGCGGTGCAACGAAAGCTCCATGTACGAACCCTAAACAACTTCGTGCACATTCGGTAAATGGACGCGGCCCCCGAAGTGGCAGCACCCTCGGAAGCAGGCGGCGAAGCGCGCTGCCAAGGACTCGAGGAGGTGAGTGGCTCGATGGACACGCGGATCGCCGAACCGCTGATGAAGCTCACGTGGACGGACCCGGTCACGGGCGCGCGCGGCTACCTGGTCGTGCACAGCCTGGTTTCCGGCGTCGCCACGGGCGGCACGCGAATGCGCGCCGGCTGCACGGTCGACGAGGTGGCCGACCTCGCGCGCGGCATGGCGAACAAGACGGCCGCGTTCAACCTCCCGGTCGGCGGCGCGAAGGGCGGCATCGACTTCGACCCCAAGGACCCGCGCGCTACCGGTGTGCTCACCCGGTTCTGCGAGTTCCTGCGTCCCTGGCTGGACTCCAGCTGGGTGACCGCGGAGGACCTGGGGGTGCCGCAGCATCTCATCGACGAGGTTTTCGCGACGCTCGGGCTGGAGCAGTCGTACCACGCCGCGATCCGCCGGTCGGCTGATCCGGCGCGCACGCTTCGGCGGGTTCAGGCTGGGCTGAACGCGCCGGTTCCCGGCGGGCAGTTGCTCGGGGACGTGATCGGCGGGTACGGGGTGGCGCAGGCTTGTCTCGGGGCGGCCAACACCTGGGGGTGGGCTGTTCCGGAGACGACTGTCGCCATTCAGGGGATCGGGACGATGGGCGGCGGCGCGGCTTGGTACCTGCACGAGGCGGGGATGAAGGTCGTGGCTGTCGCGGATGCGGCTGGGACGTTGTACGACCCGGAGGGGTTGGACATTCCCGCGTTGCTGGAGTTGCGGGACCGGTTCGGGGAGGTTGACCGGCGGCGGTTGCCGGAAGGGGTCCAGTCGCTGCCGCGGGAGGCGGTGGTGGCTGCTGAGGCGGATATCTTTGTTCCGGCGGCTATTTCTTACGCGTTGCGGGTGGACAACGAGAATCTCGTCAAGGCCAAGGTGGTGGTGGAGGCGGCTAACGCTGCTACTACTCCGGAGGCCGAGGCGGCGTTGTCGGCTCGTGGGGTTGCGGTGATTCCGGACTTTATCGCCAATGCCGGGGCTGCGGCTTGGGCTTGGTGGTTGCTGCTCGGGGAGGTCGGGGCGGATCCGGCTGATTCGTTCTTGCGGTTGCGGACGGAGATGCAGGCCAAGGTGGCGTTGGTGTTGGCGGAGTGGCACTTGGATCGGGTTCCGCCTCGGGTTACTGCGTTGCGGCAGGCTGAAGCTGCTCGGGAGGCGCGGAATGCGGACGCGTTGAGTCCGACGGGAGTGCCTGCGTTGATGATTCCGTAGGGGGCGGCTCGTCGCCTGGCGGCGACATTGCGCCTGTTGGTTGCGTGGGGCACCCCGAAGCTGATTGTGATGACGGTCTGAGGGTGCTTGTCAAGGCGGGAAAGATGCCTTGACAAGCACCCTCAGACCGCATTTTGGCTTCGTATCGGGGTGCGGGGGTGGTGTGGGTGCACCGATTGTTGGGTGCATCGGTGGCGGTTTCGTTCGCGGCGGGGCTAGCGCCCCAAAGTGGCATTGGGTGCGTGCGATGCACCCAAAGTGGCGTTCGTTGCGTCTGATGCACCCAATGCCGCATTGGGGCGAATCCCGGGTGGATGCGGGGCGGGTCGTGGGCGGGGCGAGGGTCGTGAAGGGAACCCTGAGGGAATCAGATTCCCTCAGGGTGGCCCTCACGTACCGAAAAGGTCGTGAAGGGCTCCTTCAGGGACGGGCGGCGAATTTGTCGGTGGCTGCGATTAGGGTGTGTTCCATCGAGGGGACTGCGGTGGTGTGGCCTGCGCCGCTTACCAGGATTAGTTCTGCGTCCGGGATTGCTTGTTCCAGGAGCCAGGGGGTGCCTGCCAGGCTGCTCAGGTCCAGGATGCCTTGTGCCAGTACTGTCGGGATGCCGGTCAGTTTTCCTGCGTTGCGGAGGATTCCGCCGTCTTCCAGGAAGCAGCCTTGGGAGAAGTAGTGGGTGACCAATCGGGCGAAGGCCAGGCGGAAGCGGGGGTCTTCGAATTTCGGGGAGGGCGGGACGCCGGGGAGCATGGCGGATTCCCAAGCGCACCAACGTTGTGCTGCTGGCTCGTGCACTGCGGGGTCTGGGTCGGTGAGCAGGCGGTAGTAGGCTGCTGACAGGTCGCCGTCTCGTTCGGTTTCCGGTACGCCGTCTCGGAAGCTTGCGTAGGATTCCGGGAACATTTCTGCGAGGCCGCCGGTCAGCTGGTCGATTTCGATCTGACGGTCGGTGGCCAGGCCCATCATGACGATTTCCGTCACTCGTTCGGGATGCTGTTCCGCGTAAGCCAGGCCTAGTACGCAGCCCCAGGAGCCGCCGAAGAGTTGCCAGCGGTCGATTTTCAAGGTTTCCCGCAGCAATTCCAGATCTGCGATCAGGTGGCTGGTGGTGTTCGCCTTCAGCGCTTCCACGGTGTCGCCTGCGTGCGGGGTGCTGCGGCCGGAGCCGCGTTGGTCCAGCAGGACGATCCGGTATTTTGCCGGGTCGAAAAACTGCCGCATGCCTTCGCTGCAGCCGGTTCCCGGGCCGCCGTGGAGGACGGCGACCGGTTTGCCCTCGGGGTTGCCGCAGGTTTCCCAGTACACCCGGTGGCCGTCGCCGACGTCCAGCAGGCCGCTGTCGTACGGTTCGATTTCCGGATAGCGCACCGCAGCGTCCCCTCAGTTCAGGGTGCGCTCCAGAGCCCGCAGCGCACCGCACAGTTCGGCCGGGCCGGCCGGCCCGATCCGGATTTCCGCGTCCGGCCCGGCCCCGACGGTGTAGCTCAGGTACCGGCCCCAGTCCGTGTCCGCGTAGTGCAGGGGTTCTTCCAACCGGACGTACCGGCCGACGTCGTCGCGTCGTCCCGCGTACAGCTCTCCGCTTCCGTGCACCGGACGCTGCACCAGGGTTAGCACGTCCGACAGCACCGGGTCCAACGGAAAAGCGTCCTCGCCGCGACGGGCGGCTTCGGTCAGGTCCGCGACGCGCACGGTGCGCACGTAACCGCCGCCCGGGCCCACCGCGGGCAGCTGCTCCACCAGCGTTTCCAGCACGCGTTCGCGGTCGATCTCCTGGACCCCGACGTGTTCGCCGTCCGACACCGCGAGCACCGCCTGCAGTCCACTCGCCGCGGCGAGCACGCCGTACGTGCGGTCGCCGGTCGCGACCCAGCCGTAGTACTCGACCACCGGGCGCACGAGCAGCGGCAACCAGTCCAGGAAGTCCACCGTGGCCCGGCCGCGCGAGTCGACCAGGCCGGCCAGCGCCAGCGCGTCGTCCACCCGCTTGGCCGCTTCGTCGCGTTCGGTTTCCGACAGCCACGCCGGATCCGGCCGCAGCGTCACGTGCAACCGGCCCACCTGCTCGCGTTCGGCCAGCGCCGCGAGCGCTTCGACCGGGACATCCACCCGTCCCGCCGGATCGGCCACCGGCTACTCCTCCTCGTCGCCGAGAACCGGCTGGGTCGCCGAACCGTCCGCCCCGAACGCGCCCTCCGGATCGGACTCGAGGAGGTACTCCGGCCGCCAATGCAGGCCGTCGCCGGGGCCGCCCGCCGCGACAGGCGCGCCGCCGACCGCCGGACCCGAGCCGCGCTGGGACGGCTCGCTCACCGGAGCGGGCAGCACCGCCGCGCCGGGACCGTTCCGGTCATGGCTCGCGGCGGTCTGCGTGGCCGTACTGTCCGAAGTGGTCCGGCGGACCGCGACGCCGTCGGCGACGATCGGGCCGTATTGCTTCGGCAGCACGCGTTTCGTGTTCGCGGTGACGCCGTGGTACTGCTCCATCACCCGGACGTTGTTCTCGTTCGCGCCGTGGAACCGGTCGATGCTGTCCTGAAAGGACACTGGTGCGGCCGAGGCGGGCAGCACCGCCTGCAACGGCCCGGCCCACGGCTGCGGCCGCTCCGGGCGGGGCGGCACGTTGACGACCGCGTGCCGGGAGCTTTCGAAGCTGCTGGCCTGGGTGTCCATCGACGCGCTGGTGAGGTCGAGCGGGTCGACGGACTCCCGGAACCCGGCCTCGACCGGTCCCGCGCCCGCCTTCGCGGCGTCGGCGGAGTCGCCGGTCCACGAGCGCGCCATCCGCTCCTGAAGCTCTTTCACGCTTTGCGCGCGCTCCAGGTAGGCCGCCGAAAGCTCCTGGACCTTCGCCGCGGCGGCACGCAAACCGGACGTGTCGCCGCCGCGGAAGTTGTCGAAGATCTGCTTGCCGTCCACCTGGTTCCCTTCGTGCGCGGCCGGGGCCGTCCGCTTACCGGCCGCGACTGAGGTCGGCGCCGGCCTGGTCCGCCTCGGTCGTCCGGTCCCGCGCGGCGCGCAGCTTGTCGAGGTATCCGGCGGCGTACCGGCGCAGCGCCTCGTTCTGGTCGCGCAGCGTGTGCAGGGAGTCCGCGCCGGCGGCCGCGTACTCCGTGCTCGCCGGGTCCGAGCCGGGGGCGGCGAAGACCGCGAGGATCTCGTCGATCGCACGGCCGTCGGCGGCGATCTTCGCGAGCTGGTCCTCCCACAACCGGATGACCGCGGTCAGCTCCGCCGCGTCCATGGCGAAACCGCCGCGCGCACGGCCCGACTCGCCGATGACCAAGGCCGCTCCCTTTCCGGTGCTCACGTCGTGATGTGCACAGCGTAGTCAACCGGCCCGGTCGTGTCAGCCGAGAACCCGCCAGTGTGACGGCGCGCATCCGTTCCGCCGTCTCGTCACAGTACGTACGTACGGATTGCGAGAACCCGGTCCTCGATGTCAGGATTTCAGGATGCCACGGGTCAGCCAGGATCACCTCGACGCACGCCGCCGGCAGATCCTCGACGGCTCGCGCGTGTGTTTCGCACGCTACGGCTACGAGGGTGCCACGGTCCGCCGTCTGGAAGAAGCCACCGGATTGTCGCGCGGGGCGATCTTCCACCACTTCCGCGACAAGGAATCGCTCTTCCTCGCCCTCGCCGAGGACGACGCGGTGCGGATGGCCGACGTCGTCGCCGAACAGGGCCTGGTCCAGGTCATGCGCGACCTGCTGGCCGGGAACAGCGAACATCCGGCGGACTGGCTCGGCACCCGGTTGGAGGTCTCGCGGCGGCTGCGCACCGACCCGGAGTTCCGCGGCCGGTGGGCGGAACGCTCGCAGCAGCTGACCGAGGCCACCCGCGACCGTCTCGAATGGCAGCGCAAGGCAGGCAACCTGCGCGACGACGTCGACGTCAGCGTGCTGACCGCGTTCCTGGAACTCGTGCTGGAAGGGCTCGTGTCGCACCTCGCGATGGGCCTCCCGGGCGACGATCTGGGCCCGGTGCTGGACCTCGTCGAAGAGACCGTGCGACGACACCGGCCGGGCGCGCGCAGCTGAATCGTGTTCAATGTGCCCCGTGGATCTCCTCTCCGCCCACGGCAGCGCACTGGACGTGTTCGACGCCGCCGTGCGCGCCGCCGGTCCCGGCGACTGGGCCCGCGGCACGCCGTGCACCGATTGGTCGGTACGCGATCTGGTGAATCATCTGGCCGTCGAACAACTCTGGGTACCCCATCTGCTCGCCGGAGCGACCCTCGACGAGGTCGGCACCCGCTACGACGGAGACGTCCTCGGCGACGACCCACTCTCGGTGTGGGAGAGGGCGTCCGCCGCCGCCCGCGAAGCGTGGCTCTCCCCCGGCGCGCTGCGTCGCACCGTGCACGTCTCGTTCGGACTGGTGCCCGCCGAGGAGTACGGCTGGCAGATGACGCTCGACCTCGCCGTGCACGGCTGGGACCTCGCCACCGCGCTCGGCCGCCCGAACCCGGTCCCGGACGTCCTCGCCGGGCGGCTGCTCGACGTGCTGCGCCCGATGATCGACGACTGGCAGGGCCTCGGGCTGTTCGACCCGCCAGTCGCGGCCGGCCGCAACGCGGCGGCTCCGGACCGGCTGGTGGCGTTGCTGGGGCGACGGCCGCGCTGAGCCACCACTGTGGACGGACGCGCGGCAGCGTCCGGGCGGGTGGCGTGGTCTCGTTGAGGTCGTGAGGGGACCCCTCACGGACATTCCCGCCAGTCCGGCCGCGCCCAGCAGCCAGGCGCAGGCGCGGCGAGCAGCGGCAGCAGGCGGCGAGGCGGCGAGGCGGGCCAGGGCAAACAGGGCAGGCAGCAAGGGCAGAGGCACCGAGCGGCAGGCAGCGGCCGCAGGGCGGGCGACGGCCGCGGGACGGGCAACGGCAACGGGGCGGGCGACGGCCGCAGGGCGGGCAACGGCAACGGCAACGGCAACGGGCAGCTTCGCGCACTGCACCAGCGGGTTTCTCGCCGCGCCGCGGCGGGCGCGCGCGTTTGGCGAGGTCCGTGAAGGGCTCCTTGACAGAATCAGATTCCCTCAAGGAGCCCTTCACGGACCGCAGTGGGAGAGGAGCCGTCCGGCGCGTCTCGTCCGCCGGAGTTCCGCATCGCTGGCGAGCGCCGCGCTCACCCTGTTCAGAAACCGCAACGCGGCACGGGGGCTTGGAGCACGTCAGCGGCCCGGGATGCCGCAGGCGGGAGGGCGGTTCCCGCAGCGGCGGGCGGAAAAACGGGCGCCAGGTTCGCGTCCTGTCGCCGCACGGCTGCCCGGACCCGGTACGATTGTCGGCATCGTCGCACTACAAACCCGTTATGCTGAGGAGTGACTTCCATCCGTGCGCGCTGCGCCATCGCCCGGTGACAGTACCGGGCCGGGTCCGCATCGACCCGGCTTTCCGCCCGCCGTCCGTTCCGCCGTCCCGGACGGTGCGCTGTGATCCACGTCCTGCTTTCCGTGCTCGGCGTGCTGCTCTTCCTTCTTCTCACGATCGGCACCGGTCTCGCCGTGGCGGCCGAGTTCTCGCTGACCGCGCTCGAGCGCAGCACGGTCGACGCGGACGTCCGCCAGGTCGGTGACAAGCGTTCGCGCACCGTCCAGAAGGCGCACCGCACGCTGAGCTTCCAGCTCTCCGGCGCGCAGGTCGCGATCACGCTCACCACGCTGATCACCGGTTTCCTCGCCGAACCGCTCATCGGCGACCTGGTCCGCCCGCTGCTCGACGCGACCGGCCTGCCCGCTTCGGCGGCGTCCGGGGTCGCGGTGGCGGTCGCGCTGGTGCTGGCCACGTTCCTGTCGATGATCCTCGGCGAGATGGTGCCGAAGAACATCGCGATCGCGCGGCCGCTGCCGACCGCGCGCGCGGTTTCCGGCTACCACGCCCGGTTCTCGGCGCTGTTCCGCTGGCTCATCACGCTGATGAACAACAGCGCCAACTTCCTCGTCCGCAAGTTCGGCATCGAGCCGCAGGAGGAGCTGCGTTCCGCGCGGTCGCCGCAGGAGCTGGGCTCGATCGTCCGCTCCAGCGCGGAAAGCGGGAAGCTCGACACGTCCACCGCGGAGCTGCTGGACCGCTCCCTGCGCTTCGGCGACCGCACCGCGGACGAGCTGATGACCCCGCGCGTGCAGGTCGAATCGCTCACCGTGGACGACACGATCGACGACCTCATCGACATCTCGCGGCGCACCGGGTTCTCGCGGTTCCCCGTCTACACCGAGGATCTCGACGACGTCCAGGGCGCGGTGCACGTCAAGCAGGCGTTCGCCGTCCCGGCCGCGGACCGCGCGACCACGCGGATCCGGTCGGCGATGCGGCCGGTGCCGACGGTGCCGGAATCGCTGCCCGGCGACGATCTGCTGAACCGGCTGCGCGATTCGCGCTACCAGCTGGCGATCGTGGTGGACGAGTACGGCGGCACCGCCGGGCTGGTCACGCTGGAGGACGTGGTCGAGGAGATCATCGGCGACGTCCGCGACGAGCACGACGACCGCGAGGCCCCGGCCGCGCAGCAGCTCGGCGCGGACCGCTGGCTCGTGTCCGGGCAGCTGCGCGCGGACGAGGTCCGCGACATCACCGGGTTCCGGATGCCCGAGGGCGACTACGAAACGATCGCCGGGCTGATCCTGGAGCGGCTCGGCGCGATCCCGGCCGAGGGCGACGCCGTCGAAGTCGACGGGTGGCGGCTCGCGGTCACCAGCATGGACCGGCACCGCGTCGCCGAGGTCCAGGTGCGCCCGGCCGAACGCGAGGTGACCGCGTGAGCGACTGGCTGAACATCGCCCTCGTCGTGGTCCTGCTGCTGGCCAACGCGTTCTTCGTCGGCGCGGAATTCACCCTGATCTCCTCGCGCCGCGACCGGCTGGAAGCGTTGCTGGAACAGGGAAAGACCCGCGCGCAGATCGTGATCAACGCGAGCAAGCACGTCTCGCAGATGCTCGCCGGGGCACAGCTGGGGATCACCATCTGCTCGCTGCTGCTCGGCCGCTTGGGCGAGCCCGCGGTCGCGCACCGGCTGTCCGGGTTCTTCGATCTGCTCGGCCTGCCCGACCAGCTGCTGCACCCGATTTCGTTCGCGATCGCGCTGGCGTTCATCACCATGCTGCACGTGCTGATCGGCGAGATGGTGCCGAAGAACCTCGCGATCGCCGAACCGGAGCGGCTCGCGCTGTGGCTCGTGCCGGTCCACGTGGCGTGGGTGAAGGTGGCGAACCCGGTCATCGCGTTCCTCAACTTCGTCGCGAACTCGCTGCTGCGCCTGATGAAGGTGGAGCCGAAGGACGAACTGGAGACCGCGTACAGCTCCGACGAACTCGCCGAACTGCTCAGCGAATCGCGCCAGGAAGGGCTGCTCGACCAGTCCGAGCACCGGCGGCTTTCGCAGACGCTGTCGTCGGTCGCCAAGACCGTCGCGGACGTGCTGGTGCCCACCTCGGAGCTCACGACGCTCCCCTGCGGGCCGACGCTCGGCGACGTCGAGCGGGCGGTGTCCACCACCGGGTTCTCGCGCTTCCCGGTGTGCACCGACGACGGTTCGCTCACCGGCTACATCCACGTGAAGGACGTGCTCGACCTCGTCGGCCAGGACCCGGACACGGTGGTGCCGGACGACAAGACGCGGCCGCTCACCGAACTGCGGTCGGACGCGCGGCTCGACGTCGCGCTTTCGGCCATGCGCAAGGAAGGCAGCCACCTCGCGCGGGCGCTCGACGCTTCCGGCGCGGCCGTCGGCGTGGTGGCGCTGGAGGACCTCGTCGAGGAGTACGTGGGGACCGTGCGCGACGGCACTCACGTGGCGGCATGAGCGCGGTCGTCGTGCTCGCCGAGGCGGACTGGCAGGCCCGGGAGCGAGCGCATGCCGAGCGGATGCGCGCGTGGACCGGGCCGCACCAGGAACGCCGGGCGCGGGGCGAGAAACACCCCGTGCTGGATTTCCTGTTCACCTACTACTCGCACCGGCCGGGGCATCTCGAACGCTGGCAGCCGGGTCCGGGCGTGGTGCTCGCGGGAGCGTCCGCGCGGCGGTTCCTCGAGCGTCCGGCCTACGTCGAGACCGAGGCCGGGGTGATGCTCGACCCGGCGGCGTTCACCGGCCGCCGGGCGCGCACCGCCGAGTTCGTGCTGAAGCTGCTGTCGGCCACGGCTTCGCGAGCGCCGCGGCTGAGCTGCTTCGGGCTGCACGAATGGGCCATGGTCTACCGCGAGCCCGCGGACTCGGTGCGGCACGCGCAGGTCCCGCTGCGGCTCGGCTCGGCCGGGACCGACCGGGTCGTGGAATCGATGGACATCCGGTGCGGGCACTACGACGCGTTCCGGTTCTTCACCGATCCGGCGCGGCCGCGGAACACGCTGGAGCCGACCCGGGAATCGCAGGTCGCACTGGAGCAGCCGGGCTGCCTGCACGCGAACATGGACCCGTCACCTGACAGAGTACCTAACTCTGACCTGCGATAACAGCGGAGGGTGTACGGTTCATCGCATGTCTCCTGTCCTGCCCGACTGGAATGACGCGACGATCCGGCATGCCCTCGCTACGCATGACATCGCCAGCGTGCTTCAGACGATGCGAGCCGCCGGTTGGACACAACGCGCCATCGCTGAGCTTCTGGGGATGCGGCAGAGCGACGTGAGCGAAGTGCTACACGGGCGCAAGGTGCAAAGCGTCGAACTACTCGAACGCATCGCTGAAGCCCTCAACATCCCGCGCGGGCTCATGGGGTTGGCGTACTCGCTCGACGCGCCACGTATCAAGACACGTGACGTCAACATGGTCGAACACGCGCTGAACGTCATGGTTGGTGAGGAAGGCGAACGTGTTGAGTACCTGTCGTCACCTGTCACCGAGTACAGGCGCATAGGCAAGGCTGACGCGCATGTCATCAACGAACTGTTCCTAACCCTGCAACGGCTCGATCAGCAGCACAGCGGGCAACTCATCCCGGCACAGGCGCTGATCCGTCAAATCAGGACAGTTCTGCGGGCTGAGATGAGCGAGGACGTACGCGCACGTCTGGCCAAGATGGAAGGTTGGGTGAACAGCTTCGCGGGCTGGTGCGCGATCGACACAGGCAACTACCTGTTGGGGATGCAGCACTTCGGGAAGGCGCTCAGCATCGCCGGTGAGAACAACGATGATCTCGGAAAGTGCCGCGCGTTGTTCTCATCCGGGAAAGCGGAGATGCACTACGGGGATGCGCAGCAAGCGTTGAAGCTGTACCAACTTGCTGTCATCCCAGCGAGCAACATCGGTAGCAAGCTCTACACAGCAGCGTTCGCGTCTCACTCGGCGTGGACTGTCTCAATGTTGAAGCCAGAGCACGTTCAGCGGCACGTGTCGATGACATGGGATGCCTACAGCAGTGTGCGCCCTGAGCGCGAGTACGAGGGGATGCACTCGTTCTTCAACCGCACTGACCTTCTGGGGGTCACGGGGCAGGCTCAGGTGACCTCAGCGCCAGAACGCGCCATTGAGGATCTACGGGAGTGTGTGGCACAGCGCAGAGAAGGATCACGCTCACGGGCGTTCGAAACGGCGACATTGGCGCACGCCTACCTTGAAGCGGGATATGCGGATAAGGCGCTCAAGACAGGCCGTGACGCACTCGCTCAGGTGAAGGCAGTCAACAGCAAGCGGAAGGCTGTACGTCTCGCTCCATTGCGCTTGGCGGCTCAGGGGCACGGAAGCGATGACATGCGCTCTCTAGCCCGTGCCATCTATCGGGTGGCGTAGACGCTCACCACGGCTGAGCGTCGTTCTTCCGCCACCCTCGCCACACGCGTTGAGCGCCCCTCAACACGCCGGACACGGCACGCACTGCGTGATACCCCATGCCGGGCGCTGAGCGTGCATAGAGGGTGACGCGCACGTCATCCCTGTGTGCCACATGCCGACGCGCCCCGCGCTCCGTGTACGCCTGCACGTGTCGCCGCACTACGTACCCGCTATCGAGTTCGTACGACACCAGCCACACAGCGCGCCCCCGTGTCGCCTGCACCCACTCACGTTGCATCGTGATTCCCCTTGCCTGCCAACGGATCACGCATCTTGCCACGCCCCGGGGTGTAGGGGTGCAGGGAGAGCACAGCGCCCGGAGGTTTGCTGTGCGCACGTGATGCGCCTGCGTGTGTAGAAGAAATATTCTCCCTACACCACTGCACTCCCTACACCAACACGGAGTATGTGCAGCTCAGGGCATATGGGTTTGCGTTTGCAACTCTACACCAACCGTGCACCGCGCCTGCACCGTACTTGCGGAGGCAAGCATCTATGCCGCACTCCGTAAGTGACGTGTCACATCGAGCAAGAATGTATAGCCATTCGCCAAAATGCAAAGGCATTCAATGTAGTCAAGGGGAACTTGCAGCCCCCGACCGATCGGAGGCCACACACAGAACGGAGCACCGATCATGATCACGAACACTGACCCGGAACGCATCGTGCGGCATGGACGCGACGCTTGACGAATTGAATGTGCCAGCAGGGGTGCATGTAGCACATGCCGCCATACCAATATTGCAGCACATCCCAACGCCGGCATTGAGTCTACCGAGGTCAGGGACTTAGAGGAACTAGACCAATGTGCACGTTCAAGACGACACGCGCGCATGCCTGAACGTTCTACACAAACATGACGCTACGCGACATAACCGAAGATATAGCGTATCTATGAGCCCCCGTTTGCAGACGGGGGCGTATTTAGGCCAATGCCGACCAACCGAAGTTAGGAGACCACACGATGAACCGAGACACAGCATTCGCGCGCGCCGTCCATGCGGGATGGCAAGAGTCAGGGTTGACGCAAAAGGAATACGCCGCGCGGTTGGGTGTTTCTCAGCAGACACTTTGGAAGTGGACTACAGGACGCGCATACCCACGGCTACCGATGATGCTGCGCGTCGCACGCACACTCAACGTAGACCCATCCACATTCTTGCAAGACGTCGCATGATCACGCTTGCAGGTTTGGCGCTCGTGCTGCTGTACCTCGCACACGTAAAGAACCAGCTAACAGACCAATACTGTCACGGACACACACAACGGAACACACAGCGATGAGCGACCCTTACGAAACTTACCGACCATACAACGTGTACGGAACGGATTTCGAGGAATACGACGATGACGAACACGATGATGACGACAGGGAGGATTGATGCACGGGAAACACAAAGCGCCCGCCATGTCACATAGGACACGACGGGCGCTGAGCGGACCGAACACATGAAGAACGAAACAACCCGGGGGAACTGTTCCCCTACAGAGGAGACTACATTATGAATGCCCGCACCACTTTTGTTAGTGCAGCGCTTGAGCGCGGGTGGGTGCTGTTTCCGTTGGCTCACAATTCCAAGCAACCGCCCGAAGGTACTTCGGGGCACTTGGCATGGACAGTGCTTGACTCGCGAGACTTTGTCGATGAGTTGAACAATGAACACAACAACATCGGACTTGTCACGGGCGCATCGTCCGGCCTCTTTGTTGTCGACGTTGACCCTAAGCACGGAGGAAGCGTAGACGCGGTAAGGCAGCTATGCGGCGGAGCATTACCGAAGACACGAACGTTTCGCACGCAGAGCGGAGGGTTGCACATCTTGTTCAATCATCCTGGCTTTGCCGTAGCGAACAGCGTTGGAAAGCTTGCACCTGGAATCGACGTGCGTGGGGATGGCGGGTACATCGTTGCTCCTACGTCTGCCATTGACGGTAGGACATATGAGGTTGAAGACGGCGCAGAGATTACCAACGCCCCATCCGCGCTACTCGACAAGGTGCAACGCATTGAACGCCCCGCAAGCGATGTAACACCCGAACCCGGCAAGCTCACAGAAACGGAACGCGAGATGTTCCGTCGTTGGTTGAATGAAAGTGTGCAGAGCGTTTCGGAGAAGCACGGGGAACGTCACGACAACCTATTCCGCGAAGCGCTCAACGCATTCCGTTGCGCAGCGTGGACGGGCGATGATTGGGATGAGGTACAGGCAGCGCTAGAAGAGGCGTACAAGGTGAGCGGAGGTGAGGACTTGCGAGACGTAACAAAGGTTATGCGGGATGCACGCATTGCAGCAGAGACGACGCCAAAGGACTACACCCCCGCATGTGACCGCGTTCCTGATACGTTCACAGGCAATGCCGCACAGTTGCTAGACGATGTTGTCGCTTTGCTACGCCGGTTCATCTACCTAGAAGATGAGCGTTGGTATCACGTGCTGGCGTTGTACGCAGCTCTGACGCATATGCTCCGCTACTCCGAATCAATCGACATTGCACCGCGTCTAGGGTTCCTCTCGTCAACGCCTGGCAGCGGAAAGTCAATTGCACAGGAACGCATGATGCAACTGTGCAAGGGTGAGCTTATGACCGACCCTTCTCCGGCCGCCATCTTGCGATTGCAGCAAGGCATGATCGCGAATGAGACCGCACCCGCACTTCCTATCCCCTTGTCGCTTGACGAGATTGACAATCTGTACGCGTCGAAGCAGCAGGACACGGGAAGCACTACAGCGATTCTCAACACCGGATATCGCCGTGGGGCGAAGGTGATCCGCGCTGACCAGAATGACCAGCAAAAGGCCATCGCCTATGAGTGCTTCGGGCCGATTGTGTTCGGCGGTCTCGCTAAGGCGCGCATTCCTGAAGCGTTGCTATCGCGCTCATTCCTAGTGCAAATGGTCAAGGCTAGCCCTGAGGAAAACCCCGAAGGTTACAGGCGCAGGAAGCACGGACAATTGTTCGATGATGCGGCAACGGCACTTGAGTCGTGGTCGTACACAGCGATGCAGGATGATGACAACGTAAATGACATTCTTGATGACGCCGAGGAATGGTTGTCAGTTTTCGTGAGCGGTCGTGACCTTGAACTGTGGGGCGCGCTCGCTGTGCCTGCCATCCTCGCCGGAGACGTTTGGGAGAAGCGCCTACAGGACGCGTGCGAGGCATTCAAGGATGCGGCTAAGACGGACTACGAAACACCCGGGGTGTTGTTCCTGCGTGCTACACGCAAGCTGTACCACAACCCACTGTCGTTGCAGGACGTGGGCGACGTCAACGATAGGAATGTTTCCGGCGCGTATTTGGCGCGCGGAGTGCCTACGTTTGAAGAGTCGTTCAGCAAGTGGGGCAAGGATGGATTTGACGCGTCGCACGTCCGCGACCTGTTGAAGGAATTTGGAGTGCGGGTTGCCCCTGTACGAATTGGGACTAAGACACCACGCGGTTATAAGTGGAGCGACTTTTACCCATTGTGGGAGCGCTACCTTGGTGGCATTGACGACGATGAGGTGATTGTGGAATAGCAGGGTTGAGAGTGTTTCACATGTTTCAGTTGTGGCGACCAGGTGAAACACCCTCAGACACACCTTGACCTGCGGTTTTATGCTTAGTGTTTCGATTGTTTCGATTGTTACACTTCACTAAGGACGGAGGGTGTTTGCGCCATCATCGGCATCCGTGCGTTAAGCGCACCCCCGTCCCCTGCGAAGTGAAACAATCGAAACAATCGAAACATCGCAGGTCAGAGGCATAAAAATGTTTCAGATGTGTTTCAGTGTTTCACCTCGCGACGCTCACAGCTCACTCATCAGTCAGCACCGCCGGGGGAACGTCTTGCGCCCCCTCAAGCAACAGGTCCGCTTCAGCGATTTTGCCATCGTGCGGATCCCCCGGAGCAACAGCACCCCACGTATTAGCAAGGTCTGCTGACATGAGTCGAATGCACCGCGAATGATTTCGACTGAGACTATTCCTCATCTTTTTCATATCCAGCCTACGCCAAGTCAACTCGCGGTGGTGCTTGCGCAGATGAGTGGTTATATTCGTGATGTCATAGCCACACCTGACAATCGTTGCACAGAGCGCGGGCGATGCAATGATGATCGCTGCACGCGCCGCCTTTCGCAAAACCTCCTGAATCTCACCTAATTCCTCTATCTGTTCCCGCAACTCCCGGTGCACCTCGCGTGGCATTACATCCCAATACTTCTCGTACAACTGTTTCATTTGGAGACTGCTCGACGTTACACGCTCCAACGTTTCCGAGACGTGAGTATAGACTTCAACGCGCCGCCCGTATACTAACTTGCGCATCTCAATGTCTCGTTGTTCATTGACTGTCTTAGTGAACTGGTCAACCTGAGCTTTCAGTTGCAACGCAAACTGGTCCCGCTGCCTCTGCTCAGCGCGCTCAAACTGAGATAACTGTACCTTTTGCTGGCGCTCGAAACGCTCTGTTTGCGCGTCTTGCTCGCGCTCGGATCGCTTGCGCGCACTCTTATTCGTCAACGCGACCGTGCCGAAGCTGGACACCATCGCAATGCCGCCACTGATGACCGCCACCCATCCCGCATCCATTGTCACATCCTAGTGCACTTGCAGCTTTTACTGAACAGGGAAAATCGGTCACTCCACCACGCCGAGATCGCGACGCATTAGTTCTGTCGTCTCATAGAACGCATCAAGAACAGAGTCCCACATAGCGATGACACCGAAATTGGCGCTCTCGCTCAGCGCTGCGTCATATTTACGGCTAATGTCCTCCAACATATGCACGGCAACGCGAGAGAATTTGGCCACCTCTTGGGATCCAATAATCTCGCAGTCCAGAGACAACTCGCGAAGCTTTCCTAGATGGCCGTGCGCATTAGGAATAATTTTCCATTCACCCTGAGGCTCACCCTCGCCCTCAAGTTCTAATGCCATCGCATCAATCTTTTCCGACGTCGAATAGACCGCCTTGCGAAGTTCAGAGTACAGCTTCTGGCGCTTATCGTGCAACAGTTTGATATTCTCAATGTTGTGTTGCGCCGCCATCTGCGCCGTGAATTGCTCACGCTGCGCCTCTAATTGCTCAGTAGCGCGCTTGCTCGCATAGTGGTTCGTCACCCATGCGGATAGTGTGGTGGCGCTCGCCGTAATTCCTGCCACCACTGCCGCGAACCACCACGGCCCTACGCTTCCGTCACTCATGCCAGACATCCTATCCGAGCATCCCCTTCTCAGATTATCTCGTAAACCTCGACAAGCGCGATTGTATCCGCGTTCTCTAAGTCGAAATCACTAAACTCTGACGCATCCTCGATCAGAGGAGAGATTTCGCCGCTCCGCGCATTGCCAAGACCCGTAGCCATAAGATCGGTACATCGCCTATGGTTTCGGATCAGCGCATTGCTCATCTTCACGAAATCGAGCCGTGACCATCGCTTATCACGATGCGCACCCCTTAAGCGCAATAAGACAATGACAGCCTCGTTCGCTACAGCACCGATCGTGTCGCATAATTCAACAGGAGCGATAACCAGCCCGGTACGCGCCAAATGCCTCAGCTTCGGTATGAACTCGTCCCAAATGGAGTCGATACGTCGCTGCAAGTCATCATATAGTTCTACGTTCATCCGATCACTATGGTTGACATACTCCCACCGAAGTTCACTGAAGGTGTCGTCAATGACCTTTAGCGTCTCCGACACTTCGGAATACATGCCAACCCGGCGCTCATACAGCAACTTGCGCGATTCTAAGTCCTGAGCATTGCTCAGCTCTGAACGGTGTCGCTTCTGCGCAAAAACATTCGTAAATGCCACAGTGCCAAAGCTAGACACCATTGCAATACTGCCGCTAACGACTGCCACCCATCCCGCATCCATGGGAGGCATCCTAGCACGTACACCCCACCTGACCTGCGGAAACCCCAATGCCGGCATTGGTGTTGATCTTGCTCTGCGGTGAGCCTTAATTGGGGTTACCTAAATATAGTATCTAAGTGGGCACACGGTGTGCCCGTATCAATGTCTTACCCTTCCGAAAGGGGGAACCCGCGTGAGTATCGATGGTGAACTATGGCACCCAATTGAGGACTTCCCCGAGTACGAAGTTTCATCGTTCGGACGCATCCGAAGGAATGGTCGCGTCAAGGCAACGCACGTGTTCAATGGTCGCGCTAATAGGCGTCCGTGGTCACGCGTCACGTTGCACGAGAACGGCACCACTCACTATCGCGCGGTGCACGTCCTCGTGGCTAATGCATTCCTAGGAGAGCGCCCACAGGGAATGACTGTGCACTTCCGCAATGGGGACACAACAGACTGCCGCGTTGACAATTTGTATTACGACATCGCCGAGACACTAGACCTTCGCGCTAAGGCTGCCGCCAAGCGTGGACGTATCAAGTAATGCGCCTCAAGCTCAAAGGGGCAGGGGGCACCTGAGCGCGAGGCACACCCTGCCCTGCACTCAGCCCCCAATGCCCCACACGCGGGCTCAGTGCGCGCCTGCCGCATCAACACACTTACGAGGGGCACAGCGGCAGGCACACGGGCACACAGCGCGGGGCACACCCTGTCTGTGTTGAGGGATGACACGGCACAGCGTCACACATTCCAACTCACGCCGAATGACAACACGTTCGCTTGAGATTGAGTGAGTAGTAGTTATCGCAGTGCGTGAGCGTGGACGTAGTGCAGTACAGAGTTATTGCCGCTTTTTGTTTTCGCATTACATTTCGCAATTTGCGTGTGCGCTTACTGCGCGCTTTGTGCGCGTGCGGATGGGCGTTCCTGACAGCACAGGGGCAGGGGGGATTACTCCCCCGCCCCTCCCCTTAGTCGCCGCGTATAGCAGTAAGGGGGAAAGGTACGGGTTGAAATGTCAATTAAATTTGGCGCGGTAATTGGAATCGGAATTTAGGGAGTGACACGGTGAGCACCACGTGCGGATCGCAGCTCAGCGAAGCATGTACCGGCGAGGGCACGAAACGCATTCGCTTGCGCGGGCATTACGTGATGCACGTCTGCGCAGCGTGCGCCCCTAAGGCTTACATGCGCGAATACCGCAAGCAATGGAACGATGGTGTTGCGTTCGACCGTGGCCGCGCATTGCGTGGTTACACGTGGTCCATTGCCGCTCAGCCGCCACCGTGGGAGTCCCCGCACGATGACCCGCGCACAGACGAGGAGAAAGCGCAGAGCCTCGCACGCCTCACGGGCGATCCTGTTACGCGACACTGGCAATCCTGGCATTGACGCTCACCTCCTCTCCGCTCGCATCCTATCACCCACGCCCTGTACGGGTTTTCGCCCAACCTCGACCATAGGTGAGCTTTTGGGTTGCGCGCTTGAAAAATAAATTTCGGAAATAGTTAGAAAGTCATTTAGAGCATGGCATGGAACACGTCGAATCGCCGTGACCGTTTGCCGCGTGACTGGCATCGCATTCGGCGTGACATTCTGAAGCGTGATCCACAATGCCGATTGCACTACACGGGATGCACGGGACGCAGCACCGAAGTAGATCACATCGAACGCGGCGACAATCACGCTTACTCGAATTTGCAAGGCGTATGCACCAAGTGCCACGCAACAAAGAGTGCGCGCGAAGGTAGGCAGACGCAATTGACACGTAGGGCACGACGCTTTCGCCCTTCAGAGGAACACCCCGGTAACGGGCTTATGCAGAGCAAGCCCACGACAAACGAACACACAGAGAACGAAAAGGAATAACACAATGGCATTCACCCCTGAACACGACGCACGCATTAACGCAGTCCTATCACTCCTCAATCAGTACGAGGCGTTTGGGTTTGAGATTCCGGAGAACATCGCCGATAAGCGCGCCAAGTTGAACGCGACGACGAACATTGCCGCTCCCCCCACTGCGCTCGAAATCGCGAACGCATCCGCCGATGAGGTGCCCGCGTTGCTTGAGCGTGTCGCGATCTCCGCATCATTCAGCGTGGCACAGGTAAAGGTCGCCCTAGACGGTGTGGTTGACGCATTCCGTGGTGATGTTTACGGCACCGTGGTTAATGATCCCCACGTGATCTATGACGTTGTTGCGGATCACCTCAACAAGGCCCTTGACCCGCTCAACAAGGATGTTGCCAGCGTCCCGCACGCATTCGCCGTGAACCCTGCTACGTGGGATTCCCAGACTAAGGAAGCGCTTGCAGGGCTTAAGAAGCTTCGCGCCGAGCTGCCCAACCTTGCCAGCGTGATTGCATTGTTCACTTACATGGTTACGCATATCGCCCCTGTGCGTCTTGGCAATCAGCCTGAGCTACAGGGCGTGGCTCACCTCGTGCCGTTCTATGGGTTCGCACACCTTGAGTCCCCCGCATTGGACAGGTTGGTTAAGGGACTCCCGAACGCTGCTCCCGTGAGCGTCGAAATGGCGACGTACCTTAAGGCGTTCGACGTGTTCCTTAACGTCGCGTCGCTTGAGGAGCGCACGAACACAGAGGCCACGTTGAATAGGCAGGCTAAGATGTTCTGTGAGCAGGACGGCGAGCTAATCCCTGTCAGCGAAGCGCGTGAGTTGCAGGATCACGGCGGGTTCCCGATGTATTCGGGTGCCGCTATTATCCCGGGGCAGGGATGACGCGCAGCGCTTGAGCCCTAGCGTCTTTCTCCTTTCTCCGCTAGGTATTGCTCGTGCTGTGTGCGCCGTCCGCGTTGATCGCCCGTCCGCGTTGCGGCGCATATGAAACGCCCCACCTATCACAGTCCCCCGACATGTGATAGGTGGGGCGTTTTCTTTGTGTCACGCTGTGTGCGACATGTAGTAGGCATGTATGAACGAACTACCAGGAGAGCAGTGGATTGAATACATCACGAGCGCGCTTGAAGATGCGACGTTCGATGAAGCCACTGCCAACGACGTCCGAACGATCCTACGATAAGAGAACACCCCCGATACCTTCCGCTTGGTATCGGGGGTGTTTTGCGTTTCAGGGTCAAAATTCCAACTGTGAAGGATGGAAGCGCTTGCCCTTCCTCCCTGTGGGGTTCAGCCCGACCACACCATAGATGCGCTTGATCACCGATCGCTTCCTGTCCGTGTCGCTGTTCAAAAACTCCTCCGCAGTGTCTACGGGGATCGTCAGCGCGGTCTGTGCTGCGTGCTTCTGAAGCTCTTTGAGCTTGAAGTCGATGTCACGCACTAGCTCTGACATGTCCTTCAACGTGATCACACCATCCTTCTTGGCCTGCACCGTATCCGCCCGTTCCTGTTGCAGCAGCTCAATTTCCTGCTGCGTCGTGTCTTCCTTCACGGGCTCAGCGTTGGGCTTGGGCAAGCGCTTGATGTGCTCGTACGTCAGGCGAATCATGTAGTCATCAACGGCTTTCATGTTCCGCGTGACCTTGCCGCATCCGCCACGGTTCGGGTTACACCAATAGCGGTCTGTCTTGGCGCTCAGAAGGACGCCGCACAGTCCACAGGCCAACACCCCCGTCAAGAGGTACTTCACTTTGGTGTTCCTGCTGAACGGTTCGTTCTCGTCAAGCACCAAACGCAGCTTGCGGTACGTGTCCTCGTCATAGATCTCATCCCATTGCCCGTTTGGGTACTCAACACCTTTGTACGTGCGGATACGGGCGTTCTCGGAGCGCTTGAGAATCAGGCTGATGTCCTGCGTCTTCCACGTGTTCCCCGTGTACTTCAACGTTCCGCGTTCGTTCAGGTCCTTGGCGATGGTGTAGAGCGCGTCTCCTGCAAGCACACGCTTCGCCATCTCACGGATGACCTCCGCTTCTTCCTCCACCACTGACGCGTAGTTCTTCGTGTAGCCATACGGGCGCTTGCCGGTGCCTGGCGGACGGCCCGTGACGGCGACCCACTCCTGATGTTCGGTTGAGTTCTTCTTCACGGAGTCCGCATAGTCCGTGTCGACCAACGCCTTGAGCTTCGTGTGAAGATCGTTCTTGATCTCCCTGCCGGACGCGTCGCGTACCTCCACCTCATGCGCCTTCACCGTGCGGAGGAAGAGCAGCAGTTCAAGATCATCGCGGGATAGGCGCGCTTGCTCGCGCACAACCACCCGCTTGACGGCCCCAGATTCGATGTCAGCGATGAGACGCATGAACCCGGGCCGATACAGCCCCTTGCTGGCTGAGATTCCCTCGTCGACGTACTCAGCCGTGATCACCCATCGCTCAGGCTCACGCGTCTCGCAGTACTGATCACACTTCATGCGCTGGACTTCGATGCTGTCCGCATCCTTGTCGTCCTTCACGACCGACTTGCGGCCATACCACGCACACGGTAACGCTTCTTCACTCACAGTCATCAACCCCTTCACTTGTCGGCGTGGGGGTTGGCTACATGCGCAGCAACCCCATACGTGACGGGTCGTGACTCGCTGTGAAGTAACCTGGTCAAGCACTAAGTAGGTACTTCGGCAATCGAGAGGGATCTTTTCAAGTGGGCTTACAAGCTCGATCCGTTCGTGCCCGCCGAGCTGATCGGCGACTGTTTCGCGCTCGCCGCGGACGTCCGTGAACTGGACATGCGGGCCAGCCCGTACGATCTAGCGGACTACGGCTACCGGCCGGTGCCGATCGAGACCGCCGAAGGGCGGGCCTCCTACGCCCGCGCCCAGGCCGGATTCGCCGAGCGGGCCGCGCCGCTGCGGGCCCGCCTGATCGGCCTCTGCCGCGACCTTCTCGCCGACCCGGCCCAGCCGCCGGATCCCGTGCCGGAGTCGCCCGGCCGTGGAGCTGACAACTCTGCGTAACGGTATTCACCGCAGGTCGCTGGCCTGATAGAGTGATAACGATTCGATTGCATAACTGAGCGTGTTGTGCAGGTCACGAAAGGACAACGATGGGGCGTCACAGCCTGCCCGAGGAGCCGGTGCCGCACCCTCTCGACCCGCCGAAGCGGCCCGCCGGCCGCAGCGAGACGACCGGGTCGCACCGGATCGTCGCCAAGAAGGCGCCTCGCAGGCGGATCGCGAAGTGGCCTCTCGTGGCTGTCGGGCTCGTGGTGCTGGCCACGCTCGGCGTGGTCGGCTGGAACTGGGCCGACAGCGTGCTCAACAACCGCGCCGAGGCGCAGGCCGCGAGCTGCAACGGCGGCCGCACCGACGTCCGGATCGTGGTGACCCCGCAGATCGCCAAGCCGGTCGAGACCGCGGCGGCGCGCTGGAACCAGGACCTCACCCAGGTCCACGGCAGCTGCGTGCACGTGGCCGTGCAGAGCAAGCCCGCCTCCGAGGTGCTGAACGCGCTCACCGGCAAATCCTCGCTCGACACGATCGGCGGACTGCCCGACGGCTGGATCCCCGAATCGTCGTACTGGGTGACCCAGCTCTCGAAGTCCAAGCCGGACGTCATCGGCTCCCCCGCGATGCCGATCGGCTCCGGCCCGCCCGCGGACTACCCGTTCGTCGGCCTGTCCGGGAAGACGATCGACGAGGTCCAGCAGCGCGGCACGCAGAGCTTCCGCGCGTTCCTCAAGGAACCGGCCCAGCTGGCCGACTTCGCGGCGGCGGGCATCCGCGCTTCCTGATTTTCGAACTCGCTGGCACCGCCTCCGCCCTCGCCTGGGCTGGGGCGGTGCGGTGTATGTGGGGCAAGCCTCGAGGACATCGCCAGAACCCGCGCAGCAGCCTGGCACCGCAACGACGGGCATGCACCGCCTGAACCTCGAACGGCAAGCACCGCCTCCTCCCTCGGCTGGGGCGGTGCGGTGTTTCCGGGGCCGCGAGGAAGCCGCCAAAACCCGCACAGCTGGCTGCCGCCGCTGCGACGCGCATGCACCCTGGGCTGAGGCAGTGAGGCGCATCCCGGGCAGGCCTTGGGCTCCCGAAGCCGCAGCGACCGGCATCCGCGCAACTGACTGCCGCTGCGACGCGCACGCACCCTGGGCTGAGGCGGTGCGGCGCGTCCGGGGCAGGCCTTGATTCCCGAAGCCGCGGCGGGCATCCGCGCTTCCCGGCCGGCCGTTCAGGAGTCGAGTTCTGCCAGGGCCAGCAGGTCGTCCTCGGCGAGTTCGAAGTCGAACACGTCCGCGTTCTCCCGGATCCGCGACGGGGTCGCCGACTTCGGGATCGCGATGATGCCCAGCTGCAGGTGCCAGCGCAGCACCAGCTGGGCGGGCGTCTTCCCGTACTTCGCCGCCAGCGCCGTGATCACCCGGTCGTTCAGGTTCCGGCCGCGGGCCAGCGGGCTCCACGCCTCGGTCGCGATGCCGTGCTCGGCGTGGAACGCGCGCAGCGGGGCCTGCTGCTGCCACGGGTGCAGTTCGACCTGGTTGACCACCGGCACGACGTCGGTCTCGTCGAGCAGGCGGCGCAGGTGGTCGACGCCGAAGTTCGACACGCCGATCGCCCGGACACGGCCCTCGTTGAGCAGCAGTTCGAGCGCGCGCCAGGTCTCGACGTAGCGGTCCAGCTCCGGTTTCGGCCAGTGGATCAGGTACAGGTCGACCGGGCCGAGGCCGAGGGCTTCGGCGCTGCGGTCGAACGCGCGCAGGGTGTTGTCGTAGCCGTGGTCGGTGTTCCAGACCTTGGTGGTCACGAAGACGTCCTCGCGCGGCAGCCCGGACTCCCGCACCGCCGCGCCGACCTCGGCTTCGTTGCCGTACATGGCGGCGGTGTCGATGCTGCGGTACCCGGCTTCGAACGCCGTCGCAACAACCTTCGCGACCTGGTCCGGACGGACTTGGTACATGCCGAGTCCGAGCTGCGGGATGACGACCGAATTGTTCAGCGTGAGCAGGGGCGGCACAGCCATGCGGCGATCCTCACTGCGGTGTTCTCGGGGACGGGTCTCCTGGGGAACACCGCAGATCTTGCCACTGTCCGGCCGCCGCCGCTCGCGTCCCCCGCCGCTCGCGTCCCCCGCCGCGGTCCGCCGCCCGACGTCTGTGAAGGGCTCCTTGAGGGAATCAGATTCCTTCGAGGAGTCCTTCACGGACCCGCACCGCCTCCGTGACCCGGGCGGCTCTCTCGGCGATCTCGTCCGGCTCCGCGGCCAGCAGGACGCCGTGCCGGGCTTCGACGGCGACCCGTGCGGTCATCGCGGACGAACGCGCCATTTCCGCCGCCGCGGAGACGTCCGGCAGGGCCGCCGGGTCCACAATGGACAGCAGCCGTTCCGCCACCCGGACCACCTCCACTGCCACCGCGACCACGTCCGCGGCGGGCTGGGCGCGGTCGGGCACGTCGTGCGTGACGGCGTGGGCGTCGATCTCCGCCAGCCGCAACGCGTGCCGGGTCAGCTGGTCCGCTTCGGCGTCGCCGCCGGCGGCCCGGCTGAGCAGGGCCGCCGCTTGCGCGAGGGCGAGGGCCGCGACCGTCGCCCCGGCCGGAGCCGGGATCGCGGGCCGGGCGAGGGTGTTCAGGAAGTCGCTCACGATCTGGTCCCGCATGGCAGGGTCCCTTCCACTCAGCGCCGGATGCGCTCCATCCCGGGGTCGACCAGCGGTTCCGCGGCTACCGTCGCGGCGACTCGCCGTCCGAAATACTCGATTTCCACCTGGTCGCCGATCGCCACCGAGCCGGGCAGCCAGGCGTACGCGATGGGACGGCCGATCGTGTAGCCGTAAGCCGCGCTCGTGACGTAACCCGCGGCGGCGCCGTCCACGAACACCGGTTCCTTGCCCAGCACGACGGTCCGGCCGTCGTCCACGGTGAGGCAGCGCAGCCGCCGCGCCGAGGTTTCCTCGCTGCGGCCGTCGATGGCGGCCCGCCCGGCGAACTCGCCCTTCGCCGGGCGCACCGCGAACCCGACCCCGGCCTCGTACGGGTCGTGCTCGGTGGTCATGTCGGTGCCCCACAGCCGGTAGCCCTTCTCCAGCCGGAGGCTGTTGAACGCGCCGCGCCCGGCCGCGATGACGCCCAACCCTTGCCCGGCCTGCCACAGCGCGTCCCACAGGCGCTGGCCGTTGTCCGCGGAGGTGTAGATCTCCCAGCCGAGTTCGCCCACATAGGACAGTCGCAGGATCGTCACCGGCACCCCGGCGATCCGGGCCCGGCGGCCGCGGAAGTACTTGAGCCCGGTGTGCGAAAGGTCTTCCGCCGACAGCGGTTGCACCAGGTCGCGGGCGAGCGGACCCCATACGCCGATGCAGCAGGTGCCGCCGGTGGTGTCGACGACCCGGACGCCTTCCGGGGCGCGGCTGCGCAGGTACGCGACGTCGATGTTGCCGTTGATGCCGACCTGGAACAGCTCCGGTTCCAGCCGTGCCACGGTGATGTCGCTGCGCACGCCGCCCGCGTCGTCCAGCATCAGCGTGTACGTCACCGAGCCGACCGATTTCGCCAGCTGGTTCGTCGTGAGCCCCTGCAGGAACTCCAGCGAACCGGGCCCGCTCACCTCGACGCGCTTGAGCGGCGTCATGTCGTACATCGCGACGCGGTTTCGGGTGTGCCAGGCCTCGGCCGCCACGATCGGCGAGTGGAACTGCCCGGCCCAGGCGTCACGAGCGGGCGGGAGGAAGTCGTGCGGCAGGTCTTTCAGCAGCGACGCGTTGGCCTCGAACCAGTGCGGCCGTTCCCAGCCGCCCGCCTCCAGGAACACCGCGCCCAGCTCGCGCTGCCGGGCGTGGAACGGGCTGACCCGCAGGTCGCGCGGGGAAAGCCGGGGCTGCAGCGGGTGCAGCACGTCGTAGATCTCCACGAAGTTCTGCTGCGCGGTCTCGCGGATGTACTCCGGGGCCAGCTGGACGTCCTCGAACCGGTGCACGTCCAGTTCGTGCAGATCGGTTTCGGAGCGGCCGTCCACAATAGACTCCGCGACCGCCTTCGCGATGCCCGCGGAATGCGTGACCCAGATGGCCTCGGCGATCCAGAATCCGCGCACGTCGCTCGATTCGCCCACGAGCGAACCGCCGTCCGGGGTGAAGGAGAAGATGCCGTTGAAGCCCTCCTCCGCCTTGGTCCGGCCGAGCGCGGGCAGCAGGAGCTTGCTTTCCTCCCACGACGGCGCGAAATCGTCCTCGGTGAACGGCAGCATCGAGGGCATCGCGGACGCGGTGACCTCGCCGGGTTCGGCGAACTTGTCCACCGGCATCGGGCGGTGCGCGTACGAGCCGATGCCGAGCCGGTCGCCGTGCTGGCGGAAGTACAGGTCCTGGTCCTGGTGCCGCAGGATCGGCAGCGCCGGGTGCACCGGGTCGGCCCCGGCGAGTTCGGCGAGCTGGCCCGTTTTCGCGTACTGGTGCGCGAGCGGCAGCAGCGGCACGGTCATGCCGGCCATCTCGCCGATCTCCCGGCCCCAGAATCCGGCGCAGGACACCACGATGTCGGCCGGGACCACGTCGTCGCCCGTCTTGACGCCGGTGACGTGCCCGTGCGCCTGCTCGATGCCGGTCACGCGGGTCGAGCCGACGAACCGGGCGCCGCGCGCGGAAGCGCGCTTGATCAGCTCGTCCACCGCGCGCGAGGCGACGGCGAGCCCGTCGGTCGGGACGTACAACGCGCCGTAGATCCGGTTCTGGTCGAGCATCGGCCAGCGGCGCACGCATTCGTCCGGGTCGATCAGCCGCGCCTCGACGCCCCACGACGTCGCCCAGCCGTGCTTGCGTTTCAGGTCCTCCCAGCGCGCGGCGGTGCTGGCCACCTCCATGCCGCCGACCTGCTCGAAACAGCCGAGGTCGAGCAGTTTCGCGACGGTGTAGCCGGCGAATTCCGTCATCGCCTTGGACGGGTTGGTCTGGAACACCAGCCCGGGCGCGTGCGACGTCGAACCGCCGGTCAGCGGCAGCGGGCCCTGGTCGAGCACGGTGACGTCGGTCCAGCCGCGCAGGGTCAGCTCGTCGGCGAGGTTCGCGCCCACGATTCCGGCGCCGATGATCACGACACGGGTCATGAGAACTCCCTGGGATAGGTCAGCGGAAGACGACGGTCCGGTTGCCGTTGAGGAGAACGCGCCGCTCGCAGTGCCAGCGCACCGCGCGGGAAAGCGCGAGGGCTTCGGCGTCGCGGCCGACGGTCGCGAGCGCGCGCGGCGAGTGCGAATGGTCGACCCGCTGCACCTCTTGTTCGATGATCGGGCCCTCGTCGAGTTCGGGGGTCACGTAGTGCGCGGTCGCGCCGACGTACTTGACGCCCCGGTCGTAGGCCTGCGCGTACGGTTTCGCGCCCTTGAACCCGGGCAGGAACGAGTGGTGGATGTTGATCGCGCGGCCCTGCAGCTTCTGGCACAGCTCGTCGGAGAGGACCTGCATGTACCGGGCCAGCACGACGAGGTCGATGTCGTGGTCCCGCACCAGGTCGAGGAGGCGCTGTTCGGCCTCCGGCTTGGTCGCCGGGGTGACCGGGATGTGCACGAACGGCAGTCCGGCGGCCTCGGCCATCGGGCGCAGGTCCTCGTGATTGGACGCGACGAGCGCGATTTCCGCGACGAGCGCGCCCGCGCGCCAGCGGAAGAGGAGGTCGTTGAGGCAGTGCCCGGCCTTCGACACCATCACCAGCAGCCGGTCCGGGGTGCGGTCGGAGAACCGGTACCGCATGGCGTAGTCGCGGGCGACGACGTCGAACTCGCGGGTGAGATCGTCCACAGTGGCCGGTCCGGCGCAGGCGAATTCGGTGCGCAGGAACAGTTCCCCGTGCACGTCGTCGTCGAACTGCTGGTGCTCGACGATGTCGCAGCCGTTGCTCACGAGGAACGTCGTCACGGCGTGCACGATCCCGGAGCGCTCGGGGCAGTGCAGGGTCAAGGTGAACTGGGTCAAGACTCCTCCTCTCGGTATTCCAGCGCCGCGTCGGCGAGCCAGGCGGCGAAATAGGGGGCGAACGACTGGCGCACGAGCACGGTGAACTCGCCCGCTTCCCGCACCAGCAGGACGATTCCGGTGCGGGCGTACAGCGTCTGGACGCAGGTGCCCGGCGGCGCGGCCTTCGGGTGGAGGTCGACGGCGCAGCCGTGCGCCAGGACGCCGCGGGCCGCCGGTCCGGCCAGCCGCACCGTGGTGCGCTGCGCGGACACGTCGGTCACCGCGCCGACGGCGATCGCTTCCCGCAATGCTTGTTCGGTGCCTTCGGGCGCGCCGAGCACGAGGTACTCGTCCGGGCCGAGCCACAGGACGTCGCCGATGCCGCTGGTGAACCGGCAGACGTCCGGCAGCGCGGTGCCTAGCACGGCCGCCGCGGCGTCGTGGCCTTCCCGGATGCGGACGTTGAGCTGCGAGACGAACGGGCGTTCCTCGGCGAGCACGGCCGGCGCGCAGCCGGCGAGCAGGCTCGCGTGCTCCGCGAGCGGAGACAGGGTCTTAGCCGTCACGACGGGTCCCCTCCTTGTCGTAGAGCACGGATTCGGTCACCGTCACCGGCACCACCTCGTCGCCGACCGGGACGTACAGGGTCTCCCCGATCCGTTCCCGGCCGGAGCGGACGAGGGCGAGCGCGAAGGTGCGGCCCAGCGCGGCGCTCGGGTAGCTGGAGGTGACGTGGCCGAGCATGCGGACCGGCGGCTTCGGGACGTGCGCGGTCTCGATGATCTGCGCGCCCTCCGGCAGCAGCACCGTCGGATCGGCCGGCAGCAGGCCGACGAACTGCTTGCGGTCCGGACGCAGGTTTTCCGCCCGGGAGAAGGACCGTTTGCCGAGGAAGTCGGCCTTCTTCTTGGACACCGCCCAGCTCATGCCGAGGTCCTGCGGGGTGACCGTGCCGTCGGTGTCCTGGCCGATGATCGGGTAGCCCTTCTCCGCGCGCAGGACGTGCATGGTTTCGGTGCCGTACGGCGTGATTCCTTGCGCCGCCAGCGCTTCCCAGAGCGCGAGGCCGTACCAAGAGGGCACGTTGATCTCGTACGCGAGCTCGCCGGAGAAGCTGATCCGGCACACCCGCGCGGCGATCCCGGCCACCTCGGCGTCGCGCCAGGCCATGAAGCCGAAGGCGTCGTTGCTGACGTCCAGCTCCGGTGCGAGGCGTGCCAGGATCTCGCGCGAACGCGGGCCGACGAGCGCGACGGTGGCCCAGTGCTCGGTGACCGAGGTGGCGAACACGCGCAGGTGCGGCCACTCGGTTTGCAGCCACTCCTCCATCCAGTCCAGCACCATCGCGGCGTTGCCGGTGGTCGTGGTGACGAGGAAACGGTCCTCGGCCACGCGGATGACGGTGCCGTCGTCGATCACCATCCCGTCGACGCCGCACATCACGCCGTACCGGATCCGGCCGACCTTGAGCGTGCTCATCAGGTTCGTGTAGAGCATGTCGAGGAACTCGGCGGCATCCGGGCCTTGCACGTCGATCTTGCCGAGGGTGGAACCGTCCATCATGGCCACGTCGGTGCGGGCGGCAAGGCATTCGCGCCGGACCGCGGCATCCAAGTCCTCCCCCGGCTGCGGGTAGTACCACGGGCGCTTCCACTGGCCGACGTTCTCGAATTCCGCGCCGTGCTCGACGTGCCACGAATGCAGCGCGGTGACGCGGACGGGGTCGTGCAGCTCGCCGCGGTTCCGCCCGGCCAGCGCCGCGAAGGCGACGGGCGTGTACGGCGGGCGGTAGGTGGTCGGGCGGCGGTCCGCGAGGTCGACGCCGAGGGCTTCGGCGGTGATCCCGGCGGCGAGCATGCCGGAGGTTTTGCCCTGGTCGTGCGCCGTGCCGATGGTCGTGTAGCGCTTGACGTGCTCCAGCGAGGTGAGGCCCGCGCCGGTCGCGCGGAGCACGTCGGAGACCGTGGCGTCGCGCTGGAGGTCCACGAAGCGGGTGTCCACTTCGGACTCCGCGCCGGGGATCTGCCATTCGACGGCGGGGGCCAGCTCGCGGGGACGCGCGTCCGAGACCGGGAGCGGGTTCTCCTCCGGTGCCCCGGCGACAGCCTCCCGGCCTTCTCGCACGCACCCGGCGAAGTCGAAGGTTCCGTTGGCGCTGCCTGCCACGCGCGCGGTCGGGAGGTCGCCGTCCGGGAGATACGCGCCGAGCGCGGGTTCGTAGCGCAGGGGGCCGCGCTGCTGGCTGAACAGGTGGACCGCCGGGGTCCAGCCGCCCGAGACCAGGAGCGTGTCGCACGGGACCAGTTCCTCGGCTACGCGCACGCCGGTGACGCGTTCGGTCCCTTCCGTCCCGGTCACCGCGGCCCCGGCCCGGACTTCGATCCCCCGTTCCGCGCAGGCGGCGGCCCAGTTTTCCGGGGCGGCCGGGCGGACGTCGACCACCAGCGGGATTTCCACGCCAGCGTCGGCGAGGTCGATCGCGGCGGCGTAGGCGGAATCGTCCATGGTGAACACGACGGCGCGGCGGCCGGGGACGACGCCGTACCGGTGCAGGTACGTCCGTGCGGAGTTGGCGAGGAGGATGCCGGGGCGGTCGTTGTCCGGGAACACGATCGGGCGTTCGTGCGCGCCGGTCGCCAGGACGGTCTGCTGCGCGCGGATCCGCCAGACGCGCTGCCGGGCCGCGCCGGACGTCCGGTGCTGCACAGCCAGGACGAAACCGTCGTCGTACGCACCGAAGGCGGTGGTCCGGTCGAGTACTTCGACGTCCGAGGTCGCACGGAGCTCGTCCGCGATCGCGCGGGCCCACTCGATCGCGGGCTTGAGGTCGAGGTACTCATTCGAGCCGAGCAGCGAACCGCCGGGTTCGGGCTGGTCGTCCACCAGCACGACCCGCGCTCCGGCCCGTGCCGCCGTGCGGGCCGCGACGAGCCCGGCCGGACCGGCGCCGACCACGAGCACGTCGCAGTGCAGGTGCTTCGCGTCGTACCTCGCGGGGTCCGGTTCGGTCGCCAGCCGGCCCTGGCCGGAGAGGCTGCGCGCGACCAGGCCGTCGTACAGCTCGACGGTGGTCGCGGTCTGCATCGGTTCGGGGAACGGCTTTTCCAGCTGCACCACCGCGTTCGGCTCTTCGACCCCGGCCGCCATGATGCCGCGCGGACGGCCGAGCTTGACGCTCCGCGCGACCTGGTGCACGCCGTTGGCGAGCAGCGCGGACGCGAGCGTGTCGCCGGGGTGCCCGGTGAGGACGCGGCCGTCGAAGGTGAACTGGAGCAGGGTGTCGCGGTCGACGTGGCCGCCGCTGGGGAGGCGGAAGGTCATGGGATCACCGGCCGGGGTTCGTCGAGGCGGTAGACCGCCGCGAGTTCGTGGGTGCGGGTGTCGCGGACGGCGTTGAACCAGCGGCGGCAGCCCGCGCTGTGCGTCCAGCGCTCGGCGAGCGGGCCGCTCGGGTTGGCGCGGAAGAAGACGTACTTCGCCCACTCCTCGTCCGACAGCGCCGCCGGTTCCTGCGGGTACGCGACGTGGGCTTGGCCGCCGTAGTGGAATTCGGTCTCCTCGCGGGGACCGCACCAGGGGCAGGGAATCAGCTGCACAGTGGCTCCTAATGCGCGACGGCGGCGGCGCCGTGCTCGTCGACGAGCGCGCCGGTGGTGAACCGGTCGAGGGCGAACGGTTCGGCGTACGGATGCGGTTTGCCCTTCGCGACGGTGTGCGCGAAGCAGTCGCCGACGCCCGGCGTGGCCTTGAACCCGCCGGTCCCCCAGCCGCAGTTGAGGTACAGGTTCTCCACCGGGGTCAGCCCGACGATCGGCGACGCGTCCGGGGTCACGTCGACGATGCCCGCCCAGGTCCGCAGCAGGTGCGCCCGCGCGAACACCGGGAACAGCTCCAGCGCGGCGGCCATCTGGTCCTCGATGATGTGGAACGCGCCGCGCTGGCCGTAGCCGGCGTAGGAGTCGATGCCCGCGCCCATCACGAGTTCGCCCTTGTGCGCCTGGGAAACGTAGACGTGCACGGCATTCGACATCACCACCGTCGGGTGCACCGGTTCGAGCAGTTCCGACACGAGCGCCTGCAGCGGATGCGACACCAGCGGCAGGTCGATCCCGGCCATCCGCGCCAGCACCGAACTGTGCCCGGCCGCGCACAGCGCGACCTTCCCGGCGGCGATCCGGCCCCGGCTCGTCTCGACCGCGACGACCTTGCCGTCCCGCGTGTCGATGCCGGTGACCTCGCAGTTCTGGATCAGGTCGACGCCCATCGCGGCCGCCGCGCGGGCGAAACCCCAAGCCACGTAATCGTGTTTGGCGATCCCGGCGCGCGGCTGGTAGGTCGCGCCGAGCACCGGGTACCGGACGTCCGGCGAGGTGTTGACGATCGGGCAGAGTTCCTTGACCCCGTCCGCGTCGACCCATTCCGCGTCGATCCCGTTGAGCCGGTTGGCGTTCACCCGGCGCACGCTGTCGCGGACGTCCTGCAGGCTGTGCGCGAGGTTCAGCACGCCGCGCTGGCTGAACAGGATCGGGTAGCCGAGGTCTTCCTCGAGGCCCTCCCACAGCTTGAGCGAGTGCTCGTAGATGCCGGAGCTTTCGTCCCACAGGTAGTTGGAGCGGATGATCGTCGTGTTGCGGGCCATGTTCCCGCCGGCGAGCCAGCCCTTCTCCAGCACGGCGACGTTCGTGATGCCGTGCACCTTGGCGAGGTAGTAGGCGGTGGCGAGGCCGTGCCCGCCGCCGCCCACCACGACGACGTCGTACGCGCGCCGCGGCTCCGGGTCCCGCCAGAGGAAATCCGGATGGTCCGGGAGGTCCGCGCCCGGCGGCCGGGGCTGGTCCGTCGTGGTCATTCCGGCTGGCCTCCTGTATCGGACGACTGGTCGACTACTGATATATCAATCTTCGCTGTAGAGTAAGCCGGGTGAGCACCCCGGTCAACCACGTCATCCCGGCCGCCGCACCGTCGCTGGCCGAACGCGCCTACGAGTTCCTGCGCGACCGCCTCGTCATGCTCGACATCAAGCCGGGCGACCCGATCAACGAGGAGTGGGCGGGCAGCGTCCTCGACATGGGCCGCACGCCGATCCGCGAAGCGCTGAAGCGCCTCGAAACCGAACGGCTCGTGGTCGCGTACCCGCGTCGCGGCACGTTCGCCACGGACGTCAACATCTCCGACCTCGCCCACATCTCCGAGGTCCGGCGCACCCTCGAACCGACCGCCGCGGCGTCCGCCGCCACGCGCGCGACCGACGAGGACCGCGCCGATCTGGTCCGGCTGCGCGACCAGCTGGATTCGGCCACACCGAGGGAAAACGCCGAACTCCTGCGCACCGATCTCGAACTCCACCGCGCGATCTACCGCTGCGTGCACAATCCGTTCTTCGAAGACACGCTCGTTCATTACGACAACCTCGCGACCCGGATCTGGTGCGTGTTCCTCCCCCGGCTGCGCGGCATGGCCGGGCACGTGGACGAGCACTCGCCGCTGCTGACGGCGATCGCCGAGGGGAACGCGAAGAAGGCTTCGGCGCTGACGCTCGAGCACGTGACCGGTTTCGAGAAGGCGATCCGGGCGCTGATCTAGCGTCCTAGTCGCCGACCTGGGCGCGCACCCAGGCATGGAACTCTCCGATGTGGTGTTCGCTCGGCACCAGCACGCCGCCGCGGGCGTAGGCGCGCGAGCCCATCGCCTGCTGGCACCGTTCGCACGCCTCGAAATCCTGCTGGTTCACGCGGTGGAACAGCTCCACCGAACGGTCGAGGTCCGCGCCCGACTCCACGACCTCCGGCAGGTACAGCCAGTCGCAGCGGACGAGCGTGCGGTCCGGGGCGAGCGGGAACATCCGGTGCACGATCACGTGGTCCGGCACCAGGTTCACGAACACCTGCGGGCGGATCGTGATCGCGTAGTACCGGCGGTCCTGGTGCTCGCCGACGCCCGGGAGGCGCTGCAGACCGTCGCCTCCGTCCACAGTGAACCCGGTGACGTCCGAGCCGAATTCCGCGCCGTGGCCGACGAAATACTGCGCGGCGTACCCGTCGGCGAACTCCGGGAGCACCTCGGTGAGTTCCGGATGGATCGTCGCGCAGTGGTAGCACTCCATGAAATTCTCGATGATCTGCTTCCAGTTCGCGCGCACGTCGTACTCGATGCGCCGGCCCAGCGCCAGATTCTCGATCCCGTACGCCTCGATCTCGCCCGGACCGCCGAGCCGCGCGCTCACGTCCGCCTGCACAGTGTCCGCAAAGGACGGTGCTTCTTCGGCGAGGCAAACCCAGGCGTAGCCGAGCCATTCGCGCAGATGCACCGCCGTCAGGCCGTATTCGACGCGGTCGACGTCCGGCATCCCGGTCAGATTCGGGGCGGCGACAAGCTTTCCGTCGAGACCGTAGGTCCAGGCGTGGTACATGCACTGGAAAGCGCGCTTCACCGAACCCTTCTCGTCGGTGCACAGTCGCGCGCCGCGGTGGCGGCACACGTTCAGGAACGCGCGCAACGCCCCGTCGCGGCCGCGCGCGATCAACACGCTTTCGCGACCGACCTGCACGGTCTCGAACGAGCCGGGCGACGGCAGGTCGGCACTGCGCACCGCGCAGAACCACCCCGCTTCGAAGATCCGCTCCTGCTCCCGGGCGAAGATCGCCGGGTCGGTGTAGTGCGGCCCGGGAAGGGTCGGCAGCAGGCTCTGCGGGAGGTCGACAGCGGTCACCGGCAGGGCTCCTCTCACACACGATCGAAGTTGCGTATTACGCGTCTTGTTGCCCTCTCCGGAACAAGATGAGGCTCAGCGGGGGCGCTGTCAAGCACCCGCGGCGGTGCCGCACCCGTTCGCGGGAACCGCCCTCGACCAGGGCTTTCATCCGGAACTGCGCTCCGAAAAACTCCACCCCGGAACCTCTTGACGGCGCCCCTCCGGCACGCCCAGACTCTGTTGCGTATCACGTCGGGTGTTCCTCAATACGCAACAATCACTGGCTTCGGAGGAATCAATGCTGCGCGCGTGCACTGTGGACGAGCTGCCCCCGGGCGAGTCCGTCCGGATCGCGGGGCCCGAGCCCATCGCCGTCTTCAACGCCGACGGAGAGCTGTACGCGATCGGGGACACCTGCACCCACCAGGACGCGTCACTGGCCGACGGCTGGCTCGAAGGATGCTTCGTGGAGTGCCCGCTGCACGCGGCGCTGTTCGACCTGCGCACCGGGATGCCGTCCTGCCTGCCCGCCAAGCAGCCGGTGCGCACGTACCAGGTGCACGTCGACGAGGGCGTGATCTACGTGCTCGCCGACGCCGCCGAGGACGCCGCGTGAAAACGGTCGCGATCGTCGGCGCCTCGCTCGCCGGCGCCCGTGCCGCGCAGGAGCTGCGCGCCCAGGGGTTCGACGGCCGGGTGGTGCTCGTCGGCGAAGAGCCGCATCTCCCCTACGACCGGCCGCCGCTGTCGAAGGCGTTCCTGGCCGGGTCCGCGTCGCGCGAGTCGCTGGACCTGCTCGACGCCGACGATCTGGCTTCGCTGGACGTCCGGCTCGGCACCCGGGCGGAACGGCTCGACCCGGCGACCGGCCGCCTCGTGCTGTCGGACGGGGAGCTGGAAGCGGACGGCGTGGTCCTGGCGACCGGTGGCCGTGCGCGCGCCTTGCCGGGGACGGAATCCGTTGCCGGAGTTCATGTTCTGCGCACCTTGGACGACGCGCTCGCCCTGCGCGACGAGCTGGTTCCCGGTGCGCGCGTGGTGATCGTGGGCGGCGGGTTCATCGGGGCCGAAGTGGCGTCGACGGCCAACAGCCTGGGCTTGGAGGTCACCGTGCTGGAGGCGCTGCCGACGCCGATGGCCCGCGTGCTGGGTCGGGAACTCGGCTCGATCTGCGCGCGCCTGCACGACCGGAACGGCGTCACTCTGCGCTGTGGCACCTCGGTGGCCGGACTTTCCACGCTCTCCGGCCGGGTCACCGGGGTACAGCTGGAAACCGGCGAGAATCTGCCCGCTGACGTGGTCGTCGCCGGGATCGGGATGGTGCCGGCGGTCGAGTGGCTCGACGGCTCCGGGCTGGCGGTGAGCAACGGCGTCCGCACCAATGCCGGTCTGGTCACTTCGCTGCCGAACGTGGTCGCGGCGGGCGACGTCGCGTCGTACGGGCCGGCGGGTACGCGGCACGAGCACTGGACAAACGCGACCGAACAGGCTTCGGTCGCGGTCGCCAATCTGCTGGCCGGGCAAGTGGTCCGGGAGTACGAGCCGAGCGGCTACGTCTGGTCCGATCAGTACGCCGGGACCATCCAGCTCGCCGGACATCCCGCGCCGGAGGACGAGGTGCGCTTCGCCGACGGCAGTCCGGACGACGAGTCCTTCCTGGCTACCTATCACCGCGACGGGCAGACCGTGGCGGTGTTCGGCCTCAACAATCCGAGGGGGTTCGGCCGCCTGCGCCGGCAAGCGCTGCGGCGGCCGATGCCCGTCGGGTGACTACCGCACGACCTGCACCACGTCGCCCGGCTGCAGCGCATTGAAGAACGCCACCGCGTCGGCGTGCGAGAGGTGGACGCAGCCGTGCGACTGGACCTTCAGGCTGCCCTGGTGGAACGCGACCCCGGTGTTGGTGAAGAAGACCGAGTACGGCATCGGACCGTGGAACTGCTTGCTGTAGTGGTCGATGTCCTTGTACTGCACGCGGAACGTGCCGACCGGGGTCGGGTACTTGGGCTTGCCGACGGTGACCGGCACGCCGCCGCGGGTGACCTTGCCGTTGTCCATCAGCCACGCCGTGTTCGCCGAGAGCTTCAGGCACGCCTTCGCCTGGGGGCCGCACGGCGGGCCCGCCGCCTCCGCGGTCGCGGAGAATCCGATCGTTGCCGCCATCGCCGCGATACTGGCCAGTGTTGCCGTGAGTTTCCGGTTCATCCTGTGCCTCCCCGAGATGGTCGTACTTTGGATCTTTCCCAGAGAGGTCAGTCTTAAACCAAAAGTGCGCCCATGTGGGTGAGGTCTAACGGGAGCGCCACGACAGCGGCGACGTCGCCAAGGCTGCTTCGGCGACGCGCCGGGCGGTTTCGGTGAAGAGCCCTGCCTGCGCCGACGCGAGCCATTCGTCCACTGTGGAGACTCCGGTCGCGCGGTATTCGAGGGCCTGGAAAAGCATCTCGAGTTTGTCGGCGTCCTTCGCGCATCGCGCTTCGGGCGACTCGCGCGTTTCGTACTCGTCTACCGCCGACTGCACGGTTTCCGCCGACGCACGCGGGAGGCTCGCGGTCTGGTCAGCCGTGATCGCCCTCGGTTCCGGCTTCGTCAGGTACGGCGCGGCGGTGTGCGGCAGGTCGCCGGTGCGGGTCTCCTGGGTGTCGTGCCACAGCGCGAGAAACGCCGCGCGCTCGGGGTTCGCGCCTTCCTCGGCGGCGAGCAGCGCGGCCAGCTGCGCCGCGCGGAGGCTGTGCTCGGCCACCGACTCGGGGTCGCGAACGCCCGCCTGCCACCAGCCCGCGCGGCGGACCCGCTTGAGCACCCCCAGCTCGAACCCGAACACGGCCAGGCCGTCCATTTCGCACTCCCCTTCCCGTGCCGACACCAGTGCCGGAGCCTACGGGGCGTGGCATGCTGCCCGGACAGCCGCTTCTTCCCCCAGGAGGCCCCGCGTGAGCACTGTGCTGGTCGAGCACGACGGTCCGGTCACCACCATCGGCATCAACCGGCCGGAGCGGCGCAACGCCGTCGACCGCGCCACCGCCGAGGCGCTGGCCGACGCCTTCCGGGAATTCGACGCCTCGGACGCCTCGGTCGCGGTGCTGTACGGCGTCGGCGGGACTTTCTGCGCGGGCGCGGACCTCAAGGCGGTCAGCGAAGGGCACGGCAACCGCACCGAGCCGGACGGCGACGGCCCGATGGGACCGACGCGCCTGCGGCTGCGCAAGCCGGTGCTCGCGGCGGTGTCCGGCCATGCCGTCGCGGGCGGGCTGGAGCTGGCGATCTGGGCCGACCTCCGGATCGTCGAAGAAACGGCGGTGTTCGGCGTGTTCTGCCGCCGCTGGGGAGTCCCGCTGATCGACGGCGGCACGGTGCGGCTGCCGCGGCTGATCGGCCGGAGCCACGCGCTCGACCTGGTGCTCACCGGCCGCCCGGTCGACGCGGCGGAAGCGCACCGGATCGGTTTGGCGAACCGCGTCGTGCCTGCCGGGCAGTCCCTGCCCGCCGCGATCGCCCTCGCGCGGGACATCGCCGCGTTTCCGCAGACCTGCTTGCGCGAGGACCGGGCGGCATTGCTGGAAAGCGAGTCCTTGAGCGAGGAATCCGCACTGGAGAACGAATTCCGGCACGGGATTCGGTCCTTGGAATCGGACACGCTCGCGGGTGCTACCCGGTTCGCCGCGGGCGCGGGCAGGCACGGGTCGTTCGAGAAGTAGTCGCGTCCGATTACCGTTGCATCGCAAGGTGCATACCCGCGTCGGTTCTTCCTTCGTCCTCGCCTCCGCGCTCGCGCACAGCCGGTACACGTGACGCCATCGAGTCGCGGAATTCGTCGAGCAGCTGACCCCACTCGACCGACGCCCCACTCCGGTCTCGCCGTGACGCAAACCGTGCCGCGGCGCTCCGGCTGGCGCTGGATTCCGGAATCCGTCCCCGGTTCCGGCCCGTTTTCCTTCCCCGCGGGCGAATTCTCCGGTTGCCGTCCCGCTCACCGGCACGACCCCCCGATCGTGGCCGCGCGCGGTCCGCCGCCGGGCGCGCGGATCTGGGTAGCCTGACGGCGTGGCCGACCCGATCCCCCCAGCCCCCGCCCCCGGCGAGTCCGGATCCGACCGTCCCGGCGCGGAGGAGCCGCCCAGGAAGGGGCGGCGCAAGCGCCCGTTCTGGCAGGAGCTGCCGATCCTGATCGGGATCGCGCTGGTGCTGACGATCCTGATCCAGCAGTTCGTCGCGAAGGTGTTCCTGATCCCGTCGGCGTCGATGGAGACGACGCTGCACGGCTGCGACGGCTGCTTCGGCGACCGGGTCGTCGTCGACCGCGTCACCTACGACTTCACCGACCCCGCCCCGGGCGACGTCATCGTCTTCCGCGGCCCGCAGCCGTGGACCGCTAACGAGATCGCGCCGCAGGAGTCGGGCAACTTCTTCACGAAGACGTTGCGCGGCCTCGGTTCCCTCGTCGGCTTCGCGCCGCCGGACGAGCGCGACTTCGTGAAACGCGTGATCGCCGTCGGCGGCCAGACCGTCCAGTGCTGCGACCCGCAGGGCCGCGTCCTGGTCGACGGCAAACCGCTCGACGAGCCGTACGTGCACTGGCTCGACCAGCCGCCGACGGCGCGGCAGACCTTCGCCCCGGTCACCGTCCCGAAGGGCAGCCTCTGGGTGATGGGCGACAACCGCGAGAACTCGTGCGACTCCCGCTGCCAGGGCGGCGGCGGGGTGAACGGCACCGTTCCGGTGGACGACGTCATCGGCAAGGCACGGGTGATCGTCCTGCCGCCGTCGCGCTGGGGCGGCGTCAGCGACCACGACCCGCAAGCCGCGCCCGCCGCTCTCGGGGCCCCCGCGTGGCAGCAGGGAATCCCGCTCGGGGCCGGGGCGCTGCTGGCGTTCCCGGCCCTCGCCGCCGGGCGCGGCCTGCGGCGGAAGCTGAGCAAACAGGACTGAACCCTCACGGGCGTGCGTGAGGGTTCCCCTGACGGAATCAGATTCCCTCAGGGTTCCCCTCACGTACTGCCGCGAGCGAGGTCTGGACCACCCGTTACCCGGCGGAACTGGCCGCCCGCACGACGTCCATCCGCAGATGCCGCGTCAGGTCCCCGGTCATCTGCAGCACCGGCGTCCGCTCCGCGAACAGCCACTCGTCCCCGCGCCGGACGAACCGGTCGTCGTAATGCCCGGCGGCGATGGGTTGCAGCGGAAAGCCTTCCGCGGCTTGGAAAACGGTGAAGTAGCTGTGCGCGGAAGCCGTGTCCTCCCCCGCCGTGATCCGGACGTTCGTCGTCACGTGGCGGGTCCTCGGCGTGCCGTCGGGATGGATGACCAGGATGGCGCGGAACCAGTTCTCCACGGCCTCCCGCCCGGTCCGGCCGCCGCCGCTGTGCAGGGTGCCGTCGCGGAACAGTTCGCCCACTCCGGCCAGATCGCCCGCGTCGATGCGCGCGGCGTAGGTCATGATCAAGTCCTGGATCGCCCACCGGGCCGACTCTGCCGACATCGGGCCAGCATAGGAGTTCCGCGGCGGAGGCGCGTGACCTGCGGTTCTCCCGGACACCGCCCTCCCGCCGCAGCGCGGTGCGGCGACGGTGGCATGATGCCCGCACGGTCCCGGCCGATCGGACCGCTCGCCGAGGAGGAAGGTGACGCTTGAGCACGCGCACTACCCAGGTGGACGACCTCCGGCTGGTGGCGCAGCCGAGCGCGGTCCCGTGCACCGAGCTGTTCGTCCGCCTGATCCTGACCGACTGGTCCCTGATGCCGATGTTGGAGCAGGTCACGAACGCCGCGGTCCGGCTCGTGGGCGACGTCGTCGACCAGAGCAGCCCGTCCGCGCCCGCCTTCGTGACCGTCCGGCTGCAGCTGCGCGGGGACCGGCTCGTCATCGAGGTCGACGACGACCTCGTCGCCCCGACCCCGCCGCGCGACGAACGGATCGGCGTACGCCCCGGCGAACGCGGCGGCCGCACCACGTGGTGCGAACTGGCGCTGCCCGGCGGGATTTCCGCCGGACAGGTCCGCCTCCCGCGCCGAGGCGACCGCCGCACGCTGGTGGACGAACCCGTGTCCGGCGAACCCGTCACCGCGGACCCGCAGGTGCTCGAACGTCTGCTCAACCGCCTCAGCACCTGGTCCGAATAACCGCACCGGAACCGACGCCCGGCTGCTCCCCAGCAGCCGGGCTCAGCTCCCCGCAGACGCCGCCCAGGCCTTCTCCAACGCCTGCGCGAAAACCTCCACCGACTGCCCGCCGGACACCCCGAACCGTCGTCCCAGCACGAAAAACGGCACTCCTCCCGCGCCCAGTTCCGTGGCTTCGCGTTCCTCGGCCCGCACCGCCTCCGCGTAGCGGGACGGGTCCGCCAGCACCGCTTCGGCCTCGCTGCGCGGCAATCCGGCTTCCTCGGCGACATCGGCCAGCACGTCCGAAGTGAACACCGGCCGAGCCTCGGCGAAATTCGCGCGGAACAACGCCGACACCATCTCGTTCTCCAGCCCCTTTTCGCGGGCCAGGTGCAGCAGGCGGTGCGCGTCGAAGGTGTTGCCGATCTCCCGGTCCGTCCGGTAGCCGAGCCCTTCCGCCGCCGCGAGCCCGGCGACCCGCTGCTCCATCTCGGCGGCCTGCGGCCCGTACTTCGCGGTGAGCATGTCCAGCAACGGCTCGGTCCCGGTCTTGCCGGGGTCCAGTTCGAACGACCGGTACGTCACGGTCACCTCGTCCCGGTGCTCGAATCCGGCCAGCGCCTTCTCGAACCGCGCCTTCCCGAGGTAGCACCACGGGCACACGACATCGCTCCAGATCTCCACCTGCATGCCGCCAGCGTAGAACGTCTTCCGCCGCGCATCGGGAGGCGAGGTCGGATCACCGCACCAGGTCGGACCAGCGCCAGACTCGCTCGGACTCGGCGACGGCGGGCATGGCGTTCGGCCGTTGCCTCCACCGGCCGTGCGAGAACAGCACGACCATGTCCCGTCCCGTTCCGCCCACCCAGGCCGGCGTTTCCTGCACGACGGCACACCCGCGAGTCGACATGCCTTGGCGCAAGCGGATTCCGGAGCCGTCTCGGTACCGCACCAGGACGACCGGTCCACGCCGGGACCTGCGCGCGGGGTCGGGCACGACCGTCACCTCCGCCGCCCGCCAACCGGTACGGCGCACTTCCCGGTGCCGCCGGCGCCACCCCACGGCCGCCACCAGCGCGAAAGGCAAGCAGACCACAGCCAGAATCCCCGGCACCACAGAAAACCCGACGAGAGCCTGGTTGTCGTTCTGCTCCTCGGTGGTCCGCACGTCGTCGGGGTCCGCCGGGTCGTAGACCACCGTCACGCTTTCGCCCGGCGAGTAGCTCCGGCCGGAGTTCCGCACGATCTCGGCAGTCCAACTCGTGCCGCCTGCCGCGTAGCGCACCCGCATCGACGAAGCCCCGCGCCCGCCCACGGGGTCGTCGACGCTCAGCACCTCCCCCGCGGTCCGGGCCCCCGTAGCCAGCAGGGTCTCCGCCGACGACTCCATGCGGACCATTCCCACGACGCATCCGACGAGAACGACGAACCAGCACCCCGCGAATCCCCACGCCCTGACGCCGGCGCGGCGCAACCGCCGGATCTCGGCGTCCAGGTCGATCGCCGCCTGCCCTTCGTGCTTGCCGCGCGACGGCAGCCACCGCCTGTCCGCCCGCGCCGAGACCCGGCCGTCCGGCCGACCGGCACGGAAGACGCCGAACACCGCCAAGGACAATGACCCGGCGAGAACGGCGAAGTCGGCCGCCAGCTCACCGTCTTCCAGCACGTAGCGGGGGTACAGCAGCGACCAGGCTGTCCCGGCGGTGAAGACCGCGAACGCCAGCACGCCCAGCACCGCAGCAACGAGCCACCACCGCGACGTCCCCCGCACAGCCCGGCCCCCCGCCCAGTCGCATCGACCAAGAATAGGCCCGAAAACCCCTCGGGGACCAAGCGATTCTCCGCCGGACAGCGCGGGGCTTCACCCGTGGCCCGGAGGTTCTCGGACCCGCCCTAGACCGCGGTCTTCACCGGCTCCCGCGCCCCGGTCCGTTCCGCGCCGATGCCCGCGGCCACCACGAACGCGATCCCGGCAGCGGCGGCGACGTTCGGCACCTGGTGCAGCACGATCAAGCCGAGCACGAGGGCGATCGCCGGTTCCAGGCTCATCAGCGTCCCGAACGCCGAGGCCGTCAACCGGCGCAGCGCCAGCATTTCCAGGCTGAACGGCACCACCGGCACGAGCACCGCGAGCCCGAGCCCGGCGAGCACCAGCGGCCAGGTCAGGTCGCCGACCACCGCCGGGGCGTGCACGAAGGTGGCGACCAGACCGGCCACCGGCATCGACACCGCCAGCCCGCGCAGGCCCGACACCTCGTCGCCGACCCGTTGCGTCAGCACGATGTACGCGCCCCAGCACACCGCCGCCGCGAGCGCGCAGCCGACGCCGATCAGGTCGGTGCCGCCCTGCCACGGCTGGGTCAGCAGCACCACTCCGGCCGCCGCCAGCACCGGCCACACCCGGGTTCCGCCGCGGCCGCGCACGATCGCGACGGTGAGCGGGCCGAGGAATTCCAGCGCGCTCGCCGTGCCCAGCGGCAACCGCGTCGCGGCGACCATGAACAGGATCGTCATCCCGGCGGTCGCGAACCCGAGCACCACGCACGTCAGCAACGCAGGACGGCGGAACGCCGACGGCCGCGGCCGCACGAGCACCAGGAGCAGCACGCCGGCCCACGCGAGCCGCAGCCACGCGACGCCGGTCGGCCCGATCTGGTTCGCGAGGCTGACCGAAACCGCCAGTCCGAGCTGGACGGACAGCATGGCGCCGACGGCGAGGACGACACCGGTCCGGGGAGTGGAGGGAAGCACGCTGTCCAGGAGAACCCATCGGGACCGTTCGTGTCCACGTGCCAATCCTGGACGTACCGTCCGGATATCCTGGACAATCGGGCGATGGACACCCGCAGGCTGCAGTTCCTTCTCGAGTTGTCGCGGCTCGGCTCGATGCGTGCGGTCGCGGACGTGCTCGAAACCACAACGTCGACCGTCTCCCAGCAGATCTCGGTGCTGGCCAAGGAAACCGGCGTCGCGCTGCTCGAACCGGACGGCCGCCGCGTGCGGCTCACTCCCGCCGGGCGACGGCTCGCCGAGCACGCCGTGACCATCCTGGGCGCGGTCGAGGCCGCCCGGGTCGACCTCGATCCGGAAGCCGAACCCGCCGGGACCGTGCGGGTCGCGGGGTTCGGGACCGGCGTGCGGCACGCGGTGCTCCCGGTCGCGGATCTCCTCGCGCAGCGCCATCCGCGAGTCCGTGTCGTGATCAGCGAGCACGAGCCCGCCGAAGCGCTCGCCCAGCTCCGGACCGACGACGTCGACCTCGCCCTCACCTACGACTACAACCTCGCGCCGGCACCCGCCGATCCGTCGCTCGCCGTCCGTCCGCTGTGGACGGCGCCGTGGGGTCTCGCGGTGCCGCGCGTGGACGCGAAACGGTTGCGAGGCAACGGAACGCTGGAGGTCTTCGCCGCGTTCCGCGACCGCGACTGGATCGGCAACTCCCGCAACGGCGCGGACGAGACGGTCGTCGGGACGCTGGCGTCGATGGCCGGGTTCGCGCCGCGCTTCACCCACCGCGCGGACAACCTCGACCTGGTCCAGGACCTGATCGCCGCGGGCGGCGGGGTCGGCCTGCTGCCCGAGTCCTGGCCGACCCGGCCCGACGTCACCGTCGTGGCGCTGACCGGGCCGGACGTCCGGCTGCGGGCCTTCGCCTGCACCCGCCACGGGCGCGACGCGTGGCCGCCGCTCGCCCTCGTCCTCGGGCTGCTGCCGGGCGACTAGCATGGCGGCGGAAGCGGTTCGGGCACGGAGGAGGCGAAATGGCAGAAGAAAAGGCGATTCTGGCCGGCGGGTGTTTCTGGGGCATGGAGGAGCTGTTCCGCCACCAGCCCGGTGTGACCGCGACCCGCGTCGGGTACAGCGGCGGCGACGTGCCGAACGCGACCTACCGCAACCACGGCACGCACGCCGAAACCATCGAGGTCACCTACGACCCGGACCAGACTGACTTCCGCGCGCTGCTCGAGTTCTTCTTCCAGGTCCACGACCCCAGCACCAAGAACCGCCAGGGCAACGACATCGGCGCCAGCTACCGCTCCGCCATCTTCTACACCACCGACGAGCAGAAGCAGATCGCCGAAGACACCATCGCCGACGTCGACGCCTCCGGACTCTGGCCGGGCAAGGTCGTCACCGAGGTGACGCCCGCCGGGGACTTCTGGGAAGCCGAACCGGAGCACCAGGACTACCTGCAGCACTACCCCAACGGCTACACCTGCCACTTCCCGCGTCCCGGCTGGAAGCTGCCGAAGCGCGCCTGACTCAGCGCGCCATCGCGGCCTCTGCGTCCCGGAACGCCGCCGGGGTCAGCTGCCTCCACACGAGCGTCGTGCCGAGCAGCTGGACCGCCGCCGCCATCACCCACACCCCGCGCAAGCTCCAGTGCACGGCCACGAACCCGCCCGCGAGCGCGCCCAGCGGCGTCAGGCCCCAGGCGAGCGCTCGGTGGCTGGTCAGCACGCGCCCGAGCAGCTCCGACGGCGTGAACCGCTGCCTGCTGGACTGCGAGCACACGTTCCAGATCAACGTCGTCGAGGTCAGGAAGATCAGCACCGCGCCGACCAGCACCGGCCACGGCGGCACGATCGCGATCAGCAGCTGGCTCAGCACCGCGCACACCTGCGCGATCCGCATCGCCGTCGAGTAGCCGAACCGCCGCACGAACCGGTCCACGAAGAACGACGACGCGACCCAGCCGACCGCCAGGCAGGCCAGCAGCACGCCGTACCCGAACGGCGCGAGATGCAGTTCCTGCGTGGCGTAGAGGACGAGCATCGAGTTGCCCGCCGCCGCCGCGAACGACCCCAGCGCGACCGTGATGGTGATCGAGCGCAGCAACGGCGTGCCGACTAGATAGCGCAGCCCGGCCGTGAGGTCCTTCAGCGGATGCGCGGGCGTACTCACCGGTTTCGCCGACGGGATCCCGCGCGCGAGCAGCAACGCGACCAGGGCAGCGACGGCCGCCAGCCACGCGGGCAACCCCGCGCTGATGCCGATCAGCAGCCCAGTCGCCGGAGGCACCACGAACTGGACCATGCCGCGGTCGATCACCTGCAGCCGGGAATTGGCCATGTTGAGCTGATCCGGCGTGACGACCTCGGGGACCACCGAGCCCGCCGCGCCGTCGCCGAACACCTGCGCCGTCGTGAGCACGAACGCCACCACCAGCAGCGCGGGCAGGCTCAGCGAACCGGTGGAACCGAGCAGCGCCAACGTGAGCGCGGCGACGATCTGCACCGCGTAGGCGGAAGCGAGCACGGTCGTCCGCCGGACCCGGTCGATCACCACCCCGGCGAACAGCGAAAGCAGCAGCCACGGCGCCTGTCCGGCGACGTTCACCAGCGACACCGCACGCGGGTCGGTGGTGATCGACACGGCCAGCAAGGGCAGTGCCGCGAGCAAAAGCCCTTCACAGGTCGAACCCGACACCGCCACCGCTTGCAGCCGGACCCAAGCCGGCCCGCTCCCACCCCGCCCCGCCATGTCCGCCAGTCTCCCCCGCGCCGCAACCGGTTTTCCGCAGCGCACCGCCGGATGCTCCCGTTCCCCGGACCTTCTCGCCGAACAAAACCCCTCCGGTTATCACGCGGGCGCGGGCCACGCCTTTCCTTGTCCGTCAACCGGAACCGGCGCGCCCGGCCGGATCGCGGGACACCGGCTCACCTGCTGGGACAGGCTTCAGCGCACCGCCGCGAACGGGTGAGCTGGACGCATCCGTTCCGTCCCCGCTGGAGGAATTCCGTGCCCCGCCACACCCCGCCCCGACCCGGCCGTCCCGCCCGCGCGCGGTCCCGTTCCGCCTTCGCGCTGGCCCTTCCGCTGCTGCTCGCCGCGTGCGGCACGGCGGGCGGGGCCGGCTCGCAGGACGCCGGTCCCCCGCGCCCGGGCGGCACGCTCCGGCTGGGCATCTCGTCCAATCCGGACTGCATCGACCCGCAGCAGGTCAGCACCAACGCCTCGGTGAACGTCGGCCGTCAGCTGGTCGATTCGCTCACCGATCAGGACCCGAAAACCGGCGCGATCACGCCCTGGCTCGCCGACCGCTGGACGGTCAGCCCCGATTCCACGAGCTTCACCTTCCACCTCCGCCCCGGCGCGACCTTCTCTGACGGCTCCCCCGTGGACGCCGCCGCGGTGAAGACCAGCTTCGACGGCATCAAGGCGCTCGGCGCGAAGGCCCTGCTCGGGTCCAGCTACCTCGCCGCCTACCGCGGCGCGACGGTGGTCGACCCGGCGACCGTCCGGCTCGATTTCACCCAGCCCAGCGCGCAGTTCCTGCAGGCCAGCTCCACGATGTCGCTCGGCGTGCTCGCTCCGGCGGCGTTCCGGCACACCGCCGAGCAGCGCTGCCAGGGCACCGGACTGATCGGCTCCGGTCCGTTCGTGTTCACCAGCCTCAAGCCGAACCAGAACATCGTGCTCAGCAAGCGCACCGGCTACCGCTGGGGTTCGCCGTTGTGGCGGCACCAGGGCGAGGCGTACGTCGACAAGATCGACTTCCGCGTGGTGCCGGAGCCGGGCGTGCGGTCGGGCAGCCTGACGTCCGGCCAGCTCGACGCGATTACCGACGTCCAGCCGGTGGACGAACCGCAGTTCTCCGGCAACGGGTTCGCCGAACCGGTCCGGCCGAACCCGGGCATCGTGTTCAACCTGCACGCGAACGTGACCCGCGGCGTCCTCGCCGACCAGAAGGTGCGCCAGGCGGTGTCGAAGGGCGTGAACCGGCCCGAAGTCACCAGCACCGTGCTCACCCCGAACTACAAACCCGCCACGAGTATCCTCGGCTCCGCGACGCCGCTGTACACGGATCTGTCCCAGGAACTCGCCTACGACCCGGCGGGCGCGCGGGCGCTGCTGCAGTCCGACGGCTGGCTCCCGGGCCCGGACGGGATCCGGACCAAGAACGGGCAGCGGCTCGGCGCGTCGGTGCTGTTCTCCCCGGTGTTCAACCAGAACCAGAGCGTGCTGGAGCTGATCCAGCAGCAGCTGCGCAAGATCGGCTTCGACCTGAAGATCGAGCTGCACACCAACGCCGAGGTCACCCGCCTGCAGCAGGCCGGCGACTACGATTTCCTCTGGTACAACGTCACCCGCGCCGACCCGGACATCCTGCGCCAGCAGTTCTCCACGAAGACGAACAACCGCAGCAAGCTGCCCGCGGACAACCCGCTCGACGCGTCCCTGACCGAACAGTCCGCCACCGTCGATCCCGCGAAGCGCAAGCCAGCGGCGGAAAAGGCGCAGCGGACCATCGTGGAGCAGGCCTACTCGATCCCGGTGTTCGAGCTGACGCAGGTGCTCGGCGTTGGACCGACCGCGCATGACGTGGGCTTCGAGGCTTCATCGCGGCTCCAGCTGTTCGACGCCTGGGTTTCGGGCTCGTGAAAGGGTTTCCGCTGCTTCGCCGCGTTCTGCAGGCCGTAGTGGTGCTGTGGGCGGCGTTCACGCTGTCGTTCGTCATCCTGTACCTGCTGCCCGGGGATGCGGTGCTCACCAAACTCGGCTCGGCCGAGGGCGGACCCAGCGCGTCGCCGGAGCAGATCGCCGCCCTGCGCGCCGAGTACGGGCTGGACGACCCGGTCCTCGTGCAGTACGGCAAGCACCTCCTCGCCGCGCTGCACGGCGACTTCGGCACCTCGATCGCCACCGGCGACGACGCCACCCACCAGGTCCTCGCCGCGTTGCCGCCGACGCTCGCCGTCTCCGGCTTGGCACTGGTGCTCGCGATCGTCTTCGGCGGCGGGATCGCCGTGCTCGGCACGTTCACCCGCACCCGCTGGGTGAGCCAGCTGCTGCTTTCCCTGCCGCCGCTGGGCACTTCGCTGCCGACGTTCTGGGTCGGGCTGTTGCTGATCCAGCTGTTCTCATTCCAGCTGCGGCTGTTCCCGGCACTCGGGTCGACCGGTTTCGCGTCGCTGGTTCTCCCGGCGATCACGCTCGCACTGCCGACCGGGGCGATCATCGCGCAGGTGCTGGCGAAGAGCCTGCAAACTCAGCTCGCCGAGCCGTACATCGAAGTGGTGCGGGCGAAAGGCGCGAGCCGTCGTCGAGTCCACTTCGGACACGCGCTGCGCAACGCCGGACTGCCCGCGCTCACCCTGGCGGGCGTGGTCGCGGGCAATCTCCTGGCCGGTTCGGTAGTGACCGAAACCGTGTTCTCGCGCGACGGGCTCGGCCGCGTCACGGCGTCGGCGGTGACCGCGCAGGACGTGCCGGTGGTGCAGGCGGTGATCGTGCTCGCGGCGTTCTTTTTCGTGGTGCTCAACCTGGTTGTCGACCTCGTGTACCCGTTGCTGGATCCGCGGGTCTCCGTGCGCAAGGAGGTGCCCGCGCGTGTCTGAAGCCGCGCTGTCCCAACGGTTCCTCGTCCGCCGACCCGGCTTGCTGGTGTCCGGGCTCGTGCTCGTCGCGGTGCTGATCGCGGCCTTCGCGCCCACGCTGTTCACCGGCCAGGACCCCATCACCGGCGTCCCCTCCGAACGGCTCCAAGGCCCGTCCCTCAGCCACCTCTTCGGCACCGACGAAACCGGCCGCGACGTGTTCGCCCGCGTCGTGCACGGAGCCGGGCTCTCCCTGCGCGCGACTGTGCTCGCAGTCCTCGTCGCGTTCGCCGCCGGGTCCGCGCTGGGGCTGCTCGCCGGGTTCCGCGGCGGGTGGCTCGACGCGGTCGTGATGCGGATTGTCGACGTCCTGCAGGCGGTTCCGGCGATCCTGCTGTCGCTGGCGCTGGTGACCGCGCTCGGGTTCGGCACCACGAACGTCGCGATCGCGGTCGGCGTCGCGAACCTCGCCGCGTTCGCCCGGCTGATGCGCGCCGAGGTGCTGCGGGTGCGTTCCGGCGTGTTCGTCGAGGCGGCCCGAGCGTCCGGCGTGCGCTGGGCCGGGGTGCTCGGGCGGCACGTGCTGCCCAACGCGCTGGGGCCGGTGCTGGTGCTGGCCACGGTGACCGTCGGGACCGCGGTGCTCGAAGTGTCCGCGCTCAGTTTCCTCGGGTTCGGCGCGAGCCCGCCGACGCCGGAATGGGGCGCGCTCGTGGCCGGCGGGCGCAACTTCCTGGCCACCGCTTGGTGGATGACCACGTTCCCGGGCTTGACCGTCGCGGCCGTCGTGCTGGCGGCGAACCGCGTGTCCCGGGCTCTCGACGGCGAACGGAGCTGACAAGTGCTGGAGATCAGCGAACTGGCGGTCTCGTACCGCACCTCGGGCGGCGTGGTGCCCGCCGTGCGCGACGTGAGCCTGCGGGTCGGAGCGGGCGAGATCGTCGCGGTGGTCGGCGAATCCGGGTCCGGGAAGAGCACCACCGCGCACGCCGCGATCGGGCTGCTCCCTCGCGGCGGCCTGGTCCGCCGGGGCCGGATCGCCTTCGACGGACGCGATCTGACCACACTGTCCGAAAAGGACTGGCGGCAGGTGCGCGGCACCGGGATCGCGCTGGCGCCGCAGGATCCGACGGTGTCGCTCAACCCGGTCCGGCGGATCGGCGAACAGGTGGCCGAGGTGCTGCTCATCCACCGCCTGGCCGCGCGGAACGAGGCCGACGCCCGCGCGGTGGAACTCTTACGGAGGGCCGGAGTCGACCGGCCGGAACTGCGCGCGCGGCAGTATCCGCACGAACTGTCTGGCGGACTCCGGCAACGGGTGCTGATCGCCACCGCTTTGGCAGGCAAACCGCGGCTGATCATCGCCGACGAGCCGACCAGTGCGCTGGACGTGACCGTGCAGAAGGAAATCCTCGACCATCTGGCCGAACTGGCCGCCGACGACGGCACCGCGATCCTGCTGATCACGCACGACCTGGGCGTCGCCGCCGACCGGGCCGGACGGATCGCCGTGCTGTCCGAGGGACGACTGGTCGAGGAAGGACCGGCCCGCGAACTCCTCGCCGCGCCGACGCAGGACTACACGCAACGGCTTCTCGCCGCCGCCCCGAGCCTGAGCCGCGAACCGCTCCGGCCCCGCCGCGCGGAAGGCCCGGAAGTCCTGCTGTCCGTAGAGTCGGTCTCGAAGACTTTCGCCTCGCGCGCCGGTTCGATGCAAGCCGTGGACGACGTGTCGTTCCAGCTCACGCGCGGCCGGACGCTGGCGCTGGTCGGCGAATCCGGCTCCGGCAAGACGACGACCGCACGCATGGCGGTCGGCCTGGAAACCCCGACCGCGGGCACGATCAGCTTCGACGGCCAGGACGTCACGCGGCTGTCCCCCGCCGAACTGCGCAGGCTGCGCCGCCGGTTCCAGCTCGTCTACCAGAACCCGTACGCCTCGCTGAACCCGCGCTTTTCCATCGCCGACGTGATCGGCGAACCGCTGCGCGCGTTCCGCGTCGGCGGCCGGACGGAACGGGTCGCCGAACTGGCGGACCAGGTCGCGCTGCCGTCGTCGGTGCTGCCCCGGAAACCAGCCGAACTGTCCGGCGGCCAGCGCCAGCGCGCGGCGATCGCCCGTGCGCTGGCGCTGCGTCCGGATCTCGTCGTGCTGGACGAGCCGGTGTCCGCTTTGGACGTTTCGGTACAGGCGCAGATCCTGGACCTGCTGGTGGAACTGCAGGATGGATTGGGGCTGACGTACCTGTTCATCACCCACGACCTGGCCGTGGTGCGGGAAATCGCCGATCAGGTCGGGGTGATGCGTCAGGGCAAGCTGCTCGAAGTTGGCCCGGCCGACGACGTCCTGCTGCGGCCGCGCGAGCAGTACACCCGCGACCTACTGGCGGCGATTCCCGGCGGGGAGCAGGTGCGCGCGTGACGTTAGTTGGCGAGCACCAACCGCCCGACATCCCTGTCCATTACCCACGACCTGGCCGTGGTGCGGGAAATCGCCGACCAGGTCGGAGTCATGCGCCAGGGCAAACTGCTCGAAACTGGCCCGGCCGACGACGTCCTGCTGCGGCCGCGCGAGCAGTACACCCGCGACCTCCTGGCCGCGATTCCCGGCGGGGAGCAGGTGCGCGCGTGACGTCAGGAGCGCCACTGTCCGGACCGGCCGCGCGCCCAAGATTGCGGTCCGTGAGGGGCCCCCTGAAGGAATCTGATTCCCTCAGGGGTCCCCTCACGACCGTCAAGACGCGGTCAGTGGGGGTTGGCGAGCACCAGCCGCCCCACGGCCTCGCCCGTGTCCATTCGCCGGTGTGCCTCGCGCGCCTCCGCCATCGGCAGGACGGTGACGGGCAGCCGGATCCGGCCGTCGGTGTACAGCGGCAGCACGGCGTCCGCGGCGGGGCGGGCGGGCGTGGGGTCGGCGGCCAGGAAGCCGCCCACGTTGAAGCCGACCGCGCCGATGTTCTTGCCCCACACGGCGTTCGAGTCCACCAGCGGCGCGGTCTCGCTGCCCGCGCTGCCGACGACCAACATCCGGCCCATCGGCGCGAGCAGGTCCAGCGAGGCGATCCGCAGGTCGCCGCCCACCGGGTCGACGATGATCTCGAACCGCTCGTCGCTCAGCTCGCCGAGCTCCCCGGACAGCACGACCCGGTCGAAACCGAGTTGCTTCGCCGCCTCGACCTGCTCGGGCCGCCGGACCGTGCCGACCACCTCGCGAGCGCCGAGCAGCCGCGCCACCTCGGGGTATATCGAGGCAAGCCCGCCGAGCGCGCCGTGCACGAGCACCCGCGCGTCCTTCGGCAACCGCACCGCCTCGGTGAGCGACAGGTAGGCCGTCACGGTGTTCGCCAGACCGGCCACCGCCTGCGCGCGCTCCACGCCGGTGCCCGCCAGCGGCACGACGAGCGCGGCGGGCGCGAGCTTGACGTCGGCGTATCCGCCCATTCCGGGCAGCGTGAGCGTGACGACCTCGTCCCCGACCGAGAAGCCGCTCCCCGGTCCGGCCGCGCGAATCGTGCCCGCGACCTCGAGCCCAGGCACCAGCGGCGGCTTCGGCGCGTAGTCGTACTCCGCGAGCGTCCCGCGGCGGATCAGCGCGTCGATCAGTCCCACGGACGCGTGCGAGACCGTGATGGTCACTTCCCCCGGCCCCGGAACGGGCTCGGGCACCTCGATCTCTTCGAGGACTTCGGGACCGCCGTAGCGGGTGATGGACAAAGCGCGCATGGTGCGTACTCCCCAGTGTTCAGTGTCAGCGAGCCGGAACAACCTGGTCCGGCCCGCGGTTATTCCGGCTTAGTCCGCCCGAGGAAGGATCCGCCGTGCCGAGCGAAACGCACCCGCTGCGCAAACTGGGTTTCCTGACGATCGGCCTGTTCGACGGCGACGACCCGCGGCCCGGCCACGAATCCACGCTGCGCGTGCTCGAACTCGGCGAGCAGCTCGGATTCGACAACGCCTGGGTCCGCCACCGGCACCTGCAGTACGGCATCTCGTCGCCGGTCGCGGTGCTCGCCGCCGCCACCCAGCGCACCAGCCGGATCGAACTGGGCACCGCAGTCATCCCCCTCGGCTGGGAAAACCCGCTGCGCCTTGCGGAAGACCTGGCCACCGTCGACGTCCTGTCCGGCGGGCGCCTCAACCCGGGCGTGAGCGTCAGCCCGCCGATGCATTACGAGGACGTCCGGGGCGCGCTGTACCCGGACACCGGCGACCGCGAAGACTTCGGCTACGACCGGGTGTCGCGGCTGTTGTCGCTGGTCCGCGGCGAGCCCGCGTCGACGTTCAGCGGCGTCGAAGGCATCGAGACGTTCTCCGAGCGCGTGCAGCCGCATTCGCCCGGCCTCGCCAGCCGCCTGTGGTACGGCGGCGCGAGCACCCGGTCGGCAGTCTGGACCGGACAAGCCGGGATGAACTACCTGACCAGCAGCGTCGTCCGCGCCGAGGAAGGCTCGACGGACTTCGAGCAGATCCAGCTCTCACACGTGCGCGCGTTCCGGTCGCACCATCCGGACGGGGAGCGGGCGCGGGTTTCGCAAGGCCTGGTGGTGATTCCGACCGACAGCGCCTCAGCTGAGCAGCGCGCGAAGTACGAGGATTATGCGGCAAAACGCCTGCCGCGCACGAAAACCCCGCAGGGTCCGGGCGGTCTGCTGTTCTCGCGCGACTATGTCGGCACGTCCGCCCAGATTGCCGAACAGCTCTACCGGCACGCCGCGTTCCGGGAGATCGATGAGGTCGCGTTCGCGCTGCCGTTTACCTTCGAGCACGAGGATTACGTGCAGATCCTCACCGACCTGGCCACCCGGCTCGGCCCGGAGCTGGGCTGGAAACCAGCGTCCTGACGGTGGTGAGTGCTAGCGTGGCGGAGTGCCGGATTTCACGTCCACAGTGGACATTTCGCGTCCTGCCGGAGACCAGCGCGACGCCCTGGCGTGGGCCCGGGCGGTGTGGGAAGACGCTCCCCCGCCGCTGCGGGCCTTCCTGCGCACCGGGTGGCTCGGCCTCGGCCTGACGACTCGTCTGTCGCCCGACCGGGTACTCGGCTGGACCGTCGCTTCGGCCACCCCGGACCGGGTCGTGCTCGAAGCGCCCTCGCCCCTGATGACCACCCGCAACATCGTCCACCTCGACGCGGACCGGGTGTACTGGACCACGGAAGTCACCTACAACCGGTTCCCGGCGCGCCAGCTGTGGGCCCTGGCCGTGCCGATTCACGAAAGGGTCATCCCCGCCCGGTTGCGCGCCGCCGCCGGTCGAACTCGGCCTGGCGACCTCCAGCACCGGATCGTCACGACGTTCCAGCGCCGGCTCGGCAACCCGGTCCTGTCGCGGCTGCCCGGCCAGACGCTGCTCGAAACGACCGGCCGCAGCTCGGGTCTCCCTCGCCAGACGCCGATCGGCGGCCGCCGCGTGGGTCAGGAATTCTGGCTGGTGTCGGAGTTCGGCGAACGGTCGCAGTACGTGCGCAACATCCAGGCCGACCCGCGCGTCCGGCTGCGACTGCACGGCCGCTGGCTGCGCGGGGTCGCGCGCTTGCTCCCGGACGACGACGCCCGCGCGCGGCTGAAGTCGTTGCCACGCTGGAACAGCACCGCGGTCCAGGCGTTCGGAACCGACCTGCTGACGATCCGGATCGACCTCGACTAACCGTCCGACACCACGGCCTCGATCGTGCGCCGCGCATTCGCCGCCAGCACCGGATTCGTCTCCCGGTAATACGGCAGCTGGATCAGCGCGATCGACAACGCCCAGCCCCGCCCGCGCTCCCACGTCGCGTCGTCTACCTCCACTGCCTCGCGGAACACCTCCCGCTCAGCCGCCGCGAACGTGTTCCATCCCGGGATCAGGTCGACCGCCGGATCGCCGATCCCGACTCCCGCGAAGTCCAGCACCGCGCTCAGCCCGCCGTCGTCGACCAGCACGTTTCCCGGCGACAGGTCCGCGTGCAGCCACACCGGCGCCCCGGCCCACTCCGGTGCCGCGAGCGCCTTCTCCCACGCCGCGACGTACGCCGGATCGCCGCCGAGTTGCGCGATCGCCTCCCGGGTCGGCGCGTCCCGCGTGCGCAGCGGACGGCCCCGGCTGACCTCCGGTGCTCCCGAAGTATCGAGGCCGCGCAACGCTTTCACGAACGCGCCCAGGTCCCGCGCCACCTGTGCGTCGCCGAAATCCGGGTTGACGCCGGGCAGCCAGCGCAGCACCGACCAGTCCCACTCGAAGCCCTCGCCCGGCCGTCCTTCGGCGAGCACTTCCGGCACCGCGACCGGCAGCCGCGGCGCCAGCCACCGCAGCCAGCGCTGTTCGTGGCCGATCTCGGCGGCCCCGCGTTCCAGCCGCGGCAGCCGGGCGACGAGTTCGTCGCCGAGCCGGAACATCGCGTTTTCCGTCCCCGACGAGGCGACCCGCGAGACCGCCAGCTCGGCCCACTGCGGGAATTGGGCCGCGACGAGGCGACGGACCAGGTCGTCGTCGATTTCCGCTTCATCCGCGTGCATCCGATTCATCAGCATCGAGCAAACCGCGTCGGCGTGACAGCGGGCAACCGGTTTATTCCCGCTCCGGCCGCCTGTCCCAGAAACTGGTTGCCGTCGCGTCCGCCTCGGTTTCCGCGCCACACTGCTGGCATCCACGGGGAAAGGACGCAGCATGACAGGGCTTACCGGACCACGGCTCGCCGTCGCGCTGGAAGGCGCGGGCTGGCACCCGGCCGCGTGGCGCGAAGCGGACGCCCGCCCGGCCGACCTGCTCAGCGCCGCATACTGGACCGAACTGGTCCAGGAAGCCGAAGCCGCGCACCTGGACTTCGTCACCTTCGAGGACTTCCTCTCCCTGCGCGACCCCGCCGAGCCGACGGCCCGCGCCGACCGCGCGCAGACCCGCCTGGACGCCGTGCTGCTCGCCTCGCGGATCGCGCCGCTGACGTCGCATATCGGCCTGATCCCGACCGCCGTCGTCACCCACACCGAGCCATTCCACCTGTCGAAGGCGATCGCGACGCTCGACTACGTGAGCACCGGCCGCGCCGGGGTCCGCGTGCAGGTGTCCGGGAGTCCGGAGGAGTTCCGGCACTTCGGCCGCCGCACGCCGCCCGAAGTGCCTGAACTGTTCGAGGAAGCCGCCGATTACGTCGAGGTGCTGCGCCGGCTGTGGGACAGCTGGGAGGACGACGCCGAAATCCGCGACGTCGCGACCGGCCGGTTCATCGACCGCGACAAACTGCATTACATCGACTTCGAGGGCCGCTGGTTCGCTGTCAAAGGCCCGTCCATCACGCCGCGCCCTCCGCAGGGCCAGCCGATCGTCGCCGCACTCGCGCACGGTCCCGACGCTTATCGCCTCGCCGCCCGCCAGGCCGACGTCGTGTATGTGACCCCGGACGACCGCGCGCACGCCGCGTCGATCATCGACGAAATCGGTGCGCCCCTTCAGGTTTTCGCCGACCTCGTGGTCTTCCTCGACGAAACCTCGCAGGCCGCGGCCGAGCGCAAAGCCCGCCTGGACGACCGCGCCGAGTTCAGCTCGGACGCGCATGTCTTCACCGGCACCCCGGCCCAGCTGGCCGACCTCCTGCTCGACTGGCACGCCGCCGGCCTGACCGGTTTCCGGCTCCGCCCCGGCGCGCTGCCGCACGACCTGACCGCCATCACCCGCGCGCTGGTCCCCGAACTGCGCGACCGGGGCGCGTTCCGCTCCGGATACGAGGCCTCGACCCTGCGCGGGCTGCTCGGCCTGCCGCGCCCGGCCAACCGCTACGCCGCCTGAGTCCCGGGAGATTTCCATGACTGCCAAGCAAATCCACCTCGCCGCGCACTTCCCCGGGGTCAACAACACCACCGTGTGGAGCGATCCCGAAGCGGGCAGCCACATCGAGTTCAGCTCGTTCGTCAAGCTGGCCCAGACCGCCGAACGCGCGAAGTTCGACTTCTTCTTCCTCGCCGAAGGCCTGCGCCTGCGGGAACAGAACGGCGAAATCTACGACCTCGATGTCGTCGGCCGCCCGGACACCTTCGCCGTGCTGTCCGCGCTCGCCGCCGTCACCGACCGGCTCGGCCTGGCCGGCACCATCAACTCCACCTTCAACGAACCATTCGAGGTGGCCCGCCAGTTCGCCTCCCTGGACCACCTTTCCGCCGGCCGGGCCGCGTGGAACGTCGTGACGTCCTGGGACGCTTTCACCGGCGAAAACTTCCGCCGCGGCGGCTTCCTGCCACAAGACCAGCGCTACTCGCGCGCCGAAACCTTCCTGCGCACGGCGTGGGAACTCTTCGACTCCTGGCGCAGCGGCGAACTCCTCGCGGACAAGGAATCCGGCCGCTTCCTGGCCGACGGCGGCGACTTCGCCCACCACGACGCCCATTTCGACATCTCCGGCCGCTTCCCGGTCCCGCGCAGCCCGCAGGGCCGTCCGGTGACCATCCAGGCCGGAGATTCCGAAGAAGGCCGCGAATTCGCCGCCGCGACCGCCGACGCCATCTTCACCCGGCACGGCACCCTCGAAGCAGGCCAAGCGTTCTACTCGGACGTCAAGGGCCGCCTGGCGAAATACGGCCGCGCCCCGCACGAACTGGTCATCCTCCCCGCCGCGACGTTCGTCCTGGGCGACACCGACGCCGAAGCGCACGAACTCGCCCACGAGGTCCGGTTGCAGCAGGTCAGCGACCAGACCGCGATCAAGTTCCTCGAACAGCTCTGGAACACCGACCTCAGCGGCCACGACCCGAACGGCCCGCTGCCGTCGTTCGACCCGGTGGTCGGCGACCTGATCTCGAAGGGCCGCGCGAGCGTCCGCATGCACCGCGACCCGGTCGCGACCGCCAACGAGTGGCGGCAGCTGGCGGAAGCGAAGCACCTGTCGAGCCGGGAACTGATCATCGAGGTCACCGGACGGCAGAACTTCATCGGCTCCCCCGAGACCGTCGCGTCGACCATGAACGACCTCGTCCAGGCCGACGCGTCGGACGGCTTCATCCTGGTCCCGCACGTGACGCCGGGCGGACTGGACCAGTTCGCCGACCAGGTGGTGCCGCGGCTGCAGGAACGCGGGGTGTTCCGGGAGGACTACAGCGGGCCTACGCTGCGGGACCACCTCGGGTTGAACTAGCCCAGGAACCGCTTCGCGTTGCCCCGCAACAACAACTCCCGCGAGGCCTCGTCGAGGAACTCCGCCCGTCGCACCACCCCGCCGGCCGGGCGCTCCCCCAGCGGGTACGGGTAATCGCTCCCCACCATCACCTGCTCCGCCCCCAGCGTGTCGACCAGGTTCCGCAGCGCCGGCTCGGTGAACACGACCGAATCGACGCTGAACCGTCCGACATACTCCGACGGCGGCTTCTCCGACGTGGCAATAATGTCCGCCCGCTGGTGCCACGCGTTCTCCAGCCGCCCCAGCCAGAACGCGAACGATCCGCCGCCGTGGGCGAAGCAGATCCGCAGGCTCGGCGGCACCCGGTCGAACACCCCGCCGAGGATCATCGCGATGATCGACAGATGCGTCTCCGCGGGCATCCCCGTGAGCCACCGCGCCATCCAGCGGTCCAGCCTCGGCGCGTCCGGCATGTCCCACGGGTGCACGAAAACCGGGACGCCGAGCGAAGCCGCGTGCTGGAGGAACGTCACCACGCCCGCGTCGTCGAGGTCGCGGTCGCCGACGTGGTTGCCGATCTCCACGCCGCGGTGCCCGGCCGCTACGGCACGGTCCAGTTCGCGGCAGGCGGCGTCGGTGTCCTGCAACGGAACCTGACAGAACGGGACCAGCCGGTCCGGCGCGGGCGCGCAGATTTCCAGCGCCAGGTCGTTGAACACCCGGGCGATTTTCTCGCCCTGGCCCGGGCTGGTGTCGTAGCCGAAGAACACCGGCGTCGGCGAGACGACCTGCGCCTCGATGCCGTCGGCGTCCATGTCGCGCAGCCGGACCGAGGCGTCCCAGCAGTCGGACCGGATCCGGCGGAATTCCTCCGAACCGACCATGATCATGGCCTCGCGTTCGGTTTCCGCGCGCAGCCACGGCATTCCCTCGCCGAGGTCGGGCCAGCCGTGCGGGACGAAATGGCTGTGGACGTCGATCGCGCGCACGCTCAGCCCTTCCCCGGGTGCAGCGTGCCGCACGCCCCGCAGGTCCGGGCTTCCTCGGACTCGTAGAACTGCTCGAACACCGGCGGCAGGTCGTCGACGATGTCGCGCACCTGCAGTTCGACCTCGTGCACCTTCGCGTCGCACTCCAGGCAGAACCACACGAACTTCTCGAGCGTCCCCTCCTCGCGGATGCGCTCGATCACGATCCCGATCGAGCCCTCCTGCGGACGCTGCGGCGAGTGGTGCACGTTCCGCGGCAGCATCCACATCTCGCCCTCGCGGATGTCGACGCGCTGCGGGCCGTCGTCGGTCATCAGGTTGACGTGCATGTCGCCCTTGTACTGGTAGAACCATTCCTCGTACGGGTCGAGGTGGAAGTCGGTGCGCTGGTTCGGCCCGCCGACGACCTGCACGATGAAATCGCCCATCGGGGCCCACATCTGCTTGTTGTTGACCGGCGGCTTCAGCTCGTCCTCGTGCTCTTTGATCCACTTCGCGAAGTCGAACACGGGCGGGATGGCGGTCATCGTTCCTCCTTGCCGGGGATCCGGGCGATCGCCTGGATCTCGATGAGCAGATGCGGATGCGGCAGCTGGTGCACCGCGACGGTGGTGCGGGCCGGGCCGTTCTCGTCGAAGAACTCGCCGTAGACCTCGTTGTAGCCGCCGAAATCGTTCATGGTGACCAGGAACACGGTCAGCTGCGCGAGGTCTTCGAGCCCCGCGCCGGCCGCGGCCAGGATGTCGCGGATGTTCTCGATCACCGCGCGCGTCTGCGCCCGGATGTCCAAAGTGGTCACGCCGAACTCGTCGGCCTCCGCGCCGGCGAACGTGTTGTCCGGCCGCCTGCTGCTGGTGCCGGAGACGAACACCAGGTCCCCGACCACTTTCACGTGCGGGAACCGCCCGCGCGGCGTCGCCTTCCCGGCGACGACATGGGCTTGTGCCACGCTCATCCCTCCATCGTGTGAACGGAAACCGAACCCAGCCCGGCGACCCGCGCCTCGACGTGCGTCCCCGGCTGCAGCGCGACCGCCGCGGTCGCTGCACCGGCCAGCAGCACCGAACCGTCGAGCAGGCGGTGCCCGTACGCGGCGGCCATCCGTTGTGCGGCGGGGAGCGCCCGCAGCGGGTCGCCGAGAATGTCGGCGGTCGAGCCGGTGGCAACGACCTCGCCGTCGAACAGCAGATCCACGGCCAGTGCGTCCACCTGGTCGAGCTGGGTCCACGGGCCGAGCACGAACGCGGACGCCGAGGTGTTGTCAGCAACGACGTCGGCCAGGCTGAACTTGAAGTCGCGGTACCGGCTGTCGATGATCTCCAGCGCGGGCGCCACAGCGACGATCTCGGCATCCGGGCCGAGCCGGAACGCGACCTCGGGCTCGACGCGCGGATGCACCCCGCGGCCGACGTCGAACGTCCCGCCGTCCTCGATCCGCATGCGGTCGGTCAGCGAGCCGATGATCACGTCCGAGACGCCCATCTGCTCGGCCTTAGCCTTGCTCGTGAAGCCCAGTTTGACCCCGGCCAGCCGCTCCCCGCGCCCCTCGCGCAGCGCGATTCCCGCGTGCTGCACGGCGTACGCGGTTTCCAGGCTCATCGGCCCAGCGCTGGTGAGCTGCGGGATCGCCTGCCCGGTAGCGGTCGCCCGGTCCAGCCGCGCGGCGTGGTCCTCGATCGTCATAGCTGCACGCACACATTCGTCGGCTGGGTGTAGAAGTGCATCGAGTGCAGGCCGCCCTCGCGGCCGATGCCGGAAAGCCCGACGCCGCCGAACGGCGACCGGAGATCGCGCAGGTACCAGGTGTTGACCCAGGCCATCCCGACCCGCATCTGCTGCGCGACCCGGTGGCCGCGCTCCAGGTTCGTCGTCCACACGGCGGCGGCGAGCCCGTAGTCGGTGTCGTTCGCCAGCCGGACGGCTTCGTCCTCGGTGTCGAACGGGATCAGCGCCGCGACCGGGCCGAAGACCTCCTCGCGCACGACCCGCGCCGAGTTGTCCAGCCCGGTCCACAGCGTCGGTTCGATCCACGACCCGCCCGCCAGGTCCGGCCCCAGTTCCGGAACCGCGCCGCCGGCGAGCACCGTCGCGCCTTCGGCGACCGCGAGGTCCAAATAGGACTGGACTTTCTTCCGGTGCTGCTGGGATATCAACGGCCCGGTCGTGGTGTCCGGATCACCCGGCCGGCCCAGGCGCAACGCCTTCGCCCGCTCGGCGAGCCCGTTCGCGACCGCGTCGAAGACGGACCGCTCGACGTAGACCCGCTCCGTGCACAGGCACACCTGCCCGGTGTTCAGGAAAACCGACCGGGCGAGTCCGTCGAGGGTCTTCTCGAGATCGCAGTCCGCGAACACCACCGCGGCGTTCTTTCCGCCCAGTTCAAAGGAAACCGGCCGTACCGACGGAGCGACCGCGCGCATGATCGCCGAGCCGGTCCGGGATTCGCCGGTGAACGTGACGCCGTCGATGCCGCGGTGAGCGGTGAGGTACTCCCCGGCGGAGTCCGGCCCGAAGCCGTGCACGACGTTATACACCCCGGTCGGCGCACCGGCCTCCGCGATCACCTCGGCGAGCAAGGTCGCGGTCGACGGCGTCTCTTCGGACGGCTTGACCACCACCGCGTTGCCGCACGCGAGCGCGGGCGCGACCTTCCAGGTCAGCAGCAGCAGCGGCAGGTTCCACGGCACGATCACCGCGACCACGCCCAGCGGCTTGGGCACCGCGTAGTTCAGCGCCTTCCGGCCGTTCGGCAGATCCGTCAGGAAGGAATCGAGACCGGCCGCCGCGATCGTGTCGGCGAACGAACGGAAGTTCATCGCCGCCCGCGCCACGTCCAGGTCGCGCGCCAAGTGCTCCGGTTTTCCGGTGTCGCGGACCTCGGCGGCGACGAAATCCTCGAACCGCTCCTCGATCCGGTCGGCGATCCGCCGCAGCAGAGCGGTGCGCTCGGCGACCGAGGCACGTCCCCACGGCACGTCCACCGCGGCGCGCGCAGCCGCGACCGCCGCGTCGACCACGTCCGGACCGGCCTCGTGGACGTGCGCGACCAGCGACCCGTCGACCGGGTCGATCTTCTCGAAGGTGCGCCGCCCGGCGACCCGGGTCCCGCCGACGACGTTGTGGAGTTCCGCAGCCATGAAGCTGACCGTAGGGACGTCCGGAATGCCTCGCCAATGCTCTTTGCCGCCGCTGCCATAGCTGTCCGGACATGTCTCGCCCATGCCTGTAGCGGCATGGCTTTCGTCGGAATGGGCATTGGTCAGGCATGACAGCGGCGGCGAAGGATGGGTCCCGTGAACCATCCGAACGTCGATCGGGACTACAGCGCGCAGGGCACGGTGACCGAGGCCGAGTTCGACGCCGTGATGGCCCGCTACCGCTCCGCCTCCGAATCCGCCACCGCCGGGCTGGCAGGCGTTCGCGACCTGGCTTTCGACCCGCTCAGCGACGAACGGCTCGACGTCTGGGGCATCTCCCCCGGACAGCTGCGCCCCGTCGTCCTCGCCATCCACGGCGGCTACTGGCGGATGCTCTCGCGCCACGACACCGCGTTCCCAGCGAGGATGCTGGCTGACGCCGGAATCGCCACCGTCGTGCCCGACTACACGCTCGCTCCCGCGGCGCCGCTGGAGGAGATCGTGCGTCAGGTCCGCGCCGCGGTCGCGTGGGTGCACCACCACGGCGCCGCGCACGGCCTCGACCCGGACCGCATCCACGTCGTGGGCAGCTCAGCCGGCGGGCATCTGGCGGCGATGACCGCCGTCGCCGGATGGCAGCGCGCCGCCGGGCTGCCGGAGGACGTCGTCAAAGGCGCGATGGCGATCAGCGGGCTCTTCGACCTCCGCCCGTTGGTCGATTCGTTCGCCAACGCGTGGCTGTCCCTCGACCCGACCCGTGCAGAGGCGCTCAGCCCGATCCTCGCGCCGCCAGGCCCCGTGCCGTTGCACGTGGCGGTCGCGGAACACGAAGCCGCGGGATTCCATCGGCAGAGCAAGGCTTTCCACGCACACTGGCCTGCCGCCGGTTCGTTGACCGTCGTGCCCGGCCGGAACCACTTCGACGTCTTCCTCGACCTGGCCGACCCCGCCTCGGCGCTCGGCCAGGCCCTGATCCGGCTCGCCCTCTCGTGACGCCGGAAGCCGAGCCGGACAGTAATGTCGCCGGAATGGAGATGCCCCGCCTGCTCGACGGCCGCCTCAAGCTCAGGCACCTCGTGCTGGTGGACACCCTGACCGAGCAGGGCAGCGTCGTCGGCGCGGCGGCCGCGCTGCACGTCACGCAGCCGGTCGTCACGCGCGGCCTGCACGATCTCGAAGCGATCCTCGGCGTGCCGCTCTACGAACGCGGGCCGCGCGGGATCACGCCGACCGAGTTCGGGACCGCGTTCACCGAACACGCGCGCGCCGTGCTCGCCCAGCTCACCCACGCGGCGCGGCACGTCGTGGAGATCGCCGACGCGACCCGCGGCCGGGTCGTCGCGGGCATCCATCTCGCGGGTTCGAACCTGTTGCTGCCGCGGGCCATCGCGCATCTGAAGGAAGACCATCCGCTGGTCACGGTCGTCGTCCGGGAGGGAACGCCGGAGTCGCTGCTGGTGGAGCTGACCGCGGGCCGGGTGGACGTCATCGTCGGCAGGCTGAGCGGCCCCGGCACCGAAGACACCCGGCGGCGGGCGCTGTACCAGGAGTCGATCCGCGTCGTCGCCGGGGCGCACCACCCGCTCGCCGCGCGCGGGAGCGTCTCGCTGGAGGATCTGGCGGAGTTCCCGTGGATCGTGCCCGGCACCGAGACGATGCTGCGCCAGGAGCTGGAAAGCCTCTTCGCCCAGCACGGCCTGGACCTGCCCGCCAACCGCGTCGAAGCGACGTCGTTCCTGACTGTGCGGCAGCTGCTCACCGAAACCGCCATGGTCGCCGCGCTCCCCGGCCTGCTCGGCATGGACGACCCGCGGCTGGTCACGCTGCCGACGCCGCTGGAGAACATCGGCCACAGCGTCGGCCTGACCCTCGCCGCCGGCCGGCGGCTGAACCCGGCCACCCAGGCGCTGATCGAGTCCCTGCACACCGTCGCCGCGCAGATCGAAGACGCCTGACGCGCTCTGTCGCTTTCTTGACGACCGACGACAACCCGTGATACTTCATGGACCTCCGCGGAAGGAGCGTTCCATGGGTTACCGCTTGTCCACCGTCGATCCGGCCCGCACCGCGCTGGTCGTCATCGACATGCAGCACGACTTCCTGGCACCCGGCGCCCCGCTGGAATCCCCGGCAGGCCGCGCGATGATCCCGGCCCTCAACGACACAATCCGGTTCTGCCGCGACGCGGGCATCCCAGTGTTCTTCACCGCGCACGTCCACCGCCCCGACGGCACCGACATGGGCCGGTTCGCCGACCTGTACCCGCCGATCGCCGCCGGCACCGCGCTCATCGAGGGCACGCCTGGCGCCGCGCTGTACTCCGAAGTTGACCGCCGCCCGGACGAACCGCTGATCCCCAAGCACCGTTACAGCGCCTTCTACGGCACGGATTTCGAAATGCAGCTGCGCGGACGCGGCGTGGACACCCTGATCGCCACCGGAGTGACCACCGAGGACTGCGTCCACGCCACCATCCGCGACGCGATGTTCCGCGACTTCCGCACCGGAGTGCTGTCCGACGCGTGCGCCACCTACGACCACCCCGACCTGGGCCACGGCCCGATGTCCGCCGCGGAAGTGCACGCGGCGACGCTGGTTGTTCTCGCCCAGTCCACTGCGGACGTGCTGACGAGCGCGGAGTTCAAGGCGCTGGCGGAAAAGGGAGCCGCTTAGCCGCGCCCTGCGAGCGGGCTCGCCGCCGGGAGCGCTGACCGTCCCCGCCCGGTCCGGAATCCGGGCAGTCGCCTAGCCCCTTGCGAACGGACCGCACGAATGCGCCCGCCCGCCGGAGCAGCGGCCGGCCCAACCCGGAATCCGAGGAGCCGCTTAGCCGCGCCCCGCCGCAGCCAGCGCGTCGTGCGCGTGGATCCACTCCACCGTCTCCCCGATCCGCCCCAATGCGGCGTCCCGAGCCTCCGCCGCCGGACCGTCCGGCAGGTGCAGCAAGGCATTCGCCACCCACGAGCTCCGCTGCACCGCCCGGGTCCGCGGCCGCCGCAGCTTCTCGTACCGGGCGAGTGCCGCGTCGCGTGAGTCCCGTGCCAGGCATTCGGCGAGCGTCACCGCGTCCTCGATCGTCTGGTTCGCGCCCTGCCCGTGGTGCGGCAGCATCGCGTGCGCCGCGTCGCCGAGGAGGACCACGCCGCCGCGGTGCCAGCGGTTGAGCGGATGCTGGCCGAACAACCCCCACCGCTGATACAGCGTCGTCGCGCCGACCATCTCGCGCACCGCCGGATGCCAGCCCTCGAACGCCGCCTCGATGCGCTCCCGGGGAATGTCCTCGGTCCACGACTCCCCCGGCCACACGTCCGGTTCGTCCAGCACCGCAAGGAAATTCACCACCGACCCGTCGCCGATCGCGTAGTGCAGCAGATGCCCGCCCGGCCCCATCCAGAACTGGATCGCCCCCGCGTCCGGCAACGACGGCAGCCGCTCCACCGGCACCAGCCCGCGAAAACCGCTCGAACCCGAGTACCGGGCGAACGGCGCGTCGTCCACCCACTCGCGCACCGTCGAGTGCACCCCGTCCGCGCCCACCACGACATCGGCGGTTTCGCTTGTCCCGTCGGCGAATTCGAGCCGATACCGCGATCCGTCCGCACCGACGCCGGTCACCTGCCGTCCAAGATGGACCTTCCCGCACGCGTCCGCCAGGATCCGCTGCAAGTCCGCCCGGTGCACCCCGAAATAGGGTCCGGCGAATCGCTCCTCGTAGCTGTCCCCGACCGGATACGCCATCACCCGCTGCCCGCTCCGCCAATGCCGGTAGACCAGCTCCGTCGGCACCGCGGAACACGCGGCCAGCTCGTCCCGCAACCCCAGCCGCCCGAGGATCCGGGACCCGTTGGCGGCCAGCGCCACCGCCGCCCCGACCTCGCGCAGTTCGGCCGACCGTTCGTAGACCTCCGCCCCGATCCCGCGCTGCCGCAACGCGAGTGCGAGCGTCAGCCCGCCGATCCCGCCGCCGACGATCGCCACCGAGAGTGCTTTGCCCGCCATCAGCCCTCCTCGCCCATGTACCGATCGGTACACGAATGGACGGTACGGCGTACCGATCGGTACAGTCAAGGGGTGGATTCCGGAACCGGCCGTCGCGCCGAACTGCTCGAGCAGGCCGTGGGTTACCTGGCGACGCACGGCCTGGCGGACCTGTCGCTCGCGCCGATGGGCGAAGCGCTGGGGACGAGCAAGCGGATGCTGCTGTACTACTTCGGCAGCAGGGAAAACCTGATCACCGAAGCGATCGCCGCGAGCCGCCCGGACGTCACCGAACTCTTCCGCTCCGTGCACGATGAGGAATCCCTCGCCGCCGCGGCGCACGCTTTGTGGCACGCGATCACCCGGGGCCGCCAGCAACGGCCGATCCACATCCTCTTCCAGGTCCTCGCACTGGCCCCGACCCAGCCGGAGCGCTACCTGACCGTCGCGAGAGAAGCGATCACCGCGATGGTGGACCCGCTGGTGCCGGTGTATCGAAAACTGGGCTACGCCGAACCCGACGCGGCGGCCCGGGCGAGCCTGCTGATCTCGGGCTTGCGAGGGCTGTGCCTGGACCGCATCGTGACCGGGGACGAAGAACGGATCGAGATCGCGGCACGGGCGTTGATCGCTACTGCGGTCGCGCCGCCCGCGCCATAAACGTGAAAGACTTTGTCTGCATCGGATAACCTTGCCCGGTGAGCATTTCGGACTTGACCCGTGCAGTGGTCCGTGCCGCGATGGTGGAGCACGACGAGTACGGAGCAGAGGCCTTCTGCGCGGAATACGGCTTCGAGATGTGGTGCGAGTACGTCGTGGTCGACCGCGAGCGCCAGTACGGAATCCAAGCCTTGGCCGCGGCCGCGCACGCCTTCCTGCCCGGACACATCCCGCTCACGCCGGCCGAAGTCGCCGATCTCGGCGCGGTGAAGGATCGGATGACGGGCCTCGACTTCACCGTGCGAACGCAGCGGCTGCCGGACTGGTCCCGCGACGAGCTGATACTGGCGTGCGCCCTGCTGTTCAAGAACGGCAGGAAGGCAGCGAGGGCTACCGACCCGCGAGTTCGCGAACTGTCCGAATTGCTGCGGTCCGCTGTCGTTCCGGGTCAGTACGGCGACAAGTTCCGCTCGGTCAGCAGCGTCCAGCACAAGCTGTACGACCTGCAAACCCGGCTGCGGGAGTACACCAAGGTGCGGACCCGGGGCAGCAAGCTGGACGACAAGGTGCTGCGAGAGTTCGAAGACGCGCCCGCCGCGATGCTCGCCGAAGCCGATGAGGTCCGCTCCCGGATGGACCGCGGGGCATGGGCCCTGTTCTCCGCTGAAGGCAAGCGGAAGTACGACGGGAACGACGGCTACCCCGATGTGCTCGGCGAGCAGTACGTCTACGACAACCTGGTCTCCAACTCGCTCCAGCTCCGCGTCGGAGACCTCGTCGTGCTCTGGGACGCCGAACGGGTGCACGGCGTCAGCCGCATCGAGCGGATCGACCCCCAGCCCGACATCCTCAAGCCGAAACAGGTCTGCCCGAACTGCGGCCGGAGCTACTTCGAACCGCGCAAAGTCCAGCGCCCCAAATACCGCTGCCGGCACGAAAACTGCCGGCACGAGTTCGATGAACCGCGCGGGGAGACGAGGTCGGTCACCCAGTTCGTCGCCGGTTACGGCTCCGGCTACCGCCCGGTCAACGGAACGATTTCCCGCGAGCAGGTGCAGGAGCGGCTGCGGGACGGAGCCAAGCAGAACGCGATCCGCCGCCTCGACCATGCCGCGATGCTGACGCTGCTCGAAGAGTCGGCCGTATCCGTGCCGAAGCGCGCGCCCGTCAAACGGAAAACCCCAGTGGGCGGGCATCGCGAAGCACGGGCCAAGGTCCGCGTCGGCCAGGGTGCGTTCCGGAAGAATCTGATCGCACAACACGGCGCGCAGTGCGCGGTCACCGGACCGTGCCCCGAGGCGGCGCTCGAAGCCGCCCACCTGATTTCGTTCGCCGAGCACGAATCGCACGAGGACGGCCTGCTGCTGCGCGCCGACGTGCACAAACTCTTCGACCGAGGACTGCTGGCGGTCCATCCCGACACCTTGCGCGTAGAGATCGCCCCCGCACTGGCTGGGTACGCCTACTACTCCGAGTTCGAAGGCGTGTCAGTCCCCGAAGGTCTGGATCGCGCGGTAGTCCGAGACCTGTATCTCACGGTCACCGCGAAGTGGAAGGAAGAGTAGCTCCTAGAGTTCAAGTACCGCAGGCAACTCAGCCACCGACCCCAGCACATGTGTCGCCCCATGCGCCCGCAACGTCGCCTCGTCATGCGCCCCCGTCAACACCCCAGCCGCCACCGATGCACCCGCTCGTCGGCCGGTCAGCATGTCGAACCCGGTGTCCCCCGCGACCGCGACCGCGCGTACGTCGGTGATTCCCAAGCGCAGCACCGCAGTCAGCACCATGTCCGGGAACGGCCTGCCTCGCCCGCCCGCATCTGCTGGGCACACCACCAGGTCCGCCAAGTCCGTCCACCCGAGCCGCTCCAGCAATGCATCGCGGGTCGCTGCCGAGAAGCCCGTGCTCAGGCACACCCGGCGGCCCTGCGCGCGCAGCTTGTCGATCGCTTCCTCCGCACCCGGAAGCGGCGCGGCAACCTCGATAGCCTGCGAAGCAAAAGCAGTCTCGAAAACCTGATTCGCCTTCTCCGCCACCCCGTCCGCGGGGAACAGCGCCCGGAAGACCTCGATCTTCGACTGTCCCATGGTGTCGCGGACGTAGGCGTCCACGTCCTCGCGCTCCGGCGAGTCCGCGGGCACCCCGACTGCTTCCAGGGCCGCCGAGAACGCTGCCTCGACCGCGCCGTCGTCGCGGACTGTCGTGCCTGCCATGTCCAGCACGACCAGTTCCACCACTCGCGTCATCGGACCCCCTCCACTTCCCGGCCGGTCACCGCGTGCACTGCGCTGATCAGGGCCATCGTCTCGATGTCGGCCGCGCTGCAGCCGCGCGACAGGTCGTGCAGCGGGGCCGCGACGCCTTGCAGGATCGGTCCCAGCGCGGTCGCTCCGCCCAGCCGTTCGGCGATTTTGTAAGCGATGTTCCCCGCGTCAAGGTTGGGGAACACCAGCACATTCGCCCGCCCGGCGACGGTCGACCGCGGCGCTTTCGCCACCCCGACCGCGTCCACGACAGCGGCGTCGAATTGCAGTTCGCCGTCCACCGCCACGCCGGGCAGTCGTTCCCGCACCAGTGAAGTCGCCTGCCGGACCTTGTCCACCGCGGAATGCTTGGCACTGCCTTGGGTGCTGAAGGAAAGCATCGCCACGACGGGCTCGGTTCCGGTCAGCGCCCGGTGCGTGGAAGCCGCACCGACGGCGATGTCCGCCAGCGCCTCCGCATCCGGCTCGGGAACCACGGCACAGTCGGCGAAAGTGAGCGATCGGCCGTCCTGCAACAGCATCAGGAAGCAGCTGCTGAGAGTTCGGACGCCGGGAGCGAGGCCGACGATTCGCAGGCCGGCCCGGAGGACATCGGAAGTGGGCCGCGTCGCGCCTGCCAGGCACGCGTCTACCCGGCCGAGTGCGAGCAGCGCGGCGGAGAGGGCGACCGGATCGGTGCGGACCGTCTCCACCCGGTCGGGGAACGCGGTAGCCAGCCGCGCGAGGACGGCGTCGTCGGCAGCCAGTTCCGCGGTGTCCAGGAAAGGAGGCACCGAAACGCCAAGCTCTGCCGCGGCTGCAGCGATCTCGTCCGCGGGGCCGACCAGCACCGGTTCGATCTCGCCGCGCTCGGCCAGGTGCGCGGCCGCGGTGACGGCGCGCGGGTCGGCGCCGTCGGCGAGCGCGATCCGCGGGCGGGCGCCGCCGACGCGGTCCCGCCAGGTCTCGGCCAGAGGGGCCGTGGTCATCTCGCAAACTCCCTCGCGGACGGCAGTGCTCCCCGAGCAGGATCCCGACCCCTGGCCCCAAGGGACAGAGCCAGAACAGTGCCCGTTGACAGGTCCAGAAGGCCGAGTGTCTGGACCTGTCGACCGAGCGGTTTCTGGCACTTTCGCCGTGGCCAGTCGTCCCGCACTCTCGACCGCACCAGACACGGCAGATGGGAGCAGGCGATGAAGATCGGTGTGCCTCGCGAGGTCAAGAACCACGAATACCGGGTGGCGGCGACGCCGGCCGGAGTACACGAGTTCACCTCGGCCGGCCACGAGGTCTTCGTGGAACGCGGCGCGGGCGAAGGCTCGTCGATCCGCGACGAGGACTACACGGCCGCCGGCGCGAAGCTGCTCGACCAGGCGGACGACGTGTGGGGCACCGCGGACCTGGTGCTGAAGGTCAAGGAGCCGGTCGCCGAGGAGTACCACCGGCTGCGTTCGGACCAGCTGCTGTTCACCTACCTGCACCTCGCCGCGAGCGAGCCCTGCACCAAGGCCCTGCTCGACGCGGGCACCACCTCGGTGGCCTACGAAACGGTCCAGCTGCCCAACGGCTCCCTTCCGCTGCTGTTCCCGATGAGCGAGGTGGCCGGACGGCTGGCCCCGCAGGTCGGCGCGCAGACGCTGATGCGCGTCAACGGCGGGCGCGGCGTGCTGATCGGCGGCGTCTCGGGGGTGCCGCCGGCCCGCGTGGTCGTGCTGGGCGCGGGCGTCGCCGGGATGAACGCGGTCGCCGTCGCGGCCGGAACCTGGGGCGACGTCGTGCTGTTCGACAAGAACGTCGACAAGCTGCGCGCCGCCGACCGGATGTACCAGGGCCGCATCCGCACCGCCGCGGCGAACTCGTACGCGATCGAGCAGGCGGTACTCGAGGCCGACCTGGTGATCGGCGCGGTCCTCGTCCCCGGCGCGAAGGCGCCGAGCCTGGTGTCCAACGAGACGGTCTCGCGGATGAAGCCGGGCAGCGTGCTCGTGGACATCTCGATCGACCAGGGCGGCTGCTTCGAGGACTCGCGTCCGACGACGCACGCCGACCCGACCTTCCGGGTGCACGAATCGGTGTTCTACTGCGTGGCCAACATGCCGGGCGCAGTCCCGCACACCTCCACGCACGCGCTCACCAACGTCACGCTCCCCTACGCGCTGGAAATCGCGAACAAGGGCCTCCGCACCGCGGTCCAGGACACGCCCGAACTCCGCGGCGGCGTGAACACCGTGGCCGGGGCGCTGACCTACGAGCCGGTCGCCGTCGCGCACGGCCTGCCGTTCACCGACGTCGCCGACGCGCTGGCCTGAGCCTGCCCGGCGCAGCGCGGCGGGGTGGGAAAACCGGCCACTGCGAGTTACGTTTCAGCCCACCCCGCTGCACGCCGGCCACTTGGGAGAACGCACGTGCCACGCACGCTGATCGAGATCGACCGCTCGTCGGACGAACCGCTGTACCGCCAGGTCCGGCGGGCGATCGAGCACGGCATCGCCATCGGCACGTTCGACCCGGCCCGCCGGCTGCCCAGCTCGCGGGAACTGGCCGTCGAACTGGGCGTCTCCCGCAACACGATCAACCTCGCCTACCAGGAGCTGGTCGCCGAGGGCTACGTGGAAAGCCGCGAGCGCAGCGGGCTGTTCGTCAACACCGAGATGCGCCCGCACTGCGCGGTGGAGGAACGGGACACCGAATCGCGGATCGACTGGGCGGCCCGGGTGCGCCGGTTCCCGGACGCCGGCGTCGCGCACATCGAGAAACGCACCGACTGGGCGAGCTATCCGTACCCGTTCCTCGCCGGGCAGGTCGACATCACCGCGTTCCCGGCCCGGTCGTGGACGCGCTGCCTCCGCGACGCCCTCTACCGCCCGCACGTCTTCCACAGCCTGCAGGACAGCGTCGGCTCCGATGACCCGATGCTGGTCGAGATGGTCTGCCGCCAGCTGCTCACCACCCGCGGCATCGAGGCGGACCCGGACGAGGTGCTGATCACCGTCGGCTCGCAGCAGGGCCTCGACCTGCTCGGCCGCGTGCTGCTCGGCCCGGACCAGGTCGTCGCCATCGAAAACCCCGGCTACCTCGACGCCCGGCACATCTTCCTCCGCACCGGCGCCCGCGTGACCGGGATCGACGTCGACTCGCGCGGCCTGCAACCGCCCGAATCGCTCGACGGGGTCGACCTCCTCTACCTCACCCCGAGCCACCAGCACCCGACCAACGCGACCCTCAGCATCGGCCGCCGCCGCCAGCTGCTCACCCAGGCCGCCGCGTCCGGCACCGTGGTGGTCGAAGACGACTACGACAGCGAATTCCGCTACCAGGGCAGCCCGACCCCGGCGTTGAAGGCGCTCGACAACACCGGCGACGCCGTCTACCTCGGCACCTTCTCCAAGTTCCTCTCCCCCGGCCTGCGCCTCGGCTACCTGGTCGGGCCGCGCGAACTGGTGCGCGCGCTGCGCGAGGCCCGCCGGTACGTCCTGCGCCACCCGCCGGGCCAGCTGCAACGGGCGCTGGCGCTGCTCATCGAAAGCGGCGAGTACCACCGCTCCCTGCGCCGCTACCGCACGAAGTTGATGCGCAAATGGACCGCCACCACCGCCGCGGTCGCCGAATACCTGCCGTGGGCGCAGGGCCCGTACCCGCCCGGCGGCGTCAGCCTGTGGATGACCGGCCCGTCCGAACTGGACTGCCGGGTACTGGTGGAGCGCGCGGAGGAGCTGGGCATCCTCATCGAACCGGGCGACATCTTCTTCCTCGGCGACGACCCGCCGCGCAACCACTTCCGCATCGGCTTCTCCGCCACCCCGCCGTCCGCGATCGACCCGGGCATCCGGCTGCTCGGCGACCTGTGCCGGGAGCTGCTGGACAGCTGACTGGACCCACGCGCGCGTCGCCTTCTGGACCTGTTCGCGGGCCAGCTCCCCCGGCACTGTCTTGGGGCAGGACACGTGGACAAGGAGGTCCCATCGTGGGCGAACCCGCGGTATCCGCTCGTCCGGCCCCCGACCTGGTGGTGCTCGGGGGCACGGTGCTGACCCTGGACCGAGGCGGGACGCGGGCCTCCGCGCTCGCCGCCCGCGACGGCCGGATCGCCGAGATCGGCGACGACCGTTCGATCGCCGCTCTCGCCGGTCCCGGAACGACCGTGCTCGACCTGGCCGGGCGCACCGTCGTCCCGGGTTTCGTGGAGTCGCACAACCATCCCTCGTTCTTCGGCATGGCGCTGGCCGCCCCGGTCGACGCCGGAAGCCCGCCCAACGACCGGATCAGCGACATCGCCGACCGCGTCCGGCAGGCGGCGCGCGACTTCGGCCCCGGCGAATGGATCAAGGGTTTCCGTTACGACGACACGCTTCTCGCCGACAACCGGCACCCCACCCGGCACGACCTGGACCCGGCTTCGCCGCGGAACCCAGTCCTGCTCACCCACGTGACCGGACACTTCAGCGTGGCCAATTCCGCCGCACTGCGGGCCGTCGGCATCACCGCGGCCACGCCCGACCCGCCCGGCGGCGCCATCGCCCGCGACGAACGCGGCGAACCGACCGGCCTCCTCATCGAGACCGCGGCGTTCCTGGTCAACTCCGCGATGCCGTCGCAAGGCCCCGACGAACTGGCCGCGGCGCTCCAGCTCGCCGACGCCGAGTACCTGCGCAACGGCGTGACTTCGGTCCACGACACGGGAATCGGCCTCATCGGCGGCGAACAGGAACTCGCCGCGTACCGGATGCTCACCAGCGCCGGAAAGCTGCGCACCCGCATCCACGGCTACCTCTTCCACACCCTCCTGCCCGGCCTCGCCGAAGGCGCCCCGGAATCGCCGGACCCGTCCAATCCGGACGGCTTCACCATGAACGGCATCAAGATCGTCGCGGACGGCTCGATCCAGGGCCGCACCGGCTGCCTGGCCGAGGGCTACACCTGCGACCCCGACGAACACGGCATGATGCTGCTCGAACCGGACGAACTGTCCCGCCGCATCGCCGCCCTCGACGCAGCGGGCTGGCAGGTCGCCGTGCACGGCAACGGCGACGCCGCGATCGACGCCATCATCGACGGCTACGCCCGCCTCGGCGCGCCCGAAGGCACCGGCCGCCGCCACCGCATCGAACACTGCCAGACCGCCCGCGAGGACCAGCTCGACCGGATGGCCGAAAACGGCATCGCCGCGTCGTTCTTCATCAAGCACGTCTACTACTGGGGCGACCGGCACCGGGACGTTTTCCTCGGCCCGGAGCGGGCTCGCCGGATCAGCCCGCTCGCGTCGGCCCGCTCCCGCGGAATCCACTTCGGACTCCATTCCGACACCCCGGTCACGCCGGTGCCGCCGCTGGAAGGCATCTGGTGCGCCGTCGCCCGGCAAACCAGCAGCGGCCAGCTCCTCGGCCCGGAGCAGGCGATCGACGTCGAAGCCGCCCTGCGCGGGTACACCATCGACGCCGCGTACCTGGCCGGAGAGGAAGAGAGCAAGGGCAGCATCGAGGTCGGCAAGCTCGCCGACCTGATCGTGCTGTCCGAGGATCCGACCGCAGTGGACCCGAGCCGGATCCGGGACCTGACCGTCGACGCCACCGTGATCGGCGGACGGCTGGTCTGGCAACGCGATCCCGTCCCCGCCGGGGGTGCGCGATGATCCGGAGCTGGCCCAGCCTGTGCATCGGGCTCGGCATCCCCGCGGTGGCGGTCCTCGGCGGAATCCCGCTGGTGGCGGGTTCGCCCGCGACCGTAGCCGGGTTCCCGCTGGTGTTCTTCTGGATGTTCCTCTGCTTCCCGCTGACCACGCTGTGCCTGTGGATCAGCTGGCGGTTCTTCGACCGCAAGCACTACCCGGCGGACACGCCCGCGGCGAAGGAGGACCAGTAATGCTGATTCTCATTGTCGCCGTCGTGATGGGGCTGTCGATCCTGCTGGCGCTGTGGGCGGGCCGCTCGTCGCGCGGCGGCGGGATCTCCGAGTTCCTGGTCGGCGGCCGTTCGTTCCCGCCGTGGCTGCTGTACTTCCTGGCCGTCGGCGAGGTGTACAGCATCGGCACGATGATCGGCTTCCCGAGCGGCATCTACGCGCACGGCGCGAGCTACGGGATCTGGTTCCTCGGCTACATCCTGCTCGCCTATTCGCTGGGCTACTTCCTCGCCCCGCTGGTCTGGCGCGCGGCGCGCAAACACGACGCGATGACCGTCCCGGACGTCTTCGGCCGCCACTACGGCAGCCGGACGCTGGAGCTGATCACCTGCGTGACGATGCTGATCGCGCTCGTGCCGTGGGGCCAGTACCAGTTCATCGGCCTGCAAGTCGTGCTGAGCAACCTCGGGCTGAAACTGACGCCCGTGCAGTGCGTCATCTTGGCCGGGATCATCGCGTTCGCCTACATCGCGGTGTCCGGCATCCGCTCCCCCGCGTTCGTGTCGATCCTCAAGGACGCGTTCATGCTGCTCGGCGTCGTGCTCGTCGGCCTCGCCGCGGTGCTGGTCGCCGGCGGTACCTCCGGCGTGACCGGGCCGGAGGCGCTGGCCAGGGCGCAAACCACGATGGGCGGCCAGGATCTCTGGTTCGCGATGACCACGATCCTGTTCCAGAGCGTGGTCTTCTACCTCGGCTTCGGCGGCGCGTACGTGTTCCCGGCGCGCTCCGAGTGGGCGGTGAAGAGTTCGACGGTGTGGATGCCGCTGTACATGCTCATCTACCCGTTCCTCGTCTTCGCCGCCTACTACGGCCTCAAGCAGCACCCCGGGCTGAAGAATCCGAACACGGTCTTCATGGTGACCGCGAAAGGCCTTCTCCCGGAACCGGTTCTGGGTCTGGTGGCCGCCGGCGCCGCGTTGTCCGGCGTGCTGGTGCTGTCCGCGACGGCGCTGGCGATCGGCGGCATGGTCAGCCGCAACCTGGCCCCGAACGTCCGGCCCGCGGCACAACGGCGCTGGACGGTCGTGGCGGTGGCGGTGTTCCTGGTGCTCGCCGCCGTGCTCACGCTGACCGCCTCGACGCTCATGCTCACCGTGCTGAACCTGACCTACAACCTGCTGGCCCAGGTCGTGCCGGGCTGGCTGGCGATCCTGTTCGCCCGTCGGGTGCGCACGGCCGCGATCGCGACCGGCATGGTGGTCGGCGTGGTGACCGCGGTCGTCCTGTACGCCACCGGCGTGACGCTCGGCGGCCTCAACACCGGTCTGGTGTCGATGGGCGTGAACCTGGTGATCGTCTTCGGCTGGAGCCTGCTCGCTCCGGGCAAGAAGCGGTCGCCGATCGCCTTGGAGCGCAACGAACCCGCCGCGGTCCCGCCGGTCGCTCAACCGGCAGGCTAGCGGCGCGTCATCAGGTCGAGGATCTCGCGGAAGGCACGGAATCCCGTGCCTTCCGCGGCGTCCAAGGCCACACTGCGGCGGTAGTACGCACTGAGATCGAGCCCGACCCCGATGCCGTACACCTCCGTCTCGCTCCGCTCCAGCCCGTCGGCCACCTGCACCAGATGCCGGTCGAGGTACCGCTCCTCGTTGGCCAGCGCGGTGGCGCCGTCCATCGGGCTTCCGTCCGACAGCACGAAAACCAGCCGCCGCCGTGCATCGCACGCCCGGGCCCGTTCAGCCGCCCACGCCAACGCCTCGCCGTCGATGCCTTCGCGGAACAGATCGGCTTTCAGCAACGCCGCGACCTCCCGTCGCGCGCGCCGCCACGGGGTCGCCGCGTCCTTGAACACCAGGTGCCGGCGCTCGTTGAGCCGCCCCGGGTGCTTCGGCCGCCCGGCGCGCATCCAGTCCCGCCGCGCCCGGCCGCCGTGCCAGGCACCGGTGGTGAAGCCCAGGATTTCGCAACTGGCCCCGGCGAGATCGAGCGCGCGAGCGAAGAGATCGACCAGCACCGCAACGGTTTCCCGGTGCGCCTTCATCGAACCCGAGCAGTCGATCAGGAAGGTGACCAGCACGTCGGCGACCGGTTCGGTCCGCTCGACCCGGAACACCCGATGGTCCGCGGGCGTCGCGATCAACCGCGCGAGAGCCCGGCCGTCGATCTGGCCTTCCTCCTGCGCACCGTCCCAGCCGGACCGTTCCGGCTCGGCGAGCACCGCGGTGAGTTCCCGCGCGAGCCGAGCCACGTTGACGCCCTGCTTCGCCACCCGGGCGTCGAGCCGTTCGCGCAACTCGCGCAGCAATTCCGGCCGCACCAACGGTCCCGCCCGGTCCTCGCGGTCGTAGGCGGTGGTGAAAACCCGATACGCCCCGGCCGCCACCGGTCCGTTGTGGTCGCCGAGGCCCGCGGTGCCGCCTTCCTCACTGCCGGTTTCGTCGTCGAAATCCAGCAGAAGCGCGTACGCCGCGGTGTCTTCTTCTTCGTCGTCGGCGTCCTCGGACTTCTCCGGCTCCAGCAACCCGGCGACCGCCTCAGCCAGCGCCCGCGCGTGCTCGGCGAACGCCGCCTGATCGGCCCGATTCCGCCGAAGCCCGGCCAAGTGCGCACCGAGCATCGGCGCGATCGCCGCCCGGGTCGCCTCGATCAGATCCTCGGTCTCTTCCACGACCGGCTCGCCGGTGATCCGCGCCCGCGCGACCTGCGCGACGGTGTAAATCAACACGCCGCGCGCCGTCTCGGTCAGTCCATTGTGGTGCGCCGACAGCGACCAGCGTTCGTGCCGCCGTCGCACATTCGCCGTAACGCCGGGAAAACCGTTCGGCACCAACGACTCCACCCGGAACTGCTCCAGCAGCTCGAACAGCAGCCGCTCGACACCGCCCTCGGGCCGCAACCGCTTGTGCAGCTCCCGATCCGACCGGCTCAGGTGCAGCGCCATCCCGTCCGCCGCACCGCGGAAGGACGGCACGTCCTCGTCTTCAGAACGCAGATGCGGTGCGGGCATCGGCACCGGACGGGTGCCGCGGTGCAAGCGCCCGCCCCGGAAATGCGCGTCCGGCGACCCGCTGACCGCCCGGATCGCCGCCGCGGACAGCTCCTCGACTTGCTGGCGCCGGCGGGTCTCAGGCGTGCTCACGCCGCGGCCAGCTCCAGGTCGAAGCAGCGCTGGAAGTACTCGGCGACGACCGGGCGTTCGGCCTCGTCGCATTTGTTGAGGAAGGTCAACCGGAACGCCAGCGCCGGATCGCCGAAGATCTCGCAGTTCTCCGCCCACGTGATGACCGTGCGCGGCGACATCAGCGCGGACAGGTCGCCGGCCCGGAACCCCTCGCGGGTCAGCCCGGCGACCGCCACCATCGCTTCGGCGAACTGCTCGGTCGTCCGCGGCACCCGCGCCCGCACGATCGCCGCTTCCTCTTCCGGCGCCAGGTAATCGAGCGCGGCGACGATGTTCCACCGGTCGATCTGCGCGTGGTTGAGCCGCTGCACGCCGTGGTAGAGCCCGTTGAGATTGCCCAGCCCCACGGTGTTGGCGGTGGCGAACAGCCGGAATCCCGGGTGCGGGCGCAGCACGGTGTTGCTGTCGATCAGGGTGAATTTGCCGTCCCGTTCGAGCAGCCGCTGGATGACGAACATGACGTCCGGCCGTCCCGCGTCGTACTCGTCGAGGATCAGCGCGGTCGGCCGCCGCAGCGCCCACGGCAGGATGCCCTCGCGGAATTCGGTGACCTGCTTGCCGTCGCGCAGCACCACCGCGTCCTTGCCGACGAGGTCGAGCCTGCTGATGTGGCCGTCGAGGTTCACCCGCAGGCACGGCCAGTTCAGCCGCGCCGCGACCTGTTCGACGTGCGTGGACTTGCCGGTGCCGTGCAAACCCTGCACGAGCACGCGCCGGTTGTGCGCGAACCCGGCCAGCAACGCGAGCGTCACGTCCGGGTTGAACCGGTAGGCCGGATCGATCTCGGGCACGTGCTCGCCGGGCTCGGAAAAGGCCGGGACGACCAGGCTCGAATCGATGCCGAACGCGTCGCGCACGGCGATCCGGGCGTCGGGACCGTTGCCGCACAACGGGTTCATCAGGGGACCTCCGTCAGGACGGGATGCTGTCGGCGTCGTCGGCCGAACCCTCGGCCTCGACCTCCTTGATCGCTTCGGCGGCCCGCTGCAACGCGGGAAGCGCCTGCAAAGCCTTGTCGGCGGTGAGCCGCATGACCGGGGCCTGCACCGCCACCGCCAGGTTGGACCGCCCGCTGCGGCTCGGCACCAGCACCGCCACGCACACGAGCCCGGGCAGGAATTCCTCGTCGTCGAGGGCGAATCCGTCGCGCCGGATGCGGGCGAACTCCTCCTCCAGCGCGTCGAGATCGGTGACGGTCTTGGCGGTGTACTGCTTGAGCGGAGCGTGCGCGAGCAGCTTGCGCCGCTGCGCCGGGCTCATCTGGGAGAGAATGATCTTGCCGCTGGCCGAGCAGTGGATCGGCACGCGCGAACCCGGCCGCAGGTAGAACCGCAGCGGCTCGGGCGTCTCGACGCGGTCGAGGTAGACGATCTCGCTGCCGGACAGCGCGGTGATGTTGCAGCTCTCCCCCAGCTCGTCGACCAGGTGGTTGAGCACCGCGCGCCGCGCGCCGTGGTGCGTCGCGTTGAGCAGCAGGTTCTCCGCGAGGCGGCGCAGCCGGTCGCCGGTGCCGTAATGCCGCCCGTCGGCCTGTCGCACGAGCAGGCCCGCGCCTTCCAGCTGCTGCAGCATCCGGTGCAGCGTCGGCTTCGGCAGGCCGGTCTCCTCGACCAGGCTCTGCAGCGTCACCAGCTGGTCCTTCGCCGCGATCAGCTCGAGCAGCGAGAACAGCCGCATGGTCGGGGTGTCTCCGTCGAGGCCCGCGCCGTCCGGCTCGCGCACGAGTTCCACGGCGCTGGTCTTCCGCAACTCACTCACGTTCCGAAAAGTAGCACATCCTGTCTCGTTTTCCAGCAACTGCCGGTTGACCTCCCGCGCGTGGCATCCTATGGTCCATCGAGTTCAGCTTTTACGAACCTCACGTACCGAAAACCAAGACTTTCAGCGTCGAAGGAGTTCAACCATGGCGGAGAGGAAGACGGGCGACGGCCGCACCGTCGTCAGCGGAACGGCGAAGATGACCCCGTCGGAGGCCTTCGTCGAGACGATGGTGGCCAACGGCGTCACCGACATCTTCGGCATCATGGGCTCGGCGTTCATGGACGCGATGGACATCTTCGCGCCGGCAGGCATCCGGCTCGTCCCGGTCGTGCACGAGCAGGGCGCCGCGCACATGGCCGACGGCTACGCCCGGGTCAGCGGGCGCCACGGCGTCGTCATCGGGCAGAACGGCCCCGGCATCAGCAACTGCGTCACCGCGATCGCGGCGGCGTTCTGGGCGCACAGCCCGGTCGTGATGATCACGCCCGAGGCGGGCACCATGGGCACCGGGCTCGGCGGCTTCCAGGAGGCCAACCAGCTGCCGATGTTCCAGGAGTTCACCAAGTACCAGGCGCACGTCAACAACCCGAAGCGGATGGCCGAGTACACCGCGCGGGCCTTCGACCGGGCGCACGCGGAACTCGGCCCGACGCAGCTGAACATCCCGCGCGACTTCTTCTACGGCGAGATCGAGACCGAGATCCCCGAGCCGCAGCGGCTCGACCGCGGCCCCGGCGGCGAGAAGAGCCTCGCCCAGGCGGCCGAACTGCTGGCCACCGCCGAGTTCCCGGTGATCATCTCCGGCGGCGGGGTCGTCATGTCCGACGGCGTCGAGGAGGCCAAGGCGCTCGCCGAGCGGCTCGGCGCGCCGGTCGTCAACAGCTACCAGCACAACGACAGCTTCCCGGCCAGCCACCCGCAGTGGTGCGGCCCGCTCGGCTACCAGGGCTCCAAGGCCGCGATGAAGCTCATCTCGCAGGCGGACGTGGTGATCGCGCTCGGCACCCGGCTCGGGCCGTTCGGCACCCTGCCGCAGCACGGCATGGACTACTGGCCGAAGAACGCGAAGATCATCCAGATCGACGCGGACCACAAGATGCTCGGCCTGGTCAAGAAGATCACCGTAGGCATCTGCGGCGACGCGAAGGCCGCCGCCGCGGCGCTGACCGAACGCCTCGCCGACCGCACCCTCGCCTGCGACGCCACCCGCGGCGAGCGCGCCGACCGCACCAAGGCCGAGAAGGACGCGTGGGAGGAAGAACTCTCCGCGTGGACCCACGAGAAGGATCCCTACTCCCTCGACATGATCGCCGAGCAGGAGCAGGAGGAGGGCAACTGGCTGCACCCGCGCCAGGTCCTGCGCGAGCTGGAGAAGGCCATGCCGCCGCGGGTGATGGTCTCCACCGACATCGGCAACATCAACTCCGTGGCGCACAGCTACCTGCGCTTCGAGGAGCCGCGGTCGTTCTTCGCACCGATGTCCTTCGGCAACTGCGGTTACGCGCTGCCGACCATCATCGGGGCCAAGGCCGCCGCGATGGACCGGCCGGCGATCGCGTACGCCGGCGACGGCGCGTGGGGCATGAGCATGGGCGAGATCATGACCGCGGTGCGGCACGACATCCCGGTCACCGCCGTCGTGTTCCACAACCGCCAGTGGGGCGCGGAGAAGAAGAACCAGGTCGACTTCTACGACCGCCGGTTCGTCGCCGGAGAACTGGAAAGCGAGAGCTTCGCCGGGATCGCGCAGGCGATGGGCGCGGACGGCATCGTCGTGGACAAGCTCGAGGACGTCGGCCCGGCGCTGAAGAAGGCCGTGGACGCGCAGATGAACGAAGGCCGCACCACGGTCATCGAGATCATGTGCACCCGCGAGCTGGGCGACCCGTTCCGCCGCGACGCGCTGTCGAAGCCGGTGCGGTTCCTGGAGAAGTACCAGGACTACGTGTAATCCCCCGCTAGCGAGCCGACGAACCGGCCGGGCCCCGCGCCCGGCCGGTTTTTCGCGTCCGGGCCCCGATCTGGCCCCAGTGATCCGCCTCTTTCTGGCTCTGGGCGTGGACCAGAAAGATTGCGATCGTCGACACATTCCCGTTCTCGCACACACAGGAGGTCGCCAGGTGAACGTCACGGAGCTGCGGGCCACTGCCCGCCGACACCTCGGGCCGCACTTCACGCGCAAGGACACCTGGCAAAGCGAATTCCCGGTGTTCGTCCGCGGCGAGGGCAGCTATCTGATCGACACCGAGGGCCGCCGCCACCTCGACGGTCTCGCCGGGCTGTTCTGCGTCAACATGGGCCACGGCCGCGCGGACATCGCCAAGGCCGCGGCCGACCAGGTCGGCACCCTCGCCTACGCCAGCAACTGGGGCTCGGCGCACCCGCCGTCGATCGAGGCCGCCCGGATCATCGCCGACCTCGCCCCCGGCGACCTCGGCACCACGTTCTTCGTCAACTCCGGTTCGGAGGCGGTCGAGACCGCGCTGAAGTTCGTCCGGCAGTACCACCGCAGCCAGGGCGCCCCGGAGCGGACGAAGATCATCAGCCGCGAAATGGCCTACCACGGAACGACCATGGGCGCGCTGTCGGTCACCGGCCTGCCGAAGATCAAGGAGCCGTTCGGCCCGCTGCTGCCGGGCATCCGGCACGTCCCGAACACCCTCGGCTTCACCGGCGACTGCGGCCCGGCCGACCAGCTGGACTGCGTCCGAGCGATCGAGGCGGTCATCCTCGAGGAAGGCCCGGAGACGGTCGCCGCGGTCTTCGCCGAGCCGGTCCAGAACGGCCGGGGCGCGCTGGTCCCGCCGGAGGGCTACTGGCCGGCGCTGCGGGCGCTGTGCGACAAGTACGGCATCCTGCTCGTTTCGGACGAGGTGATCTGCTCGTTCGGCCGCCTCGGCCACTTCTTCGGCCACGGCCTCACCGGCGTGGTGCCGGACCTGATCACCTTCGCCAAGGGCTCCACCTCGGGCTACGCCCCGCTCGGCGGCGTGATCGTGCGCGAGCAGCTGGTCACCGAGCTGTACGACTCCCCCAAGGGCGGCGTGTTCACCCACGGCGCGACGTGGGGCGGCCACCCGGTGTCGACGGCCATCGCGGTCGCCAACATCAGCGCGATGCGCGACGAGAAGGTGCCCGAGCACGTCCTCTCCGAGGGTCCGAAGCTGCACGCCGCGCTGGAGTCGCTGAAGGACGCGCACCGCTGCGTCAAGGACGTCCGCGGCACCGGGTTCTTCTACGCGATCGAGCTGATGGCCGACCGCGACGGCGGCCGCGAGCTGACCGACCAGGAGTCGCTGCAGGTCCTGCGGGAGGTCCTGCCGGAGTCGTTCCGCCGCACCGGGGTCATCCTCCGCGGCGACGACCGGGGCGCGACCATGCTCATGATCTCGCCGCCGCTGGTGGCCGACACGGACGTGCTGGACGAGCTCCTGCACGGCGTCGACGGCATGCTCACCGACGTGGAGAAGGCGATCCAGCCCTGACGGATAGCGCCGGCGGGCGCTGGGTACCTCGTAGGACACGGGGCACCCGGCGCCCGTCGTGCTGTCCGGGGCCGGCTCGTTCTGGTCCCAGAGCATCGGTGGTATCTGGCTCTCGCAAAGGGACCTGTTCCTTTCTACGGTGACGGGAACCACACAGCAGCTCTCAGCGACAGCGCGGCGGCGGCCGGCGCGGGGACATCGAGGTCCCCCGGCGCCGCCGGAAGGAGGAGACGTGGGTTCTGCACCGGAAACAGCCGCCGAGAGCGGTCTCAAACCGGGCCTCAAGCAACGCCACATGAATCTGATCGCACTCGGCGGCGTGATCGGCGCCGGCCTGTTCGTCGGAAGCGGCGTGGTCATCCAGTCGGCCGGGCCCGCGGCGGTGGTCTCGTTCCTGATCGCCGGGCTGATCACCGTGCTCATCATGCGGATGCTGGCCGAAATGACCGTCGCGCGGCCCGCGCTCGGCTCGTTCTACGTCTACGCCAGGGAGGCGATGGGCAACCGGGCCGGCTTCACCGTCGGCTGGATGTACTGGTACTTCTTCGTGATCGTGGTGGCCGTCGAGGCGGTCGCCGGCGGCCGGATCCTGCAGCTCTGGCTGCCGAACGTGCCGCTGTGGGTGCTGAGCCTCGGCCTGCTCCTGCTGCTCACCGCCACCAACCTGGTCTCCGCGCGGTCCTACGGCGAGTTCGAGTACTGGTTCTCCTCGATCAAGGTCATCGCGATCCTCGTGTTCCTGGTGGTCGGCGCCCTGTACCTGTTCGGCGTCTGGCCCGGCTCGCACGGAGGCGTCGGGAACCTGGTCTCCCACGGCGGTTTCGCCCCCATGGGCATCGGCGCGGTGCTGGCCGCGGTCGTCCCCTGCGTCGGCTTCTACACCGGCGCCGAGATCGTCACCATCGCCGCGGCCGAGTCCGCCGAACCGCGCCGCGCGATCGCCAAGGCCATGCGCTCCATCGTGTTCCGCGTGGTCCTGTTCTACGTCGGCTCGGTCTTCGTGGTGGTCGCGGTCAAGGCCTGGAACGCCCCCGACACCGCCGTCAGCCCGTACGCGGCGGTCCTGGACGTGCTGGGCATCCCCGCCGTGGCGACGATCATGAACGCCATCGTGCTGACGGCCGTGCTCTCCTGCCTGAACTCGGCTCTGTACACGTCCTCGCGGATGCTGTTCGCTCTGACGCGCAACGGCGACGCCCCGAAGATGTTCACCAAACTGTCCCGCAGCGGCGTCCCCCGCCGGGCCATCATCGCCGGGACTGTCATCGGGTACGTGTCGGTGATCGCCGCGTACACCTCGCCGAACCTGATCTTCCAGTTCCTGGTGAACTCCTACGGCGCGGTCGCGCTGTTCGTGTACCTCGCCATCGCGCTGGCCCAGGTCCGGCTGCGGAAGCGGCTGCAGAACACCGATCCGGGCGCGCTGAGCCTGAAGATGTGGCTGTTCCCGTGGCTGAGCTACGCCACGATCGCCTTGATGGCGGCGGTCATCCTGGCCATGGCGTTCCTGCCGACTACCCGCTCGCAGTTCTGGCTCAGCGCGGTGACGCTGGCGCTGATCCTGATCGCGTATCAGTTCCGGAAGCGCCGTCCCGCCGTTCCCGCGGCGGCGACGGAGACGGACTCGTCGCGGGGAGAGGCCGGAGTCGTCTCGACCTGACCGGCTCAGTCTGTGCGGGGAAAGCCGGGCGGTCCCTCGACGGGGCCGCCCGGCTTTCCCGGCTGGCACCCCCCGATGCCGCGATTCTGGACCTACCGCCACGACCAGACGTCCCGCACAGTGGAGCGATCCGCCCGCGCCGTGGAGGTCTGATGCCGCACCCGTCCAGGGTCCTCGCTCCCCCGGGCCGTCCATGACCTTCTGGCAGCTGTCCCCGGCCGCGATGGCGTTCGCCGTCGCCGCCCTGTTCGCCGGAGGCCTGATCCGCGGCTACTCCGGCTTCGGCGCGTCCCTGGTGTGGGTCAGCTGCCTCTGCCTGGTCCTGCCGCCCCCGGCCGTCGTCCCGAGCACGCTCCTGCTCGAAATAGCGTCCAGCGTGACCCTGCTGCCCAAGGCCTGGTCCGACGCCCACCGCCCGTCCGTCCGCTGGCTCCTGGCCGGCGCGCTCCTCGGACTCCCCATCGGCATCTGGTTCCTCGCCGCGCTGCCCGAACGCGCCACGAGACTGACCGTCGGCCTGGTCGTCGGACTCTCCGCACTGGCACTGGCCCTGAGCCGCCGAACCCGCCGCCTGCCCGGCCGCGGCGCGTGCGCGAGCATGGGCACCGCCTTCGGGGTCCTGAACGGCGCCTGCGGCATGGGCGGCCCGCCAGTCGTCCTGATGTACCTGGCGTCCCCGCTGCCGATGACGGTCAACCGCGCGAGCCTGGTCGTCTTCTTCCTGGCCGCGGACACCATGACAGTCGCCACCGCGGGCACCGGCGGCCTCCTCACCAGCGACGTCCTCCTGCAGACCGCGCTCTTCCTCCCCCTGGCTCTGGCCGGAGTCGCCGCCGGAAGCTGGCTGTACCGCCACGCCCGCGGCGACGCCCGCCGGATCGTGCTGGGACTCCTCGCGGTGCTTTCCCTTGCCCTGGTAGGCCAAGCGGTGGTCACATGACCCGTTCCCCCGACTGCTCGCTCCCCCACCAGGCGGCCTCATGATCCTCGGCGCACTAGCCGTCGCCTTCGCCGGCTTCATCGGCGGCCTGACCGGATTCGGCGCGTCGTTGGTCGGCACGCCCTTGCTCCTGCTCATCGGACTCCCGCTGCCGCAGGTGGTCGTGATCAACCTGATCACCACCATGATCACCCGGCTCGCCGTGCTCCACCGCGAACGCGACCACATCGCCTGGCGCCGCGTAGCCGTCCTAGGCGCCGCAAGCCTCCCCGGCGCCGCCGCGGGCGCACTCACCCTGCACCTGCTGGAGCCGCACGCCCTCCGCATCCTGGCCGGCACCGTGGTCGTGCTCTCCGGCCTGCGCCTGCTCCTGCGCCCAACCCGCGACGCCCACCCGGCGACCCCGGCAAAACAAACGATCGCCGGTCTGCTGGGCGGCTACCTCTCCACGACGACTTCGCTGAACGGCGCGCCCCCAGCCGTCCTGCTGGCCTCGGCGAAAGTCCCCCCGAGAACCTTCGTCGGCGACCTGGCGGGCTACTTCGTGGTGACCAACTGCCTGTCCCTGCTCCTCCTGGTCACCGCGGGCCAGTTCGACACCACGGACCTGGGCACCCGCCTGCCGGTCCTGGTCCTGGCCGCCCTGGCGGGCAACATCCTCGGCGGCCGCCTCATCGGCCGGGTCCCGCGCCTGGTGTTCGACCGGGCGATCGTGGGGCTGATCGTGACGTCCGGCGTGGTGACGATGATCAGCGCCTGACGGGCGTGAGCGGTTCCCCGCGCCGCCGCGCTAGAGGAGGCCGGGCAAGCCCTGGGGCGTCCCGGCGACCGACTTCGCGATCCGGAGCGCGTTCGCCGCGATCGTCAGTGCCGGGTTGACCGCCGCCGAGGACGGGAAGAACGACGAATCGGCGAGCCACAGGTTCTCCACGTCGTGGCTGCGGCACGAGGCGTCCAGGACGCTCGTCGCCGGGTCGGGGCCGGCGACCGCGGTGCCGCACATGTGGGAGTTGGTCTCGATCCCCATGCGCTGGGTGAACAGCAACGGGTATCCCGCTTTGCGCACCAGCCGCCGCATCCGGGCGACGAGTTCTCGGTGCGGCGCGACGTTGTTCGGCGTCCAGTCGACGACCGTCCGGCCGCCTTCGACCCGGACCCGGTTGTCCGGCGAGGGCAGGTCCTCGGTGGTCAGGTACAGGTCGAGGCTGCGCGCGGCCATGAACGCGAGCGCGGGCATCGGGGCCCACCGGCGGGCGGGTTTCAGCATCGGGGCCTGGAGCTTGCCGAGCATCTGCACGTTGCCGAGCGGATACGGCCGCGCCTCGTAGAAGTCGTTGATTCCCAGCGTTTTCTGCCACTTCGTGGGGTTCGTGCGGAACGGGTTCACCCCGACGAAGAAGGTGCTGTTGTGCACCATGTAGTTCCGGCCGACGAGCCCCGACGAGTTGCCCAGCCCGTCCGGATGGCGCGCCGAGGCCGACCGCAGCAGGAGCGCCGCGGAGTTCACCGCTCCCCCGGCCAGGGCGAACCGGCCGGCGTTGATCCGCAGCGTCCGGCCCCGGTGCCGGACCTCGGCGGCGACGACCCGGCTGCCGTCGGGCGAGACGATCAACCGGATCGCCTCGGCTTCGGGCAGCAGCCGCACGCCTTCGCGCAACGCGGGCAGCAGCAGCCGGTTCTCCGCGTCGGACTTGCGTCCCGTCTCGTCGGGGCAGCCGTCGGCGGCGGTGACCGCGGCCCGGTCGGCGTCGGTCACGACGTTCAGCGCGTTCGGCGTGTGGAACGGGTGCAGCCCGGACCGCCGCAACGACGCCGCGAACCGCTCGATCACCGGCTCGTGCGCGAGCGGCGGATGCGGGTACGGCGTCGAATGCGGCGGTTCGGTCGGGTCCTCGCCGAGCTGGCCGTGCACTTCGAGCAGCCGCTCGGCGAGGCCGTAGTACGGCTCCAGCTCCTCGTACGGGAACGGCCACGCGCGCGAGACCCCGTCGTGGTGCTCGACCTCGCCGAAGTCGCTGCGCCGGAACCGCGGCAGCATCGCCCCGTAGAACCTCGTGTTGCCGCCGACCCAGTAGTAGACGCCGGGCGCGAACGGCCGTCCGGTCCGGCCGTCCACCCACTCGCCGGCGTTCTTGTACCGGCCCTTGAGATACATCTCCGCCGGCTGCGAATTCTCCGGCTCGCGCGGGAGGAAGCCGCCGCGTTCCACGACGAGCACGCGCAGCCCCGACGAGCGCAGCGCCCACGCGAGCGCCGAACCGCCCATCCCGGAACCGATGATCAGCACATCGGTTTCGAGTTCGTCCTCCGGCGAAACGATGGACTCCGCGGGAGCCTCCGGCGGGATGTACACAGGTTCTCCTTCTCAGGCGTCGCCGCGGAGGAAGTCCGCGGCGCGTTCGCCGATCATGATCGCCGGGGCGTTGGTGTTGCCGGTGACGAGCGTCGGCATCACGGAGGTGTCAGCAACGCGGACATTGTCCAGTCCGCGCACGCGCAGTTTTTCGTCGACGACCTTGCCCAGCACGCAGGTGCCGGACGGGTGGTAGAACGAGAACGACTGCGTGCGGATGAACTCGTCGATGTCGTGGTCGCGATCGGAAGCCGGGGCCAGCCCGGCTGCCGCGGCCCCGGCGAGGTCCGCGTCCAGCATCCCGGTCAGCCGGTTCTCCCGGGCGATCCGCATGCACATCCGGACCCCCTCGCGCAGACGCTGCCGGTCGTCGGCGTCGTCGAGGTAGTTGTGCACGATGCGCGGCTTGGCGTACGGGTGGTTGTGCCGCAGCCGGACCGAGCCGCGGCTCGCGGGCCGGGCGACGTAGGGCCCGAACGACATCCCCGGTTCGGCCGACGCGGTGAGCCCCTGGTCGCGCACGATCCCGAGCGCCGCGTGCACCTGGAGGTCCGGCGCGGGCAGGCCGTCGCCGGACCGCAGGAAGCCGCCGACCTCGGTCCAGGCCATCGGGCCGTCGCCGTGCTCGCGCAGCCGCCGCTCCTCCGCCGAGGTGTCCGGGCCGGGCACCGGTTCGGCCCGGCTGGAGAAGCTGAGGAAACACCCGGCGTGGTCCTGCAGGTTCCGGCCGACGTCGGGCAGGTCGTGCAGCGGTTCCACGCCCGCGGCGCGGAGTTCGCCCGCGGGGCCGACGCCGGACTGCAGCAGCAGATGCGGCGAGTTGTAGGCGCCGAGCGACACCACGATCTCCCGCGAAGCCCGCAGCGTCCGAACCGTGCCGAGGTGGTCGACGTCCACTCCGGACGCCCGCGTGCCGTCGAACCGCAGCCGCAGCGCGAGCGTCGACGGGAGGACCGTCAGATTCGGCCGTTCGGCAAGGAACGCGACCGCGCTGCTGCAGCGCAGTCCGTCGCGCTGGGTCACCTGGTAGTAGCCGACCCCGTCCTGCTCCGCGCCGTTGAAGTCCGGGTTGAACGCGTGCCCGGCGTTCTGCGCCGCTTCGACCCACGCGGTCAGCAACGGGTGCACGAACACCGGGTCGCTCACCGTCAGCGGGCCGCCGACCCCGTGGAACTCGTCGGCGCCGCGCTGGTTGTCCTCCGACTTCTTGAAGTACCGCAACACGTCGGCGTAGCCCCAGCCCTTGTTGCCCAGCTGCTCCCAGGTGTCGTAGTCGTGCCGGTGGCCGCGCACGTACAGCATGGTGTTCATCGAACTGGTGCCGCCGATCGCCCGGCCCCTCGGCAGATACGCGCGACGGCCGCCCAGCCCCGGCTCCGGTTCGGTCTCGAAATCCCAGTCGTAAGCCGTTTTCATCTGCCGGGAGAACAGCGCCGGGATCTCGAACAGCCTCCCGGCCGCGGGCGGGCCTGCTTCGACGAGCGCGACGCGGACGCCGGGGTCCTCGGACAGCCGCCCGGCGACGGCGCAGCCCGCCGAACCGGCGCCCAGCACGATGTAGTCGTAGTCGGTCATGCGGGTTCTCCCGTTCAGAGATGCTGTTCGGTGGCGCGCGTGCGGTGGTACTCGTCCTGCCGTTCGTCGGTGATGTAGGCCGGGACCGGGAAGTCCCACCAGCCCGGCACCCACGGCCCGGCGGCGTCCCGGTCGGTCGGGACCTCGACCAGCGCGGGCTCGCCGGACTGGACGGCCTTGCGCAGGATCGGCTCGAGCGAACCGGCGTCCGGCACCCGCCAGGACTCGATGCCGAAGGAGGCGCCGAGCGCGGCGAAATCCGGGCTGTAGGGCGATCCGTCCGGCCGCGAGAACTCGGTGCCGATGTGCCGCGAGGTCTGCTTGCGCTGGCCGCCGCGGATGGACATGTAGCCCGCGTTGTTCTGCACGACGAACACGACCGGCGCGTCCATCGTGATGCTGAGCGCGATTTCCTGGGCGGTCATGAGGAAATCGCCGTCGCCGAGCACACACGCGACCGTCCGGTCCGGCCGGCCGAGCTTCGCGCCCACCGCGGCCGGGACCGCCCAGCCCATCGACGAGAAGCCGCCGGACGTGAGGTGCGTCCGCGGCTCGAAAACGGGGAACGTCTGCTTCACCGCGCCCTGGGTGTTGCCCGAGCCCGCGACGATGATCGAGTCGCGCGGCAGGACCGACCGAAGGGCGCCGAGCGGACGCTGCGAGGTGAACGGGAACCGGTCGCTGTCGCGGCGACCGGCCAGCTGCTCCTCCCACTTCCGTTTGTGCTCGGCCAGTTCCGCCAGGTACTCATCGCGTTCCGCCCGCGCCGACGGGAGCGAATCGGCGATCGCCGAGACGGTGCGCTGGGCGTCCGCCACGATCCCCACTTCGGCCGGGTAGTTCTTGCCGATCTCGTGCGGATCGATGTCGATGTGGATCAGTTTGGCGGGCGGGATCGAGAAGCTGACGCCCTGCGCGTAGCTGGAGGCGGACCAGTCGGTGAACCGGCAGCCGACCGAGACGACCACGTCCGCGGAGCTCGCGATCGCGTTGCCGACGATGGTGCCGGTCTGCCCGACGCTGCCCGCGAACAGCTCGTGGTCCTCGGGGAAGGCGCTCTTGCCGTTCCACGTCGTCACGACCGGGATCTGCCAGTGTTCGGCCAGCGCGCGCACCGCGTCCCCCGCTTCGGAGGTGACCGCGCCGCCGCCGACCACGATCACGGGCCGCCGGGCCGCGCGCAGCACCGCCGCCGCCCGGTCGACCGCGGCCGGATCGGGGTGCTGGCGGCCGACCGGGAGACGGCGTTCCAGGTCGTGCAACTGGACGTCGGCGGCTTCGGCCTGCACATCCATCGGGACTTCCAGGTGCACCGGGCCGGGCCGCCCGGTCAGCATCGAGTTGAAGCACCGGTGCAGCACGAACGGCAGCTCCTCGGCGCGGGTCACCACCCAGTGCCGCTTCGACACCGCCTCGGCGACCTTCGGGAAGTCGTTGGCGGTGTAGCGGTCCAGCTCCTGCAGCAGGCCGTGCCCGCGCATGTGGGTCGGCGGGCCGCCGGTGATCACCAGGACGCTGGTCGAGTCGGTGAACGCGGTGCCCATCCCGATCACGGTGTTGCTGGCCCCCGCGCCGATCGAGGTCACCGCGGCGATCGGGCGGCCGGTGGCGCGGTAGTACCCGTCGGCGAGGTGCACCGCGCTCTGCTCGTGGAAGGTCTGGACGAACGGGATCTTCGCTTCCTCGTCGAGGAACGCGTCGGTCAGCGACCAGATCCCGTGGCCGGGGATCCCGGCCACGTAGTCGACGCCGTAGTTGCGCAGCGTCCGGGCGACGATCTGGCCTCCGGTCAGGACAGGCATGGTTGCTCCTCGGTGTTTTCGGTCCGGTTCAGGCGGTGCGGCGCGCGGCCCAGGCGAAGCCCTGCGCGCACAGCCGGGTGACGTCGGGGTGCCGCAGGTCGTCCAGGTCGTGGCCGACGGCGCTGTAGAACACCCGGCCCGCGCCCCAGGTCCGCGTCCAGGCCTGCGGCATCCGCCGCCCGGCGAGCCACGGGACGTGCGCCCCGGTGAACTCGGTCTCGGCGAGCACGTGGTTGTTCGGGTCGAGCGACAGGTAGTACTGCTCGGACGCGACGTCGAAATCCGCCACCCCGCGGGTGATCTCGCTGTCGCGGTCCACAATGGACACCCGGTACGGGTCCTTCACGCCCTCCCCCGCCGGGTGTTCGAGGAAGCTGCCGCCCAGCATCAGGTGGTAGCGGATGCTGGTGCGGAACGCTGCCGCGGCGCCGTGCCAGGCGGCGATCCCGGTGCCCGCTTCGACCGCGTGCAGCAGGCCGTCCTCCTGCGCGACCGAAAGCCCTTCGGACAGCAGCGCGTTGTTCCAGTTGAGGGCGATGAGGTCGTAGCCGGTGAGGTCCGCGTCGAGGGCGAAGACGTCGTTGGTCTGGTCGACGTCGAAGCCGAGTTCCTTGAACAGCGGCAGCGCCCACTCGTTCGCGATCTCGTAAGGCTTGTGCCCCGGCCAGCCGCCGTAGAGGTACAGGACCCTGGTCATGCTTCGCTCCTTTCCGCGGATGCCGCCGAAGCGGCGCGGTCGCGCAGCCGCTGCGCGATTTCCAGTGCGTCGCCTTCCGGCGCGGTCGACTTCCGGTCCGGCTTCGCCGTCAGCAGGTACACCAGGCCCACAGCCGACACGACGAGGAAGCCGATCAGCGCGATCCAGCGGTCCGCGAAGGACGCGTTCGGGTCCCCGGTCGGCGCGGCGAGCAGAATCATCGCCAGCACGCCGTAGACGAGCGCGGCGACATTCACCGCGAACCCGTACCGGCCGAGCGACCACGCTCCCGCCGGGCGCCAGCCCTTCAGCCGCATGCGCAACGCGGCGAGCACGACCATCTGGAACGCGGCGTAGCCCGCGAGCACCTGGAACGCGGCGATCCGCACCAGCGAGTCCGGCGAGAAGTAGACGAACACGAAGATCAGCAGCGGGGCGACATTGACCGCGAGCAACGCGTTCCGCGGCACCCGGTAGCGGCTCGTCACGCGGGAGAAGATCCGCGCGCCCGGGAACATCTCGTCGCGGGCGAAGGAGAACACGATCCGGCTCGCCGCCGCCTGCTGGCTCATCACGCCCGCGATGAACGACGTCAGCGCGACGAGCAGGATCAGCTTCGTGCCGACGGTGCCGACCGAACTCTGCAGGATCGCGGGGATCGGGTTGGTGTCGGAACCGGTCAGGACGGCTTCGAGGTCGGGCGCGGCCAGCGCGTACCCGGCGAACGCCAGCAGCGCGGCGAGCCCGCCGACGACGACGGTGAGCTGCATGGCCTTCGGGATGCTCCGGGCCGGATTGGGCACCTCTTCGGCGATCTCTCCGCAGGCCTCGAAGCCGTAGTAGAGGAACAGGCCGACCAGCGAAGCCGCGACGAAGGCCGCGAAGTAGCTGCCCGGGTGGCTGGCCGAACTGCCGTGGAAGAAGATCGAGACCGGGTTGCGCCGCTGGAACAGCAGCAGGTACAGCCCGACCAGCACGATGCCGATCAGCTCGGCGGCGAGGCCGATCTTCGAGATCAGGGCGAGCACCCGGGTGCCGAAACTGTTGCACACCAGGCAAACTGCCGTCACGGCGACCGCGATCAGCAGGCGCTGCAACGGTGTCGAGGCCACGCCGGGGTGCTGCGCGGTGCCGCCGAAGAGGCTGGCCACGAAGTCGGAGCTGAACAGCGCGGTGCTCGTGATGCCGATGGTGATGCAGCAGATGTAGGTCCACGCGGTGAACCAGGCGTACCTGCCGTTCCAGAGCCGGCGCGCCCATTGGTAGAGACCGCCGGCGAGCGGGAACTGCGACACGATCTCGCCGAACACGAGCGCGACGAGCAGCTGCCCGAGTCCGATGAGGACGATCCAGAACACGGAAGGGCCGCCCGCGGTGGACAGCCCCACCGCGAACAGCGACAGGACCCCGACCAGCGGGGACAGGTAGACGAAGCCGAGGGCGAAGTTGCCCCAGAGGCTGACTTTGCGGTCGAAGCGTTGTTCGTAGCCGAGCGCGGCGAGCAGTTCGACGTCCTCCGCGGACGCGACCGGCCCGCTGGGCGGCGGGGTCGTGGGGGTTTCGGGTGTCGGGGTCATCGTCGACCTCCGGATCGGGATCGGGCGGGCAAGGGGAAAGGGCGCCGGTCAGGCGCGGCCGAAAACGTGGTCGGTCCAGTCCAGGGCGGCCGAACCGAAACGCGCGGCCCGGACGTCGCCCGAGCGCGCGTGCCCTTCGAAGTTCTCCAGCCGGGACGCCCTGCCGCACAGCGCGCCGAGTTCGGCGCTCGCGGCTGGGTCCCGGACTTCCTGGTAGGTAACGGTTTTCAGGTACTTGCCGACCCACAGGCCGCCGGTGTAGCGCGCGGCCTTGAGCGTCGGCAGGACGTGGTTGGTGCCGATCACTTTGTCCCCGTAGGCGACGCACGTCTTGTCGCCGAGGAACAGCGCGCCGTAATTGCGCATCGCGGAGAGCGCGGCACGCGGGTGTTCGGTGAGGATCTGGACGTGCTCGCTGGCGTATTCGTCGGCGAGGGCATAGGCGGCGTCGAGGTCGGGCACGACGAGGACCTCCCCGTGCTGGCGCCACGCGACGCCGGCGACGTCGCGGGTGGGCAGACCGGGCAGCAGTTCCTCGACCCACGCGATGGTCTCGGTCGCGACCCGGTCCGAGGTCGTGATCAGCACTGCCGGGGAATCCGGTCCGTGCTCCGCCTGCGAAAGCAGATCGGTCGCGACGACGAACGGGTCGGCGCTGTGGTCGGCGACGATCAGGACTTCGGTCGGCCCGGCGAACAGGTCGATGCCGACTTCGCCGAACAGCTGCCGCTTCGCCTCGGCGACGTAGGCGTTGCCGGGCCCGGCCAGCAGGTCGGTCTTGGCGATCGATTCGGTGCCGAGCGCGAGCGCCGCGATCGCCTGGACCCCGCCGAGCACGTAGATCTCGTCGGCGCCGGCGAGGTGCATCGCCGCGATGCTGACCGCGGGCGGGTTGCCGCGGTCCGGCGGAGTCGTCGCGGCGACCCGCCCGACGCCGGCGACCTTCGCGGTCACGACGGTCATGTGCGCGGACGCGGTGAGCGGGTAGCGTCCGCCGGGAACGTAAGCTCCGGCCGCGTCGACCGGGATGTTCCGCTGTCCCAAGCAGACTCCGGGCAGCGTCTCGACCTCGAAGTCGGCGAGCGAATCCCGTTGCGCCTTGGCGAATCCGCGCACCTGCCGCTGCACGAAGCGCAGGTCGTCCAGCACCGTCTCGGGCACCGCGGACACCACACGCGCGACCTCGTCGGGCCCGAGCCGGAAGGACTCCGGGCTCCACGAGTCGAATTTCTCCGACCACCGGCGCACCGCGGCGTCGCCCTCGGACCGGACGTCCTCGATGATCTCCGCGACCGTGTCGGCGATCTCCGGTCGGCCGGCCCGCACCGGCTCCGCCGCGAGCCGCTCCTTCACGATCTTGACCGAAGTGGACACTGCACGCTCCTTGACGAACTGGTCGGCTGCCGTGGATTCGAGAAGGAATTCTGGCTTCGGGCCGCGGCGCGGGACAGGCACAAGCTGTGCAGTGTCCGCCGCGCCGGTTGCACACCCTGGTCCGCCGCGCAGGCCGCGCGCACCACCGCCGCCGGCACCGTCCGTAGTCCCCACTTCACACCTCTGAACTGCGGTGATACGATTAACTACGAGCGGCAACTCTGACATAGCGCCCCTGCGGCGTCAACGGTCGGGAGAATGACCTGATGGTGACCATGCGCGAGATCGCGCGAGCGGCGGGCGTGTCCCAGGCGGCGGTGTCCTACGCGTACAACCGCCCGGCGAAACTGTCCGAGACGCAGCGGCGGCACATCCTCGACACGGCGGCGCGGCTCGGCTACGCCGGACCGAATGTGCTGGGCGCGGGGCTGCGCGCGGGCAAGGTCGGCGCCATCGGCGTGATGGTGATGGACAGCCTCGAGTACGCCTTCACCGACCCGTCGACGCGAGCCCTGCTCGAAGGCATCGCGCAGAGCCGCAAGTTCGACGACCACGCGCTGACGCTCGTCCCGCTGCCGCGCTCGCCCGTCGCCGCGGACGACGGGCTGCCCGATCAGGCCGCGCTGCAAGGGATCGTCGACGGGATGATCGTGCACTGCCTGCCGGACGACCACCGGTCCCTGCGGACCCTGCAGTCCCGCGGGCTGCCGATGGTGGTCGTCGACGCGCCGCTGCTGCCCGGCGTGCCGCGGGTGTGCGTCCAGGACCGGCTCGCCGCCCAGGACCAGATGCGGCACCTGCTCGACCTCGGCCACCGGAAGACCGGCGTGCTGGCCGAACGGCTCTCCCCCGACGGCCGCCGCGGCCTCGCCGGGCCCGGCCGCCGGGCCGAGTCCACCGAACGGGTCGTGCGCGAACGCGTCGCCGGCTACCTGGACGTCGCCGCCGGGCCGGTCTCGGTGATGGAAGCCGGGGGCTTCGACCGCGCGGCCGGGACCGCCGCCGCGCACGAACTCCTCGACACCGCGCCGCTCACGGCGATCGCGGCGACCTCGGACACCATGGCGATCGCGGCGCTGGAGGCCGCCCGCGCACGCGGGTTGCGAGTGCCGGACGACCTGTCGGTGATCGGGTTCGACGACGCCCCGGACGCCGAGCGCTGGTCGCTCACCACCATGCGCCAGCCGATGCGGGAGAAGGGCCGGATCGTCGCGGAAATGCTGCACGACCTGCTGAACGGACGCACCCCGGCGGAGACGGTCGAACTGCCGGTGGACCTCGTCGTGCGAGAAACCACTGCCCCGCCCGCGGGATAGCCCTTGCGCCGTTGCTGAAACGCTTGCCTCTCCCCCGTTTCAGCCGAAGAATCGATCGTCCTTTGTTGTGGCTGAGGTGGACCATGGCCGAAATCCTGACCGCGCGCACCGCTTTGCGCCTCGATGTCTTCCAGCGCACCGTCGCCCGGGTGTACGCCGGTGAACAGCACCTCGACCGGCCGGTCCGATGGGTGCACACCGGCGAGATCCCGGACATCCACCGCTTCCTCAGCGGCCACGAGATGCTGCTGACCGCGGGTCTCGGCATGGGCGACACGCCGGAACGGCAACGGGCGTTCGTCAGGCGAGTCGCCGACGCGCGGGCGTCCGTGCTGGTGGTCGAACTGGCGGGGCGGATGTTCGACGAGATGCCCGCCGCCGCGATCGAGGAGGCGGAGGCGGCCGGGCTCCCGCTTGTCGGGCTCCTGGACGAAATCCCGTTCGCCGAAGCGTCGGCACAGGTGCACGAGATGCTGGTCGAGGGCCGGGTTGCGCAGTTGCTCGCGGAAGAAGAAGCCGGGCAGGCGTTTCTCAATCTCCTGCTGTCCGATCAGGACTACCTCGCGATGGTCGAGGAACTGTCCCGCCGGACGGGAATGCCTGCGGTGCTGGAAAACGTGGCCCACCAGATGCTGGCCTACGCGGGCGCGACCGCCGAATCCGACGCTGCCGCCGAGGACTGGGCAGCGCACTCTCGCGCGATGCACGAACTGCACCGTCCCGCCATCACCGACGGGTCCGCCGCGCCGGTCGCCAAGGCGGGCTCTTTCCGCGAGGTCGCCGCTTGCGCACGCAGACCTGTCGTCCTGCGCGGCGAGTCCTGGGGCTGGCTGCATCTGCTCCACGGGGCCGCGGCACCCGCGCCAGCCGATCTCCACGCGCTGGAAAGGGCTTCCGCCGCGGTCGCGATCAGCCTGCTCAGCGAACGGGAAAGCGGAGCACGCTCAGCGCAGCGGCAGGGTGCGCTGCTGAATCGCCTCATGCTCGGGGAAATCTCCGGCGAGGACTTCGTCCGCCTCGCACGCACCCTCGGCCGAGACTTGCGCAGCAAGACCCTGGTCGTCTTCGTGTCCGCGCTCCGCGATTCGCCCGATCAGTCCCCGGTCCACTCCGCGGACTCCGTCCTGCACGGACTCGACGCGAGCGCCGTCGTCGGAGACCTTGGCGACTTCGCCCTGTCCGTCGTCGCGCCCGGCCGTCGGACGACCGCGGCGGCGATCGAAGCAGCCCTCGCCGGAGCCGGACATTGGGGCGGAGTGAGCCGAACCGTACCGGCGGCAGCGTTGCCCGCCGCGGTCCGGCAAGGCCGCAGCGCCGCGGCGGCAGCCTCCGCGACCTCCGCCGGCCATTTCCTCCATTTCGACGACCTCGGCGCCCTCCGGCTGCTCGTGACGCTCGCCGAAGGCCCGGAACTCGCCCGCTACGTCGAAGACGAAATCGGCGCGCTCCTCGCCAACGACGCGCGAAGCACGAACCCCCTGCTGCCCACCCTGCGAGCTTTCCTGGACGCGGCGGGCAACAAAGCCCGCGCCGCGGAGATGCTTTTCGTCCAGCGCCGGACGCTGTATTACCGGCTGGATCGGATTTCCGCGCTGCTCGGGCTCGACCTGAGCAGCAGCGAATCACAGCAACGCCTTCAACTGGCGGTGCGCGGACACGACCTGCTCCGCCGCCCGGTCGCGCGCCGCCCCTGAACGGCTGATTCAGCGGCGGAATCGCCTCGCGACAGCCGATTTCGAACGCGGCGCGGCGATCACCGTCGAGATCCCGCGCGACATCTCCCCTGCATCGAACCAGGGCCGCGCCGCCCCTGCTCGAGCACGGCTGAGAGATCACTCCCGCTGGTGGCTCGGTCAACCGCGATCTTCATCGGGGCTGACCTGCGGAAGGACGGCGCGAGGACGAGACGGGGACGGCTCCCGGCAGCGTGGTGCTCGTCCGGTCGCCCGCTCCGGTGGCGACCGCTTCGAGGGGAGAAACCCGCATGCCCACGATCCGCTCCGCAGTGGCTCTCGCGGCCGCCGTGGCCGGCGCCGCCGCCGGCACCGTCCTTGCCGCGGCCCCGGCCTCCGCGGCCACCGCGCCGTGCCCGGCCGGCTACTACTGCTTCTACCAGGACGCCAACTACAACCGCGGCACCACCGGCTGGCATCTCAACTACAACAGCACGCAGTCCGGGGACTTCAACAACCCGCCCGCGTCCAGCGGCAACAAGCGCAACCAGCTGTCGTCGATCATCAACAACGGCAACCGCACCATCTGCGTCTACAACGACGTCGTGCTCGCGCCCGACAAGCTGCTGATCAAGGTCCCGCCGTACGGGGACGTGCCGAACCTGGCCAACATCCCCGGCGCCAACGACAACGCCGACTACTGGAAGCTCAACGCCTGCTGATCCGGAACGCGGGAGCCCTTGCCGAGCAGGGGCTCCCGCATCTTTCCCCAGCGGCTCAGCCAGTCCGATCCGATCCCTCTCCGCGAACGGCTTCCGCACCGGCCGGCACCGGCCATCGCTCTTCGAGCCGCCCCAGTTTCCACACTCCGATCGCGATCGCCCAGCCGAGGACGAACACTCCGACGATCCCGAATCCCATCCGGTTCACGTCGAGTCCGGCGACCCAGTCCCAGAGCCCGCCGGTCAGCCCGAGCTTTTCCGCCAGCACCGACAGCAGTTCGACGGTGCCGATGAGCAGCGCGACCGCGACGGACAGGCCGGTGAGCGTCAGGTTGTAGTAGACCTTGCGCAGCGGCTGTGACAGCGCCCAGCCGTACGCGTAGTTCATGAACGATCCGTCGATGGTGTCGAGCAGCGACATGCCCGCCGCGAAGAGCACCGGCAGGCACATCACGGCGTACCAAGGGAGTCCGGCGCCCACGCTCGTGCCCGCGAGCACCAGCAGGGCGATTTCGCTGACCGTGTCGAAGCCGAGCCCGAACAGGATGCCGACCGGATAGATCTGCCACGGCGCGGAGATCGCGCGCATCGTCCGACGGAGGATCCGGGTGAGGAAACCGCGGTTCTCCAGGTGCGTGTCCAGTGCCGCCTCGTCGTAGTCTCCCCGGCGCATCCGACGGAAGACGCGCACGATCCCGGCGAGCACGACCAGGTTGACGATGCCGAGCAGCCACAGGAACCCGCCGGACACAACCGTGCCGATCAGGCCGCCGAACGTGCGCAGCGGCGACCCGTCGTCGGTCAGTTCGATGCCCAGCGTCCGGATCCCGGACGCGAGCAGCAGCGTCAGCACGACCACCACGGTGGAATGCCCGAGCGAGAACCAGAAGCCCACCGAGAGCGGGCGTTTGCCCTCGGCGATCAGCTTGCGCGTGGTGTTGTCGATCGCGGCGATGTGGTCGGCGTCGAAGGCGTGCCGCAGCCCGAGCAGGTAGGCGGTCAGCCCGGTTCCCGCGCCGAACACCCCCGCGCCGATCCGATAGTGGCCGGGGACGACGAGCAGGAGCAGCACGCCCCAGCCCACGACGTGCAGCAGGGCGATGAACGCGGCCATCCCGCCGACGTGCGCCCGTTCCCGGCGCGACAGCCGGCGGCGCGCGGCGGGGCGGGTACTCGCGATCGACGTCATCGGGCATCACCTCGGGTTTCGGGCGCGGGCTGGTCCGCCGATCGACGATAGGTCGGCCCGGGCCCGGTTCTCGCCGTGCGATCGGGCGCGCCGTACCTGTCCGGGCGGGCAGGTACCGCGGATTCGCTCGCGGGCCGGGACCGCGCACCTGGCCGATCGGGCAGGCGGGCCCCGTCCGATCGTGCCGAGCGGGGTCTCCGGTCGGCCGGGATCGGCCCGCGCCGGGTTCCCGGACCGCGGTGGCGCGCCTAGCTTTCCGGTTGTCCGTGCTCTTGCCAGAGCAGCCGCCCGCCGCACGCACGTCGCCCGGACGTGCCGAGAGGACCAGTGCGATCATGCAGGTCGATGAGCTGTTGAAACCGTTTCCCATCAAGGAGTTCCACCCGTTTCCGCGGGCGCTGCTCGGTCCCGGCTCGCACGAGCTGATCGGGCCGGAAGCCCTCAAGATGGGGTTCAAGAAGGTGCTCGTCATGACGTCCGGCCTGCGCGGGACGGACATCGTGCACAAGATCGTGGAGTCGATGAAGTACCACGGTCTCGAGGTCGTCGTGTACGACCAGGTGGAGTCGAATCCCAAGGACTACAACGTCATGGACGCCGTGACGCTGTACCAGGAGAACAAGTGCGATTCGTTCGTCTCGATCGGCGGCGGTTCCTCGCACGACGCGTGCAAGGGCGCGCGCATTTCGGTCGCGCACGACGGCCGCAACGTCAACGAGTTCGAGGGCTTCAACAAATCCGAGAACCCGAAGAACCCGCCGCACATCGCGGTTTCCACCACCGCGGGCACCGGTTCCGAGACGTCGTGGGCCTACGTCATCACCGACACCACCACCGATCCGGAGAACCCGCACAAGTACGTGGCGTTCGACGACGCGTCGGTGACGACGCTGGCGATCGACGACCCCGTTCTCTACTACGACTGCCCGATCGACTACACCGCACAGTGCGGTTTCGACGTGCTGGCGCACGCCTCCGAACCGTACGTGTCCCGGCTGAATTTCGAGCCGTCGCTGGGAAACGCGCTGCACGCGATCAAGCTGACCGGCCAGAACCTGCGGGCCGCGGTGTGGAACGGCCAGGACCTCGCCGGCCGCGAGGGCATGATGTACGCCCAGTACATCGCCGCGCAGGCGTTCAACTCCGGCGGACTCGGGATCATCCACTCGATCTCGCACGCGGTGAGCGCGTTCTACGACACCCATCACGGCCTGAACAACGCGATCGCGCTGCCGCGGGTGTGGGCGTTCAACATGCCGGCCGCGTACAAGCGGTTCGCTGACATCGCCGAGGCACTCGGCGTCGACACCTACGGCAAAACCGACGTGCAGGCCGCCGACGCCGCGCTCGCCGCGGCCATCCGGTTGCTGCGCGACGTCGGCATCCCGGAGAAGTTCACCGACGTCACCGCGGACTCCTACTCGAAGAACCGGCTGGGCCAGGGTCCGACCAAGTACTACGAGCGGGCGAAGGTGATCAAGGGCGACGACGCCGACGTCGACCGCATCACCAACCACGTCCTCGGCGACGCGTGCACCCCGGGCAACGCCAAGGAGTGCACCTTCGACACGGTCCGCCCGGTCGTCGACCACTGCCTCAACGGCGATCTCGACGACCTGCTCGGCTGATCCCGCGCGGCGGGGCTCGCTCCGGCCCCGCCGCGCTTCTTCCCGACTTCGACGCACCGGAGGCGACGTGCCCACCGCAATCCCCGACCACGCCCGGTTCGGCTCGATCGAAGAGGTGGCCGACCGGTTCGCCGGCGCCGGCTACATCGCGGACCGCCGGCTGGCCGCCACCGTCTACCTGATGTCCGCATTGGACAAACCGGTGCTGCTGGAGGGCCCGGCCGGCGTCGGCAAGACCGAACTGGCCAAGACCCTCGCCGCGGTCACCGGCCGCAGGCTGCTGCGGCTGCAGTGCTACGAGGGCCAGGACGAGACGAAAGCCCTCTACGAATGGGACTACGGCAAGCAGTTGCTCTACATCCAGATGCTGCGCGAGAAAATCGGCGACGTGATCGCCGACGCGCCGGACCTGGCCAGTGCGGTCGCCCGGATCGACGCGCAGGACAGCGTGTTCTTCTCCGACCACTTCCTCGCCGCGCGGCCGCTGCTGGACGCGGTGCGCGGCGAGGAACCGGCGGTGCTGCTGATCGACGAGGTCGACCGCGCGGACGAGGCGCTGGAGGCGGTGCTGCTCGAATGCCTTGCGGAGTACCAGGTTTCGGTGCCGGAGGTCGGCACCTACGTCGCGAAGGTCCCGCCGCTGGTGGTGCTCACGTCCAACAACACGCGCGACCTTTCCGCCGCGCTGAAACGGCGTTGCCTCCACCTGTTCCTGGACTACCCGGACACTGAACGCGAACTGGAGATCCTGCGTTCCAAGAAAACCGGGCTGCCCGACGCGGCCGCGCGCACGCTCGTCGAGGTGGTGCGGAAGCTGCGCGGGCTGCGGCTGCGCAAGAGCCCGAGCATCTCCGAAACCATCGACTGGGCCCGCACGCTCGCCGTGCTCGGCGTCGAGGAGCTGTCGCCGGAAGTCCTGGCCGAGACGGCGAATGTGGTGCTGAAGTACGAACGCGACCTGGGGCGCGCGTTGCAGGTGCTGCCGGACCTGGTCGACCCGAACCGGGAGCTGCCCGCCGAACTGCCGCACAGCCACGGGCACGGACATGGCCACGGGCATGGTCACCACGACGGCCATTCGCACCACGAGGACGACGGCGGCCGGGCGGCGCGGCTGGCCAAGGACCTGCCGGGCCGCCACGACGAGAATTACTACGGTGCTCCGGGCTCCGGCCCGGCGCAGCGGTCGAGCGGCGGTCAGGGCGGCCGGGCGTTCGAGGCGTTCACCCGACGGCGTCCGGTCTGAGGCGGCGGCCGTGGAGAGCAGCCTGCACCGGTTCGTGCGCCTGCTGCGCCTGTTCGGTTTGCGCATGTCGGTCTCCGAGGCGACCGACGCGATGCGCGCGGCGGCCCAGGCCGGGGTCCTCGCCGAGCGCGCTACCCTGCGCGAGGCGTTGCGGATGACGCTGGTCAAGGACCAGCGGGACGACGAACTGTTCGAGGAAGCGTTCGACGCCTACTTTTCGCTGCGGGAAATCGAGCGGCTGCGCGAAGAAACCGGGCACGGGCACGGCCACGACGACCTGTCCGACACCGGCGAACTCGAAACGTTCACCGTCTCGCCGGAGCCGTCCGAAACCCCCGAGCAGGGGCACAGCCACGGCAAGCCCGCCGACATCCGGGACTACTTCGACCAGCAGGACCTGGCCCAGCAGTACAACCTGCACCAGGAAGCGAACAAGATCGACCTGGCCGCGATGACCGACGAGATCGTGCTCTCGAAGGACAGCGCGTCCGGCGGCACGGCCGCGCCGAGCGTGCAGCTGGAAACCTCGTCGCTGCACAACGCCGGGGTGCCGGGCAAACTCGCGCCCGCCACCGGGCGCCGGCTCGACGTCGAGCTGACCGTCGCCCCGGAGAACGCCTTGCTCGGCTGGCTGAACGACGCGGAAGAAGACCTCGCGCAGCTGCCGCCCGGGCTGGCCGGGGTGCTGGAAGACCTCCCGGAACTGCTGCGGCGGCATCTGGAGAAGCTGGCCGAACTCGCCGAAACCGCGGTGGAGACGCGGGTCGTCGAGGCGGCGCGGGCCGAGCGGGTCGACGAACGCGAGCGCGCGCAGCTGGAAGAATCGTTGCGGCGCTTGGCGCACACCCTGCGCGGCGCGCTGACCAGCCGCAAGCGCAACACGTTGCGCGGCCGGGTGCATCCGGCCCGCACGATGCGGCGGAACATGCGCTACGACGGCGTGCCGTTCCGTCCGGTGACAGTCACGCGGGCCGAGGACAAGCCCCGGCTGCTCGTGCTCGCCGACGTTTCGCTGTCGGTGCGCGCCACCGCCCGGTTCACCCTGCACCTGGTGCACGGCCTGCAGTCGCTTTTCGGACAGGTGCGCACGTTCGCGTTCGTCGACGAACCGGCCGAGATCACCGAACTGTTCGCCGAACACCCGCTCGAACGCGCGCTGGGCCTGGTTTTCGACGGACTGCCCGCGGGCGGGCTGCTGGACGTCGACGCGAATTCCGACTACGGACGGGCGTTCGAGCAGCTGATCGAGGACCACAGCGCCGCGCTGAACCGGCGCACGACGCTGCTGGTGCTCGGGGACGGCCGCGGCAACGGCAACGATCCGAAGCTCGAAGTGTTCGAGGAAATCACCCGGCGCGTGCGGCAAACCCTGTGGCTGACCCCGGAACCGCGGTATTCGTGGCGGCTCGGCGGATGCGATCTGCCCGCGTACGCGGAGTTCTGCGACCACGTGCAGGTCGCCGCGGATCTGGCCGGACTCGACCGGGCGGCGTTCCGGCTGGCCGAGGACGTGCTGGGATGACGACGACCGCGCCGAGCACCGCCGGCCGCTTCCTCGACCCGCTCGCCCCCGTCCTCGCCGGGGCGTATTTCGCGCGGCCGCTCGCCGTCGTCCGGGAAACCGCCGGGCAGGGCGGCCCCGCGCCGCTGGTCCGGACCGAGCACTTCAGCCTGCACAAGGACGGCCGCCGGGTGGAACTGCGGCACCGGCTGCGCCCGGAGGACCTCGACAACGACCTGGCCGGGCTGCTGGCCGACGAACTCTTCGCACCCGGCTGGCTGTCCGGGACCGAGGTTTTCGAGCACGCCTTCACCGGCGTCGTCAAGTCCACTGTGGACGATCCGATGCGAGCGTGGCTGCGGTTCTACGACAACACTCTCCACCGGATCCGCGCGTGCCTGCGGGAACCGCCGCGCCTGCCCGGCCGCTCGGTGATCGCCGGATTCGCGCCGGTGTACGAGCACGCGCTGCGCCTCACGCCGCCCGGCCGCGTCCTGGACCTCGGCTCGTGCTTCGGTTTTTTCGCCCTGCTGCTCGCCGGACGCGGCCGCAACGAGGTGGTCGCCTCGGACGTGTCGGCGGGCGCCATGCAACTGCTCGAGGCCTACGCGACGCGGCGGGATCTCCCGGTGGAAACGCTCGTGTGCGACGCGGCCCGGCTGCCGTTGCCGGACGCGTCCGCGGACACCGTGACCTTGCTGCACCTGCTGGAGCACCTGGACCCGGACGTCGGCGAGGAGGTCGTGCGCGAGGCGACGCGGCTGGCGCGCGGGCCGGTGGTGCTCGCCGTGCCGTTCGAGGACGAGCCCGCCGAGGAGTACGGGCACGTCCGCGTCTTCGACCTGCCCGCGCTGCGCCGGCTCGGGGTCCGCTCGGGCCGCCGGTTCAGCGTGCACGAGCACCACGGCGGCTGGCTCGTGCTGCATCCCCGCTGACTGCCGCGCAACGGTGCGCGGCGACCTAAGGAGGAAGTGATGACTGCAGCGGAAATCGACGTCCCCGTTTCCCACGCGGCCGCCGAACCGGACCCGGCGCCCTCGCCGCTCGGCGGCGATCCGGCCCTGATCGGCGTGCCGACCTTCCTCGTCGGCTCGATCGCGCTCGGGCTCACGCTGGTCGGCTTCGTCCCGGCCGCCGCGGTCGGCGCGCCGCTGGCGATCATCCTCGTCGCCACCGGGATCGGCCAGCTCGTGTCGGCGGTGTGGGCGGCGGCTCTCGGGCAGAACGCGGTCGCCGGCATCTTCGGCGTCTTCTCCGGCTTCTGGCTGAGCTACGCGGTACTGGTGTTCGGCCTGCTGCACAGCTGGTTCGCGGTCCCGGCCGCGAACGTCACCGCGACACAAGAGCTGTTCCTGATCTCGTGGCTGGTCACCATCGTGCTGCTCACCCTCGCCACGCTCCGGTTGCCGCTCGCGTTCACGCTGCTGTTCGTGCTCGTCGACGTGGCGCTCGCGCTGGTGCTGACGGCCACGGCCCAGGGCTCCGCGACGCTGCAGACCGCGGGCGGCGTCGGCGTGTTCGCGTTCGTCGCGGTCGGCGTCTACCTGTTCTTCCATGTCGCCTCGCTGGCCACCGGCGGAAGGGGGCTCCCGCTCGGCCGCCCGCTGGTCGGCTGAACCCGGTCCGGCCGGTCCGCCGCGTGGTGTCGTCCGCGGCGGGCCGGCCGTCTCAGATCACGCCCGCCTTGCTGGCCTCGTAGACCGCTTCGGCCCGGCTGCTGGCGTCGAGTTTGCGCATGATGTTGCGGACGTGGAACTTCACCGTGGTCTCGGAGATGTACAGCTTGCCGCCGATGACGCGGTTGCTCAGGCCGTTCGCCAGCAGCCGCAGCACGTTCAGCTCCCGGTCGGTGAACGACGGGCGTTCCCGGGCCACCCGCATCGAACGGGCCATCGCCGCCGCGGACCGCGAGTCGAACGCGCTTTCGTTGCGCGCCACCGCGCGGATCGAGCGCAGCAGCTCGGTGGTGTCCACGTCCTTGACCACGTAACCGCGCGCGCCGTGGTGGACCACGTCGACCACCAGTGCGTCGTCGAGGAACGTCGTCAGCACGAGCACGCCCAGGTCCGGATAGCGCCGCGTGAGCCGCGCGCACAGGTCCAGCCCTTCGGTGTCCGCGCCGGTGGACAGCTTGAGATCCAGCAGCACGATCGACGGCCGGGCGGACTCGATCACCGCCAGCGCCTCGTCCGCGGCCCCGGCCTCGCCGACGACCTGCAGGTCGGTTTCGCGCTCCAGCAGCGAGCGCAGGCCCTGCCGGACGATCGCGTGGTCGTCCACGAGCACGATCCGCACGGGCCCGGCGGCCTCCGCGGGCACAGTCTGCTCAGCCGTCATCGGGCGCCTCCCATTCCGTGGGCACCGGCAGCGGCACCCGGACCTGCAGGCGGATCCCGCCCATCCGGGAGCGGCGGATGGTCAGCTCCCCGCCCAGTTCCTCTGCTCTGGCCAGCATGTTCGCCAGGCCGCGGTGCCGCCCGGAAAGGTCCGCCGCCTTCGTCAGCCGCAGCGCCCGGCGGATCTGCGCGGGATCGCCGTCGCCGTCGTCGGACACGCTGAGCACCACGGCCGAGCCGTCCGGCCGGTACTGCAGGCGCACCAGCGCGCGCTCGGCCTTGCCGTGCGCGGCCGCGTTGAACAACGCCTCGCCTGCCATCCGCACGAGCGACTGTTCCGCCCGCGGCGGCAGCGCCACCGGACTGCCCGCGACCCGCACCTGGACCGACAATTCGGTCAGTCCGTGCACAGTGGACAGTCGTTCCAGCAGCACCGGCAGCGGGCCGGGCGTTTCGCCGGAAGTGTGGTGCAGCGCGTAAATCGACGCGCGCAGCCGCTCGACCGCCTGCCTCGTCAGCTCCTTGGCGGGCGCGAGCTGCGCGGCGATCTCCGCGGCCCGGCCGCCCAGCGCGGCCAGTTCGGCCCGGCAGACCTCGATCGTCATGCCCGCGCCCAGCACGGACTGCGCCACGCTGTCGTGCAGTTCGCGGGCGATCCGGTGCCGTTCGTCGTCGAGCACCTGCCGCTGCATGACCTCGACCAGGCGTTCCTGCGTCTGGGCCAGCTCGGCGCTGCGCGCGGCGAGGTCGCGGGCCTGGCGTTCGGCGGCCTCGGACAGCCGTTCGGTGCGGCCGCGCAGCTGGGCGGCGGCGTGGAACAGGAACGAGTTGTGCAGCGCGACCGCGGCCTGGTTGCCCAGCACGCGCAGGATGGCGACGTCGGTGGCGGCGATCTCCAGACCCGGCGCGGGCCGGGCGACGATCCCGCCGACCGGCTCGTCGTCCAGCGTCATCGTCGCGCGGACCAGGCCGTCCCGGTGCGGCCACCCGTCGAGCTCCCACGGCCGGGTGCGCAGCACGTCGAGATGTTCGAGGACCTCCTCGGGAACGTCCGCCCGGTCGTCGACGATCGTCCCGCCGACGTTCAGCACGAACCTCGGCCGCGCGGCGCGCAACGCGCCGTCCGCGACCGCGAGCAGCAGCCAGTCCGCCTGCAGGTGCTCCGACGCCGCCCGCAGCACCGCTTCGACCAGCGCCCGCGGCCCCTCCGCGGTGCGCACGAGCGCGCGGGAGATGCCGTCGAGCGCTTCGACCGCCCGCGAAACCCGTTCGGTCGAGCGGATGTACTCCGGATAGAACGACCGCTTGCCGGACCGCACCCCGGTAAGGACGCCCAGGTCGGCCGTGGTTCGCTCGGGATCGTTCACAGCGCCGCCCGGAACAGCGCCTCGATGTCCTCCACCCGGGCCTGGCGCGGGTTGGTCGCCAGGCACGCGTCCTTCATCGTGGTGCGGGCCAGCGTCGGGATCTTGTCCTCGGTGACGCCGAGCCCGGCCAGTCCGCGCGGCACGCCGACCTCGTCGGCGAGCCGGCGGGCGCGGTCGGCGAGCAGGTGCGCGGCTTCGAGCCCGGGCAGGCCCGCGGTGTCGATGCCGGCGGCCGCGGCGAGCGGGACGAACCGCTCCGGCTCGCGCGCGGCGTTGAACCGGATCACGTGCGGCAGCAGCACTCCGTTGACCACGCCGTGCGGCGCGTCGAGCAGCCCGCCCACCTGGTGGCTCATCGCGTGCGTGGCGCCGAGGATCGCGTTGGTGAAGGCCATCCCGGCCTCCAGCGCACCCTGCGCCATCGCCGTGCGCGCCTCGGCTTCGCGCGGTTTGAGCTGGGTGCGCAGCAGGTTGCGGGTGATCAGGCCGACGGCCTGCAGCGCGTGGTTGTCGGTGAGCGGGTTGTGCGCCTTGGACACGAACGCCTCGATGCCGTGGGTCAGCGCGTCGAGGCCGGTGGCCGCGTTGAGCAGGTCCGGCATCGTGGTCAGCAGCCGCGGGTCGATCACCGAGATCTCGGGCACCAGCGTCCGGCTGATGATGGTGATCTTGACGTGCTGGCTGGTGTCGGTGACGACGGCGAACTGCGACACGTCCGCGCCGGTGCCGGAGGTGGACGGCACCATGACGGTGGGCGGGATCGGGTGCACGACCTTGTCCACGCCCTCGTAGCCGAGGATGCGCCCGCCGTTGCCGGACAGGATCGCGACGCCCTTCGCCGCGTCGATGCACGACCCGCCGCCGAGGCCGACGATCACGTCGCTGCCGCTTTCGCAGTACTGCTCGAAGGCGCTCTGGATCTCGTGGTCCTTCGGGTTGGGCGTGACGCCGTGCCAGACGACCGGGGCCAGCCCGGCCAGCCGCAGGTGCCCGACGGCCTCGTCGACCCAGCCCGCCTCGATCAGTCCGGGGTCGGTGACCAGGAACGGGCGGCGCGCGCCGACCCGCAGCGTGCAGTGGCCCAGCTCGGCCAGGGAACCGGGTCCGAAGACGATCTCCGGGGCGTGGAACTTCGCCAGCCCCGCCGGTTCGCGCGCGGGGTGCGCGCCGACGGCCTGCGGGCCGGACAGCTCCCCCGGCCCGCCCTCGCCCGCCCCGTGGTCCATGGTGATCGCAGCGCCTTCCGCGAGTCGGAGCATCGGGACCTCCCGACCTGCTGAGGAGCGTGATGCCTGCACGAGGGTAACCCCTCCGCCGCCCGGCGGAGGGCTCTCCAGGGTAAGCCCCCGCCGGCGGCGGCACCCCCTCCTTCGCGGCCGTGCGCACCTGTCCGATCGGACAGGTGCGCGCGGCGGGGGCGCTTGCGAGGATGGATGGCCGGCACGCAAGACGACGACGTCGGGATGTCCATGCACGAACTCGATGCGCTTCGGCGGCGCAGGATCGATCTCGAACAGCGGTGGGCGGAGGTGGTGCCCCGGCTGCGGCAGGCGCCCCGTGCCGATTCCGGCGACCTGATGCTCCGCCACGAGGTCACCGAATCGTGGATCAGGTCGCTGCCCACTGTCGACCCCGCGACCGGCAGCGCACCGGTCGCCGACGGCGGCGTGGTCCGGCCGCGCTGGGCCGGGTCTCCGCTGCGCGAGCCGGTGCGGCGCGTCGAGGACGAACTGCGGACCGTCGCCGACGACGCGGGCTTCATCGCCGCGGTCACCGACGAGACCGGCACGATCCTGTGGACCTGCGGCGGCCGGGTCATGCGCAGGCGGGCCGAGCAGGTCAACTTCGCTCCCGGCGGACGGTGGGACGAAACGGCGATGGGCACCAACGCGCTGTCGCTCGCCCTGCGCACCGGACGGCCGAGCGCCGTGTTCTCGGCCGAGCATTTGGTGGCCGCGCTGCACGGCTGGGTCTGCTACTGCGCCCCCATCCGGGACGCGCGGGGCCAGGTGCTCGGCGTCCTCGACCTGTCGAGTACCTGGGACCGTTCGCATCCGCTGGCGATGTCGACGGTGCGATCGCTGGTCTCGGCCATCGAGTCCGGGCTGCCCGCGGTGTCCCCCGCCGGGCTGCGGGTGTCAGCGCTGGGAGTGTCCGCCGCGGTCCGCGACGGGGTCCGGTTGAACCTGCGCCCACGGCAACTGGAAATCCTGACGCTGCTGGCGCTGCAGCCGGAGGGATACTCGCTCGACGCGCTGCGCGAAGCGCTGTACGGCGACCGGATGGTGAGCACGACAACGGTGCGCGCGGAGGCGTCACACCTGCGCAACGCGCTCGGCGGCGTCCTCACCGCCCGCCGCTACGCCTCGACGGTGCCGATCGAATGCGACGCGGTGGACGTGCTGAAAGCGTTGGAGCGCCGGGATTTGGCCACAGCCGTGCGGTTGTACCGCGGTCCGTTGCTGCCGCAGTCGGAAGCACCCGGCATCGTGCGCTGGCGAGACCACCTCGAAGTGACCATGCGCGAAGCGGTGCTGGCCAGCGAGGCACCGGAACCCGCACTGGCCTACGGCGAACGTGCTTGGTACGACGCGGAAATCCACGAACACGCCCTCGGCTCGCTCCCCCGCGACGACGCCCGCCGAGCCATCGCCGCCGGCCGCCTCGCCGTCGCCCGGCAGGAGTGACGCCGGACGCCAACCCCGTGCCAACCTTCCGCGCGCATCGTGAGCCCCGTCACGGCGACCGGCGAGGAAGGGGAAACGGTGGAAGGACAATCCGGGACGGCGAGCGGGCCTTTCGTCCGGGTGCGGATCACCCGCGCAGCCGAGGACCTGATCCTCCGCCTGCGCCTCCGGCACGGCCCGCTGATGGTCCAGCAGACCGGCGGCCGCGGCGACGGAAGCGAGCCGATGTGCCACCCGCACAGCGAATTCCGACTGGGCCGCTCGGACGTCCTGATCGGCGAACTGGCGGGCGGCACGCCGTACTGGATGAGCGCCGACCAGTACGAACACTGGCGGCACAACGACCTGACCGTCGACGTCGTGCCCGGCCGGGGGAACGAATTCTCCCTCGAAGCCCCGGAAGGAGTCCGGTTCCAGGTCCGGTCTAGGGTGCTGCCGGGTCACGGGTAGAGCCCGGGAGAAACGCTCCTGTGCCCGCCAGAATCCCGGTCGCGCACGCGCTCACCGCCGCCCTGCTGGCCGCGCATCACGCAGACGGTCAATCTGCGCGAAGACGTCGTGATACCAGCGCTGAACGGCTGGCTCCGTCAGGTGTTCGACCCGGGGAACCAAGCGGCGTTCGAGGCAGGCGTGGGTCCGGCCGCAGTGGTCCAGGCGATCAACACGGCGCAGACGGAGCGGGAACCGGCTCGCGCCGAGTTGCAGCAATTGCCGAAGGCAACGGTCATCGAAGCTGCGGAGGGGTACGCGCGGCTGAACTCGATGGACGACGTGGCCCCGGCATCGCGGAAGTCAACGGTTCGACGCGGCATTTGCCGCCATCAACCGCTCAGGACACCCACGGCTGCTCGTATTGCACGGGGCGATGACCCACCTGCAGCGAGCGTTCGCCACCCCGGGCGCGATCGCCGGACAGCCTGCCGCGACGAACCCGGAGCCCGTGCTGGCGGGCTTGACGCAAGGAGACTCGGACGTCGTGGCGCTGCAGCCGCGGAACGCGGAGTTCCTGCTGTGGCAGGCGGTGGTCCTGGCCCGTGCGGGCCGGATCGACGACGCCCGGAACGTGTTCGGCCAAGCGCTGACCCGCCAGCCCGCCCTGCACGACCTGCCGCAGCGGCTGGCCAGCGCGGGGTTTCTCACACCGCAGGCCGCGCAGAGGCTTGGCAGTCCGTAAGGCTTCTCGCGCCTCGCCGTAGCGTCTTGGGCAACCGACCGGGCCGAAACTGGCCCGCGGCAAGGGTTTCTTGCTCTGAGTCGCCGCGAACTGTTCGGTCCTCGACAGCTCGTAAACCTCGGCCGGCCCGATCCCGGCTTGTGCTGCTCGGCGGTCGAGCAGGACGGCCTTTCCCCAGAACGCGCATCACCTCCACCTCGAAGTCGAAGCTCCCGCGTTTCACGTAATTGCCCGCCATGGGCCAAACGCACATTCGACGTTGTATCCAGCCGGAAGCTCCACCAGGCGCTGGAACTTTGCATCTGATCGCCTCGTCCGGTCCGAGACCTCCCGGCCTGATCGAAAACTGCTCGCCGGAAAGGACCTGGACGGAGGCGGCTCGTGCTTCCACTACGGGACGACCACTGTGATTGCCGACCGCCACGCTCAACCGTTGCTGCCCGAACCGCTGGGGCCCTGGTTGCACGATCAACCTGTCCACCGCCTGCACCCCTTGCCCGCCAACGCATCCACGCCAGGATAAAAGGGCTCGCCGTGCGGTTCCCGCGCACCGCGGATTCTCCGACGCGATCCTGGCGAGCCGCGTGTGTCGGGTTCCCACGGGCGGTGATCAGGTCCTCAGGCTGGGCTTGGCGCCGCGGTGGGGTTCCACGAGCCGAGCAAGGTCTTCAGCTCGGCGGGGTGGGTGAGCGGGAGCAGGTGGTTGGCGTGCTCGAGCGTGACGACGCGGGCGTCGGGCAGGAGGGCCGCGAGGCGGGCGATCATCCGGTGTGTCGCTTGTGGACTCGCGGCGCCCTGCACGAAGACGACCGGCGCGGTGATCGAGGCCAGGTCGCCGGGCGTCCAGCCGTTGAGGGCCGGGATCTCGTTGGCGAAGAAGAAGCCGGAGTCGCGCTCGGCCCGGGCGAGCCCGTCCTGGCCGAGCGTCTCGCCGAGCACACCGCGGTAGCCGGGGCCGCAGACGGCGGACATGAAGGCGTCGAACGCGGCCGGGAGATCGCCGTTTCCCATCGCGTGCATGGCTTTGCCGATGGCTGGGCCGATCGTCGCCCGCACGTCGGCGAGGTCGGCCGGGTCGATCAGGGCGTCGATCAACGGCGGCTCGCACAGCACGAGCCGCGACACGAGCTCGGGGCGGTCCTGGGCGAGCTGCAGCGCGATCGCCGAGCCGGAGGAATGGCCGATCACGGTGGCGGGCACGGCATGCAGCCGCTCGAGCAGCGCCGCGGCGTGCGCCGCGTGCCCGGCCAGGTCGACCAGCCCGGACGGCTCGGGGCCACCGGCGTAACCGGCTCTCCGCATTCGGATCACCCGGCCGTCGAGGAGTCCGGCCAGCGGCGCGAACCACGCCTCGAAGCCGCCGGCGTGCAGGAGCAGGGTGACGTCACCGCCGGTGTTGTCGCCGGTGTCGGCCCACCCGATGGTGGTGCCGTTAACAGTCATGGTGTTCATCTGGGTTCCTTTCATTCGGCGTAGAGCCGGATCTCGATTCCGTCGGGGTCGTGCAGGCCGACCAGGACGGAGCCGCCGTGGTGGCCGGTCACGACGCCGCCATGCGGTTCGCCCGCCTGGTCCAGCGCGGTCTTCCACGCCTGGACAGCGTCCCGGCTCGGGACCAGCAGAGCGAGGGCGTCGAAGCCGGACAGCGCCGCGGCCCGGGCGGGATCGTGCCGCAGGGCGAGCTGGGGCGCGCAGCCGGCGTGCCGCAGGGCGACACCGCGAACCTCGCCGTCCTCGACGAACTCGATCGCCTGCTCGAAGCCGAGCACGCGCTCGTACCAGGTACGACTGCGCGCGACGTCGCTGACGGGCAGCTTGACGTGGTGGATGCCGCCGATCTCCATCGGCCCCTCATTTCGTTGTAGTCGAACTCTAGAGTTAGAATGCGACCAATGAGCGAGAACGTCAAGCCCAGGGCCGCCCGCACACGGGCCACCCGCCGCCGGATCGTGACCGCGGCGTCGGAGTCGTTCGTGGCCAACGGTTACGCGGCGACGACCCTCGAGGAAATCGCGCGCCGCGCCGACGTCGCGGTGCAGACCGTGTACTTCCACTTCGGCAACAAGCGCACGGTGCTCAAAGAGGCGGTGGACGTCGCCGCGGTCGGCGACGACGAACCGGTCCCCGTGCTCGACCGCCCCTACGCCGAACAAGCCCGCACCGAGCAGGACCCCCGGCGGGCAATCGAACTGTGGACCGCCTTCGGCCGCCAGATCATGACCCGGGTCGGCCCGATCATGCGCGTCGTGCGCGACGCCTCCGCCGTGGACCCGGACATGGCCAAGCAGTGGAACGAGAACCGCGAGCAGACCGCGTCGGCGTTCCGCGTGCTGGCCACGCAACTGGATGCGATGTCCGCGCTGCGGGTGCCGGTCGACGAGGCCGTCGACATCCTGTGCGCCCTGTCAGGACTGGAGATGTACCTGGTCCTGACCGACCGCGGCTGGAGCCCGCTCCAGTGGGAACGATTCGTCGTCGACTCACTCGCCCACGCCCTGCTCACGACAGAACATCGACAATCATTGTGATGCGCCGGACGTCCGGCAACAGTGCGACGCCCGGCTGCTCGGCGTCACCTCTCCGACCTCGCCCAAACCTGTTGCAGCGAAACGACCCGGCCGCCACGCCGGGCTGCTAGTGCCGCCGGAGCGGCGAAGTACGCCCGGCGCATGCGTGCCGAGGGCAGGCAGCTTGGCGCGCACGTGGCCGACGAACTCGACGGCCAGGGCTCCGCTGAGGCGATGGCCCACGGAATCGGGGGCGTCCTGGACATTGCGATGGTGCCATGTTCTGCGACTGGAGCAGTCCGCAAACGAAGCGAGTTTCGCCGCGATAAGCGCGCCGGACAAACGAAATCACCTGAAAGCCGGATTGCCCCAGGCAGTCTTAGCAGCAGCCCGGCTTGCCAGTTGATACAAGGTCAACCGCCACTGAGTCTCTCCATCCCGGGATGACCTCTACTCCATGAGAGGTCTTGACCGGCTGGACCTTCGGCGGAGCCACAAGTGCAACCGGACCATCACCAGCAGGGCGTACCGCTGCCGCCGTTCCTGCCGCGGCACTGCTCCTTGCCGGGCGTCCGGCTTGGGAACCGTGGACATCAGGAAACCTTTTCTCATCGGCACGCGCGTCACTGCGCGCGCGGTTCCCACAGCACCAGCGTGGCGCCGGTGGGGTCATTGATCACCACGAGCGAGCCGACCGGCAGGTCGGTGCGCTCGCGAACCACGGTCGCGCCGAGCGCCTTGGCCTGCTCGGTCGGCTTGTCGAGGTCGTCGACCGGCGCGTACGGAACCCACTGCGGAGCCCGGCCGTCGCCTTCGGCGATCGGCGTGAAGCCAGCCCACGGGCCCGTTTCGTCGGCGAACATCGGGATCTGCTTCCCGCCCATCGGCAGCTCGGCAACGGGCCAGCCGAACAGCTCGGTGTAGAACGAGCGCGCCGCCTCGACATCGCTGGTGCGCAGGTCGAAGAAAACAAACGGCGGAGTCATCGAAGATCCTTTCCCGGTCTTTGACAGGTCACTTGACCCACACACTATCGGTCACTTGACCTCAAAGATAGGTCACTTGACCCGAACTCGGTGTGTCGCGCGGATCCGTCCTGGCATTACGCTGGTGCCTGTGACGGTTCGCAGCCCATTGACCAAGGCGAAGTTGTCGCCGAACCAGCTGGAGAAGCAGCGCCAGATCATCGAGGCGGCCCGGGTGGTGCTCGCCCGCGACGGGCTGGCGGCGTGCACGACACGCGCGGTGGAAGAAGCGGGCCCGCTCGCGAAGAGCGCGATCCACTACTACTTCAGCGACATGGACGAGCTCGTCGACCAGGCGATGGCCCAGCATCTGCAGGCGTTCATGGACCGCCTGCGTGCCGCCGCGGCCGCACACGAGGACCCGAGCCGTCGGTTCTGGGCCGCGGTAGAGGAGTTCCTGGGCATCTTCGCGCAGATGCCCAGCACGGCCCTGCTGTGGTTCGACTACTGGATCGACGCCACCCGCAAGGGCAGGGTCGAGCCGATCGACCGGCTCAACCGCGAAGTCACCGCGATCTATGAGGAACTGCTCGCCGCGGTGCCCGTGCCGGAGCCGCAACTGCACGCCGAGGCGTTGTTCTCCTGCTTGCTCGGGCTGATCGTGCGGCAGACGGTGCAGGGGCCAATCGATGCGTTGCGGCCGCTCATCTCGCAGATCTGTGCGGTCGACGTGCCTTCGTAGGTCACGGCTGCCGGGGTCGCCCCCTAACGACCCCGGTTCCGCTGCAGCAGCACCCCGGGTTTGCGGGCCTGCCGCTCATCGTCGGATCGCGTCCGTTGACCGTCGGGTTGGCGTCGCGGCAAGCCTGGACGCACCGGGGGCGGTCCTCGGATGCGTGCGGGCAGGGGTCCTCCGCGGTGAAGCCCGATCTGGTGCTGGCCCTGTTGTTCGATCTCGCGCTGATCATTGCGCTCGCCCAGGTGCTGGGCGCGGTGGCGCGACGACTCGGACAGCCGCCGGTGATCGGCGAGATCCTGGCGGGCCTTCTCATGGGGCCGACGCTGTTCGGCGGCGCGATCGCGCGAACGGTGTTTCCCGTCGATGTGCGGCCGTCGCTCACGGCGCTGGCCAACGTCGGTGTCGCCGTGTTCATGTTCGTCGTCGGACTGGAGCTCGAGCGCGGTTTGCTGCGCGGACAGGGGCGAGTGGCCGTCACTGTGGCGATGGGATCCATCGTCGTGCCGTTCGGGTTGAGGGTGCTGCTCGCGTCGCATCTCGCGCGCGACCACGCGAACGGCAACCGGCTGGGGTTCGTGCTGTTCCTCGGGGCCGCAATGTCGGTGACGGCTTTTCCGGTGCTGGCCCGGATTCTCGCCGATCGAGGCATGATCAACACGCCGCTCGGCGGGTTGGCGCTGGCTTGCGCAGCCGTCGACGACGTCCTGGCTTGGTCGCTCCTGGCGGTCGTGGTCGCGCCTGCGGGCGGGGGCCGAACCAGTGGAGGGTATTGCTGGTGCTGCCGTACTTGGCGGTGATGCACTGGGTGGCGCGGCCGCTGTTGCGCAGGATCGCCGCCCGCATGCGGGACGGGCGGTTGACGGTGGGCGTGCTAGCCGCCGTGTTCGCCGGCCTGCTGCTGTCCGGTGCCGCGACCGAGTGGATCGGGCTCCACTTCATCTTCGGCTCGTTCCTGTTCGGCGTGATCATGCCGCACGGCGAGGCGGTGGTGTTGCGCACGGAGATCCTCGAACGGGTCGGGCAGATCTGCTCAGTGGTGTTGCTGCCGGTCTTTTTCGTGGTCGCCGGCCTCAACGTCAATCTGTCCGCGTGGGCGCCGGCGGGCTGGCGGAGCTCGGTTTGATCCTGCTGACCGCGATCGGCGGCAAGTTCGCGGGCGCCTTCCTCAGTGCCCGAGCCAACGGCGTGCAGGCACGCCACTCGGTGGTGCTGGCGACGCTGATCAACACGCGCGGCCTGACCGAGCTGATCATCCTCGCCGTCGGTCTCCAGCTCGGAGTGCTCGACCACGCGCTTTATTCGGTCATGGTCGTCATGGCCGTGGTCACCACCGCCATGACTGGGCCGCTGCTGCGGCTGTTCTATCCGGATGAATTCATCAGACAGGACGGGGTGCGGGCGGGCGGCGGCGTGAGGCGCCGTCCCGCGCCGCACGACTGATCCGCTGCGAGATCTGCGGACGGAAGATGCAGGATGCACCGATCCGGAAGGCGGTCTACTACCGGTGCATGGCCCGAACGTTGGCACCTGGATCACCCGCGCTGGAGAGCCACCCGAAGACGGTCAATCTGCGGGAAGACGTCGTGATGCCCGCGCTGAACGGCTGACTGTGTCAGGTGTTCGACCCGGCGAACCGGGACGATACGGTCGCCGCGCTGGTGGCTTCGCAGAGCGGGACGCACGCGACCGGCAGGGAGTCAGCGGAGAAGCGATTGGCCGATGCGGAGTCGCGGTTGCGCCGACATCAGGCGGCGATCGAGGCAGGTGCGGATCCGGCCGCAGTGGTCGAGGCGATCAACACGGCGCAGGCGGAGCGGGAGGCGGCGCGTGCCGAGTTGCAGCACTTGCCGAAGGCGAGCGTGATCGAGGCAGCGGAGGGCTACGCGCGGCTCGATTCGATGGACGACGTGGCCCGAGCGCTGAACTCGCGGACGCCGGAGCGGATCACGCGGGTCTACCAGGACCTCGGCGTCCAGCTGAGCTATGACAATGAAAAAGAGGCGGTCGTAGTGACCGCCTCTCCCCGTGTGTCTAACGTGTGTGTCCGAGGGGGGGACCTGCACACTATCCACACGCTTGACGCTGGGTAACGACGGGTGACGGTCCGACCTTCTCCCGTCAGTCGGCCTTGGCAACACGGAACCGACTGGGCGCAGCGATGCCCAGACAGGTTCAAATTTACCCACCTGAATGACGCGGCGGGACTGTCGGTGGGACGTGGCATCCTGCAACTATGAAGAAGGACCAACTGCTCGACTACGCCGATGACCTCGCTCATCGACTTCGCACCGGTTTGGCGTGGAAAGACGGTGAGTACGGCAGCGGTTACTGGGAGGCCGACAAGAAGGAACTGTTTCGCCTGGTCGCCACCGCAACCGAGGCCCGGGAGTTCCTGCGTCTGTACGCTGGCCCAGACAGCCAGTGGTTCACTCAGGCGGCGGACCTCTATGTGAATCACGGCGAAGGGCAAAGCCGGGAGACCGGTATCAGGGCGATCGGCGATCTTCTCGATGCGTGGTCTCGACAGGTCCGTGCAGGCGTGATCGAGATCTTTGGAGAGCGCGCGCTCGAAGAGATTTCTAGCACTCGCACGGACCTGATGGATCAAGTGCGCCATCTACTGGAAGACAAGACAGTCCACTCCGCCGCTCCGATCGTACTCTGCGGTGCTGCTCTGGAGATCGCACTGCGCGCGATCGCCGACGCCAAGAACGTCGCGTACCCGGTCCGCTCCGGCATCGATGTCCTTGCCGCGGAGCTGCGGCGCGCTCGGCTGATCACTGTGCAAGACGTGAAAGAGATCAACGTTTGCGCAGGTGTCCGAAACCTGGCAGCACACGGTGAATTCGATGCCCTTGACGCGAAGCGAGCTGGCCTGATGGAGCAGATGACAATTACTTTGCTGCGTCGACTCGCGGAGATCCAAGCGGGTCCTGACACTGCGTCATTCGACAGTCCGCAGCAATCTGCAACGCGTAACTAGGCGCAAGCGTACACCCGCTAGCGGTCACACTTAGCAACTCTAAAATACAGATCTTTAAAGATTCGACATATCGACGAAAAATGTGTCAATTGTTCACAATATTTGGGGGGTAAAGTAAGATGTCCGCACGTGAGGCAAAGAACTGGATCACGCATAGATACTTTCGCACATACTCCATCGCTAGCGAGTTAGCGAGGATCGCGAACAATCCAGATTTCCATGAGCTGGAACACTTGTTTATTGAGGATGGCGTTCTGGAGTTCACGCCAAACTGGAAGAAAGATACGCTGGTTCACAAGTTCGCGCGATGGATCGCTGACGAGAAGTTTATCAACGACACCTCTGGGCCATACGTTGTTGAATACATGCAGAGCGAAAGCGGTTCGATTTACACAAAACGGTTTCTTCCTGTTGATCTGTGCATGACCGCGTACGGCTTCGACTCAGAGCCATTTGAGGTTCCTCCTCCGGACGGAGATATGGTCGAAATCAGGCCAAAAGTTTCTGAATGGCGAGAATCGTCGAAAGTTGCAGACGCATGCTACGAATACATGCTGAACGACTTAAGGCTAAGTCAGATTTATCATGACCTTCTCGCGCGAATTGCAGACGAGGTTTTCCATGTCGTATTTATTAACCGCGTTCTCATGGCTCGACTCAATGAAATCATTTCCATGAAAGTCAGAGAGATTGGCCCGGAAACCGTGGAAGAGTATGGCGGCGATGCGGCAAACTTTTTACGGGGCGGGTTCAGGCTTAAGCGAACTGCACCGCCAGCATGGGTTCGACGAGCTGTATTTCATCGCGAAAAAGGAAGATGCGCTTTATGTCGTGCCAACTTGTCACCCGTGCTGAGTTCGATTCCAGGTTATCAGTTCGATCATATTGTCCCCATATCGCATGGTGGCCTGAATGACTTGACGAACATGCAGCTGCTATGCGAGTCATGCAATAAAAGTAAGTCGAATTCTTCGTCGGCAACTAGCCCCATATATCAGAAATGGTATGCAGAATAGTTTACGACAAAAGGATCTGCGCGGCCGATACTCTCATGCTATAGGCGGAAGACCCGTCGCCTCCGAAGGTATAGTCCGAACTGTCGGCTGGTCGGACTGCCAGTCGGGCGGGCTACTGATTTCAATGAGCGTGAGCAGGTTACTTACTATTGGCAATCACGAGAGCAATAATCGAGACTGTCAAGCTGAGCCACGATGACAACGGCAGTATGTAGTCTTTGGCAAGCTCCCATCGGCTCCGCTCATGTGCCGGATTCAGGTAGCGAACATCTCGCTCTTTGCAGGAGATTGCATCTAGTGGCCCAGAAGGGAGGTTGCTATACAGCGATCGTACAGCGGGTATAAGATCTTCTCGTCGAATTGCGACAACTGCGGCTACGTCATAGAGGAACCCATATAGCAGAATCCACTTCGTCGGGTCGACTCCTGGATGTGTGATATCCAAGTCGTCGACAATTTCGATATCGATGAGGGGTGCGGATAGACGTACTGCGCGTTCGGCTACAGTCGGGGGAGATTGCCAGGTGCGTCGACTCTGCTGCAGCAAGGCGAACAAAGCGCGGCTGGCCAATCCTGCAAAATTTAATGCTTCCACAAGACTGCCGTCATAGTGCGGCTTGAATCTCAGCCAACGAGGGTTTTCTACATGCTGTTCCTGTCCGGACTCCAGCATTCGCAGCGCAATTCCTATAGCGCGGAAAAATCGACGCTTTGCACCGCCCGCCCTTGATAGCCAAATCGCTCGAATGAAAACAGATACTATAACTGCGAGCAGGAAACGCCCGAAGAGACCGATGTCCTGAATAAGCGATATCCTGCTTGTCAAAAGTGTCAGGTATCCAATTAAGATAAGGTAGCACGGTGTGGCTAGTGCTCTCATAAGCCTGTAGCGAGAAAACTCGTGACTATATTGTCGAGCATGCCATTGCTGCCCTAATTTCAACATTAGTTCTTCGGTGCTTGAAATATTTATCCTGGGATAACGTCGAAGTCTTCCAATTCTCGGATGCGTCCACGTACGAGGGAATTTGGAAGGATCGAACTCGCCGATATCGATTGGGTCATGTGGCTGGTTCTTGCTGTTCATGGTCGCTATGATAGCGCCGAAGTTCGGCGTGCGATATACTAATTAGTAGGAGTGTTTGCTGATGGCTGTTTTTAGGAATCCGGCCATCCGGCGTGGCGAATGATCGGCATAAATTTTACAGAGCATGCCGTCTAGAGGGTTCTTTTCAGTTCTCGTTGATCGCACCGAGGTTTGCGGCCTACGGGGTGGATCTGTGGGTGCCTGAGCTGGGCGGGAAGTTCGATCCGCGGAACCCTTCGCACAAGATGTTGATGAGTGTGCTGGGCGGGATGAGTGAGTCGGAGCGGCAGCATGTCCAGGCCCGGGTGCGTGCGGCGATGGACGCGCAGGTGGTCAATGAGGGACGGCATCAGGGCGGTCGTGCACCGTATGGGTACGTCGTGGTCGACGGTGGACCGCATCCGAATCCGCGGAAGGCGGCGGGGGGTTCCGCCTGAGGTTGCTCACGCTCGACGAGCCGGCAGCCGACGTCGTCCGCCGCATCTTCGCGGAGTACCTGGACGGGAACGGCGACCGCGCTATCGCGAACATGCTGAATCTGGAAGGGATTCCTTGTCCCTCGGCGAAGCGGCCGGATCAGAACGGGCATCGGCTCGCCGACGGGTGGCAGGGCAGCACCATCCGGGCGATTCTGGACAATCCGCGGTACACCGGCTATGCCGTCTTCGGCCGGTGGGCCAAGCACGAAACGCTGCTGGACCCGGATGACGTGGCGGCGGGTCACGTGGTCCGGTTCCGGCGCGCGACTCCGGATCGGATCGTCCGGTCACGGAAGCCTGCTCATCCGGAGATCGTGTCGGTCGAGACCTTCACGCAAGCGCAGTTGCTCCGGCGGTCGAAGTCGAGCGGTGGGCTCGCGACGTCGCGGAGGTCGGAGCGTGGTGCTCGCAGCACGGCGCGGCTCTACTTGTTGCGCGGCCTGGTTCGGTGCGGTGTCTGCGGTCGGAAAATGCAGGGTGCGACGATCCGTAAAGGCGCGTACTACCGGTGCACGGCGCGGACAATGACACCAGGCTCCGCGATGTTGGCCGATCATCCAAAGACGGTGAACTTGCGTGAGAGAACCGTGGTCGAGGCGATCAACGGGTGGGTTGGACAGCTGTTCGACCCTGAGCACGTGGACGAGACGGTTGCCGCGCTGCTTAGCTCGGCAGGCGGAGGGGCGGGGAACGCGCGTGAAGTCGCGCGGCGTCGGCTGGCTGATGCCGAGGCTCGGCTTCGTCGGTTCCAGGACGCCATCGGCGCGGGAGTCGACCCGTCGGCAGTCGTCGATGCGGTGAACCAGGCCCAAGCGGAGCGGGCCGCGGCCAAGGCCGAACTGGAGAGCACACCAGCCGGGCGGAGGATCACGGACGCGGAGATCTACGCGATGATCGATTCGCTGGGCGACGTCGGAGCCGCGCTGGTGGACGCGAAGCCAGCTGGCCTGGCCCGGCTCTACGGCAAGCTGAACCTGGAACTACGCTACGAACCAAAAGAGCTGGCTGTCTATGTGACAGCCAGCCCTGGTGTAGATAGTGAGTGTGTCCGAGGGGGGACTTGAACCCCCACGTCCGTTAAGGACACTAGCACCTCAAGCTAGCGCGTCTGCCATTCCGCCACTCGGACTTGCTGATGAAGAGAGTATACGACGATCAGACACGTCATTTCAGGGGGGTGCGAAACAGCGCTGAGAGCTCGCATGATATTCTCATATGTTCTCAACATTCAGATACTCATTCGCATCTCTGCAGGTCGGCCCTATACAGGTCGCGTTCGAGCAGTCGCCAGCGCACTGCGGCGGCCCTCCAGATGCTCCAAGACCGTCCTTAACGCTTGAGCATCCCTATCGGCGACGGGCAGCTTCGCTCACCGGCAAGTCGAACAACGACACGTCCGCAGGCCCAGGCACGCAGCGAACTCGCACAACCCTCGACTTCTGGGCGGACAAATCCGACGAGACGCTCCAAGTAGCCGAACCTCCGATCAACCCGTATGGTAACGAACGGTTACAATCGCGCTACGCAGCGCTAGAAGATCGCAATGACGCGCTAATCTCGGCGCTGAGGCGGAGCGCTGAGGCGGAGCGCGGAGGAATAGGTGTCGGAGGATTGGGCGGCGGTCGCGAAGGCGATCGACATGCGGGTGCACGAACTCGGCTGGCGGCAACGCGAGCTGGCGGAGCGGTCGCACGTGTCGCAGGCGATCGTGCGCGAGCTGCAGCACCACACTGTCGAGCGCCGACGGAGCGCGCGCACGCTCGAAGCCCTGTCGACCACGCTCGGCTGGCACTCGCCCAGAGGCACACCTTGGGAGGACAGGGCCGGTCCTGTCCATGCGGCCACTTACCCATGCGGGCCGCGGATGCAGTGACATCCACGGCCGTCTCGTGAGCAAGGAAACCCGCTTCCCATGGCGAAGCGGGTGCTCGCTCAGCGGCGCAGACCTCCAGGACGGCCCGGGGGGGGGGACGCCGGATCCCGGCTCCGCCGGGGCCTGGCTCAGGAATCCCGCATAGATGATCTTCACCAGGACCGCGTAAGCGTAAGGTCTATCCACGACCGTTGACCGGAAAGACGACACTGTCGTCCGGCTCGGCTTTGAAGGACACAGCCGGCCGGAAGCACCTCCTCAACGGCGGCACCTACGACGTCATCGACGTCCTGGTAGAAACCCTTGTGCGGAGCGGACAGCCAGCCACGGGGGCTACGCTGCCGACCATGACGGCACAACCGCGTCGCGCCGCGGTCCGCGCCGAACTTCGCCCCGAATTCCAGCAGTTCGTCATGGGAACCGGCGACGTGCTCACCGTTGCCCGGCAACTCACCGAACGCACATCCGGTGCCGACGCAGTGACGTCGTCGGATACCTGCATGCTGTTCACGCTCCGGCCGGGAATTGCCGACGTCAGGCTGACTGTCGAAGTCTGGGCTACGCCACCGTCCCCTCCCCTGGCGCAGGTGCAGCGATTCACTAGCACGCTCCGGACTGAGAGCGAACTTCTCCAGATCGTCTGATGTCCGCGATTACTCCGTCGCCGTATTCCTGACCGAGTTGTCGCGCGAGCACGACGATGTCTTCGACACGGACGTGAGAACGGAAAACTGGCTGGTTCACCTCTGGTGATCTCCGCCAGGCCCGGCAGAGGCAGGCTTCTGCCGGGCAGGCGGCCCGGTCCTCCCGAAAATTTCTCGAGCGAATCCAGCGAGAGTGCTCGTGAAATGCAATTCGGCATAGACCGGTCCGCACTGCAACGGTGGTCGTCTGAATAAGAGAAACTGTAGTAGTCGCCCGAAGCTCTCGGCAGCCATCGGGCGGGAACCTGGCGGATGGAAAGGTTCCGGATTTCCCGGCTGGTCTGTGGCCAAGGAACTCGGTGCATCGTGCACCGGCCCTCGGGAAATCAGGTGCGTTCTGCAGTGGGGAGCCGCTGTCGCTGGCAGGAACAGTGGAAAGCATCGGCAGCAGAAAGAGCGAGAACCAGGGCGGTCATGACAGCTGAGGCATCCGGACACCGGGCCGCCCAGCTGTGCGCGGGATTTTCGCAGCCGAGGCGATTACCCGATGCATCGCACACCACGCGGACCGCGTGTGTCAAGGAGGGAACTATGTCGAAATCTGTTGAGCGTGAACCGAATACCGTATCGGCGGACGTCGTGATCGTCGGCGCTGGATTCGCGGGGTTGACCGCTGCGGAACGACTCGCGGACCTGGGGGTGTCCGTGCGGGTCGTGGAGGGGCGCGACCGGATCGGTGGCCGGTCGTATTCCGGCGAGGTCGCGGGGGTCAAGGTCGATCTCGGGGCGACGTGGGTTTCGCGGCGGCACACGGAAATCCGGAATCTCGCGAGCCGGCTGGGGTGTACTACGACCTCGCAGTTCGCCAAAGGTCTCAATGTTCTGTGGATGGGCGGGGAGCGCAGTACCTACCAGGGCACCATTCCCGAGATTTCGACTGAGGCCGTGGAGGACATGGGCCGCGTGCAAGGGATTCTGCACGAGCTGCTCTCGACGGTCGACGTCGAAGCGGTTTGGGAGTCTCCGGAAGCCGACCGGCTCGATGCGATTTCGTTCGGTGAATGGCTCGACCAGAACGACGCGCAGCCTGGCACGCGTGCGCTGATGACCATTCTCAGCAAGGTGCAGTGGGGCTGCAGCCCGGGTGACGTCTCGCTGCTGCACGCGTTGCGCTACATCCGCGCGGCGGGCGGGGTTTCGCACATGCTGGACGTCGAGGACGGTCAGCAAGAGGAGCGTTACGCCGAAACCACTCAGGAGATCGCCACGCGGCTCGCCGAAAAGCTCGGCGACCGGGTGGTGGTGGGCACTCCGGTCTGGCGAATCGCGCAGGACGGCAGTGGCGTTAAGGTGAGCACCGACTCGGAGGTGATCAACGCCCAGTACGCCATTGTCACCGCTGCTCCCGCGCACCGGGCCGACATCGAGTTCGAGCCAGCGTTGCCGGAGAAGGGCGAGTGGCTGGCCAAGACCTGGCGGATGGGCGCGTTGAGCAAGGCGTTCGTCGCCTACGAGAAGCCGTTTTGGCGCAGCAGCGGGCTTTCCGGCGAGGCACTGACCGACACCGGCACCGTGTTCATCACTTTCGACGTCTCGCCTGACGACAGCGGACCGGGCATTCTGATGGCCTTCTGCGACCCCCGGGTGTACGACAACTTCAGCCCGGAAGCCCGGCGGGACCGCGTCGTCCGGCAGCTCGTCGATCTGTACGGGCCGCAGGCCGGCGCCCCGATCGACTACGTGGACCACTGCTGGGGCACGGAACCGTTCGCCCCGGGCGGTCCGAATCCGGCGGTTCCCCCTTACGCGTCCGGCAGTTACGGGAGCGCTCTCGCCGAGCCGCACGGGCGCGTGCATTGGGCTGGGGTGGAAACCGCGGGCGAGTGGGCCGGAACGATGAACGGTGCGGTCCTGACTGGTCAGCGGGCTGCTGAGCAGGTCGCTCGGCAACTCGGTGTCTTCAAATAATTCGCGCTGTTTCCTCGGGAGCAGGACGGGTCGGTCCTGCTCCCGAGGACTCCTCGATCAGGTGAGCCGGGGCAGCGGGTGCACCGTTCCGGAAGAGCGCGGAGCCGCGTGCGGTGCCCCTCCCCCGCCACGTCCAGCGAGTCCTCGACCGTGAACGGGACGCCGTGAAACGCCGTCGCCCCGGCGAAACCGCTGCGGGACAAGCGCTTGGCGATGCTGGACGCGGCGGTGCGGGATTCCGAACGCGCAACCGGTACGCCGCGTGCGCTCAAGTCATCAGCTCCGGCGGCGACCTTGGCAGGAATCCCGAAGTCACAGCGAGTATCGGCGCGGATCAGCTCCTTCAGCTCTGCGATCCGGCGGGCTGTCCGGGACGCGCCGAGGTCATGACGCGGTCAGTTGCACAACGGCGACCTGAATCGAAAGAGCGGCCTCAGTTCGCCCTGCTTACCAGCGTCATGGGCCGACGCACTGCCGGTGTGCGCCTAGGATCTGCGGCTGTGGACGTGTCGCGCCGATCCAACGGAGTATCGACGGCGGCCGCGGAGCTGATCGAGCTCGCGGTCGCGCCGTCGTTGATCGTGCGCCACGGGCCGGACGGCGCCGAGGTGGTTGCCGCCAGCACGGCGTTCAGCGCGCTGCTCGGCCATTCTGTTCCGGCGGGCACCTGCTTGAGCGAGCTGTTCCCGGCGCTGCCCGCCGACGCGCTCGCGGCTGGCTGCGGACCGCGCGAGGTGAGTCTCGCCGGTGCTGGCGGGGAGACTCCGGTGCTTCTGCGCGTCGACCGGTTGCGGTCCGACGAGCTCACCGGGCTGGTGCTCGTGCAGCTCGACGTCACCGCGTCGCGCTCCCGGGCCGATCGCGCGCTCTGGGAAAGCGAGCAGATGATGCAGGCGATCGCGGACGCGGTCGACGCGCTCATCTACCTCAAGGGCGCCGACGGGCGTTACCTGCTGATCAACAGTTCGTTCGAGAAAGCCACCGGGGTCCGCCGGGAGGAGGTCGTCGGGATGACCGACGACGACATCTTCGGCGCCCGGCTCGGCCGCACCTATCACGCCAACGACCGGCGCGTACTCGACGCGGCCCGGAGCATGATGTTCGAGGAGCTGGTCCCGGGAGACACGATCTACCTGTCGACGAAGTTCCCGCTGATCGGCGAGGACGGAAAGCCGTACGCGGTCGGCGGCATCTCGACCGACATCACCGACCGCAGCCACGCCGAGCAGGCCGTCCGCCTCGCTCGCGACGAGGCGGAGCGCGCCAACGCGGCGAAAACGGAGTTCCTGTCCCGGATGAGCCACGAGCTGCGCACGCCGCTCAACTCGATCCTGGGCTTCGGCCAGCTCCTGGAGCTCGACCTGCGGGGCGAGCAGGCCGACCGGGCGCACCGGATCGTGCAGGCGGGCCACCACCTGCTGAACCTCATCAACGAGGTCCTCGACATCACCACCACCGAGCACGTCGGACTGGACGTCGAGGTCGAGCCGGTCGGCGCGGTCGAGGCCTTCCAGGAAGCGCTGGTCCTCGTGCGCCCGCTGGCGGAGGCCCGCGGGATCACCCTCGCCCGGGATTTCCACGGCGGCCTCGACACCGCCGTCGTGGCCAACCGGCGCCGGCTCGCGCAGGTGCTGTTGAACCTGCTCAGCAACGCGGTGAAGTACAACCGCCCGGACGGCATGGTGACCGCGTCCTTCCGCGCCGGCGAAGGGCGGATCCGGTTCCTGGTCACCGACACCGGCCGGGGGCTGACCGCCGAGGAGGCCGAGCGGGTTTTCGCCCCGTTCGAGCGCCTCGACGCCGGCGGGACCGAGGTGGAAGGGACCGGTTTGGGCCTGACCCTTTCCCGGACCCTGGTCGAGGCGATGGGCGGGACGCTGGGGGTCGAGCGGTCGAAACCGGGCCGCGGAAGCGTGTTCTTCCTCGAACTGCCGATCGCCCCCGGGGTGCGGCCGCAGCACGAGGCGGCGGAGACCGGGCCTGGCGAGCCGCTCGCCGACCTGTCTTCGGTGCACGTCCTGTACATCGAGGACGCCGACGCGAACGTCGAACTCGTGCGAGGCGTGCTCGAGCGGCAGCGCGTCGCCGAGCTGACCTGCGCGAGGACCGGGGCCGACGGCGTCGCGCTCGCGCGCGTGGCCCGGCCCGACATCATCCTGCTGGACCTGCATCTCCCGGACGCCGACGGGGAGAACGTCCTCGCCCGCCTCCGCGCCCAGCCGGAGACGGCGGCGATCCCGGTGGTCGTCGTGTCCGCGGACGCGCTCGGGCCGCGCATCACCCGGCTCACCGAGGCCGGGGCCGCCGCCTACCTGACCAAGCCCGTCGACCTTCGTGCGCTCGTCCGCACAATCAGCGAACTGACCTCGGAGAGCCGCGGATGAACCTGGTGCGGGTGCTGCTCGCGGACGACCACCCCGTCTATCGCGACGGGCTGGCCGCGCAGCTGGGAAGCCATGCCGAAATCGAGGTCGTCGGAGTGTCCGGGGACGGCGCGCACGCGCTCGAACTGCTTCGCCAGACCGAACCCGACGTCGCGGTGCTCGACCTCATGCTCCCCGGGGCCGACGGAATCGAGATCATCGAGCAGTGCGCACGCGAGGGCCTCGCGTCGCGATGCGTGATCGTCTCCGCGTACGAGGACAGTGCGACGGTCTACCGCGCTCTGGCTGCCGGCGCCCGCGCCTACCTGATGAAGATCGTCTCCGGGCAGACCGTCGCCGAGACCGTCCTCGCCGTCGCCGGCGGAGCTACCGTCATCCCGCCCGAGCTGCAGACGGGCCTGGCCGAGGAACTCCGGCGACAGGCCCGGCGGCAGGAGCAGCCGCCGCTGACCGAGCGCGAGCGCGACGTGCTGCGGCTCGCCGCCGAGGGAATAGCGATCAAGGACATCGCCGCCGAACTCTTCGTGGGCGTGACGACGGTCAAGACTCATCTTCAGCACGCCTACGAGAAGCTCGGCGTGAACGATCGGGCCTCGGCAGTAGCCGCGGCGATCCGGCGCGGCCTGCTCGACTGATCCCCCGCCACCGGCCGCGCGGAGGATGCCTTCCTCCTCCGGATGGCCGGAGCGATCTCCTCCCGAAGACCGTCCGCCGGGATGACCCAGGTCACAAGGGCCGCTCGTAGCGTTGTCCGCGGCGATCGACGGCCCGCCCACCCCCAGCGGCCCGGTCGCCGGAACCGCATTCGCCGGTTCGCAGCGTCGCCGCCCAGTCGACGGCGGCCCATCCGGTCGTGTCCGCCGCACCCGCCCGCGGCGGACGACCATGGCCATCCGAGGACTGCCCCATGACTGCCGATTCCTTCCCGGAGACCGAACACCCCGTCAGACCTCCGCTCCGCATTACCCGCACCGACCACCCCGCGGTCGTCAAGCAGGCCGCGACCCAGGACTACGCCACCCACGTCGTGCCGTTGACCGGCCGGGCCGGCCGGACGTCCCTGTCGATGGCGTGGCTCGCGACTTTCAGCGCGATGTTTTGGCTCTACGTAGCGGTTTCGGTGGACCAAGCCGTCGGCCGCACGAACGCCGTCGTCGGCATGGTTCTCGCCTCGGTGGTCTTCGGGCTCGTTCAAGCCGTGCTGGTCCGCTACGCCATTCGTTCCGGGCTCACCGTGGCCCTGCTTTCCCGACGGCTGTTCGGTTATCTCGGCGGCGGCCTCGCTCCGCTCCTGCTCGGCGCCACCGCGATCTACTACGCGGTCTTCGAGGGCTCGGTGATCGCGGTCGCGCTGCAGCGGTGGTTCGCGCCGACCAGCGACATCCGCATCTGGTACGCGATCGTGGTCCTCTACGCCGTGCCTCTCGTGATCGGCGGAGTCCAGCGCTGGCTCGACCGGCTCAACGGCGTGCTGCTCCCGCTCTATCTCGCCGGGCTCGTCGCGCTGGTGCTCGCCGCCGGCATCCAGCACGGATTCGCGTCCGGTCTGGCAGCCACGCCGACGCCGGCCGGGCTCGCGCTTCCCGGCTGGGTCACCGCCTTCATGGTCTACCTGGGCACCTGGGTCCTGATGATGTTCGCCGTCGACTACGCCCGCCTTGGCCGCCCTTCAGACGCGCGGTTCCACTCGCGGGTCACCTTCGGAATTCCTTACTACTTGGCCACATTCGTGCTCAACGGCGTCATCGGCATCTTCGTGACCACCGCCGTCCTGCCGGGGCAGGCGGCCTCGGAGACCGGGGTCATCGACGCGGTGCTCGGCACCCTCGGGGTCGCGGGCCTGCTGTTCATCCTGGTCAGCCAAACCAGGATCAACACGGCGAACTACTACGTCGCCTCGACCAACCTGGAGGCGTTCGGCGAACGCGCGCTGCGGCTGCGCTGGCCCCGGATCGCCTGGTCGGTGATCGCCGGAGTCATCGTCTTCGCCTTCATGCTCACCGACGTGCTGTCCTATCTGCTGACCGCACTGGCGTGGCAGGGAGTGTTCGTCGCCGCCTGGGTCGCCATCGCGCTCACCCACATCGGGCTGGTCCGCGGGGACCGCGACGGCATCCCCGAGTTCCGTCCCGGCCGGCTCCGCAACGTGCTGCCCGGCCTCGCGGCCTGGATCCTCGCCTCGCTGACCGGGATCGTGCTGACCGAATCCGGCCGCCCCGGCGCCTGGTACACGACCCTCGCACCGGCGATCACCTGTGTCCTCGCCGCGCTCCTGTACGCCGTCGGGACGCGGGTCGGACGGTCGCCCTTGCTGCCTCGCGGGGACGACCCGCGCGACGAGGTCGACGACGTCTGGGGCGCGCGGATCCGGTGCCACGCCTGCCAACTCTCCTACACCGCCATCGAAATGGACCGCGACCCGTCCGCCGGTCTGGCCGCGATCTGCGCGGGCTGCGCCGCGGAATCCGCCGATTTCGTCCGCGCCGCCCGGCGCGCCGGCGCGCGCACTGCCTGACCCGCCGCTCCGAACCCCTGCTGAAAGGACTGGACCAGTGCCCTACAAGATCACCGTCGACACCGGCGGCACCTTCACCGACGTGGTCGTGACCGACGCCGACGGCCGCCTCACGATCGGCAAGGCGCCGACCCGCGAGCGAGCTTTCGACGGCGTGCGCGGAGGAGTCGAGGTCGCCGCTGCCGAACTGGGCATCACCGCCGGGCAACTGCTCGCGGACACGACCACGTTCGTCTACTCCACGACGCGCTCGACCAACGCCATCCTCGAGGGCCGCACCGCCCGCACGGCGCTGCTGGTCACCGAGGGCTTCCCGGACATCCTCGTGCTGCGCGAGGGCGGCAAGCACGACGGATTCGACCTCAGCGTGCGCTATCCCGAGCCCTACGTCCCCCGCGCGCTCACCAGCGAAATCCCGGAACGCATCGACTCCGAGGGCGACGTCGTGCGGCGCCTGGACGAGGACGCGGTCCGGGACATCCTCCGCCGGCTGCGCGCACAGGACGTCGAAGCCGTCGCGGTCTGCCTCCTCTGGGCGATCGTCAACGGTGCGCACGAACGCCGGGTCGGCGAGCTGATTTCCGAGGAGCTGCCCGGGATTCCCTACACGCTCTCGCACGAGGTCAACCCGATCGTCCGGGAGTACCGGCGAGCCTCGACGGCCGCGATCGACGCCTCCCTCAAACCGATGATGAGCGCGCACCTGTCCGCCATCGCCGAGGATCTCGCCGCCGCCGGATTCCGCGGGGAACTCATGGTCGCGACCTCGTTCGGCGGCGTGCTGCACCTGCCCGACGCCGCGGCCCGGCCGGTCGACACGGTCCGCTCCGGACCCTCGATGGCCCCGGTGGCCGGACTGACGTTCGCCCGGGCCGAGAACGACAACCGCGACGTGATCGTCTGCGACACCGGCGGGACGAGCTTCGACGTCTCGCTCGTCCGGGCCGGCGCGGTCACCTTCACCAACGAAACGTGGCTGGGCCCGAAGTATCTCGGGCACCTGACCGGAACGGCCTCGGTGGACATCCGCTCGATCGGGTCCGGCGGCGGCTCGATCGCGTGGGTCGACGACGGCGGGCTCCTGCGTGTCGGCCCGCGCAGCGCCGGCGCCGATCCCGGGCCGGCTTGCTACGGCCGCGGCGGGACCGAGCCGACCGTCAGCGACGCTGCCTGCGTCCTGGGCTACCTCGACCCGGACACGTTCCTCGGCGGCCGCATGCCGCTCGACCGCGACGCCGCCGACACCGCGGTCGACGGGCTCGCCGCGACGCTCGGGCTCAGCCGGGAGAAGACCGCGGAGTCGGTCCTGACCGTCGCGAACGAGCACATGGTCGGCGCGATCCAGGACATCACCATCAACGAGGGCGTCGATCCCGCGCGGGCGCTCGTCGTCGCGGGCGGCGGTGCCGCGGGGCTGGGCATCGCGTCGATCGTGCGCGCGCTCGGGTGTTCCTCAGTGCTGATGCCGCGATCGGCCGGAGCGCTCAGCGCGACCGGCGGCCAGTTCTCCGACATCGTCGCGGAGTTCACCGCCAGCCAGTTCGCCGACACCAGGTCCTGGGACTTCGAAGCGGTGAACAGCGTCCTCAAAGGACTCGACGAGCGCGCGGACGAGTTCGCCGCCGGACTGCGCGAGCGCGGCGTCGACGGCATCACCGTCGACCACCTCGTCGAGGCCCGCTACGCCTACCAGGTGTGGGAGCTGGAAGTGCCAGTCGGCGCGCAGATCGACGACGCCGACGGCCTGGCCGCGCTCCGGCAGGCCTTCGACGAGGCCCACGAGCGCGTCTTCTCGGTGAAGGAACCCGGTGCGCCGTTGGAATGCCTGACGTGGAAGGCGCGGCTGCGCGCCCCGGTCGGAAGCCGCGCGGTCGCCGCGGTCACCGAGCGCCGCGACGGGCTCGAACCGGTCCGCACGGGCGCGGACCGCGTCAAACCGGCCTACTTCGACGGCGCTTGGCACGACACGACTGTCGTGGCCGGCGGGTCGCGACCGCCCGGCACCGTCCTCGCGGGGCCGCTCATCGTCGAGGAACCGACCAGCACCCTCGTCGTGCCGCCGGGCGCCCGCCTGCACGTCACGTCCGCCGGCAACTACCTCGTGGAGGTCTGACATGACATCCGGGACCCTCGATCCCGCCCAGATGGCGGTCATCGCCAACCGGCTCGACACGATCGTCCGCGAGATGACCAGCACGCTGCTGCGCGCCGGCCGCTCCTCGGTCATCGCGGTCGCGCGGGACTTCTCCTGCTCGATCGTCACCGGCGAGGACGAACTGCTCGCGTCCGCCGAAGGCCTGCCGGTGCACATCTTCGGCGCGCATCTGCAAACCGCCGAACTGCGCCGCCGGCATCCTGACCTCCGCGACGGCGACGCCTACCTGGACAACGATCCTTACGTCGGCGGCTCGCACCACGCCGACCACACGATCATGGTGCCGGTGTTCGTGGGCGACACGCATCTCTTCACCGCCGTCGCCAAGTCGCACCAAGCCGACATCGGCAACAGCATGCCCACGACCTATTTCGCGATGGCCAAGGACGTCTACGAGGAGGGCGCGCTCAACTTCCCGTGCGTGCAGGTCCAGCGCGACCGCGAGGACATCTCCGACGTCATCGAGATGTGCCGCAGGCGGATCCGGGTGCCCGACCAGTGGTACGGCGACTACCTCGCGACGCTGGGCGCGGCCCGGACCGGCGAACGCCGGCTCAAGGAACTCGTCGACGTCTACGGCCTCGAACTGATCCGGCAGTTCGTCGCCGAGTGGTTCGACTACTCCGAGCGCCGGATGACCGCGGCGATTTCGGCGCTGCCGTCCGGGCGCTACGTGCGGCACGGGCAGCACGACAGCGTCGGGCCGCTGCCCCCGATCCCGCTCAAGGTGGACCTGACGGTCGACGCCGAGGCGGGCCGGGTCAGCATCGACCTGCGCGACAACCCGGACTGCGTTCCGGCCGGCCTGAACATGACGCGCTCGACGGCGACGAACATGGCGATCGCCGGGCTGTTCAACAACATCGACCCGACCGTGCCGCACAACGCCGGTGCTTTCCGCCGAGTCGAGGTCCTCCTGCGCGAGAACTGCGTCGTCGGGATCCCCCGGCACCCGACGTCCGCCTCGATGGCCACCACGAACGTCGCGGACCGGCTGGTCAACCTCGCCCAGTCGGCCCTCGGCGAAGCGGGCACCGGCCACGGCGTCGCCGAGGGCGGCACCGGCATGGGACCGGGCATGGGCGTCATCTCCGGGACCGACTGGCGGACCGGGATGCCGTTCGTGAACCAGATGTTCGTCGCCAACAACGGCGGCCCCGCCTCGCGGGACTGCGACGGGTGGCTGACCTGGATCCTGCCGGTCTGCGCCGGCCTGCTGTACCGGGACTCGATCGAGATCAACGAGCAGAAGTACCCGGTCCAGTTCGGCTACGTGCGGCTGCTCCCCGACTCCGGCGGGCCCGGCAGGCACCGCGGGGCCAACGCGATGGAACTGGCCTACACCGCGCGCGGAAACCCGGTCGACGTCGTGTGGACGCTCGACGCCCACGAGTCGCCGCCGAACGGCATCCACGGCGGCGGCCCCGGCGCCGTGGCCGCGGCCGCGCTCCGCCACGCGACCGGCGAGGTCACCGAACTGCCGGGCACCGGTGCGATCGCCCTCGAACCGGGCCAGTACGTGCTCAACACGACCGCGGGTGGCGGCGGATTCGGCGACCCTCGTACCCGCGACGCCGACGCGGTTCTCCACGACGTCGCCGAGGGTTACGTCACCCGCGACGCCGCCGCGGAGGTGTACGGCGTGGTCATCGTCGGAGAAGAGCACGCGGCCCGGGTCGATCAGGACGCGACAGAACGGCGACGGGCCGCGTTGGGAGCAGTGTGAGCGAGGCGCCGTGGCCAACAGCAATGCTGGCCACGGCGCCATCCACTTCAACACCGACCTCGGCGATTGCTTCGGTCTCTTGAGGAGGGATTTCCTGATGGCACTGGAAAGTTCGCGTCTGGCTTTCGAACGGGCCCGGCGCAGCATCGGCGGCGGGGTGGCGTCGGGGTTGCGCCTCGCGATGCGGCCGCATCCGCTCTACGTCCGCGAAGCACGCGGCGCGCACGTGTGGGACCTCGACGGCGACCGCTACCTCGACTACGTCATGGCCTGGGGACCGATGCTGCTCGGCCACAGCGACCCCCGCATCATCGAAGCAGCCTGCGCGGCCGCGGCCCGGATGCAGGTCGTCGGCACCGGCCACGCACTGGAATACCTCGCCGCGGAAGCCGTCCTGGACGCGGTCCCGCACGGGCAACGACTGCTCTGGAGCAACACCGGCACCGAAGCCGTCCAGATCGCCCTGCGCCTCGCCCGGGCGGCGACGGGTCGGCGACGCGTGGTCAAATTCGCCCGCAGCTACCACGGCTGGCACGACAGCGTCTACGCCGGACTCGCCGACACCGACACCGACCGGGCTCCCGCGCTCGCGTCCAAAGGCCAGACGCCCAGTGTCCTCGACGACCTCGTCATCGCGCGGTTCAACGACATTGCCATGGCCGAACGCCTGCTCGCCGAAGCAGTGGAACGCGACATCGCGGCGGTGCTTGTCGACCCGATCATGAGCAACGGCGGCGTCGAAGCCCCGTCGGCGGAGTTCCTGCCCGCGCTGCGCGCCCTGTGCGACCGGCACGGCGTCGTCCTCGTCTTCGACGAAGTGATCGCCGGATTCCGCATCGCCCGCGGCGGTGCCGCCGAGAAATACGGCGTGCACCCGGACCTGTCCGTGTTCGGCAAAGCCATCGCCGGAGGATTCACCCAGAGCGCCGTCGTCGGCCGCGCCGACCTCATCGACCAGGTCACCGACGGGGTCGTGCACGCCGGGACCTTCAACGCCAACCCCGTCGCGTTGGCCGCCGTCGAGGCGACCATGCGCGTGCTCGCCGACCCTGAGGTCTACCTCGCGCTGGAACGCGTCTCCGAGGAGTTCGAGAACACCGTCGGCGCCGTGCTCGCCTCCGCACCGGGCCGGGGCAGCCTCAACCGGGTCGGCTCGCTCCTGCAATACGTCCCCGACGGCGGCGCCACCGGCCTGCACGGAACCGGCGGCCCCTGGAGCCACATCCTCGACGGCATGCTCCACCACGGCTTCCTCTTCATGCCCTCCGGAAAAGTCTTCCTCTCCACCGCCCACACCCCCGCCGACATCGACGCCACCGCCGACGCACTCGACAAAGTGCTCCGCCAGCTGTAGCCGCCCCATCTTCAGAAAGGACCGCGGATGCCACCGCCGTTGTCGTTCGAACCCCTGACCCCGACTTCGTTCCTCGATCGTGCAGCCGCGGCGCACGGCGACCGGACGGCGGTGATCGACGGGGACCGGCGCTGGACGTACACCGAATTCCGCGAGCGGTGCACCCGCCTCGCCGGCGCGCTGGCGGAGATGAGCGAGGCCCGACCCGTCGCGGTGCTGGCGCCCAACACGCATGTGCTGCTGGAAGCGCACTTCGGCGTGGTGTGGGCGGGAGTGCCACTCGTCGCGGTCAACACCCGGCTCTCCGCGCGGGAAATCGCCTACATCCTCCAGCATTCGGGGGCTTCGGTGCTGATCCACGATCCGACGTTCGACGCCCTCGCCGACGACGCCCTCGCGCGGCTCGACTCCCCTCCCCGACGGATCCGCGCTGGGGAGGATTACGAGGCACTCCTGGCCGCGGCCGAACCGGTGCGGCATACGCCGTCCGACGAGCTGGCGCTGCTGTCGATCAACTACACCTCGGGAACGACCGGCCGGCCCAAAGGCGTGATGTACCACCATCGCGGGGCCTACCTGCAGTCCATGGCGATGGTCGGCCACACCGGGCTGACGCCGTCGGCCGTGCACCTGTGGACCTTGCCCATGTTCCACTGCAACGGATGGTGCTTCCCGTGGGCGGTGACCGCAGCCGCCGCGACGCACGTGTGCCTGCCGAAAGTCGACCCCACGCAGGTGTGGCGGCTGATCCGGGAGGAGGGCGTGACGCACCTCAACGGCGCTCCCACCGTACTGTCGATGATCGCGTACGCCGAAGAGGCAGCGGCCCTCCCTGCGGGACGAACCGTTCGGATCGCGACCGGCGGCGCGCCTCCGTCACCGGCCATCCTGCGGCGGATGGAGTCCCTGGGCTTCGACCTCACGCACCTGTACGGGCTGACCGAAACCTACGGCCCCGCCATGATCTGCGACCGGCGCCCGGAATGGGACTCCCTCGAGGAGCGGACCCGGGTGCGGCTGATGGCGCGCCAGGGCGTCGGGAACATGATCTCGTGCGTCCCCCGGGTGATCGACGAGGACGGGAACGACGTCCCGGCCGACGGCGAGACCGCGGGGCAGATCGTGTTGCGCGGCAACAACGTCATGCTCGGCTACCTGGACGACCCGGCCGCGACCGCAGCGGCGGCGCCCGACGGCTGGTTCCGGGCCGGGGACATCGGCGTGGTGCACCCCGACGGCTACGTGGAACTGCGCGACCGTGCGAAGGACATCATCATCTCCGGCGGGGAGAACATCGCGTCGATCGAGGTGGAGCAGGCGATCATGGACCACCCCGCCGTCCGCGAGGCGGCCGTGATCGCGGTACCCGACTCTCGCTGGGGCGAGGTGCCCGCGGCTTATGTCACGCTCCTCGACGGGCTCGCCGCGACCGAGCAGGAGATCATCGACCACGTCCGGCAACGGCTGGCCCGTTTCAAAGCCCCGAAGTCCGTGACGTTCGGGGAGCTGCCCAAGACGTCGACGGGGAAGATCCAGAAGTTCGTGCTGCGCGAACGGCGTGCTGCGAGCCAGGCTGGCTGAGTGGGCGTTCGCGAGCAGTCGGATCAGGCGGGGACACGTTGCTGAACCGGCTGATGGAGGTCAGTGGGGATTCCTTTTTGGACACTCATGCGGGGTGCGGTCGACGAGCATGCTGGCGGCGTTGGCCACAAGCACTCCCAAGCTCCGGGCGCCGTGGGCCGGTGCCCGGAGCTTAGGGCGCGGTTCAGGCGAACTGGATCCCGCCGTCGATCATCACGGACTGGCCGGTCATGTAGTCCGAATCGGGGGACGCCAGGTACGACACGTAGCTGGCCACGTCCTCCGGGACCGAGACTCGGCCCAGGTGGATGAGGTCGGAGTACTTCGCGATGGCCTGGCCCTTGCGCAGGCCCTCGGATTCGGCCAGTTTCTCGTCGATGAGGTCCCACATCGCGGTGCCGACGATGCCCGGGCAGTAGGCGTTGACGGTGATGCCGTGCTTGGCCCATTCCATCGCCGCGGCCTGGGTCAGCCCGCGGACGGCCCACTTCGACGCGGAATAGTGGCCCAGCAACGCGAACGGCCGGTGCGCGACGATCGAGGCGGCGCCGATGATCTTGCCTCCCCCGCCCTGTTCGATCATCTGTTTCGCGGCGGCCTGGTAGCACAGGAACATGCCGCGGGCGTTGACCGCCATCATCCGGTCCCAGTCCTCCGGCGTCAGTTCCAGCAGCGGCAGGACCTGCGCGATGCCCGCGTTCGCGACCATCACGTCCAGGGAACCCAGCGCCTGCACGGTTTCCCCGACCATCGCGGTCACCGCGGCCGGGTCGGACACGTCCGCGGTGACCGTCGCGGAGCGGCGGCCGGCGGCGCGGATTTCCTTGGCTACCGCTTCCAGTTCGCCCGCGTTGGCCGGGATGTCGTTGACCGCGACGTCGTGTCCGTCCGCCGCGAGGCGCAGTGCGATTCCCCTGCCGATGCCCCGGGCGGCTCCGGTGACGAGAATGTTCTTGCTCATGCGACAACTCCTTTGTCTTCGCTGGGATCCGGCAGAAATGCCGGCGGCGTTTCGGGGCCGTTCAACGCGTCGGTTGTCTCACTTTGAGACGCTTTTCCCGAGTGGGAGCGAATCGCGCGCGTGCAGGACATCGCCGATGAAGAAGTCGTACAGCAGCACCCCGACGGCGCCGCCGATCAGCGGTCCGACGATCGGAATCCACAGATAGCCGCCGGGACCGGGCAGTGCGGCGTCGCCCCATCCGGCGAGGAACGCGAAGAGCCGCGGGCCGAGATCGCGGGCCGGGTTGATCGCGTAACCCGCGTTCGCGCCGTAGGAGAGGCCGATCGCGGCGACGGTGAAGCCGATCAGCAAGGGAGCCATTTTCGGCGTCGACGCCGCGATCCGGCCGTCGATGATCGCGAGCACCACCGCGAGGAGCACGGCGGTGCCGACCACTTGGTCCAGCAGCGGTCCGAGCCAATCGGTGAAATAACGCGCGGGCGCGGTCGCGAAAATGGTGAACGTCGTGTTCTTCCCGTCCGCTCCGGCCGCCGCCTCGAACGCGCGAATGGCCGGGTGGTACACCGCGAAAACCAGTGCAGCGCCGGCGAACGCGCCGAAAAGCTGTGCTCCGCAATAACCGGGAACCCGCCGCCACGGAAACCGCCGCCGCAACGCCATCGCGAACGTCACCGCGGGGTTGAGATGCGCGCCGCTGACGCCGCCCGCAAGCAGGACGGCGAACGCGACCGCGAACGCCCAGCCCCACACGATCAGCATCCAGTCGCCGGTGCCCTGGAAGATCACGGTGGGGCCGGCGGTACGGCCCGAGCCGGGCAGTCCGGCCACCGCCATGGCGACACAGCCGTCGCCGAGCGCGATGAGCACGAACGTGCCGAAGAATTCGGCGAGCAGGTCGCCGTAGCCGCCGCGGAGCCGTGCGAGGGCTCCCTGCCTGCGCAAAGGTGGTGTGTCGGTCACAGACGGGCAGGCTTGACTACCCGTGCGGCGGCGAGGGTTTCCGCTCGCCGCCCGGGCGGGCGCGGTTTCGTCAGGCGTGCGCCAGATACGGCACTGGGTCAGGGAGTTTCGCCTCGCGGCGGACCCTGGTCGCGAAGCGTTCGATCGAGGCCAGCGCGCTCGCGACGTCGCGGCTGTGCACCGCGAACGGCATGGCGTGGATGGTCTCGCCCTCGGCGGTCGCGGCGTCGGCGACCGCGCGCAGGCTGTCGTGGTCGTCGCTGCGCAGGCCGACTTCGGTCAGGGTCGTAGGCAGTCCGACCCGGGTCGTGAACTCGACGAAGTCGCGGACCTCGCCGGACGGCGCGCCTTCCAGCACGAGTTGCGCGATCGATCCGATGTTGACCTTCTGGCCGTGCGCGAGCCCGTGGGTGGCCGCGACCGCCGTCAGTCCATTGTGGACGGCGTGCGCCGCGGCGAGTCCGCCGGATTCGAAGCCGAGGCCGGACAGCAGCGTGTTCGCTTCGATTACTTTTTCCACCGCCGGCGTGACCTGGGAATCGCGCACCGCGTCGACGGCCTGAAGTGCGTTGTCCCACAGCACTTCCCAGCTGAGCTTGGCCAGCGCGGTGCCGGTGACCGTGGGCAGCCCGCCCGCCATCGTCGTCGAGTTCGACTGGGCGGTGGCGCGCGCTTCGAGCCACGTCGCCAGTGCGTCGCCGACCCCGGCGGCGAGCAGTTCGACCGGCGCGTTCGCCACCACCTGCGAGTCGACGAGCACCAGGTCGGGGTTGCGCGGAAAGAACCGGTACTCCTCGAATTCGCCGTTTTCGGTGTAGATCACCGAAAGCGCGCTGCAGGGGGCGTCGGTCGAGGCCACCGTCGGGCAGTTCGCCCAGCGGATCCCGGCGAGGTGGCCCGCGGCCTTCACCGTGTCGATCGCGCTCCCGCCGCCCACCGCGACCGCCACATCGGCGTCGGCTTGCTGCAGCACACCAGCGATCCGATCGACCTCCGCCGCGCTCGGGAGGCCGCGGAACGTCTCCCGCCGCACCGGCAGGCCCGCGCTCTTCAACGACGTCTCGACGTCGTGGCCGACCATCCCCCACACCAGATCGTCGGCGACGACCACCGGCCTCGCCCCGATCGGCGCGAGATATTCGCCGAGCCGCCGGATCGCGCCGGCTCCTTGGACGTACCTGCTCGGGCTGATGACGGTGCGCAGCGACATTGCTGATGCTCCTTCGGGATGTGCCGAATCCGTGTCCTTCGACCGGCCGGTGGCCCGATCGTAGGAAGGCGGCAAGCGGAGCGGCGGGACCTGCCGTCTCACTTTGAGACACCCGGCCGGTCCCACTGAACGTCGCTACGGCGCGGCTGTCGGCGTCACGAGCGAAACTGGCGCTGGTCGATCCCGTACTGGGCCATTTTGCGGTAGAGCGTGGCCCGGGCCATGCCGAGTTCCTCAGCCGCCGCCACCACTGTCGCCCCCTGCTGCGCGAGGCATCGGACGATCTCGTCGCGTTCGAGTGCCTGCAGGCGGTTGAGCCGGTGCCCGGCGTTCGTGAAGATTTCCGCGGGCAGGTGCCGGCTGTCGATCGTCTCGGAGCGAGCGGCGGCGGCCTGGACCACCCGCCGGAGTTGTTTGACGTTCTCCGGCCAGTCGTAGGCGCACAGTGCGCGCGCCGCCGAGGGCGTGAACGCGACGGCCCGCCCCCGCGACTGGTGGGCGAAGTGGTGCGCCAAGGGCAGCACATCGTCCGGCCGGAAACGCAGCGAGGGCGCCTCGACCACGGTGTCCACCAGCGGCAGGAGCGCGGCCGGGACCTCAGCCGAGGCGGCGGTGAGCACGAACGACGCTGCACTGCCACGCTCGCGCAGCGCCGCGAACCGGGCAGCCAGTTCGCTCGCCGCCCACGCCGGCAATGCGTCGACGCCGGCCACGATCACGCAGGTGTCGTCCTTCCCCAACTCGGGCTCCCACACCGTGAGCCACGTCTGCACGTCCTCCGGGGCGGGCGCGCGGGCGTTTAGCAGCCGTTCGCGCGAGTGCAGCTCCCGGCGCGCGAGTGCCGCCAGCGCGGTCTTGCCCGCCCCCGGCTCGCCCGTCACGAGGACCGTTCGTCCCCAGCGCATGGCAGCCGAGGCTTCGGAGACCGCGTGCTGCCAGGTCGCCGACAACCGCGGCGGATCAAGCCGGTCGGCATACATCCGGTACACCTCGCCGCGCGGCGCCGGACGCGACTGCCGCCCGGACGCGCGCGCCAGCATCAGCGCGCTGGTGTGCCCCGCCGCGGTCTGCGCGAGCGCGAGCAGCAGCTCCGAGGACTGCTCCGACCAGGTCGTGAGGTTCACGCTGCCCGCCAGCGCACCGCTGATCGGCTCCAGCACCGGGACCGCGGCGCACGTGTAGCCGCGCAGGCTGGTGCAGTAGTGCTCCCCCGCGCGCACCAAGGACGGCACGCGGTCGGCGAGCGCTAGCCCCAGTCCGTTCGTGCCGGCATTGCTCTCCGCGAAATAGAACCCAGGCGCCAGGTGGACCCGGTCGAGCGACCGCGTGATCCCCATGTCCCCGCACATCCGGCTGAGGACCAGGCCCTCGGCGTCGGTGAGCATGAGGCTGATCGGCTCGTTCGCGAGCGTCGCGTGCAACCCCTCGAGCACTTCGTTGCCGCAGTCGTACAGCAACGATTCAGTGTCCACCGCACCGCTGAACACCGGGGTGACCTCGTCGCCGGGCACCCCGTAGCGCTCGCTGCGCTGCCACGAGGCGCGCAACCGCGGCGCGGTCGAACCTCGCGGCGCGAGCGGCCCCGATTCGCGCGGGCTGTGCGCCATATCGGCCTCCCGGGAGACGCGCCACTGCGTCGGACGGGATCGAGGCTACCCGCGCGCGGGCGCTCCGCAGTGCGGCCGCTGTCTCAAACTGAGACAGCGCGGCCCTGCCTGACCTGCGCCGGGATCCCTACCGTCCGAGTCCGGACGTGCCGATGAGGTCACGACGGGAGAGGAAACCGATGTACACCAAGGACGGGGAGAGCTACTACATCCTGGACGCGCACGTCGCGCTCTGGGACGCCCGGCCGGGCAACCAGCGCAACATCCACGGCAAGCAGTTCATCGACTGCTTCTACGACTACCACCGCAACCTCAGCCCGGAGTCCGAGGTCTGGCCCTACGAGGACTACCTCTACCAGGGCGGCGACCGGCTGATGAAGGACCTGTTCGCCGACGGCTACGTCGACCACGCGATCTTCCAGCCTGCCCTGCTGCCCGCGTTCTACACGAACGGCTTCGGGCAGACCGAGGAAGCGTTCGCGCTGGCCCAGCGGCATCCGGACAAGCTCACCTACAACCACTGCTGGGACCCCCGGTTCGGCGAGGACGGGCTCAAGCAGCTGCGCGAGGACGCGAAACGGTTCGGGCTCAAGGGCGCCAAGCTCTACACCGCCGAATGGTTCGGCGATTCGCGCGGCTGGAAGCTCGACGACAAGTGGAGCTACCGCTACCTGGAGGCGGCCCAGGAGCTGGGCGTCAAGAACATCCACATCCACAAGGGCCCGACGATCCGGCCGCTGGACCGCGACGCGTTCGACGTCGCCGACGTGGACAAGGTCGCCACCGACTTCACCGAGCTGAACTTCGTCATCGAGCACTGCGGGCTCCCCCGGCTGGAGGACTTCTGCTGGATCGCCACGCAAGAGCCGAACGTGCACGCCGGGCTCGCCGTCGCGATGCCGTTCATCCACACCCGGCCGCGGTATTTCGCGCAGATCATCGGGGAGCTGCTGTACTGGCTGGACGAGAACCGGATCCAGTTCTCCAGCGACTACGCGATCTGGACGCCGAAGTGGCTGGTGGAGAAGTTCGTCGACTTCCAGATCCCGGCGGACATGACCGAGTACCCGCCGCTCACCACCGAGGTCAAGAAGAAGATCCTCGGGCTCAACGCGGCGGCGATGTACGACATCGAGGTCCCGGCCGAACTGCGCGTCGCCGACGATCCGGCCGAGGCGACCCCCGACGCGGTGGCGGTCGGCTGATGCCCGCACTGGAAGAGCGCGCCCGCGACGCGCTGTCCGCCGTCTTCGACCCCGAACTGGACGAACCGATCACCGATCTCGGCTTCGTCCGTTCGCTCGAAGCCCGCGACGGAACGCTGACCGTGCACCTGCGGCTGCCGACTTCGTTCTGTTCGCCCAATTTCGCGTACCTGATGGCATCGGACGCGAAGGACGTGCTGACCGCGCTGCCCGAGGCGGGCCGGGTCGAGGTGCTGCTGGACGACCACCACGATTCGGACCTGATCAACCGCGGCCTCGCCGCCGATGCCGGCTATCGCGGCACGTTCGGCGACGAGGCGGAACAAGACCTCGAGCAGCTGCGGGCGACGTTCCGGCGCAAGGCGCACACTGCGGCCATGGAACGGGCGCTGACCGCGCTGCTGCGCGCGGACCGAGCCCTGAGCGAAGAAGCGCTGCACGACGTGACGCTCGGCGACCTGCCCGACGACCGGGTCACCGCCGCGCTCCTGCGCCGCCGGGAAGCGCTCGGTCTCGCGGTCACGCCGGACCAGCCGGTGCTCGTCGACGACCGCGGCCGGCCGTATCCGAAGGAGGAAGTGCCGCTGCGGCTGCGGTTCGCGCGGTCGGTCCGGATTTCGATCGACGGCAACGCGCACTTCTGCCGCGGCCTGCTCCGCACCCGTTATCCCGAATCCGCGGCCGACCAGGCGCCGCGGCCCGGCTCGCCCGAGGAGGCCCGAGCATCGTGAAAGCAGTCCAGGTCGTCGGTTACGACCAGCAACTTCGGCTCGCCGACGTACCCGTCCCCGAGGTCGCCGGCCCGTACGACGTCGTCGTGCGGATCGGCGGCGCCGGCGTGTGCCGCACCGACATCCACATCCTCGAAGGGCAGTGGGCGGAGAAGTCCGGCATCGCGCTCCCCTACACGATCGGCCACGAAAACGCGGGCTGGGTGCACGCGGTGGGCAGCGCGGTCACCAACGTCGCCGAGGGCGACAAGGTGATCGTGCACCCGCTGATCACCTGCGGCCTGTGCCGCGCCTGCCGCGCCGGCGACGACGTGCACTGCGCGGCCAGCCAATTCCCCGGCATCGACACCGCGGGCGGTTACGCCGAGTACCTCAAGACCTCCGCGCGCAGTGTGGTGAAGCTCGACGATTCGCTGGAACCGGCCGATGTCGCCGCGCTCGCCGACGCCGGGCTCACCGCGTATCACGCGGCGGCCAAGGCAGCGCGGCGGCTGCGCCCGGGCGACCGGTGCGTGGTGATCGGCGCCGGCGGGCTCGGGCACATCGGCATCCAGGTGCTCAAGGCGCTCACCGCCGCCGAGCTGATCGTGGTCGACCGCAACGAGGACGCGGTGAAGCTGGCCGAATCGATCGGCGCGGACCACGGCGTGGTCGCCGACGGCGGGCACGTCGCCGCGGTGCGGGAGCTGACCGGCGGCGAGGGCGCGGAGACCGTGCTCGACTTCGTCGGAGAGGGCGGAGCGACCCGCGACGGCGTCGCGATGCTGCGCCGCGCGGGCGACTACCACGTGGTGGGCTACGGCGAAAACATCGACGTGCCCACGATCGACATCATCTCCGCCGAGATCAACTTCATCGGCAACCTGGTCGGCTCCTACACCGATCTGTGCGAGCTGATGGTGCTGGCCGCGCAGGACCGCGTGCGCCTGCACACCGCGACCTACCCGCTCGAGTCCTTTCAGGACGCGCTCGACGACCTGGCCGCCGGCCGCGTCCGCGGACGCGCGATCCTGGTTCCCTGAAACGGAAAACCGCTCCGAGGAGACCGATGATCTTCATCACCGCCAAGTTCCGGGTGAAGCCGGAGCACGCGGACGCGTGGCCCGAGATCTCCCGCGCGTTCACCGAAGCGACGCGAGCCGAGCCTGGCTGCCTCTGGTACGAGTGGTCGCGCAGCCTCGCCGACGCCAGCGAATACGTGCTGGTGGAAGCATTCCGCGACGACGACGCGGGCGCCGCCCACGTCGGTTCGGCCCACTTCAAGACCGCGCAGCGCGAGCTTCCGCCTTATTTGGCCGAAACGCCGCGCATCGTGCACGCGAAGGTGGACCAGGAAGGCTGGTCCGAACTCGGCGAACTGGCCGTGCGCGACTGACCGGTACCGGGAACAGTCCGGCCGGGGCTGGTTTGACGCATGGTCAAGCCAGCCCCGGCTACTCCACGCTGCGCTCAGCCACAGCCCCCGCATACGCACGCAGCAACGCCCGCAGCTTCGCCGCCGCTCGTTCGCCGCGCGACGTGTCCCCGAACGCCGTCAAATGGAACACCAGCCCGTCGAGGGCCAGGAACACCAGTTCGGCCAGGTCGGGGTCGTCGAGGCCGTGTGCGGCGAGTTCGCGGCGCACCGCGTCGCGGTACAAGTCGTTGGCGCGTTCCATGACCGGGCGCAGTTCGGGGCGGCGCCGGGCTTCCATGGTCAGTTCGTACTGGAAGGCCTGTGCCCCCGGATCGGCGGTCACGAGCGAGACCAGACCCGAGGCGAACTCGTCGAAGCCCTCGCCCTGCGACGACAGCTCCGCACCCTGGACGCTGCGCTCGACGCAGTGCGCGAGCGCCTCTTCCACCAGCGTCCGCCAGTCGCCGAAGTGGTAGCGGACCGAACCGTGGGTGACGCCGGCTTCGGCGGCGACCGAGCGGTAGGTCAGCCCGCGCAGGCCCTGCGCCGCTACGACCCGTACCGCGGCGTCCAGCAGCGCTTGCCGTCCCGTACCGTATGCCAGCCCTGCCATCGCGTCCTTCCCGTCCGGTTGCCTCGGCTCAGCGTAATCCGCGGCGAACCGGACAGGAGGGGCCGGTCACGGCTTCAGCAGCACCGACGTCGACGGGTAGTCGCTCGCGAACCGGTCCGGCAGCGGGGCGACGAACACGTTTTCGGTGCGGGTCCGGGTGATCCGCCAGCCGTCCGGCTCCTTGCGGAAGGCGTTGTTGAGCCGGCTGGAGCGCAGCAACGACTTGCCGTCCGAGAACAGCCACGGCTGCATGTGGATCCACTGTCCGTCGGCGGTGTCGCCGTGCACGTGGATCTGCTCCGAAGTCAGGTAGTGCGCGTTCAGCAGCAGCGCCGGATCCTGTTTCTCGCCCCAGAACCGCTGGAAGTGCTCGCGGATCGCCGGTTTGCCCTCGGCGCGGCCGAACTGGCCGTCGTAGTACTCGCCGACGCCTTCCCACACCGCGTCCTCGGTGTAAAGCTCAAGGATCAGCTCGATCCTCTTCGCGTCGTCAGCCACGCCGTACTCGGGATTCGGCGTGTCGCAGAGGAACATGTAGCGCGCCTGCAGCCGCCGGATGTCCGCCTCGGCTTCGAGCACCTCGACCCTGCGGACCAAAGCCGCCACGGTCTCGTCGGTCATCGATTCCCCTTTCACAGTACGATGGTCACGGTTTTCGCCTCGGTGTTGGCGAGAATGCCCTCGTAGCCCAGTTCGCGGCCGACCCCGCTCGCCTTCAGCCCGCCCCACGGGAGCTGAGGGGCCAGCGGCGACCAGCCGTTCACCCCGACCGCGCCCGCTTCGAGCGCGGCCGAAACGGTGTGCGCGCGCCCGACGTCGCGGGTCCACACCGTGGCCGCGAGCCCGTAGTCGCTGTCGTTGGCTATCGCGACCGCTTCGGCCTCGTCGTCGAACGGGATCACCGTGCCGACCGGGCCGAAGATCTCCTCGCGTGCGATCGCCAGGTCGTTCGTGCCGGAGAAGACCGTGGGCGCGACGAAAAAGCCCGGCCCGTCCGGGGAATTTCCCCCGGCGACGAGTGCCGCGCCCTCGCCTCGTCCTTTGTGGACATAGCCGAGCACCCGCTCGCGCTGGGCGCCGTTGATCAGCGGGCCCATCGTGGTCGCCGGGTCGAACGGGTCGCCGAGCACCTGCGCCGCCGCGGCGTCCCGCAGTCCGTCCAGCACCGCGTCCAGCACGGGCCGCTGCACGAGGATGCGCGTCCCGGCGGCGCAGACCTGGCCCTGGTTGGTGAAGATCCCCGCCGCGAGGCCGGCCACCGCGGCGTTCAGGTCCGCGTCGGCGAACACCAGCTGCGGGGATTTGCCGCCCAGCTCCAAGGTCGTCCGCTTGAACGTGTCCGCGGAGTTGCGCAGGATGCGCCGCCCGACGCCGGTGGAACCGGTGAAACTGACCTTGTGCACGCCCGGATGCCGCGCGAGCGCCTCGCCGGTGACCGAGCCCCGACCGGTCAGCACCTGGATCACGCCGGGCGGGAAACCGGCCCGTTCGGACAGCTCCGCGAGCTGCAGGATGGACAGCGACGCGTCCTCCGCCGGCTTCACGATCACCGTGTTGCCCGCGGCGAGCGCGGGAGCCAGCTTCCAGCCGAGGATCATGAGCGGCGAGTTCCACGGCACGATCGCGGCGATCACGCCGACCGGTTCGCGGCGGGTGTAGGAGTGGGTCGGCGCGCCGAAATAGCCGTCGGTGGGAACGAACTCGCCGGTGATCTTGTCCGCCCAGCCCGCGTAGTACCGCAACGACGCCACGAGATTCGGCACGAACATGCCCTGCGCGATCCCGGCGGGCGCGCCCATGTCGAGCGACTCCAGCCGCGCGAGTCCCTCGGCCTCCTGCTCGACCAAGTCCGCCAGCCGGGAGAGCAGCAGGCCTTTCCGGGACGGCGGGGTCGCCGCCCACTCCCCCTTCAACGCCCGCGTCGCCGCCCGCACCGCGCGGTCCACGTCGGCCTCGTCGGCGGCGGCGATTTCCGCGAGGGGTTCCTCCGTCGCCGGGTTGAGCGTGGTGAATCCCGGCGCACCGCCCTTCGTCCAGACGCCGTCCAGGAACAGCGCGGTCACGGTGTCAGTCATGCGGTTCTCCTTTGCGAGTGGCGCGCGAGGTACCACGCGCCAGCGGCGATGCCGCCTTCGGTGACGGTGAGGACGGCGAGCGCCGCCGATCCGGAGTGGTGCCCGGTCCCCACCGCGAGATGGATCGCGACCATGGCCGCGGCGTTGCCCGCGACCAGCCGCAGCGCGGACCGGCCGCCGCGCCACAGATGCGCCGCGCACGGCAGGCACAGCACGGCCATGCCCGCGAAAACCGCCGTCAGAGCGGGCGTGTGCGCGGCGACGGCGACGTGGGCGAGCGCACCGGCCATCGCGAACACGGCGAGCCAGCGGCACAGCGCCAGCTCACGGCCCGGCATGACCGGCCGTGCCGCAGCAGCCGGATTTCCCGCGGAGGTCAGGCACGTCGAGGGTCGGGTTGCGGTCGAAGAAACCGTCCGGCTTGAGCTTGAACCCGGCGTAGTCGACCGGCATGATCGGCCAGTCCTCGGTGCGCACGAAATGCGTCAGGCCGAAGGTGTGCCACAGCACCACGTCCTCCCCGTCGATCGGCCGGTCCCGCGCGGTGTAGGCGGGCAGCCCGTCGTCGCCGGGGTTCTGGTTCACCGTGTAACCCGAGGGCCACAGCTGGTCCCGGTCGTACCGCGAGACCCAGAGATGCTCGCGGGCGAATGCCGCCCGGCGGGCGATCGAAGAGTTTTCGTCGGCCAGCAGCGCCGGCTGGCCTTCCGGGTGCAGCACGTACGAGGTCGGCTTGCCCAGCCGGTTGGTGCGCTCCGCGCTGGAGATCGCCCACACCCGGTTGAGGTGGTTCGCCGCCTTCCGGCGGGCTTCGCGTTCGGTGCGCAGCCGGGTGCGCTTGCGGCCGATCGCGTTGCCCCACGGGTTGTTCTCGCCCATCGCCACCGGTGCGACGTCCAGTTCGTCCACGCAGTTGCGCACCCCGTCGACGGTCAGGTCGAGGCGCACCGAGAACAGGTGCTGGTGCACCGGGGCGCCGAGGCCGGGCGCGAGCTCACTGAAGTGCGGGTCCGAGCCGTCGTACCCGGACGGGAACGGGATGCCGGTGGCCTTGGCTTCGAACTCGATCGTGCCGTCGAGGTAGAAGTACCAGTAGAACCCGTAGTCGTAGTTGCCGACGGTGCCGAAGAACGACACCACGAGCCGGCGCTGCCGCCGCGTCTGCGAGGTGCCGGTGAAGATGTCGTTGTGCTTCCACAGCACGCCGAAGTCCTCTTCGTGGATGCAGATCGCGTTGCGGATGAGCTGCGGGCGCAGGTGGTCGTCGGCCACGACGGCGTCGGCGTAGGTGATTTCGCCGAGACAGTCGCAGCCCAGCTCCAGCGAGTTCGCGAGCCGCCCGAACTGGTACTCGCCGAGGTCGAAGTAGTTCTGCCAGCCGTGCGCGGGCCCGGGATCGCCGTAGTTGACCACCATCTCCGCGACCGAAGCCCGGTAGACGACCGGCCGCCGCACGCCGCCGTCGGCATAGGACACCTGGTGCAGGGTCAGCCCCTCGCGGCCGTTGAACCCGAGCCGCAGCTGCCAGTTCTGCCACGACAGGACGCCGTCGTCGTACTGGAACGAGACGCCTTCGGGCTGGGTGATGGAGATCGGCTTGAGATCGGTGCGCTGGGGGCCGCGGACGGCGTCGTGCAAGTAATCGCCGGACTCCTCGGGCACGTGGTCGACGTGCGTCTCCACGACCCGCAGCACCCGCCGGTTGCTCACGTCGACGTGCGCGATCACCCCGCCGACCGGATGCGCCCACGGCGGTTCGCCGGGGTGCGGCTGATGGAAGGAGAGCACGCGGTACACACGGGTGCCGACCTCGTCGGGATAGCCGAACACCCCGGCCGACAGCGGCACCGTCCGGACCTTGCCGACATCGTCGACGCCGCGCTTGGCGACCGCGGCGAGCCACTGCTCGTCGCTCTTGACGATCTCGTCGACCAGGTCGTAATCCTCGTCCAGGCACGGGCCGAAGCCCACCTCGGCCGGGTCGAGCACCGTCCGCGAGACGACTTCTCCCGCGGTCAGGTCCACCACCACGGTGCTGAGGCCGAGCGGTTCCAGTTCGGTCACCAGCACCGCCACCTCGCGCGGCAGCGGGGTCCTCCCGTCCCAGGCGAGGACGTCCTGCTTGTCCGGTTCGCGAAGCAGGACGTAGGAGAACCGGGTCGTCGCGGACACGAGACCGGCTTCCTCGAGAATCCTTCGCGCGGCTTCGAGTTCGGCCGCGGAGAGCACAGCCAGCGGATGCGGGGCGGCGTTCCCGCCGTCGACCGGCGACACGGGCAAAGTTTGGGTGGACATAAGCCTTTCCTTGGTCAGAGGGAAAAAGTCAGGCGGGTTCGGTGGCCGGGGCGGGGGTGCCGCGCGGCACGGTCCGGGGCGAGCGCAGAAGCCCGGCGGCGAACACGACGGGCACGATGGCCAGCAGCAGCCACACGGTCGTCGCGCTGCCTCCGGTGAGTACTCCGAAGTTGCGCACCACCTGGCTGAGGATTCCGAGCATCAGCACGGCGGAGAGGGCCGGCGCGAGCAGTGTGGTCCAGAGATTGCGTTCGGCGCGGGTGCGCCGGAAGTAGCCGATGACCGCCGCCGAGGTGAGCGTGTACAGCACCACGAGCGTCGCGACGGCCAGCCCGGACAGCCAGCTGAACAGCTGGCCGACCGGGTCCATCCCGGCCGCCGCGAACGGCAGCACCACCACCGCGGCCAGCAGCGACTGCGCCAGCGAGGCCGCGGCCGGGGCCTGGTGCCGGTTGGTGCGCTCCAGGATCGGCGGGAACAGGCTGTGCCCCGCCATGGTGTGGAAATAGCGCGTGATCATGTTGTGGAAGGACAGGATCCCGGCGAACAGCGACGTCGAGAGCAGCACGTCGGCCGCGGTCCCCGCCCACTCCCCCAGCACGCTGTTGAGCGGCGTCACCGCGAAGGAAGCGGGGTCGGTCTGCAGCGCCGTCCGCGCCGCCTCCTGCGCCTGCCCCGCGCCGTAGAAGCAGACCAGCGTCCAGGTCAGGAACGCGAGGAACACCGCGATCAGGACGACCGCGATGTAGGTCGCGCGGGGCACGGTGCGCCGCGGGTCCTTCGCCTCGCCCGAGTAGATCGCCGTCGATTCGAATCCGAACATCGACGCGATCGCGAACATGATCGCGACTCCGGGCGCGCCGGCCAGCACCGCTTTCGGGCCGAAGCTCGCGGGAACGTCCAAAGCGGACCATCCCTTGGTGACGACCACGCCGACGGCGAACCCGGCCAACAGCAGCAATTCGAACGCCACGAGCACGGCGAGCACGCGGGCGCCGAGTTCGATCTTGCGCGAGCCGAGGAACCACACGACAGCGATCGCGCCCGCGACACAGGCCCACCACGGCACGGAAATGCCCGCGTGCCGGGACAGCAGCCCGGACAGGCTGGCCCCGAACAGGCCGTACATCGCGATCTGGATCGCGTTGTAGGACAACAGGGCCAGCGCGGATCCGCCGGAGCCCGCGCGACGGCCGAGCCCCGCCTTGATCACGGCGAAAAAGCCGCCGCGGGTGTCCACGTGCCGCGTGATCGTGGTGAACCCGACCGCGAACAGCACGATCACGACGCCGACGACGAGATAGGCGCCGGGCGCGCCCGCCCCGTCCCCGAGCGCCACGGCGAGCGCGGCCGCGCCCACGATGCTCGTCAGCGGCGCTTGCGCCGACAGGACGAAGAACAGGATTCCGGGAACGCCGAAAGCGTTCCGCTTGAGATCGGTCTGGTGCTGGACTTGCGCGTTCGACATTGAGCGCCTCCGCCGGGAACGGCTCGGCGGCGCCTGCGCCGGCGCCGCTGGTGTTGCCGACAACCTTCAGCGCCAGACCCAGAACTTGTCAAGTGGATAGTTTCGCGGATTCATGCACGTTGGCGATGAATCCCGCTGTCTCGCCAGGGGTATTGCGAAGACCGCTTTCGCCCCCGGCCGCGGAACTGTCCGAAATGGACAGTCGCGTCAGGAATTCGCCAAGGAGAGGTTGAACGAGTACCGCGAAGCCCGGTACACATGCCATCCGTACTCGACGACCCGGCCCGTCTCGTCGTAGGTCGTGCGCTGCATGGTCAGCAACGCGGCCCCCGGCTTCTCGTCGAGGAGTTCGGCGTCCTCGGCGGTCGCGAGGCGGGCGCCGATGTTCTGCTGCGCGGAGTGCAGGCGCAGCCCGGTCCCGCGCAGCAGCTGATACAGGCCCTTCTCCCGCAGGTCCTCGTCCGACGGGTCGATCAGGCCGTCCGGGAGGTAGTTGTTCATCACCGCGAGCGGTTCGCCGCCCGTCGAGCGGATCCGCTTCAACCGGCGCACGCGCGTCAGCCCCGGGGCTTCCAGCAGCCCGGCGGCCTCCGCGTCGGCGTCCTCCACGCGGTTGCACAGCACCGTCGTCTCCGGAGTTCCGCCCAGCCCGGCGAGGTCGTCGTACAGGCTGCTCAGCCGCAGCGGACGGGTGACCTTCGTGCGCACCACCTGGGTGCCGACCCCGCGCTTGCGCACCAGCAATCCCTGGTTGACCAGCGACTGGATGGCCTGGCGGACCGTGGGCCGGGACAGCCGCAGCCCGGCCGCGAGGTCCAGTTCATTCGCCAGCCGCGCGCCCGCCGGCAGGCGGCCGTCCTCGATCGCGGCGTGCAGCTGGCGCGCGACCTGGAAGTACAGCGGTTCGGGGCTGGCCGGATCCACCGCGATCTCGCGCGCGGGGTCCCAAGCCGGACTGGCGTTCATCCTCGGGAGCCTACCGACTCAGGTGCCGATGACCTAATGTCCATATGTCTTGACAAAGTCCCTCGAGGTCCTGCACTGTCAGAGGGCGGAGCCACCGCGGCAGGCAGGAGGACGCGACGATGACCACGGGGTTCGACCTCGTCACCATGGGCCGGATCGGGGTGGACGTCTACCCCGAGCAGATCGGCGTCGGGCTGGAAGACGTCACCTCGTTCGGCAAGTATCTCGGCGGCAGCGCGACCAACGTCGCGGTCGCCGCCGCCCGGTACGGCCGGGCCTCGGCGGTGATCACCAAGACCGGCGACGATCCGTTCGGCCGGTTCCTGCACCGCGCGCTCGCCGGATACGGCGTGGACGACCGGTTCGTCGGAACCTCGCCGCAACTGCCGACGCCGGTGACGTTCTGCGAGATCTTCCCGCCGGACGATTTCCCGCTCTACTTCTACCGTTTCCCGAAAGCGCCCGATCTCGACATTTCCGCCGATGAACTCGACTTCGACGCGATCCGCGCGGCGAAGGTGTTCTGGGTGACGGTGACCGGGCTGTCGCAGGAACCGAGCCGTTCGGCGACGCTGGCGGCGCTGGAGGCCCGTGGTCGCAGGGGGATCACGGTGCTGGACCTCGACTACCGGCCGATGTTCTGGGACTCGCGCGAGCAGGCCCGGGAATGGGTCGGCAAGGCGCTCGAACACGTCACGGTCGCGGTCGGCAACCTCGACGAATGCGACACCGCGGTCGCCGTCCGCGAACCTCGGGAGGCGGCGAAAGCGTTGCGGGACAAGGGGGTCTCGCTCGCCGTGGTGAAGCAGGGCCCGAAGGGCGTGCTCGCGGTGGACGACACCGGCGAGGTCGAGGTGCCGCCGGTGCCGGTGGAGGTCGTCAACGGTCTCGGCGCGGGCGACGCGTTCGGCGGCGCGCTGGTGCACGGCCTGCTGTCCGGTTGGGACACCGCGCGGGTGATGCGGTTCGCGAACGCGGCCGGCTCGCATGTGGCGGGCCAACTGTCCTGTTCGGACGCCATGCCCACCGAAGACCAGGTACTGCGCAAGCTCGGAGGAAAAGAATGAATACGGTCGAGCGGATCGTCGCCAAACGCGTGCGCGATCCCGAAGCGATCGCCGAGGCCGCTGCCGTGCGCGTGCGGGCCAAGTCGCCGTTCAACGACAAGGGCCGCACGATGATCATCGCCGCGGACCACCCCGCGCGGGGCGCGAACGCGGTCGGCTCCGATCCGCTGGCGATGGCCGATCGCGGCGAACTGCTGGAGCGGCTGTGCCTCGCGCTGGAACGCCCCGGCGTCACCGGCGTGCTCGCGACCCCGGACATCGTCGACGACCTTCTCCTGCTCGGCGCGCTGGACGGCAAGACGGTGATCGGGTCGATGAACCGCACCGGGCTGGCCGGGTCGAGCTTCGAGATCGACGACCGGTTCGCCTGCTACGACGCGGAAACCATCGCGCGCATGCGGTTCGACGGCGGCAAGACGCTCACCCGGATCTGCCTCTCCGACCCGGCGACGCCGAACGTCCTGGAGAACACCGCGAAGGCGATCGACGCGCTGGCCGACCGGAAGCTCGTCGCGATGGTCGAACCGTTCCTGTCCGAATGGGTCGACGGCCGGATCAAGAACGACCTCTCCCCCGACGCCGTGATCCGCTCGATCACCATCGCGTCCGGGCTCGGCCGCTCGTCGGCCTACACCTGGCTGAAGCTGCCGGTGGTGGCCGAGATGGAGCGGGTGCTGGCGGCCTCGACGCTGCCCGCGGTGCTGCTCGGCGGCGAGGTCAAGGATCCGGACGCGGCGTTCGCGTCCTGGCAGCAGGCGCTCGCGCTGCCGACGGTGCAGGGTCTGGTGGTCGGGCGGTCGCTGCTCTATCCGCACGACGGCGACGTGGCGAAGGCGGTCGATACGGCGGTGGGGTTGCTGTGAACCGGTTCAGTCTCGAAATCACCCCCGAATCGGCCGGATGGGGCTACTCCGGCCTGCGCGTGCTGGAACTCGACGGCGCCGAGACCGTCTCCACCGGCGACGCGGAAACGCTCGTGCTCCCGCTGTCCGGCAGCTGCTCGGTGTCGGTCGACGGCGAGACGTTCGAGCTGGCCGGGCGCACCGGCGTGTTCGACGCGGTCACCGATTTCGCTTACCTGCCCAGGGATGCCGAGGCGACGATCACCGGCCAAGGCAGGTTCGCGCTGCCCTCGGCGAAGACCTCGAAGCGGCTGCCCGCCCGGTACGGCCCCGCCGACGGCGTGCCGACGGAACTGCGCGGCGCGGGGAACTGCAGCCGCCAGGTCAACAACTACTGCCTGCCGCACACCTTCGACGCCGACCAGCTGCTCGTCTGCGAAGTGCTCACGCCGGGCGGGAACTGGTCGTCCTACCCGCCGCACAAGCACGACGAGGCACGCGAGGGCGAAAGCGAACTCGAGGAGATCTACTACTTCGAGGTCGCCGGCGGCGGCATGGGCTACCAGCGCGTCTACGGCACTCCCGACCGCCCGATCGACGTCCTGGAAGAGGTCCGCACCGGCGACGTCGTGCTGATCCCGCACGGCTGGCACGGCCCGTCGATGGCCGCGCCCGGCTACGACCTGTACTACCTCAACGTGATGGCCGGACCCGGACCCGAACGGGCGTGGCTGATCTGCGACGACCCCGCGCACGCGTGGGTCCGCCAAACCTGGGAATCCCAAGACGTCGACCCGCGGCTGCCGTTCGGAGGCGCACGATGAGGCTCACCACCGCGCAAGCCCTGGTGCGGTTCCTGGCCAACCAGTACTCCGAGCGCGACGGCGTCGAACACCGGCTGATCCCGGGCTGCTTCGGGATCTTCGGGCACGGCAACGTCGCCGGGATCGGCCAAGCGCTGCTGCAGGCGGCTCGCACCGGCTCCGACGACCTGCCGTACTACCTCGCGCGCAACGAACAGGGCCAGGTCCACGCCGCGACCGCGTTCGCGAAAATGCGCAACCGGCTCCAGGCCTTCGCCTGCACCGCGTCCACCGGCCCCGGCTCGACGAACATGATCACCGGAGCCGCCCTCGCCACCACGAACCGGATCCCCGTCCTGCTGCTGCCCAGCGATATGTTCGCCACCCGCGGCCCCGACCCGGTGCTGCAACAGCTGGAGGACACCCGCGGCGGCGACGTCACGGTCAACGACGCGTTCCGCCCGGTGTCGAAGTACTTCGACCGGATCACCCGGCCCGAACAGCTGATCTCCGCCGCCCTCGCCGCCATGCGGGTGCTGACCGACCCGGTCGAGACCGGCGCGGTCACGCTCGCGCTGCCGCAGGACGTCCAAGCCGAAGCCTACGACTGGCCCGAGGAGTTCTTCCGCCGCCGCGTCTGGCACATCGACCGCCCGGTGCCCGAACCGGATGCACTCGGCCGCGCGGTGGACCTGCTGCGCGCCGCGAAGGCCCCGCTGATCGTCGCTGGCGGCGGCGTCGTGTACTCCGAGGCTTGGGAAGAACTCCGCGCGTTCGCCGCCTCCACGGGGATTCCCGTCGCCGACACGCACGCGGGCAAGGGCGCGGTCCCGTGGGACCATCCGAGCGCGGTCGGCGGCATCGGCTCCACCGGCACGTCCGCCGCCAACGCGCTCGCCGCGGAAGCCGACGTCGTGCTGGGCATCGGCACCCGCTACAGCGATTTCACCACCGCGTCCCACACCGTGTTCGGCAATCCGGGCGTGAAGTTCGTGAACCTCAACGTCGCGCGCCTCGACGCCGCGAAGCATTCCGCGGAAATGGTGCTGGCGGACGCGAAACGCGGCATCGCCGCCCTGCACGAAGCCCTCGCCGGATGGCAGGTCGACGACGCGTACCGGACGCGGGCGCGGCTGCTGGCCGACGAGTGGAACCGCACCGCGGACGCCTGCTTCGCCGTCGGGCATCAGCCGCTTCCCGCGCAGACCGAGATCCTCGGCGCGCTCAACAGCGAACTGGACGACCGCGACGTGGTCATCAACGCCGCCGGCTCGATGCCGGGCGACCTGCAGATGCTCTGGCGCGCCCGCGATCCGAAGGCCTACCACGTCGAATACGCCTACTCGTGCATGGGCTACGAGGTCGCCGCGGGCGTCGGCGCGAAAATGGCCGCGCCCGACCGGGAAGTGGTCGTGCTCGTCGGCGACGGCTCGTACCTGATGATGGCGCAGGAAATCGTCACGATGGTCGCCGAAGGGCTCAAGGTGATCATCGTGCTCGTGCAGAACCACGGGTTCGCCTCGATCGGATCGTTGTCGGAATCCCTTGGCTCGCAACGATTCGGCACTTCCTACCGGTACCGTGCCGACAACGGCCTGCTCGAGGGCGGCGTACTGCCCGTCGATCTCGCCGCCAACGCCGCCAGTCTCGGCGCGACGGTGCTCCGCGCGTCCACTGTGGACGAGTTCCGGGCCGCGGTGAAACAGGCCAAGGCGAACTCCACGACCACCGTCGTGCACGTCGAAACCGACCTGCTCGGCCCCAACCCGCCCGGATCGGCGTGGTGGGACGTGCCGGTCAGCGAGGTGTCCGACCTGGACTCGACCCGAGCGGCGCGCGAAACCTACGCCGACGTCAAACGCAAACAGCGCCCGTACCTCTGACCGACCTCTCGACGAGGAGCGAAGTGAACACCATCGAACACTGGATCAACGGCGTCTCCACCCCCGCCGGTTCCACCCGCACCGCGCCGGTCTACGACCCCGCTACCGGCAAACAGCAGTCCGCCGTCCTGCTCGCCGAATCGGCCGACGTGGACACCGCCGTCGCCGCCGCCGCGAAGGCCGCCGAGTCCTGGAGCGAATCCTCGCTCACCCAGCGCACCCGGATCCTCTTCGCCTTCCGCGAACTGCTGGTCAAGCACGAGGACGAGCTCGCCCGCGTCATCTCCAGCGAACACGGCAAGGTCGTCGACGACGCGCGCGGCGAGATCGTGCGCGGCCGCGAGGTCGTCGAATACGCCTGCGGCATCGCCGACGCGCTCAAGGGCAGCTTCTCCGACCAGGTCTCCCGCGGCGTCGACGTGCACGACTTCCGCCAGCCGCTCGGCGTTGTCGCGGGCATCACCCCGTTCAACTTCCCGATCATGGTGCCGCTCTGGATGCACCCGGTCGCCATCGCCGCCGGCAACACCTTCGTGCTCAAGCCCAGCGAACGCGACCCGTCCGCGTCCAACCTGGTCGCGCGGCTCTACGCCGAAGCCGGCCTGCCCGACGGCGTGTTCAACGTCGTGCACGGCGACAAGGTCGCGGTGGACGCCCTGCTGGACCACCCGGGCGTGTCCGCGGTGTCGTTCGTCGGCTCCACGCCGATCGCCAAGTACGTGCACGAGCGCGGCACCGCGACCGGCAAACGCGTCCAAGCCCTCGGCGGCGCGAAGAACCACGCCGTCGTGCTGCCCGACGCCGACCTCGAGTACGCCGCCAACCACCTCACCGCCGCCGCGTTCGGCTCCGCCGGGCAACGGTGCATGGCGATCTCCGTCGCGGTCGCGGTCGGCGACGCCGGCGACCGGCTGATCGGCGTGCTGGAACGCAAGGCCCGCGAGGTCAAGGTCGGCCCCGGCTCCGACGCCACGAACGACATGGGCCCGGTCGTCACCGCCGCCGCGCGCGACCGCGTGGTCACCGCCGTCGCCCGCGGCGCCGAAGAAGGCGCGACCGTGGTGGTCGACGGACGCGGCCACTCGGTCGACGGGCACGAGGAAGGCTTCTTCGTCGGACCGTCCCTTTTGGACCACGTGACCACCGAAATGCAGGCCTACCGCGAGGAAATCTTCGGCCCGGTGCTGGCGGTCGTCCGAGTGTCCACAGTGGACGAAGCGATTGCGCTGATCAACGCCAACCCGTACGGCAACGGCACCGCCATCTTCACCGGGAGCGGCGAAGCGGCCCGCCGCTTCCAGCGCGGCGTGCATGTCGGCATGATCGGCGTCAACGTGCCCATTCCGGTCCCGATGTCGTACTACTCGTTCGGCGGCTGGAAGGACTCCCTCATCGGCGACAGCCCGATCCACGGCCCGGCCGGAGTGCGGTTCTACACGCGCGCCAAGGTGGTCACCACGCGGTGGCCGGAGACCGAGGCGCACGGGGCGGCGTTCAACTTCCCGACTGCTAACTGAACCACGACGAAGGGGCGCACCCGGCCGGGCGTGCCCCCTTCACTGAGGTTTTCTCGTCAATGCCAGGGACTTAAGCTGGGCGGCTTCGGCCTGCGGACTGTCCGCACAGGACACCAAACCCGCCGAAATGCCCGACTGATATCCGTCTGACCGTATCCGTGAGTCCGTGAGGGGCCCCTTGAGGGAATCAGATTCCCTCAAGGGGTCCCTCACAGACCGCACACCGCGCTTCCGCCCGACCGGCCCGCCTGCCGACAGCCAGCCCAGCCTTCCCGACCCGGGCAGACGCGCTCCCCACGCACCCGCAGGGCCGCCTTAAGTCCCTGGCACTGGAGGTTTTCGCGTACGTGAGGGGAACCCTGAGGGAATCTGATTCCCTCAGGGTTCCCCTCACGTACGCCGGCACCAGCCCAACCGCGCCCCTCGGCCAGAAGCAGCTTCACCCCCACCGCACTACTGAGAAAACCGCACTGTAGCCCTAAAGCTTCCCGCCCCCAAAATGCTTCTCCACCAACCCGGCAGCCTTCTCCCGCTGCCGCACCGAAATCTCCTCCGCCCGTTCCTCCCAGCCGAACACACACGACGACACCACCCCGTCAAACCCGACGTCGGCGAGCGCGGCGAAAACCTCGTCGAAATCGACCTCGCCCCGCCCGATCTCGGCATGCTGATGGACCCGGACCGTCGAACCCGGCGGATTCACGATGTACCGCAGCCCGCTCGACGCAGTGTGGTCGAGGGTGTCAGCGAGGTGCACGTAAGTGACCTTGTCCCCAGCGTCAGCAATGATCCCCGCCGCATCGTTGCCCTGATGGAACGTGTGCGGCGTGCAGTAGAGGAACGAGATCCACTCCCGATTGAGCCCCCGCACGAGCCGCACAGCGGCATGGCCGTCTTCGATGAAGTCGTCCGGATGCGGTTCCAGCACCAGCTTCACGCCCTCGCGCTCGAACACCGGGATCAGCTCGTCCATCGAGCGCAGGAACTGGCTTTCGGCGAACTCGGCGGCCTCCGGACGGCCGTTGAACTCCGAGTTCATCGTGTCCACCCCCAGGTCGACCGCGATCTGGATCGCCCGCTTCCACGCGCGCACCGCGGCTTGGCGTTCCTCCTCCCCCGGGCCGGACCAGCGCAGCACAGGCAGCACCGACGCGATGCCCACCCCGGCGTCGGCGGCGCGCTTGCGCAGTTTCGCCACCGTGGCGTCGTCGGCGCGCGGGTGGCCGAAGAATGGGATGAAGTCGGCCTTCGGGGACAGTTCGAGCCACGAGTAGCCCAGGCGCGCCACCACGTCCGGCAGGTCGAGCACGGAATGGGTGGCGTAGAACATCTGCGGGTCGAGAGCGAGTTTCACGGTTTCCTCCGGAGGACAGGCGGGGCGGCCGGGAGAATGCCCCGGCCGCCCCGCTCGTGGATCGGCTTCACAAGTCGCGCGCGGCGGCGTGCAGGTTTTTCGCCGCGAGCGCGAGCCCTTCGGTCTGCGAGTAGGCGGCGTCCTCGTGTTCGATGTTCACCGCGGTTTCCGGGTCGACCTCCCGCAGCGCGCGCAGGAAACCGGTCCAGTAGCCCGTGTCGTGCCCGAGGCCGACCGCGACGAACTTCCACGCCGGGTCCTGCGGCCACGCCGAGCACCAGTAGCCGATCCCGGTCGGGACCTTGCCTTCCTGCGAAGCGGGCACTCGGGTGAACGACGTGTCCAGCACGCCGCGGACGTCCGCCCCGGGGCAGAGCGTCACGTCCTTCGCCGCGGCGTGGAACACCAGCGGGCCCAGCCACCGGATGCAGGCGAGCACGTCCATGCCCTGCCACATCAGGTGCGACGGGTCCAGTTCCGCGCCGAGGTTCGTCGCGCCGGTCTCGTCGACCAGCCGCTTGAGCGTCACCGGCGAGAACGCCAGGTTGTGCGGATGCATCTCGATCGCCACCCGCACGCCGTTTTCCCGGGCCAGCGCGTCGATCTCGTTCCAGAACTCCGCCGCGACGTCCCACTGGTAGTCCAGCACGTCCAGGTACACGCCGTCCCACGGGTTCACCACCCACGACGGGTATTTCGCGTCCGGGTCCGAGCCGGGAGTGCCGGACATCGTCACGACATTCCGCACGCCGAGCAGCCCGGCCAGCCGGATGCTGCGGCGCAGGTCCTCGGCGTGTTTCGGCCCGACGCCCGGCAGCGGGTTGAGCGGGTTCCCGTTGCAGTTCAACGCTGTCAGCTCGATGCCGCGCTCCGCGAACGCCGCCAGGTACTCGCGCCGCGCCGAGGCCGAGGACAGCAGCAGGTCGACCGGGCAGTGCGGGGCCGGGAGGAACCCGCCGCTGTTCACCTCCGCCGAGGTCAATCCGTTGGCCCGCAGCACGTCGAGCGCCTCGGCCAGGGTGTGGTCGTGCAGGCAAGCGGTGTAGGCACCCAGCTTCACCGCGCGTCCCCGGCGTAGAAGGCGGGCCGGTCCTTCATCGTCACCCCGACCACCCGGCCGGTGTGCAAGGCCTCCACCGTCGCGTCGGTTATCACCGTCGCGGCGTAACCGTCCCAAGAGGACGGTCCGGCCGGTTCGCGGCCGGCCGCGAGCGTGTCGATCCATTCCTGAAACTCAACGTCGAACGCCGCGGCGAACCGCTGCTTCCAGTCCTGGAGCACCGCCACCCGGCTCGACCCGGCGGTGCGCACGGCGGGACTCGACGGGTCGGGCAGCCGGACCAGCCCGGCCTCGCCCACCGTCTCGCACTGGATGTCGTAGCCGTACTGGCAGTTCACGAACACCTCGAGGTCGATCCGCACCCCGGCCGCGGTCTCGAACAGCATGATCTGCGGGTCCCGCAGGTGCGGGAACCGGTTCCCCGTCGACCGCGGCGTGAGCACCTGCGCGGACACGATCTCGTCGGACAGCAGCCAGCGCAGCACGTCGATCTCGTGCACGGCGGTGTCCTGCGCGGCCATCTCCGAGTGGTAGCTCTCCGGCACCGTCGCGTTGCGGTGCGCGCAGTGCACCATCAGCGGCGTGCCGATCTCGCCCGCGTCCAGCACGCGTTTCATCTCGCGGTACCCCGCGTCGTAGCGGCGCATGAACCCGACCTGCACGAGCCGGCGGCCGAAGGCCTGCTCGGCCTCGACGATCCGCAGGCAGTCCTCCGCCGTGGTGGCCAGCGGCTTCTCGCAGAACACCGGCTTCCCCGCGGCGATCGCCGCCAGGACGTGCTCCGCGTGCGTCGGCCCCCACGACGTGACGACCACAGCGTCCACATCGGACTGTCCGATCAGGTCAGCTCCGTCGGCCGCTGCCCGGGCACCGACCGCCTCGGCGACCCGCGCAGCCCGTTCGGCGTCGAGGTCGGCCACGGCGACCACCTCGGCTCCGGCGACCACGTCGGTCAGCCGCCGGACGTGGTCCTGCCCGATCATCCCGGCCCCGATCACTCCCACGCGTACGGTCACGGCGGGTTCTCCCTTCACCTCTTCAGTATTCGGCTGTCTTCACAGCCAGGACAGGCACCTCCGCGCCGAGCAGCAGCCGCTGCGCGACGCTGCCGAGCACGAGCTTCCCCACCGGCGAACGCCGTTTCATCCCGCTCACCAGCAGGTCGACCTCGCCGGCCCGCTCGGCCAGCAGGTCGAGCACGTGCTCGGCGACGTCCACGCCCGGGCGGCGGTCCAGCACCTCCGCCGCGTCCGGCGCGTCCAGCGGGGTCAGCCGCAGGTTCGCCACCAGCAGCTTCGTCCCGCGCAGCGCGGCTTCCTCGATCCCGCGAGCGAGCGCGAGATCCCCTTCCCGCGAGTCAGTGACCGCGGCGAGCACCGCCATCGTTCAGCCCTCCTTCGCGGCCAGCGCGGGCGCGCCGAACCGGTGGTGCAGCTCGGTTTCCAGTGCTTCCAGCGAGCGGCCGCGGGTCTCCGGGACGACCTTCGCCACGAAGGCGATCGCCGCCAGCCCGAGCAGCACGAACAGGAAGAACGTCATGGAGATGTGCAGCGCGTCGACCAGGATCGGGAACGTCAGGCCGATCGCGAAGTTCGTCAGCCACAGCACCAGGCTCGCGATGCCCATGCCGAGCCCGCGCAGCTTCAGCGGGAAGATCTCCGACAGCATCAGCCAGGTGACCGGCGAGATCGCGCCCTGCTGGAACGCCAGGAACGTGATGGTCAGCGCGAGCACCACGAACGCCCGGCCCTGCCCGGCGGGCAGCAGCAGGGAGAACAGCCCGATCAGCAGCAGCGCCGACGTCGTGCCGATCTGCCCGGCGATCAGCATCGGGCGGCGGTTCACCTTGCCCAGCAGGTAGATACCGGCGAAGGTGGCCAGCACCGAGATCACCCCGTTGGCGATGTTCGCGGTCAGCGCGCTGTTCGCGGAGAACCCGGCGTCGGTGAGGATCTGCGTGCCGTAGTACATGATCGAGTTGACCCCGGTCACCTGCTGCACGACCCCGATCCCGATGCCGACGAGCACCAGCCGCCGGATCCACGGAGTGGCGAGGTCGCGCAGCCCGCCGGTCTGGGACTTCTTGTCCTCCAGCGCGAGCCGGCGCACCTCGTCGAGTTCGGCCGTCGCGCGCTGCTCCGAGCGCACCTGCTTCAACACCGCCAGCGCGTCGGCGAACCGGTCCTTCGACACCAGCCAGCGCGGGCTTTCCGGCATCACCAGCATGCCGAACCACAGCACCACCGCGGGCAGGGTCGCGATCACCAGCATCCAGCGCCACACGCCGTTGCTCTCGCCGAACGCGTTGCCGATGAACGCGTTGAAGGTGAACGCGAGCAGCTGGCCGGACACGATCATCAGCTCGTTCTGGGTGACGAGCCTGCCTCGCCGTTCCGCAGGCGACACTTCGGCGAGATAGGTCGGCACGGTCACCGACGCGCCGCCGACGGCCAGGCCCAGCACGAACCGGCTGAGCACCATCACGGCGGTGACCGGGGCGAGCGTGCAGCCCAGCGTGCCGATCAGGAAGATCGCGGCCAGCACCAGGATCGTGCGCCGCCGTCCCCGCCGGTCGGCCAGCCGCCCGCCGAGGATCGCGCCGAGCGCGGCTCCCAGCAGCAGCGAACTCGTGACCAGCCCTTCGGTGAACGGGGACAGGCCGAGGTCGGCCTTCATGTACGGCAGCGCGCCGTTGATGACCCCGGTGTCGTAGCCGAACAGCAGGCCGCCGAACGTCGCGATGACGGTGACCAGCCGCAGCCGGCGGGAATGCGGGCCCTTCTCCTCAAGCGGTACGGCCGGTGGCGTCGTTGCCCGGACGTGACTCATGCGGTTGCTCCCGGTTCGGTGCGCCAGACCCCACTGGCGCGTGAGTTTCCCCGTGGTTCCCCGGATCGTGTTCAGCCCAGGCGCGGCCGGGCGGTGCCGGCCAGTCCCTGCGCGGCGAGATATTCGCGGGTGCGCACCGCGATCGGCAGCGGGACCTCGGCCGCGCACGGGTAGAGATCCTGTTCCACGATCACGAACAGCTCCGCGTCCAAAGCGGACAGTGCCTCGACGACGGACGCCGGGTCCGGCACGCCCGCGGGCGGCTCGACGCACACGCCTCGTTTGACCGCTTCGCCGAACGACAGCCCTTCGGCGGCCACCTGCGCGAGCACGTCCGCGTCCATCTGCTTGATGTGCACGTAGCCGATGCGTTCGGCGAACCGGCGGATCAGGTCGAGGTTGTCGCCGCCGCCGTAGGCGACGTGCCCGGTGTCCAGGCACAGGTTGGCGTACCGGGAATCGGTCTCGTTCAGGAACCGCTCGATCTCCGGCTGGGTCTGGATGTGGCTGTCCGCGTGCGGATGCAGGACCAGCCGCACGCCGTACTCGTCCAGCAGGATGCGGCCGAGTTCGTTCGCGCGCCCGCCGAGCGAGTTCCACTGCTCCGCGGTGAGCCGCGGTTCTTCGGTGTACGCGCCGGTCTTCTCGTCGCGGTACATCGGCGGGATGAACACGAGATGGTGCGCGCCCGCGGCGGCGGTCAGCTCCGCGACCCGGCGGGCCGTAGCGACCGTCTCGGCCCACTTTTCCGGGCGGTGCAACGCGCCGAACGTGGTGCCGCCGGAGACCTGCAGGCCCCGGGCGGCGGCCTCGTCGGCCAGTTGCCGCGGGTCGGTGGGCAGGTAGCCGTACGGGCCGAGTTCGAACCACCGGTACCCGGCGCTCGCGAGCTCGTCGAGGAAGCGGGTCCAAGGCACCTGCTGCTCGTCTTCGGGGAACCACACGCCCCACGAGTCGGGCGCCGACCCGAGGCACAGGTTCCCGGCGGTGATGCGGGACATCGTCGTCACTTGCGGTCCTCCCGGACGTCGGAGGGAATCTGTCTAGCGCGCTCTACTAGCGCGCTCTAGTGCGAAGAACTATGCTGGCTGTCACACCCGGGTGTCAAGGGCGGGCGGGAAAGCCTGGAAGAATCGCCGGGAACGCCGACGAGAGGAGCGCACGTGCCCGACCGAGTGCCGCCCGGCCCCGCGGACGGCGCGGAACCCGCGGGCAAGCCGCGGCGCCCGACGATGGTCGACGTCGCCGCCAAGGCCGGCGTCTCCCGCGCGCTCGTCTCGCTCGTCTTCCGCGACCAGCCCGGAGCCAGCGAGGCCACCCGGCAGCGGGTGCTGCGCGCCGCCGACGAACTCGGCTACCACCCGGACAACGCGGCGCGGCTGCTCGCCCGGGGCCGCAGCCGCACGCTGGGCGTCGTGCTCACCGTGCACCAGCCGTTCGACGCGGACCTGGTCGAGGGCATCTACCCGGAGGCCGAACGCCTGGGCTATGACGTGCTGCTCTCCGCCAGCGCCCCCGGACGGGACGAAGCCAAGGCGGTGGAAGCCCTGCTGAGCCACCGCTGCGAGGCGGTGATCCTGCTCGGCCCCACGTCCCCGCAGGCCTACCTCGCCGAACTCGGCCGGCGCACGGTCGCGGTGTCAGTCAGCCGGCGCGTCCCCGGCGCACACCTGGACAGCGTCCACACCGCCGACACGGTCGGGGTCCGCCAAGCCATCGACTACCTGGCCGAACTGGGCCACCGCGAAATCGTCCACGTCGACGGCGGCAAGGGCCCGGGAGCCTCGGACCGCCGCCGCGCCTACCGCGGCGCGATGCGCAAGCACAAACTGCCCGCCCGCGTCCTGCCCGGCGAGTACACCGAAGACGCCGGAATGGCCGCCGCCCGGCAGCTGCTGGACGAAGACCGCCTGCCTACCGCGATCCTGGCCGGCAACGACCGCTGCGCCGCGGGCCTGCTGCACGCGTTCGCCCGAGCCGGGCTCGACGTGCCCAAAGACCTGTCGGTGGTCGGCTACGACGACAGCCATCTGTCGCATCTTTCGCACTTCGACCTGACCACCGTCCGCCAGGACGCGAACCGGATCGCCGAACAGGCCGTCCGCCAGGCAGTCGCCCGGCTCGAGGACGAAACCGTCGCGCCGGCCGAGACAGTCCTCGACCCGAAACTGGTCGTCCGCGGCACCACCGGTCCGCCGCCGCTGACGATGGCTCACTGAGGCCGATCGGACAACTCGCGCACAGTCTCCGCCGCGGCCTCCGCGAAGTTCTTCGCGGCTTGCGGCGCGTCCGCGGAACAGGCGACCGCGACCGTGCACTCCGGAAGATCCGAGATCGGCACGAACCGCACTCCCGGACGCGCGTAGAACTGGCTGGCCGAAGCGGGCACGATCGACAAGCCCCGCCCCAACGCGACGGCCTGAAGCTCCGCTTCGAACGTGGCGGCTTCGCAAGCCACCACAGGGGATTCGCCGCGCAGGCCGGTCAGGATCCAGGAATCCCGCCACCGCCCGTCGCCGGGAGCGGCGACGATCGGCTCGCTCAGCAGGCGGGCCACGCCGACCTCCGGCTCCCCGGCGATCGGGTGTCCTTCCGGGACGCACGCGACGCATTTTTCGCGGCGCAGGATTCGCTCGCGCAGGTCGGGCAAATCCAGCGGCGGGCGGACGATCGCGACGTCGGTTTCGCCGGTGTCGAGCCCGCACCGGGGCGCGGAGAAGTCGTACTCCACCAGTTCGACGTCCAGGTCCGGATACCGGCCCGCGAACGCCCGCATGATCGCCGGGACCAGGTCGACGACCGCGCCGATCAGGTACCCGACGCGCAGCGTGCCGACCTCGCCGACCGCCATCCGGCGCGCCAGGACGGCCGCCTGGTCGAACCGGGCCAGCACCGCCCGTGCCTCGGCGAGGAACGTCTCCCCCGCTGAGGTGAGCGCGGTCGCGCGGGTCGTGCGCGCGAACAGGCGGAAGCCCAGCTGCCCTTCGAGCTGGCGGATCGTGTAGCTCAGCGACGGCTGGGAGATCAGCAGCGCCTCGGCGGCCCTCGTGAAGTTCGCCGCCTCGGCCACGGCGACGAACGCGCGCAGGTGCCGCAACTCCACATTCATAGAGAGCATCTATGAAGTCTACTCAATTCCGTCTTTCCGCCGGACCGCCTCGCGTTCTTACGCTCGGGCGGACATCCACCGCGCTGCCAAGGAGAAACCGTGACGAGCACGCTGACGGACACGCCCGACCTGCACCTCCTCGGGCGGGAGGCCCTCCTGCACGAGCCGGCCGGCGGCGACCCGGAGAAGCTGACCCTGGTCCGCGCCCAGGGCTCGCTGGTGTGGGACGACCGCGGCAACGAGTACCTCGACTGCACCGCGCAGGCCTGGTCGAACAACCTCGGCGCCGGCGACGAGCGCGTCATCGAGGCCGCGATCGCGCAGACCCGGGAGCTCACCCACGCCCGCCCCACTTTCCACACCCCGGCGCTGCTCGAGCTGGCCGCGCTCATGGTGTCCATCGCCCCCGGCGACCTCAACCGGGTCGGGTTCACCCTGCACGGGTCGATGGCGGTGGAGATGGCGCTGAAACTCGCCCTGCGCAACCGCCCGGACGCCGAACACGTCGCGGTGCTGCACGACGGGTACCACGGACGGTCGATCGCCACCATGGCAGCCAGCTGGCCGCATCCGGGCAACGCGTTCGCCCGGCTGCAGCCCCGGTTCCTGCGGCTGCCCCGGCCGGACCTGTTCCGCCCCCGGCTCGGCCGGACCGCCGAAGAGGACACCGAACTGACGCTCGCCGTCGTCCGCGACATCCTGGAGAAGGGCGCCGAAGGCCCGGTCGCCGCCCTGATCTACGAACCGATCCAGGGCAACGGCGGGCACAACGAGTTCTCCGCGAGCTGGCACCGGGGCATCCGCGAGCTCTGCGACGAATTCGGGATGCTGCTGATCGTCGACGAGGTGCAGACCGGATTCGGCCGGACCGGGCGGATGTGGGCGAGCGAGCACTACGGCCTCGACCCCGACATCCTCGTGTTCGGCAAGGGCGTCGGCGGCGGCTTCCCGCTCGCCGGGGTCCTCGCCAAGCACGAGCACGCGAAGTTCCTCGCCGGCGACGACCAGCTCACCTTCGGCCAGTTCCCCGTTTCGATCGCCGCCGGGCTCGCGACGGTCAAAGCGATCATCGAGGACGACCTGCCCGCCCGCGCGGCCGAGCACGGTGCCTATGCGACCGAGCGGCTGCGGGAGATGCAGACGCGCCACCCGCTGATCGGCGACGTCCGCTCCCCCGGCCTGATGGTGTCGATCGATTTGGTCCGCGACCGGGCGACCAAGGAACCGGCGCCCGCCGAAGCGCACGAGGTTTTCCTTCGGGCGCAACGCAAGGGAGTGATCTTCGGGGAAAGCCGCTACGCGAACCTGGGCAGCCTGATCAAGATCAAGCCGCCGCTCGACATCAGCCGGGACCAGCTTTCGCACGCTCTCGACGTCCTGAACGACGTGCTCGGCGAGGTCGAACGCGACTACGGGACCGGCGTCCGGTGAACGCGCCGGAACACCCGGGCGCCACCCGGGCCCGCGCCGCACGGGTTTCCGACGACGACGATCTCGCCACGCTCGGCTACCGGCCGCAGCTGCGCCGGACCATGAGCTCGTTCACCGCGTTCGCGCTCGCGTTCTCGATGGTGTCGATCAACACCGGCATCATCACCCTGTTCACCGATCCCTACCAGTACCTCGGCGGTTCGGCGGTCTTCCTGTGGCTGCCGGTGCTGCTGCTGGTCCTCACCCTGGTCGCGGTGTACGCGCACCTGGCCGGGCGGATCCCCATCACCGGCTACGCCTACCAATGGTCGAGCCGGCTGGTCGGCCCGAACTTCGGCTGGTTCACCGGCTGGATCGCGCTGGTCTCGTTCCTCGCCGGCACCGCCGGGACGGCCGCCGCGGTCGGCACCGTGTTCGCGCCGGAAATCTGGACGGACCCGACGCCGCGCCAGGTGCAAGCGCTGTCCATCGGCTGCACCGTCGTGGTCGCGGGGCTGAACATCATCGGGGTCAAGGTCGCGACGCGGATCAACAACATCGGCGCGTCCATCGAACTGATCGGCACCGTCGTCCTCGGCATCGTGCTGGTCGCCGGGCTGCTCGTGTTCTTCGGGCACACCGAAGGCCCCCGGATCCTGACCGACACCCACCCGCTGAGCGGAGGCGCGGCGACCCTCACCGGAATCTCCCTGGCGGCCCTGCTCCCGGTCTACGTGCTCCTCGGCTGGGAAGGAGCCGCCGACCTCGCGGAGGAAACGCTCGACCCCCGCCGCGCCGCCCCGCGCGCGATGTTCCGGGCCGTGCTCGTATCCGGCGTCATCGGCTTCCTGATCTTCGCGCTGCTCGGCATGGCCCTGCCCTCCGACCCCGCGACTTTCTTCGCCAGCGCGGAAAACCCGGTGCTGCGCTTGCTCGCCGTGCATCTCGGGCCGTTCGCCAGGGCGATGATGATCGTGGTCGCTTTCGCCTCGATCTTCGCCTGCCTGATCGCCAACATGGCGGTCGCGACCCGGATGACCTTCGCGCTGTCCCGCGACAACATGCTGCCCGCGTCCCGGGGCCTGCAGAAGGTCGGCAGCCGCAGCCGCGCCCCGGTCCGGGCGATCGTCTTCGTCGCCGCGGTCGCGATCGGCCTCAACCTGCTCAACGGCGGCATCGTCGGCCAGATCTACGCCATGGTCGGCCTGACCTACTACCTGGTCTACGGCCTGACCCTGACCGCGACCGCCATCGCCGCCCGCCGAGGCCGCATCCCCGCTGCCCGGCCCGGCGTCTTCGACCTCGGCCGCTGGCTGAACCCCGTCGTCGTGCTCGGCCTGCTCTGGTGCGCCGCGGTGGTCGCTGCCCTGACGGTGCCGGAGGAGAACCGGCAGAACGCGGTCACTGCCGCGGTCGTGCTGGGGGTCGGGTTCCTGTGGTGGGTCGCGGTGCTGCGTCGTCGACTGAACAACGGGACGGCGGGGCCGCCGAATCCAGAACACGCCATGCCGGAATCCCAGTGATCAGCCGAATCGCCCGCCGGACAGTTGGCGGGCGATTCGCGTCAGCAGGCACCACCGGGAGACACCCGTCCGACCCGGCTGTGGTACATCACTGTGGTGGCTGGTCTAGGTGACTTGGAAAGCCGAATCATGGCGGCGCTGTGGGACTCGGACGTCCCCCAGACCGTCCGTGCGGTCCATTCGACGCTGCGGGCCGAGCGCGATCTCGCCTACACCACCGTCATGACCGTGCTCGACAACCTGCACACCAAAGGCTGGGTCGTCCGGGAACGCGACGGGCGCGCGTGGTCCTACCGTCCTGCCCGCGCGCGGGAGGAAGCCGGGGCGCAGATGCTTCGCGATCTGCTCGACTCGCTGGGTGATCCGCGCGGGGTGCTGATGAGCTTCGCGCGCGACATGAACACCGAGGAATCGCAGTTCCTGCGCCAAGCCCTCGACGAGCCCCGGAAGCCGGAGCGCTCGTGACGCTCGCCGTCGCCTTCCTGCTCGCCTCGGTCGTCATCGCCGCCGGGGCACCCCGTTACCTGCGGCCCGGCAGCACGCCGCGGGTCCATCCCGCCCTGTCGCTGTGCGCGTGGCTGGTCGCCGCCCTCTCGATGATCGCGACCGCCCTGTCGGCGGCCGTGATCCTGCTGAGCCCCGACCCGGCCGTCCCCGACGGAGCGCTCGGGCTCGCCACCGTCTGCTGGCGGGCGATCGGCCACTCCGCGTTCCCGTGGCTCCTGCTGACCCGGCTCCTCACCGGTCTCACTGTGCTGCTGCTCCTCGTCCGGCTCGGCAGCGTGCTGACCGCGGATCTGGTCAGCGGCAGCCGGAACCGCCGCGACCGCGCGAGGACCCTGCGCGCGGTGGCGCGGGTGTCCGGCGACGTCTGGTGGGTGCCTAGCGAACAGCCGCTCGCGTTCTCGATCGGCCGGTTCCGCCGCGGGATCGTCGTCGCCTCGACCGCGGTGGACCGCCTCGACGACGACGTCGCCGAAGCCGTGCTCGCGCATGAACGAGCGCATCTGCGCGGACGGCACCACCTCGCGGTCACCCTCGCCCATTCGATGGCCCGCGCACTGCCGTGGGTTCCGTTGTGCCGAGCCGCCCCGGCCGCGATTTCCGTGCTGTGCGAGCTTTCCGCGGACGCCGCGGCGGTCAACGCGTGCGGTCTTCCCGCCGTCACTGGTGCCCTGCACTCGATGGCACCCGCCCCTGCACCGCCCGGTGTCGTCGGTTTCGGCGCGCACGTACAGGCCAGGGTTTCGTGGCTGACGCGGCCCCGCTCGCCGATGCTGCGGCGCTCCGGGGCGATCTCCCGCGGCCTCGCCGGAACCACTGCGCTCTTGCCGCCGCTGGTGTCCGCCGCGATGGCGGTCGCGTCGCTCACGCTGCTCTGCCTGAGCCGCACCAGCTGACTTCCCGGCCCCGGCTGATCTCCGGTCATCGCTGTCTACTAGGTTCTTAGTAGTCAACTACTATCGACTTAGTAGAGGAGTCGGCGGCATGGCTCGGCGCAACGGCGGAGTTCCCACCCTCGTCCTCGCAGCGGCGCTGGCCGTCGCCGTGCTGGGACTCGTGGTCTTCGCGGTCATTTCCTCGAAGACCGACACGAACGCCTCGCCCGCCTCCGCTGCCCCGGCGGCCAAACCGTCCCTCGGCCCGCTCGGCGAACTCGCGCACCGCAAGCCCGGCGATCCGCTCGCGCTCGGCAAGCCGGACGCGCCGGTGTCCATGGTGATCTTCTCCGACTACCGGTGCCCGTTCTGCGCGAAGTTCAGCAAGGACACCGAACGCACGCTGGCCACACGGTACGTCGACACCGGCAAGCTGCGGATCGAGTGGCGCGACTTCCCCATCTTCGGCGACCAGTCGATGCAAGCGGCGATCGCGGGCCGCGCCGCGGCGCTGCAGGGGAAGTTCTGGGAGTTCAACCACGCTCTCTACGACGCCGCGCCCGAGAAGGGCCACCCGGACCTGCCCCCGGACCGGCTCCTGGAGTTCGCGCGCACCGCCGGGGTTCCCGACCTGGCCCGCTTCCAGCAGGACTCCGCCTCCCCGCAGCTCGCCCAGGAGGTGCGCACGGACCTCGCCGAGGCGTCCGCGCTCGGGGTGTCCAGCACGCCCGCGTTCTCCGTCAACGGCTACCCGGTCCTCGGCGCCCAGCCGACCGAGCTGTTCGAGCAGCAGATCGACCGCGCCCTGGCCGGCGCGTCGTGACCGGCGTCAGCCTGCTCACCGCGTTCCTCGGCGGTCTCCTTTCTCTGGTCAGCCCGTGTGCCGCGCTGCTGCTGCCGTCGTTTTTCGCTTACGCGTTCGGCACAGTCGGCGCGCTGCTTTCGCGCACCGCGGCCTTCCTCGCGGGTCTCATGGTCGTGCTCGTGCCGCTGGGCGCCGGGGTGGCGGCGATCGGGGAACTGCTCACCCGCTATCGCAGCATCGCCACCACCGTGGGCGGCGCGTTGCTGGTTCTGCTCGGGCTGATGACGATCGTCGGCCTCGGATTCGGCAGCACCGCCGCCGGCCGGTTCGCCGGGAAATGGCGAATCTCCAGCCTGGTCTCCGTTTTCGCCCTCGGCACGGTGTACGGCCTCGCCGGATTCTGCTCCGGCCCGCTGCTGGGCGGCATTCTGACCGTCGCCGCGCTCGGCGCGCACCCGGCCTACGGTGCCTTGCTGATGGCCGTCTACGCCGTCGGGATGGCAGCACCGCTGTTCGCGCTGGCCCTGCTGTGGGACCGCCTGCGCCTGTCTTCGCGACGCTGGCTGCGCGGCCGCGAGCTGCGGATCGGCCCGCTGCGCACCCAGTCGACGTCCCTGATCTCCGGCCTGCTGTTCATCGCCATCGGCGTGCTGTTCCTGGCCACCGACGGCACCGCAGCCGTCGGGGCCGCGGTCGGCGTCGACCAGCAATTCGAGGCGCAGCAGACGGTCCAGCGGGTTTTCGGCGCTATACCGGATACCGTGGTGGCGCTGGCCCTGGTCATCATCGTGCTGACGGCGATGTTGGTGCGCCGATCCCTGCGCCAGAAGCGCAACGACCCCGACGGCGCGTGACGGCGAACTGTCAGGAGAAGACCGGCACGACGTCGGAGATGAAGCGGGCGAGGGATTCCTTCTTCTCTTCGTGCGTCATGCTGTTGTCGGTCCAGTAGCTGAACTCGTCGATGCCCAGTGCTTCGTATTCCTTGAGGCGGGCGATGATCTCCTCCGGGGTGCCGATCATCGCGGTGCGGTGCAAGGAATCGAGCGAGAATTCGGGACGATCGGCGAACTTCGATTCCGGGCTCGGCTCGAGGAAACCGTTCTCCGGCACGGCCTTGTTGCCGAACCAGGCGTCGAAGGTGCGGTAGAACCGGGAAATCGCCGCGGCCGCCGGACGCCAGCCGTCGGGGTCGTCGGGCGAGTGCGCGTAGGTGTGGCGCAGCACCATGATCTCCGGCTGCGGGACCTCGGGGTGGTTGCCGACCGCGGTGTCGAACTTCTCCTTGAGCGCGGCCACCTCCTCGTCGCCCTTCATCAGCGGCGTGACCATGACGTTGCAGCCCTGTTCGACCGCGAAGTCGTGCGACGCCGGGTCCCGGGCGGCGACCCACATCGGCGGCGTCGGCTGCTGGACCGGCTTGGGGACGCTGGTCGCGGTCGGGAACTGCCAGATCTCGCCGTCGTGGGCGTAGTCGCCCTGCCAGAGCGCGCGGACCGCGGGCACCAGTTCCCGCAGGTGCTTGCCGCCGTCGGTGGCCTTCAGGCCGGGGGCGAGCCGGTCGAATTCGATCTGGTAGGCGCCGCGGGCGACGCCGACTTCCATGCGGCCGTTGCTGATCACGTCCAGCAGCGCGGTTTCGCCCGCGGCGCGGATCGGGTTCCAGAACGGGGCGATGATGGTGCCCGCGCCGAGCCGGATGGTGCTGGTCTTGGCGGCGAGGTAGGCGAGGACGGGCATCGGGCTGGGCGCGATCGTGTACTCCATCGCGTGGTGCTCGCCGACCCACACGGTGCCGAACCCGCCGGCCTCGGCCATGAGCGCCAGTTCGGCCAGGTTCTCGAACTGCTCGCGGTGGGTGGTCTGCTCGTCCCAGCGTTCCATGTGGACGAAGAGGGAGAACCTCATTGAAACTCCTTCGGTCGGCCGTCGTGCATCTCGGCGATGGTCTGGTTCCCGGTGGCCCAATGGGTCCGGGGGATTTCGCGGACGAGGACGCGGATGTGCTCGGGCCGGGCGCCGACGGTGCTGAGCACCGCCTCGTGCACGGCCGAGATCAGGTCGCGGATCTGCTGTTCGCTCCGGCCCTCGGCGAGGCTGATGTCGATGTTCGGCACGATCAGCCCCGCATCACGAACGGATCGGGCACCGGGCCTTCGTCGGTGTTGATCCAGACGCTCTTGAGGCGGGTGTATTCCTTGATGGTCTCGGTGCCGTGCTCGACGCCGACGCCGCTGGCCTTGAAGCCCTGCCGGGGCGACATCGGCGACATGGCGCGGTAGGTGTTCACCCACACCGTGCCGGCGTCCAGCCGCGCCGCCATCCGGTGCGCGCGGGCGAGATTCGTCGTCCACACGCCCGCGGCGAGCCCGTAGTCGGTGTCGTTCGCCAGCGCCACGACCTCGTCCTCGGTGTCGAACGGCATAATCGCGGCGACCGGGCCGAAGATCTCCTCGCGCACGGCGCGCATTCCATTGTGGACGTCCACGAGCACAGTGGGTTCGTAGAAGCAGCCGCCGAGCCCGCCGTCGGTGGCGCGGCCGCCGGTCAGCACCCGGGCGCCCTCGCTGCGCGCGAGGTCCACATAGGACGCGACCTTGTCGCGCTGGTCCGGGAACGCGAGCGGGCCCAGTTCGGTGTCGTCGGCGAGCGGGTCGCCGATGCGGATGCTGCGGGCTCGTTCGCTGACGCGTTCGAGCAGTTCGTCGTACACGGCGCGGTGGGCGAACACCCGGCTGCCCGCGATGCAGGTCTGCCCGGCGGCGGCGAAAATCCCCGCCACCACGCCGGTCGCCGCGTTCGCGACGTCCGCGTCCTCGAAGACGATGTTCGGCGACTTCCCGCCGAGTTCGAGTGTCGAGCCGATGAACCGGCCCGCCGCGGCGGCGGCGATCCGCGACCCGGTCGCGGTGCTGCCGGTGAACGAGATCTTGGCGAGCCCGGGGTGGTCCACCAGCGGCTGTCCCGCCTCGCCGCCGAACCCGGTCACGACGTTGACCGCTCCGGGCGGGAAGCCCGCCTCGACCGCGAGTTCGGCGAGGCGCAGCACCGTCGCGGACGTGTGCTCGGACGGCTTGATCACGACCGTGTTGCCCGCGCACAGGGCCGGCGCGAGTTTGCTGCCGGTCAGGGTGAGCGGGGAGTTCCACGGCGTGATGGCGCCGACGACGCCCAGCGGCTCGCGGACGGTGTAGTTGAGGACCCGCCGGTCGGACGTCGGGATCACGTCGCCCTGGATCTTGTCCGCGAGCCCGGCGTAGTAGTGGTAGTACTCGGGCAGAGTGGCGAGCTGGCCGCGCATTTCGCGCAGCAGTTTCCCGTTGTCGAGGCTTTCCGAACGGGCGAGTTCTTCGGCGTTCTCGGCGATCAGGTCGCCGAGGCGGCGCAGCAGATGACCGCGCCGGGTCTGGCTCAGCTCCTGCCATTGCGAGTCGTCGAACGCCTTGCGGGCGGCTTCCACCGCGGCGGCGATGTCGCGGTGGTTGCCGCGCGCCGCCTCGTACAGGACTTCGCCGGTGGCCGGGTTGGTGCTCGGGAAATACTCGCCCGAATCCGGCGGCGTCGGCTTGCCGCCGATGAAGTGGTACAGCCGTCGCGGCTCAGACATGGGAGCACCTTCCGATGAATGCGGTCAAACAGGTGACGAGTTCGCGGGGGTTCTGGACGGGAAGCATGTGCCGGGCGCCCGGGATCACCTCCGCCGTGCAGTCCGGGACGGCCTCGGCGAGCCGGCGGGTCATCTCCGGCGTGGAGCCCGGGTCCAGTTCGCCGGTGACCGCGAGCGCCGGAGCCCGGATCTCCCCGAGCCGCGGCCCGATCTCCGCGTCGGCCGTCGCGAACACGCGGTAGCAGCGGGCGAAACTGGCCGGATCATTGGCTTCCAGCGTGGCTTCGGTGGCGCGGATCCGGTCCGCGGACACGTTCGTCCCGTCGAACCACCGGTGCAGCGAGGCGGCCGTGCTCGCTCGCGGGTCGGCCTCCGCCGTGGCCAGGCGCTTCAGCACCGCCGCCCGTTCGGCCTCGGTGCGACGGCAGACCGAACTGACCGAGGTCAGCGTCGCCACGAGTTCCGGGCGGTGCACCGCCAAATGCTGCGCCACGAGCGCGCCGAGCGAGAATCCCACCACGTGCGCGCCGGGCGGGATTTCTCCGGCGACGCCGGCCGCGAGATCGCCCAGCGTCGTGCCCTCGGGTACCGGCGGACGCGAGCCGTGGCCGGGCAGATCGGGCGCGACGATCCGGAACCGGCCGCCGAGCAGTGCGGTCACCGGCTCCCACACGGTGCGCTCGAGGCCCACACCGTGCAGGAGAACCAGCGTCTGCGCGGTCATCGGCGGCTACTGCTCGGTGGTGAGCGGAGCGAGCCGCTGCTGGGGACGTCCCTGCGCGGCGGCGGCGAGGGCCACGACGATCTCGCCGGCGTGCGGCGCGTCGGCGATGCGGACCTCGACCGTCTGGTGATGCGAGCGGATCGTGGCGTCGGTGATGTGCTTGAGCGGGATGTCGAAGACGATCCCCGCCGGCGCGCGCTTCTCGACGGCGGGCAGCAGCGTGGTGGCGTTGGCCGCCTTGCGGAAGTGGTCGCCGAACTTCAAGGTGTGGATGAGCGCCGAGCCGTGCTCGATCTCGCCCTCCAGCCCGACGATGGCGGCCTTGCCGTACGCCTCCGCGGGCCCGCCCAGCGCCTCCATCACCCGGGGGGCGAGCAGGGCGCCGACGTCCGAGGCCGTCGCCTCGATCCCGGGAGCCAGGTCGTCGACGAAACCCTGTCCGTGCCAAGGGTTTTCGATGATCGCGGCGACCACGGCGACCCGCGCGGCCGGCTCCACCGGGCGGCCGCCCTCGGTGAGGGTCTCCTCGACGACGGTGACGATCTTGCGCAGCTTCATGACGGAACGCTCTCCAGTTTCTTCGAGGTGACAGCGGGATCGGTGGTGCGGTCCCCGATGCGGGGATGCGGGCGGGGGCCGGTGGAGGCCGCGGCGACGACGACGATCTCGCCGGGCCCGGGGGCGTCGGAAATCCGCGTGGCGACCGTCTGGTAGTGGCTCCGGGTCGCGGCGTGGGTCTTGTGCCACAACGGAACCACCAGCGTCGTCCCGGCCTCCGCGCGGGTGTCGGCGAAGCAGATGATCGATTCGCCGTCGAGGAACTCGCGCATCAGGTTGCCGAAGTACGGGGTGTGGATCAGCGCGCCGCCGTGCTCGATCTCGCCGGCGTTGCCGACCACCGCGGCCTTCCCGAACGCCTCGACGGCGTCGACCCCGCCCAGCGCGTCCAGCAGCCGGCCGGTCAGCACCCGGGCCAGGACCGGCGCGATCGACACGACCTCCGGCGACAGGTCCCGCGAAGGACTCGTGCCCAGCCACGGATTCCGCAGCACCGCGGCGACGCTCGCCTGCACGGCGGGCCGCGCGGGCGGCGCACCGGCCTCGGCGACCACCTCTTCGCGGTAGACCACGACCTTGCGCAGGCCGATCTCGTCAGCGCTCACTTCCTCTTGCATGCCACAGACCGTAAGTCGGGACGGGTCAGACGTCAAGAGATCGGGTGTGGACCGCACCGGTCCCACTCGTCAAAAGCCCCAGTTCGACGCAGATCGGAAGTACATAACAGCAGATCAAGTGCGGTTTCTCGGCTTGGCCACCAGCCGGGCCGCCGCGTCCTCCCCCGCACTGGCGGCCGCAACCCATTGACATGCAAGCGTGGCCGCGCTTACCTTCTCTTGCATGCCAGGGAAGCGGCCCCGCCGCAGTACCGGCCGATCCGGACGCCCCGTCGTCCGCCTTGTCTCCCGCGCTTCGATCCCCCTGCGAAAGGTGATCCGATGCCCAGCAACGACGCTGCATCCCCGGTACCGGCCGGGGAAGCACCGGACCTGCACTACCGCGACCGGATCGCGGTGGTCGAACCGTACGGAGTGGACGCGATCCCCGACTCCGAACGGCACGGCAAGCCGGTTTCGCAGTTCTTCATCTGGTTCGCGGCCGGCATGAACTTCCCGATCATGGTGCTCGGGTTCGTCGCGTCCGGCTTCGGGCTGTCGCTCACGTCCGCGGTCACCGCGATCATCGGCGGTTCGCTGCTCGGCGCGGTGCTGATGGGCGTCTTCTCCCGGATGGGCGGGCGCCTCGGCGTCGCCCAGCAGATCCAGGCCCGCGGGCCGCTCGGGTTCTTCGGGAACTTCATCCCGGTCGCCTACGTGAACGTCTTCGCGGGCATCGGCTGGGCCGCGGTCACCGTCATCCTCGGCGGCCAGGCGCTCAAGGCGCTCGCCCCGGGCATCCCCTATTGGCTGGGCACGCTCGTGCTGGTCGTGCTGCAGCTGGTCGTGGCCGTGTTCGGCTACAACATGATCCACTATCTCGAGCGGATCCTCGCGGTCGTGCTGTTCTTCGGTTTCGTGATGATCACCGTCGTCTCGGTCAGCCGCGGCTGGACCGGCAGCTTCCAGTCCAACCCGCACGCGTCCGGCTGGATCGGCGGCACCGGCGGCTGGATCACCTTCGCCGGCTACTTCCTGTCGTTCCTGATCGCCTGGTGGCCGTTCGCCTCCGACTACTCCCGCTACCTGCCCGACAGCAACCGCGTCAACCGCGCCACCGGCATCTGGACCTTCGCCGGCAACTTCCTGTCGCTGTCCTGGCTGGGCATCGCGGGCGCGCTGCTGGGCAACTCGGCCGCGTCCGGCGAAAGCCCCATCGAGGCGCTCGACCGGCTCACCGGCCCGTTCCACATCCCGGCGCTGCTGGTCATCCTGATCTCGTCGTTCTCGCAGAACTTCCTGAACGTCTACGGCGGCGCGATCTCGGTGCAGACGCTGCGGATCCCGATCAGCCGCCGCACCGCGGTCACCGCCATCTGCGCGGTCGCCTACGCGATCAGCCTGTGGGCGGACGAAGGTTTCGAGGCGAAGTTCAAGACCTTCCTGTTCCTGGGCGCGTACCTGATCGCCCCGTTCGGCGCGGTGCTGCTGCTCGACTACGCGCTCGGGCACCGGCGCGACCGGTCGCGCATCGCCGAACTCTACGACTCCCGCCGGATCCTGGAATGGGGTTTCGTCGCCTGGGTGGTCGGCGCGGCGGTCTCCGCGCTGTTCTGGAACCTGTCGTTCTACGTGGGCCCCATGGCGAAAGCGCATCCCGAGTGGGGCGACCTGTCGTACTTCGTCGGCTTCGGCGTCGCGGCGATCGTCTTCGTCCTGACCTACCGGCTGCCGCCGTTGTGGCACCGCGAGAAGCCGGTTTTCGACGACCCCGCCGTCAAGGCCGCCGAGGTCAAGAGCACAGCCCGGGCGTCCTGACCGCCCCGCACCAAGAGAAGGGACACATCGTGATGGCCGACAACGACTCCCGGCGCGACCGCATCCGCGCCGCCTGGGAGAGCGCCTGGGACCGCGGCGAGGTCGACGCTCTCGACGACCTGCTCAGCCCCGGCTACCGCCGGATCGAAAGCGGCGGCGCCGAACACGACCGCGACCAGTTCAAAGCCTCCATCGTCTCGACCCGCTCCGCGTTCCCGGACCTGACGACCGTCGTGGACGAGATCGTCGTCGAAGGCGACCGCGCGGCCATCCGCTGGCACAGCACCGGTTCGCACACCGAGTCGTTCCTCGGCGTTCCCGCGACCAACCGGTCCGTCGCGGTCAACGGCGCCACCTTCGCGCGGTTCAGCGAAGACCGCATCTTCGAGGAGACGGTCACCTGGGACCCGCGCGCCCTGCTCACCGCACTCGGCATCGTCGCCGTCGGACAGGACCGGTGACCGCCATGACTTCCACGATCCCGCCGAGGAACACCCCGATGACCTTCCCCGACCCGGACCTGATGAAGCAGGTCAACAGCCGGTTCGTCAGCGGCGTCACCGTCGTGGCCGCGCTCGACGGCGACACCCCGCGCGGGCTCGCCGTCAACGCGTTCTCCAGCATCTCGCTCGACCCGCCGACGGTGATGGTCGCCGTCCAGCACACGTCCTCCACGCACGACTGCCTGTACCGGACCGGGCACCTGGCGATCAACATCCTGTCCGCCGGGCAGCTCGACGTCGTCAACACGTTCGCAACGAAATCCGCCGACAAGTTCGCGGGCCTGGACTGGACGCCGGGCCCGCACGGCAGCCCGCTGCTGGAGGGCAGCGCCGCGCGGATGGAGGTCGAGATCCGCGAGCGGCTGCTGGCCAGCACGCACACGGTGTTCATCTGCCGGGTCGTCCACGCGGAGGCCGCCGACATCCCGTCGATGGTGTACAGCGCAGGTAGGTTCTTCGACGGAAGCGCCCTCGATCCGCTGGCCTAGGCCGGCAGCGGAACGCGGGGCAGGCGAAGGGAGACAGGCACCATGGCTGGCGTCAACGGGACGAGCACCGGCTCCATCCAGGGCAGGCTGATCGCCGAGATCCGGCGGCGCATCATCGCCGGCGAGGTCTCGCCCGGGATGAGCCTGTCCGAACTCGCGCTCGCCGAGGAATTCGGCGTCAGCCGCACCCCGGTCCGGGAAACCTTCAAACAGCTGCAGACCGAAGGCCTGGTCGAGATCCGCCCGCGCGTCGGCACCTTCGTCACCGCACCGTCCCGCCGGGAGATCACGGAACTGTTCGAGATGAAGGAACTCCTCGAAGGAGCCGCGGCGCGCCTGCTCGCCCAGCGCGGCCAAGTGCCCGAGATCGACCAGCTGAAAGAGAACCTGCGCCAAGCCGACCTGGCCGTCGACGCCGACGACCGGGCGCGCTACGCACAGCTCGTCGAAGAATTCCACGACCTCATCATCGTCGGCGCGGACAACCGCAAACTCGAAGCGCACTACCGCACCCTGATGAACCAGCTCGCCTACTCGCGCCTGGTCACCACGTCGCTCAAACAACCGGGCCGGCCGCACCAGTCCGACCGCGAACACCACCACGTCCTCGAACTGATCCTGTCGAAAGACGGCGACAGCGCCGAACAGGTCATGCGAGAGCACGTGCGAGCCAGCCGCCGCGCCCTCCTCGCAGGCCTGCGCACCGGCGACGCCGCACCCTGACCACCGCAAGGAAACCCACGATGACCGACCTCTGCACCCTCCCCGCCCCAGCCGACGCTGTTTATCTCGCCCTCGCCACCGGCCGCCCCGCAGTGCTGCAGGACGACGACGGAGCCGTGCTCGTCCTGCCCGCGCAGTCCTCGACACCCGAACTGCTGCACTTCGCCATCCGGTACTCCAGCGGCCTGCTGCACGCCGCCGCCCCGTCCGCCTGGCTGGACCGCCTGCGGATCCCTGACCAGCCCGTACTCGCCTCGGAAGACAGCGGAACGTCCTTCACCGTCGCCGTCGACGCGGTCGACACCGGAACCGGCATCTCGGCCCGCGACCGAGCCCGCACCATGCGAGTCCTCGCCGATCCGGGCACGGTGCCCGCAGATCTGATCCGTCCTGGGCATGTGCTGCCTGTCCGGTGCGCTTCGAGTGGCCGCCCGCGGGTGTGGGAGCGAGCGGTCGAACTTGTTTCCGCGGCCGGGCATCATCCGGTCGCGATGGTGTGCCGGTTGGTCGACGATCGGGGCGAACTGCTGGATGACTTCGCGGCTGCTCAGTTCGCTGCTGAGCATGGGCTTCCTGTGGCTGCCTGGGGACCGGTGCAGCACGGTCTTTGACGCGCGCGGGAGGCGATTGCTGCCTTGGGTGGAGGGGGGACGATGAGCGCCGCCGAAGAGCACAAGCGCGACGCAGCCGACTACGGCGACCTGACCGGACGGTTTGTCGACCGCACGATCAATGCTGCCCAATTCGAACAGCAGTACTTGGAATTGATGAAGAACGACGAAGCTCTGCATCCTGACGACGTGTTCGCCGTCCTCGACAAGCTGTTCTCCGACGTTGACGAGTACTTCGTATCGCCGGAAGCTTCAGCGGCAGAACGACGCGAACTGGACGAAGCGTTGCGCGAACATGCCGCCGCCGCGCTGGCGCGCCTGCAGGGGCTTGGCGCACTCGGATAGTGCCTGCAGCGGCCAGCTCGAGCTTCAGCCGGGGCAGATCATCGCTCCGGCACGAGAGATCGTTCGGCACGAGGCTCATCGCCCGCCAGTCTCTCCCCCGTTCGCCAGCGCTCGGTCCGCCTGCTCACGTATGCCGTGATGATCGATCCGGCCGACGGTGCGCACCCGAAGCGGCAACCGCCGGACGCGAGACTTGCGTCGTGAGGTTCTTCGGCCGGATTTGCCGGACGGTGGACCACTTGGCCGCTGGGAACGCGGCAAGCCCTGGACGCGACCGTCGGGAGGCCCGGTTCCGGAGCCTCCCGACGGCACCCGAGGATCAGGACTGGGGCAGCGTCACCCCGTACCGCTTGGCCGACAGCGTCGCCGGGAAGAAGCACGACGTCTGCGTGTCTCCCCCGGAGAGAGTGCCGAGACCCTTGCCCCGTCGTAGGCCGGGCCGCCGGAGTCGCCGTGGTCGGAGTGGGCGGTCGTGCAGAACTCGTGGTAGACCGTGTAACCCTCGGCTTCGAAGGTGTAGTCGACCTTGGTGACCTTGCCCGACGTCACGCCGGAAGTAATGCCGGCGCGCTTCATCTCTTCGCCGACTGTCGCGTCGGCGAATTCGGTGATCTTGGTGCCGTCGTTGATCTCGCTCGGTCCGTCGCCCGAAGCGTTCTCCACGAGCATGTTGTCTTCGTCGGGGAACACCGCGTCGACGGTCTTGCCGTCGTTCCACGGACCGCCGCCGCCGAGTTTTTCGCAGTGGCCTGCGGAAAGGAGCAGCTTCTTGCCGTCCTTCTCCACGTTGAATCCGTTGGAGCAGGACGCTTGGCCGTTGCTGATCTTGTCGCCGCCCTTGATGAACAACGACATGGCGCCCGGATGGTGTTCGACGCGGACCATGTCGCCGTGCTGGCGGGCGGTCTCGAGCAGCGCGTCCTTCTGCGCCTTCGGGGTGGCGTCGTAGACGTCGACGACGACCTGGTTGTGCGCGAGGTCGAGGCCCCAGCCTGCGCTGGGCACGCCGCCGGTCGCGTCCAGTTGCTGTTTCACCGTGCCGAGTTGGCTCAGGCTGTACTTCACCACCTGCGCGTTCAGGCCGGAAGCGCGCACCTTGGCCGCGTCGGCGTCGTTGAGCACAGTGACGACCGAGGCGCCGCTGTCGTCGAGGTAGTGCCCGCCGGTGGCGGAGCCGAGACTGTTCATGACCGCGGCCGGTGTCGCCGCTGCGAACGCTGCGGGCACGGTGGTCATGGCGAGGGCCAGCGTGCCGAACGAGCCGACGGCGAGGACGCTCAGCCTGAAACGTGTCGATCGCATGTGTTTCCTCCTGCGCGGAACGGGAGAGAAAGGACGTGCACCGCAGGGGAAGCCCGCCTCCGGGCTTCCGGATTCGGTGCCGGACTCGGCTAGCTGCGGAGGGATCTCCTCCCCCGGGCGTCGGGTGACCGGATCATGAGCCTCCAACCGTCTCGTTGTGGAAACGGAACGTGATCAACCTGAGGTTCGTGATTCTCGAACAGTTCCGGGCAATCGCGACACCGACGAAGGTAGGTTCACGTTTGGCGCAATGCGCGCGCCCGAACGGCGCAGCGGCGGGATGCGTCCGAGCCAGTTGGCGGACGAGTGTCCATTTGAGACGGTTACCGCGTATCGACACGCTTGGTCAACCAGGAAATCGCGCTCGCGCGACTGGAGCAATCAGCCTTACGCTGAACGGACCGAAGTCGCGGCCAGGCTGGGCATCAGCCCGACACCTGCGTGAAGCGCGGCGTCGGCAGCAACCCCGAGCCACCCTCCTCGGCGGGCCAGGGGCGGAGACGGTTCAGTCGATGGCGGCGAAGTCCATTTCCTTCGTCCGCACCGTGCCCGCCGAACGACCCGGCGCGCGGTGGTAGGTCCAATAGAGGTTCGTGTGCGCGATGACCTGATCCGGCGGCGGGGCGCCCCATTCGGAATGGTCCTCGGTCGTGTGCGCGTCGGCGACCAGAAGCGCGTCGTACCCCTTCACGATCGCCGTGTGCAGTGTGGCCCGGATGCACTCGTCGGTTTGCGCGCCGGCTACCACGAGCTTGCCGACCGACAGATCCGAGAGCACTTCTTCCAGTGCGGTGCCCTCGAACGAATCCGCGTAGTTCTTCTCCACCCGGCGCTCGCTCTCCGCAGGCGCGAGTTCGGGCACGATCTGCCACTCCTCGCTCCCCGAGGCGAGCTGCTCGTCGGAATGCTGCACCCACACCACCGGCACCGCGTGTTCGCGGGCGTTGGCCACCAGTTCCGCCACGTTCGCGACGACCTCGTCCCGCGCGTGCGCGCCGGAAACGACCGCGTTCTGCACGTCGATCACCAGCAATGCCGTTTTCGGCCGGTTGTCCAGTGTGGTCATTTTCCCCTCCAGGCAAAGTCCCCCACGAACCAGCAGCACCATAGCGCGCCTTTCGCGGCATTGCTACCGCGCGATCCAGCGCGGTTGTTCGATTCGGAATTCTTTTTTGTCGCTGGGGGCGGGACCCGGGTTTCAGCGGAGAGGAATCTCGGCTTTTAGCGGTCGAGTCGTTCGGCCATCAGCTCGCCCGCCATGATCGATGCCAGGTTGGTATTGGCCCGGGGAACGAAAGGGAAGATCGACGCGTCGACCACGCGCAGGCCGTCGAAGCCGAGTACTCGGCAGTCGGGATCGACGACCGTGTCGCGGTGTCCGGGGTCGCCCATCCGGCACGTGCTGGTGGCGAGCAGGTGATCGTCTAGCTCGCTGTCGTTGTCCAGCACCGCGAACAGCTCCTCGTTCGCGCTCTCCAACGAGCCGCTGAGGATCGGCGCGGTCTCGTCGGAGCGAGCTAGTTCGACCAGCGCTCGAATACCGGCGCGTAGCCGCGGCAGGTCGCGTTCGTCGGAGAGCATTCGCTGGCGCACCAACGGTTGCGCGTCCGGATCAGTGGAGATCAGGCTGACGTCGCCGCGAGAATAGTTCTGGTTGAGCCACACCCCGTACGAACCGGCCCCGGCTCCGGTGTCCGCGAACGCCATGGCGAGCACGCTCTGGTTCATCGAGACGAACATCAGGTCGCCTTCGGGCGCGCCGGGGCCGCTGGTGAAGCGGACGCAGACGTTGGTGTGCCGGTCGTCCGGCGTCTTGATCGCGGCCGCTTCGGTCAGCGGGAGCTGGATCATCGCGATCGGATGGTCCTGCAGGCCGCGGCCGACCGGCAGGTCCGCGCGGACGTCGATGCCGAGCGACCGCAGCTGACCCGCTGGTCCCACGCCGGAGCGCTGGAGGATTGTCGGCGTGTGGATCGCGCCTGCGCTCAGCACGACCGTGTCGGCGAGCTCCGTCGTGGCCGTCCCGCCGATGACGGCCCGGACGCCGATCGCGCGGCTGCCGTAGAAGAGCACCTGGTCCACGATCGCGTCGCCGCGGATGGTCAGGTTCGGCAGCGCCCGGGCGGGTTCCAGGTAGGCGTCGTTGACCGAAACCCGCCGCCCGGCGCGGGAATTGATCGGGTACGGCGAGACGCCGCTGGCTCCCGGAGCGTTCACATCCGGTGCCCAGCCGTAGCCCGCGGCGATCGCCGAGCGGTGCAGCGCGGCGTCGACCGCGCCCCAATTCTCCTGCGGCATACGGTAAATCGGAGTCGGGCCGCCGCGGCCGTGGTAGGGCTCGTCGCCGAAAGCCTCGTCGTCCTCCAGCTTCGCGAAGTACGGCAGCACGTCGCCCGGTCCCCAGCCCGGCAGCGCCCAATCAGCGAAATCCGCCATCGGCGGGCGGATCGCGATCTGCCCGTTGATCGACGAACTGCCGCCCACGCCCCGGCCGCGCCAGTACAGCGCCGGCAGCTGTTTGTCCGTGCGCGTGGAGTCCAAGCCTCGCCACACCATTTCTTTGGCCGCGGCCGGGTCCAGCAGGGCGACGATGGGATTGGGCGAGCGCCACGCTTCGGGCATCTCCGCGGACCGGTAATCCGGACCGGCCTCGAGCAGCAGGACCCGCTTGCCCCGTTCCGCCGAGCGGACTGCCAGCGCCGCTCCCGAGGATCCGGCGCCGACCACGATGAGGTCCCAGCCGCTGTCCGCCATGTGCCTGCCCCTTCGCCGGTCTCCGTGGCGGCTAGAATGATCCCCGGCCGTACGTTCAGTCAAGAGTGAACGTTCAGTTTTTCCTGAGCTACCGTGAGGTGCCGATGACCTTGCCCGACCGGTCCGCCGAGCACGCGCTCGTCGAGGACTTCGGCCTGCGCATCGGCCGGGCGATGGGCTGGCCGCCGATGGCGGGCCGCACCAGCGGCGTGCTGCTGCTCAGCGAAAAACCCCTGACCCTCGGCGAACTCCAGGACGCGCTCGACGCGAGCAAGGGTTCCGTGTCCGAGATGACGCGGCTGCTCATGGTCAACGGCGTCGTCGAGCGGACCAAGAACCCCGGCAGCCGCCAGTTCGTCTACCGCTGGCGCGACGACGCCTGGCTCGGCTGCCTGCAGCACCAGGTGAACGCGACCCGCGAACTGCTCGAGCTGGCCGAGAGCGCACAAGAACACGGCAAACACCTGGCAGCCGAGCAACGCGCCCGGCTGCGGCGAATGCGCGACTACTACGTCTTCATGACCGAACAGCTCGAAGCGCTCCTGGCCGAGTACTCCAGCCGAACCGAGTCCGATGCCTGACCCGGATGACTCAATCCGGACCTGCGCGCACTGACCTGGCCTTAAGGTGAGCCAGGTGGAGCCATTGACCGCGATCGCCACGATCGCCGCGAAGTACGGCGCTTCCCAGCTGATCCGTGCGCTCACCGGGAACGACGAGCTCAGCGGGCTGGCCTCGGAGCTGCTCGGCGAACTCGTGGCCAGCGAAGACCGCCTCAGCGAGCAGATGGCCGGGATCGGCCGTCAACTGGACGAGTTGCTGGATCAGCGGTACACGGTCGCGTTGGGGGCCGGGCAGCGGGCGTTGCGCGACGCGAGCACCGCGCCCGAGCCGCGCTCTCGGGCCGCCGAGCTGGCCCGCGCGCGTGACTTGTTCCGCGAGGCCGCCGCGGCAGCCTCAGCCAAGTCCCCGCTGCAGATCGCGGTGGCCGAGCGGTACGTGGCGCTGTGCTCCCTCTCCGCGGGCCGCCCCGACGCCGTGCCCGCGGCGCTGGACACGTTGAACGAGGCGGCCTTCCGGGCGCTGACCGAGGCGCTTCCGCTCTTCGGGCCGAAGGCCTACGAGAAGGCCCGGGAGCAACTCCCCCGGTCGAGCCGGCTGGGCCTGCGGGGCCGGCGCGAGGAGCGGATCGACGAGTTGGGCAGCGACCTCGTCGACGCGGTCGACGACGTCGTAGACCTCGCGCTCAACCTGCTCGCCGAATCCGAGGCCCTCGCGCGCGGGCTCGGCCAGGACCTCGGACCGGAAACCGACGTCGACCTGCTCCTGCCCGCGGGATACGAAGACGACGAGCGACTGGCCAGCACCGCGCAGGTGGTGGTCCGGCCGATCGAGCCCGGTCCGCTGCGGTTCGGTCCGTTGACGGTCGATTTCGGCGACATCCACCCTGTTCCAGGCCAGCCGTCCCCGCCGCAGCCTCCTAGTGCTGCGTCCGCCGCCGCCGTGGTCGCCGCCAAGCTCGCGCAGGACTCGCCGCCGGGGTACGCGGCGACGGCGCGGCCGCCCGGCTTCGAGGTGGAAGTGCTTGTCCGGTCGGACTTTCCCGTGTCGCCGTCCCTGATCGTCTCGTTGCGGCCCGGGCTGGTCCTGGCGGACGAGGTGCTGCTCGAGGTGATGCCCGGCCAGCCCGCGTTCACCGGGGTCGCCAGCGGCATGCTCGCCGCGCGGATGCAGGAGATCCGGCTGCCCTATTTTCACCCGGACAGGTTCGTCAACGAGTGGACGGTGAACATCAACAACGTGGTGATCTTCCAGTCTTCCGATCGCCAATTGCTCGAACTGGAGGGCGGCGGCGCGCGCTTTTCATGAGCACGCGCTGTTCCTGACCGCGATGGCGATCAGACTCCCCTTGGCTACCGCGAACAGCCGATCGGGGGCGGCGCTGCGCAGCGCCCAGATCCGCCGGGCCACGCGGGTGCGATTGGCGAGCCGTCCGTCGGAAGTCAGGTGGAACAGCACGCCGGAGGTGCCGGCGATCAGGAAGCCGCCGGCGGTCGGGAACACCTGGCCGACGAGCCGCTCCCCGACATCGACCCGCCACTGCAGGCGTCCTCCGGCGGGGTCCACGACCGTGTAGCCGCGGGGTTCAGGCAACCACAGCAATCCTCCGGCTTGTTCCGGCGCCGCAGCCACAAGGTCAGTCTCGGCCTGGACGAACTCGCGGGCAGTGTCGGACGACAGGTCGATTTCAGGCAGGGCACGTCGGCCGCAACGCAGCAGAAAACGGCCGGGCCCGACCGTTGCGATGCTGGATCCGGCGTCGTTGTCCACGAGCGGCTGCGGAAGCCGCCATGCGGCCCGTACCCGGCCGTCGCGCCGATCGATCAAGCGCACCCGGATGTCGCCCGGTACGCCGATCAGGAAGCCGTCACCGGCGGGCACGGGCAGCACGGTGCGGATTCGCTGCTCGGTTTCCCAGCGGAGCCGCCCCGTCGCGAGGTCGAACGCGCGCAGCGGCGTGTACCCGCACCAGCCGCCGACGAGCACGACGTTCGCCGAAACGACCAGATGCCCGGGGGTTGCGGGGACGTGCGCGGACCAGATCTCGCGCCCGGCCGCGAGGTCCAAACAGGACAATCGGGGGTTGTTCTGCGGGATCACCAGGCAACGCTCACCGACGACGGCAATCGCTCGCGGCCACGTGCCGATCGGAACATCCCACCGCACAGCACCGTCGGCCGGGTCGAGGCTCACCAGCCTGGTGCTGCGCTCGTGGACGATGACGTGACCGCTCGTCACGGCCAGGCCCGAGGCAACGCCGCGCTGGTGCAGCGGATGCTCCCACTCGATGTCGATCACCGCATCAGACCACCACGATCAGGTGACCATCGGCAACCGCATTAGGTGCGCCGCGAAACCAGGCGGCCCGCTTTATTCTTCGCGCGGCAACAATTTCGCTAGGCAACATTCTCGGCCAGATGTCCCGGGACATGCGACCTTTTCTGATTTCCCCAAGGCCCACGGCTGACACATTCGGAGCCGCTGCACCGAATACGTCAGAAACGGAGCTTGACATCGGTGCAATGCTGAAAGTTCGCAGTCGGAAATCCATCTATCGCCGAGGGGTGCCATGAAAAAGACCGGTTTGCTCCTGACGCTCGCTGCCGTCCTCGTGCTGAATGCGCTCACGTCCGCCGGGACGTCGGCCGCGGTCCCCCGCCGGGGTCCGGATTCGGCCTTCGAGGCCTACGTGACCTTGTTCAACCAGACCAACCGGGTCCTGACCCTCAAGGCGTCGCACCTCGACCACGGGTGCTGGGACACCGAACCGTCCAGCCGGATCCAGCCGCACACGGCGGTCTATTGGCGGTCCGACAGCTGCGGGGCGTTCACCGGCACCGAAGGCTGGGTGAACTACACGATCGAGAGAACGGGGGGGCAAGGCTACGCCTACGCGCACTGGAACCTCCCCTATTCCGGCTCCAATTCCTTCGACGGCACAGCCGGCGGGCTGTTCACGATGACCACGCAGGGAAACAACGAACGCCACGCACAGGTCAACTACATCCTCAAATGTGTCATTCCCAGCTGCGTGGGGTGAGGCATCTGGTCCGCCCCAGGGAGTAAAACGACAGCCCGGTGGCCCTTCTCTTCGGTCGCCGGGCCTGACGCGGCAGGTCCCGCAGAGCGAGTCGCAAGAGGCGCAACTACCGTGACCTGCTCGCTCCAACCAGACCCACCGCAACCGCGCCGCCCCGTATGCCTGGGCCAACTGTCCCAGGCGCGCGATCCCCGCAGCGGCCGCAACAGAACCCGTTCCCCAAGCCCGTTCTGGCGACGCCCGCTGCATGCACAGCCTCTCCCGGGGATCCCGCACGGCGTGACCGGGTCCAACCGTCCAGCTCCCCCGGGAAGTCGCAGCGACTCCCAGCACCGCGCGGAGGATTCCGACCGGCAAGCCTGCAATGGAGAGGCGAGCAGTCGCAGTGCGAGCGCCTCGCCTTCAACATCCTGAGAGTTCCTTTACGTCTCGTAAAGCCGCGACGATCTGCGGCCAGTCGAAGGTGGCCAGACCGTCGTCGGCGCGCACAGTCACAGCATCCGGATCCATCGTGGAGGCACCCGCGTTGACCAGTCTGGCCACGCTCTCGCCGTACGCAGGATGCCTGCGCAGTATGGCTTTCACGCACGGCACAACGACAATCGGGACACCCGTGCCAAGCATCTCGTTGAGAATTCCCAGAGCGAAGGTATCGCTGAATCCGGCCGCCCACTTGTTGATCGAGTTGAACGTCATCGGCGCCGCCAGCACAGCCGCTGCGCGAGGAAGCGACTCCCGTTGCTGCGGGGATCCGGAGTGAACCCGCGTGATGCAGCCTGTCGCAGCAGCGAATTCGTCCAGATCGATCCACGACGCCGCGTTCGGAGTGGCGATGACACAGACCGACCAGCCCTCGCAGGTGAGCGTCCCGACGAGCTCCTGGATCCGCAGGACCGGCGGAGCAGCAGTGACTACCAGATACAGCCACCGCGATTTGTCGCTCATTCATCCCTCCCCTGTACGTATCCTGCGCGAACCAGGTGCCAACTAACGGCGACTGCGCGTCAGCGGCGCGCGAAGAGCCGCGACAGCGCCGGGACAGCCCGGATTTTCTCGCTGCTCAGATGACTCCACACGATCCCAGCGGGCCGGCGGCGCGCTTCGCAGTAGATAACTTGCGTTGGCGTCACGATGACGTCAACGCTGAAGTCGTGCTCGGTTTCGGGGAGATCGGTATCCACGACTTGAAGCTCGTGCACGGTGGTGATGATCGTCGTCTGCGGGCCGATCAGCCCAGCTTCCGACAGGAGGGCAACCTCGATGTCCGAGTAGCCTGCCCCCTTTCCGACTCGCGCGCCTCGCCTGTCGACTGCGACACTGCCGCAAACGACGACGTCTATCGGTTTCATCTGTCCGGGGCCTACCGTCGGGGCAACGTCGGCAGCATACTTGCTCTGCGCGGCTTCAATGCTGACCCTTTCCGGATCGAGCGCGTAGAAGGGGTTCGGGTTGTCCATCGCGGGCACGGCCATGCAGAGAATCTTTCCGTCCCGCAAAGCCCTCTCCCGCACCAGCAGTTGAGCGCGATCCGGATTGGACTTGACCACCCGTGCGTCCCGCCAAACGTCCAGCGCGGCCAAACGCTCCGCTGCTGCCGCTGTTCCAGCGAATGACGGAATGCACCCAGCAGCGCCCCTCGGGTCCACCGCTTCGGCGTCAAGCGCTGCCCAGACACGCTCACGGGCAGCGCGCTTCGCTTCGTCGATCTCCATGTCTCTGTTGTACCGTGCAGATCGCTGCACCTCATACCTCAGGTTGAGCACCGCGTTGGCCTCGGACGCGTCGATCGCTTTGGTCCCAGATCGAGGAGCACGGTCTCGCCGCCGGGCGACTCGTTCAGAGCGGTCTTGCCGTAGGAGTAGTACATGGTCACTTCTGTGGTGTTCGACGTCGGTGAAACGCTGCTCGATGACTCCCGCGAATGGGGTGAGTGGTCCGATTGGCTCAACGTGCCTCGGCACACTTTCTCCGCGGTGCTCGGCGCCGTCACGGCGCAGGGCCGAGACAACGCCGAGACCTTCGAGTACTTCCGCCCCGGATTCGATCTTGCGCTCGAGCGGCAGCTCCGTGAAGAAGCTGGTCGCGGTGAGCAGATAAATGAAGACGATCTTTACTTTGACGTTCGCTCCTCGCTCTCGGGGCTTCGGGAACTAGGCCTTTGGCTGGGTGTCGCCGGGAACCAGACGGCCCGTGCGGGAGATCTCTTGCGTGCCTTGCATCTGCCGGTCGACCACATCGGCACTTCCGGCGAGTGGGGTGTGGCGAAGCCTGATCCGCGGTTCTTCGAGCGGCTGATCGAGCTGGCGCCCGGCGAGCCAAGCGAGATTGTCTACGTGGGCGACCACCGTGACAACGACGTCGTGCCGGCGAGGGCCGCGGGTTTGCGCACGGCGTTGATCCGGCGCGGCCCGTGGGGTTTCCTGTGGGCCGACGACCCGGCAGTGCGCCGGCATGCCGACTGGGTTATTGGTTCCCTCGACGAGCTCCCGGCGCTTCTTGCGGCAGACCGGCGCCGTGGTGCCCAGCAGAGTCACACCTAGCACCAATCGGGGCCTTCTGACGCGGATGGCCTGCAGTCGTTTCCTTCCGTCAGAAGGCATTCCACGTCCACGGCTTCGGGATCTCGCCGCGCAAGCAGGCTATGCGGTGCGATGCTTCCCGCGCGGCGTCGGTGCTCGTCGCGCCCTTTGCCAGCACAAAGGTCGCCCACCGCAGTTCCTGGATGTCGGCAAACGTCCGGAAAGACGCCGCCGTGGTGACGTCACGGCCATAGGCTGTGGCGAAATCGCGGTAGTCGGATCGGCTCACCCGGACAAAGTCCGCGAAGTCCGCCGCGAGCGGAATCAGGTCCCAGTCGCGGTCTCCGAGCGAGACGTGCTCCAAATCGAGGAGCACCGGCTTTCCGTCTGCGAGCACAGCAACGTTGTTCTGCCACGCGTCCCCGTGGATCACCGTCGGAGAATGGCGTGTTCGCTCTCGCTGCAGCCGTTCGCGCAGAACACCGACCTGGTGCGCAAGCCAGGCACGGTCGTAGTCCGGAAGGTGCCGCGCCGCAGCGATCCGGCCGGCGACCCCAGCGAACGGATCGAACATCCGCAAAACAGGGTGCGCCGGCGGCTCCAGGCGGTGGAGCAACCGGAGAATGCCGCCCAGTTCGGCGGGGCTGGCGGGGCGGTGCGCAGGCAGTTCCCGCCACCAGGTCACCGGCCGGTCATGGACGACGACCGGCTGGGCGATGTCGTCCAGAACAGCGACCGAGTTGATGCCAGTGCCTGCCAGCCAGCGGGCCGCCTCGATCTGGAATTCTGCGGCTTTCTCAGTGCCGGCGGGGCCGATGCGAGCGACACAGCCGCCGACGAGCCGGTACATCAGGTTGGATCCGTCGCGGATCAGAACCGCTCCGGCAGGATTCAAGCCCGCTCGTCGTGCCGCGGCCGCCAGAACGTCGCCCGCAGGCTTCGAGGTCGCTGTCACGCTGACGATGATGTCAACGTCTGGTGCATCCGGCCGGACAGTGCGCGCGTCAGCGGACGATGGCGAGCCGATCCAGCACGGGTGAGTCCGGAACCCGCGCTTGTCCGTTGCTCGTTGCTGCCGCAGATCGACGCGCGTGGGCCAGCGTTGGGCACCCGGCGGACCGAACCTGGACCGCAGGATGGGTCAGGGCGATTCGCGCAGGTAGGCCAGGACCGCGAGGACTCGCCGGTGTGTGTCGGGCGCGACGGGCAGCTCCAGCTTGGCGAAGATGTTGCCGATGTGTTTGGCCACCGCCGCTTCGGTGACCGACAACTGGGCGGCTATCGCGGCGTTGCTCGCGCCTTGGGCCATGTAGTCCAGCACTTCGCGCTCGCGGGCGGTCAGGCGGGAAACAGCGGGGCTTTCCCGGTTCCTGGCGAGCAATTGGCGAACCACTTGCGGATCTATCACCGTTCCGCCGGAGGCGACGCGGCGGATCGCGTCGGTGAGGACGTCGATGTCGCCGAGGCGGTCCTTCAGCAGGTAGCCGACTCCCGCGGAGTCGGAGCTCAGGAGTTCGGCCGCGTAGGTCTGCTCCACGTACTGGCTCAGCACGAGCACGGGCAAAGCCGGCTGCGTGGTTCTCAGCCGCAAGGCAGCGCGCAGTCCTTCGTCGGCGTTTCCCGGGGGCATCCGCACGTCGGTGATCACGAGGTCGCATTTCGTCCGGGACAGTGCTGCCAGGAGCTCCGGAGCGGTGCCTGCCTGGACGACCACGCGGTGGCCGTGGAATTCCAGGATTCGCACCAGCCCCTCGCGCAGCAGGACCGAATCCTCGGCCACCGCGATCCGCAGCCCGGTCACGGCAGGGGCTCGCTGGGGATGCGCACGCGCACCACCGTCGGGCCGCCGGGCGGGCTGGACAGCGCCACCGTTCCCCCGACCACCGACGCGCGGTCGGCCAGCCCGCTCAGGCCGCCGCCACCCTCCTGGTCGGCACCGCCCCGGCCGTTGTCCCGGATCTCCACCAGCAACACGCCTTGCTGGTAGCGCGCGACGACTTCGGCCCGATCGGCACCGCTGTGTTTGACGACGTTGGTCAGGGCTTCGCTCACGGCGTAGTAGGCGGCGCTCTCCGCCGAATCCGGCAGTCTCGTGCCGACTGCGGTGTCCACCCGCACCGGCAGGGCGCACCGGTCCGCCAGGTCGCCCAGCGCGGCGTCCAATCCCCGGTCGGACAGGATCTTGGGATGGATGCCGCGGATCAGGTCGCCGAGTTCCGCCAGCGCGAGTTTCGCCTCCGTGTGGGCGCGGTCGACCAGGGCGCCGGGGCCGCTTCCGCCGTCCAGCTGGGTGCGGGCCAGGCCCAGCACCATCGCCAGCGACGTCAGCCGTTGCTGGGCGCCGTCGTGCAGGTCTCGTTCGATCCGGCGGCGCTCGGCTTCGTGCTGGTCCACCATCCGGGCCCGTGAGCGCCGCACTTCCACCAGTTCGAGCTCGTCGCCTCCGCGGGCCGGCTCCAGCATCGCCCGGCTCACCCTGGCCCGCGCGCCTGCCGCCGCGGGCAGAACGAACACAGCGGCCGCCAGCACGGCAGCTCCGAGAGGCACTATCGCCCAGACGAGACCGCTTCGCACCATCGCCGCCCCGGAAGGCACCCATTCGGACGGGGACAACGCCACCACCAGCGGAGCCGCGATCATCGCGCCGGGCAGCACTACGCCGACGAGGACGACGATCAAGTCGAACACCCACAGCAGGGTGGCGAGCAGGGCGGTGTAGCCCAGCTCCTGCCAGGTGACCCGTTCCCGCAACCGGGCCTTCGACCGGCGCCACCACCCGCCCGCGCACGACGAGCGGAGGGCAGCCCGCACCGGCCCGGGGCTGACCCACCCCAGCCTGCGTCGCTCCACTCTGGCGACGGGGATTCCCAATTGGCACAACAAGATTAACGGCACCACCCCGATCGCGACCGGCAACAGCGCAACTCCCGCGCCTGCCGTCGCCACGATGACCAGCAGGCAGCCGACGCCCAGCGGCACACCGCTCAGCAAGTACGCCGCCGAGCGCACCACGCCGGCTTTCGACCTGTCCCGCACCATGGCTCCCTCCCTCGGAAACCACCATAGGTCCGTCGGCGCGGGCCGCGCAGGTATACCCAGCACTACCTTTGAACACCTGCCTGGGCCCGTGCGCGAAGGCTCGAACCAGGGTTGGCTTGAGCGCATGGGATCTTCACCGTCGGCTGAGTCCGTTCGTCTGGTGCGCCTGACCAAAGTGCACGGCGCCGCCCCGCACGAGGTGGTGGCGCTGAACGCGATCGACCTGGCATTCCGCCGCGGCACGTTCTCCGCTGTCATGGGTCCCTCCGGTTCGGGGAAAACGACGCTGCTGCAGTGCGCGGCCGGCCTGGACCGGCCCACCGACGGCGCGGTCTTCCTGGGGGACACCGACATCAGCGCCTTGTCCGAGCGGAAGCTCACCTCGTTGCGCCGGGACCGGATCGGGTTCGTGTTCCAGAGTTTCAACCTGATGGCGACCCTGACCGCCGTGCAAAACGTTTCGCTGCCGCTGCGTCTTGCCCGGCGCGGGGTGCGAGCCGATCGTGCGCGCCAACTGCTCGAACAGGTCGGGATGGGCGACCGGACCGGCCACCGGCCAGCCTCGTTGTCCGGCGGCCAGCAGCAGCGGGTGGCGATCGCGCGTGCGCTGGCCGGCAACCCCGAGGTGGTGTTCGCCGACGAACCGACCGGCGCCCTGGACAGCCGCAACGGTCGCCAGGTGCTCGAATTGCTGCGGAAACTCGTCGATGACGACGGCCAGACCGTCGTGATGGTGACGCATGACCCGGTAGCCGCCGCCTTCGCCGATCGGGTGACGTTCCTGGCGGACGGCCGGATCTCCGGCCATCTGGACAATCCCACCGCTCGGGTGGTCGCCGACCTGATGACCACGCTGGAGGAAACCGTGCCGAAAGAGGTCGGCTGACGTGCTGTGGATCGCCTTGCACACCCTGCGCGGCAGGCGCGTGTCGTTCGCGGGAGCGTTCCTCACGCTGGTTTTCGGCGTGGCCATGATTTCCGCGTCCGGCACGGTGATCGCAGTGTCGGGAGACGGGAAGAGCACTGCCGGCCCCGCCGCCCGGACAGCTCTGGCCGAGGCCGGCAGCCTGCTGGCGCTGTTCGCCGGCATCGGCGGATTCCTGACGGTTTTCATCGTGGCGAGCACCTTTTCGTTCACGGTGTCGCAACGTCGCCGCGAGTTGGCGTTGTTGCGGATGGCCGGCGCCGGTCCCGGCCAAGTGCGCCGGATGGTGCTGGCGGAGACGACGGTCCTCGGCACGGCGGCGGCAGCGGCGGGCGCGTTGCTCGGCGTCCCGCTCACCTCGGTGCTCGGCGACGTCCTCGTATGGAGGCAGGTGCTGCCCGCCGGCATCGAGTTGCCGTTGACACCGTCGCGGCTGGTCGCGCCGATGCTGGTGGCGTTCGTGCTCGGCCTGGCAGTCGCGATCCTCGGCGCGTGGCCCGCCGCGCGCCGGGCCGGTGCTATCCGGCCGGTGGAAGCCTTCCGGGAGGCGGTCGTGGACACCCGGCCGATCCCGCGGGGCCGCCGCTTTCTCGGGGTGCTGGGCCTTGCCGTCGGCCTGGGGCTGATGGTGCTGTTGCCGCGCGTGCCCCCGGACGGCCAGCTCCCGCTCGCCCTGTTCACCGCCCAGCCGATCGTGGTCGGCCTGGCCCTGCTGGCACCCGTGTTCGTCCCGCGGCTCACCGGGCTTGTGGTCGCGCCTCTGGCCGCGTTCACCGGAGCCAGCGGTCTGCTGGCGCGAGAGAACCTGCGCGCCGCGATCCGCCGGACCGCGTCCTGCGCGGCTCCAGTCCTAGTCACGATCGGAATCACCGGCTCCCTGCTGGCGGGCACGAGCTCGGGGCAGCGGGGCGGGCGAGTGCGGCGAAGCTCTACACGTCGCAACTGCGGGCTACTGGGGACAACCTGGACACAGCTGTGCCGGGCGTCCGCGCCGCAGTGCTAGTCGAGGACGCGGCTGTAAGCGCTTTGGTCCACCGCACAAGCAGGGAGATGGCTGCCCTCGGCGTCGCGGGGAAAGGTGTCTCCGACGTACTCGGACTGGGCACTACCACCGGCGACCCGGCTCAGCTCACCGGCTCGGCCGCGATGCTGGGGAGGCGGCAAGCGGCGGGCTTCGGCTTGACGGTCGGAGACTCGGTGGGCCTCCGGATGCCCGATGGCGCAACGGTTCCGGTCAAGGTGGTGGCTCTCTATGACGGCCCGCCTTTGACCGCTCCCCTGCTGCTGCCTGAACAACTCGTGGCCCACCACCGCGCGGTCGGAGCCCGTCCGCCCGCGCTGCACGTGGCGCTGAACAATCCGGCGGACGCCGCCAGGGTGGAAAACCTGTTGGCAGCGAAGGGCTACGAGGTGACGTCGACGGCCGCATGGCTGGCGACTTCGGCGGGGTTCCGTGAGGACGGCATGCGAATCGGCGCGGAACTGCTGGCATGGTTCGCCTTGCTGTACACGCTGTTCGCTGTCGCCAACACGGTCACGATGTCGTTCAGCGAGCGCGCGGGCGAGTTCGCCCAGCTGCGGTTGCTCGGCGCCCAACGCGCACAAGTGTTGCGGATGGTTCTGTGGGAGGGCACGGGAATCGCGCTCACCGGCCTCGTCCTGGGAGCGGCGGCGGTGGCACTGGCAGTGGGCGGACTGTGGCAGGCGGTGCGTTCGGCCGGGCTCGACATCCCGCTCGACCTGCCATGGGTTCCGCTGCTGTCGATCGCGGCGGGTTGTGTCGTGGTGCTGCTGACCGTGTCCACAGTGGCCACAACGGTGGCGATGCGTCCCTCAGACACGCGTTGACACCCAAGCGCAGCCCACAGATTCACCTGGCAGCAGCCAGCTCGCCCCGCGAAGCCACCTTGAGTTTTCGCAGTACGCTGGCCACATGCTGTTCCACTGTGCGGCGCGAAAGGAACAGCACCTCCGCGATCTCGCGGTTGGTATGCCCGTCCGCCAGAAGACGCGCGACGTCCTGTTCCCGCGGCGAAAGCTCGTTGCCGTAACCACGTCTGCCACGCCGGGACGGGGCTACTGCGCCGGTCGCGCGGTGGGTGTGGCGGCGGCGGGCGGCGGCCCGGGTCGCGCCTAGGCGGGCGAAATCCTCTGCCAGGGCCGGGAAGGCCTCGGCGGCGCCCGGTTCGCCCATCGCCAGCTGGCTGCGTGCTAACTGTTCTCTCGCCAAGGCAGCGGGATATGGGGCGGGCAGGCGGTCGTAGCCATCGCTTGCTTTGTGGAAGAAGTGAGCTGCGCGCGCATGGTCGTGGCGATGTGCGGAGAGGATGCCGCGGCACAAGAGCAGGGCGACGGTCGCCAAGGGTGCATCGAGGTCGGGGACTTCCTGGGAGGCCTCGTCGATCAACGCGGCGGCGGCTCTGGTGCGGCCGATGCGGCAGTACGCCTCGACGGCGACCGGCAGCAACTCGCCGGACCAGGACCAGGCTCCCTTGGCGCGCAATAGCTCCAGGCCGAGGTCCGCGCGGGCTGCGGCAGCCTCGTTGTCGGAGTGCGACAGCAGCATGCTCGCGATTCCGGCGTGCGCGGCGAGCACGACCGGGGTCACCGCGTTCTCCGGTTCGTCGGGGCCGACCGCGGCGAAATGGGCGGTGGCCCGGTCCCATTCTCCCCTGGCGGTCGCCAGCAAACCCAGCACCAGGGAAAGCTCGCCGCTCATCGGCAGCAGCTGCCGGTATTCGGCGAGCAGGGAGCGGGCTTTGTCGTCGAGTCCGTCCCATCTGCCGGTGAGCCAGTCGGTGTGGACGCCGGTGGAGCGTGCGATGCCGATCAGGTACGGGGCGCCGCAGTCCGAGGCGAGTTCGATTGCGCTGCGCACCAGGCTGCTTGCGCGTCGGTGGTGGCCGATCCACACGCATGCGTCGGCGACGTTGGCGTGCAGCCGGGCCAGCTGGCGTTGTTGTTCGGCTGACGAGACCGCGGTCGGGACGGCGTCCATCGCCGCCAGTGCGTCGGGGTCGCCGATCTGGAGCCGGGACGGGAGGCAGCTCGCCAGGAGGGTCAGGACGAGGGTGCGGTCAGTCGTGTTCGCGATGACCTCGTCCACCCGGTCGAGCCAGCGCAGGTGCTCGGCGACCGGGGTGGCGCCGAACCACGGCTGGCCGAGACGTACATGCCCGGGTCGACCTGGACCGAACCGGGGGTGGCGCCGAGGGAGAAGCTGTCGGTGCCGACGTTCCCGATCTGCTCGGCGACCCAGTCCCCCATGTCGTTGTTGAGCCTGCCGTAGACGCTGTACCACTTGAAGTCGCTGCGGCTCCACGACGCGACGCCGACCACCTTGCCGTCCACGATCAGCGGGCCACCGCTGTCGCCGGGCAGGATCGTCGGGTCACCGTTGGAATAGCCGGCGCAGATCATCGTGGCGTCCTGGAAACCGGCCCCGACGCCCTGGCAGTTCGAGCCCTCGCGGATCGGCAGGGTAGCTTTGTTGACGGTGACGTCCCGCGAGTCGTCGTTGAAGTCCTTCTTGCCGTAGCCGACGCCGACCCCCTCTTTGCCAGGCTTGGTGAGCTCAGTGTCCGCGGAGGTGGCCACCTTGGCGTACTGGCCGTTCGGCACCGGGATGTCCGCGTCCGTGGTGACGATCGCGACGTCGTAGCCCTGGTCGAAGTTCACGTATTTGGGGTGGGTTTCGTAGCTGACGACGCCCACCCGGGTGCCGCCGCCCGCGTTCAGGTCGTCGAGGCCGTACAGGAACGTTTTCTTGCCCTCGGCGGCCTTGCAATGCGCCGCGATCAGGATCTTGCGCGGCGCGACGACCGAGCCGGTGCAGGTCTGGCCCTGCGGGCGGGTGCCGCCCTCGCGCAGGCCGGCGACGATGAACGGGAACTCCGCGACCGAGCTGTCCTGCCCGTGGTAGAACTGCGGCCGCATGGCGGGCGGGATGTGCGTGTCGCCGGTCGGAGCGACCGCGGTCGTGTTCGGTGCTGCTTGGGCAGTGCCGTCGAGGAGCGGGGCGGAGAGGACGGCCAGCCCGGCGGCCAGCAAGCCCAGTGTCCGGTGGGGTCTGTTCACAGCGGTTTCCTTTCCTGAGGCAGGAAGGTCACCTTCCGGTGCCCGGCCGGGCGGTAGCAATCCGGGAACCGGACCGTATGGGTACGGAACTATCTCCGCTCCGCGCGCGAGGAATATTCGCGCGGACCCTAAATTCCGCTCAACCGAGCCTAAGCAATCCTCAAGTTTCCCGCCGCGGGCTCCGGGGCGGAATAGAGTGGCGATGTCGGACCATGAGGGAGAACAGCCGGCCGTCAGGGGGAATCATGCTCGAAGCATTCGTCATCCTCGGTGGGATCATCATCGTTCTGCTCGCGGCGGGGCTGCTCGTGGCCTCGAAGGACGTCGGCCGCAAGGGGAACGCGGGCCAGCCTCAGCGCGGCTACTTGTTCCTCAGCAAACCGTGGAGCTGACGGCGTTCGCGCAAAAAATGCCGCGCCGCCGGAAATCGCGGAAATAAGCGCGCTCGAACGCACACAACCGTCGGCGGATGCGCGTTTTCGCCAAGGCGAGATCCCATAGTGGTCCCGCTGCCGCGGCGACCCAGCCGTGTCGCGGCGATCAGACCCGCCCGTCGCGCTGTCCGGTAATCGATGGGAGGCCTCGTCCGGTTCCGGTAGGTTGTCGGATATCTCGGTGCACCGGGAACGACGACCCGTGGGATTGGGTCCGTACGAGGGGAATCAGATGCACAAGGGTTTTGTCCTGTCCGCAGGCCGTGCGGTCGTGGCGGTCGCCGCTGTCAGCGGGCTGGCGGCGTGTTCGTCGGGGACCGCGGCGGCTCCGGCGGAAACCGCCGCCGCGCATGCCGAGGTCTTCGGCGCGGGCGGTTACCGCGGCATTGCGCCGGGGATGGCCAAGGAGGCGGCGCTCGCCACCGGGAAGCTCGCCAACGCGCCGGTCTCCATGCTGGACGGCTGCACGGTCCTGAGCTGGCAGGGCGGCCCCGCGCCGGACCAGGCCAGACTCGCGGCCGAGGCCGCGGCGCAGAAGAAGGCCGACGAGCTCTACGCCAAGTCCGACGCGGCGGACCGGGACTCGAAGGAGAACACCGGCAAGTCCGCCGCGGAATTGGCGAAAGCAGCCGCCAAGGACGCGGAAGCGGCCCAGCTGGCGGCCGACTCCGCGATGGCGAGCGCCGAACTGGCGGGCAAGCGGGAAGAGCGCGACAAGGCGTTCGCCGCGGCCGGTGGCGCGTCGTTCGGCAAGAACGGCGTGCACGAGCTGGGCGCGCCGCCCGACGCCAAGACCGCGGAGGGCATCGGCATCGGCTCGTCGCTGGCGGACCTGCACAAGGCGTACGACGCGCGCGGCCTGAAGCTCGCCGAGGCCGGGCGGTTCGAGATGCCCATCGCGGAGAAGCCGGGCTGGCGGTTCGTGTTCACTCCCGCTGCCAACGGCACGGTCGGCGGAGTGGCGATCTCCGACGGCGTCCTGAAATGCCGGTGACGCCGTGGTGGTAAGTCCATAGTGGACTGATGAAGGCCTCCTTGCCGTTGCGGGCAAGGAGGCCTTCGCTTTCCCCGGATCGAGCACTCCGCTCGCTATCCACAGTGGACGAACGATCGGTCAGGAAGAGACCTCCGACATCCCCGCGCCCTCGATCGCGGAGGCGGCGAGGGCGCGCATGCGGCGCAGCAGGCGGGACGTCACCGGGCGGACCAGCGGGTGGACGCCACCGTTCGCTTCGGCGGCCTGGTGCCACTTCGCCAGGCGAGCCTGGTGGACGGCGGGGTCGGCCAGTTCGGCGCACTCGAGGGTGTCGGTGTTCAGGTCGACGGTGATCGTGTCGCCGTCTTCGACGAGGGCGATGGGGCCGCCGAGCGCGGCCTCCGGGCCGACGTGCCCGATGACCAGTCCGACCGATCCTCCGGAGAACCGCGCGTCGGTCATCAGCGCGACGGAGATGCCTTTCCTCCGGCACAGCGCGGTGATGCGGGAGGTCGGGTCGAGCATTTCGGGCATGCCCGGAGCGCCCCTCGGGCCTTCGTAGCGGATGACGACCATGTCCCGGTCCGCGAATTCGTCCGGCGTCTCGACGAGTGCCCGCAGCAGGGCCTGCTCGCTGTCGAAAACGCGCGCCCGTCCCTCGAACCGGCCGTCGACGACGCCGGTCTCGACCCCGGCCAGCTTGATCACCGCGCCGCCCTCGGGGGCGAGGTTGCCTGAGAGCAGCCGCAGGCCGCCGGTCGGCTTGAACGGCTCGGCGACGGGGAAGATCACCTCGCTGTCCGGGGCGGGCGGGGCGAGCCGTTCGACCTGCTCGCCGAGCGTCTCGCCGGTGCAGGTCAGCGCGGAGCCGTCGAGCAGGTCGTGCCGGAGCAGTTCCGCCACCACCGCCTGCAGGCCGCCGGCGGCGTCGATGTCCACCATGCTGTACTGCCCGAACGGGCGGGCGTCGACGAGCACCGGGACGCTCCGGGAGAGCCGGTTGAACTCCTGCTGCGTCATGACCTCCGACCAGAAGTCGAGGCCGGCCGCGCGGGCGATCTCCGGCGCGTGCAGGACCACGTTCGTCGAGCCGCCCAGCGCGATCGCGACGACCGCGGCGTTGCGGAACGCCGCCGGGGTGGCCAGCTGCCGCGGCGTGATCCCCCGCTGCGTCATGATTTCCAGGCAGTCCACGATCTGTTCGGGGAATTCCCCGGTCCGCCGCGGATCCTCGGACGCGGGCGACACCATGTGCAGCGGCTCCAGCCCCAGCACGGCGATGAACGACTGCATCGTGTTGTAGGTGAAGATCCCGCCGCAGCTGCCGTGCCCGGGACACGCGTTGCGCGCCCACCGCTCGCGTTTGGCCGCGTCCGGGTCCCCGGCGACCTGGAAGCAGCTGACCAGGTCGATCCGCTCCCCGGTTTCGGGGTCCGTGCCCGGCCGGATGGACCCGTCGGAGAGCACTACCGCGGGCACGTCGCGCTCCAGGATGGCCGCCGTCGCCCCGACCGGGGGCTTGTCGCACGCCACCACGGCGACGGTTCCCCGGATCTCGCTGCCCTCGAAATGCAGCGACAGCCCGTCGTTCGTCGTCTCGCGGCCGATCAGCGAGTACCGCATCTGCGGCGTGCCGTTGCGCTGGCCGTCCGAGATCCCGCCCGAGTAGTTCGGGGCCAGCAGCCGGACGGGCAGGTCGCGCTCGCGGATCCGGCGCGCCAGCGCTTCGTGGATCGCCTCGACCTTGTCCGCGACGCCGACGTAGCAGACGCTGTCGCCCAACGTGCCCACGACGCCCCACGCGTCCCCGTGGATCTTGTCCACGTCCTGGCCCAGCGCTCGGGCCGTGGCCACCGCCTGGCAGTCCTGGCCCGGGCGCCACACATCCCGGCGGCTCGACTCGTCCATCAACGCTCCCGTCTTCGACACGATCGTCCCCATGGTCGCAGATCGGGGCGGGTGCGCATCCCGGCTTCGACGGTCAACCGGCGTGCGGGCGGGCCTGGCCGGTGCGGAGGGCGGTCAGTTCGTCCAAGCAGTACTCGGCGCGGCGGGCGGAGCCGTAGCGGGTCAGTTTGCCCCGGCGGGCCCACTGGCGGACGGTCGCCTCAGGCACTCCGGCGGCGAGCGCGGCTTCCTTGGTGGGCACGGTGCGCCGCCGGTGTTCCTCCTGGGTGCGGACGTCGAGCCAGTCCTCCGGGGGCAGGTCGTGCCCGGCTTCGCAGGCGACTGTGGCGGTGGCGGGCCGCAGGTGCACCGGGGCGCGGCAGCCGCCGACCGGGCAGTTCCCGACCGGGACGGCGGGGCGCGGGTCGTCCAGGGCGGCGGTCGCGGAGGAGATGAGGTCGGAGAGCTCGTCGAGGAAGTCCGCGCCGCTGGGGTGTGCGGCCAGCCAGTCCCGGTGCGCGGCGAGGAAACGCACCAGCTCCGGCACGGTCCGCCGCGGCGCCGCGACCTGTCGTTCGGCGGCCACCAGTCCCGCCCAGGAGGCCAGGACGCCGAGGATCCGCGACCGGGCGTCGAAGGCGGCCTCCCGGAACGGCAGCCCGGTCCCCCGGCGGGCGGGGTGTTCGCGCACCGCGCCGCCGGTCCGTCCGGGCTGCAGCGCGGCCTCGCAGCGGGAGTAGAGGAGGGGAAGCGCGGTCAGCCCTGCGCCGACCGGGTCGGTTCGGCCGGACGGTCCGGCCGGGCGGCTTGGCTCGGCGGGACGGGTTGGGGCAGTCAGCCGGGCAGGGTCGACCGGGCGGGTCGGATCAGCCGCGCGGGCCGGGGCAGCCGAGCGGCTCCCGCCGGACGTGCGGATTCGGTCGTCCGGGCGGCTTCCGGCAGCCGGACGAGTCCGACCGGCCGCACGGGCCCGCTCGACCGCATCACCCGCCTCGGCCAGACGACCCGCGTCCGCTGGGCGAGCCCCCTCGCACAGACCGCCGGTCTCCTCCCGGCAGGTCGCGTCCGCGGGCCGGGACTCGTCGGGCATGGTCAGTTCCGTTCGGGGTCCGGGCTGTCTTCCAGCATCTCCAGGACAGCCGAGGTGATGGTGTAGCCGGTGCCGCCGCCGAGGAGCAGGATGCGGTCGCCTTTGCGGGCCCGGCCGGTGCTGACCAGGTGGTGCAGGCCGGCGAACTGGTCGCCGGTGCCGAGGTGGCCGGTGGTGCGGCCGAATTCCCAGTTGGTGCGCTCCAGCGGGATGCCGAGGAAGCGGTCGGCGATGTCGGCGGCGCGGGCGGCGGTGGTCACCACCGGGACGGCGAACGCCAGATCCGCCGCGGTGATGCCCGCTTCGTCGAGGACGCGGTGCAGGGAGGCGCCGAACAGCGCGGCCATCCGGCCGTAGTGCTCCAGCATCGGCAAGTCCTTGGCGTGGAACTGTTTGCGCATCGCGTCGAAGTCGACCGGCGGCTGCTGCGCGCCGGCGAATCCGCCGCCGCGGGCCTCGCCTTCGAGGGAGTTGTCGGCCATCGTCGAGAGCGACAGGACCCGGGCGAATCCGCCGGAACCGCTCAGCAGCAGCGCGCTCCCGCCGTCGGCGAGCACCGACTGGTCGCCGTACCAGCGGCGGACCCACGGGCTGTCGAAACGGTCGCCGGTGGTGACGAGCACGGCGTCGTCGGGGCCGGTCACGAACCGGCGGCCCAGTTCGAGCGCGCCCATCGCGCCGTTGCATTCCTGGACCACGTCGAACGACGGGACGTCGCGGCCGACCGTGTGCAGGGCGACGTACGGGGCGGCCTGCCAGTAGTGCGCGCCCTGGTAGTCGACGTAGGAGTGGAACACCGCGCGGACCGTGCCGAAGTCGCGGGCGGACGCCATGGCCAGCGCGCCCCGTCCGGCGATCGCGGCCATTTCCGCCGGGTACCGCTCGGTCTCGACGCACGCGGAGCGGACGCCGTCCGTCTGTGCCGACTCGACGTCGTACCGGTTCGCCGCGACGGCTTCCTCGGCCGTCTCCCGGTCGGGCAGGCAGGCGCCGACGCCCGCGACGTACAGGGGGCACGGATTCACCGGGTCGCTCCTTCCCCGGCGCAGGGCCGGACCCCGCGCCACGATTGGACGAACCGACCGTACGGCGCGGTGATTGGGGCGGCGTTGAGCCGGTGTGGACGCTCCGGCGGCGACGGCTGTGCGCCGGGCGGACCGGCTGGTAGGAGGGAGCACGGGGCCGGGTTCCGGCTCCGTCCGCAGTTCCCACCGCGGTGGGCCATCGGGAGGTTCCGTGTACGAATTGCCGTTTCCGCCGAGCGAGGACCTGTCCCGGCTGGCCCCGCAGTACTACCGCCTGCTCGAGGACGAGCCGCTGACGAAGGTCCGCACGCCCGCCGGGGACGAGGCCTGGCTGGCCTGCGGATACGACCTCGTGCGGGACCTGGCCTCCAGCCCGGTCCTGCGGCGCGGCCACCGCACGCCGGAATCGGCGGCGCGGATCAACGATTCGGTGGTGCAGGGCGGTCCGACCGAGGAGTTCGACGGCGAACTGGAGCGGCACACCCGGATGCGCAAGCTGCTCACGCCCGCGTTCTCCGCGAAGCGGATGCTGGCTCTTCAGGAAAGCGTCGAGGAACGGGTCGACGCGCTGCTCGACGAACTCCCCGGACCGCCCGCCGACCTGCACGCCGCGCTGTCCCAGCGGCTGCCCGCGATGGTCATCTGCACGCTGGTCGGGGCGCCGTACGAGGATTACGAGCTGTTCCGGTCCTGGACGTCGCGGCTTTCGGGCACCGGCGATCCGGAGGCGGGCCGCGCGGCGCAGATCGAGTTCGGCGTCTACATGGCCGAACTGCTGGAGCGGAAGAAGCGCGAACCGAGCGAGGACGTCTTCTCCGACCTGGCCGCGGCGGGCGGAGTGGAACTGCCGGAGGCGGCCCGGCTCGCGGCCGCGCTGCTGTTCGCCGGGTACGAGACCACGATGAGCCGGATCGATCTCGGCACCGTGCTGTTCATCCGGAACCCCGCGCAGTGGGCGAAGCTGACCGCCGACCCCGGGCTGGTCACCGGTGCGGTGGAAGAAGTCCTGCGGATGGTCGTGACGAACATCCAGGACACCGGAGGCTCGGTCCGGTACGCGGCCGAAGACCTGACGGCGGGCGACACGACCATCCCCTCCGGCGACGCGGTGCTGCTCGCCTACCACGCCGCGAACCGGGATCCGCGGGTGTTCGAGCGGCCGGACGAGTTCGACATCACCCGCTCGCCCAATCCGCACCTCGGTTTCGGGCACGGGATGCGGTACTGCGTGGGCAACACGCTCGCCCGGATCGAGCTGCGAGCGGTGTTCGGCGCGCTGGCGAAACGGTTCCCCGGACTGCACCTCGCCGCGGACGGGGACGCGCCGCGGCGCCGGGCGGAATCCGTGACCGGCGGGGTGACCGAGCTCGCCGTCAGCTGGTGAACCAGGCCGGTCGGTCCCAGGATTCCACCCTCCTTTGCACCCCCGGGTGGATGCCCGCCCGGGGGTGCGCTGCCTACCGTGGGGCCGACCCCGAGGAACGGATTGCGCGATGTGGAAGACGTTGGACGAAATCTCGAACATCGTGGCCCTCGTGGCCGGCGGCGCCTACATCGTCTGGTCGATCATCCGCCGGTTGCGCGGCACGCCGATGTCCACGAAACGGCTGCTGGTCCTTCCGGTGGTCTGCTTCGCCGTCGGCATCTACATGGCTGCCGGCGACGTCACGAAGGCGACCGCGCTGGACTGGGAGCTGCTGGGCGTCTTCGTGCTCGCGGCGTACGGCGAGGGCCTCGGCCGCGGCGCCACCATCCGGCTCTACGAGCAGGACGGCCTCCCGCACCAGAAGTACAACTGGCTCACCGTGACGATCTGGCTTTCGCTGATCCCGCTGCGCGTCGGCATGGTCCTGCTGGCCCAGCACTGGCACGCGGACATCGCGGGCGGCACCGACATGGTGGGCATCCTCCTCGGCCTGACCTTCCTCGGCGAGGCCTCGGTGGTCCTCCCCCGCGCCCGTCGGATGGGGCTCAACCTGAGCCTGTCGCCGAAGAAGAACGCCAAGAAGGACAAGGCTTCCGACCGGGTTGGGCACGCTGGCTGAAACGGATGGCAGTCAAGGTGTCGCGCCCTGGCTAGGAATGTCCAGGACCGCACGGTGCATCCCAATGTGGCATTGGGTGCGTCAGATGCACCCAATGTGGCGTTCGGTGCGTGAGATGCACCCAATGCCACATTGGGGTTTTCTCAGTGGATGCGGTGAGCGGCCTCGGTCCCGGTGAACGTACGTGAGGGGAACCCTGACGGAATCTGGTTCCGTCAGGGTTCCCCTCACGTACGCATCAGCGGCGTGACTGCGGTGCGTCAGGCAACCGGGCGGGCGCGGGTCAGCAGTTCGGCTACCCGGTCCGTGCCTACCGCGCCGCGTTTGAGTTCTGTCAGCACCGCGTCGATGTCCGCGGGTTCGACCGTCAGGCCGCGTTCGGCGGCGACGGCTGTCACGGCCGAGCGGCCGGAGTGCTTGCCCAGCACGATCCGGCGCTGCCTGCCCACCAGTTCCGGTGGGTAGGGCTCGTAAGTGCTGGGGTCGCGAGAGATTCCGTCCACGTGGAGGCCGCTTTCGTGCACGAACGCGTGCGCGCCGACGACGGGAGCGTACGCGGGCACGCGGTCGCCGATGAGCCCGGCGACGTGCCGCGCCAGCGGTTCCAGCAGCGGGAGGTCGAGGCCGGTCGAGTGCCCCATCGCGGCTTCCAGTGCCATGACGACCTGTTCCAGCGGGGCGTTCCCGGCCCGTTCGCCGATGCCCAGCACCGAACACTGCACCCCGGACGCACCGCCGAGCAAGCCCGCCAGCGAGTTCGCGGTGGCCAGGCCGAGGTCGTTGTGACAGTGCACGGCCAGCGGCAACGGGCAGCTCTCGCCGACCCGTTCCACCAGCTCCCGCATCGTCCACGGCTGCGCGATCCCGGCGGTGTCCGCGAGGCCCAGGGCATCCGCACCGGCGTCCGCGGCTGCCTCGTACACCGCGGCGAGGACGTCCGGGTCGGTGCGGGTGGCGTCTTCGGCGGCGAATACCGCCTGCCGTCCGGCTGCCTTGACCCGGCGCACCGCGCGGTCCACCCGACGTTTCAGCTCGTCCACGTCGATGCGCAGTTTGTGCCGCAAGTGCGATTCGGACGTGCCGATGAACACCGCGACGCTGTGCGCGCCGGTGTGCAGCGCGGCGTCCACGTCCGCGTCGGCGGGGCGGGCGATCACCTGGATGACAGTGTCCAGCTCGGCGGCCACGATGGCGCGGATCGCGGCGCTCTCCTCTTCCGACACCACCGGGAAGCCCGCTTCGATCATCGGGACGCCCAACGCCGCCAGCCGCCGGGCCAGTTCCAGTTTCTGGTCCGGACGGAACGCCACCCCGGGCATCTGCTCACCGTCGCGCAGCGTGGTGTCGCTGACAACCACTCGCTCCGGCAGCTGCCCGGTGCGCAGCGGTTCGCGCGGTACGGCGGTGGCTCGGCCGCGCGGTCCGCGGAATTCGTTGAACAGCTGGTTGAGCAGCATCATGTCGCGGGCGGGCGCGTCCATCCGCAACGCGCGGGTCAGGTAGGCGCGGCGGGGATTGCTGGTTCCGTCCAGGAAAATCGCCGCGAACACCGCGCCGGTGGTGGTGATCGTCAGCCGGGGCAGTTCCGGCTCGGGCTCGTCGGCGGATAGGCGTCGCACGGCGTTGTCGGCGGTGCACAAGACAATCACCATGTCCGGTTCGGACAGTCGCACCTCGATCAGCCGCGCCCAGCCGTTCAGTGCCCGCAATCCGGTCTCGCGGGCGGCAAGTCCGGCTAACTGCTGGTCCACGAAGGACAGAACCGCTTCGGCGTCCACAGTGGACTTGTCCTTGCCCAGCTCGTGCCGGGCACGCAGGATCCGCTGACTCCCCCACGCACAGGCCAGCGCGACCACAGTGATCGGGACGCCGATGGCGAGACCGCAGCCCAGCGTCACGAACGCGCCTGCCAGCAGGACCCGTTCGAGCACCAGCACGGTATGCGCCCGATAAGCCCGCAGCCGGGTCACTTCCTGAGTCCACAATGGAGCGAGGGCGGCCACCGCGGCTATGGCGGACAAGGCGAACACGACGAGTGCGGCGAAAGCCGCGGACGAAACCACGAACTGCGCGACCGCGCACAGATAAGCGACCAGGATCGTGCCGGTGGCCACCCGCACGCCGACGGTCAGCCCGTGGCGGACCGGCAGGGTCGCGTAGCCGCCTTCGCGGTCGCCGTCCACGTCGCGCAGGGCACCGACGAGGTTCGATCCCGTGTCGTGCAACCAGAACGCAGCTGCCAGAGGGAGGACCGTAGCCGGAGGGAGGTCGGCTACGGTCATCGCCCCGAACAGGCAGGCGAACGCCGAAATGAGGCCGCGCACCGCGTTTCCGGCCAATCCGCGCCCTTTGAAGAAACTGCTGTACGCGATGCCGAGCAGCAAGGCGACCAGGACGAGGCCGATCGTCCGCCAGTTCACCACGAGCCCGATGATCCCGCCGACGGCGGTGAGCCCGATCAGCATGCCCAGCGCGGTGCCGGGGCGCATCCGGCCGGACGGGATGGGCCGATGCGGTTTCGCGGTCGCGTCCAGGTTCCGGTCGAAGTAGTCGCCGCCGTACAGCCCGGCCAGCCAGCCGATCGTCGGCACCGCCCAGGCGCACAGCAACCGCAGCGGCGACGCGCCCGGATCGGCCAGTGCGGCACCGGCCAATCCCACGAGGCCGACGTAACAAGCGGTGTACGGCCGCCACGTTTCGACGTGCGCGAAGAGGATCTCTTTCAGCCGCATCGGTTCACAGTCGCCTGTGCGAAGTAGGACAGCGTTTCCTTGCTCGGCGTGCTGGGCAGCACTTCGAGGACTTCGGTTGCGCGCACGGCATATCCGCGGGCGGCGTCGGCAGCCGCGTCGACTCCGCCCGCTTCGCGCACCAGTGCGGAAACCGCGGCCAGGCGCGTGGCCGGGTCGCCGGTGCCGCGCAGCTGGCGGTCGAGTTCCGCGGACACCGCCTCGCCGCCGAGTTCGCGCGCGAGCAGGAACGGCAGGGTCAGCCGCTGGTTGGCGATGTCGCTGGTGACGGCTTTGCCCATGGCGTCGCCGTCGCTCGTGTAGGCGAGCAGGTCGTCGTGGATCTGGAAGGCCGAGCCGAGAAGTTCGCCGTAGCTGGCGAGCGCGGTGCACCATTCCGGCGGCCCGCCGCCGAGGATCGCGCCGCTGGCGCAGGCCGCGCGGAACAACGCCGAGGTCTTCAGCCGGATCATTTCCAAATAGGACGGTACGTCGCAGACGTAGCCCTCGCACAGTTCGGCTTCCATGCTCTGCCCGCGGCACAGGTCGATCCCGGCCGCGGCCACCGCGGTCATCGCGCGCGCGACGCGTTCGTCCGGCACCCCGCGTTCGCCGCATTCGCCGAGCGCGGCGAACAAATAGAAGATCAGCGCGTCGCCGGCCACGATCGCGTCGTCGCGGCCGTAGGCGGCGTGCACCGACGGGCGGCCGCGGCGCATCGTGTCGCCGTCGATGATGTCGTCGTGGATCAGGCTCGCCACGTGGCCCGCCTCCGCGCCGGCCGCCGCGGGCACCACCTGTTCGACGTCCGCGCCGACCGCGCCCGCCGATTCGAGCAGCAGCAGCGGCCGGAACAGTTTCCCGCCGGGCACCAACGCGTAATGGCAGATCCGGGCGAGATGCGCGCCCTCGGCGTCCCAGCTGTTCTCGAGGTGTTTTCCGACCAGCGAAACCAGGTGATCGATGCGGTCGGAACGGTCCAGGATGGCCGTGCCGAAATCCCGTTTCCCGGTGCTGTATGTGCTTTCCATGACCGTCCCATTCCGACGATTTCCCCCGTGCCTGCCGACGGTAGGGAGCCCGCGCGCCCGCGGACAAGGCCTCGGGCCCGTCCTCAATACGGGGTCAACAAGGCTTCAACAGCCCGGCCGGAACGGTGTTGCGGAAACGTTGAGCGGCGCTCTCCGGCGCCTTGTCGCCCGCCCGGAAGGCGCCGTACGTTGCCGGTCGTCTCGAGGAGGACGACGCATGGCTTTGCTGGAGAGAATTCGGGGACCGCGCGATCTCGACGGGCTGTCCGGAACGGAACTCGGCGCGCTCGCCGAAGAAATCCGCGGGTTCCTGGTCTCCGCGGTCGCCCGGACCGGCGGGCACCTCGGGCCCAATCTCGGGGTCGTCGAGCTCACCCTCGCCCTGCACCGGGTTTTCGATTCGCCGTGCGACACGCTGCTGTGGGACGTCGGGCACCAGTGCTACGTGCACAAAATCCTCACCGGCCGCCAGGACGGGTTCGCCGGGCTGCGAGGCGAGGGCGGGCTGTCCGGCTATCCGAGCCGCCGCGAATCCGGCCACGACGTCCTCGAGAATTCCCACGCGTCCGCCGCGCTTTCCTGGGCGGACGGGCTCGCCAGGGCCTACGAGGTGCGGCAGGTCTCCGATCGCGCGGTGGTCGCCGTGGTCGGCGACGGCGCGCTGACCGGAGGAATGGCCTGGGAAGCGCTCAACAACATCGCCGGTGCGCAGCGGCCGGTCGTGGTGGTGCTGAACGACAACGGCCGCGCGTACGACCCGACCGTCGGCGGACTCGGCCGTCATCTCGCGGCGCTGCGGCGCGATCCCGGCGACGGCGGCGTTTTCTCCGCGCTGGGCATGGACTATCTCGGCCCGGTGGACGGGCACGACATCGCCGCGCTGGAAACCGCGCTGCGGGACGCCCGCGCCCGGAACCGGCCGGTGGTGGTGCATTGCGTGACCCGCAAGGGCGCCGGGTACACACCGTCCGAAAAGGACCCGGTCGACCGGCACCACGCGATCGGCCCGTTCGACCCCGGAAGCGGGACGGCCCCCGCCGGGCCGCCGTCGTGGACCTCGGTGTTCAGCGACGAAATGATCAAGGTGGGCAACGAACGCGAGGACGTCGTCGCCATCACCGCGGCCATGCGGGGCCCGACCGGGCTCGCTCCGTTCGCCGAGCAGTACCCCGGCCGGTGCTTCGACGTCGGGATCGCGGAGCAGCACGCGGCGGCGGCCGCGGCCGGGCTGGCTTACGGCGGCCTGCATCCCGTAGTGGCGGTGTATGCCACGTTCCTGAACCGCTGTTTCGACCAGGTGCTGATGGACGTCGCCCTGCACGGCGCCGGCGTGACTTTCGTGCTGGACCGCGCGGGGCTGACCGGCGACGACGGGCCGAGCCACAACGGCATGTGGGATCTTTCGCTGCTGCAAGCGGTTCCCGGTCTCCGGGTGGCCGCTCCCCGGGACGCCGCACAGCTGCGCACCCAGCTGCGCGAGGCGATCGAGGTGGCGGACGCGCCGACCGTCGTGCGGTTCCCGAAGGGCGCGGTGGGTCCGGACATCGAGGCGATCGAACGGCACGGGCCGGTCGACGTGCTCAGCCGCGGTGTCCGGGAGGACGTGCTGGTGGTCGGCATCGGCCCGCTCGCCGGGCCCGCGGTGGCGGCCGGGGCGGGGCTGGCCGAGATGGGCATCGGCGCGACCGTGGCGGATCCGCGCTGGATCCAGCCGGTGCCCGACGCGCTGGTCGCGCTGGCGCGGGCGCACCGCGCGGTCGTGGTGGCCGCGGACTGCGGACGCGCCGGCGGGCCGGGAACCCTGCTGGCACAAGCACTTCAGGACGCCGGTTCGGATGTTCCGGTGACCGGGCTGGGGATTCCGCAGCAGTTCCTCGAACCTGCCAAACGGGCGCGGCTGCTGACCGCGCTGGGACTCACCGCGGATGCCATTGCCGAGGCGTCCCGCCGCACTGTCGAGAAAGGACTGTCCGAGTGACCGTCGCGTTGGGCATGCCGGGTTTGCCTGCTCCTGTTCTCGCCGAGCGTCGCAAGACCCGCCAGCTGATGGTGGGGTCGGTGGGGGTCGGCAGCGACCACCCGATCTCGGTGCAGTCGATGACCACGACGCTGACCTCCGACGTCAACGCCACCCTGCAGCAGATCGCCGAGCTGACCGCGGCGGGCTGCGACATCGTGCGCGTCGCGTGCCCGTCGGCCGACGACGCCGAGGCGCTGCCCGCGATCGCGAAGAAGTCGCAGATCCCGGTGATCGCCGACATCCACTTCCAGCCCAAGTACGTGTTCGCCGCGATCGAGGCCGGCTGCGCCGCGGTGCGGGTGAACCCGGGCAACATCCGCAAGTTCGACGACCAGGTCAAGGAAATCGCGCAGGCGGCGAAGGACCACGGCACGCCGATCCGGATCGGCGTCAACGCCGGCTCGTTGGACAAGCGGCTGCTCGAGAAATACGGCAAGGCCACCCCGGAAGCCCTCGCCGAATCGGCGATGTGGGAAGCCTCCCTCTTCGCCGAGCACGACTTCCACGACATCAAGATCTCGGTCAAGCACAACGACCCCGTCGTGATGGTCCGCGCCTACGAAATCCTCGCCGAACACTGCGACTACCCGCTGCACCTCGGCGTCACCGAGGCCGGGCCCGCGTTCCAGGGCACCATCAAATCCGCCGTCGCGTTCGGCGCGCTGCTGCGCCAGGGCATCGGCGACACCATCCGGGTCTCCCTCTCCGCGCCGCCGGTCGAAGAGGTCAAGGTCGGCACCCAGATCCTGCAGTCGCTCAACCTGCGGCCCCGCAAACTCGAGATCGTGTCCTGCCCCTCCTGCGGACGCGCCCAGGTCGACGTCTACACCCTCGCCGACCAGGTCACCGCCGGCCTCGAAGGCATGGAAATCCCGCTGCGCGTCGCGGTCATGGGCTGCGTCGTCAACGGCCCCGGCGAAGCCCGCGAAGCCGACCTCGGCGTCGCCTCCGGCAACGGCAAAGGCCAGATCTTCGTCAAGGGCGAAGTCATCAAGACCGTCCCCGAGCACGCGATCGTGGAAACCCTCATCGAAGAAGCCATGCGCATCGCCGACACCGTCGACACTCCGGGCACACCCACCGTGACGGTGGGCTGAGGCGATCAGGTGGGCTGACCGATGGCGAGGATCCGTTGCAGCAGCCGCTGCAGCTCCGGCGCGGGCGCGATGCCCAGTTCCTGGTCGAGCGTGCGGCGCAGCGTGCGGTACACGTTCAGCGCGTCGCTGCGGCGGCCGGAATGCGTCAGCGCCTCCATCAGCCTCGCGTGCGCCCATTCGTTCAGCGGCTGGCTGATGGTCAGCGACCGCAGTTCCCCGATCAGCTGCAGGTACCGGCCGAGCGCCAGGTCGGTCTGGATCCGCAGCGCCTGCGCCGCGGTGCGCTCTTCCTCGAGCCGGGCCTTGAACGGCCGCAGAATCGCCCCGGTCTCCACGTCGGCGAGCACGCGCCCGCGGAATACCTCCAGCGCGCGCCGGAAACTTTCCGAGGCCTTTTCATGTTCGCCGGCCTCGTAATGCGCCCGGCCCGAGTGGTAAAACGCGGAAAACCGGCTGACGTCCAGCTGGTCGCTGCCCAGCGAAAGCTGGTAGCCGGAGGAGACCGTGCGCAAGCCGTGCCCGCCGCCGGGGCCGTCCATGGCTTTCCGGATATGGCAGACATACGTGCGCACGGTCAGCGCGGCCTGACGCGGCGACTCCTCGCCCCACAGTTCGTCCACGATCTGGTCCGTGCTCACGATCTGGTTGTGGTAGAACAACAACAACGCGAGCAGCTGCCGCACCTTCGGCGCCTTCGGCATGCGTACTTCCGCGTCCCCGCATTCGACCCGCAACGGGCCCAAAAGCTTGAAATCCACGGCTTTCCCCCAGGAATCACCGCGCGAAGAGGCCCGGGCGACCCGCCCTCTCCGCACCAGCCAGTTTGTACCGCTTGTACCGCACCCAGTAACGGCGCTTCGCGGGGTCCGCGCCGCCGGTATCCGGAGTTCCCGGACCGCGTCGCGCGGTATTTCTTTTTCTCCCGCCAGTGCCGCTGGGCGCAGCTTGCCACACCGGGTTCGGCACTGTCCACCGACACCGCGGCCGAACCGGGTAATGCACAACCGCGCGGACTGCACGGCACTTTCCGGAAGTAACGAAAAACCCCAGCGAGCCCCCGCGAAAGTCAGAGTCGGGCAAAATATGGATATCGCTATTTAATCTGTATTTACCTTTCGTCCGGCGCCGGTCTCCGCCGCCCCGCCCGCCGAGGGGATTTTTCCCCGCGCCCGTGCGCCGCGGGTCCCGGTTGCGCGGCCGTTGAGCCTCCGTTGACCCGGGGCGTTGCACCCACGGGTGGAACCGGCCAACCCACCCGCGAACCCAACCAGCGGTGGACGACGCCCGCCGGGCCGGGCTCCTACCGTCGGCGGCAGCGGTCGTCGCGGGGTCCCGCGGAAGAGCCACCGGAGCCGGGAGGATTGTCATGTCGGGCGCGCCACTCGCCTTCGTGCACCACGCGAACCAGCTGAACATCACCGACGGCTACGACAACCGGGACGGCATCGGGCGGATCTGCGACGGCTACGCCGAGGTGCTCGACCTGCACCGCCGCTACCGGATCCCGACCGGCCTGCACCTGTCCGGCACGCTGCTCGAAGCCGCGCTCTGGCACCGTCCGGATTTCGTCGGCCTGGTCCGCGAACGGATCGCCGACGGCACCGTCTCGCTGCTCGGCGGCACCTACTCCGAGCCGATCATGCCCGCGTGCTCGGAGTGGTCGAACCGCCGCCAACTGGCCGCCGCCGCGGATCTGCACCGGCGGCATTTCGGCGTGCCCGGCGGCCAGCCGCCGACCGCCTGGCTGCCGGAGCGGGTGTGGGCGCCGGAGCTGGCCGGGGTGCTCGCCGAGGCGGGCATCCGCCGGGTCCTGGTGGACGACCGGCTGCTCGCGAAGCCGGTCCCCGAGGACGGCTACCCCGCGGACTCCCGCGCGCACGCGGACCTGCACGGACCGTTCCACTGGGACTCCGAGCAGCCTCCGCCGTTCCGGCCCGGGCTCGCCGATCTGCGCCTGCTGCGCCCGCGCGCGGTGACCGGCGACCTGACCGTGCTCCCGATCTGTTCCTACCTGCGGTACCTGTTCCCGCCCCGGACGGACGCGCATTTGACCTTCCTGGAGGCGTTCCTCGCCGACGTCGGGCAGCGGCAGACCGGCGAGGAAATCCTCGTGTACGCCGACGACATGGAGCGCGCGGCCGGCGTCGGCGGCTGGGAACCCGCGCTGGAACGGTACGAGCGGCTGCTGCGGTTCCTGGCCGAATCCGGGGCGGTCGAACCGGTCAGCCTGGATTCGTGGCTGGACGGACGCCCTCAGCCCGCGCCCGCCGACGTGCCGGCGGGGACCTACTACGAACTGGAAGTGGACTGGTCGGCCGGGCCGTCGTACCGCGGCTGGACCGACACCCAGGAATGGTGGTCCTACGGGGAATTGCTGGACTCCGTCGAAGCCGAACTGCGGGAAGCGGGCAGTGCTGTCGAACCGCGGCTGCAGGCGGTCGCCGAGCGGATGCTCCTGCTGGGCCAGCACGAACTGGGCTGGCACGACTGCACGGAGGACGGCCGGGGCCGCGCGCTGGCCCCGTGGGTGCGCGCCACCGCCTCGCACGCGCGCCTGGCCCGGCCGCTGCTCTCCGCGGCGCGCTGGGCGGCAGGCGGCCGTTACGCGCCGTCCGCCGGTCTGCACGACATCGACCGCGACGGCGACGGAGAACTAATCCTGGTGAGCGACGACGTGTGGTGCCTGGTTTCCCCGCGGGAGGGCGCGCGGGTGACCCTGCTCGCACACCGCCGCCCGCGCGGTTCCGGCGAGGACGGCCCGGCGCTGATCGTCGGAAATCCGGCCGACCACTGGAATTTCCAGGAGGAACTGCACCGCTACATGGAGGTGCCCGCCGCGCATCCCGGCGCGCTGGCCGACCGCGAGACCGCGCACCGCGCCTGGCTCCCGTGGGTGTCCGCACAGGACGCTTCCGCGGTGGCGGTCGACCTCCGCCCGGTCGACGGCTCCGCGACCGAAGTGCGCCGGTACGCGCTCCGGCACGGCGTCCCGGCGCTGCTGGCCTGCATCCACACCGCGACGCCGGGGCGGCGGATCGAGAACCTGATCGTGCCCGACTACCTGGAAGCCCTGCTCGGCGGCAAGGAAGCGGTCAGCGCGGTCGGCGGGGAACTCTGGCGCGGCTGGAAAAGCGGGGCGAGCCAGTGCTGGCTCGCGTTCGATCCCGGACAGGCCGAGGTGGTCGCCGACGAGCCGACCGCCGCCGGGCACGGGTTCCCGGCCACCGTCGTCGCCCACGACACGCACGTGGACCTGTTGCTGGGCGCGGGATTCGTGCACGACGCGTTCGCGGTGCGGTGGCTGGCCATGGCGCGCGACGTCCTGCACCCAGCCCCGGCCGGGCAGCCGAGGGCGGCGGCGCTGGCCGCGCCCACCGGCGTGGTGTGATGGCACCACCGCTGCGCAGGCTGGCGCGCTACCTGCGCGGGCATCGCGGCGCCACCGCGCTGGCGGCACTGGCTTCGTTGGCCGCCACCGGTTTCGCCGCGGCGCTGCCGCTGGTGCAGCAACGGCTGATCGACCGCACTGTCGTCACGCACACTGACCCGATCGCGCCGTATCTGGTGGTATTGCTGGCTTTCGCGCTCGGCCGGTTCGCGGCCACCGCCGTCCGGCAGTACTGGGGCGGCCGGACGGCCCTGGACGTGCAACGCGAATTGCGGGCCGACGTCGTGGCCGCGGTGCATCGGCTCGACGAGAGCCAACGCACCGGGTTCGGTGCCGGACAATTGCTCGGCCGCGCGACCGGTGACGTCTGCTACGCACAGGGCCTGCTCGATCCGCTGCCCGCCGCGGTCGGCAACCTCGCGCTGCTGGCGGCGTCGGCGACCGCGATGGTGCTGCTTTCCCCGGTGCTGACCGGGCTGGTGCTCGCGGTGTGCCCGCTGCTGGTGCTGGCCGTGCACCTGGCCCGCAGCCGGATCTTTCCGGCGGGACTGGCCGCGCAGCAACGGTCGGCGGAGCTGACCGGCCGGGTGTCCGAGGTGCTGGACGGACTGCACGTGGTGACCGCGTTCGGCCGCCAGGAGCACGAACTGGCCGCCATCGAACGGGACGCGGCCGCGGTGCGCACCGCGCGGATCCGCACCGCGCGGGTCTCCGCCGCGGTACTGCCGTTGATGAGCGCCGTACCGCTGGCCGGGCAGGTCGGCGTGCTGGGCATCGGCGGTTGGCTCGCGCTGCGGCACGACATCAGCCTCGGCACCTTCGTCGCCTTCGTGAGCTACTTGGCGCAGTTGGTCGGCCCCGTGCGCGCACTGGCCGGTTTGGTCGGGTACGCACAGGAAGCGCGCGCCGGGCTGGAGCGCTGCTTCGCGCTCATCGACACCCAGCCAGCACTGCAGGACGGCTCGCGCGGGCTCCCCCAAGCCGCGCTCGGAGTCGAACTGCGTGACGTGCATTTCGGCTACCACGACGAACCGGTGCTCCGCGATGTGTCGCTCACGATCGCGCCGGGCGAGTACGTAGCTGTTGCTGGGGCACCGGGTTCCGGGAAGTCCACCTTGCTACGGCTGTTGTGTCGCCGCTACGACGCGACCGCTGGCTGCGTACGCGTCGGTGGTGTGGACGTACGCGCACTGAACGGCGAAGCATTGCATCGCGCGGTTGGTGTGCTCACCGAAGAACCTCAGCTGATGCCCGGCTCCTTCCAGGCGAACATCGCATACGGCGCGCCCGACGCCGACCATGCACGAATCGTCGCGGCTGCTCGCGCGGCCGGGGTGCACGACTTCATCATGGCAAGCCCAGACGGCTACCAGACCAGGATCAGCGATGCCGAGTTGTCCGGTGGGCAGAGACAACGCATCGCGCTCGCCCGGGCGTTGCTCCCGGACCCGAAGCTGCTGTTGCTCGACGACCCGACGACCGCGGTGGACGCGGTGACCGAACGCGCCATCCACCGCCACCTGCGCGGCCTGGCCACCACTCGGGTCGTGGCGACCAGTCGCCCGAATCTCCTCCGTACCGCCGACCGGGTGGTGCTGCTGGAATCCGGCCGCGTGGCGGACGTCGGGACCCACGAGGAACTGCAAGCCCGCTCCCCCGCCTACCGGGCTCTCCTCGGCGAAACGGAGCCCGCGCCACCGCCGCCGAAACCCGCCTTTTCGCCAGTGCTGGCGGCACCCGTCACTGTCCCGCCTCGCCAGCACGGACTGTTTCGCGCGCACCGCAAGGGATTCCTCGCCGGTTTGTCGCTGCTCGCCGCCGGTACGGCCACCGATGTGCTGCTGCCGCTGGCTGTGGGCCGCGGCGTGGACTCGGGCGTGAACGCCGGACAGCTCGGTGTACTGCTGGCATGGGTCGCCGCCGGTGCGGGCTTGGTCGCGCTCAACGCGCTGAGCACCGCGGGCGAAACCGTGGTGACCGGCCGCACCTGCGAGCGGGTGCTGTTCGGCCTGCGCCGACGCACCGCGCAGCACGCACTGGCGCTCGGCCCCGCGGAACGGGACCGCGGCCGGTTGATCACCCTGCTCACCGCCGACATCGAGGCACTGTCCCATTTTCTGCGCAACGACCTGCCCGGAGCGTTGGTCAGCGCGGTCACCACGATCGGCGCGATCACCGCACTGTCCTTGATGGACGGTGACCTGCTGCTGCTCGCGCTGGCGGGAGTTCCGTTGGTGGTGCTGGCCACGATGTGGTTCCGCCGCCGTTCCACCCCGCTTTACGCCCTCGCACGAGAGAGCCTGGCCGCTTTCACCACCGCGCTCCGCGAAACGATCAGCAGGCTCACCGTCGTGCAGCTTCACGGCCGACGCGCAGACAGCGTCGCCGAACTGGGCGCGCACGACCGCCGATACCGCGACGCCCGCGTACGCACGCATCTGTGGACCGCGCTGTACTTCCCGTTCGTCGAGCTGGTAGGCGCCGTGACCGCCGCGGTAGTGCTTGCGGCCGGAGCAGTGCGCATCGAAGACGGCACGCTCACCGCGGGCGTACTGGTCGCCTTCGTGCTGTACCTCGACTCGCTTTTCGCGCCCGTGCAACAGTTCGCCCAGGCCTACGACGGCTACGCACAGGCTGCTGTCGCCGTACGACGCCTTCGCGCCTTCCTCCGCACCGAACCGGCCGTACCGTCGCCGCGACAGCCAATCGCCCCGTCCCAGCCCCGAGGCGCCGTGCGGTTCAACCAGGTACGCATGCGCTACCCCGGCGCACCGCGCGACGCCCTGTCCGACATTTCGCTCGACGTACCGGCAGGCAGCACGCTGGCCGTGGTCGGGGCCAGCGGCGCGGGCAAGTCCACGCTGCTGAAGCTGCTTCTCCGGTTCCACGATCCGTGCCAGGGGCACGTTCTGGTGGACGGCGTCGACCTCCGCAGCTACGACGTACGGTTGCTACGCAGGCAAATCGGCTTCGTGCCGCAGGAGCCGTACCTGTTCGGGCGCAGCGTGCTCGACAACATCCGTTACGGCTGCCCGGATGCCAGCCCGCGCGACGCCATCGCCGCCGCCCGCGCGGTGGGGGCGCACGAAGTGTTCGAAGCCCTGTCGGACGGCTACGCCACTACGGTCGGCGTCGGCGGCTCCGCGCTGTCGGCAGGCCAACGTCAGCTCGTCTCGCTCGCGAGGGCCCGGCTTCTGGCGCCCACGATCCTTGTCCTGGACGAAGCCACCGCGAACCTGGACCCGCGCACCGAAGCACGGTGCCAAGCGGCGACCGCCGCAGCGTGCGCCGGACGCACGGTGATGCTCGTCGCGCACCGCCTGTCCACCGCCGCACATGCCGACCGCATCGCAGTGCTGGAGGACGGACGGCTCGCCGAACTCGGCACCCATGCCGAGCTTGTGGCGGCACAGGGCCACTACACGAAACTGTGGGGTTCCCTCGAAACCACGGGCTGAACCTCACTCCCCCGTCAACCCGTGCCGGAACGCATACCGCACCGCCTGCGCCCGGTCCCGCACGCCGATCTTCGCGAAGATCCGGTTGATATGGCTCTTCACCGTCGCCTCCCCGATGAACAGCCGCCCGGCGATCTCGCGATTGGACAGTCCGCCGGCCACCAGCCGCAGCACCTCGACCTCGCGACCGCTCAGCACCCCGTCCGCCGCGGAACGCACCGGCGGCTCGGCAGGCTCGTTCATCCCGGCGAGCAGACGCCGCTGCACCTCGGCGTCCATCACCGACTGGCCGGACGCGGCGGCCGCCAGCGCACGGGCGATGTCCGCGCGGCCAGCGTCCTTCGTGAGGAACCCCAGAGCACCCGCCCGCAACGCTTCCCGCACCGAGCTGTCGTCGGCATAAGTGGTGAGCACGACGACCTTCACCGCCGGGTACTCCGCGCGCAGCCGGGCGGTGGTGCTGACCCCGTCCCGGACCGGCATCCGCAGGTCCATCAGGACCACGTCCGGCGGATCGGCGGCAACCATCTCCAGCACCGCGTCCCCGTTCGCGGCGGCGCCGACCACCGTCGTGCCGGGGAAGGTCTCCAGCAGGGTCACCAGTCCCTCGCGCACCGCCGTCTGGTCGTCGGCGACCAGCACCCGCAACGGCCCGTCCATCAGTCCCCCTCGGTTCCCGTGCGCGGCACCCGCGCCCGCACGGTCCAGCCCGGTCCTTCGGCCGCCGCGTGCAGCGTGCCTTCCAACTGCTCGATCCGTTCCCGCATCCCGATGAGCCCGTAGCCGCCGCCGGTCGTCGTGCGTTCAGCCTCCCCGGGAGCGCCGTTCCGCACGACCAGTTCGACCTGCTCCTCGTCCACCGACAGCGAGACAGTCACCGGCGCGCCCGGCGCGTGCCGCCGCACGTTCGTCAGCGCTTCCTGGCCGAGACGCTGCAACGCCAGCGTCACTTCCGGGCGCAGCTCCGACTGTTCGGCCGGCTCCTCGAAAGACACCGGCACGTCGGGATAGTCGGCCTGGTAGTCCTCGACCAGCGCGCTCAGGAACTCCGGCAGCGAGCGTTTGTCCCCGCGCAGCGCGCCGATCGCGCGGCGGGTCTCGGCCAGGCCTTCGCCGGCCAGACTGCGCGCGCGGATCACGCAGGCCCGCGCCCGGTCCGCGCCCGGCACCGTCTCCAGGAGCGCGTCGGCGGCCTCCAGCTGCACGATCAACCCGCCCATCGAATGCGCCAGCACGTCGTGGATCTCGCGCGCGATCCGGGCGCGCTCGGCCAGCGCCGCGGAACGGGCCTGTTCTTCTTTCGCGACCTGGGTTTCCACCAGCAGCATCTCGGTCTGCGCGATGTGCAGCAGGCGCTGCCTGCGCACGATCCCGGCCAGATACGAGGCCGCCGCGGCGAGCACCGCGAATCCGCCGGGCAGCAGGTTCTCCCAGAACCGCTCGGCGATTCCGACCGCCGCCATCGCGAAGACGGCGACCACTCCGGCCGGGCCCGGCTCCACCACGCTGGCGGCGGCGAGCACCATCAGGCAGACCAGGATCACGCCGACGTCCGAACCGGAGGTGCCGGGTACGAGCAGCGCGCCGCCGACCACGCCGACCAGCAGCGCGATCAGCCGCAGCAGGCCCTCCCGGTCGCGCAGCAGGCCCCAGCCGAACCAGCCCGCCGCGCCGACGAGCAGGCCGAGCAGGTTGAGCCCGGGCAGGCCGTGCGTGCCGATCCCCGGCGAGGCCACCGCGACGGTGTAGGCCAGCACCACCATCAGGCCCACGCGCACCGCCCAGCGCGCGGCCACGGCGAGCGCTTCGGACCGTCCTTCGCCGGACACCGCGGCCCGTACGGTCCTCCTCGCCTCGTCCATGCCTGGCAGGTTAACCGCAGGCGCGGCCGCGGGTTACGACCGCAACTCGCGCGGTGGGGCGAAACTCAGCTTCTCCTCGGCGGTGCGCACCTCGCGCACGTCGCCGAAACCGTGTCCGGCCAGCAGTTCGAGCACCTGCTCGACCAGATCCTCCGGCACCGACGCGCCGCTGGTGACCCCGACCGTCGTCACCCCGTCGAGCCACGCGGGGTCGACCGCGGCGGCGTCCTCGACCAGATACGCCGCGGAAGCGCCGCCGTCCAGCGCGACTTCCACGAGCCGCACCGAATTGGACGAGTTGGCGGAACCGACGACAAGCACCAGACCGGACTCGGCGGCCAGTTCCGCGACCGCTTCCTGCCGGTTCTGGGTGGCGTAGCAGATGTCGTCGCTCGGCGGGTCGGACAGCAGCGGGAACCGTTCGCGCAGCCGGCGGACGGTCTGTTCGGTCTCCGCGACCGAAAGGGTGGTTTGGGACAACCAGGTCACTTTGGCCGGATCGCGCACTTCCAAACCGGCCACCGCGTCCGGGCCGTCCACCACGATGGTGTCCGCCGGTGCCTCGCCGCTGGTGCCTTCGACCTCTTCGTGCCCGTGGTGGCCGATCAACAGGATCTGGTCGCCGCGCGCGGCGGCACGCACGGCCTCGCGGTGCACCTTCGTCACCAGCGGGCACGTCGCGTCGATAGTGCGCAACGAGCGTCCCGCAGCGGCTTCGTGCACCGCGGGGGCGACGCCGTGCGCCGAGAACACCGTGACCGAGCCAGGCGGCACTTCGCTCACCTCGTCGACGAACACCGCGCCAAGACGCTCGAGACGGCGCACCACGTGCGTGTTATGCACGATCTGCTTGCGCACGTAGACCGGCGCGCCGTGGCGCTGCAGTGCGGCCTCGACGGCGCGTACGGCGCGATCCACCCCGGCGCAGTACCCGCGCGGGCTCGCCAGCAACACCTGTTTCATGGCCGCGACCGTAAGCGGGGAGCGGCGGAGCGCACGAGATTCCTCAACGCGGGTCCAAGGTGGCCTCAACGGCGCCGTCCACGCCCGCTCGACGCGGAGGCAACTCATCGGCCGCGCGGTCCGGCCAGCCGAGTTGCTGCAACCGGTCGAGAACGGAGAATTTCCGATAACCGAGACCGGAGATGTTGTGCATGATCTTGTAGCACAACCGGCGATTCCGGCCGTGGCAGGAAAGAATGTACTTGCTGCGCGCGTACCCGAAATTCCCGACCGCGGTGGTGAACATTTCCGCGAACCGGTGACTGAATTCGGAAATGGTTTTGAGCTCCGGGCGGCGCACCCGGTTGTATTCGGCGAGCGCGGCGTCGACCGCGCCGGATCCGGCGGTGGAGACGTCCCGGAACGCCCCGGCCAGCCGCACCGCGTCCGCGATCGCCGCGTTCATGCCCTGCCCGGCCATCGGGTGGACGGCGTGCGCCGCGTCGCCGATCAGCGGCATCCCGGCGCCGTGGAAGACCGGCGCGACGAACCGCCGCGCGGACAGCACCCGGCAGGTCGGCACCCCGGCGCGCACGGACTCGGCGATCGGCGCCACGCTCGGGCACGCGGCGACCGCCTCGTCCACCCAGCCGGCCAGCCCGGCCTTGCCGATCCGGTTCACCAGCCCGCGCTCGACCTGCAAGTACAGCCGCCCGCCGCCGCCGGGCATCGGGTACATCACGCGCATCCCGTCGCGGGTGATCGTGGTGGTCGCCTGGTGCGCCAGCTCCGGCACGCCGGCCAGGTCGATCGCGACCACCTGGTGGTCGTAGGGCGTGGTGTCCACTTCGATCCCGACCTGGCCGCGCAGCTTGGACGCGTGCCCGTCGGCCGCGACGACCAGGTCCGCGGACACCTCGGCGCGGGCGCCGCGCTCGCGCAGCACGACCCCGGCGACCCGGCCGGACCCGTCCCGCACCGCGCGCTCGACCGAGACCCCGCGGCGGAATTCGACCGTCGCGGGCAGCGCCTGGATCAGGTTGTCCAGGATGCCTTTGTAGGTGTGGGTGAGGCAGTGGTCGTAGGCGCTCGGCAGCCACCGGTAGTCCATCGCGCACAGCTCCGCGCCGTCGTCGCCGGCGCAGACCAGCCGGTCGATCCGGCGCCCGCCCGCGCGGCGCAGGGTTTCCAGCGCGCCGATCGAGTCCAAAGTGGCCAGCGAACCGGGCTGGAGGAGCTCGCCCTTGAACGTTTCCACCGTGTCGGTGAGTTTGTCGACCAGCAGCACCCGGCGCCCTTGCCCGCCGAGAAGAATCGCCGCGGTGAGCCCGCCTGCCCCGGCCCCGCATATGACAATGTCGTAATCGCTCACACCATTTACCGTTCTGCTCCGGAAGACGCGCGAAAATAGCACCGCGAGTGCACAGAAGAATCCCCCGCGAACAGCGTGACACGGCCCCGGGAACCCGTCAACGCGGCCGCCGCGCGGTTGACCGCGCGAACTCGGCCGTGTCACACTGATCGCGCCACGCCTGTGTCCTTTTCCCGGGCGTTCCGGCCGCGATTCCCTTTTCCACGCCAGGTCCGAAAGCGAGCGACCATGAGCCTCGACCCGATCCTCCCGCCCGCGGAGCTGGACCGCGCGCTGGCCCGCACCGCCGACGCGCTGTTCGCCCTCCAGCGCTCCGACGGCAGCTGGGAAGGCAGGCTGTCGGCCAGCCCCGGTTCCACCGCCGACGTGGTGATCGCCATGCACCTGGCGGATCCGGAAGGCTGCCGCGACCTGATCCGCCGGGGCCTGGACTTCCTGCTGGCCAACCAAGGCCCGGACGGCGGCTGGGGCGACGACGTCGATACCGAGCCGACGCTGAACGGCACCGCGCTGTCGGTGGCCGCGCTGGCGCTGGTGATCCCGGACGAGGCCGCCGGGCAGATCCGCCGCGGCTGGGCGCGCGTCGAGGAATTCGGCGGCACCGCGGCGATCCGCGACGTGGAACAGTGCTCGCTCACCGTCCTGGTGCACTTCTACCTGGTGCTGGCCGGGCTGATGAGCGACGAGGGCCTGCTGCGCTGCCCGATCGAACTGGCCCTGCTGCCCGCGCCGCTGCGCCGCAAGCTGACCTTCGCGATGCCCACCGCGCTGTCGTGGGGCCTGATGTGCGCCGAGCTGATGCCCGGCGGCCGGGTCCGCACCGCGCTCAACAAAGCCGCAACGCCGAAGGCCATCGAATACCTCGAAGGGCTGGTCGGGTTCGAAGGCCCGGAAGGCGGTTTCGTCGAGTCGCCGATGATGTCGGCCAACGTCTGCATCGGGCTCACCATCGCGAAACAGCGCCCGGACATCGTGCGGCACTGCCTCGACTACTTCCGTGCCACCATCAAGCCCGAAGGCGGCTGGGCGGTCACGCGCGACCTCGAGGTGGACGCGACCAACTTCATCACCACCGGTCTCCAGCACGCCGGGCTCGGCGACGACGCGCGGGTGACCAAGGCGGTCGGCTGGATCCGCTCCGCACAACGGGACGAGGACTTCATCTGGACCGGAGCCCCGCCCGGAGGCTGGGGCTGGGGACTGCCGTCCGGCTGGCCGAACAGCGGCAACACCGGCGACGCGGTGATCGCGCTGTCCGGCGACGGCGCGGACGTCAGCGACCCGCAGGTGCGGCGCGGCACCGCATGGCTGCTCCGCCAACAGAACTACGACGGTTCGTGGAGCTGCTTCGCGCAGGTCGGCCGGATCGCGAGCATGGACCCGTCGTTCGCCATGGTCGGCAAAGCGCGGTCGCCGAAGGTGCTGTACGGCCCTTGCGCGGTGATGTCCGCCGAAGCGTTCTCCGCGCTGGCGTTGTCCGGACGCTGCCGCCCGGACGACGAACCGTTGCGCAACGCGTACGCGTGGTTCGCGAAGGTGCAGCGCGCGGACGGCGCCATCGAGAACAAGTGGTACGTCGGGCAGGTATGCGGTACGGGCTCCGTCCTTCGCGCGCTGGGCGACGCCGGTTTGGGTTCGAGCGCGGTCGCGCGGCGCTGCGTGTCGTGGTTGCGGCTCAACCAAAACGAAGACGGAGGCTGGGGCGACGCGCTCGGCCGGGGCCACTCCACGGTCGAGGAGACCGCGATGGCCTTGCTGGGCCTGTGCGCGTCCGGAGTGACACCCACCGCGCCGATGGCGGCCCGCGGCGCGCGGTGGCTCGTCGACCATCGCGACGCGGACGGCCTGTGGCAACCCAGTCTGCTCGGCGTGTACTTCCTCGAACTGCTGTACCGGCACGACCACACCGCGAACGGCTATGCCCTGCAAGCACTCGCGCGCTATCGCGAAGCACTGCGCGACAACACCGCGACCGCGCCGGGAACGTTCGACCAGCCGCGTTGGGCGGTGCCGCATGTCGGCCGCTGAGCAGGTAAAGCCGTGGAGCGCGGAGTTCGAGGAACTGCTGCGCAGCGAGCTGGCATTGTGCGACGACACGTCTTCGCTGGAACCCGACACCCCGTTGCTGCACTACGGTCTCACGTCGCTGAGCACGCTGGCGTTGAGCAGCAAACTGGTTACGCGGTACGGCATCGAGCTGCCCGCCTTCGACGAGCGCGCGTTCCGTACGCCGCGTTCGCTGTGGAAACTCGTCGAAGGCACCACCGGCGCTTTGGCAAGCGGAGACGCGGAAACGGCGGCCTGGCGCGCGCCCGCCGAAGGATTGGCCGCGCGGTTCGCCGAGACAGCCGCCCGGTTCGCCGACGAGCCGTGCCTGGTCGACAACGCCGGTGCATTGACGTACGCGGAAACCGCGGCCCACGCCGCCGCGCTCGCCGAAACCATCGGCGCGGGCGGCGTGGTCGCCGTGCTCGGCGAACGGGAGATCGCGACGTACTGCGCCTACCTCGGGGTGCTGTACGCGGGTGCCGCGATTGTGCCGCTGTCGATGGACTTTCCGCCGGAGCGCAACGCCGACATCATTCGCCAGGCCGGCGCGCGCTGCGTCGTGCACACCGATCTGCGCGGCGAAGAACCGCTGGAGGCACAGCTGTCCGCCATGGCCGGGATCCCGGTGGTGGACATCCACGACGCGGCACCTCCCGGCACAGCGGCACGGGCCGCCGCTCCGGTCACCGGCGACAGCCCCGCGTACCTGCTGTTCACCTCCGGCTCGACCGGGCGGCCGAAGGGGGTGCGGATCACCCACGGGAACGTGGAGGCGTTCCTGGCCGCCGCGCTGCCGTCGTTCCGGACCGGGCCGGGGGAAGTGTTCTCCCAGTGCCACGGGCTGACGTTCGACTTCTCGGTGTTCGAGATGTGGGGCGCGTGGAGCAGCGGCAGCGCACTCGCCGCCGTGCCCCGCGTGCACGCGCTCAACCCGGCGGGGACGATCGCCCGGCACAGCGTCACAGTGTGGGCCTGCACGCCGAGCTTGCTCGAAGCGGCCGCCGCCGCGGGGAATCTGGCGCCTGGATCGCTGTCCGGACTGCGGCATGTGGTGATCGGCGGCGAACCGCTGCGGCGCGAGACCGTCGCACTCGCCCGCGCCGCCGCTCCGGAAGCGATCATCGACAACGTGTACGGGCCGACCGAGACGACGGTGTGGGTCAGCACCTACCGGCTGGCTCCCGCCGACCCGATCCCCGGCCACGCGATCCTGCCCATCGGCACCCCGACCGCCGGTGCCGAGCTGAGCCTCGACGCCGACGGGGAACTGCTCGTCGCGGGCCCGCAGGTGTTCGCGGGCTACTCGGATCCGTTGCTGGACCAGGGAAAACTGGTCACCCGCGACGGGCGGCGCTGGTATCGCACCGGCGACCTGGCGGAGTGGCACGACGGCCTGCTGCACCATCGCGGCCGGCTGGACGGACAGGTCAAGATCCGCGGCCATCGCGTGGAACTCGCCGAGATCGAACACGCGGCGACCCGTCTCCTCGGCGGTGTGCGCACTGCCGCGACTCCCGTGCCCGGGGTCCGCGGCGACACTGTGCTGGCCTTGTTCGTGGAGACCGGCTCGACCGACGAGGCCGCTCTGCGCTTGGAGCTGGGCCGCAGCCTGCCGGGGTACATGGTCCCGGACCGGATCTTCGCGACCGACGAACTCCCGTTGAACCCGCACGGGAAACTCGATCGCGCACGGCTGGCGGCGCGCACCACCTCCCCTACCGGATCGAACGGGTGACCAGCTCGTCGAACTCGCGATCCGGCAACGTCCGGTTCAGCTCCAGCAGTTCCTCGGCATGCAGGCCGACGGCGTAACGAGTCTCGGGCGAATCGGCTTCCACCGCCTGCCGGATGGCCTGCGCCACGACACCAGGATCGGCACCCCCGGCGAGCCCCGTTTCGGCCTGGCCAGCCATCTTCTCAACCATCGCCCCATAAGGCCCGCCGCCGGAGTACTCCCGCAACTGCGCGGCGGTCTGGTCTTCGAACTCGGTCTTGATGATGCCCGGCTGGACGACCACCACGTCGATGCCGAAGGGCCGAACCTCCATGCGCAACGTGTCGGAGTACGCCTCGAGCGCGTGCTTCGAGGCGTAGTACCAGGCACCGAACGGCAAGCTGATCACCCCGCCGATCGAGGACACGTTCACGATGCGGCCCGCCCCTTGGGCGCGCATCGCGGGCAGAACGAGTTGGACCAACCGCGCGGGCGCGAACAGATTGACCTGGAACTGATCGCGGGCAGCCTCCAACGGAACATCTTCAGCGGCCCCGTGCAGCACCGTCCCGGCGTTGTTGATCAGGACGTCGATCCGTCCCTGTTCGTCCAGGACGGTGCGCACCACGCGAGCGAGGTCGGCCTCGTCGCGAGCGTCCATCGCCAGCGGGTGTCCGCCAGCGTCGCGCAGTTCGTCCATTTTGGACACCCGGCGCGCGGCTCCGTACACGACGTGGCCCGCCCGCAGCAGTTCCAGCGCGGTGGCGCGGCCGATTCCCGCTGAGGCACCGGTGATCAAGCAAACTTTCGACACAGGTCAGGCCTCCCACGCGACGGGCAGCTGGTGCACGCCGTAGATGAGCATGTCGCTGCGCATCGCGATGTCCGAAGCAGGCACGGCGAGGCGCAGCGAGGGGAACTTGGTCAGCAAAGCGGGCAGCGCGACCCGGAGCTGGACGCGGGCGAGTTGCTGGCCCAGGCATTGGTGGATGCCGTGGCCGAAGGCGACGTGCCCGCTCGCCTTGCGGCGCAGGTCGAGGTTGTCCGGCGCGGGAAAGTGCGCGGGGTCGTGGTTCGCGGCGGGCACCGAGATGGTGACTGACTCGCCCGCGCGCACCTGCTCGCCGGCGAGTTCGACGCCTTCCAGCGCGGTGCGCACGGTGAACGGGATGATGCTCAGGTAGCGCAGCAGTTCTTCGACCGCGTTGTCGGCCAGTTCCGGTTCGGCGCGCAGCAGTGCCAGCTGGTCGGGGTGTTCAAGCAGGGCGAAGATGCCCAGCGCGAGCATGTTCGTGGTGGTGTCCAGTCCCGCGCCCAGCAAGGTGAAGCCGATGTTGACCAGCTCGGTGTCGGTGAGATCGCTGCCGGTCAGGTCGCTGAGCAGGTCATCGGTGGGCGCTTTTCGCTTGGCTGCCACCAATTCGCCGATGACGCCGTGGACCGCGGCGTAGGCCGCGCCGGTTTCTTCCGGGGTGTTGTCCAGCCGGAACAGGGTGAGCGCCTGCTGCTGGAACCGGTCCCGTTCGGCGTAGGGAACCCCGAGCAGTTCGCAGATCGTCTGCGCGGGCAGCGGCTGCGCCAGAGCCGGGACCAGGTCGGCCGGGCTGCCGCGCTCAGCCATGGCGTTCAGGCAGCGGTCCGCGACCGCCTGGATCCGCTCGGACAGCAGGCGCATCCGGCGGACGGTGAACTGGCCTGCCAGCAGGTGCCGGTAGCGCGTGTGCTCGGGCGCGTCCATGCTGCCGAACATTCCCGGCGGCGCGGGCTGATCGCTGGCCGGAGCGCCTGGGATCGGCATATGCCGCAATTCGGCTCGCGCGCTGAACCGGCGGTCGGCCAGCACCTCGCGGGCCAGCGCGTGGCCGGTCACCAGCCATCCGGCGTGGCCGTCCGGGTAGTCCAGCCGGCTGAGCGGACTCTTCTCGCGCAGTTCGGCCAGCCCTCGCGGCGGGTCGAACGGCAGGCCGGCCGGACGCTCGGTCGGCAATGTGCTGGTCATCGCCAGCTCCCTTCCCGTGAACCTCTTGCGGGAAACAGTAGGACAATGTTTTAGTGAGCAGCAAACGCAGAATCTGCATCTACGCAGGCAGCGGCCTTATTATCGATGCATTGGCCTGAAGGTGAATGCACCGGAAGGGCTCCGGGACGAGCGAGGCGGAGACGATCTGATGCCACCCGGCAGGTTGAGCTACCCGGAACGGCAGCGCGTCGCGGCCGGGTTGGCGGACGGGCTGAGCTACGCCGAGATCGGGCGCAGGCTGGGCAGGCCGAAGTCGACGGTGATCCGCGAGGTCGCCCGCAACGGCGGGGCGCACGGTTACCAGGCCGACCGCGCCGAACAGGCCGCCCGGCGACGGGCGCGACGCCGGGCCCCCGCCGCGCCACCGGTCCCGCCGCCTCGGGCCGCGGCCGATCCGCAGACCCGCAGCGACTTCGAGACGCGGTTCGCGCAGATGGCCACCCAGACCGGGATGCCGTCGATGATGGCGCGGGTCCTGATCTGCCTTTTCACCGCGGAGTCGGGCAGCCGCACCGCGACCGAGCTCGCCGCCCGGCTGCGCGTCAGCCCGGCGTCGGTCTCCAAAGCGGTGGGCTGGCTGGAAGAACGGGGCATGCTCCGGCGCGAGCGGAACGGCCGCCGCGAGCATTACCTGATCGAGGACGACGTGTGGCAGCAAGCCTGGCTGGCCAGCATGGAAGGAATCGCCCAGTGGGCGAGCTTCACCCGCCAAGGCGCCGAACTGTTCGGCGGCGACACGGTGGTCGGCACCCGGCTCCTCGCGACCAGCCAGTGGCTCCAGCACATCCGGCAGGACATGATCGAGGCGGCCGAACATTGGCGGCAGGCCGCGCTGTGACGACGGCCGCCCTTGACCTCAAGTTAAGTGGAGATACCAGAGTGGCCGCATGACCGTCTGGATGTGCGGAACGTGCGGGGTCGAACACCCGGACACCGAAATGCCGCCCGCCGGGACCTGCCGGATCTGCGCGGACGAGCGACAATACGTCCGTGCGTCCGGGCAGTCGTGGACCACAATGGACGAACTGGCGGCCGTCCCGCACGAACTGGTCCACGAAGAGCCGGAGCCGGGGATCCACCGGCTGCACCGCGAACCGGAGTTCGGCATCGGCCAGTGGACCTACCTGGTCCAGACCGAAGCGGGCAACCTGCTGTGGGACCCGCCCAACGCCCTCGACCGGCCCCTGCTCGACAGAATCGCCGAACTCGGCGGCGCCGCGGCGATCGTGGCGAGCCATCCGCACATGTACGGCTCGCAGGTGAGCCTCAGCCACAGCCTCGGAAACGTCCCGGTGTTGGTGCATTCCGCGGACCGCCAATGGGTGCAGCGGGAAGACCCGGTGATCCGCGAATGGCAGGGCACCGAACAGATCCTGCCCGGCGTCACCCTGGTCGAAGCGGGCGGGCATTTCCCGGGCGCCGCCGTCGCGCACATCGCGAACGGCGCACTGCTGGTCGGCGACACCATCGTGCCGGTCGCCGCGCCGGGCTGGGTGACGTTCATGCGCAGCTATCCCAACCAGATCCCGCTTTCCGCCGGGCTTGTCCGACGTCTCGTGGACCGGCTGGAGCCGTACGCGTTCGACCGGCTGTACGCGCTCACCGGGGCCAGCGTGCCGACTGACGCGAAGGCCGCGGTGCGTCGTTCAGCCGAGCGCTACATCGGCTGGGTCGACGGCACGAACGACCATCTCGGCTGACTCCCGTTACGACGCCCCTTCTGCCGGCCGGGGAAACTTTCCCCGGTAAGCAGGAGGTTCGATTGCGAAGCAGGCAACTATCGCCGCCGATTCGCTGTTCAGGAACAGCTGGAACACCAGCCCGTTCCGGGGCCGGTCATCGATCGTCCCGAGCGTCAGCCGCCGCTCGCCCCACGAGTTCAGAGCGTGCACCGCGGCCTCGAACCCCACCGAATACTGCCCCGCCTTCGCCGCGATGCGACGCCGGCGGCGAAAGATGGATTGCAACGAGAAGGTCTCGGCACCGCCGTACTCGTCCCACGCCGCACCGCGATCGAGCGCGTCGGCAGCGCGACCCAGGCGTCCGCACTTCCCGACCGCAGCAAGCCCAGCAGCGTTTCGCGTTCCACGACGCTATTCTTCCACCCGGTTCCCGTCTGCACGCCTTGTTTTCATGACCCGAGCATGAGTGGCGACACCAAGAGCCGCGTCTGCAGTTCGATCGTGAAGCGCTGCACGGGATCATCGAGGTCGACCGCACACAGTTCTTCGATGCGTTGCAGCCGGTACCGAAAGGTGTTGCGGTGTATGCGAAGTGCCGCCGCCGCACGGGTGGCGTCGCCGCCCGCGTCGAACCAGCAGCGGAGGGTGTTCAGGTATTCGGCACCGCGCGGGGAAGGGTCGCGGCGGAGGACGTCGAGGGAGCCGTCGAGCAGGGCCGGGTGTTCGGCGGCTAGTTCTGCGAGTTCGGAGATCAGGACGTGCGGCAGCAGGTCCGTCAGGTGGGCGGTCGCTGGTGCCGTCAGGACTCGCGACGCGTGCCGGAGCGGGCCTACTTCCGCTCGGATTTCGGACGCGGTGGCGCAGGGGCGGCCGAGACACGCCACCAGCGGTGCAGCGGCCGACGCGCGCCTACGCAGGCGTTCGGTGAAATCGGCGGGTCCTGGGTCAGGCATCGACGGGAACAGGACGAACAGGAGGGAACCCAGCGTTGCCGTGGCCGTGCGAGGGTTCAGCATTCGGGCGCAACGGGCCAGGGCTCCCTCGCGATCGGGGGTGACCTCGCCCAGGGCGGCGAGACGCCATCGCTGCGAAGTGCCGAGTCGTTCGGTCAGTGCTTCCAGTGATCCCGAACCGGTGAGGAGTCCGCGCAGGAGCTCCGCGCGGATCGCGTCTTCGTCGTCTCGCCCGGCGGGCCCGTCGATGAACCAGGCAGCGGCGGCCGTCGACACCTCGCGCAATACCCGTGCCACGGGCGTCTCCCGGCGCGGCGCGCAGAGGACGTAGCCGCCGATGGTGGTGCCGGAGTGGATCGGGGCGGCCCAGCGCACATCCCCGTGCGGGAGGTCAACGCGGGCGACGCTTCGGACCTGGGCGAGGCGCTTCCGCAACTCCGACGGGACTCGCCGGGCTAGCACCATTTCGCTGGTCAGGGCGTCCATTGCTTCGCCGCAACCGAAGGCGAGAACGCGGAAGGACGCGTCGGCGACCACCACGGCACCGTCGAGGGCTAGGGCCGCGCTTTCGGCGAGATCGTAGAGACCGGCCGGGGTCGCTGTCACGCCGCCGAATCGGGCACCGGACAGCAGGGAGTGCAGCACGGTGCCGATCTCGGCCCATTCGACCTGTCTGGCGACCACGAGCACGGGCACCGCAGCAGTGGCGAGGTCGAGTTCCGGCGGCAGAGCACTCTCGCGTACGACTAGCGCTGCGGCTCCCGCGCGGCCAGCAGCGGTCAGGGCTTGCGCTAGTTCGTCGGCGGTCGGGCGGGGCTTCGTCATGAGCACCAGTTGGTGCCGACCCGGCAGGCGGGCGGGATCCCACGGCGTCGCCCCGGCCAGCGGACGGTTCAGGCCCGAAGCGGGGGCCGCCACGCTGAACCAGCCGCGTCGCGCGCTGACCAGGAGCGGAAGCCGGATCGTCCCGTCCGGCGGAGGGAGATCGGCGGCGATCGGTTCTCCTGGCCGGGTGTCGACTGCCGTCATCGGGCCGCTCCTTCCGTCCACGCCACGCTGCGTCGGGGGAAGGCTAAACAGCGCCCGGAGCGCCGTCAGTGGGCTCAGCGCACTGCGAAGACCGCTCGGCAGGGCTATCCGCCCAGCCGCCGCAACCGGGGCAGCAGATCCCGCCGGGCGAGGCCGAGGAAGCGGGCTTGGTCGTCGCCGGGCGCGTGCAGGACCAGGTCGGTGAAGCCCGCCTCGACGTACGGCCGGATCCGTTCGACGACCTCGTCGGGATCGGCGGAAACGATCCACCGGGACGCGATCTGGGACATCGGCAGTTCGTCGGCGACACGCTCCATGGCGACGGGGTCGGAGATGCCGTGCTTCTGTTCGGCGGTCAGGGACAGCGGTGCCCAGAACCGGGTGTTCGCGACGGCGGCCTCGGCGTCGGTGTCGTAGGACAGCTTGATCTCGATCGAGCGCGCGACGTCCGCGGGCTTGCGGCCGGACTGCTCGGCCCCGGCGTCGACAGCGGGCTGGAGCTTCTCCGTGTAGAGCTCCATGCCCTTGCCGCTGGTGCAGATGAAGCCATCCGCCGTCCGGCCCGCGTATTTCGCGACCACGGGGCCGCCTGCCGCGACGTAAATCGGCACCGGGTGGGCCGGTCGGTCGTAGACGGTCGCGTTCTCGGTTTGGTAGTACTCGCCGTCGAAACTCACCCGTTCCTCTGTCCACAAGCGACGGATGAGGTCGATCGCCTCGCGCAGGCGGGCGAAGCGTTCCTTGAAGCCGGGCCATTCCAGGCGGGCGACCGCGACCTCGTTGAGCGCTTCGCCGGTGCCGAGACCGAGCAGGACGCGTCCGGGATAGAGCGCGCCGAGCGTGCCGAAGGCCTGCGCGACCACGGCCGGGTGGTACCGGAAGGTCGCGGTCAGCACGCTGGTGCCGAGCCGGACCCGTTCGGTCCGCTCCCCCGCCGCGGCGAGCCAGGCCATCGAGAACGGGGCGTGCCCGTGCCGGTGCCGCCAGGGCTGGTAATGATCGCTCACCAGCACTGAGTCGAAGCCCCGCTCCTCGGCGAGGACGGCCAAGTCCACCAGGTGGCGCGGCCCGAACTGCTCAGCGGATGCCTTGTAGCCGATGGTGATTCCCGTGGTGCGTGTGTCCATTCCGGACACTCAACCCGGCTGGCGGCGCGGAGTCATCGTGCACGGCGGACGAACTCCAGCCCGCTGCCTTGTGCGCGACGTCAGCCGGGCTCGTCCCAATCCACCCCTGCCGCCCGCGTCGCCAGATGCACCGCCAACCGGTCGTCCGGATCGCCGAGATCCACCGGGAGCAACTCGGCAATCCGTTCCATCCGCTGCATCACTGTATTCCGATGCACCCCCAGCGCCTCCCCCGCCGCCTTCGCCGAAGACTGGAAATCCAGATAACACCGCAAAGTCCGAACCAAACCACCGGAGGGATCCGCCTCCTCCAGCGGAGCGAGCAGGTCGGCCGCCGCGCCGCGCAAAGGTGCGGAGCCGTACCAACCCGCGATCAGCTTTCGGGCGTTGCCCGCGTCGATGTGCTCGACGACCGCCCGGCGGTGCGCGGTGTGGGCGAGCAACGCCGCGCGGCGGGCCTGTTCGGCAGAGCGGCCGATGCCCGCCGCACCAGTGTGGGCCCGGCCTACTCCGGCGCACAGCCGCAGTCCGGGATGCTCCGCTTCGACGGCCGCGAGTGTCCTGGCAAGCCGGTCCAGTAACGGGCCGGGATCCTCGGCTTGCGCGTCGGAAGTCAGCCAGAACAGCCATCCTTCGGCGCGTTCGACAAGCCTCGCGGCGACTCCGTGTTCGCCCAGTTGTGCTTCCAATTCCGTACCCAGCGCGGACATCCGGAGCGCGGACGGGGCGGCTGCCGCCTGCACCTGGACCGCGGTGTGCCGTCCGGCGAGCCGCCAGCCGAGTGCGGTGGCCCGTTCGACGGTGCGGCGTCCCGGTTCGCCGGGCTGTTCGAGGATTTCGCTGAGCAGGAGCGAACGGCGCCGGTGTTCGCGTTCGTCGCGGACCGCCTCTCCGGCCACGTGCACGGCGAACGACAGCGCGGCGATCGCGATCGCGCGCCGGACCGGTTCGAGCAGCACACCGGCCGCGAACCGGGGCCGCCGCACCGCGATCCAGTAGACCGCGGGTCCGGTCGTGACGACCTGGACCGGGTGCAGCATTAGTTCGCCGTCCGCCCCGACAGTCAGGGCGACCGGCCGCGAATCGGCCAGCAAGGCAGGGTCGGCACACCTGCCGAGCAACGCGTGCACCTCCGGGTCACCGGCCACGAAACGGGCCTCCGCGTCGACGAGCGCTACTGGTTCGCCGAGCGTCGCCGAGAGCTGCGAAGTGAGCGCGTTCGCGTCGGCGGGCGGACGCTGGAAGCGGCGGGACGCGTCGCCGAGCACCCGCAGGCCCGCGATCTCCGGGGCGCTGACGTAGGGGTCGAACGCCGTGATCACCCCGGTCGGAGTGCTGTCCTCGACGCCGATCAGCGGCAGCGCCAGACGGTCGGCGAGCCTGCGGGTGGCGAAGGGCACCGGCCGGTGCGGGCGGGCCGCGATGATCCCGGACAGGCCCGCGCTGCCCGCCAGCCGGATCGCGAGGTCCGCCGCGAGATCGTCGAGGACCAGCTGCTCACGCCCGAACACCACGACGCTGCGCGGGGCGAGCTCGGAAATCTCGTGCACCGCGGATCCCGCGACGACCGCCCCGACGGGCCGCTTCAGCCCGGTCTCGCCCGCGAGCACCTCGTAGTGCTCGATCAGGTCGAGGTCCAGCAGCTGGGCGAGGGTGACCGTCATGGCGCCGCCGGTTCCAGGATCGGCCCCACCGCGGTCGCCTGGAGGCGCGCGGCCGGCACCGGAACGTAGGTCATCAGGGCCTCCCTCACCGGGGTTTCCCGCAAGGTGCGGGGGTCGGCGCCGGCCCGGACCGCGGCGTCCCGGGCCAGTTGCCGGGCGCGGGCCGCCGAATCTTCCCGTCCGCCGGCGCCCTGCCAGAAGATCCGGTCGACCGAGCCCGCCGCTTCCGCGGTCGCCGCTCCCGCGGCGGCTGCGAGATCGCCGTCCGGCGGCCGAATCGCGTCGGGCAGGGACCGGTCTCCGACAAGCACGACCGGGAGATCGTCGTATCCGTACCGCGCACGGGCGACCGCTGCGGCGACGGACATCGAGCGGTCCACCACGGTCAACCGCGGGAGGCGCGAGCCGATCCGGACGCCGCCGAATTCCCGGTGCGCGCCCGATTCGGGCAGCAGGCCACCACGCGTCGACCCGACCACAGTCTGGTTGCCGGTCGCGTCCACCACCACCGCCGAGGGCAGTCCGGCCAGCCGCGCGGCACCGTGCAAGAACGCCGCCTGGGCTGCCCCGAGGCAAGCCGTGGCGTGTCGCTGCGCAGCGAGTTCGGGTAGCACGGTTCCGTCCCCGCGAACCACATACAGCTCCGCATCGGGATTGTGCTTCCGAACCGTGGCGCCCAGTTCGTCGATCCCGGCGCGGGCGGACTCGGCCAGCGCGGCGTCGAGCACGGCGGTGTTCTCCCGCTCCAGCAGCCCGATCGCCTCGGTCTCGCTGCCTTTGCGCACCGGGACCTCCGGCCCGAGCACGTCGGCGAGGACGGCCGCGGCCTGCTGTTCGTGGTCGGGATTCTCCAGTCCGTGGACTCCGGCGACCGCGACCGCGCGGACGGTTCCGGCGCACCGGCGGGCGAATTCGGCCACCGCGGCGAGGTCCAGCGGCGCGGACGCTGTGCCGTCGTATTCGTGCCCGCCCCGCACCATCGCGACGGGTCCGGCGAGCGCACTGGACAGCTCGACCGGCCAGCCCACAAGCGGCGGAAGCGCGGTCGCACCGCCGATGCGCAGCACCCCGACCGGAGATCCCGCCTCGGCGGGCACGGGTTCCGGCAGGATCGCCACCACCCGATCGACCGCTTCGGCATCGACCTCCGCGAGCAGCGCATCGAGCAGTCTCGACGGCGAATCGGTGCCGGGAACTCCCCGGTGGGACGCCACGATTCGGTTCGCCGCGTCCAGTGCCACGGCTCGGGCGGCGACGGCGTCGAGGCCCACTCGCAACCGGCTCATCGGACACCAGCCAGAGGCGGCGAACCGTCGAACCGCACCGGATCGACGGCGTACCCGAACGCGCGCGGCCCGGCCGCCGCGTGTCCTTCGGGGGTGTGCCACCGCTCGTCGACCGGGCTGGCGATCACGTGCACTTCCTGCCCGGCGGCGAGGTCAACGGTCTGTGTCAACGCGCCCGTGTCCGCGTCCGCGACGCCGATCAGGTCCGGGACCGTGGCCAGCACCGTGCCTTCCCGGCTGACGATCAGGTTCTCGTTCTGGAAGTCGATCCGCACGAAACCGTCTGGGGTGTCGAGCGAAACCACGCCGCGCGGCCAGCCGTCCGAGGAATGCTGCAGGACCTCCGCGACGGTTCCGGTGCACACCAGGCGTCCGCCGCAGGCACGCAGGTACGGGTCGTGGCCGTCTTCGGCGAGCGCTGCCCCGATCCGGGCGCATTCGCTGATCGACCCGGCCGCGCCGAGCCGCGCGCAGTCCCCGGCGGTCACCCGATACGCGCTGATCAACGCCACGAGACCCAGCGGCGGCAGCACGGCCCGCACCAGCTCGCCGAGCACGGCGTCGGTGCCTTGACTGAACTCCGCGACGATGCCGGAGCCTCCGACGACGGTGATCGGCGAGGCGGAGAATCCGGCCAGCCGCAGCAGCGTCAGGTCGATCGAGGGCAGCGTGCGGCGCATCAGGTCGAGGTCGAGGCACGGCAGCCCGAGTTCGGCCGCGACCGCGAGCGGAACGGCCACGTTCACGCTGCCGAGCTGGATCGGCAGGACCGCCGCGCACTCGCGCCCGGCCCGTGCTTCCACCGCCTTTCGGAGGGTCTCCGCTTCGACGGTGCTGTGCGCCTTCTCGACGAGCGTGTGCGGGGTCCCGCCGGACACCACGGGGAGGACGAGCGCGTCCGGGTCCAGATCGCCCGCCGTGACGAGCGGGATCGGCCCGTGCCGCCGGACGGCCGCGAGCAGGAGCTGTTGCGCCAGGTACGGGTCGCCGCCGCCTCCGCTCCCGAAGTGCCCCGCGCCGCGCACCACGTCGTCGATCGCGGACTCGGCGACGTGCTCCATGCGCAAACCTTAACCGGCGTCGTGGCTGCTCAGGCGGTGGCGACACCCCGGAAACCGGCATACAGCCGAGCGAACGCGCGGGCGGCGGCGGTCAGCTCGGCGACCGGCACGTACTCGTCGGCGGTGTGCGCGACCGTCATCGACCCGGGCCCGTACACGACCGTCGGGATGCCGAGCTGATTGCGCAGGAACCGCGCGTCCGTGCCGAGTTTCAGCCCGCGAACCGGTGCGTCGTCCGCCGCCTCGCGGACCTCGGTCACAAACGGGTGCTGCGGGTCCAGTTCGGAGCCCTCGGCGAAGGCGAGGACGTCCGCGTCGTAGTCGAACCTGCCCGCGGCGTCGATCAGTCCGGTGACGGTGGCCAGCGCCTCGTCCCGGGTCTGGCCGGGCAGCACGCGCCGGTCGATCCGCAGCCGGCATTCGGCGGCCACGATGTTGACGGCGGTGCCGCCCGCGATGGTTCCCGCGTTCGCGGTCGGAGTGCCCAGGAGCGGATGCGCTTTGTCGCCGAAGTCGGCGAGGTGGAGCGCCGAGACGATCCGCGCGGCGTCGGCGACGGCGGAGTGCCCGGCGGCCGGATCGCTGCCGTGCCCGGCCCGCCCGCGCACCACGATCTCCACCATCAGCGAGCCGCGTTCGGCCACGCCGACCCGCAGTTCGCTGGGTTCGGGCACGACGGCCGCGTCGGCGTGCACCAGCCCGGCCGCGACCAGCGCCTCGGTCCCGGCCCGGCCGCCGGTCTCCTCGTCCGCCACGAGATGGAAGACGATGTTCGCGGGCGGCACGATTCCGGCGTCGCGGCAGGCGCGCATCCCTTCGAGCGCCGCGGCGATCCCGCCCTTCATGTCGCAGGCGCCGCGACCGTAGAGCAGGCCGTCCCGGACCAGCCCGCCGAACGGCGGCACCGTCCAGTCCTCTTCGGACACTGGCACGACGTCCACGTGCCCGTTGACCAGCAGCGTCGGCCCGTCGCCGGACCCGATGCGGCCCAGGATCGACGGACGGCCCGGTTCGGGCTCGAAAACCTCGACCTCGGCACCCAGTTCCGCCAAGACTTGATACAGCGGCTCGACCACCGGCCGTTCCCCGCCGGGCGGGTTTTGTGTGTCGCACCGGATCAAGTCCGCCGCCAGGTCTGTCACCCTCGCAGCTTGGACGGCGGCAGCGGCGTTCATGCGGACTCCTCAAGGTGTGCGGTCATCGCGGCGAGGGCTTCAGCGTCGAGAAACCCCAGCGGCGCAAGCCCTTTCGCGAACCCCGCCAACGCAGGACGGAACGCCGCCACCTCCGCGAAGAGGTCGGCAGCCTCCCGATGCCGTCCGGCGCGAGCGAGCAGGACCGCGCGCCAGAAGTCGGCCTCGCGGTTGTCCGGCCCGATCACCTCCGCCGCCGACGCGAGACCTTTCAGCCGCGCGTCCAGCTCGTCCGGCGTGACACCCTCGAACGGCCCGAGCGTCAAGCCGCGCGCGAACATCACCCCGCCGACCGCGCCGAAGGCTCGCGAGCGCGGGAGGAGCCGGGACAGTTCGGCGAGCGGATCCGGATGGTCGTCGACCCGCAGGTCGACCACCACCTCGTTCCACGGCGTCGGGCTCCGTCGGCCGGAGACGACCAGCAGTGCCGCCGACTGGGCACCGCGCACGTCTCCCCCGGCACCGTCCGCGGCTTGGAGCCCGGCGAGGATACGGTCGGCGAGGTCGCCGCCCGCGGTCTCGAAGGCGGACAGCGCGGCCTGGCACACGTCCGGGGCAGCCAGCATGTTCCCTTGCACCGTCACCTGATGCCCGCGCGCGGAACCGGCGTGCGGCGCGCACGAGCCGCCGGTGTGCGTGCCCACCGACCCCCGTGCGTCGACGATTCCCAGCTGGCGATAAGCGGAATCCGGGTCCTCGGCCACCAGCAAGTCCACAGTAGACGGTGCGGGTACGCCTGCCCGCAACAGCTCCAGGCCGCGAGGTCCGTAGTCGACGTTGACGAACGCCTGGGTGGCCACCGCGCCGACGCCCGCCTCGGCCCACGGCAGCAACGTGCCGACGCCGAAGAAATGGGTCTGGGCGCCGACCCCGAGGCAGCCGGTGGCCGGATCGCGCGCGACGATCGAGTACGTCACGGCCTTCCTTCCTCCGCCCGCGCGAGGTGGTTTCGGAGGAGGTCTGCCACCTGGCCGGTTTCCTCGAGCATCGGCAGGTGACCCGTTCCGTCCAGCTCCACCGCAGTGCCGCCGGTGGCTTCGGCGAGTTCGCGCGACATCGCGGGCGGGCACGTCGGATCCTCGGTTCCGGCCACTGCCAGCACCGGAATTCCCGATGTGGCCACCTTTCCCGCCAAATGCCGGATATCCGCGCCGAACGCTCCGTAAAGGATCTCCGCGACCACCGTCGTCGGCCGGGTGCCGACCGCTTCCGCCATCACCTCCCGGACCCGCGTCGAATCCCGGTGCTTCCGGCCCACTATCTCCGGCACCTGACCGGCGAAGTACCCGGCGGTCCCGGCGGCCTCGAGTTCGCGCACCATCGCGGCGATCGCCTCGGCCGGAACGCCGGTGCCCAGCGTCGAACCGAACGCGGCGACGCTGCGCACCCGCCGGGGATGCAGCGCGGCCAGCGCGACGCTGATCGTGCCGCCCAGGGACCCGCCGGCCAGATGCGCCTCGTCCAGCCCGAGGGCGTCGAGGACGGCCAGGACGTCCGGCACGTAACCGTCTTCGACGGTGAACGGGCCGGACTGCCCGGAATTCCCGTGCCCGCGCAGGTCCGGCGCCACGACCGGCCGGTCGAGCCGGGCGGCGACGTCCTCCCAGACCACTGCCGCGGAGTTGATCGGATGCAGGAGCACGAGCGGGACGCCGGACCGGTCGTCCGCCGTGCGCAGCACTGACAGCTTCCCGGCCGGTCCCTCGACGCTGACGCGGTCCAAGCCCCTGCTCATTCCGTGCCGTGCTTGGGCATCTGCGGGTCCTGGACGCTGACGTGCATGTGCCAGATCCGCCAGTCCGGGCCGCCCTTGCCGTCGTCGCGGCGGAAGAACTCGGTGGTGCGGAACGGGGTCGGGACCGCGTCCTGCTGGCCGGGAGCCAGCACGTCGGCGGTTCCTTCGGCGGTGAGCAGCGCGACGTCCCCGAAGACCTGGACGTCCGGGCCGACGGTGTCCTTGATCGCGGTGATGCTCAGCCCGATCTTCGCGGCGTTGACCCACAGCCGGTGCTTGTCCAGCACGCCGTGGTAGGTGTGGCCGTTGAGGTTGAACTGGTGGTAGCCGTCGCCCTCGGGGAAGTACTGCAGCATCCGGTCGGCGACGAGGCCGATGTTCGCCTCGTACCAGCCTTGGTGCGCTTCGAGGATCCGCTCGAGGTCAGTGCTCATGGTCGTGCCCTTTCAGTGGGTGAATTCGCCGGTCAGTTCTCCGACCGCGGCGAGAGTTTCTTCCGCGCCGCCGGCGACGACGGTCGCGATGGCGACGTTGTCCGCGCCCGCGTCGAGGTATTCCTTGAGGCGGGCCCGCGCGGTGTCCTGCCCGCCCACGACGCCGAAAACGTCGAGCCACTCGTCCGGCATCTCCGCGGCGACCACCTCGGGACCGCCTCGCGAGAGCATGTCCGCGAGCTGCTCGTTGGCGCCGACCGCGCCGAACAGCGGGCCAGGGCCACTCGCGGCGAGGTAAAAGGCAAGAACCGCTTTGAGCGCTTCCCTTGCGGCGGCTGCCTGCCCCGGATCCCGCGTGACGTTGGCCGCGGCGAGGACGGTGATCGTGATGCGCTCTTCCCGCCCGGCCGCGCGCGCGGCTTCGTCCAGCTTGCGCCGCGCGCTCCGTACGTATTCGACCGGTGCGAGCGCGCTGACAAGCAGGCCGTCCGCCATCCGGCCGGTCAGCTCGAGCCCCTTGTCCCCGAGCACCCCGGTGAACAGCGGCACCGGCTCGGCGACCGGATGCGTGATCGCGACCTGGCGGAAGGCGGCGAACCGGCCCTCCTCGTCGATCGTCTCGCCGCGCAACAGCCCTCGGACGGCGGTGAGGGTTTCGCGCAGGGCGCTCATCGGCGACCGCTGGGTCAGGCCCATTTGCGCGGTCCAGGCGGGGACGCCGTGCCCGATCCCGGGCATCAGCCGGCCGGGGTAAGCGCGGGCCAGCGTGCTGATTTCCATGGCCAGCAACGCCGGATGCCGGACGACCGACGACACGACCCCGATGCCGACCGGGACCCGGGAAGTCGCTCCGAGCGCGAGCGCGGCGCCCGCGATGCCGCCGAGGAAGAAGTAGTCCTCGGGCAGCCACAATTCCCCGAAACCGGCGGCTTCCGCGGCCGCGGCTCGTGCGCCGATCTGTTCCGGCGGAGTGGTGCTGCCGAGCAGCACTCCCAGCCGGCTGCGGGACGGGTGGGTCATCGGCGGGCTCCTGTCGTGCGGGCTGGTTCACCACGTTGGGCTCGACGTTAGGAACCGCACCGGGTCCGGCGCTTCGGGCACGGCGACGAAACGGGCGGAACACGACAGTGCACGGTGCACGACCGGCTGCCGTTTTGTGCCAAGGTGGAGGCAAAGGGAAGGCGGAGACGATGCGCGAGTGGCGTTGGCTGGCAGCGGCAATGCTGGGACTGTGTCTCGCCGCCTGCACCGGTCCCGCCAGCCAGCCGGAACCCAAGACCCCGGCGACTCCGACCACCTCCGCACTCAGCGGGAGCTACGACCCGGCACGGTTCGCCTCCATGGTCCGGACCCGCGCTCAAGAGGCGGGGGTGTCCCCTCGGCTGGTCATGGCGATTCTCTTCAACGAGTCGTACAAACCGCACGATCCGGCTCTCGAACGCGCCTGGCAGCGGCTCAAGCCGGGAGCCGCGTTCGGGGTCGCGAACATGCACGAAGCGACCTTCGACGCGACGAAGAAGGGCCGCGCGTTCGCCGGACGTTCATGGGACCAGCTGCCGGACGACCCGGACCTGGCGATCCAGGCCGAATCCTGGTACCTGCACGACCTGGCCGCGCAACTGCCCGCGCACCGGTCCGGCTCGATCACCTCCGACGAACTGCTCGCGCTCGGCTACAACGCGGGACCGGGCGCGATGAAGAGCTTCGCCCGCGGGACCAAGCCGGGCGCGCAGGCACAGTCCTATTTGGACACTCTGCGCGGGAACTGGGCCAAGGCGGGCAAGGCGCTCGGCGAGCCGTGAACGGGTTCCGGCCCCCGAACGCCGCGATCAAGCCGACCCGACCGGTACCCGGCGCCGATCCTCGCCCGCACTCCGGAGGTGCCGAGCGTCCGGCCGTATCCGTCGACCGCGAACCGGCCAGTGTCCTCTTCGGACACATACGGCTCCCGGCATTTCCGCGCTCACCCGCAGCCGCCCGGGGCCTCGACGCGACAGAAGCCCTCGGGTGCCCCAGCCGGGATGAGCGGCGTGATCCACTCCGTCACCGCGTCGACGACCGCGGCTTCGAGATCGTCGCGCGTCACCCTCCCGGCCGCGGCGGAACGTCGGGCTCCGCGCGCCGCGGCCCAGAACCGCTCGAGCCTGGCGGAAGTTTCGTGCGACGCGGAGCCAAGGATCCCGGTCACCGCGGCCCGGCAGTCACCCGCGTCCACGGGAGCGAGCTTAGAGCGGGCCACCTCTGTGGACTCCGCACCGCAATAATTGACTCGCACACCGCAATCCCGAACATTGAGGCAGCGCCCGGCCCAGCCCTACGGTTCCTTGCGTGGCTGACATTTCTGCAGGCGAGACCCCCTCCCCCGAACGCTTCGCCATCGACGTCGACGACGCGGACCTCGCCGATCTGCGGACCAGACTGGACCGAGTCCGGCTGCCCGAACACGAGACCGTGCCGGACGCGTCCCAGGGAATCCAGCTGGCGCAGCTGTCGACCCTGCTGACCGCTTGGCGCGAGCACGATTGGTCCGCGCTGCAGGAGCGGTGGAACGCCATCCCGCACTACCGCGTCGTCCTGGACGGCTTGGGGATCGCGTTCTGGCACGTCCGTTCCGCCGAGCCGGACGCGCTTCCGCTGGTGCTGACACACGGCTGGCCCGGTTCGGTTCTCGAGTTCGAGGACGTCATCGGCCCGCTGACCGATCCGGTCGCGCACGGCGGTTCCGCGCGCGACGCCTTCCACCTCGTGATCCCGGCGCTGCCTGGGTTCGGGTTCAGCGACCGACCGCGGGAGCAGGGCTGGAATCCCGGCCGCACCGCGCGGGCGTGGGCGCAGTTGATGACCGTGCTCGGCTATCCGCGGTTCGGCGCGCACGGCGGGGACTGGGGCGCGTTCGTGAGCACCGAACTCGCGCGCCTGGTCCCCGAACGCGTCGCGGGCCTGCACCTGACGATGCCGATCGCCTCCCCCATTCCCGACGACCTGCTCGCGCCCGGCCCCGCCGAACAACGCGTCCTGGACCGGCGGAACCGGCACCTCGCCGACGGCTACGGCTTCGGGCTGCAAATGAGCACCCGCCCGCAGACCCTGGGCTATTCGCTGCTCGACTCCCCCGCCGGGCTGGCCGCGTGGCTGGGCGAGAAATTCGCCGCCTACTCCGACACCCGGCCGGAATCCGGCGGCGGCGTAAGCATTTCGCAGCAGATCGACACCATCGCGCTGTACTGGCTGACCGGCACCGGCGCGTCCTCCTCGCGGTGGTATTGGGAGGCGATGCGCTGGGTGGCCCGCAGCGCGGAAGAGGAGAACGCGCAGCCAGTGACCGTGCCGACCGCCTGCTCGATCTTCCCGGCCGACCCCTGGCCCGCCGTCCGCCACTGGGCCGAACGCCGCTACCTCGACCTGCGCTCCTGGCACGAACTCGACCGCGGCGGCCACTTCCCGGGGCTGGAGCAGCCGGAGCTGCTCGTGTCCGAGATCCGGGAAGCGTTCCGGCGCCAGCGCTGATGCCGGGTCCGTCAGGAATCGCGGTACGCCGAGGGCCGCGTCCCGGTGTGCCGCAGGAACGCCGTCGACAACGCGGCCGGGTCAGCGAATCCGCAGCGCCCCGCGATCTGGGCGATGGTCAGTTCGGTGCCGCGCAGCAGCCGTTTCGCCTCGTCGATCCGCAACCGGGTCAGGTACCGGTACGGCGTCTCCCCGGTCGCTTCCTTGAAGACCCGGACCAGGTGGTAGACGCTCAGATGAACCTCGCCGGCGAGATCCGCCAAGGTGACCGGCTCGGCGAGCCGCTCGCGCATCGCCGCGACGACCGCCCGGACCCTCGCGTTCTCCCGCGTCGGCGCGGCCCGGGCGGACCGCCGCGTGTGCCGGGTAAGCAGCTGCATCGTCAGGAACGCCGCCGCGGATTCGGCATACAGATCGTCGGTCGCGCCCGCACTGCCGACGGCTCGGATGATCTCCTCGACCAGCGGATCTCCCGCCGTCAGCGACGCAGCCAGCGCGTCGAAGTCCACCGCGGCGCCGCCGAGCTGCGCGGCTGTCGCGTCGACGGTGTCCCGCGGAATGTGGACCTGCACGCTGTCCAACACGCCCGCTGCCCGGTAACGCCGCACCGCAGGCTGATCCGGAAGCATCAACTCGACGCGCCCCGACGTCCACGAAGTGCGCCCCCACCGGCCGTCCCGGCGCGTCTCCATCACCGCGCTCCGCCCGACCGGCAACACCAAATGCAGATCCGCCGCGGCGGGCAACGCCATTTCCTCGGCGACGGGGACGTGCTCGAACCGCTGCACGAGCAGGGACTCCCAGCCAGCGTCCGCCCAGCTGCAATACGTGCGCCGAACGTAGCGCGCCATGTCGAACCCGGCATACGGCTGGAGATCCAGCCGCGTGGAGTCGAACACCATGGTTCCCAGGCTAGCGACGATCAACACCAGGAGGCTCGATGACCACCGCTCGCACCGCCAGCCAGGCCCTGCACGCCGCCGTCCGGAGGCGAGACAAGGAGGCCTGGCTGGCGCTGTTCGCCGCGGACGCCCTGGTGGAGGACCCGGTCGGCCCTTCCCAGTTCGACCCGGACGGCACCGGGCACCGGGGCCGCGACGCCCTTTCCGCGTTCTGGGACCGGGCCATCGCGCCCAACGACTCGATCGAGTTCCTCTTCGACGACTCGTTCGCCTGCGGGCACGAGGTCGCTTACACCGGCCACGTCCGCAGCGAGAACGGCGGACAGGTGCTCGAGGCCGAAGGAGTGTTCGTCTATCGCGTCGACGAGGCGGGGAAAATCCTTGCGGTGCGCGCCTTTTGGGAGGTCGAACGCACCATGCGCACGATGCGGCCCGCGTGAGGGCTACGCGCGACGCTCGAAATGGCGGCGAGTCCGCTGGCGCGACAGCCAGTACAACGCGTGCGGGACCCCGGCCAGGAGACCGCACCCGGCGATGCATACACCGGTCACGAAAATCGGGTAAGAATCCACGCCATCGCTTCCGGCGCGCGCATTCTTGAAGGCGAAGGTTGCCCGGGTCAGCACGAGGTCCCCGATCGCGACCAGGCCGACCGCAGCCGCGGTCAACCGCCGCAGACGCTTCTCCCAGGCCAGCACAGGGACCTCAGCGCGCCCCTCGCGCAGCCGGACCCGCAGCGCGGCCACCGCTGTCCCCGCTCCGATCAGCAGACCCGCCCCGGTCGTGCCCAGGCCGAAGAGGAGGGCTCCTCCGGCGCCGATGTTGGCGCCGCTGTGCGGCGGCGCGGTGATGAGCATGACGAATCCCATGCCCAGCAGCACAGCCCCGGCAATGAGGATCCAGCTCGTGATGACCGTCAAGGTCCTGACATTGATTCTCGCGGTACTCATGGTTCCTTCCGGCTGAATGACGCCTCCGCCCGGTCGTCCCGGCCGCTGGTGCGCAGCGCCGGTTTCGCCCGGGCATTCCCCCTCCTGATCACCCAGCCGCTCGCGTCGCTCGCCTCGGGCGAAACGCGGGAACAACTGATTTCAGGCAAATCCATCGTATCCGGCCACAACCCGCCGAATGGGCCTCAGCGACGGTGTCGCCAAACGGTTACCAAGACAGGCACTCGAGCCTTTCTCAGCCGACACGCGGCGCGGGGATCACGACCCCGTCCGCGGGCCGGTTGCCGCGGTAGCGGGCCACGACGACCCGGACCCCGTTGCGGAACGCGTCCGGCATCGCCGCGAGCACGGTGCTGCGCGGCACCGGACGCGGAACGTCCAGCCCGGTCATCGGCCGGGCAAGGCCGATCCCGCGGACGGTCCACCGCAGCCGCCCGTCCTTGTCCTGATCGGTGAACTCCAGCGAAACCGGGCGCAATGCCGCCACGCGCACGAGCCCGCTGTCCGGCCCGGTCGGGATCAGCACGTCGCCCGCGTCGAGAAGAAGGCAGACCCGCAGGGCAGGCGTCAGCCCGTCGATGGCAACGATCCCGCGACGGCCCCGTTCGGGTGACCGGAGCAGCCGGACGCATTCGCGGTGCGTCAGCTCCACGTCGTCCATCGCCCGGCTCCTCCCCTGCGCTTCGGTGAGCCCAGGATCCCGATTCCGCCTCGCGGAGCGCAAGGACGCCCACCGCCGGACGGCACTTCCTGCCAGGACTCAAGGCTTATGCGGTCCGGTGCGGCGCATTTCCCGCTGCTGTTGAACTATTCGCCGGAAAACTCGATCACGCCAGCCTTGTTCACCGGGTCGTGGGACAGGCGCGGCGGGCACTATCGCGGATCGCGGTACCAGCGGCGATGGACCATCGGCTCCACAGCCAGCACGACGACCGCGGCAGCGAATGCGACCGTCCAGGCGAGCCGGTGGCGGCTTCGGCGGCTGGGGCCACGCCGAGGCCAACGCGGCGGCAATGGTGCGGTATCCGACCCCGTGCTTGCGCTGCGACGCCCGTTCCGGCAGGCCTGCCTTGGCATCGCGGCATACCGGTCGACGCGTGCGGCGGGTGTGTTCGCCATGCTGGCCGGACCCGCGACTCAGCGGCAGGTCAGCTCGCCCCCTGCCGGACGTCCGTCCCGTGCTCGGCGAACGCTTTGAAGTCCCGCATGTGCTGCTGCGACTGCTTGCGAAACGAGCCGACCATGAGCAGCGCCACCAGTCGCATCAGGGGCCCGTCGAACCGAAACTCGCTCTCGCTCTCCCACAGCGTCTTGTCCGGACCAGCGTCGACGATCCGATCGCGCTGGGCCTGCCACATCCCTTTGGCGGTGATCTCCCGTTCGTAATGCACGACGACCGACCTGGGCACTGCGCGGATGTCCGCGGGCTCCAGCCGAGTGATGGTCTCGGTGGCCTCCACCCGCTGTTTGCCCCGCTGGAACACCACGCGCGAGGTGGTGCCGACCTGGCCGTGTACTCCGTTCACCGGTTCGTGCAGAACCAGGCCCCGCAGCCACTTCGCCAGGTGCGCCGGGTCGGAGATCAGCTGGACCACCTTCTCGCGAGGCAGGGCGATCTCGATCGAGTTGGCGTACTTCATCGCTCGCTTCCTTCGGGGGCGTAGAACGCGGTGGTGGCTGCCACCGCAGCCGCCACGCGATCCGGGTCGCCGCCGGCGGCCAGGTGAGCTTCGCCCCATGCCGCCGCGCTGCGCCGTGCGAACTCGCGTCCCCCGGACAAGGTCCGGAACTCGTCGTGATCGAGGGTCTCGCCGTCGGCCAGGAAGCGCGAAAAGGAGAGGAGATGCAGATCCCAGCCCACGCCGCCGGCGCCCGGGCCGTAAGTCGGGAACATGGGCTCCCCGACGGCCGCGGCGTGGACCAGCTCGAATTCGGTGCCCCCGGCAGTGCCCGGAGACAGCCTCACCTCGACCTCGCTCGTGCCCGGCCACTCGTCGGCCCCGGGCCCGAAGAGCCAGGACACCCGCAGCCGCCGCGGCGGGTCGCAGGCGAGGATCTCCCCGTGCTCACCGCCGTCCAGCTCGAACGATCCGCCCAGGCGCAGGTCACCGGTCACCGGCTTCAGCCAGCGGCCCAACCGCTCGGGGTCGGTGATGGCGTTCCACACCTCGTCGACCGACGCGTCGTAGTCACGCCGCAGCTCGATCGTGTACGCGTCGCCGGCCGGCAGGGTCGCGGTGCCCATCGCCCGGCGCGCAGCGGCCAGTTCGTCCAGTACGTCCTTCATGTCATCGTCCTTTCGCTGGCGGACCGGCCTTGCCGACACCCGAGGTCCGGGATGCTCGCCTGCCGCGGGCCAGCTCAGTGCCCAGGGCATCGAGCCGCTGATTCCAGAACCCGCGAAACCGGTCCAACCACTCGTCGACCTCGCTCAGCGGCGAGGGGTCGACGGCGTAGAACCGGCGGGCTCCCTCGGCCCGGACCGAAGCGAACCCGTTCTCGCGCAGAACGCGCAGATGCTGCGAGACAGCCGGCTGGGACAGTGCGAACTCGGCTCGAATCACGTCGGTGATCGCGCCCGAGGTCTGCTCGCCGTCGGCGAGCAGTTCGAGAATGCGGCGGCGCACCGGGTCGCCGAGAATGTCGAACGCGTGCACTACCCGGATCATACCGGCTCTCGCTTATATAAGCCAGCGCCGGTACTTGGTCCATCCACGGTGTCGGCGCCCGATCCGTCTCGCCAATGCCGGTGTCGACCGAGACCTGCTCCCGGCGTCAGCAAGACCGATGTAGTCACCCAGCCCGCAACGCGCCGGTGCCATTGGCCGCACGGTGAAACCCGGCCGTCAGGGCAGGTCGGCGGTGAGCAGGCGCAGGCCCTGTTCGAAGAGGTCGGTCAGGTCGGTTCCGGTCAGATGGTCTTGGGCCTCGGCGAGGTGTGGATAGTCGCCGTCTTGGATTGCTTCGCGCAGGTGGCCGATGTCGGCGGGCAGGTCCGGGCCGGACTGGATTGCTGCTTGTTCTTCGAGGGTGTGGCCGGTTGCGAAGTGCAGGACCAGCAGCGCAGTTTTCATCGCCGCTGCGGCGTCGAGGCCGGTTTCCCGCAACGCGCCGTTGAGGGCTTCGGCGAAGCCCAGGGTGTTCGGCCCGATGGCGTGCGTGCCCGCGTACACCCGCGCACCGTCGCGATAGGACAGAAGTGCGGTGCGCAGGCTTCTCATCAGGGCCAGCACCCGTTCGCGCGGCTCGGCGATTCCGTCGGCGGCGGTGAGGCAGCCGTCCAGCATCGACTCGGCCATGGCGGTCAGCAAGGCCGTTTTGGTCGGGAAGTAGCCGTAAAGCGTCCCCACTTGGACGCCGACCGCGGTGGCCAGTTTTCGCATGGTGAGCGCGTCGAGGCCCTCTTCGTCGAGCAGCCGGAGCGCGGCGGCGGTGACGTGGGCCCGGTCGGCGGCGGGCGGGCGTCCTCGGGTGCGGGGCTGGTGCGCGGTCATGGCATGGCCAGCCTAGCAGCGTGTTTGACAGCTTCGCGCTTCCTCAGGACACTGACGGCAGGCTTAAATGAACGCTGTTCGGAAAATAATGGAGGCGGTTGTGGACACCGAGGTCGTGATCAGCGGGGCAGGCCCGACGGGGCTGCTGCTCGGCGCGGAACTGGCGCTGGCCGGGGTGCGGGTCCGGATCCTCGAACGGCAGCAGGCGCGGCACGGCCAGTCCCGCGCGCTCACACTGCATCCGCGCAGCATCGAGATCCTCGAACTGCGCGGCATCGCCGACCGGTTTCTCGACCGGGGCCGCACCGTCCCGAGCTGGCATTTCGCAGGGCTGTCGCGGAAGCTCGACTTCTCCGCGCTGGACACTCGGCACGGCTACACGCTGTTCCTGGAGCAGGCGCAGACCGAGCAGCTGCTCGAAGAACGCGCACGCGACCTCGGCGTCGAAATCTCCTACGGGCACGAAATCGTGTCGCTCGCCCAGGACGACGACGGGGTCGATGTCACGGGCATCGGGCCGGACGGGGACTTCCGGCTTCGCGCCGCGTATCTCGTGGGCTGCGACGGCGGCCGCAGCAAGGTCCGGGAGTCCGCCGGCATCGGATTCCCGGGCTCGGACGGCACGATGAGCTCGATGCTCGGCGACTTCGCGGTCGTCGACCAGGAGGCGATCGCCGCGGCCTGGCGTGTTCCGCTGCTGATCGCCCCGCTTTCCGGAGGACTGACCCGCATCGTGGTCACCAGTCCGGAGCGCATGCGCGTCCCGGCAACGGAACCCGTGACGTTCGAGGAGTTCCGCGCCACCCTGGTGGAACTCACGGGCACCTCCTTCGGCATCGCGGAGCCGCGCTGGCTTTCGCGCTTCGGCAACGCCACCCGGCTGGCCGAGCATTATCGGTCCGGCCGCGTTTTCCTCGCGGGCGACGCGGCGCACATCCATTTCCCGGCGGCGGGCCAGGGCCTCAACACCGGCCTGCAGGACGCGATGAACCTCGGCTGGAAACTCGCCGCCGAGCTCAACGGCTGGGCGCCGCCGGGCCTGCTCGACACCTACCACGCGGAGCGTTTCCCGGTGGGACAACTGGTCGCCGACAACACCCAAGCCCAGACGCTGTTGCTGGAACTCACCCTGGTCCCCGACTACCAGCGTCCGGTCGCCGCGGTGCGCGGACTGCTGGATTCGTTGCTCGAAATCCCCGAGGTCAACGCCCGGCTGGCCGGTCTGGTGTCCGCCCTGTCGACGTCCTATCCAGCACCCGACGACGACCCGCTCGTCGGCACCCGCGCGCCCGGCCGGATGCTCGGGTCGCAAGGCGCGAATATTTTGCACGACGGTACTTTCGGCTACTTCGGAGACGGCGCAGAGCAGGTCGCCGAAGGCTGGAAAGACCGGATCACGGTGACCAGCACCCGACCCGAGAACCTCAGCGAACTCCTCGTCCGACCGGACGGCCACATCGCATGGGTCCGCCGCGAAACCGATCCGCCGGACGCCGCGCGCCGGGAAGCCGCGATCACCGCCTGGGCCGGAGCGGCGGCGCGGCGATGACCGAGTACCTGACCCCTGCCGGGCTGCACCGCATCCCCGGAGCCTTCACCCCGGTCGTGCGCGTCGCCGACCTCGTTTTCCTTTCCGGGCAAGTCGCCTGGGACGAGCACGGGAACCTCTGCGGCGACGACCACGCGACCCAGATGCGGCGGATCGCGCACAACCTCGACGTCGCGCTCGCCGCCGCCGGCTGCGGCCGCGAGGACATCGTCAAGGAAACCGTTTACGTTGTGGACTATCGCCCCGAGCTGATCTCCGGACTCTTCGCCGCACTGCGCGAAGGAGTGCCCGCGGCGCCGGCGAGCACCCTGGTCGGAGTCGCCGCGCTGTTCGCCCCCGACGTGCTGGTCGAGGTCGACGTCATCGCGAAGGTGCCCGCGCCATGAGCCACTACGTCCTGGTACACGGCTCGTGGTGCGGCGGCTGGATATGGGACCGGATCGCGGCGCGGTTGTCCGAGCAAGGGCACACTGTCGCCGCGCCCACGCTCACCGGCCCCGGATTGCAGCAGCACCTCGACGAAGTCGGGCAGGTGCTCGAAGACCAGGTCGTCCTCGTCGGCCACAGTTACGGCGGGATGGTCGTCGCCGGGCTCGCGGACGCGCATCCGGAGCAGGTGCGCGAAGCGATCTATCTCGATGCTTTCCTTCCCTCGCCCGGCGAATCTGCCTTCGACCTCATGCCGGTTCTGCGTCGGCTGTTCGCCGAAGCGGCGCAGTCCCATGACCCGTCGGGCCGGGCCGTTCCGCCGTTCGGGCTCGACGCGCTCGGATTCACCGACCCCGCCGTGGTCTCCCGGCTGCGGCCGATCGACCTCGCCAGCCACGAAGAACCCCTGCCGCCGTCCTCGGCCACGCGGCCGCCTGGCCGCTACGTTCTTTTCGGCGAGCACTCTCCTTTCTCGGTTATGGCTGCCCGTGCCCGGGAGCAGGGCATGGAATGCCGGACCGTCGCGACCGGCCACTTAGGACTGTGGACAGCGGCCGCCGAAGTGTGCGCGGCCCTGACTGGGCCGGAGGGATCTCTTCCCGGACGTCGCTGAGGCAGCGAGGTCCGGGCACCCGAGGGCGTGCCGGGCACACGGCGCGTCCCGCCGCGATCGGCGAGCCCGTCCGGATCAGACCGGGCAGACCCCTGGCCCGGCAGCGCACCGCCGCGCGAGTCCAGCCCGTAACGAGCCCATCCGGATCAAGCCGGGCGGATCTCTGGCCCGGCAGCGCCGCACCGTAAGTCCAGCACCTAACGAGCCCGTCCGAGCCAGGCCGGGCGGCTCGCTGGTCCGGCAGCGCACCGCCGCGAACCCAGCCTCTGGTCCGAGGCATGCGAACGCGTCGAGTTCGCCTGGCAGCAATGCTTCGCCGACCCGCGGCAGACAGCGCCGCACTTGCGCTCGCCATCCCCGCCGGGGAACGACCTCCCGCTGGCCCGGCCTTTCCGCCGTCCGGACGCTTCCGACATTCGTACGGCACCCGGGACATTCCCTACGAAAGTCGCCCAGGGCCCGAAAACGCGAAAAATCCCAGCACCGGCAACGCATATACGAATTGACCGCTGAATCCGGAACATTCCGTTGGTCCGTTTGGAGCATTGACGCTCCCGGGCGCCGATCCTTTACTCGACTGTGCTCGGCCGCATACCCACCGTGAGCAGCCGGGCGCGTTCCCTCTCCCCGCACCCATCGTCCTGCCTTCAGGGAAGGAAGACCTCGATGCCCCATCGCGGACTCACCACGGGCCTGGCGGCCGCCGCCGGTCTCGCCCTGTCCCTCGCGTTGCCGTCGGTCCCGGCGAGCGCGGCCTCCCCAGCCCAGCCCGTTTCCCCGGACGCGGCCGCCGCTCGCGCCGCCGACCAGGCAGTCGCCTCCGGGCTCGGCGGGCTCAGCCGCGGCCCGGCGGAGGCGTTCCGGCGCGTCGGCCAGACCGCGGGCGACGCCGGGCTCTTCTACAGCGCCTACGAGCGCACCTACCAAGGCCTGCGGGTCGTCGGCGGGGACGCGGTCGTCGTCGCGGACGGGGCCGGCAACGTCCGGGACACCAGCGCCGCGGAAACCGCGCCCATCGCCGTCGGGACGCAAGCCGTTCTCGACGCCGCGAAGGCCGCTTCCACGGCACGCGCCCAACTGCCCACTGTGGACAGTGTGAGCACGCCCGAAAAGGTGGTGCTGGCCGGGGCGAATCCGAAACTGGCGTACGAGGTCGTCGTCACCGGGCGCACGGCCACGGCACCGAGCAGGCTGCACGTGTTCGTCGACGCCGCCACCGGCGCGGTGCTCGACCAGCGGGACGACATCAAGACCTTCAGCTCCGGGGCCAAGTCCCAGGCGCGGCCGAACGCGGTGAACGCGGCGGGCACCGGCAACAGCTACTACGTCGGCACCGTCTCCATCGACACCACCGGATCCGGCAGCTCGTACTCGATGCGCGACCCGGGCCGCCCTGGCATCAGCTGCGGCCGCGAGGGCGGGTCTGTCTACAGTGGACCGGACAACAGCTGGGGCAACGGTTCCGGGACGAACCTCGAGACCGGCTGCGTCGACACCCTTTTCAGCGTCCAGACCGAATGGAAGATGCTGAAGGACTGGCTGGGCCGCAACGGCATCAACGGCAGCGGGCGCGGCTACCCGGCGTCCGTCGGCCTGAACGACGTCAACGCTTACTGGGACGGCTCTTCGACCCACTTCGGGCACTCTCAGGACAACCGGCGCCAGGCCACGTCGATGGACGTCGTCGGCCACGAGTTCGGGCACGGCATCTTCCAGACCACGCCGGGCGGCGCGGGTTCCGGCAACGAGAACGGCGGCTTGAACGAGTCGACCGGCGACATCTTCGGCGCGATGACCGAGGCATACGCGAACAACGCGAAGGACCGGCCCGACTACGAGGTCGGCGAGGGCGTCAACCTGGTCGGCCAGGGCCCGATCCGCTACATGTACAACCCGTCGAAGGTCGGCGACCCGAACTGCTACTCGTCGTCGATCCCGAGCACCGAGGTGCACGCCGCGGCCGGTCCGCAGAACCACTGGTTCTACCTGCTCGCCGAGGGCTCGAACCCGGGCGGCGGCAAGCCGGCCAGCCCGACCTGCAACAACAGCAGCGTCACCGGGATCGGCATCCAGAAGGCCGCCAAGATCTTCTACAACGGCCTGCTGAAGAAGACCTCGTCGTGGAACCACAAGGCGGCCCGCAAGGCGACGCTCCAGGCCGCGATCGCGCTCTACCCGGGCAGCTGCACCGAGTTCAACGCCACCAAGGCAGCTTGGAACGCCGTCTCCGTCCCCGCGGTGTCCGGCGAGCCGACCTGCACGACGCGCACCACGCGCTGACCTGACGCGGCCGGGTCCCGCTCGCCGCCGCGCGACGGGACCCGGCCTGCCCGGCCAATCCCCCGAGAACACCCGCTCTCCCCACCCCAACCGAAGGAACGCACCGTCATGAAGTGGAAGACAAGAATCGGCGCCGGGGTCACCGCCCTGGTGGCGGTACTGGGCGTCGTCAGCGTGCCCGCGGCCACCGCCGCGCCCGCCTCGGCGCTCGCGGCCCCGGACATCTCGCTGGCCAACATCAAGACCCACCTCAACCAGTTCCAGGCCATCGCCCGCAACAACGGCGGCACGCGCTCGCCGCGCGGCGGCGGATACGCGGCGTCGGTGTCCTATGTGGAAAACCTGCTCAAGAACGCGGGCTACACCACGAAGCGCCAGACCTGCACGAGCTGCACCGGCCGGTCGCAGAACCTGATCGCGGAATGGCCGCAGGGCGACGCGAACCAGGTTCTGATGCTCGGCGCGCACCTCGACTCGGTGAGCGCAGGCCCCGGCATCAACGACAACGGTTCCGGCAGCGCGTCGATCCTCGAGGTCGCGCTGACGCTGGCCCGCACCAACCCGGCGATGGCCAAGCGCGTCCGGTTCGCGTGGTGGGCCGACGAGGAGTCCGGCATGGTCGGCTCGCGGTACTACGTGAGCACGCTGTCGAGCGCCGAGCGCGCGAAGATGACCACCTACCTCAACTTCGACATGATCGGCTCGAAGAACTGGGGCTACTTCGTCTACGACGACGTCGCTTCCGTCAAGGCCGTGTTCGACGAGTACTTCGCCTCCATCAACATCGAGACCGAGGGCGACACCGAAGGCGACGGACGGTCCGACCACGCGTCGTTCAAGCGCGCGGGCATCCCGGTCGGCGGCCTCGCGACGGGCGCCGGCGACATCAAGAGCTACGAACAGGCCGAGAAGTGGGGCGGCACGCCGGGCGCGGCGTTCGACAACTGCTACCACCGCGCCTGCGACACGACGTCGAACATCCCGGACACGCCGCTGGAGAAGAACTCCGACGCGATCGGCTACGCGGTGTGGAAGCTGGCGGTCGCGGCGGCTCATCGCTGACCCTGACTTCCAGCGCCAGGACCGGGCACCCGCTCCGGGTCGCCGTCGCTAAGACGGCGGCCCGGAGCGTCCGGCTCTCCGGCGAGAATCGGTTCGATCAGGAACGGGCGGTGTCCCGCGAGGTCGGGCAGGTCGAAATGCTCGAACTCGTTGCGCCGCACGTGCCATCGGACGACGCGGCGAGTCAGTCCGCGGTGCGGCTGGGAGAAGACCAGGGTGTCGGGGGTTTCCCAGACCGGCGCGGACGGCACGGCTTCGCCGGACTCGCAGCCGTCGGGAAGCGGGTGTTCGCCGATGGTCCTGGTGGCAAGGTCGAGCAGCTGCGCGACGGGCGGGTCGTACCCGAACGAACACATCCGCGTGCCGCCCGGCACGAACCGCCAGCGGTGGGGTTCCGGGACTTCCCGCCGTTCCCCGGACGCGGTGAATACCGCCAGTCCCCCGGCTTCTTCGCGCAATTGCGCCCCGGACAACGGATCGAGCCGATGGACAGGTGAGGCGAGGTCCACCGGTTCCGCACCCGGTGTCCAGCGGGAAGCGACGAGGGCTCCCGAATCCGTCGTGAAGTAGACAGCACCGTCGTGGATGCCCAGGACGCTCCGGGTCATCTCAGGCGATGGGGGAAGGCTCCACGCTTCTTCCGTGGTCACATCGTACAAATGCACCTGGTCCCACGTCCGTCGGCCGATATGGGTCTGCACGCCCGCCAGGTAGCGTCCGTCCGCACTGCGGACGGGCCGGATGTCCAGGTCCACCGGAAGCTGCCGGGCCGTGCCCGACCAGTCGATCAGCTGTCCCTGCCCGCCGGATGCGGCGACGTAAATCCCGGCCAGGGTCTCGAACGCGCGATACCGATAGTCACTCTCGACCCGGCCGAGGATCGCCAGTTCTCCCCCGCGCCATACGCCGACCGTGCCGTCGCCGGAAACGAACCCGGCTCGCGGCGGAGGACCGGCCACAGTCGGAGGTTCCTCTTCGCGAACCATTCGGACGAGGGGCACTGGCTCATGCCGCAGTGGTGGGCGGGGAAGCGCCGCGACGGTGTCGTTGTCCCGGCGGATCAGCTTGTCGCTGACCGAATACTCGAGCAACGGCTCAACGGTTTCCTCCGGGACCGCCAGCAAAGCGGCCAAATCCTTGACGTGCGCCGGATCCGACCACGCCGCGATGCTGACGAGATCCGCCGCGAGCAGGATGCAGACGGCGCGGACGGCGGCCGCGTCCAACCGGGCGGCCAGGTCCGCTGGCAGGTCGAGCACCTCCGTGGCGCGCCGCGGCGTTCCCGCCGAGTACCCGCCGGTGCCGTCGTCCACGAGCAGGCCTGCCGCGACCAGCAAGGGAATCGCGTCCCGTCGCGTGCGCGGCGGGTCGACGCCCAACTGGGCACACACGGTGTCCGAGGGCGGTTCACCGGGCAACGGTTCGTCGAGCCAGCCGTCCTGGCGCGACATGCCCACGAGCGTGAAGTACCACGAGACTTCGATCAGGTGGTAACCCACTACCTCTTGCCAGCCCGGGTCCTCCGGATGCAACGCGGGACGGGTGCGTTTGAGCCACCGCGGCGGCTCCGGTCCGTCGGGTGACGGCCAGAACTGGATCAGCCAGACGTCGCCCTCTTCCCCGGCCGCCGCCGGTTTCCGGCAGACCCGCGTACGGAAAAGGCCTCTCGCTCCCAGGTTCAGTGCGTCGCCGCCGGCGCCGCCGGTGAGCAATCCCAGGCTCACGGCCCCGGAGCGGCTGTGAAACGGCGACTCGACAATGTCTTCCCATGCCTCGAGCCGCAGTTCCGGCGGCCCGTCGTGGGCTTCGCAGCGCACGGCTTGCCAGGGATGGCTTGCCGAGCAGTGCAGCCAGCCGTCGCCCGCTGTCGCGACCGTGCCGGACAACGCGTTCGTCGCGAGTTCGCCGAGCAGTTTGTTGTCCAGCGCGGGCGCGCTGCGGTATACGTCGTCTCGAAGCACAATGGTGCCGTAGTCGGGCAGGTACTCGTCCTCCTCGGAGAACCCCAGAAGCGTCATGTCCAGCAAGGTAGCGGCGGGGTCTGACAATTTCGGCGGCAGCGGGATTTCGCCGGTGTCAGTGCTGGATAATCTCGCGCGGCTCGCAACGCTATTCGCGAAAAGGCGGCGGGCGGAGAACGGAATTCGGATGACGCGGCGGGAAGAGAAACAGAAATATCGCGGAGGACACTCGATCGTGGCACCGATCAAGCGCGGTGAGTATGCGCCCAGCCTGCTCGCTCGATGCCGAGTTCGGCGTCCCACGCAAGGGCGAAGAGCACGCGTCCAGCCTGCCCGCCCAGACCGAGTTCGGCGTCCCGCTCAAGGGCGGCGAGTATGCGCTCAGTCTGCTTGTTCGATGCCGCGTTCGGCACCCCGCTCAGGGGCGAACAGCGCGCGCAGCCTGCCCGTTGAGGCAGAGTTCGGCCTCCCGCTCAAGGGCGGCGAGTATGCACCCAGTCTGAGGCAGAGTTCCCCCGCGAAACCGCTGGTTGCCTTAGAGCGACAGGGACATCCTCGCGCAGGGCATGACGCCGTCGTGCAAGTCGCCGCGACAAGAACGACCCGGCAGCAACCTCAGTAGAAGCCGTCCCGCTTCACCGGCACCGGCCGCGGGTCGTACCCGAGGTCCGTGCTGATCGCCGCCGCCGTTTCGAGCAGCACTGGGACGGTTTCCTTGCGCAGCCGTTCCGGCGCGAGCCGTCCGGTGGCCGTCGACGAGGCCAGCGCCGCGACGACCGCCCCGCTCCGGTCGCGCACCGGGGCCGACGCGGACAGCAGGCCTTCCTCCAGTTCGCCGTCCACAATGGACACACCGTCCTCGCGCACCGCGGAGAGCGCGAGCCGCAGTTCCGCCGGATCGGTGACCGTGCGCGCGGTGTACGCGCGAAGCGGGACGTCCTCCAGGTAGCGGGTGATCCGCTCCGGGCCCGACCACGCGAGCAGCACCCGGCCCATCGAGGTCGCGTGCGCGGGCAGCCGGGTGCCGACCGCGACGTTGATGCTCATGATCCGCCGCACCGGCACGCGGGCGACGTAGACCGCGTCGTTGCCGTCGAGTTCGGCCAGCGACGCGGACTCCCCCGTCGCCTCCGCCAGCCGCAGCAGGTGCGGCTGCGCCAGGTCGATCATCGCGCGGGTCGCCGTGTAGTGCTGGCCGATGGTCAGCACGCGCGGGGTCAGCGACCAGCGCGGTCCGTCGCTGGTCACGTAGCCCATCCGCTGCAGGGTCAGCAGCAGGCGGCGCACCGCGGGGCGCGACAGGTTCGTCGCGGTCGCCAGTTCGGTGAGCGTGGGGTTGGTGCGCTCCTCGTCGAAGGCGAGGAGCACGGCGAACCCGCGCTCCAGGCTCTGCACGAAGTCGCGCTCGTTTCCGGCTGCCGTCACGCTCCGCAGTATTTCACCCGCTCCGGTACTGGCCTTGACCTCCGTCGCCTCCTGATGCATCCTTCCAACCACTGCACGCATAGCGTTCACATCGTACGCATAGCGTACATCGCACGAGGAGGTGCGAGATGACGGTTCCGTCCCGCGAACTGCGCGACGCGTTCGGCCGGTTCGCCACCGGCGTCACCGTGGTGACCTGCCGCAGCGACCAGGGCACCCCGCACGGGGCCACGGTCAACGCGTTCACCGCGGTCTCGCTCGAACCCGCGTTGTGCCAGGTCACGCTGACCCGGCAGTCCAAGGCCTGCAGTTACCTCGACGGCGCCGCCTTCGCCGTCAACGTGCTCGGCGCCGACCAGGCAGACACCGCCTGGCACTTCGCCGGACGTCCGGCCGATCCCGGACCTGAATGGGCCGAAGGGCCGGTCGCGCCGGTCCTGGTCGGCTCCGCCGCGGTGTATTCGTGCCGCCCGTGGCGCACCTACGACGGCGGCGACCACCTGATCGTGGTCGGCGAGGTCGTCGACGTCGCTGTCGAAAACCGGCAGCCGCTGCTCTTCTACGCCGGCGCGTTCCGCGAACTCGGCCCCCGCGAGACCGGCACCCACTGGGGCGGCTCGCTCGACTGCCCCGAGGCGGGCTGGTTCGGCGCCTCGACCACGTTCACCCCGCTGCGGCCGCACGCCGCCTGACCGCCACCCGAAAGGACATCGCCATGACCATCCAGCAGGACCGCTCAGAGACCTCCGAGACCGCCGCCCCCACCGCTTCCGCGCCGATGACCGGCGACGAATACATCCAGTCCGTCCAGGACGGACGCGAAGTGTGGATCTACGGCGAGCGCGTCAAGGACGTCACCACGCACCCCGCCTTCCGCAACCCGGTCCGGATGACCGCCCGGCTGTACGACGCGCTGCACTCGCCCGACACCCGCGACGCGCTGACCGTGCCGACCGACACCGGCAACGGCGGGGTCACGCACCCGTTCTTCCGCAGCCCGCACACCGTGGACGACCTGCTCGCCGACCGCCGCGCGATCGAGACCTGGTCGCGGATGACGTACGGCTGGATGGGCCGCAGCCCGGACTACAAGGCCAGCTTCCTCGGCACGCTCGGCGCGAACTCCGACTTCTACGCGCCGTTCGAGGAGAACGCGAAGCGCTGGTACAAGGAATCGCAGGAGAAGGTCCTGTACTGGAACCACGCGATCATCAACCCGCCGGTCGACCGGAACCTGCCGCCGGACGAGGTCGGCGACGTGTTCATGAAGGTGGAGAAGGAGACCGACGCGGGCCTGATCGTGTCCGGGGCGAAGGTCGTGGCGACCGGTTCGGCCATCACGAACTACAACTTCATCGCCCACTACGGGCTGCCGATCAAGAAGAAGGAGTTCGCGCTCATCTGCACGGTGCCGATGGACGCGCCGGGCGTGAAGCTGATCTGCCGCACGTCCTACACGCAGCAGGCCGCGGTGATGGGCAGCCCGTTCGACTACCCGCTGTCCTCCCGGATGGACGAGAACGACACCATTTTCGTGTTCGACAAGGTCCTCGTGCCGTGGGAGAACGTGTTCCTCTACGGCGACATCGAGAAGATCAACGGGTTCTTCCCGGTCTCCGGCTTCATCCCGCGGTTCACCTTCCACGGCTGCATCCGGCTCGCGACGAAGATCGACTTCATCGCCGGGCTGCTGCTCAAGGCGCTGGAGATCACCGGCAGCAAGGACTTCCGCGGCGTGCAGACCCGGGTCGGGGAGGTCGTCGGATGGCGCAACACGTTCTTCGCGCTCGCCGACGCGATGGCGCGCAACCCGGACGAGTGGACCAACGGGGCGCTGCTGCCCAAGCTCGACTACGGCCTGACCTACCGGATGCTGATGATCCAGGCCTACCCGCGGATCAAGGAAATCATCGAATCCGACGTGGCCAGCGGCCTGATCTACCTCAACTCGCACTCGATCGACTTCAAGACCCCCGAGGTGCGGCCGTACCTGGACAAGTACGTGCGCGGCTCCAACGGCTACGAGGCGGTCGACCGGGTCAAGGTGATGAAGGCGCTGTGGGACGCGGTCGGGTCGGAGTTCGGCGGACGGCACGAGCTCTACGAGCGCAACTACTCCGGCAACCACGAGAACGTCAAGGCGGAGCTGCTGTTCGCCGCCGAGGCCCAGGGCACGACCGAGTCGATGAAGGGCCTGGCCGAGCAGTGCCTCGCCGAATACGACCTCGACGGCTGGACCGTGCCGGACCTCATCGGCAACGACGACGTCTCGTTCCTGAAGCGGCGCTGACCGGTCCGCCGCGGCGCCCCCGCATCCCCGGGGGCGCCGCGGTTCCGGTCCCGGCACGAGCGCGGGAGGTTCGCGTGAGCACGGTTTTCTGGCACGGCATCGCCGAGGTGCCGGACGGATGGGGTCCGTCCGTCGTCGCGCTCGGCGTCTTCGACGGACTGCACCGCGGCCACCAGCGGGTTCTGGACCACGCGGCGCGCCTCGGCCGGGAGCGCGGCGCGCCGGTGGTCCTCACGACCTTCGACCCGCATCCGGCGACCATCGCCGGACGGCCGCGCGACACGACTCCGGTGGCGACGGTGGAACATCGCGCCGAACTGGCCCGCCGGCACGGTGCCGACCAGGTGCTCGTCCTCCCGTTCACCGAATGCCTCGCGCGCACGCCGGCCGAGGAATTCGTCGACGGCGTCCTGATGCGCACCCTCAACGCCACCGCCGTGGTCACCGGCAGCAACTTCCGGTTCGGCCACCGAGGCGCCGGGGACACCGCCTTGCTGCGGAAGCTCGGACCCGCCCACGGCTTCACCGCGCATGCCGTCGACCTGCTTCCCGGCTGTTCCTCGACTCTGGTCCGCACCTTGGTCACCGCGGGCGATCTCGTTGGCGCCGCAGCGATCCTCGGCCGCCCGCACCGCGTGCACGGGACTGTCGCGGGCGAAATCGTCACGCCGTGCACCACGCTGTTGCCGCCGCCGGGGAAATACCGGGCCCGCACCCCGTACGGCGACCGGACCGTCGCGGTGGACGCCGGGGTGCTGCTCGCGGACTTGCCGGACGGGCCGACCGCGGTGGATCTCGTCGACGCGGGGTGACCGGGGCTTCAGCCCAGCCGGGGGAACAGCCCGCGGGCGTTCCCGGAGTCGATCGCCCGGCTTTGTTCGGCGGTCAACCCGCTTTCGGTGTCCAGGATCTCAGTGAACCGGGTGCTCACTCCCATTGTCGCGTAAGGGAAGTCGCTGCCGTACAGAATCCGCGCGGGATCGGCGAACCGGGCGAGCGCGCCGAGAGCGTATTCGCCCGACGACAGCGCCGTGTCCCAGTAGAAGCTGCGGAACCGGGCCAGCCAGTCGTCGGCGGTGGGTCCGGCGGGCTCCAGCGCGGCTTGGATCTGGCAGAACCGCAACGCCGCGAAGGGGACGAAACCGCCCGCGTGCGAAAGGATGATCCGCACGTTCGGGTAGCGCTCGGTGATGCCGTTGAACACCATGTGCACCGCGTTGCGCGTGGTGTCGAACGGATAGTCCACCATCGGTCCCGGGATGCCGGGCAGCAGCGGCACGAGCGGATGCGCGGGATGGATGAAGACCACCGCGCGGTGGCGGTCGAGCGCTTCCCAGAGCGGCGCGTACCGGTCGTCGCCCAGGTAGACGCCGTCGTAGTTGGAGAGCAGGACCACGCCGTCGGCCCGGAGCGCGCCGAACGCGTGGTCGACCTCCGCTACCGCGCCTTCGACGTCGGGCAACGGAACCGTGGCGAACAGCCCGAACCGGTCCGGGCGTTCCCGCACCAGCTCGGCGGTGTATTCGTTGACGCGGCGGGCCATTTCGCGACGCGCCGGGCCGGTCCAGCCGGTCACGCTCGGGGCGGTGAGCGACAGTACGCTCGTGGCGATGCCGTTGGCGTCCATGTACTTCAAGTGGTCATCGGGCGTCCACGGGGGCAGCGTCCAGCCCGACGGGTCGCCGCCGTGCTGTGCGAGGGCCTCGCCCCAGAACGGAGGGACCAGGTGGGTGTGGACGTCGATGCGTTCGCGGTCGATCATGCCTCCACCGTGCGCCCTCGCCGTCCGGCGCGGGAGGGGAAGAATCCGATCCCCCTCCCCCGAAGCCCGCGCTGATGGCACGCGACCCTCGGCTCGTCCAGCTCGGGGCGTTCCTGCACGCCCGCCGTGACGAGGCCCCGCCGCCCGCCTCCGCCGAAACGGGCCGCCGTCAGGTGCCCGGCCTCCGGCGCGGTGAGGTCGCCGCGCTGGCGTACGTCAGCGACGAGTACTACACGCGGATCGAGCAGGGCCGGGTCATGCCGAGCGCCGACGTGGTCCGCCGCATTGCCGCCGCGCTCGGGCTCGACGAAGACCAGACGCAGTACGCGCTGGATCTCGTCACCGTCCCCGACGTCCCTCCGCCGAACCCGGAGCCGAGCGATCCGTTGCGCCGCCTTGTCGACCGGATGGGCGAGATTCCCGCGGTGCTCGTCGGACCGGCGACGGCGATCCTGGCCTGGAACGCGGCTGCCGCGCGGCTGATGACCGATTTCGGCGCGGTCCCGCCGGAACGCCGCCGGTACGTGCAGATGCTGTTCACCGATCCGGTGCTCCAGAGCCGGTTCGCGGACCTGGAAGCGATGCGGCGCACGACGATCGGCATCGTGCGCGCGAGCAGCCCGGCAGGCCCGCCGACCGGGGACTGGATCGACGAACTGCTCCGGACCGACGCCGAGTTCGCGGCGCTCTGGGAACGCAACGACGTCGTCCGGCCGCACACCCACCTGCGGGTGCGCCTCCGGCTGCCGGGCGGGGTCGAGGAGACCGTGGACCAGATTGTCTTGCAGGTGGTGGACGATCCCCATCAGCGGCTGATCGCGTTCGTCCCGGCTGGATAGCCGGCCCGGTGCTCAGAACAGCGTCGCGGGTTCCACCGGTTCCGGCTCGGGCAGCGCGTCCAGACCAGGCACCAGCGCGCGCACGTCGTCGTGGAACCGGCGGGCGAGCGCCGGGGCTTCGTCGTTGTCGGGAGTGTGCAGGAAAACCGTCGGCGAGCGGCCTTCTCGCAGCCAGCCGGCGACCACCTCGGCCCACGGCTGCCAGCCCGCGACCGTCTCCTCCACCGAGTCGCGGCCCAGATAACGGACGACCGGCCGGTCGGTCAGCGCTCGCGTCCGACGCGGCAGCCGCGGTTTCTTCGCCCAGGCGTCCTGTTCGGCCTCGCTGGTCGGCGGACGCTGGAAAAAGACCGTGGTGTCGAACGGCACCCACTCGGCGTCCGCGGTCGCGAGCGTCCCTTCCAGCAGCGACGCCGCGCTGGCGTCACTGAAGAACTCGGGATGCCGCACCTCCACCGCGCGCCGCAGGTCGGCGGGGAGGCGGCGCAGGAAACGGCCGAGCACGTCGACGTCCGAAGGGCCGAACGAGCCGGGCACCTGGGTCCACAGCACGGCCCGCTCGCCGAGGGGTTCGAGCGCGTCCAGGAACGCCCGCATCTCGGTCTCGACCCCGGCGAACCGCCGTTCGTGCGTCACGGTCTTGGGCACCTTGACCACGAACCGGAAGTCGGGGCCGGTCTGCTGCGCCCACGTTTCGACAGTGCTCCGGGCCGGGGTCGCGTAGAAGGTGGTGTTGCCCTCCACCGCGTTGCACCAGCCCGCGTAGGCCCGCAGGCGCTCCTTCGCAGGCAGCGACTGCGGCAGGAACCGCCCTGGCCACGCCTTGTGCGTCCACATCGCGCAGCCGACATGAAGCCGTGCCACTTCTCGTCCGCTCCCCTCGCTCGCAAGGGAAATTACTACCCGGGCGCGGTCATCCGTGGGTCCGGGGCCGGTAGTCGCCGTACTGGTGGCGGCGTGCGGGTCCGCGGCGGCGGAGCAGGTGCGCGGGCACGTAGTGGCTGACCGGCCGCGACCATTGCTCGTCGCCGGTGACGAGCTGGTAGGTGACCCAGCCGAGCAGCCCGCCGTCCTCGCGGCGCGCCCATTCGAACAGCAGCCCGGGGTGCTCGGTCTCGATCCGCAGCCCGGCGCGGTCGCGCGGCGCGAGGATCTCGGTGCCGAGCACGAGCAGCTTCCGCACGCCCACCCACACCGGAATCGGCGGATCCACTTTCCGCACCGTCGACGGCCACTCGCTCACCTCAGGCTCACCTGCTCGCTTCCCCGCTCCCGGACCGCCCGCGGTTCCCGGCGGCCCGCACGGGAGTCGAACATGTGTTCGCATCGGGTGTCAACTGGGACTGGACCGCGGGTGACCGGCGTCTCGGGGCCGCTCCCGGCTTCGGGACAAGGCACAAACGGGCGCGGCGATTTTCGTGTTTTCGCCGATGACGCGCGTCGGGGCCGCTGCTTAGCATCGTCGGGGCAGACGCCCGGGTGCCCGAGCGAGATCGAAGGGGATTTCGTGATGACCAACGCCGCAGAAGTCGTTCGCCTTGATCCGTCGGACCCGGCGTTCGGCGCCGACCGGCACGCCGCCTACCGCGGCCTCCGCGAAGCCGCCCCGGTCGCGCGGACCGTGGTCAACGGGCAGGATTCCTGGCTGCTCACCGGGTACGCCGAGGTCGAGAAGGTCCTCAAGTCCCCGGCGAACACGGTGCAGCCGCACCCCGGCGAGTTCCCGGCGCACATCGGCTCCGGCCCGGCGGCGGAGTTCTACCGGTTCTCCTTGCCGAACGTGGACGCGCCCGCGCACACCCGGCTGCGCAAGCTCGCGTCGCCCGCGTTCCAGCCGCGGTCGGTCAAGCGGATGCGCGCGTGGGTGGAGGAGATCGTCACCGCGGGGCTGGACGAACTGGCCGGGCGCGACGGCGTGGTCGACTTCGTGCGCGAGTACGCGATGAAGATCCCGGCCCTGATCGCGTGCCGGCTGCTGCACGCGCCGATGGCCGACGCCGCGACGGTCCTGGAGCGCATGCCCGGCCTCAACGCCGTCCTCAGCCAGGGCGACATCACGCCGGACCAGCTCGCGGAAGCCGACGCGACGGCGCAGTTCTATTTCGACTACATCGGCGACATCGTCGACACGCTGCGCGGAAAGCTCGACGAGGACGACCCGGTCGGCGCGCTGCTGCTCGCGGAAGCGGACGGCGAGCGGCTCTCGCGGACGGAGCTGGTCGTGACCCTGGTCGGGTTCTTCGTCGCCAGCTACCACACGACGATGGTCGCGATGACGAACGCGGTTTACGCGCTGACCTCGAACAAAGACCAGTTCCGCGCGCTGGCCGGCGACCCGTCGACGGCGAGGGCGGCGTGGGAGGAGAACCTGCGGTTCGAGGCCCCGGTGCATTTCGTGTGGCGCTACACGGGAGCCGGCCTGGAACTGGGCGGAACCCCGATCCCCGAGGGCGACCATCTGCTGCTCGGGCTGGCCGCCGCGAACCGCGACCCGGCCCGGTTCGAACGGCCCGACGCGTTCGACCCGCGCCGCCCCGACAACCGGCATCTCGCGTTCACCGCGGGCGGGCACTTCTGCCTCGGCGCGCCGTTGTCCCGGCTGGAGGGCGAGATCCTGCTGCGCGAACTGCCGCGGCGGCTGCCCGATCTGGAACTGTGCGACGCCGAACCGCCCCGCACGACCGACCTGACCTTCGCCATGATTTCCCGGCTCGACGTCGCGCCCCGGGGCCGGTGATGGGCGGCCGGTGGGGCCCCGGCGGCGCGCAGTGCGCGGTCGCGGTCACGTTCGACCACCTCGGCGAAGCAGCCGAGATCCAGCTCGGTTCGGCCCAGCCGACAGGCGATCACCACAGCGTGACGCGAGAGCTTCCTGCCTTGCTGACGATGCTGGCCGCGCACCAGTACTCCGCGACGTTCTTCGTGGAGGCGTGGAATTTCCGGCAGTATCCGGACGCGGTGCGCGCGATCGCCGAGGCGGGCCACGAGGTCGGCTGGCACGGCTGGCTGCACGAGCCGTGGCACCGGTCGTCGGCGGAGGAGATCGACGAGTCCCTCCGGCTGAGCCTGGACGCCTTCGCCGAACTAGGCATCCGCCCGCGCGGTGCCCGGCCTCCTGCGGGACTGCTCGGTTCGCACTCGATCGACCTCCTGGCCGAACACGGCTTCGACTACGTCTCGCTCGCCGGAACGGCCTTCGGGACCGCGGTCGGTGACGCGGCGAAGCTTCCGCTTCTGCCGTATCCCTGGCACGGCGTCGACGGCGCCTACTACATCCCCGGTTTCACCCGGCTCCGCCAGCCGCCCGGCGACGAGCCGGTCGGCCCCGGCGGACTTCTCGACGGCTACGCGGCGATCGTGGACGACACGGCGGCCGCCGGCGGCTGCACCGGGCTGATCTTCCACGTGCCGTGGCAGGACCGCCCCGACCGGGTCGCGGCGATCGGGACACTGGTGGACCGGCTCGCCGCGGACGACCGCGTCTGGCTCGCCCGGGCCGACGAAATCGCGGACTGGGTCCGGAGCCATCCGGCGGACTTCCCCGCCGCCGCCCACGTCGACCGGGTGCCGGCGTGGTGAGCGAGGCGTCCCGGCCGCGGTTGTCGGCGGTCCCCGGGCCGGCGGATCGCGAGCGGTTCTGGGCGTCGGTCGAAGACACCCTGGACGAACTGGCGCGTGGGCTGGTCGCGCGGATCCGGGCCGAACTGCCGTCGTACGCGCGGCTTCCGGAGGACGAGCACTTCCGGAACGTCCGGGCGCTTTACGGGACGATGACGCGCAGCCTCGCCGCCGGGTCGCCGCCGGATCCCGAAGTGCTGCAATCGATCCGCGCTTCCGCCCGGCGGCGCGCGTACTACGACATGCCGGTATACGACGTGCTGGCCGCTTTCCATTACGCGCACCGGGATTTGTGGGAGGCGCTGCGGCGATCGGAGCTGGCCTCGGAAGCGCTGCTGGTCGAACTGGTCGGCCCGATGGCGCACTGGTCGCAGGCGATGAGCCAGGCGGTCGTGGACGCTTACGTGGCTCAGCAGGGCGGCCGCGAGCAGCACGAACGCGAGACGCGGGCGCGCTTTTTCGATCTCCTGCACGCGGACGGGCCCGGCGAGGGCATCGCCGACGTGATGCGCGAACTCGCCTTCGACCCGGACGGGGAGTTCACCGTCCTCGTCGCGGGAAGCCGCTGGTGGCCGCGCGAATCCGTCGACGCGCTGCAGCGCGCGGGACGGCGGATCACCGGGGTGCTGCACGTCGACGCGCGGGCGGGACTGATGACGGTCGTGTCCCAGGGCGCGGCGGTCGACGACGTCGTGACGCTCGCCGCCGAAGTCGGCGGCGAGAACCGGCCGCTCGGCATCGGGCTCGCCCGCACGGGCCCGGCCGGGATCCGGCTCGGCCTCGGCGACGCCGCGCGGGCCCTGCGGCTCGCCGAGGCCGACGGCCGCGCGGCGGTCCGGTTCGAGACCGAATGGTTCCGCGCCACGATCCCCGATCTCGCCCCGCTCATCGGCCCTCTCCTCGACCCGGCGGCCCGGATCGCGCGCGAGCAGCCCGATCTCGCCGACGCCGTCGTCGCCTACGCCGAGTCCGGATTCACCTTGCGCGGGACCGGATCCGCGCTCGCGCTGCACCCGAACTCCGTCTCCTACCGCCTCTCCCGATGGCACCAGCTGACCGGGCTCGACGTGCGGTCGTTCACCGATTTGGCGCTGTCGTTCGCGGCCGTCACCGAAGCCAGGAGGAACCCGTGAAGCTCGTCAGTTTCGGACCGCCCGGAGCGGAGGAACCGGGGGTGCTGGTCCGGCCGGACGCGATCCTTCCGTTGCGCGGAGCCGCGTTCGCCGGGGGATGGAGCGCACTGCTGGCGCGCTGGCCGGTCGCCGAACCGCTGGTGCGGGCCGCGGTCGCCGGGCACGCCGGCACCGATCTGGTGCCGCTGGCCGGCACGCGGCTCGGCCCGCCGGTGCCCCGTCCCGGCACAGTCATCGCGATCGGCTTCAACTACCCGGCCCACGGCGGCGAGGTGCTCGGCGCGCGGCCCCCGGGCGAGCCGGTCGTGTTCCTCAAGCCCGCCAGCAGCGTGTGCGGCCCGGCCGACCCCATCGTCTGCCCGCCGGAGACCCGCCAGCTCGACTACGAGGTCGAACTGGCGGTGGTCATCGGCCTTGGCGGGCAACGGATCCCGCGCGCCGAAGCGCTGAAGCACGTGGCCGGGTACATGGTCGCCAACGACGTCACGGCGCGGGACGTCGCCTTCGGCGCGGGCGCGGACCATCCGCTGCTGTTCCAGATCGCGCGGGCGAAGGGGTCCCCTTCGTTCTGCCCGACCGGGCCGTGGCTGGCGACCCCGGACGAGTTCGACCCCGCCGGGGCCGGGCTGCGGCTGTGGGTCAACGGCGAGCTCCGCCAGCAGGACTCCACCGCGGGCATGGCGGTCGGGGTCGCCGGGCTGATCGAGTCGGTCAGCAGGTCGATGGCGCTGCGCCCGGGGGACGTCCTGCTGACCGGCACGCCGCCGGGCTGCGGCTTCCAGCTGGACCCGCCCCGTTTCCTCGCCGGCGGAGACGTCGTCGAGGCCGAGATCGACGGGCTCGGCCGCATGCGCTCCCCCGTCGTCGAGCACTCGCTGGAGAGGATCTGAAGTGCCGAAGGTGATCTTCCGGGCTCCGGACGGCGACTGGGCCGTCGACGTGCCGCCGGGCACTCCCCTGATGCAGGCCGGCCTCGACGGGGACGTCGAGGGAATCGTCGGCGAATGCGGCGGCAACGCCATGTGCGCGACCTGCCACGTCTACGTCCCCGAGGACGCCGCGGACGACTTCCCGCCGATGAGCGAGGCCGAGGACGAGATGCTGAACTGCACGGCGTCCGAGCGCCGCCCGTCCAGCCGGCTGAGCTGCCAGCTGCCCGCGCCGGAGCACGACGTGCGCGTCGACCTGCCCGAAGAACAGTGACCGGCGCCGACCCGGTTGTGATCGTGGGCGGCGGGCACGCCGGTTTCCACGTCGCGCTGTTCCTGCGCGAGGAAGGCTCCGACGTCCCGATCGTCCTCGTCGACCGGCTGGACGGCCCGCCGGTGCAGCGGCCGCCGTTGTCGAAGGCGATGCTGTTGAACGACACCGAACCGCGGCTGGAGTTCCGCAAACCGGAGTTCTACGCGGCGCGGGGCATCACGCTGCTGCGCGACACGGTCGCCCGGATCGACCGGGGCCGCCGCGTCGTGCGGCTCGGGTCGGGCGGGTCGCTCGGCTACCGCGAGCTGGTTCTGGCGACCGGCTGCCGGGCGCGCGAGACGACCGTGCCGGGAGCCGGGCTCGCGGGAATCCGCGTGCTGCGCGTCCCGGACGACGCCCGTGCCGTCCGGGACGCGCTGGCCGAGGCGCGCGATGTCGTCGTGGTCGGCGGTGGGTTCATCGGACTCGAGGCAGCCGCCGCCGCGCGCCGCCGGGGCTGCGCGGTCACGGTCGTGGAAAGCCTGCCCCGGGTCATGCAGCGGGTCGTGTCGGCCGGGATTTCCAGGCATTTCCGTGCGCTGCACGAGGCACAGGGCGTGCGCGTCCTGACCGGCACGACGGTCCGGGCCTTCGACGGCGACGCCCGGGTCCGGCAGGTGGAGCTCGCCGACGGCACGCGGATCCCGGCCGACATCGTGGTGCTCGGGATCGGCGTGGAGCCCGAAGCCGGGCTCGCGCGCGAGTGCGGACTGGCGGTCGGCGACGGAGTGGAGGTCGACGCCGCGCTGCGCACGTCGGATCCGCTGATCTCTGCGGTCGGCGACTGCGCCTCGTTCCCGGCAGGCGACGGACGCCGCCGACGGCTCGAATCGGTCCAGAACGCCGCCGATCAGGCCCGCGTCCTCGCCGCCCGCCTCGCCGGGCGGACAGTGCCGTTCGACGCGGTGCCGTGGTTCTGGACCGAGCAGTTCTCGGCCAAACTGCAGATCGCCGGACTGCTGCCGGACCGCGAGACCGAGACGGTGCGCCTCGCCGGGGAAGACGCGTTCTCCGTCCTGCATTTCCACCGCGGCCGGCTCGCCGCGGTCGAGTCGGTGAACCGGCCGGTCGACCACGTCGCCGCGCGCCGCCTCCTCGCCGGTGAGGCGCGCCTCAGCCCGGACGACGCGCGCGATCCGCAGTTCCGCCTCTCCGACGCACTAGCCGCCCGAACCGGTTGAGACGCTCGGCACCTGGACGTTTCCGCCAGTGCGGAGCGGGTAAACGGCCCGCATGCGGATCGTGATCACAGGCGCCAGCGGGAACGTCGGCACCGCGTTGTTGCGTGCCCTCGGACCCGGCCACGACGTCGCCGGTGTCGCCCGCCGGGTGCCGGATCGCGCCGCTGAGCCGTACTCGCGCGCGGAATGGCATTCGGTGGACATCGGCGCGCCGGATGCCGACGAGCTGCTGACCGGAATCTTCACCGGTGCGGACGCAGTCGTGCACCTGGCCTGGGCCATCTCCCCCGCCTGGAGCGACCCGCCGATGGCGCGCACCAACGAAGGCGGCACCGCGAACGTCCTGAAAGCGGTCAGCAAGGCGGGCGTCGGACAGGTGGTGTGCGCGTCGTCAGCAGCTGCCTACGCGCCGGAGCCGAACGACGAGAAAGTCACCGAGGACTGGCCCTGTCGCGGGATCGCGGCCAGCGCGTACAGCCGGGGCAAGGCGGATCTGGAAGACGCACTGGACCTGTTCACGTCCACGCACCCGGACGTCGCGGTCGCGTGGATGCGCCCATGCGCGATCCTGCAACGGCGCGCGGCGGGGGAATTCACCAGGTGGCTGCTCCCGCCCGCACTGCCGCCCCGCCTGATCGGCGGGCGGTTCTCGCCGGTGCCGCTGTGGCAGGGTCTGCGGCTCCAGGCCGTGCATACCGACGACGTCGCCGAAGCGTTCCGGCTGGCTCTCGAACAGCGCGCGGTCGGCCCGTTCAACCTCGCCGCCGAGGACGTTCTCGACGCTTCCGCCTTCGCGCACGCCGTCGGTGGCACCCGGATCGCGGTACCGAAGCCGGTCGCGCGGACGGTCGCTCGCGCGGCCTGGCTGGCCGGGCTCCAGCCGTTGCACCCTGGCTGGCTTGAGCTCGCTGATCAGGCCGCGCTGGTCGACGCCTCGCGGGCGCGGCTCGTGCTCGGCTGGACGCCGCGGTACAGCTCGGCCGAAACCGTCCAGGACCTGGTCGCCGGGATGCGCCGGAAGGACGGCGCGCCGTCGGCCCCGCTCGCCTCGTCGCGTCCCGGGCTCCTCGACCGCGCAAGGGCGCTGGGCAGGGGCCGTCCGACCCGCCAGTCGCAGGCCTGAGCCCGTGCACACCGCCGACGCGATCGTCATCGGAGCCGGGCACAACGGGCTCGTCGCGGCGAACCTGCTCGCCGACGAGGGCTGGGATGTCGTGGTCCTGGAGGAACAACCCGCTCCGGGCGGGGCCTTGCGCACCGAGGAGATCACCGCCCCCGGCTTCCGTTCGGACCTGTGCGCCGCGTTCTTCCCGCTCGGCGCGGCGTCCCCGGTGCTCCGCGGCCTCGACCTGACCGAGCACGGCCTGCGCTGGCTCCACGCGCCGGACGCGCTCGCGCACGTTTTCCCGGACGACCGCTGCGCCGTCCTCTCCCGCGACCTCGACCGCACCGCGGAATCGATCGCGCAGTTCGCTCCCGGCGACGCCCGATCGTGGCGGGAGCTTTTCTCGCAGTGGCAAGGATTCCGCGACGAATTCCTGGACGCGCTGTTCGCTCCGTTCCCGCCGGTGCGGGCCGGTGCCCGGTTCCTGCGCCGCACCGGAACCGCCGAGGTGCTGCGGCTCGCGCGGATGCTCACGCTGCCCGCCCGCCGATTCGCCCGCGAACGGTTCGAGGGCGAGGGCGCCCGGCTGCTGCTCTCCGGAAACGCCGCGCACAGCGACCTTTCCGTCGACAACGCCGGAAGCGCGGTTTTCGGCTGGTTGCTGGGGATGCTGGCCCAGGACGTCGGATTCCCGGTCCCGGAGGGCGGGGCGAGCGAACTGGTGGCCGCGTTGGTGCGCAGGCTCCGATCCAAGGGCGGATCTGTCCATTGTGGAACACCGGTGACCGAGGTGCTGGTGGCGCGCGGCAAGGCGGTCGGGGTGCGCTGCGCGGACGGCGAGCCGATCCGGGCTCGCAAGGCAGTGCTGGCGGACGTCACCGCGGAGACATTGTACGGCAAGCTCGTCGCACCGCAATGGCTGCCTTCGCGGTTGCTGGCGGATCTCCGGGTGTTCGAATGGGACAGTGCGACGGTGAAGCTCGATTGGGCGTTGTCCGAGCCGATCCCGTGGACCGCGAAGGACGCCCGCGGCGCCGGAACCGTCCATTTAGGATGCGATGAGGACGGATTGTCCGCTTTCGGCGCGGAATTGGCCCGGGACCGGGTGCCGGAGCAGCCGTTCCTGTTGCTGGGCCAGATGACGACAGCGGATTCGACGCGGTCTCCTGCCGGTACAGAATCCGTGTGGGCGTATACGCACGTCCCGCGCGGCGTCGACCGCGACACAGTGCGGCGACAGGCCGAGCGCATCGAGGCGACGGTGGAGCGCAACGCCCCGGGGTTCCGGGATTTGATCCTCGCGCGCCGTGTGCAGGGCCCGGCGGACTTGGCCGACCACGACGCGAACCTCGTCGGCGGCGCGATCAACGGCGGCACGACGGCGATCCACCAGCAGCTGTTCTTCCGTCCGGTGCCGGGACTCGGCCGGGCCGACACGCCGGTGGACCGGCTGTACCTCGCCGGCGCCGCGGCGCACCCCGGCGGCGCGGTCCACGGCGGGCCCGGCGCGAACGCCGCCCGCGCCGCGCTGGCCCGCGAGCACCTGCTCGGCCCGGGGTACGCCGCGGTGATCCGCGCGGCGAACCGGGCCGTCTACGGCTGACTCTCGCCGGTCCCCCGCCAACGCCCGAGCGCCAACGCCGCCAACCGCGCCAGCGACTCCCGGTTCCGCGGCCCCAGCACCAGAGCCAGCACGCTTTCCGGGACCAAACCGCCCGCCCCGCTCGTCACCCGCTCGGCCATTCGCACGATCGTCTGGCCCTCGCCGTCCGGAGCCAGCGACAGCTCGATCCGCGCCGTGCCGAGCGCGCCGCCCCGGGCTTCCAGCTCCAGCGAAACGCCGGGTTCGACCGCCAGCACCACCGTGGTGTCCTCCAGTTGCACCGGCCATCCGCCGACGCTGTGGTGGATCCGCGCGCCCGGCTGGGGCCAGCTCGCGTCGACGTCGCGGATGTGGCAGCTGCCCACCACCCAGCCGGAATAGGACCAGCCGTCCGCCAGCACCTCGAATACCGCTTCCGGCGGCGCGGGCACCGTCCGGCTCACTTCGACCATGCGTCTCCTCCTCGTTTCCCGCCGGATTCCCCCGGAGGAGACGGGCAAACTCCGGGCCGGGCCGCCGCCCGGACGCGAGGATCGCGAGCTTCGCGGACGCAGGTCGCTCCGAATTGATGAACCTCGGCCCCTATCGCGGGCCGCCGAGGGAGCGCACCATGGAGCCTGGCACCGACCGGACGCACTCCCCCAACCCGAGCGGGAAGCAACAATGCCGAATCCACGGCCGAATTCACTGGCGAGTTCGCGGGTTCCCGGACCCGCGGCCGTCGAGGCGGCGGTGGCCGCCGCTCTCCTCGCGCCGGGCGCCTCCGACGCCCCGTTCTGGCACTGGCGCACCGGGTACCGCACCCTCCATCTGTACGCGGACCCGGCCAACTGGCGAGCCGCCAACGACTCCGCCGGGCGATGGCAGACGCTCACCAGCGGCGCGGCCCTGCACCACCTCCGGGTCGCCTTCGCCGGTCTCGGCTGGGCCTGCACGGTAGACCGGCTGCCGTGCCCGCTGGAACCGGGCCACCTGGCCGTCGTGACGCCGCATCCCGGCGAACCGGCTCCCGGGGAAGCCGCTCTGGCGACGTCGATCCCCCGCCGCCGGGAGGACTTGCGCCCGTGCGGCGGACGGCCCGTGCCGTCGGATTGCCTCGACCGGCTGTCGCAAGCCGCCGCCCGCGAAGGCGCGGTCTTGCACCCAGTGGAAGACCGCGCGGTCCGCAGGTACCTCATGACCGCGCTCGGCGAAGGCACGCGAGTTCCTGCTCAGCTGCCTCGGGAAGAGGCGTATGCGCGAAGCGCATCTCTGGCGGCTCCGCAAGGCGTCCTCGTCCGCGCAGCCGCGGGATACCGGATCCCTCGAAGCGAAGCCGAACCGCGAAGCGACGGCGCGACGCTGGTGGTGCTCAGCACGCCCGGCGACGATCACCTCGCCTGGCTGCGCGCGGGAGAGGCGCTGAGTTCGGTGCTGCTGACCGCCACCGTCCACGGGCTCTCGTCCGGCCGGTTGAGCCGGGCCAGCCGCCGGATGCGCGAGACGCTCGCGGAACGCGTCACGCTCGGGCACGCGCCCCAGGCGGTGCTGTGGGTGGGACGGCCGCCGGTCGGCGTTAAACGGCTCCAGCGGACGCGGTCGCACGCCAGCGTCGACGACGTCCTCGAACCGCTCCAGGCGCCGGCGCGGTACGGCGGTTGACCCGCTTCGCCCGCGGTCGGCGGAAAGTTCGGTCACCGCCGCGCCGTCCACTTCCCACTGTGCCGGATGGACGCGGCTCTCGCGCCGGTGCTTTAGAGTGGCACCGTGGCAGCGGAAACCGGCGAATTCCCCCGCGCCGAGCGTCCCGGGCGCCGGCCGGTTCTCTCCGATGTCGCGCGACTGGCCGGGACCTCGACAGCGGTCGTCAGCTACGTCCTCAACGACGGACCCCGTCCGGTGGCGGAAAAGACGCGGCGCAAGGTCGAGGACGCCATCCGGATGCTCGGCTACCGGCGCAACCCGCTCGCCGGCGCGTTGAGCGGCGGACGGTCCAATCTGGTCGGTTTGCTGGTGCCGGACACCGCGAACGCTTTCTTCGGCGAGATGTCGCGCTGCCTCGAGGCCGAGGGCCGCCGCCGGGGTTTGCTCACCCTGCTCGGCAACACCGATTACCGACCGGGCCTCGCCGACGAGTACGGCGAAGCGTTCTCCGAACTGCGTCCGCGCGGGATTTTCGTGACCACCGGCGAAAAGCCGCGGCTGTCGACCGAAACTCCGTGCGTGTACCTGCAATGGGCGGCGCCGGACGACTCGCCCAGCGTGGCGTTCAACGACTTCGACGGCGCGCGGCTCGTCACCGAACACCTGCTCGGGCACGGATACGAAGACATTCTGTGCGTGGCAGGCGAATTCGCGGTAGGGCCGGCGGAAGGCCGCGAAGGCGGCTGGCGGCGCGCGATGGCGGATGCCGGGCTGCCCACCGAAGGCAGGCTGGTCCGGACGTCGTTCGACAAGGTCGAAGCGGGCCGCGCGGTACGCGAGGTGCTGACGAGCGGCCGCCGGATCCGCGCGGTCTACGCGACCACCGACGAGCAGGCGCTGGTGACCATCCGCATCGCGCACAGCCTGGGTTTGCGCGTGCCGGAAGACCTCGCGGTCGTCGGCTTCGACGGAACCCGCGAGGCCCGCCTCGGCGACGTCCCGCTCACGACGGTCCGCGTCCCGCTGGAGGAATTCGCGGTCCGGGCTTTCGACGCGCTCGACGGGCGTGGTGATTCGTCCGTGCTGGACGGAACGCTCAGCATCGGCGTGACCTGCGGCTGCGAACCCGGTGCCGCCGAGGAAACCGCGCACGCCGGAGCTGCCGCGCGCGGGTAGCCGCCCCCGCCGCGGCGATACGACCGTCGACTCGTCCGCATTGGACGAACCCTCACCCCCGGCGTCACCTGCGGTCGCGAACCCTGCGCCACCGAGGAAACCGCACACGCCAAAGCCACCGCAACCGGATAACCGCCCCGCCGCGGCCATCACGGCGGGGCGATCCGTTAAACCGCGAGGGTGTTGTGCTCGTCCGACGCGTACTCCGCGTTCAGCGACAGCGCGCTGAACCGGAACGGCCGGTCCACCCGGGTGAAGCCGAGCGGGCAATGCCGCGTGCCCCCGGGCAGGTAGACCGAACCGCTGGTCGTGATCACGTGGCGGAAGCCCTCGATGTCGAGGTAGATCTCCGCGCCGAGGTCGTCCGGGTCCGCCGGGTTGTTCCCGTGCCAGATCAGGACCTCGTCGTAGTCGTGCTGGTGCTCCTTGACCCACTGCACGGGGGTGTCGCATTCGCTGATCCACGTGTAGGTGAGGTGGATCTTGCTCTCCGGGACCTCCTTCGCGCGCATGAGGGCGAGCGATTCGCCGACGTTGGGCGGTTCGACGACGCCCGCCGCGGCTCCCTCGTTGACGAGATCGTCGAGACAGTTGGGCATTTTCCTCACGAACAGACGCTCGTACGGGCTGGTCATGGGGCTGCTTCCTCCTCTGCTCCGCCGGACGTCGCGGTCCGGCAGGAGCCCACTCTAAACGATTAGCTTCTCCACTTGTAGACTCTTCCCTCGTGCCGGAACTGGCCGTACCCTGTGGCGACGCTCGGCAGATCTAAACGATTAGATTTCTGGCTTCCCTGGAGGTCCCCAGTGTCGCGCAGACCCCGATGCCTGCCAACCCTCCTGCTCGCCGCCGCGCTGCTCGCCGGCTGCAGCCCGCCGTACGACGCGGCGGCGGGCGGGCCGAACACGCTTCGCATCGCCGTTTCCGCCGACGCGGGCGAGAGCCTCAATCCCTACGTCGGCACCCAGAGCCCGATCCAGGAGCTGCGCAGCTCCCTGCTCTTCGAGGGGCTCACCGCCTTGGACCCCGAGGGCAAAGCCGAATGGCGGCTCGCCACCGGAATGACCTCGAACGCCGACCGGACACAGTGGACGATCACGCTGCGCCCCGGCGTGAAGTTCACCGACGGCACCGAATTCACCTCCGCCGACGTTGTGTCGAGCATCAAGCACCTGCGCGATCCCGCGCATGCCGCCCAAGGCCTGGCGCTGATCCAGATGATCGACCCCGGTTCGGTCCGGGCGGTGGACAAGCTCACCGTCCGGGTCGGACTGACCGAGCCGTTCAGTCCGTTCAAGGAGATCTGGGCGAGCGTCCTGCTGCCGATGACCAAAACCGGTTCGGCGCCGGGGAAGCCGATCGGCACCGGGCCGTTCGCGGTCAAGTCGTTCGTGCCCGGTCGCGAGTCCACAGTGGAGCGCTTCGACGGTTACTGGGGCGAGAAACCGAAGCTCAGCGCGGTCCAGCTGATCGAGTACCAAAGCCAGCAGGCTCAGGCGAACGCGTTGCTGTCCGGGCGGGTCGACATCGCCTCGAACACGAGTCCGACGATCGCGAAGTCCCTCGTCGGCCGGGACGGCATCCAGTTGCTGGACAGCAAAGGGAACTTCAGCCTGCGGATCGGGCTCAACACGGCCGTCCCGCCGTTCAGCGACGTCCGGGTGCGGCAGGCCTTGCGGCTGCTGGTGGACCGGCAGCAGATCGTGTCCAACGTCTTCAGCGGCTACGCCCGGATCGCGAACGATTACGAGACCACCGCGCCCCCGTGTACCGCGCCGGACATCCCGCAGCGCGCGCCGGACGTCGCGGCCGCGAAACGGCTGCTGGCCGAGGCCGGGCAGACCGATCTGGCCTTCGCGATCAACACCGACGGCCTGCTGCCGGGCATGTCGGAACTGGCGCAGGTCTTCGCGCAGAACGCCGCGCAGGCCGGGGTGAAAGTGAGCGTCAACGTGGTCCCCACGCCGGAACTGCTGGCGAAATGGGGCAAGTGGCCGGCTTACGTCGACTACAACCCGGTCCCCTACCTGCCGTCCGTGCTCGGCTCGCTGCTGCCGGACCGGATCGGCAACGGCGCGAACTGGAACGACCCCGCGTTCGTGAAGCTCGCCGGGAAGCTGTTCTCCTCGCCCGAAAAAGACCAGTGCCCGCTCATGAACCGGATGCACGAGATCGAGTACACGAGCGGCCCGAACATCACGCCCGCGTTCTCCGACGTGCTGATGCCGCACCGGCCGGCCGTGCGCGGGCTGGTGCCGGACGTGAACGGCCGCCCGCTGTCGTTCCTGACCGGGGTGACCGTCGGATGACCGCGCGCTGGCTCGCGCGCCGGCTCGCGCTCGGCGTGCTCGTGCTGCTGCTGGTCTCGATCCTGGTTTTCCTGGTGACGCAAGCGTTGCCGGGCGACGTCGCCCGGATCGTGCTCGGCAAGGACGCCACCGCCGAGCAAGTCGCCGCGTTGCGGCATCAGCTCGGACTCGACCAGCCGCTCGTGACGCAGTACGGCCGCTGGCTCGGCGGGCTGCTCACCGGCGACCCGGGAGTGTCGCTGCAGAACCGGGAACCGGTTTCGGAAATCCTCGGACCGCGGATCCTGAACTCGTTCACCCTCGGCTTCATCTCGATGCTGCTGATCCTGCCGCTCTCGGTAGTCGCCGGAGTGCTGAGCGCCGCGCGCCGCGACAGTTTCGCCGACAAAGCGTTCGTCGCGGTCACGTCGCTGAGCATGGCGCTGCCGCCGTTCGTCGTGGGAATGCTGCTGATCGCGCTGTTCGCCACCTCGATGCTCGGGGTGCTGCCGGGGGTCTCGGACATCCCGCCCGGCGACCTGCCGTGGTGGCATCCGGCGGAACTCGTGCTGCCGGTCGCCACGCTCGCGTTCATGGGGGTGATGTATTTGGGACGCCTCGTCCGCGCTTCGGTCATCGACGCGCTGGACAGCGAATACGTGCAGATGGCCGTCCTCAAAGGACTGAGCCGCCGCCGTATCCTGTTCCGGCACGCGCTGCCCAACGCGATCGCGGCGAGCCTGCCCGCCGCCGGTCTGGTCGCCGCGGTCACGATCACCGGCGTCGTGGTGGTCGAATACGTCTACTCGTACCCCGGGCTCGGCACGGCGCTGGTCAGCGCGGTGAACTCGCACGATCTGCCGGTCCTGCAGGCGTGCGTGCTCATCCTCGCGGCCACGTACTACCTGTGCAATCTCCTCGCGGACGTCCTCGCCGCAGTAGGGCGGAGCCGATGAGCGTCTCGGTGGTGCGCCGCGCGGCCCGGACCGGACGCGCCCGGCTGGGGCTCGGTTTGCTTGCTGTTACGGCATTTATCGTCATCTTCGGCCCATTGCTCGCGCCGTGGCCGCCGACCGCCATCGTCGCGCCGCCGTTGGAGGGACCGAGCGCGGAATTCCCGCTGGGCACGGATCTTCTCGGCCGGGACGTGCTCAGCCGCCTGCTCTCCGGAGGCGGCACCCTCACCTGGATGACGCTGCTGGCCACCGCCATCGGCGTAGTCCTCGGCGCACTCATCGGGCTGACCGCGGCCTACCGCGACGGGCTCGCCGACACCGTCCTCATGCGCGCGATGGACGTCGTGCTGAGTTTCCCGGAGACCATCTTCGTGCTGGTCTTCGTGGCCGCGTTCGGCCGGCACCCGCTGCTCACCGCGTCGCTCGTCGGGGCGGCGTTCGCGCCCGGCGTCTCGCGCGTGCTGCGCGGCGCGGCGCTGCCGGTGCTCGACAGCGAATATGTGTTGTGGGCCAAGGCGAATGGGCTTCCCGGGCGGCAGATCGTCCTTGGCGAGGTGCTGCCCGGGGTGACGTCGCCGCTGATGGTGGAGACCGGAATGCGGCTGGTGTGGGCGGTCACCGCGATCGCCTCGCTGAACTATCTCGGCTTCGGCATCGCGCCGCCCGCTCCGGACTGGGGGCTCATGGTCAGCGAGAACCAGGACGGTCTGGCGGCCGCGCCGCTGCCCGTGCTGGCGCCGATCGCGCTGATCCTGATGATGGCGCTCGGCGGCAACCTCGTCGCCGAGTCCGTCGCCCGGACGGTCAGCCGCACGGAAGGAAAGAGCTGACATGACCGACCTGGCCAAGGAAGTCGTGGTGTCGAGGGTGACCGTCGAGACCGCCGGGAACCCCATCGTCCGGGAGATCGGCTTCGAACTCGGCCGGGGCGAGGTCCTCGGCGTGGTCGGCGAGTCAGGGTCCGGCAAGAGCACTCTCGCGCTCGCGTTGCTGGGCTTCGCCAGGTCCGGCGCGAAGATCACGGGCGGACAGGTCGTGGTCGACGGGGTGAATCTGCTTTCCTTGCCCGCCGCGGAATTGCACCGTGCGCGAGGCCGGAAAGTCGCGTACGTGCCCCAGGATCCGGCGACCGCGCTGAACCCGAGCCTGCGTGTCTCGACCCAGCTGACCGAGGGATCGGGCCAGCCGCTGCCCCAGGTCCGGCAGTTGCTGGACACCGTCGGACTGCCCGGCGACGACGCGTTCCTGCGCCGCCGCCCGCGTCAACTGTCCGGCGGCCAGCAGCAACGGGTCGCCATCGCGATGGCCGTCGCCGCCGGGCCGCGGTTGATCGTGCTCGACGAGCCGACGACCGGACTCGACGTCGCCACCCAGTCCCGCGTGCTCGACCTGGTCCGGGACCTGTGCCGGACCCGCGACCTGGCGGCGATCTACGTGTCGCACGATCTCGCGGTGGTCTCCGACGTCGCCGACCAGGTGATGGTGATGTACGGCGGCGAGGTGGTCGAACACGGTCCCGCCCGCGAGGTCCTGACCCGCGCCGCGCACCCCTACACCCGCGCTTTGCTGGCGGCCGTGCCCTCCGCGACCCATCGGCAGCGGCTGGTCCCCATCCGCGGCCGAGCGCCCGGTATCGACGATTCTCGTGCTGGGTGCGCCTTCGCACCACGCTGCGATCACGCCACAACCGATTGCGGCACAACGCATCCGGTGCTGACTCGCTCGGCTTCGGGAACCCTCGCACGGTGCATCCACGCGGACGAAGTAGCTCGGACTGCGCGAAGCGTGCCGCGCGCACCCGAGCCGGACCCACCTGCCGCGGACCAGGCGGCGCTGTTGTCGGTCTCCGGCCTGAACGCCAGCTACCGCGGACGGCAGGTCGTCTTCGACGTCTCGTTCGACCTGCGGCCCGGCCAGTGCCTCGCGGTCGTCGGCGAATCCGGCAGCGGCAAGACCACCATGTCGCGGTGCCTGGCCGGGCTGCACACCGAGCAGCAGGGTTCGGTGGTCTTCGGAGGCAAGCCAGTCCCGCCCTCCGCCGCCCGGCGGGACTCCAGCACCCGGCGCGAACTGCAGTACATTTTCCAGAACCCCTATGGCTCGCTGAGTCCACATCGGACGGTCGAGGACGGTCTGCTGGTCCCCCTGCGGCACTATTTCGGCGTAACCGCCCGCGAAGGCCGCCGCCGGGCCCGCGCCGCACTCGACCGGGTCGAGATCCCTGCCCGGCTGGCCGGCCGCTACCCGGCGGAACTGTCCGGCGGACAACGCCAGCGAGTCGCGATCGCCCGGGCGCTGGTGTGCGAGCCGAAACTGATCATCTGCGACGAGGTGACGTCCGCTTTGGACGTTTCCGTGCAAGCGTCCGTAGTGGAATTGCTGCGCTCATTGATGAACGACGGCCCCTCGATGATCTTCGTGACGCATAACCTGGCGGTGGTGCGCAGCATTTCGGACGAGGTCGTCGTGCTCAGCGAAGGCCGGGCCGTCGAGTCAGGACGGACTGATCAGGTGCTCGCCGCGCCGTCGCATCCGTACACGCGGAGCCTGCTCGCCGCGACGCTGGAGGTGCCTACGAACTGACGCGGCGATAGCGGATGTGCGTGGTGAGCGGCGAATGCAGCACCTCGACGGGCTCGAAACCGAAGGATTCCACCCCGTCGAACATGCTCTCGCCCGACCCGAGCAGCACGGGCGCGATGTCGAGCGTGAACTCGTCGATCACCCCGGCGATCAGCGCCTGCCGGACCGTCGACGCCCCGCCGGCGATGTCGACGCCCTTGTCCCCAGCGGCTTCACACGCCGCTGCGTAGGCGGCGTCGAACCCGTCGGTGACGAAGTAGAACGTCGTCCCGCCCTCCATCTCGATCGGCTCGTGAGCATGATGAGTCAACACGAACACCGGCGCGTGATATGGCGGTTCGGCGCCCCACCAGCCGGACCAGTCCTCGTCCCAGTCGCCGCGGACGGGACCGAACATGTTCCGCCCCATCACATACGCACCCCTGGGCCGCATCAGCCACTCGCTGGCGGTCTTGTCGGCGTCGGTGGCGCGGGGGTCGCCGATGTGCCAGCCGTGCAACTCCACCCCCCGCTTGCCGAGCGGGTCCTCCCGGCTCTGCGCCGGCCCGGCGACGAACCCGTCCAGCGACATCGACATGTGACAGGTGGTGTCCGGCATGGCGGACCTCCCGAGTGATTGCGGTTTGCAAGCGGTTGGGAGGAAGATAGCACCGGGGAGGCGGGAACGCCATGCGTTGAGCGGGATCCGGTGCCGCGTCGGCTCAGTCAGCCAGCTTGCCCAGGAATGTGGTGGTCCGGTGCCAGGCGAAGTACGGCTCGGAAGCTTCCCGGTGCGCCCCGCAGCGACGACCGGCCAGGTGCTGCATGCGCAGTTTCAAGCTTCCAGCGGGAAGTTTGCCGAGTTCGACGGTCCGGATGCAGCCGGTTTCGTCGACCGTGACCCAACCCGCCTCGTAGAGGATGTCGCAGCCGAAGCTGCAGGCGAGCATGGCGATGTCGCGGAGATTCCGCCGTTCGTCGTCGGTGCAGGCTGCGCGCTTCTTCACGTGCGCGGCGACCAGGAAATCCACCGGGAACTCATCACCGCACAACGCACACGGCGCAATGGTGCGTTCGTTGGCGAGCAACCGGCGGAGCTTGTGCTGCTCGGTCCGGACTTTGACCTGCGCCCGCACGTCCAGCTCGCCGTAATGGACGTCCGTCGCGTCGGGTTCGACGGCAGAACTGTGCAACGTCACCGTTGCCGGGGAGGTGGTGGTCGTGACGTGCGGCAGAGTGGCGAGGACTGCCCCGACGAAAGCACTCCGGTGCCCGAGTTCTTCCACGGAAACCTGGATCTTGCCGCGCGCGGTGAGCACGTCCAGCCCGTACTGGATGTCGACGAGCGGGACGGCCTGCCCGCCCGGGGACCGGTCGGTGCCCACCAGCACCGAGCCGTCCTCGACATCGATGATCCGGTTCTCCTTGCCGGTGACCGTCCGGATCGTCTCGCCCTTGAGGCTGCGGAGCAGGTCGCCCACCAGTGCCTCGCTCGCCGAGGGTGCGGCGAGATCCGCCTCGAGCTGCGCCGCGTCGCCCGGCCCGCAACCCGGAACCTCCAGCCGCAGCTCGATCCGCTTCTGGTTGTTGCCCTCTTTCGCTGCGCCGTCTTTCAGGCCGACCCTCCCGGACGCCCGGGTGATCTGCCGCCGCACCTGCCCGATGTCGCGCTCTTCGGCCAAATGGATCGGAACCGGGACGATGCTGCGCTCTTCCTCCGGCAGGCGGTTGGCCTGCGACGACGCGACCACGCCGGAGACCACGACCGCTTGCCGGTCCCGAAGGCGGCGGAGCAACAGCGTCAAGGCCTCGTTGTACTGATTGTTGCGCGGCTGCGGCCCGGCGCTCCGGCCGCCTGCGCTCTCCATGACCAGGCTCAACCGCTCGCCGTCGGAAACCACGGAGAACTCCGCGTTCAGCTCATTGCCGTCGTCTTTGCGCGCAAACACGGGATCAGCTTTCCAGACCTGGCCGGCCGCCGTCGACGATCAGAACAGCGAGCCCGCCCCGATCGCCGCGCATACCGACAGGAACAACCCGCCCACCGCGAAGCCCAGGGGCTTCTGCCGCCATGCCGTGTGCCGGTCCAGGGCGTACCACCCCGGGCCGGTCAGCAGCAATGCCAGCGCCATCGCCGCGAGCGTCAGTTCCAGTTCGAATCCCGGGCCGCTGGTGCCGAACAGGCCGCCTGACCACTTCACCCGGACCGCGCTGATCGCCACGCCCAGCAGGCCTGCCGCGGCGAGCGGGGTCAGCAGGCCCAGCGCCAGCAGGACCGCGCCGGCGACTTCGGTGATGCCGGTCAGCCAGGTCAGGAATTCGATGTTGTGGCTGAACCCGTAGCCGCGCAACACGTTCTCGAAATGTGCCATGCCCGCGCCGCCGAACAGGCCGAAGACCTGCGTGAGCCCGTGCGCCCCCATCGCGACCGACAGCATCAGCCGCAGCACCAGCAGACCGAAGTCCAAGCCGCCATTCTCATCCGACCAACGGGACATGTTCGCCACGCCGGACACCCTAGCCATCCCGCGGGCCGGTCCCGGCGACCCACCGGACGTGTCGCGGAAACCGTCACGGCGCGGAGGCGGCGCCCTCGGGCAGATAGCTGTCCCGGAAACCGAACGCGCTCGGCGAAGGTCCCTTCTCCCGCAGCAGTTCCAGCCGCTCGACGGCCTCCTCGACCGTCGGGACGTGCCCGGCGGGCACCCACCACAGCACCTGGAACGGTGCCTTCGGCAACTCGAACCATTCCGACCGGCGGCGCAGCATGTCCAGATGGCCGCTGCGGTAGACGTAGTCCCACAGCGCGTCGCGGCTCTCCCAGACCGACATGTTCACCAGGACGTCGTCGCCGAGCGAGGTCCGCAGCGAGGTCGCGTCGTTGCCGCCGTCCTCGACGAGGCGCCACACGAAGCCGGGCGCGTTGTCGGCGACCTCGTTCAGCGTGTCGAGCATCGATGTGAAGCCGTGCATCCGGGGGTCTTCGAGGGGATGTCTGAGGATGCCCACGTTGAGCTGGGCGAGGTGATGTTCCGTCACTCGTTCACCTCACCATCGCCGGACGTTCTATGTCAACTCTCATTATTTTTAGAAGGCTCGACGACGACGCAGCACAGGCCCGGACGCGGATCCATCCGGGCGCGCAGGCCTTCGGCGTCGTCGAGCAGTCCTTCCAGCAGCGCCAGGTTCATGCCGCACACCAGCCCCGGATGCCGTTGCGAGAGGACGTGGAACGGGCAGTTGACGAGGCGCAGGACGTCGCCGTCCTCGCGGGGTTCGTACCCGCGGGCGGCCAGCAGCTCCTTCGCGGCGGCGAGGTCTTCGACCGGGCAAGCGGCGGCACGGCCCTCGCGGCGGGCGGCGGCCTGGAGTTCGGTGTCGAGGCGGGCGACTTCGGCGACCTCGGCGAGCAGGTCGGCGGCGGTGCGGTAGTCACGCGCCGGGACGGAGAACTGGCGTTCGGCTCCGGACCGGCGGTAGAGCTTCGCCGGGCGACCGGCGCCCGGGCCCGAACGTCCGCTCAGCCGCTTGCTTTCCGTCTCCAGCAGCCCGGCGTCCACGAGTTTGTCGAGGTGGAAAGCGGCGAGCGTGCGCTGGATCCCGGCCCCCTCGGCCGCCTCGTTCCGGCTCACGTCGTGGTCCTGGGTGACCACGTAGTCGTACAGCCGCCGCCGGACCGGGTCCTGCAGGACGGCGATCGCCTCGATGTCTTCCACGCCGCCAGTCTAAGAACAACGACAATGCGCGTTAGAGGACGCCGCTCCCCTTCGAGCTCCTCCGCGTCGAGACCGACCGGGGCGGCTCGGCGCGCATGTGGTCGCGGACGCGGGTCATGATGCCGCCCAGTGCGTCCAGGTCCGAAGTGGACAGTGGGGCGAACAGCAACCGGCGGACGGCGTCGATGTGCCCGGGAAGCACCTTCGCGACCAGCTCCCGGCCCGCGTCGGTGATGCCGACGACGGTGGCCCGCTGGTCGTCCGCACTGGGGCCGCGGGTGACCAGGCCCGCCTTTTCGAGCAGACCCGCCTGGTGAGTCAGGCCGCTGCGGCTGTAGACGACGCCGTCGGCCAGTTCCGTCATCGTCAGCGGCCCGGCGGAGTCGGCGAGCCGGGCGAGCAGTTCGAACTGCACGTAGCTGAGGTCGCCCTCGGCCCGCAGTTGCTGGCTGACGGCGTGCTGCAGCAGGTTCACCGCCTCCATGAGCGCGAAGTAGGTGTTGAGCTGCTTGGGCTCCAGCGCGTCCGCCATGCCGCCAGTCTAGATGCTTCGGAGTCGAATCATTGTGGCCGTCCTCACGTCTCCGCGACTTTGCTTCGATATCGAAGCATACTCGGAGTTGCTTCGACTTCGAAACACATTACGGAGGATGTCATGAAGGCAGTGCGCTACCACCGCTACGGCGGAAGCGAAGTCCTGGCGCTCGAAGAGGCCGAGCGGCCGGCTCCTGGCGACGGGCAGGTGCTCGTCCAGGTCGCCGCCACCTCGTTCAACCCCGTCGACCTCGGGATCCGGGCGGGCGGCCTGCAGGAGGTGTTTCCCTTGACCTTCCCGCACGTGCCGGGCATCGAGGTCGCCGGGACGATCGCCGAGCTCGGTCCCCGGGTCGACGGACGCCAGGTCGGCGACGCGGTCGTGGCCTTCCTGCCGATGAACGCCGACGGCGCGGCCGCCGAGTACGCCGTCGTTCCCGCCGACGCGCTGGCGGCCGCCCCGAAGACGGTCGAGCTGCCCGACGCCGCCGCGCTGCCGGTCGGCGGATTGACTGCCTGGCAGGCGCTTTTCGACGACGCTCGCCTGCAAGCGGGCCAGACGATCCTGATCAACGGCGCAGGCGGAGCGGTCGGTGGCTTCGCCGTTCAACTCGCCCATCAGGCAGGCGCGACGGTGACCGCGACCTCGAGCCCGCGCACCGCGGAACGCCTCCGCGACTACGGGGCCGACCGGATCATGGGGCACCTCGACTTCACTTCCGACGCCGTCGACGGAGCGCCGTTCGACGTCGTGCTCAACCTCGTGCCCACCACCCCGGAGGAGACCGCGGCGCTCGCCGGCCTGGTCGCCGACGGCGGAGCGCTGGTCAGCACCACCACTCCCCCGCCGGAAAATCCCGGACGCGGCATCCGGACGGCGCGGGTGTTCGTCGTCAGCAACGCCGAGCAACTGGCCGAACTCGTCGAGCGCGTCGACGCGGGGACGTTGCGGATCACCGTCGCCGACCGGCGGCCGCTCGCCGATCTCCCCGCGGTGCACGAAGAAGCAACCTCAGGACGACTCGTCGGCAAGACCGTCCTCACTCCATGAAAGCCCCGGCTCGAGCGCCGACCCCAGCGCTCGAACCGCTCAGCTCCGGGCCTTCGCCAAACCGACCGGAGTCGCCCCGAGCCACCAACGCGGGTCCGCCGTCCCCTCGGTCGTGCGGCCGTCGCGGTGGACGAAGAACCGCTCGTCCCGCCCGGGCGTGTCGAACTCCCCGTCGAGACCGCGCGTCAGCCACTCCGCGCCGAAGGCGAAGACCTCCGCTGCCGTGCCGCCCAGCGGGTGGAATTCGTCCTCGTAAACCCGCATTTCCTTGGGCGCACGGATCTTTTCGTAGGTCTCGAGCGCGCTCTCCACTGGCGTCAGCTCGTCGAATTCGCCGATGCCGAGCAGCACCGGGCAACGAATACTGGTCACGAGGTCGCCGAGCGGCATCTTTTCCTTCAGGTCGCGGTCGAACGCCGCTTCGTCGGTGTAGCCCGCCATGTACAGGTAGTTGTTCTTGAAACTCGGCTGCGCCCGCTCGAAAATCGTCTCGAAATCGCCGGACACCGCTTCGAACGCGGCGACCGCGCGCAGGCGGGTGCCGGGCATCGCCGCGGCGCGCAGGGCCCAGTACCCGCTCATGCTGATGCCGAACATGCCGATCCGGTTTTCGTCCACTTCGGACAGACCGGCGAGGTACGCGGCATAGGTTTCGAGGGCACGCTCGTAGTTGTCCAGGGTCACGGTCAGCCCGCGCGCCCGCGTCTCCCCCTGTCCCGGTCCTTCGATGGACAGCGCCACGACTCCGCGCGAGGTGTAGTAGCGCTCGGCCGCGAAGATGTAGTCCTCCTTGATCATGTCCATGCCGGGGCCGAGAATCACCGCCGGGGCACCGGAAACCGGCTGTGCCGGCAGGTGCAGGAGAGCGAAGATCTTGCCGCCCTCGAAGTCCAGTTCGACCCGGCGGACCGTGTGGCCCCGAAGCTCTCCCAGCCGCGCCACGCACGAATCGCAGCGTTCGCGGAACTTCGCCTTGCGTCCGTCGGCGGAGTCGAAGATCGAGTACTGCGCGCGGCCGTACATCACCGCCGCCCGCAGGTACAGGTCCGACGCCGTCCGGCGGTAGCCCAGCCGCTCGTGGTGCGCGGCCCGCTCCTCCGCCTGTCCCGCGACGACGGCCCACGCCTTCGGCAGCATCGCTCCGGCGCGGACCATCGCGAACACCTTGTCGAAGTCGGCGTGATCGTGCCCGAGCTGTTCGAGCGTGCCCTTGCCTTCCGGGTGCAGCGCGTCGAAGCCGCCCTGCGCCAGCGCGATGTCCAGGGCCCAGCTCTGCCCGGCCGAACGTGTCGTCATGCTCGCCTCCTCAAGTGACTAAGTACTTAGCTAATGTGCCACGGCTAGACTCCGCGCAGCAAGGAATGCGGCGGGCACCACAGGAGAGAAGACCCGATGGGCGACGAGGCGATCACCCGGCTGGCACGAGCCGCCTACCGGCTCAGCGCGGCCGATTCCCGGCTGCGCGGCCGCGCGACCCGCAGCGCCGAAGCCCTTTCGCTCGCGCACGCCCGCGCGCTCAAGAGCCTGGCCGAACACGGGCCGATGACGGTCAACCAGCTCGCCGGGCACGTCGAAACGACGGGGGCGGCGGTCACCCAGCTGGTCAACGGCCTGGCCAACGCCGGTTACGTCACGCGCGAACGGGCCGCCTCCGGGGACCGCCGCACGTCGATCGTCGCGTTGACCGACGCGGGCCGCCGCCGGCACGAGGAGCGCGAGCAGGTCCTCGCCGCCGGATTGCGCGAGCTGACCGAAGACCTCGACGAGCAGGCGATCGACGCCGCGGGCACGGTGCTCACCCGGCTGGCCGGGCTGTACGACCGGCTCTGACCGTCGCCGCAGCCTCTATCACGTGATTGAAACGGCTGATAGAGTCCGCGGCATGGGCAGCGAAGCCGCGCGGAGTCCCGCTCGCGGGGAGGCGACCGAGCAGCGCCTGATCGCCGCCGCGGAACGGCTTTTCGCCGAGCACGGCGTCGGCGCGGTGTCGCTGCGGACCGTGATGCAGGAGGCGCGGACGAACGTCGCGGCGATCCACTACCACTTCGGTTCCCAGGAAGGCCTGCTCGACGCGGTCCTGCGCAGCCGGCTCGACCAGGTGACCGGCGAGCGGAACGCGGTGCTGCGGGAGTCCCCCGGAAAAGACGCCACCGCACGAGAATTGGCGCGCGCGTTCGTGCAGCCGGTGGTCGCGGTGCTCGAATCGGGCGGCGAATGCTGGATCCGGCTGGTCGGCCGGCTGCTGGCGACCGGCGGCGACGGGCTGGACGCGGTCGCCGAGTCGTTCTTCGAGCGCAACGCCGCGTTCGTCGCACAACTGGACCGGCTGTGCCCCGGAGTCCCCCGCCGGACGCTCGATTTCCGGCTGTCCCAGGCGATGACCGTGACGCTGAACGTCCTCGGCGACGTCAGCCGCACCCGCCGCCTGCACGGGCCGGACGCGGCGGACTGGACCACCGGCCAGATCGTCGGCGACCTCGTCGACGTCGTCACCTCGATACTCGCCGGCCCGCCCGGGGCCCGCCGCAGGAAGTGAGGAACCGATGGGAACCAACCAGCGAGCGCAGATCGAGATGAGCCCCGAGGAGGTGTCGGCCTACCTCGCCTCGCAGCGCACCGCGACGCTGGTGTCGCTCGGCCCCGACGGGCATCCGCACGCGGTCGCGATGTGGTACGCGGTCATCGACGGCGTGCTGTGGTTCGAGACGAAAGCCAAGGCGCAGAAGGCAGTCAACCTCCGCCGCGACCCGCGCGTCACCGTGCTGATCGAGGACGGCCTGACCTACGACGTCCTGCGCGGCGTCTCGCTCGAAGGGCGCGCCGAAGTCGTCGACGATCCGGACGCGCTCTGGGCGGTCGGGGTCAACGTGTGGGAGCGATACCACGGCGAGTACACCGACGAGGTGAAGCCGATGGTGGAATTCATGCTCCGCAAACGGGTCGCGATCCGCGTCGACGTGGAGCGGGTCCGGTCCTGGGACCACCGCAAACTCGGGCTCGACCCGATGCCGCTCGCCGGATCGACCGCCCGCTGACGCGTTCGCCCGCCAGGAGGTCACGATGGGCCGCTTTTCCCTTCCCGCACAGGCGCCGAAAGGCCTGGACTCGCCGGTGACAGCGGCGCTCATGAAGTACATGTCCCGAATTCAGGTCAAAGTCTTCACCCTGACCAACGGCCGGGTCGGCCACAACTGGCGCGTCGGCGCGGGTTTCCGCAAGCCCGTGCCGACGCTGCTGCTGGACCATCGCGGCCGCAAGTCCGGGCGGCGGTTCACCACGCCGCTGCTGTACCTGCGTTCCGGCGACGACCTGGTCGTCGTCGCCTCCCAGGGCGGGCTGCCGAAACATCCGCAGTGGTACTTCAATCTGCGCGCGGAACCGGAAACCCGCGTGCATCTCAAGGGCCGCCGCGACGTCCCGGTCACGGCGAGAGTCGCGTCGCCGGACGAACGACGCGAGCTCTGGCCGCGGTTGGTGGAGCTGTACGCGGATTTCGCGAAGTACCAGGATTGGACGGAACGCGAGATTCCGGTCGTGGTGCTTGCCCCGCGTCAGGCCTGATACTCGCGGAGGAGGCCGCGGCTGATGATGGTTTTCTGGATTTCGCTGGTGCCCTCGCCGATCAGCAGGAACGGGGCCTCGCGCATCAGGCGCTCGATCTCGTATTCCTTCGAGTAGCCGTACCCGCCGTGGATCCGGAACGCCTCCTGGGTCACCTCGGCGCAGTACTCGCTGGCGATCAGTTTCGCCATCCCCGCCTCGACGTCGTTGCGGGCGCCGGAATCCTTCAACCGGGCCGCGTTCACCATCATCAAATGCGCGGCCTCGACCTTCGTCGCCATCTCCGCGAGCTTGAACGCGATCGCCTGGTGCTGCGCGATCGGCTTGCCGAACGTCGACCGCTGCTGCGCGTACGCGATCGCCAGCTCGAACGACCGGATCGCGATCCCGCACGCCCGCGCCGCCACGTTCACCCGGCCGACCTCGACGCCGTCCATCATGTACGAGAAGCCCTTGCCCGGCGCCTCCCCCAGCACCTTGTCCGCGCCGATCGTGAAGCCGTCGAACACCGCTTCGGTGGTGTCGACGCCCTTGTAGCCCATCTTGTCGATCTTGCCCGGGATGGTGAGCCCCGGAAGCACCTCGCCGAACCCCGACGGCTTCTCCACCAGGAACGTCGTCAGGTTCTGATGCGCCTTCTCCGCGCCCTCGTCCGTCTTCACCAACAGCGCGATCAGATTGGACGAGCCGCCGTTGGTCAGCCACATCTTCGCGCCGTCGATCACGTAGTCGTCGCCGTCGCGCCGCGCGCGGGTTTTGATCGCCGCGACGTCCGACCCGAGGTCCGGCTCCGACATCGAAAACGAACCCCGGACCTCGCCGGTCGCCATCCGGGGCAGGAAGTGCTGCTTCTGCTCCGGCGTCCCGTGCTGCTTGATCATGTGCGCCACGATGAAGTGGGTGTTGATCACCCCGGACACGCTCATCCAGCCGCGCGCGATCTCCTCGACCACCAAGGCGTAGGTGAGCAGCGACTCGCCCAGGCCGCCGTACTCCTCCGGGATGGTGAGCCCGAACAGGCCCATCTCCTTCATGGCATCGACGATCTCCGCCGGGTACTCGTCCGCGTGTTCCAGCGCCTGCGCGTGCGGGATGATCTCCTTGTCCACGAACGAGCGCACCGTGGACAGAATCTCCTGCTGCACATCGGACAAACCCGCGGTCCGGGCCAAACGAGCCATCAGGGGTCAGCTCCTCATCGCGGCGATGACGCGAGCGAAATCGCGCATCGCCGGTTCGGGCACCGTGACGTAGCTGAAGCCGAACGTCTTCCGGTGCTGGTTAAGGGTTTCCGCGATCTCCGCCGGAGGTCCGGAAAGGACAGTGGGCACCTGCGCCAAATCGATCGGTTGCGCCTCGAACCGGGGCAGCCGGTCGACTGCGGACTGGCGGTCGCCGTCGAGGGTGACGGCGTGGATGAGCAGGTTGAGTTCGAGGTCGTCGAAGCGGTGCGGGGCCGTTTGCCGCACGTGGTCCACGCGAGCGGCGAGCGCGTCCGCGCCGAGGAACCGGAGCATGCCGGGGCGTTGCCCGGGTGCGGCCCCGCTGAACGCGACGATGTCGGCATGTTCAGCGGCGATCCGCAGGACCCGGTCGCCGTTGCCCGCTACGCACAACGGCGGCCGCCGGACCGGGCTCGGGCGGTGGTCCGGGTCGGCGAGAAGCCGCCCCACCTCCAGCACGGTGCGCTCGAGGTGGTCGACCCGTTCGGACGCGCTGCGCCACGGAATCCCGGCACGGTCGAATTCCGCTTTGACGTAGCCGGTTCCGAGCGCGACCTCGAGGCGTCCGTCGAGCAGCGCGTCCGTTCCGGCGAGGTCGCGGGCCAGCAGCACCGCGTTGTAGAACCCGGAGTTGAGCACGAACACCGCGAGCTGCGGCCGGGTGGTGGCTTCGGCCGCCGAAACAAGCGCGGGCAACGGCGCTGGCATGCCCAGGTGGTCGGCGACCGCGATGACGTCGTAGCCGAGGTCTTCGGCTTCACGGCACCGCGCCTGCCATTCCGCGCGCGAGGACGGCGTGAGCAGGTTGACTCCGAACCGGAACTCCCGTGCGGTCATCCGCGGGTCTTCCGGATCGCGTCGACGGCGTTGTGCCGGTCCGCAGCGACGTAGACAGTCCCGTCGGAGCCGAGCGCGAGACCGCCGGAGCGGGCGTACGGGACGTCCAGGTAGCCGACGTCGAGTCCGGTCGCCAGCACCTCGGTTTTTCCTTGCCGGTTCACCGAAAGCACGCGGTGACCGGTGGCGTCGAGGACGACAGCCGTTCCGTCCGGCCGGACCGTGACGGCCCGCAGTCCGCCGAGTCCGGCAGCTCGTTCGACGACCTTTCCGGAGGCGGGTTCGACCTCGAGGAGACGGCCGCGAGCATCCGCGACCAGAACTGTCGCGCGCTTCGTGACGGCAAGACCCATTGGTGCACCGAGGTTTTCGACCAGCGGACGGACGTCCTCGCCGACGACGCGCAGCAGCCTTCCCTTCGCGGGTTCGGAAACCACCAGGCTGCCGTCGGACAGTTCGACGGCATCCGCGGGATTGTCGAGGCCGTGCACCTCTCGGACGACCTTCCCAGTGCGGCGGTCCATCACCTGGACGGACCCGATCAGTTCCGAGGTGAGCACGAAATGGCCTGCGGTGACGCTGATCCCGGACGGAAACTCCAGCGAGGACGACAGCCGACGCTGGATTTCGCCGACCGCACCGGTGCGCGGGTCCACGGTGCGCAGCGCGGTCGCGTCCGCGATGTAGAGCGTCCGCCCGTCGGAGGCGAGATCGGCGGGGAAAGCCAGTCGGCTGGACGTAATGACCGTGACAGCGCCGGTGTTCAGGTCCACTCGGGAGACGGAACTGTCGGCCATGTTGCTGACATAAGCGTGCCCGCTGGAGTCGATGATCATGTTGTCGTCCGCGGCGGGCAGCATCGCCACGGTGTGCTTGGCGCCGTCCGGGTCGATCCGGGCCAGCTGACCGGTCGCGCCGTCGAGCGCGTAGAGGCGGTTCCGCGGATCGAAGCGGACGGACACCGGCTGCCGGAATCCTTGGGCCAGCACCGAAATCGCTCCGGTTCGCGGATCGACCCGGGCCACTTCCCCGTATTTCGATCGCGGCGCGTAGATCATGCCGTCCGGGCCGAAGGCGAACGCGTTGAGCCCGCCCGGATCGCGCACGACGAGGCGCGGCGCGGCCTGACCGGCCAGGTCGATCTCCCAGAGCGCGTCGGCGAAGGTCAGCTGCCCGACGTACAGGTGCTTGCCGGACCGGTCGAACGCGATGGAGTTGACGCCGGGGAGGTCGCGGGCGACGGTGCGGATCCGGCCGTCCGGTGCGCGGCCTTTCACCACGCCGCCGACCGGGTCGGTCCACAGGATTTCGCCGGAGGGGGCCACCGCGAGGTCGTCGGAACGGCCGTCGCGCGGGCCGACGAGGGTGTGGTTCCGTCCGGTGCGCGGGTCCACCGCGGAAATGGTTTCGCTGGCGAGGCTGGCGGTGAGCAGGTCGCCGTTCGGGGCGAGGGCGATGCCGTTCGGCGAGTGCAGCGTGGTGCCGCCGACCAGCCGCTGGACCCGGTAGCGGGTGGCGGCGGCAGCGTCCGGGACAGCGGTCAGGGGCAGGACGAGCGCGAGGGCGAGCGCGACAGAGCGCAGGCGTCGAACAGGGGGCACGGGTCTTCTCCTCCGCGGTCGGTCCCCGGGGCCGCACGGTGCGGCCCCGGGGCGGCGCTGGGTCAGAGCTGGGCGGCGCTGGCGTAGACGGACTGGAATTCCAGGTAGCTGTCGAGCGCCTCGGGCCCGAGTTCGCGCCCGACGCCGCTGCCCTTCATCCCGCCGAACGGCGCGCCGAGGTCCTGGAGGTAGTAGTTGAGGCCGATGGTCCCGGTCCGCACACGGCGGGCGAGGGCGAGGCCGCGGTCCTCGTCGGCGGTCCAGACCGAGCCGCCGAGCCCGTATTCGCTGTCGTTGGCGAGGCGGACCGCGTCGTCCTCGTCCTCGTAGGGGGTGATGGTGACGACCGGGCCGAAGATCTCCTCCTGCGCGATCCGTTCGCGGTTGTCCACGTCGGCGAACACCGTCGGCTCCACGAACCAGCCGCGGGACAGCGCGGCGGGACGGCCGCCGCCCGCCACCAGCCGGGCGGCGGAGGCGCGGCCCAGTTCGAGGTAGCCGAGAACCCGGTCGAGCTGTGCCTTGCTGGCCATCGGACCGCACGTGACGGCCGGGTCGAGCGGATCGCCCAGCACCATTTCGCGCGCGTACTGCGCGACCGCGTCGACCACCTCGGCGTAGCGCGAGCGCGGGGCGAGAATCCGGGACTGGACGGTGCAGGTCTGGCCGTTGTTCTGGAAGCAGGCGTTGTCGAGACCGGCGACGAAGGTGTCGAGGTCCGCGTCGTCCAGCACGATGGCCGCCGACTTCCCGCCCAGTTCCAGCGTGCACCGGCGGATCAGCCGCCCGCATTCCGCGCCGATGGTCCGTCCCGCGGCGGTGGATCCGGTGAACGCGACCTTGTCCACCAGCGGGTGGGACACCAGCGACGCACCGGCTTCGCGACCGGCGACCACGATGTTGAGCACGCCCGGCGGCAGCCCGGCTTCCGCGGCGGCGTCGGCGAAAACGTACCCGTCGAGCGCGGTTTCCGGCGACGGCTTGAGCACCACGGTGCAGCCCGCGGCGAGCGCCGGCGCGATCTTCATCATCGCGAGCACCTGCGGGTAGTTCCACGGCGTGATCGCAGCGACCACGCCTACGGGCGCGCGCCGCACGACCGTCGATCCGGACGCGCTCGGCCGGATTTCCTCCAGCTGCGTCGCCTCGATCTGGTCGGCATACATGTTCAGCAGCCCGGCCGGCGCGTCCCCGTTGAAGGCGTTCGACAGCCCGATCGGCATGCCGTTCTCCCGGCTGACGAGCGTGGCGGTGTCGGCGGAGCGGGCCGCCAAAGCCGCGGCGAACCGGCGCATCGTCGCCGCGCGTTCCGCAGCGGTGGTCCGGCCCCACGGACCCTCGTCCAGCGCGCGGCGGGCGGCCCGGACGGCGGCGTCGATGTCAGCGGCGGAACCCAGTGCGGCGCGGCCGAGCGGTTTCTCGGTGGCGGCTTCCAGCGCGAGGTGGGTTTCGGTGCCCTTCGGCTCGGTCCAGGTGCCGTCGATGAAGAACCGGGTGCGGTCGAGGGCGATGCTCGAATCGATGGTCAACGTACCTCCTTGTACGGGTTTTCCGGCGCGGCGATGACCCGCCGGTCGTGCAGGCCGCCGAGTTCGGCGGCGGTGAGGCCGAGCACGTCGGCCAGTACGGAATCGGTGTCCGCGCCGAGTGCCGGGCACGCTCCGGCGGGACCGCGTTCGCCGGAGAAGCGCAGCGGCGACCGCGCCGTGACGGCCGGGCTGCCGCTGGGCAGCCGCAGGTCCGCGAGCACGTCGTGGGCTTGCTCGCGGTGTTCGGCCACGAGGTCGGCCATCCCGCGGTAGCGGCCCCACAGGACCCGGGCGGCGTCGAGTTCCTTGCCGACCTCGCCGAGGTCTCGCGCGGCGAACCACGGCCGCAGGACCGCCGCGATGGTCTCGCGCAGGCGGTACCGTTCGGCTTCGTCGCGCAGGTCCGCGTTCAGTGCCTTTTCCAGTGCGGTGAACACTTCCGCGGTCCCGGTGGCCGACTGCAACGCGCGCCACTGGCCGTCGGTGAGCGCCACGACCATCACGCGGGCGTCGTCCCGGCAGGCGAAGTCGACGCCGAAACTGCCGTAGACGTGGTTGCCGTGCCGGGGTCGTTCCCCTTGCCGGTCAGCGGCTTCCGACAGCCAGCCCAGGTTCGCGACCCCGGCGAGAGCCACGTCGGACAACGCCAGCTCCACATAGGCCCCTTCGCCGGCGCGGTCGCGACGGTGCAGCGCGGCGAGCACGCCGGTCGCGACGCTCAGCCCGGTGACGAGATCCCATGCGGGCAGCACGTGGTTCACCGGGGCGGCCCAGTCGCCGCTGCCGGTGATTCCCGGGACCCCGACCTCGGCGTTCACCGTGTAGTCGACCGCGGGCCGTCCGTCCGGATATCCCTGGACGCGCACGTGAATCATGTCGGGACGGCGGTCGGCCAGCCGCTCGTGGGCCAGCCAAGGGCGGCCGACCGCGTTGTCGATGAGGATTCCGCGGTCTCGGCCGGGAGCGGTGGCCAGGGCGAGAACCAGTTCGCGGCCTTCCGGATTCCGCAGGTCGATCGCGACCGAGCGCTTGCCCTTGTTCAGGGACGCCCAGTAGTAGCTCTCCCCCGTCGGCGCGACCGGCCAGCGGAGGTAATCGCTGCCGCCGCCGATCGGGTCGATGCGGACGACGTCGGCACCCAGTTGCGCGAGAGTCAGGCCACCGGTCGGTCCGGCGACGAAACTCGCGCACTCCACGACATGGACACCGGCCAGCGGTCTAGTCACGACTCTCCTCCAGAAGGAACCACCACAGCCCGCCCGGTCACCCGGTCAGCGAAAGCACGCGCTGCGGCTTCGAGCGGGTAAGGAGTCACCACGGGCCGCACCCGGCGCTCGGCGACCAAGGCCATCGCGTCGGCGAAGGTGCGCATCAGCGTGGACCCCGAGCCGGTGATGACGGCTTCCTTCTCGAACACAAAAGCCGGGTGGACCCGGATCGGCTCCCCGCTGACCTGCCCGGTCAGCACGTACCGGCCCGCATGGGCGAGGGCGCGGAAAGCTTGGCGGAACACGGATTGGTGCCCCGTGTTGTCGAGCACGACGTCGACGCCCCGACCGTCGGTCGCGTCGAGGATGTCCTGCCCGGCGGTGTCTCCGGCGAGCACCACCTGAGCGGCATTCCCCAGTTGCGCGGCCTTGTCCGGGCTCCCGGTGAGTGCGAGCACGCGCGCCCCGAGCGCGGCGGCAACCTGAACTGCGTGCAACCCCAATCCCCCACTGGCTCCGGTGACCAGGACCGTCTCGCCGGGCTCGACTCGCGCCACCCGGCGGAGAGCTTGCAGTCCGGTGCCGACTGCGCAGGCGACCACCGCGGCCTCGGCCAGCGACACCCCGGGCGGCACCGGGAGCAGGGCGGATTCCGGCAGCACGGCGTATTCGGCGAACCCGCCGTAGAGGAACGCACGCTGCGGACAGCGCAGTTCATCGCCGGTCACGCACGGTTCGCAGCAGCCGCAGGTGCCGAACTGCTTCGCCGCGACCCGAGCACCGGCCGCGAACCGGGTTCCACCGGCGACGACGGTTCCGGCGATCTCGTGACCAAGCACCGCGGGCAGCGGAAGGGTCAGCAAACCGGCCCGGTCGGCCTGGTCGTGCCCGCACACCCCGCAGGCCGCGACCTTCACCAGGACTTCCCCGCTGCCGGGTTCCGGACAGCCCACCTCAGCGACCGCCAGCTCTCCCGGAGCGCTCAGGACGACGGCGCGCACGACGCGATCACCTTGCTCGGGTTGAGGATTCCGTGCGGATCGAGCGCGTTCTTGACCGCCGCGTGCATCGCCAGCACCGCCGGGCTGAGTTCCCGGGCGAGCCCGCCGCGTTTGAGCAGGCCGACGCCGTGTTCCCCGGTGACCGTGCCGCCCAGCGCGATCGCCTCGTCGAGGATCTCCTCGAACGCGGCCTCCGCCCGTGCCCTTTCCTCGGCCGGGACGACGAGCACCGGGTGCAGATTGCCGTCCCCGGCGTGCGCGACATTCGCGATCCGCACGGCGTGCCGGGTGCCGATGGCTTCGATCCGCCGGAGCATTTCCGGCACCGCACCGCGGGGTACGCAGACGTCCTCGGTGAGCACCGGACCCAGCCGTTCGAGTGCCGGGTATGCCAGCCGCCGCGCGGCGAACAGCGCCTCGGCTTCGTCCACATCGGACGATGCGGCCGCCCACGTGGCTCCGGCCGCGGTGAAGCAGTCGGTCAGCACCTTCGCCTCGTCCTCGCCGGGTGCGTCGGTGCGGCCGAGCAGCACCGCTTCGGCTTCGGCGGACAGGCCCATGTTCTTCCAGGCGTCCACCGCGGCGAGGGTGTGCCGGTCGATCAGCTCCAGCGCCGACGGCACCACACCCGACTCGCTGACGGCCGCGACCGCGTCGCCCGCCGCCGACAAGCTGGGGAAATACCCGGCGACCGTGCGTTCGGCGGCCCGTGCGCCGCGCAGCCGCACGGTGACCTCCGTGACGATGCCGAGCGTGCCTTCCGAGCCGACCATCAGCCCGGTGAGGTCGTATCCGGCCACGCCTTTCGCCGTCCGGCGGCCGAGCCGGACCAGGTCCCCGGCCCCGGTGACGACTTCCATCCCGAGCACATAATCGCGGGTGACGCCGTATTTGACGCAGCACAGCCCGCCGGCGTTGGTCGCGACGTTGCCGCCGATGGTCGACCACGGCGCACTCGCCGGGTCCGGCGGGTACCAGAGGCCGTGTTCCGCGCACGCCGACCGCAGGGTTTCGTTCACGACGCCGGGTTCGACCACCGCGAGCCGCTCGGCGGCGTTGATCTCGCGGATGGCGGTCATCCGCTCGGTGGACAACACGATCCCGCCGCCGACCGCGTTCGCGCCGCCGGACAGACCCGTGCCAGCCCCGCGCGGCACGATCGGCACGCGGTGGCGCAGGCACACCTGCACGGTCTGCTGGATCTCCTCGGCGGTGTGCGCCCGCACGACAGCCAACGGCAGCTCGTGCGGAGCCCAGACCGCCTCGTCGTGGGAGTAGGCAGCGAGGACGTCCGGATCAGTGAGGACCCGGCCAGCGGGCAACGCCCGGCGGAGTTCGTTCAGCACGGCGCACCAGCTTTCACCGCACGGAACTCGTCCATCCGCTGCACGAGCGTGCTCCGGTATGTCGCGACCGTGCCGAGCTTGACGTCCTCGTACCCGCGCACCAGATCCGGCAAGAGAGCTGTTTCCACTGCCAGGGCATGGTTTTCCGGGTCCAGCCGCTCGGCCAGTTCGCCGACGACCCGTTCGTATTCGGCGATCAGGTCACGTTCCAGCCGCCGGACCGCGGCGCGGCCGAACGGGTCCAGCGGGGTGCCCCGCAACCGCCGTCCCGCCACCAGAACCCGGAAAACCGGCTTGAACCACGGTCCCAGTTCGATCTTGCGGCGCATGCCGAGCGCCTTCAGCACCGGAGGATGCAACCGGTACGCGATGCGGGCGTCAGCGCCGAACCGCGCGCGGGCCTGGCGTTCCTGCGCCGGATCCAGCGAAAGGCGCGCGACCTCGTACTCGTCCTTGTAAGCCATGAGCTTGTACAGATTCCGCACTACCGCCTCAGTCAGCGCCGTCGCGCCCGGGACTGCGCTGGACTCGGCACGGCGCACCCGTTCGACCTGCTCCACGTAGCGGCGTGCGTAGGCGACGTTCTGGTACGCGATCAGATCCGGCACCCGGACCTGCAGCAACCGCGCCAGTTCAGCACTCTCGCCGACAGTGGACAGGAGTTCGCGGGCTTCCGGGGTCAGCGCGGGCTCCGGTTCGGGTTCTCCGCGCAAGCTCGCGAGCACAGCCGCCAGCGCTCCCTGGTCCGCGACCCACTGCCGACCGCGGCGGAACGCCTGCACGTTGGTCTCGACCCGAACCCCGTTGCGGGAGATGGCTTCTTCGATCGCCTCGGCCGGGATCGGCAGCGCGCCGCGCTGGTACGCCACCCCGGTCAGCAGGAGGTTGGCGTACTGGTCCTGGCCGAACAACACCTCGGCCATTTCCCGGGCGTCCAGCGCGGTCACGGTTCCGGTCGCTTCGCGGAGCCGGTCGAGCAACGCCGTTTCCTCCGGGAACGTGACGCTGGTGTCGGCAACCATCGCCCCGGTCGGGACCTTCGAGGTCGAAACCACCGCAGTGGTCCGGCGTGAATCGGCGACGGCGAGGTAGCGCGGGTCCGCGGCGACGAGCACGTCGGCGCCGAGGTAGAGGTCGCACTCGCCGTCGCTCGCCTTGTTCGCGTGCGCCGCGCCGATCTTGACGTCGGAGACGACCGCACCGCCCTTCTGTGCGAGCCCGGTCTGGTCCAGCGACCGCACCGGCAGCCCGGCGATGCTCGCCGCGGTCGCGAGGATCTGCGACAGCGTGACCACGCCCGAGCCGCCGACCCCGGTCACCCGCACCGTGAAGCGCTCAGCCGAGACCGTCCGCTTCGGCTCCGGAAGCGGTGCCGCCAACGGTTCGGCAAGCGGCCGTTTCCCCGCGCTCTTGCCGGGAAGCACGGTGAGGAACGACGGGCAATCCCCGTCCAGGCACGAGAAATCCTTGTTGCAGGACGACTGGTCGATCCGGGTCTTGCGGCCGAACTCGGTGTCGACCGGCTGCACCGAAAGGCAGTTCGACTTCTCCCCGCAGTCGCCGCAACCCTCGCAGACGCGTTCGTTGATCACCGCGTGCTGCGGCGGTTCCGGGGCGAGCCCGCGCTTGCGTTTGCGGCGCAGTTCGGTCGCGCACTCCTGGTCGTGGATCAGCATCGTCACGCCCGGGACGCGGGCGAGCGTCTCCTGCGCTTCGGCCAGCCGGTCCCGGTGCCAGACCCGCACGCCGCGGCCCAGCCCCACCCGCCGGTACCGCGCCGGTTCCTCGGTGGTGACGATGATCCGGCGCACGCCCTCGGCCCGCATCGCCGCGATCACTTGGGGAACGGTCATGCCCCCGGTCGGCTGCTGCCCGCCGGTCATCGCGACGGCCGAGTTGTACAGCAGTTTGTAGGTGATGTTGACCCCGGACGCGACGGCCGCGCGCACCGCCAGGCTGCCGGAGTGGTGGAAGGTGCCGTCGCCGAGGTTCTGCACCAGGTGGTCGTCGCGCACGAATGGCGACATGCCGACCCATTGCGTGCCCTCGCCGCCCATCTGGGTCAGTCCGGTGATGTCGCCGTAGTCCTCGCGCCCGGTCATCAGGACCAGGCTGTGACATCCGATCCCGGCGCCGACCAGCGAACCCTCCGGCGTCTTCGTGGACGAGTTGTGCGGGCAGCCCGAGCAGAAGTACGGCGTGCGCGCGGCGAGCGGAAGCGCGATCGTGCGTCGCGGGGCCCGCCAGGATTCCACGGACGGGAAGCCGCCGTGCGCACGCAACCGGAGCGCGAGCGCCGCGGCAATGCGGTCCGGATCCAGTTCCCCGTCGGCCGGGACCAGCGCCGTGCCGTCGGGTCCGCGTTTGCCGGTGACCGCCGGAGCGTCGGCGCGGCCGTAGAGCAGGTCTTTGACCGCGGTCTCGATGAAGGAGCGTTTCTCTTCCACGACCACGATTTCGCGCAGTCCCGCCGCGAACCGGGCGACGATTTCGGGGTCGAGCGGGTGCACCATCGCGAGCCGCAGCAGCCGGACACCGCGCCGCTCCAATTCGGACTCGTCCAGGCCCAGGATCTCCAGCGCCTGGCGGAGATCGTGATAGGTCTTGCCCGCGGCGACGATCCCGATCCGGGCATCGCGACCGCCGACGATCGTGTTCAGCCTGTTGGCCGCGGCGTAACGACGGGCGAGTTCGAGCCGCGCGCCGTCCCGGCTGCGCTCCAGCCTGCCGAGGTCCGGCTGCAGCATCCGGGCGGTCATCTCGTGGACGAACGGCCGCCCGTCGACCACCGGATCCGGTGCCACGGAACGGAACCGGCCGGGATCGACGCGCACGGCGCCGGTCCCGTCGGCGACGTTGGTGGCGATCTTGAACCCGACCCAGAGCCCGCAGGCCCGCGACAGCGCGACCGCGTGCTGCCCGAGGTCGAGCACCTCCTGCGGATCCGCCGGGTACAGCGTCGGCAGGCCCAGGTCGGCCAGCAGCAGTTCGGAGCTGCCGGGCACCGTCGAGGACTTCGCGCCCGGGTCGTCGCCGACCAGCGCCAGCGCGCCGCCGAGGCGGTGGGTGCCCATGAGATTGTTGTGCCGCAAGGCATCCGAGGCGCGGTCCAGGCCAGGAGACTTGCCGTACCAGTAGCCGGTGACGCCGTCGACCCGCCGGTTCTCCGACTGGGCCGCCAGCTGCGCGCCCTGCACCGCGGTGGCCGCCAGTTCCTCGTTGACGCCCGGTTTGAACACGACGTCGTGCTCGGCCAGCAGTTCGGCCTGTTTGCCGAGTTCGAGGTCGTATCCGCCGAGCGGCGAGCCCTCGTAGCCGGAGACGAACGCCGCTGTGCGCAGCCCCGCCCGCTGGTCGGCGCGGCGGACGTCGAAGGGCAGCCGGGCCAGCGCCTGGACGCCGGTCAGCTGGAACTGCCCTTCGACCGCGCGATAACGATCAGTCACGACGGAATTCCTCCCTCGGAAACCAGCGCCCGAAGCTGGTCCAGCACCGGCTCGACACCCGGCGTACCGGTCAACGGATGGATCGCCACGTGGTCGGCCCCCGCGGCGAGATGCTCGCGAACCCGCGCCGCCACCAGTTGCGGATCACCGCAGACGACCAGCTCGTCCACCAGCCGGTCGCTCCCGCCGTCGGCGAAGTCGGCGTCCCCGAAACCCAAGGCGCGCAAGTGATTCACGTAATTCCGCAGTGCCAGCCGGGTCGCGATGTGCTTCCGCGCCACCTCGCGCGCCCGCACAGCGTCTGGGTCGACAACCACCGCCTGTTCCGGAACGAGCAACGGTTCCGGACCGAGCCGTTCCCGGGCGGCGGCGGTATGCGCGGGCGGCACGAAGAACGAGTGCATTCCGGCGGCCCGGTCGCGGGCGAGTTCCTGCATCCGGGGCCGCAACGCCGCCAGCACCCGCGGCACTGCGCGTTCCGGGCGCGGCCCCTGGTAACGGTCGCTGTCCAGCACATCGAGGTACTCGCGCAACGCCGTCAGCGGCCGGTCATGGCCGCTCCCGCGTCCGGCCTCCGCGTGGCTGGCGCCGAGACCGAGCACGAACCGTCCGGGGAACGCCTCGCCGAGAGTCTGGGCCGCGCCTTCAGTGGCGACCGCGTCCCGGGCCCAGATGGTGGCTACCCCGGTGGCCACGGTCAGCCGTGTGGTCGCCGACAGCAGCAACGCGGCGTTGGTGAAGATTTCCTTGTGCGCCGGGGATTCCCCGATCCACAGAGCACCGTACCCGAGGTCCTCGACCACCCGCGCCGCCTTCGCGGCCTCGGCAGCGGGGACCTCCGCCAGGACGGACAGCCACACGCCGACCGGTCCGATCCGGGCCGCCAGTTCACGAGACAGGTTCACGCCCGCTCCCCCGGCCCGAATTCCGGCAGCCACACCCCGTCGCCGACCTCGCGGAACGACACGACGACCGGTTCGCCGAGCACGGGATCGCCGGAGCCGGTCCACGTCGTCGTCAGGTTCGGGCCGCTGTCGAGCCGGACCTGCACCACGACGTACGGCACGTCGTCGCCCTCGAAGTACCGCTTGTGGAACCGGACCCAGCTGTGCACCCGGCCGGTCCCGGCGTCGATCGTCCACTCGACGTCGCGGCGGAAATCGCGCGGACACACCGGCGACGGCGGCCAGAACGCCACGCCGCACGAGCCGCACACCGGCACGCGCAGTTCGCCGCGAGCCGCGCCGTCGAGGTGTTCGACGTCCTCGGGGTAGCGAAGCGGAAGAGGTCGCGCAGTGGTCATCGTGGTCACCGGTCCTTCGTGAAGACAGTCGAATCGCCGAACGGCGTCGCCCACTGGACGACCTCGCATCCGGTCACCTGGCGGTCTCCGGCCTGGCCGCGGATCTGGCGGACCGCCTCGGCCATGTGCCCCCAGCCGCAGAGGTGTGCCTCGGACAGCAGCCCGCCCGCGGTGTTGACCGGCAGTTCCCCGCCGAGCTCGATCCGGCCGTCCTGCAGCCATTCGAGAGCTTGGCCTTCGCCGGTGAAGCCGAATCGCTCCAGCACGAACACCACATTGGGCGAGAAAGCGTCGTAGAGCTGCAGCGAATCCACGTCGCCCGGCCCGGACAACCCCGCCATCGCGTACACCGGATGGTCCTCGACCCGGCGCTCGTCGCCTTGGGTGAACACGCCCAGCCCGGGCGGTGCGAAGATGAACTCGTCCCGGCCGGCGCGCAGGCCCTGCATTCCGGAGACGATCACCGCGGGCTGCCGCAGATCGCGCGCTCGCTCCACAGTGGTCACCAGCAGGCAGGCACCGCCGTCGCTGAGCAGCGCGAAGTCCGGACGGCGCAACGGTTCCACGATGTACGGCTGCGCGTCGTAGTCCGCTTGTTCCAGCGGTTTGGTCATCTGCGCGTTCGGGTTGAGCCGGGCGTGGCGGCGCATGGCCATCGGCACCGCGGAGATCAGCGCGGGGTCGACGCCGTACCGCTCGCAGTACCGGCGGAACGCCATCGCCGCGCCCGCACCGGGAGCGGTCATGCCGTACTGCGGCAGTTCCCCGTGCGAGCCGCCGCCTTGCCGCAGCCCTTCCGCGTCGCCCGCGCCGCCGACCATGCCCAGTCCGGAGAATGACACCCCGGCCAGGCAGGCGGCGACCTCGGTGGTGCCGAGCGCCACGGCCTGGGCGGCCGCTTGCAGCGCGGGACCGACGAAGCGGCCGTGGCTCCAGGTCTGCACGGCGGCGCGGATCCGCAGTCCGAACGCCTCCGCCATCCGGTCGTAATCGATCGACAGCGGATAGCCGACGTTCGTGAACAGCCCGTCCACGTCCCCGGCGCTCAGCCCGGCGTCGTCCAGCCCGGACTGGAGCGCCTCGGCGGCCAGGTCGAGACCGCTGCGCGCGGATTTCCGGGACAGCTCGGTGATGCCGATCCCGACTATCGCCACCTGGCGTACCGGTCCTAGCGGCATGTTCGTTCCTTTCTCGAAGCGTCAGAGAATCGCGTGCGCGTTCGCGGGGCTGCCGACCCCGCGCGGCAGCGGCAGCACCCCGGAGACGAGGAGGAACTCGTAGCTCCCCCGTTCCGCACACGCCCGCGCGAGCCGGTCCAGCAGCCACAGCTCGCCCAGCGGCATGCCCTGCAACGCGATCAGCCGGCGGTGCAGGAAGCCCTTGGCGCGGTTCACCGGGAAGACCTCGACGCCGACGTTGTCCATCGCGACCGCGGCGAACTCCCGGTCCCAGAGGTACCCGGCCATGTCCTTCGCCGACTCCAGTCCGGGGCAAGCGAAACCGGTGCCGATCGTCCCGCGCAGCGCGGCCCGCTCCCGCTCTGGCAGCTCCCGGTACCACTCCGTCCATCCGGTGCGGACCACGAGGATGTCCCCGGATTCGAAGACGGTTCCCTGCGCGGCGGCGACCTCGTCGAGCAGCGCGGCGGTGATCTCCACCGGCTCGTCCGGAGCGAGCGGCGTGCCTTGCGCCGCGAGGTGCCCGGCGACGTCGACCAGCACCCCGCGCCCGCCGAAGCCGTGCTCGGCCCACCGGTCGACGCCCAGCACCTCGCTGCTCGCCAGGTCGGCTTCGCTGCGGCCGCCCCAGTAGCCGTGCCGTCCGGCGTTGATGTGTCGCAGCCCGTCCCACTGCGAGGAACCCTGCAGGTAGAACCCGTCCAGCCGGTCGTCGTGCCCGGCCGCGGTGTCCTCCACGACGTGCCGGAACAGCTCGCGTTCCTCGAACAGCCCGGGAGCGGGTTCGTTCAGCGGCAGAGTCAGCGAGATCATCTGCCCGCTGCGCACCGTCTTCGCCGCGGCGAGCCGCTGCTGCGGGCCGATCAGGTTGAGCGTGCCGATTTCGTCCGCGCGCCCCCACACGTCCCACGCGTGGTGCTCGTCCCGGTCCGGCAGCGTCGGCAGGTCCGCGAACGCCGGGGTGCGCCGCCCGGTCATCCCGCCGCCTCCAGCATCTCGCGCAGCTTGAGCTTGCTGACCTTGCCGGTGTGCGTCTGCGGCACCGCGGCCGAATCCAGCACCACGACCCGGGCGGGCACCTTGTAGCTCGCGGCCCGCGACCGGACGTACTCCCGCAGCCGGTCCGCCAGTTCGGTCCCGTCGGCGCCGCTGCGCTCGTCCGCGACGATGACGCAGGCCATCTCCTGGTCGCCGTCCGGAGTGGACAGTCCGAAGACGTACGCCTGGTCGACCTCGGCGTGCTCGCCGAGGATGCCCTCGATCTCCACCGGCGCGACGTTGATGCCCTTGATCTTGAGCATTTCCTTCCACCGGCCGCCGAACGACAGCCGCCCGTCCGCGTCGACCGACCCGAGGTCGCCGGTGCGGAACCAGCCGTCCGGGGAATGCGTGCCGCCGCTGACGTCGGACCCGCTGAGGTAGCCGTCGATCACGCAGCCCCGGATCTCGATCTCGCCGGTGGCGCCGGGCGGGCACACCGCCCCGGACTTGTCCACGATGCGGATCTCCTGGGTCGGCAGCCGCCTGCCCTGGGTGTGCAGCTTGATTTCCGGCAGATCGCTCGCGTCGGTCATGGTCACGAAGCCGTAGGACTCGGTCAGCCCGTAGGCGCTGCACGCCTCGGTGATGCCGAGCCCTTCGATGGCCAGCCGCTTGTCCTCGGCGTTGAACCCGACCGGGCCGGTCCGCAGCGAGGAAATGTCCCGGCTGCCGAAACTCGGCGCGGCCAGCAGCGCCCGGACCGCCGTCGCGAGCCCATAGGAGACAGTGCACCGTTCGCGCTCGATGAAGGCCAGCGACGCGTCGCCGTCGACCTTTTCCTCGACGCACAAGGTCAGGCCGTGGCTCAGCGCGACCGGCAGCGCGTTGCAGGCCCCGTAACCGAAGAACAACGGCATCGCGAACCACAGCCGGTCGCCCGGACCGACGTGCATCCGCTCGCCCATCTCGTACCCGTTGCGCAGCAGCTTGCCGTGTTCCAGCGGCACCGCCTTCGGGAGCGCCGTGCTGCCGCTGGTGTAGAGGATCATCGCGAGGTCGTCGGGTCCCGCGCTGCGTTCCGGAGCCGGGGCGGGCTCGAGCCCCGACGGGAACGGCTCGGCGGACGGCCAGAACAGCGCGCCCAGATACCCGTCGGCGCGGGCTCCGGGCTCGAAGACCTCGCCGTGCCCGGCCGCGGTGAGCTCGGCGAGCATGTCCTTGCCGAACACCCGCTGTTCGGTGACCACCAGCCGCAGATCTGCGGTGCCCACCAGGTGCGCCAGCTCCGCCGACCGGTACCAGGTGTTGACCGGCACCGCGACCAGCCCGGCCCGCTGCGCGCCGAGCATCGTGACCAGCCAGCGCAGCCCGTTCGGCAGCAGGATCCCCACCCGCTCGCCCGGCCGCAGCCCCGCCGCGCGGAACGCGCCGGCCAGCTCGTCGCACCGCTGCGCGAATTCGGCGAAGGTCAGCCGCCCCTCGGGCGCGACCACCGCCTCCTCGCCGGGAAACAGTTTCGCCAGCGCCGCCAGCGCGTCCGGGAAAGTATCCGGGGCAACCACGTCGTTCCGCCTTTCGTTGTGGCCCGTCATCGGGCGTCCGGGTGCACGACCACGTCCGCGCGCAGCAGGGTTCCGGTGTCCGGGTCGGCGAACTCCGCGAGTTCGACCCCCGGCCTCGGCTGGCACCACTGGCCGCGTTCGGCCAGCCGTTCGTGCGCCGGGCTCCGGCGCACCGCCAAGCCGTCTTCCCGGGGCCATTCCCGCCTGCTCGCACGGATTCCGTCCCGCTCGCGGTTGGTCTCGGCGAGGTCCGGGCCGCCCGCGGCATCGAGCACGACGCCGTAGGAAACCCGCGCCGCGTCCGCCGTCACCACGCCCGCGCGCACATCCGCCGCGACCAGGTCCGGGTCGCGTTCCAGCGGATCCCCGTAACCGCCACCGCCGCCGACCCGCAGCACCACCACGTCGCCGGCACCGACCGAAAGCCCGAACTGCTTTCCCTGCAACGGTTTCGGCGCGGCAGCGAGGTCCTCGACGGCGCGCGGGACCTCGCCTCGGGCGAACGCCTCGTCTGCCCGGGCCCCGGAGACCAGCGCCGAACCGCTCGTGGAACCGGGATAGCCGCCGAAGACCCCGCACGGCGGAACCTGCCAGCAGGCCGCCATGACGTGCTCCTGGCCGCCCGGCGTGTACCACGGCGTGAACGCGAGGTCGATGCCCGCGCCGCCCCGGGTCCGGCCCGGTCCGCCGGAGTTCGGGTTCAGCTTGCGCCACAGGTACAGCACCGGATAGGCGAGTTCGTTGATCTCGATGTCCGGAATGCTGTTCTGCGGCTGGGCGAGCACGCCGCTGACGTCCATGCCGTCCGCGATCGCCTGCGCGCCCGCTCCGCTGCCGCCGCCGTTCATGTCCGGGAACGGCACGAGCCGGCCGGATTCGTCGGGAGCGTAGAAGAAACTGGCGCTCCACGAGTCCTGCCACGGCGCCGTCACGTGCTCGCGGACGAAAGCGTTTTCGCTGCCTGCCTGCAAATCGGCGAGCAGCCTGGTGACCACCTTCCCGATCCGGAACCCGGTCTCGATGTGCCCGGCCCCCATCGGCGCGGGCTGGCGCGCGTCGCAGATCGTGCCCGGCCGGGTCACCACCTCGATCGGGCGCAGCGTGCCCTGGTTGATCGGCAGGTCCGGCAGCAGGGTGATCAGCAGCGGGGAGACGACCGCGCCCAGCGTGGTCGCCGCGCTGACGTTGATGAACCCGTCGGTCTGCGGCGCGGACTCGATCAGGTCGAACCGCAGCGCGTCCTCGCTGACGGTGAGCGTGCAGCGGATCGGATACAGCTCGTCGGCGTGCCCATTGTGCTCGGCGAATTCCTCGGCGGTGAACGTGCCCTTCGGCAGATCCGCGATCCTGCGCCGGACGGCCTGCTCGGCCAGGTCCTTGGCGGCCTCGACATACCGGCGGAAAGTGTCCGCCCCGTACTGCTCGACGAGCGCCTGCAGCCGTTCGTCGCAGCGGTGACAGGCGGCGATGAAACACCGGATGTCGTTGAGCACCAGCTCCGGCACCCGGATGTTCGTCTCGATGATCCGCCACACGTCCTCGACCGGACGCCCCTGGTCGACGATCTTCACCCCGGGCAGCCGCAGCGCTTCGCCGTAGACCTCGGTGGCCGTCGGGTCCATCCCGCCGGGCGCGGCGCCGCCGAAGTCGTTGACGTGCGCCTCGGCCCAGCACCACGCCACCAGCTGCTCGCCGAAGAAGATCGGCCGCACCACGCCGACGTCGACGGCGTGCGCGTTGCCGGTGGTGAACGGGTCGTTGCAGAGGAACATGTCCCCCGGCCGGATCTGCTCGCGGGGATACGTCGCGAGCAGGTGCCGGACCGCCTGGCGGGCCGCGCCCAGGTACATCGTGATGTAGCCGGCGTAGCTGATGATGTCGCCCTCGGCGTCGGCGATGAAGGTGGAGAAGTCCACCGCCTCGGCGATCGCGGGGCTGCCGGAGGCGCGCATCATCACCACGCCCATTTCCGCGGCGACGTTGTCCAGTGCCTTGGCGAGAATTTCGACGTCCACCGGGTCGAGCCCGGTCGCGGCGGCGGTCATGCGGTTTCCTCCCCGGTGCACCCGGTCGTCCGGGCGGTGTCGGTCAGCAGGTAGTTGCCCCAGCCGTCCACGTTCAGTTCCCAGCCCTCGGGCAGCGAGACGGTGGTCAGCGAGTGTTCGATCAGCGCCGGGCCGGATATCCTGGCCCCGGCGGTGATCCGCCGCGCGTCGTAGACGTCCACTTCGGACTCTCCGGCCCGCCGGATCCGCCTGCGTCCGACCGGTTCGGCCGCGTCGCCGGTCGGCGCCTGCTTGGCCGGTTCGAAGAAGTCGACCCGGCCGGTCGCGGTGACCCGCACCGACATCAGTACCACCGGGCTGCCCACCCAAGCCGTGCCCTCGCCGTACTCCTGCTCGTAGCGCGCGGCGAACCCGTCCTGGATAGCGACCAGGTCCGCTTCGCCGAACTCGTCCCGGCGCGGGATCGGCACCCGCAGTTCCCATTGCTGGCCAAGGAACTTGAAGTCGCCCTCCCAGCGGACGTCGATCCGGTCGTCCGAGTAGCCCGCGGTGTGCAACGCCTCGACGAGTTCCGCGTCGAGTTCCTTCAGCGCGTCGTGCACCGCCTCGGCCCCGCCGCCTTGCCACATCACCGAGCGCGCGCGGGTGCGCACGTCGTCGCTGGAAAGCAGCCCGCGTGCGGAGAACACCGCGGCTTCGGCCGGGATCACGATCTGCCGGATGCCGACCGAACGGGCGATGTCCGCGGCGAACAGGCCGAGCGCGCCGCCGAAAGCCACCATCGCGAACCGGCGCGGATCGTGCCCGCGCTCCACCGTCACGGCGCGGACCGCGTTGCCCATGTCCGCGACCACCATCCGGTGCACCGCCGCCGCGGCCTGAACCGCGTCCACGCCCAGCGGTTTCCCGATCTCGCGGGCGAGGGCTTCGCTCGCGCTGTCGGTGTCGAGCGCCCGGCGACCGTCCAGAAAGGACCCGGAATCCAGCAGCCCGAGTACCGCGGACGCGTCGGTCACGGTCGCTCGGGTGCCGCCCTTGCCGTAGCAGATCGGCCCCGGCTCGGCTCCCGCGCTGTGCGGCCCGACCTGCGGAACTCCGCGCGAATCCAGCCACGCGATGCTGCCGCCGCCGGTGCCGATGGGCAGCACGTCGATCTTGGACAGCGCGGTCAGGAACCGCTCCCCCAGCATCACCCGCCGGGTGACGTTCGGAGTCGCGTCGCGCAGCACCGAGACGTCGAACGACGTGCCGCCCATGTCCGCGGTGACGATGTCCTTGAGACCGAGCCGGTCAGCCAGCGCCCGCGCCCCGATCACGCCGCCGGCCGGTCCGGAGTCGATGAGCGTGATCGGCCGCTGCCGGGCTTCCGCCGCGCTCGACGTGCCGCCGAAGCCCTGCATGAACGCGACCGGTTCGCGCAGCCCGCGCGCCGCCAGCTCGCGCTCGATCCGCTCGGTGTACTCGGCGACCCGGATCCCGGTGAACGCGTTGAGCACCGTGGTCATCGTCCGCTCGTACTCCCGGATGACCGGGTGCAGCCGCGACGCGACGCTCAAGAACAGCTCCGGATGCTCGGCCTCGACGATCGAGGCGAGCAGTTCCTCGTGCTCCGGGTTCGCGAAGCCCCACAACAGGGACACGGCGATCGATTCGACACCCTTGGCCGCCAGCGCATCCACGGCCTCGCGCGCCCGCCGCTCGGTGAGCGGAACGACGACCCGGCCCTTGCGGTCGATCCGCTCGGGCACCTCGAGCACGTTCTCGCGGGCGACGATCTGCGGAAGGCTGAGCTGCTTGTGGTGGTCGCGGTGCGCGTTGCGGGCCGACCGCGCGATCAGCAGGTTGTCGCCGAATCCCTGCGTGGTGATCAGCCCGACCTTCGCGCCGCGCAGTTCGGCGACGGCGTTCGTCACCACGGTCGTGCCGTTCACGAACCGCGTCGTCGCGGCGAGCAGCCCGGTCAGCGGCAGCCCGACGCGGGCGGCGAGATTCTCCAGCGCGGCAAGCAATCCCGCGGCGAGGTCGTCCGGAACGGTGTCGGACTTGTCCGCATAGGACTGTCCGTCCGAGGCGAGCGCGACGACGTCGGTGAACGTACCGCCGATGTCGCACCCGATCTGAAACGTGACTTCGGAACGCAACGTCATTGTCCTTCCGTGGAACGGCTCCCGGCCTGCGAGCCAGATTAGACACGACATAGTGTCGAGTCAAGCGACAACTTGTCGATTCAGTGCAGATGCGCGGCGAACTCCGCGGAATCGGTGCCGGAGAAGGGTTCCCGGACGGCCCGCAGTACCGTGTCGACCCCCGCGCCCAGCACCGGCTCCGCATAGGAACGGAACTTCGCGGGCACGGACACCCGCCCTTGCTCCCGGCTTTCCGCGGACACGACGCGTCCGTCGGCGAGCCGGACTGCCACTCGCGCGTCCCGGCGCGCCGGAAAAGCCGCGTCCGCAACGGGATCCACTGCTGCCGAGATCCGCGCCGCCAGCTTCGCCAACCCAGGATCGAGCGCTCCGGCATAGCGGTCCGGACGGATCGCGCCGTCGGTCAACGCGGCCGCCACCGCGAACTGCAGGCTCATCTGCCGGGAAATCGGTGCTGCCAACGCAGTTGCGTTGTCACAGCCCGGATAGCGCGCCGCTACGCCGGACGTGTGCACTGTGGCTTCGACGACCTGCTCGGGGTGAATTCCTTGTCCGGCAAGGACGATGGCCGCGTCGATCGGTTCCTGAGTCAGCGCACACGACGGGTACGCCTTGAAAAACGTCTGCGAGATCGCCATCCGATCCAGCCGGACGTGCGGCGGCCTGGCTTCGTCTCGTGCACCGCCGAATGCCTGGCGCAGGCCGAAAATCCCGTCCACCGCCGACGCCGCGCCAGTCGCGCCTTCCTGGGCGAGCAGCGCCGCGACGACACCTGCCCGCGACGCTCCGGCGTTCTGGAAGAACACCTCGGTGGTCCCGTCGTGCGCCCACTGGCACAGCCCCGCAGCGGAACTGGCAGCAATCCCAAATGCGTGCCCGGTGGCCGCTGGACTGAGCCCCAGCAAATGCGCTGCCGCAGCTGCGGAGCCAAAGGGACCGAAGACACTGCTGGCCCGCCATCCGCGTACGCCGAACTCCTCGGTCAGCACTGCGGCCGAAACCTGCGCGATGGCCTCGTAGCCGAGGACGATCGCCCGCAGCAGCGCGGGCAACGGCGAGCGCAGGCGTTCCCCGATCGCCAGCGCCGCCGGAATCACCACCGTCCCGGGATGCACGCGGCTTTCGGCATGCGTGTCCTCGTGCAGCAACGCATGGCAGGCAACGGAATTCGCGAACACCGCGTCCGTGAGCCCTGTCCTTCGGCCGCCGGTCGCCCAGATCGTGGCGTCGTCGCCGCTGCCCGAGATCGCCCTGGCCTGCCTGGCCCACGGCAGGTCGCGTCCGCCGTAGGCGCAGGCCAGCGCGTCGAGAAGGCAGGTACCGGCTTGGTCGATCAGCTCGCCGGTAATCCTCGGGGCCGCGGTGTCGAGTTGCTCAGCGAGATCGGTGAGCAACACGGGTCACACCCCTTCGGGAGACCGCTCGCTGACCGCCGGAGCCGACTCCGCGTCCTCCACCCGCTTGGTCGCGCGCCGCACGAACAACGCCGCGATCAAGCTCAACAGCGCACCGAACATCAGGAACAGCGCGGGCGCACGGTTGTCCCCGGTGGCTTGCACGAGCGTCTGGCTGACATAGAGCGCCGGACCGCCCAGCAACGTCGCCGCCAACGCGAACCCGACCGCGAACACGGTGGCGCGCACCCGGGCGGGAAGAACCTCCACATAGGACGCCGGAGCCACCGCCGTGTACAGCGCGGGCAGGACGCCGAGCAGCACCGTCATCCCGATGGCCGCGCCCAGGCTTTTCGCCGAGGAGAGCCCGATGAACAGCGGATAGGCCAGCACGAAGGTGCCCGCGGACAGCCCCAGCAGCATCGGCCACCGGCCCCACCGATCCGACAACGGCCCGCCCAACGCGACCAGCACGACCGCCACCGCGATGCTGATCACCGTCGCCAAAGTAGCTTGCGACTGCGAGAACCCGAGACGGATCAGGTAGGTCTGCGCGTAGGTGAAGGCGACGTAGTAGCCGACCTGCTGGAACGCGGCGATGCCGAAGATCAGCACGATCAGCCGCCAGTGCGCGGTGAACGACTCCTTGACCGGCGACGCCGGCACCTGCGTGCGATGCTCCAGCGCCCGGAACTCGGGGGATTCGTCGAGCTGGGAACGGATGTAGAGCCCGACCAGGCCGAGCGGCAGGGCCAGCAGGAACGGGATCCGCCAGCCCCAGCTCGCCATCGCGGCGGGCGTCAGCAGGGTGCTCAGCAACAGCACCGCGCCCGCGGCCAGCAGCAGGCTCGCCACGCTCCCGATCTGCACGCGGCTGGTCATCGCGCCGCGCTTGCCGCGCGGGGTGAACTCGGCCGCGTACGTCATCGCCGTGCCGTACTCGCCGCCCGCCGCGAGGCCCTGCAGCAAGCGGAACAGCACCAGCAGGATCGGCGCCCAGACGCCGATCGACGCCACCGGCGGCAGCACGCCGATCGCCGCCGTGCTGCCCGCCATCAGCGCGACCGTGGCGACCAGCGCGGGTTTGCGCCCGATCCGGTCCGCGATCGAGCCGAACAGCAGCGAACCCAGCGGCCGCACCACGAAGGCGACGCCGAACACCGCGAAGGCGGACAGCAGTGCGACCCCCGGCTGTTGCGCGGGGAAGAACAGTTTCGAAAGCACGACCGTCAGAAAGCCGTAGACCGCGTAATCGTAGGTCTCGACGGTGTTGCCGATGGCGGACGCGAAAACCACGCGCCGCATCAGCGCCGGAGACGGGGCGGCGACGCCAGGACTGGAGGACATAGGGGACGCTCCCGAGTCGTCGTTGACAGGTGGGCGAAGACCGGCGTCTTCCCTGTCGACGCCTCGACACCAGGCGGGCAGGCCGCACAGGGCTGCGGCCGTCCTTGCCTGACCTGCGCGTTCACTGGCGGCGCAGGTGTCCCCGGAAGAATAAGGACGACACTGTGTCGAGTCAAGCGTCAAGCTGTTGATCTAGTCGCGCTCCAGCCCCAGCGCGTCGACCCACAGCCCGGTCACCACGTCGAGCAGCCGCGTCCGCTCGATGACGAACACCTTCTGCACGATCGCGCGGAAACACACCTGGTCGAGCTGCACCATCAGCAGTTCGACCCGCAGCCGCCGCTCCTCGCGCCGCGCCTGCGGGAACTGGACGAGGTACTCCTCGAGCCCGCCGGCCAGCTGGTCGATCTGGTCCTTCCACCGGGCCGCGACCTCGAGATCGCTGGCCATCGCCTCGTGGATCGCGGGCAGCAGCGCCGCCTGGCTCTCCCACCAGGACAGCGCCCCGTCGAGCCAGGCGCGCACGCTCGCCGCCCTGCCCTCGGCGAGCGCCCGCCCGAGCAGCGACCAGTACTGCGCGCTCTGGTCCTCGCGGACCGCGCGGTAGACCTCGGTGAACACCTCGGCCTTGTTGGTGAAGTGCAGGTAGAACGTCGCCCGGTTGACCTTCGCCGCCTTGGCGATGTCGCCGATCGAGGCCTGCCCGTAGCCCCGTTCCTCGAACACCTGCCGCGCCGCGGTGATGATCCGCTGCCGCGTCATCCTCCGCTGCTCCTCGCGCACCGAAAGCAGCTCCGTCGATTCATTCGACACGTTGTCGCCCACGCGCAGATGGTAACGCCGGGGTCTCCCCTACCCCTCACCCGACACGGGACGCCGCCTTGCCGGTGAACCGGAACTCGATCGCGACCGGAATGTCCTTCAGCTCCAACGCTTCCTCGAGCCGCGGCAGGCTTTCTCCGGTGATGCGGCCGCGGATCTCGCCCAGATCCGCGTCCCGCTCGCACGTGAGGATCAGCGCCAGCGACGGCGTCTCCCGGGTTCCGGCGAGCGACGCGCTCGCCTTGTGCACACCGGGATGCCCGCGCAGTTCCTCGACGAACGGGGCCACCGCGTCGTCCGCGCGCAGTTCGGTGCGTCCGTAGGCGGGATCGGTTTCGAACCGCCACACTCCCGTGCGCGGCCGGTGCGCGAGCTGGGCCAGCAGCCAGCGCAGCGCGAGCAGCCCCGCCACGACGGCCGCCGCGGCGATCGCGTAGAACACCCAGGTGGGCGGCTCCGCGGTGCCCGGCACGAGCGGCGCCTCGGGATCGATGAGCCTGAGCACGCGGAAGTGCGTAGCCAGACCGAATCCGCCCGCGGCGAGCAGCACCAGGCCGATCACCGCGAGCAGGACGCGGTTGAGCGTGGCCGGACGGTTCATGAGGCCTCCCTCGTCGCACGGACTCGCACCGACACGGCGGGCCGCCGGGCCGGCGAGATGTGGTCGAGCCGGGATTCGACGGCCGCGCGGACTGCGTCGGACAGTCCGTCCGTCCGGGTGCGGGCGGTCTTCACCCGCACTTTGACCTTGCGCGAACCGGTCGAGAGCCGGGCTTGCTCGACGCCGTCCACGTCCGCCGCGGCCGCGCGCAAGGCGGACCGGTAGCCCGTGGTGTCGGCCCCGGAATCCGGGTCTCCCGTCAGCGGGAGGATCCGGCGTTTGCCCGGCAGGAGCGCCGCCCACAGCAGCACCAGCCCGGCCAGGGCCACTGCGGCTGAGATCAGCGCCGGGACGAGGTCGGTCCAGTGCGCGTTGTGGACCGCGGTCGCGACCGCGCGATAGTCCAGCCACGGCTGATTCCCGGTCAGCCGCTGGATCGCCGCGACAGCGACCAGGACGCACACCGCCAGCAGCACCACGGCGGTCAGGCTCGCCGGAAGAGACCGGCGGGTTCGGCGCTTCACTCCACCCTCCTCTGTCCCGCGGCCTCGGTGTGCAAGGCCGCCACCGTGATGCCGACGCGGCGGACCGGCATCCCGGTCAGTTCCTCGACCCGCCCGCGCAGATGACCGCGCACCCGCTCGGTGGTCGCGCCGACCGGGGCCGGGTATTCGAGCGAGATCCGCACGTCCAGCTCCACCTCGCCGCCCGCGATCCGCGCGGACGTCTTCGCCGACCGGTCCAGCGCCTCACCGCCGAGGCTGATCCCGAGCGTCCGCCCGGCGGCCCCGCCCACCCGGTCGATCTCGCCCGCCGCGTGGGCGGCCAGCCGCTCGACGGTGTGCTCGCTGATCGTGAGGATCCCCCGCTCCTCCGCTGCGACAGCCACGGCTCACCCCCGGTCGCGGCCGGTGAGCTGCGAGAGGTCGAGCTTGCCGTCGAGCAGGCGGCCGACGAGCAGTCCCGCCGCGCCCAGCACGAGGACCAGCAGGAACGCCCCGAACCCGCCGATCGCGGCGGCGAGGCCCAGCGCGAGGCCGGTGACCAGCCCCAATCCCGTTGCGTTCACGACACCGTCTCCTTCCGGTTTTCCGGCCCGGGTTCCCCCGCGGCCGGCACTTCGACGTCGGCGATCAGCACGTGCACCGGACGGCCGGGGGACGCGGCGGCCGCGCGCACCGCGGCCGCCACGTCGCCCGCCGAGAACGGGGCCCGGACCGTCACGCCGACGGTGACGTCCTCGTCGGTCACCCGGACTCCGCCCACCCGGCCGCCCGCCCCGAGCGTCGCGACCCGGCCGAACTCGCCGCCGTGCACGTCCGCCACCTCGGGCAGTTCGCGCACCGCGGCGGCGATCCGGCGGGCCTCCTCAAGCGGGTTCATCGGTCCCGTCCGCTCACTGCACCCGGCCGCTGTCGCCGGACGCGTCCTCCTCGTCGTCCGACGGCAGGTGCAGGTCGCCGACGTTGATGTTGACCTCGACCACCTCCAGCCCGGTCATCCCCTCCACCGCGCTGATCACGTTCCGCCGGATCGAGCGCGCGACCTCCGCGATCGACACGCCGTACTCGACCACGATCTGCAGGTCCACCGCGGCCTGCTTCTCCCCCACCTCGACCGAAACGCCCTGCCCGGCCGATGCGGTCGCGCCCGGGATCCGCTCGCGCAGCGCCGAAAACGCCCGCGCCGCGCCGCCGCCGAGGTCGTACACGCCGGGGATCTCCCGCGTGGCGAGCCCGGCGATCTTCTGCACCACCACGTCCGCGACGGTGGTCGTCCCCTGCGAACTGGTCAGCGGACCGGCGTTGACCTTCTCCACGTCCTGGGTCTTGGCCGCCGTGTCAGTCGTCGAAGCCATCGATTCTCCTCCAGTCGGTTCCCGTTGTTCAGTTCATCGGATCGACCCGGCCGCCGCGCAAAACTCACTCCCCGAACGAGTGGCGACGATCACATCATCGGGTGAGTGACGATTCGGGATCCGCGTTGTCGTTCACTCTGACGCATTCCCGCGTTCGTTGTTCGGCAATGAAGGAGGGCACTCATGTCGATGGGCGACAAGATCGGCGCCAAGGCAGACGACTTCGGCGGCAAGGCCAAGGAGGCCGCCGGTTCGCTGACCGGCGACGAGAAGCTGGAGAACGAAGGCAAAGCCGACCAGGCGAAGGCCGGGATCAAGGAAGCCGCCGAAAACGTGAAGGACGCTCTCGGCGACGCGGCGGGCAAAGTCAAGAACGCGCTGAAGAAAGACTGACTTTCTCCTCGAGAACGCGGGATTCCGGCACGGAGCCGGGGTCCCGCGTTCGCTTTTCGGCGGTCAGTGAGATTTTCTCAGCCACTGCGGCGGGCGGCCCCGTTGCGGCGATGCACTGCCGCCGGGCTGCGTGGCTTTCTCCGCTCTCGCCGACGTACGTGAGGGGAACCCTGAGGGAATCAGATTCCCTCAGGGTTCCCCTCACGTACGTTCGCACCGCGCTCGCGGGCCTAGCGCGCGGCGGCAAGATCCGCCCCGCGCTCACCCGGCTAGTGAGAAAACCTCAACGCTGCAGCAGATTCTCCACCGCCGCGACGACCACGTCCGGCCGGTCGAGCGGGACGTCGTGAGAACTGCGCTCAGCAGTGACCAGTGTCCGGTTCGGCGCGGCGTGCGCGAAGTCCTGCTGCGCCCGCCGCCACAACTGCGCGTCCTCGGGAGTCGGAAACGGCGTCTCGGCGGACACGATCACGGCCGCCGGAATGCCGGACGGCCAGGTCAGCTTGTGATACGCCGCGTGCACCGGCCCGTAGCCGTCGGCTTGGGCGAGCAACTGGCGCGTCTGCCGGGTGGACGGCGCCTTCTTGAGCTCTTCCACTTGTCTCTCGTTCAACGCCACTAATTTGGCGGTCTCAGCCGGGGTGAAGAACTGTGGCAGATTAGCGTCCACGAACACCGCGCCCGCAACCCAGCGCGGATGGCTCCGGGCGAAGGAAAAGGCGACTTCGCCCGCCAGCGAATGCGACACGAGAAAGACGTTTTCCGTTACTCCCAGCTGCGTCAGCCCCGCGGCGAGATCGGCGGCGGCATTGTCCGCCCGCCACGGGCCGGGTGCCTCGTCGCTTTTGCCTTCCCCGGCCCGGTCGTAGGCGATCACCTCGGATCCGGTCTTCGCCGCGAGTTCCGGAACGACCTTGCGCCATTCCGAAGAATCCATCCCGCCGCCCGCGTCGAGCACAATCGCGGGCAACCGGCCCGGAGTCACGGAAAACGCCATCTTGCGGCCATTCACCGGGACCAAGTGCGGTCCGGCGGCCGGAGGATCGGCCGCACCAGCGCACGCAGCCGCGCCGCCGATCGCGACAACCGCCGCCACCAGGGCAGCGAGCCGCGCTTTTCCCTGCCGTACACCAGAATTCGTCACTGGATCCCCCTCCACGCGCCAAGAAACAACCCCAGCGTTGCGAAGAATCCAGTCGAACGCGATACCGCTGGCTGCCCAAGCGCAGTAGGGGCAACCCCACCTCAGTCGCCGAGCGGAAGAGAGCGTTCTCCAGCCGCCGCGCGCCGTTCGGCCAGGTCTTTCTCCACTGTCGGGTAGATCCGCTCCAGCCGGTACGCCCAGAACAGAATGATCAACAGCACGAACAACGCCATCGGCACATAAACGAACAACGCGTTGATCGCGGACAGCGCCGAATCCGGCTGCGTATGGTTCAAACCGTTGTAGCCCGCCGCGCCCATGACCCAGCCGAGCACCGCCGCGCCCAGCCCGTACCCGAGCTTCTGCCCCATGCTGCCCGCGCTGTACAGCACGCCCTCCAGCCGGCGGCCGTTCTTCCACTCGCCGTACTCGATGGTGTCGGGCAGCATGCCCCAGATCGCGCCGAAAATCGGGATCCGCCCGATGCCGCGGAGAACCGAGCCGGCGACCGCCAGGGTCATGTCCGTCGGGTCGATCGCGATGATCAGGGAACCCGCCACGAAGATCGCGGCGCCGACGATCATCGGCGCGACCTTGCCGAACCGCTGGTACACCGGCTGCATGAACAGCATCCCGAGCAGCGCCGGGATGTAGAGCAGGAACGACATCAGCGCGGCGAACCCGGCGTTGCCCAGGAAGTACTGGGCGAAGTAGGCCGTCGCCCCGGTGTAAAGCGACTCCGCGACGCTGAACACGATGAAGATCGCGAACAGCAGCAGCCAGTAACGGTTCCGTCCCGCGAGCTTCAGCGATTCGGCGATCCCCGGCTGGTCCTTCGGCGGCGCGGTGTCGACGAGACGTTCCCGCGTGTTGCGGAAGGTGATGAAGAACAGCACCGCCGCGACCGCGCCGAACAGGCAGAACGTGATGATCCACGCCCGCTGGTCGTCGCCGAGCGCGCTCACCAGCGGCAGGGTGAGGACGGTGACGACCAGCGAGCCGAGGGTGGCGCCGAACATCCGGGTGACGTTGAGCCGGGACCGTTCGGTGAAGTCCCGCGTCATCCGGGTGTTCAGCGTTCCGTACGGGATCACCGCCGCGCTGAGGGCGATGTTCATCAGCGCGTAGGTGATCGCGATGTACACCAGCGTCGGCGCCGGGTCCATGCCCGGCACGGTGAACACGAGGATCAGCGCGACGGCGAACGGCCCGGCGGCCCACAGCACCCAGGGACGCGCCTTGCCCCAGCGGGTCGAGGTCCGGTCGACGATCGCGCCCATCCCGACGTCGACCACGCCGTCGAACAGCCGCGCGACGAGCACGATCGTGCCGACCGCCGACGCCGCGGCCCCGATCACGTTGGTGTAGAAGAAGACCACGTAGGTGGCCAGCGCGCCCCAGGCGATGTTCGTGGCCAGGTCACCGCCTCCGAAGGAGAGGCGTTCCTTCCGGCTCACCGTGGCGAATTCTTCGCTTCGTGCGCTCATCGTCGAGCGTCCCTTCGGATCGGGGTGGGGAGATCAGTGCTGGGTCGCGGCCAGCAGTTCGTCGGCGAGCGCGGCCAGGTCGAGGTCGTTCGCGCGCTCCACTTGGGCGACGGCGGCCGGGTCGATCGCTTCGATGCCGCGGTACGCGCCGGCGATCGCGGCCGCCATGCAGCCGATGGTGTCGCTGTCCCCGCCCGCGTTGGCCGCGAGCCGCGCGACGCGCACCGGATCCCCGCCGGCGGCAACGAAGAACCCGAGCGCCGCCGGCACCGCTTCCGCAGCGGGCAGGCCGACGCCGATTTCTCCGGCGATCAGGTCGATGGCGTGCTCGTCGTCGCGAGCCGTGATGGCCAGCGCGACCGCACGTTCGATCCGCCGCTCGACCGACGCGCCCGGCACGTCCCGGCCCTCGGTCCGGCCGAGTTCGGCACCCGCTCGCGCGCCGTCGACGGCCGCGCGGACGATGTCGACGATCTCCGCGCCGGGAGTGCACGCCCGCGCGACGGCGGCGGCGATGGCCGCGGCGCCCGCGACGCCGGGCGGCGTGTTGTGGCTGGGCACGCAGGTGGTGAACGCGGTGCGGACGGCCGCCTCCGGGTCGCCGTGGTGGAACAGCCCGACCGGCCCGACCCGCATCGCGGCCCCGTTGCTGGCGCCCTGGGTCATGATCGTCCCGGTCCGGCCGACCTCGCGCGGGTCCTCGCCGCGTTCCAGCCGGGCGATCGCCTCGCGGGTGGTCGGCCCGGCGAAGTGCGGGAAGTAGTTCTCGTTCTTCGACCATTCGATCAGCAGCCGCGCCATGTCGTCGGGGCTCAGCGCGGCTCCGGTGCGGGCGAGCAGCCGGGTCAGCAGGATCATCTGGCTGGAGTCGTCGGTGATCTGCGCGGCGGCGCGGCCCTTGGCGTAGGGCGCGCCCGGGAGCGGGGCGTGGAGCTCGGTGACGTAACCGCCGAACGCGGCGCGGATCTGGTCCCGGCTCAGTTCCTCGGTCGGCGCGCCGAGCGCGTCGGCCAGGCAGGCCGCGGCGAGACTGCCGTGGATCTGGGAACGCAGCACAGAATTCAACTCGGTTACCTCTCAGTCGTGATCGTGATCAAGTCGTCTGGCCACCCGCCGCGCTGCGAGCCGGACAGATAGGTGCGGCCGCCGACAGCGGTCACGCACCGGGTCGCCTGGGCCACCGCCCGGCGAAGGCTTTCGGACACTCCGGCCCCGGCCAGCAACGCGCCCAGGAACGCCCCGGCCAGCGCGTCACCGGCCCCGGTCGTGTCGACGGCGGTCACCTCGCCGGTCAACCGCGCGCGATGCACGACCCCGTCGCGGTCCACAGTGGACGCTCCGTGCGCGCCTTCGCTGAGGACAACGAGTTCCGCGCCGAGCCGGATCACCCGCTGGGCCGCTTCCCGCGGAGTGGCAGCGAGTTTGGCCGCCGAAGCGGCATTCAGGAAGACGATGTCGCTGAGCCCGAGCAGCCGCGCGAACTCCGGCTGGCCGGGTTCGAACGCGTCCGGTTCGAGATCGACGGCGACCCGCGCCCCGCGCTCCCGGCCGAGTTCGGCGACGGCGGCCGCCCACTCGAGATCGTCGGCCAGCGGAGCCACGATGTCCGCCCCTGCCAGGACCGACGCGTCGATCTCCTCGATCGCCGGAATCTTGATCCCGGTGTCCGCGCCGGTCAGCGCCTTCTCGCCGCTCGCGTCGAGCTGGACGAAACACATCCAGGTCGGATGCTCGAGGTCGCGGAGCGAATGCTCGAGCGACACCCCGAGCCTGCTGAGTTCGGCCAGCGCGGCGTCAGTGTCCGGCCCCGCTCCGGTCTTGGTGATCAGGTCGACCGCGATGCCGTGCCGCGCGGCCGCCGCGGCGAGGTTGGCGCTCATCCCGCCGCCGTAGACGCCGGACAGGGAGCCGATGGCCTTGTTGTCGTTGCCCGCGATGTGCGGGACCTGGACGAAGTAGTCGATGCTCGCGTCCCCCACGACGACGAGCCGCGGCCCGGCGCTCATCGCTCGCTTCTGAGGTCGATGTCGAGGTGGTAGCGATCGCCGCGCAGGATGTAGCGGGTGAACTCCACCGGCCGCTGATCAGCGCCGAACGACGTGCGCTCGCGGAGCATCGCCGCGACCCCGGGCTCGACCTGGAGCCGTTCGGCCTCCGCCGCGGAGAGATTGACGGCGCTGACCCGCTCCCGCGCGTGCGTGGGCTGCGCGTCGCGGCCGGAGAGGAACGCGTACAGCGAATCCCCGGTGAACTCGGCGAAGTCGATCCCGGGCTGAGGCGAAAGATAATGGTCGAGGAAGACGAACGGATCGTCGCCGATCCAGTACCGCCGCTCGATGTGGCTCACCGTGTCGCCGGTTTCGAGGTCGAGCGCCTTGGCAACCGCTTCGGCTGCGGGTTCCTCGGCATTGCTGAGCAACTCGGGCCGGATCGCGAAACCGCGCTGCCGCAGCTCGCGCCCCAGACCGAGCATCGGGCTCATCGCCCGGATCTCGTTCGACGCGACGATGCTGCCGCGACCATGGAACCGCTCCACGAGCCCGAGCCGCTGCAACTCCTGAAAGGCGCGCCGGACGGACGTCTGGGACACCCCGTACTGCGCCCGCAACTGACTCTCCGACGGCAGCCAGTCCCCCGGCTTCAGCCTGCCGCTGAGGATGTCGCGCTGGATCTCGCTCTGAATCGTGCGATAAAGCGGCGCACGGCTGGGTCGACCGGTCATACAACTTAGTGTACTAAGTGTGTCAACTGGCTCGCCGAGGCTTCCGGGAGCACTTTTCGACGACGAGCCGAACCGGTCGCGTAACAGGCTTCCGGCTCCCGCCGACTCGATGGGCACCAGTCGGATCGGTCGGGCACCCAGCGAACGACCAGTCCGCGCTGGGACGGCCGTGGAGGTTGAACCGCGATGACGCAGCGAAAACGACCTGGCAAGCGCGTGCTCCTCGCCGCACTCTGCGCATTCGCCGGTGCCGCGTGCGCAGGCCCCCAATCAGCGAGTCCGCCCGGCACGCCGTCCTCATCGGCCGCGGCTTCCAGTACTCCCTCGCCCGCCAGCCCGTCGCCGTCGACCCCGACCGCTGCCCCCAGCGCCGCGGAAGCACCGGCGACAACCACGCCGTACGCATCGCTTCCGGCTGGCTATCCCAAAGTCGTGCAGGTCTCGTCATTGCCCAGCCAGGTGCGCAATTGGTTCCAAATGCAGGGCACCACCCGAGCCGTCCAGCTCGCCCCGGGAGTGTGGACCGCGCTCCAGGACGGCGCGACCGTCGAAGATGCCGTAAACACAGACGTACTCGACGGCTTCTGCAGCTCGATCAAGGCTTTCGAACGCGTCTACCGAAGCGGCCGCATCCATTCCGGCGCCTGCTGGTGAGCCCGCGGTCCCCCGCACAGGACGCCCCATCAGGATCCGGGCGAGAATTTCCCTTGCACATCGCCCCGTCCCCCCTCCAACGTCCACTTCGGAACACCCCCGCTCCGGTATAGTCGGGCCAATGCGAACCCCTCCCTCCCCCGATTCCGGCGCTGCGCCCGATCCCGCGCAGCTGCTCGGGGCAAGGGTGCGCGAGCTGCGGCGCGGCCGAGGGCTCACCCTGAAGCAGGTCGGCGAGGTTTCCCGTCTCTCGCACGCTTTTCTCAGCCAGTTCGAGCGCGGGCTGGCCGCCGCGAGCGTCAGCACGTTGCAGCGGATCGCGGTCGCGCTGGACACCACGGTGTCGGCACTCCTCGCGGGTCCCGCCGAGCAGGGCGTGGGATTGCTGCGCGCCGACGAGGGAATGGTGATGCCGGGGGCCGAAATCCCGACCGGGTCCACGGCGCGGGCGTTGTCCAGGGCGGGGTTTCCGGTGCAGCCCATCGAATACACCGGCGGACCGGCGGAGTTCGGCGAGTATTTCGAGCACGTCGGGCAGGAGATGCTGTACGTCGTCACCGGGCGGATCGAGCTGGATTTCGCCGACGGGCGCCGCGAGCAGCTGGGCGAGGCCGACGTGGCCACCTACCCCGGATCGCGGCCGCATCGCTGGCGCAGGCTGGGCGACGAACCGGTCCGGGTCCTGCTGATCAACGCCGGGGAATGACCGCGCGGCCGGGAGAAGCCGCGCGGTCCGGAAAAGCCAGGCTCAGCGCAGCAGCGGCACGACTTGCTCGCTGAAGCGCCGCATCTGCTCGGCGGCCATGTCGTAGGTGTGCCCGGGGAAATGCGGGAACACCACGAGCTGTTCGAGGCCGAGCGTGTCCTTGTGGTGCTGCACGATCTCCGCGACCTCTTCCGGCGTGCCGACCGCCCAGCACTTCTGCCGCGTGGACTGCTCCAGCGTCGGCACCAGCCCGGCCGGAGCCCGGTTGCCGTCGTCGCCGCGGTAGCCGCTGCTCCAGCCGAACGGGGCGAGCAGGTTCCAGAACTCGTCGTGCCCGATCCGCCCGGTGCGCCAGGCCTCCTCGTGGGTGTCGGCGATGTGCACCGGCAGCACCAGAATGCGGTTCTGCCCCGGGGCCAGCCGGGTGCCGTGGCGCTGTTCGTACAGTTCGGCGTAGCGCTCCCACTGCTCGCGGATGTATCCGTGGTACTGGTTCCACCAGACACACCCGTGGCCCACCTCGGCCGCGTAGTCCAAAGTGGGCGGACTGGTGACCGCCTGCCAGATCTCGACGGGATGCAGCGGACCCGGCACCAGCGTCAGCGTGTCCGCGTCGTGGTCGGGGTCGCGGTTGTCCGGCGGCGGCAGTTCGAAGAACTTCCCGTTGTACGAGAAGGTTTCCTGGCTCAACGCCGTGCGCACGATGTCCATGTACTCCGCGAACACCTCGCGGTTGTGCGCGTCGATGACCTTGCGTTCCTCGCTGGACGTCATCACGCCGATGTCCGCCTGATGCGCGGTGAGGCTGCGCAATTCGCGCGACACCGTGCCCCGCCCGACGCCGAGCACTGCCCGCCCGCCGGAGAGGTTGAGCAGGCTGCTGAAATCCTCGGCCAGCCGCAGCGGATTCCACTGCGGGACGATGCTGAACATCGACCCTAGCCGGATCCGCGACGTCCGCGCGGCCAGATGCGCTTCGAGCAGCATCGCGTTGGGCACGACCTCGTAGCCCTCGTGCTGGAAATGGTGCTCGGCCAGCCAATAGCTGTCGTATCCCAGCTCCTCGGCCAGCTCGCCCATCCCGACCAGCCGCTCGTGCGCGTGCCACACCTGCTCGCGGGTGGCGCGGCGGCGCGCAGCGGGCACCGGGTTCCCGGCCAGCACGTCCGGCATCTCGACCGAGCCGAAGAAAAACACTCCGTGCCGCACAGCGCCTCCATCCCGCCCGGGCTCGGCCGGGTCGTCCGCAAAAATGTAAGTAATATCAACACTGTGCGGCGCGACCTGCGGAGTGTCAAGCCCCAGCAGCCTCTTGACATCTCGGGAAGCCGCAGCGCAGGCTGTGGCATCCGTGTTACCTATATCAACACTTCCGCCGCAGGGGGCTCTTCCGCTGGAGGACAGATGGTCAAAGACGCCCAGGCAGTCCGCCCACCCGCCGTGTCCGTCGAGCACCACGGCATCGAAAGGATTCCCGACGACCAGCGCCACGGTTCGCCGCGCTCCGCCTTTTCCCTGTGGTTCGCGGGAAATCTGCAGTACTCGGCGCTCGCGGTCGGTGCCATTCCCACCGCGTTCCTCGGCCTCGGGTTCGGCGAAGCCGTCCTCTCGCTGGCCATCGGCATCCTGATCGGCAGCGTGCTGCTGGGCTTCGCCGCCTCGATGGGCCCGCGCGCCGGCGTGCCGCAGATGATCCAGTCGCGGCTTCCGTTCGGCTACTACGGCAATTTCCTGCCGGTGCTGCTCCTGTGCCTGACCGGCCTCGGCTACTTCGCGGTCAACACCGTGCTCGGCGCCTACATCGTCCGCGAGCTGTTCGGGCTGCCGTTCCTGGTTTCGCTCGTCGCGGTGGCGGCGGTGCAGATCGTCATCGCGATCGTCGGGCACGATCTGGTGCACCAGGCCGAACGCTTCCTCGCGATCGTCGCGTCCGTGCTCTTCGTGATCCTCACCTGGTACGGCCTGGCGAAAGGCGATCTCGCCGCGTCCGGCGACGTCCTGCACCGCGGCGCGGGCGGGGTCGCCGGCGGCATGCTGACCACCGTCGCGCTCGCTTCGACCAGGACGTTCGGCTGGTCGATCGGCGGCTCGGACTACACGCGTTACCTGCCGCGCGACACGTCCCGGCGGCGCGTGCTGCTCGCGGCGTTCTCCGGCGCGTCGCTGGCCGGGCTGTGGATGGCGGTCGTCGGCGCGGCAATCGGCACTGTGATCACTGTGGACAGTCCGACCGACCTGGTGGCGAAGCTGATCCCGGCCGGCCTCGCCGCCGTGATCCTGGTGGCGCTGCTCGCGGCTTCGATCTCCGGCAGCGTCCTGGACATCTACACCGCTTCGCTCGGACTGCTGATGGTCGGCGCGAAGGTGCGCCGCTGGATCTCCGCGATCATCATCGGCGTACTGGGCACCGCGGTCGGTTTCATCGCCGGGCACAACGCCGGATCCGTCTTCGGCACCTTCCAGAATTTCCTGTTCCTGATGGGTTACTGGATCGGCCCCTGGCTCGGGATCGTCGTCGTGGACGCAGTGGTCTTCGGCCGCCAGGAGATCGATCCGCAACGGTATTTCGACCGAACCCGGCGGTTCCGCCCCGGCCTGGCGGCGTTCGTGATCGCCATCGCGGTCTCCGTGCCGTTCATGGACCAAAGCCTTTACACCGGCGTTTTCGCGGCCCGCTTCCCGCAGTTCGGCGACCTCACCCCGTGGGTCGCGGGCGCGGTCGCCGCCGTGGCCTACTACCTCATCCGACGCTACCGGAAGGCCGACGAGTGACGAAACAAGCGCTTGGCCCCCTGAAATACGGCACCACGGTCATGCCCTGGGGCAGAGGAGCCGCGGCGGGCGGCTTCGTCTTCCTCAGCGGAATCGACGGCGTCACCGACGAGCACGGCCGGCCCGCCCACGGCGTCGCCGCGCAGACCCTGGTGACGCTCAACCGGGTGCACCGGCTGCTCGCCGACGCGGGCGCGGAGTTCGAGGACATCGTGCAGTTCGACCAGTTCCTCGCCGATCCCGCCGACCGCGCGGAGTACATGCGGGTGCGCGACGAATGGCTGGCCGAGCACGCGCCGAAGCTGCTGTCCGAGCGTTCGTACGCGTCGCTGCTGATCTATCCCCCGCTGGCCACCCCCGAGATGCGGGTGGAAATCCGGGTCGTCGCCTATCTGGGCGCTTGAAGGAGATTCCCTATGGCTTCACGGTTTTTCGCCGAGCTTCGCGCGTCGCAGGTCAAGGCTGCCTGCGGCCCGTCCTCGGTCGCGGTGCTGCCCGTCGGCGCCATCGAACAGCACGGCCCGCACCTCCCGCTGGCCACCGACGCGCTCGTCGCCGAAGCGGTGTCGAAGGAAGTCGTTGCCACGCACGACGAAGACCTCTGGCTGCTGCCGACGCTCAGCTACGGCCGCTCCGTCGAACACACCTGGGCGGCGGGCACCCTGTCCCTGTCCACGGCGACCTTCGCCGCGATGCTCGACGACATCGGACGTTCGGTCGCCGCCGCGGGGATCCGCCGGATCGTCCTCGTGAACGGCCACGGCGGGAACGTATCCGAAATCCAAACCGCGCTGCGCGATCTGCGCTTGGCCTACGGCCTCCTGACGTTCGGCATCAACGTCTTCCTCCCCGAGGAGCACGACCCGGCTTGGGCCGCGAGCGAAACCGGTCTCGGAATCCACGGCGGCGCCGCGGAAACGTCGCTGATGCTGCACCTGCGCCCCGACCTGGTCGACCTGTCCGCGGCAGAACGGCGGATCCCCGCGCAGATGGCCGACAACGTCCACGCCCGCTTCGGCGGCAGCGTCGCTTTCGGCTGGCTGGCCAACGATTTCGGCCCCGAGGGCTACCTCGGCGACCCGACCCTGGCCAGCGCCGAAGCGGGCGCGAGCGGGTTCAAGTCGATGGTCGCCACCTTGGGCGACCAGCTCGCGGAAGTCGCCCGCTTCGATTTCCCCGACTCCGCCCGATGACTCAGCCCCTCTCGCCGCAGGAAGCCGGTTCGCCATGCATACACCCCTGATCGTCGGCATCGGCGGCACTGTCCGCCCCGATTCCTCCTCCGAACGAGCCCTCCGCACAGTGCTCGACCACGTGCGGGCACACGGTGCCCGCACCGAACTGTTCACCGCGCGCGAACTCGATTTCGCCATGTACGAACCGGATCTCGCACACCGCTCCCCGTCGGCGACCGCGTTCCTCGACGCCGTCCGCCGCGCCGACGGCGTGCTGATCTCGACGCCCGGATACCACGGCGGACTGTCCGGCCTGCTCAAGAACGCCCTGGATTACCTCCAGGACCTCGCCGACGACGACCGCCCCTACCTGCACGGACGCGCCGTCGGCTGCATCGTCAGCGCGTACGGGCCGCAAGCCGGGGTCACGACGTTGACGTCGCTGCGCTCGACCGTGCACGCTCTGCGCGGCTGGCCGACCCCGCTCGGCGTCGTGGTCGACTCGACGGCTCAACCGTTCGCCGCCAACGGCCGCGTCGCCGACCGGAAACTCGCCGCCCAGCTCGCGACCGTCGCCGAGCAGGTGGCCCGGTTCGCGACCGCAGAGATCCGGACGGTCGCATGACGCTCTCGCTCGATGCACGCCCCGTCGACGCCGCCCTCGACGCGCTCTCGGCCGGACAGCCGATCGTGCTCACCACCCCCGGCGACGCGGCCCTCGTCCTGCCCGCGGCGGAGGCCTCCACGAGGGCGCTGGCGTTCGTCATCCGGCACTCGTCCGGACTGGTCGGCGTCGCACTGCCCGGCGACCGGTGCGACGCACTCGAACTGCCGCCGATGCGACCGACCTTCCGCCACGACGGCGGCCCTGGCTGGTGCGTCGCGGTCGACGCCGCGACGGGAGTCACTACGGGGATTTCCGCCGCGGACCGGGCCGAGACGATCCGCCGCCTCGCCGACCGCACCACCCGGCCGGACGACCTCAACCGACCCGGGCACGTGCTGCCGTACGCCATCCGTCCGCACGGGGTTTTCGACATCCCCGAAGCGGGGGTCGACCTGTGCCAGCGGGCCGGACTGCCCGCTGCGGCCGCTTTCGCCGCGCTGGTCAATCCGGAAGATCCGACGCGGATGGCTACGGCGGATGAGGCACTTGTCTTCGCCGCCGCGCACGGGTTGGCGGTGCTCGATTCGGCCGATGTTCTCGGGAATGGCTCGGGCGATCTTCGATCCAGATGAAGGCCCTCTCCGGACGGGGGTATCGCGACGGGCTGCACGGTTGAGGGGAGTTCGGCACCGCGCTGCATCCCCTCCGAAGCTTGACCGCGCTCCCGTCGGTGTTGCCGACGCCACGAGTCCCGGCGCAGGTACCGGCCCGCGCCGCCGAGCGTCCTTTGTGGACCGAATCTGAACCGGATTCGCCTTGGCAGAAGCGTTCTCGTCCGCATTCCGGGGAGATCGTCGCCAAGGCCCGGCGAGCGACACCCGACCTGATGACCGGGGTCGCCTGTCCGGCTGGCGGGGTCCCCCGGGTCCGGTCGCCGTGGGTCATCGGCGGCGGACACGACCGGGTCGATCTTGCTCCGGACCCTGGTCGCGCGAGCAGTCACTACCTTAAATTCAAGCGAGCCAGAGTCTTCGAAACGCACTCGCGGAGGTAGAGGATGCCTGCTCCGAACGACGAGAAACCCGACCGGCAAGGTTCAGGCAAGGACCGGCGGGACTTCCTGAAGGGGGCCGCCGCCGCGGCCGCGCTGGGGGTGGGCGGGGTCGCGGCCGGCGGCTTGCTGGGCGGGCAGCAGGCCCAGGCCTTCCCGCAGCAGACCGGACTGCCGCCGATCGGGGCGGAGATCCCGTGCAGCTGCCTGGCGATCAACACGCCACTGCAGATCCGCACAGCCCTGGTCAGCGTCGATTTCCGCGGCGGGATCAAAGTGCGGGTCGACGTGAACCCGGACGACCCGGTCAACTCGGTGCGCCTGCGGGTCGTCGGCCACCGCGTGACGGCCGAACTCCCCGGCGGCGACAGCGCGGAGCAGGGCGGCGGCACGATCACGATCGAGCAGAACGACGTCGACGTGGACGCCAAGAGCCTGCTCAAACTCACGCAGAAGTTCCCGCCGCGCTACGAACAGGTCATGGTGCTGAGCTTCACCATGACGATCGACCAGCCAGACGGCCTCCTGCGCCGGGCAGGCATCCGGTCCCGGAAGGCATACGAGCCGCTGGTGCTGACCACGAAGGAACCGGGGATGCTCGTCGGACAGCTGACCCAGTTCCCGCCGCGCGGGGACCTGTACCAGCTGCAGAACCCGATCGACCTGGTGCTCCCGGACGACCCGGACACGACGATCGCGTCGATCCAGAAATTCCCGGTGAAGGTGGGCGGCCTCTGACGCCCCTCGGGATATCCGGCTCGCGGCCCGGTTCGCCCTTGCGAGGGCGGGCCGGGCCGCTTCGCGAGTTCTGGGACGACGGGGCGACGGCAGCGCCCTTGCCCTGCAAAGTGGGCCGGGCGGCCTGGCAGGGACAGCGGCAACGGCGGCGCGCTTGCCTGCAGAACGCGCCAGGCCGCCCAGCAAGTACTGGGGCGGCGGCGCGCTAGCCCTGCACGGCGGGCCGAGCCGCCTCGCGAACTCTGCAGCGACCGGGCGACGACAGCGCATTTCCCTGCAACGCGGGCCGGACAGCCAGTCGTGAGACAGCGGGGCAACGGCGGCGCGCCTGCCCGCAGAACGCGGCGGGCCGCCCCGCAAGTGCTGGAGCGGCGTGCTAGCCCTGCACGGCAGGCCGGGCCACCTCGCGAACTCTGCAGCGACCGGGCGACGACAGCGCCCTTGCCCCGCACAGCAGGCCAGGCTGCCAGTCCTGGGCCAGCGGGCAATGGCGGCGCACTTGCCTACAGGACGCGCCGCCGCCGCGCAGGTGCTGGGGCGGCGGCCCGGCCCCGCACGCCGGGCCGGGCCACCTCGCGAACTCTGCAGCGACCGGGCGACGACAGCGCCCTTGCCCCGCACAGCAGGCCGGGCCGCCAGTCCTGGGACAGCGGGCAACGGTGGCGCGCTTTCCCTGCAGCGGCCGGGCCGCTTCGCGAGTTCGGGGCGGCGGCACGCTTGCCGTGCGGGGCGGTTCTCGTGGGCGGCGATTCCGGTGAGAACCGGCATTGCCGCTCACCAGCCACCTGCTCGCCGGTTATCCCGTCGGCGAGTTCGCTGCCCAGATCACCCGTCCGCGCGCGCAGCGGGTCGCGTCATCAGTCCCAGCACCGTTGAGCAGCGGACTACCGCGTCGGGGTCGCCGGAGAACGTCAGTTTTCCTGTCGCCAGCGCCTCGAATGGGCCGAGCGCGCCGGCGCCGATGCGGACGAATGTTGTCGCGTCGGTACGGATGCTCAGTACCGGGGCTTCGGCGGGTCCGCGTGCCGTGGTGAGTGCGCCGCGGTCGACGGTCAGGTGGAAGGTTTCGTCGTCCACCTGGAATTCGTACGTTTCCGAGACCTCCGGCAGCCGGCTCGCGTCCGCCATCGACTGGACGGCCAGCAGTGCCCAGTGCGGGCGGGTGACCATGTCCGTGCTCGGTTCGCCCAGCAGGCCGATGCCCCATTTCGACAGCGCCAGCACCGGTTCCCGCAGTCGTTCGCCCAGCGGGCCGAGCCGGTAGGCGTGTCCGGCGCCGGTTTCGGAGCGTTCGACGATTCCGGCGCCGCTCAGCTTCTTCAGCCGGTCCGCGAGGAGGTTGGTGCCGATGCCGGGCAGGTCCGCGAGCAGTTCGGTGTAGCGGCGCGGGCCGAGCAGCAGTTCGCGCACGATGAGCAGCGTCCAGCGTTCGCCGACGGTGTCGAGGGCGGCGGCGAGCCCGCAGTACTGGCGGTACTGGCGTTCTCCTCGGGCGGTGGTCGTCACCAGCCCAGTTTACTACGCGATTTTCAAGTACGGCGTCAGGGCCGTCCGGAGCTGCTCGGGGACCGGGACTGGTTCGAGTCCGGCGGGGCCGCGGGTCATGCAGGCGACCGACTGGTGCCCGCGCGCCACCAGCTGCGGCACCGCGACCTCGGTCCGGTAGTAGTCGAACGCCATCGCCACCCGGTGGCCCTCGAGTTCGGTCAGGGTCATGCGCAGTTCGACGACGTCCCCGGCGGTCAGTTCGCCGAAGTACTCGCAGCCGCAGCCGGTGGTGACCACGGCGAAGCCGTCGGTGAGCGAGGCGAGGACGTCCGGGGCGTGCTCGGCGAGGAACCGTTCCCGGCAATGTCCTTGCCAGCGAACGTAATGCGCGAAGTAGACGTTGCCGACGAGGTTGGTCTCCTCCAACGTGACGGGATGGCGGTATCGGTAGGCGGGGGTCATGCGATGCCGACCGTGAGCAGAGCGATCGCGACTGGCAGCGGGTAACCGTCCACAGTGAACACTGCGGAGGCGATCCGCGCGCGGCCGGCGGCGAGGACGAGCCAGCCTCCGTCATACGCTCCGGAAAACCTTGCCTCCGAAGGACTCGCGCTCACCTGGGTCAGGCACCGCGTCACTGTCGAGACCCGCGCGGCCAGGCGTTCGGGCGGCTCCTCGCACGGGCCTGAGAGCACGCGGAGCAGCCTGGGGTCTGGTGGTTCGTGCGGTTCCACGAATTCCCAGGCACAGGCGGCCGGGCAGGAGCTGTCGGCAGCCACGCTGAACGGTTCGCCGATTGATACTCGCAGCGACGGATCGAGTCCGAGCGCCACCGCTGTCCGGGTGATCGCGACGGACAACAAGGACGGGGGCCAGGGCCGGTCGTCGGGCAGTGAGCCGGTGTCGGCCAGGCGTAAGCCGGTCCAGCGGACTGCGGTGCGGCCGTCCGCGTCAGTCGCCGCGACGTTCCAGGTGTAGCGGCCGTCCGCGGCGTCTTGTTCGGTGCCGCGGAGTTCCCACGGACCTGCCGCGCGCGGGTCGAAGTCGACGCGGTCGCAGGCGACGGGCAACAGCCGACGCGTCGGGACGCAGGCTTGGAGGACGTGCACGGTGGCGTCGTGGGCGGCCGGGTCGCCGAGTACCGAGGCGAACCAGGGCTCGTCGTTCGGGGTGATCGTGGCCAGGCAGGACCACGGGTCCGGGACGGCTGCCGAGGTGACCCGGCGGAACTGTCCTTTGTGGAACAGAAGCCGGTCGTACAGTTCGGTCGGCTCGATGCGGCCGTGGTCGGGGACGACCGGCGGCGCAGTGTTTTCGCTGGTAGACAAGGGGAAAGTGGCAGTGAAGTGGTCTGCCTGGAAGGCGGATTCGGCACAGCGCAACACGGTGGTGATCACGTCGCCGTCCCGCAGCGCGCAGACTCGGACGACGTGCTCGCCGGTGTCGGGAATGATGACCGGCCGGTCGAACTTGACGTCGCACGCGGTTGTCAAGGCCCGACCAGCGACCACGGAAGCGGCCTGCGCCATGGCTTCCAGCCCGACGACGGCGGGCAGCAGGGCTGCTCCGTCGATCCGGTGACCGTCCAGCCACGGATCGGTGCGCAGGGAAAGCGTGGCGTCGGCGACGAGTTCGACGCCGGGGTGGCCCGCTCGGATCCGCTCCAGCAAGCGGCCGGTTCCGGCCGGGAATTCCGCGCCGAGCCGTCCGTGCACGGACACGTCGGCGGGCGTCGACGGCGTGCGCAGCAACCGCAGGAACAGTTCGGTTCCTTCCTCGACCGGGATTGGCGTGGTGCCGGAGCGGACGAGGGTCTGCGCCGCGCCCATGCGTTCGGCCATGCCAGCGCCCGACCAGGCGGACCAGGCGATGTCGAGCACTCGGCAGGACGGCACCTCCCGGGCGAGCCGTCGAGCCTCGGCGCGCAGGAGGCCGTTGGCCAGCGCGTAGTGGCACTCCCCCGCCATCCCGGCCGACCCGATCACTGAGCCGAATGTGACCAGCAGCCGCAGCGAGTCCGGCGGGACGGCGGCGAGCAACGCGCGAAGGCCGGTGACCTTCGGACGCAGGTGAGCGCGGATCCGGTCGGGCGTCAGGTCGGCGAATCGGGCGGGTTCGTTGATGCCGCTCGCGTGCAGCAGGGCGGTCACCGGGCCGGTTTCGGCGGTGAGTTTTTCCACGGCGAGCGCGACGGCATCCGGGTCGCCGACGTCGGCGGCCTCGTAGGCGACGCGGATCCCGTCCGCCCTCAGCCGGTCCAAGTTGGACTGGAGGAGTTCGTCGGTCTCCGGATGAGAGCGGCCGAGAAGGGCGAGCGCGAGCCCCGTTTTGCGGGCCAGGGCGTGCGCACACTCGTAGCCGATGCCTTTGCCGCCACCGCTGACCAGGAGCACGTCTTGCTCGTCGAGGAGGGTTTCGTCCGGCTCCGCGGCGACGAGTTGCTCGCGCGGTTCATACCAGGAGCCGTCCTCACCGAGGACTAGTTCGCGGAATCGGCCGGGCTCGGCGTGGAGTGCTGAGAAATCCGCGGTGCCGACCGGGACCTGGCCGAGGGTGATGCCGATCCCAGGGTGTTCCTGGTGCAGCGAACGGAAGAAGCCGCTGAGCGCGCAGTCGTGCGTCACGACCACGAGCGTCTGGTGGCGCAGGGCTTTCCGCCCAGCGTCGAGCAGCGCCTCGATGTCTTCCGGGTCGGCGAGGCACACAGTTTCCGTCGGACGCCACGGTTCCGGCCTCGCCGGGGCCAGGACCTCGGTAAAGCAGCCGGTCCAGGGCCGCACACCCGGGGTCTCCACGTCGGGTTCCGCGGTCTCCGGAAGCCGTTCGATCTCCGCGATCACCTCGCCGACCGAGCTGTCGGCGAACGCCATCGACACCGACGGCAGCTTCCGGCCGAGCGCCGACGCCGCCTCGACGACGAGCTGGGTCGCCCGCAGCGAACTCAGGTTGAGGTCGGCGAGGAGACGCGCGTCGGAGCCGATGAGCGCTGCGTCGAGTTCGGTGGCCTCGGCGAGCAGGCCGGTGACGGTCGCGGCGGCATCGCGAGCCGGAGCAGCGTCGAGCGCTTCCCGCGGTTCAGGGATCGCCGAGGGTGCTGCCGAACACGGGTTCGTCAGGAATTCTGGTTCGCGGTCGAGGTCGAGGGGACGCGCGGCGCGTCCGGCGAACCAGCGGGCGAGGTTCGCGACGGCTCCGGCGGCGAACAGCGCGGCAACGGAGTCGGCGGCTGCCCGGTCGCCGGATGAGCCGATGTCCAGGCTGACCGCATCCCGACCAGCCAAGGCGCTCAGGGCACGGCCGGGGCCTGCCTCGACAAACAAGTCCGCGTCGACGGCCTGTACGGCGGTCCGGAACTGCACCGGCGCGCACAACTGCCGGACGAGCAGTTCGCCGAGATCGTCCTCGTCGGTGAGCGGGCGGCCGTACACAGTGGACACCACTGTGCGCCGTACCGGAGCGAGTGCGATGCCCTTGAGGAACGCACGCCACGGCTTGGTGCAGGCAGCCATGGCGGAGCTGTGGAAGCCGTGAGACACCGGAAGCCACGTGACGCGGAAACCGCGCCGCTCGGCCCTGTCCGCCACCGTCCGGAGTTCGGCCACCGAACCGGAAAGCACCTGCGACAGAGCGGAGTTGTCGGCGGCCAGCACGACGTCCGTGCCGGTATGAAGCGCCTGCGCCTCGTCCGCGCTCGCCGCGACAGCGAGCATTCCGGTGCCGGGGGTGCCGTATTTGCCCATGATCCGGCCGCGTTCGACGGCCAGCCGTTCACCGTCCTCGGCAGACAGACAGCCCGCCCACGTGAGCGCGGCCAGTTCGCCGAGACTGTGCCCGATCGCAGCGCTCGCGGTGACGCCAAGTTCGTCGAGCCGCGCGAGCGCCGTGCGGCAGGCACGGTAGATCGCGGGCTGGGCGAGCGTGGTGTCGGCTGGTTCCGTGCCGCTCGCGCCTTGCCCGGGGAACAGCAGCCCGACCCGGCCTGGTACGGCGTTGCCCAGCCAGCAGCTCGGGGATGCCGCGAGCTGACCATGGGGCAGCGACGGCACCTCGGCTGCTGCGCGAGCAGCAAGAGAACCCAGCTCGGCCGGAGTGTGGGCGACCAGCGCGGCGCGGACTGGCCCGGCGGTGCCTAGGCGTCCGTACTGGCAGGCGAGGTCGTGCAGTTCGGCTCGCGACAACCGCGGCGCTGCCTCGGCGATCCGGGTTAGTTCGGCGGCGACGAGAGCGGGGTCCGGTCCGCTGACCGCGATGACGTCGAATTCCGGAGTCGGCCGATCCGCCACCGACGACCGCACTGGCCGGGTCCGCGCCGGAGAGCCCAGCACGACGTGGGTGTTGATGCCGCCGAACCCCATGGCGCTCACCCCGGCGAGGCGGCGGCCCTCCGGCCAGGGCTCTGCCTCCAAGAGCACCCGCAGGGTCTCGCCCAGCGCCGGATGCGGCGTCGCGCAACCGGTGGTCGGCGGCAGCAATCCGGAGGACACGCTCAGCGCGGCTTTGACCACCCCAGCGGCTCCGGCAGCTGCTTTGGTGTGCCCGATGTTCGCCTTGACCGAGCCGAGCGCGGCGGCCGACGACGCCCCCGACCGGGCCCGGTTCAGCGCTGTCAGCTCGACCAGATCTCCGACCGCCGTCCCGGTGCCGTGTCCCTCGTACAGCCCGATCTCGGCGTGCTCGATCCCGGCCATCTCGCCCGCGCGGCGCAGCGCGAGCAACTGGCCGTCCGGCTCGGGCCGGGTGATGCCGCCGCGGCCGTCCGAGGAAACGCCCCAGCCGAGGATTTCCGCGTACACCGGCAGCCCCGCCGCGCGGGCGTCCTCGGCGCGGGCGAGCGCGAGCATTCCGCAGCCCTCGCCGGGCCAGAAGCCCGCCGAACGCTCGTCGTAGATCCGCATCTCCTCGGCGGCCAGCGCACCGGTCTTGGCGAAGCCGACCAGCTCGAACGGGTCGAGCGACAGGTCCACTCCCCCGGCCAGCGCGAAATCGGCACTACCGTCGCGCAGCGCACGGCAGGCGGTGATCACGGCGAGCATGGACGAGGCGCACGCGCCGTCCACGGTGTACCCGCCGCCGTGGAAGCCGAAGTGGTTGCAGATGCGGCCCGCGATGGTGTTGGCGAGACTTCCGGCCAGCGTCTCGTCCCCGACCTCGGGAAACGCTGCCAGGTACCGCTTTTCCGCTTCCGCGAGGTCGACCTCGGACAGCGTGGCGCGCAGGACGTCGCGGACGTACGGCCAGCGCAGCCGCAGGGTCCGGGCGCGGGTCACTTCGCCGGTGAGGCTGTTGCCGACCACGACGGCCACCCGGTCCGCATCCAGGCCGACGCCTGCCGGATGACCCGCGTCGGCCAGCGCCCGGTCCGCGGTTTCCAAGGCCAGCCAGTGCGCGGGATCGGCGGCGCGGAACGTCGAGCCGGGGATCCGGAAGGCCTCCCGGTCGAACTCCCAGTCCGCCAGTACCGCGGCCTGGGTGCTGTAGGTCCGGTCCGGGACGCTGGCGTCGGCGCTCCAGTAGTCGGCGAGGTCGAGGCGCCCCGACGGCAACTGCCGGAACGCGCGGCGGCGGTGGAGCACGGTTTCCCACAGCTGCGCCGGGTCGGCCGCGTCCGGGTAGCGGCAGGCCATCCCGACGATCGCGATCGGCTCGCCGGGTTCGCGGCGGGTCATGCGGGCTCCCGGGCCGGGACGGGCTCGGCAGCGGTGCGCGGTGCCGGGACCAAGACCGTCCATTGCGGACTCTTCCGGGCAGCGATCGCGAGCACCGCCGCCCGCAGCGCGCAGGTGATCGTCAGCGCGAAGAACAAGCCGAAAACGACGTGGAACTGCACGAGCACGCCGTACACCGCGGCGGTGGCGAGCCCGAAGTACACCTGGTTCCGTCGCGAAGACGGCGTGGTGCCCGGGTCGGTGATCATGTAGTTGGTGAACAGGACGAACGCCGTGCCGGTGAGCGGCAGCACCGCGCTGACCAGCGAAATGTCAGTGAACAGCGCGCGCAGCAACGCTTGGCCGAGGAAGCCGCCGACCCAGCCGAGGATCAGCGGGACCTTGCCGGTGAGCTTGGCGTTCAGCATGGTCCCAGCGATCAGCAGCAGTGCGGGCACGAGCGCGCCCCACCAGCCGGTGACCCATTCGGTGAACTCGTACGGCGGCGCGATGCCGACCCAGCCGAACAGCAGCAGGACCACCACGATTCCGACGTTGCTCGGGTTCAGCACGTGCCTGCTGTTGCCGCCGATCCGCACCCGCACGACGTACTTGGAGGCGACACCGACCACCGCGGCGAGCACCGTCGGCATGAACCGGTCGTTGGCGTACAGGAGCATCGCGCACGCCATGCCGGTGATGTAGGCGGGGAGCAGGAAATCGACCACCGCACCGGGTTTGCCGAGGTAGCGCGGGCGACGTTCGGCGGCCGCGGCCTCCACGGACTCCAGCACGATCTCCGCGGCCAGCGCGGCGAACACGGCGACCACCGGGGTCAGATACGCCTGTTCGAAGCCGAGCACGGTGTGCCCGAGCACGGTCAGCACGGTGATCGACGCGCCGAACCGGCGCAGGGCAGCGGAACGGCGTTCGCTCGGCGACTTGGTCACCGGTCCTCCTCGATGGTGCCGTCGGGGTTGAGCCGCAGCTGGTGCCAGCCGGGCGGAAGCGTCACCGAACCCTCGTGGCGGTGTCCGCAGCCGTCTCGCCACGCCAGGCGGACCGGCACTGTGGACGGCGGCTCGCTGCCCAGGCCGAAGTGCAGGTCAGGGGCGTTGACGCCGTTGTGCCCGTTGGCCGGGTACACCTGTTCCAGCCGCTTCCCGCCACCGGGTGCGGCGACCTCGGCCTCGGCCCCGATGGCGGGCGAGGTCGGCCCGCCTGTCCCGCACGCGGTGCCGCCGACGGGTTTTCGCAAGCGCAGTCCGAGGAAGGCACCGGCCGGCGAGGTATTGCGGTACAAAGTGGACGGTGCCCACTGGTTGGCGACGACGAAGTCGAGCCGCCCGTCGCCGTCCACGTCGCCGACCGCGAACGCGCGGCTCACCGCGTCGGTCCCGACTCCGACCCGGTCCGCGACGTTCACGTAGCGGCCGTCCGAGCCGCGGGCGAAGAACGAGTTGTGATCATGCCCCGACAGATCGGTTCCCTCGGTGAATCGCGGCCACAACGCGGGGTGGCTCAGCACGAGGTCGTTCGACATCGCGGTCTCCTGCAGTTGCGCCCACCGGTTCACCTCGCCCGCGACGAACCCGGTCGCGTGCATGACCTCGTCGGCACCGGAGTTGGCGAAGTCAGCCGCCTTGACGTCCCACGACCATCCGGTGCGGGACAGACCGAGGTCCTCGCTGCGGTCGTCGTAGGGTGCCACCCCATCGCGTAATCGGGCGGCTGTCCGCGCGCGGTCCATAGTGGACTGATAGGCGAAGTTGCTTTCCTGCAGCGCGTACGGCTCGGTGATGTTGCTGACCAGGATGTCCGGGACGCCCTTCGCGTCGAGGTCGGCGAAGGCCACGCCCATGCCCTTGAACGAATCGTTGCCCAGCACTTTCGATTTCGGTGTCGTCGCGTGCCTGGTCCCAGTCGCCGTGCGGAACGCGACGCGGCCCGGAGCGGACTCGTTGACCAGCAGATGATCAGGACCGAAGTCGTTCGCCACGTAGAGATCCGGCAGTCCCCGGCCGCCGATGTCCTGGGCGCCGAGCGCGAGCGCCCACCCGGTTCGCGTCTCCGGCGGGAAAGCGTCGGGCACCTCAGCGAACCGCCCGGCTCCGCTGGAGCGGAACAACCGGAGTGTGCCCCCGTTCGCGGCGTGCGACAGCGAATCGTTCATCGTCAGTTCCGGCTGGTGCGCGGTCGGGTCGAGCACGCGCGCACCGTCCGGGAAATAGTTGCCGAAGACGAGATCGGTGTGCCCGTCGCCGTCGAAATCGCCGATGGTGGCGGCGTTGGTGTTCCAGACCTGCCACGGGCTGACCAGTTCGCGCGCGCGGAACGCGGCCGCGGACGGCGCGGCCCCGGGCAGGCGCTCGAAGACGACCGGGGAACGGCCCCAGTAGTAGACGACGACGTCCTGGCGGCCGTTCTCGTCGACGTCCGCGGGCAGGCAGCCCATCGGTGCCGCGAAGGACGGCATCTCCAGCCCTGACGGCGTCAGCGCGAACGGCTGGTACCGCGCGCCGGTGCCAGGGGCGGGCTCGACGGTGACCGTGTCCGTGCGCGGGTCTACCAGACAGATGTCGTGCGCGACCGGGCCGCCGTCCACGGCGAACAGGGCGGTCGCCGCGCCCACGGAGGAGATCCACGACCGGATCTGTTCGTAGGCCGGAGCGACGGTCCGCACGTGCCGTCCGCCGGGCGCGTTGTCCGGGCTGACCGGCGCGGCGGCGAACGAGAACTGGTGCGCCAGCTCGGTTTCCTCGGCCGAGGACGACTGCGGAACGACTGTGAACGCGAACACCGCCGCGCAGCCGAACAACGCGACCACGCGGGCGAGATGCCGGCGCAGAAAAGGCCTCATCGGCTCTTCCTCTCCCAGAGATACCGGATTTCCGCGCGCCAGCGCTGGTAGTGCGCGAGCGTCGACGGAGCGGGCAGCCGGCCGAGCGCCTGGTCGGTCCAGTCCGCGGCGGCGCCGGTGCTGGTCCCGGCCAGCACCTCGGCCGCTTTGTCGGTGTGCGCGGGCACGATTCCGCTGACCCGCCGCGCGGCGCAGGCGAACGCGCACCCCTGTGCCAGGTGCGCGCGCAGCGGCCCGGACAGATCGGCGAGCCGGGCGAGCTCCCCGGCATCGGCACCGCCCGCGTACGTCGCGGCGAGGCCGACTCCGCTCCACAGGTCCGCCTGCCGTTCGACGGGGAATTCCGCGATCCGCAGCGCGACGCCGTCCGGGTCGGCGCATTCGCAGAACCACAGCGCCCGACCGAGCCCCTGGTCGCGGATATGCCGTGGTCCCGGCCCGATCCCGGGTTCGACGCGATGGCGGCCGACTGTCCGGTCGGTGTGGAAAAAGCCTTGGTGGAAGCCGAATCCGTCCCAGGCCAGCCACCGCAGCAACGGATCCGTTCCCGCGTTCCGCGACGGGCGCAGCCGCAGACGCGCATAGGCCCAGCCGATGCCGACGTGCACGAGGTGCGGATAGTCCGCAGCCGGTCCGTTCAGCAGGGCCGCGACCCGCCCGCGCCGGGCCGGGAGGAGCAGGTCCAGCAGGGCGCAGCCCATTCCCGCACCCTCGAACGCGAACCCGCGCAGCTCCGGTTCGAGCGCGGACACCCGCTGCCCGAGCGCGTCCCGGTCCGGCTCGACCGAGGCGTTCAGTCCGGTCAGGAACGCTCGTCCGGACGCCTCCAGGACACCGCGGGCGGGGCCGGGACGAAGCCGGAACCGGCGCAGCCCGAAGTCGACCTGCCGCATGTCCTGGCGCAGCGCCCGGGCCACGACGCCGGGCATCACCGCGTTTCCTGAGGCATGGCGACGACGCGTTCCATCAGGGCGGTGACCAGCATGGGCCGGGCTTCGCGCTGGAAATCGACGTCGGGATGGAATTCGCGCACTGTGCCCTCCAGGACCAGCAGGGACAGAATCGGGAACACGAACTGCGGATCGGCGTGGAGGCCGTGGCGGCGCTGGAGGTCGAACAGCTTGGCGGCGAACGAAACCAGGTCGAAGTCGGCCGCGCTGCGCCCGGTGTGCTCATCGACCAGTGCGGACAGTTCGGCGCGGAATCCCGCGGGGTCGGACCCGGGCGGTGCCGTCGCGGTCGACAGCACGATGTCGGCGCAAGCTTCGCCGTCGCCCTGGCTCATGCAGTAGAAGAACGCCGCGAACTTCTCCCGCGCGGACTCGGACAGCTGGACGATGAAACCCGCGTCCAGCACGACGATCGAGCCGTCCTCCCGGAAGTAGAGGTTGCCGGGGTGCAGGTCGCAGTGGACCACGCCGTCCAGGAACAGCATCCGGTACACCGCGCGCAACGCCGTGACCACCGCGTTCCGGCGCTCCTCCTCGCCGAGGTCTTCCGGACGGCGACGCGCCAGGCCGTCCAGGAAGTCCATCACCAGAATGTCCTCAGTGGACAGTCCGCGATGAACTCCGGGCACCGTCACTCCGTCGGCGGCGCTGAGCGCTTCACGGAAGCCTTCCAGCCGCTCTGCTTCCCGCGAGAAATCCAGTTGCGCACGAATGCTTTCGGCGAGTTGCGCGGCCACCGCGTTGACCGGCACCCCGCGCAGCATCGGCAGCCGAGCCGCCAAGCGCGCGCCGCATTCCAGCATCGCGAGATCAGCCGAGAGGGACCGGACGATCCCCGGCCTGCGCACTTTCGCCGCGACCGTCCGGCCGTCCGGGAGGCCCACCCGGTACACACAGGCGATACTGCCCGCACCGACCAGCCGCGGTTCGGCCGCGCCGAACCGCAGCGCGGGCGGCATCGTGCGCAGCGGTGCTGGGCGAACCTGGTCGTGCAACCGGGAAAGCGCGCGGCATCCGCGAGGCGGCAGGAGGTCCGCCCGGGTGCTCAACAGCTGGGCCGCCTTCACGAACGCCGGTCCCAGCGCCACCACGGTGTCCGCCAGCCAGACGTCCCGATCGAACCGTTCGCCGCGCAGCCACGCCGCTGCCGTCGCCGGTCCCAGCAGCAGCGTTCGTCCGGCGAGGACCGCCAAGGCCCGCGCCGTCCGCAGCGCCACCGCGCCGCCGCTGATTCTCGAAAACGTCATCTCTCCCCTTCGCCGTCCGGCCGCACTGCCGACGACCGACGTTACAACCAGTAGCGCGGCGAATGCACCCTGTTACTACAGGACCATCCGTTCCAGCGAAACCGGGCCAGAAACACCCGGCCGGGCAAGCCGTTTCCCTTTCGTGGCCGGGAATCCGGCCCGGTTTCCTGCGCATGGTCGGCCGCGGGTCACCGCCGCCGCCTCGGCCGTACCCTCGCCTGCCCCGATCCAGGCACGGAAAAACACGGTGCGTAGCGACCGCGGGGCGATTTCCCTTACCGCGCGCGATAATCAGTCGACAGCGGCGGCATGGTGCGCATCCTGGCCAGTGCGGGCAGCGGGAAAACCGACGCCGAGCTGTTCCGCCGCGAGCGCGGTGCCTTCCAGCCGCGCGCGGATCTTGGCGAACGCGGTCTGCCGCGAGGTCGACTGGTCGTCCGCGAACGGGGAAAAGCCGCAGTCGTCACAGGTTCCGAGCTGCTCCACCGGGATATGACGAGCAGCGCGCAGAACCCGGTCGCGCACCTCTTCGGCCGTCTCCACGCGCGGGTCGATCGGGTCGATCACCCCGACGAACACGCGGACGCCCGGCCTGAGCTGATCCGCGATGACGCGCAGGACCCGGTCCGGGTCGGGTTCACTGGCCAGCTGGACGTAGAAATTGCCGACGGTGTGCCGGAACAGCGTCGGGAGCAGGTCGGCGTAGTCGACGTCGAGGCTGTGCGTCGAGTCCAGGTCGCCGCCGGGGCAGGTGTGGACGCCGATGCGCGCCCGCTCGGATTCGCCGAACCTCGCCAGGACCCGGTTGTTCAGCTCGACGAAATCGCGCAGCACCTGACCGCTGGGATCGAGTTTGAGCGACAGGCGTCCCTCGGTGAAATCCAGCTGGACGACGTGCGCGCCCGCGTCGAGGCACCCGCGGATATCGGCCTCGGCCCCGTCGACCAGGTCCTCGAGGAATTTCTCGCGCGAATAGCCGTCGATGCCCGAGGCCGGGTAAAGCAGCGACAGCGCGGAAGGCGCGATAACCGCTTGTTTCACCGGAATATTCGTGCACTGCCGCGCGGCCCGCACATACTGCTCGGCGTGCTCCTGGTAACGGAACGGCCCGGAGGTCAAACAGGGCAGCTGCCGCTGGTGGCCGTCGGCGAACGGGATGACGACGCCGTCCGCGGAAAGGTTGCCCGAGCCCGCGATCGGGTAGGTGACGAAGCTGGGTTTGCGCTGCTCGCCGTCGGTGACCACGGTCGCGCCCAGCTCCGCTTGCGTTTCGATGGTCTCGCGGACGGCCCGGTCGAGAACGGAGGCGAAGGCCGCGTCGCCGAGCTGCCCGCTTTGGCGCGCGGCGAGAGCGCCGAGCAATTCGGGCGAACGCGGGACGCTGCCGATGGGTTCGGAAGGAATGGTCATGCGGCGAGCCTAGAAGCGGCGGCACGGAGCGGAACAGGAAAGGAACACCGGAGAACGCCGTTCTCCTTCTTTCGAGCCATTACCGGTTCGAAAGTGTTGACACGGCACTTCGACGAGAAAAGCGCTTTATTGGCGCAGTGCAAAAAGCATTTTCACCAGCAGCACAAAACCGAGGGGACGGCGGCCGGTTCCAGCCGCCGCCCCCTCGGTCAGCGTGCGCTCAACGCCAGCCCAGCTCCGGAGCGACGTGCGTCAGGATGCTCTCCAGCACATGGGCGTTGTAGTCGACACCCAGCTGGTTCGGCACGGTCAGCAGCAAGGTGTCCGCGGCCTGCAGGGCCTCGTCCTCCTTCAGTTCCCGCACCAGTTCGTCCGGTTCGGCGGCGTACGAACGACCGAAGATCGCCCGGGTGTTCTCGTCGATCATGCCGATCTGGTCGCGCGAGTTGCGGTCGCTGCCGAAGTACGCGCGGTCCAGGTCGTTGGTCAGCGCGAAGATGCTGCGGCTGACCGAAACGCGCGGCTCGCGTTCGTGGCCCGCCTCCTTCCACGCCTCGCGGTAGGCCTCGATCTGCTTGCGCTGCTGGACGTGCAGCGGTTCGCCCGTCTCGTCGTCCTTGAGCGTGGAACTCTGCAGGTTCATGCCGAGTTTCGCCGCCCAGACGGCCGTCGCGTTCGAGCCCGAACCCCACCAGATGCGGTCGCGCAGGCCCTCGGAGTGCGGTTCGAGCCGGAGCAGGCCCGGCGGGTTGGCGAACATCGGCCGCGGGTTCGGCTTCGCGAAGCCCTCGCCTTCGAGGAGCTTCAGGAAGACCTCGACGCGGTCGCGGGCCATGTCCGCGTCGGTCTCGCCCTCCGCGGGGGCGTAGCCGAAGTACCGCCAGCCGTCGATCACCTGCTCGGGGGATCCCCGGCTCACGCCGAGCTGGAGCCTGCCCCGCGAGATGAGGTCGGCGGCGCCGGCGTCCTCGACCATGTACAACGGGTTCTCGTAGCGCATGTCGATCACGCCGGTGCCGATCTCGATCTTCGACGTCCGCGCGCCGATGGCCGCGAGCAGCGGGAACGGGCTGCCCGCCTGCCGCGCGAAGTGGTGCACGCGGAAGTACGCGCCGTCGACGCCCAGCTCCTCGGCCGCGACCGCGAGGTCGATCGACTGGTGCAGGAAGTCGGCGGCCGACCGGGTCTCGGAGTGCGGGCTCGGCGACCAGTGGCCGAACGACAGGAAGCCAATGTTCTTCACGCATCGTCAAACGTTCAACTACCCCGTCTCATTCCCCGGCGGCCGCCGCGGCGTCGAGATGTGCCGGTGCGGGACGGCTGAGTGCCCGGTCGACCACGTTCCGCAGCACCTGCGCCACCACCGGGTCCACCCGGACGGCGCCGTTGAACGTCAGCGACGACGCGCTGAACACGAACCCGCCGCCGGGCAGTTCCTTGCACGCCATCGCGGCGCCCGCGCGGTCGGTCGGGTTCGTGCCCTGCGCGATGACCCCGCTCGGCGGCACCTCGCCGTCGAGGCCTTGGAGGGTGTCGAACTCCCAGGCGCTCGCCGCGCCGTTGCGGCCGTGCGCGCCGAACTCGCTGCCGACCGTCAGGCCGGTCCCGGCCAGGAACGGGTGGTCGCGCAACACGCGGTACGGCGCGAAGGTCATCCAGCCGTCGTACTCGAAATTCACCCCGAGCAGCTGCGACTCCGGCAGGTCGTAGTGGTCGAGGAACAGGTCGCGGCTGCCGTCGGCGGCACGGAACGTCAGCGTGGTGCCCGCGGCGTCGAACTCCGCGCGTTCGTAGATCTGGTTGCCGCCGGTGGCGATCACGCTGCCGCCGGCCGCGAGGTAGCCGGCCAGGTTGGTGCGCATGGCCATCGAGAAGTACTCCGGGTGCGAGCCGAGCACGACGGCGCTGTAGTCCTCGAGCCAGCCGCCGGTGTGCAGGTCGTGGTCGGTGTAGCAGTCGAACCCGACCTGCTCGGCACTCAGCCAGCGCAGCAGTTCCAGATCGCTGTAGAGCTCCAGGTCGTACTGGCCTTTCGGCGCGATCAGCCAGGTGTAGCTGGGCCGCAGGAACGAGATCACGCGGCGGACGCCGTCCTGGCCCTCGGAGTACTGGTCGTGCCCGCTCCAGCCGTTGTACGCGTGGTAGGTGTTGGTCGGCAGGACAACGGCGATCTTCTGCGCGGGCGCCGCGGGCCGCACCACGAACGGGATGTGCTGCACCCGGCCGAACCGGCCGGTCAGCCGCGCCGCGTACACCCCGGACGGCCAGGTCGTGGGGATGTCCGCGGCGTAGCGCTCGGCCCAGCCGCATCCGGCGGACCGGTAGTTCGCGCCCACCATCTGCAGGCCGCCGGTGACAGTGGTCGTCCCGGTGACCGCCTCCGGGGTGTCCCCGCCGGGCGCGACGCGCACGAGCTGCGCGGTGACCGTGCTGAACGCCGTCGACAGCGCGATGGACACCCGCCCGCCGGCGGGCACGCTCTGCTGCTGCGGGTACCCCTGCAGCCCGGCGCTGCGTTCGACGGTGAACCCGTGCCCGACGACGATCCCGGTGCCGTTGTTGATCCAGCGCGGCCCGCCGTCGGTGTCGACCGTCTCGTGGTTGGTGAGGCGCAGTTCGACGAGATCGCCGTCGTCGCCCGGCACCGTCGAGTGGTCGATCCGGATGAGGTAGACCGCGCCGTTGCCGCCTCCGGAGAACAGGTCCCGGCGGAACAGCTCGAACCAGTCGTTGTCGCCGATCGCGATGGGCTGCCCGTTGTTCGCCCATCCGCTGCCGTCGCGGTAGCGGAACCAGGTGAGCGCGCCGGTGCCGCTGACCGCGTAGATGACGTTCGCGGTGTCGGAGAACAGATAGCGCGCGACGTTGAACCCGTCGCCGAGCGCCTGCGGAGTTTCGAAGGTGCCGTTGATCCGCCGCGACCGGTACAGGATCCCGTTGGCGTCCACGCACCAGATGACGCCGCCCGGGCCGCCGAAAATGCGCGGGAAGGCGTTGAATCCGGTCCCGACGACGACCCCGGTGCCGTTGTTGGCCCAACTGCCCGCGCCGGTGTCCAGGTTGGTGACGAGCCGCTGGTAGTACAGCACCGTCCCGTCCGCGCGCACGCCGTAAAGGACGCCGTTCAAATCGCCGAGCACCGTGACGAAGTCCTGCCAGCCGGACCCGATCAGCAGCCCGCTGCCCTGGTTGGCCCAGTCGAACGCGCCGGTGGCCCAGCCCCGGTGCCGGTACCAGTAAAGGGCGCCGTCCGCCTGCACGGCGTAGACGATCCCGTCGCCTCCGCCGACGAGCCTGCTCCAGCGCTGGTGCGGATCGAACGCTCCGGTTTCCAGCGCTGCTTCCGGACGTGCTTCTGTCGCTTCGGCGATCGGCAATGCCGGACGGCCGCTGAGAATCCCCATGTCTCCCCCAGGAGTTCGGTGTGCGTCCCCTCGCACACGTCTGATGGGGTAAACGCTCGCCCGGCCGCCGGGCGTTTACCCGGCGGCCGGACTACCACCCGATCAGCCCAACGGCTCAGCGGGCGAGGCGTTCGAGCAGGACGACGGTCACCGTGTCCCCGGCCTCCTTGCCGATCGCTTTCCGCAGCGAGGCGTTGACCGGGAGTTTGTGGGTGCCGTCGCCGAGCGCCATGAAGGAACTGCGGAACGGTTCGCCGTCGACGGTGCCGCGGACCTTAACCAGGCCGCGGGTGCCGAAGAACTCCGCGGACCCGGGCCAGATCAGGTACGTGTGGCCGCCTTTGGCCGGGCTCTTGCGCAGGGTCGCGGTGAATTTCTCGTCGAGTTCGCCGGTCTTCATCGGGTTCTCCTTCGGATCGGGCGGGACGTTCACCTCGAGGTACGAACCTGGCCGCGGGATTTCGACACGGTACCGGCGGATCCGCGGAAATACCCTGGCTCGCGCACGCCCGGCGCCGGAACGGTCACCCGTCCCAGCGCCGGACCGCTCCCCCTTTACCGCGTCCCGCGCCGGCCCCGCGCCGCCGCCGGGACTGGGCCTCCGGTGATCGTGAACTGCGAGCCCGGTTCGCGGACCACGTCGCCGGCCGACGAGTTCGTGATCGTCACGTTCGACAGCGTCGCGCTGCCCCGGGCGCCGCTCATCGCGAGGATGCCCGCGCCGTTGTTCGACTTGTCGATCTTGACGTTGCTGATCGTCACGTCCGGCATCGAGCCGCCGCCGGTTTTGAATTGGATTCCGTCGTAGGTCGAATCGTGGATTTCCGTGTCCCGCAGCACGATGCCGGGGATGTCCTTGCCCTGGGCGAAGAACGTGATCGCGCCGAATTTCTGCTGCTCGCCCCAGAACACTCCGCCGCAGCGGTACAGGGCGTTGTTCGCGATCAGCGTCTGCCCGGAGAACGGCAGCGGGTCGTGGTCGGTCGCCAGCATGATGCCCGGGTAGTTCATCGTGTCGGAGACCAGGTTGTTCTCGATCTTGTTCCCGTACCCGCCGTAGACCGCGATTCCGTTGGCCCGCCACGGAAGCTGGACGGTGTTGTTGCGGAACACGTTGTCGTGCGCGATGTCGACGGCCGGGTCCTTCACGTACTGGTTCGCCCAGACGGCGAGCGAATCGTCGCCGGTGGTGCGGAACGACGAGTTCACCACCCGCGAGTTCCGGGTGCCGTTGGTGAAGTTGATGCCGTCGGCGTAGGTGTCGCGGATCCGCATGCCGCTGAACTCCAGTCCGTCGGCAGGGCCCCACAGCGCCGGGATGTTGCTGTAGTCCCGGCCGACCCACACGCCCACGTTCGCGTGCTCGATCCACACGTTCGAGATCTTCGTGCCGGTGCCGAACCGGCCGTTCAGCCCGACGCCGCCTTCCGCCCCGCCGTCGCCGCCGCGGATCCGGCCGGAGCCGAAGATCGCCAGGTCGGAGATCTGGACGTTCTTGTCGATGTCGAACCCGAAGTTGCCCTCGTGCGGATGGTTGATGCCGCCCGCGTCCTGCGGCTGGATCAGCGAGTACAGCTGCGAGTACCACATCCCGGCGCCGCGGATGGTGGCGTTCGAGATGCCGATCTGGTTGTACTGCCCGCCGCCGTTGGGCACGTTCGGGTCGTCGGTCAGGATCTTGCGTTCCTGCCGCCACTGGCCCGGCGGGATCCAGACGCAGCTGATCACGCCGTTCTGGTCGTCGGTGACCGCGCGCTGGATCGCCGCCGAGTCGTCGATCCCGTCGTCGGGCACGGCGCCGTAGTCGGTGATCGACGTGCACCCGGCCGGTTTCGGCAGGGCCGGTGCGACCTGTTCGAGGTCGATCAGGTCGATGACGTAGTACGCGGCGGAGTCGCCGTTGTCGCGTTGCAGCTTGAACTTCGTGCCCGGCGGGTACGACTGCGTCAGCAACGCGTGCGATTCGTCGAACAGCCGCCGCGCGTCGCCGCCAGGAGTGTTCGTCAGGCCTTCGGGATCGTCGGTGGTGCCGTAGAGCCAGCTGTGCGTGGACGACAGGTTCAGCTTCTGCGCGAAGGCGCCGTTGACGTACAGGCTGATCGTCGCGTCCTGTCCCCCGCCGCCGGGCGCGTCCGGGATCGAGTTGCGGACCACGATCGAGTTCGCCTGGTTCGTCGAGGTGAATTCCACGTACTGGCCCTGGTTCGCCAGGCGCACGGACTTCCGGCCGGACGATTCGGTGGCGAAGTTCGTGTGCCCGAACGTGCGCAGCGGATCGGTCTCCAGCAGTTGGCCTTGGTACTGCGCGGCTTCCGCTTCGTACTCCACGTACGGCAGCGCTGCGCCTCGGCCGACCACCATCGCTTGCGAAAGCGTGTTGTTGGCTTCGTTGGTTTCCTCGACCGTGTCCGTCGCGTCGGCCGTCGCGGTGAGGGTCGCGTTCGCGGCGGTCCAGGTGCCGGCCAGCGCGACGTTCGCCGTGGCCCCGGCTGCGATCGCGGGGGTGTCGCCGTTCAGAGTGGTTTCACCGGCGGTCAGCCGGGTCACCGAGGCTCCCGCGCCGCTCGTGCCGCGGTTGTGCACGGCGACGGTGAACGACACCGGCGCGCCGACGGCCGGGTTCGGCGGGTTCGACGTGATGCCGGTGACCTCGAGGTCCGGTCCCGGGGCCTGCGCGATCACCAGCTGCGTCGGCGCGGTGAACGTGTTGTTGGTTTCGTCCTGCTCGATCACCGAGTTGCCCGGGTCGACGGTGGCGGCCACGCGGTAGGTGCCCTGCGGTCGCTTGCCCGCCTGCACGGTCACCGTGGTGGACGCTCCGGCGGCGAGTGCACCGACCGGCGCGGACCCGAGGACGGTGCCGCCCAGGCTGACGTTGACCGTCGTCGCGGCGGCAGCGGCCGAACCCGCGTTTCGCACGGTCGCCGACACGGCGAGGTCGCTGCTTTCCGTCGGGTTCGACGGGGTCCAGGTCGTGTCGGTGACGACCAGGTCCGGGTTGGGCGCGGGCGTGCCGATTACCTGGAATTCGGCGGCCTGTCCGCCGGGTGCGCCGGAATTGGCGAAGAACCGCAGCTGCACGTCCGAGGCGCGGCCGGTGACCGGGATCGTCACGATGTTCTGGTTGGCGGCCGGGTCGAAGCGATAGTCGGCTCGTGCGGACAGCGTGGTGAACTCCCCTGCGCCCTGGGCGCGGCCGAGGATCTCGAAGTTCTGCGTCCGCGCGCCCCAGATCGGGTCCGGGTTGAGCTTCACGACGACGGAAGACAGGTCTGCGTCGGCGCCGAGCTTTACTGTCAGGGTGTTCGGGTAGCCTGCGGAAGACTCCCAGTAAGTACCCGTGTTGTTGTCATTCGCGTTGGCGGCCGCGAACGCGCCGACCGTCGAGGACGCTTCGATCGGCTTGCCCGCGGCGAGGTTCTGGCCGGTCTGCGTCCCGGCCCGGACGACGTGGTTGCTGTCCGCGGACTCGTTCCCGGCCGCGTCCTTGGCGCGGACGAAGTACTCGATCCGCGTGCCCGCCGGCCGGTTCTCGGTGAACGCGGTGCCGGTGACCGTGGTGACGGGCGTGCCGTCGCGGTAGACGGTGTAGCCGGTGACGCCGACGTCATCGGTCGACGCCGACCACGTCAGCTTGACCTGCCCGGAGGCGGGTTCGGTCAGCGTCACGTTCGCGGGTGCGGTCGGTGCCTGCGTGTCGCCGGTGTCCGGGCCGTACAGCTCGAACTCCGAGAGTTGCGCGGCGGGCCACTGCGTGTTCGCGGTGACGTCCAGCCGTACGTAACGCGCGGACGCGGTCACCGGGATGGTCACCGTGCCGGAGGCGAACGTGTAGCCGGTCGAGCGGACCAGGTCGGTGAACGACGTGCCGTCCGCGCTGCCGCGCACGGTGAGCGTCTGGGTGCGGGATTCCCAGGCGGAAGGCAGTTTCAGCACGATCCGCGAGAGCGGCTTGACGGAGCCGAGGTCGGCTTGGATCCACTGCGGGAAGGCGTTGTTGGCCGATTCCCAGTAGGTGGCTTGGTTGCCGTCGAAGGCGTTGGCGACCGGGTAGCCGGGCTGCACGCTGCTCGCCGAGACCGTGCGCGTCAACGGCACGTCGGCGGCGTTCGGAGCCGGACCTGGCGAGGGGCCGCCGGCCGCGGCGGCGGGGGTGAGGCCTGCCGCGAGGAGCCCTGCGGCGAGGAATCCGGTGACGAGCCGGGACAAACGCATGCGTGTCATGGCATCTCTTCTTTCGCGGGGACGGGGAGAAAGGGCGGGTGCCCGCCGGGAGGACCGGACGGGCACCCGCGCGCTCAGCTGCGGTTGATCGTGAACGTGGTCGTCGTGTTCCGGATGTCCTGGTCGTTGTCGCTCAACGCGAGGCCGGTGAACGTCGCCGACCCGACCGCCGGGCCCTGGCCGGGTTCGGGCAGTTCGTTGGCCCAGATCCCGATGCCGGACTTGGCGTCGAACTCGTCGCCGCTGCGGTGCGCCCCGCTGATCGACACGTTCGTCAGCACCGTGTCCTGGACCGGGTTCTCCGGCTGGCTGCCGTCGTATTTGGTCTGGAACATGATGCCGCTGTAGGTCGGGCTCTGGATGTCCACATCGGACACCCGAATGCCGCGGAACTCCTTGGACGCGGAGAACATCCAGATCGCCGGGAACGTCTGCTTGCCCCAGAAATGGCCGCCGGTGCGGACAAGCGAGGCGTTCTGGACAGTCGTCGGCTGCGGGCCGAACCCGAGGAACGGGTAGCCGAAGTCGAGCGAGCTGAGCGTGATCCCGGAGTACGTCAGCGTGTCCGCGATGTAGAGGTTCCGGAAGGTGTTGTTGTACCCGCCGTACACCGCGATGCCCGCCGCGCGCCACGGAAGCAGCACGGTGAGGTTCTCGAACACGTTGTCGTACTGGTTGCCCTGGTTGAGGTCCGTGGCGGCGAACAACGCGAAGCTGTCGTCGCCGGTGGACCGGGCCTCGTTATTCGTGACGTGGTTTCCGGTGCTGCCGTTGGTGAAGTTGACGCCGTCGGCGAAGGTGTCGCGGATGCGGGAGTTCTTCACCGTGGAGTTGTCCACATTGGTCGCCCAGAGCAGGCACATCTGGTGTTCCACCCAGATGTTGTCGATGGTCATGTTCGTGACGCCGGTGAAGTTGAAGACCTTGCCCGGGCCGTCGATGCGGGACGTGTAGTTCCCGAACACGGCGAACCCACTGAAGGTCGACCCGCTCGCGCTGGTCTGGGCGTCGAATCCGATGTCGGTGTTCTCCTGCCCGGTCGGCGCGGTGAACCTGGTGAACCACGGCCCGGCGCCGAGCACCGTGACCGGCTTGCCGTACACGGTGACCTTGCTCGTCATCGGGTACTGCCCGGCCGGAAGGTAGACGCCGGTCAGATTCGGGTCCTGGCGGACTTTGTCCAGCGCGGCCTGCACGTCCTGCTGGCTGAACCCGGCCGGGACCGCGTAGTGCGCCGGATCCGGGTTCGCGGTCGCGGCGGCGAGCTCGAAGTTCACGAAGTCGATCGCGTAGTTCGAGCTGTTAGCGGCGTCCTTCTGCAGTTTGATCTTGTGCCCGGCGGGGACCGTCGTGCCGAGCAGCATGCTGGCCTCGTCGTAGATGTGGCGGGCCGGTCCGGCGCCCGGCGAGTTGCCCGGCGAGGCTTCGGCGCCGTAGAGCCACGCGTAATGCGAGGTCAGGTCGATGGCCTTGAGGAACGTGCCGTCGACGTAGACGTTCAGCGTCGAGTTCTGCCCGCCGCCGCCCGCGGCGTCCGGCATCGAGAACCGGGTGACGAGCGTGTTGGTCGCCGCGCGCGTGGTGAACTCGACCGAGGAGCCGGTCGCGTTCAGCGTCACGGCTTTGCGGCCCGACGCCTCGCCCGCGAGATCGCCGATCGTCCGATTCGGACCGATCACCGCCGCACCGCCCGCGACGACGCCGTCTTCGGCTTCGTACATGTCGTACGGCATGTTGGCGCCGCGGCCGACGAACAGCGATTGCGTACTGGTGTTGTTGCCCTGCTTAGCCGGAAGCTCGTTGGCATCGTTCGTGACGACGGTCTTCACCGTGTACCGGCCGTTCGCGGCGGTCCAGTTCCCGAGGTTGACCGATGCGGTGTCTCCGGGCGCGAGAACACCGGCGGAGGAACCGCTCAACGTCTTGACGACCGTCCCATTCTGGTCGGCGACCGTGACCGTGACGCCGTGGGCACCGTCCGCCGAGGCGACTGTGCCTTGGTTGCGCAGGGTCGCGGTGAAGGCCACCGTGTTGCCCGCCGCCGGATTGTTCGGCGACCACGCGGTGGCCGCGACGAGGTCGGAACTCTGCACCGGGCTGACGACCAGCGGCGCCGAACTGGTGTAGGAGTTGTTGTCCTCGTTCTGCTCGACGACGGTGTTGGCCTCGTCGACCTTCGCGGTCACGTCGTAACTGCCCGCGTCCCGGGCGCCGATGTCCGCCGACACCGTCGCGGACGCTCCGGCCGCGAGCGCGCCGACCGCCGCCGTGCCGACCTTCGTCTTGCCCAGGTACAGGTTGAACTCGGTCGCGCCCGAGGCGGCCGTCCCGGCGTTGCGGACGGTCGCCGACGCCGTGATCGCGTCGGTCTCCACCGGTTTCTGCGGCGTCCAGGACACGGCCGAGACCGTCAGGTCCGGGTTCGGCGCGGGCACGCCGAAGACCTGGAATTCCGCCGCCTGGCCGCCGCCCGCGCCGGAGTTGGCGGTGAAGCGCAGGCGGACGTCGCTGGCCCGGCCGCTGACCGGGATGGTCACGAGGTTGCCGCTCGCCGGGTCGAAGGTGTACGGCTGCGCGGGCGCCAGCGTGGTGAAGTCAGTCGCTCCCTGGTCGCGGCCCTCGACGGCGATCGTCTGCGTCCGCGTGCTCCACGCCGGGTCCGGGTTGAGCTTCACGACGACCCGGTCGAGGTCGGCGTGCGCGCCGAGCGCGACGGTCAGCAGGTTCGGGTACGCCCCGCTGCCCTCCCAGTACGTGGTCGCCGAGTCGTCGTTCGCATTGGCCGCGACGTAGGTCTGCTGGGTCGACGAGGCCGTGATCGGCTTGTGCAGCGCGAGATTCGTGCCGCTCTGGGTGCCGTTGCGGGTCACGGTGGCACTGTTCGCCGACTGGTTGCCCGCCGCGTCGCGAGCCCGGACGTAATACGCGACGCTCGCGCTGGCTGGCTGATTGTCGGTGTACGTCAGCACATCCCCCGCGACGCTGCCGCGGAGTTGGCCGTTGGCGTACACGTCATAGCCGGTGACACCGGTGTTGTCCGTGGACGCCGACCAGGTCAGCCGGATCTGGCCGCTCGCCGGTTCGGTGTAGGCGAGGTTGCCGGGCGCGGACGGCGGCTGCGTGTCGCCGCCCGCCGGGCCGTGCACCTCGAATTCCGACAGTTGCGCGGCGGGCCAGCCGGTGTTGGCGGTGATGTTCAGCCGGACGTAGCGCGTGTTGCCGGTGACGTTCACCGTGACCGTGTTGCCGGTCGCCGGGTCGAACCGGTAACCGGCCGACGGCACGAGGTCGCTGAAGCTCGCTCCGTTCGCGCTGACCTGCACCGCGAAGGTTTCGGTGCGGGCTTCCCAGTTCGCGGGGAGTTTGAGCACGAGCTGGGCGACGTTCGTCGCGGCGCCGAGATCGGCCTGAATCCATTGCGGGAACTGGTTGTTCGTGCTTTCCCAGTAGGTGGCCTGGTTGCCGTCGCCCACGTTGGCGACGGGATAGCCGGGGAGCTGGCTGCTCGCGGTGTACGTCGCGGTGGCGGCTTGGGCGGCGGGCTGGACAGCTGGTCTGGCGGCAAGGGGCGGCGCGGCGCTCGCCGGCCAGGCGGGCGCGGTCAGGAGCAGGGACAGGGCGGCGATCGCGGCGCGCGCGAGCAGTCGCTTCGTTCTCATGGGGTTCCTCTGATCCAAGGAGGAGGGAGACGACTCGGGCAGAAGCGCCCCGCGTGGCGCGGGACGGCGGGGACCAGGGAGCGGACCGGCGGGGCGCCGGGTCCGGGGGCGCACGAGAACAGCGCGGAGCAGTCGGCATGGCACCTCTTCGTTGAGGCTGGGCAGGACGCTGGCGCGATTGCCCGGGATCTCGTCAGGTATTTTCACTGATTCGTTCAAGAATTACAGCCGACCGTCGCCGGTAAGTCAACGCCGTTCGTCGATCCGCGGCGTGCGCGACCAGCGGTTTCACCGGGAGAGCAAGCAAACCGCCCGCCTCGTCGGAAACTTGCGCTGGTTTGCGGTAACTTTCACTCATGACACGTCGTCTTGCCGAAGTCGCCCGCCAGGTCGGGGTCAGCGAAGCCACGGTCAGCCGGGTGCTCAACGGCAAGGCCGGGGTGTCCGCGAGCACCCGGGCCGCCGTGCTCACCGCGCTGGACGTGCTGGGCTACGAGCGGCCGACGCAGCTGCGCGGCGAGCGGGCCCGGCTCGTCGGGCTGGTGCTGCCCGAGCTGCAGAACCCGATTTTCCCGGCATTGGCCGAGGTCATGGGCAACGCGCTGGCGCAGCAGGGTTTCACGCCGGTGCTGTGCACGCGGACCGCGGGCGGGGTGTCGGAGGCGGAGTACGTCGAGATGCTGCTGCAGCAGCAGGTGTCCGGCGTGGTGTTCGCCGGCGGGATGTACGCGCAGGCCGACGCCGCGCACACGCACTACCACCACCTCGTGGAACGCCGGCTGCCGACGGTGCTGATCAACGCGGCGGTCGACCACCTCGGGCTGCCGCAGGTGTCGTGCGACGACGCGGTGGCCGTCGAGCAGGCGGTCGGGCACTTGAGCTCGCTCGGCCACGAAAAGATCGGCCTGGTGCTGGGGCCGAGCGACCACGTGCCGTCGCGGCGCAAGCTCGAGGCGTTCCGGGTGCACGCCGCGAAACTCGGGCTCCCGGTGCTCGACGAACTGGTGGAGCACGGGATGTTCTCCATCGAAGGCGGGCACGCGGCCGCCGCCCGGCTGTACCCGCGCGGCGCCACGGCGGTGCTGTGCGCGAGCGATCCGCTGGCGCTGGGCGCGATCCGCGCGGCCCGGCGGCAGGGGCTGTCCGTGCCGGGCGACATTTCGGTGGTCGGCTACGACGACTCGGCGCTCATGAACTGCACCGACCCGCCGCTGACCACGACCCGCCAGCCGATCGAGGCGATGGGCCGGGCGGTGGTCGAACTGCTGGTGAAACGCATCAACGGCGGCGAGGTCGCGGTGGAGGAGCTGCTGTTCGCGCCGGAACTGGTGGTGCGCGGGTCCACCGCCCGCCGGACGGCGTGAGTGGCTGTCCATAAATTGCAGATTCTCATCTGATTCTTGCGGAGACGCCGTCCGCGGCTCTAGGGTGACCGCCATCACCTGCTGTGCTCCCCCGCGAGATGAGGCTTGAGATGAGCAGACCCTGGTCCCCCGCCGTTCCCCGCCGGACGTTCGCCCTGCTCGCCGCGGCGGGCCTGCTCCTGGGCGCCAGCGCGTGCGGGGGCGGCGGCGATCCGGGGAGCTCGGCCGGGGGCAAGGTCACCATCACCGTCACCGGCCAGCCGCCGACGAGCCAGCCGTTCGAACGCGGCGTGTTCGACGCCGACGTCAAGGAATTCGAGGCGACGCACCCGAATATCCGCATCGAACCGCACGAAGGGTTCATGGACCCGAAGACGTTCGGCGCGAAGCTGGCGGGCGGGCAGCTCGAAGACGTCTACTACGTCTACTTCACCGATCCCGCGCAGATCATCGCCCGGCACCAGGCCGCGGACATCACCGAAGCGGTCAAGAAAGTCCCGCACATCAACGACCTCAAACCCGAACTGCTCGACAATTTCCGCGGCCCGGACGGCAAGCTCTACGGCCTGCCGACGATGAATTACACGATGGGCCTGCTCTACAGCCGCCCGCTGTTCCAGAAGGCCGGGCTCGACCCGGACAAGCCGCCGCGGACCTGGGACGAGGTGCGCGCGGCGGCCAAGAAGATTTCCGCGCTGGGCAACGGAATCGTCGGATACGCCGACTACAGCAAGAACAACCAGGGCGGCTGGCACCTCACCGGCTGGCTCGCGTCGATGGGCGGCTCCGTCGCGCGCAAGGACGGCAGCAAATGGGTCGCCGATTTCGACAACGAAAAAGGCAAAGCCGCGCTCACCATGCTCCACGACCTGCGCTGGACCGACGATTCCATGGGCAGCAAGCAATTGCTGGAGGCCCAGGACGTGCAGCGGATGATGGGCGCGGGCCAGCTCGGCATGTACATGGCCGCCCCGGACAACGTCCCCGTGCTCGTCAAGCAGTTCAACGGCAAGTACGCGGACTACGGCATCGCCGGGATGCCGGACGGCAAGGGCACGCTGCTCGGCGGCGAGGGCTACATGATCAACCCGAAGGCGTCGCCGGAGAAGATCAAGGCCGGTCTCGAGTGGATCCAGTGGAAGTACCTCAACCCGGACCGGTTCGAGAAGCACATCAAGCAGTACGTCGACGGCAAGCAGCCGGTCGGGCTCCCGGCCGAGCCGACTCCGGACGTCTGGCAGGGCGCGGTGCGCGACCAGCAGCTGGCGCTGAAGGCCAAGTACGCCAACGTCCCCGCGCGGAACTACCAGTCCTATGTGGACTCCACAGGCACGATCAAGGGCAGCGTCGAACCGCCGAACGCACAGCAGGTCTACGCGATCCTGGACAGCGTGATGCAGGCGGTGCTCACCGATCGGAACGCGAATATCGACCAGCAGCTCTCGTCCGCCGCGGCGAAGGTCACCAGTGTCCTCGCCCAGGTCAAGTAGCCTCCTCGCCTGGCCCGCGACGTCCTCGTCGCCGGCCAGGCGACCGGCCGCCTCCCCCGCCGCGCGGCGCCGGGCCCGGCTGCGCCGCAAGCTCAAGGAGAACCTCACCGCCTACGGCCTGCTCTGCGCCGCGCTGGTCGTGTTCGCGATGTTCTCCTGGTACCCGATCGTGCGCGGAGTGCTGCTGAGCTTCCAGCAGGTCGACTTCGTGAACCCGCCCACCTGGGTCGGGCTCGACAACTTCGCCCGGCTGTTCGCGGACCCGCTGTTCGGCGTCGCCTGGCGGAACACGCTGCTGTTCACCGGTCTCGCGCTGGTTTTCGGGTTCGCGGTCCCGTTCCTGACCGCGGTGCTGCTCAACGAGATGCGGCACGCCCGCGCGTTCTTCCGGCTCGCGGTGTACCTGCCGGTGATGCTGCCGCCGGTGGTGACCGCGCTGATGTGGAAGTGGTTCTACGACCCGGGTTCCGGCCTGTTCAACTCCGCGCTCGGCGCGGTGGGCCTGTCCGGGCCGCAGTGGCTCGATTCGAGCGGCACCGCGATGCTGTCGCTGGTGTTCGTCTCGACCTGGGCGAACATGGGCAGCACCACGCTGATCTACCTGGCCGCGCTCGGCACGATCCCCGGCGAACTGTACGAGGCCGCGGAACTCGACGGGGCCGGGATGTGGAAGCGGCTGCGGCACGTGACGTTCCCGCAGACCCGGTTCGTCCTGCTGATGCTCCTGCTGCTGCAGATCGTCGCGACCATGCAGGTGTTCACCGAACCGTACGTGATGACCGGCGGCGGCCCGGACGATTCGACGGTGACCGTGCTCCTGCTGCTCTACCGCTATGCCTTCGTCTACAACGACTTCGGCTCGGCGAGCGCGATGAGCCTGCTGCTGTTCCTGGCGCTCGGAGTGTTCTCGGCGCTGTACGTCCGGCTGACCAGGAAGGCGGACCAGGCATGAGGACGCTCGTCTCGCCCGGCGCGCTGCGCAGCCGCCGCGGCAAGGTGGTCTACGGCGTCGTTTTCGCCTGCACGCTCCTGGTGTTCGTGCTCGCCTTCCTGTTCCCGCTGTACTGGGCGGTGACCGGGGCGATGAAGACGCCCCAGGAACTGGCGCAGACCCCGGCGACCCTCGTCCCGCACGAGTGGCATCCGGAGACCTTCGGCGAGGCCTGGGACCAGCTGAACCTCGGCAAGTACTTCCTCAACACCCTGGTCGTCGCGGGCGGCGCGTGGCTGGCGCAGATGGCCATCGACGTGCCCGCCGCCTTCGCGCTGTCGAAGCTGCGGCCGAAGTTCGGCAACGCCGTCCTCGGGATCATGCTCGCCACCCTGATGCTGCCCGCGGCCGCGTTGCTGGTGCCGACCTACGTCACCATCACCGATCTGCCGCTGCTGCACCTGAACCTGATCGACTCGCCCGCCGCGGTCTGGCTGCCTGCCGCCGCGAACGCGTTCAACGTCTACGTGCTGAAACGGTTCTTCGACCGGATCCCGGACGAGCTGATCGAGGCCGCGCGGCTCGACGGCGCCGGACCGGTGCGCACGCTGTGGCGGATCGTGCTGCCGATCTCGCGGCCGATCCTGGCCGTGGTGTCGATCCTCGCGGTGGTCACCGCGTGGAAGGACTTCATTTGGCCGCTGCTGGTGTTCCCGGACAGCGGCAAGCAGACGCTTTCGGTGATGCTGCAACGAGTCGCGATCGACATGCCGCTCAACGTGCTGACCGCCGGGATGGTGCTCGCCAGCCTGCCGATGGTGGCGCTGTTCCTGGTGTTCCAGCGGCAGATCCTGTCCGGGCTCACCGCGGGCGGGCTCAAGGGCTGAGCCCGTCCCGCACCTCTCGCTTTCCCCCACCACGAGGAGGGTTTTTTCCGTGACCGCATCGCGAAGACAAGACAGCTGGTGGCGCACCGCGGCGATCTACCAGATCTACGTCCGCAGTTTCGCCGACGGCAACGGCGACGGCATCGGCGATCTCGCCGGCGTCCGCGCCCGGCTCGACCACCTGGCCGCGCTCGGCGTCGACACGCTCTGGTTCACCCCGTGGTACCCGTCGCCGATGGACGACGGCGGCTACGACGTCGCCGATTTCCGCGACATCGACCCGCTTTTCGGTTCGCTCGCCGAGGCCGAGGCATTGATCGCCGAGGCGCACGGACGCGGCTTGCGGGTGATCATCGACATCGTGCCGAACCACTGTTCCGACGAGCACCGCTGGTTCCGCGAGGCACTCGCCGCCGGTCCGGGTTCGCTTGAGCGGCAACGGTTCTGGTTCCGCCCGGGCCGCGGTCCGGACGGCGCGGATCCGCCGAACAACTGGAAGTCGCGCTTCGGCGGATCCGCCTGGACGCGGGTGCCGGACGGCGAGTGGTACCTGCACCTCTACAGCTCGCGGCAGCCGGATTTCAACTGGGACAACCAGGACGTGCGCGCGGAGTTCGAGGACGTCCTGCGGTTCTGGTTCGACCGCGGCGCGGACGGCTTCCGCATCGACGTCGCCGACGGGCTGGTGAAGGACGCGCGGCTGCCGGACGTCGAGGCGGGCGACGAGACGCCGTTCTCCGATCAGGAGGGGCTGCACGAGATCTACCGGTCGTGGCGCAAGATCGCCGACAGCTACCCGGGCGAGCGCGTGCTGGTCGGCGAGATGTGGCTGCCGGACATGTCCCGCACCGCGCGGTACCTGCGCCGCGACGAACTGCATTCGGCGTTCAACTTCGATTTCCTGGTCTGCCCGTGGGACTCCGCGCGCTTCCGGGAGGTCATCGAGCGGACGCTGGACGCGCACGACGCCGTCGGCGCGCCGCCCGCCTGGGTCCTGTCGAACCACGACGTCACCCGGCACGTCACGCGGTACGGGCGCGCGGGCGACACCGGGTTCTCGTTCGCGGACCGGCTGCACGGCAGTTCGGTGGACCTGGTGCTGGGCACCCGGCGCGCCCGCGCGGCGGCGTTGCTGACCATGGCGCTGCCCGGCGGGATGTACGTCTACCAGGGCGAAGAGCTGGGGCTGTGGGAGGTCGAGGACATTCCCGCCGAACTGCGGCAGGACCCGGTGTGGACGCGCACGAACGGCGCCGACCCCGGCCGGGACGGCTGCCGGGTGCCGCTGCCGTGGTCCGGCGACGCGCCGCCGTTCGGCTTCGGCCCCGGCGGCGCATGGCTGCCGCAGCCCGCGGAATGGCAGGCGTACACGGCGGAAGCGCAAGCGGGCGACCCGGCGTCGATGCTCAGCCTGTACCGCGCCGGACTGCGGCTGCGCGCGGAACTCAGCGGGGAGCTCGAGTGGCTTTCGCTGGGTGACGGCGTGCTGGCTTTCCGCCGGGGGCCGGGATTCACGTTCGTCCTCAACTTCTCCGGTGCCCCGGTCGCACTGCCGCCGCACGCGGAAATCCTGCTGGCCAGCGACCCGGTGACCGCCGAACTGCCGACGGACACGGCGGTCTGGCTGCGCTCCTGACCCTCGCTCGCGAAAAGCCGATCACCGCTGCGGTGGTCGGCTTTTCGCGGTGCTCCGCTGAGCGGGATCTCCTTGACAGCACCCCAGTGCGCGCCGACGATGATTCATCAGATGTATCGGCCACTCACTTGCCCTGATTCCCCGGATGATCGAGAAATTCCGCGCTAGGCATCGGACCACTGGACTTCACTGTGGAGGTTCCATGACGACCTATCCTCGTCGGCACGCACTCGGCATGGCACTCGGCGGCGCGGTGCTGCTCGGACTGCCGAGCACCGCGGCAGCGGCGGGCGGGCCGGCGCAGCCGGTGTTGACGGACGCGACGGGCACGCCGGTCGTGCCGCCGCCCCCGCCGGTGCCGGTCCCGCTCGACGCGTGGTTCGACAACGACGGCATCGACTCCGCGAGCGCGCACGACGGGAACTTCGACGGCTCCGGCTACACCTTCCCGGCGGAGCAGATCCCGGCGGGCAGCACGGTCACCGCGGGCGGCGTGCCGTATCTGCTCGGCTCGGCGGCCGCCGGGGCGAAGAACAACGTCATCGCGCTCGGCCAGCGCATCGACCTGCCGAAAGGCCGGTACTACGGCGCCGCGTTCCTCGTCGCGTGCAGTTACGGCAGCACCGGAGGCGACGCGACCGTCCACTACGCCGACGGCAGCACCAGCACCGCCACCCTGTCCGGCTCCGACTGGTGGGGCTCCGGCGGCGCTGTCGTCTCGACCTTCCGCTACGGCCCGGGCGGCGTCACCGACCAGAACCCGGTGTCGATCAGCACCGCGCAGGTGTGGATCGACCCGGCGCGCGAGGCGGTCGCGCTGACTCTGCCCAAGACCGCCGCACCGGCGGTGAACGTGGCGAGCCTGCACGTGTTCGCCTTGACGCTGCAGCCGATCGCGCAAGGCCGTTCGGCGACGGTCCTCGACGCCCGGGCGACCGCGAACCTGCTGCAGGACGGTGGTCCGCAGGCCGTCGAGGCGACGATCGTCAACACCGGCACCGTCTGGCTCGAAACACGCGACCGGATCACCGTCACGCTCGACGTACCCGGCGGCCGGGTGCGCACGCCCGCGCCGATCCCCCGCCTCGCGCCCGGCGAACAGACCACGGTGCGGCTCGGCCTCACCGCCGACCGCGGCCTGCCCGCGGGGACTCCGGCGACCGGCCGGATCCGGGTGCTCGCCGACCGGTCGACGATCGCCACCCGGACCCTGCCGGTGCCGCTCGGCATCCCGGATTTCCGGCCGACCGACGCGTCGCTGTCCACGCACCGCGCGCCGTATTGGTTCTGCGACGCCAAATTCGGCATCTTCATCCACTGGGGCGTGTACTCGGTGCCCGCGTGGGCTCCGGTCGGGCAGCAGTACGCCGAGTGGTACTGGAACAACCAGCAAGATCCCCACGGAGCGACCTACGCCTATCACGCGAAGACCTACGGCGAATCGTTCGTCTACGACGACTTCATCCCGAAGTTCACCGCCGCCCGGTTCGATCCGCGTTCGTGGGTGCGCCTGATCGAGGACGCGGGCGCGCAGTACTACGTGCTCACGTCCAAGCATCACGACGGTTTTGCCTTGTGGGACACCAAAGTCAGCGGCCGCAACGCCAAGAAGCTAGGCCCGCGCCGCGACCTCGTCGCCGACCTGTTCGCCGCCTCGCGCAAGTACACGCCGGGCCTGCGCAACGGCCTGTATTTCTCGCTGCCGGAATGGTTCAACCCGGACAACCCGTGGATGGGCCACGCGCCGCGCAATCCGTACACCGGCGCGCCGCTGCCCTACACCGGGTACACCGCCGGACGCGATTTCGTGAAGGACTTGCAGGCGCCGCAGGTGCTGGAGCTGATCTCCGGCTTCGACCCGGACGTGCTGTGGTTCGACATCGGCGGCGTGAACGACAGCCGCGAAGTGCTCACCGAGTACTTCAACCGGGCCAAGAACCGGCGTCGCCCCAAGGACGTCACGTACAACGACCGCGGCGGCATCCCGGACCACGACTTCACCACGCCGGAGTACACGACGTACCCGAACACAGTCGTCGCGAAGTGGGAGTCGAGCCGGGGCCTGGATCCGTTCTCCTACGGCTACAACCGCGCGACGCCGGACGACAAGTACATGACCACCGACGACGTGGTGCACACGCTGGTCGACGTGGTGTCGAAGAACGGCAACTTCCTGCTGGACATCGGCCCCGATTTCGACGGCACCATCCCGGCGGTGATGCAGCAGCGGCTGCGCGAGACCGGGGCCTGGCTGCGCACGAACGGGGAAGCGATCTACGGCACCACGTACTGGTCGCGCATGGCGCAGCTCGGCGACCTGCGGTTCACCGTGCGGCCCGGTTCGGCGTTCTACGTCATGTCGCTCGTCGCGCCCGGCTCGCAGCTCGTGGTGGACGCCCCGGTCCCGATCCGCCGCCGCGACCGCGTGAGCATGCTCGGTTACGGCGGTCCGCTGCACTGGAGCCAGAGCGACGGCCGGCTGGTCATCGACGTTCCGGCGGCGGCGCGTGCGGCGGGGAAGCACGCGTGGGTGTTCAAAGTGGACTGGCGCTGAAACTCACCGGGGCGGTCCGCGACGGGCCGCCCCGGCAACCGCTCTCCCGGTCTTGCGCACGGGCCGCCACGTCGGCGTCCGAGCAGAATCCGCGGCCGCTGCGCTTCAGACACAGCAGCCCCAGCAACCGGCCGCTCGCGTCCACCACCGCCAGCCTGCGCCGCGACATCCTCAGCCACGTCGCGTACAGGTCGGCTTCCGGGGTCACGACCCGGCCGGTCAACTGGCCCGCCCGGTACGCCGGAAGCGCGTCCGGCTGCCCGTCCAGATCCGGCCGTTCCACGACGCTCAGCAGCGTTCCCCCGGAAACGACCAGTGCGGCGTGCACGTGATCGTCCGCGAAGAGCGCGCGCACCTCGCCGACCGTCGCCGACGCGTCGAGCACCTTCGGCGCCCGGAGCATCGCCTCGCCGACGGTCGACGCGCCGCGGAAATCCGGTTCCGTCACTGCGGGTTGTTCCACTCCGCGTCAGCCTGGTCCTCCGCCTTCGTGCGTTCGCGCGCCAGTTCCAGCGCCCGCCGCGCGGTGGCCTCGTCCGGGTACGGGCCGAGCCGGTCGACGCCGCGCGCTTGGCGGCCGCGCTCGACCTCGTTCGTGCGGGTGTTGTAGTACCACTCATCAGACATCGTCAGCTCCCAAGAGAATCGATCGAGCGCACCGAATCGACCCGCAGCGCCTGCATCGCCGTGACCAGTTCGGCCAGGTCCCGCGGATCGGTCAGCGTCCGGTCGGTCAGTTCCCGGATCCGGCGCAACCGGTACCGGACGGTGTTGGCGTGGCAGTGCAGCACCTGCCCCGCGCGTTCGGAGGAGCCGCCGTGCGCGAAGTACGCGTCCAGCGTCTCCAGCAGCACGTCGCGTTCCTCGGCGGGCAGTTCCAGCACCGCCCCGAAGACCTGCTCCCCCAGGCGGCGGCCCTCGTCCGGGTCGTAGGCGACGAACGCGGCCAGCGGGCTCGGGTCGAACGCGCGGACCTCGCCCCGCTCGGGCGGGATGCCGGACAGCGCCGTGCGCGCCAGGTGGACCGCGCGCGGGGTTTCGGTCAGCGAGCGGAACAGCGGGCTGACGCCGGTGCGGGCCAGCGCCAGTTCGCGAAGCAGGCCGAGCATCGTGTCGTACTGCTCCTCGCGCAGCGACACCACGCCGGCCTGCAGCGTCGGCGACAGATGCCACGCCGACACGATGCCGAGCTGGCCGAGCCGCCGCTCGACGCCGACCAGGCTTTCTTCGGCCAGCCCGCGCGTCTCGGCGGCGACCACGGTCAGCTTGCCGTCCAGCGACAGGCCGAGCAGCCGTCCCGCCTCCCACGGCCCGGAATCGGACCCGCGCGCGCCGGTCAGCAGCGCTTCGGCCAGCGCGGACCGCCGCCGCTGCTGCGCGACCAGCAGTTCCGCGCTCGCCGCCCGGTACGCCTCGGTGACGCGGACCGCGTGCTCGTCGGTGACCTGCCACAACAGGCTCGCGACGTCGATCAGCACGTCGGTGCTCCCGGTCTCGCGGGCGCGGCCCACGAGCAGGTCCCACAGCATCGCGCAGGCGATCCGGTACACCTGCAGCACCTCGGGCAACGGCGCGCCCTGGTGCGCCCGGCGGCGGCCGGTCTCCTTCGGCGCGCGCTGGTCCGGCGCCTCGCCGCCGCCGAGCGCGTCGACCATGAACCGGAGGTTCACCGCGATCGAGCGGTGCAGGTCGGCGCGCGGGACGATCTTCTCGTCCCGGTACATCCCGATCCGCTCGCAGCTCGCCGAGCAGACGTCGTCGATCAGCCGGGGCAGCCGTTCGTCGGCCCAGGCGACGAGTTCGGTCAGGGCGGCGGTCCGCACAGCGTTTTCCTCCCGGTCGGCCACGTCCGGGATCGTACCCGCGTCCCGGAGCGGCCGCCCGCGCGGATTTCCCTCCCGGGGAAACGTTCTCCGTTTTCCCGCGCATTTTGTGGACCGGCACAGAAATGTTTGTCGCGCTCCACAATAAGCCTGTTCGCATTCCCCGCCCGGATGCCCGGAGCGGGCCGTCGTGCTTGAATCGACAGGGAAGCACAGACGCGGTCGAGAGGGTTACGGTGGACGAGCAGCGCGAGGGCCAGCCGGAGTTCAAGCCATACCACCACCCGGCCGCGGGCTGGGGCGCGGCGAAAAGCGTGACGCAGTTCCTCGTCCGGGAACGGGAACTCGTCGCCGGACCGCGCGCGATCGTGAAGATGAACCACGAGAACGGCGGCTTCGACTGCCCGGGCTGCGCGTGGCCGGACGACACCAAGGGCCTGCATCTCGACATTTGCGAAAACGGGATCAAGCACGTCACCTGGGAGATGACGCGGAAACGCGTCGGCGCGGAATTCTTCGCCGCGCACACCGTGTCCGAACTGGACGGCTGGAGCGACACCGCGCTGGAGGCGCAGGGCAGGCTCACCGAACCGCTGCGCTACGACGAGAAGACCGACCGGTACGTGCCGATCTCGTGGGCCAAGGCGTTCGAGCTGGTCGGCGCGACGCTGCGCGGTCTCGACTCCCCGGACCAGGCGGCGTTCTACACCTCCGGACGGCTCGGCAACGAGGCGACTTTCCTGTACCAGCTGTGGGCGCGGGAGTTCGGCACGAACAACCTGCCGGACTGCTCGAACATGTGCCACGAGGCGAGCGGCCGCGCGCTGCAGGCCGCCCTCGGCACCGGCAAGGGCACCGCGGACATCCACGACTGGGAGGCCGCCGACGCGCTGTTCATCATGGGCGTGAACGCGGCGTCGAACGCGCCCCGGATGCTCACCGCGCTCGCCGAAGCGCACCGGCGCGGCGCGCAGATCGTGCACGTCAACCCGCTGGTCGAGGCCGGGGCCACGCGCACGATCATCCCGCACGACTTCGTCCGGATGGCGACCTTCCAGGCGACCCCGACGTCCACGCTCAACCTCCAGCCGCGCATCGGCGGCGACCTGGCGTTCATCCGCGGCATGGCGAAAGCCCTGCTCGAGATGGCCGAGACCGATCCCGGGGCAATCGACTCGGAGTTCCTGGAGACCTACACCAGCGGCGTCGAGAAGTACCGGATCGTCTGCGAAACCACGTCCTGGGCCGAACTGGAGCGGCAGTCCGGGCTGACCGAGTCCGAAATCCGCGCGGCGGCGAAGATCTACCGCGACGCCGACCGGTCGGTCATCAGCTGGTGCCTCGGCGTGACCCAGCACGAGCACGGCGTGGACACCGTCCGCGAGATCGTGAACCTGTTGCTGCTGCGCGGAAACATCGGCCGCCCCGGGACCGGCCCGTCGCCGGTGCGCGGGCACAGCAACGTGCAGGGCAACCGCACCTGCGGCATCGACCACCGCCCGGCGCCGGAGTTCCTCGACAAGCTCGCCGAGGTCTGCGGCATCGACCCGCCGCGCCACCACGGGCTCGACACGGTCGGCACCATCGAAGCGATGCACCGCGGCGACGTGCGCGTATTCGTCGGCATGGGCGGCAACTTCGCCCTCGCCGCACCCGACACGCCCTACACCGCGGCCGGGCTGCGCAAGTGCGAGCTGACCGTGCAGGTCAGCACCAAACTCAACCGCAGCCACCTCGAACACGGCAAGCAGGCGCTGATCCTGCCCTGCCTGGGCCGGACCGAAAAAGACTTCCAGACGGCCGGGCTGCAGTCGACGTCCGTCGAGGACGCGATGAGCATGGTCCACCTGTCTACCGGCATGAAGAAGCCCGCCTCGCCGCACCTGCTGTCCGAACCCGCGATCATCGCCGGGATGGCGAGCGCGACGCTGCCGGAAAGCCCGACGCCATGGGCGGATTATGTCGGCGACTACGACCGGATCCGCGACACGATGGCGCGGGTGCTGGACGGTTTCGAGGATTTCAACACGCGGGTCCGGCAGCCTCTGGGCTTCCGCATCCACCAGGCCGCGCGCGAACGGGTCTTCCACACGCCGTCCGAACGGGCCGAGTTCTCCACCGCGGAGCTGCCGGACGTGGTCCCCGCCGCCGGGACGCTGGCGCTGGGCACGATGCGCTCGCACGACCAGTGGAACACGACGATCTATTCGGACGACGACCGGTACCGCGGCATCAAGAATCTCCGCACGCTGGTGTTCCTGAACGCCGAGGACATGCGGGACCGGGGGCTGAGCGAGTTCGACGAGGTGGACATCACGGCCACGGCGAAGGACGGGACAACGCGTTCGGTGCAGCGGTACCGGGCAATCCCGTACGACATCCCGCGCGGGTGCGCGGCGGGGTATATGCCGGAGATGAACGTGTTGTGCGCGATTGGTGATTACAGCACGCAGAGCGATCAGCCGTTGATGAAGCATCTCAAGGTCACGGTCGAACGCTCCGCCTGAGCGCCGTGGTTCGGCACGGGGCGCGGACCAGCACCGCGCCCGGGTGGCGGCAACTGCGCGGCCGGGGATGAACGTGTTGTGCGCCACCGGCTACACAGCAACGTCACGGTCGAATGCTCCGTCTAAGCGCCGCAGTCCGGCACGGGGCGCGGACCAGCACCGCCGCCCCGATGCCCGCCGCCACGCCTACCAGGGTGTCCGCCACCCGCGCCGTCAGCAGCGTCGCGGGGGCGGCGGGGGCGGCCAGTTCCGTCATCACCAGGATCAGCGGCGTGAAGAACCCCAGCGCGATCCCGTAATGCCGGGACATGAACAACTCCGTCGGGAACAGCAGCACGACCACCGCCAACGCCAGCGGCGCGGCCGCGAATCCCGGCAAGAGCAGCAAGGCCGTGACGACCAGTCCGGCGAGCGTCCCGACGACCCGGTGCGCGCTGCGGTCCAGCACGCTGCGCAGGCCGGGATGCAACCGGCTGCGCGGGTCCGCCGCTGCCAGCGGGACCGCCGCCGACGCCATCGCCCAGTTCGCGTGGTCCACGCCGAGCAGCAGACCGACCGCACCCGCAGCGGCGATCGCCAACGCGTACCGGGCGGCGTGCACGACGGCACAGGCGACACCGCATTCCGGGGCGCACGTCGGCGTCCCCGGCGTGGGCGGGCGTTCCGGACCGGTCAGTCCAATGAGGACGCAACCAGCGATTGTGCCCGCACACAAAGCGATTCCAGCCCACGGTTCGACCCGCCCAGCGGGCACCAACGCGATCGCACCGAGCGCGAAGATGCCGAAGAACGGTCCGCGCGGACTCAAGTCCAGGCGATTCGTCACCAGTGCGCAACCGAACGAGAACGTGGCCTCGGTGACGACCAGGAGCCAAGGCGGCGCGTGACAGGCGGACAGCAGCACGCCCAGCGAGACGCCGCTCAGGAGCACCGCACCCGCCTGGAGCTGGTGCCGGAAGCGGAGTGCGCGCGACTCGGCCCGGCCGTACATCCCGGCGAACGAACCGAACGCGGCGAAAATGATCAAGTCCGGACGTCCCGCCGCGAGCAGCGCCAGCCCGGGAATCAGCAGCCCGGCCGCGACCCGGCCGGCGTGCCACCATTCGCCGCCGTCGAACGAGCGCGCGGCTGCGGCCGAGGTCGCCACCGGCACCTGTCCTCCGCTTGATCGTCTGACGGGAAGTCACCGGGATCGGCCGGTCGTCCTACGATACCTGCGCGAAGGGCGGGGGAAGGCCGGATTGTGGGGCGCCACAATAATGTCTGCGCCGTCAGCCAAGCTGGCCGAGAGTGCGGACGACGTTCTGGTCCACGATGTCCAGCATCGCTTCCCGGTGCGGGAAGTCGCCGTCGAGCAACCGCAATGGTCCCGCGACGAGGGACAAATACATCGCGAGGCGATAGAACCGCATTCGGCGGTCGTCCAGGCTCGCAGCATGGAAATAGCGATAGTTTTCGCCGAAGCGCAATTCCAAGAAAGCGTGTTCCCATTCGACGTCGAAGAACATCGCGCCCTCGATGTCGATGAGCACCGACTGGTCGTGCTCGTCGACGAGGACATGGTCAGGGCCTAGTTCGCCGTGGATCAACCCGTACTCGGTGCGTGGCTCCACTGCTGCGTGCCGTTCCCCGAGCAGCGAGGCGAGGAGGTGTTCGACGGCCGCGATCTCCGGCACCCGGGCGGCGGCCTGGGCGAGGTGATCCAGTGCGCGGCGCAGCACAACATCTTGCACCGGCAAGCCAGGCTTATCGGCGCCCGGACGGCCGTAGTGAGCACGCCGGGTGCGGTGCAGGGACCGGACCGCGTCGCCGAGGCGGGCCAGCACGCGCGGCCGGTCCCCGAGGGTTTCCAGCGTGCCGCCGCGCACGTCCTCGACCACCGCGACGTCACCGGCGAGGAGGGTTTTGCTGCAGTCGAGCAGGAAGATCCGCGGCACCCGGACGCCAGCTCTGGACAGCGCGGCGTGCGCGGCCTCGAACAACCCGATGCCGGTGCTGTGCCCGAAGGGATCGCTGTGGTCGGGCGATGCCGCGTCCGGCCAGTAGTCCTCGTCAGCGTTCCAGACGTAGGCGACGCTGGTCGTGCGGTCGTCGAGCGTCAGCCGGTAGACGCCCTTCTTCGAACCGCCGCGCAATCGTTCCGCTGACACCAATTCGCGGGCGCCGAACGCCGCGCGCGCCACCTCGGCCAGGTCGTGACGGCCGAGCCTCCCCCGGGGTTCGCTCACTTTCGCACCCTACCGCCGCGCCGCATGTCACTCTTGGCGGGAAACGTGGTACTCCCTGCCGCTGGCGTGCCGGTCCTCGCCGATTGCGGCGCACACTCTTCCCACGAAAGGACAAGAGACCACCAGCCGCCTCGGGAGCTTCCAGTGAGACGCACCAGAATCGCTCTCTTCGCCCTGCTCGTCCTCTGCGCCGCGAGCCCCGCCGCCGCGTCGGCGAGTCCGGGGGACGCACCAGAATCGCTCTCTTCGCCCTGCTCGTCCTCTGCGCCGCGAGCCCCGCCGCCGCGTCGGCGAGTCCGGGGCGCGCCGCTTTCGCGCTCTCCAGCACCGCCTTCGCCGACGGCGGGATGATCCCCAAGGTCCACGACTGCGCCAGCAGCGGCGACGGCGACCCCGAGAAGAAGGACGAGTCGCCGCCGCTGGCCTGGTCCGGGGCGCCGGAGCAGGCGAAGAGCTACGCGATCGTCATGCACGACCTCGACAACGGCATCATCCACTGGGTCATCTACGACATTCCGGCGACCGCCGCCGAGCTGCCGCAGAACGTCGACCACGCGTACCAGCCCTCGGTTCCTGCCGGGTCACGGCAGGCGTACTACCGCGGCAGCGCGAACTTCTTCGGATACCAGGGGCCGTGCACGACGAACCACACCTACGAGTGGGCCGTGCACGCGTTGAACAAGGAATCGCTCACCGAGCTCGACGCCAACTCGTCCACCCAGGCCGCCGAGACCGCGATCGACGCGGCGACTATCGCGACCGCTTCGCTGCGCGGCAACTCGTAGCGGAGCAGGGGACGCGGTTCAGAAAGTGATCACCTGACGGACCGCGCCCCCGTCCCGCAGCCGGGCGAAACCGGCGTTGATCTCGTCCAGCGCGATCGAATGCGTCAGCAACGCCTCCACCGGCAGCAACCCCGCCTGGTACAGCGCGATGAACCGGGGCACATCCCGCCGCGGCACGCACGAACCCAGGTAGCTCCCCCGCAGGGTTTTCTCCTCGGCTACCAGGCTTTGCGCGGGCAGAGTGAGTCCGGCGGACGGGTCCGGCAGGCCCACGGTGACGGTCGTCCCGCCGGGTCGGGTCGCGTCGTAAGCCTGGCTCAGTGCGGCGACCACGCCGGTGGTGTCGACGGCGTAATCCACCCCGCTGCCGGTCCGCTCGCGGATCTCCGCGACGTCACTCACCACCGTGGCGCCCAGCGAACGCGCCAGTTCCCGCTTGCTCGCGACCGGATCGATCGCGAGCAGCGTGCTGGCACCCGCGGCCTTCGCGGCGAGCAACGCGGAGAGGCCGACCCCGCCGAGGCCGAACACGGCCACGCTGTCGCCGGGACGCACGTCCGCCGCGTTGAACACCGCTCCGGCGCCGGTCAGCACCGCGCAGCCGAACAATGCCGCGATGTCGAACGGCAGCGCTTCGTCGATCCGCACCGCCGACCGGTCGGACACGACCACGTGCGAGGCGAACGCCGAAACCCCGAGGTGGTGCAACGGGTTCCCGGCCGGCGACGACCACCGGACATCGCCGCCCAGCAGCGTGCCCTCGCGGTTGGCCGCCGCGGCGGGGCCGCACAGCGCGGGACGGCCGGCCGTGCACGGGGCGCAGTCGCCGCAGGAGGGAACGAAGGTCAGGACTACGTGTTCGCCGGGCCGGAAGTCGCTGCCCGGACCGGCTTCGACGACCTCGCCGGCGGCCTCGTGGCCGAGCACCATCGGCACCGGACGGGGCCTCGACCCGTCGATCACCGACAGGTCCGAATGGCACAGCCCGGCCGCGCGCACCCGCACCAGCAGTTCGCCGGGACCGGGCGGGGCCAGCGTCAGCGTCTCGATCTCCAGCGGTTTCCCGACCTCGCGCAGGACCGCGCCGCGCACCTCCATCACGCGCCGACCGGGACGCAGCGGGTGACCTGCCGGTCGGACAGCAGCGGCACGACCTCGCCGAGCACGATCCGGGTGAAGTGCTCCGACGCGCAGTGCGCGGTGAAGTCCGCCTCGCTGTCGTACTCCTCGACGATCACCACGACGCCGTCCTCGATTCCCGTGTGGACGGTGTACTGCCGGCACCCGGGCTCGCGCCGCGACGCCTCCGCCATCGGGCCGAGCAGTTCGACGACCCGGTCCCGTTCCGCGGTTGCATACCGGGCCACCACTACGAAACTCATTCTTCTCCTGTACGCAGCCGGGACCGGGTCAGCGACCACAGCCCCGGATCGGAGGACGCGGCAGCCGCCGCGCCCATCGCCAACGAATGCGCCACCCCGTCGCGGTCGGTGACGAAACCGGCCGCGACGAACGGCGACATGACTTCCCTCGCGGACTCGGACATCCACGGGATGATCGGGGCGGGCATCAGCTCCACCAGATCCGGCCCGCTGCGCTTGACCGCTTCCAGGCTCCGGTTCAGGTTCGAGCGGTCGGTGACGAACACCTTGTGCATGGTCAGCATCGACAGCGCCCGGGCCCGTTCGATCGGCGCGACCCGCGTGCTGACCACCCCGGCCGCCCCGATCTCCTGGAGGAAGTCCACGCCCGCGCGGTCGGTGGCGAGCCCGGGGCACGAATCGATGTTGACGAACACGAGCTTGTCCCGCCCGGCGAGCGCCGCCACGATCTTCGGCAGCTGCCCGACCGGAACCGACGCCAGGATCCCGACCCGGGACGCCGCGGCCACGAAATCCGGCACCTTCGCGACGCCGACGACCGACGCGCACACCGGGACGTCCTCGAACGCCGCCGTGATCTTCTCGTTCATGGCCTCCACCGTTTCATGCCCGCTGCCGCTCCCCCGTCCCCGCCGCCTCGAAGGTCCGTGAGGGGAACCCTGAAGGAATCTGGTTCCGTGCGGGTAGCCCCCACGGACCGGCACAGCCCCGCCAGCCGCGGCCGGTCAGCTCGCGAACCCACTGGACTCCCGCCGCTGTCCGTGAAGGGCTCCTTGAGGGAATCAGATTCCCTCAAGGAGTCCTTCACGGACCTCAAGCCCGGCTCAGCCGGCCGAGTCCAGCGGGTTCGGGCCCAGGTCGGAGGGAAGCCCGAGCTTCCCCGGGTTCAGCAGCCCGGCCGGGTCCAGCGCCCGCTTCACCTCGACGAACGTCCCGAACCCGCTGCCGAGCGCATCCTCCAGATACGGCCCGCGCAGCAGCCCCGACCCGTGGTGGTGGCTCAGCGCCGCCCCGTGCCGTACCAGCACCGCGTTCGCGGCATCCCACGCCGACCGGTACCAGTGCCGTCGCTTCTCCGGCTCCACGTCGCCGCGCAGCGAGAAGTACAGGCAGGCCCCGTCGGTGTAAGCGTGCGACTGGTGCGCCGACGCCGCCAAAGTCCCCGGCACGGCCTGGATCGCGGCCACCACCTCGTCGTAGATCGCCGGGAGTGCGGACCACGCACCGGCCATCTCGAGGGTGTCGGCGACGAAGCCCGGACCCGGGGTGAACCCGTCGGCGGACTTGCCGACCAGCATCCGCTCGTCCAGCCAGCGGTCGAACACCGGCTGACCGTCCAATGCGGACCCGGTCGCGGCACATTCCTCGGCGCTCACCTGGATCATCGCGTCGACCAGCACCGGGTCGCCCTCGTCGGCGATGAGCAGCAGGTTGGTGTCCGGCTGCCCGAAGTGCGTGCCGCTCTCGTGCTTGTCGTACAGCCGCATCGCGGCCGGGGTCGCGCCGCGCTGCATGATCCGGCGGCAGGCGTCGAGCCCGGCGGCGAAGGTCTCGAAGCCGTACGCGATGGCCTTCGAGTACGTCGGCAGCGGGTGCGTGCGCAGCCGCACCGCGGTGATCACGCCGAGGGTGCCTTCCGAGCCGACGAACAGCTGCCGCAGGTCGGGGCCGGTCGCGGCGCGCGGGTAGTCGCCGAAGCGGGCCAGGGAGCCGTCGGCGAGGACGACGTCGAGGCCGACGACCATGTCCTCGATTTTCCCGTACCGGGTGGACAGCTGGCCCGCGCCGCGGCAGGCCACCCAGCCGCCGACGGTGGAGATCGCGAACGCGGACGGCCAGTGCCCGGTGGTCGCGCCGTGCGTTTCCTGCAGTTCCTTCTCGAACAGGTCGCCGAACATGCCCGCCTGGACTTCGACGATCTGCGATTCGGCGTCGAAGGACACGATCTTGTTGAGACCGCACACATCCAGCACGACCCCGCCGTACACCGGCAGCGCGGCCCCGGTGACGTTGCTGCGGCCCGCCGACACGGTCAGCGGCACCCGGTGCTCGGCGCACAGCCGCACCGCGGCCTGGATCTGCTCGACGGTGCTCACCTCGGCGATCACCGCGTCCGGGGTCGCCGGGGCGCCCGCGGTCTCGCCGATCATCGAGCCCGCCCACCAGTCGCGGGTGCGCAGCACGACCTCGTCGCGTTCGGTGTGCACCGCGTCCGCCAGCTCGCGCAGCGCCTCGGTCAGCGCGGCGGGCACGGCCACCGCGGCGGTCTGCAGCGACGCGTCGCCCTTGCCCGGTTCGGTGCGTCCGCCCCAGCGCGGCGGCGTCGGCGCGCCGACCACGTAATTGCCCCGGTTGAACGGGTGCGTGACGGTCTGACGGCTGATCATGCGTTGGCTCCCAACAGGTTGTCTCCGAACAGGATCGACTTCTCCCGGGCGACGTCCGCCCGGTACTGCTCCACTTGCGCCGCAACGGTTTCCGGGCTCAGGCCGAGTTCCGCACCGAGCAGTTCGCCGACAAGCGGGGCGGCCTCGACCGACGCGTCCCGCGCGAACAGCCGCAGCCGGGTCCGCCGCGACAGCACGTCGTCCACCGAACGCGCCATCTCCGAGCGCGCCGCGAACACGACCTCCGCCTTGAGGAACGGCTGCCCCTCGATGAGCGGCTCCCCCAGCGCCGGGTTCTCGTCGACCAGCGCGCTCACGAACCGCGCCTCGGTGCCGTACCGGCCGCCGAGGTGCGCGGCGACGCCACCTGTCGCGGCCGTCGCCTCCGCGTCGTATCCGGCACCGCCGATCAGCGGCAGATTCTTGGTGCGGCACTTGGCTTTCCGGCCCAGCAGCCCGAGCGCCTTGTCCACGACCAGCTCGCCCATGTGCCTGCTCGTGGTGAGCTTGCCGCCGGTCACCGTGACCATCCCCGCGGACACGGTGATGTGGTGGTCGCGGCGCATGTCCAGCGTCGCGCCCTCCTTGCCGCCGACGAGCGGACGCAGGCCCGCGTAGCTGCCCAGCACGTCGCTGGCGTCGAGCTTGGTGTCGAAGGCGATCTGGGCGCCTTCGAGGAGGAAGTCCATTTCCTCGCGGGTGCAGTGCACGTCGTCGGTCGAGCCGGTGTAGTCGGTGTCAGTCGTACCGACCACGACGACGTCGCCCCAGCGCGTGCAGGTGGCCCGCCGCGCGCGGCCCGGGATCGGCACGGTGACCGTGCAGTCGTTGCGGATCTTCGACCACGGCAGCACGATGTGCACGCCCTTGGCCGGACGGACCTGCGGCTGGTGCCCGCTGTCGGCCATGCCCTCGACCCGGTCCGCCCACACGCCGGTCGCGTTGACCACGACGCGCGCCCGGATGTCGATCTGCTCGCCGTCAGCCTGCACGGTCGCGCCGGTGACCCGCCCGCCCGCGGTGCGCAATCCGGTCACCTCGGCGCCGTTGACCACCACCGCGCCGAGCCGGGCGGCACTGCGGACGATCGCCAGCGTCAGCCGTGCGTCGTCAGCGCGGCTGTCGTAATACATCAGCCCGCCCTTGAGGTTTTCCGCGCGCAACGTCGGCGCGTGCGCGAGCACCTCGTCCACGGTCAACCGCTGGTGCAGCTTGCCGATCCGCCAGCCGCCCGCGAGGTCGTAGGTCCACAAGAGACTCTCGAACGCCTTGGCGATGCGCGCGTCGAAAACACCGTCCTTGGCCAGGATCGGGAACAGGAAAGGCAGCCGCTGCACCAGATGCGGGGCGTTGCGGCGGAACCGCTGCCGTTCCAGCAGCGAATGCCGGACCAGGTCGAGGTTGCCCTGCTCGATGTAGCGCAGCCCGCCGTGCACCATTTTGGACGACTTCGACGAGGTTCCGGACGCGAAGTCGTCGCGCTCCACCAGCGCCACTTTGAGGCCGCGGGAGGCGGCGTCGAGCGCGGTGTAGGCGCCGGTGACGCCGCCGCCGATCACCAGCACGTCGAACGTGCCGGTTTCGAGGTCGGTCAGCGCGGTGCGGCGGTCCAGCCGCAACGGCGCGGACAGGGTCGCCCTCGCGGCGACGGCGTTCGGCCGTCGGGACGGCAGTGTGAACATGAGCTTGTCTCTCCACTCAACAGTTGAAAGCGTCCACAGAGGACGGTCAGGACAGCGAAGCCGCGAGCACGCTCTGCCAGCGGGCACGCAGTTCGCGCCGTTCGTCCTCGGGCAGCCGAGGCTCGAAGACCTCGCCGTTCCCCAGGTTCGCAACGGCTTCGGCCAACGACGGCCACACGCCGAGCCGGACGCCCGCGAGATACGCGGCGCCCCGCAGGCTGGCGGTCGCCGAATCGGCCACTCGCTCGATCTCGACTCCGGCGAAATCGGCTTGGCTTTGCAACAAGACGTCGCTGGCGGCCAATCCGCCGCCGGCACGCAGGCGGGTCACCGGCCGGTTCATCGTCGTCCGCAGCGCGTCGACGGTGTCGCTCACCGCGTGCGCGATCCCGTCGAGCACCGCCCGCGCCACCACGTCGCGGGTGGTGGCCAGGCTCAGCCCGGTCAGCAATCCGCGCGCACCGGGCCGCTGCACCGGCGTGCGCAGCCCGGCCAGCGTCGGCACGAACCAGGTCGAGGTGCTTCCCGGCTGGGCCGCCGCCAGTTCGCTGATCTCGGCGGCGGAACGGAACAGCCCGAGATCCTCGGTGAGCCACCGCAAGGCGGAACCGGTGGTGGAGGTGTAGGCCTCCAGGCTGAACCGGCTGTGTCCCGCGCTGCGCCAGCCGACGAGGCACAGCACGCCGTCGACCTGGCCGAGCCCGTCCGGCGGTTCGTCCCCGGCCAGCGCGCCGACGAACGTGCCGGTGCCGTGCACGCAGGTGCCCTGGCCCGGGGTCAGCGCGCCGAGCGCGATCAGCGAGGCGTGCTGGTCGCCCATCACCGCGGCGATCGGCACCTCGATGCCGAGCAGACCCGGGTCGGTGCGCCCGAAATCGCCGTCGTCGTCGACCGGCGGCGGGGCCAGCTCGGCCGGGAAACCCAGTGCGGCCAGCCATTCCCGGTCCCACGCGTGCTCGCGCAGCCGGTACCCGCCGAAGGCGACAGCGTTGGTCGCCGACATGACATACCTGGTGCGGCCGCTGAGATGCCACACGAGCCAGGTGTCGACCGAGCCGAACAACACGCGCTCGGCGGGCACGTCGAGCTGGTCGAGCTGCCGCGCCGCCCAGAGGAACGGCGCGCGGGTGCCGACCGGGCGGCCGGTCCGCTCCCACAGCACCGGATCCCACTCCGGAGCGAGCTTCGCCAGCTCGTCCGCGTACCGGGTGTCCTGCCACACCACCGCCGGAGCCAGCGGCCGCCCGGTCTCGCGGTCCCACAGGATCGCGGTGGCGCGCTGCGTGCACACCGACATCCCCACGATCTCGACACCGTTCTCCCCCGCCCACGCGATCGCCTGGCGGGCGACGTCGACGGTGCGCTCCAGCAGTTGCGCCGCGTCCTGCTCCACCCGCGACGGTTCCGGATGGACGACGTCGACGGCGGTGTAGAACGACGGACCGGACATCCCGTCCTCGCCGACCACCGCTGCCCTCGTGCCGGTCGAACCCTCGTCGACCGCCAGGATTCCGCGCCGCGTCACGCCGTCCTCCCCGGCAGCGAGATCTCCTCGTCGTCCGGGTCGACGCCGCTGCGGGTCGGGTCCCAGCGCACGACCAGGCAGGACACCAGGCCGAGCGCGGGCACCGCGGCGAGCAGCGCGATCGTCGGCCCGAGGCCGATCGCCTCCTTGATCTGCGGGAACACGTACAGCCCGATGACGCTGCCGAAGCTGCCGAGCATGCCGGTCACGCCGGTGCCGAGGGTGCGCACGTCGCTGCGGTAGGACAGCGCCGCGATCGACTTGCCGTTCGCGCCGGGGCCGGCGGAATGGAAGAAGATGAACAGGAACGGCAGCAGGAACCCGATCGCGATCGGCAGCTTCCCGAAGCCCAGCCCCATCACCAGCAGGATGGCGAACGCGAAGGCGTAGCCGACCGCCGAGCTGACCCGCAGCCCGATCTTCCGGCCGAACCACGCCGACAGCGCGCCGCCGACGATCCCGGCGACGTTGAAGACCATCGACCCGAGCGTGGCCGTCTCGAATTCGTTGCCGAAGATCGCGAGGCTGATCACCGGCAGGTACCAGCCGATCGCGAAGTACTGCATCGCCTGGGTCAGCGAGATCGCCGTGGACAGGAAGGTGCGCTGCAGGTACGGCTTGCGGAACAGCACGCCCGCGTGCCGGAACCCGATCTTGCGCTCCTCAGCCGCGGCGTCGCCGCCGCTGGCCGTTCCCGGCTCCACGTCGAAACCGTAGATCCGGCGGAGGCTGCGCGCCGCTTCAGCCAGGCGGCCCTTGGACGCGAGCCAGGACGGGCTTTCGGCGAGGAACGCGATCTGCAGCACCAGCAGCGCGAGCGCGAAGACCCCGGCCGAGCCGACCGACCAGCGCCAGATCTCCACCGAAACGCCGGCTTGGTAGAAAAGCAGCGTCAGGGCGAGGTTCACCGTGGTGGCGACGTACCAGACGGACTGCCACAGGTTCAGCCGTCCGCGCAGCTTCGCCGGGGTGTACTCGGCGAGCAGCGCCATCGCGACCGCGAAGTCGATGCCGTAGGCGACGCCGACCAGCGCGCGACCGGCCCAGACCGCCTCGAAACTGCCGCCGGTCGCGGTGAGCACCGCGCCGAGCCCGGCGATCGCTTTCGCCGCGATCAGCGGCTTGACCCGGCCGATCCGGGCGGCCAGCCAGCCGCCCGCCGGGTTGAACAGGATGGCGACCGCGGGTGCGGTCGCGGTGAGCAGGCCGACCTGGCCCGCGCTGAGCCCCAGTTCCTTGGTCATCGGAGCGAGGCCGGCGCCGAGCGCGGCGTTCGAGTAGGCGTCGAGGAACAGCCCGCCCAGGACCAGGTACCACAGCAGGTTCGCCTTGCGCGGCAACTTCGACAACGTGTTGATCAGCGCGGTGACCTGCGAAACATTCGCGATCGATCGCGGCGCTGCGACCGTGGGTGAACTCATGGACCGCCAACTTTCTGCGCTGGCTGTCAGCGATCCCGGCATACAAAAAACAGACACGACGAAGACCGCTGACAGTGGCTCTTCGTCTGTGCCTGTCTGAGAACGCAAGATTAAGCGGCGTGCTCGCGGGCGTCAAGCGGCCCGCGAGCACGCGTCGGTCAGAGCACCTTTTCCAGGAAGGCCTGGGCGCGCGGATTCGCGTTGCCCGCGGAGAAGAACTCGGCAGGCGGCAGGTCGGCGGCGATCTTCCCGCCGTCGACGAAGACCACGCGGTCGGCGACCTTGCGGGCGAACCCCATCTCGTGGGTGACCACGAGCATCGTCATGCCGTCCTTGGCGAGCTCGGACATGATGTCGAGGACGTCCTGCACCACCTCGGGATCCAGCGCCGAGGTCGGTTCGTCGAAGAGCATCAGCTTCGGGTCCATCGCGGCCGCGCGGACGATCGCGACGCGCTGTTTCTGCCCGCCGGACAACCGGTTCGGGTACGCGCCGGCGCGGTCGAGCATGCCGACGCGTTCCAGCAAGGCGCGCGCCTTCGCCTCGGCCTCCTCTTTGGACCGTTTGAGCACGTTCATCTGTGGCAGCACGACATTGCGCAGCACTGTCATGTTCGGGAACAGGTTGAAGTGCTGGAACACCATGCCCATCCGGGACCGCAGCCGGTCAAGATCGACGCCGCGCCCGGTCAGTTCCTCGCCGTCGAACGAGACGCGGCCCGACGTCGGGGTCTCCAGGAGGTTGAGGCAGCGCAGGAAGGTGGACTTCCCGCCGCCGCTGGGCCCGATCACCGCGACGACCTGACCGGGTTCGATCGCGAAGTCGATCCCGTCGAGTACCTGGACGTCCCCGTAGGACTTGGCGAGGCCGTGAACTTCCAACAGTGCCATCAGATGTACACCGCCATCTTCTTCTCGAGGGTGCGCGTGGTGCCGCTGATCAGGTTGGTGAGCAGGTAATACAGCAGGCCGATGAACAGGTACACGGTCAGCGCGTCGAAGGTGCGGGAGATGATGGTCTGCCCGACCAGGAACAGCTCGTGGATGGTCACGAAGGAGACCAGCGCCGAGTTCTTCGTCAGCGACACGAATTCGTTGCCCAGCGGCGGAAGCATCCGCAGGAACGCCTGCGGGATGATCACGTGCCGCATCGCCGACACCTGCGACATGCCGCACGACCGCGCCGCTTCCAGCTGTCCGCGGTCGATCGACTGCACGGCCCCGCGGAAGATCTCGGTCACGTACGAACCGCTGTAGAGCCCGAGCGAGATGATGCCCGCGGTCATCGGCGGGAGTTGCAGGCCGAGCTGCGGCAGTCCGAAGTAGATGAAGAACAGCTGCACCACGAACGGCGTCCCGCGGATCACCGACACGTAGACGTTGCCGATCCACCGGACCGGCGCGATCTTGCTGAGCTTGGCGAATCCGCCGAGCGCGCCGAGCAGCAGGCTCAGCGCCAGCGCGAGCAGGATGACCTGGAGGCTGACCAGCAGGCCCTGCCAGAGCTGTCCCGAGGAGTCGACGATGGTGGAGAAGTTGAACAGCGAGTGCCCGCCCGACTTCGCAGCGGTGCTCTCCGCGCCGAACCACTTTTCGGTGGACTGCTTGTAAGTGCCGTCGTCGCGCATCTGCTTGAGCGCGGTGTTGAACGCGGTCCGCAGTTCGGTGTCGGCCTTCTGGAAGGCGTAGCCGTAGTTCTCCTCGGTCAGCCGGTCGCCGACCTGCTTGAGGCCGCCCTGCTGCGCGATGAAGTACTTCCCGGCGGGAGCCCCGGTGACGACCGCGTCGGCCTGGCCGAGTTTCACCGACGAGAACATCTGCTCGTTGGTCTGCGCCGTGATCAGCTGCGCGGCGGGCTGGTGCTGGGTGAGCCAGTCGACCGACTTCGTGCCCACCTGGACCGCGACCCGCTTGCCGGCGAGATCCTTGAGCGAGGTGACGGAGTTGTCCTTGTCGGACACGAAAACCGCGAGCCCGCCCGGATAGTAGATGTCCGAGAAGTCGACGGCCTTCTCGCGCGCCGGGCTGATGTAGATCGCCGACGCGCCGACGTCGATCTGGTTCGCCTGCAGCGCCGGGACGATGTTCCCGAACGGCATCTGGACGAAGTCGACCTTCTTGATGCCCGCGCGCTGCGCGAGCGCCCGGACGAGGTCGATGTCGAAACCGAGCTGGCCGCCCTTGGCGTCGGTGAACTCGAACGGCGGGAACGTGGCGTCGGTGCCGACCCGGAGCGCGGTCTGCCCGGACCGCAGCGCGGCGAGCTTCCCGCCCTGCGGCTCGGCCGCGCTCGCCGCGCTCACGGGCAGGAACGCGAGCAGGCAGGCCAGCAGCACGGCGCCGAGCCGCGGCCAGATTCGCTGAGGGGGCATGGTCAGTGTCCTTCCGGGACCGGACGGCTCGTCACGAGCGTGTGCGCGAGACGGGCCGCGATCCGGGCTGTGCGGTGGTCGACGTCGTAGACGGGGTTCAGTTCGGTGAGGTCGGCGAGGGCGAGCTTCGGGTCGCTCGCGACCAGCCGGCACACCTCGAGGACGACCGCGGCGGGTACGCCGAGGGTCGAGGGAGCGCTGACGCCCGGTGCCTGCGCGGCGGGGAGCACGTCGAGATCGATCGACAGGTACAGCGCGTCGACGTCCGCGACGAAGGCCCGGACGAAGTCGAGAACTCTTTCCAGATGGCGTTCCTGGCAGTCGACGTCCAGGAGGTGGCGGACGTTCAGCCCGGCGGCCGTCTCGAACAACGCGGCGGTGTTGCCGGGTTCGCTGATTCCGACCACGGCGTAGGCGAATTCCGCGCCGCGTTCGGCTTCCGCGGCGGCGATCTGCCGGAACGGGGTGCCTGAGGACGCCCGATCGGCCGTCCGCAGGTCGAAATGCGCGTCGAGGTTGAGGATGCCGAGGCGGCGGCCGTCCAGCAGGCCGCTGCGGGCGAGGCCGAGGTAGGAGCCGTACGCCGTTTCGTGGCCGCCGCCGAGCACCAGCGGGAGATTTCCGTCGCTGAGCTGCTTCGCGACCAGCTCGCCGAGGTTTTCCTGCCCCGCTTCCAGCTCGTCGCCTTCGACGACGACGTCCCCCGCGTCGCTGAGCACGAACTCCGGCCGGATCGCGAACGACGCCAGCGCCTGCCGGATCGCTTCCGGTCCGCCTCGTGCTCCCGGCCGTCCGCCGTTGCGCCGGACCCCGGCGTCGCTGGCGAACCCGATCAGCGAAACCCCGGGGCCGCTGGAGAATTCGTTGACGGCGTGGTGCCATCGGCGGTGTTCCGGACCGCTGCCGTCCTCGCGTCCGGTCCACTTCCTGGTGCTCACACGTGCTCCTGCAATCGGCTGATGTCCTGCGCGGCGGCGTGGGTGAGCGTGACGAGGGAATCGCGGCGCGGACGCACGCGGAAATCCGGGGCCATCGTGCTCACCGCGCCGACGAGCTTGCGGTGCCGGTCCAGCACCGGCACGCTCACGCCCCACACCCCCGGGTCGACCTGGCCGACGCTCTCCGCGAAGCCCTGGTCCCGGACCCGGCGCAGCTCCGTTTCGAGCTTCGCGACCTGCTCCCCGCTCAGCCCGTGCGCCTTCGCCGAATTCGCGACCCGGTCCTCCGGCAGGTGCGCCAGCAACGCCTGCGCACTCGCCCCGAAGACGAGCGGCTTGCTCAGCCCCGGCGAGAAACTGCACCGGATGACGCGGGTCCCCTCGGCCGCTTCGACGCAGAGCACGTCGTTGTCGCGCGCGATGAGGAACGCGGCGAGCTCGTCGGTGTCCGCGGCGAGCTGCCGGAGCCGCCGCTTGACGCCGCCCTGGCCGAGCGCCTCGCGGCGGTAGTTCTCGGCCATCTGGACGGTGAGCGAGCCCGCGCAATACCTGCCGCGGGTGCGCGACTGGTGCACGAGGCCGGTCTCGACGAACGTCGTCAGGTAGCGGTACACGGCGCTGGACGGGATCCCGGTGCCGACGGAGATCTCCTCCGCCGTGGCGCTCTCCCGCTCGGCGAACACCGCCAGGATCCGCGCCGCCCTGGTCCCGGCTCTCCGGTTGGCATCCGCGCTTGTCATGGCGGGCACGCTACGTCGCGGACGGGCGGGTTCCTAGCCGCTTTTCCCAGTTAATGGGAAGTTTATTCCCGGTGATTGGCTGTGTGCGGAGCGTCCGGAGCCCGCGGCTGCTCAGGGGGAGCGTTCTCCGCTGGGCGGGCACGTCGGGTCCCGATAGCCCGGGCCGGTGATCCTGCTGCGGAGATCCGTGTTGTCGCTGACTTTCCGGGCCTCGGGGAACTGGACGCGGAGTTGTTCGGCGATGCCTTCGGTGTCGGTCTGGTCCTTCGGCACCACGGTCACCGAAGCGGGCAGGGCGTCGGCTGACGTCAGCTCGAGCAGCTCCGGCTCGTTCGCGAACATCTTCCGGAACCTCACGTAGCTGTCCTGCTTGTTCTCGGTGTAGGACCGCAGGACCCGGGGATCGCCGCGCAGCGCCCGGGCGACCGCCGTCATCTCGGCATCGGTGCCGAGCATGACCGTCACGGTGTTGGCGCAGACGTCACGGTCGCCGATCGGGATCGCGCCGTCCGGCAGCGCGTACCCGCCCACGGTGCGTCCGCTGAACAGCCACCAGCCCGAACCGCCCAGCACGGCTGTGACGGCCAGCACGACCGCCGCGGTCGCCAGCCGGTATCGGCGATCCGTGCGCGGTGCGGCGGAGTCCTGGTCGATCATCGTGTTTCCCTGTTCTGGACCAGCCGTGGTCGTCGAAGAAATTGACAGTGCTCGGGTAAGCCGCACAGGCAGTGCACCGTTGCCGCCTGAAAGAACTCCCCGTCTCGTGCTCGGTGGTAGATCTTTCCGGTTTCGCGAATCGTTACCGGCGCTGGACGTCATCAAAGACACATCCGGAAACTCCCGCGACACGGGCGAATGCCATCCGGAATACTCCCCTGGTGTTCCTGACAGTCACCACCACCCACCAGCCCGCGTCCGACCTGGGGTACCTGCTGCACAAGCACCCGGGCCGGGTGCAGTCGTTCGAGCACTCCGCCGGGCAAGCGCACGTCTTCTACCCCGAGACGTCCGACGAGCGGTGCACCGCCGCGCTCATGCTCGAGGTCGACCCAGTGGCGCTGGTGCGCGGCAAGACCGGTGCCGGCGACGGGTTCACGCTCGGCCAGTACGTCAACGACCGTCCCTATGCCGCGTCGAGCCTGCTTTCCGTGGCGCTCAAGGAAGTTTTCCGCACCGCGCTGGCCGGGCGGTGCAAGTCGCATCCGGAGCTGGCGGCCGCTGCGATCCCGCTCGACATCCGGGTGCCCGCGTGTCCGGGCGGCGCCGACCTGGTGCGCCGGATGTTCGAACCGCTCGGCTGGACGGTCGAGGCCACCGTGCTTCCGCTGGATCCGCAGTTCCCGCAGTGGGGCGATTCACGCTATGTCGACCTGCGGCTCACCGGCGAGTTCCGGCTGTCCGACGCGCTCAACCACGTCTACGTGCTGCTTCCGGTCCTCGACAACGCGAAGCATTACTGGGTCAGCGAAGAGGAGATCGACAAGCTGCTGCGCGCCGGCGGCGACTGGCTCGCCGGGCATCCCGAGAAGGAGCTGATCACCCGCCGCTACCTCGCGCATCGCCGGGCATTGACGACCGCTGCGTTGACGCGGCTGGCCGAAGTGGACGATTCCGAGCCCGAGGAAATCGACAACGCGCTCGCTGCGCCCGCGGTCCTCGAAGCGCCGGATCGTCCGGTGCCGTTGGCCGAGCAGCGGCGCGGCACGATCATGGCCGTGCTCCGGTCGCTGCAAGCGCGTTCGGTCGGCGACTTCGGCTGCGGCGAGGGCGCGCTGGTGCGCGATCTGCTGGCCGAGAAGTCGGTGGAGCGGATCGTGGCTACGGACGTCTCGGCTCGCGCGCTGCAGGTCGCGGCGCGGAAGCTGCGGCTGGAGCGCAGGTCCGAAATGGAGCGTTCGAGGCTGGAAATGCTGCAGTCCTCGCTCACCTACCGCGACGACCGGCTCGCCGGGCTCGACGCGGCGGTGCTGATGGAGGTCGTCGAGCACGTCGACCCGCCGCGGCTCGAAGCGCTGGAGCGCACGGTGTTCGAGTTCGCCGCGCCGCGAGCGGTCATCGTGACCACGCCCAACCGCGAGTACAACGTGCGTTTCGAGTCGCTGCCCGCGGGCAAGCTGCGCCACCGCGACCACCGTTTCGAGTGGACGCGCGCCGAGTTCCGCGTGTGGGCGGAGCGGGTCGCGAGCAGTCACGGCTACGGCGTGCGGATGCTGCCGGTCGGTTCCGACGACCCCGAGGTCGGTCCGGCGACGCAGCTGGCCCTGTTCACGAAAGGAGACGCGGCATGAGCACCCTTGAGATCCCCGATTTGTGCCTGGTCGTGCTCGTCGGCGCGAGCGGGTCCGGCAAATCGACGTTCGGCCGCGCGCATTTCAAGCCGACCGAGGTGATTTCGTCGGACTTCTGCCGCGGGCTGGTGTCCGACGACGAGAACGACCAGTCGGCGACCAACGACGCCTTCGACGTCCTGCACTACATCGCCGGCAAGCGGCTCGCCGCCGGACGGCTGACCGTGATCGACGCCACCAACGTGCAGCCCGACTCGCGCAAATCGCTGGTCGCGCTGGCGAAGGAACACGACGTCCTGCCGGTGGCGATCGTTTTGGACCCGCCGGAATCACTGTGCGTCGCGCGCAACGCCGAGCGCCCGGACCGGACCTTCGGCGCGCACGTGGTCCGGCGGCAGCGAGATCAGCTGCGCCGCGGGTTGCGGAGTCTGCAGAAGGAAGGCTTCCGGACAGTGCACGTCTTGCGTACGCCGGAGGAGACCGCAGAGGCGACGATCACGCGCGTCCCGCTGTACAACGACTTGCGGCACGAGACCGGGCCGTTCGACATCGTCGGCGACATCCACGGCTGCCGCGTAGAGCTTGAAGCGCTGCTCGGCGAACTCGGCTATGCCGTCGAGCGCGACGACGAGGGCCGTGCGATCGGGGCGCGGCATCCGGAGCGAAGGGCGGTGTTCGTCGGCGATCTCGTCGACCGCGGCCCGGACACGCCGGGCGTGCTGCGGCTCGTCATGGGCATGGTCCGCGCGGGAAATGCCTTCTGTGTCACCGGAAACCACGAGCACAAGCTGCTGCGCGCGCTGCGCGGCCGGAACGTGCAGGTCACGCACGGGCTCGCGGAGTCGATCGAGCAGCTCGCGGCGGAGACGGCCGAGTTCCGGGCCGAAGCACAGGAATTCATGGACGGCCTGATCAGCCACTACGTCCTGGACGGCGGCAAGCTGGTCGTCGCGCACGCGGGGATCACCGAACGCTTCCAGGGCCGCGCGTCCGGACGGGTGCGGAGCTTCTGCATGTACGGGCAGAGCACCGGCGAGACCGACGAATTCGGCCTGCCCGTGCGTTATCCGTGGGCGAACGAGTACCGCGGCCGCGCGATGGTCGTCTACGGCCACACCCCGGTGCCCTCCGCGGAATGGGTGAACAACACCCTGTGCCTGGACACCGGTTGCGTGTTCGGCGGGACGCTCACGGCCTTGCGGTATCCGGAAAAGGAGATCGTCTCCGTCCCGGCGGCCGAGGTTTATTACGAGCCCGCCAAGCCGTTCCCCGCCAACCCGGCCGCCGCGGAGCCGGTCGCACGGCGCGACCCGGGCGTTCTCGACGTCACCGACGTCCTGGGCCGCCGCGTGATCGAGACTGCCTACCAGAAGCGGATCGGCGTCCGCGAGGAGAACGCCGCGGCGGCTTTGGAGGTGATGTCGCGGTTCGCGATCGACCCGCGCTGGCTGGTCTACCTGCCGCCGACGATGTCGCCGGTCGCCACCGCGACGGCCGACGGGCTGCTGGAACACCCTTCGCAGGCGTTCGACTATTTCCGCGCGGAAGGCGTGGATTCCGTGGTGTGCGAGGAAAAGCACATGGGTTCGCGCGCCGTCGCCCTCGTGTGCCGCTCGCTCGACGCGGCCCGCGCCCGCTTCGGCGCACCCGGCGACGCCCTCGGCGCGGTGTGGACGCGGACCGGACGGCATTTCTTCCCCGAAACGCTTACGGCCGAAGCGGTCGACCGCATCCGCGCGGCCGCGGAGAAGGCCGGTCTGTTCGACGAACTCGGCTCAGACTGGCTGCTGCTCGACGGCGAACTGCTGCCGTGGAGCGTGAAGGCCGAGCAGTTGCTGCGCGACCAGTACGCGGCGGTCGGCGCTGCTGCGCGCTCGGCTCTCCCGGCTGCCGTGAGTGCGCTGGCCGCCGCTGAGAAGTCCGGTCTCGACGTGTCCGCTTTGCTGGAGCGCACGCGTTCCCGCGCCACCAACGCGGACGCGTTCGCCGAGTCGTACCGACGCTATTGCTGGCCGACCGACGGCCTCGACGGCGTGCGCTTCGCGCCGTTCCAGGTGCTGGCGTCGGCGGGCCAGGCCCACCACAAGCGGCCGCACGATTGGCATCTCGCCCTGGCGGACCGACTCGTCGAAAGCAGCGACGGTTTCCTGGCCCCGACGGGACGTTTGCCGGTCAACACCACCGACCCCGCCTCAGTCGCGGCGGCCCTCGACTGGTGGACCGAACTCACCGCGAACGGCGGCGAGGGCATGGTGGTCAAACCGGCCGCCAACCTGGTCCGCGGCTCGCGCGGGCTGGTGCAGCCAGGGCTGAAGGTGCGCGGACGGGAGTACCTGCGGATCATCTACGGCCCCGACTACACCGAAGAACGCCACCTGACCCGGCTGCGGCAACGAGGCCTCGGCCACAAGCGATCGCTGGCGCTGCGGGAGTACGGCCTCGGCCTCGAAGCCTTGGACCGACTCGCCCGCGACGAGCCGATGTGGCGCGTGCACGAGTGCGTTTTCGCCGTGCTGGCCTTGGAATCGGAGCCGGTCGACCCTCGCTTGTAGACAGTGCGGCATACAGAGAGACCGGTGCGTTTCCGCGGTGTTTTCGCGGAAACGCACCGGTCCCTGCGCACTCACTCAAGCCGTATACGGCGACCGCTGCTCCAACGACGGGCTCACATCCGGATGCCGGCCCTCCTGACCCGGCACCGGCGTCACCGTCGGAGCCTGCAGGTCCGTCTCCGACCGGCGCGCCCGCCGCTCGTCCCGATGCGCGATCGCGTCCGCCACGTCCTGCTCCCCGCGAATCCGCGCCAGCGCACCCAGCGTCGCCGCGTGCGCCAACGCCAGGATCAGCAACAGCACGCCCACCCGGCCGACCACGCCCGGCAAGTCGCTGCCGCCGAGGTCGACGAGCGACACCAGGGCCAGGACGCCCAGGGTCACGAGGTGGAACAACACGGTCACCAGCCGGGTCATCGACGCACCGGCTCCGGGGTCCCCGTAGGCGTTCGCGAGGTAACGGCGGCCGCTGCGGTAGATGATCTGGCCGTCCACCAGGACCAGCGCGATCCCGATCGCGAGGAACGAGAGGTATGCGTTGGTGCTCATGCCGGGTACTCCTTTCCCTGCGTGCTCCGATCCCCCGGTTACCCGCCGTGCCGCGCCGGAAACGGGCCGTTCGGGTGCCGCCGGACGGGGATGGTTGGCGGGGCGCGGACGGGGTAACCCGAAACGCATGGTTCAGCGCGACACGGACGGAACGGGCGTGCTGGCCGCGGTTTCCCCCGTGGTCGAGCTGCGTCTTCCGGCACACGGAGAACTGCTCTTCCTCGCCCGGATGGTGGCCGAGGACGTCGCCGCCCCGGCGGAGTTCACCGTCGACGAGGTGGCCGATCTCCGGCTGGCCGTGGACGAGGCGGTGGCGGCGCAGGCCCGCCGGGCGGACGACGGCGCGGTTCTCGAATGCGCGTTCCGCTGCGCCGGCCGGATGACGGTCACCGTCGCCACCACGTCGTCGTGGGCGTTCCCGCCCGGACCGGACGAGGTCGGCTGGCACATCCTGCGCGCGCTGACCGACGCGCTCGACGCCTGGACCGAACCCGCGCCCGGCACGGACGGCTGGCGGCTGTGCGTCGAGTTCGCCAAGGAACCTTTCCCTGACCAGCGCTGAGTTTTGCTTCCGCCCGAACGGGAAACCGGCCCGCATGCGCCGAGTGGACGAACTCCTCGCCGAACACGGCACGACGTTCGCCGAGGAAGCCGGGATCAAGCTGGCCGACAAACCGCAGCCGCTGTACCGGTTGCTGGTTCTCGCCACCCTGTTGTCGACGCGGATCAGCGCCGGCATCGCGGTCGCCGCCGCACGCGAACTCTCCCGTTCGGGCTGGCGGTCCCCGGCCGCGATGCGCGATTCCACGTGGCAGCAACGCGTTGACGCGCTCGGCCGCGCCCACTACGTCCGGTATGACGAAAGCACTTCGCACCACCTCGGCGAAGGCGCCGAGTTCATCCGCGACCAGTATCGCGACGATCTGCGCCGCATGGCCGACGCCGCCGACGGCGACCCGCGACGGCTGGAAAAGCTCATCGCCGAGTTCCCCCGGATCGGCCCGACCGGCGCGCAGATCTTCTGCCGCGAGGCACAGGCGGTGTGGCCGTGGCTGCGCCCGTACTTCGACCGAAAAGCCTTGGCCGGCGCGAAGAAAGCCGGTCTGCCCGACGATCCGAAACGTCTCGCGAAACTGGTGCCTGGCGAAGATCCGGCCCGGCTGGCGGCAGCGCTGGTGCGGCGGAGCTTGCAGCGCTAGCCCGGGTGTTCCTCGACGCCCTCCCGGACGATCGCGACCGGGCACGGTGCGTGATAGGCCATCGCGTGGCTCACCGAACCGAGGAACGCACCCCGCAACGCACCGCGACCGTGCCCGCCGACCACCAGCAGCGTCGCCGATTCCGCGTGGTCCAGCAGCACCTCGGCCACGCTGCCGAGCGCGACCTCCCGCCGCACCACGACGTCCGGATGCCGCTCGCCGAGACCGGTCAGCGATTCCGCGAGCAGCCGTTCGCCCTCGTCCTCCGGGGTCTGCTGCCCCTCGCCGCCGGAGCGGGCCGGGCCGAAGACGTCCTCCGGCGGTTCCGACCACACGTGCACCGCGTGCAAGGCGCAACCGTGCCGGTCGGCGAAGTCGTACGCGTACCGCACCGCCGCGACGCTCGCCGGCGATCCGTCCACGCCGACCACGACGCGCCCGGTCTTCTTCCCCGACGGACGGACCACGACGACCGGACGCGCGCTCGTGTGCACCACCTGCGAGGCGGTCGACCCGAGCAGCAGCCGGGGCAGCCCGCCGCGGCCGGACGCGCCGACCACGATCAGCTCCGCCTGCCGTCCGATGTCCGCCAGTTCCCAGCTCGCCCGGCCGAACCGCACCCGCGTGCGCACCGGCAGCCCCGGCCGTTTCCGGCCGATCTCGGCGGCGACCTCGGCCAGCTCCTTCTCCGCGTAGTCCACCACGGACTGATCGGCCACGATCTCGCCCGCGACCGGGGTGATCACGCCGGGCACGAAGTCCACGTTCGGCATCGGCAGCGTCATCGTCCGGACGAGCACGAGACAGGTCCCGAGCGCCTCCGCCTCGGCGGCCGCCCAGTCGACGGCCAGGCGGGCGCCGTCGGATCCGTCGTCCCCGACCACGACTCCCGGTTCGGCCCGGTCCGCTTCGTCCATCACCGGCCTCCGTTCCCGTGCGGCGCTTTCCCGGGAGGTACCCGGTCGCCTCGCCCGGCAATCGGGCCCCGCGCCCAAGCTGGCTACCCCGTCACCGCGGCTTCGGCGGGACGGGCGGCTCCGGCGGCGGCAACGGTCCCGGCCCGGGACGCGGCGGCGGGGCGGGCTCCGGCGGGAACGGCGGCACCGGCTCCGGCGGCGACGGGACGGGCTCCGGTCCGGGCGGCACGGGGTGCACCATGACGGGCTCCTTCCTCAGTCGAATCCTCCGTCCCCGGCTACCCGGCGGAGCGGCTCCGGACACCTCGTATTCGGCGGTCAGTCGCGCTGCCCGAGTGGGGAAACCGAGTCCGTGCTCCGCACGCTGCGTCTGCTGCTGAGGAAGCGAAACCCGTATCGGACGCCCCCGACCGCGACGAGAGCCGGAAGCCCGCGCCCGGAGCTCAGCAAGCAGGAAGCCGTGCCCGACTCGCGATCACCCGAGCCCACGTCCCCGGCCGTTCCCCACGCAGAGAGCCGGAAGCCAGCCGCTGCTCAACCGGCAAAAACCATCCCCGCCACGCGATCGCCCGGCCAGTGCCCTCGACACCCCGCCCGCGACGCCCCGGCCGTCACACCGGGTCGGGCTCCCCCAGCTCCGCGATCGGCCCGTCCAGTTCCTCGTGCCGGGCGGCGAGCGTGCCCGCCAGGTGGACCAGCTTCACGTTCAGCTGCTGCGAGGTCCGGCGCAGCAGGTCGAACGCCTGCTGCGCGTCGAGCCCCCGGCGCGCCATGATGATGCCTTTCGCCTGGCCGATCACGTCGCGGCTGTCCAGCGCGCGCCGCAACTGGGCCTGGTTCAGCTCGTTGCGGGTCACCGCGTCCGTTTCGGCCACCGCGAGGGTCGCGTGGCTGGCCAGGAGCAGCACGACGTCGCGGTCGGCATCGGTCAGGCCGCCGGGAGTGCGCGAGTAGAGGTTGAGCGCGCCGGAGAACCGCGCCACGGCGTCGTCGGCCAGTGCGGTCGCCAGCACCGCGCGCCAGCCCAGCTCGGCTACCGCCGGGGACCACCGCGGCCACTGTGCGTCCCGGCGCAGGTCAGCGGCTTCCAGGAACTCGGGGCGGTCCGGCACCGCCGCGTCGTGGCACGGGCCTTCCTCGAGCTTGTACTGCAGCAGGTCCAGGTCGGCGGCCGCCGGATCGGTGTAGGCCGCGGTGTGGAAGTTGCCGTCCGGCGCGCGCAGGGTGATCGACACCAGATCCGCGGCGGGCACCAGCGAAGCCGTCGCGTCCACGATCAGCTGCAGGACATCGCCGACGCTCCGCGCCGCCAGAAGCATCTCCGTGAGAGTCCGGAACCGCTCGCCGGACGGCCGCAGCGATTTGTCGTCGTACGCCAGCGCCTCGGACGCCGAATCGGAGAACAGGACGCCCTCCTCCTCGAGCACCTGGCGGGCCACCCCGCCCTCCTGGCAGGCGAAGACCGCTTCGCTCGGCTGGGCGGTCTCGCGCAGCGCTGCGAGGTCTTCGCGGGAGAACGAGGTCAGCTCGCTCAGCTCGAAAACCACCGTCCGCGGCTCCGCGGCCAGCGCCTTGCCCACCTCTCCGCGCAACCCCGTGGGGTCGCCGCTCAGCCGCACCACGGCCGAGCAATCGACCGTTCCGCCCTCCACGGTTACCTCCCTTCGGCCCGGACGTTCTCCAGCGCTTGCCACGGTACTCGGATCTCGGGCGCGCGGCAGGGTCCTCGCTCGGCTCCGCCCAGCTCACGGGCACAGTTCGAGCCCGGCCCGCTGAGCGGGCCGGGCCGGGCGAACGGGGTTAACGGACGTCAGCCGCCAGCGTGCTCGGGGCAGCGCTCGGCGCGAGGGCGTCGGAGAGGCGTTCGACCACCCGCAGCTCCCGGTCGAGCCCGAGAACGCGCAGCGGCCGCAGGACGGCGTGCTGTGCGGCGACCACGACGAACGCGACGCCCGCCAGGGACGCCTCCCGCGCGGCTTCGACCAGTACTTCCAGGCCGCTGACCGAACAGAACGTGAGGCCGGAGACGTCGACGACCACCTTCGGCGGGCCCAGCGCGGTCTCCTCGGCCAGCACGTCGCGGAGCCGGTCGGTGGAGCGCCGGTCCAGTTCGTCGGACACCGCGACGACGGTTTCGCCGGCGGTGGCGGTGATCGCGATTCTCGCCGGTGCGCCCGGCAGGCAAGCAAACGTTTCGTGCATCGAGCCCTCCTCGCGGATGCGAGACCGGGCCGAATCAGTGCGGCCCGGCCCCGGGCCCGGATCAAGCGGGCCGCTTGGGGTAAGGCGACGGCACGTGGGCTGAACCGCTCCTGAGACGACGGTACCGCAGCGCAGTGCCCGCGACCAGCCCGAATCCGGCCCCGCCGACGGCATTGTGGACTGTCCGGACCTCGCTCTCGCCCGCGGAACCGTTCCGCACCTGGCGGTTCCAATCGTCCACAATGGACACGAGCATCGCCAGGTTTCGCCCGGACCGGCCCGGGTATCCGAACAGCATGGCGACTACCCACGCGACCGCGAGCCCGGACTTGTCCGAACTGCCCCCGGCCGACATCCGCCCGCAGCGGGCGTCGGCCCGCGACACCGGACGCATCCTCGCGCGGGTGGTCGCCCCCACCGTCGGCATCGGACTGATCAAACGCCGCCCCCGCGCGATGGCCGCGGCGCAGAAACTGCACGTCGACCGCTCGGGCATCCGCCTGCTGCACGACCTGCGCGCCCGCTACGGGCCCGGTCCGCTCGACCTGCCGGTCCCGGGCCGCTCGTTCCGCCTGGTGCTCGAGGCGAACCACGTCGGCTCGCTGCTGGCGGGCACGCCGAGCCCGTTCAGCCCGGACACCACTGAAAAAGACGCGGCCCTGCGCCATTTCCAGCCGCACGGCGTCCTGATCTCCGGCGGCGCCAACCGCGCGCGGCGGCGGAAGCTCAACGAAACCGTCCTCGAACCAGGCCGGGCCGCACACGAACTCGCGGGCACCTGGGCAGACACCATCCGCACCGAGGCGCACGAAATGCTTTCCGGCTTCCCCGACCTCGACGCGACCCAGTTCACCGAGCACTTCTGGACGATCATCCGCAAGATCGTGCTCGGCGGCGACACCACGGCCGACCGGCGCGTCACCGATCTGCTGGACCAGCTGCGGCTCAACGCCAACTGGGCCTTCGCGCACCCGCGCCGCGAGGACCAGCGCCGCCAGTTCCAGTCTTTGCTCGACCGTCAGCTCGGCCTGGACCGCCCGGGCAGCCTCGGCGCGGCGATGGCGAACCAGCCGGCCGATGAGGAGGACGACCCGACCGGGCAGGTGCCGCACTGGCTGTTCGCCTTCGACGCCGCCGCGATCGCCACCCTGCGCGCACTTGCCTTGCTCGCAACGCATCCGGACGAGCTCGCCGAGGCCCGCCGGGAAGTCGCCGAAGCGGATCTCTCGAAGCCGCAACAGCTTCCGTACTTGCGCGCCTGTGTCCTGGAGTCCATCCGGCTCTGGCCGACGACACCCGCTCTGCTGCGCGAAAGCACCGAGGACACCGCGTGGGGCCCCGAGGGAACGTCGTTCCTGATCTACACGCCGTTCTTCCATCGCGACCCGGAAACGTTGCCGTACGCGGATTCCTTCGTCCCGGACATCTGGCTGGACGGCCGCGCCAAAGCCAATCCCGCGCTCGTGCCGTTCAGCGCCGGGCCGGGCGTGTGCCCGGGCCGCGACGTCGTGCTCTTCACCGCGTCAACGCTGCTCGCCGCTCTGTTGCAGCAAGCGGGTTTCGCGCCGCGAGGCACCGCCGCCGGCCTCCAGCCGGGGCGGCTCCCCGCGACACTCAACCACTTCGGCATCCGGTTCGCGCTGTCCTGAGCCTTAGCCGCCACGGCGAAACAGAGATACGTGAGGGGAACCCTGAAGGAATCTGATTCCTTCAGGGTTCCCCTCACGTACGTCCAGCTCTACTTCAGCCGTTCCAGCAGCGCGTCGCAGAACGCGGGCAGGTCGTCCGGATTCCGCGACGTGATCACGCCGTCGTCCGTCACGACTTCGCGGTCGACCCACTCCGCACCGGCGTTGCGCAGGTCGGTCTGGAGCGACGGCCACGACGTCACCGTCCGGCCGCGCGCCAATCCGGACTCGGCGAGCAGCCAAGGACCGTGGCACACGGCCGCGACCGGCTTGCCCGCGGCGGCCGTTTCCCGGACCAGCGCGACCATCGGCTCGCTGGTGCGGATCTTGTCCGGCGAGTACCCGCCGGGCACCACGACCGCGTCGAAGTCCGCCGCGGCCACGTCGTCCACGGCCTGGTCGGTCGTGATTTCGGTGCCGTGCAACGCGGTCAGCTTCTTGCCCTTCGCCAGGCCGACCACCACCGGCTCGTGCCCGGCGGAGCGCAACCGCTCGCACGGCACCCGGAATTCGTCGTCCTCGGTCATTTCGTCCACGAGCACTGCCACGCGGGCCATGCTGTTCTCCTTTCGCTACGGATCTTGTGCGGGGTTCGCTACCCCGCGAATCAGCTCGGGCGTTCCACGTCGCCGCGCCACGCGCCCGTTTCGCGTCCGCGCTGTTCGATGAACTGCTTGAACCGCAGCATGTCGCCCTTCACGCGCCGGTCGAGGATGCCGAGCTTGTCGGCGGCGTTCTCGGCGAGGCCCTCGGGGTCGAGCTCCATCTGCGCGGTGACGCGCGTCTTGGTGTCCCCCAGCCGGTGGAAGGTGATCACCCCGGCGTGGTCCGGCCCGGAATCCGAGCGCCACGCGACCCGCTCGTCCGGGTGCTGCTCGGTGATCGTCGCGTCGAACTCCCTGCCGACGCCGCCGAACCGGGTCACCCAGTGCGTGTGCGTGGCGTCGAGCTGGCGGATCTCCTCCACGCCCTCCATGAACTCGGGGAACGATTCGAACTGCGTCCACTGGTTGTACGCGGTCGACACCGGGACGTCCACGTCCACGATTTCGGTGATCGTGCTGCTCATGCGCTCCTCCTCGCCATCGGGTACCGGACCCGGGTGCCCGGGACGCGGCGGGGCGAAACCGGCGCGATTGCGCGGCCGCGCTCCGGGTACCCGTCGAGCGAAAGGAGGCCGCCCATGCGAGTCGTGATCGTCGGCGGCGGGTTCGCCGGGTACCACGCGGCGCACAAACTGCTGCGCACCCTCGGGGACCGCGCCGAGATCGTCGTGCTGAACCCCACCGACTATTTCCTGTACCTGCCGTTGCTGCCGGAGGTGGCCAGCGGGATCGTCGACCCCCGGCACGTCGCGGTGTCCATTCCGGACACTCTGCGCGGCGTGCGGCTGGCGCTGGGCACCGCCGGATCGGTCGACCTCGACGCCCGCACCGTGACCTACACCGACCCCGAGAACCGCGAGCGGAAGCTGGACTACGACCGGCTGATCCTCGCCGCGGGCAGCGTCAACAAGCTGCTGCCGATCCCCGGCGTCGCCGAGTGCGCGCACGGATTCCGCGGCCTGCCCGAAGCGCTGTACCTGCGCGACCACGTGACCCGGCAGATCGAACTGGCCGCCGCGACCGACGACCAGGCCGAGCGCGACGCGCGGTGCACGTTCGTCGTCGTCGGCGCGGGGTACACCGGCACGGAGGTCGCCGCGCAGGGCCCGGAGTTCACCGCCGCCCTCGCGCGCCGCCACCCCGAACTCGAAGGGCAGCAGATTCGCTGGCTGCTGCTGGACATCGCCGAACGCGTGCTGCCCGAACTGGACCCCCGGCTCGGCGCCACCGCCGACCGGGTGCTGCGCGAGCGCGGCGTCGAGGTCCGGATGAAGACCTCGGTCGACCAGGCGGACGTCGAAGGCGTCACGCTGACCACCGGCGACGCTGTCCCGACGCACACGCTCGTGTGGTGCGTGGGCGTCCGCCCCGATCCGCTGGTCTCCGACCTCGGCCTGGAAACCGTGAAGGGCCGGCTGGTCGTCACGCCGGAGCTGAACGTGCCGGGCCGCGACGACGTGTTCGCCTGCGGCGACGCGGCGGCGGTGCCGGACCTGACCCGCCCCGGCGAAACCACGCCGATGACCGCGCAACACGCGCAGCGGCAAGGAAAACTGGCCGGGAACAACGTCGCCGCGTCGCTCGGCGTCGGCCGCGCGCGCAAGTACCGGCACCACGACCTCGGCTTCGCGGTCGACCTCGGGTCCGGCCAGGGCGCGGCCAATCCGCTGCACATCCCGCTGGCGGGCCTTCCCGCCCGGCTGGTGACCCGCGGCTACCACCTGCTGTCGCTGCCGGGAAACCGCCTGCGCACCGCGACCGACTGGGCGCTGGAGAAGGCGGGCCGGCGACAGACTGTCCAGCTGGGACTCGTCCGTTCCGGCGGGGTCCCGCTGGACACCGCCTCGCCCGAGCTGCCGCGAACCCGGTGAGGCTGTCCCGAAAATTGGGAGGAAGAATCCGAAATGGACACACACGAACTGCGCGCGCTGCTGACCGACGGACCGTTCGTCTCGGTGCACTTCGACGAATCGCACGACACCGAGGACGCGGCGAAGCAATTGCGGTTGCGGCTCAAGGAGATCGAGGCCGCGCTCGAGGACCAGGGCGCCGACCGGCCGAGCGTCGATGCCGTCCTGCGCGCCGTTGAAGAAAGCTCGCCGCCGGTCGGCCGGGCCGGGCGCACGCTCGTCGCCGCGCACGGCAACGTCCTGCTCGACCGGCGGCTCGCGGCTCCGCCGCCGACGCAGGTGGCGCGGTTCTCCGCGCTGCCGTACTTCCTGCCGACCGTGAGCCATCTGGAAGAAGCGCCCGCGCATCTGGTGGTGCTCGTCGACCGGACCGGCGCGGACATCGAGGTGCACCGGCCGGACGGCAGTGTCGAAACCGAGACCGTGCACGGGCAGGAGCACCCGGTGCACAAGGTTCGCGGCGGCGGTCCCGCGCACCGCGACATCCAGTCGCATGCGGAGCAGACCGCGCACAACAACCTTTCGGAGGTCGCCGATCACCTCGCGAAGACCGCCGAACGCGTGCGGCCGCGAGCGATCGTGCTGGCCGGCGAGGTCCAAGCCCGCACCGAACTGCACGAGCGCCTGCCCGAACCGGCCCGTTCGCTCGCCGCGGAGGTCGACGCGGGCAGCCGAGCCTCCGGCGCCGGCCGGGCCGAACTGGACCGGGCCGTGCACGAAGTGCTTACCGGGCAACGATTGCGCGAGCTGGACGATCTTGCCGAACGCTTCCGTGCCGACGCCGCTCGCGAATCGGCCCTGGCGGTCACGGGATTGTCCGCCGTCACCGCGGCGCTGGCGGAGGCGAATGTCGAGACGCTGCTGGTCGGCGACTCCGGCGAGGCCAGTGTGTACACCGGTTCGGAACCGACGCAGGTCGGCGTCGCCCAATCCCGTTTGGACGCACTCGGTGTGGCCGACCCAGCCCGTCGACGCGCGGACGAAGCCCTGCCCTACGCAGCGGTGGCAGTCGGCGCGGACGTCGTGGTGATCGACGAACGGCTCGACCTGGCGGACGGATTCGGGGCGCTGCTGCGACACCCGTGACATACAGCTGGGCCCGGGTGCCTCGACACCCGGGCCCAGCTTCCTCGATCCGCTACCGCAACGCAGGCAACAACTCCCGCTCCGCGAACTTCATGAACTCTGGCTGATGCTCCGGCCCACCAACGCTAGATCCGTGAACCCGGCCTGCACGACGAGCACCTCGACCTGACCGACGGATTCGGGGCGCTGCTGCGACACCCGTGACCCACAGCTGGGCCCGGGCGCCTCGACACCCGGGCCCAGCTCCCTCGATCCGCTACCGCAACGCAGGCAACAACTCCCGCTCCGCAAACTTCATGAACTCCGGCTGATACTCCGGCCCACCAACCTGCACCAACGCCAGATCCGTAAACCCGGCCTGCGCGAACTGCTTCGCCGCGTCCACAATGGGCCCGGCATCCGGACCGCACGGAATCCCCGCCGCCACGTCGTCCTCGCGCACGTACTGGGTCGCCGCGTCGAAGGCCTGCGTTCCCGGCAGTTCCGTGTTCACCGGCCAGCCCGAGCCGAACCACCGGAACTGCTCGTGCGCCCGCCGGATCGCCGCCCCGCGGTCCGGGTCCCAGCAGACCGGCAGCTGCCCGATCTTGCGCGTCGGCGGTCCGAGCCGCTCGTGGTCCCATTCCGTGCACAGCTCGGCTTTCGGCTCGACCGCGACCATCGCGTCGGCCACCGGCGCGAACCGCTTCACCGACTTCGGGCCGGACACCGCGATCGCGATCGGCACCCGGGTCGGCGACAGGTCCCACAGCTTCGCCCCGTCGGCCCGGTAATGCTTTCCGGTGTAGGTGAACGTTCCGCCGTCGAACAGGCCGCCGATGATCTGGACGGCCTCGGCGAGCCGGTCGTGCCGGACCGACACCGACGGCCAGCCCATGCCGACGACGTGCTCGTTCAGGTTCTCCCCCGAGCCGAGCCCGAGGGTGAAGCGGCCGTCGGACAGCAACTGCACCGTCGCGGCCTTCTGCGCGACCACCACCGGGTGGTACCGCATGGTCGGGCAGGTCACGAGCGTCATGAGTTCGAGCTGTTCGGTCGCCTGGGCCACCGCGCCGAGCACGCTCCACGCGTACGGTGCGTGCCCCTGTTCGGCCAGCCACGGCGAATAGTGGTCGCTGCAGGCCGCGAAGTCGAATCCGGCCTGCTCAGCGGCGGTCGCGCAGCCGACCAGCTCGCGCGGCCCGGTCTGTTCAGTCATCAAGGTGTAGCCGATGCGCATGTTCTCCCCCGTTCGACGGGCTTTCTGCTCGCGGCGCCAGCGCTTGCGGCTGCCCCGGAACCTCTCCGCCGCCCGGTTACCCGGTGCGCGGCGAGTTCACCCGTGCTGTCTGTCCGAAGGAGACTTCCCAGGTCAGGACCCGGCCAGCGCCGCGTCGACGGTCGAGTACAGCGGCAGGGTCTGCTCCAGCCCGGTGAGCTGGATGGGCCGCATCGTCGCCCGGCCGGACGCGACGATCCGCAGGCTGGCTCCGGACGCCCGGTGCTGGGTGATGGTCACCAGCGCGGTCAGCCCGGCGGAGGCCAGGAATTCCACCGCGGCGAGGTCCAGCACCAGCATCGGCGGGGCCCCGGCGAGCGCCTCGTCGACCGCGGCGGTCAGCAGCGGCGCGGTGACCATGTCGACCTCGCCGTACACCGCCAGCACCGCGACCGGGGGCCGGTCCGCTCGCTCGACGCGGAAGTCGCGCGCCGGGTCGGCACTGGGGTCGGTCGGCTCGTCCATCGTCACGGTCCCGTCCTCGGTCGTTCCTGCCGGGCAGGCGGCCCGGCCACCACCCCATGATGCCCGTCCGGGCGCGCCGACGCAGGCGAGCGGGGAATCAGCCGCTTCGTCCGGTTTCCCGGCGGCCCCGGCGCCGGCGCGCTCCCTTACGCCATTTGCCTGAATTCCTGCCGTCGAACCGATCAACGCGGTGACAAATTCACGGTGCGTGTCCGGGAATGCCCGCGGACCGCATTCTCCGCCGAAGTCATGTTTCACTCGAGCGAGTGAGGGTATCCGGGAGTGAGCACGCCACATTCCCCACCGAGAGAAGAAAGACGAGGTTCTCCCCGTGATTGTTCTCGGCGTCATTCTGCTCGTGATCGGGTTCATCACCTCGATCCAGATTTTGTGGAGCATCGGGATCGCCCTCGTAGTGATCGGCGCGATCCTGGCGGTGCTCGGCGGGACCGGACGCCGTATCGGCGGCCGCGCGCATTGGTACTGACCTCACGGAAAAGGAAATGCACGCCAAGGCTCCCAGAGCCTTGGCGTGCTCTTCGTTCAGGCGAGCGCCGCCAGTTCCCGGGCGGCCCGCACTGTCGTCCACTCCCGTTCCCGGGCAAGCGCCAGTACTGAATTCGTCGTGTCGCCGATAGCGTCGATCTTCGCGTTCACCGCCGCCTCGTCCATTCCGAGTTCTTCGCGGCCGACGGCGTGAATGATCCCGCCCGCACTCGCGACGACATCCGGAATCCATGTGACTCCCCGGTCGCGCAGCACCGTCGCTACCTCCTCGGCGGCGATCTGGTTGTTCGCCGGTCCCACGATCAGCGACGCACCGCACGCGGCCGCCGACTCGACCGTCAGCAAGCCGCCCGTCGCCGCAGGCACGAGCACGTCCAACTGCTCCCGTACCAGGTCAGCCGTGGTCCAAGCGGCACCGTGCCGTTCCGCGACCGGCCGCAGCCCCTCGTCGACGTCGGTGACCACCACCTTCGCGCCGCGCTCGATCAGCGCTTCGCAGATCAACCGCCCGACACTGCCGAATCCGAGCACGCCGATCCGCAACCCGTCGACTGAGCCCGGCGCGACCCCGGCTTCAAGCGCCGCCAAGACTCCCCTCGCCGTCGCCACGCTCGACGTCCCGCTGCCGCCCTGGCTCTCCGGACGGCAGAACGCCCAGCCGTGCGCGAGCCGGTGGATCTCCGCCATGTCCTCGGACGTCGACCCGATGTCCGGCCCCGTGCGGTACCGCCCGCCCAGCGCGGCGATCGCCTCGGCGATGTCGGCGATCAGGTCCGGCCGCCGCGCCGGGTCCATCCCTTCCGCGGGCAGCGCCGCCACGGTTTTGCCACCCCCGTAGGGAAGACCGGCCAGTGCGCACTTCGTGGTCATTGCCGCCGACAGCCGCAGCGCGTCGTCCGCCCCGTCCCGCCACGACGGGTACGCCTTGATCCGGCACCCGCCGATCGCCGGACCGCGCGCCGTCGAATGGATCGCGACGGCGATCGCGACCCCCGACCTAGACCCGCGGACGACCTGCAGTGCTTCCCCGGCGAAACTCTCTGTTCGGTTCACGGACGCAACACTGCCCCTTCCACCGCCTGGTCGGAGCAACGACGGTGATATGTTCGGCAGATGAGCGAATCTCCGAACCTGGATCGGATTGACAGCCTCATCGTCCGCGAACTCCAGCAGGACGCCCGGATCCCGATGCGCGACCTGGCCGAGCGCGTCGGCGTCGCGGCGTCGACCTGTTCCGACCGGATCGGCAGGCTGCAGGCGCGCCAGGTGCTGACCGGATTCCACGCCGAGGTCGACCTGCCCGCGCTGGGCCGGTCGGTGCAGGCCATGGTGTTCGCCCAGATCCGCCCGCTCAGCCAGCCGATCATCGACCGCTTCCGCCGCGACGCGCTCGCCATGCCCGAGGTGATGGCCGTCTTCGTGCTCGCCGGCGGCGACGATTTCCTGCTGCACGTCGCGGTCCCGGACGTCTCCCGGCTGCACACGTTCCTCGTCGAGGATCTCAGCAGCCGCAAGGAAGTCGTGCAGTTCCGCAGTTCGATCGTGTTCGACCACAGCCGGAAGCGGGCGATCGAGAACCTCGCCGGGGAGCAGTGACCCCTCGGCGATCGGCCGGGACGGCTCGCCCTCAGCCCAGGTCGGCCTCCGGACGGATCTCGATCACCGTCCCCGGATGATGCATTTCCAGCACCACCAGGTCGTTCTTCCCCTTCCGCCACAACGACTTCGGCGCGTACAGCGCCTTCTGCGGCCCGATCTTCCAGTACCGGCCGAGGTTGAACCCGTTCAGCCACACCACGCCCTTCTCCCAGCCGGGCAGGGCGACGAACCCGTCCGCGGGCTCGGCGACCGCGACGGTCGCGCGGTGGAAGGCCGGGCCGGTGCCCGGCGGAGCGGACGAGAACCGCAGCCGGGACAGGTCGTCCAGGGGCAGCGGGCGGATCTCCCAGCCGAACAGCTTCTGCTGCGTGTTCATCGCGACCCAGCCGTCGATGCCCTTGCGATCGGCCAGGTACGGGCCGTAGTTCACCCGGCCCATCGGGTCGACCAGGATGTCCAGGCGGGTCCGCGGTTTCTCCAGCTTCAGGTCCAGCGTCGCGTCCGGACGGTTGCGGTCCAGGATCCCCAGCTGCACCCCGTCGGCGAACACCAGCGCGCGGTCCGCCAGGCCGTGGATGCTCAGCGGGCCGGAATGCGGGCCTTGCACGGTCGTGCGGTAGTGGATCAGGCCGGTCGACTGTCCCAGTCGTTCCATGGAGACCGGCTGGGCCGAGCGGACCACTGTGGACAGAGCGGGCAGCGAGTCCAGAAGGGACACTGAGCCGGACGGAGTGACCGACTGCGCGGGCTGGCGCGGCGAGCGAGCGGGCGGCGGGACGACTGGTTGCTTGGTGTACTTGGTGATCACCGACTGCAACGCGGTGAACTTCGCGCCGACGTCGCCTGCCTCGCCGACCGGGGAATCGTAGTCGTAGCTGGTCACGGTGGGCTGATATTGCAGCCCGGAGGTGTTGGCGCCAGCAGTGAAACTGTAGTTGGTGCCGCCGCAGGCCATGTACAGGTTTACCGACGCACCCGTCGCCAGCAGCTGATCGATGTGAGCAGCGGTTTGCTGCGCATCGGTGGTGTGGTGCGCCTCGCCCCAGTGGTCGAACCAGCCGTCCCAGTACTCGGCCATCATGACCGGTGCTCCGGGACGGAAGGCTTTCAGCGCAGCAATGCTCGGCGCTGGGTCGCCGTCGCCGGTGCCGACCTCCAGCGTTCCCGGCAGCTCGCCGAAGCGCATGAAGAATTCGGAAGCACCGTCAGCGACGAACAGGAGGCTGGTCATTCCGCGTGCGCGCAGGCTGTCCCGCAGGTGTGCGAGATAGCTCGTGTCGTTGCCGTAGCTGCCGTATTCGTTCTCGATCTGCACGGCCACGACCGGGCCGCCGTGTTGCGCTTCCAGCGGGGCCAGCTGCGGGATCAGCTGGTCGTACCACGCGTCGACGGCCTTGAGGTAAGCCGGATCGGCGCAGCGCAGCTCCATGTCGCGGTCGGCGAGCAGCCAGGCGGGCAGGCCGCCGAATTCCCATTCCGCGCAGATGTACGGGCTCGGGCGGACGATGACTTGGAAACCGAGGTCGCCGGCGATCCGGATGAATCCCGCGAGATCGCGGTCGCCGCGGAAATTCGCTCGGCCGGGCGCCGGCTGATGGAAATTCCACGCCACATAGGTTTCGACGGTGTTGAGGCCCAGCGCTTTGAGCCGCGACAGCCGGTCGTGCCACTGGTCCGGGCGCAGCCGGAAGTAATGGATCGCGCCGGAAACGATCTGGAACGGCTTGCCGTCCAGCAAGAACCGGTCGCCGGACACGCTCAGCCCGCGCCGGCCGGCCGCACCCGCCGGGCCGGCGAACACGGTGCTCGCGGCGACCGCGGCCGCGCCGCCGAGGAAGCTCCTCCTGCTCACGTCCATCCCTCCCCCGCTCATCCGGCCGTCACCGCGCGGACCTGGACGAGGAACGCGTCGAGCACCCCGTCGCCCACGAGGGCCTGCCGCACGCCCCACCGGTTGCTGTTGCCGGTCTTCACCGCTTCCGCCCGCTTGACCAGCGTGTCCGCGGCCGCGGTCAGGCGCTGGGCCGTGGCGTCGTCGCCTCGGGTCGCCGCAGCGAGGGCGTCGAGCCGGGTCACCATCGCGTCGCCCCAGAGCGCGGTCGCGTCCAGCCACGGGCCCGCCTCGCTGACGAACGCGCTCTGCACCTGCCCGCCCCGGATCACGGCGGGAGCGTTGCGGATCTGTTCGGCGTACGAGCGCAGTTTGTCCAGCGCGCGGTGGTCGCCGGCATTCCAGTGCTGCCAGAACTCGGCGACCCGGGCAGCGAGAACCGGCGCTTGCGGCTGCCACGGCGTCGGCCCGAAGACGGGTGCCAGGTGTTCGAGGTCCGCGAACACCTTCAGCGCCGCGGTCGCGCGTTGGTCGCCGCCCGCGAGCCGGGCCAGCGCCTGCGGCCATGAGCGCTCCGGCGAGTAGCCCGCGTCGTTCCAGGAGAAGTCGGCGACCCCGAACTCGGCGACCTCGCTGGCCGCCTCCTGGTTCATCGGGTTCGAGACGATCCCGTTGAGATATTTCGACAGCCCCGCTTCGCGATGCGCGTACGGCGCGAGCAGCAACCGTCCGGCAGACTGCTCGTAATCGTTGACCGGGTAGTTGTCCCAGAGGAACACTTTTCGCCCGTACACAGTGGACACCTGCTGCGCTTCGTCGTTCGTCACGCTCGGCGGCACCACTGCGGTGCCGGTCCACTGCACGACTACGGACGGGTCGAGGTTCTCCCGCAGTTGCGTCTTGTACGGCGAGTCCTTGAGGTCGCTGTACTCCGTCGGCACAGTCTGCAAAGGACGGGCGCCGTCGTGCGTCTTCACGAAGTTCTTGGTGATCTCGTTGAGCAACGAAACCTGCGCCTTGCCCGCGGCGGCCTGACCGGGCGCGCCGAACGCCGCCTGGTCGCCAGCGCAATTCCACTTGGTGTACGAGATGTCGTCGAACGGCAAGGAGAACGAGCGCACGCCGAGGTCGTACACCGCCTGGAATTTCGCCTTCACCGCGGCGACGTCCTGCGGCGACGAGAAGCAGATCGAGACCCCGGGCGACAACGCGTAGGTGAAGTCGACGTGGTTCGCGTTCGCTGTGCGGACAAGCTGGCCGAGCGCGGCCAACTCCTGCTGCGGATACGGATCCCGCCACTGTGCCCGCAGATACGCGTCGTCCTTCGCGCTGTAGATGTAGGTGTTCGCCTTGGTTTCGCCGAGGAACTTGATCTGCCGCACCCGGTCGTCGTTCGTCCACGGTGGACCGTAGAAGCCTTCGATCGACCCGCGCAGCGCCATGTTCGGCCAGTCTCGTACCGCGACACCGCTCAATGCCCAGCTGTGTCCACTTCGGACGAACAGCTGCCGCAACGTCTGCACGCCGTAGTATTGCCCGGCACCATCCCTGCCCTTGATCGTCACGCCGTCGCGGCGCACAGCAAGCGAATAGCCCTCCGCCTGCGTTGGCGCGTCTCCGCCATTGCTGAGCCGGATGACGAACCCGCGCTGCGATCCCGTGCTGATCTTCTTGACTCCGTGCTGTTTCAACAGGTCGAGCAAGAGATCTTTGGCCGGGCCGTCAGTCGTGCTGTCGGTGACCAGTCCCACCGAGGACGGCAGCGACACGTCGCCAGCCTCGCGGTCGATCTGTTGCGGCGTCGGGGAAACCACCGGTACCGGACCCGGCTTGGCCGAGGCCGGTTGGACGATGGTCAGAGCACTCGTCGCGACGGCAGCGGCGAGCCAAACTCTGCGGCGTAGAGTCATGACTTCCTCTCAGGCGGCGGGGACAGTGCGGTACAACGCGAAGGTAGCCAGGTACGGTGTCGCCCGCGACTGCGTGACGACCACGCGCAGGTGGCGGGCGGTGACCGGCGACGGAAGAGTGACGAGACGGTTGGCACCGATCGTGGTGACAGTCGCGATCGTGCGCCAGGAACCGTCCACTTCGGCCTGTACGGTCGCGCCTTCGACGTGCTGACCGCGGGTGATGTCTTCCCCCAGTCGGACCTGGTCGAAGGTGGCCGCCTTCGGCAACACCACGTCCATCGTCCCGGCGAGCGCACCGCGCGGCGGCGACCACGACGTGGTCAGCGAGGAATCCGTGACCGCGTCCAACCCTCGCGCGCCAGCGGCGAGGTTCACGGACTGTGTCCTGGCGATGGTTTGCCCGAAGGATGCCAACGCGGCGGCATCGGCCGGAGCGACGCGACCGTCCGGGCCAGGCGGAACGTTCAGCAGCAACGAGGCATTGCGTCCCACCGAGGCGCGGTAAAGATCGACGAGTTGCGCGGGCGTTTTCGGTTGTTCGTCCGGGTGGTAGAACCAGCCCGGCCGGATTGATACGTCAGCTTCGGCCGGTGCCCATTCCAGGTACCGCACGGACGGGTCGGCGAGCACCTGCCGCGACCCGAGATCGGCGCCCTCCGCGCCGCCGACGAACAACTCCTCGTTGTGCGCGGTGTTCGGATCGCCCGTGGTCGGCAACGCGCTCCACTCGGTCTCCCGAGCTTGGCCCCGCTCGTTGCCGACCCAGCGCACGCCCGCCGGTCCGGCGAACGTGACGGTGTCCGGCGACAGCGCGTGAATCATCCGGAACCAGGTCGTGAAATCGTAGGTTTCGCTGATTCCGTTGCCGCGCCAGGGATTCGCCCCGTCCAGCCACAGCTCGTCAATGGGCCCGTACTGCGTGAACAGTTCGTAGATCTGGTTCAGGTAATAGGTGTTGTAATCGTCCTCGGTCACGGTGAATTTCGGCAGTTTCCCGGCGGCGAGGGCCGCGGCGCGGTCGTCGTTCGGGACCAGCGACGGAATGGTGCGGACCTTCGCCGCGCTGCCCGTGCCGTACCGCCCCTGACCAGCAGGCGTGTTCGCGCGGTCGTCGTAAGTCGCCTGCTCCTCGATGCTCAACGGCTGCCCCGCGGCGACCTTCGCCTCGACCCGTTTCACCTGGTCCGCGAAGAACTCCTTGGGCAACTCGGCGCCGTCCGCCGGCGACAGGTACACGCCGACCTTCAGCCCGGCTTTCCGCGCGGAATCGACGTAATCGCGCAGGATGTCGCCCCGCGGATTGGTGCACCCGGCTGCGCGGACCTGCCAGTACGCGGACGGATCCTGCGCCCGCCCGTTCTGCGCCGCCGCACGGGCCTTCGTCACCGCGTCGTCGGCACATCCAGGCGTGACCCACCACGGACTCGCGACGACGGAGTGATTCGTGTAGCGCGTCGGATAGAGGACGAACCCGTCGTGGTGCTTCGCGGTCAGCATCACCTGCGTCACGCCGGCCGCCTTCATCGACCGCATCCACTGGTCGGTGTCGACCGCGGCGGGCGCGAACGTCGACTCCTTTTCCGCGCCGGAACCCCATTCCCGGTCGGTGAAGGTGTTCATGCCGAAGTGCGTGAACGCGGTGACCGGCCGCTGCTGCCAGGCAATCTGCCCGGATCGCGGCACGGTCGCGGCGGCCTTGGCGAGAATCCGGTCCATGCCGTCGCACGACTGCACTGCCTGAATCGCGGCCGGCCGGATCGGCCCATGGCAGGCGGTTGTTTCCGCGGCGGCGGGAACGGCGGTCCCCCCGGCCGCCAGTACCGCGGCAAGCGCCAGGCTCGCGGGTATCGACACGGCGGTCCTCCTGTCGGATCCGTGACCGAACGGTGACGGCGGGGAGCGTAAGTCGGGTATCCATCGGATGTCTAGACCTAATCGGCGGAGGAAGTCCCGCTTTCACCCAGCCGCCGAGGCTTGGATCAGCGCTGTTCCAAGCCTTCTGCTCGCGGCTCCGCGGCGGACCTGGCGGAGGCCCAGTGATCTGATGGATCACGCCGATCGTGCGCACGACGTCGAGATCGCCCGGTGACCGCGTGTTCTGCCGTTCGGAGGTATCGCCACCGGAAGCCCCGCTGGATACTGCGATACGGGGAGTCGCTAGTCAGCGACCAGGAGTGATACCTCATGAACAGGAATTGTCTCCGCACGGTTCTCGCGATCGCAGTCGTCGCCCTCGGCGCCGGCCCGCCGGCGCCGGCATCGGCGACCGCCGGTCATGCCCGGCAGCAGCTCGCCGCGGGCGATTGGCCGACCTATCACCACGACAACGCCCGCACCGGCGAAGCCGCGGATCTCGCTCCGCTGGGCACTCTCGGCACCGCCTGGCAGGCCACTTTGGACGGTGCGGTGTACGGACAGCCGCTCGTGGTCGGCGGTCAAATCCTTGCTGCCACGGAGAATGACACCGTTTACGCGCTCGACCCGGCCACCGGCGCGGTCCGCTGGTCGGCGCACATCGGCGAACCGGCGAGAAGAGCCGAGCTGCCGTGCGGGAACATCGACCCGCTCGGCATCACCGGCACCATGGCCTACGACCAGGCCACGTCCCGGGTTTTCGCGCTGGCCGAGCTCACCGGCGGGCAGCACGTGCTGGTCGGCGTGAACGTCACCACCGGCGCGGTGGAGGTGCGCACCGAACTGGAACCGCCTAAGGGCGACCGGCCGGCGCACCAGCAGCGAGCGGCGCTGACCGTGCTCGGCGACCGCGTGTACGTGGCGTACGGCGGGCTGGCCGGGGACTGCGCGAACTACATCGGTTCCGTGGTGTCGGCGACCACCAGCGGGGCCGACCCGATCAGTTACAGCGTGCCGACCACCAGGGAAGCCGGGATCTGGGCGCCAGGCGGCGGCGTGGTCGACGGGCAACGGCTGCTCTACGCAGTGGGCAACGGCGAATCCACCACGGGCTACGACGACAGCGATTCCGTGCTGGCGTTGTCGCCCACGCTGCAGCGGGTGGACCTGTTCGCCCCGGACACCTGGGCCGACGACAACGCGCAAGACCTCGATCTCGGGTCGTCCAGCCCGACCCTACTCGGCGATCACGTCATCGCGGTCGGCAAACGCGGCACCGGATACGTGCTGCACCACGACAATCTCGGCGGAATCGGCGGGCAGCAGGCCAAGGCGGAGATCTGCCGGTCCTTCGGCGGCAGCTCGACCAAGGGCGACACCGCGTACCTGCCGTGCAACGACGGCCCCCGCGCGGTCCGCATCGCAGCGGACGGCACCCCCACCGTGGCGTGGCACGCCGACGGGACCGCGAACGGCTCGCCGACCGTGGGCGGCGGCGCGGTATGGGTGACGGACTGGAACGACGGTGTGCTGTACGCGCTGTCACCGGCTGACGGAACCGTACTGGCTCAGCTGGATGTCGGCGCTCTTCCGCACTTCGCCTCGCCCACTTTGTCCGGCGACCACGCCTACGTGGGCACGATGACCGGTGTGGTGGCGGTGTCCGGCGCCTGACTGAACCGCTCCGGACGAGCTCGCCCCGATCCCCGGACTGCCGCGTCCGGGGATCGGGGCTGGTTCCGCGAGCGTCAGCCGTTCAGGAAGCGCTCCAACTGCCCCGCGACGAACTGCGGATTCTCTTCGACCAGCCAATGCCCGGCATGCGGCACGTCCGCCGCCTGGACGATGTCAGTCAGCCGCGGAGCCACCGTGGCCCGGATCGCGTCGAGCTGGCCCTGAGCCGTCAGCAGCAACGTCGGCACCTTCACCGGCGCTGCCGCCACGGTGTCGCGGACATCCTTGTCCAGCGCCCGATAAAGCTCGAACCCGCCGGACAAAACGGTGGGACGGCTGTAGGTCCGGGCATACTCGTTGACCTCCGCCTCACTGAACGGCGACCGCTCCGAATTCCCGCCGAAAGCCGTCCCGCCAAAGGAAACCTGCGGATAGAACAGCGCGAGGTATTCCCGCACATCGTCGCCGACCACCGCTTCGGGAACGCGACGTTGGGAGTGGAAAGCGATGTGCCAGCTCAACGTCCGGTATACGGTGGCATTGATCGCGGGCCCGGGAAGCGGCAAATCGAAATAGCCGAGACGCGCGGTGTCGCCGGGGAATTGGCTCGCGTACTGGAATGCCACCGCAGCACCGAAATCATGTCCGATGACCGCGGCGTTCCGGATCTTGAGCCGCGAAGCCACCAGGGTGTGCACGTAACGCGCCAGTGTGGCTTTGTCGTATCCGCTCGGCGAACCGGTGCTGTCGCCCAAACCGGGAAGGTCGATCGCGTAGACGGTGTGGTGTTTCGCGAGCTCCGGCATCACCGGCCACCAGCCGTACCAGGTTTGCGGCCACCCGTGAATCAGGACGACCGGGCTGCCGCTGCCGCCAGTGACGTAGTGCATGCGGACACCGTCGACGTCGGCGAATTCGTGCCGGAAGGTGCTTTGGAACGCGGGATCGTTCTGGGTGGCGGCGGCGTAAGGCTCGGCAGGCGGCGCGGAACAGGCCACGCTGCCGACCGTGAGCAGAAGGGACAGCGCCAGCGCCGCGACGGAGCGGGGCACCAGCCGGGATGCGGTGATCATGCGGTCAGTTTCGCCAGCCCGGACCGGCAATGGCACGGAAACTTGCCGTTCCGGCAAGGGGTTGCGTCCGGTGCCCGTTCGATCAATTCCGTTGAGCCGAACAGGCAAGAACTGCTTCGCCACGCCCAGACGAGGGTAGCGATGGTGAAGAGGCGGTCGGCGCGACCGCCGGAACGGGAGGGATTCGCCTATGCGGAAATTCGTGGTCACAGCTGCCGTTTGCCTCGCTACGACCGGCGCTGCGCTGGTGCTGAGCGGCACCGCGTTCGCCAGCCATCTCGAGTACAAAGGACCTTACGAAACCCCGGACGCCTGTGTCCGCGCACTGCGCGCCCTGCCGCCGGACCCCACGGCCGACGGTGCCGTGTGCATTCCCATGAACGGCAAGCATTACCTCGAAATCTCGCATCCGAACTGAGGGGCCGCCCCGCCGATGTCGTGCATCGCCACAGCAACGCCGCACCCGCGCCGCTGAGAAACCCCCATCGCATCCGGAGGGTTTCCCTTTGCCCGTCAGCCGCGCTCGCGCCCCAGCCCGCGCAGATGCCGCCCGCTCTCCATGTGCTCCATCAGCAACGCTTCCACGGCATCCACATCCCGCCGCGCGATCGCGTCGTGCAGCTCCCGGTGCTCCCCCGCCACCCGCTCCAGATCCTCGTGCTGGCCGAGCAGCCACCGCATGCGGCTGCGCAGCGTCAGTTCCAGCTCGTTGAGCAGCTCGTTCCCCGCCATCGCCGTCACGGCCTCGTGGAAATCCGCCGCCGCGCGGTGAGCGGTTACCGCGTCACCGGCAGCGGCGGCGGCCGTTTCCTCGTCCAACGCAGCCCGCAGCTGGTCCAGCCCGGCGCGGGAATGGCGGGTCGCCGCGAGCTTGAACGTCAGAACTTCCAGCGCCGCGCGCACTTCCTGCAGGTCGGCGATGTCGCTCGCGGTGAACTCGCGCACCACCGCCCACGTCCGGGGGCGCGGCGTGACCAGGCCTTCGGCGACCAGCGCTTTCAGTGCGTCCCGCACCGGGACCCGGCTCACTCCGAGATCCGCGGCGAGGTCCCGTTCGACGAGCTTGCTGCCCGGTGTGCGCACCCCGTCCAGGATCTCGTCCCGGAGCTGCCGGACGACCCGTTCGGTCTCGGATTCGCCGCCCTGTTCCGCTGCCATCCGGCCATTCTCGCACCACCGCCCGGACCGTCCACTGTGGCCGATGTCAGCGCGGGTTCGTCTTCCGCCACGCCGCGTAATCCGCCACCGCCGCCCGCACGTCGAACTCCGGCGCGAAGCCCGTTTCCTCCTTGAGCCGCGAAATATCCAGATACGGTCCGGTCGCCCCGCCAGGCTGCAGCTGATCCGGCACACCCGGCGCGATCTGCGCGAGCGCCTCGGCGAACTCCCGGTTCGTGACCGGCTGCCCGCTCGACACGTTGTACGTGTCGTGCTTCAACGACGGTGCCGTGGTCAGCAACGCGATCGCGCGGCCGGCGTCCGGTGCGTAACAGCAGTCGAACCCCTCGTCCGCGACGAGCGGAGGCGGCGTGTCACCGCGCAGCCCGGCGTTGAGGTAGGACGGGATCGGGAAGAACGGCGATTCCGGGTCGACCAGCGGACCCCACACCGTCCCGATCCGCAGCACTACCGGTTCGACACCGCTCCCCCGCAGGCTGTGCGTCGTCAGCGGTTCGACGGCTTTCTTGAACGCCACGATCAGATGCGGCAGATCCGCGGTCGGCAGCGGCAGCTCCTCGTGCCAGCTCGGCTCGTCGCGGCCGACGTACACGCCGAGGCTGCTCGCGACCGCGAACCGCCGCACCCGCCACGTCCGGGCCGCGTCGAGGGCGTTGGCCAGGCCGGTCAGGTCCGTCCGGAAGAACGCGACCGGGTCGTCGCCGGGGATGCTGCCCGCCAGGTGGACGATCGCGCTGATGTCGTACCGGTCGCCGAGCGCGAGGAACGCGTCCCGGTCGGTGACGTCGAGCGTTTCCACTGAGACCCGGCGCGCCAGGAACGACGGGACGTCCGTCCGCCGGTGCCCGGTGACCAGGACGTCCTGCCCCAGATCCGCCAGCGCCCGGGCCGTGTGCGCGCCGATCATGCCGAGGCCGCCGGTCACGAGGATCATCGCCGCACCCCGCATCGGGTGGTCGAAAACTTTGTCATGCGGCGACGCTACGACCCCGCTCGCGGCTAGTTCTTGAACAAATCGCGCATCAGAAGTGCGTGCCGCCGTCGATGCGGACCTCGGTGCCGGTGACGAACGCGGCGTCCTCGCTGGCGAGCATCGCGACGACCGACGCGACCGTCTCCGGACCGGCGAAGCCCTGGCCCAGCGCCGGAAGCAGCTTGCCGAGCAGGGTGAAGTCGGCGTCCTCGGGGAAGCCGGGGCCGACGCTCTGCTTGCTCTTGCCGCTGCCGTCGGTCATGCCCGAGGAGATCGAACCGGGCTGCACGGCGGTGAACCGGATACCGTCCTTCGCGTATTCGGACGCCAGCGCGTGCGTCATCGACTGGATGCCGCCCTTGCTCGCCGCGTACGCCGCCATGTACGGGTGCGCGAACATCGCCGACGTCGAGCTGAAGTTCACCACCGCCGGGCCGCTGCCCTCGCGCAGCGCCGGGATCGACTCGCGGATCACCAGGAACGTGCCGACCAGGTTGACGCGCAGCACCTGCTCGAACGCCTCGAGCGGCATCTCGTGGGTGTGCGCCGACCGCAGGATGCCCGCGGCGTTGACGAGCGCGTCCAGCCCGCCGAGCTGCTCGACCGCTTCCGCGACCCCAGCCTTCACCGACGCCTCGTCAGCGACATTCACGACCACAGTGCTCAGCCGGTCCGCCGCGTCGCCCGCCTTCTCGACGGTGTCCGCCAGGCCCGCTTCACTCACGTCCGCGGCGACGACGCGCCCGCCCTCGGCCAGCATCCGCAGCACCGTCGCCTGCCCGATGCCCGAGCCCGCTCCGGTGACCAGCACCCGGCGTCCTTCGTAACGGTTCATGGTCCGCTCCTTTCATCTTCCGCCACCTTACGCCTACCTGGCACACTGTGCCACTTTGACGAGATCTGCATGCTTGACAGTGATCGGGTAGCGTGGTCGCGGTGAGCGGAAAGACCCCGACCCTGACCGAACGGCGCAAAGCGGCGACACAACTCGACATCGCCCGCGCCGCCGCACGCCTGTTCACCGAGCATGGCGCACAGGGAACGACCGCGGAAGCGATCGCCGCCGCGGCGGGCGTCGCGCCGCGCACCTTCTACCGCTACTTCCGCACGAAAGAGGACGCGGTCGCCCCGCTGCTGGTCGTGGGCGCCGATTCGTGGCGGGACCACCTCGCATCGACGCCCGAAGGAACGCCGCTGCTGAAGGCGGTCGAGGACGCGATCCACAAGACGATCTCCGCCGCGGACGCGACCCAGGAATTCAGCTGGACGCGCGGCTTGCTGCGCGCCGCCAGCGGGGACGACTCGGCGCTGGCGGCCGTGTGGCACCGGGTGAACGGCGAGTCCGAGACCCGGCTGCGACCGGTACTGGCGCGGCTGGCTCCGGAGACGGACGAGGTGACGGTGCATTTGGTGGCGGCCGCGGCGACGGATGCCATTCGGATCTCGCTGGAGCTGTGGGCAGGGACTGAGGAGAAGGCCGCGCCGGTGGAGTTGGCGGTGCGGTGTTTCCGCGGGTTGTCGAGCGGGCTCGACGTCTCGCGAGACCACTGACCTTTCCGCGCCGAGGACAGCTGCCTATGCGTCTGATCGGCGCGCCCCGCGATCGGACACCCTCCGCCTGCCTGCACCGCTCGCCCTGGCGGCCCCCGTCGTCGACTGGCCAGGGATGTTGCGCGGCAACGGATCCTCGGTCACCCGATACCAGGCCCTGAGGTTCGCCGGTTCGGTCCATCCCCGCACCGCCTCGGCGACCTGCCGATGGACAAAGCTCGCGTGGCCGCACGTCTCGTGCCAGGAACTCCGGCGCTGCTCCGCGGTGAGCGGCCGCCGGAACAACTCGTCCCGCAGCGCCAGCTGACGGTCGAGGTCGTGCCGGACCGCCGAAGACCGGTCGAGACCGACGGGGGTCCGGTCCTCGCAGACCGGGCACGGGCAAGTCCACAGCTGCTCGATCTCCGGAGTCCGGCCGAATACCTTCGCGCAGGTCTCGATCCGGTGGTAGCTGAGCAAGCGAGGCACGAACACCGAAGGCCCGCCCGGGCGGCCGCCGGAGGCCGGATACAGGTGCCGCAACGAGCTTCTCGTGCCCACCGCCGCAGCGTGCGCACCGTGACAGAGAAGGCCTGCGGCCGAAATGTCGCAGCGCAACACCAGCACCGGAACCGCGCAGTCGGCCAGGAACCGCAGAAATGCGCGCAGCAGCTTCTGAACCCCGAACGGATCAGTCCGGTGCTCGAGAACGACCGCGACCGGTACCCCGTACCGGTTGACCTCCCTCGCCAGCGCGGCGGCGATCGATCCGTGGTCGAACCACCAAGGAGCGAGAGGCAGCGTCGCAACGGCCGCGGGCTTCCTCGCGGCGGCCAGCAGGATGCCGCGCAAACCCGTCCAGTCGCGCGCCGCGAGATAGCCGGAATCCGTCAGCGGCAGCAACCCGAGTTCCCGCTGCTTCCGGCACCACGCCGGATGCGTTCCGGCTCCGGCGAGTACCCGCCGCTTGCCTGCGTAACGCTCGGCGTCGCACAGGAGCGGCCCGTCGAACCCCTTCTCGCGCAGGCTCTTGACGGCATCCGGCGCCGACCTCCCGGTCAGGACGAGCCCGGTGTCGTGCGCCGTACAGACGCCGAGCAGTTCCTCGGACTGCGCGGGCCGGCACTGGATCAGGAGCCGCCCGGAAAGCCCTGCCAGTGCCGCATCCATCTGTCCACGGTGACGCAGGCCAGCCCGTGCGGTCACTCACCGTCGCCTAGGTGCCGACGTCAACCACCCCGGAGGCGGATCGCCGCCCTCACCCAGCGCAGACCCGTGCGGCCCTGTGAGTGACCCGCTTCAGGCACTGCTCAGCGGAACTCGTGCACGACCTCGATCTCCCCAACCAAGTGCGCGTTGAACTCGTCCAGTTCCTCAGCAGGAACCCACAACTCCAGAATCGTCTCGCCACCCGCCTGCCGCACCGGATAGCGGTCGAGGAACGCCGTTTCCACCCGGAACCGGGTCACGTAACCGGCGCCGTCGAACCGGACGTTCCAGTCTCGGGCGATCTTCACCGCGTAGTCCTCGTTCAGCACCGGGTAGAAGATCGGCTGGTCCGGCAGCCGCGGCGGCCACGCGCGCCAGCCGGACCGGCGCACCAGCTCCAGCTCGGCCGGGCCCGTCGGGCGCCACAGCTCCGTCGTCGGCTTGTCCATCTCGTCCCCCTTCTCGAGGGCACAAGCTAGCTGCCGAAAGGATCCGCCAGCGACCGGTTTTACCTCGGCTCAGCACCCATGATCCGGTCTACCAAAGCACAGCCGGGCGGCCCGGCGTCCAAAGCGGACAAATCGCGGCACCCGGCCGGACACCCGGGTCGCGAGCCCGCATCGTTCCCGTCCGCGCCCTTGACAACCCGCCACCGGCCGCGCTTATGGTATACCAAACAACGAAGGGTGTGCGCGATGAAGCGTTCCGCAGTGGTGGCCGCGGTGGCCTTCACCCCTTACGTGGCGATGATCGCCGGCCTGCCCTGGTTCAGCGGCGACGGCCGGATCTGGTTCCTGCCCGAGATCGGGTTCTGGATCCTCCTCTGGGTGGCCCTCACGCCCGTGTTCCTCGGCGTCGCCGACCGCATCCGGCGCCCCGGCGCCGCCGAAACCGAGCAGGAGCAGCGATGAACGCGGGCGCAGTCGTCGCGCTGGCCGTGGTGGCGCTGGCGGTGGTCATCGGCCTCGCCGCGCGCGGCCGGAAGCAGATGAACCTCGAACAGTGGACGGTCGCCGGCCGGTCCTACGGGACACTGCTGTTCTGGGTCCTCGCCGCGGGCGAGACCTACTCGACCTTCACCTACCTCGGCGCCTCGGGATTCGCCTACGCCAACGGCGGCGCGGCGTTCTACATCGCCGGCTACGGCACGTGCGCGTTCGTCCTGTCCTACTTCTTCCTCCCTCCATTGTGGAGGTACGCGAAGAAGCACAACCTCGTCACCCAGGCGGATTTCTTCACCCACCGCTTCCGCAGCCCGTGGTTCGGCGCGCTGACCGCGATCGTCGGCGTGGCGTTCATGATCCCCTACATCGAGGCGCAGCTGCTCGGCCTCGGCCAGATCGTCGAGACGACGACCGGCATCAACCGGGTCACCAGCATGGTGCTCGCGGTCGTGCTGATCGCGGTGTTCGTCTACGCGTCCGGCATGAAGGCCGCCGCGTGGGTGTCGGTGCTCAAGGACATCCTGCTGATCGGCACCGTGCTGGTCGTCGGCATCGCGATCCCGGTGCACTACTTCGGCGGGTTCGGGCATCTCATCGACACCGTCCAGGCCCAGCACCCCGGCTTCCTCGGCGTCCCGGCACCGGGCAGCCCGCTCGGCGTGCCGTGGATGATGTCGACCCTGCTCGTCACGAGCGCGGCGTTCTTCATGTTCCCGCACGCGCTCGCCGCGATGTACACCGCGAAGTCCGAGCAGACGATCCGGCGCAACGCGATTTACCTTCCGCTGTACCAGATCCTGATCGCGCTGACGCTGTTCGTCGGCTTCGCCGCGGTGCTCGTCGTGCCCGGGCTGAAGGGCAGCGGCACCAACGGCGCGCTGCTTTCGCTGACGCTGAAGACCATGCCGTCGTGGGTGGTCGGCCTCGTCGGCGGGGCAGGCGCGCTGGCCGCGATCGTGCCGATCAGCCTGCTGCTCCTGCAATCCGCGACGCTGCTGGCCCGCAACGTCTACCAGGGCGTCCTGCGGCCGAAGACCAGCGAACTGGGCGTCTTCCGGCTGTCGCGCGCCCTCGTCGTCGTGGTGACCGCGGTGGCGCTGGTGTTCGCGATCTTCCAGCCCGCACTGCTGGTGAACCTGCTGCTCACCGGACAGAACGGCGTCTCCCAGTTCTTCCCGGCGATCGTGCTGGGGCTCGTGTGGCGGCGGCTGACCAAGGCGGGCGCGGCGACCGGGCTCGTGGTCGGCGTGACGATCGTCGCGTGGACGGTCCTGGCTTCGAAGAACACGTTGTGGGGCCTCAATCCCGGGCTTCTCGCGATCGCCGTCAACGTCGTGCTCACCGTCGGCGTCAGCCTCGCCACCTCCGAGCGGCGCGAGCCGACCGTCCGGGCCGAGGCCGTGGAGGGAGTCGCGTGAACCTGTTGCTGCGCAACGTCCGGCCCGGCGGCGGCGATCCGACGGACGTGCTGGTGCGCGACGGCCGGATCGCCGGGTTCGGGCCCACCGAAGCGGACGTTCCGGTCGAGGACGGCGGCGGCGCGCTGCTGCTGCCCGGCCTCGTCGACGCGCACTGCCACCTCGACAAAACCCTGTGGGGCCTCCCCTGGGTGCCGAACACCTCGGGTTCGGTGCTCGCCGACCGGATCTCCAACGAACAGCGCCGCCGCAAGGAATTCGGGCTCCCCTCGCCCGAACCCGCGGCCGCGCTGCTAGACACGATGATCGCGAACGGCACCTCCTTCGTCCGCGCGCACACCGATGTCGACCCCGAACTGGGGCTGTCCGGCATCGAGGCGGTGCGGGAGGCGGCGGCGCGGCATCGCGGCCGGGTCACCGTCGAGCAGGTCGCCTTCCCCCAGGGCGGCCTGCTCACCCGGCCCGGCACGCTGGAACTGCTGGAGCGGGCCGTGGCGTCCGGCGTGGAGAACGTCGGCGGCATCGACCCGGCGGGCTACGACCGCGATCCGCGCGGGCACCTCGACGCGATCTTCGACATCGCCGCCCGGCACGGCTGCGGCGTCGATCTGCACCTGCACGACGAAGGCCCGCTCGGCGCCTGGGAAATCGAGCTCGTCATCGAGCGGACGAAGGCGCTCGGGCTCGCCGGGAAGGTCGCGATCGGCCACGCCTTCGGCATCTGCGGCATCCCGGACGCGCAGCAGGACCGGCTGCTCGAAGGCCTCGCGGAGCAGCAGATCACGCTGACCACCGCGGCGGTGTACGACCGGCCGGTGCCGCCGCTGGCCAAGATGCGGGCAGCGGGCGCGAACGCCGCGTGCGGCAACGACGGCATCCGCGATCTGTGGGGCCCTTACGGCGACGGGGACATGCTGACGCGCACCATGCACCTGGCGTACCGCAGCTCGTTCCGGACCGACCCGGAGATCGAACTCGCGCTGCACGCGGCGACATACGGCGGCGCGAAAGCGTTGCGGCTCAAGGACTACGGCCTGCGGATCGGCGACCGCGCTGATTTCTTCCTCGTAGCCGCGGAGTACCCGGCCGAAGCCGTCGTGTCCCATCCTCCGCGGCAGCTCGTGGTGAAGGGCGGGGCTGTCGTCTCGCGGCGATAGCCCCGCCGCGCCGCTACGCCTGGAACGCCGGGAAGGTCGGAGGGAACAACTCCCCCGCCTCCCGGCGTTCGACGTCCCGCTCCGCATACGCGGCGCGCATCTTCTCGAACAACGCCTGCGCGCGGCGGCGAAGGTCCGCTTCGTCGATCCCGGGAAGGCGCCCGTCCACCAGCACCGGCTGGCCCGCGACGACGGAATGCGTTGCCTGGCGAGCGGTTCCGGAGAGCAAGAAGGTGCGGATCGGATCGTCCTGCACACCGTCGCGCAGGTCGCCGACGTGGAACGCGACGAGGTCCGCCTGCGCGCCCGGGGCCAGCTTGCCGAGGTCGTCGCGGCGGAGTGCACGGGCGCCGCCGAGCGTCGCCGCTTCGACGTACCACTCCGCCGGGGCCGCGTCGGCGCGGTCGCCCATCACCTTCGCCAGATGCACGCCGACGTCCATGCCGCGGATCAGGTCCGGCGGGAAGGAATCCGTTCCCAGGCACAGGTTCAGGCCCGCTTCGCGGTAGTCGCGGAACGAGCGCAGGGCGTGGCCGTAGCGGAAGGACGTGAGCGGGCAGTGGATCACCGACGCGCCCGCCGCGGCCAAGGTCGCGACGTCGCCTCGGTCTTCGCCGTGGACGGCGGGATGGCGGTCGAGGACCTGGGCGTGCGGGATCAGCAACCGGTCGCCGAGCAGGCCGGTGCGTTTCAGCATTTCCAGCGGTGTCACGCCGTAACGGTCGAGGATCAGTTCACGCTCGAGCACGCCTTGCAGGCAGTGCAGCCGTACCAGGACGTCGCGCTCGCGCGATGCGACGGCGGTGGCGCGCATGAGGTCTTCGGTGAGAGTCTCGATGCGGCACGGCAGCAGGACGCCGTTGACGAGTGGGTCGTCGAGTTCCTTTGCGTGGTCGAGGAACCGCAGTGCGTCGGCCAGCCCCTCCTCGCCGCGGGGCTCGTCAAAGGCGACCGTGCGGGTACCGTCCACAGTGGCCACGTTGACGCCGGATCGGTATGCCGGGCCCAGATATCCGCGCAGGCCGAGGTTCCGTGAGAAGTCCGCCATCGCGACGAGTTCCACGTACGGCTCGGCCCACGACGAGTGGACTTCCGACGCGATCGGCATGAACGTCGTGATTCCGTGCAGCGCCAGCTGGACGAGCGCGTACTCGCGAATGGTCTGCCGTTCTTCCGGGGTGAAGACGTCACGGCGACGGTGCGCGAAGTAGTCCTCGGACCACTGCAATCCGGCCGCGCGGTCTGCTGTGGCCCAAGAATCGAGGCCGAGATGGTCCACGTCGGTCAGCGCGTCGAGGTCGATCAGGCCCGGCAGGACGAGCGATTCGCCGAGGTCGACGTCCAGGTCGGTCGTTCCGGCATACCGCGGGCCGACGTAGGCGACGACGTCGTCCTCCCAGACGACCTCGCCGTTTTCCAGCAGGGCGTGCCGCCCGTTCTGATGGGCCAGCACATGGCGGGCACGCCAGCGAGTGCGCATCGGGTTCCTTCCGTTCGGGACATTTAGGTATACCAAACGGCGGAATCTGGGGGCCAGACCTTGCCGGGGGCGGGTTTTTCCGGGAACCTGGGAGAAGGTTCGCCGATACTGTCGGTGACGGCGGCGGGAGGGGATCGGATGGAGCCGGGTTTCGCGTCGGAGTCCGAGCGCGTCACGGAACGGCTGCGCAACGAGATCCTCGACGGCACCCGGGCTCCGGGCAGCAAGCTGGTCGAACGGGATCTGGCCGCGGAGATGGGCGTGAGCCGGGTGCCGGTGCGGGACGCGTTGCGCGCGCTGGGAAACGAGGGACTGGTGACGCCGCGGCCGCGGTCGTGGTCGGTGGTGCGGGAGTTCACCGCGTCGGATGTCGCGGACCTCAACGAGGTGCGCACGGCGTTCGAGGGCCTCACTTTCCGGCTCGCCGCGCAGCGCCGCACCCGCGAGGGCCTGGCGCGGCTGCGGGAGGTGCTGGACACGGAACTGCGCGCCGCCCGCGCCGGCGACGCGGTGTCCGCGCGCCGGGCAGCCGCGGATTTCCACGAGGTCGTCACGTCCCTGTCGGCGAACGAACTGCTCGGCGAACTGGAGCGGACGCTGCGCAGCCGGATGCGATGGCTGCTCGGCCAGCACGACGACCTGGAAGCCATGGCGGCGGAACACGAACTCCTGTACGAGGCGATCGTGGACCGGGACGTCGAACGGGTGGAACGGCTGGTGCTGGCCCATCTCGCGACCGGAGCCAGCGAGGCGGTGCGGCGGCATCCTGCGGAGGCGGGCTGACCTTGGTTCGGCCGTTGCCGCGAGATTCCGGCCGCGGCAATGCTCGCTGCGCTGGACTGACGCCGATCGGCCTTCGCGAGGTCCTGGCAATGCCGAGATCGCCGCGTCGGGCTGCGCCCTCGACCTTCGCGAAACCTCAACTCTGGCAACGCTGAGCTCGCCGCGGCACTGGCTTCTCAACTTTCGGATCACCTGGCACCGCCCCTCTTCGCGAGACCCCGCCGATGCTGAAACAGCCGTACGCACCTCAGGCCCAGCGCCCCTCAGCCCCGTCAGAGGTCGACGACCGCGAGCCCGTCCGCCACCACGACGCCGTCGTGCAGCACCGTCCGGTCCTTGCCGCGGTCCATCACCGCGCTGGTCGGCGTCTCGCCGTCCACCAGCACCAGATCCGCGCGGTCGCCGACCGCCACGCCGGGCCGGTCGGCGATCCCCGCCAGCCGGGGCACGTCGTGGCTCATGATCGACGCGCCGCCCATCGTCGCGACCGCCAGCGCCATTTCGATCAGCTCGTCGCGCCGGAACCCGTGCGTGAAGGCCAGCTGCCACGTGCGGTCGAGGAGATCGCAGTTGCCGTACGGGCTCCAGTAGTCCCGCTGCCCGTCCTCCCCCAGCCCGACGCGCACGCCCGCGGTCGTCAGGTCCGCCAGCGACAACTGCCGGTCGACGGACGGCGCGACGGTCGCCATCGCGATGTCCAGCTCCGCGAACGTGTCGATCAGCCGGCGGCTCACGGCTTCCGAAACCGAGCCCAGCTCGTACGCGTGCGACATGGTCACCTTGCCGCGCATGTCCAGCGCGCGGACGCGTTCGATCACCAGGTCCGTCGAAAAGACCCCGAGATGCCCCGGCTCGTGCAGATGGATGTCGACCTCGACGCCGTACTTCTCGGCCAGCCCGAACACGACGTCCAAGTGCCCCTTGGGATCCTTGTCGAGCGAACACGGATCGATCCCGCCGACCACCGACGCACCCGAACGCAGCGCGGCCTCCAGCACGTCGACGGTTCCGGGCTCGCGCAGGATCCCTGCCTGCGGAAACGCCATCACCTCGACGTCCGCGTGCGCGGCGAAGCGCTCCTTGGCGGCGAGCACCGCGTCGAGCTTCTCGAGCTGGCAGTCGACGTCGACCTGCGCGTAGGTGCGCACGCGAGTGGTCCCGTTCGCGATCATCCGCTCCAACGTGCCCGCGACGCGTTCCGGCAGCGGCACCTCGGCGTTCCGCCAGTTCTCGCGGTCGTTCAGCATCATCGCCCAGACGCCCGGCGCCCCCGTGTGCGGCCGGAACGGCAGTCCGATGCGCGTCGAGTCGAGGTGCACATGGACGTCGCTGAAGGACGGGAACAACAGCCGCCCGCGCCCCTCGACCACGTCGACCACCTCGCCGCCGGACCCCGCCGGGTCATGCGGACGAACCGCGGCGATCCGGCCGCCGGCCACCTCGACGTCGCTGCGCTGACCGCCCCAGGGACGGACGTCACGGATCAACACGGAGAGCACCTTTCTCGACGGGACGCTTTGGTATACCAAGAGTACCCGGTCCCGCCGAGCCGTCCGCACCTGTGCGACGAAGAGATGCCGCTGCGGGTCTTCAGCCAGCCAGCAAACGCAGAAGCCGAGCAGTCTCCGAAGCCACCGCGCTCCTCCCCAGCCGCACGTACTTTCGGGGATCCACCGCTTCCGGCTGTTCCTCCAGGAACTGCCGGACCGACCGCGTGAACAGACCATTCAGGTGCGTTGAGATATTAACCTTCGCCATCCCGCTCACCACGGCCCCGCGCAGTTCCTCGTCCGACAGGCCTGACGAGCCGTGCAATACCAGCGGGACCGGTACCGCATCTCGCAATCGGGCGACCAGTGCGCGGTCTACCTGGGCCGTTCGTTCCACCATCGCGTGGGACGTTCCTACGGCCACCGCGAGTGCGTCCACGCCGGTTGCGGTCACGAAGTCCGCCGCTTCGGCTGGGTCGGTGCGGGCGCCGGGCGCGTGGACCCCGTCCTTGCCGCCGACTTCGCCCAGTTCCGCTTCCACCGCCACACCCGCGTCGTGACAGCGCGAGGCGATTTCCCGGGTCATGCGCAGGTTTTCCTCGTATGGCAGATGCGATCCGTCGTACATCACGCTGTCCACGCCCAGTGCGATGCCCTCGCGGATCAGCTCCGGGTCTTCGATGTGGTCTAGATGCACCAGCACGTCGACCGACGCGCGGCGGGCGATTTCCCGGGACGCCACGGTGATCGGGGCCAGTCCGCCGTGGTAGCGGACGCAGTTTTCGCTGATCTGCAGCACCACCGGCAATCCGGCCTGTTCCGCGCCTTCGGCGATGGCCTCGGCGTGTTCCAGCAGGATCACGTTGAACGCGCCCACGGCGGAACCGCGCTCGCGGGCGGCGGTCAGCAGCGTTGGCAGGTCGGGGCGGGTGATCATGCGGGGGCTCCGTTCAGGAATCGGCGGTACGCGGCGAGATCGACTTCTCCGGCAACCGGGCGGAGGACGGCCGCGGCACCCAGGGCGGCGGCGTTGTGCAGGGCTTCGATCAGGGGGCAGCCGGCGGCGAGGGCGACGGCCAGCCCGGCCGTCGCGGCGTCCCCGGCGCCGGTGGGGTTGCCCTGCACATCAGGGATGGCGGGGACGGCGAAGACGCCACCGGAGGTGTAGGCGGCGATGCCGTCTGCCCCGCGTGAGACGACGACCAGTTGTGCGCCCAGCCGGAGCAGGGCCGCGGCACCGGCAGCCTCGTCCGCGGCAGAGGTCGCGGCGAGGAGTTCGGCCTGGTTCGGCTTCACTGCCGCACCGGCTCGGGCGGCGGCCAGCAGTGCCGGGCCGGAGGCGTCGACCAGCGTCCGAACCCCGGCTTCCCGGGCGATGCGGACCCAATCTGCGACCAGGTCCGGCGAGGTGCCCCGGGGCAGAGATCCGGAGACAACCAGCAGGTCAGCCGCAGACAGGCAGTTCGACAGGTGCGAACCGAAAGCTGTCCATTCCTCTTCGGACACTTCCGGGCCAGGTTCCGTGTAGACCGTCGGATGGCCGTCGCCGGTCACCGTCACGGTGGTCCGGGTTTCGCCGGAGATCGGGACGGCCTCGAACGGAACCTCCAGCGCTCCCCCGAGCCACCGGCCCGCGTCGCCGCCCAGCGGGAGAAGCGTCCGGACCGGGACGTCCACCGCGGCGAGCACCCGGGCCACGTTCACGCCCTTGCCGCCCGGCCGTCGCTGCACCTCCAGCACCCGGTTCGTGTCGCCGGGCGTGTGGGTGCCGACCCGGTAGGTGACGTCGATGGCCGGGTTCGGCGTCAGCGTGAGGATCATCAGACGAGGATCACCGAGCGCGTCAGCGAGCGCGGACGGTCGGGATCCAGGCCGCGCCGGGCCGCCAGTGCGACGGCGAAGCGTTGCGCCACCACGAGTGCGGCGAGCGGGTCCAGGTCGTGGTGGACGAAACGCGCGCCGGTGCGGGCGACGTCGTCCGCGAGTCCCGCGGGGGCCTCGCCCAGCGACCACACGAGACGGCCCGGCTGAGCGATCGCGATCGGGCCGTGGCGGTAGTCCATGGCGGGGTACGACTCGGCCCAGAACTGTGCGGCTTCACGGGTTTTCAGTGCGGCTTCGCAAGCCAGGCCCACGGCAGCGCCACGGCCGATGAAGGTGACCTGTTCGGCGTCGAGGAGGTCGTCGATCGGTTCGGTCAGCGCGTCCGCACAGGACGTGGCGAGCTGGTCGATGTCGTCGCCCAGACCGGCGCGCAACAGGGCGAGCGTGGTGGTGGCGAAGCGGGTCTGCACCACGGATTGTTCGTCGGCGAAGGAGAGTTCGACGACCTCGTCCGCGACCGCGGCAGCGGGACTGTCGCCGACCGCGGTGATCAGCACGGTGCGCTGCGCGGGCATCGCGGTGAGCAGGTCGATGATCTCGGTCGTGGTGCCGGAGCGGGAAATCGCCACGACGCGGTCGTACTCGCGCGAGGCCGGGTATTCGGAGCCGGCGAAGGCGTCGGTGACCCCGTGGCCGCGTTGTTCGCGGGCGACGGCGTAGCTCATCGCGATGAACCAGCTGGTGCCGCAGCCGACGACGGCCACTCGTTCGCCCGGCTGAGGCAGCGCGGCGGACGGGGCCAGCGCGGCCGCCGCGCGCCACATTTCGGGCTGGGAAGCCAGTTCGGCGGCCACGAAGGAGCCGGGAGCATCCGGAAGGGAGGACACGGGATGGAGGCCTTTCGATCCAGGGCGGGAGACGTGACCGACTCCGGCACTCTGCTTGAGTGTTTTTGCTTGCTACTTGCGTTATAGCGCAGATTCAATCACAAAGTCGAGTCCGTGCGGCCTCTAGGATGAGCACCGGACCGCCTCCGACCAGGAACGAGAGACCCGGCATGACGCCCCGGCAACACCCGAACGTCCTGCTCGAATGAGCGAGCCAACGGGGCAGCGGCGCGTTCGCGGAGATCAGCGACGCGCTCGGGACCGCGCGGCGGGATCCTCGACCCTCGCCGACCAGCGGCCGATCACCCGCCTGCGCCGCACGGCACCGCCGGGGACGAACTGCCACTGCAATACAAGACCGCCATCCGCGCCGTGGAGGACGCCGGGGACGACCTGCCGCCGCAGCACAAGACCGCCATCCGCGCCGCACCGGGCGCCGCGTACGACCTGCCGCCGCAGCACAAAGCTGCCGCCCGCGCCGCAGACCTGCCGCCGCAGCACAAGACTGCCGCCCGCGCCGCAGACCTGCCGCCGCAGCACAAGACTGCCGTCCATGCCGCAGACCTGCCGCGACCAGGCGAAACGGCGGAGCCCAACGGGGTCGCCCGCGCGCTGGACAACAGCGTGCAGGTCCGGCAAGCCCAGTCCGACCGTCCTCGCCAACGCCTGCGAGCCGTCGGTCCATGCGCAGGTCAAGATCGTCGCGACCTGCGAACCGGCCGACTCGGCATCCGCGGGCGGCACCGCACCACCGTCCATAAGGGAGAGCCCGCCGACCTCGCCGCGACCTCCCCGGAGCGGTCATCGCCCCATGAGCGGACCCGCACCATTGCGCATTTATGATTGTTTTGCCATCATGCAGATCAATATCACGCAGAGGTGAGGTGGCAGGGTGGTGAACCCCGGGGTGCTGCGGGTCGGTGTGGTCGGCGTCGGCCTGCGGGCCGGGATCGCCCGGCACGTGGCGGAATCCGGCGTCGCGGCGGAACTGGCGGCGGCTTCGGATCCCGACGAGCGCGGCCGGGCGCGAGCGCGCGAAATGTTCGGCGGCATCGAGATCGTGCCGGGACACCGGGAACTCGCGAATCTGGTCGACGCCGCGATCGTGACCTCGCCGGACTGGACGCACGCCGAGATCGCCGTCGACCTGCTCCGCGCCGGAGTGGCGGTGTACCTCGAAAAGCCGCTGGCCACAACGCTTCCCGACGCGGACGCGGTCCTCGCCGCCGCACAGGAGACCGGCACTCCGCTCTACATTGGACACAACTTCCGGCACTCCGCCGTCGTCCGCACGCTCCGCGACGTCGTGACGCGCGGCGAGATCGGCGAAGTGAAAGCCGTCTGGTGTCGTCACTTCGTCGGCAACGGCGGCGACTATTACTTCAAGGACTGGCACGCCGACCGCAGCCGCGTAAACTCCTTGCTGCTGCAGAAAGCCAGCCACGACCTCGACGTCATCCACTACCTCGCCGGAGGCTTCACCCGCCGCGTCACCGCGATGGGCGACCTGACCGTCTACGGTGGCATCACCGACCGCAGCGGCCAGGGCGACCACCTCGCCGACGACTGGTTTTCCTTCGACAACTGGCCTCCCGCCGCACAAACCGGCCTCAACCCGGTCGTCGACGTCGAAGACCTCTCGATGGTCCACATGCGACTCGACAACGGTGTCCTCGCCAGCTACGAACAATGCCATTTCACGCCCGACTACTGGCGCAACTACACCGTAATCGGCACCGAAGGCCGCGCGGAGAACTTCGGCGACACCGGCGGCGGCGTGGTGAAGGTGTGGAACCGCCGTCGCGGATGGGCGCTGGACGGAGACCGCGAGTACCCGATCGACGGTGTCGCATCAGGACACCAGGACGCGGATCTCCTGACCATGACCGAATTCCTGCGTTACGTAGTGCACGGCGACCCGCCGGCACTGTCCCCGATCGCCGCCCGCGAAGCCGTGGCGGCGGGCGCGCTCGCCACGCAGTCCCTGCGTTCCGGCTCCGTGCCGGTCGACGTCCCTCCCCTGCCCGAACAACTGGCCGCCCATTTCTCCCCGCCGGAAGGAAATCGCAGATGACCCCGCCCTCCCGCCGTCCCCTCCGCTAGCGCAAGGGAAGGAAAACACTCCCATGCGCGTGCGAACCCTGACCCGGCGCGGTTTTCTCCGCGGCGCGGCGGCGATGGCGCTGGTGCCCGCCGCCGCGGCGTGCGCCGAGGCCCCCGCCGCCACCTCCGGACCGGTCACCGTCGAAATGTGGCACGGCCAGAGCGACACCGGTCTCAAAGTCCTCAAGCAGCTCGTCGCCGCGTTCCAGCGCGAGCACCCCGACATCCGGATCGACCTCGGCGGCGGCGTGCTGGCCGACGCCATGCTGCAAAAGGTGACCGCGGCGCTCGCGTCCGGTTCCTACCCGGACATCGCGTACATCTTCGGCTCCGACCTCGCCAGCATCGCCCGCAGCCCGCGCGTGGCCGACATGGGCGACGTCGTCAACGACGGCACTCAGTTCTGGAAACCCGCGCTCGAAGCGGTCACCGTGAATGAGCGCGTCCGCGCGGTGCCCGCGATGCTCGACTCGCTGGCCGTCGCCTGCAACAAGAAGCTGTTCCAGCAGCACGGCGTCCCGCTGCCGGACGAATCCTGGCGCTGGCCGGATTTCGTGGCCACCGCGAAGAAACTGACCAACCGCGACCAGGGCCAGTTCGGCACCGCCTGGCCCGGCGCGGGCGACGAGGACACCGTCTGGCGGCTGTGGCCGATGATCTGGGACCTCGGCGGCACCATCGTCGGCCAGGACGGCCGCAGCATCGGCTTCGCCGACAGCGGCGTGCGGGCGCTCGAGGTGATCCGGAACCTGGCTGTCGACCGCAGTGTCTACATCGACCCGAAACCCGGCTCCGAGCAGATGTACCAGGCCTTCGCCTCGGGCCGGATCGCGATGGTGCCGACCGGTCCGTGGCAGCTGCCCGACATCGCCGACGCGGGAATCGACTACCAGATCGTCCCGCTGCCGACGTTCACCGGAAAGCCGATCACCATCTCCGGCCCCGACACCTGGACGGTCTTCGACAACGGCGACCGGCGGCTCACCGCAGCCAAGACGTTCCTGCGGTGGCTGACCGCGCCCAAGCAGGACGTCGTCTGGGACGTCGGCGCCGGCAGCCTCCCGCTGAGCGCCGGATCGCAGCGGCTTCCGGAGTGGCAGCAGAAAACCCAGGACACCGCCGGGCTTTCCGTGTTCGTCAAGTCGCTCGACAACTCGCACGTCCGCGCGAACCACCCCGCCTACCCGCAGGTTTCGCAGGCCGTCGCCGCGGCGATCGTCTCGGTGCTGCTCGGGCGCGCGACCCCCGCCGATGCCATGCGCGACTGCGCTTCCGCGGCCAACGCCGCCCTCATCATCCCCCGATAGGACCCCGCCCATGTCCGTACATCCCGGCCCGATCACAGTCGCTCCGGCCGCCAAGACCCGCCGCCGCCGCGAAACCGCCGCCGCCTGGGCCTACCTGAGCCCCTCGGTCGTCGTCATCATCGGCCTCGGCCTGGTGCCCGTGGTGTGGTCGCTGATCCTGTCGTTCCAGGCCGACGACCTCGTCACCCCGTCCCGCTTCGTCGGCGTCGACAACTACGCGGCGCTCGCGCAGGACCCGCACTTCGGCCAAGCGGTCGGCAACACGCTGCTGTACACGGCGTTATACGTTCCGCTGAGCATCGTGCTCGGCCTCGCGCTGGCGCTCGCGCTGAACCGGCGCGTGCGCTTCATCGGCGCGTACCGGACGTTGATGTTCGTTCCGTTCGTGCTGTCGGCCACCGCGCAGGGCGTGCTGTTCTCGTTCATCCTCGACCCGGAGTTCGGTGTCGCCAACTCGCTGCTGCACCGGATCGGCCTGAGCCCGCAAGGGTTTCTGACCGACCCGTCGCAGGCGTTGCTGGTCCTCGTGGCCATCACGCTGTGGAGCGGCACCGGGTTCTGCATGGTGGTCTTCCTGGCCGCGCTCCAGGACGTCCCGCCGTCGCTGATCGAAGCCGCGCGGCTGGACGGCGCCGGTCCGTTCCGGATCCTCCGGCACGTCACCCTGCCCGCCGTGCTGCCGGTGACCACGTTCCTGACGCTGTGGCAGCTGATCCAATCGCTCCAGGTGTTCGACCTGACGTACGTCACCACCAAGGGCGGACCGCTCGGCTCGACCACGGTGATCGTCTACTTCATCTGGCAGCAGGCCTTCCAGAACTTCACCGCCGGATACGGCGCCGCCGCGGCCTACGTGCTCGCCGTCGTGCTGCTGGCGCTCGGGCTGGGCGTCCGGTTGCTGCGCCGCGACAAGGAGATCCGATGACCACGCGCGCCCATGTTGCCCCGGTTTCGGCATCTCAACTGCCCGGCGTGATCCGTCAGCCCAGGCGCTGGCGGCTGCCATTCAGCCCGTGGCACCTCTTGCTGGCCCCGCTGGCGCTGGTGTTCGCCGCCCCGCTGGTGTGGCTGCTGCTCAGCTCGGTGATGAGCAACGCGGAGATCAACCGGTTCCCGCCGTCGCTGTGGCCGTCCGGGATCGACTTCTCCGGCTACCGCTACGTGCTGGAGAACGCGCTGTTCCTGCGCTGGTTCACCAACTCGCTCATCGTGTCGGTGGTGACCGTGGCGGCCAACCTCGTCTTCGGCTCGCTCGGCGGCTACGCGTTCGCCCGCATGCGGTTCCGCGGTTCGAAGGTGATGCTCGGGCTGATGATGGCGACCATGGCGGTGCCGTTCCAGCTGACCATGATCCCGACGTTCCTGGTGATGAAGAAGCTCGGCCTCATCGACTCGCTCGGCGCGCTGATCGTCCCGTCGCTGGTCACGCCGTTCGCGGTGTTCCTGCTGCGGCAGTTCTTCCTGTCGCTGCCGCGCGAACTGGAGGAGGCGGCCTGGATCGACGGCTGCTCGCGGCTGCGGGTGCTGATCCGGATCGTGCTCCCGCTGTCCCGGCCCGCGCTGAGCACCGTCGCCGTGCTGACCTTCCTCAGCACCTGGAACGACCTGACCTGGCCGTTGATCGCGATCAACCACGACACCCAGTACACGCTCCAGCTCGGCCTGACCACCTTCCAGGGACAGCACCACACCAACTGGGCGGCGGTGATGGCCGGGAACGTCATCACCGTGCTGCCGGTGCTGCTGGCCTTCCTCGGCGCGCAGAAAACCTTCATCCAGTCCATCACCTCCAGCGGCCTCAAAGGCTGAACCGCACTCCTCCAGAGGAACCACGCATGCCGCACCGCTTCGACCTGCTCGTGTTCGGCGACGTCAACCCCGACGTCGTCCTCGGGCCGCTGACCGGGGACCTCGACTTCCGGCAACGGGAGAACCTCGTCGGCCACGGCTCGCTCACGCTCGGCGGGTCCGCCGCGATCACCGCCGCCGGGGCCGCCCGGCTGGGGCTGAAAACCGCCTTCGCCGGGCGGATCGGCGACGACGCCGCCGGTCGCTTCGTCCGGGACATCCTCGACGAGCGCGGCGTCGACACCCAGGCCCTCACCGTGGATCCGGCGTTGCCGACCCCGCTCACCGCGATCCTGACCCGCGACGACAGCCGGGCGATCGTCACCAGCTCCGGGGTGCTGGACGCGGTGTCGGCGGCGGACGTCCCCGCTGAGCTGCTCGCGAGCGCGCAGCACGTCCACGCCTCATCGTACTTCCTGATGCCCAAGCTGGCCGCCGGGCTGCCGGAGCTGTTCCGCACCGCGCGGGCGCACGGCGCGACCACGTCGCTGGACACCAACGACGACCCGGCGCGGCAGTGGGATCCCAGCGGCATCGCGCTGGTACTTCAGGAGACCGACTTCCTCCTGCCCAACGCCGCCGAAGCACTCGAGCTGTCCGGAAAATCCAGCCTGCTCGACGCCGTGGCGCACCTCGCCGCACAAGGGCCGACGGTCGTCGTCAAGAACGGCGCCGACGGCGCGATCGCCCGCCACCGCGGCGAAACCGTCACGGTTCCCGCGTCCCCGATCAGCCCGCTCGACACCGTCGGGGCCGGCGACAGCTTCAACGCCGCGTTCCTCGCCGCGATGCTGCGCGGGCTGCCGCTGTCCGACGCGCTCCGGGTCGGGGTGACCGGCGGCGGCCGTTCGACGCTCGCGCGCGGCGGGATCGACGGCCAACCGACTTGGAACGAGCTCCACCTCACCGAAAACACTGAAACGGAAAGTGCATGACCACCAAGATCACGTTCATCGGCGCCGGCAGCGTCGTGTTCACCCAGGGCCTGCTCGCGGACCTGTTCGCCTATCCCGAACTGGCCGAGGTGCACGTCGCGCTGCACGACATCGACCCGGAACGCCTGCGCGTCGCGCACGCGGCCGCCGGTCACATCGCCGAAGCCCGCGGCGCCAAGCCCGTCCTCACCGCGCACCTCGACCGTCGCGAAGCCCTGGAGGGCGCGGACTTCGTCGTCAACATGGTCCAAATCGGAATGGGCGAAGCCACCCGCGTCGACTTCGACATTCCGGCGCGCTTCGGCGTGAAGCAGACCATCGGCGATACGCTCGGCGTCGGCGGGATCTTCCGGGCCCTGCGCACTTTCCCGTTCCTGCGCGAACTCGGCGAGGACATCGCGCAGGTGTGCCCGCGGGCGTGGCTGCTGAACTACACGAACCCGATGGCGATGAACGTGCAGTACCTCTCCGAAACGCTCGGCCCGGACCGCGTGGTCGGCCTGTGCCATTCGGTGTACTGGACCGTGCACGACCTGGCCAAGCTGCTGGAGGTGCCGCTTTCCGAGGTCACTTACCACGCCGCGGGCATCAACCACCAGGCCTGGATCCTGCGTCTGGAGCATCAGGGCAACGATCTGTACCCGCGGCTCGCCGAACTCGCCGAAGACCCGCAGCTGCGGCGGCGCGTGCGGTTCGACATGTTCCGGCGGCTCGGCTACTACCCCACCGAAACCAGCGAGCACTCGTCCGAATACGTGCCCTGGTATCTGGGCCACGCCAGCGAAATCGAACGGCTGCGGCTGCCGATCGGCGCGTATCTGGACGTCGTGGCGGAGAACGAAGCCGAATACGAACACACTCGTCAAGCCATCGAACGCGACGAACCGCTCACCGTCGAGGGCACCAACGAATACGCGCCGCAAATCATCCACAGTGTCGTCACCGGGACGCCGCGGACCGTTTACGGCAATGTGCTCAACCGCGGGCTGATCCCGAATCTCCCCGCGACCGGAGCCGTCGAAGTGCCGTGTCTCGCCGACGCGACCGGCATCCGCCCCACCCGCGTGGACGCGCTTCCGCCGCAGCTGGCGGCGCTCAACCGCACCTATCTGAGCACGACCGAACTCGTGGTGCGCGCCGCGGTCGAGGACGATCCCCGGCACATCCGCCACGCCGCGATGGCCGATCCCGCGACGGCGGCCGCGCTTCCGGTCGAACGGATCTGGGAACTGTGCGACGAAATGGTGCTCGCGCACGGCGAGGCGCTCCAGCCCGGATTGCGGAAAACCCTGGGCAGCTAACGAGTCTTGACGGCGCGGCGCGGTGATCCGCTAAACTTCTGGTGCCTGCCGGACGGGCAGGCGCCAGAAGTACGCCCAGCCGGTAATGCGGAATGCCCCGCGAGCCCGGACCCAGTCGCCAGGATGTCTTCGAACCCTCCGAGGCGGGGCCGTACTCACCATCGCTGGAGTCACCAGATGCATTCGCTTCCTGGTCGGATTTCTCGGGGAACCGCGGCGGCCGCGCTGCTCGTCGGCAGTTCGGCGTGCGCGCTCGGGGCCGCCGGCCCGGCGGAAAGCGCGCCGCTGCCCGCCCCGCACAGCGTCACGCTGCCCGCTCCGCATGCCGGGTTCGACTATCAGATCGGCGGTCCTTACCAGCCGCCGTCCGGCGTCCAGGCGGTCAGCCGCGACCACAGCGCCCCGGCCGCCGCCGGGGTGTACAACATCTGCTACGTCAACGCTTTCCAGGCCCAGCCCGGCGCCGAGGGCGAATGGGGCGACCTGGTCCTGCGCGACGGCAACGGCGACGTCGTCATGGATCCCGACTGGAACGAGGCGCTGCTCGACCTGCGCACCGCGGACAAGCGGAGCCGGATCGCGGACAAGGTCGGCGGGTGGATCGACGAGTGCGCCGGCAAGGGCTACCAGGCGATCGAGCCGGACAACTACGACAGCTTCACCCGGTCCCAGGGCCTGCTCAGCGCGCGGAACGCGCAAGACCTCGTCAAGCTGCTTTCCTCGCGTGCGCACGGGAAAGGCCTGGCGATCGCCCAGAAGAACACCTCGGAACTGTCCTCGTCGCGGGCGGACAACGGGCTGGACTTCGCCGTCGCCGAGGAATGCGGCGAGCAGGACAATTGCGCGGAATACACCCAGTATTTCGGCGACCACGTGATCGTCATCGAATACACCGAGGACGGTTTGCGCAACGCGTGCGCCACATGGGGCAGCAGCCTGAGCGTCGTCCGGCGCGACCGGGACGTCTCGCCGAAGGGCGAATCCGGCTACGTCCGCGAAACCTGCTGAGACTTCCGTCATCCTGCCAGCGCCGCCGCGCGGATGCTGGCAGGGTGGCGGAATGGCCGACGAGTACCCGTTCGACAACGCGAGCGCCCCGGCGAGCGACCGGATGTCCGCACTGGAAGCCAGCTACGACCGGACGACGTTCGAGCACCTGGGGAAACTCGGCGTCGGCGCGGGATGGTCCTGCTGGGAAATCGGCGCGGGCGGCGGGTCGGTCGCCCGGTGGCTGGCCGGGCAGGCCGGTCCGGACGGGCACGTGCTGGCCACCGACCTCGACACCCGGCTGCTCGCCGACCTTCCCGCGAACGCTTCGGCGGTGCGCCACGACGTCCGCGCGGAGCCGCTCCCGGACCGGAAATTCGACCTGATCCACGCGCGCCTGGTGCTGATCCACTTCCCGGAGCGGGACGAACTGGTCGCGAAACTCGCCGGCGCACTCGCCCCCGGCGGCTGGCTGGTCCTCGAAGAAATCGAACCGCGTGGGCAAACCGTGCTCGCGACGCCGGACGAGGCGAGCGCGACGGTTTTCCGTTCCGTACAAGGCCGGATCCTGGACCTGCTCGAACGAGCGGGCAGCGACGTCGAATGGGCCGGGCGGCTGCCGGAGGTGCTCGCCGGGGCCGGGCTGCGCGAGGTCGGCAGCGCGCGGGTCACGACCCGGTGGCCGGGCGGCGGGCCAGAAATCCGGTTGCTGGCGGCGAATTCGGTGGAGCTGGCCGAAAAGCTGGCCGCGGACGGCGTGCCGCCGGCGGACATCGAGCAGTTCCGCCGGGTGCTCGCCGATCCGCGGTTCACCGTGTCGTCCTATCCCCTCGTATCGGGGTGGGGACGCCGTTAACGACGGCGGGAGATCGCCACGCCGGCCAGGCAGAGCACGCCGCCGACGAGTCCGTACGCGGTCGGGGTTTCGGCGAGCAGCAGCCAGGACAGCAGTACGGCCACCGCGGGCACGGCGTAGGTCACCATCGTCAGCCGACCCGCGTCCGTGCGACGCAGCGCGTACGCCCACGCGGTGAAGCCGACCGCGGTCGGGAAGACTCCCAAGTAGGCGCTGCCGAGCACCGCGCCGGCCGATGCCACCTGCAGTTCGCTGACCAACTGCGGTGCCCACGGCAGCAGAACCACGGTGCCGACGACGCAGCCGAGCCAGATCGCGGTCAGCCCGTCGACGTGGCGCAACGTGATCTTCTGGACCATGACTCCGGCGGCGTAGAGCACGGCGGCCAGCAAGCACAGCAGCACGCCGGCCCAGTCGTTGCTGCCGGTGGCTCCGGTCGCGATCAGCGCGGCCCCGCCCAGCGCGACCAGCGAGCCGATGACGAGCGAGCGCGAGAAGCCTTCGCCGAGGAACTTCCCCGCCGCGACGGCGACCATCAGCGGTGCCAGGTTCACCAGCAGCGCCGCGGTCCCGGCGTCGACGTGCAGCTCCCCCGCGTTGAGGACGACGGTGTACGCGGCCAGCCACAGCACGGCGTAGGCCGCGACCAGCAGGAACGCCTTGCGCGACAGCCGGACGCGAACCGCGCCCTTGGCCACGGCGAACCCGGTCAGGGTGACGGCTGCGACGGCGAGCCGCAGCAACGCCAGCGGGGCCGGGGACAGCGCGTGCCCAACGCTGCGGATAGCGACGAACGACGAAGCCCACAGCACGACGGCGAGCCCGGCGGCGGCCGCGATCTTGCCGAGGTCGGTCTTGCCGGCGGGCGGGACGGTTTCCACGAGATCGGTCACCTGGCCATCGTCGCCTCGGTCGGCTGTACAGCACAAGCGATGAGTTCTGTACCTCCGTTAAGGAGTGCTGTACATTCGCCGCATGCTGGACATTCCCCGGCTCCGCGTGCTGCGCGCAGTCGTCGCGTCAGGATCGATCCGCGCGAGCGCCGCCGCGCTCGGCTACACGCCGTCCGCGGTGAGCCAGCAAATCACCACGCTGCAACGGGAGACCGGGCTGCAGCTGTTCGAACGGTCCGGCCGCGGCATCGAGCCCACCGAGGCCGGGCGCACCCTCGCCGCGGAGGCCGAGACGCTGTTCGAGGCGTTCAGCCGGGTCGAGCAGGTGGTGAGCGAACTGCGCGCCGGACGCGTCGGCCGCCTGTCGATCGGCTACTTCGGCTCGGCAGGCTCGACCTGGCTGGCCCCGACCGTCGCCGCGCTGCGCACCGAATTCCCCGGCCTGCGGCTGGACCTGATGCTGACCGAGTTCACCCCGGGCGACCCGGACATCGACATCTTCGTGGAGGAAACCGGGGCCGAACATCCCGGGTCGGTCGTCGTGCACCGGCTGGCCGAGGACCCGTACCTGGCGGTCGTCCGCAGGGACGACCCGCTCGCCGGACTGCCGGAGGTACCGCTGGCCGCGCTCGCCGAACGGCATTGGGTCGACAACGACCTGCGCGAAGGCCCGTGCCGGCAGGTGCTGCTCAACGCCTGCACGCAAGCCGGGTTCTCGCCGAGTTTCGTCGTCGAGACGCACGACTACCGCACCGCGATGTCTTTCGTGGCAACGGGAATCGGGCTGACGGTGGTGCCGGAGCTCGGCATCGGCGAACTGCCGGACGGGCTCACCACCGTGGCGCTGGCTTCTCCCGCGCCGGTGCGGCATCTCAGCCTGGCGGTGAAGAAGCCGATCGCGGAGCACCCGGCTGCGCGGCGGGCGGTGGAGTTGCTGGAAAGCCTGGTGTGTTCGGGGAAGGCGCTGGCCGGGTAGGGAGCTTGGGCGAGGCGCGGCCGGGAAAGCCATGAGGGTTCCCCTCACGGACGGCCGATCCGCGAGCCCGGGATTGCCGAGGTTCCGCCCGCGCGGCCAGGAACGCGGGCCGGAAACGCCGTGAAGGACTCCTTGAGGGAATCTGATTCCCTCAAGGAGTCCTTCACCGCGCGCTGGGCGGGGCGAGAATCGCGCGGATCCCCCTTCTCCGGTAACGAATGCGGCACATTCCCGACGCGAATGCGCCGCCGCCACCCCGAATGGCCCAATCCGCACCGGGTTCGCGCCGGACGACGGGCGGAAGCCGGGTCACCGGAACGGGTTGATGACCTTCCGCCAATTTCTCCCGCTCTTTCCGCGCCGACCTGGGCGAGTCGCCGGGAAACGTCTTCGTTACACCCCGATCGGGTAGGGATGACTCACGCGCAGTCCCGGTTTTCGCGGCGCGAACCCGCGTCCGTCACCCTGACGAGGAGCCTCGAACCCCCGGGTTGGCGGATTGGCCGGGGCACCCCCCTCGTGCGGGAATGGTGTCACCGTCCGACATCGAAGTCGCCCGGTTTTCCTCAGGAAAAGGGAAGGGCTCGTTTTCATGGACGTCCGGTACGAGGCTTTCTGCTTCGCCGATCCGCTGTTCTTCGACGAACCGCGGGAATCCCCGGGCGCGGCAGGCGACCTGGCCGCGGGACTGCCGTTGCCGGGGCCCGGGTGGACGGACGAGACGCACGGGATCTGGCGGTCGCTGCGCCCGGCCGGGCGGAAACTTCCCGCCCAGGGCTGGAAAATCCACGTCTCCGCCGGTCTGGACAACGCGGCCGGCGTACTGTCCCGGGTGCACCGGTACTGTGTGGAGCATCAGGTCGCGTACAAGCATCTGGGCTCCCGGGCGACCCTGCTCAGCCGCAATTCGAAATACGCGCCCCGCGAAGGAAGCGGCAAGCTGATCACGATTTACCCGCACTCCGAAGACGCGCTCGCGACGATACTATCCGACCTTTCCGCCGATCTGGAAGGCGAGCACGGTGCGTATATTCTGAGCGATCTGCGCTACCGCGAAGGCCCGCTTTACGTCCGATACGGCGGATTCGCCGAACAGTGGAGCGAACACGCCGGAACGAGGGTGCTGGCAATCCGCCGTCCGGATGGCACGCTCGTGCCCGACCGGCGGGAACCGTCCTTTTCCGTGCCGGAATGGGCGCCGATTCCGTCCTGTTTGTCCGACAGCCTGGCCGCGCGCAAGAGCGGAGCCGAATTCCCGTACCGGGTGACCGGTTCCCTGCACTTTTCCAACGGCGGCGGCGTTTATCTGGCCGAACGAGGGGTCGACCGGAAGACCGTCGTGCTGAAGGAGGCCCGGCCGCACGCCGGGCTGGACCGCGACGGCGCCGACGCGGTCGCCCGGCTGAACCACGAGCGCGAGGTGCTCGAAAGGCTGGCGGACGTCCCGGGCGTCCCGCGCGTGTACGAGCAGTTCACCGTGTGGGAGCACCATTACCTGGCGATGGAGCACCTGCCCGGCAGCACGCTGAGCAGCTGGCTCGCCCGGCATTACCCGCTCACCAGCGGCACCCGGGCCGAAGACGGTCTCGAGTCCTTCCGCGATCGCGCGCTGGCGGTGCTCGCCCAGGTCGAACGGATCGTCGCGGACATCCACCGGCACGGGATCGTGTTCGGCGACCTGCACGGCAAGAACATCCTGGTGGACGAGCAGGACCGGGTGTCGCTGATCGACTTCGAACTGGCCGTCGACGCCGATTCCGGCGACCGGCCGGGGCTGGGCGCGCCCGGATTCCGCGCGCCCGCCGACCGGCACGGTTTCGAGATCGACGAGCACGCACTGGCCGCGCTGCGGCTGTGGCTCTTCCTTCCGCTGGTGATGCTGCTGGAACTCGCGCCGGGCAAGCTGCGCGGGCTCGCCGACTTCGCCCAGCAGCGGTTCGACCTGCCGGACGGGTACGCCGACCGCGTGGTTTCCGTGCTCGCCCCGCGCACCGACCGGCCCGCGACCCACACCGCGCTGGACGAGCCGCGGCCGGACTGGGCGCTGGTCCGCAAGCAGATCGCGGAAGCCATCCTCGCGAGTGCCACGCCAGACCGGACCGACCGGCTGTTCCCCGGCGACATCGAGCAGTTCCGCTCCGGCGGCGCGGGGTTCGGCGTCGGCGCCGCGGGCGTGCTGCACTCGCTGCACGTCGCCGGAGCAGGCCGTTTTCCGGAGTACGAACAGTGGCTGCTGGCGGCCGCCCGGCGGCAACCGCCTTCGCGACCCGGATTCTTCGACGGCAGCCACGGCATCGCGTACGTCCTCGAGGAATTCGGCTACTCGGCAGAAGCCGACGAACTGCTCGCCGCGTCGCAGTCGCTGGTCAACCAGACCACCGACCACGGCCTGGAAAGCGGGCTCGCCGGGATCGGCCTCACCCGCCTGCACTTCGCGACGACCCGCGGCGACAACGAATTCGGCCGCCAGGCGCTGGACATCGCCCTCAAGCTCGCGACCGCGTTCGAGACCGCCGACCCGCCCGGCCGCTTCGCCAGGGCCGGACTGCTCAGCGGCTGGTCCGGGCCCGCGCTGCTGTTCCTGCGCCTGTACGAGCACACCGGCGAACCGTCGTGGCTCACGCTTGCCGACCGCGTGCTGGCCCGCGACCTGGAGGAATGCACTGCCGCGTCCGACGGATCGCTGCAGGTCCGCGACGGCACCCTGCGCCTGCTCCCCTACGCCGCGATCGGCAGCGCCGGAATCCTGCTGGTCGCCGAACAGGTCGCCCGGAGCCTGCCGGACTCGGCCGCCGCCCAGAGCCTGCCCGGGCTGCGGGCCGCGTGCCGCGGGGAGTTCGTGATCCACCCGGGCCTGCTCTACGGCCGGTGCGGGCTCGCCGCCGCGCTGTCCTTCGCCGACGAGCCGGACCGCGAAGCCATCGACCTGCACCTGGCGCGGCTGTCGTGGCACGGCGTCCCGTACCACGGCGGGCTGGCCTTCCCCGGCAACCAGCTGCTTCGCCTGTCGACCGACGTCAGCACCGGCAGCGCGGGGGTCCTCCGCACGCTCGCCGCACTAATGGACGGCGCGGAACTGCTGCCCTTCCTGGGCTCCGCACCGTCCCCGCACACCTCCGGCCGATGAGCGCCGGCGGACCCCGAGAGAAGGGAACACCCATGGAACACGTCCTGGAGCTGCAGGCGTTGGAGGCCCCCGAAGCCCTCGAAGGCCAGGGACTGGACCACCACGGCCACAGCCACTACAGCGCATGGTGCGGCGAGAGCACACTCAGCCTGCTTCTCTGCTACTGACCGCGCGGGCAGGGCGGGAACGGCGCAGGACAAGTGCGCCGTTCCCGCCCCGTTCATTCTGCACTGACTGCTTGTCGCGGTCGCGGCGAGGCAGCTGCCGGGGGTCGACGGGCGCGGCGAGGCAGCCTCGGGGAATCGACCAGGTAGCTGCCGGGATCGGCGAGCGCGGCGAGGCAACTGCCGGGAACCGACGGGCGCGGCAAGGGGACCGCCGGGAACCGACGGGCGCGGCGATGCAGCCGCCGGGAAACGGCGGACGCAGCGAGGCAACTGCCCGGAGTCGGCCGGCGCAGCGAGGCTTCCGGTGCGTTCGGTTGTCGTCCAGTCCTCGCCTTCCGCCGACGCCACGCTTGCTGCCGGCACCGACGCCGCCCGCCGATCTCAACTCGCCGACCACCACGCGAAGGGAGCGACATGGCCGGAGCCGCCGATCGCCTCCTGACCTCGGTCGCCCGCCTGGACCGTCCCCGGCTCGCCGCGCTGATCGTCGCGTCGCTGATCTCCGCCGGCGCCGGACTGCTGCTGCCCGGCGCACTCGCCGCCGCCACCGACGCGGTGCTCAGCGGCCGAAGCAGCACCGGCGCGGTGGTGTGGCTGCTCGCCGTAGGCGCCGCGGAGATCGCCGCCGACGCCGTCATCGTGGTCCTTCCCGCCCGCCTGACCAGCAACGCAAGCGCCTGGCTGCGCCGCCGGGTAACCGACCGCGTGCTCGCCTTAGGCACCGGTTCACCGTTCGCCCCGGGCGACGCAGTCAGCCGGGTAAGCGGCGATTGCGCAGCCGCCGGAGGCATCGCCGCAGTCGTGGTGCAGCTGGCCGCGACCGGGCTCATGTCCTCCGGCGCGATAGTCCTGCTCGCCCTTTTGGACTGGCGGCTCGCGCTGGTCTTCCTGGGCAGCCTGCCCTTCGCCTTGCTGCTGGCGCGATCGCACCTGCGCGGAACGGCGAAGGATGTGCTTGCCTACCAACGGGTTTCCGGGGAACTGTCCGCCCGGCTGCTCGACGCCGTCGCCGGCCTGCGGACGATCGCCGCGTCCGGCACCGCCGACGCCGAAGCCGCCCGGGTGCTGCGTCCCCTGCCGCGGCTGAACCTCGCCGGCCAGGGCATGTGGCGCACCCAAGCGCGGATGGTGTGGCGAGCCGGTCTCCTGCTCCCCACGGTGGAAATCGTCACCCTCGCCGCCGCCGGTTTCGGTGTCCTGAACGGACGCTTGAGCGCCGGGGACGTCCTCGCTGCCCTCGGCTACGTCGCGCTCGGACTCGGCCTGGTCACGCAAATCCCTTTGCTCACCACCCTTTCCCGGATCCGCTCGGCCGCGCTCCGGATCACCGAAGTCCTCGACACCGAGCCCCCTGCTCGCGGCTCTCTCGGACTGCTGCCCGGAAACGGCACCCTGGAACTCCGCAGCGCCACCGTGCACGGCGCACTAGCCGACGTAGACCTCACCATCCCGGGTGGCTGTTTCGCCGCGATAGTAGGAAGTTCCGGCTCAGGAAAGTCCACTGTGGTCTCCCTGCTGGCCGGTCTTCGCCGCCCCGACGCCGGACAGGTGCTGCTAGACGGCCGCGACCTCGCCGTACTGCGTCCAGAGGAGCTTCGTGCCGTCGTCGGGTACGCCGCCGCCGAACCCGCGCTGCTCGGCGCCACTGTCGCCGATGCTGTCGCTTATGGCTCGTGGGCGAGCGTCCCGGCGGTCGATGCGGCTTGCCGGACTGCCCGTATCCACGACATCCTCGTGCGCTTGCCGCAAGGTTATGAGACTCCGCTAGCCGAAACTCCACTGTCCGGCGGGGAAAGCGCCCGAGTGGGCCTCGCGCGGGCGCTCGCACGGAACCCGCGGGTGCTCCTGCTCGACGACGCCACCGCCAGCCTGGACACGATCACCGAACGCGCTGTGACGGCGGAGTTGGGCCGCCGGACGAGGGTAGTCGTGACACACCGGGCCGCGATGGCCGCACGGGCAGATGTGGTGGTGTGGCTGGCGGCAGGGCAGGTCCGGGCGGTCGGGCCGCACGCGCGGTTGTGGCAGATGCCGGGGTACCGCGCGGTGTTCACGGAGGAGACGTGAGCGGGATGCGGTGGCGGAAAGCTCTCGCCGGACCGCGCGCCGGGGCGGGTTCGTGCCGTCGCCTCGGGGCGCAGCCGACACAACATGCGCACGGCGCGACCGCGAACGGCGGGCCGCAGCACACCGCTCCCCCAGGATCATCCGCGCCCGCAACGCTGACCGCGTCCACGCCGCTGCATGGCTCTTCAGAAATGAACCCCGCGCAGCCAAGCCACGTTCGCAACCACACCGCGCCGCCGCAGCACACACTCAAAACGAACCCCGCCCGACGGCGCACCGACCTCACTGCGCAACCCACTCACGCACGCCACCACACCACGCCCACGCTGCCGCACCACACACCACAACCAAACCCCGCGCGACCACGCACCGACCTCACCGCCCAGCCACCCCACACACGCCACCGCGCCACACCCACTCCGCCGCACCACACCCCACAACCAACCCCCGCACCACCGCGCACCAACCCCACCTCGCAACCAACCCTCGTGCGCAACCACACCGTCCACATGGAGCGGCCATGAGTGTCGGCCGCCTCTACTGGAGCGCCCTTGCCGGGCAATGGCGCGGCGGGCTGGTTCTCCTGGCCTGCTCTGTCCTCGAAGGACTGCCCGCGTTCTTCTCCGGGCGGCTCGTCGAACTGGCCGTCAACAGCGGGTTCGCGGCGGGCAAGCCCGGGGTCGGCCTCGGGTGGCTCGGGGTGTTCGGGCTCGCCGCGCTCGGGGGCGCGTTCGGGTCGCGGCTGGTGTGGCGGCAGCTGGGCAAGGTTGTCGAGCCGTTGCGGGACGCGCTGGTGACTGCCGTCGTGCGTGGGGTGCTGCATGATCCCGCGCCGCCGCGGAGTGGGCCGGACGCGCGCGGCGTCGCGCGGATCACCCAGCATGTCGAGGTCGTGCGCGACGCTACTGGCGGGCTCCTCGTCCAGGCCCGCGGCATGCTCGTCACCACGGCGGCGGCGGTGGCCGGGCTGGTGACCGTCGCGGGGTCGCTGGCGTTGCCGGTCGTGGTGCCGGTGGTGCTCGCGCTGGCCGGGTTCGCCGCGCTGCTGCCCTCGCTCGCCCGGCGGCAACGCGCGCTCACTCTGGCGGACGAAGGAACGGCAGCCGCCACGGGCTCGATCTTCGCCGGGATGCGCGACGTCGTCGCGTGCGGAGCCGAACCGGTCGCCGCGCTGACGGCCGACGACGCGGTGGACCGGCAAGCCGCGGCTGCGGTACGGGTCGCCAGGTCGGCGGCGCTGCGGTCGGTGATCGTGGCGCTCGGCGGGTTCGTCCCGCTGGTGCTCGCGCTCGCCCTCGCACCGGCGATGGTCGCCCGCGGCGAGCTGACCGCGGGGGCCGCGCTCGGGGCGCTCGTCTACCTCGCCACGACCTTGCAACCCGCGCTGCGCGGGCTCGCCGCCACCGCGTCGACGGTCGTCCTCCGGTTGCTCGTCGCACTGCGCCGGCTCGCCGAAACCACCGCCCCGCCCGAAAGCCGTCCGGCGACCGAAAGCCCCGCCGGGCTCGGACTCGCCGTGCGCGACCTGACGTTCCGCTGGGGCGCGGCGCCGGAACCGGTCGTCCGCGGCCTGAACCTCGACCTGCGCCCCGGCGAACACCTGGCGGTCGTCGGCCCGAGCGGCATCGGGAAATCGACCCTCGCCGCGCTGCTCACCGGCCTGCTGACCCCGCAGCACGGCGAAGTCCGGCTGGGCGGCGTGCGCGCCAGCGAACTCGCCGACCGCCCTCGGCATCTCGTGCTGGTCCCGCAGCAGGCCTACCTTTTCGCCGGAACCCTGCGCGAAAACCTGTCCCTGTTCCACCCCGAAGCCTCCGACCGCCGCCTGATCGCAGCCGCGGAAGCCGTCGGCGCCGCCCCGCTGCTGGCCCGCCTAGGCGGCCTGGACGCCGAACTCGGCCCCGGTGCGGAGGGCATTTCCGCCGGGGAGGCCCAGCTCCTCGGACTGGCGAGGGCCTATGCCGCGCCAGCCGGAGTCGTCGTGCTGGACGAGGCAACGTCCACTTTGGACCCAGCAGCGGAGGTCCACGCGGAACGCGCCTTCGCCGCCCGGGGAGGCACCCTGATCGTGATCGCGCACCGGCTGTCGTCGGCAGTCCGGGCGCATCGAGTGCTGCTGATGGACGGACAGGAAACGGTGCTGGGCCGACACGACGAGCTACTGGCCGCATCGCCGCGGTATGCCGAGATGATGCGGGCTTGGCTGCCGGAGCGATCGCGCCTTGAAGCCAGCTGACCGGCAAGGCCGTGTCGTGCGCAGCCGCCGGACGGGAACGGCTGGAGCAGATTCCCCGGCGATCGGAGCACTCCCGTCACGTCGCCTGCCTGCCCCGGATCCGCGCTGTGGCACCCTGATCTGCCGTCCGCCCGGATCCGAGGCAGCCTTCCGGCGGTGCGGCTCAGACCTTGCGCGGCACCGAGGCGATGAGGATCCTGCTGGTGCCGTGGCCGAGGTAGATGTCCACCTTGCTGAACCCGCCGGACGGCCCGGGTTCGGTCCAGCCGAACTTCCGGTAGTCGTTCAGCGCGGACCGCGTCTGGACGTCCAGCAGCGTGCCCGCCTGACGGAACTCGAAGGTCACCGTGGTGCTCGCGGACCCGGCGTCGTCGCGGACGTAGCCGCTGACGCCGACCGAGCGGTTGTACCAGGTCAGCGTTCCCCCAGCGGCCCCGCCGCTGATGTGGTCGCCGAAGTCGGACGTCGGGTAGTCGGCCGCGCTCGCGGCTCCCGCTCCCCCGAGCACGGCGACCGCGGACACGGCGAGGCTGACGGCGATGCGTTTCATGTTGTTCCCCCGGAGATGGTCGATGCTGGGCGGAATCGTACTGGGCCGCGGCCTGCGAGGCGGGATTATGCGTGAAATCGCGGGCCTAGCCGGGAAGGCGTCGCGGGCGCTCGTTGACAACCGGAGACAGTCTCCATATCTTGGCAAAGTGGAGATTGTCTCCAGTTTCAGGGTTCCCGTGAGGTGCGGCTGTGAAGATCTTGATGTTCGGACGCGGCGTGATCGCGACGATGTACGGCTGGGCCTTGGAACAGGCGGGGCACGACGTCGAGTTCTATGTCCGTCCGGGTCGCGCGGCGGAGTACGGGGAGTCGGTCAGCTTCGATGTTCGGGACTTGCGGGCGCGGAGGCGGCGGGGTGTCCGGACATGGCCGGTGCGGTATCGCGAGGAGCTGGAGCCGGGTCATGAGTTCGATCTGATTGTGGTGAGCGTCCAGCACTATCGGCTCGCGGAGGCGGCGGCCTTTCTGGCGCCGCGGGTCGGGAAGGCGACGGTGCTGGTTTTCGGGAACATCTGGTCCGAGCCGCTGGCCGCGATCGGCGATCTTCCCGTCGAGCAGGTCGCGTGGGGGTTTCCGCAGGGCGGCGGCGGTTTCGGCGAGGACGGGGTGCTGCGCGGGATGCTGTTGCCGCTCGCCGTGTTCGGGACGCTCGGCGAGCCTCCGACCGAACGCGAGCGGGTGGTGCGGCAGGTGTTTCGCGACGCTGGGTTCCGGGTCCGCGAGCGACCTGACTTTCGCGGCTGGCTCTGGGTGCACTTCGTCTCGGACGCGGGTCTGCACTCGCAGGGCGTGCGGGTCGGCTCGTTGAGTTCGCTGGCCGGGTCCCGGGGCGATCTGCGCGAGGCGTTGCTGGCCGGGCGCGAGCTTGTGCCGCTCCTCGAAGCCCGCGGCATCGACGTGCGGCGGCATCGGGGCGCGCTGCTGCTGTTCCGGGCACCGACCTGGCTGACGGTCCCCGTGCTCGGGTGGATGCTGGCCCACTTTCCCCCGGCGCGGCTGAATTTCGAGGCGCACTCCGATCCCGACGCCCGCGAGCCGCGCGAGATCTGCCGCGACGTACTGGCCGACGCCCGACGGCTGGGAGTCACGGTGCCGCGGCTGGAGGCGGCGGAGCCGTACTTCGGTCTGGAAAGGACAGAGTGAGCGCCAGCTTTCTCGAAGCGGTGCCAGAAACCGTTTCGGCGGGATCGGACTCTGGACGCCAGCGGGTGCATCGGCTGATCGCCTCGCCGGGTGTTGACGGTTCGCGCGAGCCCGGGGGTTTGTTGCCTCGGAGCCCCGCCATTCGCGCGAGCATCTCGCCGCAACCACACCGCACGCTCGCGCTGACCCGGTTGTTGCCGGGCCGCGCGGCGAGCGCGCTGCCGAATGCGCACGACGCCTGGCGTTCGGCCGCCGAAACCGCGGGTCGGCCGCCCATTCCGGATGCCCGAGCGCCTCGGGCATCCGGGTGAACAACGCGTCGTTGGCGCAGCTGACGATCAACGAGCCGCCCGAGGCCGCGAACGCGCGGCGCGCCAAGATCCCGACGAACGCGCTGCCACGCAAAGGATTCTCGACCATTCCGGATACCCGAGCACCTCGCACAGCCGGACGAACAACGCGTCGTCGGCACAGCTAACGATCAACGAGCCGCCCGAGGCCGCGAACGCGCGGCGCGCCAAGATCCCGACGAACGCGCTGCCACGCAAAGGATTCTCAACCGCTCCGGATGCCCGAGCGCCTCGGACAGCCGGACGAACAACGCGTCGATGGCGCAGCTGGCGACCAACAAGCCGCCCGAGGCCGCGAACCCGCGGCACGACAGGATCCGACGAACGCGTTACCAGGCGAACGATTCTCGGCCGTTCCGGCATGCGCAAGCGCGAGCCGTCGCCACGATCCGGCGACCTCTCCCCGCCGGTTTTCCCAGGCGGCGGTCGTCCGTTCGGGGAAACAGCGGGCTCAGACCACTCCGGCCGCGATCAGCTGTTCCCAGATCACCCCCTGGTCCACGACCTCGACGCCCAGTTTCTCGGCCTTCGTCAGCTTGCTCGCGCCGACGTCGGCACCGGTGATCAGCAGGTCGGTGCTCGCCGACACTGACGACGCGGTGGTCGCGCCTGCCGTCTCGCACAGGCGTTGGAAGGTGGGGCGGGGCACTTTCTCCCCGGATCGCGGGTCGCTGATCGCGCCGGTGACCACCACGGTCTTGCCTTCCAGCGGCGCGCCCGCGACGACGGCGGGCGGGAGGTCTTCTTCCAGGACGTCCAGGGACACTCCGCGTTCTCGCAGACGCTCCAGCTCGGGGCGCAGCCGGGTGAGGTGTTCCACCAGGGAGGCGGCGACCTTCGGTCCGATGTCCTCTACCTCCACGAGACCGTCGACGCCCGCCTCGAGCACCGCTTCCAGGGAGGCGAATCCGGCGCGGCACAGCCGGGCGGCGGTGCCTTCCGACGCCATCGGGATCGCGAGCCCGATCAGCGCCCGGCGCAGCCCGACCCGGCGGCTGGCGTCGATCGACTCGATCATCCGCGTCGCCGAGACCTCGCCGATGCGGTCGAATTCCAGCAGGCGTTCCTTGGTGAGCCGGTAGAAGTCCGACGGGTGTTCCAGGATCCCGGCCTCGGCCAGCCGTTCGATCCACACGCCGCCGATCGCGTCGATGTCGGCGGCCGCGCGGGACGCCCAGTGGATCAGCCGCCGCACGGTCTGCGCGGGGCAGGAAACGTTGGTGCAGAACAGTTCCCGGCTGTTGCCCTGTTCGGTGAGCGGCTGTTCGCACGACGGGCACGTCGACGGGGGCACGATCTCCCGCTCGGCTCCGGTGCGCTTCGACTCGTCGAGCACGCCGGCGACGAACGGGATCACGTCGCCCGCCCGGCGCACCAGCACGGTGTCGCCGATCTTGATGCCGCGGGCGCGGATGACCTCCTGGTTGGCCAGCGTCGCGCGGGTGACCGTGGTCCCGCCCACGAAGACCGGCTCCAGCCACGCGACCGGGGCGATCTTGCCGGTTTTGCCGACGTCCCAGACCACATCGGACAGCACGGTGGTCTTCTCCTCGGCGGCGAACTTGTACGCCAGCGCCCCGCGCGGCGAACTCGACCGGGTGCCCGCGGCGGCGTACGCGGCCCGGTCGGCGAGCCGCAGGACGGCGCCGTCGATGTCGTAGTCCAGGTCGTTGCGCTGCTGCTCGATCGTGGTGATCACGGCCTGTGCGGAGGCCGCGTCGGCGCAGCGGCGCATGTCCGCCGCGGTGAACCCGAGCGCCAGCAGGCCGCTGCCCAGGTCGGTTTCCGAGCTGCCGGGTTCGGTGTCCAGGTCGAAGGCGAAGAAGCGCAGCCGGCGCTCGGCGACCGCGGCCGGGTCCTTCGCGCGCAGCGTGCCCGCCGCGGCGTTGCGCGGGTTGATCAGCGGTTTGTCCGGGTGCGCGGTGTTGTAGGCGGCGAACGTCGAGCGCAGCATCACCGCCTCGCCGCGCACCTCGACCCGACCCGGGGCGCTGACCTGGTGCGGAACGCCGTCGGTCAGCGCGCGCACCAGCATGGTGACGTCGTCGCCGGTGGTCCCGTCGCCGCGGGTGACCGCTCGGGCCAGCCGGCCGTCCTCGTACACCAGGGCCAGCGACAGGCCGTCCAGCTTGGGCATCACGACCACCGGCTGGCCGGGGAACCGGTCGAAGAACGCCTCGACCTGCTCCGGCTTCGTCGCCTTCTCCAGCGACAGCATCGGCCGCGAATGCCGGATCGGCGCGTGCAGCACCGCGGGCCCGCCCACCTGGTCCAGCGGATTCGGGTCCGGGGCCAGGTCGGGGCTCGCCTCGATCAACCCGCGCAGCTCGTCCTCGATCGCGTCGTACTCCGCGTCCGCCACCACCGGCGAGCCCCGGTAGTACGCGTCGCGCAGCACTACGACCTGATCGGCCAGCTCCTGAATACGTTCCCGAACGTCCACGAACCGGAACGCTACCCGGCCCCACCGACAAAACCGGACAGCGACGCAACCAGAGCAACCACGGCACGAATCTCCGGCAACCGGACGAAGGCCGGAACTCCTTGTACGGCAAGGGTCTGATGCCACGGCAAGCACTCCCCCGGTCGGCTCGGCTGACGCCGCCCGCGAAGACAAGACTGTTCTTTCCCCCAATCGCCGCGCACCCTCGATGCCATCGATCACCCGACAGCGGGGAGTTCTGGGGTGCCGGAGGAAAACCGTGTCGAGCGGGAGCTTGTCCTCGAACAGGAGTACGTGACCAGCCTCTACGGCAGGCTCGACGCGTTGCGCGAGGACGCGGTGAAGGGGCTCGACAGCGCGGATCCGGAGGCGGCGGCGCGCTGGCGGGCGGAGTCGGCTCGGCTGGCGGCGGTCGAGGACGGGCTTTGCTTCGGGCGGCTGGAGACGGACGACGGAATCCGTAGGTACATCGGCCGTTTGGGGCTGTTCGAGGACGGCGCGGACGAGCCGTTGCTGCTCGACTGGCGGGCTCCGGCGGCGCAGCCGTTCTATACCGCGACCATGGCGGAGGCGCACGGGGTCCGGAGGCGGCGGCGGATCACGACCCGGAAGCGGGTGGTCACCGCACTGGACGACGAGTTGCTCGATCCCGCCGCGGCGGACACCGGGGGCCTCGTCGGGGAGGCGGCGTTGATGGCGGCGCTCACAGCGGACCGAACCGGGCGGATGGGCGACATCGTCACGACGTTGCAGGCCGAGCAGGACCGGATCGTCCGCGACGGGTACGCGGGTGTGCTGGTGGTGCAGGGCGGGCCGGGGACCGGGAAGACCGCGGTGGCGCTGCATCGGCTGGCCTACCTGATGTACACGCGGCCCCAGTTGCGTACCCGCGGGGTGCTGGTGATCGGGCCCAGTGACGTCTTTCTCGACTACATCGGGCAGGTGCTGCCCGGGTTGGGCGAGCAGGCGGTGGTGACGGTGACGATTGCCGGGCTGCGGCCGGACGTCGAGGTCAGCCGGGTGGATCCGGTCGGGGTCGCGGAGAGCAAGGGGCGAGCGGAGGCGGCGGGGCGGATCGCGACGGCAGTCTGGAAACGGGTGGGGGCAGTCCGGAATCAGGACAGCGAAGCCGTCGAGGTGACGTTCGAGCAGCAGGTCGTGCGGTTGGAGCCAGCCGAGTGGCGGGGTGCGGTCGAGTTCGCCCTCGGCAAGGGACTGCCATATCAGCAGGCTCGGTTGGTGTTTCAGCAGCGGATGACGGAACTTCTCGCGCAGCGGTTGGCCGATCAGCTGGAGAATGTCGTCTTCACCGAGAGCGGCCAGGCCATCGACGGCGGCAGTGCGGACGGGCGGCTCAGCCCGGCGGATCTGCGGGCGTTGGCGGCGGCGGGAGTGGTGATCGGACCGGAGCAGGACGAGGGGCCCCGGCGGTTGCTGGACGAGGCTGACGTCGCTGACCTGCGTAAAGCGCTGCTGGCCGACGTCGCAGTGTGCGGGGTGCTGGACGAGCTGTGGCCACCGCTGACTGCCGAGGTGGTGGTGGGTGAGGTGTTCGGCGGCGAGGGATGGAGCGCGGCAGACATTCCGTTGCTGGACGAGGCGGCCGCGTTGCTCGGCGAGTCCGTCCCGGCGTTCGGGCATGTGGTGGTCGACGAGGCGCAGGAGTTGTCTGCGATGGCGTGGCGGATGGTGATGCGGCGCTGCCCCGGCACGTCGATGACGGTGGTCGGAGACCTTGCCCAGACGGGCGATCCGGCGGGAGCGGAGTCGTGGGAGCAGGTGCTGCGGCCGCACGTGGCGGACCGGTGGCGGGTGGCGGAGTTGAGTGTCAACTACCGGACGCCGACGGAGATCATGGCGGCTGCGAACGAGTTGCTGGCCGCGGGGCAGCTGCGGCCCCGGTCAGTGCGGGCAGCGGGAGAATCGCCGTGGCGGGTACGGAGCACGCTTGCCGACTTGGCGCGGGTCGTCGACGGGATTGCCGAGGAGCACCTTCGCGGGCAGTTCGCGGTGATCGCTCCGCCGGGGCGGCTGGCATCGTTGCGGGAAAGCGGCACGACGACGCTGCTGACACCCGCGGAAGCGAAAGGGCTGGAGTTCGATTCGGTGCTGATCGTCGACCCGGCCCGGATCCTCGAAGCTCCGCGCGGGCGCAACGACCTCTACGTGGCGATGACCCGCGCGACCCGGCGGCTGGGGATCGTCCATCTTGGACCATTGCCGGACGAGCTGACCCGGCTCGAAGAACGATGAACGGTCAGGATTCGAGTTCCTGCAGCGCGCGGGCCAGTCGTTTGATCATGGACCGTCCCGCGTCGACCTGGAGCCGGGCGAATTCGTAGCCGAGGACGCCTTCGCCCGCGACGCCGATCCGGCCCCGGAGCGCTTGTGCCACGCCGGAGTGCAGTTCGGGTTCCGAGACCCAGGCGAGCTGGTCGAGCGTCCACGACCGCAGCGGCTTGCCCGGGGCGGCCCGGACGATGCCGCCGACGGTGAACAGTGCGACGCGGTGCGAGGTGAGCGAGAAGACGAACCGGCCCGGGGTCGAGATCGGCACTTGAGGGGCTTCGGTCTGCCCGCGACGCGCGGCGAGCGCCATCCCGGCCGCGCCGGCGAGACCCGCGATGCCCGCCGCGCCGGCGACCATCGTCTTGCGCACGCCGCCGGTGCGGAACGCGACCAGCGCGTCCAGCACGCGCTCCCCCGGCGCGAGTTCTCCGGCGAGCCGGCTCTCGACCTTTTCCCGCAGCGTCACGATCCGCAGCCTTTCCCGATTAGCCAACCACGGTCCTCGACCGGGCAGTTCTCGGAGGCTATGCGTGCCGGAAGCCTGCGGGTGACGGGATTTTCTCCGACAGACCTCCGGAAGAAACTCAGCTCTGCCGTGCGGCCTGGGCGCGTTCGCGGGCTTCGAGGATTTCGGGGACGTGGCTTTCGGCCCATACGCGGACCGCGCGCAGCGGCACCAGCAGGGACTGGCCGAGGTCGGTGAGCCCGTACTCCACGCGCGGCGGCTGTTCCGCGTACTCGACGCGGGAGAGCAGGCCGTCTTCCTCCATCGCGCGCAGCGTTTCGGTCAGCACCTTCGGGGTGACACCCTGGATCCGGTCGACCAGCGCGGTGAAGCGCATCGGCCCGTGCTCCAGCGCGTTGACCACGAAGACCGTCCACCGCGCCCCGATCCGGTGCAGCACCACCCGGGACGGGCAGCGGGCGGACATGACGTTGTAGCGCACGGCGATTCCTCCGGTTCCGGTTACGTTGAAGTACCTGGTTACTTTTCCATAGCCTACTTCGGCCACGGCGAACCGACGGAACGGAGAAGGACCATGAACAACCGGCTGGCCGGACAGACAGTGCTGGTGCTGGGCGGACGGCACCTGGGCACGGCGATCGCCGACGCCGCGAGCGCCGAGGGTGCGAAGGTGCACGTCGCGTCCCACCGGCCCGGCGGACTGCACATCGACCTGCGCGACGAGGCGACCATCGCGGCCGCGGCGGACGAACTCGGGCCGGTCGATCATGTCGTCAACACCGCGGCGGCGCCCCACGCGGTGCCGGTCCGCGAACTCGATCGGGACAAGACCGTCGACGCCTTCGCGACCAAGGTCATCGGCCCGTTGCTGCTCGCGAAACACTTCACGATCCAACGGTCGCTGCTCCTGTTCTCCGGGCAGGTCGGCTGGCGTCCGGCGCGCGGAAGCGTCGTGACCGGTGTGACCAACGGGGCGGCCGCCTTCGCCGCGCGGCACCTTGCTGCCGAACTCGCGCCGGTCCGGGTCAACGCGTTGTCGCCGGGGATCATCGACTCCGGCGTCTGGGACGGAAAACCGGATGTCCTCGCCAACGCCGCGAAACGAACCCTCGTCGGGCGCACCGGCACCGTCGCCGACGTGACCGACACGGTCTTGTGGATGCTGCAGGCGGAATTCCTCACCGGCGAAACCATCCACCTCGAAGGCGGACGGCCCTGAAACCGGTGCCGGCAGAAGACAACCCTGCCGGCACCGGCGGTCTCACCGATGCTGCGCGAACGGAGCCAACGGGTTCCACAGGCCGTCGCACCGGTGCTGGCGCGGGATCTCAGTGGTGAGCTGGCTGTCCCCCGCCGCGTTGAGGGACATGACGACCGGGTTGCGTTCGGTGAAGGGGTCCCACTGCGGAGTGCCGTCCACGGTGGGGTTTCCGGTGCGCGCGAAGCCGGTCCACTGCGCCACCAGCTGGTCGGAGAGCACCTTCTGGTTGGGGTTGAGCTGAACTCCGGGCGGCGGCGTCAGCAGCATCCCCTCGGAGACGTGGTACGCGCCGTTCGGTTTGGTGGGATCGAGGAAGAACGCGGGCGGCACGTCGGTGTCGTCCATTTCGTAGGCATACACCGGAATATGCCGCGACAGCCGCTCGTCGTTCAGCAGCGCGGGGCAGACCGAATTGGAGTCGGCCACGATGGTCCGGAAGGCGAGGAACGGCGCGGGATTGGGGAATCGCTTCAGCGGATAGCTTTCGCTGACTTCCTTCGCGTGCTCGCCGTACTGCTGCGCCACCATTTTCCGGTAGTCCTCCGGAGTGGAGGCGGACGGCAGCTGGACCTCGTCGCGGGCCACGCCGTGCATCAGTGCGACCTTGTTGACCCGTCCCTTGGCGAACGCCTCGCCCGGCGACATCGGCAGCGTGGTCCCGTTCACGATCGGCGCGATCGTGCCGCTGTCCGGTTTCATCCCGTTGCCCGCCTGCTTCAGCAAGGTCGCCACGGGCACCTTGCGCAAGCATTCCCCGGCATTCGACTCGCACCCCAGCGCTTTGGCGAACCGCGCGCCTGCCTGCCGGGCCTCCTCCTCGTCGGGAAGATCGGCCTTGCAGTCCTGCGCCTGCCATTGGATATCCGTACCCAGCAACGAGTTGTACTCGCCGTTCTGGGCGATGCCGCGCTGGAACAATCCCGCCGCGGTGGGCGAAACGGTGTGGTCGCAGACGCTCGAACCGCCTGCGGACGCCCCGTAGATCGTGACGTTGTGCGGGTCTCCGCCGAACTTCGCGATGTTGCGCTGCACTCAGCGCAGCGCGGCCTGCTGGTCCTGCAGCCCGTAATCGCCCGCGTGCTCGCCGTACGCCGCGTGCGCCAGGAACCCGAAAATCCCGAGCCGGTAGTTGACCTCGACGCTGATCACGCGGCCCTCGGTCACGAGCCGGCTCGCGTCCTGTGCCTGCAGGATCAGGAATCCGCCGCCGTGGAATTGCACCATGACCGGCAGCTTCTCGTGCCCCGGGTTCGCGGGCACGCGGACATTCAGGTTCAGGCAGTCCTCGGTCTCCGATCCGGGGCCGAGCCCGGCAAGCTGCGGGCACGCGTTGCCGGGCGCGGTCGCGGGGAACGGCTCGGTCCACTTCGCCGGACGCTGCGGCGGTGCCCAGCGCAGATCGCCGACCGGCGGCGCGCCGAACCGGATCCCTTCCCACGACCGGACATCCGGGCCGGCGATCCCGCACACCGGGCCGTCGTCGGTGGTCACCGTCGTGTCCGGCGAGCACGCCGGCGGGGGTGTCGCCGCGGCCCGCTCGCCGGCGATGGACGCCGAACCGGCCAGCGACGCCGCCGCCAGTGCGACGGCCGCCAGCGCAACGCCTGCCTTCCCGTCAAGTCTCATCCGTCCTCCTTCGCTCCCGCCTCGCCGGGAGAGCCGGACGGAAAGGTGCGGGACACGACGAGCGGCATCCACGCACCGATCAGGCGGCCTGCCGGCATGGGCTCGACATCACCGGCGGCCTTTTCCCGGCCGCCGCCGCGAGAACGGCACGGACCGCTCGTTCCCGCCTGACTCCAGTCTGGGCGCGGCGGGAAACGGCACAACCTCCGTTCGGTCGCGGCGGAACTGTCAAATTCCCGGGCAGAATGGTCTTTGTCAGGGATCGGATTCGCTCCGCCGGACCGGCCGCGACGGGTTGGTCGGCGAATGCGGTTCATTCTTCGGCGCAGTGGAACGGAATCCGCGGGAAAACGCGACGGAACACAGCCTTCTCCGGGGAGCAGCGGGGTCAGCAGGATTGCCCGCCTGGCAAGGACGGCAGCGGGTGCCGCGTCGAACTGCCTGGCGGACGAACTCGGGCAGCAATCGGCAGGATCGCCGCGCGAGGATTCGGGAACGAGCGCTTCCCGGCCGCGGCGGGTGACGTTCAGCGCGCGTCGCCGAGAATCCGCTCCGGCCGCAGTTCGCCGCGCACGACCGCCCCGGCCGACGCGCTGAGCCGTTCGTTGCGCGCGCGGCTGTAGGCGCGCAGCCGGTCGAACGCCGTGTCCATTTCCAGCCCGCCGGCATGCGCCAGCACGCCCTTCGCCTGTTCGATGACGACCCGGCTGTTGAGCGCGTGCTGCAACTGCTCGGCGAGCAGTTCCCCGCGCCGGATCGCGCGTTCCTGCAGAATCCCGATGGTCGCGACGTCCGCCAGCGCGCGGGCCACGTTCAGCGCGGGCCCGCTCACCGGGTCCGGGCCGTGTCCGAACAGGTTCAGCGTGCCGATCACCTGCTTGCGCAATCGCAACGGAAGCGCTTGTACGGACCGGAATCCCGCCGCAGTCGCCTGCTCCGCGAAGCGCGGCCATTTCGCGGTCTCCGCGGCGATGTCCTCGACGCGCACCGGTTCGCCGCTGCGGTAGGCGTCCCGGCACGGCCCCGGCTCGGTCCGCAGCAGCTCGCGGATCGGGGCACTCTCGTCCGGCGCGATCGTCTCCAGTCCGCCGCGCTGATCGGCGAGCAGCAGCCCGGCGGCCGAGGCTCCGAGCAGCGTGACGCTGTAGTTCGCGAGCCGGTGCAGCATGTCCGCCGTGTCGTAGTCGTCGGCCAGTGTGTCGGCCATGTCCACGAACGCGCGCAGCAACTCGTGGTCGCCGGAGGACGCGGCCGTGTCGGTCATGTTTTCTCCTTTCTGGGCCGCAGCGGAAACGCGAGCACGCCAACGGCACTGCGCCTTTTCGGACGGCTTCGCCACCCTACTCCCGGCTCGGCCCGCCGTCGCAGCAGCTTCAACCAGTTTCCCCGCCGCACCAAGCGGAGTCCACAATGGACAATCAGGAAATCGGCCCCGCGCTGGAGATTCGCGGGTCCACAGTGGACTATCGAACGTCCAGGGCGCCGGATTTCTCACCAACCTGCCGAGTCGCGCGACGGACGACCAGGTCAGCGCAGCGGAGCCGACCAGTCCAGCCGCACCCCGCCGCCCGAGCTCGTCCCGAGCGTGAACTCCCCGCCCGCCGACTCCGCGCGTTCCCGCAGGTTTCCCAGCCCGCTCGGCGAAACCCCCTCCGGCAGCCCGGTTCCGTCGTCGGTCACCGAAATCCGCACCCTTTCGTCCCGCACCGCGACGGAAACCGACAGCGCCGAAGCCCCCGCGTGCCGGACCGCGTTGCTGACCGCCTCCCGCACCACCGCTTCCACGTGCTCGGCCAGCTGGGCGGGCACCGCGTCGAGCGGGCCTGCCATGCTCACCGCCGGGTGGAGCGGCGCGTCGTCGGTCAGTTCCGCGATCGCGTCGTGCAACCGGTTCCGCAGCCGCGTCTCCCCCGCCGCACCGCCGTGCAGGTCGAAAATCGCCGTCCGGATCTCGCGCACGATCTCGTGCATCTGGTCGATGCTCTCCTGCAATCGCCGCTGCAGCTCCGGCGCTTTCGTCCGCCGCTGCGTGCTCTGCATCGCCAGCCCCACCGCGAACAACCGCTGAATCACATGATCGTGCAGATCCCGGGCGATCCGGTCCCGATCCGACAGCACGTCCCGCTCCCGCGCCGCCCGCTGCTGCGCCGCCAGCTGCAACGCCAGCGCCGCCTGATCCGCGAACGAGGCCAGCACCGGCAGCTGCGCCGTCTCGAACAACGCCGAACCCGGATCCCGCAACGCGATCAACACCCCCGACGTGTGATCGCCCGCCCGCAACGGCACCACCAGCGCGGGACCGCGGCCGCGGTCGGGCAGCAGCGCCAGCTCCGCCATCCGGCGCGGAGTACGGTCCCGGAACACCGCGCCCGGCACCGTCCCGTCGACCGACATCCGCAGCCCCATCAGGTCGGTGGCGTCACCGCCCGCGCACACGGTCACGGTCAGCTCCGCGGGATCGGTGTCCCGTTCCTCGTCGACATCGAGCCGGCCCGTGCCTGGCAACGCGAGCATCGTGACGTCCGAACCGGTCAGCTCCAGCGCACGGCCCGCGATCAGCTCCAGCGCGTCCACCGGATCCGTCCCGCCCAGCAGTTCCGTGGTCACCTCGCTGGTCGCGCCGAGCCACCGCTGCCGCAACCGCGTCTGCTCGTACAGGTGCGCGTTCTCGATCGCGATCCCCGCCGCCGCGGCCAGCGCCTGCACGATCACCTCGTCGTCGTCGGTGAACTCCGCCCCGTCTTTCTTCTCGGTGAGGTAGAGATTCCCGAAGACTTCCTCGCGGACCCGCACCGGAACCCCGAGGAACGAGTGCATCGGCGGATGGTTCGCCGGGAACCCCACCGACGCCGGATGCGCCGAAATCTCCGTCAGCCGCAACGGCTTCGCGTCGTCGATCACCAGCCCCAGCAGGCCGTGCCCCTCCGGAAGATGCCCGATCCGCTGCCGGGTCTCCGCGTCGATGCCCAGGTACACGAACTCGGCCAGCGTGCCGTCGTCGCCCAGCACGCCCAGCGCGCCGTAATGGGCCTCGCCGAGTTCCACCGCGGCCTGCACGATCCGGCGCAGCGTCGCGTCCAGCTCCAGTCCCGACGCGACCGCCAGCACCGCCTCGAGCAGGCCGTCCATTTTGTCCCGGGTGCCGATCAACAGCTCGATCCGCTCCTGCAGATCGCGCAGCGTCTCCCGCAGCCGCAGCTGCGACAGGGTTCCCGACAGCTTCCGGGGCGTTTCCGGCATCAGACCTGCTTTCGGCGCTCGGCGTCCTCAGACAGATGACTTTCGCCCCTGTGCGCCCCCGTCCGGCGGACGCATGCTGAAGCGACTACGCACGACACAGTGTCCCGCGTTTCGCGGTTCCGGGGAGAAGGATGACCCTTCAGGTGGCGCCGTCCGGCCTGCTCAGCGCCGAACAGGTGGCGTCGGTGCTGCTCAGCGCCACCCTCGCGCCGTCGACGCACAACACCCAGCCCTGGCTGTTCAGCGTCCGCCCGACCGGCATCGAGGTGCACGCGGACCCCGACCGCACCCTGCCCGTCGCCGACCCGGACCGGCGCGAGCTGCTGCTCTCCTGCGGAGCCGCGCTGTTCAACCTGCGCGCCGCGATCCACGCGACCGGCGTCCAGCCCGCCACCAGCTACTTCCCCCGGCGCGGCAATCCCGACCTGCTCGCCCTCGTGCGCCCGAGGGCCGTCGCCGCGACCGACCGGAAGCTCGATTCCCTGGCCGAAGCCATCCCGCTCCGGCACACGAACCGCACGCCGTTCACCGCCAAACCCGTTCCGGCCGGAGCGCTGGGCGTCCTGCGGCACGCGGCCGAGGTCGAGCACGCCTGGCTGCCTCGGCTCGACGAGGACCAGCTCGCCGGGCTCAAGGAGCTGATCCGCGAAAGCCACCGGCTCCAGACCGAGGACCCGGCGTTCCGGTCCGAATGGCAGCGCTGGACCGGACGCGGGCGCGACCGGCGCGACGGCGTGCCGTTCGCCGCCGGAGGGGCCGTCACCGCGGACGACACCTGGGTCCTGCGCGATTACGGCGGCGGTTCGCGCGCACCGGGCGCCGCGCCGCTGGTCGTCGTGGTCGGGACGTTCGCCGACCAGGCGATCGACCGGCTCCGCGCCGGGCAAGCCATGCAACGCGTCCTGCTCACCGCCACCGCGCTCGGGATCGACGCCTCGTTCATCTCCCAGCCGGTCGAAGTGCCCGCGATCCGCGCCCGCCTCCGCGACCTGCTCGGCGGCGGGCTCTGGCCGCAGATCGTGCTCCGCCTCGGTTACGGCGCACCCGTCCCGCGAACCCCGCGCCGGGCGCTGGAAGACGTCCTCGTCACTCCCTCGCGGCTCAACGTCTAACCACCCGGCCGATGCGGACGGCCCCGCAACTCCGTCGCCAGCACCGCCGCCTGCGTGCGCCGCTCCATCCCGAGCTTCGTCAGCAACCGCGACACGTAGTTTTTCACCGTTTTCTCCGCCAGGAACATCCGTTCGGAGATCTGCCGGTTCGTCAGCCCCTCCCCGATGAGCGCGAGCAGTGTGCGTTCCTGTTCGGACAGTCGCGACAGCGGCCCCCGCTGTTTTTCCGCGCTGTCGCGCAGTTTCGCCATCAGCGCGGCCGCCGCGTGCGCGTCCAGCAGCGACTTGCCCGCTCCGACGTCCCGGACCGCCGAGATCAGGTCGAGGCCCTTGATGTCCTTGATGACGTACCCGGCGGCACCGGCCAGCACGGCGTCGAGCATCGCCTGCTCGTCGGTGTAGGACGTGAGCATCAGGCATTTGAGGTCCGGCGAGGTCGACCGCAGCTCGCGGGCCAGTTCGATGCCGTTGCCGTCGGGCAGCCGCACGTCGAGCACCGCGACGTCCGGCCGCAGCGCCGGGATCCGGGCCAGGGCCTGCGCGACGTCGCCCGCCTGGCCGACCACGGCGATTTCGGGGTCCTCCTCCAGCAGGTCGGCGACCCCGCGCCGGACCACCTCGTGATCGTCCACCAGGAAAACCCGCAGCATCGGTCCTTCTCCCACATCGGGTCCGTTCGTACGTCGAGAGTACGGTGTGCCGGCGCTACCGAAAGTCCTCAATCACCGGCAGGCGACCGCGTTTTCACCGGCACGGACCAGCTCAGCCGCGAGCCGCCCGCCACGGTCAGGGTCCCGCCGCGACGGCTCGCCCGCTCCGCCAGCGCGGCCAGGCCAGGCGCGGCGGACACCGCGACGTCGCCCGCGCCCTCGTACCGGACGGTCACCGTCGTCCGCGCCGGCTCCGCCTGGATCTCGACCTCCACCGCTTCGGCCGAGGTGTGCTGGGCGATCAGCCGCAGCGCGTCGGACAGCAGCGGCACCACGACGTCCGCGTGCACCGCGTCGAGCTTCCCGGTCAGCTGCGTGGACACCGCCAGCCCCCATTCCTCGCGGGCCCGCGCCAGCACCCGCAGCACCTGGTCGCGGACCGGTTCCGGTGCGGGCGGCAGGACGTCGTCGAGGCGGAACACGGTCTGCTGCACGTGGTTGATCACGTCGTCCAGGTCGGCGATCGTCTCGCGCAGCCGGGTCGCGACCACCGCCGATTTGGCGAGCCCGGCCGTGGTCTGCAGCGACAGCGCGGTGGCGTAGAGCCGGTTCAGGATCTCGCTGTGCAGCCGCGCGGCGATCCGGTCGCGTTCGTCGTGCAGCGCGGCGTCCTCGCGTTCGGCCCGCGCCCGCGCCAGTTCGAGAGCCACCGCCGCCTGGTCAGCGAACCAAGCCGCGATCTCCAGGTCGTCGGAGGTGAACGCCGGGCGGCCGGCCAGCCGGGAGACGGTCAGCACCCCGGCCACCGTCCCGTTCCCGGCGAGCGGCACCAGCATCACCGAATCGAGATTCAAGCTCAGCACGGACGGCGCCGAGAGCTGGGACAGCTCGTCCGGCCACGACGCGATCCTCGGCTCGCCGCGGGCGAACACCGTGCCGGCCACAGTGGACTCGGTGAGCAGCTCCCGTCCGGCCAGCTGCTCCGCTCCCGCCCCGACCGCGCGTTCGACGAAGAGGTAGCCCTCCCGTTCCGCCGGACGGGTCACCGAAACCAGGTCCGCGGACGCGAGCGCCCGCGCGTAATCCACGACGCGGCCCAGCGGATCGCCGAGATCCGCCGACAGCAACTCCCTGGTCACGGCGGCGGACGCGCGCAGCCATTCCTGCTGGTTGCGCGCGGTCTCGTACAGCCGCGCGTTCTCGATCGCACTGCCCGCCGCCGCGGCGAGCGCGAGCGCCAGCTGCTCGTCCTCCTCGGTGAACCGGCCCTGTTCGGAGTCGGCGAGGTAGAGGTCGCCGAAAACCTCGCCGCGCACCCGGACCGGGACGCCGAGGAAGCTCGTCATCGGCGGATGCCCCTCGGGGAACCCGGTCGACCGGGGATCGTCCTGCAGCCGGTCCAGCCGCACCGGGCGCGAGTCCTCGACCACCACGCCGAGCAGGCCCTTGCCCTCGGGCAGCCGGCCGATCCGCGCGACCGACTCGGGATCCATCCCGGTGTGCACGAACTCGGTCAGCCGCCCGTCCGGCCCGATCACGCCCAGCGCCGCGTACCGCGCCCCGACCAGTTCGCACGCGGACTCCACGAGGCGGCGCAGCAGCGCGGGCAGCGCGAGGCTGCCGGTGATGGACTGGGTCGCGCGCAGCAGCCCGCGCAGCCTGCCCTGCGTGCTGATGACCTCCTGGGCGCGTTCCACCAGCTCGCCGAGAAGCTGGTCCAGCTCCATCCTCGGCTGATCGGGGAACGTCAGCCGCTCGTGTTCGGGTGTGTCCCGCTGGTTCACCGCGGCTCCTGCCCGTCCGGCTCCCGCGTCCCGTCCGCGGCGCCACTGGGAATTCAGTCTCGCGGCTCGTGCGACGGGCCGTCAAGCACGCGAAAAGGGCGCCGCCGCGATTTTCGGCGTTGCCCGGGAAAACGGGCGTTCCGGACGGTCTCGCTGCGAGGGAATCGCAACGGAAAAGCGATACTCGCAGGCTTGGTCCGCTTGCCGCCTTCCCTTGGCTGCTCGGCGGAATCGGGTTCCGCGCCGCTAGGCCGAGCGGCACGGGCGGGCGGGCGCGAAGATCAGCGGAATGGTTCTTCCGGCGGAATTCCTGATCATCGGACACGGGATTTCCGGCTGCTCCGGACGGGCGTTTCCGGTCTGTTGTCCTTTCGCCAGATATTCGCGGGAACGGTCAGCGCCGTGCTTCCGGGCACGAGGAGTGGCGGATCAGCGCCCGGCTGGTCGACCCGAGCAGCATCCCGGGCCGCGGGTGCCCACGACCATCGGCTGCGCCCGCTCCGACTCGTCGAGCAGCAGCTGCCGCGGCCGGTCGCGGACCAGCTTCCGGCCGTGCTTCTCCTTCCATCCGTCGAGCAGCCGTTCCCCGACCGGCTGGCGGCGGGCTCCCCATTCCGGCGCCGGGCGCGCAGTGCGTTCGATCGCGTCGCCCCCGACGTCGGCCCAGGCGTGCACCGCGGCCAGCGGAACCTGCCCGGCGCTGTTCCGGCGGCCGGGCCTACCCCGCGGATGCTCTGGCCGGGATGGGCATCGGCCGGACCGGGGTACAACCGTCCATAGAGGACTCGTCAGCGGGCGACCGCGACCGGGCAGGCGGCGTGGGCGAGCAGCCAGTACCCCGTCGAACCGAGCAGACCGCCCGCCAGTGGGCCGCTCGCTCGGGCTCCGGCGACGATCAGCTGTGCCCCGGCGGAAATCCCGGGCAGCGCCCGCGCCGCTGAGCGCACCCGGACGACGTGCATGCGCACCGGCACTACCGGATGTTTGCGAGACCACGCGGCCACCTGTTCCCGCAGCCCGCCTTCCCGGCCGTCGTGCCACGCGTGGACCGCTTCGATTCCGGTGCCGCGCGAAACCGCGGCGTCGAAGGCGAAAGCGAGTGCGCGCTCACCGCCGTCGGAGTCGTCGAGGCCGACCACCACCGGTCCGTCCGCCGCCGCGCTGCCCCGGATGACCACCACCGGACAGCGCGCGGACGCAGCTGCCCGCAGGGCCACCGACCCGATCGCTCCTCCGCGCGCCCCGCCGAGCCCGTGCGCGCCCAGCGCGAGCAGTCCGGCTTCGTCGGACAGCGCGGCCAGCAATCCGGCGGCCGTTCCCAGCCGGACGCACATGCGCACCGGGACCGCGGGCGCGGCCTGGCGAGCGGTTTCCGCCGCCTGCCGCAACAACCGGCGCGCGGGTTCCATCAGCAGTTCGGCGTCGCCGGGCGGTTTGCCGTGCGGCAGCAGGTCCGGGTCGTCGCACAACTCGGCGTGGAACACCACAAGCCCGGTGCCGCGCCGCCCGGCCTCGACCGCCGCCCAGCGGACCGCCGCGAGCGCCGCTGACGACCCGTCGACACCGACGACCACCGGTCGCCTCACCGTCCTGACTCCCAGTTCTCTGTCTCCCGTGTTCGCGGGCAGATCGCGGCACTGTGCTTGCCGCGTCCGGTGGGCGACCGGCGGGCAGCCCCTGGCAACGGGGCCCTCCGCTCCTCCATCACATGCCTCCTCCGTCCGGTTCCTCGCCGCCGACGCTAGGCCGCCGCGCCCCGGCGCCACTGCGGGCGGACGTCCGCGACGCAGGAGACTTTGGTCCCGGCGCGAAAGGCGCTGCGGCCCTCCGCGCGGGTTCGGCACGCTGGCCGCGACTGCGCCGATCAGGCGACCTCGCAGCGAAAGTGCCTGCCTCGAACGGGAACTCTCCGCGCGAGACCCGATCAGCAAAGGCCGGAACGGAAGTGCGCGCGGCACAGCGGGATTGCCGGACTGTTCCGCCTTCTCCGGCAGCAGGCAAGGCAGAGCGGCACCGGAGCGAAATTGCGCCGTTCCCCGCGAAACGTTCCGCCTTCCGGACGTCTCCGACAGCCGGGCTATTCCACCGGACGGCCGGATTTCGCGCTCCGCCAATCAGCCGCCACCGTTTCGCGAAGGATGCGCTGCGCGGTCATCCGGGTCGCCTGCAGCGACGAATGCGCTTCCCGAGAATTGAACACCCGGCGCGGCGCCGCCACGCTCAGCGCGGCGACCGCCGTCCCGGTCACGTTGAACACCGGGACCGCGGCGGCGAGCAGCGCGCCGGGGACGCGCGGGTTGAACGACACCTCGCGCTGCCTGATCTCGCGCAGTTCCGCGCTCAGCCACGCCGGGAGACCGCCGCCGTTCTCGTCCTCGCCGCGGTAGCCCGCGAAGACCGCGAACCGCGCCGCGAGACCCGGGTCGAACGCCATCAGCACGCGTCCCGCCGCGCTTCCGGCGAGCTGCGAATCGTTTTCGATGCGCTCGGCCAGCGAGCAATAGCCGCTGCTGTAGATCAAATGCACGAAATCGACGACATTTCCGCTGGCCACGCCGAGTCCGACCAGGTAGCCGGTGCGCCAGTGGATGTCGATCAGGGACGGGAGAATGCCTCGGCGCAGCCGTTGCAGTTCCTGCGTCGAACCGGGTCTGGCGAGGCGGCACACCGCTTCCCCGTGCCGGTAATGGTATCCCGCCCGCACGACCATTCCGTATCCCTGCATCTCGGCGAGAAGCCGGTGCACCGTGCTTTTCGGCAGCCGCGTCGACCGCGAAATCTCGCTCAGCGTTTCGATCCCTCCCGAATCCCGGATAGCGCCCAGGATCGAAAGCGCCCGGGGAATCGGCCTGCGCGGCACCACGCTCGGGCAAGCCCACCGCCCGTTGTCGTCGCTCATAGTCACGACCGAAACCTCCACCGAATCCGCGAAAATCCCTCTCGTGCCCGCGCGGAGTTTCCTTCCCGCGCGCGCCGGGCGAGGCCGCGCGACCGCCGCCCCGCGCGGTCCTCGCGCCTCCGCCGTTCCCGGGCGGCGCCGCGCCTCGCCGCCGCCCGATTCGTTCGCCACCCACGTCTTTCCCGAGACAGTCCTGCTCTCGCGCCTTCATGCTTGCCCAGTGCCGCGTCCGGCACAACCGGACGCACCCGTTCACTGAAAGAGATCGCCCCAGTGGCGCAGCGCGCTGGCCCGCCCGCCTCGTCGTGCGACAAGTCCGTCCCCGGAACCGGTCGCGGCCGGTCACGCTGCGTCGCCGTCCCGGGTTCCCGCGCCGTCGTGGTCGCACGCCGTGACAATTGCTTCCCACCGCTTTTCGTCCGTCGGAGAACCAGGGCGAAAGATCGCGCGGAAATCCCGGCGAACAATCGGCCAGGGCCGAGAATATTCCCGGCAGTCCCGCGTTTCCGCCGGAGCGCGTCGGCGGACTCCGGGCAGCGCCGCCGTCGCCCGCGACCCGGGAGCCCCCGCGGTCGGCGGGCGGCGCCAGTTCCGGAGCGACGATCGACCGGACCGGCCACGACGGCGAGGGTGGCGCCGTCCGTGCCGGCCGCGGGAGAACCGGCCGATCCCGTTTCCGGCGACCGCCGCTCCTCCGCCGGACGACAATACCAGCACTCAGTAGCCAGTGAGCGACTAAACGTGGACGCAGAGCAATGTTCCAGACCACGGAACAGGGTCTTGACGCACCATCGGGTTTCCGTTCCGGACCGGGAAGTGCGTTCCCCTCACGCAGCCGTCGCCCGGGCGGTCAGCCGCGCGCACACCCGCAGGATCGTCCGCCGGTCAACAACATGCCACGGCCGCCCCGCAGCAAGCCGCCGAAGCTCAGCGTCCGGTTCAAAAGCCAGCGCCTTGCCCACGCACGAAAAGACCTCCGCGTCCGAGGCCGAATTCCCGATCGCCAGGGAGTTCTCCGCGTCAAATCCGGTCGCGTCGGCGAGACAGCGCACGAAGGTGAGTTTGCCGCCAGCCGCACCGGGAGCGGACAGCAGGCGTCCGGTGAACCGGCCGTCGGCTACCTCCACGACGGCACCGTGTCCGCCGGACAAGCCTAGGTCGAAAGCCGCCTCCTGGACCGGGAAATCGTGGTTGCCCGACAACAAATGGATCCGGCAGCCGCTCGCCCGCAGCAGGGAAAGCAGTTCCGGGACAAAGGAAAACAGCATGCCCCGGCGCGCCCGCCAAGTCTTCTCCGCCGCGAACCGGGCCTGTGCGACCGACGCGCCTTTCAACGCGAGCGCGTACAGCCGGTAGATCTCGTCCAGGAGCCCCGGCGGCGCTTTCTCCGCGGCCGCGTACTGCGCGATGGCTTCCAGGCAGGACAAGCCCGCTTGCCGGTCGCAGGCGCCGTCGTCGAGGAGGACCCGCAGGTAATGCCGCGAAGTGTGCCCGGGCAGCAGGGTCCCGTCCAAGTCCAGAATCGCGTATTTCGCCGCGGGGTTCCTGCCGCACCGATTCTTCGCAGCCACGAAAACAGTCCTTCCGTGCGCGCGTTCACCGATTGTCCGGGCTGACGGTACAACGGCGCGCGTCCGGGCAGCGCAGCTTGTTCCACGGCCCGGGACACCCCGGCCCGCGACGAGCGTCAGCTGATCAATCGGCGGGCGATCCCGGCGCGGGTGGTCAGGTCGAGTTTGTTCAGCACCCGCGCCACATGCGCGTCCACGGTGCGCGGGCTCAAGAACAGCTCGGCCGCGATTTCCTTCGTCGTCAACCCGCGCACCACCATTTCCGCCACTTGCCGTTCCCGCCGCGAAAGCGCCCGCCCGCCCGGCGGCGACTCCAGTTTTCGCCGCCCGGCCAATCGTCGCTGCACCTTCGTCGTCTCGCGCAGCAACGCGCTCGCCCCCGCGCTCTGGAACACCTCCCGCGCCTCGCCGATCCGCTGCGTCGCGGCGTCGAAGTTTCCCTGTCGTCCCAGCACTTCCGCGACCAACAGCACTGCCCGACCGCGATGCAGCACCATCGCCGCCCGGCCGAACGCGACGGCCGCTGCGGAAGCGTCCGTCAACGCGGCAGCGAGGTCGTTCTCGGCCGCTGCCACCGTCGCGCGCACCAGCAACGCGAGGCCGAGGTCGCTCTTCAATCCAGTGGCCGCGGCCCGTTCCATTGCCTCAGCTGCTCGTCGGCGCGCCTCCGCAACCGCTCCCTCCGCGAGGGCGACCTGGCAGTCCTGCGCCAATCTGGCTACCAGCAACGGATTCGCTGTCCGCTCCGCCGGCTGCTCGACCGCGCCGGGGAACATGCCGAGTTCGAGACCCGCTTCGGCGAGGATGTGCTCCACCGTCCGCCGCCACCACGCGACCGTCGGCCGCGGCATTTTCTCCACCGTGCGCCATTGTTGCTCGGCCGCCGACCGGTCTCCGGTCGCGAGCAGCACCCGCAGCTGGATCGCGGCGGCTATCGGCACGACGTCGTCATGGCCGAAGCGGGTCGCCGCGGTTTCCGCTTCGGCAGCGGCTTCCGCCGCCTCGGCGAGCCGCCCCAGTTTCCACAGCACGTAACCGCGCACCGAGTACAGGAACGGCAAGCCCTGCCTCAGCCCCGGCGTGCTCAGCTGCAACGCCCGATCTAGCAGAGCGAGCGCGCGCCGGTCGTCGTCGAGGAAGCACGAGGCCCAGCACAGCGCGGGCACGGTGTAGAGGACCGAACGCAGTTCGCTGTCGTCGAGCAGGTCGAACCCGTCGGCGGCGGTCTGCTGGGCATGCCTGGCCTCGGCGGTCCGCCCGGCGCAGGCCAGCCCGATCGCAGCGAGCGCCGCGATCGCGGCCTGCACCGCGGGCCCCGCGCTCGGATCCGCCGCCGTCCGACGGAGCCGCTGCTGCGCGCCGACAGCGTCGCCGTCCAGCAATTCCAGGTGTGCCAGTTCAAGGTGGGCTCGCGCGTCAGCCTGGCCCGACGCGGCGATCGCGGCCTCGGCGATCGACCGCGCGCGACGAGTGCGGCCGAGGGCGTGCTCGCACCGAGAAAGCAGCGCCAGCACCGGGGCCGACTCCGGCAACGCCACCAGCAACGCACGGGCGGCGGCCGGTTGCCCGGACGCCAGCAGCGCTTCGGCCCGCAGGACGGACAGACGGCAGTGCTCGTGCCCGCCGCGCATCCGTTCCGGCAGGTTCGCCACCGCCGCGCCGAGCCAGCGGGCGCACGCCGCCGGATCGGTGCCGAGCACCTCCTCCCCCGCCGACGCCAGCTCGCCGACCGCCACCAGATCGTGGCGGTACAAGGACTTCTCGAGGTGATACGCGCGCAAGGTGAGCGGCGCGTCGAGTTCGCGCAGGTAGGCCGCCGCCCGGTGGTGCGCGCCCGCCGCCCAGCCGCGTCCGGCGAGCCGCGCAGCGGCGGCTCGGACCAACGGGTGCCGGAACCGCAGCCCCGCGGCTCCGCCCGCCAGCACGCCCCGGCACAGCAGCCGTTCGATCGCGTGGCCGACCTCGGCCCGGGGCAGCACAGTCATCGCCTGGACCAGATCCGCGTCTAGGGTCGCACCGCCGCACGCCGCGGCTTGGACGACCAGCCGCTCAGCCTCCGGCAGCGCCGACACCTCGGCGAACAGCACCCGTTCCGCCGGCAGCATCGGCCGGTCTTCGGCCGCCGGGCTGTCGTCGTGGCCCGGCCACTCGTGCGGCGGCAAATCGGCCAGCAGCAACAGGTACAGCGGAATGCGCTCGGCCGCCGCGGCGATCCGCGCCCGTTCGACGTCGTCGTGCCCCGGCAAGAGGCGGGCGACCTCGGCGTCGGTGAACGCGGGCAGCGTCACGTACCTGGCCGGGACGCGCTCGGAATGCAGCAGCCGGGTCAGCGCGGGCTGCCGCTGCCCGTCGCGGACCGACAGCACGAGCCGCCGGTCGTTCCCCGGTCTCGCGACCAGCGACATCAACAGCCGCAGCGACGCTTCGTCGGCCCATTGTGCGTCGTCCACCACCACCAGCGATTCCGGGCCGAGCGCGTGCGCCAGGCGGCGGGAGAACTCCGGCGCTCCCCCGGGCACCGCGCACACCGGATCCGGCGCCCGCCGGGCGACTTCGGCCAGCAGCCGGGTTTTCCCGATCCCCGGCCGTCCTTCCACCACGGTCACCGCGGCCGCGCCGTCCAGGCACGCGGCCAGTTCCGCCGCCCGGCCGACAAACTCCTTCTCGACCATGCTTCTCCCCCTTCGCCCGACCAGCGAATTGCGGTAATTCTACGGATGCTGGCACCCGATATCTTGCGGTTTATTTGAGCCCGGGACAAACCCCGGTAAATCTGCCGGGCAAGCGGGAACAGGTTAGTGCCCGCACCCCGGCCCGGGCTATCGGCCAACAGGGAGAACCTCGGCCGCGCGCCCGGCCGGCGACGAATCTCGCAGGAGGATCGGTGAGCAGCAGCGGACCTGGGCGTTTACCGCGACCGGGACGAAGGCCGGGCGGTCGATCGGACCGCCCCGGCGAAACGTTACCGAAATGGTCCGAACACTTTCCGCAGCCGACCGGACACGCGTTGCCCGCGATTACTCCGGAGTTCTTCCGGATCACCACTGGTGAGCACTCCCGGGGAAGTGCGGGCAATGCTGCTCCGATCGGCCGAATTGCGCGTCCGGTCGCGAATAACCGCTCAACGGAAAAGCGCTCCGAACGGCGACGGCACAATTGCCCTCACGCGGATCGGCGGCGGCCGGAATGAACGCCAAACGGGTTCTGGTGGCCGGGGCCGGGCTGGCCGGTTCGCTCGCCGCGATCCACTTCGCGCAGCTCGGGCACCAGGTGGAGATCCACGAGCGCAGGCCGGATCCGCGCGCGGCGGGCGCGGGCGCGGGCCGGTCGATCAACCTCGGCCTTTCCCAGCGCGGAATCCGGGCGCTGGACCAGGTCGGGCTGCTCGGCCCGGTGCTGGCCGCGGCCGCCCCGATGCGCGGGCGGGTGATCCACCAGCGCGACGGCGAGCTGGATTTCCAGCCTTACGGCAGCCACGAGGACCAGATCCTGCGCTCGGTGCTGCGCGACGACCTCAACCGGATCCTGCTCGCGAAAGCCTTGGAGTACCCGAACGTCCGCGCGCGCTTCGGAGTCACCCTCACCGATCTCGACCGCGGATCGGCGACCGCGGAACCCGTCTGCACTTTCGCCGGCGACAGTGGTCCATACCACGCCGCCGCGGACCTCGTCGTCGGCGCGGACGGCGCGTTCTCCGCCGTGCGCACCCGGCTGCTGCGCGGCCTGCCCGCCGACTTCCGGCAGCGCGTCCTGCCCTGGGGCTACAAGGAGTTCGCGATCGCCGCGGGCCCGTCCGGCGCGGTGCGCAGCAGTCCGGACGCGCTGCACGTCTGGCCGGGCGACGACGGGCTGATCGTCGCCCACCCCAATGTCAACGGTTCACTCACCGCGACCGTGTTCCTCCCGCTGTCCGGCGAGCGGAGCTTCGCCACGCTCACCACCGAGAAATCGGTGCGGGCGCTGTTCGACACCCGCTTCCCCGACGTGCGACGGCTGGTGCCCGACATCGTCGAGCAGTTCCTCTCGCATCCGACCGGACATCTGGTGACCGTCCGGAGTTCGCCGTGGCAGCACGAGGGCCGCGTGGTGCTGATCGGCGACGCCGCCCACGCCGTGTACCCCTTCTACGGCCAGGGCATGAACTCGGCGCTGGAGGACTGCGCGGTGCTGCGCGAATGCCTCGCCGACGACGACTGGGCCGAGGCGCTGCGCACCTTCGAACGCCGCCGCAAACCGCACACCGACGTCCTCGCGGACCTTTCCGAGGAGAACTTCGACGAGCTGCGCTCCCGGGTCGCCTCGCCGCTGTTCCTGGCCCGCAAGAAGGCGGATCTGGTGCTCAGCCGCGTCTTCCCGAAGCGCTGGATGCCGCTCTACACCATGGTTTCGCACACCACGATCCCGTACGCCGACGCCTTGCGCCGCGCCCGGCGCCAGCACGCCGCGCTGGCCTGGGGCACCGGTGCCGCGGCGCTCGCCCTCGCCTTGACCGGCGGCGCCCTCGCCCGCGGGCGGGGCGCCGGACCGCACTCGCCTGGAGACCGAAGCTGATGCTCATCCATCCGACCGATCCCGGCCGCGTCCTGGTGGAGCGGCACGACCTCGACCCGCTCGCGCTGCCCGAACGCCTGCTGCGGTACGAGATCCACCTGCGGGCGATCTTCGACTGGGGCCGCGGCTACCTGTCCGGCCCGCATCCCGACCTCGGCCGCGCCGGCAACGTCTGCCCGTTCGCGCAGCCGTCGCTCGAGCGCGGCCGGTTCTACCTCGCCGTCGAACCGGGCATCCCGGCCGCAGGCCCGCGGCTCACCGAAACCCTGCACCGCTACCGGGACTGGTTCCTCGAACTCGCGCCGCGCGGGCACCCGAGCGCGCAGCTGACCACGATCCTGCTGCTGTTCCCGGACGCGCCGCCGGACGACCGCTCCGGCGTGGTCGACACCGTGCAGCACGCGCTGAAGTCGGAGTACGTCGCCGAGGGCCTGATGATCGGCGAGTTCCACAACGGCCCGCCGGACAAGGGCGGGCTGTGGAATCCCGCGTTCCGCCCGCTGCGCAGCCCGGTGCCGATGCTGGTGGTGCGGCACATGGTGCCGACCGACTACCCGTTCCTGCGCGCCGATCCGGACCAGGCGCGCGCGTACCTGCGGCTGTTCGGCGACCAGGTGCCGGTCCAGCTGCGCGAGCTGGTGGAGCACGACCGGCTGTCCCGCGAACTGGGCGAGACCGAGGCCGACCAGGCCGGAATCGGGGCGCCGTGAACGTCTTCCCGTGCTCGCCCGGCCAGGAGCGGCTGTGGTTCCTCGACCGGCTCGACCCCGGCTCGCCGGTCTACCACGTGCCCACCGTGCTGCGGCTTTCCGGACCGCTCGACGTCGAGGCCCTGCGCCGCGCTTTCGCCGCGATCGCGGAGCGGCACGCCGCGCTGCGGACGGTTTTCCGGGAGAACGACGGTGTTCCGGAGCAGGTCGTCACTGAGAACGGCTTCTCGTTCGAGGTTCGCGCGGTCGGCGAAGACTCGGTCGAACAGGCGGCCTCGGCGGAGATCCGCACCCCGTTCGACCTGACCGCCGGGCCGCTCGCCCGGGTCCTGCTCCTGCGCCAGGCCGAGGACCAGCACGTTCTGGTCATCACCCTGCACCACGCGATCGCCGACGGCTGGTCGGTCTCCCTGCTGCTCGACGAACTGGCGGAGAGCTACCGCGCCGAGCTGACCGGCGCGGAGCCGAACCTGCCGCCGCTGCCGATGCAGTACGCGGATTTCGTGCGATGGCAACGAGAACACCTCGACGGCCCGGAAGGCGTCGAGCTGCTGCAGGAGTGGGCGGACCGGCTCCGCGGCACGCCGGAGCTGATCACCCTGCCGACCGACCGTCCCCGGCCCGCCACCGCCACCTACGAAGGCGGCATCCACGAGTTCCAGTTCCCGCCCGCGCTCACCGAGGCCGTCCGCACGCTCGCGGATAACGCTGGCGCAACCGTTTTCATGACCGTGCTGGCCGCTTACCACGCGCTTCTCGCCCGGTACAGCGGCCAGGACGACGTCGTGGTCGGCACCGTCGTCGGGCAACGCTCGCAGGTCGACACCGAACGGCTGATCGGCTTCTTCGTCAACACCGTCCCGGTCCGGATCTCGACCGCCGACGACCCGACTTTCGCCGAGCTGCTCCTCGACGTTTGCGACGCGTTGGTCGACGCGCTCAGCGGTGCCGAAATCCCGTTCGAGCGCGTGGTCGAGGCCGTCCGTCCGGAACGCAGCCTCGGGCATTCGCCGATCTACCAGGTCGGCTTCAACGGGCACGGCGACGGCGCGCTTCCGCAGCTGACCGGGCTGACCGTCACCGACTTCGCCGGTCCGCACACCGGCACCGCGAAGCTCGACCTGATGCTCGGCGTCCGCGACGAAGGCGACTGCCTGCACGGATACCTCGAATACCGCACCGACCTGTTCGACAAAGCCACCATCGCCCGCTTCGCCGAGCACCTGTGCACCTTCCTCACCTCCGTCACCGCCGACCCCGCGCAGCAGATCGGCGCGGTCTCCCTGCTGGACAACGCACAACGCCGCGCGGCCCTCGACAGCGGCATCACGCGTCCGCTGCCCGCAGCGACCGCGCTGGACCTGATCGCGCCGCACGTCCGGGATCGCGGTTCAGCGGTGGCGATCTCCGGTTCGCTGACCTACCGCGAACTGGACGTCCGGGCGAACCGGCTCGCGCACGCCCTGCGCCGCCGCGGCGTCGGCCCGGACGTCCCGGTGGGGCTCTGCGTCCGCCGTTCCGCCGAGATGGTGGTCGCACTGCTGGCGGTCTGGAAGGCCGGCGGCGCGTACGTCCCGCTCGATCCGGAATGGCCGCTGGAACGGCACGCTTACGTCGTCGAGGAGGCCGGCGTCCGGATCGCCGTCGTGGACAGCGAAAACGCCGGACGGCTGCCCCGCTTCGAGACCGTGTTGGACGTCGACCTGAACTACGCCGAACCGGACACCGCGCCGGACGTGGCGCACGACCCGGCCGACCTGGCGTACCTCATCTACACCTCCGGCTCGACCGGACGGCCCAAGGGCGTCGCCGTGCCGCACCGCGGCGTGGTCAACCTGCTCACCGGCTTCGCCGACCGGCTCGGCGTGACCGAGGACGACGTCTGGGCGTCGGTCACCACGCTGGCGTTCGACATGTCGGTGCGCGAACTGCTGATCCCGCTGATCCGCGGCGGCACAGTCGCGGTGATCAGCACCGAAGACTCCGCCGAACCGGTCGCGCTGGCGCGGCGGCTGGCGGACTGCGGCGCGACGATCCTCCAGGCCACGCCGACGCGCTGGCGGATGCTGCTCGCGTCCGGCGGCGTGCCCGCGAACGTGCGCGAACGGCTGTGCGGCGGGGAGGCGCTCGACCGGGAACTCGTCGACGCGCTGTCCGACGGCCGGGTCTGGAACCTCTACGGCCCCACGGAAGTCACGATGATCGTCGCGGCGGGCACGGTGACCAGCGCCAGCCCGGTCGTGCCGTTGGGCCCGCCGCTGCCGAACACCCGGCTGCACGTGCTGGACGGCGGGCTGAACCCGGTCCCGCCCGGCGTCGCGGGTGAGATTTTCGTCGGCGGCGCGGGGATCAGCCGCGGCTACCGCAGCCGTCCCGGCCTGACCGCGGAACGGTTCGTGCCAGACCCGTTCGCCGCCGACGGAAGCCGCCTCTACGCGACCGGCGACCTCGCGCGGCGGCGCGCCGACGGAACGCTCGAGTTCCTCGGCCGCACCGACCACCAGGTGAAAATCCGCGGCCTGCGCATCGAACTCGGCGAGATCGAAGCCCGGCTGCGGGCCGATCCGCAGGTCTCCGACGCCGTCGTGCTGGCCCGTCCGGCAGGCCCGGACGACGTGCGGCTGGTCGCCTACGTCGTGTCCGACGACGCTGAATGGGCACCGCTGCGCGAACGGCTCTCCGGGCAACTGCCCGCGTACCTGGTGCCGCAGACCGCCGTGTTCCTCCCCGCGCTGCCGCTGACCAAGAACGGCAAGACCGACCGCACCGCGCTGCCGGAACCGGTCTGGGAATCCCGCGAAACGGACCGGGTCGCGCCGCGCGACGCCGTCGAACGGGAATTGGCCGGGCTGTGGCGGGAGGTGCTCGCCGTCGAGGACCTGGGCGTGCACGACGACTTCTTCCACCTCGGCGGCCATTCGCTGCTCGCCGCGCGGCTGCTGGCGAAGGTGCGCGAGCACTTCCAGTCCAGCGTCGGCCTGCGGACGCTGTTCGCCGCGCGCACGATCGCCGCCTTCGCCGCGGCGCTGCGGGCGGCCGAGTCCGGACCCGGGGTCACCGACGAGATCGCGCTCCTGCGGGAACGGATCGCCGCGCTGCCCGACGACGAGGTTCTCGCCCTCCTCCACGCCGATTCCCCTCCAGGAGCGCATCGATGACGCACGACGAGCGAGAGCGGCTGTTCCGGCTGCTGGCCGCGCGCGACGGCCTCGGCGCCGCGACCGGCTCGATCCCCCGCCGGACCGGCGACGCCCCGGTTCCGCTGCTGCCCGCGCAACGGCAGCTGTGGTTCCTCGACCGGCTCGGCGCGAGCGACGGCGTGTACACGATCTCGCAGTCCTGGCGGCTCACCGGCGTGCTCGACATCGAGGCGCTGCGCCGAGCGCTGGCCGCGGTCGTCGACCGGCACGAGGCGCTGCGAGCCGGGTTCGCCGAAGCCGACGGCGAGCCGGTACAGATCCCGGCGCTGCCCGGAACCGCACCGGAACTGTCCTATGTGGACCTCCGCGGGGCGCCGGACGACGCGGATCAGGTGCTCGCCGCCGAACGAGCCCGGCCGTTCGACCTGACCAGCCCACCGCTGGTGCGCGGCCTGCTGGTCGCACTCGCCGACGACGTGCACCTGTTCGTGCTGACGCTGCACCACATCGTCGCCGATGCCGCGTCCGTCGGGATCCTGCTGCGCGAACTGTCCGCGCTCTACCCGGCGAACGCTCCGGCCCTGCCTGCGCCGCCGGTGCGGTACGGCGACTACGCGGCCTGGCAGGCGACCAAACCGCTGGACGCGGGCGAGCAGTACTGGCGCGAACAACTCCACGACGCCCCGGCGCTGCTGGAACTGCCGACCGACCGTCCGCGTCCACCCGCCGAATCCTTCCGCGGCAACGGTCATTCCTTCCGCCTGTCCACCGACCTCACGGCCTTCTGCCACCGGCACGGCGTCACCGTCAACACCGTTCTGCTGACCGCGTACGTGCTGCTGCTCGCCCGGCACGCCGGTCAGGACGACGTGGTGGTCGGCATGCCGATGCGCGACGAGACGGTGCCGGGGATCGAACAGTGCGTCGGGATGTTCGCCAACACCGTCGCCGTCCGGACCCGGCTGACCGGCGATCCGACCGTCGCCGAGGTGCTCGCGCAGGTGCAGGACGCCTGCGTCGGCGCGCTGGAGCACCAGAGCTATCCGTGGGAACGGGTGGCGCAAGACCTGCGGCCGGCCCGCGATCTCAGCCACAACCCGGTGTTCCAGGTGATGTTCGTGCTCAACTCGGCCGGGGCCGGGCTCGAACTGCCCGGCATCCGCGCGGACTGGCTCGACCTCCCGGTGACCACCGCGCGCTTCGACCTGACCCTCGCGCTCGCGACCACTCCCGACGGCATCGAAGGACGGCTCGACTACGCGACCGACCTGTTCGACGCTGCCACCATCGCCCGGTTCGCCGACCAGTACGAACACCTGCTGCGGGCCATGCTCGCCGCCCCGGACGCGCCAGTGTCCACAGTGGACGCCCTGCCCGCCGCGGACCGGACCCGGCTGCGCAACGGCGGTCATCCGGCCCCGCCGGTGGTCTCCGACGGAACCCTGGTCACCACGCGCATCACCCGCCAAGCCACGCTGACCCCGGACGCCGTCGCGGTCGAGGACGACGAGTGCCTGACCTACGCCGAACTGGTCTCCCGCGCCCGCCGCATCGCCGCGGCCTTGCAGGCTTCCGGCGTCCGGCGCGGAGACGTCGTCGCGCTCGCCCTGTCCACGGGCGCGATCACCGGCTTGCTCGGCGTCCTTCTGGCCGGTGCCGCGTACCTGCCGCTCGACCCCGGACATCCGCCCGCACGGCTGGCCGAACTCCTGGCCGACGCCGCTCCAGCCGCCCTGATCACCGACCACGACCTCGCGTTCGACGGCCCGATGCTGCACCCCGACCGGCTGCCCGAAGGTGCCGCGCCGGAACTCTCGCTGGGACCGGACGACCTCGCCTACGTCATCTACACCTCCGGCTCGACCGGAGCCGCGAAATCGGTCGCGGTATGCCATGGCGCGCTCGCCGAACTGGCCGAATCCTTCCGGAAGCTGCACGGATTCGGGCCCGGTGAACGGGTGCTGATGATCCCGCCGCTGACCTTCGACGCCGCCGCGGGCGACATCTTCCCCGCGCTGGTCTCCGGCGCGGCCGTCCTCCCCTGGCGCGACCCGGCGTCGCTCACCGGCCCCGGCCTCGTCCGGCTCTGCCGCGACCGCGGGATCACCATGGTCGACACCGCGTCCGCGCTGTGGCAGAAGTGGGTGGCCGAACTGGTCGCGGAAAACACCGTGTTCGACTGTCCACTGCGGACGATGATGGTCGGCGGGGAAGCCGTCCCGACCACTGTGGTGCAGACGTGGGCAGCGCTCACCGACGGCCGCGTCGAACTGCACAATCACTACGGCCCCACCGAAGCAACCGTTTGCGCGACCAGCTACCTCACCTTCGACGCCGGCGAACTCGACGGCCGGGTGCAGCTGCCGATCGGCGATCCGCTCCCCCACGCCCGCGCCTACGTCGTCGACGACCGGCTGCGTCCGGTGCTGCCCGGTGTCCCCGGCGAACTCTGCGTCGGCGGCGACGCTCCCGCCCGCGGCTACCGGGACCGGCCCGGCGCGACCGCGGAGAAGTTCGTTCCGGACCCGTTCTCCCCGGTGCCCGGCGCACGCATGTATCGCACCGGCGACCTCGCGCGTCTCGACGGCGAAGGACGGCTGGAATTCCTCGGGCGCGTGGACCGACAGCTGAAGGTCCGCGGCCACCGCATCGAACCTGCCGAGGTCGAAGCGGCCTGCCGACGCCACCCCGGAGTCCGAGATGTCCTGGTCACCGCCCGCGCGGACCGGCTGGTCGCCTATCTCGTCGGAGACGTCGATCCGCTGGCCGTCCGCTCCACGCTCCGCGCCGCGCTGCCCGGTTACCTGGTCCCGGACGCCTTCGCGGTGCTCCCGGAGTTGCCGCTCAACGCGCACGGCAAGGTCGACCACCGCGCGCTGCCTGAACCCACCGACGCCACGACGTCCGCGTTCACCGAGCCCGAAGGCGAACTGGAGCAACGGCTCGCCGCGATCTGGGCCGCGGTGCTGGACGTCGAGCGCATCGGCCGCGACGACGACTTCTTCCTGCGCGGCGGGCATTCCCTGCTGGCCGGGACGCTGATGGCGAAGGTCCGCGCGGAACTGGACGTCGAGGTCCCGGTGCGGACCCTCTTCGAAGCCAGCACCCTCACCGCCTTCGCCGACGCCGTCCGTGCCCCCGGCTACCGCGAGGACGACCGCCTCGCCGAGGTGCTCGCGGACGCCGTGCTGCCCGCCGACATCGACGCGCGCCGCACTCCCGCGCAGGCCGAGGCCGCGATCCAGCGCGCGATGGCCCCGCGGATCGCCCTGCTGACCGGAGCGTCCGGGTTCCTGGGCCCGCACCTGCTCGCGGATCTGCTCCGGCACAGCGACGTCGTGGTGCGCTGCCTGGTCCGGGCCGCCGACGCCGACGAAGGCGCTGCCCGGATCGAGCAGGTCCTGCGGGACCACCTGCTGTGGGACGAGCGTTTCCGTCCCCGGATCATCGCGGTCCCCGGCGACCTCGGTTCCCCGCAGTTGGGTTTGTCCTCAGCGGACCTGGACGCGGTCGCCGCGGACCTCGACGTCATCTTCCATTGCGGCGGCGAAGCGAATTTCCTGCGCCCGTATGCGCAATTGCGGCCCGGCAACGTGCTCGGCACCATCGAATTGCTGCGGCTCGCTTGCCGCGGCGGCACCCCGGTGCATCTGGTGTCGTCGCTGGGCGTCTACCCGCTGGACCGCGACGCAGTGATCACCGAAGACCTCCCGCCTGACGACCCCGCCGGGCTGGACCGCGGTTACGAACAGAGCAAATGGGCCGCCGACCGGCTGGCCCGGGCCGCGCGTGAACGCGGTCTGCCGGTGAGCGTCCACCGTCCGGCGCGGGTGACCGGGCACAGCCGGACCGGCATCGGCCCGCTCGGCGACCGCTTCGCGAACCTGCTGCGCTGCCTGGTACTGCTCGGCTCGGCGCCGGCGGAGGACTTCGACATCGAGGAGGACATGGCCCCGGTCGACCACGTCGCCGCCGCCATCGGCCACCTTTCGCGGCGGCGCACCGGGTACGGCTGCGATTTCCACTTCCACAACCAGCGCACGATGCGGTTCGGCGAGGTCGTCGCGGGATTGCGCGAATTCGGCTACCCGATCGAGGCGATCCCGTTCGAGGACTGGCACACCGCGCTGGCCTCGGCCGCCGCGGAGACGGCGGACCCGGCGCTGAGCGCGATCACGGCGATGGTCGAACGGACGTCGCCGCCCCGGCGGACGGTCTTCGACTGCTCGCACACCGAGGTCGTGGTCGCGGCGGGCGGGCTGGTGTGCCCGGCCGCGGATCGCGTTCTGCTGCAACGGTATCTGGCGCATTACGTCCGGATCGGGCACCTTCCCGCCGTCACCCGAAAGGAGCACCGTTGACCACGATGGGAACGCGGGGATTCGTCCTCCTCTGGTCGGCCCAGCTGGTCTCGATCGTCGGCTCCGCGCTGACCGGGTTCGTGCTCGGCGTCTGGACCTACGAGCGGTCCGGTTCGGCCACCCAGTTCGCGCTGATCATGCTGTCCGGCGCGATCCCGGCGCTGCTGATCGCGCCGTTCGCGGGCGCGCTGGCCGACCGGTGGCACCGCCGCCGGATCCTCGTCGCCGCGGACTGCGTCGCGCTCGTTTCGGTCGGCGCGCTGGCGTTGCTGATCGACGCGGACCAACTGCAGACCTGGCACGTGTACGTCGTGACCGCGCTGACCGCGATGTGCGGGACCTTGCAGCAGGTCACCTTCAGCGCGATGATCCCGCTGCTGGTGCCGAAACAGCACCTCAGCCGGGCGAACGGGCTGTCCCAGGTGGTGTTCAGCGCGCAGATCGCCGCACCGGTCGTCGCCGGGACGCTGCTGGCGCTCACCGGCTTGCGCGGGGTGGTGCTGATCGACCTCGTGACGTTCGCCGCGTCGCTGCTGGTCGTCGCACTGGTCCCGCTGCCCGGGGCCGCCGTGCGCACCGCCGCCCCTGAGCCGGGCGGACCGTCGATCTGGCGGCAGGTCCCGGCGGGCTGGGAGGAACTGCGCCGCCGTCCCGGGCTGACCGGCCTGCTCGGCGTGCTGGCCGGGTTCTACTTCTGCTTCGGCATCGCCGGGACGCTCGTGCGGCCGCTGGTGCTGTCCTTCGCCAGCCCCGCCGGACTCGGTTTCCAGGTGTTCGCGGGCGGCTGCGGGCTGTTCGCCGGAAGCCTGGTGATGGGCGTCTGGGGCGGCCCGAAGAAGCGGATGCGCGGGATCGCCGCGTTCATGGCGTTCGGCGGGATCGCGCTGGCCGTCCACGCGCTGGCGCCGTCGCTGGCGCTGGTGATCGCGATCGGGCCGTTCTTCCTGTTCACCCTGCCGGTGATCACCGGCACCGCGCAGACCGTGCTGCAGAGCAAGGTCGACCCGGCGAACCTCGGCAAGGTCATGGCGACCTCGCGGGCGGTGTCGCAGGCCGCGAGCCCGGTCGCGTACCTCGTCGCCGGCCCGCTCGCCGACGACGTGTTCGAACCGCTCATGCGCCCGGACGGAGCACTGGCGGGCTCGGTCGGCCACCTGATCGGCACCGGCCCCGGCCGCGGGATGGCGCTGATGTTCCTGCTCGCCGGACTGCTGCTGGTCGTGCTGGGCTGCCTGGCCGCACGCCCCTCGCTGCGGCGGGTCGAGGACCTGCCGGACCTGCTGGAAGAACCCGTCGCGGTGGCGGCGAGCCGAGAGGAAAGCGGAAAATGACCACCCTCGAACGAACCGTCGCGGTGCGCGTGCTCGCCGCCGACCCGTTCCTGCGCGCCGGCTTGGAAAGCGCGCTGTACGGCCGCGGCGAATTCACCGACGCCGACGGCGGGGTCGCGGTGCTGGCGGTCGATGAGGTCGACGACGCGGCCGTCGAGGCGATCCGGACGGCCAAGGAACACAACGCGACCGTCCTGCTGGTGACCGGCAAAGTCGACGCGCCCCGCGCGGCGCGCGCGATCGAGGCGGGCGCTTGCGGGGTCCTGCGGCGGGAACAGGCTTGCGAACAAACGCTGGTCTCCGCGGTACGCGCGGCGGCGACCGGCCACGGGACGATGCCGCCGGATTTGCTGAGCGACCTGTTCGATGCCCGGCAGGCGGTACCTGCCGCGCCGACTTTGGACGCGCGGGAACGCGATGTCCTGCGGATGGTGGCGGATGGGCACGAGACTGCCGAGATCGCTTCCGCGCTGGCCTATTCAGCACGCACGGTGACGACGATCGTGCACGACATCACCCACCGCCTGCGGCTGCGAAACCGGGCGCATGCGGTGGCGTTCGCGTTGCGGGAGGGGCTGATTTAGGGGTTGTGCTGGGGGCGGCGCTGGTGCTTGGTGGTGGCTGGCCGCCTGGTTTTCCGCTGCCCGCCGCCAGTTGCTTGCTCGGCGGCTCAGCGGCTCAGCGGCTCAGCGGCTCAGCGGCTCAGCGGCTCAGCGGCTCAGCGGCTCAGCGGCTCAGCGGCTCAGCGGCTCAGCGGCTCAGCGGCTCAGCGGCTCAGCGGCTCAGCGGCTCAGCGGCTCAGCGGCTCAGCGGCTCAGCGGCTCAGCGGCTCAGCGGCTCAGCGGCTCAGCGGCTCAGCGGCTCAGCGGCTCGGACGAGCCAATCCCCTCGTCCCCTGCCAGGCAAGCCCGCCCCGCCCGCGCCGCGCCGAGTCGTCCCAGCGCGGTCCTAAATCAGCCCGTTCCGCACCGCGTAAGCCGCCGCGTGGGCGCGGTTTCGTACTCCCAGCCGGGCCATCAGGTCGTACAGCGCGTTCTTCACTGTGTGTTCCGACCAGCCGAGCTCGGCCGCGATCTCGCTGTTGCTGTACCCCTCGGCGACGAGCCGCAGCACCCGCAGCTCGCGTTCGCCGAGCTGCGGCCGGTACGCCGCCTCGCCGTCCACCCGTCCAGTGTAGGAGATCCGCTCATCCCGGCAGCTCCGAACCGCGCGTGCCCGGGGCCGCCGCGACTGTGTGCACGACCTGGACGAACCGGTCGGCCATCGTCTTCGCCGCGTCGTCGGTGAACAGCGCCCGGTCGTAATGCAGCGTCCCGGCCAAGCCGTCGGGATGCTCGCGGACCGTCACCAGCACGTCGAACGGATTCCCGCCCTGTCCGGCCCGCCACGGCTCGGCGCGGATGCCGTCGAGCCGGAGCCGGTCCGCGAGCGAGCCGAGCGACTGGAACGCCACCTGCGCCACCGGATTCCGGCTCAGGTCGCGCGGCGGACGCAGCGCTGCCACGACCTGGTCGAACGGCACGTCCTGATGCCGGAACCCGCCGACCACCGCCTCCCGCACCGCGGCGAGCACCTCCGGATACGCCGGATCGCCGGGAACCCGTACCCGCAAGGCAAGCGTGTTCACGAACAGCCCGATCACGTCTTCCGCCTCGACCGACGGCCGGTTGCCCGCGAAGGTGCCGACGACGAGGTCGTCCCGCCCCGTCACCCGGCGCAAGTCGAGGACGAACGCGGCGAGCAACGCCATGAACCCCGTCGCACCTGCCTCCGTGGCCACGGTTTCGAGCGCGCTGATGATGTGCTGTGGCACGGAAAACTCGACGGTGCCTTCCAGCTGCGCTTGCCGAGCCGGTCGCGGGAGGCTGTCCGGAAGTTCGATCGCCGGCGGCGCACCTGCCAACGCCGACTTCCAGTATTCGAGACCCGTCTGGTCCAGCGCGGCATGAACCGGGCCCAGCTCCGGCAGCGCGGACGCCCGCCCTGCGTAGCATTCGGCGAGGTCGCGCCAGAAGATCTCCATCGAAGTGTCGTCGGCGATGATGTGGTGGATCACCGCGAGCAGCGTGAACCGTCCTTCCTCGCCGCGGACCACCGTGCACCGCAGCAACGGCCCGCGCGCCAGGTCGAACGGCTGGCGAAGCTCCGCGTCGACGACCTCCTCCGCCGAACCGTCCACCACCGTCAACGGAATCTCGCCCTCAGCGGACACCACCAACTCCGGTTCGCCGCGACGGCTCCGGAACGTCGTCCGCAAGGTCTCGTGTCGCTGGACCACTTGCGCCAACGCGCGCCGCAATGCCTCGACGTCCAGCTCTCCAGTGCACCGGTAAGCCTCGTACATAGTGTACATCACGGACGGCCCGGACAGTTGATCCAAAAACCACATCCGTTGCTGCGCCGCCGAAATCTCACTCGGTCCACTATGGACTTCCGCAATGGACGGTGCCCCCGCGACCAATTCCGCCAGCTCCGCGACCGTCGGCGCAGTGAACAGATCCGCGACAGACAACCGCCGCCCCGTGCTGCGCGAGACCCGCGCACAGATCCGGGTAGCAGCCAGCGAACGACCGCCAAGCTCGAGAAACGGATCATGGATACCGACCGGACTCACCCCGAGCACGTCCGCCCAAATCTCGGCAATCGCCGCCTCCGTCTCATTCCGGGGCTCGACATAGACGACCGCCAACGCCGGACGAGTGCCGTCCGGCGCAGGCAGCGCGTTGCGGTCGATCTTGCCGCTCGGCGTGAGCGGGAGCGCGGCCAGCGACGTCCACACCGCCGGAAGCATCGACTCCGGCAGAGTACGAGCCAGATGCGCCCGCAACTCAGACGTCGACGGTGCCGTTCCAGCACGGTAAACGCAATAAGCGACAAGCCGATCCTCGTGCACCGCAGCCACTGCAGCAGCAATCATCGGATGCGCATGCAGCGCAGCCTCGACCTCGCCAAGCTCGATCCGGTTGCCGTGAATCTTGACCTGATGGTCGAACCGGCCCAGATACTCGAACGCCCCGTCCGCCCGCCGCCGCGCGCGGTCGCCGGTGCGGTACAGCCGCTCCCCCGGGGTCTCCGCGAACGGATTGGGCACGAACTTCTCCGCCGTCAACGCCGGACGGTTCAGGTAGCCGCGCGCCAGTTGCACCCCCGCGATGGCCAACTCTCCGTCGAGCAGGTGGACGCGAGTGTTCGCGATCGGGTGACCAATGGTGACCGTCTCGCCCGGCAGGCACCGCGTCGCTGTGACGTCCACTGACGCCTCTGTGGGCCCGTAGAGATTATGCAGCTCTGCGCCGACCAGCCGGTGGAACCGCTCCGCCAGCTCGTCCGGGAGCGCCTCGCCGCTGCACAACACTCGCCGCACCGGCAGTTCCGGGACCGATCCGGCCAGGAACGCGCGCAGCATCGACGGCACGAAGTGTGCTGTGGTGATCCGTTCCGCGACGAGAACGTCCGCGAGATACTCCGGATCGCGGTGCCCTCCCGGACGGGCCATGACGAGCGTCGCGCCGACGGAGAGCGTCCAGAAGAACTCCCACACCGACACGTCGAAACCGAATGGCGTCTTCTGCAGCACACGGTCTTGGGGCGTCAGGCCGTATTCGTCCTGCATCCACCGCAGGCGGTTGACGATCCCGCGATGCTCGATCACCACGCCCTTGGGCTTGCCGGTCGACCCCGATGTGTAGATGACGTACGCCGCGTTCTCCGGCCGGACTACGACCTCCACCGGCTCCCGGGATTCGCCGAGCCCGGTGAGATCACCCGGCTCGACGACGATCTCGGCACCCGAATCCTCGATCATGAACCGCAGCCGGTCCTCGGGATAGTCCGGGTCCAGGGGCAGATAGGCTGCTCCTGCCTTGAGAATGCCGATTAGCGCGACCACCATCTCGACGCTGCGCTCCAGCCGAACCCCGACCACCGACTCCGGCCCCACCCCACGCGCCCGCAGCCAATGCGCCGCCTGATTCGACAGCTCATCCAGCTCCACATAGGACACTTCCCGGCCGTCGGCGACCACCGCGACTTCACCGGCAGCGACACCCTCGGCCACCATGTCCAGCAATGTCTCGCTCATACGTCCTCACTCACCGCCGCACGTGGACGGATCGTCGCCCGAGCCGCCGGTTGCTGAGCGAAGCGCCGACAACCAGCCATCCGCCAGAGCCCGCACCGCCCGTTCATACGTCCTCACTCACCGCCGCACGCGGACGGATCGTCACCCGAGCAGCCGGTTGCTGAGCAAGCCGCGGATAACCGGCCACCGCAGCGGCGAGGGATTCGATAGTCGGATGGTCGAAGAGAGCCCGCACCGGGACGTCGGCGTCCAGGGCCGCGCGCAGCCGGACTGAGATCCGGGTTGCGGCCACGGAATGTCCGCCCAGGTCGAAGAAATCGTCCTGCACGCCGATCCCGTCCGTGCCTAGCACCTCCGACCACACACCGGCGACCAGCTCCTCCACCGGTCCGCGCGGAGCGACGTGCGGGCGTTCGCGCACCGCCGGTTCCGGAGCGGGCAATGCGGCTCGGTCCAGTTTCCCGGCCGGAGTGCGCGGTAGTTCCGGCAGCAGTACGAAGCCGCTGGGCACCAGGTAATCCGGCAGCACGCCGGAGAGTCCTTTTCGGACGTCCGCAATGGACAGTGCGACCTCAGCTACGACGTAGGCGGTCAGTTCCCAGCCATCGGCGGAGGGGGTCGGCTGCACGGCGGCATCGCGGATCCGCGGGTCGGCCCGCAGCACGGCCTCGACCTCGCCCGGTTCGACTCGGTGGCCGCGGACCTTTACCTGGTCGTCGGCGCGGCCGAGGATCTCCACCGATCCGTCCGGCCGTCGACGCGCTAGGTCGCCGGTGCGGTAGAGCCGTCCGCCCGGGTGGAGTCCGTGCGGATCCGGTGCGAACCGTTCCGCGGTCAGGCCGGGGCGACCGGCGTAGCCGCGGGCCAGGCCGTCGCCGCCGATCCACACTTCGCCGACCACTCCGAGCGGCACCGGTTCGAGGTCGTCGCCGAGCAGGTAGACGTCCGTGTTCGCGACGGGTTCCCACGAGACGACGCTGTCCCCGTCCAGTTCGGCGACGGTGGACCAGATCGTCGTTTCGGTCGGGCCGTAGAGATCCCACAGCCGCGCCCCGCCCGCGGTGAGCCGTCGTGCCAGGTCGTCCGGCAGCTTCTCGCCGCCGGCGAACACGGTCAGCTCAGCAGGCGGAGTCCAGCCCGCATCGACCAGCAGCCGCAAGCCCGACGGCGTCGCCTGCACGACCGACGGCGCGGTCCGCTCGATCAACGCGGCCTGCCGCTGCGGATCGATGCACTCCTCGGCGGTCGCGACGATCACCTGCCCGCCGACCAGCAGCGGCAGGTACAGCTCCAGCGCCGAGATGTCGAACGAAACCGTGGTCAACGCGAGCACCGACGCACCCGGCGCGAGACCGGGCCGTTCCCGCATCGACAGCAGGAAGTTCGCCAGCGCGCCGTGCCCGATCTGGACGCCCTTGGGCTGCCCGGTGGAGCCGGACGTGTAGATGACGTAGGCGAGTTCGCTGCCCTCGGGCCGTGGCGCGGGAACATCCGCCGGGCACGCCGGGCACGCCGCGATCGCCGCCGCGTCGCGGTCGAGCAGCACTACCGAACAGCCGGTCCCTTCCAGCAACCCCGTCAGCGACTCTTCGCTGAGCACCACCTCCACTCCTGAATCGGCCAGTACGTAACCAACCCGCTTCGCCGGATAGCGCGGATCGACCGGCAGGTACGCGCCTCCCGCCCGGTGCACGGCGAGCAACGCGACGAGCAGGTCCGGACCCCGGTCGAGCAGCACCCCGACCAGCGCTCCGCGCCGAACTCCTTGTTCCTTCAGATACCGCGCAAGCTTAGCGACCCGCACCGACAATTCTTGATAAGTGAGCGTCACGTCGCCGCACCGCAGCGCCAAAGCATCCGGGTGCGCCACCGCGGTGGCCTCGAACAGCTCCGGCAGCATCCGACCAGCGGGCTCGGTCCGCGATGGATTCCGCAGCAGCGCAGCCCGATCCGCCGCAGGCAGCCCAGACCGGCGTGGCTCGGAGGTCGGCGCAGCAACGATCCGTTCCAGCACATGCCGATAAAGCCGAGCGAGAAACTCCAGATGCGCAACGGCGACCCGGAAAGTGAATGCCTCCAGCACAAACGCACCGGGCACGGTCGAGACGGACAGGCCGAACTCGTTGGGCGTGCTGTCGGCGACCTCGGCCAGATCGACCTGCGCTTCCGTGAGGACGTGCATGTCCGTGTGGTTGAAGAAAACGTCGACCAGCGGCACCTGCCCGCCCCACGCGGCCTGCATCGCGGGCAGCGGGAAGTGCCGGTGCGACCACATCGCGGTCTCTTCCGCGAAGACCGCGCGAGCCAGCTCCGGCCAGTCGCGCGCGTCCGCCGGCACCGCGAACGGCACGGTGTTCAGGAACATCCCGCGAACCTGATCGCCGCCCGCGCGCTCGAGCCTGCTGTTGGTCACCACGCCGGTATGAAACGGCCGGTCGTGCCCGGAAATCGTTCGCAGCACAGTGAGATGCGCGGCCAGCAGCAAGCTCTTCAGCGGCACCCCGGCCGACGAAGCCACCGCACGCAACCGAGGCGTCAGGTCGTCGAACGGCACCCGCACCGTGCGGTAAATCCCGTCGTCCTCGCCCGCCCATCCCGACGGCACAGCGAACCGCTCAGCCGCGCGCACCCGGCCCGCCCAGAATTCGCGGTCCACAGTGGACTCCAGCGACGCCCGCTCTCGGGCGACTGTGTCCGCGAACCGGACCGGCGGCGGTGCGACCGGCTCCGCCGCGCCGGTCCGGTAGTCCTCGAGCAGCTCGGCGACCAGCGAATTCTGGCTCCAGCCGTCGAGAATCGCGTGTACGTAGCTGAATGACAGCCGCCATTCGCGCTCGGCGAGCCAGTGGACGTGCAGACGCAGCAGCGAAGGGCTGAGCAGGTCGAACCCGCGCGCCCGGTACTCCCGTATCCGCGTGGCCTGCTCCTCGGCGGGCAACGCGCGCAAATCGTCGCAGGTCACGTCCAGGACAGCAGTCTCATGCACCCGCTGCAGCGGAGGAACCGCGGCGAAGTCGATCGAGGTACGCAGGATCTCGTGCCGCGCGACGAGCCGGTCCGCTGCCTGTTGCAAGGCGTCTAGGCGGAACTCCTCGTGCACCGGGTACCCGAGCTGGTTCAGGTAGAGCCCGCGGTCGGCCCCGGCGAGCATCTCGTGCACCATGCCCGCCTGTGCGAGCGACAGCGGATAGGCGTCGGTCACGTCGGCGGGCAACGCCTCGCGCTGACCGGCGGCAAGCTGCGCGAACGGCTCGACCACCTCGATCGCGGCCGCTGGACCGCCGAGCCCGGCAGCGAAGTCGGCCACTCGCTGTCGCCGGAAGAGGTCCGCGACGCTCGCGTCGATTCCCTCCGCGTTCAGCAGCCCCACAGCGCGGATCGCCCGCAGAGAATCGCCGCCCAGCGCGAAAAAGCTGTCCTCCGCGCCGACGCGGTCGACGCCAGTCGCCGCCGCGAACGCGCGAGCTACCGCTGCCTCCGCCGGGGTACACGGCGCGATGTAACCGTGGCTCGTGCGCGCTCCGTCCGGCGCTGGCAAGGCGTTGCGATCGATTTTGCCGCTGGCGGTCAGCGGCAACGCGTCCAGCGCCAGCCACACCGACGGCAGCATCGGTTCCGGCAGCGCGCGCGCCAGATAAGCACGCAATTCGGCCAGGTCGGGACTGCGTCCGGGCTCGGCGACGAAGTAGCCGACCAGCCGGTCGTCGTGCACCGCGGCCGCCGCCGCGCGCAGGTCGGGATGGGTCAGCAGGGTCGCCTCGACCTCGCCGAGTTCGATCCGGTTGCCGTGGATCTTGACCTGGTGGTCGAGTCGTCCCCGGTACTCGATCCGGCCGTCAGGCAGCCGTCGGGCGAGGTCGCCGGTGCGGTACAGCCGTTCGCCGGGCTGCCGCGCGAACGGGTCCGGGACGAACTTCTCGGCGGTCAGCGACGGCCGGTTCAGATACCCGCGCGCCAGCTGCACCCCGGCGATGACCAGCTCGCCGGGCAGGCCGACCGGCACCTCGCGCAACTCGGCGTCCACCACGTAGACCCGGGTGTTCGCGATCGCGCGGCCGATCGTGACGGGCTCCCCCGGCAGGCATCGCGTCGCTGTCACGTCGACCGAAGCCTCGGTCGGCCCGTAGAGATTATGCAGCTCGGCGTCGATCAGCTGGTGGAATCGTTCCGCCAGGTCGTCCGGGAGCGCTTCGCCGCTGCACAGCACCCGGCGCAGCGACGGCACCGGTCCGGACAGGAACGCCCGCAGCATCGACGGCACGAAGTGGGCGGTCGTGATCCCTTCACCCATGACCTCGGCGAGATAAGCCGGATCACGGTGACCACCCGGCCGAGCCATCACGAGGGTCGCGCCGACGGAGAGCGTCCAGAAGAACTCCCAGACCGACACGTCGAAACCGAACGGAGTCTTCTGCAGCACCCGGTCTTGTGGAGTCAGGCCGTATTCGTCCTGCATCCACCGCAGTCGGTTGACGATCCCGCGATGCTCGATCACCACACCCTTAGGCTTCCCGGTGGACCCCGAGGTATAGATCACGTACGCCGCGTTTTCCGGCCGCACAATGACATTCACCGGGTGCCGGGGTTTGTCGAGAGCAGTGAGGTCGCCCGGCTCAATGACCACCTCCGCGCCGGAATCCTCGATCATGAACCGCAACCGGTCCTCGGGATAATCCGGATCCAGCGGCAAATACGCCGCCCCGGCCTTGAGAATCCCGACCAGCGCGACCACCATCTCCACGCCGCGCTCCAGCCGAACCCCCACCACCGACTCCGGCCCCACCCCATGCGCCCGAAGCCAATGCGCCGCCTGATTCGACAGCTCATCCAGCTCCACATAGGACACTTCGCGACCATCGGCGACCACCGCGACTTCACCGGCAGCAACACCCTCGGCAATGAGCGACAGCAACGTCCCAGCTGCAAAGGGAACGTCCGTTTCGTTCCACCCACCCAATTCGGCCTTCTCGGCAGCGCTCAGCCAAGGCAGTTCCGCCAACGGCGCACCAGGATTCGCGACGATACCGCGCAGCAATTCGGTGAAATGCCCGGCGATCCGCTCCACAGTGGACCGATCGAACAGCGCGACCGGGTACTCCAGCACGGCGTCCAAGGCACCGTCCGGCCGCTCAGTCACTTCCAGCGTCAGGTCGAATTTCGCGCTGTGCCAGGGAGAGTGGACTTGCTCGCCGAGCAGTCCGGCCGCTTCGAATCCGGCGTCGGCGGTGTTCTGCAACACGAGCATGGCTTGGAAGAGCGGATTGCGGGACAGATCGCGGTCCGGCACCAGCTCGTCGGCGAGCCGCTCAAACGGCGCGTCCTGATGGGAATACGCATCGAGCGTGTCTTGACGAACGCCGTCGAGGAAATCCGCGAACGACACCGAACCGTCCACAGTGGCCCGCAGCACCATGGTATTCAGGAACAGTCCGATCAAATCCTGCGCCTCGGCCCGCGTACGCCCGGCGACCGGCGTGCCGACAGTGACATCTGCCTGTCCCGAATACCGGCTCAGCAGAATCTGATACGCGGCCAGCAGCACCATAAAAGTGGTCGCCCGATGCGCCCGGCCGAGCGCGGTGACGGCAGCCCCGAGTTCGGCGTCCACGGTGAATCGCAGGATAGCCCCGCGCGGATCGTGCACCGGCGGGCGCGGGCGATCCGTCGGAAGAGTCAGCGGCGCAATCCCGTCGAGCCGTCGACGCCAGAACTCGACCTGCTCCGTCACTCGCTCACTGGCCGCCTGCTCCCGTTGCCAGGAAGCGAAATCGGCATACTGGACCGGCAGCTGCGGCAAAGTCTCCCCGCGGTACAGCGTCTCGAGTTCCCGCGCGACGACGGACGTCGACCACCCGTCGTACGCGATGTGGTGCACGACGAGCAGCAGAACGTGCTCAGTCGCGGACTGCCGGAGCACCCGAACCCGCAACGGCCGGTCCCGAGCCAGGTCGAACGGCACCGAGGCCGTTTCCCGGGTGACCGCCTCGACGTCCTCCGCCGGGACGTCCTGCACGGTCAGATCGACCCCGGGTTCCCCCACGACTTGTTCCGGCACACCGTCGCGGTCGACGTAGGTGGTGCGCAGGATTTCGTGGCGCTCCACGATCGTCTGCCAGCACGTCCGCAGCCGCTCGACGTCGAGGGGGCCGCGCAGCCGCCACGCCGCGGTCACCACGTACTCGGTGCCGCCGGGACGGAGCCGGTCCAGCACCCAGACCCGCTGCTGTGCCGGGGAAAGCGGCAGTGGCCGGCTGCGATCAGCTCGGACCGCCGGGGCCGAGTCCGGGTCCGGCAATGAGGCCGCGGCCAGGTAGCGCTCCAGCAGCTCGTCGCGCCGGGACTGTTCGGTGGTCATCGCTCCCCCTGCGGGTCGATCGGCGAGGCTGGTCGGCGAACGAAGACGGCTAGGCTTGGGCGTCCGCCCGCATCCGCTCCCGCAGGCTCTTCGGCCGCATGTCCGTCCACACCTGGTCGATGTGGTCGAGGCACTCCTGCTTGGGCCCGCGCTTCCCCTCGTACCGCCAGCCCGCCGGCAGGTCGCGGCCGACCAGCCAGATCGAGTACTGCTCCTCGTCGTTCAGCACGACGCCGTAGGTGCGTTCGTCCTCGCTCATCCGGGTCCTCCTCGTCCTCGCGCCGGGCACACCCGTCCCGTCGCGAGCCGAGCCTTCCCGCGCGGGCGGCGGGGCGACAGAGAAGAACGCGCAGCAACGAGCGCACCGTCCCGCCTCTGGGCCCGCCGGACGGGAACCGCCACCCTGGCGCCATGACCATGCCCGGCGACCTGCCGCTGTCCTTCTCGCAGGAAAGACTGTGGTTCCTCGACGCGTTGCGGCCCGGCGGGACCGAGTACCTCCTCCCGCTGACGCTGCGAGTCCGCGGCAAGCTGGACGTCGCCGCGCTGAGCTGTTCGCTCGACGCGTTCGTCGCCCGCCACGAGGTGCTGCGGACGCGGTACCGCAGCCGCGAAGGAGTGCCGGTCCAGGTGGTCGGGAAGCCGCAGCCGGTGCCGCTGCCGATCGAGGGCGTCACGGAAAGCGAGCTGGACACCGTGGTCGCGGCTGAGCTGGCGGTGCCCTCCGACCTCGCGACCGACCTGCCGCTGCGGGCCCGGCTGCTTCGCCTCGACGCGCGCGAGCACGTTTTGCTGATCGTCGTGCACCACATCGCCTTCGACGGCGCGTCCTGGGATGTCCTCGCCGCTGAACTTGAGGAGCTTTACCGCGCGTTCCACGCCGGCACCCTGCCCGAGCTGCCCGCGTTGCCCGTCCAGTACGCCGATTTCGCGCTCTGGCAACGGGAAGACGCCGAAACCCGGCTCGCGGGCCAGCTCGCCTACTGGCGCGAACGGCTCGCCGGGCTGACCCCGCTGGAGCTCCCGGCGGACCGTCCGCGCGGACCGGTGTGGGACCCGGCGGGCGCGGCGGTCCGGGTCGAGGTCCCCGCCGCGCTCGCGGAGCGGCTCACCGCGCTCGGCCGGTCCCGCCGGGCGACGCCGTTCATGGTCCTGCTGGCCGCCTACCAGGTCTTTCTCGCCCGGCACACCGGCGGGACGGACATCGCCGTCGGCTGTCCGGTCGCCGGGCGCGCCCCGGCCGAGGTCGAGGGGCTGGCCGGATTCTTCGTCAACACCCTCGTGCTGCGGGCCGATCTCGGCGGCGACCCGGCGTTCACGACGTTCCTCGACCAGGTCGCCGGGACCGCGCTGGATGCCTTCGGCAACCAGGACGTCCCCTTCGACTGGCTCGTCGGCGAGTTCGAACCGGACCGCGACCTGTCCCGCAACCCCCTGGTCCAGGCGTTCTTCGGCCTGCACGAGGTGCCGGAGCACCGGTTCCGGCTGCCCGGGCTGGCCGTCGAGGAGTCCGATGTGGACTGGACGGCCGCGTCGTTCGACCTCGGACTGCAATTCGAGCACCGTCCGGACGGCTCGCTGACCGGCACTCTCACCTACCCGACCGCCCTGTTCGAGCCCGCCACCGCGCACCGGATGGCCGCGCGCTTCCAGTGCCTGTTGGAGAGCATCGCCGACCGTCCGGCACAGCGGCTGAGCGAACTGAACCTGACCCCGGCCGCGGAACTCGCCCTGCTCTCCGACTGGGCCTGGACCCCGGGCTACGCGGTGACACCGGGCTGTTTCCCCGACCTGTTCGCCCAGCGAGCAGCCGAAACCCCGGACCGGCTCGCCGTCCACTGCGCCGGCCAGGAACTCACCTACGCCGAGCTCGACGCCGCGGCCAACCGGCTCGCCCGGCACCTGCGTGCGAACGGGCTCGGCCCGGAATCGACCGTCGGCGTCTGCCTCGAACGGAGCGTCGACGCGGTAGTCGCGCTGGTGGGCGTGCTGAAGTCCGGCGCGGCGTATGTCCCGTTCGATCCGGCCAACCCGCCCGACCGGCTCGCCTATCTCGTCGAGGACGCCCGCACCGCCGCCGTCGTCACCGAGGACCGCTACGCCGGGTTGTTCGCCGACACCGGCTGCCCCGTCGTCTCCCTCGATCAAACCGCGGATTCCTCTTCAGACAGTCCTTATTGGACAGTGGAACCGGACCATCTCGCCTACGTCATCTACACTTCCGGCTCGACCGGACGGCCGAAAGGCGTCCAGATCCAGCACGGCTCCTACGCCGAACACGCCCAGGTCATCGCGCGCGAGTACGGGATCACCGCGGCCGATCGGGTGCTCTCGCTCGCGTCGCTGGCCTTCGACGGTTCGCTGGAGCAGATCGGCGGCCCGCTGCTGGCCGGCGCGTCGGTGGTGCTGAGCGATCCGCTGTTCTGGGAACCGGAGGAACTCGCCGACCAGCTCGGCAGGCACCGGATCACCAGCGTCAACCTCACCCCGGCTTACTACCGCGAACTACTCGGCGTGCTCACGCCGCGCGATCCGCGGGTCGCGTGCCTGAAGATGGTGAACGTCGGCGCGGACGTCGTCACCACCGAAGACGCCCGGCGCTGGCGCGAACTGCAGTTGCCCGGGCGTTTCGTGGCCTGTTACGGCCCGACCGAGGCGACGATCTCGAGCACGCTGCAGTGGGCCGACGACGCCGATCTCGACGCGCCGACCCTGCCGATCGGCCGCCCGGTCGCCGCGACCGGTGCGTACGTGCTCGACCCCGCCGGACGCCCGGCTCCGGTCGGCGTCCCCGGCGAACTGCACCTCGGCGGCCTGCGCGTGGCGCGCGGCTACCTGCGCCGTCCCGCGCTGACCGCGGACAAGTTCGTGCCGGACCCGTACTCGACCGGCGCCCGGCTGTACCGCACCGGCGACCTCGCGCGCTTCCGCTCGGACGGGACCATCGAATTCCTCGGCAGGCTCGACCGGCAGGTGAAGATCCGCGGGTTCCGGATCGAACTCGGCGAGATCGAAGCCGTTCTCGACGCCCATCCCGCGGTGCGCGCGGCGGCTGTCGTGGTGAAAGACCTGCCGGAGCGAACCTTGGTCGCGTACGTCGTCGCGGCTTCCGGCGAGCCGGATTTCGCCGCGCTGCGGGCGAGCCTGCGGTCGCAACTGCCGGACTATCTCGTGCCGACGCAGTGGGTCGCGATGGCCGCGCTGCCGCTGACGCCGAGCAAGAAGGTGGACCGCGCTGCGCTGCCAGACCCGTCGGCCGGCGATGCGGTCCGAGCGGAACCGATCGCCGAGCCGTCCTCCGCGGTCGAACACGCGCTCGCCGACATCTGGCGGGAAGTGCTGCGGGTGGAGGAAATCAGCGTCCACGACGATTTCTTCCGCATCGGCGGGCATTCCCTGCTGGCCACCCGGGTGCTCGCGCGGATCCGGAAGAAGCTCGGCGTCCGCGTCTCGCTGCGAGACCTGTTCGCCGCTCGGACGGTCGCCGAACTGGCTGTGGTCATCGAGCAGGCCTGAAATCCGTTGCTCCGCGGCGGGTGCCGGGGGAAGGTGTACCCGTGGAGACGGAATCGAGACAGGCATGCGTGGCTTCGCTGCTCGCGTTGGCGACCAGTCCGGCCTATCAGGACAGGATCGACGCCGGTTGGGGCCTGGCCCGCTTCGCTGAGGTCCCGGAGGCGCAACCGGCACTGGTGAACCTCGTGCGGGACGACAACGACACCGCCGTCACCTACGCAACCACGGAAGCCTTGCTCCGGCGCTTCGACGCTCTCGGCCTCCGGTTGGTGGCCACAGCCCTCGCGACAGCCAATCTGGACCACACAGACTGGATCTACCCGACGATCAGCGAGGTTTTGGGCATCAACTCCCGCGATCGCGACAAGGCCGCCGAAATGTGCGAACCGCTCACGCACAGCAAGGACGAGGAGGTGCGGCGCGGCGCGGCGCACCTCCTCGAGGAAATCAAGAGCATCAGCCCGGTCCTCATCTCCAGGAGCCATGACCGAGCTCACCCCGGCGCACGCTGAACGTCCACCTCGGACAGAGCCCCACGACGCCGTCGGTGCCTCGAAACCCGTGCGCACCGGCAACCGCTCCCCCAACAACGCAACCACCGCATCGCCAGGATCGCCATGGCACCTCACCCCAGCGCGCGCTGGACCTCCACATCGGACAGAGCCGCCACATACTCCGCCACCGCCTGATGCACCTCAGCCGCCAACAGCTCCACCGTCGACGCCTCGAACACCGTGCGCACCGGCAACTCCACCGGAAACCGCTCCCCCAGCAACGCGACCACCCGCGTCGCCAGCAGCGAATGCCCGCCCAGGTCGGCGAAGAAGTCGTCGTGCACGCCGACCCGTTCGAGGTCCAGCAGCTCCCGCCACACCTCGGCGACGGCTTCCTCGACCGGCGTGCGCGGCGCGACGAACTCCGTTGCCGGCGCAGACGGCTCCGGCAGCGCTGCGCGGTCCACCTTGCCGTTGGGCGTGATCGGCAGCTCGTCGAGCCAGGACCACAACGAGGGCACCAAATGCGCGGGCAACCGGGCGAGCAGGAACTCCCGCAGCTCAGCCGCCGCGGGGCGCGAAGCCACTACGTGCGCCGCCAGGACCCGGTCGCCGTCGCGTTCGTGCGGCACCACCACGGCCGACCGCACTAGCGGATGTGCCGTCAGCGCCGCTTCCACCTCGCCCGGTTCCACCCGGAAACCCCGGATCTTGACCTGCTGGTCCAGCCGTCCGAAGAAGGCGAACGTCCCGTCCGGCCGGAGCGCGACCTCGTCGCCCGTGCGGTAAAGCCGCCCGCCGCCGCCAGTCGGATCGGGCACGAACCGTTCCGCCGTCAGCGCGGGGCGACGGAAATAGCCGCGCGCGACCCCGGGGCCGCCAAGCAGCAACTCGCCGCGCGCGCCGGGCTCGACCGGCACGCCGTCAGGATCGGTGACGTACGCGTGCGTGTTCGCGATCGGCTTGCCGATGGGAATCGGCCCGGCGGTGTCGGCGACGGTCATCCCGCGGTGCGCGCATGCGAAAGTGGTGCACTCGGTCGGTCCGTAGCCGTTGCTCATCTCGGCCCCGAGTTCTTCGATCACCCGCCGCGCCTGCACCGGCGGCACGACGTCGCCGCCCGCGATGACGTGCCGCACCCCGGCGAGCGCGGCGACCCGGTCGTCCACCACGTGCCCGAACAGCCCGGAGCTGAGCCACACCGTGGTGACCCCGAACCGGCGCACCGCCTCCTCGATCGACGCCGCGGTCGGCACGCCCGGCGGCAGCACCGCCAGCGTCGCGCCGGTGGCGAGCGCGCCCCACAGCTCGAACGTCGAGACGTCGAAGCACAATGAGGTGAGCAGCAGGAACACTTCTCCCGCACCGAAATCGGCGAACCCGGAGCCGTGCACCAGCCGGACGACCCCGCGGTGGGTCACCTGGACGCCCTTCGGCAGACCGGTGGAGCCGGAGGTGTACATCTGGTAGATCAGGTTGTCCGGCACGACGTTCGCCTCCGGCGGGGTGTCCGGACAGCCGCTCAGGTCCGCTTCGTCAGCGAGGACGACTGTCGGTGCGGCTTGGACCCGGTCCGCGAGCGCCCGTTCGGTCACCGCGACGGTCGCGCCGGAGTCGCCGAGCATGAACGCGAGCCGCTCGGGCGGATAGCCCGGGTCGAGCGGGACGTAATAGCCGCCCGCCTTGAGGATGCCGAGCATCGCGACCAGCAGCGTCGTCCCGCGCTCCAGGCACAGCGCGACCGGCGTCTCCGGCCCGATTCCCCGCGCCCGCAACAGATGCGCGAACCGGTTGGCTCGCCGGTCCAGCTCGCCGTAGGTGAGCCGCTCGTCGCCGTACACCACGGCCGCGGCCTCCGGCGCCGCTGCGGCGTGCCCGGCGAACAGCTCGTGCACGCACAGGTCGGGCAGCGGCACGTCCTCGCCGCGTTCAGGCTGCAGGGTCATGAAGGCGTCCTCCCGCGTCGAACGGTTCCGACTGGAGCATGACCAGCAGCCGGCGCGCGGGCCAGAGACGAACGCGCAGACATCCCCGCAGGGTCAGCGTTTCAGCGGCCGCCGGACCCCGAGCCACGCGCTCCAGCCGAACAATCCGGCCAGCAGCGCCGCCGACGCCGCCAGCAGCACCAGGTCGACCGGCAACGCGTCCGGGTCGAGCACGTCTGCCCGATGCGGCGCGACGATGCCTGCCCGGTCCTCGATGACGTCGACCTTCTCGCCGGTCTTCATCCGCGACTTCACCGACAGGTCATCGACCAGCAGCGTGCCGTCCGGCCGGTCGACCCGCGCGGTGCAGGCGGTGCCGCCCTTGACGCGATGGCATTCGGAGGACACCGCGATCGCGCGGTACCGGTCGCCGGTCGCCGCGACGTAACCGACCGCCGTCACCCCGACGGACACGAGGTAGAAGCCGGTCAGCAGGAAACCGCCGACGAGGAACCAGCCGCGTCCGGAAAACATGAACACCGCCGACGTCGCGAGCGCGGCGAGCAGGACCCCGAAAAGCAAGCCCGCCGCGGCCGCCACCGAGCTCGAGCTGACGAACCCCACCGCAGCGCCCGCGCCGAGCACCACCACCGCGAGCCAGCACCACCCGGCACGCAGAGCGACGACCCGACCGCTCGCCGCAGCTTTTCCCGGGCCGGAATCCCTTGCCGCAGCGGGCTTTCTCGTGGACACGCGGGAATGATGACACGGCGGACCCGCTGCCGTACGCTGATCGCGGATTACCGGCGCGCGTGCTGTCCCTCGGCCGGAGCCCGGAAGAACGACCGCACCGGCAGCAGCAACCCCGCCAGCGACAGCACCACGAAGACCACCTGGTGCACGTGGTCCGTGCCCGGCGGCAGCCGGAACACCAGATGCGCCAGCCAGAACACCGGGTAGAACCACAACGCGAACCACGCCCACCGTTCTCCGGCGCGGAACGGGAACACCGCGATCAGGCCGCCGAACAACCCGAGCCCGGCGGTGGCGAGCGCGTCGGTGCGGTAGAGCAGCGCGTCCCCGGCGGGCGGCGCGATGGCGACCACGATCCCGAACGCGAGAATCCCCGCGCTCACCACGGCGAGGGCGATCCAGCTGATCCGCATCGGCGAGCCACCGTTCATCCGGCGAATTTACTCCGCTTCCGCCGGTTTCGGCCCGCTCAGCCGTCATCTTCCCGGCGGGCACGAACAGCCCGCCAGAGACGTGGCCGCCCAGACCGAAGCGACCCGGCCGATGCGGGGTTCGCGGTCCGTGAAGGACTCCTTGAGGGAATCTGGTTCCCTCAAGGAGTCCTTCACGGACGTCATGACACGGGCCCCTCCGGCAGCGCACAGGCCAGCCGACGCACCGCCTTCTTCACCGCCGCTACCGACATTCCGCGCTCATGCCGTTGATTCTGGTACAGATCGGGCGCCAGCGGAGCCAGCAGCACGTCCGGCAGCGCCTCGTCCTTCAACCCGGCCTCGCGAACCTGTGCCGCCACGAAAACCCGCCAGAACCCGTACGCCCCGGTCTGATACCGCCGCGCGCCGGTCTCCGCGCCCAGCGCCAGCGGCAAATGCCGCTCCAGCAAATCGATCATCGCGTCGTAAAACGCCACCAGCCGCTCCCGCGGCGCGGCGCCCGGCCCGAGCGGCGGCGGTCCGGACAGCATCGCTTCCTGCAGCCGCCGCTCATGCTCGTCCAGCAACGCGACCGCCACCGCGGCGACGCTGTCGTAGCGCCGGTAGAGCGTCCCGCGTCCGACCCCGGCCGCCGCGGCCAGGTCGCCCATCGTGATGTCCGGGCCTCTCGTGGCGAACAGCTCCTCGGCCGCGGCGAGGATCCGCTGCCGGTTCGCCGCGGCGTCCGCTCGTTCCGTGACTGGCTTGCTGTTCACCCCGTCACTGTATCTGGACAGCGTGTCCGGATCGAGTACAGTCAAAAGTGGACACAGTGTCCACATAACTGATTGGGGGCAGCTTCATGCACTCGCTCACGCTCGCCGGCCGCACCGTGCGCCGGATCGGCTACGGGACCATGCAGCTCGCGGGGCCGAAAGCCATGGGCGAACCGGCCGATCCAGAGCGCGCCAAGGCCGCCATCCGCGCTGCCGTCGACGCGGGGATCCGGCTGATCGACACGTCCGGCTACTACGGGCCCGAAGTCGCGAACCGCCTGCTCGCCGAGGCGCTGCGGCCCTATCCGGAGGACCTGCTCATCGCCACCAAGGTCGGTGCGCGGCGCAGCCCGGACGGCGGGTTCGTCGCCGACGCCGCGCCGGAAGCGGTCAAAGCGGCCGTCCGGGACAACCTCGCGCAGTTGGGCGTCGAGCGGCTTCCGTTGGTGCACGCCAGATTCATGCCCGACAGCACCGTCCCGTGGGCGGACACCGTCGGGGCGCTCGCCGAACTGCGCGACGAAGGACTGCTCGAACACGTCGGCGTCTCGAACGTCACCCTCGATCTGCTGGACCAGGCGCGGGCGGTCACGCCGATCGCGTCTGTCGAGAACGAGTTCCACGTCGGACACCCTGGCGGCCGGGACGTCCTGGACGCGACCACAGCCGCCGGGATCCCGTACCTGGCGTTCCGTCCGCTCGGGAACGGAGCATTGGCCGGAGAGGGCTCGCCGGTGGCCAAGACCGCCCGGCAGCTCGGCGTTTCGGCGGCGACGCTCGCCCTCGCCTGGCTCCTGGACCTCGCGCCCAACGTCGCCGTCATCCCTGGCACGAGCGACCCCGCCCACCTCGCCGACCTCGTCGCCGCGCAGGAACTCGCCCTGCCGTCCGCTGTCCGCGCCGCGCTCGACGAGGCATGACGATGGGCTGGATCGCCGTTTTCGCGGCCGGGCTGCTCGAAATCGCCTGGGCGCACAGCATCCGCCTGACCGACGGCTTCACCAAACTCGTCCCGACGCTCGTCTGCGGGGTGCTCACCGTCCTCGTGCTGTACGTGCTGAACGTCGGCATGAAGACGGTCCCGGTCGGGACGGCGTACGCGGTGTTCGTCGGGATCGGCGCGGTCGGCACCGCGGTCGTCGGCATTTTCTGGCTCCGCGAACCGGTCAGCGCGGCGCGGATCCTCGCGCTCGCCCTGATCGTCGGCGGGGTCGTCCTGCTCCAGTTGACCTCCCGGACCGCGTGACAGCCGGGCCGGTCCCGCACACGACCGGCCCGGCCCCGGAGTTCCGCGGCCCGGAACCGCTTAGGCCCATCGGGCGTCACCCGTCTGCCGGCATCGTCCACAGGCTGTCGCCATCCGTCATCCGCCCGTGTCCGCGGCGGCATCGAACGAGGCCCGGCGACCGGCGTGCGAACACCCCGCAGGAGCGGTTTCCTAGGCCAGAAGAGGCACGCCGGACCGCTCCCGCCAGCCCGCGAGTGAATTCCCGCGAATCGTCTTGTCCGGGGAAAAGAATCCTCGCTAGCCTCGGACGCAGAGGGAGAAAAGCCGAGCGCCTCGCGCCGAGACGAAGCGCGCCGGCACAGTTCGCCGCGTGACGGCCGGAAATTGCGGTCCAAAAGGGAGTACATGATGACGTCTGTTGCCCGTCCGGTTGCCCGCACCGCGTATCAGCAGTCGGTCGCCGACTACTGGAACGCCGAAAAGGATCCGGTCAACCTGCGCCTCGGCGACGTCGACGGGCTTTACCACCACCACTACGGCATCGGCGACTACGATCCGTCCGTCCTGGACGGACGCGGGGAAAAACGGGACAAGGCGATCATCGCCGAGATGCACCGGCTGGAGACCGCGCAGTCGCAGTTTTTGTTGCAGCACCTGGGAGACATCGATCCCACCGCCCGGCTGCTCGACGCCGGCTGCGGCCGCGGCGGCACGAGCGTGCAGGCGCACCAGCGGTTCGGCTGCCGGGTGGACGGCATCTCCATTTCCGAGCAGCAGGTCGATTTCGCCAATGAACAGGCCCGGCTGCGGGAAATCGACGATTCGGTGCGATTCCATCTCCGGAACATGCTCGACACCGGATTCGAAAGCGGCGATTTCGCCGGGATCTGGAACAACGAAAGCACGATGTACGTCGATCTGCACGAGCTGTTCGCCGAACACGCGCGCCAGCTCGCGCCCGGCGGGCGATTCGTGACCATCACCGGGTGCTACAACGACCTGACCGGCGGGCGTTCGCGCGCGGTGAGCCAGATCGACCAGCATTACATCTGCAATATCCACGCGCGCGGCGACTATTTCAAAGCGCTCGCCGCTAACGGGTTCGTCCCGATCAACGTCGTGGACCTGACCGAGGCGACCATCCCGTACTGGGAGCTGCGCGAGCAGTCGTCCGTCGCGACCGGCATCGAGGGGCCGTTCCTGACCGCCTACCGCGAGGGCAGCTTCCACTACCTGCTCATCGCCGCCGACCGCGTCTGAGCGGGCCGACATGTCCGGAATCGCAACGGTCCGGCCCAACCCCGCGCTGGCTGGCCCGGCCGGGCTGGGGACCTCGGCGGCGCGGATCGCGGCGCAGTTCGCGCCGCCGCGCGGGACCGATCCGGCCTACGCGGAGCGGGAATGGGGCGACGGCAGCGCGTCGCCGCTGTACTGCCCGGTCGTGCGCCGCGTCGACGAACCGCTCGCCGAGGAGGTGGACCGGCGGCTCGTCGCGTGGGCGCGGGACTGCGGGTTCGAGGGCGAGGGGCTGGACCAGATCGCGCAGGCCACGTTCGGCAGGCTGGTGATGCTCGCCCACCCGGACACCTCCGACCCCGACCGGCTGCTGATCGCCGCGCAGCTCAACGCGGTGTGGTGGGCGGCCGACGACTACTACGCCGACGACAGCTCCCTCGGCGCCTCGCCGACCGAGCTCCCGCCGCGGCTGGCGCTCGTCATGGCCGCGATGGACCCGGTCGCCCCCGCGGGCGAGTTCTCCGAGCCGCTGGAGGAGGCGCTGCGGGCCGATCCGATCCGGGTCGGGTTCCGCTCCGCGGTCGACCATCTCGGCAGGCACGGTTCGCCGGTGCTGGTCCAGCGGGTCTGCTACTCGACCTTCGCGATGTTCGTCAGCTGGGACGCCTACGCCGCGTGGCGCCACACCGGCCGCTATCCGCCGGCCTGGGAGTACCTGGCGGCCCGCCAGCACGACAGCTTCTACACGTCGATGACGCTCGTCGACGCGGTCGGCGGATACGAACTGCCCGCTCCGTTCTACTACGACCCGCGCGTGCGGGAGGCGATGATGCGCGCGGGCACCGCGACGGTCCTGGTCAACGACCTCCATTCGGTGGCCAAGGACGCGGCCGACGAGAACCCGGTCTGCAACATGGTGCTGCAGATCGCCGCCGACCGGGGCTGCCCGGTCTCCGAGGCGGTCGAGACCACGGTCGCGCTGCACAACCGGATGGTGCGCGAGTTCGAGGAGGGGCACCGCGCCCTGCTCTCGGTCCCGTCGCCGGAACTGCAGCGCTTCCTCGCCGGCGTCCGGGACTGGATGGGCGGCGGCTTCGAATGGCACGCCACGAATCCTCGCTACCGATCCTGACCCGCATCCCTGATCCCAGGCTTCGCAACCCAGACAAGGTGGTTTCGCTGTGACTGTCACCGACCCGGTCGACTCCGCGGACGTGGAGGACCAGGAACCCTTGAGCCTAGGCCGCGCGGCGGCGCGGCAGCTGGCCACGACGACGAAGTCCGTGCCGCAGATGCAGGGCATCAGCACGCGGTGGCTGCTGAAGGTGCTGCCGTGGGTCGAGGTGTCCGCGGGCACGTACCGCGTCAACCGGCGGCTGTCCTACACCGTCGGCGACGGCCGGGTCACGTTCGTGACCAGCGGCTCCGAGGTCCGGGTCATCCCGCCGGAGCTCGGGGAGCTCGCGCCGCTGCGCGGATTCGAGGACGAGGAGGCGCTGGCCGAGCTCGCCGGCCGGTTCGAGCAGCGCGAGTACCAGCCGGGCGACGTGCTGGCCGAATTCGGCAGCCGCGCCGACCAGGTGTTCCTCGTCGCGCACGGCAAGATCACGAAGGCGGGCGTCGGCGCTTACGGCGACCAGACCGTGCTGGGCACGCTCGTGGACGGCGACTACTTCGGCGAGAACGTGCTCACCACGTCGGACGGGATCTGGGAGTACACGGCGAAGGCGGTCACCGCCGCGACCGTGCTGACGTTGTCGCGTCAGGAATTCGAAGGCGTGCTAAACCGCTCGGACCCGCTGCGCGCGCACCTGGACGCCTTCGTCGCGGGCGGCGGCACGGCCCGCAACGAACACGGCGAGGCCGAGATCGCCCTCGCCGCCGGCCACGACGGCGAACCGCAGCTGCCGGGGACGTTCGTCGACTACGACACCTCCCCGCGCGAGTACGAGCTGAGCGTGGCGCAGACCGTGCTGCGGGTCCACAGCCGGGTCGCCGACCTCTACAGCGAACCGATGAACCAGACCGAGCAGCAGTTGCGGCTCACCGTCGAGGCGCTGCGGGAGCGGCAAGAGCACGAACTCGTCAACAACCCCGATTTCGGCCTGCTGAACAACGCCGACTTCGACCAGCGCGTGCCCACCCGCACCGGCCCGCCGACGCCGGACGATTTCGACGAACTGCTGTCGCTGGTGTGGAAGGACCCCGGGTTCTTCCTCGCGCACCCGAAGACGATCGCCGCGTTCGGGCGGGAATGCAGCAAGGCGGGGATCTACCCCGGTTCGGTCGACCTCGGCGGCCACCAGGTGCCCGCGTGGCGCGGCGTGCCGATCCTGCCGTGCAACAAGATCCCGGTCACCGAGACCCGCACCAGCTCGGTGCTGCTGATGCGGACCGGCGAACAGTCCCAGGGCGTCGTCGGGCTGCACCAGACCGGGCTGCCCGACGAGTACCAGCCGGGCCTCAACGTGCGGTTCATGGGCATCAACGAGCAGGCCATCCTGTCCTACCTGGTCTCGGCCTACTATTCCGCCGCCGTCCTCGTGCCCGACGCGCTCGCCGTGCTGGAAGCCGCCGAAATCGGCCGGGAGGGCTGAGCGCGGTGCCCGTCACGGAACAAACGGACCGACAGGAGCAGCTCTCCCTCGGCGTCAAGGCGGCCCGCACCCTCGCCACGACCACCAAGTCGCTGCCGCAGATGCGCTCGATCACCACGCGGTGGCTGCTGTCGCAGCTGCCGTGGGTCGAGGTGCCCGGCGGCAGCTACCGGGTCAACCGGCGGCTCACCTACACCGTCGGCGACGGCAAGGTGAGTTTCTTCCAGACCGGCGCGCAGGTGCAGGTCGTCCCGCTCGAGCTCACCGAGATCGAGCTGCTGCGCGGCTTCGCCGACGAAACCGCCCTCGGGGCGCTGGCCGACGCGTTCGAACAGCGCGAGTACGAGGCGGGCAGCACACTCGTCACCGCCGGGCAGCCGCTGGACCAGCTCGTCCTCGTCGTGCACGGCAAGGTCACCCGGCACGGCGAGGGGCAGTACGGCGCGGAAACCCACCTCGGCACCGCGACCGACGGCGACCACTTCGGCGGCGAACTCCTCTCCGGGGACGACGCCACCTGGGGATTCACCGCCCGCGCCGCCACGAGGGTGGTCGCGCTGGCGCTGCCCGCCGGCTCGTACGCCCGGCTCAACGGCAGGCTCGACTCCCTGCGCGCGCACGTCGCGCAGGCCGTGTCCCAGCCGCGGAAACCGCAGAACCGCAAGGGCGAGGCGAACATCGACCTGTCCGCGGGGCACGACGGCGAACCGGTTCTGGCCGGGACGTACGTCGACTACGAGCCCTCGCCGCGCGAGTACGACCTCGCGGTGGCGCAGACGGTCCTGCGAGTGCACAACCGCGTCACCGATCTGTACAACGACCCGATGAACCAGTTCGAGCAGCAATTGCGGCTCACCGTCGAGGCGCTGCGCGAACGGCAGGAACACGAACTGGTCAACAACCCGGATTTCGGCCTGTTGCACAATGCCGACCTCAAATCCCGGATCACCACGCGCACCGGCCCGCCGACGCCGGGCGATCTGGACGAACTGCTCTGCCGCCGCCGTAAAACGCGCTTGTTCCTCGCACATCCGCGCGCGATCGCGGCGATCGGGCGCGAATGCACGAGGGCGGGCATTTACCCGGAGCCGGTCGTGGTGGACGGGAAACGCGTCACCGCTTGGCGCGGGGTCCCGATTCTGCCGTGCGACAAAATCCCGGTCACCGAGGCAGGCACCACGTCGGTGCTCGCGATGCGCACCGGGGAAGACGACGCGGGCGTCATCGGATTGCGGCCGAAAAACCTCGCCGACGAATACCGGCCGGGGTTGAATGTGCGGTTCATGGGCATCAACGACCGCGCGGTGTCGTCCTATTTGGTCAGTGCGTATCACTCCGTCGCGGTTCTGGTGCCGGACGCGCTGGGGATTCTCGACGACGTCGAGGTGGCGCGCGGCTGAGGTGTGCCGATGCTCGCCGGAAGCGGGGTGCTTCCGGCGAGCATCGGTGTTTCAGCGGTAAATGTGCTTATCTGGCAAGCGGACTCGGGTGTGAAGGTGATCCGTGCTCGTCGCCTGAGCCGCCGCAAACGCGCGCCGGGTCAGCGGTAAATGTGCTTGTCCGGCAACCGAACCGTCGCGAAGCCGTTCGCGAAGTTCGCGTCCACCTGGGCCGACTCCTGGGCGTCGGGCATCGCGTTCTTGCACGTGACCCCCGGGCCGTGGCCGGACATCAGTTCCGAGCAGGGGCCCTCGTAGTGGTCGGGCAGGCCGAGGTTGTGGCCGATTTCGTGGGCGATGATCCTGGTCGGGTCGTTGCCCTCGGCGACCTGCTGGGTGTCGATGTAGATGTCGCCGTTGCCGTGCCCGTCGGTCTGGGTGTAGGAACCGCCGCCGGTGGTTTCGTGCATGATGATGGTCGCGGCGCCGCCGCTGTTGAGGTGCACGTTGTGCACGGAGTTGTTCCAGTTCGCCGCGGCCTGGGTGGCCTCGGCCTGATAGTCGGGCAGACCGCTGGCGTCGTAGTACAGTTCGACCGCGTCCAGCGGCGCGGCCGACGCCGTGCCGGCTCCGGTCAGCGGCAGCACCAAGGCGGCGGCCGCGCCGGCGGCCAGCCGGCCAAAGCGGTGCAGGGTCATGGTTTTTCCTCTCCGCACAAGGGTTTCCTGGACAGGGGTCAGCTTCCGATCTGCTGCTGGATCCACGACATGTACTGGGCGATGCCGGTGTAGAGGGTGCTGGTGGCGCATTCGCCGCCGTTGTCGCCGGGGCCGTGGGTTTCGCCTACGAGCGTCCAGTTCCCGGTCGTGCCGACGATCGCCGGGCCGCCCGAATCGCCGTGGCAGGCCGAATGCGAGTAGTCGCCGGAGATGCAGACGTCGCCCGAACCGCCGCCGCCTTCGGCGCAAGCGCTGCTGTCGAGTACCTGAAGGTCGATCTGCTGCAGGGTTTGCGGCGTCTGGCAGTTGGGCCAGCTCGTGCAGCCCCAGCCGAGCAGCCGCGCGCCCGTGCCCGGCGACGGGTTGCTCTGCGCCATCGCGACCGGTGCGGACTGGGCGGGCTGGCTCAGGTGCATCATCGTCAGATCGGTGCCCGGATTGGTGATCACGTTGTCGATCTGGCCGACTTCGCCGGAGTTGATGTCGGTGGAACCGATCCGCGCCTGCGAGGCCTGGCCGCAGTGGTGCGCGGTGATGATCCACTGGGGCGCGACGAGGCTTCCGCCGCAGCCGTTGTCCAGGGACACCATGAACGAGTAGGTTTCGGTGGCGTCGCTGCCTCCGATGATGGCCGGCTGCGCCGCGACCGCCGGTGCGGCCACTCCGAACAAGAGGGCGGCCGCGCCCATCATCGTCAGCAAAATTTTCCGCATCGCTTTCCCTTCCATAGCAGCCAATCCCGCCGATCGCGGGAGTGGAGTTCGGCCGGGATACGGCCGGGGACGACTTCGCGGGCGCCGGGCCCGCGACGGAAACCACAGAGTCCCAGGGCCGCCGGAGTCCGAACACCGTCGAAAGGAGGGATACGACCGGACCTCGAACCGTGCGCGGTGGCACGAACCTCGATTACCGGCATGAACCGAACGCGGAATAAGCTGTTCCGGTTCGGTGTCCGCGCTGTTCAACGAGCCGCTAATGGTTCGGATGCGGCAAGTTCCGTTGAGCGGACGCCGCGACTCACTGACCAGCAAAGCCGAACGGGATTCGCGACTTTCGTGGGTATAAGAGATTGCCAAGCGTCCCTAAACTGCGAATTGCGCACGCATTCGCTGACCGCAGTGCGCCATCGTCCTATTCGCAAGAAACGGAGATGTGCATGATCCCAGCACTCAGTCAAAGACACGGCGGACGCGGCGGTATCGCCTTCGCCGCGGCGGTTCTGGCCGCTGGATCAGTTTTCGCCGCCTCGGGCGTCGCGACCGCCCAGCCCTCGGCGGCCCCGCTGAACGCGAGAGCCGCGACCGCCATGTCCGCCAGCCTCGCGAAGTCGCTCGGCGACCGCACCGTCGGCTCGTTCTACGACCAGGCCGGTTCGCGGCTGACAGTCACCGTCACCGACCAGGCCGCCGCCGACCAGGTCCGCGCGGCGGGCGCGACGCCGAAGTTCGTGAAATACCGTGCGTCCCAACTGAAAGCCGTCACCGCGGAACTGACCCGCACAGCGAGCGTCCCCGGCACCGCGTGGCGCGTCGACCCGCGCACCGGACAGGTGCTCGTCACCGCCGATTCGACGGTCACCGGAGCCAAGCTCTCCCAGGTGACCAACGCCGTCCACCGCTTCGGCGACAAGGCCCGTTTCGCGCAGACGAAGGGCAAACTGCGCCCGCTGATCAGCGGCGGCGACGCGATCTGGGGCCAGGGCCTGCGCTGCTCGCTCGGCTTCAACGTGCACACCTCGAGCGGCCAGGCCGCCATCCTGACCGCCGGACACTGCGGCGTGGCCACCAACGACTGGTGGGCCGACCAGAGCAACTCGCAGCACATCGCCACGACGTCCGCCGCAAACTTCCCGGGCACCGACTACTCGTACGCCACCTACGACGCCGGCGTGGACGCCCCGAGCGCCGTGAACACCGGCCAGCAAATCACCGCAGCGGGCGACGCGACCGTAGGCGAAACCGTCACCCGAAGCGGCTCGACCACCGGCGTACACGACGGCCAGGTCACGGCGCTCGATGCCACGGTGAACTACCAGTAAGGCAGCGTGAGCGGCCTGATCGACACCACAGTCTGCGCAGAACCCGGCGACAGCGGCGGCTCGCTGTTCGACGGAGCCACCGCACTGGGCCTCACCTCAGGCGGCAGCGGAGACTGCAACTCCGGCGGAGAAACCTTCTTCCAGCCAGTCCCCGCAGCACTGAGCGCCTACGGATTGGTTCTTCCGTAAGGCTAACTCCCCTTTTCAGGTACGTGAGGGGAACCCTGAAGGAATCTGATTCCCTCAGGGTTCCCCTCACGTACTCGCACCGATGCACCCACCGAATCAAGGCACCCACAGCCCCGCAACCCCGATACACAGCCAAAAACACGGCGCGGGGGTGCTTGTCAAGGCATCTTTCTCGCCTTGACAAGCACCCCCGCGCCGTAGTCACAATCAGGCTGAGGGGTGGTGGGCCCCACAGAGGGCGCAATGTCGCCGCCAGGCGACGAGCCGCCCGAAATTACTCAGCCGCCAGCCTCTCCCGAAGAGAACGAGGCCGCATATCCGTCCACACCTCGTCCACATGCCGCATGCACTCCTCTCGGCTCCCCTTCATCCCATCCCTCCGCCACCCAGCCGGAACCTCCTTGTCCGCAGGCCACAACGAATACTGCTCCTCGTCATTGACCAAAACCTGAAACACCGTCTCGTCATCCATCACATCGTCCTTTCCCAAAATTCACTGACCAGAAGTCTCTTCAAGCTCACGAACCCGAGGCGCAGCAGGCAACCCCCGCAAAGTCCGACTGAATGTCGTCACCAAAGTGACCACCGCAATAGACCCAGTACAAGTCAACACAGCAGCCACCGCAGGCAACGCCTCCACCAACCACCCGCCCAACGCAGGCCCGGCAGCAGCAGCCAACCCACCAGTCACCCCGAGAACTCCCCCGAGCCGCCCGCGCAACCCGTCCGGAGTGGACAGCAACTGATAAGTAGCAATAGCAGTATTAGCCGCAGGAGGCAAAAACGCAACAGCCGCGAACAACGCCCCCATCACATATCCATTATGGACGAACACGGCAAGCGGCGTCAGCACCGTCAACGCCCAAAACACCCCAATGACCAACCCGTAAGCACTAACCCACCGATGCAGATAAGGCGCGGCCAACGACCCGAGAATCCCCCCAGCCCCCAACATCGCCGCCATCACGCCAATCTCCCCGGACGGCACCCCCCGCTCATTGGCCAGCACAATAATTACCAAATAATAAGCGGAAAAGAACAGATTCAAACTGACCACGCACAACACCGTCGCCCGCAACGGCGGCCGAGTCCACACCCACCGAAGCCCCTCGATTATCTCCCGCCCCAGATGCCTGGCCGGAGCATCCTCAGCCCGCTCGGGCCCCCGAGGCAACCGGACGAACAACAACGACACAAACGCAAAGACATGCGCGACCACGTCGAAGAGAAACGGCACCGCCCGCCCCACCGCGAAGAGAAAGCCACCAAGCGCAGTCCCGGACAACTGCCCAGCACTAGTCCGCGCAGCATTCATCGCCACCGCCGAAGGAACCTGCTCCTCCGCCACCAGCCGCGGCAAACTGGCTTCCTCCGCCGGCTCGAACAAGGCCCGGCTCAACCCCATCACAACGGCCACCGCGACAAGCATCCACACCTCGGCAACGCCCCAGTACAAGGCGAGCACCAACCCACCCGCCGCGACCGCCTGCGCCGCTTCGCACCCGAGCATGATCCGCTTGCGAGGCCACCGGTCCACCAACGCCCCCGCAGGCAACCCGGCAACCAGCTGACTGACCGCGACCGCCCCGAGCACCAGCCCCGACTGCGCCGCCGACCCGGTGAGCGCGAGCACCAGCAGCGGAAACGCGATGGTGGTCGTGCTGAACCCGGCCTCGGAGACGACCTGGCCGGTCCAGAGAAGCCGATAGTCGCGATTGCCCGCGATCCCGCTCATGCTCCGCCTCCCGAAGCTCCCTGTGGACGAACCGCACTCGCGCCCCCGGCAACGGAGGGCTCCCGCCGCGGCCAGCCGTCTTGCCTGGTTATCCGGCTCATCTCTCGGCCCTCCGACAATCAGCGGGCACGGCAGACCGAGCCTCGCAACAGTCCTCGGGGACAAGCCCGCTCGTGCCCCGGCGATCAGCGCGCACCACACCCACGGAACCGGCTCGGCAAGGGCGCCTGCCTGGAGACCCGCTCACGACCCACCACCCCCGGCAATCCGCCGCAATGGCCTGCAAGACACCCACCGAACCGGACGCCGCGCACCATCCCGCGGAATCGGCGCGGCAACGTCCCCTGCCCGGACACCCGCTCACCCCACACCGCCCCGGCGACCTGCCGCGACAGCCAGCAAAACGCCTGCGGAACCGGCCTGGCAGCTGCCCTTCTCCGGAGAGCCGCCCATGCCGCAAGACCCGGCAATCCGCCGCAGCAACCCGCACCGCATCCGCGGAACCGGCGCGGCAACAGCCCTCGCGGACAAGCCCGCCCATGCCCCGCCGATCAGCGCGCACCGCATCCGCGGAACCGGCCCGGCAACAGCCCTCGCGGACAAGCCCGCTCATGCCCCGCCGATCAGCGCGCACCACACCCACGGGACCAGCTCGGCGACAGCCCTCGTGGGCAAGGCCGTTCAGCTCCCGGCAACCAGTGCGCACGGCACCCGCGAAACCGGCCCGGCGAGAGCCCCTGTCCGGACATCCGCTCGTGCCGCACCACCCCGGCAACCCCGCCGCAACAGCCCGCAACACACCCACGGAATCCACGCGGCAACAATCCCTGCCCGGCAACCCACTCATGCCTCCCCACCCCGGCAATCCGCCGCAACAGCCCGCAACACACCTGCGGAATCCACGCGGCAACAGCCCCTGCCCGGCAACCCGCTCATGCCTCATCGCCCCGGCAATCCGCCGCAATAGCCCGCAACGCCTCCGCGAACCCCGCTGCCACCCCGGTCACCGTCTCGCGCGCATGCTGGTCCGGCTGGTAGTACCAGGAAAACTCCAACTGCCCCTCCCGCACCCCGCCGACGACTTCCAGTGCGTGCGGCGACCGGTTCGCCGGGTCCTGGTCTCGGCCGAGCGGCGGGAGTGAGCGCCGGAACAGCCCGTCGCCCGGGGCGGTGTTCTCGCCTTGGCCCAGGTAGTTGAAGGCGACCCGCGGCGCGCTCCGGCCCAGGTCGGGGAAGCGGAAGCACCGTAAGACCCCATGCCCGAAGCCATTTCCTGGCACCGCGCGCAGTTGGCGCCGGACGGACTTGACCTGGGTTCGCCAGGTCGCGGCTGGGTCGACGGTCAGGGCGACCGGGAACAGGGTCGTGAACCAGCCGACCGTCCGGGTCAGGTCGACGTCGTCCAGGATCTCCTCCCGGCCATGGCCTTCCAGGTCGATCGCTACCGCCGGGTCGCCGGTCCAGCGGGTGAGCGTCCAGGCCAGAGCGGTCAGCAGGACATCGTTGATCCGCGTTCGGTAGGCACCGGGCGCGAGGTGCAACAGGGCATCGGTGTCACGTTCGCCGACGCGGATCGACACCGATTCCTGGGGCTCCGGAGTCGCGCCTACCCGGTCGAAGGGGATCTCGCAGCCGGGCAGATCACGCGCCCAGTGCGGGCGTTCGGCGTCCAGCGCACCGGATTCCGCGAACTCCCGCAGGCGGTGTGCCCAGTCCCGGAAGGACGTCGTCTTCGCGCCCAGATCGGGCTTTTCCCCGGCTTCGATCTGCCGGTAAGCCCGTTCCAGATCCTCCAGCAGGATGCCCCACGAGACCGCGTCGACCACCAGGTGGTGGGCGACCAGGAAGAGGCACGGGTTCTCGGCGGAATCCGACAGGAGAGCACACAGGTGCGGAGGCTGGGCGAGGTCGAAGCTCGCCTGCGCGTCGTCGGCGGCCCGCTCCAGGTCCACAGTGGATACTCGGCGCAGGACGGAGCCGGAGTTGAGGGGGTCGTTGTGCTGGAGCCAGCCCTCGGCGGTTCGCTCGAAGCGCAACCGGAGCGCATCGTGGTGAGCTACCAGCGCATCGACAGCCTGGCGCAGCGCTTCCTCGTCGACCGGACCGTTCAGCTCGATCAGCACGGATTGGTTGAAGTGCGCGGGGTTGACCGGCGAGGCATCCAGGAACCAGCGCTGGATCGGGGTCAGCGGAACGGCCCCGACCACGGCCTCGCGATCGTCCTCGGCCGAATCGGCGGGCTGGACCACTCGTGCCAACTCGGCGACCGTTTGATGCGTGAACAGGTCCTTCGAGCGCATCGCCAGCCCAGCCTGCCGGGCGCGGTGCACGACCTGGATGCTCAGCAGGGAGTCCCCGCCGAGTTCGAAGAAGTTGTCCGCGGTGCCGACCTGCGGAATCCCCAGCACCTCGGCCCACACGTTCGCCAGCAGTTCTTCCGAATCGGTGCTCGGGGCGACGTACTCGGCGGTCTGCAAGGCCGACAGGTCCGGCGCGGGCAGGGCAGCGCGGTCGATTTTCCCGTTGGGGCTCACTGGGACCGAGTCGAGCGGCACGAACATCGAGGGGATCAGGTAGTCCGGCAGCGTCTCGCCCAGGAAGGAGCGCAGTTCAGCGATTTCGCCCACCACATAGGCGACCAAGCGCTTGTGCCCGTGAGCTTCCCGAGCCACGACGACGGCCTCGTGCACCGCCGGGTGCCGGCGCAAGGCGGACTCGATTTCGCCGAGTTCCACCCGGAATCCGCGGATCTTGACCTGGTCGTCCACCCGCCCGGCGAACTCCAGGTCGCCCGACGCGGTCAGCCGGACCACGTCGCCGGTGCGGTACATCCGCGAGCCGGGCGGGCCGTACGGGTCGGCGACGAACCGGTCGGCGGTCAGGCCGGGGCGGGACAGGTAGCCGCGCGCCAGGCCGATGCTGCGGACGTACAGCTCGCCTGCCGACCCAATAGGGACCTCGCGCAAGCCAGCGTCGAGCACATGCACTTCGGTGTTCCGGATCGGTTTGCCGATCGGCAACGTCCCGCCCGGAGACAGCGGTTCGCTCCACGAGGTCACGACGGTGGTCTCGGTCGGCCCGTAGGCGTTGATCATCCGCCGCCCGGGTGCCCAGCGGGAGACCAGCTCGGCGGGGCAGACATCCCCGCCGACGACGATGGTCCGCAGGTCCGGCAGCGCCGCCTCGGGCACGGTCGCCAGCGCGACGGGCGGGAACTGCGCATGCGTGATCCGGTACTCCGCCAGCACCTCGGCCAGTTGCGTGCCGAGCAGCGGGCCCTCCGGCGGTACGACGAGCGCGGCGCCGGCGGGCAGGGTCATGCAGAGTTCCGAGACCGACGCGTCGAAGCTGGGCGAGTTAAACGCCAGCACCCGGTCGCCCGGCCGGATCCGGAAATGCTCGATCTCGGCGGCGGCGAAGGACGCCAGGCCCTTGTTCGGGACAACGACGCCCTTGGGCCGCCCGGTCGATCCCGACGTGTAGATGACATACGCCGGTTGGTCGGGGTCGACGGGGACATCGAGGTTCGTGTCCGCGTACTGCCCGGCGTCGAGTTCGCTGTCCACGACGAAGACCGGGTCGGCGTCGCGCAGCATGAACTCGATGCGTTCGGCGGGATAGCCCGGGTCGACCGGCAGGAACGCGGCCCCGGTCTTCGCCACCGCCAGTTCCGCGAGGATGAGCGCGGTCGAGCGCGGCAGCCGGACGGCGACGATCCGTTCGGGCGCGGCGCCCCGGTCGACTAGCAGCCTCGCCAGCTGGTTCGCCCGCGCGTTCAGCTCGGCGAAGGTGATTTCTCCGGCAGCCGACAGCAAAGCCGGCGCATTGGGCGTCCGCGCGACTTGGGCTTCGAACAGTTGCGCCACCGACGCCGGCGGGACGGCCACGGCGGTGTCGTTCCAGGCCCGCAGCTGGTCCAGCTCGGCTCGCGGCAGCAGCGGCAGGCCGGACATCGGCTGGTCCGGCAGCGCGGCGAGAACGGTCAGCGCGGTCAGCAACCGGTCGGCGAGCCGCTCGATCGTCGTGGCGTCGAACAGGCCGGTGGCGTAGTTGATCGCGGCGTGCAGCGACCCGCCGTCCTCCTCGAATTGCACGAGCAGGTCGAAGGTCGCGGTCGTCGCGGGCAGGGCGACCTCTTCGGCCACCAGCGCGCCGCCGCCCGGCCGGTCGCCGGTGTTCTGCAGCACGACCATCGCCTGGAACAGCGGGGTCCGGCTCGGGTCGCGGACCGGCTGGGCCGCGTCCACCACTCGTTCGAACGGCACGTCCTGGTGGGCGAACGCGTCGAGGACCGTGTCGCGGACGCTGCCGAGGAACTCCCGGAACGACCCGCGCGAGTCCACTGTGGACCGCAGGACCAGCGTGTTGACGAAGAACCCGATCAGCCGTTCGAGTTCGGCCCGCTCGCGTCCGGCGGTCACCGTGCCGACCGCGACGTCCTCCTGTCCGCACCACCGCGCCAGCACGACCTGGAAAGCCGCGACCAGCGTCATGAACAGGGTGCCGTCCTGTGCGCCAGCGAGCTCGCGCAGGTTCGCGGCGACCTCGGCGGGGATGTCGAAGCCGAACCACTCCCCTTCGTTGCTGCGGACCGCGGGGCGCGGCCGGTCGGTGGGCAGTTCGAGCGGGGCGAGCCCGGCGAGGCGGTCGCGCCAGTGGTCCAACTGCTCGTCCAGATCGGGGCTGTCGAGGAAATCTCTTTGCCAGGAAGCGAAATCCGCGTACTGTACCGGCAGCTCGGGCAGCCGCGGCTTCTCACCACGAAGGTAGGCGGAGTAGCAGGTCTCCAGTTCGGCGGCCAGGATTCCGGCAGACCAGCCGTCGGTGACGATGTGGTGCAGCACCAGCAGCAAGACATGGTCGCCGGTCTCCTCGCGGAACAACCGGGTGCGCAGCAGCGGTCCGGTGCGCAGGTCGAACGGCCGGAGTGCTTCGCGCACCAAGGTTTCCTCGGAGAAGTCCGACACCGGGAGGTCGATCGGTGCGGGCTCGTGGACAATCTGCACGGCGTGGCCGTCGATAGCGTCGAAGGTGGTGCGGAGAGATTCGTGCCGGGCGACAACCGTGTTCAGCGCCTTCCGCAAGGCTGCGATGTCGAGTTCGCCGCGCAAGCGCAAAGCGGTGGGAGAAATGTATTCCAGACCGCCGGGTTCGAATTCGTCCAGGAACCACAAGCGTTGCTGAGCGAACGACAACGGCAGCGCACCGTCCCGCGCCACCACCGGGATCGCCTCCGCGGCAGCCTGCTCAACCGGGAGTTCGGCGGCGAACTGGCTGAGCGTCGGCGCGGAGAACAGCATCCGCGGCGACACCTCGACCCCGAACTCCGCACGCACCCGCGACGTGATCCGCATGCTGAGGATCGAATCGCCGCCCAGTTCGAAGAAACTGTCGTCGGCGCCCACGCGGTCGATTCCCAAGACGTCGGCCCAGATCGCGGCGAGCCGCTGCTCCGCGGCAGTGCGCGGCGCGACGTACTCGGCGGTTCCGGTACGGCCGGGGGCGGGCAGCGCACGCCGGTCGAGCTTCCCGTTCCGGTTGAGCGGGAGCGCGTCCAGCGGCACGAACGCCGACGGGACCAGGTGCTCCGGCAGCCGTTCGCGTGTCCATTCGCGCAAGCCCTGCGCTTCGCCCACCACGTACGCGACGAGGCGGCCTTCGCGGGCGATGACGGTGACGTCGGCGATCGCCGGATGCCGTCGCAGGACGGTCTCGATCTCGCCCGGTTCGACGCGGAACCCGCGGATCTTGACCTGGTCGTCGACGCGGCCGAGGTAGTCGAGCGAGCCGTCGGCGGTCCAGCGGACTTGGTCGCCGGTGCGGTACATCCGCTCCCCCGGCGGGCCGAACGGATCCGCGACGAACCGGTCCGCGGTCAGGCCCGGCCGGCCGAGGTAGCCGCGCGCGAGCTGCGGTCCGGCGAGGAACAGCTCGCCGGGCAGGCCGGGCGGCACGGGTTCGCCGGTGTCGCCGAGGACGTACGCGCGGAAGTTGACTAGCGGACGGCCGATCAGCGGCTGGTCGCCGGTCACCGGCGCGTGGATCGAGTCGACGGTCGTTTCCGTGGGCCCGTAGTAGTTGTGCCCGGTGACGTCCGCGGCGGCCAGCTGCCGCCACAGCGTTTCGGTGGCTGCCTCGCCGCCGGTGATCACCGTGCGGGGACGGACCTCGCCGGTCGCCAGCCCGGCGTCCAGCAGCTGCTGGAGGTAGGCCGGGGTGAGGTCGAGCAGGTTGAGCCCGTGCGCGCGGACGGCCCGCACCAGGGCGCGCGGATCGAGCCGGGTGTCGTCGTCCAGCACGTGCAGCTCATGGCCGTCGAACATCGCCAGCAGCGGTTCCCACGACGCGTCGAAGGCCAGCGACGCCGTGAGCGCCACCCGCTCCCGCCCGCGGTCGAGGAAGACTGCGCGGTGCGCGACCAGCAGGTTCACCAGCGCGCGGTGCTCAACGACGACGCCCTTCGGCTTGCCGGTCGAGCCCGAGGTGTAGATGACGTACGCGGCGGTGTCCGCGTCCGGCCGCTTCGAGCGGGGCGCTGGCGGCGCGTAGCTCTCGTCGGGCCGGCCCAGGACGACCACTGGGCGCGCGTCGTCGAGCAGGAAGCGGACGCGTTCCTCCGGCAGGTCCGCGTCGATCGGCAAATACACCGCGCCTGCCTTGAAAATCGCCAGGACCGCGATGACGGCTTCGGCCGACCGCGGCAGCATGACAGCCACCACGCGCTCCGGTCCGGCACCCCGTTCGATCAATTCCTCCGACAGCCGCGTGGCGCGGGCATCGACCTCCGCGTAATCCAGGACGGTGTCGTGGAAGACCAGCGCGGTTTCATGCGGCATCCGGGCGACGGTCGCGTCGAACACGTCCAGGACCGTCTCCGCAGGAAGGTCGGCGATGTCGCCGTGTCCCAGAGCCAGCACCTGGTCGCGCTCGTCGGCGGTGAGCGGTGAGAGCGAGCCGACGCGCCGCTCCGGGTCGGCGGCGATCGCACGCACCAGCTGGGCGAGGTGTCCGGCCAGCCGGTGCGCCGTCGAAGCGTCGAACAGCTTCGGGTCGTAGGAAAGTTCGAGCCCGAGCCGGTCGTGGAGGTAGGCGGTGAGGTTCAGCGGATAGCTCGTGGTGTCCAGCGATTCGACGTCCAGCACGCGGACGCCGTCCTGACCGCTGTCTTCGATCGGGTAGTTCTCGAAGACCACCACACTGTCGAACAACGCCGCGCCCGCCGGCACCCCGGTGAAGGTCTGCAACTGGGAGAGCGCCAGGAAGTCGTACCGGCGCGCGTCCGCCTGCTCGGCCTGGATCGCGCGCAGCCATTCGGCGGCCGACTGTCCATTCCGGACTTCCACCCGCGTCGGGACGGTGTTGATGAACATTCCGATCATCGCTTCGACCCCGGGGAGCTCGGGCGGTCGCCCGGAAACCGTGGTGCCGAACAAGACGTCCGGCTCGCCGCTGTAGAACACGAGCAGCAGCGCCCACGCCCCCTGCACAACCGAGTTGACTGTCAGGGCGGCGGTCTTCGCCATGTCGCGCAACGCTGCCGATTCCGCCGCGGACAGTTCGACCAGCACCGTCGCACCGGATTCCGCTCGGTGCGCCTCGGCGGGACGACGGTCGTACGGAAGCGGCGTCGGCGCGGCGAAACCGTCGAGCACGTCGCGCCAGTGCTCCTCCGCCGCGGCCCGGTCCTGTCCGGCGAGCCAGGCGAGGTAGTCACGGAACGGCCGCCGCGGCGTCAGTTTCGCTGGCGTGCCTTGGACAATTGCCGTGTACTGTTCGCACACCTCGCCGAAGACCTGGGCGGTGCTCCAGCCGTCCAGCAGGACGTGGTGCGAGGTCCAGAGCAACTGCACCTCCTCGTCCGCGACCCGGGCGATCTCCAGGCGCATCAACGGCGGGGTGGTCAGATCCATCCCGGCGGCCAGATCGGCTTCGAGCAGTTTCGCCAGCTCAGCCTGCTGGTCTTCGGCAGCGAGGCCGCGCCAGTCGTGCTGGCCGACCGGCACCCGGACCCCGCGATGGACGCGCTGCACCGGCTCGTCGACGCCGTCCCACACCGTGCTGCTGCGCAGGATCGGCGTCCGATCCACCACGCGCTGCCACGCTTCAGCCAGCGCACGCGGGTCGCGGACACCGTGCAGCCGCAGCCGAAACTGGTCGAAGTACGCGCTCGACCCGGTGTCGACCAGGCTGTGGAAGACCATGCCCGCCTGCAGCGCGGTCAGCGGGTAGATGTCCTCGACCTCGCGGCCGTCCCCGGCCAGCCGGTCCACCGTCGCCTGGTCGAGCCCGGCGAGCGGGAAGTCCGACGGCGTGCGGCCGCCCGCCGCGGCGCAGTGCGCGATGATTTCCCGCAGCGCTTCGACGGTCGCTTCGGCCAGACCGCGGACGGTCGCCTCCTCGTGCATTTCGGCGGAGTATTCCCAGGTCAGGTGCAGTTCGCCGGATTCGACTACGCCGACGACGTCCAGCAGGTACGGGCGGATGCTGTCCGGAGCGGAGTCGTGGCCGAGGCTTTCCCCGCGGCCTCGATAGAGCCCGTCCTCGGCGGTTCCGACGTCCCAGCGGCCGTGGTAGTTGAAGGAGATCTGCGGGGTCGGGTCGTTCCGCAGCGGCGACTCGGTCAGGTAGCGCAGTGCCTCGTAGCCGACGCCCTTGTTCGGTATAGCGCGCAGTTGTTCCTTGACCGACTTGAGGATCGCGTCCCAGCCCTCGCCCGGCACGGTCAGCGCTACCGGGTACTGCGCGGTGAACCAGCCGATCGTCCGGGACAGATCGAGCGGCGCGGCGAGGTCTTCCCTGCCGTGGCCTTCCATCTCGAGCACTACCTGCGACCGGCCGGTCCAGCGCGCCAGCACGCGGGCGAGGGCGCTGAGCAGGACGTCGTTGACCTCGGTCCGGTACGCGCCGGGCACGTCTTGCAGCAGCGCGGAAGTCTCGTCCCGGCCCAGGGAAACGGACACCGAGCGCGCCGACTCCGCGATGTTGCGGCCGGAGCGGTCGACCGGCAGTCCGGTCTCGACGCCGCGCAGCACGCTCCCCCAGTACTCCGCCTCGCCGTCGAGCCCGCCGGTGCGGACGTGGTCGGCGAGCGTCCTCGCCCAGTGGGTGAACGAGCTGCCCGCCGGTTCCAGCGGTTCGCCTTGGTAGGCGTGTTCGAGGTCGCCCAGCAGGACGCGCCAGGACACGCCGTCCATGACGAGATGGTGCGCGGTAAGGAACAGTTGCGGCGAGCGGTCGCGGAAGGTGAACAGGACCGCGCGCCATACCGGGCCGTGGACAAGGTCCAAAGAGGTCTGTGCACGCTCTGCCTCCGCATGCATCGCGGCCTCGACGTCGTCTACTTCGGACAGATCGGCGTGTCGCAGGATGTCTGCTTGTTCTGCGGTAGCTGGCTCTTGCTGCCAGCTTCCGTCCACTTCGGAGAACCGCATCCGCAGTGCGGCATGACGAGCGGTGACTTCAGCGATCGCGGCGGTCAGCCGCGGAACGTCTACTGAGGACAGTACAAGGTGGACGGACATGGTCAGCCGCCATGGCTCGTCCAGATGCGCGAAGAGCCACGACTGGATCGGGCCGAGCGGTGCGGGTCCGGTCTGCTCCGGCGCAGGAGCGACCGGTCCGCCGGTAGTGACGACGCGGCCCAGTTCGGCGATTGTCTGGTGCTGGAAAAGATCCTTCGACGACATCGTCAGCCCGGCCTGGCGAGCGCGCGACACGACCTGGATGCTGAGGATCGAGTCGCCGCCGAGACCGAAGAAGTTGTCCTCGACGCCGACCTGGTCCACCCCGAGCACCGCCGACCAGACCTCGGCGAGCACGGTCTCGATCTCGGTACGCGGGGCCACGTAACGGTTTTCGACCCGCGCCCCAGGAGCGGGCAGCGCGCGGTGGTCGAGCTTCCCGTTCGCGTTGAGCGGCAGTTCGTCCAGCGCGACGAACACCGCCGGGATCATGTGCGCGGGGAGCGACCGGGCGAGGAATTCCCGCAGCACCGTGGTTCCCGGCACGGTCCCGGTCAGGTACGCGACCAGCCGCCGCGCGTCACCGGTCCCGTGCGCGACGGCCACCGCGCCGGTCACGTCCGGATGTGCCGACAGCGCCGCCTCGACCTCGCCCAGTTCGATCCGGAACCCGCGGATCTTGACCTGGTGATCGGCCCGGCCCCGGTAGGCGAGTTCGCCGTCCGGGGTCCAGCACAGCAGGTCGCCGGTGCGGTACATCCGGGTGCCCGGCTCGCCGAACGGGTCGGCGACGAAGCGGGAGGCGGTGAGGCTCGGCCGGTTCAGGTAGCCGCGCGCCAGGCCCGCGCCCGCGACGTACAGCTCGCCGGTGACGCCGGGCGGAACCGGTTCGAGGCAGGCGTCCAAGACGTAAGCGCGCAGGTCCGGAATCGGCACGCCCACGGTCGCGCGGTCGTCGAGCACCCGGTACGTGACGTGCACGGTGGTCTCGGTGATGCCGTACATGTTGACCAGCTGCGGCCCGTCCGGATGCCGCCGTCGCCATTCCTCCAGCCGCACCGGATCCAGGGCCTCGCCGCCGAAAATCACGTACCGCAGGCTCAACGGCGCGGACGGCAGCGAGCCGAGCCGGTAGAACGCCGACGGCGTCTGGTTGAGCACGGTCACCTGCTGTTCGGCCAGCAGCGCCAGGAATTCCTCCGGCGACCGGACCGTCTCGGACGGGACCACCACGAGGCGCCCGCCGTGCAGCAGCGCTCCCCAGAGTTCCCAGACCGAGAAGTCGAAGGCGTAGGAGTGGAAGAGCGTCCAGACGTCCTGGTCGCCGAAGCCGAACCAGTGGTCGGTCGAGGAGAACAGCCGGGTCACGTTCGCGTGCGGGACGAGCACGCCCTTGGGCACGCCGGTAGATCCGGAGGTGTAGATGACGTACGCCGTGTTCTCCGGGCGGACCCGCACGCCGGGATCGGTGTCCGGCTGGTCGTCCGCGGCGACCGTGTCGACGACGCACACCGGCTGCGCGTCGGCGAGCATCGCCTCGATCCGCGCGGACGGGTAGTCCGGGTCGATCGGCAGGTATCCCGCGCCGGACTTCAGCACGGCGAGGACCGCGACGACCAGGTCCGCCGACCGCGGCAGCCGAAGCGCCACCAGGCGTTCCGGTCCGGCTCCCTCGCCGATGAGCCGGTGTGCCAGGCGGTTCGCTCGCCGGTCCAGTTCGCGGTAGGTCAGCTCCACGCCTTCGCAGGTCACCGCCACGGCGTGCGGCGTGCGGGCGGCTTGCGCGGCGAACAGCCGGTGCAGCGTCGGCTCCGGGGGCGCGACAGCGACCGGGTTCCAGTCGCGCAGGACGCGGTCGCGCTCGGCGGCGGTGATCCACGGCAGGCGCCCGAGCGGTTGCGCGGGGGTCGCCTCGATTCCGGCCAGCAGGATCCGCAGCCAGTCGCTCAGCCGCTGGACGGTCGCCGCGTCGAACAGGTCGGTGTTGTAGTTGACGACGGCGTCGAGCCGCCCGGCGGTTTGCTGGAAGTGGATCGCGAGGTCGAAGCCGGCGGTCACGATCGGCGGCGCGACCTCCTCGACGGCGAGCCCGGGCAGCGCGGGCCGGGCGTCCGGGGTGTTGTGCAGCACGACCATGACCTGGCACAACGGGGTGCGGCTGGGGTCGCGTTCGGGCTGGACGTCGTCCACGACGCGGTCGAACGGGACGTCCTGGTGCGCGAAGGCGTCGAGCACGGTGTCGCGGACTTCGCCGAGGAACTCGGCGAAACCGCGGTTCAAGTCCACTGTGGACCGCAGGACGAGGGTGTTGGCGAAGAAGCCGATCAGGCCTTCCAGCTCGGCGCGTTCCCGGCCGGAGACGACGGTGCCGACCGCGATGTCGTCCTGTCCGGACCAGCGCGCGAACAGCAGCTGGCAGGCGGCGAGCAGAGTCATGAAGAGCGTGCTGCCCTGCTGCCGGGACAGCTCGGTGAGCCGCGCGGTGGTGCCGACCGGGACGCTGAACTCGTGCAGCGCGCCGTTCTTCGTGCGGACCGCCGGGCGGGGCCGGTCGGTCGGCAGGTCCAGCGGCTCCAGACCGGCGAGGCGGTGCCGCCAGTAGCTCAGCTGGCCGTCGAAGTCGGTGCGGTTTCGCTGCCAGACCGCGTAATCGGCGTACTGCACGGGCAGCGGTGGCAGCTCGGGCTCGTCGCCGCGGGTGAACGCGGAGTAGAAGGCGGCGAGTTCGCTCAGGAGCACGCCGGAGGACCAGCCGTCGGTGACGATGTGGTGCAGCACCAGGGTCAGGACGTGGTCGTCGGGGCCGAGCCGGGTGAGCGCGGCGCGCAGCAGCGGGCCGGTGTGCAGGTCGACCGGGCCGGTCGCGGCCGCCAGTGCGGTGTCGAGATCGCCGTCGACCGCCTGGAGATCGACCGCGTACGGCGGGTGGACGATCTGCTTGCCCTGGCCGTCGACTGTCGCGAAGGTCGTGCGCAGGGATTCGTGCCGGGCCACCAGCGCGGTGAGCGACTGGTTCAGCGCGGGCACGTCCAGGTCGCCGCGCAGCCGTAGCGCGGTCGGCGAGACGTACTCGGTGCTGCCGGGGTCGAATTCGTCCAGGAACCAGAGTCGTTGCTGGGCAAAGGAAAGCGGGGCTTCGAACGGGCCGTCGCCGCGCGGGATCAGCGGGATCGCTTCCTGCGGCGCGGACGCGGCGGGCAGGTGCGCGGCCAACAGCGCCGGGGTCGGAGCGGTGAAGACCAGCCGGGCGGGCACGTCCGCACCCAGTTCAGCGCGCAGTCGCGCGACCACGCGGATGCCGAGCAACGAGTCGCCGCCGAGGGCGAAGAAGTCGTCTTCGACGCCTACTCGTTCCACGCCGAGCACTTCGGCCCAGACGTCGGTCACCAGCCGCTCACGGTCGTCTCGCGGCGCGATGTACTGCGCGGACGCGGAAATCTCCGGCTCCGGGAGCGCCCGGCGGTCCAGTTTGCCGTGCCGGGTCAGCGGAAGCAGGTCGAGGTGAACGAACGCCGACGGCACCAGGTGCGCGGGCAACGTCTGAGTCAGTGCGGCGCGAAGCTCGGCGGGCTCGGCATCGCCGACGAGGTACGCGACGAGCCTGCCGTCCCGCGCGTCGACGGCGGCATCGAGCACTTTCGGCTGAGCGCGCAGTGCGGTCTCGACTTCGCCGGGCTCGATCCGGAAGCCGCGGACTTTGACCTGGTCGTCGGTCCGGCCGAGGTGCTCGAGCCGACCATCGGCGGTCCAGCGCGCCCGGTCGCCGGTCCGGTAAAGGCGGGTTCCGGGCGCGCCGAAGGGATTCGGCACGAACCGGTCGGCGGTCAGGCCCGGCCGGCCGAGGTAGCCGCGCGCGAGCTGGACGCCGGCGAGGCAGAGTTCGCCCGGAACCCCGGCCGGGACGAGCCGGAGCTGTTCGTCCAGCACGTACGCGCCGACGTTCCCCAGCGGACGGCCGATCGACGGCCGGTCCCCGGTCACCGGCGCCCACGTCGCGTCCACAGTGGACTCGGTCGGGCCGTAGTAGTTCCCGGCGGCCACCCCGGATCCGGCGAGTTCGTGCCACAGGCTCTCGCCGATGGCCTCGCCGCCGACCATCAGGAACCGCGGCCGCTGGTCGCCGTCGAGCAGTCCGGCGGGCAGCAACTGCCGCAGGTATGAGGGGGTCACGTCGAGGAAGCCGATGCGTTCCTCGCGGACGTAGCGGACGAGCGCGGCCGGGTCGAGGCGGGTTTCGTCGCTGATCAGGTGCAGTTCGTGGCCGTCGGCCAGCAGCAGCGGTCCTTCCCACGACGTGTCGAACGACAGCGACGCGGTGAGTGCCACGCGCAATCGTTCGCGGCCGAACGCGGCCCGGTGGTTGGCCAGCAGGTTCGCCAAAGCCGCGTGCTCGACCACGACGCCCTTCGGCGTGCCGGTCGAACCGGACGTGTGGATCACGTAGGCGGCGTCGGCCGGTTTCGGCGCGGCCGGACGCGGGCCGTCGGTGAAGCCGCCGATGCGGTCCAGCACCACCACCGGCCGGGTGTCGGCCAGCAGGGTCTCGATCCGCTCGGCGGGCAGCCCGGGATCGATCGACTGGTGCACCGCCCCGCCTTTGAGCACGGCGAACAGCGCGATGATCGCGTCGGCCGAGCGCGGGAGCAGCACGGCGACCACCTGGTCCGGCCCCGCGCCCCGACCGGCGAGCTCGGCGGCGAGGACGTCGCTGCGGGCGGCAAGTTCGGCGAAGCTCAGCCGGACGTCGCCGCAGACCAGCGCGGTCGCTGTCGGCTGCGTCTTCGCCTGGTGGTCGAGGAGGTCGACGATCGTGCCGTCCGGGACGTCGAGCACCGGGCCGCGCCAGCCGAGCAGCTGAGCCTCTTCGGTCTCGGTGGTCAGCGGCAGGTCGGCGATGCGGCGGCCCGGGTCGGCGGCGATCCCGGCCAGCAGCCGGAGCAGGTGCGCGATCAGCCGGTCGACCGTCCCGACCTCGAACAGTTCGGTGCTGTACTCCACGAGCCCGGCGAGGCGGCCGCCCGACTCCTCGAACTCGACGGTGAGGTCGAAGTTGGCCGAATCCCGCCCGACCCCGGCCGGTTCGGCGGCCAGGTCCGGGAACACCGGCCCGGACCCGTTCGCGGGGTGGAGCAGCACCATCACGTCGAACAACGGGTTGCGGCCGGGGTCCCGTCCCGCGTGCACGGCGTCGACCACTTCCTCGAACGGGACGTCGTCGTGGGCGAAGGCGTCGAGGACGGTCTGCCGTGCCGCGGCCAGGTGGTCGGCAAAGGAAGCCGACCGGTCCACTTCGGACCGCAGCACGACGGTGTTGACGAAGAACCCGACCACCCGCTCCAGCTCCGGGCGGTCCCGGCCGGAAACGACGGTGCCGAGCGCGATGTCCTCCTGGCCGGTGTAGCGCGCGAACAGCGCCTGGCAGGCCGCGAGCAGCACGGTGAACAGCGTGGTTTCCGAGGTACGCGCCAGTTCCGCGAGCCCGCGCGCCACGTCGGCGGGGACGGCGAACTCACGAACCGCACCCGCGGTGCTGCGGGCCGCCGGACGCGGCCGGTCCGTCGGCAGGTCGAGCGGTGTCACGCCGGTCAACCGGCGGGCCCAGTGCTCCAGCCCGGCCGCGCGGGTCGGGCGATTGTGTTGCCACAGCGCGAAATCCGCGTACTGCAACGGCTGCGGCGGCAGGTCCGCGCGCTCGCCGTCGCGGTAGAGGAGACCGAGTTCTTCGGTCAGCACGCCCATCGACGCGCCGTCGGTGGCGATGTGGTGCACGCACACCAGCAGCACGTGCTCCGCCAGCCCAAGCCGCACGAGCACCGCGCGCAGCAACGGCCCGTGCGAGAGATCGAAGGGCCGCGAGTACTCCGCTTTCAGGACAGCGCCGAGGTCTTCCGGCGCGGCATCCACCACGGGCAGCGCCACCTCGTACGGCGGCTGAATGAGCTGCCGGGGTTCGCCTTCGACCTCCTCGAAAGTCGTGCGCAGCGGTTCGTGCCGGGCGACCAGCAGCCGCACCGCCGTCGCCAACGCCTCGACGTCCAGCTCACCGGTCAGACGCAAGGCGAACGCGCTGTTGTACTCGGGATCGTCCGGGCGGAGCTGGCTGAAGAACCACAGCCTGCGTTGCGCGGACGACAGGGGCACCGGGCCGGAACGGTCGGCGGCCGCCGGGATCTCCGGTGCGCGGCCGACCGTTCCGGCCATCCGGCGGCGCAGCGCTTCCTGCAGGTGGGCGGGCAGCGCCGCGATGCGGTCCTCACGGGACGAGGTCATGGGGAGTCCTCACGATTCCAGTTCTGCGGCAAGCCGTTCCAGCTCGCTCAGCACGAGGTCTTCGACGGTTTCGGCCAGCGCCGCGACGGTGCGCGCGGCCATCACGTCGGCCGGGGTGAGCCGGACGTCGAAGAGCGCGCTGGCTTGGGCGGAAATCTGCAGGCTGCGCAGCGAATCCCCGCCGAGGGAGAAGAAATTGTCCTGCGTGCCGACGCGGTCCGCGCCGAGCACCTCGGCCCAGATCCCGGCGAGCGCGCGCTCGGTCTCGGTCGCCGGTTCGACGTGCCCGGCCTCCGCCGCCCGCGGGACGGGCAGCGCACGCCGGTCGAGTTTTCCGTTGGCGCTCACCGGAAGCCGGTCGAGCGCGACGAACACCGACGGCACCAGGTAGTCCGGCAGCGACCGGGCAAGGAACTCCCGGAGCGCTTCTTCTCCGGCCGCCGACACGACGTACGCGACCAGCCGCTTCGCGCCCGGCTGGTCCTCCCGGACGAGCACCGCGGCCTGCGCGACGTCCGGATGCCGGGCCAGCGCGGCCTCGACCTCGCCCGGTTCGGCCCGGAACCCGCGCAGTTTGACCTGGTCGTCGCGGCGGCCGAGGAATTCCAGGGCGCCGTCGGGCCGCCAGCGGACGACGTCGCCGGTGCGGTACATCCGCTCCCCCGGCGGGCCTTCCGGGTCGGCGACGAACCGGTCCGCGGTCAGCCCCGGCCGGTCCCGGTAGCCCCGGGCCAGGCCCGCGCCGGCCAGGCACAGTTCGCCGGGCACGCCGGGCGGCACCGGGCGCAGGTCCGCGTCGAGCACCCGGACGCGGGCGCCGTCGAGCGGACGGCCGATCGGGATCCGGTCCGGCGGCGGCGCGTCCATCGGATAGGCGGTGGCGAACACGGTCGTCTCGGTCGGGCCGTAGCCGTCGACGACCCGCAGCCCGGGACACGCTGCCAGCACCCGCCGCACCGCTTCGGCCGGGACGACGTCGCCGCCGGTCCAGACCTCGCGCAGGCCGGCGAAGCACTCCGGCGTTTCCTGGGCGAGGATCCGGAACAGCCCCGCGGTGACCCAGACCGAGGTCAGGCCGTGCTCGCGGACGAGCCCGCGCAGCAGCGGCGCGTCGAGGGCGGTGTCCGGGCTGGTGACGACCCAGCCGCCGGTGAGCAGCGGCACCCACAGCTCGTAGGTCGAGGCGTCGAACGCGAGCGGCGAATGCAGCAGGACCCGTTCGTGCGCGCCGCCGCGGAACCGGTGGTCGGCGGCCAGCGCCGCGATGTCGCGGTGGCGCACCACCACGCCCTTCGGCACCCCGGAGGAGCCGGACGTGTACATCACGCAGGCCGCCTGATCCGGGTCTGTGCCAAGCTCCGGGTCGCTGTCCGGCTCATCGTCCACAGAGGACAGCAGCACGGTCTGACCGAGCGGATGTTCTTCCGCAGCAACGATGAACCGGACGCCGTCGAGCAGCATCCGTTGCCGCTCGAGCGGAGCGCGCGCGTCGATCGGCAGATAAGCGCCGCCCGCCTTGACCACGGCCAGTTCGGCGATCACCGCGGCCGCGTGGTCCACGGCGAGCCCGACCGGTTCCTCCGGCCGCAGCCCGAGCCCGGCCAGCCGGTTCGCCAGGCGGTTGGCCCGCCGGTTCAGCTCGGCGTACGTGACCGGTTCGCCGTCGAGGACGGCCGCGAGCGCGTTCGGCCGGAGACGGACCTGCTCGGCGAACAAATCCGGCAGCGACCGGGGTTCGGGCGGGCCGCAGGTCGCCGCTCGTTCGGCGAGGAGGTGGGTTTCGGCCGCGGTCATGACCGGGACAGCGCCGAGCGTCCGGGTGCCGTCCACGGTCAGGCCGCTGAGGATTTCCAGCAGCCGCGCCGCCAGGCTGGTCACCGTCGCGGAGTCGAAGAGCGCCGGGTCGTAGCCAACATCCACCGTCAGCTCCGAACCGGGCGAGGCGACGACGGTGATCGGGAAGTTCGTCGTCTCCCGCGCGGAGAGGTCGCGCACGGTCAGGCCGTGGCCCGCCGCCGCACCAGTGATCGGGTAGTTCTCGAACACCACGAGGCTGTCGCACAGGTTCACCCCGCCGGGCAGGCCCGCCCAGCCCTGGACGCGCGCCAGCGGGACGTGCCCGTGCCCGCGTGCTTCCGCCTGCGCTGCCTGCAACTGGGCGAGCCACTCCGCGACGGGACGGCCGCGGTCCACCGCGACCCGCACCGGCAGGGTGTTGATGAAGATGCCCGGAATGTCGTCCACCCCGGACACTTCGGCCGGGCGGCTGGACGCGGTCGCCCCGAACACGACGTCGTTCTGTCCACTGTAGACCGACAGCAGCAGCGCCCACGCTCCCTGCAGCACGACGTTGTGCGTGAGGCCGTGGCGTTTGACGAACGCGTCCAGCCGGGCGGTGGCGGCGCGGTCCAGGTGCACGGGCAGCCACTCGGCCGAGCACGGGGCGTGGCCGGACGGCGGGGTCCGGTCGGTCGGCAGCTGCGTCGGGCCTTCGATCCCGGCGAGCGCGGTGCGCCAGAACTCTTCGGCCGCGGCCTGGTCGTGCTCGCCCAGCCAGGCGAGGTAGTCGCGGAACGGCGGACGGGACGGCAGCGGCTGTCCGGCGTAGGCGGTGCAGACGTCCGAGAGCACTTGGAAGACGCTCCAGCCGTCGAGGAGGACGTGGTGGAACGTCCACAGCACCAGGACTTCTGTGTCGGACAGCCGGGCGAGCGTGATGCGGGCCAGCGGCGCGACGGCCAGGTCCAGGCCCTCCGCGCGGTCTTCGGCGAGCAGCCGTGCCAGCTCCGCGTCGTGGGTGTCCAGCTCGGTCCAGTCGAGGTGCCGGACCGGCAGTTCGGCTTCGCGGTGCACGACCTGGACCGGCTCGTCCACGCCGGTCCAAACGAACGACGTGCGCAGGACCGGCGTGCGGTCGACGACCTGCTGCCACGCCTCGCCGAGCCGCTGCGGATCGGTGACTCCTTCGAGCACGAAGGTCGCCTGCTCGAAGTACATGCCTTGCGCGGTCTGGGACAGTCCGTGGAAGACCATTCCGCCCTGCATCGGCGTCAGCGGATAGATGTCCTCGACCGCCCGTCCCGCGACGAGCCGGTCCACTCCTGCCTGGTCGAGCGCGGCGAGCGGGAAGTCGGACGGGGTGCGTCCGCCCGCGTCCGGCTCGGCGCAGTGCGCGATGATTTCCCGCAGCGCCGACAGCATCTGCTCGGCCAGGGTTTCGACGGTGTCCCCGGCGGTGGCGTGCGACCAGGTCAGTTCCAGCTCGCCTGCTTCGACCCGGCCGACGACGTCGAGCACGTGGGTGCGAGGTGCTTCCGGGTCGACGTCGGCGTCCAGGCTGCCGACGCGGAACAGCCCGCCTTCGGTCGCGCTGAACTGGCCGAGGTAGTTGAAGCTCACCTGCGGGTCGATCGCCGGGGCCGTGCCGGTCAGGTAGCGCAGTGCGCCGTAACCGATGCCTCGCCGCGGGATCGCGCGCAGCTGTTCCTTGACCGACTTCAGCGCGGGGCCCCATTCGTCCGGGACGTCCAGCGCGACCGGGAACATGCTGGTGAACCAGCCGACCGTCCGGGACAGGTCGACCCCCTCGAACAGGTCCTCGCGGCCGTGGCCCTCCAGGTCGATCACCGCGATTTCGCCGGTCCAGTCCCTGAGGACGCGGCCCAGCGCGGTCAGCAGCACGTCGTTGACCTGCGTCCGGTAGACCTCGGGGACGTCCTGCAGCAGCGCCCTGGTTTCCTCGGCGGTGAGGCGCACGGTGACCTCGCGGGTGTCGGCGATGAGGCCCGGGGCACCCGGCGCGACCGGCGGGAGAGACTGCCAGTGGGCGAGTTCGTCGTCGAAACCGCCTGCCTCGGCGTGTTCGGCGAGCCGCCGGGCCCAGGCGAGGAACGACGTCGTCTTCGGTTCCAGCTCTTCGCCTCGATAGGCGGTTTCCAGGTCCTCCAGGAGAATCCGCCACGAGACGCCGTCGATGACCAGGTGGTGCACGGCCAGCAGCAGCCGTCGTCCGTCGAGGACCGCGTTCACCAGCGGGCCGTGTCGGACATCGAAGACGGGCTCGCCGACGAGCAGGTCCGCCGGGCCGGGCGGGTCGCTGTGCTGAGTTTGGCCGAACCGCAGGCGCAGGGCGTCGTGGTGGGCCCAGACCGTGGCGAGCGCCCGGCGCAGCGCGGGCTCGTCGACGTCCTCGGCGAATTCCAGGACGACCCGCTGGTCGAACCGCTCCGGCTGGGTCTCGAAGTACCAGCGCTGGATCGGCGTGAGCGGCGCTTCGCCCACGACCGGTCCTTGCTCGGCCTTCGGCCTGCGGTCCCCGCCGGCGTGCGCGGCGAGCGCGGCCAGCGTCGGATGCCGGAACACCTCGTGCGGCAACAGGATCAGCCCGGCGCGACGGGCCCGGGAGACGACCTGGATGCTGAGAATCGAATCGCCGCCGAGTTCGAAGAAGTTCGTCTCGGCCCCGACGTCCTCGACGCCGAGCACCTCCGACCAGATCCCGGCCAGGACCCGTTCGGCTTCCGTCGCCGGGGCGGTGCGGGTGCCGGTCGCGGCGAAGTCGGGGGCGGGCAGAGCGTTCCGGTCGAGTTTTCCGTTGCGATTCAAGGGCAATCGGTCCAGTCGGACGAACGCAGCCGGGACCATATAGTCCGGCAAGGTCCGGCCGAGGAACGCGGGCAGTTCGTCCGCTTCGCCGAGGTAGTAGGCGACGAGCCGCTTGACGCCGTGATCCTCGCGGGCCAGCACGGCGGCCTGCGAGATGCCGGGGTGCGCGGCGAGCGCGGCCTCGACCTCGCCGGGTTCGATGCGGAAGCCGCGGATCTTGACCTGCTCGTCCACCCGGCCGGCGAAGTCCAGTTCGCCCCGCGCGGTCCAGCGGACGAGGTCGCCGGTGCGGTACATCCGCTCCCCCGGCGGCCCGAACGGGTCGGGCAGGAACCGTTCGGCGGTCAGGCCGGGAGCGCCGTAGTAGCCGCGCGCCAAGCCCGCGCCGGCGAGGTGGAGTTCGCCGAGCGCGCCCGGCGGCACCGGCCGCAGATCCGGGCCGAGGACGTAGGCGCGGGTGTTGTCCAGCGGCTTCCCGATCGGCACCACGTCCGGGACCGGGCCGAGGACCGGATGCGCCAGAGCGAACGTCGTGGTCTCGGTCGGGCCGTAGACGTCCAGGACGGTCGTGTCCGGGCAGGTTTCCCGCACGCGCCGCACGGCAGCCGACGGGACCGCGTCGCCACCGGCCCAGACCTCCTTCAGGCCGCGGAAGATCTCCGGGGCTTCCCGGGCCACGAGCCGGAACAGGCCGGTGGTGAGGAAGGCGGCGTCGACCCGGTGCTCGGCGAACAAGCGGCCGATGGTGTCCAGATCGAGGTCTCCGGGCGGGGCGACGACGACCGTGCCGCCGTTGAGCAGCGGCACCCAGAGTTCGTACGTCGAAGCGTCGAAAGCCTGCGACGCGTGCAGCAACACCCGGCGGTGCCCGGCGAAACGCCGGTCGGCCGTGAGCGCCACGATGTCGCGGCGGGTGGGTGCGACGCCCTTCGGCTTTCCGGTCGACCCCGAGGTGTACATGACGTACGCCAGGTTCGCCGGGTCTGCCTTCGGGAGCTTTACCGCCGCGGTGCGCTCGCCGGGCACGACTGTGGGTCCACTGTGGACCTTAGCTGCGGTATCACGCCATTTGTCGTCGGTGACCAGGATCTTCACGCCGGACAGGAGGGTTTTGAGCCGGGGTTCGGGCGCGCGGGTGTCGAGCGGCAGGTAGGCCGCACCGGCTTTGACGATCGCCAGCTCGGCGACGATCAGCCCGGGCGAACGGTCCATCAGCACGCCGACGAGCGTTTCCGGCCCCGCGCCCAGCGAAACCAGGTAGCGGGCGAGGCGGTCGGATTGCCGGTCCAGCTCCGCGTAGGTCAGGCGGATCCCGTCGCCCGCCACCGCGACCGCTTCCGGTGCTTGCCGGACCTGCTCGGCGAACAATTCGGTCAGGTCGTCGTCCGGGAACGGCTGGGCAGTGTCGTTCCACTCGACCAGCACCCGGTGGCGCTCCGTCGGGGTGAGGAGGTCGATGTCTTCCAGCGGTCCCGGGCCCGCGCTGAAGGCGTCGAGAACGGCGAGGAGCTGACGGGTGATCCGCTCGGCGGTCTCGGGGTCGAACAGGTCGGGGTCGTAGCCGATGTCGAGGGTCAGCTGCTCCCCCGGCGACGCGACGATGCTGATCGGATAGTTCGTCGTCTCGGCCGCGTCGACGTCCCGCAGCCGCAGCCCGGGCGTCGACGCCTGGTCGATGGGGTAGTTCTCGAACACCACGATGCTGTCGAAAAGGCTTCCGCCGCAACCACTCCACGCCTGCAGCTTCGTCAGCGGAAGGTGGCCGTAACGACGGGATTCGACTTGTCCGGCCTGCAACTCAGCCAGCCACTCGGATACGTCGGCCCCGGTCACGGTGGTCCGCACGGGCAGGGTGTTGATGAAGATGCCGGTGATGTCGTCCGCGCCGGGAAGGTCGACCGGACGCCCGGAAACCGTGGTGCCGAAGCAGACGTCGCGCTCGCCGCTGAGCCTCGCCAGCACCAGCGCCCACGCGCCCTGCAGAACGGTATTGAGCGTGAGACCGGCCCGGCGCGCGAAGTCACGCAGCCGTCCCGAGTTTTCGACCGGCACGCGCAGCCATTCCGACGACCGGCTCGTGTGCGCCTGCGCCGGAGCCCGGTCGTACGGCAGCCGGGCGGGAGCGACGAGGCTGCCGAGTTCGCGCCGCCAGTGTTCCTCGGCGGCCGCGTCGTCCTGCCGGTCCAGCCAGGCAACATAGTCGCGGAAGGGCGGGCGCTCGGGCGACTCCGCACCGGAGTACGCGGCGAAGACATCGGACAGCACGCCGAAGACGCTCCAGCCGTCGAGCAGGACGTGATGGAATGTCCACAGCACACGGACCTCGGTGTCCGACAACCGTGCGAAAGCCAGCCGTAGCAACGGCATTTCGGTGAAATCGAGCCCTTGGGCCCGGTCGGCGGCCAGCAGGCCCTGCCACGCCTGGTCGCGTTCGTCCGGGGTGCGGCCCCGCCAGTCGTGCCGGGCGATCGGGACCGGGACCTGCCGCTGGACGACCTGGACCGGTTCGGGCACGCCCTCCCAGGCGATCCGCGTCCGCAGCACCGGCGTCCGGTCGACCACTCGCTGCCACGCCCGTTCCAGCGCGGCCAAGTCCTCGACGCCGTCCAGCACAAACCCGACTTGCTGGAAGTAGACCCGTTCGCCGGGCTGGGACAGCGCGTGGAACACCATCCCGGACTGCATGGGTGTCAGCGGGTAGACGTCCTCGATTTCGCGGCCGTCGCCGACCAGTTCGTCCACAGTGGATTGGTCGAGGGCGGCGAGCGGGAAGTCCGACGGCGTCCGGCCGCCCGCGCCCGGCTCGGCGCAGTGCCGGATGATCTCGCGCAGCGCGCTCGTCATCGCGGCGGCGAGCGTGTCCATAGTGGATTCTTTGTGGATTCCTTCGGCGTAATACCAGGTCAATTCCAGTTGGCCGGATTCGACGCGGCCGACGACATCGAGCAGGTGCGCGCGAGCCGAGCGCGGACTTTCGTCGGATTCGAGACGGCCGGAACCGAACTGGCCGAGATAGTTGAAGCTCACCTGCGGGTCAATTTCCGGCGCGGTCCCGGTCAGGTAGCGCAGTGCGCCGTAACCGATCCCTCGTCGCGGCACTGCGCGCAGTTGTTCCTTGACGGACTTGAGCGCCGTGCCCCAGTCGTCCGGGACGTCCAGCGCCACCGGGAAGACCGTGGTGAACCAGCCGACCGTCCGGGACAAGTCGACGTCGTCGAACAGGTCCTCGCGGCCGTGGCCCTCCAGGTCGACCACCGCGGTCCCGCCGGTCCAGTCGCGCAGGACGCGGCCGAGGGCGGTGAGCAGCACGTCGTTGACCTGCGTGCGATACGCCTTCGGGACGTCTCGCAGCAGCGCCCCGGTCTCCGCCGCCGACAGCCGGACGGTCACGGAGCGCAGGGAAGCGTTGGTCGCGTCGCCTCGGCCGTCGACCGGCACCGTGGTCCGACCGGAAACGCCGCGCCAGTAGCCGAGTTCGTCGTCGAACCCGCCCTCGGCAGCGTGCTCCGAGAGGCGGATCGCCCAGTCGCGGAAGGACGTCGTGCGCGAGCCGAGGTCGATTGGTTTGCCTTCCCGCACCTGGTCGTAGGCGCGCTCGAAGTCCTCGAGGAGCACGCGCCACGAGACGCTGTCGACCACGAGGTGGTGCACGGACAGCCGGTCCTGCTCGAACCGGACCAGCGGTGCCTCGGCGCCGACCGGGCCGTTCTCCTGAAGCCAGTGCGTTTCGCCGCGGGCGAAGCGCATCCGGAGCGCGTCGTGGTGGGTCAGCAGGGCCTCGACGGCCGCGCGCGCCGCGTCCGCATCGAGCGTTCCCAAGTGGACGAACTGATGGAAGTGGTCCGGTTCGGCGGTTTGCGTCGCGAAGAACCAGCGCTGGATCGGCGTGAGCGGCACCGGGCCGTGGACCGGGCCGCGCTCGACCGCCGTCGTCGTGGTGCGGGCCGCCGCGGCGAGCGCGGCCGGGGTCCGGTGGGCGAACAGGTCGCCGGGCTGCAGTTCCAGTCCGGCCCGGCGGGCGCGGGAGACGACCTGCATGCTGAGGATCGAATCGCCGCCGAGCTCGAAGAAATCGTCGGTCGCGCCGACGCGTTCGACGCCGAGCACGTCGGCCCAGATCTCGGCGATGGCGCGTTCGCGCTCGGTCCGCGGCGCGACGTGGTCCCGCGCGCCGAATTCGGGAGTGGGCAGCGCCTGCCGGTCGAGCTTCCCGTTGACGTTCACCGGGAATCGCTCCAGCCGGACGAACGCGGCGGGCACCATATAGTCCGGCAGCGTCCGGCCGAGGAATTCCGCCAGGCCGTCGGTCTCGCCGACGATGTAGGCGACCAGCCGCTTCACGCCGCCGTCCTCGCGGGCCAGCACAGCGGCCTGTTCGACGCCGGGATGCTCGCCGAGCGCGGCCTCGATTTCGCTCGGTTCGACCCGGAACCCGCGGATCTTGACCTGCTCGTCGGCCCGGCCGACGAACTCGAGCGCGCCTTCGTCGTTCCAGCGGACGAGGTCGCCAGTGCGGTACATCCGCTCCCCCGGCGGGCCGAACGGATCCGCGACGAACCGGTCCGCGGTCAGCCCGGACCGCCCGAGGTAACCGCGCGCCAGGCCCGCGCCGGCGATGTGCAGTTCGCCGGGCGCGCCGGGCGGGACGAGCCGGAGGTCGTCGTCGAGGACGTACACGCGGGTGTGGTCGAGCGGACCGCCGATCGGGACGACGTCCGGGACGTCGCCGGGCAGCGGGTGCACGGTCGCGAACGTCGTGGTCTCGGTGGGGCCGTAGACGTCGGCGACCAGGGTGTCCGGGCAGGCCGCCTGGACCCGGCGCAGCGCGGCCGCGGGGACGGCGTCGCCGCCGGTCCAGACTTCGCGCACGCCCGCGAAGACCTCCGGCGATTCCTGCGCGACCAGGCGGAACAGGCCGGTGGTGAGGAACGCGCCGGTCACGCCGTGCGTGGTGAGCGAGCGGCCGAGCGTCTCGACGTCCACGTCTCCCGGCGGGGCCAGCACGACCGTGCCGCCGTTGAGCAGCGGCACCCACAGCTCGTAGGTCGCGGCGTCGAAGGCCTGTTGCGAGTGCAGCAGAATCCGGTCGTGGCGGGCGAAGCGCTGGTCGAGCGTGAGCGCCACGACGTCGCAATGCCGCGCCGAAACGCCCTTCGGACGGCCGGTCGAACCGGACGTGTAGATGACGTAGGCGAGTTGTTCGGGGTCGACCCGGACGTCCGGCGGCGTGTCGGGGGCGCTGCTCTCGCCGGTGAGGATGGTGCCGGTGTGGACGTCTTCGGCGGTCGCCAACCACGCCGCGTCGGCCAGGAGGACGGTTGCCTCGGCCTCGTGCAGGAGCAGGCGCAGCCGGTCGGCCGGGGCGCGCAGGTCCAGCGGCAGGTAAGCCCCACCGGCCTTGACGATCGCGAGTTCCGCGACGACGAGTTCCGGCGAGCGGTTCATCAGGACGGCAACCCGGTCCTCGGCCTGTACTCCGGCGGCGATCAGCCGGTGGGCCAGCCGGTTCGCGCGGACGTCGAGTTCGCGGTAGGTGATCTGCTCGTCGTCCGTCACCAGCGCAACGGCGTCCGGAGTCCGCCGGACCTGGGCCTCGAACAGCTCGGGCACCGCCTTGGCCGGGAGCGGGCGGGCCGTCTCGTTCCGCTCGGCGAGCAGGTGCTTGATCTCGGTCTCGGAGAGCATCGGCACCCGGGACACCGGCTCGTGCGGGGCCGCGACCATGCCCCGGACCAGTGCTTCGAGGTGCGCCGCGAGCCTCGCCGCCGCCGGGCCTCCGATCCGCTCCGGGTCGTGCGTGAGAATGAGCGACAGCTTCCGTCCGGGGTAGGCGACGACGCCCAGCGGGTAACTGGTCCGTTCGGCCGCACGGACGTCGCGCAGTTCGGAGACCTCGTCGATCGGGTAGTTCTCGAAGACGACGATGTTGTCGAACAGGCTCCCGCCGCCGCTCCACGCTTGCAGTTTCGTCAGGCCGACGTGCCCGAAGCGGCGCGATTCCGCTTGCGCCGCTTGGAGATCGCGCAACCAGTCCGTGACCGCGCGGGTGCCGTCGAGCCGGACGCGCACCGGCAGCGTGTTGATGAAGATGCCGGGGATGTCGTCCGCGCCAGGCAATTCCGCTGGACGGCCGGACACCGTCGCGCCGAAGCACACCTCGGTTTCGCCGCTGTAGCGCGCCAGCAACGCGGCCCACGCGCCTTGGACGACGGTGTTGACCGTCAGCCGGTTCCGCCGCGCGAAGGCGTACACGGCGGCGGACGTCTCGTCGTCCAGTTCCACCGGGATCCGGCCGGTCGAACTCGATGTGTGCGTGCGGGCGGCGGGGCGTTCGAGCGGCAACGGAGTCGGTGCGACCCCGGCGAGTTCAGCTCGCCAGTATGCCTCGGCGCGCTCGTCGTCCTGGGCGGCGAGCCAGGCCGCGTAGTCGCGGAAAGGCGGCCGGACGGGCGGTTCTTCGCCGCGCAGCAGGGCGACGACGTCGGAGAGAATGCCGAAGACGCTCCAGCCGTCGAGGAGGACGTGGTGGAAGGTCCAGAGCACCCGCACCCGGGTGGCGGATTCCTTCGCGATCACCAGCCGGGCGAGCGGGGCTCGGGCGAGATCGAATCCCTCCGCAAGGTCCTGTGCCAGAAGCCGCTTCAGCGCTTCCTCGGCATCCACAGTGGACCAGTCCAGATAGGACACTGGCAGTTCGACCTTACGGTGCACGATCTGCAGCGGCTGAGGAACGCCGTCCCACACGATCCGGCTGCGCAGGATCGGGGTCCGCTCGACAATCCGTCGCCAAGCCTCGCCGAGCCGTTGCGGATCGGGCACATCGTCCACAGTGAACGAAACCTGTTCAAAGTAGACGCGGTCGCCGGGCTGGGCGAGGTCGTGGAACACCATCCCCGCCTGCATCGGCGTCAGCGGGTAAATGTCCTCGACGTCCCGGCCGTCGCCGACCAGTGCGTCCACTGTGGATTGCTCGATTGCCACCAGCGGGAAGTCTGACGGCGTCCGCCCGCCCGCTTCCGGCTCCGCGCAATGCCGGATAATCTCGCGCAGCGCTTCGGCCATCGCCGCCGCCAGCCGGTCCACAGTGGATTCCTCGTGGACGCCTTCGGCGTAATGCCAAGCCAGCTCCAGCTCACCGCCCTCGACGCGACCGACCACCTCCAGCAGGTGCGGACGGACCGTCTCCGGCGAGACGTCCAGCGCGAGTTCCCGGTGCAGGGTCAGGCCGCGGGGCAGGTCGAACTGGCCGAGATAGTTGAAGCTCACCTGCGGTTCGATCACCGGCGCGGACCCGGCGAGATACCGCAGCGCGCCGTAGCCGATCCCCCGGCGCGGCACCGCGCGCAGCTGCTCCTTGACCGCTTTGAGCGCCGCGCCCCAGCCGCCCGGAACGTCCAGCGCTACCGGGAAGATGCTGGTGAACCAGCCGACCGTCCGCGACAGGTCGACCCCGTCGAACAGCTCCTCGCGGCCGTGGCCTTCGAGGTCGATCACCGGCCGGTGCCCGGTCCAGTCCCCCAGCACCCGGCCCAGCGCGGCCAGCAGCACGTCGTTGACCTGTGTCCGGTACGCCTGCGGCACCTCGCGCAGCAACGCGCGCGTCTCGTCGGCGGTGAGCCGGGCGGTGACGACGCGGGCGCGGCCGAAGGTGTTCTCCGCCGGGCCGTCGACCGGGAGCGGGGTCGGCGTGGGCAGCTCCCACCAGTGCGCGAGTTCGTCGTCGAAGCCGCCCGCTGCCGCGTGCTCGGCCAGCCTGTTCGCCCACTCGCGGTAGGACGTCGTCCGCGGGCCGAGGTCGATCGGTTCCTCGCGCACGGCCTGCTGGTAAGCGCGGTCGAGGTCTTCGAGCAGCAACCGCCACGACACGCCGTCGACCACCAGGTGGTGCGCGGCCAGGTGCAGCGTCCGCGGCTCGCCAGTCAGCGACCAGCGCAGCAGCGTGTGCCCTCCGCCGGCCGGGGCGTTGTACTGGTGCCAGGCCTCGCGGTCGTGGCTGAACCGCATCCGCAGCGCGTCGTGCCGTTCGGACAACGCGGCCAGCGCGCGGATCAGCGCGGTCAAGTCGACGTCGGCGGGCAGTTCGACGGCGATCGTCTGGTCGAAGCGGTCCGCGTCCAGGCCGAAGAACCAGTGCTGGATCGGGGTGAGGACGACGTCGCCGCTTTCCGGGCCGCGTTCCGGGATCGCCGCGGCTTCGCTGACGGCCGGGGCGAGCGCGGCGATGGTCTGGTGGCGGAAGAGGTCGGCGGTGGTCACGCTGAGTCCCGCTTGCCGGGCCCGGGAACTCACCTGGATGCTCAGGATCGAATCGCCGCCGAGGGCGAAGAAGTTGTCGTCCACGCCGACGCGGTCGAGGCCGAGCACGTCCGCCCAGATCCCGGCGAGAACGGCTTCCCGTGCGGTGCGCGGGGCCACCTTCTGCTCGCTGGCGACCTGCGGCTCCGGCAGCGCGCGGCGGTCGACCTTGCCATTGGCGGTGAGCGGCAGCTCGGCCAGCGGGACGAGTACTGACGGCACCATGTAGTCCGGCAGCGTGCGCGCGACGGCCCGGCGGAGTGCTTCGGTGTCGATGTTCGCCGGGACCACGTAGCCGACCAGTTGCTTGCGTCCGCCGGTCGCCCGGATCGTCACGAACGCCTGCGCCACCCCTTCTTCGGCGGCCAGGGCGCGTTCGACCTCGGCCGGTTCGACCCGGAAGCCGCGGATCTTGACCTGCTCGTCCACGCGGCCGAGGAACTCGAGCGTCCCGTCAGTGCGCGATCGGCCCAGGTCGCCGGTCCGGTACATCCTGGAGCCGGGCTCGCCGAACGGGTCGGCGACGAACCGCTCCGCAGTCAGACCCGCCTGCCCGAAGTACCCGCGTGCGAGCCCGGCACCAGCGATGCAGACCTCGCCGGCCGCGCCGCGCGGCAGCAGGCGGAACCGGTCGTCGACGACGTGGATCCGGACGTCCCGCAGCGGCGTTCCGATCGGGATCACGTCCGGGACCTCGGCCGACATCCGGAACGAGGTGGCGAAGGTGGTGGTTTCGGTCGGGCCGTAGCCGTCCACGACCGCGATCCCCGGGCAGCGGTCGAGGACCCTTCGCACGGCGGGCGGGGGCACGACGTCGCCGCCGGTCCAGACCTCGCGGAGTCCGGCGAAGCACTCGGGCGTCTCCTCGGCGAAGAGCCGGAACAGGCCCGCGGTCAGCCAGAGTGCGGTGATGTCATGCTTCGTGACTAGCTGCTGGATCGCGTCGGCGTCCAGGTCGCCGGGCGGCGCGACGATCACGGTGCCGCCGTTGAGCAGCGGCACCCACAGCTCGTAGGTCGAGGCGTCGAAGGCGAGCGGGGAATGCAGCAGGACGCGCTCGTGGCCGGCGAAGCGCGGATCGGTCGCGAGTGCCGTGACGTCCGCATGGCGTACTGCTACGCCCTTGGGGACGCCGGTGGAGCCTGAGGTGTACTCGACGTAGGCCAGATTCTGGGGGCTCAGCGTGATTTCCGGGGCTGGTCCGTCCACATCCGCCACGACCAAGGACGTTCCTTTGTGGACGGTTGCCGCAGTGTCGTGCCAGGTGCGATCGGTGAGCACCAGCGACACTCCGTCAAGTACGCGGCGCAGGCGATCGGCCGGGGCGCGCAGGTCCAGCGGAAGGTAGACCGCGCCTGCCTTGAGGATCGCGAGCACGGCCACGACGAGGTCGGCCGAGCGGTCCATCAGCACGCCGACCCGCTCCTCCGGTCGGACGCCTTGCCGGATCAGGTGCTGGGCAAGGCCGTTTGCCCGGTTCTGCAGTTCTGCATAGGTCAGTCGGATGTCGCCGCTCACGACCGCGGTCTGGTCGAGTTGGCGTGCCGCGCATCGATCGAACCGCTCCGGCACCGTTTCGGCGCGGGTGCTTTCGGCGGGTGCCGGGAGCAGGAACCGACGGTCGTCGGCGGTGAGCAGCGGGAGGTCGCCTATCGGCCGTGCCGGGTCGGTGGCGATGCCGGTGAGCAGGACTTCCAGGCTCTGCGTGAGCCGTTCGACGGTGGCGGCGTCGAAGAGCGCGGTGGCGTATTCGACGGTGACGCGCAGGCCGTCGGGTTGCGGCCAGAACTCGACCACGAGATCGAAACGCGCCGAGGGACGTGGCAGGGCGTACTCGCTGACCTGCAGCCCGGCGATCGTACGCTCTTCCACCAACGGGCGTTGCAGCACTACGACGGCCTGCACCAACGGCGTCCGCGACGGATCGCGTTCGGGTTGGACTTCCTCCACGATGCGGTCGAACGGGACGTCACCATGCGCGAAAGCGGCCAGCACGGTTTCGCGGAACTCGGTCAGGAAGCGATCGAACGGCTGCGCACTGTCCACTGAGGACCACAGCACGAGGGTGTTGACGAAGAACCCGGTCAGCTGCTCCAGTTCCGCCCGGTCGCGCCCGGACACTGCGGTGCCGACCGCGATGTCCCGCTGCCCGCTGTACGCAGCCAGGACGACCTGGACGGCCGCGGTCAGGGTCATGAACAGCGTGGCACCCTGTGCGCGGCCCGCTTCCGCGATGCTGCGGACCAACTCTGCAGGCAGGTCGTGCCGGTGCACCGCGCCTTCGGTGGTGCGCTGCGGGGGCCGGGGACGGTCGGTCGGCAGTGCGAGGGGTTCGAGGCCGTCGAGTGCTTCGCGCCAGTAGCCGAGCTGGTCGAGACGTTCGGACGCCAGCCGCCAGTGGGTGTAATCCTGGTAGCCGAGCGGGAGCGGGGGCAGGGACGCGCCGCCGTACAGGTCGAGGAGTTCGCCGGTGAGCACGGCGATCGACCGGCCGTCGGTGACGATGTGGTGCTGGCACAGGAGAAGCAGGTGCTCGTCCGGGGCGAGCGGGAACAGGACGGCTCGGGTCAGCGGACCCGTCCGGAGGTCGAACGGTGCGCGTAGTTCAGCCTTCAGTGTGTCTTCGTCCGGGGCGGCATCCGCTATGCTCAAGGGTACTTCCCCGGTTGGCGCTATCCGCTGTTTTCCTTGTCCCTCAATGGAATCGAAGGTCGTTCGCAGCGATTCGTGCCGCGCGCACAGCGAGGCCAGCGCCCCGTGCAGCTTGTCGAGGTCGAGCGGGCCGGACAGGCGGATCCCGACGCCGGTGTTGTACTCGGTGCTGCCGCCGGTCATCTCGTCGAGGAGCCACAACCGCCGCTGCGCCGGAGACAGCGGAAGCAGTTCCCTCGGCGACGCCACCGGAATCGCCTGCTCGGCTCGCGGACCACTTTCCAGCAGTCGGGCGAGCTGTGCCACGGTGGGCGCGTCGAAGAGCGCCCGCGCCGACAGATCCGCACCGAACCTCCGGCGCAAGCGGGACAACGCCTGTACAGCCAGAATGGAGTCGCCGCCCCTGGCGAAGAAATCGTCCTCGACACCGATCCGGTCCAAGCCCAACACTTCCGTGACGACCTCGGCAACGGCGCGTTCAGTATCCGTCCCTGGCTCGGCACCTTCCGGCTCCGCCGACGGCGCAGGCAGCGCTCTCCGATCGACCTTTCCATTGGCACTCAACGGAAGCTCGTCCAACACGACAATCGCCGACGGCACCTGATAACTCGGCAACACCGCCGCGACAACGGCTTTCAAGTCCTTCCGCAGCGCGCCCGGCACCAACACGACGTAGCCGACCAGCCGCTTCGTGCCCGGCCCGTCCTGCCGCGCGACGACCACGGCCTCCGCGACCGTGTCGTCCGCGGCCAGCACAGATTCGATCTCGCCGAGTTCCACCCGGAACCCGCGGATCTTGACCTGGTCGTCGGTGCGGCCGAGAAATTCCAGCTCGCCCTGGTCGTTCCAGCGGACCACGTCGCCGGTGCGGTACATCCGCTCGCCCGGCACGACGGGATCGGCGACGAACTTCTCCGCCGTCGCCCCGGGACGTGCCCAGTAGCCGCGCGCCAGCCCCGCGCCGGCCAGGTACAGTTCGCCGGTCGGGACCGGATTCAACGCATCGTCCAGGACATACGCGCGCACGCCGTCCAGCGGGCGGCCGATCGGAATCGCCGTGACGTCCGCCGACTCGACCGCGTGGGCCGTCATGAAGGTGGTGGTCTCGGTCGGACCGTACCCGTCAACGACCGTGATGCCGGGGCAGGCCCGCAACACCCGCCGCACCGCTGCGGGCGGGACGACGTCGCCGCCGGTCCAGACCTCTCGCACACGCTGGAAACAGTCCGGCGCTTCCTGCGCGACGACCCGGAAGAGACCCGCAGTCAGCCAGATCACACCGACCTCGAACCGGGACAGAACTTCGCGGAGACTCTCAACGTCGAGGTCACCGGGCGGCGCAACCACCACGGTCCCGCCGTTCAAGAGCGGGACCCACATCTCGTACGTGGAGGCGTCGAAGGCCGCAGGCGAGTGCAGCAACACCCGCCGATGCGCGTCCCCAGCGAATCTCCGGTCCGCCGCGAGCGCCACAACATCCCGATGCCGGACCGCGACCCCCTTGGGCGTTCCAGTCGAGCCGGAAGTATGCATCAGATACGCCAGATTGTCCGGATGCAGTGCCACGGAGGGGAATTCCGCCTCCGGCAACGCCCGCCCGAGCACGACGATCTGTCCACTGTGGACCTCCGCCGCCCGGATCGGGTCGTCAGTCAGCAGCACCGTGACCCCGGCCTCGCCCAGCAGCGTCCGCAACCGCCCGTCCGGCGCCCGCCGATCGAGCGGCACATACGCCCCACCCGCGATGACCACCGCCAACGCCGCGACGACCACCCCGGCCGACCGCTCCGCCAGCACCCCGACCCGGTCCTCCGTACGCAACCCGAGCCGCAGCAGGTAGGCGGCGAGCTTGCCTGCCTCGCCAGCCAGCTCGGCGTAGGTCAGGCGGGTCTCCGCACTCTCGACGGCGAGTGCGTCCGGATCCTGCCGCACCTTCGCAGCGAACAACGCGGGCAGGGTGGCGGCCGGATCCGCTTCAGCGTCAGCCAGCCGCGCCTCCCCGGCGACCGCGTCCGGATCCTGCCACTCCTGAGCGGCGAACAACCCGGGCACCGTGGCAACCGAGTCCGGTTCGGCGTCAGCCAACCGAGCCTCTGTACCCTCCACAGCTAGCGCATCCGGAGCCTCCCGCACCTGAGCAGTGAACGGCCCAGGCACCGTGGCGGCCGGATCCGGCTCGGCATCTGCCAACCGAGCCTCCACAGCAACCCCGTCCGGAGCCCGCCGCACCTGAGCAGCGAACGGCCCAGGCAGGGCGGCAGCCGAGTCCGGTTCGGCGTCAGCGAACCGGGTCTCGCCACCCTCCACAGCAAGCGCATCCGGAGCCTCCCGCACCTGAGCGGCGAACGGCGCGGGCAGAGCGGCTCGCTTGGCTGCCTGTTCGTCGTCAGTCGACCTGGCCTCCGCACCCTCGACGGCGACCACGTCCGGAGCCCGCCCCACCTGACCGGCGAACAGCCCGGGCACCGTGGCAGCCGGGTCCGGTTCGGCATCTGCCAACCGAGCCTCCACCGCAACCCCGTCCGGATCCCGCCGGACCTGAGGAGCGAACAGCCCAGGCACGGTGGTGGTCGAGTCCGGCTCGACATCAGCCAACCGAGCCTCCGCACCCTCCACAGCAACCCCGTCCGAAACCCGCCGCGCCTCAGCGGCGAACGATCCCGGCACGGTGGCGCCCGAATCCGCTTCGGCGTCCGGCCGCCGAGCCTCCCCACCCCCCACAGCAACCCCATCCGAAACCCGCCGCCCCTCAGCGGCGAACAATCCCGGCACGGTGGCGCCCGAATCCGCTTCGGCGTCCGGCCGCCGAGCCTCCCCACCCCCCGCAGCAACCCCATCCGGAGCCCGCCGCACCTGTTCGACGAACAACGCGGGCAGAGCAGCAGCCGGATCCGGTTCGGCCGATTTGTCTTGGGCGGTCATCGTCGTTCGCTACCTTCCGGGCACACCAACGGATCCCGCCTGGCGCGGGTGGGGACGAGGAGTCAGGAGGGCGGCCTCAGCACCGCCGCGCGAGCCGGCCGCCGATTTCTACGGCGGTTGCCGCGCCGGGGTCGCCGCGGAACCGTCCGCACGGGGTGGCTCGGCCGGTCGCCGGGTCGCGGACGGTGAAGCTGCCGTCGGCGTACCGGGTCAGTTCGGGGAAGACGTCGCCGTCCACGTCGAGGCACGCGCCGCCGTCGGCGGTCGGCCGGATCGTGTATCCGAGGGCTCCGTTGCGATACGTGCCGAAATCGCCGTCCGGCAGCGGAATCGGGCAGGATTCCGCGCTCTGGAGGCGATGCGGCGGAAGGCCGAGGTCCGGCAGTTCCCCGGCCAGGTCGTGCCAGAGGTCGGTGCCGCCCGCGCCGTTGGCAGTCAGCGCGAGCACGCAGGCCCCGGCCTGGTCGATCCGCAGGTGGCACGAGGTGCCGTCGGCCGTGCCGTCGTGGCCGAGCCAGCGGAACTCCTCGTCGCCGAAACACGCCAGCCCCAGTCCCCAGCCGTCGGCGAGGCCGAACGGTTCCGCGACGGGCACCGGCCGGTGCAGGTCGCTCGCGGTGACGACGTCGAGCAAGCCCGGTTTGCCGAGGTGGACCCGCCCGAGCGCGACCAGGTCGCGGGCGCTCAGCGCGAGCGCGCCCGCCGGGTCGAGCATCGGCGGCAGCACCTGTTCGAGCGGACGCTCGCCGTCGCGCGCGTGCCCGGTCGCGACGCCCGGGCTGTCGACGTAGACCGGCTCGATCTCCAACGGCCGCAACAGAATCGACTCGACCGCCTCGCGCCAGCCCATCCCGGTGACCTCTTCGATCAGCAGGCCGACGAGCGCGTAGCCGAGGTTGGAATAGGAGAACGCGGCGCCCGGCTCGCAGACGAACTCCGCGGCCCGCACCTCTTTCCGGCAGGACCCGTCCGCGTCGGCCGGGTCCGAGGGCAGCCCGCTGGTGTGGCTCAGCAGCCTGAGCAAGGTCAGCTCGGCGGACAGCGAGGGGTCGCCGAGGATCTCGCCGACCGGCTGGTCCAGCTCGAGATCGCCGTCGGAGACGAGCATCATCGCCAGCGTCGCGGTCGCCACCTTGGTGATCGAACCGATCGGCACCCGCGAGTCCGCCCGCATCGGCCTGCCGCCGCCCGCCGAACCGGTCTGGACCATGACGGTCTCGCCGCCGGACCACACCGCGACCTGCGCGCCCGGCACCCGATGCCGGGCGGCCAGCCGCGGGAGCACTGCGGCCAGCCGGCCCGCATCGCCGGCGCCAGGCACCGGGCGCGGTCTCGGGACAGCGAATCTTTCTTTCCGGGAGTGCATGACCAAGCCTTTCGAATACTCGTAGGAGCCGCCCGGGGAATTGCCCCCCGCCCGCGCGGCACTAGCCCCAGCAGAGCGCGGCCGTCCTCAAGACCGGACCCGCGCCGGAATCCATACCCTGCCTAGCGCGGTTGCGCTCCAGCAACCGCCAAACGAAGGACTGCGGCATACGCCGGTTCGCACCCAGCGTCACACATTGCCGAGAGCATTCTAAAATATGAACAACGGACTCACACCTCAGGGCGACACACAGATAAGCGGACGGTCCGCCTTCGCATTCGGCCGACCTCCCGGCCGCACCCGGAACCGTTTCCGACTGCTCCGACCAGCGTAAACCCGCAATTCTCCCGGCCACCCCGGCAATGATCGAAACCACCGAAGTAGTGCCAACGGACGCTGCCGTTGCCCCGACCGCAGCAACATCACCGCCGCGAGCGGGAGTTCAGCCGCTTCCCGGAAAACGATCACCTTCCGCCTTCCCTTAAACGCTTCCGAACAGCTAGCGGGACAAGTCGATCAGCAAGAATCGGCGATTCGCTCCGCTAAACCTCACCCGATCACCGGAAAATTCCGCCGACTCCCCTCCGCGCGGAATTCACCGCCCTCCCCGCACGACCACACGAATGGCGCGCGACGGCAGTAGCCCTTACTCCCGGGTAACTCGCCGCACTTCCCGTTTTTCCGGCTCGGGACCGCCACAGTCGATTCCGACACGAGCACCTCCGCCCGCACAGTCGCCCCCGCCGCCGGAAACGTTGCACCTTCTCCGCGACCAATAACCGAACAGCGGAACCCGCTTCCCGCTATCGGCAAGCTGTCAATAAGATGCATATTCCGTAGCGTTTCCGACCGCACAGATCGGTAAAAGGGAACCATCAGGCCGATTGCCCACGAATTGACTATCGCCTACTGTCCACTCAGGACAGACGGGCCTCACTCCGCGGGCTTCCCGCCGCGCATCGCCGAAAGAAGCACCGGCAGCGCCACGACCAGTGCGATCCCCCGCACGGCACCGGCCACCGGATACGCCGCCCGGATGCCGAGCACGTCCGCGACCAGCCCGCCGGCCAGCGATCCCAGCGGCATCAAACCCCAGCCCAGCATCCGGTAGACGCTGTGCACGCGCCCGCGCAGTTCCCGCGGCACCGCCTGCTGGCGCAGGCTGACCGTGACCACGCTCCAGAGCGTCGTCGCAAACCCGTTGAAACCCAGCAAAGCCCCGAGAACGACCGCATTCGGACTGGCGCCGATGAGCACGAAGATCACGATGTTGGCGATCAAGGCGGTCAGCAACGCTTGCAGCGCCCCGATTCTCGCCACGACCCGCGCGTTGACCATCCCGCCGAGCACACTGCCCGCCGCGGCCCCCGCGAGCAGCACGCCGTAACCGCGCTCGCTGACGTGCAAAGTCTGGGTCGCGAGCAGCACGACCGTCACATTGCCAAGCTGGTAGCAGAACGTGTTCACCGCCAGCAGCCCGGCCAACGTCCGCAGCAACCGGTGCCGCCCGAGCCACCGCACCCCCTCCACCACCGCGACCCGGACCGGTGGCTGCACCTCGCGCGGCGCCGGACGGCGAGGCAAAGTCGCCAACAACGCGGCAGACCCCGCGAACGACACCGCGTCCAGGCCGAACGGCAACGCCTCCGCCCCCGCGAACAGCAGACTCCCGATCGGCGGCCCGACGAACAACTGCCCCGCGTTGGCGACCGCGTACTGACTGCCGTTCGCCCGGTGCAACTGCGCCTCGGACACCAGGTCCGGCAGCACTGCGAGCGACGCGTTGGCGAACACGACCTCGCACGCACTGAGCCCGAACCCCATGGCCGCGAGCCCCGCGATGTCGATCCGCCCCAGCCCGATCAGCACGGCGACCACCGCGACGATCACCGCTTGAAGCGCCTGCGACCGCCAGAGGAGACTGACTCGGTCGCGCCGATCCACGAGCGCCCCCGCGGGCAAGGAGAGCAGCAGCCAGGGAAGGTAGGTCGCGGCCGAGACGACCGAGACCTGCACCGGATCGCGCGTGAGCGTGACCGTCAGCAGCGGAACGGCCGCGGAGAAGATCCCGTCGCCCACGTTGTCCACCGCCGAGGCCCACCACAACCGCCAATACGCGGCGGGGAGCTTGGCTTTCGGGTCGCTTGGCTTCATGCCCGCGAGGGTTCCTGAGTCGAACATGTGTTCGCCATCATGTAGGCTGGAGCTACATCGACGATGGCTGGAACCTCTTCGTATTTCGCTTGCCGCAAGATCCGGGGTGCCGCAGACTGGCGCGGCCGATGCCAAGTCCTGCGCGAATCCCGACTCAGCCCGACGCGTCCTTACCTGGACGTGCCTGCCGTCGTGGGGTCGCGATGCCGGGAGGTGCGACGGTCGCGATCGCTGCGGTTGAACGGGCGGTCGAGCGCGCGGTTGTTGGACGCACCGCAGGCAGCCACACACCGGCCGAGCGGACCCCAGCCAGGCACACTCCCATCAGACGCGCCGCTGGCAACCGCGCAAACTGCGGCAAGGCGCGCGCCAGCCAAGGCCCCGCTGAGCGAACTGCGGCTACGCGGCCACGGGCCAAGCGGGCCACGGCCGCGTGCATCCCAGCTCAACGGGCATCAGCAGAGCGCCGTGCAACTGACCGACCGGCGACTGTTCCCATCTCATCGAACCGCACGCCACCTGAACGAACGGATGCTTCATGATCGACGCAATCATCGCCGGCTGCGGTCCCACCGGCGCGACGCTCGCCGCCGAGCTGCGGTTGCACGGCGTGCGGGTTCTCTTGCTGGAGAAGGAAACCGAGCCGGTCCCGCTGGCCCGGATCGTCAGCCTGCACATCCGCAGCCTCGAGCAACTCGCGATGCGCGGGCTGCTGGAGCGGCTCCTGCCGCACGGACGGCGACGTCCGGTCGGAGGCATCTTCGCTGGCATCCCCGCACCCCCGCCCGCGGACCTCGACACCGCGTATCTGCTGGGCATCCCCCAACCGGTCGTCGTCCGGGAGCTCGAGGAACACGCCATCGAACTGGGCGCGGAGGTCCGGCACGGCTGCGCGATCGCCGGGTTCGAGCAGGACGAGGACGGAGTGACCGTCGAACTGGCTGACGGCGAACAGCTGCGAGCGAAGTACCTCGTCGGCTGCGACGGCGCGCGCAGCACCGTGCGCAAACTCCTCGGCGTCGGCTTCCCGGGCGAACCCTCGCGGACCGAAACCCTGATGGGCGAAATGCCCGCGTCCGCGCCGCCGGAGGAAATCGCCGCCAAGGTGGCCGAGATCCGGCAGGCCAACAAGCGGTTCATGCTGGGGCCGGTCGAGGAAGGCGTCTACCGCGTCGTGGTACCTGCCGCCGGGCTCAGCTCCGAACCGCCCGTTCTCGAAGACTTCCAAGAACAACTGCGCGCCCTCGCCGGCACCGATTTCGGCGTGCACTCCCCGCGCTGGCTGTCCCGCTTCGGTGACGCCACCCGGCTAGCCGACCGGTACCGCGTCGGCCGGGTGCTGCTGGCGGGCGACGCCGCGCACATCCACCCGCCCACCGGCGGCCAAGGCCTCAACCTGGGCGTGCAGGACGCGTTCAACCTCGGCTGGAAGCTGGCCGCCCAGATCCGCGGCTCGGCCCCCGACTCCCTGCTCGACACCTACCAGGCCGAACGCCATCCGGTCGCCGCGGACGTCCTCGACAACACCCGCGCCCAGATGGAACTGTCGTCGGCCGAAGCAGGACCGCGGGCTGTGCGCCGACTGCTCGCCGAACTGATGGACATCGACGAGGTCAACCGCCGCCTGATCGGGAAAATCACCGCGATCGACCTCCGCTACGACTTCGGCGAAGGCCCCGACCTGCTCGGCCGCCGTCTCCCCGACCTCGACCTGAAGCAAAGCCGCCTCTACGACCGCCTCCGCCAGGGCCGCGGCCTGGTGCTGGACCGCACCGAACGACTGACCGTCGACGGCTGGGCAGACCGGGTCGACCTCCTCGCCGACCCCGCCGCCGCCCTGGACGCCCCGGCCGTCCTGCTCCGGCCCGACGGTTATATCGCCTGGATCGGCGAGGACCAGCAGGAGCTGAACCGCCAGCTCGCCCGCTGGTTCGGCCGGAGTGCTGCATAACAGAGGAGTAGCCGGAACCAGCGGGAACCGGGCTCCCATCCCGCTGGTTCGGCGAGTTCGCCCCTGGGCAGCTGCACTGCCGCATAAACCGACGAGAAGCAGCAAGATCCTCGACCACCCGGGGCGCTGGAAGGGGGAACCGGGCACCCCACCCCGCCGGTTCGCGAATCCGCTGTTCCCCTTGGCAACCGCACTGCCGCGCCCCGCTCGGACCGGTGAGAAGCCGCACGCCCTCAACCACCGCTGAAAGACCGGCAGCCCAGACCGGCGAAGGCGAGACCTCAACGACCTGGCCGCTGAAAGCCACCCGGACCAGCAAAGGCGAGTCCTTAACCGCCGCACCCGCTGAAACCACCCCTGGCCAGGGAAGGCAAGGCTGCAGCCTCGCACGATGAAAGACCACGCCTGAACCGGCGGAGCCGACACCGAAACCACCTCGCCCGCAGAAAGACCACCCCCGGACCAGAGAAGGCAAGGCCTCAGCCGCCCGCTCTAAAACGCACCCCCTCGCCCAGCGAAGGCACGACCTCAGCCTCACACGACGAAAGACCACGCCTGGACCGGCGAAGACAAGACCACAACCGCCGCGCCCACAGAAAACCACCCCCGATCCAGCGAAGGCACGACCCCAGCCTCACACGACGAAAGACCACGCCTGGACCGGCGAAGACAAGACCTCAGCCGCCCGCCCCCAAGCGCAGCCCCTGGACCAGCGAAGGCCAAACCCCGCCCGCCGGTCCCCCGGACAGCCCGCCCTCTGCCGCATAATCGCGACGTGCCGCTCACCCTCGATCTGAGCACCGGAGACCTCGCGGGCACCAGGCTCGCTGTCTCGCCGCTGTCCGAAACTGTCTCCGGCCTGCAGACCCTCGCCGGGTGCTGGGGCCGGGCGCGGCACGAACACTGGACCCGCTGGGCCGCCGCAGAGCTCGCCGCGCGGCCGCTGGACCTCCGGCTGACCTGGCCGTTGCTGGTCACCGGCCGGGCCAGTTGGCCGCAGTTCCTCCTGCCCGCCCCGGCGCGCGCGGCTAGCACGATCGACGAGGCGCTCGCCGCGATGTGCCGGACCACCCCGGGCGAGGTCCGGCGAAGTCTGCACGGCGTCTTCGGCGATCGCCTGCCAGGCCCGGCCCAGGCGCTCGCCGACGACCCTGCGGCCGGGTTGCGGGCCATCGCTGCCGAACTGCGTCAGGCGCACGACCGCCTGATCGCACCGCACTGGGGCCGGTTGCGCGCGGTCCTCGACGCCGACATCGCCTACCGCGCCAAACAATGGGCCGACGGCGGCGCGGGCCGTCTGTTCACCGACCTGCACGCCAGGCTGAACTGGCACGACGGCCGCCTCGTCCTCGACGGCGACAACCGTCCTTCGCCCGGACGCCCCGTCGGCGGGCTGGTCCTCTCCCCCGTCGTGCTCGGGCCGCCGTGGGTGATGATCAAACTGCACACCACCACCCAGACCACGATCCGCTACCCGGCGCGAGGCAGCGGTGCACTGTGGACAGCCGACGAGCGCCGTCCTGCCGGGCACGCGGTCCGCCTTCTGGGCCGGCGTCGCGCCGAACTGCTGGAGGCCCTGCGCTCCCCCGCCACGACCACCGACCTCGCCGAAGCCTTGCACGTGTCGCCGAGCGCGGTTTCGCAGCACCTCCGGGTCCTGCGCGACAACGGCCTGGTCACCGGGCAGCGGTCCGGTCGCACGGTCCGCTACCGCACCACCGAGCAAGGAATCCACCTCCTGAGCCCCGGTTCGCCGACACATCAGCACCCCGAGGCGCGTCCAGTTTCGGATCCCACGACCGAGGCACAAATGTGACAACTCCACTCCGGATGCCACATCTCCGGAGTACGATCTCGCCGACCGCGACCAGCCTCGCGGAGAGGGGAAGCGGCGGGGATGAGCGACTGGCGGGTGCCCGGGTTCACTGAGGTCGACGTGCTCGGCGTGGGCGGCTTCGGCCGCGTCGTGCTGGCCAAGCACCAGGAATCCGGCCGGATGGTGGCGATCAAATACCTCCTCGCGGAGTATCTCGCCGACCCGGACATCGCGGCCGGGTTCCGGCGCGAGGCGTGGTTGCTGTCCGGCGTCCGCAGCCCGCACGTCGTGCAGTTGTTCGATTTCGTCGAAACACCGCAGGGCGCCGCGCTGGTGATGGAGGCCGTGCCCGGCGTGTCCCTGCGCGCGCTTCTGGCGACGGAGAACGTCCTCGAACCGGAATCCGCGCTGGCCATCCTCAAGGGCTCCCTGCTCGGACTCGCCGACGCGCACGCCGCCGGGGTTGTCCACCGCGACTACAAACCGGGAAACGTGCTGGTGTCGCAAGAAGGCCAGTCGAAACTGGTCGACTTTGGACTGGCTACTTTGGACGGACACAATGGACTGACCGCCGGGTCGCCGTCGTACATGGCACCCGAGCAGTGGGCCGGACAGCCGGGCCAGCCCGCCACCGACGTGTACGCCGCCACTTGCGTGTTCTACCAATGCATCACCGGACACCAGCCGTTCGAGGCGACCACCACGGACGAACTGCGCTCGCTGCACCAGATGGCGCCGGTGCCGCTGGACGCGGTACCCGAGAAACTCCGGCCGCTGATCGCGCGCGGCATGGCCAAGGACCCGGCGTGGCGACCGTCCACAGCGGACGCTTTCGTGTCCGAATTGGAAACCATCGCCCGCAAGGCGTACGGAAAGAACTGGGAGAAGCGCGGCTGGAAGCGCCTGGCCGCCGCGTCCGCCGCCCTGACCGCGCTCACCCCACTGGCCCTCCTGACCGCCGCGGGCACCGCCGCCGCGCCGATCGGAGCGGGCGCCGGCGCGGTCGCGGCCGGGGCCGGGGTGCCGACCGCCACTGGCACCGGAGCCGGGGCGACCGCGGTGATCGTCGGCAAGGTCGTCGCGGTGCTGGTGGTCGTCAGCGCACTGGTCACCGGCGGAATCCTGGTCTTCAACCGCCAGGACGACCCGCCCGCGCCCGCGGCGCTCACCGTCGCGATGCAGACCGATTCCGGCCGCGACCAAGCGCTCCCGATCACCTACGACCTCCAGTATCCGCAGGTGTCCGGCGGACCGGACGCCGCGGTGCGGAAACGCGTCAACGACGCTTTGCGCGCCCCGATCGACAAACGGCTGAAGGCCATCCGCGACGCACGCGCCAATCCGGACTGGCGGCAGCAGTTCACCGACACCGGGGACACGCCCGCGGCGCACACGACCGCGCAGATCCTGCTGCAGACGCCGAGCCTGCTTTCCGTTCGCTACGACCACGGTCTCGATTCGAATGTCCTCTCCCACACGACCTGGCGTTTCCCGGAAACCGTGAACGTCGACCTCGCCACCGGGAACCCGCTCGGCCCCCAGGACATGTTCCGGCCCGAAGCGCTGACCGCGGCCGGGATGAAAACGCTGACCGACCGCATCGACCCGCACACCCAGGCCGGTTTTTGCCGGGAGCCGACCGTCGGCTACGACGAAGGCCGGAAAACCACCGTCGACGCGGCGGACCGGGTTCCCGGCCGCGGGCACGTGCCCGCGCCGCCGATCGGATTCACCAAGACCGGGGTCCAGTTCGAAATGGTGTGGTACGAACTGGGATGCATCATGGCGGCCGGAAAAGAAACGGTCGTCCTCCCCTATTCCGAGATCAGCGACCTGCTGCAACCGAAATTCCTGACAATGCTGGGCGTCGGAGCGACTTCCCCGGCGCCCTCGACGCCGTCTTCGTCCGCCCCGGCGGCCAGCACCACCTACACCAACCCCAGGTTCGGCTTCACCACACGCGTTCCCCGGGGATATACTGCGGCACCGTACAGCCCGGAAAACGGCGACGGAATGACGTTCGCCAACAAGCCACTCCACGCGACCATGACCGTCTGGGGCACCAACTCAGGCGGCCGCACTGTCGCCGCCGCGCTGGCCGACGCGGCCGCCGAGACGGAAGCACAGTCCGGCCGGGTGACCTACCGCAAGGACGAAGGCGACCACTACTCGATTTCCGGCTATCAAAGCGACGGAATGATCTTCTACGAGATAGGTTTCTCCGGCCCCGGGTCGACGGCGACACTGCGCTGGGTCTATCCGCGCGAGCACAAAACCGAACTCGACGCGCCGGTGAGCACTACCGCGGAGGCCTTCCGTCCGGGAGACCTCTCCCAGCCGCACTGACCCTCGGCCGCGAAAGGAATCAGCCGAGACCGAGCAGCGCGTCGGCATTTCCGTGGGCGATCTTTTCCTGATCCTCATGGGAAAGATGCGATTCGGTCAGGAACGACACGGTGCCCTCGTTGCCGAGCATCGGGAAATCGACGGAATGGAGGATCCGGTCGGTGCCGACTGTGTCCGCGCAGTACCGGAGCTGGGCCTGGCTGAACATGCCGCTCGGGGTGATGAACACGTTGTCCCGGAAGTACTCGCGGAAGGTCCGGTCGAGCTTGGTCATCCGCCGGGGCATGCTCTCGTCCAGCCGGTCGAGGTAGAACGGGACGAATTCGCCCCAGTGGCCGAGGATGAACTGCAGCCCCGGATAACGGTCGAGGACCCCGGTCAGCACCAGGTGCAGGAAGTGCGCGGCGGTTTCCTGATGCCACCCCCACGCGGGGAGCCGGAGCGCCGCCGACACCGCGGGCGAGAGCCCTCCGGCGTAGCTGGCCTCGCTGACCGCCACCGGCGGCGGGGCCGGGTGCAGGTAGATCGGCACGGACAGGTCGCTGGCGGCGCGCAGAATGGGATCGAAGCGCGGCTCGTCCAGGAATTCGTCGTCGGTGCGCCCCATGATCATCGTGCCGACGAAGCCCAGTTCACCGACGCACCGGCGCAATTCGTCCGCCGCGGCGGCGGGGACGGCCGTCGGCAGGGTGGCGAACGCGGCGAACCGGCCGGGAAACGCCGCGACCGCTTCGGCCATGGTGTCATTGGCCGCGGCGGTCAATTCCGGTGCGACGTCCGCCGGAAGGAAAGTGTTGACCAGCGAGAGAACCTGCGTGGTGATGCCGTGCCGGTCCATGTCGGCGATCCGGGCGGCGCCCAGATCCGCCAGAAGTTCGGGATGCCGCGGGTACGGCATCCCGGTGTCCGGGTCGAACGCCGCGGCGTAGCCGGGCACGTGGTTCAGCAGATTCGGCATGCCGGCGGCGGTCACCGCCGGGTCGGTCCAGTGTTCTTCGAGCGTGACAATCCGCATCGCTGCCCCTGTTCGTCGGTCTGTCCCTCCACGATGGCCCCGAGCGAGCGATAAGCTCAAACACTTGTTTCTGATTCACTGATCAGTCCGGCTGATAGGAGATGGGATGGAACTGCGGCACCTGCGCTATTTCGTCGCGGTGGCCGAGGAGGGCGGGTTCAGCGCGGCCGCGCGCACCCTGCACGTCGTCCAGCCCACGCTGAGCATGCAGATCCGGGACCTGGAGCACGAACTCGGCGGGCCGTTGTTCGAGCGCACCGGACGGCGGCCCCGGCTCACCCCGGCCGGCCAGGCGTTCCTGATCGAAGCGCGGCAGGTGCTCGCCCAGGCCGGACGCGCACAGGACGCGGCGCGGTCCGCCCTGCGCGGGGAGACCGGGAGCGTCCGGATCGGCGTGGCGGGCGCCGTGGTGTTCGGCGGGCTCCTGGCCGGTCTGATCCGCGAGTTCCACGAGGCACGTCCGCTGGTCCGGATCGAGCTGCGGGAGGCGGGGCCGCAGGTTCAGCGCACCGCGATCCTCGCCGGCGAACTGGACGTCGGGTTCAGCGCGCTCCCGGCTCCGCCCGGCGAACCGCGGCTGGCCTCGACTCCGGCCAGCTCGGTGTCGTTTCTGGTCGCGCTGCCCGCGGGGCACCGCCTCGCCCGGCACCGGACGCTGACCGTCGAGCAGCTCGCCGGGGAGGAACACATCGAGTACATCATCGGCGACGGCGACCTCGCGCCGCCGTGGCCGCGTCGGCGCGAGGCGGACCCGCCGTCCCGTTTTCGCGCCGACAGCACGCTGAGCGTGCTGGCACTGATCGCCGCGAAGGTGGGCATCGCGGTGGTCCCGGCGGGCGTGGAACGGGCCGCGGTTCCGGAAGTCGTGTACCGGCCGCTGGCCGAACCCGGCCGCGCGACCGACTTCCACCTGCTGCACCGCAGCACCGAACCGGCGCCGGCGGTGGCCGCTTTCGTCAACGCCTGCCGTCAGCCGTCGGCGCTCCGGCCGGGGCTTCCGGGCCGGGCGGACCCGTGAGTCAACCGGTTGGCTCGGGCGCGCGATGCGGCTCCGCGTGCGCCGAGGGAAACCCTTGAGGGGCAAGCCTTTCCTGATGTCTCGGGCGCGAAATACAGTGGACGGACACCGGACGGCGTGGTCTGATCGAGGCGAACGTCCCGGGCGTGCGGGGCACCTGACCGAGAGACTTGCCTTTGCCCGCAACGCACTCCGCCGACGAAACCTTGGTCAAGCGCCTCCTGATTGCGCAACTGCCCGAACTGGCCGCCCTCCCGCTGTCGCGGCTCGACCCGGCCGGTTCGGACAACGTCCTCTACCGGCTCGGGGACGAGTTGTCCGTGCGCCTGCCGCGCGGCGAGTGGGCGGCGGGGCAGCCGGAGAAGGAATCCCGGTGGCTCCCCCGGCTCGCGCCGCACCTGCCGCTGGCGATCCCCGAGCCGGTCGCGCTCGGGGCGCCGGGCGAAGGCTATCCGTGGCACTGGTCGGTGTCCCGCTGGCTGCCGGGCTCGCCCCCGGACATCGGCGGGCTCGCCTGCCCGGCCCGGATCGCGACCGAACTGGCGCGGTTCGTCGCGGCGCTCCACCGGATCCCCGCCGATCCCTCGCTCGCCGCCGGACCGCACAACGGGTTCATCGGCGCACCGCTCGCCCGCCGGGACGCCGAGACGCGCGCCGCGATCGCCGGGACCGCCGACGTCTTCGACCGCGCCGCACTGACCGCGGTCTGGGACGCCGCGCTCGCCGCACCGCCGTGGCCGCACCCGCCGGTGTGGGTGCACGGCGACCTGCACCCGGGCAATCTCCTGCTGGCGGACGGACAGATCAGCGCCGTCCTCGACTTCGGCGGACTAGGCGTCGGCGATCCGGCTTGCGACGCGCTGATCGCATGGACACTCCTCCCGCCTTCGGCTCGGGAGATCTTTCGCGCGGAGTCGGGCCTCGACGAGGACAGCTGGACGCGCGGGCGCGGATACGCGTTGAGCACCGGACTCAACGCGTACACCGCTTATGCGGCAACGAATCCCCGCGTGGCCGCGAGCACGAAATACCAGATCACGGCGACGCTGGCGGACTTCCAGCGTGCCTGATTCCGCACCCCAGCTCGCCAATATCCGACAAATCCGGCACCCGCTGTTGCTCCATTCGGATGATCGACAACTTTCTCGCCCGGCATCCGCCCCCTGTCGCACCTAGCCTCGACGGACCCGGCGGCCGCAGACTGTCCCGCGTCAGCGAGGCCCGGCTCCGCGGCCGGTTCCGACATCGTTGTCGGCGGGGCGGCGCCGCGGGACGGCACGGCTGGACGAGAGGAAGATCGATCGATGGCTGATCGGATCACCGAAGAGGGCCAAGGCAGCCCGGAGAGCCCCCGCGAGGCGGCCTCGGGCGAGGCAGCGGCGGGGAATGCGGTCCCGGCGGAGGCTGCCGAGCGCACGGCGACCCCGGCCGAAGCCACCTCACGCACGACGTCCCCGGCCGGATCAGGCGCAGACGCGGCGGCGCCGGGCGAGGCAACCGACCGCACGGCGACCCCAGCCGAAGCCACCCCACGCACGACGTCCCCCGCCGGATCGGGCGCACACGCGGCGACGCCGGACGAGGCCACCAACCGCACAGCGACCCCAGCCGAAGCCACCCCACGCACGACGTCCCCGGCCGGATCAGGCGCAGACCCGGCGGCGCCGGGCGAAGCAACCGACCGCACCGCGACCCCAGCCCAAGCCGCACCGGGCAAGGCGGCCGCAGGCGAGGCGATCTCAAGCGAAGCCGCCGCCCCCGCGCACACAGCCCGCGCAACCTCAGGCACAGCCGAACCGCCCGCGAACACCCCCGAAGCAACCCCGCACCACACCACCCCTGGCACAGCAGCAACCCCCGTCAGCGACCCCAAAAAGCTGCGCTCCCGGCACATCACCATGATCGCCCTCGGCGGAATCATCGGGGCCAGTCTCTTCGTCGGCTCCGGCAACGTGGTCCGCGCCGTCGGGCCCGCCGCCGTCGTCTCCTATCTCATCGGCGGGCTGCTCGTCTTCCTCGCGATGCGGATGCTCGGCGAGATGGCCGCCGCGCGGCCCGCGATCGGGTCGTTCATGGAGTACGCCCGGGTGGGGCTCGGCGAGTGGGCGGGATATCTCGTCGGGTGGCTCTACTGGTACTACTGGATCGGCGTGATCGCGTTCGAGGCGGTCGTCGGCGGGTCGGTGCTCGGCGGGTGGTTCCCGGACGTGCCGCAGTGGGTGTTCTCGGTGGTGCTGCTGCTGTTCTTCACCACCACGAACCTGGTGTCCGCGCGGTCGTTCGGCGAGGTCGAGTACTGGCTGGCGAGCATCAAGGTCGCGGCGATCATCGTGTTCCTCGCGGTCGGCGCGCTGTTCGCGTTCGGGCTCTGGCCGAAGGCGAGCTTCTCGATCCCGAACCTCTGGCAGCACGGCGGGTTCGCGCCGAACGGCTGGTGGCCGGTGCTGAGCGGCGTCGCGATCGTGATTTTCTCCTACTTCGGCACCGAGATCGCGGTGATGGCGGCGGCCGAGTCCGAGGATCCGGCCAAGGGCGTGCGGCAGGCGGTCGTCACGGTGATCTGGCGGATCCTGCTGTTCTTCGTCGGCGGCGTGCTGCTGATCGTCACCATCGTCCCGTGGAACCAGCTGCCGAATCCCAAACAGGAGGGGCCGTTCGCGCACGCCTTCACGCTGTTCGGGCTGCCCGGCGCCGGTCTGGTGATGAACGCGGTCGTGCTCACCGCCGCGTGTTCGGTGCTCAATTCCGGGCTCTATTCCGCCGGACGCATGTTCTCCGCGCTCGCCGAGAAACGGCTGGCCCCGCGCGCGGTGGCGAAGAAGAGCAAGTCCGGCGTGCCGGTCGTCGCGGTGGCGGCTTGCACGATCGGCGGGTACATCGCGGTCTTCGTCAACTTCGTCGCGCCCGACTCGGGCATCTTCGACTTCATCATGAACTCCGCCGGACTGGTCGCGCTGTTCGTGTACTCGTTCATCGCGTTCACCCAGATGCGGATGCGGCACAACATGACGCCGGAGGAACGCGCCGGGCTGAAGCTCAAGATGTGGCTGCACCCGTGGCTCGGCATCCTGACCGTCGTCGGCGTCGTGGCGATCATCGTGGTCATGCTGCTGACCGACGACTCCGCCCGCACCCAGGTGTGGACCAGCATCGTGTCGCTGGCCGTGATCGCCGCGTTCTGGCCGCTGGTGCGCAGGCAACTGCGCAAGAGCGCCGCGAAGGAGAACTGAGGACTCCGGGCGGCCGGAGGACAACCCGGGAACGCGCGGCTTAGGCTGTCGCGGTGACTGCGCCGCAGGTGATCGCCGGACGCTACCGGCTCGAGGAACGCCTCGGGGCCGGCGGGATGGGTGTCGTCTGGCGGGCGAGCGACCTCGAACTGCGCCGGACGGTCGCGCTCAAGCGTTCCCTCGACGGCGACGAACCGCAGATCCGCCGCGAGGCCCGGCTCGGCGCGGCGCTGCAGCATCCGAACATCGTTGCGGTGTACGACTCCGTTTCCGACGGCACCGACCGCTGGCTCGTCATGGAGTACCTCCCGGCGTGCAGCTTGGCCGAGATCGTGCACACCGACGGCGTCCTCGCTCCCGAACGGGCCGCGGCGATCGGTGTGCAGATCGCGTCCGCGCTCGCCGCGATGCACGCGCGCGGCATGGTGCACCGCGACCTCACGCCGGGCAACGTCCTGGTCGCCGACGACGGCACCGCCAAACTCGCCGACCTCGGCATCTCCCGCGGGCACGAGGTCACGCTCACCGACAGCGCCCGCGTCGGCGGCACCGCCGGGTACCTCGCGCCGGAGGTCGCGAACGGCGAAGCGGCCACCGCCGCGTCGGACGTCTTCTCGCTCGGGGCGACGCTGTTCGCAGCTGTCGAGGGCGATTCTCCTTGGGGCAGCGGCGAAAACGGGCCGTTCGCACAACTGCGCCGGGCCGCGGAAGGAACTCCTGAGCCGCTGCGCAACGCTCGTGTGCTCGGGCCCGCGTTGCAGGCAATGCTCAGCCGTCAGCCGGAAAAACGCCCGACCGCGGTCGAGGTCGAGACCTTCCTGCGCGGTGCGCCAGTGCCGCGAGCGGCGAAGAAATCCCGGCGTCCCGTGATCATCGGCGCGGCGCTTGGCGCGGTTGTCCTTCTGGCGGCCGGGTTTCTGATCTTCACCCGCGACGACGCCCCGCCCGCGAACGCGACCGCCGCGCCGCCGGCGCAAGACCTGTTAGGCGACCCGCACACCGCGGATCCGTGCTCGCTGCTGTCGGTGAATTCGCTGAGCCAGTACGGCAAAGTGTTCCTCGAACCGAACCTCGGCACGTTCGCGCGCTGCGACCTGAACACGAGCCTGCCCGACCGCAGCGGCACGATCGTGACCAGCCTGGAACTGTCCGAACCGGAGCAGTACCCGCAGGTGCCGCCGGTCCGGGGGAAGCTCGGCGAGATCCGGCGGCCGAATCCCGACGCCGGGAAATGCCGTCGCTCCTTCACACTGCCGGACCTCTCGGTCGTCACGGTGAGTTCGGTCCGCTCCGACGGCGCGGCCGCACCGCAACTGTGCGCGATGGCGGACGCCGTCGTCGGGGACGCCTACGCGCGCGTCGCCCGCGGCCCGATCGCCCACCGGGCCCAGCCGTTCCAGCCGGGTTCGCTGGCGCGGACGGACGCCTGCACGTTGGTGGACGACGCCACGCTCCGCCGGACCGTCGGTCCGGACTACCCGGTCGACCGGCATTTCGCGAACTGGGCCTGCTCGTGGGGACACGACGCGAAGTCGGTCGACCTGTACTACGACCGCCAGTGGCCGCTGGCCGAGGATCCGCCGGACGGCCAGACGCGCACGACCGTCGGCGGACACCTCGCGTACGTCGATCCGCATGAGAGCGAAGGCGACACCTGCGACGTCACCCTCGTCCACCGCACCTACTCGCCGACCCTCCCGCCGCTCGAAGGCACTCCCGAACAACGAGACGAAGTCGTACTCGTCGAGATGACCGACGAAGCCAGCAAAGGAAACCTCACCGCCATCTGCGACACAGCGAAATCTGTCGCCGCGGTCGTCGCGACCCGCCTGCCCTAGAACGGACGGCCGCTCAGCGAACGCCGCGAGATCGGGAAGTCGAAGTAGGTGTCCGGGAACGTCTCCGGCTGGAACGTGTAGTGCCACCATTCCTCGGGCAGGTTCTTGAACCCGGCCCGCTCCAGTCCGTGCAGCAGGAGCATCCGGTTGTCCCGTTGTTTCCCGACGATCCGCGGGTCGAGGGTGTGCGCGAGGGTGTCGAAGCAGTCGAAGCCGGTGCCCATGTCGATCGAGTTGTCCGGGAATCGCTCGGCTTTCGGGCCGTAGCACGGGGTCAGCGGCTCGCCGGGGCGGTACGGCCGGGTCGGGAACGCGGGGAGCCGGACGAGCGTCAGGTCGACCGTGCTTCCCCGGCTGTGGCCGGATTTCGCCGCGATGTAGCCGTCCGCGAAGAGCCGGTCCTTCTCCACGCGCGGGTAGAACTCGTCCTTCATCCGCAGGTCGGACAGGTCCTCGGCCCAGCGCACGAAGTTGTCGACCGCGCGCTGCGGGCGGTAGCAGTCGTAGACCTTGAGCGTGTAGCCCTGGCGCAGGAACGACAGCTGCGCCTTGTGCAGGGCGACGGCGGCGTCCCGGGTCAGGATGCACATCGGCTGCCGGTACCCGTCGACCGGAGCGCCGGTGAAGTTGTGCGGCGTGATGTACCGGATCTCCTGCACGATGGTCGGATCGACGTCGCGCAGGGCGACGAATTCGTGCGGTGCCTTGGGCTCCGGTGCGGCCGGCGCCGGCGGTGCGGCGACAAGACAGGTCAGCAGGCTCATCGCGGCGGCTGCCAGGCCGCGCATCATCTTTCCGCGCATAGCGGGATTGCTTACCACAAGATCGCGCCGAAGTCCCCGGATGCGGAGCGAAACCGCACCCGGGGAAGACCGGCTCAGTAGTCCCACACCGCCGGCACGAAACGGAACGCGTTGCCCGCGACCGCCACGTGGCAGACGGACGGGAACGGCAGGTGCGTCGCCACCAGCTGCTCGCCGCTGGCGGCCAGCTCCGTCAAAAGCCGGACCCGGACCCGGGCCGATTCCTCGGGATCGTGCTCGAACCCGTTGTACCAGTCCGGATTGTCGAACCCGGGCTGGAAGACCGCGTCACCGGCGAACGTCAGCCGTTCGCCGCGGGATTCCAGCCGGACGATGCTGTGGCCTGGAGTGTGCCCGCCGGTGCGGCAGATCCGCACTCCCGGCGCCACCTCGTGCTCGGTTTCGAACGGCCGCAGCTGGCCGCGGTACACGTCGAGGAACCGCGTGGCCGTCGTGCGCAGCACCTCCGGGATCGGCTCCGGCATGACCGTCCGCGAGAAATCGGGCGCCTGCCAGAATTCCGCCTCCGCCGACGCGAGATGGACCTGCAGATCCTCGCGCAGCCGGCCGCGCAGGCCCTCGACGAGCAGCCCGCCGATGTGGTCCATGTGCAGGTGGGTGAGCACGACGTCGGTCACCGACGACGGGTCGATCCCGGCCGCGACGAGCCGCATCGCCAGCTGCCCGGCGCGCGGGAAGCCCGGGAATTCGGTGCCGAGGCCGGAATCGATCAGCACCGTCCGGCCGCCGCTGCGCACGACGGCGACGTTCAGCGGCCAGTCGATCATCTCCGGCGGCAGGAACATTTCGCGCAGCCACGCGGCCAGATCGGCCCGGTCGGCGTTGGTGGCCAGCGTTTCGGCGGTGATCGGCAGCACGCCGTCGCTGATCACCAGCACTTCGATGTCGCCGACCTTCAGCGCGTACCGCGAAGGGACCGCCTCGTCGAGACGGGCGGAAGGGGCCAAGCTCATGGGTTCTCCTCGGGAGTCGCACAGCCAGATCGTCGGCTAAGACCGGACGGCCGCCCGGTTTGTGACAACCCGCCGGAAAAAGGTGCTCTCACCCAGGATCCGGTTCCGCGGCGATCAGGCCTGCGGAGCTTTCGACGCCTTCCGCACCACGCGCCGCTGACCGTCCGCGTGCAGCATGGGCTCGAACCGCGACCGGGCTTCCTCCGCCAGTTCGGCGCCGAGGTCCGCCTCGTACCGGCTCCCCGACGCGGCGATCCGCAACCGGTCGTCCCGCGTGCCGAGGCCGGTGATCCGGTTCCGCGCCACCGCCAGCAACTGGACGCCGTGCGTCAGCGGCCGCCGGCCCAGCACATGCCGGACCACGACCAGCTCCTGCCGTGTCAGGACGACGAACGCCGCGGGCCGGGATTGCTGCCACAGCCAGCGTTGCGGGAGTTCCGGTTCCGCGCCGAGGTAGCGCGTATGCCGGGGATGTCCGAGCGCCACCAACGGCGACGCCGGGAGCCGCTCCCAGCCGAGGGCGGGCGGGCCCGCGTGCGCCGGTTCCGGAGCGCCGGGGCGGTGCGCGCGCGACCGGACATGCGTCAGGAGATCGGCCACCGCGGGCCACGCCCACGAGCGGTAGCGGAAAACCAGTGTCGTACGGACACCGGTTAGCACCAGGCACGCGTGCTTCCCCGCCATCGCGTGCTCGACCGCGATCAGCTCCGGGTACGGGATCGCGCCGACGATGCGCGGGTACGGCAGGTCGTCGACCCACAGCGCCACCCCGCGCGCGCCCGCGCCCAGCGCCTGTTCCGGCGTCCACACCACGCCGTCGCCCGACGGCCGCGTCGCCGACGGGGCCAGGACCACCTCGCCCGGACCGACCAGGTCCGCGAGGTCCTCCGCCGCCGCGCCCGGCCGGGACCAGCGGGAAGGCGGTTTGGTGTCGAGCCGGTCGGCGAGGTCGCGGCCGACCTGGATCTCCCACGGCTCGGCCGCGGCACTGAGCGCGGCCCGCGCACCGCCGATGCCGGACATGCGAGCCTCCTGCCGCCGCGGGAGCCGGGCCAGGCGCCCGGTGCTTCCAGCGTATACACCGCCGCGGAGCCGGTTCTCATTCCGGAGTTCGCCCGGGTGGGACCCAGATCACCCGAATGCCGCAACCAGCTTCGACCATGCGCCCTGGCCCGCCGCGCCCCTAGAATCGGCGGTGCGGCACCGGGGCCACACCGTCCTTTGTGGACACGATGCCGCACGGTCAGCCGTCGACCCTGGAGGGAACCTCGTGTCCGCACCGGAATCCGTGCAGATCGTCACCGCCCGGCGCATCGTGACCATGACCGGCGCCGAACCGCCTGCCTTCGCGATGCGCGGCGAACGGATCGTCGCGCACGGCGCCGTCGCCGACCTGCGCGGCGAGTTCCCGGGCGCGCAGCTGCACGATTTCGGCGACGCCACCGTCATCCCCGGCTTCAACGACGCCCACCAGCACCCGACCGTCGTCGCCGCGCAGTCCCTGCAGGTCGACCTCTCGCCGTCCCGGATCAGCTCGACCGCCGACCTCACCGCGGCCCTGCGCGACCAAGCCGCCGCGACGCCGCCCGGCGAATGGGTCATCGGCTGCGGCTACGACTCGTTCCGCAGCAACGGCGGCCGCGAACTCACCCGCGCCGACCTGGACGAAGCCTGCCCGGACCACCCGGTGCTGGTCGTGCACGTGACCCTGCACGCCGGCGTCGTCAACTCCCCCGGCCTCGCCCTCGCCGGCCTCACCGACGCGAGCGAACCCCCGCCCGGCGGTCACCTCGGCCGCGACGCCGCCGGCCGCCTCGACGGCGTCATCCACGACCAAGCCCTCTACGACCTGGCGTTTCCCGCCTTCACCCCGCGCCCGACGATCGTGCAGGACCCGTCCACCGAGGTCCTGGCCGCCGCCTTCACCCGGCACGCCGCCGCGCTGCACGCCGCGGGCATCACCTCGGTCGGCGACGCGCTGGTCGGCCGCACCGAATGGCAGGTCCTGCGCCACCTGGCCGACCAGGACCAGCTCACCCTCCGGGTCAACGCGCTGGCCGCCTACGACCACTTCGACTACTTCCGCGCCCTCCCCGACGCCCCGCTCACCCCGGAAACCCGGCTGCGCCTCGGCGGCGTCAAGACCTTCGCCGACGGCGCCGTCAATGGCGGGACCTGCCTGGTCGAACAGCCCATCGAAGGCACCGACAGCTACGGATTGGAGCGCGTCAGCGCCGCCGAACTGGCCGACACCGTGCGCCACGTGCACGACGCCGGCTGGCGAGTCTGCGTGCACGCCAACGGCGACCGCGCGATCCGCCGGGTCCTCGACGCCGTGGACCAGGCCCAAGCCGCGAACCCGCGCGAGGATCCGCGGCACCGCATCGAACACTGTTCCATCATTGACGACGAGATCCTGAAGCGCATGCGCGACCACGGCATGGTCGCGGTGCCGTTCGCGAACTACGCCGCCGCGCACGGGGACAAGCTGACCAAGTATTACGGGGCGGAACGCGTCGAGCGCATGTTCGCCCACCGCTCGATGCTCGACGCCGGGGTCGCCGTGGCCGGTTCGTCCGACCATCCGTGCGGGCCGTTCCCGCCGCTGTACGCACTGCGCAGCTGTGTCACGCGGCTGGCCCCGAACGGCGAGGTGTTCGGGCCTTCGCAGCGGATCAGCGTGGGGGCCGCGCTCGGGATTTACACGACTGGGTCGGCTTACGCGTCCGGCGAGGAGGCGACCAAGGGGCAGCTCGCGCCCGGGTTCCTGGCCGATTTCGCGGTGCTGGCGGAGGATCCGTTCGCGGCCGCCCCGGAGGCACTGGACCGGGTGCGGGTACGGGAAACGTGGGTCGGCGGGGAGCGGGTCTGGTCGGCCTGATTTATCGCCGGAAATTCGATATTTGCAAGATTAATCGAACCGGTTAGCGTTTTCTTCATGAACGCTGTCGTCGTCCGCGCCACGCCCGAATCCGTGCCGCAGCTCGTCGCCTCGGCAACCGGCCTGTTCGCCGAGGACGGCGGGCGGCGGGATCCGTACCTGGATGTCGCGTGGCCGCGCCGCGAAGGCGCTGCTTACTTCGCGGACCTGGTGCGCCGCAACGATTCCCTGTGCCTGCTGGCGTACTCCGCCGCAGGCTCCGCGATCGGCCACCTGATCGGCCGCATCCGCCGCCCCGACCCGCTCCGGCCGGACGCGGTGGTCGGCGTGCTGGAGAGCCTGCGCGTCGACCCCGCGCATCGCGAAACCGGTGTCGCGACCGCCTTGACGGAAGAATTCTTCGCGTGGGCCAGGAAATCCGGCGCGAATCAAGCCAGTGTCACCGCGTACGCGGCCAACGAATCCGCTATCAGCTTCTACCGCGGGCGCGGTTTCGCCCCGTTCGAACTCACCTTGCACGCACCCATTTAGCCCTACAACGTCAAATACCCCTGCGCGAACCCTGCAGCCACCGCCGCCGCACGATCGTTCACGCCGAGTTTCGCGTAGACGTGCAGCAGGTGCGTCTTCACCGTCGCCTGGCTGATGAACAACTGCTCGGCCGCCCGGCGGTTCGACGCACCCTTCGCGATCAACTGCAGGACCTCGATTTCGCGTTCCGACAACAGATCCGCCGCCGGTTGCCGCAGCTGCCCCATCAGGCGCGTCGCGACCGTCGGAGAGAGCACCGCTTGGCCTTGCGCCGCGGCTTCGACCGCGCGGAAGAGCTCCTCCCGGGGTGCTTCCTTCAGCAGATACCCGGTGGCTCCCGCTTCGATCGCCGGGAGGACGTCGCTGTCGGTGTCGTACGTCGTCAGCACCAGGATTCGTGCGGGGACACCGCGTTTCGCCAGTTCCTTGATCGCGGTGACGCCGTCGGTTCCCGGCATGCGCAGGTCCATGAGGATCACGTCCGGGCGAAGCTGCTCGCCGGCCGTGATCGCGGTGGCTCCGTCCGCGGCCTCGCCGACTACCTCGAACCGCGGGTCGGCGCCGAACATGCCGCGCAGGCCGTCGCGCACCACCGGGTGATCGTCGACGATCAGCAATGAAATCACCGCACACCTCCGGCCGGAATGGCGGGCACGGTCGCCGAGATCGCCGTGCCGCGGCCGGGTTCCGATTCGATGTCCAGGCGTCCCGCGAGGCGTTGCACCCGCTGCCGCATTCCGGACAGTCCGAAGCCGCCGTTCGTGGAACCGTTGGCGCGCTTGGAATTCGGCTCGAAGCCGACGCCGTCGTCGCGGACGTCGAGGGTTACCAGGTCCGGCATGTACGACAAGGTCAGGCCGACCCGCTTCGCTCGCGCGTGTTTCGCGACGTTCGACAGCGCTTCCTGCGCGGTCCGCAGCAAAGCCACTTCGACGTCGGTGTGCATGGGGCGGGCGTCACCGGTGGTGGTGAGCACGGCGTCGACGCTGTTGGCCGCCGACCAGTTCCTGGTCACCTCGCCGATCGCCTCCGGGAGCCGGGCTTCGGCGAGCACCGACGGTTCGACGGAGTGCACCGTCCGGCGCGCCTCGACCAGGCTTTCCCGGGCCAGGTTCCTCGCGTTCGCCACGTGGCGGCCCAGCGCTTCCGGTTCGGCCGCGGTTTGCTCGGCGGCTTGCAGCTGGGTCAGGATTCCGGCCAGGCCCTGGGCGAGGGTGTCGTGGATTTCCCGCGCCATCCGCTGCCGTTCGTCCAGGACTCCGGCCTCGCGAGCCCGGACCAGCAATCGCGCGTGCAGTCCGGCGTTCTCGGCCAAGGCGGCTTCCAATTTCCGATTGACCTCGTGCAGTTCCGCGAGCGCCTGTTTCTGCAATTCGTTCCGCTGGTAGGCCATGTCCACGAAATAAAACACCGCTCCCGCCAGTGCGATCGAAAGCACGCTGACGCCGAGCCACACCCACCAGAGGTTTTCCGCATCGATCTTGGCGATTCCGCCCAGGAAGGCCATTGCCGAGACCACCGCGGTGGCCGCGGCGCCGGCGTATCGCCAGCGTCCGGTCAGGTACTGGAATGCTTGCGGGTAGCCGACAAAGGCGAACAGGCCGTACCACGGCGCGAGAGCTGCCAAGCCCGCCGTGATCGCCAGCAGGCCCGCGTAATATCCCGCTCGCAATGCGGGCGGATGGAGAGTGTGAAACCACAGCAGCCACAGGGCGGCAGCGGCGGAAAGACCCAGTACGACCGGAAGATCCGCGGGCAACTGTAGAAACGTAATGCTCACGCTCACCGCGAGAAGGACGTACGGCAGCACGCTGAAGGTCGCCGTCTGTGCGCGTTCCCAGCGGTCGAACTCTTCGCGCAGCTCCCCCTCGATGCCCACCAGTCACTCCCAGCGGAAATAGCGCGCGGCCAAGCCCCCGGCCACGACAAGCCACCCTAGCATGACACCGAGGTGCAGCAGCTGCGGCAGATTCCCGGAAGCCGTGTCCTGCAACGCTTGTACGCCCGCGCCGAGCGGCGTCAGGTCGCTGATCGTCCGCAGCACGTCGTTCATGTCGGCGCGCGGCAGCCAGAGTCCGGCGAAGAACACGAGCGGGAAGAACACCAGGGAACCGACCGCGCTGGCGCTTTTCGCGGACCGGGCGAGCGCCGCGACCAGCAATCCGATCGCGAACAGCGCCAGTGCCAACAGGGCGAAACTGAGCAGGTACCCGGGCAGTTGCCGAGGGAGGTCGATACCGAAGGCCAGCCATCCGGTTAAGAGGATGACCAGCGTGGACGCCGCCGACAGCACCACAGCCATCAGCAGTTGCGCACCGAGCAGGACAGTCGGTTTCACCGGGGTAAGCCGCATCCGTCGCAGCACGCCTTTCTCGCGATAGGAGGCGAACAGCTGGGACAGGCCGCTGAGCGAGAACAGCGCGACCCCCATCGCGACGACGATCGGCAGGTACCGGCTGATCATCCGGACTCCGTCCGGTCCGGGGTCGCGCAACGCCGGGACCAGGCCGAGAACGCCGAACAGGACCGGCGAGAACGCGAGCGCGAAGAACACGACGATCGGCTCGCGGAAGAACAGTTTCGTTTCGGTGGCGGCGAGCCGGGGCAAGGCGGGCACCGGGATCTCCTCAGGATTCGATGGAACGGCCGGTGAGCGCGACGAACGCGTCGTCCAGCGTGGTCTGGTCCATGCGCAGGCCGGCGATCTGGTGGCGGGCCAGCGCGGACGTCACCGCGAGCAGCAGGTTTCCCCGTCCGGTGACGACGATCTGGCTGCCGGCGCGCTCGACGGCAGTGACTTCCGGCAGTCCCGTCAGCACCGCGTCGTCGAACGGTGCGGCGGCGCGAAACCGGAGCCGCTGCTGGTCGTCGACGCGTGCCACCAGCCCGGCTGGACTGTCGACCGCGACGACCTGACCAGCGTCGATGACCGCCAGCCGGTCGCACAGCCGCTCCGCTTCCTCCATGAAGTGCGTGACCAGCAGGATCGTCACGCCGCGCGCGCGGATGCGTTCGACCAGGCCCCAGACGTCGCGGCGGGCCTGCGGATCGAGGCCGGTGGTGAGTTCGTCCAGCACCGCGACCTTCGGATTGCCGAGCAGCGCGAGCGCGATCGACAGCCGTTGTTTCTGGCCGCCGGACAAGCGGCGGAACTGGGTGCCGAGTTTGCTCTCGAGGGTGAGGATTCCGGCGAGTTCCCGCCAGTCGGCCGGGTCGCGGTAGAACGAACTGTAGAGCTGGAGCGCCTCGCCGACCTTCAGTTTGTCCGGCAGTTCGCTTTCCTGGAGCTGCCCGCCGAGGACCTGGCGCAGTTCGGCGTCGTCGCGCTGCGGGTCGAGGCCGCAGACCCGGATCGTCCCGCCGTCCGGCCTGCGCAGCCCTTCGACGCACTCGACGGTCGTGGTCTTGCCTGCCCCGTTCGGGCCGAGAATGCCGAAAATCTCGCCCGGTTCGACGGCGAAACTGACGCCGTCGACCACGGTCTGCCCGCCGTACCGCTTGACGAGGCTTTCCACCTCGATGATTGCCATGCGTCCACCGTGCCGGGTGGCACCGGTGCGGCGAATCGACTGCGCGGCCAGACTTTCCGGCCGGTCCGGGCGGAGCGGCGGATCAGCCGATCGGTCGATGCGCGATCAACCGAGGTGCACGGACTCCGCCCCGATCGCCGGTTCGACGTGCACCGCCGCGGCGGTCAGGCGGGGCACCGCGGCGATCAGCCGGTGTTCCAGGCTGTGCGCTAGTTCGTGCGCCTGCTCGACGGTGAGGGTGTTGCCGACCTGGACGGCGAGTTCGGCGCGCAGGCTGTGGCCGATCCAGCGCATCCGGACCTCCCGCACGCCCTCCACTCCGGGCACCGCCGCGGCTGTCTCTTCGGCCAGTTCGACGGTCGCCGGGTCGACGGCGTCCATCAGCCGCCGGAAGACCTCCTTGGCCGCGTCGCGCAGGACGAACAGGATCGCGACGGTGATCAGCAACCCGATCACCGGGTCGGCCGCCGGGAAACCGAGGGCGACGCCGACCGCACCCAGCACCACCGCCAGCGAGGTGAAGCCGTCGGTGCGGGCGTGGAGGCCGTCTGCGACCAAGGCGGCGGAGCCGATTTCGCGGCCGACGGTGATGCGGTACCGGGCGACGAGCTCGTTCCCGGCGAAGCCCACCACTCCGGCGGCGGCGAGCACCCAGAGCTGCTGCACGGGATGCGGATGCAGCAGCCGGTCGATCGCTTCGTAGGCGGCCAGCGCGGCGGATCCGGCGATGATCAGCACCACGACGACTCCGGCGAGGTCTTCGGCGCGGCCGAGGCCGTAGGTGTAGCGGCGGGTCGCGGCGCGGCGGCCCAGAGCGAAGGCGATGCCCAGCGGCAGGGCGGTGAGGGCGTCGGCGAAGTTGTGGATGGTGTCGCCGAGGAGGGCTACCGAACCGGTGACCGCGACCAGGGCCAGCTGGATGACGGCGGTGCCGAACAGGGCGGCGAACGACCAGATCAGCGCCCGGATGCCGCGCTGGCTGGTTTCGAGGGCAGTGTCGAGGCGGTCGGCGCTGTCGTGGCTGTGCGGGGTGAGGAGGTGTTTGACGCGGTGCCGCCAGGTCGCGGGCTCGTGATGACCATGCCCGTGGCCGTGGCCGTGCGCAGGCGAGTGGCCGTGCCCGTGGCCGTGCGCGGACTCGTGACCGTGACCGTCGCCATGGCCGTGCGCGGGCTCGTGACCAGGGCAGGAAACGCCATGGCCATGCGCGGGGTCGTGCCCATGCTCGCGACCAGGGCTGTCCTGACGGGATTCCGGCTCGTGCGCGTGGCCGCCGCCCGCCGCGGTCTCGGAACCGTGTCCCAGCTCTGCCATCGCCCGCTCCCGGATGCTCCGCAATGTCCCACGACCGGGCGAACGCCCCGGCCCACTGTCAGCATACCTGCGCAGATGCGCAGATAACCGAGAAGGAACGGTAGCATCGGGGCATGCACTCCTCCCTGCCGGACTTCGACATGCCCTCCGACGAGCAGGTCCACCTGGCCGCGGAAAGCTTCCGCCTGCTCTCCGACCCGACGCGGATCAAGGTGCTGTGGGCGCTGCTGCAGGGGGAATCGTCGGTGGCCTGCCTCGCAGAACTGGCCGGGGCCGCGCCGACCGCGGTCAGCCAGCATCTGGCCAAGCTGCGGCTCGCGGGGCTGGTGAAGGGCCGCCGCGAGGGAACGTTCGTGTACTACTCCGCCGCGGACGAGCACGTGCGAGGGCTGCTGGCGCAGGCGCTGCACCACGCCGACCACGTGGACCGCGACATCCCCGGCGGTGACGCCCAGCCGCACCGGCCTCGGATGCGGAACGCCTGAAGCGCTCAGGCGGCCTGAGCGCCAATGCCGGGCCGTGAGGGCAGATGAGAATGAATCGGGCATTTCGGCGGCGGTGGCGTCTCTTGTGGACGGTGAGCGGGACTGAGGCCGCCTAAGTTCCTGGATTGGGCCTGAGCGCCGACCAGGTGCCGCAACGGTTCGGGCAGCACGTCCCAGACCTCGTCCGCCACCTGCACCGTTTCGCGGCCCAGCACATCCAGCACCACGCCAGCCCGGTGCACGGCCTCCGGATCCGTCAGGTCCGCCCGGCGCGCGATCCGTCCGACGAAGTCCTCCAGTTCGTAGCGTTCCCCGGAGCCGCCGCCCGGGCGCAGGTCGTCGGCCAGTCCGGGCGGCAGTTGCACCGCCAGGCTCGCCGCCGCTTCCGGCGAGATCCGCTCGGACAGCGTCCTCAGCACGGCGTGCGCGGCCCGTTCGGCGTCGCGGGACTCCGCGAGGCAGGCCCGCCTCCGGATCAGTTCGACGATCTCGTTCATCGTTCCCGGATACCCGGGGCAGCCGCCCGCAATCGTCCGGTTAGCGGCGCGACCACCGGGTACCAGCGGTCCATGGACCATTCAGCGACGTCTCCCGCACCGGCCGAGCAGGCGCAGACCGCGCTGCGCCGGCTCCGTCGCGAAGCCGGTGCCGGCGGCTACGAATCCCCCGCGGAGCTCTACCGCACGCTCGGCCTGCTGAGCCTGCTCGCCGACGACCTCTCCGAACTCCTCCCCGACCTGGGCGGCCAGCTCGAGGAATCATTGCTCGCCGGGCGCGTGCGGCACCATTCGGACGACGCGCAGGAAGCCTGCGACGCGGTCGCCTCGGCGGCGCACAGCATCTCGGTCGCCCGCTTCACCGCGCTCCTGGTCGGGCAGGAAATCCAGAAAGCACAGACCGCGATCCGCGATCTCGCCGCCGCCTGACGCCGTTTTGCCCCGTCCCGCGCGGGTACCCGGACGGAAAGCGCCGCAGCGAGGAGGGAGCATGATGCCCGACAGCGATCCGGCCGAGCCCGAAACGCTCGACCAGTCCGAGTCCCTCGACGAGGACGAACTGCGGGTCGACCCGTTGGAGGCCGGGGTCGAACCGCCGGAGCGCTGGAGCCCGGCGACCCGGCAGGCCACGACGCCCGCCGAGGCGCGCGAAGGCGAACCGCTCGGGAACCGGCTCGCCGAGGAACGCCCGGACGTCCAGCCGGTGCCGAACCCGCCCGACGACGAGACGCTCGCCCGTGCGGAAGCGGCCAGGGCCGCGGCCCCGGACGAGGACCTCCCGCAGCGCCGTGCGGATCCGGATCCGGCCGAACAGGCGGACGAGGCAGGCGGTTCCGTCGCGAAGTCGCTCCGCGAGGAGTGACCGGGCGCGACCGGCCGCGGAAAGGAGCCCCCATGCCGACGGTCACCACCCGTTCCTGGGCGCGGCCGGTCGTCGCCGTGCTCGGGCTGGTCTACCTGGTCCTCGGCATCGCCGGGTTCTTCGTGCCGGAAACCGCGCACGCCGGGCACGACACCACGCGTGTCGTCTGGCTGTTCAGTTCCAGCACGGTGCTGAACATCGTCCACACTGTACTCGGTTTGCTCGGGATTTTGGCCGCACGCAAGCTTTCCGGAGCCGTCGCATACTGCTGGGTGCTGTTCGTGGCGTTCACCGGGCTCACCGCGTACGGGATATTGGCGACGGCGTTCAGCACCGCACGCGACGACCCGGTGAATCTCAACTGGGCGGACAACTGGCTGCACGGCCTGACCGCACTCGTCGCCTTGGTCGTCGCGCTCAGCGGCAGCCGCGAACGGGCTTAGGGGCGCCGCCAGCTGTGGTCCGGGAGCGCCGTTCGGGCGTCGCTGGGCTGGTGGCAGCGTGCCAAGGCCCGCAACCAGCTGCTCGTCGACTGGCAACGACGACCGGCCCAGGTCTGCGGAACCCAGCTGCCGTCGAACACCAAGCCCGGCTGGCGGAAGGATGACCATGAACCGCACGTCCGTCGTCGTGATCACCCACAACCGCCGCGAACAACTGCGCGAAACCCTCCAGCACCTGGTCACGCTCCCGGAGCGGCCGCCGATCCTGGTCGTGGACAACGCCTCGACCGACGGCACCACAGACCTCGTCGCCCGCGACTTCCCCGAACTGCGGCTGATCAAGCTCGACCGGAATCTCGGCGCGGTCGGCCGCAACATCGCCGTCCGCGAGGTGACGACGCCGTACGTGGCGTTCTGCGACGACGACACCACCTGGCAGCCCGGCTCGCTCGCCCGCGCCGCCGAGGTGCTGGACGCGCATCCCGGGCTCGGCTCGGTGACCGGGCGCTGCCTGGTCGAACCGGACCTGCGGGAGGACCCGATCACGCCGGAACTGCGGTTTTCGCCGGTGCCCGGCCCGGAGTGGCTGCCCGGTCCGGCGCTGCTCGGGGTGATGGCCGGGCTGACGATGTTCCGGGTGCGCGCCTTCCGCGACGTCGGCGGCTTCTCGCCGCGGATGTGGCTCGGCGGGGAGGAGGAACTGCTCGCGCTCGACCTCGCCGCGCTCGGCTGGCGGATGTGCTGGCGGGAGGACGTCGTGATCCACCACGCCCCGTCGAAGCTGCGCGATCCGCGCCGGCGGCGGGGGCTGGGGATCCGGAACACCTTGTGGACGTTGATGTTGCGCCGCCCGTGGCGTTCGGTGTTCCGCCGGGGAGCCGCGGTGCTGGCTTCCGCGCCCCGGGACCGGACGACGGTCGCCGCGGTGGCGGAGTGCCTGCGCGGCCTCCCCTGGGTGCTCCGCGAGCGCGCCGTGGTCCCGGCCGAAGTCGAGCACGGTTTGCGCTTGCTGGAAGCGCCACAACGCAACTCGGCCGCGCGCCGATACACCGGTTAACCGTCCGTGAAGGGCTCCTTGAGGGAATCTGATTCCCTCAAGGAGCCCTTCACGGACAGTGGTTAACGCACGGCGGCCCAGTCGGACTCGCCGACCGGCATGGCTTTTTCGTACGCGCGCACGGTTTCCGCGGCGATCCGGTCCCACGAATACCGCGCCCGGACCCGCTCCTGTCCCGCGGTGCCCAGCGCCTCCAGTTCCGCGGGCTCGTCCAGCAACGCCCGCAACCGGGCCGCCAGCCGGGCCGGGTCGCGCGGTGGCACCAAGCGTCCGGTGATCCCGTCCACCACCGTGTCCGTCAGACCGCCGACCGCGGCGGCGACGACCGGCACCCCGCACGCCATCGCTTCCAGCGGGACGATCCCGAACGGCTCGTACCAAGGCGTGCACAGCACCGCGTCCGCCGAACGCAGCAGGGCTGGCATCTCAGCGCGGCTCACCTGACCTGCCAGCTGCACCCGGTCAGCCACCCCGAGCCGCTCCGCCAGCCGCCGCAGCCGCCGCGCCTCCGGGTCGCGGGCAAGCGCCCCGGACGCCGGCCCGCCCGCGATCACCAGCTCGGTCTCCGGCACCCGCGGCAACGCAGCGATCGCCAGGTCGAACCCCTTGCGCGGCACCAGCCTCCCGACCGAGACCAGCCGCTTCGGCGCGGTCCGCGGCACCACCGGGCCGCCGACCCCGAACCGGTCCAGGTCGACCCCGCACGGCACCACCGAGATCCGCTGCCGCGGCACCCCTTGCCGCGCCAGCTCGAACACCTCGTCCGAGCAAGTCGCGACGATCCGGTCCACTTGCTTGCCGACCATCCGCTCCAGCCGCATCCGGTCCGGCGGGCTCGTGTCGGCGTCGCCCTGGTGCCGCCGCTTCACCACGCCCAGCGCGTGAAACGTCTGGACCGTCGGCACTTTGGCCTCGCGCGCGGCGAGCACCGTGGCCACGCCGGACATCCAGAAGTGCGCGTGCGCCACGTCCGGCGGCTCCTCTGTCCACCGGTCGCGCAGCCAGCTGCCGAATTCCCCCATGTGCGGCAAAAGTTCGTCTTTCGGCAACCGGCGCGCGGGACCGGCCGGAACGTGCACCACGCGGTAACCGGCCGGGGTCTCCACCGCGGCGGGCGCGTCCGGGTCGTCGCGTCGCGTGTAGACCGTCACCTCGTGACCGCCGCGCACGAGTGCCGCGGAAAGGCCCGCCACGTGGACGTTCTGCCCGCCCGCGTCCGCCTCCCCCAGCGCGGCGAGCGGACTGGCGTGTTCGGACACCATCGAGATCCTCATCAGACTCCTTCCGCAGCGGGGGCGGTTTCGGTGAGCAGGCGGTCCCAGCGCGCCAGGAACGCGTCGAGACCGAAGTGCGCCAGCGCGTGCTCGCGGGCCGCTTTCCCGGCCAGCACGGCAAAATCGGGTTCGTGCACGAGTTCGCGGAACCTCCGCGCGAGCACCTCGATGTCGGCGGAGCACACCCCGGCGTCCGGGGGCACGGCAGAAGGGGCTTCGGTGGAGGCGACCGCGACGATCGGCATGCCCAGATGCATCGCTTCCAGCAGCGACAGGCCGAGCGACGTCCAGCGCGCGGTGTGCAGATACACGCGGTGCCGGGCGAGCTCGTCGTGCAGCCGCGGCGGACGCACGTCGCCCTGTCCGCCGGGCAGCCCGTCGGTGCCCATGCCGAACACGTTCACCGGCGCGATTTCGCGGAACGCGGGCAGCAGATCGGCCCCGGTCACCCGGGCGCGGCGGCGCGGTTCGTTGATCATCGCCGCGCCCGCGGGCAGCTCGCCGGTGTAGCGCTCGCCCGGGTCCGGGATGCCGTGCGGGATGACGACCACCGGCGCGATCCCGTTGTCCCACATGAGCGCGTTGTACGAGGTGACGTGCACGATCGGCACCTCGTCCTGACCCGCCATCGGATGCCGGGACACCGCCGCGCCGTGCCGCGGCGCGTTGTGCTCGACGTACACCATCGGCGTCCGCGAGCCCAGCTGCGGCCGGACGAACGCGGCTTCCTCCGGCCGCTGGAGCACGACCACGTCCGGCCGGGCGTCCGCGAGCCGGTCGACCGGAACCTCGGTCACCCCCGGCCACTCCCGCCCCGCCAGACCCAGCCCCCACGGCGCGCCCTCGGGGCTCGCGGGGACGAAGTACTCGTGCCGCCCGCGGACGAACGCGTCGGTCCACGACCCGTGGACGTGCCAGAGCAAGATCCTCATGCGCCCTGGCTTATCCGCGCGGATTCGACGTTAAACGAGGGGATGCGCGGGGTACCCCGGTCAGCTCTCGCCGCGGAAATTGTCGCCCAGCTGGGGGTGGCCGCGCTTCGAGCGGCCTTCCTCGTCCTCCAGCGGGCTCTCCGGCTCCGGCCGGCGGGGCACCTGCTCCTCGTCGACTTCGGTGCGGCGCGGGTTCGCCGCCTCTTGTTCCGGTTCCCGGTGACGTTCGTCAGTCATGCCGCCTCCAGCACGGTCTTGAACCAGCCGTCCGTCGTTGCTGCGCGAGGCCTGGCTCGGCGCGTCGCCGGGCACCCACAGGTCACCAGTCCGGGCGGCGCACCGCGGGGAGCCGGTCCAGCGTCGCCGTCACCGCCGCGGCCACCCGCGGTTCGGTGAGCGGAGCGCCGGCCGGGCCGCGCGGGAGCACCTCGACCTCGACCCCGGCCTCGCGGGCCGAGGCGACGTGCGTGCCGTGCGCGGCGAACCACTCGCGGGACTCGCGGCCGTCGCCCTCCGGGTCCGGCCCGACGAGCAGGACCGACCGCACCGCCTCCGGGTACCGGTCCGCCAGCCGCAACGCGACCGGCACTAGCTGGCCGCCCGCCAGCACATCGGCCAGCGGTTTGGCGCCAGCGGCCTCTCTGAGCAGCACGGAAGCCCGGCCGGGAGGACAGGGCACGATCCGGTGGTCCGGTGCCGCCTGCCCCCAGCCGGGCGGGACCTCGGCCTTCGCGGCTTCGTCCAGGACTACGAGCATCCGTTCAGTCATCAGCGCCTCCTCCCGGTCGCGTACCCGAGGGGACGCGCGCGAAACCCGGGGGTTTGGCCGCCGCCTTCCGGGGTACCCGCGCGGGTCGGGCGAGAGAGGGAGACAGGGTGCGGGACGGAATCGCCGAACCATGGGGCACGCGCACGCCGTACGGTCCGGGCGAGGACTGGCCGGTGCGGGTCGACTGCCATCTCGCCGACGGGCTCGAGCCGGGGGACGTCGACCGCTGGGTCCGCACCGCCGCGGTCCTGCATTCCAACGGCGACGGTCTCGACATCGCGGTCAAGGACGGCCGGATCGCCGGCGTCCGCGGCCGGGCCGACGATCGCGTCAACCACGGCCGGCTCGACCCCAAGGACCTCTTCGGCTGGCAGGCCAACAACGCACCGGACCGGCTGCTTACTCCGCTGGTGCGCGACAACGGGGTGCTCCGCGAATCCACGTGGGACGAAGCGATGGACCGGATCGTCCAGCGCAGCCGCGCACTGCTCGACACCGAAGGCCCCACCTCGCTCGGCTTCTACACCAGCGGACAGCTTTTCGCCGAGGAGTACTACACGCTGGCCGCGATCGCCCGCGGCGCACTCGGCACGAACCACCTCGACGGCAACACCCGGTTGTGCACCGCGACCGCGGGTGAATCGCTGAAGGAAAGCTTCGGCTGCGATGGCCAGCCGTCCTCCTACACCGACATCGACCACGCCGATGTCATCGCCCTGTTCGGACACAACGTCGCCGCGACGCAACCGGTGCTGTGGTCCCGCATCCTCGACCGGCTCGCCGGTCCGCGACCACCGCGGCTGCTGTGCGTCGACCCGCGGCAGACGCCGGTCGCGGAAGCCGCCGAGCTGCATCTGGCTCCGCTGCCCGGGACGAATGTCGCGCTGATGAACGGAATCCTGCACGAGGTCATCCTGCACGGCTGGTGCGACGAGGCGTGGATCGACAAGCACACCGTCGGTTACGACGATCTCCTCAAGGTCGTCCGCGACTATCCGCCCGAGCGCGCCGCGTCGATCTGCGGGGTGCCTGCTGATGAAATCCGTTCCGCGGCGAGACTGGTCGGGACGACTGACCGGTTGCTGTGCACTGTGCTGCAAGGGTTTTACCAATCGAACCAGGCGACCGCTGCCGCGGTGCAGGTGAACAACCTGGTGCTGCTGCGCGGAATGCTGGGCAAACCAGGCTGCGGCGTCTTGCAGATGAACGGCCAGCCGAGCGCGGAGAACACCCGCGAATGCGGCGCCAACGGCGATCTCACCGGGTTCCGGAACTGGAACAACGACGCGCACGTCGCTCAGCTGGCCGACCTGTGGAACGTGCCGATGGAGCAGATCCCGCACGACGGCCCGCCGACCCACCTGATGAAGATGCTCGACCTCGCCGAGAGCGGCGACCTGCGCTTCTGGTGGATCTCCGCGACCAACCCCGCGGTGTCGCTGCCCGAACTCGCGCGGGTCCGGAAGATCCTCGGCCAGGACAGCCTTTTCCTCGTCGTGCAGGACGCGTTCCGCACGGAAACCACGGAATTCGCCGACGTGGTGCTGCCCGCGGCGATATGGGGCGAGAAAACCGGGACCTTCACGAACGCCGACCGCACCGTGCATCTGTCCGAAAAAGCAGTCAACCCGCCCGGACAAGCACGCCCAGACCTCGACATCTTCCTCGACTACGCCCGCCGGATGAACCTGCGCGACCGCGACGGCGCGGCCTTCCCGCCCTGGCACGACTCGGAATCTGCCTACGCGGCTTGGCAAAAGGCGTCCGCCGGGCGACCCTGTGACTACAGTGGACTGTCCTATGAGAAGCTCCGCGTGGTCAGCGGCGTCCAGTGGCCGGTCGACGAAGCCCATCCGGACGGCACCGAACGCCTTTACGCGGACGGCAAATTCTTCGCAGATCCCGACTACTGCGAGGAATACGGCAAAGACCTGCACACCGGCGAGCCAGTCAGCCCGGAGGAATACCAGGAGTACAACCCGGACGGGAAAGCCATGCTCAAACCCGCCGAGTACCTGGTACCGGAGGAACCGCCGAGCACCGACTACCCGTTCGTGCTGATCACCGGGCGGACGCTGTACCACTTCCACACGCGCACGAAGACCGGCCGCGCACCGCAGCTGGAAACCGCCGCCCCGGAAGTCTGGGCCGAACTGTCGTGCCAGGACGCCGAACGCGCCGGAATCACCGAGGGCGACCTGCTCGAGATCCGAACCCCGCGCGGCCGCGTCCACGCCAAGGCGCGCCCGTGCGGGATCCGCGACGGAGTGCTGTTCCTGCCCTTCCACTACGGCTACTGGGACACCGCCGACCCGACCGGCGCGGACGGCGTCCGCGCGGCCAACGAACTGACCATCACGGCCTGGGATCCGGTGTCGAAGCAGCCGCTGTTCAAGACAGCCGCCGCGGTGCTGCGCAAGATCTCCGACGGGACCCCGAAGGAAACCATCGCGCTCGGCAACCGGGCGGTGTCCGAACAGCTCGTCGACTAGCCGCTCACAGCAGATCCCGCGGCACTCGCCGATGCCAATTCCGCGACACCAAACGCCGATCCCCCTCGTACCCGTCCAGCTGCGCGTCGATCACGAACTCCTCCGGCGTGCAGCTCACCCGCGTATACGTCTCGGTCCGCACCAGCCACTCCCCCCGCTCGAACGTCACCGTCCACGACGTCTCCGCCACCGGAGAACAGAAATCGTCCGCCACCCACGAGTAACACTCATGCACATCACGGGTGATCTCCAGATCGATGTCGTCGTACCGGATCGTGCCGGAGTTCTTCACCACGTCCAGCGCGGAGTGGTAGTCGACCAGGTCCCGCGACACCGTCCATTTCTGCTCCGGACGGCTCACCTGCGTCGTCGGCAGCGGCGGCGTCCCTTCCGGCTCGCCGAACTCGTCCGGGGCGACCTCGTCCGGTTCGCCGGTCGGCCGCACCGGCAGGGTCAGCGCGCTCGCCCCGGTCCGCACGGCGAGCGTCACCGGTTTCGGCGGCGGCCACGCGAGCGGCCAGTACGAAGTGGACAGTGCGAGCCGGATCCGGTGCCCGGCCGGAAACGCTTGCGCCACCCCGTTCAGTTCAAAGTCCACTGTGTACTCTTCGCCCGGCGCAAGCGGTTCCGGTTCCTCGTGGCCGTCCCGGTGCGTGAGGTTCAACAGGCCGTAGGTCACCCGCGTCGCCCGGCCGTCCGGAGCGACGTCCGACAGCCGCGCGGCCACCATCGCCACCGGCTGGTCCGCTGAGACTCGCAGCCGCACCCGAGGCGCACCAAGGATTTCGCACTGCTCGGCGAGCACATCCGTGTCGAACACGAGCGAACCGCCGTCCTCCTCGCGCTGGTCGTACGGCAGGTCCGGCGGCGCGCTGTACGACGCCCATTTCCCGGCGAACTGCCCCACCGACAACGGCGACGCGACACTCAGCGACTCCTCGGCCACCGACTCGCCAGGCCGGGCGAGCCGGTGCGGCGCGAGGGCGTACTCCGTCGGCCGGACGTGCGGCGAAGGCCATTCCGCCTCCCCGACCCAGCGTCCGGGACGGTCCTCATAGGACGTCGACGGCGGCACGCTCTCCTGCATCCACGTGCGCAGGACCGGGCCGTCCATGACCCCGTTGTCGACGTCCTTGAGCCAGTGGTCCCACCAGCGCACGACTTCCTGCAGGTAGCCGATCGCGGGGCCGGGCTCGCCGAGGTGCGGGTACTTGTGCGACCACGGCCCGATCAGCCCGCGGCACGGCACGTCGAGATGCGACAGCAGCCGGGTGACCGCGTTGGAGTAGCCGTCGGCCCAGCCGCTGGACGCGAGCACCGGGCACTGCACCCCGGAGTAGTCCTCGGAAACCGAAGCGTGCCGCCAGTAGCTGTCGCGACGCTGATGCCGCAGCCATTGTTCGGCCCACAGGCTGCAGTTTTCCAGCCGTTCCCGCCACATGTCGCGCCAGCGGTCGCCCACCAGCGCCGGGTCGGGCGGCATCGTCGCCTCGCCGAACATCGTCCCGGACTCGGCGATGTTGTCCGACAGCAGGCAGCCGCCCATGTAGTGCATGTCGTCGGCGAACCGGTCGTCGGTGAACGAGGAGATGACGATCGCGCCGAGGCTCGGCGGTTTCCGCGCCGCGACCTGCAGCGCGGCGAACCCGCCCCAGGAAATGCCCATCATGCCGGTGCGCCCGTCGCACCACGGCCGGTCGGCGAGCCAGGCGAGCACGTCCTCGGCGTCCTGTTGTTCCTGTTCCAGGTACTCGTCCGCGAGCACGCCCTCGGATTCCCCGGAGCCGCGCAGGTCGACGCGCACGCACGCGTAGCCGTGCCCGGCCAGGTAGGGGTGGTGGATCGAGTCGCGGACGGAGGTCAGGTCTCGCTTGCGGTACGGGATGTACTCGACGATCCCCGGCACAGGCAGCGATTCCGATCCGGCGGGCCGCCAGATCCGCGCCGCCAGCCGGGTGCCGTCCGAAACCGGGATCCGGACGTCCTCGTCCTCCATGATCTCGTACGGCAGCGAGGGAAGAGCGCGCGTGATCATGCCTGCCGGGTACCCGGCACGGCGCGCCCGAAACGGGGTTGCCCGCGGCGGGAAAACGGGTACCCGGTGCGCATGATCAGCATGAAAGCCCAGCTGTATCAGGCGTACCTGCGCGCGACGCGGCAGAAAGCCTTTTACGACAACGCCCGCGTGCTGCACCAGCGCCTGCACCGCCACCAGCGGCCGTCGCAAGCCCGGCCGCCGAGGAAGCTGCGCAAGCACTACGACCTCGAACACCGCGAGGTGCACGGCTTCGCGTGCTGGACCGTGCGGCCGCGCGCGAAGGCCGGGCTGCATGTCTTCCACCTGCACGGCGGCGGTTACGTCGAGGAAATCGAATCGCACCACTGGGAATTCGCCGCCGACCTGGTGCGCCGGCTCGGCTGCACGGTCACGCTGCCGATCTACCCGCTCGTCCCGCGGCACAGCAACGCCGAGACGATTCCCATGGTGCAGGCCGCGTTCGAGCAGACACTCGGTGCGGAGCCGGCGGAAAACACCGTCCTGTCCGGGGATTCCGCCGGCGCCGCGCTCGCACTGGCGGTCGCGCAGCGGCTCCGGGAGGAGGGCCGCCCGCAGCCGAAACAGACGATCCTGATCTCGCCGTGGCTGGACGTGACCCTGGAAGACCCGATTTCGGTCGTCCTGGACGAACACGACCCGATGCTCGGCATCACCGGCCTGCGCGAGGCGGGCGAGATGTACGCCGAAGGCACCGACCGGCACGATCCGCGGATCAGCCCGCTGTACGCGGACCTGACCGGACTCGGCCCGTTCAGCCTGTTCATCGGCACCCGCGACGTCCTCCTCCCGGACGCCCGCCGCTTCGCTTCCCGCGCCCGCGACGCCGGGATCGACGTCGACTATGCCGAATACCCCGGCATGTTCCACAACTGGCTCATGCAGCAGATTCCCGAAGGCCGCCAGGCGCGGAACCACATCGAGCGCATCCTCCGTCGGTAGGGTCTCTCCGGCGGCAGCACCGGCCCGCGCGGACCTCGCCGGACTCGACCCGTTCCGCCTGCCCACCGGCGCCCTGCCGCGAGGCTCACTCCGGCGGCAGCGGCACGCCGCGACGACTCGTCCGGTAGTCGTCGCGGCTTGCCACCGTCCCGTCCTCCGCCCGGACAATGTGGACAGACCGCCGAGCCTTCGCCATATGCCGCCCCGTCTTCACCGCTTCCGCGCGGGACTTCGACGTGTTCGCCGCCCGCACGTGCCCCACCACGCGGTTCTTCCACAGCGAGCCCTCATACAGCGTCTCGACGTCCCCGTCCACCCGCTGCCCTCCTGTTCAGTCCTCGAACTCGAAGCGCAGCCGTTCCTCGCACTTCGCGTACTTCGCCTCGAGTTCGTCCTCGGTGTCCGCGCCGATGATCAGTTCCGCCAGCTCGAAGGAGTAGCTGTCCTGCTCCGGCAGTTCCGACAGCCGCTGGCCTTCCTCCGGCGTGATCGAGATCGTCGTGCCGCCGAGTTCCTGACACAGGGCGGCGATCTCGTCCTGCGTCGGGATCCGCGTGACGACCGCGTCGCCGTCGAAGCGGCGCAGGTAGCAGCGCCCGGCGATGTGGTACTGTCCGCGGCCGCGCGGGAACTGCGGGTCCTGGCCGAGTCCCAGCCGGAGCATGATTTCGTGGTTGGCCACGCCGTCGACCAGCTCGAACAGCTCCGCGTGCGACTGCGAGTGCCGCGGGTTGATCTCCAGCAGGCACACCTGGCCGGACTGCCGGTCGCAGAAGAACTCGATGCTGAACGTGCCGTTCTCGAAACCGACCTGGCGCATCACGCGCTCGGCGATGTCGAACATCCGCCGGACGGTCTCGTCCGGCAGCTGCGACGGGTACTGATGTCGCAAAAACGAAGACCGGCCAGGGAAATCGACCGAATCCAGCGCGGCGTAGAGACGCACCTCGCCCTTCCAGACGTACCCCTCGACCGCCGCCTGCACCCCGTGCAGTTCGGATTCGGCCAGGCACGCGGCCCCGCCGACCTCGGCGATTTCCGGCGGGAGATCGACCTGGCGCAACACGTCCTCGAACGGGTCCCCGACCCGTCCGACACCCTCCCGCAGTTCCTCGACGGCTTCCGCGAAGCCCTGCATGTCCCGCACGTGAAACGCCAGTTCCGACGAGAACCCCTTGACCGGCTTCAGCCACATCGGGAAGTCCACCCCGGACGGCGGCCGCGGCTCGTCGTCCAGGTCGACGATGCCGAACGGCGGCAGCTCGTCGATCACCTTCCGCTGTTCGAGCCTGCTCCAGTACTTGTGCTCGCACTTGAGCACCGCGGACAGCGGCACGTGCGGGAGGCCGCGTTCCTCGCACAGCAGCGGCGCCATGGTGGCGGCCGGGAAGTCCCAATAGGTCACGATCGCGGCGGGTTCGCCGTCGAAGTCGTCCAGCTGCTGGCGGGCCTTCTTCATCAGGTCCGGGAAGTCGATCTCGCCGTGCTGCAGCTCGTCCGGGCTGAGCAACGGGCGGAACCGCAACCCGGCCGCGGACGGGAGTCTTTTCAGGATGCGCTCGTTCTCCTCGTCAAGACCGAGCACGAACACGTCGTCAGTCATGGTTCAGCTCTTCCGTCCCGTCAGCGCGTCGCGGATCTTGTCGACGAACGCCGCTCCCGGCGCGAGTACCAGGTTCGCCGGCGGCTTGCTCGGCGCGTGCGGATGCGGCCTGGTCGGCGCGATCTTCTTCGCCGCCAGCACCCGCTCGCCCAGCCGGTCCAGCTCCTCGGCGGAACACGCGTCGCGCAGCCGCGGGAGCAGGTCGTTCTCCTCGTCCTTGATGTGGTGGCGGACGTCGGCGATGAGCTTGCCGAGCAGCTCCTCGTACTCCGGTTCGCCGGGATTCTTGCGCTCGAGCCGCTTCATCACCTTCTCGGCCTCGGCGTGCTCCTCGATCTCGTGGTCGGCGATCTCGTCGCCGTTGTCGAGGTGCTTGCGCGCGGCCGGGTACATGAGCTGCTCTTCGGCGACCGAATGCCGGACCAGCTCGGCGATCACGTGGTCGACCACGTCGTTCCGGTTCCCCGCCTCGGGTTCGCTCTCGAGCTCGGCGAACACCCGCTCGACGTCGCGGTGGTCGTCGGTGATCACGGTGATCAGGTCGGTTCGGGTGGGTGCGGCCATGCTGCCTCCTCGGGTGTCGGGAACCCACCGGTTACCCGTTGCGCCGCACGGCAACCACCCGAAGCCGAACTGCCCCGCCGACCGGGCGGTACGCGAGGGACCCCTGAAGGAATCAAATTCCCTCAGGGGTCCCCGTCGCGGACTGCCGAGCCAGCCGCGCTAAGCGGCCCGCGCCGCCGCCACCTTCCCGCTCAGCAAATGCCCCGCCCCCGGCACCTCCGGCCGCACCCCCAGTTCGCTGAGGATCCGGAACGTCGTGGCCGTGGCCGCCGACAGCACCGGGATCCCCACCGCGTCCTGGACCGGCTGGATCGACGGCAGCGAAGGCATCTGCACGCACGCCGACAGCACCAGCGCGTCCGCCCGGGACAGGTCCAGTTTCCGGTAGTGCGCCAGCAGATCCGCCGGGTCCAGCCGCGCCACCGCCAGGTTGTCCGGCACCTCCAGCGAGAGCGAGTCGACCACCTCGACGCCCGCGTCCTCCAGGTACTCGACAACAGCCTGCGTCAGCGGCTTCAGGTACGGCGTCACGATCGCGACCCGCTTCGCCGCCAACGCGGCGATCCCGGACAACAGCGCGCCCGCCGACGAGACCACCGGCGCGTCCGAACCTTCCGCGCGCAACGCCGAGGCGATCGAATCCTCAGCGGTGCAGTGATAACCCGGCCCCTGCGCCATGATCGCGACCAGGCAGGCAGTCGCGACGACGTCCGGTCGCGCGTCGGCCAGTTCAGTCGCCGCGCGCTCCGCTTGGGCGTTCATCGCGCGCAACTGCTCCGGCGTCACGTGCTGCATCCGCGCGCGGGCGGAGTGGAAGACAAACCGGTCCTCCGGGTACCGCTCCTCGCGGGCGCGCAGCATCCGCGGCAGCTCGGTTTCCATGGTCAGGTTGGAGCTCGGGACGATCATCCCGATGTGGTGGTCGGTCATCGCTTCGCCGCCGGGCGCATGTCCTTCACGGTCAGCTCGCCCGCGTCGACGATCAGCTCGTCGTCGAGGTACAGGCTGTTGCCGCGCATCGGGATGTCGAAGTGGCACGCCGTGTCGTTCGGGCCGCCGAGTTCGTTGTTCGGGCCGATCGAGAACATCACGTTGCCGTAGAAGCTGCGCAGCTCCATGCCCATGCCGCCGGGGAACTGGGTCAGGCCGTGCCAGTGCGCCCGCTCGTCGAGGCCCCAGCCGACGTGCGACATGCCGTAGCCGCGCGGGTCGTGGAAGGACTCGATGTAGCTGCGCAGCAGGTCGGCGTCGAGGCCGGACGAGCCCGCGCCGCCGCGGATGTCCTGGATGAAGCCCTTTTCGATGGTCAGCTCGACCGGCGTCTGCACGTAGGTGTTGAACGGCAGCAGCACGTCGCCGGGCGCGAGCACGATCTTGCCGTCCACGCCGTCGTCGGAACCGCCGGTGAAGACGAACGCCGCGGGCCAGTGGTCCCAGCGGCCGGGCTGGTCGGTGTAGCCGTACTCGCTCATCGTCGGGTACACGCCCAGCTGGTAGGTGACGTCCGTGCCGTGCGGGCTGGTGATCCGCATGGTCTTGGCCTTGGCCAGCAGTTCCGCGCCGATCTCGACGCGCTCGCGCAGTTCCTTCGTCGGCATCAGCCGGGCGAGCAGCTCCGGCGGCTCGACCGCGGTGAGGATCCGGGTCCCGGCGGCCTGGATCGCGAACTGCTCCTCGCTGAACAGCAGGAACGTGCAGTCCACGACCATGTCCGCGGCCTTCAGCGCGTCCACCGCGAGCGGCAGCTGGTCGAGACCGGACTGCCCGACCGCCCACGCGCCGGACGCGTTCGCCGGCGACGGCAGCCGCATGTGATAGGTCGCCGCGCCGAGCTGCTGGGCCGCCCAGAGGAAGGCGTCCGCGTACTCGGCGCGCTCGGCGCCGCGGGTCAGCACGACGACCGTCTCGCCCTCGTGCACGCCGGAAAAAGTCAGCTGGCGCAAGCAGATGTCGTTGAACAGGTTCTGGTCCATGGCGACCTCCTTGATTGTCCGAATACGGATTATCCGAGTACGAAAAACACGCCGGGGTCAGCGGGCGAGCAGGTCTTTCAGCGCCGAGCGCAGCGCCTGCAGGGCGGGCCGCGGTTCGTCCCAGAAGATCATGTGCCCGGCGTTTTCGACGCCGGCGAGCGGATGCTTCGATTTCTCCAGCACCGCGACGTCCGCTGCGGTCACCACCGGGCTGTCCGCGCCGTACAGCAGCACGGCGGGTCCCGGAAGATTTTCCCACAGCGGAAGGAATTCCTCGGATTCGAAACCCGCGTGCGTCGCCGCGATGGCCGCCCGAGAGCACGACGCGAGCCAGCGGGCGCGCAGTTCCTGTTCCCGGCGCGGCCAGCGCGGCCACGAGGCGGCGACCTCGTCCGCGCTGGTCCCCCGCTGCGCTTGGTCCAATTGGGACTCGAAGACCGCCAGCGAGGTCGGGTACGGCCGGCCGGGACCGCTCATCGGCGGGTCGGCGAGGACGGTGCCCGCGATCCCGCCGGACAGCGCGGCTTTGGCCGCGATCCGCGCGCCCATCGAGTGGCCGAACAGCAGCGGCGCGGACAGGTTCAGCTGGTCGACGACCGCTTCGACGTCGGCGGCGTACGCGTCGAGGGCATAGCTCGACCCGTCGTCGGACAGGCCGCGGCCGCGGACGTCGAGCACCAGCGGACGGACGAGGTCGGTCAGCTCGCGCGCGACGAAGTCCATGGTGATCGCCGGGCTGGTGATCCCGGGAAGCACCACGAGCGGGACGCCGTCGGCCGGGCCGTAGTCGAGGACGTGCAGCCGGACGGAACCGGACCGCACCCAGACGCTGGCCGCCGGGACGTCCGCCAGGTCGGCGAGCGCGGGCTGGGTCAGCACCCGGTCGGAAACAGAAGACATGCGGGAACTCCTAGCGGGCCTTGGCGAGCAGCTCGACGCCCTCGCCCAGGCCGATCACGTCGGCGTATTTGGCTTGCAGGTCGAAGAGAGCGGCGTCGTGCGGTCCCCGCGCGCGGTCGCCGCAAGCTTCGCGGACGACGAGGGTGTTGAAGCCGGATTGGACCGCGTCGACCGCGGTGGCCCGGACGCACCCCGAGGTCGTCGCGCCGCAGACGAGCACGGTGTCCGCACCAAGGCCGGTGAGCAGCGCGGCGAGGCTCGTTCCGTGGAACGCGGACGCGCCCTTCTTGACGATCAGGTGGTCGGTGTCGTGCCGTTCCAGCCGGGGATCGAGCGCGACCTCGGCGCTTCCGTCGCGCAGGCTCCGCATGCCGGGAGCCTTGCGCAGCCACGCGATCGCGTCGCCGTCGGCCTCCGCGGGGGTGTAGCTGATCGCGGTGTAGACGACCGGCGCTCCGCTCTGGTGGGCGGCCCGGACCAGTGCGTCAGCGGCTTCGACTTCGACGGAAAGGTCTGCGCCGGAAGGGAATTCCGGTTCGGTGAAGCCGCGAGTCAGGTCGACCACGACCAGCACCGGCGCGGTTCCTCGCGGCACCGCGGCTCCGAACCCCGCGCGGGCGTAGGTCTGGTCGGTCTCGGTGCCGTGCAGTCCGTTCTCAGGCGCGTTCACGCAGCAGCTCCTTGATCAGTTTGTGCTGCGCCCGAACCCGGCCGAGCAGCCAGCCCTGGAACAGCCCGAGCGCGCCCGCCGCGACGATCGGGAGATAGCGCTTCGCGTTGGGCGGCAACAGCATCGCCAGTCCGTCGAGCGAATCCGAGGCCGGCGCGGTGGCGGCCGCTGGTGCCGCCGGAGCCGGTGCGGTGCCGCCGTTCTCCAGCAGCGCACCGAGATTCTGCGCGAACTGCTGCAGGATCCGGTTTGACACCGTGCTGATCGCGCCCTTGCCGAACTGCGCGATCTTGCCCCGCACCACCAGATCCGTATGCAGGTTCAGCGCCGAACCCTTCGGACCGGGCACCAGGGTCAGCGTGACGTCCGCTTCGGCGTCGCCGTTGCCATGGCTGTCCGCGCCCCGGGCCGACAGCCTCAGCCGACGCTCGCCCTCGGCGATCTCGGTGAATCGCACCTTGCCCGCGTACGCGGCGCTGACCGGGCCGACCTTGAACTTGACCTTGCCGAGATACGACTCGCCGTCCCGGCCCTCCAGCACCGCGCCGGGCAGGCAGCCCGCGACCCGCTCGACGTCGTTGAGCAGCGCGAACACCGTGTCCGGATCGCCGGGAAGGTCAAGGGTGTTCTCGAGAATCATCGGACCGCGTCCTCTTTCCTGCCGGATCCGGCGCACCGCCGCGCGGCGGTCGCCTCGATCGCGTCCACAATGGTCTGGTATCCGGTGCAGCGGCACAGGTTCGACGACACAGTCTCCCGGATCTCCTCGCGCGTCGGCGACGGTTCCTGGGCGAGGAATCCTTCGGCGAGCATGAGGAAACCCGGCGTGCAGAAGCCGCACTGCAGACCGTGGTGCTCCGAAAACGCCTGCTGCAGATCGTTCGGCTCCTCCGGGGTGCCGAGGTCCTCGACGGTCCGGATCGCGCAGCCTTCCGCCTGCACGGCGTACATCAGGCAGGCGCGCACCGGTTCGCCGTCGACCAGGATCGTGCACGCCCCGCACACGCCGTGCTCGCAGCCGACGTGCGTGCCGGTGAGGCCCACGTCGTGCCGGAGCACGTCGAGCAGCGTCCACCGCGGTTCGACGAGCAGTTCGTGCTCCTCGCCGTTGACGGTCAGGACGATCAGCTGTTTGTCGGTCATGCGCCGGTACCCGCTTTCTCCCGGTCGGCCGCGGCGAGCGCGGCGAGGACGGCCTCGGGGTGGACCGGGGTCTGCTCCAGCTGGACCCCGGTGTGCCAGAGAAGGTCGTTGACCGCGTTCAGCACGGCGGCTGGCGCGCCGATCGTGCCGCCCTCCCCGGCCCCCTTCGCGCCGCTTTCGGTGAAGGCGCACGGGGTTTCGAGGTGGTCGACGGTGATGTCGGGGATCTCCGCGGCGGTCGGGACGAGGTAGTCGATGAAGCTCGCCGCCGACGGTTCGCCGTTCTCGGCGTAGGTGACCTCCTCGAACAGCGCGCCGGCGATGCCTTGCGCGATCCCGCCGCGCGCCTGGCCGTCGACCACCTTCGGGTTGATCACCACGCCGCAGTCCTCGACACAGGCGTAACGGAGGATTTTCACCTGTCCGGTGCCCGGGTCGGCCTCGACCACCACCGCGTGGGTCGCGTTCGAGAACGTGCCGTCGCCGGGGACGTCGAACGCCGCGGTGGCGGTGAGCGTCGGCTCGGCTTCCTTGGGCAGCAGGTGGCTGCGCAGGTACGCGACGTCGGCGATCTCCTCGAACGAAAGCCGCTGGCCGGGGTCGTCGAGCTGGATGACTCCCCCGTCGCCGTCGAGGCCGACGTTCTCGACACGGGTGTCCATCAGGTGCGCCGCGATGAGGCAGAGCTGCTCGCCCAGCCGGGTCGCCGCCGTCGCCACCGCCGAACCGCCGATCGTCACCGACCGGGACGCGAAAGTGCCCCAGCCGTAGGAAATCCGTTCGGTGTCGCCTTGCCGCAGCTTGACCTTGGCGAGGTCGACGCCGAGCCGTTCCGCGACGATCTGCGCGAACGTCGTTTCGTGGGACTGCCCGTGGTTGATCGTGCCGCTCGTGACGACGACCGAACCAGTGAGGTCCATCCGGATCTCACTCACGTCGAACCCGGGCACGACGGTCATCTTCCGCTTCGCGAACGCCTCGGAGCCGTAGCCGGTGCGCTCGGAAAAGCAGCTGTAGCCGATGCCGATGTGCGGATTCTTCTCGCGCAGGTCGTACCAGCCCTCGTCGCGGAGGATCTTCTCGCCCAGCTCCAGCGATTCGAGGTAGCTGCCGGGGTCGTAGGTCACCTTGTTGATGCCGGTGTACGGGAACTCGGTGATCACGTTGCGGCGGCGGATTTCCACCGGGTCGAGACCGAGCTTGCGCGCGGCCAGGTCCATGATCCGCTCCATCACCATGACGTACTGCGGACGGCTGACCCCGCGGTACGGCGCGGTCGGCGCCTTGTTGCTGGTGATCGCCCTCGCCCGCACCCGGTAAGCCGGGACTCGGTACACCGACGGCATTTCCGCCGCCGCCATCAACGGTTCGATGCCGACGGTGAACGGATAACACGAGTACGCGCCCATGTCGCACACGATGTCGGATTCCAGTGCGGTCAACTCGCCGTCCGGAGTGAACGCCGCACGCGTGCGGTATCGCTGTTCGCGGGCGAGGAACCCGGAAGCGAGCGCTTCGCTGCGGTCCTCGATCCACTTGACTGGACGCCGCAAGCGCTTCGCCGCCGCAGCGACAGCGATTTCCTCACGCCCCACAACGCATTTCTGCCCGAAGCCGCCGCCCATGTCCGGGACCACGACGCGCACCGAACGCTCCGGAATCCGCAGCGAACGCGCCAGCACGGTCCGGACCTGGTGCGGCACCTGACTGCAGGTCTGGACGAGAAGCTGCTCGTCGCGGTCGTCCCAGGACGCCACCGCGCCGCGCGTCTCCAGCGGCAACGCGTTCTGCCGGCCGCTGCGGGTGACAAGCTCGATCACGCACCCGTCCGCGAGCGCTTCGTCGACGCCCGGGGTGTCGAACGCCGTGACGTCGAGCAGCACGTTGCTCGGCGCGTCCTCGTGCACCAGCGGCGCGTCCTCGGCGAGCGCGGTCTCCTCGGAAACGACGGCGTCGAGGACCTCGTAACTCACCTGCGCGGCCTCGATGCCGTCCTCGACCGCGTACGGATCCTTCGCGACGACCAGCGCGATCGGCTCGCCGACGAACCGCACCTTGCCGCGCGCGAGGATCGGCATCGTGGTCGGGGTGAACTCCTCGGGCGGACGATCCAGCAGCGCGACCATGTCGCCGAGCTGGAGGTCTTCCGCCGAGTACGCGGCTACGACACCGTCCACCTCGCGGGTGGCGCCGAGGTCGAGTTCGGTGATCTTGCCGTGCGCGACGGTCGCGCGCACGAATCCGGCGTGCAACATTCCGTGAAGATGAATGTCGTCCACGAACCGCCCCCGGCCGGTGACCAGCCGCGGATCCTCGCGACGGCGCACGGACGCGCCGATCCACTTGCCGCCCCGGCCGTCGAAGCGGGGTTCTTCGGATGCCCTCACCGGTTTCCCCTCTCCCATGCCTGCCCCAAACTCCGCGCCACCAACGTCCTCGTCAGCGCCCGCCGGTAATCCGCACTGCCTTGCGCGTCGCTCCGCGGATCGATCGCCTCCGCCGCCGCCCGGCCGCACTCAGCGAACAACTCCGGCCCAGGTTCGCCGCCAGCCAGCACCGCCTCGGCTTCCGGAACCCGCAACGGCGCGGGCGCGACCCCGCCGAGCACCACCCTTCCGCCTGCCAAGGAACCGTCCTGGCGAGGTTCGAGGGTCACCGCCGCCGCGACCGTCGCGAAATCCCCGGCACGGCGGGAAAACTCGGTCAAAGCGGCCTTCGGAGCCACCCGGGTGAACCGGACCTCGGTGACGACCTCGTCCGCCTCCACCGCGGTCGCGTAGAAGCCGTAGAACATCTCCCCGGCCGGGATTTCGCGGCGGCCGTTCGGTCCTTCGGCGACGATCACCGCGTCCAGCAGCAGCGCGAGCATGCACCACTCCGCGGTGGCGTCGCCGTGCACGAGGCTCCCGCCGACCGTGCCGCGCGACCGGATCGGCAGGTGCCCGACGTACCGCATCGCCTCCGCCAGCACCGCGAACCCCGGGCTGAGCTGGGCCACCTCGACCTGACGGTGCGTCGTCATCGCGCCGATGCGGAGCGTCGAACCCGCGTGGACGATGTCGGTCATCCCCGGCAGGTCCCGCAGCCGCCCGAGGTCGACCAGGTCGCTCGGGCGGGCCAGGCGGAAGCTCATCATCGGCATCAGGCTCTGCCCGCCCGCGATCGCTTTCGGCTCCCGCCCTTGCCCGGCGAGGTCGGAAAGCAGGCCGACGGCGTCGGCGACGTCGTGCGCCCGATGGTAGGCGAACGCGGCGGGCTTCATGCGATTCCCTTTCTGCTGCGGCGGATCAGACTGCGTCCAGTTCGGACTGGTGCGGCTCCGGCGCGGTCTCGTCGTCGATCCGGTCCAGCTCCCGGCCCCGGGTTTCCGGCGCGCAGAAGACCATGAACACCACGGCTCCGACGACGAGCAGGCCGAGCAGCGTGAACGTCAGCGGAAGCCCGAGCACCGGCCACAGCACGCTCCCGAACAGCAGCGGCGCGAACCCGGTGACCGCCCGGCTGGACGACGATGCCCAGCCGAAGCCCGACGCGCGCAGCTCCGTGGGGTACAGCTCGGACACGAAGGCGTACATCACCGGGATGACGATGAGCGAGAACAGCCCGAACGCGCCGATCGCCACCACCGCGGCTCCCGCCGACCCGAGCACCAGCGAGAAAATCACCAGCGTGACCGCAGCGAGCGGCCCGGCCGCGGCGATGACCCGCTTGCGGCCGATGCGGTCCACGAGCAACACCGCCACCACGACGCCGACGATACCGAGCGCGTTCATCAAAGTGGTCGAAGCGAACGCGGCGATCTCCCCGAAGCCCTGCGCCTTGAGGATCGACGGCATCCAGCTCAGCGCGGCGTAGTACACCAGCATCACGGTGATGAACAGCGCCCACGCGACCCCGGTGACCTTCGGGTTGTACGCCCAGACCCGCCGCAGCTGGTCGACGGCCGCGAACACCCCGCCGCCGCGCTTGTCTTCCTGAACCGCCGGCGGAATCCGATACGGCTCCTTCGGCGCGCCCGTGCGCTCGACCAGGTCGTCGATGACCAGCCGGGCTTCCGCCTCGCGCCCCTTGCGCACCAGGTACAGCGGCGATTCCGGCACCCCGCGCCGCGCCCAGAACAACAGCACCGCCGGGAGAATCATCAACACCAGCATCCACCGCCAGTTCCCGGAAACCGGGACCAGCAGCGTCGCGGACGCCCCCGCCAGCGTCGTGCCGACCGGCCACCACCCGTCCATCGCGGACAGCACCCGGCCGCGTTGCTTGCGCGGCGAAAACTCGCTGACAATGGCGTAATCCACCGGAATGCAGCCGCCCAGCCCGACTCCGGCGAGGAACCGCAGCAGCAGGAACACCTCGATGTTCGGCGACAACGCCGCGAACACCGAGAAGAACGCGAACAACAGCAACGTAATGCTGAACGCCCGCTTCCGCCCGATCCGGTCCGCGACCGTCCCCCAGGCGACCGCCCCCACCGCCATGCCGATCAGATTGGCGGTGGCGACGAACCCCCGCTGCGTCGCCGACAGCCCGAATTCCGTGCCCACCAGCGGGGTGAGGAATCCGTTCAGCGCGACGTCCCAGGCGTCGAACATGTAGCCGAGCCCGCCGATGAGGAAGATCTTGCCCTGGACGCGCCAGCGCCACGGCAAGTCTTGGACCACCTGGTCTCCGGTACGCATAGCCTTTGCTCCTTTGCGAAGTCTGCGTGTGCCGTTTTCGTGCTATCGGGCGAACTGGTAGTGAATCGATTCGTTGTCGGGGTCGTTGAGCGGAGTTCCGTTCCACAGCCAGTCGTAGGACACATCGGACTCGCCGTCGAAACTCCGCAGCTTTTCGTCGCGCTCGCGTTGCGCCGGACCGTCCGGCAAGTGGTAAAAACTCATATTCTGCAAAGAGGCATCCTGCACCATCCCGGCGTGCTTGGCCCGCCGGTGCACATACCGGGTCAACGCGGCGTCGATCCCGTCGCGCGTCGCCTGCCCGAGCTCCTCGGCAAGGACTGCCCCGTCCTCCATCGCCTGCGACGCCCCTTGCGCCTGGTACGGAAGCATTGCGTGGCAAGCATCCCCGAGCAACGCGACGCGCCCGTCCACCCACACCGGATCGCGACGCCGCCGGTACATCGCCCAGACCGAGACATCGTCCTTGGCCTTCGACAGCATCATCGGCACCCGGTCGTCCCAATCGGAATACTCGGCAGCAAGCTGCTCCGCACTGGCCGGCGCACTCCAGTTCTTCTCGACTTCCTCCGTGCACGGCACGATCGCCACCACGTTCAGATACTCGCCGCCGCGGATCATGTAATGCACGAGATGCTTGTCGGGCCCATACCAAATAGTAGAATGGTAACGATCGACCAGGAACCGAGTAGCCGGATCCGCCGCGATCGAATCCCCGGGAATCAACGCCCGGTACGCCATCTCGCCGGAAAACGCGAGCGTGTCGTCAAATCCGGCCAGATCCCTTACCGCAGACCGAATCCCGTCCGCCCCGACGACGACGTCCCCTTCAAACCGCCGCCCGTCCTCGGTAATCACCGCAGGCCGCTCCGGATTCCCCCGGTCAAGATCCACGACCTTCGCCGCGGTAGCCACCTTCACCACCGGCCCCGCCCCGTCCGGGTCGATGCACGCCCGCAGCAGAACGGAATGCAGATCCGCCCGATGGTAGTGCCAGTAAGGCGCCCCGTACTTGTCCACGACCCGCTGCCCGAGCGGCAACTGCGCGATAATGCTGCCGTCGGCCCACCTCCGCCGAACCTGATCCTGCGGCTCGCACCGAACCCGCTGCAGTTCGGCCCGCAACCCCAACCCGATCAGGATCCGGCTGGCATTGGGCGCAGTCTGGATTCCAGCCCCGATCTCCCCCAGCTGCGGCGCCGCCTCGACCACCGTGACCCGCAACCCGCGCTGCCGCAACGACAAGGCAGCACACAGCCCGCCCAACCCGCCGCCGGCGACCACTACCTCGAAAGACTGACTCGCCGCCACCTGCCGACCTCCTACCCGCTAGCCGCCTCCGGCTCACCTAGCCCCGGACGCGGTTAATCCGAACACGGATTATCCGAACACGCAATAGTCTGCGGGGAATTTGCTGGCAGGGAGGCGCTTTCAGCCGCGCAGGGTGGCGGCGCAGTCACCGAACGCGGCGATGCTGCGGTTCGCGGGGTGATGCGGCGGGGCAGCGGGGCGATGCAGTGCGGCGGGGCGGGGCGGCGGTACGTGAGGGCCACCCTCACAGCCGCTGATTCCCTCAGGGGTCCCCTCACGACCCGCTGTTGCCTGCGAGGGTCCCTTCGCGGGCCCGGCTTGCCTGAAGGGACCCTTCACGACCCTCCGCCGCCACGAGGGACACCTTCACGACCCTCCGTCACGCACGAGAGACCCCTTCGCAGGCTTGGCTTCCCTCAAAGACCCCTTCACGACCCCGCCGCCGCGCACGAGGGGTCCATTCACAGCGCACCTTCCCCCAAGGGCCCCTTCACGACCCGCCGCCGACCGCGAGAGGTCCATTCGCAGGCTCGCCCGCCGGGCGTCCTCCCCCGACCCGCCGCCACAATGCGCACCCAATGTGGCGTTCGGTGCGTCAGACGCACCCAATGCCACATTGAGGTTTTCTCAGTAGCGTCCGTGGTGTTCGTGGTGGGTGAGGACGAGGGCTGCTTGGGTGATGTGGCCGATGCGTTTCGGGCAGAGGGTGACGTGTCGGAGTGCTCGCCAGCGGGTTTTCAACATTGCGGCGGCGCGTTCGCCGAGGCAGCGCAGCCGGGTGTGGAGCAGGTTGAAGGCGTGCTCGTCGAGGGTGAGCGGCGGTCGGCCGGTGGTTTTCTTGACCGGGGTGAGGATGCCGATGCCGGCTGCGTGGTAGGCCTTGTCGGCCAGGGTTTTCAGGCCGTGGGCCGCGACTGCGGTCAGGGCGCCGGTGATGCCGTGGTGCCTGGCCGAGGCGAGGTCGTTGCGGGAGCCGGGCAGCACGGGCGAGACCCAGAGCGGGAACCCGTCGGCGGTGGCGAGGAACTGGATGTTCCCGCCGAAACAGCGGTGTTTGCCCGAATACCACAGATGGACGGTCGCGCCGCGGTTGCGGCCTTTGGTTTTGACGGTGGTCGCCGCGACCCGGTCGCAGGCGATGAGGGTGCCGTCCAAGATGACGTGCGCGTCCCCGGCGCTGCGGCGTTGTTCCAGGACCTGGTGCAGGTCGGGGGCGTGGGCGGCGAGGGCGGTGATGGCTTCGTGCAGGTACCGGTAGGCGGTCGCGACGCTGACGGCGTGGCCGACGGCGAGGCGGTGCACCGGGACGGCGTCGCGGAACCAGGCCAGCGCCAGCACCGCCTGCCCGAACGGCGTCAACGCGCGCCGGCCGCGGCGGGTGCCGCGGCGACGGCGTTCGGCGTGCAGGACACGCGCGACGAACAGGGCCAGCTCGCGCGCCACGTCGAGCGTGGCACCATAGGCAATCACGTGGGGCCTCTGGAATCTCTCGGACTTGATCTTCAGCAAATCCAGTCCTACCAGCGGCCCCACGCCTCGCCCCTCGGCGACACACCCCCACCAAGCCCTACTGAGAAAACCTCATTGGGGATTCCAGCAGCGGCAAGGACTCTCAACCCACCGACGAAACCCGCCACGCGAGGCCGCGGTCCGTGAAGGGCTCCTTGAGGGAATCTGATTCCCTCAAGGAGCCCTTCACGGACTTCCAGAGGCGCAAAGCCCGCCTCGCCGCCAGCGCCCCACCTGCCCTGACGAGCACCGTTGCAGCACCCCGCCTGCCGCCCTACCGAGAAGACCTCATTGGGCCACAACCCACGCTGCGAGCCCAACGCGACCAACCACCCGGCCACGCGCATCTCCAACCGCAACGCGCACCCACCCACCGCGCTACCGAGAAACCTCATTGGGCGAAGGCACCACCCGCCCACCCAACGCGACCAACCACCCAAGCCACCCGCGCACCCAACCGCGACGCGCGAACCCAACCAGCCACACGCACCCCGCAACCGCAACGCGCGCTCCCGACCGGCCACGCACACCCCTCAAACCGCAGCCCGCGCACCCCACCAGCCACCCACCACCAAACCGCAGCCCGCACACCCAACGATCGAGGCACCCAGCCCTCCCCCAACCCCGATACGAAGCTCCCCTGCGGTTCGGGGGTGCTTGTCAAGGCATCTTTCCCGCCTTGACAAGCACCCCCGAACCGTCAGCACAATCAAGCTTCGGGGTGCCCCACGCGACCCCCAAGCGATGTCGCCGCCAGGCGACGAGCCGCCACGGAAGAACTCAAATCTCCGACCGCTCAGCAACCGCCTCCCAAAGCGCCCCCAGTTCGTTCAACATCCCCGCAATCTCCCCCCGCCGCTCCTCCGGACACCCCGCAAGCAACGCCTGATCCAGCTTCCGAGTCCGCCGAGTCACCTCGCGAAACGCCGCCAACCCGTCATCCGTCAACGTCAAAACCTTCGCCCGCGCATCATGCGGCGCCGGACCCCGGGCAATGAGCCCCCGGTTCTCCAACCGCCGGCACACATCAGCCATCGTCGACGTGTCCAGCGCCACCGCCTTGGCCAACGCGGTCTGATCGAACCCGGGATACGCCCGCACCGCCGACAGCACCGCGAACTGCGGCCCCGTCAGCACCGAGTCGACATGCCGATTCCAAGCCGCCAAATACGCCTGGTACAGCCGTCGAGCCCCGTACCCGGGCGCGGCAGCGAGATCCGTCGGAGCCTCCAGGCTCACCCGCCGCCCCGCCCGCGAGCTGCCTTTCGCTGACCCACCCACTGCTGTCGACATCCCTCGACCTTAACTACGCACCCGCGCCCCAGCAGCCCGTCCGGTCCGCCGGAGCCTGTCCCCGCATCGCCCATAATAGTACGTCCTCGGACTAAGTGCGGTTCAGGCAACGCCGGACGGGTTCCGCGGATTCCGGTCAAACAGGGCAGCCCCACCCATCAGAAAGAGCTGCGCGACCACCCGATCCCACCGTCGCTGCTTCCACGCGGTAGCCAGCAGCCCGCGATGCGCCGCCAGGTGGTCAGCCAGCACGTCGTGACCGAGATTGTGCGCCCGCCCGAAATGCCGGTAGGCCGCACGGAAATCCCGCACCGCCAGCGCGGCCCGCCCCCGGTCCATCTCGCCCTCGTACTCAGCGTCTGCCATCATCTCTCCCCTTACAGCATAGACAAAAACGCGGATTGACGACGGAAAAAGCAATTCGCACAAAGCCGCCACCAGGAACGGAGGAATACCCGACAGTCGAGCGGATCACCGCGGAAACCGCAGGTCACCACTCCGGCCGTGAACTCCCCAACTCAGGCGTAGTCCCCTCCCACCGCGGCGGGGTCTCGCTCATCCGGATCACCGGCCCGAGGCTCTTCAGGTCGCCGTAGATCGTCCCGTCGTCCACCACCGCGTAGCGCTCGAATTCCTCGTGTGAAAGACGACCGGGCGCATCCGCGTAGGAGGTCAGCAATCCCTGCCGCTGCAACAACATCGACGACTGGCACAGCGAAACCCGCACGTGATAAGACCCACCTTCCCGAGCCCGCCGCGCCAAAGCCAGCATCGCGCCGTAACTCCCCAGGAATCCGGTGAGGAAATCGCACAAATAAACAGGCGTCAACTGTGGACGGTCCCCTCCCTGAATCACACAAGCACCAGTCACGGCTTGCGCGACCTGGTCCCATCCAGCACGCATCCCGAAAGGACCACCGGAACCGAAGCAGTCCACGCTCACATAAACGATCCCCGGACGCAGCGCCGCGAGATCCTCCGGACCGAAGCCATGAGCCGACATCCGCCCGGGACGATAGCCCTCCACAAAAACATCCGCGGTACTCGCCAAAGAACGCAACCGCGCGTCATCGTCCACAGTGGAGTAATCAAGATAAGTGCTTCGCTTGCCATGACTGGTATCCCGGACGAACGGAGCCACCTGAGGAAGATTCGGAGCCGTCACCATCAACACATTCGCCCCGTGCTCCGCCAAGCTCAACGCGGCAGTGGGCCCAGCCAGAATGCGAGTCAGGTCCAGGACCCGGACGTCCGACAGCGGCGAAGCACCCCCAGCGGGCAGCGGAGAAGGAGCGCTCTCCCCGATCTTGCTGATCTCGACCACCGGCCGGGAAGCCAGATACGCGCCATGCGGATGCGCGAGCCATTCCTCCGGCGTCCGCACGACTCCCCCACAAGCGGCAGCGGCGGCGATCGCGTCTTCCAGATCTTCGGCCTTCCACTTGGCGACAGCAGCGGCAACCGAGGAAGGCGTCGCCTCGCAATCGAGAACATCCAAAACCCGGCGTTCCAAATGCGGCAGATTGAAATGCGGCAGAAACCACCGTCCATCGGCGGTCGGCCAAGGCTGGGTGAGCGCGACCATGTGCTCAACGGCGGGAGAAAGCGGTGCAGGGCGGTATTCGCCGGAAGCGGAACGGATGAGCGTCATGTCTTCACCGCCGAGAGCGGTGGCCGCGGCAGCGCGGACATCCACCGCGATCTTCTGCCGACGTCCGGTCCGCAGCTCCCACAGATCGTTCGCGGCGACGGCGCGGGCGGCGAGTGCGTCGGCGAGGGTTTCGCCGATCCGGAACGGCGACGCGAAAAGCGGGTCCGAGCCGGTGATCGTGACCTCGTCGGCGGCGGGACGAGGGGCGTCGCGCAAGGTCATCAGTTCGTCGAAGGCATCCATTGTCATTCCTTTCAGGCCGAAGCGACGTCGACCACGATGCGGCCGGTACCGGAACCGGCCAGGAGCGAAGCGGCTGCGTCCTTGGCGGCGGAGAGCGGGACGACCCGCGTCACGGAGTCCAGGAGCACCGGATCGAGCAACTGCGCCAGGCGCTGCCAGGCGGCCTCGCGACGGAGCGGAGGCGTACGGACCGAATCGATCCCGAGCAGGGAGACGCCGCGCAGGATGAACGGCAGGACATTGCCGGGGTACTCGGCGCCTCCGGCGAGTCCGCAGGTCGTCGCGACGCCAGAGTGTTGCAGCCCGGCAAGCGCACCGGCGAGGACCGAGCCGCCGACCGCGTCGAGCACGCCTGCCCAGCGTTGTTTGCCCAACGGCTTGCCCGCAGCAGCGAGTTCGGCGCGGTCGAGGACCTGCGCGGCGCCCAGTGCGGTGAGTTGCGAGGACAGCTCAGCGGGACGGCCAGTGGCGGCGATGACCTCGTACCGAGCCGCCGCGAGCAGCGCTATCGCGATCGAGCCGACGCCGCCGCCCGCGCCGGTGACCAGGATCGGTCCGGTTTCCGGGGCCAGGCCGTGGCGTTCCAGCGCGAGCAGGCTCAGCGCGGCGGTGAATCCGGCGGTGCCGATCGCCGCTGCGCGGAGCGGGCCGAGCTGCGCGGGGACGCGGACGAGGTCGTCGCCGTTGACCGCGGCGAGGCCAGCCAGCCCGCCGTGCAGGTCTTCGCCGAGACCAGCGCCGTTGAGCGTGACCACGTCGCCCGCCTGCCAGCGCGGATGCCGCGACGCGAGCACCTCGCCGGTCAGGTCGATCCCGACGACGAGCGGATGCCGCCGGACGACGCCGGGGCGGCCGTGCAGCGCGAGCGCGTCCTTGTAGTTGATGCTCGAGCAGCGCACGCGAACGGTGGTGTCGAGGTCGTCCAGCATCGCCGGGTCGAGCCGGTCGAGCGTCGCTCCGGCGGAGTCGCGCGCGATCCAGCCGGGGAAGGCCGTCATCTCCTGGTCCATGCTTCCCACGCTAGAAATCCGGAACCTGACAGGGAAATGCCTGTCACAACGGCGCCATGCACGGCGGGCATAGCTGGGTAGGCTGCCCGGCATGGAGGTCGAACTGCGGCATCTGCGCGCGTTCGTGACGGTCGCGACGTGCGGCACGTTCACGGCCGCGAGCCGCGAACTGCTGATCACCCAGCCGGCGCTCACGCGCACGATCCAGCAGCTCGAGGAGTCGGTCGGCACGCGCCTGCTGGAGCGCACGCCGCACGGCGTCGAACCGACCGAGGCCGGCGGCGAGTTGCTCGGGCGGCTGCACGTCGTGCTGCGCGATCTCGACACCGCGCTCGCCGCGGCGGGCGGGAACGCGGGCCTGCGGATCGGGTTCCAGTGGGCGCTGCCGGATCCGTGGGCGAGCGACCTGCTGACCGCCTTCGAAACCGCGACCGGCGCGACCGCCACCCTCCTGCGCCGCGACGACATCGTGGCCGCCCTGCATTCCGGCGACGTCGACGCGGCGCTGGTGCGCGGCGAGATCGACGCGTCCGGGATCAGCGGAACCTTGCTGTTCGAGGAAGACCGGCTCGCCGCGGTCGCCGCGAGTTCGGAACTGGCGGCGCGCACGGAGCTGGACTGGACCGAACTGGCCGCGCATCCGGTGGTCGTGAACACGGTCAGCGGCGCGACCAGCCCGCTCGACTGGCCGCCGGAAAACCGGCCCGCGCAGGTGATCCAGTGCGGCAGCTACGACGAATGGCTCACGATCATCGCCTCCGGCCGGGCTGTCGGATCGACCACCACCTCGGCCGCGGAAGCGCACACCCACGCGCGCGTCGCGCACCTCCCGCTGCGGAACGCGCCCCGCGTGGCCCTGCGCCTGCTGTGGCCGACGCGCCGGTCAAGCGATCCGCTGCTGCGCCGGTTCAGCGAACTGGCACATTCCGTTCAGCGAGCGTCGTAGTCCGCACGGGCCTTTTCGATCTTCGCCAAATGCTCGACGCTCCATTCCAGCAATGGCGCGGTCGCTTCGCGGAGGGTCCGGCCCATGACCGTCAGCTCGTAGGAAACGTGCGGCGGCATGACATTGTGGACAGTCCGGGTGAGAATCCCGTCGCGCTCCAGATCCCGCAGCGTCACGGTGAGCATCCGCTGGCTGATCCCCTCGATTTCCCTTTTGAGTTCGGTGAACCGCTTCGGCCCGTCACGCAGCATGCGGACGATCAGCAGCGCCCACTTGTCGCCCACGATCTCCAGGACCACTCGGGTCCGGCACACCTCGTCGGCCATGGTTACCTCCGGAGAACCGGGGCACTAATTAGTGCCTTATTGCCCGCCGCGCTGCGGACGATCACGATGGTTCTCAAACAGTACCGGGTTACTTCCGGTAACCGCAAAACCGAGGAATCCTGACTATGACTACGTTTGTGCTGGTGCACGGCGCGTGGCACAGCGGCCGCGCCTGGGACCGGGTCGTCCCGCTGCTGGAAGCTGCCGGGCACCGAGTGCTCGCGCCCTCGCTGACCGGCTACGGCGACAAGAAACACCTGCTCAGCCCCGAAATCGGGCTCGACACCCACGTCCAGGACATCGTGGACCTGCTCCGCGGAGAAGAGGACGTGGTCCTGGTCGGGCACAGTTATGCCGGGCTGGTCATCTCGTCGGCCGCGAACGAGGTGCCGGACCGGGTCGCGGAGCTGGTCTACCTCGACGCGATGGTGCCCGAGGACGGCGAAACCGCGGTCGACGTCCAGCCGGTGAGCCGAAGCCTGATCGAACTCGCCCAGCAGCACGGCGACGGCTGGCGCGTCCCGCCGCTGCCGGAGCGGCCCGCGCCGTTCGGGCTGTTCGGCGTCACCGACCCGGACGACGTCGCCTGGGTGCGCGGAATGCTCTCCGACCAGCCGGTCCGCTGCCTGCAGCAACCGGTACGGCTCGACAATCCGGCCGCGCGAGCGATCCCGCGCACGCACATCCACTGCGTCGGCACGACCCCGGAGGGCATCATCCGCCGCCCGGTCCCCGCGATCCAGCCGAACGGGGCGCCCGCGCAGGTGTGGGAGCTGCCGACCGGGCACGACTGCATGGTGACGATGCCGGTCGAGCTGAGCGAACTGCTGCTGAAGCTCGCCTAGTCCGGATGGCCGAGTGCCCACCGGGCAAACTTGCCCAGTGGGCACTTTTATGGCTACCTTGGGAGCACAGCACCCGGGGGGAAGGACGTCCAGCCATGCCGAAAACCGCCGTGCCGGAAGAAACGAGCCCGTTCACCCGGCGCGTCAAGATCGGCATCGCCGGGGCGTTGTCCGGCATGGCGCTGGGCATGCTCGACAGCTACATCGTCGCCACCGCGCTGCCCAGCATCGCCGCGGACCTCGGCGGACCGGGGTCGATGACCTGGATCATCACCGCCTACGCGCTGGCGATCGCCGCGTCGACCCAGGTGTGGGGCAAGCTCAGCGACCAGTTCGACCGCAAGGCGATGTTCCTGCTGTCGGTGGCCGTCTTCCTGGCCGGATCCATGCTCTGCGGGCTGGCTCCGACCATGGGCGCGCTGATCGGTTTCCGTGCGCTGCAAGGGATCGGGGCCGGTGGACTGCTCGTCGGGGCGATGGCGATGGTCCAGGTTCTGGTGCCGCCCAAGGAATCCACGCGGATCTCCAGCTGGACCGGCCTGCTGCTGGGCCTCTCCCTCGTCGGCGGCCCGCTGGCCGGCGGGTTCCTCACCGACGCGCTCAGCTGGCGCTGGATCTTCTACGTCAACGTCCCGTTCGGACTGTTGTGTCTCATCGGGACAGTCGTCGGGGTCCGGCTTCCGGCGAAAAGCGGGAAGACACGCATCGATTACGGCGGAACGGTTTTACTGGTCGCCGCGGTCGTCTGCCTCACCTTGGCGACCAGTTGGGTCGGCACCCGCTACGCCTGGAACTCGCCGACAATCCTCGGCCTGTGCGCGGCCGCGGTCGCCGCGCTGACCGCGTTCGTGTTGGTGGAACGCCGCTGCCTCGAGCCGCTCGTCCCGTTCCGGATGTTCCGTACCCGCAACTTCGCGCTCGCGCAGGTGCTCGGCTTCGCCTTCAACGTCACCATGGTCGCGACAGTCACCTTTCTCCCGCTGTACTTCCAGAACGCGCGCGACGTGCCGCCGTCGCTCAGCGGGCTGCTGCTGATCCCGATGACCGCCGGGATGGTCGTGGTGATGAACGCGAGTTCGAGATACCTCCGCCGCACCGGCCGTTTCCGGATCCTGCCGATCATCGGCAGCGCCTGCGTCGCCGTCGGGATGGCCGGGGTGTGCTTTCTGGGACCGGACACCGATCCGCTGCTCGCGTCGCTGACCGGACTGCCGCTCGGGGCGGGGCTCGGCTGCCTGATCCAGAACACGATCCTGATCATCCGGCTGAGCATCGAACCCCGAGACCTCGGCGCGGCGCTCGGCCTGGGCTCCCTGACCCGGACGCTCGGCAGCGGCATCGGCGCGGCCCTGTTCGGCTTGCTGTACGTCAGCGCGCTGACCCGAGAGACCACACCGGCCGCGGTCGCCGACGGCCTGCACGCGGTCGCCAGTGCGACGCTCGTCGTCGCGCTGCTCTCCCTGACGGCCGCGTGCTTCGTCCGCGAAGTCCCGCTCACCGACCGCCCCGCACCGCGCTGACCTGCGGATTCCAGCGGCGCTCCAGACCCGTTCCATACCTTCCCGGCAGCGTCCTCCACGGTGCGTCGCGTCCGCCGGGAGGGTGGGACCGAGGCCAAGGGGGACGAACCGGCCGGGCCAGACCCTCCCGGCCGGTTCGGGCAAGGGCGGTCGCAACCCCAGGCTCCGCCCTTGCCCGCTCTTCACCGCTCGCGGCGGGTGCGATTTCACTCGCCGCACCGCCTCGATCGCTGCGTTTCACTCGTTGCACCGCCTTGATTCGCCACGATCCCGATCGCAGCGCCGCCCGCAACGCCGCACTTCCGCTCGCGACATTGCCCCGAGTGCCGCACCGCCCCGATCGCCATTCCGATCGCCGTGCCACCCCGGCTGCCTCGATCCCGATCGCCGCATCGCCCGATCGCCGCGGCGCCGCGGCGTGGCGGCGTGGCGGCGTGGCGGCGTGGCGGCGTGGCGGCGTGGCGGCGTGGCGGCGTGGCGGCGTGGCTGGCCGGAGTAGTCGGAGCGACCGAGACGGGGCCGAGCCAGCCACGGCCGCCACGACGTGCTCCCCCGAGCAGTTCCCGTCCGCCGCACCCACCGATCCGCCTCGGCCGCCACCGGTGGTCAGCCGACCGCGCGCTCCAGCAACACCTCCGCAGCCGCACGCGCATGACGGCCGTAGCTCGGATCGCCGAGAACCATCGCTCGGCTCGCGGCTCCGTCGGCCAGCGTCACCAGTTGCTCGGCGAGCGCGGCGGGATCGGCGGCCCCCAGTTCCGAAACCAGGTCGGTGACCAGCCGGAGCATCAGCAGTTTCTGCTCCCGCGCGTACGCGTGCACCGCGCTGGCCGGGTCCGGGTACTCCGCCGCTGCGTCCACGAACAGGCAGCCGCGCACCGGTTCGGCGTCCGGTAGGTCGAACATCGCCAGAAGCCGTTGCCGCGCAGGGAGATCCGCGCGGGTCAGCACGTCGTGCAGGGTGTCGCCGGAGCGGACGAGTTCGCGCAGGTAAGCGACGACCAGATCGTCCTTGACCGGGAAATGCAGGTACAGCGTCCGCTTCGACACCGGGGCCGCGGCGGCGACCTGCTCCATCGTCGTGCCGGTGATGCCCTGGCGGGCGAACAGGTCCGCGGCGGCCGCCAGCACGCGTTCGCGGCCGCCGCGACCGGCCCGGCGGGGCTTCTCCTCGACCATGCGGTCAAGTGTACAGAAACGTTTACTTAAGCCGCCGCAGCCTGCTACCGTGCTTAGGTATACGAGAACGTTTACCTAAGGAGGCACTCCCGATGCCCGAACTCGCCGACGCCGCCGCGACCCTGATCCGCGGGCGGCGGGCGACCCGGTCGTTCCGGCCCGATCCCGTTCCGGACCGCACCCTGCGCGAGATCTTCGACCTCGCCGCCGCGGCACCGTCCAATTCCAATGCGCAGCCGTGGCAGGTCGAGGTCGTCAGCGGAGCCAAGAGGGACGAACTCGCCGACGCACTGGTCGCCGCACACCAGGAAGGCCGCCGGTCGGTCGATTTTCCGTACAGCGAAGCCATTTACGAAGCCGTGCAGCAGAAGCGCCGAGCCGCGGCGGGTGGCGCGTTGTACGGCGCGCTGCGGATCGGTTTCGACGACCACGACGCGCGCGCCGCCTACGACGCCGAAAGCCTGCGCTTCTACGGTGCCCCGCACGTCGCGCTGCTGTTCGCCCCGGACACCGCCGAGGCCCGGCTCGCGGCGGATGTTGGGATGTACGGGCAGACCTTGCTGCTGGCCATGCAGGCGCACGGAGTTTCCAGCTGCCCGCAAGGATTGCTGAGCTTCTACGCGGACACGGTCCGGGAAACGCTCGGCCTCGACCGCGGGAAGCTGCTGTTCGGGATCTCGTTCGGGTACGCCGACCGCACCGCGCCCGTGAACCGGTTCGCCGTCGGTCGCGCCCCGCTCGCCGAGACCACCCGCTTCCACGCCTGATCTCGTCTCGACCGGAATCTCCCGAAAAGGTTGCCGGGCCGCCGCGCGGGTACTCCGGCCCGGGGAGGTGCCGATGGACGTACCGACACTCGGCGTCGAGGAAGAATTCCTGCTCGCCGCGCCGGACGACGGCCGTCCGATGCCCGTCGCGGCCGAGGTTCTCGGGAAAGTCGGGCGGCTCGCGGACGGGGCGGCCGTCCACCGGGAACTGCGCGCGACCCAGGTGGAACACGCCACCGGCGTCTGCACGACCGCGGCGCAGCTTCGCGACCAGCTGTGCCGCGGCCGGCTGGCGTTGTCCCGCGCCGCGACCGACGCCGGCTGCGCGATCCTCGCCACCGGAAGTCCGGTCGGCCCCCTCCGCTCCCCCGCCGAGCCGCTGCCGCCGGACCGGTACGCGCGGATCGACGCGCACTACGGCGATCTGGCCGCCGATTACGAAGCCTGCGGCTGCCACGTGCACGTCGGAGTCCCGGACGCGGACACCGCGGTAGCGGTCGTGAATCACCTCGCGCGATGGCTGCCGACGCTGCTCGCGCTGTCGGCCAACTCACCGTTCGACCGCGGCCGGGACACCGGGCTCCACAGCTGGAGAATGGCGCTGCAGACCCGTTTTCCCGGCTCCGGCCTCTCCCCGCACGCGAGGTCCCACGCCGAGCATTCGCGGCTCGTCGACTCGCTCGTGGAGTGCGGGGCGCTGGTGGATCGCGAGCAGACGTTCTGGCTCGCCTGGCCTTCGCCGCGCTATCCGACAGTGGAGCTGCGGGTCGCCGACGTGCCGCTGACCGTCGACGGCGCGCTCGTTCAGGCAGTCCTCTCGCGGGCACTGGTCGCGACCGCACTCGCTGACCTGGAACGCGGCATCGAAGCAGCCCCGCTCGACCCGCAGATCGGTTCGGCGGCGGTGTGGGCGGCGACGCGGCACGGGCTCACCGGCGCCCTCGTCGACCCGGTCCGCGAGAGACCGCTGCCCGCCGCCGAAGCCGTCGCCGATCTGCTCCGCCATGCCGGACCCGCCCTCCGAGCGGCCGGAGACCACGACCTCGCCCACCGGCTCGTCCAAGCCGTGCTGCGGGACGGCACCGGCTCGGCCGCGCAACGGAAAGCCGGGCCGGACGGAGTCGTCGCGATGCTCACCGCGCGCACCGTCCCACGCGTGACCTCGCTCCAGACGGGTACCCGGGGACAATGACGACCTCCCTCACCGCACTGCCGACCGCGCGCGGACCGGTCTCCGCGGCACTGCTGGAAATCCTGCGGGATCCGGCCGTCCAGACCGCGGTCGACCTCCGCGACGCCGACCCGTTCGGCGACGATCTCCACCTCGCCCTGCACCTCTGCTACGAACTGCACTACCGCGGGCTGCCCGGCGTCGACGCGGACCGCGAGTGGGACACCGCGCTGCTGAAAATCCGGGCAGAGCTGGAGAACACGTTCCGTTCCGCGTTGCGCGACGCGGTTCCCGGCGGCTCCGACGTGGACGCCGAACTCGACGAACTGCTGACCGAACGCGACGCCGACGGAGCGGTCGGTTTCCTGCTGGCCGAGGGCGAATGGTGGCACGTCAAGGAACTGTTCGCGCACCGGTCGATCTACCACCTCAAGGAAGCCGATCCGCACGCGTGGGTCATCCCGCGGCTGTCCGGTCCGGCGAAGGCCGGGCTGGTGGCAGTGGAGTTCGACGAGTTCGGCGGCGGCCGCGCCGACCGGGTGCACGCGAAGCTGTTCGCGGACCTGCTCGCGGCGGCGGACCTGCCCGACGGGTACCTGGCGCTGCTGGAGCACGTTCCGGGGCCGATGCTCGCGCTGGTCAACATGATGTCGATGTTCGGCCTGCACCGGGCGTCGCGCGGGGCGCTGGTCGGGCACTTCGCCGCCGCGGAGATCACCACCGCCCCGGGCGCGCAGCGGATGGACCGGATCCTGCGCCGCCTCGGCGCGCCCGAAGCCTGCCGGTTCTTCTACACCGAACACATCGAGGCCGACGCGGTGCACGAACAGGTCATGCGGCACGACGTCGTGGGCGGATTGCTCGCCGCGGAACCGGAACCGGAACTGGCGGCGGACGTCGTGTTCGGGATCCAGGCCACCGGGTTCCTGGAAGCACAACTCGACCAGCACCTGCTCGGCTGCTGGCAGGACGGACTGTCCTCGCTGCGCCAGCCGCTGCCTTGAGGACAACGGCCTGGTCGCGCACCCGCGACCAGGCCGCCGCAGGGTCAGCCAGTGCCGCGGACCCGCTTCCGATGACTCGCGTCGCACCACGGAAACCTCTTGCTGCGCCGGCAAGCGCACACCGCGACGACGAACCGGTCCGACCGCGCCGTGCCCCCGTCCGGAGTGGACACCTCGACCGGTCCCTCCACCAGGACCGGCCCGCCCGGCACCACCCGGACCCGGCGTTCATCGCGCGGCACGGAGCACCACCAGTTCCTCCGTGCGGTCGCCGGGCCGCACGAAACCGCGTTCGATCAAGAACTCAAGGCGTCCGGAGACCACCGGTCCGAACGGCACTTCCGCCCGCGCCAGCACCTCGCTGCGCAACCCTCCCGCAGCCAGCGCGAACCGGGTTTTGTCCACATCGGACATCGTCGACTGCACCAGGTACAGCGCACCAGTACGGGTCAGCAGCGAAGGAGCGGCGGCGCACAGCGGGTCCAGCATCGCGCGACCATCCGGCCCCGCGTCCCAAGCGCGAGTCGAGCGGACGGTCGGCGTCGGCGAAGGCACATACGGAGGATTGGCGACCACGACGTCGTACGGTCCGGCTTCGACGGTTTCCTCAAGCCCGCCGCGGAGCAGTCCGATCGGGAGCGCGCGCAGCACGGTGTTCATCCACGCGGAAGCCAAGGCCCGCATGGAGATGTCCGCCGCGACGACCGCGGCTCCGGTCCGGGCCAAGGCGATGGCCAGCGCACCGCTGCCGGTTCCCACGTCCGCGCACCGCATTCCGCACCCGATGCGCGTGTCCGCCAACAACACGCTCGAAAGCAAGGCGGTGTCCTCTTGCGGACGGTAGACCCCCGGCAGCCGGAATACTCTGCCCAGCGGCCGGGCCTCCGTTTCAGTGCGCACAGACGTCGTCATGGCGGTCCTCCATCTCGGTCGGGCCGCCGGGATACCCCCGTCCGGTCTGGCCAAACCGCGATTTCCGCCGCACCGCCCCGAAAACGGCCGGTCACCCGGGCGCGTGCCGGTAGCAGCACTGCTCGACGATCTCCCCGTCGCCGTTGGCCTTGGGCTCGCCGTGGACGTAATGGCCGACCCCGCGCGCCCGCGCCATTTCCCGGCCCACCGACACCGCGTCCGCGCGGCGCGCCGCGGTGTTCGCCACCCGCCGGATCCCCTCGATCCGGTTCTTCCACAGCCCGCCCTCGCGACTGGTGTGAATGTCCCCTTCGGCCATCCCGCGCCTCCTTCCGCCTCGCCCGCCGGGTACCCGATGCCCCCGCGGGCAACCGGGTTGCCGGGGCCGCCACCGGGTACCCGAACCGGGAACGGAAGGAGCGAAACCATGACCGAACCGCGCGAATCCGACGACGTCTACGGCGACACCCCGGAAGAAGAACGCGAGACCATCCGCGGCGAACAGGGCACGTCGCGCGACGAACACGACGACTCCGACCCGCAACAGGGACGATGAGCCTCAGCGGGACGATTCGCAGGCTTCCCGCGCCGGCACCCCGCAGCCGAGCCGGGCCCAGACCGTCTTGCCGACGGAATGCTCGTGCACTCCCCAGTCGTCGGCGAGCCGGTCGACGAGCAGCATCCCCCGGCCGCGCGCCCGGTCGAAGTCCGGCGGGCGGACCTTCGGGCGGCCGCGCTCGGGGTCGTCCACTTCGATCACCACTACGCAGGGCCGGGACAGCACGGTCAGCCGCGCATACGACGGGCCCGAGGTGTGCTCGTAGGCGTTCGACGCGAGTTCCTCGATCACCATCAGGACGTCCGCGAGATGGTCCGGGGACAGATGCCCCAGCGACTTGCCCGCCCAGGCGCGCAGGCTCGGCAGCGTCGCGACCCCGGTGCCCCGCAGGTCCAGTGCCCAGGGTGCGTCGCCCTCCCCGGAGCCCGGGCCGGTCACCGCCGGTCCCTCGTTTGGACAGGACAACAGAACCACTCTCCCGCCGACTGCGCGACGGCGCGCGGGCTCGCGCCGGAAAACGCCGCGGCGTTTCGCCGCCCCTCGCCGCAGCCGCTTGACCTCACGTGGGGAAGTCCCTTTCTCGTGCTCGACTTCGCCGGTGCCCAATCGGGCGTACCCGGACGGGGCAGACTTCACACCTGCTGGCGCGCATCTCCGGTTCCCGGGGCCGGTTCGGCTACTGTCGCTGCATGCCGTCTCACGCGCCGGAGCCCGAATCGCGGGCTCGCCTCGCCGAAATCCTCGGCCCCGGGGCGAGCAACGCCGCGCTCGGCGAGGAGCTCACCAAGATCCTCACCCGGGCTTGCGCCGTCCTCGACGTCGACACCGCCACCGTGCTGCGGCACGATGCCCGGTGGCAGCGCCTGGTCGCCGTCGCGGCCGCCGGACTCGAGGAGGAGATCTACCAGGGAGTCCAGGTGCCGGTCGGCGCGGGGTTCGCCGGCGCCGTCGCCGCGCGCCGGGAGCCGGTCGTCATCGACCAGGTCGACCGGACCACGGTGCTGAACGCGCTGCTGGCCGAGCGCGGCCTGCACACCATGCTCGGCGTCCCGATGCTGGCCGGGACCGAACTGGTCGGCGTGCTGCACATCGGAGCCGCCCGGGACCGCCGGTTCACCACCACCGACATCGAAACCCTGCGGCTGCTGGCCGACCGGCTGGCCGCCGTGCTGCAGGCGGAGATCATGCACCAGAACCAGGCCGCGACCATCGCGCTGCAGCGCAGCCTCCTGCCGGGCGTGCTTCCGGTCGTCAAGGGCCTGCGCCTGGCCGCGCGCTACGTGCCGGGCGCGGAGGCCGGGCTCGGCGGCGACTGGTACGACGTGTTCCGGCTTCCCGGGGACCAGACCGGCATCGTGATGGGCGACGTGTCCGGGCACGGCCTCGAAGCCGCGGTCATCATGGGACGGCTCCGCAGCGCGCTGCGGGCCTACGCGCTCGACTGCGACGATCCCGCGACCGTCCTCGCCAAACTCGACCGCAAAGCGAACCACTTCGAACACGGAGTGATGGCGACGGTCGCGTACGGCATCCTCCGGCCCGGCCACGGCAGCATGGCGCTGTCGCTCGCCGGGCACCTGCCGCCGGTCGTCGCGGCGCCGGGCGAACCGGCGCGGCTCGTGCCCGCCCCGCCGGACCCGCCGGTCGGCCTGACCGTCGGGGCCACCGTCGAACGGCGCACCACCACGGTGGAGCTGGTGCCGGGAGCCGTCGCCGCGTTCTACACCGACGGTCTCGTGGAGCGCCGCGACCGGCTCGTCGACACCGGCATGGACCAGCTCGCCGAGCTGGTCCGGCCGGAGGACCCGGAACTGGCCTGCGCCCGGATCATGGCCGCGATGGTGGGATCGCGGCCCCCGCAGGACGACGTCGCACTTGTGGTGCTCCAGCGCACTGCGGGGGCGCACTGATCACTCCGCGGCCAGCGCCTCGTCGAGCGTGCGGTACAGCGGGAGACTCTGCTCCAGCCCGGTGAGCTGGATCGGCCGCAACGTCGCCCGGCCGGACGCCACGATCCGCACCTGCGTCCCCTCCGGCGCCTCCCGGCACGCGGCCAGCAGGACGGTCAGTCCCGCCGAGGCGAGGAAATCGACCCCTGTCAGGTCCAGTACCAGCACCGGGGGCTTCCCGGTGAGGGTCTCGGCGACCGCGGCCGTCAATTTCGGGGCGGTCCCGAGGTCCAGGTCCCCGTTCAGGGCCAGCACCGCCGCGGGCGAGCGGTCGGCCCGTTCGATCGACAGCGAACCCGGCGGGTCGATCACCGGGTCGGTCAGCTCACTCATCGCTCTTTCCCTCCTCAGGAAGCCCGGAACGCCTGCGTCCGGGCAGGAAAAGTACGCGGCTGGCTGCTCAACCGCGAATAGCATGCCTTACGGACGGCGGCTCGCACGAATGCCGCCGCGGGAAATGATCTCGGATCCCGGGAACGTCGGCAGCGCGGGGCCCCCGGGAAGAGACGTTCGGCTCATTGCGCGCGGTTTTCGCCCTTCGCGGACGGGGCTGTTCGGGTGCTGGCTTGCCCGCCCCGGGGACGCGGCAGGCCACGGTCCGGGCGGTTCGCGCCGATCCTCCAGCGGGAGACCTTTCGCGGCTGAATGCGCATGGATGTGCTGTTGGCCGCCGCCCGCGCGGACCGGCCCGCCACCGAACGCCTCGAACACCACGCCCGCTCAACGCACGCCGAGCCACCATCGGCCGCTGCCCATGCGACCTGATCCGCAACCCCGCAGCCTGGACTCCCCACTCGTTCACCGCGCACCGAGACACCATCGGCCGCCGCAGTTCACGGAGCCGGATGCGCAACGTCGCGACCCGGACACCGCTCCCGCTCCCCGCGCGAGGAGACAGCACCCGCCGACCACGCGAACCGGCTCGCAACGAGACCGGAACACCACTCCCCCTCATCGCGCACGACCGCGCCGCTGCCCGGCCGCGTTCTCGCGCAGCCGGTTCGCGTGTTCGCCGATCTCCCCGACGCGGTCGGCCAGCGCCGCGTGCCGCGGTTCGAGATGCGCGCGCACGTCGGCCAGCGGCGGCAGCAGATTCGTGACGTCGTCGTCGCCCAGCGCGACGCTGAGCCGGTCGGCGCTTTCCTGTCCGGCGGGGTCCAAGCCGGGCGCGGCACTCGCCTCCGCGGCCAGCCGGCGCAGCACCGCGGCGTTGCGCCGGGCCCAGTCCGCGACTGCCCGGTCTCCCGCGCGGCGGCCGCGTTCGGCGTCGACGCGGGCTTCGCCGGTGGCCTCTCCGGTCGCCGACGGCCGCAGCCGCAGGTACCGGCGTTCGGCCGCCTGCCTGCTCGCCACGCCCAGCGCCGGGGCCAGCGCCGCCCAGCTCGCGCCCGCCGCGCGCGCGGCCGCGATCAGTTCCGGTTCCCATGCGCCGAGCTGGTCGCGCAGCGCCCGCAGCGCGGAAAGCGCGGCCATCGACCGGTCGGCCGCCGCTCCGCCGTCCCGTGCGGCCAGCACCGCGTCGCGGACGCCCTGGATCAGCAGGCCGGGGTCCACCTCCGCCATCGCGTCATCCTCTCGACGACTTGGCAGTTGTCATCGTTTCGATGACATGCTAGAAGAAAAGAGCGTCCCCTGTCGAGCGGCGGAGGTGAGTCCGATGTCCTGCCGAGCACGCGGGCCGATTCCCCGCGTTCCGCAGGTTTCCCGTGCCCCTTCACCGGGAATCACGTCCGGACCGCCCGCAAGGGCGCGTTCCGGCCGCTAGCCGGAAAACCCCGCCGCGCCGCCGGATGCGGCCCGTGGCGCAGAGCAGGCCACCCCTGGTCCGTGCCAGTCCTTCGCGCGAGAAAGGCGTTGTCCCCGTGTCCCTGCCGCTGCACACCGCCCAGACCGGCCCGTCGCACCCCGCTTCGGTGCGTTTGTGGAACTACCTCGCCGACGTCACCAACGCACTGGGCATCGGCCTCGAGTCCTGCACCGTCGACCACGACACCCCGGTGTCGGCCTACGTCGCGCTCGACGGCCACCTGCCCGCCTACCCCGGCCGCGACGTCGCCCTGCTGTGGGACGAGATCCACGGCTGGGCCGCCGCCGTGGAAACGCATTCCGGCGAGGACCTCATCGTCATCCGCTACCTGGCCGGGCCCACGGTCGCGCCGCCCGCGTCCCGCGTCGCCGAGTTCGCGGCCGCGGTCCGCGACGACGACCACCGGATCGGCTGCCTCGCGCCGCCCGAAATCCGGACGCTGGGCACGCCCGCCGAACTCGACGCCATCCTGCGCGCCGCGGGCTGAACCGGGCAGCGCACCGTCCGTGAGCGTCCACTGTGGACTCCGCAGTTTCGCGCCGCCGCGCGACGGGTAGCCAAGATCATGAGCGAGTTCGAAGCGCAGCGAAGGATGCCCGCGCCCGCGGAACGCGGTGTACGCCGTCGCGTCCGATGCCGCGCACCAGGACGAATGGCTGCCGGAGCCGGTCGCCGCGCCCCCGGCCGGGCGCCGTGACCGGCTGCGGCTCGAATGGGACGGCGGCTGGCTCCTGGTCGAGTCCGGCGCGGCGGGCACGAGCCACGCGACGCTGCACCTGTCGGTCCCGGCCGGCCCCGGCCGCGACGATGTCCCGGCGCGCATCCGCGAGTCCCTCGACCGGCTCGCCGTTTTGTCCGGCTCGCCCGGCTGACACCGTCCACAAGGGACTCGGCCCGGATCGTTTTCCGTCGCACGGAACAGGAACGGCACCGCGCGCTTCGGATCGGCTACTCTGCGGCCAGGAGTTGATGGTCCATGGTGGTGCGGAAGGAAATTCTGCCCGGGCCTCGCCTGCCCCGCACGGAACGGAACCGGTTCGCGGTCGACTGCGTCGTCGACAGCCTGCTGCGCTGCCTTCCGCTGGCCGAGCAAACCCGGCTGGGCGTCGTCGCGGCGAGCCGCGGCCGCACGTGCGACCGCGAGGCCCTCCTGATGGAGATCTCGTTGCGCACCAGGCGTTCCCCGCTCGCGGCGAGGTTCCTGGTGCGCGCGGTCTACTCCGCACTGGGGCAGACGTCGCCGGAGCTCGCGTCCCGGGTGCGCGCGGGCGTGAGCCCGGACGTGCTCGTCCTGCTGGGCGGGACGCGGCAGCCGAGCACGTGGTCGCGGGAAACCCCGCCCCGGTGCCACAGCGGGTAAACCCTGCTCAGGCTCGAGTCTGGCCGCGGGCCGGTCCGCATCGCACCTGCCTCCCCACTCGGGGAGTTGCCGTTCCGGCAAGATCGCGTGCGCTCCGGGCCCGGCTCCGGCGACGCTGGACGCACCCGACCCGAGGAGCCGACCGATGACCACCGACGCGACCCTGTTCTGGGACGAAGTGCACGCCGCCCGGCCGCCCGCGGACCCGAAGCCGAACGCCCGGCTCGTGGAAACCGTCTCCGGCCTTCCCCCTGGTGACGCGCTCGACCTGGGCTGCGGCAACGGCGGCGACGCCCGCTGGCTCGCCGGCCGCGGCTGGACCGTGACCGCCACCGACATCTCCGCCGTCGCCGTCAACCGCCTCTCCGGCCCGCGGATCACCGCGGTGCGGCACGACCTGCGGGTCAGCTTTCCGGCAGGCGAATTCGACCTCGTGACGGCGCACTACCTGCAGACCCCCTTCGAACTGGACCGGTCGGCGGTCCTGCGCACCGCCGCGCACGCACTGCGGCCGGGCGGCCGGTTGCTGGTCGTGGACCACGGCTCGATCGCGCCGTGGTCGTGGAACCAGGACCCGGACGCGCATTTCCCCAGTCCAGCCGAGATCGCCGAAGACCTCGCCCTCGACCCGGCGCGGTGGGCCGTCGAGCGCGCCGACTCCCCTACCCGCCTCGCGACCGGACCGAACGGCCAGACCGCCGAGGTCGTCGACCACGTCCTGCTGATCCGCCTGAACCCTTGAGGAGACCACTGTGGCCCGCCGTCGCGACACCCCGCCGCCCCGCACCGGAAGCAGCGAAACCGAAGTCCTGCGCGGATTTCTCGACTATCTCCGCACCTCAGTCGCCGCCAAGGTCGACGGCGCGCCGGAACCTGAAGCCCACACCGCCATGGTGCCGTCCGGGACGAATCTCGTCGGCCTGCTCAACCATCTGACCTTCGTGGAGCGGTCGCTGTTTCTCGGCGAGACCGTCAAAAGCTGGCCATCGACCTTTCGCACCAAGGACAACGTCGCCGACGTCGTCGCCCGCTATCGCGAAGCGGTCAAGCTCGCCAACGAAGTTCTCGACAGCTGCCCGGATCTCGCCGCCGCGCTGCCGGGTCGCGACGGTCCGAGCGTCCGCTGGGCGCTGACGCACATGATCGAGGAAACCGGACGGCACGCCGGGCACGCCGACATCCTGCGCGAGCTGATCGACGGCACGACCGGACGCTGAAAACCAGTGGCCCCGAAGCGGCGCGCCCGGCCATCATGGAAGGCATGACCACCGCACGCATGGCGAGCCCCGACCTGGGGCCCGTTCTCGTGCGCTGACACGACCAGCCCCGGCCGTCGCCGGGGTCTCTCCGCCGTCGTCCGAGGGCGGAGAGGGTTGTCCATGACCGACTTGATCACCACCGCGATCCCTTATGTCAACGCGGAACCGCATTTGGGGCACGCGCTCGAACTCGTGCAAGCCGACGTCCTTGCCCGGCACCGGCGATTGCGCGGCGCCAAAGTCCACCTGCTCACCGGCACCGACGACAATGCTCTCAAGAACGTCACCGCGGCAAAGGCGGCAGGCGTGCCGGTGCAGGAGTTCGTGAACCAAGGCGCCGCGCGATTCGCCGCGCTACAGGAACCGCTCGGGCTCGCGGTCGACGATTTTCTCCGCACCAGCACCGATCTCCGCCACCTCGACGGCGTCCGGCGCCTGTGGCGAGCCAGTGCCCAACGCGGCGACTTCTACCTCCGCGACTACACCGGCCGCTACTGCGTGGGCTGCGAACAGTTCTACGCGGACGACGAACGCTGCCTGGAACACGAAACCCCGCCGGAAGTCGTCACCGAACAGAACTGGTTCTTCCGGCTTTCCCGCTATTCCGAAAAAATCCGGGACCTGCTGGAATCCGGCCGCCTCCGGATCGAGCCCGCCGCCCGGCTCCGCGAGGTGCTGGGCTTCGTGCGCTCCGGGTTGTCCGACCTCAGCGTGTCCCGGCCCGCCGCGCGCTCGGACGGCTGGGGCATCCCGGTGCCCGGCGACCCGGACCAGGTGATTTACGTCTGGTGGGACGCACTCGCCAACTACCTCACCGCCGATCCGGCGCGCTGGGCCGAAGCGGCCGAACGCGTGCACGTGATCGGCAAAGGCATCCTGCGGTTCCACGCCGTGTACTGGCCCGCGCTGCTGCTCTCCGCGGGCGAACGGCTGCCGGACACCATCTTCGTGCACGACTACCTGACCCTCGACGGCGCGAAGATCTCCAAGAGCACGGGCAACACCGTCCGCCCGACGGACCTGATCGGCCAGTACGGCGCGGACGCCGTCCGCTGGTGGCTGCTGCGCGAGGTCGCCCCGCTCGGCGACACCGACTTCACCGAAGCACGGCTGATCGCGCGCGCCGACGACGAACTCGCCAACGGTCTCGGCAATCTCGTGCACCGCGTGCTCAGCCTGGCCCGCCGCACCGACCGGATCGCCCCGTCGAGTCCACTAAGGACCGTGCACACGCTCGCCGACCGGATCGACTCGGCACTCGCCGACTTCGACTTCCGCGCAGCCACCGGGGCTTTGGCCGAGGTGATCACCGACGCGAACCGGTACGTCGAACAGACCCGGCCCTGGACGTTGCACGGCACCGAACTGGAAGAGGCATTGGGGACCGTCGTAAGCACTTGCCGGGAACTGGCAACGGAACTCAGCCCGTTCCTCCCGGACGGCGCCGCCCGCCTGCGCGCCCAACTGGACCGCGGCGAACCGGCGCGCCTCTATCCCCGGCTACGTCAGCAAACGGGGCACTAGGCGGACGTAACAGACCATGCCGACCACCTCGACCAGCGTCTGCGTCACCACCACGACCGCCGCGACCGCGAACTCGTCCGGCAACGCCAGTGCCAGCGGAAGCACCACCAGCGAATTCCGCGTGGCACCGGTGAAAACGATCGCGCGCCCGCCAGGAACGTCCAACCGGAACAGCCGCGCGACGCCCAGTCCGGCGAACGCCATCACCGCCAGGAAAACCACGTAGAACGGCACCACCGACGCGACCGGGCCGAGTCCGCCGTGGAGCTTCGGGGTTTGCGACGCGACCACCGTCGCCAGCGTCGCGGCCATCAACGGCACCATGGCGGACCCGGCCGCGTCGGCGAACCGGCGACCGGCGGCGTGCCGGGCCGCCCAGGCCTGGGTAAGCCAGGCCAGCGCCAACGGGATCGCGATCAGCACGAGGAACGCTTCGAGAAATGGCCCGGCCCGCACGACTTGCACCAGGTCCGCGCCGAGGAAGGGGAACAGGAATCCGGGCAGCAGGATCATCTGCGCGAGCAGCAGCAACGGCGTCGCCGCGAGCAGGCGGCGGCTGCCGCCTCCGGCAAGACCGCTGAAGACGATCACATAGTCCACGCACGGGGCCAGCAGCACGAGCAGCATGCCCAGCCGAAGCGCTTGTCCAGCCGGGAAGAAGGCGGACATCGCCGCGACGACCAGCGGCACTACGACGAAGTTCACCGCCAGCGCGGCGCCGAGGAACCGGCCGTCACGCAGGGAACGGCCCAATTCGGCGGCGGGCACCTGAAGAAATGTGACGTACAGCAGCGCCGCCAGCACCGGGTTGATCGCCGGTTCCAGCCCCGGCCCGGCGGACGGGGCCAGCCAGCCGGCCAGTGCGCCGGCGGCGAGCGCGCCGAGGTAGATGACGACCTGGTGCCGTTCCATCCGCGACACCAGACCTGACGACTGCGACAACGGGCGCGCTCCTCGGTCCGGCCTCGTGCGTGTCCATCCCGGTCCCATCGCGACAGACACTCACGACAGTCCACTGAGGATAGCGTCGATGCCGAACCCGAACGCCTCGTCCGAATCCCCGCTGTGCGACGGATCCTCCTCGACGATCCCGGCGCGCACCAGCTCGGCGTGGTTCTGTTCCTCCGCGACGAACCCGAGTACATAGTGGACAACGGTGCGCGCCGCCCACTCCGCGCGCCGCTCGTCGTACTTCCCGGTGAACAGGCGGCGCAACGCGTGCGTGGGCACCAGCAGATCCGGCCGGTACGCCTGCACGAACGACACCACCTCGGCCCCGTCGCGGACCTGCAGCAGCGCCGAGCGGAAGTCCCCGGCCGCCTCGCGCGGGTCCTTCGCCACCCCGGGCAGCCCCTTCAGGATCCGCGCGGCGACGACGGCGAGCAGCTCCTGTTTGTTGGCGACGTGGTAGTACAGCGCGCCCGGCTGGACCCCCAGGTCGAGGGCCACCCGGCGCATCGACAAGCTGCTCAGCCCCGCTTCCCGCAAAAGCTCGTACGCCCGGTCGACGATCTGGTCTCGCGTCACCTTCACCCCTCTCATTCTGCCCGCCGCTTGCTTCCGGCCGATCGGCCGCCTAGGATTTGATAGGTGTTCAAAACCTTCGACGACCTGGCCGACCGGCAGCTGGCCGGCGGCGTACTCGACCGAACTGACGCCCGCGCGGTGCTGGAAGCGCCGGACGAGGACGTGCTCGGCCTGGTCGCGGCGGCCGGGCGGCTGCGGCGCGCGCACTTCGGCAACCGGGTCAAGGTCAACTACCTCGTCAACCTGAAATCGGGCCTGTGCCCCGAGGACTGCGGGTACTGCTCGCAGCGGCTCGGGTCGTCCGCGCAGATCCTCAAGTACTCGTGGCTGTCCGCCGAGGAAACGGCGCGCCAGGCCGGCGCGGGCATCCAGGGCGGCGCGTCGCGGGTCTGCCTGGTGGCGAGCGGGCGCGGGCCGAGCGACCGCGACGTCGACCGGGTCGCCCAGGCGGTCGAGGCGGTGAAGTCCGCGCATTCCGACGTGGAGGTGTGCGCCTGCCTCGGACTGCTCAAGGAGGGCCAGGCCGAGAAGCTGCGCGACGCCGGGGTCGACGCGTACAACCACAACCTGAACACGAGCGAGTCGCGGTACTCCGAGATCTGCACGACGCACGGGTACGACGACCGCGTCGACACCGTCGAAAAGGCCAAGTCCGCGGGGCTTTCCGCGTGTTCCGGCCTGATCGTCGGGATGGGCGAGACCGACGACGAACTGATCGACGCGATCTTCGCGCTGCGCGACATCGGCAGCGATTCGATCCCGGTCAACTTCCTGATGCCGTTCGAGGGCACGCCGCTCGCCGGGACGTGGGAACTGAGCCCGCTGCGCGCACTGCGCATCCTCGCGCTGGCCCGGTTCGCTTGCCCGGCAACGGAAGTCCGGATGGCCGGCGGCCGCGAGATGCACCTGCGGTCGCTGCAGCCGCTCGCGCTGCACGTGGTCAACTCGCTGTTCCTCGGCGACTACCTCACCAGCGAAGGCCAGGCCGCGAAGGCCGACCTGGAGATGATCGCCGACGCCGGCTTCGAGGTCCTCGGCGCGGGTGAGCAGCAGCAGGCCGCGCACGCGACCCCGGCACTCCGGGAACGCGGTGCGGGCACCGCCGCCGCACCCAACGCGTGACCGCCATGGTGTCGATGCACGACTGGCTCACCGCCGCCGAACGGGACCGGCACGTCGCCGGTCTCGTCCGGCGGACCGACGATCGGCGGCACCCGCGAAAGTCCACATTGGACCTCGCGTCGAACGATTACCTGAACCTCAGCACCGATCCTCGACTGCGCGCGGCCGCCGTCCAAGCCGTCGAGAAGTACGGCGTCGGCGCTGGCGCGTCCCGAGTCGTCACCGGCACCACACCGTGTCACACGGAACTGGAACGGGAACTGGCCAGCCTCACGGGGCAACCGGCCGCGCTCGGTTTTTCCAGCGGCTACACGGCAAACATCGGCGTGATCACCGCCCTCGGCTCGCCGGACACACTGCTGATCACCGACGCGCACATCCACGCCTCGCTGATCGACGGTGCGCGGCTGTCCCGCTCCCCCGTCGCGATCTGCCCGCACAACGACCTGGACGCCCTCGAGCGCTTGCTGCGGGACCGGTCGCAGGAACGGGCGATCGTGGTGGTCGAGTCGATCTATTCGGTACTCGGCGATGCCACGGACCTCGTGCGCGCCGCGGCATTGTGCGCTGAATACGACGCTTTCCTGGTGGTCGACGAAGCACACGGCATCGGCGTCGCAGGCAACGGCCGGGGTGCAGTGTACGCGGCCGGTCTCGCAGGCGCGCCGCACGTCGCGGTCACTGCCACGCTGTCGAAAGCTCTGGGCGCACAGGGCGGTGCGGTTTTGGGATCACCGCTGCTGCGCGAACATCTGGTCAACACAGCGCGGACATTCATCTTCGACACCGGCCTCGCCCCCGCCGCGGCAGCGAGCGCGGCGGAAGCGTGCCGGATCATCGTTGCGGAGCCTTCGCGGGTCGAGGAGCTGCACCGCGCCGCCGCCACGATCGCCGCCGCCGCAGGGGTTTCGCGCGCGCCGGGTGCGGTGCAGTCGATTCCCGCGGACTCTCCGGAGCAGGCTGTGGCTGCCGCGAATCAGCTGTATGAACGGGATATCGTCGTCGGCTGCTTCCGCCCGCCAAGCGTCCCGGACGGCATCTCCCGACTCCGACTGGTCGCCCGTGCCGGGGTTGATCTTGACCGCGCCGAGGACGCTGCGCGACTGGCTGCCCAATGGTCGCGTGCGGCGAGCATCGTCTGACCGCCTCTAGACCAGACGTCCCGCCGCCGAGCCTCCGTCGATCGCACCACGCAGGGATTGCCGACACCGCAAGGGGTTTCGCGAACTCCCGACGCGATGCAGGCAACCCCCGCGGAGCGCCCCGGACGGCATTTCCCAACTCCGAGTGGTCGCGCGTGCCGGGTTTGATCTGGACCGCGCCAAGGACGCTGCGCGGAGTCTTCATCGATCGACGGCCAGCACCACGCCGCGATCGCCGACACCGCAACGGTTTCGCGAACCCCCGACGCGATGCAGCCAATCCCGTGGAGCGCCCCGGACGTCTTTTCCCGGCCCTGGCTCGCCGCGCAATAGTCACGCGCGGCGAGCCTCGTCTGACCGCCTCTCGACCGGCATTACCCGGTTACTCGCCCCCGCCAGGACTGACCTGCACCGCACTCAGCGCGCCCCGCGACTCGCCACTCACCACACCCCGCGCATCGTCCGGCCGCTTCCGGAACAACGCGTCCACCGCCAGCGCCCCCGGCCCGGTGAAGGCCAGCAACAGGAACGCCCAGCAGAACATCGCCGCGGGCTCCCCGTGGTTCTGCAGCGGCAGCAAACCGTCCGGCTGGTGGACGACGAAGTAGGCGTACGCCATCGAGCCGGACGCGAGCAGTGCCGCGATCCGGGTGCCGAGGCCGAACGCGACCAGGAGGCCGCAACCGAGCTGGATCACGGCCGCGTACCAGGACGGCCACACGCCCGCCGCGACGGTTCCGCCTTTCGGGCCGCCGCCGAAGACGCCGAACAGCGCCGCCGCGCCGTGGGCCGCGAACAGCAGCCCGACGACGATCCGGAACAGGCCGAGCACGAACGGGACGGCCCGGTCGAGCGCACGCTCTGGCATGGGTCCTCCTCGGAGAGTTACTAAGGTTAGGCTTGCCATACCGTACGCACCGAGGCCTCTCCCGTCCAGACGCTGTGACGCTTGATAAATCCGGCTGAACCGTTCTGGAGCCAGCCGCGTGTCGGAGAAAGGGCGACACCCACGCACCGCTGGAGGCTGGGATGACTGGCACAACCCCAAGAACTTTCGGACTGCTGACCGCGTTGGCCGCGGCAGGCCTGTTCGCCGCGGCATGCGGCGGCGGCAACAGCGGCGGGACAACCGCCGCACCACCCGCCGCGCCGACGCATTTGACCGACAGCAAAGGCGACACGATCTACCTGTTCGCCGCGGACCACAACGGCCAGTCCGCCTGCGCCGCGAGCTGCGCGAGCTACTGGCCCCCGGTCGCCGCGGGCACCCCGCTCACCGGGCCGGCCCAGGGCAGCGTCGGCGCCATCACCCGGCCGGACGGGTCCAAGCAGGAAACGCTCAGCGGCCACCCGCTGTACCGATACATCGGCGACAAGTCCGCCGGGCAGACCAACGGCCAGGGCCTGAACCTGAACGGCGGGCTCTGGTGGATGGCCACGTCGGACGGCACCGCGATCACCACGACCAGCTCCGCACCGGCGGGCGGGTACGGCGGCGGCAGCTACTGAACGGCGAAGTAACACCCTTCCGGGTAGGTGCTGTCTCAATTGGGTACCTCTGATCAGGGGAACTTGACCGGGCAGCCGAATAAGACCAAACTTCGCTAGTGATATAAGTACTCCCGTCGTCCCCGCATCGAAGGAGTTCGTCAGTGACCTCGTCGTTCGTCATCATCGGAGCCGGGCTGGCCGGAGCGAAGGCCGCGGAAGCGTTGCGCGACAAGGGATTCGACGGGAAGATCACCATCGTCGGCGACGAGCGGCACCTGCCCTACGAGCGTCCGCCGCTGTCGAAGGACTACCTCGCGGGCAACGCGGAGGCCGAGAGCTTCCAGGTGCACGACGCCGCGTGGTACGCCGAGAAGAAGGTCGACCTGCGCCAGGGCGTCAAGGCGACGGCGATCGACCGGGACCGGAAGCAGGTCGCGCTCGACGACGGCGCCAGCCTCGGCTACGACAAGCTCCTCCTGGCCACCGGCGCGAGCCCGCGCGAGCTGCCGGACACCGCGGGGATCCACTACCTGCGCCGGATCGAGGACGCCGACCGGCTCAAGGAGCTGTTCGGCACCGCCTCGAAGCTGGTGGTCGTCGGCGGCGGCTGGATCGGCCTCGAAGCGACCGCCGCCGCGCGCCAGGCCGGGGTGGAGGTCACCGTGGTCGAGGCGCTCGAACTGCCGCTCATCACCGCGCTCGGCCGCGACGTCGCCCCGGTGTTCGCCGACCTGCACCGCGCGCACGGCGTCGACCTGCGGCTCGGCGTCCAGGTCGAGCACATCACCAACGGCGGCCAGGGCAAGCGGATCCGCCTCGGCGACGGCAGCGTCCTCGACGCGGACGCCGTCCTGGCCGGGATCGGCGCGAAGCCGAACGTCGAACTGGCCGAGGCGGCCGGCCTCGACGTCGACAACGGCGTGGTCACCGACGCGAGCCTGCGCACGAGCGACCCGGACATCTTCGCCGCGGGCGACGTCGCGAACGCCTACCACCCGTTCCTCGGCAAGCACCTGCGCGTCGAGCACTGGGCGAACGCGCTCAACCAGCCCGCCGTCGCCGCGGCCGGGATGCTCGGCAAGGAGGAGTCGTACGATGAGCTGCCGTACTTCTTCACCGATCAGTACGACCTCGGCATGGAGTACCTGGGCACGATCGAGGGCCACGACCGCGTCGTGTTCCGCGGCGACGTGCCCGGGCGCGAGTTCATCGCCTTCTGGCTCAAGGACAACCGCGTCCTGGCCGGGATGAACGTCAACGTCTGGGACGTCACGGACCCGATCAAGGCGCTCATCCGCTCCGGCAAGGCAGTGGACCCGGACCGCCTGGCCGACCCCGAGGTCCCGCTGGAGGACCTCGCCTGATTTCGATGCCGACGGGCCGTTCCGGACTGGTTTCCGGAGCGGCCCGTTAGGCTTTCCCTCCGTGGCGACCGAAGTTCTCTCCGCTGGCTGGGGCTCCGCGTACTACGTCGTGCGCACCTCGGCGTTCGACGCGCATTTCCTCGTCGGCGGCGGCGAGAACCCCGACGAGGTGGACAACGTCGACGTCGAGGTCCGATACCCCGACGGTTCCCGGTGGAGCGCGACGATGTTCACCCTCGACGAGGTGGACCGGATCATGCGCCGCTGGGAAAGCACCGGCGAGTGCGCGGGTGGCAGCTACTTCGCCGTTCCAGACGGGCTGATCGTCCGCGAACCCGGCGTGCGAAATATGACCGCCGTGCTGATCGCGATGCACGACAGCGGCGAACTGAGATCTCATCTGCTGCGCCTGGCCGACTAGCCCCGGGGCAGCAATCCCTCCAGCGCCAGTTCCAGAAACCGCCGCCAGTCCCCGCTTCCCGTGCGGACCACCGACGACAGACAGCCGACGAGCAGATACACGTCGCCCACCGTGCAATCCGCGCGGAGCACCCCCGCCGCCTGGTCCGCCACGATCGCCTGCGCCACCACGATTTCCAGCTCGGCCAAGGCGTCGCCACGCGGTTCGCTCCCCGCCGAACCGCGCGCCGTCTCGATGGCCGACGACAGCGCCCGGTCCCCGGACAGCACCTCGCCGACGTGCCGCAGATAGCGCTTGACGCCGGATTTCCCGTCGAGGCACCGCTTCCGCGCGTACTCCGCGATCTCGGCGAACCGCTGCTCCGCCAACGCTTCCACGAGCGCCCGCCGGTCCGGGAAGTTCCGGTACACCGTCCCGACGCCCACCCCGGCCACCCGCGCGATCTCCGGCAACTGGACGTCGTCCTGCTCGGCGAGCAGCACACGGGCCGCCTCCAGGACCCGTGCCCGGTTGCGTTCCGCGTCCGCCCTCGGCTTGCGCTCCGTTGACAACCGACGCCCTCCTCCGGTTAATCTGGAAACGGACTCCGCTTCCGATACGTCTGCGAGGATACCCCATGACGAAAGACCGTTTCCTGCTCCTGCAGCCCGGCGAGGCACGCCCGGGCCGGGTGCCGCTGCCGCCCGCATTCGCGGTGAAGGCGATGACCGGCGACACCGAGACCCGGTTCTCGCTGCTGGAGGTGACGCTGGCGCGCGACATCCCGCGGCACGTCCACCACGAGGCCGACGAATGCATTTACGTGCTCGAAGGGGAACTGGGCATCGACTTCGCCGACGAGACTCACGTGGCGGCGAAGGGGATGTTCGTGCTGCTGCCGCACGGGGTTCCGCATGCGCTGCGGGCGGTTTCGGATCCCGCGCCGCGGCTGCTGCAGATCTCATCGCCGGGCGGGTGGGAGCACTACCTCGAGGACCTGTTCGAGGCCGGTCCGGCAGTGCTGACGGACGGCGCGGTGGACCCGGTGAAGATCAACCCGGTGGCGGCTCGGTACTCGATCACCTACGAGGAATGACGGTCAGTGCTGCAGCACCGGCCAGACCGCCGCCGGATGGCAGTGTTCCGGGCACGCGAGCAAGTACAGCGCGTTGCCGAGAAACAGCACGTAGGCGTAGGAATAGGAGCTGTCCGGCTGTCCGGGCTGACCGGGGCGGCTCTCGAATTCGACGTCCTCCGGCAAGCCGCACAAGAACAGCATTTCGGCGCCGCACGCGCAGCGGTGGCTTTCCGGATCCTGCTGCCAGCGCGGCAGGCCGCCGACCTTGAACTCGCCGCGGCCGACGCTCAGGCCGGCGTACGGGTCGCCCGGAGTGGTTGTCCGCCATACGGTCTCCGTCTCACACTCCGAACGGAGCACCAGCTCTCGGCCGAGAAGACGCGGCTCCTCCGCTTCGGCCGGGCCGGTCGGGTCCCGGTGCAGCATGATCCGCCAGAACGCGCCGGGATGGCCCCAGATCCGCGGTTTTTCCCAGTAGCGCTCCGGAAGCTGCTCCTCGCCGCTTTTGAGACAGGCCGCATCGTTGTGCACCGGGCACTGGAACACGAGCAGGTGGTCGCCGCCGAACCGCGGGATGTCCGGCGGGACGTCCAGCTGGAAGAACAACGCCATCCGCTCGCCGCAGTAGCACTCCGGCCAGTCCTCACCCTCGGGCAGGATCGGCCTGCCGCCGAAGGTGTTCCGCGAACCGGGACCCGCCGGAGTGGACGGGTTTTCCACCAGATACATCGGAAGGTCGGACCGGCGGACCTCGGGCGACGGTTCGAAGGCAGTCACCGGATCAGCCTAGGGCAGCCGGGAATTCCCGTCCGGCTTTCCGCGGAGAAACCCGGCAAAGAGCGGGCACCGCCGTGAAGTCCGGTGCCCGCTCGTGCCGGTCACGCCGTCCGCAACCGCCGCCACTCCCACGTGGCCAAGCCGGCGAACAGCACCGTCGCCACGCAGGCGACCGCCGTCAGCAGCCACTCGGTTTCCCCGCCTCCGCCGTCCGGGGACGCGCCGGTCGTGCGTTCGATCCAGTCCGGGACCGTGAGCGTCAGCACCAACGCGACCGCGCTGAGCACCGCGAGCGCGGCCTCCGCCGCGATCCGGAACTTCTGTGCAGTGTTCATGACACCCTCCCTGCTCTCAGTACTTCGCCGCGTTGAGACGGGTCCGCCAGGTGTTGCCCGCGCCGGCGTATTCGCCGTAGCTCCACACGGTCCGGGAATCCGACGGGTCCCGGCCGATGCCGAAGTAGTCGCCCCATCTGCCGCCGGTGTAGGCGCTCTGCCCGGCGATCACCGAAGCGCTGCCCTGCAACGTGCCCGGCGGATCGGTGGCGAGGCGGCCGGTCTGGCGGAAGTGGCCGTACTCGTCGGCGGCGGACCGGCCGAACGCCACGTGGGCGTTGCGGGAAATGTCGGTCTGGATCACCGGGAAGAAATAGTGCCTGCCCGGCGCGCCGAAGGCGCCCTGTTGCGTGATCGCGTGGCTGGGCACGTCGATCTCGTACCACTGCACCACTGACCGGGCTTCGGTGTCGCCCCGCCAGCTGTACGCGGACGTGTGCGTCGTCCACAACCGCTGGGTCCGGCCCGCCGCCTGGAAGACCGCGTTGAGCAGCCGGGTGTCGTTCGTGGCGATTCTCGTTGTCCCGCCGTCCTTTTGCACCGCGCCGGGCGGCAGGTTGTAGCTGCGGCACGGTACGGCGGTCGCGGCCAGCGTCGGCGCGCCGCCCGACCACAGGCCCAGCGGGTTCGACAGCGTCCACAGCGTCAGGCTCGACCCCGACGGGAACAGCGAGTTCACCAGGTAAGCGCGCGGATTCCCGCCCACGCCTTGGAAATGGCAGGCCGGCTGGACGGAGAACGCAGCGCTCCCGTCCGGGTTCTTCAGGCCCCAGAAGTCCCACCAACGGATCGTGTGGCCGCCGCCGGACCCGCCGCCGTACAGCTCCGCCTTGTTGAAGATCCGCAGTTTCGCGTAGGCGAACCCGCCGCCGAAGGCGAATTGGTTGGTGGACACGTAAATCGCCTGGCTGTCGAAGCCCAGCATCGGGTAGTCCGACCAGTTGCCGGTGGCGGTGGCCCCGTTCGCGGTCGCGTCGGTGCTCCAGATCCAGTACGCGCCCGCGGGGTCGGCGGTCTGCGAGACGCCGAGCATGATCCACGACCCCTGCGGGTTCGCGCGCCGGGCGGCGATGCAGACGATCCAGCGGCCGCTGTAGTGGTCGTAGGCCAGTTTCGGGTCGAACAGCTGCGCCCCGGCGGGCAGCACCGGGTTGAACATCGCGGTGAAATTGGCCCACCGGAACTGCTGCAGCCCGGTCTTGTCGTAGCCGACCAGGTCCACGTTGACCGCGGCCATGACCTGCTTCGGGCCGACCGCGACCGTGCAGTCCGGCGGCCGGAACGCGGTCTGCGAAATCCCCTCGAAACTCGCCGACGCCGCCGGCGCGAGCCCCTCGACGATCTCGTCCTCCGGCGGGTTCTCCTCCGACAGTTCCGCCGCCGCTTCCTCGTCCAGCTGCGCGTCGAGCGCGTCCCCCGGGGCCAGCGCCTCCGCGCCGTGCTCGCGCGCGCCGGTCTTCAGCCGGTCGTACTCCTCGACCGGAACCGGGAACCGTTGCGCGAACAACGGCGACCGTTCCGGGGACAGCGGTTCGGCGAGCAGTTCGCCGACCGTCAGATCCGCCATTTCCCGCGACGCGCCCCCGGCCGTTTCCCCTGCCTGGCCTTCGAGCACCTGTGCTTCAGGCATCACGGTGATCACCCTCTTCCTCCGCGGCCTCGTCGCCGGCCCGTGCCGGGGCGTCGGCCTCCTCCTCCCGATCGCGATGCCGCTCGGCGGCCGCCTTCAGCCGTTCCAGCTCGGCGGCCGGGACCGGCATCCCGATCGGAATCTCGTACCCCGCTTCCGGTTCGGCGGGCGCGTTTTCGCCCGCCGGGCCGCTTTCCGCGCCCTCTGCGCGTCCGGCCCCGGACCGCGGCCCTTCCGGTTCGCTCATCGTTCACTCCCGGGAATTCCGCCCGAAAAGATCAATTCCGGCGAGGTTCACGAAAAAGGTCGCACCAGACCCGGCGACGGATACGGGACGCCACGACCTTCAGCCGAACGGCGCAGCGGAAATCGATTTCAGCATTTTTTCCCCGATTCGCCCGGAAGGCGCATAAAAACCGACCGGAAACAGTTCCGAAGAACCTTTCCAGCCATCCGGAGCCGCCCGTCCGGACTCGCCCCGAACGCCCGAATGCTGGCGGATCAAGCATCCCCGGCCCGTTCGCCCGGCTTGCGCCGCGTTTTCGGATCATCCCCTCAGACGCCCGGAACACACGTCCACCTTGCGCATTTTGCCGTCCGGCAAGTTGAGCACCCGGTTAATTCTTCACGCATTCCTTCGAAGGTAGGTAGTGCGCTTGCCCGGAATCGGCGGACGCTGGCGCGACCGTGCTCCAGGGAGGAGATTTCCCATGTCCCGACTTGCCCGTTTCGCCGCGCCCGCCGTCATTCTGGCCGGTTCGCTCGCTTTGGCCGCGCCCGCCGCGCACGCCGCCGTTCCGCACGCTCTCGCCGCAGCCTGCTCGCAGTCGTATCTTCCGCTGCCCGACCCGGCCTGCACGCCCGGCGCGACCAACCCGGACGTCACCCAGGACACCATCGGCGACACGATCTGCGTGCCCGGCTGGACCGCGACCATCCGGCCGCCGACGACCTACACCAACAAGCTCAAGAAGCAGGGCATCATCGACTACGGCTACTCCGACACCTCGCTCAGCTCGTACGAGGAGGACCACTTCCTGCCGCTCGAACTGGGCGGCGCGCCGAAGGACCCGAAGAACCTCTGGCCCGAGCCGCACGACGGCGACCAGAACTCCTACAGCAAGGATTCCGTCGAGAACGCGGTGAAGAAGGCGGTCTGCGCGGGGAAGGCCACCCTCGCCGACGCGCAGCACGCGATGCTCGCCAACTGGACCACCGCCGAGTCCGTGCTCGGCATCGACTGAGCGGACGTGAAGGGCTCCTTGCCGGAATCTGATTCCCGTAAGGAGCCCTTCACGGACTTCTGCCGAACGCGGCGGCCTAGGGCGAGCCGTCGGCGGGCCGCGAAAGCACGGCCAGCCGCGGACGTCGCGTCTCCCCCAGCCCCGGTCCCGGACGATGGGCCCGGCACACCGTGCACACCACCGCGTGGCTGACCGGCGTCCCGTCCTCCTGCACCAGCCTGCCCACGTGCACCGCCTCGCGCCCGCACTGTCCACAGGGGACGGTCGCGCTCTCCGGGTCCACCAGCAGCCTGCTCATCTCGTGCTCCCTCCGACGTGCTCCGGCGAAAGCGTCCGGTTACCCGGCGTCTTCCGGGGCAAACCGGACGCCTCCGCCGTTCCGGTTTGGCCTGGCCGGGAACGGGTAAGCCGTCGGTCAGGCGGAAGGGAGCAGGCGATGGCCGCGCACCGGCAGCCGGATCCCCACCGGGCGCTGCGTTCGATGGAACGCGAGCTGCTCGCCACCGACGCGCTGTGGATGCGGCGCGCCTTCGGGCAGGCGGCGTGGCCGCTGCGCCGGGCTTGGCCGGTGGCGTGCTGGGCGCTGACCGCGGTCGCGGCCGCCCTGGTCGTCTGCGGGATCGTCTTTCCGCCGGAGGTGCCGCTCGCGCTGCTCGGCTTCGCGCTGGGGGCGATCGCGGTGTGCGGGCACGTCGCCCGCCAGGAGTGTCTGCGTCCGCCGAGCCGCCGGACTCCCGGTCCGGGGAAAGGATTTCCATGCCGCCCGTCGTAGTCGTGACCGGGGCCAGCGCCGGAGTGGGCCGGGCTGTCGCCCGAGCGTATGGCAGCCGCGGCGCGAAGGTCGCTTTGCTGGCGCGGGGCGAGAAGGGGCTCGTCGCCGCGGCGGAGGACGTCCGGGAAGCCGGGGGCACGCCGCTGGAACTGCCGACGGACGTCGCCGATTTCGCCCAGGTCGACGCCGCCGCCACCCGCGCCGAGGAGGAGCTCGGACCGATCGACGTCTGGGTCAACGTCGCGTTCAGCTCGGTGTTCGCCCGCTTCGCCGACGTCAAACCGGACGAATACCGCCGGGTCACCGAGGTGACCTACCTCGGTTTCGTGCACGGCACGATGGCCGCTCTCGCGCGGATGAAACCGCGGGACGCGGGCACGATCGTCCAGGTCGGCTCGGCGCTCGCGTATCGCGGGATCCCGCTGCAGAGCGCATATTGCGGGGCCAAGCACGCCATTCAGGGCTTCAACGAGGCGCTGCGCTGCGAACTTCTCCACGAGCACAGCGGAATCCGGACGACCATGGTGCAGTTGCCCGCGGTCAACACACCGCAGTTCACCTGGCTGCTGTCGCGGCTGCCCGAACACGCCCAGCCCGTCCCGCCGATCTACCAGCCCGAACTCGCCGCCCGCGCGGTGCTGCACGCGGCCGATCACCCGCGCCGCCGCGAGTACTGGGTCGGCACGAGCACCGCCGCGACGCTGCTGGCCAACGCCGTCGCGCCCGGCCTGCTCGACCGGTACCTCGCCCGCACCGGCTTCGGCGCGCAGCAAACCGGCCAGCCGCAACGGCCGAGCCAGCCCGCGAACCTGTGGGAGCCCGCGGACGGCCCGCGCGGGTTCGACTACGGCGCGCACGGGGAGTTCGACCAGCAGGCGAAGACGCGAGACGTCCAGCCCGTGCTGAGCCGCCATCACGGTGCGGTCGCCGCCGGGCTGACCGCCGCCGTACTCGGTGCCGGGGAGCTGCTGCGCCGCACCGCGCAGAAGCGAAATCGGCCCGCGGCCCGCGTAGCCGCTGGTCTGGCCGCTGTCCGGCAAACGCTCCGGCGCGCTGCGAAGAAGGGCCGCCGGTGAGACCGTTCCGGGACCGCGCGGACGCGGGCGCCCGGCTCGCCGCCGCCCTGGCCTGCCGGGAATGGACGGACCCGGTGGTCTTCGGGCTCGCCCGCGGCGGGCTTCCGGTCGCCGCGCCCGTCGCCGAAGAACTGGACGCGCCGCTGGAACTGCTCGTCACCCGCAAAATCAGCGCACCGGGGCAACCGGAACTCGGCCTCGGCGCCGTAGCGGCGGACGGGCCGCCGTTCTTCGACCGCGCCGGGCTCCGGGCGCTCGGGCTCACGCCGGAGGACATCGCCGGCCAGGTCGACCACGCCCGCACCGAGGCCCGCGACCAAGTCCGCCGTTACCTGGGCAGCCGCGCCCCGCGCTCGCCGGCGGGACACGACGTCGTGGTGGTCGACGACGGCGTGGCCACCGGCGGGACCGCGATCGCCGCGCTGCGGGCCCTCCGGTCGCACGCACCGCTGCGGCTGGTCTTCGCCGCTCCCGTCGGCGCGCCGCCCGCGCTGGACAAGCTCTCCCGCGAGGCGGACGAGGTGGTCTGCCTGCGGGAGCCGGAGGAATTCCGCGCGGTCGGCGAGTTCTATGCGGACTTCAGCCCCACCAGCGACGAGGAAGTCCTCGCCCTGGTGCCGCAGTGATCAGCTGAACGCGGACAGCAGCCAGAACATCAGCGCGGCGACCCCCGCCGCCGCCGGGAACGTCAGCACCCAGCCGAGCACGATGTCGCGCGCGATCCCCCACCGCACCGCCGAAAGCCGCCGCGTCGCGCCGACGCCCATCACCGCCGCGGTGATCACGTGCGTGGTCGAAATCGGCGCCTTCACCGCGAACGCGGTCAAGTACAGCACCGAAGCCCCGACTGATTCCGCCACGAACCCGTGCGGCGGGTCGAGCGGGAAGACGCGGCGGCCGAGCGTCCGCATGATGCGCATGCCGCCCGAGCAGGTGCCGAGCGACAGCGCGCCGGCGCACACCAGCGTCACCCACAGGGGCACCGCGAACGTGTCCTGTTTGCCCGCCGCGATCAGCGCCAGGACGAGCACGCCCATGCCCTTTTGCGCGTCCTGCAACCCGTGTCCGAGCGCGAGCGCCGAGGCCGACACGATCTGCATCCGCCGGAACACCCGGCCGCTGCGGTGCGGGTTCGCCCGGCGCAGCAGCCAGAGCACCGCCACCATCGCCGCGTAGCCGAGCACGAGCCCGAGCAGCGGCGACGCGACCATCGGCACCAGCACTTTCTCCACGATGCCGGTCCAGTGCACGGTGCTCGCCGCGGCCAGGGCGGCCCCGACCATCCCGCCGATCAGCGAATGCGACGACGAGGACGGCAGCCCGAAATACCAGGTCACGAGGTTCCACGCGATCGCGCCGACCAGCGCGGCGAGCACCACGGTCAGCGCGCCCGGACCGGGCGGGACGTCGATGATCCCCTTCGCGACGGTGGCGGCGATCCCGGTCGACAGCAGCGCTCCGGCCAGGTTCATCACCGCGGCCAGCACGAGCGCGGTGCGCAACGGGAGCGCCCGGGTCGAGACCGCGCTGGCGATCGCGTTGGCCGCGTCGTGGAAACCGTTGGTGTAGTCGAAGAAGACCGTCAGCACCACGACGGCGACCAGCGCGGCGGTGCTGTCCACTCAGGACTCCTTGACCGCGATGGTCTGCACCACGTCCGCGACGTGCTCGAAGCCGTCGGCCGCCAGTTCGAACTGTTCGACGACCTCCTTCGCCTTGAGCACCTCGAGCGCGTCGGCTCCCGGCTGGAAGAGGTCGGCGAGCATCCGCCGGTAGGTGTGGTCCGCCTCGTTCTCCAGCGCGTTGATCTCGATCCAGTACGGCGACAGCTCGCCGACCTTCGAGAGCCCCGGCATGGATTCCGCGGTCAGCTCCGCCGCGCGGCACAGCACGCGCAGCATGCCGTCGGTGCCCGGCGGGAACTTGTCGAGCCGGTACAGCACCGCGAGGTCGGCGGCAGTGTCCACAAAGTCCAGCACGTCGTCGATCCGGGCGGCCAGCGCCTGGATGTCCTCGCGGTCGAACGGCGTGACGAACGTGCTGTTCAGCTCGACCATGATGGTGTGCGTCAGGTCGTCGCCCGCGTGTTCGACCTCGTGCAGCCGGGCCGCGATCGCCTCCCGGTCGGGCGGCGACGCCTCGGTGAGGTCCCGCAGGAGCGCGGTGGCGGTGACGAGGTTCGCGGCCGCGTCCGCGAGCAGCTGGAAGAACTGGCTTCCGCGAGGTTTTATGCGCATCGGAGCAAAAGCTACCCCGTAACCCCTTCGCTCACACCGGCGCGGTGTGCCGCGCGCCCGGATTGGGTACCCGCCGGGCATCAGGGAGGAAGGAGCGCCGATGCGTCCGGTGTGGCAGGGTGCGCTGTCGTTCGGGCTGGTGAACGTCCCGGTGCGGATGTACAAGGCGGTCGAGGACCATGCCGTGCACTTCACGCAGTTCCAGCGCGGGACCCGGGACCGCATCCGCTACCGGCGGGTGAACGAGCGGACCGGCGACGAGGTGTCCTACGACGACATCGTCCGCGGCCGGGAGGTCGGCGACGACGAGTACGTGCTGGTCGAGCAGGAGGAACTCGACGAGATCGCGCCGGGCCGGTCGAGGTCGCTCGAGGTGGAGAGCTTCGTGGATCTCGAGGAGGTCGACCCGCTGTTCTTCGACCGCGCGTACTGGCTCGCGCCCGCCAAGGAGGAAGCGCAGCGCCCGTACGTGCTGCTGCTCGACGCACTGTCCAGCCGGGACAAGGCGGCCGTCGCGAAGTTCGTCTTCCACGGCCGCGAACACCTCGCGCTCGCCCGCGCCGGCGACGGGGTGATCGTGCTCAACACGCTGCATTACGCCGCCGAGGTGCGCAACGCGGACGACGTGCCGCAGCTGCCCGCCAAGGCCAAGACGAACCAGAAGGAACTGGACCTCGCGGTCAAGCTGATCGACGCGATGACCGAGCCGTGGAAGCCCGACGAGTTCCGCGACACCTACCGCGAGCGGGTGGAGGAGCTGATCGAGGCCAAACGGGCCGGGAACACCGTCACGCCCGCCGCCGAGCCGGAGCAGCCGACGAAGGTGGTCGACCTCATGGAGGCGCTGGCGAAGAGCGTGCGCGGCAGCCGCAAGCAGCGCACGCCGGATCTGTCCGAGCTGTCCAAAACGGAGCTGCAGAAGCTCGCGAAGGAACGCGACGTCAAGGGGCGTTCGAAGATGTCGCGGGCCGACTTGGAGGCTGCGCTGAAGGCCTCCTGACCAGTGAGAGGACCGTGAGAGCGTCCCTGGTCGCGGAGTCCCCAAGCCGGAGGCTTAAGCCGCGTCGATCGAGCCCGGCTCACTGTCCACAAGAGACCCGCGACTCGCCGAAATGCCCCCTGCCAGGGACTTAAGGCGACCCTGCGGGTGCATGGGGAGCGCGTCCGCCCGAGCCGAGAAGACCGGGCCGACTGCCAGCAGACGGGCCCGTCGGGCGGAAGCGCGGTGTGCGGTCTGCGAGGGACCTCACAGACCCATAGAACCGGTCAGACGGACATTAATCGGGCATTTCGGCGGGGATGGTGTCCTGTGTGGACAGTCCGCGGGCCGAGACCGCCCGGCTTAAGTCCCTGGCATGGGAATCTGATTCCCTCGGGGTTCCCCTCACGACACTCAAACCGCGCGCCCCAGGGCCGACGTCTCAGTGCAGCGCCCGAGCCAGCTGCGGAATCCGCCCGCCGGCCAGCAGCACGTCCACCTGCCGCGGCGACAGCTGGTGCCGTGCCCGGTACTCCTCGTCCCGGGTCTGGTTCCGCACCGTGAACTCCCCCGTCTCGGCCAGCCGGTGCAGCCCGGACACCGAGAGCACGTCGTCGCGCTCGATCTTCTCGCTGTCCTCCGGGTCGGCGAACTCCAGCGGCAGCACCCCGAAGTTGACCAGGTTCTGCCAGTGGATCCGGGCGAACGACCGGGCCAGCACCACGCGCAAACCCAGGTACCGGGCAGTGATCGCGGCGTGCTCGCGCGACGAGCCCTGGCCGTAGTTCTCCCCCGCGACCACGAAATGCTCCGGGCTGTCGGCCGCGCGCTTCGGGTAGTCCTCGTCGATCCGGGTGAAGGTGAACTCGGCCAGCTTCGGGATGTTCGAGCGGTAGGGCAGCGCGCGGGCCCCGGCGGGCGAGATTTCGTCGGTCGACACGTCGTCCCCGGCCTTCAGCAGGACGGGGCCCTCGAGCTCGTCCGGCAGCGGGTCGAAGTCCGGCAAGCCGGCGACGTTCGGGCCCTTCACCAGCTCCTCCCGCAGTGCCTCCTCCTCGGGCAGCGGTGCGGCGAAGACGCGCGGGTCGGCCGCCGAACGGGCTGGTCCGGCGACGCGCGGGTACGCGAGGTGGTGGGCGGTGGCGTAGTCGCGCGGATCGGTCAGCACGCCGGTCAGCGCCGACACCGCCGCGGTCTCCGGCGAGCAGAGCCAGACCGAGTCGTCGGCGGTGCCAGACCGGCCGGGGAAGTTCCGCGGGAAGGTGCGCAGCGAGTTCGTGCCCGGCGCGGGCGCCTGGCCCATTCCGATGCAGCCGAGGCAGCCCGCCTGGTGCACGCGGGCCCCGGCCGCGACGAGGTCGGTGAGGTGTCCGCTGCGGGCGAGTTCGACAAGGATCTGCCGCGAGGTCGGGTTAACGTCGAAGCTCACCGAATCAGCCGTCTGCCTGCCCCGGACGGTGGCCGCGGCGACCGCGAAGTCCCGGAATCCGGGGTTGGCGGAGGAACCGATCACGACCTGCCCCACCGGCGTCCCCGACACCTCGCGCACCGGCACCACGTTGCCCGGCGACGACGGCTTCGCCACCAATGGCTCCACTGTGGACAGATCGATCACGTCTTCGATGTCGTAGGAGGCGTCGCGTCCGGCGCGCAGGTCGCGGAAGTCGTGTTCGCGCCCCTCCGCCCGCAGGAACGCGCGGATCGCTTCGTCGGCCGGGAACACCGACGCGGTCGCGCCCAGCTCGGCGCCCATGTTGGCGATCACGTGCCGGTCCATCGCGCTCAGGCAGGCCAGCCCCGGGCCGTGGTACTCGATGATCCGGTGCCGTCCGCCGCTCACGCCGTGCCGCCGCAGCATCTCCAGCACGACGTCCTTCGCCGACACCCACGGCGGCAGCTCGTTCTCCAGCCGGACGCCCCAGATCTCCGGCATCCGCAGGTAGAGCGGCTCCCCGGCGATGGCCAGCGCCACTTCGAGGCCGCCGACGCCGACGGCGAGCATGCCCAGCGCGCCCGCCGCACAGGTGTGCGAATCGGACCCGGCGAGGCTCTTGCCGGGCACGCCGAACCGCTCCATGTGCGTCGGGTGCGAAACGCCGTTGCCCGGTTTGGAGAACCACAGCCCGAACCGGCGGCAGGCCGAACGCAGGTATGCGTGGTCCTCGGCGTTCTTCTCGTCCGCCTGCAGCAGGTTGTGGTCGACGTACTGGACGCTCAGCTCGGTTCGCGCGCGGTCGAGCCCGAGCGCCTCGAGCTCCTGCATCACGAGCGTGCCCGTGGCGTCCTGGGTCAGCGTCTGATCGACCCGCAGGCCGATTTCGGTCCCTGGTTCGAGCCGGCCGGCGACCAGGTGCTCGGCCAGCAGCCGCCCGGCGAGAGTCTGTTCGCGTCCCACTCGGGAGCGGGTACCCGTTTCCGGCGCGGCGAACCGCGATGTTTCCGTCCCGGCCGCGCGGGCAATCCGGGGATCAAGAACGGCGGAAGGAGACTGGGATGCCGCAGCAGGCTTGGAGCTCGAAACGGGAACGGCAGTACCAGCACATCGAGGAGTCGCAGGAGGACCGCGGCGCCAGCAAGAAGCGCGCGAAGGAGATCGCCGCCCGCACGGTGAACAAGAACCGGGCGCAGTCGGGCGAATCGGACCGCGCGAGCAAGTCCTCGGTGCGCGACAAATCGCCGCAGAAGCGCGGCGGGCATCGTTCCGGCAAGCGGCTCGGCCCCGGGGGCCCGACGCGCGACCAGCTGTACAACGAGGCCAAGAAACGCAATATCCACGGCCGGTCGACGATGACCAAGAAGGAACTGGCGAAGGCGCTCGGCCGGGACTGAATCCGCCGCGATGAACCAGCGCCCGATCGAAGACTATGCCCTGCTCGGCGACCTGCACACCGCGGCGTTGGTGTCGCGGGAAGGTGCGGTCGAGTGGCTGTGCCTGCCGCGGTTCGACTCCCCCGCGTGCTTCGCCGCGCTGCTGCACGACGAAAGCGCGGGGGTGTGGCAGCTCGGACCCGCGGACGGCGGGCCGGCCACCCGCCGAGGTTACGTCGGCGACTCCCTGGTCCTCGCCAGCGAATGGGAAACCGCTGGCGGCACCGTGCGCGTGGTCGACTTCATGCCGCCGCGCGACGGAGCGGCCGATCTCGTCCGCATCGTCGAAGGCGTGCGCGGCCGGGTCCCGATGCGGACCTGCCTGCGGCCGCGGTTCGACTACGGCTCGGTGCGGCCGTGGGTCCGGCACGTCGACGGACGATTCGACGCGGTCGCGGGTCCCGACGCGGTCCGGCTGACCACTCCGGTCGAAGTGTCCACCGAGGGTTTCGCCGAGTTCACCGTCGCCGAGGGCGACCGCGTGCCGTTCGTGCTGACCTACCACGCCTCCTACCAGGAACGTCCCGATCCGGCTGACGCCGAGAAAGCGCTGGCGCACACCGAACGCTTCTGGGCGGACTGGATCGGCCGCTGCCGGTACGACGGCCGATGGCCCTCCGCGGTGCGCCGTGCACTGATCACCTTGAAGGCGCTCACCTACGAACCGACCGGCGGCATTCTCGCCGCGCCGACGACCTCGCTGCCGGAACAACTCGGCGGCGAACGCAACTGGGACTACCGCTACTGCTGGCTGCGCGACGCCACCTTCACCCTGCAAGCGCTCGTCGGCACGGGCTATCCGGACGAAGCGAAAGCCTGGCGCGAATGGCTCGTCCGCGCCGCGGCCGGCGATCCGGCCGACCTCCAGGTCCTTTACGGACTCGACGGTTCCCGCCGCGTTCCGGAGTCCACATTGGACTGGCTCGACGGATACGCCGGTTCCACCCCGGTACGGATCGGCAACGCCGCGGCGGGCCAGGTCCAGCTCGACGTGTGGGGCGAAGCGCTCGACGGTCTGCACCTCGTCCGCGAAGCCGGACTTCCGGTGATACATCCGGCATGGGATCTGCAACGCGGATTGCTCGATTTCCTCGAAGGCCATTGGGATCAGCCCGACCGGAGCCTGTGGGAGGTCCGCGGCGAACCGCAGCATTTCGTGCATTCCAAGGTGATGGCGTGGGCGGGCGTCGACCGGGCCGTCCGGACGGTGGAACGCCACGACCTCGACGGACCGGTCGACCGCTGGCGTGCGCTGCGCGACCGCATTCACGAGGAAGTCTGCCGGAAGGGTTTCGACACCGGCCGCAACACTTTCACCCAGTTCTACGGCTCGCACGGCCTGGACGCCGCGTTGCTGCTCATCCCCCGCGTCGGCTTCCTCCCCGGAAGCGACCCGAGGGTGCGCGGAACCGTCGACGCGGTGCGGAAAGAACTGTCGCGGGACGGTTTCGTCCACCGTTTCGACCCGAATGCCGATTCCGGCCCCGGCGATTTGAGCGGCGGCGAAGGCGCTTTCCTGCCGTGCAGTTTCTGGCTCGCCGACGCGTTGCACGGAACCGGCCGGACCGAGGAAGCCGTCGAGGTTTTCGAGCAGATGCTGGCCGTCCGCAACGACGTCGGCCTGTTGAGCGAGGAATACGACATGAGCGCCGGACGGCAGCTCGGGAACATGCCGCAGGCGTTCAGCATGGTCGGGCTCGTCAACACCGCGCGCCACCTCGACGGAGCGGAAACCACCACAAACGCGACAGGCCACGAACAGGGGCTGCGACACGACGTGTAACGCCCCCGACCTCCGGGTAGCCGGGGAGGACTCAACGCACGGGAGGACTTGTCATGACCGAGACCGTCGGCGACTACCTGCTTTCGCGGCTGCGTGACTGGGGCGTGGAACAGGTGTTCGCGTACCCCGGCGACGGGATCAACGGTCTCGTCGCGTCCTTCGGCAAGGCGGACAACCAGCCGCGCTTCGTCCAGGCCCGGCATGAGGAGATGGCCGCCTTCTCCGCGGTCGGCTACGCGAAGTTCAGCGGGGCCGTCGGCGTGTGCATGGCGACGTCCGGGCCGGGCGCGATCCACCTGCTGAACGGGCTCTACGACGCGAAACTCGACCACGTCCCGGTCGTCGCGATCGTCGGGCAGACCGCGCGCACCGCGATGGGCGGCAGCTACCAGCAGGAGGTCGAACTCCAAGCGCTGTACCGGGATGTCGCGAACGAGTACTGCATCGAGGTGAACGTCGCCGAGCAGCTGCCCAACGCGCTCGACCGCGCGTTCCGGGTCGCGCAGGCGTCGCGCACGCCGACCGCGCTGATCATCCCGGCGGATCTGCAGGAAGAGCCGTACGAGCCGCCGCAGCACGCGTTCAAGCAGATGCCGTCGAGCCCGCCCGGGACCGCGTGGCCGAATCCGGTGCCGCCCGAACCCGCGATCAGCGAAGCGGCCGACGTGCTCAACGCCGGGGAGAAGGTCGCGATCCTCGTCGGGCAAGGCGCGCGCAGTGCGGCCGAGGAGGTGCGCCAGGTCGCCGACCTGACCGGGGCCGGCGTGGCGAAAGCGTTGCTGGGCAAGGACGTTCTCCCCGACGACCTGCCGTACGTGACCGGCGCGATCGGCCTGCTCGGCACCCGGCCGAGCTACGAGATGATGCGCGACTGCGACACCCTGCTGATCGTCGGGTCCAATTTCCCGTACAGCCAGTTCCTGCCGGAGTACGGGCAGGCCCGCGCGGTGCAGATCGACATCGACGGCCGGTTCATCGGCATGCGCTACCCCACCGAGGTCAATCTCGTGGGCGACGCCGCGGCGACCCTGCGCGCGCTGCTGCCGAAGCTGAACCGGACCGAAAACCGTTCGTGGCGCGAGAAAATCGAGAAGAACGTCGGCGACTGGTGGACCACCATGGACCAGCAGGCCGAGGTCGACGCGAAACCGGTCAACCCGATGCGGATCGTGCACGAGCTGTCGAAGCAGATCCCGGGCGACGCGATGGTCACCGCCGATTCCGGCTCGTCGACCAACTGGTACGCGCGCAATCTCCGGATCCGCGAAGGCATCCGCAGCACGCTGTCCGGCACGCTCGCGACGATGGGCCCCGGCGTGCCGTACGCGATCGGCGCGAAGTTCGCGCATCCCGACCGGCCGGCGATCGCGCTCGTCGGCGACGGTGCGATGCAGATGAACGGGATGGCCGAGCTGATCACCATCGCCCGCTACCACGGATTGTGGACCGATCCGCGGTGCATTATCTGCGTCTTCCACAACAACGACCTCAACCAGGTCACGTGGGAGCTGCGCGCGATGGGCGGCGCGCCGAAGTTCGAGGAATCGCAGTCGCTGCCGGACGTCGACTACGCCGGGTTCGCCCGCAGTGTCGGCCTCGAAGGCGTGAACGTCGACGACCCGGGCGATCTCGCGTCGGCCTGGCGGACCGCGTTCGCCGCGGACCGGCCGACGGTGCTGGACGTGCGCTGCGACGCCGAGGTTCCGCCGATTCCGCCGCACGCGACGTTCGAGCAGATGAAATCGGTGACCGAGTCCGTGCTCAAGGGCGATCCCGAAGCGTTCCACCTGATGTTCCAGGGTGCGAAGACGAAGCTGCAGGAGTTCTTGCCCGGACGGTCGCGGTGACCGTCGCCGCCCCGCACATCGAACGCATCGACGCGCGCGCCTACCAGGTGCCCACTCCTTCGCCGGAAGCCGACGGCACGCTCTCCTGGGATTCCACCACGCTCGTCGTGGCCAGGGTGCGGGCCGGCGGCACCGACGGTCTCGGCTGGACGTACGCCGATTTCTCGTGCGTCCCGCTGATCGAAGGCAAACTGGCCTCCGCCGTCGCAGGCAAGCCGGTGCTGGACCCGCCCGCGTGCTGGACCGCGATGCAGCACGCGATCCGGAACCTCGGCCGTCCCGGATTGGTCTCTTGTGCACTGTCCGCTGTGGACATCGCGATCTGGGACGCGGCCGCGCGGCTGCTCGACGTTCCGCTGAGCCGGCTGCTCGGCCGGGCGCACGACGAGGTCGACGTGTACGGCAGCGGCGGCTTCACCTCGCAGGACGACGACGAGCTGGTCGCGCAGCTGGACCACTGGGTGCGCGAGCAGCGCATCCCGCGCGTGAAGATCAAGATCGGCGAGTCGTGGGGATCCGCGGTCGCCCGCGACATCGGCCGGGTCCGGCTGGCCCGGGAGACGATCGGGGACGACGCCGCGCTGTACGTCGACGCGAACGGCGGCTATTCGGTCGGCCGGGCCCGCCGGATCGCGGATACCTTGCGGGAGTTCGGCGTGACCTGGTTCGAGGAGCCGGTGTCCAGCGACGACCTGCCCGGGCTCGCGCAGCTGCGCACGCCCGACGGACCGGACATCGCCGCCGGTGAATACGGCTACGACCTGCCGTACTTCGCCCGGATGCTGCCGTCGGTCGACTGTCTCCAGGTCGATGTGACGCGCTGCGGCGGCTACACGGAATGGCGGCGCGTCGCCGCCCTCGCCGCCGCCGCGAACCGCGAGGTTTCCGCGCACTGCGCGCCGAATCTGTCCGCGCACGCGGCCGCCGCGACCCCGAACTTCCGGCACATCGAATGGTTCGCCGACCACGACCGGATCGAACGGGAACTGTTCTACGGCGGCCTCGATCCGAGCGGCGGCCGGGTCGCCCCGTCGATGTCCACCGCCGGGCACGGGCTGCGCCTGCACGCCGACGCCGCGGCCGAGTATGCGGTCAAGGAGGGCCGATGAGCACCGCCGAACTCCCCAATCCCGTGGTCCGCGTGCCGGAACCGGCCGAAATCGACATCGACGCCCTCGCTGCCGCGTTGCGCGAGCGGGTCGAGGGCGAGGTCCGCTTCGACGACGGCAGCCGCGCCGCCTACTCCACCGACGCGTCCAATTTCCGCCAGGTCCCCCTCGGCGTCGTCGTGCCGCGCTCCCCCGAGGACGGTGTCGAAGCGCTGGCCGTCGCGAGGGAGTTCGGCGCGCCGGTGCTTTCGCGGGGCGGCGGCACGAGCCTCGCGGGCCAGTGCACGAACACCGCCGTCGTGCTCGACTGGTCGAAGTACTGCTCCGAGCTGGAATCCGTCGACGCGGACAACCGCACCTGCGTGGTGCAGCCGGGAATCGTGCTGGACGACCTCAACCGGCAGCTCGCCGACACCGGGCTCCGGTACGGGCCCGAGCCCGCGACGCACATGAACTGCACCCTCGGCGGCATGATCGGCAACAACTCCTGCGGCGCGACCGCCCAGCGCACCGGCAAGGTCGTGGACAACATCGTGCGCCTGGAAGTGCTGCTGGCGGACGGAACCCGGTTCTGGTGCGGCAAGACCAGCGACGCCGAGTACGCCGAGATCGAGCACCACGGCGACCGGCGCGCCGCGATCTACCGGCAGCTGCGCCGGCTGCGCGACGAATACGCCGACGAGATCCGCCGACGCTTCCCGGACATCCCGCGCCGGGTGTCGGGCTACAACCTCGACTCGCTGCTGCCCGAACACGGCTTCGACATCGCCGGACTGCTCGTCGGCAGCGAATCGACGCTGGTCACGGTCCTGCGCGCGGAACTGAAGCTGGTGCCGGTGCTGCCGGAGCGCGCGATGGTCGTGCTCGGCTACCCGGACATCGCGACAGCCGCCGACGCGGTGCCGGACATCCTGCCGCACGAACCGATCGCGCTCGAAGGCGTCGACCACCGGCTCCTCTACGACGAACGGTTGAAGAACCTCAACGAAAAAGCCCGCGAAGAACTGCCGCGCGGCCGGGCGTTCCTGATGGTCCAGTTCGGCGGGCAGACGATCGAAGAAGCCGACAAGCAAGCGCGCGGGCTGCTCGACTCCATCGAGGGCGCCGAGGTCGCGTTCCTCGACGACCCGGCGAAGGAAGCCGAACTCTGGCAGGTCCGCGAAGCCGGGCTAGGCGCGACCGCGCATGTCCCCGGCGAGCGGGACACCTTCGAGGGCTGGGAAGATTCCGCGGTAGCGCCGGAGAAACTCGGCGACTATCTCCGTCGGCTGGACGCGCTGTACGCGGAATTCGGCTACGCCGACGAAACCGGGCCGAGCCTGTACGGCCACTTCGGACAGGGCTGCGTGCACACGCGGATCCCGTTCGACCTTTACACCGCGTCCGGCGTCGCGACCTACCGGAAGTTCATGGAACGCGCCGCCGACCTCGTCGCGGAGTTCGGCGGCTCGTTCTCCGGCGAGCACGGCGACGGGCAGAGCCGCGGCGAACTGCTGCCGCGCATGTTCGGCAACGACCTGGTCACCGCTTTCGGCCAGCTCAAGGCGATCTTCGACCCGACCGACCGGATGAACCCGGGCAAGGTCGTCGCGCCGTACTCGCTGGACGAAAACCTGCGGCTCGGCGGCTCGTGGTCCCCCGCCGAGCCGCAGGACCTCTACTTCCGCTTCCCGCACGACGGCGGCTCGTTCTCCCAGGCCGCCAACCGGTGCGTCGGCGTCGGCCGCTGCCGGCAGTCCACTTCGGAAAGCGGCGACGTGATGTGCCCGTCGTACCAGGTCACCGGCGAGGAGGAACACTCCACGCGCGGCCGGGCGCGGCTGCTGTTCGAGATGCTCAACGGCCACCACGACGGTCCGATCTCCGACGGCTGGCGCTCCACCGAGGTCCGCGACGCGCTCGACCTGTGCCTTTCCTGCAAGGGCTGTAAATCGGACTGTCCGGCCGATGTGGACATGGCCACCTACAAGGCGGAATTCCTTGCCCACCATTACGAAGGCCGCCCGTGGAAACGGCCGCGGTCGGACTTCAGCATGGGCTGGCTGCCGCTGGTCGCCCGGCTGGTCGGGAAGACCCGCACGGCACGGCTGGTGAACCTGCTGGGCAAAACCCGCCTCGCGACGCGGGCCGCCGGGGTCGAGAACCGCGAAATCCCCCGCTTCGCCCCGAAAACGCTGCCGCGGTGGTTCGCCCGGCATCAACCCGCCGGGACCGGCGCGCGCGGCACCGTGCTGTTGTGGCCGGACACCTTCACGTCCTATTTCCATCCGCACGTCGCCGAGGCCGCCGTGCGAGTGCTGGAGGACGCGGGGTGGCGGGTGGAACTGCCGGAGCCGTCTGTGTGCTGCGGTCTGACCTGGATTTCCACCGGTCAGCTCGGGGTCGCGAAACGGGTTCTCACGCGCACCGTGCGCACGCTGGCCCCGCATCTCCGGAACGGCGGATTGGTGCTCGGCCTGGAACCCAGCTGCACCGCGGTGTTCCGCTCCGACGTGGCCGAACTGTTCCCCGGCGACCAGGACGTCCGGCGGCTGCGGGACCAGACCGTGACCCTCGCGGAATTGCTGACCCAGCACTCCCCCGGGTACCGGCCGCCGCAGATCCCGGGGCACGCACTCGCCCAAGTGCACTGTCACCAGCACGCGGTGCTCGGCTGGGAAGCGGACAAGAAACTGCTGCAGGCAGCCGGAGTGGACGTCGAACGGCTGGATTCGGGCTGCTGCGGCCTCGCCGGGAACTTCGGGTTCGAGCGGGGGCATCTGGAAGTCAGCAAGGCCTGCGCGGAACGGGTGCTGCTGCCGCGAGTACGCCAGGCGGACCGCCGGACGGCAGTGCTGGCGGACGGGTTCAGCTGCCGGACCCAGCTGCACGAACTGGACAGCGGCGGACGCGAAGGCATCCATCTCGCCGAACTGCTGGCCGCCGGTCTCGACTCGAAAGACCGCTGAATGTCCGTGAAGGGCTCCTTGAGGGAACTAGATTCCGGCAAGGAGCCCTTCACGGACCGAGCCGCGGTCAGCCGCCGGGCACGGTTTCGCCGCCCAAAGCGGCCAGCACTTCACCGCTGTAATACGAAGACAGCCGATTCGACGCGAGGAACACATACGACGGCGCGAGATCATCCGGATGCGCCGCCCGCTGCATCGGCGCTTGCAAGCCGAACTTCTCCACCTTGTCCGGCGGGAACGTCGACGGAATCAGCGGTGTCCACACCGGACCCGGCGCGACGCAGTTCACCCGGATCCCCCGGTCGGCCAACGCCTGCGCCATCGCGTACGTCCACGCGTGAATCGCGCCCTTGGTCGCCGAGTAATCGATCAGGCTCTTGTTGCCGCGCAAGCCGTTCACCGAACCGGTGTTGATGATGACGTCGCCATCGCCCAGATGCGGCAAGGCGGCGGCAGTCACCCGGAAATAGCTGTGCAGATTCACGTCGAACGTGTGCATCCACTGTTCTTCGGTCAGGTCCTCGGGACGGTCCACCGGCCATTGCGTCGCCGCGTTGTTGACCAGGATGTCCAGTCCGTCCAGTTCGGACAGTGTGCGCTCGACGATGTCCCGGCACTGCTTCGCCTCGGCGAGATCGCCGGGCAGCAGCAAGCATTCCCGGCCCTCCGCGCGCACCCGGTCCGCGGTGTACTCGGCGTCCTCGTGCTCGTTGAGATACGAGATCGCGATGTCCGCGCCCTCTTTCGCGAAGGCGATCGCCACCGCGCGGCCGATTCCGGAATCGCCGCCGGTGATCAGCGCGCGTTGTCCGGACAGCAGGCCGCGGCCCTCGTAGTCGGTCATCGAATCGCGCGGCTGCGGGTCCATTTCCGCGGTGGTGCCCGGCGGGTCCTGCTGCTGCGGAGGTCGGATGCGGTCGGCCACGGGAGTCCTCCCCGGAAAGTCGGTTCTGTTCCTTTCCGGCTACCCGCTGTGCCGCCGTTCAATCGCGGGCCCGCTCCGACGCGGGAAAGGCCGCGCAACCGTCCCCCTGCGACGGTTGCGCGGCCCTTCGCCCCCCTGCCCCGCTCTGCGGATGCGCGGCGGTTACCCCGGTCCGCTACAGGCAAAACTCGGGGGCGATCAGTAATCGTGCGACAGCGCCTCGACCAGCACGCCGGTGTCCGGATTGGGCATAGCGCGGGCGACGTCCGCCTGGGCGACGACGCCGATCAGGTCGTGGCCGTCGATCACCGGCAGCCGGCGCACCCGGTGCTGCGACATGGTCTGCAGGATTTCGGTGACGTCGTCGTCCGCGCCGATCGTCACCGCTTCTCCTTGCGCCAGCTCGCCCGCGTGCACGGCGCGCGGGTCCTTGCCCTCGGCGATCACCTTCACCACGATGTCGCGGTCGGTCAGCATTCCCTTGAGCCGGTTGTCCTCGCCGCACACCGGCAGCGCGCCCAGCTGTTCGCGCGCCATCGTCTGCGCGGCGTCGTTCACGGTGTCCGACTCGCGCACGCACACGGCGTTCGGTGTCATCAAATCGCGGGCGGTGGTCATGGGTTCGTCTCCTTCCTCCCGGTCACTCCCCGGCTACCCGCGTTCCCCGCGGTTACGCCTCCCGGGCAGTTTCTCGTCCGCCCGCCCGGGTAACCGGAGCGCGTGGAAGGAGCCGACATGCCAGAACCGTTCCCGTCCGACCCGGTCCGCGCGGAAGGCCCGCCGCTGGTCGCGGCAGGCCGGTCCGGCGCGCCCCGGCTGATCGTGCTCGACCCGGCGGGCGCGGCCAAACACGACGGCCTGCCCGCCACCTGGCGTCCGCTCGCCGAGGACCACGAGATCCTCTGGTACCGGATCCCGGTCGAGGGCGCGTGGCGCGAAACCGCGGAAACCCTTGCCGCTCCCGGGCACAGCGACCTCGTCACGAGCGGTCCCCTCGCCGCCGAGGCGCTGCAGCTGGCGGCCGAACATCCGGGCTCGCTGCGGTCTGTCCTGCTCGTCGACCCGGCGGCGGAAGGCGTGGTGAGTCCCGGCGACGCCGCCGTCGCCGACGAAGCCTGGCTGGTCCAGCACGACGCCGAGATCGCCGCGTTGCGCGAGTCCGGCGTCGAAGTCGAGGTGCTGGCGCACAGCCGCGACGACCCGGGCGACCAGGTGCCGAGCCCGCTGCCGCTGGGCCACGACTGGGTCGTCGACGCGCTCCGCGAAACCCTCGCACAGCTGGAATCCCGCTGATCGGTTTCGCCGTCCCCCTGCCGGGTACGCCTCGAAAAAGGAAGGGAGGAAGCCGTGCTGGAGGAAATGAACCGGACGCCCGCGCACGAGAAGTCCACCGCGGACCTCGCGGCCGATCTGACCACTTCCATCAAGCGCCTGCTCCAAGACGAATTCCGCTTGGCGATGGCCGAGCTCCAGGCGAAGGGGAAGCGCTTCGGCATCGGAGCCGGGCTGGTCGGGTTCGCCGGTGTGCTCGCGCTGCTCGGCGGCGCGACGCTGATCGCCGCGGCCGTGCTCGCCTTGGCGCTCGTGGTGCCCGGCTGGCTGTCCGCGCTGATCGTCGGAGGCGCGTTGCTGCTGGTCGCGGGGCTCGCCGCGCTGGTCGGCGGCAAGGAAGCACGCAGCGCCGGGCCGGTGGTGCCGGAGGAATCCGTCGAACGGGTCCGCGAAGACGTCGAGACGATGAAGGGGGGCGGTCATGACCGAACGCAAAGTTGAGCAGGCCCGGGCGGACCGGGACGTCACCCGCGAGGAATTGGCCGAGACGCTGGACGCGCTGAGCCACAAGCTGGACGTCCGGACGCGGGCCGCCGAGAAGGTCGACGCGACCATAGACCGGGCCGCCGAACAGGTCGAGAAGACCGTATCGGCACCGGCCGCGGAGAAGGTCCGCGCCGGCGCGCAAGCGGTCCGGAACAACCCGCTCCCGCTGTTCGCGGCGGTTTTCGGCAGCGTGTTCGTGCTTCGTTTCCTGATCCGCCGCCGGCACGCACACCGGAAGCAAGGCGACGCATGCTGACCGATCGGGAACAGCGTGCACTGAACGAAATCGAACGCGGTTTGTCCGCCACGGATCCGCGGCTCAGCGCCGAGCTGGCCCGCGGATCCGGGCGTCGGCGCCGTTCCGCGCTCGAGATCCTGGCGATCGTCACCAGCGTGGTGATGATCGCGACCGGGGCGTTCGACTCGCGGCCGGGCATGATCGTGGCCGGGGTGGTCGCGCTCGCCGCGCTCCTGGGCGGGCCGTTCGCGGTGCGGCACTGGAAAGCCGGATCCTCCCGTTGAGCCGCGTTCGCTGAGCACGACGAACGGCACCGGCTCCCCGTTGTTGGCGGACTGCCAAATGCTTTCGCCCTGCGCGCCCGCCGCCAGTCGTACCGCTACAGCGTCGGTTTCCCCGGCTTCGCTGCTTTTCCTCGCACGGCATTCTGGTTCCCTTGCGCAGCGAAGCCCATTTTGTCCCGTTTTCCCGGATGCCCGGTTCGCCGGAACCGCGGCCGCCGTTGCCCGATAGTACTTTCGGCCGATGTCCGCAGGGCGAAAACCCGCCGAAAGGCGTGGGCCATCCCGGGGTTCTTTCCCTCGTCCCGGTTTCCGCGTCCAAGATCGTCTTAGGGTTGGGCGTACTTGGTGATCTTGAAACCGGAATGAGGGGCCCATGCGAAAACGGACCAGGATTCTCGGCAGAACGCTCGCCGCGGCGGGCACCCTCGCGGCGCTGACGATGGCCACGGCCGTCCCGGCGACCGCGGCGCCGCGGGCGGCCGAGCCGACGTCGGTCGACCAGGACATCGCGCAGCTGTACCAGGACGTCGAAGACCTCTACAACGGGCTGCCCGCGAACGCGCTGCGCGGCGTCGACCCGCTGTTCGACTCGCCGGTCAAGCGGCCGGGCCAGCAGGCGCACGCCGCGCAGGGCCCGATCCCGGGCTGCACTGAGGGATCGCTGCTGACGTACGCGAACAAGCTCGCGTCTTCGCTGTCCCCGACCGAGAACAAGGCGCTCAGCGCGCTGAGCGCGATCGGCCAGCTCTACACCCAGGCCGTCGCCAGCGACAAGACCCCGCAGGTCTTCGGCACCGACGGGCAGTACACGCCGCGCGCCGGCGCGACGATCGACAAGCTGCGCGGGTTCTGGGACATCGAGAGCTGGAACATCCAGCTGGTCGCCTGGAAGGGCACCGACCTGGGCAGCCAGGACCGCACCACGCAGACGTTCAAGCTCGGCCTCGACCCGAAGCGGGCCGCGGAAGCGGGCGCGCTCGCGACCAAGGTGCTCTACGAGGTCCCGGCGCTGCAGGGCGGCCGCCACCCGCTGCTGACCCTGAACGCGTTCTCCGCCCCGGCCGACAGCCTCGGCGGCAAGCGCATCATGCTCGGCGACGGCCTGCTCGACGTGGTCAACCACCTCGGCTTCGACGACGTGTCGGTGGAAGCGGTCGTCGGCCACGAGTACGGCCACCAGGTCGACTTCGCGCACGAGAACTACCCGCGCGACGAATCCGGCGAGATGGGCCCGGACGCCTACGGCGGCTACTTCGGAGCGCACGCCAAGGGCGAGGCCTGGAACGCCCGCACGCAGCAGGAGGTCACGTACCTCGACGCCTCCATCGGCGACTGCTACCACAGCCACGGCACCCCCGACCAGCGCAAGGCCGCCGGCGCGTGGGGCGAGAAGCAGGCCGTGAGCCAGAACAACCCGAACCGGATCATCCCGTCCGCGAAGATGATCGAGAAGTTCCAGAAGGAATACCCGAAGCTGATGCCGCCCGCCACGGCGGCACTGGCCGCGGCGCACTGAGCCACGCCGGAGCGGGCCCCGTTTCTCACGGAACGGGGCCCGTTCGCGTGTTCAGGTGGCGATGGTGGCCAGCGGGTCGAAGCCGTACGTGCGGGCGTAGCCGTTCTCGGTGCCGACGAGCAGGTCGACGATCTCGAAATACCGGTCCCAGAACGGAGTTTCGCGCAGGGCGTCGATCAGGAGCTGGTAGGCGTGGTGGTCGTCGGCCTCCCAGACCCAGACGTCGGTGACGCGCGCGGAGTAGAACTCGGTGTCGTAGAACCGGGACCGGACGCCGGTGGTTTTCGCTTCGATCGCCGGGACGACCTGGGTGGCGAACGCGGCCGCCCGTTCCTTCGGGGTCAGGGCGAGCCATTCCGGCGTGGTTTTGACCAGCAGGAACGCGGTCACTGGCGGATTTTCGAGGGACATTGCGGATCCTTAGGCGTCGAAAGCGGGTTTGAGGGTCTCCGCGCACCACTGTTCGAACGTGGTCGGAGACGCGGTTTCGGCAGTGCGCGTGACACCGGCGTCGAGGCCGTTGTCCTTGGCGTACTTCATGTCCGCGATGCCGTGGACGAAAGTTTCGTTGAGCCCGTAGCCGATGAGTGTGGACCGCAGGTCGTCCAGCGACTCGCGCTCGTAGCGGACCGGACGGCCGAGCTGCTCGGTCATGATGCGGGCCAAGTCGTTGGGAGACAAGTCTTCCGGCCCCAGAACCGGGACGTCGGCGAAGCCGGTCCAAGACCGGTCTCGCAACAGCCGGACGGCGACCGCGGCGATGTCCGCGACGGCGACGAGCGGAGCCTTGCGGTCCGGGTCCAGGACGTCGCTGTAAACGCCCTTCTCCCGGATCGAATCGACTTCCTCCAGCAGATTCTCGAAGAAGGACGGGTTGGCCAGCGCCCGATACGCGACGCCGGTGCCCGCGATGAGCTCGTCCATCGCGAGCGACGCGGTCACGAGCCCCGCCCGGCCGGCGACCGCGGTGCCGCGGCCAAGCGCCGAAACTCCGACGACATGCCCGACGCCGTGCGCGACAAGCGCTTTCGCCGCCGGGCCGGTGAAGCCGCTCCAACCTTCTGCCGGAGTCCGGGTGGAATCTGGTGGTACGACCCAGAAAACGGCGTCCGCGCCCGCGAAAGCCCGGTCGACCGCCTCGGGGTCGCCGTGCGAACCGACGACGACCTCGACGCGCTCGCGCACCGCGTCCGGCAGCCGCGCGGGGTCGCGGACGATCACCCGCAGATCCTCGCCCGCGTCGACCAGCTCACTCAGCACGCGGCTGCCGATGTTTCCGGTAGGGGCAGTGATGACGATCATGAAAACCTCCGTGGGGTACGCCCTCGATCCTGCTGAGCGCCGCCGCGATGCCACAATGGGAACTTCGGCACGCAATCCTTGCCTGAAATGGAATTACCCTGGTGAACAGCCTGAATCCGGCCATCGACGCCAACCTCGCGGTCGCTTTGGACGCCCTGCTGACCGAGCAGAGCGTCACCCGCGCCGCCGCGCGCCTGCACACGTCGCCGGCCGCGATGAGCCGCACGCTCGCCCGGTTGCGCCGCATCCTGCAAGACCCGTTGCTGGTCCGGGCCGGGCAAGCCATGGTCCCCACGCCGCGCGCCCAGTCCCTGCGCGACGAAGCCGCCGCCGTGGTGCAAAGCCTGAACGCGCTGCTCAGCCCAGGCGCCGTCGTGGATCCCGCGACGCTGCGGTCCACCTTCACGATCCAAACCGCGGACCTGGTCGGCGCCGCCCTGGCTGTCGGGCTCCTGCGACTCACCCGCGAGGAAGCCCCCGGTATCTCCCTCCGCGTCCGGGCCGAAGAACTGGAAGCCGGTTCAGCCCTCCGAGACGGCCGCCTCGACCTGGAGGTCGGCTCCATCGACCACGTCGATCCCGAGACGCAGGTCGAAAAGCTGCTCACTTTGCGCATGGTCGCCGCCGTCCGCCCCGATCACCCCCTGGCTTCGGAACCGTTGACCCCGGCCCGGCTCGCCGCGGCCGACCACGTCGCCGTCAGCCGCCGCGGCCGGTTCACCGGCCCCCTCGACGCGGCGCTGGCCGAACACAACCTCCACCGTCGGGTCGCGATCGTCCTGCCGAGCCACCTGGCCGCGATGGCGGTTGCCGCCCGCAGCGATGTGGTGTGCCTGATCCCCGCGTCGCTCCCCGGCGAACCGCCCTCGCCGCTCACCGCCGACGCGACCGCGCTCGGCCTGCGGCTTCTCGACATCCCGGTTCCGTTGCCGCCATTGGAGATCGGTATGGCTTGGCATCCGCGACAGTCCGCCGACGGAGCACACCGCTGGCTCCGGGCCGCAGTGCGGCGGACGCTTTGCGCGAACCCGTGAGGGTCGTGTTGTTTTGGCGGTAGGTTGCCCCGCGTGGAGTTCGCAATCGCCGACGACGAGGTATGGCTCTCCGTTTTCGACGCCCTCCCGCAATGGGAAGACGCGTCGGGCGACAGCTACGTGCGGGAACTCAAGATCCCCGTATCCGAGACCGGGGAACTCCACCTCAGCTGGGACCCAGCCGAGCGGAGCGTCCGCCTCCGGTATCGCCAGGGGCCGGACGTCGTCGTCGACGTCTTCCGCGAACAAGCGACCGTGCTGACGATCCACCAACCCGGCCCCGTCATCGCGGTCGAATACCAGGCCGAAGACTGCCTCGGCCGGATGCGCGTGCAGCTCCAGCCAACCTTCGCCCTGGAGGACGTCTTCCTCCGCACCTGACGCCGAACTGCCCCTCACGCCGCAGTTAAACCCCTTCACCTTTCCTATTGACCTTCACCAACGCTGCGCTATAGGCTTTCACTGTCGTTAAGCCCATTAACTTCACGGAGCAGCCCCATGCGCAGCACCCACCCGAAAACCTCGCGCCCCCTTCGCCGCACAGCCTTGCTCGCCGTCCCGCTGGCCGCCGTTCTCGCCCCAGCCCCCGCCCAAGCCGCCGTTCCCGGCCCGGCCGCGCTAACCTGCCAGGGCCACGGTGTCGACCCCGCCGCGAAAGCCCGCCACCGCGCCGAAATCCTCGTCCACGCCCCGCTGCACCGGATCTGGGACCTCCACACCGACGTGGAAGCCTGGACGTCCTGGCAGAAACCCGCCGCGCCGATGACCGTGCGCCGCCTGGATCCCGGCCCACTGCGCAAACACTCACGATTCCAAGCGACCGTCCAGGTGCCCTCGGTTCCGCCGAGCACAGTGGTCATCAACTCCACCGTCCGCCAACTCCAGCGCGGCAACTGCCTCCGCTGGACCGGCCCGGCAGACGCCACCGGCTACCACATCGACGGCGTCCACGTCTGGACCTTCCGCCCGACCCGCGACGGCGTCCTCGTCCGCACCGAAGAAAGCCACTCGGGCCCCCAAGCCGACCCGACGTCCGACATGGGCCTCGAGACCTGGCTGAGCGACCTGAAAACCACCGCCGAAACCGGTTGCCTCGACTGACCCGCGCCCCGGGCCGCCGCTGCACCTCGTCAGCCACCGGATCGCCCGGGACCCGCGCGCCGGTCGCGAAAGCGCCCGCCGAACCAACGCCAGCCCCTCCGGGCCGCAAGCATCAACGGCTCCCCGCCGCCAACACCAATCCGCCGAACCAACCCCCGCCGCGCCCGAACCGACCAGCCGCCGCGTGGGCCGTCCGGCGAAACCGGTGCCTCGGCGCAACAACGCAACGGATCCCGCGCGACGAACCCCGCCCCAAGACCTCCGCCGCGCCACTCCGCCTCCGCGCGGACCCGCCCAGAGACCTCCGCCCCACCGCCAATCCACCCCGCGGCCGCGCAAACCCGCCCCCGCGACCGCCTGCAACTCAGACCACTCCCGGACGCAGCGACCCCGGCCGCGGCGATCACTCCGAGTCGAGCACCGACCGCAGCGTCCGCAGCAACGGCCCGGCGTCCGTCCCGAACATCTCCGTGTCCACCTGCTCCACCGCGGTCACCGCGCGACCGGCCAGATCGCGGCCCTTCCCGGTCAGCCGCACCAGTTTCGCGCGGGTGTCACCGGAGTCGACCGTCCGGGTCACCAGCCCGGCCGCCTCCAGCCGGGCGATCACCTGGGACGTCATCTTCACATCGGTCCCCGCCTGCGCGGCCAGTTCCTGCTGCCGCGGCGGCGTTCCGTGCGTTTCCAGCCACCAGCAGCACGCGAGCAGCACGAACTGCACGTGCGTGAGACCCAGCGGTTCGAGCGTCTGCCGGATCCGTCGCTGCCACGCCAAAGTCACGTGCCACAGCAGAAAACCCGGGCTGTCCCCCGGCCCCGCGAACCGCGTCATCGCGCGGACCGCTCCGCGTAGCCGAGGAGATCGCTCATGGCGACCGGAAAGTCCTCGCTGATCTGCGGTCCCAGCTCCGGCCCCGCCGAGCCTTCGATCTCCAGCCGATGCGTCACGCGCGTCCCGCCGCCGGAGAGCGGGGCGAGCGTGTGCCGGAACCGCAGCACCACGTCGCCGAAGCGGGTTTCGTCTTCGTAGACCTCGTTTTCGGTCAATTCCGTGATGCGCGAACGGAACGTGTCCTGCCCCTGCGGCGTGACCGACAGCTCGGTCCCCTTCTCGAACGGCCCGTGCAACTCGAACCGGTCACTGCGCTCGCTCAACGACGTCCCGCTGTGCAACGCCCGCAGCGCGGCCCACACCGCCTCCGGGCTCGCCGACGTCTCCGCGCTGTAGTCAGTGGTCCACATAAGCCCTCCCAGTTAGTATGCGCAGAGACTATCTGCGCGCAGACTAACTGGCAAGACCTCTCGACCAGGACGGTCAGGCAGACTCCAGCCGGAGCACGGCAGCGTCGTACTGGGCGCGAGCGAACCGGAACGGCCCGAACCCGCGGTAGTCCCGTTTCGCGCGGTGCGGCTGCTCGAACGCGTCCCAGACGACCTCGTCACCGGTCACGGTGATGCGCGCCAGCAGCGGCCAGCAGCCCCAGTGCCCGCACGCACAGCCCAGCACCGGGGTTTTGCCCTCGCCGAACTCGAGACCGTGGAAATGCCCGGTCATCGTGCCGCTCAACGAGCGCGGGTCCAGGCCGCCGTAGGCGTCCCCGGCCGGGGACATCCCGGCGGCCAGCTCGAACCGGTCGAGCAGGTCGGTGAGCGCGACGTCGTCGACGTACGGCACCGCGACCGGACCGCCCGTTTCGCCGGGCGGATGGAATGCGAAACGCAGCGTGGCCACCGCCAGGATTATCCCCGCACCTCACGCAGGGCTTTCGTCCGCCTCCCGGCGTTCAGCCAGAATCTCCGTCACCCGCTCCCCAGGCAGCGCGCTCCGCAGCGCCAACGCCATCACCACCGCGGTCAGCACCAGCGACGCCACCGCACCCAGCGAAAAGTCCAGGACTCCCAGGTTCCCGGCATGCTTCGAGGCCTCCGGATACGTGCCCAGGTAGCTGATCACTGCGAGCCCGGCGAACCACACCAGCACCCACCAGCCGTGGCGGAAGTCCAGTTTCGGCGACTTCTTCGCGAAGGCCTGGTTCAGCGCGAGCAGAAGGTAACCGAAGGCGATCACCACGAACAGTTTCCAGTTCGTGTCCCACCCGGTCCAGTAGATGATCAGGTTGGTGGAGAACAGCGCCAGGAACGCGACCGCCCACGTGAAGCCGCGGCCGAGGCGGAACGGGCGCTCGCGGCTCGGCAGCTGGCTGCGCATCGCCAGCAGCACCAGCGGACCCGACCCGAACGACAGCACAGTGCTGTTCGTGACGAACGAAACCAGTTTGTTCCACCCGGGGAAGGGCAGGAAGAAGAAGCAGCCGATGACGAACGCCAGGATCAGGCTGACCCACGGCACGCCGGTGGAGTTCACCTTCGCGAGTCCGGACGGCGCGTTTCCGTTGCGCCCCATGGCATACGAGATGCGCGCGGTGACGCCGGTGTAGATCAGGCCGGTGTCGCCGGGCGAGATGATCGCGTCGGCGTACAGCAGGGTGGCCAGCCAGCCGATGCCGAGCACGCTCGAGATCGCGGCGAGCGGGCCGAACGTGGCCAGGACGTCGCTGCCCGCGGTGAAGTTCGAGCCGACGTGTTCCCAGCCCTGTTTGCCGATCGCGTCGGACGGGGCCGCGCCGATGAACGCGATCTGCAGCAGCACGTACAGGATTCCGGTGAGCACGACCGAACCGATGAGCGTGAGCGGCACGTTGCGTTTCGGGTTCGCCGTCTCCCCCGCCAGTTCGACGCCTTGCCGGAAGCCGAAAAACGAGAACGCGATGCCCGCGCTCGCGACCGCGGAGAAGATTCCGTGCGTCCCGTACGGGGCGAATCCGCCGTAGTCCGTGAAATGCCCGGGATGGAACGCGGTCACCAGGAAAACGACGATCACCAGCGCGATGACCGCGAGTTTCCACCACACGAGCACATTGTTGATCCGGGCGAACCAGCGCACGCCGAAGAAATTCACCAGCACGAAGAAAGCCAGCAGCAGGATCGAGATCCCGGTGCCCGCCGGGGTGAGCACAGCGTTGCGGTCGGCGTCGAGCGTTTCCAGCCAGGGCAGGTAATTCGTGGCGTACTGGACGACCGCGAGCACCTCGATCGGCGACACCGCGGCCGCCGCGATCCACGTCACCCAGCCCATGGAAAAGCTCGCGAAGGAACCGAACGAATAGTGCGGGAACCGCGCGACGCCGCCCGAATGCGGGAACATGGTGCCCAATTCGGCGTACGTCATCCCGATCAGCACGAACATGACCGCGCCGATCCCCCACGACACGATCGCCGCGGGCCCCGCGAGCTGCGCGGCGTTGAGCGCGCCGAAGAGCCATCCGGACCCGATGATCGACCCCACCGCGGTGAACAGCAGCCCGATCGGGCCGAAGTGCTTCTTCAGCCGCTTGTCGTCGCCCGCGACGACCGCTGGGGACGGCTGTTCGGTCGTTCCGGCTGTGTCCATGGCGCGGCCTCCTGCCGGGTCGGCGGTCCGCTTCCACTCTCCTCCCGCGGCGGTGCGCGCAGAATAAGCGGACATAAAATTGTTACCTTGTGCACCATTCGGTGCCAGGCCGGGATCTTGCTCGGTTCGCCGTTGCCGCACAACGGTATTCGCGAGTTATGTCCGACATCGCCGGTTTCCCGCGGCGGACTACCAGGTCGCGCGCAGAATCCCGGTCACGTCCGCCGCCGAGGCCTCCCGCGGGGTGTTCGCCAGCACCCCGTCCGCCAGGGTGTCGGCCACCAGGTCCGGCAGATCTCCTTCGCCGATGCCGAATTCGCGCAGCCGGCCGGCCAGTTCGACCTCGGCGACCAGGCGTTCGACCGCCGCGATCGCCGCGTCCGCGTTGTGCCCGACCGATTTCCGGGCATCGGCGACGCCCAGCGGTTCCGCCAAACGCGCCAGCCGGTCTTCCCGCACCGCGCGGTTGAACCGCAGGCATTCGGCGAGCACCAAGGCGAGCGCCTGGCCGTGCGGCAGGTCGAATCGGCCGCCGAGCGAGTGCCCGATGCCGTGCACCACGCCGAGTCCGGTCGTCCGCATCGCCTGGCCCGCCGTGTGCGCCGCGAGCATCAGGTTCGCCCGCGCCGCCAGATCTCCGCCGACGGAGACCGCGCGGCGCAGGTTCTCCGCGACCAAACGGACGGCTTGCAGGTCCAGACCATCCGCCCACGGGTTGGGCCGGGCGGAGAGAAAGGACTCCACGGCATGGGTCAGGCAGTCGATCCCAGCAGCCGCGGTCGCGCGCGGCGGCAGGCTCAGGGTGAGCGCCGGGTCGAGAAGTGCGTACCGGGCAAGGCAAGCCGGGCCGCCGAGGTAGCACTTGCGCTGCTGCCGGGGATCGGTGATGACGCCGAGGTCGTTGCACTCCGAACCGGTGCCGGACGTGGTCGGGATCGCCACGATCGGCAACGCGGGCACCAGGTCCGCCGAAACTTCGGTGCTCCAAGTGAGTTCGGCGGCCGGACGGTCGTTGACGGCGGCCAGCGCGATCGCCTTCGCCGCGTCCAAAGCGGACCCGCCGCCCAGCGAGACCACCGCCTGCGCCTCGGCCGCGCGCACGAAAGCGCCGCCCGCGTCGACGTCGTCGGTGGTGGGATTCGGGTGCACCTCGGAGAAAATCTCGACCGCGAGCCCGTCTTGACATACCAACTGGGCTGCCTGCTCGGGCAACGGAGTCGCAACGAGCCCGCGATCACTGACCAGCACGATCTTCCGCGCGCCGATCGCCCGGATCAATCGCGGCAGCTGGTCAACGGCACCAGCGGCGAACGTGGCAGCCGGATACGGACCGATTTCGATGGCTGAGATCTCCGGCATGCCTACCTCCCGAACCGGTTTTCGTCGATCGCGACGCCCAGCCCGGGCGCGGACGGCACGTGCAGCAGTCCGTCCGCGTCGATGTCCAGCGGGGCGGAAAGCAGGAAGTCGCGGCGTTCCGGCGTCCACACCGGCGGGTCGTAAGGGAATTCGAGGTACGGTCCCCCGCCGACGCCCGCGGTCACGTGCAGGTTCGCGACCAGGCCGAGGCCGTTGGACCAGGTGTGCGGCGTGAAGAGCCGGTTGCGCGCCAGCACCACCTCGGCGAGCGTGCGGGCGCGCAGCATTCCGGCGGCGAGCGCGACGTCCGGCTGGTAGACGTCGAGGGTGTCGGCTTCGACCAGGTCCAGCAGCTCGTTGAAGGTCCGGACCATTTCTCCCCCGGCGACGCGGACCCCGGCGTCCCGCACCGCGCGCAGGCCGGGCCGGTCGTCCAGCGGCAGCGGTTCCTCGAGCCAGAAGACGTCCACTTCGCGCAGCGCCGCGGCGAAGCGCCGGACCGCCGCCGGGTCGGGCGAAGGCCGCACGTCGCCGGGCATCCGCCACGCCTGGTTCAGGTCGGCCATCAGCGTCATCTCCGGTCCGACCGCCTCCCGGACCGCCCGCATGGTGCGGATCCCGCCCGCGAAATCGTCCGCGGCCAGCCGGATCTTCGCCGCCGGGAACCCGCTGTCGCGCACCCCGGTCATCATCTCGGCCCGCTCGTCGGCAGGCAGGATCCGCCCGGTCGACGCGTACGCCGGGATCGCGTCCGCCGCGCCGCCGAACAGCGTCGCGACCGGAACGCCGAGGACCTTCCCGATGACGTCCCACAGCGCGATCTCCAGCGGCCAGTAGCGCCCGGCGTGGAACGCGATCGTCTCCAGCGCACGCACGTGGCGGCTGATCGCCATCGGATTCTGACCGAGGAACAGCTCCGCGTACGGCTCGAAGCCCGCCATCGTGTCGCCGGAGCCGTAGCCGACCACGCCCTCGTCGGTCACGACCTTGACCACCGTCGCGTCAAAGCGCGTGCGCGGCACCGGATCCCACGCGGCGTCGAACGGCGGATCGAGCGGCAGCGTCCCGGGCAGCAGCTGTATGTCGGCGATCTTCACGCATCGGACGGTAACCGCGGATTGACGCTCGCCCAATCGTTGTTGCACAGTCCTCAACATGGCGAACCAGCGCACCTACGGTTCGGGTCTGGTCCGCGACGTCGACCTGCTCGAAGTCCTCGCACTGCCGGAAGCGCGCGACGGGCTCGGGGTGTCCCGTGTCGCCGAACTGTCCGGACGGGACAAAGCCCAGGTCTCGCGCGCCCTCGCGACGCTCGCCGACGCCGGCCTCGTGTCGCGCGACGAGCACACCCGCGCGTACCGGCCGGGCTGGCGGCTGTTCGCCTTGGCCACGCACTCCACCGAAACGCATCTCGCGCACCTCGCCGCGCCGTTTCTGCGCACGATCGTGGCGCGGCTCAACGAAACGACGCATCTGTGCGTCCTGCGCGCCGGGCAGGTGTTCACCCTCCGGAGCGAACTCGCGTCCCACGCTTTTCGCGGACTCGGCTGGGAGGGCGTCGGCGTCGACCCGTTCACGACCTCACCCGGACGGGTGTTATTGAGCGAATGGGACGAGGAAACCCTCGGACACTGGTGGCGGACCTTCGGCGCCTCCGCCACGCACCCGCTCCCCGACCTCCCCGGCACCGCCGAGGAACCGCCGCCGCTCACGCTCGACCAGCTGTCCCGGAAGCTCGCGAGGATCCGGGAACGCGGCTACGAAACCGTGGACGAGGAGTTCGAACCGGGGTTGGTCGGCGTGTCCGCCCCGGTGTACGGCTTCCGGGGCGACATCGTCGCGGCAGTCAACGTGTCCGCCCCGAAATCGCGCCTCGGCGAACGCCTGCCCGCGGCCGGCCGGTTCGCCCGCAGCGTCGCCGACCGGATCTCCGCCGTGCTCGGCGCACCGGGATAACGTTCATTTATGCTGCGCGAAAGCGTCTCTTCCCGGCAGGTGGTCGCATGTACGAAATCCCGCCCACGGCGGCCATGCAACGCTGGTCAGTCTCGGTCGACGGCGCCCACGCGATCTTCGCCTGCGCGCCGTGGCTCGAAGACCACACCGCCGACCGGGTGCTGCCGCGCCTGTGGCCAGGCCGCGGACTGGGAGTCAGCGACGCCGACGCCGCCGGTTTCGCCGCCGCGATCGCCGAGACGATGAAGGCCCCGAACTACTGGACCGCCAGCCACGCCGCAGCGCGCGCCTGGCAGGACCAGCCGTGGTCCCCCGCCCGCCGCGACCACGACGACGGTTTCGTGTACTTCGCCGGACCTTGCGGAGAGCCGGGGGTTTCGGTGGGGTACCGACCGGCTTATCACCTGCCGCTGGCACTGCGTGATCTGCGGGGACTGCGGATCCGGGTGACGGCTTACCTGCGCGGGGTGCGGGTGTTGAGCTGAGTCTCTCTTGCGGCGGGGGCGGCGAGCGGGCGGTCAGTGGTGGTCAGGTGATGGATAATCGCTGCTCGGCTGGCGGTTGTTCGATTCATGCATAAACCTGGCGCTGCTCGCGAGAGCATCCGAGTCATGCATAAACCCCACGCGGCTCACGGTCGCCCGGCCCGCGCGCATGCCCCGCACCGCAGTGCCCGGCCCATGCATAACCGACGCCCCGCCCCGCAGTCGCCCCATCATGCATAACAGCCGCCGCGCGCAGTCGTCCGATCCCTGCATAGACCCCGCCACGCTCACGCGCACCCAACCCACGCATAAACGCCGACCCGCCCACGAACGTCCGACTCATGCATAACCCGCCCGCCCACGAGCGCCCGACTCATGCATAAACCCGCCCGCCCGGCAGCCACCGCGAACTACACGCCAACCCCGCGCCGAGCCCCCTCAAGCGGGCAACCCGAACTCCTGCCTCCCGATCAACCCCCGCATCACCTCCGTCGTCCCGCCGCCGATGGTCTCCAAAACCGACTGCCGCCAAAGGAACTCCGTATCCGTCCCCGTGACCACCGCTTCCACCCCGCCTAGCTCGATTCCTGCGCGGGCGATCTCCTGGGCCAGCACCGTGCCCGCCAGTTTGTGGTACGCCGCCGGGACCGCGGCTGGTTCGCCTCGGATCACCTCGCCCAGCAGGGCCAGTGCGAGCGCGTCGACCTCCGCGAGGCGGACCGACAACTCCCCTACCCGCCGCCGCACCACCGGATCGTCGGAGACACCGGCTGAGTCCAGTGCGGCCATCAGGTCGTGCAGATCCCGGCGCAAGCGCTTGGGCGGGAACTGCACATGCCGCTCCACCGCGAGCGCCGAAGCCACGACCTGCCAGCCTTCGTTTTCCGCACCGACCCGATCGCAGGCCGGGACTCGGACACCGTCGAAGCGGACCTCGTTCAGGCGGCCGCCGTCTAGGGTTGGGATCGGCGACACGGTGATCCCGGGGCTGTCCAGCGGGACAATCAGCACGCTCAGCCCCCGCGACCGGCTGTCCGCCGCGCCGGTCCGGCACAGCAGCCAGATGCAGTCCGACCAGTGGGCGTTCGACGTCCAGCATTTCGCGCCGTCAACCACGTAATGGTCACCCGAGCGGCGAGCTTTGGTGCGCACGGCGGCGAGGTCCGAGCCAGCGTCGGGTTCCGAGTAGCCCAGGCAGAAGTTGAGACGGCCGCGTCGCAGGTCGGCGAGGTAGCGTTCGCGTTGCGCGTCGGTGCCGTGCGTCATCAGGGCTTTGGCCACCAAACCGGGACCCATCGGCGGGCGCGCCACCCGCGCGTAGGCCATCTCGTCCCAGAGGATGAACTCGTAGGCAGGCGAACGGCCGCCGCCGCCGAACTCGGTCGGCCAGGACAGCGACAGCCAGCCGCGGTCGCCCAGCGCGCGGTAGACCCGGCGGACGCCATCGGCGGTGTCCTTGCCGCGGTGGAAGTAGCCGTTGGTATCGCGGTATTCCCACAGGAATTCGAGGACCTCCGCGCGAAACGCCTCTTCCTCCGGGGTGAAGCCGAAATCCATCTCACTGCTCCCCGTCGGCGCCGGTCGTCCATCGCGGCTCGCGGCCCTCGGCGAACGCGCGCGGGCCCTCCTTCGCGTCGGGGTGCGCCCAGTGCATGCGCAGCAGCGACCAGCCGTACTCGCACGCCTGCCCGTACCCCATCTCCAGCGAGTTCCAGACCGCCTGCTTCGACAATTGCACCGCCGCCGGCGAATGCCGCGCGATCTGCTGCGCCATCTTCTCCGCATCGGCCATCAGGTCGTCCGAAGTGGACAGTTCGTCGACGAGCCCGAGCTGGTACGCGCGCTGGGCGGGCATCCGGTAGTCCTTGCCCATCAGCGTCATCCGCAGCGCCGACCCGAGCGGAAGCCGTTTCGCCAGCCCGATGTTCTCCATCGCGCCGACGAGGCCGACGTTCACGTGCGTGTCCATGAAGGCCGCGTGATCGGCGGCGAGCACGATGTCCGCGTCGACCACGAAGTGCAGCCCGGCTCCGGCGACCAGCCCGTTGACCGCGCTGATCACCGGTTTCCACACCCGGTTCTGCCGCGGCGACCAGAACACCTCGTCGCTCAGCGGCCCGTTCCCGGTGCTCATCCCGCCGCGCCCGGCGACCGCGTGCACGTCGGCCCCGGTGCAGAAATGCCGTTCGCCCGCCCCGATCACGATCGCCGCGCGGATCCACGGGTCGTCGCGGACCTCGGCCCACATCTCGCGGATCACCGGCATCATCGTCCCGGTCAGCGAGTTGCCCCGGTGCGGGCGGTTGAGCGTGAGACAGGCGACGTGGTCGCGCTTTTCGAACAGCACCTCGGGCGCGTCGCTCATCGTTCCTGGCCTTTCCGGCGATACATCGCCGCTACGTTGTCCGCGCACCCCGGCCGCGCGGCCTGGTGCCTGATCCGCTGCGAAAGCGGCCCGATCGGTCCCTCCACGGAGTACCCGATCGCGCCGAACGTCTGGTGCGCGACTTCCGCCGCCTCGACCGCAGCCCGTCCTCCCGATGATCGTGCAGCGGAAGCCAGCGCGGTCCCGTCGGGATGCCCGTCGTCGAGCGCGAGCGCGGCCATCGTGGTGAGTTTTTCCGCCGCGGTAAGCGAAAGTCCGGCATTGACGAGCGGATGCGCGACCGCCTGGAATGTCCCGATTGGACGTCCGAATTGGACTCGGTTCCGGGCGTGCTCGACAGCGAGGTCGAGCAACCGCCGTCCCGCGCCGCCCAGATAGGCTGCCGAAGCGATGTCCGAAAGGGCCGTCGCCGCCTCGACGCGTTCCACCGGCTCAACCCGGGTCAACACGACCCGGCCCCACTGCTCTCCGCCCAGCACCTCCACCGGTTCAACGGAATCCGCCTCAGCCAGCCACGCGCGAGAGCCGTCCGTTTCGACGAAAACGTCCGCCACCGGAGCCCACGGCAGCAAGGGCGGCGCGCCGACCGAGGCCACGCAACTCCCGTCCGCAACCTGGGCAGCCAGCGCAGGCGGAAGCACCTGAGCCGCGAACACCGTCGCGGCCAACGGCCCGGGCGCGGCTGCCCGGCCCAGCTCCGTGCAGGCAGCCGCGATGTCACCTGCTCCCCCGCCTTCGCCCGGCACCGCCAGCGAGAGCACCCCGAGCGAGGCCAGCCCTCGCCAGAACTCCGCCGGGAACGCACCGGAGCGCCACACCTCGTCCGGACAGTGCGTCCGGCAGAAACTCCGGACCACCTCGGCCAGTGTCCTTTGCTCCTCGGTGGGCATCAATGCGACGCTCATACCGCCGCCCAGCGCGCCTCGGCGACGGCCCGGCTCGGCGTCCGCCAGCTGCCCAATTCCGCGCGCACGGCTTGCAACCGCAGCGTCCACAGGTGCAGGTCGTGTTCCTCGGTCAGCCCGATCGCGCCCATGATCTGGTGGGTTTCCCTGGTCACGCGGCCGAGCGCGGACATCGTGTGCGTCGCGGCGACCGCGGCGGCTTCGGCGGGCGCACCGGCGAACGCGGCCTCGTAGACCAGCCAGCGCGCGCCCTCCACGGCCACGTTCACCTCGGCCAGCCGGTGCTGCAGCGCCTGGAACGAGCCCAGCGAGCGGCGGAACACCTTGCGGTCCTTGGCGTAGCCGACCGCGATGTCGACGGCCCGCCGCATCATGCCCACTGCCTCCGCGGACGCGCCGACCCGCCACCAGTTCACCATCGTCGCGGCGCTTCCGGCAGCCAATTCCTCCTGACCCGCAACGACTACGCGGGCGAGCGGATACCCATAAGCCGACGGAACCCGTTCAGCCGCACCGGAATCGAGGTCAGCGGCGAAACAGCGGTCGCTGTCGACGCGAAGCATCCGCGTCGCCTCGCCGCCGTAGCGCACCGGGCCTGGGTCGCCTGTCGCGAGCACTACCGGTCCGGCTGGCCGGTCGAGCCCGAGCGCGGGCAGCACCAGCAGGTGCGGCACCGCGCTGACCGCGCCGAGTTCGGCGGCGATCGCCTCCACCGCCAAGGCCGCGTCGAGCGGACCGGCTTCCTCCGCGGCGAACAGGTCGAGAAAACCGTCGCGCCGCAACGCTTCTTCGAGGTTCCCGTCGTACGCGCCGCGAGCGGCCAGCTCCCGGCTGCGTTCCGGTCCGGCGTGCCGGGCCAGCAGGGTGCCCAGCGCGTCGAGCACCGCGCGCTGGGTCGAGGTCGGTTCGAAATCCACGGCTAGTCCTTCGGCAGTTCGAGGATGAGACGGCTGATCAGGTTGAGCTGCACCTCGTAGCTGCCCGCCGCGATGCCCGCGCCGAGCGAGTTGCGGAACTGCGCGTCGCCCAATGCTCCCTCGACGAGCGCTTCGCTGCCCAGCACGTCCAGCGCGAGGTCGCCCACCGCGCGTTCGGCCTGCACCATCGCGGCCCGCGCCTGATACGCCATCGGCGAGGGTTCCTTCGCTTTCGCCCGCTCGTCGATCACCCGGTACACCAGCACGCGCGCCGCCTCGCACGCTGCCCGCGCGCGGCCGAACTGCTCCTGGATCCCCGGGTCGGCGAGTCTCCCGGACGCGCCGACCTCGGCGGCCAGCCGGTCCAGCACCAGGGCCGCCCGCGCGTACCGGGGCGCGCCGACGCGTTCGTAGGCGAGCGTGCGCCGGACGATCTCCCATCCCTTGTTCTCCTCCCCCAGCAGGCAGTCCGCCGGAATCCGGGCGTCGGTCAGGAAGAGTTCGTTGAAGGAATGATCGCCCACGAACCCCGGGATGCGCCGGACCTGCGCCCCCGGGGTGTTCAGCGGCAGCAGGAAGACCGAGATGCCGTCGCGTCCGTCAGCGGCCGATCCGGTGCGCGCGAGCAGGAAGCAGTAGTCGGCGACATTGGCGTAGGACGTCCAGATCTTCTGTCCGTTGAGGACGTAGCTGTCGCCGTCGCGGACCGCCTTCGTCCGCAGCGCGGCCAGGTCCGTGCCCGCCTCGGGTTCGGAGAAGCCCTGGCACCAGAACACCTCGCCGCGCGCGATCGGCGGCAGCAGCTTGCGCCGCTGGTCCTCGGTGCCGTACTTGATGATCGCCGGCCCGACCCAGTTGACGTTCATGTACTGCGGCCCGCGCGGCTCCCCGCGCCGCCACATCTCCTCGCCGAGCACGAAATGCTGCCACGCGCCCTGCCCGCCGCCGCCGTACTCGCGCGGCCAGTGCGGCGTGAGCCAGCCCTTGTCCGCGAGCTTGCCGACGAACCCGCGCGAAAAATCGCTGTAGACCGCGCTGCCGAGGCCGGTCTCGGACCGGTCCCATCCGGCCAGCTCGCGGTCGAGGAAGTCCCCCAGCTCGCGCCGGAACGCGACGTCGGCCTGATCCCACGCGAACTCCATCAGCGTCCCTCCGGCCCGCGCCGGCACTCGTCCAGTCGGTGCACGTCGCCGACTCCTCTCGTTCGATGAATAAAGGATACTCAATTAGCCTCGCTACGCAAGCATCCGCTTGGCCGCACACCCTCGATGCTCCGCAAAACCGCCGGTAACAGTGCCGGTAACGGAATCGCATCCGGACCGCGCACCTCTTGCACTCCGGCGGCTGATCAGTATCCTCAACTCGGTCGCCCACCGCCCCCATTCCCGGAGGTCCCGATGGTCTCGCCCGAACCCCGGCCGCCCGCCCCCGGCAGCGCCGGGTCCCCCGAACTGCGCAAGGTGACGATGTCCAGCCTGCTGGGCACCGTGATCGAGTACTACGACTTCCTCATCTACAGCTCGATCGCCGCGCTCGTGTTCGGGCCGCTGTTCTTCCCGTCGCTGAACTCCTCGACGTCCACCATCGCCGCGTTCGGCACGCTCGCCGCCGGGTACGTCGCGCGTCCGCTCGGCGGGCTCGTCTTCGGCCACTTCGGCGACCGGCTCGGCCGCAAGTCGATGCTGATGGTGACCATGACGCTGATGGGCGCGGCCAGTTTCCTGATCGGCGTGCTGCCGACCTACAGCACGATCGGCATCGCCGCGCCGCTGCTGCTCGTCTTCCTCCGCGTAGTGCAGGGCATCGCGGTCGGCGGCGAATGGGGCGGGGCCGCGCTGATGGTCGTCGAGCACGCGAGCGCGCGCCGGCGCGGCCTGTGGGCGGGCATCATGCAACTCGGGTCGCCGCTGGGCTCGTTCCTGGCCACGCTCGTGTTCGCGCTGGTCAGCCTGCTGCCGAAGGACGCGCTGTTCTCGTGGGGCTGGCGGCTGCCGTTCCTGATGAGCGCGCTGCTGCTGATCATCGGCCTGTACGTGCGGCTGCGGGTGTCGGAAAGCCCGGTCTTCCGCGAGCAGGCGGCCAAGTCGGCCGACCGGAAGCCCGCCGTCCCGGTCCTCCAGGTGCTGCGCCGCCCGCGTGCGCTGATCCTCGCCTGCGCGGCCGGCATCGGGCCGTTCGCGCTCACCGCGCTGGTCAGCTCGCACAGCATCGCCTACGCCAAAACCCTCGGCTACGACGTGTCCGACGTGGCTCGCGCGCTCCTGTTCGTCGCGGGCGTCGGCATCATCTGCATCCCGACCTTCTCCGCGTGGTCGGACCGCGTCGGGCGGCGGGTGGTGAGCCTGATCGGCGCCGTCGGCACGATTCTCTACGCGATTCCCTTGTACGCCTTGGTCAACAGCGGCTCGGTGCTGCTGCTGACGCTCGGGCTGATGGGCGCGCAGGTGCTGCAGAACCTGATGTACGCGCCGCTCGCGCCGATGCTGTCGGAGATGTTCGGCACCGGCGTGCGCTACACCGGGGTTTCGCTGGGATATCAGCTGGCGAGCCTGCTCGGAGCCGGGTTCACGCCGCTGCTCGCGAGCAGCCTGGTCGCCGGGTTCGGCGGGTCGAGCCTGCCGCTGAGCGCCATCGCGGGCGTCGGGGCGGTGATCACCATCGTGGCGATCTGGCGGATCTCGGAGACCCGCGGCAGCGACCTCACCGGCTCGCCCGAGGCCGCCTCCCCCGAACCGGCCGCTCGATGGTCCTGAGCATCAGCGAAGCCGCGGTGGCCCTCCGCACCGGGAGGACCACCGCGGTGGCGTTGGCCGAGTCCGCGTTCGCCGCCGCCGCCGAGCACGACGCCGCGCTGGGCATCTACCTCTCGCGGTTCGATGGACCCGCGCTGGCCGCTGCGGAACGGGCGGATGCCGAGTTGGCGGCCGGTGTCGACCGCGGGCCGCTGCACGGGATTCCCTTGGCGGTCAAGGATCTCCTCGCCACCGACGAGGGCGGGACCACCGCGCAGAGCCAGGTCCTCGATCGCGTTTGGGATTTCCGCGGCGACGGTCCGGCGGTCGCCCGGCTGCGCGCGGCCGGCGCCGTGCTCACCGGGAAGACGACCACGATGGAGTTCGGAATCGGCGCGCCGGACCGGACGAAACCGTTCCCGCTGCCGCGCAATCCGTGGCGTCCCACGCATTACACCGGCGGCTCCAGCTCCGGCAGCGCGAGTGCGGTCGCCGCGGGCTTGGTCCTCGGCAGCCTCGGCACCGACACCGCGGGCAGCATCCGGTACCCCGCCGCGTTGTGCGGGGTCACCGGGCTCAAACCGACGTACGGCCGGGTGCCGAAGAACGGCTGTGTCCCGCTCGCGCCCAGTTTCGACCACGTCGGACCGCTCGCCCGCAGCGCCGAGGACTGCGCGCTCCTGCTGACCGTGCTCGCCGGGCCCGATCCCGGCGATCCGTCCTCTGTGGACCAACCGGTTGAGGATTACCGCAGCGGGTTGAGCGAGTCGCTGTCCGGGTTGCGGATCGGGGTGGTGCCGCACGCCGAAGACCGGGTTTTCGAGCAGGCGGTGGCTGTTCTCCGTGACGCGGGCGCGCGCACGAGACCGGTCGAGCTGCCTTACTACCAGGAACTGAAGACGGTGACCAAGTTCGGTCTCGCGGCGGAGGCTTTCGCTTGGCACCGAACGAATCTCCAGCGCCGGTGGCCGGATTACGGCGCTGCCACCCGGATGGCGCTCGCGAGAGGCGCGCTGGTTTCCGCCGGTGATTACGTGCGGTTGCAGCGCGTCCGGCGGGCCGGGCAGCGGCAGCTCGCCCAGCTGTTCGCCGAGGTCGATCTCGTGGTGACGCCGACCGCCACCTGCGGCGCGCCCGAGATCGAGCGGCTCAGCACGTCCGGGATGGCCGACACCGCGCTCACGTCCTACTGGAACGCGGCGGGCAATCCCGCGCTGTCCGTCCCGATGGGGTTCACCGGCGACGGGCTGCCGCTCGGCCTGCAGATCGCCGGGCGGCCGTTCGCCGAGGCCACGGTGCTCGCCGCCGGCCACGCGTACCAGCAACGGACGAGCTGGCACCTCCAGACGCCGTGGGAGATGGTCCGATGACCGTCGTCGAGGCCCTGCTCGCCGCGGCCGGACTCGCCCCGGCACCGGAGGAGATCGCGCGGCTGGAGGCCGACTACCCGGGGTGGGCGGCGGAGTTGCGCGCACTGGACGAGGCACGATACGAGGAGCCCGCCCCGGTCTTCCGGGCGGAGCCGTGAAGGAGGAACGACCGTGGGCAACGACCTGACGCTGCCGAACTGGCTGCGGACGATCGGCGAACAACCGCACGGCGCGCACCGGCGAGCGCTGGCCGACGAGCACGGCGAGCTGACCTTCGCCGAACTGGTCGCCGCCATGGACGCGACCGCGACCGCGCTGCTCGAGTCCGGGGCCGTGCCGGGCGACCGGATCGTCACCGCGATGGAACCGTCGGTCCCGCACACCGTCGCGATCCTCGGCGCGCTGGCGGCCGGGATGGTGGCCGCGCCGCTGAACATCCGGCTGACCGCGCCGGAAGCTCGCGCGTACCTGAGCGCGCTCGAACCCGCGATGTTGCTGGCCGACCCCACGTACGCGCCGCTCGCCCGGGAGACCGGCTACCGGGTCATCGAGTTCCCCGCGGCGAACCAGCCCGCGCCGATCGCCGAACGCCTGGCCCCGCTGTATCGCCCCGGCGGCGACCGCACCGCACCGGACGAGGACGAGTTCGCGATCATCTTCGGCACCGGCGGCACCACCGGCAGTCCCAAGGGCGCGGTGCACACCCATCGCAGCCTGTGGCTGTGGCTGAACACCTGCGCACACGGCAATCCTCGGGTCCCGTCGGATGTCGAGTTGTTCTTCTCGCCGTTCTTCCACATCACGCTCGGCACGAACCTGCTGACGCCGCTGTTCGCCGGCGGCGAGGTCTGGATCCACCGGCGGTTCGACCCCGCGGCCGCGCTCGCCGCGATCGACCAGGGCGCGAGCAGGCTCATGGGAGCGCCGACGATGTTCGCCGCCCTGCGCGCCCGCCCCGAGTACGCGACGACGCGGCGCGAGAACGTCACCGCGATCCGGTTCGGCTCCGCGCCGTCCACCGGCGATTTCGTGCAGGACCTGCTGCGCGACTTCCCGAACGCCCGCATCCGGGCCGGTTTCGGCGCGACCGAATTCGGGTCGGTGATGGGATTCGACCACGACGACCTGCTGGCAGGCCGGTTCGCCGGGGTCGGAAGGCCGCTGCCGGGCGCGACCGTGCGCATCCTGGACGCCGACGGTCGCGAGGCCGCCCCGGGGGTCGTCGGGGACCTGGTCGTGTCGTGTCCCTGGCAGACCCACGGCTACTACGGCCTCGATTCCGAGACAGCGATGACATACCAGGCGGACGGTGTCCACATCGGAGACCTCGCGTCGCGGAGCGAGGACGGCTGGGTGACGATCGCGGGCCGCCGCAAGGAAATGATCATCAGCGGCGGGGAGAACGTCTATCCGCGCGAGGTGGAGGAGGTCGTGCTCCGGCATCCGGACGTCGCCGACGCGATCGTGTACGGGATGCCGGACGAGCACTGGGGAGAACGGGTGGAGGCGAGCGTCGTCGCGGTGGCGGGCCGGACTGTGGAACCGGCCGCGCTGCGGGAGTATTGCCGCGCGGAACTGGCGGGCTACAAGATCCCGAAGACGGTCCGGTTGATCGCCGCGGTGCCGCTGACCGCGAACAACAAACCGGACCGCCGCCGGGCTCGTGCCGACGCTCTCGGACAGCGCTGAGCTACCCCGCCATTTTGCGCAACTCCGCCTTGCGGATCTTCCCAGTCGACGTCTTCGGCAACTCCGCGAACCGGATATCCCTCGGCACCTTGAAACCCGCCAACCGCTCCCGCAACCAGCCGATCAAGTCCACATCGGACACCTCAGCCCCGTCACGCAACCGCACGAACGCGACCGGTACCTCGCCCCATTTCGGATCCGGCTTCGCCACCACCGCCGCCTCGGCGACCGCCTCGTGGTCCAGCAGCGCGTTCTCGACCTCAATGGACGCGATGTTCTCCCCGCCGCTGATGATCACGTCCTTGAGCCGGTCCCGGACCTCGACATACCCGTCCGGATGCCGCACCGCCACGTCGCCGGTATGCAGCCAGCCGCCGGCGAATGCCGCTTCGGTCGCTTCCGGATTGTCGAGGTACTCCGCCATGACCGTGTTCGAGCGGATCACCAACTCGCCCAGGGTCTCCCCGTCCGCGGGAACGTCGTCGAACTCCGGAGTCACCACGCGCGCCGACTCGACATTGAGCGTCCGAACCCCTTGCCGCGCCATCATTTTCGCCCGCTCCGCCGGTGCGAGGTCCTGCCATTCCGGCCGCGGGACGCACATCAGCGAAGGCCCGTACGTCTCGGTCATCCCGTACAGATGCGTCACCTCGATCCCGATGCCCGCCAGCGCCGCGATCGCGGCAGGCGACGGCGGCGCTCCCCCGACCGCGAACTGCACCCGCTGGGCAAACCGCGCGCCGCCGCTCGCCTGTACCAGCATGTCGAGCACGACCGGAGCACCGCTGAGATGCGTCACCCCTTCCTGCTCGATGAGCTCGAACGCCCGCAGCGCGTCCACCTTCCGCAGCGTGACGTGCCGCGCGCCCGCCGCGGTGACCGCCCAGGTGAAGCACCAGCCGTTGCAGTGGAACATCGGCAGCGTCCACAGATAGCGCGAACTTGCTTGCAGGCCAGTGGAAACGACCTGGCCGAGCGCGTTGAGGTACGCGCCGCGATGCGTGTAGACCACGCCTTTCGGACCAGCCGTGGTGCCGGAGGTGAAGTTGATCGCCAGCGGCTGCCGTTCGTCGCTGGGCAGGCGCAACGGCACCGGATCCGCGGTCCGCAGCCAATCCTCGTAACCGTCCCCGATCACCAGGACTTCCCGCAGCTCCGGCGTCCGCTCGGGAACCTGGGCGACCAGCGACTGGTCGACGATGAGCACCTTCGCGCCGGAAAGCCGCAGCAGCTGCGCGTATTCGTCCTTGGAGAGACGCGTATTCAGTGCGACCAAAGCACATCCGGCTCCAGGCACGCCGTAATGCGCCTCCAGCAACGGCACGCCGTTGGGCGCCAGCACCGCGACCCGGTCGCCATCGCCGAGCCCCAGTTCCCGGAGGCGTCCGGCCAACCGCTCCGCCCGGTCCGCGAGCCGCGCCCACGACATCCGTTCCCCGGCGTCGGTGACCACGCCGATCCCGTCGCCGTCGAGGTCGACGGTGCGCCGCAGGAAACTCAGCGGGCTGAGCGGCACGTCGTTCGCGAATTCCATCCCGGTTCCCTTCACACGACAGCGATCGGGCGCAGCGGCGAACCGGTCCCGCCCCGCAGCGTCAGCGGCAGCGCGACGAAGAGGAACGTGACGACGCCGTCCGCCGCCAGGTCCTCGCAGTTCACCCACTCCATGATGTGCACTCCGTGCCGCTGCAGCAAAAGCACGTGCACCGGCAGCGGATTCCCCGGCACCGGCGAAGGCCGGACCTCGAACGACATGGTGTCCGCGCCGACGTACCGCACGCCCTTCGACACCAGCCACTCCGCCCCGTCCACGCCGACGCCGCTGCCGCCGCTGCGTTCGGCGATCCGTGCGGTGTCCGGCCAGAACTTCATCTGCCCGGTCCGCACGAGCACGATGTCCGACCCGGTGATCGTGACGCCGCCCGCTTCGGCCGCCTGCCGGAGATGGTCCTCGCCGACGGCGAAATGCGGTGGCAGGACGTCGAGTCCGAGCACCTTCGGGATGTCCAGCAGCACCCCGCGGCCGATGATCGGCCCGAATTCGGACGCGTCGCCGCGCAGCGCGCCGTAGTCGCCGAGCGCGCTGTTCGCCGAGGTGCCGCCGTGCCATTCGTCCTCGCTGCCGCACGTGACGTGGCACAGCGCGTCGATGTGTGTTCCGGTATGCAGACTGCCGGAGACGAGTTCGGACACGTAGCCGAATTCGACGTCGTTCGTGCCGGGCGAGTCGAACGGGAACCGGCCTTCGGCGCGCTGGCCCTGCGGGGAGTTGTACGTGACGACTTCCAGCTGCGGGTTGCCCGCGAACGTCGGCATGTGCCGCCACCAACCGGTCGACAGGTCGTACACGGAGCCGGTCGCGGGCAGGCCGAGGCTGCGCACGAGGTCGGCGTCGGGCGGGGTGCTGCGGGAGCTCATGAACACTTCCTCGGGTTCGGAGGGAACGGGGTCAGACGGTGACGGACAGCCCGGCGTCCACCGGGACGACCGCGCCGGTGATCCCGGCGGCCAGCGGGGAAGCCAGGAACAGCACCGCCGCGGCGACCTCGGCGGGCTGCACGGCCCGTCCGCGCGGCGTGCGGCCCACCATGCGCCTGCCCGTCTCCGAGGGCAAGAACTCCTTCATCCGCGGCGTTTCCACCAGGCCGGGCGCGATCGCGTTCACCCGCACGCCGAACGGCGCTTCGGCGGCGAGGTACCGGGTGTAGCCGAGCACGCCCGCTTTCGCCGCGGAATACCAGCTCACGCCGCCGCCGATCACCGTGCCCGCGATGGACGCGACGTTCACGACGGCTTCCGCCCGCTCCCGCACCCGGTCCAGCCACGATGTCGTGACCAGCTCGACGAGCCCGAGCACGCCGACCACCCCGTCCGCGAACGGCCTCGGCCGCTGGCTCGACGGACCGGCGTTGTTCACCAGCATGCCCGGCGTGCGCCAGGCCAGCGTGCGGTCGAGCGCTGCCTGCACCGAGGCTGGGTCGGCGGCGTCGGCTTCGACGGGCAGCACTTCTCCGCCGGATTCCTCGGCGAGACGGGACACCGCCGCCGGGTCGAGATCCCACGCGGCCACGGCCACCCCCAGCTCGGCTGCCCCGAGCGCGACCGCGCGGCCGATCCCGCTGCCCGCGCCGGTGACCAGGACACAGCTTCCGGTTTCAAAACCCATCGTGGTCAGCATCAATACAGTATACTCTTTTACCGCACCTGATACCAGAACTTGCGTTATCAATGAGTCCGGCGTCGCTCGGTACCGCGCCGACAAGCTGAAAAGAGTGTACTCTGCGCGACAGGTCAGGCTTCGGGGCGCAGCAACGCGGCGATGGCCTGCAGGTGCCTGCGCATCCGGTGCTGGCCCAGCGGCGCGTCCCCGGCGACGAGGGCCGCCACGATCGCTTCGTGCGCCTCGTGCGATTCGCGGGCGGCGTCGCGGTGTTCGCCGCCGGAGGATTCCGCGTCCCATTCCCGCTGCACGATGTCCTGGTCGAGTTGCGCGAGGACTTCCACGAACAATGTGATCGCCGGATTTCCGGCGAGTTCGGCGATAACGCGGTGCAGATTGCGCGCGTGTCCCCGGGTGAATCCCTGTTCGATGAGTTCGCGTTCGGATTCGAGCGCTTCTTTCAGCCGCACGATTCCCGATTCCGTGAGGTTTTCCGCGGCCAGCGCGATGCCCGCGACCTCGAGCGCGGTCCGCGCCTCCATCAGCTGCTGCCTGCTCACCTCGGCGTGGCGCAGGTACACCCGCGCCGCGTTGCGCACGACGCCCGGATCCGGTTCCGTCACCACGAGTCCGCCGCCGGGACCGCGCCGCATCGCCGCCATCTGCTGGTGCTCGACCAGCCGCACCGCCTCGCGGAAGACGGCCCGGCTGACCCCGTACCGCTCGATCAGCTCCGTTTCCGAGCCCAGCACCGATCCGACGCGCCAGCCGCCGTCGATGATGTCTTTTTCGATCTGCTCGGACACCTTTTCCGCCAGCCGCCGATTGCCGCCTTTTTCCCCGGCCGGCGTGGCGTTCTGCTTGCTGGTCATCGGTCGACCCCTGTCGGTGCGCGGGCGGCGGATCGGTAATCACGTGGGCCGCGCCAGTCTATACCACTCCGGATTTCCGGCGGGGACACCGCATTTCCGGTATCGCTCAGCGGAGATACGGCTTCAGCATCGCCCCGGTCAGCCTGCGCGCGGTCGCCGCCGCGTGCGCGGAATCGCCTTCGACGAGGCCGAGCAGCGGGTCCAGCCCCTCGACGTGCGGGGCCAGCGCCAGATGCGGCAAGACCAGCAGCAGCAACGACAACACGATCTCGACGTCGGTGTCCGCCCGGAGCTGCCCCGCCGCCACCGCCCGCTCGACCAGCTGCCGCAGCACCGCCAGATAGTGGCGGTTGACCGCCTCGCGCACCGGCGTGCGGGCGACCGGATCGGGCTCGAGGTTGGCCGCCGCGGTCATCGCGCGCTCGAGCGGATGGTCGTAGAAATACCGCACCCACGCCTCGAGCAGCCGGTCGAGCGCGCCGGCGAAATCCTTGTCCCACGGGAGCTTCTCGATCTCGGCCTCCATGGCCGCGCGGATCCGCACGCTCGCCAGCTCGGCGAGGTGGACGTACATGTCGGCCTTGTCGGTGAAGTACTGGAACAGGCTGCCCTTCGACACCCCGGCCTCGCGGCAGATCGTGTTGAGGCTGCCGCCGCTGAACCCGCGCGCCGCGAACTCCGCCTCGGCCGCCGCCAGCACCGCCGCCCGCCGCTTCTCCGGCAGCCGCTCCCACGTTCCCGTCGGCACCGCCGACCTCCTCTTCTTGACTCTCCCCGTGCTGCGATCGTACTCTATGACCGCTGGTCATATGACCACTGGTCACAAGGAGGAGAACGCATGTCCGCGAACAGCTTCCGGGTCTGCGTCGTCGGCGCGGGCTCGTCCGGGATCGCCGCGGTCAAGGTGCTCGCCGAACGCGGCATCGACGTGGACTGCTACGAACTGTCCGACCGGGTCGGCGGCAACTGGGTGTGGGGCAACCGCAACGGGGTCTCCGCCGCCTACCGGTCCCTGCACATCAACACCTCGCGGCAGCGGATGGAGTACAGCGACTTCCCGATGCCCCGGCACCTGCCCGACTTCGCCCGGCACGACCAGATCGCCGGCTACTTCGCGGCGTATGTGGCGCATTTCGGCTTCGGCGACCGCATCCGGTTCGGCACCGGGGTGACCCACGTCGAGCCTCGGCCGGACGGCAGCTTCGCGGTCACACTGTCCACAGGAGACACCGAGCGGTACGACGCCGTGCTCGTCGCCAACGGCCACCATTGGGATCCGCGCCTGCCGGAGCCGATGTTTCCCGGCGCCGAAGGATTCCGCGGCGAGATCATGCATTCGCATTCCTACACCGAGGAAGCGCAACTGGCCGGACGGCGCGTCGTGGTGGTCGGCATGGGCAATTCCGCGATGGACATCGCCGTCGACGCCTCGTACCACGCCGCGGAAACGCACCTGTCCGCGCGGCGCGGGGTGCACGTGATCCCGAAATACGTGTGGGGCAGGCCGTACGATCAGATCGCCGGGAAGGAATGGCTGCCCTCGGCACTGCGCTGGCCGCTCGCGCGCCGGTTGATGGCCGCCGCGACCGGGCCGATGACGCGGTACGGCCTGCCGGAGCCGGACCACAAGTTCGCGCAGGCGCATCCGACGATGTCCAGCCGCGTCCTCGACCGGCTCGCCCACGGGGCGATCACGCCGGTGCCGAACATCGAACGATTCGACGGCGGCGACGTCGTGTTCGCCGACGGCCGCCGGGTCGCCGCCGACCTGGTGGTGTTCTGCACCGGGTACAAGATCAGTTTCCCGTTCTTCGACCGGGATTTCCTTGATCCCTCCGGCGACAACGAGATCCGGTTGTACCGGCGGGTTTTCCACCCTGGCGTGCCCGGATTGTATTTCGTCGGGCTGGTGCAGCCGCTCGGCGCGATCATGCCGATCGCGGAACGGCAGGCACTGCTGATCGCCGACCACCTGCAAGGCCGCTACCGCCTGCCCGGCGCGGCCGAGATGGCGCGCGAAATCGACACGCACCGGCGACGGATCGCGCGGCGTTACGTCGCGTCCAAACGGCACACCATCCAGGTTGACTACGACGACTACATGCGCGACCTTCGGCTCGAACGCCGACGCGGGGCACGCCGTCCGGCCGGCCGCACCCCCGCTGACCGCCCGGTCGCCAGCGCTCGAGAGGAGATCCTCGCGTGAACGTGTCCTTCCCGGTCGGCGGCGACCAGTGCGCCGCCACGCTTTCCCTGCCAGCAAACGAAAACCCGCCGATCATCGTGATGGCGCACGGCCTCGGCGCAGTCCGCGAAATGGGTCTCGCCGCCTACGCCGAACGCTTCACCGCCGCCGGATACGCGTGTCTGGTGTTCGACTACCGGCATTTCGGCGACAGCGAAGGCACTCCGCGGCACCTGCTGTCCCCGCGGAAACAACTCGCCGACTGGACCGCCGCGATCGCCTACGCGCGCACACTCCCCCAGGTCGACGGCGACCGGGTCATCGCCTGGGGCACCTCGTTCGGCGGCGGTCACGTGCTCAGCACCGCCGCGAACCACCCGGCCGGGCTCGTCGCCGCGATCGCGCAATGCCCGTTCACCGACGGCATCGCGTCCGCGCTCGCCATGCATCCGGCCAGTTCGGTCAAGGCGACCGTCGTCGCGGCCCGGGACGTGGCCGGGCACTGGCTCGGACGGCCGCCGCGGCTGATCGCCACCGCCGGTCCGGAACGAGGCACCGCGCTGATGACTGCGCCGGACGCCGAGCCGGGGTATCTTGCGCTGGTGCCGCCGGGCAGCGATTTCCGCAACGAGGTCGCGGCGCGGGCGGTGTTCGACATCCTGCGGTACCGGCCGGGCCGCGGCGTCGGCCGGATCGAGGTGCCCACGTTGTTCGCGGTGTGCGAGAAGGATTCCGTCGCCCCGTCCGGGCCGACGCTGCGGTACGCCGCCCGTGCGCCGCGCGGCGAGGTACGGACTTATCCGGACGGGCATTTCGCCGTCTACCAAGGCGATCCGTTCGAGCGGGTGGTCGCGGACCAGGTCGATTTCCTCCGTCGGCACGTTCCGGTGACGGCATGACCGGGCGGATCGTGGTGTTCGGGGCGACCGGCTACACCGGCGGCCTGGTCCTGGAGTCACTGGTACGGCGCGGAGTGCGGCCCGTCTTGGCCGGGCGGAACCGGTCTGCTTTGGACGCGCTGGCCGCGGACCACGGCGACTTGGAGATCGCGGTCGCGGACGTCAGCGACCCGGCGACCCTCCGCTCGCTGGCCGGGCCCGGCGACGTGCTGATCGCCACCGTCGGCCCGTTCGACCGGATCGGACACGCGGCCGCGCAAGCCGCCGCCGATGCCGGAGCGCACTACCTGGACTCGACCGGCGAGGTCGGTTTCGTCCGTGATGTGCGTGCCCGACACCATGAGCGAGCAGTCGAAACCGGTGCGGCGATGGTCCCGGCCTTCGGTTACGACTACGTCCCCGGCATCCTCGCCGGCGCCCTTGCCGCGCAAGAGGCGGGCGATGACGTGCGTTCGCTGGAGATCGGCTACTTCGCGACCGGGCCGCTTTATCGAGGCTTGAGCCAAGGCACCCGGACGACCATGCGGGACGGGATGACCCTGCCCTCGCTGCGCTGGCGGGGCCGCCGACTGGTCGAGGAACGCACCGGCAGCCGGGTGCGCGCGTTCCCGGTCCGCGGCCGGTCCAAGTCGGCTTTCCTGGTTTCCGGGACCGAAGTGCTGTTCCTGCCGGGGAATTTCCCGTCGCTCGACGAGGTGACTGTCTACAATGGATGGTTCCCCGCGTTGAGCCGGGCGATGCCCGTGGTGTCCGCACTGGCCGCGGTGGCCGGTCCGGTGCTGCGGGCGATGAGCGGGCCGATGGTGGGTCCGCCCGGAGGACCGGACGCCGCCGCACGCGCGAAAACCGGCGCGGAAGTGGTCGCAGTCGCCGATTCCCGGGTCGAGGTACGGCTTGAAGGACCGAATGCGTACACGCTCACCGGGGATCTGCTGGCCTGGGCGGCGATCCGGTTGAGCACCGAGGGCCCGGCGACGCCCGGCGTGGTGGGTCCGGTGGACGCGTTCGGGCTGGAGCCGCTCCGGGACGGATGCGCGGAACTGGGGCTGGTGCGGCAATAGCCGTGAAGGGCTCCTTGACGGAATCGGATTCCGTCAAGGAGCCCTTCACGGACCACCCCGCACCCCCGGGGGCTATTCCGAACGGAGCGTGTCCAGCCTCGTCACCTGGCGCAGCAGCGGCAGCGTCAACGCCGTCACCAGCAGCACCGCGGCGACCGCGGCTCCGGCCAGTCCGGCCAGCACCCCGCCGTCCACCATCATCGGCATTTTCGCCAGCCGCAGGATCGGCGCGGTCAGGCCGAGCCCGGCTCCGACGGCCAGCACCACCCCGACGACCACCGGAACCGCGGTCTGCCACAGCGATCCCCTGGCCAGCACCCCGATCGGCACGCCCGCCGCGGACAGCGCCGCGAGCGGACGGCGGCGTTCGCTGATCTGCTCGATCGACAGCATCAGCAGGCTCATCGCCGCCACCGCCAGCACGAACAGCGACGCGGTCAGCAGCACCGCGCGGAAGCTCGCCAGCATCCGGTCGTCGCGGCCGGCGTAGTCGGACATGAAGTCCGTCTTGCTGACCTCGGCCTTCCACGCCAGCGGGCGCACCGCGGTCGCGACCTGGTCGATCAGGGCGTCGACGCCGCCGGCGCCCGCCACGAAGAGCTCCGTCCGCTCGACCGGCAACTGGACGTCGCCGAACGCGCCGGGCGTGACCAGCAGCTCGCTGGCCGACGCCTTCGCGGTGTTGCTCGAGGGCACCACCCGGACGTTGCCCGGGACTGTCCACATCGGACCCTCGACCTTGTTGCCGTTGCGGTAGCCGGTCAGCCGGTACTCCCCCTTGGGAACGGGCTGGGCCGACGAACCGGCCACATAGAAAGCGTCCCCGTCGGCGCAGTCTCCGATGTTCGCCTGCGTTTTCAGCGCCACGCAGTCCCCGACAGTGCCGTAGACCTGGTTCTCGCCTGATCCCTGCAGCTGCAGGGAGCGGGCGCTGTGCACGCCGGTCACCCCGGGCGCCCCGGACAGCCGCTGCCGGACCTCCGCCTCGTGCGCACTCGTCGTGTCCACCCGCACCGGCGCGGCCGCGACGCCGGCCGGCGTCTCGTACGACCGCGAGTTGCGGCTGGTCATCGACGTGAGCACGCCCTGGATCAGGATCGTCCCGGCGAGCACGACGACGAGCCCGGACACCACCCGGCTCGCGGTGCCGCTGTCGAGCTGCAGCCTGCGCACCGCGAGCTGCCACGACGGCGGGCCGCCCTGCAGCCGTTCGACGATCCGCTCCACCAGCCACGGCAGCAGCGCCGCGACACCGATGAGCAGGAACACGCTGCCCACCGCGAGCGCCATCGCCGCGGCCTGGTCCCCCGACCCCGGCGAGACGACGAGCGTCCCGAGCAGGAACACCACGCCGATCCCGGTGATCGTCCAGCGCCACCACATCCGGCGTCGCACCGGTTTGCCCTGCCGGACCACGCCGAGCGGTTCGACGATCGTCCGGCGCAGCCCGAACAGCGCCGAGCCGACCGCGAGACCGGGCACCACCAGCACGATCACCAGCAGCGCCACCCACGACGGCGTGAAATCGTCCGCGAAGACGCGGAGGCCGAACGGGAGCCAGTCCCCGATGAACGGCCGCAGCGCGTAGAACAGCGCCCCGCCCGCCACGAGCCCGATCACCGCGCCGACCAGCGATTCCGCCGCCGCGACCCGTTTGATCTGCCGGGCGTCCACCCCGATCAGCCGCAGCGCGGCGAGCCGCCGTTCGCGTTGCGCCGCGCCCATCCGCGACGCGGTGGTCACGAAGATCAGCAACGGCAGCAGCAGCACCGCGGCGATCGGCGCGATGACCATCCACATCACCAACGGCAGGGTGAACCCTTCCGGAGGCTTGCCGTAGGAGTAGACGCTGGTGGCGTTTTCCCCTTCGGCCTTGATCTCCGCGGCGGTCGACCCGTAGTACGCCGTCAGGTCGGCCGCATCGCTGACGCCCGGTTCCCCGATCTGGCCGACCACGTTCCCCGGCAGCCGCGCCTTGATCGACGCGCCCTCGGCCGAGTTCAGCTTCTCCGCCAGCGCGGGCGACACGATCACCTCGCCCGGCGCGGGCAGCCGGGAAAGCCCCGGCGGCACCGGCGAGTTCTCCCCGGTCGCCGCGACCGCGGTCAGCTGGAGGAAGTCCTCGCCGACCGACGGGTACCAGCGGTAGGTCGCCAGCGGCGCGATCCCCTCGCGCGGCGTCGTGTCCTGCTTGATCGCCGCCGCCCGGTCCGCCCGCGCGTTCACCAGGTGGCTCACCGAGGCGGCGGGCAGGAGCACGGCGACCGCGAGCGCGATGCCGAACGCGGTCATCGCGAGCCGCAGGAGAGCCGAGCCGGACATCCGGCCGCCCCCGACGGCCAGCCGGAGTCCCAGCAGCAGATCCCGCATCATGCGACCAGCTCCCGGTCGACCGTGCGCCCGTCCCGGACCACGATCTCGCGGTCGGAGTACGCCGCGACCCGCGGTTCGTGCGTCACCAGCACCACCGCGGCGTGCGTTTCCCGCGCCGCCTGGGTGAGCATCTGCATGACCTTCTCGCCGTTGAGCGAGTCGAGCGCACCGGTCGGCTCGTCGGCGAACACGACCTTCGGCCCGGTCACCAGCGCCCGCGCGACCGCGACCCGCTGCGCCTGCCCGCCGGACACGTCGCCCGGACGCCGCTTCGCCAGGTTGTCGACCTCGAGCCGGGCCAGCCATTCCTTCGCCTTGGCCTCGGCGGGCCCCCGCTTCGCGCCGGTCAGCCGCAGCGGAAGCGCGACGTTCTCCAGGCAGGTCAGCTCGGGAACAAGCTGACCGAACTGGAACACGAAGCCGAATTCGGTGCGCCGCAACGCGCTCCGGCCCTTGTCGTCCATCGCGACGAGGTCCTGCCCGCCGTAGTGGATGGTCCCCGCGTCCGGCCGGACGATCCCGGCGAGACAGTGCAGCAGCGTCGATTTCCCCGACCCCGACGCGCCCATGATCGCGAGCACTTCCCCCGCCGCGACGGCCAGCGCCGCCCCGTCGAGCGCCCGCGTCTGGCCGAACGATTTGTGCAGCCCGCTGCCCGCGAGCAGCGCGGTTCCCGGCCTGGTCATCAGCGCACCGCTTTCTCGAGTTCGCCGAGCCGGGCCGCGGTGAGCTCGAGCCACCGCAGATCCGCCTCGAGGTGGAAGAGCGCGTGGTCGCAGATCAGCTGATCGGCGAGGTCGCCCTCGTACTTGCGTTTCGTGAGCGAGCGCATCACCTTGAGGTGCTCGCTGCGCTGGACGTCGAGCACGTCGGTGGCGTCGCGCCCGGACAGCAGCGCCAGGACCACCTTCGTGTACAGCGTGTTCTGCAGGTACGGCTCCGGGTTCTCCGGAGTGCTCAGCCACTGCTCGACGTCGGTGATCCCGGCGTCGGTGATCGTGTAGCGCTTCCGTTCCGGCCCGTCGCCGCTCTCGACCCCCGCGACCTCGACCATGCCGTTGCGCAGCAAGCGCGACAGCGTCGAGTAGACCTGGCCGTACGCGAGCGGGCGGTCCTGCCCGAACTGCTCGTCGTACGCCCGTTTCAGGTCGTACCCGTGTCTCGGCCCCGACTCGAGCAACCCGAGCAAGGTATGTGAAACCGACATTCCCCTGTTCCTCCCTTGACCCCGGAATCCCGGGGGTGAAGATCACTATACAACACAGGTATACGCACCGTGTATACCACCGCAGAATAGTGCGTCTTCGCAGGTCAGGGCTCGCTGCCGCCGGGCGGCACGGCGGGCGGCGGGCGGCGGGCGGCAGGCGGCGGGCGGCGGGCGGCGGGCGGAGCTTGCCGCGGCTGGTCAGGGTCGTGAGGGTTATGCCGGTTAGAGCGGACACCGGGCTGGCTGCCTACGGTGGCGAGCACAACCCGAAGCCCCAGAGCACCACGACCTCGTGAGGCGGGCGGGCGACGGCCGGTCAGCCGACCTCGCGAGGGGCGATCGCGGAGAGAACCGCGATCGCCGCCCGGCGAGCGCTACTTCCGCTCGCCGAGGTCCGCCCGGAGCCGGGTCAGCAGGTCCGCGGCCGTCTTCGCGCGGTCCGGCTCCCGGCCCGCGATGGTGTGCGCGAGGATGTCGGTGACGATCGAGGCGGTCAGGGTCTCGCCGGTGAACTTCGTCGGGGAATCCGGCGCAGGCAGCACGACGCGGACCCGGGATTCGAGGTCCGCGGACAGCTGGCTCGTCACGAGCACTACCGGCGCGCCGACCTCCTCCGCGTAGCGCAGGATCAGCTCGACGTCGCGGTTCTGCCGGGCCGGGACGTACACCAGCACCGCGTCGTCGGCGGTCAGCGGGAGCATCGCGTCCGCGAGCCGGAAGCCGGTGTCGTCGCAGTGCCGCGTGACCAGCCCGCGGCGGGCGAGCCGGAACGCGGCGTACTCGGCGCAGACCGACGACAGCCCGAGTCCCCAGGTGAACACCATCCTGGCGGCGAGCAACAGCCGCGCCGCCTCCTCGACCGCTTCCGGCGCGAGCTGGCGCTGCATTTCCTGCAGCCGCTCGGCACTGTCGGCCATCACCCGGTCGATCTGGCGCGACCCGGTCGACCCGAGGTTCTCCATCGCCGCGCTCAGCCGGACGGTCGGCTCGGTGCGCGCGGTGAACGTCTGGCCGAGGTGGCGTTTCAGCTCCGGCAGCCCCGAATAGCCGAGCGCTTTCGCGGTGCGGACCACGGTCGCGTCGCTGGTCCCGGCCGCCGCGCCGAGGTCGCCCGCCGACGAGAACAGCACCTCGTTCGGATTGGCCAGCATGAACCGGGCGACCTGGCGTTCCGCCGGCTTGAGGTCGTCGAGCCGGGCGCGGACGTGGTCGTCGAAGTGGTCGCCGCCGAGATAGGTAGTGGACATGACACCCTTGACTGGACGTAGTGGCTACTACAAGATGCCGGAGGGTTCTCCGTTGTGTAGTGAACCCTACCCGCCGGCTCGACGAGGAGCACTCATGAGCACAGATCAGCCCCTGGTACGGCTGCGCGGCGTCGGCAAGTCGTTCGGATCGGCCCGGGTGCTGACCGGGATCGACCTCGACGTCCGGCGCGGCGAGGTCGTCGTGGTCATCGGCCCGTCCGGGTCCGGGAAATCGACGCTGTGCCGCTGCGTCAACCGGCTGGAGACCGCGGACGAGGGCTCGATCGAGATCGACGGCCGCCCGCTGCCCGCCGAGGGCGCGGACCTCGCCCGGCTGCGCGCGGACGTCGGCATGGTGTTCCAGTCCTTCAATCTCTTCGCGCACAAAACCGTGCGGGACAACGTGATGCTCGGCCCGGTCCGCGTGCGCGGGCTCAGCCGCGACGACGCGCGGAAACGGGCCGACGAGCTGTTGGAACGGGTGGGCGTCGGCGCGCACGGGGACAAGTACCCCGCACAGCTGTCCGGCGGTCAGCAGCAGCGGGTCGCGATCGCCCGCGCGCTGGCGATGGAGCCGCGCGTGCTGCTGTTCGACGAACCGACCAGCGCGCTCGACCCGGAGATGATCCACGAGGTGCTCGACGTGATGACCGCGCTCGCCGCCGACGGCATGACGATGATCGTGGTGACCCACGAGATGGGTTTCGCCCGCAAGGCCGCCGACCGCGTCGTCTTCATGGCCGACGGCCGGATCGCCGAATCCGCCACGCCGGACGTCTTCTTCGGCTCGCCGCAGACCGAACGCGCCCGCGATTTCCTCGCCCGCGTGCTCAGCCACTGAGCCTGGAGGCCTCCGTGTCCGCTCCCCTCACCCGCCGAGCCGCGCTGCTCGCCGCCGGCACCGTCCCCTTGCTCGCCTCGTGCAGCGGCGGAACCACCCGCACAGCAGGCAATCCCGCCTACGCCACGCTCGACCAGGCCGACGCCGTCGCGCGCGGACCGGTCGGCGTCGACCTGCCGGAAACGCCGACGCTGCGCCGGATCCGCGACCAAGGCGTCCTGCGGCAGTCCGCTTCGGTGACCACCCCCGGGTTCGGCATGATGAACCCGGCGACCGGCAAGATCACCGGCTTCGACATCGGAATCGCCCAGCTGCTGGCCAAATACCTGCTCGGCACGCCCGAGGTGGACAGCATCACCGGCGGCGCCGACACGCGCGAAGCGATCCTGCAGAACCGATCCGTCGACGTCGCCGTCTGTACTTACACGATCAGCAAAAGCCGGGCACGGCTTGTCTCGTTCGCCGGGCCGTACTACCTCGCGCGCTCCGGCATCGTCACCGCGGCGGACGGTCCGCAGGTCACCGCCGTGCGCGATCTGGCCGGGAAAGACGTCGCGGTACAGCCCGGCGCGGCACAGGAAGCGCTTCGGAAAGCGTGTCCGCAGGCACGTGCGGTGGTGTTCGAGGAGTCGAGCCAGTGCGCCGCCGCGGTCCGGCAGGGCCGGGTCCAAGCGTGGTCGGCGAACACCGCGATCCTGCTGGGCAAAGCGGCGGTCGACGCGCGGCTGCGGATGACGCCCGCGACGTACGGAAGCAGCCCGTTCGGCATCGGGCTGCCGAAGGACGATCCGGCGTTCAAGGAGATCGTCGTCGGATTCCTGCGGCGCATCGCCGCCGACGGGAGCTGGCGGCGGCTGTGGGAGCAGACCGTCGGCCCGCTCGTGTCCGGTCCCGCCCCCGAGCCGCCCGTGCCCGGCTCCGTCCCCGGCTCCTGAAGGGAGATCACCCGTGCTTTCCGGTCACGCCGGGGAAATCCTCGGCGGTTTCACCACCACTTTGCTGCTCACCGCGTGCGCCTTCCCGCTCGCGCTCGTCCTCGGCTGCGTCGTCGCGATCTGCCGGATCAGCCCGGTCCGGCCGCTGCGCGCCGCCGGACGGCTGTATGTCGACCTCGTCCGCAATTCGCCGTTGCTGCTGATCGCCGTGCTGCTCATCTTCGGACTGCCCGACGCCGGTGTGCTGATTCCGTTGTTCTGGTGCCTCGTGCTCGCGCTGGGCGTCTACTTCGGCGCGTACGTCTGCGAAACCGTCCGTTCGGGCATCCGCGCGGTGGATCGCGGGCAGGTCGAGGCGGCCAGGGCGATCGGGCTGCCGTTCCGCCGGGTCGTGCTCGATGTCCTGCTGCCGCAAGCGTTCCGCGCGATGGTGCAGCCGCTGGGCACGATCCTGATCAACGTCGCGCTGGGGTCGGCGCTCGGCGCGGCCGTCGGCGTGGACGAACTGACCCTCGAAACCCGCTCGTTCAACCTCGAAACCGCCGAACCGATCCTGGCCTTCGCCGTCGCGGCCTGCGGTTATCTCGTGATCAACCTGGCGGTCAGCGGGGTCGTGCGGCTCGTCGAGCGAAAGGTCCGGGTGCTCCGATGAACGACGACATCCTCTTCGACGCACTCGGCCCGAAAGCCAAGGCCCGGTTGCGCACCGTGTCCATCCTTTGCGGACTCGTCCTGCTCGGGCTGCTGACCCTCGTCCTCGTCAAACTCGGCGCCTCCGGCCAGCTCGACCCGGCCCGCTGGGCGATCCTCGTCGACGGCGCGATGCTGCGGTTCCTGGTGCAGGGCTTGGCGATGACGCTGCTGGTCGGACTGGTGTCCACGGTGCTGTCGGTCGCGATCGGCGTGCTGCTCGCGCTCGGCAGGCTGAGCCGGAAGCGGTGGCTGAGCTGGCCGTCCGCCGCGGTCATCGAGTTCTTCCGCGCGATGCCGCTGCTGCTGATCCTGTTCTTCTTCATGTTCGGGCTGCCGATCCTCGGCGTCCGGGTGCCGATCTTCTGGCAGCTGGTGCTGGCGATCGTCGCGCACGCCGGGGCGATCTTCGCTGAGATCGTGCGCGCCGGGATCCTCGCCGTGGGCCGGGGCCAGAGCGAGGCCGGGCACGCGATCGGCCTGCGGCACTGGGAGGTCATGACGTTCGTGGTGCTCCCGCAGGCGGCCCGCGCCCTCGCGCCCGCGCTGATCAGCCAGACCGTGCGGGTGATCAAGGAATCCAGCCTCGGCTACGTCGTCGGCATCGCCGAACTGCTCAACAACGGCAAGGTGCTCGGCGAGTTCAGCGGCGACTTCATCCAGGCCTACGTCGGGGCCGGGCTGCTCTACATCGTCGTCAACATCGCCCTCTCGCGGGTCGCCGAACGGCTCGCGAACCGCAAGAAAACACTCGTCCAGGAGCCTTCGTGACCTTCCCCTCCGCCGCCCCGTCCGACGCGGGCCTCGACGCCCAACGCGTGCGCGGCTTCCTGCACCGGCTGACCGCCGACGGGATCTCGCTCGACAGCCTGCTCGTCTACCGCTCGGGCAAGCTGGCCTTCGAACACTACTGGTGGCCCTACCGCAACGACCGTCCACACACGACACACTCGGCGACGAAGTCCTTTGTCGGCACCGCAATCGGCCTCGCCCTGGACGAAGGCGTGCTGCGCCTGGACGACCGTCTCGTCTCGTTCTTCCCGGAACTCGTTCCGCCCGACGCGTCGGAGCACCTGCGCGCCATCACCGTCGAAGACCTGCTGACCATGCGAACCGGCCACCGCGTCGGCCTGTCCGGCAAGACCTGGCGACTGCTGAAAACCAGCTGGGTGCGGGAATACCTGCGCACGCCCGTGGACCTGCCGCCGGGCAAGACGTTCACCTACTCCAGCGCGACGTCGCACATGCTGTCCGCCATCGTGCAACGGGCATCAGGCCTTTCTGTCTACGACTACCTGCAACCACGGCTGTTCGAGCCGCTCGGTTTCGCCGGACACACCTGGGACACCGACCCGGAAGGCATCTGCTCCGGCGGGAACGGCTTGAGCCTGCGCAGCATCGACTTCCTGAAATGGGGCGTCCTGCACCTGCACGACGGCCTCTGGCAAGGCGACCGGATCCTGCCCGCCGGATGGGTGCGCGAGGCCACCGCGTGGCACGTGCAGAACGCCGACGCCGGAAGCTGGAACGGCACCGAATTCGTCCCGTCCGCCTCGGCCGGAGACGAACGCCCGGAGGGTTACGGATACCAACTGTGGCTCGACGCCGACGGCGGATACCGGGCGTCTGGAATGTTCGGCCAGGACGTCTTCGTACTCCCCCAACACGACGCCGTTGTCGCCACGACAGGCAGCATCACGCACGGGAAGCACCGCCTGTTGTCCGGTCTGGTGCATGACCTGCTGGTGCCCGCCTTTACCGGCACTCCTTCCCCTGCCGCCGATGCTTCGTTGGCTACCGAACTCGCTGTTGCTGCTCCCGCGCTTTCGCCGACCACCGTCGAGTTGGACGGCCAGCGGTACGAATGCGAGTCCAATGAGGACGGACTGTCTGCTATCTCGTTCACTGTGGACGGTGATGTCCTTGTGGTGACCTTGGACGACGATCGCGGCTGTCATTCAGTCCGTTGTGGACTGTCCACGTGGGTCGAGTCGGATACCGGAGTTACCACCTGGCAACTGCACCACTCGTATCAGGCCGAATCGACGCGTGTCCTCGCCGCCGCGCAGTGGAGTTCCCCGGGGATGCTGGTGCTGGAGTGGTACTTCGTGGAATCGCCGTTCCACGACACGATCACCATCGAGTTCGGTGACGGCCAACTGCGGTGGCATCGTCGGACCAATGTGAACAGCGGGCCGACGGAGCGTCCGGTGGTTACCGCCAAGCTCGTCTGACGGCGTACGATCCCGCGGATGAGCCGGGTGGCCGGGATCGCCGAGCTCGTGCGGACGCGCGGGCGACGGATGGTGAGCGCCGCCGACGACGTGGACGAGGTCGTCGGCGCGTGCAGCACCGCCCTGCGTCCGCACGCGTTGCTGGTGCGCGATCGCCGGCTGTCCGCGCGGCTCGATCACCTCGCCGCCGGCTCGGTTTCGGTGAACCGGCTGCGGTACGGCGCGGCTGTGCGCATCTCGGAACTGGCTCCCGAACAGGACGAATTCCTGCTTTCGCTGCCGGTGAGCGGCCGGGCGCGGTTCGCTTACGGCACCACGAGCGCGGTGCTGCGGCCGGGGGCGGCGTCGGTGGTGAATCCGTACCGCTCGTTCCAGCTCGACTTCGACGACGCGTTCGACCAGGTCGTGCTGCGCCTCGACCGGCCGCTGGTCGAGCGGACCGCCGCACTGCTCGCCGGGACGCCCGGCACGGTCGCGGTGCAGTTCGACCTCCGGGCGGACACCGTCTCCCCCGGCGTGCTGGCACTGGTCGAAGCGGCGGTCCACCTTTCCGCCGAGGGCGCGCGGCCCGGGCATCTCGAGGCGCTGCTGGCCGAGGCCCTGTTGCTCGGCCACCCGAACACCCTCAGCGAAACCCTTGCCGCCGAGACGAAAGCTCCCTCGTCGGCGCGGGTCCGGCGCGCGATGGACTACCTGCTGGCGCACCTGCCGGAGTCGTTTTCGATGGCCGAAGTGGCCCGGCATTGCGGGGTGTCCCTACGCAGCCTGCAGATCGGCTTCCGCCGCGAAACCGGGCGGACCCTCAGCGAATGGCTCCGCGAACAGCGTCTCGACCGCGCCCACGCGCTGCTGGCCGCGGCGGATCCCGCCGGCGCCACGGTGACCGCGACCGCGCTCGCTTGCGGCTTCGTGCATCTCGGCGATTTCGCCACCCAGTTCAAACGCCGGTTCGGCGAATCGCCGTCCGCCGTGTTGCGCGAAACCGACGACGGCAGTTCGCGCAGGCGATAGTCCTGGCACGGCGGGCCGCGCAGACTCTGCGCAACGCAAGTCCGCGCTGCTAAAGGAGAACGCCGTCATGCCACTATCCACTGAGGACAAGCTCGCGATCGTCGAGCTCTCGAACGCCCAGATGCGCGCCCTCGACAACCACGACGTCGACGGGTGGGTCGATGCCTGGATCCCGGACGGGCAGTTCGTTTCCACCTACGGCACCTTCACCGGCCGCGCCGAGCGGGTCGAGTTCATCAAGGGCCACATCGCGGCGGGCAAGGAGGACGGCGCCCGCCACCTGCTGACGAACTACGTCGTCACCGGCGAAGCCGACCGCGCGACCGTCACCTGCCTGGTCGCCAAACTGCAGGTCGAAGCACCGCCGTTCGTCATCGCGACCGGCGTCTACCAGGACGTCGTGGTCCGCACCGCCGACGGCTGGCGTTTCGAATCCCGCCGCCTCGACATCGACCGCGGCGTCTTCGCCCGGGCCGAGGCGGCCGCGCGATGACCGGCTTGGCTGTCGAACGGTGGGGAGAATCCGGCCCGCCGATCGTGATGGTGCACGGCAGCCTGAATTCGGCCGCCGCCGCGTTCAGCGAGCAAAAGGTGCTTGCCGACCGGTTCCGGATCATCGCGCCGTACCGCCGGGGATACCGGCCCAGCCCGCCGACCGACCGGATCGACCCGGACCGCGACGCCGCCGACGTCGCCGAACTCCTGGGCGACGGAGCGCACCTGCTCGGCACGTCGATGGGCGGAGTGGTGGCCATGCGAGCCGCCGCGCTCGCGCCGGGCAAAGTCTGGTCGCTGACCGTGGTCGAACCGCCCGCGCTGCCGAACGGCGCCGGCCGCCCCGCCGCCGACCGGCTCGCCGACGCCCTTCGAAACTGCTGGGCGGCTGCCGAAGACAGCGAGCCGGCGACGTTCGTGGCCCGGTTCCTGCGGGTGTTGAACGTCGATCTGCCGTTGCCGTCGCCGCTTCCGCCACCGTTGCTGGAGGCCGCCCGCAATCTGATGACGGAACGGCCTTGGGAAACGGGTGTCCCCTCGGAGGCGCTGGCCCGCACGTCGTTCCCGAAACTGGTGGTGACCGGCGGCGGCACTCCTGGATTCGAGGCAGTCGCCGACGCCCTGGCGGAAACATTGCCCGCGAAGCGGGTGTTGTTCCCCGGCAGCCCGCACGCGGTGCAGCGGATCGGGCAACGGTTCAACGACGAGTTCCTGGCTCACCTGAGCCGTTGAGACGAGGGAGGGCCGGCCCGGCCCTCCCTCAGGCCCGCTCCCCCAGCGACCGCACGAACGCCTGCGTCGTCCGGTGTTTCGGCGTTCCCAAAACCTCCTCCGGCGTGCCGAGTTCGACTATCGTCCCGCCGTCCATCACCGCCACGCGGTCCGACACCTGCCGGGCGAAGCCGATCTCGTGGGTCACCACGATCATCGTCATCGTCCGTTCCGCGAGCCGCCGCATGACGCCGAGGACTTCGCCGACCAGCTCCGGATCGAGCGCGGACGTCGGCTCGTCGAACAGCATCACGTCCGGCTCCATCGCCAGCGCCCGCGCGATCGCGACGCGCTGCTGCTGCCCGCCGGACAACTCGCGCGGATACGCCGCGTGCTTCTCCGCCAATCCGACCGACGCCAGCAGCTCGTGCGCCTGCTCGGTGCACGCACTGCGCGACCGGCACAGGACCCGGGTGGGCGCTTCCAGGATGTTCTCCAGCACGGTCAGGTGCGGGAACAGGTGAAAGCCCTGGAACACCATCCCGAACCGACGACGCTGGCGAGCGGCGGCACGGTCGCTGAGCGGGTAGTACGTGTCGCCTTTGCGCGTGTAGCCGATCAGCTCGTCTTCGAGCCGGATCTCGCCGCCGTCCACCGTCTCCAGGTGGTTGACGCAGCGCAGCAGCGTGCTCTTGCCCGAGCCGGACGGGCCGATCAGGCACACCACCTCGCCCTGGCCGACGTCGAGGTCCACGCCGCGCAGCACCTCGAGCGGGCCGAAGCTCTTGCGCACGCCGGACAGCCGCAGGAACGTCATCGCGAGTTCTCCTTGCCCGGGCGGCCCGCGGTGAACCCGCGGCCGAAACGGCGTTCGAGGTAGCGCTGGCCGATCATCGCGAGGCTGGTCAGCACGAGGTACCACAGGCAGGCGACCAGCAGCAGAGGAATCGTCTGGTAGGTGCGGCCGTAGATGAGCTGCACGGTGGTGAGCAGTTCGGTGTAGCCGACCACCGACACCAGCGAGGTGTTCTTGAACATGGTGACGAGTTCGTTGCTCAGCGGCGGGATGATCACGCGGATCGCTTGCGGCAGAACGACTCTCCGCAGTCGCTGCCGCCCGGTCATCGCGAGTGCGGTCGCGGCTTCCAGCTGTCCCGCCGGCACGGACAGGATCCCGGCGCGGAAGATCTCCGCGCTGTACGCCCCGAGCACCAGCGCGAGCCCGACGACCGCCGCGGAGAACTGCGAGATCAGCCGGTTCGTCGGCACGCTGAGGAACTCCGGGCCGAACGGGATGCCCAGCGACAGTTTCGGCAGCAGCGCGCCCAGGAAGAAGATCAGCAGGAGCAGCACCAGCGCCGGGATGGCGCGGATGAACCAGATGTAGGCGGTCGCGACCCAGCGCAGGACCGGGTCTCCGGACAGCCGCATCAGCGCGACGACGACGCCCACGACCAGCCCGGCCGCGCTGCTGATCAGGGTCAGCAGCACTGTGTTCAGCAGGCCGCGCAGGATGTCGGCCGAGAACAGGTAGCCCCCGACGAGCCGCCAGTCCCAGCGCGGGTTGGTGATCAGGAAATGCGCGAACATCGCGGCCAGCACGAGCGCGACGCCCGCGGTGAGCCAGCGCGCGGGCTGCCGCCGCCGGGCGAACCGGACGCCCGCCGGGGCCTCGACCGGCGCGCGGGTGGAGGTGGGGATCGACATGAGGACTCCTTCGGGACAGCCCGGGCGGCGGCCGTCGCGGGGACGGCCGCCGAGGGGTCAGACGGTGACGAACTCGCCGAGCGTCCGTTCGGTGTGCGGATAGGGCGCGTCGTTCTCGTGCCCCGCGACGCCGAGCCCGGCCAGCGCGGCCACGATCTCCGCGCCGCGTTCGCCCGCCAGCTCGACCGCGCGGACGTTGTCCTCGATCTGCGCGATCCGGGTGGACCCGAACAGCACCGACGCCGTCGCCGGCTGCGCCAGGCAGAACGCGAGCGCGAGCTGCGACGGGCTCGCGTCGAACGAGGCCGCGATCTCCCGCAGCCGCGGCACGAGTTCCTTGATCCGCTCGCGGATGCCGCCGGTGTCGATGCCGATCTTGCGGCCGGGGTCGAGGTTCCCGGCGAGGATCCCGCCCTCCATCGTGTCGGAGGCGTGCAGCGAGATCCCGGTGTCGGCGAACAGCTTCTGGTACTCCGCGCTGTCCACGACGGACCGCCGGGCGACGCTGTACTTGAGCTGGACCAGCTGCGGCGTCGGAATCCCCTTCGCCGCGGCGTGGTCGTAGGCGGTGCGAAGATCGGCGGCCGACCAGTTCAGCGCGCCCCAGCTGCGGGCCCGGCCGCTGGTGACCAGCCCGGCGAGTTCCTCGGCGATCGCCGGGACGTCCATCCCCGGCCGGGGGTGCTCGGTGATGATGACGTCGACGTACTCGGTGCCGAGCCGGACCAGGGACTCGTCGAGCTGTTCGGCCAGCGGCTGGCGCGGATAGTCGAAGTACCACACCTTTTCGGCGATCGCGTAGTCCTCGCGCGGTTTCCCGACGACGTCGAGGATCCGGCCGAGCAGCACCTCGGTATGCGGTTTGTCGCGGTAATAGGCGACGTCGAGGAAATCGATGCCGAGGTCGAACGCGCGCCGGACGAGCGCGACGCCCGCCTCGAACGTCATCCGGCTGTAGGTGTTCCACGACCCGAGCGACAGCGCGGAAACCTCGGGTCCCTCGCGGCCGATGCGGCGGTAATCCATGCGTTTCTCCTTCTTCGGTGGACCGGGCGGCTCAGAACCGGGAACCGTTGACCGCGATCCGGTCGACGGCGATCGAGCCCTGCCCCCATTCGTCGAGGATCTTGCGGTAGGTGCCGTCCTCGACGAGCTTCTGCAGCGCACGCTGCGCTGCGTCGCGCAACTGCTGGTCGTCCTTGCGGAACCCGGCCGCGTACGGCGCGAGCCAGTGCACGCCGTCGCCGGTCAGCTCGAACTGGCCGGGATTCTGTTTGATCAGGTAGTTCGCCGGCGCGATGTCGTTCCACGCCGTTTCGACGCGGTCGCTCTGCAGGGCCAGCACCATCGCCTGCCCGTCGGCGAAGGCGTTGATGTTCACCGCGGGCTTGCCCTTGCCGACGCACTCCTTGCTGACCCGCTGCGCGTCGGTCTCCTCGATCGACCCGCGCCCGATGGCCAGCGACCGGCCGCACAGATCGTCGATTCCCTTGACGCCGTGCGGGTTTCCGGAACGGACCATGAGCGCGGTGCCGCCGCGCAGGAAGTCGACGAAATCCATCGTGCCCTGCCGGGATTTGAAGTCCCCCACCGACATCACGGCGTCGAACCGTCCGGAAAGGACTCCCGGCATCACGTTGCCGCCCTCGGTCCGCACGACCTGCACGTCCAGCCCGAGCAGCTTCGTCCACGCCTTCGTCAGGTCGACCACCACGCCGGTGATCTCGTTGTTGTTCTTGCTGTCGACGAAAGCGAGCGGCGGAACGCTCGCGCTGGTCGCGACGGTGATCGTCTTCTTGTCCCGGTACCGCTGCGGCACCAGCGCGCTGAGACCGGCGTCGACCTGGACCGCGGCCTCCGCGCCGGCACCTTTCTTCTGCGCGCCTTCCGGTGCGGGCTCCTGCGGAGCGGCACACCCGCTCAACGCCACGAGTGCCGCGCACGCGGCGGCGACGCGCCCTCGGGTTCGGTGTCGCATCGAGACCTCCATTGCTCTCTCGGACGCCGGGAACGCTAGAAGCCGCTCAGGAACATTGTCAAGGCTTTGACGTTCAACCTTTGACAATCTCGCGGAACCTGGCATGATCGAGAGGCGTGAGGGAGCCCGAAGCCGCCGAACCGGATTACTGGACTTTCGTCGACCACGCGGTCCGCTCGGTGAGCGAAACCCTGCCCGAGGTCGACCCGGACGCGATGCGCCTGGTGATGACCCTGCACCGGGCCACCGACCTGCTGTCTTACGACCTGCACGCCCGGCTCGGCGAGATCAAGCTGAACGAATCGGCACAGCTGAGCAGCACCGGTTTGCGGCTGCTGCTGGTGCTGTCGGCGTCCGGCCCGCTGGAACTGCGCCGGGTGGCGGCCCTGTCGGGCATGAGCCGCGCGGCCGTGTCAGCCGCGGTGGAGAACCTCGCCTCGAACGGCCTGGTCGGGAAGGAACCGTCGCGGGAAGACCGGCGGACGGTGCTGTTGCACCTGACCCCGGAGGGGCAGAAAACGTTCGCCCGCTGCTTCGCGGCCTACAACGCGGGAGAGCAGCATTGGGCGGCAACGCTGACGGCCGAGGAACGGGGTCAGCTGGTCGGGTTGCTGACGAAGTTGATGCAGACCAAGGACGTGCAGCGGCGGGCGTGACGGCGGAACTCCTCAAGCGTCTGAGCCGAACCGGCCCCCGCGAGTCACTTGCTTACCCCTGATCGGACTACTCCGAGGTTTCACGCCCAGCGCGACGAGGTATCGCTGCGGACGACGACGTCGTTCTGAGGAGGCGACATGCACGCACAGCGCGGAGACTGGCTGGTCGTGAAGGGAATCCACGTGGACGTGCCGGAGCACCGGGGCCGCATCGTGGCGGTGGGTTCGCCGGACGGAGGGCCGCCGTTCACCGTCCGCTGGCAGGGCGCGGACCACGAGTCGACCGTCTTCCCGGGCCCAGACGCGATCGTGCTGACCGACGCGGAGATGGCCGCGCAGGACGAACAGGCCCGGGAGCGGGTCGAGGGGCTGGGCGCCTTGCAGCACCATCTCCCGAGCGGCGCGTAACAACCGGCGCACGCACGGCGATCCAGAGCGGGCAAATGCCGTCCGTCGAAGGTCGCCTATGTCGTTCTATCTGCGTACGAGGGTCAAGGTCGGTCCGCTGCGCGTCAGCATGTCGCGGGCCGGGCTCGGCGCGTCCGTCGGCGTGCCCGGGTTCCGCGTCGGCACCGGTCCGCGCGGTGCTTACGTCACGCTCGGCGGCGGGCTGGTCAGTTATCGGACGACGACCCGGTCAACGGCTCCGAGCGCACCGCCGCTGCTGCCCGCGAGCGACGTCGTCATGGCCGACATCACCGGCGCGACCACCCTCGAAATGGCGGCCGCCGATTCGAGCGAGTTCGTCGGCCAGCTCAATGCCGCGGCACGGTCGATGCGATGGTGGCCGTGGGTCCTGGTGCTCGCGCTCGCGCTGGCGGGCGCGTCGCTGTGGACACTGCTGGCCGGGGTGCCGCTCACGGTGTGGGTTTTCCTCAAGGACCGGATCCGGCGGACCGTCGTGGTGTTCTACGACGTGCAGGACGCCGAGGAGGCGCAGCGCTTCCAGGGACTGGTCGACGCCTTCGGACCGGTGCGGGAGGCGCGGCGGGCGTGGCACGTCGTCGCGTCGGGGGCGTTGTCGACGACGCGTCAGCACAAGGTCAACGCCGGAGCATCCGCGCTGGTCAAGCGGCACTCGCTGGACCGCGGCATCGGCGGCCCGCCGCAGCTGTCCGCGAACATCGCCGTCCCGTCGCTCGCCACGAGCCATCGGGCGGTCTATTTCCTGCCCGACCGGGTTCTGCTGCGCGAAGGCAAGCAGTACGCCGACGTCCAGTACGGAGAGCTGCGGATCGAGGCGGACGTCCAGCGGTTCATCGAGAGCGGTTCGGTGCCCGGCGATGCCCGCGTCGTCGGGCACACCTGGCAGTACGTCAACGTCAAGGGCGGGCCGGACCGGCGCTACAAGAACAACCGGCGGCTCCCCGTCCTCGAATACGGTTCGGTGCGGCTTTCCGGGCCGAACGGCTATCGCGCGACCTTCGACTTCTCGACTCCGCGAGCCAGCTCGGCGCTGGCGCGATCGTTGCGGGCGATGACCGCGCCCGTCGCACCGCCGGTGGTGGTCGCACCGCCTGCGGCACGGCCCAAACCGGACCGGATCCAGGACGCGCCGGCCGCCCCGCTGATCCGGCGGCGGCTGTCGGCGGACGGACGAATCGCGATCGTCGGCGAAGCGCATTACCAGCCCGCGCTGCAGCGGGCGGCGAGAGGAATCGCCGCCGGTGAAGGCTTCGACCAGCATCTCCCGGTCGTCGCGCTTCTCGTGCCGGAACCGCAGAACCCGCACGATCTCCACGCCGTCCGCGTCGACGCGATCCACCCCGGCGGAACCGAAACCGTCGGCTATCTGTCCCGTTCGGACGCCCGCAGTTACCAGCCCGCTCTCCGTGCGCTCGGCAAAAGCGGCTATGCCGGCACCTGCCCGGCGCGGATCACCGGCGGCGGAAACGGCCGCCGCTACGGGATGTACCTGCACCTCGCGGGCCCGGACGCGCTGGAGATCACCAATCTGCTCGCCGAGGCCGATCTTCTCGCGCCGGAGCGGACGGTCACCGTCACCAAGGAGGAAAACCATCAGAAAACCTTGCGGCACTACCATTCCGGCGTGCTGCGCACGATCGTCGCCGCCGAGCTCGCACCGTCCACTGTGTCCAGTGGCAAGCACAAGGGTTCCTACGCGATCGAGGTCCGGCTCGACGGGCAGCGCGTCGGCGAACTGACCGCGGCGATGAGCGCTCGCTATCGGCACCTCGTCACTGGCGTCCCGCGGTGCGAAGCGTTCATCACCAGCGGCGACCGCGGATTTCAGATCGACCTCCGGCTGCCGAAGACCGACCCTGCCCCGCGCTGAGGCTATTTCCCCACCCGGTTCCCGATCCACCGCCCGACCTCGATCAACACCAGCCCCACCGCCGCGCAGCCCACTGCTGTCAGCGTGTACCTGGTGTTGCTCGGATCCAGCTGGAAAATCTCCCGGGTCCACGGCAACAGGAACATCAACGCCGAAACCACCGCCATGGTCGCGACCAGCGCCGCCTTCCACCACGTGTACGGCCGCGCAACCACCGCCAGCACCCACAATGCCAGCGCCATCAACGTCATCAGTGCCGTAGTGCTCGCCTGCACCTGCGCGGCGTTAGTGGTCGCATGCCCTGGATGCACCAGGATGTACGACACGAACGACGCCGCACCGATCACCACCCCGGCTGGAATCGCCATTCGCAGTACGCGGCCGACGAAACCGGGGCGCGCGCGGTCGTTGTTGGGAGCCAGCGACAGCACGAACGCGGGCAGCCCGATCGTGAACCAGCCGACGATCGTGACGTGCCGGGGCAGGAACGGATACGGCATCGCGTCCTGCCCGATCAGCCCGGGCACGCCGACGATCAACGCCAGCAGCACCGAGTACACCGTCTTGGTGAGGAACAGATTCGCGACGCGTTCGATGTTCCCGATCACCCGGCGACCCTCGCCGACGACATGCGGCAAGGTCGCGAAAGCGTTGTCCAGCAAGACAATCTGCGCAACGGACCGCGTCGCCGGGCTGCCCGCGCCCATCGCGACGCCGACATCGGCGTCCTTCAAGGCGAGCACATCGTTGACCCCGTCGCCGGTCATCGCGACGGTATGCCCGCGAGCCTGCAACGCGGCGACCATCGACCGCTTCTGCGCCGGGGTCGCGCGGCCGAACACCGCGGTCTCTTCGAGCTGCGAAGCCAACTTCCCGGGGTCTTCGGACAGCGTCCGCGCGTCAACGGGAGCCTCGCCGCCGGGCAGGGCCAACGCGCGGGCCACGCCGCCGACCGACACCGCGTTGTCGCCCGAAATCAGTTTCACCGCTACGCCTTGGGCAGCGAAGTAGTCCAGCGTCTCGCGAGCGTCGCCGCGGATCTTCTGTTCCAGCACGGCCAGCGCCACCGGCGTGACCTTGCCCGGCCCGTCCGGCGCGTCGACCGCGTTCGCGGCCCGGCCGAGCAGCAGCACCCGCAGGCCCTGCGCGCCGATCCGTTCCGCTTCCGCGCGTTCCTCCGACTCGGCCGGCAGCAGCACGTCCGGCGCGCCGAGCACCCAGTCGCCGTGCTCGCCGAACGCCGCGCCGCTCCATTTCCGCGCCGACGAGAACGGCACCACGGCGGTCGGCGTCCAGTCCGGCGCGGACGGGCAGCCCTCGGCGATCGCGACCAGGCTGGCGTTCGGCCGCGGGTCGGCGGCGGCGAGCGCGGCCAGCACCGTCTCGGGAGCCTCGCCCGCTTCCCGCAGCCGCCGCAGTTCGGACAGCCGCATCGTGTTCTCGGTGAGCGTGCCGGTCTTGTCCGCGCAGACGACGTCCACGCGAGCCAGGCCCTCGATCGCGGGCAGCTCGTTGACCAGGCACTGCCGCCGCCCCAGCCGGATCACGCCGACCGCGAACGCGACCGACGTCAGCAGGATCAGCCCCTCGGGCACCATCGGGACGAGCGCCGCGACCATCCCGCGCAGCGCGTCGGGCAGCTGCTGCGAACCGGAGAGCTGGTTGTAGATCGACAGCGCGCCCGCCGGGACCAGCAGGTACGTGATGACCTTCAGGATCTTGTTGATCCCGTTCCGCAGCTCCGAATCGACCAGGGTGAACCGGCCCGCCTCCTCGGCCAGCTTCGCCGCGTACGCCTCCGAGCCGACCTTCGTCGCCCGGTACGCGCCGTTCCCGGCCACCACGAAACTGCCGGACATGACCGGGTCGCCCGCGCGCTTCACCACCGGATCCGACTCGCCGGTGAGCAGCGATTCGTCGACCTCGAGCGCGTCCGCGGACAGCACCTCGCCGTCGACCACGACCTGGTCGCCCGCGCCGACCTCGATCACGTCGTCGGCCACCACCTCCTCGGGGGCCAGCTCGCCGCTGACCCCGTCGCGGCGCACGCGCGGGCGCACCTGGCCGACGATCGCGAGCCGGTCGAGCGTCCGCTTGGCGCGCAGCTCCTGCACGATGCCGACGACGCTGTTCGCCACGATCACCCCGGCGAACAGCCCGTCCAGCAGGTAGCCGGTGGAGAAGATGATGACCGCGAGCACCGCGAAGATCGCGTTGATCCGGGTGAAGACATTCGACCGGACGATCTCCCACGCGCTGCGGCTCGTGCGCGAGGGCACGTCGTTGGTCCGTCCCTCGGCGACCCGCTCGGCCACCTCGGCCGCGGTGAGCCCGCGCGTGCTGTCCTGCGTGAGCAGGCCGTCGTCCCCTGGCATGGCTTCGACCTTACGCAGTTTCCGGGCAAAACCGTCACGTCGCCGCCCCTGGCGGGTCCGCCCGTTCGGGTGACTCGGCGCAGCTCACCGGCCGAGGCGGGTCGCGCGGACCTCCCGGGTTCCGATCAGATCGAGGTGCACCTCGCGGCGCGCGAACCGCCATTCGCCGCCGGTTTTCGCGTAGCGGTCGAGGTAGTGGAGGTGCCACACCGCGTCGGAGAATCGGCCGTCACGCGGACTGACGTGGTGGGCGACGCAGGTGACCCGTCCGCGCGCGGTGGCGGGGTGATCGCCGGGGTCGAAGACGACGCCGGTGACGCCGTGTGCGGTCAGGGACACCTCCTCAAGGACGGACAGGACGGCAACCACGTCTTCGGGACCGCGATGTTCCCGGACCGGACCGAAGTCGCGCGGCGGATTCGGCAGGACAAGCACTCCGTCGTCGCCGAACAACTGGGCGACGCCCGCGAAGTCCCGCTCGTCGACGCGCGCGGCGTAACGGTGCACGAGATCGTGCAGCGCGATCCACTCCGCCACGGGGATCACCCGCGTTTCCTCGAACGGCCGGTCAGTGCGATGAAGGAGAAGAACACCGGGCCGAGCTTATGGACCACGACGGCACAGCGGCGGCACGCGTCCCGAAGACCGGGAGACGGGTCAGCTCAGCCACTGCTTCGGCGGCGGGTAGACGTACCGCGCGATGGTCGTGCTGACCCAGCCGATGCAGAAGCCGCCGAACACCGGCAGCACTAGCTGCACCTCGTGTCCGCCGCGGAGCAGGCCGGTGAGCAGGAAGACGAGTCCCCACGCGACGAGCAGCCCGACGCTGTAGGTCCAGTAGTTGCGATACCTGCGCATGGCGGCCTCCCGATGCTCTCCTCCCCGAGTGTTCCTCGCGCAGGTCTCGATTGCAGGGTCACCGGGAGGTTTTCGGCATTCGGCGCAGTTCAGACCAGCACGCAATCCCCGCATTTCGGGCCGTCGCGGTCCGGGGCCGCCCGGTAGAAAAGACAGCAGCTGCGGCGACGGAATCGGCCGTGCTCCCGAGTCGCGGTACCGGAAAGTTCCGGCAATTCCTCCAGCGCGGCGACAATTCCGGCAACCCGGTCAGTCCACTCCGGACGCTCGGACCGCAGCACCGTCACCGCTCCGTTCAGCGCCGACGCCACGTTGCCCCGCCGGACGTTCCGCGCCAGCGAGAACTGCGCCATCGCCTCGTCCAACCGCGCCAACGGACCGCGCAAGACCCGCGACGCGAAGGCACTGACCACATCGGACTCAACCGGCGGGTTTTCCTTCAACGACAACGGAAAGGCACCACCGAGCTTCGGCTGCCACCACGCCGTCGAGTAATCCGGCACCGCTCCCGCCCCGACCGCGAGACCCAGCGCGGGCGAGATGATCCGAGCCGCCAGCCCGAGATGCGCGATCGACGCTGCGACCCGCACTTCCACGAAATCGCCGCCGAGCACGGCCCGGTTCTGCGCGACGCGTTCGCGCAGCACCGGGCCGTCGTCCAGGACCTCGGACAACGGACGCCACGGCTCCGCCGGTTCCTCGGCCGAATGCGTGTCGACGGCGAAGAACGGGCCCAGTCCGGTCAGCGGGCTCACGCCTCGACGGTAACCGCGCGCCCGCGGTCGAGCACGCGTTCGGCGAGCGGGCCGAACACGAGCGCGATGGTGCCCCACAGGATGACCTGCGCCAGCACCGAGTAGAGCCGGAACCCGACGAGCGTGTCGGCGGGGAATCCGGGATACACGATCTGGCCGTCGGGACCCTTGAGCGGCAGCGGGGTTTCGCTGGTCTGCGGGCCGTACTCGGCGACGTTGCTCGCCAGTGAACCCAGCGAGGGCAGCATTGCCATCAGCAGCGCGCACAGCACCACGAACCCGGCGCCCGCGACGAGCGTCGCGTTCCAGTTGCCCAGCTTCGGGGCGAGCCGCTTGCCCGCGACGACGGCCGCGACCAGGAAGATCACCGACGCGACGACCATCGTCAGGTACAGCCCGGTGCGCGCGCCAATGGTCGCTTCGTGCCCGATCGCCGGCGGGTTGGCCGGGTATTTCAGGAACGGCACGAGGTACAGCGACAGGAATCCGGCCCCGGCCACGAGCACCGCCAGCACCCGAGCACGGATCCGGCCGACGCGGCCCAGCAGCACGGTGTACGTCACCGCGAACAGCAGGCCCATCGCAACGCCGAAGAGCACCATGCCGAGCCCGATGCCGAGGTTGCCCTGCACGGCACGGCTGAAAATCTCGTGCCCCTCGTGCTCGGTCGGCATCCCGGCGGCCTTGTCGAGCGCCATCTGCGCCTCGTCGCGGCCGGATTCGTAGTCGATGGCCGCCTGGGTCAGCGGTTCGGCGAAGATCCGGGCGAAGACGAACGCCAGCAATCCGCCCAGCGCTCCGGCGAGGAGGCCGCGCAGAATCAGCTTGTTCTGCATTGTTCGGTTGTCCGTTCCGGGCGCGTCAGTGGCAGGGGAAGCCGAGGAAGTGCCGCGCGTCGTGGACGAACTCGTGCACGTGCGTGTCGCTGCCGAAGATCGAGACCGCGCCCTGGTCGACGCCGATGAAGTAGTACAGCAGCAGCGCGCCGACGATGGTGGCGCCGAGCAGCAGCGCGGCTTTCGACACGGGCAGAACGACCGGGGTGGACCGGTCGGCCGGAATGGTGGCCATGGCTCTCCTTCGGGATGACGCGTCCCTTGCGGGTGGACCTGACGACGGCTCCTCGACCTGACTCGCCCGGGATGGGCACACAGTGGCGCGACCGTGCCGGAATCTCACCGGCTTCGGGAAGCCGTCGCGCGAGCAGCACCGTACGGCGGTGTCCGGCCGGTCGTCAATCGCCCGAGCGTCCGGGGTGTCCGCTATCGCCTGGTTTGCGCAGCCAGTGTGCGCGGGGTCGCACCGAACGGAGCAAGGCCCCTCACGCGGGGTCCGGGCATCGCGCCGGCGAGGCAGGCAGCTCCGCCAGCCGGTTGCTGTCGGCGAGCAATTCGGCGGGCCCGAGACCGGCCAGCGAGCACGGCAGCTCGACGAGCCGGTCCCGGTCGGCCTCCGGCTTCTCGAGACCGCCGATGTCCGCCACCCGCCGCGGGACTTCCGTCAGCGGCAATCCAGCGTCGTCTCCCCGGCGGCGAGCGCGGCGTCGATGCGGCGGTTCGCTTCCTCGGTCCCCATGGGGGCAAGTCAATCAGGTCCGCGCGCGAGGCGTTGCGCGGTCGGCGGGAAAGCTATACCGTGCCTGAACTAGAACAGGTTATAGTTTCGGCGGGGCGCGGGACGAGGAGCGGACATGGCAGCCAGGGTGGCCCGGAAGAGCGAAGCCGACTACGTGGTCGTCGGGTCGGGCAGCTCGGGGGCTGCCGTCGCCGGGCGGCTCGCGGAGTCCGGGGCCAGCGTGATCGTGCTCGAAGCGGGCAAGAGCGACGAGCAGCTGCTGTTGCGCAAGCCGGGGTTGGTCGCCCCGTTGCACGCGGTGCCCCAGCTGAAGAAAATGAGCGACTGGGGCTTCTACTCGGTGCCGCAGAAACATGTTCTCGATCGGCGCATGCCGGTGCCGCGCGGGAAGGTGCTCGGCGGCTCCAGTTCGGTCAACGGGATGGTCTACGTCCGCGGCAACCGGGCGAATTTCGACTCCTGGGCGGCCGAGGGCAACACCGGCTGGGACGCCGACAGCGTCAACGCCGCGTACAAGCGCATGGAGGACTTCGAGGACGGCGAGAACGCCTTCCGCGGCGCGGGCGGGCCGATCAAGATCACCCGCAACAAGATCCCGCAGGAAGGCACGCTGCAGTTCCTCGACGCGACGGCCGACGCGATCGGCTGCGACATCATCGACGACTACAACGGCGAATCCCAGGAGGGCGTCAGCCGGATGCAGCAGAACGCTGCCGACGGCCTGCGCTACAGCGCCTCGCGCGGCTACCTGCACCACCTCGCGCCCCGGACGCTCGAGATCCAGTCCCGGGTGTTCGTGCGGAAAGTGGTGATCGAGAACGGCCGCGCGACCGGCGTCGAGGTGACCGACGCCAACGGCACGCGCCGCACGGTCCGGGCGGGCAAGGAGGTCATCCTCGCCGCCGGGTTCGTCGGGTCGCCGCAGCTGCTGATGCTGTCCGGGATCGGGCACGCCGAGCACCTCAAGGAGCACGGCATCGACGTGCTCGCCGATCTGCCGGTCGGCGACAACCTGCACGACCACATGTTCCACGCGCTGACGTTCCAGGTGTCCTCGTGCAAGAACAAGGGCACCGCACCGTATTTCGCCCGCGGGATGGCCCGCGAACTGCTCAAGCCGGGTTCGACGTTCCTGGCGAACTCGGTGTTCGAGGCGCTCGCGTTCCTCAAGACGTCGCAGGCCGCGGACGTCCCGGACCTGCAGCTGCACCTGCTGCCGTGGGCGTACGTGTCGCCGAACCAGGACGCGCCGGTCCGGCATCCGGTCGACAAGCGGCCGGCGCTGACCGTGCTCACCACGCTGATCTACCCGAAGAGCCGCGGCACGATCCGGCTCGCCTCGGCGGACCCGGCCGCGGCGCCGCTGATCGACCCGCAGTACCTCTCCGACCCGGCCGACCTCGAGGTGCTCGGCGAGGGATCCGAGATGGTGCGCGAGATCTTCGCGTCGAAGGCGTTCAAGGGCTCGGTCAACGAGGAGATCCACCCCGGCAAGCAGCTGCGCGGCCAGGAACTGCGCGACGCGATCCTCAACCGCGCGACGTCGGTCTACCACGGCGTCGGCACCTGCCGGATGGGCGTGGACGACCTGGCCGTCGTCGGGCCCGACCTCAAGGTGCGCGGGGTCGACGGGCTGCGGGTCTGCGACGCCTCGATCATGCCGTCGATCACCGGCGGCAACACCAACGCGCCCTGCATCATGATCGGCGAAATGGGCGCGCAGCTGGTCCTTTCCGGCAACTGACGGGAGCGCGAGACCCATGACCCTCACCCCGGTCCGGCCCACCCGCCCGGCTTCGGCGACCGACGAATTCCTCCGCGGGCTCGTCGCGCGCGTGCCGGGTTCGGGCGGCGCGGTGTGGCCGCTCACCGAGGTCTACACCGGCGACGTCCTGGTGGACCTGCCGCAATCGACGCCGCCGGACATCGAGCAGGCGTTCGCCACTGCGCGGACGGCGCAGAAGAAATGGGCCGCGACACCGCTCAAACAACGGCTCGCGGTGTTCCGGCGGGCGCATTCGCTGTTCATCTACCGCGCACGCACGATCGCCGACCTGATCCAGGTCGAAAGCGGCAAGAACCGGCGGATGGCGATCGAGGAAACGTGCGATCCGCCGATGATCATGAGCCACTATCTGCGGCGCGCGCCCAAACTCCTGGCTCCGACGCGGCGCGGCGGACCGGTGCCGCTCGTGTCGTCCTCGACCGAGATCCGGGTGCCCAAGGGCGTGGTCGGGATCATCGCGCCGTGGAATTTCCCTTTCGCTACCGGTATTTCCGACGCTATCCCGGCGTTGATGGCGGGTAACGCGGTGGTCTTGAAGCCGGACAACAAGACCGCGCTTTCGCCGCTGTATGGCGTGCAACTGCTCGAAGAAGCCGGGCTGCCGCGGGGCCTGTTCCAGGTCGTGTGCGGCGAGGGCCCGGACGTCGGCCCGACGCTCATCGACCAGGCGAACTACGTCATGTTCACCGGTTCCACCGCCACTGGGAAGGTGATCGGCGAGCAGGCGGGCCGGAACCTGATCGGCTGCTGCCTCGAACTCGGCGGCAAGAACCCGATGATCGTGCTCCCGGACGCCGATTTCGCGGACGCGGTTCCGGGCGCAGTGTTCGGCGCGTTCGGGAACACCGGGCAGATCTGCATGCACATCGAACGGATCTACCTGCCGGAGTCGCGCTACGAGGAATTCAAGGAAGCCTTTGTCGCCAAGGCTTCTTCGCTCGACGTACGGGCCGCTTACGATTTCGGCCCGGAAATGGGCTCGCTGGTTTCGGTGGACCACATGAACCGGGTCAAGTCCCATGTGGACGATGCGGTCGAAAAGGGAGCCACCGTCCTGTGCGGCGGCCGTCCCCGGCCGGATCTCGGCCCGGCGTTCTTCGATCCGACCATTCTGGAAGGCGTCACGAAGGACATGCTGTGCGGGGTCACCGAAACATTCGGCCCGGTGGTGGCCTTGCATCGGTACCGGACGGTGGACGAGGCCGTCGAATTGGCCAACGACACCGATTACGGGCTGAATGCTTCGGTGTGGGGCAAGGACCTTCGCGCAGCTTCCGCGGTGGCGACCCGGTTGGAGACGGGCAACGTCAACGTGAACGACAGCCTGGCGACGGCGTACGCCGCCAAGGGGACTCCGTCCGGCGGCGTGAAGACGTCCGGAGTCGGTGCCCGGCACGGGGATCAGGGGCTGTTGAAGTACACCGACGTGCAGAATCTGGCGGTGTTGAAGAAGCCGGTGATGAGCCCGCGGCCGGGGCAGAAGTACGAGAAGTACGTAGAAGGAATGCTGTCCGGACTGAAGATGATGCGGCGGCTCAGGATCCGTTAGCCGGTCATTCTTCGAGAACCGGTATCCGGTCGGCGAGCACGCTGAAATACGGCTGGCTCCGCCAGTTCTCACGGTTGCCGATCACATACAGCCGGCGCTTCGCCCGCGAAACGGCGACGTTGAGCAGGTTCGGTTTCTCCGCGGCCCATGCTCGCGCCCGCTCCCGGTGGTCCGGGGTGCCGAGCACGAGAATCACCACGTCGGATTCCTTGCCCTGCATGGTGTGCACGGTGCCGACGTTCGTCTTGGCGAACTCCTCGCCCAGCACGTCGCGGCCGATTCTGCGCGAACCGCGCACGACCGCTCGGAACGGGCTGGCCACCCGGATGTCCTGAGCCTGGACGCCGTCCCGCCGGAGCTGCCGGAGCAGGTCGGCGAGCGCCTCGCCTTCGGCGGGCAGCCAGTGCTCTTCCGACGCGCCGGACTGCACGTGGATCCACCCGTTCCGCCCTGGGAACTCTCCCTCGTGACGTGTCCCGTACACCATGAGGGTCCCGCCGTAGGCGATGTCGTTGGAAATCGCGAACATCGGCCGGTCGCACCGGCGATGCACTCGCAGCGGCGCGCCCACCCAGGCGGCGCCGCTGCCGTCCGAGTCCGCGAGCGCGGTGCCGTACCGTGCCATCCGGTCGGCGATCTGCTGCGCCGACGCGGCGTCCGGCAACCACTGCTCGTCCACCTGGCAATGCCGGCGAAGGACCTCCTGCGCTGACGACGGCAGCGACACGATCGGCTCGAGCTGCCGCGGATCGCCCACGATCACCGACCGCCGGGCCCGCCAGATCCCGCCGACGACTTCCTGCTGCGTCGCCTGTCCCGCCTCGTCGATGAACAGCCAGCCCAGCGATTCCCGGCCGAGTCCCGCGAACAGCCGCGGCAGGGACGAGAAGGTGGTCGACACCACCGGCACGACCATGAACAACGCCTGCCACGCCGCGAGCAGAACGGCGGGCTCGGGCTTGACCCGCCCCTTCAGGTACGCCTCGATCGCGGCCAGGTTGTCGCGCAGTCGCGGTTCGGCTCCGAGCACGAACCTTTTGTGCAGCCGCAACGCTTCGAGAAACAGGCGGCTGCGCGCCGCGGTGAACTCGGCGTCGGCCCAGGGCGCGCAGCCCTGGAACTCGTCGTCGCTGTCGAAATCCAGCGGGAACGGCACGTTCCCCGGCCAGCGCCGGCGGCCTTGCTCGATACGCGCGCACACATCGGCGAACGTCCGCTCGGCCGCGTCCCTCACCTGCACCGCCTGCTGCCAGGCCGCGGTGGCGGCAGCCAGCTCCGCTTGCCAGCCGACCGCGACCCGGTACGCCTGTTCGCACCCCTGTTTCGCTGCCGCGCGACGGCCCCGAAGCTCGTCGGCGAGGCTCGCCCACTCGCGGCCCGCTCTGAACCAGGTGGACAGCTGGATCCAGAAGCCGGGCCGGCTGAGCGCGTGGTGCTTGGACTCCTCGTCCTCGTCCGCGAACACCTTCCGGGCCTGCTCCAGCGCCCGTTCCGCCGCGGCGACCTGACCTCGCGCGTGCTCGCCCCGGCGAGCCGCCGCGACGACCTGGTCCGCCGCCGCGTCGCGGGCGGCCCGGCATCCGGGATGCGCGGCCACGGCGTCGGCGACTGCCTGTCGTTCCGCAGCGAGCCGCCGAACGTCGGCCAGAGCGTCCTTGAACCGCTTGACCGCGCGGGCCCAGTCCGCGGCCGTTTCGGGTTTCCGTTGCGCCTGCTGGAGGATGTGCAGCATTCCGGAGAGCTTCTTCCTCGCCTGCTCCGGCGAGCCGTTCTGCCCGGCAGGTTCCGGCCGGCTCTGGCCGTCTCCCCACCAGAACCGGCTGGCGAACCGGTTCCGGTTCTTCATGCTGCCGAGCGTCGCGGCCATCAGTCCCCACGCCGGGGCGTCGAGGACGTGCGAGGCGAGGTCGGTGAAGTAGTCCGCGTCCAGTGCTTCGGCCGCGGCTCCGCCCACAGCCTTGACCCCGGGAATTTCGGCAGTGACGTTCTCCGCCGCGCCGTTGTTCGCGGTGGCGAGCACCACTTCGAACCCGGTCAGTTCGGGCCGCGGGCGGTACACGTAAGCAGTGTGCTTCGCATTCAGGGCGACGCTGCCGACCTGCCCGGCGAAGGCGTCGACCGGGTGGTGCAGCGCGGCGAGCCGTTCGGCCCGGCGGACGACGATGCCCGCGAGCACGTCGCGCAGCATCGTCGTCTTCCCGGTCCCCGGCGGGCCGTTCACCGCGAACAGCCCGCTGCTGTCGGCGAGTTCGGCGAAAATCCGGTCGACCGCGAACTGCTGGCTCAGCACGAGGGGCTTTCCGACGTCGGTCGGCCACCGGCCGGGCGGAATGCTGCCGGGGGTCACGCCCGCTACGACCGCGTCCGGGCTTGCCCGCACGTCGACCCGGTCGGCGACGGGAAGGGCGTGCGGCGCGGTCAGGTACCGCAGGAGCCCTGGGCCCGCGTTCCCGCTCCGCAGCTCTTGTTCGATCCTGCCCAGATCCTTCGCGATGAAGCTGTTGAGGAAGTTCTGCTCGCCCGCCTCGGCCGACTCCCGGACCGGCACCCGGACGCACTTCACGCGGACGCCGGACGGCCGCAACGCGGCGAGACCGAGCTCTCCTGCCAGCGAAGACACCAGCCGGTGCACATCGGCCGCGGTGAGCCGCGGCCAGCCGTCCTCCTCTTCCGGGGCCGGCTCCTCCGCGGCGGAGCCGGACGGCTGCTTCTCCGCTGCCTTCTCTCGCGTGCGCGGGGTCAGCAGCTTCTCCGCGAACGCGCCGGCGACGCTGCCGGCGATCCCACCTATGACGGGGCCGGCGACCGAACCCACCGCTGCGGCAGCCACCGTCGTCACCGCGGTCCCGGTGGATTTCGCCCCCGTCTTCCACGCTTCGGCCGCGGCGTTCTTGACCTGGTCCCCGGCGGCCCGCGCGACCTTGCCCATCATCGATCCGCCCGGTTCGGCGCGGTCGTCGTCCTCCGGCGGAGCGGTCTTCGCCGACGGCGGGACCAAGCGGTCCAGCTGCCTGGCGAACTCGCGTTCCTCTGCCTCGAATCCGTCCAGCCAGTTCCGCGCGCCCGGCCCCGGCGAGCGCGTGCGGCCGACGGCCCATGCGCAGGCGGACAAGGTCGCGGAGTTCTCCACCAGGCAGCCCTTGTCGTCCACGGTGAACGCCAGCAGCGCGGTGTTCCCGTCGAGCCGCGCGTCCGGTTCCTTGGCGTCGCGGCCCAGAGCCCGCACGAGCTCGTCCCGGACCGCCGACAGTTCGTACAACCCGCCGTACACGGTGAACTGCCAGGTCGTCCGGGGTCGCACCGGAAGGCGCCACACCGGGTGGCCTTCTTCCCAGGGTGCCAGGCCGCGCGGAGAAAGGTCGAACACCACCTGATCGCTGTCGGCGCCCGGCCGGGTGTTCGGTTTCTTCGGCACGTCCTGCGGAGTGAACATTTCGACCATCCGCCAGAATCGCACGATTTCCGCCGCGCGAGCGCCGTCGCCCACCAAGACCCCCTCGTTCCCTCGCCCGGACGCGACTGTACCCGCGACGATCATCTGCTTTTCCGGCGGCCATTCCGTGGAATATTCCAACTCGCCGAACCGCAATGATTCGCTTATCAATTGCGATTTCAGGGGCAGGAATCCGGCATTACTACGAATTCAACGGAACGGACTCGGTAAGTTCGATCGCCGACACCGGTCAAGCCTTCGCCGCCGCAATGGACTGACGCACCACCTGAACCACCTTGCCGTCCGCCTCGGTCAGCCCGTTGAGCCGGGCGCGGCGCGTCAACAGGCCGCCCAATACCAGCTCGACCAACTGCGCGCCCACCTGCTCCGCCGACACCGGGCCGGTCGGGTCGAACCACGTCCACGCCCATTGCGCCGAGCCGAAGATCAGCAGGCTCTGCACCTCGACGTCGCACGGGCGGAACTCCCCCGCCGCGATCCCTTCGGACAGCACCGCCCGCACCAGGTCCAGGTATTCCGCGCGCATCCGGCGGCCCTCGGCCATCGCTTCGTGGTCGGCCAGCCGGACGACCTCGCGCTGGAACGCGACGGTCGCCTCCCGGTCCACCACTTGGTACAGCACGAACGCGTACAGCAGCCCGGCCAGTTGCCGGGTCGGGGTCGGGAGGCGGGCGCGGATCAGCGCGGCCTCGGCGAGCCTGCGCCGCATGTACGACTCGTGCAGCGCGGCGAGCAGCCGGTCCTTCGTGCCGAAATGGTGCACGATCGTGCCCTTCGACAGCCCCAGTTCACCGGCGATGTCGGAGAAGTTCGTGGCGTCGTACCCGCGTTCGGCGACGTAGCGGGTGAACGTCGCCAGGATGTCCCCGGCGCGGCCTTTGGGTGGCATCGGCCCACTGTAACCGAAGGTTTGACCACTGACCGTCCGTACGGTTACCTTCGTCGTGGTCCCCGGCGACGAAGGAGTCTCGGCATGGCATCGAGCTTGGCGCAGTGGATTGCCCGGCGCAGCACCGTCACCCCCGAGTCGGTCGCGCTCGTGGCCGCCGAGACCGGCGAGCGGATCACGTACGCCGATCTCGAACGCCGGGTCGCGGGGCGAGCGGCGGCGCTGCGCGAACTGGGCGTGCGCAAGGGCGACCGGGTGGCCTTGCTCGGATTGAATTCCACCGGCTACCTCGAAACGCTTTTCGCGGTGGCATGGCTCGGCGCGATCACGCTGCCGATCAACTTCCGGCTCGCGGCGGCCGAAGTCGAGTATCTGCTCGACGACGCCCGGCCGGTGGTCGTGGTGCACGACGACACCTTCGCCGCGCTCGCGAAGGAGGCTTCCGGCGCTCGGACGCTGGTCAACAACAGTGAACTCGCCCGAGAGGGCCGCGTCGCGCCCGAACCGACCGGGCCGGACGACGTCGCGGTGCTGATGTACACCTCCGGCACCACCGGGCGACCCAAGGGCGCCATGCTCACGCACGGCAACCTCGAGGCGAACGCGATCAACGTGCTCACCTCCGGGGAAGGCATCCTCCCCTCGGACATCACGCTGACGGTCGCCCCGCTTTTCCACATCGGCGGGCTGGCGCTGTTCACCCTGCCGCTGCTGTACGCGGGCGGCACCGTGGTGGTCGCGGGCAAGTTCGATCCACAAGAGACACTCGCGCTGATCGAGCGGGAGAAGGTCACCGTCCACTTCATGGTGCCCGCGATGTGGGCGGCGATGACGCAGGTCCCGGATTTCGATTCCTACGACCTGTCGCGACTGCGGTATCTGCTGTGCGGCGGCGCGCCGTGCCCGCTGCCGGTGATCGAATTCTACGAGGGCAAAGGACTGACCTTTGTGGAGGGTTTCGGGATGACCGAGCTCTCCCCCGCCGCGCTGGTGCTGGAATCGGCGTTCGTGCGCTCGCACGCCGGGTCCGTCGGACGGCCCTTCCTGCACGTCGAGGCGCGGATCGTGGACGAACGCGACGACGACGTGCCCATCGGGACGGTCGGCGAACTGGTGCTGCGCGGCCCGAACGTCTTCGCCGGTTATTGGGGCCTGCCCGAAGCGAGCGCCGAAACCCTGCGCGGCGGCTGGTTCCATTCCGGCGACCTGGCCCGCAGCGACGCCGACGGTTTCGTGACGCTGGTGGACCGCAAGAAGGACATGATCATTTCCGGCGGCGAGAACGTTTACCCGATCGAGGTCGAGCAGGTGCTGCACCGGCATCCGGACATCGCCGACGTCGCGGTGATCGGTGCGCCGGATCCGCAGTGGGGCGAAACCGTGATCGCGGTGGTGGTTCCCGCCGGAGACTCGCTCGACGGGGACGCGGTGATCGCTTATTGCCGCGAAAGGATCGCCGCTTTCAAGTGTCCCCGCCGGGTGGAGGTGGTGGACGAGCTTCCGCGCAATGCCACCGGGAAGCTGCTCAAGCGAGAGCTTCGCGCGCGATACACGGATTCCGCCGCTTCCGTCTCCCGGTAAGCCGGCTCAGATGAACCGCCACAGGTGATCCGGCGTCCCGTTGTCGTCCCACTGAGTCACTTGTGCACCGTCCGCAGTGGACTGCTGGTCGACCGCCATCACCTTTCCACTGTGGACATTCACCAGTTTCCACCAGCCGCCGCCCGCGTCCACGATGCGCCACAGGTGATCCGGCGTTCCGTTGTCCTGGAACTGCTGCACGTGCGCACCGTTGTCCAGGCTCTGGTCGTGCACCGCGAGCACCTTGCCGCTGTTGCGGTTCATGATCCGCACCGTTCCGTCGCCGCTGTCCACGACTGTCCACACGTGATCGACCGTGCCGTTGTCCTGCCATTGCGTCACGTCGGCAGTGTCCGAAAGCGACATGTCCTGCACCGCCAGCAGTTTCCCGGATCGCTGGTTCTGGATCCGCCGCCACGACGTCGTCGAGGCGGCTGGGCGCGGCAGCAAGGCCAAGTATCCAGCGGCGACCGGGCGCGCTTGGAAGCCGGATTGCCGGGCGTCGGCGACGAAGTACCAGTCTGAGAACGGAACCCGCGAACCAGTGGTGTTGGCGAAACTGTAGACGCCTTCGACAAGCGTCGTGCGGATGCCGGTGTGGTCGGTCAGCCAAGCGGCCGTCCACAACTCCCAGTCGGCTTTGGTGTAGTCGTGGCGAAGGTCCAGCGGGACGCCGTGCGCGCCTCGTTTCGACTGGTACCAGGCGGCTTCCCGGGCAGCAGTGCCGAGCGGCACCAGGTCGAGGCCCAGCAGCCGGTCCGCGAAACCGTTGTACTTCAGGCTCCAGGTGCCCGGCTGGTCGTACGCCATCCGCAGGTGCGAGCCGTCGTCGGCCAAGCTCGTCCATTGGCTGATGTACGACCGCGAGATCGAGCGGTACCGCAGGGCATCGGCGGAATTTCCGGTGACATCGGCGAGAACGGCCATCGCGCCGACCCCGATGATGCCTTTCAACGCGAGGTTGGCGCTGTGCGCGATCCAGCCGGTGAAGTCGTCGGTCTGGTTCTGGTTGCCCGGATCGAGAGTGTTGCCCACCAGGTATTCGGCCCATTGCCGCAGAATTCCGTAATGAGCGCTGACGAATGCCTTTCCCGCCGAGGAATCCAGGCGCTGCGCGACCGCGGCGGACATGATGAGCATGTTCGCCGATTCCTCGACCGGCATGCTTTCCTCGTTGCCGTCGTTGTGCCCGGCCGCGTTCGGATAGGACGCGCCGATGTCGTGTTCCGAGAACGTCATCGGCCAGCCGCCGTGCTCCGCGTAATCCAGCACCGGTTCCAGCAGCAACCGGACGAAGTCCGGCGAGAGATGGAGGTAGCCGGGCAGCGCCGGATAAATCACGTCCACTGTGGACACATTGCCGCTGGACGAGATCTCCTTCAGGAACGCCCACGGCGAGCCGTTCCGGTCGACCAGCTCGGTGCCGCCGAACGCCTGGCGCAGGGCGAGCGCGCAGATCGCCGCGTAATGGTCGCCGGCCGCGGCGGACGCTTCGCTGTCGATCCGCTGGTCCAGCGCGATCCCCGCGGCGAGCGCGGCCGGGTAGTCGGCGTGGAACCACGCGACCATGTCCTGCCAGGAGGACCAGTAATGCGTCCACCACGGTGCCAGTTGCGCACCGAGGTAGCTGACCGCAGGCGTGCGGATGTGCCCGATCGCCACCACCAGCGGATCGGCTGCCGCGCCCGGCTGGATCGTGCCCAGGTCTTTGGCGAACGCGAGAACCGGCCAGCGGTCGTTGATCGCTCTCGGCTGGTCCGGATCGCTCGTCCCGGGCAGCGCTGCCCCGTTCGCCGACGCCGCGCGCACGACCGTGTCCTGCCCGATCTGCCAGGTCACCCCGGCCGAAGGCGCCGCGACCACGAGCGAACCCCAGCGCGGCTGGTCGTGTCCGTCCTCGGCGAGCGCAGTCGGCGAAGCGGCCTGGACGCTGAGCGAGGTGATGCCGCCGGATTCCTGGTGCTGCCAGCCGACCGGAGTGGCCGAATCCCATTGCAGCCACTCTGCCGACGAGTCGAAATGCAGCGAAACGCTATGTGCCCGGCCGTCAGTGCTCGCGGCGGCGACGGTGATGTAGCCGAACGGCACGCATTGCCGTTGGAGGTTGCCGGGGTCTACCGGCGAGAAGAAGGTGACGGTGAGGGTCACGCCGCCGCCGGTGAGTTCGTAGATCGAGCGGGTCGCGGTGACCTGCAAGGAGTTCTGCGTCATCGGGGTCAGGCTCGGACCGGACGGCAGCTGCGGCGCACCGGCGAACACGCACGCGGTGCCGTCGATCCGGGCGATGCCGCACAGCGCGGTGATGTGCCCGTTCCAGAACGTCGACCAGGTGCCGGGCAGGGTGTCCGCGGCCTGCCAGGTCGAGAGATACGGCGAGCGCACCACGAGCGGCGTCGCGGGCGGGCGCAGCGTGCCCGCCGGAGCCGCGGCGGCGGTGGACTGGACCAGTTCCGGAAGGCACCAGAGCGCGACCCCGGCGGCCGCGCCGGTGCCCGCCCAGCGCAGGGCGGCGCGGCGGCTGACTTCGCGGGGAGATGCGGAGGAGGACATCGACAGCTTCTTTCGGTCGGCTACCGGACACGGGAAAGAAGAAACCGAGCGACCTCAGTGTGGCACCGCGATACAACGTTGTAAATCTGCCGAAAGCACTGACAAACGCTGTCCTTTTCGGGACAGCGCTTGTCAATTCCCGCTACCGCCCCGCGGCGTACCCCTGCGCCCCGCGCGAGTTCGCGGCCGCCGACAGGACCCCGGTTTCCGGGTCCTTCGCCACCGCGCACAGCCGCCCCTCCGACCAAGGCTCGCCGACCGTGACGTCGTGCCCCCGGCTTTCCAGCGCGGCGATCACCTCCGCGCCGATCCGCGACTCCACAGTCACGCTGCCCGCCGCCATGCCGCGCGGGTAGAACGAACTCGGGAAGCTGTCGGTGTGCCAGTTCGGCGCGTCGATCGCGCCTTGCAGATCGAGGCCGCCGCGGACCTTGTCGCGCAGTGCGGTACCGAGGAAGAAGTGGAAGTTCCACTGGTCCTGCTGGTCGCCGCCGGGGGTGCCGAACGCCATCACCGGGACGCCGTCGCGCAGGGCGAGCGACGGCGAGAGCGTGGTGCGCGGCCGTTTGCCCGGGGCGAGCGAGTTCGGCAGGCCCGGGTCGAGCCACGCCATCTGCAACCGGGTGCCGAGCGGGAAACCCAGCTCCGGCACCACCGGGTTGGACTGCAGCCAGCCGCCGCTCGGGGTCGCGGCGATCATGTTGCCCCAGCGGTCGACGACGTCGAGGTGGCAGGTGTCGCCGCGGGTCAGGCCGTCCTTCGCGACGGTCGGCTCCCCCGCCCCGATCGCCGACGCGGTGACCCCGCCGCCCGCGACGTAGTGCACGTGCCGGCTCAGCCGGGGCGTGCGGCCTTCCGGGCTGCCCGGCCGCAGGTCGAAGGACGCGCGCTCGCCGATCAGCTTGCGCCGGGCCTCGCTGTACTCCGGGGAAAGCAGCGCCTCCATGGAGACTTCCGTGCTGTCGCCGTACCAGGCCTCGCGGTCGGCCATCGCGAGCTTCGTGCCCTCGATGAGCCGGTGGTAGTACTCCGGCGTCGCGTAGTCCAGCTCGTCCGGCAGGAGCGCGAGCTGCTGCAGGAAGGACGGACCTTGGCTCCACAGCCCGGCTTTCGCGACGGTCCAGCCGTTCCAGGTGCAGGTGACCGGGTCCTCGTACGTCGGCCGGAACGCGGCGATGTCGTCGGCGGTGAGGGTGCCCGCGTGCCGCTCGCCGGACGAGTCCATCGCCGGTTTCGCGGCGAAGGCGGCGAGCGCTTCCGCGACAAACCCCTCGCGCCACGCCTTCCGCGCCGCCTCGATCTGCGCTTCCCGGTCGCTCCCGGCCGCCTCCGCTTCGGCGATCAGCCGTCGCCAGGTCTCGGCGAGCGCAGGATTCTTCAGCAGGCCACCGGGTTTCGGCGCGACCCCGCCGGGCAAGTACAGCTCGGCCGACGTCGTCCATTCGTTCTCGAACAGTTCGCGGACGGTCTCCACCGTCGCGCCGACGCGCTCGACCGCCGGATGGCCGTCCGCCGCGTAGTGAATGGCGTATTTGAGGACCTCCCGCAACGACTTCGTGCCGTGGTCGTGCAGCAGGAGCAGCCACGCCTCGACCGCGCCGGGCACCGCGGCGGCGAGCGGGCCGGTGCCGGGGACGAGGTCCAGGCCGAGCGAGGTGTAGTGCTCGATCGTCGCGCCGGCCGGCGCGGGCCCCTGCCCGCACAGCACCTTCGGCGCGCCGCCTGCCGGGGCGAGGATCATCGGCACCTCGCCGCCCGGCCCGTTGAGGTGCGGTTCGACGACGTGCAGCACGAACGCCCCCGCGACCGCCGCGTCGTAGGCGTTGCCGCCGTCCTCGAGAACCGCCATCGCGGCCGCCGAGGCGAGCCAGTGGGTGGACGACACCATGCCGAAGGTGCCCTGCAACGTCGGGCGCGTCTGGACCATGGGCCCTATCGTCGCGCGCGGGCTGGCGGTACGTCAAAGACATCTGAGGCACCAGTCCGATAGCGTATCGCTATGGAACGCCGCCAGCTGGAGTACTTCGTCGCGATTGCCGAGCACGGCGGGTTCACGCACGCGGCGAGGGCGTTGCGGGTGGCGCAGCCGTCGTTGTCGCGGGCGATCGCGAAGCTGGAACAGGACCTCGGCGTCGAGCTGTTCCACCGGGTCGGCCGCAACGCGGTGCTGTCGAACGCCGGCGAACTGCTCGCCGAACGCGCCCGGCTGGTGTTGCGCGACCTGGACGCCCTGCGCGCTGCCGCGCGGATGGCGGGCGACGGGCCGGCCGGGCGGATCGACGTCGCGGCCACGTCGTCGTCCGCGCTGGAGCCGGTGATCAGCATCGTCGCCGAGATGCGCACGCGGTATCCGGGCGTGCTGGTGAGCACGTCGGCGGCGTTGTCGGCGGCCGAGGTGGTCGCGATGGTGGTGCAGGGCCGGTGCGAGGCCGGGGTGTGCGGGAGCGCGGAACGCCCGGTCGGGCCGGGTCTGATCGCACACCACCTGCGGGACGAGGAACTGCTGCTGGTCGCCCCGCCCGGTACGGAAATCGGCTCGGACGGGGCCGTGGAGCGGGCTGAGCTCAGCGGGATGCAGTTCGTGGTCACCACGTCGCCGACCGCGGTACGCGGTTTCTTCGACCGGCTCGCGGCGACCGTGCCGGACCTGTCGATCGCGGCCGAGGTGGGCGACCGGAGCGTGGTACTGCCAATGGTGCTGCGCGGGATCGGCGCGAGCCTGATGCCGGACGGCTGGGCCGAACTGGCCCGCCGGGCCGGTGCGGAGGTGCTCCGGTTTTCGCCGCCGGAAACACTCCCGCAGTGGCTGATCTACCGGTCCGGGCCGATTACCGCGGCGACTCAAGCATTTCTGGACATCGCCACAGGCGGGACCGCCAGCATCGGCGCGTCTTGCCCTGAACGTCCATGACGCCCCTAATGGACTAGACCGCTTTCACCCGATCCCGAGGCCGCGCCGTCCGGTCGCGTTCAGCTGTTCCGGGGCGAACCGGTCCGGCCAGGAGCGCTCGTAATGCTCGGGCGGGAAGTCCGACGGACTGGAACCGGTCTCGAACGCCTCCCGCACCGCCCCGGCGTACGCCTCGTTCCGCGGGCACCACGGCGCGGCCGGGATATACATGACGTTGCCCCAGCCCTGCTGGTTCTTCACCGGCGCGACGCTGTGGATCAGATCGCAGTGCCACCACACGGAATCCCCGGCCCGCACGTCCGGAATGCCGCTGGAAGCCCGCAGCAGCAAGGAATGCCATTCCTCGCTGGCCGCGAACACGTGGTTCACCAGGACGCCGCACATGTCGTCCTCGGGCACGTCGGCCAGCAGCGGGCGCAGCATCAGGTAGCCCATCGCCTCCGGAATCGGCACCGCGTGCAGTACGCCCTGGTCGTGTTTCATGTCCGACAACGCGGTCCAGCCCTGGAAAGTGCGGAAAACCGAGCACATCGTCGAACCCTCGAACTGCGGCCCGGCCGTGCGGTGCGCGGCGTCCCACGGATCGTAGGACTCGACGGTGCCGTCGAACAGATGCCGGAACGCCCGCTGGTACGCCTCGGTCATCCAGAGGTCGAGCGTGCCCGGGTCGAGATGCGAGCCGAGACCGCCGGAATCCGCGCCCGGCGGACGGCGGCGGATGCGGTCCGGGTACAGCGAATCCCGGCCCGGGTCGAACCACCGGACGCCGTCGGATTCCGACTTCCACCGCGCGTTGAGGAACGCTTGCACGCGCGCCATCCGGTCGCTTTGCCGCGCCTCCATCTGCGCCGGAGACCAGTAGATCGGGTAGATCCCGGCCCGGGAGACGAGGCTGCCGAAGAAGTTGTCGCCGGGACCGCGGTAGTTCTCGAAGAACCGGTTGCCCTCGACGTAGTCGACGATCCCCTTGTCCCACGCCAGCGCCTGCTCGCGCGGGAAGTGCCCGCGCACGATCAGGCAGCCGCGCTTCCGGATCCGGTGCAGGTCGTCTTCGGAGACCCGTCCCGCCTCGATGTCGGCGTACTCCAGCACCGGCCAGATCTCTTCGCCGCATGCTTTCGCCGCCTCGATCTCCTCGACCGCGGCGGCGACGCGAGCCTCGATCACCGCGAACACCTCTTCCACGGTGCGCCCGGACGCCTCGATCCGCGCCCGCAGCGCGGTTTTGGTCTCGCGAATCGCGGCCGGGAGGTCGTCCGGCGCGGTCTCCCAGTGCGGCAACGGGGGAAGCTGCATAGCGCTCGCTCCATTCAGGAAGGGCTCCTTACTGAATCGACGGTAAGGCGCCCGCGCGGATTCAGGCAACAGTCCTGACTAAATCGGCTAGACTCGCGCCGATGACCCCGGCCAAGCCCTCCCTCGACCTGCTCCGGTCGCTGACCGACGAGCACGTCCTGCGGGCGCTGCTCGCCGAACGGCAGCTGACGCGCGCGCAGATCGCCGCCCGCACCGGCATTTCCAAGCCCGCGGTCGGCGACAGCGTCGCCCGGCTCGCCGAGGCCGGCCTGCTGCGCGACACCGGCGAACGCACCACCGGCCGCGGCCGCGTCGGCACCTACTACGCACTGGCCGACGACCTCGGCACGGCCCTGGTCGTGAGCATCGGCCACGACGGCGCGGTCGCCGAAGCCGTCGACGTTTTCGGCGAGGTGCTCGCCCGGCACGTCGAAGACCTCGGCCGCCCGGTACGTCCGCGGAAGGTCGCCCAGGCGCTGCGCAAGGCCGCCGCCCGGGTCGCCGCCGACGCGGGACCGCTCCGGCTCGCGGTCGTCAGCGCCGCCGATCCGGTCGACCGGGCCACCGGGAAACTCGTCCACCTGCCCGATTCCCCGTTCCTGCTCGGGGAACTCTCCCCCGCCGACGTCCTCGCGCCGGTCGTGACGGGCCCGGTCACCGTGGACAACGACGTCAACTGGGCCGCCCGCACCGAACAGGCCGCCGGCGATTTCGCCTACCTCTTCCTCGGCGAAGGCCTCGGCTGCGCGGTCGTCGCCGATGGCGAAGTGCGGCGGGGACACGCCGGTCTCGCCGGAGAGATCGCGCACGTCCTCACGCGCGGCGCCAACGGCCAGGCGACGACGTTCATCGACGTCTTCGCGGATCTCGGTGTCCGCCAACCGGATTCGACCACGATCGACGTCGCCGCCCTGCGAACCGCGATCAAATCCGACGACGTCCTCGACACCCTCGCCGAGGCGATCTGCGGCGTGCTGCTCGCTCTGGTGACGGTGTCCGACCCGGAACTCATCGTGCTGGGCGGTCCATGGGGCCCCGACGTGCTCGACGCGGTGTCAGACCGCTTCGCACAACTGCCGCGCCATGTCCCACTTCGCGCCCCGCGCGCCACGGACTCCCCCGCCCTGACCGGCGCGCGCGACGAAGCCGTGCGCGCCTTACGGAGCGCCGTTCTGACGGTCAGCCCTTGATGGTCTTCTTGATCCAGTCCAGCTGACCGAAGACGTCGCCGTCGGCCGCGAGGCTGCTGCGGTCGGATTTGCTGGTGACCCCCACCAGCGTGTCGCGATCGACGGTGGACATGACCGGACCGCCGGAGTCGCCGCCCGCCGTGACGCCGGTGGTGGTCAGCGCGCAGAAATCGGTGCCGCCGGAGACGGTCATGCCCTCGCAGCGCGGGTCGTCGGGGTCGATGACCTTCGCGTCCACCTGCTTGAGCACGTCGGATTGGCAGCTGTTCTCGTCGCCGGTGCAGGTCGCGCCCCAGCCGAGCTGCCGAACGGTCTCGCCCGGCCGCACCGGTCCGCCGGTCGGCAGCTTCGCCGGGGTGACGTCCATCGGGGTGACCTTGATCAGCATGAGGTCGGCGAGCGTGTGGTTGTTGCGGCTCCCCGGGACCGGCTTGACCACGGTGCCGAGCCGCTGGTCGAGATTGCCGACGCGAAACTCGATGCGCGAATCGGCGATGGGCTGCGCGGCCTCGGCGAAGCAGTGGTCGGCGCTGATGATCCACTCCCGGCTGATCGCGGTGCCGGTGCATTCGGGCCTGCCGTCGACCAGCATCCGCACCGCCCATGGTCCGTAATGGCTGACCGAACCGCCGATCACCGCCGCTGCCGGAGCCGCCGCCGCGACGGCGATCAGGGCGGCTGCGGAGGCCAGGACGGCCCATCGGCGGAGGTGCATGGGGAGGACGTCCTTTCGGCAGCTTCGCGGTGACAACAGCAAGACGCGTCGGCTGGCGACGGGTTGCTCGGTGACCCGATCGGGTCGGAACCGGAAAACCTTTGCGACGGGCGCGCGGATTCTCCTGCGTTGGTCGCTCATCAGACTCTCGGCCGCGAAGGTGACCCGCCCCGTCCGCCGACGAAGAGTTCCGCCGGTTGACATGTCGGAAACTCCCGACATAACGTAGCGTCATGCCCGACGACGTCTTCCTCGCTCTCGCCAGTCCCGTCCGGCGGCGGCTGCTGGAGATCCTCGCGGACGGCCCGTGCACGGCCGGCGACCTCGCGGCGCGGTTCGAGTTGAGCCGTCCCGCGGTCGCCGAGCATCTCAAGGTGTTGCGGGACGCCTCGCTGGTCCGCGACGAACCCGTTGGGCGGCAACGTTTTTACCACCTGAAGAGCGACCCGCTCGAGCAGGTCGGCGAATGGCTGCACCCGTTCGAACGGTTCTGGCGCGGCCGCCTGCGCAGCATGGCCGACCTGCTGGAAAACGAGGAGGAAACCCCGTGACGTACGCCCGGATCGGCAGCATCTCGGTCGACCAGTTCATCGCCGCCGCGCCGGAAAAGGTCTGGCGCGCGCTCACCGATCCCGAACTGCACGCCAAGTGGTGGGCACCGGGCGACATCGGCCCGGACGTCGGGCACGAGTTCCACCTGGACATGCCCGGATTCGGCTCGATCCCTTGCCGGGTCATCGAATCCGAGCCGCCGTCGAAGTTCGTCTACACCTTCAACGGCGACTGGACCCTCACCTGGACGCTCGTCGCCGAGGGCCAGGGCACCCGGCTCCTGCTGAACCACTCCGGCTTCGACCTCGACGACAAACGCCAGGCGGACGCGTGCGAGCGGATGGGCCCGGGCTGGCGCGACGGCGTGCTGCCGCGGCTGGCGAAACTCGACCTCGGCTGAACTCAGCGGCGAGCGTAGACAACCGCTTGCGGCACTTCGCTGTCCAGCTCCTCCACCCACTCCGCCTCGACGCTGAACCCGGCCTCGCGCAACCACTCCGACACCTGCGCGGGACGCCGGCGATAGACGTGCACCTGCATCGGATGCCCGCCGTACCCCTGCGTCTTCAGCCGCGCCACGTCGCCGACGTGAAAGCCGATCGCGACCGGCGCTCCGGGCCGCAGCACGCGGTGGAACTGCGCGAGGGCGGTGGGCACCTCGTCGTCCGGGACGTGGATCAGCGACCACCACGACAACAGCCCGGCCATCGAAGCGTCGGGCAGCGGAAGCGCGGTCATCGAACCGACCGCGAACCGCAGCCCGGGGTGGTCCCGCCGCGCCACCTCGATCATGCCGGGCGACAGGTCGAGGCCGAACGCGTCCAGCCCGAGGCCGTTCAGGTGCGCGGTGACGTGCCCGGTGCCGCAGCCGACGTCGGCCACCGGGCCGGTTTCCCGCACCAGCGAGGCGAACAATCCCAACGTCATGCGCAGCGACGGGCTTCGGGCGATCGAGTCGCGCAAGCGGTCGGCGTAGCTGGCGGCGACGGTGTCGTACGAGGTCCGGGTGTCGGTCAGCCACGTCTGCACGACGGCCACGCTAGCCCACCGGCGCGCCGAACCACTGGCGAATCGCGGGCTCCAGACCGTCCGGATCACCGGCCCACGCCACGTATCCGTCCGGACGGACCAGCATCGCTTCGGCACCCGTCGCAACGCGGTTCACCCGGTCCGCCCACCGCGTCGCGAGAGCGCCGAATTGTCCGTCCGGGTCGACGAGAACGCCACGTCCGGTTCGCAGTTCCGGGCCGAGGTCGGGCGCGGGCAGGCCCACCAGCGGATGCTCCTCGCTGCCCGGGACGACGTAGCGGATTCCCATGCCGGACAACAGGTCGTCCAGCAGATACTGAACTTCGGGCAGCCCCGCCAAATCCGCGAACAACGACCGGGCCGCGGCCGAGTCGGGGCCGTCGTCCAGGAGCAGCGACTGCGCTTGGACGTTGCGCAGCACCGCCGCGCCGACCGGATGCCGTTCCGCGTGGTAGCTGTCGAGCAACCCCTCGGGCGCGGTGCCGCGCACCGCCGCGACGAGCTTCCAGCCGAGGTTCATCGCGTCCTGGATTCCGGTGTTCATCCCTTGCGCGCCAAGGGGAAGATGCACATGCGCGGCGTCGCCGGCGAGGAAAACGCGGCCGTGGCGGTACCGCGCGGCTTGCAGCGCGGCGTTCGTGATCCGGCGCGCGTAACGGACTTCGACCAGCTCCACCCGGTCGCCGAAGACCGTCTTCAGCCCGGTGCGGAGTTCGTCCTCGGTGACCGGGACGTCCCGTTCCAGCGACCAGCCGGGTCCGCCGAGCGTCAGTCGGCGCAGCGGCCGTCCCTCGACGTCGACACCGAGCGGGAACACCTGTGCGCGGTACCCCTCCGGGGTGATCGTGTGCATCGGGACCTCGGCGCTCAGCCGCACGTCGGCGGCCACCGTGGTCGCCGTCCCCGGACGGCCGGAGAACTCCGCGCCCAGCAGCTTCCGGACCGTGCTGCGCCCGCCGTCGGCGGCGACCAGGTACTGGGCCCGGATCACCGCACCGTCGGCGAAGGTCGCGGTGACGCCGTCCGCGTCCTGCGCCAGACCGACCAGCTCGTGGTTTCTCCGGATCCGGATTCCTTGCGCGGCAAGGTGTTTCTCCAGGAATCCCTCGATCGCCACCTGCGGGACCGACCGCCACGGGAACCGGTGCCGCTCGCGGACCAGCGGCAGCAAATTGCCCGCGAAATGCGCGGTAGTGACCGGATAGTCGCCGGTGGCCAGCAGCGGTTCGAGCAGGCCGCGCTGGTCGAACGCCTCCTGGGTGCGGGACTGCAGCCCGCCGGCCTTGGACAGTTCGCTGGCCCGCGGCAGCCGGTCCGCCAGCACACAGGACACGCCGGCGAGCTGGAGTTCGTTCGCCATCGTCATCCCGGTCGGACCGGCGCCGACGACAAGCACCTCGGCAGTCATGATCTCTCCCTCGTGGGTCGGTGTTCGGAACCGACTCTCGGCCCGCCAGGAGCCCGCGAGCCAGAAAGCGACCGGATAGCGGCGGATTCCGACACGAGTACGCTTAACGAGGTGGATTCCGACTACGACGATCTCGACCGGCAGCTCGTGCACGCCCTGCAGATCGACCCCAGGGCTCCGTTCAGCGCGATCGCCGGGGCACTCGGTGTGTCGGATCGCACCGTCGCTCGCCGCTACGCCCGGCTCCGGTCGACCGGAGCGGTCCGGGTCATCGGCGGCGTCAACGAAGCGGCTTCCGGTGCGGTGCAATGGTTCCTGCGCATCCGGTGCGCGCCCACCGCTGCGAGCGCAGTCGCCGAGGCCCTCGCGCGGCGGCCGGACACCGCGTGGGTGAGCCTGACGTCCGGCGGAACCGAAATCACCTGCACGGTCCGCCTCGAAAACGCAGCCGACAGCGAAGCGTTGCTGCTGGCCAAACTGCCCCGCACGCCACGCGTCGAAGGCGTCACCGCGCATTCGGTGCTGCACGCGTTCTACGGCGGCTCCGACAGCATGGTCGCCAAAATCGGCACGCTGGACGACGCCGCCGTCGCCCGGTTGCGTCCGCCACCGCTCCCCCGCCGGCCTGGCCCGGCGACACTCGACGACGGCGACCGCACGCTCCTCGCCGCCCTCGCCGACGACGGCCGCGCCGGATTCGAACAGCTCGCCGCCGCGACCGGCTGGTCCCCGACCACTGTCCGCCGCCGCATGGCGGAACTGCGCGCACGGGACGTGCTGTACTTCGACCTTGACCTCGACTGGCGGTTGTACGGCAAGGGAATCCGGACACTGCTGTGGCTTTCGGTCGCCCCGGCGGCCCTGGAGGAAACCGGCACCGCGCTCGCCGCGCACCCGGAAGTCGCGTACGCCGCTGCGACCACCGGCCCGACCAACCTGTACGCGACAGTGGTGTGCGCGAGCCACCAAGAGTTGTACCGCTACCTCACCACCAGCGTCGCCGCGCTCCCCGCGGTCACCCACGTGGAAACGGCACCGGTGATCAAGACGGTGAAACAGGCAGCGAACCGGCGGTGACGCAGTACGAACGGGCGCCATCCCGGTCGGCGGTTGACAGCGCGCGGATCACCCGTCGATGATGCGTTCGGCCTTTCCCGGTGGGAAATTCCCGAACGCGTCCGCGAAACTGTCCCCGACTTTTCGAGGAGACATCGATGTCATCGGTCAGCCGTCGCAGATTCATGCACCTCGCCGCGGCCACGGCGGCCGGCACGGCTTTGCCCGCGAGCATCGCGCGGGCGGCTTCGGTGCCGGCCGCCGTGCGCACCGGCACCCTCGCGGACGTCGAGCACGTTGTCGTGCTGATGCAGGAAAACCGGTCGTTCGACCACTATTTCGGCACCCTCAACGGCGTCCGCGGCTTCGGCGACCCGCGCCCGGTCTCGCTGCCGAGCGGGAAACCGGTGTGGCACCAGGCCGACTCCTCCGGCGCCGAAACGCTGCCGTTCCGGCCCGCCGAGGACAACCTGGGCCTCACCTTCATCGAGGACCTCAACCACGACTGGAACGGCACGCACACCGCGTGGAGCACCGGCCGGTGGGACAAGTGGATCCCGGCGAAGACCAGCACTACGATGGCGTATCTGACGCGCAAGGACATCCCGTTCCACTACGCGCTCGCCGACGCGTTCACCGTCTGCGACGCCTACCACTGCTCGATGCTGTCCTCGACCGACCCGAACCGGTACTACATGTACACCGGCTGGACGGGGAACGACGGTTCCGGAAACGGGCCGGTGCTGGGCAATGAAGAATCCGGGTACGGCTGGACCAGTTTCCCGGAAATCCTGGAAAAGGCCGGGGTTTCGTGGAAGATCTACCAGGACGTCGGCAACGGTCTCGACAAGGAGCACAAGTGGGGCTGGACCGATGACGCGTACATCGGCAATTACGGCGACAATTCGCTGCTTTACCTGACCCAGTACCAGAAATCCGCGCAGGGCACGCCGCTCTACGACAAGGCGCGCACCGGCACGAAGGCCAGCGCGGGCGACGGTTTCTTCGACCACCTCGCCGCGGATGTCAAAGCGAACCGCCTGCCGCAGGTTTCCTGGATCGTGGCCCCCGAAGCGTACTGCGAACATCCGGCGTGGCCCGCCAACTACGGCGCCTGGTATGTCTCCGGCGTGCTCGACGCGCTCACGTCGAATCCGGACGTGTGGAGCAAAACCGTCCTGCTCATCACGTACGACGAGAACGACGGATTCTTCGACCACGTCGTCCCGCCGTACCCGCCGCGCGACGCGAACTGGGGCAAATCGACGGCGAGCGTCGCCGGGGAATGGTACGAAGGCGGCGCAGCCGCATCGTACACCAAAGCAATGCCTTATGGACTCGGGCCGCGCGTGCCGCTGCTGGCCGTTTCGCCGTGGAGCACCGGCGGCTGGGTCTGTTCGCAGACTTTCGACCACACCTCGCTGATCCAGTTCGTGGAAAAGCGTTTCGGCGTGCACAACCCCAACATTTCACCGTGGCGCCGCGCGGTGTGCGGGGACCTCACGTCGGCGTTCGATTTCACCGGAGCCAACAGCGGCGTCCCGCCCCTGCCCGGCACCGGCGACTACCAGCCGCCCGCCGACCACAGCACCCCGCCGACCTACCACCCGGTGCCGCCGTCGAACGGTTCGCTGCCGAAGCAGGAACCCGGCACCCGCAAAGCCCGCGCGCTGCCGTACGACCTGGCCGCGGACACCGAAGCCCGCGACGGCCGGATGTACTTCACCTTCGCCAATCTCGGCGACGCCGGAGCCGGATTCCACGTGACGTCCCGGATGCGTTCGGACGGGCCGTGGCCGTACACCGTGGAAGGCCGCAAGTCGGTCACCGACAGCTGGCATCTGCCGAGCGGCGCGGGAGATTGGTACCAGTACTCGGTTTTCGGCCCCAACGGCTGGCTCCGCGAACAGGCCGGGACGATCGGCGGCTTGGGCCCGGAAGTCACCGCACGGCACGACGCGGGCTATGTGACGGTGACGTTCAAGAACCCGACTAGCCGGACGGTCACCTTCACCGGCGTGGACGCATACGCGCCTTCGGAGGCTTACCGGTACACGCTCGCCCCGGGCACCTCGCGCGCGGTGCCGAAGTGGGGCGTCGCCAATGGCTGGTACGACATCACGGTCAAGGCGGATCACGACGGAAAGTACGTCCGGCGTTTCGCTGGCCACGCGGAGACCGGCCAGGCATCCACAAGCGACCCGGCTATCGCGACCAGCTGATCGTCTGTGAGGGGAACCCTCCGGGAATCAGATTCCCGCAGGGTTCCCCTCACGACTTACGGAAGCCAGCCACCACCAGACCGATCACCGTTAGCAGCGCCGCCAGCCCGCCGAACCCCGCCCCCAGCGTCGCCGCCGACGCGATCGCGCCGACCAGCAGCGGTCCGCCCGCGTCGCCCAGTTCCCGGCCGACCTCGGCCGCCCCCATCGTCTGCCCGAGCCGTTCCTTCGGCGCGGAACCGGCCAGATGCGCGAACCCGATCGGCGTCGCCACCCCGACCCCGACGCCGATCGCCACCGCCGCGACCACCACTCCCACGAGACCCGGCACGAACGCGCCCAACGCCAGCCCGGCGGCGGTCAGCAGCAGCCCGCCGGCCATCCCCCATCGGTCCGGGATCCGCCCAGCGTCCCGGAGCCGGCCCGCCCACGGCTGCACCAGCGCGGAGCACAACGCCAGCACCGACACCACCGCGCCGGTCGCCACCGTGCCGAGTCCGCTCGCCGCCCCGGTGACCGGCAGGAATCCGATCCCCACCGCGAGCGCCCCGGTCGTTCCGGCGAGCACCGCGGTCGGCCGCAGGAAGCCAGGTTCAGCGAGCCGGCGGGCAAGGTCGACAACGGTCTGTCGCTGCCGCGGCAACGGTTCCGGCGCGGGCACCACCAGCGCGGCCCATCCGGCGACAACGAAAGCCAGCACCGCCAGGGTGCCGAACAGCAAGGAGAATCCGCCCAGCGTGATCAGCACGCCGCCAAGCAACGGGCCCAGCGTGTACCCGACGCTCTTCCACGCGCCGTAACCGCCGAACGCCCGCCCCTGCCGTTTCGCCGGCGACAACCGTGCGACGAGCGCCCCGGCCGCGGGCGAGAAGGCCGCCGCGGCCGCGCCTTGACCGAATCGCGCCAGCCCGACCGCCGCCGGGTTTCCCGCGACGACAAAGGCCGCCGACGCGAGCGCGAACGCCAGCAACCCGCCGAGCAGGACCGGCCGCGGCCCGATCCGGTCGGCCAGCGAGCCGAACACCGGCTTCAGCACGACCTCGGCCCCGTCGTAGACCGCGAGCAGCAGTCCGAGGGTCAGCAAGGAATCGCCGTGCGTGTACGCGCCGAGGCTGGCGGCGATGCTGTGCGCGCCGAACGCGGTGACGAACCCGGCGGCGTACAGCGGACGCAGCTTAGCAGAACGCATCGGAAACCCTCACATCTGGTGCAGGGCTTGGAAAACCTGCTCGGTGTAGTCCGCGAGCCGCTCGGCGCACTGCTTCAGCTGCTGCTCGGCCTCCGCCGCCGAGGGCGCGCCGAACACGTCCCGCGCCTTCAGGTCCCGATGCCAGCGCCGCAACCGCTCAAGGCTCTGCTCTTCCTCTTCCAGTTCGGCCATCGTGAACTTGCCGATCCGGATTTCCTTGTCGATCTCGGCGTCGAACTTCCCGCAGTCGGCCAGGAACTCCGTCCACTCCTCTTCCCGCTCGGCAGTGAACAGCTCCACCAGGCGCGAACCGTCCCGTTCCGCGGCGTCGAGCGTGATCACCTCGCCGTCGCCGCGTTCGGCCAGCTCGACGGCCCGCGCGACGCCGCCCGCGAACCCGGGCACGTCCGGCACCGCCCAGGCGCCCTGCCCGAGCGACAACGCGCCTACCCGCCGCAGCTCACGCCACACGGCGACCCGATGCCGCGACGGGCCGGACGGCACCCGAACCACCAGCACCAGCCACTTGTCGTCTGCCACAGTGCTGAATGTATCACGTGTTACATTCAGCCAGGTAGCGCCGCGAGGAACGCGCCGACCGTCCGGTCCGCCAATGCCCGACGGTCCGCCATCGGCAGCGAGAGACACTGCAGCGTCACGCCGTCGATCATGGCGAACACCTGCGCCGCGACATCCTCGGACAACCCGGCGTTGACATACCACTGCCGCAGCTCGCGATCGAGGTTCGCGTTTTCCTTCTGCAGCACCGGATCCACGACGGCTGCCGCCGTGTACGCGAGCCACACCCGGGCCCGCCGGGCGCGCGGTTCGTCCAGCGGCAGCCACAGCTCGACGAAGTCGGCGACCGATTTCGGTTGCGCCGCTTCGATTTCGGCCAGGAACTGCTCGCCCGCGTACTCGAAACCGGCGCGCACGAGGTCGCTCTTCGTGCGGTAGTAGTACTGCACCTGAGCCGGGGAAACGCCCGCCGCGGCGGCGACCGTCCGCACACTGAGCGCGCCGATTCCCTGCTCCGCCAACACATTCAGCACCGCGTCGAGCACATGGGTGGCACGCTTCACTGCCGGGACGCCCGCCACGCGACCGCGACCAGTTCAAGCACCCCGATCACTCCCACGACCACGCCGGCCTGCCGCAGCCCGATCACCGGCGTCTCGACGTCGTGGAACACGAAGTACAGCACCGCGCCGACGATCACCATCAGCACGCCGACCGCGATCTGCCCCAGTTTGCCGTTCATCGCACCCCTCCTATACGACCGTACAGGACTAGCCGGTTTTCCGCGCCGCCACCCGCTCGACGATCCCGGCCTTGCTCCGCTCCGCCCGCTCCACCGCGAACCCGGCCGCGGCGAGCAACGGCAGCGGCCGGCGGGTCAGGTAATCCCCCAGCCGGGACACGGTCAGCTTCTCCAGCAGCCGCTGACCAGCGAGAACGAAGCGGCGATGACTGCCGACGTGGTCCAGCAGCAGCAACCGGCCGCCCGGACGCAGCACCCGGTGCATCTCCGCGATGGCACCGCGTTCGTCCGGGACGCCGCACAGGCCCAGCGTGCAGACGACGGTGTCGAACGTGCTGTCCGGGAACGGAAGGGACTGCGCGTCCGCCTCGGTGAGCGTCGCCTCGCGGCCGGTCTCGGCGGCGCGCCGACGGGCGAGATCCAGCATCGACGGGCTGAGGTCGATCCCGGTCAGCCGCACGTCCGGCGGGTACAACGGCAGGTTCCGACCGGTCCCGACGGCGACCTCCAGCACCTCCCCCGAAGCCTGCCCGCACACCCACTCGCGGCCGTCGGCGAGCAGCGCCCGCTCGAACCACGCGATGTCGCGGTCGTAGCGCGGCGCGGCCTCGTCCCACGTCCGCCGCAGCCAGTCCGGTCCCCGTTCCGCCATCGTCGCGAACTCCTCTCGATCGAGCGCTGCCCCGGCTACCCTCGCATCCCGTGGGGCGCTTCGACTACGACGCCGAACCGCACGCCGGGCTGGTGTCACAAACTCCCGGCGGCCGGCGTCCTATGGGCGATCGACCCCAGAACGCGAAGGAGCCATCCATGACAGCGCCCGGCGAAGCGAGCCCGGACCTCGCCACCGAGACCTTCCTCGCCCACCGGAACCTGCTGTTCACCGTGGCCTACGAGATGCTCGGCTCGGCCGCCGACGCCGAGGACGTGCTGCAGGAAACCTGGCTGAAGTGGGCGGGGGTCAACCTCGAGGAGATCCGCGAGCACCGCGCCTACCTGGTCCGGATCACCACCCGCCAGGCGCTGACCCGGCTGCGCACGCTCGGCAGGCGCAAGGAGTCCTACGTCGGCACCTGGCTGCCCGAACCGCTGCTCACCGCGCCGGACGTCGCCGAGGACGTCGAACTGGCCGACAGCGTTTCGACGGCGATGCTGCTGGTGCTCGAAACGCTGCGGCCGACCGAGCGCGCGGTGTTCGTGCTGCGCGAGGTCTTCGACGTGCCCTATGACGAAATCGCCGAAGCCGTCGGCAAAACCCCGGCCGCGGTACGGCAGATCGGGCACCGGGCGCGGTCGCACGTCTCGGCCCGCCGCCCGCGCGGCGACGTCACGCCCGCCGAAACCCGCGGCGCGCTCGACGCGTTCAAGAAGGCCGTCGAAACCGGCGACCTGCAAGGCCTGCTCGACCTGCTCGCCCCGGACGTCGTCTTCCTCGGCGACGGCGGCGGCGTCAAGCAGGCGGTGCCGCGGCCGATCGTCGGCGCGGACAAGGTCGCGCGACTGCTGGCCGCCGGGAGCGCCCAGATCCCCGCGCCGCTGCGCCCGATGCAGGTCAACGGGCATCCGGCGCTGGTGCTGAAGCTCGACGGCGAGGTCGACACGGTGCTCACGCTGCGCATCGACGACGGCAAGATCACCGGCCTGTACGCGGTGCGGAATCCGGCGAAGCTGTCGCACATGGACACGGAAACCGCCCTCCGCCGCTGACTCCTCGCCGGTACTACGGAAAGTAGCCCCGACGCTGGCGCGCGCCACCCGGTCGGACCATGCCATCCTGGTCCGGCCAGGGGCGGCCCGAGAGGCCGCCGCCGTACCGAGGAGAGGACCGACGTGGGCGTTGTCAGCTGGATCGTGCTGGGCCTGATCGCCGGAGTGATCGCGAAGGCCCTCATGCCGGGCAAGGACCCGGGCGGCTGCATCATCACCATCCTGCTCGGGATCGGAGGCGCGTTCGTGGGCGGCTGGATCGGCAAAACGCTGTTCCACACCCAGCTCGGGACGTTCTTCGACCTGCGCACGTGGGGTCTCGCGGTGCTCGGCGCGCTGGTCATCCTGACCGGCTACCGGCTCATCGTGGGCGGCCGCCGCCGCGACTGACCCGCACGGGCGGCCCGCTGCCGGACGCGGCGGGCCGCCCCCGCTCCGCGGCTTCCCGGACTCACCCGCACGGGGCGTCGAATCGAACTCGACCCCGGATTCCGGCCGGATTTCGTGGCAGAATCAGCGGAGAAGTCCCGGCCAGGTCGACGGGCGGAGCGGACGATGGCGCTGCGCGACCACGAACAACACCAGCTGGACGAGATCGAGCGATGCCTCGCCCAGGAAAATCCGCGCCTTGCCCGCCGGTTCGAGAAGTTCCGCCCCATGCCCGCGGTCACCTTCGCCGCGGCCGCGCTCGGCGTGCTCAGCGTGTTCCTGACCGGCCTGGTCACCCTGGTGGTCGGCTTCGGAATGGGCTCAGCCGCCCCGATCGCGGTGGGCGCGGTGCTCACGACGGCGATTCCGCTCGCGATCATCTGGTTTTATCGTTGCCATTGGCGTTGAGGCTCTCGTACGAAGCTTGCGGTGCAGCGCGAAGCCCGTATCCACGACGCCAGCCGCGCCCTCGCTCACGCCCCATGCAGCGACACGCCCCGGGCGGACCGGCGGGCAAGGCGAACCCGCCTCGGCGACGGCCGAACCGGCTCCGCGCATGCTGGCAGCCGAACCCGGCAGCAACCCGACCCGCGCTCACACCTCAGCCAGCGACCCGCCCCCGGGCGAATCGGCGGTACAGCGCGAATCCCGCGATCGCGGTGACCAGTTCCCAGGCGACCGTCGTGATCACCGAGACCGACAGGACGTCGAGGCGGTCCGGCGACGAGGCCCGGAGCTGGCCGCGCGCGTCCATGCGGATGCGGGTCAGGCCGCGGGCCGCCGGGTCGGAGCGCAGCGGGATGTTCGCTTCCTCGGCCCCGCCGTCCGGGGCGGTCCACGTGACGCGCCGGGTGTCGGGCATCGCGGCGCCCTCGCTCCCGCGCAGCGCGCCGGATCCGGGCTCCACGGCGGCGACGACGGACCGGCCCGGCGCGCGGTCGATCGCCGCCGAGCCCTGCCGGTGGATCCACAGCCCCAGGCAGATCCCGGCCAGCGCCGAGACCGCGACCGCCGCGGCCAGGACCGGAAGGAGGAACACGCGCCCGCGCGCCGCGGACGCGCGGAAACCAGAAGCCATGATCCGAGAATGCCGCGAAAACCGGGAACGCGGCAGGGTTCGCGGACAAATGTGCCCAAGTCGCAGGAAAAAAAGCCCGCCGCGGGCAATCCGAGCCGGGATCGATGTCCGATTTCACCCGTTCTTTTCACTCATTCGTGGGTAACACCACACTGAGGCAACTCGGCCGCCGCAGCCGGATCGGCGAGGCGCGTTCCATTCCGCGCCGGCCGCCGGTCGTGCTGACACGTCGTTTATTGCCGCCGTCTTCCGTTAGTACGTGGAATTCTCCCCCGCGCGCCCCATCATTCCCCGCCGGAAGCGCTCAGCAACGCGAGTCCGGTGGCCGTCGCCGCGTGCCGGACGGTCTTCCCGTCCTGCTGGCTTTCCACCAATCCCGCACGGCGCAGGACGCCCGCGTGCTTGCTCGCCGCGACCGGTGTCACGCCGATCTCCCCGGCCAGTTCGGCGGTGGATCTCGGGATCGTCAGCGCGTGCAGCGCGCGGGCGCGGGTCGGGCCGAGCAGGTCCGGCAGCGGGTCCTGAACGGCGTCGCCCGCGGTGATCGCGGGCCGGGCCAGTACCACCGGCGGTTCTGGTCCGGTCGCCGGATCCGGTTCCACGACCCGGAAATAAGCCGGGATCACGAGCAAGCCTCCGAAGTAGACACTGCGATCCGTAGGAGGTTCGCCGAAGAATTCCGGTCCCTCCCAGGGGATCGCGGCACCGGACCGTTCCGGGTGGACGGCCGGAGTCTGCCGCGCGAGGCTGTACGACGTGAGCAGCGTGCGCGCCCCGTCGGCCACGTCCCCGACCCACGACGGCGCGACACCGTGCACGAAGAACGTCTGAAGGTCAGCCCGCAGCCTCGTTTTCTCCACGCGCACGACGCCGTCCCCCGCGACCGGACCGATCTCCCGTCGCCGCTCCGCCGGTCTCAGCACCCCTGTGCGGCGGACCGTCGCCTCGCCGCCGGAGGGCAGCGCCTTCACCGCCCGGTTGCGGAACTCCAGCGCGGGCGCCGGACGGGGTTGCGGAAGCAGCCCCTCCCGCCGAAGCTGCTTGCGGGCACGAGCCGACCAGACCCGCAGCCCGCCCGCCGGGCGGCGGCTCTGCAGCGCGGTGAGGCTCAGCACCAGTTCCCACAGCGGATCGGGGCCGGTGCGCCGCCTCGTCCGGCCGAAATCGTCGTCGGTGAAATGAATGCGCAACGCCATGTGCTCCCCCTGCCCCCCGACATGGTTGCGCTTCCAGGGTGCCGCGCCGGTCCGCCGCTGTCCAGGCACTTGTTCGATCGAGGGAAAGAACCCACCGAATGCGAGCGAATCTCGCTGAATCAGGTGGTCCTTGCCGCAGACGGCGGCGCGCGAATCGGCATCCGCATTCGGCGGGCGTGCAGCGTGCACGTCCGGATGCACCCGGATCCAGGCCGTGCAGGCGGCTGCCGGGATGCGCGGACTACCAGCGGTTCCCGACATTCGTCGCAGCGATTTCCCCCAGCCGGGCGACTAATTGCGCCGAAACCCGCGAAACGGGGCCCGGCCGCGTGGGCCGGACCCCGTTTCCGGTGCTTCAGTGCGTCGGGCTCAGCCGAGCAGGAGGCCGTTGCCGCCGGCGACGGCGTTGTCGAAGCGCTTGCTGATCTCGGCCCAGTTGAAGATGTTCCACAGGGCGTTGACGTAGTCCGGCTTCACGTTCTTGTAGTCCAGGTAGAACGCGTGCTCCCACACGTCGACCAGCAGGATCGGCACGGTCGGCAGGATCAGGTTGTTGTGGTGGTCGCGCAGCTGCTGGGTGATCAGCGTCTTGCCGATCGGGTCCCACGACAGCGCGCCCCACCCGTTGCCCTGGATCGTGGTGGACACCGCGGTGAACTGGGCCTTGAACTTGTCGAACGAGCCGAACGCCTCGTCGATCGCCGCGGCCAGCTCGCCGGTCGGCTTGTCCCCGCCTTCCGGCGAGAGGATCTTCCACCACACCACGTGGTTGGCGTGCCCGGCCAGGTTGAACGCCAGCGTCGTCTCCAAGCCCACGATCGAGCCGAAGTCGCCCGCCTCCCGCGCGGCGGCGAGCTTGTCCAGCGTGTCGTTCGCGCCCTTGACGTAGGTCGCGTGGTGCTTGCTGTGGTGCAGCTCGTTGATCTCGCCGGAGATGTGCGGCGCGAGGGCACCGTAGTCGTAATCGAGTTCGGGCAGCTCGTACCGGGCCATGGGGCCCTCCTTCTGTCTTCGACATCAAGTCTTGCCCCCTCGAACCTAGTAGCACACCCGCACCCCGGGCGAGCGGGGGCGGCCTCGGCGCCACGGGCTGGAACCTGGTTGAGTGAATGTTCAACTTCCAGTACGGGGCGCCTTCGCCGACCACTCAGCGTGACCGTTTCGTCCGCCCCGCCCCGGTTCCCCCGGTGCCAGGTACGGTTGCTCCCATGGCGACGTCCCGGCTCGGCAGCGTGCAGCGGGTGCTGCTGCTGTTCGCGCTGGCACTGGGCGTCGCCGTGATGCACCACGTGCCTTCCCCCGATGCCGGGCATGCCATGACCAGCCAGATGTCCGTCGAGGCGCACTCGGCCTTGCCAGCCCCGGCCGCCGAGTCCGGCATGCCCGCCGGCGAACACTCGATGCTGCACCTCTGCCTGGCAGTCCTGTACGCGGCGGGCGCGCTCGTCCTGGGCCTGCTGGCCTTCCGCCGCTACCCCGTCGTGAAGGCCATTTTCGACGGCACTCGCGGCTCCCCCGCCGCCGACCGCCCACCCGACAGACGGGGCCGGACTGTCCTGACTTCTCTCTGTGTGTTGCGAACCTGATCGGTATTCCCTTTCCGGTCTTTCCTCGCAATTTTCCTTTTGAGAGAAGGTTTTTTCGTGCGCAGAATCTTTTTCAGCGGTGCCGTGCTGACCGCGTCACTCCTGCTCGGCGCCTGCAGCGGCCCGGACTCGCCCGCTCCGGCGCCCAGCTCGCAGGCGGGGCACAACGCCGCTGACGTCACGTTCGCCCAGCAGATGATCCCGCACCACCAGCAGGCGCTGGAAATGGCGAAAATGGTGCCGTCGCGCAGCAGCGACCCGAAGGTCGTCGACCTGGCGGGCCGGATCGACCGGGCGCAGGACCCGGAAATCCGGCAGATGCAGGGCTGGCTGAAGACCTGGGGCGCCGCCGCGACGAGCCACTCGATGCCGGGCGGCCACGAGATGTCCGGCGACCACGCGATGACCGGCATGATGTCCGACGCCGACATGAAAAGCCTGGACGCCGCCAAGGGCCCGGCCTTCGACCGATCGTGGCTGGACATGATGATCAAGCACCATCAGGGGGCGGTCGAGATGGCGAAGACGGAGCTCGCGCAGGGCTCGGATGCCGGGGCGAAGGCGCTGGCGCAGCGGATTATCGATGCACAACAGGCGGAGATCGCCGAGATGCAGGGGTTGTTGAAGGGCTGAAGCCCGGGGCACCGGGGTCGTTGGGCGGCTCCGGTGCCTCTGTTTCGCGACGCTCCTCTGTGGACGATCCGCGCACAGCAGGCCGCGGCCGTTGAGATACCAGGGTCGATGCAGGCGGTTCTGGTGTCTCTGCTTCACGGCATGGCGAAGCGGACCACCGACGCACGGCACGCTAAGGCTGTTGAGATACCAGGTCGATGCCGCAGGGCACCGGGCAGAAGTCGCCGGGGTGAAGTCCAGGCGGAGGCGCGATCCAGTGCCACCGTGCAACGTTCACCCGTGCGGCTTGCGGCGGAGGCAGTCACTGCGCAAGAACGGCGACGCCACTGTGCCCGGGAGCGGGCATCTGGTCGAGATTGAGCACGAGACCACCGCCTCCCTGTTGCCAACCCACCGGATAACCCGACTGCCGTCAGGAGAAGCGCACGCAGCAACCCGGCGGGCCCATCCCGGAGTCGAACCCGGCCTCGCCGCGACCGCGCGCACGGTGGTGCCGTGCTCCCGGAGCGGCGTGCACCGACGGTGGCTGGGCCTGCCCACCGCGACAGGCCCAGCCGTCCGTCACCCGGTCAGGGCCGGGAGCGGCGGCGGCGCGAGAGCAGCAGCAGTGCTCCGCCTCCGGCGAGCAGGGCGAGCGCTGCGATGCCCACTGGGATCAGTACCACGCCGGTCGACGCCAGCGGTGGCGTCGGCGGTGGCGTCGGCGGTGGTGGCTGGACCGGCGGCGTCGGCGGGGCTGTCGGCGGGGTCGGTGGCGTAGGCGGCGTCTTCGTGAGCGGCGTGGTCGTCTTGCATCGCTCGTCGCTCGAGGGGTCGGGGCAGTTGGTGCCTGGCGTGGTCGAGGAAATGACGTTGCGCAGGCTCTGCCCGTCGCCGACGGGGGTCTTGACCTTCACGCTGTAGGTCACCGTCGCGATCGCACCCAGCGGCAGGTCTCCGGTCCAGGTCAGGCGGGGTGCGGTGTAGGTCGTCGAGCCGGTCGAGGCGGTCGCGTCGTTGTTGTACGTCGCGTTGGTGAGGACGCCGGTCAGATCGTCGGTGAAGGTGGCGTCCTTCAGGTCGGTCTGGCCGGTGTTCCGCGCGGTGACGGTGTAGGTGACCTGGTCTCCCGCCTTCGCCTCGGTGACGCTCGCCTTCTTCTCCAGGATCAGTCCCGCGACCGACGTCGTGGTCCCGCAGCGCGGGTCCGTCGACTCCGGCGGGCAGTTCGTGCCCGGGGTGTCCGACGTGACCACATTCGCCAACCGATGATCGCCCTTGACCGGGTTGTTCACGGTGACGCTGTAGGTGACCGTCGCCGAACCGCCCACCGGGAGGTCGCCACTCCACGTCAACCGTGGCGCCGCATAGCTCACCGAGCCGATCGAAGCCGCGGCATCATTGCCGTAGGTCGCATCGTCGAGGACATTCGACAGGTCGTCCGTGAAAGTCGCGCCGGGCAAGGGCGTCTGGCCGGTGTTCTTCACCGTGACCGTGTAAGTGACTTTGTCCCCTGGCTTGACGTCCTTCTTGTCCGCGACCTTCGTGATGTCCAAGCCCGCGACGGGAGTCGTGGTGCCGCAACGCGGATCGGTGGATCCGGGAGGGCAGTTCCCGCCGGGAGTGTCCGACGTGACCACGTTCGCCAACCGATGATCGCCCTTGACGGGATTGTTCACGGTGACGCTGTAGGTGACCGTCGCCGAACCGCCCACCGGTAGGTCGCCAGTCCACGTCAACCGTGGCACCGCATAGCTCACCGAGCCGACCGATGCCGCAGCATCGTCCCCGTAGGTCGCATCGTCCAGCACCTTCGACAGGTCGTCCGTGAAAGTCGCACCAGGCAATGGCGTCTGGCCCGTGTTCTTCACCGTGACCGTATAAGTGACCTTGTCCCCTGGCTTCGCCTCCTTCTTGTCCACGACCTTCGAAATGTCCAACCCAGACACCGGCGTCGTCGTCCCGCAGCGCGGGTCCGTGGAGCCCGGCAGGCAGTTCGACCCCGGCGTGTCGGACGTGACCAAGTTCGTCAGCCGGTGGTCGCCCTCGACCGGCTTCGCCACAGTCACGCTGTAGGTCACCGTCGCCGAAGCACCCACCGGAAGATCGCCAGTCCATGTCAATCGAGGAGCAGCATAAGTGACCACACCGACAGAAGCGGCCGCGTCGCCGTCATAGGCAGCGTCGTCGAGGACCTTCGACAGGTCGTCCGTGAAGGTCGCGCCGGACAACGGTGTCTGGCCGGTGTTCGTGACAGTCACCGTGTAGGTGACCTTGTCCCCGGGATTCGCCGACGGCTTGTCCGCGACCTTGCTGATCGCGATGCCGGACACCGGCGTCTCGGTGCCGCAGCGCGGGTCCGTCGACCCCGGCGGGCAGTTCCCGCCCGGAGTGTCCGACGTGACCACGTTCGCCAACCGATGATCACCCTTGACGGGATTGTTCACGGTGACGCTGTAGGTGACCGTCGCCGAGGCGCCGATCGGCAGGTCGCCGGTCCAGGTCAAGCGCGGCGCGGCATAAGACACGGAACCGGCGGACGAAGCGGCGTCACCGTTATAGGCGGCGTCGTCGAGGACCTTCGACAGGTCGTCGGTGAAGGTCGCGCCGGGCAGCGGAGTCTTGCCGGTGTTCGTCACGGTGACCGTGTACGTGACCTTGTCCCCGGGGTTCGCGGACTGCTTGTCGACCTTCTTCTCGATCGTCATCCCCGGCAGCGGCGTCAGGGTCGAGCACTTCGGGTCCGTCGAACCGGGCTCGCAGTTGCCGGGCACGGGCGTGCTGACTGTGTTGCGCAACTGGTGGTCGCCGGTAACCGGATTCTTCACGGTGACGCTGTAGGTCACTGTCGCGGAGGCACCGACCGGCAGGTTGCCCGTCCACGTCAGCCGCGGCGCCGTGTAGGCGGTCGAGCCCACCGAGGAAGACGCGTCGTCGTTGTAGGAGGCGTCGTCCAGCACCTGCGCCAGGTCGTCGGTGAAGCTCGCGTCCGGCATCGGGACCTGGCCGGTGTTGGTCACCTTCACGGTGTAGGTGACCTTGTCGCCCGGGTTCGCGGTCTGCTTGTCGACAGTCTTGGCGACCGTCAGCTCCTTGCCCGGCGTCGTCGTCGAGCACGACGGGTCGGTGGAACCCGGCGGGCAGTTGGTGCCGGGGGTCGAGGACGTGACGACGTTGTGCAGCTTCTTGTCCCCCGGATCCGGGTTCTTGACCGTGACGCTGTACTTCACCGTCGCGGAACCGCCGATGGGCAGGTCGCCGGTCCACGTCAGTTTCGGTGCGGTGTAAGAGACTTGCGCGGCCGGAGCGGCATCGTTGTTGTAGTCGGCGTCGTCCAGCACCTGGGACAGGTCGTCGGTGAAAGTCGCGCCGGGCAACGGGGTTTGGCCGGTGTTGGTGACGGTGATCGTGTAGGTCACCTTGTCGCCGGGCACGACCTGGTCGCGGTCGGCGGATTTGGCGATCCGCATTCCCGACACCGGTGTCGTGGTGCCGCACCGGGGATCGGCGGAACCGGCGGCGCAGTTGCTGCCCGGGGTGGCGGAGGTGATCGTGTTGGTCAGTTTGTGGTCGCCGGTAACAGGATTCTTCACGGTGACGCTGTAGGTGACCGTCACCGAACCGCCTACCGGGAGGTCGCCGGTCCACGTCAGCCGGGGCGCGGCGTAGGAGGTTTGCGCGGCTGGGGTGGCGTCGTTGTTGTAGACGGCGTCGTCCAGCACCTGCGACAAGTCGTCGGTGAAAGTCGCGCCGGACAACGGAGTTTGGCCGGTGTTCCGGACGGTCACCGTGTACGTGACCTTATCGCCGGGGTTCGCGCTGGTCTTGTCGACGGTCTTGGCGAACTCGATCCCGGACACCGGCGTCGTGGTCGAACACGCCGGGTCGGCCGAACCCGCGACACAATTGTTGCCTGGCGTCGTGGAGGTGATCGTGTTGATCAGTTTGTGGTCGCCTGCAACGGGATTCTTCACGGTGACGCTGTAGGTGATCGTCGCCGAAGCGCCGACCGCGAGGTCTCCTGTCCAGGTCAGCTTAGGCGCGGCGTAAGACACCGAACCCACCGAAGCCGAGGCATCGCCGTCGTAAGAGGCGTCATCGAGCACTTTGGACAGATCATCGGTGAAAGTCACGCCGGGTAACGGAGTCTGGCCGGTGTTCGCGACGACGACGGTGTAGGTCACCTGGGCGCCGGGGTTCGCGGACTGTTTGTCGGCCTTCTTCTCGATCCGCATTCCGGACACGGGAGTCGTCGTCGAGCACGCCGGATCGGTCGAACCCGCGGCGCAGTTGTTGCCCGGTGTCGTGGACGTAACGGCGTTGACCAGCTTGTGATCGCCAGTGTCGGGGTTGTTGACCTTCACCGAGTACGTCACCGTCGCGGTCCCGCCGACGGGCAGATCGCCGGTCCACGTCAGCAGCGGTGCCGCATAACTCACCGAACCGGAAGAAGCCGACGCATCACCGACGTACGAAGCGTCATCCAGCACTTTGGACAGATCGTCCGTGAAAGTCGCACCGGACAATGGAGTCTGTCCGGTGTTCGCGACCGTCACGGTGTACTTCACGGTGTCGCCGGGCTTGGCGCTGGCGGGATCGGCGGTCTTGCTGATCCGGATTCCGGAGACCGGCGTCGTGGTGCCGCACCGAGGATCAGTGGACCCGGCCGCGCAGTTGCTGCCTGGCGTGGTCGACGTGACTGTGTTGACCAGCTTGTGGTCGCCGGTCACGGGATTCTTCACGGTGACGCTGTAGGTGATCGTCGCCGAACCGCCTACCGGGAGGTCGCCGGTCCAGGTCAGTTTCGGTGCGGTGTAAGAGGTTTGCGCGGCGGGAGCGGCGTCGTTGTTGTAGACGGCGTCGTCGAGGACCTTCGACAGGTCGTCGGTGAACGTCGCGCCGGGCGCGGCGACCTGGCCGGTGTTGCGCACGACCACGGTGTAAGTCACGGTGTCGCCGGGATTCGCCGACGCCTTGTCAGCGATCTTGGCGATCTCGATTTTCGTGCCGGGCACCACCGTCTCCGCACAAGAAGCGGTGGCGTCGTCCTTGCACTGCCGTTCCGGCGGGACGGTCGGCGGCGGGCCGTCGGTCACCTTCGCGCGGTTGATCAGCGTGGCGCCGATGGTCGCGTCGTCGATCCGGACGTGCACGGTCAGCGTGGCCTGGCCGCCCGGAGGGATCGCCGCGGCGTGCCATTGCACCGGACCGGTCCCGGTGACGGTGCCGCTCGTGGTGTCCGCACTGACGAAGGTCGTGCCGGGCGGGAGCGTGTCGGTGACGGTGGTGGGCGGCACCGCGATGGGGCCGGTGTTGGCCAGCGTGACGGTATAGGTCAGCTGGTCGCCGGGCAGCGCGGTCGCCTTGTCCACGACCTTCGCCAGCGTGTACTCCGGCGCCGCGACCACGTTGCGGACGGTGTTGCTCGTCCGCGTCTGCTCGCGGCCGGTCTGCTTGCCCTGGAAGGCCACCGACGCGGTGTTGTCGAGACGAGTGCCGGGCGCGACCGTCGGCGAAACGGTGACGCGGAACCCGAGGTGCGTGCTCTGTCCTGGGGCGAGGTCCGGCAGCTGGCAGGTGACGACTTGGCCGGCCGCCGTGCATCGCGGGTCCGAACCGGCCACATAGGACACTCCGGCGGGCAGCGTGTCGGTGACGACCACGCCGGTCGCGGTGTCCAGGTTCGTGGTGCTGCCGTCGGGGTTCCGGTTGGCGACGTCGAGCCCGTAGGAGATCTCGCCGCCCTGCCCGACCCAGCCCGGCGGGCGTTCCTGGAGGTTGCCCTCGGGGTCGTTGGACTTGACGATCTGCAGGTTGGGCTCGTTGGCCTCGGTCATCAGCCAGACGGTCTGCGGGTACAGCGCGTCGCCGGTGGTCCCGACCTTCAGCTGGGCCCGGTCCGAGCCGGCGGGCAGTTTGCCGGTGACGTCGACCGTGCGCGCGTCGTAGCCGAAGTTGTTAGCCGGATTCGGCGTGCGGTCGGTGACATTGCTGCCGGTGCCGTTCGTGGCGACGCGGTCGATCCGGCTGCTGAACGCGTTGTTCGTGCTGGTGCCGCCGGGCGCGGGCAGCGTCAGCCGCTGCAGCGACGCGGCGTCGCGGCCGAATTCGAGGTAGTCGCCGGAGATGTTGGCGTCGCCGTCGCCGACGACCACGCCCATGGTGGCCGACGGGGCGTGGTCGCCCGGGCTCCGGATGCCGTTCAGGTCGATGGTGGTGGAGGTGGGGCTGGCGCCGCCGCGGACCACGTCGAAACCGTCCCAGATCTGCAGGTAGCGCAGCGGATCGGTGTCCAGTTCGTAGGCCACGACCAGCGACCAGCCGCCCCAGCAGCCGAGATTGCTGGCGGAGTTGGCCGAGTTGCCGCGGCAGGCTTGGAGGTCGGCGACGGTGTAGGAGCCGCCGCCTGCCTGTTTGACCAGCCCGGTGACGTCCTTGACGCCCGCGTGCGCGGTGATCTGCGGGGATCCGCTGCCGAGCGCGTCGAACCAGTCGTAGGTGTCGGCGGTCAGCCGCTGGTAGGTCGCGGAACCCGGGGCTTTGAACGCGACCTGGTTCGCGCGGGAGGCGTCGCCGGAGTCGGCGTTCGAGGAGATCGGGTTGACCTGCCAGTACAGCCGGGCGGAGAGGACGGTGGCACCGGGCGGGACGGTCAGGTTCGCGCTCGAGGCGGTGTTGCCCGGGGCGGCCGGGTCGCTTTTGACCCAGTAGCCGTAGGTGGAGTTGTTCGCGGTCTCCCCGCAGGACGTGGGCACGGTGCCACAGCTGACGACCGAGTTCGACGCCATGGTGATCGCGCCGTGGGCGACCGTCGAGAACGCCGGGTCGGGGCCGATTTTGCGCGGCGAGCCCAGGCCTCTCGGCTCGACCGCCCTCGGCTGCGGTGCGGCGGGCGGCGCCGAGGTGGTCGGGGTGGCCGGGGTGGTGCTGGTCGGCGCGGGGGCAGCCGAACTGGACGGCGCCGGGCTCTCCTGCGCCGAAGCCGGAGCCGCGGACGGGCTCGCGGACGGAGCCGCGGACGGGCTCGCCGGGCTGGCGCTGGGCGGCAGGGTGGCGCCCATCGCGGGCGCGGCGCTCGCGAGGCTCAGGGCGAAGACCACGGCGAGAGCCGCGGCGGCGCGCTTCCCGCGGGAGCGCATGAATCCGGAACGACGGGCCATCACGAAAGCTCCCACGGCAAAGGACGGAATTGTCGAGCTGCTTACCCGCGTTCATCGACACCTGGCAGGAGAATTCGTACCGCGCTCTCCCCCGCGACGGGGAGGCAGCGGGCCCAGAATCACCACATAGGGGGAACCCGGGCAGGTCAGCAGGGGTGCGAACGTGAAAAAGCCCCGACTGGCCTCCGATTCCGCGCGCTATCCGCGACGCCCTGAGGGGGTGTTGCCATTCCGGCCCGGATTCGCGCCGGAACCGCGACGCGAAAATGTGTCGGATCCGGCGGCCGCGCCGGGCAGCCTTCGGGGATTGTTCGCGCGGAAATCCGCCGGAATCGGCCCGGCGTTCGAGACCGTGCTCCTAGCGACCTGATTCCGCCGCGGTTCGCAGCGGGGCCCCGACCTGGTGCAGGTGCGCCAGGACGTCCGCGTAGGTGCGGAACAGCCCGCCCTGGCTGTAGCTGATTCCCCGGGCGGCGCAGAAGTCCCGCACCAGCGGCTGCGCCCGGTGCAGGGTCGCCATCGGGATGCTCGGGAAGAGATGGTGCTCGATCTGGTAGTTCAGCCCGCCCAGCGCGTAGGTCGCCCAGCGGCCGCCGCGGACGTTGTGCGACGTCAGCACCTGGCGGCGGAGGAAATCCAGCCGGTGCCCGGGTTCCAGGTGCGGCATCGCCTTGTGGTTCGGCGCGAACGAGCATCCCATGTAGACACCCCACGCGGCGTGGTGCACGACGACGAAGACCGCGGCGATTCCCGGCGGCAGCAAGAGAAACACGGCCGCGAGGTACGCGGCGAGGTGGACGGCGAGCAGCGTCGCGTCAAGCCGAGGGGACCGCGTTCCGCCGTGGCGCACCGCCTTGATCCCGGACCAGTGCAGGTCGATGCCTTCCAGCAGCAGCAACGGAAAGAAGAGGAAAGCCTGGTATTTCGCCATCCAGCGCAGGAAACCCGCCTTCGCGCGGCCCTGCCGGCGAGTGAACGCCAGGGCGGGAATGTCGATGTCCGGGTCGGCTTCCTCGAGGTTCGGGTTCGCGTGGTGCCGGGTGTGCTTGGCGACCCACCAGCCGTAGCTCAGCCCGACCAGCGCGGCCAGTGCCGTTCCGGCGGCGTCGTTCGCGCGGCGGGTCCGGAAAATCTGCTTGTGCCCGGCGTCGTGGCCGAGGAACGAGAGCTGGGTGTAGGCGACGGCCAGCAGTGCCGCCGTGCCGAGCTGCCACCAGCTCGCCGCACCGAGCGCGAGCAGCGTCCACGCCCCGCCGAACGCCAGCAACGCCGCTGCGGCGCGGACGAGATAGTGCACCGGGCGGCGGCGGAACAAACCCGCCTCTTTCACCAGCGCCGAAAGCTCCGCGAACTCGCTGCCGTGTCCCGGGCCGTCTGCCGGTCTGTCCATTTTCCGCTCCGCATCGGGTGGCGTGCCGGACAACCGCAGTGGTTCGACAGAAGTGGAGGCCCGCGACCGGGGTCCTGCCGTCGAGCCTACACCCGGAGAAATCCCTTATCCGGATGGCAAGACCATTCCAAGACTCGTAATTCCTTGCCCACCAAGGGATTCTGACGTGTCAGCGAGACTCCGCCGACTGCCGAATCCCCCGTTCCGGGCACGCGGCGGCGCGCACCGGGCCGCCGAGGGTGTATCGTCAGCAGTGTCCGAGAACATCTTGTGCGCCGACAGTCCGGGCCGATCGCGGCCAGGGCGAACGCACGTCATGTCGTCGGGCCCACGGCACACCACCGTCACCCTCGCGGCCTGTCAGCCGCCGAGCTGCCCTCGCTTCGGTCGCACCCGCGGCATCAGCCAGTGGCGCCCTTCCCGGACGGCGGTGGTGCGACGTGGCCCATCCGCCCGGTTCCTCTTGGCCCGTCGCGGTCCGTCTTGCCCGGAAAGGTAAACCCATCACCGCACCAGTCAGCTCTCCGCTCTTCAGCCATCCCGTCGCCGAAAGCCCGCGCCCCGGCGCCCTCGTCCGCCCGCAGGAGGACCGGTACGGCGGCCTGTTCCGCCAACCCGCCGTCTCGCCGGACGACCGGACCGAACCGGCCCGCCCGCGGAGCCGTCGCCGCTGACCCTCTCGCCGCAAAAATTAGGTTCACTCTAAATCTAGAGAGTGTGTAACATTTGCTCTCGGGTGGACCAGGCGAAGGGGCATCGACCATGAGCGACGGACCGTCGCCGGCGGAACTGGCCGGATACGTGCGGGTGGCGCGCGACCACCGCGAACACGAGCGGTACCACTCGGTGCTCAAGCTCGAGGAGTCGGCGGCCTGGCGGCGCGATTCCAACGCCTTGAAACTGCTGGCCGCCCGGTGGTCGGACAGTCCGGCGCCCGACCGGCTCGACCCCTCGCACGGCGCCGTCGGCTGCGTCGATCTCAACGACCCGGCCGTGGTCGCGACGACCGGAATCCTCTTCATGGAAGGCGAGTCCGAACCGGCGGAACTCACCTCCCTGCGGTCCCGCTTCGAGCAGGCCGCCGTGCGCTATCAGCGGCTTTCCGGCTGGCTGGGCGAGCACATGGCGGCGGAATGGCCGCGGCTGCGCTCCCTGCTGGTCCCCGATCTCGTCGAAGCCGCTCGCCCGCGGTTCCGGGCGCTGACTCGCACCACCGAAGCGGCCAACGCGTACAGCCTCGTCGCCCGGCTGCTCGACTCCGCCGTCCACGCGCTCAGGGCGCAGGACCTCACTCCCGAGGGCGTCCGCCGCGATCCCGCCGCTGCGGCGAAGATGGTGCTGACCGCCTCGTGGTTCCTCGATTCCGCCGCCTCCGCCCTCGCCGAAGCCGGTGCGCAGCTCGGGTTGTCCGATCCTGATTGGACAAGCTTCATCGAGCTCGCCGAGGCCTGATTTTGTGCGGTTCAGCTGGTGTTTCCGTCAGGCCTGCCGCTTGACCATCTCCGCGATCCACACCGGCGCGTACGGCGAGGTGCAGTTCGGCGGGGTCGGATAGTCCTTGAGCACTCCCAGCCGCTCCCCGATGCCGATCGCGCGGGCGCGCAGGCCGGGGTTCTCGATGCCGATCTGGGCGAGGCAGTGGTTCATCGCCCACTGCAACCGCGCCGGGGCGGTTTTCATCTCGGCTTCGATGACGTCGAGGAGCCGGCCGAGGTCGAGCCCGTCCGGCTTCTTGGCGACGCGGTCCACGGTGAGCGCCCACCCCGCGCTCGCGACCACCGGGTCGGGATCTTCGAGCCAGGCGGTGCGGAGTTCCTCGGCGTGGCGGCTCTTCTTGACGATGTTCGCGAGGAGCCAGTCGTGGACCTTGGGGGTGCCCGCCTCGCGCAGCATCGCGTCGAGGTCGTCGCGGTCGAACTGCTTCGGGCGGGCGACGAGGAGCGCGAGGAGACGGGCGTTGGTGTCGCCGGTCTGCCAGAGTTCGCGAGCCAGGTCGGGTTGGGCTTTGAGTTCCTTCGCGAGGGCGCGGAGTTTGGTGAGGTTGACGCTGTGGTCGTCGCCGTGGTTCTCGTTGACGGCGCGGATTTTGGGGTCGTGCAGCTCCGCGAGCCGGTCGAGGACCCCGGCGAGGGTTGCTTCGGCCACGGGAACCTCCCTGCTCAGGCGTGGACGCGATCGAGGCTACGCGAAAGGGGTCGGGGTAACGCGCACGGAGCGGGGAACGTCTTTCTGGCATGACCCTGACCCGCCTCGCCATCGCCGCCATCGCGCTGGCCTTGGTGCTGGCCGGGTGCACTGAGAACCCGCCTGCCCAGCACGCCGTCGCAGGCCCACCGCTGGCGAGCCAGTCCGCTCCCGAACCAGCCCCGTCCACGACAACAGTCCCGGTCGCGTCGCCACCGGCTGCCTCGACTTCGGCCAAGCCGACCGGCACGCCCAAGACCAGCACGTCACAAGGCAAACGACGCGATCCCTCGACCGGCCCGGGTTGCGGCCAGCGGGCGGTCAACGCGGGCAAGTTCAACCCCCGCTGCAAGGAATACCAGGGCTACCTCGACCCCGGCGGCCCCGGCCGTCCGAAGACGTCCGGCGAGATCCAGCGCGAATGGGCCTGCCAGCAGGGTCAGCTGCCCGCATCGGAATGCTGACCCGCAGCCAGGAACTCCTCCGGAGCGGGGATCGGCACCCGCACCCAGTTGTTCACCCGGGTGAACGTCGCGCCGCCCATGCGGCCCACCGGGTGGTACACGTCCTGGTCCAGCCGGCCGTCCGGGCGCAGCAGGCGGTCGTCCACCGCGACTCCGACCACCTCGCCGAAGACCAGGTGCGAGCCCCGGAACTCCTCGATCTTCACCAGCGTGCATTCCAGGCTCGGGCCCGCCCCGGCGGGATGCGGCGCGGCGATCCGCACCCCGGGCGTCCACGACAGACCCACGTGTTCCGCCTCGTCCACTGAAGAGTCCACTGTGGACGCAGTGCGCGCGACCAATTCCTCCTGGCCGCTCAGTGCGATCGTGATCGCGAACTCCCGCTGGGCCTCGATATTGACCAAGGTGTCTTTCGGCGCTTCCGAAATCGAGAACAGCACCGTCGGCGGGTCCATGGTCAGCGGCGCGAAGTAGCTGAACGGCGCGAGGTTCCGCACCCCCGCGCCGTCCACTGTGCTCACCCACGCGATCGGCCGCGGGACGACGGCGTTCTTCACCATCCACACGAAAGCGCCGCGGTCAGCGTCGGTGTTGCTGCTGTACACGAAACCTCACTCCGTCACTACCTGTCCCCCGAGCATGGTCAGTTCCGACCGTACGCTGAGCAACTCCGGACCCGCAGCGGTGACCGGATCGTGGGCGAACACCGCCAGGTCGGCGAGGGAACCTACACGGAGCGTTCCCTTGACGGACTCCGCGTGTTCCAGCCACGCCGGGCCAGTGGTCCACAGACGCAGCGCCTCCTCCCTGGTCAGCGGGTCGGCCACCATGGAGAAGGCGTTCGGGCCGGGCAGACCGGTGAAGGTCACGACGCCGCGGCGCCAGTCCGGCACGGTCACCGGGGCGTCCGAGCTGTCGGCGACCGCCACGCCGTGGTCCAGCAGGGCTCGCGCGGGGAAAGCGTCGGCCCACCGCTCCTCGCCCAGCACGCGGACCATGGACGGGCCGCTGTAGGTCCGCATCAGCGAACTGGTGATGACCCCGATTCCGGACCGCGCCAGGCGGGAGAGCACGGCGGTGGACAAGAAGGTGCCGTGGATCAAGGCGTGCCGCGCCTCCGGCCAGGGGTCGACAGCCTGGGCCGCCTCGATCGCGTCGACTACCGCGTCCGCGGCCCGGTCCCCGGTCACGTGGACTTGCACGCGCACCCGCCGGACGTGGGCGGCCAGGATCAGTTCGTGCAGCTCACGCACGCGCGCGTCGTCGTCGGGGCCGAAGGTCACCAGGCTGCCGTGCCCGCCGGACGGGTACGCCGAGTGCATCCACGCGGTGCAGTGCGTCGGCACGCCGTCGGCGAACAGTTTGATGCCGCCGATCCGCAGCAGGTCGTCGCCGACCGAGAAATCCGTCTCGTCCAGCAGTTCCGCCAGCGAGGCGGCGGACGTCGCCGGCGACGGCCAGTTCCAGTGCAGCAGCGCGGTGATCCGCATCCGCAGCCGGCCGGCGGCGTGCAGGTCCCGGTAGTCCTGCCACAGGTCCGGCGGGACGATCGGATCGGTCACGCTCGTCATCCCGAGGGCGTTCAACCGTTCCATGCTGCGCACGATCGAATCCAGCCGGACGGACCGGCTCGGTTTCGGCACCAGCGAGGCGACCAGTTCCTGCGCGCTTTCCACGAGTACCCCGGTCGGCTCGCCGGCGGAGTCCCGCACGATCTCCCCGGCTTCCGGATCCGGTGTCGCCGGGGTGATCCCGGCCCGCGCGAGCGCCGCACTGTTCGCCCACACCTCGTGGGACGACGCGTGATGCAGCACCGTCGGTTGCGAGCCAGTCACGCCGTCGAGCCAGGCACGGGTCGGCACCGCTCGGCCGTCGGCGAATTCGGCGATCGTCGTTTCCCGCCAGCCGCGGCCGACGATCCACTCCCCCGGCGGCGCACCCGCCAACGCACGGGCTACCGAGGAAAGATCCGACGCGGCTGAAAGGTCCACACAGAACTCCGGACCGGCGGCGGCGTGGAAAGCCAGGTGCAAATGCGCGTCGTTCAGTCCAGGAAGGACAGTCCGGCCCGCCAGCTCGACGACCCGCGCGTCCGGTGCGGCCGCGGCGGAAACCGTCTCGTCGTCGCCGACCGCGGCGATCCGGCCGTCCGACACCAGCACCGCCGAAACGGCCCCTACTGCCGGATCGAACGTCCGGACCACTCCGCCGCGCAGCAGCACATCCTCGGTCATACCGCCGCCAATTCCGGGACTTCGGCGCTCGGCACCACGGCCTGATGCTCTGGATGCCAGGCCGCGATCACCTCGTCCCCGGGCCGATGCTCGTGCGCGACCCCGGCCGACAACACCGCGCACCCGCGCGCCCCGTCGGAATACCGCAGCCAGATCCGCGTGTGGTCGCCGACGTACACGATGTCGGTCACCTGCGCGCTCGCCCGCTGGTGTCCACTCGGGACAGGATCTGAGGAAGTGTGCAGGGTCAACCTTTCCGGCCGCACGATCGTCACCTCCCCCGGCGTCAGCGACAACGCATTGGACTCCCCGACGAACTGCGCGACGAACAACGTCTCCGGCCGCTCGTACAATTCCTCCGGCGTGCCGACCTGTTCGATCCGGCCGTCGTTGAACACCGCGATCCGGTCCGACAGCGTCAGCGCCTCCTGTTGATCGTGCGTCACGAAGAGGAACGTCATGCCCAATTCCCGGTGCATCCGCGCGATTTCCCGCTGCAACTGATCACGCAGCTTCTTGTCCAGCGCACCCAAAGGCTCGTCCATCAGCAACGCGCGCGGTTCGTATACTACGGCCCGCGCCAGAGCGACGCGCTGCTGCTGGCCGCCGGAAAGCTGGCGCGGCAACCGATCCCGCACCGCCGACAATCCGACCAGTTCCAGCACGTCGTCCACCCGCCGTGCGATCTCCGGCTTCGGCACCTTGCGCTGCGTCAGTCCAAACGCGACATTTCGCGCCACCGACATGTGCGGGAACAGCGCGTACTGCTGGAAAACCACCCCGAGGTTCCGCCGGTGCGGTTTGAGCCGCGAGATCTCCTGACCGTCCACAGTGATCGATCCGGACGTGAGCGGGGTGAATCCGGCGATCATCGACAGCATGGTCGTCTTGCCCGAACCGGACGGGCCGAGGAAGGTCATGAACTCGCCGTCGGCGATGTGCAGCGAAACGTCGTCCACGGCGGGCCGGTCGACGCCGGGGTACGCCTTCGTCACGTGTGCGGTCGCGATTCCGTCAGTCATGATTGCTCTTTTCGGCGCAGAACGGCGGGGACGAACAGCAGGATGGTGGTGAACACGACGATCAGGCTCGACGCGGCCGCGATCGTCGGGTCGATTTCCAGCACGATCGATTCGTACATTTTCACCGGCAGCGTCTTGATCGCGGGCGTCTGCAGGAACAGCGCGACCACGACCTCGTCAAACGACGTGGCGAAGGCGAACACGAAACCGGACAGCACGCCGGGAGCGATGATCGGGAGCACGACCTTGCGCACCGTCGTCCAGCGCGGCGCGCCGAGGCTCGCCGACGCTTTCTCCATGATCGGGTCGTACCCGGCGAGGCTGGTCTGCACCGAGGTGAGCACGAACGGCAGCCCCAGCACCGCGTGCGCCAGCACGAAACCGAGCATCGTGCCGTTCAGCTGCCAGCGCAGGAAAACGCCGTAAATCGCGACCGCCACGACGATGCCGGGCAGGATCATCGGAGCCATCAGCAGCTGCCGGGCGATGCCCCTCCCCCGCCGCATCCGGTCGAGCGCCAGCGCGGCCGCCACGCCGAGCACGGTCGCCAGCGCCGCGGCGAGCACCCCGACCTGGACCGAATTCGCCAGTGCGGCCAGCCATTGCTTGCTGGTGAAGAACTCCGCGTACCAGTGCCACGACCAGTCCTTCGGCGGGAACTCGAACGTCGAGCCCGCGCCGAAGCTCATCGGGATCACCACGAGCGTCGGCGCGACGAGCATGAACGCGACGAGCGCGACCCACACGCGCAGGCCCCAGCCGAGGCTCCGCTGCCGCACCGCGGCGGCCCTGCTGATGGACGGATTGTCAGCCACGGTCGGCACCTCCAGCCGCACTGGTGCCCAGCGGCGCGGCCACGCGGCTGAGCACGGCGAGCACCACGAGCGTGACGACCAGCAGGATCGTCCCGAGCGCGCCGGCGCCCGCGAAGTCCAGCAGGTCGTTGACCTGGGTGCCGATCACCTGGGCGACCAGCGCCTGCTGCGGCGTGCCGAGCAGCGCCGGGGTGATGTAGAAGCCCAGCGACATGATGAACACCACCGACACCCCGGCCAGCACGCCCGGCATCGACAGCGGCACGTAGACCCGCAGGAACGCGACCGGACGCCGCGCGCCGAGGCTGCCCGCCGCGTGCAGCAAGCTGCGGTCGATGCTCAGCATCGAACTTTGCAGCGGCAGCACCATGAACGGCAGCATCACCTGCACCATCGCGACCGTCACGCCAGCCACCGAACCCAGCAGCACAACCCCGTCGATGCCGATCGCCGACAGCACCCGGTCGATGACGCCGCCGCGCTGTTCGAGCACGTACCAGGCGAAGTTGCGCGCCATCAGGCTGGTCCAGAACGGCATCAGCACCAGCAGCGTCAGCACCGACCGGGCGCGACGGCCGACGAGCGTCATCGCATACGCGTAGGGATAAGCGATGACGAGCGTCGCCACGGTGATGATCAGCGCGGTCCGCAAAGTCCGCAGCAGCACGCGGATCTGCACCTCGTCGCCGAGCACCGCCAGGTAATTGCCGACCCCGAACGACGGTTCGGTGAAGCTCCGCCACAGGATCACGGCGAGCGGATAGAAGAAGAACACCAGCACCACCGCCGCGGCGGGGAGCAGCAGCCACGAGGTCCGCCGTTTTTCGCGCCCGGCCCGCGGCACGGCCGGGACGCGGGTCGCCACGGCGGTCATCCGGTCGTCCAATCCGACCACGCCTTCACCAGCTCGGGCCGGTTCGCCGCCCAATAGCGCACGTTGCTGAGCACTCGCAAGTCCTCCTTGCCCTCGCCCCAGATGTCGAGCTGGCGGCCGATCTCCGAACGGGCGGCGGGGGCGGCCGTGTTGGCCGGTCCCACGCCCGCCCGCGCGGCGAAGTCCGCCGCTTGCGCCGGTTGCGAGGCGAAGCGGATGAGCTTCTTCGCCTCCTCGGCGCGTGCCGTCCCCTTCGGCACCACCAGGACATCCCAGGTCACCGGAACTGGGATGTCAGGCACCACTTTCCAGTTCGTCGCACCGGCCTTGAGCAGCGAGAACGCCCGCGCGCTGACGATCAGCGCCATGTCCGCCTGCCCGCCGGCCATGCGCTGCTGCTGGTCGCCGTAAGTGCTGCTGATGGCCAGCTGCGGCCGGATCCGGTCGTACGTCCGCAGCGCGCGGCGCATGTCGAGCGGATACAGCTTGTCCCGCGGCACTCCGTCGGCCAGCAGCGCGGCCTCGATCGTGCCGACGCTCGGGTCGCCGCCGTAGATGATGCGGCGTCCGGGGAACTGCTTCGGGTCGAAGAAATCCGCGAGTTTCGTCGGCGGATGCTTGCCGTAGACCTTCGAGTCGTACATCAGCATCATGCCGAAGAACGCGTCCGGCACCCCGCAGTCGGTGAGCGAGCCCTCCGGGAACCCGGAAGCCTGCGCGCCCATGTCGACGGGTTCGAGCAGGCTCCCGCACACCGCGGCGGCCGCGGACGCGTCGGTGTCGACGACGTCCCAGGTCACCTTCCCGGCCTCGACCATCGCCTTGAGCTTGGCGTTGCTCGACGGGCCGTCGAGGGTGACCGTCGTCCCGGTCTGCTTCTCGTACGGGTCGAGCCACGCGGCGCGCTGGCCCGCCTGGTACGCGCCTTGGCCGTAGGAAACGAACACGAGCGAGTTCGGCCCGCCCTCGGAAATCGCGCAGCCGGCGGTGGTGAGCAGAAGCGCGGCGGACAACAGCGTCGGTATCCGGCGTCTCATGGCTCCTCCGTTCAGCTCGCCGCGGCGGCGACGTGCTTGCACAGCACGTCGGCCAAAGTGTCGATCTGGTCCTCGGTGATCACCAGCGGCGGGGACAGCACGATGCTGGTCCCGGACGCGCGGACCACCACGCCGTCCGCGCGGCAGCCCGCCTGCACCGGTGCGGTGGGCCGGTCCGCGAACTCGATGCCGAGCATCAGGCCGACCCCGCGGACCTCGCGCACGTGCGGCAGTTCGGCGAGCGGGTCGAGCCGCTCGCGCAGCCGGGCGCCGAGGACGGTGGCGCGGTCGAGCAGGTTCTCCTTTTCGATCAGGTCGAGGTTCGCCAGCGCGACCGCGGAGCCGACCGGGTGGCCGTTGTAGGTGAAACCGTGCAGGAACGCCGCGCCTTCGGCGAGCTCCAGCACCCTCCGTCCAATGAGGACCGCACCCATCGGAATGTACCCGCTGGTGAGCCCCTTCGCGGTGACGATCATGTCCGGCTCGATGCCGAAGTGCTCGCTGCCGAACCAGTGCCCGGTGCGGCCGAACGCGGTGACGATCTCGTCCACGATCAGCAGAATCCCGTGTCGCCGCAATACTTCCTGCACGCGCGGCCAGTAGCCCTCGGGAGGCGGCACCATCCCGCCGACGCCGAGCACCGGTTCCCCGATGAACGCGCCGATCCGATGTGGACCGATCTCCTCGATCCGCTTCTCCAGCTCGGCCACCAGAATGTCTGTCGCGTTGGGACCGTGCTCGATGCCGTGCGGTTTGCCGAGCCATTCGACGTCCGGCAGCAGCGGACCGTACCCGGCGCGCAGGCCTTCGATGCCGGTCGCGGCCAGCGAGGCGCCGCCCATGCCGTGGTAACCGCCGTGCCGCGCCAGCACCACCGTGCGCTCGGGCGAACCGGCGTGATGGAAGGCGAGACGAGCGAGTTTGATCGCGGTTTCGTTGCCTTCCGAACCGCCGTTGGTGAGGAAAACGCGTTCCAGACCCGCCGGGGCGAGCGAAAGGAGGCGTTCGCCGAGGCGGATCGACGGGGCGTTGGAGTAGTCGCCGAAGGACGAGTAGAACTCCAGCTTGCGGATCTGCTCGGCGGCGACGTCGGCGAGTTCGGCGCGGCCGTGGCCGACCGGGCACTGCCACAGGCCGCAGGTGCCGTCGATGTACTGGTTGCCTTCGGTGTCCCAGAGCAGCGCGCCTTCACCGCGGTCGAGGACGAGCGGTTCGGCGGGGTCGCCGATGACGGTGTGCGGGTGGATGAGGGTGCGCTGGTCGGCAGCGGCGAGGTCAGCGGTGGTCAATGCGGATTCCTTTCGGGGAGCGGTTCAGAACCGCAGAGCGACGGCTTTGGTCTCGGTGTAGGCGTCGATGCCTTCGGCCCCGCCTTCGCGTTCCTGGCCGGAGTTCTTCTGGCCGCCGAAGGGAAGTTCCGGACGCACCGGCGCCGGGTCGTTGACGCCGAACACGCCGAAATCGAGCCGGTCGAGCGTGCGCCAGATGCGGCGCAGATCGGTGCCGAACACGTAGGCGGCGAGGCCGTAATCGGTGGAGTTGGCGAGTTCGACGGCCTCGTCGTCGGTGCGGAAGGCCGACACCGCGAGCACCGGGCCGAACGTTTCCTCGCGGCTGATGAGCATGTCCGGGGTGACGCCGTCCAGCACGGTGGGCTCGAAGAAATGGCCCGGCAGCGCGGGATCCGTCCACCGGTTGCCGCCGACGAGCACGCGCGCGCCCTTGCCGACCGCGTCCGCGACCTGGTTCTCCACCTTCGCCAGCCCGGCCTCGTCGATCAGCGGACCGACGTTGGTGCCCTCGGCGTCGCCCCGGCCGACCTTCAGGGCGCTGGTTTTCTTTTCGATCAAGGAAAGCAGGTCGTCGCGGACGCTTTCGTGGACATACAGCCGGTTCACCGCGGTGCAGCTCTGCCCGGCGTTGAAGAATTTCCCGGTAACGACACCCGCCGCCGCGGCTTCGAGGTCGGCGTCCTCGAACACGATCGCCGGCGAGTGCCCGCCCATTTCGAGCGACGTGCGGCGGAGGATGTCGCCGGTCTGGCGCAGCAGGCCCAGTCCGACCTCGGTGGAGCCGGTGAAGCTGACCTTGCGCAGCCGCCGGTCGGCGAGCAATTCTCCGACGAGTTCCGCGGGCCGCGTGGTGGTCAGCGACTGGAGCACCCCGGCGGGCAAACCGGTGTCCTGCACGATTTCCAGCAGCGCGGTGGCGATCAACGGGGTCTGCTCGGCCGGTTTCGCGATCACCGGACAGCCCGCCGCGAGCGCGAGCCCGACCTTGCGAATCAGCATGCTGGCCGGGAAGTTCCACGGCGTGATCGCGAGCACCGGGCCGACCGGCGAGCGCAGCACGAGCCCGGGACCGGCCGCGTTCGCCGGCGTGACCCGCCCGTACGCGCGGCGGCCCTCCTCCGCGGCCCACTCCAGCATCCGGGCGGCCCCGGCCAGTTCGCCGTTCGCCTCGGCGAGCGGTTTCCCGTTCTCGCGGCTCAGCAACGCGGCCAGTTCTCCTTGCCGGGCGCGGATTCCGGCGGCCGCGGCGCGCAGATGGCCGCTGCGGGTCTCCGGATCGGTGTCCGCCCAGCCGCGGGCGGCGCGCGCGGCCGCGGCCAGTGCGTCCCGCGCCTGCTCGGGCCCCGCGTCGGCGGCCTGGCCGAGGACGGCGAGGCTCGCGGGGTCGACGACGTCGAACGTCGCCGGGGCGGAATGCCAGCGGCCGTCGATCAGCAAGGTCGCGGCGGCGGTGTCGGGCATCGGGTACGCCTTTCGGTTCGGCGGCTTCGGGGATGCGCCGAGTCTGACCCCTAGGTGTTGATTAAGTCAACACCTGAGCGACGAGGAAATTCCGGATAGGACAGTGGGAAGTTCTTGCAGCGCAACGATATCCGGCAACACTTCGACCCCGGCGGCGTCGAGCGCGGCCGGGGCGGGAGTCCGGGTTCGGTTAACGCGCGGCCGCGAGCAGGCCGCGCAGGGCTTCGAGCGCCGGGCCCGGATCGACGTCCGGATCCGCCGCCTGGTGCAGGAACATTCCGTCGAGGGCGTAGAACACGAGCTGGGCCAGCCCGCCGTCGGCCGACAGTTCCTTGCCGACCGCGGCGAGATAGCCGTCGTAGAGCCGCCGCACGACCGGCCGCAATTCGGGCCGCCGCGCCGCTTCCACGACCAGCTGGTACTGGAACACTTGCAGGTCCGCGCTGTCCCGGAACCGCTGGCGCACCTCGGGACCGTCCGCGTAGACGCCGGTGCGGGCGCCGATCAGGCCGTTCTCCGCGCTCTCCTCCAGCACCAGGTCCAAAGAGGACTGGAGGAGGTCGTCGATCGAGGAGAAATGGTGCTGGACCGCGCCGGTGGTGCAGCCCGCCGCCCGCGCGACCGCACGGTAGGTGAGGCCGCGCAGCCCGTCGGAAGCGACCACGCCGACCGCCGCCCGCCGCAGGGCGAGCTTCGTCCCGGTCGGGTCGTCCGCGGTTCCGGACCGGCTCATCCGCACCTCCTCGGCTTCGTCCGGGCGAGCGTACATTACATCTGTAATGTGAACCAGAGCGAAGGGTGCCCCGAAGACAACTAGCGAGCTGCAACGGCTTCCGGTCAGGCTTTTACAGCCGCCAACGCGGCGAGCACCCGCTCCCGGGTCGGCACGTCAAGGCGGCAGGCGTCCGCCGCCACCGGCCCGGGCGTGCCCATGACGTCGACCCCGTCGACCAGGATCGTCGGCGAACGGTAGCTGCCGACGCGTTCGACGACCGCCGCGTCGAGGCCGCTCTCGGCGAGGCACTCGGCCACCAGCGACCGGGCCGCTTCGGCGTTCGGGCAGTCCGGGGCGGTCAGCAGTTCCACCCGCGTCCCGCGGATCTCCGGCCCCGGTGCGCACATGAGCTCAGCCTAGGCGGAAATCCGTCCTTGACAATCCGCTTCCGGAAAAAGCTAGGGTGGCCCAGGACGTCGAAAGCCACAGGCCGGTAGGTAGTCCGGGCGGCGCGCCGCGCTCGTACCCGCACCTTTCCGGTGCGTCCAGCACGTCCCCTCGTTCCATATCCAGAAGGGGAATTCGCTATGCCCGGAAAACCTCGCGTCCTGATCATCGGCGGCGGCATCGGCGGGCTCGCGCTCGCACAGGGATTGCACCGCGCCGGGGTTGCCGTCACAGTCCGCGAACGTGACATCCCAGCAGCCGGCCGGTTGCAGGGGTATCGCCTGCGGCTCGACCCGCACGGCCTCGACGCGCTGGACCGGCTGCTTCCTGCGCCTCTCAGCCGGGCGATCTGGGATGCCAGTTCGACGCCGTCGCGTACCAGTTACCTCACCGGGACGCCGCCGGAGGAACCGGTCGAACGCAACGTCTCGATCAACCGGCGCACACTGCGCGAGATCCTCCTGCACGGGCTGGACGACGTCGTCGAGTTCGGCCGCGAATGCACCGGGTACCGCCTGGACGACACCGTCACCGCGACGTTCGCCGACGGATCCACTGCTTCAGCGGACGTCTTGGTCGCCGCCGACGGCGTGAATTCGGTTATCCGACGCCAATACCTGCCGCACGCCCGCGTCATGGACACCGGCGTGCGCATCATGTACGGCCGCTTCCCGCTCACCCGCGAGACCGCTGCGCTGATCCCCGACGAGTGGTTCGGGATCTACCGCGGGCTCTTCGGCCCGGACCACCAGCACATCGGCATCGCCCCGGTCCACTCTCGGCGTCCGCCGTCTCTGCCAGGGCTCACCGACACCAGCGACTACGTGATGTGCCTGTTCGCCGCCCGCACCGAACTGCTGCCGTGCTCCGACGACGAACTCCGCGCTGCGACCGGGCGCGAGTTGCGGGACATGACGGTTTCGTTGGCCCGCAAATGGAATCCGAAAGCCAGCGAGCTGCTGGCCCTCGCCGATCCCGAGACGGTGTTCCCGATCTTCATGCGCACCAGCGTGCCGGTCGAGCCGTGGCCGACCACGTCGGTGACCCTGCTCGGCGACGCGATCCACGCGATGAGCCCTGCGGTCGGCGTCGGCGCGAACACCGCCCTGCGCGACGCCGAACTGCTCGCCAGGAAGCTCACCGAGGCCGACCTCCTCTCCGCGCTGCGGGCATACGAGACCGAGATGATCAACTACGGCTTCGACGCGGTCCGGACGTCCGCGAAGTTCGGCGCGCTGCGGATGGGCCAGCCCCCGCTCACGCGGGCTTGAGCAGCGGCACGTCCCGGCACACTTCGCGGAACCCGACGCCGTAATACAACTCCCGCGCCGACGGATGTCCAGGCGCGCCAAGACAAGCGACCGTCGCGTGGGCAGCTCCGGCTGCCCGCGCACGGTCCATGCCGTGCAGCAGCATCGCTCGGCCCAGCCCCCGCCGCCGGTAATCCGGATGGGTGCCGACCGGCTCGAACTCGACGGTCTTGTTCGCCTCGTCCAGCCACATGATCGCCGACGCCGCCATCCTCCCGTCCGGCGCTTCGACCAGGACATGCAGGTCACCGCGATACGCCGGGGTCGCGCGGACGCCCTCGTAGCCTTCCAGCGTGTACGCGGTCACGCCCCACGCGGCCACATGCGCCCGCACAGCCGCCTCCGGTCCGGCCTCGGCGGCGGTGCGGAAGCGGAACCCGTCCGGCAGCACCGGCGTTTCGAGCACCTCGAGGTCGCGTTCGTTCAGCTGCGTCCAGGACCCGGTGTCGCCGAGGCCGTCCGGATCGGGCCCGTAGCCGTGCGCCGCCCAGCGTTCCAGGCCGAACTTGTCGGCCGCTCCGGGAAGCACGGTGCGTTCGAGGCCGTCCGCGGTGGCGTCGAACCAGTCGATCACGTCGTCGACCAGCCCGGCGTGGTCGGGATGGACCTGATATGCCAGGTAAGCACCGGTGACGTCTTTGACCGAGCCGTCGTTGAGCCGCACGCTCCGGGGCAGTTGCGCCCAGCCCCACGCGACGAGGTCGTCGCCGGCGAACCACAGCCGACGCATCCAGCTCGCGCCTTGTGCGGCGTGCGCTCTGCCCCAGTTCCAGGCCAGCTCGCCGTAGGAGGCGTCGCTGTTGACGAGTTCCGGGCGCACGGCAGTGATCCGCTGCGCGAGCTCCTGCATGAGCAGCACGTCCGCGGCGGTCAGCAGATCGGTCATGACCGGACTCTGTCAGGCGGGCGGCCGGACGTCGACCGGTTTTCCGCCGCAGCGGCGGATCACCGCGTCGGCGAGCAGGTCTGTCGGGTCCAGCACCCCGGTCGCGTTTCCCGCCACCAGCGGGAGTTCGGTGCACGCCAGCACCGACAACGGCACGTCGACCTCCGCCAGCGCCCGGTCGAAATGTGCCGCTCCACCGGCGAGGTGGCCGCGTTTCACCGCCGCCACCGCTGCGTCGACTTCCCGCTGCCCCGCCTCGGACGGCACCACCCACTCGACCTCGGGCACTCGCCGTTGGTACAGCCCGGCGGCGATCGTCCCGCGAGTGCCGAGCAGGCCGACCGGACCCGTCCGTCCGGCGAGGAAGTCCGCCGTTTCCGCGACCATGTCCACGAACGGCACCCCGCTGTCCGCGGCCAGCCGGGACAGGAAGAAATGCGCGGTGTGGCAGGGCATGGCGAGCACGGACGCACCGAGATCCCGCAGTTTTTCCGCCCCGGCAAGCAAAGCCGGATACGGGTCGGTGCTCCCGTCGAGCACCGCGGCGACCCGGTCCGGCACCGTCGGGTCGGCCCAGATCGCCACCCGAAGGTGGTCCTGGTCGCGCTCCGCGACCGTGCGGGCGATGAGCTTCGCGTAGAACTCCGCGGTCGCCGCGGGACCCATGCCGCCGAGGACGCCCGCGATCACTGGAACGCGGACCGGTAGCCGAACAGCCCGGCGACGCCGCCGGTGTGCACGAAGACGACGCGGTCGGTCGCGGCGAACCGGCCTTCCGCGATCCCGCCGAGCAGGCCGGCGAAGCCCTTTCCGGAGTACACCGGGTCCAGCAGGATCCCTTCGGTCTCGGCGAGCAGCCGCACCGCGTCGACCATGGACCGGGTGGGCACGCCGTAGCCCTCGCCGACCCAGCGGTCGTCCACCAGCACGTCGTCACGGGAAACCTCGGTCCCGAGCAGCTCCGCCGTCCGGACGGCCAGCCCGTGCACCGCGTCGATCTGCCGGGCTTCCGGCTGCCGCACGCTGACGCCGAGCACCCGCGCCGGGCTGTGCACCGCGCGCAATCCGGCGACGAGCCCGGCCTGCGTGCCGGTGCTGCCGGTCGCGTGCACGACCCAGTCGACCGGGACCGGCGCGGCGTCCAGCTCCAGCGCACACTGGACGTATCCGAGGGCGCCGATCGGATTCGACCCGCCGCCCGGGATCACGTACGGCCGCCGTCCCTCCGCGCGCAGTTTCGCTGCCACGTCTTCCATCGCCGCTGACATATCAGTTCCGGCCGGTACCCGGTCCACGATGTCCGCACCGAGCAGTTCGTCGAGGAACACATTGCCGGAGTTCTCGTACTCCTCGTCGCGCACCTGCCGCTGTTCCAGCAGCAGTTTGCAGGCCAGTCCGGCGCGCGCGGCGGCCGCGGCGGTCTGCCGGGCGTGGTTGGACTGCGTCGCGCCCTGGGTGATCAGCGTGTCGGCGCCCTGCGCGAGCGCGTCGCCGACGAGGAATTCCAGCTTGCGCGTTTTGTTGCCACCGGTCGCCAAACCGGTGCAGTCGTCGCGTTTGATCCAGAGGTCCGGTACGTCCCGGTGGCGTTCGCGCAATCGCGCGGTGAGCCGGTCCAGCGGTTCGAGCGGGGTCGGGAAATGTCCGAGCGGGAAGCGGGCGAAGCGCGTCGTCTGTACCACGGACGCCATCGTGCTTCCCTCGCCCGGCCGCTGTCCACCGCGTCCATTGCGAGTTACGGATGCAGTTCGGCCCGGATCACCCGCGCCGCCCGTGCCAGCCGCTCCCCGATCGCGCCGATGTCCGCCGGACCGGTCAGGTACACCACCGCGAGCGCGGCCGGATGCTGCCCGGGCACCGCGAGCGGCACCGCGATCGACGACAGCCCGGGAATCACCTCGTCATGACTGGTTTCGTACGGCGCTGTCCCGCCGCGCAGCTGCTGCAGGATCGCGCGACCCGGCGCGCCGTCGGTGATCGGATGCCGGCTGCCCGGGCGCTGCGCCACCGCCGCCGTCGCCTGCCGCGGTTCGACGCTGGCCAGCGTGACCACGGAATCCTCGCCGTCGAGCGTCGCGAGGAACGCCGTCATGCCGAGTTCGTTCGCGAGCACGGTCAGCTCGGGCAGCGCGGTCGACTGAAGATCGCGGGAAACGTTGCGCGCCAACGCCGCCAGCCGCGCCCCCAGCTCCAGTTCGCCGTTCGCGCCGCGCACGACCAGCCCGTGGTCCTCGAGCGTGCGCACGATGCGGTAGGTGATCGACCGGTGCAGCCCGAGCCGCGAGGCCAGCTCGCCGATCGACAGCGGCGCGTCGGCCTCGGCGAGCACTTCGAGCGCGGTGAGCCCGCGCGACAACGTCTGCGACCCGGCCGCTTGCTTGGCTTCCGTCACGACTCGGTCCTTCCCCGCGGGGTCTTGTGCACCGGCGCGGCCCACCTTAGCATCGTCGTACTCAATAATTGAACAACGAGTTCTATTATCGAACACGGTCCCCTCTGGTGCTCACAGTGAGGTGAGGAAATCCATGCAGTTCCACCACCACGGCTACGTTTCCGGCGAACCGCGCGTCCTGCCCGCCGCCGGAACCGGAATCGACCGGCCCGCGGAACTGCCGGACGAGGTCGACGTGCTGATCGTGGGCACCGGCCCCGCGGGCATGATCACCGCCGCGCAGCTGTCCCGGTTCCCGCACGTCACCACGCGCATCGTCGAACGCCGCGGCGGACGGCTCGAGGTCGGGCAGGCGGACGGGATCCAGGCGCGCAGCGTCGAGACGTTCCAGGCCTTCGGTTTCGCGAACCGGATCGTCGAGGAGGCGTACCGGATCACCACGATGTCGTTCTGGAAGCCCGATCCCGCCGATCCGAAGCGCATCGTCCGCTCGTCGCGCGTGCCCGACGACCCCACCGGGATCAGCGAATTCCCGCATCTCATCGTCAACCAGGCCCGGGTGCAGGACTATTTCGCCGAGTACATGGCCCATTCGCCGAGCCGGATGACGCCCGATTTCGGCCTGGAATTCCAGTCGCTCACCATTACCGAGGGCGACGAATACCCGGTTACCGTCACGCTGCGGCACACCGCCGGCCCGCGCACCGGCGAGGATCGCGTGGTCCGGGCCAAATACGTGGTCGGCTGCGACGGCGCCCGCAGCGCGGTGCGCGAATCGATCGGCCGGCAACTCGTCGGCGACCAAGCGCTGCACGCGTGGGGCGTGATGGACGTCCTCGCCGTCACCGATTTCCCGGACATCCGCACGAAATGCGCCATCCAGTCCCACGACGGCGGCAATATCCTGCTGATCCCGCGCGAGGGCGGCACATTGTTCCGGATGTATGTCGATCTGGGCGAGGTGTCCGAGGACGACCACGGCGCCGTGCGGAAGACGACGATCGACCAGATCATCGCGCGCGCCAACGCGATCATGAGTCCGTACACTGTGGACGTCAAGAACGTGGCCTGGCACAGCGTGTACGAGGTCGGCCATCGCCTCACCGACAAATTCGACGACGTTCCCGTCGGCGACACCCGGCTCCCGCGCGTCTTCATCACCGGCGACGCCTGCCACACGCACAGCGCGAAAGCCGGGCAGGGCATGAACGTCTCGATGCAGGACGGGTTCAACATCGGCTGGAAACTGGGCCACGTGCTCGACGGCCGCGGTCCCGCTTCGCTGCTGGCCACCTATTCCGCGGAACGCCAGCTGATCGCGAAAAACCTCATCGATTTCGACAAGGAATGGTCGACCCTCATGGCGGCCCGGCCCGAGGACCTGGCCGATCCGGCGGAGCTGGAAGAGTTCTACGTGAAGACCTTCGAGTTCCCGTCCGGTTTCATGACGTGCTACCAGCCTTCGGTGCTCATCGCCTCGCCGGAACACCAGGATCTGGCAACCGGGTTCCCAATCGGCAAACGGTTCAAGTCGGCACCCGTCACGCGAGTCTGCGACGCGAACACGGTCCACTTAGGACACCACGCCCAGGCCGACGGCCGGTGGCGCGTCTACGTCTTCGGACCCGCCGCTCCGGTGGCGGATTTCGCCGACTGGCTGGGGAATTCCCCGGACTCCCCGGTCGTGGCCCACACGCCGAAGAACCTGGACGTCGACGCCTGGTTCGACGTGAAGGTGATCTACCCGCGGCCGTACGAGGAGGTCGATCTCGGCGAGGTCCCGGAGATCTTCCTGCCCCGCACCGGTCCGTTCTCGCTGATCGACTACGAGAAGGTCTATGCGTCCGAAGACATCTTCGCCGACCGCGGCATCTCGCCCGGCGGCGCGGTAGTGGTGGTCCGGCCGGACCAGTACGTCGCGAACGTCCTTCCCCTCACCGCTACCGCCGAGCTGGCCGCGTTCTTCGCGCCGATCTTCAGCGCCGAGTAGCCGGGGAAGGCTCGGCGGGACAGAAGCGGTCCCGCGCCGGGAAGTTCCCGCCGACCAGGTACGCCGTCGTCGTGTCGTTGAGGCAGTTGTTCGCGCCCGCACCGTAAGCGACGTGTCCGCCCTGGTCGGCGGTGACCATCCGGGCCCGGGCGCCGAACGCCCAGCGCGTGCGCAACGCCCCGGGCAACGGCGTCGCCGGGTCGCGCAGGTTCTGCACCATCAGCACGTCGGCCGGTCCTTGGCCGGTGATCCGCACCTTCTGCTCCACCGGCGCGGGCCAGTACGCACACGCCCGGATGTTGGCGGCGTATGCGCCGTACATCGGATACCGCGCCCGGTCGATCTCGACGTTGCGCTGATAGGTCCGCACCGACGTCGGCCACTGCGAATCCCCGCAGATCACCCCGAGGTAGCCGACCGGGAAGCTGCCGCGATCGCCGGTCGCCTTCGCGGCGGCTCCGGGGAGCGGCTGATGCGTGTCGAGCAGATGCCAATACGTGGCCAGCTCAGGGAAACCGGCGTCGTTCCGGATTTCCCCGGACGTGAAGCCGCGGAACGCCGTCCCGTCGAACCCGGACTCCGGCTTGCGGTCCAGCCGGTCGGCCAGCTCGTAGTACTTCTTCGTCACTGCCGCCGGAGTGGTACCCAGGTGATAGTCCTGGTCGTGCTTCGCGGCGAAGTTGGCGAAGTCGGGGAACCGCTGCTGGAAACCCATGCCTTGCGCGCGCAACGCCGCGACGTCGTATCCCTCCGGCGGCAAGCTGCTGTCCAGCACGATCCGGTCGCTGCGGTCCGGGAACAGCGTCGTGTACACCGCGCCGAGGTAGGTGCCGTACGACTCGCCGTAATAGGAAATCTTCGCCTCCCCCAAGGCTTCCCGGATCCGGTCCATGTCCCGCGCCGTGTTGGCGGTGGTGATGAACGGCAACAAGTCGGCAGTCTCGGAACTCGTGCACTGCTTGGCGATCCGCTTCGCCAACTCGGCCGACTTCGCCACGTCCGCCGGGTTGTGCGGATAGGGCGGGTTGGCCGCGAGCGTCTTGTCCGCGTCGTTCAGGCCGCAGGTCAACCCCGCGCTGGAGCCGATCCCGCGCGGATCGAAGCCGACGATGTCGTAGCTGTCCCGCACCGCCTGCGGAAACGGCAGCAGCGCCGGGACGCGCGACCCGGCGAGACCCGGCCCGCCGGGGTTGACCAGCAGCACCCCGCGCCGCTTCTCCGGCTTCGCCGCGGACAGCCGGGACACCGCGAGGTCGATCGTCCGCCCGTCCGGATGCCGGTAGTCGAGCGGAACGGTCACGGTCGAGCACTGCAGGCCGGGTTGTCCTGGGCAGGCGCTCCACCGCGGCCCGGCCGAAGCGGGGGCAGCCGAAACCACCCCCGCCAGCACCGCGACGGCAAGCGCGATCGGCATGGTCTTTCGCATTCAGCTCTCCTCTTCGCATCGGAATCGCTGATTCACCACACCAGCCGCCGCCGGGCCGGACCCCTGCCATTTGTCACCCCCGCAGCACGGCGGCGAGCCCCTCCCGCAGATCCCGGACGAAGTACTCCGGCACTTCCAGCGACGGGAAATGCCCGCCGCGTTCCGGCACGCGCCACCGGACGATCTGGCGGAACCGCTCCCGCGCCCAGGGACGCGGGGTCTTCTCCGTGTCGCGGGGGTACATGGTGATCGCCGCCGGAACGTCCACGCGAAGCTCGGGGTCCAGCGAATTGTGGCTCTCGTAGTAAATCCGGGCCGCCGACGCCCCGGAGCGCGTCAGCCAATACAACGTGACGTCGTCCAGAACGCGGTCCCGGGAAATCGTCTCGAACGGACTGTCCTCGGTGTCCGACCATTCCGCGAATTTGTCCACGAGCCAGGCGAGCAGCCCGACCGGCGAGTCGACGAGCGAGTACCCGATGGTCTGCGCCCCGGTCGCCTGGAGTTTCGCGTACGCTCCGCGACGCCGCCAGAACTGGCGGGTTTCCTCGGTCCACCGGCGCTCGTCCGCGGTCAGGCCGTCCGTCGGCAGTCCGGGCGGGGCTTCCGCGAACAGCGTGTGGACGCCGAGAACCCGCTCCGGGAACCGGGCGGCGAGAATCGTGGTGATATTGCCGCCCCAGTCGCCGCCATGGGCCAGGAACTGGCGATATCCGAGCCGGTCCATCAATTCCACCCACGCGGCCGCGATCTTTTCCGTGCCCCATCCCGTCGTGGCCGGTTTGTCGCTGTACCCGTATCCGGGCAAGGACGGGATCACGACGTGAAACGCCGGCGCGCTGGCGTCTTCGGGATCCGCCAGGTCGTCCACGATGTCGACGAACTCCGCGACGCTGCCCGGCCATCCGTGCGTCAAGATCAGCGGGACGGCGTCCGCGCGCGGGGACCGGCGGTGCAGGAAGTGGATCCCCAGCCCGTCGATGACCGTCCGGAACTGGCCGATCCGTTCGAGGCGCGCCTCGAACGCGCGCCAGTCGTACTCGGTGCGCCAGTAGTGCACGAGGTCGACCAGGTCGGCGAGCGGAACGCCCTGGTCCCAGCGGCGGGGACCACGCACCGTCTCAGCCTCCGGAAGCCTCGCCGCGGCGAGCCGCGCCCGGAGATCGTCGAGGTCAGCGTCGGTCGCCCGGGCTTCGAATGTTGCTACTTCGCTGGTCAGAGCGGTCATGGGTCCTCCTCGGGTCGTTGGAACCGGCTTAGACGGTTCTAGCAGTCGCCCGCGTCCGAGCGCAACCGGCTAAGCTGGTTCCATGCCTGCCGCGTTCCCCGACTTCCGCCTCGGCACCGTGCTCGCGACCAGCTTCACGGCGACCCTGACCGAGCGCCGCGGCGATTCCGTCGAGCGCATTCCCGTCCCGCAGCGGCTCGCCGATTGGCTGGCAGTGAGCGGCCTCGCCGTGGAGTCCTGCACCGACGAGCAACTCGAGCTCGCCCGGGAACTGCGGGAGTCGATTCACGCCGCCGCGACCGCGGCCGCGCTCCAGGACCCGCTCCCCGCCGACGCGGTCGAAATCATCAATGCCCGAAGCGCGCAGGGCCAGGCGTCGGCGGTCCTGACCCCGGACGGCAAACGGCGCTGGCAGCTCAACCCGGCCACCGCCGTGGAGGACGCCCTCGGAGTGATCGCTGCCGACGCGATCAGCATCATTTCTGGCGAACGGGACGGCAAACTCGCCTTGTGCGCCTCGCCGACCTGCCAGGCCGCGTTCTTCGACACCAGCCAGAGCCGCACCCGCAGATGGTGCGACATGAACACGTGCGGGAACCGGCAGAAGAAGGCGCGCTTCAACGCGAATCGCGCGGCGGCGAAGTGAGCAGCTTGTGCGGCCGGTCCCCGTTGAACATCCGAGCTAGGGCTCACAATGTAGGCGTGACCAGCGAAAAGCTGGCTCCCTTTTCTTGCCGGACGACCACTGTCGGGGAACTGTAAGCCGCCCGTCGCCGCAGCGAATTCCCCACGGTTCCGCGCTCGCCCGCGTCACCTGTCCACGTCCTCGGTCCCGCCGATGACGGACGCCCCGGAATTGTCGGTCCCCGGATTTACCATGGCGGGCACATCCGAGGAGGTGTGCACATGCGGGACGCCGTGCTGGAGGCTGCGAGGTTCCTGACTGCCGGTCGCACCCGGCAGCTCACGCTCGAGGACGTGGCCGACCACGTCCGCTACAGCCCGTTCCACCTGGCGCGCGCGTTCGAGCGGGAGATCGGCCTGCCGCCGGGGAAATTCCTTGCCGCGCAACGGTTCCAGCTCGCCAAGGAGTTGCTGCTGGACACCGGTGAAAAAGTGGTCGACATCTGCCACGAGGTCGGGTTCTCCGCGCCGGGCACGTTCACCACGCGGTTCACCGCGGCGGTCGGCGTGAGCCCGCACCGGTTCCGGCAGCTGCCCGGCCTCCTCGCCGAGCACCCGCCGGAACCGGTGCGGGTCGCGGGCCCGGATTGCGCGGGCGGAGCCGTCACCGGCCGCGCGCTGCTGAGTCCGGCGGCGGTCGCCGCGCTCGACGGAGCCCCGGCGGTCTATGTCGGGCTGTTCGCCGCGTCGTCCGCGCGCGGCGTGCCCGTCAGCGGCTCGCTTCTAGGGCCGGATCTGGAGTTCACGCTCGTCGACGTACCAGCTGGCACGTACCGGCTGCTGGCCTGCGCGCTGCCGTCAGCCGCCGATCCGCGCGCGCAGCTGGCGCCGAGCGTGCAGGCGGTCGGCTCGGCTGCCCGGCCGGTGCGGATCCGGGCCGGGCCGGTGCCGCTGCGCCAGGACGTCCGGCTCGACGTCGCGCCCTCGTGGTCGCCTCCGGTGCTGGTCGCGCTGCCCCCGCTGGCGTCGGAGGGAGCGCAAGAATGGAGAGGCGGCGCGCGGCTGGCGAGATTAGGTTGAACCAGGTCACAGGGCCGTTGTCAGGGAGAAAGCATGCCTGGAGTTCGAATTCTGGTCGGCACTCGCAAAGGTGCATTCATCCTCACCTCGGACGAAGGCCGCACGCGCTGGGAGGTCGACGGGCCGCACTTCGGCGGCTGGGAGGTCTACCACGTCGCCGGCTCGCCCGCGGATCCCGACCGGCTGTACGCGTCGCAGTCCACGTCGTGGTTCGGTCAGCTGATCCAGCGTTCCGACGACGGCGGGAAGACCTGGAACCAGGTCGACCACGACTTCGCCTACGAGGGCGGGGCGGGCGACCACCTCTGGTACGACGGAACGCCGAAACCGTGGGAGTTCACGCGGATCTGGCACCTGGAACCGTCGCTGACCGACCCGGACACGGTGTACGCGGGCGCGCAGGACGCGGCGCTGTACCGCAGCACCGACGGCGGGAAGAGCTGGCGCGAGCTCACCGGGCTGCGCAAGCACACGTCCGGACCGGGCTGGCAGCCGGGCGCGGGCGGGCTGTGCCTGCACACGATCATCCTCGACCCGCAGAACTCGAAGCGGATGTTCGCCGCGATCTCCGCCGCGGGCGCGTTCCGCAGCGACGACAGCGGCGAAACCTGGCAGCCGATCAACCGCGGCTTGCACTCCGACGGCATCCCGGACCCGGACGCCGAGGTCGGGCACTGCGTGCACCGGATCGCCCTGCACCCGTCCCGGCCGGACGTGCTGTTCATGCAGAAACACTGGGACGTCATGCGCTCGGACGACGCGGGCGAACACTGGCGGGAGATCAGCGGCAACCTGCCGAGCGACTTCGGCTTCCCGATCGCCGTGCACCCGCACGAGCCGGAAACGGTGTACGTGGTCCCCATCCACAGCGATTCCGAGCACTACCCGCCGGAGGGCAAGCTGCGCGTATACCGCAGCCGCACCGGCGGCAACGAATGGGAACCGCTCACCGCGGGCCTGCCGCAGGAGAACTGCTACGTGAACATCCTGCGCGACGCGATGGCCGTCGACACCTGCGACGAGGCAGGCATCTACTTCGGCACCACCGGCGGACAGGTCTACGCGTCGAACAACGCGGGCGACAGCTGGACCCCGATCGTGCGCGACCTGCCCGCGGTGTGCTCGGTCGAGGTGCAAACCCTGCGATGACCACCGTCGTGCGCGTCAAGCTGCCCACGCACCTGCGCCGCCTGGCGAAGGTCGAGGGCGAAATCCAGCTGCCGGTAGAAGACCCGCCGACGCGAGACGCCCTGCTGGACGCACTGGAACTCGCGTACCCGCAACTGCGCGGCACGGTCCGCGACACGACCACCGGCAAACGCCGGGCGTTCGTGCGGTTCTTCGCGTGCGAGGAAGACCTGTCGAACACCGCCCCGGACACCGCCCTGCCCGCCCCGGTCCTCTCCGGAGCCGAACCGTTCCTCATCATCGGAGCCATGGCAGGCGGCTGACCACGAACCACCGGCCGAGGGGAAGAACCCCTGGCCTCGGTGCGTCCCGGGGGCGCACCGAGGCCAGGGGCTCACGCGTGCTGTGCCGGATTTCCCGCTGCCGGAGCGGCCTTCGCGGGCCGGGGCCGCCGGGCAGGGCAGACACGTGCTCCCTGGCCGAAGCCGCTCACTTCAAGACCGAGCGCAGTAACGCCAAGCAGCTCAAGACCCAGCGCAGTCACACCAAACAGCTCAAGACCCAGCGCAGTCAACCAAGCAGCGACTCAAGGGAACCGGCTCCCCCGAAGCCGATTGCCGCCGACGCCCGAGCTGACGAACGCCGCGCGGCGCGCCGGAGCCCGGCCAGCGAAAACCCGGTACCGCAGACACGGTCACGGCACCGCTAACCCCTCAACGGCGGAACCAGATCAGCTCCGCACCGGCTTCACCGGGTCGTGCCCCAGCGACATCAACCCCTGCCGCCATCCCGCGTCCCCCGCCACGGGTTCCAGGTCGTCGCGGCGCGAGGCGTGCACTCGGTCCACCACGTCGCGCATCACCTCGACGTCGTTGTCGTTCACGTCCGACTTGCGTTTGCCCAGGATCGACAGCACCTTCCGGCCGGTCGCGGGGCCCGCGCGGTCCGGCAAGGGTTCGGTTTCCGGGCCTGCCTCCCGGGTGCGCAGCCAGTCGGCCAGCTCTCGTGAGGTCATGTTCACCACCCGGTGGAATTCCGTCCACAGTTCTTCGTCCACGTGCGTGGCCATCTCGATCACCTCCCGGCGTCGCGAGTGTGGTTACCCGGACGGCGCGCAGGCAAACCCGGCAGCGTCGAGTCCACATAGGACCGCGCGCGGGCGGCGATGCGTGCCAGTGCGGCATGTCCTGGCTCCGGCGTGCCCGACCGGACGCCTTCCGCGATCGCCCGGTGGTCCTCCCACGACCGGGTGAGATCGCCGTGTTCGGCGAGTTCTTCGCGGAGCCGGTCGGCCATCAGGCGGCGCAGCGGGAGGCGGATCGCGAGCATGCTGCGCAGCAGGATCCGGTTGTGCGCGGCCTCCGCCAGCGCGACGTGGAACTCGGCATCGGCTTCCAGGAAACGGTCACGGTCGGTCAGCGCCGCCGCCATCCGGTCGACCAGATCCGTCAAGACCGCCAGCTCGGCAGCGGTCCGGCGGCGGGCGGCCAAGGCGATGATGGTCGCTTCGATCGACTCCCGGGCTTCGACCAGCTCGCGGTACTCGGCTACGTCCGAAGCACCCAGCTGCCACGGCACGAAACTGCTGGTCTCGGGTTCCAGCACGAACGTGCCGACCCCCTGGCGCGTCTCGACCCAGCCGCGCGCCTGCAGCGTCCGGATTGCTTCCCGGACGGTCAGCATCGACACCCCGGCCGAGGCCGCGAAGTGACGCAGCGATGGCAGGACGGTCCCGGGAGGCCATTCGCCGCCGAGGATTTTCCGGGTCATCTCCTCGACCAGCGAGTCCACCACGCTCACCCGCCGCACCCGGGCCAGTTCCGGCGGCGGTCCCCTCCGTCCCGAGGTCATCGGGCCAGCGTACGGATTGACGACACTGTTTCAAACACCTAAATTCAGCATTGGGATGCCCACCGAAACTGACCTGCTCGCCGACCTCCGCGCGCACGTGCGCGGCGAGGTCCACGCCGACGTCCGCCGCCGCGCCGAGTACTCCACCGACGCGTCCAATTACCGCGTCGTCCCGAAGGTCGTCGTGCTGCCGAGGGAGACCGGCGACGTTCTCGCGACTCTCGAAATAGCCCGCCGCCACGGCGTTCCGCTGACCAGTCGCGGCGGGGGCACGTCGGTCGCGGGCAACGCGATCGGGCCGGGCGTGGTGATCGACTTTTCGCGGCATCTCAACCGCATTGTCGACTTGGATCCCCAGTCGCGGACCGCGGTCGTCCAGCCTGGCGTGATCCTCGCCGACCTCCAGCGCGCCGCCGCGCCGCACGGACTGCGCTTCGGACCCGACCCGTCCACGCACGCCCGCGCGACGCTCGGCGGCATGATCGGCAACAACGCCTGCGGCCCGCACGCGATCGCGTACGGCCGGACTGCGGACAACGTTCGCGAACTCAGCGTGGTCGACGGCACCGGACGCCAGTTCACCGCGGGCCCTTCCGACGCGGTGCCGGGCCTCACCGAGCTGATCGACACCCGGCTCAGCCTGCTGCGCACCGAGTTCGGCCGGTTCAGCCGTCAGGTGTCCGGCTACTCGCTCGAGCACCTCCTGCCGGAGAACGGCCGGTCGCTCGCCCGCGCGCTGGTCGGCACCGAAGGCACCCTGGCGGTCACGCTGGAGGCGACCGTCGATCTGGTCGACATCTCCCCCGCGCGATTGCTGGTCGTGCTCGGCTACCCGGATATGGCGACCGCCGGCGACGTCGTGCCCGGGCTGCTCCCGCACCGGCCGCTGGCTGTCGAAGGGCTCGACGCGCGACTGGTCGACCTGGTGCGCAACCACCGCGGCGCCGTGCCCGCACTCCCGGACGGCGCCGGCTGGCTGATGATCGAGGTCGGCGGCGAGACGGAAGCCGAGGCCCGGCACAACGCCGAACGCCTGGTCAAAGACTCCCAGGCGCTCGACCACGTCGTGCTGGCGCAAGGTGCCGAGGCAGCCGCGATGTGGCGGATCCGCGAGGACGGGGCCGGGCTCGCTGGCCGGACCCCGACCGGCGAGCAGGCGTGGCCCGGATGGGAGGATGCCGCGGTCCCGCCCGAACGGCTCGGCGCGTACCTGCGGGATTTCGACGCTCTCCTGGACGAATTCGGCCTCGAAGGACTCCCCTACGGCCACTTCGGCGACGGCTGCGTGCACGTCCGGCTCGGCCTGCCGCTCGAACGCGACGCGTCGGTGTTCCGCGCGTTCATGACCGCCGCCGCGAAACTGGTCGTCGGCTACGGCGGTTCGTTCTCCGGCGAGCACGGCGACGGCCGGGCGCGCGGCGAACTGCTGCCGCAGATGTACTCGGCGGAAACGATCGAACTGTTCGGCGCGGTCAAGAATCTCTTCGATCCCGGCGATCTGCTCAACCCGGGCGTCGTCGTCCGGCCCCATCCGCTCGACGCCGATCTCCGCCGCCCGCAAGCACATCCGCTCCCGGTCGTCGCGGGCGGATTCTCCTTCGCGCACGACGGCGGCGACTTCACCCGCGCCGTGCACCGGTGCGTCGGAGTCGGGAAATGCCGTGCGGACAACCGGACGGCAGGCGGTTTCATGTGTCCGTCCTATCTCGCCACTCGCGACGAAAAGGACAGCACGCGCGGTCGCGCCCGGGTCTTGCAGGAGGTCGCGAACGGTTCGCTGGTCTCCGGATGGTCGGACGACGCGGTGCACGAATCGCTCGACCTTTGCCTGTCGTGCAAGGCATGCAGCAGCGACTGCCCGGCCGGAGTGGACCTGGCGCAGTACAAATCCGAAGCCCTGCACCGGAAATACCGGAACCGGCTCCGTCCGGTCTCGCATTACACGCTGGGCCGGTTGCCGGACTGGATCCGTCTGCTGCACCGAATCCCCGTGCTCGGCCCGCTCGTCGTGAACGCCCTGATGTCGATCCGGCCCGTCGAGAAGGTCCTCTTAGCATTGTCCGGAGTGGACACGCGACGTCGCGCACCGCGGTTCGCCCGTCGCTCGTTCACCGGATCCCAGCGCAGGATCCGCGAGCAGGGGCCGGAAGTGGTGCTGTGGGCGGATTCCTTCTCGGACGGCATGGACACCGACGTCGCCGAATCCGTCGCGGCGGTGCTCGCCGATGCCGGATACCGTGTGCTCGTCCCGCCGCGGCGTCCGTGTTGCGGGCTCACCTGGATCACCACCGGCCAGCTCGACACCGCCCGCCGGAAGCTCCGCGACCTCGTGCACACGTTGCGCCCGTACGCGCAGGCCGGGCTGCCGATCGTCGGCGTCGAACCGTCGTGCACCGCCGTCCTGCGGTCCGATCTGCTCGACTTGTTCCCCGACGATCCGGACGCCGCAACGGTTTCCGGCGCGGTCACCACGCTCGCGGAACTTCTCGCCAAGACAGAAGGCTGGCAAGCGCCTGACCTGTCCGGCGTCACAGTGGTGGCGCAGCCGCATTGCCACCAGCATTCGGTGATGGGATTCGAGGCCGACCGAGCACTGCTCGCGGCGACCGGCGCGGAACTGCACACTCTCGCCGGATGCTGCGGTCTGGCCGGGAACTTCGGCATGGAACGCGGCCACTACGACGTTTCCGTTGCCGTCGCGGAAAATGCGCTACTTCCGGCGCTCCGCGAAAACCCGGACGCCGTGTTCCTCGCCGACGGTTTCTCCTGCCGAACTCAAGCCGATCAGCTGGCCGGCGTGCGCGGCGTCCACTTGGCACAGTTGCTCAAGCGACGCTGACACCTGGGGTCAGCTGTCCCAGAATCCTTGACGTTCCAGCAAAGCGACCGCGCGCTCGCCGCCGTCCGAGAAGTGCTTCTCCACAATGGACCGTGCCCGTGAAGCCGAGCGAGCGCTGAGCGCGTTGAGGATCTTCCGGTGGTCTTCGTGCGCCTTGCCGGGCCAGTCCTCGTGCGCCTCGTAGAACCCGTGCGACACCGTTTTCGCCAGGATGCCCAGGATCGAGACCAGCCGGCGGGAATCGGCGGCGTAGTTGATCCTGCGGTGGAACTCGAAGTTCAGCCGTTCCTGTTCGGCCCGGTCCACTCCGGACTCCATCCGGTCCGCGAGATCGTGCAAGGCCTGCAAGCTTTCCGGCGACAGATTCTTCGCCGCCCGCTCGGCGGCCAGACCGGAGACGAGACCGAACACGCGGTAATGGTCGCGGATGTCGTCGCGCGTCATCCGCGCGACGAACGCGCCCCGGCGGGCGATGTGTTCCACCACGCCCTCGTGGTCGAGCGTGATCAGCGCTTCCCGGATCGGCAGCTTGCTGATGCCGAGTTCGTCGGCCAGCGCATCCTGATCGATCTTCTCCCCGGCGCGCAGCTGCCCGGAGAAGACCCGTCGCCGGATCTCGTGCGCGGCCAGCGCTTTCAGGTTCGCCGGGCCGCCGCGGCGCGGTCCCGCGCCCGTGGTGTCGGGCATCGCCTCAGCCTCCCCCTCCGGCGAACGTCTTCCGGATAAAGTATTACATAAGCCCTTCTGCTCGACGCGTACTCGTCCCTGCTGTTCGAGCGGGTTGCCCGCGGCATTCCTGATAACGTGTTCAGCGGACGGCCCCGCCCGAGACAGGATCCGAGGAACCCATGTCCGAACCGGAAGCCTGGGAACCGTACGCCCGCACCAGCGAAGAAGTCGTCGAACCCGGTCCGGTCGCCGCGTTGGCCGCGCTGTTCGACAACGGGCTCCCCGCGCCGCGCGAAGGCGACGAGCTGCCGCCGCTGTGGCATTGGGTCGCACTTCCGCGCTGGCCGGTGTCGTCGCGGCTCGGCCTCGACGGTCATCCTGTGCGCGACGATTTCCTGCCGCCGGTGGACCTGCCGCGGCGGATGTTCGCCGGCGGCGAGGTCGTCGTCCACCGTGCGCCGAAGGTCGGCGAGACGGTGCGCCAACGCTCCATTGTGGACTCGGTCACCGAAAAATCGGGCCGGTCCGGGAAATTGGTGATCGTCCAGGTGCGCACGGAACTGTCCGGAATGGACGGAACGCCGTACGTCGAGGAGCGCCAGGACATGCTCCACCGCGAAGCCGGGCCGTCCTCGTCGCCCGCGGTGCCGGAAACCGCCGCGGCACTGGAGCCAGCAGGGTCGCCGTTTCGCCGGACCGACGGGCAAACCTGGGAATTCGTCACCGATCCGACGCTGCTCATGCGGTTTTCCGCGGCCACCGCGAACGCACACCGCATCCACTACGACTGGCCATACGCGACGCGAGTGGAAGGTTATCCCGGCCTGGTCGTGCACGGACCGCTGATGTCGCTCGCGCTGGCCGAGGTGCTGCGCCTCGACTCCCCTGCCTCGCGGGTCCGCCGGATCAGCCACCGCAACCAGGCGCCGCTGTTCTGCGGCCAGCCCGCGCAGCTGCGGGTCAGCCCCGGCACCCGGTCGGTCGCGCTCGACCTGCTCGGCCCGTCCGGCACGAGCACCAGCCTCGCCGTCGAACTGGACGAGGAAGGCGCCTGATCTGGCGGCGGCGTCCGCACCGATGGCATGGTGGCGCAGGTGTTCCGGACGACGGAGGGAAGCTGAATGAGCCGCTATGCGCAGTTCGAGAACCTGCGGGTCGACGGGCCGGACGAGGACGGCGTCATCGAACTCGTCCTGGACGCGCCGCACCTCAACGCGGTCAGCGATGCCGCGCACGGCGAACTCGCCGACATCTGGCGCGAGTTCGACCGCGATCCGGCGGTGAAGGCCGTCCTGCTGCGCGGCGAGGGCAAGGGGTTCTCCGCGGGCGGATCATTCGACCTGGTCGAGAAGCTGGCGAACGACTTCGAGGCCCGGTCGCGCACCATGCGCGAGGCGCGTAATCTGGTCTACAACGTCATCGACTGCTCCAAGCCGACCGTCTCCGCGATCCACGGCCCGGCCGTCGGCGCGGGCCTGGTCGCCGGGTTGCTGTCGGACATCTCGGTGGTCGCCGCCAACGCGAAGATCATCGACGGCCACACGCGGCTCGGCGTCGCGGCGGGCGACCACGCGGCGGTGTGCTGGCCGCTGCTGTGCGGCATGGCGAAGGCCAAGTACTACCTGATGACCTGCCGTCCGATGACCGGTGCCGAGGCGGAGCGGATCGGGCTGGTGTCGCTCTGCGTCGAAGAAGAGGACGGGCTGCTGCCGACCGCGCGGGAGATCGCGCACGAGCTGGCCAACGGCGCGCCGAACGCGATCCGCTGGACCAAGCAGAGCCTCAACCTCTGGTACCGCCAGCTCGCGGGCGCGATCTTCGACTCCTCGCTGGCGCTGGAGTTCTACGGTTTCGCCGGTCCCGAGGTCCGCGAAGGCCTCGCCTCGCACCGCGAACGCCGCAAGCCGGACTTCACCCGGGTGCACGAGTCCTAAGTAGACGGTCGGCCGCGGAAACTTCGGCCCGCACCGAACGGTTCCCGCGGCACGATTGCCCGGTGACCGCAACGACCTCCACCCGCAGGCAACGGCTGGCGCTGATCGCGCTGTGCCTCCCGTTTTTCATCGTCCAGCTCGACGCGACCGTGGTGAACGTCGCCGTCGAAGCGATCCGGCGCGATCTCGGCGGCGGGCTGGGCGGTGAACAGTGGGTGATCGCCAGCTACACCATCGCGCTGGCCGCGGGCATGCTCACCGCGGGTTCGCTCGGCGACCGTTACGGTGCGCGACGGGTCTGCGTGGCGGGGACCGTCGTGTTCGGCGTCGGGTCCGCCCTGTGTTCGCTGGCCCCGACCCTGCCGGTGCTGATCGTCGCGCGGACGCTGCAGGGCGTCGGCGCGGCCGCGTTGCTGCCGTGTTCGCTCGCGCTGATCGTGCGGCAGTTCCCGGAACCGCGGGCCCGAGCGCACGCGCTCGGCCTGTGGGGCGGCATCGCGGCCATCGGACTCGCGACCGGCCCGGTGGCGGGCGGCGTGCTGATCGCGCTGGCCGACTGGCGGGCGATTTTCTGGGTCAACGTCCCGTTCGCCGCCCTCGCCATCGTGCTGACCTGCAAGTATGTCGTCGAATCACCGCCGAGGGAGCGCCGCCTCGATCCGTACGGGCTCGTCCTCGGCACCGTCGCCCTGTCCGCGCTCGCCGGCGGGCTGATCCAGGTCGGGCGCTCCAGCTGGGCGCTCCCGCTGATCGCCGCCGGGGTGCTGACCGGCATCGCGTTCGTCTTGGCCGAGCGACGCCGTCGCGATCCGATGCTGCCGCTGGCGATCTTCTCGTCCCGCCCGTTCTCCGCGGCGAGCACCGCCGGGCTGCTTTTCAATTTCTGCCTGTACGGCGCCCTGCTGTGCCTGTCGCTGTATCTGCAGGGGCCGCTGCACCAGTCCGCGTTCGCGACCGGCATGCTGACGCTCCCGCTCACCGTCGCGATCGGCATCGGAGCCACCGCGAGCGGGCGGCTCACCGCCCGCTTCGGCGCCCGCGTCCCGATGCTGACCGGGTTCAGCCTCGCCGGACTCGGCGCGATCCTGCTGGCCGCGGCCGATTCCCTGCCGCTGGTGCTGATCGGCGGCGTAGTGCTGTGCTGCTGCTCGATCGCGATGCCCGCGATGACGTCGGTCGCGATGTCGACGCCGCCCGAGGAGCACACCGGGCTGGCGAGCGGGGTGTTGAACACGGCGCGGCAGACCGGTGGCGCGTTGGGCACCGCGGTGCTGGGCACGCTGCTCACGGCGGGCTCGACGATGTCACTGAGCGTCCCGCTGACGTTGGCCGCCTTCGGTTATGCGGCGGCGGTCGGGTGCACTTTGCTGGCCACCCGCCGACGGGAGCTGTCGATGGCTGCTCACTGACCGTCGGGTTCGTCGTGCTGACCTGGCCCGCGCTTTTGCTGATGTCGCTGGGAAATCCGGTGCTCGCCGTCGTCGGCATGGTGGTGCTGGGCCTGCTGATCGCGGCTTACGACGGAGCCGCGGGCGCGGGTATGGCCGAGCTGTTCCCGCCGCGCATTCGCTCCGGCGCGATCGCGATTCCGTACAACATCGCGGTTTCGCTGTTCGGCGGCACCGCGCCGTACATCGCGACTTGGCTCGTCGCCGCCACCGGGTACAAGCTTTCCCCGGCCTTTTACATCATGCTCGCCGCCGTCATCACCCTCGTCACCGTGCTGCGCGGGATCCGCGAAACCGCCGGACCCCGCGCACGCTGAAGCTCACGGCACGAGCAACGTCGCCCGGTGCACCAGCCACTCCAGCGGACCCCGCCGTCGCCAATGCCGCCACGCCACGGAGGCGGCCAGCATCACCGCGACCACCGTCGCCAGGAACACGAAAGAATACGGCTTCGGCACCAGCTTCAACACCGCGAAATGCGCCGCGTACCAGGTGAAAGCCATCCCGCCGGCCGCGGCGAGCGGCCACAGGGCGCGGCGGCCCAGCGGGCGGTCCAAGGCGATCAGCAGGCCGCCGAGCAGCACCATCGCGACGCCGATCATGAGCACGATGCCGAGCGGGCTGGTGGCGTAGAGCGAACCGTCGGTCGGCATCGCCAGGAGCACCTGCCACGGCATTCCGGGCGGCGGGGTCGTCGCGATCGCGTCGGCTCCGCCCAGCGGATAGGTCGCGATCCACGAACCCAGGATCGACGCGGTGGCGAGCACGAAACCGGTGTACAGCAAGCGGATCCGGACCTGATGCGCGCGCAGGTCGAGGCGGCCGATCGCCATTCCCGCCAACGCCAGCGGCAGGCCGTACGCGACCTGGAAACCGCCGCCGAACAGCACCATTCCCTTGAAGAACTCGCCCCACTGCTCGGGATGGGCGAAGATCGCTAGGCCGCTCGCAGTCTCAGCACCGGAGCGCAGCCAATCGGAATGGGAATTGAACACCCAGAACGCGTAAAGCGTCACTGCCGGAACAGCGATTCCGGAGAGAACGAACAACGTCCGCGCGCGCAGCCGGGTCAGCGGCAGCAGGAGGAGCAGGAGCACGGCGTAGTACTCGATCACCGACATGCCGTACTCGTCGATCGCCAGGCTGAGCACGAACAGCACCACCGCGCGGATCGCGAGCCTGCCGCGGGCGCGCCACCGTTCGTTCCCGGCGTACGGGGCCGCGCCGCCGGTCATCAACGCCGCGGACAGCCCGAACAGCAGCACGAACAGGCTCATCGCCCGCGACGACGTCTGCATGTTCAGCCACGTCAGGAACCCGGGAGCCTGGTCGGGCGGGCCGCCGTGCAGCCAGCCGCTGGCGAAGAAATGCTCGATGAACACCCCGACGATCGCCAGCGCGCGCACCGCGTCCACGCCCAGCAGCCGTCCCTTCGGCACCCGGGTCTCCGCCGGGTCCCGCACCGCTTCCGTCCTCATCGGACTCCTCTCTCGTGCCAGTACCCGGCCAAGGTAGGAACGGCGGATCACCGGCCGCCGGGAATCGCGTTGCGGTGGCCCGGAGGAAACCCATCGGTCTGGTAACAGCGCTTCCCGAGCGGCGCGCGGACGGCAAAATGGCTACTGTGCAAGGCATGCGGAGGACAGCGGTCGCGACGGTTGCGGTGCTGTCGCTCACCGCTTGCTCCGGTGTGGACGGTGTGCGCGTCGCCGGCCCCGCTCCGCCGGCAGCGGCCGCCCCGGCACCGGCGAACAACCCGCACGGCCCGAGCGTGGACGCGGTCGCCCTGCTGCGCGCGGACCCCACGGTCAGCGCGAGGACGAAGGCAGCGCTGCGACCGTGTCCGCACGGTCCCATCGCCGGGTCGTATCCGGTCAGCGCCGCCTACCACGAGCTGACCGGCGAGGTCGACGTCGTGGTCAACGTGTATCCGTGCGGCGCGGTCGGCGCTCCCGGCACCGGCAGCAGCGGCGCGACAGGCGTGCCGGTCAGCGCGTACCTCGGCGGCTACGTCTACACCGTCAACGGGAAACAGCTGTTCAAGCTGGAGAACTCCGGCGCGATGCTGACTGTGCTCGACGGACAGCTGGCGACGATGTCGGCGACCGGGCCGAACAACGGGGTCGCCCGCTACCGCTGGACCGGCAACCGTTTCTCGCCGGAGTGAGAGGGGACATGACGCAGGTACTGCTCGTCGAGGACGACGACGTGATCCGGGAGGCGACGCAGCTCGCCCTCGAACGCGCCGGATTCAGGGTGTCGACGGCCGCGGACGGGCTCGCCGGGCTCGAACAGTTCCGCGCGCAGCCGCCGGACGTGGCGTTGCTCGACGTGATGCTGCCCGGGCTCAACGGCGTCAGCCTGTGCCGCCGGATCCGCGAGGAGAGCCGGGTGCCGGTGCTGATGGTCTCCGCCCGCGACGATTCGGTCGACGTCGTGCTCGGGCTCGAAGCCGGTGCCGACGACTACGTCACCAAACCGTTCGACACCTCGGTGCTGATCGCGCGGATCCAGGCGGTGCTGCGGCGAAGCGGCTGGTCTGGGCCGGAGGAGGACGCGTTCGTCCGCTTCGGCGACCTTGAAATCGACCGCGCCGGGCTGGACGTCCGCCGAGCCGGGCAGCCGGTGGACCTGACCCCGACCGAACTGCGGCTGCTGCTGCGTTTCGCCGAATCGCCCGGCACTGTGCTGAGCCGGGACACGCTGCTGGCGAGTGTGTGGGATTACGCGTGGGGCGGCGATACGCGCGTGGTCGACGTCCACGTGCAGCGGTTGCGGGTGAAGATCGGCCAGGAGCGGCTGCAAACCGTGCGGGGCTTCGGATACAAGCTCCGCTCCGAGCCGTGAAACTCTTCCCGGCCACGCTTCGGTGGCGGCTGACCGCGGCGGTGACCCTCGTGTCGGCCGCCGTCGCTTTGACGCTGAGTTTGTTGGTGCACCAGCAATTCGCGCGCACGCAAGCCGACCAGGCGCGGCACGCGCAGGACGAATGGATCCAGCTGCTGCTGCGCAATCCCGGTGTCGACGGGCAGCTCGACGATCCGGCCCTGCCCGCTCCCCTCCGCGACGCGGTGCGCGGCGGCAACCGAGCGACCTATTTGGACGGACCGGTTCTGTGGGCAGCCGCCGAAACCGGCGGTCACGTCGTCTCGGTGCGGGTCAGCTACGCGGCGCAAACGCAGGCACTGGCCACTTTGGACCAGGAACTGCTGGCGGGTTCGGCGGTGGTGACCGTCGCCGGGGCGTTGCTGGGCGTCGTGCTCGGCGCCGGGATGGCGCGTCGGCTACGGCGGGCCGCCGACGCTGCCCGGGACGTCGCGAACGGTGCTCCGGCCCGGGTGCGCGACGCGATCGGCCCGCGCCCGCGCGACGAAGCCGCCGATCTCGCGCAGGCGGTGGACGCGATGGCGGATGCCTTGCAGGCACGGCTGGCCGCGGAGCAACGGGTCACTGCGGACATCGCGCACGAGCTGCGGACTCCGGTGACCGGCTTGGTGACCGCGGCCGAACTGCTGCCGCCCGGGCGTCCGGCGGAGCTGGTCCGCGACCGGGTCGCCGCGCTGCGGTCGCTGGTGGAGGACGTACTCGAGGTGGCTCGCTTGGACACCGCCGCCGAGCGGGCCGAGCTGGCGGAACTCGATCTGGCGGAGTTCGTCCGGCGGCGGGTGCCGGACGCGGTGGCCCCGGCCGCGGTCCGGGTCCGGACGGATCCCCGGCGGCTGGAGCGGATCCTGGCGAACCTGCTGTCGAACGCGGCCAAGCACGGGGCCCCGCCGGTGACGGTCGAGGTGTCGGGCCGGTGCGTGGCGGTCAGCGACCGCGGGCCCGGGTATCCGGAGGTGCTGCTTCGCGAGGGACCCGCGCGGTTCCGGACCGGCACGGACTCCCGGGGCGGCGGGCACGGGCTGGGGTTGACGATCGCCGTCGCGCAGGCGCGGGTGCTGGGGGCGGAGCTGGAGTTCGGGAACCTGCCGGGCGGCGGGGCGCGGGCGGTGTTGCGGCTGCCGGAGTCGACCGGACCGAGCGGTGATTGACGGAGTTCTCCTGCGGCGGGCGGCCAGGCCCGGGGAGCGTTCGCGGCAGCCGGGACCGGCGAGCGTTCGGCGGTCGGGCCCGGCGGGGTTCGCGGCGGCCAGGCCCGCTGAACGTTCGCGGCGGGCAGGCCCGGCAGCCGGGCCCGGCGAGGTTCGCGGCAGGCCAGGCCCGGCGGGGTTCGCGGCAGGCCAGGCCCGGCGAACGTCCGTGAGGGCCACCCTGCGGGAATCTGATTCCGTGAGGGTTCCCCTCACGAACACCGGCGGGAGCGAAAGCCGTCAGGGTGGCCCTCACGAACCTCCGGCGGAAGCGAAAGCGTGAGGGTCCCCCTCACGAACACCGGCGCCAGCGGAAGCCCGTCAGGGTCCCCCTCACGAACCTCCGGCGGGGAGCGGAAGCTGTCCGGTTGTCGGCCTTCTCAAACCCCCTCCGGGATGACAAGCTGCTCACCAGCCGGTCGTCTCCGCACCGGTTCGCATGATGACAACGTTGTCAGCCCTGGAGGTAGCGCGTCCATGTGGTCGCAGAAGAGACGGGTGACCGCGGTCGCGGCGGCGGGCTTCGTGGTCGCCGGGCTGCTGTCCGGCACGGCCGCCACCGCCACCGCCAGCGCGGCGACGGCGGATCCGGTGTCGCTCGTCAATCCGTTCGTCGGCACGCAGAACTTCGGCAACACCTTCCCCGGAGCCAGCGCGCCCTTCGGCATGGTCCAGGTCAGCCCCGACACCGGCGGCCAAGGCGGGTACGACTACCAGCAGAACTCGATCTACGGCTTCAGCCAAACCCACCTGTCCGGCGTCGGCTGCGGCGTGATGGGCGAACTGCCGGTCATGCCGACCACGGGCGCCGTCGATTCCGTGGACAAGAACGCCTACAAATCCGAGTACAGCCACGACGACGAGAAGGCCGAACCCGGCTACTACCGCGTCGGGCTGAAGAAGTACGGCGTCAACGCCGAGCTCACCGCCACCCCGCGCACCGGCTGGCAGCGCTACACCTTCCCGTCGACCGGCCAGGCGAACGTGCTGTTCAACACCGGCCAGGCGAACCAGTCGGTGAAGGATTCCGAGATCCACGTCGTCGGCGACCGGACCCTCGAGGGCCGCGTGCGCGCGGGCGGCTTCTGCGCCGGGCACGACGAGCACACTGTCTACTTCACCGCCACGTTCGACCGTCCTTTCGCCTCCTACGGGACCTGGCGCGGCACCACCCGCACCGCGGGCAGCCGCGACGCCGCGGGCACCGGCGGCAACGGCGCGTGGGTCAGCTTCGACGCCGCCACTGACCACGATGTCGTCCTGAAGGTGGGGCTCTCCTACACCGGTCTCGCCGGCGCGCGGGACAACCTCGCGAAGGAAACCAGCGACAGCTACGACTTCGACGCCACCCGCGCCGCATTGCGCAAGCAGTGGGCGGACCGGCTCGGTGCGATCAAGATCAGCGGCGGCAGCACCGAACGGCAGACCGCGTTCTACACCTCGCTGTATCACGCGCAACTGCACCCGAACCTGGCTGGCGACATCAGCGGCGACTACGCCGGTTTCGACGGCAAGGTCCATCGCGCCAACGGCTACACGCCGTACCAGAACTTCTCCCTCTGGGACACCTACCGCCCGCAAAACCAGCTGCTCGAAATGCTGGAACCGCAGGTGGCGCGCGACGTCGCGCTGTCCGTGCTGGCGATCGGCCGCGACGGCGGCTGGCTGCCGAGATGGGCGCTGGCGGGCAGCGAAACCAACATCATGACCGGCGACCCGGTGACTCCGTTCCTTGTCGAAGCCTGGTCGAAGGGCTTGCTGGCCGGGCACGAGGACGAGGCATACACGCTGCTCAAGAAGAACGCGACCAGCACGCCACCCGCCGATTCGCCGTACAACGGGCGTTCCGGGGTCAACTACTACAACGACCGCGGCTACATCCCGAGCGGCCTCACCCTCGGCAAGGACTGCGCGGCCAAGGGCGGCGACAACGACTGCGAGCATCCGACGTCGGCGACCATGGAGTACTCCGCCGCCGACGCCGCGCTCGCGTTGATGGCCAAGGGTTTGGGCCACCAGGCCGACGCGCGCATGTTCGCCGACCGCGGTCAGTGGTACCGCAACGTCTGGAACGCCGCGGACAAGCAGTTCCGGCCGCGCACCACCGACGGCACCTGGCTCACGCCGTACAACCCGGTCGACGCCGACCACCAGTTCCACGAAGGCGGCGCCTACCAGTACCAATGGCTGGTCCCGCAGGATCCGGCCGGGCTCGCCGACCTGATGGGCGGCAAGCAGGCGACCGAAAAGCGGCTCGACTCCTTCTTCGCCTACGACAACCTGCTCAAGGACCCGGCGGGCACCGCCCGCAAGGACTGGATCGCCAGCCCGTACGACTACTACGCCAAGGCCACCTACAACCCCAACAACGAACCTGACCTGCTGTCCCCGTACATGTACAACTGGGTCGGCGCGCCGGCGAAGACCGCGACCGTCGTCCGCGCGGCGATGACGCTGTTCACCACCGGACCGGACGGCATGACCGGCAACGACGACCTCGGCACGATGTCCGCCTGGTACGTCTTCTCCTCGCTCGGCCTCTACCCGACGATGAGCGGCGCGAACTTCCTCGCGGTGTCCAGTCCGCAGTTCGAATCGGCGACCGTCCGGATCGGACAGTACGAGGGCAAGCAGGGAGGCACGCTCACCGTCACCGCGCCGGACGCGAGCGACGCGAACCGTTACGTGCAAAGCGTTTCGCTCAACGGGCGGGACGTCCGGCAGACCTGGCTCGACTGGTCCGCGGTCGCGCATGGCGGCAACCTCGCCTATCAGGTCGGCTCGACGCCGTCCCGCTGGGGCACGCAGCCGGGCACGGAACCGCCGTCGGTCAACAAATCCGCTGGGGATCTGCGTCGGCACGTGGACGCGACGCTGCGGCCGAGTTCGGTAGTGCTGCCTCAGCAATCTTCAGCGCAGACTGTCCACTTGAACCTGGACGTGCTCGGCCAGAACCCCGGAGCACAGCCGGTCTTCGTGACCTCATCGGCGCCGTCCGGCTGGCGAGTGCAGACCGACCAGTTGCAGCTGCTGTGGTCTTTCCGGCTGCCGACGCAGAAGACCGCACCGGTCGCGGTGACCGTCCCGGCGAACACGCCAGTCGGCACGTATTCGGTGCAGATCAAGGCATCCGGGCCGGGCGCGAATACCGTCACCCGCACCGCGAGCGTCGAGGTCCGGGAACCGACGGTGTGCGCGTCGACGTCCGGGACCCAGTGCGCGGTCGATCTCGGCCACGACCGCAATCACGACGGAACCGCGACCGTCGCGGCGTCCACCGAGGGCAACTTCGACGGCAGCGGCTGGAGTTACGACGCTGACCTGATGCCGCGAGCCGGAACCTTCGTCCACAATGGAGTCACCTACGCGGCGGCCGATCCCACTGGCACCGCGGCGAACTTCGTGGAAGCACGCGGGCAATCGCTGCTGCTGCCCGCCGGGAAGCACCAGGCGGTGCAGCTGATCGGCTCGTCGCACAACGGTCCGGTGCCCACTTCGCTGACCGTGCACTACAGCGACGGATCCAGCGCGGATCTCCCGGTGACGTTCGGCGACTGGGCCGGTTCGACGCCGTCCGGCACGACCGTCGTGCTCGACATGCCGCACCGGATCAAGGCGGGCAGCGGGGTCGACGGCCCGCCGGTGCGGTTGTTCGGCATCGCCTCCACAGTGGACAGCGCCAAGACTGTCCAGTCGGTGAGCCTGCCGAACGACCCGCGCGTCCAGCTCTACGCCATCACCCTGGCCTGAGCCCGGCCGGGTTCGCCGGATCCCTCCCCTTAGTCCGGCGAACCCGGCCATCCCCCCGTTCCCCCAGAAGTCTCAGGCAGCCGCGGGCACTGCCGCGACCCGGCCCATCGCCTCCGCGTAGCACGCCTCGAACGAATCCAAAGTGGACTCCAGCGCGTGCCCGGCGATCATCTTGCCGCTCGCCGCCCCCATCCGCGCCAGCGTCGCCGGGTCGGCGACCACCGCGTGCAGCCGCTCGGCCAGCTCCCCCACGTTGCCCGGTTCGAACAGCCAGCCGTTGTAGCCCGGACGGCACAGGTGCGGCAGCGCCATCGCGTCCGCGACCACCACCGGCTTCCCCGCCGCCATCGCCTCCATCGTCGCCAGGCTCTGCAGTTCGGCGACGCCCGGCATGCAGAAGAGATCCGCGGCCGCGTAGGCGTCCAGCAAGTCCTCTTCGGACACAAAACCGCGGAACCGCACCCGGTCGGCGATCCCGAGTTCGCCAGCCAGCTTTTCCCAGTCCGCGCGGCAAGAACCGTCGCCGACGATCTCCGCACGCAGGCCAGGCACGAGCGCGACCGCGCGCAACAGCTCGTCGACGCGCTTCTCTTCGTCGAGCCGTCCGACGAACAACACCGTCGGATCGTCGGAGGTCCGCGAAACCGTGCGCAACCGGTAGCGGTCGATGTCGATGCCGCACGACACCGGGATCGCTCGCTCCGGGAAACCGTTGTCGTGCAACAGTTCCACCGCACGCGGGGTCGGCGCGGTAACTACGCGGGCTGTCGAGAACACGCGCGTCAAGTCGCGCCATGCCCACCGCGACGCCGCGCCGCGCAGCCACGTCGGCACTCGCACGTGCCCGAACAGGTTTTCCGGCATGAAGTGGTTCGTCGCCACCCCGGGAATGCCCATCGCGGCGGCGTGCTTCAGCACATACCTTCCGACCACGAAATGCGCCTGGACGTGCACGAGGTCGGGCTGCAACTCCTCCAACAGCGCAGCCACGTCCTTGCTCACCTCCCAGGGCAGGCCGATCCGGAAGGTGCGGTGGAACGGGGTGCGGTGCGACCGGACCCGGTGCACCACGACGTCGCCGTCTCTTTCGGTGCGCGCCGGGCCCTCCGGGTCGACGCTGATCACGTGGACCTCGTGGCCGCGGCCGGCGAGACCGGTGGACAGCCGGTACGCGAACTGCGCCGCGCCGTTGACGTCCGGAGGATAGGTCTCGGCGGCGACCACGATGCGCAAAGGCAGGTCGTCGTTCACTGGGTGCTCCGATCTGGTGGAATGGACAGAAGAAGAACTGCCGCGGCTCAGCACGGCGACGCCGCCGACCGCCAGCACCGCCGCGGTCAGCGCGACCGCGGTCGCCGCGGCGTCGAGGTGGGTGGCTTCGCCGAGCACCCCGGCGCCGAGACCCACTGCGACCAGCGGATCCACGACGGTCAGGCACGCGACGGCGAGGTGCGGCGGACCGCATCGGTAGGACAACTGCACGAGCCAGCCGCCGACCAGCAACGCCGTCACCATCGCGGCGACGGACACCGCGGTGCCGAAATCGACGGTCCCCTCGCGGATTTCGAGGGAAACCGCGCGCATCAGCACCGAAACGAAGCCGTAGGCGGCGCCGCCGGCCGCGCCGAAACACAGTCCGCGGACCGACGGACGCGAGACGATCGCGCCGATCAGCGTCAGCAGCGCCACGACCCCCAGCACCAGCAACGCCGCCCGCGTTTGCGCGTCGGCGCCGACCTCGGTGCTCGTGGTGCTGCCCGCGGCGACGGTCACGAACGTCCCGACGCCGAGCATGGTGACCGCGACCGCGGGCAGATCCCGCCGCCGCCGGTCGAGAATCGCGGTGATCGCGACGGCGATGACCCCGACCGGCTGCACGACGGTCAGCGGAGCCATCCCCAGCGCGACCGCGTGCACGCCCGCGCCCGAACCGAGCAGGGCCAGCCCGCCGAGCCAGCGCGGCGCGCGGATCAGCTCCCCGATCCGCGGCCGGCCGGGCAGCCCGGTGACCACGCCGTGCTGCAGAAGCGCGCCAGCGGAAAAGAAAACCGCGCCGAGCACGGCGAGCGCGATGGCGAGGATCGTCATGAGGCCACCTCGGTCCGGGCCGTCGCGGCGATCGCGAAGGGCTGTGCCAGCGCGACCGCGTGCACGCCCGCGCCCGAACCGAGCAGGGCCAGCCCGCCGAGCCAGCGCGGCGCGCGGACCAGCTCCCCGATCCGCGGCCGGCCGGGCAGCCCGGTGACGACACCGTGCTGCAGAAGCGCGCCAGCGGAAAAGAAAACCGCACCGAGCACGGCGAGCGCGATGGCGAGGATCGTCATGAGGCCACCTCGGTCCGGGCCGTCGCGGCGACCGCGAAGGGCTGTGCCAGCGCGACCGCGTGCACGCCCGCGCCCGAACCGAGCAGGGCCAGCCCGCCGAGCCAGCGCGGCGCGCGGACCAGCTCCCCGATCCGCGGGCGGCCGGGCAGTCCGGTGACCACGCCGTGCTGCAGAAGTGCGCCAGTGGAAAAGAAAACCGCGCCGAGCACGGCGAGCGCGATGGCGAGGATCGTCATGAGTCCACCTCGGTCCGGGCCGTCGCGGCGACCGCGAAAAGCTGTGCGTAGAGCAGGGCGTACAGCACGCGCTCGAACAACCCCAGAAATTCAGGTACGGACTGCTCCAGCAACGGCGCGTGGGCCAGCAGAAAGGCGAGCGAAGCGGCACCGGCGGCCAGCGAAAGCCAGCGCACCGCTGTCGCTTCCGGCCGGCGGCGTGCCAGCAACCATCCCGCCAGCGGCAGGCACACGAACATCGCCGCGCCGGCATACCGGTGCACCGCACCGGAAAACGACGTCTCCACGCCGGTCGGATCGGTCGGGAAGAACGTCGCGACGACCAATCCGGCCGCCCACAACGCGATCAGCACCGATTCCGGGCTGCGTTTCGGCAACCCCTGCTTGAGCAACGCGTGCCGGACCAGCAACGACGCACCGGCCAGCCCGAGCGAGGCCGCGGCCAGCAGCACCGCACTCCCGGGCGGAAAGACGTAATCGCTGATGACGTCGCGGACCGGGTCGATCGTGCCCGCCGCCACCAGGTGCAACAGGAGAATCGGCACCAGCGAGAAAGCCAACGCGCCGGCAGCGATCGCGGGCGCCGCCGCCTTGGCCTTCCGCGTTATGAGGGTCACATCGATCAGCATGCTGGCGGCCGTGACTGCCCGGCATCGGGGAACACCCTGAGATGCACCCCGGTAATCCGCGGCGCACCCCGGGGCTTTTTGCCCCTTGATCGGACCGGAACGCGCGCCTCCGGTTCGCCGTCGGCCCAGTCGGACAAATCGCCTCAAGGCGCGCTGAATAGGTCGTTATACAGCTGCCCCGCGCGTCGCGATCTTACTGTCCTTTGTGGACTTCCCGGGTCCCTCACCCGGGTGGATGTCAGTTTCCGCGGGCGAGGCCGCGAGCCGCCGCCCCTTCCCTGCTGACGGGGCGAAACCGGGCGGTGGCTTGGCGCGTTCGCCGGGTGCGTCCCGGTTGCCGCGGTCTTGGCCCCGTGTTCAGATCCCGGCGAACCCAGCCGAAGGAGCGCAATTCTCATGCAGAGGGCACTCGTCAAGGCGGTCGTCGGGGCCGCAGCCGTCGTCGCGCTGGTCAGCGCGTGCGGGTCGGGCGGATCGAACGACTCGTCCGGATCCGGAGCGTCCGGGCAGAACACCGCCCAGTCCAGCGGAGCCGCACAGCCCAGCGGAGCCAACCAGTCCGGCGACGCCGGGCAGAACGGCGCGTCCGGCCAGAACGGAGCCCCCGGGCAGAACGCCGGCGGCCCGGCCGCGCAGACGGTCACCGCCGCGATCCAGCAGGCCTCGCAGGCCTCGCCGATCAAGTTCGAGCCGGAGAAGGCGGAATTGACCGCCAAGGCCAAGGAAGGCCTCGCCGCGATCGCGAAAGCCATGCAGGGCAACGATGTCAAGCTGAAGGTCGAGACCCACGCCGGCTACCCGGACGCGGACAAGGCCAAGAAGCTGTCCGAGGAGCGCGCGCAGGCGATCTCGACCGCGCTCGAAGGCGACGGCGTGGCCAAGGACCGCATCCAGGCCGAGCCGAGCGGAAGCGAGAAGGCACAGGGCGACCAGGCGTTGGACACGCAGCTCAGCGTCGCTTCGTGACTCCTGCCCCGTCCCCCCGCCGGCATTACCTGGTCGGGCCGAGCGGCTATCCGAACTTCGGCGACGAACTGATCGCCGCGGCTTGGATCCGCCGCTTGGCCCGCACCGAGCCGGACGCGGAAGTCTGGCTCGACACCCATTCGCCGGGTCCCGCACAGCATTTGTTCGGCGACCTGCATCCGCGTTTGCGCTGCACGGACACCTTGTGGCGGCTGTGCGGCGAAGCGCCGTCGGACGATCCGTGGGAAGTCGCGTCCTGGGTGCGGTCCGCGGTGCACGACCCCGGTCGCGCGCCGCGCTGGGACGCGGGGATCGAACTGCTCGGCAAGCTCGACGTCGTGCATCTGATCGGCGGCGGTTACGTCAACGCGCTGTGGCCCCGGCACCTGGGACTGGTCGCCGGGGCCGCCGCGGCCGCGCAGCGTTCCGGAGCCCGTTCGGCGATGACCGGACAGGGTTTCGTCCCCTTCCCGCCGGGCGCGGCCGTATTGTTGCGCGCGCTTGCCGAGCGTTTCGACGTCGTGGACGTCCGCGACGATCCGTCCGCCGAACTCCTGCACGGCGTCGCGGGTGTCGAGCGGTCCTGCGACGACGCTTTCCTTGCGCCGCAACCGCCGACGACGCCCACGACGCGCGAGTTCGTCCTGTGCATGCAGTCGGACATCGGCACCGAGCGACCGTCCTCGCTCGCCGCCCAGGTGCTCGGCCTGGTGCGCGAGTGGCGGCTGCCGCCGGGCGAACTCGCTGTGGTGGAAGGGATTCCTCGCGTCGACCGCGAGGTTTTCGCGTTGCTGGAACACGAACTGCCCGGTGCGGAATTCCACCCGTTCCGCGACGTGTGGCATCGCGGTCTCCCGCTCGCGCCCGGACAGACCTGGATCTCCAGCCGCTTCCATCTGCATCTGGTCGCCGCCGCGGCGGGCGCGACCGGCGTGGCAGTCGACGTTTCGCCGGAGTACTACACCACGAAACACCAAAGCCTCATCGAACTCGGCTCCGGATGGACACTCGTCCCAGCCGGTGCCGAGAAACCACCGGAACGCCCTTCCGGCAACGGTTTCCCGGCACACGTGCTGCACCACTGCGCGAACCTCAAACGCTCGGTCGCCGAAGCCGTCTACGGTCCGGAACTGCCCAAGACCCGCACCCGGTGGCCGCGGCTCAGTTGAGTTTGCTGCGGCTCTGATCGGCGAGCGCGCCGAGGCCGATGCACAACGCACCCGCGATGAACAGCAGCGAAACACCCCAGGTCGCGTGCGTCGCGGAGGCTTCCACGATCGCCAACGCGGCCAGCGGGGCCAGCCCGCCGGACACCGCTCCCCCGACCTCGCGGCCGGTGCCCAGCCCGGTCGAGCGGACCTCGGCCGGGAACTGCTTGGCCAGGAACGCTCCTTGCGCCGACAGCATCGCCGGAACCACGATGCCGGTCGCCAGCACGAGGCCGAGCCAGATGAACCAGCTGCTTCCGGTGTCGAGCAGCCAGAAGAACGGGAACGCCAGCAATCCCGTCGCGACCCCGCCGGCGACCACGACCTTCTTCGCGCCGATCCGGTCGCTGATCCACCCGGCGATCGGCACCGTCACGATCGCCGTCGCGCTCGCGATGCTGATCCCCAGCGCGCCGATATTCGCCGGCACGCCACGGAAATTCGTCAGGTAGGCGAGCGAGAACGTCTTGAACACGTAGCTGACGCCGTTGTAGCCGATGGTGATCACCATGACCACCGCGAGCGCGCGCCAGTCACTGCGGAACAGCTTCACCAACGGCCGGTTCGCCCAGCCGCGCGGCCGGTTTTTCTTGCTGCGCACCAGGTTCTCGAACTCCGGGGTTTCCGGAACCCGGCGGCGCACCCACAGTCCGACGCCGACGAGCAGGAAGCTGGCCAGGAACGGGATCCGCCAGCCGAACCCGTGCAGGAACTCCTTGTCCAAAGTGGTCAGTCCGGCGACGGCGAGCGAGGAGACAAGCAACCCGACGTTCACGCCCAGCGCGGGCCACGAACCTTGCCGCCCGCGTTTGCGCGGATCAGCGTGCTCGTAGGCGACTGCGATCGCGCCGCCGAATTCCGCCCCGGCGCCGAGTCCTTGCAGCAGCCGCAGCACCACGAGCAGAACCGGCGCGAGAAGCCCGGCGCTCGCGTAACTCGGCAATAATCCAATGCCTGCCGAGGAAACGCCCATCAGCACGAAGGTCCACGACAGCACTTTCTTGCGCCCGATCCGGTCGCCGAGCGCACCGAACACGATGCCGCCGATCGGGCGGGCCAGGAAGCCGACCGCGAAGGTCGCGACCGAGGCCATCGTCGCGGCGGCGTCGTTGCCGGGCGGGAAGAAGACGTGGCCGAACACCAGCGCGGCCATCGACGCGTAGAGATAGAAATCGAACCACTCGAGCGCGGAGCCGACGACCACCGCGACCCCGACTCCGCGCGGGGCTTTCCGGGTCGTTCCGACGCTGTCGTCCACAACACTGGGCATGGTCCTGCTCTCCGGAACTGGGGCACAGGCGAGCGGAAGCCAGCCGGCGCGCGCCGTTGCGTGCGTATTTGGGAACGCATGATGCGTATATCCGGATGCTAAGAGGCCGCAGGGTCGGCGGTCAAGGGGGTGGATCGAGGGTCGTGCGTGTTGATCACGGTTCTAGCCGCGCCCAACACGCACGCGGTGAGTCAGCTCTGGCGCGCGGCTTCCCAGCGCTTCACGACCGCTGCGGTGATGCCGGCGAGCGCGTCGCCGATCTCCGGCAGGCGGCCGGAAATCCGCGTGGTCGGGCCCGCGACCGCGATCGCCGCGACGACCTCTCCGTCGACCAGGATCGGCCGCGCCGCCGCGCTCACGTCGGGCAGGGTTTCGCCGCGGTTGAGCGCGACGCCCTCGGCGCGGACGGTGTCGAGTTCGTCCATCGCGGCCCGCACGCGCTCGGCGTCCGGGAGCACTGACTTCAGGTACGCCTCGCGCCGGCGCGCCGACCAGTACGCGAGAACGATCTTGCCCGCGCTCGGCGGATACAGCGGTCGCCGCGTGCGGAGCGGTGCCGAGTAGCGGATCGGCTGCTCGGACTCGACCGCGTCCACGTAGATGAGCGAATCCCCGACCTCGGCGCCGAGCATCACCGTCTCGCCGAACCGGCGGCGCAGCTCCTCCAGGGCGGGCCGGGCCGCGGTCGCGATGCCGGGCAGGCCGCCGGTGAGCAGGTTCCCCAGCGCCGGGCCGAGCCGGTAGGCACCGTCGGCCTCGACCAGGTAGCCGGTTGACACCAAGCCTTTGACCAGGCCGAACACCGAGGATTTGGGCGCGTCGAGAGCGACCGACAGCTCGTGCAGCCGCATCCCGGGCTGCCGCGCGACGCACTCGAGGATGCTGGTGACGCGGCCGACCGTCCGGTGCGCCTTGGCGCTCGACTCGGTCATGACAGCCTCCCCTGCGTTCGCAGATACGAACCCTATCGCGCCGACCGCCCGGAACGGCGCTTGACCCGAACCGCGCGCCGCCTTACGTTGGACGTATATCCGAACTTAGCGTTCTCATATACGCACGATGGAGAGCAGCACTGTGGACTTCCAGCTGAGCCAAGACCAGGAGGACATCCGGCGCGCCGTGCGCGAGCTGGCCGCCCGGTTCCCCGACGAGTACTGGGCCGAACGCGACGAACGGGCCGAGTTCCCGCGCGAGTTCTACGACGCGTTCGCCTCCGCGGGCTGGCTCGGCATGGCGATCCCGGAGCAGTACGGCGGCGGCGGGCTCGGCATCCTCGAAGCCGCGCTGCTGCTGGAAGAAGTGGCCGCGTCCGGGGCCGGGATGAACGGGTGCAGCACGATGCACCTGACGATCTTCGGGCTGAACACGATCGTCAAGCACGGCAGCGAGGAAATGCGCCGGGAGATCCTGCCCGGCGCGGTCGACGGGTCGCTGCACGTCTGCTTCGGCGTGACCGAGCCGGACGCGGGCACCGACACCACGCGCATCTCCACCTTCGCCCGCCGCGACGGCGATTCCTACGTGGTGCACGGCCGGAAGGTCTGGATCACCAAGGCGGGCCAGTCGCAGAAGATGGTGCTGATCGCCCGCACCACGCCGCGCGAAGAGGTGGAGAAGCCGACCGACGGCATGTCCCTGTTCGTAGTGGACATCGAGTCCGACGCGGTGCAGCTGCGCGCGATCCCCAAGCTCGGCCGCAACGCGGTGTCCTCCTACGAGGTGCTGATCGACGGGCTGCGGGTGCCGGAATCGGCGCGTGTCGGCGAGGAGGGCAAGGGCTTCCGGTACCTGCTCGACGGGCTCAACCCGGAACGCATCCTGCTCGCCCACGAAGCGCTCGGCATCGGCCGCGCCGCCCTGCGCCGCGCGGTTCGCTACGCCGGGGAACGGCAGGTGTTCGGCCGTCCGATCGGGCAGAACCAGGGGCTGGCGTTCCCGCTGGCCGAGGCCGCGACCAGGCTCGACGCGGCGGAGCTGATGGCGCGCAACGCCGCCTGGCGCTACGACCGCGGTCTGCCGGCCGGCAAGGAGGCGAACATGGCGAAATGGCTGTGCGCGGACGCCGGGTTCCAGGCCGCCGACCAGGCGATCCAGACCCACGGCGGGATGGGCTACGCGCGGGAGTACCACGTCGAGCGCTACTTCCGCGAGGCGCGGCTGCTGCGGCTCGCGCCGATCAGCCAGGAAATGGTGCTGAACTACGTGTCCCAGCACGTGCTCGGGCTGCCGAGGTCCTACTGATGGGCGCGCTCGACGGGCTGCGGGTGCTGGACCTGTCGCGGGTGCTGGCCGGGCCGTACTGCACGCAGATGCTGGCCGACCACGGGGCCGAGGTGATCAAGGTCGAATCGCCCGCCGGGGACGAGACGCGGGGCTGGGGTCCGCCGTTCCTGTCCGAAGGGACCAGCGCGTACTACGCGAATCTCAACCGGGGCAAGAAGAACATCGTGCTCGATCTGTCCGGTCCGGACGGTCGTTCGCTGCTCGGCACCCTGCTCGCGGGAGCCGACGTGGTGGTGGAGAACTTCAAGGCGGGCACGCTCGCGCGCTGGGGCTGGCCGGACGAGACGATCCGGGCGGAGTATCCGGCGCTGATCCATTGCCGCATCACCGGGTTCGGCACGGACGGACCGCTCGGCGGGCTGCCCGGGTACGACGCGGTGTTGCAGGCCTATGGCGGGCTGATGAGCGTGAACGGCGAGGCCGACGGGCCGCCGTTGCGGATCGGCGTGCCGGTGGTCGACGTGGTGACCGGGGTGCTCGGGTTTTCCGGGATCCTGCTGGCACTGCACGAGCGGGCGCGGTCCGGGCTCGGGCAGCTGGTGGATTGTTCGTTGCTGGACACGGTGATCAGCTTGCTGCATCCGCATTCGGCGGCGTGGCTGGCTGACGGCGCGGTGCCGCAGCGGACAGGGTCCGCGCATCCGTCGATCGCGCCTTACGAGACTTTCTCGACGGCGGACGGGCTGTTCTTTGTCGGCGCGGGGAATGACCGGCAGTTCGCGGCGTTGGTCGACGTGCTCGGTGCGCCTGGGCTGGCTTCCGATCCGCGGTTTGCTTCGAATGCCGACCGGGTCAGCAATGTGGGTTCGTTGCGGGCCGAGCTGAGTGTCCTCATCAGACAGTACAAACGGGACTCCTTGACCGAGTTGTTGCTGGCGAAGGGAGTTCCGGCTTCGCCGGTGCACGATATCGCGGAGGCGATGAACGCGCCGCAGGTACGGCACCGGGAAATGGTCGTGGAACGGGACGGGTATCGCGGGGTCGGGGTGCCGGTGAAACTCGGCCGTACGCCGGGGTGCGCCGCGGAATCGCCGCGACCGCCGGGAGCGGATACCCGGGAGGTGCTTGCCGCGGCGGGGCTGTCCGCAGAAGAAGTCGATGCCGCGCTCTCCATCGGTGCGGCGCATACGCAGCTCAAGCCGCAGCGGTCTGACTGAGTGGTGGCAGTTCGGCTTCACCCGCGATGCCAGGGCTGGGCTTTGCGCCAGGTCAGGTACTCGTCGAAGATGGCCGCCGTCCCGCGGGGCTGAGCCTGCTTCTCGAAGAACTCGTCCAGCAGCGAGAAGAGCAGGTCGTTCGCGGTGTCCCGGCCCGCACCGGCGGCTTCGTCGCGCCAGCCCTCGTGCGGTCCGGGAAGCCTGTGAGCAGCTGCCCGCCGTTGCCGGTGTCGACGCCGAGGAGGAACGTGCAGTAGTCGTGATAACTGCCGTCCAGCCCGTAAAGCCCCGGGTATCGGCGGATCTCGCCGAACAGTTTCCGGTAGTCCATGGTCCGCCCAGGCTAGTGGTTGGCTCACCGCCAGGGACGGACCGGCGTCCCCCGCCATCGGGTGCGTGGCGGGACCGTCTCCCCCGCCATCACCAGCGAACCCGAACCGACCGTCGCGCCGTCGGAAATTCCGCTGCCCGGCAGTTGGAACGCGCGCGGCCCGAGGGTCGCTCCAGCACCGAGGCGCACCGGATCCAGCCGCATGACGCGGTCGTGGAACAGGTGTGTTTGCAGCACGCAGCCACGGTTCACCACGGCACCGTCGCCGAGGTGGACGAGGTCCGTTTCCGGCAGCCAGTAGCTCTCGCACCAGACGCCGCGGCCGATCCGGGCACCGAGGGTGCGCAGCCACCAGTTCAGCACCGGCGTGCCGAGGAACGATCCGGCGAACCACGGCACCGCGAGCGTCTCGACGAACGTGTCGTACAGCTCGTTCCGCCACACGAACGCGCTCCACAATGGATGCCGTCCCGGCCGGAACCGGCCGACCAGCGTCCATTTCATCAGCGTCGTCAGCAGCGCGGCGAAGAGACCGGCCGAGACGAACACCGCGGGCGCGAGCGCGGCGGCGATCCAGAAGCCGTCCGCGATGTCCACTCCGGTCAGTACCGCGCTCACGGCGAGCCCGAGCAGGCCCGCGATCAGCAGCGGCGCGATCCGGCAGGATTCGACCAACGCGCGGGCGAGTTTCAACCGGCGCGGCGGCGCGAAGGTGCGGGCGGGATCGACGGTGTCCGCGGTCCGGCGCAGCTCCAACGCGGGGCGGCCGAGCCAGGACGTGCCGTCGGGGACGGCTGCCGGGGTGTCGGACAGGACGCCGACCAGTGACGCGGAACCGAGCGTCCGGTCCGGGCCGACGACTGCGGAGTTGCCGACGAACGCGCGTTCCCCGACTTCCGAGACGCCCAGCCGGACCCAGCCGCGGTCTAGTTCGTACGGCGCGGCGAGGACGTCGTCGGCCAGGAACGCGCCGTCCCGCACTCGCAGCAGCGACGGCAGACTGAGCACAGTGGACAGTTCCACGCCACGGCCGATTCGGGCGCCCAGCAGTCGCATCCAGACCGGCGTCGCCAGCGCGGCGTAGAGCGGAAACAGCTGCCGCCGGGCGATTTCCAGTAGTTCGTGCACGAACCAGGCCGCCCAGCCCGCGCGGCTGAGCACCGGATAAACCCCCGGTCGCACGGCCAGGCTCGCCAGCCGCACGAGCAGGACGATCGTCAAGGCGTACACGACGATTCCGGCGAGAACGAGCAACGGCGTCCACGGCAGGATCGCCAGTGCGGCGCCGCGCGGATCGTCCGCCGCCGGAATCAGCAACAGTGCGACCACGATCAGCGGGATCGCGGACACCAGCATGAACATCGATCGCACCGTGCCGCCGAGCGCGAAGGCCAGCGAGTACCGCTTCGCCCGCGGTGCCAGCACGGTCGGCCGTGATGGGCGTTCGCCCGAGGGACCGGCCGGGGAGCCGCCCCAGACCGCGCCGTCGGGTACGCGGGTGTCGAGCGTCGAGCCCGGCAGCAGCACCGATCCGGTGCCGAGATCCGTGCCGGGCAACAGCGTGCTGCGGCCACCGACGCGGGCACCGGCTCCGACTGAGACCTGGCCGATCCGCAGCACCGGGCCGTCCAGCCACCATCCGGCCAGGTCCGCTTCGGGCTCGATCGCGCAGCCGTCGCCGAAGTCGGCGAGGCCGCTCACCGGCGGCGGCGAATGCAGGTCCACACCTCGGCCGACCCGATTGCCGAGCAACCGGGCGTACGGCGCGGCGAGCGGCGTTCCGGCGACTCCGGGCGGGCCCGCCACCGCGGCGAACCGTTCCGCCGTCCACAGTCTCATGTGGACAAAGCCGCCGCGCCGGTACTCCCCCGGCGCGAGCTTTCCGCGCAGCACCCGCACGCCGCCCGCGGCGAGCAGCATCCGGCCCGGCGGGCTCAGCAGCACCAGCCACGCGGGCACGAGGATCCACCACGACATCCGCGGCAGCCACTGCAACGGCAGCACCAGCGAAACCAGCGAGCCGAGCAGCGACACCGAAAGCAGCCACCGCGTTCCGGACAGGGCCAGCAAAACCAGCTGCACCCCGGCCTGCCACCAGCCGCTGCCGCGCACCGGAGCGACCTGCGGCTCTTCCGCCGCGACCGTTTCGACCGGCGCTCCGGCGAGGCGTTCGTACAGCTCCCGCGGAGTCGGACAGGAGTACACATCGGACACTGCCGCGCTGGGATACCTTTCGCGCAGCACGGAAACGAGCCGCGCGGCGGTCACGCTCGAGCCGCCGAGGTCGAAGAAGTCGTCGTCCGGACCGGCGGTGGTTCCGAGGTGTTCGCTCCACACCTGCAACAGCCAAGCCAGCTTCGGATCGGACGGCACCACCGGCGCGGCGGCTGGTTCCTCCAGCGGCCAAGGCAACGCGTCGCGGTCGAGCTTGCCCGACGCGCGCACCGGCAGATCCGGGACCAACGCGAGCCGGGGCACCAACGCCGCGGGCAACCGGTCCCGCAGAAGGCTGCGCGCTGCGGTGCGATCGAGGCTCTCGCCCTCCGGCACCACGTAGCCGACCAGCACCTGCGCGCCGCTGTCCGTGCGCTGCACGACCGTCGCGGCGGCCGCGACACCGGGCAAGGCACGCAGCGCGGCGTCGATCTCGCCCAGTTCGACGCGTCGTCCGCCGATCTTGACCTGGCCGTCCGCGCGGCCGACGAACTCCAGCCCCTCCGGCACCGCGCGCACCAGATCGCCGCTGCGGTACGCGCGGCTCCAGCCGAGCCCCGGCAGCGGCACGAATTTCTGCGCGTCCTTCGCCGCGTCGAGGTACCGGGCGAGGCCGGTGCCGCCGATCACCAGTTCCCCGCTGCGGCCCCACGGCACCGGAATGCCCGCCGGGTCCTCGGGGTCGACGACCGCGAGTTCCCAGCCGTCGAGCGGCAGCCCGATCCGTACCGGTTCGCCCGCGCGCAGCCGTTGCGCGCACGCGACGACGGTGGTTTCCGTTGGGCCGTAAGTGTTCCAGATTTCCCGTTTGCCGTCGTCGAAGCGCGTCACGACCTCCGGCGGGCACGCTTCGCCGCCGAGGATGAGCAACCGGACGCTGGCCAGAGTGTCCACTGGCCACAGCGCGGCGAGCGTCGGCACGGTGGACACGACCGTGACGCCTCGCTCGACCAGCCACGGTCCGAGGTCGGCACCCGCGCGGACGAGCGAACGCGGCGCCGGGACCAGGCACGCGCCGTGCCGCCACGCCAGCCACATTTCCTCGCACGACGCGTCAAACGCGACACTCAGCCCGGCCAGCACGCGATCGCCCGGGCCGAGCGGCTGCGCGGGGCAGAACAGCCGGGCTTCAGCGTCCACAAAGGCCGCAGCCGCGCGATGCGTGACCGCGACGCCCTTGGGTTTTCCGGTGGAGCCGGAGGTGAAGATGATCCACGCGTCGTCCTGCGGCTGCGGACGCACTCGCGGCCACTGCGGTCCACGCGACGCCGGCACTCCCGCGTCGGTCAGGACCAGGCTTACCTGAGCTTCCGTCCACACGGTCTCGGCGCGGTCGGCCGGATCGTCGGCGTCGACCGGGACATAAGCAGCGCCAGTGGAAAGAACGGCGAGAATGCTGCGGTACAGCGCCGCGGTGCCGGAGGTCATCCGGATGCCGACGCGGTCGCCCGGCATGACCCCGGCGGCGCGGAGTCGTCCGGCGAGTTCTTCGACCTGTGCGGCGAAATCGCGGTACGTCGCGCGCTCGGTTCCGTCGTCGAGTGCGAGCGCGTCCGGGTGGTTGCGCACCGTTCCGGCGAAAATGTCGTAAAGCGTGCGCACGGCGGGCGCGGGGCCCGCCTGGTAAACCGCCGTCGCCTTTTCGGCGAGCCTCTCGGGCGCGACGATGCGCGCCCGATCCGCGTCCAGCGTCACAGGAAAACCTCTTTCCAGGAGAACACGAGTCACGAAACCGGCCGGAAACCACTCAACAATGGGCGGCGTGAGGCCGGGCTGAAGCAGCAGCGCCGTTCCCGGACGCTGAAATCGGAACAAGAACAGATATCGGGCAATCCTCCGGCCGCTGCTGTGCGGCTCGTCACGCGAGTCCGGACATTAGCGGACGCACTGCCGCCGGCGTCACTCGGCAGAGTTAATTTCGGAATTCGTTCTCAACCGGTTCACAGGATCTTTGTGCTTCTCCCGTTCACCGCACGCAGGGCACCCCGCCTCCGGACAATTCGTCGGCGGGCGAAACCGGGGCGACCGGCACCGGAGGGGCCTCGCCGGCCTTTTCCCGGAAATCGGTGCCGAGCACCAGCTTCAACTCCCCCGCCGCCAGCGCGCCGTCGTAACCCACGCCGTACCCGCCGCCGAGGGCGGCCACGAGCTTCGCCGCCGACGCGGAATCCCCGCGCCCGTAGCGGACGACGGTGCGGTGCGTGTGCCGCGCGTTGGACGTGCGCCCGGCGCGGTATCCCCGCGACGGGAGAGTCTTCAGCACCCGAGCGGCCGCGCCCTCACGGCCGCTCGCGTTCACCACGTCCACCGCGGGCCCGGCCGTCGCGGCGGGCGGCGGCGGGACGGTCCGGCCAAGCAGCCGGGCCGCGGCGGCCCGTATTTGCACCGGATCGACGATATTGACGTCTTCGCCGCGCGCGTCTTTTTCGAACCGTTCGACCGGAAGCGACGCCAAGGTCAGATCCCCGCCGGCGAACGATTCCGCCTGCCGCGCCAGCGCGTTGAGGTCGAGCCCGGAATCGATCGCGACATTCTGCCGCGCGACCGAAACCAGCTGCCCGAGTTTCCCCGGGTCGCCGAACACCCCGCCTTCTTCCAGCTGATGCGCCAGCGAAACGAGAAACGCTTGCTGGCGCCGTTCCCGGTCCAGGTCGGTGAACTCGTGCTGCGAATCGCGCCGCTGCCGCACGAACGCGAGCGCCTGCGCCGCGGAAATCCGCTGCTGCCCGCTCGGGAAATCCGCACCCGAGTAACTGTCGTGGGCGGCCTCGGTCAAACACACCGTGATCGGCTGCACGACCTGCGCCAGCTGATAGAACGCGACCAGGGTGACTTCGACGAAATGGTCCACCGCGACTCCGCCGAGGAACTGGCGCACCGTAGCGACTTCTGCCGCGCGGCCGGCGTCCCGAGACCTCTGTTCGCGAGCCGCCTTCTCGGTGACGCCTTGCGCGGCAAGACGTTTGGCTTCCGCGGCGAACGCGTACCCGTATGCCTCCTTGATCCGGCCCTGGCACACTCCGTCCGGACAGCCGGCGAGATCGGTGTAATCGTCGCGCGGAATGGAGATGACCGTGGGATGCCCGCCGTCCGCCGGAACGTGCAGCAGCATCAGCACATCGGTGTTGTACCCGCCGACGTGCTGGTCTCCCGCGTGCAGCTGTTCGTACAGCTCGGCGGGAAGCGGTTCGCCCCGTTCGTCGAGCCGCGAATCGAGTCCCATGACGAGGATGTTGGTGTCCCCGCCCGGCCGGGCCTGCCCGTCGAGCGCGGTCGACGTGGCGACCCCGGACAGCAGCGCGCGCAGCTCGGCCCACCCGTAGGCGGCCCCGCCCAGCAGGACCGCGACCAGCGCGACCACGCCGATCCGTTCGGCCCAGTGCCCGTTCGCGCGCTCCATCGCTCACCGCTCCTCCCTCCGGCGGCACCCGGTCTACTCCGGGGTTCCTGTGAGAGCGATGAGAGAGAAGACCGGCCGGGCAGCCCGCCGAGGTCGGAAGGGCTGCCGCGTGCCGAAAGGCACACTTTGGAGGGTCAGCGCCGCCGTTCGCGAAGGTCGCCGGGGCGGACTCCGACCAGCAGCACCACGACGGCGAGCAGGATGATGCCCGCGCTGATCTGCAGCCCCAGCGACAGGCTCCCGGTCGAGGATTCGATGAACCCGAGCAGCGACGGCGAAGCGGCGGCGGCGAACGAGCCCATCGACGTCACGACCGCGATCCCGGTCGCCGCGGCCCGGTCGGTCAGGTAGATCGACGGGATCGAGTAGAACACCGTCAGCCCCGAGTAGTGCGCGGCCGCCATCACCGCGAGCAGCAGGATGACCACCACGACGTTGCCGCCGGACACCGAGATCGCCAGCATCGCGAACACCGCCACGATCCAGCTCGTCGCCGCGTGCCAGCGCCGCTCCAGGGTGCGGTCGGAATGCCTGCCGACCAGCAGCATCACCACGATGCCGAGCAGCGGCGGGATCGCCGAGAAGAAGCCGAGGTTCAGCACGTTGCCGACGCCGGCGTTGGCGATGATCCGCGGCGTCCAGTACGAGACAGCGTTCGCCAGCGTGTACGCACCGCACGCGCAGAGCCCGAGGATCCAGACCTTCGGGTCGCGCAGCGCGAGCAGCAGTCCGCTGTGCTTTTGCTTCGTCTCCCCTTTGTCGCGCAGGTCCGCATCGAGGTCGGCACGCACGGCCGCCTTCTGGTCCGCGGTGAGCCACTTCGCCTGCCCCGGGCCGTCGGTGACGAAGAGCAGCACGAGCCCGGCGAGCAGGATCGGCGGGATCCCTTCGATCAGGAACAGCCACTGCCAGTCCGCGAGCCCGCCGACGCCGCCGAGCGAGTGCATGATCCAGCCCGACATCACCGACCCGAGCGCGCCGGACACCGGGATGCCGATGAAGAACACGGCCGTCATCCGGGTCCGCCGCGACGACGGGAACCACAGCGACAGCAGGTACAGCGCGCCGGGGAAGAACCCGGCTTCCGCGACGCCGAGCAGGAAGCGCGCGGCGTAGAACATGATCTCGTTCTGCACGAACAGGGTCACCACGGTCATCACGCCCCAGGTGGCCATGATGCGGGCGAGCGTTTTGCGCGCGCCGATGCGGGCGAGCAGCGCGTTGCTCGGGACTTCGAAGAGGATGAAGCCGACGAAGAACAGCGTGACGCCGAGCCCGTACACCGCCGGGCCGAAGCCGAGATCCCGTTTCAGGCCCTGCTGTGCGATCCCGATGTTGGTGCGGTCGATGTAGCTCACGACGTAACACAGCACCAGCAGCGGCATGACGCGCCGGGCGATCGTGCGATAGGTCGTTTTGCGGTCGACGGCGGCGGTTGCCGGAGCGCCGGTGACAGCGGATGGTTCGGCCACGGCTGAGACTCCTTCGTCCGGATCGGGCGAGTGGCAGTCTCCGCATCGAGTGTTGAGTCTGTCAACACCCAGCGGGTAACGGCTACGATGCACGGCCATGGCCGAACGCGCAGACGGACAAGACCTGGTCCCCATCTCCGGACTGCTGTCCTACCGGCTCTCGCGCACGTCGTCGGCGATGTCGCGCAGCGCCGCGGTGCGCTACCGGCGGGACTTCGACGTGAGCCTCGGCGAATGGCGCGCGATCGCGCTCATCGCGGCCGACCCGACGCTCACGCTCAACCGGCTCGCCCGCCGCGCCGGACTCGACAAAGCGCAGATGAGCCGCGTGGTCAGCCGGCTGACCGACCGCGGGCTGGTGAACCGCACCGCCGGGTCAGGGCGCACGTCGCAGCTGGCGCTGACCGCCGAGGGCACCCGGGTGTACCGCGGCCTGATCACCGCCGCCAACGAGCGCGACGCGGACTTCCTCGCCACCCTGACCGGCGAGGAGGCGCGCGTGCTCGACCGCGCGCTGGACAAGCTGGCCGAGCACGCGCTGGCCGTCGAGGAGAGTGAGCGGGCTCACCCGGCCGCCGAGTAGTGTTGACTTTATCAACACCCTCGCGTACTTCTGGATCCACCGACGAGGAGGTGGGCCCAGGATGTCCGACGCCGTCACGATCTGCGAGTGCTTCGCCCGCGACGGGCTGCAGCACGAGCCGGAGCCCGTGCCGACCGCGACGAAGATCGCGCTGCTGAACGCGTTCGCGCGCACCGGATTCCGCCGGATCGAGGCGACCAGCTACAGCCATCCGGCGCGGGTGCCTGGGTTCTCCGACGCGTCCGAGGTGCTCGCCGGGATCGACCGGCACCCGGACGTCGCGTTCAAGGCGACCTGCCCGAACCCGCGCGCCGTCGAACGCGCGCTCGCGGACCTCGAAGCCGGGCACGGCGCCGAAGAGCTGAGCCTGCTGGTGTCCGCCACCGAAGCGCACACCGAGCGGAATCTGCGCACCACGCGCGCTGGTCAATGGGAGCGCGTGACCGAGATGGTCAAGCTCGCCGACGGACGGTTTCGCCTGGTCGGAGTGGTTTCGGTGGCGTTCGGCTGCCCGTTCGAGGGCAAGGTCGACCCCGGCCGGGTGGCCGAGGACGCCGCGAGGTTCGCCGACCTCGGCGCGAGCCTGGTGACCTTGGGCGACACGACCGGCGTCGCGACCCCGGGTTCGGTGCGCGCGCTGTACACGCGGCTGTCCCGCGAGCATCCGGACCTGCCGCTGGTCGCGCACCTGCACAACACGCGCGGGACCGGGATCGCGAACGCTGTCGCCGCGTTGGAAGCCGGGTGCCGGCATTTCGATTCCGCGATGGGCGGCGTCGGCGGGCATCCGGCGAAGATCGGCTACGGGGCCGGGCTCACCGGCAACGTGTGCACCGAGGACCTGGCCAGCCTGTTCGCCGCGATGGACGTCGACACCGGCCTCGACCTCGACCAGCTCGCCGCGGCGTCCGCGGCCTGCGAAGAAGCGCTCGGCCGCCCGCTGCACAGCATGGTCGCCCGCGCCGGCTTCGCGTCCGCCTGACTTTTCTTTGGGGAGAAACCTGTGCTGCTGACTGAAAATCACGACGCCGTCCGCGTCCTCACGTTGAACCGGCCGGACAAACTCAACGCGCTCGACACCGCGCTCACCCGGGCGCTCGACACCGCGCTTGACGAAGCCGGCCGAGACCCGAGCGTCCGCGCTGTCGTTTTGACTGGGGCCGGGCGCGGATTCTGTGCCGGGGCCGATCTGAACGAGTTCTCGTCGCTCACGCCGGACCAGCCGGAAGCCGTTCTCGAGCGTGCCGCGCTCACCGCCCGGCTCCAGACGCGCATGCAGCAGCTGCCGGTCCCGGTCGTCAGCGCGGTGCGCGGGGCGGCGGTCGGCGGCGGTGCCGGTCTCGCGATCGGAGCGGACCTGGTGGTCGCCGGGTCGGACCTGAAATTCGGCTACCCCGAGCTGAAGCATTCGATCGTGCCCGCGTTGGTGATGACCGGGCTGGTCCGGCATCTCGGCCGGAAGCTGGCGTTCGAACTGGTCAGCACCGGCCGGCTGCTCACCGCCGCGGAAGCCCTGTCGTACGGGCTGGTGAACCAGGTGGTCGAACCTGCCGAGATCATGCCCACCGCGCTCGCGGTCGCGCAGCGCTGGGCCTCGGTCGAACCTCGGGCGCTCGCCGCCGCCAAGGACCTCTTCTACCGCGTCGCGGACCTGCCGACGGACGCCGCGATGCGCGCCGGCCAGGACGTCAACGCCCTGATGCGCGGGTTCCGCTCATGACCGGCCCGCTCGCCGGAGTCACGGTCCTGGATCTCTCGCGGGTCCTCGCCGCGCCGCTGGCCACCCAGATCCTCGCCGAACTCGGCGCGACCGTGATCAAGGTCGAACGCCCTGGCACTGGCGACGAAACCCGCGGCTTCGAACCCCGGCTGCCGCACGGCGAGAGCGCGTACTTCTTCGCGTTCAACCGCGGCAAGCAATCGGTCACTGTGGACTTGAAGGACCCGCGCGGCCGCGACGTCGTCCGGAAGCTGGCCGCGCGTGCCGACGTCGTCGTGGAGAACTTCCTGCCCGGCACGCTCGACCGGCTCGGCCTCGGCTACGCGGAACTGTCCGCGGCGAACCCGGACCTCGTGCTGGTGTCCGCGACCGGATTCGGCCAGACCGGGCCGGACGCGCACCGCAAGGGCTACGACACGGTGTTCCAGGCGCTGTCCGGCGTGATGGCGATGACCGGCGATCCCGCTGGTCCGCCCGCGAAAACCGGGGTGCCGGTGGCGGACCTGACGTCCGGATTGTGGGTGGTGATCGCCGTGCTGACCGGGCTCGCCGGGCGCTCGTCCGACGGTCGCGGCCGGCACCTCGACGTCGCCATGATGGACGTCCAGCTCAGCCTGCACGCCCTGAACGCCGCGCGGCTGTTCGCGCTCGGCGAGGACCCGGTGCGCACCGGGACCGAGCATCCGGGGCGGGTGCCGTCGGCGGCGTTCCAGGCCGGGGACGGCGAATGGCTGCACATCAGCGGCAGCGACCAGCATTGGCAGCCGCTGTGCACCGTGCTCGGATTGTCCACTTTGGCCGCTGACCCTTCGCTGGCGCACAACGCGGGCCGCGTCGAACATCGCGCGCGCGTCATGAAGGCGCTGCGCGGGGCGATCGCCCAGCACGACCGGGACCAGCTGGTCAAAGAACTGCAGGCGGCCGAGGTCCCCGCTGGCGCGGTGCGTTCGGTCCGCGAGGCGCTGGCCGATCCGCACGCGGTCGCGCGGGGCGTCGTCGGGGAGTTCACGCATCCCGTCGAAGGCTCGTTCCCAGCGCTGCGGACGCCGTTGCGCGAGACTTCCGGAGACGCTCCGGCACCGGGAACGCCTCCAGTGCTCGGCGCGGACACTGACGTCGTGCTGCGCGATCTGGCGGGGCTGTCGGACGACGAGATCGAGGGCCTGCGGGCCGCGGGAGTGATCTGATGAACGAACGCGTGACGCTGGATGTCACCGACGGAATCGCCCGCGTCGAACTGGCCCGCCCGTCGGCGCGCAATGCCGTGGACCTCGCGATGTGCCACGCGCTGAAGGAAGCCTTCGACGCCGTTGACATCTCAGACGCCCGGGTTGTTCTGCTCAGCGGTGCCGGTCCGGTCTTCTGCGCCGGGGCGGACTTGAAGGAACGGACCGGCAAGGACGCCGCCTGGGTCCGCCGCCGCCGAGTCGCGTCCTTCGCGGCTTACGCGGCGATCGAGGCCTGCCGCTGTCCCGTTGTCGCGTTGGTGCACGGAACCGTCGTCGGCTCCGGCGGGGAAATCACCCTCGCCGCCGACTTCGCCCTCGCCGCCACGGGCACCGTTTTCCGGTTCCCTGAACCGCATTGGGGCACGGTCGGCGCGACCCAACGGCTTCAGCGCGCCATCGGCAAACGGCGGGCCAAGGAACTGTTGTTCACCAACACGCCTTTGCCCGCCACAGAAGCCGCTGCGCTCGGCTTGGTCAACCGCGTCGTCCCCGACCTCGCTGCCGCCGGAACCGAGGTGGCCGCCGCCATCGCCGCCGCCCCGCCCGGCGCGATCGCCCTGACCAAACGGGCGGTCGACCTGGGTTCGGAGACCGACCTGGACCGCGGCATCCGGATCGAAATGTCCGCCATCGAACAGAACCTCGCCGACGGCAGCTGGCGCGACGGCGTCGCCCGGTTCACTGGAGAGACCCGATGACCGACCTGCGCACCGCCTGCCCGCTCACCGTCCACGACGCCCTCGCCCGGGCCGCGCTCCTGGCCCCCGACGTCGAGGCCGTCGTCACCGCCGATGCCCGGATCACCTACCGGGAACTGGCCGCCGAGGTCGCCCGGGTGCGCGGCGCGCTGGCCGCCGCCGGGATTGGCCGGGGTTCCCGCGTCGGGCTCTGCCTGGGCAATACACCCGAGTGGGTCACGCTTTTCCTGGCATTGGGCTCTCTTGGCGCGCTAGTCGTCCCGGTGAACACGCGCTTCACCGCCGACGAAGTGCATTACACGCTTGCGCACTCCGGCCTCAGCACGCTGTTCGCCGCCGAGCGCGTCTTGAACGTCGACTTCCCCGCACTGTTCTCCGACGCCGGTATTGAACCCGGTTGCGCCACTCTGCCTTCTTTGCAGCGGATCATCATCCTGGGCCAAGACAGCTGGACCGATTTCCTGGCCGCCGGTTCACCCGCTGAACCTGTTGCCACGCCGGACGATCTCCTTCTCGTGCAATACACGTCCGGCACAACGTCGCGTCCCAAAGGCGTTCTCCTGACCCACCGCAGCATGTGCGCCGACGCCTTCTTTTCCGGTGCCCGCATGGGTTTGCGCCCCGGCGACCGGTTCCATTCCGCGCGCCCGTTCTTCCACGTCGCCGGAAGCACCCTGTCGGTGCTGGCTTCCCTGCAACACGCCACCACATTGGTGACGATGCCGAAATTCGAGCCAGCAGAAGCGTTGCGGCTCTTGGAAGCCGAGCGCTGCACGCACTTCTCCGGCAACGACACCATCGCCCTGCTCCTGCTCAACCACCCCGACCGCCCGCACCGCCGCCTCTCCCTGCGCGGCGCCTGGGTCGCCGCGTCCCCCACCGTCGTCCGTCGCGTCATCGACGAACTCGGCGCGCGCGAATGCGTTGCCGGGTACGGACTTTCCGAGGCGTCTCCGAATGTCGCCCAATCCGCGTGGTGGGAACCGGAAGAAATCCGCGCCTCCGGAGCCATGGCCCCCGAACCAGGAGTGGAAATCCGCATCCGGTCCCTGGACGACGCCCGCGACTGCGCCCCCGGCGAACCCGGCTCGGTGCTGGTGCGGGGCTGGAACGTCATGCAAGGCTATCTGGACGACCCCGTGCGGACCGTCGAAACCATCGACCCCGAGGGCTGGCTGTCCACCGGAGACGTCGGTCTGCTCGACGACTCGGGCCGGTTCCATTTCACCGGCCGCACCAAGGAAATCATCCGGGTGGGCGGGGAGAACGTGGCCCCCGCGGATGTCGAGGATGTGCTGCACCGGCATCCCGCCGTGCGGCAAGCCGCAGTCGTCGGCGTCCCCGACGAGCGATTGATCGAAGTGCCCTTCGCTTTCGTTGTCCTGACTGCGCCTGGCGTTTCGGAGGACGACCTGCTCTTATGGGCGAAAGAACGTTTAGCAGGCTTCAAAGTCCCACGGCATCTGCGCATTGTGGACGGTTTCGAGGCGATCGGCATGACCGCCAGCGCCAAGGTGCAGAAGAACCAACTGGCTCGCTATGCCCGAGCCCTGCTGGAGAACTCATGACGCGGCTGCGTACTTCAGTCACCGATCTGCTGGACTTGGACCTGCCCATCATCCAGGCCGGGATGTCGTGGGCCTCGTCGTCCTCGGCTTTGCCCTTGGCTGTGTCCAATGCTGGCGGCCTGGGTGTCGTCGCCGCCGGTCCGATGCGCTTGCCCGATCTGGCGCGGGTACTGGACGAAATGGCCGCCGGAACCGACCGTCCGTGGGCAGTGAACCTGCCGCTCTACCGGGCTGGCGCCGACGAGGTGATCGACCTCCTGCTCGCCCGCCGCCCTCCCGTGCTGATCGCCTCCCAGGGCGGCCCACGACGGTATCTCGATCGGTTCCACGCTGTCGGCACCCGGTGCCTGCACGTTGTGGCCGGGGTTTCGCATGCCTCGAAGGCCGCTGCCGCCGGTGTCGACGGTTTGGTGGTAGTCGGCGCCGAAGCGGGCGGACATCCGCCGCCGGGGATGGTCACGACGCAGGTTTTGGTGCGCGCTGTGGTTTCGGCCGTGCCTTCGCTCCCCGTGATCGCCTCCGGCGGGGTTGCCGATGGCGCCGGTCTGGCCGCGATGCTGTCTTTGGGCGCCGGTGCGGCCCAGTTCGGGACCCGGTTCCTGGCAAGTTCCGAGGCTACTGTGCACCCTGCTTATCAGGAGGCCGTGGTGGCCGCCGGCGTTGATGACACGCGCACGGTGGGTCATGGACTCGGGGTGATTCGCGCGCTGTCGAACGATTTCACCGCCCGAATGGCTGAACTGGAAGCTTCCGGTGCTGAGGAGGAATTGCGGCGCAAGGTTTTTCAGGCTTCGTCGTTGAAGGATGCCGCTCTGCACGGTGATGTCGCGACGGGGAAGGTGGAGGCCGGACAGTCGGCCGGGCTGATCACGGAAATCCTTCCGGCAGCGGAGATTGTCTCGCGGATCACGGCGGAGTATGCGGCCGTAGTGCGCGGCCTGCCGAGACTCGCTGGTGCCTGACCGCCACCGGATCTGGTGTCGTGAGGATGTCACCAGCTGTCCGGCTGCCGCCCGTCCACATCCGTCACCCCGTACTCCCGCGCCAGCTCCGCCGAACTCACCGACCGCTGATTCCACCGTTCCCGCGCCGGATCCGCCGCCATCGCCGCCACCCCGCGGCCCACGTACCGCGGCGATTCCGACTCCGCGAACCCGGCAGGAGCCCCCGTCGCCAAAGCCGAGCGCCAGTTCTCCTCACTGACCCCGTAAGCGTCGAGCATCATCTCCGACCGCAGCCACCCCGGCGTCACCGCGACAGCCGTCCCGCCGTAAGCGGCGAGTTCATGGCCCTGCGAGAACGCCAGCCGGTTCACCGAAGCCTTGGCCAGGTCGTAAAACACCGAGATCCGGTAGCGCGAAGCATTGTGCGCCGAAGTCCCGTCAGTCACCTCAACCACCAAGCCGCCCGGCTCGCGGATCACCAGTGGCAGCAGGAAATGCGACGTCACGAGATGCGTCTCGACACCCAGCCGCAGAATCCGCAACCCCGCGTCGAGATCGTGTTCCCACACCGGCGTGTTCCAGTCCGCCGGGCCGCCTTTGAGCCGCTCCGCGCCCCAGATGTCGTTGACCAGCACGTGAAGCCGTCCGTATTCAGCGCGGACGAACGCGGCCAGCCGGCGGACGTCGTCGTGGTCCAGGTGATCGGCGACGAACGGAACGCCGACCCCGCCGAGCTGGGATACCAGTGAAGCGGTTTCCTCGACCGTCTCCGGCCGGGCGTAATCCGAGCGCCTCAGTTCGAGACGGCTGCTGCGCCCGGTACAGATCACCGTCGCACCGGCCTCGCCGAGCGCGGCGGCGATGCCCCGCCCGGCACCGCGGGTCGCCCCCGCGACGAGGGCGACCCGGCCGTGCAGATCAGGCGGCATCGGGCCAGTGTGGCACCGGCCGCCGGAAAACTCAGCTCGAAGCGGTGCTCAGTTCCCGGCCCCGCAAGGCGAAGCGCTGGATCTTGCCGCTCGGCGTCTTCGGCAGTTCCGCCACGAAGTGGATGCGCCGCGGATAAACATGCGCGGCCAGGCGGGTTTTGACCGTCTGCTTCAGCTCGTCGACTAGCTCCTCCGACTCCTCGGCGCCGGGGTTCAGCACGACGTAGGCCACCACCAGTTCCCCGCGCAGCTCGTCCGGCGCGCCGATCACCGCGGCTTCCGCGACGGCCTCGTGCTGCGTCAGCGCGCTTTCCACCTCGAACGGGCCGATCCGGTAGCCCGCCATGAGAATCACGTCGTCGTCGCGGGAGCCGAAGGTCAAGTAGCCGTCGCGGTCGCGGGCGGCGATGTCGCCGGTGTAGTACCAGCGGCCGTCGGCGCTGAAACGTTCCGCGGTCCGCTCGGGGGCGTCGCGGTAGCCGGAGAACGGCATCAGCGGGCTGGCGGACACGTCGATCGCGACGCGGCCGGTCTCGCCGACCTCCGCGATCTCGTCGCTGCCCGCCTTCAGCACCTCGACGGCGAACCCGGGCAGCGGCCGTCCCATCGAACCGGTCTTCACCGGCGCGATCAGGTGCGGATGCCAGGCGTTGCCGACGACCATGCCGGTTTCGGTCTGGCCGTAGTGGTCGCGCACCGGGCAGCCGAGGACCTCCTCGGCCCAGGTCACGACGTCCGGCGTCAGCGGCTCCCCGGCCGACGAGCAGTGCCGCAGCCGCAGACCGGCCGGCACCGGCAGGCCCGAGCTGCGCAGCGCGCGGTACACCGTCGGGCCGGCGGTGAAGTTGGTGACGCCGAAGCGTTCGAGCACCTGCCAGGTCAGCTCGGGGCTGAACCCGGCGTGCAGCAGGATGCTGCGCCGTCCGGTCGCGAGCGGGCCGAGCAACGCGAAGTACAGCCCGTACGCCCAGCCCGGGTCGGCGGCGTTCCAGAAGACGTCCTCGTCGGTCTGGTCGAGGCCGAACTCCTGGTAGGAGTGGATTCCGGCGAGCCCGCGCAGCGGCACCGGCACCGCCTTCGGGGTGCCGGTCGTGCCGGAGGTGAAGATCTCCACCAGCGTGCCGTCGCCGCCGACCGCGACCGGGTCGGGCAGCGGGTGCGGTTCGTCCAGCAGCGCCTCGAACGACAGATCGCCGCCGGACGCTTCGCCGGTCGTCACGATGATCCGCGACGGGTCGGCGGGCAGGTCGTCGCTGGGGTCGAGTTTGGCGCGCTGACCTGCGTCGACCACGACGACGCGGGTCCCGTTGCCGACGATCCGCTGCGCGATCGCGGGCGGCGCGAACGCGGTGAACAGCGGCACGTGGACCGCGCCGAGCCGCCAGATCGCGAGCAGCGCGGTGACCAGTTCGGCGGACTTGCCCATGAGCGTCGCGACCCGGTCGCCGGGCCGCACGCCGTGCGCGGCCAGCGCGGCGGCGAACCGGGCGGAAGCGGCCTCGAGCTGGCCGTACGTGAGGTCGCGGCTGCTCAGGTCGGCCTCGACCAGGGTGAACGCGACGGCGTCGGCCGGATGCCGCCCGCACAGCAGGCGGGTCGCGTCCGCGTCCGGCGCGGCATAGGTCTGCAACAGGTCGAACATGGTGCGTTCAGGGCTCACGGGGCTGCTCCACGGTCATCGTCGGCCGGTGTCGGCACATCGTCACCGCAGGTCAGCCAGCCGACCACCCCCGAACAGGGGTGGTCGCGCCAGCCGGCGCGCCGGTGCTCTGACCAGGCGTTTCGACCCGTGGACGGCGACAACGGCGGTGCCGCTGGGTAGAATCGCACCTCCTGCCGGAGCCTCCCGTGCCGCCGAAGTGGGGTGCCTGCCGTGACGAGTGCCGCCGAGACCACCGCCGAAGTGCGCCGCGCCCTGGCCCGGCTGCGCAGCGCGGCGGGGGTGCCGCTGTCGTTCGGCGGCGAGGTCGTGGACGGCAAACGGCTGCGGATGACCGAACTGCTCGGCAACACCACCACGTCGCTGCTCGGCCTCGTCGTCGCGGAGGGCAAGGGCCTCGGCGGGCGCGCGATCGGCGTGCGGAAACCGGTGGTGCTGCCGGACTACTACACCAGCGACGCGATCAGCCACCACTTCGACCGGGCGGTCAAGGCCGAGGGCGTGCGCTCGGTGATGGCGGTGCCGGTGATCGTGCACCGGACCGTCCGGGCGGTGCTCTACGGCGCGGTCCGCGAGCACGTCCGCTTCGGCGACCGGTCGGTCACCGCGATGGTCGAAGTGGCCCGTGACCTGGAGCAGGAGCTGGCGGTGCGCGCCGAAGTGCGCCGGCGGCTGGAGCTGCTCGCCCCGGAACCGGAAGCCGCGCCGTCCGGGAAACCGGCCGAGCTCGAAGCGCTCCGGGAAAGCCACGCGGAGCTTCGCCGGATCGCCGCCGCGGTCGCCGACCCGGAACTGCGCGCCCGCATCGACGCGGTGTGCCAGTCCCTGACCGGCGACCCGGTCCGCGGGCCGTCTTTGTCGGCGCGCGAATTGGATGTCCTCGAAGGGGCCGCGGCGGGGCAGACGAACGCGGACATCGCGGCGGCGCTCGGCTTGGGCCCGGAGACGGTGAAAAGCTATCTGCGCAACGCGATGCGGAAGCTGGACGCGAAGACCCGCCTCCAGGCCGTCAACGCCGCCCGCCGAGCCAATCTGCTGCCCTGACCCCGCCCGGCCATGCGAAAGGTCCGTGAAGGACTCCTTGGGGGAATCTGATTCCCTCAAGGAGCCCTTCACGGACCACTCTCCGCGGCGATCAGACCCGTACTGCCCGATCGCGGGCGGCAAGAGCCAGCGTCTCCAGCAACGGCACCGTCCGTTCCCACCCGAGACAAGCGTCCGTCCGGCTCACCGCGCGGTCGGCGGGCACCCGTTCCGGGTCCTGTGCCCCGTCCCGCAGATACGACTCGATCATCACCCCGGCCACCGCCGCACCGTCGCGCACCTGTTCCGCCACGTCGGCGACCACGCCGGGCTGCCGGTTGTGGTCCTTCCCGCTGTTCCCGTGCGAGGCGTCGACCACCGCTCTTCGCGGCAAGCCCGCCTCCCCGAGCACCTTCATCGCCTTGGCGACCGACGCCGCGTCGTAATTCGGCGCCGGGCCGCCGCGCAGGACCAGGTGTGCGTCCGGATTTCCGCTGCTGCGCAAGGTTTTCATCCGCCCGTCGACGCCGAGTCCCGGGAACGCGTGTGCCGCCCCGGCCGCGCGGATCGCGTCCACCGCGGGTCCCAGCCGTCCGGACACGCAGTTCTTCATCCCGATCGGCATCGGCAGCCACGACGCCAGCTGCCGGTGCGGCTGGCTGGCGACCGTCCGCGCCCCGATCGCGCCCCAGCTCACCGTGTCCGCGACGTACGGCGCCAGCACCGGATCCACGAACTCGTACGCCAGCGGCAACCCGGTCGCGGCAGCGTCGAGCAAGAACTGCCGTCCTAATCGGACCCCGGTGGCGAGATCGCCTTTGCCGTCCAGCGTCGGGTCCGGCAGGAAGCCGGTCCATCCGGTCACCGACCGCGGTTTCTCCAGATATGCCCGCAACACCACCACGAGATCGTCGGCGTACCGAGCTGACATACCAGCGAGCAGCTCCGCGTATTCCAGCGCCGCCGAGGGATCGTGCACCGAGCACGGACCCACGATCACCAGCAACCGCGGATCGCGCCGGTCCAGCACCGCCGAAACCGTTTCGCGGTGCCGGGCGATGTCCGGCGCGGCTCCCGCCGTCACCTCCACCGGGCTGGGCAACGTGTCCTGCATCTACCGGCTCCTTTCCTTGGGCAGCCTCGCCGCCCCGGCAACCGCCACCACGACCAGCCCGAGCACCCACCAGAACGTGTCCGCGAAGGCCGCCGCGACATCCGCGCCCCGTGCGGCCAGCCGGTTCTGCAACACCAGCGCGAGCACGGCGGTCCCGACCGAACCGCCCAGAGTGTTCAGCAAATTCAACGCCCCAGCCGCTTTCGGCAGCTGGGTTTTCTCCAGGCTGCGATACACCAGCGCCAGCACCGGCGCACTGATCATCGCCGCCCCGAATCCGCGCAGCAACAAGGAAATGACCAATACGACATCCGGAAGTTCGGGACCCAGCTGCGTGAACGCCGCGGTTCCGAGCGCCACCAAGCCGATTCCGGACACCACGAGCGTCCGCGGGGCCAGCCGATCCACCAGCCGATGCACCAGCACCGACCCCGCAGCAGCGCCGATTCCCTGTGGTACCAACAGCAATCCGGTGTCCCACGCGCCCAATCCGGCACCGCGGCGCAGATACAACGGCAGCAGAAACATCGTCCCGAACACCGAAGCACCCAGCACGACCAGCGCCAACGACGCGGCTCCGAATGGTGGTCGCGTAAACAGACGCGGGTCCAGCAATGGTGTCCGAACTCGCAATCCGTGCCGGACGAACGCAGCCAGCATCAGCAAACCCAGCACGACCGCCGTGGTGGAAAGCCATTGCGGATATCCGTCGGAGAATCCGGTCAGCCCGAACACCACGGCGGCCAACCCCGGGGAAAGCAAAGCGGCGCCACGGAAATCGAACGGCTCTCGCGGATCAGTCGGCTCGTCCGCCGCGACATACCGCAGCCCCAGCAGAACAGCGACGACGCCGACCGGCAGGTTGACGTAGAACAGCCACGGCCAGTCCGCGACGTCGAGAATCGCCCCGCTCGCCAGCGGGCCCAGCACCGGCGAAAGCAACGGCACCACGCCGACGACGCTGATCAGCCGCCCGATCCGCTCCGGCCCGGCCGCGCGCGCCAGCAGCGCCTGTCCGGTCGGCGGCAGCAACCCGCCTGCCAGCCCTTGCAGCACCCGGAACGCGACCAGCATCGGCAGCGAGCCCGCCAGCCCGCACAACAGCGACGCCGCCACGAACACGACCACCGCGGTCAGCCAGGTCCGCCGCCCGCCGAACCGCGCGGCCAGCCAGCCGGACGCGGGCACGGCGGTCACCACCGCGAGGAGATACGCCGTGGTGACCCACTGGACCTCCGTGACGGACGCGTCGAACCGCTCCGCCAGCGTCTCCACGCCGACCGAGACGATCGTGCTGTCGAGCGTCGCCATGAACGTGCCCAGCACGAGCACGAACGCGGTCCGCCACAGGTTCAGCGCAGCCACTCGGCCGCGTCCTCGTCCAGCCGCGCCGGAAGCTCGCCGAGGAACCGCAGCAGGTCCGCGACCAGCGACTTGGCTTCCGCGGCCGAGAGAATCCCGTCCTGGTAACCGAAAATGCCGGACCAGCCGCCCGCGAGTTCGGGCACGACGGTGACCGTCATCGGGTAGTGCGTGCGCTCGCGGAACCGGGTCCCGGTGATCGCCAGCCCGGGGGCCGGTTCACGCAGTTTCGCCGGGTCCACCGGGTAGTTCTCGAACACGACGAGGCTGTCGAACAACCGGTCCTGACCGGTCAAGGCAGCCAGCTCGGCCAGTCCGACGTGCTGGTGCGCGAGCAGTTCCTGTTGCCGGGCCTGGGTTTCCACCAGGGTCTCCCCCACAGTTCCGGCAAACCGCACCCGCACCGGAACCGTGTTGGCGAGCAGTCCGAGGATCTCCTCGACACCGTCCACTTCGGACGTCCGACCGGAAACCATCGCGCCGAAAGCAACATCGGAGACCCCAGCCCGAGCCGCGAGCACTGCAGCCCAAGCGCCCTGTAGCAACGTTCCTGCCGTGACCCCGTGTCGGGCACCGGCTTGCGTCAACGAAGCGACGAGCGCAGCGTCCACAGTGAACAGTTCCGGCTCGACCGCCGCGGGCTGCCCGGTCAGGAGTTTCCGCGAAGGCAGATCAGCCAGTTCCGTCCGCCACGCATGCCCGCTGACCGCGTGGTCGCGCGCCGCGAGCCACCGCGTGTACCGCGACACCGGCACCACCTGCGGCAGCGGCTCGCCGGAGTACCCGGCGAACAACTCAGCCAGGATCCGCGGCGCCGACCAGCCGTCCGACAGCAGGTGATGGCTGGTGAGCACGAGTTCGTGCCGGTCCGGACCGTGCCGGAGCACGGTAACCCGCAGCAGCGGCCCCGCAGCGAGGTCGAACCGCTCGGCGAGGTCGTCCGCGAGCAGCTGCTCGACGTTCCCGGACACCTCACGCACCCGGAAGCCGGCCTGCGGTTCCGTGGGCAGCACCTGTACCTCGTGCCCGTCCGGGAAGACCGCGCCCAGGTTCGGATGCCGCCGCACCAGCGCATTCGCCGCGGCCGCCAACGCGGCCAGGTCCAGCGCTCCGGCCAGCGAAAACGCCGCCTGCACCGGGTACGGATCCTCGTCGGCTGCCCGCGATTCGCGCAGGATCAGCTCCTGCAGCGGCGTCAACGGCAGCAGCTCGCCAGCCGGTACCTCGGCGGCCAGCGCCGCGAGTTCCGCCTGGAACGCCGCTCCCAGCGCCGCGATCTCGTCCGCGCTGAACTCCGAGGACGGCCAGGTGAACCGCGCCGCCAGCCGCTCGTCGCGCACCATCGCGTTCACCATCAGCGCGTGCCCGAGCGGTCCTCCCGCGGAGCCGAGCGGATCGGCGTCCGGCGGCCGCTGCCACGGCGTCTCCTCCTGCGGCGCTGCCTCGAAGCGGCCGAGGTAGTTCCAGCTGACGTCCGCTCCGGTCGAGGTTCCGCCGAGGATCCCGAACCCGAGTCCGTCGCCCGCGGCCCGGAGTTGGTCGCGGACCGCGGCGATCGCCGTCTCGCCAGCGGGCGGCGCGATCCGTGCCGGGTACATCGTGGTGAACCATCCGACCGTCCGGGACAGATCGACGGTTCCGGCGAAGTCCGGCGTGTGGTCCGGACGGCCGTGGCTCTCCAGCGCGACCAGCAGCTCCGAACCGCGCCAGGCACGGTAAGCCCGCGCGAACGCGGTGAGCAGCACGGCGTCCGGACCGGTCCGGTACGCGCCCGGCAACGTCGTCAGCACCGCCTGCGTGATCTCTTCCGGCACCTCGATCTCGTGGTGCCGCGCAGTCCCGCTGACCGGACGGGCCGTCGCCGCGATCCGTTGCCAGTGCGGGCTTTCCACCTGCCGCGCCGGTTTGGCCGCGACCAGCGCGCGTGCCCAGCCGAGGAACGACGGTCCGCGATCCGGGAGCTGGCGGCCGAGATACGCCTGTTCGAGGTCGTCGAGGAGGATTCGCCACGACACCGCGTCCACCACGAGGTGGTGCGCGACCAGCGCGAGCCGTCCCGGCCGCGACGGACCGGCGTCCACCCAGACCGCCCGCAGCATCGGACCGGTTCGCGGGTCCATCGCGGAACGGACAGCCGCGATCTGCTCGTCCAGCAGCGCGCGAAGGTCCGCGTCCTCGCCCGCCGGGACCACCATCAGTACGTCCGCCCCGGTCACTGTGCCTGGTTCCGGAACGCGCAATACGTCGCCGGTCAAGTGCGACCGCAGCACGTCGTGTCGTTCGAGGACTGCGTCGAGCGCCGCCCGCCACTTCGGGACGTCGCCGCCGGACGGCACGCACACTTCGACCCACTGGCAGAAGCTGTCGGCGTCCGAGCCAGCGCGTTCCAGCAGCTGACGCATGATGGGCGTCAGCGGCGCGTCCCCGACCGCAGGTGTGAGATCCGGTGAGACCACCACGGTTTTCTCGCTGCACCGCGCCGCGATCCCGGCGATCGTGCCGCCCTCGAAGACGTCTCGCGCGGTCAGGTGCAGGCCCTCGCGGCGAGCACGTGCGACCAGCCGGAGCGACGCGATGCTGTCGCCGCCGGCGTCGAGGAATCCGTCGTCGATCGTGACGTCCGGGCCGAGCAGCTCCCGAACCACGTGCAGCAAGACGGTTTCCGCTTCCGTCGCCGGTTGCCGCGCCGCGGCGACATTCCGCGGACCGGGCGCGGGCAGCGCGGCCCGGTCGAGCTTGCCGCTGGGCCCGAGCGGCAGCCGTTCCAGCGAGAGCAACGCCGACGGCACCATGTGCGCGGGCAGTTCGGCGGCCAGGTACTCGCGCAGCGCGGCGGGATCCGGGTCCGCGCCGTCGACCGGCACGACGTAGCCGACCAGCCGCCTGTCCCCCGGCCGGTCCTCGCGGACGAGCACGACCGCGGCCCGCACGTCCGGATGCCGTGCCAGCGCCGATTCGATCTCGCCCGGCTCGATCCTGAACCCGCGCAGTTTGACCTGGTGGTCGGCGCGGCCGAGGAACACCAGCTGCCCGTCCGGCCGCCAGCGCACGAGGTCGCCGGTGCGGTACATCCGGTCGCCGGGCGCGCCGAACGGGTCGGCGACGAACCGTTCGGCGGTCTGTCCCGGCCGGTTCACGTAGCCGCGGGCGAGCTTCGGCCCGGCGAGGTACAGCTCGCCGGTGACGCCGGTCCCGACCGGTCGCAGCCCCGCGTCTAGCACGTACGCCCGCACCTGCGGGTCCGGCCTTCCGATCGGCAGCGGACCCGGATCGTCGGCGGAGTACACCCAGGTCACGGAGTTGATGGTGACCTCGGTCGGACCGTAAGCGTTGAACAGCGCGCGCCGGTCGCCCCAGCGGTGCGCCAGCTCCGGGTCGAGCCGTTCGGCACCGACCACGAAGAACACCTCCGGGTCCACCGTCGCGTCGTCCGGCATCGCGGACAGGAACGACGGCAGCAGGTTCAGCCCGGTCACGCGGTGTTTGGCGGCGTAGGCGAGCAGGTCGTCGCCGGACCCGCGGACCTCCTCCGGCGCGATCACCGAGGTGCCGCCGGACAGCAACGGCAGGAAGAACTGCCAGTAGGAGACGTCGAAACTCGTGGACGCGAAGTGCAGGTACCGCTCGCCGTGCCGGATGCCGACGATGTCCTCCTGCAGCGCGACGAGGCTCGGAATGCCGCGATGGGTGATCGCGACGCCCTTGGGCTTTCCGGTGGTGCCGGACGTGTAGATCACATACGCCAGCGAGTCCGGCGACGGAACGACATTGTCCCAAGTAGACGGTCCATTGAGGACCCCCGGATCGATCACGGGGATGCCGAAACCGGGATCCGAAGTGGACACCACCGCTGCGGGTGCGCTGTCTTTCACCAGATGTGCCAGTCGTTCCGCAGGGTACGTCGGGTCCATCGGCACATGCACCGCACCGGCCTTGAGCACGCCGAACAGCGCAACCACCAGGTCTATGTCGCGTTCCAGCAGCACCGCGACCGGGTCCTGTTCACGGACCCCGGCGGCGCGCAACGCGTGCGCGAGCTGGTTCGCCTTCCGGTCCAGTTCCGCGTAAGTCAGGCGGCGGTCTCGGCACACGACGGCTTCGGCGTCTGGAGTTTCCCGGACCCAGCGGGCGAATTCCTCCAGACAGGTACCGGCTTCCCGCCTCGGCTCGGGTCCGGTTCCTTGCCGAAGGAGAGCCGCTTCCTCTTCCGTGCCAAGGGAACGCAGCCGCGCGACCGGTTGCTGCGGGTCGGCCACGAGCTCGTGCAGCAGCGTCGTCAGCCAGCGGCCGTAGGCCTGCACGGTCGGCTCGTCGAAGGCCTGCGGCTGGTAGCCGAGGCCGATCGAGATCTCGTCGCCGGGCAGCACGATCACGGTCAGCGGATAGTGCGTCGCGTCGGTGATGTCGACGCCGGCGAGGTCGAGCCCGGGCGCGAGCGGTTCGCGTTCCCGGCTGGAGAGCGGGAAGTTCTCCATGACCAGCATCGTGTCGAACAGGTCGCCGACGCCCGCCACGCGCTGGATGTCCGGCAGCCCGAGGTGATGGTGGTCAGTGAGCCGCGCGTTCTCGTCCTGCACCCGCGCCAGCACCGCCGACGCCGGATCGGACGGGGCGAACGCCACGCGCACCGGGATGGTCGTGCCGAGCTGGCCGATCATCGCTTCCACCCCCGGAACGTCGGACGGACGACCGGACACCGGGCAGCCGAACACCACGTCCTGGCGTCCGGTGAGCCGCGCCAGCAGCACGCCCCACGCCGTCTGGAACACCGCCGTCGGCGTCACGCCGCGTTCCCGCGCGAAGCCGCGCAGCCGTTCGCTGAACTCGGCGCCGAGCCCGACGCAGATCCGTTGTGGACGGTCCGAAGCGGACTCCGCGGTCGCCGGGGCGAGCCGCGTGCCTTCTTCCAACCCGGCCAACGCGGTCTGCCAAGCCTCGACCGCCGCGTCGTGATCGCGGGCGGCCAGCACCCGGTGGTACTCGGCGAGCGGCGGCGCGACCGGAGCGGCCGGACCGCCGTCCAGTTCGGCGTAAGTGGCCAGCAGGGCGCGGCCGACGAGCGGCATCGACCAGCCGTCGAGCAGCGCGTGATGGATCGTCAGCACCAGCCGATGCTCGGCCGGGCCGAGGGTGAGCAGCAGGAACCGGATCAGCGGCGGCACCGCCGGGTCGAACGGCCGGGCCAGCTCGGCCGCGCATTCGTCCTCGGCGCTCTCCGGGTACTCGACGTGCCGCCAGTCCAGGTGCACGTCAGCAGGCACGACCTGCACGACCTCGCCCGCCGCCGTCGTGTGCAGGTGGACGCGCAGCGCCGGATGCCGTCGCAGCAGCTCCTCGGCGGCGGCTCGCATCCGTTCCGGAACAAGCTGCCCTTCGAGGTGGGTCACCGCTTGCACGGTGTAGACGTCGGGCCCGACACGCGTCAGCGTGTGGAACGACAGCCCGGTCTGGAGGGGCGTCGCGGGCAGGACGTCGGCGACCGGGCCCCGTTGTTCGAGCGCGTCGATGTCGTGCTGGGTGAGCGTGACGAGCGGAAGGTCTGACGGAGTGAGCCCGCCGGTGTTCTCCAGAGCGTGCGCCGCCAACGCGGCCAGCGCGGTCGACCACTTTTCCTGGAGGCGTTCGACCTCTTCCGGCGGCAGAACCCGGCTCGCGGCGGTCCATTCGACCGCGACCCGCGGCACGCCTTCCTCACGGACGAAGCAGTTCAGCGCCAGGACCTGCTCCAACGCCTTGGCGGGCGGCTCGAGCACGGCGAACGGATCCTCGCCCGGCAGCTGCCAGCCGCCGGACAGCGGAGTGAACCGGCCGAGGTAGTTGAGCAGGACGTCCGGCATCTCCGGCGCGAACCCGGCGCCCGGGTCCAGGTATCGCAGGATGCCGAACCCGATCCCGCCGTCCGGCACCGCGCGCCGCGCTTCCTTGACCGCGCGCAGCAACCGGTCGAGCGTGTCCACACCGGACAGTTCAATGTGGACCGGGTATTCGGCGGTGAACCAGCCGACGGTCCGGGCGAGGTCCAGCCCTTCGCGGCCGTGGCCCTCCATCGTGACGGTGAGCGCGTCTTCGTCGCCGCGCAGGGTCAGCACGAGCGCGGCGAGCAGCACCTCGTCGACACCCGCACGGTAGGCGGCGGGCAGTGTCGTGAGGATCGCCGCGCTTTCCTCTTCGGTGGCGACGGTGACCGAACGATGCGCGGTAGCAACGGTGTCGCGCGTCGGGTCGAGCTTGCTCTTCCGCGTCGACCGCCAGTAGTCGAGTTCGCCGCGCCGCGCACCACTCGTCCCTTGTTCGGCGAGCGCCAACGCGTGTCGTCGCCAGGAATTGCGCACGGGTTCGAGCACTCCGCCCTCGCACGCCGTCTGCAGATCAGGCAGCAGGACGCGCCACGAAACCCCGTCGATCGCCAGGTGGTGCACGACGATCACCAACTGGTCCCCCACCAGCGCGACACGCAGCATCTCCCCGGTGCGCGGGTCCAATTCGGACGCCAGCCGTTCGGCTACTTCAGCCGGACTCCCTGTCGCCTCGCTGACCGACGCCGAGACTGCTCCCCGCGGCCGGATCACCAACGAGCCATCGGGTTCGACACGAAGCCGCAACACGTCGTGGTGGTCGAGGATCGCCTGAACGCCTTCGCGCAGCCCCGGCACCGGGCCGTCCACGCGGAGCACTGTCCACTGTGCATAGCCGACAATCGCGTCCAGATCCGGATTCAGGTCGAACAACGTCCGCACGATCGGCGGCACCGGAACCTCGCCGATCGGCTCGTCCGGTTCACTGTCCGGTTCGGACAGATCCCGGCTCGCCGCCGCCAACGCCGCGAAACTGCGCCGCGCCAGCAGATCCCGCGGCCGGAGGTCCAGCCCGTGCGCCCGCAACCGGCTGCTCACGCTGATCGCGGTGATGCTGTCGCCGCCGAGGGCGAAGAAATCGTCGTCGACCGCCACCCGCTCCACGCCGATCACCTCGGCGATCGCCGCGCACAGCAACCGTTCCCGCTCGGTCCGCGGTTCCCGCCCGCCCTCGGCCGCCGCAGGCGCGGGCAGCGCGGCCCGGTCGAGTTTTCCGTTGCTGGTCACCGGAAGTTCGTCCAGCACCACGACCGCGGCCGGAACCATCGCCTCCGGCAACCGCTCCGCGAGCGTCGCCCGAACGTCCTCCGCAACCAGCCCTGAGCCGACGACATACCCGACCAGCCGGGGTCCGCGCACCGCAGCCGCGGCCGCCCGCACGCAGGGAACCGCACCGAGCGCGCTTTCGACCTCGCCCAATTCCACGCGGTGGCCGCGAATCTTGACCTGACCGTCGCGCCGCCCCAGATACTCCAGCCCCCGGCCCGGCACCCAGCGCACGACGTCGCCGGTGCGGTACATCCGCTCCCCCGGCGGCCCGAACGGATCGGCGACGAACCGCTCCGCCGTCCCGCCCGGACGACCCAGGTAACCACGCGCCAGATGCGGTCCGGCCAGGTACAACTCCCCGCGGCTGCCCGGCAGTACCGGCCGCAGCGCGGCATCGAGCACGTACGCCCGCGTCCCGGGCACCGCGAACCCGATCACCGGCTCGTCTCCGGTGATCGGCGCGCTCGCACCGTCCACAGTGGCCTCAGTCGGGCCGTAGATGTTGCGCGCGCGGATTCCGGACGCAGCGACCCGCTGCCACAACGCCGGTGACGTCGCCTCGCCGCCGAGCACCAGCAACGCCGGGTCGAGCGACCCCGCGTCCAGCAACGGAGCCGCCATCGACGGCGTCGTGTCGATGACGTCGATCTGGTCGCGCACGAAAGCGGCGTGCAGCGCATCGACGTCGCGCGCGGTTTCCGTGTCGTAGACGTGCAATTCGTGCCCGCAGAGCATCCACAGCAGCTGCTCGATCGCCGAGTCGAAGGCGAAGGAGTACGTGTGCGCGACGCGGAGCCGCCGCCCCTGCGCGGTCTCGGCCACCGTGGTCGCGCGATGGTTCCGCAGCAACGTCTCCAGCCCGCCGGACCGGACCAGCACGCCCTTCGGCTGCCCGGTGGAACCCGAGGTGAAGATGACGTACGCGAGGCTTTCCGGATGCCGGTCTACCTGCTCCCCCACCGCCGAATACCCGGCGATTTCCTCCCGTACCGCCGGATCGTCCAGCCGCAGCTGAGGCACGCCCGGCAGCAGGTCCGAATCCGTCACGGCGAGCTTCAGGGTCACCTCGGCGGCCAGCGAGCGCAGCCGTTCCGCCGGATGCGCGAGGTCCAGCGGCAGGAACGCCGCCCCCGCGTCGAGCACCGCCAGCAGCGCCACCACCAGATCGACCGACCGCGGCAACGCCAGCGCCACCACGTCGTCCGCTCCGACGCCCCGCGCCCGCAACGCCCGCGCCAGCCGGTGCACCCGGTCCCGCACCTCGTCGCCGGTGAGCCGCTCGTCCCCGCAGACCAGCGCGGTCTGGCCGCCGAGCCCGTCCAGGAATCCTTCTCCGGTCGGGGAAACCGCGGGAGTCGACCATTCGGCCAGCAAGGCATCGACGTCCGGCACCAGGTCCACCCCGCCGACCACCGGCGCGTCCGCACTGGTGAACGCGGAGATCAGCGCCTTCAACGCGGTGAGCTGCGCGTCGACGCCAGCCTGGTCCTGCGAACGCGCGTCGACCTCGAAGCCCAGCAGCAGCCCGCCGCCGGCGGTCGGGAGCACGCTGAGCCCCATGTCCTCCGGCGGCCCGCCCGCGACGTTCCGCATCGTCCCGCGCGCCTCGCCGAACGCCAGCTCCAGATCGAACGCCTTCAGGTTGATCCCGCGGCCGTGCAGCAGCGCACCCGCGCCGGGCACCGCCAGATCCTGCGGCAGATTCTCGCCCCGGTACCGCTGGTGCGCGCGCATCTCCCGCAACGCCTGCGCTACCCGCGCGGTCAGCTCCTCCGGACGGTCGCCCGGCTGCACGCGCACCCGCAACGGCAGCACGTTGACCGCCATCGCCGGGGTCCGCAACGCCGCGCCGACCCGGCACATCAACGGCACCGCGAACACGACGTCCGCCGTCCCGAGCACCCGGTGCAGGAACGCCGCGTAACACGCGATCAGCGCGTCGCCCCAGGTCGTCCCCGCGCTCTTCCCCAGTTCGCCCAGCCCGGCGACCTCGTCCGCGGTGAGTTCGGCACGCGCGGTGAACGTCGCCTCCGGCAGCCCCGCCGCGCTCGCGTCGTCGGCCAACTCCGGCATCGGCGTGAACCGATCGCACCAGTACGCGCGGTCCTTCGCGAACCGTTCGCTCATCCGGTACTCGCGGTCGGCTTCGACGAGATCGGCGAACCGGCCGAACGTGGACGGCGGCGTCTCTTCGCCCCGCACCGCCGCGGTGTACCGGGCAGCGGTGCGGCGAGCGAGCATCGCGGCGGTGTAGCCGTCGAACACCAGGTGGTGGCCGAGCTGGGTGAACCACACTTCGGTGTCGGAAAGCCGGAGGATCACGTGCGAGAACAACGCCCGGTCCAGCATCCCGCGGCACGCCTCGGCCACCCGCTGCCGCTCCGCCGCGACCCGCGCGTGCGCCGCGGCGAGCGGATCCGGTTCCCCTCGCAGGTCAACGACTTCCGGCAACGGCACCGGCTCGGCGGACACGGTTTGCCGCGGCCCGTCCGGAGTGTCGTGCACCCGCAGCCGCAGGCTTTCGGCCTCCTCGGCGGTCGCCCGGATCGCCTCGGCCAGCGCCGCGAGGTCGACCGGCGTGCCGGAGATTTCCACGACGTCGCCCACGACGTAGTACGGCGAATCCGGTTCCAGCCGCTGCGCGTTCCAGATGCCCAGCTGGGCGCTGGTCAGTTCGAGAGCGGCGAGTGCGGTGCTCAACTGGTGACTCCCGGGGTCAGAGCGACGGCACGACCATCGGCGTGCCGGTGACCGGATCGGGCACCACGACGCTCGGCAGGTCGAAGACTTCCTTGATCAGCGCGGCGTCCACGACGTCGCCGGGCTCGCCCTCGGCCACGACCCGGCCGTCGCGCATGGCGACGACGTGGTCGGCGTAGCGGCAGGCCTGGTTGATGTCGTGCAGCACCGCGATCACCGTGCGGCCCTCGTCGCGCAGCCGCTTCAGCAGCTCCAGCACCTGGTACTGGTGCGCGATGTCGAGGAACGACGTCGGTTCGTCGAGCAGCAGGTACGGCGTGCGCTGCGCGAGCACGACCGCGATCCACACGCGCTGCCGCTGCCCGCCGGACAGCTCCTGCACCGGACGGTCGGCCAGCCCGGCGACGCCGGCCGCGGTCATCGCGCCGACCACCGCGGTCTCGTCCTCCTCGGACCACGACGACAGCAGCGACTGGTGCGGGAACCGCCCGCGCGCGACCAGCTGCCGGACGCGGACGTCCTCCGGAGCGGACGGATCCTGCGGCAGGAAGCCGAGTTCCCGCGCCAGCGCCTTCGCCGGATACGCCCCGACCTCGCGGCCGTCGAAGGTCACGCCGCCGTCGGACGGGCGGAGCAGCCGGACGAACGCGCGCAGCAATGTCGATTTGCCGCACGCGTTCGGGCCGACCACCGCGGTGAACGCGCGGTCGGGCACGTCGAGCCGCAACTGCGTCGACACGACGCGGTCGCCGTAGCGCAGGGTGAGGTCCCGCGCGGTCAAGCGGGCGGTCACTTCCGCCGCACCTCCTTGGTGAGCAGCCAGATCAGGTAGCAGCCGCCGATCGCCGTGCTGACCACGCCGACCGGCAGCGAGACCGGGGCGAGCAGCATCTGCGCGACGAGGTCAGCGCCGGCGAGCAGCAGCGCACCGGTCAGCGCCGCGGGCAGCAGCGGGATGCCGGGCGCGCGGGCGAGCCTGCGGCCGATCTGCGGCGCGGCGAGCGCGACGAAGGCGATCGGCCCGGCTACCGCGGTGACAGTCGCCGTGCAGGCCACGCCCATCACGACCAGTTGCAGCCGCAGCGATTCGTGCCGAACGCCGGTCGTCACCGCGAGTTCCGTGCCGAGCGCCGCCTGGTGCAGCGCGGGCGCGCGAGTCAGCAGCACCGCGAACAGCACGGCCAGCACCCCGAACGGCACCGCGACGTCGCTCCATCCGATGCCGTTGAGCGAACCGGCGCTCCAGCCGACCGCGGCAATCGCCACCTCGAGGTCGGCGCGCAGCACGATCCACGAGTTCAACGCGGTCAGCATCGCGTTGATCGCGATCCCGATGACGATCAGCCGCAAGCCGGACCGGCTGCCGCCCATCGACAGCAGATAGACCGCGGCCGCGGTGATCAACCCGCCGACCACCGACGCGAATGTCAGCTGCGTCGACGACCCGGACAGCACGGTCATCGCGATCAGCGCGCCGGTGTAAGCACCGGAGTCGAGGCCGATCACGTCCGGGCTGCCGAGCGGATTCCGGGTGACGTTCTGGAAAATCGCCCCGGCCAGCCCGAGCGCGGCCCCGAACACCAGCCCGGCCGCCACGCGCGGCAACCGCCATTCGCGGATCACCACGCCCGGTCCGCCGCCGGACCCGCCGAGCGCCGCGAACACCCGCGCCGGACTCGCCCAGGCCGCGCCGTAGCAAAGCCCCAGCAACGCGAGCCCGGCGAGAACGACGCCGAGCACGGCGACGAGAACGACCGTGCGACGCTCGACCCGCAACGAAATCCGCCCTCGGCGGAACACGAACGCGGTCATAACGCGGCCGTCCCGTACTTGCGGACCGCCCAGATCAGCACCGGACCGCCGACGAACGCCGTCACGATCGCGACCGGCACCTCGCCGGTCGGCAGCAGCACGCGCGAGCCGATGTCCGACACCAGCAGCAGAATCGGGCCCAGCACCACCGCGAACGCGGTCAGCCACGGCACCGACGCGCCCGCCGCTCGGCGCGCGAGATGCGGCACGATCAGGCCGACGAACAGAATCGGCCCGGCCACCGCGGTCGCCGCTCCGGCCAGCAGGGTGATCAGCAACAGCGTCACCGCACGGATCCGGGCGACGCGCGCGCCGAGAGTGTGCGCGACGGTGTCGCCCAGCGCGAGCGCGTTCAGCTGACGGCTCAACAGAAACGCCGCGACCACGCTCACCGCGATGACGATCAACGGAACCGTCAGCGGAGCCTGTTCCCGTCCGGCCAGCGAACCGACCGCCCAGAACCGGTACCGGTCGAAAGTGTCCGGCAGCAGCAACCGCAGCCCGAGCGAAACGCCGCTGAGCACGAACGTCAGCGCGGTGCCGGTCAGCACCATCCGCAACGGCGACCGCCGGCCGACCGCGTAGACCAGCAGGGTCGCCAGCACCGCGCCGAGCACCGCGAACAGCAGCTCCCCCGACGCGGAAACGGCGATGCCAAGCGCGGAACCGATCGTGATGGCGAACCCGGCCCCGGCCGTCACGCCCAGCACGCCAGGTTCGGCGAGCGGATTGCGTGACAGCACCTGGACGAGCACCCCGGCCACCGCCAGCGCCGCGCCGACCCCGACCGCCAGCAGCGCACGCGGCGCGCGGACGTCGCGCACCACCGCCTGATCGGCCGGATCGCCGTGCCCGAAGATGGCCTGGAGCACCTCCGCCGGCGCGATGCCGTGCGCGCCGACGCCCACGCTGACCACGGCCACCGCCGCCAGCAGGACGACGGCGGCGGCCAGCAGCGCGGTCCGGCTGCGCGCGGTCACTTCTTCAGCAGCGGCGCGAACGCCTGGTCCACCGCGTCCAGCGTCTTCATCGCCGCCCGGTAGGTGGCCGCTTCGGTGTAGCGGAAGGCGAACGTCTTGCCCGCCTTCACCGCGGGAAGTTCCTTCCACAGCGGCGAATCGAGCACGTACTTCACCGCGGGCGGCACCGAGCCGTCCGGCTTCACCGAGTAGGTGATCGCGTCCGCCTGCGCGAACGCGGTCGGCAGCTCCTCGATCGACGGGTACTCGCTGACGTCCTTCGAACCGCCGCCCTTGACCTTCACCTGGCCGAAGTAGTTCGCGCCGATGTCCTGCGCGACGTTGGTGCCCCAGGAATCCTTGAACTCGCGCTGGAAGTTGCCCTTCGCGACCTCGCCGTACGCGCCGACGTGCCCCAGTTTCAGCTGCGGCAGCACGGCTTTGTACTTGTCCGCGAGCTGCTTCGCCTTCGCCTCGTACTCCTGGCGCGCGGCGTCGAACCCGGCCAGCGCGCCGGCCGCGTCGGACTGCTTGCGCGAAAGCTCCCGCCACGCCGACGGCACCGACGGGCCGATCGCCACGACCGGCGCGATCTCCTGCAGCCGCTTGACGTCGATGTCGGCGAGCACCGGCTTCGGCACGCCGATCACGATCAGGTCCGGATCGGCCTGCGCGATCGCCTCGTAGTTCGTCTCGGCGGCCTGCTCGCCCGCGACCTTCGGCAGCTCGTCGTACTTCTTGCGGTCCTCGGTCGTCATCATCGGAAGGCCGCGCTTCCACGTCGAGATCCCGACGAGCGGCGCCTTCGCCTCGAGCAGCGCCGGAACCGCGTAACCGGTCGCGATCACGCGCTTGGGCTTGACCGGGATCTTGATCTCGCCGTTGTCAGCGGCGAACACGCGGGTCGGGGCGTCGCTCCCGCTGCTGCTCTGCGCGTCGCCGGAGCCGCAGCCGGCGACCACGGTGAGGGCGACCGCGAGGGCAGCGGCGGCGAGACGGGTCTTTCTGGTGACGGTCATGCGAGGGTCCTTGCTGTTGCTGATGAATCAGTGGTCGTGCTCGTCGTCGAAGTCCGCGACGCCGCGTTTCCAGTAGCCGGTCACGTCGTAGTCCTCGCGGGCGAGCCCGAGGTCGTCGCGCAGCCAGCGGCGCAACGGCTTGATCGCGCCCGCTTCCCCGGCGATCCACGCGTAAAGCCGTTCGCCTTCCGGCACTTTGACTTCGCGCACGGCGCCGGCGAGCAGCTCGACGCTGCCCGGTGCGGCGGTTCCGCGGTGCAGCCAATGGACTTCGACGCCGTCCGGCGCGTCGAGGTCGATCTCCTCGCTCGCGTCGGCGACCTCGGCGAACGCCCAGCCCGCAGCGGTCCGCGGCAGTTCCTCCAGCCAGCGCGCGAGGGCGGGCAGCGCCGTGATGTCGCCGGCGAGCAGGTAGCGGTCGTAGTTGTGCGGCACGATCAGCCCGCCCGGCGGACCGGCGACGTGCACGGTCTCGCCCGGCCGCACCGCGCGCGCCCAGTCCGAGCCGAGACCGCCGTCGTGCAGGGCGACGTCGAGGTCCAGCTCGCCGGACGCCGGGTCGTAGCGGCGGACGGTGTACTCGCGCGAGACCGGCGACGGCTTCGGCCAGCGGAGCATGTCGCCGTTCGCCTCGGGCAGCCGCAGCTCGCCGTCGGCGTCCGGGAAGAGGATCTTCACATGCTCGTCCGGCGAATGCGCCTCGAACCCGGCCGTGCCCGGCCCGCCGAGGGTGACGCGCAGCAGTCCCGCGCCGACCGCGCTGGTCCGCACGACCTCCGCGCGCCGGATCCGGATGGGGTACGGCACTTTCTCGGCCTGCCGCCCCGCGCGGACCTCCGCGATCCGGGCGGTGTGGCGGTGCCGGTGCGTATCCCGGCTCACTGCGGGCCGCCGGTGAGCAGCTTCGTCCAGTGCCCGAGCCGCGGGTCCTCGGCGAGGTCGGCGAACTCCAACTGGGGCGCGCCCGCGCCGCGCCACTTCTCGACCAGGCTCATGATCCGCATCGAATCGAGGCCGAGGTCGGCGAGATCGGTGTCCGGGGTCAGCTCGTCGAGGCCGCAGCCGAGCAGTTCGGCGACGTCGGCGTTGACCTGCTCGGCAGTCAGTCCGGGGGTGCTCATCGAGGTGCTCCTGCGGGAATCGGCGCCGACAGCGCGGCGAGCGCGTCGGCGGTGGTGGTGACGACGCCGCAGCGTTGCGCGACGTACTCGCACGCCTGGTCGTGCCGGGAGCGGTCGAAGTCCGCGACCGCGTCGCTGATCAGGAACGGCCGGACGTCGCGCATGAACGCCTCGACCGCCGTGGTTTGGCAGCCGATGTGTGCGTACACGCCGGTGATCAGCAGCTGGTCTCGGTCGCCGAGTTGCTCGCGGAAAGTGCTGCGCTGGAACGCGCTGTAGCGCCATTTGTCCAGCACGGTGTCGCCCGGCCGCGGAGCCAACTCGTCGACGATGTCCGCCGCGCGCGGGTCGTCGTCGATCACCGCGCCGATGCCGTCGCCCCAGAACTCGGTGAGCAGCCCGCGATCGGCGGCGGGCTGCTTGCCCGGCTGCGCGGTGTAGAACACCGGCATGCCGTAGCTGCGCGCCTTCTCGGCGAGCTCCGCGATATTCGCCACCATCTCCGGAATCGGCGAACCCTCGTACGGGGCAAGGAAATACCGCTGGACGTCGTGCACGAGCAAAGCCGCCCGCGCCGGGTCGGGCCGCCACCCGACCCGCCCCGCGGGCAGGTCCGCCGCCGTCGGCAGCGGGTACGCCCGGATTCTCGGCAGGGACACGCTTCACCTCTCCTTCGCCAGGGCGGCCAGCGCCGCCCGCAGTTCGCGTTTGCTGGTCTTGCCCACGCCGGTGACCGGGAACTCCCCGACCACCTCCACCAGATCCGGCACCTTGAACGCGGCCACCCCGCGCCCGCGCACGAACCGGCGCAGTTCCGCCGCGCTGGGCTGCTCCCCGTCCGCCGGAACGACGTACGCACAGGTCCGCTCGCCGAGGTACTCGTCCGGCACCGCGACGACGGCGGCGTCGAGCACGCCCGGATGCGCCATCAGATGGTTCTCGACCTCTTCCGCAGCGACCTTCTCCCCGCCGCGGTTGATCTGTTCCTTCGCCCGCCCGACGACCTCGAGGTGCCCGGATTCCTTTTGCCGCACCAAATCGCCGGTGCGGTAAAACCCGTCCTCGGTAAACGCGGTCTTATTGTGCTCAGCGGCGTTGTAGTACCCGCGAATCGTGTACGGCCCGCGCGTAAGCAACGCACCGATTTCGCCCGGCTCGACAAGATCGTCCGACTTCGCCAGCGGATCGTCCGGGTTCACGACGCGCACCTCGTCGTCCGGCGAAATCGGCCGCCCCTGGGTGCTGAGCACGAGGTCCGCCGGATCGTCCAGCCGGGTGTAACAGACGAGCCCCTCCGCCATGCCGAACACCTGCTGCAGCCGGCACCCCAGCGCCGGACCGATGCGTTCCGCGAGCTCCCGGCCGCACTTGGCCCCGCCGACCAGCAGAACGTCCAAAGAGGACAGATCCCGCTGGGTCCGCGCCGCCGCCTGCACCCAAGCCGCCGCCAACGGCGGAACGACCCCGCTGATCGTGACGCCCTCAGCCTCGATCAGCCGAAACGCGGTGTCAGCGTCCGGCCGTGGCGCCATCACCGTGGCCGCCCCCGCGTGCAGCGCACCGAGCAACCCAGGCGAACTGAGCGGAAAATTATGCGCGACAGGCAACGCCGCGAGATACACGCTTTCCTTCTTGAGCCCGCAAATCCGCGCACTTTCCCGCACGCTGTACAGATAATCGTCGTGCGTCCGCGGAATCAGCTTCGGCAACCCAGTGCTGCCACCGGACAGCTGCAGAAACGCCATCCCCTCCGAATCCGGCTCCGGCAACTCCCGCGACGCGGTCTCCGCCAACGCCGCGAATTCCGGTTCCCCGACGACGAAGACTTTCCGCTGCCGCTGCGCGACTTCCCGCGCCATCTTCGCGTGATCATGCCCAGCATGCTCGCCGACGGTAAGGATCGCTTTCGCGTCGCTCTGCTCGGCGAAGTGCCGCAACTCGCTGTCCCGATGCGCAGGCAACGCGAACACCGGCACCGCCCCGGCCCGCCACAACCCGAAGACGACCGACACGAACTCCGGAATATTCGGCAACTGCACGACGACCCGATCGCCCTGCCCGATCCCGCTCGCGACAAACCCGGCGGCCAGCCGATGCGCCCGCTCGTCCACCTCGGCGAACGTCCAGCGCTGCCCTTCGCCGACCACCGCCGTGCGGTCCGCGTACGCCTCCTTGAGCGAGGTGAGCAAGGCTCCGAATGTTTGTCCCCGCCAGTACCCACTGGCCCGGTACTGCGCTGCGGTTTCCTCTGGCCACAAGCTCATGCGTCGCCCTCCGCGCTCAGCAACGTCCGGTCTCGTCGACACCCGCTTGCCGCGGCTTCCCGCCACAAACTCACGCGACTTCCTCCGCACCCAGCAGCGTCAGCCCTCGCAGACACCTACTCGCCCGATACCGCGCCGCCGTCTCCTCCGCGCTCAGCAACGTCCTGCCTCGCCGACATCCGCTCGCCGCGGCTTCCCGCCACAAACTCACGCGACCCCCTCCGCACCGAGCGCACGCAGCAGCGTCCCGAACTTCGCACTGGTCTCCGCCAATTCCGCCGCCGGATCAGACCCGGCGACGACCCCCGCCCCCGCGAACAACCGCGCGGTCTTGTCGGACACCTCGGCACACCGGATCGTGACGACCCATTCGCCGTCCCCCGCGAGATCGGTCCACCCGACCAGTCCCGCGTAATACCCGCGATCCTCCGGCTCGAGCCGCGCAATCGTGTCGCGCGCCAGACCGACCGGCACCCCGCACACCGCGGGCGTCGGATGCAACGCCTCAGCCAACTCCAACGACGACGGCCCATCCGCCCCCACGCGCCCGGTGATCCGGGTCGAAAGGTGCCACATCGTAGGCGTGCCAATCACTTCCGGCTCTTCCGGAACGTCCAGCTCGGTGCAGTAGCGCCCCAACACCTCCGCTACCTGCGCGGCGACGAGGGCATGCTCATTGAGGTCCTTTTCGGACACTCGCAGCTCCGAAATCGCCTGCGCGTCCTGCGCCGGATCCCCCGTCCGCCGCCGCGACCCGGCAAGCGGATTCGCGGTCACGACGTTCCCCTTGCGAGACACCAGCAACTCCGGACTGGCCCCGACGAGCGTCCGCGGCGCCGGATCCCCAGGCGCACTGACGTCGACAGCAAAGGCATGCGCCGCAGGATCCGCCACGACGAGGTTGCGGAGGAGTTTCCGCACGGAAACCCCTTGCTCGCCCACGAGATCCAGTGCCCGGGCGAGGACGACCTTACGAAGTTCCCCGTCACCGATGAGATTGACCGCCCGACGGACGCTTTCGGCATAAACCTCGGGCGCTGGCTGCGGGATTACGGTCCAGGAGGTGGCGGCATCGATGCCGTCGACGCCTGAACCGCTACGCGATCCGGCGACGGCCGCACTCTGGTTCCCATCAGGCTCCACCGCACTGCTCGCCACCTGCGAATGCCCGCCTGCGTTCCCGCCTGACCCCACCACGTTGCCCGCCGCACGCGAACGGCCGCCCGCATCCCCGCCAAACTCCGCCACGTTCCCCGCCGCACGCGAACGCCCACTCGCATCCCCGCCGAACTCGGCCGCCCGCGAACACTCACCCGCGTTCCCGCCGGACTCCGCCGGATCGCCCACGACCTGCGAACTTTCCCCCATTCGCAGGCCGCCGTCGCCGGGCAGCTCGGCCCGCCGCACCACCGCGGGCACGATCAAGCTGCTCCCGGAATCCGGCCGGAACCCGATCGCCCCCACCACGACCGGATTCGCGACCCCCGCCAGCACCGCGGCTTCCAACGCCTCGGCAGCCGCCGCGGCCCGGTTGCCCGTCGTGCCGCGGACGTGCGAGTGCACCCCGTCGGCGAGCAGCACCCCGCGGGCCGACGAGTAGTAGAACGACCCCGGCAGGTACGCGGCCAGGAGATCCGCCGCCCGGTGGACCGGCCGCGGACGGGCCGGAGCAGGTGAGGACACGAGGTGAATTCCCTTTCGCACACGCGCAGGCGGCCGAGCCGCCCCGTCCGTTCCTGCACAAGGTCCGGACCTTGACTGTTCGGTTAGCCTAACCTAATGGACAGTAACGTATCCGGACGAAAAGGAAAAGCCGCCCGGCGGATCGACCCGGGTCACGCGCGAAGCGTGGCCCCGCCGTCGACGTAGAGGTTCTGCATGGTGATGTGCCGGGCCCGGTCGGACGCGAGGAACAGCACCGCGTCCGCGATGTCGGCGGGATCGGCGATCCGCCCGAGCGGAATCCCGACGCGGAACTGCTCCGGATTCCCTGCGATAACCCGGTGTTCGCCGGAGTCGTCCGTCCACAGTAGACGTTGCATGTCGGTGTCCGTCGACCCCGGCGAGACGATGTTGCACCGGATCCCCGACCCGGCGAGCTCCAGCCCGAGACAGCGGGTGAGCATGGTCGCCGCGGCCTTCGAAGCCGCGTAAGCCGCCATCCCGGTCCGCGGGACACCGGCCGCGTTCGACCCGACGGTGACCAGCGCCCCGCTCCCTCGCGGCTGCATCCTCCGGGAGATCTCGCGCAGCACAGTGAAAACCCCGGTCGAGTTGACCGCGAAGGTCGCCGCCCAGTCCTCGTCGCTGGTCTCCCCCACCGACCCGGGCCGCAGCACCCCCGCGACCGAGACCCCGATCCCGATCGGCCCCAACTCCCGCTCGACGTCCGCCACGACCCGCGCGACCGCCGCCGGATCCCCGACATCCGCCACGAACGGCACCACGTGCCCACCGGCCGACGGCTGGACGTCAACCGGCCGCCCGGCGTCGCCAGCCGCGTGAGCCCGCGCCGTATCAACGCCGCCGTCGGCTACCAGCGCAGCGACCACCTCCGCTGCCCCATCAGCAGAAGTCGGCACTGCACCGCTCGACAAATCCCCTTCAGCCGCAACCCCGGAAGGCCGTGCGCCATCGCCACCCGCCGCCGCAGAACTCCCGGCGACGTCGCCACCCGCGAGTGTCCCCGCCGGGACACCCCCAGAAACTCGCTCGCCAGCACGCGCCGCGGACGCTTCCACCACAACAGAAGCCCGCACAGTATCTTCACCGGCACCGGCGTCCGAATCACCTCGGACATCCGCCCGGCCCAGCCCCGCGCCGTAGTCCCGCGCCGCGACCTCCCGCAACCCCTCCTCGTCGATGTCCACCGCAGCCACCACGGCACCGGCTCGGGCGAGCGCCCCCACGACGGCCGCCCCGATCCCGCGCGCACCGCCGGTCACCAGCGCGATCCGCCCTTCGATCCCGGCTCCCGCGTCCCGCGTCACCGCGCACCTCACCCTCCGTCGCCGACTGATTAGGCAAACCTAACCTAATCGAGTGAGCGTCGGCCAGGGTGATCCCGCCCACCCCGGGCTCAGCGACCCGGCGCGAAGTTCCGCAATCGCAGGCTGTTGGCCACCACCAGCACCGACGACAGCGACATCGCCGCCCCCGCGATCAGCGGGTTCAGCAGTCCGCACGCGGCGAGCGGCAGCGCGGCCACGTTGTACCCGAACGCCCAGACGAGATTCCCCCGAATGGTGCGCAACGTGCGTTGCGCGAGACGGATCGCGTCCGGAAGCACCGAGAGGTCGTCGCGGACGAGGATGATGTCGGCTGACCGCAAGGCGAGATCGGTCCCCTCGGCGACTGCCAGCCCGAGATCAGCGGTCGCCAGCGCCGGAGCGTCGTTCACCCCGTCGCCGACCATCGCCACCCGATGCCCCTTGTCCTGCAACGCAGACACCGCCGCCGCCTTCTCGCTCGGCAAGACTCCGGCGAGCACGTCGGGAATCCCGACCTCCGCGGCGACCGCCTGGGCCGTCACCTCGTTGTCGCCGGTCAGCAGCACTGTTTTCAACCCCAGCCGATGCAATTGCGCGACCGCCGCCCGCGCCGAAGGCTTCACCTCGTCCCGCACGGCGAGCATGCCCGCGACCTGACCGGCCGCCGACACGAGCACCACCGTCGCCCCGCCGGCCTCCGCCGACGCCACCGCGGCTTCGACCTCAGGGCCAACCGAAATCCCTTCGTCCGCCAGCAACCTCGGCCGCCCGACGACCACCGCCGTTCCCTCAACCACACCGCGGGCACCCAGCCCGGGCAGTGCCTCGAATTCAGCAGCCGGAAGCACCGCCGGGCCAGCAGCGACAATCGCCGCGGCAATCGGGTGTTCTGACGACGCTTCGACCGCGGCCGCGAGATGAAGCACCTCCGTCGGCGAGAACGATCCGAACGCCCGGGTCTCGGAGAGAGTCATCCGCCCCTCCGTTACGGTGCCGGTCTTGTCCAGCACGACGGTGTCGACCGTCCGGCTCGCCTCGAGAGCATCCGGCCCCTTTACGAGGATCCCGAGCTGGGCACCCCGCCCGACGCCGACCATCAGCGCGGTCGGCGTCGCGAGCCCCAACGCGCACGGGCACGCGATGATCAGCACGGACACCGCCGCGCCGAACGCGTCCCTCACCGGATTCCCGGTGAGCAACCACCCCGCGAGGGTGAGCACCGCCAACGCCGACACCACCGGGACGAAGACCGCGCACACCCGGTCGGCCAGCCGTTGCACCGCCGCCTTCCGCTCCTGCGCGCGCTCGGCGAGCGCACTCATCTGCGCCAGCTGCGATCGCGCTCCCACGGCCTCCGCACGCACCACCAGCCGGCCGTTCAGGTTGATGCTCCCGCCGATCACCCGGTTTCCCGGCCCGACCTCCGCCGGAACGGGTTCGCCCGTGATAGCGCTGACATCCACTGTGGACAGACCGCTGTCGACGGTTCCGTCCGCGGCGATCTTCTCCCCCGGTCGCACCACGAACCGGTCACCTACCGTCAGTTCGCCGATTCCGACCAGCTCTTCACCGTCCGCGCGCAGAATCCGCACGTCCTTCGCCGCCAGCGCGTCCAGCGCGCCGAGCAGGTCCGCCGCACCACGCCGGGACCGCGCCTCGAAGTACCGGCCGGCGAGCAAGAACGTGGTCACTCCGGCCGCGACGTCGAGGTACACCGAATCCGCGCCCGGCGCGGTCGCGCCGAACCCGATCCAGTAGCCCGCCTCACTGCCCGATCCGATCAGCACCGAAACCGCCGACCACAGGTAGGACGCCAGCATGCCCAAGGAAACGAGCGTGTCCATACTGGACGACCGGTGCCGCAGATTGCGCAGCGCGGCCCGGTGGAACGGTGCCGCCGACCAGAACACGACCGGGGTCGCGAGCAGCAGGCACACCAGCTCCCACAACGGGAATCGCAGCGACGGCACGAGCGCGAGCGTGATCGAAAGGTTGCCGAGCGGGACGGCCAGCACCGCCGCCACAATCAGCCGGCGGCGCAGGTCGCGGACCCGCGCGTCGCGGTTTTCCGGGGTCGCTTCGCCGCGGACAGCCGCGGTGTAGCCCGCGCGTTCGATCGTCGCGACCAGCGAAGCGGGGTCGAGGTCAGGCGGATAGTGGACAGTCGCGCGTTCGGTCGCGTAGTTCACCGTGGCGCGGACGCCGTCGAGTTTGCCAAGGGATCGCTCGACGCGCGCCGCACAGGCGGCACAGGTCATCCCGCCGACGGCGAGATCGAGTTGACGGGTCGGGGTCGCCGCGGGGGCGGCGGTCTGCGTAGACATGGTTCTCCGGATTCCAGGACGGGCACGAAGTCGGTGGCAGTGCCGGGCCGGGGAAGGCGGACCGATTTCCATCGTACGCCTGTTTTTCCGCCGCCACTCCTTCGGGTGACTTGGGAACCTTTCGGCTCTCCCCGACGACTATCCGGATGGTGGCAGTGCCCGACCCAACCCGATCAGACAGGAGCGAAAATGTCCGAAACCCTTGGCTCAGCAGGAAACCTTCAGCACGTGACCACGTTCTGCGGCAACTGCGACTGCGGCTGCCCGGAGCTGTTCCTCGACGACGCCGCCCCGCCAGAGCGTCGCGTCGTGCTGACCGACGACTTCGGGCAGCGAGTGCAGATGAGCTTGGCACAGCTGAAAGTTCTCGTCGACGACGTCAAAGGCGGAGCCTTGGACAAGGTGGTGACTGCGGTGGTCTAGCGGCGGAATCGGCTCGGTGCAACGAGATCTTCGCCGCGAGCGGCAACGCGGGCACGAGATCTGCGGGCGGCCGGATTCAGCGGCCGACGGACCGATGCCGGTCGTGTGGAACTCAGGGGCGGCCGACCCTGATCCGCACCGGCGGGCATCGGGCCTCGGTTACTGCCTTCTGGCCGCCAGGTTGGCGAGCATCGCGTTGTAGGCGGCGAAATCGTCGTCGTCGCCTTGGTCGAAGCGGCGGTCCAGCCGGGCGGCTTCGCGGTCGTCGTGGCGGCCCCACTGCACCAGCAGCGCCACGACGACCACGATCATCGGGATTTCCCCGGTGGCCCAGGCGATTCCGCCGCCGAGACGTTGATCCGAAAGGAGGTCAGGCATCCACGGCAGGGAGAGGTAGCGGTAGAACGTCTCGGCGATCACGGTCTGCTTGTTCATCAGGATCACGCCGAAGAACGCGTGGAACGGCATCACCGCGAACATCATGCCGAGCCGCGCGAGATGCGGCATCGAACGCGGCGGGCGGTCGACGCCGATCACCAGCCAGAAGAAAACGTAGCCGGACACAAGGAAATGGAGGTTCATCAGCTGGTGCGCCCAGTGGTAGCGCATCGCCTCGCCGAACAGACCCGAGAAGTACAGCGCGTAATACGAGCCGACGAACACCACAGACGCCACCAGCGGGTGCGCGACCAGGCGCGTGAACCGCGAGTGCAGCAGCACCACGAGCCACTCGCGCGGACCGTCCGGTCCTTTGCCCGCCACCGGCAAGGCACGCAGCGCGAGGGTCACCGGTCCGCCGAGCACGAGCAGCACCGGGGCGAGCATGGCCAGTGTCATGTGGATGACCATGTGCAGGCTGAAGGTTCCGGACGAGTACGTGCCCAGACCGGACGACGTCGCGATCAGCACCGTCGCCCAGCCGCACGTCCACGCCCAGAACCGGCCGCGAGGCCAGTCGTCGCCGCGATTGCGGAGACGCCGTGCCCCGACTGCGTAGCCCGCGACCGCAAGCACCGCGACGACACCGAGGAGCAAGTCCGGACGCCAATCGAGAAAGAGCCGAGCGAACGAAGGAGGATCAGGCAGGTCGTACCCGAGCACGGTCTCGCCGACTGTTGCCGGATCGTCCACGAACGCCGGCGGCACCAGATGCGCCAACCCGGCCGAGACGCCCATCGCCCCGGCCAGCACCACGACCTCCGCCACGAGAGCCGCTGTGCCGCCACGCCAATGGCCGCGCGTGACGGCGATCAGCACCGCCAACACCACCGTGACCACGACCTTCACCCCGAGGAGAAAGCCATACCCAGTAAATAATCCAGCCGGACGGGCAAGCGCCAGACCGTCGACGATTCCGGATGCGGCGAGCACGACGAGACAACACGTCGCCAGCCGTCGATACCGGCGGAGCGCGATTTCTCGTGCCGCGCCTGAGCCGCGGTGGACCAGCAGCGCAACCAGCGCACCGGTCCACAACGCCGCCGCGATCACGTGCCACACCAAGGCATTCGTGGCCAGGTCGTGCCACGCGCCGATGGAGACGTGCCCGGCGATCGCCCTCGGCAGCAACCCGACGAGGGCAAGGCCGAGCCACAGCACCGTGGTGCGCCAGGTCAACGTGCGCCAAACGCCGATCGCCACCACGGCGGCTACCGCGAGGACGCAAAGCCACGCCTTGGGTTCCTCCATGGCGTCAACGAGGACGGCCAGCTTCGCCAGATGCAACGCCTCGGAAATCGGCCGCCCTGATGCGTCAGCGGCGTCGAACGGCACCAGCATCGCGGCTGCTAGCGCCCAAACGCCCGCAGCAGCCGCCGCGGTGCGGGTCGCCGCGTAACCGTCCGGGGAGAGCCGGCCCGCTTCGCCCGGCCGGCTCAGAAACGCCGCGAACACCAACCCGCCGACGCAGACCACCCCGGCCGCGTCGGCAACCAACCGAAGCAAGGAGGTACCCAAGGACGTGACCGGACCAGGAGCCGGGTTGCCGAGAGCGGCATAGACATCGCCCGCCGCGGCGACCACCACCACGACGGCCACCGCGGCAACCCCTGCCGCGGCAAGCAAACCCCGCCGGTGCGGGGTCGGAATAGTGCGCACACCAGAGTGGTCGGAAGGAGGTGGGGGCGAGTTCCCGCGACGTGGATCACGTCATGATCCAGTTCGCGCGGAACGACGGCCCGCCGGACCGACGATGGCTCTGCTCTGCTCTGCTCTGCTCTGCTCTGCTCTGCTCTGCTCTGCTCTGCTCTGCTCTGCTCTGCTCTGCTCTGCTCTGCTCTGCTCTGCTCTGCTCTGCTCTGCTCTGCTCTGCTCTGCTCTGCTCTGCTCTGCTCTGCTCTGCTCTGCTCTGCTCTGCTCTGCTCTGCTCTGCTCTGCTCTGCTCTGCTCTGCTCTGCTCTGCTCTGCTCTGCTCTGCTCTGCTCTGCTCTGCTCTGCTCTGCTCTGCTCTGCTCTGCTCTGCTCTGCTCTGCTCTGCTCTGCTCTGCTCTGCTCTGCTCTGCTCTGCTCTGCTCTGCTCTGCTCTGCTCTGGAAGGGAGCAAATCACCAGCCCCCGCGACCTATCACCGCCCGCCCCGGACGATCACTGTCGAGCGAGCAGCCACCACCCGACGAAGCTAACCGTCCAACCAACCCGCCGGTTACCTGACGCGAACAGCACCCTGCCCACCAAGCGGACCGCCTCGCCGCCGAACGACCCCGCCCCAACCGACAACCGCGCAACCTGACGAAGAAACGGACCCCGCGTCACATCGCGGTGTCGTTCTCCTCCTGGGCGCGCAGCAGATCGTCGCGGGCGCGGGACACCCGGGAACGCACCGTGCCGACCGGGCAGCCGCACACCTCGGCCGCCTCCGCGTACGACAGGCCCAGGAATTGGGTCAGCACCAGGGCTTCTCGGCGGTCCTCGTCGAGAGTGTCCAGGAGCAGGCCCAGTTCGATCAGGTCTTCGAAGCCCGCGGTGCGCGTCCGGGCGGACTGTTCTTCGGCCGCGCGCTGCCAGTCGGCGGTCGTGGATTCGCGGGGGCGGACCGAACGCGCGCGGATGCGGTCCACGACGACCCGGCGGGCGATGGACAGCAGCCACGTCCTCGACGACGACCGGCCCGCGAACCTCGGCAGCGAGCCGAACGCGCGCAGGTACGTTTCCTGGGTGAGGTCGTCCGCTTCGGCCGGGCTGGCGCGGTGGGCCAGGAACCGCCACGCGTCGGCTTGCGTCGCGCGGACCCAGGCTTCCAATGCGGCCCGGTCGCCGCGGCCGGCGGCGAGGGCCAGCGCGGTGATCCGCTCGTCGTCGTTGTCGCGGCCGGTGGACACGGACATCACGGTAGTCCATGCCCGTCCGGGACAGTCGCCTGACCAGGCCGGAGAAAAATCGCCGGACCCGCCGGGAACCGGGACGCGGATCCGAGCGACTATGACAGACGTGAGCTGTGAAATCTTCCGCGAAGCGCTGTCCGCGCGACTCGACGGCGAAGCGGGCCCGCTGCCCGAACCGCAGGTCGACCAGCATCTCGAGACCTGCGCGGCGTGCCGGACTTGGTACGAGCGGAGTGCGACGCTGCGCCGTGCCCTGCTGGTCCGCAGCGCGCCCGAGGTGCCCGACCTCACCGGCCGGATCCTCGCCGAAACCCCGGCCCCGCCGCGGGAAAAATGGGGGCTGCGGGTCGCGCTGGGACTGGTCGGCCTGGTCCAGTGCGGACTGGCGTTCGCGCAACTGCTCGGCATGGACAACGCCCACGGCGGCGGCGGTTTCATGGAAGGCCACCTCATCAACGAAAGCGCGGCCTGGAACCTCGCCGTCGGCGTCGGACTGCTGTGGGCCGCCCTGCGCACCCGCGCGGCGGCCGGGCAGCTGCCGATGATCACCGGGTTCGTGCTCGTCCTCGCAGTGCTCACGACCAGCGACCTGATCGGCGACCGGGTGACCGTCGCGCGGGTGCTGTCGCACGTCTTCCTCGTCGTCGGGCTGGCCTTGCTCTACGCCGTCCACCGGCAGCACCGCCTCCGGCACCAGCCCGGCCCCGACCTCGCCGACACCGCCGACGACCCGGACCACACCACCGTGCCGACCCACGGTGCGCTCGCCCTGGTCCGCCCGCATCCGAAGCGAGGCCGCGACTCCCAACGCCCGACCGGACGGCACCGCGCCGCCTGACGCCCACCCGGGGTTCCGACTGGACAGCTCACCCAGCCGGAAACCCGCGGTGCGAGCACGGAATCCGCTGCACGATCACAGGGACAGCGAGCGACGCGAAGCGCACCCCAAAGAGGCGGGCGCAGCCTGGAGCCGCTGGCGCAGCGCGAGGCCCAGCCTTGAACTGCCCGAAAGCTGTCTTTGGCGAGACCATTCACAAAGCCCAAATCGAACCCGCGAAGTTCTCCGCTCGCAGACCGGACTGCGGGGCAACCGCCCTCGTGGCTAACGCCAATCCAGCGAGGACACATCCGCTCAGCCCAATAACGGACACCGCGGAATCTGTCCCACCCGCCCAGAACCAGCCAGTCGAGTCAGATCCGTGAAGCCCGCCTCGCGAAACACAGCTCGCTCGACGACAGGCTCAGCGAGTTCTGGCTGTGCAGCCATAACAAAGGCCCCGGCTGCGAGACGCGGCCTGAAACCCACCTCAATCTCAGAAGGCAGCGCATCCGAACCACCCCGCAGGGCTCAGATCATCGCAACCGCCATCACCGCCATCCCCAGGCTCATCACGCCTTCCATCGCGAGCCCGACCTCCCGCCGTCCGGGGCGGGCGACCGTCCGGGCGTGATCGATCGCCCGGGCCAGCCACGCGATCCCCGCCACCAGGAAGACCACCGCGAGCACAACCGCGACCACCACGACATGCGCAGGCGCGTGCCCGGTCATCGTCATGCCAGCGTCGCCCATGTCCATTCCGGCGTGCTCGCCGCCCATCGCGGTCGCGGACATCGTCATTCCCGCCATCGCCGACGGCATCACGAACGCCATCCACGCCATCCCGGCCATCATCAGCGCGTGGTGTGCTCCGGGCAGGCGTCCGTGCCCGAATCCCAGCGCCGTGCTGACCGCGAACCATCCGGCTGCCGCCGCGAACAGCACGACCTGCGGCATCCGGGCGAACGTCATGGTCGCAGGCCAGGCCATCGTGACCATCCCGGCGCACATCGCCGCGTGGAGTGCGTCGGCCACTCGTCCGCTGAAGCCGGGGCGCCGCGCGCATCGGTACAGGCAGAACGCCCCACCCGCCGCGAACAGCAGCGTCAGGATCCATCGCAGACCCGGTTCGGCGATCATCGGACGGCCTCCCGGCGCAGGCCCAGCAGGCAGTCCACCGCCAGGAATCCCAGCAGCGACACCCCGAACACCGGCAGGAACCAGCCCACCACCGCCAATCCGACCAGGACCGGAGCCAGCACTCGACCGGGGATCCGCCGCCATGCGCCACGCATTGGCAAGCGGCCAAAACGGCTCCTGCCTCGCGACCGGGCGGAGGATCGAAGCCCGCGCGTCGGCGCCTGGCACGCCGACTCCGCTAACGGCTGTGCCGGGGAAGCGTCGTCGCGCAACCCTGCGCCATCCGAGGACAGACGACCGGAGCCATCCGCACCCTCCATCGGCGCCTCGCCGCATACCGATTCGATGCCCACCAAGGACCCACTCGGAGCAACGTCACGCAACCGCGCACCATCCGTCGGCCGACCAGAACCAGTCGCACTCGCCGCCGACACCTCGCCACCCACCGGCTCAACGCCCACCAACGACCCACCCGGAGCAACGTCGCGCAGCCCTGCGCCCCGACCGGCAAGCACCTCCGGCGACTGACCACCAACCGCCGCCAGTCGCACAGAGCCTCCTCTGCCGCGCAGCCGCTCACCGGGCCGGGACCGCCCAGAACGGCCCCGCAGCCACCACATCCGGTACCCCCACAAGACAACGCACACCAACGCCGCTCCGAGCAGCGTCAACACCACCTGGTTCGCCACCCCGAACAACAGCCCCATATGCGCGTCGATCCCCCACCGGCTCAGCTTCGCGGCGAGCGGGTAGTCAGCGAACCTCAACGTCCCGGTGATCTTCCCCGTCCCGGGATCAACCGACATCGAGTCCTGTTTGGACGGCCAGCTCCGGCCGACCTGCTGCACCACGTAACCGCCGTCCGAAGGGGGCCGGATTTCCACTGGGTCGGACAATCCGGCGCGCGCGGTCGCGTCCCGGACCGCCTGCCAGCCGACGTCGCCGGGCGACGGGGCGGCCGACGAGACCGACGGCGTCGTCCAGTCCAAAGTGGACCGGAGGTCGGTGATGTTCGCACCGGCGTGCAGCGACCACGTCAGGCCGGTCGCGGAAAGGAACAGCAAACCGGCGGCGATCCACAAGCCGGTCGAGCCGTGCCAGGAACGCAGCCGTCCTCGGCCGGGTTTGCCTGCGGACGGCAGCAGCACCGCTCGCAAGCGCCGGCGGCGGCCGAGCCACAAGGCCGCTCCGAGAAGGGTGATCACCCACAGCCAGCTGGCCGCGAGTTCGCTGTACAGGCGGCCGAAGTCGCCGAGATGGAGGTTGCGGTGGAGGGTGTCGATCCAGCCGCGGACTGGCAGCGCCTGTCCGGAACCGTAGGTCTCCAGTGCGCCGCGGACCTCGCCGTCGTACGGGTTGACGAACACTGTGTACCGATAGCTCGGCTCCAGACTCGGACGGTCGAAGATCACCTGGGTGGTGTCAGTCGCGGACGGTGCCGGGCGAACGCCGATGACCTTCCCGTCCGGGACCTGACCTCGCGCGACAAGGACCTGCTGGTCCAGCGGGACGTCCCCAGCAGCGGCCGGGACGTGCAATTCGTGCGCGTAGACAGCCTGCTCCAACTGCGGCGTCCACACGTACGCGATCCCGGTCAACGCAGCGACCAGGAGGAACGGGCCGACGAACACTCCGGCGTAGAAGTGCAGCCGCAGCACTAACGGCCGGATCGCCGCCCACCCCGCCACCCGTGCCGGTTCCTCGTCGATGCCGATGGCCATCCTGCTCCCTTCGCGTGGTCCGCCTCCTGAGGAGTCGGACCGGCGGGGCAGTCGGTTCCCGGCCGCGGCGAACGCCCGTTCAGGTGCCCCGCACCGGCGAGGCATTGCTTCTGGCACTCGGTGACAGTATTGTCGTCCTCACATTCGACACGAAGTGTCAAATATCGCCGCCACGAGACAAGGGAGTCACGATGAGCGAGACGACAACCGCCGCCGAGACGAAGGCCGAAGAGGTCGTAGCCGACGAATTGCTCGTCGAGGAAGTCTCCATCGACGGAATGTGCGGTGTCTACTGATCGCAGCGCCGCGGCGTTCGATCTGGACGGTGCTTGGGAACTGGACAGCCGGGTCTCCATCCGGCCGGAGCGGTTCGGCGCGCTGCTGTACCACTTCGGCACCCGCCGGCTGTCCTTTCTCAAGAGCCGCACCATGCTCGCCGCGGTGCAGGCGCTGACCGACCACCCCTCCGCCCGCGCCGCGTGCGCGCAGGCCGGGGTCGCGCAGGCGGAACTGCCCCGCTACCGCGCCGCCCTCGCCGCACTCGCGGCGTCGGACATGATCCATCCGAGGAGCGTGTGATGCCGCTTGTCGACGAATTCCAGTTCGGGCTCGACGCGCCGATCTGCCTCACCTGGGAACTCACCTACGCCTGCAACCTGTCCTGCGTGCACTGCCTTTCTTCGTCCGGCCGCCGCGATCCGCGCGAGCTGAGCACTGAGGAATGCAAGGCGCTGATCGACGAGTTCGAGCGCATGCAGGTGTTCTACGTGAACATCGGCGGCGGCGAACCGACCGTCCGGCCCGATTTCTGGGAGCTGGTCGACTACGCGACCGAGCACCACGTCGGGGTCAAGTTCTCCACCAACGGCATCAAGATCACCGAGGACGTCGCGAAACGGCTCGCCGGGAGCGACTACGTCGACGTCCAGATCTCCCTCGACGGCGCCACCGAGGAGGTCAACGACCACGTCCGCGGCCCCGGCTCCTACCGCACCGCGATCCGGGCGATGGAGAACCTCGCCGCGGCCGGGTTCGCGAACTTCAAGATTTCTGTCGTGGTGACCCGGCAGAATGCGGGGCAGCTCGACGACTTCAAAGCCATTGCCGACCGCTACGGCGCCCAGCTGCGGCTCACCCGGCTCCGCCCGTCCGGCCGCGGCGCGGACGTCTGGGACGAACTGCACCCCACCGCCGCCCAGCAGCGGGAGCTGTACGAGTGGCTGGTGAAACACGGCGAAAACGTGCTCACCGGCGACTCGTTCTTCCACCTCGCGGGCTACGGCGACGGCGGCCTGCCCGGGCTGAACCTGTGCGGCGCGGGCCGGGTGGTGTGCCTGATCGACCCGGTCGGCGACGTCTACGCGTGCCCGTTCGCCATCCACGACACCTTCCTCGCCGGAAACACCCGCGGCGAAGGCGGATTCACCAGCGTGTGGCGGGAATCCGAGCTGTTCGCCGAACTGCGCAGCCCGCAGAGCGGCGGGGCCTGCACGTCGTGTTCGGCCTTCGACGCCTGCCGCGGCGGGTGCATGGCGGCGAAGTTCTTCACCGGGCTGCCGCTCGACGGCCCGGACCCGGAATGCGTGCGCGGCCACGGCGAACGCGCGCTGGCCGGGGTCGCCGCGGGCAGCGTGCCGAAACCGTCGCTGGACCACTCGCACCGCACCCGCAAGCGCGAACCGGTGCCGGTGACCATCGGCATGCGCCGTCCGCCGGACCGGGCGTGCGACGAAAACCCGCTCGCCGGCTTCGCCCCGGCACCGGGCCGCTGAAATGCGCCTGGCCGATCTGTCGTCGCCGGACGTCGCGGAACACGCGGCGTCCGGCGCGATCCTCGCCGTGCCGCTCGGGGCCACCGAGCAGCACGGCCCGCACCTGCCGTTGAGCACGGACACCGACATCGCGACGGCGTTGTGCGACCGGCTCGCCGCGGAGCGACCGGACGTGCTGGTCGCGCCGGCCGTTCCGTACGGGTCGAGCGGCGAACACGCGGGCTTCGCCGGGACGCTGTCGATCGGTCAGGCGGCCACGGAACTCCTGCTCGTGGAACTGGGCCGGTCGGCCTCCGAAACCTTCCGGCGGCTGCTTTTCGTGTCCGCCCATGGCGGAAATGCCGCTTCGGTGACCCGCGCGGTCGCGACTTTGCGGGCCGAATCGCGGGACGTCTCGGTGTTCGAGCCGCGCTGGCAAGGAGATCCGCACGCCGGACGGCCGGAAACCGCTCTGCAGCTGAGCCTTCGGCCGGACAAGGTGCAGATGGACAAAGCCGTGCCGGGCGACGACCGTCCACTGAGCCAGTTGCTCCCCGCACTACGCAAAGGCGGTGTCAAAGCGGTGACTGACACCGGAATCCTCGGCGATCCCACCGGCGCGACGGCAGACGAAGGACGGGATCTCCTCGACGACCTGACGGCGCAGTTGCGAGCGCACGTGCGCGACTGGACTTCGGTAGGCACGCCATGAAAGCCGCCCTCGTAACCGGTGCCGCGCGCGGGATCGGCGAAGCCACTGCGATAAAGCTGGCTGCGCAAGGCTGGGCCGTGCTCGCGGTCGACATCGCCGAAGACGACCCAGCTCTCCCCTACCCCATGGGAACCGGCGAAGAACTGTCCACAGTAGTCGAGACAATCCGGGAAACCGGCGGCATCGCCGAGGAATTCCGCGCAGACGTCCGCGACCGCGCCCAACTGGCCGCAGCAGTCGCAGAAGCGGAACAACGCTGGGGCGGCCTCGACGCGGCCATCGCGGCCGCCGGGGTGATCGCGGGCGGAGTACCGCTGTGGGAAATGCCGCCGGAGCAGGAAGAAGCTGTCCTGGACGTCAACCTCCGCGGTGTCCTCAACCTTACGCACGTCGCGATTCCCGCGTTGCTGCGCCGTCCGAAACCCCGCTCCGGACGGTTCCTGGCTGTCGCGTCCGCCGCCGCCACGCGCGGGTTGCCGATGCTCGCCGCGTACTGCGCCGCGAAAGCCGGAGTTGCCGGGCTGATTCGCGCGCTGGGCACGGAATTGGGCGACTCCGGCGTCACCGCGAACGCGGTCAGCCCTGGCTCGACCGACACGCCGATCCTCGCCGAGAGCGCCCGTCTGTACGACCTTCCTTCGGCACAAAGCTTTGCCGCGCAACAACCTGTGCAGCGATTGCTCGATCCCGCCGAAGTCGCCGCCGTCCTGGCGTTCCTCGCCAGCCCGGAGAGCAGCGCGACGACGGGTACGGTCATCCCGGTGGACGGAGGGCTGGCGCTGTGACCACCCCGCTGCCCGCCGGATTCCGCCTCGCGATGGACCCCAGCGTCAAACGGCTCTCCGAGGGCCTCCTCTTCGGCGGCTCCCCCGCCCGCGTACTGCGCCTCACGAAAGCCGGGCGGACGGCGTGGGAACGCCTGGCGGACAACCCGGTCGAGACCTCGGCAGAAGGCGTCCTCGCCCGGCTGCTCACCGACGCCGGGTTCGCACACCCGTTGCCACCAGCCATATCCGCCGACGCGACCGTCGTCATCCCGGTCCGCGACCGCGCCGAACTGCTCGGCCGCTGCCTCGCCGCGCTCGACGGCCGATACCCCGCGCTGGTCGTCGACGACGGATCCGCCGATCCGGCCGCCATCGCCGCCGCAGCCTCCGCGCACGGCGCGAAACTCGTCCGCCGCGACGTCAACGGCGGCCCTGGCGCGGCCCGAAACACCGCGCTGGAACACGTTTCCACCGACCTGATCGCCTTCCTGGACAGCGATTGCGTCCCGTCGCCGGACTGGATCGACCGGCTGGCCGGGCATTTCGCCGACCCGCTCGTCGCCGCCGTCGCCCCACGCGTCCGTCCCCTGGCCCCCGACACCTGGGCCGGCCGCTACACCCGCGCCGCCAGCAGCCTCGACCTCGGCACCGCCGCCGCCCGCGTCGCACCCGGCACCCGACTGTCCTATGTGCCCACTGCAGCACTCCTAGTCCGCCGAACAGCACTGGAATCCGTCGCCCGCGACGGCGCGGTCTTCGACCCGGCAATGCGCGTCGGCGAGGACGTCGACCTCGGCTGGCGACTCCACGACGCCGGCTTCCGGATCCGCTACGACCCGTCCGCGCACGTCGACCACCACGAACCGGCAACTTGGCGCACGTTGCTCAGCCGCCGCGCCAGCTACGGGACTTCCGCCGCACCCCTGGCCCTCCGCCGCCCGGCCGCGATGGCTCCGCTCGTCCTGCACCCCTGGCCGACGCTGACCGTCGCCGCTCTCCTCGCCCGCCGTCCGCTTCCGGCCGCCGCCGCGTTCGCGGGCGCGGTACTGACCATGACCCGCGTACTGCGCAAAAGCGACGTGCCCACCCACGGCGTCGCCCAGACGATGGCCACCGCCGTCGGCCAAACCTGGCTCGGATTCGGCCGCTACAGCACGCAATTCGCCGCTCCTCTGCTCGCCGCGCTCCTGCTGCCCGGCGGGCGGAAACGCTGGGGACGCCGGGCCGCGGTCGCGTCCCTGCTCGCCGGACCGCCGCTGACCTCCTGGCTCCGGCACCGCCCCAGTCTCGACCCTCTCCGCTACACCACCGGCGCGATCGCCGACGACCTCGCGTACGGCGCCGGGGTGTGGGCGGGCTGCCTCAACCACCGCACCGCGGTCCCGCTGCGGCCGCGTGTCACCTGGCGCCCTCTGCGCGTCGACCCGAAGGGAAAACGATGAGCACCACCTGGTTCGAATCCGTCGCCGAAGCACAGCGGCGGGCGAAGAAACGCCTGCCCGCGTCCGTCTACTCGGCACTGATCGCCGGTTCGGAAAAAGGGCTGACGCTGCAAGACAATCTCGCCGCGTACGACGAACTGCGCTTCGCCCCGCGCACCGCCGGGCTGCCCGGCGAACGCGATCTGAGCACGAACGTCCTCGGCCGCGACGTCGCGCTGCCGGTGCTGATCTCGCCGACCGGCGTACAGGCCGTGCACCCCGACGGCGAGGTCGCGGTGGCTCGCGCGGCCGCGGCGCGCGGGACGTCGATGGGGCTGTCGTCGTTCGCGAGCAAGCCCGTCGAGGAAGTAGTGGCCGTCAACCCGAACACCTACTTCCAGGTCTACTGGACCGGCAGCCGCGACGACATCCTGCGGCGGCTCGACCGGGCCCGGTCGGCGGGCGCGGTCGGGATCATCCTCACGCTCGACTGGTCGTTCTCGCACAGCCGCGACTGGGGCAGCCCGCACATCCCGGAAAAGATGACGCTGCGCGAACTGATCCGCTTCGCGCCCGAGGGCATGATGCATCCGCGCTGGCTGCTGACCTACGCCCGCACCAAGAAACTGCCCGACCTCAGCGTCCCGAACATGGCCGAGCCCGGCACGCCGATTCCCACGTTCTTCGGCGCGTACGGCCAGTGGATGCAGACCGCGCCGCCGACCTGGGAAGACGTCAGCTGGCTGCGGAAGCAGTGGGACGGGCCGTTCCTGCTCAAGGGCGTGTACCGCGTCGACGAGGCCCGCCGCGCGGTCGACGCCGGGGTCAGCGCGATCTCGGTGTCCAACCACGGCGGCAACAACCTCGACGGCACCCCCGCCACGATCCGCGCGCTGCCCGCGGTCGCGGAGGCAGTCGGCAGCGAGGTGGAAGTGCTGCTGGACGGCGGAATCCGGCGCGGCAGCGATGTCGTGAAGGCGCTCGCGCTCGGGGCGCGCGCGGTGCTGATCGGGCGCGCGTACCTGTGGGGCCTCGCCGCGGGCGGACAGGCCGGGGTGGAGAACGTGCTGGACGTCCTGCGCAACGGCATCGATTCGACGCTGCTCGCGCTGGGGCACCGCAGCGTGCACGACCTGAGCCGCGATGACCTGATCGTGCCGGCGGGATTCGAGCGCCGGATCGGAGCCTGACCGTCCGTCTACTGTGGACCTTCGTCCGCGAAGAACCGGACCGCCGCGGCGGTGAACTCCGGCGCGGCCGACGCCCCGTAGTGATTGCCGGGAACCGCGGCGAACTCCGCGGTCAGCAGCCGGGCGAGCGGCTCGCCGTCAGCGTGCCCCTCGTCCTCGCTGCCGACCACGACCAGCGCCGGGATGTTCAGCGCGGCGAGTTCGCGCATCGGCACGACCGAATGGAGAACGAGCAGCAGCGCCCGCGGGTCGGCGCCGAGACGGCCGATCCAGTGCGCCGTCTGGGCGTCGGCCGGATCCACCGTCCGGCCCTCGGCCAACGCCGTGAGCACCCGGTGCAGCGGACCGCCTCCACCACCCCGCTGCATGGCGGCAAGTCCTTGCCCGCCAAGGAGTATCCGGGACGGCCGCGCTCCCCGCACGACCATGCGGAGCGCGACCCGCGCGCCGAGCGAGTACCCGCCGAGGGCGTATTCGGTCAGGCCGAGCTGCTCGGCGAACGCGAGCCCGTCGTCGACGAGCACGTCCGGCGGGTAGCAGGCCGGATCGTCGGGCTGCGGGCTCGCGCCGTGCCCGCGGAAATCCGCCAGCAGCACGCGGAACCCGCGTTCGGCGAGTTGCTCGGCCAGCCCGCTGCGCAGCCACGCTTCGCCGGACGAGGTGAATCCGTGCAGCAACACGACCGGCGTGCCTTCGCCGAGTTCGCGGTAGGCCAGTTCGAGCCCGTCGCGCGCACGGAACCGATGGACGGGCAGTTCGATCACGGGGTCCACTATGGCACGAGCCCGCTGGTCCGTACGCACTGTTGACGCACGGACCAGCGACTCGCTCACGGCAGCGGGCGCGTCCCCGGCACCACCCATTCCCGGTCGACCCGGCCGTCGACCGCGACCAGGACCGCGATCCCGCCGCGCGAGCCGTCCGACCAGGTCCCGGCGATGGTCTGTCGCTCCGGGTCGAGCACCAGTTCGCCGTGCCACGCGTGCGCGTCCTTGGCGAGCACCCGCAATTCCTCGCGGTCCAGATCGCCTTCGCCCGGGCCGTCCGGCAGCTCCGACCGGCCGTCCGGCGACGGGATCGTCCAGTTCCGCGAGACCTTTCCGTCGGTGAGCACGCACAGGTCGGCTCCGGTGATGACCACGCCGTCGCGCCGGGTGACGTCCCAGGTGAAGGCGAGCCGTTCGGTGCCGTCGATGACGAAAGTGCGCGGGACGAACACGTTTCCGACGTCGCGCTGGTACTTCGCGATGAACGCCTCGGCGTCCGCCGGGCCGACCAGCGGGTCGAGGCCGGGTTTGGTGCCGGACCACTGGCGGCCGTCGGCGGTGAGCAGCCGGTGCGCGAGCGAGGCGTCCTCGTTCCACATGCGGCACCAGAGGGCGGGGATTTCTTCGGGGTTCAGGTCGTTTGCCATGCGAGAACGATCGCGGCCGCCGGCGACACCGTCCTGTCGGTGTTTTCCCGCCGCGTGGCGCAGGTCACTCGCCGAGCGGGCGGGCGGAGATCCGCGCGAGTTCGGCGTCGAGGTCGACCTCGCGGCGCTCGACGCGGTCGCCGGTCAGCGCGAGGGCGCGGATCCGGTCCAGCAGGAAGCCGCGGACCGCGTCGCGCAGGCGGCACCAGCCGAGCACGTACCAGCCCGCCGGGCCCCACAGCAGGCCCAGCGGCTCGACGTCGCGTTCGGTCTCCTGGCCTTGGGCGTCCACATACGACAGCCGGAGGACGCGCCGCGCGGCGAGAGCGGTCAGGATCAGTCCGCTGTGGACGGCGGGCGGTTCGGGCTCGCCGACCCGGTGCAGCCGCGCGGCGAGGTGCTGTTCGGCGTCGCGGACGTCGGACGGCAGCCGCGCGAGCACCTTGCGCGCCGCCGACTCCGCCGCGCCCGCGAAGGGCGAACCGGCGGCCGAACGCAGCGCGACGGTGATCGCGATGGCTTCCTCCGGCGTGAGCGTGAGCGGCGGCAGGGTCCGTTCGCGGTCGAGCCCGTAGCCGCCGGTCCGGCCGGTTTCGGTCCAGATCGGGACGCCTGCCTCGCGCAACGCGCCGAGGTCGCGCTCGACCGTGCGCACGCTGACCTCGAACCGGGACGCCAGCCACGCCGCGGTCCGGGTGCGCGGCGCGACCGCCCGGAGTTCCTCGACAAGTGCGTACAGCCGGTCCGTGCGATTCACCCGGCCAGCCTACGGACCTGCGGATCCTCACCCGATCGGGTGGCTTTGCGGGCGACTGCCGTCACGAAGGCGGACCTGCGCTGTTCCGTTCGCGGGAGCCGCGACCGGCGCCGGTCCGTCCTGTGGAGGGCGGCGGACCGGCGAGGTCCCCTCGTTCGTCGGGGGACGAGGGGGCCGCCGGGGCGGGTCGGCGCAGGGGGCCGGCCCGTTCCCGGTCCGGCGGGGACACTTGACTCTCACACCGTGTCAGAGCGTGTGCTGGGGAGGTCATGTTCACCATCGGAGAATTCGCCCGCCACGGCCGGGTTTCGGTTCGCATGCTGCGGCACTACGACGCGCTCGGCCTGCTCCGGCCCGCCGAGGTCGACCCGTGCACCGGCTACCGGCGCTACACCGCCGGGCAGCTGGCCGCGCTGAACCGGATCGTCGCGCTCAAGAAGCTCGGCTTCGGGCTCGGCGAGGTCGCCGCGCTGCTGGACGAGCAGATCCCGCTCGACCAGGTCCGCGGCATGCTGGCCCTGCGCCGGGCCGAGCTGGCCGAACGCGTCGCCGCCGACCGGCTCCGGCTGGCCGAGGTCGAGGCGAGACTCCGCACGCTGGAAAGCGAGCACGCCATGCCGGACACCGAAATCGTCGTCAAGGACCTCCCCGCCGCACGCGTCGTGCGGCTCACCGCGACCGTCGAGAGCTTCTCCCCCGAGGCGATCAGCCCGGTCCTGCGCCCGCTGTGCGCGGAACTCGGCCGCCGCCTCGAAGGATCCGACGCCGTCCCGGCCGGGCCGTTGACCTGCTACTACGAAAAGCCGGCGGGCGAAGACGATCCCGTCGTCGTGCACGCGGCGCTCCCGGTGTCCGGGGCCGTCGCCCGGCCGAACGGCCTCGAGGCAGCCGAACTGCCCGCCGCCCGCGCCGCGACGCTGGTCCACCGCGGGCCGGCGAGCGGATTCCTCGACGGCTACCAGCGGCTCGCCCGGTGGACCGACGAGCACGGGTTCCGCGCGGACGGCTTCCCCCGCGAGGTCTACCTCCACACTTCCGGCGACGAGAGCGAATGGGTCGTCGAACTGTGCGAGCCGTTCGTCGAGGAACCGCGCTGACCGGCCAAGACCCGACCTTCGACGGGTTGCGCCGCCGCTCGTTCCGGACGCGAATGGGTGGGGACGACCCGAGGAGGACGCAGGTGTTCTCGACAGGTCCCGGCACCCAGCCGGACCGGCTCGCCGACGCGCTGGCGGACGGGCCGTTCAGCCGTGCCCTGACCCTGGCCATCGACCGCAGCGGGCTCGGTCTCGACCGGCTGCGCGACCGGCTCGCCGCGGCGGGCGCGGCGGTCAGCACCACGACTCTCAGCTATTGGCGGACCGGCCGCACCGTGCCCGCCCGCGCCCGTTCGCGCGTCGCCGTGCGGATTCTCGAGGGCGTGCTCGACCTGCCGCCGGGCTCGCTGACCGGGCTGATCGAACGCGATCCGGAACCGCCGCCGGTCCCGGTCGTGCGCTGGGAACGGCTGTGGGGACGCCGGAACGCCGTGCTGCGCGTGCTGAACTCGTTCGAGACGGCGTACCGGACGTCGCTGGTGGTCGTCAGCCTCCACGAGGCCGTGCACGTGGGCCCGGACCGGCGGCTGCACCGGCTGGAAGTGCGCGAGGTCGTCCGCGCGACCGAGGACGACACGCACATCCGGCTGGTCACCGCGCACGGCGTCGGTCCCGGCTGCCCGCCGCGACTGGTGCGCACCCGCTACTGCTCGCCAGGGCGCACGGAAACCCTCGCCGAAGAAGGGTTCACCGTGTGCGAACTCGTCCTCGGCCGCGGGCTGGACCGGGGCGAAACCGCGATCGCCGAGTACGAGTTCGAGTTCACCGACGACCGCCCGGACTGGTCCTACGAACGCCGGTTCCGCAACGCCGTGCACGAGCACCTGCTCGAACTGCACTTCGCGCCCGGCTTCGAGCCGCGGGCCTGCCACGCCTACCGCCTCGACTCCCCCGCCGGGCCGGAGACGACCGTCGCCGAACTGCCGATCACCGAAGGCCTTCCCGCGCACGTCGTGTCGGCCGAGGTCACTCCGGGGATCCTCGGCCTGCGCTGGCAGTGGGACCCGCCATGATGGACCCATGGAATCGACGCGGATCGACCGCTGGCTCTGGGCGGTCCGGCTGACCAAGACGCGCGCCGACGCCGCGGCCGCCTGCCGCGGCGGGCACGTGCGCGTGAACGACCGCCCGGCGAAACCCGCGACCACGGTCGTGCCCGGCGACGAGGTCCGTGCCCGGATCGGGACGACGACCCGCGTGGTCGAGGTCGTGCAGGTGATCCAGAAACGGGTCGGCGCGGCCGTCGCGGCCACCTGTCTCATCGACCGCACCCCGAAGCCGCCGCCGGAGGCCGCGATCCCGGTCGCCCGCCGCGAGCGCGGCGCGGGCCGTCCGACGAAGCGGGAGCGCCGGGTGCTGGACGAGTTCCGCCGCCAGCAGGGCTGATCGCGCAAGGGCTCTCGGCCGGGCTCAGGTGCGTACCTTGTGCGCGTCCGAGATCCGGGCGTCCGCTGATGTGGCTGGCCTGATCAGGCGTCCGATTCCGCCTTCGCGCGCTTGCCCCAATGGATGTGCTGCTCCTCCCGCATCCGCTCGACCATGTCGGGATAGTGCAGTTCGAAAGCGGGCCGTTCGGAGCGGATCCGCGGCAGTTCGGTGAAATTGTGCCGCGGCGGCGGGCTCGACGTGGCCCATTCCAGGGAATTGCCGAAGCCCCACGGGTCGTCCACGTTGACCTTCTCGCCGTAGCGGTAGCTCTTCACCACGTTCCAGATGAACGGCAGCACCGAAGCGCCCAAAATGAACGCGCCGATCGTCGAAATGGTGTTCAGCACGGTGAACCCGTCGCTGCGGAGGTAGTCCGCGTACCGTCGCGGCATTCCTTCCGCGCCGAGCCAGTGCTGCACCAGGAACGTCGTGTGGAAGCCGATGAACGTGGTCCAGAAGTGCCATTTGGCGAGCGATTCGTCGAGCATCCGTCCGGTCATCTTCGGGAACCAGAAGTAGATCCCGGCGAACGTGGCGAACACGATCGTGCCGAACAGCACGTAGTGGAAGTGCGCGACGACGAAATAGGTGTCGGTGATGTGGAAGTCCAGCGCGGGCGCGGCCAGCAGCACCCCGGTCAGGCCGCCGAGCAGGAACGTGACGAGGAATCCGACCGACCACAGCATCGGCGATTCGAACGACAGCGTCCCCTTCCACATCGTGCCGATCCAGTTGAAGAACTTCAGCCCGGTCGGCACCGCGATCAGGAAGGTCATGATCGAGAAGAACGGCAGCAGCACCGCGCCGGTGGCGAACATGTGGTGCGCCCACACCGTCGCGGAAAGCCCGGTGATGCCGACCGTCGCGAACACCATCAGCCGGTAGCCGTAGAGCGGTTTCCGGCTGAACACCGGGATGATCTCGGTGACGATCCCGAAATACGGCAGCGCGACGATGTACACCTCGGGATGGCCGAAGAACCAGAACAGGTGCTGCCAGAGGATCGCCCCGCCGTTCGCCGGGTCGAAAACGTGCGCGCCGAGCCTTCGGTCCGCCTCCAGCGCGAACAGCGCGGCGGTGAGGATCGGGAACGCGATCAGCACGAGAATCGCGGTGAAGAAAATGTTCCAGGTGAAAAGCGGCATCCGGAACATCGTCATTCCCGGAGCCCGCAGGCACAGGATCGTGGTGGTCATGTTGACCGCGCCGAGAATGGTGCCCAGACCGGACACGATCAGGCCCATGATCCACAGGTCGCCGCCGACACCGGGACTGTGGACGGCGTCGGACAGCGGCGTGTAAGCGGTCCAGCCGAAGTCCGGAGCCCCGGCCGGCGTGAGGAACGCGCTCAGGACGATCAATCCGCCGAAAAGGTACAACCAGTAGGAAAACGCGTTCAATCGCGGAAACGCGACATCCGGAGAGCCGATCTGCAGCGGCAGCACGAAATTGGCGAAACCGAACACATTCGGCGTCGCGTACAGCAGCAGCATGATCGTGCCGTGCATGGTGAACAGCTGGTTGTACTGCTCCTGCGACAGGAATTGCAGTCCCGGCTGGGCCAGTTCGCCGCGCATCAGCAGCGCCATCGCGCCGCCGACCAGGAAGAACGCGAACGACGTGCCGAGGTAGAGCAGCCCGATCTGCTTGTGGTCGGTGGTGCGCAGGATGCCCAGCAGCACCGAGCCCTTCTTGCCCCGGCGCGGCGCGGCGGCGATCACCACTGGCCGGGGCTTCAGCTGTGTCATGACCGACCTCCCGCGCACCCGACGATCGCCGGGCAGCCCGCGGCCGCCCGGCCTCACCCGGGGCGGGTAACCGGCCGGGACCCGCGGCAAACCCCGGCTTGTGTCAGCTGTCCCGGTGATACGGCAGCTGCCCGTTCGTCAGCGCCGCGCCGAACACGACGGCCGCGCCGACCACCAGCAGCACCGCTCCGGCGGCGGGCGCGGACGCCCACCACACCACGCCCGACGCGGCCACCAGCCAGGCCCCGACGAGCGCCTCTTTCCGGGCCGGCGGCGTCGCCTTGCGCGCACGCAATCCCGCGCTGCCCAAAGCGAGCACGCCGATCGCGAGCACCGCCAGCACCGGCCAGTACACCCTCCTCACTCCCGGAACTCGCCGCTGTGCCTGCGATAGGCGACAGTCACCGAGATCACCGAGAAGATCGCCAGCAGCACGCCGACGATCAGCGAATTCGTGCGGATCGCGTCGCGGTGCCCGTCGACCGGGTAGCCGAACGCGAACGGCGCGGCGATGAGCCAGAACCCGATCGCGACGTTGACCAGTCCCAGCCAGCGCGCGCGTTCCGGCAGGCCGAACCGGACCAGCGCGACCGCCGCCACGGCGATCCCGCACGCGAGGCTGTTCCAGAACCCGGCCGTCGCGGACAGCGTGAACGAGTAGCTGTACGCGAACGCCGCGAACACCAGCCACGCCCCGGCCAGGAACTCGGCGGTCAGCGGCAGCCTGCTTTCCCGCAGCTTCCGGTCCCGCGGCGTGAACGCGGTGAGCGCCATGCTCATCTTCATCCGGTGGTCACCTCCTCGCCGGGGCTACTGCCCGGCCTTGATTCCCGGTTCGCCGTGATCGAACTGGATCGCCTGGTGCAACGGCACTGTCGTGGTCCGGGCGGGGCGCGGGACGCGCAGGCCCATCGGCAGGACCACCCGGTGGTGCGCCGCTTCGAGGACCATCGCGCTGCACGCGTACCAGGCCAGCACCGCGGACACGAGCAGGAAGTAGGCGGCGATGGTGCGCACGACGCCGACGTCGCCGATCAGGCCGATCGCCAGCAGCGTCGACGCGGCGGCGAGGACCGCGAGCAGTGCGCAGAGCACGAGGCTTTCCGCCAGCGCGGCGAGCGCGCCGGTCCAGGTGATCGCCGCGAGCCCGATGAACCAGAAGCCGATCGCGGCCGCCGCGACCGGGCTCGCCGCCGTCGACGGCAGCCCGCCGAGGCCGACGAACAGCTGGTAGACGCCGAAGCCGATCCAGAACGCGCCCCACGCCCCGTGGATCACCGTGGCGAGCGCGTCCCTGGCCCGGTAGGACCACATCCCGGCGAGGAACTGCGCGACGCCGCCGAAGGCGAACGCGAAGGGGGCGAGCAGCAGGGGCGTCGTCGTGCTGTCGCCGAACCAGCCGGCCATGTTGGCCGCCACCATGAACGTGGACACCGCGAACCCGGCGAGTCCCAGGATCGACGGTGCGGCCACCGGACTGAGATTGATGTGCGTGTGCTCGCGCCAGAAGGAATACTCCGCGCCGTCGCCGCCTGCCGGCATCGCGCGGTCGGCCATCTTCATTTCCCGGGTCATCCTCGGCTCCTTTCCGCGCCGACCACCCCTGTCCGCCGCGCGTACCCCGCCGCCGACCTGCGGAACCCTGCATTCGCTAGGCCGAACGGGTGAATTTCGCGCCCGGCCGGGCGACGAGCAGTGTCCATTTCGGACGCGACACTCCCCCGCGCGGACGGGATGCCCGGCGACCAGGGGTCCGATATGCCAGGGTGTGCGCATGGCGAGCGTCCGCGGTTATCTGTTGTCCTGGACCACTTTGCTGCCGTTGCTCGCCCTGGTCCTGCTGGCGCTCACCTGGGGTCGCACGCTGGGTCCGGTGCCGGTCGCACTGGTCGCGATCGCGCTGGCGGGCACGGTTCTCGCCGCGGTCCACCACGCCGAGGTCGTGGCGCACCGGGTCGGCGAACCGTACGGCTCGCTGGTGCTCGCGGTCGCGGTGACCGTGATCGAAGTCGCGCTGATCGTCACGATGATGGCTTCCGGCGGCGACAAGGCCGAAACCCTGGCGCGCGACACGGTGTTCGCCGCGGTGATGATCACCACCAACGGCATCGTCGGGCTGTCGCTTCTCGTGGGCGCGCGCCGGTACGGGGAAACGCGCTTCCACCCCGAAGGCAGCGGCGCGGCCCTGGCGACGGTCGGCACGCTGGCGACGCTGAGCCTCGTTCTGCCGACGTTCACCGCGAGCACCCCCGGACCGGCGTTTTCCGGGCCGCAGCTGGCTTTCGCGGCCGGTGCGTCCTTGGTTCTCTACGCCACTTTCGTGATGACGCAGACCGTCCGCCACCGCGATTTCTTCCTTCCCGTCGACCACGACGGCGAGACCCGCGAGGAGGAGCACGCGGAACCGCCGAGCGCCCAGAAGACCTTGGTAAGCCTCGTTCTGCTGCTGATCGCGCTGGTCACCGTGGTCGGCCTGGCGAAGGTCGAATCCCCGGCGATCGAAGCAGGCGTGCGCGCGGCCGGGCTGCCGCAGTCGTTCGTGGGCGTGGTGATCGCCCTGCTGATCCTGGCCCCGGAAACGCTCGCGGCGGTCCGCGCGGCACGGCGCGACCGGATGCAGATCAGCCTCAACCTCGCGTACGGCTCCGCGATCGCCAGCATCGGCCTGACGATTCCGGTCATCGCGCTCGCGTCGGTGTGGCTGAAGGGCCCGCTGCTGCTCGGTCTCGGCCCGACGCACATCGTGCTGCTGGCGCTCACGGTGGTGGTCAGTGTGCTGACGGTGGTGCCGGGGCGGGCTACGCGGCTTCAGGGCGGGGTGCATCTGGTGTTGCTGGCGGGATTCCTGGTGCTGGCGATGAATCCGTGACGGCGTGCTGGCGGAACGCTCCACAATGGAGCTTCTGCTGACCGTTTCGCGCGCGGTGGCAAGGGCCGTGAAGGACGCCTTGAGGGAATCCAAGTCCGTGAAGGAGCCCTCACGGACCTCGACGGGAGAAGGGCCGCCCGGCGATCCTGTCACGGCAAGCCCGCGAACGAGATTCCTGATTCGCTTATCGTTGCCGCGGCTGGCGACCTACCGCTGGTCGAGCCGCTTTTTCCGCCGCTTCCCGGGGCTCTTCGCGGGCCGCCGCCGCAGTCCGCGGGAGGAAAAGGCCGCCGGTTTTGTCGGTGCTTCTCCGTATCCTGGCCAGGTGAAGATCCAGCAGTCCCCAACCCCGTCCGCAGCGGCCGGTGAAGCCGCGCGCAGAGCTTTCCCCGGCAGCCTTCCGTCGGCCGGCGCCCGCTTCGTTCGCGCCGCCGACCTCGTGCCCGCCGCCTTCGCGAGCGCCCTCGCCTCGGTCAGCGAGGTGCGCCCATGAGCGGCGTCTCCTCCCCCGCCACGGAAGCACTGGAGCGCCCGCCCGCCAAGCCCGGGCTGCTGATCAGCGTGCTCGTGCTGTCGGCGTTCGTGATGATCCTCAACGAGACCATCCTGAGCGTCGCGCTGCGCGACCTCACCGTCGACCTGGCCGTCCCGACCACCACGATCCAGTGGCTCACCAGCGGCTTCCTGCTCACCATGGCGGTGGTGATCCCGACGACGGGGTTCCTGCTCGAACGGTTCACTCCGCGGCAGGTGTTCGTCTTCTCGCTCGCCTCGTTCAGCCTCGGCACGCTGCTGTGCGGCGTCGCGCCCGGTTTCGGCCTGCTGATGGCGGGCCGCGTCGTGCAGGCGTGCGGCACCGCGGTGATGATCCCGCTGCTGATGACCACCGTCATGCGGCTCGTGCCCGCCCAGCGCCGCGGCGCGACGATGGGCACGATCAGCATCGTCATCGCGGTCGCGCCCGCGATCGGCCCCACGATCGGCGGCGCGGTGCTGTCGTCGCTCGGCTGGCGGTGGATGTTCTTCATCGTGCTGCCGCTGTCGCTGGCCGCGCTGGTCGCGGGGATGCTGCAGCTGCGGATCGACAGCGAAACCCGCGCGGTCCCGCTCGACGTGCTCTCGGTTGTCCTGTCCGCCATCGGTTTCGGCGGAGTCCTGTACGGCCTGTCGTCCGCGGGCGAATCCGCCGAGACCGCGCTGGTGCCGCCGTGGCTGCCGATCGTCGTCGGCGTGGTTTCGCTGGCAGTGTTCGGCTGGCGGCAGCTTCGCCTGCAGCAGCGCGACCGCGCCCTGCTCGACCTGCGGCCGTTCACCCACCGCAGTTTCGTCGTCGCGCTGGGGCTCAGCGCGTTGCTGTTCATGTGCCTGATCGGCGCGGGCGCGATCCTGCTGCCGCTGTACCTGCAGACCGTCCTGCACAAGTCCACCTTCGTCAGCGGCCTGGCCGTCCTGCCCGGAGGTCTGGTGCTGGGCCTGCTCGGCCGTCCGGTCGGCGCCCTGTTCGACCGGGTCGGCGCGCGCCCGCTGGTCCTGCCCGGCGCGCTCGCGATGGCGGTCTCGCTGTGGCTGTTCTCGTTGCTGGGCCCGGGTTCGCCGCTGATCGCGGTGATCGGCATCCACATCGTCCTGATGGCCGGTCTCGGCCTGATGATGACGCCGCTGATGACCGAATCGCTGGCAGCGCTGCCCGACCACCTCTACTCGCACGGCAGCGCGATCCTCTCGACGCTCCAACAGGTCGCCGGCGCGCTGGGCACCGCCGTGTTCATCAGCGTCGCGACCCTGAGCAGCGCCGAACACGCAGCAGTAAGCCCCGACGCCGACGGCCTGCACATGGCGTTCCTCGTCGCCGGCTGCATCGGAGTGGCCGCGGTGATCGGAGCCTGGTTCGTCCGGTCGCCCCGCCCGGAACAACCGGAGGAGGCCTGATCCCGTGGACTCAGAGCGGCTCGACACCGTAGCCCGCACCTACACCGCGCCGATGACCAGCATCCGCGGCCGACGCGTCCACCGCCTGATCACGCGCCGGCTGGCAGGCTATGAGCACGTCCTGCCAGCCACCACCGCCGACGGCACCCCGGCGCTGCTGGCCCTCTCGGCCGACGGCCGAACCGCCTTCTGCCACAGCGACGGCCGCGGCCAGTCCGCAGACGTCGTCACCTGCGGCCCGACACCCGGGGTCACCGTGACGTCCGCACACGACCTCACGAAGGACTCGCTGCCGGTGCTGAGCTGGACCGTCCGGCACCCGGGCCTGTTGGAGGTCGCAGGCCCGCTGACGATCGTCCCCGGCGAGGCGGAGCAGGAGGAGGTCGAGGCAGCCCTGCGTCCTCGATGACCGGGCCGTTTCAGAACGAGCGGCTCGGGGCCTGCGCTGACGACCGCTGTCCGGTCGTTGGCTAGGCCTCGAACTGCTCGGTTCGGACGCGGATGCTGGGCCGCGGCGAAATCGCGACCTAGCGCGCTGAGGTCAGCGCCCGCTGTCCACGAGGCAGCCACACGCAGGTCCGCAGCGATGGCTGCGGCCTTGTGCCCGCAACCCGTAGAGCGTCCGCGAAGCCCCGATCAGCCTCGCGCTCGCCACGATCGGACCGGCGCCGTCGCCGAGCACCTGGGCAATCGTCGGACACCAGCCCATCGCCTCGCCAGGCCGCGCCGCCGTTCGGCTGGGCAGGCGTCCCCGGTCTCACCGACCGAACGCACGCCCGCGCCCCACCACTCCGCGCCGCCGTTGGGCTGGGCAGGCATCCCGATCTCAGTAGCCGAACGCACGCTCCCGCCTCCCCGACACCGCGCCACCATCCAGCCGAGCAGGCATCCCGGCCTCACCGACCGAACCCACGCCCCCACCCCCACCATCCAGCCGAGCAGGGGTCCCGGTCTCAGCGGCCGAACGAACGCTCCCACCGTTCGACGTCCCGCACCCTGCCGTCCGGCGCGGACCAGCAGGCCTGGAGCAGGTCGTAGCCGTCGTGGACCAGGGCGGCGTGGGCGGGCCAGCGCTCGGCGGCCCAGCCAGGCTCGTTGTGCACGGAATCCACCCCGGCCCGGGTCGCGCCTTCCAGCTCGAACTGGAGGTCCCGGCGCGCAGCCGCACGCGGAACCGGCGCACCGGCCAGCACCGCCCGCGCGGCGGCGCGCACTCGAGACCCGGTCCAGTCCAACGTCTTCCGGTGCGCACGCGGCGCCACCGCATACTGCACAGCCACCGCCACCACGACCCCGATCGCCGTCTGCGCGAAACGGTCCGCCACCGCAGGCCACACCGGCCCCGGCTGGCTCGCCACCCCGGCGGCCAGCAGGGCGAGCGGCGTGATGACGACTGTCGCCACCGCATAATTCCGCGGCACCACCAGCTCCACGCAGAACTGCAACACCGCCAGAATCAAGATCAGCACCACCCCGGACGGCACGACCATCATCACCAGCCCGAACAGCACAAGCCCAGCCGCGGTCCCGACAAACCGGTGCAGCGCACGAACATTCGCCCGCCGCCGGTCCAATCCCTGCTGCAGCACCACCAACGCACTCAGCACCGCCCAGTGCGGCCGTCCAAACCCGACCGCCACCGCCAGTTCCCCAGCGACCACGCAACCGGCACCGACGCGCAACGCCGTCAACGCGGCATGCGACCGCAACGGAACCGCCCGCCGCAGCCGGTACCCGAGATTCGGTCGCGGCAACGGCAGCTTCCCCGGCGGCAGCTCGACGGACTCGCCCGGCGAAGCGTCCGCGAACCGCCGGTGGGCAGCAAGCAACGCCGCCACCAGGTCCGGTTGCGTGCCCCGGCGCGGATGTCCCGCGTCATGCAGGGACGTCCACGCCGGAGATACTGCGGCACCGGCAGCGTGCCGAGCCTCCGCCGTCTTCCGCTCAGCCGAGATGAACGCGTCGACGGCCCGCACCGCACGCTCGACAGCCGTCCGTTCCGGTTTCGTCCGATCGACCAGCACCCCGGCCATCGACACCACAACCGACGACCCGACCCCCGCCGCAGCGCACCCCAGCACCACCCACGGCCGGGCACCAGCCTCGACCGCCGCCTGCGCACCCGCGCACACGAGCGCGAAGAACAATGGCCCCGGAGGTCCAAGCCGCAACGCGTCGACGACGTAGGTCGCCAGCACCGCGACCACGGAAACCACCAGCACCGACACCGGCCCCGGCGGCACCACGGTCCCCACCGAAGCCCCCAACGCAGCCGCCGCGAGCAACCCGGCGCCAGCAGTAGCCACGACACCCGCCCGAACCCGGTACGGCCGCCCTTCGCCGTACAAGACCGCGAACGTCCCCAGCGTGACAAACAACGCCGAGGCCGAGGCCCCCGCCAACACCAGCGCGATCCCCGGAACGGCCACCGCCGCCGCTGCCCGCAACCCCGCCGACCACCTCCGCCCGACCGGCGGCAAGGCGAACATCAGCGCCCGAAAACCCGCCACGCGAGGCAACTGCTCAACCGGCTCGGGCGACTCCATCCGCCCATCCCAACACGCCGCCACCCACCCCGAAAGCCCGGCCACGGCTGGCAGAGACCGCGAGCACACTCCCGGTGCCGGGTTCGCTCCGGGATCGAAACGCCTGGCCCGCGGACGGAGAGACACTGCCCGGCCCACCGGACGCGGCTGTCCCCCGCCTCGCCGCTCACCCTCAGCCCTCGGGCTCTGCTCACGAACCCCGCGGGCAGAGGACGACCGCCAGCCCCGCGAACACAGTCGTCACTCCAACCCACCGCGACACCCAGCCCTCGGGCTCCGCTGGCTAACCCTGCGAGCAGAAGACAACCCAGCCCCGCGAACACAGCCGTCACGCCAGCCCGCCGCACCCCGCCCACCAATTCCGGCGGACAGAAAACGACGGCAACCCCGCCGAACGCGGCCCGTCGCTCGTGCACCACGCCAGCCCTCGTGCATCGCAGCAGCGAGCTCTCGTCTCTCGGCGATCGAGCCGCCGTACTCGTCCGCTGCCCGCCGAGCAGCGGTCACTTCTCGCTCTCTTCGACCGATGCTCCGGCCCGCACCCCTCATGAGCCAGACCTGAACTCGACAGACCCGCCGCGCCGCTCTCAGCCCAGGCGGATCCGGAGTCAGCTGAGACTCCGCTATCGCACACGGATTGTCAGGCCCGGTCAGGCGACGGCCAACGCCCGCAGAACAGCGATCGCTTCTCACCGCTTCGACCGGCACACCCAGGTCCGCAAACCTCCCGAGCAAGATCAGCGACCGGCATTCACGCAACCGCCCCGGCCTGAACTCGACAAACCCGGCTCACCGACCTCAGCCCAGCCGCCCCGGAGAAGCCAGCCCCCCTCCGTCGCTCACCGGAACTCTGCCCGCGCAGCCGCCTCCCCCACCGTCACCGGGTCGAGATCCGGGTGGGTCGCCTCGGCCCGTTCCCACTGCGTCGCAGCCTCATCCGCAATCCCCTGCGCCGCAGCGGCATTTCCCAACCCCAGGTGAGCCCGCGCCGCCTCGTGGGTGCTGCCGCAGGTCTCCGCACGGGTGGCCGCTTCCCGGTACGCCGACTCAGCACCCGGATGATCCCCGGCGCGGAATCGTGCCCAGCCTAGGCAGTTCAGTCCCATCACGACGTCCAGTTCCAGCCCCAGTTCCTCAAAAACCGCCAGCGTTTCCTCGACCAGGCGGGCGGCTTCGGCAGGCCGTCCCAGGGCCGTCAGGACCAGGGCGACACCTCGCGTCGTGATCGCGCCGCTGCGTCGGTTGCCGGTCAGGGCGTAGAAATCGGCGGCGGAGCGCAGGTCGCGCAGGGCTTGTTCGTGGTTGCCCCGATAGTGCTCGGCCCACGCGGCATGCGCCAGGGCGGTCGCTTCGCCGTGGCGGTCGCCGATTTCCCGGTACTCCCGCAGGGCCTGGCGGTAGCACCGGGACGCCTCGTCCAGATCGCCGCGGTCGACGTACGCGATTCCCAGGTTCGCGGTGGTCGTCGCGGCGGCCCAGCGGTTGCCGACAGCTTCGGCGGCGGCGCGGGCCCAGCGGTGTGTCGCGATCCACGGGTCCCACAGTTTGGTCAGGTAGAAGAAGCCTCGCAAGAAGAACGCCAGCTGCCAGCATCTCTCGGACTCCCCGGTCCGGCGGCAGAGCGCGACCAGGTTCGGCCATTCGGCGCGGAACCAGGCGATCGCGCTGTCCTGATCCGGGAATTCCACGTCGGGCAGGCCGGGCGGATAGGTCACCTCCGGGCGGTACCGCGGGCCGCTCAGCGCTCGGTCGGCGCGTTCCGCGGTCGCGACCGAGAAATCGGCCAGGCGGCGGAGCGCGTCCTCGCCGGGCACGTCGGAGGCGGCGAAAACCCTTACCAGGTCATGGAAACCGTACCGGCCCAGTTCCGGCTGGGTCAGCAGGTACGCCTGGTGCAGGCGGTCCAGCAGGCGCTCGGCCGCCACCGCGTCCAGGGAGCCGAGCGCTTGCGCTGCGGTGACGTCGAAGTCGACGCCGGGGTGCAGGGCCAGCAAGCCGAACAGCCGTGCTTCCGGCTGCTCCAATTGGCGGACTGACAACCGAAAGGCGGCGGCCAGGCTTCGTTCGCCGTCGTCGAGTTCGCCCAGGCGGCGGGTTTCGTCGGCCAGGCGGCGTTCCAACTCCGCGACGTCCCACGCCGGGTGGGCGCGCAGGCGGGCGGCGGCGATGCGGATCGCCAACGGGAGGCGGCCGCAGCGGTCTGCGATGCGCAGGGCAGCATCCGGGGGCGCCCCGGTCAGGGCGGCGACCAGGGCGGCGGCGGAAGCGGACGGGAGGACGCCCAGCGAGACGTGCTCGGCTTCGTCCAGTGCGGGCAGGCGGCTGCGGCTGGTGATCACGACCCGGCATTTCGGTTCCGCGGGCAGCAACGGGCGCACTTGACCGGTGCTGCCCGCGTTGTCCAGCACCAGCAGGAAACTCCGGCCGCGCAGGCAGGTCCGGAAGAGCGCCGCGCGGTCGTCGGGATCGGCCGGGATCCGGTCGGCGGGCACCTCGAGGATCCGCAGCAGACGGTCGTGGGCGTCGGCGGGCGTGACCGGTTCGTCGGAGGTGCCGCGGAGATCGAGAAAAAGGCTGCCGTCGGCGAAGGACGCCTCCAGCCGGTACGCGCACCGCACCGCCAGTGCCGTCTTGCCGGCTCCGCCCATGCCGGAAATGACGCAGACTCCGCCGTCGGACTCGAGAATCTCGCGCACGGTCTGGGATTCCGCGTCGCGGCCGGTGAAGTCCGCGGTTACCGGAGGGAGGCCGGACGGGCGGACGTCCGGCCGGGTCCGGCGTTTTCCGGTTTCCGCGGGAACCAGTGCGGCAAGGGCTCCTGGAGTGCCGAATTCGGCTTCACACAATGCCGCGAGTGTGGAATTCGGGGCAGCGAGGCCGGTTTCGACCTTGCTCAGGTACCCCTTGCTGTAATGCACCCGTGCGGCCAGTTCGGCGAGCGACAGCCCGGCCGAGGTGCGCAGCCGCCGCAGTTCCGCCCCGAACGTCGCGCGCGCTGTCATCCGCCCCCACCTTCTTCTCGCTCCCAGTATGACTGTCCGGCAGACGCCGGGACGGGGTTTCGTCACGGCGCGGTCCGCACCGACACCGGCGGCGCGACCGGAGCCGGTCCGCCCGGATGGCCGAGCGCGACTCCGGACACGAGCGCGGCCGCGGCGAGCCACAACGCGGCGCGCACCAGCAGAGAAAACGAACAGACGACCTTCACGACAAGCTCCTTCCGAGGATTTCCGCCTGCCTGATCAGCGGCTTGTCCCGAGAATGCGGGAGCGCGCGGCAATCGGGGAAGGAGTTTCCCGTTTCCACCTTAATCGCGTGAACGGGGAACCGGAGGCAACGCCGCGGCGAAAGGCATTCCGCTCCGATGAGCAGGGCACCAGCCCCGGTCGCGGGATCGAAAGCGGCGCGGCCGTCCCCGACTGGAACAGTCACCCGCCGTTTCGGGAAGGAGCCATCCGAGCGAATTTCCGTCCCGGATAAACCCGGGCGCACCAGCCGGACGCGGGAATGGGAAATCATTCCGGTCACAGTCCGTGCGCCGGGCCCGGGCGAGGCTGGACATCCGCGCCCGCATTGCGGAACAGTGGCTGCGGGCGGGGAGACGCGAGGGAGGAACGGGTGGAACCGAACGCGGCGGACTTGGTCGCGGAATTGAAAGTGCTCCGGAAGGGGCGCGGCGTTTTCACCACTCCGCTCGGGATTCGGGTCGGCCCGGTCCTGCGCGAGGTGTGCGGGATTCCCGACAACGCGGAAAACGTCGAGATCCGCGACCGGCTCGCGCACGTGCTGGAACCGCTGGCCAAGACGCTCCCGGACGACCTCCGGATCGCCGTGCTCGCGGCGTTCGCGATGCACGAACCGGCGCGCAAGCCGTTCTACCAGGAGCGGGTGCACTGGGCCGCGCGCGAGCTCGACCGCGACGACCGCACGATCCGGCGGCGCATCGACGAGGGCATCGAGCACGTCGCGCACCTCGCGCTCGCCGGCCCGCGCGAGGGCGGCGGGCGGCCCGCGCCCGAGGGCAGCTGGCACACCGAACTGCTGCGCGTGTCCCTTGCCCTGGACCAGGAGCGGCCCGAGGTGTTCGAGTTCCGGCGGATCGTCGCCGACGCCGACGACCTCGCCGAACTGGACCTCGCGCTCACCCTCACCACCACGTCCACGGCCTCCGGGCCGGTGCGGGAAAGCGATCTGGACGTCGACGTCTTCCACGGCGGCACGCTGGTCCGCCGCGCGATGGAGTCGAACGACCGGGTCGGGCTGGCGCTGCAGCTGGCCGACCCGTTGCCGCGCGGGAAAACGCACGACCTCGGGCTGCGGTTCCGCGCGGAGTTCCGGCATCCGCACTACGTGTGCGTGCCGCGGCATCCGGTCGACCGGTTCGACCTGCACGTGCGCTTCCCGGCCGCGCCGCCGACCGAAATCGTGCGGCTGGACCGCGTGTTCCAGGACGACGCACGCGATCTGGGCGCGCGCGGCGACGTGGTGAGCCCGGACGGCTCGGGCGAGGTGCACCTGCGGTTCGACCGGCTCGCGCCCGGGTTCGCCTACGGCATCCGGTGGAGCCCGGCCGGCTGAACCTCCCCGGCCGGGCCCGGCGCCGGTCAGTGCGTGATCATCGCGATTCCCCTTCCCGATCGGGATTTCTCCGACCGCACCGGGATCGCCGCCGCGCGCCGCCGCGCTACCCGCCGGCGGAACCTGTCCAAGATCTGTCCAGGTCCGTGCGGATTCCGTTGCCGCGCAACGGACAGAAGCTGGACAACACCTGCGCGGGCGCAACACCGGCGCCCGGGCGGCCGATTCCCGGATCGAGCGGGCGAGACCACCGCGGCCGCCCGTACGAAAGGAACGACCCCTATGCCCACCGCCACCGTGCCCGAACCGGTCGAAGGCTATGTCCCGCTGTCCGCGCTGCCGCGTCCGTCCGAGCTGGCGCAGCGGCTGGAAACCGTGGTCCGCGCGGCCCGCGACAAGGTCCCCGGCGCGGCTCCGGAACTGCTGGCGCTGCTGAAACCGGTGATCGCGCGCTACTGCCGCGCCCGCATCGGCGGACGCGACCTGTCGTACCTGTCGGCCGACGACGTCGCGCAGGAGGTGTGCATCGCGGTCCTGCAGGCCGTCCCGGGCTACGAGGACCGCGGCGGATCGTTCCTGCACCTGGTGCGCGCGATCGCGGCGAACAAGGTGGCCGACGCGTTCCGCGCGGTGTCGCGCGACCGCTCGCGGCCGGTGTCCGACGTCCCGGAGAACCCGGATCTGGGCGACGGTCCCGAATCGCACACGATGACGGCCGACCTCGGCGCTTCGCTGGGCAGGCTGATGGCTGGCATGCCGAAGCTGCAGCAGGAAATCCTGACGCTGCGCGTCGTCGTCGGCCTCACCTCGGCCGAGACGGCGAAGGCGCTGGGGATGTCACCGGGCAACGTCCGGGTGACGCAATGCCGCGCGCTGGCGAAACTGCGGGACTCGATCCAGGAGCAGGGACTCGCCGAAGCGCTGCTGGCGTGAACTCGCAACATCGCCGGAACTGGTCCGGACCACTGGAGAAAAAATCCCCGAAGTTCACCCGCTCGGGCCACTTCGGCGGCGCGGGCGGGCCCGGAACGCCCGGGTCCGGACCGGCTCAGCCCGCGTCGAGCCGCCGTTTCATCCGGCGCAGGAACGCGATCCGGTCGGTCTCCACGCGGACCGCCGTGCGGTCCGGGTAGATGTCGAACACGCCGGTCATCCCGGTTTCGGCCAGCCTGCGGCCCGCCGCGCCCGAGGGGTGCGCGAGCAGCCGCAGCACCACGCCCTCGGCGGCCGCGCGGTCCTGCGCGGCCCGCAGGACGTGCACGCCCGCGTCGCTCAATTCGGTCAGCCCGGTCAGGTCCAGCACCAGCGCCATCGGGCGCTTGGCCAGCGCGAACGTCACCGCCCGCACCACCACCAGCGCGGTGCCGGCGTCGAGTTCCCCCGCCAGCAGCAGCGTGAGCACGTCGAGGTCGTCGTAGCGGTACGACGACTTCAGCCGTGCCGATCCCTGTGAGCCGGCTTCCATCCGCGTGCAGCACTCCCTGTCCAGGCGGGGCCCGTCGCGCCCGCTCGTCCACCCGACACCATTCTGGCCCTCCGGGCACGGTGACCGCGCTCACAGTCCTTGTCGGCGGCTCGTCAACGCGGGCTGGTCCGCTTGCCCTACGACGAAAGTCGGGAACTGAACCGGCCCGACCTTCGGCGGGTTCCGTCATTTACCGACATTCACGACGGTGGGTCAGTACCTGACCACACTCCCCGTACCCACCGGAGATGATCACCAGTGCGAATCGCGCGTACCGCCGCAGTCCTGTCCGGCCTGGCCTTCGCCGCCGTCGCCGCGGCGGCCCCGGCCACCGCCGCCCCCGCCCAGCCCGCCATCATCGACGGCAGCACGGCCGACTCCCTGCACGCCGCCGCCCGGATGTTCGCCGGCGGCCAGGAGCTCTGCTCGGCCACGATCATCGCTCCCGACTGGATCCTCACCGCCCGGCACTGCACGCAGGGCGCGGGCGGCAAGCAGATCACCTTCCACGTCGGCAGCCTCGACCAGACCCAGGGCACCGAGGTCTCCGCGACGTCCGTGCACGACTCCCCCGACGCCGACATCTCGCTGGTCCAGATCGACCAGAAGGTCCAGACCGAGTACGCGCCGCTGGGCACCGCGAGCGACGTCAACGTCGGCGACACCGCGCAGGTCTACGGCTGGGGCGCGACCTGCACCGACCAGCCGGAGATCAACTGCCAGTCGCAGGTGCTGAAGGTGGCGAACGTCCAGGTCACCTCGGTCGACTGCCCGGACGGCGCGGCCGGCGTCTCGGTGTGCGCCAACCGCGGCGACGGCATCACCGCCGGCGGCGACTCCGGCGGCCCGATGTACGCGAACGGCAAGCAGGTCGGCGTCGCCTCCACGAGCGACCGCCAGTCCTACACCGCCTACATCAACGTCACCCAGTACCGCGACTGGATCCAGTCGGTCGCGGGCGTCTGATCGCGGGCGGCCCGGACCCGGACGGATCCCCGGGTCCGGGCCGCTTGTTTCACCCCTCCCCGTCCCTGGCCCGCGCGAGCACCTCCTCGAGGCGCAGCGGGCTCGCCGGGTGGTGGCTCAGGCACAGCGGCGTCGACACCCGCCGGAACCCGAACGCCTCGCCGGACACGTAGAACTGAGCCCGCTCCAGCCGCGAGATGTCCGCCACCGGACTCCCCTTCGCCCGTGCCATCTCGTTCGCCGCGGCGATCTGCGCCGGGCTGTTGAGCCGCCCGAAGAACTGCGTCATCGCGTTGCCGGCGATCTGGTTGTGCAGGCCCTTCGGGGCTTGCGTCGCGAACAGCAGCCCCAGCCCGTACTTCCGGGCCTGCGCGGCGAGCACGATCGTGCTGCGCGTGCTCGCGGTGAGCGACCCGGACGCCGCGAGCGTCTGCGCCTCGTCCATCACGAACAACGCGCCCAGCGGCCGGTCCCCCGCCGGATTCCGCTTGATCCACGCGAACAGCTCCATCTGCAGCTGGTTCACGAAACTCTGCCGCTGCGCCTCGGCGGGCAGCCCGGCGAAGCTGATCACCGAGATCCGCGCCCGCTTGCCGTCGGCCGGGGTGAGCAGCACCGCCGGATCGGCCGGGGTGCCGGCTCCGGCGAACAGCGGGTCGTTCACCATCGCGGCCTTGAGCAGCTCCGCGACCTCAGCGGCGATTTTCCGGCCGCCGTTGAGATTCGTGACGCCCTCGGGGAGGTCTTCGAGGACCTCGATCAGCTCCGGCAGGCTCCGCGACCCGGTGCGGGCGTGGTGCACGATCGTCTGCCGCAGCACGGCCAGTCCGATGTCCGCCTTCGCGGTGCTGCCGGTGAGCCGGGCCTGCGGCGCGAGCGCCGCGACCGCCACCTCGACTGCTGCGGAGAACTCGTCCTCGTCGTCGAGCACCCCCGCGAAGTCCGGCAACGGCTCGAACCCGAGCGGCCGCCCGGTGGCGCGGCCCGGCGTCCAGACGACGACGTCGGTTTCCTCGAAGTAGCGCTCGGCGAGCTGGGCGTCTTCCGGACCCCAACCGCTCGGCGGACTCGGCCACGCGTCGCCGAGGCGGGCGAGGTCGTTGTTCGGGTCCAGCACGATGGACGACACGCCGAGCAGCGCGCATTCCTCGATGATCCGGCGCAGGAGCACGGTTTTCCCCGACCCGGAACCGGCGAAGACGGCGGCGTGCTTGCGCAGGGCGGAGAGTTCGATGCGGATGGGTTTGCCGGAACCGGTTTCGGTGCCGAGGGTGAGGGCGCCGTCGGGCGGCGGGTGGGTTCCGTCCGAACGCGGGGCTTGGGCGGTTCCGTTGCGGTTCGAGCGCGGGGTCGGGGTGAAGAGGGAGGGCTGAGCGGCGGGTGCCGGGTGCACGGATCGCTTCTCTGCTGGCAGCGGGGCTGGGTTCGCGGGGCCGCCGGAACGCACTGCCGCGTCAGGCAGGACTCCGGACAGCAGCTGGGAGCGCCGCGCGGGCCTGCGGTCGATGAGCCATTCGTGGACGTCCGGGCCGCCCTTGGCGAACATCTCGTCCAGCGCCCAGAACGTGCGGACGTCCGCTTCGGACATCTTGAGCCGCTTCCCTCCGGCGGCTTCGAAAGCCCGGATCTCGGCCTGCGTCTTTTCCCCTTTGGACCACGAGGAGTTCCGGATCAGGACGAGGTGGCGGTTGTCCGCCCCGGGCCGCAGTCCCGCGGCCGAGCGCGCCTTGCGGAACCGGTTGAGCACCGCGAGCGGATGCCGCACGGAGATCGCCCGGAACGCCCAGTGCTCCTCCAGATCGGAGTCCTCGTCGAGGGTGTGGGTGAGCCACGCGTGCAGTTCGTCCTCGCTGCCGCGGGCGTCCCACTCCATTTCGTCGTCGCCGACCTCGGTGATCCAGCCGCGCAGCGCGGCCGACAGCAGCCGGGGCATCACCTCGTCTTCCACTTTGTGGTCGAGCAGCGCCGACGGATCCGCGGCCGCGCGCAGCTGCTCGAACCAGGCGTCGAGTTCGGCGAAGCGGTCCGGCTTCGGTTCCGCGCGGGCCGAAAGCACCGGTGGCGCGTCGGTGTCGAAGCTGGTCAGCTCCTGCACCCGTTCCGCGCGGACGCAGGCGTCGATGTGCGCGCCGATCCGCTTCAGCAGTTCGCGCGGGGTGTACTCCTCCCACGGCCCGTCGAACGCGGAAGGCGCAACCGGCCAGGTCGAATGCGGCGGGGTGAAATCCATCGCGGCGTAAGCCACTCCGAGCCGCCGCTCCACCAGCCGCCGTCCGACCTCGGCGTCGAGCACCCGGCCGAGCGTCAGCGTTTCGCGGAAGCGGTCCGGCACGGTGTCCGAGGCCTTGTCCTTGATCAGCATCCACGTCGTCGGGAGGCAGGCGAGCACGGTCAACGTCCGCCGGGTGACCTCGCGCAGCTCCATCAGGCCGTCGGCGATCTGGGCGACGAGGAAGTCCTCCTCCCCGCGGTGCCCGATTTCGCGGGCCTGCAACGAAGACCGCGCGATGAGCGTGTCGAGCTGGTCGACCCCGATCACGAGCGGACCGGTGAGCGCGAGCAGCCGCGTGATGTCGTGCACCTGCCCCAGCGCGGACTTCGCCTTCGCCCGGATGCCCCACTTCCGGCGGACGCCGGATTTCGATTCCTCGGAACTGCCGAGGTACTCGTCGCCGATCTCGTTCTGGGTCAGGTCTTCCGCGGCGTACAGCACCAGCGCGCGGGCGGTGTCCGCGCATTCCACGGCGACCTGACGGTCGAGCTTGCGCAGCCCCAGCACGAACGCGTCGAGGTGCGCGCGAGTCAGCGCGCCGGTGCCCAGCAACGCCGAAGTCGCATCCCAGGACACGTCGCCGCGTTCGCAGACCCGGCGCACGAAACTGCGCAGCTGCGTCTCGCCGGAGTCGTCGGTGCGCAGCAGACCGCGGCGCAACGCGTCGGCCGTGTTCTCCCAGAACGCGTCGCCCGCGGTGAGGTCGTCGAGGAAGAAGTACCCGCCCGCGCGGTGCGCCGCCCGCCGGACCATTCCGAGGAGATGGGTCTTGCCGACGCCCTTCATCCCCTGCATGACCAGGCCGATCGGGCTCGGCCCCTCGCTTGCCGCCGCGTCGCGGATGCCGACGTCGATCGCCGCGATCACGTCCGCGTGCAGCCCGTCGACGTGGTACGGCGAATCGCGCCACACGTGGTCGGGCGTGTCCGCCCAGTCGAACCGCAAAGTCGCCAGCACGGCCAGATGTTCGATCATGACGCCTCGATGGACAGCATGTGGTTCTCTTCACCGCCGATGCGCACAGCCGCCGCCCGGTCCGCCGCGGTCAGCACCTTGCGGTTGGATTCCGGCACCAGTTTCGCTTGCCCGGTACGGCTCAGCTCCTTGAGCACCGCGTCGACCTCGGCGGTCTCGGCGTCGCCGAGCGACGACCGCAGATCGGCCAGCCCGACCCAGCCCCGGGGCTCGCGCGCGAGTTCGCGGTAGGCCTTGACGATCATTTCCTTGAGGTTGACCGCCTGCGGCGCGTTGCCCTCCGCGCCGCCGAAAACCTCCTTGAGCGAAACGTTGTGCAGCCGCAGGTACTCGAAGAACTTGTTCAGCGCCAGGTAAGCCACCACGGTCAGCGTGCTCCGCACCGGTTGCGGCGGGGACAGCGCGGCCAGTTCCTCCGCGCACCAGTCCCAGCCGGCGTCGGTGAGCTGATGCGCGAACGCGCGGCCGGATTTCCTGCTGCTGACGTAGCGCTGGTTGAGCTTGACCCGGTCCTTCCCGTCGAGCGCGAAGCCCGCGGCGTCGCGGAGTTCCGGGTTCGTCATCTCCTTGCCGTGCACCATCAGCGCGATCATCGCCGCGGACTGCTTGTGGCTCAGTCGTTCGTGCATCCGCCGTCCTTCCTCGGGGCATCCCGGCCGCGGGCGCGGGCGGGTGTCTGGCGGGTGCGGCTAGTTGCCGTTCACCCGCACGTCGAGCACTTGCTGGGCCCACGCCAGGGCCTTCTGGACCGGCACTGGCGGCGGTATCGCACCGTTGTCGTGACGCGGGCGCAGCACCACGGCCAGGTCCGCGCCGAGCTCCTGCGCGCGCACGCTGTCCCCGGCTCCGACGACGGCGGGCAGTTCGCCGGCGAACTCGCCCACGAGGTCCCACAGTTCCGGACGCAGCCGGACGTGTTCGGCTTGCCGCAGCAGGGAAACCAGGTCCGCTTGGCCGGTGTCGACCAGTGCCCGCCCGACGCCGATCTCGTCGGCGAGGCTCCGCGCGACCTTCGCCGGGCCGTTCAGCGCGCTGAGGCGCAGATGCCGGAGGTTGCCGAGGTAGCCGGACAGCTCGCGCGAGTCGGTTCCCTCGGTGAGCACCGGGATCAGCCTGCGGTCCTGGCCGAGCGTGCGGTGCAGGAACAACTCGACCTCCGCCAGCTGCCACCGGCTCGCCTTGCCGTCGATCACCAGGCACAGGTGCCGGGCGTCGGTTTCCGCGCGGCCCAGCCAAGAACGGTCGCCCGACAGCGAACGGCCCACCCGGATGCCGAGAGTCTCCAGCTCCGCCACCAACTCCCGGGAAACTTCGAGGTTCGACCGCGGCATGCTGACCTGGATGTCGTAGGCGAAACTCTGCGTCCGGGTGCGCACCGCCGCCACGTACGCGTCGCGGTTTTCGGCCAGCAGTTCGGTCCGGTCGAAGGAATGCGCGATCACCGCGGCGACGGTCTCGAGCGCGAACCCGATCTGGTCCGCACCCGGGCTTTTCTCCAGCAGCACCGGAAGTTGCTCGCCGAAGGTCCAGTACGAGACGTAGGGCAAGGTGAGGTGGCGCGCAATCACCGCGGGCGGAACGTCCTGGTCAAGCCAGCTGTCGAACAGGCTCCGCGTCTCCTTGAGGCAGATCTCCCGCCAGCTTTCCGACCGGTCGTACTCCTCGCGCGTGTCGAACCGCGAGAGCACCGGCAGCACGGGAAGCTGCGGACGGTCGTACGGCAGGGCGTTCCGCGCGACGTTCGCCCGGCGCGCGACGTCGACCGCGCCGCGCACGCTCTGCATGTTCGCGGTGTAGAGAACGACCAGCCGGTCCGGCAGGTGCGCGGTGCAGATACTGCCGACGTCGGAGATTCCCGTGCGGCTGTCGAGCAGGACGTAGTCGTACTCCGAAGTCCAGGCTTCCCGGCAGCGTTCGAGATACTCGCCGAATTCCTCGTCGTACAGGCCTTCCCAGTCGATTCCCTGCACCTGTCCCGGATACTCGGGGCCTTCGCCGCCCGCGGCGAGAAAGTCCAGCGTGCCGGGCACGTTGTCCAGGCGGACCGGGAGGACGTGCCGGTTCGGCCGGACGGTGCCCGCCCGGAAATCGGCGACGAGATCGACTACGCCGCCTTGCGGATCGTGGTCCAGCTTCGGCCGGAAGTACTCGTGCAGACCCGGTGCTTCGAGGTCCCAGTCGATGCACAGCACGCGATGACCCCAGCGGGCCAGCAGCACCGCGATGTTGGCCAGCGTGAAGCTGCGGCCGACGCCGCCCTTGTAGGAATAGAAGGTGATCACGACGCCCGTCATCGCTCAGAGCCTCGGGAACCGGGAAGCGGGCGGGACGTCCGGCCGCGGAGTCAGCACCGGCCAGTCCGGCCGCCACGCCGGGGCCGCGCTGAGCAGTTCTTCGATCTCGGTCGCGATGCGGTTCATCTCGTCGTGGAAACCGATGTATTTGGCCGAGACCTGGAATTGCTCGTACGGATGATTCCACTCGGTCAGGTTCTTCATCCGGCGCTGGTGCGCGTACGGCGGGAAGTTTTTCGAATCACAGTAGATGACCGGGTAGATCAGGGTCACCGGACGGTCCCGTCCGGCGAGTTCTTCGCGGCGTTCCATCGAGGCCCATTCGGCGAGGCACCACTCGTTGTAGAAGTACTTCGGCGAGCACACCGGGACCAGGATCCTGGTGTGCCGCAATGCGGAGCGCAGTTCGTCCGGCCACTTGCCGCCGACCCGCACCGACCCGTCGAAGAACACCTGGACGTCCCGGTCGAGGTTGCCGTCGAGCAGTTCGCGCAGCCGCGGGTGGAAATGGTTGCGGACCCATTTGGAGATGGCCTCGGCGCGCCGTTCGTAACTGATGAAAACGTCGTAGTGGTACACCTGGGCAGCGCTCCCCCGTCGATTTCCGCGTCCTGGCGATCCCGTCCTCGGACCACGACGATACCTTTGGCGAAGACCCCGGCAAGGGACAGATTCTGGACACTTTGTGGCCGAAAACCCGCTGCCGCCGGCCGGACCCGAGACTGGACCGGTCGCCGCCGCCGGAATTCGAGGAGCCCGATGTCCGCCCCCGCCGCACCCCGGATCTTCATCAGCTACGCCCACGACACCGCCGCCGAGCACTACCGGCAGGTCGGGACCTTCGCCACCTTCCTCCGCGCCCGGATCGGACTCGACGTCCGGCTGGACCAATGGGACGACGCGTCCCGGATCGACTGGTCGGCCTGGGCGATCCGGAACATCCACGCCGCCGATTTCGTGCTGGTGATCGCCTCGCCGAACTACCGGCGGCGCGCGGACGGCGAGGCGCCCTTCGACGAGGGCCGCGGCTCCCAGTTCGAGGCGCGGATCATGCGCGACGCGCTCACCCGCGACCTGGAGCGCGAGACCAGCCGCATCCTGCCGGTGGTGCTGCCCGGCGCTTCGGTCGAAGACATCCCGGCGTTTCTCACCCCGTATTCCACCACGCATTTCCGGATTCCCGAATTCACCGACGACGGCGTCGCCGGGCTGATCTCCGCGATCACCGGACGCAGCCAGAACGAACGGCCGGTGCGCGGGATCTGGCGCGGGGCAACGGATTCCGCTCCTGGGCCGGTACTGGCGACCGAGCTGCCGTGGCGTGACAAGAGCGCGGACATCACCGCCGGCTCAGCAAGGATCGACGGGATCAGCTACGAGCACAGCGTCGTTTTCCGCACCGCCGGGCCGACTTCCGGGGCGTGGGCGTTCGCGGAAATCGACCTCGGCGGCTCCTACGCGCATTTCACCGCGGTCGCCGGAGTGCTCGACGACGCCGAGGACGCGGATTTCCAGATCGGGCAGTTCTGCGTCCGGCTCGACGGCGAAATCCGGCACCTCGACCATTCCGCGTCCGGCAGCCCGCGGCACACCGAACTCGACGTCACCGGCGTCCGCCGGCTGCGGCTCGAGATCCGCCGTCCCGCGGCGGGCCCGGCTGCCCGCACCACCCGCCCGGCCGCGCTGGCCTGGGGAAACCCGACACTGCGCTAGGCGCGCGTTTCCTGCTTTCGAGGAAACAGGAAACGCCTTGTCCGCACCCGTTCCCGGATCGCATTCTTGGTGCACGCCGCTCGTTCCGGGCGGTTCGCCGAGAATCACGGAAAGCCGATCAGCCGCGAAAGAGCACTATTTCGCGGCCGGGGTTTTCCGTGCCTGGATCCGGGAGGGAGGTGCGGGAAAATGCAGACGCACGGAATCGTTCTCATCCTCACGCTGCTGGGCCTGGCCTGACGCGGAACGGCCGGATTCGCCGCGAGGGCGGATCCGGCCTACCCGCGGGCCCGCAGGTGGTCCCGCAACGCCCGCGCGACCCGCGCCATCAAGATCTCCGCTTCCGGCTGGATCGCCGCGGGCACCCGGGATTCGGTGAGCGCGGCGACCGCGAACGCCTGGCCGTCCGAGTGCTCCACCACCCCGATCTCGTGCCGCAAATTCACCAGCGTCCCGGTTTTCGAGGACCACTTCGCGGAATCGGACGCGAAATCCGGGGCCAGCCGTTGGCGCAGCAGGTTTTCGCCCATCAGCTGCCGCACCCGCGCGGACACGTCCGGGTCGATTTTCGACGGCGTCCACAACGCGGTCAGCAAATCGGTGAACGCGCGCGCCGAACCGGAACTCGCGCGCGAAACGTCCAGCTGCCGCACCGGATGTCCCTGTCCCTCGGTCACCGCGCCGATCGCCAGCGAATGCGCGAGGTGCACCTCGGCCGCGTCGAACCGTTCCACCGGCGTGTCGCTCAGCTCGCTCAGCGAATGCCGCACCGAGATGCCGGTGATGCCCCAGTCCCGCACCGTCCGCGTGACCTCCGCGGGCGAGGTGAGGGCGAACAGTTCGTCGGCCGCCGCGCTGTCGCTGATCGCGGAGGCCAGGTACATGAGGTCCTCGACTGAAACCCGCGCCGGATGCCGGAACCGCGCCAGCCCGGTCGGCCCCGCGCTCTCGGCGCGGCCGGGTTCGACCTCCACCTGCCGCGCGCCGTCCAGTTCGCCGCGCCGGATCCGGTCCTGCGTCACCGCGACGAGCGGGACCTTGACCAGCGACGCGGTCGCGAACTCCAGGTCGGGCTCGATCCCGATCTCGCGGCCGGACCCGAGATCGCGGACGAGGAACGAGCCTCGCAGCCCGCCCTCGTCGAGTTCGTCCCGCAGCCGTGCCAGCAGCGCCTCAGTGTTCACGGCGCCAGTCTGCCGCACCGCCCGGGCCCGGACGGCGAGCGCACTCCCCCGTCGCGACCTCCGCCCCCAGGCACCGCGCGATCGCGGCACGCAACGGCGTCCGCACCCGGTCGACGTCGTCGCCCAGCCCCGCCGCCACGTCGTACCCCCGCGCGAGCCGCACACCGCCCACCGGACGCCACGCCAACCCCAGTTCCCGCGCCTGATCCGCCGAGCACAACAGCAGATCCGCCGACCCGATCACGCTCGCCGCGGCCGTCGTCAGCGTCCCGGCGACCTCGACCTGCGCGGGCAGCAGCCCGGCCGCGTCGCGGGCGCGGAACACGCGGTCGCGGACATGCGGCACGTCGTCCTCCGGCTGCACCCACACCCGGCGGCGCGCTCCGGGCGACCGGCCCGCGCGCAGGGTTTCCAGGTGCACCACGGCTTCGTCCGGCTCGGCCTCGCTCGCGAGCCCGAGCGGCACCGTCCACACCCCGTCCTCCGGCGGCACCGCGACCAGCGCGGCCCGCACCTCCTGCGTCCGCACCAGTTCGGCCCGCTCGGCAGGCCCGGCGACGCGGAACTCCAGGAAGACCTCCACCGTCCGCGCTTGCGCCTCGAGTTCGGCGAGATCGCGGGTGGTCGACGTGTCCGGGACCGCCAGCCGCAACGGCCGCCGACGCGCGCGCTGCGCGTCCGATTCCATCGCCTCGGCGAGCCGGACCAGGCGTTGCGCGGACGGCAGCAGGTCCCGGCCGAACGGCGTGAGCCGCGCCCGCCGGGTCGACCGGTCGAACAGCCGCTCCCCCAGGTGCTTCTCGAGCGCGGCGATCCGGCGGCTCGCCACCGGCTGCGGGATCCGCGCGACCGCCGCGCCGCCGGTGAAGCTCCCCGCTTCGGTCACGCTCACGAACGCTTTGCAGCAGCCGACCAAGTCCACGACCAGAGCTTATGCCAGATTCGCATCATGTCGCACAGAAGTGTCTTGGACCGCATGAACCGGACGCGGGCACGCTGCTGGGGAGTTGATCGACTTCGGAGGGAGAACCCCGTGTTCCGCAGGCTGACCCTGGCCGCGTTCGCATTGGTCGCGCTAGCCTCATGTGCCACACCAGCACCACCGGACGCCCCGGCGAGTTCCGCGCAGTCCGCCGCGCCGGCGGCGGCCAAGACGGTCGCGCAGCCGGATTTCGCCGCGCTGGAGAAGGCTTTCGGCGCCCGGCTCGGCGTCTACGCGATCGACACCGGCGACGGCCGCGAGGTCGCCTATCACGCGGACGACCGGTTTGCCTACGCTTCCACGCACAAGGTGTTCAACGCGGCAGCCATCCTGCACCGCGGGGATGATCTGACCCGCACGGTCACGATTCGGCAAAGCGATCTCGTGCCCAATTCCCCGATTACGGAGAAGCACATCGGGGAGCAAATGTCGTTACAGAGCGTCCTCGACGCTGCGCTGCGTTACAGCGACAACACGGCGGATAACCTCATGTTCCGCGAAATCGGGGGTCCCGCCGGGCTGGCTGCGGAGCTGCGCCGGCTGGGGGATACGGTCACCCACGTGGACCGCATCGAGCCCGCTCTCAACGAGACGAGCCCTGGTGACGTCCGGGACACGACCACCCCGCGAGTCTGGGCCAAGGACCTGCGCGCCGTCGCGCTCGACTCGGGACTCCCGGCGGACAAACAGGCCGTGCTGACCAAGATCATGCGCGCCAACACCACCGGCGCGCACGTGATCCGAGCCGGCGTGCCCGCGGACTGGCAGGTCGCGGACAAGACCGGGTCCGCCGATTACGGCACGCGCAACGACATCGCCGTGCTCTGGCCGCCGCACCGCGCGCCGATCGTGCTCACTGTGCTGTCCGATCGCCCGCAGAAGGACGCGAAGACCGACGACAAGCTGATCGCGCAGGCCGCCGCCGCGGTCGTGAAGGCGTTGCAGTGACCGGAATCTACCGAGTGGTCACCCACGTGCTCGCGGTGCTTTTCGTGCCGGTCGCGTGGGTGGTCGCGCGGGGCCGGGCACGGCACGTCGCGTGCCAGTGGGCGCTGGGGGCCCGCTATCCGGCCGAAAACCTCGCCGGGCTCACCCCCGGCACGCACGCCGCATTCACCGCGGCGCGCACCGAAGCGTTGTGGCGGCACGGAATCCTGCTCGGCCTGACTTCCGGTCACCGGGACGCCGCGACGCAGGCCGACCTGTTCCATGCCGAAGTCCAGCGCGCCGGTTCGCACGAACTCGCCCTGCACCTCACGCTCCCGCCCGCGCAATCGCAGCACGTGCGGGGCGTCGCGCTCGACGTGCGGCCCTACGAAGGCGCGCAGTGGCTCGAAGCCCACGGCGGACGGTTCGGCCTGTATCGCGTGTACGACAACGAATGGTGGCATTTCGAGTACCACCCGGACGGCCGCCCGCAGCGGCTGCCGCATCCCGGTTTCGCCGCCACCCGCGCCGCCAGCTGAGCCTGGTTCGTCCACTGTGGACCAGGCCGTGAGTCACAGATATGTGACGAAACCGGACAAGCGGTAACGAAAGCCTGAGCCGGGCGAATAACCGGATGTGCCCGGGGGCGTCCTGGGCCTGTCCCGAACGGAAACCGCATGATTCGCCCGGTCTCGAACCGTCTCCTCCTGCGCTGGGGCGCCGTAGCGGCCGCCGCCGCGCTCGCGTGCACCGCCTGCTCCGGCTCCGGCTCCGGCGGGAACGCCGCCCCGCCGCCCGCCGCCGGCGCTGCCGCGAGTTCGCCCGCCGCGCCCGACGCCGCCACCGTCGGCGCGACCGTCAAGGCCGCGATGAAGAAGTCGACCGCGGTCCACGTCAAGGGCACGAAGAGCGAAGACGGCAAGATGAAGGTCGACATGCAGTTCAACAAGGACAGCGTGAGCGGCTCGATCGAGAAGGACGGCGTCGAGGTGCCGGTGCTGCGCGTCGGCGAGAAGGTCTGGATGCGGTTCAGCAAGTCGCTGGTCAAGGAGACCGGGATGCCCGCCGAGGCCGCGGCGATGGTGAACGACAAGTGGGTGTCGCTCGACTCCCCGCTCGCCCAGGGCATGGGCGAGGTCTTCAAGCTGTTCATGGACTTCGACGTCTTCATCGGCTCCATGGCCGACGACGTCGACAAGCCCGGCTACTCCGCGGCCGAGCCCGCCGACGTGGCGGGAACCCCGGCGCTGCGCTACAAGAACGGCAGCCGGACGATCTTCCTCGAAGCCGAGGGCTCCCACCGCCTGCTGCGGCTCGAGTCCCCCTCGGAAGGCACGATGGAATTCAGCGGCTGGGACCAGCCCGTCCCGGCCCAGGCCCCGCCGGCCGCCGAGATCTACTCCGGCCCCGGCTCCTGACCGGACGGCCTCGCGTTCCCACGCCGTTCGGGAGCGCGGGGCCTTGCGTCCACTGTGGACCGCAGCGTCACGAATCCGCTTTGGGCCGAGATAAGCCGTAACGGACCGCCGACCCGCTCGACCCCGCGGCCATCAAGGCGGCGATGAAGAAATCGACCGCGGTCCACGTCAAGGGCACGGTCAACAGCGGCGGCGACATCAAGATCGACCTGCAGCTCAACAAGGACAGCGTCAGCGGCTCGATCGAGAAGGACGGCGTCGAGGTCCCCGTGCTGCGCGTCGGCGACAAGATCTGGATGCGGTTCAGCAAGTCGCTCACCAAGAAGGCCGGACTGCCCGCCGAGGCCGCCGCGATGGTGAACGACAAGTGGGTGTCGCTCGACTCCGGTCCCGGTTCCTGACGAGACAGCCTCGCGTCCACTGTGGACCACAGCCGTAACGAACCGCCGGACCGGGCGATAACCGGATGCGCCCGGGGGTGTCCCGGGCCTGTCCCGAACGGAAACCGCATGACTCGCCCGGTCCCAAACCGTCTCCTCCTGCGCTGCGGTGCCATTGCGGCCGCGCTCGCGTGCGCTGCCTGCTCCGGTTCCGGAGGGAGTCCAACCCTGCCGCTGGTCAGCGCGGCGGCGAGTTCGCCGGTCAAGCCGTTCGACGCGCCGCCCGATGCCGCGACGGTCGGGGACACCGTCGCGAACGAACTGGGCATGGCCAGGGCGGTCCACCTCAAAGGCACGAGCGCCGACGGCCTCACCGTCGACCTGCAGCTCAACCACGACAGTGCGAGCGGTTCGATCGAGAAGGACGGCGCGCCGCTGTCGCTGGTGCGCGTCGGCGACAAGGTGTGGATCAAAGTCACCGCCGCGCTGGCCAAGATCACCGGACTGTCCGCCCGAGCCATGTCGACGATGGACGGCAAATGGCTGCCGGCGGACGCTCCGCTGCTCCACGGCCGTGGCGCGAAGTTGAAGGACCTCCTGGACTGCGACTCCTTCCTCGACTCCGCCGCCGACGAGCTCGGCCAGCCCGGTTACTCCGCGGGCGAACTCGTCGACCTGGAGGGCACTCCGGCGGTGCGCTACCGGAACGGCAGCAAGGCGATCTACCTCGGGCGCTTCGGGACGACCTACTCCCTGATGCGGTACGAGTCCCCGCGGGACGGGGCGCTGGACCTCGACCTGGGCGACCCCCACCCGGCCAAGGCCCCCTCCGCCGACGAGATCTACTCCGGTCCCGGCTCCTGAAGTTCTGCCGTCCGGGCGAACGAGTGCGACACTGCCCGAGATGATCGGTCTGCTGTATCCCACTCGCGATTGCGCCGAGGACGACTTCACCGCCCTCGCCGGATGCCTGGACGCCCGGCCCGGCGTGGAGTTCGCCTACGTCCCCTGGGCGCGGCGCGTCGTCGAGCGGGAGAACGTCCAGACCGCCGTGCGCGAGCTGAGCGAGCCGGACCGGCTGGTCCAGACGGCGGCGAAGTTCACGACGTCCCCGCGCGTGGTCAGCTGGGCGTGCGCGAGCTGCAGTTTCCTCGACGGCGTCGCCGTGGCCAAGACGCAGACCGGTGCCCTGACGGACGCGCTGGGCGTCCCGGCGAGCAGCACGTCGCTGGCGTTTCTCGCCGCCGCGCACCGGCTCGGACTCAAGCGGATCTCGCTCGCCTCGGTGTACGCGCCGGACATCACCGACGCGTTCTCGGCGTTCCTTGCCGAGGAAGACATCGCGACTGTGCACGCCGTGTCGGCCGATGCCGGTTCGGACCGCGATCTGGCGGCGTGGGACAGCGGCCGCATCCGCGAACTGGTCGATTCCGCGGCCTCGCCGGACGCCCAGGCCGTCCTGCTCCCGGAGACCGCCCTGCACACCGCGCCGCTGCTCGCCGAACTCGAAAACCGGGCGGGCAAACCCGTGCTGACCGCGACACAGGTGACGCTCTGGCACTGCCTCACCCTGCTCGGCCGGCCTGCCGCCGGACCGGGTCTCGGCACGCTGCTCGCCCACCCGCATTGACCGTCCACTGTGGACAAACAAGATCCCGGGCATAACCGCGGCCGATCGCGGGTAATTCCCCGATCATGAGCAGCCACCTGATCGCCGTCACCGTCGACTGCCGAGACGCCGACGCACTCGCCGAATTCTGGCGGGAAGCGCTGGGCTACCCGCCTGCCGAGCGGTGGCCGGACAGCCACGGACTCGCCTACGTCGAACTGAAAGCGCCGGACCGGCCGTCGCTGCTGTTCCAGCCGGTGCCCGAGGGGAAGACCGTCAAGAACCGGCTGCACCTGGACATCGCGCCGGACACCGTGGAACAGCGCGACGAAGTGGCCCGCCTCGTCACCCTTGGCGCGAAAGTCGTGGAAGATCCGGAGAACGACCACTGGATCGTGCTGAAAGACCCCGAAGACAACGAATTCTGCGTCCTCCCCCGGCGGTCCTGACCCCGCGCTACGATCGCCGCCGTGCCCGACCCCCGAATGCCCGCGCACCCCGACCTCGGCATGCTCGCCGGGCGGTTGCTGTTCGCGGTGCAGCGGGAACTGTTCACCGCGCTGGCCGCCGAGGGTTTCGCCGACCTGAGCCCCCGGCACGGCGCGGTGCTCGCCTACCTCGGCCCGGACGGCGCCCGCGCGACCGAACTGTCCCGCCTCTCCGGACGGCGCAAGCAGGTCATCGGCACGATGGTCGACGAACTCGCGACGCTCGGCTACGTCGAACGCCGCCCCGACCCGGCCGACCGGCGGGCGAAACTCGTCTGCCCGACCGAACGCGGAGAAGCCATGATCGCGGCCTCGACCCGCATTCTCGCCGGGATCGAGGACCGGCACGCCCAGCGCCTCGGCCGGGACGAGTACGCCGAGTTCAAGCGGGTGCTCACCGAGGTCACAGACGAGCAGCGGCACTTCGCCGGACAGTGATCACTGGCCCGGCCAATTCTGCTGCGGCGGGCCGGAGGCGGGCCATTGCCCCGGCATCGGCTGCTGCGGATACGGCTGCTGGGGATACTGCGGCTGCTGCGGGTACTGCTGCGGCATTCCCGGAGCGCCGTACTGCTGCGGATACTGCTGCCCCGGATACTGCTGTCCCATCGGATACTGCGGCATCCCCGGAACCGGTGCCCCGTAAGGCATTCCGTATCCCATGGGCGGAGGCGTCTTCGCGGACACCGCGGGCAGCCACAGCACCACCGCCAGGATCGTGATCACGCCGAACGCGATGGTGTCCCACCAGGAATGAGCGAGGATCACCCCGGCGAGCGCGCACAGCAGCTGCACCGGCGCGCCCCACAGCAGAATCCGGCCGACCGATTGCCGCCGCGCGAAAATCAACACGATGCCGACGAGCACCACGATCGCGAGCACCAGGGACGCCGCAGACAGATAACTGGACGGGCCAGCGCGGCCTCCAACGCTCACGATTGTGCCGACCGACCAGAATCCGCCGAGTACCACATAGATCTCCAGCAGTGCGAGGACCACCGCCACCGCGATGCCGATCCCCGTCACCTTCGGCCGTACTGCCGGCTGAGTCATCCCCGGTCCCCTCCGTCACCCTCCGGAGGGAACACTCTACCAAGCGCATCCACCGTCCACAGTGGAACAACCGCCCCGGCCCCGGCGACCGGCCCGCCCGCCGTCTACGATCGGCCCGTGACCGCCTACGACGACGTCTTCGACGACCTGGACGCTTCGGCCCTGCCCGAGCGGCAGCAGCGCATCCTCGCCACCATCCGGGACTGGGTGGGCAGGCACGGATACTCGCCGAGCACGCGCGAGATCGGCGAAGCGGTCGGGCTGCGGTCGACGTCCTCGGTGTCGAAGCATCTCGCCGCGCTGGAGGACAAGGGGTTCCTGCGGCGCAGCCCCAACGTCTCCCGCCCGATCGACGTGCGCGCCTTCCTCGGCGACCTGCCCACGCGCGAAAGCAGCGACTCCGTGCCGGTGCCGGTGGTCGGCGACATCGCGGCGGGCACGCCGATCTCCGCGCAGGAGCACGTGGACGACGTCATGCAGCTGCCGCGCGGTCTCACCGGCCGCGGCACCGTGTTCGGGCTGCGCGTGCGCGGCGATTCGATGGTCGACGCGGCGATCTGCGACGGCGACATCGTCGTGGTCAAGCAGCAGCCCGAGGCGCATTCGGGCCAGATCGTCGCCGCGATGATCGACGAGGAGGCGACGGTCAAGGTCTACCGCCGCCGCGACGGGCACGTCTACCTCGAGCCCCGCAACCCGGCCTACGACGTGATCGACGGCGACCGGGCCACGGTGCTCGGCGTGGTCGTCTCGGTGCTCCGCAGCATGTGAGCGGCGATGCCGGGGCGCACCGGCACCGCCACCCACGAGCGATCTCAGTCGACGGCCACCGGGACCCGGGTGTCGGCCAGCACCTCCGGCTCGGCCGCCCGGCCCTGCCACGGCCGCGCGACCAGCCACAGCACCAGGCCGGACACCACCAGTCCGCCGAACATCACCGTCGCCATCGCGACCGCGTTGTTGCCCAGCAGGCCGACCACCGGCGACACCGCCGCGCCGACCCCGAACTGCACCGCGCCCAGCAGCGACGCCGCGGTCCCGGCGTTGTCGCCGTGCGCGTCGAGCGCGACCGCCGGCGCGTTCGGCAGGATCAGCCCGGCGAAGAACAGCACCACCCACACCGGCACCGCGACGCCGAACATGCCGCCGAAGCCGGTCAGCGCGGTCGCCAGCAGCACCGCGGCCGAGGCCGCCGCCGCGACGCTCGCGAAAAGCAGCACCTGGTGCGGTTCGAACCGGTTCATCAGCCGGGCGTTGACCTGCGTCGCGGCGATCAGCCACACCGCGCTCGCCCCGAACATCAGGCCGAACTGCTGCTGGTCGAGCCCGTACTGCTGCTGGAAGACGAACGATCCGCCGCTGACGAACGCGAACAGCCCGGCCATCGCGAACCCGGCCACCAGCACCAGCCCGACGAACGAGCGGTCGGTGAACAGCGTCCGGTAGGACCGCATGGTCGCCCGGACCTTGAACGGCTGCCGCCGCGCGGGCGGCAGGGTCTCCGGCAGCGCCAGCGCCGCCGCGACGCCGCTCGCCAGCCCGATCGCGGCGAGCGCCACGAACACCCCGCGCCAGTGCGTCCACGCCAGCAGCGCGCTGCCGAGCGTCGGGGCCAGCACGGGAGACACGCCCATCACCAGGATGAGCTTGGACAGCAGTTTCGCCGCCGCGCGATCGGTGTAGAGGTCGCGCACCACGGCCAGCGCCAGCACCGCGCCCGCCGAGGCGCCCAGCCCCTGCAGCACGCGCGCCGCGCTCAGCAGCTCGACCGTCGGCGCGACCAGGCACAGCAGCGACGCGAGCACGTGGATCGCGCTTCCCGCGACGAGCGGGATCCGCCGCCCCATCGCGTCCGAGAGCGGGCCGGCGATCAGCTGGCCCAGGCCGAGCCCCAGCACCGTTCCGGTGAGGGTCAGCTGGATCGTCGACTCCGTCGTCAACAGTTCGCGGGTGATGTCCGGCAGAGCCGGCAGATACATGTCGATGGACAGCGGCCCCAGTGCCACCAGAACGCCCAGCACGAGCACCAGCTTCAGCTGGCTCCCGGCCTTCGGCGCTTCGCGTGTTTCGTTCACGCCACTCCCCTTCGTCGTGAGCACGCCAGTGACTTACGACGAAGGGGGCCGAGAAATTCCGGAACCCCCGAACAGATCACACCCTGGGAATCCCGCTTGACAAACTCAGCCGAGGCCGAGGGCGAATACGTGGAGGTCCGGATCGGACGGGAGCGTCACCGTCGCGATCTTCTTGCCCGCCGGGATTTCCAGCGGCGACGTCGCGTAGACCGAGGCGCCGATTCCCTGGCCGCCGGGCTGATTCCGGTACGCGGTGCGGGCCACGAGCGTATTGCCGAACACTGGTTCGGTTTTTCCGCCCGGCAACACCCAGTCACCGAACGAAAGATCGGCGGTCGCCGTCGTGCCGTCGGTGAACGCGACCGTCGCGCTCCCGCGATGGTCTCCGTTCGTCGCCGAACCGACGAAAAGCAGGCGGGCGGCTGAAGTTCCACCTAGATCGAGCTTCTGCCCGGACGGCACGGCGTTGTCCGGACGGCCGGACGGGGCGGCGGGCCAGACGAACGTCGTGCCCTCCGCGTGTCCGGTCGAACCCGGAGCGAGACCGGCGTCCGCCAGCGCTTTCCGCGAATAGCTGTTCCCGGCACCGTCGAAATTCGCCGAACCGCCGTCGCCGTCGTCGGAAATCCCGGCATTGCCGAAGGCGCCGGCGAGGCTTCCCTTCGGCGCGACCAAAACAATTACCGAGGAAGAAACGGCATGTCCGGCTCCGCGCAATGTCACCGGCACTTCGTAGTAACCCGCGGGAGTGCCCGCCGCCGCGGTCACGGTCAGGTCCGTTTCCCCGCCGCCGGTGTGGTTGTCGAGCCACACCGAACGCGGTCCGGCCACGGTGATCCCGGCGGGCGCCGACGTCGAGAGGTTCAGCGAGCGCAGGTGCCCGCCGAGCCGCTGGCCGTTCACCGCGACCGTGCCGGAGCCGCCCGGTTCGAGGGTCACCTGGTTGGCGACCGAGCCGACGAACGGTTCCTCGTTGTCCCGATAGGACGGTGGTTGCGTGTTCGCCGCCCAGTTCCGGTCCGGCTGCGCGGACAGCGCGAAGTCGAGCCGACCGCCGTTGCGCGCGAGATCTTGCGGCAGCGACGTCCGGTCCCACCGGTGCCCGTTCAGCGCGAGGCCGTGGACGTACTGCGTGGTCGTCGAGGCTCCCGGCGCGCGGATGTCCAGCGTGCGGCCGCCGGGCAGGGTCAGCACCGCGCGCTCGAACAGCGGGCTGTGCACGGTGAGGTCCGGCGTGCCCGGAGTCGACGGGTACAGGCCCAGCGCGGCCCAGACGTACCAGGACGATTGCGCGCCGAGGTCGTCGTTTCCAGGCTCTCCGTCCGGCGTAGCGCTGAACAGCGTGGTCGCGATCCGGCGCACCACCTCTTGGGTCTTCCACGGCTGGCCGACGTGGTTGTACATCCAGGGAACGCCGAAGTCGGGCTCGTTGCCCGCCCACATGTACGGCTCGTTCGGGCCGACGTTGAGCTTCTGGAAGAACGTGTCGAGCCGCGCGGACACCGCCGCCGGACCGCCTATCGCGGTCACCAGCCCGGCCGTGTCCTGCGGCACGAGCCAGGTGTACTGCGCGGCGTTGCCCTCGTCGAAACCGTCCTGGCCGAAGGTGCCGGGCGCGGGCGGCTGGTAGGCCGGGCCGTCCGGGAACCGGCCGTCCTGGCCGCGCGGCTGCAGGTAGCCGGTCGCCGGGTTGAACAGGTGCTGCCAGTTCTGGCCGCGTTTCGCGAAGTCGCGGGCGACGCCTCGGTCGCCGATCGCGCCGGCGAACTGCGAGATGGCGAAGTCGTCGATCGCCCATTCCAGCGTGATCGAGGCGCCGACGCGGGCGTGGTCGCCGCGGGAGGCGTCGTTGTTGGGCAGGTAGCCGCGGGCGAGGTAGTCCGCGATCCCCCGGCGTTCCTGGTACGCGCCGGGCGTCTCGTCCACCGACGTCGCACCCTTGACCAGGTACTTCAGCGCGGTCTTGACGTCGAAGTCGCGCGCGCCGAAGGCGTAGAGGCTCGACAGCAGCGCGACCGAGCTGTCGCCGGTCATCTGCCCGGTGTAGCCGTTGGCCATCGGCCAGCGCGGCCACCAGCCGCCCTGGACCGCGTCGTTGGTCAGCGACTGCGCCATGTCGCTGGCTTCCTTCGGGAACAGCATGCCGTGCAGGGGCGCGAGCGAGCGGTAGGTATCCCAGTCGGAGAAGTTGGCATACTGCGAATGCCCGGCCGGGAGCGTGCGGACCTGGTTGTCGAAGCCGAGGTAGCGGCCGTCGGCGTCGTTGAAAGTGTTGGGGTGCATCAGGCCGTGGTAGAGCGCGGTGTAGAACGTTTTGAGCTGCGCGGAGTCCTTGCCCGCCACGCGGATCCGGCCGAGTGCGTCGCGCCAGGCGTCCTTGGTGCCCTTGCGCATCGCGGCGAAGTCCCAGCCGGGGGTCATGTTCTTCTTCGCACCCTGAACGTCCACATAGGACATCGAGACCTTCGCGTGGACCACGCCGGCGTCGCCGAACGTCAGGTACGCCCCGGCTTTCGGCGCGTCGACCTGGTCGCTGCCGGGCTGGACGGTTTTGCCGTCCCAGGTGCCGTGCGCGGTGAACGGACGGTCGAAGGTGATGTCGTAGAAGACGGTGTACGTGTTCGGCTTTCCGCAGAAATGGCCGGTCGTCGCCTGGCCGCTGACCTCGCGGTCGCCGGTGATCCGCAGCCCCGCCGCGGAGTTGCCCGCCAGGCTCGCGCCGCCCTTCACGAGCACCTGCGCGTTCTGCCCCGCCGGGAAGGTGAACGCCGCCATCCCCGTGCGGGTGGTCGCGGTCAGCTCGGTGCGCACGCCGGAATCGGGGAACGTGACCGCGTAGTAGCCGGGTTCAGCCTGCTCGCCGTCGTGGGTGAAGCGCTCGACCCGGTCCCACGGTTTCGCCCCGACGTCGCCGGTGACCGGCAGGATCGGGACGTCGCCGAACGCGTTGCAGCCGACCGACGCGTGGTCGAGGCTGAAACCGCGGATCTTGTCGCTGTGGTACTGGTAGCCGGCGTAGGACCCGTCGGTGTCCGGCGAGAACTGCATCATCCCGAACGGCGCCGCGGGCCCGGGAAAGTTGTTGATCTCGCCGACGGAGGTACCGCCGCGGCCGGTCCCGATGAGCGGATCCACGTACGCCGCCGGATCGCCGACCAGGGCCGCCTGCGGCGCGGCCGCCGCGACGGTCCCCGCTCCGACGACCGCCGCCGTCGCCAACGCTGCCACGACTGAGTACCGCACAGCACCTCCCAGACCTCGTGTTGTCCGACCTTTCCGGCTCGCGGGCGGCGAGGTCAACCGGATGACAGAGATCTGGCCGGTTTCGACCGGACAGACATCCGACCGGCGGCACGGCAGACTCCTGCGGAGGTCCGTACGGGAATCAGATTCCGTCCGGGGTTTCCGCACAGACCTGCGCTTCGCGTGCCTGCCGGGCTAACCTCGACGGACATGACAGAACCTGCTACCCGGGACGTCGAGGGGTACGAAGTCGGCTCCGGCGTCTCCGTCATCCGCGAATACGCCACCGAGCCCGGCACCGGACCGCGGCTGCACCGGCATCCCTACCGCGAAACCTTCGTCATCCAGCGCGGGCGCGCGTTGTTCACCATCGGCGAGGAGCAGCGCGAGGGCGTCGCCGGGGAGGTGCTCGTCGCTCCGGCGAACACCCCGCACAAGTTCGTTTCCCTCGGTCCCGAACCGTACGAGGCGGTGCACATCCACGAGAACGACCGGTTCGTCACCGAGTGGCTGGAGTGAGGTCGAGCCGCATTTGTACGTCCCGTGTATCCCGTTCGGCGATGCTCGGCCCGGACCGACCAGGACCGGGAGGACACGGATGCTCAGGAAACTCGCAGTGCTCACCGCCGGAGCCGCGGCGGCGGCCACGGTCGCCGTCGCCGTTCCGGGCGTAGCCGCGGCGCTGCCGGCGGCGAACATGGAGGCCGTGCTGCTCGCGGCCCAGATCGACCCGCAGCGCGCCGACAGCACGCAGACCCCGGGCGCGCACGACAGCGTCCTGCTGGTCGAGAAGGCGCTGCAGGCGAAGGGACTGCTGGACGCCAAGTACGTCGACGGCTACTTCGGCACCACCACGATCGACGCCTACTCGAAGTACCAGAAATCCCTTGGCTACACCGGAATCGACGCGTCCGGCCTGCCCGGCAAGACCTCGCTGGAGAAGCTCGGCTCCGGCAAGTACACGGTGTCGAACGTCGTGTCCGCGGGCAGCCACGTGACTTACCACGGCGTCACGCTGAACACGCGCACCAAGGCGATGCTCCAGGCGGCGGAGAAGCTGTTCGGCAAGGACGTCGGCCTCACCCAGGGTTCGTACAACCCGGGCGGCGTCGGCGCGTCGGCCGGAACGCACGACGGCGGCGGCGCTTTCGACGTTTCGGTGGCGAACATGTCCTCGGCGACCCGCACTGAATTCGCCAAGGATCTCCGGAAAGTCGGGTTCGCGGCCTGGGTGCGCACGCCGTCCCAGGGCGACTGGGGCTACCACATCCACGCGATCGCGGTGAACGACCCGGATCTGTCCTCGGGCGCGCAGCACCAGGTCGGAGCCTATTACCTCGGGCAGAACGGCCTCGCCAACCACGGCAAGGACGACGGCCCCGCGGTCAACCCGAAGCTGACCTGGGAGCAGTACCAGCGCGGCTGACTCACCCGGCTGCCGCATTTGCTGGCGCGAGTGCGGCAGCCGTGGTTTTCTGGTGCCATGGCGGGAAAAACATTTCGGTTCGGGGTCGTCGCGGCAGCGCAGGAGGGCGGCGCGAAATGGCGCGAAACGGCCCGTCGCGCGGAGGATCTCGGATATTCGACCCTGCTGTCGCCGGACAATCTCCGCCTCCCCACCCCGACCGCGGCGCTGGCCGTCGCGGCGGCGGTGACGACCGAACTGCGGGTCGGCACGTTCGTCTACGCCAGCCCGCTGCGCACGCCGCGCGCGGCCGCGTGGGAGGCGCACAGCCTCAGCGTGCTCACCGAGCGCCGGTTCGAGATGGGGATCGGCACCGGGATCCCGCCGATGCGCGAGGCCGCCGCCGAACTGGGCCTGCCGTACGGCACCGGCCCGGAGCGGCTGGCCCAGGTGTCGGACACGATCTCGCACCTGCGCCGCCTCGACGGCGACGCGCACACGCCGGTGATGGTCGCCGCGGGCGGACCGAAAGCCCGGCGGCTGGCCGGGGAACGGGCGGACATCGTCACTCTCGCGGGCAGCGTCCTCGCGAGCCGCGCCGAGACCGCGGAGTACGCCGCCGAGATCCGCGCGGCGGCGGGCGGCCGGGACGTCGAACTGGCGATGAACATTTTCGTCGTCGGCGAAGAGATCCCGCCGTGGATCCGCGGTTTCATCGGGCACGACCACGAAACCCTCGTCGAGCACGACTCCCTCACCCTCCTGCGCGGCGGACCGGCCGCGATGGCCGACGAGCTGCAGCGGCGGCGGGAGGAACTCGGGGTGTCGTACTACAGCGTGAACGGCGCGTTCATCGAGGACTTCGCGCCGGTGATCGCGCGGCTCGCCGGGCGCTGATCCGCCCCCGCGAAGCTGCAGCGGGTCGCCCGGCGGGAATAGCCGCACCGGCCGGGGCATTGCACCGAGTCGGCGAAGAAATCCCGCCATGGATCCGCGGTTTCATCGGGCACGACCACGAAACCCTCGTCGAGCACGACTCCCTCACCCTCCTGCGCGGCGGACCGGCCGCGATGGCCGACGAGCTGCAGCGGCGGCGGGAGGAGCTCGGAGTGTCGTACTACAGCGTGAACGGCGCGTTCATCGAGGACTTCGCGCCGGTGATCGCGCGGCTCGCCGGGCGCTGATCCGCTCCCGTGAAGCTGCAGCGGGTCGCCCGGCGGGAATAGCCGCGCCGGCCGGGGCATTGCACCGAGGGTGAAAGCTGTGACCTACCGCCAGTTCGGCGGCCCGGAAGTGCTGACGTTGTCCGAACTCGCCGTGCCCGAGCCGGGGCCGGGCGAGGTGCGCGTGCGGATCGTCGTGTCCGCGGTGAACCCGACCGACTGGAAGGCGCGTTCCGGCTCCCGCTTCGGCGTCGAGGCCGAGTTGTCCGTGCCCAACCAGGACGGGGCGGGCGTCGTGGACGCGGTCGGCGCCGGGGTGGACGGATTCTCCGTGGGCGACCGGGTGTGGCTGCTGCTGGCCGCCGCGCACTCGCCGACGTCCGGGACCGCGCAGGAGTACACCGTGCTTCCGGCGGACCGGCTCGTCCCGCTCCCCGACGAGTCCGGGTTCGACGAGGGCGCCGCCTTCGCGATCCCGGCGCTCACCGCGCACCGCGCGCTCACCGTCGCGGAGGACGGACCGCAGCGGCTCGCTCCGAATGCGTTGGCGGGCAAGACGATTCTCGTCAGCGGCGGCGCGGGCGCGGTCGGCAACGCCGCGATCCAGCTGGCGCGCTGGGCCGGAGCGACCGTGATCGCCACGGTCAGCACCGAGGACAAGGCAGCGCTCGCGCGCGCCGCCGGTGCGCAGCATGTCGTGCGGTACACCGAAGGAGACGTCGCCGCCGCGATCCGGGAAATCGCGCCGGACGGGGTCGACGTGATCGTGGAGGTCGCCGTCGGCGTGAACGCTCCCCTGCACGCCGCGGTTCTCCGCCCGCGCGGGGTGGTCGCGGCCTACGGCGACGACCGCGGCACCGGGACCGTGACTGTCGATTTTGGACAGAACGTCTTCCTCAACAGCCGCTACCAGTTCCTGGTGCTCTACACCGTCGGATGGGACCGGCTGCGCGCCGGCGCGGAAGACCTGAACGCCGCCCTGCGCGACGGCGGGCTCCGGCTCGGCCCGGATCACGGACTCCCCGTGCACCGGTTCCCGCTGGCGGAAACCGCACGTGCGCACGAGGCGTCGGAGAAGGGCGTCACCGGGAAGGTGCTGATCGACGTCAGCTGAACACCGGCTCGACCCCGGTCAGCTCCACGCTCGCCGCCCACACCCGGGCGGCGGCTTCGGGGTCCGCGTACGGCCCGCGCACCGGCTCCGGCCGGGGCTTTCCCTTGAGCCCGAACACCCGCGGACCCCAGATCTGACCACTGTGGACATCCGGACCGGCCGCCGCCCGCACCGCTGGCCGCGCGCCGCCGTCCTTGCCCTGCAAGGCAATGCGCGCGAGGCTCAGCTTCCTGCTCCGCACATGCAGCGGCGGCCGGTCCGGCGTCAGGCTGTCCAGCGCTCCGCCCGGATGCGCGACCACACTCAGCCTGCTGCTGCCGGCCGCACGCAGCCGCCGATCCAGCTCCAGCGCGAAGAGCGTTTGCGCGAGCTTCGACCGCTCGTACGCGGTTTTCGGCTGATAATCCCGCTTGCTCTGCAGATCGTCGAAATCGAGCTTCGCTGACTTCGCCGCGAAGCTGCCCATGGTCACGATCCTCGCCCCCGGCTTCAACCGGTCCTGAAGCGCCGCGGTCAGCGCGAAATGCCCGAGATGGTTGACCCCGAACGTCGTCTCGTGGCCGTCCTTGGTCTCCCGCCGCTCCGGCCCTTCGAGATACACCCCCGCGTTCAGCACGACCGCGTCGAGTTCCCCGACCTCGATCCCCTTCACCGACGCCAGATCGGCAAGGTCCAGCCGCGCCCACGACGCGCGCACCCCCGGGACCCGCTCGCGCAGCACCCGCAGCGCGACCTCCGCCTTGGCCGCGTCCCGGCTGCCGAGGACCACTTCCACCCCCGCCTCGGCTAACTGCTCCGCGACGAAGTAGCCGATCCCCGCGTTTCCCCCGGTCACCAGCACCGTCATGACACCCTCCTAAAACTGAAGTGACTTCAACTTTAGACCCATTTCAGCTTTGGGGTACCCTGGGGTGGTGGTCAACACAGGACGACGCGAACGCCGCAAGCTCGAAACCCGCCGCAGGCTGGACGAGGTCGCGCTGCGGCTGTTCCTGAAGCACGGCTACGACGGGGTGACCGTCGCGCAGATCGCCGAAGAGGCCGACCTCTCCGTCGCGACCCTGTTCGCGCACGTCCCGGACGGCAAAGACGCCCTGATCTTCGACGACGGCTCGGAACGCCGAGCCGGAATCGTCGCCGCGGTCCGGGATCGCGCCCCCGACGAACCGGTTCTCACCGCCCTGCACAAATTCTTCGCCGCCCGCGGCCCTTACTCGACGGACATCCCGCCGGAGCACGCCCCGAAACGGGACCTGATCGTGCAGACGCCCGCCTTGCGCGAGTACGCGCGCCGCCTATGGCATTCCTGCGAACCCGAACTGACCGCCGCACTGGCCGACGAAAGCGACTTGCCGCCAGACGACCCGGCAGTCCGGGCTTTGGCACGGTTCGTGCTGGAGATCCCGGATCTCACCGGTACCGCACCGGATCCCGCTGCCGCTTTGGCGTCGGTATTCGCGCTGCTGGAATCCGGATGGCCGCCGCGGTCTCAACCCGCGGACACCCTCACCAAGCAGCACTGACCTCGCGCACTTCGGCAAGCACTTCCCTTGCCAGCGAAGCGAAATCCGCGCCGCTTGTCCCGATCCATTCGTCGTGCGCGATTTCCCAGGCGAGCCCGCCCAGTTTCGCGGCCACCTGCGCGGTCCGGCCGGGGACGCCGCGGCGTCCTAGCGCCTCGATCATCGAATCGACCAGACCGATCCGTTTGCGCGCTTCACGTTCCCGCAATTCCGGATTGGCGTCCAGCACCGCCTGACGCCGGGCGCTGAACTCGCGCCGGTCGCCGGCGAAGAACTCGTTGCCCAGCACGTCCAGCGCGTGCGTCACCGCCTCGAGCGGCCCGGCCGAGGGCGGCGCCGCGGCGATCGCGTCGACGAGCAGGCCGGTCAGCGCGCTTCCGCCGAAGAGCACCTCGCGCTTGTCCGGGAAGTGCCGGAAGAACGTGCTCTTGGTGAGGCCCGCGCGCTCCGCGATCTCGATCACGGTCGTGTTCTCGTAGCCGCGCTCCTCGAACAGGTCGAGCGCCGCGGCGGCGAGCCGTCCTGGTGCGTCGGGTTGCCAGCGAGCCATGGGAGCAGTCTACGGGACTTGGTCTCGTCACTGCGGTACGGTTGATGAGACCAAGTCCCATCACTGCCCGAGGAGAACCCCCGATGAGCAAAGCTGTCCGTTACCGCCGATTCGGCGGACTCGACGTCCTCGACCTGGAGGAGGTGCCTGAGCCGCACGCCGGACCGGGCGAGGTCCGCGTCCGGGTCACGTCCGCCGGGCTGAATCCGATGGACTGGCAGATCGCCGCCCGGCCGGAAATGGCGGCGCGGTTCGGCATCACCCTGCCCGCCGGGTTCGGCAGCGATTTCGCCGGAGTAGTGGACGAAACAGGAGCCGGAGCCTCCGGTTTCGCCGTGGGCGACCGGGTGTTCGGGGGCGCGATCGGGCGATCCGTCGCCGATTTCGTCCTGGTCAAGACTCCCGCCACGACTCTGTGGCGCACCCCGGAGGGCATCAGCGACGAGGTGGCGAGCACGCTTCCGGTGGCCGGTCTGACGGCCTCCGCCGCACTCGCCGCGATCGGGCTTCACACCGGGGACACCGTCCTGATCGGCGGGGCGGCGGGCGGCGTGGGCATTTTCGCCGTGCAACTGGCGAAACTGGCCGGTGCCTGGGTGCTCGGGACTGCTTCCGAGCGCACGTTCGGCTTCCTGCGCGAACTCGGCGCCGAACCCGTGGCATACGGCCCCGGCCTCGCGGATCGGGTACGCGCCTTGGCGCCCGAAGGGATCACCGCGGCGACCGACCTGTTCGGCAGGGAAACGGCCGAGACCGCCCTCGAACTCGGCGTGGCTCCCGAACGGATCTCCACCGTCGCCGACGGTCCTGCGCTGCCAGGCGTGCGCGCGACGGGTGCGTTCGATGCGGAATCCGGTGCCCTCGAACGAATTACCACCGCGATCCGCAGTGGCGAGCTCACCGTGCCGATCGCGGCGTCCTTTCCGGTCGAGCAGATCCGCGAGGCGGTGACGATGCAGGCCGGACGGCACGTCCACGGCAAGATCGTAGTCGCACTGTGAACCGTTGACGCAGCACCGAAAACCAAGTCCGGACTTGGTTTTCGGACCGCCGCCCGCCGCTGGGCATCCGGCGCACTCCCCGCCAGCAGACGCCGGAAACGCCGTTCCCCCCAACGGACCCGCCGCTTCCCCGAACCGGACGCCGCCCCCTTCACCAGCCGTTACCACACGCCGCGGATCGGGCGGAACCTGACTTTCGCAGGTATCGGAGAGACTCCGGTCACCGGTATACCTTGACACCGGTCCAGGAAAGGTCTGGACCACTCTGCGGACCGGTACTGGTGTCCGAACGGACGTCTCCGCCGTCCGCCCGAGTCGTCCTATGTGGAGGCATCATGCACCGGCTGGACGCGGCACAGGATTACGCGCTCGGTTTGTTCCGCATCGTCGTCGGGTTCCTCTTCGCCTGCCACGGCGTGAAATCGCTGTTCGGAGTGCTCGGCGCGCACAGCGCGGCGCAGGTCGGCTCCTGGCCGGGCTGGTGGGCCGCGCTCATCCAGCTCGTCGCGGGCGGGCTCGTCCTGCTCGGCGCCGCCACCCGCGTCGCGGCGCTGATCGGATCGGGGTCGATGGCGTACGCCTACTTCTCCGTCCATCTGCCGCAAGGCATTTTCCCCATCGAGAACGGCGGCGAAGCGGCCGCGATGTTCTGCTGGGCGCTGCTGCTGATCGCGTTCACCGGCCCCGGCCGGCTCGCGCTCAGCGGGGCGCTTTCGGCGCTGCGGCCGCGGGATTCGCGCGTCGGAGCGGTCCCGCACGCCTAGCCGGACAACCGCCTATCCCCGGGTCGACCCGCGCACGATCAGCTCGTACTCCGCCGGCCCGGGGACCGGCGGCTCGATCCCCTCGACCCGATCGGCGAGCACCGCGACCGCGGTCCGGGCCAGCTGCACCGGCCGCAGATCGACCGCGGTGATCGGCGGGACGCCCGACCGGGTGTGCTCGGAATCGGAATCCGCGCCGCAGGCGATGCGCACGTCGCCGGGCACCGCCAAGCCCCGCGCCAGCGCGGCGGCCCGCACCCCGGCGGCGTGCCGCCCGGTCTGGCAGTACACCGCGTCCGGCGGCGAAGCCAGTGCGAACAGTTCCTCTCCCGCCTCGCGGCCGCCCGCCTCCCCCGCGACCTCCGCGCGACGCACCGCCAGCGGCTGCTGCCCGCGAGCGCGAACCCAGTCCAGATAAGCCTTTTCGGCGTCCAGGTTCCATTCGTTGCGGTCGGTGCCCAACACCGCCGCGACCCGCGTCCCGCCCGCCGCGGCCAGGTGGTCGAGCACCTCGGCGACGATCCGCCCGGTGCCGAGGTCGAGGTAGTCCGGCGACGCGGGCCGCGCCGGGTCCCGCCCGACGCCGAGGAACGGCACGCATTCGCGGTCCAGCATGGTGATCAGCGGATCGTTCTCGACCGGTTCGGTGATCAGGAACCCGTCGCAGGCGAGCCCGACGGCGGGCGCGTCGGCGCGCGTCGGGTCCGGCACCAGCATCAGGCCGTACCCGCGTTCCACCGCGGCCAGCGCGGCCGATCCGGCGAACCGCAGGAAGTAGTCGACGCCCTCCAGGAACGCGGTGTCCGACGGGTCGAGCGGCCGCACCACGAGCCCGAGCACCCCGAGCCTGCTGGACCGCAGCCCGCGTGCGACCGTGTCCGGCCGGTAGCCCAGCTCGCGCGCCGCCTCCCGCACCCGCTCCGCGGTCTCGGCCGCGACCGTCCCGTTCCCGCTGAAGGCATGCGACACCGTCGTCGGCGAGACCCCGGCGCGGCGGGCGACGTCCTTGATGGTCGCCCGCGTTCTTTTCCCGGCCATGACGCAGCAGCCTAACCTCGCCCAAATCGTTTTGGAACCTCGCCTGCGGAGAGCATTGCCCAAATCGATTTGGGTCCTTACCGTGGCCCGAGTCGATTCCCCGGTCCGGAGGTTCGCCATGACCGCTCCCGCCACCCCGCCCGTGTCGCCCGGCACGTCCGCCCCGCCCCCGCCCCGGTCCGGGCGCGGCCCGCGGGTGGAGGCCCACGGCATCGACGTCATCGGCGACGACGAACGGCACGGCCGCGCCCGTGACCTGTTCGGGGTGTGGGCCGCGCCCAACGTCAGCTACCTCAGCCTGGTCGTCGGCGGCGCGCTGGTGCTCAGCGGATTGAGCCTGCTGCAGGCGCTCGCGGTGATCGTCGCGGGCAACCTGTGCTGGGTGCTGGTCGGGCTGGTCTCGGTCAGCGGCCCGGCGGCGGGCGCGCCGAGCGAGGTCATCATGCGGGCGATGTTCGGCACCCGCGGCAACCGCTTCGTGATCGGCCTGAACGGCTGGCTCGTTTCGGTCTGCTACGTGGCGTTGAGCTGGTCCGCCGCGTCAGTGACCGCGTTCAGCCTGTGCGCGCGGCTCGGCATCGAGCTGAACACCATGGGCAAAGTCCTCGTGATCGTCGCGATCGCCGCCGCGACGCTGGTGATCAGCGTCTACGGCCACTCCGTGATCGTGCGCCTCTACCTGCCCCTGGCGATCGTGACGACCGCGGTTTTCCTGGTACTGGGCGGATTCCTGATCCGGCACACCGCGTGGAGCTACCAGCCTCCGACGCCGCTGCACGGAGTCGCGCTGTGGGCGGCGCTGGCCGGCGGCGTCGCGTTGGTCGCGTCGGCTTCCTTGTCCTACAACAACAGTGCGGACTTCGCGCGGTATCTCCCCCGCGACACCAAACCGTTCGCCGTCGCCGCCTGGACCGCCGCCGGAGCGTTCCTGCCGAGCATCGTGTTCACGGCGCTCGGAGCGTTCGCGGCGACCACTTTGGACATGAGCGATCCGCAAGCCGCGCTGGAATCCGTGCTGCCGCCGTGGTTCACGCCGATCTTCCTGATCGCGGTGATCCTCGGCGCGATCGCCAACAACGCGATGACCGTGTACAGCTCCGGCCTCGCGCTGCAGGCGATCGGCGTCCGCCTGCGCCGCTCCCGCAGCGTTCTGCTGGACGGCACCGCCGGCGTGCTGCTGACCCTGTACGCCTTGCTCGTGTCGGATTTCCTCAAGGCAGTCAACGACATGATGCAGCTGATGGTCATCGTGCTCGGCCCGATGATGGCGATCTACGTGACCGACCTTCTGCTGCGCCGCAACCGCTACGACGGCCACGCCCTCGCCGACGAACGCCGCGGCGGCCCGTTCTGGTACGTCGGCGGCGTGCACTGGGCCGGAATCGCCGCGCTCGTCCTCGGTGCGACCGCTTCGGCGTCCTGCCTGGCCGTTCCCGGGATGTACACCGGGTTCCTCGCGAGCGCGGCCGGCGGCATTGACTTCTCGCTGCCAGCGGGAATGCTGATCGCTGCCGGTGTCTACCTGCTCGCCGGCCGCCCCCGCGCCACCGCCTGACCTCGACCGCAAGGAAAGCGATGCACCTGCTCGTCAACGACCCGGACCCGCACGCCCGCGGAGTTTCCCGCGGCGCCCAGCTGCGCGAGGGCCTGACCGATGCGCTGGAGCTGTATCTGCGCTGGTTCGCCACCCTCGGCCGCACCGAACAGCAAATCCGCACCGACGCGCTCCGGCTGCTGGACAACGTCGCCGCCTGGCGGAGCCGCTACGCCGACGAGATCGCGGGCATCGCCGCGGGCGCCGGGATCGAACTGTGGCAGGCGGCCGCGCTCAACGGGCGCACCGAGATCATCGCCGCCGCACCGAGCACCCAGCCGGAATGCTCAACCCTCGTGCGCGTCCCCGATGCCGGCGCCCCGTACGGCATTCAAACCTGGGACTGGCACATCGAGCTCGCGGAATGCTGGCACACGCAGGAAGTGCGCGGCACGCGGTACGCCTTCGCCGGGATCACCGAACACGGCATCCTCGGCAAGATCGGCGTCAACAGCGCCGGACTCGGGCTGTTCTTCAACATCCTCGGCCACCAGGACGACTCCGCCGAGGGAATCCCGGTCCACGTGCTGGCCGCGGCCGTCCTCGGCGAAGCAGGCAGCGCCGCCGAAGCCCTCGACCTGCTGCGAACAGCCCCGATCCGCACGTCCGGAGCCTTCACGCTGCTCGATCCCGGCACGGCTGTCTGCGCCGAGCTGAGCCCGGCCGGAGTAACCACCCTCGACCCCGAAGCAGGTTTCCTGGTGCACACCAACCACTTTCTCGACCCCGACGCCGCCGCCCGCGAGAAGCGCGGACTCTTCGAACCGGATTCCCAGCTGAGGCACGCCATGATGACCACCCGGTCGCAGGATTACCCGACGCCCGCGCACGCCGTCGCCCTCGTCGCCTTCCTCCGTTCCGAACCCGGCGAACCGAAGCTGTGCTGCGTCCCGGACGCGGATGCCGCATTCGGTGACCGGTGGGCGACGCTGGCCACCGTCCTGATCGAACCGGCCGCCCAAACCGTGCGCGTGCACGCGGGCAGCCCGAACACGGTGACCGACTGGCGCCCGTTCGTCGCGGCGGAGACGGTGGTGGCCCGATGACGGCAGTGCACTACCGCGGCGGCCGGATCTTCACCGCGAGCGCGTCCGGCTGGGCGGAATCCATGGTCGTCCGCGGCGAAACCATCGAATACGTAGGCAGCACCGCCGAAGCTGACCGGATCGAAGCGCGGGTGGTCGACCTGGGCGGGGCCTTCGTGCTCCCCGGTTTCGTCGACGCGCACACCCATCTGGTCATGATGGGCGAAGCGCTGGAGCAAGTAGATCTGTTCTCCGCCACTTCGCCCGAGGACATCCAGCACCGGCTCGCCCGCGCCGCTGCGGACGATCCGGCCGCACCCCGGATCCTCGGCCGCAGCTGGCTTTTCGACGCGCTCGGCGAGCAAGCGCCGCACCGGAACCTGATCGACGCGGTGGTCCCGGACCGTCCGGTCTACCTCGCCGCCAACGACGTCCACTCCGCGTGGGTGAACAGCGCCGCGCTGCGCGAGCTGGGCATCGACCGCGACACGCCCGACCCGCTCGACGGCCGCATCGGGCGCGACGCGTCCGGCGAACCGGACGGCATGCTCTACGAAACCGCTGCGCTGCAACTGATGCGGCACTTCCTCGACGAGCAGACCAGCGACGCCGACCGCGACCGCGCACTGGCATCGGCGTTCACGCACTACCTCGCGGACGGCGTCACGACCGCGGTCGACATGGCGCTCTCCGAGAGCGAGCTCGCCGCGCTGGAACGTGCTCTCGACGGCGGGCGGCTTCGCCTGCGCGTTGCCGGCCACTGGCTGATCGAGCGCACCGGGAACACCGAGGACGACCTCCGCCAGGTCGAGCGCGCGGCGGAGTTGAGCGCGCGGTTGTCCGGACCGTGGCTGCGGGTGGCCGGGATCAAGGTGATGGTCGACGGAGTCATCGACACTTGTACCGCGGCGATGAAAAAGCCCTTCGCGGACGGCAGCCACCCCGGCCCGTTGTGGCCGTTGGAAGCACTGGCCCCGGTCGTCGCGGCGGCGGACGCGGCCGGGTTGCAGGTCGCGATGCACGCGATCGGCGACGAAGCGTCGGACATCGCGCTGTCCGCGCTGGAGCACGCGATCGAGGTCAACGGCCCGCGCGACCGGCGGCATCGCCTCGAACATCTGGAGACCGTGGCCCCGGAAAACGTCAAGCGCCTGGCGAAACTCGGTGCGGTCGCGTCGATGCAGCCGGTGCACGCGGACCCGGCGATCCAGGACAACTGGCGCGCGATGCTGGGCGACGACCGCGTACAGCGCGGCTACCCGTGGACGGAAATGACCGCCGCCGGCGCCGTCCTCGCGTTCGGCTCCGACGCCCCGACCGCGCCCCATCCGCCGCTCCCGAACATGTACGTCGCGACGACCCGACGTTCCGCGCTGAACCCCGATCTGGAACCCAACCTGCCGGAATACGCCCTGCCCCTGGCGGAAGCCCTCGCGCACGGCACCCGCGACGCCGCGTACGCGTGCCGATGGGAGGGCTTGACCGGACAGCTCGCGCCGGGCTTGGCTGCGGATTTCGTTGTGCTGGACGTCGATCCGTTCACCGAAGCACCGGACGCCCTGCTGCGGGCCCGGGTGCGCCAGACGTTCGTGGCGGGCAAATCCGATTGACGGCTTCGCCGGAGGTGGGCAGGGTGGTGATCATGCGGTTTTCGATCTGCATCCCCAACTTCGGCGATTTCGCCGATCCTCGCGCGGTGGCCAAGGTCGCCGCGGCGGCGGAAGAGGCGGGCTGGGACGGCCTGTTCGTCTGGGACCATGTGGTGCTGGACAAACGTCCCGGCCGTCCCTTCGGCGATCCGTGGATCCTGCTCGCCGCCGCGGCCTTGGCCACCAGCCGGGTCCGGCTCGGCCCCATGGTCACGCCGGTCGCGCGGCGCCGTCCGCAGCAGCTCGCCCGTCAGGTGTCCACTTTGGACCAGCTGTCCGGCGGCCGGGTGGTGTTCGGCGTCGGGCTGGGCGCGCCGCTCGACGCGGAGTACGCCGACTTCGGCGAATCCGCCGACCCGAAGGTGATCGCCGAGAAGCTGGACGAGGGCGTCGACCTGATCGCCCGCTTCTGGACCGGCGAACCGGTGACGTTCTCCGGCAAGCACTTCACCGCCCGCGACATCACGCTGCTGCCGACGCCGGTGCAACGCCCGCGCCCGCCGGTCTGGGTGGCGGGCCGGTGGCCCAACCGCCGCCCGATGCGCCGCGCGGCCCGCTGGGACGGGGTGGTGCCGATCTTCGAATCCGCCGGCCCGACGGGTCTGCCGGAACTGGCGGAGGTGCGGGACCTGATCGCCTATCTCCGGAGCCAGCGGGAGACCGACGCCCCGTTCGACGTGGTCTTCGGCGGAACGAGCCCCGCCGACCCGGCCAAGGCGCGCGGGGTGGTCGAGCCCTTCGCCGAGGCGGGGGTTACGTGGTGGGAGGAAAGCCTGCCGTTCGGGAGCGCGGAGGAGGACAAGCTGGAACCGGTGCTGCGCCGGGTGGAGGCGGGTCCGCCTGCGCTGTAGGGCCGGGGGTTGGGATCGCGGTCGGATGTCGCTGTCCGAGATTGCGGTGCCGGGCTGCCGTTGGATTGGCTGAGCCTCGCCCGGTTCAGTGCGATCGACCGCCGCTCGCTCGTCAACGCAGCCGAATGCCGCCGCCCCGCCCGCCCCCGCGACCGCCCAACGCGAATCGCCGACTCCCCCTGCCAAGCAAAGCCAACCAGGGCGGCCGCGGCATAAACCTCGCCAGTTCAGCGCACCGGACCGAACTCCGTCAGCCCCGGAAAGCCTCAGTGCGACTGGCCCGACTCCGCCAACGCGTCGATCGCCCCCACCAGCTCGTTCAACGCGGGCACCGCGGCCGCGATCAAATGCCGCCACGCCGGATGCACCCCGTCCAGCGCCGCGGCCAAGATCGCGGCGTTGTGCCCCTGCCACCGCTCGACCGCGGCGCGCCCGGTGTCGGTGAGTTCGAGCGCCACGGTCCGCCGGTCGTCCCCGCCGCTGGTGCGGGTGACCAGGTCCCGCGAGCGCAGCCCGGTGACCATCGTCGTCACCGAATTCGGCGCGAGCTTCAGCAATTGCGCGATCCGGCTCGGCCGCGCACCCGGGTTCTCGAACAGGCAGGACAGCAATTCCAGCTGCGCGACCGACAGCGTGTTGTCCGGGTCGGCAGTACGCGCGGCCCGCCGCATGGCGCGGCGGAGGCGGGCGACGACGTCGGCGAGGGCGGGTTCGGGCGCGGTCACTGGGTCTGCTCCGGGCGGGCCGCCAGTCCGGTCGCCGCGGCGAGGACGCCCGCTCCGGCCAGCACCGCGAGCGCGGCCGTTTCGCCGCCGGTGTGCAGGCACAGTGTCACAAGTGCCACGCCGAGCGCCGTCCCCAGTCCGCGCGCCATGTTCACCAGTCCTCCTCCGGTGGCCGACATCCGCGCCGGGATCGCGCTCATGACAGCCGAGTTGTTGGCCGGAATGAACACTCCCAGACCGAGCCCGGCCACCACCAGCGACACGCCCACCTCCCAAGGAGCGGACGCCGGCCCCAGCGCCGCGCAGCCAGCCGCCGCGACGAGCGCGCCCAGCACGGTGCGTCCGCGGGAACCGAGCCGCGCCGGGAGGACCCGGTCGGCCAGCACCGCAGCCACCGCGAACCCGGCGGGAAGACACGTCAGCACCGCACCGGTTCCGCCCGCAGTGCCGAGGACCTGCGGCAGCAACGTCAGCGGCCCGAACAACACGAGGTAGCCGCACAGCGCCCCGGCCAGTCCCAGCGAAACCACCGGCGGCCGCAGCACCGAGAGTTGCAGGATCGGGCTGCTCGCCGCCTTCTCCCGCAGCACGAACCCGATCGCCGCGCAGACCGTCGACGCGGCCAGCGCGATGAGCAGCCACCCCGGCATGTCCAGCCCGGACACCCCGGAAATCACCAGCAGCAAGGCCGTCGACGCGGTCGCGAGCAGTCCGACGCCCGCCCCGTCGAACCGGCCCAGCGGCGTCCGCTCGCGAGTGCGCGGCAGCAGGTAGCGCCCGGCGATCAGCCCGGCCAGCCCGACCGGCGCGTTGACCAGGAAAACCCACCGCCAGCCGACGGTGTCGACCAGCAGCCCGCCCACCGCGGGCCCGAGCGCGAGCCCCAGCGCCTGCGCCGCCGCCTGCACCCCGAGCGCGGCGCGCGCCCGGTCCTCGCGGACGCTGCGCACCACCAGCGCGACGCTGTTGGCCTGCAACATCGCCGCCCCGATCGCCTGCACGACCCGGAACGCGACCAGCCAGCCGAGCGTCGGCGCGAGCCCACACGCCACCGACGCGACGGTAAAGACACCGAACCCCTGCACGTAAGTGAGCTTCCGCCCGACCGCGTCAGCCACCCGCCCGACCGCGGCCAGCAGCCCCACCAACGCCAGCAGATACGCGAGCGACACCCACTGGACGGCCGCCAGCGGAGCCCCGTACTCGTGCTGCAGCGCGGGAAAAGTAAGCGTGACGATGCTGGCGTCGAGCTGCCCCATGAACGCGCCGAAACACACCGCGCCGACGGCGAACCACCCGGCGTTCGGATGGTCCCGCACCGCCGCCGGCCGAGCCCGCTCCAGGCCGATCGTCACTGCCGCCTCCCGCTTAGTTAGTTCTGTTGCAGAACTACTGTACGGGATGTACGTACATATGGCAGCCCCGGGATGGTGGCGTTTACCTGAGCGACGGAGTGAGATAGGTCGCCCGACGAGTTAACTGAAGGTAACGAGCCGTCACATGACGGGAAGTTCCTCGTCTTCGTCGTCCTCGTCCGGCTCGTCGCCGAAGGCCCGGGCGATCTGCAGAAGGCGGGCCAGGAAATCCGGGATGTCCTTCGCGATCTCGCCCGGCCCGATGGAGTCGATCGAGCCGTCGTAGACCTGGTCCACCACGCCGCCGACGGGAAGCCGGAACACCGTTCCGCTGCGGTATCCGACCGCGAACGTGCGTCCGCCGCCGTCCGAGGCGAAGACGGCGAGCCGCTCGTCGGTGGCCTCGGGCGCCCAGGCGGGAATGTCGGGGCGATGCAGGCTGTCCAGCACCCAGGCGAGGGAGTGAATGAAGTAGGCGTTGTGCAGATTCGCGAAGCTGGCTTCCCGGATGGACGCGTACAACTCGAGCAGCGACGGCGGCAGGCCGGACTCCGCGGCTATCCGCAGCGCGGCCTCATCGACCTCTTCCGTCACCGTGTCCGGCTCAAGCTGGATCCCGCGGAAGATGGCCTGCATGCGGGACATGTAACGTTCGATCGCTTGGCGCATGTCTTCGCACCACTGCCGGTAATCCACGCGGATACGCTACCGGCGACGCGGCGGGGCCAGACGACACGCGCCTGGCCCCGTCGCACCTCACTGCTGATAAGGAGCCGCCGCCGATTGGGCAGCCGTGATCAGCGCGCCTTTGTTCTTCGGCCAGAATGTGCTGTCCACGCACGAATACCGCGGCAGGAACCCGCCACAACTCCCGCTCTGGCCGCCGACCTCGAACGTGTAGCTGGCGACTCCCAGCGCGCCATAGGTGAAGTCATCCGTCGTACCGCTGGTCGAATAGCCGACGGTTTCCGTGTTGGTCCCCACCAGATACCCGTTCGAATCGCTGAACTTCGCGCCGAGCTTGCGCAGCGCGGCGTCATTCGGCGCGGGGTCGGAAGTGAAGCCCCACGGGACAATGATGTCGTTCCCGTAGCTGTGCAACGTGATCATCGTGCCGCGCGTGGTGTCCGGAGCCGGGTCGTTGTCGCCGCTGCCGCGCTGTTCCGGGTAAATCGAGCGGAAAAGCTTCTCCAGCGCCTGGACCTCAGGTTCCGATCCGGCACTCACCCCTTGGTACGTCTCGGCGCACGGCGAGTCCGAGTCCGCCCCCCAGCGGAAGGTGGAGTTGCGGTTCAGGTCGATGCCGATGTTCGTCCCGCTGCAATTGCCCCGGCTGGTGTTCGCGTTCTTCCGCTGCAGTTTCGGCGAATTCCCGCCGGAGGCTACGATGTCGACGCCGTCCGGGTTCGAGATCGGGACCACCCAGACCTCGGTGGTGTCCAAAATGGACGTCGCGGTGGCGTCGCTGCCGTACCCGTCGGCGAGGTAGTCGATCCAGCGCCAGGCGAGTTCGCCGGTCGAGATCTCCCGGGCGTGGATCTGCGCCATCAGTGCGAATTTCGGCTTCGGGGATGTCGTGGACAGCGTGCAGTCGCCGTCCTTTTTCTTGGTCAGGCAGATCGCCTTGATGTCGTGGCCGCCCTTGCCCTGGGTCTTCCGCCACGACTGGCCGATCGTGTACTCGGTCGCCAGATCCGGGTGCGCAGCCGCGACTTTCGCCAGGTGCGCTTCCTGTGCCGCGACAGTGCGATAGCCGCCATAGAACGTGTCGCCGGCGGCGCGCGTGGTCACTCCTTTGTAGACAGTGTCGAAGAATTCCGGCGCGTAGCCGCGATTCCGCAATTGCCCGGCGACCGACTGGTTCCCGATCACATAGGCCACACCAGGGCTGGTCCCGGCGACGTCGAACCCAGCACGGGCCAAGGAAGCCGCCTCGGCGGGCGTAGCGGGGACGCGCCACGAGACCGGATCGTCCGGCGCGGCAGCGGCTGCGGCGGTCGTGGTGCCGCCGAGTGCGACCAGCACTCCGACGACGCTGAGGGTGAGCCGGATCGAGAACCTGCCCGCCATCGGAGCTCCTCACGCAGCGAAGGAAGGCCACCCCGTGCGGACGGTGACCACTCGGCAGCGCACAGTGTGCTCTTCGGGACGAATCCGGCCCACCTCCGAAAGTCGGGTGTCAGCAGGTGACCGAAACCTTCGCGCCGCGCTCGAACGAAACGTGGACGTGGTCGAAGTGGTTCGCGGTCTCGCCGCCGCGGTCCTCCATCGCCGACCAGCCGCTGCCGTCGTTGTAGCGCTGCTGCCAGATCACGTACTTCGCGCCGAGCTCGTCCTGATGCGCGAGAACGTAAGCAGCCAAAGCGTTTCCGGTCTTCGTGTCGACCATGAAGTCCAGCGCGAGACCGGCGGGATGGTCGCTCGCGCCCGACCGTCCGGCCCGGCCGCCGACCGTGTCCACCGAAAACTTTTCCTTGAGGAAATTACCCGCCTGGGCCACCGAGGGCTGCGTTCCGGCCAATGTGGACGAACACGCTTTCGCCGCCGGAGTCACCGAAGTACGAGAAGTCGTTTTACTGGTCGGCGAAGACGAGGACGACGTCGTCGTCGGGGCAGCGCTGGAAGACGTCGTGGGCGGCGTCGAAGTGGTCGACGGGACGCTGCTCGTGGGCCGTGGCGCGCTGAACGCGTGCATCTCCGCGGCCGCGGCCGGGAACTGCTCCGGTTCGACCGAGCCAGCGGCCAGCCACACCGGCACCGCCAGCGCGCCGACGGCCAGGGCGCCCGCCGCGGCAGGCAGCCGCCACGACTTCGATCCGTCCCGATGTCTACCGGACACCTCGCACCACCATCTCCTCGTTCGGGTCGCAAAGCCGCCACGACATTACGAACAGGACACGGCAATGTCACCGACAAGTGACAGCGGGCACAGCCCGAGCAGGATCACCGCAGGGCAGCGCGCGATTACCAGACGAACGCGCGCCCTGCTCAGGACAGCGGAATCTCCGCCGAATCGGTGAGCCGCAGCTTGCGCCTGGCCCGCTGGTAGAAGGTCGTCATGCCGAGCCGCACGACGCGGGCCGCGTTCGGCCGGGCGTGCAGGTCGATCGTTTCGCCGGGCCCGACGTACCCCGCCACCTGGCCGTCGACCTCCACCGCGAGCCGCCCGCTCGACGGCAGTACCTCCAGCGTCACGGTGTCCTGCACCGACAGCACCACGCCGCGGCTGTACGCCGAATGCGGCGCGGCGGGCGTGACCAGCAGTGCTTCCACCGCCGGGCTCGTGATCGGCCCTCCGGCGGAGAAGCTGTACGCGGTGGAGCCGGTCGGCGTCGCGACCACGACCGCGTCCGCGGCGTAGCTCACGAACTGCTCGCCGTTCACCAGCACCGCGACCACCGCGCTCCCGTCTCCGGGCACGCGCACCACCGCGACGTCGTTGAACGCGGTCTCGATCCGGCCGCCGAACCGCGCGTCCACCGCCAGCCGCGGCTCGACGGTGAACTCCTCGCGGTCGATCGCGGACAGCGCGAGCGGCAGGTCCGGCACGTCGACCTCGGCGAGGAAGCCGAGCTTCCCGAGGTTGACGCCGAGCACCGGCGCGTGCTGCCCGTCGGCGAGCCGCATCGCGCGCAGCATGGTGCCGTCGCCGCCGAGGCTGACCACCAGATCCGACCGTTTGCCCAGTTCAGCGGGCTGGACGGCGGTCGCCGAACAGTCGACCCTGGCGATCTCGTCGTCGATGCCGAGGATCTCGATCCCGCGCCCGGCGGCCCAGTCCAGCACCGCGTCGACCGCGGCTTTCGCATCGCGGCGCGGGTGCAGGACGAGTCCAGCGGAATGCATGCGGGGTCTCCTCGGTCGGCCTGTCCCCAGTCTGCCGTGCCGGAGCCGATTAGGCTCGGCCCTCGTGATCGAAAACTGGGCTGGCAATCTCACCTACCGCGCACGCGAGGTCGTCGCCCCGCGCACGCTGTCCGAAGCGCAAGAGCTCGTCGCCGGCTCGGCCCGGATCAAGGCCCTCGGCAGCCGGCACAGCTTCAACGCGGTCGCCGACAGCCCGGACGGCCGCCAACTCGACCTCTCCGCCGTCAACATTGCGCCGGAGATCAACGACGCGACGCTCACCATCGGCGGCGCGACCCGCTACGGCGACGTCGTCGCGCAGGTGCACGAAGCCGGGTACGCACTGGCCAACCTGGCGTCACTCCCCCACATCACCGTCGCCGGCAGCGTCGCGACCGGCACCCACGGCTCCGGACAGCGGCTTCGCGGGCTGGCTTCGGCAGTGTCCGCAGTCGAACTCCTCACCGCCGACGGCTCGCTCCGCACGTTCTCGCGCGCCGACGCCGAGTTCCCCGGAGTAGTGGTGAATGTCGGCGCACTCGGCGTCCTCACCCGGCTCACCCTCGACCTGGAGCCGACTTTTTCGGTGCGCCAAGACGTTTTCGACGCCCTCCCCTGGTCCGCCGCCCTGGAGCACTTCGACGAAATCGAGGCCGAGGGCTACAGCGTCAGCCTGTTCACCAACTGGGCGCGCGACGTGATCGACCAGGTCCTGCTCAAGAACCGCGTCCCGGCGAAGATCCCCGAGACGCTGTTCGGCGCACTTCCCGCCGACGGCCCGCGCCACCCCGCGCACGCAGCGGGCATTTCGGCGAAAAACACCACTGTGCAAGGCGGAGTTCCCGGACCGTGGTACGACCGGCTGCCGCATTTCCGCCTGGAATTCGCGCCGAGCGTCGGAGCGGAATTGCAGAGCGAGTATTTCGTGCCGCGGGCGCACGCGACCGCGGCGTTCGAGGCGTTGCGCAGCCTCGGCGACCGGATCGCGCCGCTGTTGGTGGTGTCGGAAATCCGCACCGTCGCCGGCGACGAACACTGGCTGAGCCCGGCGTACGACGGAGACCGGGTGGCGGTGCATTTCACCTGGGAGCAACGGCAGCCGGAGGTGGAAGCGGTGCTGCCGCTGATCGAGGAGAAGCTCGCACCCTTCGGCGTCCGCGCCCATTGGGGAAAGCTGTTCCACGGCGCGGCTTTGGATCTGGACCACCACGGGGTGCGGCGGTTCCGGGAGCTGGCGGCTGAGCTTGACCCGGCCGGGAAGTTCCGCAATCCGTTCCTGGACCGGCACTTGCTTCGGGGGTCGTGAGTGTTTGTGCCGGTGAGAACCGGCATCGCCGCTCACTACCGCCGAGCAGCCCGCGCGATCATCCGGGCCAGATCCGCCACCAAAGCCGGATCATCCGGCAGCTGCCCAGTCGCCACCCGGATGTGCGGCGTCCCCGGATTCCCCGCCCGCGTCCCCGACCCGGCGGAAACCCCATTTGCCGCCAACGTCATCAACGTCCGCGACTCCTCCGGAACCGGCACCCACAGCGTCAACCCGTCCCGCGCGCGCACCGAAATCCCGTGTTCCCGCAACGCTTCCGTCAAAGCCGCCCGCCGATGCGCGTACCGATTCCGCGCCCGGTTCAGCAATTCCGCACTGCCGGGATCGGTCAGCAGAAACGCCTGCGCGTCCTGAAGAATGCGGCTCGACCACACCGACCCCGGCCCGCGCTGCTGCCGCACCCGTTCCACCAGCACCGCCGAGCCGCCGATCACGCAACTGCGCAGTTCAAGCCCGAACGCAGTGCAATACGAACGCACCAGCAACACCCGGCCCGGCAAAGACGCGCCGAGGCTCACCGAAGGAGCCGAAGCCAACGGCCCGAAATCATCGTCCTCGATCACCGCGATGTCCTCTTCGGACAGTACCGCCGCTAGTTCCGCGAGCCGGTCCGCCGGAACCGAATGCCCGAGCGGCGACTGCGCACGCGGCTGATAGACGAATGCGACCGGCCGATGTTCCAACGCCGCGGCCAAGGATGACGGCAGCGGCCCGTCCTCGTCGCACCGCACCGGCACCACGTGGATCCGCGACCGGCGCAGCAATTCGCGCAGCCACGGCGTCGTCGGCGCCTCCAGCGCGATCACGTCGCCCGGCCGCGCGACTGCCTGGCAGGCCAGCAACATCCCGTCCTGCCCGCCGGCCGCGACCGTCCACGATTCGGCGGCGAACGGCCACGTCGGCTTCACGGCGGCGCGCAATTGCGGCGTGATCGAGTTCTTCACCGGACCGCCGAACCGTTCCGTGTGGACACCCGCCGCGACGGCGTCCTCCAGCGGCGGCAGCAGTCCGGGATCCGGGAGGCCGTGTTCAAGGTCGACGGTCTGCCAGCCGGAAAACGCGCGTTCCGGCGGCGGGCTCGACGGCGGTTCCAGCACTATCGTGCCGCGCCGCCGCCCAGTGCCGATCAACCCGGCCGCGCGCAGCTGCGACCACGCTTCGGCGATCGTCGTGGGACTGACCGAAAGCTCCGCGGCCAGCGCCCGCACGGTGGGCAGCCGCGTGCCCGGCGGCACCTCCCCGTCGCGGATCAGGCCGGACACCGTCCCGGCCACGCCGCGCGCCGTGCGCTCGCCGATGCGGGACCCGAGCCAGCCCGCCCCGACCGGCAGCGTCGTCGTTGCGAGTTCGCCCGTGGCCACGCACCGGCTCCCCTCGTCACCCGGAAATCCGAAAACCTCTGACCCGATCAGAAGCTAGAGCGGCAACGGCACGCGGCAAAGGCGTTTCACATCCTGGCGGGCCCTCCCGGTACAAACGCCCGTGACGTCCGACACCGCCGCGATGTCCGGTTTCGGATTATCCCTCGATCAGGTTAGGCTAACCTTCATGAGTCACTCCTGGCCGGAAGCACCGGCGCTCGCCGGCACCGGGCTCGCTCTCGGCTACGGCGCGAAACCGGTGGTCCAGGACGCCGAGATCGTCCTGCGCGCGGGCGAGGTCACCGTCCTGGTCGGCCCCAACGGGTCCGGCAAGTCGACGCTGCTGCGCTCGCTCGCCCGGCTGCATCCGCTGACCGCGGGCGACGTCACGCTGGCCGGGCAAGACGCGCTCGCCTTGTCTCCCAAGGAGTTCGCCCGGCACGTCACGCTGCTGACCCAGTCGCGCCCCACGCCCGGCGGCGTGCGCGTGCGCGACGTCGTGTCCTACGGCCGCCATCCTTATCGCGGCCGCTTCGGCTCCGGCGATCCCGAGGGACCGGAGCTGGTCGAGCGCGCGATGCGGCACACCGGCGTCGACGGAATGGCCGAGCGCCCGGTGGACGAACTGTCCGGCGGCGAACTCCAGCGCGTCTGGCTGGCGACCTGTTTCGCCCAGGACACCGGCGTCGTCCTGCTCGACGAGCCGACCACCTTCCTCGACCTGCGCTACCAGATCGAAACGCTGGACCTCGTCCGCGATCTCGCCGACGAGCACGGCGTCGCGGTCGGCGTCGTGCTGCACGACCTCGACCAGGCCGCCGCCGTCGCCGACGAGGTGGTGCTGCTGTGCCGCGGCGCCGTCCGCGCGACCGGCCGCCCTGCCGACGTGCTGACGGCCGGCCTGCTCAGCGACGTCTACGGCCTGCGCATCGACGTCCACGTCGACGACGAGGGGCACGTCCGCACGCGCCCGGTCGGACGGCACACCTCCCGGCCGCGGCCGGTCCGCTCAGCTTGACCTGTCCCCTAGTTCAAAGGAAAACCCCGTGTCCAGTGTGTTCTCTCGTCCTGCCCGAAGGACGGTCCTGACGACCGCGGCGGCAGCGCTCGCGGCCTTCGCGCTCGCCGCGTGCGGCACCACCGAAACGCCCGCGGACCAGGGAGCGGCCGCCTCCGCGAAACCCTCCGGCCCGGTCCACCTGACCGACGAGCGCGGCAAGGTCGACCTGCCCGCGCCGGCCGCGAAGATCGTGTCGCTGGAATGGGGCCTCACCGAGAACCTGCTGGCGCTGGGCGTGAAGCCGATCGGCGCGGCGGACGTCAAGGGCTACAACACCTACGACAAGGTCATGCCGCTCGCCGCGTCCACTCCGGACGTCGGCACCCGCGGCGAGCCGAGCCTCGACGCGATCGCCGCGCTGCACCCGGATCTCGTGGTCACCACCACCGACCTGCCGGACAACGTCATCGCGCAGCTCTCGAAGCAGACGAAGGTGCTGACCCTGCGCGGCTCCGATTCGGCCGACCCGATCGGCTACCTGCGCAAGACCGTGACCACGCTGTCGGAGGCGACCGGAACGCAGGAGCAGGGCCGCAAACTGCTCGCCGAATTCGACACGAAGGTCGCCGAGGGCAAGAAGAAGCTCGCGGACGCGGGCAAGTCCGGGGCCAAGTTCGTCATGGCCGACGGCTACTCGACCTCCGGCACGGTCACCGTCCGGATGTACACGAAGGGCTCGTTCCTCGGCAGCATCGCCGGCCAGCTCGGCGCCGCCAACCAGTGGACCGGCGAGGGCGACAAGGTCTACGGCCTCGCCTCCACCGACGTCGAAGGACTGACCAAGATCACCGATCCGGCCACGTCCTTCGTCTACGCCGCCAACGCCGCCGAATCCGACGTCTTCACCCAGGACCTCGCGGGCAACGCGGTGTGGAAGCAACTGCCGTTCGTCAAGGGCGCGAAACTGCACCGGATCCCGGACGGCATCTGGATGTTCGGCGGCCCGAAGTCCGCGATCGCCTACGTGGACGCGCTCACCGGCGCTCTGACGCGCTGATCCGATGACCGCACCAGCCCTCGCACCCGCCCGGCCGCGCGCCTCACGGCGCACCGCGTCCGCCGTCTTCCTGAGCGGGCTCGTCGCGCTGCTCGTCCTCTCCGCCGTGCACCTGCTGCAAGGCACGTCGCACGTCGGGCTCGGCGAACTCCTGCGCGCCGTTTTCCCGGGCACGGACGACGACGCGCGCAGCCAGGCGGTGGCGGTGCTCGTGGCCAGCCGGCTCCCCCGGCTGGCCGCGGCGCTGCTCGTGGGGCTGGCGCTCGGGTTCGCGGGCTGTGCGCTGCAGTCGGTGGCACGGAACCCGCTCACCTCTCCGGACACGCTCGCGGTCAACGCCGGCGCGTACGTCTCGGTGGTCGGCGTCGCGGCGTTCGGGATCTCGCTTCCCTTCTACGTCAACGGAATCGTCGCCTTCGTCGGCGGTCTCGCGGCGTCCGGGCTGGTGCTGCTCGTCGCGCGCAGCAGCAGCGGCGGAGCGGCCCGGCTCGTGCTCGCCGGGTCCGCGATCGCGCTGGCGCTGACCGCGCTCACGTCGGTGCTGCTGATGTTGTTCCAGGAGCGGACTGCGGGCCTGTACGGCTGGGGCAGCGGCACGACGGTCCAATCCGGACTCAACCAGGTTTCCCTTGCCGCACCGGTGATCGCGGTCGGCATCCTGGCCACCCTCCTGCTCGCGCACCGGCTCGACGTTCTCGGTCTCGGCGACGACCACGCGCGCGTGCTGGGCATCGACGTCCGCCGCACGCGCACTTACGCCGTCATCGTGGCGGTGCTGCTCTCGGCGGTCGCGGTGACCGTCGCCGGGCCGATCGGATTCGTCGGCCTGTGCGCACCGGTGATCGCGAGGTTGCTGGCGAGCCGGGTGCCCGGGCTCGGCAAACATCCGCTGCTGCTGCCGCTCTCCGGACTAACCGGTGCGCTGGTCGTCGTGGCCGCCGACGTCCTGCTGCGCGCGCTCGTCCCGGCGGACAAAGCGGTTTCGGTGCCGACCGGCGTCGTGACGACTCTGGCGGGCGCGACCGTGCTGGTCTGGCTGGCACGACGGCAGCCATCCGGAACACCGTCCGCACGCGGCACGCACGGCACCGTCCGGTCGCGCCGCTGGGTGGCCGGAACCGGTGTCGTGCTGGCGATCGCGCTCGTCGCCGCGGTGATCGCCGCGCTCCTGCTGGGCGACCGGATCGTGCTGCTCGGCGACGTCCTGAACTGGCTGCGCGGCGTGTCCGGCACCGAGGTTTCGTTCGCGCTCGACCTTCGCTGGCCGCGGATGCTCGCCGCGCTGCTCGGCGGCGCGGCCCTGGCCGTCGCGGGCGCGCTGGTCCAGGCGATCTGCCGCAACCCGCTGGCCGAACCGAGCCTGCTCGGCGTGACTCCGGGTGCGAGCGTCGGCGCGATCAGCGTCGTGCTTCTGGTGCCTGGCATCGGAATCTGGCCGATGATGGGTGCCGCGACCGTCGCCGCGTTCGCGACGTTCGCGCTGGTGCACTGGCTCGCCACCGGCCGCGGTTCGAGCGGCCGCGGACTGTCCTCGGACCGGCTGGTGCTGGTCGGCATCGGAGTCAGCGCGGGCGCGCAGGCGATCACGACGCTCGTCGTGGTGCTGACCTCGCCGTGGAACGCGCATCTGGCGCTCACCTGGCTCGCCGGATCGACCTACGGTCGGGAGTTCAGCCAGGTCCTGCCGGTACTGTTGTGCCTGGTCATCGCCCTGCCGATCGCCTTGTCCAGCGCACGGACGCTCGATCTGGTCTCGCTGGACGAGGACGTGCCGCGGGTGCTCGGCGTCCCGCTGGACCGGTCCCGCCTCGCCTTCGCCGCGCTCGCCGCGGTGCTCACCGCCGCAGCTGCGTGTGCGGTCGGCGCGCTGGGATTCGTCGGGCTCGTGGCCCCGCACGCCGCGCGCGCTTTGGTGGGCTCCCGCCACTCGCGCTCGCTGCCGGTGGCGGCCGCGCTGGGAGCGGTGCTGGTGTGCGTCGCGGATACGTTGGGGCGCACCGTCCTCGCCCCGACCCAGATCGCGGCGGGCTTGGTGACCGCGCTGATCGGGGCGCCGTACTTCGGCTGGCTGCTGTGGCGGAGCCGCGCGAACGCCTAGTCGAACCAGGTGTCCAGCGCGACTTTCAACTCGGCTTCACCTCCGGCCCAGGCGATAACTCCGTCCGGCCGCAGCAGAAACGATTCGGTATTCGTCACCGGCACCACCTCGACCCGTTCTCTTGCCAACGCGGCGAGATCGCGGCTTTTCGGATCGAGCACTAAGACACCGCGTCCAGCGCGAGTGTGCTCCGACAGCCGGGTGATCCGTCCGTCATCGTCCACAAGGGACCGATCCGGACCGTGCAGCCCGACTGGTTCTTCAGCGGGATAAGGGAGTTCGTATCGCTCCGCCACGCCGGACAGCAGATCCGAGAAGTACCGGTTCGCCTGCGGCAGATCCATCAACTCGGCGACAATCTCGCGCAGCGCGTCGACGTGCGGCCCCGGCGCGAGCAACGCCGACTGCGCCCGCGTATTGCGCAATACCGCCGCGCCGACCGGGCCGCGTTCGCGGAAGTAACTGTCCAGCAACGTTTCCGGCATTTCCCCGCGCACGACCGCAGCCAATTTCCAGCCGAGGTTCGCCGCGTCCAGCAGCCCGAGGTTGAGCCCTTGCCCGCCGCTCGGCGAGTGCACGTGGGCGGCGTCGCCCGCGAGCAGAACCCGGCCGCGCCGGTAGTCGTCGGCCTGGCGCGCTTGGTCGGCGAACCGGCGGGAATCGCGCACCTCTGTCACAACGACGTCCTCGCCGGTCACTCGTCGGATGGCCGCCGCCAATTCCGCCAGGGTGACCGGACCGTCGGGCTCGCCGTCGCGGGCGAACTCGGTGACGCCAGCCATGCTGCCGCCGTGCAGAAAAGTCCCGCCCGGGTAGCGTCCGGCGGGCGGCACCTGCCCGGCGAACCGGACTTGGCCCGCGATTGTCCGCAGCAGCGGCGGCGTGCCCGGGAACCCGAACCCGGCGAGACTGCGGACCTTCCCGCGGCCACCGTCGCACCCCACCAGGTAAGCCGCGGTGATCCGCTGTTCTCCTTGCGGGGTCTCGACAATCGCCGTCACGCCGTCCACATCAGACTCAATCGCCGTGACCCGATGCGCCCGCCGCACCGGGACGCCGAGCGCGTCCGCGTGTCCAGCAAGCAGCCGCTCCAACTCCGGCTGCCAGATGTGCGTACGCGGGCGGTCCTCGTCCGGGAGGAGCTTGTGGATGTTCGCGAAGTGGCCGAGCGAACTGCCGTGATCACGGGCGAAGTCGCGCATTCCCTCCTCGTGCGCCATGGCTAGCTGCGGTCCGAGACCGCGCCGGGTCAGCGCCTCCGTCGCGAGCACGCCGATGCCGCGCGCCCTCCGTTCCGCCGTGGGGCGCGCAAGCCGCTCGAGCACCAGCGGCCGGATCCCGCCGAGCCGGAGTTCAGCAGCGAGGAACAACCCGACCGGACCCGCTCCGACGACTACTACATCTGCGTCCATGACTCTCCTTAACTTGTTAAAGACTAGACTGCCCTGAACTAGTTAAGGAGGCAACCGCCGTGCCGATCGAGATCCCCGCCGCGGTCCGGACCGCACTCGCCCTGGTCGACGCCGACGGCCTCGACAAGCTGACCGTGCGCCGCCTCGCCACCGAACTCGGCGTCAAAGCACCCGCGTTGTACTGGCATTTCAGCAGCAAACGAGCCTTGCTCGACCACCTCGCCGACACCCTCGTCGCCCCAGTCCTGGACGACCTCCCGCCGCTCGACACCCCGTGGCTGCCCTGGCTGGAACAAGCCGGAACCGCCCTGCACACCGCACTCCTAGACCATCGAGACGGCGCACGCATCGCACTCGGCGCAGACCTCCGGACCGCCCGCTCACTGGGCGAATTCGCCGAGCGAGCCGTCGGCGTACTGCACCGCGCCGGGTTCCCGCTCGCCGACGCGACCCGCTGCGCCGGGGTGTACGTGCATTTCATTCTCGGCCGCGCCGTCGAGGACCAGACCTGGCCGGACGATCTGGAGGCGACCCTCGAAAGCATCCCGTTTCCGCTGATGGCCGCGGGATTGCGGGAACGGCAGGCGACCGGAAGCACCGTCGACGACGACTTCGGCTACGCACTCGGCATCCTGCTAGCCGGCTTAGCAGCGACGCTTCAAAGTGCAATGACTCACTAAGTTGTACGGTTGCACTTTTTGTATGGTTGCACCTATGCTCGATGCCAGACCACACCGGCACGAGAGGGGAAGACCATGAACGAGACACCGCGCATCGCCATCGTCGGCGGCGGCCCGGGCGGACTGCTCGCCGCGCACGTCCTGCACGGCCACGGCATCGCCGCGACTGTGTACGACGCCGACACCGCCGTGGACTCACGAGATCCCGGCGGCACGCTCGACCTGCACGCCGACAGCGGCCAGATCGCCCTGGAAGACGCCGGACTGCTGTCCGCCTTCCACGAGCTGGCTCGCGTCGAAGGCCAAGCCATGACCAGACGCGACCACCACGGAACCCTGCTGAAGCAGTTCACCCCCGCCGACGACGACACCGCCGCCCCGGAAATCGACCGCGGCCAGCTGCGGACGATGCTGTACGAACGGCTCGCGCCCGGCACTGTCCAGTGGGGACACAAACTCACCGACCTGACCACCGAAAACGGCGTCCACCGCTTGCACTTCGCCAACGGCTCCACAGTGGACGCCGACGTCGTGATCGGCGCGGATGGCACCTGGTCAAAGGTGCGCCGCCGACTCACCGACGCTCAACCGGAATACCTCGGAGTGTCCTTTTTGGACGTCCGATTCGACGACGTCGAATCCCGGCACCCGGAAATCGCGGCCTTGGTAGGCGACGGACAACTGTTCACCGCCGACGGCGCCGGCCGCGCAGTGATCGTGCAGCGCAACAGCAACGGGGTGATCCGCGGCTACGTGGCTTTCCGCGCCGAAGAGGACTGGGCCGCACGGGAAGGCGTCGACCTGACTGACCGCACGTCGGTCCGCGAGTTCCTGCTCCGCGAATTCCGCGGCTGGGGCTCGAAGGTGCTCCCGCTGCTGATCGACAACGACGGCGACTACGTGGCGCGCGCGTTCACCGCGCTGCCCGCTCCCCTGACCTGGGAACGCGTCCCCGGCATCACCGTAATCGGCGACGCCGCACACGCAATGGCCCCGTTCGGCGGGCACGGCGCGAACCTGGCATTGCTCGACGGCGCGGAATTGGCGCACGCACTGCACGAGGAGCCGGATGTCGAAGCCGCGTTGACCCGCTACGAGACCGCGATGTTCGCCCGGACCGGCCACCTCGCCGCCTCCGCGAACGCCGCGCTGCGAGGCTTCTTCGCCGACCAGCCGGAGGATGGCGCGCAGGACGTTCCGGATCGGGAGGAAGAACTCCGCGCTTACGAGGCGCGGGCTGCTGAGTACCGCGCTTCACGCACGCCCGCCGCTCGCTAGCCCCGCTCCCCTGTTACGGAGTTTCCTACCGCTGGCCGCCAGTCACGGACTCCCCACCGCCGAACACCCGCCGCGCAACTCCCCGTCGCTGAACGCCAGCCACGGAACTCCCCACCGCTGAGCACCCGCCACACAGCTCCCCGCCGCTGGCCACCAGTCACGCAACTCCCCATCGCCGAACGCCCGCCGCGCAACTCCCGCCGCTGAACGCCAGCCACGCAACTCCCCACCGCCGAACACCCACCACCGAAGGCCAGACACGACACGCCTCCGCCGCCGAACGCCCCGCCTCGGAACGCCCCGCGCCCAACGCCGTGAGGGGACCCCTGAGGGAATCTGATTCCCTCAGGGGTCCCCTCACGGACTTCCTACGGCGAGAATTTCTCCCGCTCCACGGCTGCCGCCGGAGTTCCCTCACGAACCGCGCGGCCGCCCGAGCTGACTGTCCGTGAAGGGCTCCTTGCGGGAATCAGATTCCTTCAAGGAGCCCCTCATGGCGTTCGTCAGGAGCGCTTGCGGCGCACCGCCACTGCCGCCACCAGTGCGCCGCCGATGAGCAGCAGTGCGCCGCCTCCGATCAGGTAGCCGCGGATGTCCGCGCCGGTCGACGCGAGCGGGCCTTGGTCGGACGGGCCGGTTCCCGGGGCCACGCCGCCGGAGTTGTCGCTCGTGGTCGTGATCGGGGCCGGGGCTTCCGACGACGAACTGGACGTCGTCGGGCTCGTGCTGCCGGACGAGGACGTCGGCTGCGAGCTCGAGGACGTCGGCGCGGTCGAGGAAGACGTCTCCGACGGGCCGGTCGAGGTCGTGGTGGAGCTGGTCGAGGTTGCACTCGACGAAGTCGTGCTGGACGACGTGCTGCTCGTCGGCTCAGTCGTCGTGGAAGAAGTCGAGCTCGTCGGCTCAGTCGACGTCGTAGTGCTGGACGAAGTCGTGCTCGACGTCGTGGTGCTGGAGCTAGTCGACGTCGCACTCGTCGGCGCCGTCGAACTAGTAGTCGGCGTGTTGCAATCCGGCAGATCGCCAGTGAACGGATAAGCGTGGAACTCCTGCCCGCCCGCCGCGCCCTCCGACGTGTGCAGCAGGTTGCCCGCAGTGAAGAACCGGCCGTTGGTGCCCGACGCGGTGACCGTCGTGTCGCTGGCCGGGTTGCCGACCAGCACGCTGCCCTGGAACTGCGCCTGCCCGGCGATCTTCACCTTCGACGCGTCCGGGAAGTTCCACAGCAGCTTCTCGCGCAGGTGGTTGATCGGGTCCTGGTCGGCGAGGTCGCCGGTGTAGGTGTTGATCACCCGGTTGCCGCCGACGAGGTTCACCAGGACCGTCGCGCCCGCCGGGATGCCGGCGAATTCCAGGCCCTGCATGCTGCCGCCGCGGTTGGTGAGGTCGAAGTCGACGGTGAACACCTGCAGCGCGGACTTCCCGTCTCCGGTGAACAGCGTGCGGTAGCCCTCGTTCTTCGCCGTCCCGGTCGCCGCGGACTTGCTGTAGCAGGTGCTGGCTTCCTGCAACTGCGGCCGGAGCTGCTTGTACGGGTCCGCCGCGTTCGGGTCCTGTTTCAGCGTGCCGGTCACGGTCCCGGTGACGGTGCCGCCGTAGCGCACGACGCCGCCATCCGCGAGGAGCCGCTGGTTCGGCGCGACGGTGACGTTCTTGCCGGTGGTGAGGAAATCGGCGCCGTCCGGCGGGGGCACGCGCGAGCCGACACCCGCGATGCCGACGTTGTAGACCGCGGACGCCCCGGTCCGCTTCGCCATGTCGAACCCGCCGAGCACGACGACCCGGCCCTCGGCCTCGGCGGCGCCTTCGCGCACGAGAAAATCGCCCCCGGCGAAGACGTTGATACCGTTGTCCCGTCCCGCGAACGGCCCGTTGTTGACCGGCGGGTACTTCTCCGGGCAGGCGTCGCCGACGCACGGGCCCAATCCCCCTGGCAGCGGAGCGGCGCTCGCGCCCGGACCGGCCACGAACGCCACCGCACACACCGCCGCAGCGATCGCTCCGCCGACGACGGCCATTTTCCTGGCACGCATGCGGCCGATCCTCACCCGGACCGGGCAGAATACGGCACTCGAAACACCGTAACCCACCCGAACGGGTCAGAAAATCCCCGACTCCTCAGACAAGTAGACTAGTGACGCTCCACACTCGACACCCCGCCGGAAGAATGTCCCGCAGTAGCCTCGCTCCTGCCGCCCCGTCCGACCAGAAAGCCCTCCGATGCCCCCTCTCGTGCACCGGCACCCGCTCGCCGCGCAGGCCGCCGAAGTCCTTCTCGGACGCATTCGCGCCGGCGAATGGCCGCTCGGCCACAAATTGCCCGGGGAAACGACTTTGGCCGCGCAACTGGGCGTCGGCCGGTCGACGCTGCGCGAGGCGATCCGCGAATTGGCGGGCAAAGGCGTGCTGGATTCCCGCCAGGGTTCCGGGGTTTTCGTGACCGCGCTGGACGTCGCCGAGGATTGGGACGCGGTGCTGCGCCGCGCGACCGTCGGCGCTGTGATCGAGGCGCGCATCGCCATCGAAGCGGAAGCCGCCGCCCTCGCCGCGCACCGGCGGACGCCGACCGACCTACGCGCGATCCGCCGCGCGCTCGCCGCCCGCGCGATCGGAGACCCGGACGTCGAACGCCTGGTGGACACCGACACCGCGTTCCACCGCACCGTGCTCGTCGCCGCGCACAACGACGTGCTGATCGAATTGTTCGACAGTTTCGTCCCGAGAATCCACCGCGCCATGACCGACATGCTGCGCGCCCGGCCGATCACCGCCCCCGAAGAAGACCAAGCCGCGCACCTGGCGCTCGTCGACGCGATCGCGGGCAAAGACGCGTCCGCCGCCGCGGAACTGAGCCGCGCGCACCTGACCGCCTTGAAGGAGGCACTTTCGTGAGCGAGGTCGTGCTGCAGCTGACCGACGTCGTGTTCCGCAGGCAGGGCAAGGAAATCCTGCACGGCGTGAACCTGACCGTGCGGGCGGGCGAACACTGGGCGCTGCTCGGCCCGAACGGTGCCGGGAAAAGCACGATCCTCGGTTTCTGCGGCGCGGTCACGCATCCGACCGCAGGCACCGTCGACGTCCTCGGCGGACGGCTCGGCCGCGTCGAACTGCAGGCGCTGCGCCGCAGCATCGGGCACGTCGACCCGCGGCATCCGCTGCGTTCGCCGCTCACCATCCGGGAGGTCGTGCTGACCGGCGTCACCGGGAGCATCGACACGCCGCCCCGCTGGCAGCCCACCGCCGCGCAGCTCGCCCAGGCCGACGAACTCATCGGCCTGCTCGGCCTGGCCGGCAAGGCAGGCGAACGCTGGCCGACGCTGTCGCAAGGCGAACGCGGCCGCGCCCTGATCGCCCGCGCGCTGATCAGCGACCCCCGGCTGCTGCTGCTCGACGAGCCGTCCACCGGACTCGACGTCGCGGCCCGCGAGCAGCTGCTCGAAACAATCGACCTGCTCACCCGGACCCATCCCCGGCTCGCCTCCATCGTGGTCACCCACCACCTGGAAGAACTGCCGGAAACGACGACGCATGCGTTGCTGATCGCGGACGGTTCGGTGGTTTCGTCCGGGCCCATCGACCAGGCGGTGACGACGGCCAGCATCAGCCGGGCGTTCGGCCACCCGATCCGCGTCGACCGCCACGACGGCCGGTGGAGCGCCCGCGCCGCCCGGACCCGCTCCACCGAGGTCGCCTGACCCGGGCCACTGTCCGTGAAGGGCTCCTTGCGGGAACCAGGTTCCCTCAAGGAGCCCTTCACGGACTTCCAGCGGCTCAGGCGGTCCGCAGCACCCGCCAAGCCGAGAACCCCAGCAGCACCAGCTCCGCCGCCGAAAAACCGACCAGCGCGAGCGGGCTCGGCACCCACAGCAGCGTCATCCCGACCAGCAGCACCGGCACCACGAGCCCGGCGTAAGCCGCCAGGAAGATCCCGGCCAGCACCTCGCCCCGGGACAGCGGATCAGCCAGCGCCGCCACCGTCCCGACCGCGGCACGGAAGCCCAGCCCCATCCCGCTCCCGGCGATCACCGAGCCCGCCAGGAACAGGGCCAGCGAGGGCAGCAGCGCCGCCGCCGAAAGCACCGCCAGCCCGATCGGCATCAGCACGAACCCCAGTCGCAGCTGCGCCCGCGACGCCATCGACGCGAAGACCACCTGCGCCACCGCCGCCGCGCCCAGCATCGAGCCCGCGGTGACCCCGGCGAGCATCCGGCTGTGCTCGTGCAGGCCTTCGGCGAGCAGGGTCGGCGCGAGCGACATGAACAGCCCGGTGATCGCGAACGCGGCGAACACTCCGATCGCCGCGCCGACGAACGCCGGCCGCGCCCCGGCGGGCAGCGACACGCGCTGCGGCCGGTAAGCCGGGCGCTCCTCGCGCCGTTCGACGGTCTCCGGCACCAGGCACACCGCGAACGCCGCCACCAGCAACACCACCAGGAACACGACGAACGTGCTGGTCAGCGGGCCGTCGATGTACTGCGCGAAGACGCCGCCGACCACCGGGCCGAGCCCGAGGCCGCCCATGTTCACCACGGTGGCGATCAAGCCGGAGCGGCCCAGGTCCTGGTCCGGCCGGGTCACCGCCCGCAGCTCGGACAGGTGCGCGGTGGCGGTGGCCGTCAGCGCGCCGATGCCCACGCCGCAGACGAACCGCGCGATCAGCAGGCCCGGGACCTCCGGCCAGAGCAGGAACAACACCGCCGACAAGGCCTCGGCGAGCGTCGAAGCGAGGATCACGCGGCGGCGGCCGAGCCAGTCGCTGACGTGCCCGGCGAGGTAGAGGCTGGCCATCACGCCGACCGCGTACGCCGCGAAAATGACGGTGACCAGGAACGTCGGAAATCCGTCCCGCTGCTGGTAGAGCGCGTACAGCGGGGTGGGCACGGTGGAGAACGCGAGGCACGCGGCGAACGCGAAAGCGATGACCCGGAACCCCCAGCCGTGGCTGACGCGCCATCCGGCCGGGGCGGTGAGAGCGGGCGGAGCTGTGGTGACCATGTCGACCTTCCAAGCGGGAACCTACCCCTGAAACGATCCCCCGCCCCACTCATCAAGTCCAACGAAAAGTGTTGGTCATAGTTATCGTGATCCGCGATAATTGGGGCATGGAGACGCGGCAGCTGGAGTACTTCGTGGCGGTCGCCGAGGAGCTGAGCTTCACGCGGGCGGCCCAGCGGCTGTTCGCCACGCAGTCCACGGTCTCGGCGACGATCCGCGCGCTCGAGACCGACCTCGGCGCGACGCTGTTCGACCGGTCTACCCGCCGGGTCGCGCTGTCAACCGCGGGCGCGCTCTTCCTGCCCGAGGCGAAAGCCGCGCTGGAATCGGTGGAGCGGGCGCGCGAGGTGGTGCAGCAGGCGTCCGCCGGTCTGCGCGGAAGCCTCCGGATCGGCACGCTGACCAGCATGAACGCGTTCGATCTGCCGGTGCTGCTCGGCGCGTTCCACCGCAGGCACCCGCTGGTCGACCTGCATCTGACGGTGTCCCTCACCGGCTCGTCCGGCCTCGCCGACGACGTCCGCCACGGCAGGCTCGACGTCGCACTGCTCGGCCTCTCCCGGGCCGAACTCGGCGGCCTCGACGCGACGCAGCTGGCCAGCGTGCCGTACTACGCCGTACTGCCGGACAGCCATCCGCTCGCCGGACGCGAGCAGGTCCGGCTGCCGGAGCTGGACGGCGAACTGTTCGTCGACTGTCCGCGCGGCTTCGGGAACCGGCTGGCGGTCGACCGGGAGTTCGCCGCGCTCGGGCTTACGCGCCGGGTGACCGCCGAGGTCGCCGACCTGCGGACGGTGCCGCGCTACGTCGCCGCCGGGCTCGGCGTCGCGGTCCTGCCCGGCACCGCCCGGCTGGACCACCCGGGCGTCGTGTCGATCCCGCTCGCCGACACGTCGCTGACCTGGCCGCTCACCGTCGTCGTCTCCGCGAAGCGCCCGTCGTCGCAGGCCCTGCGGACGCTGCTGGACCTGTTCGTCGCGGCCGCGGCGGAGGGAGATATTACGGAGTTCTGACCGGGCCCCCGGCCACCGGAATAGCGACCGGCTCCGCGGCGTCATCCTGTACACGGAATCCCCGATGGGAGAGAAGGAAATGACGGAAAAAGCGATCCTGGCCGGCGGATGTTTCTGGGGCATGGAGGAGCTGTTCCGCCACCAGCCCGGCGTGACCGCGACCCGCGTCGGCTACAGCGGCGGCGACGTCCCCCACGCCACCTACCGCAACCACGGCACCCACGCCGAAACCATCGAGGTCACCTACGACCCGGAACAAACCGACTTCCGCGCGCTGCTGGAGTTCTTCTTCCAGGTCCACGACCCCAGCACCAAGAACCGCCAGGGCAACGACATCGGCACCAGCTACCGCTCCGCCATCTTCTACACCACCGACGAGCAAAAGCAGATCGCTGAAGACACCATCGCCGACGTCGACGCCTCCGGACTGTGGCCCGGCAAGGTCGTCACCGAGGTGACCGCGGCGGGCGATTTCTGGGAGGCGGAGCCGGAGCACCAGGACTACCTGCAGCGCTATCCGCACGGCTACACCTGCCACTTCCCGCGCCCCGGCTGGAAACTCCCGAAGCGCGGATGACCGATTACCCAGCGGCGGCAGTCCAGGCCGGACACGTCGAACCGGTCCCCCGGCGAGTGCGCGGAGTGCTCGCCGGGAAGACCATTGTGGACAGCACGCGGGCCAAATACGTCTGGGAATGGCCCTACTATCCGCAGTTCTATTTCCCGCTCGACGACGTTCTCCCCGGCGCGCTGGTCTCCGGAGACGACGGGCGGTTCTCGCTGCGCGTCGGCGAGGTCGAAAAGCCTGCTGCCGCTTGGGTGAACGACTCTGTCCTACCTGGACACGTCCGGTTCGACTGGGACGCGCTGGACGCCTGGTTCGAAGAGGACGAACAGGTTTTCGTCCACCCGCGCAACCCGTACACGCGAGTGGACGCTTTGCGTTCGACGCGACATGTCCGCGTGCGGTTGAACGGAGTGACGCTGGCGGCATCGTCGTCGCCGGTACTGCTGTTCGAAACCGGCCTCCCGACCCGGTATTATTTCAACCGCACCGAAGTCGATTTCACGCATCTCGTTGCCGAACCCGGCATGGTCACCGCCTGCCCGTACAAGGGCGAGACGTCCGGCTACTGGTCCGTCCGCGTCGGCGACGTCCTGCACGAGCACCTCGCGTGGACCTACGCCTACCCGGCCGCGGCCGTCCAGCCCATCGCCGGACTCGTGGCGTTCTACAACGAGATGGTGGACATCGAAGTCGACGGCGAACTTCTTCCCCGCCCGCGCACGCACTTCTCGCAGTGACTACACCCGTCCGAACGCCTCCACGACCGCAGCCGCCAGCCGGTCCCCGCGCGCCTCTTGTCCGGCGGGCACCGTGATGCAGACGGTGAACCGGTCCGCCCACGTCATGATGCCGACCGCCACCGGGACTCCGGGAGCGAGCGACAAGACCGGGTAGACAGTGCGGACGAGCGCCCCGTTGAGCACCACCGGCGACCGAGCGCCGGGCAGCACCGAGGCGATGACACTGAACCACGTGCCGCGGTAGACGAGCTTCGCCGCCCGGCGATGCAGCGCCGGCGGCAGGATCCCGAGCACGCGCACAACAGCGTTGCCCGCGCGGGGCGCACCGTGGCCGACCTGGTCGGACAGCATCCGGTCGGTGGCCCGCACGCGCTCCGACAGCGACATCGCGCCGGTCGGCAGGTCCACCGAAGCCGCGCCGGTGTGGTTGCCGAGCTGACGGAAGGTCCCGGTGTCGCGGACCGACATCGGAATCAACACCCGAAGCCGCTCCGGCGCGGTCCCACCCAGCTCGCGATGCAAGGCCTCGGCGACGAGCGCGAGAACGAGGTTGGTCGTCGGCACCCCCGCCCGGCGCGCGGCCTTCCGGACTTCGGGGGCGGAGAGATGCGCCCGGGCGAAATGCCGTCGGGGGCTGTCGATCCGCTTGTCCCAGCGGACTCGGGGCGCGGTACCGGCTCGGGCGAGAATCCAGACGCCGCGCGCCAGCTCGGCGGCTTGGTTGCGTTGGCTCGACTTGGCGCGCCCGGACTCGGCGGTACCGGAACGACCGGCCGACCCCGGTGGCCGGTCAAGCCGATGCCACACCGGGCTCGCCACGCGAGCGAGCGCCGCGCGCACCGGTGCCGCCAGGCTGGCAAGTGCCGCCCGCACCGCGCTCCGCCCAGGGTGGGACCCGTTGCGCCCCAATGTGGCATTGGGTGCATGCGACGCACCCAACGCGGCATTGGGTGCGTGAGATGCACCCAATGTGGCATTCGGTGCGCCGGACGCACCCAAAGTGGCGTTCGGTGCGCCAGACGCACCCAAAGCGGCATCCGCAGCGCCCGACGCACCCAACGCGGCGTTTGATGCGTGAGACTCACCCGAAGTGGCATTCGGCACGCCAGACGCACCCGACGCGGCATCCGGCACGCCAGACGCACCCAAAGTGGCGTTCGGTGCGCCAGACGCACCCAAAGTGGCGTTCGGTGCGCCAGACGCACCCAATGTGGCATTCGGTGCGTCAGATGCACCCAACGCCACATTGGGGCGACGCCACCACCCCCGCCGCCGAGGCACCGGCACCGGCGTCAACGGTTCCTTCCCCCGCGCCTGCCCCACCAGCGCGCTGATCACCGCGATCCCGTCACTCGCCGCGTGGTGCAGCGCGATCAGCAACGCCCCCTGCTCCCCCTCGATCCCGGTCACCAGCCTGGCCCGCACGGGATGTTCCGGGGACACCGGTTCCGAGAAGAACGCGTCCATCTCCCGCGTCAACGCCTCGTCCAGCGGCGCTTCCGGGCCGACCCGCACGGAAGTCAGCACGTCCGCCGACGTCCGGCCCGGGTCCTCCTGCCACCGTGCGCGCCATAACCGGCTGCCGGGCAGCAAGCGCGTTCGCAAGCCGGGGGTCGCGGCGAGCAGATGCTCAGCGTCCACGTGGGTGACCGGTGTGCCGTCCGCCTTGGGATCGAACAACAAGACCGCACCGACCTGTTGCGGCACCTCCGGCGTGGCCACGTGCACGAACAGCGCGTCCTCCGGCCGGAGCCGCTGCGTTGGCGGGTTCAGCGGCGCGGAAACGAGCGATTCCAGCGCCTCCACCAGCGGAGTGGCCGTTTCGCAATGCCGCGCGACCGCTTCCGCCATCTCCTTGAGCCGTTCCGGCTCCGCCAGCAGACCGCGCACGGTCTCCGCCAGCTCACCGTCCTTTGTGGACACCAGGGCGAGCCCGGCGGCGGCCATCAACCGGGCGTTCGCCTTGCCATGCGCGGCTATCGGGCGATGCATCAGCACCGGGCGCCCGCACGCCAGCGCCTCCAGCGAGGTCGCCCCGCCCGCGTTCGTCACCACGACGTCCGCCGCCAGCGTGTACCGCTCCGGCTGGTCCGTCCACCCGACTACGTGCAACCGCGGTTCGCCCAGGGCGCGCAGCCGGGCGGCCGCCGCGTCGTTGCGGCCGCAGATCGCGATCGGCGCCACCGACGGATCCGCCGCCAGCAGTTCGCGCACCGTCGTCTCGATCTCGCCGAAACCCAGTGAGCCGCACGAAACCAGCGGCACGAACGCGTCCGGCGGCAAGCCCAGTTCGTGGCGCGCCGCGGTCTGGTCGCCTGGCCGGAACACCGCGCGCACCGGCGGCGCGGACACCCCGACGTGCGCCGACGGCGACGAGCGCAGCGCGGGCGCGACCGCGACGTCGTGCATCACCATGGTGAGATCCGCCGCGCCGTAAACCCAGAACGGATGCGGTGCGAAGTCCGAAACCCACGCACCGATCGGCGCCCGCAATTTTCCTTTGCGGCGCAGCCACGCCAGTCCCGCAGTGCCCATCGGATACGTCGACAGCACCAGATCCGGCGCGAATTCGGCGATCGGTTTCGCGAGCCGCCGACCGCACCACGCCGCGGTGAACCAGCGGGACGCGGCGGCGAACCACGGAATCCGCCAGATCGCGGCGTAAAAGAACTCGTACAGCCACGGGACGCTTTCCACATTGGCGACGTAAATCCGCTGGAAAAGCCCCTCGAAACCGGGACCGAGCCGTTCCAGCGCGTTGACCCACCGCACGGTCGCGTCCGGCCATCGCTGCCGTATCGCGTCCTCGAGCGCGCGCCCCGTCGCGTTGTGCCCCTGCCCCATGTTCGCGGACACGATCAGCACGCGCTCCAACGCTGCCCCCTTCTCGCTAACAGGCGGTCCCGGCGAGGCCGTACCCGTCGTCCGGGTCTGAATCAGGCCGTTCGCCGGGTTCTTCCGATGCGGTTTCCTCTTCGCCGGACGGCATATCCGATTCCGCCGACAAATGCGACGCCCTGGTCGACAGCAGGGCGATCCCGACCACGATCACCAGCCCGGCGAGCGCCTCGCCGAACAGCGCGAGCGGCCTCCCGTCGGCCGATTCGCCCATCCATGACAATCCGATCGCGACGCCGACCAGCGGATCCAGCGCAGTAATGACGGCGAGCGCGGGCGTCAGGTACCGGCCCTGCTGGAACGTGTTCTGGCTCAACAGGAATCCCAATGGGCCCACGACGCACACCAGATACAGCGTCCAGTGCCGGAACGGTTCGTCGATCCCCGCCCGGAACTGGCCCGCGACCACCTTCATCAGCCCGGCGGTGAGGCCGTACAGCACGCCGGTCGCGACAGCCAGCCCGAGCACCCGCCAAGATCCGGAATTCGTTGACGCGGCAACAACAAGCGACGCCAGCGTGACCACCGCGAGCGCGATGCCGAGTGGCAGCAGGTCGCCGCCGCTGACGAGCGTCTCGCTGTTGCCGCTCGGCCGGGCGATGACGAGGAACGCGGCGAGCCCGGCCACGCACAGCAACCCGCCGGCACTCATCGTGCGGTCCGGGCGGCGGCGCTCCAGCCGCGCGGACGCCAGGCCGGCGAACATGAGCGACGTCACGAGCAGCGGCTGGACCAGCAGCAACGGCCCGAACGCGAGCGCGACGAGCTGCAGGACGAGCCCCAGGATGGTCGCGGCGATCCCGATGAGCCACAATGGTCGTCCGACGAGCCGCTTGAAGAGCGTCAGGTCGAGCGGTTTGCCGGTTTCCACCTCTTTGGTCGCCCTGGCCTGCGCTGCGCTCGCGAGTCCCATGCACGCCGCGCCGGCGACGGCGGCGGGGACAGCCACGACCAGCGACATCCCCGTAACTGTCACGGACTCTTCACCTCACACCGTCCCCATCCGCCGTGCTTATGCTCAAGCCTTGTCCGAGGCCGAGTCGCCCGGTTGGCACCGGAGGCAGCAGAACCCGCATGCGACACCCCCATACGATCGACCTCCCCTCGTTCCGCAATCTCGTCGTGGACGGGGGCCGGCACCTGCTCGAGTCGACGCTGGTCCCGGCCGGCCTGTTCTATCTCCTGCTGACCCTGGTGAGCTTCGACAGCGGGGTCATCGCCGCGCTGTGCTGGTCGGTCGCCGTGGTCGGCACCCGGCTCGCGCTGCGCAAGAAGATCCCCGCCGTGCTGCTGCTGACCACGGCTCTGCTGGTCGCGCGCACTGTGCTGGGCCTGGCCACCGGCAGCGCATTCCTGTACTTCCTGCAGCCGACTCTACAGAATTTCCTCGTCGCCAGCCTGTTCCTGATCTCCGCGCCGTTCAACAAACCGCTGCTCGCGCGGCTGGCGGGCGATTTCTGCGCATTCCCCGATTCGCTCTCCGGACACCCCGGAATGCGCCGGTTCTTCCAGCGCGTTTCGGTGCTGTGGGGACTCGTCTTCGCGGTGAACGGCGGCGTGACGCTGCTGATGCTCGCGCGGGAAACGGTCGGCAGCTTCCTCATGGTCAGCACCGCGGGCTCGTACTCGGTCATCGGGCTGGCCATCGCCGGTTCGCTGTGGTGGTTCCGGCGTTCGCTGCGCTCGGCGGGCATCACGCTGCGCATGGGCCACCGCCCGGCCGCGCTGCCCGCCGCCTGATGGCCCGCACCGCGCTGGTCACCGGCGCGTCGTCGGGCATCGGCGCCGCCACCGCGCGGCTGCTCGCCCGCTCCGGCGTCCACGTGCTGCTGCACGGCCGGAACGAGGACCGGCTGGCCGCACTCGCCCAGGAAACCGGCGGCACCGCGCTCGCCGCCGACCTCGCGGACCCCGGTGCCGCGACGGAGCTCGCCGAACGCGCGCTGGCGATCACCGGATCGGTGGATCTGCTCGTCAACAACGCCGGTCTCGGCTGGGCCGGTCCCCTGCCTGAACTGTCCGGGGAGCAGCTGCGACACCTCGTCGCGGTTAACCTCACCGCGCCGCTCGACCTGACGCGCGCGCTTCTCCCCGCCATGCTGGAACGCGATCGCGGGCAGATCGTTTTCGTGTCCTCGATCGCCGGACGCACCGGCGTCGCCGGGGAAGCCGTGTACGCCGCGGCGAAGTCCGGTGTGGACGCTTTCGCCGACAGCCTCCGATTCGAGTTGCACGGCACCGGAGTAACCGTCGGAATCGTAGTTCCCGGCGTAGTGCGCACAGAATTCTTCGAACGTCGCGGCCGTCCTTACACCCGCAGCACGCCCCGTCCGGTGAGCGCCGAACGCGTGGCCGCCGCCGTGGTGCGCGCCGCCGCGCAACCGGGCGACTACTACGTGCCGCGCTGGCTGCGGATCCCCGTCGCGCTGCGCGGCACGGCACCAGGCCTGTACCGCGCGCTCGCGGCGCGATTCGGCGCCGAAAGCTGACGGCTCCACGCACACCTCCTCCCCGGGCGCCTCGCGAGCGGCTCTCCCGGTTCCCGCCGGGGTACCCCCGCTTACGCGACCCAAGCATGTCCTCCGCACTGCCGCATCAGGGAAATTCCCCGATCAGGCGGTTTCGTCCGCTTCGCCGGGCGGTCCCCAGGCCAGCGCCAGCACGAGCGTCGCGCGCACGGCCGGGTCGTCCAGCGACGGCCCGAACAGGTCGTGCAGGCGGCCGAGCCGGTACGAAACCGTCTGCGGATGGATGTGCAGGTCCTCCGCGACCGCCTTGCGGTCCCCCAGATGCAGCAGCCACGAGGTGAGCGTGGTGGACAGCCGTTCCCGCGCGGATTCGTTCAGCTCGTCAAGCGGGGCAAGGGCTTGTCTTCGCAGCACGTCGAGCAGCCGGTCGTCGCGGTGCACGATGATCGCGTCGAGGTGTTCGTCGGCGAACACCGGATCGTCGCTGAGCAGGTGGTCCCGGCGCAGCCGCGCGGTCACCTCGGCGATGCGCAGGCTGGCCGGGAGCCGGTCGAGCGGCACTGTCGCGCCGACCACCGCGCCGCCGCCGCGCAGCGCGCGAGCCAGCCACGCACGCCTGCCGGGACCGCCCGGGTCCGGCACTATCGCCACGACCACGCCCGGCCTGCGCAGCCGCAGGCAGCTGTCTTCGAGGCGGAACACCAATTCCCGGCCCAGCTCGTTGTCGTCCTCCACCAGCACGACCGCGGCGTGCTTCGGCAACCGCCAGTCCGCACGCGCCGCCGCCGCGCGCACCGCGGCCTTGTCCGCCCGGTCGGAGAGCAGCAGCGCGGTCAATTCGTCGCGCAGCCGTTCCCGCGCGCGCACCGCGTCCGACTGCTCCTGCAAATAACCGCGCAGCGACGATTCCGATAGCTGGTCCACGAGAGCGAACACAGTGGTGGCGAGCGAGGCGAACAGTTCTGCGGGCACCTCGAGATCGAGCGCGGCTTCCGAAACGTGCCGCCACGCCACGCGCGCGCCGACCCGGTAAGCCGACAGCAGGCTCGTGACGCGCCTGCCCTGCTGGTATTGCGCGCGCCCGATTTCCTCGAACACCGTCTGCTCGACGCCGGACCCCAGCCCCGGCAGCCGCTCGTCGGGGTCGGCCGCCATGTCGATCAGCCGCCGGACGAATCCCGCGCTGGCGGCGACGAGGTCGGCGAGTTCTTCGGTCAGGAATTCCGCGTAGTCGGGGTGCTCGTCCGCGAGCTGGTCGCGGACCTCGTTGAGCATGGCGGGCAGCCGGCGGGTCACCACCGTCTCCAGTTCGTCAAGCCGGGTCACCTGATCTGGTCCCATGTGTCCGGGAGTCCTTCCGTCGCAGGCCGCGGTCTCGGGTCGCCTCGGGACATCCTGGCCCCACTTTGGCCTCTCGTGCCAAGTCGAAGCCACCGAAATTCGCTTTCCGGCGGCAGAAGCCGCCCGTCCGGGGGCGCGACACTGGCGAGGATGAGATCCACAGCGGGTGTCCGTCACGCTCCGGATACGTCAGGACTGCGAGAGAAACGGCGCGCGGAAAACTTTCCGGTGGCCCTGCGGGTGCTGCCGGAACGGCTGCGCGCCGACCTTGTCGCGGTCTATTCCGTCGCGCGCACTGTGGACGATCTGGGCGACGAGGCCGAGGGCGACCGGGTCGCGCAGCTCGAGGCGTTCTCGGCGGACCTGGCCGCCGCGTTCGGCAACGGGGAACCGGAACATCCCGCTGTCCGTGGACTTCTCCCCGCGATTCGCGCCGGACGGCTGACCGAGGAACCGTTCCAGCGGCTCGTCCAGGCGAACATCCAAGACCAGCGCGTGCACCGTTACCCGGTCTTCGCGGACTTGCTGGCGTACTGCCAGCTTTCCGCCGATCCCGTCGGGCGGATCGTGCTCGACCTGCTCGGGGTGGCCGACCCGGCCGCCGCGGAGCTGTCCGACCGGATCTGCACCGGGCTCCAGCTCGTGGAGCACTGGCAGGACGTCGGCGAGGACTACCGCAACGGGCGGGTGTACCTGCCGCAGGAGGATCTCGCCGAGTTCGGCGTCGCCGAGGAGGAATTGGGCGCCGCGCACGCGTCGCCCCGGATGAAAGCGCTGATGCGGTGGGAAACCGGCCGCGCCGCCGCCCTGCTGGGCGGCGGCGCGGATCTGCTGGGGCACCTGTCGGGCTGGGGGCGGTTCGCGGTGAGCGGCTTCCTCGCCGGCGGGCTCGCCGCGGTCGACGCGCTGCGCGCGAGCGGCGGCGACGTGCTGTCCGCACCGGTCCGGCCGAGCCGGGCCGGGCTGCTGAGTTGGCTGGGGTGGCTGCAAGTCGGCACGAGGAGGCGGTCCGGATGACGGCAATGGGCACTGTGGACGAGGCCTACGCGCACTGCGCGACGGTCACCAAGGAACAGGCGCGCAACTTCTACTACGGAATCCGGTTGCTGCCGCCGGACAAACGCGCGGCGCTGTGCGCGGTGTACGCGCTGGCCAGGATCATCGACGACATCGGCGACGACACCGAAGCGTCCGCCGAGACCAAGCTGCAGGGGCTCGCCGGGGTCCGGAAATCGCTCGGCGACCTGTCCGCGACCGCGGATCCGGTGTACGTCGCGGTCGCCGACGCGGCGCGCCGGTACCCGATTCCGCTCGGCGCGTTCGAGGAACTGCTCGACGGCGTCGAGATGGACGTGACCGGGCGCGAGTACGTGCGGTTCGAGGAACTGGTCGAGTACTGCCGGTGCGTGGCGGGTTCGGTCGGGCGGCTGTGCCTCGGCGTGTTCGGCAGCCGTCCGGAGCCGAACGCTCCGGTGTACGCCGACGAGCTCGGGATTGCCTTGCAGCAGACCAACATCCTCCGCGACATCCGCGAGGACCTGCTCAACGGCCGGGTGTATCTGCCCAAAGAGGACCTCGACCGGTTCGGCGTCGAACTGTCCGTCGGACCGGACGGGAAGCTGGCCGACCCGGAAGGCGGGCTCACTGCGCTGATCCACGACAGCGCCGCGCGGGCCCGCGACTGGTACTCCCGCGGTCTCCGCCTGGTGCCCTCTTTGGACGGTCGCAGCGCCGCGTGCTGCACCGCGATGTCAGGCATCTACCGCACCCTGCTGGACCGGATCGACGAACAGCCCGCGCGCGTGTTCGACCGCAGGCTTTCGTTGTCCGGCCGGGAAAAGGCGGTGGTGGCGTTCCGGGCGCTGACCGGGATCGGCCGATGACCGCCCCGGTCGCGGTGGTCGGCGGTGGGCTAGCGGGCATCGCCGCCGCACTCGCCTGCGCCGACGCCGGACGGCCGGTGACGCTGTTCGAGGCGCGGCCGCACTTGGGCGGGCTCACGCATTCGTTCGCTCGCGGCGAGCTGCGGGTCGACAATGGACAGCACGTGTTCCTTCGCTGCTGCACCGCTTATCGCGCGCTGCTGGACCGGCTCGACGTCGCGGACCGGGTGACGCTGCAGCCTCGGCTGGAAATCCCGATCCGCCTGCCGGGCGCGGCCGCGCCGACCTGGCTGCGCCGCGACGACCTGCCCGCGCCGCTGCACCTGGCCACGTCGCTGCTGCGCTACGACCCGCTGCGCCCGCTCGACCGCGCCCGGTTCGCGCTCGCCGCGCTCGCGTTGCGCCGGGTGGACCCGAAGGCGGACCGCACAGACCGGCAGTCCTTCGGGGAATGGCTGCGGCGGCACGGACAAAGCGCGGCGGCGATCGAAGCGTTGTGGGACCTGGTCGGCGTGGCAACGCTGAACGCGACGGCCGACGACGCGTCGCTCAGTCTCGCCGCGACAGTGTTCCAGGAGGGGCTGCTCACCGACCCGGCCGCCGCCGACATCGGCTGGTCGCTCGTGCCGTTGCGGGAACTGCACGGCGATCCGGCGCGCGAACGGCTGACCGAGGCCGGGGCGGACGTCCGGCTCGGCACGAAGGTGCGCGCGATCAGCGAAGGCTGGCAGGTCGTCACCGATCGCGGCGAGGAGGAGTTCAGCCAGGTCGTGCTCGCCACTCCCCCGCCGGTGACCGAACAGCTCGCGCCCGCCGGGGCGATCGGGCTGCCGCCGGGCTGGTCCGGCGGGCTCGGCAGCTCGCCGATCGTGAACGTGCACGTGGTGCTCGACCGGAAAGTCCTCGACGAACCGTTTGTCGCGGGCGTGCGCACACCGGTGCAGTGGGTGTTCGACCGAACGCGGCAGTCCGGTTTGGACTCCGGGCAGTACCTCGCGATGTCGCTGTCCGCCGCGGACGCGCAGATCGATCTGCCCACCGCGAAACTCCGCGAACAGTTGCTGCCCGAGCTGCTGGCGCTGCTGCCCGAGGCGCGCGGCGCGCAGGTGCTCGACTTCTTCGTCACCCGCGAGCGGCACGCGACGTTCCGGCCCGGCCCCGGCACCGCCTCGCTGCGCCCGCCCGCGCGCACCGCGCTGCCCGGCCTGTACCTGGCGGGCGCGTGGACCGCGACCGGATGGCCCGCCACGATGGAGGGCGCCGCGCGCAGTGGCGCAGCCGCGGCCGCCGCCCTTCTCCAGCACAACGGTAAGAGGGAGGGAGTCGGAGCATGACCGCCAATCTGTTTTCTGCCGAGAAAACGCGTTCAGCGGTGCCGCCGGTGCTCGGCAGCGCGCGGGACGTCGTGCAGCCAGCGTTGCGCGCCGCCGTCGACCGGCTGGACGACACCAGCCGCGCGATCAGCGCCTACCACCTCGGCTGGACCGACCCGAACGGCGTGCCGGTCCAGGGCAACGGCGGCAAGGCCGTGCGTTCGGCGCTCGCCTTGGTGTCCGCGCGGGCCGCGGGCGCGCCGGTGGAAGTGGGCGTGCCCGGCGCGGTCGCGGTGGAACTGGTGCACAACTTCTCGCTCGTCCACGACGATCTGATGGACGGCGACACCGAGCGCAGGCACCGGCCGACGGTGTGGGCGCTGTGGGGGTCCGCGAGCGCGATCCTGACCGGGGACGCGATGCTCGCCCTCGCGCAGGAAGTGGTGCTGGACAGCGGTTCCCCGCACGCGGTCGCGGCCGGGCGGCTGCTCACCGAGACCACGCGACGGCTCATCCACGGCCAGTTCCTGGACGTCGCGTTCGAGCAGCGCGACGACGTCGTCCTCGCCGAATGCGTGACGATGGCGGCCGGGAAAACCGGTGCGCTGCTGTCCGCCAGCGCCGCGATCGGGGCCGTGCTCGCCGGCGCGCCCGCCGAGGTGGTCGACGCGCTGGCGGTGTTCGGCGAGGAGATCGGCCTCGCGTTCCAGCTCGTCGACGACGTGCTCGGCATCTGGGGCGATCCGGCGGTCACCGGGAAATCGGTGTACTCCGACCTGCGGGCGCGCAAGAAGTCGCTGCCGATCACCTACGCGACCACGCACGGCGGCGCGGCGGGCCGCCGGTTGGCGGAATGGCTCGCCGGAGACGACGACACCGACCTCGCGCGGATCGCCGCGCTGGTGGACGACGCGGGCGGCCGCGAGTGGGCCACCGCGGAAGCGGCGCGGCACGTCGCCGCCGCGGAGCAAGCGCTGGCCGCCGTCCCGCCGGGCCCGCGCGACGACCTCGTCTCGATCGCCCGTTTCATCGCCGGAAGGGAAGCGTGATGACCCAGACCGTCCCCCGCACGTCCGCGCCCGCCGCCCGCACCGCCTCGGACACTGTCGCGGCGGCCGTCGAGTTCCTGCGCCGCGAGCAGGACCGCGCCGGATGGTGGAAGGGCGAACTCGCCACCAACGTCACGATGGACGCCGAAGACCTGTTGCTGCGGCACTTCCTCGGCATCCTCACCCCGCAGATCGCCGAGGAGTCCGCGCGCTGGATCCGCTCGCAGCAGCGCGCCGACGGCACCTGGGCGAACTTCCCGGACGGCCCGGCCGACCTGTCCACCACGGTCGAGGCGTGGGTCGCGCTCCGGCTGGCCGGCGATCCGGCGGACGCCCCGTGGCTGGCCACGGCGGCGGAGTGGATCCGCGAGCAGGGCGGGATCGAGGCGACGCGGGTGTTCACCCGGATCTGGCTCGCGATGGTGGGCCAGTGGTCGTGGGACGACCTGCCGAGCCTGCCGCCGGAGCTGATCTTCCTGCCGTCGTGGTTCCCGCTCAACGTCTACGACTTCGCCTGCTGGGCCCGGCAGACCATCGTGCCGCTGACCATCGTCGGCACGCTGCGCCCGGTGCGGAAGCTGCCGTTCGATGTCGCCGAACTGCGCACCGGCAAGCGTCCGCCGAAGACGCGCGCGCCGTGGACGTGGGACGGCGTGTTCCAGAACCTCGACACCGCGCTGCACGCCTACGCGAAACTGCCGCTCAACCCGGTGCGGAAGCTTGCGATCAAACAGGCTGCGGAGTGGATCCTGGCGCGGCAGGAGGCGGACGGTTCGTGGGGCGGGATCCAGCCGCCGTGGGTGTACTCGATCCTCGCGCTGCACCTGCTCGGCTACTCGCTCGACCATCCCGCGCTCAAGGCCGGGATCGCCGGGCTCGACGGGTTCACCATCCGCGAGAAGACCGAACAGGGCTGGGTGCGCCGCCTCGAAGCGTGCCAATCTCCGGTGTGGGACACCGCGTTGGCGATGACCGCGCTGCTCGACGCGGGTGTCTCCCCCGGCGACCAAACCCTGGTGCGCGCCGCTGATTGGATGCTGGGCGAGGAAATCCGGGTGCCGGGCGACTGGGCGGTGCGGCGGCCCTCGCTGAAACCGGGCGGGTTCGCGTTCGAGTTCGCCAACGACGGCTACCCGGACACCGACGACACCGCCGAGGTGGTGCTCGCGCTGCGGCGGATGGGCAAACCGGACCACCTGCGGATCCGCGAGGCGGTCGACCGGAGCGTCGCATGGCTGGAGGGGATGCAGTCCGGCGACGGCGGCTGGGGTGCGTTCGACGCGGACAACACGCAGGTGCTGACCACTCGGCTGCCGTTCTGCGATTTCGGCGCGGTGATCGATCCCCCCTCGGCGGACGTGACCGCGCACGTGGTCGAAATGCTGGCCGCGGAAGGGAAATCCGGCAGCCGCGAATGCCGTCGCGGGATCCGGTGGCTGTGGGACAACCAGGAAGAGGACGGCTCGTGGTTCGGCCGGTGGGGCGCGAACTACGTGTACGGCACGGGCGCGGTGGTGCCCGCGCTGGTCGCGGCCGGCGTCACTGGTGCTGACCCGCGGATCCGGCGTGCGGTGAAGTGGCTGGCCGAGCACCAGAACGACGACGGCGGGTGGGGCGAGGATCTGCGGTCCTACGACGACCGGGCATGGGCTGGGCGCGGCGACTCGACGCCGTCGCAGACCGCGTGGGCGTTGCTGGCGCTGCTGGCTGCCGGGGAGCGGGAGTCCACTGTGGTCACGAGGGGCGTCCAGTGGCTGGTCGAACGGCAGCGGCCGGACGGGGGCTGGGACGAGGACAAGCACACCGGAACCGGGTTCCCCGGCGACTTCTACCTGTCGTATCACCTGTACCGCGTGGTGTTCCCGTTGTCCGCACTAGGCCGATATGTACGAGGCGGGTCATGACCCCGATCGTCTGCACCCCGTTGCGGATCGAACAGGCCGCCTTGCGCGGTCCCGATCCGCGGACGGTCCACACCGGACTCGGGCCTCGCCGGGCCGCCGCCGCTGCGGCCCGGCTCCCGTCCGGACCGCGGATCGTCGCGGGGATCGGCGGCGGGCTCACCCCGTCGGTACGACCGGGGGACGTGGTGGTCGCCACCGAGGTGCGCGGTCCGTCCGGAGTGGTGCCGGTGCCGTCCGCGCCGCTGCTGGCGGGTGCGTTGCGCCGTCTCGGGCTCACTGTCCATCTCGGACCCGTGGTCGGCAGTTCGCATGTGGTGCGGGAGCGGGAACGCGCTTCGCTGACTTCGAGTGGTGCGCTGGCGGTCGACATGGAGTCCGCGTGGCTCGCGGCCGACGGTGAACCGTTCGCTGTGGTACGCGCCATTGTGGACACTGTCGGTGCGCCGCTGCTGCATCCCTCGACGGTCTCGAATGGACTCGCCGGGTTGCGGAGTCTGCGCCGGGCCGCTCCCGCGATCACTGCGTGGACTGAAGCCGTAGGGCCGCGAACGGTGTTGCTGGCTAGTCCGCGATCGTTCTGTGCCGGGGTGGAGCGGGCGATCGAGATTGTCGAACGCGCGCTGGAGAAGCACGGCGCGCCGGTGTACGTGCGTCGGCAGATCGTGCACAACACCCACGTCGTGCACCAGCTGCAGGGGCGCGGCGCGGTGTTCGTGGACGAGGTGGAGGAAGTTCCGGAAGGCGCGACGCTGGTGTTCGCCGCCCACGGAGTCTCCCCGGCGGTTCGGCGCGCCGCGGCGGATCGCGGACTGTCCGTAGTGGACGCGACGTGTCCGTTGGTTACCAAGGTGCACAACGAAGTCCGCCGTTACACCGGTCGCGGCGAGACAGTGTTCCTCATTGGACATGCCGAGCACGAGGAGGTCGAAGGAACCGTCGGGGAAGCGCCCGACAATGTGGTGGTCGTCGGCGATGTCGCAGCCGCCCGGACGGTCACCGTGCGCGACCCGTCGCGAACCGCCTACACCATGCAGACCACGCTGGCGCTCGACGAGGCCGAAGAGATCGCTTCTGTGCTGCGCGAACGATTCCCCGGCCTTTCCTCGCCGCGCAAGGACGACATCTGTTACGCCACCACCAACCGGCAGCAGGCTTTGCGCGCGATCGCCCGCGACGTGGATCTGGTGCTGGTGGTGGGTTCCGGCAACTCGTCCAACTCGCGGCGGCTCGTGGAGGTCTCCGAACGCGAGGGCACCCCGGCGGTGCTCGTGGACGGCTGCGGCGACGTCGACCTGCGCCGGCTCGCCGGGGCCGGGCGGATCGGGCTCACCGCGGGAGCGTCCGCGCCGCCGCGTCTGGTGTCCGAAACAGTCGAGGCCCTTCGCGGATTGGGTCCGGTCAGCGTCGCGGAAAACGCGCTGACAGAAGAAGAAATGACGTTCACCCTACCTCGGGAGGTGCTCTGAGCGATGGCCATGCCGTTGCGCCAGTCTCTTCGGCTGGGCGGTTACCTGATGAAGCAGAAGCTGATGCGCAAGGAGAAATTCCCGCTCCTGGTCGAGCTGGAACCGCTCTTCGCGTGCAATCTCAAATGCGGCGGCTGCGGCAAGATCGCGCAGCCGCACACCCTGCTGAAACAGCGGATGCCGGTGGAGCAGGCGGTCGGGGCGATCGAGGAGAGCGGCGCGCCGATGGTGTCGATCGCGGGCGGCGAACCGCTGATGCACCCACAGATCGACGAGATCACCCGACAGCTGCTCGCCCGCAACAAGATCATTTTCCTGTGCACCAACGCGCTGCTGCTGCCCAAGCACATCCACAAATTCAAGCCGCACCGCAATTTCGCGTGGATGGTGCACATCGACGGCCTCGAAGACCGGCACGACGCGTCGGTGCGCAAGGAGGGCGGTTTCCAGGCGGCGGTCGACGCGATCAAGCTCGCCAAGGAAAAGGGCTTCCGCGTCATGACGAACACGACGTTCTTCACCGGGGACACCCCGCAGGACGTCATCGACGTGCTCGACTACCTGAACGACCTCGGCGTGGACAACATGCAGATCTCGCCGGGCTACGCGTACGAGAAGGCCCCGGACCAGGACCACTGGCTCGGCGTGCAGCAGACCCGCGAACTGTTCGCCAAGGCTTTCGGCGGCGGCAACCGGAAACGCTGGCGGCTCAACCATTCGCCGGTGTTCCTCGATTTCCTCGAGGGCAAACGCGACCTGGAATGCACGCCGTGGGGCATCCCGTCGTATTCGCTGCTCGGCTGGCAGCGTCCGTGCTACCTGCTCGACGACGGCTACGCGGAGACCTACCGGGAACTCATCGAAACCACCGAATGGGAGAACTTCGGCCGCGGCAAGGATCCGCGCTGTTCGAACTGCATGGCGCATTGCGGCTACGAACCCACCGCGGTCATCGCCACGCTCGGCTCACTGAAGGAGTCTGTCCGGGCCGCCGTCGGCCACTGACCCGCTGTCCGTGAAGGGCCCCTTGAGGGAAGCTGATTCCTTCAAGGGGCTTTTCATTTGCCGGACGGACAGCCGGCGTGCCATGATGAGCGCATGCGTGCACAGCGATTTCTTCGCCCCCGGGGAGTGCCCGGGGGCTGCGCGTGCGCGCCGGGTTCCGCCCGCTGACGTCCGCGTCTCCCCACACTGCCCGGGGGTGAAGTCCAGCACTTCACAACCCGAAGGCAGGAATCTGTGGACCCCCTTGACCCCGTCTCGATGCTGCGCCGGATCACTGCGCTGACCGAGGCCGCGCTCGCCGATCTCGCCCAGGCCGGCACTCCGGCTGCCGTCGCTGACGTGCGCCGTTCCATGCTCGGCAAGTCCAGCCCGCTCGCCGCCGTCCGTCGCGAACTCGGCCGCTGCGACCCGGCCGCCCGAAAGCAGCTCGGCCTCGCGCTTTCCAAAGCACACCAGCGCATTGCCGCTGCGCTGGAAGAAAAGCTCGCCGCGGAAACCGCGCTGGACCGCCCGCTCGATCCGACCATTCCCGGCCTCCCGCCGCCGACCGCCGGACTGCACCCGGTCACCCAGCTGAGATACGACCTCGACGACGCCTTCCGCGCGCTGAACTTCGCGATCGTCGAGGGCCCGGAAATCAGCTCCGCGAAAATGGAATTCGATCGGCTCAACTTCCCCGCCGACCATCCGGCGCGCGAAAGCATGGACACCTACTGGTTGGCCGACGGCCGCTGCCTGCGACCGCACCTGACCGGCGCGAGCGTCCGATACCTGAGCACGCACGAACCACCGATCCGGATCGCCTATCCAGGCCGGGTTTACCGCAACGAAAGCACCGACGCCCGGCACGAACGCGCGTTCTTCCAGTACGAGGTGCTGGTGGTGGACGAAACCGTCCCGCTCGCCACCGCCCGGTTCCTCGTCGACACCATTCTCGGCACGGTGTTCGGCGAACCAGTGCGGACGCGGATGCGAGCCGGGTACTTCCCTTTCGTGGAGCCAGGTTTCGAGATCGACATGCTCTGCCGGGTGTGCTCCGGACGCGGCTGCCGGACCTGCGGGCGAACCGGCTGGCTCGAGGTGATGCCCGGCGGCAGCCCGCATCCGAACGTGCTGCTGGCCGCCGGACTCGACCCGGCGCGGTGGTCCGGCTGCTATCTGAACGTCGGCCTGGACCGGCTGGCGATGATGCGCTACGGCATCGACGACGTCCGGCTGATGCACAGCGCCGACCTGCGCTTCCTCTCCCAATTCGCGTGAAAGGCCCGCTGTCGTGAAGATTTCCCGGGACTGGCTGACCGACTACGTGCCGCTGCCCGGCCGTTCGCCGGACCAGCTGGCACACGACTTGACCTTGAAGACCGTCGAAGTCGAGGGTTACGACGTGATCGACGGTGACGTCGTCTTCGAGATCGACAACAAATCCCTCACCCATCGCCCCGATCTGTGGGGACACTATGGCATCGCTCGCGAGCTGTCCGTCCTCTATGGACTCCCGCTGACTCCGCTCCCCCGGGTCGCCCGGCCGCCGAACGCCACCGGCCTCACCCTGGCCGATCCCGCTTGGCATCGGCGGATGCTCGCCCTGCAGTGCACAGTGGACAGTTCCGTGCCAACTCCGGCTTTCGTCCGCGACCGGCTCCGGCGCATCGGCGAACCAAGCCGGGACCTGTGCGCCGATCTGAGCGCGTACGTGATGTATGCCGTCGGACAACCAAGTGACGTCCGTGCTTCCAGTGCGTCGGTCGTGCTGGAGATCCCGACCCTGCTACCCAGCCGAGCCCGCCGCAGCGCCCGCACCGAAGCTTCAGTACGCCAAGAGAAAGGCCTCGACACTCAACGCGCCGATCAAGCCGCCGATCTCTTCCTCCACCTCCTGACCGAAGCCGACCCGTCGGCCGCAGCACTCGGCGTGGAAGACATCCTCCTCGCCGCGACCCGACGAGCCGAAATCGAGATCAGCCTCGCGGAAATCGAACGCCGGATCGGCATCCCGCTGCCGCCGGACGAAATCCTGCGCATCCTCCGCGCCCTCGGCTGCACCGCCGAAATCACCGGGGAGCTGCTGCGAGTAGTCGCTCCGTCGTGGCGTTCCACCGGCGATCTCTCGCTCCCCGTCGACATCGTCGAGGAGCTGGCCCGGATCCACGGCTTCGACGCGCTGCCCGCGCCGCGGCCCGTCGTGCAGCTGGACTCGCGCCCTCGGCTCCCCTTGAGCCGCCAGGTCCGGGAAGTGCTCGCGGCGCGCGGCGGGGCAACCGAAGTGCTGACCTACCCGTGGTCCGCCGATTACCTGCTCGCCGCGTGCGGACTCGACGCCGACCTCACGATCGACCACCCGCCGGCGCCGGATCGCGCCCGGTTGCGCCCGTCGCTGATCCCGAACCTGCTCGAAGCCGCGGCCGCCAACCTGCGCTACTACGACGAGTTCAGCCTCTTCGAAGTCGGCACCGTCTTCGCCGCGGGCGAGCGGACGTCCGCCGGAATCCTGCTCGCCGGACCGGACGGGGCCGACCTGTTCCGCCGGGCCAAAGGGCTGGCCGAGCTGATCCGCCGGTACTGCCATCTCACCGCGCTGGACCTGTCCGGCACCCCCGGCCCGGCCTGGACGGACCCGTCGGCCCGGCTCGCGATCCGCCCGGCCGGGACGCTGGCGCTGGTCCGGCCCGCGGTGCTCCGGGCGGCGGGCATCGACCGGGGCGCGATCGCCTGCGTCGAACTGGACCTCGACGCACTGCGGACGCACCCGTCCCGCGAGAACCGCTACACCCCGGTCGGCGACCTGCCCGAATCGGACTTCGACCTGTCCGTCCTCGCGGCCGACACCGTGCCGTGGTCGCTGGTCGCCGAGACCGCGACGCAGGCTCATACCTTGGTGCAGCGAGTGGCGTACGTCGGCGAGTACCGGGATTCGAGAATTCCGGTCGACCACCGTTCGCTCACCTTGCGGGTCACCCTCCGCCCGAGGTCCGCGACGCTGACCGCGGGCGAAATCGCCACCGCCCGTTCCGAAGTGCTCGCTGCACTGGAGCGGGCGGGGGCGCGGTTGCGGTGAGCCTCAGCCGAGACCAGATTGGGCGATGACGTGCGCGATGCTGATTCGGACCGCAGTGAATCCACTGTGGACGAACGAATCGGCAAGGTCCACTGCGGACTGACCGGGATAGTAACGCTCGGCGATCCCCGCCGCGACTCGCCTGATCTGGTCCGGCTCGGCAGAAACCCGAGCCTGCCCTTCGACGGTCACGAAGCTGTACGGCTGCCGCTCATCGCTGACGCAGACCGCGACCCGGCCGTCCCGCGCAAGGCTTTTGCCCTTGACGCTTCCCGGCGACAAGGCGAAGACAAGTTCGTCGCCGTCGAGGACGAAGCAGATCGGCGTGACGTGCGGACGTCCGTCAGCACGAGTGAGGGCCAGGTGCGCAAGCCTCGTACCCTCGGAGAGGAAGGCGCGCCATTCGCTGTCGGTCATGGTCGTCATCAGTGGGTTCCTTTCTCGGTTGACTGCCGCTCGCGAAGCCGTCCAGCGACGGCTTGCTGGGCAAGGAAAAGCAGAATTCCGGCGGCGAAAGCCACTACGCCCAGCCAAGTTCGGCCAGCTTGCTCAAGCAACGCCGTACCGAGCATCGGGCCGAGAACCGCGCCAAGGCTCCACGCACTCGACGCGACACCCATATACCCGCTGCGCAAATCAGGTGGCGCGAGAGCCGCGAACGTCGCACCGAACTGGACCGCCAACCCGATCTGCCCGAGGCTGAGAACAAGAATCGCGACGGCGTAGCCAGCAATGCTCTGGGACACGGCGGCCAGAGCGCCGCCAACGCCCGCCAACAACATCGAGGTAGCAAGCACTGTCGCACGGTCGCGATTCGCCAACACCGCAGCAGCGAACGGTTGCAGGACAACGATGGCGAACCCGTTGAGCGCAAGCACGGAACCGTAAGTCGCGGAACTGAACTGCTGCGCGGTCATCAACAACGGCAATGTGGCGAACGCCTGCATCAACAACGTGAAACAGCCGACGTGGATCAGCGTCATGATCCTCATGAGACGGTCCGCTCGCAACACTGGCAGCAGTGCGCGTCGCCCATGACTCGGTCCAGAATGAGTCTCTGGCACCGCAGTCACCACGATCACCGCGGCAACCAGCATCGCGACCGCGTTCAACCAGAACAGCAGCCCGTAGCCGCGAGCCGCCAACACCCCGGAAACCGTTGCCGCGACGGCATATCCGAGGTTCGCCGCCCAGTAAAGCAAACTGTACGCGCGCACCCGCTGCTCCGGCGGAAGGTCCGCCACCGCTGCCGATCCCGCCGGACGGAAGAGCCCAGCAGCGAGACCGTAGCCCACCGCCGTTGCCCAGATGACCGGCGTCGCGGCGGCGGATCCCAAGGCGGCCAACGCGATCGCCGTCCCGAGAAACCCGAGAAGCATCGTCCTCCGCCGCCCGATCCGGTCCCCCAGCCAGCCCCCGAGCAGCTGCGACCCGAAGTCGCCGATACCCACCGCCGCCACCACGGCACCCGCCGCCGTCGGGGTCATCCGCTGTTCCTGCGTCAGGTACAGCACCAGCATCGGCTGCACGAACGCGCCGCCCCGGGCGACGAGGTGGCACGCCCCCAGCGTCCACGCGCGCGACGGCAGCTTGCGAGTTCTCCCGGCGGCGATCGTTGCGACTGTCATGGCAACGACGCTAAGAGTGCCAGGAGATTAAGAAAAGCGATTGTTTACGATCGAATCCATCGTGAACAGTAATATACTGGGCGCATGGCCGACTTCGACCTGCGCCAGCTGACGACGATGCTCGCGATCGCCGAAGAGGGAACGTTCTCCCGGGCGGCGACCCGGCTGGGCTACACGCAATCGAGCGTGAGCCAGCACATCGCTGCCCTGGAACGAACCCTCGGCGGCGCGGTCTTCGATCGCCCGGGCGGCCCGCGCCCCGTGCGGATCACGCCGCTCGGCGCCGTGGTGCTCGAACACGGCCGGGAGGTACTGGCGAAGGCCGAAGCGCTGGGCCAGGCGGTCGACCGCTTCAAGGCGGGCGAAGGCCGCATCGACGTCGGCACCCTGCAGAGCGTCTCGCACGCGATCCTGCCGACCGTGCTGCGCCTCCTGCGCGAGGAACACCCCCGCTGCGAGATCCGGCTCTCGGAACCCGACGAGCCTCGGCTCGGCGAACTGGACCTGCTGTTCCACGACGGTCTCATCAGCGAAGACACCGAGCACGTCCTGCTGATGGAAGACCCCTACCTGGCCGTCGCACCTCCGGACACGCTGCCGTCGGGCCCGGTGCCCGCGCGGGAACTGGACGGCAAGCCGATGGTGGCCTGGCCGTCGACCTGCGACCAGCCCAGGCTCGAGCACTCCCTCGCGGAGGCCGGGGCCCGCCCGCGCATCGTGTTCCGCTCCGCGGGGAGCGAGACGATCCTGTCGATGGTGCGCGCCGGAATGGGCCTCGCGGTCCTGCCCTGGCTGGCGATCCACCAGGTCGTCTGCCGCGACTGCGGCGCGATCCACGGCCCCGAGGGATGGCCGGACCTGCAGGTCCACGACCTCGACCCGACCCCGGCGCGCTCGATCTACCTGCACTGGCCGCGCGGGCGGGACGCCGAGTCGCCCCTCGCGGCACGGACCATCGAGACGGCCGTCGAAGTGGCGCGGGAGCTGGCTCGGCAGGCTCCTGCTGTTCGGTCCTGACGCGGCGGGTGTTCCGAACGGCCTCGGGCTGCCCGGCAATTCGCTCCCGAACTGACCGAGCACGCCCACGCCCAGCCGGATACGGCTTTCCGCATCCGCGACCGAACCGCACGCCGCTGACTTGACGGAACCTTCCGCACCCGCACCGCCCGGCAACCCGGTGCCGTCGGTTCGCAGGCATCTTCCGCATCCGCGAACGAACCGCCGCCCCGCAATCCGGCACCGCCGGATCGAGCGCGCCCTCGACAGCAGGCATCGCCGACATCCCGCGCGAACCCGCCCCGCACCACCGGCTCAAGGGCACCCCGGCCGTCCGGGTCAGGCGACCGTCGCGTCCACCGTGACCTCGATGCTCCCGCCCAGAGCCTTCGAGTACGGGCAGGTCTGGTGCGCAGCCGCGGCCAGCGTGTCGGCGGTCTCCTGGTCGATCCCCGTCAGCTCCAGGTGCAGCGCGGCGCTGAGCCAGAAGTTCGCCTCGTCGTGGTGCAGGGTCACGTCCGCGACCACCGCGAGGTCGGCCAGCTTCACCTTCCGCTGCGCCGCGGCGATCCGCACCGCGCCCATGAAACACGACGACCAGCCGGCCGCGAGCAGCTGCTCCGGGTTCGTCGCGCCACCGTTGCCGCCCAGTTCCTTCGGGATGGCGAACTTCAGGTCGAGCGCGCCGTCGGACGAAACCGCGCGTCCCCCGTTGCGGCCTTCGCCGGTGGTGGTGACGACGGCGGTGTAAGTGGTTTCAGACATGGCTTTCCCTTTCCAGAACTTTTCAGAATCCGCTGAGGACGGTGCCGGTCAGCGCCGCCAGTGCGCCGAGAACTTCGCGGAACGCCAGGGTGATCGAGTCCATCGGACGTGACCTTTCAGCAGGAGACCGGGCCGGTCTCGGCGACCAGAGAACCTTCGCACGCACATTCGTCACCGGTCAAGACGGTTACGTATTTCTGTGATCCGCTACTCATAACCCCCTAGACTGGTTAGAGTTCCTTGCGTCGTGATTCATCACCTGTCAGACTGGTGCGCATGGAGCACGCCTTCCCCTGCGGGAACCCGGCACTGGACTTCGTCGGCACGCTGCGGGCCCGCCGCAACGACGAGCCGGCCGAGATGCTGGGGTCGCCGCGCAGCCTGGACGCCTGGTTCCGCGAGTCGGGGGTCACCGGCGCCGATCCGGGGAGCACGGCCGCTGACCTGGCGGGGGCGATCGCGGTCCGGGAGGCGATCTACGCCCTGGTCGCGGCCCGGCTCGTCGGCCATGAGTACGACCCGGAGGCGTTGACGCTGCTCAACGAGGCAGCCGCACAACCGGACGCGGTCCCGCAGCTGACCCGGGCCGGACGGCAGGTCCGGGCGACCGCGGCGCAGGCGTTGTCCACCGTGGCCCGGGCCGCGATCACGATCCTGGGCGGCCCGGACGCGGACCTGCTGAAGGAATGCGGACGACCGGAATGCACGCAGGTTTACCTGGACCATTCGCGCGGATCACGGCGCGAATGGTGCGCGATGGCCACCTGCGGAAACAAAATGAAGGCCGCGGCTTACCGGGCGCGACGGCGAGGAAATCCGCCGCTGACGCCCTCCCGGCAATCCTGACCCAGCCAGCGAAGCGAACGCCTCCCGGCAGATCAGCACTCGCCGGTCCGGCACTCCTGGCTTCCGGATGCCGAAGCACGTTCCGTCCCCCGGCTGCTCCCGTTCCGCCCGCCAACGCCCGAATTCCTCGCCCTGGGCAGGAGATTCCGCGATGAGGTCCCCATCGCCGCATCGTCCCGATGCTTCGCCCCAGCCGCGCAGCCACCTCGCGTTGCGCTGAGCCGGGAACAGCGCGGGCAAATCCACCAGCAGTCGCGTCATCGGTTCCAGGCGAGGATGTCGCAGCGGTGGTTCAAGCACCATGGCCGGGCGCGGGGAAACTCGGCCGAGGGCTCCGGCTCGGCGGCAGCCGGTTAGTCCGCTGAACGGGACTGCCGCTGAGCCCGTAAAGGCAACTGCGCTCGCCGGGACCGCCCCCACCGATGCTCACGTCTCGTCGAGCGCGACCTGCTCCCGATGGCCCACGAGACGGGCATGATCCCCGGCTCCCCACTGGCTGGCGGCGTCCTGACCAGCAAGCACACCCGCGCCGACCTGGCCGCGGCCACCCCCGGCGAGAGCGACCCGCCCTCGGCGCGGTCACCGAACGCAACCTGGCGCGGCCCGGCATCCCACGCGACATGCTCGCCAGCGCCCCCATCCGCACGGCGACCCGGCTGCCGAGGACCGCCGGGCCATTACCAGCCGCGCGAAAGCTGCCTCGCCCCGGCGAACACCTCAACCATTCAGTTGAGCATTTCCGGTCGAATACCTTCAACCCTCCGGAAGTCGGGGATTTCGACGACCGGGCAGAATCGCTGCACCGGACCACCCCGCCCGGCCGCTTTCCGTGCGCTCGCGCAGGTTCGCAATGTCCACTATGGACAGTCCAGAGCGGACGAAATCACGCAGGGTGGCCATGATCCGCATCAGGCCACCCGTCCGGCGCAATCAACGGAAAGCCTTCCGGTAAAACCACAAGCGAGAGTGGTCCGGGGTGACAACGTTGACGGATAACCACTGCCCCGCCTTTCTTTGCCAGCTGTTGACCTTTCCCGAGCGCCGGGCGTATGGTCTAGACCAAGAAGCCCACCCCCTTCGCTCACCCCCCGTGCGGGCCGGCTCCCGGAAAGCCGGTGCGTCGCTTTGTCGTACCCGCACGGGGAAACGAGCATTCCCCGAAGGAGCTGCCCATGAAAGCGAACCGGAAACTCGTCGCGGCCGCGGTCGGCACGGCGATCGCCCCGGTGCTCGTGCTGATCAGCCCGGCAGGCATCGCCAGCGCGCACGGGTACGTCAACGCGCCGGCGAGCCGGCAGGCCCAATGCGCGCAAGGAACCGTTTCCTGCGGCCAGATCAAGTACGAACCGCAGAGCGTCGAAGGGCCGAAGGGGCTGCACAGCTGCAGCGGCGGCAACGCCCAGTTCGCCGAGCTGAACGACAACAACAAGGGCTGGAAGGCGTCGCCGGTCGGCTCCTCGGTGGCCTTCACCTGGAAGTTCACCGCCCGGCACCGCACGTCCAACTACGAATACTGGATCGGCAACGACAAGATCGCCACCGTGGACGGCGGCGGCCAGCAGCCCCCGGCGACGGTCACCCACAACGTGAACCTCAAGGGGCACACCGGAAGGCAGACGGTGCTCGCCGTCTGGAACATCGCGGACACCGCGAACGCCTTCTACGCCTGCATCGACCTGCAGGTGAGCTGACCCGGAAAGTCCACACCGGACACTGAGGCACGGGCCGTGGCGGCGGCCCGTGCCTCGGCGTGCGTCCGGGGAATTCGCCGGGAATGACAAAACCAGCCAATTTCTCCCGCATTCGTTGACCCGCTTTCCCGCCCGTGACTAGCGTGCCGGTCACCGGAAAAGGGCACGACTCCAGGAGGCGGTTTTCCTTGATTTCCCGGCGAGTATTCCTCGGCGCATCCGCGGCAGCCGCGACATTTCCACTCTGGAACTCCGCGTTCGCCTCCGCGAGCACCCCCGACACCGCGAAGGTCGCTTTCGACGACCGGTCCGGCGCGGGCCAGACCTACGCGTACATCACCGGCACGACGCTGGACAACCGGCTCGTCATCCTGAAAGCCGATGGCACGCCGTACTATCCGCCGTCCCCGGGCAGCGACCACACGCCGCTCGGCGAGGACTGCGCGATCCCGCTCAAGTCGCTTTCCCAGGTCACCGTCCCGAAAATGTACGCGGCCCGGATCTATGTCGCGCTCGACAGCAAACTGGACTTCTTCGTCAACAAGGGCCCGGCTCTCGTGCACCCGAGCTTCCTGGCCGCCGACGACCCGAACTACAACCGGAACTGGTCGTTCTGCGAATTCACCTTCAACAACGACGTGCTGTTCGCCAACATCAGCTACGTCGACTTCGTCGCGATCCCGATCGGCCTGCACCTCACCACGACCGGCTCCGGCGACCAGACGGTCCCCGGACTGCCCGCGCGCTCGCTCGACCCGATCTGCGACGCCCTCAACGCCCAGGGCGGCAAATGGGGCACGCTCATCGAAACCGGCGGCGACGGAAAGCCGCTGCGCGCACTGTCCGCGCATTACCGCGCCGACCAATTCGGCGGATACCTCGACGGCTACATCGACGAGGTCTGGAAGAAATACGCCAGCGAGACGCTCACCGTCGACACCCAGGTGCCCGGCCTCGGCGCGTTCACCGGCCAGGTCGGCGCGGACGGCGTGCTCGCCTTCAACAACGGCGAGCGCTTCGACAAACCCGCCACGCCGGACGTATGGAGTTGCGACAGCGGACCGTTCGCCATCAAACAAGGCGACAGCGACGCCCGCAAGGCGATCATCCCCCGGCTCGCGGCGGCATTGAACCGCACCACCCTGCGCGACAATCCGAAACAGCCGACCGGCGAGGATCCGGCGAAGTTCTACCAGAACCCGGAAACCAACCACTACGCGCGAATCGTGCACAGCAAACTGCCGGACAACCGCGGATACGCCTTCCCGTACGACGACGTCTCCCCCGGCCCCGACTTCAGCGGCGCGGTCCAGGCCGGCGACCCGGACACGCTCACCATCACCGTCAACGCCTTGCGCTGAGCCAAAGACGTGCCGCGGTCCTTTTCGGACCGCGGCACGGTCATCCGGTGAGATCGCCTTCCCGCTCGTTCTTCGCCGCGTAGAAAGCCAGCTTCTCCTCGTCCACTTCCACGCCGAGCCCCGGTCCGGTCGGCACCGGCAACCGTCCGCCGGAAAGCCGCAGCGGTGCGACAATGTCGTCCGCGTGCAGGTAATACATGCTGTCGATCGCCCGCGACAGCACCGGCGTGCTGGCGACCACCGCCAGATGCGCCGCGGTCGCGATCCCGAGTTCGCCGCCGCTGTGCAGATTCATTCCGAGCCCGAACGTCTCGCAATGCGCCGCAAGCGCTTTCGTCGCCGCGATGCCGCCCCATTTGTAAACGTCACCGTGGATCACGTCGACCGCACCCAGCCGCACCGCCGGAGCGAACTCCTCGAACCGTACCACGCACATGTTGGTGCACAAGGGAATCCGCACCTTCGCGCGAACCTGGCTCATCCCCTCGATGCCCGCGCATGGGTCTTCGAGATACTCCAGGTCCAGTTCCTCCAACGCGATCCCGGCACGGATCGAATCCGGCACCGACCACGCGGCATTGGGATCGACCCGCAACTCGATCTCCGGCAACGCCCTCCGCAGCTCCCGCAGAATCCGGACATCGCCCCGAACGTCGCGCGTACCCTTCAATTTCACCGCAGAGAAGCCGCCCTCGGCGACCACTCTCGCCGCATGCTCGGCCAATCCCTGCGCGAGTTCTTTCCCTTCCGCACCAGGCGCGTCGGCGCGGGTGATCAAGGCCGTGATCGGCACCTCGGTCCGCACCGCCCCGCCCAGCAGGTCAGTCACGGACTGCCCGGTGACCCGTCCGATGAGGTCCCAGCACGCGACGTCCAGCCCGGCCAGCGCCGCATATCCCAGATAGCCGTGGAAAAACGGCACCATGTGCCGCCGGCGATGAAACGCTTCGAGCGCGAACGGGCTGGTCCCGATCATGTCCGCGCCCAGTTTCCGGGTCAGCTCCGCGACCGGCCGACCCCACATCGTCTCGCCCCAGCCCTCGGCCCCGGTGTCCGTGCGCAGCCGCACCACCGTGCGGGTCTCGCCGGTCTTGGTCTCGAACGAACTGGTGAACGGATTCGTCAACGGCAGATTCACGACCCACACGTCAACACTGGTGATCTTCATGCCCGCTGCCCCAACTCCGCCGAAACGACCAGCTGAATCGGTTCCAGTTCGACATTGTCCACCGCCGCCTCGGCCCCCGGCATTTCCTCGATCGCCGGCTCGGCGTTCAGCAACACCCGAAACACCCGCGGCAGCACCGTCCGCCCGACGAGATCCTCCGCGAGCGCCGCCGCTTCCGTGCTGTCCATTGTGTACTGTGCAGCCAGATATTCGGCGAGCCGCGCGTACATCACCGCGAACATCGCGTCGTAGTACGCCTTCGCGCTGTCCGGCAACCGCTCGGCAGCCGCGATGCAAAGCCGGCACGTCCGCGCCTGCGACTCCCAGGTCAGCAACTGCTGGAACCGCCCGCAGAACAACGCGACCGCCTCGACCGGGTCGTCCGCGTACGCGTCCGGGGTCATCAGCTTGCCGAGGTACAGCTCGCGGACCAGGTCGAGCACCGCGAGGAACAGCCTGTCCTTGCTCTCGAAGTGCGCGTACAGCGACCGCTTGGACGTCCCCGCGCTGGCCGCGACCGCGTCCATCGACGCCCGTTCGAACCCGGTTTCGAGGAACACGTTCTTCGCCGCCAGCAGGATGTGCTTGCGCAACTCCGCACCCCGCAGCTGCGAACCGCCTTCACGCGCCATCCTTGCCTCCGCCAAAAGTAAACGGTACGGTGGAGTTTACTTCCTGCTCCACCTCTTCGACAGTCTCCTGGAGTGCCCGCATGATCGTCGTCACCGCCCCCACCGGGAACATCGGCAGCCGCGTACTCGCCGCGATCGCCGACGGAGCCCACCCCGTCCGCGCGATCGTCCGCGATCCGGCGAAACTGCCCGCTGACCTGCGCGAACGCATTGACGTCCAGGTCGGTTCACACGGCGATCCCGAGGTCCTCGCCCGCGCCTTCGACGGCGCCGACACCGTGTTCTGGCTAGTCCCGCCCGACCGGCGAGCCGCGAGCGTCGACGAGGCCTACTCCGGCTTCGCGCGCCCCGCCGTCGAGGCGATCCGCACCCACGGCGTCCGCCGGGTGGTATCGGTCAGCGCACTCGGCCGCGGCACCGCCTCCGCCGAGCGAGCCGGACACGTCACCGCCACCCTGGCGATGGACGACCTCATCGCCGACACCGGCGTCGCCTTCCGCGCGCTGGCGAATCCGACCTTTATGGACAATCTGCTGCGCCAAGCGTCGGTGATCAAGGCACAAGGCACTTTCTACGACGTCCTGCCGCCGGATTACGCCGCCCCGACCGTCTGCACGCGCGACATCGCCGCGGTCGCTTCCCGACTGCTGCTCGATCCATTGTGGACCGGCCGGGAAGAGGTCCCCGTGCTCGGCCCGGAAGACCTTTCGCCCGACCAGGAAGCTGCCGTCATCAGCGAAGTGCTGGGCATTTCGGTCAAGTACCAGCAAATCCCGGTCTCCGCACTCGGTGCGCAGGTCCTCGCGAACGGTCACTCCGAGGCGATGGCACAGTCCATGATGGACATGGCGACCGCGAAGCTGAACCATCTGGACGAGGGCGTGGTCCGAACTCCGCAGCATGCCGCGGAAACGCCGACGACTTTCCGGCAGTGGTGCGAAGAATCCCTCAAGCCCGCGGTGGAAAAGGCCTGATCCGCCCTACCGCCCGCTGTGGGCCAGCCCAGCCAGGATGTGCTCCAGCCCGCGGCGAAAGGTCCGTTCGTAACGATCATCGGCATGCGGCGTTTCCGCTTCGACCATGATCCGGCTCAGATGCGGATAATCGCCGCTGCCGATGATCAAATCGCCGTACTGCGCCTGCGCCGCCAACCAGGTCGGCATGTCCGTTCCGGACCGCCGAGCCGTTTCCTGTTCGGCCAGTTCGTCGAGGACGTGGCCGCGGACGAACGTCAGCACCGTGCCTACCTGGGCCAAGACCTCGTCCGCGGCCAGGCCCAACTTGTCCACCGTCGCGTACGCCGCGTCCAACCACGCCAGACTGTTCGGCCCGAGCGCCGGACGAGTCGCGGGCATCGCGGCCAGCCAGGGATGCCGCACCACCAGAGCGCGGTACTCCCCGGCGATCGCGCGCAGGTCCGCCCGCCAATCCCCGGTCGGCTTCGGCGGTTCACGCTCCCCGAAAGCGGCGTCGATCATCAGGTCGAACAGCTCGTCCTTGGTGGCGATGTAGCGGTACAGCGTCGTCGTTCCGGTGCCCATCTCCGCCGCGACCCGGCGCAAAGACACCGCCTCGAGGCCTTCCGCGTCAGCGACCCGGATAGCCGCAGCCGCGAGATCGGCCCGGCTGTGCGCCGGACGCGGTCCCCGGCTCCCACGCTCCGGTCGCAGCCAGATCGGCGGCCGCACGTCGTCAACCATGGCCCGCATTATTGCGAACACTGTGCGCGGTTCGCTAGGGTCGACTTTATGCGAACACTGTGCCCAGGTAATCGGGCGGACCCGTGACCGAGTACCGCACCGGCTCGGTCACTTCCGCCGACGGAACCGTCATCGGATACCGCCAACTAGGCAGCGGTCCGGCCGTGCTCCTTCTGCACGGCGGCATGCAGGCAGCGCAGCACCTGATGAAGCTCGCGACCGCGCTTGCGGACGAATTCACCGTCTGCGTACCCGACCGGCGCGGCCGCGGACTCAGCGGACCGCACGGCGCCGAGTACGGGATCGCGCGGGAGACCGAAGACCTGCGCGCTCTGGCTGAAGAAACGGGCGCCGCACAGGTTTTCGGCCTCAGCTCAGGCGCACTCATCGCTTTGCGAAGCGCCCTTTCCGTCCCCGAGATCAGCGCGGTCGCCCTGTACGAACCACCGCTCTCGGTCAACGGTTCGGTGCCGCTGGAGTGGGTGCCGCGCTACGAACGCGAACTCGCCCGGGGGCGGCTGTCCTCCGCACTGGCGACGGTTTTGCAGGGATTGGCGATCGAACCGGCGCTCAACCGGATCCCGCGATTCGCACTGGTGCCCCTGATGGCGATCGGCTCGCGCCTGCAACGCCGATCCAGCGCCGACGTGCCGATCCCAGCGCTCATCCCGACCCACCACTTCGACATACAGTTGGTCGAGGAATTGGCCGACACCGCAAGGGATTACGCTAGTTTAGACGCGCGAGTCCTGCTGCTCGGAGGGAGCAGAAGCCCGGCGTTCCTCCGTGTCGCACTGGACGAACTCTCCGCCACGATCCCGCACGCACAACGAATCACGTTCCCCGGACTGGGCCATTCCGGCCCAGACGACGACGGTTCCCCGGACCGGGTCGCCGAGGCTTTGCGCACTTTCTTCGCGGCTTGACTGCCCCGCCGCCAACCCTCGGCAGGCATCGGAAAGCGATGCAGCACCCGTGCCCCGCGGCGGCTCCCCTTCTCGCGCCGATGCGCTACGACCCCGCCTCCGCCAACGCGACACGGCTCGGCTCGGCTCACTAACGCGAGGCTGGCCTGTTCCTGGCAACGCGACACGGGCTCGGCTCGCCAACGCGAGACTGGCCCGTTTCTGGCAACGCGACACGGGCTCCACTCGCCAACGCGAGACTGACCTGTTCCTGGCAACGCGACACGGCCTCGGCTCGCCAACGCGAGACGAGCCCATCCGCCAACACGACCCCGTCCGGCCGCGCGACACCAGCCAGTCCCGGCAAGGCGACCGGAGCCCGCCCTGGCGAAGCGATGCGTGCCCCGTCGCGGATCGGATCGCAGCCGAGGCGGTCACCAACCCGGCTCTCCCCCGCACGCCGCACCGCCCTCAATGGCACTCAGTGCACTTCACTTGCCGACCGGCAAGCGTCTCACCTGGGTTCGGCGTCGCGCAGCGCAGCGCCGATCCGGGTCACCACCTCGTGCAACGGCGTCGCAGTGCTGAGCACCGCCACCACCGTGCCCGGCTCCGCCTCACCGGTTGCCTTCGAGCCGGACGTCCGGAACGCGTCCGCGACCAGGGTGAACGCCTCCGTCGCCGCAGCTTCGATGTCGTCGCGGCCGCCGCTGCGCAGCCAGCGTCGCAGGACATGGTTGTTGGCCGCCGCGATCGCCGCCGCGGCCACGGCCGCCCGGAGCGTCGCGGTCTCGTCGCCAGCCGCGGCGAAGCGGTCCTGGAGGTAGCGGGCGAGGACACGCTGATAGCGGTCGACCGTCGCGACTTCCTTGTCCCGCAACGACGGCACCGTGCGAGTGAGACTGAATCGCTTGAGCGAGACGTCCAGCTCCGCAGCATAAGATTCCAGCACGAGGGACACCGCCGCGGTCGCCACCTCGATCGGATCGCGCGCCGGATCGGCGGTCTCGAAGACCTGCTCCATCTCGGCGACGATCTCGTCGTGATTGGCGAAGAGGACGTCGTCCTTACTGTCGAAGTACCGGAAAAACGTCCGCCGCCCGACGCCCGCCGCCGCGGCGATGTCGTCGATGGTCGTCGCCTCGTACCCGTTGGCGGCGAAGAGATCCACGGCCGCCGTAGCGAGCGCACGACGCAACTGCCGCCGCCCGGCCGGCGTGGCCCCGACCCGGGTGCGCGGCGTCTCCGTCATTCCCGAACGGTAGCAGCCCGGGTTGCTAGTGGCACTGAGTGCCGTTAGCATGGGCAGGCACCCCATGCGAGCGGAAGGCGTCGACGATGACTCTCGACCAGCAACTGCGGCCCGACCACCACACCGGCCCAGACCCGGCAGACGCGTATTACGGCGGGGTGTTCGGCTGGTCCGTCCGACGGCAGGGCGCGCGCCTGTTCCTGACTTTGGAAAACGGCCTGTGCGCGGTGACCCTGCCGAAACTCACCTCGGGCCCGGTGCGCAACCACCTGTCCGCCCTGGGCTGCGAAGGCCCGTCCCTGATCCTCCCCACCCAGCACGGCCCGCGCCTGGCCATCCTCGCCGAAACCGACGGCGAACTGCTCCTGCGAGGCACCCTGCCGCCCGACGTAACAGTCATGGACAGCGGCGCGCTCCTCCCCCTGCCGACCGGTCACCAAGCCCCCGGCATGGGCCCGGAATGGCTGACCGCCCCCGACCCGAGGCACCGCTGGCTGCCGAGCGTGAGCGCAGTACTGGCCGGGGTGCGCCAGCGCCCCTGACCCTTCCCGCTCGCACGGCCTTTCCGCGAGCACGGCGTCAGAGACTCCGCCCACTCCCTTTCGCGACACCTCTTCCGCGAGTTCCCTTCGCGACACCGCCCCCACCTCGCCCCGATTGGAGTCAATGAGGGGACCCCTCATTGACTCTGATTCCGTGAGGGTTCCCCTCACGCACCTCCCGCGCGCCGTGAAGGAGCCCTTCACGTACCTAGATTCCCTCAAGGAGCCCTTCACGGCCCCGCCCGCACCCCCGCTCGCACCCGATGCAGGATTTCGGCGCACCCACCGCACCCAACGCGGCATTCGGTGCATCCCACGCACCCAATGTGGCATTCGGTGCGTCACATGCACCCAACGCCACATTGGGGCGCTAAAACCGCCACCGCGAACCCGCCGCAACCAGCCACCCAAGCCGCGTACCGCCCGCACCACCGCAGCCGATGCACCCAACGAGCCAAGGCACCCACACCCCCGCAACCCCGATACGCAGCCAAAAACACGGCGCGGGGGTGCTTGTCAAGGCATCTTTCCCGCCTTGACAAGCACCCCCGCGCCGTAGTCACACTCAGGCTGAGGGGTGGTGGGCCAACCTCAAACGCAATGTCGCCGCCAGGCGACGAGCCGACCGAGCTGCCCAGGAAGCTCAAACACAAACCCCACCCAGGACAGCCGCAGCCTCCACGACCATCCCGTCCACCTCCCCCGCCAACCGCTCAATCTCCCCCCACCACCGCGAATCCCGCCCGGAATCCGGAATCAGCGAAGTCCCCACCAGCAACAACAACGTATCCACCTCATACGCCCGATCCGCCAACCGCAACAACGGCACCGGATCCCCGCCCGAATCCCCGGCAGCAAAACGACAAGCCGCATGCCCCAGCTCCCGGCACACCGTCCGCAACCGCTCCCGCACCGCGTCCGCGCGCGGGTCCGCTCGAGGACCGCCGGTTCGGATATTCCACGCCACCGAAAGCAGACAGCGCCCGGCATCGTCCATCGCCGTGTTCGTCACCGGGCGAGTCTGGAAGCACCCTCCCCGCCGCGGGTGACCCGACACGCGCAGCTCACCGCATCGAGTGAAGCAACCGCACCGTCGCGTCAAGCGGCAGGCGATCGTCCGCCGCGCGCGCGAGGAAATCCTTGATCCGCTGGCCGTCCGGAGTCAGCGAATCCACGTCGTTGACTTCCGCGCTCGCCGCTTCCAACGTCCCCAGCCCGGCATTGTGGTGCGCGTCCCGGACCGCGTTCCGCAGCACCGCCAGTTCCGTCGCCGACGGTCCCCGCTTCTCCGCCCGCAGCCGCTCGACGATCCGGAGCACCTGCGGCGAATGCGCGGCCAGCGACTGCCGCCCGGCGAAGGACGCGACCATCCGCGGCGTCGCCCGCGTCTCGGCAGGCGGCGGTGGCACCTCGACCGCCTCGCCGACTACCCGCAGACTCTCCAGCGCCGCAGCACGCCGGCGTTCACTCTCGCGCACCCGCGCGAGCGGATCCTTCCGCCGGGACGCCGCGATCGAGCGAGCGTCCGCCCGGGCCCGCTCCCCCACGTCGGTCAGGCGCGAGCGCCGTTGGTACGTGCCCTCGTCGGCGGCCTGCTTGCGCCGGTTCGCGAGCCAGGCCTCGAAGGTCTGCCCGCGCCGGGGCGGCTCGCGCACCTCAGCCATGTCGGAGGCCGAGTCGTCGGCGAACCAGGCCTTCATCCGCGAGCGCAGGAAGTCGCCCGGCTTCTCGCTCGCGCGGCGCGGCCGCTGACGGGTCCCGTCCGGCAGGGCGCTCATCGCGATCAGCAGCGCGTCCGGGCAGTATCCGTTGGAGTACCAGAACTCCAGCTGCCGCTCGACGTCGTCGCGTTCCTCCCGCGTCAGCCGCTCGGACACCCAGCCCATGCGGCGGACCAGCACGCCCGTCGACTGGGCGCGTTCGCGCGCGTCGGCGGGCACGACCGTGGACGGCCACTCCTGATCCGCGATCCGCACCATGCCACACCTCCCTTGCCGACGACGCCTACGTTATCCCCCCGCACCGACAATTACCCGGCCCGCCGCAGCACCGCCACCGTGTTCGCCGCCACGATCACCCCGACCGCCGCCCACGCGACGGCGTCGAGCCGCTGGTCGAGCAGCACCAGCCCGACGAGCGCGGCCATCACCGGGTTGACGCTCATGAACGCCCCGAAGAACTGCGTCGGCACCCGGCGCAATGCCATCAGATCGACGAGAAACGGCAGCGCCGACGACAGCAGCCCGGCGGTGAGCGCCGCCGCGAGCGCGCCGGGCGTCGGCGGGTGGTGCAGCATCGCGAACACCCCGATCGGCACGTACAGGAGACCGGACACCCCGGCCGCGGCAGCCGAACCCGCCGCCCCGGGCAGGCGACGGCCGACGGTCCGGTTCAGCAGGATGTAGCAGGCCCAGCACGACGCGGCGACCAGCGCGAGCCCCATCCCGAGGTAGTCGGTGCTCGGCTGCGGCCGCATCAGCGCGCCGACCGCGACCGCGGCGGCCACCGCGCACGCCAGGTCCGTCCGGCGCCGGGAGCCGGCCAGCGCGATCGCCAGCGGGCCGAGGAATTCCAGCGTCACGGCCAGTCCGAGGCCGATCCGGTCGACCGCAGTGTAGAGAGACAGGTTCATCGTCGCGAACACCGCGGCCAAGGCGAGCACCGGCCACCACTGCCGCGCGGTGAAGGTCCGCAGCCGCGGCCGTCCGACCGCGAGCAGCACCACGGCCGCCACCCATTGGCGGACCGCCACCACGCCAGGCGGGCCGAGCACCGGGAACGCGAGCGCCGCGGTCGCCGCGCCGACCTGGTTCGACAGCGCGCTTCCGAGCAGCATCGCGGCGCCGGCCGCCCGGGCGTCGCCGCCGCGCGTGCGCGGAGCCAGTTCCGTAGTCGCCATGCGGTCGAGCATGCGACCGGCCGATCCATGCGCAAAATGCATTGACCGCATCAGCGATACGCTGGACGCATGGATCTGGAGCTGCGCCAGCTGCGCTGCCTCGTGACGATCGTGGACGCGGGCACGTTCACCGACGCCGCGCTGGAACTCGGCGTCTCGCAGGCGGCGGTATCCCGGAATCTGGCGTCGCTGGAACGGGTTCTCGGCGTGCAGCTGCTGCATCGCACCAGCCGGAGCCTCGAGCCGACGACCGCGGGCGTCCAGGTGCTCGCCCGCGCCCGGCATCTGCTCGCCGAGGCCGACGACCTCGTCCGCGAAGCGACCACCGGGCACACGCGGCTGCGCATGGGCCACGCGTGGTCGGCGATGGGCAGGCACACCGCGGAGTTCCAGCGTCGCTGGGCCGCCCGGTACCCGGACGTCGAACTGCTGCTCGTGCGCGCCAACACCGCGACCGCCGGGCTGGCAGAAGGACTCGTCGATCTCGCCGTGGTGCGCCACCAGGTGCCGTCGGGCAAGTACGCGCACGCGGCGGTCGGCCGCGAGGACCGCTACTGCGCCATGGCCGTCGACGATCCGCTCGCCGGACGCCGCACCGTCACGCTCGCCGATCTCGCGTCGCGGCTGCTGGTGATCGATCCGCGCACCGGCACCACTTCCGCCGAGCTGTGGCCGCCGGAAGCGCGCCCGCGGATCGAGTACACGCACGACGTCGACGACTGGCTGGCCGCCATCGCCACCGGCCGCTGCGTCGGCGTCACCCCGCATTCCACGGTGACGCAGTACCGCCGCGACGGCATCGTGTACCGCCGGGTCCGCGACGCGCCGCCGGTGCCGGTCCAGCTCGCGTGGCGCGCCCACGATCCGCATCCGGCCACGCACGCCGCGGTGGCGTTGCTCGGCGAGCTGTACCGGAAGCCGCCGAAAACCGCTTCCGCGCGCCCGCGATAGTCCACTGTGGATCTTGAACCCGGGGCGATCATTTTCCGTTGACGCGGCGGCGCGGGGCGGCAATGATGAAGTCGTCCAGCCACGAAAGGAACCACGGAATGCCGCGTCGCACCGAACGCATGCACCTGTCGGGCATTCCCGGCTCCGCGCCATGACGTGGCCTGCCACGCCGTGAGCGAGGAGCCGCCCGCCGGAACGCCGGCCGGGCGGCTTTTGCGTTCGCGGCCCGTTCAGCCCCGAAAGGAGGTGCCCGTCGCCATGGGAGTCCTGGTTCTCAATGCCGGCTACGAGCCCCTGCACACCGTCTCGCTCCCCCATGCCATCCGGATGCTGGTCCGCCAGGTCGCGGTCGTCCACGAAAGCGACGGGCCGGACCTCGGCGTCTTCCCGCGGCCGAAGGTGGTGCGGCTGCTGCGCTACGTCGTGATGAAATGGCGCTATTCCGGGCCGCCGCGCTGGTCGCGTACCGGCGTGCTGCGGCGAGACCGGCACACGTGCGCCTACTGCGGGCGCCGGGCCACCACGGTCGACCACATCACGCCGGTGTCGCGCGGCGGTCCGCGCACGAGCTGGCTCAACACCGTCGCGGCCTGCGGCGGATCGGCGCGCAGCTGCAACGCGCGCAAGGCCGACCGCACGCCCGCCGAAGCCGGGCTGACGCTGCGTTTCCCGCCGCGCGTCCCGCGGTGGGAGGAGCTGCATCCGCTGGCCGGACTGTCCACATGAGACTCACGCTAGGCTGTACCCCGTGAAGGGCTTGCTGCTGCGGCTGTCCGCGGTCGATTCCGGCGCGGAAACGGCGGTGCGCGTCATCGCGTATTTCGACGAGCTGATCGCCCGGCGCGCGACGCTGCCGGATTTGCTGCGCGCTACGGCTTTTCTCGCGGAATGCGCAGCCGGGATTCGCCGTGCGGACGGAACCGTGCTCCGGTACCGGCCGACCGGCGAACCCGGCGGCGACGGCCCGGTGCCGCCCGGCGCGGTCGTCGCGGACCTCGACGGCGCCGGGCGGGTCTGGCTGGAACGCGCGGGCGAACCGGGACCGCTCGACGACCTGGTGCTCGAACGGCTCGCGATTGCGGCGAAGGTGCTCAACCCGGTCGAACCGCCGCCTGCCGCACCGCATCTCGCCGACCCGGCGCTGGTCGAGCTGGTACTGGGCGAGCAGGCGGCGGACGAGGACCGGGCGCGGGCGCTGACCCTGCTCGGCCTGGACACCGCGCGCCCGCTGCGAGTGGTGGCGGTCGCTTCGGGCGCGGGCCGCGATGCCGGCGCGGACGCGGTCGCGCTCGTCGCCCGCGGCAAACCGCTCGGCGCGCGGGTGGCCGTGGTCGGAGGGGTGGCCGCGGTGCTGGTGCAACCGCGCGAGGGCCCGGATTCGGTTGTCCCGACGCTGAACGAGACGTTGGCGTTGCGGGCCAAGGACCGCACGCTGCCCCGGGTGGGAGTCGGCGACGCGGTGGACGGCCTCGAAGCCCGGCGCTCGTGGCTGCAAGCCCGTCTGGCACAACGATTCGCGGCGACCGCACGGCCGTTGATCGTGCACGAGGACCTCGGCGCGGTGACGCTGCTGGCGGAGATCCCGGTCGAGCACCTGCGCGCGCAGCCGGACGTGCTGGCGTTGAACGCGCTCGCCGAGAGCGGCGATCTGGAAACGCTGGAAGCCTTCTGCCGCACGGGTTCTCTCCGCCAGGCGGCGATCGCGCTGCACCGGCACCACAGTTCGGTGGCGGCGCGGCTGGCGCACGTGGAGGACGCACTGGGATGGTCGCTGGACGACCCGGCGGGACGATTCCGGGCTCGGCTGGCGTTGGCGGCGCGGAGGTTGGCGAACAGCGAGATCTCGTGAGTGTCGATGCCGGTTCTCACCGGAACAGACACTCACGAGAACCCCGGCCTCAGCCCTCCTCGACCCCCAGCACCCGAGCCAGCACCGCCCGGCGCTCCGCGACCTCCCGGCGGCTCACCGTCGCGTGCTGGATCACCCCGGAACCGTGGAATGTCCCCGGGAACAAGTGCAGTTCCGTAGGCACCCCAGCCGCCAAAAGGCTTTGTGCGTAAGCGATTCCCTCGTCGCGCAGCGGGTCGAACTCCATCACCGAAACGTACGCGGGCGGCAATCCGGAGAGATCCGTCGCCCGGGCAGGCGCCGCATAAATCGGGACGTCCGAACCGCCGCGCTTGACCGCTTCGCCGAGGTAGTAGTCCCAGCTCGTCTCGGCGGCTCCGCGGTGCCAGATCGGCGTGTCCGCGAACCGGCGCATGCTGCCGGTCTCGAGGCGGTCGTCCAGTTCGGGCACGGCGAGGAACTGGAACGCGATCGCCGGGCCGCCGCGGTCGCGGGCCAGCAGGGCGAGCGCCGCGGCCAGTCCGCCGCCCGCGCTCACGCCGTACAGCACCACCTTTTCCGGGTCGATGCCCAGTTCGTCCGCGTGCTTGACCGACCATTCGAGCGCCGCGTAGCAGTCCTCCAGCCCGGCCGGGTACGGATTCTCCGGCGCGAGCCGGTACTCGACCGACACGATCACGACGCCGAGGTCCCTGGCCAGTTCGAGGTTGGCCGCGTGGTCGACCTCCAGGTCGCCCAGCGCGAAACCGCCGCCGTGGATGTCGAACACCAGCGCCTTCGTCGCGACGCGATCGGGCGTGTACACGCGGATCGGGATGTCGCCTTCGGGACCGGGCACGGACTCGTCGCGCGTGCGCACGCCGGTTTCGTCGAAGTCTCCTTGCATCGTGGCGATCAGCTCGGCCATGCCCGCCCGTGCGGCAGCGATGTCGTGCAGGTCGACCTCGGGCAGCATCGGGACCGCGGCGGCGATTTCGGGATCGAACGGATAACTCATCGACGGCCTCCGTCTTCCAGGGGAAGACTCCATCGTGCCGAAATCCCGGACCCGGCGGGCACCGCCACGCGTCGCGTACCGAGCGCGTTCCTCCCGCCGACTGGCGCGTGCCCCGCCTCAGCGCCCCACTTTCTTCCAGATCACCACGATCCCGACGACCGCCGCCAGCACCGCCCCCAGCACGATCAGCCCCTTCACGAACAGATCGTGCACGAGGTGCTGCAGCATCTCGTCCCCGTCGGCGAGCAGCACCGCGTTCACCGACCGGACCGCTTCCGGCCCGGGTCCTCGTCCAGCCACCGCGCGGCGTGGCGCACGACCTCGCCGCCGACCCGCCCGCGCACTCCCCGCGCCCCGCGCCGGTCCATCGCCCTGGCCGCGGATTTCGCCAGCACCGCCGCGCCTTCGCGCACGCGCTCCCCCTTGCCGCGCCGCCGCAGCGAAACGATCAGCGCGAACGCGCCCAGCCCGACGACCACGACGATCCCGGCGATGATGCCGAACCGGATCAGCAGGATGTTCAGCACCGTCTCCACAGCGCACCCCTTTCTGTCACACCTGTGATACAAACCGTTTCTATCACGGCTGTGATATAAAAGTCCAGTGCCTAGAGTGGTGGACGGGGAAGAGCGGCGCGCGCACATCGCCGACGCGGTGCTGCGGCTGGCCGCGAAGGACGGGCTGCACGCGGTCTCGCTGCGCGCGGTGGCGGCGGAATCGGGCCTGAACATCGGTTCGGTGCGGCATTACTTCGACAGCCAGCACGCGCTGATGCGGTTCGCGATGCGCACCACCATCGACCGGACGACCGCGCGGCTCGTCGAACGCCGCGAGAAGATCGGTTCGCTGTCGGAGCTGCCGCCGGACGAGGCCGTCGACCAGCTCGCCGAGTTCCTTTCCGAACTGCTGCCGCTGGACGAACGACGGCGCACCGAGGTGACCGTGCTGGTCGAATTCCTGATGGCCGCGCGCGCCGACCCGGGGCTGGACGACCTGGCCCGGGAAGCGGTCCAGGGCACTGTGACGCTGGCCCGCCGCATCCTCGACGCCCAGGCCCGCAGCGGCCGCTTCGAGCCGAAGGACCCCGAAGTCGAGGCGCCCCGGCTGGCCGCGCTGCTGGACGGGCTCGCGTTCCGGGCCGTGCTGCAGCCGGGGCTCACCTCGCCGGAGGAGTGCGTCGCCGTCCTTCGCGCGCATCTCGCCGAACTCGTCCGACCGGTGGGTGACACCCAGGTGTGAGCGGCGCGGAGACCGGGTAACCGGCGGAACTGGAGCGGTTCCAGATCCCGGGGAGGACTCCGATGCCGGACTCGGCGGCGACGCTGCGAGCGGCGGGCCTGCGCGTCACCAAACCGCGGCAAGCCGTGCTCGGCTGGCTCGGCGAGCATCCGCACGCGACGGTCGAGGCGATCGCCGCGGGCGTGCGCGAAAGCCTGGGCAGCGTGTCGATCCAGGCGGTCTACGACGTGCTCGCCGCGTGCGGCGACGCGGGTCTCGTCCGCCGGATCGAGCTGTCCGGGCATCCGGCGCGGTTCGAACGGCGGACCGGCGACAACCACCACCACGTGGTGTGCCGCCGCTGCGGCCGGGCCGAGGACGTCGACTGCGTCCGCGGCGAGGCCCCCTGCCTCACGCCGCACGACCGGCGCGGGTTCGCCGTCGACGAGGCCGAGATCGTCTTCTGGGGTCTGTGCCCGGACTGCTCCGGCGTTTCCGACCACCACGAGGAGCTCGCGAGATGACCGAAGAACCGAAACCCCCGGCGACCACCACGGACTCCGGGATCCCGGCCGAGAGCGACGAGCATTCGCTCACCGTCGGCCCGGGCGGCCCGATCCTGCTGCAGGACCACTACCTGATCGAGCAGATGGCGCAGTTCAACCGGGAACGGGTGCCGGAGCGGCAGCCGCACGCGAAGGGCAGCGGCGCGTTCGGGCACTTCGAGGTGACGAACGACGTCAGCCGCTTCACCAAGGCGGCGGTGTTCCAGCCGGGCACGAAAACCGAGATGGCCGCCCGGTTCTCCACGGTGGCCGGCGAACGCGGCAGCCCGGACACCTGGCGCGACCCGCGCGGGTTCGCGCTGAAGTTCTACACCTCCGAGGGCAACTACGACCTCGTCGGCAACAACACCCCGGTGTTCTTCATCAAGGACCCGCTGAAGTTCCAGCACTTCATCCGGTCGCAGAAACGCCGCGCGGACAGCAACCTGCGCGACCACGACATGCAGTGGGACTTCTGGACGCTGTCCCCCGAATCGGCGCACCAGGTCACCTGGCTGATGGGCGACCGGGGGATCCCGCGCACGTGGCGGCACATGAACGGCTACAGCTCGCACACCTACATGTGGGTCAACGCCGCGGGCGAGAAGTTCTGGGTCAAATACCACTTCAAGACCGACCAGGGCGTCGAGCACTTCACCCAGCACGAGGCCGACCAGATGGCGGCGGCGGACACCGACTACCACACCCGCGACCTGTTCGAGGCCATCGCGCGCGGCGACTACCCGAGCTGGACCCTGCACGTGCAGGTCATGCCGTTCGAGGACGCGAAGACCTACCGGTTCAACCCGTTCGACCTGACGAAGGTGTGGCCGCACGGCGACTACCCGCTGATCGAGGTCGGGCGGATGACGCTGAACCGCAACCCGACCGACCACCACGCCGAGATCGAGCAGGCCGCGTTCGAGCCGAACAACATGGTGCCCGGCATCGGCCCGAGCCCGGACCGGATGCTGCTGGGCAGGCTGTTCGCCTACGCCGACGCACACCGGTACCGGATCGGCGCGAACTACAAGCAGCTTCCGGTGAACGCCCCGCACGCGCCGGTGCACAGCTACAGCAAGGACGGCGCGATGCGCTACACGAAGGTCTCCGACCCGGTGTACGCGCCGAACTCCAAGGGCGGCCCGCGCGCGGACACCGAACGCTACGGCACGCCCGCCGGCTGGCACGCCGACGGCGAGATGGTCCGCTCGGCCTACGTCGACCACGCCGAGGACGACGACTGGACCCAGCCGGGCACGCTCGTGCGCGAGGTGCTGAACGACGCCGAGCGCGAGCGGCTGGTCGACAACATCGTCGGGCACCTGCTCAACGGGGTGACCGAACCGGTGCTGAAGCGGGCCTTCGAGTACTGGCACAACGTGGACAAGGACCTCGGCGACCGCGTCGAGTCCGGCGTGCGCGCGAAGCAGGACGAGAAGGACCCGAAGGCGGCCGAGCAGGCGAACCCGGCCCGGGAGAGCATGCAGCGCAAGGCATAAGGCGATCCCGAAAGCGGCGGTGCCGATTCCGGCCGGCACCGCCGCTTTTGTGTCCTCTGTGGACAGCCGAAAAACCGTGCGGCGATTCGCGGCCGCCTGGGTAGAGTGCGCGGACATGGGGCATTTGGAGGCCGCGCATCTGCGCTACGTGCTGCCCGACGGGCGTCCGCTGCTCGGCGACGTCTCTTTCCGGGTCGGCGAGGGCGCGGTCGTCGCGCTGGTCGGCCCCAACGGCGCGGGCAAGACCACGTTGCTGCGCATGCTGTCGGGAGAGCTGAAGCCGGACGAGGGCTCGGTCACGGTGTCCGGCGGGCTGGGCGTGATGGCGCAGTTCGTCGGGTCGGTGCGCGACGAACGCACGGTGCGCGATCTGCTGTTTTCGGTTGCCCCGCAACGGGTTCGCGACGCCGCGCTGGCGGTCGACGCGGCTGAGGAGCGGCTGCTGGAGGTCGACGACGAGGCCGCGCAAATGCGGTACGCGCAGGCGCTCAGCGACTGGGCCGAAGCCCGCGGATACGAGTTCGAGACCACGTGGGACATGTGCACCACCGAGGCGCTCGGCGTGCCGTTCGACCGCGCGCGCTGGCGGCTCGTGCGCACGCTCAGCGGCGGCGAGCAGAAACGCCTCGTGCTGGAGGCGCTGCTGCGCGGGCCGGACGAGGTGCTGCTGCTGGACGAGCCGGACAACTATCTGGACGTGCCCGGCAAACGCTGGCTCGAAGCCCGGCTGAAGGAAACCCGCAAGACCGTCCTGTTCGTGTCGCACGACCGCGAACTGCTCGCGCGAGCGGCGGACAAGATCGTGAGCGTCGAGCCTGGCGGCGACGGCGCGGACGCCTGGGTGCACGGCGGCGGTTTCGCGACGTATCACGAGGCGCGGCAGGAACGCTTCGCCCGCTACGACGAACTGCGCCGCCGCTGGGACGAGAAGCACGCCCAGCTCAAACGGCTGGTGCGGGACATGCAGCAGTACGCCGCGCGCAGCGACGAAATGGCGTCGCGGTACAAGGCGGCGCAGACCCGGCTGCGGAAGTTCGAGGAGGCCGGTCCCCCGCCCGAGCCGCCGCGGCCGCAGGAAATCCGGATGCGGCTGCGCGGCGGCCGCACCGGCGTGCGCGCGGTGACCTGCGAGAACCTCGAACTCACCGGGCTGATGAAGCCGTTCTCGCTGGAGATCTTCTTCGGCGAGCGCGTCGCGGTGCTCGGTTCGAACGGCTCCGGGAAGTCGCATTTCCTGCGGCTGCTCGCGGGCGGCGACGTCGCGCACACCGGCGGATGGAAGACCGGAGCCCGCGTCGTGCCCGGCCATTTCGCGCAAACGCACGCGCGTCCGGAGCTCACCGGCCGCACGCTCGTCGACGTGCTGTGGACCGAACACGCGGCCGACCGCGGCGCGGCGATGGCGGCGCTGCGCCGGTACGAACTGCACCGCCAGGGCGAGCAGGCGTTCGACCGGCTGTCCGGCGGACAGCAGGCGCGGTTCCAGATCCTGTTGCTGGAACTGGCCGGAACCACCGCGCTGCTGCTGGACGAGCCGACCGACAACCTCGACCTGGAATCGGCCGAGGCGCTGCAGGACGGGCTGGAGTCGTACGAGGGCACGGTGCTCGCGGTCACCCACGACCGCTGGTTCGCGCGCTCGTTCGACCGCTACCTGGTCTTCGGCTCGGACGGCGTGGTGCGCGAGACTCCGGAACCGGTCTGGGACGAGCGGCGGGTGGAGCGGGTTCGCTAACCCTTGCGCAGCAAGGCATCCAGCTCGCGCACCAGCTCCCCCGCCCGGCCCCGGCCGCCCGGAGCCGCCGGGTACCGCGACAGAACCCGCACTACCACGGGATCAGCCGCCGGATGCTGCGGGGTCAACCCGGCCAATTCGCAGGCATACGCCGCATGACCGGCCGAGCCGAGGATGTGCCACACCTGGGTCGCCTTCGCGAGCGGATGCAGATACGCCGCACCGGCAGCGGCGACCGCGGCCCGGGCAGCCTCGCTCGCCGCGGCCTGACCGGCGTCGCGGGCTTCCTGATACGCCCGCTGCGCCGCCCACGCACCGTCGCGAATCGCCTTGCCGCGCTGAGCTCCCTGAGCAAACGCCCGGGCGGCATCGATCGCCTCGTGCGGACGCCGATCGCCTGGACGGGCTTGTTCGAAGATCGGCAGCGCGGGTTCCGCACAAGCCACCGCGTAGGCCGTCACGGCACGAAGCTCGGAGAGGTCGAGTTCGATCATGTGCTTGAACTGTATCGTTGAACCGCCGGTTGGCAGTTCGACGCGACTTCCGGCAGGAATGCCCAGCAGAACCCTCAACCGGGGAAGGACGGCAGTGGACGAGCGGAGGGCGTGGTCCGAAGCCGACAAGGCGGCCTACCGCGAGTTCGTGCGCACCCACCACCCGGACGTCGGCGGCGACCCGGACGAGTTCGCCGCGGGGCTCCGCAAGTTCCGGCGGAACGAAAACGCCGCGGGGACCGAACCGGTCCCGCGCGGCGAATCCTTGGTGTTCGTGCGCCGGAGCCGAGGTCTGCCCCGGCTCCTCGACGCGTTGACCGAGCGCAGGCGGCGGAAGCGGAATCCGCGCGTGCGCTAGCGCGTCACATCCCGCCGGTCAGCGCCTGCAGCCCGAGGCTCGACGCGGCGACCGCGATCCACAGGATGGCTCCCATCAGCAGCGGCTTGTGTCCCGCCTTGCGCAGGTCGGACGGCTTGAGCGCGAGGCCGATCCCGGCGAGCGCCATGGTGATCAGGAAGGTGCCGAGCGTCGACAGCGGCGCGTGCCACGATTCCGGGATCCAGCCCGCGCTTTCCACCGTCGCGGCGGCCAGGAAGCCGATCAGGAACGGCGGCACCAGCCGGTGCCAGGGCATGGCGCGCAAGGAAACCCGGCCGCCGGACTGCTTGCGCGCGGCGAGCACGGCGAGGAACAGCACGATCGGGATCAGCGTGAGCGTGCGGGTGAGCTTCACGACGAGGCCGTACGAACCGGCGTCGCCGCCATACGCGTAGGAAGCCGCGACGACGGAAGACGTGTCGTTCACCGCGGTTCCGGCCCACAGGCCGAACGCGTGCGGCGACATCCCGAGCGCGTGCCCGAGCGGCGGGAACAGCAGGACCGCGGCGACGTTGAAGGTGAAGATCGTGCCGAGCGCGTAAGCGATGTTGGCTTCCTTCGGCTTCAGCACCGCACTGGTCGCCGCGATCGCCGACGCACCGCAGATTCCGGTGCCGACGCCGATCAGCGTCTGCGTGTCCCCGCGGACGCCGAGCAGCCTGCCGAGCACCCACGCGCCGCCGAGCGCGACCGCCAGGGTGCCGAGCATCACCGGCAGCGACTGCCCGCCGACGTGCACGACCTGCTGGATCGAGAGCCCTGTGCCCAGCACCACGATCGACAGCTGGAGCACCGGCCGCGACGCGATCGCGTAGCCCGGGCTGAACCGCCAGCCGCGCAGCCCCGGCACGACCGCGCCGGCGACCGCGCCGAGCAGGATCGCGAGCACCGGCCCGCCGACCACCGGAACGAGCTTGCCGCCCGCCGTCGCCACCGCCGCGACCAGCAGCGCGACCGCGAGCCCCGGCACCGGGCGGGCGAGCTTGGCCCGCCACTGCACCGTCGCGCGCGTCGCTCCGAGCGTCGCGCCGGTCACCGGTTCACTCCTGTGCGCACTGCTGGCCTCCTCCGTAATGTACGTACATTTAATCTAAGAGCTGTCCGTACATTTGGCAAGCGGTAGTGTTCCCGGCATGGGCGAGGCAGAGCTGGTCCGCACCGGCGGACAGCCGCTGTGGCGGCAGTTGCAGCAGCGACTGCTGGTGCGCATCCGCGCCGGGGAGTTCGACAGCGCGTTCCCCGGGGAGCTCGCGCTCGCCGACGAATACAGCGTCAGCAGGCAGACCGTCCGGCAGGCGCTGCGGGAACTGCGCGCGGACGGCACGCTCATCGCCGAACGCGGACGCCAGCCCCGCGTCGCCGCGGCCGCGGAGATCCAGCAGCCGCTCGGCGCGCTCTACAGCCTCTTCGCCGCGGTCGAGGAGGCCGGGCTCGACCAGCACAGCGTCGTGCGCCGGCTCGACATCCGCGCGGACGCGGTGGTCGCCGAACGGCTGTCGCTGGAGGGCTCCACTCCCCTGCTGTACCTGGAACGCGTGCGGCTGGCCGGAAACGACCCGCTGGCCGTCGACCGGGTGTGGCTGCCCGCCGACCTCGCCCGGCCGCTGCTGGAAGCGGATTTCCAGCACACCAGCCTGTACGGCGAACTCCACCGCCGCACCGGCGTCCGGCTCGACCACGGCGAGGAGCAGATCCGCGCCGTCGTGCCGACCCGGGCCGAACGCACCCTGCTCGGCTGCGGCGAAACCGTCGGCGCGTTCTCCATCGGACGCCTCGGCACCAGCGCGGGCAAACGGATCGAATGGCGGCACACGCTGGTGCGCGGCGACCGGTTCGCGCTCACCGCGGAGTTCTCCGGGCGCACCGGGTACCGGTTGGTCACCACGGGGGCACTTGCCGGAACCCGCTGACCCGGCGGGCACCGGGTCGCTACGCTCCGCGCATGTCGATCTTCGCTCGGATTCTGCAGGTCTTCTTCATGGTCGCCGGGCTGGCGAGCATCGGTGTCGGGCTGATCATGGTGCTGATCACCCAACCGCATTGGACGTGCGAGGTGTCCCGCAACGAGCCGAATTACACGTCGTGCCGCTCGACCGACCTCGAGTCGTTCACGAGCTACCACCTGTTCTGGTTCGTGCTCGGCCTCGCGCTCGAGATCATGGCCGTCGCGGTCGTCGCGGGCGCGCGCCGCAGGACCGTCGAAAACCTGCTGATGTCGATGAACTCGCCAGCGGCCGCGCCGACGTTCTCCAGCTCGCTGCCGCCCGCCCCCGGTCCGTACCCCGGCTACCCGCAGCAGCAGCCGCCGTACCCGGGGCAGTAGCCCAGGAACTCAGCCGATCCGGATCCCGGCCAGTTGCGTGCCCTGCGCGACCAGCGTCCCGGCGCTGTCCCAGACGTGGCAGGACTCGTCGACCCGCCCGTCGCCGATCAGGTGAGCGCGGTGCAGCACGCGCACCGGGCCGGGCGCCGGATGGGCCCGCACGTAGGCGGTCAGTTCGAGCGTCGGCACCCAGCCGGACGGCGCGACGTCGAGGGTCGCCGGAGGCAGGGCGTCGACGGCGAACAGCAGGCTGAGCGGGTCGAACGGCTCGTCGCCGGGCAGCGCCAGCAGGGCGCGCAGTTCGCCGCGGCCGCTGGGCCCGTCGGCGAGCGGGCGGTCGAAGTACACGTCGATCTCGTCGCGGATGGCGATCGGGATGCCGGACGACAGCACGTCCGGGCCCCACGGCTCCTCCGGGAACGGCCCGAACTCCGGCTGCGGCACGCCGTCCTGCCAGAACGGTTCGGCCGCGCCGAGAACGCCCAGCGTCAGCAGGGCCTCGACCTGCGGCACGCCGTCCTTGAGCAGCCGTCCGCGCAATTGGGTCGCGGACCGGCCGGTGCGCAGCACCTCGACCTCGATCTCCGCCGGCCCCGGTTCGGGCGAGCGCAGGTAGTGCGCGCTGGCGGCGAGCACGTCCGGATGCCCGGAAACGACGGTCGCCGCGCGCGCGATGGTCGCCAGCAGGTATCCGCCGTTCGGGCGGCCGCCGATGGTCCACGCCGGGCTGAGGTCGACGCTGAACTCGGTGTCCGAACGCTGCTTGACCGCCGACACCGCGGCGAAGGTCGTCGTGCTCACGGGTCCCTCCAGGTGAGTTGCTTCCCGCAACCTACCTGCTAGGCCGTTCGGACGTCCCGGGCACTGAGACTCACGCCACCCGTTCTGTCCCCGCTCGCCGAATTTCCCGGCAAGATGACGCGAAACGTGTCGAGGACGGCGCGCGGGTTCCGTTCCCTTGATGAGCCCGCCCGGAAGCGGCGAGCCGGAACCTGGAGGAAACGTTATGCCGAAGTACATGCTGCTGCAGACCTACGCCCAGGGCGAAGACTGCGACATGCCGCTGCCGGAATGGGCCCCGGAGGACATCCGCGCGCACATCCAGTTCCAGCACGTGCTGAACGCCGAGCTGACCGAGGCCGGGGAGCTCGTCGAGGCGGAGGGTCTGGCCGGGCCGGAAGCGGCGAAGACCGTGGTCGCGGACGGCAAGGGCGGCGCGGTCGTCACCGACGGGCCGTTCCCGGAGGGCAAGGAACTGCTGGCCGGGTACCGGGTAGTGGACGTCGAGTCGGAGGCACGGGCGCTGGAGATCGCGACCCGGGTCTCGGCCGCGCCCGGTCCCGACGGCGCGCCGCTGCGGGTGCCGATCGAGGTGCGCCAGGTCATGAGCGCACCGGAGGTGTGATGCCGCGGGCCGAGGTCGAGGACCTGGTGCGCACGCTCGCGCCCCAGGTCCTCGCCGTCCTCGCGCGCCGGTCCGGCGATTTCGGCGCGGCCGAGGACGCGACGCAGGAAGCTCTCCTCGCCGCGGTGCAGCACTGGCCTGCCGAGGGGATCCCGGAGAATCCGCGCGGCTGGCTGCTGCAGACCGCCAGCCGCCGGATCATCGACATCTTCCGCAGTGACCAGGCTCGGCGGCGGCGCGAGGACACGGTCGCCGCCGAGCCGCCAGGCGCCGAAGTGCCGGATCGGGACGACACGCTGACGCTGTTGTTCCTGTGCGCGCACCCGTCGCTGACGTCGGCGTCGGCGATCGCGCTGACGTTGCGCGCGGTCGGCGGCCTGACGACCGCGGAGATCGCCAGCGCGTTCCTCGTGCCGGAAACCACCATGGCGCAACGGATCAGCCGGGCGAAGGCGAAAATCAAGAAGTCCGGGCTGCCGTTCCGGATGCCCGCCGCGGACGAGCGGCAGGCGCGGCTGCGGTCCGTGCTGCACGTGCTGTACCTCGTGTTCAACGAGGGCTACACGAGCAGCGGCGGCCGCCGTCTGCACCGCACCGAACTGTCCGCCGAGGCGATCCGGCTGGCGCGGCTGCTGCACGCCGCGCTGCCGGACGACGGCGAAGCGGCCGGTTTGCTCGCCCTGATGCTGCTCACCGACGCCCGCCGGCCGGCCCGCACCGGACCGGACGGCGACCTCATCCCGCTCGCCGACCAGGACCGGTCGCGGTGGGACCGTTCGCTGATCCGGGAAGGCGTCGCGCTGATCACCGCCGCGCTGACCCGCGACGGCATCGGCGAATACCGTCTCCAGGCCGCGATCGCCGCAACGCACGACATCGCGTTGCGGGCCGAAGACACCGACTGGCCGCGCGTGCTCACGCTGTACACGCGGCTCGAGGCGCTGACCGGCAATCCGGTCGTAACGCTCAACCGCGCGATCGCGACTGCGATGGTGCAGGGACCGGACGCCGGGCTGACCATGCTCGCCGGACTCGACGACCGGCTCCCTGACCACCACCGCCTCGCCGCCGCCCGCGCCCACCTGCTGGAGCTGGCCGGCGAACGGGAGGAAGCCGTCCGGCACTACACCGCGGCCGCCGCCCGTACCGGAAACACCGCTGAACAGCGCTATCTGACGCTGCGCGCGGCCCGTCTGCGCGCCGGCCATTCCACAAGTCGCTCGCCGATCGGCACCGAGTAGTATCAGGACACTTCACGAGCGGAGCGCACCATGGCGAGCATCGAAGACGCCCGTCGCCGGACCGGGTACGACGTCACCGAGACGACTGTCGACGACGTGCTGTCCGCCCTGCGCTCCGCCGAACCGCCCGTGCCGGACGCCGGGGTCGTCTGGTGGCTGTACGCGGGCCGGAAGCCGCGGACGCCGTACCTGGTCGCCGGTGTGCGCGGTGCGCGAGGAAGCCTGGCGTGGCACGAAAACGGCGAGACTTTCCTGCCCGCGGACGGTACTGGCGAGGAGCCGGTCGACTATTACAGCCTGCAGGGAGCGCACTTCCCGCAGCCGTCCGGGAGCGAGGTTTCCGCCGAGGAAGTGCTGCGCGCCGTGCGGGAACTGTGCGAGTCCCAGACGCGACCTGCCTGCGTTTCCTGGAAGCGCGCGTAGCTTCTGTCCACAGTGGATTTCTTATCGCTCCGGCGCGAAGTCGTCCTTGTGCGCCCGCGCCCACTCGCGGAATGACGTCACCCGTCGCGCGAACCGTTCCACCGTGTTGTTCACCGGCGCACGACGGCCCACAGCTGCCTCCTCCACGTCCATCAGGTGCTCCAGGACCGCCTCGGGCATCCACTCCGGACGCCGCGCCAGCGCCTCGCTCCGCGTTTCGGGCACCACTTCGATCGGGCGACCCAATTCCTCCGCCAGGGTCTGCACGATCGCACGCTGCGTCATCGATTCCGGCCCAGTTACCGTGAGTATCCTGCCCGGATAGCTACGCTCCGTGAGCAGCTTCGCAGCCACCGCGGCCACGTCCGCCTCGGCCGTCGGCGTGAACTGCGACTCCGGAGAGAAGAGCCGCACCGGTCCCCCGGCCCGGATCGCCGCACCCCAGTCGCGCCGGGTGTTGCCCATCAGCCAGCCCGGGTACAGCACCGTGAACGGCAATCCGGACTCCGCCACCGCCGTCTCCGCGGGCAAATGCCCCCGCCGGATCGGGTTGTCCGCCGCGCCCTCGTAGACGTCCGGCGACGACAGCAGTACGACGTACGAGACTCCGGCTTTTCGCGCCGCGGCAAGGAAATCCGCACCACCGTTCGGTCGCGCCGGATACAGGAAGATCGCGTCCACGCCGCGCAGCGCGTCCTCGAATCCGCCCTCCGCCGTGAGATCCACCGACACCGCGTCCGGCAGATCCAGGGCGGCCGCGTCACGTGCCGAGCCGCGCACCTCGTGCCCGCCCTCGCGAAGCGCCCGGACGACCTCGCTCCCGACATTCCCGCGCGCCCCCGTCACCAGGATGGTCATCCCACACTTCCTTTGCTGTTAAATTAACTTTGTTCGCAAAGCTATAGCTGTGACTCACCGCTGTCAACCTCCCGCGTCCGGTACACGACCGGGCGAGATCGTTGTATGGATCGTGTACGGATCCCGCCGACACTCCGGCAGTTCGATTCGGACGAGTGAAGGGAGATCCGTCGTGGTCGGGAATGTGACGGTCCGGCGCACGGTCGCCGCACTGCTCGCCGCGGGGGCGGTCACCGCAGTAGCGACGCCGGTGAGCGCCGCCGAAGCCGCCGCCTGGCGAGCCGATCTGTCCTCAGTGGACAGTGACGACGTCAACGTCGCGGCGGCCAGCGGCACGCTCACGCTGCGAGACGCCGCGTGGAGACCCGCCGACCGGGCCGCGGGCAGCGAGGGCTACCTGCTCTCCGCCGAACGACGCCTGCCCGCGCCGGTGAACCGGGTAGCCGCAGAGATCTCCGCGGACGCCCCGCAGGGCACCACGGTCGACGTCGACGTCCGCGGCCGCTCCGGCGCCGACGACTGGACCGAATGGACCCCCGCCGGCACCGCACTCCCGCGGGCGGTGAGCGTTGTGCAGACCAGGATCACGCTGTCCAGCACCACCGCCGCCCGCCCGACCGTGCGCGAGGTCGACCTGACCGGTTCGCTGTCCCCGCAAGCGAACGCCATCGCCGCGTCCACCCCGCTGACCTACACGATCTACGCCACCCGCGAAGGCCTCACCGGCCACACCACCGCGAACGGCCACGTCATCGCGAGCAACGACCACTTCGTCGCGCTGCCGTCCGGAAAAGCCTTGTCGCCCAAGGGAACCGGCAACTACACCGTGCGAGTGTGCAAGACGGACAACAGCCGCTGCGAATACGCGCCGGTCTGGGACGTCGGCCCGTGGAACACCAAGGACGACTACTGGAACCCGCCCTCGGTGCGCGCGGAGTACAAAGACCTGCCGCAAGGTCAGCCCGAGGCCTACGCCGCCTACCACAACGGCTACAACGGCGGCCGCGACGATCTCGGGTACAAAGTGGGCAACCCCGCGGGCATCGACCTGGCCGACGGCACCTTCAGCTCAGGAGTCGGCTTGGGCGACAACGGAAACGTGAAGGTCACCTACCTGTGGACGGGCTCCGCCGCGGCGACCGGTTTGGTGCAAACGGCAGGCGACCCGGTGAACGTCCGGTCGGGCGCGCACACGACCTCGTCGGTGAAGGGCCTGGCGGCGAACTACGCCAAGGTGAACATCGAATGCTACGTCAACGGGGACTCGGTGACCGGGAAATTCGGGACGAGCAAGATCTGGGACCGGATCGGGCCCGGGCACTACATCTCGGACACGTATGTGAAGACCGGCTCGGACAAGCCGGTGGCTCCGCTCTGCTGAGTCCTGGGGGTGCCGGTGCGGGGTCTGGGGCTGACTCCGCACCGGCGGCTCCCGTTCGCGTGTCTGTTCTGCTGGAGTTCTCGGGGTGCCGGTGCGGAATCTGGGCTGACTCCGCACCAGTGACTCCTTCCCGTCCTGCCTGCCGAGGTTTCTTGGGCACCAATGTGGAATCCAGGCTGGCCTGCACTGGCGGCTTCCGTTCTCAGGTCCGCTCTGCCGGGGTTCGCGGGGCACCAGTGCGGAATCCAGGCTGGCCCTGCGCTGGCGGCTCCCGTTCTCAGGTCCGCTCTGCCGGGGTTCGCGGGGCACAGGTGCGGAGTCCGAGGCAAGCGACTCCCGCCCGCGCGTCCGGTGGTCTGCCGAGGTTCTTGAGGGTGCCGAGGCGGAGTCTGAGGCTGGCCCCGCGCCGGTGGCCCCCGTCCGCACTTCCGTTCTGCCGAATTGATCGCGGGTTGCCGGGGACTTCAGACCGGGTCCGCGCCGACGGCTCCGACCAGGCCTCCCCTCAGGCCCTCGATCGAGCACTCCGCTCCTGGGCAGTTCCTCGCCAACGACCCCGCCGTCGCCAGGTTTCACTCCGAGCCCCCTGCTTCCCTCTCTCCCGGCGAGCCGCGTCTCCGAATCCCGTTTCCCTGAGCCGTTCTTCACCCTGTTCCCGTCTCTCCGCAAGCCTTCTCTCCACGCGCCGTCCACGATCCCTTGGCCCGAGCCGTGTTCGGGAAGCAATCCCCCTCAGCCGCCGCGGGAGTCCGGATCCGGGCTCCCGCGGTTTCCACCCGGTTCAGCGACGGTTTTCCCCTCAACCGCCGGTTAAAGTGGTCTTCGTGCGCTGCCGCAGCCGAGGGGGTCCGCCATGCCACGCCGATTCGCATTCATCGTCGCCGTCGTCCTGTCCGTCATCAGCCTGAGCACATCCGCCGCCGGGGCCGTCCCGACCGTCATCGGGGGAGAAAAAGCTTCCCTGGCACTACATCCGTACGCGGCGTACTTAGTGGACAGTCACGGAACCCAGTTCTGCGGCGGCGTCATCGTCAGCCGCACCGCGGTCGCGACCGCCGCGCACTGCGCCGCCACCGTCCCGACCGGCGAACTCCGCGTAGTCGCCGGACGGGAAGACAAACGCAGCCAAGACGGAGTCATCCGCGCCGTGTCCGCCGCCTGGCAACACCCGGATTTCCGTACCCCGCAACAAGGTTCGGACATCGCCGTCCTGACCGTCCGCGGCTCGCTCCCCTACCGCCCCGCCGACCTGGCCCGCGATCCGAGCCGCTACCCCGCCGGAACCAACGCCACCGTCCTGGGCTGGGGCCGAACCGCCGACGGCGGCGACCGGTCGGACTACCTGCGCCAAGCCACCGTCCCCGTGGCCGACGACTCCTTCTGCCACACCGCGTACCCGGAATATTCCGCGACAAGCATGCTGTGCGCCGGCTACCCGAACGGCGGCATCGACGCCTGCAAAGGAGATTCCGGAGGCCCACTGGTAGTCGGCGACACGGTAGTAGGCATCGTCTCCTACGGCGACGGCTGCGGAAAGCCCGGCAAACCCGGGATGTACACCAGGGTGACGTCCTTCGCCGACGACATCGCAGCCCACGCAGGACTGAACTGAACCCGCGCACCCAACCGACACCCCGTTGCCCGGACCGACGTTCCTCACCTGCCACGGCGAAATTGCCGGTGCGCGGAAACCTCTCATGCGACACCGCAGCAAGTCCATTCTGAGGCAGGTTGTCCACCGTCTGTCACACGTCGAACGCACGGCCCCGGCGATCGCCACAACCCCGTGACGACCGAACCGGGTCGCTCCACACGGAAGGAACAGCAGAACCCACGCGACTCCCTGAGCACGGCAAGGTAAAGTCCAAGACATGACGTCGCCGGAGGCCAGCAGACGATAGCCGCCCAGCAGCAAGCTGGGCGGCGGAGTGACGGGTGCCGGACTTGCTGCCGGATTGGGCTGACCAGCGAAAGCTTCACCACAAACGCAGTGCTGTTGAGTTGTGCCCTGAGCAGGTTCTCGTGAGCGTTGACGCCGGTTCTAACCGGCATCAACACTCACGACTGCCAAGCGCACCGACGGCATAGTCGGCCAGCCAGCGCCAAGCCTGCGCACGGTGGCCACACCGTGGTGAAGTCTGACGCCGCAGGCAAAACTCGCCGTTCGATACGCGTTCTGGCGAACGCTTGGGCACAGCAGAGCCGCAGACAAAGCGCACTCGGCACCACGGCACCGCTGAGCGGACTCGACGCCACGGCACCGCGGGCGAAGCACACTCGCACCACAGCACCGGTGGCAGAACGCGCTTGGCACCGCGGGCAAAGCACACTCGGCACGACAGCACCGCCTAACGAGCTCGGCACCGCAGCACCGCTGGCAAACTCGCTCGGCATCACAGCACCACCGAGCGAGTTCGGTGCCGCAGTACCGCGGGCGAAACACGCTCGGTGCCACAGCACCGCTGGCCGAACGTGCTTGGCACCGCAGCACTTGGGCGAAGCATGCTCGCAAGCCGCCACGCCGGGCAAGGTTTCGCCCAGCGCAGCTCCCGCCAAGCACCCAGCCCACCGCGCGTGCTGCTGCCCGCGAGCCCAAGGCACCCCACTCCGCAGACGAACCGTCCTCAATCCTCTGGCGTCCCAGACGTCAACAGCCGTTCGGAGTCGATTCCCTTGCCTCCCATAATTTTCCTCCTAGCCAGCGCAGTCTTCGCCCAAGGCACCTCGGAGTTCGTCCTCTCCGGGCTCCTCCCCCAGATCGCCGCGGCCACCGGTGTCTCGCTCGGCACCGCCGGGTTGCTCACGTCTCTCTTCGCGGCCGGAATGGTCGTCGGCGCGCCGGTTCTCGCGATGCTCGGCGGCAAACTCCCCCGCAAGATCGCGCTCATCAGCTTCCTCGGGCTCTTCGCAGCAGTCCACGTAGTCGGTGCTCTCACCACCGACTTCCCGCTCCTCCTCGTAACCCGCGCCCTCGCGGCATTCGCCAATGCTGGGTTTCTCGCAATAGCGCTCGCGTCGCTGCCGTCGCTCGTCGCGGAGGACTCCGTCGGGCGGGCGACTTCCGTGTTGCTGTCCGGTGTCACGCTCGCGTGCATCGTCGGCGTTCCGGCCGGGACGGTGCTCGGGCAGTACGCCGGGTGGCAGGCCGCGTTCTGGGCGATCGCGGCGATCACGGGCGTGGCCGCCGTCGCGCTAACAGGAGCGAAGTTCGACAACCCGCCAGCCACAAGTCCGGTGTATCGCGAGTGGCGGGTCCTGGCGCAGCCGCGCGTCGTGGTCACCGTCGGCAAGGGGGTTCTCATCAACGGCGGTACCTTCGCGGCCTTCACCTACCTCGGCACGATGACCGCCCCCTCCGAATGGGTTCCGGTCGTGCTGGCGGTGTTCGGCGTGGGGTCGTTCGTCGGCGTCACGATCGCGGGCAAGGCGGGGCCGCGGATCCTCAAAGCGGGCACGCTGGTGCTGACCGCCGGGTGGGTGGCGGCGTTCTTCGCGGCGCAGAGTCTTCCGGGGCTCATCGCCGCCGCGTTGCTCACCGGGGCGATGGCGTTCGGCGTCGGGTCCGCGTTGATCGCTGCGATCGTCACGTCTGCCAGCAATGACGCGCCGCGAGTAGCCGGGGCGATCGCGACTACTGCGTTCAATCTCGGCGCGGTGGTCGGGCCTGCGGTGGCGGGGGCCGTCGTCCTCGACGCGGCGCATGCGCGTGCGGCGTTCTGGGTCAGCGCGGCCTTTACTGCCGCTGCGGTGTTGTTGAGGGTCAAGAAGTAGAGAAAGGCGGCCCGGGCGAGAGGGCCCGGGCCGCCTCAAAAAACCAGCTCAGCGCAGGGTGTCCCAGCCTGCGTAGCGAGCCTCGGTGCCGAGCTCCTCTTCGATGCGGATCAGCTGGTTGTACTTCGCCGTGCGGTCCGACCGCGACAGCGAACCCGTCTTGATCTGGCCGCAGCCGGTCGCTACCGCGAGGTCGGCGATCGTGGTGTCCTCGGTCTCGCCCGAACGGTGCGACATGACCGCCGAGTAGCCCGCCTTGTGCGCGGTGTCGACCGCGGACAGGGTCTCGGTCAGGGTGCCGATCTGGTTGACCTTGATGAGGATCGAGTTGGCGATGCCGCGCTTGATGCCGTCGCGCAGGATTTCGACGTTCGTGCAGAACAGGTCGTCGCCGACGAGCTGGACGCGGTCGCCGATGCCGTCGGTCAGCTGCTTCCAGCCGGCGTAGTCGTCCTGGGCGAGACCGTCCTCGATCGACACGATCGGGAAGCGCTCGGTCAGCTCGGTCAGATACGCGACGTGCTCCTCGATGCTGCGCTTGCGGCCCTCGCCGGTGTAGTCGTAGACGCCGTCGCGGTAGAACTCCGACGCCGCCGGGTCCAGCAGCAGCGCGATGTCCTTGCCCGGCTCGTACCCGGTCTGCTCGATCGCGCGGACCACGAACTCGAGCGCCTCGTCGGCCGACCCCAGCTGCGGCGCGAACCCGCCCTCGTCGCCGACATTCGTGTTGTGTCCCGCGTCGTGCAGCGATTTCCGCAGCGTGTGGAACACTTCCGAGCCCATCCGCACGGCATCGGCAAACGTCTCCGCGCCGACCGGGCCGATCATGAACTCCTGGAAGTCGATCGGGTTGTCCGCGTGCGCGCCGCCGTTGATGATGTTCATCATCGGCATCGGCAGCAGATGCGCGTACACCCCGCCGACGTAGCGGTACAGCGGCAGCGTGTTCGCCGCGGCGGCCGCCTTCGCCACCGCCAGCGAAACCCCGAGCGTCGCGTTCGCGCCCAGGCGGGCCTTGTTCTCGGTGCCGTCGAGGGCGATCAGCGCGCGGTCGACGTCGGCCTGCGCCTCGGCCTCCATGCCGACCACGGCGTCGGCGATCTCGCCGTTCACCGCGTCGACCGCCTTGCGCACGCCCTTGCCGTGGAACCGCTTCGCGTCGCCGTCCCGCAGCTCAACGGCCTCGCGCGTGCCGGTGGAGGCCCCGGACGGCACCGCCGCCCGGCCCGCCGACCCGTCCGCCAGCACCACGTCGACCTCGACCGTCGGGTTGCCCCGGCTGTCGAGCACCTCACGGCCCCGGACCCGGACGATGCCTGTCATAACGCTCCTCGGAGGTTCGAGCCGAAGCACTCAGCGCACGCTCCGTGAAGCGCCCCGGCAGCAACGCGGCACCACGGCGAGCCGCACGTCACCCCGGAGGCTAGCAGAAGGATTCTGAATCGATCAGGCTGAGCCGGGAGAATCCACTTCGGACAGTCCGGAACCCGTTTCCCGGCAAAGGGAACGAACCGGAACCGGCGGAAAGGACGCTTCACGCCCCGGACAGCTCGCGTTCATCGGCGGGCCGCGCGGCCGGCATAGCTTCGCTTCCGCCGGGGAGCCGGAGGAGGCCGCCATGTCCAGCACCGTCAGCCGTCGAGGAGCACTGGGTCTCATGGGCGCGAGCGCTGCCGTACCACTGCTCGGCACTGGTACGGCAGCCGCCGCTCCGCTCATGCCGACGCCGGGCGGTGGCGCCACCCCGGTGCAGGGTCTGCATCTCACGTTCGGCCGCGATCCCGCGCGGCAGATGGTGGTTTCGTGGCTCACCGACGGCCCGGTCGGCCGTCCCCGCGTCCGCTACGGCACGCTCGACGACGGCTTCGGCTCGTCCGCGCCCGCAGTCACCCGCACCTACCTCGACGGCGCGTCCAACCGCACGGTCTGGGTGCACCACGCCGAGATCGACCGCCTCTGCCCGAACACCGAGTACCTCTACGTCGCCCAGCACGACGGCGCCACACCCGACGCGGGCACGTTCCGCACCGCGCCCAGCGGCCGGTCCGCGTTCACCTTCACCAGCTTCGGCGACCAGTCCGCGCCGCAGGTCACCTGGGATCTCAAGGGCGCGCCCGCGCTCGACTTCTTCTCCACCCCGGCGACGAAGGACATCGTCACCGGCATCGAGACCGTCGCGCCGCTGTTCCACCTGCTCAACGGCGACCTCTGCTACGCCAACCTCGACGTCGACCGCGTGCGCACCTGGAACAACTTCTTCACCAACAACACCCGCTCGGCGCGGTACCGGCCGTGGATGCCCGCCGCGGGCAACCACGAGATCGAGAAGCAGAACGGCGCGATCGGCATGGACGCCTACCAGGCGTACTTCCAGCTGCCCTCCACCGAAACCGACCCCGAACTGGCCGGGCTCTGGTACGGCTTCACCGTCGGCTCGGTCCGGGTGATCGTGCTGCAGAACGACGACAACTGCCTGCAAGACGGCGGGGACGTCTACGTCAGCGGCTACTCCGGCGGGCGGCAGCTCGCCTGGCTGGAGAAGGAACTCGCCGCGGCACGGGCGTCGCGCGACGTGGACTGGATCGTCGTCGCGATGCACCAGGTCATGATCAGCACGTCCGACGCGAACGGCGCCGACCTCGGCCTGCGCGAGAAGTACGGCCCCCTGTTCGACCGCTACGGCGTCGACCCGGTGCTTTGCGGACACGAGCACGACTACGAACGCTCCCTTGCCGTGCACGGCGTCGTCGCGGGAAGCGAGACGCTCACGCCGAACCCGGTGTCCGACGCGACCGACGACATCGACGCGACGCACGGCACCGTGCACATGGTTCTCGGCGGAGGCGGCGTCTCCGGCACCACCAACGGCAGCTTCTTCAGGGACGGCACGGGAAAGGTGCTGACCGCCGTCGCGGACAAGCGGGATCCCGCCACGGGCAAGCGGAAACCGACCTACGTGCGCGAAAAAGCGGTGTGGAGCGCGGTGCGCGACCTCGACCACCCCTACGGTTTCGCCGCGTTCACCGTCGACCCCGGACGCCGACCGGGCGGCACGACGACCATGCACGTGACCTACTACAACGTCACCAAGCCGACCGGCGAGCTGTCGGTGTTCGAACGGTTCTCGTTGCACCGCAAGCGCGCCGACGGCTGACGTCAACCCCTTCTCCCGCCCCGCCCGGACCACCCCTCAAGCCGGACAAGAGAATCCTTAGCCGCACTACGCTTGTCGCGGACCCGGCGGCCGCAACGGACACCTCCCCCATCGTCCGTCCATTGTGGACCACCGGGCCGCGAGGGAGCGCCCATGGACCACGCCGTCACCCCCTTCGTGCTGGACCCGGTGGCGCCGGACGTGCACGGCGAGGGCGCCCGGTTGCGCGCCCGCGGACCGTTGACCGTGGTCGAACTGCCGGGCGGCGTGCTGGCCTGGTCGGTCACCAGCCTGCCGCTGCTGCGCGCCCTGCTCGCCGACCCGCGGGTCTCGAAGGATCCCCGGCGGCACTGGCCCGCCTACCGGGACGGCGAGATCTCGTCCGACTGGTCGCTGCACATCTGGGTTTCGGTGCAGAACATGTTCACCGCCTACGGCGACGAGCACCGGCGGCTGCGGTCGCTGGTGTCCAAGGCTTTCGCGCCCGTCCGGATCGCCGCGCTGCGCCCGGTGGTCGCCGAAATCGTCGACGGCCTGCTCGGCGAGCTCGACGCCGGACCGTGCGAAACCGACCTGCGCGAACAGTACTGCTACCGGCTGCCGATCGAGGTGATCTGCCGGCTGGCCGGCGTCCCCGAACAAGCGCGGCCGGGCCTGCGCACCGCGGTGGCCGGGGTCTTCGCGACGTCGGCGACCGCGGAAGAAGCGACCGCGAACGTCGAGCTGCTGTACGGAATTTTCGCCGACCTCGTCTCCCAGCGGCGCGCCGAGCCCGGCGACGACCTCGCCAGCGCGCTCATCGCCGCCCGCGACTCCGACGGCTCCCGGCTGAGCGAAGAGGAGCTGGTGGACACGCTGATGCTGGTGATCACCGCGGGGCACGAGACGACGGTCAACCTGCTCGACCAGGCCGTGACCGCGCTGCTCACGCATCCCGCGCAGCTGCGCCAGGTCCGCGACGGAACGCGCACCTGGTCGGACGTGGTGGACGAGACTTTGCGCTGGCAGGCCCCGATTTCGCACCTGCCGCTGCGGTTCGCGAGAGAGGACATCGAGGTCGAGGGCACGGTCATCCGCGCGGGCGACCCGATTCTCCCGTCCTTCGGCCCCGCCGGACGCGACGAGGCCCACCACGGTCCGGACGCGGACGAGTTCGACTTGGCCCGCAAGGACAAATCAGCGCTCGCGTTCGGCTACGGCGTGCATTACTGCCTCGGCGCGCAGCTCGCCCGGATGGAGGCGGAGCTGGCGCTGCCTGCGTTGTTCGGGCGGTTCCCCGATTTGGTGCTGGCAGTGGCCGGGGAGAAGCTGGAACCGGTGCCGTCGTTCATCACCAACGGGCACCTGACGCTACCGGTGCGGTTGCGGGGCTAGGCCTTCCAAGCTGCGCGAAAACCGCGGCGCCGGAGCGGGCTGGACAATGCCGTCGAGCGTGACCAGGCCGGACCGAGCTGGCGCTGCCTGCCTTGTTCGAGCGGTTCCCGGATGTGGCGCTGGCAGTAGCCGGAGAGAAGCTGGAACCGGTCCCGTCGTTCATCACCAACGGACACCTGACGCTACCGGTGCGGTTGCGGGGCTAGGCCTTCCAAGCTGCGCGAAAACCGCGGCGCCGGAGCCGGGCTGGACAATGCCGTCGAGCGTGACCAGGCCGGACCGAGCTGGCGCTGCCTGCCTTGTTCGGGCAGTTCCCGGAGTTGGCGCTGGCAGTAGCCGGAGAGAAGCTGGAACCGGTCCCGTCGTTCATCACCAACGGACACCTGACGCTGCCGGTCCGGTTGCGGAGCTAGGCCTTCCAATCGGCGAGGACGTCCTCAGTGTCCGCGCCCGGCACCGGCGGCGGCGTCGGCACATCCGTGGCGCTGCGCGAAAACCGCGGCGCCGGAGCGGGCTGGACGATGCCGTCGAGCGTGACCAGGCCGGACCGGGCCGCGATGTGCGGGTGCTGAGGAGCCTCGTCGGGAGCGAGGACCGGTGTGACGCACGCGTCGGTGCCGTCGAAGACCTCGGCCCATTCGTCGCGGGTGCGGGTGAGGAAGGCCCGGGTGAAGGTGGCGCGGAGGGTGGGCCAGCCGTCGCGGTCCAGTTGCGCCGGGAGGTCTTCCGCGGCGAGGCCGAGGCCGTTCAGGAGAGCCGCGTAGAACTGCGGTTCGAGGGAACCGACGGCGACGTAACGGCCGTCCGCGCAGACGTACGTGTCGTAGAACGGCGCGCCGCCGTCCAGGAGGTTCGTGCCGCGTTCGTCGGACCAGGAACCCAGGCCGCGCAATGCCCACATCATCTGGGACAGCACGTTCGCGCCGTCGACCATCGCCGCGTCCACGACCTGGCCGCGCCCTGTCCGGCCGCATTCCCACAGCGCCGCGAGCACGCCCGCGATCAGGAACATCGACCCGCCGCCGAAGTCGCCGACCAGGTTGAGCGGCGGCACCGGACGCTCGCCCGCGCGGCCGATCGCGTGCAGCACGCCGGTGAGGCCGAGGTAGTTGATGTCGTGCCCGGCGCGCTGGGCGAGCGGGCCGTCCTGGCCCCAGCCGGTCATCCGGCCGTACACCAGGCGGGGATTGCGCGCGAAGCAGTCGTCCGGGCCGACGCCGAGCCGTTCGGTGACGCCCGGCCGCAACCCTTCGATCAGCACGTCCGCTTTCGCCGCGAGCCGCAGGACGAGTTCGCGGCCCTCGGGGGTCTTGAGGTCCGCGGCGACCGAGCGGCGTCCGCGCAGCAGCGGGTCCGGCTTGCCGCCGCTGAGGTCGAGCGATCCGGAAGGCCGTTCCACCCGGACGACGTCCGCGCCCAGGTCGGCGAGCACCATGCACGCGTGCGGCCCCGGCCCGATCCCGGCCAGTTCGACGACCTTCAGCCCGCTCAACGGTCCCGCCACGTGTCCTCCTCGGCTCCGGCGCCTGCCGCGGCGACCCTACCGGCCGGTCCGGTCCGCGTCCGGGCGTGTGGGGTAACCCACCCGTGGCCCGACCCGGGCAGAACCGGCGCCGGGCCTCACCCGAACCGGGGACTGGCGTCTCGCGGCCGCGCCCTTCGGGTACCCGGCTGGTATCCATGGGTCACGAATAGATCAAGGAGGATTTTCGATGAGCTTTTTCGACCAGGCCAAGGACAAGATCCAGGAATTCGCGGGCAACAACCCGGACAAGGTCGGCCAGGGCATCGACAAGGCCGCCGAATTCGCCGACGAGAAAACGGGCGGCAAGCACGGCGACCAGATCCGCCAGGGCGCGGACAAACTGAAGGAGAACTTCGGCGGCGGCCAGGAAGGCGGCCAGGAACAAGGCGGCGGGCAGCAGCAGGGCGGCTTCGACCAGGGCGGCCAGCAGGGCGGTCCGCAGGGTCAGCAGGGCGGCTTCGGTCAGGGCGACCAAGGCGGATTCGGCCAGGGTGAGCAGGGCGGCCAGGGCGGATTCGGTCAAGGCGAGCAGGGCGGCCAGGGCGGATTCGGTCAAGGCGAGCAGGGCGGCCAGGGCGGATTCGGTCAAGGCGAGCAGGGCGGCCAGGGCGGATTCGGCCAGGGCGAGCAGGGCGGCTTCGACCAAGGCGGCCAGCAGGGCGAGCAGCAGTGGGGCAACCAGCAGTAACCAGGGCTGTTCCGGCCTGAGTTCCCGCGCCGGGGGCGGACCGCGCACGTCTGCCCCGCCGAGAACCGGGAAATCGTTGGCAGCAAAGGAACTGCGCGAGTCGGGAGACAGCCACGCAGGCGAACCTCGCGCGAAATCAACTGCCACCGGAAGTCCGCAGATCGACCGCGGCCAGCGAACCGCGCAAGTCACGAGCCTCGGCAACCAGCCGGGGCGAGAGAGCTGTGCGCGTCGGCAACCGCGGTCGGCTGCGGGAATCTGTTGCAACGGCCAGCCTCCGCGGCGAAACGAGACCAGCCGCCGCGAGCGAAAACGAGCCGTGAACGTCGGAGGCCGCGGTCGCAACAACTCAGCTTGCAAACCTCGCGAATCGGTCGCCGTGAGCAAACCGTGGCGATCCCGCAATAACCCGGCCTCGACAGGGATTGTTGAGACCAGCAGCGACGAGCGGGCGGGGCGGTGTTTCAGCGCAGTTTCCGGCGTGTTCACCCGGACCGCGCGAAAATGCCGCCCCGCTTTCCCGTGCCGCATCCGCATCGCTGAATTTCTTTCACAATTCCGCGGTCGAGAGCCACTCAGCCGGGTTTGCGGGCCGAGATCAGCAGGTGTTCCTCCGGCTCCGCTCCGGGCTTGTCCGGGGCGAACGTTTCGGTCCGGGTCCCGGTCACTTCCAGCCCGGCCGCGCGCACCCGGTCGGCCAGCGCGTCCGCCGGGAAGCTCGTCACCCGGATCGAGTGGCCGAGGAAGTCGACCGGGACGTCCTCGACGTCGGCGGGCACCGTGATCAGCGCGAACCTTCCTCCCGGGGCCAGCCAGCCGGCGATCCGGCCGAGCGCGCGCTCCGTTTCGGCCCGCGGCAGCTGCAGGAACGGGAAGAACGCGCACACCGCGTCCCACGTCCCCGGTTCCGACTCCCATTCCCGCACGTCGGCCTGCACGAACTCGGCCTCGGGCACCTGCTCGCGGGCGATCCGCACCATCTCCGCGGACACGTCGATCCCGGTCACCCGGTGCCCGGCGGCGACCAGATCCGCCGCGACGGGGCGGCCGGTCCCGCTGCCGACGTCGAGCACCCGCGCCGACGGCGGCAGCACCGCGAGCAGCTCCCGCACCGCCGCGTCCACGACCGGTGGGCGGCCGAACGCGTCCTCGTACCCGGCGCCGATCGCGTCGAACAGTTCCGCCGCGGTGGTCAGTTCCTCGGACATCCCAGTTCCCCTCGCCGTCGAAGAAACCCAGGCTATCCGCCGCGGGAAGGCAGTTCGACGACGCCGAATCCAGCCAGCGCGGCGAACACCGCGAGTGCGGCGAGGAGCGCCCAGCTGATCGGGTGGCCGAGGTTGAGCGTCCAGGCGACCCCCGAGCGCCGGTGCACGAGAAGGGCCGGATCGCCGCGGTTCGCGTAGACCATGCCCGCGAGGTGCCAGTACCGGTCGTCGTCGCGCTGTACCCGGCCGGAATCCTCTTCGGCCGCAGGCAGCCGGTGCCCGGCATCACCCACCCGGAACGCGAACGCCACCCACGCGACCACCGCGCAGGCGAGCGGGAGGTAGCTGACGACGGTCGCGCCGGTCGTGGCCGGGACGATTTCCCACACCTCCAGCGACGCCACCAGCAAGCTCGCGGCCACGCATCCGGCGGTGCCGAACAGCAGTCGCAGCACGCCGCCGAGGTAGTTGCGGTACCGGGCGGCCGAGGCGGCGGGCTGCGCCGCGTCGAGTTCCGGCCGGGCACGCGGCAACGCGATACCCAGCAGAGCCACGAGGACGATGCTCAACAGCTGCGCGGTGACAGTCGCGAACGCGCGGCCTACCGTGGTCGCGCCGCGCAGGGCGGAGTCGACGGTCATTCCGTTCGGCGTCGGCAGTGTCGCGGGCAGGTCGCCGTAGTGCCACGCACCGATCGCCGCGGTGATCGCGAACAGCACTGCCGCCGGGGCCAGGAAAATCCACTGTGGACGGACCGGGTCGGTGCGCAGCGAGGTGTCGGTCGCGACCGCCTGCCGGGTTCCGGAGTACCAGTCGCCGGAGCGTTTCGCGGCGGCGACCGTGCGGTGCGCCTGGTAGCCGAGGCCGCAGCAAGCAGCGGCGAGAACCGGTGCGGCGAACGCGGCCGCCGGCTCCCAGCGCAGTCCGCCCGAGGCGAAAGCGACCAGGACGAACGCGAGAGTGCCGACCACCAGCACCCCGCGCGCATAACGACGGTGCGCACGAACGATCTCCGGTTCGGCGACGCGCGCCGCCGGCACCCGCACACCGAACGGAAGCGTCGGCCGAGCCAGCGCGGGCGCCGCCCAGAACCCGGCGGCCAGCAGCGCCACCAGCACGAGATCCAGGTAGACCGACGACGTCACGACGCCGCCTTGGCACGGAAGGATTCCAACACCGAGCCACACCGGGCGATTACCTCGTCGGCATCCAGCCCGAGCGCGACGGCCTCGGCCAGGAGCGTGCGAAGCCGTTCCTGCCATTCGTCGGCGTACCCGGATTCGGCGGGGCCGGATCGGGCGTCGCGGCGGATCACCGCGCCGCTCTTGCGGTTGATGCGGATCAGGCCCTGCGCGCGGAGCAGGTCGTAGGCCTTGTTCACGGTGTGGAAGTTGATGCCGAGGTCGGCGCCGAGCTGCCGGGTGGACGGCAGCGCGTCGCCCTCGCCGAGGTCGCCCTGGGCGATCGCCTCCACGACCCGGTCGCGGATCTGCAGGTAGATCGGCGTCTCGCTGTCGAGATCCAATGTCAGCAGCACCCGTCCAGGGTATCTGCTATACATCTAATAGAACAGATAACGCAGGGGGTGAAGACGATGGCGACAGCCGAGATCGTCGGCGACGGGCTCCGGGTGCGGTTCTCCCGCTGGGAGCGGATCGCGGTGTGGCGAGAAGAGATCACGGTCCCGCTGGCGCGGATCCGGACGGTCGAGCAGATCGGGAATCCGCTGGCCCGCACGCGCGGCGGCCGGATCGGCATGCTGGTCAGCGGGGTGGTCAAGGTCGGGATCTGGGGGCTGGGCACCGGGACGCGCCAGCTGGTGTCGGCGCGCCGGTCCGGCCCGGCGCTGCGGATCGTCCTCGACGGCGGGGAGTTCGGCGAACTGCTGCTCAGCCTGCCCGACGCGGCCGAGCTGGCCGAAGCGCTCAAGGCCCGCGCATGAGCATCGCCGTCGAGAACCTGACCAAGCGGTTCGCCGCGACGCCCGCGGTCGCCGATCTGACGTTTTCCGCCGGTCCCGGGAAAATCACCGGTTTCCTCGGGCCGAACGGTTCCGGGAAGACCACCACGATGCGGATGCTCCTCGGCCTGGTCCGGCCGGACGCCGGGACCGCGACGATCGACGGCGTCCGGTACGCCGAGCTGCCGCATCCGGCGCGCACCGTCGGCGCGGTGCTCGACGGGGCCGACCCGCATCCGTCCTGTTCCGCGCGCGAGCATCTGCGCATCTACGCCACGATGGCCCGGCTGCCGCGCCGGCGCGTCGACGAGGTGCTGGAGCAACTGGAAATGACCGCCTTCGCGGGGCGGCCCTCGCGCGGCTATTCGACCGGCATGCGGCGACGGCTCAGTCTCGCGACCGCGTTGCTCGGCGACCCGCGAGTGCTGGTGCTCGACGAACCGGGCAACGGACTGGACCCGCAGGGCATGGCGTGGCTGCGCGACCTGCTCACCGGGTTCGCCGCGAGCGGCCGCACCGTGCTGGTTTCCAGCCACGTGCTCAGCGAACTGGAGCAGATCGCCGGGCAGGTGGTGGTCATCCGCGACGGCCGCCTCGTCGCCACCGGCACCCTGGCGGAGCTGTCCGTCTCGACCGCACCCGCCGCGCTCGTCCGCTCCCCCGACGCCGACGACCTCGCTCGAACGTTGAGCGGGGCCGCCGAACGGATCGCACCGGATCTGCTTCGCGTCTCCGGCCTCAGCACCGCCGAGATCGCGGACCGGGCGGCCGCGGCCGGACTGCGGATCCACGAGCTGACCCCGGAAAAACCCGGCCTGGAACAGGTTTTCCTCGCCCTCACCGCAGGAGAACGCCGATGATCGCCGCGGAACTCCGCCGGCTGCGCTCCACCCGGCTGTGGCTGTGGGCGCTCATCACCGCCGCGGTGTGCGGCGGCGGCCTGGTCGGGCTGATCGGCGTGATCGGCCCGGAGCAGGTCCAGCCGCCGATGCCCGGGCTCGACACCGCCGCCGGAGTGCGGAACGTGCTCGGCATGGCGACCGTGACGGTCCTGTTCCCCGCCGTTTTCGGCACCGTCGCGATGACGTCGGAGTACCGGCACCGCACGATTTCCGTGACGTTCCTCTTCGCACCGCGCCGCTGGCGGATCCTCGTCGCGAAACTCGCGGCGTTCGCCGTCGGCGGCCTCTGCTACGGCGTCGTCACCGCAGTGGCCGCCGGGCTCGCGCTCTACGGCAGCGCCGCCCTCCACGGGCTGACCGTCGGCCTCGCCCCGGCGACCGTCATCGAACTGCTGCTCCGGATCGCCGCCGCGATGACGATCTACACCGTGCTGGGCGTGGGAATCGGTGCGCTGCTGCGGAACCAGGTCGCCGCGCTGGCGGTGGTGATCGGGTACCTGTACCTGGTCGAAATCGCGCTGCTCGCCATTCCCGGCGTGAACACGATCTACCCCTACCTTCCCGGCGGAGCCACCGCCGCGCTCACCGAATTCGGCTATCTCACCGACGCGCTCGCCCAGCAGACCGGCCACACGGGCGGACAACTGCTGCCCACCGCGGGCGGCGCGCTCGTTCTCCTCGGATACGCGCTGGTCGCGGCCGGGCTGGCGGTCGCGTTCCCGCTGCGCCGGGATGTCACGTGAGAGCTTCATAGGCCGCCGCCGCGACCACCAGATCCTCCCAAGCCATTCCGACGCTCTTGAACAACCGGGGACCCGATGCCACCGTCCTCCCCTGTGCCAGTTCCGCGAGCGGCACCAGGTCGTCCGCCGCGAGGACGCCGGATTTCATTGCCAGCACTACATCTCCGGCCTCGCGAGCAGCCGCACCGATGCCTTCGACGACCACTGTGGACCGTCCAATGAGGACATCGTCGACTTCCCGTGCGTCGGGTTCGTGTGAGCCGACGGCTACGACGGTGGCGTGCTCGGGGACTTTCGCGCCGTCGAACACGGGGGTTCTCGACGAGGTGCAGCAGGCGATCAGATCAGCCGAGGACACGTCGTCCGGCGTGCCTACCCGGGCGAAGGGGTACTGCGCGGCGAGAGCTTGCGTGCGCTCCGGATTCCGGCCGACGACCACCACCTCCCGCACCGGCCGCACGGCGCGGAAGGCTTCGATGTGGCTCTGCGCCTGCGGGCCTGTTCCGAACACCACCAAGCGCTCCGCGTCCGGCTCGGCCAGGAGGTCGACCGCCACGGCGGAAACCGCCGCCGTGCGGACCGACGTGAGGGCGATGCCGTCCAGGAGCGCCTTGGGGGTGAGCGTCGGGCCGTCCATCAGCAGGTAGTGGCCTTGGATCCGCGGCAAGCCGCGAGCCGGGTTGTCCGGGGCGACGGAGGCGACCTTGACCCCGGCGTAGCGGTCCCAGAACGCGGGCATCAGCAGAAACTGCCCGGTGGGCACCGGTACGACAGACCGCGGCGGGTCTTGGTCCGGGTCCAGGCCGCCGGTCAATGCGGAACGGATGGCGTCGACGGCTTGGCGGACGGTCGGCGGGGCATCGAGGAACAGCACGCCGACGAGCATCGCACACGGCACCGACAGAACCGGCTGAGCCGCAGGTCACAACACCTTAGATACAAGCTGGGATGCATGCTAGCGTCCCACCTGTGAACGCGTTGAAACCCGCCGCCGACCGCGCGTACGAGCTCACCAAGGAGCTCGTGCTCACCGGCGAGCTGCCCGGCGGACACCTGTTCAGCGAGGGCGAGATCGCCGAGCGGCTCGGGGTGAGCCGGACGCCGGTGCGCGAGGCGTTCCTGCGGCTGCAGGTCGAGGGGCTGCTCAACCTGATCCCGAAGCGCGGCGCGATCGTCGTCCCGATCACCCCGGGCGAGGCCGAAGACGTGCTCGAAGCCCGCGAGGCCGTCGAAAGCGCGGCGGTACAACGGCTGGGCAGGCGTCCGGAGTTGATCCCGGCGGCGCTCGAGCAGCTGCGCGCGGTGCTGGCTGTCCAGCGGCAACACGCGGAAGCGGGCGACGTGCCGGCGTTTGCGGAAGCCGACGCGTTGTTTCACCGCACGATCGTCGAGGCGGGCGGCAACGCGCTGCTGCTCAGCTTCTACACCACGCTCGCCGACCGGCAGCGCCGGATGAACGTCCACGCGCTCGCGCCGATCCCGGCCCGGCTGCCCCAGGTCGTCGGCGAGCACGAAGACCTCCTGAACATCATCGCGGAGGCGGAGACGAAGGCTGACACCTTCGCCCCGGCCCTGCGAGCACACCTGGATTCGGTGCACCGTCGATGACCACTACTGCTGACCGCGCTCCCCTGCCCGGAACACCCGAGACAACCGCCCGTCCGGCCTGGTTTCCGGCCGCCGCCGCGGTGTTCGCGTGCGGCTGGGGCGGCAACCAGTTCACCCCGCTGCTCGTCATGTACCACGCCGCGGGCTACTCCGCGTTCACCGTCGACGCCCTGCTCGGCGCGTACGTCGTCGGCCTCGTGCCGGGGCTGCTGCTGTCCGGCGGACTGTCCAATCGGTACGGTCGCCGCCCGGTGATGTTCGCCGGCACCGTGGTGTCGCTGCTGGCGAGCGTGCTGCTGGCGCTCGGCCCGGTCGGCGTCGGGTGGATCGCGGCCGGCCGGTTCCTCTCCGGCATCGCGGTCGCGGTCGCGATGGCCGTGGGCTCCACCTGGATCAAGGAACTCGCCGACGCCGACCCGCACAGCGCGGCCGACACCGGCACCCGGCGCGCCGCGCTGTGCCTGACGCTCGGACTGGGCATCGGCCCGGGCGTCGCCGGAGTGCTCGCGCAATGGGGTCCGTGGCCGATGGTCCTCCCCTACCTGGTCCACATCGGACTCGCGCTGATCTCGCTGCTCGCGGTCACGCGCAGTCCGGAAACACTCACTGCCCGGACCGAATCGGTCCGCGCCGCCTTGCCCGCCACCGCACGGCATCCGCGGTTCCGCCGGGTGATCCTGCCCGCCGCGCCGTGGATCTTCGGCTCGTGCGGCGTGGCATACGCGATCCTGCCGCAGCTCGTCGAGCACCAGACCGGGTCGTGGGCGCTGGCCTACTCCACCTTGCTCACCGTCTGCGCGATCGGCGCGGGCGTGGGGATCCAGCCGATCGCCAAGCGGGTCGACCGCGCCACCAGCGCCCGGGCGGTGCTCACCGGGATGGCGGTGCTCTGCGCCGGACTCGTCCTGAGCGTCTTCGCCGCCGCGCGGGAATCGCCGTGGATCGCCCTCGGCGCGGCGATTGTGCTGGGCGCCGCTTACGGCATCGTGGTGGTGTCCGGACTGCTGGAATTGCAACGCCTCGCCCGGCCGGGCGAAATCGCGGAACTCACCGGCGTGTACTACGCGCTGGCCTACATCGGATTCCTGCTGCCGTCAATTTTAGCCGCCCTGAACGGAGTAGCGGGCTACCCGGTTCTGCTCGCCTGCGTCGCACTGGTCGCGATCGCGGGAACCCTTGTGGTGACCCGGCACTCGCGCCGGCACCTCCCCCAGGACTGACCCCGATTCCGGCAAACGGGACCGAATGCGCGACCGCGCGGAAATTCGGTCCCGTTTGCCGGATTTGTTTCCCACTATTGTCGCTTGTGGATCGTGCGGGAGTCGGAAAGAGTTCTGCTATCGGGAAATCGAGCGCGGCACGAGTGCGCCCGATTTCGTCGGGGCCGGTAACTCACGAACCCTTCTAGCAGGAAGTGGGAACTGCACATGGGGCGTTCCTCGCGATCCGTTCGCGCCCTGGTCATGGCTGCGACCGGCAGCCTGGTGCTGGCCGGGGCGACCCAGCCGGCGCAGGCTGCCGCACCGGCCGCCGCGGCGGACACCGCGCCGCAATCGGTGATCGTCGTCCTCGCGGACCAGCTGCCCAGCGCGCCGCCCACCAAGGCGGCCTCGGGCACTCGCCGCGCCAAAGCCACCCAAGAACAGGACTCGGTGCTCGCCAAGCTGTCCGGCGCGGCACCGGCCAAGGTCAAGCACTTCGCGCTGGGCAACGCGTTTTCCGCCACCGTCACGCCCGCGCAGGCCGCACAGCTCGCGCACGACCCGGCGGTCGCGCAGGTGCTGCCGGACAGCAAGGTGACGCTGCCGGACGCCAAACCGGGCGCACCGGCCGCCGCGCCGAAGGCAGGCGGACCGGCCGCGCAGTCCACGCCGAACGCGACCTGCCCGGCCGACCCGGCTAAACCGTTGCTGGAGCCCGAAGCGCTGACGTCGATCCGCGCGTACAGCACCACCGGCGGCAAGAGCGCGTCCGATCTGGCCAACGGCGCGGGCGTGAAGGTCGCGTTCCTCGCCGACAACATGGACCCGAACTACGCGGACTTCATCCGTCCCGACGGCAGCCACGTGTTCTCGGACTACCAGGACTTCTCCGGCGACGGCCCGAACACGACCGACTCCGGGGCCGAGGCCTTCGGCGACGCCTCCTCGATCGCCGCGCAGGGCGTCGTGGTGCACGACCTGTCGAAGTTCGTCAACGAGAAGCACCCGCTCCCGGCGGGCTGCAACATCGTCGTCAAGGGCGTCGCGCCGGGCGCGAGCCTGGTCGGGCTGAACGTCTTCGGCAAGACCGCGACGAACTCCGCGGTGCTGCAGGCGATCGACTACGCGGTGACCGTCGACCACGTCGACGTGATCAACGAGTCGCTCGGCCTCAACCAGTACCCGGATTCCAGCTCCCGCAACCTGTTCCAGGTCTTCAACGACCAGGCCGTCGCCGCGGGCGTCACCGTGACCGCTTCCAGCGGCGACGCGGGCACCACGTCCACGATCGGCAGCCCGGCCACCGACCCGCTGGTGATCTCGACTGGCGCGACGACCGACAACCGGCTGTACGCGCAGACCGGCTACGCGGCTTTCCCGTTCTCCAACGGGAAATGGGTGAACGACAACATCTCCGCGCTGTCCTCGTCCGGAATCACGCAGAACGGCCGCACCATCGACCTCGTCGCACCCGGCGAGGGCAACTGGGCCGACTGCTCCCCGGCGTACTCGGAATGCCGCAACTTCAAGACCGTTCCGGAAGGCACGGACCTCGAATCCTTCGGCGGCACCAGCGAATCCGCCCCGCTGACCGCGGGCGTCGCCGCACTGGTGATCCAGAGTTACCGCAATTCCCACCACGGTGCGTCGCCGTCGCCCGCACAGGTGAAGCAGATCATCACCAGCACGGCACGCGACCTCAACCTCCCGGCCGACGAGCAGGGCGCGGGCCTTCTCGACGCTCGCGCGGCGGTCGAAGCGGCGCTCACCGCTCCGGGTTCGACCGGGGCACCGGCGGGCGTCTCGTCCAACATCACGCTGTCGGCCGACCAGCTGACGCTGGAAGGCGCGCCGGGCAGCACGCAGCACGCGTCGGTCAACGTCACCAACTCGGGCACCAAGCCGCTGACGGTCAGCACTGGCACGCGGACGTTCGCCCCGATGGGGACGCAGACGCAGACCACTGGGTTCGACTCGACCAAGCTGCCGACCTTCCCGTACTTCAACGGCACGAACTGGGCGTACAAGAAGGTCACCTTCTCCGTGCCGAACGGCGCGCAGCGACTGCTGGCGCGGATGGCGTGGCAGGGCAGCCCGAAGACGGTCAACGGCCAGTCCGTCACCCCGGTGGTGCGGCTGACGCTGCTCGCGCCGGACGGCACCTTCGTCGCCAACAGCCGTCCGCAGGGCGGGGCCGCGACGGCGAACTACGCCAACGTGGACGTCACGCGCCCGGCCGCGGGCACGTGGACCGCGGTGCTGTACTCCGCGTCCGGGCAGGCCGGCTACACCGGTGACATCCAGCTGGCGACCACCGCGCAGCGGGCTGTCCCGTACGGCCAGGTTTCGCCGCAGATCCTGCAGCTCAACCCCGGTCAGACGAAGCCGGTGCACGTCGCGCTGCAGACCCCGGCCAGCGGCGGCGACGCGGACTACTCGATCACCTTCGGCAGCTCCGACGGACACCAGACCACGGTGTCGGCCGTGCTGCGCGCGCTGATCCCGACGAAGAACGGGCCCGGCGCGTTCGGCGGCACGATCACCGGCGGCAACGCCCGCGCGGTGTCGCCGGCGCAGACCTTCTCCTACGAATTCGACGTTCCGCGCGGCAAGCGGGACCTCGACGTCGCGGTGAAGCTGCAGGACCCGGGCACGCTGCTCGACGGCGTCCTGGTCGACCCGAACGGCGAACTCGCCGACGTGAACAGCAACGCCTACCTCGATTCGGCCACCACGCTGAAGCAGGGCACCGCGTTGCAGCTCGTCGACGCGAACCCGCTGCCGGGCCGCTGGCACCTCGTGCTCGTCGTGCAGAACCCGGTGACGGGCAAGCAGATCGACCAGCCGTTCACCGGAACCGTCGGCTTCGACCAGGTCTCGGCCAGCGCGCCCGCGCTGCCGCAGTCCGCGTCGCTCGCCGCGGGCAAGGCGGTGACCGTGCCGGTGACGGTGCGCAACACCGGCATCGAACCGATCGCCATCGGCGTCGACGCGCGCACGAACGCGAAGCAAACGCTGCAGCCGCAGCCGATCCAGGGTTCGACCGAGGTCGACCTGCCGGAGCTGAACGCGAACGCGCCGGTGTACTCGATCCCGCCGGAGACGAGCAAGTTCACCGTCGCGACGTCCTCGACCGTGCCCGCGCAGGCGGAGATCCAGGGTTCGGCGGCGGGCATCGACGTGCTCGGCGACCTGAAGTCCGCGCAGAACGGCAGCACGGTGTCGGTCGCGACGATCGGCGAGAAGACCGGCTACGTCACCAAGGGCGTCTGGTTCGCCGACGTGCAGGAGATCGGCCCGTTCGGTCCGGAAGGCGCGCCTGCCGGGCATTCGAGCTACACGGCGTCGATCCAGACGGCGGGCTTCGACGGTTCGGTGACGTCGTCGACCGGCGACCCGTACGGCCAGTCGGTGGACCCGAATGGCACCGGCGGCACGCCGCAGCTGGTGAAGCCGGGCGAGACCGCGACGATCCTGGTGACGATCACGCCGTCGGGCAACCGAGGGCAGAAGGTAGCCGGGCACTTGAACATCGTGACCGTGCCGTCGCTGCCGACCGGCGTGACCGGTCTGCCGCAGGTCGGAACCGGTGAGGTGCTGGCGACTCTGCCGTACAGCTACCGCATCGGCTGACGACCGTTCTGAAGTCCGTGAAGGGCTCCTTGAGGGAATCTGATTCCCTCAAGGAGTCCTTCACGGACGGCTATGGAGCAGTGCACGAAGGTGTTCGGCGTGCGCGCGCGTCATCGCCGCCCGGACGCGAGGGAGGCACCCGGCGAGCAGTCCGTCGTCCGTCCAGGCGAGCACCAGGGTCGAATTCGTGGCCGCGCAATGCAGCGGCCGGTATGAGGTGTCCGGCATCGGTCTCGTCGGCGGCGCTGTCACGGTCAGGATTCCGGCCCCGTAACCGAGACACAGCACCGCCCATTCGCTGTCCGCGTAACAAAGCCGTGGGTCAGCACCGGCGTCGGCGAACGCCGCGAGCAGAGCCCGCGTACGCGGCTGCACGGTCTGGTCGAGGAGAACGCAGCGCTGGCGGGACAGCGCGGCCGGGGTGAGCGAGTCCGGGACGCCGAGCGGATGTCCGGACGGAATGCCGACCACCAGCGGTTCCGTGGCCACCGAAACCCATCCGAGGGGGCGTTCCCGCACGGCGTCCTGGCGCAGCAGGCCGAGGTCCAGTTCCTCGCGCAGCAACGCTTCCGCCAGCTCCGCAGCCGATTCGGCGGTCCGGATAGCCAGCTCGGCATCGGGATTGCGCAGCCCCACCTCGCGGATCAGCCGCGGCAGCACGGGCGTCGGCACCGAGCCGATCCGGATCTGCGCGACGGGACGCTCCAGCCCGGCGCGAGCGGCGGTCAGCATCCGGTCGAACTGCGGCACCACCGCCGAGGCGTGTTCGAGGAGGAGTTCGCCGGTTTCGGTGAACAGCTTCCCGGCCGGTTCCGCGGCCAGCAGCGGGGCGCCGATCATCCGTTCCAGCCGCCGGATCCGCAGGGTGAGCTTGGCCGGGGTGGTTCCGAGTGCGGCCGCGGCGGCCGTCACGCTGCCCGCCTCGGCGACCGCGACCAGCAGCTTCAGCTGCCGCAGCTCGAGGTCGGCACCGGAGCGGATCAGCTGGTCCGGGCGGTCAGCCACGGCAGTTCCCCCGGGATCGCGCGCGGGCCGTCGAAGCCGCCCTTGTGGTCGTGATAGGCGTCGAGGATCAACCCGGCGAGCAGGCTGACCCGCGCGGCGACCGGACTGTCCTCCCGGTACAGCAGGAAATGGCTGGTCCGCGCCCGCAGTCCGGGAACCGGCCGGTGCACCACTCCCGGGGCGAGCGGGCGGGAGGACTGGACGAGCGTGACGTCGCCCTGGTAGCGGACGATCTCGTCGCGCGGGCCGGAGACCGGCACGTAGTGGGCGATCACCGGGGCGAAACCGTACGGGCCGCACACCCGGGCGAGGAACTCGCGGCAGCGGTCCGGCCCGGTCGAGGAGATCCACCGCTCGTGTTCCAGCTCGGCCAGGTCCACCTCGTGCCGGGCGGCGAGCGGATGCCAGTCCGGGAGCATCATCAGCAGCGAGTCCTCGGCGAGGTCGATCCGCCCGGTGTTCGCGGGCAGCGGCACGTCGCACTGTTCGGACAGGACGGCGAGGTCGAGTTCGCCGCGGCCGAACCAGCCGAGCATCTCCGCGGTCGACTCGGCGGTCCGGATCTCCGCCCGGTCGCCGAGCCCGGTCGTCTCCAGCGCGCGGAGCAGCGGGCCGGACAGGACGGTTTCCGACCAGCCGACCCGCAACGCGCTTTCGCGCTGGGCGCAGTGCTGCGCGAGGGCCGGGCCGATCCGGGCGGTGCGCGCCAGGATCCCGTCCGCGTAGTCGAGGATCAGCTGCCCGAACGGCGTGGGCCGCACCCCGGCGCGGGCGCGTTCGAACAGCGCCCGGCCGAGCAGTTCCTCGATTCTGCGCAGTTCGCGGCTGAGGGCGGGTTGCGGCAGCACCAGTTCGGTGGCCGCGCGGTTGAGGCTGCCCGCTTTCGCGATCGCCTGGAGGTGGCGCAAATGCTTGAGTTCCAACTCCACGAAAGTTCACGATATGACGCCCGCCGGCGCGAGTGCACCGGCGAAAGTGTGGCAATCGTGCGACCAAAGTAGGAAATCCTCTTTCCGAACCGCCGGCCTCGCCGTCCCGCGACGGCATAACCGGCAGGCATTACCCGCGCCGCCCGGATCCCGGCACAGTGATCCGCACCAGTCCCGCCCCGCCGGGAGAAACGCGGAATCGAGACGAGAAAAGGTGGAGGATTTCCATGTTCGACGCGACTCCGCTGTCTTCCGGCTGCGCCCGCCTGTATCCGGACGTCCGGCACGCCTGTGTCGGAGTGAGCCCGTTCAACGGCTATTTCACCGCGGACCGGCTGACCCGGCTCGCCGCGTGGACCGCGGAGCACTTCGCCGAGTTCTGCTTTTTCGTCCCGGACGAGGTCACCGCCTACACGCTCGAAGCGCTCGGATACCCGCCGGCCAGGGCGAAACAGAAAGCGCACCGGCAGTCCTGCCACGTGCACAACAAGATCGCCGCCGCACTGCGCGCGCTGGACGTGCCCGACCCGGAGAGCCGGATCCTCGGCATGGCCCGGCTGCGCGAACTGCCCGCCTATCGGCGGCTGCTCGCGGCGGCGGAAAACCACTTCGAAACCGACCGCGCATTCCGGTCCGCCTGCTACGGCGCTTCCACCTGGGTGCTGCAGGGCCGGACCGGAAACGTGCCGGACGAGGGCGCGCTGCGGCTCGCGGTGCGCTACTTCCTCGCCGAACTCCCGTTGTTCGCCGGTTCCGGGCTGATCACCGGAAATCCGCGGTCGATGTTCGTCTACCACCAGCGGGTGCCGTTTCTGCGGAAGTTCTTCGACCGGGAATTCGCGTTCCGGCCCGAGCCGGGCCAGGGTTTCCTGGTCGTCGCCGAAGCCGCGCTGGAAGCGACCGGCCGATGAGCGACCGCCACGACGACTATTCGCTGACCCGCGTCCCGGACGCCGCCCGCCGGTCCTGGCCCTCGGTCGCGGTGCAGCGGTTCGGGCAGGTGTCCTCGTTCCAGCAGTTCATCGTCGGCGCGCTGCTGGGCTACGGCATGACGTTCTGGAACGCGGTGCTGGCCATCACGATCGGTTCGGTGCTGCTGGAGGTCATCACCGTGCTGCTCGGCATCGCCGGGGTGCGGGAAGGACTGTCCACGTCGGTGCTGGCCCGCTGGGCCGGGTTCGGCCGGAAGGGTTCCGCGCTGGTCGGCCTGCTGGTGGCGGTCAGCCTCGCGGGCTGGTTCGGCGTGCAGAACGGGGTGTTCGCGCACGGGATGCACGCCCTCGGCGGCGCGGTGCCGGAATGGGGCTGGGCGCTGGTCGGCGGCCTGGTGATCACCGTGATCACCGTCTACGGCTTCCGCCTGATGGCCTGGACCGCCTACCTGACCGTGCCCGCTTTCCTGCTGCTGGCCGGGTATTCGGTGCTCGACGCGCTGCACACGCACTCGCTGGCGGACTTGATTTCCGCTCCCCCGCCGGGACCGCCGCTGTCGCTCGGCGCGGCGACCACGCTGGTGTCCGGGGCGTTCATCCTCGGCGCGCTGATGACTCCGGACATGACGCGGTTCAACCGCACCCGCGCCGACGTCGTCAAGCAGACCGTGCTCAGCGTGACGCTCGGCGAGTACCTGATCGGGCTGATCGGCGTGCTGCTCGCGCACGCCGCCGCGACCTCGGACGTCGTCGGCATCGTCACCTCCTCCTCGGGGCTGCTCGGCACCCTGGTGCTGGCCACCGCCATCCTCAAGATCAACGACTGGAACCTCTACTCGTCGTCGCTCGGCCTGGTCAACGTCGTCGACGTGCTGTTCGACCGGAAGGTCGGCCGGGTGCGCGTGGTCCTGGTGCTCGGGGTGTTCGGCACGGCGGCGTCCGCGCTCGGGATCGCCGACCACTTCGCCGGGTTCCTGACCGCGGTCGGCGTGCTCGCCCCGCCGGTCGCCGGGGTGCTCATCGCGGAGTACTTCGTGCTTCGCCGGTGCCGTCCGGTTTTCGCCGCCCTGCGCCGGGGACAAGCGGTCGCCGGGCGCGACTGGGAGCTCGCGGCGCTGGTCAGCTGGGCGCTCGGGACGGCTTTCGCGCTCGTCTTCGATTTCGGGATTCCCACGATCAACTCGGTGGTCGTGGCGTTCGTCAGTCACCTCGCGGCGGGCCTGCTTGCCCGCCGCCGGAACCCGGGAGGAACCGGCATGCTGCCGCTGATCGGCCGCGAAGAGCTGAAAACCGCGATGGACGAGGGCATGGTGATCGTCGTCGACACCATGCCGCCCGACTACTACGCCCGCGAACACCTTCCCGGCGCCCGCAACATCCCGGGCTTCCCCTACGAGCAGGCCGCGGCGTTCACCGACGAGCACGCGCCGCGGGTGGTCCCGGACAAGACCGCGGCGATCGTCGTCTACTGCGCCAACACCCCTTGCCGCAACAGCGAATTCGTCGGCGCCCGGCTGCTCGAACTCGGGTACGCCGACGTCCGCAAGTACCGCGAAGGAATCGAAGACTGGGTCGGCGCCGGCCATCCCACCGAAACCGGCCCTGGCCCCGAAGCCCCGGCGCGCCCGGCGCCGGTGCCCGTCACCCACCCCGAATAGAGGAGAGAACATGGGAACGAGAATCCGGATGTTCGCGGCCGTCGCGGCGATGACGGCGGGAGTCCTCGGCGGCGCCGCGGCGACGCCGGCGAGCGCCGCCCCGGCGTCCTACGTTTCGCTGGCCCCGCAGGACGAGACCGTCGTCGACGTCACCTCGGCCAACTACGACCAGGTGATGGAGATGTCCAAGACCAAGCCGGTCGTGCTGGACTTCTACGCCAGCTGGTGCGGTCCCTGCCAGAAGATGGCCCCGTACCTGGAGAAATACCACACGGCCGACGGCGGCAAGTGGATCTGGGCGAAGGTGGACCTGAGCGAGCAGGGCCAGAACAAGGACATCGCCGACAAGTACGGCATCGAGTACATCCCCACGCTGATCGACATCTCCGCCGGACAGGAGAAGGGCAGCCGGGTGGTCGGCTTCGACGAGGGCAGCGGCCCGGACGACCTGCGCACCTGGCTGAACAACCTCTGACCGCGCCCGCCTCCGCCGGGATTCCCCGGGATCCCGGCGGAGGCTCCCCGAAGGGACGACCATGAAACGCACCCCGAAAGCCGTCGTGCTGGCGGCCCTGCTCTCGGTCGCGGCCGGCGTGCTGCCGGCGGCGGCCTCCGCCGCGCCGGACGACGCCGCGGTGTACATCGTGCGGCTCAAGCCGATGGACAAAGACAAGGACAAGGTCACCGCCGCCGCGAACGCGCTGATCGCCAAGTACGGCGGCACGCTGCGCCGGGTCTACTACTCGGTGTCGCAGGCGTTTTCCCTTTCCGCGACCCGGGAACAGCACGACAAGTACCTCACCGACGCCGCGGTCACCACGGTCGGGGACAACCAGGTCTACACCGCGGCCGGGACCCAGGACGACCCGCCTTCGTGGGGACAGGACCGGATCGACCAGGCGGACCTCCCGCTCGACGGCAGCTACACCTACCCGAACACCGCGGCCAACGTGCACGTGTACGTGCTCGACACCGGGGTGCGCACGACCCACCACGACTTCGGCGGACGCGCCCACGCCGCGTACGACGCGGTCGACCCCGACGCGGACCAGAGCGGAACGGACTGCAACGGCCACGGCACCCAGGTCGCGGCCGCCATCGCGGGCCGCCGTTACGGTGTCGCGAAAGAGGCTTCGGTCGAATCGGTGCGCACCCTCGGCTGCGACGGCACGGGCACGTCCGAGGAGATTCTGTCCGCTTTGGACTGGGTGAACCTCAACGCACAGCGCCCGGCCGTGCTGAACCTCAGCTTCGCCGGCCCCAGCGGCACGGTCCTCGACATCCAGCTCTACAAGATGACCCAGAACGGCCTCGCCTACACCGTCGCCGCGGGCAACGGCACCGGCGGTGCCGGAGTGAACGCCTGCGACATCACGCCCGCCCGGCAGACCACCGGGATCACCGTGGGCGCCACCGATCAGGCCGACCACCGGGTGCCGTCCTCGAACTTCGGCAGCTGCGTGGACCTTTACGCGCCCGGCAAGGACATTCCGACGGCGGGCAACACCGGCGATTGCGCGTCGAGCGTGGTTTCCGGCACGTCGATCGCCTCGGCGGAAGCGGCGGGGGTGGCGGCGATGTTCCTGTCCGCGCATCCGGACGCGACGCCGGACCAGGTGCTCAAGGGCATGACCGACGCGGCGACGAAGGACAAGGTCGTCGATCCGGGCGAGGGATCGCACAACCTGCTGCTGCACACGACGTAACCGCGCGCGGCCGGGCCGGTCGCCGCGACGCCACGCCCCCACCATGGACGTCGCGGCACCGCCCGGCCGCTCCCCCGAAGGCCGCGCCCACAGCGCATAGCCGACTCGGCCGCCACAGTCCCCGGCCTCAGCCCCGGACCACGCAAGCCCGAGCGCCCCACAGCGCGTAACCGGCTCAGCCGCCGCAATCCCCAGTCCCAGCCTCGCACCTCGCAAGCCCGAGCACCCCACAGCGCATAACCGACCCGGCCGCCACACTCCCCGGCCTCAACCCCGCACCTCGCAAGCCCGAGCACCCCACAGCGCATAACCAGCCGAGCCATCAAGCTCCCCACCCCGTACAACCGACGCGGCCGACCGCCACGACCCCAAGGACCCGCCATGGACGTCACCGCGCCGCCCGCCCGCACCGCGCTTCCCCTGCCCGCTCTGCTGGCCTTGGCCGCGTCGGTGTTCCTCGGCTGCCTGACCGAGATCGTCCCGGCCGGGATCCTGCTCCCGGCCGCGGCTGATCTCAACGTGTCCCCGGCCGCCGCGGGGCAGCTGGTCACCGTGTACGCGATCACCACCGCCCTCACCGCGCTGCCGTTGACCGCGGCGTCGGCCCGGATGCCCCGCCGGAAACTCCTGCTCCTGCTCGTCGCCGGGTTCGTCGCGACCAACCTGGCGATCGCGCTGTCCCCGTGGTTCGCGCTGGTGCTCGTGGCGCGAGTGGCTTCAGGAGCGCTCACCGGAATCCTGTGGTCCCTCGTGGCGAATTACGCCATGCGGCTCGTCCCCGCGGAACGGGCCGGTCGCGCGCTCGCCGTCGCGATGGCGGGCACCCCGGTCGCTTTCGCGTTCGGCGTCCCGGCCGGGGCCGCGCTCGGCGAACTCGTCGGCTGGCGCTGGGTATTCGCCGGCATGGCCCTCGTCGCGGTACCACTGCTGTGGTGGATCGTGGCGGTGGTTCCGCCATTGTCCGGCGAAGAACCGGGTGCCCGGGCAAGCCTCCGCACAGTGGTGCGCACGCCAGGACTACGCCCCCTGTTGCTGCTAGTGATCGCGTTTTCCTTGGCGCACAACATATTCTACACCTATCTCGGACCATTCTACGCCGCTCGCGGGCATCTCCCGTTGCTGAGCGCCGGGCTGTTGCTGTTCGGCACCGCGACAGTGGCCGGGCTGTGGCTGGTCGGGCTCGCTCTCGACCGGCATCCCCGCGCGGTGCTCACGTGCTGCGCCGCCGTCACCGCCTGCTGTTTCGGCATACTGGTCTTCGGCGGCCGGGAACCGGTACTGCTGCTCGCCGCGTGTGCGTTGTGGGGCTTGGCTTTCGGCGGCGCGCCGACGTCGTTCCAAGCGGTCACCGCGGTACTCGCCGGACGCCGAGCCGACATCGCGCAGTCGCTGACCATCGCCAGCTGGAACGGCGCGGTCGCGGGTGGCGCGCTGACGGGCGGAGTTCTGCTCGGCACAGGCGCGCTGCCGTGGACCGCCATCGCACTGATGGTCGTGCCGGTTTTCCTTTCCCGTTTCGTTCTCCCGGCACGGTGAACCAGTCCGCCATTCTGTGGAAAACTGTTTCATCCTACCCGTTCTGACCAGGGAAAACGTCATCGTTCAGAATCACCGTTGAACGTCGTCGAACGTTCAGCAAGCACGATTCGCCGACCGCCGCCGCGGCTAGCCTTGGCCGGCTGTTTCTTCTCCGCTTCGCTTTGGAGGAATCGTGCTCCCTCGTTCCCTGTGGGCGAGACCGGCCGCCGCGGCAGCCGGTCTCGTCCTGACGGCCGCCCTGGCGATACCGGGTTCAGCCGCCGCCCAAGAGCCCCGGACGCCGCTGGCGCCCACCGGCTCCGCACCGGCCGGCGCACAACGGCTCGGCACCACCGATCCCGGCCGGGAGATCCCGATCGCACTGTCGCTGCGACCGCACGACGAAGCCGGGCTCGCCCAGTTCGTCGCCTCGGTCAGCGATCCGCGTTCGCCGGACTACCGGCATTTCCTGTCCAGCGCGGACTATTCGGCCCGCTACGCACCGCGAGAGTCCGATGTGGACGCTGCAAAGGCGTACCTGGAGAAACAGGGCCTGCGGGTCACCGACGTCTCGGCCAACCGCCAGGTGGTCGACGCGGTCGGGACCGTCGGACAGGTCGAGGCGGCGTTCGGCACCCGGCTCGGCGACTACGCCGACTCGACCGGAAAGCATTTCTACGCCAGGGAATCCGCGCCGAGCGTGCCCTCCTCGGTCGCGAAGATCGTGCGCACGGTGACCGGGCTGACCAACCGGCCGATCGCGCACCGCGCCTCCGCTCCGGCCGGTCCCGGCGGCCCGGGCGGCGGCTACACCCCCGCCCAGTTCCGCACCGCCTACAGCATGAAGCAGCTTTCCGGTTCCTACGACGGATCCGGGCAGACGGTCGGGCTGATCGAGTTCGACTCGTTCAAGCAGTCCGACATCGACGCCTGGACGAACTACTTCAAGCAGCCCTCGGTCAAGCCCCAGGTAGTGCCGGTGGACGGCGGGGTTTCCCAGCCGGGCAGCGGACAGCTCGAGGTGACGCTGGACATCCAGGCGGTCGCGGCCACCGCGCCCGGCGCGAGCCAGATCGTGTACGAAGCGCCCAACAGCGACAAAGCCTGGGTCGACGAGATGGCGAAAATCGCGAGCGACAACGCGATCACGATCCTGTCGGGCTCGTGGCTGCTCGGCGAGAAATGCGAATCCGACCCGATCGCCGCCTCGCACGACTCCTACTCCCAAATGGTCGCCCAGGGCGTCACGCTGCTGTCGGCCTCCGGGGACTGGGGAGCCACCGGCTGCGGCTACAACGGCGACAACTCCACCGTGCAGGCCGACTACCCGGCCAGCGACCCGCTGTTCACCGGCGTCGGCGGCACGCAGCTGCGGACGAGCGACAGCGCGGGCACCTACCAGTCGGAGTCATGCTGGAACCAGGGCGGCACCGGCAACACCCGCTCCGGCGGCGGGTATTCGGCGGTCTACAGCAAGCCGGATTGGCAGCCGGGCAGCAGCAAATACCGTTCGGTGCCCGACGTCGCGCTCGACGCCGACTACGGAGCCGGCGCGCTTTCGGTGTACATGAACGGCGGCTGGCAGGACGTCGGCGGGACGAGCCTGTCCTCCCCGTTGTGGGCCGGATATCTCGCGATGGTCAACCAGAAAGCGAAAAGCGCGGGCAAGAGCAACCTCGGTGCCATCAACCCGACGGTGTACTCGATCGCGCAGTCCTCGCAGTACTCCTCGGCCTTCCACGACGTCGTCTCCGGCAACAACGGCACCTACGACGCGGGCACCGGCTACGACCTGTGCACCGGCTGGGGTTCCATGCAGGGCGACACCCTGGCGGACCCGCTGATCAACGGCGCGACACCGCCCGCGGCCAACGACTTCTCCCTCGCCGCGGACCCGGCCTCGCTCAGCGTCGACCCGGGCAAGTCGGCGACCACGAAGATCACCACCAAGGTCGTCAAGGGGAGCGCACAAAGCATCGCGTTGTCGGCGAGCGGGCTCCCAGCCGGTGTCACAGCAACATTCGACCCGTCTTCGGTAACCGCAGGCGGCGCCTCCACCCTCACGCTCGCGGCGTCGGCGTCGGCCTCGCCAGGGCAGACAACCGTGACAGTGACCGGAAAAGCCACGGACGCCACGCACACGACCCCGGTCACGCTCACCGTCAACGGCTCCGGCCAAGGCGATTTCTCACTCAGCGTCGACCCGGCTTCGGCGTCGGTCAACGCCGGGCAATCCGCCACCGCCACCGTCTCGACGACCGCGGTGAACGGTGCCGCGCCGTCGGCGAGCCCGAGCGTGATCAACGGGCAGACGACCACCGTCGCCAAGTACCCGTTCATCATTTCCGAACACCGCACCGGCGGGGTGCGCCCGCAGGAGCAGTCCTGCACCGGCAGCGTGGTCGCCAAACGGGCGGTGCTGATCGCGGCTCACTGCAAGTTCGCCGACGGCGACCCGAAGTACCTCATCTACGGACGGGACGACCTGAACGACACGAGCAAGGGCACCCGGATCGAGATCGCGGAATTCCGGATCCACCCGGACTACAGCCCGCAAAGCGACCAGGGCTGGCGCAACGGCAACGACGTCGCGATCATCTTCACCAAGACCGACATCCCCGTTCCGGCGGGCATGACCTACCCGAAGATCGCGTCCTCCGCCGACAATCTGCCGCTCGGCACCCAAGGCACGGCCATCGGCTACGGCAAGACCGACGCCAACGACGCCACCAAGAACACCAAGCTGCGCGAGGTCGTACTGCCCACAGTGGACGGTTCGAACTGCAGTACCATCGATTCGTCGGTGTTCAAGCCGGAGTACATGTTCTGCGACGGCTACGGCGACGGTAGCAAGGGCCTGTGCCAAGGCGACTCGGGCGGACCGTACTACTACAACGGCAAGATCTACGGCGTCTTCTCCTGGCTGCGCACCGACTGTGCGTCCTACAACGCGCACGGAAAGCTGTGGGGTTCGATGGGCGACTGGGCGAACCAGCAGATCGGCACCACGCCTCCGTCCGGCGGCGACATCGCGTTGTCCGCCAGCGGATTGCCCTCCGGGGCGAGCGCGACGTTCGATCCGGCGTCGGTCAACGCGGGCGGTTCGGCGAAGCTGACGATCGCCACCAGCGCCTCCACCCCGCAGGGGACGTACCAGGTGACGATCACCGGCAAGAACGCCACGGCGAGCCACGACACCACGTTCACGCTCACCGTGCAGGGCGGTTCGTCCGGTCCGGTCACCGTGGCCGACCCGGGCTTCCAGGCGGTGCCGCACGGTTCGCCGGTGCACCTGGCGATGCGCGCCTCCGGCGGCACCGGCAGCTACTCCTGGAGCGCCGCCGGACTGCCCTCGGGGCTGACCATCGACCGCGCCACCGGCGTGATCTCCGGAAACCCGCAGACCACCTCGGGTCTGCTGAACTCGACGATCACCGCCACCGACACGTCAGGCACGGCGGGGAAGGTGCAGGTCCCCTGGTTCGTCTACTGACCGGGTGCGCAGGGGCTTGACCGGCGGTTCCCGGAAAACCGCCGGTCAAGCCCATTCCCAGGACAGGCCCGCAATGCCCGGCCGGACGTCGGTCAGCACCAGGTGCGCGGTCCGGGAGGCCCCGATCCACAGCGGCGGACCGGGCCGCCGCGGCGCCTGCACGCTGTTCTGGCGGAACGGCACGCAGGTGGCGGGCGGGGCGCCGGCGAACTCCGCCTGCAGCAGGTACTGCCGCACCGGGCGGGTGAACCGGTGGTGGTAGAAGGTCAGTTCCGGGCCGGGCGGGTAGACTGCGGTGTACTCGAGCACGCTGCGCTCGCCCGTCGCGAGCCGCTGGTCCAGCAGCAGTTCGCAGACCGTCGCCCCGGCTTCGGCGTCGACCCGGACCCGGCCGGGTCGGCAGTACCGGACCTCGGCGGGCAGCGCCGGGGCGGACTGCTCGGCCCACAGGAACACCACGCACCGGTCGACCCGGTCGGCCATCGCCTCCACGACCAGCCGGGTGTGCACCCGGGTCAGCCGCCGGTGCTCGTCCACCCGCAGGTGCTCGTGCACGTCGAGGCGGCGCACCAGGCTGTCCGGCGGCAGGTCCAGCTCCGCCAGCAGCGGCCGGTGGCCCGGCCACAGCCGTTTGCGGTCGATGGCCCCCGGTTCCGCCGCCGCTCCCCTGCCCCGCGGCCGGGGCGGGCCGAGCAGCGCGACCAGCGATTCCGGCGGAAGCCCGAGCACCGCCTCCAGCGCCCGCACCGCGCGCAGCGATTCGGCCCGTTCCGGACGGCTGCGGCCGTGGCGCCAATAGCTCAGCGCCGCCCGGCTGACCCGCACTCCCCGTCCGGCGAGCCGCTGCCGGACCTGTTCGAGACTCAGCCCCCGGATGTTCAGCGCGTGGTCGAGGACCTGCGCGAACGTGCCGTGCCGCAGCAGGCTGCGCAACTGCCGGTCCACCGGAGCGATTTCGGCCATCGCCGCCCCCTTCGGCCGATCTTCGCTCCACTATCTGCCGCGGCGCCTGCCCTGTCCACCGACGTCGGAAGGGTTTGCGCGGCTTACCGGGTTTCCGCGGGGACGCTCGTCGCGGCGGCGTGGCAGGCGCCGAAGCCTTCCGCCCGCAGCACAATCTGTCCATTGTGGACCCGGATCGCGGTCTCGGTCGCGTCGCTGACCGCCGAGACCCCGGCCGCGGCGGCCACCGCGCCGGTCTCGTCGACGAGCACGCGCACGTCCGGCCACGCCGATCCCGGACACGACCGCTTCAGCAGGCCGCGCAGATCCGCCAGCACCAGATTGGTCAATGGCACCAGCTCCCCCGGCTGACCCGTCACCACGACCAGCGTGACGTTCTTGGCCGCACGCAACGCTTCTTCCACCGCGGACAGCCGGTGCAGCCCGATCACCGCGACCACTCCGTCGCCGTCGATGCGGATCGAACGCTCGCGCAGGGCGTCGAAAACCTCCGGCGGGGCCCAGGTTTCCCCGACTGCTTTCGCTTGCGGCACGATCGGCGGCTCCGGCCAGGTGTCGGCAAGTCCCAGCGCGGGCAACGCTTCGCACGCGCGCACGACGTTGAACGGCTCCCCGAAACCGGGTGCCGCGGCGGCGAGCTGACTCGCCCCGTGCAGCATCGTCAGCGCCGCTTCCGCCACCCGCACCAGCCGTCCGGACGAGGGTGAAAGGCGCTCCAGCACCAGGCCGAGCACGATCGCGTCGAACCTCAGCAACTGCGCGTATGGCCGGTGGGTGAGTTCGTCGGCGAGAATTTCCGGCAGCAGGTCGACGCCGAGACGCGCGTCCGGATCGGTGGCCAGCGGCAGCCGCGCGACCCACGCTCGGGCGAACGCACCGAGCGCCTCGGCGGGGGTCAGGCCCGGGTCCGGTTCAGGCGGCTGGGCGGCGAACCGTTCCGCTTCGGCGGCGAGCACGGCGAAGTAGAGCGCGCGTTTGCCGGGGAAGTTGGAGTAGACCGCGCCGCGGGTCAGCTCGGCGCGCTCGGCGATCACGTCGATCTTGGCGTCGCGGAAGCCGCGCTCGGTGAACTCCTCGCGGGCGGCGGCCAGCACTTTCGCCCGGTTACGCTCCTGCGTCTGCGCCCTGGTCAGCCGCGCCATCGTGAGTCCTCCCGGTCCGCTTCCTTGCCAAGATACCGTCACCATTCATATGATGAGATCATCTGAAATGACCATCTGGAGGTCGTCCGTGTCCCCCGCACCGCCCGTTCCCGAGCTCGACCTGACCGATCCGGCCGTCACGAGCGACCCGTTCACCGCCTACGGAGCCGCCCGGGAGCAGGGCCCGCTGGCCAAGCTCACCGGCCCCGGCTTCCCGCCGATGTGGGTCCTGACGCGGCACGCCGAAGCCCGCGCGATGCTCACCGACCAGCGGTTCGCCTTGAGCGAGGCCAGTTATCAGCGTCCGGACGTCCCCGAGCACTGCCGTCCCTACCTGCGGACCATGCAGGAAATGGAAGGCGCCGAACACGCCCGGCTGCGCCGTCTCGCCACGCCCGCGTTCGCCGCCCGCCGCGCGCTGGATTTCCGGCCGGAGATCGAGAAAATCGTCGCCCGCTACCTCGACGCACTGCCCGCGGACGGCCCCGTCGACCTGCTGGCCGAGTTCGCCCGGCCGCTGCCGATGGAGGTCATCTGCGCGCTGGTCGGCGTGCCGGAAGCCGAACGGCCGCGCTGGCACGAATACGGCGCGGCGGTCGTGCAGGTGTCCGGCGAGGGGTTCGCCGCCGCCGTGCCCGGGATCATCGACAGCTCGCGGACGCTGGTCTCGCGTCCGGACAGCGCGATGCTGGCGCATCTGACGAGTGCGGGCCTGACCGAAACGGAAGCCGTCGCGCTGGTCTGGCAGCTCGTGCTGGCCGGGCAGACCCCGGCGAATTTCATCGCCAACGCGGTGGAAACCCTGCTGTCGCACCCGGATCAGCTCGAAGTGCTGCGCCGGGAACCGGAACTGTGGCCGGGCGCGGTCGAGGAATTGATGCGCTGGTGCGGTTCGCAGCTGCTGACGATTCCGCGGCGGGCGACCGAAGACCTGGAATTGCACGGGGTGCAGATCCGCCAGGGAGAGCCGGTGACCGCGTCGATCGCGGCGGCGAACCGGGACCCGCGCGTCTTCGCCGACCCGGACCGCTTCGACGTCCGCCGCTCGGCAGGCGCACACCTCGGTTTCGCGCACGGGCCGCATTTCTGCCTCGGCGCGTCGTTCGCGAGGGTGCAGGCGGAGGTGGCGCTGACCGCGCTGCTGGACCGGTTCGCCGGGTTGCGTGTCCTCGAGGCGAAGCGGGTACCCGACCCCGGGACGTGGCGGCTCGCCGGATTGACCGTCGCCTGGTAGCGCCCTCGATCGGGTGAGGTCCCGGCGGTGCTGCCCTGGTCCGGCTACCGTTTTGCCAGGTCAGCACCACACCTCCGGGAGGCCCTCGATGTCCACGCCCATTCCGCCCGTCCTCGGCTTCGCGGTGCTCGACCCGCGGCGCGCGTGGCCGCTCGTGCTCACGCGCGGGATCCTGGGCGTCCTGTTCGGCGTGCTGGCGCTGGTCTGGCCGGGGATCACCGTGCTGGCGCTGGCTTTCCTGTTCGGGATCTACGTGCTGATCGACGCGGCCGGCGCGATCATGCAGGCGTTCCGGCCGGGCGACGGCGCGCACCGGATCGCGTACGCGGTGCTCGGCGTGCTGGGCCTGATCGCCGGCATCATGACGCTCGTGTGGCCCGGGGTGACCGTGCTGGTGCTGGCGACGCTCGTCGGGGCGTGGGCGGTCGTCACCGGGATCATGGAAATCGTCGCCGCGATCCGCTTGCGCAAGCAGATCACCGGCGAGGCGTTCCTGATCGTTGCGGGCGCGCTTTCGGTCATCGCCGGGGTGCTCGTGCTGTTCCACCCGATCGCGGGCGCGTTCGGCGTCGCGCTGCTGATCGGGATTTACGCGGTGATTTACGGGGTAACCCTGGTGGTCCTGTCGTTCCGGCTGCGCTCGCTGGCGAAATCCGCCGATCCGGCGGAACAGCCTCGGTAGGGCGACAATCGAAGCGACCGCATGCGCGAGGGAAGGACCGCCCGATGGTTCAGCAGTACCCCGGCAATTACGGGGAGGACACCCGGCCAGGCATCGACGCAGCGAGGTTGTGGGCAGGCGGCGTGGCCACAGCGGTGGTCGCGGCCCTCGTGGCGGTAGTGGGCCTGCTGATCGCGCGAGGCATCTTCGACGTGCCGGTCCTGGCCCCAAAGGGTGACGGCTTGTGGGGCAAGGCGAGCACGCCGACGTACGCGATCTCCGCCGCGGCGGTCGCCCTGCTGGCGACTGGCCTGATGCACCTGCTGAGCGTGGCGACCCCGGCGCCGGGCCAGTTTTTCGGCTGGATCATGGTGCTGGTGACAGCCATCGCGGTGGTCCTGCCGCTCACCCTGACGGTGGGATTGGAAGCGAAAATCGCGACGGCAGCGATCAACCTGGTGATCGGGCTGGTGATCGCCTCGCTGGTGAGCAGCATGGCGGCGAGTGCCCGGACGTTGCATCGGCGGAAGCGGAACAGCCGGGCGGAGCAGCAGCCGCCTCCGCCTACGCGGCAGTGGCCGGAGGGGCCGACTACGTATTACGACCGCTGAGCTAACGCTTCCGAGGCGGCCGAACCGCCTCCGCGATCGCGTCCAGCACCCGGGTCGCCAAATCCGGGTCCGACAGTTCCGGCAGTGGCTGATCCACCGGCGCGAGCGTCGTCAACGCGTGCGCGCAGGCCCGGTGCACGTCCACCGGGTCAGACCCGGCCAGCCCCCGCCGCAGTGCTGCGAACAATCCCGGCAGCGGCAGCAAGAGCGTGCTCCGTTCCGGTGGCACCAGCGCGGAGCCCTCGAACTCCCCCACCGCATCGACCACCACCGTCGCGTGCCTCGCGACTTCCCGCAGCGGAAACCCGGCCGCGTCGTCGCGTCGCCAGGCCACCACGTCGCCGACTCCGGACGCCACCAGCAGCGGCACCAGCAACGGCATCGCGTCCGAACCGGCCACGACCACCTTCGCGTCGAACGGCGCGACCTGCAGCCGTCGCGACCGGATCAGCACCGCTGCGGTCAGCACGATCGCGGCGGCTTCCTCCTCGGTGACGACCGGCAGCGTCAAGGTCAGTTCTCGTTGTGCTGCACGGGCTTTCGCCGGTTCCACTCCAGTCAGATACACCACCGCGACCTCGTCCGGCAACGAGCGCAAGGCCGCCGCCAGCTCCGCCGCGTCGCGCGAACGCACGGTGAACGCCGACGTCGGGACACCGGTGTGCTCCTGGATCGCCCGTGCGTCCGCCTGCATCCGCGACTGCCCGTCTTCCCCGACGATCGCCAGCCCGGGACGCGTCCAGCTCATCGACCAGACTCGCCGAGGTCGACGTCGTTCTGCTGCGCGATCTCCCGCAGTTCGGCCAGCCTCTCGCGATGGCCCTCCGCCTCGTCCTCGCCGGCGTGCTCCAGCGCCTGCTGCGCCGCCGCGATCCCCCGCTTCAGTTCCCGCACGAATTCGCTCGTCACATCGCCTCCGTTGGTCTCAGCCGCGCGGGGAACGCGAGCTGTCCGCATGCGCGGTGCGCAGGTCGTCGAGCAGTTCGACCTGGCCCGACAGAACGCCGGTCAGGATCTCGCGCGCGACCGCCAGCAGCTCCGCGACCTGCGGGCTGATCAGCGAGTAGTAGACGCTCGACCCTTCCTTGCGCGTGGTGACCAGCCCCATCCGCCGCAGCACCGCGAGCTGCTGCGACAGGTTCGCCGGCTCGATCCCGACCTCCGGCAGCATCTCCGCGACCGCGTGCTCGCGCTGCGACAACAGTTCCAGCACCCGGATCCGCGCCGGATGGCCGAGCGTCTTGAAGAACTCGGCTTTCAGCTGGTAGAGCGGTCTGCTCACGGGTGCCGCCTTCGGTCCGGGTCCGCCCTCATGACCGGACGGGTTCAGCAATTGCAAATATTAGCAATTGCTGAACCCGTGGGGCTCGTCAGCTTCCCTCCGGAGCGAACTCGGCCGCGTGATCGGCCACCCACTGGGCGAAAGTCCGCGCCGGAACCCCGGTGACGTCCTCGACCGTCGTCGTCGGCCGGTCGGGTTCGCGGCCAGCCAAGCGGGCAAACGCGTCGAGCATGGCGTCCGCGTACTTCGCCGGAATCCGCTGGAGAAGAAGATCGCGCGCAACCTCCCGCGGCACCTCCTCCCAGCGAGTCCCCCGGCCGATCACCTCGCCGATCACCCGGACCTGCTCGACCTGCGTGAGCGCAGCGGGCCCAGTGAGGTCGTACTTCGCCCCGACATGCCCTTCGGAAGTCAGCGCAGTCACCGCGACCGCCGCCATGTCGGCTTCGTGGATGAGCGTGGAGTACACCGAACCGTAAGCCCCGCGCACGACGCCGTCCGCGCGAATTTGCGATGCCCAGCCAAGGGTGTTGGTCGCGAACCCGTGCGGTTGAAGGAACGTCCACTCCAGACTGGTCCGCTCGATCGCCTTCTCCACCGCGCGATGAACCCGACTGATCGCGTCATCCGAGTCCCCGCGCGCCGCCGCCGACGAGAGCAGCACCAGCCGACGAGCACTGCCCGCGATGGTGTCGGCGATTGCCTCGGCCGGGTCGCCGGAAATCAACGGCCACATCAAGAAGACCGAGTCCACCCCTCGCAACGCGGCCCGCAGACTGTCCAAATCAGACAGATCACCGGGAACGACTTCAACGCTGGGTGGCAGATCGGCCTTCTCCGGCCGCCGAGCCAACGCACGCACCGGAAGACCGCGCTCGGCCAACTGGACGGCCACCTGACGGCCGACGTTGCCGGTAGCGCCGATCACCAAAACAGTCACGGGTCGTACCTCCTTGTGTCGCAGTGAAGCTCACCGTAGGTTCTGGGCTAACTTTTGGTAAGGACGCACCGTGGGGTAAGCTCCGGACATGGGAGTAGGCACCGAGGCAGGACGCCGCACCGCCCCGGACCCGGGTGACGCGTTCAACAGCGACTGCCCCGGCCGGACGGTGCTCGACCACGTGTGCAGCCGCTGGGGCACGCTGATCCTGCTGTCCTTGCGCGATCGTCCGGCGCGCTTCTACGAACTGCGCGACACGATCGGCGGAATCAGCGAGAAGATGCTGTCGCAGAACCTGCGCACCCTCACCCGCGACGGGTTGATCCATCGCGAGGTGGAGCCCGCTACGCCGCCCAAGGTGACGTACTCGCTCACGGAGCTTGGGCAGGAACTGGCGACGCCGCTGGAGGGCCTGCTGGAATGGGTCCGCGTGCGGGCGGTGGATGTGGTGAAGGCACAGCGAAGGCATGATCGGCAGCACAAGCCTTCGACCTGACTGCGTGCTCGCTGCGGCAGTGCTTGCTCAGCTGGATCAGTGCCAAGACGTGCACGAAGTCTTCGACGAGATCCGGCTTCGCCCGGGAATGCGGCTTCGGCAACGTCAGCCGCGCAATGGATCGAGGCTCGCTACGGCTGGCCGATGGCCGCGGGATGGGCGGTCGCCATCGAAGAGCACGCCGACGGCGAGGAGCCACTGAACTCCGTGTGCGCGCTCGACGCGGTGTTCAGACGGCCTGGCTGCTCTGACGGCCCGGCTGCTCTGACGGCCTGCAAGAGACCTGATCATGAGCAGCCAGAGCCGCCCGAACTGCCGGGGGGAAACGTCAGCCCTTCAGCAACTGCCGAGCCATCACCAGGCGCTGGATCTGGTTCGTGCCCTCGTAAATCTGCGTGATCTTCGCGTCCCGCATCATGCGTTCCAGCGGGAAGTCGCGCGTGTAGCCGTACCCGCCGAGCAGCTGGACCGCGTCCGTTGTCACGCTCATCGCCACGTCCGACGCGTGGCACTTGGCCGCCGCGCCGAAGAACGACAGGTCGTCGTCGCCTCGTTCGGACTTCGCGGCCGCGGTGTACACCATCTGGCGCGCCGTCTCGACTGCCATCGCCATGTCCGCCAGCATGAACTGGATGCCCTGGAAATCCGCGATGTGCTTGCCGAACTGCTTGCGCTCCTTGACATATCCCAGCGCGTGGTCCAGCGCGCCCTGCGCGATGCCGACGGCCTGCGCGGCGATCGTCACGCGGGTGTGGTCCAGCGTCTTCAGGGCGATCTTCAGGCCCTGACCCGGCTCGCCGACCATGCGGTCGCCCGGGATGCGGACCTGGTCGAACAGCAGTTCACGCGTCGGCGAGCCCTTGATGCCCAGTTTCTTTTCCTTGGCACCGAAGGAGAACCCCGGGTCCGACTTCTCGACCACGAAGGCGCTCACGTTGGCGCCGCGGCGACCGTCGGGGTCGGTTACCGCCAGGACCGTGTAGTACTCGGAGAAGCCCGCGTTGGTGATCCACGACTTCTGTCCATTGAGGATCCAGTCGTCGCCGGAAGGGGTGGCGCGGCAACGCATCGAGGCGGTGTCCGAGCCCGCGTCGCGTTCGGACAGTCCATACGAGAATCCCGCTTCGCCCGAAGCCAGCGGGGGCAGGTACTTCGCCTTGACATCCTCGTTCGCGGCCAGGATCAGCGGCAGGCTGCCGAGTTTGTTCACCGCGGGGATGAGCGAGGACGAAGCGCACACGCGCGCCACTTCCTCGATCACGATACAGGTGGCCAGCGCGTCGGCACCGGCGCCGCCGTATTGCTCCGGCACGTGCGGGGCGTGGAAGTCCGACGCGACCAGTGCGTCGTAGGACGCCTTGGGGAATTCTTCGCGCTCGTCGGCCTCCGCGGCGTGCGGGGCGATCTGCTCTTCGGCGACCGCGCGCACGGCTTCGCGGATCGCTTCGTGGTCTTCGTTGATTTTGAACAGGTCGAAGCTCATCGGGTTCTCCTCTCCGGAACTCAGTAGGTGTAGAAGCCGCGGCCGGTCTTGCGGCCAAGCAGGCCGGCGTCGACCATGCGGGCCAGCAGCGGCGGCGGCGCGTACAGCGGCTCCTTGAACTCCTCGTACAGCGATTCCGCGACCGCCTTCGTGGTGTCCAGTCCGATCAGGTCGGCCAGCGCGAGCGGGCCCTGCGGGTGCGCGGCGCCGCGCACGAGGCCCTCGTCGATGGCTTCCTTCGTCGCGAAGCCGGACTCCAGCATGCGCACCGCGGCGAGGATGAACGGGATCAGCAGCGCGTTCACCACGAATCCGGCGCGGTCCTGGCACAGGATCGCGTGCTTGCCGAGGGTCTCCTCGGCGAACTTCCGCGCGCGGTCGGTGGTCTCGTCGCCGGTGAGCAGGCTCGGCACCAGCTCGACCAGCGGCAGCACCGGGACCGGGTTGAAGAAGTGGATGCCGAGCACCTGCGCCGGGCGCTCGGTCGCGGTGCCGAGCTTCATGATCGGGATCGACGACGTGTTGGAGGCCAGCACCGCGTCCGGCGCGGCGACGATCTTGTCCAGCTTCGCGAACAGCTCCGCCTTGACCGCCTCGTTCTCGACGATCGCCTCGACGACGAGCGTGCGGTCGGCCAGGTCGTCGAGGTCCTCGGTGATCCGGATCCGGTCCAGCACCTCGGCCGCGGACGCGATCTTCCCCTTGCGCTCGGCCCGCCCCAGCGACGCCTCCAGCCGCGCCCGGCCCGCGTCGGCGGCCGCCCGGCTCGATTCGACCGCCACGACGTCCAGCCCGGCCCGGGCGCACACCTCGGCGATCCCCGCCCCCATCTGGCCGCAGCCGACCACGCCGACGAGCTCCACGTGCCTCACCCATCCCTCCGGTACTTGGTTTCATGATAACGGTACTCAGTACCGGCGAGTAGGCGAGAGCGGGGTGGCCCACCTCACCCTGCTCCCGCGCGGCCGCGTCCGATTAGGCTGGCCGCAGCGTGCGTGCGAAAGGTGGCCCGATGCCCGAGAAACCGGCCAAGCAACGGCTGACCGAGGCCGCGTTCGCGCTGTTCGAGGAACGCGGCTACGACCAGACGACGGTGGACGACATCACCGACCGCGCGGGCGTGGGGCGCAGCACGTTCTTCCGTGCGTTCCGGTCCAAAGAGGACGTGATCTTCCCCGACCACGAGGTGCTGCTGAGCGCGATCGAGGCCCGGCTGGCCGGATCCGACCCGCGCACGGCGATCGTCGCGGTCACCGAAGCCGCGCGACTGGTGCTGCGGCATTACGTCGCGGAAGGCGACCTCGCGCTGGCGCGCTACCGGCTCACCCGCAGCGTGCCCGCTCTACGCGCGCGCGAAATCGCGGGCACGCGGCAGTATCAACGGCTGTTCCAGGAATTCGTCCACCGCTGGATGGGCGGCGGCGAAGAAACCGCGCTGCGCGCCGAACTCATGGCAGCCGCGGTGGTGACGGCGCACAACCACGTCCTTCGGCGATGGTTGCGGGGGCAGGCTGCGGATCCGGAGGCGGCCTTCGACGCTGCGATGGCGGACACTGTCGCGCTGTTCGGCAATACTGGTGAGACGGAGACGACGGTGGTCGCTTTCCGGACGGGCAAAGACCTTTCCGCGGTGCTGCCGGGGTTGCGCAAGCTGCTCGGTGACGAGGGCACGCTCGGCTGAACGGCTACCGCGCCTGGTCGCTCACAAGCAGCGTTCGATGCCGCGATGGCGAGACGGAGACGGCGGTGGTCGTTTCCCTACGAGCAAAGACTTTCCGCCGTGCTGGCCGTCGGCGACGAGGGCACACTCGGCTGAACGCGTACCGCGCCTGGTAGCTCATAAGCAGCCACAGACGTCGAGACGGAGACGACAGCAGTCGCGTTCCGTACCGGCAAAGACCCCTTCCGCCGTGCCGCGCGGCTACCAGGCCTCGTCGAACCGCACGCCAGCCTCGTACCAATCCTCGTCGCTCACCTGGCGCTCCGGTTCCGCGGAACGTTCGGGGTCGGAGGTGCGGTTGCGGAGGTAGTCGCCCTCGCCCTGCACAGCCGAAGCGGCCGCCGGGTTCCGCGAGACCGCGGGCTTCTCCGGCGCGGCAGCGGGTTTCGGCTCGCCAGGCGCGGGAGACGGCCTCGGCTCGGCGGGCGGAGCGGGTCGCCGGGGAGCCGGAGTCGCGGGCGCGGCTTCGGGGGTGAACCCGGCCCGCCACTTCAGGCGGTCCATCACGTATCCGCGGGTGCCGAGCGGAGCCAGCAGCGCCGCCGTGCGGTTCGCCGATTCCCGTTGCGCTTCGGCGTACGTGCGCAGCACCAGCGCGGCCAGCTCGTCCGGCGGCAGATTCCGTACTGTGCCGGACAGTTTCAGTCCCGTGAGGACACCGTCGGTGTTGACCGTGGCGGTGACCGCGTTGCCGGGCGAGGACGCCTCGACCGACAACGCGGACAGAGCCTGGATCAGTTCTTCCGGACTGGGCACGTCAGTCCATCGTGGACGGCGACAGCGGCTGCGACACCGAACCGTCCGGCGCGATGTCGACGTTCCGGTCCCGGACCCGCTTTTCGGTGCCCTTCGGGGTGTTCGAGGTCTCGAAGTTGGCCGGGTCGAACGAATCGCCGGGGCTGACGTCGGGCGGGTTCGGCACCGGGGGCAGGTTGACCGACTTCTCGTGGATCTTGTCCGCCAGCCTGCCCGCCGATTCCTGCATGTGCGAACGGATCTTGTCCACGCCGCTGAGGAAGCTCTGGAAGATGTCGTCCGCGTTGTCGCCCTCGACCTTCGCCGAGGCCTGCGCCGTCACCTCGGTGAGCCCGGCGCCCGCACCCGCGACCGCGGCCTGTGCGCCGACCGCGCTCATCGACAGCCCGCCCGCCGCGGCCACGGCTCCGCCCGGGGTGGCGACCACGGCGAGCATCCCGACCAGAGCGCCGGTGAACGCCACCGCCGCCACCTTGGACCAGGAGATTTCGCCTTCCTTGGCCTTCTCCTTCTGGTACTTCTCGGCGGTTTCCCGGAACGTCAGCGCGAGCGAACTGAGGTCGTCCCGCGCGGCCCACACGCCGTCGCGGGCGGCGACGATGTCGCTCTCCACGACCGTGATCTCCGCGGCGAGCGCTTCGTAGGCCTCCGACAGCCGGTCGAGGTAGGTCTTGACGTCCTCGGCCGCGTTGCCGCGCCACGAGCCCAGCAGTTCCTTCGCCCGGCGCAGTTCGGTGATCGACCCGCGGCTGAGGTTCTTCCACACCGGCTCGTACGAGTTGATCATCGACTGCAGGCCGCCGCCGGTGTCCTTGAGGTCGGCCTCGGAGAACTCCCGGAAGACCTCGGTGACCTTGTCCTGGTACGACTCGTACAGCTCTTTGATCGCGGAGAACTTGAAGAACTCCGCGTAGCGCAGGAATTCCAGCCCGTCGAGCGCGTCGTTGGCGCCCTTGTGCAGATCCTCGCTGATGCCTTCGAGCAGTTCCGCGCGCGGACGCCCGTCCGAGCCGCCGCTGAGCCCGAAGTAGTCTTCCTGCTCGCTCACGTCAGCGCACCTCTCCGCCCGCGCGCCGCACCGCGGACTGCGCCTCGGCGTCCGACGCCTCGTACAGCTCCGCCACGCGCTTGAGCGCTTCGCTCGCCTGATGCGTCGTGTAGGCCAGCTTCGCGAGCGCTTCCTCGACCTTCGCGCGGTGGTTCTCGTACGCCGCCGCGATCTTGGGCATGCCGAGCGATCCGCCGAACGCGGTGGTCGGGCCGCCGCCGAACAGGTCGATCGAGCCGATGATGGCGGCCGGGCCGACCGCGTCGGGCAGGTCCAGCCTGCGCACTCCGCCGCGCGCGGTCTCCGCCGCGTCCCCGGCGTTCGCGACGAACCCGCTCGCCTTGCGCAGGTCGTCGAGGTCGGTTTCGAAACCGATCATGAAACTACCCCCAGTCGTGTGAACCGTGACCCTACCGGGCGAACGGTATCCCTTCCGACTCATCGGACACCGGGGAGGTTCACGGCATTCCCGTGAGGGCGGTCACACCGCGGGCCGGACTCAGTCCGAAGTGGACCCGACGGCGCTTCCGCGGCGGTCGGCCCGGCGCGGGAACCACGGCACGATCGGCGAGACTCGCCGCTGGTAGTCCGCGTACTCGGGGTAGCGGCCGAGGGTGATGCTCTCGGTGAAGATCGTCGAGCCGATGAACAGCGCCGTCAGCAGGACCGCGCCGGCGATCGTCCAGGTGACCGCGCCGGCCGCGGAGACGCCGATCAGGAACACCAGCCACCACTGCGCTTGCTCGAAGAAGAAGTTGGGGTGCCGGGAAAACCGGAAGAGCCCGGTCTGCGCGAACCGCGGTTCGGGAGTGCGCCCGGCGGCGGTCTCGCGCTTCTTCCACTGGTGGAAGTTCCATTGCTGCTGGTCCGCGATCGTCTCGCCGGCCAGGCACGCGAGGAACACGACGGCCAGCACGATGTCGGCGGTGCCCAGCGGAGTCTGATGGTCGAGCGCGGTCCACGCGGGAAGAGTGATGAGCAGCAGGATCACGTTCTGGTAGAGCGTGATGAAGAAAAGGTTGAACAGCTGGAACTGCCACGGAGCCATCCGGCCGCGCAGCACCGCCCAGCGGTAGTCCTCGCCACCGGGCGCGTAGCCGCCTTTGCGGCCGTAGTTGAACGTGAGCCGCGCGCCCCACAGGAACACGAGCGCGAACAGCAGGTTCAGGCGCGCGTCCGCGAACCCCGCGTGCCCGGCGAAGATGCCGACGTAAGCCACCGGGACGACCGACCAGATCCGGTCCACCCAGGAGTACTCCCTGGTGAGCACCGACAGCAGCCAGCAGCCGGCGCACACTCCCGCGAACACCCAGAGGCACACCTGGAACGCGTTCATGACCGCGACTGTACTGCCGAAATCGCCGCTGCGACGCCCTACAATCCGCCGATGGGCACCACGACGGCGAACCTGCCCCTGCGCGAGCGCAAGATCGACATTTTCTTCGCCGTGATCTTCTCGGCGTTCACGGTGACATCGCTGATCAGCGACCTGCTGCCGACGGTCGGCGTCGACTTCTCGCGGCCGACCGGCAACTTCTTCGTCGACTCCAACTACTGGTACGCCCACGACGCCGACCCGCTCTTCATGCACCCGCCGGACTGGATGCGGATCGTCACCGGCCTGTCGGCGTTCGTATACCTCCCGTTCTACGTCGTGCTCGTCTGGTGCCTCGTCGCGGGCCGCAACGGGATCCAGCTGTTCGCGGTGGTCTACGCGACGATGATCGTCACGCTCACCGGGATCGTCGTGTTCGGCGTCGAGTTCTTCGGCGCCCCGGCGACGCGCACCGGCAACCCGGCCAAGTTCCTCGCGTTCAACCTCCCCTACGTGCTGGTTCCGTTGCTGCTGCTGGTGCGGATGCGCCGTCCGCTGCCGTTCACGCGGCGGTTCTGACCGCTGCGGCCTTCCGCAGCACCCGTTGTCGACGGCTCGTATAGGCCGCGACCGAACCGCACAGCATTGCCAGGAGCGCGACCGAAACCAGTACCTCCGACACCGACCTCACCAGCAGCGAAAGCACCAACGGGCCAGCCAACCCGCCGAGCCGGTTGAAGAACGACACCGACCCTGCGACCCGCCCGCGCAAGCCGTCATCGGCCACATCGGCGGCGACTGGCAGGAACACCGCCGCCATCGTGTTGACGCCTAGCAAGGCGACCGTCAGCACCGCAGCCGACAGCCACGGCACAGCTACCGCCCATCCCGAGACCGCGAGCGCCAACAGCAATATCGCGACGCAGACGGCCAGCCGCACCGTGACGCCGGTCGGGCCGAAGCGGCGGTAGCCGAGGACCAGCAGTCCCGCGCACAGCACCATCGCCACCGCGGATCCGGTCAGCAGGGCGTTCGCCGTGGTCAGCGGGAGGCCGCCGACGCGGGACAGGGTCGGCACCCAGGTGGTCAGGCCGAATGTGGTCAAGCCGATCGAGAAGGCGAACACCCATTGCAGGCGGGTCGTGAGCGTGTTCCGGGCCAGCCAGTTGTCCTCCGACGCGGCGGGCTCGCGGGTGCTCCGCTGATCCGGGATGACGGCTGCCGCGGCGGCCAGCAGCAGTCCGGTCGGCGCGCCGATGAGCCACAGCACCCGCCAGCCGAAGACGGGCTCCAGCCACAACGCGGAACCGGACGCGACCAGGTAGCCGATCGCGGTCGCGAGGATCGACAGGCCGGTGACCGCCGCTCCCCTGCCCGGCCCCGGGAAGAGGTCGCTGAGCACCGTGATCAGCATCGGAGCCAGCCCGCCGACGGCGATGCCCATCAGGAAGCACATCACCACGTTGCCGCCGAAATCCGGCATGGTGCCGCACATGCTCGTGGCGGTGAACCCGAGCGTGGCGAGCAGATAACAGGCTCGACGGCCGATGCGCTCGGCCAGCCTGCTGCACAGCAGCGCGCCCAGCGCGGTGCCGGACAGCCCGCTCACCGCCAGCAGCGACGCGGTCGAGGCGTCGATGCCGTATTCCGTGCGCAGGCCGGGGATGACGAACCCCAGCGTCGACGTCTTGCTGATGTCGATCGTGAGCGCGGCGGTGGCGACCGCCGCGATCGTCCGCCTTCCCCGGACCGTGTGCGGAGGCAGGACAGCCGGGACCGCACCCTGCCGCGTCCGGCCGAGGACGAGCGCGGCTCCCAGCGCGAGGAGCAAGGCCGCGCCGGCGACGAACATTTCCGGCATGTCGGCCAGCGCCATGCCGTGCAGCCGCCGGCCGGCTGTCGAACCCGGTGGACCCATCGCGTCCATCGAGTCCATTCCGGGCATCGTGAAAGCCCGGAAAAAGCCCATTGCCGAAGCGACCACGACCACCGCCGCCGCCAGCGCGAGCACTCCCCGCCAGCTCGTGCGAGCCGGCCCCGAAACTGTCGTCATGCCTCCAACTTCTCATCCGGGCGCGCGTTCCGGCATCTTCAGTTTTGCGGTCCTGTCCTCAGTTTTCCTGAAGCACCGAAAGAATATTCCGCGCCGGATCGCGGAACCACGCGATCAGTGGTCCACCGAGCCGGAAAATGCCTTTTTCGTCGACGCCGTCGAACGGTTCGAAGGAAACCCCGGCCGCGCCGAGGTCCGCGACCGCCTGGTCGATGTCGTCCACCGGGAAGTTGAGAATCGTGTACTCAGCCGGAACGTGCTTGTCGCCCTTCGGGTAGACGAGGACTTCACGCCCTTCGGCGAGACGCAGCCGCAGCATCCCCCAGTTTTCAGTGACCTCGATGCCGAGCGTCTCGGCGTAGAACTTCCGCGCGGCCGGGATGTCGTCGACGGAGAAACCGCTGAATGCCTTGCTGGTGTCGAACATTTTTCCTCCTGGATAATTGTCAGTGCCGAGGGCGGTAAGTCACGCAGAGGACGCCATTGCCGAACGTCCGGGAAGCGACGAGTTCGAGGTCAGCCCGGGAAGAAGCCGTCGAGAACAGCCGCTCGCCCGAACCGAGCACGATCGGGTGGATCAGCAGGTTCAGCTCGTCGAGCAAGCCCGTCAGCAGCAGCGACCGCACCAGCCGCGGACTGCCGGGAATGTGGATGTTCTTGCCCGGCTTGCTCTTCAGCGCGGTCAACTCGGCCGCTACATCAGGGCCGAGCAGCGTCGAACCGCTCCAGTTCACTTCGGTGAGCGTGCTCGACACGACGTACTTCGGGGTGTTGTTCAGGAACGCGGCCATCGGCGACGAGTCGCCCAGCGCGGGCCACATCCGGGCGAAGTCCGCGTAGGTGTTCCGGCCGAGCAGGACGGCGTCCGATTCGGCGATGCCGGCGCGGATCACCTCGTCCGCCTCGTGGTTCAGCATCATCCACTCCGGCGGCGACTCGGTCACCCCGTCCAGCGACGCCGACAGTCCGGCCACGATCTTCCGCACGGCTATGCTCCTTCTTCAGCTGACCTGGACACGGGGGACGTCGGAGCCGGAATCCGCGAGGCGACAACCGGCGGCGAAAAAGTTTTCGGAGGGGGCCGTCGTGCGGTACCTGATCATGATCCACAGCAACCCGCGGTTCCGGGCGCTCTGGGAGGAGTTCTCGGACGAGCAGAAGGCCGCGTTCGGCCGGAGCCACCTCGCGCTCGACCGGGCGCTCGAGGAGTCCGGCGAGCTGGTGCTCAGCGACGGGCTGGCCGATCCCGCCGAAGCCAAGTGCGTCACCGTGCAGGATGGCAAGGCGGTAGCGAGCGACGGGCCGTTCGCCGAGGTCAAGGAGCATCTGGTCGGCTTCTACCTGGTCGAATGCGAGAGCATGGAGCGGGCGCTGGAGCACGCCGCGCGGGTGCCGGACGCGCTGTACGGCAAGGTCGAGGTACGGCCGATCCGCAACGTGAAAGAGCTGGATCTCTGACTCCCCCGGCCGGTTTCGAGCAGCTCCTGCGCGACCTCTCGCCGCAGGTGCTCACCGCCGTCTGCCGCCGGTTCGGCGATTTCACGCTTTGCGAGGACGCGGTGCAGGAAGCGCTGTTGTCGGCTGCGGTGAAATGGTCGGAGCAGGGCCTGCCGGACAACCCCAAGAGCTGGCTGATCACCGCGGCCGCACGCCGGCGCATCGACATCGAGCGCAGCGAGTCCGCCCGACGGCACCGCGAGCAGACGGTCGCCGCGCTGGCGGTGCCGCAACCGGAACTGGCCCCGGCTGAGGACGACACGCTGACCCTGCTGATGCTGTGCTGTCACCCCGAACTCGCCAAACCGTCGCAGCTCGCGTTGACGCTGCGCGCGGTCGGCGGCCTCACCACCGCGGAGATCGGCCGGGCGCTGCTGGTTCCGGAGAAAACCGTGAGCCAGCGGATCAACCGGGCGAAGAAACGGCTCAGCGGGGCCCGGTTCCGGATGCCGCCGCCGGGCGAACGGGCCGACCGGATGGCCGCGGTGCTGCAGGTGCTGTACCTGATCTTCACCGAGGGGCACACCGCCAGTTCCGGGACCGCCGTCAACCGGGTCGAGCTGACCGCGGAGGCGATCCGGCTGACCCGGCAGCTGCACGCGCAGGTCCCCGATAACGGCGAGGTCGCCGGGCTGCTGGCGCTCATGCTGCTCACCGACGCCCGGCGGCCCGCGCGGACCCGGCCGGACGGCGCCTCGGTGCCGCTGGCCGAGCAGGACCGCAGCCGCTGGGACGCCGCCGCGATCGCCGAAGGGCTCGACCTGATCGGGAAAACCCTGGTCACCGCCCAGCTCGGGCCGTATCAGCTCGAGGCCGCGATCGCCGCCGTGCACGCCGAGGCGGCCCGCGCCGAGGACACCGACTGGCCGCAGATCCTCGCCCTCTACGACCTGCTGCTCGCCCTCGCGCCGAGTCCGGTCGCGGCGCTGAACCGGATCGTCCCGGTCGCGATGGTCCACGGCGCCCGCGAAGGGTTGCGGCAGCTGGACGAGATCGCCGGACTGGACGAACACCACCGCGTCGACGTCGTGCGCGCGCACCTGCTCGACCTGGCGGGCGAACCCGAGCAAGCTCGGGGCTATTACCGTTCCGCGGCACGGAAAACGCTCAGCGTTCCCGAGCGGAGATACCTGGAATCCCTTGCCGCGCCCGGGAAATCGCCCTAGCTGGCCGCCCGAGCCATCGACGGCGGACGCAGCGCGCCCGGGTCCGGCAGCCGCATCGGCACGGTGTCCGCGTGGTACTCGAAGTGCCACCATTCGTTGTCGTAGCGGCGATACAGCCGGTACTCCGCCCCATGCTCCTCCAGCCACGCCGCTCCTTCGGTCGGGCGTACGTCGAGCGCTGTGCCCCGGACGTGTGCCGACTCGTGCGGTGGCAGCACCCGACGCCGGGCCGAGGTGACGGAGCCGGTGCGGTGTACCTCTTCGGCGAACAGCCGGTGCTGGTGCGCGGCGTCGCGGTGGCCCGAGGTGAGGCCGATGAGCTGGTGGTCCCGCCAGAATGCCTCGGCGCGCGCCGCGGTGAAGGCCGCGCGGGCCGGTTCGCTCAAGCCTGCCAGGTCCTCGGCCGGGTAACGCATCGCGAGCGCCCACTGGCAGGCCAGGTAGCGGCCGCGGCCGGGCGAACGCAGGAACGCGGCCGGGAGCAGCGTCAGCGCCAGAAGGCGGGTGACGGCCGCGAAGACCCGGGGCCGGCGAAGCGACTCGATCATGAGGTCCACTTTCGGGCCCCAGTGTGCGCGCACTGCGCTCGGAGTTTGACAGCTCTGTAACAGTTCGCCGCGGCGGCGCTGTTACCGAACGATGACACGGCACGCACCACGCGGGGATCCGGGCCGGGCAGGCTGGGCTCCGGCCGTCCGCTGTGGACTGTCCGGGCGGCCGGACGGGCGGACTGCGATAGTGGGAGACATGCCGAGGGTGCTGCTGATCGAAGACGACCAGGCCGTGCGCGACGGCCTGCGGCTGGCCCTGACCTACCAGGGCCACACGGTCGACGCGGTGGAGACCGGCGAGGAAGGCCTCGCCCGGCTCGCCGGGGACCCGGCCGACGTCGTGGTCCTCGACCTCATGCTGCCCGGGATGGACGGCTTCGAGGTCTGCCGCCGCATCCGCGCCGCCGGCGACCTGCCGATCATCATGCTCACCGCCCGCAACGACGACATCGACGTGGTGGCCGGGCTCGAAGCCGGAGCCGACGACTACGTCGTCAAACCCGCGCAGGCCCGGGTGCTGGAGGCGCGCATCCGCGCGGTGCTGCGCCGGACCGGCGGCGAACCGCGCAGTGCGGACGCGAAACCGGGTCCGGAACGGCACGGCGACCTGACGATCGACCGTGAAGGCCTCGTGGTCAGCAAGCACGGCACGGTGATCGGGCTCGCGCCGACCGAACTGAGGCTGCTGCTGGAACTGTCGTCGGCGCCCGGGCGCGTGCTGAGCCGTCAGCAGCTGCTCGAATCCGTGTGGGACCAGGGCTATCTCGGCGATTCGCGGCTCGTCGACGCGTGCGTGCAGCGGCTGCGCGCGAAGATCGAGGACGACCCGGCGAAACCGGTGTACGTCCAGACCCTGCGCGGTTTCGGCTATCGCTTCGGGCCGCTGTGACCGGCTGGCGGCTGCGCGGGCTGCGCACCCGGCTGCTGGTGGCGTTCGCGCTGCTGAGCGTGTTCACCGCGATGGCCGTCGCCGGGATCGGCTACGTGCAGGCGAGGAACGGGATCCTGCAGCGCACCCAGGACAACGCCGCCACCGAGATGACGAACCAGCTCAAGCAGCTGTACCCGCTCCCCCGGCAGCCGGTGGACACGAGCGCGCTGCAATCGGTCGCCGACCGGCTGAACGGCCGGAAAACGGCCGCGCTGGTGACGAGCGGCGGCCACAGCGCGGGCGACATGCCCGCCTCGGTGATCACGCCGGAACTGCGGGCGGTCGTGCGGTCCGGGCGGGTCGCGTGGCAGCGCGTGGACGTCGGCGGCGTGACACAGCTGCTGCTGGGCTCGCCGTTGCTGATCTCGACCGGCGACCGGCGGAATCCGACGATCCCGTCCGGCATCGAGATCTACGAACTGCGCAATCTCGACGCGGAAATCGACGCGGTGAACCGCCTGGCCAGGGACGCGTGGCTCGCCGGCGGGGCCGCGCTGGTGGTGGCGTTGATCCTCGCCGTGCTGGCCGCAGGCAGCGTGTTGCGGCCGGTCGGCGAGCTGCAACGCGCGGCGCGCAGGCTCGGCGCGGGCGACCTCGACGCCCGCATCGCTGTCCGCGGCAGTGATGAACTGGCGAGCGTCGCCGAGACGTTCAACGCGACCGCCGACTCGCTGCAACGCCACGTCGGCGAACTGCGCCGGATGGAAGCCGACGCACGACGGTTCGTCGCCGACGTGTCACACGAACTGCGCACGCCACTCGCCGCGATGACCGCGGTCACCGACATGCTCGATGCCGAAGCGAAGCGGCTGCCGGACGCTGCGGGCGAGGCGGTGCGGCTGGTCAGCCAAGAAACCCACAACCTGACGCGGCTGGTGAACGACCTGATCGAGGTCACCCGTTTCGACTCCGGCACCGCTTCGCTCGAGGTGGACGACGTCGACGTGGCCGAGGCGGTTCGGGCGACACTGCGAGCGCGGGGCTTCGCCGTGGAGACGGATATGCCGGAAGGAATCCGGGCCCGGGTCGATCCGCGCCGGCTCGACGTCATCGTGGCCAACCTCGTCGGGAACGCGTTGCGGCACGGCGCGGAGCCGGTGACCGTGCGGTTGCGGGGCGACCAGGCGGGGGTCACGCTCACCGTCGAGGATTCCGGCTCCGGCTTGGACGAGGAGGTGCTTCCGCACGTGTTTTCCCGGTTCTACAAGGCGGACACCGCTCGCAGCCGGTCGGAAGGGAGCGGGCTCGGGCTCGCGATCGCCTGGGAAAACGCGCGGCTGCACCACGGGGAACTGACCGCGGGCAACCGGCCCGAAGGCGGCGCGGTGTTCACCTTGCGGCTGCCTCGGGAGGTGCGACGGTGAAACGGTGGCTGGCGCTGCTCGCGGTCTTGGTGCTGGCGAGCGGCTGCGGGGTGCGGCCCAGCGGGGTGATCCCCGGGGAGAACGCGCCCAGCGGTCCGCCGAACGGGAACAACGCGCACACGGCGACGGTGTATTTCGTGCTGAACGGCAAGGTCGTTCCGGTGGTGCGCACCGGTATCGGCGACGTGGCCGCGGACCGGGTCCGCGCGCTGGAGCGAGGGCCGGACGAGGACGAACGGGCCAGCGGTTACACGACGGAGCTTCCGCCGTCGTTCGAACCGATCGCCATCGGGGTCTCGGACGCGGAGATCGGCGTGAACGTCCGGGAACTGTCGCCGAACGCGGTCGCGCAGATCGTGTGCACGGTGGTCGCGGCAGGCGGGGGCGGGGAGTCCGGAACGGTCGCGCTGTCCGGCGGGGGCCAGGCGCTGGAGCCGCGGGCCTGCGGCGGATGACTCAGCCGCGGGGCTTCATCGCGGACGCGAACACCACCGCCACCAGGCACAATGCCAGCGGAAGCAGGAACGCGACGTTCAGCGGCACCCAGTGCGCCAGTCCGCCGATGATCGCCGGGCCGGCCAGCAGTCCGACGTAGCCGACGCCGACCACCCGCGCCATCAGCGCCCCGGACGCGCGTTTGTCCAGGTTGCCCGCCGCGGTGAACAGCTGAGGGACGCCCCCGGACAGCCCGAGCCCGAACAACGCCCAGCCGCACAACGACAGCGGCACCCACGGCGCGAGCGACGCGATCGCCAGTCCCAGCGCGGCGAGCCCGCTGCCGTAACGGACCACCGCGACCGGTCCGGCCAGCGCGGCGACCCGGTCGGTCGCGAACCGGCCGACGGTCATCGCCACCGCGAACGAACCGTAAGCCAGGGCGGCGGTGCTTTCGGACGTCCCCAGCCCGTCCCGGAGATACAGCGCGGCCCAGTCGTTCGCGACGCCCTCGGACAGCATCAGCGCGAAAGCCAGCAGACCGAGCAGCCACACCACGCGCATCGGGGTGCGGGCCGGTTTGGCTTCCTCGGTGGTTTCTTCGGCGGTCTCCTCCGACGAGTCGAGCAAGTACCGGCGGACCACCAGCGAAACCACGATGCACAGGACTCCGGTACCGCCGAGCGACACGAGCGTCGGCACTCCCGCGCCAAGCACCGCCGCGCCGACGACGGCCGCGATCGCACCGCCGATCGACCACATCGCGTGGAAGGCGGCCATGATCGGCCGCGGATAAGCGCGTTCGACGACTACCGCGTGCGCGTTCATCGCGACGTCGAGGGAGCCGTTGAAGAACCCGAACGCCGCGAGCGCGAGCCCGAGCGTCCACCAGTTCGCCGCGAACCCCGGCAGCACCACCGCGACCCCGACGAGCACCCCCGCGACGGACACCACCCGCGGATGCCCGAACCGGTCCGCGAGCGGGCCGGTGACCTGCATCCCGATCAGCGCCGATCCGCCGAGCACGAGCAGCAGCGCCCCGAGCGCGGTGTGCGAGACGCCGGTCGCGCGCTCGATCACCGGGATGTGCACCACCCACATGCCGACCGCGAACCCGCACAGGGCGAACACGATCCAGGTGCCGACGCGCGCCGCGCGGGGCAGCACCGGGGGCGGGGAAAGCTCGGTCATCGGGCTCGGCTCCTCTTCGGGGGTCGGGTCCAGTCAGGAACACGGGTGCGGGACGCGCTGGGGCATGATGGGCGGGTGGAAGCCGAACCGATCGCCGCCCCGTGAGCGAGGGCTACCTGAAGGGCAGAATCCGCCGGGACGACATCGTGTCGGCGGCCGCCGCGGTGTACGGCGAGGCCGGCTACCACGGTGCGTCGCTGCGGGAAATAGCCAAACGAGCAGGCATCACCCACGCCGGCTTGCTGTACCACTTCCCGACGAAGGAAGCACTGCTCGCGGCAGTCCTGGAACGCCGCGACGCCGAGGACGCCGTCCGGGAACAACTCTCCGCCCCGCCCGGCCTGGAAGTCCTGCGCCGCTTCATCGCGCTGGCCGAATACAACATCCGCCACCGGGGCATCGTCGAGGTGTACTCCCGCCTCGCCGCCGAAGCCGTGTCGGAAGACCACCCCGCACACGCCTACTTCGCCCGCCATTACCGCGAGGCCCGCGAGAGCATCGCCCAGTCGTTCCGCGCGCTCGCCGAAACAGGCGAGCTGCGCCCCGGCACGGACCCGGACTTGGCGGCACTCACCTTCATCGCACTGATGGACGGCCTCCAGGTCCAGTGGCTCACCACCCCCACGCAAGTAGATGCAGTCGGTTCCCTCCGCCTCTCTCTGCAAACTCTCCTGACCGTCCCCCTGTTCCCGAACTAAAGCAAAACACCACGATCAGCCCAAACACCGCACAAAAACCGCAGCCGGTGCACCCACGATCGAGGCACCCAGCCCCACCCCCTGCACCGATGCACCCAACGAGCGAGGCACCCAGCCCCTCCCCCGCACCCCGATACGAAGCTCATCTGCGGTCTGGGGGTGCTTGTCAAGGCATCTTTCCCGCCTTGACAAGCACCCCCAGACCGTCAGCACAATCAAGCTTCGGGGTGCCCCACGCACGCACAAGCGATGTCGCCGCCAGGCGACGAGCCGTTCACAACGTCCGCGAAAACGGATCCCACTCAACGGGCAACAGCTCCCCCGGCTCCACCCGACTGGAGACCTCAACCCCCACCCCAAGCTCCATGGACTCCTCAACAGCCACCATCACATCCAGCACGTGATAAGCCATCTCCCCGGAAGCCCTCTCCCCCACCCCAGCCCGAACCGACCGAGCCAAATCAAGCACCCCCGTACCCCGAGAACCCGAATGCCCCACCGCGACAAGTTCCTCAGACTCCCCACCCACATGCACCACAGCAGAACCGTCAAACCGATTAGGATCCGGCAAAACCGCAGTCCCCAACGAACCAGAAACCTCAACAACCCCAGTCCGCCGCAACGCAGAATCAAAAGACAACAAAACCTGCGCACACCCCCCGCGCGCAAACTCGATCAACGCACTAACCGTAGTAGGCACAGTAACCGCAAACTCAACCCCAGCCCGAGGCCCAGCCCCAATCACCCGAGTCTCCCGCCCCTTCCCCCCAACCCCGGTAACCTTCCGCACCGCCCCAAAAACCTGCACCAGCTGCGTCAAGTAATAAGGCCCGATATCCAGCAACGGCCCGCCCCCGGCCTGAAACAAAAACTCCGGCGCGGGATGCCAGCTCTCCGGCCCAGGCGTCTGAAACAACGCCAGCGCCGCAACAGGAACCCCGATCCGGCCGAGCGCACGAAGCGCGGTCTGGTGCCCAGCCCCCAGAAGGGTGTCCGGCGCCCCAGCCACCCGCACGCCCTTTTCCCGCGCCCGGTCGAGAAGTTTCCGCACCGTCGGCCGATCAACCCCGATCGGCTTCTCCGACCAAACGTGCTTCCCCGCCTCCACCGCCGCGAGACTCACCTCGACATGCACCGCGGGCACAGTCAGATTCACGACGATCTCGACATCCGGCAACGCGAGCAGATCCGCCATCGACCCGCTCCAAGGAACCCCGTATTTCGCCGCCTGCCCCCGAGCCCGGGATAAATCGAGATCAGCGACCCCCACCACCCGCAGATCCGGAAACGCTGTCAAATTCTCCAAATAGGTGTCACTGATAAACCCAGCCCCGACGACCCCGACCCCGACCGTCACTTCCCCACCCCAGCGAGATAAGCGAAACTCTCCGCGATACCGCCGAAAACATCCTCATGCCGATCGAACTCCACCACCCGCAACGCCTCCGGAGCCGCCGCGAGCACATCCTCCAGCGGCACCCGCCCCTGCCCCGCGGGCACCTGCCCGGAAGCATCGACCGCCAGCGACCCGTCCTTCACGTGAATCGCGCGCACCCGCTCCCCCAGCCGATGCAGCAACGCGGGCGCGTCCTCGCCGCCCGCCGTGGCCCAGTAGGCGTCGACCTCCAGCACGACCTCCGGGTCAAGCCGATCCGCGAAGACCTCCAACGCGCTGCGCCCGTCGATCCGCGATTCCAGCTCCCACCAATGATTGTGGTACCCGACCCGGACGCCGTATCCCGCCGCGACCTTCGCCGCGGCATTGAGCGCTTCCGCAGCGGCAACGATATCCGCTGAATTCTGCCACTGCGCCGCCGGAATCATCGGTTCGATGACGACTTCGATCCCCAATTCCCGAGCCGCCGCGAACACCGCGTCCAGATCCTTCCCGACCAACGCGGCGTGTGCGGTCGGCGCGCTCAACCCGTGCGCGGCCAGCCCCGCACGAAGCGCCTCGACGTTCTCCACCACCCCGTACGGCTCCACGCTGCCGAACCCGATCGCAGCCAGCCGCCGCAACGTCTCGTCCGGATCGGCCGCGAACGCGTCGCGCACCGAGTAGAGCTGCACCGAAGGTCCACCCATGCCAACTCCCAGAGGTAGAGGGCTTTCGCCAATTCCTACCACCTGGTCAGAATTGACACCAGGACAAAACCGGACGGAAATCCCGCGCCAAGATCAGCCGAGTTCCTTGTGCCAGATCAGAAAATCGCACGGAGTGGCCAGCAGCGGAGCCAGCTCCGGATGCGGCCCGTCGATCGTCGACGTCTCCACCACCCGGTACCCCAGCCGGCCGTACCACTGCGCGAGGAACTCCTTGGACGGATGCGTCCACTCCCGCGGCACCAGCAGCTCGAGCTGCATCCGCGTGCACCCCTCGGCCCGGCAATGCCTCTCCGCGAACCGGACCAGCTCCCGCCCGATCCCAGCGCCGCGCACCTCCGGCGAGGCAGCGAGCAGACCGAACTCCCCGAGGTCCTCAGCCAGCCGCTGGATCCGGACCGAGCCCACCACGGCCCCGTCGATCCGGGCGACCGCGATTTCCCCCGAGCGAACCAGCCCGGCCATCTCCGCGGCATTGGTCCGATCGGCCGAACCGGCCCACAATCCCGCCTCGGCCTTCGCGTAGACGGTGTTCACCAGATCGGTCAGCAAGGCCACCAGCGCGGCGTCCTCGGCGGCGGACGGCGGCAGGAAGGCGATCTCCGGAGTCGTCACCTGTCCAGCCTAACCACACTCAGCTGGCGGCCGAACCGGAAACCGCGGGCCGCGCCTCCCCGAAGCCGCCGTAGCGACCGGCTTTCGCGCGCTTGCGCACCTCGTCGAAATGCCGGTGCACCGCGTGCGCGGCCGCCTCCGCGTCGCCGCTCACGAGCGCGTCCACGATCGCCTGGTGTCGTTTCGCGGTGGCCGGAGCGGACGAAACCGGCCCGCCCATTTCGCCTTCCGCGGCCCGGTAGACGTCCCAGAACAAGCCGGTCAGCTCGCGCGCCAGGTCGAACCCCGCCTCGGCGCAGATGAGGTCGTGGAATTCGCGGTCGGCCACCGCCGCGTCCGGCCCCTTGCGGCGCATCCGCGCCACGCACGCCTGCAGTTCCCCGATCAGCTCCGGCCGGTGGTCGCGCGCGACCCGGCTGGTCAGCTCCGTTTCGATCATCTCGCGGACCTCGAGCAGGTCGCGCAGCCGTCCGGCGTCGGTGCTGCCGCGGCTGCGCGTGCGGAAGAGCAGCCACGTCTGCAGCGCCTCCGACCCCGCCGAGCCGACGAACGTGCCGTACCCGTGCCGGACCTCGACGATGCCGAGCGCCTGCAGCGCCTTCACCGCCTCCCGGATCGAATTCCGGCTGACCCCGATGTCCTCGGCGAGGCTCAGTTCGGTCGGCATCGGCGCGCCGGTCGGCAGCTGCCGGTCGACGATCAGGTCGATGATCTGCTTGGTGATCTCTTCACTGCGTTGCGGGCGCGCCACACGTGTCTCCCGGATGTCTTTCTTGCACTGGCACGTCGCCATCGGAGGACATCCTACGTCATGATCGGCTCGCGCCGCTGCACCCGCGCGGGTGGGAACAAGCCTCTTGACCGGGGCGGGAACGGGACTTAGGGTTCCGGCAAGTCATAGGACGTCCCACGTCCTACTTCTCGATGCTTTCTGGGTGGAACACCGCATCAAGTCAGGAGACGCCATGTCCCGAACCGCCATGGGGACTCAGTTCAACCGGCGCGCACTGCTGCGCTACGCCGGCCTCGCCGGGGCCGCCGCAGCGGTTTCGTCGACGCTCGCCGCGTGCGGCGGCCCCGCGTCGACCAACAAGACCGGCAGTTCGTCCGGTTCCGTCACCGCGGTGATCGGGTACGGCAACAACCAGACCTGGGACCCGCTGCAGACCGCGTCGGCGTTCGCGATGGCGGCGATCCTGCACAGCTACGAATCGCTCGTCGAAGGCGATCCGGTCACCCGGGAACCGTTCCCCGGCCTGGCCAAGGCGCTGCCTGCCGACCTCAAGAGCACCACGCTGCGCTTCGAACTGCGCGACGGCGCGAAGTGGCACGACGGGAAGCCGGTGACCGCGGACGACGTGGTGTTCACCTACGCCCGTGTGCTCGACCCGAAAGAAAACGTGCTCATCCACAGCTTCTTCGCGCAGTGGCTGGAGTCGGTCACGAAGGTCGACGCGAAGACAGTGGAGTTCAAGCTGAAGTTCGCGTTCCCGTACGCGCTGCAGCGGATCCAGATCTGCAAGATCGTGCCCAAGCACGTGTTCGAGAACAACTGGAAGGCCGCCGCCGCGGGCAAGGTCGTCGGCTCCGGACCGTACAAGATCACCGAGCAGGCGCCGCTCTCGCACACCTCGTTCGAGAAGTTCGCGGACTACAACGGCCCGCGCCCGGCCGCGTACGACAAGATGCTCTGGAAGTCCATTGTGGATTCCGCGCCGAGGGTCGCGGCGATCTCCGGGGCCAAGCCGGACGCGCAGATCGCGGAGAACATCCCGCCCGCCAACGCCGAGCAGCTCCGCAAGGCGGGCCGCACGGTCGAATTCGCCGACGGCGGCAACAACCTGTTCCTGCTTTTCAACACCAAGCACTCGCCGTTCGCCGACAAGCGGGTCCGCCAGGCGCTGCATTACGCGATCGACAAGAAGAAGATGATCGAGATCGGCTTGCGCGGCACCGGAACCGCGGGCACGTCGTTCATCAACCCCAAGCTGCCCGGTTCGCAGCCCGCGTCGCAGAGTTTCGAGTTCAACCCGGAAAAGGCGAAGCAGCTGCTCGCCGAAGCGGGCGTGAGCAGCTTGAAGATCTCGCTGTCCACAACGAACACTTCGCTGGTGCTCGACTGCGTCAAAGTGATCAAGGAGGGCTGGGACGCGATCGGCGTGCAGACCACTTTGGACTCCCAGGACACCAAGGCGCTGTTCTCCAAACTGGACAACGGCGACGACTTCCAGGTCGTGGCCACCACGAACAACCCGCTGCAGTTCGGCAACGACCCGGACCTGCTCATCCGCTATTACTACGACGCGCAATCGGTGCTCATGACGAAGTACGCGCGCTGGAACGGCGACGACACCAACGCGTTGCTGGCGTTGCAGGACAAGGCCGCCGCGGAAACCGACGAGACGAAGCGCGGCGGGCTGTACAAGCAGTTGCTCGACCAGATTTCCGAGCAGGCGGTGATCTACCCGATCGTCTTCACGCAGATGGGGACCGCGTGGGACCCGAAGGCGATCAGCGGCGTCCGCGCCCAGGGATACCCGGGCATCTACCTCAACCAGGCCAAACCGGTCTGACAAGGAGACCCGCGAAGTGACAGTCGTCGTGCGGATGCTGGCCGGCCGCATCCTCGCCCTGATCCCGCTGCTGCTCGGCGTGATCCTGTTCGTGTTCATCGTGATGCGGTTCTCGCCGGTCGACCCGGCGATGGCCGCGTTCAACGGAGCCAACGCCACCGCTGATCAGCTCCAGCAGTTCCGTGAGCAGAACGGCCTGCTCGACCCGTTGCCGCTGCAGTACGTGCACTTCGTGTGGCATCTGCTGCAGGGCGACTTCGGGACGAGCGTGATCACCAAGGAGCCGGTGGGCCAGACCATCGCCACCGCGCTCCCGCTCACCGTGCAGCTGACCCTGCTCGGCCTGGCGCTGGCGCTCGTCGTCTCGGTCGTGCTCGGCGTGACCTCGGCGCTGTTCCGCGGCCGCTGGCCGGACCACCTGATCCGGTTCGTGACGCTCGCCGGCGTCGCCGCCCCGGCGTTCTGGATCGCGCTGCTGCTGGTGCAGTGGCTGGCGGTCGGCAAGGGCCTGTTCCCCACCAGCGGCTACGTCAGCCCGGCGGATTCGTTCTCCGGCTGGCTGAACTCGCTGACGCTGCCCGCGATCGCGCTGGCCGCGCCGGTCGCCGCGCAGCTGACCCGGGTGATCCGGACGTCGATGGTCGAGGAACTCGACAAGGACTACGTGCGCACCGCACGCGGCGGCGGGCTGCCGCCGGTCGTCGTGGTCGGGCGGAACGTGCTGCGCAACGCCCTGGTCAACCCGCTGACCGTGCTCGGCCTGCGGGTCGGCTACCTGCTCGGCGGCGCGGTGGTGATCGAGACGATGTTCGCGCTGCCCGGCATGGGCCAGAACATGATCCAGGCCGTGCAAGACGGCGACACCGCCAAGGTGCAGGGCTTCGTGATCACCATCGCGGCCGGGTTCGTGCTCGTGAACCTGATCGTCGACGTGCTCTACCTCGTCGCCAACCCCCGTCTGCGGAGCCGCTCGTGATGCGCCCGGTCCTCCGCCCGAACCTGACCGCCCGGCTGTCCCGGCCCGGCGTCCGGTTCCGGCGGCTTCCCCTGTCCTCGTGGATCGCGCTGGGCGTGCTGATCGTGCTCGGGCTCGTCGCGGTCCTCGGCACCGTCGTGGCCACGCACAATCCGGACCTGCTCAGCACCGACACCGGCGGGCCCAGCGCGGCGCACTGGTTCGGCACCGACCAGTCCGGCCGCGACATCTTCTCCCGGCTCGTCGCGGGGACCCGCTGGTCGCTCGCGATCGGTCTCGGCGCGACGCTGCTGGCGCTGGTCGCGGGCGTCGTCGTCGGCTCGTTCGCGGCGACGTCCGGCCGCCGGGCCGACGGCCTGGTCATGCGGGTCCTCGACGTCCTGATGGCCTTCCCCGGCATCGCGCTCGCCGCGGTGCTGGTGGCGGTGTTCGGGCGCGGCATCCTGGTGCTGATCCTCGCCATCGGCTTCCTCAACATGGCTCCGGTGGCGCGGGTGGTGCGGGCGAACGTGCTCGCGCAGTACGGCGAGGACTACGTCGCGGCGGAGCGGGTGATCGGCGCGAAACGGCTGTTCATCCTCGCCCGGCACGTCGCGGTCAACTGCGCCGCGCCGATCCTCGTGTACTGCACGGTGACCGTGGCGGACGCGATCGTGTTCGAGGCGTCGCTGTCGTTCATCGGGGCGGGCATCCAGCCGCCCGATCCGTCGTGGGGTTCGGTGCTGTCGGACGGCAAGGACCTCGTGCTGACCGGCGGCTGGTGGGCGACGCTGTTCCCCGGCCTGCTGATCCTGGCGACGGTGCTGGCGCTGAACATCCTCTCCGAGGGGATCTCCGACGCTTGGGCCGCGCCGTCGGCCCGCACCGCGAAGGCGGCCGAGGCGGCGCAGCAGATCGAACTGGCCCCCGAAACGGTTCCGGCAGTGCTGCCGCTGCGCGGTCTGCGCGAAGCCGGGCAACGGCTGGCGGCGAAGGCGAGGGATCTGTCCGGCCGGGAAACCGTGCTGGCGGTGGAGAATCTCGCGATCTCGTTCCCGGACCGGCACAGCGGCGTCAACGTCGTCGACGGAGTGTCCTTTTCGGTCCGTTCCGGCGAGGTGCTGGGGCTGATCGGCGAATCGGGCTGCGGGAAATCGCTGACCGCGCTGTCGATCATGGGCCTGCAGCCGGACGCCGCGAGGCTCAGCGGCGAGATCCGGTTCGCGGGCGACGACCTGCTGACCATGAAGCCGAACGTCCGCCGCCGGCACCTCGGGCACGACCTGGCGATGGTCTATCAGGACGCGCTCAGCTCGCTGAACCCGGCGATGACGATCCGCGCGCAGCTCAAGCAGTTCACCCGGCGCGGCGGCACGCGCACGCCGGAAGAGCTGCTCGAACTGGTCAACCTCGATCCCGGCCGGACGCTGCGGGCGTATCCGCACGAGCTTTCCGGCGGGCAGCGGCAGCGTGTGCTCATCGCGATGGCGCTGTCGCGCAGCCCAAAGCTGATCGTGGCCGACGAGCCGACGACGGCGCTCGACGTGACCGTGCAGGCGCAGATCATGGCGCTTTTGCTGCGGTTGCAGGAGGAACTGGGCTTCGCGCTGGTGCTGGTATCACACGACCTCGCGCTGGTATCCGACATCGCCGACCGCGTTGTGGTGATGTACGGCGGGCAGGTCGCCGAGACCGGCGCTACCGCGGCTGTCGTCGGCGCGCCGCGGCACCACTACACGCGCGGCCTGCTCAGCGCGGTGCTGTCGCTGGAGGAGAACGAAGCGAAGCTCACCCAGATCAAGGGCGTCGTGCCCGCACCGGCGGACTTCCCGCCCGGCTGCCGGTTCGCGAGCCGGTGTCCCGCCGCTCGCGGGCACTGCTTCGAGGTCGCGCCTGAGCCTTCGGGCAACGGGCATCTCGTGGCTTGCCACTACCCCGCCGAAAGTCCCGTGGTGGCCTTGGCAGAAGGAGCGCAAGCATGAGCCTCGTCGAGGTCGACGGCGTGCATGTGGTGCACAAGATCCGCGGGTCCGGATTGTTCGGACACGACCGGGTCTACGCGCTCACCGACGCGACCCTCGCCATCGCGAAGGGCGAAACCGTCGGCGTAGTCGGGGAATCCGGCTGCGGAAAGTCCACTTTGGCCAAAGTGCTGGTCGGGCTTCAGAAGCCAACCTCCGGCACTGTGCGCTATGACGGGAAGCCGCTGTCCGCGTTGCGTCCGGCCGAACTGGGCCGCACGGTCGGCATGATCTTCCAGGACCCGTCGACCGCGCTGAACCGGCGGCTGCCCGTCTCGAAGATCCTCCGCGACCCGCTCGACGTGCACCAGATCGGCACGGCCGAGGAGCGCGCCGAACGGGTCCGGGAGCTGATGAACCTCGTCGGTCTGCCGTCCAGTGTGGCCGACGCGCTGCCGTCGCAGCTGTCCGGCGGACAGCGGCAGCGCGTGGCGATCGCCCGCGCGCTCGCCTTGCGGCCGGCGTTGCTGGTGGCCGACGAACCGACGTCCGCTTTGGACGTTTCGGTGCGCGCGCAGATCCTGAACCTGTTGCTGGAACTGCGCGAACAGCTCGAACTGGCGATGGTCTTCGTGTCGCACGACATCCAGACCGTGCGCCGGATGAGCGACCGCATCGTGACGATGTACCTCGGCCGGATCGTCGAACAGGCCCCGGCCGCGGAACTGCCGCACCACGCGCATCATCCGTACACGCGGGCGCTGTTTTCGGCGACGCCGAGCCTGCTGCACCCGGTGGAACCGATTGTCCTCAGTGGACCGGTGCCGTCGGCGACCGCGCCTCCGCCCGGCTGCCCGTTCCACACGCGCTGCCCGAAAGCCACCGATGAGTGCTCCCTCGCCTTGCCACCGCAGTCCGGGCCGGACGAGCACACGTACCGCTGCATCCATCCCGAGATCACGACCGGAGTGACCGCCTCATGACTGCGCCCAAGTTCGCCGGCATCATCCCGCCGCTGTGCACGCCGTTCCACGACGATTTCACCGTGGACACCGCGTCGCTGCGGCGGCACATCGAAGTCCAGCTCGACGCCGGCGTGCACGGGATCTTCGTGCTCGGATCGTCCAGCGAGGTCGCCTTCCTGCCCGACGACCAGCGCCGGATCACCGTCGAAACCGCGGTCGACCAGGTCGCCGGGCGGGTCCCGGTGCTCGCCGGCTGTATCGACATGACGACCCTGCGCGTCGCGGAGCACGTGAAGACCGCCGAAGCGGCCGGCGCGGACGCCATCGTGGTGACCGCGCCGTACTACACGCGCACGCATGTCGCGGAGATCGACCGGCATTTCCGGCTCCTGCACGAGCGGACGTCGCTGCCGATTTTCGCCTACGACATCCCGGTGGCCGTGCACACGAAGCTCGACCGCGACATGGTGCTGAACCTGGCCGCGGACGGCGTCCTGGCCGGGCTCAAGGACTCCAGCGGCGACGAAGCCGGGTTCCGGATGGTCCTGCAGCAGCGGCGCGAACGCGGGCTGGAGCAGTTCGCCGTGTTCACCGGATCCGAACTGCTCGTGGACTCCGCGCTCGCGCAGGGCGCGGACGGCGCGGTGCCGGGGCTCGGGAACGTCGACCCGGTCGGCTATGTGCTGATCTACGACCACTTCCGCGGCGGCAACCCGCAGGCCGCGCGGCGCGAGCAGGAACGGCTGCTGACGCTGTTCAGCATCACCGACGTGGCGCCGCCGAACCGGATGGGCCGCGGCTCGGCCGCGCTCGGCGCGTTCAAGGCGTCGATGAAGATGCGCGGATTCATCGACAACGCGGTGATGGCACCGCCGCAACTCCCCCTCAACGACGACGAACTGCTGCAGATCAAGGGAAAACTAGCGGAAGCGGGTCTCCTCTGATGGATCGGCTGTACTACGGCGGGGATTACAACCCCGAGCATTGGTCGCCCGACGTGTGGGCGGAAGACCTGAAACTGATGGCCGAGGCATCGGTTTCGATGGTGACGGTCGGGATTTTCTCCTGGGCGCAGGTGGAACCGCGGCCGGGAGAATTCGATTTCGGCTGGTTCGACACGGTGATGGACAACCTCGCCGCCGGCGGCGTCCGCGCTTGTCTCGCCACTATGACGGCCTCACCGCCGCCGTGGCTTTCCCACCGGTATCCGGAAATCCTGCCGGTGCGCGCGGACGGCACCCGGCTGTCCGCCGGTGCGCGGCAGCAGTTCTGCCCGTCCAGCCCGGTGTTCCGCGAGCACGCCGCCCGGCTGGTCGAACAGGTCGCCACCCGGTACGCCGGGCATCCGGCGCTGGAAATGTGGCACATCGGCAACGAATTCGGCTGCCACATCCGCGCCTGCTATTGCGACGAGTCCGCAGTGGACTTCCGGCGCTGGCTCACCGAACGCTACGGCAGCATCGAGGCGTTGAACGACGCCTGGAGCACGACTTTCTGGTCGCAGCGGTACTCCGAGTTCGCCGAGATCCAGCCGCCGCGCGTCGCGCCGACCTTCCCGAACCCGGCGCACCAGCTGGACTACCACCGGTTCTCTTCCGACGCGTCGCTCGGCTGCTACCTCAACGAGCGCGAGGTGCTGGCCCGGATCACCCCGGACGTCCCGGTGACCACGAACTTCGTCGGCCTCGTGCAGAAGTCGCTCGACTGGAACAGGTGGGTGCCACACGAGGACATCGTGAGCCTCGACTCCTACCCCGACCCGTACGATCCGCGCGGGCACCTGGAAGCGGCCTTCGCCTACGACCTGGTCCGGTCCATCAAGGACGGTCAGCCGTGGCTGTTGCTGGAGCAAGCGCCGAGCGCGGTCAACTGGCGCACCCGCAACAGCCCGAAGCCGCCGGGGACGATGCGGCTGGGCAGCTGGCAGGCGGTCGCCCGCGGCGCGGACGCGGTGTTGTTCTTCCAGTGGCGGCAAACTCCGGGCGGGGCCGAGAAGTTCCACTCCGCGATGGTGCCGCACGGCGGTCCGGACACCCGGACGTTCCGCGAGGTGCGCGACCTTGGCCAGGAACTGGCGTCGCTGCCGCAGCTGGCGGACAGCCGGGTCAAGGCCGACGTCGCGGTCCTGCACGACTGGAACAGCTGGTGGGCGCTGGAGCTGAACTCGCATCCGTCGGACGACCTCAGCCAGCTCGACGCGCACCTCGCGCACTACGCGCCGCTCTTCGACGCGAACGTCACCTGCGACGTCGTGCACCCGTCGCGCGATCTGTCCGGGTACCGGCTCGTCGTGGTGCCCAATCTGTACCTGATGGACAGTGCGGTCGCGGCCAATCTCCGCTCCTATGTGGAGGGTGGCGGACATCTGGCGGTGTCGTTCTTCTCCGGCATCGCCGACGAGAACGACCGGGTGTACACCGGCGGCTATCCCGCGCCCCTGCGGGACATTCTCGGCCTGCGCGTCGACGAGTTCTGGCCGCTGCCCGAAGGCGGTTCCACCACGCTCGACCTCGACGGCACGCATGTCGGCGCCACGATCTGGTCCGAATGGATCGAAGCCGAAGGCGCGGACGTCGTCGCCACCTTCGCCGAAGGCCCGCTGGCTGGCCGTCCCGCGATCACGCGGAACGAGTTCGGATCCGGGGTCGCGTGGTACCTCGGCACCCGGCCGGACGCGGACGTCATGCGCACGCTCTTCGACCGGATCACCGCCGAGGCCGGAGTTTCGCCGGTGCTGCCCGGATTGCCGGACGGTGTCCAGGCGATCGTGCGGCACGGTGTCGACGACTATCTGTTCCTGCTCAACCACAACGATGCAGCTGTCACCGTCTCTCTGCCTTCCCCTGGTACCGATTTGCTCACCGATCCCGCTCAGCCATCGTCCGAAGTGGAACTGGCCGCACACGGCGTGGCCGTCCTTTCCGGACAGTTCGGAACGGAGACCAGATGAGAACCGCCCTTCGCGTGGTGCTGGCGTTCGTGCTGCTGGCTTTCCTCGCTCCCGCCGGTGCGGCCCAGGCCGCGCCGCAGTTCGATCAGCAAGCGCTCTTCAACCCGCATCAGGAAACCGGATACGCGTGTTTCCGCATCCCGGCGATCGTCCGCAGCACGCACGGCACACTGCTGGCCTTCGCCGAGGGCCGCAAGAACAACTGCGGTGACACCGGCGACATCGACCTGGTCCTGAAGCGCTCGACCGACGGCGGCACCACCTGGTCGCCACTGCAGGTGGTCAACCGCGGCGGCGGGGACACCCACGGCAACCCGGTGCCCATTGTGGACACCAAGACCGGCCGGATCGTCCTGATCACCACGTACAACAAGGGGCGTACCGACGACAAGGGCTGCGACGTGCCGTGCCCGCGCACGCCGCATTCGCAGTACAGCACCGACGACGGCCGCACCTGGTCCACGCCGGTCGACATCAGTGCGCAGGCGAAACTGCCCGCGTGGGATTCCTGGTACGCCTCGGGTCCGGTGCACGGCATCCAGCTCCAGCACGGCCAGCACGCGGGCCGGCTCGTCTTCGGAGTGAACGCCGAACGCAGTGACGGCACCAATTCCGTCGAAAACTACGCCGGGCTCATCTACAGCGACGACGGCGGTTCCTCCTGGCATGTCGGCGCTGTCGACAACTACCTGCATCCGGTGGGCGGCACCTTCACGCAGAAGCCGTCGGAAGTCAGCGTCGTGGAACTGCCGGACGGCACGATTTACGCCGGGGGCCGCGAGCAAAGCGGCACCGACATCGGCAACCGCGACTACGCGTTGAGCCGGGACGGCGGCGAGACGTTCTCCCAGCGCTTCACCACGATCCCCGACCTCGTGACGCCGATGGTGCAAGGTTCCCTGCTGCGCCTGGACCGTCCCGGCGGCAAGCGGATCCTGTTCGCCTCCCCCGCCGACACCGACCGGCGCCGCTGGATGACCATCCGTTCGTCCTATGACGACGGTCGCACGTGGGAGAACGCGGACCAGGGCACGCGGATCACGACGGACTGGTCGGGTTACTCCGACCTGGTCCAGCTCAGCGGGCCGCAGGACCGGAACGCGAAGATCGGCCTGATGTACGAGGGCGGCGCGGTGGACGCCCGCGACGAGATCCGCTTCGCCCGTTTCGACGAGAACTACCTCGGCTGGAAGCGTTCGCCGGGAGTGTCCACTCCGGACGTCGCAAGTAGACAGTCCGCGCGCATCCTCGGCGACGCCAGTCTGGTTCCCGGCAAGTTCGGCAAAGCGGTCCAGCTGAAGAACGGCTTCGTCCGCGTCCCGTACTCGCCGGCGCAACTGGTCGGCTCAGGCGACTTCACTTTCTCCACCTGGGTCAACTACGGCGCATCGAAGGACCCGCAGCCGCTGCTGTGGCTGGGCGGCATGGGTTCCACCGCGCCGCAGCTGTGGCTCCGCGCCGAACCCGCGTCGCATCGGCTGATCGCGATGATGACGACCGCGGCCGGAAGCAAGTCGGTCACCACGCAGTCGGCGTACGACGATCAGAAGTGGCATCACGTGGCGCTTCAACGATCGGGCGGCCAGCTCCGCATCCTGGTCGACGGCGCGGTAGCCGCGTCCGGTCCGGACTCGCCCGGGTCGGTCACCCAGACCGTCTCGTTCCAGCTGTGGCTGGGCGAGCGCCTGGACGGCGCGCAGCACCTCTCCGGCGCGCTGGACGACAGCCGCCTGTTCCGACGGGCACTGTCCACTGCGGACCTGACCGCCGTCCGCGCCGGGAAACCGGTCCCGGGCGCGGTCATGGAACTGCCCTTCGACCGGTAACGCACCGGCTGAAGCCGGGTGACTGCCACCCGGCTTCAGCCGTGCAACGCGAGATACGGCGCGATCCCGACCAGCACCGCGATGAGGGCGGCCTTGAGCGTTTTGGTCGGCAACGCGTGCGCGATCCGCCATCCGATCAAGACGCCCGCCAGCTCCGGGATCCCGACGATCGCCGCCAGCCGCCAATCGACCGCGCCATGCAGGACATACCCGAGCGTCCCGACGCTGGCGATCACCACCGACTGCACCTGCGCCGCCGCGAGCGCCCCGAGCACCGGCATCCCGGCGACGACCAGCAACGGCACCGCCAGCATCGGCCCGCCGACGCCGACCAGCCCCGCCACGACCGCGACGCCCGCCCCGATCGCCCCCGCGACCGGCAGCCCGACCGCCCGCTCCCGCCCCTTCAGCCCGACGAACACCGCCACGACAAGCGCGAACCCGCCGAGCACGATCCCGAACGCCTTGGTGGACACCCAGGAGTTCAGCAGCACCCCCAGCGGCGTCCCGACGAGCGCGGCCGCGGCGAGAACTCCCGCCACCCGCCGGGTTCCGGGTTCCCGCAACTGTCCGGAATGGACAAACGCGGCACTGCCGAGGATCCCGGTGGCCACGTGCGTGACGATCGCGGTGCCCGCCACCTGCGCCGGGGTGAGCGAGGTGAAGACGAACAACCCGACCGTCGCGAGCACCCCGCCCGGCCCGACGGCCGTGATGCCGATCCCGGCGAGCAATCCGGTGACAATGAGCGCGGCGATCACCTCGGGCACCTCCGGAAGTCGTTTTCTCTTCTGCGCTCGGCCGCGGGGTCGGCTTGTCCGCGTCCGGTCCGCCGCCGGGAATCGCGGCGCACTCCCGCCCGCCGGACGTCGCTCTCTCGCCTGCGCTCCGCCGCGCGGTCACCTTGTCCGCGCCCGGTCCACCACCGGAAACCGCAGCCCACTCCCGCCCGCCGGAAGCCGCTCTCTCTTCCGCACTCCGCCGCGGAGCCGCCCGGCCCACTCCCGCTCCGCCACCGGAAGCCGTTCGCTCTTCCGCACTCCGCCTCGCGGTCACCCTGTTCGCGCCCGGTCCACCACCGGAAACCGCAGCCCACTCCCGCCCGCCGGAAGCCGCTCTCTCTTCCGCACTCCGCCGCACGGTCACCCTGTCCGCACCTACTCCGCCACCAGAAACCGCAGCGCACTCGGGCGTCGTGCGTGTCGAAGCCGGTAAGAACCGGCATAACCTCGCACGAGGCTCGCCGGATCACGCCGCCCCGCGTTGCAAGGTCGCGCGCAGCGTGAGGCGGTCCGCGCGGATGTGCAGCCACTCCGCGTCGACCGGTCGTCCGTCCGGCAGCCGGGTCAACCGGTCCAGCGCGAACACCGCCGTCCCCGGCGCGATGTCCAGCAGCGCAGCCGTGTCCGGCCCGGCGGACACCGCGTGCACCTCGACTTCCGCCCGCCCCAACCGGATTCCGTTCGTCTCCTCCAGGAGCGCGAACAGGTCCCGGTGCGCGAGGTCCTTCCCCAGCAACGGAATCCCCAGATCCGCGACCAGATAGGTCGAGTCCAGCGACAACGGCGCCCCGCCCAGCCGCCGGACGCGCTCGAGATGCACGACCTGCTCCCCCGCCGCCAGGCCGAGCCGCTCGGCCACCGACGGCGGCGCGGCGACCGTCTCGGCGGTGCGCACCTCGTTGACGACCTCGCCGTGCCCTTCGAGCGCCTCCGCCAGCCCGGTCAGCCGATCGAGACCGTGCCCGTACTTCGGGCGCACGACCAGCGTCCCGACGCCTTGCCTGCGTTCGACGAGCCCCTCGTCCCGCAGCAACCCGAGCGCTTCCCGCACGACGTTCCGCGACGCGCCGAACCACTCGCCCAGCGCCCGTTCGCCCGGCAGCAGATCCCCGACCTCGCCCGCGACGATCCGCTGCCGCAACCCGTCGGCCACCTGCCGGGCCCGTTCCGCCCTCCGCTGCGTAGTCACCACTTCGGCGACGCTACCTGGATTTTGATTACGCCGAGGTTACGCCACCCGCATTGACCTGCGGAAACGCCGTGAGCAGCGGGAACGGGGACCGGGTGGCGCGTTCCGCCACCGCGAACCGGCCGGACGGGCGCGGACGCTCCGGCGGGCTCGGAGCCAGGCGAGGCCAGCTGCCCCCGTCACCTTCGGCGGAGCGTTCCCTTGAGCCACGACCGCAAGCCCGCAGCCCGCACCGCGACCGGCCGCAAGCCCGCACCCCGCACCGCGACCGGGCGCAAAGCCGCACCCCGCACCCCGCACCGCGACCGACCGCAAGCCCCACCGCGACCGGCCGCAAACCCGCCCCGCGCCTCAGCGTCCAGCAGCCGAAGCGCTCAGCAAATGCTCCCCAGGCTCGACGTCCAGCCCCACCACATCCCGTACTCGGCGAGGTTCCCCGCGTCGTTCAGGTGCACGTTGTCCGCCAGCCACGGGCTCGGGTTCGGCAGGTTCGCCGAGCCCGCGGGCGGGATGTACTGCCGCAGGTCGACGAGCGCCGTCCCCTTGGCGACCGCCGTCTCGTAGATCGACGAGGCGTACTGCGACCAGAAGTACTTCTGCGTCTGCCCGCCCCACGGGTTGGGCGTCCACTTCAGCTCGGCGTAGATCGACAGCAGGATGTCGACCCCGGGCCGCGCGGCGCGGATGTTGTCGATGACCTTGCCGAGGTTCGCCTTGAACACCGCCGGGTCGGTCTGCGAGATCAGCTCGTTGCCGCCGAGGTCGATGAGCACCAGGTCGGGCTGGCGCTGCGTGATGTCGGCGAGCGCGCCGGTCGTGTCGGGCCAGCGGCCGCCGGGGAGGTAGTCGGTGGCCATCGCGCCGTTGTGCGCGTAGTTCTTCGTGGTGGTGTTCCACTCGGCGTGCAGGTCGTTGGCGATTTTCGTGGTCCAGCCGTACGTGGTCGGCGCGTAAGTGTCCGTAGTGGACTGGTAGCCCGTGGTGCCGTAGCCGGTGTCGGCCGACGTGCCGAGGATCGCGACCTGCTCCTTCTTGGTGCACCAGGTGCTGGTCTGCCCGGCGTCGGCGGCGACGGCGGGGGACATCGCGATGCCGAAGCCGACCAGGGTCAGCAATGCCGCGACACGGGCTTTTCGCATGGGGGACCGGGCCTTTCCGGGGAGGATGATCTGCGGATGTGTCGCGGCGGCCGCCCCGCGCGTTACCGGTGTGCCCGAACAGAAACCTGGATGCGGGGAGCGTCACGGTTCTGGCAGTCTCGAGGAGGTGAAGATCTTGTTCGCCACCGCGCCCGGGTACGGGCTCACCCTCCCGCTGATCCCGGTCGTCTGGGCCGCCCGCGCCGCCGGGCACGAGGTGCTGCTGGCCACCACCGCCGAGATCGCCGAGGTGTCCGCGCGCGCCGGGCTGCCGGTCGCCGACGTCTTCCCCGGCCGCGACATCTGGGCCGATCTGCTGGCGAACGTCAAGGACGGTTCCGCCCCGGACGCGGACGAACCCGAGGAGTACCGGCTCGCGCGGCAGGCCCAGGGTCCGTTCGGGCTCTTCACCGCCGCCATGACCGGGGGCACCATCGAAGCGGGCCGGGCGTTCGGCGCGGACCTGGTCGTCTACCCGTCCGACCACGGGGCGGGCGCGCTCGCCGCGGTCGCGCTCGGCGTGCCCGCGCTGGAGGTCGGCAACCGGATCTCGTGGTCGGCCAGGGACCTCTCGTGGCGCACCGAGCACGACGACTTCCTGAGCGGCGAACTCGTCGCGCTGATGCGCGAGAAGCTCGGCATCGGCGACGCGCCGCCGAACGTCGTCGCCCGGATCGACCCGCGCGCGCCGAGCATGGGCGGGCTGCGCGCGGACGAGGAGCACGTCGACGAACGCGACGGCACGCCTTGGTGGCCGATGCAGTTCGTCCCTTACAACGGCGGAGCAGTGCTGCCGGAGTGGGCGCTGCGGAAGCCGGAACGGCCGCGGGTGGCGGTCACGCTGGGCACGGTGGTTCCGGCGATGACCGGGGTCAGCAGTTTGAAGGTCGTGCTGGACGCGCTCGGCGGGATGGACGTCGAGGTCGTTCTCGCGGCGGGCACCGCTGATCTGAGCGAGCTCGGCGAGCTTCCGGAGAACGTCCGGTCGGTGGGGTATCTGCCGCTCTCGGCGTTCTTGCCGGGGTGTTCCGCGATCGTGCACCACGGCGGGTCCGGGACCACCGCCGCGCCGTTGTTCTACGGGGTGCCGCAGGTGGTGTTGCCGAGTTTCGCGGACAATCCGATGTCGGCGGAGCGGGTGGTCGAGCGAGGCGTCGGGCTGAGCCATGATCCGTCCGCTGTGGACGTCGAGACGATGCGGAAACTGGTGCGCCAGGTGCTCGAGGACGATGCGTTCTCCACGGCGGCGGCCGAGGTGCGCGCGGAGATCGCCGGGCAGCCGAGCCCTTCCGACGTCATCGCGCGCGCCCTCGCCGCGTTGAGCTGAACCGGATCCGGCACCGCGCGGGGCGGACCCGGCAGGACCGTCAGCCGGGCCGGCCCGCGCGCTCAGCGGCCGAACAGCGACTTCAACTGCTCGGGAACGCGCTCGCCGTGAATGGGAATCTGCGCCGCGGCCTCCTCGATGTGCTGCAGGTCGCCGGGCGTCAGCTCGACGTCGAGCGCGCCCAGGTTTTCTTCGAGGCGGTGCAGCTTCGTGGTACCGGGGATCGGCACGAACCACGGCTTTTGCGCCAGCACCCAAGCGAGAGCGATCTGGGCCGGGGTGGCTTTCTTGTCGCCGGCGATCTGCTGGAGCAACTCGATCAGTGCCTGATTGGCCTGTCGCGCTTCGGGCGTGAAGCGCGGCAGAGAGCGGCGAAGGTCGTTGTCGGCCAGAGGCGTGCGATCATCCATTTTGCCGGTCAAAAAGCCTTTCCCGAGCGGACTGTAGGGAACCAGGCCGATGCCCAGCTTCTCCAAGGTCGGAATGATCTCGGCTTCGTGCTCGCGCGTCCACAACGAGTATTCGCTTTGCAGCGCCGTTACCGGCTGCACGGCGTGAGCGCGGGTGATTGTCGCCGCACCCGCCTCTGACAAACCGAAATGCTTGACCTTGCCTTCGGAAATCAGCTCTTTCACCGTGCCCGCCACGTCTTCAATGGGCACCTGGGGATCGACGCGGTGTTGATAGAGAAGGTCGATGCGATCGGTGCGAAGACGCGTGAGCGACGCCTCGGTCACCCGGCGGATCTGCTCCGGGCGGCTGTCGAGTCCCGACATCGGGCTCGGTCCTTGTTCGCCGTGCCGGATGCCGAACTTGGTGGCGATCACCACCTGGTCGCGCACCGGCGCCAGCGCCTGACCGACCAGTTCTTCATTGGTGAAAGGACCATAGACTTCGGCGGTGTCGAAGAAAGTCACGCCGCGGTCCGCCGCCGCCCGCAGCAGTTTCGTCATCTCGGCGCGCCCCGGGGGCTCGCCGTAGAAGAAACTCATTCCCATGCAGCCCAGTCCCAGGGCCGAAACTTCGAGTTGCTGTCCCAGCAAGCGCTTCTGCACCGCAAATGCTCCTCAGTAAACATCATCCAGGCCATTGCTACTGCCCACAGATTAGGCAGGCCCTTCCGACATCTGGGAGATCCTGATGATGCAGGTACTGCGAGAACCCCTCTCGCCAGAACAGCGGCCCTAGATCGCGGTTTCTCCCTTGCCCAGCACGACAATCCCGAAATCGCTCACGTGGTAATGGCCGCGATCCCGCGCCAGGTCCACCCCGATGTGCGCACCGGGCGGGACGACGACGTTCTTGTCCAGGATCGCGCGCCGCACCACCGCGCCGCGGCCGACCCGGGCGCCGTCCAGCAGCACCGAGCCCTGCACGACAGCGCCGTTCTCGACGAAAACGTCCGGCGACAGCACCGAATCCACCACTTGTGCGCCGGAAATGATGCAGCCGTTGCTGACGATCGACTGGGTCGCGGTGCCGCCTTCCACGAACTTCGCCGCCGCGCGCTGGCCGGGGTGGGCCAGGATCGGCCATTTCCGGTTGTACAGGTTGAAAATCGGCTGCGTCGAGATCAGGTCCGTGTGCGCGTCGTAATAGCTGTCGATCGTTCCGACGTCGCGCCAGTAGCCGTGGTCCCGGCTTGTTTCGCCCGGCACCACATTGCCGTTGAAGTCGTAGACCGCCGCCTCGGATTTTTCCACCAGCGCCGGGATGATGTCGCGGCCCATGTCGTGTTTGGACGCCGGGTTCTTGGCGTCCGCGTGCAGCGCGTCGAGCATCACCTGCGTCGTGAAGACGTAATTGCCCATCGACACATACGATTCGTCCGGCGAATCCGGCAGGCCGGGCGGGTCCTCGGGTTTCTCCAGGAACGCGTCGATCTTCGTCCCGTCCTCGGTGCTGATCACGCCGAACGACCGGGCCTCCGCGCGCGGCACGCGAATCCCGGCGACCGTCACGCCCGCGCCGGACGCGATGTGCGCGTCGATCATCTGGCGCGGATCCATCCGGTAGATGTTGTCCGCGCCGAACACCGCGATGTACGCGGGCGATTCGTCGTGCACGAGGTTGAGGCTCTGGTGGATCGCGTCCGCGCTGCCCTGGAACCAGCGCGGGCCGAGCCGCTGCTGGGCGGGCACCGGCGTGACGTACTCGCCGGTCAGCGACGACAGCCGCCAGGTCGTCGAGATATGCCGGTCCAGCGAATGCGATTTGTACTGCGTCAGCACGCAGATCCGGCGGATCCCGCCGTGCACCAGATTGGAGAGCACGAAGTCGACCAGCCGGTGCACGCCGCCGAACGGGACCGCGGGTTTCGCGCGGTCGGTGGTCAGCGGCATCAGCCGTTTGCCCTCGCCGCCGGCGAGGACGATTCCCAGCACATCGGATCCGTCGATCACGAAACCCTCCCGCACGCCTCGTAAACCCCGACCGTCGCGGCGGCGATCGCTGCCCAGCCGAACTCTCCCACCGCGCGGTCCCGTCCGGCGAGGCCCAGCCGGGTGGCGCGATCGCGATCCGCGGCCAGGTCGTTGATCCCGCGCGCGAGCCCGGCCTCGAAAGCGCCGGGCTCGTTCTCGTCGTAATGCACCAGCACACCGGTCTCGCCGTCCGCGACCACCTCCGGGATGCCGCCGACGTCGCTGGCCACCACCGCGGTGCCGCACGCCATCGCCTCCAGGTTCACGATGCCGAGCGGCTCGTACACCGACGGGCATACGAACACCAGCGCGTGCGTCAGCAACTGGACGACCTCGGTGCGCGGCAGCATCTCCGGAATCCAGTGCACGCCGGACCGGTTTTCCTGGAGTTCAGCGACAAGCCCGCGGAACTCCGCGTCCAGCTCCGGTGTGTCCGCACCGCCCGCGCACAGGATCAGCTGCACGTCTTCGTCCAGCGCGGCCCCGGCGCGCACGAGATGCGGCACGCCCTTCTGCCGCGTGATCCGCCCGACGAACAACGCGTACGGCCGGTTCGCGTCGATCCCGTGTTTCTCCAGCACATCGGTGCCCGGATCGGGTTGGTACAGCTCGGTGTCGATGCCGTTGCGCACCACGTGCACCCGCGCCGGGTCGACGTTCGGGTACGCGGCGAGCACGTCGCGCCGCATGCCGGAGCTGACCGCGATGATCGCGTCCGCCGCCTCGTACGCGTCGCGTTCGATCCACGACGACACCCGGTAGCCGCCGCCGAGCTGCTCGGCCTTCCACGGCCGCAGCGGTTCGAGCGAATGCGCGGTGATGACGTGCGGGATGCCGTGCGCGAGCTTCGCGAGATGGCCGCCGAGGTTCGCGTACCAGGTATGACTGTGCGCGAGATCGTGCCCGGCGAGGGCGTCGGCCATCGAGACCGCGATGTCCATGGTGGCGAACGCGGGCTGGGCGTACCCGTGCGCGTCGCGGTGCCCGTGCGCGCCGTCCGGGCGGTCGGGGCCCCAGCAGTGCACGTCAAGGTCGACCAGCGACCGCAGTTCCCGCGCGAGGAACTCGACGTGCACCCCCGCTCCCCCGTACACGTCCGGCGGGTACTCCCGGGTGAGCAGGCCGACCTTCATGGGTCGACCCTAGACGTCCGCCCCGGACGCACGCAGTACGGAAAGCGGGCGAATCCGGTTCGCCGCTCAGTGTTCGCGCCGTCCTACCACGACGGTCGCGCCGAGTTCGTCCTCTTCTTCCACCCACGCGACCAGCCCCGCCCGCCGCAGTTCGGCCGTCGCGGCGTCGGCTTGGCGTTCGCTGGCCTCGAAAAGCACGTGCCCGCCCGGCACCAGCCACTCCGGAGCCTCGGCGACGACGCGACGGAGCACGTCGAGACCGTCGGCTCCCCCGTCGAGCGCGACACGGGGTTCGTGGTCGCGCGCCTCGGGCGGCATGAGCGCCACGTCGTCGGTCGGGACATACGGGACGTTCGCGATCAGCACGTCCACCCGGCCGCGCAACCGCCGCGGAAGCGGGGCGTAGAGATCGCCTTGGTAGACCTCACCAGGCACGTTCTGCCGCGCACAGTCCACCGCGGCGGGCTCGACGTCCGCCGCGTGCAGCTCGATCCCGGGCACCTCGGCCGCGACCGTTGCGCCCAGTGCACCGGAGCCGCAGCACAGATCGAGCACCACCGACTGCTCCCGCGCGAACCCGGCGGCCAGCCGCACGAGCAGTTCCGTGCGGTGCCGGGGCACGAAGACGCCCGGCGCGACAACGAACCGGCGGCCGACGAATTCCGCCCAGCCGAGGATGTACTCCAGCGGTTCCCCGGCGACCCTCCGCTCGACCATCCCGGCCAGGTCGCCTGATTGGCCCAGCAGAAGCCGGGCCTCGTCCTCGGCGAACACGCACCCGGCGGCGCGCAGCCGCGCGACAGTGTCCTCGAAGTCGCTCACGGCACCACGACGACGGGCCAGGTCGCGGCGCGCACCAGCCGGTTGCCGACCGAACCGACGAGCCGGTGCCCGCCCTGTTCGGAGGCGCCGACCACGACCATGTCCGCGTTCACCTCCTGCGCGGCCTGGCGCAGTTCGGGGAAGGTCTCGCCGCGGCGGACCACGAACGTGACCGGCACCTGCAGGTCGGCCGCCCGGTCGCGCAGTTCCGCGCGCAGCTGCTCGATCTCTTCCTCGAAGGTCTGCTGCTGCACGTCGACGACCGCGGCCGCGGCGAGGCCGGTCCACACCGTCGGCGCGGCCACGTACACCACGACCAGCCGCGCGCGCTGCCTCCGCGCGAGGCCGCCGCCGTAGGCCGTCGCCCGCAGCCCGGTCGGCGAAGTGTCCGCGCCGACCAGGATCACGCGCGGTCCGTCGGTGCCCCGTTCGTACGGGCCCGGATCCCAGCTGGGTCCGTATTCCTCGACCAGTTGCTCCACCCGGCCCATTATGTCCGGCGTGCCGGACCTCGCCGGGTCGCGCCCGTCACCCTCGGGCACGCTCCGCAAGAAAATTCCCACCCAGTTGGATTTTGGGCCTTTCGGAGTACCCCGGGCGTCTCGTGCCTGGTAGCGTCCCCGCAACCTGAACACGCGTCCGGGAAGGACCGGGGAGCCCACACGCGTGCGGCGGCGAGGCGGATCGCGATGCGAGACGATGTAGTCGAGGCGAGTGCGGTGGTCGGGCACTCGCCCGAACAGGTGTGGCAGATAGTCGGCAGTCCGGAGCTGTACCCGAGGTTCGTCCCGGCGATCAGCTGGTGCGAGGTCACCGTTCCGGCCGAGCGCGGGCGCGGGCCGCACTGCCTGATCCGGCTGGCCCCGGACCGGCACACCATGGTCGAGGGCACGATTCACGCGGCGGTGTACCGCCCGGGCGAGCACGTCGTCTGGTGCGGGCTGCCGGACGAGCGGACCTGGGTGTCGGTCGAACTGCGGCCGGTCCCGCGCGGCGGCACCGAGATCGTGCTGCGGATGATGCTCCCGTCGCTGCCCCCGGAACACTCCGACCTGCTCGCCCGAGGCACGGCGAAAGGCCTGCTCAAACAGCTGGCGAAGCGGATCGGGCAGCAGCTGTCCGGGCTGCCGGGCGACCCGCCGGAGCAGGAGCCCGCCACCGCCCTGCGCACGGCGAACACGCTGGTCCGAGCGGGCGTGCTGGCCGCGGGACGGCCGGACAAGATGGTCAAGCAGCTCAGTTCCCTCGCGCGCTGGGGCGCGACCCTGGCCGGCGGATACCTCGCCGCGACCGCGCGCGGGGCCGATGACGTCGCGGTGCACGACGAGCGCAACACGCGCACGTTCGGCGAGATCGACGAACGCAGCAACCAGCTGGCCAACGCGCTGGCCGCGCTCGACGTGAAGCCCGGTTCGCGGGTCGCGCTGATGTGCCGCAACCACGCGGCGATGATCGAGGCGTTCGTCGGCTGCAGCAAACTCGGCGCCGACGTCGTCCTGCTCAACACCGGTCTCTCCCCCGCCGCCGTCGAGGAGGTGCTCACGCAGCACCCGCCCGCCGCGGTGCTCGCCGACGACGAGTTCGCGCCGATCATCGCGTCGGTGCCCGGCGAATTCCCGCGCGTGAGCACGTGGGACGACGCCGACCAGGGCTACCGCACGCTCGACGAACTGCTCCAGGACGCCCCGACGACCCGGCCGAAGCCGAGCGAACACGAGGGCCGGATAGTCGTGCTGACCTCCGGCACCACCGGAGCCCCCAAGGGCGCGCGCCGTCCGACGCCGAAGGGCGTGAGCACGTCGGCGACCGTTTTGTCGCGAATCCCCTTGCGGGCACGGGACAAGATCGCCGTGGCCGCCCCGCTGTTCCACAGCTGGGGGCTGGCCGCGATGCAGCTCGGCATGGCGCTGCGGGCGGAGCTGTCGCTGATCCGCCGGTTCGACGCGGAGCAGACGCTGCGCACGATCGCCGAGCACCGCTGCGACGCGCTGTTCGCGGTCCCGATCATGCTGCAGCGGATCCTCGACCTGCCCGAACGCGTGCGCAACCGGTACGACCTGTCGTCGCTGCGGATCGTGGCGAGCAGCGGATCGGCGATGCCGGGCGCGTTCGTGACGTCGTTCATGGACACCTTCGGCGACGTCCTCTACAACTTCTACGGCTCCACCGAGGTGTCCTGGGCGAGCATCGCCGACCCGGCCGACCTGCGCGCCGCGCCGACGTCCGCGGGCCGCTGCCCGCCCGGCACCCAGGTCGCGATCCTCGACGACGACCGCCGCCCGGTCCCGCCCGGCGACGAGGGCCAGATCTTCGTCGCCAACGACATGCTGTTCGACGGCTACACCAACGGTTCCAGCGTCCCCCGCGCGCACGACCTGATGGCCACCGGCGACGTCGGCTACCAGGACGCGTCCGGACGGCTGTTCGTCACCGGCCGGGCCGACGAGATGATCGTGTCCGGCGGCGAGAACGTGTTCCCGCGCCCGGTCGAGGAAGCGCTGGCCGCACTGCCGGGCGTCTCGGACGCGGCCGTGGTCGGCGTCCCGGACGACGAGTTCGGCCAGCGACTGGCCGCGTACGTCGTGCTCCGCCGCGGCGCCCGCATGCACGCGGAAGACGTCCGGCACTACATCCACCAGCGGCTCGCGAGGTTCGCTGTGCCGCGCGATGTGTACTTCGTGCCGGAGCTTCCGCGCAATGCCACCGGGAAGATCGTGAAGCGGCTTCTCAACGACGACCTTTGGCCGATCGCGCAGGGGTAGCCCTACGGCCCCAGCGCGCGCCCAGCCGCCCGCCCCACTGCCTCCGCCACCGCGGCCAGCGACGGCGAGTCCAGCTTCCACTGCTGCCAGTACAACGCCACGTCCACCGCCCGGTCCGGCGCGAGATCCACCAGTTCCCGTCCGGACAGCTGCAGCTCCGGCACCATCCCCCAGCCGAGCCCGGCCGCCACCGCGTCCACAAAGGACACCGATGCCGGGATGCAGTGCCGGACCCGGCCCGAGAGCTTGCGCCGGGTCAGGCGGCGCAGGAACCGGTCCTGCAAATCGTCCTTCCGGTCGAACACCACCACCGGCGCGGCGGGCAGCAGCTCCGCGAGCGAGCCGCCGTCCAGCCAGCGGCGCACGAACTCCGCCGACGCCACCGCCCGGTACCGCATCGTGCCGAGGCGGCTGACGGTGCAGCCCTGCACCGGCTGCGGCGTCGCGGTGATCGCGGCCATCACCAGCCCCTCGCGCAGCAGGGCGGCCGTGTGGTCCTGGTCGTCGCTGCGCAGGTCGAACGAGACCGGCGGTTCGGCGGGGACCTCTTCGAGCGCGGGCAGGAACCAGGTGGCCAGCGAGTCCGCGTTGACCGCGATCGGCAGCGTCGTCGGCTGGCCAGCTCCGCCGAGCCCCAGTTCCGCGCGGGTGTCGGATTCGAGCCGCGTCAGCTGCCGGGCGAACCGGACCAGCACCTCGCCGGATTCGGTGAGCCGCACGGGTTTCGACCGCAGCACGAGCACCCGGCCGATCCGCTGCTCCAGCGCCTTCACCCGCTGGCTCACCGCGGGCGGAGTCACGTGCAGGACGGCGGCGGCCCGGTCGAACGACTGCTCGTCCACCACCGCGAGCAGGGTGCGGACCTGGTCGAGCGGAAGATCGGACATCACGAACGCTTATCTTAGTTCAGAATCTTTACCTGGAGTAATGCGGACGACCGCTTCTACCGTCGGCAGGGTGATCGCAGCGCTCAGCGCCGGGTTCGGCACCGGCATGTCCCTCATCGTCGCCATCGGCGCGCAGAACGCTTTCGTGCTCCGCCAAGGATTGCGCGGCGGTCTCGTCGTGCCGGTGATCCTCGTCTGCACGCTGTCCGACGCGGTCCTCATCGCCGCCGGGGTGAGCGGGATCGGGGCGGTGCTGCAGCGGTGGCCGTCGGCGATCAAGGCGATCGCGATCGTCGGCGGGCTTTTCCTGGTGGGATACGGGATCCTCGCCGCGCGCCGCGCTTTCCGGCCGGGCACGCTGGCCGTCGCCCCGGCCGACCTGTCCTCGCCAAAGCGCGTCCTCCTCACCTGCCTCGCGCTCACCTGGCTCAACCCGCACGTCTATCTCGACACCGTCCTTCTCCTTGGCTCCGTCGCGGCCGGACACGGCGACAGCCGCTGGCTGTTCGGCATCGGCGCGGTGGTCGCGAGCGCGGTCTGGTTCAGCACGCTCGGGCTCGGCGCGCGAAGGCTGTCCGACGTCTTCGCGCGTCCCACCGCCTGGCGGATCCTGGACGGCGTGATCGCGGCGACCATGACCGCGCTGGGCGTCGCGTTGCTGCTTCATCAGGGATAAACCAGCAGGCTTCCGGCGAACGAGACATTTAGCGTTGCTAATGACTCTGACTCAGAGCTAACTTCGAGGCATGCCCGCACCCCGGATCGACCTCGCCGAACGCGTTCTCGCCGCGGTGCTGGGCGTACGCCGTGTCGTGCGCCGCCGCGTGCGAGCCGAACTTCCCGGACCGCATCTGCCGGGCTCGCAGGTGGAACTGCTGCGCGTCGTGCACCGGAACCCGGGCATCGGCGTCGCGGCGGCGGCCCGGGAGCTCAGCCTGGCCGGGAATTCGGTGAGCACGCTCGTGAACGTGCTCACCGAGGCGGGCCTGCTGCGGCGCGAGGTCGATCCGGCCGACCGCCGGGCCGCGCGGCTGCAGCTCACCGACGCGGCCCAGGACCGGATGGCGACCTGGCGGCGTACGCGAACAGGCCTGGTTTCCGCCGCGCTCGCTCAACTGTCCGAAGAGGACACTTCGGCGATCGTCGCCGCGCTGCCCGCCCTCGAACGGCTCACCGAAGTGCTCAAGGAGGACACGTGAGCGAACCGGCAGTCCGCTGCACCGGAGTGCGGCACTCCTTCGGCACCACCGTCGCGGTCGACGGCGTGGATCTCGCCATCGAGCCCGGCGAGGTCTTCGGCCTGCTCGGCCCGAACGGAGCCGGGAAAACCACCACGATCCGGATGATCACGACGCTTTTGCCCGTCTCGCCGGACCGCATCACCGTCTTCGGGCTCGACGTCGCCCGCCGCCGGATGGCCGTCCGCCGCCTGATCGGCTATGTCCCCCAACAGCTTTCCGCCGACGGCGCGCTCACCGGCCGCGAGAACGTGTCGCTGTTCGCCCGGCTCTTCGACGTGCCGCGAGCCCAACGCGCCGCCCAGGTGCGGGAGGCGCTGGAGCTGGTCGGCCTGGAGAACGACGCGGACCGCCCGGCCGGCCGCTACTCCGGCGGCATGATCCGCCGGCTGGAACTGGCGCAGGCGCTGGTCAGTTCGCCCCGGCTGCTGATCCTCGACGAGCCGACCATCGGCCTCGACCCGGTGGCGCGCTCGGCGGTCTGGGAGCGGATTTCCGAGATCCGCGCCCACACCGGGATGACCGTGCTCGTCACCACCCATTACATGGACGAAGCCGAGCAGTACTGCGACCGCGTAGCGCTGATGCACACCGGCAAGATCCGCGCGCTCGGCACCCCGGCCGACCTCGAGGCCGGGCTCGGCCCGCAGTCCACTTTGGACGACGTGTTCCGGACCGTCACCGGGAACGCACTCGACGCAGGAGGGATCCGCGATGTCCGCGCCGCTCGCCGCACCGCCCGCCGTCTCGGCTGACCCCGGCCCGCTGGGGCAGTTGCGCGTCCTGTTCTCCCGGATCGGCGCGATGTGCCTGGTGGAACTGCAGAAACTCCGCCGGGACCAGACCGAATTGCTCACCCGGGCGATCCAGCCCGCGCTGTGGCTGCTCATCTTCGGCGAAACGTTCACCCGGTTGCGCGCGATCCCGACCGGTTCGGTGCCCTATCTCGACTATCTCGCGCCCGGCATCCTGGCCCAGTCCGCGCTGTTCATCTCCATCTTCTACGGCATCCAGATCATCTGGGAGCGCGACGCGGGCGTCCTCGCGAAGCTGCTCGTCACGCCCACGCCGCGCGCGGCGCTGGTGGCGGGCAAGGCTTTCGCCGCCGGGGTGCGCGCCCTCGTGCAGGCGTTCATCGTGGTGATTCTCGCCGCACTGCTCGGCGTCGGGCTGACCGCGAACCCGTTGCGGCTGCTGGGCGCCGCGGTGGCCGTTGTGCTCGGTTCGGCCTTTTTCTGCTGTCTTTCCATCGTTATCGCCGGTTTGGTGCTTTCCCGCGAACGGCTGATGGGCATCGGCCAGGCGATCACGATGCCGCTGTTTTTCGGGTCCAACGCGCTCTATCCGGTGAACCTGATGCCGTCCTGGCTCAAGGTGCTGAGCCACGCGAACCCGCTCAGTTACCAAGTCGACGCCTTGCGGGGATTATTGATCGGCACCCCGGAGAACCTCTGGGCCGACTTCGGCGTCTTAGTGGGTGCGACCGCGCTGGCGATCGCGGTCGCTTCGGCTCTGCTGGGAAGGTTGGCTCGATGAAACACCCTCGTCCGCACACCGGTTTCTCACCGGGACAGGCATAGGTTGGGAACCGTGTCTCGTCGCAGGGGGATAGCCCCGTTCCTCGGATTGTGCGTGCTGGCCGGGATTCTCGTCGCGGGCACGCTCGCCCCGGTCGCGATCGGCGCGGGCGTGCTGTCCAACCAGGTCAGCGATTCGGTCGACGCCATCTCCGCCGATCTCGTGCACGCGGAGCCGCCGCTCGTCACCACGGTCACCGACCGGAACGGCGGGACGATCGCGACTTTGTACTCGCAGTACCGCATTCCGGTCACTCCGGCGCAGATCTCCCCGGCGATGAAAGCCGCGATCGTCGACATCGAAGACCGCCGGTTCTACAGCGAGGGCGGCGTCGACCCGCAGGGCATGCTGCGCGCCGCGGTGCACAACAGTTCCGGCGGGAACCTGCAAGGCGCGTCCACGCTCACGCAGCAATACGTGAAGAACTACCTCGTGAACGTCGTGGACCGCAACGACAAGGCGGCGCAGCAACGGGATCAGGAGGATTCGCTGGCACGCAAGCTGCGCGAGGCGAAGATGGCCGTGCAGCTGGCGCAGACCGTGTCCAAGGACGACATCCTCGCCGACTACCTGAACGTGGTCGAATACACCGGCACGGTGTACGGCGTCGGTGCCGCCGCGCAGGCGTATTTCGGGACGACTGCGGACAAACTGACCGTGCCGCAGGCGGCGCTGCTCGCCGGGATGGTGAACAACCCCAACATCTACAACCCGTACACGCATCCGGACAAGGCGCTCCAACGGCGCAATCTGGTGATCGATTCGATGGTGCAGGCGCATTCGATCCCGGCGTCCTACGGGGCGACCGCGAAGGCGACCCCGCTGGGCCTCAGCGGTTCGCGGCCGCAGGCGCCGGCGAGCACGTGCCTCGGCGCGGCTCCCGATGCCGGGTTCTTCTGCGCGTACGCGGTGCGCTATCTCGTGCAGTCCGGGCTCACCGTCGACCAGATCGACACCGGCGGATACACCGTGAAGACCACCATGGACCCGCACGTGAGCCAGGTGACGAAGGACGCGGTCAACGCGAACGTGCCGACCACGCAGGACGGCGTCGCCAACACGTTCGCGGTCGTGCAGCCCGGCGGCGACGGGCACCAGGTGCTCGCGATGGTCGCGAACCGCAACTACGGCACCGATCCCGACCAGGGCGAGACGTCCACGAACATCGTGGCCGACGCGAGCAACAAGTTCGGCGCGGGCTCGTCGTTCAAGATCTTCACCTCGGCCGCGGCGATGGTCGCCGGGAAGGCGGGCCTGAACACGCCGCTGCCGAACCCGTTCAGCGACTGTTTCAACCCGCCCAACATGAACCGGTACACGCACTGCTATCCGGTGAGCAACGACGGCACGAGCTACCCGAACCCGATCACGCTGGCCGCCGGGCTCGCGACGTCGCCGAACGTCGCGTTCGTCGGCCTGGAATCGCAGGTGGGCATGCCCGCGGTGCTGGACATGGCGCGGAAACTGGGCCTGCGCAACACCATGGCGACCAACGACGCGGGCAGCAAGCCGATCACCGACCCGTCGGACGCGCGGTCGAAGAACCCGCAGTACAACGAACCGCAGTCGCAGTATTTCCAGAACCTGCTGTCGTTCACCCTCGGCAACAGCCCGGTGAGCCCGCTGGAGATGGCGAACGTCTCGGCCACCCTGATGAGCGGCGGGATGTGGTGCCCGCCCGACCCGATCCTGTCCGTCACCGACCGCCACGGCCAGCCGGTCGCGCTGCACCAGCAGGCATGCGAACAGGTGATCCCGCCCGGCGTCGCGAACACGCTGGAGGCGGGGCTGAGCCAGGACACCACCATCGGCACGTCCGCCCGCGCGGCCCAGTCGGCGGGCTGGACCCACCCGGACATCGGCAAGACCGGAACCACGCAGGAAAGCGAATCCGTCGCGTTCGTCGGCGGAGTCGACCACTACGCGGTGTCGTCCATGGTCTTCGCCGACGGCCCCCACCCACAGGAAATCTGCCCCGGCACCCCAGTCCACCTGGGCAACTGCGGCCACGGCGCTTTCGGCGGCACGGTTGCCGCGCCGCCGTACTTCGCCGCGATGAACCAGCTGCTGGCCGGACAGCCGGACGTCCCGATCCCGCCCCCGGACCCCGCCTACCTGGACGCGCACGCCTGAGCCGCCTGGGCTTTGCCGTGCGGGGAACCCGGATTCGCTCCGCGGGTTCCCCGCACGTGCTTCCCGCTGAGCTCGGCGGCTCTCCGAAACTCGTCCCCGGAACGAGGTGATCACCCCTGTCCCGACGACCCAACCGGTCCTCCCAGTCGCTGGAGCAGATCGAAAACTCGGACTGGGGCGCCCCTCCCGCCGACGCGACCCGGCTGATCGAGACCGTGCATCGCTTGCGGCGCAAGCCCATCGCCCTGCTCACGGCCGAAGACCTCCGCCTCCTGCTCGGCCAGGACGTCGGCGTGCCGATCCTCCTGCCGCACGCGCTGGCGATGCTGGAGCACGACCCCCTCTGCGAAGGCGACCTCTACCCCGGCGATCTGCTCGCGGCGACCCTGCGCATCCCGCCATCGCACTGGCACGCCCGCCCGGACCACCTCGAGCGGCTCGAACGCGTCATCGCCGCGCTCGACACGACCGCCGAGGACTTCGACTTCCTCCTCCGCAAGCCCATCGCCAAGTTCCGCGAGCAGCTCGGTTCCTGATCGGCACGGTCCGCCGCACTCCAGCACGAAGCCCGCACCCTCCACGGTGACCGCACCAAGGGCGCAGCCCGCCAACCCCATCCCGACTGCACTCCGTGCCCCCGCCGAGCAGCTCCGTTCCTGACCGGCGCGATCCGCCGCACCCCGGCACCAAGCCGGCACCCACCACGGGGGCCGCACCGCAGGCTCAGCCCGCCAACCCCATCCCGACCGCGCTCCGTACCCCCGCGAGCAGCTCCGTTCCTGACCGGCGCGATCCGCCGCACCCCGGCACCAAGCCCGCACCCACCACGGGGGCCGCACCGCAGGCTCAGCCCGCCAACCCCATCCCGACCGCGCTCCGTACCCCCGCGAGCGCCGTCCGATGTTGCGTCTTCCTGACGGTCGTAAAACGTATTACAGTAGCTGGACGCGTGAATGGCCGTCGTCTGAATTGGGGGCACGTGGTGCAGCTCCAGCCGAGTGCGCATGTCGACACGTTCTGCCGGGACCACCTCCCGCCGTTCGAGCAGTGGCCGCGGTTGTGGTTCGACCTGCCCGAACTGCAGTACCCCGACCGGCTCAACGCGGCCACGCGCCTGCTCGACGACACGATCGCGCGCTGGGGAGCCGACCGTCCCGCGTTGCTCTCCCCCACCGAATCCTGGTCCTACGGCGACCTGCTGACGCGCGCCAACCAGATCGCCCACGAGCTCACCGCGCAGGGCGTCGTACCTGGGAACCGCGTGCTGCTGCGCGGGCCGAACACCCCGTGGCTCGCCGCGTGCTGGCTGGGCGTGCTGAAAGCCGGCGCGGTCGCCGTCGCCACCATGCCGATGCTGCGCGCGCACGAGCTGTCGAAAATCATCGAGGCGAGCACGCCCGTCATCGCCCTGTGCGACCACCGGTATCCCGAGGAACTGCAGTCCTTCGACCTCCCCCTGGTGCCCTACGGCGGCGACAGCCCCGACGACCTGGCCGTCCGCTGCGCCGCCCGTCCCGCGACCTTCGAGGACGTCGACACCGCCGCGGACGACGTCGCTCTCCTCGCCTTCACCTCCGGCACCACCGGCCGTCCCAAGGCGACCATGCACTTCCACCGCGACCTGCTCGCCATCGCCGACACGTTCTCCCGGCACCTGGTCAAACCCCAGGAAACCGACCTGTTCTGCGGCACTCCCCCGCTGGCGTTCACGTTCGGCCTCGGCGGCCTGCTGGTCTTCCCGCTGCACGCCGGCGCCGCGACGCTGCTCATCGAGCGCGCCACCCCGACCGAACTCGCCGATCTCGTCGCCGAGCATCACGTGACGGTCCTGTTCACCGCGCCCACCGCGTACCGCGCGATCCTGGCCTCCGACCGCCGCCCGCTGCTGTCCGGCTTGCGCCGCGCGGTGTCGGCGGGCGAGGCGCTGCCGGAATCCGTCGCGACCGACTTCCACGAGGCCACCGGCCACTGGCTCATCGACGGCATCGGCAGCACCGAAATGCTGCACGTCTTCATCTCCGCCGCCGACGAGGACGCCCGTCCCGGCGCGACCGGCCGCGTCGTCCCCGGCTACCGCGCACAGATCGTCGACGACAACGGAAACCCCGTCCCCGACGGCACCCCCGGCCGCCTGGCCGTCCAAGGCCCGACCGGCTGCCGCTACCTCGCCGACGACCGGCAGACCGTCTTCGTCGAGGACGGCTGGAACCTCACCGGCGACACGTACGTCCGCGACTCCGACGGCTACTTCCACTACCGCGCCCGCAGCGACGACATGATCGTCTCGTCCGGCTACAACATCGCCGGGCCCGAGGTGGAAGAAGTGCTGCTGCGCCACCCGGATGTGCTGGAATGCGCGGTCGTCGCCGCCCCGGACGACGCGCGCGGCTCGATCGTCGCGGCTTACGTGGTCCTCAACGAGGGCGTCGCCGGCGACGACGCGAAGGTGAAGGAACTGCAGGACTTCGCGAAATCCCTTGCCGCGCCGTACAAATACCCGCGACGGGTGGAGTTCATCCCGGACCTGCCGCGCAATCCGAGCGGGAAGGTGCAGCGATACCTGCTGCGCCGCCGCGCGGCCGAACCGGTGAGCTGACTTCGGAAGCGGTCGTCCTTACTGAACCGGCCCTCAGCCGCCAGCGTCGCCGGTGCCGACCGCCCTCCAAAGCGGACCCATCGACCGGCGAACTGGGTCCGTCAGAGCTTCCAGCCGAGCGTGACCACCGTGCCGTCCGCGCCGGTCCGCACGTCCGCTTGGTCCGCCGTCGCCTGCACAAGCAGCAACCCGCGCCCGCGCACCGACACCGGATCGTCCTCGGCCTCGTCCGGCGGACGCCACTCGCCGTGGTCGGCGATCACGACCTCGACGCTGTCCGGCCGGCACACCGCGTCGAGATCCACCAGCCCCGGTTCCCCCGGATAGGCGTGGTCCGCGACGTTCGCCAGCGCCTCGTACCCGGCGAGCACGATGTCGTGCGCGCGATCGTCCGGGATGCCGGACTCCAGCGCCCAAGCCAGCAACCGGTGCCGCAGCGCCCGCAGCGCCCCCGGTTCGGCCACGATCCCGTGGCAGCTCAGCGCGCGGGTGTCCTCCTGCACGTCCATGGTCAGCCGCCCGCTCCGGCGACCCCGGCCAGCGCCTGGTCGACCGAGGGGAACAGCGAGATCCACTCGTCGAGGCCGGTGGTCGTGAACGGCCGCGACGTGATCGAAGACGTGCTCACGACCCGCAGCGCGCCCGCGTCGAGCTTGCGATGCGCGCCCGCCAGGACCTGCAGCCCGGACGAGCTGAGAAAATCGACCGCGCGCAGGTCGACCACCAGCACGCCAGGCTCGCGTTCGAGCACCCCGCCCACGAACTCGCCGAGCTCGGGCGCGGTGACCAAATCGATCTCCCCGCCCACGGTCACCACCGCGGCCGGCCCCCGCCACCGGACGGATACCTCGAGGTCTCCCGCGTCCTGCTCGTCTCCCGAAGCCACGATCACCGATCGTGCCCGATCGGAGGACGAATCGCCAGTGGACCACCGGACGGGGGCACTACGTTCCCTCCGCCCGGCCCCGCCCGCACTCCCCCATCGGCGGGCCCGGCGGGGGCCAGTCGCGGGGAATGGCACGTCGGCCCTGGGATGGGCTGGATGCGGCGATGCGGAGCTGGCCGCATGGGGTGGCTCTTCACCCGACCGGCCTCAGCCCGGCAAACTCCTCGCCCAACTGCCCCAGCTCAGCAACGACCCTTCCCCCGACCGGCCTCAGCCCGGCAAACTCCTCGCCCAACTGCCCCAGCTCAGCAACGACCCTTCCCCCGACCGGCCTCAGCCCGGCAAACTCCTCACCCGACTGCCCCCGGCTCGGCAACGGCCCTTCGCCCGGCATGTCCCCCATGGGGTTTTCTCCGCGGTGGGCCGAAGTTCCCGCCCCAGCCAACGGACCCGGCGCGCGTTGCCGACGTCCGTGAGGGCCACCCTCACGGAATCTGATTCCCTCGGGGTGGCCCTCACGGACCTCCACCGAGCGGAGCCGCGCAGCCCGGCTCGCCAGCCGGTGCTCCGCATCGCCCTGGCAAGCGCCGCTACCGCGACCCCGCCGCAAACCACGCTGCAGAGATGGCCCCAACGCCACATTGGGTGCGTTCCATGCACCCAATGTGGCGTTCGGAGCGTCAGACGCACCCAATGCCGCATTGGGGCACCAAAGAGAACCGGAGAAGAGCAAGGGGCTTCGGCTGACCAGGTGCCCGCCTCACCGTCGATCACCCGGCGAATATCCGTCGCACGACCCGCCCGCAACCAGGCCAGATCAGCTGCCGAGCGGCACTTCCGTCCTCAGGCGAACGTCCGGATCAGCCGCCGCCCAGTCCCACGCCCAGCAGTGCCCTGCGTCCAAGAGAACCGATCTGGATCAGCCGCCGCCCAGTCGCGCCCTGCGCTCAAGGGAACCGGTCCGGATCAGCGCCCGCCCAGCAGCACTCCCCCCTCTGGCGAACGTCCAGCCCAGTCCCCCCGTCCAGCCGCGCCCTGCACTCAAGAGAACCAGTCCAGATCAGCGCCCACCCAGCAGCACTCCGCCCTCAGGCGAACCGATCCGCATCCGCCGCCACCCACTCCTCCGCCCAGTCGCGAGGCGGCTCCGCCAGCAACTGCCCAGGCTCAAGCCAGTCGTACCACTCCGCGTAGGACAGCACCGTCCGCGGATCCACCCGGCGGCGCAGCAATCGCGGCGACAGCTCCGCCGGGTCCGAGACCCCCATCGCCGCCATGATGCGCATCGCCGAGGCGACCGTCGCCTCCTGGTATCGCCGCACTCGCTCGGTCTTGTCGCCCACGTCCAGCGCTCGCCCCCGGCGCGGGTCCTGCGTCGCCACCCCGACCGGGCACTTGTTCGTGTGGCACCGCTGCGACTGGATGCATCCCACCGCGAACATCATCGCCCGCGCGGCGTTCGTGTAGTCCGCGCCCTGGATCAGCCGCTTCACCACGTCCGCCCCGGTCGCGACCTTTCCGCTCGCCCCGAGCCGGATGCGGTCCCGCAGACCGGTGCCAACCAGTGCATTGTGGACAATGTGCAGCCCCTCGGTGAGCGGCGTGCCAAGGTGATCCGCGAACTCCAGCGGGGCGGCACCGGTACCGCCTTCAGCACCGTCGACCACGATGAAGTCCGGCGTGACCCCTTCGGCCAGCATCGCCTTGCACACCGCCAGCACCTGCACCCGCGAGCCGACGCACAGCTTGAAGCCGGTCGGTTTCCCACCGGCCAACTCGCGCATCCGGGCGATGAACTGCACCAGTTCACGCGGCGTCGAGAATACCCGGTGATATGGCGGAGAAACGACCGTTTCTCCCATGGGAACCTCGCGCACCCGGGCGATTTCCGCATTAACCTTGGTACCCGGCAGGACACCGCCCATCCCGGGCTTCGCGCCTTGCGAAAGTTTCAGGGAAACGCATTTCACCGCGTCGTGTGCGGCTTTGTCGGCGAAGGTCGACGGGTCGAAATCTCCGTCTGAAGTTCGGCAGCCGAAGTAGCCGGTGCCGATTTCCCAGATCAGGTCGCCGCCGCCCCGCAGGTGATACTCCGACAAGCCGCCTTCGCCGGTGTCGTGGGCGAAACCCCCGCGGGCGGCACCTTGGTTCAATGCGAGGATCGCGTTGCTGGACAAGGAACCAAAGCTCATCGCGGACACATTCAGCAACGCCATCTCGTACGGCTTCGTACAGTCCGGCCCGCCGACCCGGACTCGCGGCGCGTGATCCGGAACCGGCACCGGCGCGAGGGACGGGACGAGGAATTCGTATCCCTCGGCGTACACGTCGCGCTCGGTGCCGAATGGTTCTTCCGCGGCCGTGCCCTTGGCGCGCTGGTAGACAATGGACCGGACGTCGCGGTCGTAGGGACGGCCGTCGAAGTTGCGTTCCACAAAGTACTGCTGCAATTCCGGCCGGATGCTTTCGAGCAGGAACCGCAGGTGCCCGAGCACCGGATAGTTCCGCAGCACCGAATGCCGCCGCTGGATCACGTCGTACACGCCGGTCGCCGCGAGCAGCAGCAACGGTCCGGCCAGGAACCACCACCAGGGCGACACCGTCGCGCTGAGCACTGCCGCGCCGGCCGCGAGCACGACCAGTCCCGCGACCAGTCCGAATCGGACCACACTGAGTCTTGCCACGGCGTCGAAACTAAACCCAGTGGCCACGACGTGCAGGTCGGCTAGACCAGTGCAGGCTTTTGGACAGCCGCGGCCAGTCGCTTCGAGCGGACGGCGAGGACGATCAGCACCGCCGGGAACAGCAGGTCGCAGACCAGGACGCCGCCGGTGTTGCCCGGCGCGTGGTCGCCGTTGGCGAACCACTGGTACACGTGGCCGATCAGCGCGCCCCACAGGAACATCCCTGCGCCGAGGCCGACGGTGATGCGCTCCCGGGCGGTGGCCGACGACGAGGCGGCGCGGAAGCCCATCACCGCGAGCCCGAGGTTGGCGAACGCGATCTCGAACTGGAACGGCGAGCGGGCGAACCCGATCGTGTCGGCCATCACGCCCGGCATGCCGAGGAAGGCCAAGACCATCCAGAGGCTGCCGCAGCCGAGCGCGGCGACGGCCCACCACCGCTGCCAGGTTTCGAGCCTGGCCTGCGGCGAAGGGCTCTTCCGGGTGCGGATCAGCGCGCCGGCGACCGCGATCAGCGGCCAGATCAGGGGGAACAGGGTCTGAGCGACGTAAGGGATCTCCATGCCGATGATTCTTGCATAGTTAATATTAACCCGTCAACACTCCTGGTAGGCTCGCTCCCGTGGACGACGGACTTGCCGAAGCGCTTCATCGAGTGGTGTACCTGCTGGGAGAAGCCGCGCGGAAACGCGCGGACGACTCAGCCGGGCTGACCTACAGCCAGCTGCGCCTGCTGGGCACAGTGGACGACATCGAACCCGCGACGCAGCATCAGCTCGCGCAGGCGATGTCGGTGTCCGACCCGGCGATCAGCCGCGCGCTGCGCCCGCTGGAATCAGCCGGGCTCGTCCAGGTGCGCCAAGACCCCGACCACGCGCGACGACGGCTGGTCACGCTCACCGACGCGGGCCGCAGAGCCTTCCACGACACCGGGAAACCGCTCCGGGACGAGTTCCGGGAGGCCTTGCTGAAGGCGGGTTTTCCGTACGAGCAGTACCTGCGCGACACCGAGCGGCTCGCCGAACTGCTGTCCTGAAGCATCTCCGGGAACGGCCGCTTTCAGAGATGCCGTGAGGGGAACCCTGAGCGAATCAGATCCCCTCACGCACCTCGACGCCCGTCACCCAAGGGCCACGGCGAAACGCGGCTCAGTAAGCCAGATTGGGCCGCAGCCACCGTTCCACTTCGGACAGTTCCTCGCCGCGCCGGGCCGCGTAGTCTTCCATCTGGTCGCGGCCCAGGCGGCCGACCGTGAAGTACCGCGATTCCGGGTGCGCGAAGATCAGCCCGCTCACCGCGGCGGCCGGGGTCATCGCGTACGACTCGGTCAGCCCGATCCCCAGCTCGTCGGCGCCCAGCAGCTCGAACAGGTCCTTCTTCTCGCTGTGGTCCGGGCTCGCCGGGTAGCCGAGCGCCGGGCGGATGCCGCGGAAGCGTTCCGCGTGCAGGTCCGCGAGGTCCGGCTGCACGTCCGGCTCGAACCAGCGGCGGCGGGCTTCCAGGTGCAGGTACTCGGCGAACGCCTCGGCCAGCCGGTCGGCCAGCGCCTTCACCATGATCGCCCGGTAGTCGTCGTGTTCGGCTTCATAGCGGGCCGCCAGGTCCTCCGCGCCGTGGATCCCGACCGCGAACCCGCCCAGGTGGTCGCCGGAACCGACGGGGGCGATGTAGTCGGCGAGGCACCGGTTCGCGCGGCCGTCCGGCTTCTGCGTCTGCTGGCGCAGCATCGGGAACTTCCAGTCCGAGTACTCGCCGTCGAGCAGGATGTCGTCGCCCTCGGAATGCGCGGGCCAGAACGCGTACGCGCCGCGCGCGGTGAACGAGCCGTTCTCGATGATCTCGTCCAGCAGCTGGTTCGCGTCGTCGAACAGCTCGCGCGCGACCGGCTGGTCGAGGATCGCCGGGTACTTGCCCTTGAGTTCCCAGGCCAGGAACAGGAACTGCCAGTCGATCATCTCGCGCAGCTCGGGAATCGACGGCTCGACCACGCGCACGCCGGTGAACTCCGGCGTCGGGATCTCGTCGAACGACACCTTCTCGGCGTTGGCGCGGGCTTGCTGAAGAGTGAGCATCGGCGTCGAGTGCCGGTTTTCGTGCTGGATCCGCAGCCGCTGCTGCTCCGCGCGGTTGGCGGTGTCCAGCGCGTCCGCGCGGTCGGTGTCTAGCAGGTCGGACACCACGCCGACCACTCGCGACGCGTCGAGCACGTGCACCGTCGTGTGGTCGTACGCCGGGGCGATCTTGACCGCGGTGTGCTGCTTCGACGTGGTGGCACCGCCGATCAGCAGCGGCAGCTTCAGCCCGCGCCGCTGCATTTCCTGCGCGACCGACACCATCTCGTCCAGCGACGGCGTGATCAGCCCGGACAGCCCGACGACGTCCGCGTGCTCGGCGACCGCGGTGTCGAGGATCTGCGCCGCGGGCACCATCACGCCGAGGTCGATCACCTCGTAGTTGTTGCAGCCCAGCACGACGCCGACGATGTTCTTGCCGATGTCGTGCACGTCGCCCTTCACCGTGGCGAGCACGACCTTGCCCTGGCCGCGGGTGGTCTCGAAGCGGCCCTCGGCCTCCATTTTGGCCTTCTCCGCCTCCATGTACGGCTCGAGATAGGCCACCGACCGCTTCATCACCCGCGCGCTCTTCACGACCTGCGGCAGGAACATCTTCCCGGAGCCGAACAGGTCGCCGACGATCTTCATGCCGTCCATCAGCGGGCCTTCGATGACCTCGAGCGGCCGGTCGAACTCCTGCCGGGCTTCCTCGGTGTCGTCCTCGATGAAGTCCACGATGCCGTGCACCAGCGCGTGCGAAAGCCGTTCCGCCACCGGGTTTTCCCGCCAGGACAGGTCGACCACGCGCTTGGTCCCGCTGCCCTTGACCGTCTCGGCGAATTCCACGAGCCGGTCGGTGGCGTCCTCGCGGCGGTCGAACAGGACGTCCTCGACGAGTTCCAGCAGGTCCTTCGGGATGTCCTCGTACACCGCGAGCTGGCCGGCATTGACGATGCCCATGTCGAGCCCGGCGCGCACGGCGTGGAACAGGAACGCCGAGTGCATCGCCTCGCGCACGACGTTGTTGCCGCGGAAGGAGAACGACAGGTTCGAGATGCCGCCGGAGGTGTGTGCGCCCGGACAGCGTTCCTTGATCAGCGGCAGCGCCTCGATGAACGCCTTCGCGTAGCCGTTGTGCTCGCTGATGCCGGTGGCGACGGCGAGCACGTTCGGGTCGAAAATGATGTCCTCGCCCGCGAAACCGGCCTCGCGGGTGAGCAGATCGTAAGCACGGGAACAGATTTCGACCTTGCGCTCGACCGTGTCGGCCTGGCCCTTCTCGTCGAAGGCCATCACCACGACGCCGGCGCCGTAGTCGTGGATGCGCCGCGCCTGCTCCAGGAACGGGCCCTCGCCCTCCTTGAGGCTGATCGAGTTGACCACGCCCTTGCCCTGCACGCAGCGGAGCCCGGCCTCCAGCACGCTCCAGCGCGAGCTGTCGATCATCACCGGGATGCGCGCGACCTCGGGCTCGGTGGCGATGAGGTTGAGGAACGTCGTCATCTCCTGCTCGGATTCGAGCAGGTCGGCGTCGAAGTTGACGTCGAGCAGGTTCGCGCCGCCGCGGACCTGCTCCAGCGCGACGTCCACCGCCGCCTGGTGGTCGCCCGCCTCGATCAGCCTGCGGAACTTCGCCGAGCCGGTGACGTTGGTGCGCTCGCCGATCATCACGAACCCGGTGTCCGCGCCGATCTTGAACGGTTCGAGCCCGGAGAACCGCGTGCTCGACTCGTGCGCGGGCACCGGCCGCGGCGGCAGGCCCTTGACGGCCTCGGCGATCTTCGCGATGTGCGCGGGCGAGGTGCCGCAGCAGCCGCCGACGATGTTGACCATCCCGGCCCCGGCGAACTCGCCGAGCATGCCGCCGGTTTCCTCGGGCGTCTGGTCGTAGCCGCCGAACGCGTTGGGCAGGCCCGCGTTCGGGTGGCACGCGGTGTAGGTGTCGGCGAGCTTCGACAGTTCCTCCACGTGCGGGCGCATTTCCGCGGCGCCGAGCGAACAGTTGACGCCGACGACCATCGGGCGCGCGTGCGCGACGGAGGTCCAGAACGCCTCGACGGTCTGGCCGGACAGCGTGCGCCCGGACAGGTCGACGATGGTCACCGAGATCCACAGCGGCAGGTGCGGCGCGACCTCGCGGGCCGCGGTGATCGCGGCCTTGCAGTTGAGGGTGTCGAAGATGGTCTCGATCATCAGCAGGTCGACGCCGCCGTCGGCGAGCGCCTTGATCTGCTCGGCGTAGGAGGCCTTGACCTCTTCGTAGGTGACCGCGCGGAACGCCGGGTCCTCGACGCGCGGCGACAGCGACAGCGTGACGTTGAGCGGGCCGATCGACCCGGCCACGAAGCGGTCGCCGAACTCGTCGGCGGCCTGGCGCGCGAGTTCCGCGGCGCGCAGGTTCATCTCGCGCACCCGGTCCTGGAGGCCGTAGTCGGCCTGGCCGATGCTGGTGGCGGTGAACGTGTTGGTGGTGGTGATGTCCGCGCCCGCGGCGAGGTACTGGCGGTGCACGTCGAGCACGACGTCCGGCCGCGTGAGGTTCAGCAGGTCCGGGTCGCCGGTGACGTCCTTCTCGTGGCCCTCGAGCCAGTCCGCCCGGTAGTCCTCGGGAGCGAGACCGGCCCCCTGCAGCATCGTGCCCCAGGCCCCGTCGAGCACGACGACGCGCTGGTCGAGCAGGTTCCGCAGGTTCTGGGTCATCGCCACCTCCGCATGAGTTCACGGAGGCGCCCTTGGATGGTGGTACCGGCCGAGCGTGGCGGACCACCGGTCCGTTGCAGCGCCTCTCGACCTGGTGGTCAAGACTACCGGATGTGACCAGCCCCCGGGCAGGTGTGTTCACTCCTCGGGATTCGAGCGGTCCTCGAGCGGGCTGCCCCGCCACTTCCAGCCGGTCCGGCGGGGCCGCCCGGGCAGGGCGATCCGCCCGGCGCACCAGCGCAGCGCGTCCCAAGCGTCGGGAATCGGCTCCTGCTCGGGGAAAAGCCGCGCGACGACGCGGGCGCAGGTGCCGCGCGGCGGGTCGATCGCGACGCCGAGGCCCTGCGCGATGTCGTCGCCGTGCAGCAGCAGTTCCACGCAGCCCATCGCGGCGAAACCGGCCGGATCCGAGCGGCCGGTCGGGTGGTAGGCGCGCTCGTCCGGTCGGCTGCTCCGGACCGCGGCGGCGAGCAAACGCCCGCCGGTGAGAGCGAATTCGAGCAGTTCGGCCGGGGACGCGTCGGCGTCGGTTTTGGCGAGGAAGCGCACGTAGCGGTCGGCCGGGCGGCTCACGACCTGCGCGGCGTAGGACAGGAGCGTGTCGCCGAGGTGCTCCGCGGTGTAGCGGCAATTCCACTCGAGATCGCCTGCCGGGCGTGTCCAGCCGCCGCCGGTGACGGGCTCGAGAGCAGCGGACACGCAGGTGAGGGCATCGTCGAGGTCTTCGGCGCGGACGGTCATCCGGTCAGCGTAGAGAAGCCCAGAACCCGCAGTGGTGATCTTTCGCGAATCCGGTCAGCGGCTGCGCGCCGCCCGGCCGGTACGCGACCGCCTGCCCGGTCGGGCCGCCGCGGACGAACGCAGTCCAGTCGTCGACCATCCGGTCCGCGAGCCGTTGCTGCGCCGGGGTGAATGTCGTTGGCTGCTCGGCGAAATCGAACAGGTATGGCAGCTCCGCGGTGTGCGTGGCCCCGAGCGGGAACGGCGCGCGCAACGCGGCCGCCGCCGGCGAGGTCGGGTCGTTGAACTCGTAGGTCGACACGCTGGGCAGCGAACTGGCGAGCCGCGCGGACGGGCAGGCGAACGCCCAGTCGGTGACAGCCGCCGCGTACGCCAGCGATGCGTTGCCGCTGAACGCATCCGCCGGGTACTCGCGAGCGACCGCGTCGGCGTGCGGGAAGACGTTGGCAAGCGCTTGCGGGTAGCCGTGCCGCGTGACTTCGCGACCGGCCGCGGCCTGTTCGGCGAGGAAGTACGTGAACTCGTCGTGCGTCGTGCCCAGCATGACCGGCACCGGAGTCGCGGGCACCTTCCCGGGCAGCACCGAACCGCCGGTGACCGGTCCCGGCATCTCGATGCCCGCGATCGAGCCGTACGCCGGTGCGGTCCGGAGTTTCCCGACCGGCAGCTCCCGCAGGCACTTCGCGGCGGTCCGGCGGTCGGTGCAGCCGCGCGCGGCGGCGTACTCGATGCTCTTGCTTTCGGCTGCGGGCAGCGTCGCCTGCGCCTGGCACGGTCCACTTTGGATGATCGCGGCGCGGAACAGCCCGCGCGAGCCGGGGGCGACGAGGTGGTCGCACACCGACATCCCGCCCGCGGACTCCCCCGCGATCGTCACCTGGTTCGGGTCGCCGCCGAAGGACGCGATGTTGTCGCGCACCCACAGGAGCGCCTGCTGCTGGTCGAGGAAGCCGTAGTTCCCGGGCTCCGGGCCCAGCGACGGGTCGGCGAGGAAGCCGAGCGCGCCGAGCCGGTAGTTGAGCGTGACGACCACCGCGTCGCCGCGGTCGACCAGCCGGGCGGCGCCGTAGCGGTCGCCGCCGCCGCTGAGGAACGCGCCGCCGTGCAGCCAGACCAGGACCGGCCGTCCGGTCTCTCCGGTCGGCGGCGTCCAGACGTTCAGATAGAGGCAGTCTTCGCTGGTCACGGCTCCGTCGGTGGCCTGCGGACAGCGGGGCCCTGGTTTCGTGGCGTCGCGCTCCCCCGTCCAGGGCTCGACCGGGGCGGGCGGCTGCCAGCGCCGCTCGCCGACAGGTGCGGCCGCGTACGGGATGCCTTGGAAGAGCCGGTGATCGGGAGCGACACTGCCGCGGACAGCGCCGGCTGCGGTGTGCACGACGTCGCCTGCCCGGGTGATCGCCGCGACCGAAGACGCGCAGGCCGACGCGGCCAGAACGGGGACGACGGCCAGCGCCGCGAACCACCGTCGCCGAATCCCCCGAAAAGCCGCCGCCACCGGCCGGACGATACCGGCCGGGCGTCCGGGCCCGGCCGCCGGATCATCCGGCGGAGCGCGAGAACCGCCCCGCCGGGCAGCGTCGAGACCAGACCGAGCACGCCGTAGCCGACCGCGACCGTCACGCCCTGTTCCGCGCCCAGTCCGGCGGCGGCGAACGAAACCGCCGCGGTGCCTTCGCGCGGGCCGAATCCGCCGACGTTCAGCGGCATCCCCATCGCCAGCAACGCGAGCACGAGCAGCGGCAGCAGGACGGTCAACGGCGCGGTCGCCCCGGCCGCGCGGGCGGCGACCACGAACAGCGTCAGATGCCCGGCCGCCGCCAGCAGAGACCAGCCGGTGACGCCGGGCCACGCTTCGAGCACGCCGGTCCGGATGTCGGCCGCCCAGACGTGCCGCAGCCGTTTCCGCATCGCCACCGCGACGACGGCCAGCGCCACGATCACGATCCCCAGGCAGATCAGCACCTGCCGCGGCAGCAGCTCCGGCCGGAAGACCACGACGGCCAGTCCGGCGACCACCACCAGGGTCTGTCCGGCGGCGCGTTCGAGCACGACTGCTCGGATCCCGCGGCCGACGTCGCCCGATCGGCGTCCGTGCTCGACGGCGCGGTGGACGTCGCCGAGCACGCCGGCCGGGAGGACGCCGTTGAGGAATTGCGCGCCGTAGTAGTCGCCGACGGCTTCACGGAACGGCAGGTGCAGGCCGAGCCGAGCCGCGACCAGCCGCCAGCGCGCGGCGCTCGCGAGCGTGGTCACGACGCCGATGACCAGGGCTATCGCGATCGGTCCCGGTCCCAGAGCCCGCAGGCCGCCGGTGAACGCTCCCGTGCCGAGCCGCCACCACAACGCGGCGATGAGCGCGGCCCCAGCCAGCAGTCGCAGCCACCGCATCAATCCACCGCCAAGATTCCGCGCAACCGGGCCGCTGCCTCGGCCCATCCCTCCAGTGTGCGCGCTCGCGCGACAGCCGCAGCACGGAGTCGTTTCCGCAGGTCAGGGTCGTCGCGCCAGCTCCGGAGCGCGTCCGCCAGCGCTGTTTCGTCGCCGGGCGGGACGAGCATGCCTGGCAGCTCTCCGTCCGGTGCCCGGCCGAGCGCGTCCGGTACGCCGCCGACGTCCGAGGCGACCACGGGGATTCCGCGCGCGAGCGCCTCCGTGACGACCATGCCGTACGTCTCGGCGTGCGAAGGCAGGACGAGCAGGTCGGCGCGGTCGTAGGCGTTCTCTAGCGCTTCTCCGGCGAGCGGGCCGGTGAAGTGGGCGCGAGGGTGGCTCAAGCTGTTGGCGTAGGCGGGATTTCGGGTGCGCGAGCCGACAACGTCCACCTTCAGTCCGTCTACTTCGGACAGTGCTTTAAGGAGGATGTCCTGGCCCTTGCGCGGGGTCACCGCGGCGACACAGATCAGCTGGGACACCCCGTCGGTCCCGGTCGCCCGCGGTGCCGGATCGGTCCCCGGCGGTGCGATGTGGACGGTCGCGAGGCCGTGCCGCTGCTCGACGGCGCGGGCGGCGGCGGGGCTGGTGACGACGACCTGACCCGCCAGGTGGAGCGTCTTCCGTTCGCGGGCGTCGAGGTCGGCCGCGCGCTGTGGGTCCAGGCCGGTTTCGTCGGCCAGCGGCAGATGCACGAGGACGGCCAGGCTGATCCGGTCCGCGTGCCGGGCGAGGACGTCCGGTACTCCGCACGCGATCAAGCCGTCGAGCAGCACTTTCGCGCCGTCGGGCACCTCGGCGAGGACCTGGTCCAGCTGACGCCGGTCGCCGTCCGGCCAGGTCCCGCCGACCGGCCGCAGCGGCAGCCGCAGCTGCTCGGCCATGCGGCGGTCGTAGGTGTTGCCGCCGCTGGGCACGCCGAGGTCTTCGATGTCGCCGGGCACTACGAAACAGGACAGTCGCACGTTGCCTACACGGGCGGCCGGCCGATCCGGTTCAGCCTTCGAAGGTGTCCGGGTCGAAGCCCGTCCGGCGGCCTTCGTCGAGCCCGCTGAGGACGTCCAGGTCGCCGTCGCTCAGGGAGAAGTCGAAGATGTCGATGTTCTCCCGCATCCGCTTCGGCGACGACGACTTCGGGAACACGACGTTGCCGAGCTGGATGTGCCAGCGCAGCACGATCTGGGCGGGCGTTTTGCCGTGTTTCTCGGCCAGTTCGGCCAGCAGCGGATCTTCGAGGACCTCGCCTTGCGCCAGCGGGCTCCACGCCTCGGTCACGATGCCGTGCGCCTCGTGGTACGCGCGCAGTTCCGGTTGCTGCAGCGCGGGATGCAGCTCGATCTGGTTGACCGCGGGCACCGTCGCCGACTCCGCGGCCAGCCGTTCGAGGTGCGGGATCTGGAAATTGGACACCCCGATCGCGCGGGCCTTCCCGGCGCGCAGCAGTTCCTCGAAGCCGTGCCAGGTGGCGACGTACCTGTCCTGTTTCGGCAGCGGCCAGTGGATCAGGTAGAGGTCGACGTAGTCCAGTTCGAGCCGCTGCAGGCTGCCCTCCAGCGCGTTGATCGCGTTGTCGTGGCCCTGCGCGTCGTTCGCCAGTTTTGTGGTGACGAAGATTTCCTCGCGCGGTACGCCCGAATCGCGAATGCCCGCGCCGACGCCTTCTTCGTTGCGGTACATCTGCGCGGTGTCGAGGTGCCGGTACCCGGCTTCCAGGGCTTCGCGCACCGCCGCGGCCGTTTCCTCCGGCGGGATCTGGAAGACGCCCAGGCCGAACTGCGGAATCCGGACGCCGTTGTTGAGTTCGAGCTGCGGAACGCGGTTCGTCTCGATCGTCATGTCGGCGGCCTACCCGTGCGCGGCGGTCGTGAAACTCGCTGGATCAGGCGGCGACCGCCTCGCGGACGCCCAGAATTTCATCGGCGCCGGTCACCGAAAGACACCGCCGGACGGCGTGCGCTGGTCCGACCACGACAGTGAGCTGAGGGTTCCGCTGGTGCGCGTCGAGCAGGGCGCGAACGCCCGCGCAGCTCAGAAACGCGACACCGGACAGGTCGACGACCACCGGCCCGGCCAACGGCGCGACGGCCGCCTCGAAAACATGCGCGGTAGCCGCGTCGAGGTCCCCGACCGGAGCGAGGTGAATCGCGTCCGCCCGCCTCGTCGCGCGGACGGTCAGTTCCACCGGCGCGGTGACGCCGGGAAGGTGGAGAGTCATGGGTTTGCGCTCCTTTCGCAGAGACCTGCTTGGGGCGCTGACCGCAGTATGGTTCTGGACAACAGCCAACACAGGCGACCGTACGCGTTCTCCCAGTGCGGTCAACCCGGATCACCACGAGGTTCACTCACGCGGCGGCCGAGTCCGCCTGGTCGGGGGGCTGACGATGATGCAGTGGTGACAGGGTGCGCTGGGGAGAAGTCCTACTGGCGCGGTTGTTGGCGGGATGCCGGTTTCGCGGCGACGGTACGGGGTCGTTCATCGGCCGTTCATGCGGGGGCACCTGGTCGGGGGATGCCCGGCTCGCGGTTCGCCGTTCGCGGTTAGCCGCTCGCGCCGCGGCTGGCGGTTCTTGGGATGCGGCTCCGCCGGGCTTCAGACTCCGCCTGGCTTCAGTTGGTGCTCGCGGCTCGAGCCCGCCGGGCTTCAGCTGATCCTCGCAGTGCGAGCGCGCCCGGCCTCAGCTGATCCTCGCGGCACGAGCCCACCGGACTTCGGTTGATCCTCGCCACGCAAGCCCGCCCGGCTTCACTTGATCCTTGCGACACGAGGTCGCCGGGCCCTGGGTGATCTTCGCGGGGCGACTCGGCCCGGCTTCAGTGATGATTGCGAGGCGAGCCCGCCGGACCCGAGCTGGCCGATGGGCCTATCCACCCTCGGGCCGAATCCTCGACGCGGCAGGCATTAGCGCAGCGACAAAGCCTCGCCCGCTCCCGCAGCAGGTCATCTCTCCTGCCCGGGAGCCTTCCGGCCGCTGCGGCCGATGTCCACTATGGACAGTCAGTCGCGCAGGGCGAGCTTCGCGAGTTCCTCGTCGAAGTCGAAGCAACGGTCTTCGGAACCGACCGGGACCTCGTCGTAGGTGCGGTCGAGGAAGTCGGCGAGTTCGTTCGCCGCCGCCTCCAGCACCGCGGAGCCGTCGGGGGCGTTCAGCTCCACCAGCACGCGGCTGTCGTCGGCGGCGGGACGCACCTGGACGTCTCCGTCGCCGGCCGGGGCGAGCAGGCCGTCGGCGAGTAAGTCCCGCCCGAACAGCCAGCGCACGACTCCGCCGCCCGCGTGGTAGCCGACCGACACCGCGAACGGATCCGCCGGGTCGTATTCCAGATCGGCGCGCACCGGCAGCGGGACGGACCCGAACGTGCGCAGCCCGAAGATGATCGTCGCGCGGACGACCTGCGGTTCGGTTTCCACGACGGCGCCTCCTTCGTTACCCGGTCGCGAACCTGTCCGGACCGAAGTGAATGTTTCTCAATAAGTAACGCGCCGTAAGAGCCTAAGCTGCCCGACGGGGGAGATTTCACCCCAACGGTGGAGATCTACGTCTCAGTCGGCTACGCAAGGGCAGCATTGACAGCAGGATCGGGCAACGCACCCGCCGCCGCCCCCGCCGGACCGGGGCTGCTTCGACCTGCGGAAACGGACCGCCACGATCGTGGAACCGGACGGCCCGAGGGCGCGCGGAAAGATCGTCGCCCGCCTTCCGGAAATATCGGCGACCACCGGGACGAATCGATTCAATGGTGAGCGGCGGCTCGGTTGCCGCTCAGCGGCGGTGGCGGCGGCAGAGTCCGGTCTCGGCGCCGGACCGGAAAGCGAATCCGCAGTGGAAGCGGCCGGGCAGGGACAGGTCGGCAGCGACGCAAGCGAGCAGCAGTTCGTCGGGTGTGGAGCTTCGAGAAGGTCAGCGCGCCCGCTCGAGAAAGGCCTCGACGGCGTCCACGACCTCGCCGGGCGCTTCTTCCGGAACGTAGTGGCCGCCGGGGACGGCATGACCGGCGACCGCGGCGGGAGCGGCGTGATGGTCCTGCCAGACGCGCACCACGTCGCGCCCGCCGAGTCCGCCCTCGGCGCCCCACAGGAGCAGCAGCGGGGCCCGCACCCGCAGCCCGCCGGCGTGATCCGCCTCGTCGCGTTCGAGGTCGGCCGTGAAGCCGGTCCGGTAGTCCTCGAAGGACGCCCGCAGCCGCGCCGGGTCGCTGAACGCCTCGACGTAGTGCTGGAAGGTTTCCTCGTCGACGGTGCCGGATTCGCGCACCCTGGCGAAGAAATGACCGAGATACGCCTCGACGTTCCCATCGACCAGCTTCGCCGCCAGCTCCGTGTTCCGGTGGAAGAACCAGTGCCACATCGCGCTCGCCGAATCGCGGTCGAACGAGTTCATGACCACCCGTGTGGGGAGAATGTCCAGCAGCGCCAGCGCTTTGACCTCCGCCGGGCGATCGAGCGCCCAACGATGCGCGACCCGCGCGCCGCGGTCGTGCCCGATCACCGCCGCCGACTCGAACCCCAGGTGATGGATCAGGCCGCTCAGGTCCGCGGCGGCGGCCCGTTTGCTGTAGTCCCCGGACCGGGCGAGACCCGAAGCGCCGTAACCGCGCAGATCCGGGGCGACGACGGTGCGGCCCTGGCTGAGCGGCTCGATCACGTGCCGCCAGCACGCGTTCGTCTGCGGCCACCCGCGCACCAGGACGAGCAGCTCCGGCCCGTCGCCTTCGACGCGGTAAGCCAGTTCCACGTCGTCGAGGCGCACCGATTCGAGCGTGTCCCGCGGCATAGTTCTCCTTTGCGGTCGTTGAGTTTTCTCGCGTCCACAGTGGACGCGACGGTCAGGAGGCGCCCAGCGCCGGATGGCGGGCGAGCAGGTCGTCCAGCCGGGAGCCGACCTCCGCGCAGTTCTGCCGCACCACGGCGAGGAACGCCGCGAGAACCGGCGAGGAATCGGCGGCCCGGAAGGACATCTGCAAATCCGGCAGCCGGAAGCGGGGCTCGACGTCGCAGAACCGGATGTCGTCGCGAGCGATCAGGCGCATCCGGTTCGGGCCGAGCCCGACCCCCGCGCCGCAGGCGGCGAGCCCGGCGATCGTGTGCACGTCGCGCGCCAGCGCGGCCCCGTCGAGGGCGGCGGGATCGTGCTCGAACAACGGTCGCAGGTAAGAGCCGGCGGCGTCCGCGCTGACCACGAGCGGCTCGCGCGCCAGCTGCCCGGCCTCGACGGACCGCTGCCCGGCGAAGGGGTGCGCCGACGAGACCACGGCGACCAGATGATCCGCGCCGATGGGCACCGTCACCAGGTCCTCCGCCCCGGCTCCGCGAGGGCCGCCGCGCCCCACCGCGACATCCAGTTCGCCGGCGAGCAGGGCCGCGGACGCGGTCGGCGTGTCCAGTTCCTGGAGGACCATCCGGACGTCCGGACGGGCCCGCCGGAACCGGCCGAGCACGCCCGGCAGCGGGTCGAGCAGCGCGGACCCGATGAACCCGAGCCGCAACCGCCCGGTCTCCCCGCGCGCGGCCCGGCCCGCCTCGACGCGCGCGAGTCTCATCTCGGCGAGCGCGCTGCCCGCCCTGGCGAGGAAGGCATTGCCCGCGGCGGTGGGGAAAACGCCGCGCGGGGTGCGGTCGAACAGCCGCTCGCCGATCTCGCGTTCGAGCGCGGCGATCTGGGTCGACAGCGGCGGCTGCGCGATGCCCAGTGACGCCGCGGCGCGGCCGAAATGCTGGTGCTCGGCGAGCGCCAGAGCGTAGCGAAGGTGACGGGCTTCCACGCGGCCACGATACGCGGAAAGTATGACGAAGGATCCTGTCAGATATGAGCATGGATAACGGGGTGGAGCTGCGGTGACCTGGTGCGGTCCGTGATCAACCCTTGCGAAGGGCCCTGGAATGACCCGTCCGTCCTCGTCCGAGACCGTCCTGCTGCTCGTGCACGGTGCCTGGCACGCCGCCCTGCACTGGAGCCCGACCCAGCGCGCGCTCAGCCGCCACGGCCTGGCCAGCATCGCCGTCGACCTGCCCGGCAGCGGGCTCGGCGCGCCCGTCCCCAGCGGGTACTTCCAGCCCGGCCAGCCGGGGCTCGCGGCCGAGAAATCGGCGTTGAGCGACCTCACCTTGCAGGACAGCACCGATGTCGTGCTCGAAGCGCTGGTCAGCGCCCGCACCCGCTACCGGAATGTGCTGCTGGTCGCGCACAGCGCCGCGGGTTCCGTAGTGTCGGCCGCCGCGGAGCAGGCGCCCGAACTGGTCGACCGCCTCGTGTACCTGTCCGCGTTCGTGCCCGCGGGCCGGCCGCGGTTCTCCGACTACATCGAAGCCGAGGAGAACGCCGGCGCCGTCCAGATTCCGCCGGTCGGCGACCCGGCCGAACTGGGCGCGATCCGGATCAATCCGCTTTCTCCCGACCCGGCGGTCACTGACGTCATCCGGCGCGCGTTCCTAAACGACCTGCCCGCGGACGCCCCGGACTCGTGGCGGCAGTTCCTGCACCCGGATCACCCGCTATCGCACTACGGCACACCAGTTCCGCTCTCGGCGGAGCGCTGGGGACGGCTCCCGCGCTCCTACCTCCGGTTGACCGGCGACCTCGCGCTGCCGCCGGTGACCCAGGATCTGATGATCGCCGAGGCCGACCAGGTGACGCCGGACAATCCGTTCCAGGTGCATTCCCTGCCGGGCGGCCATTCGCCGTTCGTGATCCGGCCGGAGGAGCTGGCGACGCTGTTCGCCGCCATCGCGCTGCAGCGGTCCGCCCGATGACCACGACGCGGTCCCCCTCCCGGCGGCTTCTCCTGCCGATCATCCTGTCCGGCACGTTCGTGCAGCTGTTCAGCGTCACGGTCATGCAGGTGGGCGTGGTCGACGTCCAGCGAGATCTGGGCGCCGGGGCAGGCGAGAGCCAACTGGTTCTCGCCGCCTACACCCTCGCCTACGCCTGCTCGCTGATCGTTTCCGCGCGGCTGGGCGACAACTACGGCTACCGGAGGATGTTCGTCGCCGGGATGGCGCTGTTCACTCTCGCCTCGGTCGGGGCGGCCGCCGCGCCCGAAGCGTGGGTGCTGATCGCCGGACGGTTGCTGCAGGGTTTCGGCAGCGGGCTGATGGCGCCGCAGATTCTGTCGATCATCCAGTCCGCGGTGGCCCCGGGCCGTCGTGCCACCGCGTTGAGCGCGTTCGGCGCGACCATGGCGGCCGCTTCGCTCGCGGGCCCGGTGCTCGGCGGCGTGCTCATCCAGCTCGACCCGCTCGGACTCGGCTGGCGGGCGGCGATGCTGCTGACCGTTCCCGTCGGCATCGCCGCCCTCGCGCTCTCCCCCGCGCTGCCGCCGGACCACGGCGAACGCACGACGGCACGCGTCGACCGGACCGGGGCGGCGCTGAGCCTGTTCGGCTTGGCCCTGCTGGTCTTTCCCCTGACAATGGGGCGGGACGCCGGCTGGCCGTGGTGGACGTGGCTGAGCCTGGCGCTGGCTGCCACGCTGCTGGCCGGTTTCGCGATTTCCCAGCGCAGGGCGGCGGAACCGCTCGTCCATCCGTCCGCATGGGCCGAACCGGCGACGCGATGGGGGCTGGGCATCGTCCTGGTGTTCAACGCCGGAGTGCCGTCCTTCACGCTGTTGCTGTCGATGCATCTGCAGGGCGCGCAGGGCTGGAGTCCGCTTCAGACCGGGTTCGGCATCACCCCGTACGCCGTCGGGGCACTGGCCGGGAGCGGAATCGCGAAGAGGCTGGGCAGGCGCTTCGGCCCGTGGGCTCTGGCGTCGTCCGCCCTGGCCATGGGATCGGTGTCGCTGGTCGTCCCGGCGACCATCGGCGACCCGGCCCTGCGGTGGCTGTACTGGCTCGCGCTGTGCCTCGGCGGCATCGGGTTCGGCGTGTTCACCGCTTCGGCGTTCACCCAGATCATCGCCAGAGCCCGCCCAGAAGCCGCGACCTCGGTCTCGGGTCTGCTCCCGACGGCACAGCAACTGGGCGGAACCCTCGGCGTCACGTTCGCGGGCATCGCCTACGCGACGTCCGCCGGAAACCCCGGCCAGGCGTTGTGGCACGCGATGACCTACGAGGCCGCGGTGTTCGCGTTGGCCGCCGCCTTCGCTTTCGGACTGGCGGGCCGCGCGGCTCGAAAAGCACCGGCCCGGACCGGCTCGGCGATCTGCTGAACTCACGGCTGCGCGCGGTAAGTGGGGTCGGCTCGGTATTTCCGCGCGGTTTCCCGCAGGCAGTGCAGGAGCAGGTCGCCGTATTTCGGGTCCGTGCCGGCCCAGGCGGCCCAGGTGCGCATCCAGTGTTCGGGCCGGTGTTCGCTGAGCGGGACCCAGGTCCAGCCGGGAAACCATTTGCGCGCCGAGGCATTGCCGATGAGGACCGCGTCCACGCGGGAACTCGTGGCGATCAGTTCGCTGTGTTCGGAGAAGGCGCGAAACAGCCAGTCGACTTCGGTCCGGGTGGTCGCGGCGGCGGTGCGGAGGCTGATTTCCTCGCCCTTGGAGGAATGCGCCATGACGCGCAGGCCGGCGAGGTCCGTGACGTCGATTTCGGTTCGGCCGGCCGGGAGCGCGTCCTCGCGGAAGACGCAGCCGAGTCGTTGCCGGAACAGCAATTCCGCGTGGAGTTCGGGCGGTTCGGTGTGCATCAAGCTCAGATCGAGCAGTCCGTTGTTGAGCATCCGCCGCTGTTCCTCGCTGGTGGCCTCGACGATGGCGAACCGGACCTCCGGCGCCTCGGCGGCGACCGACGCCAGGTAGTCCTCGATCCAGCCGTGCGGAACTCCCGAGGGCACTCCGAGATGCACGAGGCGCCCGCCGGCCGAGGCGGTCTGGAGGACTTCCGGGACCCGGTCGACGAGTTCGAAGATCGACAGCAGGTGCGCGCGCAGGCCTTCCCCCGCGACGGTCAGCGTGGTGCCAGCCGGCGTGCGCCGCAGCAACTGGTGCCCGAGGTTCTTCTCCAGCTGGGCGATCTGCCTGCTCAGCGTGGGCTGAGTGAGGTGCAGTGCGGCCGCGGCGCGCGAGATCGAGCCGTATTCGGCCACCGCGCGGAAGTAGTCGAGCTGACGCAACTCAAGCATGGGGACATGCTATGCCTCCGGAGCATGAGGATGGCCAATAACAGGTATTTGCTAAATAACCGACGGCCGCTGACGATCTGAGGACCGAAGACACTCCCCGGAGGACCCCATGAGCGCAAAGATCGTCGAGCTGGCTTTCGAGCGGTTTTCCGGTGGCGCCGCGCCGTTCTCCTTCGTGCTCGTGCACGGCTGGGCCCGGTCCCGTTCGGACTGGGCTCCGATCCTCGACGGTCTCCGTGCCTTCGCTCCGGTCGTGGCCGTCGACCTGCGCGGGCACGGCGAGTCCCGGCCGGGCGAGGGCATGCGGCTTCCGGATGTCGCAGCCGACGTCCGGGCCGTGCTCGAGCGGCTCGGACTCGCTCGCGTCGTGCTGGTCGGGCACTCCGCGGGCAGCGAGGCGGCCGCCTTCCTCGCCCGGCGGGAGCCGGAACTCGTCGCCGGTCTGGTCGTCGTCGATCCGGCGTTCGGGCTCCCCGACGACGACCGCGCCCGGATCGAGGCGCTGGCCGGGCGGCTCCGGCGGGAGGATCCCGTCGCCGTCGCGGCCGAGCATTTCCTGAAGTCCGGGCCCAGCCCGTTGCCGGGCGCCGGCGGGGCGGTCTCGGCCACGCCGGAAGCGATCCGCGATCTGTTCGCCGACTTCGCCTTCGCGCCGGAGTCCCTGCATTTCCAGACCGAGACCGCCAGGTTCTTCGCCGGGTTCCCCGTTCCGGTCCTGGCGTTCTACCGGAACGAAGAACGTGCCGCTCTCGCCCGGGAAATCCTTCCTGCCGCCCGGATCCACGTGCTTCCCGGCGGCCATTGGACCCACCACGAGCACCCCGGCGAGGTCGTGGCCGCCATCGCGGACTGGATCCGCTGACCGAGTTCTTTTTCGCGCGCTGAAAGGAAAGAAGAGAATGGCCGAGCCGCAACGCGTCGCCATCGTCACCGGCGGGGCCGGAAAACTGGGGAGCGCCATCGCCGCGCGACTCCTCGAGGACGGCGTCGCCGTCGTGGTGGCGGACGTGAACAAGGAAGCGGCGGCCGCGACCGTCGCGGGGTTCCGCGAGCGGTTCGCCGCTCCCGCCGTCGACATCGCCGCCGACCTCGGGTCCGTCGAGGCGATCGAGTCGCTGGTGGACGAGACAGGCGCCCGGTTCGGCCGGATCGACATCGTCGTCAACAACGCCGCGGTGAACCGCCGTTCGACCCTGTCCGAACTCGCCCCGGACGACTGGGACCTGATGAGCGGTGTGAACCTGCGCGCGCCGGCGATCCTGGTGAGCCGCGCGCTCGGTTTCTTCAAGGCGCAAAACAGCGGGGCGATCGTCAACATCGCCTCGCGGAACTGGGTTTCCGGCGGCCCGGTGGCCTACACGACGATGAAGGCCGGCCTCGTCGGCATGACCCGCTCGTTCGCCACCGAACTGGCGAAGTACCGCATCACCGCCAACGCCGTGGCGCCCAGCTTCATCGAATCGGACTTCACCGGCTACGACCGCGACGAGGAGCAAATGCGGCGTCTGATGGAGCAGTACCAGGCGATCACCCCGCTCCCGCGCATGGCCGAACCCCGCGATGTCGCGAACGCCGTCGCGTTCCTCGCCTCGCCCGCCGCGTCCTTCATCACCGGCGAAGTCCTGCACGTCTGCGGCGGCGCCCAGCTCGCCCCGCTCCCCCGGACGCCGCTCGCCGTCGAGCGCTCTTCGCGGCGATGAGGTTCAGCGTCGCGACGATCTCGTTGCCCACCCTGGACATCGGCGAATCGATCGCCGAAATCACCGCGGCCGGGTTCGGCGGCGTCGAATGGCGCGTCGAGCCGCGTCCCGGCAGCATCCCGGATGCCCAGCCCGCGCACCCGTTCCTCGTGGACCACCGGTCCACCCTCCCGCTCGACGTCGCGGCGGCGGAGAGCGCGGCGGCGGAAACTCGCGCGGCGGGGCTCGAAGTGGTCGGCCTGGCGCCCTACGTCGAAGTCGGCGACATCGCCACGCTCCGGCTGACCTGCGACATGGCCGCTGCCGCCGGCACCGGACAGATCCGGTTGCAGGCACCGAGAATCTCCCGCACGAACAAACCGTATTCCGTCCTCTACGCGGAAACAGTCGCGTTCTTCGCCGACGTCGAGGCCACGGCAAAGGAAACCGGCGTCCGGGCGTTGCTGGAGATCCACCACAACACCATCTGCTCCAGCGCGTCTTTGGCGCATCGGGTGGTCGCGCGGTTCGACCCGGCGCACGTCGGCGTCATCTACGACGTCGGGAATTTCGTCTTCGAAGGCTACGAGGCGCACGAAATCGCGCTCGACCTGCTCGGCGATCACCTCGGGCACGTGCATCTGAAGAACGCCGCGCACTTCCGGTCGCCGGGCGGGGCATGGCGGCCGGGGTGGACGCCGCTCGAAGACGGCGAGGTCGACGTCCCGCACGTCCTCGGACTCCTTCACGAGCACGGCTACCGCGGCTGGGTGTCCGTGGAGGACATGAGCCTCGACCGCACCCCGCGCGCCGCCTTGCGCCACAACGCGGCACAGCTCCGCGAGTGGGGCTTGCTGCACTGACACCTCACCATCCAGGACAAGGAGGTCCTCGCATGGACACCGCGGAGCCGTCCGCAGGCACAGCCCTGCCCGAGCACCCGGCCGTTTCCCGCTACCGCTGGGTGATCTTGGCCAGCTGCTGGCTGGCTTTCACCCTCATCTACATCAACCGCACCGCGTGGTCGGTGGTCGCCGTCGACGCTTCGCATTCCCTCGGACTTTCCGTGGCCCAGCTCGGGATCTTCGCCACGGCGCTGTCCATCGGCTACGTCGTCACCAACATCCCCGGCGGCATCGTCGCCGACCTGATCGGCGGCCGGATGGCAGCCGGGATCTCCTTGGTGACCGCGGGAATGCTGACCTTCGCGTTCGGCAGCGTCAAGAACGTCGGCGTGGGAATCGCGATCCAGATCCTCATCGGGCTGGTCAGCGGCGCCGACGTCGCGTCCTTCACCAAGCTGATCAGCCGCTGGTTCCCGCCCCGCGAGCGCGGCACCGCGTTCGGCCTGTACATCACGTCGACCGCGCTGGGCGGGGTGATCGCGAACGCCTCCATCCCGGAATTGCTGACGGCCCTGCACTGGAACGGCGTCTACTACCTCCTCGGCGCGCTGACCGTCGCCGTCGGCGCGGTGTGCTGGGCCCTCCTGCGCAACAATCCGCCGTCCCCGGTCGAACCCGCCGGCGAACCCCCGGCCCCGGGCGGCGGACGGCTCGGTCTGCGCGCGATGTTCGCCAATCGCAACCTGGTGTCGCTCGCGGCGGCCGGCCTCGGCATGCAATGGGCCACCCTCGGGTTCCTGGCCTGGGGCAATTCGCTGATGGTCAAGGCGCTCGGCCTGTCCGCCGGGAAGGCGGCGCTGGTGATGGTCGTCGTCAGCACCACGGCCATCGGGGTCAAACCGCTGGTCGGCTTCCTGTCCGACCGCGTCCGCGGCACCCGCAAGACGCATCTGATGGTGCTCAGCGGGTACTTCGCGCTCATCCTGGCGGTGTTCGGGCTGGTCCGGAGCTACTCGATGCTGCTCGTGCTCGCTCCGTTCCTCGGGCTCGGCGTCTACGGCTATACAGTGCTCACGAACTCGACCGTGCCCCAGTACGCGGATCCGCGGTTCGTCGGCGGGTCCTTCGGTTTCGCCAACACCGCCTGGCAGCTCGGCGGCGTCTTCGCGCCGGTCGCGGTGGGCGCGGTGTTCAGCGCCACCGGTTCGCTGTTCCTCGCCCTCGCGGTTCTGGCGGCCGGCCCGTTGCTGGGGGTATTCCTGCTCCTGCCGATCCGCGAACAAGCCAAGACAGCGGTCTCCGCCGAAGGGAACTCTCTTGTCCACAACAGACACTGACCGGCTCGAAATCCGCGCGCTGGTGGAAAACTGGGCCCTGTGGCGAGACGCGGGGGACTGGGAACGGTTCGCCACGGTGTGGCATCCCCGCACGGGCTGGATGAGCGCGACCTGGTTCCAGGGCCCGGCGTCCGAGTTCATCGCCGCCAGCCGCACGGGATTCGAGAACGGGGTGAGCATCCTGCACTTCCTGGGCGGGCACACCGCCGACATCTCCGGCGATCGCGCGGTCGCCCAGACGAAGATGACCATCAACCAGCGCGCGGACGTCGACGGCGTGCCCGTGGACGTGGTGTGCACCGGCCGGTTCTACGACTTCCTCGCGGTCCACGAGCGGCAGTGGAAGATCGTGCGTCGCCAGCCGATTTACGAGAAGGACCGCCTCGATGCCGTCGACCCGGCGGCTTCGCTGTCCCTCGATCCGGCTTTGCTCGGCCGCTTTCCGATCGGCTACCGGCACCTCGGCTACGTCCAGACGAAGGCCGGGTTCACCGTGGGGGAGGGCCTCCCCGGCCTGACCGGCGCCGCCGTCGAGACGCTGTACCGGGAAGGGGGCGACTGGCTGGCGGGTTCGGGCACCCCTGGGATCCCGCTCCGCTGAAGTCATGCGGAGCACCGGCCGACGAGCCGCGCTGGGCGGTTGCTCTCCGGCTGAAGGTCCGTGAAGGGCTCCTTGAAGGAATCTGATTCCTTCAAGGAGCCCTTCACGGACCTCGCCAGCGAGTGCCAGCCCCACGAGCGCGGCGCACTCGCTGCCGGGAAACCTCAGCGAGCCGTCGAGCAGAGGGTCACCGGCTCCACTCCTCCACCCGCACCCCCATCAACCGAGCCGCCGCACGCAGTTCCCTTCGGCGGTCTCCCGGCACCGCATGCACGTGGTTCGCCCCGAAGCGCGACAAAAACGTCTCCGAAGCCACATCCAGACGCGCGAACGCGTGCGGCCACTCCGGCGTCGAGCGCGACACCAGCTCCTCCGTCGTCCGCGCGTCGTAGTTCTCGAACTCCCCCAGCACCAATTGCATCCGATACTCCCCGTCCAACCGGCTCAACCGCGCCAAGGTCATCCGGCCGGGGGCGGCGATGTGCTGCACCGAAGCCCCGCCCGCGGGGAAGAAGAACACCTCCGGATAAAGGTGCACCCGCGCCAAATTCTCCGCCGGGTCCTCGCTCCGCGCGGCGAACCATGTCGCGTGCTGGCCGGAGTTGCACAGATCCCACACGTCGCGGTCCGGGTGGTAGTGCCGGACATCAGCAAACAGCACCGGCGTCCCGGTGATCCGGTGCATCAGCTGCATGGTCAGCGCACCGTCCATGTCCGCTTCGGTGGCGGTGACGTGCACGGCTTTGGGGCCGTTCCAGTCGTACGGATCGTTGAGCAGCGCCTCGGCGACATCGGCGGTCGCGAAGTGCTCGGTCAGCTCCGGTTGTGCCTTGATCCCGGAGAAATCCAGGTGGCGTTCGGCAGCGACATCGCGCACGGCAAGGTAAAGACGCAGTTGGCGTTCCAGCAACTCCGGGGTGAGGCGATCTCCATCGTAGTGCACGGTGGCATGTTGTTCCAGCCATTTCCGGCCGTCGACAGCCGCGGAAGAAGGGCCGGATTCGGCGCGGCGGACCAGTTCGTATTGGTCGATTTCCTCGACGTCCACGCCGAATTGGCGCATCCACTGATCGGTATTGGCCACCGCGGTGTTCATACCCATCGGCCGTCCGCCGAAGCGGCCGAAGGTCGAACCGCGCAGCGAACCGACGGCAGCGGCGGCGCTCGCGTGTGCGCCGACTTCGGCGATCAGTTCCGGGTCGGACGGCGAGCCCCACAGGCGGGTGTGCGTGCGGCCGATCTGGTCGAGTGCTCCCCCTGCGGCGAGCATTCCGACCAACCCGGGTTCGGTCGGGTCGGTGCTCGCGACGAGCAGCAGCGGGCCCGGGGTCGCGTCCGCGGCCAGCATGGTGAAGTGTGGAAACGCCCACACCGCGTAGTACAGCACCGTCACGTCCACCGAACTCGCGGCGACCGAGCGCGCGGCCGCGGTCGCGGTGGTGTTCGTGGCTACCAGCCCTCCGGTGACGACGTCGTGGCCCGCCGCGGTCAAGGCGGCGGTGAACTCGTCCACTTTGGACCGGATGAAGCCGGTGTTCCGCCGGTGCACGTGGTCGCGCCCGTCGGAGACGGCGAGGACACCGATTCGCGCCATAGGTCAGCTCCGGTTCAGTTCGGCGTACACCTGGGCTGCGTTGTCGCGCGTCACCAGGCGGGTGGGCAGGGTCTGCGTCTTGGGCACGGTCTGGCAGTCGACGAGCAGTTTCTTCGCTGCCGCAACGGCTTCCTTGCCGCCGGTCGGGTAGATGAACGTGGCTGACAGGCGTCCGGCCTCCACCGCTTTGATGCCGCCTTCGGGCACCGGGAGGCCGTCGATGCCGACGATCGGCAGGTCCGCGCGGCCCGCGTTCTGCGCGGCGATGCGCGCGCCCTCGGCCATCGGGTCGTTCTCGGAGAACATCGCTTGCGCGTCCGGATGCGCTTTCAGCAACGCGTCCGCCTGCTGTTGTCCCTTGTCCCGCAACCAATCCGCGTCCGCGCTGCCCACGACGGTGATATTGCGGTCCGTAATGCCCTGGTTGAATCCGTCGCTGCGTTCCTTAGCGGGCGTCGATCCGGCGAGACCCTTCAGTTCGACGACTTTCCCGCCCTGTGGCAGCAATTTCTCGGCGAAGAACTTGCCCGCCTGACGGCCGATGTCCACATTGTCCGCACCGATGAACGACGTGTACCCGTCGCCGTCCACCTTCCGGTCCAGCACGAGCACCGGGATCCCCTGGTCGTAAGCCTTCTTCACGACTCCAGTCAGCGGCGTCGCCTCGTTCGGGCTGATGATCAGCAGGTCGATGCCCTGGGTCAGGAACGTATTGACCTGCTCGACCTGTTTCGCGTTGTCCTGCGCGGCATCCGCGTAACTGACGCTGAATTGCGGCACGCCGGCCGCGGCCTTGCGGATGTCGTCGTCCATCCGGACGCGATACGGTTCGGCGAGATTCGCTTGGCTCATCCCGATTTTGTATTTCCCGCTCGGGCCGTGGCATTGTTTCGCGGCCGGCGCAGCGCCGGACGACGCGCCCGGCGCGTTCTCGTGCGTGGTGCCGCAGGCGGCGACGAGGGCCAGCCCCGCCAGGACCGCCCCGCCGCGGATGATGCCGGACATCTGCTCCCCTTTTCCCGGACGCCTATGCCGTGGCCGGGCGCAGCCGCTGCAGGCCCGCGGCCAGCACGATCACCACGCCGACCACGATCAGCTGGACGTTCGAATCGATGTCGTTGAGCTGGAGGATGTTGTCGAGCACGCCGACCAGCAGGGCGCCCGCGACGGTGCCGGACACCGACCCGCGCCCGCCGGACAGGCTGGTCCCGCCGATCACGACGGCGGCGATCGCGTTGAGCTCGTACCCGGTGCCGTCGTTGGGCCCGCCGAAGTTGTACTGTCCCGCGTGGACGATCCCGGCCAGCGCGGCGAGCAGCCCGCACAGGCCGAAGACCAGCACTTTCACCCGGATCACCGGCACCCCGGACAGCACCGCGGCCTTCTCGTTGCCGCCGATCGCGTACACGTGCCGCGAGAACGCGCTCGCCCGCAGCACCAGCACCGCGAGCGCCGCGACGACCACGAAGAACAGCGCCGGGATCGGCACCACGCCGCCGAACGTCCGCTCGCCCAGCAGCGAGAACGGCACCGGAGCCTGGCCGGGACCGGTGCCGTAGGTGATCGAAACGCCCTCGCCGCCGGACCACATCCGGGCGATCCCGCGGGCGATCTGCATCCCGGCGAGCGTCACGATGAACGACTGGATCCGGAACCGCGCGCTCGCGATCCCTTGCAGCAGCCCGAAACCGAAGCCGAGCGCGAGGATCAGCAGCACGCCCGGCACGAGTCCCCAGCCGCCGCTGGTGAGCAGCAGCGCGACGCCGACGCTGGCCAGCCCCATCACCGAGCCCACCGACAGGTCGATGCCGCCGACCAGGATCACCAGCGTCATGCCGACCGCGATGATGCCGATCTCGGAGATCGCGCGGACGACGTTGAACAGATTGCCGCTGCCGAGAAACACCAGCTCCCCGTCTCGGTGCGGGGAGAAGACGATCGCGGCGGCGAAGACCAGCACGAGCCCGAAGACGCTCTGGAACCGGAAGACCGCGGCCAGCACCGAACGCCCGTTCACCGGACGTCTCCCATCGACGCGGCGAGCAGTTCCGCCTCGCCGGCCTGAGCGGTGTCCAGCTCGTGGACGCTGCGTCCGCCGCGCAGCACCACTACGCGGTCGCACACGCCGACCAGCTCCGCCGGTTCCGAGGACGCCAGCAGCACCCCGACGCCGCTCCGCGCGGCCTCGCCGAGCAGCCGGTAGATCTCCGCCTTCGCCCCGACGTCCACGCCGCGCGTCGGCTCGTCGAGCAACAGCAGCGCCGGTTCGGTCAGCAAAGCCCGTCCCAGCACCACTTTCTGCTGATTCCCGCCGGACAGCGAACCCACCGGATCGGCGAGCGACCCCAGTTTCACCCCGAGCCTCCCCGCTTCTTCCCCGGCCACCGCCCGCTCGCGCCTGCCGGGAACGATCCCGAACCGCGCCAGACGGTCCACAATGGACAGCACGGTGTTCGCCACGACGGAATGCTCCAGCGCCAGCCCCGCGATCCGCCGGTCCTCGGGCACGAACGCGATCCCCGACCGCAGCGACCCGCGCGGCGAACGCGGCCGGAACTCTTTGCCGCGCAAAAAAATCCGTCCGCTCAACAGCTTTCCCCCGGCAGCGCCGTACAGCGCCTCCAGCAGCTCGGTCCGTCCCGCGCCGAGCAACCCGGCGACGCCGACGATCTCTCCGGCCCGCACAGTGAGACTGATCCCGTCCGGCTCCCGCCGCCCGGCGCGCGGCCGCATCACGAGGTCCTCGACGCGCAACACCTCGTCCTGATTCGGCGAGGGCACGCTGTCCGCGCGGAACATGAGGTGCACCGGACGGCCCACCATCGCCTCCGCGGCCCGCTCGGCAGTCAGCTCCGCCGCGCTGAACTCCGCGACGACCTCGCCGTTGCGCAGCACCGTCGCCCGGTCCGCGACCCGCCCGATCTCGTCCATCCGGTGCGACACGTAAACGATCGCCGCCCCGTCCGCGCGCAGCTGGTCGATGACCGTGAACAGCCGCTCCACCTCGCGCGGCGACAGCGCCGACGTGGGTTCGTCCATCAGCAGGATCCGCGCGTCCAGCGACAGCGCTTTCGCGATGGTGACGAGCTGCTGTTCGCCGGTGCGCAGCCGTTCGACCGGCGTACGCGGATCGAGGTCGACGCCGGAGCGCTCCAGCACCTCGCGGGTGGCCGCGACCATCCGCCGCCGGTCGACCGTGCCGCCGCGGGTGTGCGGTTCGCGGCCGAGAAAGACGTTCTCCGCCACGGAAAGCGCGGGAACGAGGTCCAGTTCCTGATGGATCATCGCGACCCCGGCGCGGCGCGCGTCGGCCGGGCGGGCGAACCGGACCGCCTCCCCCGCGATCCGGATCGCCCCCTCCCCGGCGGCGATCTCCCCCGACAAGATCTTCAGCAGCGTGGACTTGCCTGCCCCGTTCTCGCCGAGCAGCGCGTGCACCTCCCCCTTCGCCGCGGTGAAGTCCACCGCGCCCAGGGCACGCACCCCGCCGTAGGTCTTGCTGACGCCGGCCAGCTCGGCCAGCGCGACGCCGTCGCCCATGCCCCGCCCTCTCGGCCCGCCCCACGTCGAGAAATCGATTACCCGCGACGGTAGGGGCACCCCGCCGGAGTGTCAAGGGTCACATTTTCCCAGTTCAGGGGAGCCTCGGCTCCGGTTCGGCCGGGCACGTTCCGCTCCGCCGCCTGAACTGCGGGTGACCCCTGTCCGACCCCCTGGAAACGCCTGGCCGTCCAGTTGCCTCCGCCCCTGGCCGGCCGGGCGTGATTTGTGGCATACCTCGCGATAAACGAGGCCCGGACGACGTGACACGAGCCGTTTTTGGCGGGTTCCTACAAACCGGCAGGCGCGGCATGCGTCATCCGCGACATTGGTGTACCCGGCGGTAAGGGAGCAATGTGTACGACGAAGACAGGCGACGTTCCGGCGGGTCCGGCGTCGCCTGCTGTGCGTGGTGCAGTCAGGTTCACTGGGAGGCTTTGTCCGTGTTCAATCGCGTCGCCATCGTCAACCGCGGAGAGGCCGCGATGCGGCTGATCCACGCCGTCCGGGACTTGTCCGCCGAGACCGGGCGACGGATCGAGACGGTCGCGCTCTACACGGACGCGGACGCCACCGCGACTTTCGTCCGCGAAGCCGACGTCGCCTATTCGCTCGGCCCCGCCTCCGCGCGGCCCTACCTCGACCTCGCCAAACTGGAGAAGGCGCTGGTCGACACCAAGGCCGACGCCGCGTGGGTCGGCTGGGGCTTCGTCGCCGAGGACCCGGCGTTCGCCGAGCTGTGCGACAAGATCGGGGTCGCCTTCGTCGGCCCCAGCGCGGACGCGATGCGCAAGCTCGGCGACAAGATCGGCGCGAAGCTGATCGCCGAGGAGGTCGGCGTCCCGGTCGCTCCGTGGAGCGGCGGCGAGGTCGCGACGCTCGAGGAAGCCCTCGCGGCGGGCGACAAGATCGGCTACCCGCTGATGCTCAAGGCCACCGCGGGCGGCGGCGGGCGCGGCATCCGCAAGGTCGAGTCGGCGGGCGACCTCACCGAGGCGTACGAGCGCACCAGCCAGGAGGCGCTGCGCGCGTTCGGCAGCGGCGTCGTGTTCCTGGAGCGCCTGGTCACCGGCGCGCGGCACGTCGAGGTCCAGGTGATCTCCGACGGCGAGACGGCGTGGGCGCTCGGCGTCCGCGACTGCTCGGTGCAGCGGCGCAACCAGAAGATCATCGAGGAGTCGGCGTCCCCGGTGCTCGGCGCGGAGCAGACCGCCGAGCTGAAGGCGTCGGCCGAGCGGCTCGCGGTCGCGGTCGGCTACCGCGGCGCGTGCACCGTCGAGTTCCTCTACCACCCCGGCGACCGGATGTTCGCCTTCCTCGAGGTCAACACCCGTCTCCAGGTGGAGCACCCGATCACCGAGATCACCACCGGCACCGACCTGGTGCGGCTGCAGCTGCACGTCGCGTCCGGCGGCAAGCTCGAAGGCGCGCAGCCGGAGGAGTCCGGGCACGCCGTCGAAGCGCGGCTCAACGCCGAGGACCCGGACCGCGACTTCGCGCCGTCCCCCGGCCGTATCGCGCGGCTGCTGCTGCCCGCCGGCCCCGGCATCCGGGTCGACACCGGCGTCAGCGAGGGCGACACGATCCCCGCCGACTTCGACTCGATGATCGCCAAGATCATCGCCTACGGCCGCGACCGCGACCAGGCGCTCGCGCGGCTGCGCCGGGCGATGGCCGAGACGTCCGTGCTCATCGAGGGCGGCGCCACCAACAAGAGCTTCGTGCTCGACCTGCTCGACCAGCCCGAGGTCATCGACGCCAGCGCGGACACCGGCTGGATCGACCGCGTCCGCGCCGAGGGCCGTCTCGTCACCACGCGGCATTCCGCGGTCGCGCTCGCCGCGGCGGCGATCGAGGCCTACGAGGACGACGAGGAGGTCGGGCGGCAGCGCCTGCTCTCCACCGCGTTCGGCGGCCGTCCGCAGGTGCGCCACGAAATCCGTCCGCTCGACCTGAAACTGCGCGGCGCGTCCTACCGCGTCACGGTCGCGCGCACCGGGCCGAAGCGGTTCCGGGTCGGCGTCAGCGGCGGCGGCGACGTGCACCCGGCCGACGTCGAGCTCGAGCGGTTCGACGAGTACAGCGGGCAGATCACCGTCAACGGCACGCGATTCCGGCTCGTCACCGGCACGCACGGGCCGACCCACCTGGTCGAGGTCGACGGCATCACCCACCGGATCAGCCGCGACGAGGGCGGCGTCGTCCGCTCCCCCGCGCCCGCGCTGGTGGTCGCCACGCCGGTCGCGGTGGACGACGAGGTCGAGTCCGGCGCGCCGGTGCTCGTGCTGGAAAGCATGAAGATGGAGACGGTGCTGCGCGCGCCGTTCCGGGCCCGGGTCAAGGAACTCCCGGTGTCGATCGGCAGCCAGGTGGAGACCGGGGCTCCGCTGCTGCGCCTCGAACCGCTGGCCGACGAGGCCGAGGACGAGGCCGCCGCGCAGGCCGAGACCGCCGAGATCGACCTGCCCGCCGAACAGGACGGCACGAGCGCGGCCGACCTGGTCGAGCGCGGCAGGCAGGACCTGCGCAGCCTGCTGCTCGGCTTCGACGTCGACCCGCACGACCAGGGCCGGGTGCTCAGCGGCTACCTGGCGGCGCGCGCGGAGCTGCCGGCGCGTCCGCTGGAGGGCGAGCTCGAACTGCTCGACGTGTTCGCCGATCTGTCCGAGCTGAGCCGGAACAAGCCGGCCGCGGACGACCTCAGCGCGTCGAGCCCGGTGCACAGCGCCCGCGAGTACTTCCACACCTACCTGCAGAGCCTCGACGTCGAGCGCGCCGGGCTGCCGGAGAAGTTCCAGGGCAGGCTGCGCCGCGTGCTCGGCCACTACGGCGTCGGCGACCTCGAGCGCACGCCGGAGCTGGAAGAGGCGGTCTTCCGGATTTTCCTTGCCCAGCAACGGGCTTCGAGCGACAGCGCGATCGTGTCCGCGCTGCTGCGGCAGTGGCTCACCGAGGCCCCGCCCTCGGCCGAGCTGCGGGAGACGGCCGGGCTCGCGCTCGAGCACCTGATCGCCGCGACCCAGCTGCGGTTCCCGGCGGTCAGCGACCTCGCCCGCGGCGTGGTGTTCCGCTGGTTCGCGCAGCCGATGTTGCGCCGGGCGCGCGCCGAGGTGTACGCCGAGATCCGCGGCCACCTGCGCTACCTCGACCGCAACCCGGACGCGGCCGACCGCGCCGAGCGGATCTCCGGCATGGTGTCGAGCAACGAGCCGCTGGTGCGGCTGCTCGGCCAGCGGATCGGGCGGCCGGGCGCGGACCCGGCCCCGATGCTCGAGGTGCTGAGCCGGCGCTACTACGGCAACAAGGCGCTCACCGACGTGCGCGTGCGCGAGGTCGCGGGTTGTTCGTTCGTCACCGCCTCGCATCCGGAGCCGGCGCGCGTGGTCACCACCGCGGTCGACTTCCCGCAGCTGCCGGACGCGATGCGCGCGGTGGCCGAGCTGTCCGACGGCGCCGGGGTGCCGGTCGCGGCGGACGTGTATCTCAAGTGGACCGACCAGCCCGACAGCGACGCGATGGCCGCGAATCTGGGCGAAATCGTTGCGGCGCAACCGCTTCCGGCCGACGTCGACCGGGTGGTCACCACCGTCGCCGGCGGCGGCGGCGCGGTGATGCACCACCACTTCACCTTCCGCCGGACCGAATCCGGCTTCGCCGAGGACCGGGTGATCCGCGGGCTGCACCCGCGCGTCGCCGAGCGGCTGCAGCTGGAGCGGCTGCAGGAATTCGACCTCACGCGGCTGCCGTCGGCGGACGAAGAGGTGTACCTGTTCACCGGCACCGCGAAGGCGAACCCGGCCGACGAGCGGCTGATCGCGATGTCGCAGGTCCGCGATCTGACGCCGCTGCGCGAGGCGGACGGCAGGCTCGTGTCGCTGCCCTCGGCCGAGGACACGCTCGCCGCGTGCCTCGACGCGGTCCGCAACGCGCAGGCGCGGCGTCCGGCGAAGAACCGGTTCGACACCAACCGGATCGTCATCTACGTGTGGCCGCCGAGCGACCTGACGATGGACGAGCTGAACCTGCTCGCCCGCCGCGTGCTGCCGACGACCGCCGGCGCGGGCCTGGAGGAGATCCAGTTCCTCGCCCGGCAGCGGAACTCCGAAACCGGCGAGCTGACCGACATCGCGGTGACGGTCCGCAACGAGGTCGGCGCGGGCGTGCGGCTGTCGGTCGAGGCCCCGAGCACCGAACCGGTGCAGCCGCTGGACGACTACCGGCAGAAGGTGCTGCGCGCGGCGCGCCGCGACACGGTGTACCCGTACGAGCTCACCGAACTGCTGGCCGGCGGCGGCACCTTCACCGAGCACGACCTCGACGACACCGGCGCGCTCGTGCCGGTCGATCGGCCACGCGGGCAGAACAAGGCCGGGCTCGTGGCAGGCGTGGTCAGCACGCCGACCGATCTGGTGCCCGAAGGCGTCAAGCGCGTGGTGCTGCTGGGCGACCCGACGAAGTCGCTCGGCGCGCTGGCCGAACCGGAGTGCACGCGGGTGATCGCGGCGCTGAACCTGGCGCAGGAGCTGCGGGTTCCGGTCGAGTGGTTCGCGCTGTCGTCCGGCGCGCGGATCTCGATGGAGTCCGGCACCGAGAACATGGACTGGGTCGCGGCCGCGCTCAAGCGGATCGTGGAGTTCACCCAGGACGGCGGCGAGATCAACATCGTGGTCGCCGGGATCACCGTGGGCGCGCAGCCGTACTGGAACGCCGAGGCCACGATGCTCATGCACACCAAGGGCATCCTGGTGATGACGCCGGATTCGGCGATGGTGCTCACCGGCAAGCAGTCGCTGGACTTCTCCGGCGGCGTGTCGGCCGAGGACAACTTCGGCATCGGCGGCTACGACCGGGTGATGGGCCCGAACGGGCAGGCGCAGTACTGGGCGCCGAACCTCGCCGGGGCGCGCGACGTGCTGATGGCGCACTACGCGCACACCTACGTCGTGCCGGGCGAAGCGGGCCCGCGCCAGGCGGTCACCAGCGACCCGGCGGGCCGCGACGTGTCGGACTACCCGCACGCCGTCGTCGGCAGCGACTTCGCCACGGTGGGCCAGATCTTCTCCGCCGAGCACAACCCGGACCGCAAGAAGCCGTTCGACATCCGCACGGTGATGCGCGCGCTCTCCGACCAGGACCACCCGGTGCTGGAACGCTGGGCGGGCATGGCGGACGCGGACACCGCGGCGGTGCAGGACGTGCACATCGGCGGCCACCCGGTGTGCCTGCTGGGAATCGAATCGCGTTCGGTGCCCCGCCGCGGCTTCCCGCCCACCGACGGCCCGGACACGTTCACCGCGGGCACGCTGTTCCCGAAGTCGTCGAAGAAGGCGGCCCGCGCGATCAACGCGGCGAGCGGCAACCGTCCGCTGGTGGTGCTGGCGAACCTGTCCGGCTTCGACGGTTCGCCGGAGTCGATGAAGAAGCTCCAGCTGGAGTACGGGGCCGAGATCGGCCGCGCGATCGTGAACTTCGAGGGACCGATCGTGTTCACGGTGATCTCGCGCTACCACGGCGGCGCGTTCGTGGTGTTCTCGAAGGCGCTGAACCCGAACATGACGGTGCTGGCGCTGGAGGGCTCGTTCGCTTCGGTGCTCGGCGGCGCTCCGGCAGCCGCGGTGGTGTTCGCCGGCGAGGTGAAGACCCGGACGGCGAACGACCCGCGGGTGGCCGGTCTGCAGAAGCGGCTCGGCGAACTGAGCGGAGCCGAGCGGGCCGCTTGCGCGGCCGAGCTGGCGGAGGTCACGTCGTCGGTGCGGGCCGAGAAGCTCGGCGAGGTGGCGTCGGAGTTCGACCGGGTGCACAGCATCCAGCGCGCCGTCGAGGTCGGGTCGGTGGACGCGATCGTCAGCACCGCACAGCTCCGGCCCCGGATCATCGAGGCGATCGAGCACGGATTGAAGCGCTGAGGATTCCCGTGGGTGCCGGTTCTCACCCGGCACCCACGGTGATTCCCCGGATCGTCTTCACCTCGCCCAGCAGCGCCGGAGTCACCTTCACCGAATAGCCGTCCAGCGCGTACCGCTGCTCCCCCACGTGCAGATGGACCGGCGTATTCCCTTGGTGCGCCAGCAAAGTCTGCTTGAGCTCCAGCACCACCGGCAGCGTCACCTTCTCCGCCCGCGTGTGCAGCACCAGCGGCGTTTCCCCGAGTTCCGTCAGGTCCAGCGGCACCAGATCCGCCCCGAAGACCGACATCTTGTCCTCCCGCCAGTTGACCCGGCCCTTCACCAGCACCGCGTTGTCCTCCACCAGATCTGCCGCGCACAACGCGTACGACTTGGCGAAGAACAACACCTCGAGAGACGCGTCCAAATCCTCGACCGTGCAAATCGCCCAAGGTTCGCCCTTTTTGTTCACCCGCCGCTCCAGCGAAGTGATCAACCCGGCGACTACGAGTTCGCCTTCCTTCGGCGGGTTGTCGATGATCGCGGCGATCGTGCGGGGCGCGTGTTTGCTGAGGACGCCTTCCGCCCCGTCCAAGGGATGCGCTGAAACGTAGAGGCCGAGCATGTCCCGCTCGTGCGCCAGCAACTGCTTGCGCGGCCACTCTTCGGCGGTGAATTTCACGTGCGCCAACGGCGAAGAAGCCGGTTCCTTGTTTTCTCCGCCGAAGAGGTCGAACTGGCCCATCGCTTCCTGGCGCTTGAGCGGGACGACGGCTTCCACCGCGTCCTCGTGCACCTGGATCATCGACAGCCGCGGGTTCCCCATCGAATCGAACGCGCCCGCCTTGATCAGCGACTCGATCACCCGCTTGTTGCAGGCCACCAGCTCCGACTTGTCCAGGAACTCGGTGAACGAGGAGTACTTGCCCTTCTCCTCGCGCGTCTTGATGATCGACTCCACCACGTTCGCGCCCACGTTGCGCACCGCGCCCAGACCGAACCGGATGTCGTTCCCGACGGCCGCGAACCGCAACGCCGACTCGTTCACGTCCGGCGGCAGCACCTTGATCCCCAGCCGACGGCACTCCGACAGATAGATCGCCGACTTGTCCTTGTTGTCACCCACCGACGTCAACAACGCGGCCATGTACTCCGCGGTGTAATTCGCCTTCAGATACGCCGTCCAGTACCCGACCAGCGCGTAGCCGGCCGCGTGCGACTTGTTGAAAGCATAGCCCGCGAAAGGCAGGATCGTGTCCCACAACGCTTGCACAGCCTCGCCGGAGAAGCCGTTGTCGATCATCCCGGCACGGAAGCCCTCGAATTCCTTTTCCAGGACTTCCTTTTTCTTCTTGCCCATCGCACGCCGCAGGACGTCGGCGCGGCCCATCGAGTATCCGGCGACCTTCTGCGCGATCTGCATGATCTGTTCCTGATACACCACCAGTCCGTGCGTTTCGGCGAGGATCTCGCGCAACGGCTCTTCCAGTTCCGGATGGATCGGTTCGATGGCTTGCCGCTTGTTCTTGCGGTCGGCGTAGTTGTTGTGCGTGTTCATCGCCATCGGACCCGGCCGGTAGAGCGCGTTGACGGCCACGATGTCCTCGAACCCGGTAGGACGCATGCGGCGCAACAGATCCCGCATCGCGCCACCGTCCAATTGGAACACTCCGAGACTGTCGCCGCGGACCAGCAGGGCAAAGGTCTCGGGATCATCGGTGGCCAGCCGGTCGAGGTCGACGTCTTCGCCGCGGTTGGCTTGGACGTTGTCGATCGCGTCGCCGATGACGGTGAGGTTGCGCAGGCCCAGGAAGTCCATCTTGAGCAGTCCGATGGCCTCGCACGACGGATAGTCCCAGCCGGTGATGATCGACCCGTCATCCCTGCGCCACAACGGAATCGCGTTCAGCAACGGTTCACTGGACATAATCACCGCACAGGCATGCACACCCGCGTTGCGGATCAGCCCCTCCAGGCCGCGGGCGGTGTCGAAGATCGTCTTGCACTCTTCGTCGGTCTCGACCAGCGTGCGGACCTCCGCCGCTTCCGCGTAGCGCTCGTGCTTGGCGTCCACGATGCCCGACAGCGGAATGTCCTTGGCAGCCACTGGCGGCGGCAACGCTTTGGAGATCCGGTCCGCGATCGAATACCCTGGTTGTCCGAAGTGGACGCGCGCGGAATCCTTGATCGCCGCCTTGGTCTTGATGGTGCCGAAGGTGATCACCTGCGCAATCCGGTCAGACCCGTATTTCTCGGTGGCGTACCGGATCATCTCGCCGCGGCGGCGGTCGTCGAAGTCCATGTCGATGTCCGGCATGGACACTCGTTCCGGGTTCAGGAACCGCTCGAACAGCAGACCGTGCCGGATCGGGTCGAGATTGGTGATGCGGAGCGCATACGCGACCAGCGACCCCGCCGCCGACCCGCGTCCCGGCCCCACGCGGATTCCCGCCGCGCGAGCGTGCGTCATGAGGTCAGCCGTGATGAGGAAGTACCCGGGAAACCCTTTCTCCACAATGACTTTGAGCTCGTACTCGGCGCGCTCCCGGTATTCTCCGGGCACTCCGTCCGGCAGCCGGTGCTCAAGCCCGGACATCACTTCATGGTGGAGCCAGGTGGTTTCGGTGTGTCCTTCGGGCACGTCGAAGACCGGCATCCGGTCCTTGTGCGTGTACACGTCCTCGTACGACTCGACCCGCTCCGCGATCAACAACGTGTTGTCCGCCGCCCCCGGAACCTCCCGGTCCCAGTACTCCCGCATCTCCTCCGCGGACTTCAGGAAATAACCGTCCCCGTCGAACTTGAACCGCGTCGGATCGTTCAGCGTCTTGCCCGCCTGCACGCACAGCAACGCCGAGTGCGTGTCCGCCTGGTCCTTCGTCACATAGTGCGAATCATTGGTCGCCAGCGGCGGGAGGTCCAGCAGCTTCCCGATCTCCAGCAAACCCTCCCGCACCGACCGCTCGATCGGCAGCCCGTGGTCCATCAACTCCAGGAAAAAATTCCCCGCCCCGAAAATGTCCTTGTAATCCGAGGCCGCCTGGATCGCCGCCTCCCGCTGCCCCAGCCGCAACCGCGTCTGCACCTCGCCCGACGGACACCCCGTCGTCGCGATGATCCCGGACGCGTTCTCCGCGATCAGCTCCCGATCCATCCGCGGCTTGCGGTAATACCCCTGAATCGACGCCAGCGACGACAGCTTGAACAGATTCCGCAACCCCGTCGCGTTCCCCGCCACCATCGTCATGTGCGTATACGCACCGCCACCCGAGACGTCGCCGCCCTCGCCGAACTCGTCCGACCCCCGCTGCGACGCCTGCCCCCAGAACACCGGCTTCTTGTGAAACCGCGACTCCGGCGCGATATACGCCTCGATCCCGATGATCGGCTTGATCCCGTGCTTCTTCGACGTCTGATAAAACTCGTCCCCGCCGTACATGTTCCCGTGATCGGTCATCCCCACCGCGGGCATGTTCAGCCGGGCCGCCTCCGCGAACAAGGGACCGATCTTCGCCGCACCGTCCAGCATCGAATACTCGGTGTGGACGTGCAGGTGGACAAACGATGGCATGGCCGCATTGGACCCGCCGCACCGCGCCGCCGTCCAACAACCGACACGCGCGCTCGGACCACCTCCGGTTGTAGCCCGAGGTGACCGCCGGTTGGCGAGTCCACAATGGACTCGCCAACCGGTGGTTTCTACTCTTCGGAGTCGTCGTCCGCGAGCAACGCATACAGCCGGCGACGGGCTTCGCGAAGCACCTTGCGCGCCTCCGCGCACTGCGCCTCGCTGCCCGTGTGCGCGACCTGCGCCGCCGCCCCGGCCAACTCGCCGATCTGCTGATACAGCGCCGCGAACCGGTCCGCACCCGGATCCTCGTCACGAGCCGAAGACGCCCAGAGCGCCGCGAACTCCTCTTCGCGCCCCGCGACGTGCTCCCGCCCCGCCTCCGTGAGATGCGCGACCCGCCGACCGCCCTCCTCCGCCGTGCGGACCAGGCCTTCGTCCTCGAGCTGCTGCAAAATCGGGTAAATGGACCCAGGGCTGGGCCGCCACTCGTCATTCGTGCGACGGCGGATCTCCTGCATCAGCTGATACCCGTGCCGGGGTTCCTCCGCGAGCAAGGCAAGCACCGCCGGACGCACCGGCCGCGCCGGGCCTCGACCGCCGCGGGGTGGGCCACCGAAGAACCCTCCCGGACCACCTGGGCCACCGGGACCTCCCGGAAACCCGGGAAAGCCAGGGAAACCAGGAAACCCGGGAAACCCCGGCCGATGCGGCGGTCCAGGCGGCCCAGGCGGACCGGGAGGCCCCGGCGGGAAACCGCCACGGGCTTCGAAGACCGTGCCGTCCCAGGCTTCCCCGTCACCGGGGTGACCTGGGTGGCCCGGGTGGCCGGGATGACCCGGGTGACCGGGGTGGCGCGGATGTCCTAGGTGGTCCGAGTAGCCCGGGTGTCCTGGATGCTCGCCCAGATGGCCGAGGTGCACATGGTGCTCACCAGCCTCGCCCGGACGGCCGGGGTGCGGGTGGCGTTCCCCCGCCTCACTCGAATGACCGGGGTGGACGTGGTGTTCGCCCGCATCGCCCGAACGACCGGGGTCGACGTGGCGTTCCCCCGCCCCACTCGAACAACCGGGGTCGACGTGGCGTTCGCCCGCCTCGCCCGAATGACCAGGGTGCGCGTGGTGCTCCCCCGACCAACCGTGATGCTCGCCCGGCTCGCCCGACCAGCCGTGGTGCTCACCCCCGTGACCAGGCCAGCCGAAGGCGACTCCCGGCCCCCCGAAGAGTCCGGTCTGCCCGAACCTGGCCCCGGGCCCGCCGAACACCGCATGCTGGCCGACCCCCAAGCCTCGCCCGCCGAGCAAGCCCGCCCAGCCGCGTCCGCCCAGCCCGAACCAGGCATCCTGGCCACCGAAGCCGCCCGGACGCCCGCGCTCCTCGTCCGGCTCGACTTCCCAAGGCCACCCGTGTCCTCCCCCCGGCCCGCCCGGATGTCGACCCCTCCCGTCGCCCGGCGCATCCGGCCTGCCGAACGGCACTCCCCGACCCCCGTCACCAGGGTGAACCGGTCCGGGGCGGCCGAAACCGAACGGCACTCCGTGCCCGCCGAAGCGTTCCGGGCCGCCGAAGCCTCGGAACAGGTGGTCTCCGCCTGCGGTCCTCGTCATGTCTTCCTCCTCTGTCGAACGATCGCCGATATGCCCACGATATATCGGCGATTGTTCGACGGCAAGGCCGCCTGAACCCAGCAGGGACAGAACAGGTCAGGAAGACCCGGCGGGTGCGGTGGTCGCGCCCTCGCCGCCGAAGCGGATGGACTTCGCTTCATTGCCCAGGGAGGTCAGCACGGCGACCGCGATCAGCACCGGGATCACTGTCCACAGCAGCGCGGCCGTGTACCCCTGCGACTGCGCGATGCTTTCCTGGATCGGCAGGTTCAGCGCGGCCAGCAGGTTGCCGAGCTGGTAGGTCACGCCGGGGAAGAACCCGCGGATCGCGTCCGGCGACATTTCCGTGAGGTGCGCGGGAATGACGCCCCACGCGCCCTGCACCATGATCTGCATCAGGAACGAGCCGAGCGCGAGCATCCCGGCTCCGTGGTCGACGGCGAAGATCGGGACGATCGGCAACCCGAGAACCGCGGCGCCGACGATCGTCATCCGCCGGCCGAAGCGTTCCGACAGCGAGCCGAAGACCAGGCCGCCGATGATCGCGCCGACGTTGTACAGCACGGCGATCCACGTGCTGGTCGCCGCGCTCAGGCCGGCGCCGCCGTGCTCGGTCGCCTTCAGGAATGTCGGGTAGACGTCCTGCGTGCCGTGCGACATCCAGTTGAACGCGGTCATCAGCAGCACGAGGTACCCGAACCGGCGCAGCACCTTCGGGTTGAACAGGACGTCCTTGACCGACGTCCGGGTGACGCGCATCTTCTCCTGCGCCGCCTCCCACACCTCGGATTCCTTGACCCGCGCCCGGATCAGCAGGCTGATCAGCGCCGGGAAGATGCTCAGCACGAAAATCCACCGCCACTCGAGGCCGAGCGCGGTGTGGAACAGCAGGTACGCCAGCGCGGCCAGCAGGTACCCGGCGGAGTAACCGGCCTGCAGCAGTCCGGAGAAGAACCCGCGCCGCTCCACCGGAATCTTCTCCATCGCGAGCGCCGCGCCCAGGCCCCATTCACCGCCCATGCCGATGCCATAGATGAACCGCAGGATCAGCAGCACGGTGAAGTTCGGCGCGACCGCGCACAGCACACCAGCCGCGGAATACAGCAGGACGTCGACCATCAGCGGAATGCGCCGTCCGGACCGGTCCGCCCACAGTCCGAACAGGAGCGCTCCGACCGGGCGCATCACGAGCGTCGCGGTGGTGATGAACGCCAGCTGGGTGGCAGTAGCCCCGAACGACTTGTCCTTCGCGATGTCCGCGAGCACGAACACGACGAGGAAATAGTCGAACGCGTCCATGCTCCAGCCGAGCCACGCGGCGAGGAACGAGTTCCGCTGATCGGCGCTGAGCTTGCGTTTTCCCTTGCCCCCGGCTGCGTTTTCGGTCACCGGCTTGGTCTACACCCGGTGCGGCGGAGAGGCAAGAGTCGCATGTGGACTCAGCACATCCCTGACATACCAAGCAAAAGCGGAGGAATCGGGTTACTCGGGCGCTTTCGCCGAACGAGTGAGCAGGTGCGCCTCGCGCATCCGGCCGTCCTCGGCGAACCGGCCGAAGAACGACACCTCGATCTCGAGCTCCTTTCCTCGCTGGCGAACGTGCAGCGTGTACCGCGCGGCGACGCGGTCGCCGTCCGCCATCGCGTCGTGGACTTCGATCCGGCTGTCCGGCCGGTTCTTCCGCACCGGACGGCAATGCGCGACCAGCCGCGCGCGGTCGATCCGCACCCCGTCGGCGATCTGCACGACGTCGGGCGTGTGATAGCGGTCGACCACCGTCGCCGCGTCCTCGTCGGTGTGCACCAGATCGTCGGTGAAAGAAGTGAAGAAGCGCGCGATGAATGCCTTCGGATCAGCGTGTTCGAGTGTGCCCATGAACCCCTCCCAGATAAACTCTGACACCCTGTAAGATATCCGTTCAAGCTAACCTTGACAAGGTGTAAGAGATGGCGAAACTCCGCGCGGACGCCCAGCGCAGCCGCGCCGCGATCCTCGACGCGGCGCTCCGTGTGCTGGAAACAGATCCGGACGCGAGCGTCGAGGGCATCGCCACGGCGGCCGGCGTGACCCGGCAGACCGTGTACGCCCATTTCCCTTCCCGCGAGCGGCTTCTGGCCGCGGTCCTCGATCGGCTCACGGAGGAAGCCGTCGACGCGATGGACGCCGCTGGTCCGGACACCGGGCCGGCGGCGGACGCGATCCTGCGGGTGCTCAACGCCGCGCGCCGGGCGTCCTCGCGTTATCCGTCGCTGCTGCGCCGGTTCTCCTCCACGGCGTCCTCCGCGGAGGGCAGACGCGAGCAGCACGAGCCAGTCGCCGAGCGGTTGCGGCGGATTGTCGAACGCGGGCAGCTCGCCGGGGAGTTCGACCGGCAGCCGCCGGCGGATTGGCTGGTCACGGTGATCATCCAGCTGGGCCACGCGGCCGCGGGCGAGGCCGACGCGGGACGGCTTTCGCCGGCCGAAGCCGAGAAAGAGCTGTCCGCGACGGTGCTGCGCGTGCTCGGCGCGTCTTGACGCTCAGATCGCCACGCGAGACTGCGCCCGGCGGCCGATGTCCCGCGCCCACGCCCGGATCCGGTCCCAGTCGCGGAAATCGCCCGCCCGGCTGCCGCGCGCCATCAGCTTTTCCAGCACGCCTTCCGCGAGCGCCGGGTCGAGCCGCCCGCCGAACGTCTCGGTGCGCCCCGCGTCGATCGCGGCGGCCAGCAACGTCACCCGAGCGGGCAGGCTCACCCGGGTGAGATTCGCGCCCGGGCCGCACGGTCCGCTGTGGAACAGCCAGACCGGACGCGCCCGCAGCGCCTCGGTGTTGCGCTCCAGCAGCCGCACCGCTTCGGGCCGCCACCGCGCGTAGTAGAGGGCGCTGCCGACCACCACCGCGGCATACCCCGTGACGCTGTCGACCTCGCCCGCGTCGCGCACGTCGACAGCGAACCCGGCGGCGCGCAACTCCTCGCCGACGACTTCGGCGATCTCGCGGGTGCCGCCGTGCTTGCCCGCGTACGCGACGAGGACGTTGATCATGTCTTCATTCTCCACCCCATCGCCGGACCGCGCCCGGCCGAAATCCGACAGCGGCCCAGACGGTCAGCCGATCGTCTTCGGGCGAGAGGCCAGCGCGCCGAACGTCGTCTGCACCAGCGCGAGCGCGATCAGCACCCCGAGCGCAGGCGTCCAGGACGAAGCCGCGTCATGAATCGCGCCGATCACGATCGGCCCGAGCGCCGCGAGCGTGTAACCCGCGGACTGAGCCATCCCCGACAACGCCCCAGCGTCGGAATAATCCTTCGTACGCAGCCCAAACAGCGACAACGCCAACGCCAACGTCGTCCCGCCGGCCAACCCGGCGAAGACCGCCCAGAGCACCGCGATCCCCGGCGCGACCAGCAGCCCGGTCAGCGCGGCGGTCAACAGCAGCGACCCGGTGATCGCGACCGGACGCTGATCAGGCAACCGGTGGATCAGCATGGAGCTGACCAAGCTGCCGACCAGGCCGCAAAGATTGAAGAGCAGCTGATGGAACCCCGCGGTCACGGAGCTGATGCCCGCGGCTTGTTCGATCGAGGACAGCCAGGTCACCAGCACATAGAAGGCGAGCGACTGGAGCCCCATGAAGAGGGTGACCTGCCAGGCCAGCCCGTTCGTCCACGGCCGTGCCGCCCCGGTCGTCCGCACGAGCGCCGGCGCGGCGGCGGACCGGCGCAGTTGCGGCAGGAAAACCCCGAGAGCGATCAGCGCGAGCCCCGCCCAGACGCCCAGCGAGAGCCGCCATCCGCCGGCCTGCTGCCCGGCGAGCGGGACCGCGACCCCGGCGGCGATCGCGGCGACGCCGGACTGGACCGCGGTGTACGTGCCGGTGATCGGCCCGATCCGGGTGGGGAAATCGCGTTTGACGAGCGCGGGGAGCAGGACGTTCAAAATCGCGATGGCGACCCCGAGCAGCGCGGTTCCGGTCCACAGCAACAACTGCGGCGGGGTCGAGCGCAGCAGGATCCCGATCGCGAGCAGCAGCACCGCCGCGCCGAGCGACCGCTCGAGCCCGAGCTTCGCGGCGACCTTGGGTGCGATCGGGGAACACCCGGCGAAGGCGACGAGCGGCACGCTGACCAGGACGGACGCGGCTACCGAGGAAAGCCCCTGATCGGCCTGGACGAGGCCCAGAATGGGACCGAGCGAGGTGATCGCGGCGCGCAGGTTCGTGGCGATCAGCAGGACGCCGATCAGGACGAGCGCAGGACGCAGCGGGGTCGCACGTTCGGGGGCAACGGGCCCGGGACGGGCGGTCATGCGGCCACCGCTCCGGGGAGCGCGGAGGCGGGCCGTGCTGGCAGCAGAACCGGGTCTTCGATCATCGGAACCTCTCCCCCGCCACCGGAGCACTCCGCCCAGCGCCGGGCGACCTCACCGATCTTGCCCGGTCGGGTGCTGAGTCGGCAACAGCCTTGCCGGTGGTCCGGCTGCCGGTTTACCGCACCGCCGCGGTCACGAACACCGGCGCGGTCATGTCCATAATGGACTCAGTCCGGTCGCGGCACCAGCCGTAAAGTCTCTCTCTCCGATCAGACACGGGGCCGCGCGGTTTCGGCTTCCCGGAAGGAAAACGGGCAGGCATCGGTCCGGTCGACATCCTCTTCGGGCAGGCCGTACTGCCACCATTCCAGCCCGGCGACACCGTAGGAACCGAGCTGGCGAGCGCGCGGGGCACCGTCGTAGCGGTCGATCCTCGCCCGGATGTTGTCGCGGACGTTCCGGCCGCTGGGGGTGTCGCCCGCGACGACGTCGAACCGTTCGCGCGGGTTGATCACGAGCACGAAATGCTCGCCGAGATTGCGGCTGCGCCGGACCTCATGCGCGGGGCTGCTCATGTTGACGAACAATGGCATTCCGTTGAAGCACAGAGACCACGAGCTTTCGCCGGGGTCGGTGCCGACGTTCTCCGGCCACGGCACCGGATCGACGTGGTGCAGCTTCTGGAGCACTTCCCAGCCGAACGCCTGGTACTCCGCGACCGATCCGGCGGACACCGCCGCGGACGAAAACACGATCAGCAACGGGTACGCGGTGTCGAGCCGGCCATTCCAATTCCGGGAAAGCTCTACATAATCGGCGAGTTCGACACCAAGCCTCGCGATAGCGTCCGGCCCGGCGTCCTCGGCGAACGAGAACAGCAGCAGTCCCTTTCGGAAGGCGTTTCTCGAGAAGACGCACGGGAATCCGCGGTCGGTGAGCCGGGACTCGACGTCGCGGAAAGCGCGAGCACGCCAGCCGGTGCCGAATGTTCCGGCCACCTGCTGGGTGGTCAGCGTGGTGCTGCGGTACTCGAGCAATCGGTGCATTCCGGCCCTCCGGGAATGATCTTCCTCGGGCTCACGGCACCCCCTCCGGTGCACTGCCGCTCAGCACTCTATGGACGCCGACCCAACCCGGGCAGCGACCATCCGAGTGAACAATTTCCTCCGCAAATTCTCGAAATAACGGAGAATTCTTCAAGGCAAGACTCGGAACCGACCAATCCGCCTGCGACATCCGGCGCAATCCGCGACCGATATCGGTACTAGATCACCCGGAACATTCGGCAGCACAACCGAATCTGCTGTGTCCACAGTAGACGATTGGCGCGCGGGACGTTCGGGAATGGAATCAACCGGTTCACCCGGACGCCACAGCGGCCGTACGCCGATCCGCCGATCCGAGGCCCGGACCCTCACCCGCACGGCGGCACGCTTCCGAAGACGTTCGACATTTCTTGGCGAACTGCCCATCGGCGCTTCCTCCACGAGGCCCCGCAGCCGGGATAACATCACTTGATCCGGCATCGGCCAAGGGGGAAAAGATCGACGACATGGACTGGGCCGCGCTCACGCGCATGCCCGCGAAGCGCATTGCCTACCGTCGCGAGACCTACTTCCGGGAAGGCGCCCGCGACACCGCCCGGTTCCTCGGCGACCGGGCCGCGGAAATCCTGCGTCAGCACGCGCTTCTCCTGGTCAAACCGGACGGCATCGCCGCGAGCAAGGTGCGCCCGGTGCTCGGTTGGCTGGCTGAGCAGGGATTCGCTGTACAAGCAGTACAGCGTCCGGAACTGGACGGCCTGCGGTGGCAGGAAATGTGGCGGTACCAGCTGACCTCGGCCACCGTGGACCGGCTCGCGCTGAACGACTTGATCTACCGCGGCTCCGCCCTGCTGCTGCTCCTGCGCGACGAGCAGCCCGGGCCGATGCCCGCGACGATGCGGTTGGCCGCGTTGAAAGGCTCAGCCGATCTGTCGAAGCAAAAACCCGGCACGCTGCGCGCCTTGCTGCACCAGCACAACCGCAACTTCAGCTACATCCACGTCGCCGACGAGCCCGCCGACTTGATCCGGGAACTCGGCCTGCTGCTCAACCCGCCGCAGCGACGGGAAGCGCTGAACGCATTGGCCGTCGACACCCCAACTGGTCTCCCGTTGCTCGAAGAAGTGTTCGCCGCCGAAGCCGCCGCCACCCCGCGGACCTTCGACGCCAACACGGCCGCCGACGCGGTGGCAGACGCGCTCAAGCGGGCAGAGCACGGCAGCCGGGCGCTCCAACTGCTGGAACGCCTGCGGTTCGGGGAATCCGTGCCCTGGATCGAGGTCGCCGAGGCGGTCGCCGAAAGCGGAGCCGAGGTCGATCGCTGGGACCTCGCCGCGGTCGGGGCCGGGCTGATCGAATGCGACGAGCCCGGCGAAGCGAAGCTGATCTCCAACCCGGATCCGGCGCACTGGGCCAAGCCCCGGGCCCGACGTCCGTTGTAGGCGGCGCGCTACCGCACCTGCGCGGTCCATGCCTCCGCCGAAACGGCAGGCAGCAGCGCATGCGGCACCGGGCGCTCGTTGTGCACCACGAACGACGCGGTCACGATCACGTCCCAGCGGTCGGCCTTCTCGAAGGGCACTAGCTCGGCCAGCTCGTCCCAGCTGATCCGGTCCCCGCCCTCGACGACGTCCCGCAACCGGGAAACCGCGGCGTCGCCCGCTATCGGAGCCAGCCGGGCGAGCGTCGCGTCGATGTCCAGGTCGTGCGCCGGGCAATCCGCTTCGAGGGCGGCGATCTCGGCTCGCGCCTGCGCCGTGCGGTCCTCGGCGAGATGCGCCCGCAGCTCCTCGAGGAACCGGAGCCGCTCCGGACGGTCGAGGAAAATCGTCAGCTCGCGCACGATGTCCGCCGGTTCGTCGCCGACGTGCACGAAGTTCAGGATCCGGTTGGGCGGGTTCAGCTTCGTGCGCAAATGGTGCGGCCGGCGCTGCGCCGGATCGCCGACGCCCTTCAGCTCGCACAGCCGGACAGTCGCGGGCAATCCCGCGACCGGGCGGACGTCGCGCGCCAGGAACAGCAGCACATCGTTGGTGAGATACCAGAAAGTGCACAACTGCAGCCGGTCGACGGTGTAGATGTGCCAGTCGTAGCGCCACACCTCGCGCATCGAATGCCGCGTGTAGCCGAACCGGGTGGCGGCGACGGGCACGAAACCGTTGTCCGCCAGGTAATCCATGATCGGGCCGAGCCTGCGGCCGACCACCGCGTCCGGTTTGACCACCAGCATCGCCAGCCCGCCGAGCACGCTCGTCGCGTCGCCGCCGAACACCGCGAGCACGTCCGCCCAGCCCTCGCGGAAGTACAGGTCGTAGCCGAAGACCTCCCGTTTCTCCGGCACGACCGACAACTGCCGCCATTCTCCGGCCGTCGGCATGCCGTCGACCCGGTCCTCCCTGCCCGGCGTCCAGATCATCCGCTCATCCTGCCACGACGGCACACTGCGCCAGCTGCTTTTCGCCGGGCACGGCACCGGGCTGCCACGGCCCGGCGCCCGCTGCGGGTATCGTCGGCTGCCCGGACGACAGGAGGGTTGACGCGTGGCCAGGCAGCGGGTTCCGGTAGTGCTCGTGGCGGGTTTTCTCGGTGCGGGGAAGACCACGATGCTCAACCATCTGCTCGCCAACCGCCAGGGCGTCCGGGTCGGGGTGGTGGTGAACGACTTCGGCCAGGTGAACATCGACGCGCTCGCGGTCGCCGGGCAGGTCGACACGATGGTTTCGCTGGGCAACGGCTGCCTGTGCTGCGCGGTCGACGCCAGCGGGCTGGACGCGATGCTGGGCAAGCTGTCGAGGCCCGAAGCCGGGATCGACGTGATCGTGGTGGAGGCGAGTGGGATCGCCGAACCGCGCGACCTGCTGCGGCTGATGATCGCCAGCGAGAACCCGGACATCCGGTACGGCGGGCTGGTCGAGGTCGTCGACGCGGTCGAGTTCGAGGCGACCCGGGCGCGGCATCCGGAGCTGACTGAGCATCTGCGGGTGGCCGACCTGGTGGTGCTCAACAAGGTCGACCGGGCCGAGGCGGACGCGCTGGCCAAGGTCCGTGCGGTGGTCGAGGAGTACGCACCCGGGGTGCCGGTGCTGGAGACCGAGCGGGGGCGGGTTGATCCGGGGTTGTTTTTCGATCCCCGGCCTCGGGAAAGTTACGGGCAGTTGTCTTTTGACGATCTGCGCGAACATGATCATTCCGAGCATTTGCACGCGCGGTATGAGAGCGTCGTGTTCAGTGCTGAGAGGCCGCTTTCGCCTCGGCGGTTTCTGGCTTTTCTGGAGAGTCGGCCTGCTGGGTTGTATCGGGTTAAGGGGCAGGTGGATCTCGGGTCTCCGGAGACTCGGTCTCGGTTCGGGCTGCATACTGTTGGGGCGTTTGTGCAGGTAGATCGGTCGAGCTGGGGGTCTGGGCCGCGGCGGACCGAGCTGGTTTTGATTGGTGCTGGGATTGATTCCTCGGCGGTTGAGCGGGAGCTTGCGGCTTGTGTGGCGGAGGATGAGGTGCCGGACGAGCGGGGGCTTTTGCGGTTTCTCCGGTATCTCGATGAACCCGAGGATGGGGCGCGCCACGCCGAAGACGGGTAAACGCGCGGATTCGCGGTGGTGCGGTCGCACTATGTCTTCGTAGCTCGGACCAGCCTCTTTGGAGGACTCGTTCCATGGCGGAGACGATTGCGGCTCGGTGGTACCTCGTGGGTGCGTTGCCGGAGGACGATCCGGTCGCGCATGTGATGACCCGGGCGGATGATCTGCGGTACCGGCGGTCTGCTTGCGGGGAGCGGGAATCGCGGACTTGGACGCCGATCGATTTGACCGCGCCTGGGACTGGGCATGTGACGCCTTGTCCTGGGTGTGCGGGGACGTTGGCTGGGGTGCCGGTGGGGGTTGGCGGGCAGGAGCAATTGGCGTTTGATCTGCCGTTGGGGTGAGGGTGGCTCGTCGCCTGGCGGCGACCTTGCCGTGGCGGTTGCGTGGGGCACCCCGAAGCTTGATTGTGCTGACGGTCTGAGGGTGCTTGTCAAGGCGGGAAAGATGCCTTGACAAGCACCCTCAGACCGCAGGAGAGCTTCGTATCGGGGTGCGGGGGTGGTGTGGATGCCTCGCTCGTTGGGTGCATCGGTGGCGGTTTCGTGCGGGGTGGGGCTAGCGCCCCAATGGGGTTGTTTCATCGTGGTTTGTGCTGGTGGGGTGGGGTTGAGGGGGTGTGGTAGTGGTCAGGGTTGGTGGGGCTGGGCGGTGTCGCGGGTGCGTTGTTCGTGGTGGGTGAGCACGAGCAGGGCGCGCAGCAGTGTGGTGGCGTGGCGGGTGTGGAGCCGGAGTTTGTCGAGGATGCGCCAGTTTTTGAGGGCGGCGAAGCCGCCCTCGACCGCGCAGCGCATCGCGGCGAACGCCGCGTTCGCCTGTTTCTGGCCTTTCGTCAGCGGCCGGTTGGTTTCGGCTTTGAACGGGGTGAGCACGATCTGCTCGCAGGGCCCGCCGCAGTGCGGGCAGTCGCGGGCGGTGCGGACGTCTTTGTGCCAGCCGTGGAAGCCCTTGTCCCCGGCCGGGGACAAGCCGCGGGCGTGGAGCCGTTCGCGGATCCGCAGCCGGCGGGCGGCGGTGATGTCGGCGGTGCGGCCCGGCAGGACCGCGGAGATCCACAGCAGCCGGCCCGCCTCGTCGGTCAGCCCGAGCACGACCAGCCCGTGCTGTTTGTGCTTGCCGCTGTAATGGGCCCGGTTGGCGCGCCCGGCCCGCCGGCGGGTCCGGATCAGCGTCCCGTCCACCAGCGCCACCGCCGCGCCGCGGGCGGCCAGCCGGTCCAGGACCCGGTCCAGCCGGGCGGCGCGGGCGGCGAGCAGGCCGACGGTTTCCAGCACCCACCGGCGCACCGTGGAGGCCGAGACGCCGTGACCGCCGGCGATGTGCGCCAGCCGCGGATCGTGGCGCAACACCGCCAGCACCACCAAAGCCTGCCCGGCCGGGCCGGCTTTGCGCCAGCGGGACCGCAACCGCCGCCGGCGCCCGCGGATCAACTCGGCGACCAGCTGCAGGGTCTGCCGCGAAAGAGGAAGAACGACCTGGTAGGAAAGAGGGTCGAAGCCCTCGGCGGATGGTTGACTCACATCTCGATCCTGCCGAGGGCTTCACCCATGCCCACGCCGCCACGCCGGGCCCCGACAGCACTTCCCCTTGCCCCACAACCCAACCAACCCGCAACCACCGCCCCCACCAGCCACAACCACGATGAAACAACCCCAATGTGGCATTGGGTGCGTCAGATGCACCCAATGTGGCGTTCGGTGCATGCGACGCAACCAATGCCGCATTGGGGCGGCATCCCGAGCGGGCGCGAGACTGGCGGGGGCGGGCCGTGAAGGGCTCCTTGAGGGAATCCAAGTCCGTGAAGGAGCCCCTCACGGACTTTCCTGCTGACTCGCCTCGACACCTTCGGCGGCTGCCTTTTTCGCCCTGCTCGGTGCGACTCTGGGCGGTTCGTTCGGCATCTTCGGGTACACGGGCGGCCACGGCGCGTCCATGAGGCCGCTGGCCAGATCCTCCCGGGACATCTCCAGCAGCGCTTCGATCGACTGCGGCCGGTCGTTCGCACCAGCCCACGGATCTCCCCGTTCCGCGACCAGCGCGGGGACCGTCGACAGGGTCAAGGCGTCCGGTTCCACTGTCGCCAGTTCGTCCCAGGAAATCGGCGTGGAAACCTGTCCGCCGACCCTCGGGCGTACGCACCAAGCGCCGAAGACTGTTTTATGCGGGGCGTTCTGGTTGAAGTCCACGAAAACTCGCGAGCCGCGTTCTTCCTTCCACCATTGTGCGGTGATCAGGTCGGGATGCCGCCGTTCCAACGCCCTTGCCAGAGCCACCGCGGCGGCTCGCACTTCGTAGCCGTCCCAGCGCGGTTCCAGTATTGAATACAGGTGCAGGCCGCGCGAACCGGAGGTCTTCACGTAGACCTCGATTCCCAATTCCGCAAGGAATTCCCGCACGAGAACCGCCGCCTCGCGCAGTTGCGGGAACCCGATTCCGGGCGACGGGTCCAGGTCGATGCGCAGTTCGTCCGCGATTTCCAGTGCTGCCGCGCGGTTTGGCCACACGTGGAAGCCCAGGCAACCCTGGTTGACCGCCCACAGGACGTGGGCCAGGTCTGCAGCCACCAGTGCGTCGCTGGTGGTTCCGTTGGGCGTGGAAACGACGGCGGTGGTCAGCCAAGACGGCGCGTTCTTGGGCGCGCGTTTTTGGAACCACGATTTTCCGCCCGCGCCGTCCGGATAGCGTTCCAGCAGCAGGGGGCGACCGCCGAGTCTAGCGAGCAAAGGGCCTGCGACAGCTTGGTAATAGCGGACGAGATCGAGCTTGGTTTCGCCTCGTTCCGGGAAATAGACCTTGTCGGGGCTGGAAATGGTCAGTTCGACGCCGTCCAGTTCCAGCGTCACCCCGCTCATCGGGCCTCCCCGAACAGATCCGCCAACTCGGCGGGCGGGGCTTCGTCCAGTTGCGCGTAGGTGCACGATTCCGGGGTCCGGTCCGGGCGGAAGCGCACCAATCGCCCGCCGTGGCGGAAGCGGCCGCCTTGGAGGTGTTCGTAGCGGACTTCGGCGACCTGTTCCGGGCGCAGCGGTTCCCACGACAGGTCCTTGTCCGGAGCCCACCGGCTGTTGGCGCCCGGCCGGCGCACCTCGTCGGCCTGCCATTCCGCCCAGGTGCGCCACGGATGCCCGTCGAGCGCGTTCTCCCGCCACGGGGCCAGCTCCTCGACCAGCTCCCGGCGCCGCGCCGCGGTGAAGCTGCTCGCGACGCCGACGTGGTGCAGCGAACCCTCCTCGTCGTACAGCCCGAGCAGCAGCGATCCGACGCCCTTGCCGTCCTTGTGCCACCGGAAACCCGCGACGACACAGTCCGCGGTGCGCTCGTGCTTCACCTTCAGCATGACGCGTTTGTCCTGCTCATACGGCAGATCGGCGGGCTTCGCCATGACCCCGTCGAAGCCCGCGCCCTCGAACCGGGTGAACCAGTCCTGCGCGGTGTCCGGATCCGTCGTGAGCGGGGTCAGGTGCACCCGCTGCAAGCCGGTCGAGGGCGCGAAAATGCTCTCCAGCTCGCGCCGCCGCTCGGCGAACGGTTTCTCGGTCAGGTCCCGGTCGCCGAGCGCGAGCAGGTCGAACGCGACGAAGCTGGCCGGGGTCTCCTCCGCGAGCTTCCGGACACGGCTGGCCGCCGGATGCAGTCGCAGCTGCAACGCCCCGAAGTCCAGCCCGCGCGGCGTGACCAGCACGATTTCGCCGTCGACGACGCATTTCTCCGGCAACGCGTCGCGCAGCAGCTCGACCAGCTCCGGGAAGTACCGGGTGAGCGGCCGGTCGTTGCGCGAACCCAGTTCGACCTCGTCGCCGTCGCGGAACACGACGCACCGGAAGCCGTCCCACTTCGGCTCGTACCAGAACCCGCCGTCGCGCGGCACCTCGTGCACGGCTTTGGCGAGCATGGGCCGCACCGGCGGCATCAGCGGTAACTCCACCTGCTCGATCCTAAGCGGAACAGACGCTGACCTGCACCTTTTTACCAGCGCGCCAGCACAAGCCCGCCCCTCGGCTTGGGCGTGAAGTACGTAGCCTTCCGCGGCATCCGACGTCCCGCGGCGTGCACCGCCTGCACCGTCTCGAACGGCACCGGAGCCAGTTGCACCACCGCGTCCGCGCTCGGCGGGACCGGGCTGCCTGGCAGCAGCGGGCGCACGTGCGGGCCGTCCGGGTCGAGGCCGAGCGCCGAGCCGAGGAGTGTCTGTTCCACGACCTCGTGGTCGATCACCAGCGGATCCGCCGCAGGCAGCCGCACTCGCAGCACGCGCGATCCGGCCAGCACCACGGCCGTGCCGGGGCAAGACGGCGGGGTCGCGTCATCCGACCAGGTCACGTCCAGCCCGGCTTCCTGCCAAGCCGCCAACAGGCTCTCGGCGGAGTGCCCGGTGCCGAGGAGCACGCGGTTGATCGCCCGGATCTCCAGCTGCGAACCCGCCGTGACCAACGCCAGCAGCTGACCGCTCCCCGCCGCGGCCGCGACGCGGTGATTCCCGTCCGCCACCAGCAGATCGCTCGCCGACGCGGCCTCCAGCAGCCGTTCCTGCATCTCCCCCGGCCGCACCACCCACAGCTCGTGCGCCAGTCCTGCCCGGTCCACAGTGGACACATCAGGATCCGCCGAGCTCGCCGCTTCCTTGACCGCCGCGGTCAGCTCCGCTCCGTCGCCGACCGGCACGAGCAGGGCGGCGCTCGTCGCGCACCCGAGGCCGTCCAGCACGGCCGCGCGCTCGGCGACCACCTCCGGATAGACCTCCTCGGTGTGCTTCACGTGCGCCTGGCCAGAGGTCAGCTCCCGGACATCGACCACGCACAGCACGCCCGCGATGGTCTCGCCGATCCGGTAGGCCGCGACGAACCCGGTCTCCGGCCGGTAATGCCTGGTCAGCAGCCGTTCAAGCGTCGCTCGCGCTTCCGGCAGCGCCGCTTCGACGTCCAGCCCGGCCGCCAGCGCCGCGGGCGTCCGCGCCGGATGCTGCGCGGCCAGCAGCGTGTCCCCTTCCGCCGCCGCGAGCGCCCTCGTCACCGCCTCCGGTTCGGCGAACTCATCGACATCCGGTCCCGGCACCGCGCCCTGAACGACCCAGCCCCGGCCGATCGGCCGCACCCATCTGTCCATCCCTCCATGATGACGGCCAGGCGAACACCCGGGCACCGATCGATCGGCTGGGGAATGCTTGCCGGGGCGAAGGAGTTTATTCCCGGCATGGGTAGCACGAGCAGTCCGCCCGCGGCGAAACGCGCCGCCGTGGGCCTTCGATCCGAGCGGGGACCCGTCCTCGCCGCCGTCATGCTGAGCACCGGCCTCGTGGCCCTCGACAGCACCATCATCGCCACCGCGGTCCCCTCCGTGGTCCGCGACCTCGGCGGGTTTTCCCAGTTCCCGTGGCTGTTCTCGATCTACCTGCTCACCCAGGCGGTCACCGTGCCGCTGTACGGCAAGTTCGCCGACGTCCTCGGCCGCCGCCCGGTGATGTTCTTCGGCATCGCCGCGTTCCTGCTCGGCTCGGTGCTGTGCGGGGTCGCGTGGAGCATGCCGGTGCTGATCGCGGCGCGCGCGGTGCAGGGCATCGGCGCGGGCGCGGTCCAGCCGATCAGCATGACGATGGTCGGCGACCTGTACACGGTCGAGGAGCGCGCCCGGGTGCAGGGCTACCTCGCCGGGGTGTGGGCGGTCGCTTCGGTGATCGGGCCGACCCTGGGCGGCGTGTTCGCCGAATACCTCAGCTGGCGGTGGATCTTCTTCGTCAACCTGCCGCTCGGCGCGCTCGCCGCGTGGATGCTCTACCGCAAGTTCACCGAGCAGGTGAACCGCACGCGGCACAAGGTCGACTACGCCGGCGCGACCCTGCTGACGCTCGGCTGCGCGCTGCTGATCCTGGCCCTGCTGGAAGGCGGGGTCGCGTGGAGCTGGACGTCGGCGCCGAGCCTGGCGATCTTCGCCGTCGCCGTCCTGATGCTGGTCACGTTCGTGCTGGTCGAACGGCGTGCGGAGGAACCCGTGCTGCCGCTGTGGGTGTTCACGCGCCGCACGCTGATCGGCGGGAACCTGGTCGCGCTCGTCACCGGCGCGGTGCTGCTCGGTTTCAGCTCGTTCCTGCCCACCTACTCCGAGGGCGTGCTCGGCACGGACGCGCTCACCGCGGGCTTCGCGCTGGCCGCGCTCACGATCGGCTGGCCGATCGCGGCGTCGCTGTCCGGGAGGATCTACCTGCGGATCGGATTCCGCGACACCGCGCTGATCGGCACCGGATTCCTGCTCGTCGGGACCGTCATCGCCACGTTCCTCGGCCTGGACTCGGTGGTCTGGACGGCCGCGGCGGCCGTGTTCGTGGTCGGCATCGGGCTCGGGCTTTCCTCCAGCCCGACGGTCGTGGCCGTGCAGTCCACCGTCGGCTGGGAGCGCCGCGGCGTCGTGACCGCCACCAACATGTTCAGCCGTTCGCTGGGCAGCGCGGTCGGCACGGCCATCTTCGGCGCGATCGCCAACGCCACTCTCGCGGGCCGGTTCGCGAACCCACCCGCGGAGGTCGCCGGACATCTTCCGCAGAGCGTCGACGCCACCAGCCGCATCCTCAGCGGCACGCACGACAACTCACCGGCGACGGCGTACGTGCGCGAATCGCTCGCCGGGGCCACGCACAACGTGTTCCTCGCGATCGTCGCCGTCTCGGTGGTGAGTGTCGTCGCGCTGCTGCTGATGCCCCGCAAGACCGAGCAGCTGACGTTCTAGTTCTGCAGCGGCACGAGTTCGCGCACGAAATCGTCGAGGAACTGCCGGTAGTCGCCGGAGTATCCCGGCCGGACCACGAATTTCGTGAGTCCGGCCTCGACGTGCTGCTCGATCATCCGGCGCGCCTCGGCCCAGCTGGTGGGCACGAGATCGGTCGCCGGACGGCCCGGATTGCGCTGCTGCGCGACCGCGCGCAGCCGTTCCGGGATTCCGTGCAGCGCAAGGACCATGCTCAGCCCGAAGTGGTCCGATTCGATCTCCCGGCCGGCTTCGGCGGCGGCTTCCTGAATCGCCAGTCGCGCCGCCCGGGACTGTTCCGGCGTGTGGAAACTGCCGAGCCATCCGTCGGACAACCGGCCCGCGCGACGTAACGCGGCAGGCGCGGCCCCGCCGACCCAGACGTCGAGCCGCTTCGCCGGACGCGGCCCGATCGTCACGCCGTCGACCTGGAAAAACTCGCCGTCGAAGGACACGTTGTCCTGTTCGAGCAGCAGGCGCAGGAGCGCGAGCGACTCGTCGAAAACCGCCGCGCGCCGGCCCTCCGGCACTGGGAACAGCGCTCGTTCCGCGGGCTGCGCGGGAAGCAGGCCGAACACCGGGAGCACCCGTTTCGGAGCCAGTCCGGCCAGCGTGACCAGCTGTTTCGCGACCAGGACCGGATTCCGTCCGGGCAGGATCGCCACGCCCGTGCCCAGTTTGAGCCGCTCGGTGCGGGCGAGCGCGTGCGTCGTGCCGATCAACGGGTCGACATCCGGCGAATAGACCACCTCCGACAGCCACAGCGAGTCGACGCCCGCCGCCTCCGTCAGCTCGGCCAAACCGGTGAATTCCGCCGGCCCGGTCCCGAGTCCCGGAGCCACCCCCACCCGGATCTTGTCCACGCTCGCTCCGCTCTGTCGGCACGTTCCCCTCGACAGAACCGGATCCCGGCGCGAGTTCTTCCTTATCCGGCGGTCGCTTCGATGACCCGGCCCAGCGCGGCGTGCAGCGCCTCCAATTCGGAGACCTCCATGCCGAGCCGCTCCACGACGCGATACGGGATTTTCTCCGCCTCGGCGCGCAGCTCCCGGCCCTTCTCGGTGAGTTCGACGGTCAACTGGCGCTCGTCGGCCCGGCTGCGGCCGCGGGTCACGTATCCGATCGCTTCCAGCCGTTTGAGCAGCGGAGACAACGTCGCGGGCTCGTGCCGCAACGCCGTGCTGAGGTCCTTCACCGACCGCGGCGACTGCTCCCACAGCGCCAGCATCACCAGGTATTGCGGATGAGTCAGCCCGTGCGGCTCCAGCAGCGGCCGGTAAATCGCGATCACGCTGCGCGAAGCGACCGACAGCGCGAAGCACACCTGCCGGTCGAGCTTCAGCGGGTCCTCGCCAAGGTCGATCTCGGCCACTCGTCCTCCTCGTGCTCGGGCCCACTCTAGCGCGGGCTGCACCACACTATTAGTTAGTGTACTAATCATTAGTGTACTGTTGCCGCAGACCCCGAGGAGGAACGATGACCGACCGGCCCGGCGTTCTCCGCTGGTTCGCCTACGCCGTGAGCGGGCGGCTTCCCGAGCGCTACCGCGACTGGCTGCTGCACGACGCGACGTCCAAGCACTGGAAGGCCCGGCACGTCCTGCGCGCGACGGTGGGCATCGCGCCGCTGTGCCTGGTCTGGCTGCTGCTGCCGGCCCCGCTCGGGCTGCGGCTGGCGATCGTGCTGATGGCCGCGCTGGTGTCGTACTTCTACTCGTGCGCGTACATGGAGGAAAGCATCGACCACCGGTTGTCCCGCAACGGTTTCCCGCCCGGAACCGGCAAGCGGGTTCGGCGCGAGAAAGCCGCCGAGGCCAACGCCGAGGCGACCGCCCGCTACATCGCGGCCTACCGGCAGAACTCCGCCGACTAGACTCGGGAGCCGATGAGACGCAAGCGCCCGGCCCCGATCCCGCCCCGGCACGGCCTAGACCCGGCACGGCTGCGGCTGCCCGAAGAGGGGCCGTGGACGACGCTGCTGGAGCACCTGGTCGAACGCCTGCCGCGGGTCACCCCCGCGCGGATCGAGGAAATGCTGCACGAGCAGCGGATCCACGGCGAGGACGGCCCGCTGGGCGTCGACGCGGCGTACGTCCCCGGTTCGTTCATCTGGTTCCACCGCGACCTGCCGGACGAGGTCCCGGTGCCGTTCGACGTCACCGTCCTGCACCGCGACGACCACCTGCTCGTGGTCGACAAACCGCACTTCCTGGCGACCATCCCGCGTGGACGGCACGTGCTGGAAACCGCGTTGGTGCGCCTCCGCCGTTCGCTGGACCTGCCCGCCCTCTCCCCCGCCCACCGACTCGACCGCGTGACGGCGGGGCTGGTGATGTTCGTGATCACGCCGTCCGCGCGGGGGGCGTACCAGACGATGTTCCGCGATCGGTTGGTGCACAAGGAATACGAGGCGATCGCGCCTTACGATCCGTCGCTCGAACTGCCCCGGACGGTGCACAGCAGGATCGTGAAGGAACGCGGCGTGCTGGCTGCACAGGAGGTGCCCGGGCCGCCGAACGCGGAGTCCACAGTGGAGCTTCTCGAACACCGGGACGGGCTGGGCCGGTATCGCCTCACGCCCGCGACCGGACGCACGCACCAGCTGCGGGTCCACATGTGTTCTTTGGGGATCCCGATCCTGGGCGACGATTTCTACCCGGAGCTGCACGAGAAACCGCTCGACGACTTCACGAAACCGTTGCAGCTGCTGGCGAAAGTGCTGGAATTCGACGATCCTCTCACCGGCGAGCACCGCCGGTTCACCAGCCGCCGGACGCTCACGGCGTGGGATTCGCTCGAAGAATGGGCTAGTTGACCGCTATCGCGAGGAAATGCGCGCTGGCGTTGATCAAGAGCGGGTCCTGTTCGACCAGCCGGGCACAGCGGAGGGCCGCGTCCACGCGCGCGTCGAATTCCTCGATCCCGGCCACGTCCAGCGCGGGCCACGCCGGGCCTTCCACTCCGTACACGGAAATCCCGTTCATGCCAGCGGTTTCCAGCTCGTCGCGGAGCTCGTCGGCGGTGTGGAAATGCGCGGGCACGAAGCCGACGTGACCGTCGTAGCTGCCCGTATCGAGCACGGCTCTTACCGCCGGGATCATCTGTTCGGTGAGCTGACCATTGGTTCCGGTCTCCATGGCCGAGAGATAGCGGCTGATCGCAGCGGCGAACAAAATGCCGCCCGGACGAAGGACGCGGCGGGCTTCGGCAAGCGCCTGCTGGCGGTCACCGGATTCGGTCAAATGGTAGAGCGGCCCCATTAAAAGCACGACGTCCGCGCTGTTGTCCGGCCATGCCAAAGCTCGCGCATCGCCGACTTCCGCCGTGACGCCTTCGATTTCGGCTGCCGCTGCGACGTGCGTGGCCACCGGATCGACTACGTGCACCGAATGTCCGTCCGCGGCAAGCCATCGCGCGTGCACCCCGGTCGCCCCGCCGACGTCGAGGACTCGCTGCCCGGTCGTCGGAATCGCTCTGCGCACGAGTTCTTGGGTGCGCCGGAATTCCATTCTGCCGTGCGGCGATCTGACGAGCCGCGTGTCCTCGGTGGTCTCGGTGTCGTAGTGCTCAACCAAAGTCATGCGCGCAACAGTGACCGAGTTCCCCTGCCGAGGCAACGGAATTCCCGCCGGACGGGTGCCAGGCGGCGGCTGGCACCCGCGCGGTCGATCACCTGGTCCAGAACTTGATTCCGCTCCACTGCACGGTAATCGGCCCCGCCCCGCTCGCCGTCCGGTACGACCCGAACTTGTCGTAATAACTACCCGATGGGCTGTCGTCGGTCTGCTTCAGCGAGCCGTTGATGTATACCTTGTGGGAGCTGCCCACTTGATTGACCGTGTTCACCCGCACCGAGGTCCCGACCGTCGCGCCGGTCGCCACCGTCTGGCCGTTCTCGACGGTGTAGAGGCGGCCGCCCTTCTCCACCGCCAGCAGGAAGTACGGCCCGGCGTTCGAACCGTCGCGGAACGTCTGCTTCAGGCTGATCCGCGAACCGCCCATGCTGGTGATCTTGAAGGAGCCCTCGAACTGGTGCGTGCCGCCGGTGTAGGTCTCGTAGCGGCGCTCGGCGCGCTGTTCGCCGCTGCCGTCGGAGCAGGTCAGCTTGAAGGTGAGCCCGCTGATCTGGCCGCAGCCCTTCTGCTGCTCCTTGTACCCCGGCGACCAGGATTTCCAGGTGCCGCCGCCGACCTGGGCGTCCGCGACCGGGGCGAGAATCGCGAGCCCGCACACCGCCGCCGCCAGTGCTCCGCCGATCCGGGTTCTCGTGCGCACGTGCCAACCTCCGTGGAACTCAGGGCGGCGGTAGCGGTACAGGTCCAGACCACTGGCTGATCACTGTAGGTCCCCGGCCGGTCGCGGACAAGAGCGCATCCCTTGACGACTTTGTTTGTCACTGCTTGGCTCAGGGGATGCAGGACGTCGAAGTGATCGAGGACCCCGCCGTCGCGGCGGCCGCGCTGGACCCGGTGCGCGCCCGCCTGCTGGCCGCGCTGACCGAACCGGCGTCCGCCGCGGCGCTGGCCGCCCGAGTGGGCCTGACCAGGCAAAAGGTCAACTACCACCTGCGCGCGCTCGAGTCGCACGGCCTGGTCGAACCGGCCGGAACCCGGCAGTGGGGCGGCCTCACCGAACGCCTTTTCGCCGCCACCGCCAGCGCCTACCTGGTCTCCCCCGCCGCCCTCGGCGCCGCCGGTTCCGCCCACGTGAAGGCGGACCGCCTATCGGTGAGCTACCTGCTCGCCGTCGCCGGCCGAACCCTGCGCGAAGTCGCCGGCTTGGCCCGCCGCGCGGCTCACGCAGGCAAACCGCTCTCGACGCTGACTCTGGACACGGAAATCGCCTTCGCCTCCGCGCGCGATCGGTCGGCCTTCACCGACGAGCTGACCACCCTGGTAACCGACCTCGTGTCCCGCTACCACAACGAATCCGCCCCAGACGCCCGCCTGCACCGCCTCGTCGTCACCGCGCATCCCAAGCCCGCCGAGTAGTTCGCCCGAACAGGTGTTCGATTGTCGTGTAGCTTGGAGGCATGAGTCAGGCATTTCAGGGCTCGCTGTTCGGTGCCAGCGGGCCGGCCACGCTGGGTTCGCTGTCCGGCGTGCAGCGCACCGAACTGGGGCAAGGCGCGTGGATCGACGTGCTGCCCGGGTGGCTCGACGGCTCGGACGAGCTGTACGAACACCTGGCGGCCGAGGTCCCGTGGTACGCGGAGCGCAGGCAGATGTACGACCGCGTGGTCGCCGTGCCGCGTTTGCTGTGCTTCTACCGGGAACACGCGCCCTTGCCGCACCCAGTCCTCACCGAGGCCCGGGAGGCCTTGACCGCGCACTACGCAGCTGAACTGGGCGAACCGTTCCGCACGGCCGGACTCTGCTACTACCGCGACGGCCAAGACAGCGTCGCCTGGCACGGCGACGACCTGGGCCGCGGCCGCACCGAAGACACCATGGTGGCCATCCTGTCCGTCGGCGCCGCCCGACACCTGGCCCTCCGCCCACGAGGCGGCGGCGACTCAGTGCGGTACCCACTGGGCCACGGAGACTTGATCGTGATGGGCGGGTCGTGCCAGCGGACGTGGGAACACGCGATCCCGAAGACATCCCGCGCGGTGGGGCCGAGGATCAGCATTCAGTTCCGGCCGAGAGGGGTGCGATGAGCGCCCGACGATGACGATGCCGCGAGAGGGCGGCGGGTGACGGGACTGGGCTCGGTTCGACCACGCCACCTCGCCGGTCACGAGTGCGCTGCCGGTTCGACCGCGCCACCTCACCCGCGACGAGTGCGCTGCCGGTTCGGCTAGGCCGCTTGGTGCGTTCACGAGCGCATCGCGGACTCGGCCGCGCCGCGCTGCCGGGTCGAGCTAGACCGCCTCGAGCATCCACCAGCAGGCCGATCCAAGCGCGCGGCCGTGCACACCGCTGGCGTGCCGTTGGGCCAGTCAGACCGCCTCGGCGTTCATCCGCGCACTGTGGATTCGACCGCGCCGCTGCGCACCGCGAGCACGCTGCCGCTGAGACCAAGCCGCGCGGGCTACCTACGAGCGCGCCGTCGATTCGACGCCAACACGCGCGCCACTGGCGCGCACCGGTTCGGCCGCCTCGCGCACGACCAGCGCACCACCGATTCAACCGCGCGGCCGCGCACACCACCCCGAACACTGCCAGCTCACTGAAGCCGCCGCGCACTCTCGCACGCGGAGCGTGCGACCCTCAGCGCCGCGCCGCCGGGCACGCCACGGTTCCGCGGGCGACGTAGCCATGCCCGTGCCGTCCACCGGGCAAGTCCGCCACCCCCGGTGGCACACAACCCCGCGACCCCAGCCGCACGAGTCCCCACGACCCGCCCGAGGCGACCAACCAGAGCCACCCCGGCCGTCCAACAATCCGATGTCAGTCCACCAGCACCGGCAGCGAATCGAGCCCGTACACGATCGACACCTTCCGGAACTCCAGCTCCTCCGGCTGCACCGCCAGCCGCAGGTTCGGGAACCGCCGGACCAGTGCCGGGTACGCCGCCCGCAGTTCCATCCTGCCCAGCTCCGCGCCGATGCACCGGTGGATTCCGTACCCGAACGCCAGGTGCGAGGACGGTTCGCGGGTCGGGTCGAAGCGGTCCATGTCGCCCTTGCCGAGCACCGGGTCGCGGTCCGCGACCGACAGCGACACCAGCACGATGTCGCCCTCGCTGATGTGCACGCCGGCGATGTCCATGTCCTGCTTCGCGAACCGCGGGAACGCCATCTGCACCACCGTCAGGTAGCGCAGCAGCTCCTCGACGAACCGGTGCACCGAATCGTCGTCGCCCCGGACCGCCTCGAACGCCGCCGGGTCGCGCAGCACCACCAGCGCGCCCAGTGCCAGCATGCTCGCCGTGGTCTCGAGGCCGCCGGTGAGAATGCCGTCCGCGAGACCGGCGAGCTCGCGGTCGTCGATCTCGTCGCCGTGCTCCTTGATCAGCATGCCGAGCAGGCCGTCGCCGGGCTGTTCGCGCTGCTTGCGCACGATCTCCAGCAGGTACCCCAGCGACTCCGAGATCGCCCCCAGCGACGCGCCCGCGCCGCTGAACAGGTCGAACCGCGCGGTGCTCAGCCGCTGGAAGTCGGCCCGGTCCTCATAGGACACGCCGAGCAGCTCGCAGATCGTGAGCGACGGGATCGGCAGCGCGAACTGCTCCCACAGGTCCACCGGCCCGTCCGCGGCGGCCATCGCGTCCAGCTGGTCCGCGACGATCTCGTCGATCCGCGGCGTCAGCCGGGAGAGCCGGCGCATCGTGAACTCGGGCGTCAGCAGCTTCCGCAGGCGCGTGTGGACCGGCGGGTCGGCGAATCCGAGGCCGCCCGGGTTCTGGTCCTCGGTGACGCCCGCGTTGCCGACGAGGTTCGTGAAATCGTTGCTGAACTCGGTGCCCTTCCCGAGGACGGCCTTGGCCTCCTCGTAGCCGGTCACGAGCCAGGCGTTCATCCCGAACGGCAGGTCCAGCTTGCTGATCGGCGCCTCGCCGCGCAGCCGGCCGAGGTCCGGAACCGGGTCGAGGCCCTGGCGGCGCAACGGCTCCAGCGCCGAATCCGGCAGCAGCGCCATCTTTTCGAGATCGAAGCCGCGCTTCTGCTGGCGGGCGATGTACCGGCGGCCGGCCCAAGCGAGGATGCGCGAACGAATACTCCCCATGGCGGCGACAGTACCGCAACCACCCCTTCCGCCGGTCCCGGGCGGAGACGCCCGTCACCCTGTGACCAGCGCGAGTCCACTGTGGACTCCCGTCACCCGGCCAGGTGACGGGTTCCCGGAATTGTCAGACCCCCCGGACAGAATGGCCCGCATCGGCAGCGACCTGCGTGACCAGCCGGTCGCAGCCGGTGAAAGCACGCGACGACGAGGCGAGTCCCGTGAGAGGCTCGGAGAGAAAGGGAGGAACCGGACATGACTGCGGCGCTGATCGGGCGGGCCCACCCCGCCGCGACCTTGCGTGCGCAGCTCTCGCGCGCCACCGCCAGCCACGGCGGCCTCACCCTGGTCACCGGCGAGGCCGGGATCGGCAAGACCACGCTGGTCAGCGCACTGGCCGACGACGCGCGCGAGGCAGGCGCGCTCGTCCTCGGCGGCACGTGCTGGGAGTCCGGGGCCGCGCCGGGCTACTGGCCATGGGTCCAGGTCATGCGTTCATTGCGCCGGGAGGCCGCGCCGCACGAATGGGCCGTCGCCAGCTCGCCGACGCTGTCCGCACTGCTCGGCGAAACCCCCGAACAACCGGCCGACGACGGGTTCCAGCTGCCCGACGCGGTCACCCGCGCGCTGGTCACGGTGGCCCAAGAGCGACCGGTGGTCGTCATCCTCGACGATTTGCACTGGGCCGACCCGGCGTCGCTGCGGCTGCTCGAATTCGCGGCCCGGCACACCTGGTTCGAACGGCTGCTGCTCATCGGCACGTACCGCGATGTCGAGGTGGACGCGCCCAGCCATCCGCTGCACGAGCTGATGCTGCCGTTGGTCGCGAAAGCAACCACGATCACGCTCACCGGCCTGGACGAAACCGGGGTCGCCGAGCTGATGAGCCGCACCGCGGGCGCGGAGCCGGGTGCCGAGCTGGCCACCGACGTGCAGCGCCGCACCGGCGGCAACCCGTTCTTCGTCGAGCAGACGGCGCGGTTGTGGCGCAGCGGGAGCACAGTGTCCGCGGTCGCGCCCGGAGTCGCAGACGCGCTCCAGCGGCGGCTGTCCCTGCTCCCCCGCCCAGTCACCGATCTGCTCACCAATGCCGCGGTGCTCGGCCGCGAGTTCTCGCTCCACCTGCTCGCCGCCACCGCCGGTGCACCCGCCGCACAGGTCGACCACCTGCTCACCCGCGCCGTAGCCGCTCGGCTCGTGATCGCACTCGGCGAAGGCCGTTTCTCTTTCGCGCACGACCTGGTACGGGAGTCGAGATACGCCGAACTGACGCCCACCGAAGCACAACGCCGCCACGCAGCGGTCGTGCGCGCCGGTGAACACACCCCGACTCTGGTCGGCGTCGCCGAACGCGCCCGGCACGCCTACCTCGCCCATACCGACCTCGACCCGAAGCAAGCAGTCCGGCTATTGCTCGCCGCAGCCAAAGACGCAGGCGCCCGGATGGCCTTCGAGGAATCCATCGCACACCTGCGCCGAGCCCGCGAACGAGCGGCGGACAAACGCAGCCAAGCCGTCGTCGCGCTGGAATTGGCCACCGCGCTGTGGCGCTTCGAGGTGAAAGACGAAGCCTGGCTGCTCTGCGAGGAAGCCGTCGCCCTCGCTCGCCAAGAAGACAACGCGAACCTCCTGGCCCGCACCGCCCTCACCCTGTCGAAATTCAGCACCGGCGGCGTCCGGCACGAGTTCACCGTTCAAGTTCTCCGCGAAGCACACGAAAAACTGTGCGGCGGCAACGCGGCCGAACCCCTCTCGCTGGACCGCATCCGGCTGGAACTCACCGCCCGCGCCACGATCCTCGCCCGCGACGATGAGGACGACGACGCGCTGGCATTCACCTTATGGGCCAGACACGACGCGATCTGGGGCCTGGGCAGCGGCGCTGAACGCGAACGGCTCACCGACGAGCTCGCCGCCATCGCGCGACGCACCGGCGACCGGGAGAACGAGTTCTTCGCGGCCTCGCTCAAGTGGGTCGCGATGCTGGAACAGGGAGATCCGCGGTACCTGGACCAGTTCCACCTGTTCCAAGGGATCGCCGACGAAGGCGTACGAGCCGCGAAACTGGCGGAAGCGATCGACCGCAGCATCATCTGCACCTTCCGCGGCCGCTTCGCCGAAGCGGACGAAGCACTCAAGGAAGCACTGGCCGCCCCGGAAATCTTCGGCACCAACGACTACGGCTACATGCCCGACCAATTGCGCTGGAGCGCGCTGCTAGTGCAAGGCCGCTTCGCCGAAGCCGCCGAACTGCCCGCCAAAATGGCCGATACCGGTTTCCCGCACCCAGCCCTGCTGCGCACCCTCACCGCGGCCCTCGCCGGCGATGCCGCCACCACCCGGCACGAACTGTCCGAAGCACTCGCAGACGGCCCGTACGCCCGCGTCTTCACCCCGCTGTGGCTGCGCTGCCAAGCCCAAGCCGCCGTCGTGCTGAAAGACCGCGAAGCAGCCGAACGCTTGCTACGCGAGCTTTCCCCACACGCCGGAGAATGGCTGGTCTCCCTGTACGGCTGCGAACTGAGCGGCCCGGTAGACCTGTGGACCGGCCTGCTGCACAAAACCCTGGGCGACCACGAAACAGCCGCCGCCCATTTCACCTCCGCCGCCCGCTCCGCAGACCGGCTGCGCGCCCGTCCGTGGGCCGTCGAAGCGCGCAACCACCTGGCAAGCACGCTGCTGGACCTAGATGACAGAGACCGCGCCACCGCCCTGGCCGAGGCCGTCTCCGCGGAAGCCGCCGAACTGGGCCTGCACCACATCACCGCCCACCCCCGCCCCACGACGCCGCCACCACCCGTTGCCCCGAACGAATTCCACCGAACCGACTCAGTCTGGACCCTTCGCTTCGCCGACCGCGAAGTACGCATGCCAGACGCGAAAGGCCTGCGAGACTTGAACTTCCTGTTGAGCAGACCGGGCACCGAAATCCCCGCCGCACAACTGCTCTCCCCCGACGGCGGCCAAGAAGCCGAAGCCACCCGCTTCTTCAGCGGCGACCCGATCCTGGACGACACCGCGAAAGCCGCCTACCGCCGCCGCCTGGAGCACCTGGACGAAGCCATCGACGCCGCCACCCTCCGCGGCGACGACGCGAAAGCCGCCACGTTGGACACCGAACGCGCCGCCCTGCTGGACGAACTCCGAACGTCGACCGGCCTGTCCGGCCGAACCCGCCGCCTCGGCGACGAAACGGAACGCGCGCGCAAAGCCGTGACCGCCCGCATCCGCGACACCCTCCGCAAACTGACCGACCTCCACCCGGAACTGGCCGACCACCTCCGCCACACCATCACGACCGGCTCATCCTGCAGCTACCAACCGGAGACGCCTATGACCTGGCGCTTGTAACCGCCGGTGCGTCCGGCCGCGACCAGGCCAAGCGTCCGGAGGAAAGGACGAGAAGGAGAAACGTAAGGGGAAAAGGAGGCAGGAGACACGAACACCGCCGCACCCGAAACCACACACTGGACCGAAACCGCGCAATCCGAGCGCGGAAGCGGCGCGGTTGGCTAGGCTGGTCGTTCGCGTCGACGTCGAGGTCGTGGAGGCTGCAGGCTGCTATGGCAGGCACACCCGCACACAACGACTCCGGTTATCTCGGTTCAGCAGGCGGGACCTCGTGCCATGTGGTGCGCACAAACCGTCCGTGGGAGTCCGGGGTCGACGCTATCGGGGTCTCCGTCGGCGGCATTCTTGGCAGCCTCGGCCGCGCCGTCCGCGAACAGTCTTTGGACGCGGGCTGGGATTCGATCAACTACGGAGCGATTGTCCCGGAACAGCCGTACGTGCTGGGCATCCGCGGGGCCGGCAGGGACTCCCTGCGGTTTGCCGTGCTCATGACTCCACACGAAGGCGGTGGCTCTGGCCCGCCGACATTGCCAGCGATCGCTACGGCCACTGAAGCCGGCATTCGCGTGGCGGCGAGGGCAAGCTCGGTCGCGTTCGGATTGCCGCTGCTGGGCACCGGCGATCTCGGATTCAACGATGAGGAAGTCGCCGCGGTAGTGATTCCAGCGGCGGTCAGCGCGCTTCAGGACGGTGGCGGCCCGCGCAGTCTTGTCTTCGTCTGCAACTCCGAACCCGCGGAAGACGCCATCCGCGCCGCCTGGCACCAGGCGGGCGTCATGCGGTTCTCCGCGGTCGAACTGGCGGGCGGTGTCTCGAACGACCTGGTCGACCCGACGCGCGCCATCCCGCTCGAACGCGACCGGCTCGGTGTCGCCCCCTACGTGTCGATGCTGGCGACGGTGATCGCCGACCGGAGCACTCTGCCGCCGCTGTCGGTCGGGGTGTTCGGTGAATGGGGGTCCGGCAAGAGCTACTTCATGGGGCTGATGCGGGCCGAGGTGGGCCGGCTCGCAGGATCGGGCAATCCGGCTTACTGCGGCGAGATCGTCCAGATCGGGTTCAACGCCTGGCACTACGCGGACCGCAATCTGTGGGCCAGTCTCGGCGACGAGATCTTCCGGCAGCTCGCGGGTCCGGGCCCTCAAGCGCAGCAGCGGCGTGACCAGTTGCGCGAGGAGCTGGCCAAACGACTCGATCAGGTCACCGAACTCGAGGACGCGAAACGCCAGGCGCAGGCGACCGCCGCGAAACTCCAAGCGGATGTCGACAAAGCCGCGCTGAATCGCAAGGACACCGCGAAGGTCCTGATCCGGGCGCTGGGCGGCAGCCGGGAAGTGTGGCAGCGTCTCGGAATTCAGGACGCGGCCGAGCAAGGGGCGCTGCTCGTCGAGCAACTGCACGGCACGTTGTCCGAGGCCGAGGCATTGCGCAGATCGCCGAGGGGGCGGTGGGGCAAAACGGCGCTGGTCGCGTCCGCGGTCATCTTGTTCGTCGGGTTCTTCGCCGCCGCGATTGTGCCGGTGACGCGGGAATGGCTGGCCGGAGTCGGCATCGGGTTCGCCGCGGTGGCGGGCACGGGGGTCGCGTTGCTGAACCGGGCCCGGTCGGGATTTCGGGCGTTGCGCGAACTCAGCGAGGATCTCCGCCGCGGCATCGGTCGGGGCGCGAGCAGGACGGTCTCCCCGGAGGTCGCCCGGATGCTCGAGGAACTGCGTCGGGCGGAGACCGATCAGCGGGTCGCCGAGGCACAGCTGGAAGAAGTGGTGGCGCGGGTCGGCGAACTCGGCCGGGAGCTGACCGAGTTGACGCCGGGCCGCAATCTTTACGCTTTCCTGGCCGATCGTGCGCACGGCGATTCCTACCGGCGCGACCTTGGGCTGATCTCGACCATCCGGAAGGATTTCGAGCAACTGGTCGAGCTCATGGACGACTGGCGCGCGCACCCCGATTCGGGCGGTACCCCGATCGACCGGATCGTGCTGTACATCGACGACCTCGATCGGTGTAGCGCGCATCAGGTGGTCGAGGTGCTGGAGGCGGTGCATCTGCTGCTCGCCCTGGAGTTGTTCGTGGTGGTGGTCGGCGTCGATCCGCGATGGCTGACCCGGTCGTTGCACAGCCGCTACGACGGAATGCTCGACGATTCCCCGGAGGCAGGCAGGCTCGCGTCGCCGGAGGACTATCTCGGGAAGATCATCAATCTGCCGTTCGTGTTGCCGACGATGTCCGAGGGAAGCCTTCGCCGGCTGCTGCGGTCGCTGACCGACGACCGCCTGCTAGGACCGCCAGGAGAAGAACGGTCGCGGACACAGCAGATTCCTTCCCCGGCCAGGACTCTCCCGGACCTGGTTCCCGAGATCGAGGAAGGGTCCGAAGTAGACAGTCAGAGCCGTCCGGAGCGGGCTGCGGATCCGCCGCGTCCGCTCACGTCCGCGGAGATCGATCTGCTGTCCGAACTGGACGTGCTGATCAGCACTCCGCGCGAGGCGAAACGGCTCTTCAACCTGTACCGGATGCTGCGCGCAACCCGGGATCTGTCCGCGGCGTCGCATTTCCTCGGCGACGACACCGAATCTGGTGACTACCAAGCAGTCGTAGCGCTGCTAGGGCTGCTCACCGCGCCGAGGCATGTGCTCGAAAAGGCGCTGGACACGCTGCCGGACCCGGTTCGGTCGATCACCGGCGGCCTCGTCCACCGTTCGCCGGCCGCCGCCTGGGCCGGGTTCGTGGCCGATTGCGCACCACGGCGGCACGGCGAGGTCTGGCGGAACCCGATCGCCGGGACGCTGTGCGACAACGAAGTGCAGGACTGGCGTCAGCTGCATCGCGGCCTCACCCACGTGTCGGCCACGCTGCGCATCGACACGCTTTCCCGGTTCCAGCACTGGATTCCGGCCGTCCGCCGATTCTCCTACGTCCTCTCCCCCGCCGCCTGAAGCCCCGACCTGTCCGGGAGACCGTCCGGTCCGCGACCGCACGGCCTCCCGCGAAGCAAGGTCACTTTCGGTTGTACAGCCGCATTGTCAGCGTCCCGAACACCGCGGTCAGTGCGACCGACGCGATCAACGTCCACGTGATGGCACCGCCGTCCCAGGTACCGGACATCATCGAGCGCACTGCTGTCACCAGGTGGCTGATCGGGTTGGCGGAGACGCCGGCTTGGAGCCAGCCGGGCATGGTCGACGGGTCGACGTAGATATTGCTGAGGAACGTCAGCGGCATGATCACCATCATGCTGACGCCCATCACCGATTTCTCGGACCTCAGCAGCAGCCCGAACATCGTCCACACCCACGACAGCCCGAACGAGAACACGAGCAGCAGCAGGACTCCCGCGGCCACGCCGCCGACGCCGCCGTCCGGGCGGAAGCCCAGGATCAGGCCTACGACCATGATCACTACGGACGCGATCAGGTACCGCAGCACGTCGCCGAGGAGGTAGCCGACCATCGGGGCCGGCCGCCAGATCGGGAGGGTGCGGAAGCGGTCGAAGACGCCCTTCGCGATGTCGGTGTTCACCGCGACGCCGGTGTACATCGTGATCATCACGACGCTCGACGCGAGGATGCCCGGCAGGAAGAACTGCAGGTACTGCGTCGGCGAACCGGCCAGTGCGCCGCCGAACAGGTAGGTGAACATCAGCGTCATCATGATCGGGAACGCGGTGACGTCGAACAGCTGCTCCGGCACGTGCTTGATCTTCAGCACCGCCCGCCAGCCGAAGGAGAACGACGCGGACAACGCGCTCGGCCGCGGCGGGCGTTCGGTGGCGAGCAGGACCGCGGTCAGCTCGTCCGGTTTCGGGGCCGCGAGGTCGAGATCGGGTTCCTTGACGGTGGTCACGCCGCCTCCTCGGTGGCTGTGCGGGCGGTGAGGGCCAGGAAAACCTCGTCGAGGCTGGGCTGGCCGAGCGAGAACGTGTCGACGGTGACGCCTGCCTTCGCGAGTTCCGCGAGAGCCCGCGACGCGCGATCGGCGGCGGCTTCGTGCGCGTCCGACGACAGCCGCGCGGTGATCGCGACCGGGTCGGGATCCAGTTGCACGGTGGCGGACAGCGCGCGTTCCAGCACTTCGGCGGCGGTCGCGCGCTGGTCGGCGTCCCGCAGTCGCAAGTGGACGGCGCCGACTCCGACCGAGGCTTTCAGCTCGCCCTTGGTGCCCTCGGCGATGACGCGGCCGTGGTCGATGACCGCGATCCGCGACGCCAGTTGGTCGGCCTCGTCGAGGTACTGCGTGGTGAGCAGGACGGTGGTGCCCTGCGCGACGATCGCGCGGACGATGTCCCACACCTGATTGCGGCTGCGCGGGTCGAGGCCGGTGGTCGGCTCGTCGAGGAACAGCAGGTCCGGGGTGTTGAGGATGCTCGCCGCGATGTCGAGCCGGCGGCGCATCCCGCCGGAGTAGTTCTTCACCTGCCGGCGCGCGGCGTCGGTGAGCCCGAACGCCGCGAGCAGCTGAGCCGCCCGATCGCGCGCGGCGGCGGTGCGATGTCCCAGCAATTTGCCGAGCAGCACCAGATTCTCTTGCCCGGTCAGGTCTTCGTCGACCGAGGCGTACTGGCCGGTGAGGCTGACCCGGCTGCGCACGGCGTCCGCCTCGTGCACCACGTCGTGGCCGAACACCCGCGCTTCGCCACCGTCCGGACGGGACAGCGTGGCGAGCATCCGGACAGTGGTGGTTTTGCCCGCGCCGTTGGGTCCGAGGACGCCGTACACGGTTCCGGCGGGCACCACGAGGTCGACCCCGTCGACCGCCCGGGTCTCGCCGAACACTTTGACGAGCCCGGAAGTCTCGATCGCCGGTTCCCCGGCAGCGTTGCTCATGTTTTTTCCTTCCCCTCAGTTCTTCATCCGCGATACGGCCGCGCGCGCCGGCCGTCGCGCAGCGCGAGGCCCCACCAGAGCAGTTCGTCCAGCAAAGCAGAGGCCGCGTGGCCTGCGGATTCGCCGTGCGGACCCGCGCCGGGGTCACCGCATTCGTGCTCGAGCAGGTCGAGACACACCGAATCCCGCACCGTCGCCGTGTGCAGTTCGGTGAAGACATCCCGAAGATGCTCCACCGCGTAGCGGCCGCCCGCGCGGTAGCCGTAGGAGACGAAGCCGACCGGTTTGGCCCGCCATTCCTCGTACGCGCAGTCGATCGCCTGCTTCAGCGACGCCGGGAAGCTGCGGTTGTACTCGGGCGTGACCACCACAAACGCCTCGGCCGCCGCGATCCGCTTCGCGAACCCGGCCATGCCGGCCGTCGGCTCGGCAGGCAACCGGGCCGGGATCGCGAACGTCGCGAGGTCGAGCACGTCGAGCACCACCCCGCCGTGCCCGGCGGCCCGCTCGACGAACCATCGGCCGATCTCGCCGCCGACCCGGCCCTCCCGGGTGCTGGCGACGAGCACGGCTACCCGCAGCTCCTCGTCCACACTTCTTGGGCGCCAGATCGGTGCGCGGCGCTGCCAGGTTGGATCTAGCGGGCGTTTTGGCTGGTCAGGGGCCCGGTGAGAGGGGCGAAGTGCGTGGCGGGAGGGCGGGGGAAGGAGCGCGAGATGCGGTCTGGCGGGGGTCGGTGGCCGGGCTGCGCGGCCTACGGGGCGCGGGGGCTCGCTGAGTGTGAACGGATGCTGGCCGAGCCTCGGATGAGAAGGAACGGGCGGCGGCGACGGAGGTGCGAGACGCGATCTGGCACGGCTAGCGGCTGGGCAGGTTCGGCGAATTGGAGCGCGTGGCAACGCTGCGGGGTGGGGGCAGGCTCCTGGCCGCGGCGGGCCGCGGTTCTCGTCAGCCACAACCACCCACGGAACTCGCCGCGGGAACGTGAGCGCGGGGCATCGCCGTTCGAGGCTGGCCAGAAGGGTGGCGGAAACGCGGGACCACTGCGCCTGGCGAACGCCGCAGGCAAGCGCGGCTGAGGAATTCGGCTAGCAAACACCTCCTAGCCCGCCGCAGCTGGCAAACACCGCAGACAGAGGCGGCTAGCCAACGCCACCCAGCCCAGCGCGACCAGCAAACAACCAGCCCGCTACAGCTGGCGAACGCAGCTGCCAAGTGCCGCAGGCAAACACAGCCAGCCTGCACGGCAAACGGATTCGAGCCCGCCGCAGCAGGTGAACCACAGCTGGCAAACCCAGCCAGCCCAGGGCGACTAACAAACAGCCGCCTGCCCGCCACAGCTGGCGAACAATGCCGCCAAACGCCGTAGGCAAACGCAGCCAGCCCAGCACGGGCGAGCGAACGGCTCCGAGCCCACTGCCTTGGCGGCCGCGGCTGGTGAGCACAGCTGGCAAATCCAGCCAGCTCAACGCGCCTAACGAACAGCCGTCAGCCCGCCACGGCTGGCGAACGCAGCTGCCGAACAGCTCAGGCAAAAGCAGCTAGCCACTCCAACCAGGCCCAACGCGTCTAACGAACAGCCGCTAGCCCGCCACAGCTGGCAGACAACGCTGCCAAACCCAGCCAGCCCAGCGCGGCTAACAAACAACCCACCACAACCGGCGAACAAGCCAACCGATTGGTACCCGTGACCGGCGAAGCGTCAGCCCAACCCCGCCGGTCACGGAAGTCTCACTCTCGCAACGCCAAAGCCACCGCGCCCAGCAGTGAAGCGTCCTGGTCGAACCGTGCAGGCACCAGTTCCGGTGGGAACGGCACCGCTGCCGTCAGGCGTTCTCGTAGCGCGGGTAGCAGCACATCAGCCGACCGGACCAACCCGCCGCCCACTGCGATCCGGGCGGGGTCGAAGGCGATTGCCAGGTTGGCGACGTGCATGGAGAGCTCGTCCAGCGCCGAAGCGACCAGTTCCTTGGCCTCCGTGTTCTCCCGCGCCAAGGCGAACAGCTCCCCCGCCGTGACCGGGCGGCCGAGCAGCGCGGTTGCCCGCGTGCCCAGCCACCGGCCTCCGACGGCTTCTTCCAGCGGCGCCGCTCCGCTGGCGAATCCGTCGGCGTCTTGAGGGGTGCGCAGGTTGTACCCGATCTCCCCGGCCGCCCCGTTCGCGCCGGTCAGCAGGTGGCCTCCGACGAGGACCGCGGCGGCGATTCCGGTGCCCAGGGAAAGGAAGACCGCGGGGTCGGCTCCCTTCAGCGTGCCCCAGGTCCATTCCGCCAGCGCCGCGGCTTTGGCGTCGGTGCCGACCGCGATCGGAACGTCGGGAAAGGCTTCAGACACCAGCTCGGCCAGGTGGAGTTCTTCCCAGCCGGGCACGTTCGGGGCCAGCAGGATCCGGTCCGGCAGCACGATTCCGGGACTGACCACGCCGATCGCGGTCAGCGGGGCGCCGGCGACCAGCTCGGCGGCGGCGGCCAACGCCCGCGTGACCACCTGTTCGGCGCCTGCTTCGGCGTCGGTGTCCAGGCGGCGCGTGGCCAGCAGGGCGCCGGTCCGGTCGGACAGACCCAGCGCCACTTTCGTGCCGCCGAAATCGATGCCCAGGATCAGGTCTTCCGATGTCACTCGCGGGTCCCCTCGATGACCGGCGGGACAGCCTCCTGGCCGTCCCGGTGCGGACCGGCGGGCACCACGACCCTGCCGGTGTTGAACCCGTCGACGCTGACGGTCGGGGCCGCGCCGCGGAGGTCGGCGGCCCGGTAGCGGACGGTCAGCGTCTGCGACTGGCCCGGCCACAACGTGATGTCGTTGTCGTCCCAGGTCGCGGCCGGCAGCTGCGACCCGTCCGTGGCACGGCGCAAGTCCGCGCGCAGGAAGAAGCTGACCGCGGAGGTCTTCGACGGGTTGGCGATCGTGACCGTGGTCGCGGTGTCCGTACCGTCCGGGCCTCGCGAAGGTCGGGTCGACGCGGTCACCTTGACCTGCGACTTCGGCAGATCGCGCAGCGCGGTGAGGTCGCTGTACTGGCTCATCGTCGCCTGCGGGTTCTGCAGCGTCTTCGCCCAGTCGACCACGTCCTTCTGCGTCGACATCCAGTAGACGTTCCGGTCCACGACCTTCCCGCCCTGGCGCACCTGCAGTTCCACGAAGTACACCTGCGCCTTCGCGGGAGCCTTCGTCTCCGCCGGGACCTTCGGCTTCAGCAACCCGGTCGCGACGCCCTGGCTGTCCAGCGAAACCGCCGGAGCGGTCTGGTCGTCAAGGACCTTGCCCGCGGTGTCGTACACCTTGGCCTGCACCGAAATCCCGTTCTGCCGCGCGGCGCCCAGGTTGGACAGCGCGACTGTGCCGGTGTCATAGGTGTACAGCGCGTGCAGCGGCTTGTTCGCCTTCTGCGCGCCGAAATACGCGCCCGGCTGATCGCCGTCGTTGTTGTACAGGGACCACAGCAGGGTCGGCCAGCCCTTGTTCAGCTGCCAGTACACCACGCCGGTCGACGGGTTCTTCTTGTCGTTGGCGTGCGCGAGGAACGCCTCGAACTGGGAACGGGTGTTCTCGTAGTTCGCGATCTGCGCGGATTCCACATAGGACTCCAGCGAATCCCATTTCCCGTACCGGTGCGCGATCGACTCGTCCAGGGTGTACAGCGTGCCGAACTTGTAGCCGCCGTGCCCGGATTCGTAATTCGCGTGGTACTGGTTGTACGCCGGATCCTGCCACAGCTTCGCCTGCTCCTCCGGAGAGAGGAACCGCCGCAGCGAATCCAGCGTCGGCACGGTGTGCCCGGCGCTCTGCTCGCTCGCGAAACCCCAGGCGCCGCCCGCGTTCGTGCGGCTCGGGTCGGTCTTGTCGAAGGTCGACGAGTCGTACCAATAGCTCGGCGGGACCCAGTCGTACGGGCCTTCCTTCTCCCCCGACGGGCCGAGCGTCTTGGTGCTCTTGTACTCCGCCGACGCGATCACCGGCACGTCCCAGTCAGCCGCCTTGAACGCGCTCAGCGTCTCGGTTTCCTGCCGCGGGATCGGCTCGTTGTCGCTCCAGCCGTAGGTGATCACGCTGGGGTGGCTGCGTTCGGCCTGCGCGATCGAATACGCGGAATCGTGCATGATCCGGTAGTCGCGATCGGTCAGTTTCTCCGGATGCTCCGGCTGCCAGGCGTCGCAGCAGAGGAATCCGCCGAGCACCAGCAGTCCGGCGCGGTCGGCCTGCTCGTAGAAGTCCGCGGGCATGTCGTGGCCCTCGAGCCGGACGCCGGACAGGCCCATGTTCTTGATCAGCGCGAGCTGGTGCGCGATGTCGGCCTTGTCGTAGCGCAGGAACAGGTCCGGCGCGAAACCGCCGCCGCGGAACACGAAGTCGCGGCCGTTGACCGCGAACTTCCGCGCGCCGTCCGGCAGCGCCGGGGACTTGCCGATCAGCTTCGACGTCACCGTCCGGATCCCGAACGTCTCCGATGACGACGTCGACACCACGCCGCCCTGCGAAACTGTCGTACCCAAGGTGTACAACGGCTGTGCACCCATCGAGTACGGCCACCACACTTGCGGCTTCACGATCTTCAACTGCGGGAATTTCGCCGGCGTGAACGTCACGGTTTGCTTGGCGTGCGCGGGAATCGTGACGTTCTGCCGCACCACGATCGACCGCCCGCGCCCCGGCGGCGTGACCGTCGCGGCGACCTCGCCGGTCTGCGGCGTGTCCGCGTTGTTGGTCACGTCGACCTTCGCGGTCAGCGATGACGTCGACAGATCCGCCGCGTTGTCCTGCACGACGTGCGCGTTGTCGCCGCTCAGCGCGTCCGACAGCTGCAGCGTCGGCGGGAACTGCAGGCCGGTGTTGTTGTCCGGCACGATCTGCGCCCAGTCGGCCTGGTCGAGCGTGTACATCGAATTCGGGTCGTTCGGGTACATCTTGACCGCGAGCGTGTTCCTGCCCGGCCGCAGCAGTTTCGTGACGTCGAAGGTGTGGCCCGCGTACGCGCCGCTCACCACGTCCTTGCCCGCGACGAGCGTGCCGTTCAGCCACACGTCGCCCTCGCCGACGACGCCGGGGATGGTCAGCTTCGCGTTCTTGCCCGGCCGGAAACCCGGGTTGAAATCGGTGCGGAACCACCACGGGTCCTTGAACTGCTTCGCGGTGACCGGTCCGCGCTTCGCCTGGTAGCCGAAGCATTTACGCATGTTGTCCGAGTAGAACACGTTGGGGCATTTGCCGTTCTGCACCAGCGCGTTGATCTCGGTGCCCGGCGCGCCCGCGTCGTCCGGCTTCACCTTCAGCCAGCCGTGCGTCGGGTAGCCGGGCTTCGACACCGCCGTGCCGTCGTCCTTGACCTGCGCGGTGGTCAGCACCTGCCAGCCGCCGAGGCCGATCGTCGACTGCCCCTGCGGACGCGATGCCAGCGATTCCGGCTGCTGCGCGGAAGCGGTAGCCGACACGGCGGTCACCACGCCGGGGACGAGGACGAGCGCGGTGATCCCGGCGATCAGCGGCTTCCTCACGACTCCACCCCCGCCGCCGGTTGGGACGCGAACGCCTCGCGGATTTCCTTGGGGCCGAACGGCCACACCTTTTCCTTCGAGGCGTAGATCAGGAAGGCGAGGACGCCGAGGACGATCCAGCCGATCGAGAGCCAGATCGAAAGCCAACTGGCCGACACGTAGACATAAACCCACCCGACGAGCGCGATGATCGTCGGCACCGGATACAGCACCTGCCGGTAAGGCCGCTTGAGGTGCGGCTGACGGCGGCGCAGCACGACGATCGCCGCGACCTGCGCCAGAGACTGGATGATCACCAGCACCGTAACCGCCGCGTTGATCACGTCAGTCAAAGTGAACAGCGACCCGATCGCGGTGATCACGCCCATCGCGAGCACGCCCGCGGTCGGGAGGTTCAGCTTCGGGTGCAGTTTGCCGAACACCGGCAGGAACACCTTGTCGCGCGCGGCTTCGAACGGCACCCGCGACCCGCCGAGCAGCCCGGCGAACACCGAACCGACCGCGGCGATCACGATGAAGACGGTGACGATCTTCGCGGTCACCGAACCCCACGCCTGCTCCAGCACCGACGACGCCACCGACGTCGCGTTCTTGATCGACTCCAGCGGCTGCGAGCCGAGAACGCCCACCTGCAGCAGGAAGTAGAGCGTCATGATGCCGAGGATGGAGAAGATGATCGACCGCGGGAGCGTGCGGCCCGGGTTGCGGACCTCGCCGCCGAGGTACGCGCTCGTGTTGTAGCCGAGGTAGTCGTAAACGGCGATGACGAGGCCCGCGCCGAGACCGGACCAGAACGCGCCGCCCGAGCCGAAGGCGCCCGGGGTGAAGTCGAACGCCTGGTGCGCGTCGAAGTGCGAGAAGGCCGCGATGATCACCGCGAAGACGGCGAACAGCATGATCAGGAACAGCGCGGTGGTGAGCTTGCTGATCTGGCCGATCCGGCGGAACAGCGCGAGCACGATCAGCACGACGAGGCCGATGCCGATGACCTTGCCCAGCGGGGTGACGCCGCCCGCGTCGGTCACGCCCGGCACCAGGTAGCCCAGGTACTGGACCAGCCCGATGATGCCGGTGGACATGATGAGCGGGATGAACAGCACCGCGCTCCAGGCGAAGAGGAACGGCATCAGCCGCCCGGTGCGGTACTGGAACGCTTCGCGCAGGTAGATGTAGGTGCCGCCGGCCCCGGGCAGCGCGGCGCCCAGTTCGGCCCACACCAGCCCGTCGGCGAGCGCGATGATCGCGCCGATGATCCAGCCGAACATCGCCTGCGGGCCGCCCATGGTCGCGACCATCGCGGGGATCGTGACGAACGGGCCGATCCCGCACATCTGCGTCATGTTGATCGCGGTCGCCTGCAGCGGCCCGATCCGGCGTTCGAGACCGTTCCCCGGAAGGGTCGCGGAGTCCCCCGGGCGGGTGGGTGAGCTCACGTCGTGCCTCCATCCAATAGTTAGTAAAGCTTCTTAACATAAGAGGAACGGGGTGCGGAAGGGCTGCGTCCGGAAAGTTGCCGAAACCGGTGCGGGAGTGGGAGAAGGGGACGGTGGGGCGCGGGTCCCGCGGACGGGCCGTCTCGCGACGCGGACGGGCGCTCCGGCGGGATGGCGCCGCTGATCGGGAGCCGTGCCGCGCGACTGGAAAACCGGCTGACGGGCGGACCGCGCGACTGCCAGACTGCTTCCGTCGTCCGCCGACCCGGGAGCGTTCGCCTGATGTCCCAACCGATCTTGCACACCGAACGCCTTCGCCTGGTCCCGTTGTCCGCCGGACATCTCGAGCACCTGGTCGAACTCTCCGCCGACCCCGAGGTGATGCGCTTCCTGGCCGGTGCGCAGACCCCGGAGCAGTCAGCGGACGAGCTCCGGCGAACCCTCGCGTACGCCGGGGGCGGGATCGGTTGCTGGACCGGCTTCGTCGACGCCGCTTTCGCCGGCTTCTGGTCGCTGCGTCCCGGCGAATCCGCGGGCGAGGCCGAATTGGGATACCGAATGCTTCGCGGGTACTGGCGCAAAGGACTCGGCAAGGAAGGGGCGCTTGAGATGCTCCGGCACGGGTTCCGCGACGTCGGGCTCGACCGCATCTACGCCAGGACGGCGGTGCTCAACAAAGCCTCCCAGGCGACGATGGCCTCGATCGGGCTCCGGCACCTCCGCGACTTCATCGGCGATCCGAAGTACTTCGCGCCGGGCGAGGACCGGCACGCGGTCGAGTACGCCGTCGGCCGCGAAGAGTGGCTGGCTAGCGAGTTCGCCTGATGTCCCAACCGGTCCTGCACACCGAACGGCTCCGCCTGGTCCCGTTGTCCGCCGGACATCTCGAGCACGAGGTCGAGATGTCCGCCGACCCGGAAGTCATGCGTTACCTGGGCGGCGTGCGGACTCGGGACCAGTCGGCCGAAGCCCTTCGGAGACTGCTCGCGGGCACCCAGCCGGGGCTCGGTTGCTGGGCCGGGTTCCTCGAAGCCGAGTTCGCCGGTTACTGGGCCTTACGACCCGCCGAAGCACCGAAAGAAGCCGAGTTGGGATACCGACTGCTCCGCAAGCACTGGCGCAAAGGACTCGCCAAGGAAGGCTCGCTCGAACTGCTCCGGTACGGCTTCCGCGAGGTCGGCCTGGACCGCATCTTCGCCGGGACCGCGGCGGGCAACAAGGCCTCCCTGGCGACCATGGCGTCGATCGGGCTCCGCCACATCCGCGACTTCGTCTCCGACGATCCCGACTACTTCGCGCCAGGCGACGACCGGCACGCCGTCGAGTACGCGCTCACCCGCGACGAGTGGCTGGCCCGCACCTAGCGGAAACACGTTCACCCCGGCGCGCCGCGGAGGCGGATGGCACGCCGCCCCGGCGACCCCATATCGTTGCGCAGCAGCCGTCCGGAGGTGGAACCCGAACCGTGCCCGACTACTACGCGGTACTCGGCGTGGGGAAAACCGCGTCCCCCACGGAGATCAAGGCCGCCTACCGCAGGCTGGCCAAGACGCTGCACCCGGACGCGGGCGGCACGGTCGGCACCTTCCAGCTGTTGCGCGAGGCCTACGACACCCTCGCCGACCCCAGCGAACGCGCCCGCTACGACGCCGGCGTCCCGGCCGCCTCGGTGCCCAAACCGCGGCCGCGGCGGCGGTTCGGCGAGCAGCCCGGCTACCGCCCGGAGGCGCCGGAGATCGATCCGGAAACGCTGGAGTGGTGGTCGTTCGCCGCGGCCGACCCGCGGATGCGGCACGGACGGCGGCGCGGGCCGGGGCACACGCCGGTCGTCGCGGCCATTGCCGGCACGGTGCTGGTGCTGTTGCCGCTGCTCGCCGGGATCGACTTCACGCCGCCGGTGCTGATCGTCTGGCTCGCGCTCACCGCGGGCACCGCGCTGCTCGTGCACCGGCTCGCCCGCGGTTTCCTGTCCGCGCGCCGCGCCCGGCACGAGTTCGCGGAGGAATTCGGCGGCAGCGCGGTGTTCGGCGCCCCCGGCGCCGAGGCCGACGAGCTGGCCGAACGGCTCACCGCCGACCTGCTGGAGCGGTATCTGACCCGGTTGCCTGGCGCGCGCATCTTCCACGGTCTCGCGTGGCCCGGTTCGGTGTTCGCCGACGTCGACCACGCGGTGCTGTGCGGGAAACGCCTGGTGCTGGTCGAATCGAAGCTCTGGCTGCCCGGGCACTACGAAACCGCCGAGGACGGACGGCTGCTGCGCAACGGGCGCCCGTTCCGCGGCGGCGGCAGCCAGCTGGAAGAAAGCCTGGAGCGCTACCGCGAACTGCTGCCCGGCGTCGCGCTGCGCGGCGCGATGATCGTGTACCCGAGCCGCGACGGCGAGGTCACCACCGCCGAACCGGACGGCGAGCCCGGTCCGCCGATGACGCCGGAGCAGTTCCTGCACGAGATCGGCGGCTGGCTGTCCGCCGAACCGTCCACTGTGGACCACAACGCGCTGCGCACGGTGCGCGCGCAGGTCACCGGATCCGGCCGGGCGGCCTGATTCACCCGGGACATATCCGGCATGTGTCACTGTGAGTGCATGACAACCGTGCGCGCCGACCGCCGCCCCGTCCTGCTCGCGCTGGCCGGGATCGCCGCGCTGGCTCTCGGCGCCGTGCTGATGCTGCTGTTGCAACTGGTGCCGCCGACCGACGAGATCAGCGCGACCTGGCGGACTATCAGCGAGTACGGGCGGTCGGACCACAAATGGGTGTTCGACCTGGCAATCGTGCTGGTCGCGGCCGGTTCGGCGATCGCGTTCGCCGTTCTGCGGCTGCAAGGACGGCTGCCGGTCCTCGCGGCCGTGCTCGGCGCGTTCTGGACGGCCGGGCTGCTGGTGATCGTCGCGTTCCCGAAGACCGACTGGACCAACGCGGCGGCGACCGGCGCGGGCGGCACGCTGCACCGGATCGCCAGTGTCGTCGCCTTCGTCTGCCTTCCGCTTGCGGTGCTCGTCTCGGCGCGCGCAGCTTTTCCGGACTCCCCGCGCCGCCGGTTCGTCGCCCGCGCGCTCGCCGTCGCGTCGCTCGCCTGGTTCGCGGTGATCCTCGGCGCGGTCGCCGTCGCCGCGCTGACCGACCAGCGCTGGTGGCTGCTCATCCCGCTCGGCCTCGTCGAACGCGGGATGGCGCTCACCGAACTTGTCGCGCTGGCCGCACTAGCCGCCCCGAGCGCCGGGTCAGCAGCCGGACGCTGAGGACCGCGCCGACAGCCGACGCGCTCAGCACGTAGGCGTTGCCCAGCACCATCTCGACCGGGTTCCAGGACAGTTCCCGGTGCCCGCCTTCGGGAACCACAGCCAGCGCGATCCCGCTGAAAACCGCTCCGGCGCAGATCAGCCCGGCCCGTTTGCCCGACAGAAAACCGACCAGCGGCACGGCCCAAATCCAGTGGTGCGTCCAGGAAAGCGGGCTCACCAGCAGCCCGCAGCCCGCCGTCACGAGCAGCGCGGCTCGCGGGTCGCCGCGCCGGTGGAACTCGCGGACCAGCAGCGCGCCCGCCAGCAGGCACACTGCGGCCGACGCCGCGTACCAACCGAGCGAGGTCGCGCCGAACCTCGCGAACATGCCGTGCAGGGACTGGTCGAGGACCCAGTCGAGGGTTCCGGCGTTGCGGTTGTCCAGCATGGCCGAGGTCCAGTACCGGATCGAATCCCCTGGCAGGAGCAGCGCCCCGGCGGCGCTCACTCCGAGGAAGGTCGCCAGCGCGCGCCACGCGTCGGCGCGGCGGCCGGTCAGGAGCAGGTACGGGACGAAGATCAGCGGGGTCAGCTTCACCGCCGCGGCGAGTCCGATCAGCATTCCGCCGGATCTGCGGTTGCGGACCGGCAGCGCGTCCAGCACGACCATGGCCATCAGGACGCCGTTGATCTGGCCCAGCGAAATCATCCGCCACACGGGTTCCAGCACGGGCAGGAGACAGAGCGCCAGCAGCGGCCGTTCACGGGCGAACCGGCGCGACACCGACCACAGCGCGAGCACCGAGCCGACCGCGATCAGCAGCCACGCGAAGTGCGCCGGGAGCGCGGCCAGCGGCAGGAACAGCAACGCCGCGCTCGGCGGGTACGTGAAAGGCAGTTCCAGCGCGGATTTCGGGTCGAGAGCCAGCAAGGGCTCGTAAAGCGGCTGTCCGCGCAGCACGGCCAGCGCACCGGCGCGGTACACCGCGCTGTCCACCCCGAGCGGTGCTCCGCCGAGCCAGCGGAAGACGGCGATCCCGGCCAACGCGGCGATCACCACGACGACAATGTTTTTCTCTTGGCGCACAAGGGAAAGCTAGGGAGACGAGTGCCCCGGAAGCGTCGGTCCGCGGAGCTGTCTTCGGCTGCTCCCCCGGTAGCGTGCCCGCGCGCGAGTGCTACCGGCGTATCACTGGCCCGGCACCACGAACTTCGCCTCGTAGGCCATGACCACGGCTTGTGCGCGGTCTCGGACTCCGAGCTTGCCCAGCACCCGGCTGACGTGCGTCTTGGCGGTCTGTTCCGCGATCACCAGCTGCGCGGCGATGTCCGCGTTGGACAGTCCGCGCGCGATCAGGCGCAGCACCTCGAGTTCGCGCGCGGTCAGCTCGGACAGCCTGCCGACGTCCTGAGTCGGCCGCCGCGTCCCGGCGAACCCCTCGATCACGCGGCGGGTCACCGCGGGCGCGAACAGCGCGTTGCCCGCCGCCACCATCCGGACCGCGACGACCAGGTCGTCCAGCGGCGAGTCCTTCAGCAGGAAACCGCTGGCACCGGCGCTGAGCGCGCCGTAGACGTATTCGTCCGCGTCGAACGTGGTCAGCACGAGCACCCGTGGCCCCGCGTCCTCGCCGTCGCCGAGGATGAGCCGGGTGGCGGCGAGCCCGTCGAGGTCCGGCATCCGGATGTCCATCAGCACCAGGTCCGGGCGCAGCGCGCGGCACGCGGCCACCGCCTCGGTCCCGGTGGCCGCTTCGCCGACCACCTCGATGTCCGGCTGCGCGGCCAGCACCGCGCGAAAGCTCTGCCGGACCATGGTCTGGTCGTCGGCGATCACCACCGTCACCGCCATGGCTGTCCCCCTAGTCCAGCGGAACGGTCACGACGACGGCGAATCCGCCGTTGTCCCTTCGCTCCGCGGAGAACGTACCGCCGAGCGCCGCCGCGCGTTCCCGCATCCCGAGCAGTCCGTGTTTCGCCCGCCCCGCGGTGTCCTCGGGAGCGCTCGCGACGGCACCGGTGTCCTGCACGACGAGCCGCAGCTCACCTGGTCCGACGTGCACGAACACCTCGACCGGCGCGCCGGGAGCGTGCCGCACCGCGTTGCTGAGCCCTTCCTGGACGATCCGGTACGCGGACAACCCGACGCCCTCGGGCAGCCCGCGGTAATCGCCGCGCAGCTCGAACCGCACGTCAGTGCCCGCCGCGCGGACCCGTTCCACCAGCTGTTCGATCTGCTCGGCTCCGGGCTGCGGCTCGGTCTCCTGACCGGCTTGCTCGGCCCGCAGCAGGCCGAGCAGCCGGCGCATTTCGGTCATCCCGTTGCGGGCGGTGTCCTGAATCGACTGGAACTCCTCGCGCAGCCCGTCGTCGAGGCCGGGGAACCGGTAGCGCGCCGAATCCGCACGCATGGCCAGCACCGACATGTGGTGCGCGACCACGTCGTGCAGCTCGCGGGCGATCCGGGCGCGTTCCTCCAGCACCGCGCGACGGGTGGACTCCGCTTCCAGGTCGCGTTCGGCGCCGCGCAGCCGCGAAACCAGCCAGCCGAACGCCAGCGGCACCGCGAGCAGCACGGAGATCACGACCAGCTCGCCGCGCACGTTCGCCAGCAGGGCGCTGACCCCGGTGGAGATCAGCCAGACCCACGCCAGCACGCCCGGCCGGTGGTTGCGGCCGACCGCGGCGAGCACCGGGATCGCCGCCAGCGCGAACCCCTCGGTCCAGGGCCAGCCGAACCGGGCATGGATCCCGTACAGCTGGTCCGCGCAGCCCACGAGGACGATCAGCACCCGCCAGGACCACAGCGGACGCACCAGCGTCAGCCCGACCGCGAACAGGGTCAGCGCGGCCGCCAGCACCCGCGCGCCCTCGGTCGCGCGGTCGGCCGGAAAAAACGCGAGCACCCCGGCGACGAGCGCCGCGAGCCCGGTCAGCACCTGGTGCGTCCGGCCGGGCGCGACAACCGGACCGCCGCCGCCGGCGACCGCTTCTCCCAGCGCGCGTCCCGCCGCGACGAGGGGCGCGCTCGTGATCTTCATCGGCGGCGACCCTACCGGGCCGGACCGACAATTCCGGCCGCACGCGGCGAACCGCCCTTCCGAGGTCTCGCGAAATTCTCGTACTAAGCGTACGCTTAGCGCCGCTGCCGAACCGCTTTCTCGACGATGAGGAGATCCCCGTGACCGCTTCCCGTGTGGCCATCGTGACCGGCGCAGGCCGTGGCATCGGCGCCGCCGTCGCCCGCCGCCTCGCCTCCGACGGGTTCGCCGTCGGCCTGCTGGACCTCGACGAGGCCGGGGTCAAGCAGGGCGCCGAGGCGATCGTCGCCGACGGCGGCCGCGCGGTCGGCGTCGCGCTGGACGTCAGCGACGCCGAGCAGGTCGAGGCCGCGGTGACCCGCGTGGCCGAGGAGCTCGGCGCGCCGACCGTGCTGATCAACAACGCCGGCATCACCCGCGACAACCTGCTGTTCAAGATGACCGAACAGGACTGGGACTCGGTGCTCAACGTGCACCTGCGCGGCTCGTTCCTGATGACCCGCGCCGTGCAGAAGTACCAGACGCAGGAGAAGTGGGGCCGGATCGTCAACCTGTCCAGCACCTCGGCGCTGGGCAACCGCGGCCAGGTCAACTACTCCGCAGCCAAGGCCGGCATGCAGGGCTTCACCAAGACGCTGGCGATCGAGCTGGGCAAGTTCGGCGTCACCGCCAACGCGATCGCGCCCGGGTTCATCGCCACCGACATGACCGCGGCGACCGCCGAGCGCGTCGGCATGAGCTTCGAGGACTTCAAGGCCGCGGCCGCCTCGCAGATCCCGGTGCAGCGCGTCGGCACGCCCGAGGACATCGCGAACGTCGCGTCGTTCCTGGTCAGCGAGGGCGCGGGATTCGTGTCCGGCCAGGTCATCTACGTCGCCGGCGGACCGAAGGACTGATCCCGATGCGCGTGTTCTCCGATGTCGCCGAACTCGCCGAAGCAGTGGGCGGGCCCTTGGGCACGAGCGAATGGCACACCGTCTCCCAGGAGCAGGTGCAGCTGTTCGCCGACGCCACCGGCGACCACCAGTGGATCCACCTCGACGCCGAGAAGGCCGCTGCCGGCCCGTTCGGCACGACGATCGCGCACGGGTTCCTCACGCTGTCGCTGATCCCGGCGTTCCTGCCGGAGATCTACCGGGTCGAGGGCCTGAAGATGGGCATCAACTACGGCCTCAACAAGGTGCGGTTCCCGCAGCCGGTGAAGGTGGGCTCGCGGGTGCGCGGGACCGCCGAGCTGGTCGAGCTGACCGACGTGCCCGGCGGCAAGCAGGCCGTGGTGCGCTGGACCGTCGAAATCGAGGGCGAGGACAAACCCGCCTGCGTCGCCGAGATGGTTTCCCGGCTCATCCTCTGAGCCCCCGCCCGCGCCCCGATGCGGCGTCCGGTGCGTCCCCGCACCCGACGCGGCATGGGCGCGCAAGCCCCGACCTCGCACGAACTGGAGTCCTTCCGATGACCGAAACCGACCCGCCCGGCCTCGATCTGGCGAGGCTGCGCGCCCATCTCGACCGCGAGCGGCCCGGGCTCGTCTCCGGAGCCCTCACCGCGGAAGTGGTGCAGGGCGGGCGGTCCAATCTCACCTATCTCGTCTCCGACGGCACGCAGCGCTGGGTCGTGCGCCGTCCGCCGCTCGGCCACGTGCTGCCGACCGCGCACGACATGCGCCGCGAGTTCCGCGTGATGAGCGGTCTCGCCGGGACTCCGGTGCCGGTGCCCGGAACCGTTCTGCTGTGCGAGGACGCGGACGTGCTCGGCGCGCAGTTCTACGTGATGCAGTTCGTCGAGGGCACGCCGTACCGCACCGCGGAGGAGCTGGAGCAGCTCGGCCCGGAGCGGACGAGGGCGATCGCCGATTCGCTGGTGGACACGCTCGTCGACCTGCACGCGGTCGATCCGGAAGCGGTCGGGCTCGGCGATTTCGGCCGTCCGGAAGGCTTTCTGGAACGCCAGCTGCGCCGGTGGAAGAAGCAGCTCGACGGTTCGCGCAGCCGCGACCTGCCGGGCGCGGACCAGCTGCACGACCGGCTCGCCGCGGCGATCCCGGCGTCCGGCCCGCCCGCGATCGTGCACGGCGACTACCGGCTGGACAACGTGCTCGTCGACGGCGACGACCGGATCACCGCGGTGCTGGACTGGGAAATGTCCACGCTCGGCGACCCGCTCACCGACCTCGGCCTGATGATCACCTACGCGCAGCGCGACCAGCTCTCGCTGCCGATGGTGTCCAACGCCAGCAGCGCGCCCGGTTATCCAGGCACCGACGAGACGATCGCTCGCTACGCCCAGCGGTCCGGCCGCGATCTGTCGGCGCTGGACTGGTACGTGAGCTTCGCGTTCTTCAAGCTCGCGGTGATCCTCGAGGGCATCTACTTCCGCTTCCAGCAAGGCAAAACCGTCGGCGAGGGCTTCGACCAGATCGGCGCCGCCGTCGCTCCCCTGATCGAGCAGGGCGCCAAGACGCTCAGCAAGGAGAACTGATGGACTTCGCGTTCGACGCCCGCACCGAGGAACTGCGCGGGCAACTGCTCGAATTCATGGACTCGCACGTCTACCCCGCCGAGGCTGTTTTCCACGAGCAGCTGGCCGCGCGCACCGACCCGTGGTCGCCGCCGCCGGTCGTCGACGAGCTCAAGGCCGAGGCGCGCAAACGCGGGCTGTGGAACTTCTTCCTGCCTGGCGACCACGGCGCGGGACTCACGAACCTGCAGTACGCGCCGCTGGCCGAGATCACCGGCCGCAGCCCGCACCTCGCGCCCGCCGCGGTCAACTGCGCCGCGCCGGACACCGGGAACATGGAAGTGCTGACCATGTTCGGCAGCGACCAGCAGAAGAAGCAGTGGCTGGAACCGTTGCTGGCCGGGGAAATCCGCTCCGCGTTCGCGATGACCGAACCCGACGTGGCGTCCTCGGACGCGCGCAACATCGCGACCAGCATCCGGCGCGAGGGCGACGAGTACGTCATCAACGGGCGCAAGTGGTACATCACCGGCGCGATGAACCCGAACTGCAAGATCTTCATCGTGATGGGCAAGACCGATCCGGACGCGCCCGCGCACCAGCAGCAGAGCATGATCCTGGTCCCGCGCGACACGCCGGGGCTGACCGTCGTGCGCGGCATGCAGGTGTTCGGCTACACCGACGGCGACCACGGCGGGCACGCCGAGGTGCTGTTCGAGGACGTGCGGGTGCCCGCGGAGAACCTGATCGCCGACGAGGGTTCCGGGTTCGCCATCGCGCAGGCCCGCCTCGGGCCGGGCCGCATCCACCACTGCATGCGCGCGATCGGCATGGCGGAGCGCGCGCTGGAGGCGATGTGCCGCCGCACGCTGTCGCGCGAGACGTTCGGGCGTCCGATCGCCGATTCCGCCGTGGTGCAGGACTGGATCGCCGAGGCGCGCGTGCGGATCGAACAGCAGCGGCTGCTGGTGCTCAAGACCGCGTGGCTGATGGACACCGTCGGCAACCAGGGCGCGCACACCGAGATCCAGGCGATCAAGATCTCCACCCCGCTGACCGTCGAATGGATCCTGGACAAGGCGATCCAGGCGCACGGCGCGGGCGGCGTCTCGCAGGACTTCCCGCTCGCGGAGATCTGGGCCGGGGTGCGCACGCTGCGGCTCGCCGACGGTCCGGACGAGGTGCACAAGCGTTCGCTGGCGCGGCGCGAGCTGAAGAAGTACCGGACGGAGGCGGGCAAGTGACCGCCGAGGAGCTGCGGGCGCAGGTCGACGCGTTCCTCGCCGCGCACGATCCGGCTTCCTTGTCCACTGTGGACTTCCTGCGGGCCCGGTTCGACGCCGGGCTCGCCTGGGTGCACTTCCCCGAGGGACTCGGCGGCCAGGGTGCTCCGCGTGCGCTGCAGGGCGAGGTCGAAGCCGCATTCGCCGCCGCCGGCGCACCGGACAACAACCCGCGCCGGATCCTCATCGGGCTCGGCATGGCCGCGCCTACCATTCTCGCGTTCGGCACCGAGGAGCAGAAGAAGCGCTACCTCCGTCCACTGTGGACCGGCGAGGAGGTGTGGTGCCAGCTGTTCAGCGAACCGGGCGCCGGCTCCGACCTCGCCGCACTGGCGACGCGAGCGGTCCGCGACGGCGACGACTGGGTCGTGACCGGGCAGAAGGTGTGGACGTCCAGCGCGCATCTCGCGCAGTGGGCCATCCTCGTCACCCGCACCGACCCGGACGTGCCGAAACACCAGGGCATGACGTACTTCCTGTGCGATATGACGGCACCGGGCGTCGAAGTCCGGCCGCTGCGGCAGATCACCGGCGAGGCGGAGTTCAACGAGGTCTTCCTCACTGAGGTGCGGATCCCGGACGCGCAGCGGATCGGCGCGGTCGGCGAGGGCTGGAAGGTCGCGCAGACCACGCTGATGAACGAACGCGTCGCGATCGGCGGCACCGCGATGCCGCGCGAGGGCGGCATGATCGGGCTGGTCGCGAAGACGTGGCGGGACCGTCCGGAGCTGCGCACGCCGGAACTGCGCGACCGGCTCGTGCAGCACTGGGTCGAGGCGGAATCGCTGCGGCTGGCCGGAATGCGGCAGCGGCAGCAGCTCGCGGTGGGCGCGCCGGGTCCGGAAGGTTCGGCGATGAAGGTGGCGTTCGCCGAGCTGAACCAGCAGCTGTCCGGTTTGGAGCTGGAACTGCTCGGCGAAGAGGGCCTGCGCTACGAGGACTGGACGATGCGCCGTCCGGAACAGGTCGACTTCTTCGGCCGCGACGCCGGGTACCGGTACTTGCGCGCCAAGGGAAACTCGATCGAGGGCGGTACCTCGGAGGTGCTGCGGAACATCATCTCCGAACGCGTGCTGGGGCTGCCGTCCGAGCCGCGGGTGGACAAGGACGTCGCCTGGAAGGACCTGCCGCGATGAGCACGCCGGACCTGCTGTACTCGGATGTGGAAGAGGACCTGCGGTCGTCGGTGCGCGCACTGCTGACCGACCGGGCCGGGCCGACGGCCCTGCTGGCTCGGGTCGAAACGGACACGCCGTACGACCTCGCGCTGTGGAAGACGCTGGCTGCCGACCTCGGCGCGGCCGGGCTGATGGTGCCGGAATCCCTTGGCGGACATGGCGCTTCGACGCGCGAGGTCGCGGTCGTGATGGAGGAACTGGGCCGGAGTGTCGCGCCGGTGCCGTACCTGGGCAGTGCAGTGCTCGCGACGGCTGCCTTGCTGGCCGCGGGTTCGGACCTGCTCCCCCAGCTCGCTTCCGGCTCGGTGATCGGCGCTTTGGCGGTGCCTTTGTCGACCGCTCCGGGTGCGGCTTTCCCTTCCGCTGTTTCGTTTCTCGACGGAACCTTGTCCGGCCGGGTGTCCACAGTGGCCGATGCTTCGGTCGCCGATCTGCTGATCGTTCCGGCTGTCGGCCCTGATGGTCCTGGCCTTTACTCCGTGGACGCTTCCGCGGCGACCGTGACCGAGGCCGTGTCGCTGGATCTGACTCGCCGGGTCGCCGATGTGACTCTCAATTCCGTTGCCGCACAGACGATTTGCACCGGTTCCGCTGCTGCCGAGGCGTTGGACAGCGCCCTGACCACTGCGGCTGGGCTGCTGGCTTCGGAGCAGACCGGGATCACCGAGTGGGCGTTGACGGAGACTGTCACGTACCTGAAGGGGCGGTACCAATTCGGCCGTCCGGTCGGGGGTTTCCAGTCGCTGAAGCACCGGCTGGCGAATCTGTACACGGAACTGGTCAACGCACGGGCCGCGGCTCGGTACGCGGCGGATGCGCTGGCGACGGGGAACGACGTGCCGATCGCGGTGTCGGTCGCGCAGGCCAGGGTGTCGCCGATCGCGGTGCACGCGGCGGAGGAAGCGATCCAGCTGCACGGCGGGATCGGGATGACGTGGGAACATCCGGCGCATCTGTATCTCAAGCGGGCCAAGAGCGACCAGATCGCTTTCGGCACCCCCGGACGGCATCGGGCCCGGCTGGCTGATCTGGTGGATCTTCCCGCCTGACGGTTTTTGTCGGTGGCCGGGGTTAACGTGATCCGCATGGACGAAACCCCGGCCTCCCTTGCGGCCCGGCATGGATGACCCGTCCCATGCTCCGGCCTGGGCCTACGAACGACCCGAAATCCATCCCCCGGATCCGACGTGGGCTTCACGCGGCTCCGCGCTGTGCGCTGAGATCGCGCGGCTGCTCGCGCCTTGGCTCGCTCCCGGGCAGGTGGAGCACGTCGGCTCTACAGCGGTGCCCGGCTTGGCGGCCAAACCGGTGCTCGACGTGATGGCCCCGATGTGGGACCTGTCCGCGTCGACGGTCTCGGCGGTAGTGCCAGTGCTTTCCGCTGAAGGCTGGTGTTTCGTGCCGCCGGAACTGGACGTCGCGGCACCGTGGCGGCGGTTCTTCGTGCTGCCCGATGCGGCGGGGCGGTGTCGGGTGGCGCATCTGCACCTGCTGCCGGAGGGACATCCACGGTGGCAGGCACAACTCCGATTCCGGGACGCGCTGCGGGCGGATCCCGGGTTGGCCGAGGAGTACGCCGAGGTGAAGCGACGGCTGGCTGGGGAGGTGACGGATCGGGAGGTGTATACGGCGGGGAAGACGGAGTTCGTCCTGCGGGTTTTGGGCGGTTGAGGGCTGTGTGCTGCGGCTAGCGCCGAGTCTCGCTGTTCGAGCCCGGTACGGTCGCGCCCCCACCGCGCGACCGTGCCGACCTCTGCGCCGAGCTCCTCTGCGCCGAGCCTTCTGCGGTCGAGGGTGCTCCGGCGATCATCCCGCCGGGCCCTGCGCGCCCTCAGCGGCTCCTGCGAATCGCAGCCGCCGCTCCACGCCACCGCGATCACCCTGCTCTAGCGCCACCTGCCCGACATCGCGACCGCCATGTCGGGCGATAACCACCGCGCTCGCCCCGCCCGCCACTGCGCCCTCCGCAGCCCTTGGGAATCGCAGCCGCCACTCCACATCACCGTGATCACCCCCGCCCCAGCGGCACCTGTGCGAAATCGCGGCCGCCACATCGCGCGCTCACCACTGCGCTCGACCCTGCGCCCTCGCAGCCCCTGGGAATCGCAGCCGCCAGACGACACGGCTCCAGCAACCCCGGCGACCACCCCAAACCCTGTGCCCTCGGCAACCCCACCAATCGCAGTCACCAGACGACACTCCAGCAACCGCGGCAATCACCCCGGCCCGCGCCAACGTCTCCGGGCTGCCGCGGCCCATCTGTCCAGACCGGCCTCTTCGCACCGTCCCGAGCCCATCCGGACCCGCTGCACCCCCAACCTCGGCGCAACCCGACCGCTGTCCCCCTGCGCCAGAACTCAGCCCAGCCAGTCCGCCCAGTCAGAAGCGGCTCCCCGGCATCGACCGGCCGCTCCGAATCCCACCGAGCACCCCACCCGGTCGCGGAGCAGGTGGCGACGAGGCCGCACCCCTCGGAACGGCGGCCTCGTCACCGGCCTGGACCAGCTCAGCCGTGGTACCCGGCCACGATCTTCGTGAACGCGTACTTCGGCTGCGAGATTCCGCTGCACTCCCCGCCGCCCGAGCAGTCCCGGTTGGTGGCCCAGAAGGTGAACCGGCCGAGGTGGTGGCTGGAGGCGTAGTCGCGGATCGCGGTGAAGTCCGACACCGAGACGACCTCGCCGGGGTTGTCCGTCTTGCCGTTCATCGACGAGAGGCCCGCATGGCGGTACGCCGTGGCGCTGTCCCAGCCGAACGTCGACTTCAGCTGCCCCACGAGACCGTCCACCGCGGACTTCGTCTTGCCCGCCATGTCGCCGCCGCTGGAGAAGTCGAACGGCATCACCGACCACACGTCCACCGGCGCGCCGATCGCCTTCGCCTGCTTGATCAGCCGCTTGCCCCAGTCGTTCGGGCCGGACGTTTCGGTGCCGATCGTGATCACGACGCGCACGCCGGGGTTCTTCTGCTTGGTGATCTTGACCGCGTTCAGGATCCGGTCCTGCACCGTCGCGTTCTCGAACTCGTCGGTGTTCTCGATGTCGAGGTCGATCGCCTTCAGGCCGTACGCGTCGATCACCTTCTGGTACGCCCCCGCCAACGCCGAGGCCGACGAGCACTTCGCGCCGAGTTTCGTGCCGGACCAGCCGCCGAAGGACGGGATGACGTCGCCGCCCGCGTCGCGGATGGACTTGATCAGGGTCTTGTCCGAACCGGTCAGCGAACGGTCGCCGTCCCACTTCGGGTTGCACGAGCCGTCCGACAGCATGAACGCGAGCGTGAACGTCTTGATCCCGGTCGCGGACATCGCCGCCGACGCGCTGGTCTGCCCCGCCCACTGGTACAGGTACGGCGAAGCGAGCACCGGGTCCGGAGCGGCCGCCACCTGCGGAGCGGACGCGGGCGCGGCCGTGGCCACCCCGGCCGCGGTCGCGAGAGCCGCCCCTGCCGCCGCCGCGAGCGCGGCCAGCCGACGCACTGATTTCATCGTGTTCCTCCCACGAGCACCACGGAACACCTCCGGTTTGAGGCGGCGGGATCAACCCGGGAGGAGTGCACCCGGAAGGGTGCCGTCACACACTGGACTAGACCAAATCGGCGTGTCAAGAGCCGCAGCCCGAACGGCGCACCGGACCGGAAACACCGCGCCCGGCCGGTTTTCCCCCGGCCGGGTGGGGCCGAAAGTCAGGGGCGGCCGGCGGCGGTCCCCTCGCCGAGCCCGTCGGAGAAGTCGTGGTCGCGGGTCTCCGGCAGGGCCAGCACGCACAGGAAGCTGAGCACCCCGAGCACGACCAGCACCAGGGCGACCGGCACCGTCGAGCCGGTCGACGCCCACAGATCGGTCGAGATCAGCGGCACGATCCCGCCGCCGATCACGCCCGCGACGCTGTACGCGATCGAAGCGCCGGAATACCGGTACCGCACCCGGAACAGCTCCGGCAGGAACGCGCCCATCGGCCCGTACAGCATCGCGAAACACGCCAGGCCGCCGACGAACCCGAGCGTCAGCAGCACCGGGTTTCCCGTCTGCAGCAAGGCAAAGAGCGGAAACGCCCACACCACAACGGAAACCGCGGCCGCCGCGCTCAGCCGCCTGCGGCCCCATTGATCGGACTTCATCGCGAACACCAGCGTCGCCACGCCCATCACGGTGGCGGCGATGAGCAGGCTGATCAGGACAGTGGTGCGCGGGATGCCGAGCGTGGTCGTCGCCATCGAAAGACAGAATGTGGTGACAGTGTAGAAAAGCGCGTGCGCGAGCACGAAAGACAACGTCGACAGCGCCAAAACCCGCGGCTGTTTCCGCAGCAGTTCGAAGAGCGGGACTTTCGCCTGTTCGGCCTTGTCCAACGCGGCCTGGAAAACCGGCGTCTCGGCGATCTTGATCCGGATGTAGAACCCGACCGCCAGCAGCACCGCGGAGAACAGGAACGGCAGCCGCCAGCCCCAGGACAGGAACTCGGCGGGCGGGAGCACCGCGTCCAGCAGCAGGAACAGCAGGTTGCCCAGCACGAATCCGATGGCCGGGCCGAGCTGCGGGAAAGCCGAGTACAGGCCGCGTTTGCCCGGCGGCGCGTACTCCGTTGACATCAGCACCGCGCCGCCCCATTCGCCGCCGAGGCCGATGCCCTGCACGAAGCGCAGCACCACCAACAGGACCGGCGACCAGATGCCGAGCGTGCCGTAGTCCGGCACCAGCCCGACGGCCACTGTGGACAGTCCCATCACCAGCAAGGACGTGACCAGCATGGACTTGCGGCCGATCCGGTCGCCCCAGTGTCCGAAAAGGATCGCGCCGACCGGGCGCGCGACGAATCCCACCGCGAAGGTGCCGAGCGAGGCGAGCACCCCGGCGGTCGAGGAAAACGTCGGGAAAAAGACCTTCCCGAACACCAGCGCCGCCGCGGTCCCGTAGATGTAGAAATCGTAGAACTCGATGGCGGTGCCGATGAAACTGGCGGTGGCGATGCGCGACATGTCGGTGCGCGCGGGTGCGGTCATTCCGGCTCCCTGTTCTCCCCTGCGGCCCGGTGCCGCCCAGGGAGAATATCGGGTCACGCGTCGCCGGGCAGCTCCTCCATTTTCCGCTGCAGCTTGTTCATCCCGCCGAGCCAGCGGTCGGTTTCGGTGGCGCGCAAGGCATAGAAGTCCGCGACCTCGGCGTGCGGCAGCACCAGGAACCGGTTCTCGGCCATCGCGGCGAACAACGCGTCGGCCACCTGCGGCGGGTCGATCGCGCTGGCGCCCATCAGCAGTTTGCCGCGTTCCCCGGTCTCCTCGAGCATCGCGGTGCGCACGCCCTGCGGGCAGATCGCCTGCACGGTGATGCCGCGGTGCCGGTAGGTGGCCGACAGCCATTCCGCGAACGCCAGCGCGCCGTGCTTGGTCACCGAATACGGAGCCGAGCCAAGGCTCGTGAGCACGCCCGCCGCGGACACCGTCGCGACAAACCGCCCCTCGCCGCGCTCCAGCCACGCCGGCAAGAGCAACCGGGCCGCGCGGACGTGCGCCATCACGTTCACGTCCCACGCCAGCGCCCACGCGTCTTCGTCCGCGTGGGCGTCACCGAACGGCGCGACCCCGGCGTTGGCACAGAAAACGTCGATCTCACCGAGCGTTTCGCGGGCGGTGTCGATCAGGTCGGCGACCCCGGACTCGCTGGCGACGTCACCGGCGAACGACGTGCCGCCCACCTCCGCCGCGACCTCGGCGGCACGGTCCCCGTCGAGGTCCGCGACCACGATGCGAGCCCCGTCCGCCGCGAACCGCCGCGCCAGTGCCGCCCCGATCCCGCCACCACCGCCGGTGATGACGACTCCGGCGCTCACAGACCGCCGCCGAGCGTCACGCCGCCGTCGAGCACGACCGTCTGCCCGGTCATCCAGCCCGCCTCGCCGGACAGCAGGAACGCCACCGCGCCCGCGATGTCCTCCGGCACCCCGAGCCGCTTCATCGGATACGCCGCGGCGACTTCTTCCTCGCGCCCCTCGTACAGCGCGGTCGCGAACTGCGTCTTGACCACCGCCGGAGCCACCGCGTTGACCCGGATCTTCGGACCGAGTTCCGCGCCGAGTTCCTGGGTGAGCCGGATCAGCGCGGCCTTGCTGACGCCGTACATGCCGATGCCCGGCGAGGTGCGGATGCCCGCGATCGAGGCGACGTTGACCACCGCCCCGCCGTGCTCGCCCATCCACGCGTCCCGCGCGACGCGGATCCACGACAGCGGCGCCACGACGTTCACCGCGAAGATCTTGCTCGCGGCGGCCGGGTCGACGTCCAGCGTGGGCCCGTAGACCGGGTTGATGCCGGTGTTGTTGACCAGCATGTCGAGACTGCCGAACTTCTCGACCGCGGCGGCGACCGCCTCCTGCTGATGCGCGGCGTCGTCGGCCTTGCCGGGCACCGCGATCGCGACCTCGGGCCCGCCGAGCTTCTCGACGGCCTCCGCGAGCGGCTCCGGCTTGCGCGCGGTGATGCACACCTTTGCCCCGCGCTCGACCAGCCCCTGCGCGATAGCCAGCCCGATCCCCCGGCTGGCCCCGGTGACCAGGGCAACGCGATCCTTGAACGACTCCACCACACCGTCTCCTTGTCCGCCGCTGGACAGCCACCGCTAAGCGGTTGCTTAGTCGCAGGATAACGGCGAGGCTCGCTTACGCAACCCTGGGCCGTCGCCTCGGCCGTCACAACGCGGTGGGTCACTGCCGTCCGGACCCTGCGTATTCACCGACCAGTGGTGCTCGACCACACGGCCGCCTGCAGTTCTGGCGACATGCGAGGAACAGCGAAACACAGATGTCGATGACTGCTGGCGCGTCGGCTGAGTGAAGCAGATCTGCCCCCGACGGACTCAGCGCTGGTCCCTCGCGCAACCTCGAACCGCATAGCGACCACAGACAGTGACCACCCTCGCGACCCTGTGCGTTCGCCTGGCCGGGAAGTCCGGGCGAAGGATTACTTGCCGAAACCCGCGGTAAGACCGGTGACGAGGTAGCGCCGGCCGAGGATGTACAGCGCGAGGACCGGCAGCGTGGAAAGGACGACCGCGGCGAGGACCGCGGGGATGTTGACCCGGAACTGGCCCTGGAAAGCCCACAGCGCCATGGGAAGCACGCGCTGGTCGGCGCTCTGGGTGAGGATGAGCGGGAAGAGGAATCCGTTCCACACGTTGAGGCCGTCGTACACCGCGACGGTGACCATCGCGGGTTTGACCATCGGCAGCACCAGGCTGATGAGCATCCGCCCGTGCCCGGCGCCGTCCACGCGCATCGATTCGAACAGCTCGTTCGGCACGTCGCGCAGGAAATTGGCCAGGACGACCACCGAGAGCGGAATCGCGAAGGCGACCGAGGGCAGCACGATCGCGAGCAGGGTGTCGTAGAGGTGCGCGCGCGTGATCAGGTAATAGATCGGGATGATCGTCGCCTGCAGCGGGATTGCCAGGCCTAGCAGGAAAATCTTGTACGTGGTCGCGGAGAACCGGGTCCGGCCGCGCACGATGAAATAGGCCGCCAGAAGCGATACCGCGACGGTGATGACCACAGTGCCTGCCGTGACGACCGCACTGTTGATCAGGTAGCGCAGGAAACCGTTGTCCAGGACCAGCCGGTAGTTCTCGAACGTGGGATCGGCGGGCAGCGACAGCGGATTGGCCCCGAAGAACCCGCTCTGGCCGCGCAGGCTCGTCACGACGATGTAGTACACGGGCACGAGAACGACGAACAGCCAGGCGAATCCGGCGAGCCCGCCGAGCACGTTGGGCCTGCTCCTGGCCATCACACACCGTCCTGCTGGCTGCCGCGGGAGAAGCGGGCGAACCGGGAGAGGCCGAGCGACAGCGCCAGCCCGGCGACGACGAGCAGCACGGCCAGAGTGCTCGCGCGGCCCATGTCGTTGTTGGAGAAACCGTTGAGGTACATGTCCAGCGGCAGGAACCGGGTGGCGTTGCCCGGGCCGCCGCCGGTGAGCACGAAGACCAGGTCGAAATAGGTCAGCGAGCCGACCAGCATCAGCGTCGAGGAGGTGACGATCGTGTAGCGCAGCTGCGGCAGGGTGATGTGGAAGAACTGCCGGACCGGGCCCGCGCCGTCGATCTGCGCGGCTTCGTAAAGCTGGGCAGGGATCTGCCGCACGCCCGCTTGGTAGAGCAGCGTGTGGAACGGCATGAACTGCCAGCCGATCACGAAGATCACCACGTACAGAGCCAGTGTCGGCTCGCCGAGCCAGTCCTGGGAGAGCCAGTCGGCTCCGAAAGCGCGGCTCAGCCCGAAGTTCGGGTCGAGCAGAGCCTTGAACGCGATCGCGATCGCGGCCGAGGACAGCAGCAGCGGAAGGAAATACAGCACGCCCAGCACCGCGCGGTACCGGCCGCGGCCCGCCGTCAGCACGCCAAGCAGAAGCGAAACCGGCGTCTGGAACAACCAGCTCGCCGCCATCACCTGCACGCTGAGCCAGAGCGCGTGATAGGTGGCCGGGTCGCCGAGCGCCGCGGCCCAGTTGCCCAGCCCGGTCCAGACGGGGTCGGCGATCCCGTCCCACTTCATCAGGCTGAGCACCGCCACCCCGCCGAGCGGGAGCAGCGCGAAGATCGAGAAGAACGCCAGCGCGGGAACGGCCGTCAGCGGATGCGGTCCGGCGCGGCCGGGCGTCGCGGCGGACCGCGGCCGCTTCCCGGACCGCTCCCGCACGAGGGCAGCGGACACGGTCACTTCCCGACCGTCGCGTTCATGTTCGCCGAGAACTGCTCGGGCGTGATCTGCTTGAGGAACAGCTGGTCCAGGTTGTTCAGCAGCGCGTCGGCCTGCCCGGGGGAAAGGGCCTGGTCCCAGGAGAGCTGGAAATTCGGCGCGTTCCGCGCCAGTCCGTACACATAGGACAGATACGCCGGGTCCGGGGCCTTGGCCAGTTTGGCCTCGATCCCGTTGACCGGCGGCACCGCGCCCCCGGCGAGCAGCGCGTCGACGTAGGCATCGTTCATGACGCCCTCGCGCAGGTATTTCACCGCCGCCTGTTTCTGCGCGTCGGAGGCGTGCGCGGACACCGACCAGAAGTTCGCCGGGTTCCCGACGATGTCCGCCGGATCGCCCTTCCCTCCCGGCACGACCGGGAAGCCGACGTAACCGAGTTTGCCCGCGGCGAAACCGGGGTCGGCTTCCTTGATCGTGGGGAACGCCCACGAACCCATCAGGTACATCGCCGCCTTGCCGGTGTAGAGCAGGGCGAGGTCCGCGTTGCTGTCGGTGCTGATCGAATTGAACCCCTTGGCGAACCCGCCCGCGTCGACGAGCTGCTGGATCTTGCGGTTCGCGTCCAGGATCGCGGGATCGGACCAGGCACCCGGCTTGTTCGCGGCGATCGCGGCGAAGACGCCCGGCCCGCCGATCCGGTCGACCAGGTACTCCTCCCACATCAGCTGCGGCCATTTGCTTTGCCCGCCGAGGGAGAACGGAGCGATCCCGGCGGCGGCGAACTTCGGCACGAGCGCCATCAGCTCGTCCCAGGTCTTCGGCGGCTGCGCGCCCACCCGGGCGAAGAGATCCTTGTTGTAGAACAGGAAAACCGGCTGCATGCTGTTGTTCGGCACGGCGTAGGTCTTTCCGTCCAGCACCCCGGTTTTCGCCACCGAGGGCAGGAACCGGCCGGTCAGCGCGGGATCCTTCCGCACCTCCGGGGTCAGATCCATGATTTTCCCTGCCGCGACCCAGGATTTCAGCATCCCGCCGTTGCCCCAGCTGAACACCAGGGTGGGCGCCTGGTCGGCGCCGACGGCCGAGCGGATCTTCTGCTTGTACGCGTCGTTGCCGAAGAACTGCCCTCGACGCCGCCGCTGGCGAACGAAGCGCGGAACACCTGCTCGTCGCCGCCGGTCAACGCCCATGCCGTCGCTTTCCCGCCGGCGGCGGCCGTGGGCCCGCTCGTGCCGCACGCCGCGGTCAGCGCCAGCAGAGCCGCGAACCCGGTCGCCGCGAGCGTCGTCCGCGTCCCGCGGACCGTCCGGCGAGTACCCAGTTTCATGATGCACCTTCCGCTCCGAAGGTTCGAAAAGTTTCGAAAACTTCTCGTAGGCTGGCCGAAATCTAGGGTAGTGATTCGGGCCAGTCAAGTGCTAAATTCCCTTTTCATAGCCAACAATCATGGTTCGAAACATTTCGAAAAGAGGGAGCCTGATGCCGTCCCGCACTGGCGCGAGGCTCGCGGCGGTCGCCGAAGCCGCCGGCGTCTCGCTGCCGACCGTCTCGAAGGTGCTCAACGGGCGGTCCGACGTGGCCGCGCGCACCCGCGCCCGAGTGGAACAAGCGTTGCGGGAGGCCGGATACGTGCCGCGCAGCGGGAGCCGGAACGCCCCCGCGACCCGGATCGTCGACGTCGTGTTCGACGATCTCGTCAGCCCGTACGCGCTCGAAGTGCTGCGCGGGGTGACCGCCGCGGGCACCGAACTCGGCACCGACGTGGTGGTGAGCCGGATGCCCGAAGCGGCGCCCGGCGGCCCGCTCAGCCCCGAGGACCAGTGGACGCACCGGCTCAAGGGCAACGGCCGGGCCGGGCTGATCGTCGTGACCTCCGAACTCTCGCTCGCCCAGGTCGAAAGCTTCGAACGCGCCGGGCTGCCGCTGGTGGTCATCGACCCGATCAACCTGCCGAGGACCGAGGTCGCCAGCGTCGGGGCGACGAACTGGTCCGGCGGGATCGCCGCCGCGGAGCACCTGCTGAGCCTCGGGCACCGGCGCGTCGCGTTCGCCGGCGGGCCGGTCGGGGCCTCCTGCAGCCAGGCCCGACTGCACGGGTACCGCGCCGCCCTCGACAACGCGGGCGTCGCCTTCGACCCGGAGCTGGTGTGCCACGGCGACTTCGGCCACCCGGCCGGACTGGAGATCGGAAACCGCTTGCTGGCCATGGAAAATCCGCCGACCGCGGTGTTCGCCGCCAGCGACGCCACCGCGCTCGGCGTGCTGGAAGCCGCCCGGCGGCGGGGATTGCGGGTGCCGCAGGACCTGAGCGTCGTCGGCTTCGACGACACCATGCTCGCCGGCCTCGCCACCCCGCCGCTGACCGTGATCCGGCAGCCGCTGCACGACATGGGCCGGGTCGCGCTGCGCACCCTGCTCAAGCTGATTTCCGGGCAGACGCTCGATTCCCACCACGTCGAACTCGCGACCCATCTCGTCGTGCGCGAGTCGACCGCCCCCGCAGCCGACCGAGGAGCACGATGAGCCGCTGGCACGACCGGACCCTCTCCCCCGCCGAACGCGCGGACGCGCTGCTGGCCGGGATGACGCTCGAGGAGAAGGTCGCCCAGCTGGGCAGCGCGTGGCCCGGCAATCAGGAGATCAGCGGGAACGTCGCCCCCATGCAGGACGTTTTCGCCCGCGGCGAGGTCCCGTTCGACCAGGTGCGCGCGGACGGGATCGGGCACCTCACCCGCCCGTTCGGCACCGCGCCGGTGAGCGCGGCCGACGGCGTCGCCCGGATCACCGCGCTGCAGCGCGAAATCGTCTCCGAGACCCGGCTCGGCATCCCGGCGATCGTGCACGAAGAGTGCCTCACCGGCTTCACGACCCTCGGAGCCACGGTCTACCCCACCGCGCTCGCTTGGGCGGCGACCTTCGATCCCGGTCTCGTCGAGCGGATGGCCACGGCCATCGCGGAAGACATGCGCGCGGTCGGCGTGCATCAAGGGCTTTCGCCCGTGCTCGACGTCGTGCGCGACTACCGCTGGGGCCGCACCGAGGAAACCCTCGGCGAAGACCCGTACCTCGTCGGCATGCTGGGCACCGCTTACGTCCGCGGCCTGGAGAAGGCCGGGGTCATCGCGACGCTGAAGCATTTCGCCGGATACTCCGCGTCCCGGGCGGCCCGCAACCACGCGCCGGTTTCGATCGGGCCGCGCGAGCTGCGCGACGTCGTCCTGCCGCCGTTCGAGATGGCGGTGCGCGACGGCGGGGCCCGCTCGGTCATGAACTCCTACAGCGACCTCGACGGCGTACCCGCCGCGGCCAGCGAAGCGCTGCTCACCACGATTCTGCGCGAGGAATGGGGTTTCGACGGAGTCGTCGTCTCCGACTACTGGGCCATCGCGTTCCTCAAGAGCATGCACCGCGTGGCCGCCAGCGCGGGTGCGGCGGGCGCGCTCGCGCTGGCCGCCGGGATCGACGTCGAACTGCCGGACACCCTGTGCTACAGCAAGGAACTGACCGAGCTGGTCCGTTCCGGGGAGGTCCCCGAGGCGCTCGTCGACCGGGCCGCGAGACGGCTCCTGCGGCAGAAGGCCGAGCTGGGCCTGCTCGACGCGGACTGGGCGCCGCGGGCCGAGCCGGTCGATCTGGATTCACCGCGGAATCGAGCCCTCGCCCGGGAAGTCGCCGAGGAGTCCGTCGTGCTGCTCGCCAACGACGGCACGCTTCCGCTGTCCGCCCGGGAATCCGCCGGGAAAATCGCCCTCGTCGGGCCGTGCGCCGACGACCCGCTGGTCTTCCTCGGCTGCTACTCCTACCCCAACCACGTCCTGCCGCGCCACCCCGAATTCGGCCTCGGCGTAAGCGTTCCGTCCCTGGCCGATGCGCTGCGGCTCGAACTGCCCGCGGCCGAGATCGCCCTGCACCAAGGCTGCCCGATCCTCGACGAGGACCGCTCCGGCATCGCCGCCGCGGCGAGCGCCGCGGAAGCCGCCGATGTGTGCGTCGCCGTCGTGGGCGACCGGGCGGGCATGTTCGGCCTCGGCACCTCCGGCGAGGGCTGCGACGCCCCCGACCTGAGCCTCCCCGGCGTCCAGGACGAACTCCTCGACGCGCTCCTGGCGACCGGCACCCCGGTCGTGGTCGTGGTGGTGTCCGGCCGTCCGTACGCCCTCGGCCGCCACGCCGGCCGCGCCGCCGCTCTGGTCCAGGCGTTCCTGCCGGGCGAGGAGGGCGGCGGCGCCGTCGCCGGGATCCTGTCCGGCCGGACCGCCCCGTCCGGGAAACTGCCGGTGCAGGTCCCCCGCGTGCCCGGCGGCTCGCCCGGCACCTACCTGGCTCCGCCGCTGGGCCGCGACAGCGCGGGCATCAGCAACCTCGACCCGACCCCGCTGTTCCCGTTCGGCCACGGCCTGTCCTACACCACGTTCGCCTACTCGGACCTGCGGCTGAGCGCGTCCGAGATCCCCACCGACGGCGAACTGTCCGTTTCGGTCACCGTCCGCAACACCGGCGAGCGCGCGGCGGACGAAATCGTGCAGCTGTACCTGAACGACGTGCACGCCCAGGTCACCCGCCCCGTCCGGCAGCTCGCCGGCTTCGCCCGGGTGCCGCTCGAGGCGGGCCGCGCCGCCAGGGTCACGTTCGCGCTGCACGCCGACCGCACCAGCTTCACCGGACTCGACCTGCGCCGGATCGTCGAGCCCGGAACGATCGAGGTCCTGGCCGGCCCGTCCGCGGGCGACCTGCCCTGCACCGGCCGGTTCGAACTCACCGGTCCGTGCCGCGAAGCGGGCCACGACCGGGTCTTGGTCACGCCGGTGTCGATCACGCCGCTTCCCGGGTGACCGGAGTGCGCCGGGCAGCGCGAAAATCCGGGCTCCGCACGGGGTCAGCTTCGGGGAAGGCTTCAGCACACAGCCCAAAGATCAGATGTAAACCCCGCCGTCGTCCACCTACCGCATTCGCCCGGCAACCTCGCCGATCAGGCACGCACCCGTGCTGTAAAGCCAGTTACCCGCCTCCGGACGCCACCCGGAGAGCTCCTTGACGACCGATACGCCCTCCTGCATAGTCTCCTAGACATCGGATGTCCTGGCGTTCAGAACGTCCGATGCCTGGTCAAGGAGGACCTGAATGGCCAACCGCCGCCTTCTGAGCATCGTCCTGTCCGCCGTCGCCGGGTTTGGCGGAACGGTCGCCCTCGGCCCGCCAGCCGCCGCGAGTGGGCCGCTGCCGATGGCCGTCTATGCCGCTCCCGGTGCCGACGCACCGCCCGGAAACCCTTGCACCCAGCCGCGTCCGTGTTCGCTTTCGCAGGCGCAGCAACGGGTCCGGCATCTTCTCGGCACCGGCGTCGGCAACCACCGCGACATCGTGGTCAAGCTCGCCGGCGGCTCCTACTACCTCTCCGCTCCGCTGGCGTTGGGCCCGCAGGACTCCGGGCGCAACGGCCACACCGTGACCTGGGAACCCGCGACCGACGCCGCCGTGACGATCAGCGGCGGCCGGCCGTTGCGTCCGGCCTGGCAGCCCGCCGCACCCGGCAGCAAGATCATGGCCGCGGCCCTCCCGGCCGGACTGGACTTCGACGGCCTGTTCGTCAACGGCCAGCGCCAGATCCTGGCCCGCTACCCGAACTACGACGCCAGCGCGGCCCGGCTGCAGGGGTCGACCTCGCTGGCCGACCTCCAACGGGAATCGGCGAAGTGGGCGGACCCGTCGACCGCGCTGGTGCGCGCGATGCATTGCGGCGACTGGGGATCCGTCTCGTTCACCGTCAGCGGACGCACCGGCGACGGGCTCGCTCTGCACTACGTCGGCGACAACAACCGGCCGCAGGACTGCGGGCTGACGAAGGGCAACGGCCCCGGCCGGGTCGGTCCGGCGATGGCCGAGAACGTCAAGGAGGAGCTCGACGCTCCCGGCGAGTGGTTCTACGACCGGACGAGCGGCCAACTGCTCTACTACCCGCCGGAGGGGACCGATCTTTCCGCCGCGACGGTCGAAACCGCCGAGCAGGATCAGCTGATCACTCTCGCCGGGACCTCGGCCGCCGACCCCGTCCACGACATCACGCTGGGCGGACTGCACTTCACCGCGACTCACCGCACTCTCTTCGACAGCCCCTTCGAGGCCGACGCCAAGGGCGACTGGGCGGTGGTCCGCAAGGGCGCGGTATCTCTGAAGAACGCCGCTGACATCTCAGTCACCGGGTCGTTCTTCGACCAGCTCGGCGGCAACGGCGTCTTCCTCGACAGCTACAACAAGCACAACACGATCAGCGACAACAAGTTCGCCTCCGACGGCGCCACGGACGTCCAGATCGTCGGCTCGCCGAGCGCGGTGCGGGACTACTCCGGCAACTACTACGACAACGTCGCGGTCACCGACACCGCGCCAGGGCCGAAGACCGACGACTATCCCCGCGACATCGTCGTGCGGAACAACCTCATGCAGAACATGGGCCGGTTCGAGAAGCAGTCCTCCGGCGTCAACATTTCCATGAGCGCGGACGTGACGGTCGACGGCAACACCGTTTCCGGCAGCCCGCGCGCGTGCCTGAACATCGAGGACGGCACGTGGGGCGGGCACGACATCAAGAACAACGATCTCTTCAACTGTGTCGAGGAAACCGGGGACAACGGGTCCGTCAACGTGTGGGGCCGCGGCCGGTTCTGGGCCAGCTCCGGCAACAACACCCTCGCGCCGGGCACGAGTTACGAAGGATCTACCGGCACCGCGCTGACCGACGCCCAGGCCCGGAGCCTGATGAAGCTGGACGTCGTCCGGCCGATCACCATCCAGCACAACCGGTTCTGGCACGCCGGGGACTGGGCCATCGACCTCGACGACGGGTCGTCCAACTTCCGCCTGCTGGACAACCTCGTCCTCAAGGGCGGAATCAAACTGCGCGACGGCTACGAGCGCACCGTGCGGAACAACCTGCTCGTGGACGGTTCGATCTACGAACAGGTCAGCCACTCCGACTGCGGCGACGTCATCGAGCACAACATCACGCTCGGACCGCAGGCGTACAACAACGTGCTGAACAATCCGTCCACCGCCAAGTACGGCGTCGACCGCAACCTCTTCTGGAACGACAGCTACCCGGTCTACGTCAACCCCGACGGCAGCGGCAACGAAGCGCTCTCCGCGGACGGCGCCACGATCAACCCCCAGTCGGCCTGGGTCCGCGCCGGCATGGACCCGCATTCGCTCGTCGCCGACCCGAAGTTCGCCGCGGCCGACCCGCTCGGCAGCTACGATTTCACGGTCGCCGCCGATTCGCCCGCGCTCGGCCTCGGGTACGCCAACTTCCCGATGACCGGCTTCGGCGCCTCGGGCGGGCCGCTTCCGCCCAAGGCGGTCTTCGCTTACGGCCCCGGTTCCGGCGGGCCTAGCAACGGGATGATCGTCCAACCCGAAATGCTGATGGGCGCGACCGCCACCAACATCCCGTCGCTCGCGGTCCAGTCGTCGCTCGGCTTGACCAAACCGTACGGCCTCTACCTGCCCTCGGTGCCGCAGGGCAGCTACGCGGCGCAGAACGGGCTGCGGACCGGCGACGACATCACCGCCGTCAACGGCACCCCGGTGACCGACGATCGCAATACTTTTTGGCTCAGCTACAACAAACTCGCGCCGGGTGCGCCGATCACGCTGACCGTGCGGCGCGGGCAGGCCGATGTCACCGTTCACCTGGCCAAGACGCGGGAATCGGAGCTGCTCAACAACACGTCCGGCGTCGTCTACACCAACACCGGCGCCCCGTCGACGGGATGGCTCTGGCGCGGCAGCTCGGCGGGAGGCGCGAACTCGTATCTCGACGATATCTGGGCGACACAGAACGTCGGCGATTCGTGGAGTTTGACGTTCTACGGCACCGGGATCGACATCATCTCCGAAACCAACACCGACGAGGGCGACGTCGACCTGGCCTTGGACGGTGCGCCTTATCGGACGGTCAGTTTCGTCACGCCGACCCGGCAGTACCAGTCGACAGTCGCGAGTGTCTCCGGCCTGCCGCCGGGAGTGCACACCGTTACCGGCACGATGAAGAACGGCAGTTACCTGATCGTGGACGCTTTCCGGACTCATCCGTAGCTGACCTGCCGTGCGCGCGGTGCCTCGCTGGCACCGCGCGCACGGCACTTCCGACCGAGAGTCCACAACGGACCAGGACTCAGCGCACCCGCAACCGCCGCCGGGCGAAAACCAGTGCTCCGAGGCTCAGCACCGCCAGCGCCATCACGTAATAACTCGGCGCCAGATTGCTCCCCGTCACCTCGATCAGCCAAATCACCACCAGCGGCGTGAACCCGCCGAACAACGAAGCCGTGATGTTGTAACTGACCGACAGTCCGGTCGCGCGGGTCCGGGTCGGGAAGACGTCGGCCATCATCGTGCCCAGCGGGCCGACATACCAGACCTTGACCAGGCCGATCGCGGCCATCACCGCCGTCATCATCGCGAACGTCGGCTGGCTGTTCAGTGCGAGGAACAGCGGGAAGATCGCGAGCAGCATCACCGAGCAGGCGGCCGCCATCAGCGGGATCCGGCCGGTCCGGTCCGAGAGCCGCCCGGCGACCGGGGCGAGGACAGTCAGCACGATCTGGGTGACGATGGTCGTGGTGAAGGCCAGCGATTTGGGCAGTCCGAGGTTCCGGATGGCGAAGGTCGGCATGTAGATGATGAGGTAGCTGATCGCGGTGGACACCGCCATCGCGCCCATCGCGACCAGGATCCGCGTCTTCTGCGAGCGCAGGACTTCCCGCAGCGGCGCCTCGGCGGCGTCCTCCTCGAACGCCGGGGATTCCTCGACGTGCCGCCGGATGTAGTAGCCGATCGGGGCGATCAGCAGGCCGAAGGCGAACGGGATCCGCCAGCCCCACGATCCGAGCTGCTGTTCGGTGAGCACCGCGCTCAGCACCGCGGCGAACACGATGCCCAGCAAGGTGCTCAAGCCCTGGCTCGCCGCGCCCCAGCTGCCCATGAATCCGCGGCGTTTCCGGTTGCTCTCCACCAGGTACGCGGTCGCGCTGCCGAATTCGCCGCCCGCGGAGAAGCCCTGCAGCAGGTTGGCGAACACCAGGCCGATCGGGGCCGCGATGCCGATCGTCGCGTAGTTCGGCATGATCGCGATCAGCAGGGAGGCCACGGCCATGATCCGGATCGACCACACCAGCGCGGCTTTGCGGCCCGCGCGGTCGGCGTAGGAGCCGAGGATCATCCCGCCGAACGGGCGGATCAAATACGCGACCGCGACACTGGCGAAAGCCAGCATCAGCGAGACCGCCGGGTCCGTCGCGGGAAAGAATTGTTTTGCCAGGACGTCGGCGAACAGGGTGTAGGCCCCGAGGCTGAACCATTCCAGGGTATTGCCGATCGTGGCCGCGAGCACGATCCGGGACGAGCGCGGCGAGGGGGCGTTTTCGGTTCTGACGGCAGGGGAATCGGGAGCAGGGATCGACATGGTCGCCTCCGGGGCGGTGCGTTCGGCGTCATTGGTGAAGCGCGGTTCCGGGCACACCGGCCCGGACCAACCATGTGCGCGGGAATTCAGCGAAGCTTGCCCAATTCGAGCAGGACATTCGCGGCTGCGGTGATTCCGGCGTGGAACCGGGCGAGTTCGAAATTCTCGTTGGGGCCGTGGTTGTGCTCGTCGACGTTGGCGAGCGGGATTCCGTAACAGGGCAGGCCGAGGCCGTCGGACAGCGCGGCGATCGGCAGGCTGCCGCCCATCGCGGGCACGAGCACCGCCGGACGGCCCGCAGCCGCGCTGACCGCGTCGGCGATCACCGCGGTGTAAGGCGATTCCGGCAGCGTCCGAGACGCTTCCATCCGCCCGCCCGGCACGTGCAGTTCGGCGTGCGGAAGGTGTTCGGCAAGGTGCGCGCGTAAGGCTTCGATGACCGTCGAGGCGCGCTGGCCGCCGACCGTCCGGATGTCGCAGCGGGCGACCGCGACGGCCGGAATGACCGTGCGGTGGTCCCCTTCGTCCAAACAGGACAGTGAGTTGATGCTGAAGGTGGGCAAAGCCAGGCGGTCGTTGAAACCGACGCCGTCCGGCACGTCCATCCGGTCCAGCCCGACCTCGGCGAGCGCGGCGGGAACGTCGACCGGGAGCGCGTCCAGCGCGTCCCGTTCCGACGGGCTCAGCGGCACCATGCCGTCGGAGATTCCCTTGACCAGCACCTCGCCTTCGGGCGAGCGCATCGTCGACAGCAGCCACACCAGTTCCCACGCCGGATTCGGCGCGACCCCGCCCCAGTTCCCCGAATGCAGCGCGGCCGGGGCGCCGTGCACCCGGATCTCGAACCGGACGGCACCACGTACGCCGAGACTGACCGTCGGCTCGCCGCTGTCGTGCACCGGACCGTCGCTCCACAGCACCAGATCCGCGTCCCACTCGTCGCGCAGACCGGCGAGCGCGGATTCCAGGTTCGGGCTGCCGATTTCTTCCTCGCCGTCGAGCAGGACGGTCACGCTGCACGGCAGTTCGCCGGTCTCGGCGAGCGCGCGCAAGGCAAGCAGTTGCGCGAGGTGCTGCCCCTTGTTGTCCCCCGTGCCGCGCCCGTACATCCGGCCGTCCCGGACGCTCGCCTCGAACGGCGGGCTTTCCCAGGCCGCGAGCGGTCCGGCGGGCTGGACGTCGTAATGGCCGTAGATCACCACGTGCAGCGATCCGGGCGGCCCGTCGGCGCGGCCCACCACCAACGGCCAGCCGCCGGTCTCGACCCGCCGCGCTTCGAGCCCGCTGCGCCGCAGCAACTCGCACGCGAACTCCGCCGCCTCCGCCATGCCCTCGCCGGTGGCGCTCACGCTCGGGACGGCGATCCACTCGGCCAGCTCCGCCTCGTGCCGCTCCCGGTACTGCTCGACGTACGACTCGATGCGGCGCACCCGACCTCCAGTGATTTCACTTTCTGATATCGATGCCATCGAAGCAAATCGGCTAAGCTGCTGTCAATGGACGACCGTCTCCCGCGCCAAGCGACCGCCGACGACCTCCGCGCGCTCGCACACCCGCTGAGCTGGCGGATTCTGCGGCTGTGCCTGGATTCCGCGTGGACGAACCAGCAACTGGCGAAGCGGCTGCAGGAGTCGCCGGCGACCGTCCTGCGCCGGGTCCACGCACTCGCCGAAGCCGGTTTCCTGGTCGCCGAACCGGCCCGCCGGAGCGACCTCGGTGCCTGGGAACGCCCCTACCGGACGACGCGGCGGACCTGGCACCTCGACCTCGACCAAGCAGGCGATCCGGCACTGACCGCACGCGTCGAACTGGCGACCCTGGACGCCCACCGAGCCGAAATGCTCGAAGCCGACCCCACGTCGATCCAGCAAACCCGCCGCGGCGTGGTCCGGCTGAGCGACGAGGCCGCGGCCGAACTGCAGTCGCGATTGGACGCACTGCTGGACGAGTTCGTCGCGCGCGAGGAACCGGCCGGGCGAAGGCATTCGTTCCTGTGGAGCGTGGTCGAACGCCCCGGAGAGCCGGACATCGCCGAAGACTGAGGCACACGTCACATCCTTTTTGTCTGATTACCGGGCTCCCCCGCGCAGCCATGCTTCAGCTCCGAAACGCATTCGACTGTGAGGAGCTGGCATGACCGGCAGCGAAACCTTTCCGATGGCGCGGGCGGCTGGATGCCCCTTCGGCCCCGCGCCTGGATTGACGGCGCGGCCACCGGTGTCACGGGTACGACTGTGGGACGGCAGCGAGCCCTGGCTGATCACCCGGTATGCTGATGTCCGTGCGGTGCTTGCGGATCCGCGCGTCAGCGTCGATGTCGCGCAGCCTGGTTTTCCGCACACCAACGCGGTCAGCAAGGCGCGAGACGCGCGGATGAAGACGCTGATGCAGATGGATCCGCCGGAGCACACCGTTCAGCGGCGGATGCTCGCCTCGGAATTCACCGTCCGGAAAATGGCGGCGTTGCGGCCGCGTATTCAAGAGTTGGTGGACGACCTTCTTGACGGAATGCTCGCGGGCCCGAATCCGGCCGATTTGGTCGAGGCGTTCGCGATGCCGCTGCCTTCGCTGGTGATCTGCGAACTGCTCGGCGTCCCATACGCGGATCGTGACTTCTTTCAAGGAGTGGCTCGCACGCTCGTCATGGACGATCCGGATCCGACACGCGCTGTGGCGGCCAGCGAAGAGCTGAATGCGTATCTGGAAGACCTCGTCGCCGCGAAATCCGCCGGGCCGGGCTTGCTGGGCAAACTGGCTCTCGCGATGACCCCGCGCGAGATCGCGGTGCTGGGGCAGCTTCTGTTGGTGGCGGGTCACGACACCACCGCGGCCATGATCGCGTTAGGCACAGCCGTGTTGTTGACGCATCCGGAGCAGTTCCACGATTCGGCGGATCCGGTAGAGGAACTGTTGCGCTACTTGTCGATCACGCACACCGAGGCGCGTCGCGTCGCGTGGGCGGATCTTGAAATCGGCGGGCAGGTGATCCGCGCGGGCGAGGGCATCATCGCGGTGAAGAGCACCGCGAATCGGGATCCGCTGGCCTTTCCGGACCCCGATCGCTTCGACCTCCGCCGGTCCGCCCGGCATCACGTCGCGTTCGGTTACGGGCGGCACCTCTGCCTGGGTGCGCCGCTGGCGCGGGTGGAGTTGCAGGTCGCGTACTCGACGTTGCGGCGACGGGTGCCGACGCTGGCGCTGGCCGTGCCGCTGGATCGCTTGGAGTTCAAGGAGAACGCGATCTTCTACTCGGTGCGCGAACTGCCCGTCACGTGGGCGAGCACGTTGACCACGTTGCCGCCCGGATCCTCGACGAAAAACCGGCGCACGCCCCACGATTCGTCGGTCAACGGATAAACCACCCGCAGCCCGCGCCGGACCGACTCGGCGTGGGCTGCGTCGACTGCCTCGGGGGTGCCGAGATCAATGCCCCAGCGAGGGACGGGGTCGGTGCTTCCGGGCGGGAGGACGAGCACCTGCGCGGCCGGGTTGTCGCTGCTGCGGAGGCCGAGCGCGGGATGGTCCATGGCGACGTCGAGTCCGAGGACGTGGACGTAGAAGTCGCGGGTCGCGGCGTCGTCGGCGCCTTCGGAGTAGGCGATGATGCGGTTGATCACCCGGTGAGCGTCGCAGATCGCCGGGCGCGGGTCTTGGAGAAAGGGGAGCTAGCTGCCGGCGGAGTAGGCGATGCGGCGGTGCCGTCCGGGGCGTTGGACTCGCCAGTGCCGTCCGCGCGACGAGGACCGGCCGGAGTCGCGAGCCTCCAGCGCGACGTGACGCTCCGCGAACTGTTCGGCGGTGATGCTCATCAGAACGGGGTACTTGACCTCCCCGCGGAGCAACTCGGCGTCGCGGAGCCGGCCCTCTTCCCGGAAGCCCAACTCGCCGTGCAGCGCCAGCGAGGCGAAGTTGCTGCCGTTGACGCTCACCTCGCACGCCCGGTACCGGCACCGCTCGAACATGAACGCCAGCAGCAGCGCGACCGCGTCGGCGGCGTAACCGCAGCGGCGGTGCTGCGGGCCGATGCCGACGCCGTAGCTGAACCGGCCGGAGAACGGGTCCGTTTCGACCCACACGGAGCCGACCAGCGTCCGGTTGTGCAGGGTCTCGATCGCGAAGTGGAAGCCGTCCGGGGAGGAGTGCCCGCGGTGCGTCGCCCAGTGCCGGTAGCCGCCGACCTGCGGATCGCGCGCCCGGACCGAGTCCCGGTCGAATCCGGCGAGGGTGCGCTGGTCGCCGGGGCGGACCTCGCGCAGCCGCACCTTCCGTCCGACCTCGTCGACCCGCCACGGGGCGACGGCGCCGGACCCGGGCCGCCGAGACGCATTCGTGATCATCGGGAGTGATGGTACCGGGCCGCGCCCTGGTGCGTTCCAGAGAATCCCCCGTTCGGTTCCCGGCCTGGTTACTCGCCGCAGTTTCCCTTGGTGGGCAACGGTTTGTCCGGGTCGAACTGGCCCGGCGCCCGGCTCATCGAGGGACCGCCGTAGTCCGGGTCGCTGAACGCGGGCGCGAGGTCCTCGGGGTTGCCCGTGCGGCACGCGATGCTGGTGTAGAACCCGCCGCCGTCGCCGGTCCACAGCCCGCGGCTGCCCGGCGCCCACCGCGGGCCGCTGCGCAGGATGTAGTCGCGGTCGACCCGGACGAACGGTTCCAGATCGGCGGGGCCGTAGACGACGCGGCTGCCCGGGTCGAAGGCATAGGCCACCACGTAGGAGACGTGCACCGTCAGCTCGCCGGATGCGCCGGGGCGGACGGTCATCTTCCCCGTCATCCGCGGCGGCACGGGAAGCAGGTGGTAGCCCTCGGCGAAGTAGGTCACGTAGCCCTGGACGTGGGCTTCCAGGTCCTTGCGCGCGTCCGGGGCGAAGAGGCCGACGTACCCGGACGGATGCCGACCGACCTGGGTGTCCGGGTCGAACTGCGCGATCTCGACCGCGTGCTTGACCTGTTCCTGCGCCTCGCCCACCTGCTTCGCGGAGTACGAGCCGACCTTCGCCGGGGCCGGGATCTTCAGCCCGGCGATGCCCTCGGGCCAGTTCTGCGCCGGGGTGTCGAGGAACGGCCGGGTCAGGTCGACGTGCCCGGAGTCCGGGAGATCGGTCGGCGCGGGCGCGGTGGTGGTGGTCAGCGCGGGTGCGGCGGGAGTGCTCCCGGCGACCTCCTCCGCGCGCGTCCCCTGCTTCCACAGGTAGAACCCCGCCGCCGCGACGACGATCACCACCGCGCCCCAGATGGCGGCCAGCCTGCGCCGACGCGCGCGGCGGCGGCCGCGGCGCAGGCCGGTCCAGGCTTCCTTCTCGGCGTGCCGCTGCCAATCCGGGTCCATCAGGTCCGGATGGCTCTCGATGTCGTGCTCGTCCACGTGCCCCGCCTGTCTCGTCGATCTCGCATCGAAAGATCGACAACCGCGAGCAGGCGTTACGAGCGGCCGGGCTTCGCAATCATTTCGGAATCCAAGCGGGGTTAAATCAATTTGCACGGAATGTCGGCATTCTCGTCGAGATGATACGAAGCGCACACGCGGTGGTAACCGTCCGCGATCACCAGGTCGTCGGCCGTCTCGAACCCGGGGTGGCCGTGCCCGCGGACGAGCAGGACCGGCGAGAGCGCTTTGCCGTCCTTGACCTTCTCGAGGTCCTTCGCGACGTGCGCGTTGTCCTCCGGGAGAAGCTTCAGCCTGCTGGCCCGGAGGATGTCCTTCGCTTTGCGGTGCGTTAGTTTCGCGTCTTTCAGCTGATCGACCAGACGAGTCGCGATGTCCTCGGGTGCGACCAGGGTGAGATAGTCGAATGCCGCCGGATAATCGTGCTCGTCCGGTTCGTCTTTCCAGTGTTCCTTCACGACGCCTCCCTCGATTCGACGGGAGCCATTGTCGTCCGGTCGCGGGCGGGCGGACCAGGTCCGAAGCGGTACGCGTCAGCGGCGGATCAGCCCTTGCGCCTTCCCCGCCGCCACCGCAGCGGTCCGGGAATCCACGCCGAGCTTCGTGTAAATGTGCACCAGATGCGATTTCACCGTCGCCTGGCTCAGAAACAGCCGCTTGCTGATCTCCAGGTTCGACAATCCGTCCGCGACCAGACCCAGCACCTCGATTTCCCGCGGCGACAACGCGGCCGCCGGGGTGCGCATGCGGTTCATCAGCCGGTGCGCGACCGCGGGAGCCAACACGGTCTGTCCGGTGGCGGCGTTGCGCACCGCGGCGGCGAGGTCTTCCGGCGGGGCGTCCTTCAACAAGTATCCGGTCGCGCCTGCTTCGATCGCGGCGAGGATGTCGCCGTCGGTGTCGTACGTCGTCAGGACCAGCACTTTCGGCGCGTCGGCCGCCGCAGTAATCGCCGCGGTTGCTTCGGAGCCGTGCATTCCGGAGCCGAATTGGAGGTCCATCAGCACGACGTCCACGCCTGCCGCCAGCCGCACGGCCTCTTCGGCGGAGGACGCTTCGGCGACGACTTCCAGGTCCGGTTCGGTTTCCAGGACGGCGCGCAATCCGGCCCGGACGACGGGGTGGTCGTCGGCCAGCAGGAGGCGGATCATCGCGGGTCCACGGGGAAGCTCACGGCCAGCGCGGTGCCGTTGCCGGGCGACGATTCCACCGTCCACGAGCCGCCGAGGGAGCGGGCGCGGGCCCGCATCGCGGGCAGGCCGAAGCCGCTGCCGCCGCGCACTTCCTGCGGGTCGAAGCCGATGCCGTCGTCCACGGCGTCCAGGGTGATGCTCGTGTCCATGTAACTCAAGGTCAGCTCGGCGCGGCCGGCCGCCGCGTGCCGGACGGTGTTGGCCAGCGCCGACTGGGCGATCCGCAGCAAGGCGACCTCGTACGCGGTCGGCACGTCGAACGGGGTGCCGCTGAGGTGAAAGTGGACAGTCAGGCCGGAACGCTGTTGCGTGGTCGCGCACAGGCGTTCCAGGGCTGCGGGCAAGGACGCACCTTCCAGTTCCACCGGGGCCAGTGCGTAGACGAGGCGGCGGGCTTCGGTGAGGTTGTCCTGGGCGGCTTGCCGGGCTTGCGTGACGTGCGGGACCGCGGCGTCGGGACGGTCCGGGAGCGCGCGTTCGGCGGCACGGAGCAGCAGGTGGATGCTCGAAAGGCCCTGCGCGAGGGTGTCGTGGATTTCCCGCGCGAGGCGTTCCCGTTCGGCCAGCACGCCCGCGGAGTGTTCCATCGCGGCGAGGTCGTTGCGGGTCTCGCGGAGCTCCTCGATGAGCTGCCGCCGTTGCTCGCTTTCGCGGTAGAGCACCTGATAGCCGAGCACGGTGGCGATCGCGACCGCCGCCCCGAGCGCCGGGCCGATGATCACACCGACGCTGAATCCGCCTTGGTGGCGCGTGAAACCGGCGATCGCCAGCACCGTGGTCAGCGCGACGACGGCCGGGCCCCAGCGCGTCGGCAGCAGGTGCATTTGCAGGAAGTACAGCGGGAAAGCCAGCCACACCCCGTCGGGCGTGAGCCACAGCAGCACGAGCCACGCGACGCCCAATACGGCCAGCCACCCCGCCGTCGCGCCCGGCAACCGGCCGACGCGAGGCAGCAGCGGGCCCGCGGTGTAGACGCCGCCCATCACCAACGCGCCCGCCAGCACCGCGGGCGCGTGCGGCACCCCGTCGGCGAACGCGCGCGCGACAGCGAGCACCAGCAGCCCGGCGAGCAGGAGGTGCAGGCAGACGCGCAGCACGCGCAACGGCCGGTCGAGGGTGTGCGGGTTCACGAAAGCGGCTACCTCCCCCGCCGATTGTCCGGGTCCCGGCCGGAATCCGCATCAATCGAAAGGTTGAGCGGCGAGTGCACCCATCGATTCCCGGGAGACCGTCCGCGGCGCGATGTCCTCGCTCCCCGGCCGGACGAGGGTGGGAAGCACACCGAGAAGGAAGGGACGCACATGTTCGTCGCGTGGCGGGATCTGCGCTTCGCCAAGGGGCGGTTCGCGTTGATGGGAACCGTCGTCGTGCTGATGACGTTGCTGGTCGGGCTGTTGTCCGGGCTGACCGCGGGGCTGGCCGCGCAGAGCACGTCCGCGATCACCGGGTTGAAGGCCGACCACCTGGTCTTCGCCGAGCCCGGCAGCGGATCGCTCTCATTCGGACAGTCCACAGTGACCCGTGCGCAAGCCGAGCAGTACGCCCGGGTCCCGGGAGTGACCAGCGCGGAGCCGATCGCGATCAGCACGGCCAGCGCGGCGGTCGGCGAGCGCACCGCGACCTTGGCGGCGTTCGGAGTCCAAACCCAGAGCCCGGGCACCGCGGTGCTGTCCACCGATGCGGCTGACGCGTTGAAGGCCCGCGAAGGCGACCAGCTCACCTTGCAAGGCCAGAAAGTCACCGTGTCCGCCGTCTCCGGGGACGCGTCCTACAGCCATCTCCCGGTGGTGTGGACGCACCTAGCCGGTCCAAACGCGACAGTGCTCGCGCTGACGACCGGCCCGTCCACCGATCTCGCCGCCGCGGACGCCCGCCTCGGCACCCGGACCGTCACGAAGGACGACGCGTTGTCCGCGATCGGTTCCTACTCGGCGGAAAACGGCTCGCTCCAGCTCATGCGCGGCTTCCTGTTCGTGATCTCCGCGCTGGTGATCGGCGCGTTCTTCACCGTGTGGACGATCCAGCGCAGCCGCGACATCGCGGTGCTGAAAGCGCTCGGCGCGACCACGAAGTACCTGCTGCGGGACGCGCTCGGCCAGGTCGTCGTGCTGCTGGTCGGCGGGACCGCGCTCGGCACCGCGCTCGCCGCCGCGCTCGGAGCGATCGCGTCCGGGACGGTGCCGTTCGTGCTCAGCGCGGGCACCTTGCTCGGCCCGGCCGCGGTGCTGGTGGTCCTCGGGGTGCTCGGCGCCGCGCTCGCCGTCCGCCGCATCACCTCCGTCGACCCGCTGACCGCCCTCACCTCCGGAGCGCACTGATGAGCCTGCACCTGTCCGGCATCACCCTCACCTACCCCGACGGCGATTCCCGCCTCACCGCACTCGACCAGGTCGACCTCCAGGTGCCCGCCGGGAGCGTCGCCGCGGTGGTCGGGCCGTCCGGGTCCGGCAAATCGAGCCTGCTGGCCGTCGCCGCGACGCTCATCCGGCCCGACCGCGGCCGGGTGGCCGTCGGCGGCGTCGACACCACTGATCTGGACCGCGCCGCGCTGGCGGAACTGCGGCGCACCAAGATCGGGATCGTGTTCCAGCAACCGAATCTGCTCGCGTCGCTCACCGCGGCGGAACAGCTGGAAGTCATGGCGCACCTGAGCGGAACGCCGCGCCGCGAGGCGGCGAAACGGGCGGCGGAGTTGCTCGACGCCGTCGGGCTGGCCGATCGCGCGACGCACCGGCCGGGCCGTCTTTCCGGCGGACAGCAGCAACGGGTCAACATCGCGCGCGCCTTGATGAACGAACCCGCCGTGCTGCTGGTCGACGAACCGACGAGCGCGCTGGACCAGGACCGCGGCGCGGCGGTGATCGATCTGCTCACTACGATCACGCATCAACAGGCGACGGCAACCGTGCTGGTCACCCACGACCGCTCCCACCTCGAAGGGGTCGACTCGGTGCACGAGGTCGTCGACGGACGGATCCACCAGCCGGCCCGGGCCGGCGCCGAGGAGAACCGATGACGAAGAAGATCTACTGGGCCGCCGCGATCTACACGATCCTCGGCCTGCTCGGCGGGCTGTACTACCGCGAGCTGACCAAGGCGGAGCACTTCACCGGCGAAACCCAGCTGTCCATTGTGCACACTCACCTGCTCGCGCTCGGGACGCTCGTGTTCCTGATCGTCCTGGTGCTGGACAAGGTGTTCACGCTGTCGGCGACGAGGTCGTTCGCGCCGTTCTTCTGGATTTACCACGCCGGGATGCTCGTCACGGTCAGCGGAATGGTCGTGCACGGCACGCTCACCGTGCTGGGCAAGGAATCCGGCGCGGCGATCGCCGGGATCGCCGGGCTGGGGCACATTCTGCTGACGGTCGCGTTCGTCCTGTTGTTCGTCGGTCTCCACGGCCGCATTTGGAAGCCCGCCGAGTCGAAGGCGTGACGTGAGGGGAACCCTCAGGGAATCAGAGTCCCTGAGGGTTCCCCTCACGTACTTACTGGCGGCGGAAAGTGAGAGCCGCGAGGATGGCGCCAACCAGCGCGATCCCCGCTGAGCCGACGAACGCGACCGAGTAGCCGTTCGTCAACGCCGCCGGGTCGCCGAGCGCGCCCGCGCCGGAGGCAGCCGCCAGTGCGGTCATCACGGCCAGCCCCAGCGCCGACCCCACCTGGTAGCCGGTGTTCACGATCCCCGACGCGAGGCCGCCTTCCTCAGGTCGAGCCGCGGAAATCGCCGTGCCGAGCGACGGGATGAACGCCAGCGACATCCCCAGCGCCGCGACGAGCGACGCGGGCAGGACGTCCACCCAGAAGCTGCCGTCCGCGCGCACCAGCGCGAGCGAGCCCAGCCCGGCCGCCAGCAGCAGCAACCCGGCGACGATGGGCGGCTTCGGGCCGAACTTGCCGATCACCCGCGGGGCGAGGGCGATCATCCCCAGCATGATCAGCGCGGTCATCGGCAGCAGCGCCGCACCGGCCGGGAAGGCGCGGAAGCCGAGCACCTGCTGCAGGTAGAGGTTCAGGAAGAACCACATCGGAATCCACGCCGCGCCAAGGAAAACCTGCGCCAGGTTCGCCGCGCCGAGCCGCGGGGCGCGGAAGACCGACAGCCGCATCAGCGGAGTGCGGGCTTTCGCCTGCCGGACCACGAAAACCGCGAGCAGCGCGAGACCGGCACCGAGCGCGATCCACGTTGCTGCCCAGCCCGCTTCCGGAGCGCGGACGATTCCGTACACCAGGGTCCCCAGGCCGAGCGTGACGGTCAGTGCGCCAAAAACGTCCACGGTGCCACGGGTTCCGGCCGCCCCGCCGGGGAGTACGGCGCGGGTGGCGAACAGCGCGAGCACCGCGATGGGCACGTTGAGGTAGAACACCCACGGCCACGACAGGTACTCGGTGATCACTCCGCCGAGGAACACCCCAGCGGTACCGCCGGCCGGAGCCGCCGCGCCGTACAGCGCAAGGGCTTTCGTGAGTTCCTTTGGATTGCTGCCGAAGAGCATCATCAGCAACGTCAGCGCGGACGGGGCGATGAGCGCGGCTCCCGCGCCCTGCACGATCCGGCCGGCGAGTTCGATCGGCACGTTCCCGGCGGCCCCGGCGAGCACCGAACCGGCCAAGAGAATCGCCCATCCGGCGGCGAAAAGCCTTCTGGCGCCGAACAAATCCGACAGCCGCCCGCCGAGCAGCAGCAGGCCGCCGAAGGCGATCACGTAAGCGTTGAAGACCCAGGACAACGTGCTGGGCGTGAAGCCGAGGGCGTCGCGCATGCGCGGCAGGGCGACGCCGATGATCGAGGTGTCCATGATCACCATGAACTGGGCAAGGGCGATCAGTCCGAGCGCCCACCAGCGGAGGGTGTTCGGCCGGGTTTCCGGGGCAGCAGTCATCGTCTTTCGCTTTCTCTTCAAGGGGAACGGCAGCACGGCATGCGGCTGCTCAGGCGGCGTCGAGGACGAAGGCGGCGGTGCGCACGACGCCCTCGGCCTGGAAGTCGAGGTACAGCAGGTAGCGACCGGTCGTCGGAGCCTCGGCGTGGAACCGGATGTCCGGACCGGGTTTCCCGTCGTCGAGCGCGTGGATGTGCAGGTAGGCGAGGTCGCCCTGACGCAGCGCGACCAGGTGCCCGAACGACCCCAGGTACGGCTCCAGATCGGTGACCGGCTGTCCGTCGCGGGTCACGCGCGCGGTCAGCATCGTTCCGGTGCCAGCCGCTAGCGCGCCTTCGAGAGTCACCTCGTAGCCGTCGACCTCGCTCACCGCGATCGGTTCCGCCGCCAGCGGCTGGTAGTCACCGGCGACCTCGACCGTCCGCGACAGCGTCACGCTCTCGCCGCCCGCCGGGGTCAGGTCGGTGAAGACGCGGTAGGTGCCTGCCGCGTCCCACGTCCACGGGATCGTCCAGACTCCGGTTTCCGAGTCGAGCACCGGATGACGGTGCCGGAAATGCGCGCCGTCGCTGCGGACCACGATCAGGTGCAACTGCTTGCCGTGCGCCTCCTCGTACTTGGTTACCGGTTTTCCGCCGGCAGTGGCGACGGTGAACGAAAGCTCGCCGTCCTCCCCCGCTCGAACCGGGGCGCGCACTGCGCCGAGCTGGACCTCGCCTGTCGAAAGTGCGGTGCCGTTGACGTTCATCGGGCTCTCCTTCGCTCGTTCTCGACGGCACGAACTTTATACCCCCTGGGGGTATTTGGAAGTGTGTCCTGGGTCTCCTTCCGGGCGACCCCGGCCCTTGTCTCGGGCTGAGACCGGCGTTACGCTTCGTCGACGGCGGTGCGCCCGCACCGTCCGTTCCGTTCGCTCTCGAGGAGGTGCGCGTGCTTCTGACTTCCGGACAGCTCGCCGACCTCCGTCAGCGCACGCGCCAGTCCGCTTGGAACAAGGGGCGCGTCGCGCACGGCTGGCCAACGCGGCGCTGAGCGGTCTCCGCTCGGTCACGCTCCGCGCACGGGATCGCTTTCCCGTTGCCGCTCCTCCCACGGTCCCCTGACCTGCGCCGACCCGGCGCGTCGGCGGCCGTGGCCCCAGCCGAGAAAAGACGAGAGGAACTCCGATGGTCGACCCCGAGGTGACCGTCAACGGGAAACGCACCGCGATCGGCGCCGTTCCCGTGCACACCACGGCACTGGACTGGCTCCGCGGACAGGGCCTGACCAGTTGCAAGGAGGGCTGCGCCGAAGGCGAATGCGGCGCGTGCGCGATCCTGGTCGCGCGGCCGGGCGTCGAATCCCCGACGGACCTGGTCGCGATCAACGCGTGCCTCGCCCCGGTCGGATCGCTGGACGGGCAGGAAGTGTGGACGGCCGAGGGTCTCGGGTCCACTGAGGACTTGCACCCGGTGCAGCACGAAATGGCCGTGCGCGGCGGATCCCAGTGCGGGTACTGCACTCCCGGGTTCGTCTGCAGCATGGCGGCCGAGTACTACCGCGGCGACCGCGCCGCGACCGGCGACGAGCACGCGCCGAACGGCTTCGACATCCACGCGCTGAGCGGAAACCTCTGCCGCTGCACCGGATACCGGCCGATCCGCGACGCCGCGCACGCGCTCGGCGCTCCCCCGGCCGAGGATCCGCTGGCGCAGCGCCGCACCTGCCGCGCGCCGGAACCCGTTGCGACGCGACTGCACGACGACGGACGGGATTACCTCCGCCCGGCCAGCTGGGCCGAAGCACTGCAACTGCGCCACGACCGTCCTAACGCGACCTTCGTGGCCGGGTCGACGGACTGGGGCGTCGAGGTGAACATCCGCGGCGTCCGGGCGGACTGCGTCGTCGCCATCGACCGCGTGCCGGAACTGCAGGTGCTGGACGTCGGCGCGGACACGATCGAAATCGGGGCCGGGCTGAGCCTCACCGAAATGGACCGCCGCCTCGACGGCCGGGTGCCGCTGCTGAGCCAGCTGATCCCGCAGTTCGCGTCGCGACTAATCCGCAACACCGCGACACTCGGCGGAAACCTCGGCACCGGTTCGCCCATCGGCGACTCCGCACCGGTGTTGCTCGCCCTGGGCGCAAGCGTCGTGTTGTCCTCTGTGGACGGAGAGCGCGAAGTGCCGCTCGACGAGTACTTCACCGGATACCGGCAGAGTGTGCGACGGCAAGACGAACTGATCCGGTCCGTGCGGATTCCCTTGCCAATGGCCGGAACCACCGCGTTCCACAAGGTCGCCAAGCGGCGGTTCGACGACATCTCCAGCGTCGCCGTCGCGTTCGCGCTCGACATCGAGGACGGTCTCGTGCGCACCGCGCAGATCGGCCTCGGCGGGGTCGCCGCGACCCCGATTCGCGCCAAAGACACCGAAGCGGCACTCGTCGGACAGTCCTGGAACGAGGAAACCGTCCGCGCCGCGGCGGAAATCCTGCGCGGCGAGGGCACGCCGATGGACGACCATCGCGCGAGTGCCGCCTACCGCGCCGCGACGCTGGGCCGCAGCCTGCTGAAACTTCACGCCGACTCTCTTGAGGGAGCACGAGCATGAGCGCACTTTCTGAACGCCCGGAAAGCCCGTCCATCGGGATCGCCCGTCCGCACGAAGCCGCCGCCGCGCACGTCCGGGGCACCGCGCTGTACACCGACGACCTTGTCGCCCGCACGAAAGACGTCCTGCACGCATACCCCGTGCAGGTAGCGGAGGCGCACGCGAAGGTGCTCGCGATCCGCACCGAGGCAGCGGAAGCCGTACCCGGCGTGGTCCGCGTCCTCACCGCGGCGGATGTCCCTGGCGTCAACGATTCCGGCGTGCACCACGACGAACCGCTGTTCCCTTCCGAGGTCATGTTCTACGGCCATGCGGTGGCCTGGGTGCTCGGCGAGACGCTGGAAGCGGCGCGGCTGGGCGCGGCGGCCGTCGAGGTGGACACCGAAGCGCTGCCGTCGCTGGTGACCGTCGCCGACGCGATCGCCGCGGGCAGTTTCCAGGGCGAGCCGCGAGTGGTGGCGCGCGGCGACGTCGACCCGGCGATGGCCAGTTCAGCGCACGTTTTCCGCGGCGAATTCGACTTCGCCGGACAGGAGCACTTCTACCTGGAAACCCAGTGCGCGCTGGCGCACGTCGACGAGTCCGACCAGGTTTTCGTGCAGAGCAGCACCCAGCATCCGTCGGAAACGCAGGACATCGTGGCGCACGTGCTGGGCAAGCACAGCCACGAGGTCACCGTGCAGAGCCTGCGGATGGGCGGCGGGTTCGGCGGCAAGGAATGGCAGCCGCACGGGTACGCCGCCGTCGCCGCGCTCGGCGCGACGCTCACCGGACGTCCGGTGCGGCTGCGGCTCAGCCGCACCCAGGACATGACGATGACCGGCAAACGGCACGGTTTCCGCGCCGAATGGAGCGTCGGCTTCGATTCCGACGGCAAGCTGCAGGCGTTGGACGTCGTGCTGACCGCGGACGGCGGCTGGAGCCTCGACCTGTCCGAACCGGTGCTCGCCCGCGCGCTGTGCCACGTCGACAACGCGTACTGGATCCCGCACGTCCGCGCGCTGGGGCGGATCGCGAAGACGAACAAGACGTCGCAGACCGCGTTCCGCGGCTTCGGCGGGCCGCAGGGCATGCTGGTGATCGAGGACATCCTCGGCCGCTGCGCGCCGTTGCTCGGCATCGACCCGGCTGAACTGCGGCGGCGCAACTTCTACTCCGAAGGCCAGGAGACTCCGTACGGCATGCCGGTGCGGCACCCGGAACGCATCCACCGGATCTGGCAGCAGCTGCTGGACTCGGGCGACGCCGAAAAGCGGCAGGCCGAGATCGCGGCGTACAACGCGAAGCACGCGCATTCCAAGCGCGGCCTCGCGATCACGCCGGTGAAGTTCGGGATTTCGTTCAACCTCACCGCGTTCAACCAGGCCGGCGCGCTGGTGCACGTCTACAAGGACGGCTCGGTGCTGATCAACCACGGCGGCACCGAAATGGGCCAGGGCCTGCACACGAAGATGCTGCAGGTGGCCGCGACCGCGCTGGGCGTGCCGCCGGAAAAGGTGCGGCTGGCCCCGACCCGGACGGACAAGGTGCCGAACACCTCGGCCACCGCGGCGAGTTCGGGCGCGGACCTCAACGGCGGCGCGGTCAAGAACGCCTGCGAGCAGATCCGCGACCGGCTGCTCGCCGTCGCGGCGGGCAAGCTCGGCGTGCCCGAAAGCGACGTCCGGATCGTCCGCGGCGCCGCGCGCACCCCGTCCGGTGAGGAGATCGGCTGGGACGAACTCGTGCACGCGGCCTACTTCGACCGAGTGCACCTGTCGGCGGCCGGCTACTACCGGACCGAGGGTCTGAGCTGGGATTCCGCGACGATGAGCGGCACCCCGTTCAAGTACTTCGCCTACGGCGCGGCGCTGGCCGAGGTCGAGGTGGACGACTTCACCGGCGCGTACCGGACGCGGCGGGTCGACATCGTGCACGACGTCGGCGACAGCCTGTCCCCGCTGATCGACATCGGCCAGATCGAGGGCGGGTTCGTGCAGGGCATGGGCTGGCTGACCCTGGAGGACCTGCGCTGGGACGAGTCCGACCGGCCCTCTCGCGGACGGCTCGCGACCCAGGCGGCGAGCACGTACAAGCTGCCGAGTTTGTCGGAGATGCCGGAGGTCTTCAACGTCACGCTGCTGACCAACGCCGCCGAAGAAGGCGCGGTCTACGGGTCCAAGGCAGTCGGTGAGCCGCCGTTGATGCTGGCCTTCGCGGTGCGGGAAGCGTTGCGGCAGGCGGTCTCCGCGTTCGGCGAGCCCGGGCACAGCGTCGACCTCGCTTCCCCGGCGACGCCGGAGGCCGTGTTCTGGGCGATCGACCGTGCCGTCACCGCCGCTCCGGTGGTCGAGGAGCAGGTACCGGATCTGGTGGGCCAGCCGTGAACTGGCTCAGCGCGGTCCAGCACCTGCGGGACGCGGGGCTGCCGGGCGTGCTCGTCACCGTGACGTCCTCGCGCGGGCACACCCCGCGCGAGGGCGGCGCGAAAATGGTGGTCGGCTCGTCGGAAACGCACGGCACGATCGGCGGCGGCAACGCCGAGGCGGTCGCGATCGAGCGGGCCCGGGAGCTGCTGCGGGACAACGCGACCGCGCCGGTGCTGCAAACGCTTTCGTTGTCCGACAAGGCTCCTTACCAGCACGGCGTGCAATGCTGCGGAGGGACGATGACGCTGTTGTTCGAACCGCTTCCGGTGCGTCCGGCGGTGGCGGTCTTCGGGGTCGGGCACGTCGGTCTCGAGCTGGCGCGGGTGCTCGCCCGGCACGAGGTTTCGCTGCACCTGATCGACAGCCGACCCGCGCAGCTCACTGCGGAACGGCTGGCGGTGCTCGACGACGCCGTGGCCAGCGTGCACGTCCACCAGGTCCCGCTGCTGCCGGAAACGGTGCTGTCGGAACTGCCCGCGGGCACGCACGTGCTGATCATGACGCACGACCACGCCGAGGACATCGCGCTGTGCGACGCGGCTCTGCGCAGCGGCACCTGCGGGTCGATCGGGCTGATCGGGTCCGCCGGGAAGTGGTCGCGATTCCGGAAGCGGCTGACCGACCTCGGGCACGACGAGGCGGCGCTGTCCCGGATCACGACGCCGATCGGGCTTCCGGACCTGACTGGGAAGGAACCGGCGGTGATCGCGGTGAGCGTCGCGGCTTCGTTGCTGCAGAAATTCCAGGCGCGCGTCCAGCCGGGAGCACTGAAGGCGTAAATCGCTTGCCTGCCCCCGGGAGCACGACTGGGATACGGGGAGACACCGTCAGCTCCTGGGGGCCTCCTGCAATGGAAATCCGGCGCAACAACGACTACGAGCTCTTCTTCAGCACCGTGCAGGCCGCGTTCGGCCGGTACTGGCCCGCCTCGGCGGGCAGCGGGATCCTGGGCGCTTTCGAGAGCGAACGGAGCTTGATCGCCCACGCGCCGGACGGGAAACCGGTCGGCACCACCGGCGCGTACTCCTTCGACCTCACGCTTCCGGGCGACGTCCTCGCCTCCGCCGCCGGCGTGACCGCCGTCGGTGTGCTGCCGACGCACCGGCGGCAGGGCGTGCTCCGCGCGATGATGCAGGAACACCTCGCCGACGTCCGTGCTCGCGGGGAGTTCCTGTCGGTCCTGCTCTGCTCCGAAGCGGTGATCTACCGGCGATTCGGCTACGGACCGGCCACCTACACGGAACAGATGACCGTCGAACGGCACCGCTCCGGTTTCGGCGCCCCACGTGGCGGTACGCCGGTCGCGACCGGCTCCGTCGAGCTACTGCGGCGCGTCGACTGCGGTGAGCTGCTGGAAGAGATCTACGACCGCTACCGCCGCACCCAGCCCGGCGCGTTGTCGCGACCGCACCGCTGGTGGGCGCTGGGCGCGGGACATCCGCCAACCGGCCCGGAGCCGCGATACCTCGCCGTGCACCGCGACGCGGACGGCACTGCTGACGGGTACGCGAGCTACCTGGTCAACGACGCCGTTCTGACCGTCGACGAGGTCATCGCCGTCGACGACGCGGCCTTCACCTCGCTCACCCAGTACCTGCTGGGGCACGATCTGGTGAAGAAGATCGACTTCAAGCACCTCCCGCCGGGGAACCCGCTGCGCTGGCAGCTGGCGGACCTGCGCGCGGGCGAGCCCACCACGACGGACTGGCTCTGGGTGCGTTTGCTGGACATCCCGCGCGCCCTGACCAGCCGTGGTTGGTTCACGGACGGGTCGCTGGTGCTCGACGTGACTGATCCGTTCCTGGCGGAGGACGGCCGGTACCGGCTCACGGTGCGCGACGGGAAGGCGGAGTGCGTGCGGACGGATCTCGCGCCGGACTTGTCGCTGGATGTGAGCGATCTCGGGTCGATTTATCTCGGCGGGACCTTGCCGAGTGTGCTGGTGCGGGCTGGGCATGTTCAGGCGCACCACGGAGACGCGGCCGGGGCGGCGGACGCGCTGTTCCGATCCGACCGCGCACCCCACTGCGTGCACTGGTTCTAAACCAGCACCTCCGCCGCCAACCGGCGCGCGTACGCCGCGTCGAGGCCGTCCGGACGACCCCCGCGCCGGACCTGTCGCTGGGCGAGAGCGATCTGCCCCGGCGGGACCTTGCCTAGTGTGCTGGTGCGGGCTGGGCATGTTCAGGCGCACCACGGAGACGCGGCCGGGGCGGCGGACGCGCTGTTCCGATCCGACCGCGCACCCCACTGCGTGCACTGGTTCTAAGCCAGCACCTCAGCCGCCAACCGGCGCGCGTACGCCGCGTCGAGGCCGTCCGGGCGGAACAGGATTCGGTACATGATCGGGGCCACCACCCGGTCCATCACCGTCTCCGCCGCCGGTGCGGCCTCGCCCCGGGCCACCGCCCTGGCCAGCACGACTTCCACCTGGTCGACGGCGTACGCCGAGCACTGTCCGGCGTTGCTGCCGTCCGGATCGCCGAGCAGCGCGTCGCGGATGTAGGCGCGGCCCGCCGGCGAGGACATTTCGTCCAGGAACAGTTCGGTCCACGCCGTCAGGTCCTCCGCCAGCGAACCGTGGTCCTCCGGCGGGGCTTCCGGGCGCAGCCGCTCGACCGCGACGTCCGACAGGAGTTCCTGCAGGTCGCCCCAGCGCCGGTAGATCGTCGACGGCGTGACGCCCGCGCGGGCGGCGACCTGCGGCACGGTCAGCGCGTCCCGGCCCGATTCGGCGATCAGGTCGCGGACGGCGGCGTGCACCGATTCCTGGACTCGCGCACTGCGCCCGCCCGGGCGCACCATCCGCTTCTGGCTCACCGTGCCACTGTAAGCCGCGCCCGTTCCAGTGCGTGTCCGGTCCGCAGCAGCACGGACTCGCCATGCGGCCGGGCAAGGAGTTGCAGCCCGATCGGCATCCCGTCGGGATCGTCGCCGATCGGGAGCGTCAAGGCAGGCACGCCGGTGATGTTCGCCGGGGCCGAGAGCCGGATGTACGCGTCCGAGACTGTTTCGACGCTCCCGTCCGACCAGGTGACGGTCTCCTGTCCGGCGGGAACAGCGGTCGTCGGGACGGTCGGTGCGGCCAGGACGTCGATCTTGTCGAACATCCGCGTCCATTCCTGGCGCATGAGGGTGCGGGCGCGCTGGGCACGCAGGTAGTCCCCCGCGCTCATCAGCTCGCCGGCTTCGAGCAGCACGCGGACGTCGGCGGTGTACTGGTCGGGCACGCTGCGGATGCTTCGTTCGTGATACGCCGTGGCCTCGGGAACCATCAAGCCCCAGTGCGTCGCCTGGAGGTAGCGGGTCATCGGGATTTCGACGTCGACCAGCTCCGCGCCCAGTTCGACGAGGTGGTCGATCGCTTCGCGGACGGCGGTTTCCACGGCCGGGTCGAGGTGGTCGAAGTAGTAGTTGCCCGGTACTCCGACGCGGAGGCCGGTCAGGTCTTCGCCAAGGGAGAACGACTGTCCAATAAGGACGGACAGGACCAGCGCGGCGTCCTCGACGGTACGGGTGATCGGGCCGACATGGTCCAGCGACCAGGACACCGACGTCACGCCGTTCCGCGGAATGAGCCCGTAAGTCGGCTTGAGGCCAACCACGCCGTTCAGCGCGGCGGGGACCCGGATCGAGCCGCCGGTGTCGGTGCCGAGGGCGAAAGTCGCGGCACCCGCGGCGACGGCCACTGCCGAACCGCCGCTGGATCCTCCGGCGACGCGGGACGGGTTGCGCGCATTGTGCGTCTGCGGAGTCGTGAGGCCGTAAGCGAATTCGTGCGTGTGGGTTTTGCCGAGGAGGACCGTTCCAGCGGCCTTGAGCTGGGCCGCGACAGTGCTGTCCCGCTCGGCGCGATGTCCGGCGCGGACTTGGGAACTGGCGGTGGTCGCGGTTCCGGCGACGTCGATCAGGTCCTTCAACCCCATGGGGATGCCGTGCAGCGGGCCGCGGAGGTCGCCGAGTTCCGCGGCTTCCGCACGAGCCCGATCGGCGTCCACCGAGACGTACGCGTGCAGCCGGGGTTCTACCTCGTCGATGCGCGCCAGGACATCTTCGACCAGCTCCGTCGGCGACACCCGGCGGTCCCGGATCGCGGCGGAGGCTTCGGTGAGGGTGAGGTCAGCGAGCGACATGGCTCTCCTCCGCGAGGTAGAGGGAAGCCGGTGGGGTGTCGCCGAAATCCAGGTCGCGCAGGACAGTCACCACGGAGTGGATGTGGTTGGCGACGGCGGCGACGTCGGAATGCCGGGCGGCAGCCAGCGGCAATCCGGCTCGGGCGGCCAGGCTCGCCGCCTCCTCGGGGGTCAGGTCGGACACAAGGACTCCTAAAAGCTAAACATTTGCGTTAAGCGACAGTAGCGACTACCGTGGCTTAACGCAAACATGTTGCGTTAAGGAGGCGTTGCCCATGTCCTGGACCGTCGGCGAGATCGCTGTCCACCGGATCGACGAGATCGAATTCCCCGCCGCGACCGGGCCCTGGCTGCTTCCCGGCGCGACCGCGGAGGTCGTCTCGGGCGAGGACTGGCTGCGGCCGGACTTCGCCGACGGCGGCGCGATCCGCTTGCACAGCCACAGTTTCGCGTTCGAGAAGGACGGGATGAAAATCCTCGTGGACACCGGGATCGGCAACGGGAAGACCCGCGCCAACCCGGCGTGGCACGGTCTCGGCACCGGATACCTGGACGCGCTGGCCGCCGCCGGGTTCGCGCCGGACGAGGTGGACCTGGTGCTGCTCACCCACCTGCACGCCGACCACGTCGGCTGGAACACCCGCGAGCAGGACGGCGAGTGGGTGCCGACGTTCCCCTGCGCGCGGCATGTCACCGCGCGCGTCGAGCGGGAGTTCTGGGCGGGCTACGCGATGGACGAACCGCGGCGGCAGATGTTCGAGGATTCCGTGCTGCCGGTGGAACGCGCGGGTCTGCTGGACCTGGTCGACGTCCCGGCGGACGGAGTGGAAATCGTGTCCGGCGTGCGGTTGCTGCCGACGCCCGGCCACACGCCGGGGCACGTCTCGATCGAACTGCGCAGTGCCGGCGAGACCGCGCTCATCACCGGGGACGCGGTGCACCATCCGGTGCAGTTCGCGCACCCGGAGATCGGCGCGTCGGTGGACATCGACCCGGCGGAATCCGAGAAAACCCGCCGCCGCCTGCTCGCCGAACTGGCCGATTCGCGCGCGCTCGTACTGGGCACACACTTCACCCCGCCCACCGGCGGCCACCTGGTGCGGAACGGGGCCAGCTACCGGCTCGTGGAAAAGCCGTGAAGGACTCCTTGGGGGAATCTGATTCCCTCAAGGAGTCCTTCACGGACCTCAGGACAGGTAGGTCGGCAGGCCGGCGACGGCTTCGCTGATCGCCCCGTCGAAGGCGTCGGCCAGCGAGTCCGGGGAGATTTCCGTGCTGTACACGACGATCGACCGGCCTGGCTCGATCTCCAGGACGTCCACCGTGCCGAGGTGATCGGTGACGGGGAGATCGCCGCCGGTCACCCGGTACTGCAGCCGTCGCCGGGCCGGGTCATGAGTGACGACGGCCTCTTCCAGGACCGAACCGTCCCCCAGCACCACGGTGCGGTGCCGGGTGTCGCCGGTGGAGGACTTCATCGAGGGGAACCAGTCGGCGACCGCCGCGGGATCGCCGATCACCTGCCAGACCGCGTCGGCGGGGGCGTCGATCAGGACATGGGAGCGCAGGGCGGCCATCAGCTGTCCGAGAAAAGCTTGCCCGCGCGCGCCCAGTTCGCGGTGTCGACGTCGGTGAACACGATGCCGACCGATTCCGGGGCGCAGTCGCCGATCCGGCAGATCTCGCGGGTCAGCACCTCGGCCAGCTCGCGCTTCTGCTCGGTGGTGCGACCGGGGAACCAGTCGATCTGGACGTGCGGCATGGGAACTCCTTGTCAGATCAGGGATTCGGCGGCCCGCTGGGTGCGGGCCCGGTATTCGCGGCGGATGGCGAGCGCTTCGTCCAGCTCGACCGCGACGAAACGGGTGCGGGTGTTCGGCGCGGACTGCGCCACCAGGTCCAGGTCTCCGCTGAGGACAGTGCCGACCATCATGTACCCGCCGCCGGACACCGCGTCGCGGTGCAGGATGATCGGTTCGACTCCACCGGGAACCTGGATCGAGCCGATCGGGTAAGGCGCGTCCACGATGTTCGACGGGTCCTGCCCGGCGCCGAACGGCGGAGTGCGCGGCTTGGTTTCCAATTGTGCGCCCTGGTACCGGAAACCGACCCGGTCGGCGACCGGGGTGAGCGTCCAGTCGGTGTCCAGGAACGTCGCGCGGCCCGCGTCGGTGAGCACGTGGTCGTAAAGCCCCATCACCACGCGGACTTCGATCTCCTTCGACAACGCCGGGCGCAAGGATTCCGGCAGTGCACGCCCGGCGACGCCCGTGCCGGCGCCGACCGGGATAACGTCTCCGGCGACGAGCGGCGCACCGCTGATCCCGCCCAGTTTTCCCAGTCCGTAGGTGGATCGGCTGCCCAGCACCACGGGGACGTCGACGCCGCCGCTCACCGCGATATACGCGCGAGCGCCGCGTTTGCAGAACCCGAAGGTGAGGACATCCCCCGCCTTCACCGCGAATGCTTCCCACAACGGTCGTTCCTCGCCGTTGAGTTTCGGCGGAAGTTCGGCACCGGTGATCGCGATGACAGTGTCCTCGGTGAAGTGCAGCTCGGGTCCCATATAGACACACTCGAGCACGGCCGCACCGGGATCGTTGCCCACCAAGCGGTTCGCGACCGAGTACGAGTACTGGTCGAGCGCCCCCGAGGGCGGGATGCCGACATCGTAATAGCCGTTGCGGCCGGCGTCCTGGATCGTCGTGGCCAGTCCGGGCTGGCGGACCTCAATCGGCACGGAGCACCTCCATCAGTCCCGCGGTGAAGCCGTCCGGGTCGTCGAGGTACTCGCGCAGCCCGAAGTCGACCGGGCGCGAACGGATCCGGAACGCCCCGGCCTCGACCTCCTTGACGTGGTCGTCGTAGGCGTCCCGGCCGATCGGCTTGAACCGCACGATGTCGCCGGGCCGGAAGAACACCATGAACTCGCCGAAGTCCGGCAGTTCCTGCGCCGGATCGTAAATCGGGGCGGGCGTGATGCCGAACATCTGGTACCCGCCCGCGCCGCGCACCGAGTAAATGCAGCTGAAGCAGCCGCCGTAGCCGACTGTCTGCTTAGGAGTGTCCGTGCGCGGCCGCAGGTACTTCGGCACGACGATCTGCCGTTCCCGGGGCACCATCTGGTACATGAACGGCAGCCCCGCGACGAACCCGACCATCGAGACGAACCACGGCGCACCGCTGTGTGCGGCGATGAATTCCTCCGCCCCGGCGTATCCGTTGATCCGCGCGGCGTACTCGATGTCGGTCGCGTCCGGGTCCTGATGCCGGTCGCGGAAGCGCATCAGCGTTTCCGTCGTCCACGGATCCTGGTACAGCACCGGAATCTCGACCACCCGCGTCGACAGGCTGAAGTCCGCGGCGTCGCCGACCTTCTCCTCGATGTCGCGCAAATGCGCCATCAGGGTGCGCGGTTCGATGACGTCCGGGTCGTACCGGACCTGATAGGACGCGTTCGCCGGGCAGATTTCGATGACGCCGTCCGGCCGGTTCTCGCGCAGCGACGTGGTGATCGCCATCGCGCGGAAGTTGGCCTGCAGGCTCATTTCCTCGGCCAGCTCGACGAAAATGTGCTCGTCGCCGCCCCAGCTGTACCGGGCGGGAGTCGCGCCGCTCATGCGCCCGCCTCCGCCCGCTGCGTGAGCCACTCTTCGAGCGTGCCGGTGGTGAACGCGCCGTCGGCGAACCATTGCTGCCCGAGAAGTTCGACGAGCAGCGTCGTGGTGGTGGGAACGCCTTCGACGACCAATTCGGACAGTGCCCGCTTCGCCCGGCGCAACGCGGTCGGCCGGTCGTCGCCCCACACGATCACCTTGGCCACCAAGGAGTCGTAGAACGGCGGGACCTGGCTGCCCGGCGCGAGCCACGTGTCGGTGCGGACCCACGGGCCGCCCGGCAACCGGACGTCGCCGATCTTCCCGGGCCCGGGAAGGAAATTGCGCTCCGGGTCTTCCGCGCAGACCCGGAATTCGACCGCGTGCCCGCGCTTGGTCACGTCCGCTTGCCGGAACCGCAACGGTTCCCCGGCCGCGATCCGCAGCTGCTCGGCGACCAGGTCGATCCCGGTGATCAGCTCGGTGACCGGGTGCTCCACCTGGATCCGGGTGTTCATCTCGATGAAGAAGAACTCGCCGGTGTCGTCGTCCACGAGGAACTCGCAGGTGCCCGCGCTGCGGTAGCCGACCTCCTTGCACAGCCGCACGGCCGCGGCGGTCATCTCGGTCCGGATCCGCTCGTCGATGCCCGGCGACGGCGCCTCCTCGACCACCTTCTGCCGCCGCCGTTGCAGCGAACACTCGCGCTCGAAGACGTGCACCGTCTCGGAACCGTCGCCGAGCACCTGCACCTCGACGTGCCGCGCGGCTCGCACGAAGCGCTCCAGGTACATCCGCCCGTCGCCGAACGCACTCGCGGCCTCGCCAGAAGCCTGCGGGAACGCGACCTTCAACTCGGCCTCGTTCGCGACGACCCGGATTCCGCGACCGCCGCCGCCCGCCGCCGCCTTCAGCATGATCGGATACCCGATCTCGCCCGCCGCGGCGACCGCTTCGGCCACATCGGACACTCCACCGGGCGTCCCGGGCACCGTCGGCACGCCGGCCGCCTGCGCGACCTGCCGCGCCCGGACCTTGTCCCCCATCTGCTCGATGACCGAGGCGTCCGGACCGACGAATGTCAGCCCCGCGTCCGCCACCGCCGCGGCGAACGACGCGCGCTCGGACAGGAATCCGTAGCCCGGGTGCACCGCGTCCGCGCCGGTTTCCTTCGCCGCGGCGAGGATCGCGTCCGCCACCAGGTAGCTCTTCGTCGCCGGGGCCGGGCCGATCGGGACGACCTGGTCGGCGAGCAGCGCGTGCGCGGCGCTGCGGTCCGCCTCGCTGACGACCGCGACCGTCTCGATCCCCAGGTCGCCTGCCGCGCGGATGATCCGGACCGCGATCTCGCCGCGGTTCGCGATTAGCAGCCGTTTCATGCGTCCACCTCGAGCACTACCAGCGGCTGGCCCGCGTCGACGACCGCCTCGGCGTCGGCGGCGAACTCCACGACGGTCCCGGCCGCGCCCGCGGGCACCGGGTAGAAGGACTTCATCACCTCGACCAGCCCGACCGTGTCGTCCGCGCCGACCTTCTGGCCGGGCTTCACGAAATCCGGGCTGTCCGGGTCGGGCTTGCGGTAAAAGACCCCGGGAATGGGCGAAACCACTTCGAGACGGGACATCAGCGTCACCTCGCACTCGGTAGGGACAAGTTCGGAATTCAGGTCAGGTAGGGCGTCAGCGCATCATGCACGCTTTTCGCCAGATCCACCGCGCCAGGAGTGTCCGAGTGCACGCAGACGCAGTCCGCGCGCATCGGGATGTCCTGACCGTCCACAGAGGTCGCGAGTCCCTCGGTGACCGCGCGCACGGACCGCTCGGCGGCGATCGCCGGGTCGTAGGCGACGTGCTCGCGGGTGATGATGAGCGAACCGTCGGCGCGGTAGTCCAGGTCGGTGTAGTACTCGGCGATGAAGCCCTGGCCGCGCTTGCCCCACACCTTCTCGTGCACGGTGTTGGCCATGCCCATGAGCGGCACGTCGAAGACGTCGGCCGCCTCGGCGATCGCCCGCGCGACCGTCTCGTCCCGAGAGGCCAGGCCGTACAGCGCGCCGTGCGGTTTGATGTGGTTGAGCGGCATGCCGTGCTCGGCGAGGAATCCGGTCAGCGCGCCGACCTGGTACACCACCGCGGCGGTGAGTTCCGCGGGCTCCATCTTCAGCTCCCGCCTGCCGAACCCGTCGCGGTCCGGGAACGACGGGTGGGCGCCCACCTTCACCGAATGCTCGTGCGCCAGCGCGACCGTGCGCCGCATGACGACCGGGTCGGCGGCGTGGAAGCCGCAGGCGACGTTCGCGACCGTGATGTAGGGCATGATGCCCTCGTCGTCGCCGCAGCGGTAGATGCTGTAGGCCTCGCCCATGTCGCAGTTGATGGCAACCATGAGTGCTGTTCCTTGTCTCTTTCCGGAATTCCGTCAGGAATGCGCGATCTTCGGGGTGTCCCCGTCGGGGTCGATGTAGACGTCGTCGCCCTCGAGCCGGACCGGGTACCGGGCGAGCTGCGCGTGGCCCGGGTTGATGCCCTGGCAGGTGGTGAGGTCGAACGTCCACAGGTGGCTTTTGCACATGAGGGTTTTCTTGTCCAGTTCGCCCTCGACCAGTTCGACCTGCTGGTGCGGGCAGATCGCCTGGGTCGCGACGACCTCCCCGCCGTCGAGGTGGGCGACGAGCACTTCCTTGTCCCCCACCTCGAACGACTCCATGTCGCCTTCCCAGACGTCGTCGAGGCTGCACACCCGCACGAAACCCATGCGGAAGCTCCTTTCTCAGCTGAACCGGTCGAAATGGAGCCGGTCGGCGGCGAGCCCGCCGTCCAGCACCAGCGCGCGGGCGAGCGCGTCGGTCATCGCGGGCGGCCCGGCGGCGTAGTAAGTGAAGTCAGTCAGCGTTTCGCCCAGTTTCGCGACCACGGCCTCGTGCACGAATCCTTGGTGCGATTCGGAATCCGCCGCGCCGGGTTCGGAAACCGCGGTGTGCACGTGGAGTGCGCGCAGCCGGCGGCCCGCCATCGCCATCGCTTCCGGAATGTGCAGATCGCGCGGAGCACGGCCGCCGCAGAACAAATGGACCGTGCGCTCGGCGGCGTTCGCCTGCGCGGCCGCGCCGAGCACGACGCTCGCCATCGCGCCGAGCCCGGAACCGCCTGCGACGCACACGATGTCGCGGTCGTCGCCGGCGCGGTAGTACGCCTGCCCGTACGGGCCGTCCAGTTCGATCGTCTCGCCGAGGTCGAGCCCGTCGAAGAGGATCGACGTCGCTTTCCCGCCCGGCGACCGCTTGACGACGAATTTCCATTCCCGCTGGCAGTTCCCGAGATTGCTCATCGAGTACGCGCGTTCGATGCCGCTGGGGAACCCGAGCATCGCGTACTGCCCGGCGCTGAACGCGGCGTGCTTTTCCGCGACGAACACGAATTCGGCCATGTCGTGCGTGAGCCGGTGCACCTCGCGCAGCTGAGCGCGCTGCTGGATCGGCCGGTGCGGCGCGGGTTCCGGCACCGAGCTCAGGTCGACGACGCAGTCGCTCGCCGGTTCGCTCTGGCAGGCCAGCCTGCGGCCCTTGCGCCGGTCGCGGGCACTGAGCCCGGGCGCGTCCGTCCAGCGCGTGCGGACGTCACCCTCCAGCAGCTCGTACCGGCAGCTTCCGCAGGCTCCGCTGTTGCACTCGTAGCTGAGACCGACCCCCGCGCGGAGGGCGGCACGCAGCAGCGTGTCGCCCTCCGCGCAGGGAAAGCGAACGCCGGTCCCCCGCAGGAGGACGTGGTGTTCGGTCGTCATGGCCGGTTCAGCCTCCGATGCCGAGCTGCCGCTGGAACGCCCGGACCGCGCCGATCGCGTTCTCCGCCGCTTCGGCGTTTTCCGCCACCTCGGCGCCGTACGCCTCGATCGCGGCGACCGCGAGCGGCTGCCATTTCGCGACCCACTCGCGCAGCCGCGGCACATTCGAGTCCACTTCGGACATCTGCTTGACCAGTGCCTCGGTCCAGCGCCGCGACCGCTCGCTGTCCCGCAACGCCGATTCGGCCAGCAGCGCGTGCAGCACGTCGCCGTGCCGCCGGGCGCTGACGCCGAGCTGGCGCAGCACGATCTCGTCGAGCGCAGGCTTGGCCACGACGTTCAGCGCGACGAACGCCTCCGCCCAGTCGAACGTGGTCAGCTGGCGTTCCATCAGCTCGCGGAATCCTTGCCAGGCGGGCAGTTCCTCCCACAGCTCGCGTTCGCGCTCGCCGAACCCGGCGGTCGGATGCGCCTGGCGCAGCTCCGCGGTGCGGTAGGCCACATTGGACAGCCAGCGCAGCGAATCGGCGGCCTGGAACGCCGCGCAGTTGGCGATGGTGCTGGCCGGGGCCATGTGCACGAGGTACGCGCTGGCCATCTGCACGGTGTGCAGCAGGTACCGGCTCGGCGTGTACAGCTGGGCCAGCACGGCGACCCACTCCGGCGAGAGGCCGCGGTCGTGGCCCTCGGCGTCGTGCTGGTCGAGCAGGCCGTCCACATAGGACTCCTGGCCGTCCTGGAGGATGTTGTACGTGCGGTACACCAGCTCGTCCGGATCGCGGAAAGCGTTCCAGTCCGGGTGCGTGACCGGGCTCTGGTTGCGGTAGCGGCGGTAGAAATCCGCCATGAACCCGGTGTGCCCGACGTCCCACGGCTGCTCGGGGTCGCGGGTGTGCCACAGCAGGTTGGTGGAGACGATCTCGTACTCGCTCGGCTTGCGCCGGCGGGCGGCGAGGTGCCCCCAGGTCTTGAGCGGCTTGAGCGGGGTGCTCACGACAGGGCCTCCTTGCGGGCGGACGTGCCCAGGTAGAAGCGGAAGACGTCGCCGCCGGTCTCGATCCGGCCCACGAACGAGGGCATGATCAGCTCCAGCTCGGACATCTTGAACGGGCGGCCGAGCTCCTCGGCGATGGTCTCGCGGCGCAGGACGCATTCGCCGCCCTCGACCTCGACCCGCACGTAGGAACCGCGGTCGCGGATGTCGACCCGGCAGCCGGGGTTGTCGGTCACCGCGGCGTCGGCGACGGCACGCGCCACCTCGCCGACCTGGAGGACCGGGCCGACCGGGTCGGCGATGGGTTCGGTGCTGCTCATCCGGTCCTCCTCACTCGAAATAGACTTCGACGCATTCGGTCGGCTCGAGACCGGCCGCCGCGACGGTGCTGGTGCGCTCGAACGGCCGCGGTTCGCCCTGGCGGCGCACCCGCAGCGTCCGGCCGGGCTGGTCGGGCACGTGGACGCCGACCGAGTTCTCGGCCGCCGCGGCGGCGAGTTCGTCCATCGTGTGCTCGCTGTCCGCGGGGAGCAGCTTGAGCACGAAGTCGCCGTCGAAGTGCACGGCGAGCGGAATGGTGGCCATCAGCGTTCCTTTCAGCCGGCCTTGACGAGCTGCTTGCGGTAGGTGTCGACCCAGGAGAAGCCGTGCGCGTCGTCGCCGCCGGGGCCGACCGAGCCGAGGCCCATGTACTCCAGGACGCCGCCGAGGTCGGCGGGCTGGATCTCGCCGCCGAGGAACCGGTCGACCAGGTTCTTGTGGTGCCGGTAGCGCTCCGGGTCGTCCTCGAAGATCCACTTGTCCACTTCGGACGCGAAGTGGTAGCGCCGTCCTTCGTGGACCAGCGAAATGTCGCGCAGCGTCTGCGAAGGCGTGCCGACGATCGGCAGCTGCGAGACGTTGCAGATGATCGGCAGCGTGCCCGGCACCGTCTTTTCCGGACGGTCGTTGGCGAAGTTGTCGATCAGGACGTCCCACACCTTGCCGAAGGTGTCGTTCCAGCCCGGGTACTTCTCCTCCAGCCAGTCGCGCTCCTCCGGGCTGACGCCGGCCGCCGGGTCCCACCACAGCGTCGGCCGCCACGAGTAGGTGCCGAGGTGCTGGCCGTGGTGGTGCTCGGAGATGTCGCGCAGGAAGATGTCCCAGTACCACGGCTTGGAGAGGCCGAGGTCCTCCAGCGAGCGCATGAACTGGGTGACGATCCATTCCTCCATGAATTCCTTGAAGGACGCCTCGCGCACGTCCAGCGGGACGTAGTAGTCCATCGGAATTCCGGAGAGAATGGTGAACAGCCGGTACGAGCGCCAGAACGCGATGTCGATCTTCTTCTGCGCCTCGTCCTTCTGGCCGTTCTCGATCAGCATCTGCAGCAGCGGCGTGCCGAGCTGCGCGTGCCGGGCCTCGTCGGACTGGATGCTCTGGATCAGCTTGGAGAACGTGAAGTCCCCGGCTTTCGCCGCGTCGCCGGAGAGCCCGATGAACTGCAGGTTGGTGAACCCGGTCTCGAACGAGAAGTTCGCGAAAATCGAGGTCGACACGGCGTCGCGGGTCATCATCACGTCGTCGAAGAAATGCCGTGCGCCGAGGGTGACCCAGTTGTCGGTGAACATCGCCGCGTGCGACCACTCGAACTGGCGGTCCTTGTTCACATACTCGTGCGGGAAGTACAGCTGGATCTGCCCGTGCCGGATCTCGTCCAGCATCCCGAAGGTCGCCATGTTGCGCATGCCCGGCGCCTTCGACCAGCGCACGAACCGCGACTCCTGGAACGACGCGCCGTACTCGACCAGCGCGACGGCCGCGTAGTGCTCCTTGAGAATGGAAATCCAGCCCGGGTCGGCTTTGTTGTACAAATCCGCGCGCTCGAGCGCGGCCTTCACCGAATACGCCCCGGCGTCCTTCTGCCGCTGAATGTCGACGTATTCGCGATAGCTCACCTTGTACGGCTCGTCATAGGTCGCCCACACCTCGTCGGGCAATCCCTCGCCGCCGGACAGTTCCGGCGGGAACAACTCCGCTTCGGTGACGTAGCGCGGAGTCCATTGGGTGTCGCGGGCGATGTCGTACCACTGTGCTCGGTCCAGCAGAGCCATGCGGGTCGCTCCTTGTGGTTTCTTTAGCTGCCGTGCTCGGAACCCAGCGGCCCCTCGCCGCCGGGGTAGACGAAGGACATGGACGGGGAGTAGAACCCGAACGTCACCTGCAAGGGGTGCGCAGGCCGCAACCGGTAGACGGGATGCTCTTTGTCGAGGAATTCGAAGGATTCCACCGCGAATTCCTCGGCGATGTCAGCGACGTAGGCATAACGCCCGCTGACAAACTCGCCGCCGCGACTCGTGATGTACCGCAACTGCCCGGTAACCCGCTGCGGCGTGCCTATCGCGAGACGCGCGGTAGTGCGAATAACGGGCCGCCCCTCGACCGACGTCGTGGCGACCAGCCGATCCCCGTCGAGATCGAGCGTCGTCTCCCCCGGAGCCCCCGCCGGAACGCCGTGCTCGCGGGCGTAACGGATCATCGGCTCGGAACTGTTGTGGTAATCGGTCCACCACCGCCCCGGAACGCCCGCCTCGGTGTCGAGACCGGACAGATTCACGCCGAGATACGTCAGGGAATACGCACCGAACGCGTCGTCCCCTTCGCTGGCCGACGTCTGAGCGTCCCCCTCGACCACATACTGGTTGATGTAGCACGACCGATCAGCAGCCGGCGTGAGTCCCGCCGGAACGAGCTCCGCGACGCCGTCGGGATCCTCAGGTACCCAGACGAGGTAGAGAGTCCGCGACCCGGTCACCAGCTGCGGCGGATGCAGCGACGTGCCCATAGGGGTTGCCTCCAGGTTCACCGTTGAACTTGCCCCGCTCCCTCAGCTCGAAGCGGTGCCCCAAAGACTGCGCGACCCACCCGTGACCGGATAGTGCGCAAGTTGGACAACGACCGAGCCAGGAATGCCAAACCGGAGCACCCACCCGCGTCAACGCAGGTCAGCCACCCGCGACGCGATCACCCGAGACGCTTCTGAATCCGTCAAGCCCCCCAACGCCGTGAGGGGAACCCTGACGGAACCAGATTCCCTCAGGGTTCCCCTCACGGCCCTAAAACCGCACCGCCGCACCCAACGAGCGAGGCACCCACACCTCCCCCGCACCCCGATACGAAGCTCCCCTGCGGTTCGGGGGTGCTTGTCAAGGCATCTTTCCCGCCTTGACAAGCACCCCCGAACCGTCAGCACAATCAAGCTTCGGGGTGCCCCACGCAACCCTCAAAAGCAATGTCGCCGCCAGGCGACGAGCCGACACTCACAACTGATCATCCAGTTGCAACGCGATCCACAACTCCGCCCGAACAGCCGGATCGTCCACCTCCCTCCCCAGCGCCTCCGCCACCTTCCCCATCCGGTACCGCAACGTATGCCGATGAATCCCCAACGCATTAGCCGAAGCATCCGACTGCCCGTTATGCGCCAAAAACGTCCGCAACGTATGCCGCAAATCGATCTTCGCCGACCCGGTCTTGTCCGTAACCGGCTCCAGCAACGCCCGAGCCCACCCCCGAACCTCGTCATTGTCGAGAAACCGCATCAACCCGCTGGTAGCCACGTCCCCGGCACAAGTCAGCACCCCAGCGCCGCCACGAGAACTGGTGAACACCGACCGAACCTGCTCCCAAGCAGCAGACAGCTCCCCAGGCGGCGTCGGATCGCTCACCGCCCCCCGAGCCAACGGAATCCGCCGCAACAACGCTTCCAACGTCCGCGTATCCCCCTCGGCAGGCGGCATCAACACCACCACGCGCCCCCGTTCCCACTCGGCGACCAACGCACGCAAACTCCGCAACCCGTGATCCCCCTCGGCATGTTCGAGCAACTCCCGCTCATGCCCGGAAGGAACCCCCAGAATCGCGACCCGAAGATCCCCCTCCGGAAAGTCCGTGTCCAGCGCCTCCCCGATCGCCGTGGCCAGCCCGACATCACCCGCCACCGCAGCCTTGAACACCGCCAGCCGATGCTGCCGCTCGCTGTCCAACACTCCCCGCGCACTGTGCAACTCAGCGCACAGCAACGACACCGCAGTCGTCACGATCGCCTGCTCCGCGGTAGTAAGCGGCGTAGACCGCCCCACCACGAGAAACCCCTGCACCCGTCCCCGCACGGCAAGCGGGAGCACCACCACGGACTCCCCCGCGATCGTCATGCTCAGACTCGCCGAATTGGCCCGGTCCCGCAGCCGAGGCAACTCGATCCGCACCCGCGCCACATGCATCCGCGCCGCGGGCACGCCCGCCCGAAACCCACCGGCAGCGTCGAGCAGCAACGTCCATCCCCGCACCGCTTTGGCAAGCCGCTCCGCAATCGCCCGCGCCGAATACGGCGACAACGAAGCCCGCGTCAAATCCCGCTGCGCCGATACCGCGTAGTTCAACTCCCGCTGCCGCTCATCGGACAGATGCCCGGCGACCAGCCGGCTCAACGCAGCGAACCGCGTCGTCGCGGGCACCGCCAACACCGGCAGCCCAGCCTCGCCCGCCGCCTCGACCAGCGGCCGCGGCACGTTCTGATAGAACGAACTGGCCCCGAATCCCAGCGCCACCGCGCCACCGGCCACCAGCCGGTCGACGTACTCCCGGCTGGCCGCTTCGCCCAGCGCGAGCCGCGACCCGGTGGTCAGCACGAGCTCGCCGCCCTCGAGGTACGGCGACGGGTCGGGCAGCTCGCTGATCAACGCCCACGTGACCGCCCGGTCCACCGCCCCGGGCGAGCCTTCGGCGGCGAGTTCGAGACCGTGTTCGCCGCGTTCGAGCAGCATCTGGACGGTAAGCGGCATGGTGTCTCCCGGGGACGGATCGGGCGGCCGGAAGTGTAACCGGCGGCCCGCCCGGCCGCCGGTCGATCGCCACCCGGACGAACCAACGTTCTGGACAAAACCCGGCGCCGGTAGGTAGAAACCGTCCCGATCGGACTTCCCCGCCCGGCGGATGTCCGGCGGCACAACGGAAAGAGATCCCGATGCCCGCAGCTGCCCCGTCCCGGCCGGACGTCACGTACCGGACCGCGGGCGATCGCGCGCTGCTCGTCGAGTACGGGCCGCCGCTGCCGGTCGACCTCGGGCTCAACTTCTTTGCGCACGCCTCGGCCCGGCGGCTGGAGGAAAACCCGGTGCGCGGCGTGCTGGAAGTCGCGCCGGGACTGCGTTCGCTGCTCGTGCACTACGACCCGGAAACGATCCAGCATGATCAGGTGATCGCCGCGCTGGACCGGCTGCACCGCGAAATCCCCGAGCCCGGCTCGCTCGTGCTGCCGAGCCGCCGGGTGAAACTGCCGATCGCGTTCGACGATTCGACATCGCGGGAAGCCGTGGAGCGCTACCAGATCACCACGCGTCCGGACGCGCCGAACGTCGTCGACGGCAACAACGTCGACTACCTCGTGCGCTCGAACGGCCTGCCGAACCGCGAGGCGCTGTACGCGCGGATCCTGGAATCCGAGTGGTGGAACGCGTTCACCGGTTTCTACCCGGGCCTGCCGTCTCTGCTCCCTCTCGACCCGCGCTCCGAACTGGTCGCCCCGAAATACAATCCGGCGCGCTCCTGGACGCCCGAGGGCGCCGTCGCGTTCGGCGGCCCGTGCCTGGTGATCCACCCGATCGAATCGCCGGGTTCGTACCAGCTTTTCGGCCGGACGCTGCCGATCTGCGACCTCGTCCGCCGCCCGCGCGCACACCGCGCGGACCCGATCCTGGTCCACCCCGGCGACCGGATCTCGTTCTACCGCGTCGAAGAGGCGGAGCTGATCGAATTGCGCAGGCAGGTTTTCGAGGGCCGCTACGACTACGACATCGAACCCGGCCGGTACGCGGTCGCCGACCACCTCGCCGTCCAAGCCGACCCGGCGGTCGCGGCCGAGGCGGCCAAACGGCGCGCGGACCGGGTCGCCGCGCAGGAACTGGTGAAAATCCCGTGACGCAGACCGCTGCATTGGAAGTCTTGGAACCCGGCCTGCAGACGACCGTGCAGGACTATCCGGGCCGGCGCGGCAGGCAGTCATTGGGCTTCTTCCCTTCCGGCCCCGTCGATTCGCTCGCCTTCCGCCTCGCGAACCTCCTGGTCGGCAACCGCCCCGGCGCGGCCGCGCTGGAAATCCCGCTGGGCCGGTTCCAAGCAGGCGTCCTCGCCCCCGGCCGGATCGCCGTCACCGGCCCGGAAACCACCGTGACCTTGAACGGATCCCCTATCCCGCAATGGGAATCGGTGCCCGTCGAAACCGGTGACGTGCTGGCGTGCGAGGTCCTGCGGGGCCCCGGACATCGGCTGTACCTGGCGTTGTCCGGCGGCATCGCGGTACCGGAGGTTTTCGGTTCCCGCTCGACGTTCCTGCTCGCCGGCATCGGCGGCCTCGACGGCCGGGCCCTGGAACGCGCGGACATCCTGGACACCTTCCCCGCCTCTCCTTCCCGGCCGCGTCGTCTCCCGATGTCCTTGCGCCCGACCTACCCGACCGCCTGGGAAATCGAAATCCTCCGCGGCCCGCACGCCGACCCGGACTTCCTGACCGCGGAGGATTTCGCCGACTTCCTCGCCGCGTCCTGGCGCTGCGACCTGAGCTCGGACCGCGTCGGCATCCGGTTCAACCCGCACCGTTTCCGCTGGGCCCGCCCGTCCGGCGACGTGGCGGGCGGGCACCCGTCGAACCTCCTGGACTCCAGCTACCCGCCCGGCGGCATCCTGGCGTACGGCGACGTGCTCACCGTGCTCGGCCCGGACAGCAACACCTCCGGCGGTTTCGCGGTGATCGCCACGGTCGCGTCGGCCTCGCTGTGGAAAGTCGGCCAGCTCCGGCCCGGCCGGGACACCGTGACGTTCCGGGAAATCGACCTGGACCAGGCAGCGGCGCTCAGTGCGCATGTCAATCAACTGCTGGACGTCAAGGCGCTGTCTTGAGTGTTGCTTGGCGGTGGAGGGTGTCGCCTTCGCTCAGGGCCGCGATGATCGCTTGGTGGTCCATGACCCGGCCGAACCCGCGCCGAATGGTGCGGAGGGTGGCGCGGTGTGCTTCGGCGTTGTCGGTCGCATTGACGTCCGAACTCCCTGGCACCGCAACGCGTAGTCCAGATCCGTGCCTGCGGAGGAGTCATACGTGTGCTTCGCCGAAATGACGCGCTCACCGGCGCGCGGTTTCAGCCCGCGGTACAGTTTGGCTCCGGGCGCACCCTCTGCGATCGCGCCGTTCGCGATCGGCGGCCAGAACGCGTAGAAATCGTGTGCGACGTCCGGCGCGATCGTGTGCGCGGTGTACAGCACCGGCACCCGGGCTGCCCGGCACGCCTCGATCAGCGCCTGCACCCTCGGCAGTTGCCGATACGCCTCCGGCACCCGCATCGGCCCGTTCGGCCGGACGAAATCCTCCTGCAGGTCCACCACGACCAGCGCGCATTCCTCGGGCTTGATCTCGAAGGCCGGCCAGATACTCAGTCAACGGATGCACGGACTTCCTCCTCTGTCTTCCCGGCCACCGAACCAAGATCGACCGACTTCGTCTCCTTCGCCAGCAACGAGGCCACCAGCGAAATCAAGCCCATCACCGCCAGATAGACCCCGATCGCATATCCGGTACCGAACTTCGCGTACAACCCGATCGCGATGATCGGCGCGAGCGAACCAGCCAGCACCGACGCCAGGTTGTACGCCAGCGAAACCCCGGAATACCGCACCTCCGTCGGGAACAATTCCGCGAAGAACGCGCCGATCACCGAGCTGTACGCGGCGAAGATCAGCAACCCGCCTGCCACCGCGACCGTGATCAACCCGGGACTGCGCGTGTCGACCAGTGCGAAGAACACGAACGCCCACACGATCGTCGCCACCGAGGCGACTACGTAAATCGGCCGTCGTCCGATCCGGTCGGCCAGCAGGGCGAACAGCGGAATCGTCACGACCGCACACGCCTGCCCGACCAGCACCGCCGTCAATCCGACCGAACTGTCCATTTTGAGCACAGTCGTGACATAAGTGATCACGAACAACGAGAACAGATAGAACCCGGCGTTCTCCCCGAAACGCGTTGCCGCGGCGAGCAAAACACTGCGCCAATGCTTGCGGACCACCACACCGGCGGGCAGCCCCTTCGGCTTCGGCGCTTCCTTGAACAACGGAGTTTCCGCGACATAAAGCCGCAGCCACAACCCGATCAACACCAGCACCGCGGACAAGCCGAACGCGATCCGCCAGCCCCAAGAAAGGAACTGCGCCGAAGGCATCACCGCGCCGAGTACCGCCAGCACCCCGGCGGCAAGCAGGTTCCCCAGCGGCGGCCCGACATTCGGCCACGAAGACCAGAATGCGCGACGCGCACTGCCGCCGTGTTCGGACACCAGCAGCACGGCCCCGCCCCATTCGCCGCCGAGCGCGAATCCTTGCACCAGGCGACAGACCACGAGCAGCAACGGTGCCAGCACACCGACCGCTTCGTAAGTGGGCAGCAGAGCGATTAAGAACGTCGAAGCACCCATCAACAGCAAACTGGCGATGAGCGTCGAACGCCGTCCCTTGCGGTCGCCGAGGTGACCGAGCACGACCGCGCCCAGCGGCCGGGCCAGGAATCCGACGGCGTAGGTGGCGAAAGCGAGCACCGTGCCGACCAAAGGGTCGTGCGAAGGGAAATACAGTTTGTTGAAGACCAAAGTGGACGCGGTGCCGTACAGAAAGAAGTCGTACCATTCGACGGCGGTGCCGGCGAGGCTCGACGCCGCCACCACCCCCAGCCGCGTGTGCGGGCGTTTTCTGTTACGTTCGCGAGAGGTATCGGCCATTTCGGCTCCTGTGGTCGGAGGGTCCGTGACGCGGATGAAGTGCTGATGCCGGAAGCCTCGGTGGCTGTTGGCGCAGCCACCGAGGCGTGCTCCCCCCTGGGAACTGCCTCAGAAGAACCAGTGCACGGGCTCGTTGGCCCGGTCGGCGACGTCGGCGAACCGGCCCCCGTGGAACGCCAGCGGGTCGCCGTCGCGCTCGCACACGCTGCGCACGTGCCCGAACACGACCACGTGGTCGCCCGCGACCAGATGCCGTTCGACGTCGCATTCGAGGTGCGCGAAGGCGTCCGGGATCACCGGCACGCGGTGGCGGCCCTCGGTCACCTCCAGCCCGGCGAAGTGGTCCTCGCCGCGGCGGGCGAAGCGGAGCGCGAGCTGTTCCTGCCGCGCGGACAGGATGTTGACCGCGAACCGGCCCGCCTCGACGACCGCGTCGGTGCTGCGCGCGCCGGTCGTCAGGCACACCAGCAGCAGCGGCGGGTCGAGCGAAACCGACGTCAGCGAGTTGACGGTCATCCCGTGCGGCACCCCCGCCGCCCGGGTGGTGACCACCGCGACGCCGGTCGCGAAACGCCCCATCGTGCGGCGCATCGTCATCGGGTCGACCTCGGCCGAGGAAGTGATCATGACGTTCTCCTTGCGAAGGGAGCGGCGGTCCCGTGACCGCCGCCCCCGAACGGGCTCAGGCGGGGTAGCGGACCTCGAACGTGACGACCCCCTCGTCGGTCCGCCACGGGCCGTGCGGCATGCCCGGCGGACGGCAGGCGTACATCCCCGCGGTGAACGTCCGGCCGAGCGTGAGGTCGGTGAACGAGCCCTCAAGAATGTAGACCTCCTCCCAGAAATCGTGTTTCTGCACGCCCATCGGCGTCGAGTCGGCACCCGGTTCGTACCGCAGGATCCGCGTCGCCACACCGGTTTCCGGATCCTTCGCGAGAATCCGCTCGGTGATCTTCGGGTCGTCACCCGGGCACACCGTGAAGGCGACGTCGGTCACCGGGAAGAATTCGTGTTCCGGTTTGCTCATCGGGTGATCGCTCCGTCGAGGTCGTAGCTGGACAGGAAGGCGTCGATGTCGCCGAGCGCGCCGTCGAAGCCGTAATTGCGGAAGGCGTAGCCCTTCACCACGAACGGCGCGCCCGCGTAGAACATCTCGTACTGGTGGTGCCGTCCGGCGAATTCGCTGCCGACGACGTCCCAGGCGAGTTTGAACAGCTTCACCCGCTCCTCGGCGGGCGCGGACGGGCTGTAAATGTATTTGTCGATATCGGCGCGGGTCTCCGGGTTCGTCAGGTCCGCGACGCTGGAGGGCACCTGCAGCACGCCGCCGCCGACCAGGTCGCGCAGGATCGCCAGCAGCCGCGGGTACAACTCGGCCTGTAGCCCCATCGCGCCGTACACCGCGCGAGAGCCGGGCCGCCACATGCCGTTCTCGTCCGGCTCCGCGGTGTACTCAGCCGCCAGCACTGCAGATTCCACAATGGACGCGAGACTCGCCAACTCACCGAGCTTCTCGACCACGCCGGGGAATTTGTCGACCCCGTTGACCGCCGCGACCTTGCGCGCGAGCCCGGCGATGAACTGCGTCTTCACCATGAACCGGATCTGCGCCTGCCAGTTCCCGAAGACGTGCGCACCGGTGTCGAAGAACTGCCGCCGCAATCCCGCGACATCGCGGTAAACGAACACTCGGTCCCACGGAATGAAGACGTCATCGAAGACGACCAGCGCGTCGGTTTCGTCGTAGCGCGAGGTGAGCGGATAGTCGTATTCACTCGTGGCGGCCGGCGCGTACGGACGGCGGCAGTAGAGCTTAAGTCCTTCTGCGTCAACGGGAACCGCGAATCCGAGCGCGAAGTCAGCGTCCTCCGGTCCGAGCGGTTTGATGCAAGACACGAAGATCTCGTCGGCCACCGCGCCGCCGGTCGCGAGCATCTGCGCACCGCGGATCACGATGCCGTCCTCGCGCTCCTCCGCGACTCCCGCCTGGATCAGGTCGCCTTCCCAGGCGTGCGCGGTCGTCGCCCGCGAAACCTGCGGCGGAATGATCGCATACGAAACGTACAGATTCTCTTCCAGCACGCGCTTGTGGTACGCGGCGATGTTGGCCGAAAAGTCGCGCTCCCCTTGCGAAAACGCCTCTGGATGCGCGGAGAACGCCGCGACGAACGCGCCCACGTGGTCCGGGCTGCGGCCGACCCAGCCGTGCGTGTGCCGTGCCCAGGTGGTCGCCGCTTCGCGGTACGCCTTGAGGTCTTCCCGGCTGCGCGGCGGCGTGAACAGACGGTTCACTGTGGACCCGGACGCCGGGTCGGTGACCGAGATGCCGGATTCCGGGTCGGCCGCGAGGTCGAAGAGTTCCGCGATGGTCTTCGCGATCGGCGCGAACGCCGGGTGGTGGGCGACGTCCTCGACCGGCGCGCCGTCGAGGTAGATCCGCCGGGGGCCTTTCAGTGCGGCCAGATAGTCGGCTCCGCTGCGCATCACTCGCTCCTCTGTTTCGTTTCGTACGCGTGGGTCAGGGTCGGGCCGCCGGGCAGTTCCAAGTGGACGCGCCAGTACGCGCCGTAGGTGAATTCGCCGCCGAGCAACGGCAAAGTGCCGCAGTACAGCGCGAAATCGCCCTCGACCGGACCGAGCCGGTCCAGCAGATCCGCCGGATGCCGCAGCGCGGCCAATTCCCCCTTCTGGTACGGACATCCGTCCACACTGGAGTCCGCGACGACGTGGTCCCAGTCCGGAATGGACACTTCGGTCCCGAGCTCGGCGACCACTTCCCCGAGCGGCTTCGGACAGGCCGCTTTGGACAGTGCTACTCCGTCCCGCTCGAGGTCGCGGTCGGTGTGATCGGACCCGACCCCGAGGAAGTACCGCCCCTGGTGCCGGATCAGCACCGGTTCGACCTCGCCGGACGTCCCCGGCGCGCTCACCCCGACCACCGGCTCCGTCGTCAGCAATCCGGTGTCCAGGTGGTAGAACGCAGGCACCGTTTCCGGCCGCGGCACCCCGATCGCCGCCAATTCCGCGATGTGCTCCTCGACCGCGGCCTCGTCGCTCCCGGTGTACCCAGCCACCACCAGCCGCGCCGGGGTGAACGCCAGTTCCTCCCCGGTTCCCGCGACGTGCAGGGCAATCGTGCTCATACTCCCGCTCCCGTAAAGTCTGCTGTGGACACCGGCCACCGCCGATCGGCCAGCACCGGGAACTCCGCCCGCACCGTGTCCACAATGGATTGGTCTATTTCGCAGCGCAGCACTTCCTCGCCGGTGCCCGCTTCGGCCAGCACGGTCCCCCACGGATCGACGATCCGGCTAGTACCCGCCAGCTCGACGCCGCCGTGCTGGGTGCCGGCCGCGTTGACCGCGATCACCAGGACCTGCTCCTCCACCGCCCGGCACGAGGTGAACATCCGCCAGTGCTCGCGCCGAGCCGCCGGCCACGCAGCCGGGACCACGACCGTCTTCGCGCCGCGATCCACGAGCCCGCGCCACAATTCGGGAAACCTCAGGTCGTAACAGGTCGTCGCCCCAATTGGCCCGAGTCCCGTTTCCGCGACGCTGAGCGTTTCGCCCGGCGTAAGCAATTCCGCCTCACGCGAGGCATATCCGAAGACGTGCACCTTGCGATAGGTATGCGCGATCGTGCCGTCCGGCGCGAGCAACACCGCGGTATTGAACAACCGCCCAGCCGCATCCCGCTCAACCAAACTGCCCACATGCACATACGCACCAAGGCTTCGCGCCCACTCGCGCCCCGCCGCGACCGTCGGCCCGTCGAGCGATTCCGCCTCGTCCGGATACGCGTCGAACGAGAAATACCCGGCCGCCCACAACTCCGGCAGCACCACCAGATCAGCCCCGCGCGCGGACTCCACCAGCTGCCCAGCCCGCACCCGACGGTCCGCCGCCGTCTCGTCCGGCGGACTGGCGAGCTGCACCAACGCGACCTTCACAGCCGCTCCCCGACTCGCAGTGCCGTCATCGTGCTGGAGAGATGCTTCGCCAGCGCCTCCCCCGCCACCTCCGGCTCACCACCGCGCAACGCTTCGACGATCGCCGCGTGCTCAGCCAGCACCGTGCCCGCCCGGGTCTCGCTGCCCGCGACCGCGCGCAACCCCATCCGGACCTGCCGCTCCCGCAACGATTCATAGAACTCGGCGAGCACCGGATTCCCGGCCCGCCGCACGATCGCCCGGTGAAAAGCACGGTCGAACTCGATGAACCGCACCGGCTCGTCCACCACCTCGCGCTGCTTCGCGAGAATGTCGTCCAGCTCGCCGAGAAAGGTCTCGTCGACGCGCTCGGCGAGCTTGCGGACGCACCAGTCCTCGACCAGCTCGCGCGCCTCCATCACCGCCCGCACCTCCGCGTCGGAGATCGGCGGCACGAACGCACCCTTCTTCGGCACGATCTCGAGGAACCCCTCGGCCTCGAGCCGCAGCAGAGCCTCCCGCACCGGCGTCCGAGACGTCCCCGCCGCCTCGGCAACCTCCGATTCGGTGAGGAACGTCCCGCCGTCGCGAGGCAGCTCGGCGATGCGCTGCTTGAGGAACCGATAGGTGACGTCCTGCGCGGACCCGGCCCGCCCAGCCTGTCGTACACTGCTCATGGACAAGATGTATACATCACGCATGGCAAGCGGGCAAGGGGTGTTTGCCGAGGTTGAGCGGGTGTGCCGGGCGGGGATGGCTGGGCTCGCTTGCGGAGGAGGGTCGCGTTGCCCCCGGGGGGGGATGGCTCGGGCTCGCTCGCGGAGGAGGGTGGGTGTTGTCGGGGCGGCGACTTGGGGGCGGTGGTCCCGATGGGCCCGCGCGGGACGTCGTGTTGGCGCCGTGATGGGTCGTGCTGGACGTCGGGGCGACGCCCTGACTTGCCGCTTGGAGCGTCGTGTCGCCGCGGTAGCCCTCGTGCCTCCGCCGCAACGTCGTGTAACGGCAGTTGCCCTGGCACCTCCCCGACGCGGTTGCCTTGATGTGTCACCCCTGGCCGGGCGAATCCGCGACAACGGCACCCGGTTCGAGCCGCTGCCTAAGCACCGATGACGGCGTGTCGACCGAGGGGATCCCGCCTCGCCCTGCGCGACTGCACGGGATCCGCTGACCACGAGGCCTGGCCTCTGCAGCCGCAAGGTAAGCCGGTCACCTCGCCCTCACCACCTACCCGAAAAGTGCCTTCTTGGCACCATGATCACCCGCCGCTTACGGTTCCTGAGCCACCTTCGCACCATCCGCTTGGAGCCTCCGTGAACCACTTCGTCATCACTGGCGCACATGTCTTCGACGGCGAGAACTCGCTCGGAACCGTCGATGTCGAGGTCGCTGACGGAAGAATCGCGAGCGTCGGCGGGGCCCGCCCCGAGGGTGTCGACCTCATTGACGGAGCAGGCGCCACGCTGCTGCCCGGCTTGATCGACGCGCATACGCACACCGACGAACAGTCGCTGCGCCAAGCGTTGACCTTCGGAGTCACCACCGAATTCGACATGCTCTCGATGCCGCAACAGATAATTCCGTTGCGCCGCAAGGTCGCCGCCTCGAATGACCTAGCTGACGTGCTGTCTCCGTCCATCGGTCTCACCCCGGCGGGCGGGCATCCGCAGCAACTGAGAAAGGGCGACCCGCCATGGCCGACTGCGACGCGTCCGCACGAGGTGGCGGCGTTTGTCGAGGCCCGGATCGCGGAGGGTGCCGACTATCTCAAGGTCCTGGTGGAGGACGGCCAGCTTTTCGGGAGCGGCAACCTGCCCAGGCTCGCTCCCGAACTGGTCGAAGCGACGGTTCGCGAAAGCCACAGTCGCGGGAAAATGGTGCTGGCGCACGCGATGACCGTCGAGACCGCAGGACAGGTCGTCGACGCCGGAGTGGACGGACTCAGCCATCTGTTCTTCGACCGTCCGCATACCGCGGAGTTGATCGAAAAGATCGCCGTCGCCGGTGTGTTCGTCATTCCGACCTTGACGGTAATCGCGTCGATCACCGGCGAGCCCGCTGGCCGCCGACTCGCTGAGGATGCGCGGGTCTTCCCCAAGCTGACTCCGGAATGGCTCGAGAACCTGTCCGGTGCGATGGCCACGAGCCCGCGCGAACACTTCGGCTACGCAGTGGAAACGTTGGCAGCACTGAAGAAGGCCGGAGTCGACATCCTGGCGGGCACGGACGCAGCCCACCTCGGCGCGCCAGGGATGGCCCACGGGGCGAGCCTGCACGACGAACTGCGCCTCCTGACAACGGCGGGCTTCACTCCGCCCGAGGCCTTGCGGGCAGCGACCTCGGTCCCCGCTCGACGCTTCGGTCTGCCCGACCGCGGCCACATCAAGCCTGGACTGCGCGCAGACCTCGTACTGGTCGACGGCGACCCTACGGTCACTATTGGCGACACCCTTTCGATTCGTCGCGTGTGGCGGAACGGATCCTGAGCCGCCGCGGTTCCAGGTGGGGCGGCGACTCAGGATCGGGGCGACGTCACGCCTTGTGGTGTCCTGGCAAGCGTGCAGAATCCGAGTTGCGACACAACCTTCGTCCACAGCAAAGATTCCCGCGACCACTGCGGCATCACAACCACCGCACAGCGTCCCAAGAATCGCGCAGCAACCCTGACCACCATGCAACATTCCGAACAACCGCTGGGCGTCCCGGCGACCATGCAACATCCAGATACCGCACAACATCTCCACGACCACGCGACGTCCCGGCAACCAAGCCACTTCCAGTCGTCACGCAGCATCCGACGGTCGCGGCACCAGCCGTCCCGACGGATTCCCGCCACCGCGCGGCATCTCGGCCAGCGCGGTCCTACTGCGCGGCAGCGGCGATCAACGCTTCCAGTCCCGAAGCCTGTGTCCGCCAGTCCACCGCGTTCGGGGTGCCGCCGGTCCACCGTTGGCCGATCCGGTTCAGGGAGTCCCGGTCTCGCAGCCAGATCGAATCCGCTTGCTGCTGCACGAAATCTCGGTACTTCTGTTCGCCGGTAGCCGTCGCGAGGTCGCCGAAGTAGCGCAGGAAGATGCCCTTGAATTGCTTCTGATTGTCATCGCACGAGCCGCTCTCACACGATTCTACCAGCACCCCACCCGAAGTCAGACCGGTTATCGCCGAATCAGCCAATCGGTGGGCGGCGTCCAAATAGGACTGGTCGCCGGTTGCTCGCCAGAGTTCGGTGAAGCCGCCGATGGCTAAGCCCTGGTTGTAGGTCCAGACGGTTTGGCCGTTGTTCGTGCAGCTTGCGGTCAGGCCGTCGTTGACCAGGCCGGCTGAGTTGATCAGGCCGCTCCGCAGGTACCAATCGCCGGCGGTGCGGGCGCGGGCCAGCCATTCGGTGTCGTCGGGCAGGCGGCGGTGCAGGGCGGCGGCTAGGCGGAGGTAGAGGCCACTGGTGACGGCGTTCTTGTACGTCCGTTCGCGATCCCACCACACTCCCCCGCCGCATGTGCCGGGGTCCCAGAAACCGTGCACGTAATCGGCGATTTTCGTGGCTTCGGCGAGATATCGGGAGTCGTGTGTACGGTCGTATGCCGCGAGCCAGGCCAGGGCCCACCAGGCGGAGTCGTCGATGGCGCGGCTGATGAAGTCGCCGTCGATCGGGTCGGAGCTGCGGGCTCCGGCGGGGAAGGCGGCGCGGTTCACGTCGAAAACCCTTGCCAGTACTGGATCTAGGTTGGACACTCCGGAATCCGCCAGTGCGGTCACCGCTACCGCAGAATTCCACCAGCTCGACGGCCACCAGGCGCGGTAAATGTCGTGGGACCACAGCAAAGCGTCGACGGCGGCCGAGACCCGGGATTGCGCGGGGCGTGCCCAGGCGGTGCAGGCGCCTTCGTTGTGAGAAGCTTCCCGGCCGCATGCTCGAACGGCGCCGCCATTCAGCCGTCCGCGTGGATCTTGGGTGGCGAACGTTGCGGTCTGTGTCGCGGTCGCGGCGGCGGGGACACTCGTGCGGCCGAGTGACGAGCCGTCGGGCCAGGTCGTGCCTTCGTCCCACGAACGGTCCAGCCAGGTTTCGTCGCCGGGGCCGCCGGAATCGATGCTGGACCAGGCCATACCGCGGTCGTCGAAGTGGAGCCGGACGGTGCGGCCGAAGATCGTCGCGGGCGGTACCGGCTGGGTGTCGCCGGTGCCAGGAGCGGAACCGTCGCAGGCGGCGGCGCAGACGGTCGGATAGATCCAGCCTGTGCAGGCGACCGCTTGTGCGTCCCCGCAGGCCCGGAGCAGGCCGCGGCGGTGGCCGACGGGGTCGGTGAGGTTGTACATGAGCGTGCGGGTGCCGGTCCACGTGTCCGGGATGCTCGCTTTGCCGAGCAGGCCGTCCCAGGTGCTGCCGCCGTCCCAGGAACGGTCGAGCCACACCGCGTCGCCGGTGCGGCCGTTGTCGATGCTGGCCCAGGCCATCCCGTCCTGGTCGGAGACGTGCAGGCGCAGCACCCGGCCGTTGATGTTCTTGTCCGGCAAGGGAAAACTCTCCTGCGCGGCCCTCGACGGGTCAAGGGTGTCGCACGAGAGCGCGCAGACGGCGGCGGCCGTGCGCGGGACGGTCAACGAGGCGAACACGAGCAGCACTACGAGCACGGTCCGCATGGACTCGTCCCCTCGCCTGGGTGAATTTCCACCCAGAATAGAAACCCGCGCGGGTGACGGTGAAGACCCGCGCGAGGTTCTGTCCCGTTCCGGACAGGCGGGTTAACCCGATCAGCCGCCGCTGCCCTGGCGCCGTCCGACCGAACGGCCGATGAAGTACCCGAGGATGAGCCCGACGATCAGGCCGATGGCGATGAAGAAAATGACGGTGGCGGCGGCGATTTTGCCGACCGTGCCGAGGAATCCCTTGGCCTCGAGGTCGGTCGCGATCGCCACGGACTGGGTCAGCGCGTAGTGGGTCATGCCTCCCAGGATGGCATCGGCGGCGTGCGGGCGCTCGGGGACGCACCGAGTGCGCTCGGGGGACGGGTGTGATGTTGAGTTCTTGACTGGCTGGGGTGCGACGCTGCGCGACCGGTGCGGGACGGGGGCGGGTGCTCGGGGACACGCCGCGCAGGCGGGTGCCGCGTGCGGTGTTCGGGCCTCGACCGGATTGGGGCGAGCCCGTCGTCAACCGAGGCCGGTTCAGGACGCGGACGGATTCTCGGAGACACCCCGGGCAGGTGAATGCCGTGCGCGGTATCCGTTCTTGACCGGCTTAGACACGATCTCGTCGTCAGCTGAGGCGCGAGGCTGCTGGTTCAGGATGGCGGGCACGCCCCCGGGCATGCGAGTGTTCTTGACCCGCTTCGCGAGCACCACCGAGCATTGCGGAGAACAGCAGGCACCGCCTTCGGAGGTCGCTGTCATGAGGAGAACACCCTCGGGCGGGCAGCCTGGAATCCTTCGCCATCTCGGTTTTCGACCAGCGCCGCGAGGCCGGAGCCGGGTCAGGACCGTCGGCAGGTGCCCGGAGAGGTGGGTGCCCTGCGCGCCGCTCAGTCCTTGACCGGCTTGAGCACGAACCCTCCGTCGTCCGATTCCTCGGCCGGGGCCCGGCGTCGCGCAGGCGGTGCCGGTGGCGGTGGCGGTGGCGGTGCCGGGTCAGGTTCGCGGGTGGTGGCCGGATCGGGCGTTGGTTCCGGAACCTCGTCCAGTGCCAGCGTGTCTCCGACTGCCGCTGCGACTGCGGGGACGCATCCTGCGCGGATGGCACGCAAGCCCTGGTGCAGCGCCTTCGTGCCTGCCTCGGTGCTGAGTCGCGAGATTTCCGCGGCCAGGGCGTCCGGGCCCAGTTCGAGGGCGGGTTCTCCGATGTCCAGGTGGACGAGCATGCCGTGCATGTTCACCGTGACGCTCAGTCCCTCGCGGCTGGCCGTCGCGCGCAGGGCGGCTAGGCCTTCGGACAGGCCCAGCTGGTCCGGGATTTCTTCGGCGATCTCGATGAGTTCGTCGATCCCTCGTTCGTCCCCGTCAGGATCGGGATCGGGCGACTCCTCCCAAGGCTCGCCGGGCCCGAATTGCTCAGCCGGATTCGTGTTCGCGCGCGAATCCTCGTTCTCCTGGTACGTCTCTGTCATCACACCCTCCACGTGTCCGGTGTGGTGTCTTCGGCGCGGTCCGCCAGGTCCTGCTCCGAACCGAGGCCGAGGCTGCGCAGGTCGGTACCGCCGAGGTCGCCCAGTTCGGCTTCCAGCGCGCGGCGGGCGCGTTCGTTCGCCTCAGCGGCCGCCTCGCGGACTGCGTGCAGGATCGTGTCCGCCAGGCGGGGGCCGCCGGCTCGGAGGGCGTCTGCGGTCAACTCCAGGGTGCGCAAAGCGCCGCCGGGGGCGACTTCGACGGTCACCCCGGCGTGCCGCGCCGTGCCGGTGATGCTCACTTCGGGTGCACTCCGCCGTAGAACTTGTGCAGGTCGCGCGGCAGCGTGTACGTGAGGCGCTCGACCTGGTCGTTCGCGTTGCCCTCGATCGTGGTGATCTTGTTGCCCTCGACCTTTTCGATGATCCCGATGTGGTGACTCTGCCCCCAGGACGGACCGTCGCCGAAGAGGATCGTGTCGCCGGGACGCGCGTTGTGCGCGAGCGCGCCGCGGTCGTAGGCGAGGTGGTGGCGCTGGCCCCACTTGTAGACGTCGCCGGTGAAGCCGTACTTCGGGATGTCCACCCCGGCCGAACGCCACATCGACGTCGCGAAGTACGCGCACCACGGCTGTCCGGTCGGGCCCCACTTGTTCCGGTTGTTCGGGCCCTCGTGGTAGCCGAGGTTGTGCCGCGCGTGGTCGAGGATCTTGTCGACCTTCTTGCTGTGGCTCGCGTGCGTCTTGCCGTGGTGCTGCTCGTGCTTTTTGTGCGCTTCGTGCTTTTTGTGCTGCTCGTGCTTGCGGTGGTCGCCTGGCTTGGCGCGGTGCGTTCCGCCCGGGTCGGCGACGCCGTCGTGGTTCAGGTCCTTCTGCAGCGCACGCAGTTTGCGCGCCGCTTCCTCCATCTCCGCGCGGGCGTTCTTCAGGTGCCCGCCGGACTCCTTGAGGTACTTGCCCGCCAGATCGGCCACGTCGCCGATCGCCATCAGCAGGGCGGCCGGGCTTCCGTTGCGCGCCAGGACGTATCCGGCGTCGATGATCTTGCGCGCCTTCGCGACGAACTCGTCGATCAGCTTGCCGGTGGCCTGGTGCCGCCCGGCTAGCGCGTCGGTGACCTCGCTGACCACCTTGGCCCCGTGCGTGCTCGCCTGCGCGGTGACCTTGAGATCGCGGCCGAACTTGCCGGTGTCGTGCTCGAACGCCGGATTCGCCTTGCTGTGCCAGGTGTTCAGCAGCGCGTGCGCGGCTTTGCGCTGCGCTTCGTACTGTTCGGTGATCTCGCGCGCGGCCTGCTGCAGCGCGTGCTGCGCGGCCTGCGAGTCCGCGGCCTTGCCGCGAAGCTTGCCGTGGTGCGTTTTCATCTCGTCCGCGAACAGCGTCGCGACCCCTGCGGTGTCCAGCACGGATTCCCCCTCAGCCCAGGATGCCCTTGATGTCGTGTGCGCTGATCGCCGCGCTCGCGTCGGAATCCGCGCCGGCGTATGCCTGCCGGGCCCGGAAAACGGAGGCGCTCAGCGTGCGCGCGTGCGCTCCGGTGGCCCGCACCTGCGATTCCAGCGAACGGCTGAAATCCCCCAGCGCGTCGGAGAATCCGGTTTCCTCGCCGACCTTCCCGAAGCTGTCCTTGGCGATCCCGGTGACCCGGTGCACCGTCTTCCGGCCGACCGAAACCAGTTCGTTCGCGACGTGCTCGGTGGTGCGCTCATAGGCGAGGAACTGTTCGAGATCGGCCTTGAACCCGCCGTCCTTGCCGCCCTTGCCGTGGTGCGGTTTGTGCGGGTGGTGCTCGGTTTTGTGCGGATGGTGCGCGCCCTTGCCGTGGTGGCGCGTGACGTCCTCGGCGGCCTTGCGCGCGGCGGCGAGATGGCTCTTGTACGCGCCGTTGGTGTAGGTGGACCACGGCTGGAAGCTCTTGCCGTGCCCCGAAATCGCCCAGGCCGCCTTGGCGTTCTCGTCCGCGTTGAACAGTTCGTCGTTGGAGTGCAGATGGAACTCGTGGCGGCGGGCGGGCCCGAGCGAGCCGAGCATGTTGACCTGCCACAGCCCGTACGAATTGTCCGGCGGGGTCCCGTTGTGCGCACGGGTGTTCCCGCCCGATTCCGCCAGCGCCACCGCGACCGCGGTGGTGAGCGCGTGCCCGCGGAACCCGGCCCGGTACGCGTGCTGGGCGATCTCCTCGGCCGACAACTTGCTCATTTCCTGCCCCCTTCAGCAGGGCGCTTCGCCGCTGCCCTAAGTGAGACGGAAGCCTTCGTCCTCAGGTTCCCTAGTCCCCCGAACGGACGAAACCCCGCGTCCCAGTTCCTGCATCCGGTCGGCGAGCCAGGCGTGGTCCGCGGGCGCGAGAGTGACCCACTTCGTTCCCGCGGACTCGTGCACGACCGCGCCGTACCGCCCGGCTTCCGTGTCGTACCAGGCGACCACCGGCGAACGTCCTCCTGGGCCGTTCACCGCGAACTGTCCGTACGCGACGCGCGGCGTGGTGACGAGCGTCGAAATCGCCCGGAGGTCCCGGCCGGCCAGACCCGCCCGGCCGAGCACCCGCTCGAACGCGGCGTGCCCGCTGTCCGCAAACGCTTGCATCGCCTCGGAAAACACCGAGCGCGGCAGCCGCACCACGTTGCCCGGACCGGGTTCGGCGGGGCCGACGACGCTCGCGGCGAGCTGCGGGACGTCGTCGGGCAGGCACGGCCGCAGCGCGAGTTCGCCCGCGTCGAGCACGGCCAGCACGCCCAGTTTGCGCCCGGCCGCGGCCAGCGCGCGCAGCGGCGGGTCGCGGAACACCAGCAGGTCGACCGAAAACACCGGCTCGGCCAGCACCGCGAACACCTGGCCCAGCCGCGGGTGCGGTTCGTCGTCCTCGTCGAGCAGCCCGGCCGCCGCGAGGCTTTCCGCGACCTGGACGCCGAGCTGGTCGCGTTCGTCCATCGTGGAACCGTGCGAGGGCACGTCGAACGGATACGGCATGGGGCCGAGGTCGAAATCCGACCACAGCAGGTCGAATTCCAGGTGCGAGAGCGCTACCCCGTCGACCTCCGGGAGATGTCTGGCCATCCCCGCCTCACTCGCCCAGCACGGGCGGGTACGCGTCCGGCAGGTCCTCGAGGAAGTCGAAGGAGCTGCCCTTGGTGTAGCGGTTCTGATGGTCGTCGGAGCCGTCGCCGCGCTGGCCCGCCATCGGCGGGAAGAACCCGCCGGACATCGGGCTGCCGCCGCGCGCGCCCGCCGCGGCGCCGGCCGCACCGGCTGCCCCGGCCGCCGCGCCGCCTGCTCCGACCGAGCCGCCCAGCAGTCCGCCCGGCAACGCGCCCCCGCTTCCGGCACCCGCGCCCGCGCCGAGCGCACCGCCCGGCCCGGCGCCCAGCGAACCCGGCATACCGGCTGTTCCGCCCGGACCGCTCATCCCCGGCAGCAGCCCGGCGCCTCCCGCCGGAGCGGACGAAGCCGTGGTGACGGCCGCGTCCGAGTAACCGGACGAATCCCGGGAGCCGCGCGAATCGCTGCGCGACCGGCCGTCCGGATCGACGTTCGTGACCGCGGGCGCCTCGGTGAAATGCGGCAGCTTGTCGTGCACGCCCTTGCTGGACGTCTCGTAGCCCTCCATCACGCGGACCGCCTCGGCCTTGGCGTGCGACGCCGCGCGTTTGGCGGGCAGGTGGTCGTCGAGGAGCTGATCGACCATCACCGCGCCGCTGGGACCGCTGGCCGCGTTGAGGTCGTAGCCGTCGCGGAACTGGTTCTCCGCCGTGTAGAACACCGGCTCCGGCATCTTGTGCTTCGCCGTTTCGACCGCGCTCGTGTAGTGGTCGAGCTTGTCGCCGACCGTGCGCATCGTCTCGCTCGCGCCCGCACCCCAGGACGTCAGCTTCGACGCCGACTGCGCCGCGTTCCCGGCCGCGCCGCCGCGCCAGGACAGCAGCAGCTTCTGCACCGTCTTGTGCACCGCGGAGGTCGCCGAATCGACGTCGTACGCCAGCTTCCCCCATTGGTGCGCGGACGCGCCCATGGCGACCGGGTCCGCGGTCATGATCATGTCGTAGAGCGTGGTGTGCGCCCAGGCGTTCCAGTTGATCTTGCCGAAGGACGTGTCCTTCATGTTGGCCCGCTGGGCGAGCTTCGTGCGCCGCAGGACGCGGCGCTGCGCGGCGGTGGGCGGGTGGTCCTCGCTCCACAGCCGGTGCTTGCGGTGCTTCTCGTACGGCAGCCGTTCGTAGCCCGGTGTCCGGCTCATGCCGGCGTCCCTCCCCCGTCGTCCGCCCGGCGGCCCAGCGCGTCGAGCGAGTCCTTCGCGTCGCTTTCCTGCTGGACGTGCCCCGCGCTCGCCCGGCGGATGGCCTCGCGCAAGGACGACAGCTCCTCGAGGTACTGCTGCAGGATCGCCTGCGCGCCGCCGTCGGCGGACCCGCGCAGGCCGAACGCCTTCCGCAGGTGCGCGGCCACCGGGCTGGTGCCGTCCTTGAGCGGATGCACGAGCGCCTTGGCCTGTTCGAGGCACGCGGTCAGCTCCTGCTGGCGCTTCTCCAGCTCCGCGTCGGCCGCGGCGATCTCGGCCGGGTCGAGCTCGATGATCCCGGTGTCGGCGACGATCTCGGCGTTGCCCGCCCCCGACGGGTCCCGCACGGAATCCGACGTCTCCGGCCGCCCGGACCGGTGCGTCTCCTTGGCCTGTTTCTTGTGCAGGGCACGGACGTCTGCCCAGTCGGAAACCCGGTGCGAACTCACCCCAGTCCACCTCCCAGCGGGCGTCCTCCTCGGACGCGCGCACCAGTATGTCAGCCAGCCGGACCGCAGGCATCCGGTCCGGGAAAGTCGGCGATGAGACGAGCCCGCCGCGGCCGCGGTTCCGCGGGTCACCCGGACGGCGGGTGCGCACCCCGGACGAGCAGTCCGGCGACCGAGCGCGCGGCCGCCGCAGCGTCGTCGCCGAGGTCCGCGGGCAGCGCCCGCTGCAGCCACAGCGTCGCGAACCCGTGCACGAGCGACCAGGCCGCCGCGCCCGCGACCACCGGGTCGACGCTGTCGTCCCGGAACCCGGCGACGGCCCAGTCCAGCGCCTGGCTGCTCCGCTCCTGCGCGGCTCGGAGGTCCGGGTCGTCGCCGCGGAGCAGGTCCGCGCGGAACATCACCTCGAAATGCGCCCGGTGCCCGACCGCGAACGAGACGTAGGCGACCCCGGCCTCGAGCAGGTCCGGCTCGGGCGGCATCTCCTCGAGCGTGTCGGCGAGCAGGTCGAACCCCTGCGCGGCGACGGCGGTGAGCAGGCCGGTGCGGTCGCCGAAGTGGTGCGCCGGGGCGGCGTGCGAGACCCCGACCCGGCGGGCGAGGTCGCGCAGGTTGACCGCGGCCGGGCCGGATTCGCCGAGCACCTCGACGGCCGCGGTCAGCACCGCCTGCCGCAGATCGCCGTGGTGGTAACGACGGGCCATGGCGTCGAGTATGCACCGGCTTGTCAGTGCCTAGATGGGGCTGGCGGGCTTGCTCGGCTGCTGTCGAGGTGCCCCTGCGGATCCGCTCAGCGGACGAACTCGAAGATCTGCTTCTGGATCCCGTTCGAGTAACTCTCGCTATCGATCAACTTCAGCGGCTGCTTGTCCTTGTCGGTCTCGCTGAACAGCCGCTTCCCCGCGCCCAGCAGGACCGGGAAGACCAGCAGGTTCAGCCGGTCGACGAGGCCCGCGTCGGTGAGGGCGCGGACCAGCGTCGCGCTGCCGTTGACGATGATCGGGCCGCCCTCGGTTTCCTTCAGCGCGGCGACGTCGTCGAGGGAGCGGAGAATGGTCGTTTCGCCCCAGTTCGTCACCAGGTCCTCGTCGCGCAGGGTGGTGGACACGACGTATTTCGGCATCGCGTTGTAGTGCGGGAACTCCTCGGTCATGTCCGGCCACACCGGCGAGAACGCCTCGTAGCTGACGCGGCCGAGCAGCAGCGCGGTCGCTTCCTCCTGCTCGGCGCCCTTGAGCGCGTAGGCGGCGGGGTCGAATTCGATGTCCTTGAAGGTCCAGCCGGAGTTCCGGTAGCCGGCTTCGCCGCCGGGGGCTTCGACGACGCCGTCGAGGGAAACGAACGCGGTGGCGATGATGGTGCGCATGGGATCAGCTCCTGGTTCGGGACGGTGCCTGCTCACCTACGCGTCGAACGGCACCGTCCCGGCCAGACACGCCACCCGCGACCCGAACTATGACCTGGGTCACACCGAAGTATGCCAAGCGTCGTACCCGTAGATCGCGTCCGCCGCGGCCGAGCTGTTTCCGCTCGCCTTGAGCCAGCTGTTGCCCCGCGAGGCCAGTTGCACTTCGCGGGTCCGGTCCAGCCGGGCCGCTTGGTAGGCCTTCAGCGCTACCTCGGTGTTCGGGTACGCCGCCAGCGCCCGTGACAGCACCACACTGTCCTCGATGGCCATTCCCGCGCCCTGGGCCATGAACGGCATCATCGGGTGGCACGCGTCGCCCAGCAGCGTCACCGGGCCGGATGACCAGTTCGGCAGCGGATCGCGGACGTACAGCGCCGATTGCAGCACCGAATCGCACGCCGCCAGCAACGCGCGGGCCTCGGGGTGGAAGCCGCGGTACGCCTCGCGCAGTTCGTCGACATCCCCTGGCGTGGTCCAGGATTCGTGCCGCCACTGGCTTTGCCGCGTGGTGGCGAAGACGAACACGTCCTCGCCGCGGTTGAGCGGGAACGTCACCAGCTGCGTGTCCGGATCCGGACCCCACCATTTGGTGAAGCAGTCCAGGTTCGGCACGTCCACCGAACCCGCGGGCAGCACCGCGCGATAGGCGACCACGCCGGTGAACTCCGGGTGTTCCGCGCCGAACAACGCGGTGCGGACGGCCGAGTGGATGCCGTCGGCGCCGATCACGACGTCCGCGGAAGCAGTCGAAGATCCGAAGTCCAGCGACACCGAGTCCGTTGTGGACAGTCCGGTCAGCTTGTGTCCCAAGTGGACTACGCCGTCGGGCAGCGCGCGTTCCAAGGCGGCCAGCAGGTCCGCGCGGTGCATCGTGAGCTGCGGCGAGCCGTAGCGGCGTTCGGCCTCGTCGCCCATCGGCAGTCGCGACGTTTCCTCGCCGGTGTCCCAGGTGCGGCTGATCCGGTACTTCGGCCGCGCGGCGGTTTCGCGCAGTTCGTCGCCGATGCCGAGGCCGTCGAGGGCGCGGACGGCGTTGGGGGTCAGGTTGATGTCCGCGCCGACGCGGCCGAATCCGGCCGCCTGTTCGTGCACGACCGGCGAGAATCCGGCCTTCCGCAGGGCGACGGCGGCGGCGAGGCCGCCGATCCCGCCGCCGACGATCGCGATTTCCGGCACAGCGAAAGCTCCTTTTAGACAGTGAGGTCGAGCAGGTCGTGGCCCACGACGACCGGGCCGGAGTAGTGCGGGCGGACCCGGCCGAGCCAGCCTTCGTCGTCGAGGCGGGCGGGATCGGACGGGCCGAGGTGCGACAGCGCGACCCGCCGGGCCCCGGCCGCCGCGGCGACCCGGCCGACGTCCGCGGGCGAGGTGTGCGAAGCGGCGAGGAAGTCCAGCAGCTTCGGCGAATAGCCGATGCTGCGGTAGAAATCGGGCTCCATCGCTTCGTGCACCAGCAAGTCGGCGCCCGCGGCCAGCTCGCCGACCGCGTCGCTTCGGGCGGTGTCGCCGGAGAAGGCGACGACGCCGTGTTCCGTCTCGAACCGGTAGCCCAGCGCCAGGTGCAGCGGCGGATGCGGGACGGCCCGAGCCGTCACGCGCACCCGGTCGTCTTCGTGCACCACGATTTCCGCACCCGCCGCCGAAAGATCAGTGGCGTGGATGAGCCCGGCCAGCCGCGGCCGGTCGCTGGTCCGCTGGCGCACCGCGACGTCCTGTCCGAACGCCGCGAGATTGCCCGCCACCAGCCCCTCCGTGCCCGCGGCGGGCGGGCCGGGGTCGGTCGGGTCCGGGCCGGGGCCGTAGATCCGCACCGGCTCGACGACGCCCTGGTTCGCCGGACCCCAGCCGAGCAGGAAGAGCGTGAACAGCTCGGCGACGTGGTCGGAATGCAGGTGCGTCACGAACACCCCGCCCAGATCGCGCAGGGACAGCCCGGCGGAGACGTACTTGCCGAGCGTCCCGTAGCCCGCGTCGACCAGGTAGACGCGCCCGCCGACCACCACCGCGTTCGCGCAGCCCTGCCTGCCCGGCGCCGGGTACGGCCCGGCCGCCGTGCCGAGCAGGACCACGCGCAGCGCGTCCGTCACGGCGAAACCTCTTCCAGCGTGCGGCCCTTGGTCTCCTCGGCGAAGAACCCGGCGACCAGCGCGCCGACGAAGCAGATCCCGCCGAGCACCAGGAACACCGACGCGAGCCCGCTGCCGCCCGCGTACAGCGCGCCGACCAGGATCGGGCCGAGGATCAGGCCGAACCGGTTCATCACGCCGCCGAGGCTGACGCCCAGCGCGCGGCTGCGGGTCGGGTACAGCTCCGGCGTGTACAGGTACAGGCAGACGTTCACCGCGAAGTTGAACATCGCCGCGAGCGACGACCACACCAGCAGCTGCAACGGAGTCCCGGCGCCGAGCGCGCCCAGCACGACCAGCATCGCGGTCGTCCCGCCCAGGCCCGCGGCCAGCACGACCCGGCGGCCGAGCTTGTCCACGACCAGCGCGGCGATCAGGCAGCCGACGAGACCGGCGACCGAGGTGGCGGTGCTGTACCAGAGCGCCTGGCCGATGGAGAGGTGGAACGAACCCTTGTACAGCGTCGGCAGCCACGAGGTGATGCCGTAGTTGGCGAGGTAGCCGACGAACCAGATCGTCCACACCATCAGCGTGCGCCGCCGGTAGCGACCGGCGAACAGGTCGCGGAACGAACTGCGCTTCGAAGGAACCGCTGCCGGTGCCGCGACGGCTTCGGCGGGCGGAGGAAGCGGGCGGCCAAGGGACTCCTCGACCCGGCGCTCGATCAGCGCCATCGTCGCCTCGGCCTTCTCGATGTGCCCGTGCGAGGCGAGCCAGCGCGGCGATTCCGGGATCCGCAACTGCAGCAGCACCGCGGCGAGGCCCGGAACGGCGGCCAGCGCGAACAGCGGACGCCAGCCCCAGTGCGGGATGACCCAGGCCGCGACCAGCGCGCCGACCGCGAGCCCGGCCGGGAAGACGATCTCGTACATCAGCACGAAGCGGCCGCGGCGGCGGGCCCGGCTGATCTCCGCGATGTACGCGGCCGCGGTCGGCACTTCACCGCCGATCGCGAGGCCTTGGACGAATCGCAGGATCAGGAACGGCAGCAACGCGGTGCACAGCGTCATCGCCAAGCTGCACAACGCCGTGACGGCGACGCACAGGGTGATCACCTTGACGCGGCCGATCCGGTCGGCGGCCCAGCCGGACGCGAGCGCGCCGAGCAGCATGCCGATCGAGCCGATGGTCAGCGTCGCGGTGCTGGACGCGGTCGTCATGTGCCATTCGCGGCCGATGACCGGCAGCGTGTAGGCGATCAGCAGCTGGTCGAACGCCTCGAAGAACGTGACGATGCCGATGATCAGGCGAATCGACACCTGCCAGCGCGACATCGGGAGCCGTTCCAGCCGGGCGGCGATGTCCCGCTGGGTCACCTCGGGGGTGGCGGCGATACTCATGGGCCCTCCTCGGAGCCGGAGCGTGCAATCGATCGTAGGGGGTTTCAGCGGGCCGGAGGAGAGTCCGGCAGCTCGGCGTCCAGGAACCGGACCAGGTCGTCCGCGGCGGACGGTCCGGCGGGCAGCACGAGCCGGTCGGGTGCGTGCGGGTCGAATCCGGGCGTACCGGGCCACGGTGGCGGCGCGGGTCCGAGTGCGGCGGCGAGGTCCACGCCCGCCAGTTCGGCGAGGTGGGCGGCGGAGCCGAAACCGGCGGCGGCCACGCGGTGGCGCGGCATGCCCAGCCGGGTCCCGAGGTAATCGAGCGCGCCGGCGAGGTCGGCTTCGAGGTCGGAAAGCGCGAGCGCGGCGAAGGCGGCGTCCGCTTTGTCCGGACCGAAAGTGTGGCCGCCGGTCTCGTAGTAGAACAGCGGCGCGACAGTGACGTATCCGCAGCTCGCGAGCGTGCGGCAGCAGTTCTCGACGGGTTCGTCGAGGCCGGCGGCGCCGTGCAGCACCAGCACCGCGCCGCGCACGCGGCCGGGCGGATGCCGCACCAGCAGCGGCGCGGACGTCCGCACCACCCGGCGGCGGCGGTTCGCGGGTCCGTGCCCGTGATGGTGGACTTCGGCAGCTTCGATGGTGCCTCCCACGTCTGGTCTCCCTCAGCTCTCCGGAACCGGCACCGGCGGCACGAACGGCCGCGGCGTCGCGGGCAAAGCGGTCACGTCGACCTCGATCACCGACGGGCCGTGCTGGGCCACCGCTTTCGCCAGCACGTCGGCGAACTGGCCCGGCTTCGACACCAGCGTGTGCGGCAGGTCCAGCGACTGCGCCAGGCGCGCGAAATCGGGGGTGAACAGGTCGACCCCGGCACGCTGTCCGCGGTGGTGGTCCTGCATGTTGCGCAGCACGCCGTATCCGCCGTCGTTGAACACGACCAGCGCGAGCCACGGCCGTTCCTGGGCCAGCGTGCAGAGTTCGCCGAGGTGCACTGCGAGGCCGCCGTCGCCGACCATCACCACGGTCGGCGCGTCCGGCGTCGCGAGCGCGGCCCCGATGCCGGTGGCGAGGCCCTGTCCGATGCCGCCGCCGACCGGGAACACGTTGGTGCGCGGGTCGTGGATGTCCAGCAGCCGGTTGCCCCACTGGCTCGACGGGATGGTGACGTCGCGGGCGATCACGGACTCGGCGGGGAGGCCGTCGCGCAGGGCGGCGCAGATCTCCGCGTACGGGCCGATCGCCTCGTTCAGCTTGTCCCGCACCGCTTTGCGGGTCTTGACGACGCGGTCGCGCCAGCCCGGTTCGGTGTTGGCTTCCACAGTGGACAGACCGGCGAGCACGGTCGCGGCATCGCCTTGCACTCCGACAGTGGCCGGGTAGACGCGGCCCAGCGCGTCGGCGTCGACGTCGATCTGCAGGTGCCGTTCGGGCAATGCGAGGTGGTAGTGCTTGGTTTCGTTCGAGCGGAAGTGCGTGCCGATCGAGACGAGCAGGTCGGCGTCGGCGAGGAGTTGCGCCGCCGACTCGTGCGCGGCGAAGTTCCCGACGACCAGTTCGTGGTTCTCCGGCACCGTGCCGCGGCCGGAGTTGCTGGTGAACACGGCCGCGCCGAGCCGTTCCGCGAGCGCGCGCACCTCGTCGCGAGCGCCGGTCGCTCCCCCGCCGAGCCAGAACACCGGACGGCGGGCGGCGGCGAGCAGTTCGGCGGCTTCCGCGAGCGCAGCGGCGTCGGGCGGCGGGATCGGGGTCGGTTCGAGCGAGCCAGTACGGAACTCGTGCCGCGAGTACTGCAGGTCGATCGGCCATTCGACGCTCGCCGGACCGCTCGGCACGGACAGCGCGTGCCGGATCGCCGCACGCAGCGTCTCCTCGGCGGTCTCGACCGACGTGACCGTGGCCGCGTGCTTGGAAATCGCGGTCAGCATGCCGATCTGGTCGCGCGTCTCGTGGATGACGCCGCGTCCGCTGCCGAGGAATTCGGAGTCGATCTGACCGGTCACGTGCAGCACGCGACTGCCCGCCGTGAGGGCCTCGACCAGCGCGCCCGCCGCGTTGCCCGCGCCGGTGCCGGTGCTGGTGATCGCGACGCCGAGGCCGCCGCTGGCCCGGGAGTACCCGTCGGCGGCGTTCACCGCGGCGGCTTCGTGCCGCACGGGCACGAACCGCAGCTGCTGCGCGACCGCTTCCACCAGCGGCAGGTTGTGCACACTCACCACGCCGAAGGCGGTGTCCACTCCGGCTTCGGACAGCAGGCGAACGAGAAGCTCGCCTCCGTGACCGTGATTCATGGGTCCGTCCCTTCTAGACGTAACGGGCAATGCCGCCGCCGACGTCGATCGTCGCGCCGGTCACGTAGGAGGCACGCGGCGAAAGCAGCGTGACGATGGGGAAAGCGACCTCTTCCGCGGTGCCGAGGCGGCCGAGCGGGATGCCGCGGTCGGCAGCCAGCTCAGCCGACCAGTCCACAAAGGACAGCTTGCTGCCGGAGGCCTCGTACCGGCGCCGCCACTGTCCGGTGTCGACCAGGCCGAGGCAGACCGAGTTGACTCGCACGCCGTCCTCGGCCAATTCGGTCGCCAACGTCGTGGAGAGATTGAGCAACGCCGCCCTCGCCGCCGAAGTGGCTGCCAACCGAGGTTCGGGCTGGCGCGCGAGGATCGCGTTCACGTTCACCACAGCCGGATTCGCCGCGGCCCGCAGCCACGGCAACGCGGCCCGGACGACGTGCAGGACCGAGAAGATCTTGAGGTGCAGCTCGTCCCGCCACTGGTCGTCGGTGGTCTCGGCGAGCCGCGCCATCAGCGACCGGCCCGCGTTGTTCACGACCCCGGCCAGGCCGCCCAGCTCGCGGGCGGCATCGGCGACGAACGTTTCCACCTGCGCCTGGTCGAGCACGTCGCAGGACGCGGTGTACAGCCGGGCTCCGTCGGCACGGGGCAGGTCGGCGAGGGCCTTCTCCAGCCGGACGCCGTCGCGGGCGCAGGCGGCGACGTGCGCGCCCTCGGCCAGCAGCGCGGCCGCGGTCGCGAGCCCGACGCCGGAGCTGGCCCCGGTCACGAGCACCGCCGCGCCGTTCAATCCCAAATCCACGGGTTTTCCCTTCAGCTGCAGACGAATCCGCCGTCGACCACGAGGGTCTGGCCGGTGATGTAGGAGGCCGCGTCGGACAGCAGGAACGCCACCGAACCGACGACGTCCTCCGGCTGTTGCGGCCGGGTCAGCGCGCGGTTCATCGCGTACAGGTCGTGCCGCTCCTGCGGAATGCCCGCGGTGGCTTCGACCTCGGTCAGCCCGGGCGCGACCGCGTTGACGGTCACGCCGTCCGGGCCGCCGTCCCGCGCCATCGCACGGGTCATCGCGATCACCGCGCCCTTCGAGGCCACGTACTGGACCAGCCGCGGCGAGCCGTACAGCGCGGCGTCGGACGCGAGGTTCACGATGCGTCCACCGGTCTGCGCGAGCTGCGGATACAGCGCGCGAGAAACGAGCCACGGGCCGCGCGCATTGACGGTCATCAACGTGTCCCACGCTTCGACGTCCAGCTCCGCGAAGTGCTTACCGCCCACGCCATCGGCCATCGCCGCGTTGTTCACCAAGCCATGCAACGGGCCGAGCTTCGCGACCGCGTCCGCCAACGCCGCAACCGACTCCGGATCCGCGACATCCGTGTCGATCCGGTGCGCCTCAACGCCTTCCGCCCGCAACCGGGCGACCCCGTCGGCGGCCCGATCCGGAGAACGTTCGGCGATCACGACGCGACCGCCTTGACGGCCGATCTCGCGGGCGATCGCCCAGCCGAGCCCGCGGCCCGCGCCGGTGACCACATACAGCCGATCCTTCATCGCGCCACCACCGAGTCCACTTGGGACAGAAAGTCCAGCACCTCGGCGAAAAACCGGCGCGGCGATTCCTGATTCGCCGCGTGCCCGCCGGGCAGCACTTCCAGCCGAGCACCCGGGATCGACGCGGCGAGCCGTCGCGACTCGGACACCCCGGTCACCTGGTCGTGCTCGCCGACGAGCACCAGCGTCGGCACCGAGATCCGCGCCAGCCGCGGACCGTGATCCGTCTCCGCCATCGACTCGGCGGCGGACGTGTACCCGGGCAGCCGGATGCCCGCCATGATGTCCTCGACCCGTTGCGCCACCGCGGGATCCGCGCCGGGCGCGAGCAGCCGAGGCGCGCGCCGACGGGCGAATTCCGCCGCACCTACCCGGTTCAGTTCGCTCGGCCGGGCCCGCATCACCGCAGCGCGCTCGGAGTCGACGCCGGAGCCCCGGGTCGAATCGGCCAGCACCAGCGACCGCACGACCTCCGGGTAGTCCAGCGCGACGCGGGTCGCGATCACGCCGCCCCACGAGACACCCACGAGATGTGCGGGCGCCGCGTCCAGCGAGGTCAGCAGACGGCCGACGAGCGCCGCGTATCCGGCCATGCCCAGCGGCTTCTCCGGATCGGCCGAACCGCCGTAGCCCGGCGCGTCCCAAGCCAGCACCCGGTGTTTCGGCGCCAGACCAGCCAGCTGCGCGTCGAACGACGCGCTCGATCCGCCGATGCCGTGCAGCAACAGCACCGGACTGCCGTCCCCGGCGATCCGCACCCGCACACCGTCCACTGTGGAAGTCACCGGAACACCGCCCTCGGCGTCGCCAACGCTTCCAGCGCGGACAGCACCGCGTACGGCACGACCTGGCTCGACGTCGGCGTCTGCGGCGACGGCCGGTTGCGGATCTCGAACCGGTACTCCCCCGCCGGACCGGCCGCGGTGATCACGTGCGAGGTCAACGGCGCGGCCGGATCGGCGATCACCGCCGCCTCCACGACGTCCCAATCCCGCACCGCCAGCGCCACCGACGCAGCCACGTTCGCCGACTTCGGGAAGGCCGCGGTGATCTCCCGCGCGGGCCCGCGCCGCAACTCGACCGGTGCGGTCGCCTGCCGCAACGCCTCCGCCTCCGCCTCGGACATCCACGGCTGGACCAGCGAAGACGCCTTCTTCGTCGTCTCGATGACCACCCGCTCGAACTGCGCGAGCAGCGCCGCCGAACGCAGCAGGTCGAGCCCGCCGATCGCGCCGGTCGACAAATGGACCGCGCCCGGGCCGGCCGCGAGCAGCTTCTCCAGCAGCCCGTCCGCCGCCAGCGCGCCGACCGAAACCACCAGCAGGTCGCACCCCGCCGACAGCACCTGCGGCCCCGCGTCCGCCAGCGCCCGCTGTCCCGCCGCCTCGACCACCAAGTCCGAAGTGGACAACAGCTCCGGCAGCGCGCACATCGGCAGTCCCGCCGGGGACAGCGCCGGATCGACGACCCCGGACAGCTCCGCGCCCGGCACCAGCCCGTCGCGCAACGCTTCCGCGACGACCGAGCCGATCGATCCCGCGCCCAGCACTCCTACCTTCACGACTGCCACCACGCCGAGTAGCCGGGGTCCGGCACGCCGCGCATGTGCGCGCGGACGTCCTTCGACGGCGGACCCGCGGTGCCCCACAGGTCGGACAGCTCCGGCGTGCGCCGCCACACCCGGCACAGCCACGCGTCTTCCTCCACCTGCGCGACCTCGGAGGTGTACTCGCAAACGAGCCCGGCCGGGTCGGCGAAGTAGCCGAAGGTGTTGCTGCCCGGACCGTGCCTGCCGGGGCCCCACAGCGGCGTAACGCCGTTGTGCTTGAGCCGCCCGATGCCGCGCATGAAGTGGTCGATCGAGTTCATCTCGTACGCGATGTGGTTCACCGACGCGAATTCCGCCTGGTTGAACGCGATCACGTGGTGGTCGGCGTTGCAGCGCAGGAAGGCCATCTGGTGCTCGGACCAGTCCGAGATCCGCATGCCCAGCACCCGCGTGTAGAACTCGCAGGCCGCGTCGATGTCGACCGTGTTGAGCACGACGTGCGCCAGTTTCCGCGGCACCGCGGCGCGACCGTAAGGGTCGCCCGGGACGACCGCGTCGACCTCGGCGGACAGCTCCACCAGCCGGCCTTCCGGGTCGGCGAAACGCAGGCCGTACCCGCCGCCGACCTGGTCGAGCTTGCCGGGTTCGGTGACCAGCGGGACGCCGTGCGCGGCCAGCCGGGCGGCGGCCGCGTCGACCTCGCGCGGAGTGGCGACCGCGAACGCGATCTTGCCGAGCGCGTTCTGGTCGGCCTGTTCGAGCTGCAGCACGTGGTGCTCGTCGCCGGAACCGCGCAGCCACACGGCGCCGCGGTCGGCTTCGACCTGCTGCAGCCCCCAGACTTCGCGGTAGAACTCGCCGGAATCGGCGCACTGCGTCGAACGCAGCGTCACCGCGCGCAGGGCGCGGAGCCGCGCGATGGGTTCGGCGGACATGGGGCCTCCTGAAACGTCAGCGGGTCGGGGCGGGCACGGGCGCGGCGGGGGCCGGTGCGGCGGCGGGAGCGGCGAGCGCGGCGGCCTGGCGGCGGGCTTCCGACCGCAGCAACCGGCGCATCCGCACGAGCGCGATGTCGTGCTGGTACAGGTTTTCCCGGTCCCACGCGTCGAGCGGCATCGCCTCGGCCATCTCGCGGTCCTGCTCCAGCACCGCCCAGTGCCGGGCTTCGAGCCGGTTGCGGTAGAGGACGCGCCAGCTGTCGCGTTCCCAGCCGGAAACCTTGCGGCAGCGCCAGAAGAAGGCCGCGTGCTGGGTCTCGTTGATCGCGCACAGCGCGGCGACGATGGTGAACGCGCCGCCCGGGCCGGCGGTGTCCGGATACGGGATGTCGAGCGTGACCCACTGCGCGCCGGCGTCGGTGAGCTGCACCCAGTCGAAGTTCACGCCGCGCTGGTCGGTTTTCTCGAAGACGAACCCGTCGTCGATCGCGCGGATCTGGAAGACAGCCTCGCGCTTGCCGCCGAACATGGTGTGGCTGTTGCGGTGCAGGAACGCCCCGTGCATCGGGTCGAGCAGATTGTCCAGGGAGTAGCCGTACGGCGCGTCCCATTCGACGTAGCAGAGGAAGTTGTCCCACTCGCCGCCCGCGATCGGGTCCGGCAGCTGCAACGGCGTCGGCTCGGCTGATTCGTCCAGGCCGAACCAGGCGAAAACGGCACCGGCGTGTTCCTCCGCGGGGAACGTCCGCAGCGCGCGACGGCCCTCCAGCGCACACCCCGGGCTGCCGGGGACCGACACGACGACACCGTCTCCGTCCACCTGCACGCCGTGGTAGTTGCAGGCGACCCGGTCGCCCATGTGCACGCCGAGCGAAAGCCGCGCGCCGCGGTGCGGACAGCGGTCTTCCTGTACGTGCACGACCCCGGCGGAGTCGCGCCAGAGCAGCAGTTGCTCCCCGGCCCGTTCGATGCGGGTCAGCTCGCCGCGTTTGACGGTGCCGGACGGGCACAGCGGGTACCAGCGGTCGCGCAGGCCCAGTGCCAGCAGCTCTTCGGCGGTTTTGGTCGCCATCACGCCTCCCCTGCCAGCCGCGCGAGTTCGGCGGTGAACGTCTCTTCGGTCCAGTCGGAGCCGTCCGCCGGGCGCAGGCCGCCCGCGTTGAGCGCGGAAACCACGCCGGGCAGGTCGTGCACGCCCCGGCCGTAGACGGCTTCCAGCTCGTCGGCCAGCGCGTTCTCGTAGCTCGTTGGCGGGGCGGTGCGGCTCTGCACCGGCCGCAGCTGCAGCGGCATCGGGCGTTCCCTTCGGTTCGTGGTGGGTCGGGCTTCGTGCGTGGCGATGCCGGTTCTCACCGGCGGTGCGCACGAGCCGTCAGGCGGCGGACGGGGCGAGCACGGCCTGCCCGGCGGCGGTGAGCACCGCGGGCACCCGGAGCCCCGGTCCGCGCGGCGCGGCCGGTTCGGGGGCGAGCAGGCCGGCCAGCTGGTGCCCGAGGGTCGGGTCGCAGCAGGCGAGGCCGTCGACGTAGAGGTGCGGTTCGCGGCTGCACGTCATCTCCACGTGCCCCGCGGCGGCGGCGCGCAGCACGGCGAGCTGCCGGTGGGTGTGTCCGGCCATGGCCGGCTCCTCAGGATCGGTTCTTCTACAGATCGAGCACGAGTTCGGCGGACCGGCACCGCGACACGCACAGCATCATGGTCCCGGAGGTCGCCTTCTCGTCGTCGTCGAGCACGAAATCGCGGTGGTCCGGTTCGCCGGAGAGCACCTTCGTTTCACAAGTCCCGCACACGCCCTCGCGGCACGAGGTCGGCACGGAAATCCCGGTGCGGCCGAGGGCGTCCACAATGGACTCGTCGGCGGCGACCGCGACCCGGGTCCCGGAACCGGCGCACACGACGTCGAATCCCGTTCCCGGCGCGGCGGCCGGCGCCTCGGGGGCCCGGAAGCGTTCGACCCGCAAGGTCGCCGTTTCCGGCAAAGCCGCCTCGACCGCTTGGAGCAGCGGTTCCGGGCCGCAGCAGTGCACGACCGTTCCCGGGGCGAGCCCGGCCAGCCTCGCGGCCAGATCGGGCGGACCGCCGTGCTCGTCGTCGGCGTGCACTTCCAGCCGGTCCCCGGCGAGCCCGGAAAGCTCGTCCAGGAAAGCCATTCCGCCGCGCGACCGTCCACAGTAGAGCATGGACCACGGCGCGGAGCCCGCCGCGAGCTGCCGGGCCATCGCGAGGATCGGGGTGACGCCGATGCCGCCGGCGATGAGCAGGTGCTCCGGGGCGTCGTGCAGTTCGAAGGTGTTGCGCGGGCCCTCGACGGGGACGACGCTCCCCGCGGTGAGCCGCTCGTGCACCCACGCGCTGCCGCCGCGCGAGGATTCCTCCCGCAGCACCGCGACCGTCCAGCTGTGCCGATCGGCCGGGTCGCCGCAGAGGGAGTACTCGCGCACCAGCCCGTTCGGCAGGTGCAGGGAAAGGTGCGCTCCCGGCTCCCAGACGGGCAGCGGCTTTCCTTCCGGATCGCGCAGTTCCACCTGCGTGACCCGGTCGGCCAGCCACGTCGTCCGGTGCACCCGCAGCATCGTCGGCATCGCGGTCTCTTCTCAGCGAGTGACGCCGTGCATCGGCGAGGTGGGCGGGTAGGTCGGCAGCTGCGGCTTCTGCGCGCCGATGATGACGCAGAACAGCGCGTCGGTGTCGCCGGCGTTGCGCAGGCTGCGCGGCACCCCGGCGGGCACGCGGATCAGGTCGCGGTAGCCGAGCACGCGGGTCGCGGTCTTGGTGCCGTCCTCGACGTCGTGCACGGTCACCTCCAGCGTGCCCTCGAGGACGAAGAACGCCTCTTCCACGTCGTGGTGGGTGTGCTCCGGGCCGATCGCGCCGACCGGCAGCCGCATGTTGGAGAAGGTGAAGTGCTCCGAGGGCAGCTGGCGCGCGTCGCCCTCGTGGTTGCCGGTCGCGCCGGAGCCGATGTAGCGGATCTGCGCGCGGCGGAACTCGTCGCCCTTCGCGGCGGCCTGGAAGCCGAGGGTGTCCCAGTCCTCGTACCGCGTCTCGCGAGCGGCGATGCACGAGTCGATGAGCTCCTCGAGTTCCTGGTGCTTGTTTTCGGTGGTGGTCATCGCGGGGCAACTCCTCCGGTGGTCCTCGGCGGGCTCGCCGCCGAATGCCTTAGGTCTAAGAGACTTACTGATAAGGGTTGTACCCGAGGGCTGTGATCCGCACAACCCCTTAGGCCTAAAATTCTTTCCGGCGGTCTCCCGGCGGCTCGCGTGCAGCGCCAGGCCTTGACGAAATCTTAGGTCTAAGGTTTCCTCGGTCGCACCCCTCGTCATCCGCGCCGAAAGGACGTCGCCATGCAGCCCTTCCCCGTCCCGCCCGACGAAATCCCGGTCGGCGGCGACTGGCAGCGCGGCGGCGGTCCCGCGTCCGCGTGCGTGGACCCCGCCGACGGGTCGGCGGTCGCCTCGATCCACGCCGCCGACTCCGCCCAGGTCGACGCCGCTGCCCGGGCCGGGTCCGCGGCCGCCGCGGACCCGGCGTGGCGAGACCTGCTGCCGCACCAGCGCGCCCGGCTGCTGACCCGCGTCGCCGACGCGATCGAGGACCACGCCGAGCAGCTCGCCCTGCTGCAAACCCGCAATACCGGCAAAGCACTCGGCGAAACCCGCGCACTTGTCGCGAGCGCCGCCGGCACCTTCCGCTACTACGCGGCCGCGCTCGAAACCCTCGAAGGCGAACTCCCGCCCAGCCGCGGCGCACACCTGACGATGAGCGTGCACGAACCGATCGGCGTCGTCGGCGCGATCACGCCCTGGAACTCGCCGATCGCCAGCGACGCCCAGAAAATCGCCCCCGCGCTCGCCGCCGGGAACGCCGTCCTGCTCAAACCCGCGGAAGCCACTCCCCTGGTTTCGCTGGCGCTGGCCCGCCTCGTCCACGACGCCGGCGTGCCGCCCGCACTGCTGTCCGTCCTGCCCGGCCCCGGCTCGGTCGTCGGCGACGCGATCTCCCGCCACCCGCTGGTCGGCAAGCTCGCCTTCACCGGCGGCACCACCACCGGACGCGTGCTGGGCAGGATCGCCGCGGACCGGATCATCCCGGTCACCATGGAACTCGGCGGCAAGTCCCCGACGATCGTCTGCGAGGACGCCGACGTCGAGGAGACTGTCGCCGGAATCCTGTATGGAATCTTCTCGTCGACCGGGCAGAGCTGCATCGCCGGATCGCGGATCTTCCTGCCACGCAAGCAGTACGGCGAATGGGCTTCCCGCCTGATCGAGGCGGCCACCGCCCTGCGACTGGGCCCCGGCACCGACCCGGCCACCCAGGTCGGTCCGCTGGCGACGTTCGCCCACCGCGACAAGGTGGCCGCGATGGTAGACCGCGCCCGCGAAGAAGGCGCGGTGGTCCGCTGCGGCGGGCAAATCCCTTCCGACGAACGCCTGTCGCGCGGTGCGTACTACCTGCCGACGCTGCTGGACGGCCTCGCGCCCGACGCGAAGACGTGCCAGGAGGAAATCTTCGGCCCGGTCGGCGTCCTGCTGCCCTACGACGACGAGGAAGACCTGGTCGCCCAGGCCAATTCGACCGTCTACGGCCTGGCATGCGGCATCTGGACCGCCGACTACCGCCGCGCGCTCCGCCTGGCCCGCCGCGTCGAGGCCGGGACGGTGTGGATCAACACGTACAAGCAGTTCAGCATCTCGACCCCGTTCAGCGGTACGAAGGAAAGCGGCCTCGGGACGGACAAGGGCCGCACCGCGATCCGGAGTTATCAGCGGCAGAAGAGCTTGTATTTGAGCCTGGCGGACGAACCGATCCCGTGGGCTCGGGGCTGAATCAGCACGTTCGGGCTTTGCCGTCCAGTGCCGCGCCGTCGACTCCCCGCCGACCTCGGCCGGGGATCGACGGCACGGCGGCGATCAACGCGGCGTCGCGTTCAGACCCAGCCGGACGGATTCAGTCCCCGAACTCGGCCTGGTCCAGCGACTGCTCCAGCTTCCCCAGCAATTTCGCCAGCTGCGCCCGTTCCGTCGCGGTCAACCCGGCCAGCATGCGGTTTTCGTTGGGGAAATGCTCGTGCACCACTTTGTCCGTGGCCGCGAGCCCCTCCTCGGTGAGGCCGATGAACACGACCCGGCGGTCGTCCTCGTCGCGTTCGCGACGGACGAGTCCGGCCTGCACCAGCTTGTCGACCCGCTGGGTGATGCCGCCGGTGGTGAGCAGGTTCGTGTCGGCGAGGTCCCCGGCTGTGCGGCGGTAAGGCGCGCCGCCCCGCCGGAGTGCGGCGAGGATCCCGAAGTCCGCCACCGTGATCCCGTGCCGGGCGAACACGCGCGTCAGCTGCCGCTGGTACCGGTCGAACGAACGGTGCAACCGCCCGAACACCGCGAGCGGCGACGTGTCTACCTCCGGCACCTCGTCCCGCCACTGCGCGAGCATCTCGTCGACCTCGTCCGGCTCGGTCCGCTTCGGCATCCGGCACCCCCTGAATAGCTTTGGGCTAAGAATAGCACCACTAAGGCTTTTCGGAGCAGGCTACGGTGACCGCATGACGGTCAAGCGGATGGACAACGTCCTCATCGTCGTCGAGGACCTCGACGCGGTCATCGCGTTCTTCGTCGAACTGGGGCTGGAACTGGAAAACAAGGGCCCGCTGGACTGGCGCGGCGCGGAACGGGTGGTCGGCCTGAAGGACATCCGGCAGGACGTCGCCATGCTGCGCGTCCCCGACGGACCCGGGCGGGTCGAACTGGCGAAATTCCACCAGCCGAAGGCGATCGCTCCGGAGCCGTGGCAGGCCCCGGCGAACACGCTCGGCATCCGCCGGATGATGTTCGCGGTCGACGACCTCGAGGACACCCTCGCCCGCCTGCGCGCCCACGGAGCCGAACTGGTCAACGAGGTGGTGCAGTACGAGGACATCTATCTGCTGTGTTACGTCCGGGGGCCGGAGAACATCGTCGTCGGGCTCGCTCAGGAACTCGGCTGAGCGCGCGGCGGATTTACCGAACCCGAACACGCTCCGAACCGAACTCGCGGATCGCGGTTCTAGCGTGCGGGGCATGCCGCAACGCGCTCGTTCGCTCCTGATCTCGCTGCTGGCCTTGACAGTGGCTTCGACGGCCGTCGCCTGCGTGCCGGGCCAGCCCGCCGCGGCCGGCGGCAAACCGAACATCGTCCTCGTGCTCACCGACGACCTGTCGATGAACCTGCTGCCGTATCTGCCGCACGTCCAGGAAATGGCCCGCAACGGCACCTCGTTCGCCAACTACACCGTCACCGACTCCCTCTGCTGCCCGTCGCGCTCGTCGCTGTTCACCGGGATGGTCCCGCACGACACCGGCGTGTTCACCAACGGCGGCGAGGACGGCGGCTACCGCGTCTTCCACGGCCGCGGCGACGACAAGTCGACCTACGCGACGTCGTTGCAGCAGGCCGGGTACCGGACCGCGATGATGGGCAAGTATCTCAACGGCTACCAGCCGAAATCCGACGGGATCCCGCCCGGCTGGAACGAATGGGACGTCGCGGGGAACGGCTACCGCGAGTTCGACTACGACCTCAACGAGAACGGCACCGTCAAGCATTACGGCAAGAAGCCCGAGGACTACCTCGTCGACGTCATGGCGGACAAGGCCGCGCGATTCGTGGCCAGTTCGGCGGCCGACCACACCCCGTTCGCGATGGAACTCGCCACGTTCGCCCCGCACGGCCCCTACACTCCCGCGCCTCGCGACGCCGGCGCGTTCCCCGGGCTCACCGCACCGCGCGGCCCCGCGTACGACACGCTCCCGTCTTCGCCGCCGTCGTGGCTCGCCTCCCGCACCCCGTTGACCGACCGGGAAAAACAGAACATCGACAAGGACTTCCGCAAACGAGCGCAGGCCGTGCAGTCGGTCGACAAGATGATCGGCACCGTGCAAGCGGCACTGGACAAAGGCGGAGTACGCGGCAACACCGACCTCGTCTTCACCTCGGACAACGGCTACCACATGGGCGAGTACCGGCTCACCCCCGGAAAGCAGACGGCGTTCGACACGGACGTGCACGTGCCGCTGATAGTCACCGGCCCCGGCGTCAAGGCAGGCGCGACGGTGGACCAGCCCGCCGAGAACATCGACCTGCGGCCGACTTTCGAAGCGCTGGCCGGGGCGCCGACCCCCGCACCGGTGGACGGCGAAAGCCTGGTGCCGCTGCTGAACGGCACCGCACCGACGGCGTGGCGCACCGTCGGGCTGGTGGAGCACCACGGCCCCGATTTCGACAAGAACGACCCCGACAAGCCCGCGAAGAACAGTGGCAATCCGACCACCTACGAGGCGATTCGGAGCACCGCCTACACCTACGTCGAATACGCCGACGGTGCCAAGGAGTACTACGACCGGACCACAGATCCGCAGGAACTGCACAACACCGCCGCTCAGTTGCCGCCGGACAAGGCACGGCAACTGCACGACACGCTGCGGGCGATGGCCTCCTGCCACGGGGCGGCCGCCTGCCGGCACTGACCCCGTTCACCGGAGCACGCGGAGGCGATCAATCCCGCTCACTCCAGCAGCGCGAAGCCCGACTCGTACCGCGTCTTGCCGAGCGCCGCCACCACGATCTGGAGGAACCCCATCGCCTCGAGTTCCCTTGCGCGGGTCAGCGGGCCGACGTCGACCGCGCGCATTCCCGCCGCCTCGATGAACTCCGCGACGGCCATCTTCGCCTCGGCGTAGTCACCGGCGAACAGGACGGTCGTGCGCGTCGTGCCGTTCGTGCCGCTGACGAGCGTGTCTCCGAGATTGACGTTGAACGCCTTGACGACGGCCGTGCCCGCGGGCAGCAACTTCACGAGTTCGGCCGCGGTGGACGAATCAGCGGGTGACTTCAGCCGGTCGTAGGTGGAGAAATCGATGGGGTTGCTGATGTCGATGACGACCTTTTCGCGGAACTGGTCCCGATAGTGCTCGACGATGCCCGGATACGCTCCGTAGGGAACGGCGAGCACGACCAGGTCTCCGGTGAGCTTGTCGCCCATGACGCCGTAGCCCGGACCTGGACGCGCCGCGGACCTGCTTTCCGCACTGCGCTTGATGATCTGGACGCCTGCGCCTGCCCGGGCCGCGACCTCCGCGATCGCCCCGCTCATCTTGCCGCTGCCGATGATGCTGATCGAGGTCATGCGACCGGTACCCCCTGAAATCGGTTGAGCGCCTGTTCGGCCACCTTCTGTGCGTCGTAGTCGAATACCGCGCTCCGCCGGAAATCGCGCCCGACCCGGAGATCGGCGTCGCGCTTCTCGAGGTCCGCGAATTCGTACTGCGCGTCGAACATGGCACCGGCCCGGCGAGAGCCGTTCTGCAGGATCGCCGTGCGTTGCATGCGGACCGAGGTGTAGCGCCTGAACGCCTCGGGAATGTCGGCGACGCTGTCGGCCGCCGCGAGGAACGTCGCGAGCGCCATGCTGTCCTCGATCGCCTGGTTCACCCCCTGTCCCTGGTGCGGCAGCATCGTGTGCGCCGCGTCGCCGAGCAAGGTGATCGGCCCTCGGGACCAGTTGGCGAGAGGTTCGTGATCGAAGAGGCCCCACCAGAAGGTGTGCTCGATGCGCCCGATGAATTCCTGGAGTCTCGGGTCCCAGTCCGCGCCCGCGAACTCGGCGGCGAGTTCGCCGACCTCCGCCGGGCCGGACCAGGCCCCGTCGAGCGGCCGTTCGCTCGGGATGCCTGCGACGAAGTTGAACAGCTTCCGCTGCTGCAGCGGATAGCACATGAAGTGCCGCCGGTTGCCCATCCACACCTGGCTGATCATGGGCCAGTCGCCGGGCAGGCGGGACGCGTCGACCACTCCGCGATAGACGATGTACCCGGAGTAGACCGGCTCCGGGAACTGGCCGACGGCTCCCCGCACCACCGAATGGATGCCGTCCGCTCCGATCACGGCGTCGAACACGTCGTCCGCGCCGTTCTCGAACTCGACGCGAACGCCGGAGCCCAGTGGCTCCGCGGAAACCAGCCGGTGGCCGAGACGGATGGTCGCCGGATCGACCTCCTGCGCCAAGGCGTCGATCAGGTCCGGGCGGTACATGCCGATGTTCTGGTGCTGCTTGGCCGAGTCCTCCCACGCCGCGTCGGTCACCAGACCGCCCATGGCGTTCAAGTAGACGCCGTGCCCGTCCGGGACCGCTCCGACCCGCCTGATCCGATCGAGCACGCCGAGCCTCTCGAGGACGCGCGCGGCGTTCGGCGCGACCGTGACCCCCGCGCCCACTTCGCCCAGCTTGCTCGCCTGCTCGAACACGGTGGCCCGGACTCCGGCGATCTTCCGCAGCGCGATCGCGGCCGTCAGCCCGCCCATCCCTCCGCCGATGATCGCGATGCGAGTGTCCTGACTTGCCACTGCTTCTCCCCCAAAGTCCTTGCCAGCCCTCCGTTCGGAGGGATCGGGAAGCTGTTCCTCCCATCATGGGAGGCCTTCCTCTGCGTGTAAATCGTGGTAATGTGAGGATGTAATTCGGTTGAACTGAAGAAGGGGAAGGGCAGCCATCTCCGAGGTGAGCCTGCGGCAACTCGAACTGTTCGCGGCACTGCCGAACTTCCCCACGCTCAGCGCGGCCGCGGCGCACCTGCACATCTCGGAATCCGCGCTGTCGCAGGCCGTGTCGAGCCTCGAGAGCGCCGTGGGCGAGCAGCTGTGCGTGCGGCGCAAGGCCAGAGGGCTCACGCTCACTCCGACCGGTCAGGATTTCGCCAGACGGGCGCGTCAGATCGTGGCCGACACGCACGAACTCGTCCTGAACGCCGGGCGCGAACAGGAGCTGCGGGGTCCGGTGCGGCTCGGCTGCTACTCGAGCTTCGCCGCGAACGTGGTGCCGGAGCTTCTCGAGGGCTTCCCCAAGCGCCATCCCGGCGTGAGCATCGGGATCACGGTGGGCACCAACGAAGAACTGCTCTCCGATCTCGAGGCAGGGCGACTCGATGTGGCCCTCGTGTACGACGTGTCGCTGCCGACCGGATGCCGCCGCCGCAGGATCTACGCGACCGAACTCGAGGCGCACCTGCCTCCCGGGCATCGGCTCGCGGCGGCCGAAACGGTGGACCTGGCGGATCTCGCCGACGAGCCCTACATCCAGTACGACGCGACACCGGGAGTCCGCAACGTGGCGGACGCGTTCACCGCGCGCGGCCTGGAGCCCAAGATCGAAGCCAGGGTCTCCCAGATCGGCCTCGTCGAGGCACTGGTGGGCCGCGGACTCGGCTACGGGCTGCTCATGTCCCGGCCCCACGCGCTCCCCGTGAGCATCGAGGGACGACCGGTTGTCATCCGGCCCCTCGACCCCCCGGTCACGGTGACCCACGTAGTGGGGATCTGGCCCGCGGACATGAAGCTCACTCCGCGCGCCTCCGCCCTTCTCGACTTCGCCGCCGAACGGCTCGGCGAGCACGAGCTCGCCGACGCGATTCCGGCTCGGACGGCATCCGAGGACTCGGCCGCGTCTGCAACGGAGCGTTAGGAATTCCTCGGCGTCCCGGACACGCGGAAACGGTGCCGCTCTCCGCGAGCGGCACCGCTGCCGGCGATCAGGAGCCTAAGGCTTTCCAGGCGACGTCAGCGATCAACGCCTGCCCTTTCGCGCTCGGGTGGAAGTAATCCACAGTGGACACATCGCTCGGATCGAAGCGAGCCGCGAAACCCGCGCCGCCGTCGAACTGGCACTGGGCGAACTCGGCGCAGACCGCGGCGAGCTGGGCGTTGTAGTCGACGATCCGCTGCCGGAACGCGTCGCGCCGCTGCTGGTCGGCCGGTGCGGTCGAGGTCGGGTTTGCCAGCAGTGCGTCGCATTCGTGGAAGCTGCCCCACTTCGCGACCGCGGATTTATTGGTGTGCAAGACATCCCAGAGCTGGTAAATGTCCGGAATGGACGCCACCTTGACTTGAGCGCCGGGCACTCCTTCCTGCAGAGTTGTCATCGCCTCCTTGAACTGGTTCGCGAACGTCGCCACGTCGGTGCCGCCGCTGCAGGCGTCGTTGTTGCCCATCAGGACGGTGACCAGGTCGACGCGGCTGGCGACGGCGACCTTCGCCTGTCTCGGCAGGTCCTTCATCCGGGCGCCGGTCAGCGCGAAGTTGTGGTTCGCGATGTCCGGCTTCCGCAACCGCTGGTAGTAGCTGTCGACGTCAGTGCCGGTGGCCCACGAATTGCGGACGCAGTCCGTCCACGCCAGCAGACAGGTGTTGAACGCCCGCGTCATCGAGTCGCCGAGCGCGGCCATCGAGGTCGGCGACTCTGCGGCACCAGCCGGTTGGCACCCGAGAACGGCGGCCGTGAACGCGAGAACCGCGACGACCGCCCTACGCACTGACGGCCCGGCTGTTGCGCGCGAAATCCGACCACGCCGCGGTGTCCTGCTGCAGCCCGGGGTTCGGGCCGTAGAACACGCTCTTCGCTGCCTCGTCGCCAGTCAGGTGATACTGCAGCCAGGCGGTGATCGCGCCGACGAGCCGGTACCGCGTGTCGCCCTGCAAGAAGTGCGTGGCGCTGCGCAGCTGCCCGTAGACCGCAGGCACCTGATCGCACGCGTCGAAACGCGCGCGGACATAGAGCGCCGGGACGATGATGTCCGCCTGCCCCGACACGAAGAACGCCGGACCGTGCAACGCGCCCACGGTGCCCTGTGGCCCCGGCATGATCGGGATCGTGGTCTTGACCAACGGGTCGGCACCGGCCGCGATCGCACCGCCGCCGCCCTGGGAGTGCCCGGCAGCGGCGATGTGGCCGGTGTCGATGCGGTCCTGGAAAATGCTGCCCTGCCGGGAGTTCTCGGCGATCAGGTACTTCGCCCCGTCGAGCATCTCGATGCCGGAGCCGGACTGTCCGGTGTTCGCGGCCGCGACTACGTAACCCCAAGTGGCGAGGTGGGTGAACAGGAGCTCGTACTGGTCGACGGTGGCGCCGGTTCCGTTGCCCCAGATCAGCACCGGATGTTTGGCGGTGCTCGAAGCGAGGTCAGCGGGGTAATAGAGGGTGTGCGCGCTGTCGCCAGCTGCTTTCACGGGCTGGTGCGGCCCGTCCTTCTCGTAGTCGCGGGCGGTGGCCGCGACGCTCGGCAAAGCCGCCGCGGCCACCCCCGGCACCAGCGCGACCGCGACCGCCGCCGTGGTCGTCGCCAGGAGGGATCTCCGGCTGAACGAACGCATGTCGGACTCCGGGATCAGTTGTAGAAGTGGATGTAGCGGAACGACGAAGCGTTCACGTCGTGCACGAGGTAGTGGCCGTCGCCGGTCCAGTTGTAGTCCTCGACGGTGACCGTCCCGTTGTGGACGCTGTCGACGATGGCAACGTGGCCGTAGGTGCCGTTGTCGGTCTGGGCGATCGAACCCGCCGTCGGGGTGTTGTCGACGCGGTAGCCGTGGTTGCGGGCGTTGTCGTCCCAGTATTTCGCGTCGCCGTAGTTGTTCGCGCTTTCGCCGTGGCGCGCGATGTTGAAGGCCGCCCACGAGACGCACTCGCGGTTGTACATGTTCCAGTCGTCGACGACCGAGTCCTGCGGGACGTCGCGCCACTTCGAGGGGTAGATGTCGCCGATGGTGCCCGCCGTCGACGAGGCCGGGACGGTTCCGAAGTGAGCGGCCATCGACGTCGACGCAGCAGCGGACGCGGTCGCCGTGGAGGCGGAGGCGGAGGCGGTACCGGTTCCGCTGACCGCGAAGGCGGCCGCGGCGGCGAGGGCGAGTACGGCACGGGAGGATCGGCGCATGGGGAGGGCCTTTCTTGCTTCGGGGAGTAAGTGCGCCGTGACGGTAAGTCGCTGATCACCTTCGAACCAGACCTTTGTGGACGACTGGTCCGCCGCTGATCGTCTTCCCTGGTCGGGGCTTCCCGTTCACAGAATTGCTCACCACTGCCATCCGGTGCCGTAGATGCCGGGCCGGACGTCGCGCAGCGCCAGCGTCGTCGTGTGCGTCGCACCGGCGGACAGCGCGCTGCCGGGATGTTCGGGACCGCCGAGCCCGCGCTGCTCGAACGACCGGACCCGACGCGGAACGCGCGGTCCGAAGCTCACCTGGCAGACGTACTCCGCGACGGGCCGGGTAAACCGGCGGTGGTAGTGGTCGATCGGCGGACCCGGAGGGAACCGGACCTCGTACTCCACGATCGTCACCTCGCCCAGCGCCAGGGCCCGCTCCAGCCGCAGTTCGCCCGCGATCATGCCGGTTTCCCGGTCGACGCAGACCCGGCCGACCCGTGCCGACCGCGCGCTGCGGTAAACCGGGTCGGCGGTCAGGAACGAGTCGGCCTGGTAGTAGGCCATCAGGCGGTCCACGCCGTCGACGGCGGCCTCGGCGACCATCCGGACCTGCAGCGCGCGCTCGCCGCCGTGCTCGTCGAGCAGCATCCGGTCGTGGATCGACCAGAACGACAGCTGCCCGTCCGGCGGCGGTTTCAGCTCGGCGGAGAATGCCCGCAGCTGCGGCCACAGCCGGCGGCGCTCGATCCGGCAGGCGGGTTCGCCGAGCCAGCGCCCGCGCGGTGCCTTCGGGCCGAGCCTGGACGTGAGCGTCCCGGGTTCGAGGCTCAGCACGGATTCCAGCTGCGCGACGGCGGCGATCGACGTCTCGCGTTCCGGTTGCGACCGGCCGCGGCGCCAGTAGGACAGCGCCGAGCGCGAAAGCCGCACCCCGCGCGCGGCGAGGTGGTGCTGGAGCCGGTCGAGCGACAGTCCGGATTCCTCGATCGCGGTGTCCAGCGTGACCGCGAACGAGCCCGCGGAAGGCCGAGTCACGTTTCCAGGATGATCTCACTGGCGGGCGTTCCGGAACCTCCGAAAGTCCGCAGTTACCCCCCGGTATCCGACGAACGACGCTGGTCCGGCGGATACCGGCGCACCACAGTGGACGTCGTGCCCTCGTTCGCCGACGCCTTGGACGCCGCCATCAGCGGCGCCGGGCTCACCCTGGACCGGCTGCGCGAGCACCTGGCGGCCCGCGGGGTGACGGTGTCGCGCAGCGCACTGGCGTACTGGCGGACCGGCCGGTCGCTGCCGGGCCGCGAGACGTCGCTGCACGCGGTCGTCGAACTCGAGCAGGTGCTCGGCCTCGGCGCGGGCCGCCTCACGTCGCTGCTCGGGCCGCAGGACCGCCAGGGTTCCCGCCCGCAGCGGACGCCCCTGCTCGAACGGCGCCGGCTGTGGCCGTCGGTGCGGCCCTCGTCGCTCGAATTCGACCTGCCGCCGGAGGACCAGGTGCGGCTGCGGTCGGTGCACGACGAACTTCTCGTGGACGACGACCGGCAGGAACGCCTGCTCAGGGTGCGCGTGGTGGCCGAGGCCGCCGTGGACGGCGTCGTCCGGATGGCCGCCTACTACCAGACCGAAGACCGCGCGCGGCAGCCTCCGCGCTTCGCCGCCGGGCACTGCTGCCGCGCGGGCCGGACCCGGGTCGACGCGGTCAGCGGGCTCCTGATCGCGGAGCTGTTCTTCGACCGGGAACTGCGGGCCGGGGAGGTCGCGGCGGTGGAGTACGAATTCGTGTTCCCGTACGGCCGCCCGGTGCAGGGATACCACCGCAGGCTCACCCGGCCCGCTCCCCTGTACACCTGCCGGGTGCAATTCGGCTCGGACATTCCGGAAAGCGTTCGCCGTTTCGAACAACGCGACCTCGCCGCACCCCGCCGAAAAGTGGAAGAACTGCGCGCGGCAGGCAGCGGCGCGGTGACGCTGGCGGCGCGGGACGTCGGCGCCGGGATCATCGGCGTCGAGTGGACCTGGTAGCAATTCTGTGAACACAGCCCGCTGAGCTGGGGATACCCCGGCTGCGCGGCGCGGTTTCCACTTTTCGTGGCAGAGGCCGGAACGCGGTTCTTACCGTGCGCAGTGCTGTATTCCTCCTCACAACTCCGGAGCAGCACATGCGAAGTCCAGCTCTCCTCGTAGCCGCTTTCCTGACGACAGCGGCACTTTCCCCGCCGACAGCCACCGCGGCCCAGCCGTTGGTCCCGCTGAACAACGCCCCCGCTGTCCCCGCGGGCGCTACGGCGGACAGTTCCGCTCTGCCCGGCCAAGTCACCGTGTCCGTCGCGCTCAAGCCTCGCGACGCGGCGGGAGCCGAGCGGTACGTCGCCGACACGGCCGACCCGAAATCCCCGCTGTACCACCACTATTTGAGCGCCGCCGAATACACCGACCGGTTCGGTCCCACCGCCAGCGCGGTCAGCCAGGTGCGGAAGTACTTGACCGGCAAGGGGTTGCGCATCGACGACGTCACCGGCAACCGCCAGGTCGTCACCGCGTCCGGCACGCCCGCGGAAGTGGAAAACGCGTTCAGCACCTCGCTTTCCGGCTTCCGGTCCGCCAAGGGCGAGCGGTTTTTCAACGCTACCAAGGCAACCGCGGTCCCCTCGGACATCGCAGCCGTCGTCCGCGGGGTCACCGGCCTGACGAACCGGCCCGCCGCGCACCGGGCAAGCGCACCGGCGGGCCCGTCCGGTCCCGGCGGCGGCTACACCCCGGCGCAGCTGCGCACCGCCTACAGCATGACCGGCGTCTCCGGCAGCTACGACGGTTCCGGCGAAACGGTCGGGCTGATCGAGTTCGACACGTTCAAGCAGCCCGACATCGACGCCTGGACGCAGTACTTCAAGCAACCCGCGGTCACGCCGGAAGTCGTCAAGGTGGACGGCGGGGTCCCGAATCCGGGCGGCGACCAGATGGAAGTCACCCTCGACGTCCAGGCCGTCGCGGCGACCGCGCCGAAGGCCAAGCAGGTCGTCTACTCCGCGCCGAACTCCGACCAGGCGTGGGTGCACGAAATGGCGCAGATCGCGTCGGACAACAAGATCACCGTCCTTTCCGGATCGTGGCTCAACGGCGAACTCTGCGAATCCAGCCCGATCGCGGCCTCGCACGATTCCTACACCCAACTCGCCGCGCAGGGCGTCACGATGTTCTCCGCGTCCGGCGACTGGGGCGGCACCGGCTGCGGCTACCAGGGCGACAACAAGACGATCCAGGCCGACTACCCGGCGAGCGACCCGCTGTTCACCGGCGTCGGCGGCACCCAGCTGCGGACGTCCGACAGCGCGGGCACGTGGCAGTCGGAATCGTGCTGGAACCAGGGCGGCAGCGGCAATACCCGGTCAGGGGGCGGGTATTCGAAGATCTACTCGCGCCCGGACTGGCAGCCCGGCACCAACCAGTACCGCTCGGTTCCGGACGTTTCGATGGTCGCCGACTACGGCGCCGGCGCGTTGTCGGTGTACATGAACGGCGGCTGGCTCGACGTCGGCGGCACCAGCCTGTCGTCCCCGCTCTGGGCGGGCTACGCGGCGATGCTGAACCAGAAATCCCTCAGCGGCGGCAAATCCCGGCTCGGCCAGCTCAACCCGAGCCTCTACCGGATCGCCGGTTCGGCGGACTACGCCTCGACGTTCCACGACGTCACCTCGGGCGGCAACGGCACCTACAACGCGGGCACCGGCTACGACCTGTGCACCGGCTGGGGTTCCCCGAAGGCCGACGCGCTGGCCTCGAAGCTGACCGGCGGCGACACCCCGCCTCCGGCGCAGGACTTCACGCTGTCCGCCTCGCCGTCTTCCGGCAGCGTCGCCGCGGGCAGTTCGGCGAGCACGACCGTCACCGCTAACGCGCCCTCCGCTGCTTCGCCAAGCGTCGTAGGCGGTACTCCGACCACCACGGCGGATCATCCCTTCATCATCTCGATGCGCCGCGAAGGTTCGGCCTTCCCCGGACAGCAGTCCTGCACCGGCACGCTGTTCGGACCGCACACCGTGCTGCTGGCCGCGCATTGCCTGCTGGAGAAACCCGGTCACAAGTGGTTCGTCTACGGCGACGACGACCTCACGCAGAACACCGGCACCACCGCCGAAATCGCGTCGCAGTGGGTGCATCCGGACTACACGGACTGGAGCATCGGCGCGGACGTCGCGGTCGTGACCCTCGACAAGGACATGCCGGTCCCCGCCGGGATCACGTACCCGAAGCTCAACACCGACCCGAGCCTCGACGCGCCCGGCACCAAGGGCGTTTCGATCGGCTGGGGCGAAACCGGCGCGAACACCTACAGCAACGTGCTGCGGCAGGCCGACGTGCCGGTCGCCGAGGACAGCGCCTGCAAGGGCCGGTTCACCGATCCCCACGGGCAGGAGGAGTACAAGACCCCGGCGATGCTCTGCACCGGATACGCCGACCACCACGCCGGCGCGTGCGTCGGCGACAGCGGCGGACCGTACCTGGTCGGCAACACGGTCGTCGGGGTGTTCTCGTGGATGTCCACCTCGTGCGACTGGTACGCCGTCTACGCCCGGGTCTCCACCTACGCCGCGGACCTCGCCCCGCACCTGCCGGGCGGCGACAACCCGCCGCCGACCGGGTCGATCGGCCTGACCGCCGCCGGACTGCCCTCGGGCGCGACGGCGACGTTCAGCCCGGCGAGCGTCGACCTCGGCGGCCGCTCCACGCTCACGATCGCCACGAGCGCGAGCACTCCGGCCGGAACGTACGACGTCACGATCTCCGGCAAGAGCCCGAAATCGACGCAGACGACGCACTACCAGCTGACCGTCACCGGCGGGCAGCCCTCGGCCCTGATGCTGGCGGCCCCGGGCAACCAGGACAGCTGGACCGGCAAAGCGGTGAACCTGCAGCTGAAGGCCTCCGGCGGCGCCAGCCCGTACCGGTGGTCGTCGACCGCTCTCGCCCCGGGCCTGACGCTCGACCCGGCGACCGGAATCGTGTCCGGAACGCCGACGCGCGCCGACAGCAGGCAGGTGACCGTCACGGTCACTGACGCGTCCGGGAAGTCTGCCGCGACGACGTTCTTCTGGTTCGTTTTCGGCTGAGTTCCTTGCCCCGCACCGAGATGCCGTCCCCTTCCAGGGGGCGGCATCTCGAGTTTTCCATCCCGGCGCGATCGAGCGAATGCCCGTTATGCCCCGTTACGCACTGGACGGGGCAATTCACCGCGGCCGCCGCGGGCTGTGCGCACTCGGACACCAGATGCTGATCACGACGCTACCCGGACGCAGAGTCCGCGGGGTCGAATGCCGGGGTACCCGCCCCCGGCCCGGAAGGCCCGCGCCATGCCGATTCCCGTATCCGAAGCTCTCGACCTGCAGGCGGACGTCGCCGACGGAAAGATCGAGGACCTGCGCCGTCCCGGCCGCTACCTGGTGAGCTCAATGCTCGCCGGGGCGTTCATCGGCGTGGCGGTCGTGCTGCTGCTGTCCGCGACCGGACCTCTCAACGCGGCGAGTTCGCCGTGGACGAAAACGGTGCAGGGCCTCGTGTTCGGGATCGCGCTGACCGCCGTGGTGTTCGCCGGCGCCGAATTGTCCACCGGGAACATGATGACGATGGTGCAGGGCGCGTTCGTCCGGCGGCGCGGCGCCGGTGCGGCCGCGGCGGTGATCGTGGTGTCGTTCGTCGGCAACCTGCTCGGTTCGCTCGTCTTCGCCTGGCTCGTGCACGAGGGCGGAGTGCTGTCCGTAGGCGGCTCCGCCGGGCACCCCGGTCCGGGCGCGGCTCTGCTCGCGAGCCTGGTCAAAGCGAAAACCGCGGAATCGGCGAGTGCGCTGTTCTTCCGCGGCGTGCTGTGCAACTTCCTGGTCTGCCTCGCCGTGTGGATGGCCGCGCGCACGAAGTCGGACGGCGCGAAGCTGGCGCTGATCTTCTGGTGCCTGCTCGCGTTCGTCAGCTCCGGATTCGAGCACGTGGTCGCCAACATGACGACCTACACCCTCGGCCTCCTGGACGGCGTGCCCGGCGCGACGATCGGCGCGTTCGGCCGCAACCTGCTGTTCGTCGGGCTGGGAAACCTGGTCGGCGGCGGGCTTCTCGTCGGAGCCGCGTACGTCTTGCTGGGCACCCGGTCCCGCGCGACCGCTCCCCCGGCCCCGGCTGCGGAAGAACTCGCGACCACCGGCAGCTGACCCGGGCGCGGTCGGCGCCGGGCTGCGGCATCGGCCTCTTCGGAGACCGATGCCGCAGCCCGGACGGGTCACCCGGTGACGAGCGACAAGCCGTAGGTCTGCAGGATCTCGTTCACCGGCTGGAACCAGGTCTCGCCGCCGGTGCTGCAGTTGCCGAAGCCGCCCGAGGTGACGCCCTGGGCTTGGTCGCCGGTGATGAACGAGCCGCCGGAGTCGCCGGGTTCCGCGCACGCGTTGGTGTGCGTCGCCTGGTAGACCGCGCCCTGGGCGTAGTTGATGGTCTCGTTCAATCCCAGCACGGTGCCGCAGTGCCAATGCGAGGTCGAGCCGGAGCGGCAGATCGACGAACCGGCAGGCGCGACGGCCGACCCGCGGACGATCACGTCGCTGACCGTGCCCCAGCCGAGCACGACGGGGGCGGTCCACCAGCCGTTGCCGATGGTGATGTAGGAGTAGTCGTTGCCGGGGAAGGAAGATCCGGCGAACGTGCCCATCGCCGAGTTGTCCCAGCCGACGACGGAGCTGCCCTTGCTGCCGCAGTGCCCGGCGCTGACAAACCCGCCGTGCACCGAGAAACCGATGGAGCAGCGGGTGTTTCCGTTTATGTAGTAGGGATCCCCGCCGACGGTGCCTGCCGAGAAGGTCTGCGGCCGGGCGCCGGACGCCACGGTCACCGGACCTGCTTCACGGGCTCGCGCGAGGAAGGCGTCGACATCCGGACCGTGCGCGCCCGGCTGGAGGGTGACGACCACACTGCCGCTGCGGGGATCCGCGTGCCAGCCGCTGACCGAGGCCGGGGCTCGTTTCGCTTTCGCGGCGGTGTCGATGGCCGTCTTCGCCGCGTCCAGCGCCGCGGCGGTGACCTTTGCCGGAACGGTTTCCGCACCGGTCCGGTGAACGGCGTCGGCCACGGCCGGGTCCGTCACGCCGACGACCAGCTTGCCGCGCGCCGGGTCGAACCAGGCTCCGCCGAAGGCCGTTCCAGCCGCTTGCTGGGCCGCGGGCATCTGCTTCGACGCGGTCAGCTCCTGCCGGAGCCGGGTTTGCGCTTGTGCGGCACTGAGGCCGAGATCCCGTTGCATGGCCGAGATCAGTCCGGGCGACGCCTGGGCGGCGGGCGCGACCACGGCGGTGAGACTGGCCGCGAGAACGGCCGCACCGGTGAGGCTGAGGGTGATTCTTCGACGCATCGGAACTCCTCGAAGGCCGGGGGAAAGAAACCCACTGTCGGCCGAGTGTGCGGAGGGTGCGCGAAGCCGGTCCAGCGGCGGCCCACGTTTTGTCCGAAACCTGTCGCCGCGACTGCTCCGTTCGTCCACTCCGGCACGGACTTCCGGGCAACTGGCGCGCCGGTGCCGCTCAGATGGGCGGGGCGGGTGAACCGGACCGGAATCGACAGGGCTCGGGCAACAATGTCCCCATGTCTTCGATTGCGGCTTTCTCGGCCCTGTCCGTCCTCCTGGTCCTCATTCCCGGTCCCGCGGTCATGCTGATCCTCAAGAGCGCGATCGCTCGCGGCCGGGGTCCGGCCCTGCTGACCGCGCTGGGAGTGCTGACAGCCGACCTGGTCTGGGCAGGCGCGTCCGTCGCCGGACTGACCGCACTGCTGGTGTCCTCGCAGGTTGCGTTCGACGTGGTCCGGTACCTGGGCGCGGCCTACCTGATCTTCCTGGGCGGCAAACTCCTGCTGACCCGCGCCGGACCGGATTTGGCGGCGCTGACCACCGGCAGGCCGCGCAGCGGGTGGCGCGCGTTCCGGGAAGGACTGCTCAGCGACTTGTCCAACCCCAAGACCGTCATCGTCTTCACCAGCGTCATCCCCCAATTCCTCCACCACGGCGCACGACCTGTCGACACGCTGGTCCTCGGAGCAGCGTTCGCGGTGATCGGCTTCCTCTCCCTCACCAGCTACGCCCTGGTTTTCAGCGCCGCTGCCAAAATGCTGCGCAACACACGAGTGGTCCGCGCAATTCTCCGGACGGGCGGCGCGATCCTCGCGGCGTTCGGCGTCGGCCTAGCCGTCCAACGCCCCGCTGCGTAGGTGGCCTGCTGACCGCTTCCGGCGCTCCACTCAAGCGAGCGGAGTGTCGTCCAGAGCCTTCGCGAGATCCCCCGGCGTGTCGCAGAGGGCGACGGCACCGGCCTCCCGGAGTTCGTCGTCTCCGAAACCGCCGGAGCGCACGACGATCGCGGGCATCCCGGCCCTTTTCGCCGCTTCGACATCCCACACCGAGTCGCCGACCATGACCGCGGACGCGTCGGACGGGGCACCCAGCTTCTTCAACGCCGCCTGCAGCAGATCCGGGGCCGGTTTGGACGCCTCGACGTCGGCGCTGGTGGTCCAGTCGTCGACGAGGTCGCGCGCGTCGAGCTTGTCGAGGAAGACATCCGCGTGACGCTGCTGAGCCGAACTGGCGAGCACCACCCGGTGGCCGCGCTCCTTGAGGGCCACGAGCAGATCGCGCGCGCCCGGCAACGGCGCCATCTCCTCGAGCAGCGCGTCGACCTCCTTGCCCTGCTGCTCCCGAGCCCGATCGCCCGCCCGGCGCTCCAGCTCCTCCCCGCCGACCGCGGCGACGAGCTGGTCCCCGCCCATCCCGATCAGCCGGTGCAGCCGCCACACCGGATACACCTCGCCCACCGACCGCAACGCCCGGTACCAGGCGAGAGCGTGGTGGTAGTTCGAATCGATGAGCGTCCCGTCGATGTCGAGAACGGCAATGGGGGAAGCAGTCACGATCACTGATTACCCACCGCCGCGCGAGTCAATCACCGGCGGCATCTCTCCGGACGACTCAAGCGCCGCCTTGGCCTGCCGCATCTCGTCCTCGACGTCCGGCCGCAGTGTCCGGCGCAAAACCGGCTCCGCGAACCACTTCAACGGCCCCTTGAACCCGCATCGCACAGTCCGGGTAACCGCAGTGCGCTCGCCCGAGGCCGCGCACACCCAGCTGGCGCTGAACTCGGAAACGAGATTGGCCAGCCGATTCGCCGGGATCGGCGGCAATCGCACGTCCACCCGCTCGCCCGGGGTGCGGGTCATCCGCGAAACCACCTTGGCAGCAGGGCCGGGAATGCCCGGAAGCCTGCTGCCGAAACGAAATTCGGTGACGTCCCCGGCGCGCCGCACCCATTCGATCGCACCGATCTTGCGGTCGACCGCCGCATAGGCACGGGGATCCATCACGAACTCGAGCACGCGCTCCGCCGGGCAGTTGATCGTCTCAGTCACCTGAACCTCGATCATTGGAAAGAGAGTACTCTCTCACTATGGCGCGTTCAACTCCCGGCGTGACGAGGCAGCACCTGGTCGAAGCGGCCACCCGGCTGTTCGCGGAAAGGGGTTTCGACAAAACCTCGACCGCCGACGTCCAGCGAGCTTGCGGCCTCAACCCCGGCTCCGGGGCGCTGTACAAACACTTCCCCTCCAAGCGGGCGCTGCTGGAGGAGATCGTGCAGCAACACCTCGCGGGGATCAGCGACCGAAGCAGGCAAGCAATAGCGCTGCCCGAAGCACCGGAGAAGGCACTTCCAGTGATCGCGCGGCTGGTTTGGGACAGCATGCGCCAGGACCGCGCAGCTCTGCGCATCATGTTCCGCGAACTGGAACCGTTCCCCGACCTGCGGGAACAAATGTGGCACGGCGTGCTCGGCTCGGTCTACACAGCCGCGACGGAATGGATCGCCTCCGGCGTGCGACGCGGCGACTTCCAGGTCGAGGACCCCGAAGCCACCGCATCGGTCTTGCTGGCTGCGCTGACCTACTACCCGATCCTCGACGCCCTCGTCGGGCACACGCCGGGCGACGTGGGCGAGGAAGCCTTCCTGGCCGCGTGGACGGCGCAGGCCCGGCTTTCGCTCGGACTCAAGGACGGGTGAATCCGTGCCCCGCAAAGGGCAGTTCTTTCGTCGCCTTGGCCCGCTTCATCGGCGGCTTCGCGTTCCTCGGCTCTGTGGCGCATGAGCACAAAACCGCCTGGCTGGACCAGGACGCGGTGTACCCAGTCGGCGGCTTGTGGCGACTCGGCGTGGTCTCCCTCCTCCGGTCCGCGCTGACCGGACGCCATCACGGCCCGGCCGAACCGCCGGAGTCCTGACCGGGCCAGTTCACTGAGCGAGCGCTTACAATGAATCCGACGGGCGGACTCACCGGCCGGCGCGGGACTAGAGGAGGATCGCCGGATGACCACGCTCTCGGCCGACCTGTGGCCCGACGTGCAGCCTGAGACCGCGCGACGGCTGATGCTCGCCGGGGTGGAGTCGTTCGCCGAGCGCGGCTACCACGCCACCACCACGCGGGACATCGCCGGTGCGGCGGGGATGAGCCCGGCCGCGCTGTACGTGCACTTCCCGTCCAAAGCCGCGCTGCTTTTCGCGATCAGCCGCAACGGGCACGAGCAGACGCTGGCCCTCGTCGAGGACGTGATCGGGCGCGTCACCGGTCCGGTGGAGCGGATGCGGCTCCTCGTCGAGGATTTCGTCGCCTGGCACGCGCGGCGGCACACGGTCGCGCGGGTCGTGCAGTACGAGCTGAATGCGTTGCCGGAGAAGGAATACCAGGTCGTCGCGCAGCTTCGGCGGAAGATCGAGCAGCGCGTGCGCGAGGTGATCGCCGACGGGGTCGAGTCCGGTGCGTTCACCGTCGGCGACGTCGGGATCGCGGCGCGCGCGGTGCTGTCGCTGGGCGTCGACGTCGCGCGCTGGTACAGCGAACGGACCCGGCAGACCCCCACTGAACTCGGCAAGGAGTACGGCGGACTCGTCCTCCGCATGCTCGGCGCGGGCTAGAGCGCCAGCACCAGCTTGCCCCGCGCCTGCCGCGACTGGCTCAGTTCGAGCGCGGCCCGCCAGTCGTCCAGCGGGAAAATCCGGGAAACCGGGATCGAAAACCGGCCCTCCGCCGCGAGCGCCGCGAACTCGCCGAGGACGTCGTACCGCGGCTGGGCACCCGAGCTGACAATGGTCTGGACCCCGGGCTGGTCCGAGCTGAGATCGAGCGTCAGCACGTGTCCGGGTTCCTTGACCGTGCGCACGAGTTCGGCCGCCTTGCCGCTGAACGGCGCCGCGTCCAGCACGCGATCGACCGGTCCCCCGGCCAGCGCCGTCACGCGTTCGGCGATTCCGTCCTGGTAGCCGGTGACTTCCGCACCAGCTGAACGGAGCGCGGCGGCGTGCGTTTCGCCCGCGGTGACGATCACGCGTGCCCCGCGCAGGAGCGCGATCTGCGCTGCGGCGAACCCGGTGGTGGTGCCCGCGCCGTGTACGAGCAAGGTGCCGGAGCCGAGTGCGTCGAGCGCCGCGTAAGCCGTTCCGACCGCCATCGGCAGAGCCGCCGCGTGGACCGCGTCGAGCCCATCCGGCCGCGGGAACCACGTGTCGAGCAGCGCCTGTTCAGACGCGCCCGCGGTGGGGCCGGTGAACGGCGCGATGCCGAAAACCGGGTCGCCGACCTCGACGCCGGTCACGCCTTCGCCGAGCGCATCGACCGTGCCGGACACCTCCAGGCCGATCCCGCGCGGCAGGTCACCGGCGAAGAGGCCCTCGCACAACGCCCAGTCCGCCGGGTTCAGGCCGCACGCCTGGACCGCGACGCGGATCCGCCCCGGCCCGGGTTCGGGGGCCGCGGCGTCCTCGACCCGCAGGACCTGGGCCGCAGGACCGTGTTCAGAGAAACGAAGGGTGCGCATCCGGCTGTCTCCTCGTGAGTGATGACAGAAGCTGTCGTCACTGACGCTACCAGAGTGATGACAGCATCTGCTGTCGCTACACTGGCCCCATGGCGCGATGGGAGGGCAACACCCGGAACCGGCTCGAGCAAGCCGCGCTGGAGTTGTTCGAGGAACAGGGCTACGACCGCACGACGGTCGCGCAGATCGCCCAGCGCGCGAACCTCACCGAGCGGTCGTTCTACCGCTGGTTCGCGGACAAACGGGAAGTGCTGTTCGGCGGCAGCCAGGAACTGGAAACCGAATTCGTCACTGCGATCGACGCCGTCCCGCCCGGAACGCCCGCGCTGCCGACCCTGCTGGCCGCCTTCGCCACGGCGCCGCGGGTATTCCGTCCGCGCGAATTCCTGCTGCGCCGAGCTACGGTGATCGCCGCCAACCCCCCGTTGCGTGAACGGGAACTGATCAAACTCGTCACCATCTCCGAAACCCTCACCAGCGCACTGAAAGACCGCGGCATCGATCCCCAAACCGCCCGACTGGCCACCGACCTGGGACTCTCCGTCCTACGACTCGCCACCGAACGCTGGATGACCGAGAAACACCGCGACAGCAACAGTTTCCCCGAAGCCCTGTCAACCGCCGCCGCGGACTTGCTCGCCGTCGCCACCGGCGGAAGTCCGGCCTGACGTCGCCCGCGCGAATCGTTCCGCGATGTTCGCCATCCGGTCCAGCAATTCCGGCGGCCCGTCCTCCACCACGAAGTCGAATTCCCACTGCGCCAGGTAAAACGGAATAGATTCGAAGGTTTTCGCGCCGGTCCGGATCCGGCAGGTTTCGTCGTCGATCGGCTCGATCACCGCCGTCGTCGGGGAAATCCACGCCGTCAGCACTTCCGCCGGAGCCGACACGCGCAGCGTCACGATGTGCGGATACGGCGCGGTCGCGATCCGGCTCGACACGTAAGCGGCGAGGTCCTCGGCCGGTGGTTCCCTTGGCGTGAAACGGAAACTGGGCACCGGGAGGCCGTCGATGCGGTCCAGCCGGAAGGTGCGCCAGTCGTCTCGGCCAAGATCCCACGCGACGAGGTACCAGCGCCATCCAGCGTGCACGAGCCGCAACGGTTCCACGTCGCGTTCGGTCACCTCGCCCGCGTGGGTGCCGTAGGTGAACCGCAGGCGCTCGTTGTCCCGGCACGCCGCCGCGACCACGGTCAGCAGCTCCGCGTCGATCTTCGGTCCGCCGCCGGGGATCCGGACCATCGCCGAATCCATCGCCCGCACCCGGTGTCGCAGCCGCGCGGGCAGCACCTGTTCGAGCTTCGCCAGCGCCCGCACGGACGTCTCCTCGATGCCCGCCACCGTGCCGTTCGCCGCCGTGCGCAGGCCGACCGCCACCGCGACCGCCTCGTCGTCGTCCAGCAGCAGCGGCGGCAGCGCCGCACCGGAACCCAGCCGGTACCCGCCCGCGACCCCCGGCGTCGCGTGCACCGGATAACCGAGCTGCCGCAGCCGTTCGACGTCGCGGCGGATCGTCCGCACGTCGACCCCCAGCCGGCCCGCGAGGTCCGGACCAGGCCATTCGCGACGCGCCTGCAACAGCGAGAGCAGGCGCAACAGGCGTTCGGAGGTTCCGTACATGCCGAGCACTCTGCCACGCTTCGCGGACAGCTTCGGTCCTCGATCGCCAGGGCGTCGCGGCGGCGTGCGAAAGTGACGCATGCTCGACGACCTGCTCGCTGTCGCCCGCGAAGAGGCGGAAGCCGGAAAAGCCGAGGGCGGCGTGCCGATCGGCGCGGCCCTGTTCGACCGCGACGGGAAGCTGCTCGGCCGCGGCCACAACCGCCGCGTCCAGGACGGCGACCCGTCCCTGCACGCCGAAACCGCCGCCTTCCGCGCCGCCGGCCGCCGCCCGCACTACCGCGACACGATCATGGTCACCACGCTGTCGCCGTGCTGGTATTGCAGCGGCCTGGTCCGGCAGTTCGGCATCCCGCACGTGGTGATCGGCGAATCCCGCACCTTCACCGGCGGCCACGGCTGGCTCGCCGACCACGGCGTCCGCGTCGACCTCCTCGACGACCCCGCCTGCGTCGCCCTGATGACGGAATTCATCGAACGGGAACCGGCGCTCTGGTTCGAGGACATCGGCGAACCGACGTGACTCACGCCAGCGGCGAAAACTCCAGCGGCACCGCGATGACCGAGTCCGCGCCGAGAATCTCCTCCGGCGCGCCCGGCGGCGGCCACATCCCCTTCGCGTAGAGGTCGCGACGGATCGCGAGCCGTTCGTCCAAGCTCGCGAACGGCCAGATCTGGATGATCCGGTCCGGGCCGTCGAGCGCGTACATCACGACGGTCAGCGGATCGACCAGATGCCGCGCGGGCAACGCTTCGCGCCAGCCGTCGATCGTCGCGGTCAGACCGCCCGGCCGGAGGTGGTAGTCGCGGATCTCGTACACCGAGCCGTACGTTCCCGGCCGCACCGGCGGCACGAACGGGAACGGCGCGAAACTCTGCAGCGACAGGTCAGTCAGGCAGCCGCCGCCGAACGGTGCGCGGCTGTGCCGGGCGCGCAAGCGTTCCCCGTCCAGGGCTTGCTGATTCTCGAACCCACGCAGCACGACCAGCCTGCCGAGCGGGCCGTTTTCCGTCTGCCAGCAGCCGAGCAGTTCGCCGTGCCCCTCGACCCACGGCAGCACGCCTTCGACGGCTTTCGGCCCGTCGAGCAGCTGGAACGACAGAATCGCCAGCTCGTACCGGACAGCCTGCTGCTCCGGGGCGACGTCGGCACCGCTGATCCGGACCGGTTCGGTCATGACGCTCCCACTTCGTTCGCTCGCCCTTCCAGCCTGACACAGCCCCGCGGCCGCGCTCGCTGAGCGGACTCGGCTGCCCTCCCGGCCACGCACCGCTTCCCGATCGTCCCGCTGACCGGCGCCCCGGAACCTCCCGGCGACCTCGGCGCCCTCGGTGAGGTTTTTTCCCACTCCCGCCCATGTCTTGACACTTCTCAATGGTCTAGTCCATTGTGACTGCGCACACACTCCCCCGAGTGCCTGCGGGGCGCCGCCGCCACGTCCGGCTTCGCCAGGTGCTCCGATGACGCGTGCCGCGAGGTGCGCGTTCCCCCGTTGGAGGACCCATGAAATCCTTGCGCCGCACCAGTTCCCGCCGGAAACTCGCCGGACGTCTCGGCGTGCTGGCGCTCGCCGCGGGCGCCGCTTTGTCCACCGCGACCGGCACCGCCTCAGCCGCGGGAGACCCGGTCCTCGCGGCCCCGTACCTGTACCAGTGGGGCGGCCAGAGCGATCCGTCCGCCGCCATGGACGCGACCGGCGTCAGCGCGTTCACCCTCGCGTTCATGCTTTCCGGCGGCGGCTGCACGCCCGCCTGGGACGGCAACCGGCCCCTCGACGGGACCGACGCCGCGATGATCCAGAAGATCCGCTCCGCGGGCGGCGACGTGATCCCGTCGTTCGGCGGCTGGCAGGGCAACAAACTGGGCCCGAACTGCGGATCGCCGGAGGAACTGGCCGGCGCGTACCAGAAGGTGATCGACGCCTACGACCTCAAGGCGATCGACCTCGACATCGAGAACACCGACGAGTTCGAGAACGCGGCGGTGCAGGACCGGATCCTCGGCGCGGTCAAGATCGTCAAGGAGAAGAACCCGAACGTGCGCGTCGTGATCACCATGGGCACCACGCCGCAGGGCCCGAACGACTGGGGCAAGCGCCTGGTCTCGCAGGCGAAGGCACTGGGCGCGGACGTCGACGTGTGGTCGCTCATGCCGTTCGACTTCTCCGACGGCGGCGACATGGTCGCGATGACGAAATCCGCGGTGGACGGCCTGGTCGGCGAACTGAAGTCGACGTTCGGCTGGGACGACGCCACCGCCTTCCACCGCGCGGGACTCTCGTCGATGAACGGCAAGACCGACCGCGCGGGCGAGGTTGTGTCGGTCGCGGACTTCACCGCGATCCGCGACTGGGCCGCCGAACACCACCTGGGCCGCGTCACGTTCTGGGCGACAAACCGCGACTGCGGCGGCTGCAGCGGGATCGACCAGGAGAACTACGCGTTCACGAAGGTCGTGGCCGGGTACAACGGCTGACCGGGGGCCGGGCTGGGTCGAGCCGGGCGGCGGTTGGGGCGAGGCGGGTCAGGTCGAGCAGCGATCCTGCCGACCTGGGCCGAACTGGCAGCGGTCCGGCCCCAGCCCGGCTCGGTGCCGATCCGGCCGACGCGCGCTAAGCCGAGCAGCGATCCTGCCGACCTCGGCGGACTGACGGCGGCTCGACTGGCCCTGGCCCGGCTGGGCAGCGATTGGGCTGGCCCGGATCAAGCCGGGCAGCAACTCCGCCGACTCGGGCCAGGTTGGCGGGTTCGACCGGCCCGGATCAAACCGGCGGCGGTTCGGCTGAGCGAACCGGGCACCCTTCGAGCGAAGGCTCGCGGGTCACCCCGGTGGACTGAACCACCTGGCGCACGCCTGGATCGCGGCCGCCGGGTCTGGCGACGGGGGCCTTCCCGCCCGGGAGGTCCCCGTTCTGCCGTCCGTCACACACCGTGTGCGGATACGTCCGAACGAGTGAAGATCAGGCAGCGGCGGTGACCGACAGCGCGACCGCGCCGGCCTCGGTCAGTTCGGCGGGGACCCGGCCCGCGGCGGTGACTCCCGTGCCCGGACGGACGTAGCCGCCCTTGGCGAGTGCGTGTGCGGTCATCTGGTCGCAGCAAGCGAAACCGTCGACGAACAGGTCGGGCTCGCAGCTGGTGGACATCTCCGCGCGCTGCTGCGCGACCGCTTTGAGCATGGCCATCGCGCGATGGGTCAGCTCGACGGTCACCCCTTCTGCACCGGACACCGGGATCGCCTTCTTCCTCGTGGGCTACTTACTCAACGTTATCGCCGATTGGGCCGAATGTGTTAACAGCCACACTGTAGCGGTTCGGGAATGTGACGATGCCTAGACCTGTTCGGTTCCCGCCAGGCGAGACTCGAGCGTCCGCGCCCACTCGCGCACGATCTGCTCGCGGCGGCGGGTGTCGTCGGTGAGGAGGTTGGCGAGGCCGAGCCCGCGCCCGAGGTCGAGAGTGGCCTGGACCAGTTCGCGAACGCCCGGCTGAGCCTCGTCGACCCCGAGCAGTTCGACCGCGACCCGGTGCGCCTCCCGCCCGACGCGCGCCTCCAGCGGCACCAGCACGTCGCGCAGCTGGTCGTCCGTCGACGCGACGGCCCACAGCTGCAGCGCGGCGCGGAACATCGGCCCGGTGTAGAGGGTCAGCAGCATCTCGACGACCCACTCGATCCGCGACGAGCCGCCCGGCGACCCGGCCGCGCGCGTGCGCAGTTCGTCCAGCTGGGCCTCGCCGAGCAACTCGACCGCCGCGGCGACCAGCGATTCCCGCGTCGGGAAGTGGTGCTGCGCGGCGCCCCGGGAGACCCCGGCCCGCTCCGCGATGACCGCGACGGTCACCCCGTGCCACCCGCGCTCCCCGATGCAGTCCATCGCGGCTTCGATCAACCGCCGCCGGGTAGTGCGACTGCGTTCTTGTTGTGGTTCGCGGAGCATCAGCGCTCACCTGCCCGAGCCAGTCCGCACCCGGACCTCAGACCAGACACGCGCCGAGTGGTGCGACTGCATTCCTGTTGCAGCTCGCGGAGCATCGGCCCCAGCCCGCTCCGGCAGAAGTCCGTGACGGGAGCCCTGCGGGACTCTGCTCCCCTCCCGGACCTCAGACCAGGCCCGCACCGGGGACCCGGCCGCACTCCACGGCCGGGCACCCGATCGCCGACGCACCTCATGACTTCACCCTTGCTCAGTACGACTTCGGCAGCCCGAGGCTGTGCTGCCCCACGAAATTCAGCACCATCTCGCGGCTCACCGGCGCGATCCGGCCCAGGCGCACGGCCGTCACCAGGGTTCCCAGGCCGTATTCGGTCGCCAGCCCGTTTCCGCCGTGGGTTTGCACTGCCTGGTCGACCGCGCGGATCGCGACCTCCGCCGCCGCGTATTTCGCCATGTTCGCGGACTCCCCGGAGGCGAAATCGTCGCCCGCGTCGTACAGCGAGGCGGCCTTCTGCGTCATCAGTTTCGCCAGCTCAAGCTCGATTTTCACCTGCGCGAGCGGATGCGCGAGCCCCTGGTGCGACCCGATCGGCGCGCCCCACACCTGCCGTTCGTTGGCGTAGCCGACCGCCTTGTCCAGGGCGTACCTCGCGGTGCCCAGCGAGAACGACGCGCCCATGATGCGTTCCGGGTTCAGGCCCGCGAACAGCTGCGCGATCGCCGCGTCCTCCTCGCCCACCAGGGCTTCCGCGGGCAACCGCACGTCGTCGAGGAACAGCGAGAACTGGTTTTCCGGCGCGACGATGTCCATGTCGATTTTCGTGAACTCGAACCCGGGCGCGTCCGTCGGCACCACGAACAGCGCGGGCTTCAGGCGACCGGTCTTCGCGTCCTCGGTGCGGCCCACGACGAGCACCGCGTCCGCCTCGTCGACGCCCGAGATGAACACCTTGCGCCCGGACAGCACCCAGTCGCCGCCGTCGCGACGGGCGGTCGTCGTGATCTTGTGCGAGTTGGAACCGGCGTCCGGTTCGGTGATCGCGAAGACGATTTTCTTGCTGCCGTCCGACATTCCGGGCAGCCACTGCTTCTTCTGGTCCGGCGTGCCGAAGCGCGACAGCACCGTCCCGACGATCGCCGGCGACACCACCATCAGCAGCAGCGGCGAGCCCGCGGCCGCGAATTCCTCCAGCACCGCGGCGAGATCCGCGATCCCGGCTCCCCCGCCGCCGTATTCCTCCGGCAGGTTCACGCCCAGGTAGCCGAGCCGTCCGGCCTCGTTCCACAGTTCGTCGGTCTTCTCGCCCGCGCGGGCCTTTTTCGCGTAATAGTCGTGCCCGTACTTGCCCGCCAGATCGGCCGCGGCCTTCCGCAGCGCCACCCGCTCTTCGGGCTCGACGAAGTTCATCGCGTTCATTCGGTCTCTCCCACCACAGCCAGCACCGCGCCTACCTCGACCTGTTGCCCGACCTCGACCGGCAGTTCGGCGACCACGCCGTCCGCCGGGGCCGAGATCCGGTGTTCCATCTTCATCGCTTCCAGCCACAGCAACGGATCGCCCGCCCGCACACTGTCCCCTGCGGACACTGCGAGCCGCACGACTGTGCCCGGCATCGGCGCGAGCAGTGAACCCGCGGCCAGTGCCGAATCGGGGTCGGCGAACCGCGGCTCGGCGGTCAATGTCACCGAACCCAATGGTGAATCCACATAGGACACCGCGCCGTGCCTGGCGACGGCGAAGGTCCGGCGCACTCCGGCGATGTCGAGGACCACCTGGTCCGGCGTCGCGGCGACCAAGGCGACGTCGTCGTAACCCTCGGCACGCAGGCCGTCGCGGGTCAGCGAGTAGACGACCTCGTAACGGTTGTCTCCCTTGGCGAATACCTTGCGCTGGCCACCGGAACGGACGTTGCGCCAACCGCTGGGCAGCCGTCCCAGAGTGGTCGCGGAGGCCCGGTTCCCCGCAGCATCGGCCAGGGCGGCGGCCAGCGCGGACCAGCGTTCGGTGTCCACAGTGGCCAGTGGCGCGGCCAAAGTGTCCAGTCCGTGCCGGTCGAAGAACGCGGTATCCGTTTCTCCGGCAAGGAAAGCTTCGTGGCGCAGGATCCGGACCAGCAGGTCGCGATTGGTCACCACACCGTGGATCTTCGCGCCTGCCAAGGCACCGGCGAGCCGACGCGCTGCTTCCGCCCGCGTAGGAGCCCACGTGATGATCTTCGCCAGCATCGGGTCGTAGTGCACACCGATCACCGAGCCGGACTCCACGCCGGAATCGAGGCGCAGCCCGGTGCCGTGGACGAATTCGCGGTCCACTCCGGACACTTCGAACGTGCGCAGCGTCCCGCTCTGCGGCTGCCATCCGGCCGACGGGTCTTCGGCATACAGCCGGACTTCGATCGAATGCCCATTAGCAGCAGGCGGTTCGGCAGACAACCGACCGCCTTCGGCCACCGAAAGCTGCAACGCCACCAGATCCAGTCCGGTGACGTTCTCCGTCACCGGATGCTCGACCTGCAGCCGCGTGTTCATCTCCAGGAAGTAAAACCGACCGTCCGGGCCAGCGAGGAATTCGACCGTTCCCGCGCCGACGTAGTCGATCGCCTGCGCGGCCTTGCGTGCCGCGTCGAACAACTCCGCCCGCATGGCATCGTCCACAAAGGGCGATGGCGCTTCTTCGACCACCTTCTGGTGCCGCCGCTGGATGGAGCACTCCCGCTCCCCCACCGCCCAGACGGTGCCGTGCGAGTCGGCGAGCACCTGGACCTCGATGTGCCGTCCGGTTTCGAGGTACCGCTCGCAGAACACCGTCGGGTCGCCGAACGCCGATCCCGCTTCAGCGCGAGCACTCTCGACGGCCTCAGCCAGCTCGTCCAGCGAGCGGACCACGCGCATGCCGCGACCGCCGCCGCCAGCGGAAGCCTTGACCAGCAACGGAAGATCGGCATCGGTCACCGAGGACGGGTCCAATTCGGACAGCACCGGAACCCCGGCGGCAGCCATCAGCCGCTTGGACTCCACTTTGGAGCCCATCGTCTCGATCGCTGCGGGCGGCGGGCCGACCCAGGTCAGCCCGGCGTCAAGCACTGCCCGGGCAAACCCGGCGTTCTCGGACAGGAAGCCGTATCCGGGGTGGATCGCGTCAGCACCGGCGTCCGCCGCGGCTTTGACGATCAGTTCGCCGCGCAGATAGGTCTCGCCCGGTGCGTTGCCCGGCAGCCGGACGGCGACGTCGGCTTCCCGCGCGTGCGGCGCGTCGGCGTCCGCGTCGGAAAACACCGCGACGGTGCCGATTCCGGCGTCCCGGCAGCTGCGGAACACGCGGCGGGCGATTTCGCCCCGGTTGGCGACCAGCAGATTCTGGATCATGGCCCTCACATCCGGAAGACGCCGAAGCCGCCTTCGACGCCCTTCACTGGTCCGTTGTGGATCGCCGACAGGCTCAGCCCGAGCACCGTGCGGGTGTCGCGCGGGTCGATGATGCCGTCGTCGTAAAGCATGCCGGAGAGGAACATCGGCATCGATTCCGCCTCGATCTGGTTTTCCACCATGGCGCGCATCGCGGCGTCGTTTTCCTCGCTGTACTCCTGTCCCCGGCTCGCCGCCGCGGCGCGGGCCACAATGGACAGCACACCGGCCAGCTGCGCCGGCCCCATCACCGCGGATTTCGCGCTCGGCCAGGCGAACAGGAACCGCGGATCGTAGGCGCGGCCGCACATCCCGTAGTGCCCGGCGCCGTAGGACGCTCCCATGAGGACGGACAGGTGCGGCACCTTCGAGTTCGACACCGCGTTGATCATCAGCGCGCCGTGCTTGATGATGCCGCTCTGCTCGTATTCCTTGCCGACCATGTAGCCGGTCGTGTTGTGCAGGAACACCAGCGGCGTGTCGATCTGGTTGGCCAGCTGGATGAACTGCGCGGCCTTCTGCGATTCCTCGCCGAACAGCACGCCTTGGGCGTTGGCCAGGATTCCCACCGGATACCCGTGGATGCTCGCCCATCCGGTGACCAGGCTCGGCCCGTACAGCGGCTTGAACTCGTCGAAGTCCGAACCGTCCACGACGCGCGCGATCACCTCGCGCGGGTCGAACGGGATCTTCAGGTCGGTCGGCACGATGCCGAGCAGGTCTTCGGCGTCGAACAGCGGTTCGGCGTAGTCCGGTTTGGGCGTCGGGCCCTGTTTGGTCCAGTTGAGCCGCTTGATGATGCTGCGGCCGAGCCGGATCGCGTCCTCCTCGTCGACCGCGAGGTAATCGGCGAGCCCGGACGTCCGCGCGTGCATTTCCGCGCCGCCGAGGGATTCGTCGTCGGACTCCTCGCCGGTCGCCATTTTGACCAGCGGCGGTCCGCCGAGGAACACCTTCGCGCGTTCCTTCACCATCACGACGTAGTCGGACATGCCGGGCAGATACGCGCCGCCCGCGGTGGAGTTGCCGAACACCAGCGCGACGGTCGGCACCTTCGCCGCCGAGGACCGCGTCAGGTCACGGAAGACGCGACCGCCCGGGATGAAGATTTCCTTCTGCGTCGGAAGATCCGCGCCGCCGGACTCGACCAGGTTGATCACCGGAAGCCGGTTCTGCGCCGCGATGTCCGCCGCCCGGAACGACTTCTTCGTCGTCCACGGGTTGCTCGCGCCGCCCTTGACCGTCGGGTCGCTCGCCGAGATCAGGCATTCGACGCCTTCCACCACGCCGATCCCGGTGATCACGCTCGCGCCGACCTTGTAGTCCGAACCCCACGCGGCCAGCGGCGACAGCTCCAGGAACGGCGAGTCCTCGTCCAGCAGCAATTCGATCCGCTCGCGCGCCAGCAGTTTTCCGCGCTTGCGGTGCCGTTCGACGTACTTTTCCCCGCCGCCGGCGACCGCTTTCGCCTGTTCGGCGTCGATCTCCGCGAGCTTCTCCAGCATCGCCTCGCGGTTCGCGGCGAACTCGTCGGCGCGGGTGTCCACTGTGGACCTGATAGTGGTCATGCGGTGTATCCCAATCGCTTCGCGGCCAGTCCGGTGAGGATTTCGGTGGTGCCGCCGCCGATGCCGAGAATGCGGACGTCGCGGTAGTGCCGTTCCACTTCGGACTCGCGCATGTAGCCGAGCCCGCCGTGCAGTTGCACCGCCTCGTTCACGACCCATTCGGCGGTCTGCACCGCGGTGTTCTTCGCGAAGCACGCCTCGGCGATCACTTCTTCGCCGGACACGTGCCGGAGCGCGACCTGCCGGGCGTACGTCCGCGCGACGTCGACCTTGCAGGCCATCTCGGTGAGCTTGTGCTGCACCAGCTGCCGCGAGATCAGCGGACGCCCGAACGTCTCGCGCATCCGGCACCAGTCCAGCGTCAAATCCAGTGCCCGCTGCGCGTGCGCATATGCCTGCACCGCCAGCGAAAGCCGTTCGGTGACGAACTGCGTGGCCACCTGAGCGAAGCCGCTGTTCTCCGCGCCGACCAAGTTCTCCGCCGGAACCCGGACGTCCACATAAGACAGTTCCGCGGTGTCCGAAGCCGCCCAGCCCATCTTCTCCAGCTTGCGCGACACCGTGAACCCTGGCGTCCCGCGCTCGACCACGATCAGCGAAAGCCCGTGCGCGCCCGCTTCACCGGTTCGGACCACAGTCGTCACAAAGTCCGCGCGACAGCCGGAAGTGATGAACGTTTTCGCCCCGTTGATCACGTACTCGTCGCCCTCGCGCACCGCAGTGGTGCGGATCCCGGCGACATCGGAACCGCCGTCCGGTTCGGTGACCGCCAGCGAACCGATCTTCTCGCCTTCGAGCGTCGGCCGCACCCACCGTTCGATCTGCACCGGGTCGCCGGCCTCGACGATGTGCGGCACCGCGATCCCGCAGGTGAACAGCGACGCGAACAGCCCGCCGGACCCGCCCGCGTAGTGCATTTCCTCGGCGACCACGAGCGCGTCGAGGTAATTGCCGTCGCCCCCGCCCGCGGATTCGGGGAACGCGACCCCGAGCAGGCCCAACTCTCCCGCCTTGCGATGCAGGTCGCGCGGCAGTTCCCCGGCCCGCTCCCAGTCGTCCAGGTGCGGCAGCACGTCCTTCTCCACGAACCGGCGCACCGTCGCGCGCAGTTCGGTGCGTTCCGGCGTGCGGAACGGATCCACGGTCACAGCAGCGCCTCCGGGACGTCGAGTTCGCGCGCCCGCAGCCATTCGCCGAGCGCCTTCGCCTGGGGATCGAACCTGGCCTGCGAAGCGACGCCGTCGCCGAGAATGCCCTCGACCACGAAGTTCATCGCCCACAGGTTCGGCAGCAGATGCCGGGTGACCGGCAGTCCTTCGGTTTCCGGCAGCAGACGGCGGAATTCCCCGACCGTCAGCCGGTGCACGAGCCAGCGCCACGCCTCCTCGGACCGCACCCACACGCCGAGGTTCGCGTTGCCGCCCTTGTCGCCGCTGCGCGCGCCCGCGACGAGCCCGAGCGGAACGCGCCGCACCTTGTTCGCCTGAAACGGTTCCGGGAGTGCCGGTTCGTCCACTTCGGACAAGGAAACCGTCTCGGCAGCGGGCGCGATGTCCACCTTGGACCCGTCCGGCAGCACCGCGACATGGGGAACCGCAGCAGCGTCCACAAAGGCCGCCGAATACACCCCGAACGGCGAAGCGTCCGAGGGCGGTGCGGTCACGTGGAATCCCGGGTAGCTCGCGAGCGCCAGCTCGATCGCCGCTCCGCTGAACGCACGTCCGGCGATCTTCGGATCATTGTCCTTCACCGCGACATGCAGCAGCGCGCTGGCACGTTCCTCGGTGTCGGCGTCCGCGTGATCGGTGCGCGCGAGCGTCCACCGGACGTCGGCTGGCGGACGCTTCGCCAGCGCGCCTTCCAGCTGTTCCCGTACCAGCGCGGCTTTTTCTTCGATGTCCAGTCCAGTAAGGACGAACGTCGTCTCGTTCCGGAATCCGCCGAGCCGGTTGAGGCACACTTTCAACGTCGGCGGCGGCGCTTCCCCGCGAACCCCGCTGATCCGCACGCGGTCCGGTCCGTCGTCCGACAACGACAACGTGTCGAACCGCGCCGTCACATCAGGATTCGCGTACCGCGCACCGGTGATTTCGTACAACAGCTGCGCCGTCACAGTCCCTTTATTGACCACGCCGCCCGTGCCCGGATGCTTCGTGATCACGCTGGAGCCGTCCGCGTGGATCTCCGCGAGAGGGAACCCTGGCAGGCCGATCGGCTGTTCCCGGAAGAACGAGTAGTTCCCGCCGGTCGCCTGCGCGCCGCACTCGATGACGTGCCCCGCCGCCACCGCTCCGGCGAGCGCGTCGTAGTCGTCGCGGGCCCAGCCGAAGTGCGCCGCCGCCGGTCCGACGATCACCGACGCGTCCGTAACGCGCCCGGTCACCACGATGTCGGCACCAGCCTTAAGACACTCCGCGATGCCCCACGCGCCGAGATAAGCGTTGGCAGTCAACGGTTTCTCGAAGCCGAACTCGTCCGCTCGCGCGATCAGGTCGTCGCCTTCGACGTGCGCGACGCGGACCTCGAGACCGAGCTTCTCGGCCAGTTCGCGCAACGCGTCGGCCAGCCCCGCCGGGTTGAGCCCGCCCGCGTTCGCGACGATCCGGACACCCTTCTCCTTCGCCAGACCGAGGTTTTCCTCCATCTGCCGGAGGAACGTCTTGGCGTAGCCGCGCGCCGGGTCCTTCATCCGGTCGCGGCCGAGGATGAGCATGGTCAGCTCGGCGAGGTAATCGCCGGTCAGGACGTCGAGCGGGCCGCCGGTCAGCATTTCCCGCACGGCGGAGAACCGGTCGCCGTAAAACCCGGACGCGTTCCCGACGCGCAACGGCGCGCTCACGCGAACTGCCCCGGCTTGCGCCCCGCCCCGGGCGGCCCGGCGAACGCCTGCGCGATGCCCAGCCATTCCTCGACGTCCGCGCCGGTCGCGACCAGATCAGTGTCCGCCGGATGCCGCCGCTGCGTCGCGACCAGGCAGAAGTCGAGCGCGCTGCCGGTCAGCCGCTGCTCCGCGTCCTCCGGCCCGAACGCCCACGTGCTGCCGTCCGGCGCGGTCAGCTCGACCCGGAATTCCTCCGCCGGCGGCGCGAGCGAGTGGAGTTTGTACGCGAAATCGCGTGTGCGCGTGCCGAACCGGGCGATGTGCCACAGCCGTTCGGTGGGTTCGCGGGTGACGCCGAGCGCGTCGGCGATGTCCTGGCCGTGCGCCCAGGTCTCCATCATCCGCGCGGTCGCCATGGAAGCCGCGCTCATCGGCGGGCCGTACCACGGCAGCTTCTGCCCGTCCAGCACCGCGGCGAGCGCCTCGGCGAGGGCGGCCCGTCCCGCGCGCCACTGCGCCAGCAGCTCGTCCGGCGGCAGCTGAGCCCCGTCCTCGGCACCCTGGTCGACGTAGTTCTCGCCGATGCTCAACAGGTTTTCGACCTCGGACTGCCAGTCCTCCGGCCTGCTCGCGGAGATCAGCGATTTGCCGTCGGTCCACGCCAGATGCGCCACCTGATGCGCGATGCTCCAGCCGGGCGCGGGCGTCGGCCGCGCCCATTCCCCGGCGGGCAACCCGGCGACCAGGTCGTCGACCGCCTGCGATTCGGCCGCGAGATCCCGGAGGATCCCCGCGAGATCAGCCATTCCTGCGCCTCCCTGCGTCCGCCGCACCACCTCGTGCGGACCCAGCGTGGACCCTGGCCCCGGAAAAATCAAGCGCGCATGATTGTTTTGCTCCGGCACCGGGTCCGTGAGGGCCACCCTCATTGACTCTGATTCCGTCAGGGTTCCCCTCACGACCCGCCACCCGGTCGTGACGGACCCCTTTCCGGACCCAGATTCCCTCAAGGAGCCCTTCACGGACCGCGACGCACCCAATTGCCACATTCGGTGCATCCCACGCACCCAATGCCGCATTGGGGCGCAAGCCCCCACCCCACCCCAACCGCACCGGTGGACCCAACGATCGAGGCACCCAGCCCCTCCCCCGCACCCCGACACGAAGCTCCCCTGCGGTTTGGGGGTGCTTGTCAAGGCATCTTTCCCGCCTTGACAAGCACCCCCAAACCGTCAGCACACTTGGCTTCGGGGTGCCCCACGCAACCAACGAGGCCGATGTCGCCGCCAGGCGACGAGGCGGACCCCACCGCTATTGACACCGCGAAAACAAGCCCCCTACCGTCCTCCCATGGACTCCTACGCGGAGATCGCCTACGAGGTCGCCGCCAAGGTCGCGACCGTCCTGCTCGACCGGCCCGAAGCCCGCAACGGCTACACGATCCGGATGGCCGACGAACTCGCCCACGCCCTCGACCGCGCCGACCGGGACGAGGACGTCCGCGCGGTCGTCCTCGGCACCACCGGCAAGGACTTCTCCGTCGGGGCCGACCTCTCCTCCGGCGGCTTCGACTTCGGCGACCGCCCGCCGGACGACTGGCAGGAACCGGCCGGCCGCGTGTCGAAGCGGATCTTCACCATGAACAAGCCGGTGCTCGCCGCGTTGCGCGGGGCGTCCGTGGGCGCGGGCATCACCATCACGCTGTCCTGCGACTACCGGTTCGCCTCCACCGACTCCAAGTTCGGCTTCGTCTTCACCCGCCGCGGCATCTACCCCGAAGGCGCGTCCGCGTGGTTCCTCCCCCGCCTCGTCGGGATGGGCGCGGCCGTCGACTGGATGGTCAGCGGACGGCTCTTCGGGCCGGACGAGGCGCTCCGGACCGGACTCGTCCACCACATCCACGACCCCGGGGACGTCCTCGCCCAAGCCCAAGCCAAGGCGAGGGAGATCGCCGAAACGACCGCGCCGGTCGCGGTAGCGGTCACCCGGCAGCTGCTCTACCGGATGGCCTCGGCCCCGTCTCCGTTCGACGTCCACCAGGTGGACTCGAAGCTCATCTCCCAGCTGGGCTCGAACCCGGACGCTGTCGAGGGCATCGCCTCGTTCTTCCAGAAACGCCCGCCGGAGTTCCCCTTGCGCGTGGACCGCGATCTGCCGCCTTACCTGCCATGGATCACCGAATGACCGAGTACCCGCCCGAACCGTGGCACCTCGCCGCCGACGCGTGCGTGTCGATGTGGCGAGTCCCCGTCGACGAGCTGCCCGCCTTGCCCGCCGGCACCGAACCGCTGCTCCTGGGCAAGCAGGCCGCCGTCTTCACCGCCTGGATCGACTACCTGCCGTCCGGTCAGCTGAGCTACCACGAACTCCTCTCCTGCGTCGCCGTGCGCGGCCGCGGGCTCGCCGCGTCGATCACCGACATCTGGGTCGACAGCGAGGTCTCGCGCGCGGGCGGGCGCGAGTTGTGGGGCATCCCGAAGGACCTCGCGTCCTTCGCCTTCACCGGCGGACGCACCTTCACCGCGGCGACCTCCGACGACTGGATCGCCACCGCCGCCTTCACCCCGCGGGTCGGGCTCCCGATCACGCTCCCGGTACGCTTCGAGATCGCTCAGGACCGCGACGGCAGCCCGTTGCGTACCCCGGTCGAGTGGCGTTCGAAGCCCCGCGCGGCGGCCGCCGACTGGTCGGTCAACCCGGCCGGTCCGCTGGCGTATCTCGCCGGGAAACGGCCCGTGGCCAGTGCCGCACTGGGTGCCACGAGGCTCCGTTTCGGATCTTGCCCTCGGTGATCGGATAACCCGCCAGGGTGAGACCGACACGCCATACCTTGGGGCCCGTGCGAGCCCCCACCCCAACATGTAGTCTCTGGGAACCGGCAGCCCCCAGCGACGGGGAGACCGCTTGAAGAGGGCGGCCGGGCTGTTTCGCCGAAACCGCAGCGCATGGCCTTGACCGGCCGTGTGCCGCTCGAACGCGCCCATTTCGAGGAACTGTTGGAGACACGCATGTCAGTGGAAACCGGTCAGCGGCCGCCGTCGGCGGCGGAGGGGGCCCCGAGCGCGGTCCGCGTCATCCGGCGGGACGGAAGCGTCTCGCCCTTCGACGCGGGCAAGATCTCGGTGGCGCTGACCAAGGCCTTCCTCGCGGTCGAGGGCGGCGACGCCGCCGCGTCCTCCCGCGTGCACCACGTGGTCGCGGAGCTGACCGGGCAGGTCGAGGCGGCGCTGCTGCGCCACACCGGCCCGGAGACCGCGCTGCACATCGAGCAGATCCAGGACCAGGTCGAACTCGCCCTCATGCGCGGCGAGCACCACAAGGTCGCCCGCGCCTACGTGCTCTACCGCGACGAGCGCACGAAGGCCCGCGAGGCCGCCGCGCCGGCGTCCGCCGAGGTCGCGCTGAGCGTCAAGGGCGCCGACGGGACGCTGCGCCCGCTCGACTGGGCGCGTGTTTCGCACGTCGTCGGCGAGGCCGTCGCCGGGCTCGAGGACGTCTCCGCCGAGCCGGTGCTGGCCGAGGCCAAGCGCAACCTCTACGACGGCATCACCGCCGACGAACTGGCGCTCGCGCAGATCATGGCCGCGCGCGTGCTCGTCGAGCAGGAGCCGAACTACTCGTTCGTGTCCGCCCGCCTGCTGCTGGACAAGCTGCGCGGCGAGGCGCTGAGCTACCTCGCGCAGCAGCCGCGCCAGGCCAGCCAGGACGAGATGGCGGCCGAATACCCGGCGTACTTCCGCGCCTACCTGCGCCGCGCGGTCGAGCTGGAACTGGTCGACGGCGAACTGCTGCGCTTCGACCTGGACAAGATCACCGCCGCCATCCACGCCGAGCGCGACCTCGACTTCGGCTTCCTCGGCCTGCAGACCCTGTACGACCGGTACTTCCAGCACCACAACGGCGTGCGGTTCGAGCTGCCGCAGGCGTTCTTCATGCGCGTCGCGATGGGCCTGGCGATCCGCGAGGACGACCGCGAAGCCCGCGCGATCGAGTTCTACGAGCTGCTGTCGACGTTCCACTTCATGGCGTCGACCCCGACGCTGTTCAACAGCGGCACCAACCGCGCCCAGCTGTCGTCCTGCTTCCTGACCACGGTGGACGACGACCTGGACTCGATTTTCCAGGCGTACAAGAACAACGCGCTGCTGGCGAAGTACTCGGGCGGCCTCGGCAACGACTGGACCCCGGTCCGCGGCCTCGGCGCGCACATCAAGGGCACCAACGGCCAGTCCCAGGGCGTCGTGCCGTTCCTGAAGATCGCCAACGACACCGCGGTCGCGGTCAACCAGGGCGGCAAGCGCAAGGGCGCGGCGTGCGCGTACCTGGAGACCTGGCACGTCGACATCGAGGAATTCCTCGACCTGCGCAAGAACACCGGCGACGACCGGCGGCGCACGCACGACATGAACACCGCCAACTGGGTCCCGGACGAGTTCCTGCGCCGCGTCGAGGCGAACGCCGAGTGGACGCTGTTCTCCCCGAACGAGACGCCGGACCTGCACGACCTCTACGGCAACGCGTTCGCGCAGCGCTACCGCGAGTACGAGGCGGCCGCCGCGCGCGGCGAGATCAAGGTGTTCCGCAAGGTCCGCGCGGTCGAGCTGTGGCGGCGGATGCTGACCATGCTGTTCGAGACCGGCCACCCGTGGATCACCTTCAAGGACCCGTGCAACCTGCGTTCGCCGCAGCAGCACGTCGGCGTCGTGCACTCGTCCAACCTGTGCACCGAGATCACGCTGAACACGAACACCGAAGAGGTCGCGGTCTGCAACCTCGGCTCGGTGAACCTGCTCAAGCACGTCACTCCGTCCGGTTTGGACACTGAGCGGCTCGAGAAGACCGTGCGCACCGCGGTCCGCATGCTCGACAACGTGATCGACATCAACTTCTACACGATCCCGGAGGCGCGCCGTTCCAACCTGCGCCACCGTCCGGTCGGCCTGGGCATCATGGGCTTCCAGGACGCGCTGTTCGAGCTGGGCGTGCCGTTCGCGTCCGCCGACGCGGTGAAGTTCGCCGACGTCTCGATGGAGCACCTCTCCTACTACGCGATCTCGGCCTCGACCGACCTCGCCGAGGAGCGCGGCCAGTACCAGACGTTCGAGGGTTCCTTGTGGAGCAAGGGAATCCTGCCGATCGACTCGATGCAGCTGCTCATCGACGCCCGCCAGGGCGACGGCCTCGACGTCGACACCTCCACGACGCTGGACTGGGCCCCGCTGCGCGAGCGCGTCAAGACCGTCGGCATGCGCAACTCGAACGTGATGGCGATCGCGCCGACCGCGACGATCTCCAACATCTCCGGCGTCGGCCAGTCGATCGAGCCGCTGTTCCAGAACCTGTACGTCAAGTCGAACATGTCCGGCGACTTCACCGTCGTCAACCCGCACCTGGTCAAGAGCCTCAAGGCGCGCGGCCTGTGGGACGAGGTCATGGTCAGCGACCTCAAGTACTTCGACGGCAGCCTCGGCCAGATCGACCGCGTTCCGGACGACCTCAAGGCGCTCTACGCGACCGCCTTCGAGATCGAGTCGAAGTGGATCGTGGACGCCGGTTCGGTGCGGCAGAAGTGGATCGACCAGGCGCAGTCGCTGAACCTGTACATCGCGGCGCCGAGCGGCCGCAAGCTCGACGAGCTGTACCGCTACGCCTGGCACAAGGGCCTCAAGACCACGTACTACCTGCGGGCGCAGTCCGCGACGCACGTGGAGAAGAGCACCCTGCGCGGCACGGACGGCAAGCTGAACGCCGTCTCCGCCACCCCCGCCCCGGCCGCTCCGGCTGCCGCCGCTCCGGCCGCCGCGCCTTCCCCGGCACCGTCGCCGTCGCCGTCCGCCGCGGTTCCGGCCGCTTCTCCCGCGCCGTCGCCGTCGCCCGCCGCGGCCGTCCCGGCGGAGCCGAAGGAGATGCCGAAGACCGACGTCGACTTCGTCGCCACCGAGGGCGCTGCCTGCCGGATCGACGACCCCGACTGCGAAGCCTGCCAGTAAGGAATTCCTGAACCATGACGAACGTGGAAACGACGGACGCGACCGGCCTCGGCGAGATCGAGGTCGGCGCGGCCCGGATCAACGTCGACGACAAGCGCATGATCAACGCGCGCGCCGACGTCAACCAGCTGCTGCCGATGAAGTACCGGTGGGCGTGGGACAAGTACCTGGCGGCGTGCAACAACCACTGGATGCCGACCGAGGTCGCGATGCAGGCCGACATCGCGCTGTGGAAGTCGCCGGACGGCCTCACCGAGGACGAGCGGCAGATGCTCAAGCGCAACCTCGGCTTCTTCGCCACGGCGGAGTCGTTGGTGGCCAACAACATCGTGCTCGCGGTGTACCGCCAGATCACGAACCCGGAGTGCCGCCAGTACCTGCTGCGCCAGGCGTTCGAGGAGGCCGTGCACACGCACACCTTCCAGTACATCTGCGAAAGCCTCGGCCTGGTCGAGGGCGAGCTGTTCAACATGTACCGCGAGGTCCCGTCCATTTCGGACAAGGACGCGTGGGCGCTGAAGTACACGCAGAACCTGGAGAACCCGGACTTCGAGACCGGCACGCCGGAAGCCGACCAGGCGTTCCTGCGCGATCTCGTGGCGTTCTACGTGATCTTCGAGGGCATGTGGTTCTACACCGGTTTCGCGCAGATCCTGTCGCTGGGCCGGCGGAACAAGATGGTCGGCATCGCCGAGCAGTACCAGTACATCCTGCGCGACGAGTCGATCCACCTGAACTTCGGCATCGACTGCATCAACCAGATCAAGATCGAGAACCCGCACCTGTGGACCGAGGAGTTCCAGGCCGAGGTGCGCGGAATGCTGCAGGACGCGTGCGAGCTCGAAGTGAAGTACGCCCGAGACACCATGCCGCGCGGCATGCTCGGCCTGTCGGCTGACCTGTGCGAGCAGTACATGCACTTCATCACCGACCGGCGCGCCCAGCAGATCGGCCTCACCCCGATCTATGGCGAGAACGAAAACCCGTTCCCGTGGATGTCGGAGGCGATGGACCTGAAGAAGGAGAAGAACTTCTTCGAAACCCGCGTCATCGAATACCAGTCCGGCGGCGCACTCGACTGGGACTGATCCCGGTTCCGGCACAACGCTGAACACTCGGCCCCGTCCTGGTTCGCCAGGGCGGGGCCGAGTCGCGTTTCGGCGAGCCGGTCTGTTTCGCCACCACTGCGTGGTCCGAGGCCGCACTGAATCCCGCCATCCGGGAGCCGCGTCCGGCTTGTGCCGGATCCGCGCGGAAACCGCTAAGCTCAGCCCCGCCACTGGTTCGCCAGGACGCAGCCGCGTCCCGGCGAGGCAACAGGGAACCCGGTGCGATTCCGGGACTGCCCCGCAGCGGTATGTGGGAACGAAAGCTGTCACCGCGAAACGCGGTAAAGCACTGGGCGCCCAGCCCGGGAAGCGACAGCCGGTAGGCACGAGCGATACGCCCACGAGTCCGAATACCTGCCAATGGCACGCACGCCGACGGCGTGCGTGAGTCCGGGCCTCGCGGGAAGGGCACCGACCGAAGCACGACTTCCGCGTGCCCGGACTCTTCCGGCGAGCACGTGAGGATGCATTGCTGTGACCACGATCGGCACCACGATTCTCGGCTATCCGCGGATCGGCCCAGCCCGAGAACTCAAACGAGCACTCGAGTCCTACTGGTCAGGAAAAACCACCGAAGAAGACCTCCTGACCGCCGGACGGCAGCTGCGCGAGCAAACCTGGACAGCCCTGCGAGACCAGGGCCTCGACTCAATCCCGTCCAGCACTTTCTCGCTCTACGACCAGGTGTTGGACACCGCCGCCCTCTTCGGCGCTCTGCCGGACCGCTTCACCCTGCTGGGCCTGTCGCCACTGGACACCTACTTCGCCGCCGCGCGGGGAGTCCCGGACGCACCCGCCCTCGAAATGACGAAGTGGTTCGACACCAACTACCACTACCTGGTCCCCGAACTAGGCCCGGACTCCCGCTTCGCACTCACCGGCACCGCCCCGATCGACGAAGTCCGCGAAGCACAAGCGCTAGGCATCACGCCACGCCCGGTACTCGTCGGACCGGTCACTTTCCTACTGCTGGCCAAGCCCACCGAACCCGGCTTCACCCCGCTGGAACTGCTGGACGAACTACTGCCCGCCTACGCCGAACTTCTGGGCAAGCTGGCCGACGAGGGCGTCGAATGGGTCCAGTTGGACGAACCAGCCTTCGCGACAGACCGAACCACGCCGGAGTTCAACGCACTCACCCGCGCTTACCACTGGCTGGCCAAGGAAACCCACCGCCCGAAACTCCTGGCAGCCGGATACTTCGGCGGCCTCGGCCGAGCACTGGGCGTCCTGGCCCGCTCCCCCATCGAAGCAATAGCCGTGGACCTGGTAACCGATGAGTCCTTTGTGGACAAAATTGCAGCAGAAGGAGCACTGCGAGACAAGGAAGTCCTAGCCGGAGTAGTAGACGGCCGAAATGTCTGGCGCACCGACCCAGACGTCGCACTAGCCCACGCAGCACAACTGCGAGACACCGCCGCACACGTGAGCATCTCAACGTCGTGCTCGCTACTTCACGTCCCCTACGACGTGAACGCGGAAACAGACCTCGCCCCGCGCCTCAAGAACTGGCTGGCGTTCGCGAAGCAAAAGGTGGACGAGGTCGTCCTGCTAGGCCGAGCCCTCAGCGGAGAGACCGCAGACCTCACTCCAGCCCGAGCCGCGGCCGCCGACCGAGCCGGAGCCGCCGAACTCAACGACGCCAACGTCCGTGCACGAGTCAACGCACTCCGCCCAGTAGACACCGTCCGCGCGCCGTATGCAGAACGCGCTGCGGCACAACAACAATCACTGAACCTGCCCCCACTCCCGACCACCACAATCGGCTCCTTCCCGCAAACCAGCGAGGTCCGCCGAGCCCGAGCCGCACACCGCGCGGGCAAACTCGACGACACCGCCTACCGCACCGCGATGCGCACCGAAATCGACCGCGTCGTACGGCTGCAGGAAGACCTCGGCCTAGACGTCCTGGTCCACGGCGAACCCGAGCGCAACGACATGGTCCAGTACTTCGCCGAACAACTGACCGGCTTCGCGGCGACCGCCCTCGGCTGGGTCCAGTCGTACGGATCCCGTTGCGTCCGCCCGCCAATCCTCTTCGGCGACGTCTCCCGGCCACGCCCGATGGCTGTCGAATGGGCGCAGTACGCGCAAAGCCGCACCGACCGCCCGGTGAAGGGCATGCTGACCGGCCCGGTCACGATCCTGGCGTGGTCGTTCGTCCGTGACGACCAGCCCCTGGCCGACACCGCACGCCAGGTCGCGCTGGCCGTCCGGGACGAGGTCGCGGATCTGGAGGCCGCCGGAATCCGCATCATTCAGGTCGACGAACCGGCATTGCGCGAGTTGCTGCCGCTGCACGCGGCGGACCGCGAGGCGTATTTCGACTGGGCAGTGCCCGCGTTCCGGCTGGCTACCTCAGGCGTCGCGGAAACGACGCAGATCCACACGCACATGTGCTACTCGGAATTCGGCGACGTGCTGCCCGCGATCGACGCCCTCGACGCCGACGTCACCAGCATCGAGGCCGCCCGCTCGAAGATGGAAGTACTCGCCGACCTCAACGAAGCGGGCTTCGGCCGCGGCGTCGGACCCGGCGTGTACGACATCCACTCGCCGCGCGTGCCGGACCAGACCGAGATGACGGACTTGGTGCGCACGGCGCTCGGCGCGGTTCCGGCGGAACGGCTGTGGATCAATCCGGACTGCGGTCTCAAGACCCGCGGTTACGCCGAGGTCGAGCCGGCGCTGCGGCATCTGGTCGGCGCGGCCCGGGAACTGCGCGCCGAACCTCGCTGACGCGTCCCGGTGCCGGGCATCGCGTCCCGCTGCCCGGCACCGGCCCGAGGATCACCCGAACGGCAGGCCCGCGAGGTATTGTCAATGCGTCAATAACGCGGGACCGTGGAGGCGGCCGATACCCTGACCGGGAGGTGGTCGCCATGGCGGACGTGACCGGAAAGACGAGGCTCCCGGCGGCAGGCGGCGCGCTCGGCAAGGTCGCCCACGCGGGGAGCGACGGCGTCACGCGGCTGTCGGAGAACCTGCGCGGCCGGATGCCGCCGCTGACCGCGATCCCGTTGCCGCGCAAGTTCGACGAACGCTGGCTCGGCGCGCGCTGGCCGGTCCGCGAACTCGCGGCGCCCCCGGCGGGCAGCGGCCTGAAGCCGGTGCTCGGCGACGACGGGCCGCCGCTGATCGGCCACACGCTCGACGGGATGCGGTTCGGCCTCGACTTCAGCCTGCACCGCTTCGAGCAGTTCGGCCCGGTGTCGTGGATGGGCGTGTTCGGCCAGCGGATCGTGACGCTGTCCGGAGCCGAAGCCACCCAGGCCGCGCTCGTCAACAAGGACAAGGCGTTTTCCCAGGAGGGCTGGAAGTTCTTCATCGAGCGCTTCTTCGAGCGCGGGCTCATGCTGCTCGATTTCGGCGAGCACCACCTGCACCGGCGGATCATGCAGGAGGCGTTCACGCGCGACCGGCTTCGCGGCTACGTCGCGCAGATGGGTCCGGCGCTGCGCGAGGGCGTCGCCGCGCTGCCTTCCGGCCGCCCCCAGCTGTACTGGGCGTTCAAGCAGCTGACGCTGGACGTCGCGACGCAGGTTTTCATGGGCATGCGCTCCGCCTCCGACGCCGAGCGCATCAACCGCGCATTCGTGGCCGCTGTGCGCGCCGGTACCGCCGTCGTGCGCTATCCGGTGCCTGGCGGTCGCTGGGCCGCGGGTTTGCGCGGCAGGCGGACGCTGGAGCGCTATTTCGGCGAGAACCTGGCGGCCAAGCGCGACGCGGACGGCGACGACCTGTTCTCCGCGCTCTGCCACGCCGTTTCCGAGGACGGCGACCGGTTCAGCGACGCCGACATCGTCAACCACATGATCTTCCTGATGATGGCCGCGCACGACACGACCACCATCACCGCCAGCGCGATGGCCTACTACCTCGCGAAACACCCGGAATGGCAGGACCGCGCCCGCGAGGAGTCGCTGCGCCTCGGCGACGACCTGCCGGACCTCGACGCGCTGGAAAGCCTCGAAACGCTGGATCTGGTCATGAAGGAAGCGCTGCGGCTGCGCGCGCCCGTGCCGTCGCTGGCACGAAAGACCACAAAGGACACTTCCGTCCTCGGCCATTACCTGCCGGAAGGCACGATGGTCGCGGTTTCGCCGACGCTGAACCACTACTCCCCCGAACACTGGACCGATCCGCTGCGCTTCGACCCCGAGCGGTTCGGCCCGGACCGCCGCGAGGACAAGGCGCACCGGTTCGCGTGGATGCCGTTCGGCGGCGGCGCGCACAAGTGCATCGGGCTGCAGTTCGGCGGCCTGGAGGTGAAAGCGCTCATGCACGAGCTGCTGCGGGCGCACCGCTGGTCGGTGCCCGAGGACTACGTCGCGAAGTGGGACTACGTCTCGCTTCCGGTGCCCGCCGACGGACTGCCCGCCCGGTTGGCCTATCGTTGACGGCCGCCGAGCGGGACAGAAAGGTCGACAGCTGGAGACAAAACTGCAGTACAAGCCACCTTCGTGTACTCAAGGTGACTTGATGTCACCAGTTGTGTAGTGCCCATCACTCGTTCAGCCGGTAGACACCCTGTTTGGTCCGTGATGCCGTGGCATCACTTGCGGCCAACTCGTACCCAGTGTGGGTCTTCGGATCCTCCGCACCGGGTCTGAGCTGGTCTTTGTCCGCGTATGAAGAGGTGGAGTGTGCCGGAGCCTGGTGCCATGCCAGGGTTGGTCGACGTCGCGCGCAAGTACGCGGCGGCGCTGACCGACACCAACGGAGTAACGCTCCCTCCCGCCGAGGTGGAGCGGATCCTGCTCGACTTCGCCGGCGAGGTCGCCGCGCGTCCCGAGGACGCGGGCGCCACGCGGCGGTTCACCGCGCTCTTCTCCTCCGCGCCGCTCGGCATCGCGCTCACCGACCCGGCCGGGAACGTCGTCGAGGCGAACGGCGCGCTGGCCCGGTTGCTCGGCACGTCCGCGGCCGCGTTGCGGGACAAGCACATCGCGGATCTCGCCGCCGGCCCGCAGGACGCCACCCGGCTGCGCACCGCGCTCGAAGGCCTGCCGCTCACCGCCGACGCGCGCCGGACCGTCCAGAGCGTGCAGCTCGGCCACAGCCGCGACGGCGAACTGACCACGAACGTCACGCTCGCGTCGCTGCCCGGCGACCGGCCGGGCACGTACTTCCCGGTGTTCATGGCCGCCGATGACGACGACCTGCACCTGCTCGGGGAACGGCTGCGCCACCAGAACCTGCACGACCCGCTGACCGGGCTGCCCAACAGCGCCGCGTTCAACGCCCAGCTCGAACTCGCGCTCGGTTCGGGCGGCTCTTCCGAGATCGCCTTGCTGTACCTGGACATCGACGGGTTCAAGGTGATCAACGACGGGCTCGGCGCCGGCATGGGCGACCAGGTGCTGAAGGAGATCTCGCGGAAACTGAAGGCGGTGTTCGCCGGCAAGCACGAGGGCTACGTCGCGCGGCTGTCCGGCGACGGTTTCGCGGTGCTGCTGCGCGGCCCGGCGCTGACCGGGCAGGAGACGGTCCTGCTGGCCGACCAGGTGCTGGAGGAACTCAGCGAGCCGGTCTAGGTCGACGGACACGGCATCGGCGTCAGCGCGAGCATCGGGATCGTCGTGCGCCCGGCGAACGAAGGCAGCCACGGCGACCTGCTGCGCGCGGCCGAACTGGCGCTGCACCGCGCCAAGGAAGCGGGCAAGGCGCAGTGGATGCTGTTCGACCCGCAGCTCGACGCACGGGACCGCAACCGCTACCAGCTCGGCGCGGTGATCGCCGGTGCGCTGGAGAACGGCGAGTTCTCGCTGATCTACCAGCCGACGGTCAAACTCGCGAAGCCGGACGAAATCGCCGCGGTGAACGCCGGACTGCTCTGGAGCCACCCCGAACGCGGCGAACTCGGGCCCGAGGAGTTCTACCCGCTCGCGCAGACCACCGGAATGACCGTGCCGCTCGGCAAATGGCTGCTGCAGGAATCGCTCGGCGCGACCGCGCGCTGGCGCGAACAGTACGGCCCCGCCGCGCCGGACGTGTGCATCCGCCTGCCGAAGCGCCTCGCCACCGACGAGGACCTGGTGCTGATGGTCAAGAACCAGCTCGACCGGCACCGCCTGCCCGCACGAGCGCTGCGGCTGTGCACCGACCGCGAGTCGATGTTCGACAGCGAGGGCGAACTGCTGGACTCGTTCAGCGTGCTCGCCGACCTCGGCGCGCAGCTCGTGCTCACGATCACCGGATCGTCCGACCTGGAACTCATCCCGCGCTACCAGCTCCCGGTGAAACACGTGATCCTGAGCGGTCCGGTCGTCGACGCCCTGGCCGACCCGAACCCGGCGGAGACTGACGTGCGGCACCTGTCGCAACTGGTCACGCGGGCCAAGGAACTGGGGCTGCGCATCGGCGCGGAGGGCGTGCGCGACCACGGTCATGCCGCACGCCTGCGGGAACAGGGCGTGCTGGCAGCGCGGGGTTCGTTCGTAGCGGAGTCCGCGACGGGCGACGAGGTCGACGAAATGATCGCCCGGCACGCCAGCTGACCCATCCGCCGCCCGCCCGGCGCCGAACCCCCGGGCACGACGACCTCTTTTCCGGAAGGACCCCTCCCCGATGCAGCCTGGCGACCTCGCCCCCGACTTCACCCTCCCCGATGACCAGGGCGTCGAACGCACCCTGTCCGCCCTGCTGGCCGACGGCCCGGTCGTGCTGTTCTTCTACCCGGCCGCGATGACGAGCGGCTGCACCGCCGAAAGCTGCCACTTCCGGGACCTCGCCGCGGAATTCGCCGAGGCGGGCGCGCAACGGGTCGGCATCAGCCCGGACGCGGTCGGCAAACAGCGCGAATTCTCGGCGAAGCACGGTTTCGACTATCCGCTGCTGTCCGATGTGGACGGCACGGTGGCGAAGCAGTTCGGCGTGTGGCGCAAAATCCTGCCCCTGCACACGAAACGCCAGACGTTCGTGATCGGCGAGGACCGGCGGGTGCTGGACGTGATCAAGAGCGAACTGAACTTCACGGCGCATGCGGATCGGGCGCTGAAAGTCCTTCGGGAGCGCGCGGACGCCTGACTACCCGGCGAACGTACGTGAGGGGAACCCTCCGGGAATCTGATTCCTTCAGGGTTCCCCTCACGGCTTTCGACAGAAGCCAACCGCAGACTCAAGCGGCCCGCTCAAGCCGCCACACCACATTTACCCCGCTGCAAGCCGACGGAAGCCGCCCCTCGGCCTTCTCCTCCCCCACTCGCGAAAACCCCAGCCGAGCCGGAACCGCGCCGCTGCGCGCATTCTCCGAATCGTGCTTGATCAGCACATACGCAGCGTCCAGCCGCCAGGCCAACGACACCAGCAAAGCGCTCGCCCGCGTCACATAACCCTTGCCAGTCTGGGACTTCGCGAGCCAGTACCCGATCTCCCACCCGTCCCCGCGCCGCATCAACCCGCAGCTGCCCGCCAGTTCGTCGTCCGGCGTGAAGATCGCGTAGTTGTACTCCTCGCCGCTCTCCCACTGCGCCGCCGCGCGGGCGAGGAACTCGTCCCCCTTGGCGGAGTCGTAACCGTCGATCGCCCAGGGCATCCAGGCGGCCAGGTGGTCCAGGGATCCCACGACGGTCTCCACCTGCGCGTCGCGATGGTCCGGGCGCCAGCGAACGAGGGTGATCACACCGTCGGCGAGAGTTTCCATGCGAGCCATCCTGACAGCAGAAACGGCGGCAGGCTCGCGAATTTCGCGAAGGCCGCCGCCGTTTCCCAAGAAAACGTCAGTTCACCACGATGTCCTGCGGCACCTCGGTGTCGTTCTTCAGCGCGTCGAACAGCTGCGCCGACTTCTTCTTGTCCCAGTGCTGCGCCGAAGCGTCGGTGATCGGCATCGTCGTGGTCGTGACGCCGTCGGAGGAAATCCCGCGCATCGCGATCGCCAGGCCGACCAGGTTGTGCACGTGGTCGCCGGTGTCCATGGTCAGCGCGTCCGGCGCGGAGCCCAGCAGCGGGAAGAAGTCGAACGGGTTCAGCAGCGTCCCCGGGCTCGCCACCTGGCTCACCAGCGCGCCGATGAACTTCCGCTGGTTCGCGACCCGGTCGAGGTCCGAGCGCGGCGTCGCGGAGGCGTGCCGCATCCGGACGAAGCCGAGCGCCGACCGGCCGTCGAGCTTCTGGCAGCCCGCCTTGATGTCGATGCCGGTCATCGGGTCGCTCATGTCCTTGTCGATGCACATGTCGACGCCGCCGATCGCGTCGACGATGTTCGCGAATCCGCCGAAGCCGATCTCCGCGTAGTGGTCCATGCGCAGCCCGGTGGCCTGTTCGACCGTCTGAACCAGCAGTTTCGGCCCGCCGAGCGCGAACGCGGCGTTGATCTTGCTCGTGCCGTGGCCGGGGATCTTCACCTGCGAGTCGCGCGGCAGGCTCAGCAGCGTCGGCTTCGTCGAGTTGTCCGGCAGGTGCGCGATCATGATCGTGTCGGTGCGCTGCCCGCCCGCCTCGCCGGTGTCGCCGGTGGCCAGCCGCTCCTCGTCCTCCGCGGTCAGGCCCTGGCGGCTGTCCGAGCCGACGATCAGCCAGTTCGTGCCCGACGCGGCGGCCGGGCGCCCGGAGTAGTCGCCGATCGCGTCCACCCGGTTGATGGAGAACTCGAGATACGCCCAGATCGCGCCGACGAACAGCACGAACACGATCAGCAGCGTCATCAGGATCTTGCCGATGCTCCACCGGCGGCGACGGCGCGGCCGCGGCTGGCGGCCGCCGTGCTCCGGCGGGTCCTGCCTCGGCGGTCCGGGCGGCGGAGCGGGGGCCTCGCCGCGCGCGCCCATCGGCCGGGTGCGGGCGTCGTAGGGGCTCTGCCCTCTCCCCGGCAGCGGCAGCATCTGCGCCCGCTGCTGCTGCTGACGCGGGCGTGCGGGGGGCTGCGGTGGCCTGGGCGGCATCCGCCGCCTGCCGTCGTCGCCTCCGTACGTCATGGGCCTGTCTCCCCGATCCGGTGGGTGTGGCCGCGCAGGATCCTGCACGGTCCTCCTGCGGTGGACGTGCGGGACCCTACGCGGGTTGTTCCGGAAGGGGGAGGAGAGGTCAGCGCGGGTCGGCGAACCCGAACTGGTGGACCTTCAGGTGCCCCGACCGGAACCCGGCCTCGGAGTAGGCGAGGTAGAACTCCCACATCCGCCGGAACACGTCGTCGAACCCGAAGCCGCGGATGTCGTCCCAGCGCTGCTGGAAGCGGTCCCGCCACAGCTTGAGCGTGCGGGCGTAGTCCTGGCCGAACTCGCGCATCCCGGCCAGCTTCAGCCGGGTGTTCTCGCGCATCCCGTCCTCGATCGCCTGCACCGACGGGATGATGCCGCCGGGGAAGACGTACTTGTGGATCCACGTGTAGGACTTGGCCGAGGCCTCCATCCGGTCGTGGTCCATGGTGATCGCCTGCAGGCCGAACTGCCCGCCGGGGCGCAGGCGCTTGCCGATCGTGGAGAAGAACGTGGGCCAGTAGGACGCGCCGACCGCCTCGATCATCTCCACGCTGACCACCGAGTCGTACTCGCCGGTGGCCTCGCGGTAGTCGCACAGCCGCACGTCGACGCGGTCGGACAGGCCCGCCTCGGCGATCCGCGCGTCGGCGAGCACCTTCTGCTCCTGCGAGATGGTCAGCGACGTCACCTTCGCGCCGCGCGAGGCCGCGCGGATGGACAACTCGCCCCATCCGGTGCCGATTTCCAGCACCTCGCTGCCTTTGCGCACGCCGGCGTAGTCGAGCACGCTGTCGAGCTTGCGGTGCTGCGCCTGGGTGAGCGTGTCCCCGGGCCCGAACAGCGCCGAGGAGTACATCATCGACTCGTCCAGGAACGCGCTGAACAGGTCGTTCGACAGGTCGTAGTGCCGGTGGATGTTCGACCGGGCGCCCTCGATCGTGTTCTCTTCCGCGGACGGCTGCATGCGCTCGGCGAACCGGCGGAACCGCTGCAGGAAGGGCGGCACGAGCGTGGCGAGCCGCTCGGCGAACGGCGTCAGCACGCCGGCCAGGTCTTCCGCGGTCCAGTCGCCGACCAGGTACGCCTCGCCGAAGCCGATCTTCGCGTCGGCTCCGAGCCGGTGGAAGAACGCCGCGGGCCGGTGGATGCGCATCTCGGGCGCGTCCGGGCCGCCCGCGCCGAGCACCGTGCCGTCCGGGAACGTCACCCGCACGTCCAGCGTTTTCACCGCGTGCCGGAAGAGCGCCTCGGCCGCGCGCGCCCGCAGCGGCGAATGCGGCGGCGTGGCGAGACCGGGCCATCGGGATTCGTCGGGCACCGGCTGCGAGACCGCTGAGACCACTGTCGGATCGACTCGTGACGTGGACAAGACACTCCCTCCGAACGGGCTTTTCGAGCCCTTCCCCATGATATTCCCGCTTCGTCCCCGTCGCCCTCGCGACCGGGCCGCGCCCTCCGGTTACCCCGGAATGCGCAGCCGGTCGCCGGAGGGGCGGGACCAGGCCTGACGAAGAGTCTCGTCCGTCTCGCCCACTCCGATCCGGTCCAGTGTGAAAGCACACATGAGCCGGGTCCAGACCGCGGGACGGCGGATCATCGAATGGCCCTCGCCGGCGATCTCGAACCGCGCGACCAGGTCGGTGACCTCGCGGGCGCGCGCGGCGAAGGCGTAGGACTCGGCGGGCGAGGTCATCCGGTCGCGGGTGCCGTGCGCGATCAGCACCGCGCGGCCCGCGACGGCGTCCACCGGCTCGCCCTGCGGCGTCCACGGGGCCATCGCGCACACCCCGGTCACCGCGGGATCGTCGGCGACGCGCAGCGCGACGCGACCGCCCATGGAATGCCCGACGAGGACCACCGGGAGCCCCGGATGGTCGGCGCGGATCTGTTCCAGGGCCCAGCGCGCGTCCGGCACCGGGCTTTCCGTCCGCCCGTTCCAGCCGTACAGCCGGTTCCGCATCAGCCGGACTTCCAGGCCGTGCCGCTTTCCGGCGCGGTGCAGCGAGCGGGCCAGCGGCACCATCCGCTGGTACGCCAGCCGCCACGGCTGGACGGCCGCGGTGCTGCGTTCGGCCCCGCCGTGCAGCACGAGCGCCACCGCGCGGGTCTGCCCGGGGGCCCGCCACACCCGCACAGCCGGATCCGTCCGGCCGTTCCGCCGTTTCCCGTTCACCGGCACCCCCGTTTCGATCAACTCCACGGTAATCCACCACGAAGCGTGTCCACCCGATAGATTCGGTGCCCGGACCCGCGAGGAAGGGCAGGTGTGGTGAGCGCCACGGATCTCGTGAAGAACACTTCGGACCAGCTGGCGGCGGCCGCGGAGGCCAACGCCGCGCACGTGTCCGCCGCCGCCGACCTGCTGCTGGGGGTGATCCGGGCCGACGCGCTGGTCTTCACCGCGGGCGCCGGGCACTCGCTCGCGGCGGTCGCCGAGACGTTCTACCGCGCGGGCGGGCTCGCCTGCGTGTATCCCGTGTACCACCCGGAACTGCTGCCGCTGCACGGCGCGCAGCAGAGCACGCGCACCGAGCGCCGTTCCGGCCTCGCCGAAGAGGTCTTGGCCGAACGCGCACCGGGACCGGACGACGTGCTGGTCGTGTTCTCCACGTCCGGCGTGAATCCGTACCCGGTCGAACTGGCCGCAGGCGCACGCCGCCGCGGCGCCTCGGTGATCGCCGTGACGTCGCGAGCCTGCGTGGCTGCGGCACCGCGCCGGTCCGCCACGACGCTGGTCGAGGAAGGCACCGTGGTGCTGGATTCGCTGGTGATTCCCGGCGATGCCAGCTATCCCGCCTCCGCGCCGCGCACCGGTCCACTGTCCACTGTGGTCAATGCGTTTCTGTGGAACCTGATCCTGGCCGAGGTTTACGACCGCGGCACCGCCGAAGGGCTCGACGTTCCGTTGTGGCGCAGCTCCAATGTGGAGGGTGGGGACGCGGCGAACGCGGCTCTGCTGGCCAAGTACGAACCTCGGGTTCCCGCGCTGCGCTGACCCACCCTCTCCGCTGAAGTCCGTGAAGGGCTCCTTGAAGGAATCTGATTCCCTCAAGGAGCCCTTCACGGACCTTGTCAACGGCCGGGCATTCGGGTCACGCCGCAGCGGGTTCCTCCGCGAACTGCGTGTGGTACAGCTCCGCGTACCGCCCCTCCGCAGCCAGCAGTTCGTCGTGCGTGCCGCGTTCCACGATGTTCCCGTTTTCCACGACCAGGATCAGATCCGCCGCCCGCACGGTCGACAGCCGGTGCGCGATCACCAGCGACGTCCGGCCTTCCAGCGCGCCGGTGAGCGCTTCGCCCACCGCGGCCTCGGATTCCGAGTCCAGGTGCGCGGTCGCCTCGTCCAGCACCACGACCTTCGGCTGCGCCAGCAGCAAGCGGGCGATGGTCAGCCGCTGCCGTTCGCCGCCGGAGAGGCGGTAGCCGCGTTCGCCGACGGTCGTGTCCAGTCCGTCCGGCAGCGAATGCACCAGATCGCCCAGCCGCGCCTTCTCGAGCGCGGCCCAGATCTCGTCGTCGGCGACGCCCGGGCGCGCGTAGCTCAGGTTCGCCCGGATCGTGTCGTGGAACAGGTGCCCGTCCTGGGTCACCACGCCGACGGTTTCGCGCAGCGAAGCGAAACTCAGGTCCTTGACGTCCACATCGGACAGCCGGACCGAACCGGCGTCCACGTCGTACAGCCGCGGCAGCAGCGAAGCGATCGTCGACTTGCCCGCACCGGACGAACCGACCAGCGCGACCATCTGCCCGGCTTCGGCGCGGAAGCTGATGCCGTGCAGCACCTCTTCGCCGCCCCGGCTGTCCAAAGTGGCCACGTCCTCCAGCGAGGCGAGCGAGAACTTGTCCGCCGCCGGGTATCCGAACTTCACGTCGGAGAACTCGACCGAAACCCCACCCTCGGGCAGCTTCTTCGGCTCCGCCGGCTCCTTGATCATCGGTTCCAGGTCCAGCACCTCGAAGACCCGCTCGAACGACACCAGCGCGGTCATCACGTCCACGCGCACGTTCGCGAGCGCGGTCAGCGGCGTGTACAGCCGGGTCAGCAGCAGCGCCAGCGCGACCACGGTGCCCGGTTCGAGCTTGCCGGTGAGCGCCAGGTAGCCGCCGAGTCCGTAGACGAGCGCCTGCGCGAGCGCGGACACGAGCGTCAGGCTGGTCATGAACCAGCGCGTCAGCATCGCGGTGCGGACGCCGATGTCGCGGACCCGTCCGGCGCGGAGACCGAAGTCGGCGACCTCCTGGCGCGGCCGTCCGAAGAGCTTCACCAGCGTGGCGCCCGGCGCGGAGAACCGTTCGGTCATCTGCGTGGTCATCCCGGCGTTGAGCTGCGCGGCCTCGCGCTGCAGCCCGGCCATGCGGCGGCCAAGCCTGCGGGCGGGCAGCACGAAAATCGGCAACAGGACCAGTGCGACGAGCGTGACCTGCCACGAAAGCGACACCATCACCACCAGCGACAGCACCAGCTGGATCACATTGGTGACCAAACCGGACAAAGTCGCTGTGAACGTGCGCTGCGCGCCGATCACGTCGTTGTTGAGCCTGCTGACCAGCGCACCGGTGCGGGTGCGGGTGAAGAACGCGATCGGCAGCTTCTGCACGTGCTCGAACACCGCCACGCGCAGGTCGTAGATGATGCCCTCGCCGATCCGCGACGACTGCCAGCGTTCCGCGAGACCGAACCCGGCGTCGAGGATCGCGAGCGCCGCGATCACCACCGACAGCCAGATGACCACGTTCAGCTCGTGCCCGCCCACGATCGCGTCGACGACCTTGCCCGCGAGCACCGGCGTCGTCACGGCGAGCACCGCCGAGATCACGGTGAGCACCAGGAAGGCCAGCAGCCGCTTCCAGTGCGGCCGGGCGAACCGCGCGACCCGGCGGACCGTGCCTCGGGTCAGCGCTTTCGGCGCGTCGCCCGCCCGCATCGCGGAGCTCAGCAGCGCCCAGGTGTTGTCCATCGGAGTGTCCCCCAGCTCGTGAAAACCTCTAGATTAGTTGAACTTTTTTCCGGAGATGCCCTGCACAACACCGGGACGCCCGGCATTCTTCCCGATGTCCGTGGAGGACTCTCCGGGGACTCGGATTCCGATCACGGACCTCGGGCCGGTGCGGGCCACGGGCGGTGGGATCCGGCGCGGCCCGGCTCGGTAGCCTGGCGTTTCGGGGTCGGCGAGCCGGGGAGGAAACGCGGGTGCAACTGCTGATGGCCCCTGCGCGTGCCGGGGAAGCCCATCCCGTGCGCGTCGCCGCCTGGGATCTCGTCTTCTATCTCGGCTGCTTCGCCTTCGCGCTCGGCACCGCGCTCGCTTCGGAGTTCTACGGCTATCGGATCTGGGGCAATTTCGCCGTCGCCGGATACGGATTGGCCGCCGCGCACAGCGCCTGGCTGACGATTTCCGCGCGCCGCGTAATGCAAACTAACGGCAAATTCGGGTCGCGCTGGATCGGTATCGGCGCGGTTGTCGTGCTCGCGATGTGCGCGCCGCTGGTGACGCTCGTGATCCGGCGGCTGACCGGAACGGACTGGCTGATCACCCCGTTCTCCTGGGCCGCGCAGCCGGAGGTGTGGGTGATCGAACGCAGCGCGGACCTGTTGCTGCGGAACGGAACCCCGTACATCGACATCACCGCGCTCCACCGCGCACCGGAAGTGAACGACTACACGCCGTACGGCCCGGTGATGACCGTGTTCGGGCTGCCGCGCGCGTTGTTCGGCGGCAGCCCGGTCCTCAATGCACTGACCGACGCGCGGTGGATGTTCGCGCTGGCCGCGGTGCTCTGCGCGTACGCGTCCTGGCGGCTGCTGAACCGGCCCCGGATCCCGGTTTTCGCCGCACAGCTCGCGATCGCCTGTCCGCTGACCGCGCTGACCTGGGCGGTCGCCGGACCGGACCTCGCGATCGTGGGCCTGCTCGTGCTGACGTTCGCGCTGGCCGCTTCGGGGCGTCCAGGATGGACCGGGTTCGTGCTGGCGCTGGTGATCAGCGCGAAACTCATCGTCGCGCCCGCCGCCGCGGTGCTCGCGGTCTTCGTTTGGCAGCGGGCTCGCGGCGGAAATCCTTGGGCGGCAACAGGTCGCTTCGCGGGCGCGCTGGCCGCGGCGACGATCGCGCTGCATCTGCCGGTGTATCTGGCGAACCCGGCGGCGTTCACCGAGCACGTGATCCGCTTCCCGCTCGGCATGGGCGCGGTCCGCTCCCCCGCGGCGAGCCCGCTGCCCGGGCATCTGATCGCGCAGGCCGGACCGGCCGGCACCGTGATTTCCCTGGTGCTGGTGGGGGTCGCGGCGGTGGCGATGCTGATCTGGCTGGCGCGCCGGCCCCCCGCGACGGGATCCGCTGCACTGACGCGAACCGCCGTCGGACTCGGCGCGTTGATCCTGCTTACTCCGGCCACCCGGTACGGCTACCTCGTGTACCCGCTGGTACTCCTCGGCGCCGCGCTGACCTTCCGGACGACCTCTCCGACCGTGCGCCCCCCGCGCAGCGGCCGCGCTGACGCTACTTCTTCTTGACTCGCGTGGCCCCGCCGCGCCCCCGCAACTGGACCCCGGACTCCGACAGCACCCGGTGGACGAACCCGTAGGACCGTCCGGTGGATTCGGCCAGAGCCCGGATGCTCGAGCCCTTCTCGTATTTCTTCTTCAGGTCAGCGGCCAGCTTGTCGCGCGTGTTGCCGGTGATCCGCGCGCCTTTCTTGAGATCAGCCACGTCGATCGCCTTCCCGCCGAGTGGTTGTTCCGGGCCATTCACGGCCCCTGCCGGGGCAATGATCGAACACTACGCGCCGGATTGCCAGACGACAGCCGTAAAACGATCGAAACCGCGATCACATTGGGCCATTCCAGTGCTTTGCCCGACACGGTCAGCACCCGAACGGACGCACTCGGTCAGGCAAGCTGGACAAGTTCCAGATAATCCGCCGACCAGTGGTCCTCGGTTCCGTCCGGAAGCAGGATCACGCGCTCGGGTTCGAGCGCCTCGACCGCGCCCGGGTCGTGCGTCACCAGCACGACCGCGCCGGCGAAGCTGCGCAGCGCGTCGAGAACCTGTGCGCGGCTGGCCGGGTCCAGGTTGTTCGTCGGTTCGTCGAGCAGCAGCACATTGGCTTGGCTGGACACGAGTCCAGCGAGCGCGAGCCGGGTCTTCTCGCCGCCGGACAGGGTTCCGGCGGGCTGGTCGAGCTGTTCGCCGGTGAACAGGAACGAGCCGAGCAGGTTCCGCAGCTCCTGCGCGCCGGTGTCCGGTGCGAGATGGCGGATGTTTTCCCACACCGACGCGTCGTGGTCGAGCGTTTCGTGTTCCTGTGCGTAATAGCCCAAACGCAATCCGTGACCCGGTTCGACGGATCCGGTGTCCGGGGTTTCCATTCCGCCGAGCAGCCGGAGCAATGTCGTCTTTCCGGCGCCGTTCAATCCGAGCACGACGACCTTCGAGCCGCGGTCGATCGCCAGATCGACGCCGGTGAAGATCTCGAGCGAACCGTACGACTTGGACAGCCCGTCGGCGGTGAGCGGCGTGCGCCCGCACGAGGCCGGGTCCGGGAACTTGATCCGGGCGACCTTGTCCGCCTGGCGCGTCTCGTCGAGCGAGGACAGCATCTGCTCCGCACGCCGGGCCATGTTCTTGGCCGCGACGGCCTTGGTCGCCTTCGCTCCGAGCTTCGCGGCCTGCGCCTGCAGCGCGGACGCCTTCTTCTCGGCGTTCGCGCGCTCGCGGCGGCGGCGCTTCTCGTCGGTGGCGCGCGCGTCGAGGTAGCGCTGCCAGCTCATGTTGTAGATGTCGATCTCGCCGCGCGTCGCGTCGAGGAACCAGACCTTGTTCACGACGTCGCCGAGCAGTTCGACGTCGTGGCTGATCACCACGAGCCCGCCGTCGTGCTGCTTGAGGAAGCCGCGCAGCCAGTTGATCGAGTCGGCGTCGAGGTGGTTGGTCGGCTCGTCCAGCAGCAGGATCGTCTCGGACTTGCCGCCCGCGCCCGCCTCGGCGGCGGCGAACAGGATCCGCGCCAGCTCGACGCGACGGCGCTGACCGCCCGACAGCGTGCTGAGCGTCTGCGACAGGATGCGGTCGGCGAGGCCGAGGTTCGAGCAGATCCGCGCCGCTTCGCTCTCCGCGGCGTACCCGCCGAGCGAGGAGAACCGCTCTTCGAGCCGCGCGTAGCGGTTGATCGCCTTGTCCCGCTGCTTGTCGTCGACCAGCTCGGACATCGAGGTCTGCGCCTTTTCCATGTCGCGCAGCAGGGTGTCGAGCCCGCGCGCGGACAGCACGCGGTCCTTCGCGGTGACCGACAGGTCGCCCTCGCGCGGGTCCTGCGGCAGATAGCCGAGTTCGCCGCTGCGCCGGACGTCGCCGGCGTGCGGTTCGCCCTCGCCCGCGAGGACCTTCAGCGAGGTGGTCTTGCCCGCGCCGTTGCGGCCGACGAGGCCGATGCGGTCGCCGGACTGGATGCGGAGGGTGGCGCCGTTGAGCAGGATGCGCGAACCGGCGCGCAGCTCAAGGCCAGTGGCCGTGATCAAGAGAACTCCCGGATACGGGGGGGTCAGGTGGACGTGCTGGAGCGCCCCGGCACCGCGTGCGATGCGGGGCGGGCGGCTACTCTCTCTGGATCCGCACCAATGCCCTGTTGACCACGAACCCAGTGTACGGGTCGGCGTCGAACGGTTTTCGCGGCCGTGTCCGGATTCACTCGGGTCCCGGTGTCCGATCCCTCACCACCAGGTGGACGGCACGCGCTCGCTGTGCCGCTTCGGCCAGCACCTCATAGCCGGGCTCGGGAATCTCCAGCACCCGCGGCTCCGCCCGGTCGAACAACTCGGCGAGCCGTCGGTCCGAGCGCAGTCCGTCGAGCGCGCGACGGTCTCCGCCGAGCACCACAGCGTCCACTTCGGACAGTCGCGGCAACAGAACTTCGTACGCGTCCTGGGCGGCTGAGCGGAGCGCGGCGCGCGTCTGGTCTTCGCGGCGGCGGGCGAAGCGTTGCTGCGACCAGCCGCCCGCAGCGGTTCGGCCTTGCACGTGGTGGCGATCGGTTCGGGAGAGGACTACGCGGCCGTCGTAGGCGAGTCCGAGCGAGTGTCCGCCTTTTCGTACCAGCAGCAGCGCGATCAGCCGCGGTGTCTGCACGTGGCGGAGCAGGGGTTCGACGGCCAGCCCGGGGTACTCGCCTTGCTCGCGCAACGGTCCAAACGGGACAGTCGCGGTAGCTGTGGTGCCGTTCTCGGCGGTGACTTGCACGTGCGTCGCGGCGAGAACGGTCGTACGCACGCCGTGGTTGCGTTCGGCGAAGCGCGCGAACCAGCCGTCGAGCCGTTCGGGCGGGACTTCCACCGCCCGTCCGCCGCCTGCGACCTGCCGTGCCATGCCGGAAACGGTACGGGGCCGCCGCGCGGTGCGACGGCCCCGCATCGCTCAGGCCAGCTGAGGCCGCACCGGCCCGGTGGTCACCGTCTTGTGCACGTCCGCCGGATGCCCGGCCGAGACGTACCCGTTGACGTGCAGCGAAACGCTGCGGATCGAACCGGTGTCGCCGCCGGTGGTGTCGACGACCTTGAGCGTCCACGTGCCGTCCGCCGAAGCGCCGAGCTGGCTCTGCGCCGCGACCGGCCGGTAGGTGCCGGTGTACGGCGCGTCCCCGGACCCTGTCGAGCTGAACAGCTTGGTCGCGGAATCGTCGAAGACCACCTGGCAGAGGTTGTTCCCGCTGCCGCCGCCCTTCTGGAACAGCGTCGCCGTCGCGCCGGAAGGCGAGGTCAGCGTGCCGACCAGGTCGTTGACGTAGGTGTGGTCGATGCCGACCGTGGTCGCTTTCTCCGCCGTGGTGCAGGTGGCGCCGTCGATCGAGAGCGACACCTTCGACGCGGGACCGACGCCGCTCACCACGAGCGGGACCGACGCGCCGAGCGGCGAGTTGTCCGGGATCGCGACCGCCGGACCGGCGTAGGCGAACGCCTGCGAAACCGGCGACGGCGTGCCGACCGGCAGCGAGAACGTGCTGGTGCGCGGCGAGTACGAGCCCGCGAAAGTCACCTTCGCGGTGAGCACCACCGGCGAGCCGAGCTGCTGGCTTGCCGGAACCGTGACGGTGAAGTCGTTGATTCCGGTCTGTCCCGGGCTGATCGTGCCGTACGACTTCGCCCTCGGCTCGATCGTGACGCCCTGGGTCGGCGAAGTGAGCACAACGCTCGTGGAGACTGCGGTGCCGTCGCCGGTGTTCTTCACCGGAAGCGTGACAGTCGCGGTGTCACCGGGGTTGAGCGTGCTGCCGCCGCTGGGTCCGCGGACCGTCGGCTGTCCCGCTTCCGCGTACGGCTGCGGGCTGGCTCCGGTGTACGCGAGCACCTTGTCCGCCAGCAGCACTCCGGCCCCGGTGAGGTTGTCCGTGCCGGGTGCTTCGATGTCCACCGCGGTCTTGAGGAACGCCTCGCGAATGTCCGAAGAGGACAGTCCGGGATTGCCGGACAGCACCAGGCTCGCGATCGCGGCCGCGTGCGGTGCGGCCGCCGAGGTGCCGAAGAACGGGTCGAACCCGCTCACCGAGGTGTGCACGCCGTCCGCCGCGGTAATTTCCGGCTTCTGCCGGACCTCTCCCCCGGTCGACGACACGTCGCCCGGCGTGATCGGCGTTCCGTTGGCTTCGTAGAACATGCGCCGCGGACCGTCCGAACTGAACCGTTCCGCCTTGCTGGCCGCGGAATACGCCGCCGGATACGGTCCGGTCGGGTTCGCCGGGTCGCCCGGTTCGAGCGGCCGCCCGAACGCCGCCTCGGCCGGTGCCGCAGCGACCGCGAACGCCTTGCGCGCCGCGGCGTGGCCCACGACCGCACCCGGCGTGGAGTACGCCTTGAGCCCGTCCGCGGAATCGCGGAACCGGCTGCCGAACGCGGTCAGCGAGAGATACCGGCTCGCCCCGGAGAACTTCACCACGGCGAGCCGCAGCCCGGTGCCGCCGAACAGCGGGGTCGCCAGCTGCTCGTACGGGTCCTGGGTGCCGTTCTGGACGTCCTGGCTGAAGCTCACGACGTTGCCGCGCGCGTCGAGGAGGTAGAGGTCGTAGTCGTCCGAGGCCGCGCCGATCGGGTCGGACCAGTGCAGCGTCACCGGGATGCTCGCCGACGACGCGTCCGAGATCGGTTCGTACACCTGCTTTCCGGCTGCGCCCGCGAAGTTGTGCGCGGTGCCGGCGAACTTGCCGATCGAGACTCCCGAATCGACGAAGTCGCCTTCCCAGTGCGCTGCGGTGCCGTCGGCGACGTTGCCTTCATTGCCCGCGGAGGAGAAATAAAGCGCGCCGTCGGCCGTCACGTCGTTCACCGCTTGCGCGATGATCCAGTCCTGGAACGGGGATTCCTTGAAGTAAATGACGTCGTCGACGATGACGTCGCAATGTGCTTCAAAACGGAGCTTGCGGATATTGTCGGCGAAACTCGCGTCAGAGGTGAATGCTGTCGCGAAACCAAGCTTCGCGTTCGGCGCGAGGTCGTGGATGATCTCCAGCATCGCGGTGCCCTCGTCGCCGCTGCCGGCCTGTCCAGTCAGGACATCGACCGCCGGAAGCTCGCCCTTGGTGCGGGAAACCTCCAGGGAATCGACGCCGTCGGACAGCGCGCACGCCTTCACGCCAGTTCCGGTCACGCCGAACTGCTGACGCGCCGTGTCCGCGTTGTGCGCCCGGTCGCCCGCGCTGACCACCTGCGTTTTGGTCCCGATCGCTTCCTTGAGCTGCCGGTCGATCCGATCGGCCTTCTGCTGCTTGGTTTCCGTGCCGTTCTTGTTTTCCCGCTGCCGCGCCGTCATCGCCTGATCCGCGGTTTCGACGTGCTTCACGTCGCCGCGCTTCGCGATCTCCGGCAATGCGGCCAACGGCACGTCGGCCCGGATGCTCGCCGCCGTGCTCGACACCGCACGCACCTCGGCCCCGGCCTTGCGCAGGTCGTTGACGAGCCCGTCGCTGACCTTCGTGACCCGGATGTCGACCAGTGCCTTGTCGGCGGTCTTGCCGATTCCGGGCAACGCGGCCGCGCTCAGGCTCCGCGTGCGCATCTTCTCCTGGACGAGCAGTTTGCTGTCTATTTTGGACTCAGTCGCGGTCTGTCCTGCTTTCACCGCTTGCAATGCGGCGATCTGACTGTTCGCAGTGGAGTCCACAGTAGACTCCTGCGCATCGGCCAAGGGCGGTGTCACCAGCCCGGCGGCAAGCACCGCCGCGGCGACCACGCCCGTCCGTCTTCTTGTCGAGGCTCCAGGTGAACGGGTACGACGCACGTGCGCCCTCCGATCTCGCACCGCGTGCCCCGACTCACGCTGGCCAACGCCGGTGATCACCGGCTGGATCCAGCTAAGTACCACTTCTGTCCGGGAAAAACGGCCGTTGGAGTGACGTTGGTGAGGCAATATCCGTTGCCCGCCGGACGTCGTAGGCCGTTCGGCGGAGCTGCTGCCGCCTCGGTTGTCCTGGCGAGGCTTTACTGGACAGCGGATTCACCGCTCGTGCAGTTCGATGCGGTGGTCGGCGAACACTTCCGCGACCGCCTCCACGAACGCATCGCCCAAGGTTCGGCGGGATTCCGCCGCGGCGTTCCAGACCACCGGATAGGGCGGAGTTGAAGCGGGTTCGCTGCGGAGACAGTCGTCGAGTGCGTCCAAGTTGCTGCCGAAGTAACCTCCCGGCCCGTTCGCCGCCTCGCCGAGGGCGCAATAGAACGAGTCCTCGGAGGACAAGCCCTGCCCGGCGATGACGATGTCGCCCGTGTTGTAGCGCATCGCGCGCTTCCCGGAGGTGAACCACGCGTTTTGCACGACGTGCAGCCAGTCGCCGTGCTGGGCCGCGGGATAACGCGTCCACTCGCCCGGCAGGATCGAGCCGCGGCGCCATCGCGACCAGATCGCCTGCGCGTGCGGATAAGGCCAACCGTCGGGAAACGAAACTTCGAGGCGCACCGATCCGTCCGGCATCCGGACAAGGTTCTTCGGCCGCAATTCCAGGCGGCCGAACCAGTAGTGGCCGATAGCCTTGCCAGCGCCGTCGACCACCTCGATTTCCGCGTCCTCGACAGTCACCGGTATCGCCTCAGCCGCGCCGACCACGTTTTCGAGAGTTACCAGCCCAGCAGCCCGGCCCTCGCTGAGGAAGCCGGACATCGATTCGAAGGCCAGCGCAAACCCCGGACGGTCCGCTTCGGACAGAAGCCGATACAACGCTCACAACTCCAGCCACATGATCCGCAACCCGACCCGCCCCTCGACCGGATGTTGAAACGCCCCCGGTGCGATCCCCAATGTCACGAACCCCAAACTCTCATACAACCGAACCGCATGAACATTGGTCTCCACCACCGCATTGAACTGAATCGCCGCGAACCCCGTCCGCCGGGCCCAAGCGATCAAGTCCACCACCAAGGCCCGCCCGACGCCGTGGCCTCGGGCGTCCCTGGACACCATCAAGCTTCCCGAAGCGACATGACTGCCCGGGCCCGGCCGGTTGGCGTACATGTTCGCCGTGCCCAGCACCCGATCCCCGTCGACTGCGACGACGACCCGCGCCGGGGCTGCGACCAGCCACTGCTGGCGGGCTTCGGATTCGCTCATCGCCGGGTCGTAGGGGAACGTCTGCTGCTCGGTCACCACGTCCCGGATGATCGGCCAGATCCCCGGCCAATCGTCGGCACCAGCGTCCCGGATCGTCAACGGCATCTGCCTACCGTCCTGACCAGCCCCGGCGAACGCAACCTATTTACAGCACAAAGGAATCCGACCAAGGCTGGCTCGACCGGCCTGACAGAGCGTCCAGCAGGGTCACCGCCTGCTTGTCGGTCAGCGAAGCCACGAAGTCCACGACCGCGCGTCCCCGGGCCAGTCCGCGCACCGCGTCCGCGCCCTCGATTCGTTCGCCCGTCGCGCCCACTAGCAGTTCCGGCGCGACCCGGGCGAGGTCCGAGTACTCGCCGTGCGCCAGTTCCATCAGGTCGTGCAGCCGGCGCGGCAAGCGGGAAGCCTCGTCGCGGTCCAGGAGCCACGCGTCCAAGGCGTCGACCAGCGTCGTGACCAGACTGGCCTGGCCGCGCTGGTGCAGGGCGAGATCGGGGCGCAGCAACACAAACCGCCGGTGGACGAACTTCAGGACCTGCACCTCGTGCCACTGCGCGGGACGCAGCGAGACGTGCCCGGACCGGGTCGGGGGCGACGACAGGACGAACACCCCGTCCACCAGCCGTGCCATCCAGTTCGCCGAGAAGGCGGCCGTCGCTTGTTCGGCTTCGGTCGAGCCGTCGAAGCCGTCCGCGAGGAGGCCGTCGACCAGTTCTCGCTGGACTCGCGCGACGGCCGCGGCGAAGGCGTCGTCGTCCACGATCCAGCTGTCCTTCAGGTGCATGCGGCGGCGCATCCGCTCCAGGGAACGGCCTGGGCGGCGAATCTCCGCGGTCAGCCGGGCATCGTCCAAAGAGGCCAGCTCGACCGCGTGCGCCAGCCACTCCCCCAGTTCAGCGGCGACGGGGGCGTGCTGCAGGACGCCGATGCGGTGGAAATCCTGCAGATCGTGGATCGCGTACGCGATGTCGTCGGCAGTGTCCATAACGGACGCTTCGACGGTCTGCTGCCACGGCTCGATTCGCCCGGCGAACGGGGCGCGCGACTGCTCGAAGTCGTCCAGTTCCGTGACATACGCGGAAAACTTGCTCGCGCCGGTGCCGGGAGCGTCGTCTGGCTCGGCAGCGCCGCGGGGAGGCAGCGGCATCGCGGTCGGATGCGGCTGCGGGTAATGCAGCCGCGCCCACGGGTACTTCAGGACCGCGGCGCGGACCGCGGTCGTCAGGTCCAGCCCGATGGCGGACGGGCCGCGCACGTCGGTCGTCGTGACGATGCGGAACGACTGCGCGTTGCCCTCGAAACCGTCGGCCAGGCCGAACCGGTGCCGGGCGATCCGGTCCAGGATCTGCTCGCCGAGGTGCCCGAACGGCGGGTGCCCGAGGTCGTGCGCCAGCGCGGCGGCCTCGCACGCGTCCGGATCGCAGCCGCCGAGTTTCGCCGCGAGTTCGGCTGACTCGCTCGATCCGGTGATCCGCTCCGCGATCCCGCGCGCGACCTGCGCGACCTTCAGACTGTGCGTCAGCCGGTTGTGCAGCAGCCCGGCGCCGCCGGCGCTGACCACCTGGGTGACCCCGCCGAGCCGCGCGAAGAACGGCGACGCGGTGATCCGGTCGCGGTCGACGCGGAACGGGCTGGTCGCCAGATCGGTGAACCCGCCGGTTCCGTCCTGCGGGTCCCGCCGCGCTGCCCTCGGATCGGTCTCGTCCATGTGTCCCACCGTATCCGGCCGTCCGGCAGGATTGCGGGATGACCGACGTGCTGGTGGCGGGCGGCGGCCCGGCCGGACGGGCGCTGGCGGCCGCGTGCGCCCGGCGGGGACTGGAAACGGCCGTGCTCGACCCGGATCCGTACCGAAAGTGGCCGAACACTTACGGACTGTGGGCAGACGAAGTGCCGGAGCTGCCGGATAAAGCGATCGCCGCGGCTCCGGCGACGACGCTCGCGTTCGGGACCCGCGAGCACCGCGTCGACCGGGCTTACCGGGTGCTCGACAACGCCGGGCTGCGCGAGTGGCTCACCGAACCGAAGGTCGAGGTCATCACGGGCAAGGTGACCGGCGCGGAACACGGTCCGCACGGTTCGACGGTCCTGCTCACCGACGGTCGACGGCTCGCAGCCGCTGTGTTCGTCGACGCGTCCGGTGCGCCCAAGCTCCGGGCTCCGCGCGCCGAGCAGACCGCGTACGGGCTCGTGCTGCCTGCGGACCAGGCCGAGCGACTCGCCCCACCCGACACTGCTGTCTTCATGGACTGGCGCGACGGCACCGACAGCTTCCGCTACCTGCTGCCCCTCGGCGACGGCTCCGTGCTGGTCGAGGAGACCTCGCTGGCCCGCAAACCCGGGCTCCCGGTGTCCGAACTGGCCCAGCGGCTGCACGCGCGGCTCAAAGCGGCGGGAATCCGTCCGGCGGGCCGGGTCGAACAGGTGCGGATCGTGCTCGACGTCCCGCTGCCGAAGCGCGGCCAGGCGGTGCCGTTCGGGGTCGCGGGCGCGCTCGTGCACCCGGCGACCGGTTTCAGCCTCGCGACCGCACTGCAGCTCGCGGCTCGCGTCGCGGAGGCTCTCGCAGACGCGTTCGACGCAGGTCCGGCGGCCGCGGCCGGCGCTGCCCGGAAGGCATTGTGGCCGCCGGAAGCCCGTGCTGTGCATGCCTTGCGCCGCCACGGACTCCGTGCATTGTGCGGAATGTCACCCGCTCAGTCAGCGCAATTTTTCGACCTGTTCTTCGAGCTCCCGATCCCGGCACAGCGCGCGTTCACCTCGGGCCGCGCCGACCTGCCCGGCACCGCCTCGACCATGGCAAACCTGTTCCGCGCCGCCCCCGCCCGGCTGCGCCGGCGGCTGCTCGGCTGAGTCCGTGCCGGGATTTTTGCCTTGCCCGATCGAGCGAACGGGAAAAGCATTTTGTTACTCCGATCCGGTGGCCGAAGTGCCGCGCCGGTGAACATCAGCTGACAACGGTTTCGCGGCCCCCTTCGGCGGTGCGAGTATCGCGTCCGTGACGACGCTGCGTGCGGTCCGATTCGCCTTCCAGCCGATGTACAGCTTGCACACCGGCGGGGTCGTCGCGTACGAAGCGCTGGCCCGGCCGGGCCGGGGCACGGCGCACGAACTGCTCGCCGAGGCCCGCCGCGCGGGCAAGCTAACCGAGGTCGACCTGGGGCTGGCCGCCGCCGCGGTGCGCCAGGAGGCCGAGCGGCCCAGCGCGCTCCCGCTGCACCTCAACGTCTCCGCCCGCACGCTCGCGTCGCCGCTGGAGGCGTTCGACGAGCTGATCGCCGAACTCGGCGCGGCCGGACGGCGCACCCGCGACGTGGTGCTGGAGGTCGGACCGCCGTTCACGCACCTGCCCACCGGCCGTCTGCTCGACGGCATGCGCGCGCTCACCGAACAGGGCTTCCGGCTCGCGCTCGACGGCCTCGGCCGCGGCGACCTGCCGCTGGCGCTGCTCGCGCAGTCGCCGGTGGACCTGGTGAAACTCGACCGCAGCGTGCTGCGCGGCCTGCCCGGCGACCCGGCGTCGACGGCGGTCGTCGAGGCGCTGCTGCACTTCACGACGCGCACGAACATCCGGCTGGTCGCGACCGGCATCGAAACCGAGTCGCAGCTGGACGCGGCGCAGAGCCTCGGCGTCCGGATCGCGCAGGGCAACCTGCTCGCGCCGCCCGCCGCGCACCGGTCCGCGCCCGCATCCGGCGCGGTCATCCCGGAGGACCGGCGCACGCCCGCGCCGCCGCAGGCCCCGCGCGTCGGAGACTTCCTGCGCCCGGCCACGACCCTGCCGGTCGACGCGACCTGCGACGACGTCCGCGAGGTGCTCGCCGCCGCGGACGCGCCGAGCGGCGTGGTCGGCGTCGACGCGGACAACCGTCCACAGTGGTCAGTCGACCGGACCCGGTTCCTCGTCACCATCACCGGTCCGTACGGACACGCCTTGCACGCGAAGCGGCCCGCCGCCCGGCTGGCGGACAAACCGCACCTGATCGAGGCGGGCGCGAGCGCGCTGGAATTCCTCGAACTGGTCACCGACGCCGACTGGGGCCGCACCGGCGACGACGTCGTAGTGGTCGACGCGTCCGGGCACTGTCTCGGCGTGGTGCTGGTGACCGAGGTCGTGCGCGGGGTCGCCGAGGCGAAGGTCGAGGAGGCGGTCACGCTCAGCCCGCTCACCCGGCTGCCGGGCAGTGAAGCGGCGGCGCGCGACGTGGAACGCCGGATCGCGAGCGGCGAGCAGTTCGTGGCTGCGTGGCTGGACGTCGACGCCTTTAAATCGGTCAACGACAACGCCGGTTTCGCCGCGGGCGACGACCTGATCCGCGCCCTGGGCGAAACGCTCACCGACCTCGCCCGGCGGCTGCCGCGGATGCGCGTGAGCCACGTGGGCGGCGACGACTTCCTGATCGTGTGCGACGTGGACGAGATCGGCACGGTCGCCGCGGCTTTGCTGGACACGCACTGGTCCGCCGAGGGCATGCCGGTCACGGTTTCCCTGGCGACGCTCGTGTGCGGCAGCGGCGCCATTCCGTCCTATCGGGACGCTTCCCGGCTCCTCGCACCGCTGAAGAAACGCGCCAAAGCGGTTCCGGGTTCGAGCTGGGTCCTCAGCCGCCCCGGCAGCGACCGCGTCGAAGTCCTGCGCGGCATCGGCCGGGACGTCGCGATCAGCCGGTCGGCCTGACGAATCCCGACTCGTAGGCCCGGATCACCGCCTGCGTCCGGTCCCGCGCGCCCAGTTTCGACAGCACATTCCCGACGTGCGTTTTCACCGTCTGCAGCCCCAGATACAGCTCCGCCGCGATCTCCCCATTGGACAGTCCCGCCGCCATCAGCCGCAGCACGTCGCGTTCCCGTTCGGTCAGGAAGTCCAGCGGGGCGGCGGCACCCGGCGCGCGGCGAGCCGCCATGCCCCGGATCGCGGCCGGGAACAACAGCGAATCCCCTGCCAGCACCGTGCGGATCCCGGCGACGATCTCCTCCGGGCGCGCGCGTTTCAGCAGGAATCCGCTCGCCCCGGCGAGCAGCGCGTCGTACACGTAGTCGTCGTTTTCGAAGGTGGTCACCACGATCACCTTCGGCGGATCCTCCACAGTGGACAGCAGATGCTCCGTCGCGCGGATCCCGTCCACCGCGGGCATCCGCACGTCCATCAGCACGACGTCCGGCCGCAGCTGCCCGACAAGACCCGGCACCTCCGCGCCGTCGGACGCCTCGCCGACCACGGTCAGGTCCGGTTCGCTGTCCACGATCGCGCGCAGCCCGACCCGGATCAGCCGTTCGTCGTCCACCAGCAGGACTCGCACGCTCACCGGTTCCCCCACGGCACCGTCACCACGACCTCCCAGTTATCGCCGACCGGTCCCGCGGACAGCTTGCCACCCACCAGTTCCGCCCGCTCCGCCATGCCCCGCAGACCGCGTCCGCCGCGGGCGCGCGACGGCCGGGCCGAGCCGAGCGGATTCGCGACCGCCGCCCGCAGCTGCCCGTCCGCGACCGCCAGCGCGACGGTGACCGGCACCTTGCCCGCGTACCGCACCGCGTTGGTGAGGCATTCCTGCAGGATCCGGTACACCTCGCGGGAAACCACCGCCGGCACCGCGGCGATGTCGCCGTGCACCTCGTAGCGGCACTCCGTCCCGGACTGCTGCGTCACGGTGATCAGCGCGGGCAGATTGGCGAGGCCCGCGTGCGGCGTCCGGTCGCGTGCTTCGTCGCGGAGCAGGCCGAGCACGTGGTCGAGGTCGTCGAGCGCGGTGCGGGCGGATTCCTCGATCGCGGTGAGCGCTTCCTCGGTGAAACCGGGGTCGGTGTGCAACGTCCGCCGCGCGGCCCCGGCTTGCAGCGTGACCACCGAAAGCGCGTGGCCGACGGAATCGTGGAGTTCGCGCGCGAGCCGGGTGCGTTCGGCGAGCTGGTCGGTGCGGCGTTCGAGCTGTGCGATGCGTTCGGCGGCGGACCAGCCGAGCAACCGGGCGGCCACGCGGCGCAGCACTCCGCCGAGGCCCCACACGACGTAGATCAGCACGACGAAAGCCGCCACGAACGCCGCGGGCAGCCACGCCGAAGCCCAGCCGCGCGGAACCGTCAGGTGGAAATCCGGCGTGTCGACAAGCCGACCGGTGAAGACGGCGTTGATCGCGAACCCGAACCCGGCAGGCACCGCGAGCGTCGCGAGACCGGTGCACAGACCGGTCACGACGTGCAGCACGAACATCGTCGCGCACCGCAGCCGTCCGCGTCCCGGCGCGGGCTGGGCGAGCAGTTCCCGAACCGCCGCCGCCTCCAGGACGCGCACCGCGGGCAGGAACGCGGTCGCGGCCAGCACCACGAGCATCACGACGAACCCGGCGAGGCTCGCCCACCCCATCGTCGTGGCGAACGGCACCAGCGCGGGCATCGCGACCATGGCGAGCAGCAGGTACGGCACGCTGAGCGCGGCGCCGAGGATCAAGTACACCCACCGGCGATAGGTGACCCCGCTGACCAGCGGACGGAAGAAACGCACCCGCCAATCCTGACAGGCGGCGCCAGCGGACGCCTCCCTCCAGGGCGGGACCCGGCGGCCGATTTTCTGGCACCGTGGACCGCATGCCGCCTGAAGAGAGCACCGTCGTCAACGACTACGACCTGCTGGCCGACACCTACACCCGATGGTCGGACACCGAAATCCAGAACGCCTACTACGAGCGGCCCGCCGTGCTGGCGCTGGCCGGGGACGTGGCCGGGCGGCGGATTCTCGACGCGGGCTGCGGCGCCGGGCCGTTGACCGTCGCGCTGCGCGATCGCGGCGCGGAAGTCTCCGGTTTCGACCTCAGCAGCGGCATGCTCGACATCGCCCGCGAGCGGCTAGGACCGGATGTGGACCTGCGCGTCGCCGACGTGGCCGAGCCGCTCCCCTACGCGGACAACGCGTTCGATGACGTCGTCGCCTCACTGGTGCTGCACTACCTCGAAGACTGGGGCCCGACGCTCGGCGAGTTCCACCGCATCCTCAAGCCCGGCGGACGGCTGATCGTGGTGGTCGACCATCCGTTTGCCATTCACCTGCTGCAGCGGCAAGCCGGGCAGCAGACCGACTACTCGGCCACCTACGAGTGGACCGAGACCTGGGAAATCGACGGCCGCACCATGCCGATGAGCTTCTGGAACCGGCCGGTGCACGCGATGACCGACGCGTTCACGGCGGCCGGGTTCCGGATTGCGGTGCTCAGCGAGCCGAAACCGGTTCCGGAGGCGGAGAAGCTGTTCCCGGAGGACTACCGGATGCTGTGCGTCAGCCCGAGCTGCCTGTTCTTCGTGCTGCACGCGGAGTAGGGGCATCGTGAGTGCTGGCACCGGTTCTAACCGGCGCCAGCACTCACGAGGTCCGGCTAGGACTTCCCGGCGCGGGCCCGGGTGCGCTGGGGTGTCGTGAGTGTTTATGCCGGTTAGAGCCGAACCTCAATTGGTTACCTACTTGTGACCTGCGAATTTGCTTCGCTTCGCAGCTGTCGGGCGGCGCGCTGGTCCCCCGCCTGCAGCCTCGATCCGCCGCTGCTAGCGGCACTGCGAGGCAATCCTCAGATGTTCGCAACGGTGACCGGATCATCCTCAACAGTGATCAGCTCGGCGATCTTGGTGGCAATGACTGCCATCGAATCCTCCGCTGTATCCAGCCCGTGTCGGGAGCCAAGCAGGGGGCTTGCCTCCCGAACGTTGTCCCAGGTCGTCTCGTGCACGACAGGGATCAACTGGTCGCGCGCCAAGAGCGCTGAGAGCTCCTTATCAGAGACCCCCCGGTTGTCGACGCGCTTCAACAGGGCGGGAGTGACAAGGACGAGACCCGCGCGCGACTTCGCCAAACCTCTGTCGATCTCTCGCATGAACGGCTGGCCGAGCACGATGTCCTTCTCGCTGAACCAGACCGACACACCCTCGGCTTCGAGGAGGTCGCTCAGCTCCCTAGCCGCACCGCGCCGATCGTCCCACGCATGGCAGAGGAAGAGATCGCATAGCTCAGGTTGCTGACCTCGCAACTCAACCGTACGGCGATAGGGACTCAGTGCTCGCACCTGGTCAGGCGTGTAGGTCACGGCCGAGCTGCTCGGCGACCACCTCGGCCGCGTCGTGCCGCCGGACCGGCTTCCACTGCTGAAACTGCCCCCGCCGCTGCTGCGCGGCGTGTAAGCCGAAGACGAGTACCTGTAGCTTCGTCGGCTGCATGCAGGGCAAGCCGCTGCTGCACTGGCGGTTCGATGGCCCCGAACCGGAGCTGTGCACTGACTCATGGCCAGATTGTAGTCACCACGGACGCTCAGTAGCTCCAGGTCAAAAGGCACTTCGCCGCGCAATCTCGAGATTGTGCGTCGGATCGTGATGTGTACAGGCACCGCGGAACGCGGGCCACGCGGACGAGGCGCTCACAAGTGCGGCGACCGGATCTCGCTGCTCGCGTCGCGTCTCCAGGACGAGGGCTCGCGCGCTGGCGTAAGTGGGCGTGATCCGGGGCGAGTTCCTCGGTCGCGCGCCGCCTGACGGCCCCGAACGGCGCGTTTGCGCCCCCGAGTCAGCGCGCAGCACCTGCTGACCAAGGTCCCAAGGATTCCCCCTGGTCAGGGGTCTAGCGAGACCGAAATTCGGCAGCTACCACGCTTGGCGCTAGGTTCAGTGAATCGGCTGGGCGTCCGGGTCGCGGCCGTAGCCGCGCTGTTTGTGGAGGTCCGCCAGGAATTCGTACTCGCTCGTCGTGGGTACACGTGCCAGCATCTTGTCCGTTTTGATCCGTTCGCGCATCGTGTGCGCGTTCACCAAGTCCGGTTTGCCGTCCGGACCGCCTTGGCATACTTCCAGGACCACGCGGGCCGTCGGCGTCGTGGGTTCCTCGACCAGCCGCACGTACCAGCTGGCGATCATCCCCCGATTGATGTAGCCGGACCAGCATCGCAGCTTACGAGCCCGCCGGAGTTCCCGGTATGAGCCGACCTTCGCCATTCCCCGGCCAATCCAGCCGGCCAGTCCGCCACCGCCAACCAAACCCACGACCCACACGGCATCCTGCAGCGCGCTCATCGGCACATTCTGCCGTCTGTCGGCACCATCCTCGACAACGGGGCGTGCTCGGCGTCTGCAGGCAAGAGAACCCGGCTGCCGTCACGGCGACTGGCCGCAGCGACAAGCATCAGTTGATCAATATCTAGCTGCCTGCTGGTGATCCCGACAGGTGGCTAACCTTGTAGCGGGTAGGTGCGACAGTAGCGGCCGTCGTCCGGGCCTAGTTCGCCGAGATCAACCAGCAGTTCCACAACCTGGCTGACTTCGTGTTCCGAAAAGTCGGTCATGACGTGGCGGAAGTCCGAGAAGTAGATGCGGTCCCTGCCTGCCTCGTTGTAGGCCTGGATGCGAGCGCGGGTCCGGGCGACCAGGTCAGGGGTGAATGCGGCGAGCGCACGACGAACACTGTCCTGCGGCTCGCGATGCAGCGAGTCTGGAACAGTCACCACGACCGTATCGTTCGTGGTCGCCGCAGTCTCGGGCAAGGTCGGTGTGAGGGTCATCGTTTGCCTCCTGCTGATCAAGGAACCTGCTTCTTCTGTCGGTCCGCGAGCAGTCCCGGCGCAGTCCCCGATAGTGGATCGCCGTTCTCGCCCTGGACCGCGAGCGCGCAGCTCGCGCTCCCGCATGGCGGAGCCTGCCCTCCTTCTCCTCAGGAGGCGTCGGCTCCGTTGCCAGAAAAGCCGGAGGGGCCGTTGACGTAGATGTTCGGCGAGTCCTTCGCGGCCTGGGAAAAAGCCTTGGATTCAGCAAGAGACGAAATATCGGACAGCGATGTGGGCGAACAGCCAGCAAACTGGATTGCGATAGCCGCACGCAGCGAATCCTGCACGGCGAGATTTTGAACCTGGTCAATTACACCAAGTGCACTGATGAATTGTCTGTCAGCTTCACGATCGGTCCGCAGGCGGTCGATCATGGCAATCATCAGATCTCTTGCTTTGTCAGCGCGTTGAAAGAACAGAAACCCGATTGCTTCGTTGACCGCTCCGGCAACCGTGGCGACGATGGCACCGCCTGCCTGGTCCGGGTTGTGCAGGTAGCTGGCTGCGGCGAGGCCGAAGACGACAAACCCGATGACAGCGAAGGAGATACTGAGCATAAAGCTAATAGCGGTTTGCCGACGAGCGTGCACGTAGTACTTGACTATGAGTCGAGCGTTGCCGTCGGAGTGCTCGCGTAGCGTCTCGGCAAGTTGCTCGGTCGACATAGTCCGACCGGACGATATGTTGATCTCGACTGACTGGTGAGCCGTCGGACTTGCTGGGGAAGCAGCGGCATCATCTTGGGCTTGCTCTTCGACCTCCTCTGTCGCCGGCGCGGCATCCCCTGGAGACATTGCAGGTTCGGCCTCGTCCGGCGATGGTTCGACGTTGAGGGCTCGCAGTGTCCTGCCCTCTCTGTTGTGGATTCTGCAGCGTTGCCAGGGTAGACGAACCGAATTCCGGCATATGATGCCAGAGCGGACGGTAGCGCCACATCGCCACATCGGCCGCAGTCGCCGTAATCGCATGAGGGAAGCTTGCCTTATTGCCCCGCCGACATCCAACCGGGCCAAGTCTGGAGCGGCCTTTGCCGCCTGGCGGCAACTGCTCCAGATTCGACACAGCTAGTAAGCCGCCAATCGGGGCGGGAACAGGCCGGTGTCTTGCGAAAGCTGAACCGAAAAGTCAAACAATCTTATCGTTGCGGCCTCGCGTATATTCTGTTTGACGGGTCCGTTTGGCGGACTTCCGTAAACGGCCTCGGCATGCTACAGTCCTATCACTGTGCGATCGACGCGGGTTCGACAGATTGGCCATGGTCGAATGCAATTTTCTTGCTCGCACACTGCGTGACGGATAATCAAAAACCATGGGTCACATCGCGAGTTTTCAGTTTAATGGAACTAAATTGAACGAGATTGTGCATGCCGATTCTTGGAAGGAATAAGTGCGGGCTGCTGCAGCTCAGGCGGTGTGGTTATCGTGACCAGTCGGGTTCGTTGGACGCGCGGGGCAAGACGAGCTGACCTGCACTCTTGCCGATGCAAGGGTGGTCAGCGAGGGGGCATCCTTAAGATGACGAGTCTCCGATCTCCAGGATGACGGCCTGGATGACCCCTGACGGCCCCTGGGTTTGCGGTCATAGCAGAGGTTTCCGTTCGATTGAACGACTTCCGGATGTGCACACGGTCAGTCGCGGAATGCGGATTTCGCTAAATCGGCAAAGGCGATTCATTTAGCAGTGCAGCGGTCCCGGGCGCTGGTTCCAGATCGATGTCACGAAGATTTGTGCACAATCGCTGGTAGGTGCTGTGGGCGGCCGGGTATCGGCCGAGGTCTCGTTGCAGTTTCATAGTACGCCGGTAGAGGGCTTCGATGTAAGGATCCCAGGTGATGGCGATGGCGAGCGCGTCGAGGGCTTCGTCCGGGTTGTGGTCGCGAACGTCGTCGGCGAGAGCGACGAGTGCGTCGATGACGTGGCTGCGCCAGTGCTCGGCCACTGTTTCGGCCCATGAGTAGCTGACGCCGTCCAAGGGTGCTCCGGCGCGGCACAGCTTCGCGAGGTGCCGCAAGGATGCCAGGCGGGTAGCCGGATCGCCGACGGTGCGGGCGCGGGTGAGGGCGTCGTCGAGGTCCCACACGTCGGCGGTGACGCTGGCCGGGTCGAGTCGGTAGCGGCCGGATTCGGCGAGGACGAACTGCTCGTCGTCGCGGCCGGTGGCGGTGCGCAGTGCGCTGCGGGCGAAGGAGACGGCCTCGTGCAGGCGCGCAGCGGGCTGATCGGGCTGGATCGCCTCGCGCAACGTGTCCGCGGTCGTGCCGTGCTGGTGGGCGGCGAGGTAGGCCAGGACTTCCCGGGCCCGGGACCGCAATCCCCGGACGTGATTCCCTCCGGCTTCCACGCGCACGCCGCCGAGCAGGCGCACCAGGGCGACCGACTCCCGTGTCGACGCCGGCCGTTGGTCGTCACGCGAGGCGTGGGCCCGTGTGGCGTGTCCGGCGGGCTCGTCGCGGTTGTCCGAGTCGGTGTGGTCGGTCGTCTCGGTGTCCGGGGCTCGGCGTGGGGCGGGTGCGCGGGCTGCGGCGAGCAGGTGCCATACCTCGTCAGCTTCGGCAGGGTTCAGGATCTCCGCACGGGCTCCGGCCTCGACACCGCTGTCGCCGAACACGGCCTCAACCGTGCCGTCGGTCTCAACGGACAGGCCCCTGAAGCCGCCGACATCGTGGAGACGCTTGTCGCCGAGGAACAAGATGTGGATGCCGACCCCGATTCCCTGGGCGAGGACCGTGGCCCACTCCCGCCAATGCTGCGGAGACGGGCGCACCAGCACCAGCAGCAGCGGTACCGGATCGGTGACCTCGGCGGGACTCGGACCGCGATCACGCGGAACGGTGCCGGACTGGAGATCGGCGTCGAGCTGGTCTTCGTCCCGCAGCCGGGCGCGCCGGGCGAGTTCGGTGTGCAGCTGCGCCAGTGCGGTCGTTTCGTCGGTGCCGATCTGGATGCCGGGGGCTTCGTGCAGAGGTGTCTTCCCTGGTCGTCCGGCGATGAGTTCAGCGGTGCTGGGGTCGGCCAGCAGCGCTTGGGCAGGGTAGCGAGTGTCGACGGCCAGCACGGCGGCCAGGACGGCTCGGGCTGCGGACGCCGCGCCGGGGCCGGCCAGTGCCAGCCCGCCGGATGCAGCCAGGTCCGTGGTCTGCGTGGTAGTGCCGGTGTACGCGGTCAGGACGGGGGCGGGGGGCGGCCACGTACGCCGGTGTTCGGCGACGACGACGTCGATTGGCTTGCCGCGTCCGGCGGTGTCCGCGCCGACGTGCCCGGCTTCGTCGTCCTCGGATGCGGTGTGGCGCGTGAGGACGGCCGTGGCGAGCGTTCCGACAGCGGGACCGGGCTGCGGCGGCTCGGTCCCGTCAGCATTGGGTGGAGTCAGGTCGCCGGTTGGTATGCGGCGGGCGCGGCGTCGGCGGCGGGCGAGGAAGAGCAGGACGGTCACGCTCAGCGCGAGGCCGAGCCCGACCAGCCCGCCCTCGGGCAGCGACACCGGGTCGGTGCCGGGCTGAGTGTCGTGGTCTGGTGCTGCGCGTGGTGTAGGTACCGCGGATGAACTGGCGCTCGGCGGCGAAGTTGCCGCTTGTGGCGGAGCAGCGGATGGAGGCACCGGTGCGGGCCGTTGCGCAGGTTCGGAAGGCCGTGTCGACGCAGCGGGCAGGTACAGCTGCCAGCCGGGGAGGAGTTGGTCGGGGTGGCGCAGCACGCGTCCGTCGGGCTGGACACGGCCTGCGTTGAGGTCGAAGAGCGTGTGCCAGGCATCCGGGTCGCCGAGTTCCCGTTCAGCGATGTCGGAAAGCGTGTCCCCGGTCGCCACGTTCACCGTGCGACCGGTCGCCTCGGCATCGACGGGCAGGGGAAGGCCGACCGCATCGCCCGGTAGCAGCAGAATCCAGCCAGGTTCCAGCTCGCCGGGGTCCTTCAGCAAGGCGGGATTGAGTCGCACGATCTGGTGGTAGCGGGTGCCGTTGCCTAGATGCCGTCCGGCCAAGCCCCAGAGTGTGTCTCCGTGCACCACGGTGTACGGCACGGTGTTCGCATGGTGCGGTCGATCGGAGGCCACGATGGCAGTGTCGAGGGTGCGGGCGTCGGCGGCTGGAGTTGCGGGTTGCCGGGTGGCGGTGCCTGGTTGGATGCCGGGCCACGGTGGCGCGGTCGCCGATGCCGGGGTGGCGGGCAGGCCGGAGGCGGTAGCGGTGCCTGCCGAGGCTGCCATGAGCACGGCGGCGACAAGACCGGCGATCCATTGGCCGCGCGGAACGCGGTTCAGCATTCCGCGCGCGGTGCGGATCCCTTGTCCTGTCTGGCGAATCACCTCGACAACGACAGAGAGGGTCAGCAGCAACCAGCCTGCCCACGCCGCGGCGACGAACAGCCAGTGCACGAGGTCTCCGGTCAGCCATGCCCACCGCAGCATGCTCCAGATCCGTTCGGGCCACTGGCTGATCGGTACCGGGTCGGGCCAGCGGTCCGGAACCAAGCGGGCAGGATCGGCACCGAGTGCAAGGAATCCGCAAGGTATCCCGGCGACGAAGGCGAGCAGCGCCAGCGCGGCCAGCGCGCCGCGGATCCGTTGCACTACCGCGGTGGTCATGGCAGGTTGCCGTCGCGCGTGCCGACGCCCAGGACGGCCACCGCGGTGCTGGTGGCTTCGATGCTGCGGCCGAACAATCCGATGGGAGCGGGTTCGGTGACGGTGACCGTCACGCCCACGGTGCGGGGTCCAGTGACGCTGACCGTTCCTGTCTGCCCGGCGCGGGCAAGGTAGTCGGAAGCCGTGCGCGCTGCTGTCGCGGTGTCGATTCCGATGCGGCTGCTGCGGGTGTCCACGGCGGTGTTGGCCGCGCGAGCGCCTTCAGCGGCGAGGGCGTCGGCGCGGGCGATCGCGCGCAGTCGCGCGGAACCATCGACCACCAAAGCGAAAACAAGCAGCAGGGCGGGTACCAGCACCGCGACCATGACGCTGATCGACCCTACGTCCTGCGGTGCTTTTCGATAGATCATGGGATGCCTCGGTACGGGTCTGCCGGGCTGGTGAAGCTGCCGGTGATCGTGTGTGTTCCTTCGGGGAGGGGGAGGCCGAGGTCGCTGAGAGCGACACGGCATTCGACTGTGGCCCGGACTTGTCCGGCACGGCCGAGGGCGATCTGGCTGGCATCCACCGAGACGCTGGACTCCTGGCAGGTCACGCCTTCGCGAGCGAGCCGTTCGCGGGCGACGCGGGTTCCGGCCTGTAGCGCGGCCGCCGGACTGCGGGCGATCGACGCGGCTCTCGCTGCGGCGCTGGCCGCGTTGTCGACCGCTTGCTGTGCCGAGCTGACCCGGGCGCCGGCGACGATCAGCAACCCCACGAACAGCACAACAGGCACGAGGACAGCGGCCTCGATGCTGACGGCGCCCGTGTCGCTCCAGCGCGACGTCCAGCCGCGTCCGATTCGGGTCGAGTAGCTCATGAACCGTCTCCCGCGGAGAGAGCGGGTGCTGTAAAACGTTCCTTCTCCGCGCGCGCGGATGCTGTCACGCGAATATCCAGGCCGGGAATGGGCACCAGCCGGACCGCGGTCCCGGACACGTCAACCTGGACGGTGTCTGCTGTGACCGTGGCCTGAACGTCGGGATCAGTGAGCATCCCGTGCCCGGCACGTGCGGCGAACAACCGGGCTGCCTCGGCTGCCGTGGTGTTCGTGCCGCCGACTGGACGTCCGGCATCGACACCGGCTTCGGCGGCTTGGGCAGCGACAGCGTGTGCATGCCACCACATACCGCCCTGCACCGCCGACAGGATCAGTACCAGGACGACCGGGAACAGTACTGCCAGCCCCACCGACTCCGACCCGCTGTCAGCACTGACCCTTGCGCTGCGGAAGGCCCGTAGCCGAGTCAGTACGGCACGAACTGCAGACCGGCCAAGCTGCTCGCGCAGCATCAGGAAACTCCCGCCGGAGTCCCTGCTGCGGCTTCCTGTGCACCCGGAGATTCCCCTGGCGTGGCGGGTTTCTCGATGCTCGGCGTGCGGACCGTCGCCGGTTTCTGCCGCGAGGCGTTGTTCGGGCCGGACCCGCGAGTCGGCTTCTTTCGCTTGGCTCGCTCGCCTTTCTGGTTCTTCAGCTGGTTTTCCAGCCATCGGGTGAGGTCGGCGGCAGCGACGTCGGTGAACCGCGCGAGTTCGCCGATCTCGATGACGGCGCTGGAGTCGACGAGAACCTCGCCCAGTTCTCGTTCGACGTCGTTGAGTTCGCTGACGATCGCAGAGCGGCGTTCTGCTAGCTCGCCGATTCGTTTCGCTGCGGCGGATCGTTTGGCGCTGCGGGCTGAGTCTTCCGATTCGACACGGAGTTCGATTTCTTCGCTGGTGGCCATCTTGCGTGCCTCCTTTGTGTTATTTCTTGATCTGGCCTTGGAATTCCTCCACTACGGCCCGGATCGCGAAGGCGAGTCCGATGGCCACCGCGAGGCCGATGGCAACGAGGACGGCCTTGTCCACGCTCTCTGACCCGCGATCGCCGGAAGCTCGCACCCGCTCCCAGCGGGTAGCGACTGCGGCGAACAGAAGCATCGCGAGACTGCCGACAGTTAGCCTGAGCTGCGCTGCACGGTGCCGTGCAGTGGCCAGACGGTGGTGCAGAATCTGAGGCATGGGTGGTCAACTCCTTGGTTTGGCGACGTAATATGCTGCGCTGCAACGGTTTCTGGTCATTGGGCTAGCCGCCTCCGGTCAGCAGGCGGATCAGCGCCGGATACATCGCCATCAGAAGAAACGCGATCAGCAGGACAGCGACGGGGAGCGCGAGTCGCTGCGAGCGAGAGTTGGCGTCGGCCTTGTCTGCGGCGAGCGCGGCGGAGCGCAATGCCGCCGCTTTCGCGACCAGCGTGCTGTAAATCGCGGCACCGTCAGCAGCCGTGGCCAGAATGTCAGCCAGGTCGGCGAGTTCGACCACTCCCATCCGTTTGCCCAGCCGGGACAAGGCTTCCCATGGGGTGTGCCCGGCGTGCATCGCCTGGCCTAGTGTTCGGCTGATCCGCGCGAACACCCACGAATCACCGACGACCGCTGCTTCTCCTAGCGCCTGGCTCGGCGCGCGTCCGGTTGCCCGTTCCTGGGCCACCAGGTCGAGATATGCAGCGACGGCACGGCGGAATTCTTCGCGCGCCCCGTCGGCGTCCTCCCGAACAGCCAGCACCGGCACGACCGATCCGCCGACGACGGCAGCCAGCACGGCCAGCACCACCGCCGTGCCGGACAGGCTCATGCCGCCGAACCACGCCAACCCCGCCACCGCAAGGACTGCGGCGGCCGCGCCGCTGGCCCACGCCAGGCGGCGGGCGAGGTAGCGTTCCTCGGTCTGGCCGAGCACGTCGAGATCGTCGGCCGGGATGCCCCACCAACGGCTCGACGATCGCGCCGAGTACCTGGCCAGGCGGCGCAATCGAGCCGCCCGCAGACCGCGCGGCAGCGCAGGATCCGTGCGGCGCGCGGCGAGATCGTCCAGCTCCGCCACTGCGGCAGCGAGGTTGACTGGGGCCGGGCGCAGCAGCGCCAGGAGCACACACACCAGCGCTAGTCCCCACAGCGCTCCGAGGACAGCGGCGGCAGTTGCGGGGGTCATTGCCGTGCCTCCGTATCCGGCTGCGCACTCGCAGTCGCAGTGCGTTTCGGCGTCGGCATGGCCGCGGGCGTGCGCGACGCAGCACCGAGCAGGCGAGCGGGTCGTCGGGTCCGGGTCAGGAGGTGCATCCACCACCCGGCCGCGCCGAGCAGACCTCCGATCCCGGCCATCACCGCCTGGCCCAACGCCCCGTCGAACGGCGAGAGGAACTCCCGGGCGAACAACACCAGCCCGACCAGCAGAACCACCGTGATCCCCAGGATCGCGCGCACGTCGGTGCGCGGCTTCGCACGGTCGGCTTCGATGTCCCGGCGAGCGACGACCTCTCGTTCCAGGGCAACGGCTTTGGCGTCGAGAACGTCGACCAGGCCGCGACCGCCCGCGCGTGCGCGCAGGATCAGGGCTAGGACGACCTCGTCGGCGGCTTCGTCGCCCACGTCGTCGGCGAACGCGCGCAAAGCCTGCTCCAACCCGCGGGTGCGCAGCCGCACCGCGAGCGTCCCGATCTCGGCGGCCAAGGCGTCGGGGGCGGTGCGGGCCGAGCTGGCGATCGCCTGTTCCAAACCGCCCGCGCCGGAAGCCAGCACGTCAGCCAGCCGACGCACCCAGCTCGCCAAAGCGTCCAACCGGGTGATCAGCCGCTGTGCGTCCTGCCCACGGGCCAGAACCGGAACGGTCACCGCTCCGGCGACCGCCACCGCCGCGGCGACCGGCCACCCCGTTGTCCACCACACCGCCACGCCCGCAGCCAGCGCCACCGCTGTCCGCCGCAGCGGCAGGCGCTCCTCGAAAGACCGCCAGTGGTCCCGTCGCCGCATCGATCGACGCGCCCCGGCCGGTGCCTGAGCGGGCGTGGAGAATGCCGCGACCGCACAGGCAAGCGCCAGCACCATGAGCAGACCGATCAGGCTCGGCCACACGCTTGTCATCGTCGGCCTCCAGCCGGGAAACCAGTGACATTTTCGGTGTCTGCCCGTGCATCGGCGGTGTCGAGACAGGCGCGGTCGAAACCGTGCCGCTCCAGACGCTCCAGCAGGTCGCGGCTGGGGGCGTACTCCGCAACCGCGCGGCCATCGGCCGGGCGTGGCGCGAAGATCCTGGTGGTGTCCGGGCGGCCGGAATCACCGACCGGGCCGACTTCGATAATCTCGGAGACGCAGCGCTGCCGGTGGTGTGCGCCGAGGTGGGCGTGGTCGGTGCGGGCGACGTGCACGACCAGGTCGATCGCCGAGGCGGTCCACTGGTGGGCAGCTTCGATCGCCAACGGCGGATCAGCCAGCTGCCCGAGTGCGCCGATCCGGTCGAACACCGCGGACGCGTTGGTCGCGTGCAGGGTGCACATGCCGCCAGTCGCGCCGTTGCCCAACGCACGCAGCATCGCAGTGACTTCTCCGGCGCGGACTTCCCCGACGATCACTCGGCTCGGCGAGTGGCGCAAGGTCTGCTTGAGCAAGTCGTCCAGGGTGATTTCGCCGATCCCCTCGCTATTGGCGGGCCGGGCTTCGAGCGGAGTGACCAGAAGACGCGCTCCGATGTGGAGGCCGAGTTCGTACTCCTCCTCAACGGTCACGACGTGCTCATAGTCCGGAATCTCGGCGCACAACGCGCGCAGCAGGGTCGTTTTCCCGGCCGCAGGACCACCGGTAACGATGACGTTGCAGCCAGCGAGCACTGCCGCGCGCAAGAACGACGCGATCCCCGGGCCGAGCGTGCCGTTGGCCACGAGATCGTCGAGGGTGACGTCGACCAGGCGGTGGCGGCGGATCGCCACTCGCGGCCGGTCGCTGACTTCCATCACGGCTGCGACCCGGGCGCCCAGCGGACCGCCAGCGCTGATGCGCAGGTTTCCCAACGGGCGGCCGGCGTTGAATTCGCGGCTGGTCTGGCCCTGTCGGGCGAACATCGCGGCCAGCATTTCCACGAGGTCGGCGTCGGTGTCGGCCACCGGGTACGGCCATCGCTCGACCGACCCGTCGGCCAGCTCCAGCAGAACGCGGTCGCAACCGTGCACATGGATGTTCTCGACATCCTCGCGATCCAGAAGTTCCTCCAGCGCGCCCAGCCCGGACAACGCGGCCACCACCGCACGGGTCAACCGCCGTTCGTCCTCAACGGACAGGGGCGCTTGCCCGTCGGCAGCGCGGCGCACAACCCAGGCAGCGACTTCCTCGGCAACGTACGCGCTCATCCGCGCTTGTTGTTCCGCCGCTGACAGCGGCACGTCCACATGGGTCTCCCCAGCCGCGACGCGTTCAAGCCGGGCCGCGACCGATTCCCGGATAGCACGAACGGCCTGCGAGTCCAGCTGCCCCTCTGCCGTGGTGCTCGATGGCAGTCTGCGTGCCTGCGGTGCCGGGACCGAGTAGCTTCCGGGTCCGTTGGACAGGCTATATCCGTTGTGGTGCAACGTCATCGTGTTGCTCCTGTCAGGACGTCATTGGACACGCGTGGTGCCGGAACGCGCAGCTCGGCAGGCGTGTAGTTGTGGTAGGTACCGTGCAGCCGGCGCGCTGCCCGTCGTGCGGTGCGCAACAGCGGCGATCGACGCGGCACAGCGCCCGCGTCGGTTCCGTCGGAAAGCACCGCCGCCGTCCGCTCGTCGGCTGGCAGTTCGAGAGCGACAGCCCGGCCCAACGCGACGTGGACCTCGTGAGCGCCTGCGGGCGATGACGCGCACACCGCCAGGCCGAGCCGCTCCGGCACGATCTGCTCGGCGAGTTCGGCCAGCACTGGGCGCGCGGCCAGTACGTGCCTCGGGGTCGGGCGGACTGCCAGCAGGACCAGATCGGCGGCCACCAGCAACGGCCACGGCGTGGCCGCGCCGAAGCGGCCGACGTCGACCAACGCGTCCGCAGGGCGTCCGGACCGGGTTCGGAACGCGGCCAGCGACGCGGTCAACCGCGTCCACCCCTCAGTGCTGATCGCGGAGTGCTGGCCCGGCGACGTCAGCCCCGCGAGCAGCCCCACGTGCCGTGCGGGCGGCACCGTCTGAACGTGCTCAAGCAGAGCAGCCGGGTCTCCCGCTGTCGCGTGCCTCGTTGCGGTCGCGTGGGACAACACGCCGCGATCGGCGCGGATCGCGCCGGCCACGAGCCACTGGCCCAGCCAGCCCGGTGCGAGATCGCCGCCCGCGGGGTCGCAGTCGGCCAGCAGCACCGGCGCGGGCCATGCCGCCGTTAGGGCGGCCAACGTCGTGGTCCCGCCGGGTGATCCCTTGCCCGAGACGATCGTGATCATCGCCAACACCCTCACCGCCCTTCCAGACGAATTCGCATTCCTACGCGCCCGGCCCGAGCTGGACCACGACGACCTGACCCGCAGCAGCACCGGTCGCCGCGGACGCGGCATCCGCGCCGACGACGACGTCGACCGTGACCGCGCCAGTCGAGTCCGGCGGACCGGTACCCACCACCCGTGCTTGAAACGGCCCGGACGCGCTCGCCGACGGCTGTCCGAGGTCGGCCCCGGTTCCTCCCGCGATCGGACTGACTTGGACCAGGTCACCGGGCGACAGGCCACGGGCGGGCAGGTGCCCCGGTTTCACCGCGAGCCCGACCAGACGCTCACCAGGACCAGGAACCGGCTGCGCGGACAGCTGGCCAGGTGCGAGCACGCTGCCGGCGGGCAACGCCGAACGTGCGGTTTGACCGACCACCTCCGCGCGGTCAGCGGCAGGAATCGCGGACAGTCCTTGGCCGGGAACCGCTTTCGCGATGCCAAGATCAGTGTCGCCGATTCGCTGACCCCAGCCCACATCCCGCGTCAGCACAACGACATCGACCCGTTCGTCCTGGCCCGCGATCAGGGCGTAGTTGCCGAAGGCGGCCCCGGTCGCCAGCACGACCGCGACGCCGAGCAGCCACCACCGCCGCCGACGCGGCACCCGCGGCTCGTCACCGTCCCGAAGCCGCTCATGGAGCGCCGCGTCGTCAGCACGCGCTGAGCGCGGCTGCGAAAAAGACAGAGCAGTACCCACCGGGAAACTCCTTACTCATTTCCGGAAGCGTGGATTTCGTATGTGCAACTGTTTGTCTGGCGAATTCTCGGTGCGCTATTTCGCGCGCAACGCCTGTACCTCGGCGACCGCGAAGCTGGCGCCGGCCCTTGACTGCATCTGCGGGAAGTCCCCGCCGACATCAGCGGTTCCGTCCGACCCGACCCAGCTAACCGACCACTGGATCGCCCACGACGCGCGGGCCTGGTCACCCGGCTGTCCGACAGAGCTGCGGGTGTAGACGAATCCGCAATCCGGACTGGCAGCGTGCAGGCCGAAGGACCGGTCGTAAGGTGCGCCCGGCCCCGAGCATGACGTCGATCCGCCCGTGCCCGAGTTGAACGTCATGCCCGCCGGGGTTGCGGTCACCTCCGCCCACACCGGCCCGACCTGAACTCGCCGCACCGCCGGATGCCATACCTTGCGATCAGTCCACACCCAGGTGTTCTCGCCGACGATCGTCGCGTCCCGCCCGTCCGGCAGCCGCACATCCGGCGAATGCCGCGGCACTGGCAAGGGAAGACGCAATTGCTCGAACGCCTGCGCCGCCAACTGCGCCGGAGTCGGCAACAGCGGGGGTGCAGGCGCGCCGCCCGGCGGTACCGGTGCGTTGTCCGCGGGCAGCGGAGGGAGACACCGTACTCCGAACGCGCTACCACCGGGCCGGCCAGCGCCGGGAGTGCCCCCTGCGCCGAAACCACCCACAAAACAACCCGGCGGAAGCCCGTTAGGCGAATCCTCAGAATCACCCGAGCCCTGTGCGGCCTGCCGATCTTGGCCACTGGCACCGGCCGACTTCTTCCCAGGACCGCGAGGCCGCACAGGTGCTTGGCCCCGTTGATCCAACGCCCGCATGTCGATGTGCGGCGGCGCAACCAGACCGGATACGTCTCCCGGAACGACGATGACCTGGCCATCGTCGTTGCTCGATGACGGCGGGTCGGCCAGGGCCGGTGCCGGCAAGCCAGTCACCGATAGCCCGCACAGGCACAGGACGCCGGTCGAGACAAGCGCAATGCGTCGGCGAACCATCAGCATGTCCCGCCGGGGAACGTGACTTGAGCAACCTTCCACCGACCGTCAGCCGTATCACGCTTGAGATCCGCATTGACTGGATTCCGCGGTACGCCAACGGTTTTCCGCTTGCCAGTCTTGGCATCCGCCTGGCCTGCTTTCGAAGCGTCCTGGCAGTCGACTACTTTCGCCGATACATCGGTGATCTGAACTGAGACTATTCGAGCGGTGACATCGCCGTACACCGTGATCCCGGCTTGCTTCTGCGTCTGCATCGCGCCCAAGGCCGTTGTGAGCTGTGGATCAACTGCGACTGCGGCGACCGCGTCATGCCAAGTGCTTTCAGGCTTGTCGCTGGTGTGGAACGTGCTGTGCCAGAACTGACGGTAGGCAGCTTCGACCGCTTGACGCTGCTCGGTGCCCGATGAGCTGGGGGCCGAGGACGGTTGCGTCGGAGCCGACAGGTGAGACGGCGAAGTCGGTGCTGGCACGCTTCCACCGCTGCAGCCCGCCAGCAGCAGGGCAGCCGCACTAGCCAGGACGACGCGTAGTTGCCGACGACCAGCACCGAAGTTGTTCACAAGATCCTCCCCGTCTCCTGTGGTGTCGATTCCCGTGGCAGTCTGCTCTTGCGACGGCTGCCACGCGACTAGGACAACAAGATGCTGACCAATGAGCCGACAATCAGTGGCGGGCCAGCGGGAAAACGCGAATTCACTCTCTTGGACGACAGCGCGACGGCAAGCGCTACCAGTGCGGTGAGCCCACTGGCGATCAGCAGGCCGCGCAGCAAACCGTCCCATCCGGACCAGCTGAGGTAGATCCCGAGCGCGGCATACAAGGCCGTGTCGCCACCTCCGGTGTGTTCCGGCGCGCACACCTGAACCAGCAGCGCAAGACCCAGCAACGTCACCATCGACGCACAGGCGAAGCCGAATCGAATCCAGGTTCCGTGCGCGATCGCGTCGAAGAGCAGGAGTGCGGCACCTCCGCCCGCCAGCGCTGCCACCATCGGAAACGGCAATCTTCGGCAACGCAGGTCGGTGAGCGTCAAGCCGCATCCCAGCGCGCACGCCCAGCACCACGCCACCCAGATCGGCGTCGCGCCGAGCTTGAGCAACCCGATCCAGCCGAGACTTGCCGTCGCCGTCGACATGCCCGCGGTCAATGCCGTGCGCGCGGACCGGCCTGCCGCCATGGTGGTGCCGGTCGTTCGTTCCGCTGCTGCCAGCAAGCATGGTCCCGCAACGACACTGGCGGCTCCGAGCACCGGAATTAACATCATCGACTGCTCCCCGGTTACGGAAAACGCTGTGAGGGTCGGCTGGGGTTGCTGAATGTTCGCCAATTCCATCGGGTTCAGCGGCCAGCTGATTGGTGTCGCAAGGTGCGATTTGCGAGCCTGCGGACGGGTCGATGGCGAGTTCCGACGGCTGGTCGGCCAGCGGTCCTGATTCCTGCATCACGACGAACCTTCCTCTCCTGCAGAACCGGGCAGGCGCTGCTCCCACGGAAAAGCTCCGGCACCGAGGAGATCTCGTGCGGCGGTGACGCGAGCGAATACGTTCTGAGGCAACGCCTCCGCGAGCTCCGCGAGGTGGCGAACATCGGCATCGGCCGGCAGCGCCGCAAGCGTGTGGTCCGTGAGGTCGGCCAATTCAGCGCGCCGGAGCTTTCCTTCCCACTCCCGGACCAGCACGAGGCAAGCATTCACATGCCAGACGACCTCGCTGAGCGCGCCATCGATCACGCCGACCGACTCGCGGGCCGCGGCCGCTAGGTGACCGACCGCGGAACCGGGATCTGCTGCCAGTTCGACGGCGAGGCAGCGGGCTGCCCGCGTTCGGTCCAGGCAGCACAACGCTTGCCACACGAGTCGATGCACTTTGCCCGGAATCGTCGGGTCGATCCAGGCTCGTGCCGGACTGCGGTGCAGTTCTCCCACGCCGTCGATCAAGATCCGCGCCGCGTGGTGCGCCTCGCCGAGTTCGCTGAAGTCGCGGCCGCGGAAGAAGAACTCTCCCCGTACCCGGTCCAGCCGACACGAACTCCCGGCATCATGACGATGATCGGTCAGGAAGTGGGCGACGTTGTCCAGGCCAGCGAGGATGCTCATGCCGACGACCAGAACGCCCGCGCACACTACGACCACACCGATTCCGGTCATCAGCCCGACGAGCGTAACGACAATGCCGCCTAGACAAGGGAGGAAGATGGCCGGACTGAGTGCCGCGCGGACACGTTCTCTACGCAACTCAGCTTCTGACACCGCGGGATTCAGAAGCAGGGAGTCCGGCCCGTCCGGGAAGATCGCGGTGCGCACTGGCCCTGCCAAACCAGGTGCGTTTCTGCGTTCCATCGTGTCTCCAAGGGTCTGAGAACGAACTGTCCGCCACGCATCTGGCTATCGCGTGCGAGCAGGCGAGCCGTAGGCGCAACTGCTCGTCAGGCGCGCCGCCGGGATGCTGGATCCGTTCCTCTCGGCGGGACGCGAGGCACCCGGCTTGACGCTCGGCTGCCGGGCACCTCGCTGCTTCCGTCCCCGGGGCAGTTGTCCCGGGTGATTCCCAGGTTTAGCCCGCTGACCTCGTGCGACTGCAACGTAAGAACCCGTGCGACTTTGGAGTAGCACGACGGGTTATCACCCGTTCAGTCCAATGTCGCCGGTCTCGGTCGAGCGGGTTCGCGCCGCGATGGCACGGCGTGCTGTGATCGTGTAGACACCGAGTAGTGAACGACTGGAACGTGTCGTACCGCCGGAGCCTTCATGAGCTGCTGACGCTTCTGAGCGGACAGTGGACAGTCGCGGTCATCGCCACCCTCGCGGTCGGCGAGCGGAGCTACACGGAACTCTTGGACGAGGTGAACAAAGCCGAGGAACAGCAGGGCTGGACTAGCCATGCGAAGCCGCTCAGCTCAAAAGTGCTGAGCAGTCATCTGCGGAGGCTCGAAGCCAACGCGCTGATCGAGCGTCGTGCCGAAGGCACCAGGTTCAACAAGGTCTGGTACCGGCTCAGCGCGGACGGCCAGGAGCTGCTGAGCATGTTGAGGCCGCTAGCCAGTTGGTCTGCCCAGCGGCACGTTATCGCCGCACTGGACGAGACCACGCCCTCTAGCTGACAACCACCTGGTTACGTCCACGGTCCTTGGCCGCGAAGAGGGCATTGTCGGCAGCGCGAAGCAAGTCGTCCAGGTCAGTTCCGGCGGCGGGGTATGCCGCTGTGCCGATCGAGACGGTGATCCGGGGCGAGTCTCCAGAGGCTGACGCAACCTCGACTGCGGCGATGCAGTCGCGGACACGATGCGCAATGGCGAGGACTTCGTCAGCGCTGCTTCCTGGCAGCATCACCACGAACTCGTCACCGCCGAGTCGCCCGCACAAGTCCGTGTTTCGCACGACCGAACTCAACGCCGCTCCTGCTGCCTTGAGGACACGATCGCCGACGTCCTCGCCGTGAACAACATTCACCAGAGCGAAGTGATCGACGTCAATCAGCAGGATGCTGAGGCACCCGTTGGTCTTCGCCGCTCGCCTCAGCTCGCTGTCCGCCAGGGCGCGCCAGCTGGCTATGTTCAATAACCCGGTCTTCGAGTCGCGAGTGGCCGCGTGTTCGAACTGCCGGACCAACGCCGAACGATGCAGCGCATACAAAGGGAAGACCAGGAAAAAGACCAGCCAGGGGGTCAGCGTGAGCAGCACCGCAGTAACCAGGCCCATGCACACCGTCGCCAGTTCGAGCAGGTTTTCGTTCGCCGGGCCGGTCAGCCGCCTCCGCGAGGATGCGCCGAGCGACAACCCGATAACGGCGCCGACCAGGGCCGAATTGACCGTGAAGAAGGTCCCGACGACCGCGGCCGCTCCGAGCAAGCTCATAGCACCAAGGTCGTGTCCGATCGGAACAACGGACACGCTGCGGGCGCACCATGCAGCCATCTGGCAGGACAAGATCACGTTGCAGGCGCTGAACAGCGTTCGGTGCAGGTGTACACCTGGGATGCCGCGCCAGCTCCGCAGCCACAGGTGCAGGTAGAGCGCCACCACGACAGCTACCGTCAGCACGCCCGGAAGCACGAGGGATGCTGCGAACGTCCAGACTGAGGAGAAGTTCACGTGCGGGGTGTCGGCGAACCGGCGGCGGCGGCGCTCGACCTGGCGTGCCATCTCGGCTGCGCAGATCCCGAGCCCGACGAGAACGAGGCAACTGCGGATGTCCTGGAACGTCACCCGAGCCGATACCGCGTCGGCGACCGTGACTGTCGTCGCGGCCAGCACCACGGTCATCACAAACGCACGGACACGCACAGGGTGTGACCAGAACTCCCAGCGCTTCACCCGGGTCAGTCCGCGAGGCTGCCCCGGATCGGTTACATGCTGCATACTGAACTCGCTTCCGTTCCCACGGGGAGGGCTGCGGCTACACGACCTGTCTGTCCCAGGCTCGGCCCTTCCTGCGGCTGGATGTCCCGGGAGGGGGTTTCATGCGCAGCAAGGACTGGTGACGGCGTTCGCGCTCCGGACGCGGGCTCGTCCTCGGCAGATCTCACCTGACGCGGACGGGCCCCCTTCCAAACGATCGCAGCACCAATAGCAAGCACAAACGCAATGAGCCCGGACGCCGCCACAGTGGTCACGGGCCCCACCTGGTCTGCAGCAAGGCCGGCGGCGACAATCGCGACTCCCTGCGAGGTCTGCAGGCAGGTGCTCATCCTGCCCATGACGGTCCCGCGGCTGCGGTCCGGCACGATCTCGGCAACGATTCCTTGCAGGCGGATCAGATAAACCGTGGACAGCGCGCCCGACATCGCCCACAGCACGGCAGCCCCGGCCAGCCATGGCATTATGGCTGAGGCCAGCAGCGGAAGACCCGCTGCAACCGCCGGAACCACCACTCCTCGCGACGAAGTTACCGGCTCCCCGCGGCTGGCCCACCATCCGCCCAGGACGCTGCCGACGGGATCCGCCGCCATCAGCACGCCGACAGCGAATGATGTCGCGCCGAACGTGCTTGCATACGGCGCGGCAATGCCTTCGGGAACGACCAACAGTCCGACAAGCGAAATCAAGATCACCGGCGCGACGAGCTGCCGGCCGGGCCGGTAATCGCGACTCGCAGCGGACAGATCCGCTGCCGTCGAGCGGTCCCGAGACGCCGGACGGGCTGCCACACCGAGCAAGACGCCCAGCGCGCTCAACAGGAACGTCGCACCGTTGAGCAGCAGGATTCCTTCGACTTGGACCGCGACGACAAGCACGCCGCCCAATCCGAAACCGGCTACCTGCGCAGTCTGCGTGGTGATCTGCCGTAAGCCCAGCCCCGCCTGGTACAGCCGTTCCGGAAGCACGTCGCGCAGAAGGGACAGCTGTGCAGCCTTGAACGGAGCGCCGGCCAACGTCAACACCCCGACGATGCACCACAACGCCGGCAACGGGAGGCCGGGAATCGCCATCGAGATCGCCAAACAGCCCCGGACCACATCGCTCGCCACGATCACCGTGCGACGCGGAAACCGGTCTGCCAGGCCGGACAGGAGGAAACCGCCCAACACCGCCGGCACGAAAGTCAACGCATAGCTCAACGCAGTGAGGGACGCCGAGTTCGTGCGACCGTAGACCAGCAACGCCAGGGCAACCCGGGCAAGTTGATCTCCAGCAACCGACGTCGTCTCGGTCACCAACATCGTGCGGAACTCACCGCACCGCAGAGCTGCCGCGAAGTTTCCGCGCACGCCAGATTGCATGTGCTCGCTCCCTCCCCGGAGCTAGCCAAACCGACCGACGGCTCTCCCGGACCGGCGATCTTGACTCACCAAGGTATGCCGGAGAGTGGTCAGGGAGACACAAACAGCGATAGGTTCACTCGTTTGAGGTAGTCCGGGCAAGTGCGGCTTGAGGCTGAGCCGAGCCGCAAGGTATGGGCCTTACACGTCGGGCTGAGCGGTCGGTTGTGCGTAACGCCGCCGACGCGCAGGCCCTGGGTGATCAGCCGAGATTGCGGCGGAACCACCGGCTCTTGGGAACACGGTGAACAACACCCCGAACAGCGCCGCGCAACGCAGTGTGCTGCTGGTCAGCCAAATCGTTCGCTGCCTGCCGGTTCTCCCGCAGCCGGGCGATCTCATCCCCGGAAACTGGTTGCTCAAGCCCCTGCCACGCGACGGCTTCCGTGTTCTGTTCGAACGCGAACTGCCGCGCTTGTTCGGAGGCGATCCACTGCCAGTGCGCATCTGCGTATCGCTCGAAAGCTGCCTGGACCTGCGGATGGCCGAACATCTCCAGACGGATCAGCAGGCTTTGGCGTTCGGCAACGTCCAGCGAGAGAATCTCGCGATCGGACTCGGTCAGTAAGGTCTGCATCGCCTTCTCGCGGATCGATGCCCAGGTGCGCGCTTGAAATAGAAGCTGCTCATAGAGGTCGACGGTTCGAGTCCAGATCCGTTGTCGATGATCGCTGCTGCGCGTCGCGACCAACATGATCCGTGCAGACCCCCAACTAAATCCGCCGCCGAGAGCCACGCCGATCAAAGTGGTCTCGGCTGTTGTCAAGAACATTCGCTCATCATGCCTGCGCATGGCTCTGCGCAGCACGAACGCGCCGGTGCGTGCGAGCTCGGATCGGGTGGACGACCCGCTGGCACCGTTCCTGGCGACGGCGCTGCTGGCTAGGGCGGCTGATCGTGGCCGGGAACGAGGTCGAGCCGCCAGCGGCGCGCGGGCTGCCGTGGCCGCAAGCGGCGACTCGTCCGCAGCCTCAACGGGTGGCGCTCACCGAGTGGCGGTGCGCATAGGCCTGTAGCGGGCCATCATGGCATCCGTCAGGATGGCGGCATGGCTCGTTTGCTGGTCCTTGGCGGCTCCTGGTTCCTCGGCCGCACGGTAGTGGAAGATGCTCTCGCCGCGGGGTGGGAGGTCACCACCTTCCGACGCGGGCAAGCCGGGAACGATGTCCCCGGTGTCACCCTCATCCGGGGGGATCGCACAAAGTCGGAAGACCTCAATCGACTCGCTGCGGCCGGACCGTGGGATGCCGTCGTGGATACCAGCAGCTTCGTCCCCCGCGAGACTCTCGCCATCGCCACGGCCCTCGCCCCAGCCGTGGGTCGCTACGTGCTGATCTCCACCGTGTCGGTGTACGAGGGCTGGCCGGTCGAACCGCTCACGGAGAACTCGGCTGTGCTGGAGTGCCCCAGCGATGCCGGACCCGACTTCGGTTACGACGGCGATCCCGGCCCCTCAACCTACGGCTTCGGCAAGGCCGGATGCGAACGCGCCGTTGCCGAGGTCTTTGGCCCCGACCGCACCGTGCTGCTGCGGCCCGGCGTGATCCTCGGGCCCTATGAGTACGTCGGGAGGCTTCCCTGGTGGCTGCACCGTGTCGCGCGCGGCGGCAGGGTGCTTGCACCGGGCCAGCCCAGCAGGAGCGTCCAACCTGTCGATGTCCGCGACGTGTCCGCCTTCGCCCTGCACACCGCGAAGGCGGACGGGCCGGTCGGCACCTTCAACGTAACCGCCAGCGGAGGGGAAACGATGTCTGACTTCCTGACCGCCTGCCAGCGCGTGACCGAATCGGATGCAACCTTCACCTGGATCACCGACGAGGACTGGCTCGCCGCCCAGGGCGTCGCGCAGTGGACCGAATTGCCGCTCTGGCGCACCTACCGTGGTGCTTGGGCCGTCGACTCCGCGAAGGCTCGTAAGGCAGGCTTGACTACCCGACCACTGTTCGACACCGCGACCGCGACCTGGGCATGGCTGCGCAGTGGCACAGGCACCGTTGAACACGAGCGCGCCAGCGAGCAAGGCATCGATCCGGACAAAGAGCGCACGATCCTCGATGCATGGGACGCGCACGAACGCAGCCGCAACTTCGCCAGGTAAGCCAGTTTGCTGTCCGCTAGTTCCCGGACGGCAAGGCCGGACGGGCAGTCATGCGGGCAAGGCTCGCGGCGGTGAAGTCCTCGATGTCCTCGCCGATATGCGCGGCCTCGATCGCGCCGCGGTAACGGGTTTGACCGAGCATGCGGCCAAGAGAGGACAGCCGTTGCGTGATGGCTTCGGTCCGCCGAGCTGGCTCAAGCGCGAACACTGGCACCAGCGCGTCCTGGGTGCCCGCGAGATTGCCGTGCAACGTTCGGGCTGTAGCAAGGTCTACCTGCGCACCCAGCGCACCTGCACCCCACCGCTGTTCCCTGGGCATCTGACCAAACAACGCGATCGCACGGCTAGCTTCGGTTTCAGCGCGCCGACCGTCGCCAAGCGCGACGTAGACAGCGCCACCGCACAATGCTGCGCGCGAGCGGTCGAAAGCGAGTTCGCCGCCGACCTCGTCCAGGAAGCTGTCATCACCCGCGCGATCAAGCTCAGTCGCCGCTGCGTCAAGTGCGGACTGTGCCTCGTCGCGAGCGCCGCTTAGCGCAAGAGCGCGCGCGTGAACGCTATGCAACCGAGCGCTGGCCGTCCCCGCCGGCGAGTCCTCCAACGCTCCCTCCGCAATGGCCACAGCGCGACGCGGGCGGCACCACAAGGCCACAGTGACCTGCAACGCACGTGCCCACGCGCGCAACGACGGGTGATCGATGATGCTGCCGTAGGTGTAGGCCGCGCGCGCCTGTTCTTCGGCGACGTCGGCATTTCCGAGATCCCACGACACCGAGGACAGCAGTCCGCATACTTGCCCTGCGAGCAGGTACAGTTCCGCTTGCTGCCGGGGTTTGTGCGTCCGGTCGAGCTGCTTGTAGATCGTGTCCCTTTGCTGCAATAACTCGGTCAGCATGGTCAGGGGCGGCGTCACGTAGTAATCACGGGCTGCTTGTCCGGCTGCAGCGTGCAGCTGTTCCAGCGCGGATGGGTCAATTGCCGAGGACGACTCGATAGCGTGCTCGGACGACTCGCGAGCGGCGTTCACCATCAGTTCCTGTTCGCTCCGTGGGGACTTGCGGTGAGAGGCAAGCTCTGCCTTCGGCGGACCGAGCAGCTCTTCCGTCGGCTCGTCGAACCAGCACTCCAGCACTCGGCGGGACTCCGCGCGAGGGCTGCCGGGATCACCTCGCAACCACCGCTTCGCCGAACGCTCCGAGGTGTGCGCACGAATTCCTGCATCATCCGCCTGCTCGGAGAACTGTCGTACGAAATCGCTCAGCGACAGATTCCGCGCGAACAGCAGCTGCTCCAACCGCGTACGCGGCGATCGATCGGCCATCCCGTGTGCCTCCTCTCCATCCACCGTAGCTAGCAATCATCGATCGCGCGCGAGTCAAGCGCCAGTGGCCCCGAATCGGCCGCAAGTGGCCTCTGTTTGGCCCGAAACGGCGGGAGGGCCCTGCCTGGCCTCAAACCAGCCGCAAATGGCCCCAGTTTGGCCTCCACATGCGCCCCGGCTTCGTCCGATGGTCATTACCAGCACGAACGCGACCGGACATCCGGAAGGAGGCTGTGGCATGCAGGCATTGGCTCAAGTGCTCAACGAGTCTGCATACGGCCTGTGCTCAGGCGACGCTGAGCAGCGTCGGGATGGCCGGGGCGCACTGGCTCCTTCGATACGTCCCGTGTGGGTGACCTGCCAGGACGGGCTGGACCATCTGGTCAACGACGACGATATGGGCAGGGCGATTTCTTCGGGCCAGGCACCTGGCTTCCGCACGCTTTGCGGTCGATCGGTGGTTCCCGCGCCGATGATCTGCCCTCCGTCTCCACAGTGCCTCCGGTGCGTGACCCGACGAGACCGCAGTCAGTGGCGGTTGCAGATGACGTCTGCCGCGCACGGGGCCGCGCGACACCGTGCGCCCGGCCTCATGAGCAAGATTCTTGAGGGCATTCAATGCCACCTGGCCTGTTCCTCGCCCGCTGGGCGGCACGCCGCAGACTCCAAGCGAAACAGCCAGGTCTTGCCCACGGCGATGTCGGAGTGCGGCTTCCTCCGGCTTCGCCGCGTACCAAAACCCGCTTCACCGAAAATCGAATACTTGATTGACAAACTGGCGAAGGTCGACGGGCACGCTACTTCTGACGTCGGAAACGGGTCCGCTGCCGACCAGCATGAATTCAGCGGCAACGATCATGACCATCGCTGGCGGCGTACCGCGTGGCACGCAGGTGCGTCACCAGCAGCGCATGGTGTAAGCGGGGTTGATCGCCTGCTGGGCAAGAGCGCTCCTTGCCATCGTGTGTTTCTGCGGGCGCGGACGAGCGCACGGCATGAATTCTCCCAGTTTGCCGTCAGCTCGCGCCCGCAGGGGGCCGCGCGGCCCGCAACGCCCACCGCGCGGCCCCCCGCACAGCAAGGAAGAAATCTGACCTTGCCTCTCGCCGAGCAATTCGCCGCCAGCAACCGAAGCCAGCGCCGGTCGTTCCAGGCGAGCAGAACAGCTGACCACGCTGCGGTTACAGCGCTTCCAACGGCGATGCAGGCGCGGCTGGAACGGACTGCCCTGGCAAACACCGGCCGAGTCCCTCCACGGTCGAACTCGACACCGGAGAAAAGGAGTCATGAATGTTAGAATGGGGTTTATTTGCTCTTTTCGCATTAGTGTTCGCGGTGCGGATCGTGTTGCTGGTCACGGATAGGCCCAGTCCGTCGGGGACCGATGCGCAGCAGCGTGAGCGAGCCCACCAATGACGGCAATGAATCCAACGCTCCCGAAAGAGGCTGATCTGGCTCCTGTCCGGACCGACAGCCCTGCGATAGAGGCACTCCTCGACTTCCTCTGCACCTCGGGGCCCGCGCCGCGCTGGCCGGGCGACAACGACAATGATGATCTCGTGCTGAGTGGCTCGACCCGTTGGCTTCCTGGATATTTCAGCCCATCATTACACGCTGTAGATCCATCCCCGGCACCTCATTTGCTGTTTCGCGGATTGTATATCCGGTGGGCAGTGTGCGGCGCTCCGGCCACCGATATCGAGGTCACTGCAGGCAAGCTGCAGTGTGAGAAGTGTCAGGCGATGGTCCGCGGTCGCTACCTTCAGCGCCACCTGATGCCGACCTGCTGATACCCACTTCGCATTATGTGAAATGCGAAGCAAAAACTGATCGAGAACAGTAAGGGGGTGACTTCGATGACTGCTAGTTTGATTGATGCACCAGAGAACGAGTTCGAGCTGGATGTGCGGGTCGAAACCGATCGGGTGCGGAGCGAGGCGATGGCCTGCCAGACAGATGACGGATGCGGCCAGACATGCCAGATTTCGGCATGCCATTCGCAGCGGTGACCCCGCGGGCGGGTCAGGCTTCCCCGACGCCTGCCCCGCCCGCGGCCATAGTCTTGCCCCTTCACATCCCGGAGGTGCTCAGCCTTGTTTGAAATGGACTATCAGCACTGCGGTGCCGCATTGCTGCGTGCCTCCGCGCAACAGATCAGCCCAGCTCGGTGGCCGGACCTGTCGAGCGAACCGGACTGCCGGGCGTGGCTGGCAGAAATGTGGCCCGCCGTCTCGGCTGCCGTGGCACACGCAAGCCCCGCACTCGCTGACGGAGTCGAAACAATCCTACGGGGGCGGCGGAGAGCGCCAAGAGAAGTACGCAGAACAACAATGGGATTGTTGCGGTACGTCCTGCGGTTCGGTCGCTCAACCCCGTTCGGTCTATTCGCTGGGGTCGGTCCTGTCACACTCACCAGCCGAGCGACGGTCCGTTTCGGCCACCATCATCGGGCATTAGCCCGACCGGATAACCGGTGGCTGCGCGAGGTGACCGCACGGTTAGAAGCATGCCCAGGCTTGCTGGCGCAACTGGACGTCGTCTTCGACGATGCTGCCGAGCACCGCGGCGACCGGATGGTCCGCACGGGAGCGGGCATGGTGAGCATTCGCTATAGCCGGGCCGTCGAGTTCGTCCGAACTCGCAGCAGCAGGCCGGTGCGCGTCGCTGAGCTGGTTAGCGAACTGGCCACGGAGTTCCCGAACGCGGGCAACCCTACCCGGCTGCTGCATTTGTTGCTGGAGAACGGCTTCATGGTGACGAGCTTGCGGCCACCGAGCACCGTGATCGACCCGCTCGGCTATCTTGCCGAAACCTTGCAAACGCTCGATACCCGTCACCTCCCAATCTCCGCGCTGGCGGCCGAATTGATCGGCATCCACGGTGCGCTCGTCGCTCACAACCGAGAGCCGGATAACGGCGCACGTGAGCGGCTGGTTGCGCGGATGAACTCCGCTGCGCCAGCGGCAAGGGGACCGTTGTCGCTGGATCTGCGCCTGGATGCCATGGTGAGTATGCCGCGGCCAGTGGTGCGCGAGATCGAGCGTACGGCCGCGGTGCTTGCTCGCCTGGTGCGTGAGCACACGGGAACCCGGGCGTGGCGCGATTTCTTCGCCGCATTCTGTGCCCGTTACGGGACGGGCACACTGGTTCCGGTGCGCAATGTGGTGGACTCTGCGGCGGGGGTGGGGTGGCCGCGAGACTATCCATGCAGTCCTTCTTCCAGCGGCCGGCACGTCTTCTCCGACCGCGACGAACTGCTGCTCTCCTGGATCGCCGAAGCAACCGCCCGCGGCGATCACGAAATCGACCTCGACGACGAGAAGGTGCAGACACTGGCCGCTGTCGGCGGCGACCCGGATGCAATTCCCCCGCACGTCGACCTCGGCGCTCGCATCCACGCGGCGGACCTCGCGGCGTTGGAGAGCGGCGAGTACTACTTCACTGTGGCACCGGGGCGGGCAGCAGGCACATTGTCGTCCCGGTTTTCCACGATGGTGCCCGAAAGCGGCCTCGCTGACGTGTTCGCTTCGCTGCCGACCATTACTGCGGACGCGATCCCTGCACAGCTGTCATTTACTCCGCCGTACCCGAGTGCTGAGAACGTGGCTCGCGTACCTCGCTACCTGCCGGATGTGGTCTCTGTCGGCGAGCATCACCAGCACCGCGAGGGCCTTATCAAGGTGGATGATCTGGCGATCACGGCGACGCAGCGACGGCTGCATCTGGTCAGCTTGTCTCGCCGCCGGGTGGTCGAACCGATGGTGCTGCACGCACTGGCCCCAAAGCAGCAACTTCCGCTGGCACGGCTGTTGGGCGAGCTGTCCCGTGCTTTGGACACCGGCTGGATCGGGTTTGACTGGGGTCCCGTCGCGAAGACCGTGCCCTACCTGCCTCGTCTGCGGTACCGGCACGCGATCCTGTCCTCGGCCCGCTGGCGTCTAACCCGTGATGTCCTGCTGGCCGATTCGCTCTCCGGAGACCACGTCGCGTTCGAACGGTGGCGAACAACGTGGCGTTGCCCGGATCGCGTCGAGCTCCGGGATTTCGATCAGCAGCTGCCCCTCGATCTACGGGTTCCCGCGCACCGCGAGGTGCTGCTGCACCACCTGCGCCAGCGCGCGGAAGCGACCCTTGTCGAGGCGCCCCAACCTGGCGCCGACGGCTGGCTAGAGGGCCGTGCCCACCTGGTCGTGCTGCCGCTGGTGTCGCGCCGACCGCCCGACCCCGCCCCGCCGACCGCGTCGATGCCGGTCTTCGGCCGCGACCATGGACACACGCCCGCCTCACCGCGTTCCAAGTGGCTATATGCCAAGCTCTATGTTGCCGAAGCCCAGATGGACTCGCTGCTGGTGCACGAGGTAACTGATCTAGTGTCCGAGTGGGGCGATCGGGACTGGTGGTTTGTGCGGTTTCCTCAGGCCCGAGAAGGGGATGAACCAGACCACCTGCGCCTGCGGGTGAACACCGCTGGGAGTTCCGACACCGCGTTAGCGGCACTGACCGAGTGGGCAGACAGGTTGCGTGCGGAGGGCTCACTCAGCCGGTGGGCGCTGGACACCTACTACCCGGAAATCGGACGGTACCGGGCAATCAGCGAAGCCGAGAGCGTGTTCTCCGCCGACTCCCGTTATGTTCTGGCTCGTTTAACGCACAGGTGTGGCGACGGTTCCTCACCCGTCGCCGTTACCGGCTTATCCCTCTTCAGCCTTGCTGCTGCTTTCCTTGGCAGCAAAGAGTTCGCCGCCGAGTGGTTGCGTGTCCATGCGCCGTCCGCAGTCCCAGATCGCGGCGACGTCGAGCAGGTCGCTCGTCTGGCACGTGCCCTGGCGCGCGCGGAGGCGACGGAACCGGTCGAGGTCGCCGAGACGCTGCGCGAGCGCGAAGAGATGGTGCGACGCTATCGGCTGGCACTGCCAGCCGATGCTGATGTCGATTCCTGCCTTCACGCGTTGCTGCACATGCATCACAACCGTGCCCTCGGCGTCAACCGCGACCGTGAGGCAGCCTGCCTTCGACTCGCGCGGCAAGCTGCGGGAACGTGGCGGGCCACCACGACGGAGCAACGCTCATGACCGCGCAATTTCTTGCCGACGGCCCTTCAGGGCAGGCGTTGTTGGCGATTGAACGTGGCCAGGACGCCCGCGCGTGGCTGACCGAGCTGACGACCGATCCGGTGCTGGCCCATCCCGACGAAGCGAGCCTGTTCGAGGGCGCACCTGCGGTCGCGTTCACCCTCGCCGCAACCCAGCATCAGCGACCGCTGGCGGTGCTCGATCAACACGTCGAACGGATAACCTGGGCCCGGCTGGAGGCCGCCTACTGCCGCATGCGCGCCGGCGAACTGGCCCAGAAGCGGGAATTCGACTTGATCAGCGGGTTGACTGGTCTCGGCACTTATCTGCTGCGCCGCGGGAACGCCAACGAGCTGCTGCGCGAGGTCGTGCGCTATCTGGTGCGCCTGAGCTTGCCGCGCCCCGATGGATTACCCGGTTGGTGGGCCGCAGACGGCCCCACTGGGCCTGGCCCTGCCTGGATCGGCGGACACAGCAACCACGGCATGGCACACGGCATCGCTGGCCCGTTGACCCTACTCGCGCTCACGCTCCGCCGCGGACTCGTCGTCTCCGGACAAGCCGCAGCGATCGACCGCATTTGCTGCTGGCTGGATCGTTGGCGTTGCGGCACGCCACAGCGAGCTTGGTGGCCCGAAGTCGTCACCCGCACCGACTATGACCGCACAGCTATCCGCCAACGCAGACCGCACCGGCCTAGCTGGTGCTACGGCACCCCAGGCATCGCCCGAGCACAGCAAATCGCAGGACTCGCCCTTGATGACCGCGGCCGACAGCGCACCGCCGAGAGCATCTTGGCCTGCTGCGCCACCGACGAAGCTCAGCTCACCCAGCTCGGCGACGTGTCGCTCTGCCACGGGTGGGCCGGACTAGTCCACAGTGTCTGGCGCGCAAGCCAACACAACGACGAACTCGCCGCCGCACTCCCTGACCTCCTCGATCGCCTCACCAGACACCTGGCGCGGCAACCACCGACGCAGCGCGGGCTGCTCACCGGCACTGCCGGGGTGACGTTGGCCCTGCGCGCTGCCCAAACGAACACGCCGCCAAGCACGCAGTGGGATGCCTGCCTGCTGCTCAACGAATAGAGGGAATCCATGAACGACAACGCCCCTTCTCCCGAGGAGCTGCGCAAGAACATGCTCGCCAACGTTCAAAAGCAGGGTTATGCGAAGCTTCCTGAGGTGGCGCGAGTGCTGCGTGAGGTGCCGCGGCACGAGTTCGTGCCCGACGCCAGCCTCGCCGACGCGCACAACCCCTGGCAAGCAGTCATCACCCATCGCTTCGCCGACGGCACCTCACTCTCGTGCGCCTCGGCCCCGTTCGTCGTCGCTCTCATGCTCGACCAGCTCGCCGTCGAACGCGGCAATAAGATTCTTGAGATCGGCGCTGGTACGGGATACAACGCCAGTCTCCTCGCCGAGCTGACCGGCATTGAGACGAACGTGGTCACTATTGACGTCGACCCCGCCGTAACCGAACAGGCCGAGCGGAACCTATCTGCAGCCGGATACAACGGCGTGCAAGTGGTCACCGGCGACGGTGCACTCGGTGTCCCTGAACATGCTCCCTATGACCGGATCATTGCCACCGTCTCCCCATGGGACATCCCCTCGGCTTGGTGGCGGCAACTCAGTCCCGGTGGCCGGCTGGTCCTGCCACTGCGCTGGCGTGGCCAAAGCCGCTCGGTTGCCTTCACCTACCGCGACGGACGGCTGGTCGCCGACTCGATCGAACTGTGCGGCTTCGTCTATCTTGTCGGCGACGACGAAGGCGAAAAATCGGCACCCATCACCGATGACGAGACCATCCAGTTGCATTGGGACCGCGACCAACCGTTCGACATCGACGCCTTGCAGGGAGTTCTCGACCAACCGCGCAGCACCGCCTGGTCCGAGGTCACGATCGCAGGCGACGAGCCGCATGACGGGATCTGGCTGCGGCTGACCGTCACCGACCCACAGGTCTGCCGCATCAACGTCCCCGCCGATGCCAAACCCTCTGTGTGCGACCCAATCTCACCTGGACGCGCACCCGCGCTGGTCGAAGGCGGGTCGCTGGCTTACCTCACGTCCCGCCGCCGCGAGGATGACGGCGGCAGTACGCGATGGGAACTCGGTGCCATTGCACATGGCCCGGATGCAGAACGACTTGCCCAGCGCCTCTGCGACGAAATCCGCGCCTGGTCCGTGCACCGCGACGCCCGCAAGCCCTCTCTCGTCGTCTTCCCGGCTGACACCCCTGACAGCGCCCTACCGGGACCGGCGATCGACAAAACCCACAGCAAACTGGTTCTCGCCTACGAGCCGGAATAACGAGCGGCAGTCCGAGAATCGACATTGGTAAGAATGTATCTACAAGAGGCGCGAGGCTCAGTCATTCAAATGTGAACGAGCGGCAAATTTTGCGTTCAGTTAGCGCGGGAGTCCCAACCCAGCCGCAAAAGATTTCATGGACGACTGACCCGCAGGCGAGGCATGGGGTATGAACGAAACCAAGTACGAAAATGAGCCCAACTGCGAAAGTGGCGCATTACAGCCCTTCACGACCGTGCTTGGCGCGGTCCTGCGCACCACCCGCATCAAGAACGGGTCAGGCTTGCGCGAGGTGGGTCGCGCGATCGGCAAGCACCCGGCGATTGTGTCGAATTGGGAGCGCGGCTCCCGGACACCGCCCTCCGAAGACGTGGCCGGCGTCCTCGGTGCCCTCAACGTCGTCGGCGAGGATAAGACGCGCATCCGTAATCTTGCGGCTGTCACCACGCCGGGCGTCATCGTCACCGGTCGCCAGGATGTACCCCACCACCTGGCGACTCTTATCGACTGCGAAGCCCAAGCCGCACAGGTAACGGTCTGGGAACCCCTCCTTGTTCCCGAACTTCTGTGGGACGAGGACTACGCCCGGGAGACCCTCCTTGCCCTCGGGTACGCTCCGGAGCGCGCAGCCCGGCTCGCTGAGCTGCAAACCGACAGACGTCATCTCCGGGAACAACCACTGCCGATCACCGCTTACCTCGGCGAAACCGCTCTCACCAGAAGGGCCGCCTCGGACCGCGCCATGTGCTCGCAGCTGCGCCGCCTCGCGCAGCTCAACGTGAGCGCAGACGAGCAAATCACCGTTCGGGTCGTACCCTTCAGCAAGATCGCCCTGCACCCCGGACTGTCTAGCCCTTGGGCGATCTACAGCATGGAAAAACGCGCCATCGTCTACCTCGGCCATGTCGAATCCGGAACATTCGTGGACGACCAAGACTGCCACTACAGTCGTGCTGCGGACCAGCTCTCCGACAAAGCCCTCAGTAAGGAGGAATCCACGAAGGCACTGCTGAGCTTCGCTGCGAAGCACGCCCTCAACCAACTCGAAGACAACGATGAACCGCCAGTCGTCTCCTCGGTCGCCACTCGGACTCCGCGGTGACGCCGCGTCTGGGCCACACGGGCGCGAAGGGGGCGGCTTCTCCATTGCGGACAAGCGCCGGCTGCTCGTCGGTCACACACGAGGACAACGAGTGAAGTCGATCCGTCCTCTCATCCGGACCGTTCTGCTCGGCCTCGAATTGCGGGCAGCTCGCGGGGACAAGTGGCGAGGCAGAGAACTGGCCCGCAGAATCGGCGTGAATCCAGCGCTGCTGCACAACTGGGAACGCGGAGAGCGCACCCCGCCGCTGGTGGACGTCGGCTGCATCGTGGGTGCGCTCGGCATCGTCGGCGAGCAGAAGGAACGGATCCTGGAACTGGCGCGGCTCGCCGACACGGACTCGATCCTTCTCGGCCGACGCGGCCAGCCGTACCACGTTGCGACCGCAGCCGTGTGCGCGCGAGCGGCGGCGGAGATCGTGGACTGGCACCCGACGCTCGTGCCGGACATCCTGCAAATACCGAGTTACTCCTGTGCCGTCGCCAAGTACGTCCTCCCGGAACGAACAATGGCCTCCGATCCGCACGCACGTTTCAATGAGAATACCGCTCACCTGAGAAAGATCGGCATCAGCGCCTACGTCGGCGAGTACGCGCTCGTCTGCCCCGTTGGCGACCCGGACGTTGACGTCGTCATGAGGCAACTTCATCACTTGATCAAACTCCAACGAGAATGCCGCGGCATCACCGTTCGCATCGTGCCCGCGACCGCCCACGCCCACTTAGGACATTCGGGTGCGTTCACGACCTTCCGAACCCACAACGCAGACCACCTGATCGTCCACCGATCCCACGGATACAGCGGCTCGTTCACGCTCGACGAAGACGGCTCCTACGCCGACGCCGATAGCCAACTCAGCAAGATAGCTCTCACCGCGGAGGACTCTGTACGAATCATCATCGGGCGTATCAAGAAGCTTCACTTGGCAAGGTCTACCAGGCACGGCGCCAGTCCCGGCAACTACCGGGCATGACCTCCTGGGTACAGACCGGAAGGCATCCCACTGCTTGGGGCATCGAAAAGTTGAACACTCAACCCGTTGATGCCCGACGCTTGTCCGGATAGCAGACGTGGCGGGCCGGACACACACATCCGAGGGAGCAGCATCCGAAGGAAGTCCGGCAGCTGTGAGGTTGGCCAGCCTCGGCGAGTACTTGGCACGGATGACGATCACGATCGATGTCGATGCGGCGGCGATCCTCGCTCATGATCAGTTCGGGGCCGGAGTGCTGCGGTCTGGCCTAAGGGCACAGAGGACAGGAAGATCCTTCGGTTGCGCGGTGACCCGCGGTCGAGGCTGTAGAGCGCGCGGGCCGAGAACGGTGCCAGTGCGGGCCGTCCGAACTATTCCGCGACGCCGAAAAGATCAGACGAGGAGTGGCTGCGATGTACAAAGCCGCGGATCTCGACGAGGACGCAGCAGACCTTTCGATGATGCGCACCGAGCGCAAATGCGGGGAACCGATCCCTGAGGCGGCGTTGGCGGCGGCCGCCCGTTACGTGCAACGTCGCTACCCGAAGGGCCGGATCCCAGAGCAGCTCATCAGGGACTTTCCATCGCAGGTCAACTGCCCGGCATGCCGGATGGAGACCGAATCGAGCAATACGCGGTGCCCCCATTGCGACGTTCCGATCTATCTCCACTGGACTGCGGGGCGCGACGACAACAACGAAATAAATGGATAGGCCCCACCTGTACGCGGGAGCAAGGGCTGGCGCACATGGCGGCTCGTCAAACGGCAGGTATCTAGCAGGTGCCTTGATCTCCGCGCGCGGGCTGCTGCCGACGGGCAGCGAAAGATCCTCATATGTGCGGCTCCGGGAGCCGCGCACCGACATCAGAGGTCATCAGGTTGGCTGGCTGATGGCGGCCTGCTGTCGGAGCCGAGGTCTTGGTCGACGGCGAACATGACCAGTCGTATCTGTGCTTCCAGCGAGGTCTCGACAGACGTCGCTCGATCCAGGAAGGCGAGCATCCGACTTCCGTCGGGCGACAGGATGCCTGGGGCATCGTCGTACTCCGCCGATGCGGCTTCTAGCTCGCCGAGTGCTGAGCGGTGCCGGTTGTCGAGGAGGGTGCTGCGCAGGACAGCTTTCTCCGCAGGTGTCGGACCACGACGCTCGCTTCGCATCCGTTCCAGGATGGCCTTGACGTTAGGCTGCAACAAAGGCATCGACCGATGCCCCGCGTGAGCAGCGACCATACGCGGTGTTGTCATTTCCTCTGCGGCGCGGAGATCGATGTCCGGCAGAGGGGCGTGACCGGTCACCGCCAAGCTGTCCAGGGCAGCCGCGTGACGCTCCTCGCGCTCGCGCATCCTGTCAAGCGGACTCTTTCGTCGACTGGCGGCAAGCGCGGCGATCTCGTCCCGTGCTTGCCGACCACGAACGCCCGGAGAACGAGGCTGACGGTAAGCACCGTTGTTCGCAGCCCGCTGCCGGTTGTTGGCATACCACTGTTCGAACTGCAGGCCAGTCTGCGGGGGTTTACGCGCCGCGGAGAACTCCTCCGCGTCCGATTCGTTGTACCACTTCTTCATCCTGGAGCGCAGGTACTCGGGCAGGGACTCGCCCTCCTGCCGCTGAGGCTGAGGGGTATTTTCCGGCGTCACGCTGAGGCAAGTCAGGATGGCTCGAACGCAGTATCCGGCGTCGTACCAGAACTCCAGCAGCCGGTCGATCTCAGGCTGTTGGCCGGGCGCCAACTTCTCTCCGGCCCGTCCCATTCGTTGCAGCAAGAGAGCAGTCGCCTGGCCCCGTTGGTAGTCATCGCCCGGGATGACGGTGACCGGCCACCCCTTGTCGTTGATCTTAACCACGAGGTACCTCCCTTTGCGCTCACCGCAACGGTATGGCAACGCGGTCTGACGACGACGACCGACACGCTCAGCATTCCTTGATCGTTGAATCGGCCGAGGATCGCGTGGAGAATGCCCAGGTGAATCAGCGCGACACGACGGCGACGCCAGGGCCCCATCAGCAGATCCGGATGCTCGTGGACGACCGGATCCGAGCGGGCGACACCCGTCCGGCCAAGTGGATACGAGCGCAGGCTCGTCGTCAGGTGCTGAACGCTCGTGCGGACTTGCTGGCAAAAGTCTACGGCGGCAAACCTCGGGCGTCGCTGTTCGCTTGGGTGTCTAGGCAGTTCGAGGAGTTGCCCGACGGCTCGCCATGGCCGGAACTGCCTGCTGTCGCGCCCGACGCGCAACCACGCCACCCGCGACGGGCGCAAGCACTTGAGCACGAATGCCCGTCCTGTGGTGCTTCGGTCTCTCAGCCGTGCCGCGGCGGTCGAGGGCCTCGAATCTCAGTCCATAAGGCGCGCCTCGACGTGTCGTCCGCTTGACCCGAACTGGGCAAAGACAGCGCGTTGCCCAGCAAAAGCGAACGACGTACACGAACGAGCTTGTCGCAGCCACTGTGGCGTTGACGATCAGTGACTTCGCGAGCTACTCGCTCGCCACGGTCTCCGCGTTTGGTACGTCGGACCCCGTGTCCGTTGGACGTCGCCGCTAGCGCCTCGCTACGGACCGCACAGTGGAGGCGCGTGTTGTTGCTGGTAGAAAACGACCGGATCTGCGGGCTTGCCGCCAGGCTCGACTTGGAAGTGCACGTGCGGCCCGGTGGATTCGCCGCGGTTGCCGACTTCGGCGATCGGTTGTCCGGCTTGGACGGACTGGCCGACGGCGACGAGATTGCGATTGTTATGCCCGTAGGTGGTGATGACGCCACCGGCGTGTTCGATCCGTACCCACAGGCCGTAGCCGTTGGCCGGGCCGGAGGCGATGACCCGGCCGCTGCTGGCAGCGACGATCGGCGTGCCGACGGGTGCCGCAATGTCCTGCCCTCGGTGGAATTCACCTCCCCTCGGGCCGAAACCCGAACTGCAACGTCCTTGGGCCGGAACGACCCAACTAGCGGCGGTGAGGGATGATGTGGCGGGGGTACAGGAAACACCGGTGAGTGCGCCGGCAATCTGCCGGGCTTCTTGTTCGTGCAGGGCGTATCGCTCGGGGAATCCGGAGCGTTGCACGGCTTGGGCTGCCGGGGCGAGCCCCGTCTGCTGCCAGTTCGGCAACGCGACCAGATGCAAGTAGAACTGCGTTGCAGCATAGGAAGGGTCGAGGATCTGCGCGCGGGTTCCCCATCCCATCGAGGGCCGTTGCTGGAACAAGCCGAGCGAGTCCCGGTCTCCGTAGTCGAGGTTGCGGAGCCGGGATTCGGTGATCGCGGTCGCAATCGCGATCACCCAGCCGTATTCGGGCACGCCGCGTTGTCTGCCGACGGCGACAATCGTTGCGGCGTTGGCGATCTGGTCGGCGTCGTATCCGGCGATGCTTCCGGTCGGCGTGCCAGTGGCAGTGCAGGTGAGTGCGTTTCCGGTGCTGCCGGGGTCGCGGATGCCGTCTGTGCCGAGGACTGCGCCGATGATGGCGGAGAGGAACAGCATCGGCGCGAGGGTCGCGCATCCCGCGGTGACGGCAAGCTTGATGCTGGCTTTCACCGGATCCCTCTCCTTCAACGGATGACAGTGTGGGTGTTAGCGCACGGGGGCTTGGGAGGCGGCGAGATCGGCCAGGCGTTGCCGTTGGTTGCCGCGAAGGGGCAGCCACACAGGTCCGGCTGGGTCGTGCAGTGCGTCGGCGTGGGTGGTGGCGATGTGCCAGCCGACGTCACCGGCGGTCAGCCCGGGCCCGGTCGGGTCGGCAGCGGTGAGGCGGTCGCGGAGATTGGCTTCGCGGATGGGAGATGGCAGGCCGAATAGGACCCAGAAGCCGTGGCGTTGCTGGGTTTTGCGGGCTGGTCGCGGTCCGCCTGCGCGGGCGAGTTCGGCGTATCCGTCGAGCTTCTGGGTCACACGGGTGAGGGGTTCGCTGCCGGTGTCGTGCTCGTAGCAGCCGACGAGCTGGTTGCCGTGCTCGCGGTAGACGATGAGTGCGTCGGGGCGGGCCAGGCCGCCGCAGTCTGCGGCGGCGGAGCGTTCGCCGTGCCACAGCCGGAGTTCGGCGTCGTCGCTGCGGCGGGCGTGCGCGGTCAGGGCAGCGAGGACGTCGTTGATGCCGAGGAGGTGGGCGAGGCGCGGGTCGGTGGCTAGGCGCAGCACTTGTTCGCGGACAGTGTTGGGTCGGGGCGGGGTCTGACCGCGCATGGCAGCGAGGACGCCGTGTCCGGCGGTGCCAAGGGCATAGCGCCATCCGGTGAGGGCTCCGTCGCCGCGCGGGTGACGGAATCGGTCGAGGACGTGCCAGTGCCACAGCCTGAGCAGGCGTCGTTGAGCCCGGTTGAGGCTTGGGTACGGGAGCAGGTCGGCGACCTGGGCGCTGGTCAGCACTCGGTGCTCGCTGAGCAGGTGCAGCAAGTCCCGGTCGCGTTCGGTCAGCCGGGAGGCGAGTTCAACCGGGTCGGATACCTTACCCCTGGGACGGTGACGCCGGACTCGTCCGGTGTTCACTGTGGCGCAGTTGGCGTCGTTCTTGTTGTCGGACATGGGAAACGTTCCTCCGATCGCGAAGCGCGGACAGGAAAGCGGCGGACGGTAGAGGTCAGTCGAATTCGTCGTGGCTGGAATCCGGGTCGGTTGCGGATGCACGGGTGGCGAACATGCGTCGGCTGCGGTCGCGGTCGCGAATCGCGCGCGCGATGCCGTGGGCGCGCGCGGCGGCGCGCAGTTCGTCGGCGCGGCCGTCGATGACCGTTGGCGGGGGCAGGGTCCGCATGGTGAATCCGGGGGTGTCGCGGTTGCCGATCGACAGCCGTACCGCGGCCTGATACGGGGCGAGCCGGGCGAGGTCGCTCGCGTCGAGGTGCGGGCCGACGTGTGCGGCGAGATGCCGGGCGTCGTCAGGGCTCACCCCGAAGAAAGACTTGTTGCGGGCGTTGGCATCCAGCGCTGTCGCGAGTTCGGGAGTGAGCTGGCCGAGGTGCTGGTGGGCGAGGACCCAGCCGAGGTGGTAGCCGCGGGATTCGGCCAGTGCGTCGCCGAGCGGGGTGGGCAGGTGGAGGAAGTTCTGCGCCTCGTCGATCATGACGGTCGAGTCGGCGCGGGTGTGCTCGGGCTGGTGCGACCGTCCGATCGCGGCCTGCCAGAGCGAGGCCACCAGCAGCGATCCGACCATCCGTGCCAAATCCTCGCCTAATTCGCCTTTCGGCAGCCGGGCGAGCAGGATCCCGCCGTCGAGGATGTCGGCGGGAACGAAGCTGGACGTGGCGGTGCCGAACAGGTCCGCGACGAACCGGCGCCCGGTGACCGCTCGCAGTTTGGACAGGACCGGTCCGGCTTGCGCCGCTGCGGCCGCGGGGGTGAGCCGGTCGTAGGAGGTCCAGAATCCGCCGATCCCGACCGGGTCCTCCCTCTTGATCCGGCCGGTGACTTCCTGCCGGTACCGAGCGTTGGTCAGCAGCAACGGAATGTCCGCCAGCGTGGATCCTGGACGCTGGGCGAGGGTGAATGCTGCGGCGCGGAGGGTGTCTTCCACCCGGGGTCCCCATGAGGCGGAGTAGATGCGGTGCAATGTGGACACCAGGTGTTCGGCGACGATCTCGCCGCCGAGTCCGGCCGGGTCGAGCACGTTGAGTGCCGGTGGGGCCTGGGTTTCGTCGGGGTCGATGAGCACGAGCCGTTCGCCGGCGTCACGGGGCATCCGGTCGAGCAGGTCGCGGATGAGGTCGCCGCGCGGCTCGATGACCGCGACACCTCGACCGGCCTCGATGTCGGCAAGAGCGAGCCGCAGCAGCAGGGTCGACTTGCCCTTGCCAGTGGCTCCGGCAAGGTGGAGATGTGTGCGGGCATCGGCGACTGGCAGCACGACTCGACGTGTCGGCCCGGCGTCGGTAACCCCGAGCTGTTTCGGTGTTCTCCGGCGCGGATCGTTCGGCGGGCGGAGCGTGAGCCGGGTCGGGCCGGTCGGGGTTGGGGACTTGGGTTCACGCTGGGTCACTGAAGGTTTTGCGTTAGTGGGCAATGGATCCCCGTTTTCTCCGGCGCTGTGTCAGAGGTGCCGGGTGGCGTCGATCGGCGCGGGAACGCGGCGGGCTTGGCCGTTGGAGAGCGCGTCGGTCCGGGGCGGCAGATGCGCCAGCGCCGCCAGTTCCGTGGCAGAGAGGAGCGCACCGCGCCGCATCCGCCGGGCCTCGATCGCCGCGCGCGGTTTCGACAGGCGGTGGCGCGCAAGGGCATTTCGTCCGGCCAAGAGAGCAAAGGCGCCGAACAGCGAGTCGGCCAGACCGCGAACCCGGTCGGCGGCGTCGGGGCCGTGAGCGGAGGTCGCGGCGTAGTAGCGCAGCGCGACTTCCCATTGCGGCTGAAGCTTTTTCGCTCGGATCTCGCGCAGTTCCTCGGTGTGCTGCGGGTCTAGCCGCCGCGCCAGACGGTCGTCGGCGCCGTGAGAGGCGGCTGTGGATTTGCTGCCGGTGACGATCTCCATCAGCTCCCGAACCAGCACCGACACGAAGCTAGCCAGTGCTGAGCGGCGACCCGGACGGCCGGAATGCAGCCGGTCCACGGTGCGGCGGTACCGGCGCAACCGTCGGCCGACTGCGGGCCGCGCCACGATCTGCACGACGGCGGACTCGCCGTCGGCCAACTGCCCGGCCACGGCCTCTAACACTCGCAACGGATCCGCGGCGTCAGTGCGGGGATCGGGTATCCGCAATGGCAGATGCTCGGGGCGTTCGTGGCGCACGATGCCGCCGGTGACTACCAGCTCTGCTCGTGGCGCGGAGTCCACCGTTGCCGGGCCTGCGCTTGTAGCGCGGTCGAGGACCAAGGTGCCGGGCCAAGCCGCGCGCAGGGCGGCGTCGATCCGGCTGGTCGGTATCGGTGCGGGCAGCCACATGCAGACGGCGAGATCCTCGCCAGCGGCAAGGTGGTATTCGACGGCCAGGTGCGGGAGTCCGGTGACGAGGCGTTTCCAGCGGGGCGGGGCCAGGCCCGGTAGGTCCCACCACAACCGGCGTGCTCCGGCGAGGGCTGCGGCGGGGTCGAGTCCGGCCGGCGGAAGCACGGCGACTAGCCGGGCACCTTTGTGCCAGCGGCGCTGCGCCGATCGCCGCGACTGAACTACTGCCGTGACGGTCACCGCTGCGAGCACGGCGGCCACGATCATCCACACGGAATACTGGATGATCCACGCGGAGGCACCGTCCCATGCCGCTGCAAGCTTGGCGGGCAGCGCCGGGACCGGGTCGAGGAGAGACGCGAGCAGGGGCGGCGGTGTGTTCATGGTTCGAGGTCGTCCTCGTCGTCGGCCGAGATTCCTGCCAGGAACTCGGGGTTGGTTACCGGAACTTCCCGGTGTTCGTCGGTGCTGGCTGTTCTTTGTCGACGCTGGGGCGCTGGCCAGCGCGCTCTCACTCGATGGTGTGGACTCTCTGACATGACGTCAGGATTTCCGACAGGCTGCCGATGTTGATGAGGCATTGTCGTTTCCGTTCAACTCGGGGACACGGTCGGGAGGCGCGGTGGGGCTGGCGGTGGTGCGGTCGCTGCGCGGGCCGCGGAAGCTGAGCACGACCCAGGACCTGGAGGACTTCGAGCAGGAGCTCGTCGATCAGTACCTGCTTGCCTCGATGGGGGCGGGAGTCTGCGACAGCACGGTGAACAACGACCGAGCAGCGATCTTCGAGTTCATCCAATTCCTCGGTCGTCCGGTGTGGACAGCCGAGCCTGCTGACGCGGACCGGTTTCTGGTTCGCCAGCGCAAGGATCTGGGCAGGTCCCGGTTGACGGTGCAGCACAAGGCGTGGGCGATCGGGCACTTCTTCGATTTCCTGATCGGCCGTTATCAGGGCGACATTCACGCGCTCGCCGGGTGTGTGGTGGCGCAACCGATCGACGAGCACAACCGGCCGGCCAAGGCCGACTACGGGACACCTCGAATACCGCCCTCGGACAAGGAAACCGAGCTGTTGTTCACCGAGTGGCGGGACTCGCTGGAGCACGCCCGGAAGTTCCGCACTGCGGCTCGGGACTATCTGGCGGCGTCGTTGTGGCGCCGGGCGGGGTTGCGGATCCAGGAGACCTACATGCTCGACATGCGCGACTGGCGCCGGGATCTGGGCGAGTACGGCAAGCTGCATGTCCGATTCGGCAAAGGAAGCCGGGGACGCGGCCCGAAGACGAGGCTCGTTCCGGCGATCAACTCGGTGGCCGAGTTGCTGGACTGGTGGCTGGTGGAAGTGCGTCACCAGTTCGGCGAGGACTGGGAGCATCCCGACGCGCCGCTGCTGCCGAGTGAGCGCCAGGACCCGCACACCGGATTCTGTGGCCGGGTTGGTGACCAGACGTTGCGGGACGGGTTGGCGGAGGCGACCGGACGATGGCTGCCGGACTGGGCAGGAAGGCTGACACCGCATACATTGCGGCACTACTGTGCATCGTCGCTGTATGCGCGAGGCATGGATCTTAAAGCTATACAAGAGGTTTTGGGCCACTCGTGGCTCTCGACCACGACCGCGTACATCCACGTGGAGTCCGAGCACGTCGAACATGCCTGGGCCAAGGCCAACCAGCGCGTGGCCGCCCGGCTGGGCACCGAGGAAGGGTAGCGCGATGCGCTGGAACCTGCGAATGAAAGCCGCCGAGGCAGGGATCTGGAAGTCCACGGAGATGCGCCGCAGGCTCGCCGAGGCGGGATTGGATATCAGCGCGGGCAAGATGTCGAACCTGTGGATCGGCAATCCCACCACGATCCGGCTCGATGATCTCGACGTGATCTGCGCGGTGCTGGAGTGCGCACCGACTGATCTGCTGATCCCCGAGCCGGAGAAGGTCGCCGCTCGTCGGCCCCGCAAGGCCGACACGGGCACGGTCGCGCCGATCACCCCGCGGCTGGGGCGACATCGATCGGTGCCGCCGGCGTGACCGGGCGTCCCCGCCGCTGCCGGGTGTGCGGGGTGCGTCCCCCGGCGATGCGGGAGGTCCCGTACTGCTTCCAGTGCTGGCCCGGCGGCCCGATCGCCCCGCCACCGTGCCGCAAATGCGGGTCCACAAACGACTATTACACGTCCGGGCTGTGCGCCCGCTGCCACAGCCACGCGCCCGGCGAGAAGTCGCCGCTGTGGCAGTCGCCCGGCACGCTCGCGCGACAAACGGTCGTGGTCGACTCGTGTCTCGACTGCCACGCCTGGGGCGTGACCCGCACCTACGGTTGGCTGTGCGTGGGCTGCCGTAGCTGGCGCGAGAAATACCGACACAAGGGTGTGTGCGACACCTGCGGGAACGAGGTGGCGCTCAACGAGGGCGGGTCGTGCCGGTTGTGCTGCAAGACGCGCAGCCTGCTCGCCCAGGACCGCGACCAGCGGCCCAGCAGCATCAGTCTGGCCGAGGCCAACGTGTTCGGGCAGCAGCTGTTCTTCGCCGGCATGTGGCACCGCGAAGGACAGGGCCAACGGCCCTACGTCAAGAAAACCATCCCACCGAACCTGTCGTTGCTGCACCCGGTGCCCTACGAACAGCTGGTGCTGCTCGAACTGCCGCGGGACCTGAAAGCCGGACTGCGCAAGGGATTCCCACCGCCGCCCGACCCGGCCCGCGAGGCCGCCTGGCACCAGTTCGTGCGCGAGCACGCCGCCGCGCACGGCTGGAGCAGGACCGTCACCGAACGCGCCCAGCGGGCGATCCGGATGCTGCTGGGCATGCAAGACACCCCCGGTGCCGCGATCCGCGCCAGCGACGTCCTGCCCCTCTCGCGCATCCGGCACCCCGTGCGCCCGGTGCTCGACGTGCTGACCGTCGCCGGCATGCTCGCCGACGACCGCGTCCCGCCCACCGAGCGCTGGTTCCAGCTGCAGATCACCGGACTGCCCGAGGACATCCGTCACGAACTCGAGGTCTGGTTCGACATCGCCCGCAACGGCAGCACCACCCCACCGCGATTTCGTCCCCGTTCCGACAACACGGTGCGTTCGCAGCTGGGCTACGCGCTGCCGATCATCCGCGCCTGGGCACGCACCCACCCCTCGCTGCGGGAGATCGGCCGCGACGACGTGCTCGCCGCCCTGCCGCCCAGCGGCAGTCCGCGCAGCAGCACCCTGCAAGGGCTTCGGTCGATCTTCCGGATCCTCAAGGCCCGCAAGCTCACCTTCATCAACCCCACCACGCGCATCAGCGTGCCCACCCCGGACAAACACGTGCCCGCACCGATCGATCTCACCGAGCTGCGCGGCGCGCTCAACTCCGACGACCCGACCCGCGCGGCGTTGGCCGCGCTGCTGGCCTTCCACGCCATCCGCATCTGGCAACTGCTCCAGCTGCAGCTCGCCGACGTGCGCGACGGTCGCCTCTACCTGCCCGACCGCATCGTGCCGCTCGCCGAGCCGGTCCGGGCACGAGTGTCGGCCTACCTGGACTACCGACAACGGACCTGGCCCGACACCGCCAATCCGCACCTGTTCATCCACTACCGCAACGCCAACACCACCACGCCCGCGACCCCGTGGTGGATCCGCAAACGGCTCGGCATGATCGCGCAAGCCATCCGCCAGGACCGCATCCTCGACGAAGCCCACGCCACCGGCGGCGACGTCCGCCAGCTCTGCGAACTGTTCGGCCTGTCCATCGCCGGCGCCTACCGCTACACCAGCAGCGTCGACCACCCCGGCATCGCCGAATACGAACAATCCACAAAGGAATGACGATTCCATAGTTCCCCAACTCCGGGATTCAGCTATCATCGTCAAGCACCAAATACCCAGAGTTCCGCTCAGATTCGGGTAAAGTTGCGAGGAACTCTGGGGAAGTCGTGATGAGTTCGTCTTCCTCGTCGGAGGCCAGGACATGGAATGCGACCCGGTACATGGCGGCGATCAGCAGCGCTTCGCCGATTCCGGCGGCGAGCAGGTAGGCGCGTTCTCCGTCGGAGAGGCGGAATGCTTCGGCGATGGCGTCGATGGCTTGTGTCGCCTGTCGCATGAGGACTTGGGTCGCCGCGTTGGACACGATGGCTTTGCCCAGGTCGCTGGCGAGCACGTCGGCGGCGTCCTGCGAGACGAACGCGAGCCCTGCCCAGTACTTCCGCGCGGTTTTGGCGAGCCGGTAGAGGAACCTCGCGGCTTCGGGCTGGTGCATCAGCAGCCAGGCCTCGTCCACGATCACCAGCCGCCGACGCCGGTGGTGCGGGTCGAGCACGCGCCGCCACACTGCGTCCAGCGCGATCAGGGTGCCCACCGACTTGAGTTCGTCGGGCAAGTCCCGCAGCGAGATCGCGACCAGATGCCCGTCCGGCGGGGTCGTGGTCGGCCCGTCGAACAGGTCGGAGAACGACCCGGACACATACGGCGCGAGGCGCGCGGCCAGGTCCGCCCCGGCCGGGTCCCCGTCCGCAGCACTGTCGGCGATCAGCGCGTCGGCGAGGTCGGCGAGCACCGGAGCGGGCCGGGTCCAGGTCCGGCTGTCGGCGGTGATGCCGACCGAGGCATAGGTGGCGGTGACGGCCCGGTCGAGCACGGCCGCCTCTTGCGGCGTCAACGATCCGCCGAACATCACCGCGAGCAAGGTGTGGACGAACAACGACCTACGCGTCAGCGCGTCCGGGATCCTCGGGGCTCCTGGGGGAAGATCGAACGGGTTCAGCCGCACACCCGGCGCGCCGAGATGCAGATAGGTGCCGCCGACTGCCTCGGCGAGGCGCTGGTACTCGTCCTCCGGGTCGATGACGAACACCTGGACCGGGACCTCGCCGTCGGGCGTGGGGCGGTGAGGGTCGGGGTAGAGCGAGCGCAGCGCTTCGAGTTTGGTGAGGTACGACTTGCCCGCGCCGCTGGTCGCGAGGAGGACAGAGTTGTAGTTGTCCTGGCTCCAGCGGTCGAACAGCACCAGCCCGTTGGAGCTGGCGTTGCCCCCGAACAGCCGGCCGGTCAACGGTGCGTGCGGTGAGGGGTCCGCGGTGGGAAGATCCGGTGAGGTGAACGGGAAACTGGCGGCCAGCGCCGGGGTGTCGAGCGTGCGGCGCATCCCGAGCAGGTCGACGCCCAGCGGCAAGGTCGAAGTCCAGCCTTGCACCGACCGCCAGGACGCGGGCTGGGCGTCGAGCAGCAGGCTGGAGGCCAGCGACCGGACCTCGGACACCTCGGCGTCGAGATCCTCCTCGGTGCCCGCGTGCACGGTGAGGTAGAGCCCGACGCGGAAGAGTTTCGACTCGCCGCGGGCCAAAGCGAAGGCCATGTCGGCGGCGTCGGCCGCGGCGGCTTCGGTCTCCGGGTCGTCCAGCTTCCCTTTCTCCGCCGACGAGGTGCGCGCGGACTCCAGGCGGCCTTGCTGTTTACGCAGCCGTTTCGCGGCGACGGCGGGGCTGATCGGGTCGATGTGCAAGGCGACGTCGAGGCGGCCCGGATAGGACAACAGCGGTTCGAGCCAGCCGGCCCCGACCTCGGCTGGGTAGCCGGTGACCGCGAGGGTGGCGGCGTAGCCGTCGCCCACGCGCAGCCACCGTGAACCGACTTCGACCGCGTCCGGCCCTGCGACGGCACCGGTGCCGCTCCCGGCCGAGGCAGGTGCAGAGCTGCTGCCGACAAGACGGCGGGCACCGCGCCGGAGAAGCTCCATCGTGTTCACTGGTCAGGCCTCCAGATCCTCGTCGGTATCCGGCCGGAACGGGGCGAGCTGCGCGGTGACGACGCCGGTGGCGATACCCGAGCGGGAAGCCAGCGGATCACCGTTCGGATCGGCGGCCGCGCTGAGCACCGCGTAGGCCGCCGCGCCGTCCAGCGGGGCGACGACGACTTCGCAGCCACGCAACGCGCGCGCTGCTTCGTTCGCCCGGCGAGCCACGGTCTGCGCCGCGCCCACATCCCGGCTTCGTGGCCCGCCGGCCGGTTGGCGGAACACGACGGTGACGTGGCGTCGCAACAGGTCCCGGCTGGCCGCCAGCTCTCGCAGGAACTCCACGTGTCCGCGACACGCCTGTTCCAGCGCGGGATGCGGGAGTCCGCCGGCCTCGTCGGAGAGCACGTCGAGGTAGGGCTCCAGGTCGAGGCGCTGGGCACGGACCACGATCTGCACGGGGCCGGACAGCGAGTGCAGCCACCGGGAAAACCCGGCGATGAGGCTGTTCTGCTCGCCCGCGCTGCGGAGTCCGAAGTTGACTGTGGAACAGGCCGCAGTGTGCGCGGTGCCGTGCTGGCCGAGGTCGATCGCACCGTCGGCCGAGATCGCTTCCGCCGGGAGTCGCAGCGGTGCCGGGAGCGGCCCGGCGTTGATCGCGACCCACGCGGGTGCGTCCGGTACCGAGTCGCCGCGCACGCTGTCGGCGGGCACCAGGCGCTTCGGGCTCCGGTGCTGTTTGAGCGCGGCGAGCAGCCAGGCATCGAGCGTGAGGCCGTCGCGGCGCATGGTCGCCAGCGCGAACGCACCGCCGGCGACAGGGATCGCGACCGCGGCGAACACAACCGGAGGCACGAGGGGGTTCGCGAGCTGGTAGCCGCCCCACAACAGCAGCGCGGTGACGCCGAGAATGGCAGTCTGCCGGGCGGTCAACCCGAAGAGGATCTTGTCGGGCTTCTCCACGTCGGCGGGCACGCGCGCCGACATCGGTACGTCCTCGTCACCGCGCATCAGCGGCCACTTCCTTTCCTCGGGTTCCGTTGCTTCGGCTTCGCCGCCCCGGAACCGGGCGCGCCGGATTGCTGTCTGTTCCGTGCGCCTCCGGTTGTTCGCCGTGCCTCGCCGCTGCGGCCCGCTGTGCTCGGCGACGGAGCGGCACCTGGCGCGGGGAATGCGGGCGTGTTCGCCCGCGATACCGGGGTGGTCGCCGGCTCTCGACGCGCGCTCGCGGCACGGGACGGAGTGCGCGGGGCGGCCCGGCCCGGTGGTTGGCTTGCGGTCGTCTGGCGCGGTGTCCTCGCTGGCTTCGACGTGCGCGCGCCTGCCGTTGAGTGAGGCGGACTGGACCGACGCCGAGGATCAGGCGATCCCCACCGGGTGGACTCGATCGGCGGTGCCATGGCTGCTGAGGTCGGCGTGCTCGACATCCGCACAGGCACAACGGCGCCGGAGGTGGGAGTGAACCCGCCGTCGCTCCACGGTTGCCTGCGCTCGCGCGCGGCGGCACGGGCGTCACGGGCCATGCGCGCAGGGGCGGCCCATGCACGGCTGGCCCGTTCCCGCGCCGCGCGCGCAGCACCGTGCGCCACCCGCCGGGTTCCCGCCCCGAACGCGGCACCGCGGCTGCGGGATGCCACACGCACGGGGCTCGGGCGGCCAGTCGGCCGACTGCCACGCGGCCGGGCGCCAGCGCCACTGTTCCTGCGGCGCCTGCCCTTGCCGCGCGCACCGGCGGCACCCGCGCCATTACCGATGCCGAGCAGCCCCAGGCCCTTAGCGATGGCCGCGTACTTCACGACGGACCCGATCGCCGACCGTCCGCCTAGCCCGACGTGCTGCATCACCCAGGACGGGATCTTGATCAGGATGAACAGCAGTACGACCGAGATGACGAGGTTCATCAGCCCGCCCGAGACACCGAGCAGTTGGGTAGCGCCGGGACCCGTTGTCCCCTGGACGAAGAACACCTTCACGAACACGACCAGAGTGAGCGCATCCAAGACCTGGATGCCGAGCACCCCGAACAGTCCGCGCCACCAGAGCTTGGCGATGCCATCGGTGTAGGGCGACGCGTGACACACGAGCGCGGGCGGCCCGGCCACGACGATCACGATGGTGACAGCCAGCCGCACCACGTACAGAGCGAGCAGGACGACGGCCAGGACCAGCACGACGAGCGCGACCAGTATCGTGAAAATCCCGCCTTTTTCGAGCTGGCGATGGATCTCGTCTTTCACTCCGGCGGTGACGCCGCCGGCCCCGTCGCCGGACAGGATCCCGATGGCGATCCCGTTCGCCGTGGTGATCGCCAGCCCGATCAGCGACAGCGACGCGTTGACGGCGATGAATCCGACGACGATCCGCGGCAGCGTCTCCTTGAGCGTGATCCGGGTTTGCAGCGTCTCGTGCGACGCGACCACGATCCCGCCGATGACGACGAACAAGATGAACAGCGAGTTCGCGACCCAGCGGGTGATATCCCACAATTGGCTGATCTGCGGGTTGCCCGCCAGATCCGGGGTGGTCATCGAGGTCCGGGCGACCAGGTCTAGCACCGGGTCCATCGCCGAGGTGACCAGGTCGGTGAACCACTTGTTGATCGCCTGCCCCGCTTTGCACACGACGTCGAGCCACCCGCAGTCGGCGGAGTCCGCCTGAGGTTGCGACCCCTCCTGCGGCGCGGGTGGCGCGGGTGCCACCGGATGGCTGGGGTCGACCTGAATCGGCGGCGGCTGCGCCGGACTCGACGGCGTGGGAGCCGGCGGGTTCCACGACTGGGGCGGCTGGCCGGGCTTAGGCAATGGCGGCAACTCTCTCGGCCAGCCCGGGTCCGGGTTCGTCGGCAACGGCAGCGGCGGCTGGCCCGAGTTCGGCACCGTCGCCAGAGGGGCTGCGGGCGTGGTCTTCGATGCTGTCGGGAACTGGATCTCCGGTCCGGGGGCGGACCCTGTGGGCAGCGGTAGCGGGGGCGGCTGTGCCTGCGCGTGCCCGGCCGCGGCGCCCAGCAGCACAGTCACGAAGGAACACACCAGCCCCGCCAGGGTGACGATGCGCAGACGGGCGGCGAAGCGCGGCGCCCGTGGCGCGGACGGGCGGGCGGGCCGTGGTGAGAAGGTCGTCATCCTCAGCCCACCAGGCTCTTGAGGACAGTGACGATGACCGGTGCGAGCATGGCCAGGCCGTATCCGATGGCGGCGTTGCGCAGACTCTTCTTCGCCCGCTCGACCTCGCCGGGATCCCCGTCCGCGGCCAGGTAGCGCACTCCGCCGATGGTCAGGAACAGCGTGGCCAGGCCGACCAGCAGACCGATCAGGAGGTTGCGCACGTTGGTGACGACCTGGTCCAGCGATCCCGGCGGCGCTGCGGTGACGAGCGTGTCGGCAGACGCCGGAATCACTGCGGCGAACAGGAAGAGCGCAACGACGCCGAAGACGGTGACGGCACGCAGCCGCCGTACCGACGTGACCCGCCGATGGCACAATGAGCGCAGAGACATCCAGGCCCCTTCCCGAGGACACCGGTGGCGGGTGGGCGAGACGGATGCGAGGGCAACCAGGGATCCGTCCACGGAGCCCGCGGCGTGCCGCGCCGGGCGCAGGCGACGGAAGACGGCCGCAGAGACGCGTGTGTGTCCGGTGCTCGACCTGGTTCCCCTCACACCGCTCTAAAGCGGGGGGCGGACCGACTTTTTGCAGCCGGGTTTCGATTTCTTTTCCGGGCGCGACACGCCAAGCCAGGAAATGAGCGCGGACTCGGCCCTTTCCCGAGCGCGAAACACCCGAAAATACGACTCGCCCAATGCTTCCGCGGCCTCGTGAACGCGCATTCCGTCCAGCCTTGTTGAGGCGATCAGCGACGCTTCGGCCGCGGTCAGCACGCCCTCGCGCACCGCCTCGGCGAGTACCAGATCCTCGTGGCCGCGCACAGGCGGGCGAGGTTCGCACGACTCCCACAAGGGCGCGGTGCGGGCCGCGTAGTCCCACTCCGCCGCCCGCAGTTTCGCGCCGGCGCGCTGGGCCGCCCACACCAGCCGCGCGGCCAGCGCGCCGACGTCCGGGTCGATCTGCTTCAGCCGGGCGGTGAATCCCGTCAGCAGTTCGGCGTCGATGTCTTCGACGTCTCCGAGGTACCCGGCGGCCAGCTCTCCGGCGGCCTTGCGCAACCCGGGCAGCGCGACCCCGACGGCGCCGACGACCCACGCGGGAGCACCGGTCTGCGCGGCCGTCACCAGCTCCCGCCACGCCGCTTCCCGCGCGGCCTCGGACGTCGCCCGATCCAGCAGGACGTCACGCAGTTCGGTCAACGGCACGCGCCGCGGCGGCAGTCCGAGCCCGATCCGCGCACAATCCAGCGCGAGCGGTTCCGGGCCGGTGCACAATAGACGGAACGCCTCCTCCGCAGTGTTCAGCACCGAGCGGTTGTGGACAGGCACGTTGCCGGTGCGCGGTCGGGTGCGGCGGCGAAACGGTTCCCCGCGGTCGGCGTGCGGACTCATCGGTGGCATCGCAGGACTCCCCGAGTGCGAGCGACCCGCGCCGGACACCGGCGCGGATCGGACAGGTCGATTGACGCCGTCCATCCCGCCGGAGACCGCTTGCCGAAACCTTCCTCCCCGGACCGTGAAACCCGGTCTGCAAGGAAGCCGTCAGGAACCGCGTCGCCTGCTCGGCACTGACCACCTGACGGCCTCGTACCTGACGTGACCTGCGCTGCAAGGAATCCGCAAGGGGAATTGCGCGGTCGCGCGGCCGAGCGGAAGCTCCGCGAAAAATGGCGGGCCGAGCCAGCGATGCCGCGCTTGCCGACCGCTTGCTCCAAGCTGAACGCGGAAGATCCAGGCCGGTGCTGCCGCGGATCACGCACTGCCGGAATTCGCGGACGTTCCCACCCGTCAAGCGCTGCGCGCGAGGGAGCATCGACGGTGCCCACAACACAGTCGGCGGTTCTCATCGGTGAGGGACAGGAGCGCCGGGCGTATGCGGCAGAGCGCTCAGCGAGACACTGCTGGTCGCAGCAGCGCGGCCCTCCCGCGACGGAGCCGAACACGCAGCGGCCCCAGCTGTTCCCGAGCCGAGTTCTGCTCTGACAGACGTCACGACAAGGTGGAGTCTCGACCCAACGCGCATGCGCGGACATGTAGCCGAATGGCAGCGCAGACGAAGGCGCGGGAGACCGGTCGCTCGCCGCGTCAATACGGCGCTCCAGCACGACGCACGCCCGAACCATCTGCCATCGCGGAACACCTCCGGGCAACCCCCAGAGCACAGGGCCCTGACGCAGCGACCGCACGCGATGCGGAGGCGAGGCGCAGCGTTCCCCGACGACACCAGGGGCAAGCGCGGGCGACGCCAGGACTACGTCGCCGGCACCCTCGGATGCGTTGGGACAGGGGCTATCACGGTTCCCGGGGGACGCGTCTCGGGTCAGCGTCCCGCTCAGGCCGCAAACTCGGCCTTGACGACGGAACCGGATCTTTGCCCACAGGCGAGGCGCAGGGCGACAGGACCCTCGACAGTTCGAACTCGCCTGCAAAATCCGGCGCAGAACCGCGCTTTAGAACAGTGTCAGAACCCGTCGCAGCGAATTGCGAGGACACTCACCATGGACATTGTTCCTGCCGCGCCGGAACCCTCGTCAGGAATCGAACAACAATCCGAAACGCAGGCGAAGAAAACCGCATCCGCGCCGTTGGGACTCTGGTTATGCCCGCCCGCTCCCGCCGACGAACACGGCCTTCCACCGTTGATCGAGGGCCTCACCCGCAGCCTTGTGACCCGGGCCGTGACCGCCCTTGCCGCACCCGGTGACACCATCGCCGTGACCGGCCCGGACGCCGCCCGGATCACCGCGGTCACCGACAGTGTGGGCGACCGCCGAGTCCTCTGTATCAACCCCGAAACCGTCACCGCCGAAGGCTGCCGCCGTCGGACCGGCGGCGGCGCGCGCACGCCCGAGGACGGCTCGGTGGACCTTCTGCTCGCCGCCGAACTTCCTTCCCCTTGGATCGATTCCGACGGCCAGCCGTACCGGTCCTGGGCAGGCTGGCTGGCACCGGACGGAGTGCTCGCGGTCGCCCTCCACGACGAGGCCGGACGAGGACGGTTCGCCGACTATGCCAGTGCAGTAACCACCGCGGCGACCAACGCCGGGATGCGCTACGCCCGGCACATCATCGTCACACTCGCCCCCGTCGAGCGCGACCGGCTTCTCCGGTCCCGTCCGCAGGCCTCGGTCACCGTGCCCGCCGAGGCAGTACACGCCAGCAAGCGCACCGACCTGCTCATCTTCCGGAACGACTCCGGAGCCGCCTTGACACAGGCGGACCGTTCCATTCCTCAGCACGCACCGGAGCCGATTCCGCGGATGCGCCGCGAGTCCTCTCCGGCGATCGAGGCGCGATGACTGGTCGCCCCGCCCGACGCTTCGCACCCTCTGCCGACCGGCGGCACGCCTGGCGAGGAAACGGCGAAGGCACTCCCGTCGACCATGACACCACCACCGCCGACGAGTCGGAGTCCGATACGGGCGACTCGGAATCGGCGGCGCGGGAGACCTACGCCGAGCAACAAGCGCGACTGGACGCCGAAGCGGTCGACCGGTGGGCCGCGATCGTGGTGGACTGGCCGCCGATGACCGAGGAACAGATCCGCGCCATCGCGGTGATCCTCAACCGGATTGAGGCCCGCCAGGAGCGGGAACGGGCTCAACGACAGCAGAGCGGCTAACCGCGCGGTACAGACGAACGGTGGCTCACTGTCCCATGGGACAGTGAGCCACCGTTCGTCTGTACCGCGGTCTGCCGGTCACGATTCCCTCGCCCGCGCACCACCCGACCGATATCCCGCCCGGCTGGTCCGCGTCGCCCGCCAACCCGTCCGCAACCCGGCGCGGCTACGCGCCGCGGAAGCCGTACACCACGGCGGGCCGCCGTCCAGATCTGCCGCGTCCTCGAATGGGATGCTCGACGACGGTTCACGCACGCCGGTCGGAGCCGTTGTCCTCGTTCCAGGTGGTGAGCGACCAGGGGCCGTCGATCCACAACTGGACTTCGGCGACGGGAACGCTCGGCGCGGACCAGAGCTTCCAGTGCCCGTAGCCGAGCCATCGGTCGCCGGGGCGGACCTGGGCGAAGGTGCCGGGGTTTCTCGACCGCACGACGACGCGCAGACGCCGTCGCTCGCCCGCGTGGTCGAGGTAGTCCTGGTGCTCGTCGCGCAACTGGTGGGTGTTGCCGGAGTGGGCGGTGCCGATGTCCCGGACGATGCCGTGCAGCGCGAGCGGATGCCGTGTCGCAGGTTCGTGTTCGAGATAGCCGGCGATCGCGACGGCCTCGTTCGCGCTGCGGCAGAATTCGTTCCAGCGCAGCGTCCTGCCTGCATATCGGGCGCGGAACCGGCTGCTCGCGTCGAGGTCGTCGTCGAACTCGCGCAAGAGCCGCAAGATGCCCGCGGCGGTGCTCAGCGCCGGGACGAGCCTGTACGGGGAGGCGGTCACGGCGAGCCGGGCCGTGGGTTTGCCGGGCTTGCCGGGCGGCAGCGGGTCAGGCGGTTCGATCGTGTCGGGGTCCGGGAGCCGCAGCTCGTAGTCCTCGCCGTCTTTGACGAGGGTGCCGCGGCTGTCGCGGATGAGGTTCTCGGCGCGGTTCTTGAAGTCGTAGGGGCAGCCCGCGTCGTGCTCTCCGTTGGGGGGCAGGCGGTACAACGCCGTCACCTGGGTCGTTCCGCCCCGGGGTCTACGGCGAGGATGGGTCGCCACCGCGACCACAGCCACAGTGCAACCTCCGCAGTGCAGCGGCTTGAACGCCTCGAACGGAGGCGGTGCCGCGTCGATCGCTGCCCGCCCGTGCAGCCGGTTGCGGCTGTCCCGCGCCGCCGGAATTCCCACCCGCTCAGCCATGGCCCCCCTCGGCACCGACTCGCCAGTCAAGACCAACACTACCGGAGGCCAAGCCCGTCACCTGCGAAATCCGCAGACCTGAAGCCGCTTCGACCGCTGCAGCAGACTTTCTGAGCGCGCTGTCAAGCCTCAGTTCGGCCAGTAGTCGTTCTCGATCAGACAGGCGCGCCGCGAGCGCTGGAGCGGTCTGGCTCAGGCGCTGATCCAGCCGGGAGGTCCTGCTCGGCGGCGCGGCGGTGCCACACCCGCCTGGATGGTAGCGCGCCTGCTCGGCTGTATTGAGCGAGGCGGGCGGGGGTGCTGGGTGTCGGGCAGGAAACGGCTTTTGACAGGGTGCCGCCCGACGCAGGTGGAGCTTGATGCGCACGAGCGATGCTGGCGATTGGTGAACGCGCCGCCTCCGTCGGCTTCTTCGATCGGCTCCAACCGCTCCGCTGTGCAGCTAGTGCTTTTCGTCGGCAGCGAGCGGTCATGCGCGGGCTGAACGCGCAAGCGCGGCGCTCGCCGTCCCGAGGCCGTCCGAGCGTTCCGGCAGTGCCAGAAACCAGGCCGTGTATGTGTTCGTCTCGTCGAGGTTGCACACGAGCCTCGGCCCAGCATAGGGACCTTTGTCCGGCTCCGCCGCTGTCGAATCACGGTCTGTCACGCATGGCGACGGCGGAACGGTCAAAGCTTTGCAGTCCTGAACATGCGGACCGGGGTCACGTGCGCTGCATCGACGGCATCGCCAACGCTTGTCGTGGTCGGCCGTGTTCGTCAGGCTTCACGTTTGCCGGCGCATGCCCACGTGCGCAGTGCGTTCGCCGATGGTTCGCGGCCGGGCAACGTCGGAAACGCGGCGGCGACCTTTGCCGTGGTCGCCTCGACGTGCTGGCCGCTTCGAGAAGTTTTGCACCGAGTCTCGTCGTCGTCCTGCGTTCCGCACTCGCGGCAGGCGACGACGGTCCCGTCCGAGTCGGGAGCGGAGGTCGACCGGCCAGGGTTCTGAGACTTGCGTCACTTTGCGGGGAAGGGCCGGCTTCCCGTATCACGTGCGCGCACGCGTCGCGCCGCTTAGGTTGAGGTTGCGTGACATATTGCATTGATTTGTAACAGCGAAGCGCAGTCAACACGTCTGGCGGTGTTATTTGCGCGGCAGTCCAGGTGCGTTCTTTAATGGCCGAGTCGATTTCGTCGTGACTTTCTCAGGGAGGCAGACGGGGCGTTCCCGATCGAGAGATCGCCTCCGGATGTCGGAGGCGATGCGAACGGGTACGAGAAGGGAAGCGATGTCAACTCGACACAGAGGGAGACCTTCGCGGGAGCCGCGTGGGGTGTTGCCTGAACTGCTCGATCACGGGGCAGCGGGAGTCGATGCCGTCAGCTTGGCTGCTGAAGCTCTCGGCCTGAGCGGCCTTGCCGCTTGGGCAAGGCCGCTCGCCGGGGTGCTCCGTATTGCCGCTCGCGTGGTGCGTGGCCGGAGGTAACCCTAGGCGGTAGCTCAGCCGTTCTGGTGATTGCAGCACCTGCGGTTGAGCTGCCGCCGCTTTACCGTTTTGACACTTAAGTGCCAAAGCAGCATAGCAGCAAAACTAGTGCACTAGTGTGTTATGTGCGGGGCTGTTCGACTTAGCTGCGTCGTCGATCTGCTCGTTCGGGGCGAGGAACGGCCCCTTGTTTCGGCCCCGGAGCGCGGGGAGTTCGGAGGGGGCGCGACGACGCCTTGACCGCTGCTCGCGCACGGACAGCCGCAGCGGCGTTCCCAATACGGTCACTCGCGCTCAGGGGCCTCTTTCATCTCTCCTGTTCAAGGCCGGGCCTGCTTGGGGCCGCGCTGCCGAGACAGGCGCCCTGGGCATGCAGCCTGGCGGTCGAGTCCGAGGCCGAGGCCGAGCGCAACCACAAGCGCGACGAACTCCTGATCTGGCAACTCTCCTCCACCTCAGTTGCCCCGGTGCCAGCTTACGGTGCCCTCGACCAGGTCCGCGTCCCACGTTGGCGCGTCGGCGTCGGGTTCCAAGACGGTTCCGGCTCGTCGGCGGCCAGGTAGCCGCAGGTGACACTGCCGTGCAGGAACGCGCCGGCGGCACCGTGCGGGCGCTGGGTGACCCAGTCCGGGAACTCGGCCCGTGGCAGCTCCCGCGTGACCCAAGCCCTTGCGGCCTCTTCTGTGGCGTGGTCGGTTTCCTGGCCGACCCCGCCTATCGTGTCGTCGTCCCCGATTCCCAGGCCAATGGCCGCTCGCCAGATCACCGCTCCGGCCTGGCACAGCTCATGCTCGTTTCCCATGTTCGCCAGGATCACCCCGCTGACTGAGTTCCGGCTACTGATCTTGTCGACCAGAAGCAACGGCGCAGACGGTCTTCAGTCGCGGCGTGCGCGGCCGCAGCACTGGCGCTAGGTGAGGACCGCCTGGTGCAGCAGTTGCTTCCAGGACTGCGGGTCGTCGCGGGCGATCTGTTCCCAGATCCGGGCGTCGACCGTGGTGAAGGTTGTCGATCCCGGCAGTGAGCGCATGCCGCCACCCCGAGATGGCGGGGCCTCGGCTTCCACACCCGCTGCGGCGTGGCCTTCGGCAATCAGCCACAGCGCCGCGTACACGGGGTCTGTCCAGGCGGTGCCGAGGGCGGGCCTGGCCCAGTCCGCAAGCAGGGTGGGCCCCAGTGACGAGGATGTTGCGCAGGTTGAGGCGGCATGCAGCAACTGCGGTCCCGGCCAGCGCCAGGCTGCGCTCGTCGGCGTGTCCAGTCTGGCACTGTGAGTGCGGCCAGATCAGTGGTGCCGGGTCCAAGGGTCCGCAGGACGGCCGGTGAGGTGCTCGAAGTCAAGCAGGTTCCAGTCGCCCGGCCAGCGCAGAGCCAGGCCGGTGCCGGTGACTGCGCGGATAGGGCAGCCTCGCGGGACTGGGTGGCGGTCCAGCGGTGATCGGCGGGCAGGCCCTTGACGAACATTGACGGGTGGGTGGTGTGCAGGACTGCGGCGGTCCCGGAGTTCAGTCCGGCGCTGATCACTTCGACGGCGCGGACCGGCAACGAATTGACCCGCCTCAACGGCCAGCGTGCAACGAACGACCACCAGCCTGCGACTATCGAACGTGACAGAACTGCAGCACGCCGACATCCCTGAACCTCTCCCTGACGGAGCCCTGCCCCTGATGGGAGAAAATTCAGGCCTCGGCTTGTCGGCTACTGACGACGTGCGTCCGCCGATCACGATCAGGAAGGTGAGTTTTCAGCGGTTCAAGCAGTTCAAAGACACCACGATCACCCTTCGGCCCGGTGTCTCGTTGATCGCTGGCGGCAACAACTCCGGGAAGACCTCCCTTCTGCACGGCCTCGCTGTCTGGGAGTTCTGTCGAACGGCTACGCGCATGGAACGTGGCGAGGAAGGGCTGCTACCCGAAGCAACCGATCGGCAGGGGTTCGGCTTGGGCGACGAGCAGTTCTCGCCAATCAATGTCCCCTCGCTCAAGCACCTCTGGACAAACCTCAAGTCCGCTAAGGAACCCGATGCCGCAGATGGTGGCTACACCTTGCACCTGACCTGCGAATGGGAGCAAGACGGCAAAGCGCGAGAACTTGGTTTCGGGCTTGCGCTAGTGAATGACCGACTTTTCATCAAGACCGCCAGCTCTAATCTTGCGTCCGGCGATCCGGCACCTCGGATAGCCTACCTGCCTCCGTTTGCCGGCATCATGGCTAGAGAAGAACGCATTAACGGCGCGATTCGTCGCCGACGAATCGGCGAGGGACTGGCCGGAGCAGTGCTACGCAACCTCCTTCTAGACATGCAGCAGGCCAACCTGGCAAAACGTGCCGCCCTGCGTGAACGGCCCGCCCATGAGTCCGGAAAACGTCGCACAAAAATTAGCGACGCCGACCTGAAACGGCTGCGCGAAGAAGATCCATGGGAACTGCTGCTTCAGGCGCTACGCGGGGTCTTCAACGCTGAACTGCAGGTGAAGGACTTTCGCGAAGAGTACCACTCCTACATCGAAGTTCTGGTCGACAAGGGAACGGTCGACGGCTACAAGTTCAAACGTCATCCCGGATACAACCTGCGCGATCTCATGGTCGAGGGCAGCGGATTTCTGCAATGGCTCAGCGTCTACACCCTCGCTACCTCACCTGACGCAGACGTACTTCTTTTCGACGAGCCCGACGCGCACCTACACCCAACACTGCAGCAAGAGATGCTTGGACGTTTGGAGGATCTCGCCTCATCGGTCGGCAAACAAGTACTTCTGGCAACCCATTCCAGCGAGATTCTACGCAACGCTGAGCCGTCCAAAATCCTGCAGATCAAACCGGGAGGATCCACCCGATACCTGTCCGAGCCCCACCAAAAGATCGGGCTCCTGGAAGGACTCGGCTCTGACTACGCACCGCGGATCGACCAAGTCCGCAAAGCCAAACATATCCTGTTTGTGGAAGGGACGTCTGACATCCCGATCCTCAAGCATCTTGCCCAAGCAGCCGGCCTGACCTGGCCAACAGACTGGGTGGCATGGCACACCACAGCATCCCACAAGGAGCGCAAGAATCTATGGAGGGCACTCATCGAGGACATCCCAGGAATAGTCGCCGTGAGCCTGCGCGACCGCGACGATGAAGCCCTCAACACCGTCGGCGACCACCTCCAAGACGCCAACTGCCCAGACCTCGAAGGTTTCCACGCCCGCAAATGGCGGCGCCGCTACATCGAGGCATACCTACTCTGGCCACCCACACTCGCCGCCTGCTCCGGCAAGACGGAAGACGAGGTGACCGACTACCTGCGAGACCACCACGCCATCGCCATCGGCAGCAGCTTTGTTGACCGGGACGCACCACAGACACTGATCGACGTCCGTGCCAAGAACATTCTCACAGGACTCGGCCTGAACGCGATCGATGTCGCGAAAAACCTGCCAGCGGAAGCCATCTGTGAAGATGTGCTCGCCCTGCTCAAGTTGCTCAACGATCTGGCATGACGCCGGGCCGCTCGTCCAGATACCAGGCTTCCAATGGATCGCAGAGCCGAACAGACCACGCCCATCCCTACACTCGGCTTGCCTAGTGAACGCAGTCGTTCGTTGCGGCCGAGATTCAGCTCATGCGAGGCGCGCCCGTACCCCGTAGTGCGAATGCGCCCAGACCAGGACTGCGTCGGAGGGCGCGATGAGTTTCGATTGGGTTCAAGCTGCCCCCTGGGGAATATCGGCCACGAGCGCGGTACTGGCTGGTTGCGCGCTCTGGCGGACATCCCGGAGCGTCCGGCGTGAACTGCCTGCCAACTTCGGAGTCTGGCTCCAGCGGGACCGTGTCTCTGGGACCGATCGCGTCTCCCTCATGTACAACAACCGAAACTCCGCTCCCATGACGAGAGTCTTGATTTGCATCAAGGTTCGGCCCGCAGGACCGGTCGTGCTCAGTGCCGACGCCTTGCCCCCAACCGCCGAGCCGCAGCGACTCGATGGCCTGCTTGACCACCTGTCCTCTTCTGTCCGCATGGCCGCCGTTCTCAAGGAGTGGCCGGGCCCGAAATTGTCCACGCACGACGCCGTCGCGAAGGGTCTCCTCACCGCCTATGTCGATCTGGTCCTCTTCACCGATCCGGCCGGCAAGCAATGGAGTCGTGACCTTGACGGAAACCTGGCTCCTCTTTCACGCGCGAGTGAATCGGAGCTTCGCGAACTCAGGCAGGACGTCATCGAGATGAGATTCGACATGCCCACAAACGTGATCGAACCGGCAACCGGCGAGTCCGAACAGCTCTGAACCCGCGCCCGAGCGGCGAGCCACCGTCAGCGGATCCGGTCCGTCCGATCAGGACACCATGCGCCGAGACCCGGGCATGCCGGCGGTCGTGTCGCTACGCGTGCGCCTCTGAGCCGCCTGGGCTTGGTCGCGCAGCCACGTGTCGTGGTCCGGGTGTTCGGGATGGTTGACGTCGTCAGGGTTGCGATCGAAGTACGCCGCCGCGATACCCACCCCGAAGTCCCACACCCACGACTCTCCGTCCACGTACAACCGCGGCTCCGGGAACATGAGCGCGTCACCGCCCTCGGCGTAGTCGCGCGGAACCCCGAACATGGCCACCTGGCACGTGTGGTGCTTCCCGTTCGGGCGCCGGAACTCCAGATCACACACGTACCGGCCGTCGTCGCGGTCGTCCTCGGGGCGGCGGGACGCGACCAGGGTGTAATCCCACCGCGCGCACGCGTCCGCGACGAACGCGTCCAGGTTGGCGGCAGCGGTGTCTTCGGGCGCAGTCGGCAACGGTCCGCTGCCCGGACTGAATATCGCCATGGAAGGACCTTCCTCGTCGCTGGTATTCCCGTTAACGTCGTCAGCGCGGTCAGCCGCCGGGACCGGGGTCCGTATCGGCCCGGCCGCGCTTGGTCTCGTACGGCTCGATGCGGACGCGTTTCGGGTCGAACGTGCGGAACCCCTTGCGGGCGGACGGGTAGACGCAGAGCGTGTCCCGGCCGAGCGCGTCGCTGAGCATGGCGCGTCGCTCGCCGACATCGGCCGCGTCCCATTTCGCGGCGGCTTCATCCAGGGTCATGGCCTCGGTGGGGCCTTCCGGGTTGCCGCCGGTCAACTCCTCCCGCTCCGCCTCCAGGCGCGCGAGATCCTTCAGCAGGGGCTCGTTCGCCTTGTCGTACGCCTTGTCCGACATCTGCCGCGCGCCCCACTTCGCCGCGATCGCTTCCTGCCGTTCCTCGCACTCGGTGATCTCCGCCTCGACGGCAGCCAGCCGATCGGAGACCAGCGCCCGCGCGGCCTTGATCGCCGCCGCGTGGTTCTTGTCCGAAAATCGCGCGATCACCAGGGCGCGGATTTCCCGGTCCACCGCACGCATGTCCGCCGCGACCTTGCCGCAGCCCCCGCGCGCTTTCGGGCAGTGGTATTGGCGCCGCCGCTGTCCGTCCGGGTATTCGCCGACGTGCGGGCGGGCGGACAGCTTCTTGCGGCACTTCGGGCAGGTCGCAATCCCGGACCCCACGTAGGTATTGCCCGGTTGCCGTCCCCGGGTGCGTCCGGCGAACAGCGCTCGCAGTCGCTTGAAATCGTGCGGGTCCACGATCGGCTCGCCCGGCATGTGCCCGACGATTTCCCCGTCGTGCTCGATCAGTCCCGCGTTGCGCGGCCGCAGCAGCACGTCCCGGACCTGCGTCGGGCGGAACACCCCGCCGGTGACCGTGCGCAGCCCTGCCGCGTTCCATTCCTCGGTCACCGCTTCCTGGGTCACCTTGGCCAGGAGAGCGCGCGTCCCGGACCGCAACGCGGCACGCTCCCGCTCCACTAGTTCCGCCGGAACCGGCTTCCGGGTGTCCTTGCCGTCCTCGTCCAGCGCCTGTTCTTTCGGCACCGTCCGGTCCAGCCCGGGGAACCCGAACGACCGGCCCTGCAAATGAGGGATGCCCCGGCGGCGCAGCGTGTCGAACCGGCGGGAAATCCGCTGAGACGCTTCGTCTGAGTTGCGCTGGTTGTGCGCGACCTCCTGCCGCAACTGGTACCGGTCGTTGTAATCCGACAGGTCATAACGACCGTGCGAGGACCCCACCGTGACCGAGTCGAAGCCCTCGACCAGCTTGAACAAGTCCTCAAGATCCGAGGACAGGCGCCAACCCCGGTCGGTGTTCCACAACACCACGCCATCGGACGCCCGCGACGCGATCCGCTTGATGATCCGTTCCCACCCCTTGCGGCGGACCTTCGGATTCCACGCGGACAGCTTCGGGTCGGAAATCTCCTCGCCCAGCACGCCGCCCAGCCGCGCGATCGTCTCGCGGTTGTCAGCGTGCTGAGTCTCGCACTTCTCCAGCTTCCCGGCCTGGTTCCTGGACAGCCGCGCATACGAGTCCAAGATCGGCTGCCGACCGCCCCAACCAGCAGTAACCTCGTAACCGTGACCCATGCCACCACGGTAGGTCACCAAATGAGAGTCCGCTAGAACCGGCACAAACACTCACGAGTCCTCAGTAGACAGTCGTCGTGACCCGCGTGCCCGCGGCCCGGACCCCGTTGGCCCACAACTGCTGCACCTTCGCCGACTCCTGCGCGTCCGGCTTCGCGTTGGTGCACGACGTGCCCGGACCGTGCCCCGACATCAGCTCCGTGCACGGCCCCTCGTAGTGGTCCGGCAGCCCGAGGTTGTGCCCGAGCTCGTGCGCGGCGATGCGGGTCGGGTCGTAGCCCTCCGCGACCTGGCTCGTGTCCAGGTAGACGTCGCCGTTGCCGTGGCCGTCGGTCTGCGTGTACGAGCCGCCGCTGTGCACCTCGTGGATGGTGATCGTCGCCTTGCCCTCGTCCTTGACCAGCTGCACGTCGGTGACCGCGGCGTTCCAGTTCGCCGCACCCTGGTCGATCTGCGCGACGTAGTCCGGCGCGCCTGCCGAGCTGTAGTAGACGGTGGTCGCCGCGGCGGCGGAGGCGGCGGGTGCGGTCGCCAGGCCGAAGCCGAGCGGCACGGCGGCGACCGTGGCCAGTGCGGCGATCCGCCGGAACCCTCGTGCGTGCATCGTGTCCTCCGTACTCATCGGGGAAAGCAAGCAACCCTTTGTCCGCTCGATGACGTTAGAAGTTCACCACCGGGGCCGACTACGTCCGAAAGTAGGGCGCTCCCCCGCGAGAGGGAGGCCCGTCCCGCCCCGGCTGGATCCGCGCGCGCCGCCGTGCTGGTGTGCTCTTCGGCATGCAAACGCTGCTGCTCGGCCTGGTGGCCTACGTCGTCGTGCTGTGGCCGCTCGTCGCCGCGGCCCGCAAAGTGCTCGGGGTGCGTGTCGGTCTCGTCCGGGCGCTCGGCGCCGCGCTGGCCGGCTGGCTCGTCGCGGGCACCGCTGTCCGGCTGTTCCCGATCGCCGTGCTCACCAACGCCGGGGTCGCGATCGGACTGCTGATCCCGTTGGCGGGCAGTGCGCTCGCGGTGACCCTGCTGGTCCTGTTCGTCGCCGAACTCGCGGTTCCGTCCGGCGGACCGGGACTGTTCGCCCGGATGCGCTCGCTGCGATCCCGCGCGTCCCGCGCCCGTCGTTACTCGCGGATCATGCGCATCGCGATCCGCCACGGCCTCGGCTCGTTCCTCACCGGCCGGCGCACCGCGGGACCCGACGGCTCGGCGAAACTCGCGCGGTCGCTGCGGCTGGCATTGGAAGAAGCGGGCGTGACGTTCGTGAAGCTCGGCCAACTGCTCTCGACCCGCGCCGATCTCCTGCCGCCGGTGTACATCCGCGAACTCAGCAAGCTGCACGATCAAGTCCCGCCCGCGCCCGAAGACGAGGTGCGCGCTTTGCTGCGGGAGGAAATCGACGTCACCGCCTTCGCCCACATCGACGACGAACCCCTTGCCGCAGCGTCGATCGCGCAGGTTTACGGCGCCCGGCTGCGGTCCGGCGCCGAGGTGGTCGTGAAGGTGCAGCGGCCCGGGATCCGCGAGCAGGTGGAACGCGACATCGACATCGTCCGCCGCCTCGCCGCCGTGCTGTACGAACGCGCCGGCTGGGCACGTTCGCTCGGTGTCCGGGAACTGGCCGACGGCTTCGCCGAGTCCCTTGAGGACGAACTCGATTTCCGCACCGAAGCCGCGAACATCGAAGCCATCGCCGCACATCCAGTCCCCGGCGTCACGTTGCCGACTGTCCACAAAGCACTGTCCACAGAGCGCGTTCTGGTGATGCGCCGGCTGGACGGCAAACCGCTCGCCACAGGTTCCGCGCACTCCCGCGAAGAACTCGCCCGCACCTTCCTGCGCAGCCTGCTAGACCAAGTACTGCTGGGCGGGGTGTTCCACGCAGATCCGCACCCTGGCAACGTTTTGCTGCTCGAAGACGGCACCCTCGGCCTGCTCGACTTCGGCTCCGTCGGCCGCCTGGACACCGGCCTGCGCGCCGGCCTGCAAGCCCTGCTGCCCGCCATCGACCGCGGCGACCCAGCCGGCGTCCGCGACGGTTTGCTGGAAATCGTCAACCGCCCGGACGATCTCGACGAACAACGCCTGGAACGCGCCCTCGGCGCCCTGCTGGCCCGACACTTCGGCCCCGGCCGGAGCCCCGGTCTCGACCTGTTCACCGGCCTGTTCCGCGTCGTAGCCGACTTCCGCCTCGCCGTCCCGCCGCCGATCGCCGCGGTGTTCCGCGCTTTGGCAACCATGGAAGGCACCCTCGCGACGCTAGCCCCGGACTTCGACCTGGTCGCCGAATCCCGCGCATTCGCCACCGAACGCATCGGCCTGCGCTCGGACACCCTGCGCCGCACCGTCACCGACGAATTCACCGCCTTGCTGCCGGTGCTGCGCCGCCTCCCCCGCCGCGTCGACCGGATCGGCGCGGCGCTGGAGGAAGGCAGACTGTCGGTGAACATGCGCCTGTTCTCCGACGAACGCGACCGCGACCTGGTGACCGGCCTGGTGCACGAGGTGCTACTGGCCCTGGTCGGCATCGCAACCGGACTTATGGCCGTACTACTGCTGTCCAGCTCGAGCGGTCCGCAACTGGTGCCCGGACTAACGCTCAACCACGTGTTCGGCTACAACCTGCTGATGATCAGCGCACTGGCGGGGCTGCGACTGCTTTTCGTCGTCTTCCGACGCTCCGGACGACGGCCCCGAACCCGCTGACCCTCACCCCAACCCTGCTCGGCGAAGTACGTGAGGGGAACCCTCACGAACCCAGATTCCCCCAGGGTTCCCCTCACGACCAACTCCGGTGCGCCCCAATGCGGCATTGGGTGCGTCAGACGCACCGAACGCCACATTGGGTGCGTCCCACGCACCCAATGCCACATTGGGGCGCTATCCCACCCACCAACCGCAGCCGACGCACCCGACAAGCGAGACACTCAGCCCGGCTCCCGCAGCCGACGCACCCACGCATCGAAACACTCAGCCCGACCCGCAGCCGATGCACCCAACCATCGAGGCACCCAGCCCCTCCCCCGCACCCCGATACGAAGCCTCCCTGCGGGCGGTGGGTGCTTGTCAAGGCATCTTTCCCGCCTTGACAAGCACCCACCGCCCGTCAGCACAATCAAGCTTCGGGGTGCCCCACGCAACCAACGAGCGCAATGTCGCCGCCAGGCGACGAGCCGCCCGAAACCACGACGCCCTCACCACCGCGGCAAGTCATGCCAACCATCACCCGGCCCAGCAAGGTGAAATACCCCTGCGCAACGGCATACGCGCCAGCACCGCCGAAAACCGGCGAAGCACGCAGAAAACCAGCGACGGCGGCCAGAAACCCGTCGATCACCGAGCGAGGATCGACACCAGCCGCGGACCCGTCACACGACCGAGGACCGCCCAGACAGATAACGCCCCTCTATCCACAATGGACTCACCCACCCCCGTATAGGCCGTTATACAACCCCTACTCCCGAAGGATCGAATTAAGCGGCCGCCCAACATCCCCATAAACAGGCATCAACCCAGGACTAACCGTGAACGCGACCGTCCCGGCCAGCGCCACCACCACCGTCAGCCCGCCCAGCAGCGCGCCTTTGCGGGCCAGGTCGCCGCCGTAGCGCAGTCCTCCCCCGAGCCGCCCGAGCACCACCGCCAGCACCCCGGCCAGCAGCGCCAGGAACCACAACGCACCGAGCACCAGGACGAACACCTCGGCCACGAGCGGATACACCCCGGCGGTCAGCATCCGGGGCCGGACCAGCAGCCAGGCCAGCCAGGTGAGCACCGCGAGCGAGAAACTCACCGCGGCCACGGACACCGCTCCCACGGCCAGGCCGCGGCTGGGTCTTTCCTCGGAAGAACGCACGGATTCGGAGTCGGGTTCGGTCATTGACCAGTAATAGCACCCGCCCCCGGCGAACCGGGAGCGGCCTTCTCGAAGCACAACGTCAGACAGTGAAACCGAGCGCCCGCAACTGCTCGCGACCGTCGTCGGTGATCTTCTCCGGGCCCCACGGCGGCATCCAGACCCAGTTGATCCGGAAGTCGTTCACGAGACCGCCGGACGTCAGCGCGGCCGACGTCTGGTCCTCGATCACGTCGGTGAGCGGGCACGCCGCGGACGTGAGCGTCATGTCGATCGTCGCGGTGTTGTCGGTCTCGACCCGGATGTCGTAGACCAGGCCGAGGTCCACGACGTTGATGCCGAGTTCCGGGTCGACGACGTCGCGCATCGCTTCCTCGACGTCCTCGATCTTGGCGATGTCGGCGGGGACGGCGGCGGACTGCTCGGGCAGGTCCGCGGCGGTGCGCCCCTCGCGCGGGTCGGTGGCCGTCTCTTCGCTCATGCCTTCTCAGCTCCTGTGGTGGTGCTGGACACCGCGTCCTTGAACGCCATCCAGCCGAGCAGGGCGCACTTCACGCGCGCCGGGTACTTCGCGACGCCGGCGAACGCGACGCCGTCCTCCAGTACGTCCTCGTCCGGTTCGACCTTGCCCTTGCCCTGCATCAGTTCCACGAACGCGTCCATGGTCGTGAACGCCTCGTCGACCGTGTGCCCGACGACCAGGTCGGTGAGGACCGACGCGGACGCCTGGCTGATCGAGCAGCCCTGCCCGTCGTAGGACACGTCCTCGACTTTGCCGTCGCTGACCTTCACCCGCAAGGTGATCTCGTCGCCGCAGGTCGGGTTGACCTGGAACGACTCCGCGTCGAACGGATCGCGCAGGCCGCGCCCGTGCGGGTTCTTGTAGTGGTCCAGGATGATCTCCTGGTACATGCTCTCCAGGTTCACTTCTCGGCCCCGTCCTGGGCCACCCCGAAGAACTTCTGCGCCTCGCGGATCCCGGCGACCAGAGCGTCCACTTCGGACAGCGTGTTGTACAGGTAGAAGCTCGCCCGCACGGTGGCGGGCACCGAGCACGCCCGGTGCAGCGGCCACGCGCAGTGGTGCCCCACCCGCACGGCAATGCCGAGGCTGTCGAGCACCTGGCCGGCGTCGTGCGGGTGCACGCCGTCGATCACGAACGCGACGGTAGCGCCGCGGTCTTCCAGGTCGGTCGGCCCGACGATGCGCACGCCCGGGATCGCGCTGATCCCCGCGATCGCGGCCGCGGCCAGCTCGTGCTCGTGCGCCGCGACGCGGTCCATCCCGATGGCGGACAGGTAGTCCACCGCCGCGCCGAGGCCGATCGCCTGCGACGTCATCGGCACCCCGGCCTCGAACCGCTGCGGCGGCGCGGCGAACGTGGTGCGCTCCATCGTGACGAGCTCGATCATCGAACCGCCGGTCAGGAACGGCGGCATCGCGGACAGCAGTTCGGTCCGGCCGTACAGCACGCCGATCCCGGACGGGGCCAGCATCTTGTGCCCGGAGAACACCGCGAAGTCGACGTCCAGCGCGTGGAAGTCCACCGGGAAGTGCGGCACCGACTGGCAGGCGTCCAGCACGGTCAGCGCGCCGACCTCTTTCGCCTTGGCCACCAGCTTGGCCACCGGGTTGACCGTGCCGAGCACGTTGGACTGGTGCGCGAACGCGACCACCTTCGTGCGCGGCGTGATCACACTGTCCATGTCGGACAGATCGAGCCGGCCCTCGGCGGTCACCTTGAACCACTTCAGCGTCGCCCCGGTGCGCTGGCACAACTGCTGCCACGGCACGAGGTTCGCGTGGTGCTCCATCTCGGTGATGACGATTTCGTCGCCCTCGCCGATCCGGAAACGCTCCGCTTCCGGTCCGGCGGTGGCGGCGTTGCTCATCGCGTACGCCACGAGGTTGATGCCCTCGGTCGCGTTCTTGGCGAACACCAGCTCTTCCGGGTCCGCGCCGACGAATTCCGCGGTCTTGGCACGCGCGGATTCGTAGGCGTCGGTGGCCTCTTCGGACAGCTGGTGGGCGCCGCGGTGCACGGCCGAGTTCGACGTGAACACGTACCGCCGTTCCGCGTCGAGCACCTGCACCGGCCGTTGCGAGGTCGCTCCGGAGTCCAGGTACACCAAGGGTTTCCCGTCGCGCACGGTGCGCGTCAGGATCGGGAAGTCGGCACGCAGTGCCGCCACGTCAAGGGGAACAGAGTTGGTCGGGCTGTTCGAAGCCGTGGTGGTCATCGAGCCAACTCCTCTCTCTCGGTGTCGTCGGGAACGGGGCGCGGGGAACGTCAGGCCTTGGCCGGCTCGGCGGAGCCGACGTACTTGACGTAGCCGTTCTCCTCCAGCTCGTCGGCCAGTTCGCGGCCGCCGGACTCGACGATGCGGCCGTCGGCGAAGACGTGCACGAAGTCCGGGGTGATGTGCCGCAGGATGCGGGTGTAGTGCGTGATCAGCATGACGCCGACCTCGTTGCCCGCCTTGTACTCGTTGACGCCCTCGGACACGACGCGCAGCGCGTCGACGTCCAGGCCGGAGTCGGTCTCGTCGAGGATCGCGAACTTCGGCTTGAGCAGCGCCAGCTGCAGGATCTCGTGGCGCTTCTTCTCGCCGCCGGAGAAGCCCTCGTTCACCGAGCGCTCGGCGAACTCCTGGGAGATGCCGAGCTTGCCCATCTCCTCCTTGACCTCCTTGACCCAGTGGCGCAGCTTGGGAGCCTCGCCCCGGACCGCGGTGGCCGCGGTGCGCAGGAAGTTCGACATCGAGACGCCGGGCACCTCGACCGGGTACTGCATGGCGAGGAAGAGGCCGGCGCGGGCGCGCTCGTCGACGCTCATCTCGAGCACGTTCTCGCCGTCCAGCAGCACCTCGCCGGAGGTCACCGTGTACTTCGGGTGGCCGGCGATCGCGTAGGACAGGGTGGACTTGCCGGAGCCGTTCGGGCCCATGATCGCGTGCGTCTCGCCCGACCGGATGGTCAGGTTGACGCCCTTGAGGATCTCCTTGGCGCCTTCGTCGGTGGTCACCGACGCGTGCAGGTCCTTGATTTCCAGGGTAGCCATTCTTCGTTTCCTAAAGTCTGCGGTGGAGGGCGTCAGGCGCCGACGGCTTCGAGTTCGGCCTCGATCGCGGCTTCGAGGCGCTCGCGCACCTCGGGGACGTCGATCTTCACCAGGATTTCGTGGAAGAACCCGCGCACGACCAGGCGGCGGGCGGCTTCTTCGGCGATTCCGCGCGACTGCAGGTAGAACAACTGCTCGTCGTCGAACCTTCCCGTCGCGCTCGCGTGGCCGGCGCCTTCGATCTCGCCGGTCTCGATTTCCAGGTTCGGCACCGAGTCCGCGCGCGCCCCGGGCGTGAGCACCAGGTTGCGGTTGAACTCGTAGGAGTCGGTGGACTCGGCCGCGGCCCGGATCAGCACGTCGCCGATCCACACCGCGTGCGCGCCCTCGCCCTGCAGCGCGCCCTTGTAGCCGACCCGCGACTTGCAGTTGGGCACCGCGTGGTCGACGAAGAGCCGGTGCTCCTGGTGCTGGCCGCCGTCGGCGAAGTAGACGCCGAGCATGTCGACGTCGCCGCCCTTGTCGGTGAAGGTCGCGGTCGGCGAGATGCGGACCAGGTCTCCGCCCAGGGTGATCACGGTGTGCCGCAGCGCGGCGTCGCGGCCCAGCTTGAGGTGCTGCTCGGAGACGTGCACCGCGTCGTCGGCCCAGTCCTGGACGCTGACCACGGTGACCTTGGCTCCGTCGCCGATGACGAACTCGACGTTGTCGGCGTAGGTGCCGGACCCGACGTGGTCGAGCACGATCACGGCTTCGGCGAACGCCTCGGCGCGGACCTGCAGGTGCCCGTAGGCGACCTGGCCCTCGCCCGGGCCGTGGATGCGCAGCACCGACGGCGTCGACGCCTTCGTCTCCTTCGGCACCGTCACGACGGTTGCCTTGGCGAAGGAGGAGTACGCCTGCGCGGCGATGCGGTCGCTCGGCACGCCCGCCTGGCCGAGCCGCGAGTCGTCGCGGCCGACGGTCTCGATCTTCAGCTCGGGCGCGGCCTCGGTCTCCAGCGTGATCTCGCCGGAGGCGACGGCGGAACCGTCGTGCAGGCCGCGCAGGCGCTTCATCGGCGTGAAGCGCCAGTTTTCCTCACGCCCGCCGGGGACCTCGAAGGCCTCGACGTCGTAGGAGGTGAAGCGCTCCGCGCGGGAGGCCGCCGGAACGACGACCCCCTCGCGGATGGCTTCGGAAACGTTGTTCTCTGCCACGGACATTTAGCCGACGGACCCTTCCATCTGCAGCTCGATCAGGCGGTTCAGCTCGAGCGCGTATTCCATCGGCAGCTCGCGCGCGATGGGCTCGACGAACCCGCGCACGATCATCGCCATCGCCTCGGCCTCGTCGAGGCCGCGCGACATCAGGTAGAACAGCTGCTCTTCGCTGACCTTGGACACGGTGGCCTCGTGGCCCATGGACACCTCGTCGTTGCGGATGTCCACGTACGGGTACGTGTCCGACCGCGAGATCGTGTCCACCAGCAGGGCGTCGCAGACCACGCTGGAGCGCGAGTGGTGCGCCCGCTTCGCGACCTTGACCAGGCCGCGGTAGGAGGTCCGGCCGCCGCCGCGCGCGACCGACTTCGACACGATGGTCGAGGACGTGTGCGGCGCGAGGTGCTCCATCTTGGCCCCGGCGTCCTGGTGCTGGCCCTCGCCCGCGAACGCGACCGAGAGGACCTCGCCCTTGGCGTGCTCGCCCATGAGGAAGACCGACGGGTACTTCATGGTCACCTTGGAGCCGATGTTGCCGTCGACCCACTCCATGGTCGCGCCCTCTTCGCACTTGGCGCGCTTGGTGACCAGGTTGTAGACGTTGTTCGACCAGTTCTGGATCGTCGTGTAGCGGCAGCGGGCGCCCTTCTTCACGATGATCTCGACGACCGCGGAGTGCAGCGAGTCCGACTGGTAGATCGGCGCGGTGCAGCCCTCGACGTAGTGGACGTAGGCGTCCTCGTCGACGATGATCAGCGTCCGCTCGAACTGGCCCATGTTCTCGGTGTTGATCCGGAAGTAGGCCTGCAGCGGGATCTCGACGTGCACGCCCTTCGGCACGTAGATGAACGAGCCGCCGGACCACACCGCCGTGTTCAGCGCGGAGAACTTGTTGTCGCCGGCCGGGATCACGGAGCCGAAGTACTCCTGGAAGATCTCCGGGTGCTCGCGCAGCGCGGAGTCGGTGTCCAGGAACAGGACGCCCTGCTCCTCCAGGTCCTCGCGGATCTGGTGGTAGACGACCTCGGACTCGTACTGCGCGGCGACGCCGGCCACGAGGCGCTGCTTCTCCGCCTCGGGGATGCCCAGCTTGTCGTAGGTGTTCTTGATGTCCTCGGGCAGGTCTTCCCAGCTGGCCGCCTGCTTCTCGGTGGACCGCACGAAGTACTTGATGTTGTCGAAGTCGATCCCCGAGAGGTCGGCGCCCCAGTTCGGCATCGGCTTGAGGTCGAACAGCTTGAGCGCCTTCAATCGGGCGTCGCGCATCCACTCGGGCTCGGACTTCTTCGCGGAGATGTCGCGGACGACATCCTCGTTCAGGCCGCGGCGGGCGCTGGCGCCAGCCTCGTCGGAGTCCGCCCAGCCGAAGGCGTAGTTGCCAAGGGACGCGATGGTCTCTTCCTGGCTCAACGGCTCGGTGGTGGGAGTGCGCTGCTCGGCAGCGGCAGTCATGCGGGTTTCCCTCCATTCGGGATCCGTGGTGCGTGCCCTTCGGGCGGCGGGGCCGCTGGTCCGGGCGTCGTGCGGTCCGGCTCGGGATGGGCCGGGATACCCGCCGGTCCGGCGGGTACGTGTGTGGTGCACGCGTTGTCTCCGCGCGCGATGGTCGCCAGCCGCTGGACGTGGGTGCCCAGCAGCTTCGCGAACGCTTCCGTCTCGGCCTCGCACAGCTGCGGGAACTCCGCGGCGACGTGCGCGACCGGGCAGTGGTGCTGGCACAGCTGCGCGCCGACGTTCGCGGCGGGGGTTCCCGCCCCGACCTGACGGGTCGAGGCAGCGTAGCCCTCCCTGCTCAGCGCGGTGGCGAGGGCCTCGGCGCGCTCGACCGGATCAGCCGATCCGGTGATCGCCTGCCGGTGCGGCCCGACGAGCCCCTCGACCCGGCGCTCGGCGAACGCGCGCACCGCGTCCGGGCCGGCGTGCTCGGCGAGGAAGCGGATGGCCGAGACCGCGAGGTCGTCGTAGGCGTGCCCGAACCGGGCGCGGCCCGCTTCGGTGAGCAGGAACAGCTTGGCCGGGCGGCCGCGTCCGCGCGGGCCCTTGCGGGGGGCGTCGCGGGTCTCGGCCTCGCCGTCGGCCTGCAGCGCGTCGAGGTGCCGCCGGATCGCGGTCGGGCTGATCCCGAGCTGCTCGGCGACCACCACGGCGGTCATCGGGCCCTGCTCCAGCAGCAGCCGGGCGACCTCGTGCCGGGTGCGCCCCTCGGCCACGTTCGCGGCGCTGACCTGCACGGGAACGCCGACAGCCGCGGTGCGCGGCTGCTCGCCGCGCCCCTCGCCGGTGGTCCCGTTCTTTTTCACAACACAAGTGTGTCTTATTTCCGGCCGCCGGGCAAAGGCGGGGTGTCGCCCAGTGACCCGACTCACGCGGAACGGGCCTCGCCCCGCACCCGCCCACACCGTTCCCGCCGGACTCCGCACGCCGACCGGACTCGATCCTCCCCTCCGCTCGAACCAGACCGATCCGCCCCTCCGCGCCGCCCGCCAAACCCGCCCGCGACCCGCCGCCCCGCACCCGTCCACAGCCTTCCGGCCGGACTCGCCACGCCGCCCGTACCGGACTCGATACGCTTCCGGGCGTGGCAGTCGGCGAACACCCGGACCAGCGGGCACCGGAACCGGACGTATCCGGCGGCGCCGACAGCGCTGACCACCCGGCGGCCGCGCCGTCGCCGGTCGGCCCGCGCCGCACCGATCCGCTGAACGCCGCCGAGACCCGCGGCCTCGACGCGGTCCGCCGCTTCGGCACGGTCGGCTCGCTGTTCCTCGCGCTCGGCTCGCTCGGGGCCGGCGCCGCGCCGGTGATCAACCCGGTGCAGGACCTGCCGGTGCTGCGGCTGTTCATCCGGATCCCGACGGTCTCGCTCGCGATCGCGTTCTCCGGGATGGGCATCCTGGTGCTGAGCTGGCTCATGCTCGCCCGGTTCGCCCGTCCGGCGAGCGCGCGGCTGGCCACCAGCGGGCAGCTCGCCCGCACCGTCGCGATGTGGGTCGCGCCGCTGCTGCTGATCCCGCCGCTGTTCTCCCGCGACGTCTACAGCTATCTCGCGCAGAGCGAGATCGTGCACCGCGGCATGGACCCGTACCAGCTCGGCCCGGCGCAGGCGCTCGGCGTCGCGGATCCGCTCACCGCGGGCGTCACCAACATCTGGCGCGAGACGCCCGCCCCGTACGGCCCGCTGCTGCTGCGGCTCGGCGGGTGGCTGGCCCCGGTCGGCGGCAACAACATCGTCGTCGGCGTGCTGCTGCAGCGCGGCCTCGCGATGGTGGGCGTGCTGCTGATCGTGTGGGCAGTGCCGCGGCTGGCCCGGCGGTTCGGCGTGCAGCCGGCCACCGCGCTGTGGCTCGGCGCGGCGAACCCGTTGCTGATCTTCCATTTCGTCGCGGGCGCGCACAACGATTCGCTGGCCATCGGGCTCATGGTGGCCGGGCTGGAGATCGGCATCCGGCGGCTCCCGGTGCGGGTGAAGGGAGACAGTCCGCCGCCGCTGGCGAAGGGCGAATTGCTCTTCATCGCGCTCGGCGTCGTCATCATCACCGTCGGCGCCACCGTGAAGATCCCGGCGGTGCTGGCGCTGCCGTTCCTGTCGGTGATGGTCGCGCGCAGATGGCACGGGCGGCTGAAGGACCTGGTGTGGGCGGGCGCGCCGATGGCGTTGCTGTTCGGCGTCGTGCTCACCGCGATCTGCGTCGGCACCGGGCTGGGCTTCGGCTGGATCGGCGCGACGGCGAGCACGCCGGGGCTGGTGCGGTCGTTCATCTCCCCCACCGCGGAGATCGCGAACCTCAGCGGCGTCCTCGGCATCACGCTCGGGCTGGGCAACCACACCGACGCGCTGGTGCCGATCCTCGGCACGCTCGGCAACGCGATCACCGCGGCCGTCACGATCAAATTCCTGTGGGCCAGCTTCAAATGGCGGTACCGGCCGATCATCGGGCTCGGCGTTTCGCTGGGCGCGGCGATGATCCTGCAGATCAACCTCCAGCCCTGGTACCTGCTGTGGGCGGTGATCCCGCTCGCCGCCGCGGCCGGGACGTCGCGGTTCCGGGTGGTCGCCACGGTCATCAGCGCCGGGCTGCCGTTCCTGCTGCCGCCCACCGGCGGCACCTTCGACGGCCGCTCGTACGTCCTGCCGTGGGCCTACGGCGCGGCCGCTCTGGTGACCCTCGGCGGCCTCGCGATCGTGTACCGGGTTTCGCCGCTGCTGTTGTCCAGGACACCTCCGGCGTCCCCAGCACCGCGCGCGCCCGCCGACGTCGTATCGTGATTCGTTGTGGACAACCCCGCCGTCGAGATCTCCGGCTTGGCGAAAAGCTACGGCTCCACCACCGCGGTCGACGGCATCGACCTGCGCATGGAGCGTGGCTGCCTGCTGGCCCTGCTCGGGCCGAACGGCGCCGGAAAAACGACCACTGTCGAGATTTGCGAGGGTTTCCGCAGACCTGACGCGGGCCGGGTGCGCGTGCTCGGCCTCGACCCCGTCGCGGACAGCTCCCGGCTCCGCCCCCGCGTCGGCATCATGCCCCAGGGCGGCGGCGCGTACCCGGGCGTGCGCGCGGAGGAAATGCTGCGGCTAGTGGCTTCCTGCGCGGCGAACCCGCACGATCCGGCGTGGCTGCTCGACGTGCTCGGGCTGGCCGGCGCGAAGCGGACCCCGTTCAAACGGCTCTCCGGCGGGCAGCAGCAACGGCTTTCGCTGGCGTGCGCGCTGGTCGGCCGCCCGGAGCTGGTGTTCCTGGACGAGCCCACCGCGGGCATGGACCCGCAGGCGCGGCGGCTGGTCTGGGACCTGCTCGCGGCCCTGCGCGCGGACGGCGTGAGCGTCCTGCTCACCACCCACCTGATGGAGGAAGCGGAAACGCTGGCCGACCAGGTGGTGATCGTGGACCACGGCAAGGTGGTCGTCGAAGGCACGCCGCATGCGCTGACCCTGGAGGCGGGCGAGGCGGCGCAGCTGCGGTTCCGCGCCCGCACGAAACTCGACACGACGCTGCTCGCGGCCGCGCTGCCGGAGGGCTACCGGGTCAGCGAAACCGCGCCCGGTTCGTACCTGGTGGAGGGCGCGGTCGACCCGCAGGTGGTTTCCGCCGTCACCGCCTGGTGCGCGCAACAGGGCGTACTGCCCGAACAACTGCAAGTCGGACGGCGGACGCTCGAAGAAGTGTTCCTCGAACTCACCGGACGGGAGCTGCGCGCATGAGTTCTCCGTTCCCCGCGGGCACTTTCGCCCCCGCGCCCGGCCGCGGTTCGCTCGGCAAGATGCTGCGCACGCACGCGCGCGTCGAGGCCGCGCTGACCCTGCGGCACGGCGAGCAGCTGCTGCTCACCCTGATCATTCCGCTCGCGCTGCTGATCGGCCTGAGCCTGCTGGACATCCTCCCGGCGAGCCAGCTCGGCTCGACGTCCAAAGTGGACTGGATGACGCCGAGGATCCTCGCGCTGGCGGTGATGTCGTCGGCGTTCACCGGCCAGGCGATCGCGCTCGGCTTCGACCGGCGGTACGGCGTGCTGAAGCGGCTTTCGGCGACGGCGCTGCCGCGCTGGCTGCTGGTGGCCGGACGGGTCGTGGCGGCGCTGGTCGTGGTGGCGCTGCAGTCCGTGGTGCTCGGCATCGTGGCGGCTTTCCTGGGCTGGTCCCCGTCGGCCGCCGGGATCGGTTCCGCGGTGGTCCTGCTGGTGCTGGGGACGCTGGCTTTCGGCGCGCTGGGCGTGCTGCTGGGCGGCGCGTTGCGCGCGGAAGCCGTGCTGGCGCTGGCGAACATCGTATGGTTCGTGCTGCTGCTGGCGGGCGGGATTCTGCTGGCCCCGTCGGCGCTGCCGTCCGGGGTCGGGTTCGTGGTGTCGCTGCTGCCTTCCGGCGCGCTCGCCGAAGGCATGCGCGCGGCGCTGGTGGACGGCCAGTTCCCGCTCGGACCGGCCGCGGTGCTGGTGGCGTGGGCGGCGGCGGCCGGCGTGCTGGCGACGCGAACCACAAAACTCACCTGAATCCCACACCGCGATTTCCGCGCGGAATTTCGCGCCGGAATGTGACCGCCGCCGCACCCGATTCCTTGCGCACGCTGGCGAATCCGGGCGGAACAATACCGCCGCGTGCAGGCGGGAAAACGCGCGCGAGTATTCTTTCGGCGTGTCCCTTCGCAGTTTGATCGCCCGCCTGCCGTATCCGTCCGCCGCGGTTCAGCGCGCGGTCGGGATCGCCGCGGTGGTCGCGCAGGCAGGCATCGGCGTCACCGGGTCCGTGGTGCGGGTGACCGGGTCCGGGCTGGGATGCCCGACCTGGCCGCAGTGCGTCGCGGGCAGCCTCGTGCCGGTGCGGCACTCCGGCATCGACGCGGTCACGCAGTGGATCGAGTTCTCGAACCGGATGCTGACCGGCGTCGTGATCGTGGTGGCCGCGCTCGCCGTGCTCACCGCGTGGCGGATCCAGATCGACCACCCGGAGCGCAAGCGGCTGGTGAAGCTCGCCTGGACGATGCCCGGCGGCGTCGTGCTGCAGGCGGTCATCGGCGGGCTGACGGTGCTGGCGAAACTGGAATGGTGGACGGTCGCGATCCACTTCCTCGCGTCGACGCCGCTCGTGTGGCTGGCGGTCCTGCTGCTGAAGGCCTTCCGCGAAGGAGACGAACCGGCGCGCCCGCTGGTCCCGAAGCTGGGACGGCAGATGCTGGTGCTGCTGACGGTGCTGATGTGGGCGGTGCTCATCGCCGGCACCACGGTCACCGGCGCGGGCCCGCACGGCGGCGACGTCAACACGCATCGCCTCGACGCCCCGATCGAGCAGCTGGCCCGGATCCACAGCGGACTGCTGATCGCGTACCTCGTCGTGCTGGGGGTCTTCGGGCTCACGCTGATGCGCGTCGGCGCGCCGAAGAGCGTGTGGCGGCGGTACGCGTGGGTGTGGATTGTCGCGCTGCTGCAGGGTGTTCTGGGGACGGTGCAGTACGCGCTGGGCGTGCCCGAGGCGATGGTGTCCTTCCACGTGCTGGGCTCGGCGCTCGTGATCGTGGTGACGGCGGTGCTGTGGACCGGCACTCGCGACCGGGGCCCGGTCACGTCGCTGGAGCCCGCCGAGAAGCGGGAACTCGCCACCGCGAACTGACGGTCATCCGGGCGTAACTGCGCGTCGGCCCGGCGGACAGGTCGGCGGCTTACCGTCGTCACCGTCCGGCTTTCCGAAAAGCCCGAGGTGCCGCCATGCCGACCGCCCCTGCCCGTGCCGCCAAACCCCTGCTCTCCGGCCGGCGCGGGACCGCCGAGATGCTCGTGCTCAAGACGTTCCTGCTCGTGCCGTTCGCCGCGTTGATCGCCGCCGTGCCGCTGGTGTGGGGATGGGGCATCGGCTGGACCGACCTGATCCTCGCGACCGTTTTCTACGTGCTCGCCACCCTCGGCGTGACTGTCGGGTACCACCGCTACTTCACCCACGGCGCGTTCAAAGCGGGCCGCCCGCTGCGGATCGCGCTCGCGATCGCGGGCAGCATGGCGGTGCAGGGTTCGGTGATTTTCTGGGTCGCGAGCCACCGCCGCCACCACGCGTTCTCCGACCGCGAGGGCGATCCGCATTCGCCGTGGCTGTTCGGCACCTCGCCGGCGGCGCTGCTGCGCGGGTTCTGGCACGCGCACATGGGCTGGATGTTCCAGCGCGAGGTCACCAACGCCGACCGTTTCGCGCCCGACCTCGTCGGCGACCGCGACCTGCGCCTGGTGAACCGGTTCTTCTGGCTGTGGATCACGCTCAGCCTCGCCCTGCCCGCCGCCCTCGGCTGGGCCTTCAGCGGCACCTGGCAGGGCGCGCTGACGGCGTTCTTCTGGGCCGGGCTGGTGCGGATCGCGTTCCTGCACCACGTGACCTGGTCGGTGAACTCGGTGTGCCACCTGATCGGCGACCGCCCGTTCGCGAGCCGCGACCGCGCCGCGAACTTCTGGCCGCTGGCGCTGCTGTCCATGGGAGAGTCCTGGCACAACTCCCATCACGCCGACCCGACCTGCGCCCGGCACGGCGTCCTGCGCGGCCAAGTGGACGTCTCGGCGCGGGTGATCTGGACCTTCGAACGCCTCGGCTGGGCGACGGACGTCCGGTGGCCCCGAGCGGAACGGTTGGCGGCCAAGCGGCGGACGGCTTGAGTTAGGCCAGTTGCTGCCGCATCGCCGACGCGAATCGAGCGTGCGTAACGCGCGGCTCAAGCGGGCGACTCACATCCGCTCAGCTTGAGCGCAAAGTCTCCCCGGGAAACGCCGCGTAGCCCGCCCGAGCTAGGCCAACTGCTGCCGCATCGCCGACGCGAACCGCAACGGCGCACCCGCGTCTGCGTGCCGGAAACCCAGCGAAGGCTCGGTCAATTCCAGCTCCAGCACCAGCGGACGCCCGTCGTCCCCGCGGACCAGGTCGACCCGTGCGTACAGCAGTTCCGCCCGCAAGATCCCGAGCAGCCCGCAAGCGGCGTCCAGCGCGTCCTCCGCCACCGCGCGCACCTCCGGGGCCGGGACCGCGGCCGCGAGCCGCTCCTCCCGGTACAGCCCGGAACTGTCCATTGAGGACTCCAGCGGCGCGAATTTCGTGAAGGCGTGCGAATAAACGCCGCCGAAATACGTCACCGCAATCTCGCCCTGAGCGTCCACACTGGACTGATACGGCTGCACCAGACCCGTGCGGCCCTCGTCGTGCAAAGTGCGCAGATGCTGCTCCGCGTCCGCACCGGCGGCGGAGAACCGGGCGGCGCCGCGGCCTCCCGCGCCCACCGAAGGCTTCACCACGAACGGCTTCTTCGGCCAGCGCGGCTTCTCCCCCGGCGGCACGATCTCGACCGGCACCGTCGGCACCCCGGCGTCGAGCAGTTCGCCGAGATACGTCTTGTCCGTGTTCCACCGCACGACCGCGGCCGGATTGCTCAGCCCGGGCACGTCCTCGCACCAGCTGAGGAATTCCTCGCGCCGCTCCGGGTAGTCCCAGGCGGCGCGCAGCACGACGATGTCCGCCGAGGCGAAGTCCGCGGCCGCGTCCCAGGCCGCCCAGCTCACGGTGAATCCGAGGTCCGCGAGCGCGGGCAGCACCGCGGCCTCGTCGCCGTCGCCCTCGGGCAGCGCGGCGCAGCCGACGAAAATCGCCGAGCGGGTCACCGGCCTGCTCGCGGCCCGGCCATCTTGCGCCGGTGCGCGGCACCGATTTTGACAGTCTTCACGGTTTCGCTGTCCCACTCCGCGGCCTCGAGGTCGTCGACCTGCTCGACCAGCGCGTTCCCGGTTTCGACCCCGGCGACCAGCACGTCGCCCATCGCCCCGTCCGGGCCCACGAGCACGACCCGCGCGCCGGCGAGGCCGATGTTCTCGACCACGGCGCGCGACGGTTTCCCGTGCTTCGCCACGAAGTCGCGGGCGGACGCCAGCTGGCGGGCAGTCGGCGCGGTCGGCGTGTTTTCGGTCTCCTCAGCCACGTCCGGAGCTTAACCCGAGACCCCCGCCCCCGCGGCCCGACCGTGTTCTCGGCCATAGTGGACGCCAGACGCGCCCATCTCGAGGAGGAACGATGCCGACCGCAGTGCAGGTGACCCGGACCGGCGGCCCGGAAGTGCTGGAACTGGCCGAGATCGAGCCCGGCCCGCCCGGCGCGGGCGAACTGCTGGTCGACCTCGCCGCCGCGGGCGTCAACTACATCGACACCTACCAGCGCCAGGGCATCTACCCGATCGACCTGCCGTTCGTCCTCGGCTCCGAGGGCGCCGGGACCGTCGTGGAGACCGGCGAGGGCGTCACCGAATTCGCCCCCGGCGACCGCGTGACCTGGCAGGGCGTGCTCGGCAGCTACGCCCAGCGCGCGGTGGTCCCGGCCAGCGCCACGGTGAAGGTGCCGGACGGCGTGTCCGACGAGCTCGCCGCCGCCACGATGCTGCAGGGCATGACGGCGCACTACCTGGTGCGTTCGACCTACGAAGTCCAGGCAGGCGACGACATCCTCGTCCACGCGGCGGCCGGCGGCGTCGGTCTGTTGCTGGTCCAGCTAGCGAAGGCGCGCGGCGCGCGAGTGCTGTGCACCGTGTCCACCGACGAGAAGGCCGAACTGGCTCGCGGCGCCGGCGCGGACCACGTGATCCGCTACGACCGCGAGGACTTCGCCGCCGTGACCCGCGAGCTGACCGACGGCGAAGGCGTCGCCGCGGTCTACGACGGCGTGGGCAAGAGCACCTTCGACGGCAGCCTCGCGAGCCTGAAGATCCGCGGCACCCTGGCGCTGTTCGGCGCGGCCAGCGGCCCGGTGCCGCCGGTCGACCCGCAACGGCTCAACTCCGGCGGCTCGCTCTTCCTGACCCGCCCGACGCTCGGCCACTACCTGCGCACGCGCGAGGAACTCGACTGGCGCGCCGGCGAACTGTTCGCCGCCGTGCAGGACGGTTCGCTGAACGTCCGCATCGGCGGCCGCTACCCGCTCGCCGACGCCCGCAAGGCCCACGAGGACCTGCAGGGACGCCGGACGACCGGGAAGCTGCTGCTGATCCCCTGACTCAGGAAACCGAGAGGGCGTCGGTCACGAACACCAGCGTTTCGTTGGGCGCGATGCCGCGTCCGCCGTCCTTGTAGGCGAGGGCGGGCGGGATGATCATCAACCGCCGCCCGCCCTGTTTGACGCCGACGAGGCCCTGGTCCCAGCCCTCGATGACCTGGCCGGCGCCGAGATCGAGGCCGAACGGCTCGCCGCGGTCGAACGAGCTGTCCAGCTTCTTCTTGTTCGACCAGGTGACGACCAGGTAGTTCATGGACAGCTTCGACCCGGCGGCCGCGGCCTTCCCGGTGCCCTCCGACAGATCCTTGGTGAGCAGCTTCTTCGGCGGGGCACAGTCGTCCGGGATGGTGATCGTCGGCGCCTGGCCGAAGTTCCCGGTGGTCTTGATGTCGTCCGCGGTGCACTCGCGGCTCGGGGTCGCCGGAGCCGCGCTGCTGTCGCCGCCGCAGGCCGTGAGGCCGAACGCGGCGACCGCCACGACCGCGCCGAGGACAGCTGTCCTGCCGATGTTCTGCATGCCCGGACTTTATCCGCACGGCGCAGCCGTTCCGTTGAGGGCGGTGGTGGGGCGGGGTCCGGGTTAACCAAGCCCGCCGAGCGCGGGCACCGCCGGACCAGTCCGCACCACGCCGAGCCGCTGCGTCGCCCGGGTCAGCGCCACGTACAGGTCGTTCAGCCCGCGCGCCGAGCCAGCCACGATCTCGTCCGGCGACACCAGCACGACCCCGTCGAACTCCAGTCCCTTGGAACGATCGACGGTCAGCACGCTCAGCCGGTCGTCCTCCGGAAGCAGCTTCCGCACCTCGTCCATGCGCGAACCCGGCACCAGGACCGCGACCGTCCCACCGTCCACAGCGGACAGTTCCGCGGCCACCAGCGGCGGCAGTTCCTCGTCCAGCGAGGCGACCTCCACGCCCCACGGCGGCACCCCGGTCTCCCGCACCGATGCGGGCGCGGCCAGGTCCACGTCCAGTTCAGCAAGCACGCCCGCCGCGACCGCCATGATCTCCGCCGGGGTGCGGTAATTCACCGTCAGCTGCTCCAGCCGCCAGCGGTCCGCGACATAGGGCGACAGCACCTCGTCCCAGGTCCGCGCTCCCCCGGCGGCACCGGTCTGCGCGACGTCGCCGACCAGCGTCATCGACCGGTTCGGCGTGCGGCGCATCAGCAGGCGCCAGTCCATCGCGGACAGTTCCTGCGCCTCGTCCACGATCACGTGCCCGAACGTCCACGTCCGGTCCTGCGCCGCCCGTTGCGCCGCGGTCAGCTCGCTGCGCGCCTGCTGGCGTTCGGCGAACAGCTCGGCGTCCAGCACGTCGGACACCCGCAGGATCTCCTCGTCCTGGATTTCCTCGTCCTGCTCAAGGATGTCCAGCACGCCCTCGGCATACGCGCGCTCGACGCGTTCCTGGCGCTTCTGCTCGGCCTCCTCCTCGGAGTCGTCGCTGCCGAGCAGTTCGGCCAGTTCGTCGAGCAGCGGCACGTCGGCGGGCGTCCACTTCGCGTCGCGGCCGCTCTCCAGGTGCTTCCGGTCCTCTTCGGACAGCAGCTCGCCCGCCGCCCGGTCGAGGTGTTCGCGCTCGGCGAACAGGTCGTCCAGCAGGCCCGCGGGCGTGAGTTTCGGCCACAGCGAGTTCAGCGCGGCGGCCACCGCGGGGCTCGACGCGAGCTCGGCACGGATGTCCTGGACGTCCTGCGCGTCCAGCAGGTCCTCGCCCAGCGCGCGGGCGGCCTGCCGGGTGAGCGCATCGAGCACGTCGGAGACGAACAGCCGCCGCGCGAGGTTGTGCGGCCGGCGCGAACGGCGAGCCCGGGTGCGGGCCTGCGCGCAGGTCTTCCGGTCGAGCTTGAGGATCTCGCGTTCGTGCTCGATCTCGATCACCGGATCGGGTACACCTTGCCGGTCGCGGACCGCCTTGGCGAGCACCTCGGCCATCACCAGCCGGCCCTTCACCTCGGCCGCTTCCGGCGACTCGGCTCCGTCCGCGTCCAGGCCCGGCCACAGCTGCCCGATGGTCGACAGCAGCACGCCGGTCTCGCCGAGCGACGGCAGCACCTGGCCGATGTAGCGCAGGAAGGTCGAGTTCGGGCCGACGACGAGCACGCCGCGCGTGGTCAGCTGCTGGCGGTGCGTGTAGAGCAGGTACGCCGCGCGGTGCAGCGCGACCGCGGTCTTGCCAGTGCCCGGCGCGCCCTGCACCACCATGACCCCGCCGAGCGGCGCGCGGATGATCCGGTCCTGCTCGGCCTGGATGGTGGCGACGATGTCGGCCATCTCGCCGGTCCGGCGGCGCTCCAGCGCGGCCAGCAACGCGGCCTCGCCGGCGAGCCCGAGGTCCTGGCCCTGGTCGGCGGCGGTCAGGTCGAGGATCTCGTCGTCGAACCCGGTGACGCGACGGCTCAGCGACCGCAGGTGGCGACGGCGGCGCACGCCGTCCGGCGAAGCGGCGGTGGCGAGGTAGAAGGGCCGCGCGACCGGCGCGCGCCAGTCGATCAGCAGCGGCCGGTAGTCGTCGTCCTCGTCGAACAGCCCGAGCCGTCCGATGTAGGCGGTTTCCTCGGTGTCTTCGGAGGCGCTGCCGGGCCCGAAGTCCAGCCGGCCGAAGCACAGCCCCTGTTCGACCGAACCGAGCTGGGCGAGCCGGTCGCTGTGCAGGTTCGTGGCGGCTTCGCGTTCGGTCCGCGCCTGCGGCGTCCCGCCGGTCTGGCGCAGGGTCTCGTCGAGGCGGCGCTGGGTCTGGGTGCGTTCGGCGTCGAGCTTCGCGAACAGCGCGTCGACATAAGCCTGCTCGCGGCGCAGCTCGGCTTCGTAGGCCGGTTCCTCGGGCAAGGAAAGGTCCTGCTTTCAGGTCGGGATCGGGGCCGGAAGAGTGCAACCGGCGAGGATCCCGGGCCATTCCTGCCCGGCGCGGATCGGGTGCGAACGGGTCGGGTCAGAAAGGCAGGCCGAGGACCGGCAAGCCGATCGCCGAGTCGACCGCCAGCGCGACGAACACGATCATCAGGTACGTGTTCGACCGGTGGAACAGCGCCATCGGCTTGGTCTCCTCGCCGCGGTGCACGGAGGCCTGCAGCCGGTGCGCGTAGAAGAGGAACCAGCCGCCGGCGAGGATCGCGAAGGTCGCGTACAGCCAGCTGGTGACCGGGAGCAGCAGCAGCGTCCAGGCGACCATCACCCACGAGTAGATGACGATCTGCCGGGCCACGTGCTCGGCGGTCGCGACGACCGGGAGCATCGGCACGCCCGCGCGCTCGTAGTCGTCGCGGTACTTCATGCCCAGCGCCCAGGTGTGCGGCGGCGTCCAGAAGAAGATCACGCCGAACATCACGAACGCCGGCCACTGCACGGTGCCGGTGACCGCGACCCAGCCGATCAGCACCGGCATGCAGCCCGCGGCCCCGCCCCAGACCACGTTCTGCGACGTCCGCCGCTTGAGGCCGAGGGTGTAGACGAAGATGTAGAACAGGATGGTCGCGATCGCGAGGACCGCCGCCAGCAGGTTCACCGTGAAGAACAGAACGGCGAACGAGGCGATGCCCAGGACGAGTCCGAAGATCAGCGCGTTGCGCCGCGGCACCGCGTCCTTCACCAGCGGCCGCCGCTTGGTGCGGTTCATGACCTTGTCGATGTCGCTGTCGATCACGCAGTTGAGCGCGTTCGCGCTGCCCGCGGCCATCGTACCGCCGACCAGCGTCGCGACCACCAGCCACGGGTTCGGCACCTCGCGCCCGGCGAGGAACATCGCGGGGATCGTGGTGACGAGGAGAAGCTCGATCACGCGCGGCTTCGCCAGTGCGGCGTACGCGCCGGCCACCTGGCGGAAGCTTCGCCGGGCCCCGCTCGGCCGTCCGCCGTCCGGGGGTACGGCGCTGGTGTCTTCACTGCGTCCGTGCGCAGCGTTCACCAACGACATTTCTCTCCCTGAGTCAGTCCTGGGCCGGGCGGCGCGGAAGAAGAGGCGGTGCTCATGGAGAACTTCCGTGCCTGGCCCGCGATCGATGTTAGACGTGACGGACCGGCCCGACGCCCGCGGGTCCGGGACACGCCCGGCGGTGTTCCCTCCGTCACGTCCGCCGCGGCGGGCCGCGATGAGTCGGGACGGCCCGCGGCGGGTAGCCGGAGACAGACAGGCGGGCAGGATCACCTCACCCGCAGGGTGCGCGCCCGCGCTCGCGCGCACGCGTACGCACTAGGGTGACAGCGACGGGCCGCTCGCTCCGCCTGCACAGCGCCGCCAGCAGGAATATCGTCCCTTCGGGATCGATTGAGATAACTGAGGGCGCACACCGCAGCACTTGAGCGGCACGCACGGAATACAGCCACCACTTCACCGACGCAGGAGTTCGAGTTCAGTGTCCGAAACCTCTAGCAGCGAGACCAACCCCTTGCTCCGGCGCAACGTGCCGGCCGACTGGACCGAGACCGACACCCGCGCCGTGGACACCGCCCGCGTGCTGGCCGCGGACGCCGTCGAAAAATGCGGCAGCGGGCACCCGGGCACTGCGATGAGCCTGGCGCCGCTGGCGTACACGCTGTTCCAGCGCACGATGCGGCACGACCCCGCCGACCCGGAGTGGCCCGCCCGCGACCGGTTCGTGCTCTCCGCCGGGCACTCCAGCCTGACCCTCTACATCCAGCTGTACCTGGCCGGGTTCGGCCTGGAGCTGGAAGACCTCGAGCAGCTGCGCCGCTGGGGCTCCAAGACCCCGGGCCACCCGGAGTACCGGCACACCAAGGGCGTCGAGACCACCACCGGCCCGCTGGGCCAGGGCCTCGCGAACGGCGTCGGCATGGCGATGGCGGCGCGGCGCGAGCGCGGCCTGCTGGACCCGGACGCCCCCGCCGGCGAGAGCATCTTCGACCACCACATCTACGTGATCGCCTCCGACGGCGACATCGAAGAGGGCGTCACCTCCGAGGCCTCGTCCATCGCGGGCCGCCAGGAGCTGGGCAACCTGATCGTCTTCTACGACGACAACAAGATCTCCATCGAGGACGACACCAACATCGCGCTGTCCGAGGACGTCGCGAAGCGCTACGAGGCCTACGGCTGGCACGTGCAGACCGTCGAGGGCGGCGAGGACGTCGTCGCGATCGAGGCGGCCATCAAGGCGGCGCAGGCCGAGACCACGCGGCCGTCCTTCATCCAGCTGCGCACGATCATCGGCTACCCGGCCCCGACGAAGATGAACACCGGCAAGGCGCACGGCGCGGCGCTGGGCGCGGAAGAGGTCGCGGGCGTCAAGAAGGCGCTGGGCTTCGACCCGGAGAAGAACTTCGACGTCGACGAGGCCGTGCTCGCGCACACCCGCCAGGCGATCGAACGCGGCGAGAAGCAGCGCGCCGAGTGGCAGGAGCGCTTCGAGGCGTGGGCCGCGGCGAACCCGGAGCGCAAGAAGCTGGCCGACCGGCTGTCGACCCGCACGCTGCCCGAGGGCTTCGCGGACAACCTGCCGTCGTGGGAGCCCGACGCCAAGGGCATCGCCACCCGCAAGGCCTCCGGCGAGGTGCTCAACGCGCTGGCCGAGCCGCTGCCCGAGCTGTGGGGCGGTTCCGCGGACCTCGCGGAGAGCAACAACACCACCATGAAGGGCGCCGACTCGTTCGGCCCGGCCGCGGCCGGCACCGACATGTGGAAGACCAACCCGTACGGCCGCACGCTGCACTTCGGCATCCGCGAGCACGCGATGGGCTCGATCCTCAACGGCATCGCGCTGCACGGCGGCACCCGCCCGTACGGCGCGACCTTCCTCACCTTCTCCGACTACATGCGCCCGCCGGTCCGGCTCGCCGCGCTGATGAAGGCCCCGGTCATCTACGTGTGGACGCACGACTCGATCGGTCTCGGCGAGGACGGCCCGACGCACCAGCCGATCGAGCAGATCGCCGCGCTGCGCGCCATCCCGGGCCTCAACGTCGTCCGCCCGGCGGACGCCAACGAGACCGCGTACGCGTGGAAGGCCGTGCTGGAGGACGTGCACCACCCGTCCGGCTTCGCGCTGACCCGGCAGAACGTGCCGGTGCTGGAGGGCACGAACGCCGAGGGCGTCAAGAAGGGCGGCTACGTGCTGGCCGAGGCGTCCAACGGCGCCCCGGAGGTCGTGCTGATCGCGACCGGTTCCGAGGTCCAGCTGGCCGTCGAGGCGCGCAAGACCCTCGAGGCCGACGGCATCCCCGCCAGCGTGGTCTCGATGCCGTGCGTCGAGTGGTTCGACGCGCAGGACCAGGACTACAAGGACGCCGTCCTGCCGCCGACGGTCAAGGCCCGCGTTTCGGTCGAGGCCGGGATCGCGATGCCGTGGCAGCGCTTCACCGGCGACGCCGGCGAGAACGTGTCGATCGAGCACTACGGCGCCTCGGCCGACGCCGCGACGCTCTTCCGCGAGTTCGGCTTCACCGCCGAAGCCGTGGTCGACGCCGCCCGCCGCTCGATCGCCAACACCAAGAACTGAAGGGAGAGCAACCATGAGCACTGATCGGCTCGCACAGCTGTCCGAAGCAGGCGTCTCGATCTGGCTGGACGACCTCTCGCGGGAGCGCCTCAACTCGGGCAACCTCGCCGGGCTCATCCGCGACAAGCACGTCGTCGGCGTGACCACCAACCCGACGATCTTCGCGAACGCGCTGTCGAAGGGCGCCGCCTACGACGAGCAGGTCAACGACCTCGCCGCGCGCGGTGCGGACCTCGACGGCACCGTCCGGGAGCTGACCACCACCGACGTGCGCAACGCCGCGGACCTGTTCCGCGACGTGTACAACGCCACGAACGGCGTCGACGGCCGCGTGTCCATCGAGGTGGACCCGCGCCTGGCGAAGGACACCGACAAGACGGTGGCCGAGGCCAAGGACCTGTGGAAGACCGTCGACCGGCCGAACGTGATGATCAAGATCCCGGCGACCGAAGAGGGCCTGCCCGCGATCACCGCGGTGCTCGCCGAGGGCATCAGCGTCAACGTCACGCTGATCTTCTCCGTCGAGCGCTACGAGGCCGTCATCAAGGCCTTCTTCGCCGGCCTGGAGCAGGCGAAGGCCAACGGCCACGACCTCAAGGGCATCCACTCGGTCGCGTCGTTCTTCGTGTCCCGGGTGGACAGCGAGGTCGACAAGCGGCTGAACGCGATCGGCACTGACGAGGCCAAGGCGCTGCTGGGCGAGGCGGCCATCGCCAACGCGCGGCTCGCGTACGCGGCCTTCGAGAAGCTGTTCGCCACGGACCAGTGGAAGGCGCTCGCCGAGGCGGGCGCGAACGCGCAGCGTCCGCTGTGGGCCTCCACCGGCGTGAAGGACCCGGCCTACTCCGACACCCGGTACGTCGACCAGCTCGTGGTCAAGGACGTCGTGAACACGATGCCCGAGAAGACCATGGACTCGGTCGCCGACCACGCCGAGATCACCGGCGACACGGTTTCCGGAAAGGGCGAGCAGGCGCAGGCGATCTTCGACAAGCTGTCGGCGGCCGGCATCGACGTGCCGGACGTGTTCGTGACGCTGGAGACCGAAGGCGTCGAGAAGTTCGAGAAGTCCTGGCAGGAACTGCTGGACACGGTGACCGGGCAGCTGAACAAAGCGAGGGGCTGAACCAGAGACCATGAGCGGGGACGAAACCGGCGTCGTGATCGTCGACGCCGAACTGGCAGAAAAGGCAGCGCCGCTGGCGCAGCGGCTGGCCGCCGACGGCGCCGCTGCCAAGCTCGCCGCCAAGGACTCCACCCTGTGGGGTCCGGACGCCGAGTCCGAAGCGTCGATCCGATTGTCCTGGACGACGTTGCACAAGTCGTCGCGTCCGTTGATCGGGGAAATCGAAGCGCTGCGCGCGGAACTGCGCAGCGAGGGCGTGGACCGCGTGGTGCTCGCCGGCATGGGCGGTTCGTCGCTCGCGCCGGAGGTCATCACCGCCACCGCCGGCGTCCCGCTCACGGTTCTCGACACGACCGACCCCGGCCAGGTGGCCGACGCGCTCGCGGGCGACCTCGAGCGCACCGTGATCGTGGTGTCGTCGAAGTCCGGCGGCACCGTCGAGACCGACAGCCACCGCCGGATCTTCGCCAAGGCGTTCGCGGACGCGGGGATCGACGCGGGGCGGCGCATCGTCGTCGTCACCGATCCCGGCTCCCCGTTCTCCGAGCTGGCGGAGAAGGAGGGCTACCGCAAGACCTTCCTGGCCGACCCGCACGTCGGCGGCCGCTACTCCGCGCTGACCGCGTTCGGCCTCGTGCCGGCCGGTCTCGCGGGCGCGGACGTCGCGCGGCTGCTCGACCAGGCGGCGTCGGTCGCGGAAACGCTCGCCGAGGACGCGCCCGAGAACCCGGCCGTGCAGCTGGCGGCGGCGTGGGGTGCGGCGCACGAGGCGGGCGCGGAGAAGGTCGTGCTGGCCGACACCGGTTCGGGCATCAAGGGATTCCCGGACTGGGCGGAGCAGCTGATCGCCGAGTCCACCGGCAAGCTCGGCACCGGCCTGCTGCCGGTGGCCGTCGAGGGCCCGGACGCACCCGGGTTCGCCGACCACGGCAAGGACGCGACCGCGGTCGCGATCGGCGCTCCGGAAGGCGCGGCGCAGATCTCGGTGACCGGCCCGCTCGGCGCGCAGTTCCTCTTGTGGGAGTTCGCGACCGCGCTCGTCGGCCGGCTGATCGGGATCAACCCGTTCGACCAGCCGGACGTCGAGGCGGCCAAGAAGGCGGCGCGTGCGCTGCTGGACGACCCGGAGAAGCTGAAGGGCGGCGAAGCACCGGCCACTGTGGACGGTGCGGTCGAAGTCTTTGGCAGCGAAGGAGTTTCGACGGACGGCAAGCTCGCCGACGTCCTGCGCGCGTTCTTCGGTTCGGTGGCCGACGGCGGGTACATCGCCGTGCAGGCCTACCTCGACCGGCTGGACGACGCGTCGACTTCGTTGCTGCGCGGCGAAATCGCCAAACGGACCGGCGTGCAGACCACGTTCGGCTGGGGCCCGCGGTTCCTGCACTCCACCGGGCAGTACCACAAGGGCGGCCACCAGAACGGCAGCTTCCTGCAGATCACCGGAGCCGTCGAGGACGACCTGTCGGTGCCGGACCGCCCGTACACGCTGGGGCAGCTCCAGCACGCGCAGGCGCTCGGCGACGGCCAGGTGCTCGCCGAGCACGGGCGCCCGGTGCTGCGGCTGCACCTGACCGACCGCGCCGCCGGGCTCGCCGAGCTCGTGCGGGCAGTGCAGGAGGCCGCTCAGTGACCACCTGGCGCAACCCGCTGCGGGACCCCCGCGACAAGCGGCTGCCGCGGATCGCCGGGCCGTCGAGCCTGGTGATCTTCGGCGTCACCGGCGACCTGGCGCGCAAGAAGCTCATGCCCGCCATCTACGACCTCGCGCACCGCGGGCTGCTGCCCGCCGGGTTCTCGTTGGTCGGCTTCGCCCGCCGGGACTGGGAACACCAGGACTTCGGCGAGCTGGTGCACGATTCGGTGCGCGAGCACGCGCGGACGCCGTTCAAGGAGTCGGTGTGGAACCGGCTCGCCGAAGGTATCCGGTTCGTCCAGGGCACTTTCGACGACGACGACGCCTTCGACCGGCTCGCGAAGACCGTGCGCGAACTGGACGAGGAACGCGGCACCGGCGGCAACACCGCGTTCTACCTGTCGATCCCGCCGGGCGCGTTCCCCGTGGTGACCAAGCAGCTGGCGCGTTCGGGCCTCGCACAGGCCGACGAGAACACCTGGCGGCGCGTGGTCATCGAGAAGCCGTTCGGGCACGATCTCAAGAGCGCCAAGGAGCTCAACGCGATCGTGAACGACGTCTTCCCCGAGGAGTCGGTGTTCCGCATCGACCACTACCTCGGCAAGGAGACGGTGCAGAACATCCTGGCGCTGCGCTTCGCGAACCAGCTGTTCGAGCCGATCTGGAACGCGAACTTCATCGACCACGTGCAGATCACCATGGCCGAGGACATCGGCCTCGGCGGCCGCGCGGGGTACTACGACGGGATCGGCGCCGCGCGCGACGTCATCCAGAACCACCTGCTGCAGTTGCTCGCCTTCACCGCGATGGACGAGCCGCTGTCGTTCGAGCCGAAGGCGCTGCGGTCGGAGAAGGCCAAGGTGCTGGCGGCGACCAAGCCGATGCTTCCGCTCGACCAGACCACCGCGCGCGGGCAGTACGCGGGCGGCTGGCAGGGCGGCACGAAGGTGCCGGGGCTGCTGCAGGAAGCCGGGTTCGCGAAGGACTCGAAGACCGAGACGTACGCCGCGGTGACGCTGGAGGTGCAGAACCGCCGCTGGGCGGGCGTGCCGTTCTACCTGCGCACCGGCAAGCGGCTCGGCCGCCGCGTCACCGAGATCGCAGTCGTGTTCAAGCGCGCGCCGCACCTGCCGTTCGACTCCACCTCCACCGAGGAGCTGGGGCAGAACGCGCTGGTCATCCGCGTGCAGCCGGACGAGGGCATCACGCTGCGGTTCGGGTCGAAGGTGCCGGGGACCACGATGGAGGTCCGCGACGTCACGATGGACTTCGGCTACGGCCACGCGTTCACCGAATCGTCGCCGGAGGCCTACGAGCGGCTGATCCTGGACGTGCTGCTGGGCGAGCCGTCGCTGTTCCCGGTGAACGAGGAAGTCGAGCTGTCGTGGGAGATCCTCGACCCGGTGCTGTCGCACTGGGCGAAGCTCGGCACCGCGCCGGAGCAGTACCCGCCGGGCAGCTGGGGACCGAAGTCGGCTGACGAAATGCTGGAGCGTACCGGCAGGCACTGGAGGCGTCCGTGATCATCGACCTGCCGTCGACCACGACGTCGGCGCTGAACAAGAAACTGGTGGAGATCCGCGAGCAGGGCGGCCAGGTCGCGCTCGGCCGGGTGCTGACGCTGGTGATCGTCGCGGACGACGACGCCAAACTCGAGGACGCCATCGAGGCCGCGAACGACGCCAGCCGCGAGCACCCGTCGCGGGTGATCGTCGTGGCGAAGGGCGCGCGCACGGCCGCGCCGCGGATAGACGGCCAGATCCGCGTGGGCGGCGACGCCGGCGCGAGCGAGGTCATCGTGCTGCGGCTGTACGGTCCGCTGGCCGCGCAGGGGCAGAGCGCCGTGGTGCCTCTGCTGCTGCCGGACGCGCCGATCGTCACCTGGTGGCCCGGCGCCGGCCCGAAGGCTCCCGCGGAGGACCCGCTCGGTCAGCTGGCACAGCGGCGGATCACCGACTCGGCCGCGGAAAAGAGCCCGATAAGGTCTCTCACCACGCGCGCGAAGTCCTATGTGGAGGGTGACACCGACCTGGCGTGGACCCGGCTGACCCGCTGGCGGGCGCAGCTGGTGTCGGCGCTGGACCTGCCGCCGTACGAGAAGATCACGAGCGCGACGGTGACCGGCGAGGCGGATTCGCCGTCCACCGAACTGCTCGCGGGCTGGCTCGCCGAGTACCTCAAGGCCCCGGTGCACCGGGTCAAGAGCTCGAGCGCGCAGGGCATCATCTCGGTGAAGCTGGAGCGGAAGTCGGGCGCGGTGGAGCTGACGCGGCCGGACGGGCGGGTCGGCACGCTGACCCAGCCGGGCCAGCCGACGCGGCGGATCGCGTTGCAGCGGCGCAGCAACCCGGAGTGCCTCGTCGAGGAACTCCGGCGGCTCGACCCGGACGAGATCTACGAGGCGGCGCTGCACGGGCTGCACAAGATCGCCGCTTCCAACGGGTCGAAGCCCGCTGCCGCTAAGCCCGCTGCCGCCGCGAAGCCGAAGACGGCCCGCAAGACGGCGGAAAAGAGCAGCTCATGAGCCGGACCGAGGTCGTCGTCTACGAAAACCCGGACCTGCTCGCCGCGGCCGCCGCGGCGCGCCTGGTGACCCGGATCGTCGACGTGCAGGCGGCCCGCGGCGCCGCGTCGGTGGTGCTCACCGGCGGCGGCACCGGCATCGCCGTGCTGCGCGAACTGCGGGAGTCGAGCGCGCGGGACGCGATCGACTGGTCGCGGCTGGACATCTACTGGGGCGACGAACGGTTCGTCCCGGCGGATTCGGACGAGCGCAACGAAAAGGGCGCCCGCGAAGCCCTGCTCGACCACGTGCCGCTGGCTCCGGAACGGGTGCACGCGATGGCCCCGTCGGACGGCGAATTCGGCGACGACGTCGACGCCGCCGCCGAGGCCTACGCGAAGGTCCTCTCCGACGCGGCGGGCCCCGGCGCGGACGTGCCGGAGTTCGACATCATGCTGCTGGGCCTCGGCGGCGAGGGCCACACGGCGTCGCTGTTCCCGGAAACCGCCGAGGTGCGCGAAACACAGCGCTCGGTAGTGCCGGTCCGCGACTGCCCGAAACCCCCGCCGACGCGCGTATCGCTGACGCTGCCCGCCATCCGCCGCGCCCGCGAGGTGTGGCTGATGACGGCAGGAACCGCCAAGGCGGACGCGGTCGCGCAGGCACTGGCCGGTGCGCCGGAAACGCAGATCCCCGTCTCGGGCGCCCGGGGTTACCGGCGGACGCTGTGGCTCCTCGACCGCGAGGCGGCCGGGAAGCTGACGAAGGTGTATCAGCCGCCAGCCGAGTAAGACGGTTTGCCGGGAAGGGCTCCTCGCGCGTGTGGCGCGGGGAGCCTTTTTCGTTGCGGGACAAGGCGGTTGCTGAATGGCTCGCCAGCGACTTCCCGCGCATTGCCGCTGAGTTCTTCTCCGCCGCGCAGCACCGAATTCGCTACTCCCCCGCCGCGCAGCATCGCCGCCGAATGGTTCGCCAGCAACTCCCGCACATTCCTGCCGCGCCTGAATCCGTTGCGCGGCAACGAATCCGCCGCCTTCCCTCCGATTGGCATCGCCTGCCAGCAACTCCCGCCGGACCCTCTCCCTCGCGCCGTAAGGAATCCGCTACTCCCCCGCCGCCTCCGCCCCCGTCAGCAGCGCAGCCGTCGCCCCGAGGTGGTCCGTCAGCAATCCCGCCGCCTCCTCCGGGTCCCGGCTCAGCGCGGCCCGTTCCAAGGCCTCGTGCTGGGCGAGCACGTCCTCCACCGGCAGCCGGTACGCCGGGTGCACCGTCCAGCGCCGGGCCAGTTCGCTCGCCATCCACATCCGGTCGAAATTCTCCAGCAGCACCGCGTTCCCGCAGCCGTCGAGCAGCGTGCGGTGGAACAAGCGGTGCGCCTCCGCCCAAGCGGCGGAGTAGTAGCTGCCTTCGTCCGGCACATACATCGGCGTCCGGGCGAGCCGATGCCCCGCCGCGCGCACCCGCGTCTCCCACTCCAGGTCTCCGCGCGCGACCGACATCCGCAGCATCGCGGGCTCGACCGTCTGGCGCGCCTCGACGATCTCCTGCCACCGCCGATCCGCCAGCGAGGGCACCGCGAACCCGCGGTTCGTCAGCCGTTCCGCCAAGCCCTCCCCGACCAGCCGCACCAGCGCTTCCCGCACCACGGCCAGGCTGACCTCGTACCGCGCCGCAAGTTCCTGCGGTTTCAGCGCCTGCCCCGGCTCGACCTCGCCGCGCATGATCGCGTCGCGGACCTGGTCGTAGATCTGCTCGGACAGCATCTGCTTCATGCTCTCAGGATAGACGATCCCTCAAATCATCGATTATTAGTGTTATAGTCGATGACGTACCGCTTCTCTTGAGAGGAACCCATGTCCGCCAACTCCCCGTTCGCGCGCCTTCCCGAGGTGCCGAGCTTCACCGTCACCAGCACGACCGTCGCCGACGGCGCGGCCTGGTCCGCCGAGCAGTTCTCCGGGATCTTCGGCGTGCCCGGCGGCAAGGACACGTCGCCGCAGCTGTCCTGGTCCAGCGCTCCGGAAGGCACGAAGAGCTACGCCGTCACGGTGTACGACGCCGACGCGCCGACCGGCTCCGGCTTCTGGCACTGGGCCGTCGCCGACATCCCCGCCACCGTCACCGACCTGCCGGAAGGCGCGGGCGACGACACCGGCTCCGGACTCCCCGAGGACGCTTTCCAGCTGCGCGGCGACGCGGGCGCCGCCCGTTTCATCGGCGCGGCCCCGCCCGCAGGCCACGGCGAGCACCGCTACTTCGTCGTCGTGCACGCCCTGGATGTCGCGTCGATCGGCGTCCCGGCCGACGCGACGCCCGCCGTCCTCGGGTTCACCATGTTCGGCCACGTGCTCGGCCGCGCGGTTCTCGTCGCGACTGCGGAGACGCCCGCTTAAGCCTCAGCCCGTCCGCTTACCCGGCCGCCGCGTCCGTGCTCGCCACGACGCGGCGGCCTTCGACTGCGCAGCGACACTTCCCACCCACCCGCACGGGTGATCTCTCCCCTGTACGCGTGGCGCGGACCCGGCGTCGACCTGGGCGGCAAACGGAGTAACTGACACTGCGCCAAAAAGCGGCTCACCAGTATGTGGGAACCGCCGTATGGTGAACATAAGGTGATGTGATCGACACAAGGTGATGTCGACCGCGCTATGTTCATCCTGTTGGAGCAGTTGTGGAGATTACAACACCACAAGAACCACTCTGGGTGAAACTTACTGGCAACACACACGTTCCCGTTAGCATCCGCACATTTGTTCACCGCCGCGCGTCCCGATCGGGTGGCCGGAGCATCTCATCACTAAGTCCACAAGACGAATGGGGTCGCCGCGATGAGCACTGAGGGACTCTCGATTCCTGGCATCTCGATGAGCAGCTCCGCCGCGGGAGCCGCCCGGCGGGACAGGCGAGTCAGCCTGACCGGGGCGTTCGCCGTGTTCCGGAAGCCCCTCGTCGCGACGATCGCCGTCGAAGCGGTGGTCGTGCTGCTGGCGGTGCTCGACGTCTGGCTCGTCGTGCCGCCGAAAGCACAGCCCTATTCGCTCTACCTGTCGGCCGCCGCGTGCCTCGCGGTCGTGGTGCGGCGGCGGTTCCCGTTCCTCGCGGTGCTCGCCGCGGTACCGGGGTTCTTCGCCGGATGGGCGCAGCTCGCGTCGATGCTCAACCTCGGCATGCTCGCGACGCGGCGCCAGCTGCACTGGCAGACCTGGGTCGGCGCGGGACTGGTGTTCACCTGCCGGTTCGTGCGGTGGCCGCTGTCGGAGTTCGCGGAACTGAGCTGGCGCGAACACGTCCTCGACGGGATCTACGGCGTGCTGGTGGCCGGAATGCCGATCGCGATCGGCCTGCTGATCGGGGCGCGTGCGGAGATCTCGGCGAAACTGCGCGAGCTGGCCAAGAGCCGCGACCGCGAACGCCGCTTCCACGCCGACGCGGTGCGCGCCGAGGAACGCGCCCGGCTGGCCCGCGAGATGCACGACGTGGTTTCGCACCAGATCACGCTGATCGCCATGCAGGCCGGCGCGCTGCAGGCGCAGGCGAAGGACGGCCCGGCGCTGGAGACGGCGCAGGTCATCCGCCAGCTGTCGACGCGAACCCTCGAGGAACTGCGCTCGCTGGTGAGCGTGCTGCGCTCCGGTTCCGGGGACGACGGCCCGCGGCCCGGCATCGGCGAACTGGACCACCTGATCCGCGAGTGCGACGTCCCGGTGCAGCTGACCGTCGAACAGCTCCCGGACACCCTGCCGAGCCAGGTCTCGGCGGCGGCGTACCGGACGGTGCAGGAATGCCTGACGAACGTCCACAAGCACGCCCCGGGCGCGACGGCCACCATCCGCATCCACGCGGCGAGCGGCGCGCTGGACATCGAGGTGGAGAACGCCCGCGCCTGCCGTGCGGGCGAGGCCTTCCCGTCGGGCGGCCACGGGCTCACCGGACTCGCCGAACGCGCCCGCCTGCTGGGCGGAAGCTTCGAAACGTCCGGGACGGAGGACGGCGGATTCCGGGTGCGGGCGCGGTATCCGCTGGACCGCTGAACCTGACGGGGATTGGTCTGGACCGGTCAAGAGCCTTGGCCGCGCCGGGTCTTGCTGGTGCCAGAGCGGGAATCGGGCCTTTCCGGAGGTCTAGACCTGCTCCTGGGCGGTCTGGACCACTTGGGCGGCATCCAGTTCCGGCGGTCCGAACGGGAGCGTCTCCGCCGGGCTGAGCCGCCCGGGCGACAGCCACTCCCCCGGCGCAAACCGAGGGTCTTCGGGCCCGCAAAGGTCCTGAAGGTCCGGACCACGCAGGCGACGCCCCGCGCTCCGGACCGCACCACAGGTCCCCACCCGTCTTCTCGCCCGGCTGGACCGCCCGGACGACAGCCAATCCCCACCGAACCGAACCGCCGGACCCGGCCGCGGTCCAGACCGCCGAGGCATCCCCACCGCACGGGAACGCCCGGGGGTGGTCTGGACCTGCCTCGGTCCAGACCACCCCGGGAACTAAAAAACCACCGGCCCTCGCCCTTGCGGACGGGAAGCCGGTGGTCCCGGAGAAACCGTGCCTCAGATCAATTCGCGGCGTTGGCGGAGGCGCTCGAGCGCTTCGGCGAGGATGGCCTCGCCGTCGGCGTCGCTGCGGCGTTCCTTCACGTAAGCCAGATGTGTCTTGTACGGCTCGGTACGAGGCGCGGCGGGCGGATTCTGCTCGTCCTGACCGCCCGGGAGCCCGCAGCGCGGGCAGTCCCATTCGTCGGGGATTTCCGCGTCCATCGCGAACGACGGGCGAGCTTCGTGCCCGTTCGCGCACCAATACGACACCCGGCGCCGTGGCGCCGATTCACCCCGCTCCGATTCGCCCGAAGGACCGGCACCCACGCGGGTGCCGCGAATCGCGTTACCGCCAACCATGAATCCTCACCCGTTGGAATCGGCGGCGCGCCCCCCAATAGGCACGCCGATCGCAAGTCCCCTTCCGGGGACCCGGTCATACCTTGAGCAGGAGGCCGAGACCCACGATGCTGATCAGCCAGATGGCCCCGAGCAGCAGCGTGATCCGGTCGAGGTTCTTCTCGGCGACGCTGGACCCCGCGAGGCTCGACTGCATCCCGCCGCCGAACAGGGACGACAGGCCGCCGCCCCGGCCGCGGTGCAGCAGCACGGCCACCACCAGCAGGACGCTGGAGGCGATCAACAGGATTTGCAGGAACAGCTTCATGTCATCCTCTGTGCTTGTCGGAGCATGCAGGGGTACGGCCGAACCCGCACAGCGTGCGGATCTTCACCGTACCCCTGGACTCGTCCACTGCTCTAGTGACGGACCGAACACACAGGCTACCCGGTAGTGCCCACGATCAGGGCAGCGGGCCACCGGCGGCGAGCGCGCAGAGCTTGGTGAACTCCTCGCCGTCGAGGCTCGCGCCGCCGACCAGCGCCCCGTCGATGTTGTCCGCGGCCACCAGCTCGGAGACGTTCCCGGACTTCACCGAGCCGCCGTAGAGCACGCGGACCGCGGTGGCGACCTCGTCGCCGTACTTCTCCGAGAGCGTCCCGCGCAGGGATTTGCAGACCTCTTCGGCGTCGGCTGCGGTCGCGACCTTGCCGGTGCCGATGGCCCACACCGGCTCGTACGCGATCACCACGGCCTGCACCTGCTCGGCCTTGAGCCCCTTGAGGCCCTCGATCAGCTGGTTGCGGGTGTGCTCGAGGTGCTCGCCCGCCTCGCGGATCTCGAGCTCCTCGCCCACGCACAGGATCGGCGTGATGCCGTGCTTGAGCGCGGCCTTGACCTTCTTGTTGACCAGCTCGTCGGTCTCGCCGTGGATCGCGCGCCGCTCCGAGTGCCCGACGGTGACGAAGCTGCAGCCCAGCTTCGCCAGCATCGGGCCGGAGATGTCGCCGGTGAACGCGCCCGAGTCCTGCGGCGACAGGTCCTGCGCGCCGTAGGTGAGGGAGAGCTTGTCGGCGTCGACGAGCGTCTGCACGCTGCGGATGTCGGTGAACGGCGGCAGCACGGCCACGTCCACCTTCGCGTAGTACTTCTCCGGCAGCGCGAAGGCGATCTTCTGCACCAGGGCGATGGCCTCGAGGTGGTTGAGGTTCATCTTCCAGTTGCCTGCCACCAGGGGCTTGCGTGCCACTTAGTTCTTCCCCTCCAGCGCCGCCACGCCGGGCAGCTCCTTGCCTTCCAGGTACTCCAGCGAGGCGCCGCCGCCGGTGGAGATGTGCGAGAAGCCGTCCTCGGGCAGGCCCAGCTGCCGCACCGCGGCGGCCGAATCGCCGCCGCCGACCACGGTGAACGCGTCGCTCTTGACGAGCGCCTCGGCCACCGCGCGGGTGCCGCCGGCGAACGCCTCGAATTCGAAGACGCCCATCGGGCCGTTCCAGAAGACGGTCGCCGCGTCGGCGAGCTTCCGCGCGAACAGCTCGGCGCTGCGCGGGCCGATGTCGAGGCCCATGCGGTCGGCCGGGATGGCGGTGACGTCGACGGCCTCGTGCGCCGCGTCGGCGGCGAACCCGTCGGCCGCGAGCACGTCGACCGGCAGCACCAGTTCGACGCCGCGCTTCTCGGCCTCGGCGAGGAAGCCCTTGACCTGGTCGAGCTGGTCCTCCTGCAGCAGCGACGTGCCGACCTCGCAGCCCTTGGCCTTGAGGAACGTGTACGCCATGCCGCCGCCGATGAGCAGCCGGTCGACCTTGGTGAGCAGGTTCGCGATGACGCCGAGCTTGTCGGACACCTTCGAGCCGCCGAGCGCGACCACGTACGGCCGCTTGACGTCGTCGGTGAGCTTCTTCAGCACGTCCAGCTCGGCCAGCACGAGGCCGCCCGCGTACGCCGGGAGCACCGCGGCGATCTCGTAGACCGAGGCCTGCTTGCGGTGCACGACGCCGAAGCCGTCGGAGACGAACGCTCCGCCCGGGGTCAGCGCGGCCAGCTCGGCCGCCAGCTCGGACCGGTCGACGGCGTCCTTGCTGGTCTCGCGCGCGTCGAAACGCACGTTCTCCAGCAGGACGACGCTGCCGTCGGCCAGACCGGCGGTCAGCGCCTTCGCCGACTCGCCGACGAGGTCGCCGGCCAGCGGGACCTCGGCGCCGAGCAGCTCGCTGAGCCGCTTCGCGACCGGGGCGAGCGTGAACTTCGGATCCGGCTCGCCCTTGGGGCGGCCGAGGTGCGCGGTGACGACGACCTTCGCGCCCGCGTCGGCGAGCTTCTTGATCGTCGGCAGCGCGGCGCGGACCCGGCCGTCGTCGGTGATGGCCGACCCGTCGAGCGGGACGTTCAGGTCGCTGCGCACCAGCACGTAGCGGCCCTGAACGCCCTCGCCCAGCAGGTCGTCGAGGTTCTTGACGCTCATCAGGTTCAGAGCTTCGAGCCGACGAGCTTGATCAGGTCGGCGAGGCGGTTGGAGTAGCCCCACTCGTTGTCGTACCAGCCGACGACCTTGACCTGGTCGCCGATCACCTTGGTGAGCGGCGAGTCGTAGATGCAGGACGCCGGGTCGGTGACGATGTCCGAGGACACGATCGGGTCGACCGAGTACTTCAGGATGCCGGCCAGCGGGCCTTCGGCGGCGGCCTTGTAGGCGGCGTTGATCTCCTCGACCGTGGCGGACTTCTTGAGGGTGACGGTGAGGTCGGTGGCCGAGCCGGTCGGGACCGGGACGCGCAGCGCGTAGCCGTCCAGCTTGCCGAGCAGCTCCGGCAGCACGAGGCCGATCGCCTTGGCCGCGCCGGTGGAGGCCGGGACGACGTTCAGGGCGGCGGCGCGGGCGCGGCGCAGGTCCTTGTGCGGGCCGTCCTGCAGGTTCTGGTCCTGCGTGTAGGCGTGGATCGTGGTCATCAGGCCCTGCTCGATGCCGAAGGCGTCGTTGAGGACCTTGGCCAGCGGGCCGAGGCAGTTGGTGGTGCAGGACGCGTTCGAGATGATCGTCTGCGAGCCGTCGTACTTGTCGTCGTTGACGCCGAGGACGACGGTCAGGTCCTCGCCCTTGGCGGGCGCGGAGATGATGACCTTCTTCGCGCCGCCGGCGATGTGCGCCTTGGCGGCGTCGGCGTTGGTGAAGAAGCCGGTCGACTCGACGACGACGTCCACGCCCAGGTCGCCCCAGGGCAGGTTGGCCGGGTCGCGCTCGGCGAGGGCCTTGATGGTCTTGCCGTCGACGACGATGCCCTCGTCGGAGACGCTGACCTCGCCCGGGAAGCGGCCGAGGATCGAGTCGTACTTGAGCAGGTGGGCCATGGTGGCGACGTCGCCGAGGTCGTTGAACGCGACGACCTCGATGTCGTGACCGCTCGCCTTCACGGCACGGAAGAAGTTGCGGCCGATCCGGCCGAAGCCGTTGACACCTACGCGAACGGTCACTGCTGCCACTCCTCTGGTGTTGATCACGGCGGCGGCGCGCCGGCCGCCGACCGCTGAAGTTGGTCACTGCGGAAGTTCCCCGGGGCGCCCGCCCCGGACGACTTCTGCGACTTCCGGAATCGGTGCAACCCTAGCGTGCGGGCCCCGTTGCCCCGGACTGCCCTGACGAGACTTCCACCACTGCCGGGAGACGTCAAGAATCGATTAAGAACCCAGCTCAGCCGGGTGAGGACCGAAAACGGGGCGGACGCTCCCGCGGTGTCAGGGGGAGGGAGCGGACCAGTGGCTTGATCGGTCTTGGTGCCCCGGTTCACGCTGTCGGGCGGGTGGCCGGGACGGTCCCCGACGGACTGCGGCCTTCCGGACTCCCCGTGGCCGCCGGTCCGTGGCGCCCGGCGCGGACCGCCCCCGGTTGCCTCCGGCCCGGGCGGTGTCGACTATCGCCGAACGCGGTACAGCCGGTTCCCGGACCTCATAAGCTTCCTTGATCAACACGCACTTCCGCGATGCGCCGGAAGGCGGCCAGGGGAGGAATCGCGCAATGCAGCCAAGCGGGTATCCGCCGTATCAGAACCCTCAAGGGCAAGCCGGCCGTCCGGGTTATCCGGAGCCTTCCGGGCATCCCGGGTATCCCGGTCAGGGGCAGGGCGGGTATCCGGGACAACCGCCGACGCGGCCGCACTTCCCCCAGGGACCTCCCGGGCCAGGAGCGGAACAGTGGAATCCCGTCGGAGTTTCTTCGCCGCACGCCGGTCCGGAGGGCGATGAGACCGGCAAGAAGCCGCGGAAGAAGTGGAGCCGCAAGAAGAAGCTGTTGGTGTTCATCCCGTCCGGCCTCGTATTCGCTCTCGGCGCGGCTTTTCTCGCACTCGTCGTCGTGGTCAACTGGACGCACATCACCGGAGTCCAGCCGGTCGCGGACGACGCGGCCGGCCTTCAGTACGAGGTCAGCGACGAGTGGACCCCCTTCTCCGCCCGGCTGACCATGGGCGGCGGCGAATGGAAGATGCTGCAGTACGGCATCGGCGACTGCCACGGCACCAAGGACGGGAAACCCTCTCAGGCCCAGGTCACCAAGGCGTCCATCTTCACCGCCGCGTACCCGGCCAGCGCCAGTGCCGGCAAGGACGCGGCGCTGAAGCTGTTCCAGCAGATCATCCCGTCGTTCTACGAGATGACCACCGGCTTCAAATTCCAAGACGTCAACAACGGCGAGCACGGCCAATGGGGCGAGGTGAACATCGACGGGGTCCAGGGGTACAAGTATTCCGTCCGTCCCGCGCACCACGGAGTCGCCGACTGCGACGGCGGTGTCAACACCGATCCCGATTTCGACAACGGCATGGTCTTCGTGGCGCTGCCCGCCAAGGATTCCGGCGGGAAACCGGTGACCGCCGTGATCTGCTACTACCTGATGGATCCGACCTTGACCATCGACGGGTACCGGAACCTGACCGCGGCGGACAAGGACGAGATCCTGAAATCGTTCAAGGTGAATAAATAAGGGGCTGTTCCGGCAGGGTCTGGCTGGCCGGATTTCGGTGGGGCGGCGCGGGCTGGTCGGCGGGGCCGGTTGATCGGAAGGCAGATCGAAGTGCCGGGCGAGCCCGGGCAGCTGGCGGGCCCGGGCGGCCGCGGACCTGGGCGACCGGGCTAGGCAGCTGGCAGGCCCGGGCGGCCTCGGGCCTGGGCGACCGGACTAGCCAGTTGGCGCGCCCGGGCGACTGCGGACCTGGGCGACCGGACTAGCCAGCTGACAGACCCAGGCGGCCGCGGGCCTGGGCGACCGGACTAGCCAGTTGGCGCGCCCGGGCGGCCGCGGGCCTGGGCGACTGGCCTAGGCAGGTGCGGGCCCGGGCGACTGCGGACCTGGACGACCGGACTAGCCAGCTAGACAGGCCCGGGCGACCGCGGACCCGGGTGACCGGCCTGGGCAGGCGCGGGCTTGGGCAGGTGGCCTCGGCCGCCATCGGGGCCCGGCAGCGGGACCCGCCATCGGGGCTCGGCAGCGGGGCCCGGCGCATTCTCGGCCCGGCCACGGTTCTCGGCGGCGGAATGCGACCCCGCTACCCGGCCAGTTCCTTGCCTCCCTGCTCAGCCAGCTCCTTCTCCACCGGCGTGCGGAACTTCGGCACCACTCGCGCCTCCCCCAGCCAGGCGCTCAGCCGGGCTGCCTCGGCGTCCACCGCGGCGGTCTTCTCGGTTCCGATGTCCTCCAGCAGGCGGACCGCGACTTCTCCCGACGGGCGGTGGCACCAGGCTCCGACGATGCGGCCGTCGCTCCAGACCGTCGGGCCGATGTTGCCGCTGCGGTCGAACAGGGAGGGACGGTGCGGGCCGACGTACCAGTCTCGGGACTGCCAGCCCATCGCGGTCGGGTCCAGCGCCGGGAGCAGGGCGATCCACGGGTCGGGGGCGGCGACGGGGGCCAGGTCGTCGGGCAGGGCGATCGCTGATTCGCCGTCCAGGTCGACCTCGGCGGGGGCGACGGCGGTCAGGGCCTTTTTCGTCTGACCTGCCGTCCAGCCAGTCCACCAGCGGAGGTCGGCGACCGGGGCGGGGCCGAACGCGTGCAGCCATCGGCGGGCCAGGGTGGCTCGGGCTTCGTCTTCGGAGAGGCCTGGCCAGTCGTGGGACCCGCCGATGGTGCCCAAGTCCGAGCCGTTTGGTTGTCCGGCGGCGCCGAGTTCGGAGCGGCCTGGCCCGCTGGTTCCAGAACCCGAGCCCGCGACGTCGGGAACGGAGTGACGCGGATTCCCAGCAGCAGAGCCCGGCGAGTCGGCGGGAACGAGGGCGGGGCTGCCGGACCCAGCGCCGGGGCCAGAGCCAGCGCCGGTTTCGGCTCCACGGCCAGCGCCAGAACCAGCCGACCCCTCAGCGTTCGCCAGCCAATCCGTCAGCGGGGACCAGTGGTACTGCGTGCTCTGCCAACTCCCCCGCGGGCGTCCGCGCACGATGTGGCCTTCCGCAGCCAGCTGGAACAGCACCCGGCTGGTGACGTTGCCGATCGACTCGTACGGTTTTCCCTTCGCCATCAGCAGTTGCTGCCGCAGGCGCGGTTCGTCGTCCGCCAGTTGCTGAGCGGTCGCCGACCCCCTGGCGTGCAAGGCTTTTTCGACGCTCGCCATGACCTCGTCCAGCCATTCGCCAGGACGCGCGACGTTCTCCGGATGGCCCAGGGTGCCCAACTGCTTCTCCAGCAGGCGGCGTTGCCGGGCGGCGACGTCGTACGAGCACGCGGCTTGCACCACACCGGCAGTGGCGACGTCGGTGACGAAAACGGTGCGCCGCATGCCGAGGATGCGCAGCAGGGTGCGCCGGGAGTACAGCGCGTCCTCGACGTCGGCGATCGAGACGTCGCGCACGCGCGACCAGGCGGAAAGGTACACCGAAGCGGGATCGGTGGCGTGCAGCGCGACGACGCCGTCGACTGCTTCCTCGACGGTCGTCGCCCGTGCCGCGAGGTGGTGGCGTATGCCGAGGCGGGCCCGGCGTTGGGCGAGGGTCATCTTCACGGCTTGATTCCTACCAGCTAGGTCCGACAGAAAACGCATCCGCGCTGGTCAGGAGGATGCGAGCAGGGTGGAGCGCACGTGGTTCCGGAACCAGGCCTGGGCCGGATCGGCGGCGGTCCGGGGGTGCCAGGCCAGGCCCAGTTCGACGGGCGGCAGGTCGAGCGGGATGGCGAACGTCAGCAGGCCCAGAGCGGCCAGCAACGGGTCCAGCCAGCCTGCGATGCCGATGGTCACCAGGTCGCTCTCGCTCGCCAAAATCAGGGCGCTCGGGTGGCCGGGGACGACCGCGGCGACTCGGCGGTGCAGGCCCAGCCGGGCGAGAGCGGCGTCGATCGGGCCTTGTTGCTTGCCTCGACGGGAGATGCCGATGTGGTCGGCGGCGGCGAAGCTGACCGGATCGATGGGGGCAGAGAAGAGCGGGTTCCCTTGGCGCGCAATGCCTAGGACCGTCGAGTGCACCAACGACTCCGTGCGGGTTTCCGGGTCGTGGTGACCGGCGGCGCCGATTTCCAGGTCTACCCGGCCGTCGCGCAAGGCTCCGCTGTCCTCTGTGGACTCCGGGACGAAGATGACCTCGACGTGCGGAGCTTCGGCGCGGAGGCGGGCGGTCAACGAACCAGCCAGGCCGCTCACGACCAGGTCGGTCGCCTGGACGGTGAACGTGCGGCGGAGGTCAGCGGGGACGAAACCAGGGCCGGGGCCGAGGATGCGGTCGGCGCGGTGCACCAGGGTGGCGACTTCGTCTTTCAGTTCCAGCGCGCGCGGGGTCGGTACTAGGCCTTGACCTGCGCGGACCAGCAAGGGATCGCCGGCGGCGCGGCGCAGTTTGGCGAGAGTTCGGCTCACCGCGGCGGGCGAGCTGCCCAGTCTGGCCGCGGCGCGCGTGACGCTGCCTTCCTGGAGCAGGACGTCCAGCACGCGCAAGAGGTTCAGGTCCATGGCCGTCCCGGAAGGTTTGCGTTCAGCGGAAGAATTCCATGCCGATTCTTGCATCGACGCGCAATCCGCGGCCGCCCAGAGTGGATCTCGTAGCCGAACACAAAGGAGAGAGCCAATGCGAGAAGCGATACTCGCGGTCGCTGGAGCGAAGGGGCCGGCGGTCGCCTTCTTCGACGTCGGGTCCGGGAAGCATCTCGGCACCGTCGAGGTGCCTGCGCAGCCGCACGACCTGTGCTTCGACCCCGTCCACCGCCTCGTCTGGACCGCGAGCGCGTACCGCCACGGGGCGTACCACAGCCATGGCGAACGAGCGACCGAGCTGACCGCGATCGATCCGGATTCGCGCGAGGTCCTGGAGGTCGTCGATCTCTCGCCGGATCACGCGCCGCACGGTCTGGCAATCGATGCGACGCGAGGGCTGCTGTACGTGACGGTCGAGGCCGGTCCGGAAAGCGAGGGCGCCCTGGTGGTCGTCGATACCGCGACGCGGCGGCCGGTCCGGCATCTCGCGACCGGTGCGCCGGGGCCGCATTGGGTCGCGATCAGCCCGGACGGGCGGCGCGGGTTCGTGACCAACAAGGAAGCGCCGTTCGTGTCCTTTGTGGACCTGGACAGCGGCGAGGTCGAGAAAATCTCCGTGCCCGGCAGTGAAGGGCTGGAGGTTTCCCGGGACGGCAAGCGGCTGTACGTCGCGGCTCCGTATCTGGAAAACGGGACCGAGCCGGTTCGCGCGGCACCCGGGATCCGGGTGTTCGACGCGGTCACCGGGACTCTAGAAACCCTGTTGCCGACGGAACGTCCGGTGCTGCCGATCCATTGCACGGCGTCCGGCGAGGTGCTGGCCGCCGAACTGGGCGGGCGGTTGCTGGCGTTTTCGGCGACCAGCCACGAGCTGCTCGGCTCGATGGAGCTGCGGACGGAGTTCCCGCTGGCCATTCTCGCCGACCCGGACGGCCGGATCGCGTTCGTGTCAGGGGCGGCATCGACCGAGGTGGAGGTCATCGATCTCGAGACCCGCACACTGGTGACCACATTGGACACTGAAGCGGCCGGGGCGGCAGGCGGTCACGGGCTGGCGTACGTGCCCGTCAGCTGACGGGTCTCGGCGCGCGGTGTGCCGCCTGGGCAGACCGCGCGCCAGCCGTCAGGCCGGTTGTTCTTCTTCGGCAGACGAGTCCACTGCGGGAGCGGAAGGCCCCCGGCTGAACATCCGCGTCGCCGAAAGCCGGGCGACCCCGTCCGGGTCCCCGAGGTCGTCGAGGGAATTCCGGATCGTCGCGTCCACCGACAGGTACTTCCGCCCGGCCCGCAGGTCCGCGTCGTTGCGCAGCCGCACGATCAGCGGGAATTCCGCCAGCGCGCCCGCGTCGAACAAGCCCGTCGTGTAGATCAGCTGCACGCCCAGCGCCTCCGCGACGGCCCGCTGCAGTTCCAGCAGGTATCCGGCGGACGCACGGCCGATCGGGTTGTCCAGGAACAGCACGCCCGAATGCCGGTTCCGTGCCTTGCCCCGGTTGTTGGCGCGCAGCGCGGCGAGCGTGCAGTACAGGATGATCGCCGCGGTCAGCTGCTGGCCGCCGGAGAACACGTCGCGGATTTCCGACACCCGCTGGCGTTCGGTGCGCAGCACGGAGTCCGGCTTGAGCATGTCGACCCGATACCCCTTGGGCGCGGCGACGTGCACCCCGCGCAGCACCAGCGACAGCCCGTCGCGCTTCACGTCGCGGCCGTCGGCGGTCTTGCCCGCGGCCGCCTCGTCGACGACCTCGCCCAGTTTTTCCGCCAGCACATGGTCTTCCAGCTCGGTGAACCGGATCCGCAGGAATTCCTGGCCGGACCAGTCGCCGAGCCCGTCCGGCAGCCGCGACACCCGCTGCGCCGACCGCAGGGTGCGCAACGCGCCTTCGACCATCCCCTGCAGCCGCGTGATGATGCCGCCGCGGTGCCGGTCGATCTGCGCGAGGTCGTCGGTGAGGGTCCGCAGCCGAGGGCGCAGCGCCTCGCTCCATTCCGCCGCGTGCGCGGGAAGCTGGTCCCGCTTCACGGAAATCACCTGCTGCCGCACCGGAGTGCTGAGCTTTTCGAACCGCTTCTCGGTCGCGTATTGCGCCAGCTGGTCCGCCGCCGCGCGCACCCGCCGGTCGCCGGAATCGGCCGCCGACTGCGCGTCGTTCAGGACGGTGTTGAGCTGGTTGTACCGGGTCCGCGCGGACTCGACGTCGCCGTCGTAGGCGTCCGCGGGTTCCTCGGAACGCAAGTGCGCCAACGATTCCGACAGCAACCCGAAGCCGGACGCCGAAGCCTTGCCCGCTTCCAGCGTCGCTTCCGCCGCCGCTCGGCGCTCTTGCAGTTCTTCCCATTTCCGGGCCGCCGCAGACACTTCCAGCGAAGCCGCGTCGATCAGCTCGAGGCCGTGCTCGATGTCGCGCGGCCGCTCGGCCGGAGACGCGACGCCGGTCTGCAACGGCAGCACGTCCAGCTCCGCCCGGCGCGTCGACACCTGGCCGATCGCCTCGGTGCGTTCCTCCTCCAGCGCGTCGACGACCCGCCGAGCCCGCGCCAACGCCGCCGCCCGAGTGGAAGCGTCCGAACCGTCCGGCGTCTCCAGCAACGCAGCCGCGCGCACCCGGACCTCTTCGTCCAGCGCTTCCAACGCCGACGAGGCCGCTGCCTCAGCGGATTCCGCCTGCTCCAACTCTGCCCGGAGATCGCTGCCGACCTCGACCTTCGCGTAAGACTCGGAAGCTGACACAAAGGTGCGCCGCAACGCGTCCACCGGTTCCGAAGGCGCTTCAACGTCCTCCGGCAGCTCGGCCGCGCCAGGCACCTCAGCCAGCTCGGACCGTGCGGTGGTGACGGTGCGACGGTGTCCGTCAGCGGTCCGCTGCTCCTCCGCCGCCTGCTCGCGCAACCGCGCCGCTCGCGCCGATGCCTCAGCTGCCGACGTCTCCGCGCGTTCCGCGATTTCCGTTGCCCGCTCGACTTCTTCGGTCCACTCCGCGACACGCGCGGCCCGAGTGGACAGTTCGCCGAGCCGACGCGCCTTCTCCTCGGCTTCTGCCGCTGCGGTCCGCAACGCCGGGACTCGCTCCCGCAAGGCGGTGATTTTTTCGCTCAACCGGGCGAATTCCGCCTCCGCTTGCGCGAGCGCGGTCTGCGCGGTCTCCCGGGCGACGCGAGCGCTTTCGGCCTGCTCAGCAAGCGTTCCGATCGCGCCGGCCGGATAGTCCTCGCGCCAGGTGGTCAGCTTCCACGTCAACGCGCCATCAGCCGCCAGCGACTCCGACAGCTGCTCCAGCCGACGCTGCCGTTCGGCGTGCCGCTGCGCCACGGCTTCCCGCTCGGTGTCCGCGGCTTCCTCGTCGTACATCGCCGGGTTCGGCGGCACGAGGAACTCGACACCCGCAGCGGCCGGACCGTCCTTTTGGAACGCGTCCGTGGTCCCGACCGCGATCACCGCGCTCGGCAGCAGCCGCGAAGCCGCCAGCACTTCCCGCGCCCGCTTCGCCTGCGCCGCGTCGTTCAGCAGTACGCCGGCGACGAGCTGTGGCATTCGCTCCAGCACTTCGTCGCGTCGCACCGAGTCCAGTTTGGACAGATAACGCCAGCCCGACCACGCGGTGATTCCCGCCTGCTCCAACGCATCCAGCGCGGCCTGGACATCCTCCGGCGGCGGCAGCAGCCCGCCCGAACCGAGCGCGGCCAGCGCCCGTTCGTCGGCCGACTCCTCCATCCGCAGCGCGGTCTGTTCCTTCTCCACCGCCGCGCTCGCGTCGCGCAAGCGCTGCAGCAGCACCGGAAGATCGCTCTCCAGCTTCACGTCGTCCGCGCCGAGCAGCTCCATCAACCGCGGTTCGGCGGCCAGCGCGTCGGTCCGCCGGTGCGCGCGTTCGAGGTCTTCGGCCGCCCGCACGAGACGGTCCTGAGTGGACCCGGCGAGCTGATGCGCCTCGTTCACCGAACGCTGCGCCGCTTGCAGATCCTCGCCGACGCGGTCGAGTTCCTGTTCCCGGCGAACGGATTCCGCCGCCGCGGCCTCGGCTTCCGCCCGCGCGGACCGCGCGGCTTCGGCGACATCCGTCCCGGAGGACAACAGTCCACTTCGGACCGATTCGGAAATTTCCTCGCGCAGCTCAGCAATCCGCGACGACAGTCCACGCGCCTCAGCCCGGCGACCAGCAGCCAGGTTCGCCGCCTCATCCCGCTCGACCTGCGCCTTCTCCGCTTCGGCGCGCAACGCGTCCGCGTGTGCCTCGGCTTTGTCCGCCTGCCGCTGCGCGTCACGCGCCAGCGAAAGCAAACCGCGCCCCAACGCGACCGCCGCCGCATCCCGGGCGGCCAACGCCGGCTTCGCCTTCTCCTCCCGGTTTCCGACCAGCTCACGCAGGTCTTTCGCCTTGCGCGCAGCGTTCAACCGGTTCAGCACGGTCGCGGTTTCGCGCCACGCTTCCGCCTGCGTCTTCGCCTCGGCCAGCTCGCCGTCGACGCGCTCGCGTTCGATCTGCGCTTCTTCCAGCCGCAGCACCGCGACCAGCCGCCGCAGCTCGGTGACGCCCGCGGTCAGCCGCCGATGGTCGCCCTCGGCGAGCTTTTCCGCACTGCGCACTTCCTCGACGTGTTCTTCCAGCCCCGACAGCCGCGCGTTCTCCAGCTCGTTGCGCGCGTGGATCCGCCCGGCCAGCTCGCCGAGATCCTCGCGCGCCGATTCGGCGATCCGCCGCGAAGCCGCGGCCACGCCTTCCTCCTCGGCCAGCGGACCGAGCAGTTCCAGCGCACCCTCGACGAATTCCTTCTCCGCCATCAGATCGCCGCGCTGCGCGAGGTTGTTCGCGTACGTCGACACGACCTCGGCGAGGTCCTTCGGCTCGTCCTCGGACAGCACCGCGCGCAGCAGGAACTCCACGAACGCCTCGTCGGTGGAGAACTGGAACGCGTCGGCCGCCTCGCCCTCGCCCGCGTTCATCGCGCGCTGGTAGCGGAACAGCTCGGTGTCGAGACCGAGCTGGTCGAGCCGCCCGGTCCACTCGTGGTGCCGGCGCGTCCAGAACAGCTCCAGCTCCGGTTCGGCCATCGCCGCGCCCGCGATCCGGTCGTGGAACCCGGACATCGTCAGCAGGCGGCCGTCCTCGGTCAGCGGCAGCGAATCGAGCGCGACGTCGGCGGTCGGGCGGAAGCAGTACCAGGAGTCGACGAGGTTTTCCGAGTCCGCCGACGTCACGTGCCCGCGCCACTCCGACACCTTGCCGGTGATCACCCGCTGGCCGGTCTCGACGTGCAGCCACTCCAGCACCACGTGCGCGACGTCCTTGGCCGTCACGAACTTCTCCAGCACCTTCGTGCTCGTGGTGCCGACGACCTGGCGCCGCCCGGGCAGCATCACCGAGAAGATCAGCTTGATCAGCACGGACTTGCCGCCGCCGTTCTCCAGGAACAGCACGCTCGCCGGAGACGGGCGGCGCACCGGCCCGCCGGCGTGGATGCCCGCGGAGAACAGCGCGTCCTGCTTCGGCGCGGTGATCGTGGCCCCGACGCCGCTGAAGTCCAGCACCACGTCCTGGTACCGGGCGCCCGCCGGGCCCACCGAATGCAGGCGGACCCGCGAAAGCTCGTACATTCCCGTCCCCTCTACCGCGCCTGCTGGTCCGTGAAGGGCCCCTTCACGGACGCTGATTCCCATGCCGGGGGCTCAAGCCGAGCGGCCTCACCCGATTGATGCCCGCAGGACCGCTTCCGCGAGGCCGTGAGGGGAACCCTGAGGGAATCTGATTCCCTGAGGGTTCCCCTCACGGCCAGCACACCGTCCCGCCGCCCGCGCCGCTTCAAGGCCCCGGCCCTCATTGCAGCGTGTCCGAGGCCGTCGCGCGCAGCGTTCCCCCGGCCCCGGCGACCGCGACGACGTCGAGCGCGAGCAGGTCGTCGAACGCGGCGTCCGCGGCCAGCTCCCGCACCTGGATCTGGTACCGCGGCGTCGTGCGGTAAGTGCCGCCCTGCTCGTCGCTCACCTGCACCAGAAAGCCTTGATCGGCAAGGAATCGCAGCGCCCGCGACACCATGCCGCGCGTGGTGTCCGCCGCCATCCGGCCGTCCTTCGTCGCCGCTGCGGCCGGACGCCGAGCGTACGCACGCCACGCCTGCTCCAGCTCCGGCGCGTCCGCGAGCGGGTCGTTGTTCGCCTCGGCCAGCTGTGCCCGCTCGTCGAGCACCCGCGCGGCTTCGCGGACCATCGCGTCGACCTGCTCGACGCTCACCCGGCCGATGTAGGTGTCGTTGGCCAGGTCGTCCGGCCGCGGGTAGCCGAGCGCGGCCGTCGCGAGGTGGATCAGGCCGTGCAGCACCTTTTCCGTCTCGCGCCGCTCGCGGATCTTGGCCTGCCGCGCGTAGCTGTCCATCTTGATCTCGAAGACGGACTCGTCGGTGGCCGCGAGCACGCATCCGGCCTGCTGCGTCACCTCCAGCACCATCAGCCCGAGCCCGGACGCGACCGCGTGGGTGAGCGCCTTGAACGCGTTGTCCTCGCCGTAGCGGCGCACCAGCTCGCCGTACACGACGTCGCGGGCGGGCAGCTGCTTCGGGCGCATCCCGAACGCGACGAGGCGCGCGGCGGCCTCGGCGTCGACGCTCGTGTGCGTCACCGGCATCAGGCGACCTCCTCGGTCTCGTCGTCAGCTCGTTCGACCTCCGCGGTGATCAGCAGCAGATCGGCCCCGCCGAACTCCGGGTCGTCGAGCAGGGTGCCGTCGTCGACGGCGAGCAGCACCTGGCGTTCCCCCTGCCGGCGCGCCGGGCCGACCTCGGGACTGTAGGCGTGCAGCGCACGCAGCGCGACCAGGGACGCCAGGTTCGGCTGCCCGGAGCGGCGCGCGTCCTCCAGCAGCCCGGACAGCCGCCGCGGCACGTCGGGCAGGTCGAGCAGTTCGTCGGCGAGCCGCCACACGTCGTCGCCGAAGCGGTCGGTCACCTCGGCGGGCACCAGCTCCGGCTCCGGCACCTCGCCGACCAGCTGGTCGCGTTCCGGGGCGGGCCGCAGCAGCAGCGAAACCAGCGAAGACAGCGACGGCACGACCGGCGTCGTGATCCCCGCGACGGCGTGGAAGAAGTGCTCGGCGGGCGCGGTGGCATCGGCGAGCGGCAGCCCGAGCGTCGGCATCAGGAGCTGGCCGAACAGGTCGATGGTGGCTCGCTGCGGCGGTCCGGAGAACTGCTGGCGGTCCTGTTCGGCGCGGAAGACCGCGCCCGCGTCGGCCAGCCGCGACTGGAGGCGGGTGTGCCGCCGGATGCAGTCGGCGACGATGTCGACCAGTTCGGCGGCGCGGCGCTTGTGGTCGACGTCCTCGGACTCGTCGCGCGCGGTGGTGATGTTCTTCAGGATCGCGTTCTCCGCGCGGAACCGGGACTCGATGTGCCCGAGCGCCGACTCGATCAGCTCCGGCACTTCGCTCTCCCAGTCGACCGCGCGCACGTCGCGGCGAGTCGCGTCGAGCTTCGCGCGCAGCGTCTCGCCATACTGCACGGTGCGGTAGCGCGCCTGCTCCGCGGCGAGCTTCGCGTCGGCGAGGCGGCCGCGGTTGATCAGGTTCTCCAGCTTCACCTCGGCCGCGATCTGCGCCGACTCGACGTCCGTGTCCAGCGCGCCGACCAGCACGTTGATCGCCTCGTCGGTGGCGCGCAGGTACACCTCGCCGTCGGGGGCGGCCAGCTCGACCAGCAGCTTGAAGTCGAACTGGCGGCGCTGGTAGCCGCCGGGACCGAGCGAGCCGTACACGCGCCGGAAGCCGCGGTCGGTGGTGCCGACGTTGATCAGGTTGTCCAGCACCCACTTCGCCACGCGCACGTGCTCGTCCGGCATCCGCGAGGGCGCCTGCAGCGAGATGAACGGCAGCAGCCGGTCGATGACCTGGTCGTGGCCCGCGCCGGTGTCGAAGTCCATCGCGATGGTGACCTGGTCGATCGTGTGCAGCGCGATCTCGGCCATCTGGTACACCGTGGCGTCGGCCCAGTCGAGCTTCGCCTTGCGCGCGTCGAGGTCGTGCAACGGCGCGGTGCAGGCGAGCGCCTTCAGCCGACGGGTCAGCCCCTCGTCGGCGAGCCCAGCGGCGCCCATCTCGTCGTATCGCACAGCAGGTCAGGCTAGTCGGCCCGGCCGGGAGCCCGCACACGCGGACGGCTAGCGTGGCAAGCATGCGGGAGATGACCAGGGCGGAGTGGTGGAAGTTCGCGAGCGAGGGCACGCGGACCGGGATGCTGGGGATCGTGCGGGCCAACGGGGCCCCGGTCGTCACGCCAGTGTGGTTCCTGCTGAACGAGGGACCGAACGGCGACGAGCTGATCTTCACCACCGGCACCGACACGCTCAAAGGCAAGGCCCTGCGCCGCGACGCGCGGCTCTCGCTCGCGGTGGACGACCAGCGGCCGCCGTTCTCATACGTCCAGTTCACCGCCGAGGCGGAACTGCACCACGACTACGACGAAATGCTGGAGTGGGCCACCCGGCTCGGCGCGCGGTACATGGGCGAGGAGAACGGCCCGGCCTACGGCAAGCGCAACGCCGTCCCCGAAGAATCCCTCGTCCGGGCGAGGATCACGAAGGTCATCGCGCGGGCGGACATCGCCGGCTTCTGACCTACCCGTTCTTTCTGCGCGCGCTCCGCGGCCACGACTGCGGAGCGTAATGCCGCGATCGCACTATTGACACCGCACCTGCCGAGGGTGTGTGATCTGTCCCGATAAATAGGAAACTTTCCTAACGAAGACCGTGCAGTTCCCCGCCGCCGCCCCGATCCCCCTCAAGCAGGAGGCCCCCGTGGCACGACGCTCGACGTTGAGCGCGCTGTTCGCCGGTACCGCGGCGACCGCGCTCGGCTGCGCACTGCTGACCCCCGTGACCGCCACCGCGGCCACCGGGGATTACGAGTCCGAGGACGCGACGCTCTCCCAGGCCAAGATCGCCACGAACCACTCCGGCTACTCCGGCAAGGGATTCGTGGATTTCGAAAACCTCGTCGGCAGCTACGCCGACTACTCGGTCAACGCGGCACAGGCCGGCACGCACACGCTGACTTTCCGCTATGCCAACGGAACCGCCGACGACCGGCCGATGAAGCTCGTGGTCGACGGCGGCGACAAGGGCACGGTTTCCTTCCCCGGCACGGGTTCCTGGACGACGTGGAAGACCGTCACCGCGACCGTCCAGCTCACCGCGGGCGTCAACCACGTGCGCACCGTTTCGGCGTCCGCGAACGGCGGGCCCAACACTGACAAGATCACCGACAGCTTCTCCGCACCGGTGGACACCGAGCCGCCGACGCCGCCGAAGAACTTCCAGGCGTCGAACATCCGGCCCACCGCGGCCGACTTCCGCTGGGACGCGGCGACGGACAACGTCGGCGTCACGCGGTACGAGATCAACCGCGGCGGCAACACGCTGAAGGTCGTGGACGGCAAGACCACCTCGGCGACCGTCGACCAGCTGACGCCGAACACGTCGTACGACATCTCGGTGATCGCCTACGACGCGGCGGGCAACCCGTCCCAGCCGAGCAACGTCGTCGGCGTGAAAACCCCGCCCAGCGACGACAAAACCCCGCCGAGCGTGCCCGGTTCGCTCAAGGTGACCGGCAGCACTTCGGAGAGCATTTCGTTGTCCTGGAAGGCTTCCACCGACGACAGCGGCTCGATCGCGGGCTACGACGTGTACCAGGGCGGCACCGTCGTCTCGACCACGTCGCAGACTTCGGCGACGGTCACCGACCTCAAGCCGAACACGTCCTACACGTTCACGGTGAAAGCCCGTGACCCCAACGGAAACGCCTCCGCGGCGAGCAACGCGGTCACCGCGAAGACGACCAGCAGCAGCGGCGCGGGCGGCGGAATCCCGTCGTACGACAAGGACATCGCGAAGGTCGACCTCGGCTGGGCGGTCGGTTTCCTGCCGAACGGCAACGCCTTGGTGACCGAACGGGACCGGTTCGAACTGCTGCAGATCACCCCGGACGGCAAGAAGACGACGCTCGGCAAGATCCCCGGCGTGGTCACCACGAACGGCGAGGGCGGCCTGCTCGGGCTGGCGATTTCGCCGCAGTGGAACACCGACCACGCGGTGTACCTGTACCACACGTCGTCCAGCGACAACCGGATCGTGAAGGTCACCTACGACGGCGCCACGCTGTCGAAGACCACCACGCCGGTGCTGACCGGGATGTCGAAGAACCAGTACCACAACGGCGGCCGGATCGCGTTCGGCCCGGACGGCAAGCTGTACGCCACCGTCGGCGACGCGAAGGTCAAGGCCAACGCGCAGAACAAGAGCTCGCTCAACGGGAAGATCCTGCGGCTCAACCCGGACGGTTCCGCGCCGAGCGACAACCCGTTCTACGCGACCGGCGGCAACGCGCGGTACGTCTGGAGCTACGGGCACCGCAACCCGCAGGGCCTCGCCTGGGATTCGCAGGGGCGGCTGTGGTCGTCGGAGTTCGGCGAGAGCAGCCAGGACGAGCTGAACCTGATCCAGAAGGGCGGCAACTACGGCTGGTCGGCGTGCGAGGGCACGATCGGCGACTGCAAGGGGACGATCGCGCCGAAGAAGACGTGGCCGACCTCGCAGGCCGGGCCGTCGGGCATCGAGATCGTGAACGACTGGATCTACATCGCGGCGGTGACCGGCAAGCAGTTGTTCGCGACGCAGATCAAGGGCGACAGCATCGGCACCGTGTCGGCGGTGTTCTCCGGCCGCTGGGGCCGGCTGCGCTCGGTGACCAAGACGCCGGACGGGCGCCTCTGGGTGACCTCGACGAACAACGACAAGCTCGGCGGCACGCCGGACACCATCGACAACGTGGTGGTGCAGCTGAAGTTCCCCGGCGCGGCGTTCGCCGGATAAAGCCGCGGCAGGGGTGACCGGAGCGGCGCCGGTCACCCCTGCCGCACCTTATTCTTTCACCAGTTCGTAGCAGCGGATCCGCGCCTTCGCGTCGAAGACCGGCACCGTGACCATGATTTCGTCCGCGCCGGTCTGCTTCGCCAGCTCCGCGAGCCGCGCCTGGACCTGCTCCCGCTCGCCGTACGCCTGAGCCGCGCGGAAGTGTTCGAGCTGCGGAACCATCTCCGGCGCGAACTCGTACCCGGCGGCTTCGTCCGGCGTGAGCATCGGCTGATCTCCCCCACCACCGGTGAGCAGATGGGACTTGAGGACGTTCATCGGCCCGGAGAGGTATTCCGCTTCGGCCTCGGTGTCCGCGCAGATCGTCTCGACGCACAACAGCACGTACGGCTCGGAGCGCCACTTCGACGGCCGGAACTTCTCCCGGTACCGCTCCAGCGAGGGAGCCGTGTTGTCCGGCCGGATGTGATGCGCGAACGCGATCGGCAACCCGCGCTCAGCCGCCACCTCCGCGCCCGCCGGACTGGAACTGAGCAGCCACGGCTCCGGCACGGTCACCCCGCCGGGGAGGACCTTGTCGCTGCCGAGGTGCTTCAGGAGCTCGTCGACGTCAGCGTGATAGTCGGCTTCCCCGGCCGGCTCGGCTCCGCGGCGCAGCGCCCGGATGATGTCCGGATCGAGCGCACCCGGCCCCCGTCCCACACCGAGATCGACCCGGCCGCCGTTGAGAGCGGACAGGGTGCCGAACTGCTCCGCCAACGCGAACGGGGCGTGATTGGGCGCGAGAACGCCGCCGGACCCGACCCGGACCCGGGACGTCACCGCACCCGCGTGCGCCGCGAGCACCTGCGGGGAGGCACTGGCGATGGCCGGGGAACCGTGGTGCTCGGCAAACCAGAGCCTGCGGTAGCCGAGCTCGTCGACCCGGCGCGCGACAGCGGAGAGCGGTTCGAGCGCCGCGGTGGCCGACTGCCCGGCCTCGACCAGCGCGAGTTCAAGTGCGGAGAGCGGCAGATCGATCATGCCCCCTACGGTAGCGAAGACGGTGGTGTGGCGGGGGTGATTTGTCCACTGTGGACGAAGTCTTGACGGCCGGGGCGGCGCGGTTGGGGTCGGGCAGGTGCTGCGGAAAACGCAGGGTGGGGTGGGGCGTGGTGCGGAAGGCGTAGCGGGAGGTTCGCGGTGCAGGGGATGATGCCGGGCGCGGCCAGCGCGGCGAGGTTTTCGGCATGCTCACTCTCGTGAGCGTTTTTGCCAGTTAGAACCGGCATGAACACTCACGAGACTCCCGCCAACGATCGCGCAGGCCCCGGGCGACCACGGCTGATCCTCCGACGCGGCTTCTTGTCGCGCGGATCTTGGCGGGCCGACCCTCGCCAGCCACCGCGAACGGAGCAGGCTGGCCGCCAGACCAACGCGACCGGGCGAAGCGGGCTTCCACCTGAGAAAGCTACAAACCGGGCCAGGCAGGCCACTCCCCCAGCCAAACCACCGCGGCGGGGCTAGGCATCCCCGCCTAGAACCCCGCCGTCAAGCGCGTCAGGCTTCTTCTTCCAGCATTTCCGGGGTCACCGCCGATTCGGTGTCCGGGATGCTCAGCTCCTTCGCCCGCTTGTCCGCCATCGCCAGCAGCCGGCGGATCCGTCCGGCCACGGCGTCTTTCGTCATCTGCGGGTCGGACAGCTGGCCCAGTTCCTCGAGCGACGCCTGGCGGTTCGACAGGCGCAGACGTCCGGCGGCGAGCAGGTGGTCGGGAGCGGTGTCGCCGAGGATCTCCAAGGCGCGTTCCACCCGGGCGGCCGCGGCCACGGCGGCGCGGGCCGAGCGGCGCAGGTTCGCGTCGTCGAAGTTCGCGAGGCGGTTGGCGGTCGCCCGCACTTCGCGGCGCATCCGGCGTTCTTCCCACTGCAGCACGCTCGTGTGCGCGCCCAGACGGGTCAGCAGGGCGCCGATGGCGTCGCCGTCTCGGACCACGACGCGGTCCGCTCCTCGCACCTCCCGGGACTTCGCTTGGATGCCCATCCGCCGCGCCGCGCCGACCAGGGCCAAGGCCGCTTCCGGGCCGGGGCAGGTCACTTCCAGGGAGGACGAGCGGCCCGGTTCAGTCAGCGAACCGTGGGCCAGGAAGGCGCCGCGCCAGGCTGCTTCGGCGTCGGCCACTCCGCCGGACACCACGGCGGCGGGCAGGCCGCGCACGGGGCGGCCGCGCTGGTCGATCAAACCCGTCTGGCGCGCCAGGCCCTCGCCGTCCTTCACCACGCGCACGACGTAGCGCGTCCCCTTGCGCAGGCCGCCGCTCGCGGTGATCACGTGGACGTCCGAATGATGTCCGTACAGCTCGTGGATCTCCTTGCGCAGCCGCCGCGCGACCGAACCCGTGTCCAGCTCCGCTTCGACCACCACCCGGCCGGCCACGATGTGCAGCCCGCCCGCGAAGCGAAGCAGCGACGCGACCTCCGCCCGGCGCGGCCCGATCTTCGTGATCTCGAGCCGGCTCAGTTCGTCTTTCACCGCGGCGGTCATCGCCATGTACTGCCCCTCCTGCCTTTCGCTGCGCGCCCGCCGTCACCCACAGTGCTCCCCGCCGAGGCCGAGTGCCTCTCGCATGCACTGGGCGAGCGCACCAGGATCATGCCGTCCCGCCACGACCGGGTCGGCCACCGCCCCCAGGCAGGCCCTCGCCCCGAGGCGTTCGGCCGCCCGGCGCAGGCTTGCCGGGTCAGGGACGGAATCACGGTCCGCGACGACGGCGTCGACCCGCAGCGCGGGCGCGTGCTCGAAGAGTACGTCCAGATGCCGCTCCGGGGAGAATCCGCCGGTTTCCCCCGGTTGGGGGACCAAGTTCAGCACGACGACCTTCGTCGCCGTCGTGCGCACGAGCGCGTCGTGCAGATCCGGGACCAGAAGATGCGGCAGCACGCTGGTGAACCACGAGCCGGGGCCGAGGAACACGACGTCCGCCTCCAGCACCGCCTCGATCGCCTCCGGGCAGCCGCGCGGCGGGCGCTCCTGGCGGCCGGCCGGGTGCAGCGTGATGCGGTGCACCTGGCCGGGCGTGCTCGCGACCGCGACCTGGCCGCGGATGCGCCGGATCGCGTCCGGGTCTTCGCTGTCCAGGCCGCTGACCTCGCCCTCGATCTCCAGCGGCTCCGGCGACATCGGCAGCACCCGGCCGGAGATGCCCATCAGCCTGCTCGCCTCGTCGAGCGCGGCCACCGGGTCGCCGAGCACCTCGAACAGCCCGGCGAGCAGCAGGTTGCCGACCGCGTGCCCGGCGAGCGCGCCGTCGCCGCCGAAGCGGTGCTGGAACACCTCCGCCCACAGCCGCCCGCCGTCCTCCGCGGCGAAGGCGGCGAACGCCTGGCGCAGGTCGCCCGGCGGCAGCAGCCCCAGTTCGCGCCGCAGCCTGCCGGACGACCCGCCGTCGTCGGCCACCGTGACCACCGCCGTGACGGCGCGGGTGATCCGCCGGAGCGCGGTCAGCGTCGCGTGCAGCCCGTGTCCTCCGCCCAGCGCCACCGCGCGCACGTCACTCCCGGCCAAGATCCCGGTGCACCACCTTTACTGCCATGCCGTCCTCATTGGACAGTCGCTGGGCGAGTTCCTCGGAGATCGCGACGCTGCGGTGCTTGCCGCCGGTGCAGCCGACCGCGAGCGTCAGGTACCGCTTGCCCTCGCGCTTGTAGCCCGCGCCGATGAGCCGCAGCAGCTGGTGGTAGCGGTCGAGGAATTCCTCGGCGCCTTCCTGCGACAGCACGTAGTTGCGCACCTCGCCGTCGAGGCCGGTGTGCTCGCGCAGCTCCGGGATCCAGAACGGGTTCGGCAGGAACCGCACGTCCATCACCAGGTCGGCGTCCATCGGCAAACCGTACTTGTAGCCGAAGGACAGCACGGTGACGCGGGTCTGCGTGCTGGCCTCGGAACCGAACGCGTCCTCTATTTTCGCGCGCAGGTCGTGCACCGACAGCGCGGACGTGTCGAGCACCAGGTCGGCTTCCTCGCGCAGCGGCGAAAGCAGTTTGCGCTCGGCGGTGATGCCGTCGGCGAGCCTGCCGTCGCCCTGCATCGGGTGGCCGCGGCGGACCGACTCGAAGCGGCGCACCAGCACCGCGTCGGTGGCCTCCAGGAACAGCACGCGCGGCTTGTACCCGCGCGCGTCGAGGTCCTTGATGACCGAGGCGAGGTCGTCGGTGAACGCGCGCGAGCGCACGTCCATCACCACCGCAACCTTCGTGATCGCCCCCCGTGCCTGCGCGCCGAGCTCGACCATGGTGGCGATCAGCTCCGGCGGCAGGTTGTCGACCACGAACCAGCCGAGGTCCTCCAGGCATTTGGCCGCCGTGGAGCGGCCCGCGCCGGACAGGCCGCTGACGACCGCGACCTCCATCCCGCTGCCCCGCTTTTCCTCTTCCGCACTCACGTCTGTGCTTCCTTCCCGATCACGACCCCTGGTCCCCTCCCGGTACTGCCCGCGGTGCGGCGCCGGTCTCCCCGGCCAGTGCCGCCACCACGGCCTCGGCAGTGCGCCTGCCGAAGCCGGGCACCGCTTCGATTTCCTCGACCCGGGCCTGTTTGAGCTTTTTCACCGAGCCGAAGTGCTTGATCAGCGCGGTGCGCCGAGCCTGCCCGAGTCCGGGCACACTGTCCAATTCGGACGTCTGCATGCGCTTGGCGCGCTTTTCGCGGTGGTAGCGAATGGCGAACCGGTGCGCCTCGTCGCGAAGCCGCTGCAGCAGATACAGCGCGTCCGACGTGCGCGGCAGGATCATCGGATCCGGTTCGCCGGGCAGCCACACCTCTTCGAGCCGCTTCGCGAGCCCGACGACGGCGATGTCGGTGATGCCCAGTTCGGCGAGCACGTCCGCGGCCGCGGTGGCCTGCGGGCCCGCGCCGTCGACGACCAGCAGGTTGGGCGGGTAGGCGAACTTGCGCGGGCGGCCGGTCTCCGGGTCGATCCCGGCGCGCACCGGCCGGACCGCCTCGTCCGCGGTCTCCGACGCGGTTTCCGTTGTCTCCTCGGCGTTTTCGGCCGTTTCCTTGAGGTACCGGTAGAACCGCCGCCGCACGACCTCGGCGATGGACGCGACGTCGCCCTCCGTCGCCGCCTCGCGCAGCGCGAACTTGCGGTACTCGGACTTGCGCGGCAGCCCGTCCTCGAACACCACCAGCGACGCCACGACGTCGCTGCCCTGGATGTGGCTGATGTCGATGCATTCGATGCGCAGCGGCGCGCTGTCGAGCGCCAGGTAGTCCTGAAGTTCCTGCAGCGCCGCGGACCGCGCGGTGAGATCGCCCGCGCGGCGCAGTTTGTGCTGGGTGAACGCTTCCTTGGCGTTGCGCTCCACCGTTTCCGCGAGCGCCTTCTTGTCTCCGCGCTGCGCGACCCGCAGCCGTACCCGCGACCCGCGCAGGCCGGACAGCCACTCCGCGACCGCGTCGGCGTCCGCGGGCAGCTCCGGCACCAGCACCTCGCGCGGGACGACCGGACCGGTCTCGACGTCGTCGCGGCCCGCGCGGTCGGATTCCTCGCCGTAGAACTGGGTGAGGAAGTGGTCGACCAGCGCCTGGACGTCCATTTCCTCGGCCTTGTCGATCACCCAGCCGCGCTGCCCGCGCACGCGCCCGCCGCGCACGTGGAACACCTGGACGGCGGCTTCCAGCTCGTCGTGCGCGAACGCGACGACATCGGCGTCCGTGCCGTCGCCGAAGACCACGGCTTGTTTCTCCATCGCGCGCCGCAACGCGCCCAGATCGTCCCGCAGCCGCGCGGCGCGCTCGAACTCCAGCTCCTCGGAAGCGGCGGCCATCTCGCGTTCGAGCCGCTTCACCATCGCGTCCGTGCGGCCGGCGAGGAAGTCGCAGAAGTCCTCGACGATCGCCCGGTGCTCGTCCGCCGACACCCGGCCGACGCACGGAGCCGAGCACTTGTCGATGTAGCCGAGCAGGCACGGCCGCCCGATCTGCCCGTGGCGGCGGAAGACGCCGGCGGAACAGGTGCGGGCGGGGAAAACGCGCAGGAGAAGGTCGAGCGTCTCGCGGATCGCCCACGCGTGCGAGTACGGCCCGAAGTAGCGGACGCCCTTCTTGCGCGCGCCGCGGTAGACGTGCAGCCGGGGGAACTCCTCGTTCAGCGTGACCGCGAGGACCGGGTAGCTCTTGTCGTCGCGGTAGCGGACGTTGAACCGCGGGTCGAACTCCTTGATCCAGTTGTACTCCAGCTGGAGCGCCTCGACCTCGGTGCCGACGACGGTCCACTCGACGCTCGCCGCGGTGGTGACCATCTGCCGCGTGCGCGGATGAAGGCCGGACAGGTCGGCGAAGTACGAGTTGAGCCTGCTGCGGAGGCTCTTCGCTTTGCCGACGTAGATGACCCGCTTGGCGTCGTCGCGGAACTTGTAGACGCCAGGCGAGTCCGGGATGCTCCCCGGCTGAGGTCGGTAGGTGGTCGGATCAGCCACGTGCCCCACTGTATGGCGAGGGTCCGACAGTTTCCGTGAGACCCCTTGCTGCGGGCAGGGGTGCCGGGCCGCGACGTTCGCGAGCGACAGTGTGCTCGCGTCCCCTGGGGGTCGTGCGGCGGAAGGCGTCCCGAGGCACGGAACTGGGCTGCCGTAGCCTAGCCTCGCCGACCCGCCGAACGATCAGGAGCAGCCATGACCGTCCGCGTCGCCACCTGGAACGTGAACTCCATCGTTCCCCGGCTGCCGCGCGTGCTCGACTGGCTCGACAGCACCGCTCCGGACGTTCTGTGCCTTCAGGAGCTCAAGAACACCACCGAAGCCTTCCCCGCCGACGAGATCACCGCGCGCGGGTACGAGGTCGCCGCGTACGGGCTGGGGCGGTGGAACGGCGTCGCGATCCTCTCCAAGATCGGGCTCGACGACGTGGTGCGCGGGCTGCCGGGCGAGCCGGGCTTCGACGGGAAGGCCGAGGCGCGCGCGATCGGCGCGACGTGCGGCGGGATCCGCGTCTGGTCGGTGTACGTGCCGAACGGGCGCGAGCCGGAAAACCCGCACTACGCCTACAAACTCGAGTGGTTCGAGAAGCTCGGCGACCTCGTCGGCGAAGAACTGACCCACGCGCGCCCGTTCGCGGTGCTCGGCGATTTCAACGTCGCGCCGACCGACGAGGACGTCTGGGACATCTCGCTGTTCGCCGAATCCACGCACGTCACCGAGCCCGAACGGGCCGCACTCAAGAAGCTCCGCGACGCGGGACTGTCCGACGTGTTCCCGCGGCCGCTGAAGTACGACCACCCGTTCACGTACTGGGACTACCGCGGCGGGAACTTCCCCAACAACAAGGGAATGCGCATCGACCTCGTCTACGGGAACGAGGTTTTCGCCAAGGCGGTCACCGATTCCTACGTGGATCGCGAAGCCCGCAAGGGCAAGCAACCGTCCGACCACGCGCCGATCGTCGTGGATCTGGACCTGTAGGAGACCTCAGGCCTCGGTGGCGGCGCGGTGCAACCGGCGCAGCGCGCGCACCGCCGTCACCGCGCGCTCCCGGTCCACTGCCTGCACGGCCATCACCGAGAAGTACTCGTCGTCCGGCAGTTCCAGCCGGGCCCACGAAGCCCCATCCGGGAAGCTGATCGACAGCACCTGATCCCAGGTGAAAACCCGCCGCGCCAGCACGTTGCGGACCTCAATGCCGGTGGCGTCCGCGCGGACGCGGGCGTTGCCGAACAGCATCGTGCCCGCCGACAGCGCGACGCCGATGCCGATCATCGCGATCTGGTCCGACGCCTCGAACACGACGCCGGTGTGCGAACTGCGCAGCAGGACCGCCACCACCACGAACGCCGCGAGCAGCGCCACCGCGAGCACGCTGCACATGATCAGCGCCCGGCGCGGCCGGATCACCAGGGCGGTCTGCTGCTCGGTCATCACGCTCACACGAATCCCCGCTCGGTCCACGGCTTGCCGAGACCGCGCAGCACGTGCGCGGTGTCGAGCGCCGCCACGGCCGCCTCGTAGCCTTTGTCCTCCACGGAGCCGGGCATGCCGGAGCGGTCCAGCGCCTGCTGCTCGGTGTCGCAGGTCAGCACGCCGTTGCCGACCGGGGTGCTCTCGTCGAGCGCGACCCGGGTCAGACCGGCGGTGACCGCGTCGCACACGTACTCGAAGTGCGGGGTGCCGCCGCGGATCACGACGCCCAGCGCGACGACCGCGTCGTGGTTGCGCGCGAGTGCCTGCGCCGCGACCGGAAGCTCCACCGCGCCCGCCACCCGGATGACCGTGGGCTCTTCCTCGAGCCCGGCGTCCTTCGCCGCGGCGAGCGCGCGCTCCAGCAGCACGTCGGTGATCTTCGCGTTCCACCGCGTCGCGACGACCGCCAGCCGCAGGGACTTGCAGTCGCGCAGGTCGAGCGCGGCTTCCGGCCGCCCCTCGCCGCTCATCGCGTGGTGTCCTCCTCGGTGCCCGGGTCGGACGCGCCGACCTGGTCGTAGTGCTCGAGCTGGCTGAGGTCGTGCCCCATCCGGTCGCGCTTGGTGCGCAGGTACCGCAGGTTTTCCGGGTTCGGCGAGATCGGCAGCGCGACCCGCCCGGTGACGCGCAGGCCGTAGCCCTCGAGGCCGACCCGCTTCGCCGGGTTGTTCGTGAGCAGCCGCATCGACCGGACGCCGAGGTCGCACAGGATCTGCGCGCCGGTGCCGTAGTCGCGCGCGTCCGCCGGGACGCCCAGCGCCAGGTTCGCGTCGACGGTGTCCGCGCCCGCGTCCTGCAGCTGGTAGGCCTGCAGTTTGTGCAGCAGGCCGATGCCGCGGCCCTCGTGCCCGCGGATGTACAGCACGACCCCGCGGCCCTCGTCGGCCACCTTCTGCAGCGCGGCGTCCAGCTGCGGGCCGCAGTCGCAGCGCAGCGAGCCGAACACGTCGCCGGTGAGGCATTCGGAGTGCACCCGGACCAGGATGTCCTCGCCGTCGCCGATCTCGCCGTACACGAAGGCGACGTGCTCGATCCCGTCGAGCAGGCTGTCGTACCCGACCGCGCGGAACTCCCCCGCGGCCAGCGGAATCCGCGCCTCGGCGACGCGTTCGACCTGCTTCTCGGTGCGCCGCCGGTAAGCGATGAGGTCCGCGATGGAGATGATCTTCAGGTCGTGGTCGGCGGCGAACACTTCCAGCTCGTCGCGCCGGGCCATGTCGCCCTCGTCCTTCTGCGACACGATCTCGCAGAGCGCGCCCGCCGGGTGCAGACCGGCCAGCCGGGCCAGGTCGACCGCGGCCTCGGTGTGCCCGGGACGGCGCAGCACGCCGCCTTCCTTGGCGCGCAGCGGCACCACGTGCCCGGGACGGCGGAAGTCCTTCGCGGTGGCTTCGGGGTCGGCCAGCAGCCGGGTCGTGTGCGCGCGGTCGGTGCCGGAGATCCCGGTGCTGATGCCCTCCGCCGCGTCGACCGTGACGCTGTACGCGGTGCCGCGCTGGTCCTGGTTCGTGTGGTACATCGGCGGCAGGTCGAGCCGGTCCGCCTCGGATTCGGTCAGCGCGACGCACACGTAACCCGAGGTGTAGCGCACCATGAAGGCGAGCAGCTCCGGCGTCGCCTTCTCGGCGGCGAAGATGAGGTCGCCCTCGTTCTCGCGGTCCTCGTCGTCCACGACGACCACCGCACGCCCGGCGGCGATGTCCGCGATCGCCGCCTCGATGGCGTCCACGTCGACCGCCGCGCCTGCTCCGCACGGGGTCCATCCGGTCTGCGGCTCGGCCGCCTTCGTCTCGCTCACGGGTGCTCCTTCGCTGCCGCCGCCGGGTGGATGTCACACATTGTGCGCGTTCGCCGCCACGTGTGGCGCAGTGAGCTTCTCCACGTACTTCGCGACGACGTCCACTTCGAGGTTCACGTGGTCGCCTTCCTGGCGCCTGCCGAGGGTCGTCACCTCGAGCGTGGTGGGGATCAGCGCGACCGAAAACCGGTCCTCGGCGATGCTCGCGACGGTGAGCGAAACGCCGTCGACGGCGATCGAACCCTTCTCCACGACGTACCGCGACAAGGCCGGGGGCAGGGAGAACGTCGTCACGCCGCGCTCGTCGCGGGAGATGAAGACGCCGGTGCCGTCCACGTGGCCCTGCATGATGTGCCCGCCGAGCCGTCCGCCCGCCGGGGTCGCGCGCTCGAGGTTCACCGCGTCGCCGACGGCCACCTTCGCGAGGCTCGAACGCTGGAGTGTTTCGTTCACCACATCGACGGTGAACTCGCCGCCGGAGACCGTGACGACGGTCAGGCAGACGCCGCTGACCGCGATCGAATCGCCGTGGCCCGCGTCCGAGGTGACCAGCGGGCCGCGGACGGTGAGCCGAGCCGCGTCGGTGAGCTGCTCGACCGCGGTGACCTCGCCGACCTCTTCGACAATTCCCGTGAACACTGCTGCCTCCTCGCCCGGCCGCCGTCTTCGGCGACCCCTCCATCCAACACCCGCCCGGCCCCGGGAGCTTCCCCGGCCGGAACGTCAGCCGACGCGGAGGCGGGCGGCCTGTTCGCGCAGCGCGGCGACGGCGCGGCCCGGGTCCTCGGCCCCGTAGACGGCCGAGCCCGCGACGAAGCAGTCGACGCCCGCTTCGGCGGCCTGTTCGATGGTGTCGGAGTTGATCCCGCCGTCGATCTCGACGACCAGCTTGAGGTGCCCGGTGTCGACCAGCCGGCGCGCGGTGCGCACCTTGTCGAGCACGTCGGCGATGAACGACTGCCCGCCGAAGCCCGGTTCGACCGACATGACGAGCAGCGTGTCGTAGTGCTTGAGGGTTTCCAGGTGCGGTTCGAGCGGCGTGCCCGGCTTGATCGACAGCCCGGCCTTCGCGCCCGCGGCACGCAGGTTCTTCGCCAGCATGACCGGGTCCGCGGCGGCTTCCACGTGCACCGTGACGTTGTACGCGCCGGCCTCGGCGTAGCCGATCGCCCAGCGGTCCGGGTCGTCGATCATCAGGTGGCAGTCGATGGGGACGTCGGTGGACTTGAGGATCGACTGGACCACCGGCAGGCCGAGGGTCAGGTTCGGCACGAAGTGCGCGTCCATGACGTCCACGTGCACCCAGTCGGCCCGGGTCTCCCCGGGGCGCGCGACGGCCGCGATCTCCTCGCCGAGCTTGGCGAAGTCGGCGGACAGGATGCTGGGTGCGATGAGAGGTGAAGCCACGACCCGAGTGTAAAAGGACCCGGTTCCGGCCTGTTCACCGGCCGTGACCGCACCGGAGTTCGCTTTACGGACATCCGGCGCTCATCCGGATTCTCCGCGTCGAACACATCGTCGAGCACTAATGGGTCACGTCCGGAAGTTCCGGACGAGAGGCACTTCGAGGAGAACCATGAGAACGGTCTTGGCAGGCCGCCGCAAGTGGCTGGCCGCGGGCGCGCTCGGCGTCGCGATGGTCGCCGCCGCCCCGGTCGCGATCGCCGCGCAGGGCAACCAGGACGACCAGGGCGCGCGGGCCGCTTCGGCCGGTGCGGGCGACCGCACGCAGGAGGTCCGCCAGGCGATCCAGGGCGGGCACGCGCGCAACGTCATCCTGTTCATCGGCGACGGCATGGGCCAGTCCGAGATCACCTCGGCGCGCAACTACGAACGCGGCGCGGCCGGGCGGCTCGCGATGGACGAGTTCCCGCTGACCGGCGACTACACCACGTACGCGGTCGAGAAGGGCAACCCGGCGAAGCCGGACTACGTCACCGACTCCGCGGCGTCGGGCACCGGCTGGGCGACCGGCACGAAGACCTACAACGGCGCGATTTCCGTGGACGCCTACGGCAACCCGGTCCCGACGCTGCTCGAACTCGCCAAGCGCAGCGGCCTGCGCACCGGCGACGTGACCACCGCCGAGGTCCAGGACGCGACCCCGGCCGTGCTCGGCGCGCACGTCGTCGACCGCGACTGCAAGGGCCCGGACGAGACCACCAAGAAGTGCGCGCGGAACGCCAAGGAGAACGGCGGCGCGGGCTCGATCTCCGAGCAGCTCGTGCAGACCCGCCCGGACGTGCTCCTCGGCGGCGGCGCGAAGTACTTCGACCAGAAGGCGACCGCCGGGCAGTTCAAGGGCAAGCCGGTGCTGGAGCAAGCCAAGGCCGCCGGGTACACCGTGGTCAACACCGCTGACGACCTCGCCAAGGCGCGTCCCGGCAAGCCGCTGCTCGGGCTGTTCGCGCCCGGCAACCTGCCGGTGAACTGGACCGGCCCGAAGGCGACGCAGGGCGGCACCGCGCCGACCCGCTGCACCGCGAACCCGGCCCTGCCGAAGACGCAGCCGAAGCTGGTGGCGCAGACGCAGAAGGCGTTGCAACTGCTGGAGGACCGCCGCAGCAACAAGGGGTTCTTCCTCCAGGTGGAGGGTGCGTCGATCGACAAGCAGGACCACGCGGCTGACCCGTGCGGGCAGATCGGCGAGACGATCGACTTCGACGCCGCTGTCGCCGCCGGGCTCGCGTATGCGCGCAGCCACACCGACACGCTCGTTGTGGTGACCGCGGACCACGGGCACACCAGCCAGATCGTGTCCAACGACGCCAAGACGCCTGGGCAGACTGCCACGCTGATCACCAATGAGGGCGCGAACATGACCCTCAACTACGGCACCGCGCTGCCCGGTTCCTCGATGGAGCACACCGGCACGCAGGTCCGGATCGCGGCTTACGGGCCGCAGGCGGCGAACGTCGTCGGGCTGACCAACCAGACCGATCTGTTCGGCACCGTGAAGCGCGCTCTTCGCTTGCGCTGAGTCTCCGCTGAGGTCCGTGAAGGACTCCTTGAGGGAATCTGATTCCCTCAAGGAGTCCTTCACGGCTTTTCACGCAGGCGAGGGCAGCAGATCGAGCGCTTCCGACCAGGGTCGGCGCGGATCGAGCCGGTGCAGCCGGACGCCCGCCTCGGTCAACGTGTCCAGATGCCGCCGCCAAGCCGGATGGTGCTCCCGGGTCGGCTGGATCTGGTAGGCCACGACGATCGTGATCCCTGGCGCGCCAAGGACATCGCCGAGCAGCGTGAGCGCCTGGTTGTCCGCGATCCCCAGCGCCAGCTTCGCCACCGAGTTCGCCGAAGCGGGCGCGAAAAGGAACACCTTCGGATCCGGGTGCGGACGCGGCTCGCCGGGAAGGCGGGACGTGCTGCGCACCGGAAGATCCGTCGTGGCTTCGAGTTCGCCCAGCCCGCCGGTCGCTTTCAGCCAGCCCCAGGCGGTCGGCGTGAGGGTGACGGCCAGCCGCCAACCTCGGGCTACCGCTGGTTTCGCCAGCTCGTCGGTGAACCGGGTGTCCAGTCCGCCGCACGAGCTGGCGACCAAACCCAGATCCGTCACGGCTTGCGCAGCACCGCGCAGAACATCGCGTCGGTGCCGTGTCGGTGGGGCCACAGCTGGACGTACGGGCCGTCGCCGAGTTGCGGGACGTCCGGGAAGAACTCGCGGGCGTCGACGATCTCGGACTTGGTCCGGCGGGCGGTTTCGCCTACCACGCCTTCGGTTTCGGCCAGATGCGGCGAACACACGACGTACGTGACGATGCCGCCCGGACGCACCAGGTCCAGCGCCGCCATCAGGAGTTCGCCTTGCAGTTTGGTGAGGTCCGCGACGTCCGACGGCTTGCGGCGCCACCGAGCCTCGGGACGTCGGCGGAGCGCGCCAAGACCGCTGCACGGGGCGTCGACCAGGATCCGGTCATAGCCCGGTTCGAGGCCGGTTTCACGACCGTCGGCGACGTGCACGGTGACCGGCAGGCCCTCGGTCGCGTTCTCGATCAGCCGGGCCCGGTGCGGGGCCTTCTCGACGGCGTCCACGTGCGCACCGCTGATCTTGGCCAGCGCGCCGAGCAGCGCCGCTTTGCCGCCGGGGCCCGCGCACAGGTCCAGCCAGCGCTCGTCGGAGCCTTCCAGCGGGGCCTTGGTGACGGCGATGGCGCACAGCTGGCTGCCTTCGTCCTGCACCGCGGCGAGGCGCTCGCGCACCGGTTCCGCGTCGGCCGGGTCGCCCGCGCCGGCGGGCAGGTGCACGCCGTAGGGCGAGTACGGCGCGGGGTCGCCGCCGGTGATGGCGGCGAGTTCGTCTGCGCTGATCTCGCCGGGACGCGCGACCAGGTGCACCTCGGGGCGGGCGTCGTCCGCTTCGAGAGCGGCTTTCAGCTCAGCGCCCTTGTCCCCCAACGCTTCCGCGAACGACCGGGCGACCCAGCGCGGGTGCGCGGTGCGGAGCGCGTACGCGCCGATCGGGTCGGTGGCATCGTCCGGCGTCAGTTCGTCGAGCCACTGCGTCTCGTCCTTCGCGGACACCGCGCGCAGGATGGCGTTCGTGAATCCCGTTGCCCACGAACCGGCTTCGGCGCGCACCAGGTCCACAGTGGACCCGACAGCGGCGTGCTCCGGGATCCGGGTGCGCAGCAACTGGTAGACGCCGAGCCGCAGCGCGTCGAGCACCACCGGGTCGGTCTTCTCGATCGGCCGGTCGGCGCACGCGGCGATCACCGCGTCGAGCAGGCCCTGCGCACGAGAGGCGCCGTAGGTCAGTTCGGTGGCCAGCGCTGCGTCGCGGCCGGTCACGCGGCGTTCCCGCAGCAGCTGCGGGAGGACGAGGTTGGCGTACGCGTCCTTCTCGCGGACAGCGCGCAGCACGTCGAACGCGACCTGGCGGGCCGGGTCGATCTCCGGCGGACGCCGCGGTCCCTGTTTGCGCGGAGCCGGACGGCCCCGCTGCGGCCGTGACGGCCGCCGTTCTCCACGCTCGTTCACTGGAGGCGCTCTCCTTCGTCGATCCTCGTGCCGCGCGCCCAGTCGGTGGCCGCCATCCGTTTCTTCCCGGCCGCCTGGACCTCGCCAAGCCGCACCGGTTTCGTCGCCGTGCCCACAAGCACGCGCTTGCGCTCGACCACCAGCTCGCCCGGCCGCGGACCGGGTTCGTCGAGCACGGTGACCGGCCCCAGCTTGAACCGCTCGCCGCGGAACTCCGCCCACGCGCCGGGATCCGGCGTGACCGAACGGATGTGCCGGTCGACCGCGGAAGCCGGGTCGGCGAACGACACGCGCGCGTCCTCGACGGTCACCTTCGGCGCGTAGCTCATGCCCTCGCCCGGCTGCTCGACCGCGCGGAGCGTGCCGTCCTCGATGCCGTCCACGGTGGACACCAGCAAGTGCGCCCCGGACTCGGCGAGCCTGCCGAGCAGCGCACCGGACGTGTCGTCCGGGCCGATCGGCTCGGTCACCACGCCGAACACCGGCCCCGCGTCGAGCTCCTTCACGATCCGGAAGGTGGACGCGCCGGTCATCTCGTCCCCGGCCCGGATCGCCGCCTGGACCGGGGCCGCGCCGCGCCACGCGGGCAGCAGCGAAAAATGCAGGTTGACCCAGCCGTGCGCGGGAATGTCGAGCGCGGACTGCGGCAGCAACGCCCCGTACGCGACGACCGGGCAGACGTCCGGCTCCAGCTCGCGCAACCGGGCGAGAAACGCCGGGTCGCCGGCGCGCGCGGGCGTGAGCACCTCGATGCCGTGCTCGTCGGCGAGCGTGCCCACCGGGGACCGCAGCACCTTGCGCCCGCGCCCGGCCTGGGCGTCCGGCCGAGTGACGACCGCGACGACCTCGTGCCGCTCGGACTCGATCAGCGCGCGCAACGACGGCACGGCAGGCTCCGGGGTGCCGGCGAAAACGAGACGCATCACCGCACCTCCGGAAGGGAAAAGGGGATTTCAGGCTGGTCGGACATCGGAAGCGAGTCTAGAAGACCCCCGCATCGACGGCGCGGCGCGGGCAGCCAGCCGCGGCGGGCGCCAGGATCGGGTATATGACCACGCTGAAGGCGACCCTGCACGACGACCTGACGACCGCGATCAAGGCCCGAGACCAGCTGCGCTCGGCAACGCTGCGGCTGACCCTCTCGGCGATCGGCTACGAAGAAACCGCAGGCGACACCGCCCGCGAACTCTCGGACGACGAGGTACAAAAGATCATCACCCGAGAGGTGAAGAAACGCCGCGACGCCGCCGAAGCCTTCGAGAAGGCAGGCCGAGCGGACTCAGCGGAACGCGAACGAGCCGAAGCAGAGGTCCTCACCGCCTACCTGCCCGCCCAACTCTCGGACGACGAGCTGCGCACCTTGATCACCGAGGCAGTGACGGAAACCGGCGCCTCCGGAATGGCCGGAATGGGCGCCGTGATGAAGGCCGTACAGCCAAAGATCGCAGGCCGCGCCGAAGGCTCCCGCGTCGCCGCAGAGGTGAAACGCCAACTCGCCAACGGCTGACTCCGACTGCGCCCCCTCTCGCCCAGGCACTTCGGTCCGCACTCCGGTAGCGCCCCAATGCGGCATTGGGTGCGTCAGACGCACCGAACGCCACATTGGGTGCGTCCCACGCACCCAATGCGGCATTGGGGCGCTATCCCAGCCCCACCCGCAGCCGATGCACCCAACGAGCGAGGCACCCAGCCCTCCCCCCAACCCCGATACGAAGCTCCCCTGCGGTTCGGGGGTGCTTGTCAAGGCATCTTTCCCGCCTTGACAAGCACCCCCGAACCGTCAGCACAATCAACCTTCGGGGTGCCCCACGCAACCAACGAGGCCGATGTCGCCGCCAGGCGACGAGGCGGACCGACCTCACTTAGAAGCAGCCATAGCCACCGCAGTAATAGTCGCCAACCCCCCAACCCCAGCCGCCCCCACAACCAGCCCAGCCACAGCCGCAACCGAAGCAGCCAACCGCACCGCCAGCCCGGCAACCCACCGCAGCACCCGAACCACCGCGATCAACACAACCAGCGCCAGCACCAAAACCCCAGCCGACACCCCTTGCCCGCCGCTCTCCGCAGCAGCGCTCTCCGCAGCAGCCAGCACGGCACTCATAACCGCACCTCTATCCGCGGTTCGGCCAAACTCTCCCGCCCGAATTCGCGCACGTTCTCGTACGCCCGCCTGCGCATCTCCTCACGCGCCCGCACCCGCCGCCGTTCCGAGCCCAACTGCCACACCCACCGCCAGCCGATGACCGTCGCGACGACGGAACCGGCGAGGGTCACCAGGAAGGCCTGTCCGACGAGACCGTGGAGCGATTCGAGGCTCAGCAACACCAGCAGCGCCCACACCTGAGCGACGGTGAACGGGATGACCAGAGCTGCCGCGTACACCCCCCGACGCCAGCGAACCGGCTGAGGAGCGGGAAGAAACGGTTCCATGACTGCCTCCCTCGGTGGTGTGCTTCCAGAAAACCCCGGCGGCGCCGGGAAATCTGTGTCAGCTGACACGTTTCAGCGGGCGAGCCTCCGCAGTTCCGCGAGCCGGTGAACGGTCACCTTGCCGCGCGCGGTGCTGATCACCCCCTGGCGGCGGAGTTCCCGTGTCACCCGTGCCCACGATTCGCGCGAAATCGCTGCTGTCATAGCGAGTTCTGCTTGCGTTCCGGGCACCGCGACTTCGATATCCGTACCTCGCCGCACGCCGTGCTGAACCGCCAGCTGCATCAACTGCGCGGCGACGCGGCGGGTGGCCGTCCCGCCGCCGATGTCGAGCCATTGCCGTCCGACGTCGCGCATCCGGTCCGCCAGAACTTGCAGCAGCGCCCAGGAAATCGCCGCCTCGCGCCGGCACAGCGCGACGAACCGCGCGGCGGGCACGACCAGGACGTCCAGTTCGTCGAGCGCTTGCACTGTCGCCGACCTCCGTCCGCCGTCGATCACGGCGAGTTCGCCGATCACGTCGCCCGCGCCGCGGACGCCGATCACGACCTCGCGCCCGTCCGGCGTCGCGTTGGTGATCCGGACGTGCCCGGCAAGGAGGAGAAGCACCACCGAGGCCCGCTCGCCTTCGCGGCAGAGAACGTCCCCGCGCCGGTAAGCCTTGCGGACGGACAGCTCTTCGAACTTCGCGCGCTCCGCGGCGCCCAGCGCCGGCCAGAACCCGATCGTTTCCACGGCGGTCCCCCCTCCTCGTCGTCGGCCGGACCGGTCAGGCGATCAGTCCCGCTCCCGGCCGGACGGCGTCGGTGGTGCGGACCCAGCCGCGGGTCCGCTGCCCGCCGACGCGCACGCGGAAGGCGTGTGCGAAGGAGCTGCGGTCGATCCCGGCGTAGCCGTGCCGGACGACCGAGCGGTGGATCGCGTTCGAGACGACGAGCGCGAGCGGCCCCGAGGAGCTGCGCAGCCTGCGTCTCAGATCAGGGGCGTCGAGGAGACGGCAGGCGATGTCGATGTCCTCGCCGTACGGCCCGTGCGCGTCGTAGTGCACCTCGCCGGCGTGCACCGAAACACGCAGCCGGAAGGCCAGTTCGGGCTCCTGGTCGCCGTGCCGGGCGAGCAGGTCGGCGAGCGCGGGCACCACGCGGGCGAGCAGGACCGTCTTCGGCACCTCGTCGACCGGCCGGACGAGGCACAGCGCCCCGTCGCCCCGGTCCACGAACGGATCCCGGAACTGCTCCGTGATGCCGCCGGCCCGGAACGCCTCGTCGAGCAGGGCGAACAGAACCGAACGGAGCCCGGCCCGAGCCGGGTTCGTACGGGTGGTCGACCCTTCGATGTCGACGACCACGATGGCTCGGTGTACTGGTGCCGGTACTGCTGAGGTGTCCATGACCGCCCCCTTATTTCAGGAAGCTACTGAAATCTAGTAGACTTTCACAGCAGCTACTATAAGGGTGGGCCCGTACTGAAACAATGGTGTCGCGCACACGACATCTTCGATTCAGGTGCGGGTCAAGTCCGAGATAGGCAACCCCTGAACACCCGCCGACACTCGACCCCGGCCCGTCCGGCCACTCCGGCTTCCTGGGTGTAGAATCCCCGCCATTCACGCCTGACTGAACTTCACTGAAGGGTCTGAAGTCGTGTCTCAGCCCAACCCCGCGCTCGCCGCTCGCCTGCGTACTCTGCGCAAGGAGAGCTGGTCCGACGTGGTGCTCACCCAGAAGCAGCTCGCCGAGGCCTTCGGCGTGAGCACCGGCCTGCTGTCGTCGTGGGAGAACGTGGCGAAACCAGTGACGCCCCCGCCGCACCGCCTCGAGGCGTACGCGACCTTCTTCGCCACCCGCCGTTCGGTGCAGGGCCCCCAGCTTCATCTCCTGGACACCGAGAACCTGACGGACGACGAGCACACTGTCCGCAAGGAACTGCTCGCGGAGCTGCAGGCGCTGCGCGGCGACCTCGACGACCCGCCGGCCCAGCCGGTGTTCGCCCCGTCGAGCCTGTGGCACTTCCCGCCGAACCAGGACATCGTCATCGTCTGCGCGCAGCTGCCGGAGAAGTACCGGATCGCCTACACCGACCCGTCCAGCCCGGACTACGTGAACCTCTACACCTACGCCGACCCGGACGCGCTGCTGGAGCTCTACGGCCACATCCGCGCGTGCAACCCGGCCAGCAACGTCACCTTCCGCACCACCGACCAGAACACGACGCTGTCGGCGGACGAGTACACCGCGCACCTGGTGCTGCTCGGCGGCGTCGACTGGAACCCGCAGACCCGCGCGCTGCTCGACCGGGTCGACGTGCCGGTCCGCCAGATCAGCCGCAAGGGCGACGAGGACCAGCTGGACACCGGGTTCGAAGTGACCCGCCCGGACGGCAGCACCCAGAGGTTCAGCGCCAAACTGCGCGACGGCATCCTGCTCGAGGACGTCGCGCACTTCTACCACGGCGTCAGCCCGCTCAACCGCAAGCGCACCGTGACCGTGTGCAACGGAATGTACGGCCGCGGCACCCTCGGGGCCGTACGAGCGCTGACCGACCGCCGCTTCCGCGACCGCAACCAGGCCTACCTCGACCAGCGCTTCGCGGGCGCGGATTCCTTCAGCATCATCAGCCGGGTCCCGGTCTTCGACAACCAGGGGCTCACCCCTGACTGGACCCTGCCCGAAAACCGGCTGCACGAGTGGCCAGAATCGAGCCTCACATGACCGCGACCGTCGCAGCGCCGGCGCAGCACACGACGCATCAGCGGCTGCTGCACCACGTCGCCGCCGAAGACGCGCCGCAGGCCAGGCTGGACGCGATCGTCGTGCCCAACGGCCGCCCCGCCGCCTATCTCAAGGACGCGTTCCGCGCCGCCCGCGAAGCCGACGCCACGCTTCTGCTGCTGTGCAGCAAGAACGCGCGCGCGACCGACGCGGTGCTCGCCGCGAAGCGCGCCGGGGTGCGAGTCCGCGCGATCGACACCGACGAGGCCGCCGGTCTCGGCGCCGTCCCGCCGTTCGCGACGAGCAAGCTGCTGCAGGCGAAGCGCCTGCTGCGCCGCACTGACACGAGCTTCAAGCGCAACCTCGGCGTGCTCGTCGCCGACCTGGCGGGCTGGCAGCGCATCCTGTTCCTCGACGACGACATCCGGCTGTTCCCGCACAAAGACATCCCGCTCCTTCGCCCGAGCAACCTGCGCGCCGCCGCGGGTCTGCTCGACCAGTACGCGGCAGCGGGCCTGGCCAACGTCGGCATGCCGGACAACTCCGTGGTGTGCCACGCCTACCGCGAGTCCGGCGGAAAGCAGGACACGTTCGTCGGCGGCGGCGCGCTGGCCGTCGGGCGGGCCGCGTTCTCCTCGTTCTTCCCGGACATCTACAACGAGGACTGGTTTTTTCTCCTCACCGCGACCGGATTGCGCGCCACGGCGATCACCAGCTTCGCCTACCAGCACGACTACGACCCCTTTCGCGACACGGTGCGCGCCCGGTCGGAGGAACTGGGCGACACGCTCGCCGAGGGCATCTACGGCCTGCTGGACAACGGTCTCGGCATCGCCGGCGCGGACGTCGCGTACTGGGCGGACTTCCTGGAAAGCCGCCGAGCGTTCATCCGCACCACGCTGCAGCAGGTCCAGGACGCGCCTTACCTGACCGGCGCGTACGAGAACCGGATGGTCGCGGCGCTGAAGGCCGCGCTCGGCCGCAGCCTGCTGATCGAGCCGGACCTCTGTGTTCGCTACCTGCGCGCTTGGCAACGGGACCGGGACACGTGGGAAACGCATCTGCTGTCGTTGCGCGCGCGCCACGGCGCGCCGGGCGATCCGGACGCCGCGTTCGACACGCTGGGGATCGCGGAGATCGTGCACAAGTCCTGAAGGTTCAGCGTTCGCCGCAGCCGCGGGTGGCGAGCGGCGCGGGACGGTCGTCCGGCAGCCGCTTCACCAGCACGTGGCAGCGTTCGGCTTCGAGAATCGTGCGCCCGTCCGGCGAAACGCGCTCGGCGTAGCAGACGACCGTGCCGTGACCCCAGTCGTGATAGCCGAGGCGGCGGTACAGCCTCGCGGCGCGCGTGTTGTCCGTGCGGACCGCGAGCGCGCCGAGCGCGTGACCGTGGCCGACCAAGTAATCCTCGACTGCGCGCACGAGAGCCGCGCCGATGCCGCGGTTGCGCGCGTCCGGGGCGACCTCCAGATGGTTCAGGAGCGGAACGCCCGGCAGGTGGCCGCGGATCGGCGGCTCCTCGGCGTCCTCGAGCCAGAGATACACGGCGCCGACCGGCCGCGCGGAGCACCACGCGGCGAACAGGACGCCGAGTCCCTTCGCCTGCCGGGTGAACCGGTCCTCGAAAAACCCCTGGTCGCCGAGGATCCCCGCCAGCGCCGCGAGGTCCGCCTGCTCAGCCGGCCGGATCGAGACCTCGCCCATCAACGCCGACTCCTGTCCGCGGGACCGGGGCACGCGAGCGGCAGGCCCGGGCCGCGGTCCTGATCTTGGCCGCCCGGCCTCAAGGGTAAGTGCGCGCCTGGGCACCGCGAAGACGGCGAATGCCGCAGCGCGGTCCTGCGAACGGAGCAACGGGCCGCCCTGCGCCGCCGCGCCCCTCCCCCGGTTTCCACGTCCCCAATACACCCCAGGACGCCCCGATTCAAACGGAAACCGGGCGGTAGTGCGGAAAACCGCTTCCGGTGGTGGGTTTGGCGCGCAAATGAACGGTCGGGCGGACGGGGGTCAGCGGATCCAGTCGTGTTGGCGGGTCTGTGCGGCGGTGGGAGGACCGCTGCCTGGCCGCCCCGCGCCTCGATCAGGACCAGCCGATCCAGCCGTGCTCGCAGCGGAACAACCGCTTCCCCGCCGCACGGCGCCTAGATCAGGTCCAGCGGATCCAGCTGCACCCGCACCGGTTCGACGGCTTTCCGGGCGTCCCGGCGGGCCACCGCGTCGCGCACCACTGTCGCCAGGGCGCGGCCGTCCGGGCGGGCCACCCGTACCAGTGCCCGTTCGCGTTCCGCGTTGCCCTCGTCGTCGTAGTCGCCCAGCGGGACCGGACCCAGGACCTCGCCGCTGTCCGGCAGCGGGAGGTCGTCGAGCACGCTCGCCACCGCAGCCGGGCTTCCCTCGACGCTCGCCATCCGCATCGCGGGCGGGAAACCCAGTTCCCGGCGCTGTTCCAATTCCTGGCTCGCATGCCAGCCCGGATCCCAGCGCACCAGCGCCTGCACCACCGCCAGCCCCGCCTCCGCGCCGACGATTACCCGGCCCCCGCCCGACGCGGGGCGCACCAGCGCGCCGGCGGCCATCCAGCGGCGAAGGGTTTCTTCCGCGGCACGCAGATCCTGGCGTCCGAGCAACGCCCAGCCGTCCAGCAGCAGCGCCGCGCCGTAACCGCCTTCGGCGACCGGCTCCGCGCCCGGCGTGCAGACCACCAGCGCCGGGCGGCCCGGGACGGTCGCGAGGACTTCGGTCGCGCCGGAAGTCCGGACCGGAACCCCGGGAAAAGCCCGGCCCAGTTCTTCGGCGGTGCGTTTCGCGCCGACCACCACGGCCCGCAACCGGACGGAACCGCAAGCAGGACAACGGAAAGCGGTCTCCGGGACGCCGCACCACCGGCACGCGGGCGGGCGCGGAGCACCGTCCGCCGACCCGCCGGGCAACGCCAGCGGACCGGCGCAGCGACGGCAGTGGGCGGGCGTCCGGCATTGGCCGCACGACAATCCGGGAACGTAACCCCGGCGCGGAACCTGGACCAAAGCCGGCAAACCGGCGGCGAAAGCTTGGCGCGCGGCTTCGAACGCGACCGCGGGCAGCCGGGCGACCCGGGCGGCTTCGTCGCGCGCTACGTCGAAGTCCTCGCCGACCGGGGTCACCCGCGGGGCGGCGGCGCGGAGTTCGGCGCGATCGGCCTGGATCTGTTGCGCCCAGCCGGATTCCACCAGCAGCTGCGCCTCGGCGGTCCGGGCGAATCCGCCGACCAGGAACGCCGATTTCGTGGCATGCGCCCGATCCATCAGCACATCCCGCACGTGCGGGTACGGGGCATGCGGATCCAGATGCAGATCGTCGCCGTCGTCCCACACGACGAACAGACCGGGATCGGCGACAGGCGCGAACATCGCCGCGCGAGTGCCGACCACCACGCGAACCGCACCGCGCAGCACGGAAAGCCAGCGACGGTACCGTTCCGCCGGTCCCAGCCCGGCGATCAGCGCGGCGACGCCCTGCTCCCCCACCAGTTCGATGCACGCCTCGTGGACCCGGGTGAGGTCGCGGTGGTCCGGGACTACCAGGACCGCGCCCCTGCCTTGAGCTGCCGCGGTGGCAGCCGCTTCGGCGAGGCGGCGCGGCCAGTCTTCGCCGGGGAGAGCCTGCCAGACCGCGTTCGCTTGACGGGATTCGGCGATCGCTTCCAGGAACGCTTCGCCGCGTTGGTAACGGGACCAGGCGGAGACGTCCGGGGCCTCGGGTTTCGGGGCCGGTTCCGCGGGCGGCTCGCTTTCCGTCTTCGCGTGGCGTGGGGGCAGGGCCAGGCGCAGGACGTCGGAAAGGGTTCCGGCGTAGCGGTCGGCTACCGAGCGGCAGACGGCGTGCAGCGACGGCGGGAGGACGGGTTCGCTCGAGGTGACTCGCTCCAGGTAGGCGAGTTTCCGTTCGTACTCCGTCGTGTCGGTGCGTTCGATGAGGTAGCCGTCGACCAGCTGGCCCGCGAAGCGCACCCGGACCCGGCAGCCGGGGACTGCGGATTCGTGCAGTTTTTCCGGGACCTGGTAGTCGAAGGTGCGGTCCAGGTGGGCCAGCGGGATGTCTACGGCGATCTTCGCGACGGGGAGTTCGGGGGCCGGGGTCTGCTGGCCTTTTCGGGAACGGGCCGGTTTGCGGGCGGGCTTTTTCGCCGGGGTGGCCTTCGGCTCCGGGGCGGAGCGCGGAGGCTCCGGGAGGTCCCATAGGGGGGTGGGTTCGGAGCTGGTCACTTGGAGATCTCTACCAGACTGGTCCGACAGTGCGGCGGGGAGATTCCCCTTCGGGGAGGGTGCGGCGGGGCACCCCGAAGCTTGATTGTGCTGACGGTTCGGGGGTGCTTGTCAAGGCGGGAAAGATGCCTTGACAAGCACCCCCGAACCGCAGGGAGGCTTCGTATCGGGGTGCGCGGGAGGGGCTGGGTGCCTCGATAGCGGGTGCATCGGCTGCGGGAGGGGCTGGGTGCTCGATGCGTTGGGTGCGCTGGCTGCGGTGTGGGCGAGGTGGGGGGCTTGCGCCCCAATGTGGCATTGGGTGCGTCAGATGCACCCAATGTGGCGTTCGGTGCGTCCCATGCACCCAATGCCGCATTGGGGCGCACCCCGGCGGCGGTGGGCGTGGGGTGAGCGGGTCGGTCGTGAGGGGAACCCTGAGGGAATCAGAGTCAATGAGGGTGGCCCTCACGAACCGCGGCCGGGCCGAAAGCCGTGAAGGGCTCCTTGAGGGAATGGGATTCCCTCAAGGAGCCCTTCACGGACCGAAACGGGTCAGGCGCCGGCGAGTGAGCGCAGGGCGTCGGCGCGGGCGGTGCTTTCCCACGGGAGGTTCAGGTCGGGGCGGCCGAAGTGGCCGTACGCTGCGGTCGGGGCGTAGATCGGGCGCAGCAGGTCCAGGTCGCGGATGATCGCGGCGGGGCGCAGGTCGAAGACCTCGCTGATGGCCGACTGGATCTTGGTCGGGTCGACCGTTTCGGTGCCGAACGTCTCGACGAACAGGCCCACGGGAGCCGCCTTGCCGATGGCGTACGCCACCTGCACCTCGACCCGTCCGGCCAGGCCCGCGGCGACCACGTTCTTCGCCACCCAGCGCATCGCGTACGCGGCCGAACGGTCCACCTTGGACGGGTCCTTGCCGGAGAACGCGCCGCCGCCGTGGCGGGCCATGCCGCCGTAGGTGTCGACGATGATTTTGCGGCCGGTGAGCCCGGCGTCGCCCATCGGGCCGCCGATCACGAAGCGGCCGGTGGGGTTCACCAGGAGGCGGGTGCTGTCGGTGTCGAGGCCCAGTTCGGCCAGCTCCGGCTCCACGACGTGCTTGCGCACGTCGACCCCGAGCATCTGCTCCAGGTCGATCCCGTCCGCGTGCTGGGTGGACACCACGACGGTGTCGAGCCGCACCGGCTGTTCGCCCGCGTACTCGATGGTGACCTGGGTCTTGCCGTCCGGGCGCAGGTACGGCAGCACGCCGTCCTTGCGGACCGCGGTCAGCCGGCGCGACAGGCGGTGCGCGAGCGCGATCGGGAGCGGCATCAGCTCGGGCGTGTCCGAGCAGGCGTAGCCGAACATCAGGCCCTGGTCGCCCGCGCCCTGGCGGTTGATCTCGTCCTCGTCCGATTCGACCCGCGACTCGTACGCGGTGTCGACGCCCTGGGCGATGTCGGGCGACTGCGAGCCGATCGCCACGTTCACGCCGCAGGAGTTGCCGTCGAAGCCCTTGGCCGACGAGTCGTAGCCGATGCGCAGGATGACATCCCGCACGATGGTGGGGATGTCCGCGTAAGCCTCGGTCGTGACCTCGCCCGCGACGTGCACCTGGCCCGTCGTGATCAGGGTCTCGACGGCGACCCGGCTGCGCGGGTCCTTGGTGAGCAGGCCGTCGAGGATCGAGTCGCTGATGGCGTCACAGATCTTGTCGGGGTGGCCTTCCGTCACGGATTCCGACGTGAACAGCCTCTTCGTGGACGCAGACACGACCTCGTCACTTCCCTCGGTCAAGCGATGGCGCCCCACCGGTATTTCAGGCGCTCCTGGCACAGCCCACCCTACCCAGCGGGCCTGTAGCTAGAGTCGACGTTCGATCAACGCTGTTACGGCATCCCACAATGTGGCCGCCAGCCGGGCTTTAGCGCCTTGCGAGATGACCTGCTCGGTGCCGTCCGCGGCGAGCAGCCAGCCCGAATTGTCCTCGGTGCCGAAGGCTTTGCCGTCGCCGACCGCGTTGACCACGAGCAGATCCGCGCCCTTGCGGCGGAGCTTGGCGCGGGCGTGGTCGAGCACACTGCCGTTCTCGTCGCCGGTTTCCGCGGCGAAGCCCACCACGATCTGCCCGGAACGCCGTTCTCGCACCAATTCGGCGAGGATGTCGGCGTTGCGGTCGAGCGTGATGACCGGGTCCGGGCTGTCGTCGGACTTCTTGATCTTGTGGTCGGCCAGCGTCGCGGGCCGGAAATCCGCGACCGCGGCGGCCATCACGACCACATCCGCGTCCGCCGCGGCGGCGTGCACCGCTTTGCGCATTTCCTCCGCGGTGGACACCCGCTGCAGCGTCGCGCCCGCCGGGGACGGCAGTTCGTCGGTGTGCCCGGCGACCAGCGTCACCTCGGCGCCGCGCTGCGCGGCGACCCGGGCGAGCGCGAAGCCCTGTTTGCCGGACGAGCGGTTGCCCAGGAAGCGGACCGGGTCCAGCGGCTCGCGGGTGCCGCCCGCGGAGATCACCACGCGCAGGCCTTCGAGGTCCCGCGGCAGCGCGCGCGGCTCGGCGAGCAGCAGCCGGGCCAGGTCGACGATCTCGGCCGGGTCGGCGAGCCGTCCCTTGCCGGTGTCGACGCCCGTCAACCGGCCCGCCGCGGGTTCGGTGACGACCATGCCGCGCGAGCGCAGCAGCGCCACGTTGTCGCGGGTGGCCGGGTGCTCCCACATCTCGGTGTGCATCGCCGGGAAGAAGGCGACCGGGCACCGGGCGGTGAGCAGGGTGTTGGTGAGGAGGTCGTCGGCGAGCCCGTGCGCGGCCTTGGCCAGCAGGTTCGCGGTCGCCGGGACGACCAGCACGAGGTCGGCCTCTTTGCCGACCCGCACGTGCTGCACCTCGGGCACCTCGGTGAAAACCCCGGTGTGCACCGGGTTCCCGGACAGTGCCTCGAAGGTCGCCGCACCGACGAAGTTCAGCGCGGCCTCGGTGGGCACGACGCGGACGTCGTGCCCGGATTCGGTAAGGCCCCGCAGGACCTCGCACGCCTTGTAGGCGGCGATGCCGCCGCCCACGCCCAGGACGACCCTGGGCTTGGCGTCATTCACCCTCGGTGTGCTCGAGCAGCCCGCCGTGGATCTCGCGCAGCGCGATCGACAGCGGCTTCTCGCGGGGGCCGGGCTCGACCAGCGGGCCCACGTACTCCAGCAGGCCCTCGCCCAGCTGCGCGTAGTAGTCGTTGATCTGCCGGGCCCGCTTGGCCGAGTAGATCACCAGCGCGTACTTCGAGGAGACCTTTTCGAGCAGGTCGTCGATCGGCGGGTTGGTGATGCCTTCGAGCTCTTCCAGCGTCGCCTGTTGCACAGTCACTCGTGGTGCTCCGTATCGTCACATCGATCGGCGGCAGAATCGCCACCGCCGGTAATCAAGTCTAGCAACCGCCGCGCGGCGACCTCGACGTCGGCGTTCACGACCCGTTCGTCGAACTCCCCGGCCGCCGCCAGTTCGCGTTCCGCCTCGGCCAGCCGGGCGGCCACCGCGGCCTCGGTCTCGGTGCCCCGGCCGGTGAGCCTGCCGACCAGTTCCTCCCAGGACGGCGGCATCAGCATGACCAGCCGCGCCTCCGGCATCGCGGCCCGGACCTGGCGCGCGCCCTGCAGTTCGATCTCCAGCACCGCCGGACGGCCGTCCGCCAGCGCCTTCTCGACCGGCTCGCGCGGCGTCCCGTACCGGTTGCCCGCGAACTCGGCCCATTCCAGCAGCCGGTTCCCGGCCACCATCCGGTCGAATTCGGCGGAATCCACGAAGTGGTAATGGTTTCCGTCGACCTCGCCCGGCCGCGGCGCCCGCGTCGTCACCGAAACGCTGAAGTACAGGTTCGGCTCGAGCCGGCGCAGCTGTCCCACCACACTCGACTTCCCGACGCCGGAAGGGCCGGAGACGACCGTGAGCCGGGGGCGGGAGATGTCCCCCGCCACCGGCTCACTGCCGCGGTCGGCGCCCCGGGTCACCGGGTAGTCCTGACCGACGCCGCTCACTCGCCGCTGAACTCGGCCAGCAGCGCCTTGCGCTGCCGGTCGCCGAGCCCGCGGAGCCTGCGGCTGGGGGCGATCTCCAGTCGTTCCATCGTCTGCTGGGCACGGACCTTGCCGACGCCGGGGAGCGCCTCGAGCAAAGCCGAAACCTTCATCTTGCCGAGGACTTCGTTCTCCTCGGCCTGCTTCAGCACGTCGACCAGAGTGGTACCGCCCCGCTTCAGCCGCTCCTTCAGCTCAGCACGGATGCGGCGGGCGGCGGCGGCCTTCTCCAGCGCCGCAGCACGCTGTTCCTCTGTCAGCTGGGGAAGTGCCACGTTTTCCTCCGGTAGTTCTCACATCTGGGTGGGTGACGCGACGGTACCCACCCCTGAGCAGGGGCCACAATGCGGGGGTGGCTGGTGGAGCGCGATTCCGGGGCCTGCTATTGGTCTTTTCCGCGCAGTCCCGCCAACCGGCCGTTCACCTCTTGGGCCGCACGGCGTAACGCCGCCGTGTCCGGGCCGTGCCGCAGCAGGTCGCGCGAAGACGCCGGGAGCAGGCCAGGGAGGCCTTCCCCGAAGACTGCCCGCAAATCCGCCTCGGTTGCCCCCTGCGCCCCGAAACCGGGCGCGAGCACCGGTCCGTTGAGCCGGCTCAGGTCGACTTCCCCAGGAGCCACAGTGGCCCCTACGACCACGCCGACGTCGCCGTACGGCTCAGCACCTGCGTTGTGGTCCGCCGCAGCGTCTACGACGCTCTGAGCGACCGTACGGCCGTCTTCGAGCCGCGCGCGCTGCAACGCGTCCGCTTCCGGGTTGGACGTGCGCGCGAGCACGAAGAGGCCGTTGCCCGCTTCGCGCGCCGCCGCGACAGCCGCGTCGAGCGCGCCGAAGCCGAGGTAGGGCGACACCGTGGCCGCGTCGGCGGTGAAAGCCGCCTTTTCGGCCACGTACGCCGCCGTGTAGGCCGCCATGGTCGAGCCGATGTCACCGCGCTTCACGTCCAGCAGGACGAGCGCTCCGGCGTCGTGAGCGACGTCCACGACGCGTTCGAGCACCGCCACCCCGGCGGGCCCGAACGCCTCGAAGAACGCCGACTGCGGCTTCACGATCGCCGCCACCTCGCCCAGCACCTCCGCGGCGCTGAGCGCGAAGCGTTCGAGCCCGCTCGCGTCGAGCGGCAGGCCCCACGCCTCGATCAGGCCCGGGTGCGGGTCGATCCCGGCGCAGAGCGACCCGCGCGCGGCCACCGCTTCGGCGAGCCGCGTCCCGAATCGCGCGGTCACGACGTCGCCTTCAGCGCCGCCTGGAGGTCCTGCAGGCTGCGCACGCCGATGTCACCGCGGATAAGCGCTTCGATGCCGTGCACCGCAGCCGCGGCGCCCTGCACCGTGGTGACGCACGGAATGTCGCGCGACACCGCGGCAGTCCGGATTTCGTAACCGTCCACGCGCGGTCCGCTGTTTCCGTACGGCGTGTTGATCACCATGTTGACGTCGCCGGCGAGGATCACGTCGACGATGTTCGGCTCGCCGGTGCCCGGGTCCGGCTCGGAGTGCTTGCGCACCACCGAACAGGCGACTCCGTTGCGCCGCAACACTTCCGCGGTGCCGGAGGTGGCGAGGATCTCGAAGCCGAGATCGGCCAGCCGCTTCACCGGGAAGACCAGCGAACGCTTGTCGCGGTTGGCGACGGAGACGAATACCCGGCCCGAGGTGGGCAGCGATCCGTAGGCGCCGCTTTGCGATTTCGCGAATGCTTTCCCGAAGGAGGTGTCGACGCCCATGACTTCGCCGGTGGATTTCATTTCCGGGCCGAGCAGGGAGTCGACGCCGTGTCCTTCCGGCGTGCGGAACCGGTGGAACGGCAGCACGGCTTCCTTGACCGCGACCGGGGAGTCGGCGGGCATCCGGCCGCCGTCGCCCTCGGCGGGCAGGACTCCGGAGGCGCGCAGGTCCTTGATCGTCGAGCCGGTCATCACCAGCGCCGCGGCCTTCGCCAGCGGGACGGCGGTGGCCTTGGAGACGAACGGGACGGTGCGCGAGGCACGCGGGTTCGCCTCCAGGACGTACAGCACGTCGTCCTTGAGCGCGTACTGCACGTTGAGCAGGCCGCGGACGCCGACGCCGCGCGCGATGGCCTCGGTGGAGCGGCGGACCGCGTCGAGGTCCTGCGCGCCGAGGGTGATCGGCGGCAGCGCGCACGAGGAGTCGCCGGAGTGGATCCCGGCTTCCTCGATGTGCTCCATCACGCCGCCGAGGTAGAGGTCCTCGCCGTCGAACAGCGCGTCGACGTCGATCTCGATCGCGTCGTCGAGGAACCGGTCGACCAGCACCGGGTGCTCAGGGGTGACCTCGGTCGCGCGGCGGATGTAGCCGGCCAGGGACTCCTCGTCGTAGACGATCTCCATGCCGCGCCCGCCCAGCACGTAGGACGGGCGGACCAGGACCGGGTAGCCGATCTCGTCGGCGATCCGCTTCGCGCCCTCGAACGAGGTCGCCGTCCCGTACTTCGGCGCGGGCAGCCCGGCGGCGGTGAGGACCTCGCCGAACGCGCCGCGGTCCTCGGCCAGGTCGATCGCCTCCGGCGGCGTCCCGACCACCGGCACCCCGGCGTCGGCGAGGCGCTGCGCGAGCCCGAGCGGGGTCTGCCCGCCCAGCTGCACGATCACGCCGGCGACCGTGCCGGACTGCTGCTCGGCGTGCACGACCTCCAGCACGTCCTCGAACGACAGCGGCTCGAAGTACAGCCGGTCGCTGGTGTCGTAGTCGGTGGACACGGTTTCCGGGTTGCAGTTGACCATCACGGCCTCGAACCCGGCCTCGCGCAACGCGATCGCCGCGTGCACGCAGGAGTAGTCGAACTCGATGCCCTGCCCGATCCGGTTCGGCCCGGAGCCGAGGATCAGCACCTTCGGCTTGTCCGACTGCACCGCGACCTCGGAGGTTGCGGCGGGGTCGGTCTCGTAGGCCGAGTAGTGGTACGGGGTCTTCGCCGCGAACTCCGCCGCGCAGGTGTCGACCGTCTTGAACACCGGCCGCACCCCCAGCCGGTGCCGCAGCGCCCGCACGCCGTCCTCGCCCGCCAGCTCCGGCCGCAGCGCGGCGATCTGGCGGTCGGACAGGCCGGTGCGCTTCGCCCGCCGCAGCAGGTCGCCGTCCAGCACCGGTGCGTCGCGGACCTCAGCGCCGACCTCGCCGATGAGGGCGATCTGGTCGATGAACCACGGGTCGATCCCCGACGCCTCGTGCACCTGCTCGACGGTGGCGCCGAGGCGAAGCGCCAGCTCCACCTCGTAGAGACGGCCTTCGTGCGGGGTGCGCAGCGAGTCCAGCGTGGACTCGGCCGTCGCGCCCTCGGGGTCGGGCTGGGTCCAGAACCCGGTCGCCTTGGTCTCGATCGACCGCATCGCCTTCCCGAGGGCTTCGGGGAAGCTGCGGCCGAACGACATCGCCTCGCCGACCGACTTCATGGTCGTGGTCAGCGTCGGGTCCGCGCCGGGGAACTTCTCGAACGCGAACCGCGGGACCTTCACCACCACGTAGTCCAGCGCGGGCTCGAACGACGCCGGGGTCTCGCCGGTGATGTCGTTGCGGATCTCGTCGAGGGTGTAGCCGATCGCCAGCTTCGCCGCGATCTTCGCGATCGGGAAACCGGTCGCCTTCGACGCCAGCGCACTGCTTCGCGACACGCGCGGGTTCATCTCGATCACGACCATCCGGCCGTCGTCCGGGTTGAACGCGAACTGGATGTTGCAGCCGCCGGTGTCCACGCCGACCTCGCGCAGCACCGCGATCCCGACGTCCCGCATCACCTGGTACTCGCGGTCGGTCAGCGTCATCGTGGGCGCGACGGTGACCGAGTCGCCGGTGTGCACGCCCATCGCGTCCACGTTCTCGATCGAGCACACGACCACCACGTTGTCGTGCTTGTCGCGCATCAGCTCGAGCTCGTACTCCTTCCAGCCGAGCACGCTCTCCTCGATCAGCACCTCGGTCACCGGGGACTCCGTGAGCCCGGTCGACGCCAGCCGCTCCAGGTCTTCGGGCGTGTGCGCCATGCCCGAGCCGAGGCCGCCCATCGTGAACGACGGCCGGATGACCACCGGCAGCCCGAGTTCCTCGACCGTGGAACGAACCTCGTCCATGTCGTGGCACACCCGCGACCGCGGCACGTCCGCGCCGACCGTGCGCACGATGTCCTTGAACTTCTGCCGGTCCTCGCCCCGCTGGATCGCGTCGATGTCCGCGCCGATCAGCTCCACGCCGTACTTCTCCAGCACGCCGCGCTCGTGCAACGCGACCGCGCAGTTCAGCGCGGTCTGCCCGCCCAGCGTCGCCAGCAGCGCGTCCGGGCGCTCCGCCGCGATGACCTTCTCCACGAAGTCCGGCGTCACCGGCTCGATGTAGGTCGCGTCCGCGAACTCCGGATCCGTCATGATCGTCGCCGGGTTCGAGTTCACCAGCGACACCCGCAGGCCCTCGGCCCGCAGCACCCGGCAGGCCTGCGTGCCCGAGTAGTCGAACTCGGCCGCCTGCCCGATCACGATCGGCCCGGAGCCGATCACCAGCACGTGCTGGATGTCCGTCCTCTTCGGCATCAGGCCTTCTTCTCCATCAACTCAACGAATTCATCGAACAGGGGCGCGGCGTCGTGCGGACCCGCGGCCGCTTCGGGGTGGTACTGCACGGAAAACGCGGGCACGTCGAACGCGCGCACGCCCTCGACCGTGTCGTCGTTCGGGCAGTAGTGGCTGATCTGCGCGGCCCCGTAAGGGGAATCGAACCGCTGGCCCGGTTCGCCTTCGAGGGCGAAACCGTGGTTCTGCGCGGTGATCGCGACCCGCCCGGTCGCCACGTCGATCACCGGGATGTTGATCCCCCGGTGCCCGTAGCGCATCTTGTAGGTGCCCAATCCCAAGGCACGGCCCAGGATCTGGTTGCCGAAGCAGATCCCGAACAGCGGAATCCGCTGCTCCAGAACGGTTTTCGTCAACGCCGTCGCGTGCGCGGTCGTCGCCGGGTCGCCCGGGCCGTTGGAAAGGAACACCCCGTCCGGCTCCAGCGCCAGCAGTTCCTCCGCGCTCGTGCTCGAGGGCAGCACGTGCACCTCGATGCCCCGCTGCGTCATCAGCCGCGGCGTGTTCGACTTGATCCCCAAGTCCAGCGCCGCGACCCGGAACCGCTTCTCCCCTTGCGCCGCAACGACATACGGCTGGTCCGTGGAGACCTCGCCCGCGAGGTCCGCGCCCTTCATCTGCGGGCTCGCCAGCACCTCCGCGACCATCTGCTCGTCGCTGCCCAGCGCGTCGCCCGAGAACACGCCCGCGCGCATCGCGCCCTGCTCACGCAGATGCCGCGTCAGCGTGCGGGTGTCCACTTCGGAAATCCCGACCACGCCCTGGCGCACCAGTTCCTCGTCCAGCGACCGCTTCGAGCGCCAGTTCGACGGCGTGCGCGCGGGATCCCGCACCACGTAACCGGAAACCCAGATCCGGGCCGATTCGTCGTCCTCGTCGTTCCAGCCCGTGTTGCCGATCTGCGGCGCGGTCTGCACCACGATCTGCCGGTGGTAGGACGGATCGGTCAGCGTTTCCTGGTAGCCCGTCATGCCGGTGCAGAACACCGCCTCGCCGAGGGTCCGCCCGCGCGCGCCGTATGCCGCGCCGCGGAACACCCGGCCGTCTTCGAGAACCAGGGCGGCGGGGCCGCGAGTGCCGGTGCTCACTGGGCACCTCCCTTGATGTCGTGATCGGAAAGTTCGTTGATCCACAATGGATAGTCGTCGAGATCGTCGCCGCGGAACCCGGTGTCCAGCGCGACGTCGCCGAGCTGCCAGGTGATCACCAGCAGCACGTCGGTGCCGGTGACCTTCCCGGCGAGCCGGGAGTCGCGGCGGATCCCGGTGATCGAGGCGCGCGGGATCCAGAAGTCCGGGAGCCCGCCGCGTTCCACGGCCACCCCGTCCGGGTGCAGCCGCCAGACCGCGCCGGACCGCGGGCCCGCGCCGCGCGTGACGATGCGGTCCTGCCAGTTGCCCGCGGTCGTGGTGCCCACGTACACGCCCGTCGATTCCAACTGGAACTCGCCGGAGTCGGCCGGGATTTCCGGGAACGGGGCGATCCGCGCGCTCTGCGAACGCGCCTTGCGCCGCCAGCCCATCCACATGCCCCACAGGCACAGCAGGAAGAACGCGACGATCCCCAGCGTCAGCAGCAACCGCTCCATCAGCAGATCTTCCCCTCGCGCGCGGTGATCCGCCCGCGCAGCAGGGTCGCCGTCACCACGCCGGGCAACCGCATTCCCTCGTACGGGGTGTTGGCCGCGATGCTGGCCAGTTCGGCCCCGCGCACGGTCCATTCGGCGTCCGGGTCGACCAGCGTCAGGTTCGCCGGTTCGCCCGCTTCGATCGGACGGCCGTGCCCGGACAGGTTCCCGATCTCCGCGGGCCGCTCGCTCATCACGCGGGCGACGCCGCGCCAGTCGAGCAGGCCGGTCTTGACCATCGTCTCGACGACCACCGACAGCGCGGTCTGCAGGCCGAGCATGCCGGGCCGGGCCGCGGCCCACTCGGTGTCCTTGTCCTGCACCGCGTGCGGCGCGTGGTCGGTGGCGACGCAGTCCACGACGCCCTCGGCCAGCGCGGCGCGCAGCTTCTCCGCGTCGCCGCCGGTGCGCAGCGGCGGGTTGACCTTGTTGACCGGGTCGTAGGTCTCCAGCCGGTCGTCGGTCAGCAGCAGGTGGTGCGGCGTGACCTCGGCCGACACCTTCGTGCCGCGTTCCTTCGCCCAGCGCAGGACGTCGACCGTGCCCGCGGTGGAGACGTGGCAGACGTGCAGCCGCGCGTTCGCGTGCAGCGCCAGCAGGCAGTCGCGCGCGACGATCGATTCCTCCGCCGACGCCGGCCAGCCCGCGTAGCCCAGCCGCGACGCCTGCTCGCCCTCGTGCGCCTGCGCGCCGACGGTGAGCCGCGGTTCTTCGGCGTGCTGGGCGATCACCGCGTCGAGCGCGGTCGAGTACTCCAGCGCACGGCGCATCAGCAGCGGGTCCGCGACGCACACGCCGTCGTCGGAGAAGACCCGCACCGCCGCGGTGCCCTTCGCCATCGTGCCCAGTTCGGCGAGCTTCTCGCCCTTGAGCCCGACGGTGACCGCGCCGACCGGGTGGACGTCGACCAGGCCGACCTCCTGCCCGCGCCGCCACACGTGGTCGGTGACGAGCGCGTTGTCGGCGACCGGATCGGTGTTGGCCATGGCGAACACGGCGGTGTAGCCGCCGAGCGCGGCCGCGGCGGATCCGCTGTCGATGGTCTCGGTGTCTTCGCGGCCCGGCTCGCGCAGGTGCGTGTGCAGGTCGACGAACCCGGGCAGCAGGACTTGGCCCTCGGCGTCGAGCACCTCGGCGCCCTCGGGAACGTCCACCTCGCCGATCGCGGCGATCACGCCGTCCTCGACCAGGACGTCCACCGGCTCGCCCTCGCCGTACGGGCGGGCACCCTTGATCACGATGCTCACGCGGCAGCTCCTTCACTGGCCAGCAGGTGGTAGAGGACCGCCATGCGCACGTGGACGCCGTTGCGGACCTGTTCGGTAATGGCTGAGGAGGGGGAATCCGCGACCGCGGAGGCGATCTCCATGCCGCGCAGCATCGGGCCGGGGTGCAGCACGACGGCGTGGTCCGGCAGCAGCGCCTGGCGGCGCTCGGAGAGCCCGTAGGAGATCGAGTATTCGCGCGCGGAGGGGAAGAAGCTCTGCCCAGGGCCCCCGCCCGTCATGCGCTCGGCTTGGACGCGCAGCATCATCACCGCGTCGACCGCGGGCAGTTCGGCGTCGAGGTCGTGCGACACGGTGACCGGCAGCTTTTCGACGCCGACCGGCAGCAGCGTCGGCGGCGCGACGAGCACCACCTCCGCGCCGAGGGTGCTGAGCAGGTGGATGTTCGAGCGCGCGACCCGGCTGTGCAGGACGTCGCCGACGATCGCGATCCGCCGGTCCTTCAGGGAACCGAGACGTTCGCGCAGCGTCGCCGCGTCCAGCAGCGCCTGGGTGGGGTGCTCGTGCATGCCGTCGCCCGCGTTGACCACCGCGGTGCCCGGACCGGCGAGCCAGCCCGAAAGCCGGTGCGCCGCCCCCGAGGCGGGGTGCCGGATGATCACGCAGTCGGCGCCCGCGGCGGCCAGTGTGAGCGCGGTGTCCCGCAGCGATTCGCCCTTGTTCACCGAGGAACTGGACGCCGAGACGTTGATCACGTCCGCGCTCATCCACTTCCCGGCGATCTCGAACGACACCCGGGTGCGCGTCGAGTTTTCGTAGAACAGCGTGATCACGGTGCGGCCGCGCAGCGTCGGCAGCTTCTTGACCTCGCGGCCGAGCAGCGTGTGCTTCAGCTCGTCGGCGGTGTCGAGCACGGCGGTCGCGGTGTCCGCGTCGAGCCCGTCGGTGGCGAGCAGGTGCTTCACCGGGTTTCTCCTTCCGGCGCGCGCAGCAGCACCGCGTCCCGGCCGTCGGTTTCGGACAGCAGCACGGAGACGCCTTCGGCGCGCGCGGTGGGCACGTTCTTGCCGACGTAGTCGGCGCGGATCGGCAGCTCGCGGTGGCCGCGGTCGACGAGGACGGCGAGCTGGACGGCACGCGGGCGGCCGTGGTCGCGCAGGGCGTCGAGGGCGGCGCGGATGGTGCGGCCGGAGAACAGGACGTCGTCGACGAGGATGACGACCCGGTTGTCGATCCCGCCGGGCGGCAGCTGCGTCTGCTCGAGCGCGCGCGGCGGACGGCGGCGGAGATCGTCGCGGTAGAGGGTGACGTCGAGGGCGCCGTGCGGCGGCTCGGCCCCGGCGAATTCGCCGATCTTCCCGGCGAGGCGCGCGGCGAGCGGAGTGCCGCGGGTGGGGATGCCGAGCAGCACCGGGTACTGCTCGGGCGGACCGGCTCCGAGAGCGGTCTTCTCGATGACCTGGTGGGCCATCCTCGCGATCGTGCGCGCGACATCGCCGGCAGAAAGCAGCTCGCGCTCTCCCGCCGGCTCCGCCGCGCCACGCGGACGTGACGACAAGGCGGACCTCCTTCCCCGCCTCTCTGGACGGGTCCTTAAAGGACGTCGGCAACCGGCTGCTGCCGGAAACCGCACCGACAGTAGCAGGACCGGTCAATCAGTCTTCCGGGTGGTACGCGCACGGCCGCCACCTGCGCGGACCGACCTTCTGCTTGACCTGGTGACAACTATGCGTAACCATTACTCTGAGTATTCGACTCGAGGAGTCCCCGGCTCCGGTCCTCCCGGCCGGGCAGGGGCGATGAAACGGAGAACCACCAGATGGGCGATTACGCCAAGGCGCTCGGGGCCAAGCTCCGCGGGATCCGCCAGCAGCAAGGCCTGTCCCTGCACGGGGTCGAGCAGAAGTCCGGCGGACGCTGGAAGGCCGTCGTGGTCGGCTCGTACGAGCGCGGCGACCGGGCGGTCACCGTCCAGAAGCTGGCCGAGCTGGCGGACTTCTACGGCGTGCCGGTGGTCGAACTGCTGCCGGAGGGCCGGGTCCCCTCGGGAGCCGAGCCCGCCACGAAGATCGTGATCAACCTGGAGCGGCTCCAGCAGCTCCCCGCGGAGAAGGTCGGCCCGCTCGCCCGGTACGCGGCGACGATCCAGAGCCAGCGCGGCGACTACAACGGCAAGGTGCTCTCCATCCGCACCGAGGACCTGCGCTCGCTCGCCATCATCTACGACATGACCCCCGGCGAGCTGACCGAGCAGCTCATCGACTGGGGCGTCCTCCCGCCGGAAGCCCGCCCGTCCAAAGAGGACTGAGCACTGATGGCGGCAACGGCCGTGCACGACGCGGCGGGCTTCCCGCACCCGGGGAACCGGGAACGCCCGCCGCGCTTCGGGTGAGGCTCCGACCGCCGCGGTTCCGCACTGCCCGGCCCGGCCTCGGGCGATCCGGGGTGCCCGCGACCGTTGACCTGCTGTGTTCCGCACTTCGGCGAACGCCGTAAGTGCCCACGTTTTCCGTGTTGAGAGCCCGGATTCGTTCCGGATTCCGGCGCATTTCCGCTTCGCACCGCAGCGTCGCCCAGGACTTTTCCTCGCGGCCGCTCCCCCGCTCCGAGCTTCGGACGCCCGAGCGGATTCCCTTGCCTGGCTTCCGGTTTCGCGCCGATTGCTTGCTCGCCGCCGCGAACCTGAATCGCCGAGACCAAGCAGTGCGGTAATTCCGCGCTGAGCATTTCGCCCGCTCGCGACCGGTTTCCGCCCCAGGCACGCTCTCCCGGCATCGGCGGCTGTCCGGTCCCGCTGCTTTCCCGCCCGCGACATTCCTGCTCCGGGCAGCGGTTTCTCTCCCCCGCCTGGAAACCGTTGCCCCGTCGCGGTTTCCCCGGCAGCATGCGCGGCACTGCTCCGGCGGGTTGCTCACTCACCGCAGCGAATCCGGAAGACCGCCGCCCCGGCTCGCCGCGCGCCCGCCCGGATTCTGCCGCCGCGAAGGGCGCCCGCCGACCGGTTCTGATTCCGCTCGGTGATCAATTTTCTCCCGGACGCCCCTCGCGCCGGCCGCCGCGGTCCGGCGGTGACCCGATCAGGCAGCGGCCAATCAGGTGGCCGCTTTCCCCCAGCCGGGTTACCTCCGACTACCGAGCCGCGAGGGCTACAAGACCGCGCGCAGCCGGTCGGCGATCGTGCCAATGCGGCCGAGGACGCCGTTGATGAACCGCGGCGAGTCGTCCGTCGAAAGTTCCTTCGCGAGGCCGACCGCCTCGTCGATCGCGACCGCGTCGGGGACGTCGCCCGACCACAGCATCTCGTACACGCCGACGCGCAGGACCGCCAAGTCCACCGGCGGCATCCGCTCGAGAGTCCAGCCCTGCGAGTGCTCCGCGAGAAGTTCGTCGATCCGCTCGCGGTGGGCCGTGACGCCCTCCACGACAGTGATCGTGTAGTCCGCGACCGGGTCGACCTCGACCGCGCCGACCCGGTCGGCCAGCAGCGTGACCGCGTCGGCGGACCGCTGGGCGGCCTCGTACAGCATCTCGACCGCGCGCCGGCGCGCCTGCCGCCTGCTGATCGCGCCGCCGCGGTTCGGGTGCGGGGGAAGCTTGTCCGCCATCAGCTGGAGACGCGGCCGAGGTAACGGCCGTCGCGGGTGTCGACCTTGATCTTCTCGCCGGTCGTGAGGAACAGCGGGACCTGGATCTCCGCGCCGGTCTCGAGCGTCGCCGGCTTGGTGCCGCCGGTGGAGCGGTCGCCCTGCAGGCCCGGGTCGGTGTGCTGGACGACCAGCTCGACCGAGGTCGGCAGCTCGACGTACAGCGGCTCGCTCTCGTGCACCGCGACCTGGACCTCGGTGTTCTCGAGCATGTAGTTCGCGTTGTCGCCGACGGTCTCGGCGGGCACGGTGATCTGGTCGTAGGTGTCGCCGTCCATGAAGACGAAGTCCGCGCCGTCCTTGTACAGGTACGTCATGTTCCGGCGGTCCACCGTGGCCGTCTCGACCTTCGTGCCCGCGTTGAAGGTCTTGTCGACGACCTTGCCGGTCAGCACGTGCTTGAGCGTGGTGCGCACGAACGCACCGCCCTTGCCCGGCTTGACGTGCTGGAACGCGGTGACGCTCCACAGCTGGCCGTCCAGCTTGAGGACGAGTCCGTTCTTCAGGTCGTTGGTGGTGGCCACGAGTCTTCAGGTCTCCTGTGTTCGATCTCTTCGGCCGCGGCCGTCAGACGGCCACGAGGTCCTTGGTGCTCAGGGTGAGGAGTTCGGGTCCGGAGTCCCGCACGACGAGCGTGTCCTCGATGCGCACGCCACCGCGCCCCGCGAGGTACACGCCGGGCTCGACGGTGACCGCCATACCGGCGGACAGTGTACCGACGCCTGCCGCGGCGAGACTCGGTGCCTCATGCACTTCCAGCCCGACGCCGTGGCCGAGACCGTGCGCGAACTGCTCTCCGTACCCCGCGTCGGCGATCACCGAGCGGGCCGCGGCGTCCACTTCGGACACCACAGCGCCGGGCCGGACCGCCTCGCAGCCCGCCGCCTGCGCGCGGTGCACCAGGTCGTAGATCTCGCGCTGCCAGTCCGCGGGTTCGCCGATGACGACCATGCGGGTCATGTCCGAGTGGTAGCCGTCGACGGTGGCGCCGAAGTCGAATTTCACGAAGTCGCCGCGGCTCAGTTCGGCCCCGGTCGGGCGGTGGTGCGGAATCGCCGAGTTCGGCCCGGCGGCGACGATGGATTCGAAGGAGATCCCGGACGAACCGTGCTCCAGCATCCGGTTCTCCAGGTCGCGGGCCACTTCCAGCTCGGTCCGGCCCGGCCGCACTCCCCCGGCCTCGATCAGGGCGGCGAGCGCGCGGTCGGCGGCGGCGCACGCGGCGCGCAGGGCGGCGACCTCGACCTCGTCCTTGACCACTCGCAACTGCTCGACCAGGCCCGGCGTGCGGACCAGTTCGACCCGGTCGAAGCGCACCTTGAGGTTCTCGTGCTCCTCGACGCTCACGTGCTGGCTCTCGAACCCGGTCCGGCCGTAGCCCTGCTCCGCGGCGTGCACCGCGAGCGCGCGGGCGCTGGCGCGGTCGAGCACGCGCTCCAGGTCGGGCACCTCCGACTCCGACTGGGTCGTGTAGCGCCCGTCGGTGCAGAACAGGGTCTTCGCGTCGCCTGCCGCGTGCAGCAGCAGCGCGGCGTTCGACCCGGTGAACCCGGTCAGGTAGCGGATGTTGAGCAGATCGGTGACCAGCAGCGCGTCGACCCCGTTCTCGTGGAGCAGGGCGGCGAGCGCGGCGCGGCGGCGAGCGTGGATTTCCGGCACGCGACCAGCTTAACCAGCGGCTTCCGGACCCTGTTCGGGCGCGGTTCCGGCACGGTTCCGGCGCGGCGGGGAGGACGGCCTACTGGCGGTTAACTTCGGCGCGCCTACACTCCGTCCATGCTGGGTGCCTGGTTGACGCGCGGGCTGGTCATGGCGGTCGTGCACGCCGCCGCGATGACGCTGCTCGCCAAGTGGTCCGTGTTCCACCCGACCGGCCAGACGCTGTTCACGTCGCTCGCCATCGCCGTGCTGGTCGGCGTGGCGGCGTTGTGGAGCGCGATCGACGGCTGGTGCGGCCTGCGCGACAGAGGGCGCGCGTGGTTCATCGCCTCCCTGGTCGCGGGCGTGTGCTCGGGCATCCTGTACGTGATCGGGCGGGCGATTTTCGTCGACCAGACCGGGGTTTCCGAACTGGGAGCCGCGCTCACCGGCGGGGCGGCGTTCTCCGCGCTGCTGGTGCTGGTGCCCGCTGGGCTGGGATTGTTCGTCGGCGGCCGGATCCGGCGTCCGGCCGAGGATGCCGATGCCGACTCCGAGCCGGAGCCCGACGACGAGGACGAGGACGGCACCGGCAGCCGTTCCGGCGAACTCGAACTCCCGCCGAGCCCGGCCCCGCGGGAGGAGAAGCCGCCGGCCGAGAAGCCGAAGCCTTCTCCGGTCAGCCGCCAAGCGGCAAACCGCGCGCGGCGCCGTCCCACTGTTGCGGGTCGATCTCCTGCACCCCGGAACCGTTGAGCGACACGATCGTCGTGTCCGGCAGGCCGTAAAGCTGCCCGTCGAGCACCATGCCGTAGCCGCGGCCGTACGCGTGCACGACGGTCGCCCCCGAACGCAGACGGGTTTTCACCGGCACCTCCGGCACCTGCGGCAACGGCCGGTTCACCAGTTCCCCGGCGAGCACCTCGGCGACTGAACGCCGGTCGATCCGGATCCGCTCGCCGCGGCGGTAGAGGTCGATCATGCGGTCCGGCGAGGGCATCGCGACGCCGTCGAAGGTCGCCGTGCTGCGCGCCGGGGTCGAGCAGCCGCCCGCGCCTTTCACGTCGAGCCCGAAGTGCTTCAGCCCGGTCGGCGCGCCCGACGGGCCGATCTCGGTGGCGCGCACGACATCCAGCGAAACCAGGTCGCACGGGTCGCTGACCGACGTCGGCGCGTGCCCGTCGGGACGGCGGACGAGACCGGGGCCTTCCTTCCACGCGCCCGGGATCACGACCGGTTTGTACGGCTGCATCGTGAAATCGCGGTCCCAGAAGGTGATCGTGGTGCCGTCCGCGGTTTCGTGCGCGATGGCGAAGGCGTCGAGCGCGCCGACCCACTCCAGGTCGACGCTGAACGCGTCGACCACCGAACGGGTCCGCGGCGCGGCGGTGGTCGCGGTGGGCTCGAAACCCTTCTCCCCCAAGGCTTCCACGCCCTCGCGGAACGCCGGGTCGTGCGCCCGGATCACGAACTGGCCCGCCCCGTTCCACCCCGCCGCGCGGCCGGTGGTGTCGGTGAACATCAGGTAGTACCAGCCGTCGAGGAAGACCACCGAGGGCTGGCCGGCGCCGTAGACGTTGGCGCGGTGGACGTCGTGGGACGCGCCGAGAATCGGTTTGCCGCCGTTCGAACGGGTCCAGTGGATGCCGTCCGGGCTGGTGGCCATGCCGATCGCGTTGCCGAGCGCGTGGTCGCCCGCCGCGCCGGTGTAGTACATGAAGTAGGTGCCGCCGACGCGCAGCACGGACGGGTCGCAGGTGTGCATGCCGTCGAAGTTGCCGGGCGCGCCGGACAGGACCGCCGCGGGCGCGCCGCCGCCCGGCCCGGTGAAGGGTCCGTCGGCCGAGGGACCTTCGGCGTAGAGGATGTCGTCCCCCGGCGGCGGGGCGCTGCTGTACTGGCTGCACCACCAGATCCGGGTGCGGCCGTTCTCGACCATCACGGTGGGGCCGTAGTTGTAGGACGCGTCCGCGGCCCCCGCCGCCACGACGCCGCCGCTCTGCCTGCTGGCCCCCGAGGCGAGCGCGACGTCCGCCGCCCGAGGCGGATCCTTCGGCGTTTGGGGCGCCCCGCCCGCGATGCCGCCGTGCCCGGTGCCCTCGGCCTGCGGCTGCGCCAACGTCTGACTGCACCCGGAAACGAGGGATCCGGCGATCAGCAGCGAGAGCAGCTGACGCACGGGTCGCCGACCCCCACGACGAAACGGGTGCATGATCGCCGAGTGTAGCGACAGCGGCACCGGATGGGTGAACCACGTCGCGCATCCGCCGGTCAGGCGGCGGGTTTACCGGGGGCTTGCTTTTCGGCTGGTGCGCGGTGGTCTTTCGCCCGCTGGCCTGGGGAGCTGCGTGGCGTCGGGTGGGGCGTGGCTGTCCGCGCCAAGTCCGGCGGTTGTTGCGGGCGCGAGGTCTTTGAGAGCTCGCCCCTGCTGCCTGAACCGCCCCGCCGCAGTGTCAGGACGAGCGCGCGGCAATCCAGCGCAACACGAACCCGCAACCATCCGCCTCAACGCCAGCGATCCCGCCGGTCGCGATGCACGAAAGCCCGCCGTGCGCCCGAAACCACCTCGTCACAGCTCCCGCCGCGAGGTCGGGACGTGTGCACCGCGATCCAGCTCAATGCGAGCCCTTGGCTACCCGCCCCAAAACCAGCGATCCCCCCGGTTGCGGGGTTCCGCGGCGAGGTCAGGACGCGTGCGCGGCAATCCAGCGCAACGCGAGCCCGTGACCATCCGCCCCAAACCAGCGATCACGCCGGTCCCGAAGCTCCCGCCGCGAAGTCAGGATGCGTGCGCGGCAATCCAGCGCAACGCGAGCCCGTAACCGTCCACGCCGAGGCCGACGATCACCCCGGTCGCGATGTCGGAAAGCACGCTGTGGTGCCGGAATTCCTCACGTTTGTGCACGTTGCTGATGTGCAGTTCGATCAGCGGCGCGGTGAGCTGCGCGGCGGCGTCGCGGACGGCGATCGAGTAGTGGGTCCACGCGCCCGCGTTCAGCACGACCGGCGCGCCCGCGTCGGCGGCCTCGTGCAGCCAGCCGACCAGCTCGCCCTCGTGGTCGGTCTGGCGCACCTCGACGTCGAGGCCCAGCTCCTGACCAGTCGAGACGCACAACTGCGCGAGGTCGTCGTGCGTGGTGGAGCCGTAGACGTCCGGCTCGCGTTTGCCGAGGCGGCCCAGGTTGGGACCGTTGAACACGAACGTCTTCACAGCAGCACGCTCCCGCCGTTTCCGGAGGGCTCGGCCGCGATCGCCGAGTACGCGGCGGCGAGCAGCGACGGGTCGGGGCCTTCCAGCCTGCCGGGTTTGGCGAGCCCGTCGAGGACGACGAAGCGCAGCACGCCGGAGCGGGTTTTCTTGTCGCCCTTCATGGTTTCCAGCAGCTGCGACAGCGCGTCCGGGTCGTAGGCGGTGGGCAGGCCGATCAGCTTAAGCACCGAGGCGTGCCGGTCGGCGGTGGCGTCGTCGAGGCGTCCGGCGAGGCGGGCCAGTTCCGCCGCGAACACCAGGCCGACGCTGACCGCCGCGCCGTGGCGCCAGCGGTAGCGCTCGCGGCGCTCGATGGCGTGGCCGAGGGTGTGGCCGTAGTTGAGGATTTCGCGCAGGTCGGACTCGCGCAGGTCGGCCGCGACGACGTCGGCCTTCACCTGGATCGAGCGGCGGACGAGTTCGGCGAGCACGTCGCCGGCCGGGTCGAGCGCCTGCTCCGGGTCGGCCTCGATCAGTTCGAGGATGCGCGGGTCGGCGATGAAACCGGTCTTGACGATCTCGGCCATCCCGGCGACGAGTTCGTTGCGCGGCAAGGATTCCAGCGTCGCGAGGTCGACCAGGACGGCCGAGGGCTCGTGGAAGACGCCGACGAGGTTCTTGCCCGCTTCGGTGTTGATGCCGGTCTTCCCGCCGACCGCCGCGTCGACCATGCCGAGCAGCGTCGTCGGCACGTTCACCAGCCGGACGCCGCGCATCCAGGTGCCCGCGACGAACCCGGCGAGGTCGGTGACCGCCCCGCCGCCGAGCGCGACGACCACGCCGCGCCGGTCCAGCCCGATCCGGCCGAGCACCTCCCAGCAGAAACTGGCGACCGAGAACGCCTTGCCGTCCTCCGCGTCGGGAATCTCGACGCGGTGCGCGTCAAGCCCGGCCGCGGCCAGCTCGTCGCGAACGGCCTCGGCGGTGGCGGTGAGCGTCGGCGGGTGGATCAGCGCGACCTTCGACGCGTCGGCGAGCTGCTCGGTGAGTTCGCCGAGCAGGCCGCGCCCCACGAGCACGTCGTACGGCTGCGCGGTGGCGACCCGGATCCGGACGGGCGGGGTGGCGGACACGGTTCTCCTCACTGCTCCCGGACCGGGAGGCCCTGGGCGGGGTGGTGACTCAACGGCATCGGCTGGGTGCGGCCGAGGCTGGTGCGGACGGGGTGGCTGGCGGTGGGGTGCTGGTCCGCGGCGGGGTGCTGGTTCGCGCCGGGGACGGCCGAGGCCAGCAGATCCGGCGAACCGGTCGGCACGACTCGGCCCGCGGCGCGCGGTTCGGCGTGGCTGACCGGCCAAGGCGCTCCCGCTGGCCGGACTCCGGCAACGCGGCTCGGCGCGGCCGACCGGGCAGCCGCACTCGGACCTCGCTGACCGATTGTCCGGCAGGGCCATCGAACCGGCCAGCCGGTTCGGCTCGACCCGGCGGACCGCAATTGGCTCGGCGGGGTCAGCGGACTCGGCCAACCGATCCAGCGCGACCCGGCGAACCGCAGTCGGCTCGGCGCGGCCAGCCGAGCGAGGCCGAGCTGGCTCCACTGGCCGATCTCCGGCAGGGACTGCGGAGTCGGCCAACCGATCCGGCGCGACCCGGCGGGCCGCACTTGGCTCAGCGCGGTCAGCCAGGCGGGGCCGGGCTGGCTCCGCTGGCTGGGTCCGGGCCGGTGGCGGGTCACTGTTCGCGGACCCGGTCGGGTCCGAGGGCGGCGACGGCGGCCGCGACGACCTCTTCTGGCGTGCGTTTGTCGGTCTCGATCTCGACGGTCGCCACCTCGCGGTACACCGGCAGCCGCTGGTCGAGCAGGGCTTTGAAGGTGGCGCGCGGGTTGATGCCGGCGAGCAGCGGGCGGGCGCTGGACATCCCGGTGCGCTGCACGCCCGCGGCGAGCCCGACGTTCAGGAAGACCACCGTGTGCTCCTGAAGTCGCGCGCGGGTGCCGGGGGTGAGCGGGGCGCCGCCGCCGAGGGAGAGGACTCCGTCGTGTTCGGCGAGGGCGGTGGCGACCGCTTCCTCCTCGAGCGCGCGGAACGCGGGTTCGCCGTCGTCGGCGAAGATGTCCGAGATGGCGCGTCCGGCGCGGGCGACGATGTCGTCGTCCGTGTCGCGGAAGGACACGCCGAGCGCGGCGGCCAGCAGCGGGCCGACCGTGCTCTTGCCCGAGCCCGGCGGTCCGATGACGACCGCGCGCGGGCTCACCAGCGCTCCTCGAGCGCCTTCAAGTACGACTGCGCGTTGCGCCGGGTCTCGGCCAGCGAGTCGCCGCCGAACTTCTCCAATGCCGCGTCCGCGACGACCAGCGCCACGACCGACTCCAGCACCACGCCCGCGCGCGGCACCGCGCACACGTCGGAACGCTGGTGGATCGCCACGGCGGGCTCGCCAGTCCGGACGTCCACTGTGGACAGTGCCTTGGGCACGGTCGAGATCGGCTTCATCGCGACGCGCACCCGCAGCGGTTCGCCGTTGGTGATGCCGCCCTCGAGCCCGCCCGCGCGGTTCGACCGGCGCGTGACGCCGACCGGTCCGGTGCCGCGGTCGATCTCGTCGTGTGCCTGGCTTCCCCAGCGGCGGGCAGTGGTGAAGCCGTCGCCGACCTCGACGCCCTTCATCGCCTGCACGCCCATGAGCGCGCCGGCGAGCCGCGCGTCGAGACGACGGTCCCAGTGCACGTGCGAGCCGAGGCCCGGCGGCAGCCCGTAGACGATCACCTCGATCACGCCGCCGACGGTGTCGCCCGCCTTCCGCACCGCGTCGACCTCGGCGACCATCGCCTCGGTCCCCTCGGCCGAGAACGCGCGCACCGGGCTCTCGTCGATCGCCGCGAGGTCGCCCGGCTGCGGGAGCGGGCCGTCGGGAGCGTCCGCGCCGCCGATGGAGACGACGTGGCTCAGCACCTCGGCCCCGAGCAGCTGCCGCAGGAAGTTCCGCGCGACCGTGCCGAGCGCGGTCCGCGAGGCCGTCTCGCGGGCGCTGGCGCGCTCCAGGACGGGACGGGCCTCGTCGAAGCCGTACTTCTGCATGCCGGGCAGGTCGGCGTGCCCCGGGCGGGGCCGGGTCAGCGGCTCGTTGCGGGCGAGCCCGGCGAGCTCGGCCTCGTCGACCGGATCGGTCGCCATGACCTTCTCCCACTTGGGCCACTCGGCGTTCTCGATCTGGACGGCGATCGGGCCGCCCTGGGTGACCCCGTGCCGGACCCCGCCGAGGAACTGGACCTGGTCGGTCTCGAAGCCCATCCGGGGGCTGCGGCCGAACCCGAGCCGGCGCCGCGCGAGCTGCGCGGAGAGGTCCGAGGTCGTCACCTCCACCCCGGCAGGCAGCCCTTCGAGCACAGCGGCGAGGGCGGGTCCGTGCGATTCTCCAGCGGTGATCCAGCGCAGCACCGGCCAATCCTGTCACGGCGCGTCCGGCGGCCTGGCAGAGCCCCTGGCCTCAGGCGATGCCCGTTCCAGCGGCTGGGAAGACCGCGCACGCCCAGGTGGCCAGAACCAAGCCCGGGCCGTAGGGGACGCGGAGGGGGCCGGCGCGGATCCGGGAGGGGGCGGGGTCGGGCGGCGGTGCGGATTGGGCGGGACTCGGCGGGAGGGCAGTGCCGGTTGACGTGGGGGCTGGAGCAGGCGGCGCGGTAGTGGGAGCGGGCGGCGCGGAAGCGAGGCCGGTCGGCGATGCGGACGAGGCGGGCCTCGGCGGGACGGCGACGCCGGTTGACGTGGGGGCTGGAGCAGACGGCGCGGTAGCGGGGCCGGTCGACGATGCGGACGAGGCAGGCCTCGGCGGGAGGGCGGCGCCGGTTGGCGTCGCGGCCGGACCAGACGGCGCAGCGGGAGCGAGCGGCACGGGAGCGACGTCGGTCGGCAAGGGGGCAACGGCCGTCGGCGACGGAGCTGAGTCGGCTGACGCGAGGGGGACGTCGGTCGCCGACGGTGGGTGAGCGACGCGGCGGGTGGGGCTAGTCGCTGACGGCGCGGAAGCGACCTGGGTTAGGGCGGGTTCCTGGAGTCCTCCTGTGGTCGCGGTCGAACTGATGGCGGACAAGGGCGGAGCGAAAGCTGGCGGTCGAGCAGACCCGCGCAGTTGACGGATCCGGCGCGTCAGCCACATCGGCACGAAAGCCGCCAGGCTCACCAGCGCTGCCAGGACCGCCGCCACCGCGGGGGCCATTCCGCCGACTGCGCCTAGGACAGCGCCGAAGGACCCGGCCAGTTTCACGTCCCCTGGGCCGAGGCCGCCCGCCGACAGTCGGTGGACGATCAGGTGTGTTCCGCCGAACAGCAGGCAGCCCAGGAGGGCGCCAGCGGCCAAGCGCCAGCCTCCGCCGCTCAGGGCGGCGAGGGTGAGGGTCAGGGCGACGGCGGGGTATGCGGGCAGCGTCAGGACGTCCGGGAGACGGCGGTGCCGGGCGTCAGCCAGCGCTAGGGGTACGCCGAGCACCGAGACCAGCCACGCCACGGGGAGCCACCAAGCCGGGAGTGCGCCCGCGTCGGCGCGGGACGCGGCCACGGCGGCTGCCGCCACGGCGGTGGTCATGCCCAGCACCGCGGAGACCGGGGCACCGGCTTTCTTCGTCATCACCAGCAGCACGGGGACCACCGCCCCGGCTGCGAGCACTGCTGTCAAAACCATGCGACCAGCCTGTCGCCAACGCCTGGACCAGGGCAAACAAACCACTGCGCGAGGGGACCCCTCGTGCGCGACACGCCGGAAGGTTCACTCGACAGAGGCAGAATCGACTGGGGGGAAGAAGCCAGAGCCTCGGCGAGGAAAGCGGTGGAAAAAAGCATCAGCCGGAGGGGAGAAGCCACAGCCCCGCCGGGATCAGCCCATGGGCAAAAGCATCAGCCGGGGGGACGAAACAACAGCCCCACCGAGATCAGCCGCGGGAAGAGACCAACTCCCCGGCCAGGAAAGCCCGCCGGTATCCCGACGGATTGACGCCCCGCAAGCGTTTGAAGGCCGCGCTGAAGCCGAACGCGTCCGAGTAGCCCACCGCGCAGGCCACCTCCGCGATCGGCATTGACGGCTGTTCCGTCAGGAGGTCCGCGGCCAGGGTCATCCGCCATCGGGTCAGGTACGTTATCGGCGGCTCCCCCACCAGGTCCGCGAAGCGTTTGGCCAGGGTGGACCGCGAAACTCCGGCGCGGGCGGCCAGTGTGACGACCGTCCACGGGGCTGCCGGGTCCGCATGCAGCAGGCGCAGCGCAGCGCCCACCACCGGGTCTCGCTGGGCCGCCCACCACGGTGGCGGGGTGCCGCCTGGGCGGTCGAACCAGTCGCGCAGCAGGCAGACCAGCATCCAGTCCAGGAGCCGGTCCAGGACGACTTGCTGACCGGGTGCGTCGACGGCCAGTTCGGCGGCCAGGTGGTCCAGCACCGGGTCTTCCGCGTCCGAGGAAGGCGGCCGGACCACTACCGGCAATGCGTCCAGCAGCGCGGCCATGCGGCTGCGGCTGTGTCCGGGGTACGCGCCGACGATCAGATTGGTTTCGCCGTAGAACGGGTCGTTCCAGCCCAGGTGGTGCTGGGTGCCGCCCTGGTCGGGGGTGGCGCAGAACTCGCCGCATTCGACGGGGGCGGCGGGGGTGTCCAGGCGGTCCACGAAGGAGAACGGGCCGCGGACGAGGATGGTCTCGCGGGCGCGCAGCAGCTCGGGCGGATGGTCTTCCGGCACGATCCAGCCCTCGCCGCTCAACAGCGTGCACAGGGTCAGCGGAGGGCCGTCCACGAAGCGCAGCGACCACGGCGCGGACAGGGCCGTGCAGCCGAACAACGAACCGTGCGCCCGGACCCCGCGGATCAAATCGCTGAAGGCATCCACCTGCCCGAGGTTAGACGAATGGACAGGCAATCCGGCGTATCGCCTATGGGATCGTCCGAGAAAGCCCGGTTAAATCCCAGCCATGAGCACGCTGACCGACCATGATCTCGAGTTCCTCCGCCGTCCCCTGCACGGCTTCCTGACCGTCGCCGCCGGACCGCGGCCGCCGCAGCCCCGGCCGGTGTGGTTCGAGGCCGCCGACGACGGGACGATCCAGCTGTTCACCGCGCCGGACTCGGCGAAGATCCGCCAGCTGCGCGAGGATCCGCGCGCATCGATCGTCGTCGCGGCTCCGGTCGGGGAACCGGAGCGCTGGGTGTCCGTCGCCGGGCGCGTCACGATCGAGGCCGACGGCGGGCACGACCTCGCCCGCAGGCTCGCCGCCCGGTACTGGGACCTCAGCACCGACGAGGGCACGGCCGGGCTCAAGATCCTCGAAGAGCTGCCGCAGGTCCGGATCGTCATTCACCCGGAGAAAGTGCACCGCTACGCGTTCTGACCCGTCCGCGGACCTCCCGCACCAGCAGCACCAGACCGCAGACCACGCACACCGCTTCGGTGATCACGCCCCAGTACTCGTACTGGCTGTTGAACTGGTCGCGCACGCCGTAGAAGCCGACCGTCACCGACAGCAGGTACGCCAGCAGTGTCACGCCGCCGAAGCCCAGCGTGAAGAACGCTGGCAGCCAATGCCGCCAGGCGAGCAGCGCGATCGCGATCACCACGCCAGCGACGCCGTTCACCAGGAAAAGCGGCCCCACCACCGGGATGTCCGCGTAGCCGCTGCCCCAATACAGATAGAAGTGGATCGCCGCCGAGCCCGCCAGGCCAGCCGCGCCGAGTGCGCGCGTCCAGGTCGTCAGCATGGGCGTCTCCTTCCGTGCGGAAAGCCGGATACGGACTACACGCACGGAAGGCCGCGGCGGTTCACGGGCAACTCGGACCGCCGCGGTTCGTTGCACTGGGCATGACTGCCGAACTGCACTCCCGCCGCGCCGCCCTCGCCTGCGGGGCGACCGTCGCGGGCACCGTCACCCTCGCCGCGTGCGGGGCCGGGGGCCAAGAGCCCAAGTCGGCCCCGCCGAAGCCGGGCGGGAAGGTGATCGCACTGGCGGAAGTGCCGGTGGGACAAGCGAAATACGCGAAGCTGATGAACGGCGACAACGTGGTCGTCGCGCAGCCGACGGCGGGGAAGGTCGTCTGTTTCAGCGCCGTCTGCACGCATCAAGGCTGCGAAGTGAACCCGCCGCAGAACGGCCAGGTGCGCTGCCCTTGCCACGGTTCGGTATTCGACGCGTTGACCGGCGCGGTGAAGCAGGGACCGGCGAGCATGCCACTGGCCGCAGTGCCGGTGAAGATCCAGAACGGGGACATCGTCTCCGCATGACCGGAATCGCCCTTTGTGGACGCTCACCGTCCACAAAGGGCGTTCGGCTCAATCGTTCCAGGTGAAAAGCTCGTCCCCGGCGGCGACCGTGCGGCCGCCCTCGAGGCCGGCGAGGACGTCGGCGGACGCGTCGAGCCCGACGACCGGGACGATCGGCGAGTAGCCCTTGGCGGCGACCGCCTCCGGGTCCCAGCCCACGATCGGCTGGCCCGCCCGCACCTTCTCGCCCTTGACGACGTGCAGGGTGAACCCCTCGCCCTTTTCCTTGACCGTGTCGATGCCGAGGTGCACGAGCACCGCGCGGCCGTCCTCAGTGGCCACGACGTACGCGTGCGGGTGCAGCGTCACCACGGTCCCGTCGACCGGGGCGACCGCGTCGGCGCGGCCGCCGGACGGCTTCACCGCGATGCCGGGGCCGACCATCGCCTCGGCGAACACCGGGTCCGGCACCTCGGTGATCGCGACGACCTCGCCGGCGACCGGGCTCAGGATCGGCAGGCTCACATCAAGTCCTCGATGTCGCTGGCGATGGTGTCCGCCTCCGGGCCGACGATGACCTGGACCGCCGAGCCCATCTTCACGACGCCCATCGCGCCGGCCGACTTCAGCGCGGCTTCGTCCACCAGGGACATGTCCTCGATCTCGCACCGCAGCCGCGTGATGCAGCCCTCGATCTCGACGAGATTGTCCGCGCCGCCGAGCGCCGCGAGAATCTTTTCCGGCCTGTCATCCGCCATCGCGGCCTCCTCGTATCCCGTTGGTTTTCCACCTGGAACAGGTGCGCTCCGCCACCATTACTACGCCGTTTGCCACGTTGCCGAGCGAGCCCGGCCACGAACGGATAACGGTGGTTGACACCTGCTCGCGCTGCGGAGCATCCTGCCCCATCAGATCATTGGTCTAGACCGGAACGTACCAATCTTCCGGCGCGGACGCGAGCACCGGCCCCGGTGCGCGAGAAGCGAGGGAGGGTGACACCGAGATGAGTGCGGCCGCGCACATTCCGCCGTCCGACCCCGCCGACCGCGTCGTCAACGGGCCGACCCCGAAGCACGCCCAGCTGCGGGAGATCCTGCGCCGCCTGGTGGAGCGCGAGCTCCCGCCGGGCTCGCCGATCCCGTCCGAGCGAGAGCTCGCGCAGCACTACGGCGTTTCGAGGCTCACCGTCCGCTCGGCGATCGGGAAGCTCGTCGAGGAAGGACTGCTGGCCCGGGTCAGGGGCAAGGGCACCTTCACCGCCGCCCGGCGGATGGAACTGCAGGTGTACCTGATGTCGTTCACCGACGACATGCGCCGGCGCGGGCTCACCCCGACCACCGAAGTGATCTCGACCTCGACCGAGGTCCCGCCGGTGACTTCGGCGCACGCGCTCGGCCTCGCCGAGGGCGTGGCGGCGCACCGGCTCGTGCGGCTGCGGCGCGCCGACGGCGTCCCGCTGGCCGTGGAGCGCGGCTGGTACCACGCGGGCCGGACTCCCGGCCTGCTCGACCTCGACCTGACCCGTTCGCTGTACGCCCAGCTGGCCGACGCGTTCTCGCTCCGGCCGGACCAGGCGTACCAGACGGTGTGGGCCGAATCCGCGGACCGCGAAACGGCGCGCCTGCTCGGCATGCGCACCGGCAGTCCGCTCCTGGTGTTCCGCCGGGTTTCCAGCTCCGGCGGCGAACCGGTCGAGGACATGACGTCCTGGTACCGGGGCGACCACTACCAGGTGACCATGCAGCTGGACCGGAACTCCCCGGGTTCCGGCGACCAACCCCACAATGGAGGTATCCGATGAGCGCCACCACCGCGGCTGGGGCCAGCGGGAAGAAGAAGGGCGGCGGCCTTGCCGGGCTGCAGCGCTTCGGCCGCAGCCTCATGCTGCCGATCGCCACGCTGCCCGCGGCCGGTCTGCTGAACCGGCTCGGCCAGGACGACGTCCTCGGCAAGGACGGCCTGAACTGGGGCAAGGCCGCCGACGTGATCGGCGCGGCGGGCGGCGGCATCTTCGACTGGCTGCCGCTGATCTTCGCGATCGGCATCGCGGTCGGCTTCGCCCGCAAGGGCGACGGGTCGACCGCCGTCGCGGCCGTCATCGGCTGGGTCGTGTTCAACAAGGTGATCCAGGCGATCGCCCCGATCAAGAGCCAGCAGGGCTACAAGCCCGGCTGGGACCTCGCGCCGATCCACTGGCCCTACAGCGTGCTGACCGGCATCGTGTCCGGCATCGTGGCGGCCCTGCTGTGGCAGCGCTACCACCGGATCAAGCTGCCGTCCTGGCTGGCCTTCTTCGGCGGCCGCCGGTTCGTGCCGATCATCACCGCGCTGGCGATGATCGTGCTCGGCGTGATCTTCGGCCTGCTCTTCAAGTACGTCGACCAGGGCATCACCTCGGCGGGCGAGGCCGTCGTCGGCTCGCCGGTCCTCGGCGGCGGCATCTACGGCCTGCTCAACCGCCTGCTCATCCCGATCGGCCTGCACCAGCTGCTGAACGTGCCGGTGTGGTTCATCTTCGGCGGCGGCGACCTCACCAACTTCTTCCACCACGTGCAGGGCTCCGGCGCGTTCATGACCGGGTTCTTCCCGATCATGATGTTCGCCCTCCCGGCGGCGGCGTTCGCGATCGTGCACACCGCGCGTCCCGGCCAGCGCAAGCTCGTCGGCAGCATCATGATCTCGGCCGCGCTCACCGCCTTCATCACCGGCGTCACCGAGCCGATCGAGTTCGCGTTCATGTTCGTCGCGTGGCCGCTGTACATCTTCCACGCGGTGATGACCGGCGTCTCGCTCGCGGTCTGCAACGCGCTGGGCATCCACCTCGGCTTCTCGTTCTCCGGCGGCGCGATCGACTTCGCGCTGAACTCGTCGCTGGACACCGCGCACAAGGCGTGGCTGCTGATCCCGATCGGGCTCGTGTTCGCCGTGATCTACTACGTCGTGTTCCGCGTCGTGATCACCAAGTTCAACCTGCGCACGCCGGGCCGCGAGGACGACTCGATCGAGGGCGACCTCGAGCGCACGGCCGCGAAGTAACACCCGAGAAAAGCAAGAGAGGTACACCATGCCGGAGAAACGCGTCACCGTGGCCAGCAAGGTGGGGCTGCACGCCCGGCCGGCCGCACTGGTCGCCAAGGCGGCCGCGGCCCAGCCCGTCGCGGTCCAGATCGCCAAGGACGGCGGCGACCCGGTGGCCGCCGGCAGCGTCCTCAACCTGATGACCCTCGCCGCCGCGTACGGCGACGAGGTCGTCATCAGCGCCGAGGGAGACGGTGCCGAGGCGGCGGTCGAGGCCGTCGCCGAGCTGGTCGCCACCGATCTCGACGCTCAGTAGCGATACCGCTCCACGGGGAAAACACGAACCGTGCGGGGCTCCCGGACTTCCGGAGCCCCGCACGGTTCGTTCGCGTCAGGGCACTGCGGAACAGCCCGGCGGCGGGTCCTATTACGCTGGCGGGCATGGAGAGTCTGCGCCTGATCGACGAGTGGCCAGTGGACAACGCCGCGGCCGGGGCGGTCTCCGCTTCCGGCGAGGTGCGCGGACGCCACGGCGACCCGGCCCGCCCGTTCCGGCTCGCGTCGGTCACCAAACTGCTCACCGCCTACGCCGCGCACATCGCGATCGAAGAGGGCGTCGTCGAACTCGACACGCCTGCCGGGCCGGAAGGCTCCACCATCGCGCATCTGCTCGCGCACACCTCCGGGCTCGCCTTCGACGCGCACAAGGCGATGGCCGAGCCGGGCACGCGCAGGCTGTACTCCAACGCCGGGTTCGAGGAACTCGCCGACGCGCTGGCCGAGCACTCCGGCATCGCCTTCGCCGAGTACCAGCGGGAAGCGCTTTTCGAACCGCTGGGCATGACGTCGACCCGGCTGGACGGCTCCCCCGCCGCCGGCGCTGTGTCCACATTGGACGATCTGCTCCGGTTCGCCGCGGAACTGCAGGCACCCAAGCTGCTCGCGCCGGAAACCCTCAGCGCGGCCACGGAAATCGCGTTCCCCGGCCTGAACGGCGTGCTGCCCGGCTTCGGGCACCAGAAGCCGAACGACTGGGGCCTCGGCTTCGAGTTGCGCGACCACAAGAGCCCGCATTGGACCGGCGCGAACAGCTCGCCGCGCACGTTCGGTCACTTCGGGCAGTCCGGCACCTTCCTGTGGGTGGACCCGGAAGCGGGACACGCCTGCGTCGCGCTCGCCGACCGTTCGTTCGGGCCGTGGGCGGCGCAAGTGTGGCCGCCGTTCACTGACGCCGTGCTGGCGGAACTCTCCGCGTGAGACTCCGGTGGGCGCTGGCCGCTCTGCTGCTCGTCGCGGGTTGTTCCGCGCCGGCCGCGCAAACCCAAGCGCCCCAAGCATTGCCCGCCCCGGACGCGCCGCTTCCGTTGGGCACCAACGGTGCCGCGGCACCGAAACTCGACTGGGCACCGTGTCACGGCGGTTTCCAGTGCGCGTCGGCACCGGTTCCGTTGAGCTACCGCGAACCAGGCGGCGCGAAGCTGAATCTCTCGGTGATCCGCATGCCCGCCACCGATCCCGCGCATCGCGTCGGGTCGCTGATGATCAATTTCGGCGGGCCGGGCACTGACGGCGTCGGCGAGCTGATGCGGTTCGGCCCGCGATATCCCGAAGAGCTGCGGGCCAAGTTCGACCTGGTGAGCTTCGATCCGCGCGGAATCGGCGGCAGCGCCCCGGTGCAGTGCCCGGGGACGCCGCCCGCGGCCGGTTCGCCGCTGCGGGACAGCGCGGCGTTCTGGACCGCCAGCGCGGCCGTCGGCAAGGCGTGCGCAGCGGGCACCGGTGCGGAGCTGTCGCACCTGTCGACGGCGAATGTCGCGCGGGACATGGATTTGCTGAGGCAGGCACTGGGCGAGCAGCAGCTGAACTTCTACGGCTATTCCTACGGCACGTATCTCGGCGGCACCTACGCGAACCTGTTCCCCGGCAAGCTGCGCGCGATGGTCCTCGACGGAACGCTCGACCTCGTCGCCAACTCCACCGGACAGCCGGGTCAGCAGCACAAACCGGTCGACGTGCGCGCCGACGTCGCGACTGCCCAGCAACAGGAACTCGAAGCGTTCTTCGCTGCCTGCAACGCGGCAGGCCCGGGCAAATGCGCGTTCGCCGGAGGTGACCTGAAGCAGAAATTCGCCGCGGTGTTCGCCCGTCTGACGCACGGTCCGGTCGGCGGCATGACGGTGGCGTCGCTGATGGAAACAATCGACCGGGCGCTGTATCAGTCGTCCCGGTGGCCGCGGCTGGCGAAGACGCTCGCCGCGCTCGTGCCGTCGTCGCCAGTCTCTCCCGTGCCCGTGCTGGATCCGCGCGTGCCGACGCATTCGCCCGGGTTCCTGGCGGTGCAGTGCCTGGACAGCGAACTGCCGCAGGACACCGCCAAGTACGCCCAACTCGCTGCGGACGAGGCGAAACGGCAGCCGTATTTCGGTGTCGCGCCAGTGTTTTCGATGGCGCAGTGCGTCGGCTGGCCCGCCCGGGACGAAGACCGGTATCTCGGACCGTGGAACCGGCCGCGGCAGCATCCGATCCTGATCCTCGCCAACCGGAACGACCCGGTCACCCCGCTCGCCAACGCCCAGGCCACCGCACGGGAACTCGGCGACGGTCACGTGGTCGTGGTCGACGGTGCCGGACACACCACGCTCGACGTGCCCAGCACAGCCGCTTCCGCAGCGATGGCACGGTATTTCACTGATCTGACCGTGCCTCCGGACGGGACGGTCTACCCGCCGGAGGTCCGGCCGTTCCCCTAGCCGTTCAGCACGTTGATCGGCTCGCCCGCTTGGAACGCGGCGATGTCCTCGACCGCACCGCCGTAGAAGATCTCGTACGTTTCCCGGCTCACGTAACCGATGTGCGGCGTCAGGATCGCGTTGTCCAACGTCCGCAGCGGGTGATCCGCGGGCAGCGGCTCCACGTCGTAGACGTCCAGGGCGGCCGCCGCGATCTCCTTGCCGCGCAACGCCTCCACCAGTGCCGATTCGTCGACAATCGGCCCCCGCGAGGTGTTCACCAGGAGCGCGGTCGGCTTCATCGCGGCAAGTTCGGCAGCACCGACCAAACCGCGAGTGCGCTCGGACAGGACCAAGTGGACTGACAGCACATCGGACTGCGCGAACAGGTCCTCTTTGGACACTGCCGTGACGCCGTGCTCGGCCGCCCGCTCCGGAGTGAGGTTCTGGCTCCACGCAATCGGTTTCATCCCGAACGCCTGGCCGATCCGCGCGACCTCGGCTCCCAGCCTGCCGAGCCCGAGCAGCCCGAGCGTCTTGTCCCGCAACGCCATCCCGAGACCGACCTGCCAGCCGCCCTCGCGCATCGAACGGAACTCGAGCGGCAGATTGCGCGCACCGGCCAGGATGAGCGCCCACGCGTGTTCGACCGTCGGCGCGGCGAGCGCCCCGGTCGCGGACACCACGACACCGCGGCGCTTCGCCGCGTCCAGATCGATCGCCGCGTTCCGCCGGCCGGTGCTCACCAGCAGTTTCAGCTCCGGCAGCCGGTCGAACACCGCGGCCGGGAACGGCGTGCGCTCGCGCATCGCGACCACGACGTCGAACCCGGCCAGCCGCGCGACGACCTCGTCCGGCCCGGCGAACGGCTCGGTGAACACCTCGATCTCCGCCCCGAGCGGCTCCCAGTCCGCACACTGGAGAGCCACGTTCTGGTAGTCGTCGAGGATCGCGATCTTCATGCCGCCCACCGTAACCCGCGGGTCAGGCGTTGCGCGCCCGCTCGATGATCTCGTCGATCACATCGTTCTTCGCGTCGGCGTAGTTCTGCACGTACTCCCAGACCTGCGCGGCGAGTTCCCGCTTCTTCGCCAGGTACAGCGCCAGTTCCTCCGGATGGCTGCGCAGCCGGTCGCGGAACAGCCGGTAGCGCTCGGTCTGGCCGTTGCCGGGCGAATGGACGTGCAGGTTGATGTTCGTGTCCGGACCCTTGAACAGGCGGTGTTTCTCCCAGTCCGGCTCGCGGATCACCAGCCGGTAGCCCGCCGCTTCGAGGTCGGGGACGTACGCGTCCTCGTCGTCCGAATCCGGCACTTCGAGCAGAATGTCGACGATCGGTTTGGCGGCGAGCCCCGGCACCGAGGTGGAGCCGACGTGTTCGAGCACGAGCACGCGATTCCCGAGCGCCGCGCGGATCCGCTGTTCCTCGCGTTCGTAGAGCCGCGGCCATTCCGGGTCGTACTCGGCGAGCGTGACGGTGGTGCCGAGTTTAGGTGCCTCGCCAACCCACGCCGCTTGGATTTCTTTCTCGCCGAACTGTTGCCTGGTCACCGTGATTCCCCCTGTTGCTGGCTGAAAAGCAGCCCGCCAGGATATCAGGAGATCGGCAGCGGCAGGATGTTTCCGCTCGCCTCGCGCAGCGCCGCCCGCATTTCCGCACGCGGCGCCGGTTGCCCGGTGAAGTGCTCCGCTTGCCCGAATGCCTGGTGCAGCAACATGTCGAGCCCGGTCGCGATCCGTCCGCCGCGCTGTTCGACCGCCTCGGCCAGCGGCGTCGGCCACGGGTGGTAGATCACGTCGAGCACGCTGCCGATCCGGGACAGCTCCGCGAGATGCGGCACGACCGCGTCCGGCGGCACCGTGTTGACCAGCACTGCCGTGCGGTCCGCCAGCTCCGCGAAGTCCGTATCGGACCACCGCAGCACGTCGACAGCGAGGCCCGCGCGCTTGGCCGCGTCCACGGTTTCCGAAGCCCGCGCCGGTTCCCGCACCACCAAACGCACCGTCGCGACGCCGAGCGCGGCCAATCCGACCACCGCGGCCGCAGCCGTCCCGCCCGCTCCGAGCACCACCGCCTGATCGCTCGCGGACGGCGAGTAGCCGCCGGCGTAGCGCAGGGCTCCGGTCACTCCGTCGACGTCGGTGCAGTCGGCGAGCCAGCCGTCCGGACGCCGCACGAGCGTGTTCGCCGCACCGACCGCGGCCGCGCGCGGAGTGACCTCGGCGGCGTGGTCGAGCGCGGCCCGCTTGCCCGGCATGGTGACCGAAAGGCCGACCCACTCGGGACCGAGCCCGTCGACGAAGCCAGGCAGCTCGTCGGCGTCGGTCTCGACCCGGTCGTAGGTCCAGCCGTCCAGCCCCAGCGCCGCGAACGCCGCGCGGTGCAGCACCGGCGACAGCGAATGCGCCACCGGCTTGCCCAGCACCGCCGCGCGACGCGGCCGGTCACTTGATGACGCCACGCTGCTCCGCCAGGGTCCTGTTCGCGTTGTGCTGGTCGTTCGTGACCGCGAAGCAGGAATGCCCGTCCTTCTCGCACTTCACGAAGTACACCCAGTCGCCGGGGGTCGGGCTGACCGCGGCCTTGATCGCGTCCATGCTGGGCACCGCGATCGGCGTCGGCGGGAGACCGTAGTTGGCGTAGGTGTTGTACGGTCCCGCTTTCGCCCGGTCCTCGGGTTTGGTGAGCAGCGTCGGGCGGTCCAGCACGTAGTTGACCGTGGAGTCCAGCTGCAGCCGGATGCGCTGCGTGAGCCGGTTGTAGATCACGCGCGAAATCTTGCCGAAGTCCGGCTTGATCGCCTCGCGTTCGATGAGCGACGCGATGATCAGCGTCTCGTACGGCGATTTCCCCGGCCCGGTGTTCTGCGCGGTGAGCCCGGCCGCCTGGATCGAATCGGCCGACTGCTTCACCAGGTCGGTGATCAGCTCGGTCGCGCTCCAGCCGGGTTTGACGTCGTACACGCCGGGAGCGATCAGGCCTTCGAGCCGTTTGTCCTTGCTCAGCGCCTTGCCCGCGTCGGCCAGCGCCCACTCCGGCGCGCCGAGCGCCTTGAGGTCGGCGTCGGCGACGGTCTTGCGCAGCTGGTCGACCGGAATGCAGGTGCTCTTGCCGTTCAAAGTCGCGCACGAGGCCTTCGACATCAGGCTGAACACGCCCGGCGTGACCTTGCCGTCGGGCTGGGTGATGTCGTCGAACTGGGTGTAGGGCCGGATTTCCAGCCGCCCGACGCGCGCGGCAGGCGAGGTGATGAGGTCGACCGCGTTCTCGCCGGACATGTGCTGGCGCAGCAGGTAGTAGCCCTGCTGGATCTTGCTCAGCGCGGTGTTTTCCGCGCCCGCCTTCACGAACGCCCGGGAACTCGCGACCACGCCCGCGTCGGTGAGCTTCGCGCCGATCGCGGACGTCGTGTCGCCCTGTTCGACCTGCACGAGCGCGTCGCCTTCGCCGGAACCGTCGAAGTCCGCGTAGCCGAAGATCTTCTGGTACCCGAAATACGCGCCGCCGCTGAGCAGGACGAGCACGAGCACCGCGGCGATCCAGCCGATCGCGCGCTTGCGCTTCTTGCGGGGCTTCTTCGCGGGCGGCTCGTCGACCGGCGGCTCGGCCCCGTCTTCGGGGTAGCCGTCCTCGTCGTAGCCGTCGTAGTCCTCGTCGTAGTCCTCGTACTCGCCGTATTCGTCGTACTCGTCCTCGAAGAGGCCGTCGATCGGCTGCTCGTCCGGGTGCTCCGGTTCGTGCGCCGCGGCGGGCACGGCCGGGATCACTTCGGTGGGCTGCTCGACCGGCTGCCGGCGCGGCGGCTGGCTGCGCGGATCGCGCGGCATCGACGCGTCCGCGAAACGCGGGTCGCGCGGCATGGAAGCCTCGGCGAACCGGGGATCCGGCGGCATCGACGCATCGGCGAACCGGGGATCGCGCGGCATCGAGGCCTCGGCGAACCGCGGGTCCGGCGGCATCGACGCATCGGCGAACCGGGGATCCGGCGGCATGGAGCCGTCCGGCGGCGGAGCGGGAGCGCGCCGGACCGGAGGGGGCGGCGGCATCTCCGGCGCCCGGCGACGGCCAGGCGCGGCAGCTTCCGCGGGCAGCTCGACATCGTCCCGGCGACGACGGCCGGACGGCGGCTCGACATCAACGGGCGGCGGAATGTCCTCGCGCCGACGGCGACGGCCAGCCGGAGGATCGACCGGCGGCGGCGCGTCCTCAAGCCGGCGACGGCCTGCCGGAGCGTCGACCGGCGGAACGTCCTCGCGGCGACGGCGTCGACCGGCGGGCGGCTCGGCCTCCGCGGGCGGCAGGTCGTTCCCGGCCACCGGTACCTCGTCCGGAGTTATGCGGCGCGGCCGGGCGCGGGGAAGGTCGTCGGCCGCGTGCGGCGGCAAGTCCCAGTTCTCCGTCGACCGCTTCGGCCGGTCCTGCGGCGCGACCGGACGGCGCCGCCGGGTCGGCGGAGCGTCGGCGGCCGGGCCACGGGGCGGTTCGGCCGGAGGCATTGCGTCCGGCGCGACGCGACGGGGCGGTTCGCCGGCGGGGCGAGGGGTTCCCTCGGGTGCGCGCCGGCGTCCTTCCGCAGGACGCTGAGGCACGTCGCCACGCGGACGTCGTCGTTCGCCAGGCGGCATGCCTTCCGGCATCGCGCGGCGAGGAGGTGCTTCGTCTTCGGGCTCGCGTCGCCTGCGCCGTCCGCCGGGAGCGCCGGTACCCGCCGCGGGGTCCGGCACGTCCGGGTTGTCGGGGTTGCGCAGCCGACGGCGGCCACCCGGATTGCCGGGGCCGCGGGGGTCGGTCATGAGTCGCCTTTCCGGGCGCGGTGCGCGGCGGCGGCGTCGAGCCAGGCTTGCAGGATCTCGACTGCCGCTGCCTGGTCCACCACGGCGCGCTGCTTGCGTCCCTTGACCCCCCGCTGGGACAGCATTCGCGACGCGGTGACCGTCGTCAACCGCTCGTCTGCCAGCCGCACGGGCACGTCCCCCACGCGCCCGGCGAGCTTGTCCGCATACGCGAGCGCGATGTCCGCGGCCGCGCCCTGCCGGTTCGCCAGCGTCCTCGGCAAGCCCACGATCACCTCGACCACCTCGTGTTCGGTGACGAGATCGGCAAGCCGGTCCAGATCGCTGTCGTCCTTCGCATCACGGGAGAGGGTAACGAGCGGGCTCGCGAGCACGGGGGCGGGATCGCTGAGCGCGACCCCCACCCGGACAGACCCGACATCGACCGCGAGCCGCCTGCCCCGCCCCGGATCGGACTCGCCGGGCCGATCCGGGCCTCTCCGGGGGTTAGCGGCCAAGGTCCGCGACCGCCGCGCGCAGCGCCGTCACGGCCTGCTCCGCGCCCGCCGGGTTGCTGCCGCCGCCCTGGGCCATGTCCGGCTTGCCGCCGCCGCGCCCGCCGATCGCCCCGGCGAACGACGGCACGAGCTTGCCCGCCGCGATTCCCTTGTCGCGCGCCGCCGAGGTCGTGGCGACCACGAAGGCCACCTTCTCCCCCGAGGGCGCGAACAGCGCGACGACCCCGGCGCGGTCGCCGAGACGCCCGCGGATGTCCGAGGCGAGCGCGCGCAGGCCGTTGCCGTCGACGTCCGGCACGACCTCGGCGACCACCGAGACTCCGGAGACGTCCTGCGCCTTGTCCGCCAGCGCGCCGGCCGAGCCGAGCACCTGCTGCGTGCGCAGCTGCTCGATCTCCTTCTCGGCGTTCTTCAGCCGGGACAGCACGTCCTCGATCCGGCCGGGCAGCTCGTCCGACGGCACCTTGAACGTGTTCGCCAGCTGCGACACGAGCAGCTGCTCCTTGCGGACGTGCTTGAGCGCGTCCGGGCCGACCAGCGCCTCGACGCGGTGCACGCCGGAGCCGACCGACGCGTCCGACACCAGCTTGACCAGGCCCAGCTGGCCGATCCGGCCGACGTGCGTGCCGCCGCACAGCTCGCGGGAGTACTCGCCCATGTCGACGACGCGGACGTCGTTGCCGTACTTCTCGCCGAACAGCGCGACCGCGCCCAGCTCGAGCGCCTTGTCCTTGGTGGTGGTGTAGCTCTGCACCTCGACGTCGGTCTGCAGGTAGTCGTTCACTTCCTGCTCGACCTCGGTGAGGATGTCGGCCGACACCGCGCCCGGCGTGGTGAAGTCGAACCGCATCCGGCCCGGCGCGTTGAGCGAACCGGCCTGCGCCGCGCGCTTGCCGTACGCGCCGCGGACGGCCGCGTGCACGAGGTGCGTCGCCGAGTGCGAGCGCTCGATCGAGAGCCTGCGGTTCGCGTCGACCGACCCGGTGAGCCGGGTGTCGATCCCGACCTCGCCCTGGGTGACCTCGACGCGGTGCACGAACAGGCCCGGCACGATCTTCTGCACGTCGAGCACCTTCAGCTCGACGCCGTCGCCGACCAGCACGCCGGTGTCGGCGATCTGCCCGCCGCTCTCGGCGTAGAACGGGGTGCGGTCGAGCACCAGCTCCGCCTTGCGGCCCGCGGCGACACTGCGCACCGGCAGGCCGTCCTCGAGCAGGCCGACGACCTTCGCGTCCGCCTGCAGTTCGGTGTAGCCGAGGAACTCGGTTTCGCCGTGCTGCTCCAGCACCTTGCGGTACTCGGACAGGTCGCCGTGGCCGCTCTTGCGCGACGCCGCGTCCGCCTTGGCGCGCTTGCGCTGCTCCTCCATGAGCGTGCGGAACCCGGCCTCGTCGACGGTCAGGCCCTGCTCGGACGCCATCTCCAGCGTCAGGTCGATCGGGAAGCCGTAGGTGTCGTGCAGCTGGAACGCCTTGTCGCCGGCGAGCACGTCGCCGCCGCCCTTCTTCGTCTCGGCCGCGGCCAGGTCGAAGATGCGCGAACCGCTGGTGAGGGTGGCGAGGAACGCCTCCTCCTCGACGCGCACGACCTCGGAGATCCGGTCGAACCCGCTGAGCAGCTCGGGGTAGGTCGGGCCCATGGTCTGGCTGACGACCTTCGCGAACTCCTGCAGCACCGGCTCCTGCACGCCCAGCAGGCGCGTGGAGCGCACGATGCGGCGCAGCAGGCGGCGCAGCACGTAGCCGCGGCCGTCGTTGCCGGGGGTGACGCCGTCGCCGATCAGCAGCACGCCGGTGCGCGCGTGGTCGGCGATGACGCGGAAGCGCACGTCGTCGGCGTGGTTGGCGCCGTAGCGGCGGCCGGAGAACTCCTCGGCGCGGCCGATCACCGGGCGCACCAGGTCGGTCTCGTACACGTTCTCGACGCCCTGCAGGATCGTCGCGACGCGCTCGACGCCCATGCCGGTGTCGATGTTCTTCTTCGGCAGCTCGCCGATCGGCGGGTGGCCCAGCTTCGGGCTCTGGTCGCCGCGGACGTCCTGCATGAAGACGAGGTTCCAGATCTCGATGTAGCGGTCCTCGTCGGCGACCGGGCCGCCCTCGCGGCCGTACGCCGGGCCGCGGTCGTAGTAGATCTCCGAGCACGGGCCGCCGGGACCGGGCACGCCCATGTCCCAGTAGTTGTCCTTGCCGTCGCGGACCTGGATCCGCTCGCTGGGCAGGCCGGTGAGCTTGCGCCACAGCCCGGCCGCCTCGCTGTCCTTCTCGTAGACGGTCGCCCAGATCCGGTCCGGGTCGAGGCCGAAGCCGCCGTCGTCCTGGGACTTGGTGATCAGCTCCCAGGCGTTCTCGATCGCGCCTTCCTTGAAGTAGTCGCCGAACGAGAAGTTGCCCGCCATCTGGAAGAACGTGTTGTGCCGGGTGGTCTTGCCGACCTCGTCGATGTCCGGCGTGCGCACGCACTTCTGCACCGAGGTCGCGCGCGGGTAGGGCGGCGGGGCCTCGCCGAGGAAGTACGGCTTGAACTGGACCATGCCCGCGTTGACGAACAGCAGGTTCGGGTCGTCGAGGATCAGCGGGGCGCTCGGCACGCGCGTGTGGCCCCTGCTCTCGAAGTGGCGCAGGAAACGGTCGGTGATCTCGTGTGTGTCCACGGGTACGTCCTTGTGCTGGAACCCGGCTTCGGCCGGGGAAAGGAAACGGGGGTCGGAGGCGGCGGAAGGCGCGCGGAGATCAGCCCTCCGCCCGGCGAGCTCGCCGGGCGGGGCGACGTGCGGCGTGCCTGCCCGAAGGCGGCGCGACGGCGGTCCGCTCCTCGACCATGTCGTGCAGCTCCTGTTCCCGTTCGTTCATCCCGGCGCGCACCTCGGCGCCGAAAGAACCGACGGCGCCCGCGAGTTCCCGCACGGCGTCGCCCAAGTTCGATGCTAACCCGGCAGGCGTGGCCTGACGAGCGGTTTCGCTCGCCTTGCGGCTCAGCGCGACTCCCGCGACGACCCCGACCCCGAGCCAGAACAGCCGCTTCACTTCTTCCCCCGGCGGGCCGGGCGCTGCGCCTTCGAGGCCTTGGCTTCCTGCTTCTTGCGGCGCGCGCGGATGGCTTTGCTGATGCCGTAGGAAAGCGCGGCGGTCTTCACCAGCGGGCCGCCGAGCGTCGCGGTGAAGACCGACGAGAGCGCCGAGACGTTGCCGCTGACCGCCTGCGCGTTCGAGGTGATCCCGTCGACCCGCTCGAGCTGCGTGTTGACGTGCGTGATCGTCTCGTTGGCCCCGATCAGGATCGGGTCGCTGTTCTCGTGCGCCTTGCGGATCGCGATCGTCGCCTCGTCCAGCGTGCGGCCGAGCTTGAGCAGCGGGATCGCCAGCAGCAAGACCAGCAGTACGAAAGCTCCTGCGGCGATCAGCGCGGCGATCTGCCCTGCCGACACGGGCCCTCCTCGGGTGGTGCGGGGTCTTAGGTGGTGTGAGGTTACCGCCTGCGGCGCTTCTCGGCGGGGACCCCCCGCCGCAGTGGTCACCCAGCGCAGTCGCCGTCGCGGAAAACAGTTCGCGCCGGGAGGGTCCGAGCTGGTCTGCTCGTTCCATGGACTCCTCGAACGGACGCGGGCCGCTCCCCCGCGTGCTGGCCGGGCCGGGCGGCCCCGCCGCCGACGTGCTCGCCGGCCTTCCCGGCGCGGACCTCACCACGCTGCAACTGGAAGTGGCTCGCCGCCGGGCCGCGAAACTGCGCGGGCCGGACGTCCTGCGCCGCTACCGCGAGGACCGCTTCACCACCCCCGCGCCCTTGCCGTTCGAGGTTCTGCGGCAGGTCGAAGACTCCCTGCTTTCCGCCGCGCCGCCGGAATTCGATCGAGTGACCCTCTCCCCGGTTACCCCGCTCGGCACGCATTCCACAGTGGCCGGACTGGCCCAGCACCGCGTCGTCCCCACTGGACGCGGCACAGAAGTCGCCGCGGACCCGACGAACGGCCTCGCGCTCGAAGCAGCAGTCCGCCGCACCGGTTCCGCACCGGTGCGCCTCACCACCGTGCAACGCGTCGTCCGAGCCCAGCTTCCGGCCCCCGGTCTCTTCGCGCACTTCTCCCTGTTCGCCGCCATCACCGCCGGTCGCGACCGAGGCAGCCTGTCCTTCGAACGCGAACACCTGATTGAGCACGCGCAGCTGCTCACTACAGCCGTGCGCGCCGCCGGTGCCCGCGCGGCAGGCTTCGAAGTGACCACTTTGGACACCCGCTTCGCCGATTTCGCCGCCTCGGTGCGGGAATCCTTGCCCGACGTGGCTGTTTCCAACACACCGGACCGCGCAATGGGCCGCGATTACTACTTCGGCCTCTGCTTCACCGTCACCGCAGACTTCGGCTCCGGCCTTGTCCCCGTCGGCGATGGCGGCTTCACCCCGTGGACCGCACGGTTGCTCGGCAACGCGAAGGAACGCCTGCTCGTCTCCGGCATCGGCGTCGACCGTGTCGCGTCATTGCTCAACGCTTGACGATCCCCTCGTACACCGCCGCCATGTCGTCCTCGCCATGCCCCGCCTCGACCGCAGACTCCAGATGCGCCAACGCAGCCGCCGCCCCGCCGACGTCGACCGCATGCCCCGCAGCCTCGACGACAAGCCGCGCGTCCTTCGCCGCGAGCGACGCCGGAAAACTGGTCGGATACTCGCCGGACAGCATCATGGGTCCCTTCGCTCGCGCGTAAGGCACGTCGAACCCCGTGCCGCTCATGACGTCGAAGAATAACTGCGGATCCACCCCGAGCACCTTCGCGAGAGCGAGACTCTCCCCGGTACCGTTGGTGAGCGCGAGAATCCACGCGTTCATCACCAGCTTGAGCCGCGTCGCCGTACCAGGTTCGGTGCCGAGCCAGCGAGTCGTGGAACCAATCGCGTCGAACACCTCCGCCGCACCGTCGTGCACGTTGTCCGGCCCAGCCGCGAGCACCTGCAGCTTCCCCTGCTCGGCGGGTCCTTTCGTCCCCATCACCGGACAATCGACAAACGGCACCCCCGCCGCGACGGATGCCTCAGCAAGCCGATCAGCCCACTCGACCCCGACAGTGCTGGTCTGCAACCAAATAGTCCCCGGTTCGAGGGAGAGCCCGCGAAACACCTCAGCAACCGCAGGCCCGTCGGAGAGCATGGTGACCAGGAAATCGGCCCCCTTGACCGCCTCGCCAGGCGACCCGACAACGGTGACCCCGTCCGCGACAAGCGGCTCAGCCTTGGCCCGAGTCCGGTTCCAAGCCCGCACGGTCACCCCAGCACGAGCAAGATTGGCGGCCATCGGACGGCCCATGATCCCGGTACCGAGAAATGCGACTGTGGTCATCCGGCCATCGTGCCGCCAGACCCAAACCTCGGCAGGATGACCGCCCCGCCGCTGTCCTGAGGGCCACCCTGAGGAACTCTGATTCCGTCAGGGCCCCCTCACGACCAGCCACCGACGGTGAGGGGCCCCTTCACGGACCTAGATTCCCTCAAGGAGCCCTTCACGGACCACCCTCGCCGCAGCCCCCGCCAGCGATGCGCCCCAATGCGGCATTGGGTGCATCTCACGCACCGAACGCCACATTGGGTGCGTCCCACGCACCCAATGCCACATTGGGGCGCAAGCCCCGCCCGAAAACCCGCAGCCCATGCACTCAACCGTCGAGGCACCCAGCAACACCCCCGCAGCCGATGCACCCGCTATCGAGCCACCCAGCCCCACCGCAGCCGATGCACCCGCTATCGAGGCACCCAGCCCCACCCCGCAGCCGATGCACCCAACGAGCGAGGCACCCAGCCCTCCCCCAACCCCGATACGAAGCTCCCCTGCGGTTCGGGGGTGCTTGTCAAGGCATCTTTCCCGCCTTGACAAGCACCCCCGAACCGTCAGCACAATCAACCTTCGGGGTGCCCCACGCAACCAAGGCAGGCAATGTCGCCGCCAGGCGACGAGCCGATCACCAACCCACCCCAACCCGCTCAGCAACCAACTCCGCAAACCCAGGAAACTCCCCCGGCACCAAGTCCCGAACCACCCCACCCCGAGCCCGAACGGCCCCAGCCCGCCGAACCCGAACAGTCACACACCCCGCCGCCCCGTCCTGCCAATGCCGAACCCCGGCAGGAACAGTCAGCACATCCCCCGGCTCACACAACACCGCATGCACCTCACGCCCAGCATGCAGATACCAAACCGCAGCCCCCCGAACGAAAAACCGATCCTCAACCCCACCCCAGCTGCGCTCCACCAGCGAGGTCTCCCCGCCAACCACATCCACCGACCCACCCCCCAGCGAGTCGATCAACTCCCGATACCGACCCACCAAGTCCCCATCGGAGCCGTCGGAGCCGTCAGAACCGTCCTCAACCAGGGGCCACCGAGCGAACCCAGCCCCCACCCGCCCCAACTCAGCGACAATCGCCCCAGTGTCCTCAGTCCGCAGCAGCACATGCCCAGGCTGGTCATCAGGCCAGACGGTCAACAACGTCATCGCCGCCCCCTCTCCTTGAAGAGGAGCAACCGACGAGACCCCCGAATGTTCCCCGGCCAGCGGAAGAAAGTGGCGACCTTCACTCACCGACCGCTGACCGGCACACTCACCCCTGCCGCTCGCCGCGGATCGTCCGCCGCAACCGAGGCACCCGCTCAGCCAGCGTCCGCTCCCCGCCACGCTGCGTAGGCTCGTAGTAATCCCGCCCCACCAGCTCGTCCGGCGGATACTGCTGGGCCAGCACCCCCTCCGGCACGTTGTGCGGATACCGGTACCCCTGAGCGTTGCCGAGTTGCTTCGCCCCCGCGTAGTGCCCGTCCCGCAGATGCGGCGGCACCGTCCCGATAGCCCCCGACCGAACGTCGCTCAACGCCGTATCAATGGCCGTGACCACCGCGTTCGACTTAGGCGCCGTAGCCAGATGGATCGTCGCCTGCGCCAACGCGAGCCGCCCCTCCGGCATCCCGATGAACTGCACCGCGTGCGCCGCCGCGACCGCCGCCTGCAACGCCGTCGGATCCGCCAGCCCGACGTCCTCGCTCGCGTGCACCACCAACCGCCGCGCGAGGAACCGGGGATCCTCCCCCGCCTCGATCATCCGCGCCAGGTAGTGCAACGCCGCGTCGACGTCCGACCCGCGGATCGACTTGATGAACGCACTGATCACGTCGTAGTGCTGATCACCGTCGCGGTCGTACCGCACCGCCGCCTTGTCCACAGTGGACTCGACAACGGCAAGGTCGATCGTCTTGTTCTCGGTAGCGGACGCGGCATCCGCGGCTGCCTCCAGCGCCGTGAGCGCACGGCGCGCGTCACCGCCGGCCAGCCGCACGAGGTGCGCCCGCGCATCATCCGTCAACGTGAGCTCGCCGCCAAGCCCGCGCTCGTCGGTCAGCGCTCGCTCCAGCACCGCGACGATGTCGTCGTCGGTGAGCGGCCGCAACTGCAGCACCAAGGACCGCGACAACAGCGGCGACACCACCGAGAACGACGGGTTCTCCGTGGTCGCCGCCACCAGCAGCACCGTGCGGTCCTCGACCGCGCCGAGCAGCGCGTCCTGCTGGGTCTTGGAGAACCGGTGCACCTCGTCGATGAACAGGACGGTGTTCTCGGTGTTGTACTGCCTGCGCCGCCGCGCCTCCTCGATGACGCCGCGCACCTCCTTGACGCCCGCCGACAGCGCGGACATCGCGACGAACCGGCGTCCGGTGGCGATCGACACCAGGTTCGCCAGCGTGGTCTTGCCGGTGCCGGGCGGGCCGTAGAGCAGCACGGACGCCGGAGCGGCCCCCTCGACCAGCCGGCGCAGCGGGGCCCCTTCGCGCAGCAGGTGCTGCTGCCCGACCACCTCGTCGAGCGTGCGCGGCCGCATCCGGACCGCGAGCGGCGACGTCGCCGGGTCGGCCTGCGGTTCGGCCTGGTTCGCTCCGGAGGGTTCCGGCGGCGGCCCCACGTCGGGGTTCACCGTGAAGAGTTCGTCCTGTGCCACGCCGACGACGGTATCCGACCACCCCGACAATCCCGCTCGCCCGGCCCCGCAGCGCCGCCGGAGGGGCAGACTGGGGCGATGGTCTCCTCGGTCGCGGTGCTGTCCGATATCCACGGCGTGCTGCCCGCGCTCGACGCGGTCCTCGCCGAACCCGACGTCCACGCCGCCGACCTGGTGGTCCTGTGCGGCGATCTCGCGGCCGGACCGCTGCCCCGGCAGACGCTCGACCGGCTGCTTTCGCTCCGCGACCGCGCGGTGTGGGTGCGCGGCAACGCCGATCGCGAACTCGTCACGCTCGCGGGCGGCGGCCCCACCAAGATCCCGGACCCGATCGGCCCGTGGGCGGCGACGCAGCTGCGGCCGGATCAGGTGGCGCTGCTCGACGGGTTGCCGTTGACGGTGACGCTCGAAATCGACGGGCTCGGCGAAGTGCTGTTCTGCCACGCCACTCCGCGCGACGACGAAGAAGTCGCGCTCGTGGACAGCCCGTTGTCGCGCTGGGCGGAGGTCTTGGACGGCGTCACGGCGGAGACGGTGGTCTGCGGGCACACCCACATGCCGTTCCTGCGATTGGCCGACCGCTGCCGGATCGTGAACCCCGGCAGCGTCGGAATGCCTTATGGCACAACGGGTGCACACTGGGCACGGCTCGGCCCTGGCGTCGAGTTGCGGCGTACTGCTTACGATGCGGAGGCCGTGTGCCGGGAGTTGGCGGAGACGTCGGAGTATCCCGGAATCGAGGACTGGAACGACTATTTCGTGCGGAATCCGGCGTCGGACGCGGAGGCGTTGCGGGTATTCAGCCCACGCGCTCGCGGAACGAGCGCCACATGATGACCGCGGCGTAAGGCAGGAACTCCCGGCCGCGCCGCCAGAGCCACGGCACGCCTTTGGCTACGAGCCAGCCGAAGTGCGCGGCTGCGCTTGGCTCGACTCCGCCGGAGCAGGTGAGGCTCACTGGTTGCGGCACCTCGAAACCGGCTGCTGCGGCTAGGTTTGCGAAGCCTTCGGCGAGCATGCGGTGGCCGAGTTCGGAGGGGTGCAGGCGGTCGACGCTCCAGACGGTGAGGTCGTAGGCGCCGGGGAGGGTGTCCAGGTTCAGGCAGGCGATGCCTTCTGTTTCCACTACTCGGTCGATTGCCTCGTTCAGTTCCGTTACGCGGGCGCTGAGGGCTCGCTTCAGGGACGGCGGGAGGCGGAAGACCTTGCTGTGGTCGTGGAAACGCACCGGGAGGACGGTGGTTCCGATCGCGGCCAGTTCGCGGACGATCGCGGTGAGGTCCGCTGCGATGGCGTCCGCGTTGAAGTCCGGGCGGAGGGTGTCGTTCATGCCTACTACGACCAGGGCGATGTCTGGGCGGTGGGCGATGGTTTGCGGGAGTTGGTCGGTGCGCACGCAGGACATGCGGGCGCCGGTGAACGACGGGTTCAGGTAGCCGTCTTCGGTGATGCCCAGGGCTTCCGCGACCAAGGGGCCCACGCCTCGCCAGCCGCCACGGTTGGGGAGGGGGTCGCCTAGGCCTACGGCGGTGGAGTCGCCTAGGACTGCTAGGCGGGTGGCTCGTCGGGGCTGGGTCTTGGGGCTGGGGGCTGGGGTTGGTTTTGCGGGTGGGGTGACTCCGACGCTGATCACGGTCACGACCAAGACCATCCGGTATTGAGGCTCACCGCTGGTGATGGGGAGGTAACGCGGTATGGACGGAGGTGGGAACTTCCGGTACTCGGGGGCTGGTTGGGGGTCTGTGCGGCGGCTCGTCGCCTGGCGGCGACATTGCCGTGGTGGTTGCGTGGGGCACCCCGAAGCTTGATTGTGCTGACGGTTCGGGGGTGCTTGTCAAGGCGGGAAAGATGCCTTGACAAGCACCCCCGAACCGCAGGGAGGCTTCGTATCGGGGTGCGCGGGAGGGGCTGGGTGCCTCGATGCTTGAGTGCATCGGCTGCGGGTAAGGGCTGGGTGCGCTGACCGTTGGGTGCACCGGCTGCGGGAGCGGCTGGGTGGCTTGATCGTTCCGTACGTCGGCTGCGGGAGCGGCTCGTGCATCGCTGCGGGGAGCGGCTGGCGCATCGATCGTTTAGTGCATCGGCTGCGGGGAGCAGTGGCGCCTCGGCGGTGGGCGCATCGGCTGCGGTTGGGCGGTGGAAGTGCGCAGTTTGGGGAGCTGGAGGCGGGGGTCGCGGGGGGTGCGGGTAGCGCCCCAATGTGGCATTGGGTGCGTGGGACGCACCCAATGTGGCGTTCGGTGCGTCTGACGCAACAAATGCCGCATTGGGGCGCATCGCGGCGGGTGCGGGCTGGCGGGTGGGCCGTGAAGGACTCCTTGAGGGAATCCAAGTCCGTGAAGGGGCCCCTCACGACCGGAGGCGGGTCGTGAGGGGAACCCTGACGGAATCAGAGTCAATGAGGGTGGCCCTCACGGAAAGCGGCGAAGGGGGCGCGCGGGGTCAGCGGAAGGCTGGGTAGAAGGCCAGGTCGGCGTGCGGGCCCAGGCGGGCGGCCAGGGCTGCGGCGACTCTGGTGGAGTGTTCGGCGACTTCGGTCAGGCGCGAGTAGCCCGCGTGCCTTGCCAGTTCACGCCACCAGGTGACCAGGGCTGCCTCGCGGCTTACTGGGGTTGCGTGCCTGCTCAGGTTCAGGTGCGGGAGCAGTTCGCGGGTGATTTGCCAGACTTGCAGCATTTCGCTGATGGTGAGTTGCTTCGCCAGCTCGACGTCGTCGGCGAAGGACGGCCATACGTCGACGATTTCGGCTCGCCAGGCGGCGATCATCGCTTCGCTCATGCCTGCGGGGAGCGCCATCGCGCGCGGGTCCGACACGAACGGCAGCCGCAGGCAGGAGGCGTCGACCAGGGCGGTTCGGACCCGGCCGCGTTCGAAGTCCAGGAAGCGGACTCCGGAGCCGGTGACCAGGTTGTTTTCCGGGGCCAGTTCGACGGGGCTGAACGCGCGGAAGGCGGCCGACCGGGCTTGGGCGACGGCTTCGGCGATGCGTTCGCGCACTGCTTCCGGGACGGGCACGTCCAGCAGTTCGGACAGGAGTTCTTCGACGTCGTCGGCCAGGCCTGCCAAGCCGTCGTTGTCGGTGCGCACTGGGCCGCCCAGGCGGCGCAGCAGCGCGTTGAAATCGGCTTCGCGGCTGGCGGTGCTCGCGTGCAGGCGGCCCAGCGAACGGGCCCACGAGAGCAGTGCTCGCTCGGCTGCGCGGGAGTCTCGGGCGGCCAATTTGTCTCGCAGGGTGGGTGCGCGGCCCAGATCCTCGATCACCAGCACGCGGTCGCCGCCGTCGTGGGCCAGGAGTTCCGGGCACATCCGCTCGTCCGGCGCCAGTGCCGTGAACAGCTGGTAGCTCACGGCTTCCTGGGCGAACGGGTCGACCCGGCCGGGTTCCGGCGGGTCCGGGTAGTGCTTGACCACCAGGGTGCGCGGCAGAGCGAAGGAGGAAGACACGACCCGTGCCCGGACGACGGTCGCCGGGCCGCTTCCGGAGAGGTGTTCGGGCGAGACCAGCGTGATCGCGCTCCCGAACCGGCGCGTGAGCACCGCCTCGCCCGCCGCGACGGCCGCGGCGACTGCGAGTTCCCCGGCTTCCGCCCGGACTCCAGCGTCGCCGGCGGAGGAGGTGTCGACTGTCATTGTCACCGACCCTACTCGTGACTGAGCAACCATGACCACAACGTTCCGGGCGCCGGGACGCGCCCGGAATCACCCACGGGAAAGCGGACGCAGCAACGCGTCGGAACGTTGCTTGCGTCGGCGAACTATCAGCACAATGGCCGCAGCAAGAACGATTCCGAAGAGGTTGACCAGCAGCTGCAGCACCGAAAAACCGGTCCGGTCCCAGCGTCCGGCGACCGCCGCGACCATGGCGTAACCGGCCGCGGGGACCGTCGTCACCGAAATGAACACGCCGACGAGCGCGGCCGATTTCGCCGACGTCATCGCGAGCATTCCGGCCGCCCCGGCGAGCAATGCCACCACGAACGACGCGGGTCCGACCTGATACACGAAATCGACCTGATGGTTATTGACTATCGCGTGCGGATCGAAAAGACCGGCCGAGCTGCCGAGCAGCACTCCGAGCAGCGTGATCGCCATCGACACCGGGAAACCGACGGCCAGCGCGACCCCGGCCCGGCGCACCAGGTCCCAGCGGCGCAGCACCATGCCGACCGCGATCGCGGCGAGCGGGCCGAACTCCGGGCCGACCACCATCGCGCCGACGATCGTCACCGACGAGTCGGTCAGCACGCCGACCGCGGCGAGCAGGCACGCGATGGCGAGGAACGCCTGGAACGTCGCGTTCCACCGCGACTCCTCGCCGGTGCGGCCGAGCAGCTCCTGCCACACGACCGCGTCCGCGCCTTCGCCGGGAGCGGCTTCCTCGGCCGCGTCGGCGGCATCGGACAGCGCTGTGTCCAGCGATTCCATGGTGATGCCGCCGCTGCGGTCCAGACCGAGCGCGCACAAGGCGTCGACGATGTCGTCGGCCGCCTCCCGCGCGACGTCCGCCTCGATGAGGTCGCCCTCGGGCGAGACGGACGCGCCGCGGTGCACGATCAGGTGCGCCGCGCCCGGGTGGGTGCGCAGCAGCTCCAGCGTCTCGTCAGTGCGCTCCGGCGGGCAGATCGCCCTGAGGTGCAGCACTAGCTCACCCCGCCCCGCCAGCCGCCCTCGACGGACCCGCTGTGCGCGGCCACTACTTCTCCTGTGCGGCAGCCGGTTTGTTCTGCGGGACCGCCGGTTTCGCGTCGATCCCGGCTTCCTTGCGCTGCTGGGCGGTGATGGGCGCCGGCGCGGCGGTGAGCGGGTCGTAGCCGCCGCCGGTCTTCGGGAACGCGATCACGTCGCGCAGCGAGTCGGCCTTGGCCAGCAGCATCACGATGCGGTCCCAGCCGAACGCGATGCCGCCGTGCGGGGGCGCGCCGAACTGGAACGCCTCGAGCAGGAAGCCGAACTTCTCCTGCGCTTCCTCCTCGCCGAGGCCCATCAGCGCGAACACGCGCTTCTGGACGTCCTCGCGGTGGATACGGATCGAGCCGCCGCCGATCTCGTTGCCGTTGCAGACGAGGTCGTAGGCGTAGGCGAGCGCGCTGCCCGGGTCCTGCTCGAACTTGTCGATCCACTCCGGGGTCGGCGAGGTGAACGCGTGGTGCACGGCGGTCCACTTGCCGGAGCCGACCGCGACGTCGTCGCCGATGTCCTCGACCGGCGCGAACAGCGGCGCGTCCACGACCCACACGAACGACCAGGCGTCCTCGTCGATCAGGCCGAGCCGGCGGCCGATCTCGTCGCGCGCGGCGCCGAGCAGCGGCTGAGCGGCGGAAACCTTGCCCGCGGCGAAGAAAATGCAGTCGCCGGGCTTCGCGCCCGCGGCTTCCGCGACGTTCGCGCGCTCGGTCTCGGACAGGTTCTTGGCGACCGGGCCGCCGAGCGTGCCGTCTTCGTTGACCAGGACGTACGCCAGGCCCTTCGCGCCGCGCTGCTTCGCCCACTCCTGCCAGGCGTCGAGCTGGCGACGCGGCTGCGAAGCGCCGCCCGCCATGACGACCGCGCCGACGTACGGGGCCTGGAACACGCGGAACGGCGTGTCCGAGAAGAAGTCGGTGAGCTCGGTGATCTCGAGGTCGAACCGCAGGTCCGGCTTGTCGGAGCCGTACTTCGCCATCGACTCGCGGTAGGTGATCCGCGGGATCGGGGTGGCGATCTCGTGGCCGATCAGCTTCCAGAGCGACTTCACGATCGCTTCGCCGACCGCGATGACGTCGTCCTGCTCGACGAAGCTCATCTCGATGTCGAGCTGGGTGAACTCGGGCTGGCGGTCGGCGCGGAAGTCCTCGTCGCGGTAGCAGCGGGCGATCTGGAAGTAGCGTTCCATGCCGCCGACCATGAGCAGCTGCTTGAACAGCTGCGGCGACTGCGGGAGCGCGTACCAGGAGCCGGGCTTGAGCCGCGCGGGCACGAGGAAGTCGCGGGCGCCTTCCGGGGTGGAGCGGGTCATCGTCGGCGTCTCGATCTCGACGAAGTCCTGCGCGTGCAGCACCTCGCGCGCCGTGCGGCTGACCTCGCTGCGCAGCCGGATCGCGGCCGCCGGACCGCTGCGGCGCAGGTCGAGGTAGCGGTACTTGAGCCGGACCTCCTCGCCGACGTCGACCCGGTCGTCGATCGGGAACGGCAGCGGAGCGGCCTCGGACAGCACTTCCAGCTCGGTGGCGAGCACCTCGATCTCGCCGGTGGCGATGTCCGGGTTCGCGTTGCCCTCGGGCCGCTTCGACACCTCGCCGACGACCTTCACGCAGAACTCCGACCGCAGCGCGTGCGCGCGCTCGGCCATCTCGCCCTCGCGGAACACGACCTGCGCGACGCCGCTGGCGTCCCGGAGATCGATGAAGATGACTCCGCCGTGATCGCGCCGCCGCGCCACCCAGCCGGTGAGGGTGACGGTCTGACCGGCCTGCCCGGCACGCAGAGTGCCGGCTTGATGAGTGCGGAGCACTGCGACTGCTCTCCCTAGGTCCACGAGATTCGGGTGCGGCGGGTGCACGGGGTTGAGCCGAACACGCATTTCGCCGGATACAGAGGCTAACGAACTCGGTGTCCGGGGGTGCGGGCAGGTTTGGGTCGGGGCGGCGGGGGCGGGGTTCGGGTCGGTGGACGGCTGGCACGGCCGGGGCGAGGTTCCCCTGGGCGATGCGGATGGCTTGGGGCGACGGGGGCAGCGCGGGTCGGGAGTGTCCGCTTGACGGAGACGGCTCCGGCTCGTCGGGGCAGCCCTGCTGGCGCGAGCCGGGCGGGCAACGCGGGCGCGAGACTCTCCGAGGCCAGCAAGCCTTCGGCTTGGACCGTGCCGCTCGGCCAGGCGGCAGCGCTGCTGGCGCGAGCCGAGCAGGCAGGACCGGGCGAGACTCCCTGAGGCCGGCAAGCCTTCGGCTGGGACGGCTCCGGTTCGCCGGGGGCGGGTCTCGAGCGCTGCTAGGTCAAACCTCGCTGACCAGGCAATGCGAGAGGCGAGAAACCCCGGAGTCAGCGCCCGCGACGCCGTGGACAGCTCGGATTCGCAGGAACGGGAGCGCCGACGCAGGGGTGACGCGGACTGGTCGGGACCGTAGCGCTGGAGTTCAGGCGGGTGCGGGTGAGCGGACTCGCCGCAGTCTGCACCCCGGCGAGGCTGGACCAGGACGTTCCCGCGAGCGCCGGGCAGGTCACAGAAGGCGCAACTGCTCCGCCTCCCCCACCCGTTGTTCAGGCACCTCCGCGTCCGGCGAGTCCCGTTCCGTCCGAGTTTCCGAATGCGCCCTGGGGGCTCGCGGGTCCAGACCGTGCCGCCGAAGCAATGGGGCTACCACTGTGCCCAAGCGTTCCCGATACCCGCGGTCGACGTAGCTTCCTCGGGCGTAGAGGCGGCGGTATCGCGGTGCCAGCTCGGGGTACTCCCGCTTCAGCCACGCGGCGAACCACTCCCGCGCGCCCGGCCGGAGGTGCAGGGGCAGGACTGTCACCCTGGTCGCCCCGGCTTCGGCCAGTTGGGCGAAAAGCAGGTCGAGGGCCTCGGGCGAATCTGTGAGGTACGGCAGCACCGGCGCGACCATCACCGAGCACGGCAGACCCGCCGCGGCGGCTTTGCGGATCAGGTCCAGTCGGGCTCGCGGGGTCGGGGTGCCAGGTTCCAGGCGGCGTTGCAGGTCGCCGTCCAGCAGGGCCAGTGACACGGCAAGGTGGACTGGGACGTCCTTGCCCACCGATTCCAGCAGGGGCAGGTCGCGGCTCAGCATGGTGCCCTTGGTGAGGATCGACAGCGGGGTTCCGGAGTCGGCCAGTGCGCGGATGATTCCGGGCATCAGCCGGTAGCGGCCTTCGACGCGCTGGTACGGGTCGGTGTTCGTGCCCATCGCGACCGGTTCTCGTTGCCAGCTCGGCCGTTTCAGTTGCGCGGCCAGCACTTCCGGCGCGTTGACCTTGACCACGACCTGCGTGTCGAAGTCCCGGCCGGCGTCGAAATCCAGGTACGTGTGGGTGTTCCGGGCGAAGCAGTTGTGCGACACCATCCCGTCGGCGATGAAATCGCCGGTGCCCGTCGTGATGTCGAACAGCGGCAGCTCCAGCCCCGTCGGCGCGACGGTCGCGACGGTGCGCCGGACTCCCCCGATCACGGTGCCGTCCAAGGAGCGTTTCCACTCGACGGCCGGGTCGACCAGGTGCAGGAACCGCAGCACCTCGCCGGTGCCGCCGGTGAGGCGTGCTTGCCTGCGGCCGGGGTGCTGGCGGTGGCCGACGGTGTCGTAGCTGAACGAGAACCGGTCCAGTGCGGCGAACAGCATGTCCACCACTTCGTTCTCGTCGTGCGCGATGGAGAGCGTGCCGCGCCGGTAGCCGCCCGCCAGGTCGAAGAGTCCGGCCAGGAAACCGCGCGCCCAGTGCGCGTCCGGTTCGCGCGGGATGCGCATGAAGCCCACTGACGAACCGAAATCCGGCAGATACGCCAGGGCTCGCGCGGCAGCGTCCGATTCCGCGGCGAAACCGCCCGAGCGCAGCATTCCGCACAGGTACCCGGCGCGGTACCCGAGCGTGTCGTCCGGCGTGCGCGTGAACCGGCCGCCGCCGACCAGTTCGGTACCCGGTTCCAGGTGCGGCCGCTGCGCGGTGCCGAGTTTGCTGCCGGTGACGTATTTCCAGCCGCGCGAGCTGAGGAACCGGTGGTCCGGTCCGGCGACGATCCGGGTGCCGTCGTCGAGCGTGACGCGGTACGCCGGGCGCACCGTGGTCCAGTGCGCGAGCACCTCGGTGGGCACGAGCCTGCGCGCGACGCCGTGTCCGCGCGTGCCCATGATCCGGTCGCCCACGCGCAGCTCGGCGATCGGCTTCGCGCGCCCGTCGGCCATCAGCACCGGCGTGTCGCCTTCGAGGCAGTACGTGCACGCGTGCGAACACCCGCGATACGGATTGACCGACCACCGGAACGGCACCGCGGACGATTCGGGCACCCGGTTCAGCACGGACCGGGCGCGCACCTCGTGAAAGGTGACGCCGCCGAACTCCGGCGCGCGCACCGAGCGCACCACATCCCCGAAGGCACCGAGACCGGGGAGTGCCGGCTCCTCCTTCCCCGCTCGCAACTGTTCCCAACGCACCCCTACAGTCGAACACATGTTCTAAAGCACTGTCAAACATATGTTCGAACACCCCTCGAACGAGCGAGGTGCGGGTTCAGCCGCCGAACCGCTCCAGCGCGCGGATCTTGTTCGTCGCGTCGAGGGCAGCGACCTTGTACGCCTCGGACAGCGTCGGGTAGTTGAAGACCGCGTCCACCAGGTAATCCACTGTCCCGCCGCAGCCCATCACCGCCTGGCCGATGTGGACGAGATCCGTCGCGCCGGTGCCGAAGACGTGCACTCCCAACAACTTCCGGTCCGCCGTCGACACGAGCAGCTTCAACATCCCGTAGCTGTCCCCGGAAATCTGGCCGCGCGCCAGCTCCCGATACCGCGCGATGCCGACCTCGTACGGCACCGAAGACGACGTCAGCTGGGCCTCGGTCGCGCCGACGTACGAGATCTCCGGGATCGTGTAGATCCCGATCGGCTGCAACGCGCCGATGTCGTTCGCCGGTTCGCCGAACGCGTGGTACGCGGCGAGCCGGCCCTGGTCCATTGACGTCGCCGCGAGCGCCGGGAACCCGATCACGTCGCCGACCGCGTACACGTGCTCGACCGACGTCCGGTAGTGCTCGTCGACCTCCAAGCGCCCGCGCCGGTCCGCGGTCAGGCCGGCGTTCTCCAGCGCCAGCGCGCCGGTCATGCCCTGCCGCCCGGCCGAGTACATCACCGCGTCCGCCGGGATCCGCTTGCCGCTGACCAGCGTCGTCACGGTGGCGTCGTCGGAGACCGCGACGTTCGCGACCTTCTCCCCGAACCGGAACGTGACGCCGAGGTCGCGCAGCTGGAACTTCAGCGATTCCACGATCTCCGGATCGCAGAAGTCGAGCATCTGATCGCGCTGCTCGACGACCGTCACCCGCGAACCGAGCGCGGCGAACATCGACGCGTACTCGATCCCGATCACCCCCGCGCCCACCACGACCAGCGAGGACGGGATCGCCTCCATCGCCAGGATCTCGTCGGAGTCGAGCACGCGCGCGGCGTCGAAGTCGACGTGGTCCGGGCGCGCGGGACGGGTGCCGGTCGCGATCACGACGTAGTGGCCGGTGATGGTGCGCCGGTCGCCGCGGTGTTTGCCGTCGACCAGGACGGTGTGCGGGTCGGCGAACGAGCCGATGCCGCCGATCAGGTCGACGTGGTTGCGCAGCAGCTGCGCGCGGACCACCTGCACCTCGCGCCCGATGACGTGCTGCGTGCGCGCCATCAGGTCCGCGATGGTGATGTCCTGTTTCACCCGGTAGCTCGCGCCGTACAGCTCGCGCTGGTTCATCCCGGTCAGGTACAGCACGGCTTCGCGCAGCGTCTTGGACGGGATGGTGCCCGTGTTGACGCACACGCCGCCGACCATGTCGTGGCGGTCGACGACGGCGACTTTCTTCCCCAGTTTCGCCGCCGCGATGGCGGCTTTCTGCCCTCCCGGGCCCGAGCCGATGACGATGAGGTCGTACTCGTATTCGCTCACGGACCCGAGCCTGCGCATCCGCGCCGGTCGGCGCAAGTCCTCACGAGCGCAAGGCACCCCGGCGGCGGTGCAGATCCGTGACCGATCCGAGCGCGGCGTCGAGCTCCTCACGCAGCAACGCGGCCTGTTGCGCGGCGACGTCCTCCCCCAGCAACTCCGCGAACCGTCCCCTCTCCAGCAGCGCCAGTGCCTCCCACGGCGACGACGCCAGCTGTCCGCTCAACGCACCCGCGTCAGGCGGCGACAGCTGTTCGGCCAGGCCAGCGGTGCCCGCGGCGATCAATGCGGCGACGACGAGGTGCGGCTGGGCGTCCGCGCCTGCGAAGCGGAACTCCAACCGCGGTGCGGAGGACGTCCCGCACAACCGGACCGAAGACGTCCGGTCGTCCGGTCCCCACCGCAGTTCACGCGGCGAAAACGGAGCGGTACGCAGCCGGACGTAGCTGTTCCACGTCGGCGCCCACACCGCGGACAACGATCGTGCGTCCCGCAGCACTCCGGCCAGAAAAGCCCCCAGCGCGAACGGAAACCCGACCGGTCCGTCCGAAGTAGACAGTGACAGATGGACGTGGCACGAATTCCCCTGACCGGGTTCCGGCGCGGCGAGGTAGTCGGCTTGCGCACCGTGCTGGGTGGCCACCCGCCGGGTCACCGTCTGCAGCAGCAACGCGTCGTCGCAGGCCGCGAGCGCGTCGCGATGCCGCAGGACGACCTCGTACTGCCCCGGATGACACTCCGCCCGCGCCGATTCCACGCCGAGACCGGCCGTCGCCGACCGCAGATCCGCCAGCAGCGGGGCGAGCCCTTCCGTGCCGCCGAGGGCGTAGTCCACGCCATGCCCGGTGAGCGGATCCCCTGCCAGGTCACGGAAAACCACCTCGTGTTCGATTCCGATCGACGGAACCAGCCCGTGCTCCTCCAAACGCGCCAACTGCGTCCGCAACACCGTCCGCGGCGCGAGCCCAGCCGGTTCGCCGGACGGAAACTCCGCGTCCCCGACCACCGCCCACGTCTGGTCGCCGAGCGGAAACGCCGTCGCCGCGTCGAGCTGAACGCGCAGGTCGCCGAACCCGCCGAGATACGGCTTCAGCGCACCGGTCTCCGGCAGCGGCTCACGCTCCGGAGTCCAGGCGAAGACGTAGCTGCACACGCCGTATCCGCTGTCCACCACTTCGGCGGCGAACGGCGCAGCCAGCTCGACGGCCGCGAACCGCGCGTGCGGATCGGGCACCAAGAGCACCAGCCGAGCACTGTCCTCGGCGAGCACTCGACGGAGCACCTCACCCGCCGCCGTGCCCGCCTCGGCGCGCACGGCCAGCGACCTCGGCCCGACCGGACGGTCGAACGGACTCACCAGGCACCGTCCGGATCGGGCGCGTGCAAGGGGTTCGGCACGCGACCCCAGCGGACGTCGAACTCGTCGTCGCGTTCCACCTTGTCGAAGCCCTGTCCAGCGAGATGTTCGCGGTTGAGCGTGACCCGCTCGACGTCCGGCGCGAACAACCGGCAGGCGTCGAATCGCTCGGCCACCTCGGGGTTTTCGTCGCGGTAGCGGCCGACGACCTCGCGCACCAGCGCCCAGAAGTCACCGCGCGCCAACCCGAGATCGTCCAGCAGGACTTCCGCCCAGAACCGCAGCTGCCCGGAGAAAACCGAGCTGAACAGCGACTGCGCGAGCAGGTGCGCGGGCCAGCGCAGCATGTCGGCGGCGGCGTCCGGCGGCAGATCCGCGTAGCAGGGCAGTTCCTCGTCCAGCAGGTCGACGCCCTGGGCGAAATCCTTGATCGCGATGCGCAGCGGGCGGCCGTCCGCGTCCACCACGAGCACGAGATTCTGGCCGTGCGGGCAGAACCCGACGCCGTACTGGAGCAGCCAGTGCAGCAACGGCGTGAGCAGCAGATCGAACAGCCTGGACAGCCACGCCTCCGCACCGTCGCCGGACTGCGTGATCAGCCTGGTCAACACGGTCTCGCCAGCGGCATCGCGGTACGGCAGCGCGGCGAACGAGATCGCCTGCTCCCCCTCGGCGAGCCGGGCGACGAGCGGCTCGCGCCACAGCGCACCGAGCGTTTCGTGGAACCGGTACGGCAGTTCCTCCAGCGAGCCGAACAGCGGATGCTGGACCGACACGCTCGCCACCTCGCCGAGCAACTCGAAACGGTATTTCTCGGACAGCAACGGATCGGCCGCGTCGATCCCGCGCAGCCATTCGGTGACCGACGGCCCGGCAAGCGTCGCCGCGGAGTTCAGACCGCGATAGACGAGCGTGTTGCGCACGGAGACTGCGGTTTTGACGTCGTGGCGGTCTGGCCGGGAGCGGTTGGCGAGGGTCCGGACTGTCTGATGTGGACGGTAGACGTCGCGGCTCTCCCCCAGCTCGGCCATCCGGCCGGTCGCCAGCTCGGCGGCGTAGAGCGTGCCGATGATTTCGTCGGCCTGCCAAGGATGCACCGGCACCCAGACGTAGTCGGCGGGAGCGCCGAGCTGGGCCGTGCGGGCGGTGAACTCGGCGCGGGTCTGGTCGTCCAGCTCCTCGCGCAGCAGGGTTTCCGCGTCGAGCCCGGCCACGCTGCGGAACTGCGCGAGATCCCGGTGCACGGCGTACCAGCGCAACCGGATGTCGGCACCGGATTCGGGCGCGTAACGGGCACGGTCGGGGGCGGAAAACCCGACGCGGCCCTTGTTGAGCACCAACCGGGGGTGGCCGGTGAGGTGCCCGTCGGCGAGGTTGTAGTCCATCGTGGACAGTTCGGCGGCTGTCGGTGCGCGGCGCAACCGGGTTGCCTCGTTGGCGACCGTCGAGGTCAGCTCGGCGAGGACGTCCGCCAACCGCAGACCAGTGAGACCGAGCCGTTCGCGCGCGTCGACGATCAACGTGCGCGGGTCGTCCACCGGAGTCTCCACACCGTTGGCGCTCCGGATTGCGCTGCCGGGCAACACTGTCCACGACTCGAACGCGCCTCGGCGGGCTTCGAAACGGTACGAAACGGCGTCGGGCAGGTCGAGCTGCCAGCTGCGGTGTCCGGCCCGCGTCGGTTCGCCGGGCTCCGGCACCAGCATCGCTTCGTAGGACAGCTCGCCGAGCATTTTGTGCGTGACGAGCGAGCCAGCGGCCCGCCAAGCAGCGTCATCGGTCAGGGTCACAGGTCCTCCGTCTGGTCGAGGCCGAACGTGGTGAACGCCGTCCGCTCGGGCAGGTCGTACACCGGTTTTCCGCATACCGCGTTGAGAATCGCCGCCGCCCGCCACGCGCCGAGGCCGAGATCCGGCGCGCCGGGACCGTGCGTGTGCCGTTCCGCGTTCTGCACGAACAACGGCCCCAGCACGTCGAGTTCGACCCGATAGTCAGCACCGATCACGAGCCGCCCCTGCGCATCGCGGCGGACCGCTTCGCCGAGCCCCTGCAGCAACGGCCCGATCGGCGTTTCCGCGTACCCGGTGGCAGCCACCACCGCGGACGTCCGGTGCGTCGCGGTCGTTCCTTGCTGGACATGGCGCAGCCCCAGCTTGATCCCGTCGCCGACGGTCGCGGACACCACCTCGACGCCCGGCGTCAGCACCGCGCCCGGCCAGCCGCCGCCGATGCTCCGGCGGTACAGCTCGTCGTGGATCTCCGCCATCGTCTCGGCGTCGATCCCTTGGTACAGCTGCCATTGCGTGGGGAGAAGCTGGTCCCGGACCGCTTCGGGAAGGCCGTGGAAGTACGCCATGTAGTCGGGAGTGAACTGCTCCAGGCCGAGCTTCGAGTACTCCATCGGCGCGAACGCCGGTGTCCGCGCGAGCCACCGAAGACCGTCCACAGTGGATCGTGCACGCAGCAGATCGAGAAACACCTCCGCACCCGACTGCCCGGAGCCGACCACCATCACCGAATCCGCAGCGATCAGCTCAGGCCGATACGTGAGGTAGTCCGCGGAATGCAGCGCGAGCACGTCAGGCGCGGAAACCAAGGGCTGCAACGGTTCCGGCACGCTCGGCTGCGTCCCGACGCCGAGCACGACCGCCGCCGCCAGCACCGGTTCCGCACCCTCGACGGTCAGCTCGAACGCCTCTTCGCGGTCGATCCAGCGCAAGCCGGTGACCTCGTGCCCGAACCGGCACGACGGCAGCCGGGACGCGGCCCAGCGGCCGTAGTCGTCGTACTCGGCGCGCGGCAGATGGAACCGCTCGGCGAAGTAGAACGGCAGCAATCGGCCGCGTTCGCGCAGGTAGTTGAGGAACGAATGGCGGTTGGTCGGGTCGACGAGCGTCACCAGGTCGGCAAGGAACGGCACCTGCAGCGTCGCACCGTCCAGCAGCAGCCCTGGGTGCCAGCGGAACTCGGGACGTGCGTCGAACAGCACGACTTCCAGCTGGTCGAGCGGATCCGCCAACGCGGCCAAAGAGAGGTTGAACGGCCCGATCCCGACCCCGGCGACGTCGTAACGCCTCACGACGCGACCGGGCTTTCCCGCGTGACGCTCGTGCGCAGGTCCGCCGCGACCGTGGCCACCGCGTCGAGCAGCGCGCGGTAGTCGGCGGGTTGGGTGTGCGGATGCAGGAGGGTGAGCTTGAGCCACAGCTGCGCCTCGCCGTCCGGTCCGGTCGGCAACGAGCCGCGACCGATCACCGCCGTACCGTCCTCGAGAAGCGTGCGGCGCACCTGCGCGACCAGCTCGTCTCCGGCCGCTCCGTCCGCCGCCACCGGGCGGAAGACCACTGTGGACAGTTCCGGCGGGCCCCACGACCGCAGCGCCGGGTGGTCCTCGACCATCGCGTGCACGCCCGAAGCGTTGGCACAGCAGCGTTCCACGAGTGCCCCGATCCCGGCCGTGCCGAGCGCGCGCAGCGTGACCGCCATCCGGAACGCGTCCGGCCGCCGGGACGTGCGCAGCGAACGGCCGAGCAGATCGGGCAGTCCAGCTTCGGTGTCGTCGTCGGCGTTGAGGTACTCGGCGCGGACGGTGAGCGCCTGCAGATCGGCCTCCCCGCGCGCGGCGAAGACGCCAGCGGCCACCGGTTGCCAGCCGAATTTGTGCAGGTCAAGCGCGACTGAATCGGCCAGCTCCAGACCGGCGAGGCGCGAGCGAAGGGTTTCGCTGCAGAGCGCGAGACCGCCGTACGCCGCGTCGACGTGCAGCCGCGCTCCGGTCCGGCGGCAGATTTCGGCGATCTCCGGCAACGGGTCGATCCGGCCGGTGTTGGTGGTGCCGGCGGTCGCGACGACCACCGCCTGCGCGCCGAGCGGCCCCAACGCCTCGGCCAGCGCGGACGGGACCATCCGGTCGTCGACGCACGGCACCACGACCGGCGCGGGCAGTCCGAGCAGCCATGCCGCGCGGGCGACGCTGTGGTGCGAATTAGCTCCGCAAACCGGGCGCGTGACGGCGGATTCCCGGGCGAGCAGGAGGCCGAGAAGGTTGGATTCGGTGCCGCCGGAGGTGATGACGGCGTCCGGGCGTGCGGCGTCCGGGTAGCAGAGCCGAGCGATCCCGGTGGCGAACTCGCGCTCGATCTCGCTCGCGACCGGTGCCTGGTCCCAGGAGTCCATCGACGGGTTCAGCGCGGAGGCGACGACGTCCGCGGCGACGGAAACGGCCAGCGGCGGGCAGTGCAGATGCGCGGCGCACGCCGGGTCGCCCGGGTCGGCGGATCCGGCGGCGAGCAGGGCGGAAAGCTCTTCCAGGGCTTGTTCGGCGCCCACCCCGTGCCGAGGGAGCCCGTCGGCGGACTGGGTGCGGGCGAGGGTCGCCGCCACCGCGGCCGGGCCGCCTGCCGGAACCGGACCGCCGCGTTCGGCCGTGCCCGCCGCCATTCCGCGCAGTGCCGCCGGAAGCAGCTGGGCCAGCCGGTCCGCACCGCCGGGGCCGCCCGCGAGCCACTCCGCCGAAGCCACGCCGGACGAGGCCGTCGGCGCTGAGGGCGCATCCGCCATGGAACCGCCTTTCTTAGGGTAACCTTGCCTTACCCTGCGCAACAATACGGATACCCACCGGCACGCTGCGAGCGGGGCCCGCGCGGCAGCAAAACGGCCGGTGCCCCCTTGGGGAGCACCGGCCGTTTCAGGGCAGGAGTCAGCGCGACGGAGCCAGCCCGCGCACCTGCACCGCGAGCACGGGCGTGGTCAGCCCGTTGTCCACAGCGGACTGCATCGGCGAGTCCACGGCATCGTCCGGGATCGGCGAACCTCAGCCCTTCTTCCCGAGGGCGGCCAGTTCCCGGTGAATCCACTCGACCTGGGTGCGCATGAGGTTCTCCGCGACCTCCTCGGCCTGCGGCGTCATGTGCGTCGCGCCCGCGAGCGGCAGGAAGCCGTGCGCGCAGCCCTTCGCCAGCAACGCCGAGGAAAGCCGCAGCGCGTGCGCCGGGAAGACGTTGTCGTCGGCGAGGCCGTGCACGATCAGCAACGCCCGTTCGAGCGAACCGGCACTCGCGATGAGCGAGTTGTGCTCGTAGCTTTCCGGTTCGTCGTCCGGCTTGCCGAGGTAGCGCTCGGTGTAGTGGGTGTCGTAGAGCGACCAGTCGGTGACCGGCGCGCCCGCGACCGCCGCGTGGAACACGTCCGGCCGCCGCAGCACGGCGAGCGCGGAGAGGTAGCCGCCGTAGGACCAGCCGCGGATCGCGACCCGCTCGAGGTCCAGTTCGGGATACGCCGCGGCGGCCGCGTGCAGGGCGTCGACCTGGTCGGCCAGGGTGATGTCGGCGAGCTTGCCCGCGATCTCCTTCTCCCACGCCGGTCCGCGGCCGGGCGACCCGCGACCGTCCACGACCAGCACGGCGAAACCCTGGTCGGCAAGCCACTGCGGGGTGAGGAAAGCGTTGCGGCTCTGGAGAACCCGCTGCGCGTGCGGGCCGCCGTACGGGTCGAGAAGGACCGGCAGCTTGCCCTCGTCGGGCTCGTATCCGCGCGGCAGCACCAAAGCCGCGCGCAGCTGTCGTTCGCCGAGAGTGAGCCAGGTCAGGTTCGGGACGATCTCCGGGTCCACAGTGGACGATTCGATCGACCCCGCCTCGGCGCCGTCCCGCAGCACGGTCACCTTCGGGCCGCTGTGGTCGAGACTCCACGAGGAAAGCACCGTGAGAGCCGCGCTTCCCGAACCGACGTGTACACCGTCCGTCGTGGACAGTCGCCGCACCTTGCCGTCTTCGGTGCGATACAGGTGGATCTGCGTCGGGTCGCTTTCCGAGGCGGTGAACAGGATTTCCTCGCCGACGTGCAGCACCATCCGCAGCTGCATGCCGGGCGGCGTGACCGGTTCGCCGTCCACCAGGAGCCGGTGATCGCCGTCCGCCGCGCTTTCCACCACCAGCTTGCCGTCCGCGGTCCACGCGGGCACGCCCTGGAAGATCTCGACCCAGTGCTCGTCGGTCTCGGTGTGCACCTCGGCGACCGAACCGTCGGATGGGTCCAGCGCGAGCACCGTCAGCCGCTTCTGGTCCCGCGGCTGCACGGCCAGCAGCGGCCGCCCGCCCGCCGACCAGTGCACGGTGACCAGGTACTCCCAGTCGCCTGGCGCCACGTCGACGCGGCTGCCGTCCAGGCTCAGCACGGCCAGCGACACCTCGGCGTTCGGCGAGCCCGCCGCCGGGTACGCCACGACGTTCGCCGGCTGCTGAGGGTTCGCCGGGTCGCCGATCGTCCAGCGCGGCACCGGGCCGCGGTCCGCGCGCTCCACGATGACGCTGCGCCCGTCCGGCGCCCACCAGTAGCCGCGCGTGCGGTCCATTTCCTCGCCCGCGATGAACTCCGCGAGCCCCCAGGTGACGTCCTCGTCGTCCTCGCCCACGAGCACGCGGTCTTCGCCGGTCGCCAGTTCGATCACGTGCAGCCGCCGCTCGCGCACGTACGCGACGTGCGTGCCGGTCGGGTTCGGCCGCGGGTCGATCACGGACCCATCGACCAGAATGCGCGTCTCGCCGGTCGCGAGGTCGAGCGTGTACAGCTTGCCCGACAGCGTGAACGTGACGACGGTGAACGCGTCGTCCACGCCGAAGGCCACCACGCCGCCGCCGGTCTCCCGGGCCCGTTCGCGGCGCGCCCGCTCCTCCGGAGGCAGGTCCTCGTCGCCGGACACCAGTTCGGCCGCGTCGATCAGCTTCGTCTCCTCGCCGGTCGCGAGGTCGAACGACCACAGGCTGTGCCGCGGGTCGGTACCGGTGGCGCTGCGCAGGAACAGCACCCGCGAACCGTCCGGGGCGACCCGGAACTGCTTGGGCGCGCCGAGAGTGAACCGCTGGGTGCGGGCCTGCTGGCGGAGGAACGGAACGTCGTCGAGTGCAGAATCGGTCACGACCAGCACTCTTTCAGATGATCAGCCGGACACGCCAACACCCTGCAGGGCAGCTCGCTGCTCTTCGACGTCATAGGCCGGCTCCGGGAACTGCGGGTCCATGTCCGTCAGCGTCTCGACCAGCAGCTCGGCGACCGCCCAATTCCGGTACCACTTGCGGTCGGCTGGCACGACGTACCACGGAGCGTGCGCGGTCGACGTGCGCTTCAACACGTCGGCGTACGCCTTCTGGTACGCGGGCCACTGCCGTCGCGCCTCGATGTCCGACGGGTCGAACTTCCACCGCTTCTCGGGCCGGTCCAGCCGCGCGGTGAGCCGGCGAAGCTGCTCCTCCGGCGAGATGTGCAGGAACACCTTCACCACGGCGGTGCCGCTGTCGGTCAGCTCCTTCTCGAACGCGTTGATCTGCGTGTAGCGCTTCCGTCGCTCGGCCGCGGGAAGCTGGCCGAGCACGCGCGGCACGAGCACGTCCTCGTAATGCGAGCGGTCGAACACGCCGAGGTGGCCCGGCGACGGGAGCTTCTTGCGGATGCGCCACAGGAAGTCGTGCTTGAGCTCGGCGGCCGTCGGCTTCTTGAACCCGGCGTACTGCACGCCCATCGGGTTCACCAGGCCGAGCACGTGCCCGACGGTGCCGCCCTTGCCGGAAGTGTCCATGCCCTGCAACACGAGCAGCACGCTGCGGGCGCCGCCGCCGATGCCCTCCGCGTACAGCGCCTCCTGCAACCCGGCCAGCTGTTCCCCGGCGGACTCGAGTTTCTTGCCGCCCTTCGCCTTCTTTTCCGGCCCCACCGGCGACGAAGCCGGGTCCGGCAGCTCGCCGCCCGCCCGGAGCGCGTCGCGGACCCGGTTTCCGTTCTGCTGCTTCTTCGCCATCCCGGGACGATAACCGCGGGCACTGACAATCCCGGGGACCTCTCCGCCGGTGTCATCCGGTCGAGCGAGCGGCGCAGCGAATCGCCGGCAAGACCCCTCGATTGCGCAACGAACGACGGGGGAAAGCAACGTTTCCCGGCTGAACTCCCCGCGAACGGCCTCTAGCCTGAACGCATGACAGCGTCCGTCCAGCCTGCCGGCACCGCGCGTCCCTCCTCCTCCGACGGCTTCATCGCGCTCGACGAGCAATGGAGCACGCACAACTACCATCCGCTGCCGGTCGTGATCGCCGAAGCCGAGGGCGCTTCGGTGACCGACGTGGCCGGCAAGTCCTATCTGGACTTCCTGTCCGGCTACTCCGCGCTCAACTTCGGCCACCGCAACCCCGAGCTGATCGCCGCCGCGACCGAGCAGCTGGGCCGCGTCACGCTCACCTCCCGCGCCTTCCACCACGACCAGCTGGGCCTGTTCTGCCGCGAGCTCGCCGAGCTGACCGGGACCGAGATGGTGCTGCCGATGAACTCCGGGGCCGAGGCCGTGGAGTCCGCGGTGAAGGTGGCGCGCAAGTGGGCGTACCAGGTCAAGGGCGTTCCGGCGGGCACGGCGGAAATCGTGGTCGCGGCGTCGAACTTCCACGGCCGCACCACCACCATCGTCTCGTTCTCCGACGACGAAACCGCGCGCGCCGACTACGGCCCCTTCACGCCGGGCTTCGTCCAGGTGCCGTACGGCGACGCCGAAGCGTTGAAGGCAGCCATCACGCCGCGCACCGCAGCCGTGCTGATGGAGCCGATCCAGGGCGAGGCAGGCGTCGTCGTGCCGCCCGAAGGGTTCTTCGCCGCGGTGCGACGGCTGTGCGACGAGAACAACGTGCTGATGATCGCCGACGAGATCCAGTCCGGTCTCGCCCGCACCGGCACTGTGCTGGCGCTGGAGCACGAAGGCGTCCGCGCTGACCTGTACACGTTGGGCAAGGCCCTCGGCGGCGGCATCGTCCCGGTGTCGGCGGTGGTCGGCAGCCGCGACGTGCTGGGCGTGCTGAAGCCCGGCGAACACGGCTCGACCTTCGGCGGCAACCCGCTGGCTTGCGCGGTCGGCCGCGCCGTCGTGCGGATGCTGCAGACCGGCGAGTACCAGAAGCGGTCCACCGAACTCGGCGCGCACCTGCACGAACGGCTGGCGAAGCTGGTCGGCGACGGCGTCTCGGAGGTGCGCGGACGCGGTCTGTGGGCAGGCGTCGACATCGCGCCGGGCGGTCCGACCGGACGAGCGGCGTCCGAGGCGTTGGCCGGGTTGGGCGTGCTGTGCAAGGAAACGCACGACCGCACGCTGCGCGTCGCGCCGCCGCTGGTGATCACCGAAGCCGAACTGGACCGCGGCATCGACGCGATCGCCCAGGTCGTGCGCGGCTGACCTGCTCGGTGACCGCCGTTTTCCGGGCGGCGGTCACCGAGTGGGCATCACCGCGACCGTCGACCCGTCCGGCGAAGCGGTCACCTCGATGCCGCGGCCGTACTCGTCCTCGACGGACGTGGTCAGGCTCCACGTTCCCTCGTTTTCCCTGAGCGCCACCGAAATCTTGTCGCGAGGGAAGCCAGGCATGCGCTCGTCCACCTTCGCGAGAATCGCGGGCAGCGCTTTCGGCGACAGCTCCGACAACGCGAACAGCGGTGCGCCCGGATCCGGCTGGATCGGCGAGGGCCGGTGTTCGACGAGACGGCCGCGATACCAGTCGTAGTCGTCCGAAGTGCCCGGGCCTGGGCCAGGCACCTGGAACTCGACGTGGTCGGTCCGGATGATCGCCTCGTACGCTTCCTGACGGCCGCTCAGCTTGGTCAGCAACTCGGCGACCTGCCGGAAACCGTTCTCCGTGAACGCGTCCGCGGTGAGCGCCGGTACGCCCTTCGCGTCCGCGACCAACTGGCGATCGCTGTCGTTGGCTGAGCGGACCGTCATGGTGATCCCGACGTCCTCGCGGCCGATGCTCACGCGCGCGTCCGCCGGGTCTCCGCCGAAACTCGCGACGAGGCCGGGTATCGCGGCGAAATCGACCTCGTTCGCGGCGAATTGCTTGTCCGGCTGGCCAGTGCTGATCGAGTCGCGTTTGACCGTGCCGCCGCGATAGCTGAGGTATGCGCCGGGAACGGTGGCGCGCAGCTGGTCCGATTCCACTGTCAGGTCTTCGAAACGCTCGCTCTCGGCGGACAGCTTCGCCACGCCAGTGCGCAAATCTTCCGCGGTGAATAGGTTCGGTGGGGAGAGAAGCTGGCCGAGGACGTCGTCACGGATCGGCACCAGCAGCACCACCGCGATGACCACCGCGCTCACCACCGTCATCGCTAGGCGTCCGACGACATTCCCTTGCCGCGCTTCGGGTTCCGGCGTGCGCTCCTCTCCGACGACCCCGACCTGCCACGGCCGCTCAGTCCATTCCCGCGGCGGGTCGGCATCCACCACGACCACCCCGGCGTACCGCGGACTCTGCTTGACCACGACGACCGTGCCCGGCTGATACGCCGCGGACCGCACCGGATGGATCAACTCCCGAGCCGTCGCCCGGTACGCGGCCTCGTTCGGCGGCGCGACGACCAGCTTCAACTCGGTCACATAGGCGTCGTTGACCTGCGTTCCAGTCGTCTTCAGACGTTCGATCTTGGCGAGCGCACGATCGCCGTGCTTCTGGACGAACCGCCTGCTCTGCGGGGACGCGGTCCCGTGCAGCGACCGGGCGATGCTGCCGAGGATCAGCACCATGATCGTGAGGCTGACGCCGACCGACCCGGCCGCGATGTACCAGCCGTAACCGAGGACGAACCCGCCGACCACGCCCGCGATCGCGAGCCCGAGCGGCACCGCGTACCCCAGCCGCAGGAAGCGGATCAGCCGGATCACCGGCGACCGCCGCGGTTCGGGTGAATTGAGCACAATGGGTGTTTACTGCACTCCGCGTGAAGACACCAGAGGTGATGCTCACACAGAGTGTCCGCTCAGGTCGAGGTCACCTCGACGCCGCTCAACGCGTTGTTGTCCTGCTGCTGCCCGTCGCCGCCCGGCACGGTCGGGATGTCGCCGGTGCTGAGACCGGACAGGTAAAGCCCGGCCTCGGCACCGGCTTCCGCGGACTGCCGTTTGCGGCGGGCAGTTTCGATCCTCGTCACCACGACCTGGCGAGCGCCGCCGGGCAGCTGCACCACCGCGTTCGCGCCGACCTGGACCGTGCCGTCGGTGACCGTGCCGGTGACCACGATGCCCCGCGTCGGGATCTGGTAGATCTCGGAGATCCGGAAGCGGAACGGGCCGGACGGGGTTTCGGCCGGACGGCGCGAGAACAGCGACATGGGACAAGCATCGCATCACGGCGGTTACCCGGTGCTCACCGGCTGGCCGCCGCGTGGACTGCCGCAGCCAGCCGGTCGTGTTCCGGATAGGACCAGGTCGCGGAGAACTGCCGCCGCGTGTACCCGAACGCGATGCCGCTGCGCGGATCCACAAAGGACTCGGCCCCGGCAGATCCGTTGTGCCCGAACGCATTCGCGCTGAGGAACGGATACCGCAACCCCTTCGCCTGAAACCCGAGCGCGTACTGGCCCGCATCCCCGGTCACCAGGTCGCGGCCGGCGGAATGAAGCATCGCGAACTCGCCGAGCGTGCCGGGTTCGAGCAGCGGCGGCCGTCCGTCCAAACCGGACACCGCAGCCGCGTACAGCCCAGCCAGCCCCCGCGCGCTGCCGACCCCACCAGCGGAAACCTGCCCGAGCGCCCGCACCTGCCGCGTGTTGACGAACGCCACCTGATCAAGCGGCGGCGTCGAATCGAGCCCGTAGCCGATGCCGCCCAAGCTGTACGGACTCGGGACGTACGCCTGGAACGCCGCGAGTTCCTCGGCGCTGGCCTCCCCCGCCAGCACCTCGCGGTACCGGTGATCCTCCTGTTCGGGCAGTCCGAGGTACAGGTCCAAGCCGTACGGCTCCCTGATCCGCGTCTCGAAGTGCTCCTGCACCGACCGCCCGGTGACCCGCCGGACCACCTCCGCGACGATCGAGAACCCGGCGAATCCGCTGTAGCCGTAAGCAGACCCCGGCCGCCAGAACGGCCGCTGCCCGGCCAGCCGTCGCGCGATCACCCGATCGTCCGCGAGCTCCTCGGCGGACAGCCCGCCCTCCGCCCCGATCACGCCGGAACGATGGGTCAGCACGTCGCGCACCGTGATCCCGCCCTTGCCCGCAGCGGCGAACTCCGGCCAGTGGCGCGCGACCGGCTCGTCCATGTCCAGCACGCCGTCCTGGACGAGCAACGCCACCACCAGCGTGGTCGCCCCCTTGGTCGAGGAATAGACGCCGGTCAGCGTCTCGCCCGTGACGTCGCCCGCCCAGAGATCAACCACCAGCCGCCCGTGCACGCGAACCGCCAACTGCACGCCCGCACTCGCCTCAGCCGCGGTGACGAACTCCTCGCGGACCGCCTCGAAGCCGTCCGCGACAGTCCCGTGGATTTCGGTGTCCCCCATCAGCCCTCCAATCAGTGTCGAAAGAAGGACCCGCGCGCCGCGGTGAATGTGACTAGGCTCCGGTCTGTGACCGCCAGGCGGACTCTCGCCCTCTTCGCCGCGCTCTGCGCGCTCGCCACGCTTGCGTTGGGACTGCTAGTCGCGCCCTACGCGCCGGGCACAGTGGACCAATGGACCGAGAGGTACGCCTCGACGCTGAGCCCGGCCCTGCTCAACACACTCGTGCTGCCCACCGAGCCGTACGTGCTCATCCCGGCCGTCGTCGTCATCGCCGGCATCTGCCTCTACCAACGCAATCGCCTGGACGCACTACTCGCCGTGGCAGGCCCACTCGTCGCCATCGCGCTCAATAGTTGGGTGCTGAAACCCGCCTTCGACCGCTGGAAAGGCGGCACGCTCGCCTACCCCAGCGGCCACACCGTCAGCCTGCTAGCCGTGCTGACCGTCATAGTGCTGCTGGTGCGGTTCAAGGCTGTCGCCGTTGCGGTCGGCGCAGTACTGGTCTGCTGCGCAGCCATCGGCATGATCGGCCTCGGCTACCACTACCTGACCGACATCGTCGGCGGCGTCTGCTTCGCCCCCGCAGTGGTCACCGCGCTGCGGGCGGCGCTGTCACCGCGTCGCGCGCGAGAGCCGTCAACCGGCTGATCGCACGCAGGTACTTCTTGCGGTAGCCGCCGTTCAGCATCTCCTCGCCGAACAGTTCGGGCAGCGGCACGCCGGACACGACGACCGGAATCGCCCGGTCGTACAGCCGGTCCGCCAACGCGACCAGCCGAAGCCCGACCATCTGGTCCGGCACCGGCGTCACGTGCTTGAGGTGGACCCGCCGCACCCCGTCGAGCAGCTTCCCGTAGCGCGAGGGGTGCAGGCGCTCGAGATGCGTCATCAACGCGCTGAATTCGTCCACAGTGGACCCTTCGTGCGCGGCCGCGGAAGCGTCAATCTCCTCGTCGCTGACCGGCGGAGGCGCATCCGGCAGCCCGCGGTGCCGGTAGTCGGGCCCGTCGACGCGGACGACGCCGAACCGCCGCGACAACGCCTGGATCTCGCGCAGGAAGTCCTCCGCCGCGAACCGCCCCTCGCCGAGCTTGTCCGGCAGGGTGTTGGAGGTCGCCGCGACGTAGACGCCCGCGTCGGTGAGTTCCTGCAGCAGCCGGCTGACCAGCGTGGTGTCGCCGGGATCGTCGAGCTCGAACTCGTCGATCGCCAGCAGCCGGTGTTCGGACAGCCGCGCGACCGCGTTGGCGAACCCCAGCGCGCCGACGAGGTGCGTCAGCTCGACGAACGTCCCGTACGCCTTGGGCCCAGGAGTCTCGTGCCACGTCGACGCGAGGAGGTGGGTTTTGCCGACGCCGAAGCCGCCGTCGAGGTAAAGCCCCATCGGCCCGTCCGGAATCGCCGCCCCGCCGCCGAAGAGCGACCGCAGGCGGGATTTTTTGGCCTTCGCCGCCCCGATCCGCGAAGCGAACGCGGAACACGCTTCGACCGCGGCCGCCTGGCTGGGCTCGTCCGGGTTGGGCAGGTAAGTGGAAAACCGAGCCTCGCCAAACCGCGGCGGCGGCACGAGGGACGCGATCAGCTCGTCGGCCCCAAGCTCGGGAAACCGGTCGGTCAGCGCAGCTGCGGGCATGGTGGAAGAGCCTATCCGGACGGCCCCGGCCCCTTGGGCGCGCCTCGGCCGGGCGGGGAAGGGCAAATCCGCCGGTCGGAGCCGCCTTCGGGCGCAGAGGGGGCCGGTGAGGCGGGATGCGTGTGGTGACTGTCACCGGGGTGCCGCGCTGGTCAGGCGCTTTGGTGCCGGGTCTGGTCTGCACTGCGGGGGGGGGGTGGGTGGCGAAATGGCTCGGCCCGGGACTGCGGCACCGGAGCAGCCGCTTGACCAGACGAGCGCGAGCGGCGAGGTCACTGGTACCTCAGCAGCGACCGAGCGACGCGAATCTTCCCGGCGCAGTGGCATGGCACCGCAGCAGTGGACCAAGCCGCTGCAAACGGCGGCTGCCGCCCAGCACCACGGTGCCGATCCGAGCCGCGCGATTAGACCGGCCGCATGGCCAGATTGCCCAGCACCGCGGCACTGGCCCGAGGCGCGTGACCAAGCCCGGCGCAAACGGCGAAGTGGCCGGGCACCGGGCCAAGCGGCATGGCCAGATCGGTGCAGTGGCCACTCGCCGCAGTACTGAACCAAGCCGCGCGACCAGGCCGCTGGAAACTGCGAGGTCGCCCGCCACCGCGGCAGTGGGATCAAGGTGCGCCACCGCCCGGCGCGAATAGCGAGGCGGCGGCCGTTCCGCTGTGCTGGAGCGGGCTGCGTCGTGGTCCGGTAGGAGCGGCGGGATCGTGGCGGGCGAGGTCGGTCATCGGCGTGCGGACCAGCGGCGCTTCCGCCGAGGCAGCCATCGCGCGAGGGTCAGTAGGTGGGCTGCCAGTCGGATGCGGTGCGTCGCGGGGCGGGCCGGACTGACTGGAGACTCACCCATTCGAGGGATGCCGCGTGAGTTTTCGCCCGGTCGGGAGGTCCTTTCGGAGGGCACGTCTCCGGCGCCGCGGGCCGCTCGCGGTGACACTGGACGCGCCATGTCCGCATACAGGGAGCGAGGAACCATGCCGAGCACGAACCGGCCCGATGTGCCTACTGCTGTCCCGTCTTCCGCGCTGGCGGCGGCTGACCAGACGGACACCGCGGGGCGCACCACGATCTCGTCGCTGGTCGTGCAGAAGATCGCGGTGCTGTCGACGCGCGAGGTCGCCGGGGTGCACGCGCTCGGCGGCGGGGTGTCGCGGGCGATCGGGGCCATCCGGGACCGGATCCCGGGGTCGGGCGCGACCTCCACCGCGGGGGTCTCGGTCGAGGTCGGCGAGAAGCAGGCCGCGATCGACCTCGACGTCGTCGTCGAGTACGGCGCGCGCATCGCGGAGGTCGCCCGCGACGTGCGGCGCAACGTCATCACCTCCGTCGAGCAGATCACGGGGCTCGAGGTGATCGAGGTCAACATCGCGGTCAATGACGTCCACCTGCCGGGTGAAGAGGACGAACCCGAGTCGAGCCGGGTCGAATGACCTCGTGATCGACCGGTGCGTCGGCTGCGGCACCCGCCCAGGTCCGGTCCCAGGGGCACCGGTCGGGCGGCGGTCCTAAAGCACCGCGTGAGCCACAGCCGCGAAAGCGCCCGCCAAACCGAACACCGGCAGCACCAGCAATCACCGCAGCACAGACATCCCAGGAGGGCGCACGTTGAACGCTACGCAGACCGGGATCCTCGCCGGGCTGATTCTCGGCCTGGCCGCCACACAGGGATTCACCGCTTTCCTGGTGACCTTCGCGGTCGGCATCATCGGGCTCGTGGTCGGCCGGGTCCTCGACGGCGAACTCGACCTCGGCGACCTGTTCGGGAAGGGCCGAGACAAGTGACCCAGGCGGTCGAGGCAGGGCCGTCCCGCAACGACCTTCCGGAGCCCGCCGAGCGCGGTTCGCTGACCATCGCGCACGCCGTGGTGCGCAAGGTCGCGCAGCACGCCGCCGATCAGGTTCCCGGGACGATGCGCACCGAGCGCCGCGTCGCGGGGGTCAGCACCGGGACCACCGGTGCCTCCGCGAAGGTCGGCGGCTCGGACAACGACGTCGAGCTGTCCCTCGATCTCGCGTTGCGTTATCCGGCACCGGTGCGCGAGGTGACCGGGCAGGTGCGCGAGAAGGTCGTCGAAGAGGTCGAACGCATCACCTCCTATCACGTGCGTTCGGTCGCGGTGACGGTCACCGCGTTGCTGCCGGACGTGCCGCCGAGGGTGCGATGATGCGCATCCTCGTCCGTCTTCTCTCCACGCTGCTCGGCCTGGCCGTCGCAGCCGGCGGCGCGTTGCTGGCGCTCGAAGTCGGGTGGGCCTGGTGGCAGCCTGACAAGGAACCGCTGCTCGTGCCGTGGCCGCGGTGGAAAGCCGCGATCGCCGAGCTGGACTGGACCAGCACGCCAGTGCGGCTCACCGCGGGAATCGTCTTGCTCGCCGGGCTCGTGCTCCTGTTGCTGGCCCTCGGCGCGGGCGACCGAGCGGTGCGGATGACCGATCCCGCTGATGGCATCACCGTCAACACCTCGCCGCGAGCTCTCGCGCGCTTGGTCGGGCTGGCGGTGCGCGCGGAGGACAACGTGCGCGGCGCGTCCGTGACGGCCAGCTCCCGTCGGGTGCGCGTGCGCGCGACAAGCCGGCTGGAGAACGAGGAACAGCTGCGGCCGCGGCTGTTGGAAACCGTCGCGGGGGTGCTGGACGACCTCCCGCTGCAGCGTCGTCCGAAGGTGTCCGTGGTCGTCGACTCTCCGAAGGACCGGTGATGAGCGCTTCCGCGGCGCGTCGCGCGCAAGGACGTTCGTACGGTGCCGAGCGCACGCTGACCTCCTTGGTCGGCGTGCTCGGTGTGCTGGCTGGTGCCGGAGCGCTGGTGGTCGGCATGGGGTGGCTCGGGCAGTTCCGCGGGCACCGGCCGGTACTCGACCCGATCGCGGTCGGCTGGCTCGGCGACCACGCGCTGTACGCGCGAATCGGTGCGGTGGTGCTCGGGGTGCTGCTGCTCGTGTTCGGGCTGTGGTGGTTTTTCCGTTCGCTGCGCCCGGAACGCCGTCCGGACCTCAAGCTCGACGAGACGATCGGCGCTGAACTCACCGTCACGGCCGGAGCGCTGGCGAACGCCGTGCAAACCGACGCGGAGAGCGTTGACGGGGTCACCCGGGCTCGCGTCCGTTCGGTGGGCACCGTGGCCGATCCGGCGTTGCGGATCACGCTCTGGCTGGCCGAGGGCGCGGAAGTCCGGCGGGTGTGGGAAGACCTCGACGCGTACGTGCTGACGAGGGCCAGGGAATCGCTCGGCGTCGAGACCCTGCCGACCGCGGTGCGGCTCGAACTCGACACGACCGGCTCGGCACGCGTGCGCTGATCCCGCGTTTCGCCCAGAATGCCCGCATGGCGCTCCCTGTGCAGGCACCGATCAAGCCCATGCTGGCGAAGCCGGCGAAAGCCATTCCCGATTCCCGGGGGCTGCTGTTCGAACCGAAGTGGGACGGGTTCCGCTGCCTGGTTTTCCGGGACGGCGACGAGATCACCCTGCAGTCGCGCGCGGAGAAGCCGCTGAACCGGTATTTCCCGGAAGTCCTCGCCGCGCTGCGGGAATCCTTGCCGGAGCGGGTCGTGCTCGACGGCGAACTGGTGGTGGCCCGCGACGGCAAGCTCGATTTCGACGCGCTGACCGAGCGCATCCACCCGGCGGACAGTCGCGTCCAGCTGCTCGCCGAGCAGTCGCCGGCGCAGTTCGTGGCTTTCGACGTGCTCGCGCTGGGCGACGAGTCGTTTGTGGACGAGCCGACCTCGGCGCGCCGCGAACGGCTCGAGTCCCTTTCGGGCATCGCGCTGACGCCGGCGACGACCGATCCGGAGACTGCTCGGCGCTGGTTCGAGCTGTTCGAAGGGGCTGGATTGGACGGCGTGATCGGCAAGCCGCTGGACGAGCCGTATTCGCCGGGCAAGCGGGTTTTGTTCAAGTACAAGCATTCCCGCACCGCGGACTGCGTGCTGGCGGGCCTGCGCTGGCACGTGGACGGCGAGCCGGGCGAAGCGGTCGGCTCGTTTTTGCTGGGCCTGTACGACGAGAACGGGCTGCTGCACCACGTCGGCGTGGTCGGTTCGTTCCCGGTCGCGCGCCGCCGCGAGCTGGCGCAGGAGCTGGCCCCGTTGATCACGGACGGCGAAGGGCATCCGTGGCTGGGCGACGCGGTCCGCGAGGGCCAGCGGATCCCGGGCGGCATCACGCGCTGGCGGTCGAAGGAACAGCCGTGGGTGCCGCTGCGGCTGGAGCGCGTGGTGGAGGTCTCGTACGAGCACACGGAGGGCGGCTATCCGTCGCGCTTCCGCCACACCGCCCAGTTCGCGCGCTGGCGGCCGGACCGGGAGCCGTCGTCGTGCGGCTACTCGCAGCTGGACGAGCCTGCCCGGTACGACCTGTCGGCAGTGTTCCGGGGCGAGGTCGTGCGGACCCGCTGACCGGACACGCCGCAGGACCCGCTCACTGGCTTCCCACACCACGCGTGCCAAGCTCGTCCGAGAGTTCCGCCGAGCAGACGTGAGGACCAGCCCGTGCACCGCCGTTCCCCCAGCCGTTCCCGTACGCGCGCCCGGCTGGTGGCGGCGACGCTGGGAGTGCTCATGCTGGCCGGGTGCACCAGCGGTCCCTCCGTGCGCCCCGCGGTGATCGACAACGACGGACGCGCCACCACCGCGCCGCCCCCGAGCACTGCCGCTGTGCCGTTGCCGCCGCTGGCCGAGCCCAAGAAGTCCGCCCTGCGATGGGCCAACTGCGACGCGGACACCCGGCAGCGGATGGCCGCTCCGGCACTGCCCGATTCGCTGCACGTCAGCTGCGCGCGCATGACGTCCCCGCTCGACGCGCCCGAGGACTCGCAGCACCTGCTCGCCCGCATCTTCGTGCTCAAGGCGGGCGACGGACCGATCCCGCTCGTGGTGGTCAACGACGTCGGCGGCGAGCCGGGCTCGCTGTTCGCCGCGCGCCTGGCGACCCGGCTTCCGCCGGAGTTCCTCAAGAAGTTCTCGCTGATCGGCGTGGACCGGCGCGGCACCGGGCTGTCCGGCGGCGTGCAGTGCGTGCCGCTGGAAGTGCGTTCGGACCTGCTGGGCGCGGACCCGGCGCAGGGCGGCCTCGGCGAGGTGCTCGACGCGGCTCGCCGCGCCGGTCAGCAGTGCGCGCTCGACCTCGACACCGCGCAGACCGCGCTGGACAGCTGGCGTACCGCCGGGGACCTCGACCAGCTGCGCAAACAACTCGGCCTCGACCGGCTGAACGCGCTCGGCCGCGGTGACGGCTCGAAGGTGCTTTCGGAGTACGCGGTGCGCTACCCGGCGCAGGTCGGCCGCATGGTGCTGGACGGCATCCCGGACCCGGGCGCCGACCGGGCGGCGGTGCTCGACGCGGTGGCCGCCGGCGCACAGTCGACGTTCGACGCCTTCTCCGCCGACTGCGCCGCCCGCAACTGCCCGATGGGCGATGCGAAGGTCGCGCTGAAGACCGTGACCGACCGGCTCCGTACGTCCCCTGTGGACACTGACGACGGCGTGACGATGAGCCCCGGCGTGGCGACTTACGCGGTGTACCAAGGACTCGCCGACCGGTCGAACTGGCCCGCTCTCGCCGACGCGCTGAACGCCGCGAAGAACGGCGACGTCACCGCGCTGGCCGGCTTCGCGAATCCGATCGTCGCGGACGTCCGCGGCCGCACGTCGCGCATCGGCGGCACCATCGCGACCCGATGCAACGACTCGACCACGCGGCTGCCCGCCGATCAACTGGACCGCGCCGCCGCCACCATGCGCGCCAAATACCCGCAGTTCGGCGCTGCGGTCGCCCAGGAGCTCGCCTGGTGCGGCGCTTGGCCGGTCCGCCGCGAGGCACTGCCTCCTGCCGGTGCACCAGGCGCCCCGCCCATGCTGGTGGCCGCTACCGCCACCGACCCGGTCACGCCGCAGATCGGCACGACCCGGGCCGCGGATCAGATGCCCAGCGCCGTGACTGTCACGTGGCAGGGTGTCGCGCACGGCGCGGTCGGCCAGTCCTCCTGCGTCACCGCAGCCGCGCAGGCCTTCCTGATCGACGGCAAGATTCCGGACAACGGCACTCTCTGTCCGGCCTAGGGACCGGCCTGGCTGGCGACCTGCGAGACGGAGTACGCGCAGTCGGCCTGCTGTTTGGTGATCAGCCGCAGGTGCGGCCGCTTGGTAATCGCGGCGTCGCCGAGCAACAGGTTGGGCGCGGAGCCGCTCGCGCCGCGTCGTGTGCGCAGCGCGTCTGTCGAACGGCTCCCTCTCGCCGAGATAGCGCCGCCAGCCGCGCACCAGCCCGCTGATCCGGCTGAGCAATCCCCGCTGAGGTCTGAGGTGGCGGAACCGGGGCTGTCCCGCCGAAGTCGTCTCGAACACCCATCCAGTATCTCGAACACCTGTTCGACAGCGCATCGCTCGACCCGGTGGGATCCGCTCACCCACATGAGACCGAGATTTTCACCGGGAGTGCCGAAAACGCCGACAGCGCACCGAATTCCGCCACTCGCGACCAGAAAGGCAGCAAACGCGCGGGAGACGGTCCTAACGGGACACAGCAGGACTGGCAGCCGCCCAGGCCGCCTCGATCATCCGGAAAACCTCGCCCACCGCGGCCTCCGGATCAGCCGCCTCTCGAGCCACCGAGTAGGCGTCGACCACGAACCGCGCGATCGCCCGGCACGCCGTCGGAGTCCGCTCGAGACCGGGGTCAGCCGCCATCGCCGCGGCCAGCGACTCCGCGTGCCGCAGCCGCATCGACTCCTCGTACTCCCGCAGCGCGGGCGACCCGTCGATCATCCGCCAGACCGGCGCGACGCTGTCCGCGGTGCAATGCCGCACCAGCGCCTGGATCTCGTCCCGCAGCGCCGGGATCAGCGCCTCCGCCGACGACCGCCGTTCGACCGCGCCGCGCAGGCTTTCCTCGAAGTTCGAGTCCTGCTCGAAGACCAGCGCTTCCTTCGAGGCGAAATGCGAAAAGACCGTGGTCACGGCGACGTCGGCCTCGGTCGCGATGTCCCGGATCCCCACCTCGTCGTACCCGCGCTCGAGGAACAGCCGGAGCGCGGTGTCGGCGATCTTCTGGCGGGTCGCAGCCTTCTTGCGCTCGCGCCGCCCGGACGGCTCACTCATCCGCGGATGCTATCAGTCACAAAATCCGACCGGTTGCCAAAAGCTAACCGTTAGCTTTTGAAAGCCTACTGCCGGTATCCCTCGACCTCGCCCACCGACCGGACCGAAGCCTCGTCCGGATCGTCGTCGAACTCGACCCTGGCCCGGCGCTGCCGCAGCAGGTCCCAGCACTGGTCGAGCTCCTCTTCGGCCCGGCGGAGCCGCTCCCGGTCGTCCGAGGACAGCCCGACCCCGATCGCCCGGTCGCGCAGTTCCTTCTCCTGCGCGATCAGCTCGTCGATCCGTCCCAAGATCCCGTCAGCCACATCAACCTCCAAGGAAGCGTCGGACACCCACCAGGACGCTACCGCGCCCCGGGGAATTCCCCACCCGATTCGTTCGTTGGACCACGCATGAGCACAGTGGAACTGACCGCGGACAACTTCGACCAGACCGTGACCGACAACGAGTTCGTGCTGATCGACTTCTGGGCAAGCTGGTGCGGCCCGTGCCGCCAGTTCGCGCCGGTGTTCGAGAAGGCGTCGGAAAAGCACAGCGACATCACCTTCACGAAGGTGGACACCGAAGCCGAGCAGCAGCTCGCCGCGGCGTTCAACATCCGCTCGATCCCGACGCTCGCCGTGATCCGCGACAAGACCCTCATCTACGCCCAGCCCGGCGCCCTTCCGGAAGCCGCGCTGGAGGACCTCATCCGCCAGGCCCGCGAGGTCGACATGGACGAGGTGCGCAAGGCCGCCGCCGCGCAAGAAGCCGAGCAGGCCTGAGCCCGCTGCCACAGGCGCAACCCGGGGAAACACGAAGGCCCGGCACCCACCAGGGTGCCGGGCCTTCGCAGCGTTTCAGGACCGGGTGACCAGCCCGCGCAGGAAGAACGCGAGGTTCGCCGGACGCTCGGCCAGCCGGCGCATGAAGTAGCCGTACCACTCGTCGCCGCAGGGCACGTACACGCGCATCGTCTCGCCTTCGGCCGCGAGCCGCTTCTGCTCCTCGGGCCGGATGCCGTACAGCATCTGGTACTCGTGGTCGCCGGACGTGCGGCCGGCGTCGGCGGCGAGCTTGCCCGCGATCGCGATCATCCGCGGGTCGTGCGAGGCCACCATCGGGTAGCCCTTGCCCTCCATCAGCACGCGCAGGCAGCGCACGTAGGACTTGTCCACTTCGGACTTGTCCTGGAACGCCACCGACTCCGGCTCGGCGTAAGCGCCCTTGCACAGCCGCACGCGCGACCCGGGACCGGACAGCTCGCGGCAGTCCTGCTCGGTGCGGTGCAGGTAGGCCTGCAGGACCGCGCCCACCCACGGGTACTCGGCGCGCAGCTCGCGGAGGATGCCGAGCGTCGAGTCCGTGGTGGTGTGGTCCTCCATGTCGAGCGTCACTGTCGCGCCGACCGCTTCGGCCGCCGCGCAGATCTTCCGCGCGTTTTCGAGCGCGACGCCCTCGCCGTCGCCCGGCAGGAACTGCCCGACCGCGGACAGCTTCACCGAGACGTCCGCGCCCTTGGCGAGGCCCTGTTCGGACAGCGCCGTCAGCAACTCCTCGTACGCCTGCACGGTGGCGGTGGCCTGTGCGGCGTCGGTGGTGTCTTCGCCGAGGTGGTCGATGGTGATCTTCCGGCCGTCGGCGGCCAGTTCCCGTGCGGCGCGCACGGCGTCGGCGGTAGCCGAGCCGGACACGAACCGGCGCACTACGGACCGGGTGACCGGTACCGCTTCGACGAGCGCACGCATCCGCTGCGAACGAGCGGCGGCGAGCAACGGGGCACGCAGCATGACGGTGTCTCCTTCTCAGCCCTGGTGCGGGTAGCGCACGGAGGTCGGCGGCACGAACGTCTCCTTGACCGAGCGCGGGCTCGTCCAGCGGAGCAGGTTGAAGACCGAGCCGGCCTTGTCGTTCGTGCCCGAGGCGCGCGCCCCGCCGAACGGCTGCTGGCCGACGACCGCGCCGGTCGGCTTGTCGTTGACGTAGAAGTTGCCCGCGGCGAACCGCAGCGCCTGCGAAGCCTTCGCGACGGCCGTGCGGTCGTTCGCGATGACGGCGCCGGTGAGGGCGTACGAAGCGGTCTCGTCGACCAGCTGCAGCACGGCGTCGAAGTCAGCGTCTTCGTACACGTAGACCGACAGAATCGGGCCGAAGTACTCGGTGCTGAAGATCTCGTGCTTCGGGTTCGTCGACACGAGAACGGTCGGCTGCACGAAGTAGCCGACGCTGTCGTCCGCAGTGCCGCCGACGAGGATCTCGACCTCGCTGTCGTTCTTAACGCGCTCGAAGAGCGAGGCGTGCTTGTCGAAGGCCCGACGGTCGATCACCGCGCCACCGAAGTGCGACAGGTCGGTGACGTCGCCGTACGAGAGCGCGGCGGTTTCGGACGCAAGGCCGTCCTTCAGCTGCTCCCAGACGCTGCGCGGCACGTACGCACGCGAAGCGGCGGAGCACTTCTGGCCCTGGTACTCGAAGGCGCCACGGACAAGCGCGGTGCGAAGCACGTCGATGTCGGCCGACGGGTGCGCGAGCACGAAGTCCTTGCCGCCGGTCTCGCCGACGAGACGCGGGTAGCTGCGGTAGCCGGCAATGTTCGCGCCGACAGTGCCCCACAGGTGCTGGAAGGTCGCCGTCGAGCCGGTGAAGTGGATGCCCGCAAGGTCGCGGTGCGTCAGCGCGACCTCGGAGACGGCCTTGCCGTCGCCCGGCAGCAGGTTGATCACGCCCGGCGGCATGCCGGCCTCTTCGAGCAGCCGCATGGTCAGGTGCGCGGCGAAGCTCTGCGTCGGCGACGGCTTCCACAGCACGGTGTTGCCCATCAGGGCGGGCGCGGTGGGCAGGTTGCCGGCGATGGCGGTGAAGTTGAAGGGCGTGATCGCGTACACGAAGCCCTCGAGCGGACGGTGCTCCATCCGGTTCCACACGCCCGGCGAGCTGACCGGCTGCTGGTCGAGGATGCTGCGGCCGAAGGCGACGTTGAAGCGCCAGAAGTCGGCGAGCTCGCACGCGGAGTCGATCTCGGCCTGCGTCGCGGTCTTCGACTGACCGAGCATGGTTGCCGCGTTCAGCGTCGAGCGCCACGGGCCGCTCAGCAGGTCAGCGGCGCGCAGCAGGATCGCCGCACGGTCGTCGTAGGACAGCGCGCGCCACTCCGGAGCGGCCTTCGCGGCGGCAGCGATCGCGTCGGTCGCGTCCTGCTTCGTGGCGCTCTGGATGGTGCCGAGGACGTGGCCGTGGTTGTGCGGCTGGACAACGTCGATCTTCTCGCCGCCGCCCGCGCGCTGCTCGCCGCCGACGGTGACCGTCAGGTCGACGGGACCGGCCTGACCCAGTTTCTTCAGCGCACCCTCCAGCTCGGCGCGCTCGGCGCTGCCCGGCGCGTACGTCAGCACCGGCTCGTTCTTCGGGGCGGGGGTCTGGGTCACGGCGTCCACGGCGGCTCCCTCGTTGGCTTACTCGTCGGATGCCCGAAAGATAACGCTGCGCGGCGTTCAGGGGTTTGTTCAAGCGGCTAGAATCGCCCATATGGTTTTGTCCGATCGGCCTACGCGATGACGGCCGCCGAACCGTTCGCCAGCACCTCGCTGCGGCACGTGCTCGCGACGCTCGGCGAACCGCTCGTGCGGGTGCTCGTCGCGCCGCGCGGACTGGGCGTTCCGGTGCAGGACGTGGTGATCCTCGACCCCGAGGACCCGCCCGAAACGCACCCCGGCGACCTGGTCCTGGTGATCGGCGCGCGCGGCCGGTCGGCAGCGGCGGCGATCCGGGCGGCCGGACGCGCCGGAGCGGCCGCGGTGGCGGTGAAGGGCGAAGGGGGCACCGACGTCGCGGCGGACGCTGGCGTCGCGCTGCTCACGGTCGGCGCGGAGGCGCGGTGGGAGCAGGTCGAGGCGCTGGCGCGCGGGGTCGTCGACGCGGCCCGCGCGGGCGGCGAAGCGGAGACCGGCGAGGTGCTCGGCGACCTGTTCGCGCTGGCCCAGACGGTCGCGACGCTCACCGGCGGCCTGGTCAGCATCGAGGACACCGCGAGCCGCGTCCTGGCGTATTCACGAGCCGGCGACGAGGTCGACGAGCTGCGGCGGTTGTCGATCTTGGGCCGCGAAGGACCGGAACGGTACCTCGCGATCCTCCGCGAATGGGGCGTCTACCAGCGATTGCGGGCCGGCGAAGGAATCGTGCGCGTGGACGAGCGCCCGGAGCTGGGAATCCGCCGCCGCATCGCCGCCGGGATCCACGCCGGATCGCAGCCGCTCGGCACGATCTGGGTCCAGGAAGGCGCGCAACCGCTGACCGAACAAGCCGAGGTGGCACTGCTCGGCGCGAGCAGAACCCTTGCCCCGCAACTGATCCGCGCCCGAACCCTGCCCGATCCGCAACTTCGGCTGCGCGAGGATTTGCTCGCCGGATTGCTGGAAGGACGCGTCGACGCCGAGTCGGTCGCAGACGACATCGGGGCCGATCCGGCGCGTCCAGCACAGGTTTTGGCGTTCACGCTCTCGCGGCAGCAGTCGACCGCCGCTTCGGACCGGTTGCTGCGCCGGGCCGAATTGGTGCACCTGATCGCCGTGCACACCGCGGCCTATCGGCGGACCGCGCTCGTGAGCGTGCTCGGCGGCCGGGTGTACGCGTTGCTCCCGGATCTGCCGGAACACTCGGATGCGCCAGTGCTGGCGTTGGCGAAGGAAATCGTTGGTGCGGCGCGGAAACACCTCGACGCCCCGGTCCGCGCCGCGCTCGGCGGGGTCGTGCCGAGACTGTCGGACGCAGCATTGTCGCGCGGCGACGCCGATCGGGTGCTGATGGCGATGACGCGCGGTCATTGGCCGTCCGACGTCGCGTCGCTGGCTGACGTCCGGGCGGACGTGTTGCTGTCGGAAGTGTTGGCCTACTTGGGAGATCAGCCCCGGTTGCGCGATCCGCGGCTCGCGCAACTGCGTGCCCACGACGCCGACCACGGTGACATCCTGATCCCCGCGGTGCTGGCGTATCTGAACGCTTTCGGCGACGTCCGCACGGCCGCGCGTTCGCTGAACATCCACCCGAACACCGTGCGCTACCGGGTGCGGCGGGCGTCGGAGGTGTCCGGGATCGACCTGACTGATCCGGCTCAGCGGCTGCTCACTGAACTGTTGCTGCGGCTGTAAATCGGATGCCGCGGGGGTTCGTGATCGCTAAAGTGCCGTCGTGGACCTCTTCTTCCGCTCCTGGAACGCACTTCAGAACGCCGTGAAATCGCTCGAAGGCGGGCAGTGGCTGGCCCCGTCGGGATGCACCGGCTGGCTGGTGCAGGATCTGGTGTTCCACCTGGTCATCGACGCGCAGGACATCCTGATCACGCTCGCGACCCCCGCCGAAGGCGAGCCGACGCACACCGCCGCGCAATACTGGGAACTCGGCACCGACCTGCCGACCGGCATGGACGAAGAAGGCCTGTTCACCCGCCGCGCGGCGCTCAGCTACGGCTCCACCGCCTGGCTGGCGCACCACTTCGACGACCTCGCCCAGGCAGCCGGACGCGCCGCCGCGCTCGCGGACCCGGCGTCGAAGGTCGAAACCCGCGACTACGTGCTCACGGTCGCGGACTATTTCGAGACCTACGTCGTGGAAGCGACGTTGCACCACCTGGACCTCGTCATGCATCTGTCCGGAGTGGACGGTCCAGACGCAGACTGCCTGGCCGCGACCCGGCGAACCGTCGAAACCGCGCTGGGTTCACCACTTCCGGCAGCGCCGGACGACCAAGCCGCGCTCCTGGTAGCGACCGGCCGCCGTGCCGCGACCGACGAGGAAAAAGCGGCGCTGGGGTCGCTGACGGAGAAGCTGCCGATCGTCCTCGGCTAGACCGAAAGCCGTTCCGCCGCAGTCAACTCAGCAAGCGCGGCAAACGATTCGACGCGCGCCGCCGGGTCGTAAGTGCTGGTGCTGACGAGCAACTCGTCCGCCCCGGTCGAGTCGACCAGATCCGCGAGACGTGCGCCGACCTCGTCCGGGGTGCCGCTGATCTGCCCGGCCAACGTGTCGTCGAGACGACGGCGTTCACGGTCGGTCATCGGCAGCGCCAAAATCTCGTCCGCAGGCGAAAGCGGCGGGAAAACGCCATGGCTGCGCGAGTACACAGTGGACCAAGCCTCGGGCACCAGCAGCCGCCGAGCCTCCTCCGCGGTGTCCGCCACCGCGACCGCTGTCGACACGACGACATAGGGATCGTCCACATCGGACCGGAACGTTTCGCGGTACCGCGAAATCGCCTCGACCATCGCACGCTGCCCATGGGCCGGAGCGATCACCAGCGGCAACCCGAGCCCAGCGGCCAACTCCGCCCCCGCACCAGTCGCAAGCAAGAACACCGGCACCGACAACCCCTCGGCCGGGATCGCGTGTACCCCGTCGTGCTCACCCCGGAAGAACGCGAGAAGCTCGCGAACCTGCCCGTCGAAGCCGTCGGCCGCGTCCTTGCCTTGGCCAAGCACACGCCGCACCGGCTCGATGAACCCGACAGAACGCCCGATCCCGAGATCGATCCGCCCGGGAAACAAGGACTCCAGAATCCCGAACTGCTCAGCAACCACGAGCGGCCGATGGTTGGGCAACATCACGCCCCCGGACCCGACCCGGATACGCGAGGTCGCAGACGCAACGGCGGACGCGAGCACCGCAGGCGAAGACCCGGCGACCCCAGGTACGCCATGGTGTTCGGAAACCCAGAACCGGTGATAGCCGAGAGCTTCGATGTCACGCGCGAACGCGACCGTGTCCCGGATCGCCTGCGCGGTCCCCCGCCCTCGCCGCACGGGCGACCGGTCCAGCACAGAAATCGGAACGTCCACGCCCACGGCAACGCCATCCGGACAGCGCGAATTCCCCCGCCCCCACGACCGCCGTGAGGGCCACCCTCACAGCCCCAGATTCCCTCAGGGTTCCCCTCACGGCCCTAAAACCGCAGCCGGTGCACCCAACCATCGAGGCACCCACACCTCCCCCGCACCCCGATACGAAGCTCATCTGCGGTCGGTGGGTGCTTGTCAAGGCATCTTTCCCGCCTTGACAAGCACCCACCGACCGTCAGCACAATCAAACTTCGGGGTGCCCCACGCAACCCTCAAAAGCAATGTCGCCGCCAGGCGACGAGTCGAGCCCGCTCAGGGCCTCCACCGCTCGCTGTAATCCGGATGATCCGCATACGGCAACGCCAGCAACCGCAACGTCAAACACCAATTCGACCCGGCCTCGTCCGCGGGCACATGACAGGTCTCACACCAATACTCGCTGCCGTACAACGGAAACCCAGGCACCTTCTCCGACACCGTGGTCCGATGCGCGAGCATGATCCGCCGCGTCGCCTCGATCTCGTTGATCATCTGGTTGACCACGTCGAGTTCGAGGTCGCCAAGGGAGCGGACCCGCTCCTCGAGCCCGACCTTGGCCTCGCCGCGGTTGAGCGACTCGCCGGCCTTGCCCTTCTGCACCGCCTGCATGATCAGCGCCTGCCGCTGTCCGACGCGCGCGGCCAGGAACGCGATCAGGTCGTCCACGACGTCTCCCTCCTCCGGTCCCGGCTCCCCTCCGGTTCCGGCAATAGTCGCACCTCGACCCCGGCGCGTTACCGCTTAGCGGTGCACCTCACGGTAATCGACCTCGGAAAAACCAGTACGACCTGCGGAAACATTCGCGAAATTCCCCGCAATGTTGATCACCGAGAGTGAACACGCCCGGCGATCGGACGATCACGCCTGGTCGGATCGGGCCTTGCTCGGCTGCACCCGCTTCGGTTCGCCAGGCATTTTCGGATAGTCCGGCGGGTATGGCAGTTCCGCACCGCCGAGGTCGCGGTCGTCGCGCTCGTACCACTCCAGCAGCGTCTCCAGTCCGAACGCCTTCTCGTCCATCGGCGCGTGGAGGTCGCCGTGCTCAGCGAGGAAGCCGGGGACGGTCAGGACGTCGAAGTCGTCCGGGTCGACGTCGGCGAGCAAGTCCCAGGTCAGCGGGGTCGACACGGTCGCGCGCGGGGTGCCGCGCACTGACCAGGTGGAGGCGACCGTCCGGTCCCGGGCCGCCTGGTTGTAGTCGAGGAAGACGCGGCCGCCGCGTTCCTCCTTCCACCAGGACACCGTCGCTTTGTCCGGGATCCGCCGTTCGACCTCGCGGCCGAGCGCGATCACCGCGTGCCGCACCGCGATGAAGTCCCATTCCGGGCGGATCCGCACGAGGACGTGCACGCCGCGGCCGCCGGAGGTCTTCGGGTAGCCGGTGAGCCCGGCGTCGGCGAGCACCTCGCGGACGACGCCGGCGACCTCGACCGCGTCGGCGAACCCGGCGCGCTCCGGCGGGTCGACGTCGATCCGCAGCTCGTCCGGATGATCCAGGTCAGGGCGGCGGACCGGCCACGGGTGGAAGTCGAAGGTGCCGAGGTTGGCCGCCCAGGCGAACACCGCGGGTTCGGTCGGGCAGACCTCGTCGGCGGTGCGGCCGGACGGGAAGGTGATCCGCGCGGTCTCGAGCCAGTCCGGCGCACCCTTGGGCACGCGCTTGGCGTAAAACCACTCGCCGGTGACGCCGTCGACGTAGCGTTTCAGCGTCGTCGGCCGTTCGCCGATCGCGCGCAGCAACGGATCGGCCACGGCGAGGTAGTACTCGACCACCTGCCGCTTCGTGATGCCGCGTTCGGGGAAGTAGACCTTGTCCGGGCTCGACACCCGGACGGTGCGCTCCCCCACCTGGTACTCGACCGGATCGCCGTTTTTGGCCATGCGGCCACCGTAGCCGCGAGTGCCGTACCGTGGCGGGGTGTCCGGGAGAACCAAGCTGATCGCCGCCCTGGTCGTGCTAGCTCTTCTCGGCGCCGCCGCGCTGTGGCTGCCGATTCCGGGACCGGCGCAGCTGCGCACCTGGGCCGCGGAGACCGGATCGATGACTCCGCTGGTGCTCCTCGTGGCTTACTCGTTGCTCACCGTCGCGCCGATCCCGCGCACGGTGTTCAATCTGGCCGCCGGTTTGCTCGTCGGCAGCGTCGCGGGGGTGGTCATCGCCTTGGCGGCCACCACGATCGCCGCCGGGCTCGCGTACGGGCTGGCCCGGCTGCTGGGCCGCGACTTGATCCTGCGGCACCTGCACCGCGCGCCGGTGCGGGCGGTCAACGACCGGCTCTCCGACGGCGGCGTGCTCGCCATCACGTCGCTGCGGTTGATCCCGGTCGTCCCGTTTTCGGCGATGAACTACCTGTGCGGCGTTTCGTCCGTGAAACTCGTTCCGTACCTTGCCGGAACGGCGCTCGGGAGCGTCCCCGGAACCATCGCGGTGGTCGTTTTCGCGGACGCGCTGACCGGCGACACGCCGCCCGCTTTGCTGGCTTGCTACGCGGTCTTCGCCGCGCTCGGCGCGGCAGGATTGGTGCGGGTGCTGCGGAAGCGCGTCCCCGCCGCCGAGCCGGAGGCCCCCGTGCCGTCGGCACCGGCTGGCTGACGGCGGGCAGGTACTTCCGACCGCTACACTCGTTCGGGTGCGCGAGGGGTATCCGCGCTGCGCACGACCACGATCACGGGACTTTCGTCAGGAGCGGGCGTCATCGACACCGGGCAGCTGATCGCGGGGCACTACCGCCTCGTCGAGCACATTGGTAGCGGTGCCATGGGCGTGGTGTGGCGTGCCGTGGACGTGCGCCTGGAGCGGTCGGTGGCGATCAAGCAGATCCTGCCGCAGCCGGGCGTCTCCGAGGCCGAACGCGACAACATGCGCCAGCGCGCGATGCGCGAGGCGAAGAACGCGGCCCGTTTCCAGCACCCCAACGCGATCGTCGTGTTCGACGTCGCCGAGCACGGCGGCGACCCGTGCCTGGTGATGGAGTACCTCAACGGCCCGAGCCTGTCCGCGGTGCTGTCCGAACAGGGCACACTGCCGGTCGGCCAGGTCGCGCGGATCGGCGAACAGGTCGCCGCGGCGCTCGTGGCCGCGCACCGCGCCGGGATCGTGCACCGGGACGTCAAGCCCGGCAACATCCTCATCGACGAAACCGGCACCGCGAAAATCACCGACTTCGGCATCTCCCGCGCGGCCGGCGACATGACGCTCACCCAGACCGGCCTCATCGGCGGCACCCCGGCGTACCTCGCCCCCGAACTGGCCCGCGGCGCCGACCCGGTGCCCAGCTCGGACGTCTTCGCCCTCGGCGCGACGCTCTATCAGGCGATCGAGGGGCAGACGCCGTACGGCAACACCACGAACCAGCTCGCGCTGCTCTACGCGGCGGCGAACGGCCAGGTCAACCCGCCGACGCAGGCCGGTCCGGCGACCGCGTTGCTGATGAGCCTGCTGCGCAGCGAGGCTTCCGAGCGGCCGAGCATGGCCGAGGCACGGGAGCGGCTGGCTCAGCTGGCGACCGGGGAACCGGCTGCGCCGCAGCAGTTGCTGTCGGGGAATCGCGGTCCGGGGAGTAACGGGTCCCGTCCGCCGTGGGCGCGTGCGAGTGCTCCGGCGGCGGCTGCCGCTGCCGCGCCGAAGGCTCCGTCGAACCCGCCTCGGACGCCGACTGCGGCGTTCATGCCGATGGGTGCGCCTTCGCGTCCCGCTCCCCCGGCGAACACTCCGCCGCGTCCGCAGCCCGCTGTGCGGCCTACGCCGACTGCTGCTGCGCCGAACTACTCCGGCGCTGGGTCGGGGGATCGGGTTTCGCCTGCTGCGGCGCGGAAGAAGAAGATGGCGTTCCTCGCTGGCGGTGCCGCGGCGGTCGTTGCGGTGGCGTTGGTGGTGTTTCTCGTGTTGAGCAGCAGCCGGGACAAGGGCGGGGCTGCGTCGAACGCGCAGCCGCCCGCGCCGAACTCCTCCGCTCCGGCGTCTCCGTCGAGCACGCCGAGTTCCTCTGCACCGCCGGTCAAGTCCAGCGGGAACGTGCAGTGGCAGCCCGCAGGCGACCGGGTCATCAAGTTTTACGAGGCCGCAGGATCGCCTGAGGCGTGGGCCATGCTGACCCCCTCGGCACAGGCGGTTTTCGGCGACCAGGCCGCTTTCGCCTCTTACTGGTCACAGAACGAGCTGAGCGGCTACAAGAGCGCAAGCGTTTACAAACGCCAAAATAACCCGGACGGCTCGGCCGACGTGCAGATCCTGCTCACGCCGAAAGGCGGCGCGCAGACGCCGAAGGTCGTCCAGGTCATCGCCACGGAGGACGGCACGCTGATGATCAACAGCGACCCTCGGCTCGGAAGCGGCGCGCCCGCGCAGTGACACTCGCCGCAGAGGTGGGTCCAGCGGGACGAATAGCCTACCTTTGAAGCATGGCCGAGAACGGAGCTCTGCCGCCGGGCTGGAATACTCGGTTCCACGAGGATCTGGTCGGGCTGGATCCGTACGACCCGGAGGCCCGTGCGTTCGCCGCCCATCTCGACCGGATGGAGCGCACCGGGCCGACTTTCACCGTCGAGGCGTGCCTGGACCAGGTCGCCGACTTCGCCGAGTCCAGCAACCGCACCGGCGGGCTCCGCTACTGGGTGTCCGCGCTGGTCGTGGTGCTGATCGTGCTCGGGCTGCTGGTCACCGCCTGGGACATCGCGCTGCACACGGTCGCTTTTCTCTCCAGGTAACGTGGGAAGGGTGAAAGGTATGAAACCCGTCGTCGGCACCACTCCGCGCGTGGTGAAGTCCGACCAGGAATGGCGGGAGCAGCTTGCCCCCGAGGAGTACGCGGTGCTCCGGCAAGCCGGCACCGAACGGCCGTTCACCGGCGAGTACACCGACACCAAGACCACCGGCGTGTACGAGTGCCGGGCTTGCGGCGCGGAGCTGTTCCGCAGCGACACGAAGTTCGAAAGCCACTGCGGCTGGCCGTCGTTCTACGACCCGGCGGACTCCGACGCGGTGCTGCTGCGCGAGGACCGCACCATGGGCATGCGGCGCATCGAAGTGCTGTGCGCCTCGTGCCACAGCCATCTCGGGCACGTGTTCGAGGGCGAGGGCTACGCGACCCCGACCGACCAGCGGTACTGCATCAACTCGATTTCCCTGAAGCTCGTCGAGGACTCCGGCGACTGACGCCGAGGTCCGCTGAAACCGCCCTTCCCGCTCCCGGGGAGGGCGGTTTTTCGTCCGGCGGCAACCCCGGGCAGGCGGGTAACGTGGTTTGTTCATCCGGAGGGGGACCGTGATGGACTGGACGATCGAACGCGCGATGCCGGCCGCGCTGATCCTGGTGCTGGCGCTGGTCTGCTGGTGGCTCGGACGGCGCACCGCCGCCCGGCTGCACCTGGGCAGGCATCCCGAAACCCGGCTGACGTCCGCGGCTCAGGTCGCATTGCTGACGAACGGACCGTTCCGCGTCGCCGAGACGACGGTCGCCTCGATGCTGGAGCGGGAGCAACTGCGCGCGGATTCCGTGGGACGGCTGTATCGCACGCCCACCGAGCCGTCGGACGCGCTGAGCAGGGAAGCTGCCGAGCTGACCGGCACGGGGGTCGGGATCGCGACGGTGCTGCGCGGTCTCGTCTGGGGCGACACGGTCCGCGAACTGGTCGACGACCTCACCAAGCGCGGACTGCTGGTCGACGGCCAGGCGCTGCGCAAGGCGTGGAAGTGGACCGCGATCGGAGAAGCGGTGCTGGCGGCGGCCGGTGTGGCGGCGTTCGTCGGCGGGCTGAACGGCTATGTGCTGGTTTCCGTTCTGCTGCCCGCGTGGTTCGTGTTCGCCGCGCTGTCCCGTCGCCGGGCTGCCCGGCGGATCCGGCCGACCGACGCCGGACGTGAAGCAGCCGAAGCGGCGTGGCCGGATCAGAGCCTGATCAGCGGGCTGACCGGGAGCGTCGCGGTCGGCGGACTGTCGAACCACCCGGATCGCGAGCTGCGGGTCGCCCTGCTCCGCGGTCTCCCGGCGACCCGTCGGGCGGGGGCGGCCATCGCGGGAGCCGCGGGCGGGTTCGCCGGACCGGCGGGGTACTGGGCCGCTGGGACGGGCTGCGGGTCTGGTTGCGGCGGCGGAGCGGGCTGCGGCTCCGGATGCGGCGGTTCCGGGTGCGGGTCGGGATGCGGCGGCGGGGGCTGCGGCGGCGGGAACAGCTGAGCCGGGAACGAACCGGACATCGAGTGCGTCAGTTCTGCCGACAGCCTCCGGCGACCGGCCGGTTAGGGTTCCGGCAACGCTGAAACGAGGGGGAAGCCGTGGACGAACCGTGGGGTATTTCCGGCCCGCAATTCCTGCTGATCTTCGGCCTGGCGCTGGCCGTCGTCCTGCTGGCGCAGATCAGCTGGCCGTCGATCGCGCGGTCGCGGCGGCAGAACGCGCCCGCGACCGTCGACGCGCCGCTGCAGCCGGACGTCTACCAACTCGCGTACCTGGCCGGCGGCTCGGACCGCACGGTCGACACCGCGATCGCGACGCTGCTGGAACAGGAACTGCTGCGGGTGAGCAGCAAGGGCAAGCTGAGCGCGATCGGCAAGCGACCAGCTCGCAAGAGGCTGGAACGTGCGGTGCACGACGCCGCGCAGGGCGGAACGGCGACCGTCGCCATGGTGCGCAAGTCGCCGGCGGTCCAGCCGGAAGTGGAGAAGATCCGCGCGGACCTCGAACGACGCGGGCTGCTCGTCGCCGGCGACGGACTGGACGGCTTCCGCGCCGGCATCGTGGCCGCGTACGCCGTGTTGCTGCTGATCGGGATCATCCGCGCGGTCAACGGCGCGCAGCTGGACCGGCCGATCGGCGGGCTGATCGGGTTGCTCGTCGTGGCCGGGACCCTGACATTGATCGCTTACGCGGTCCGCAAGGGCTCGAAGACCTCCCGCGCCACCGACGCAGGCCACGCGATCGTCGTGCGCGCCCGCGAAGACGCGAAGGCTGCCGAGGAGCGGCCTGAGGAGTTCGCTGCCACGAACCGGAACGGCAACGGGGCGTTGCTCGTCGGCGCCGCGGCGGTGGTCGCGCTCGGCGGAATCGCGCTGTACCCGGACGAGGAGATGAGCACAGCGCTGATCAGCGGCGGCGGCAGCTGGACCGGGGGCGGCGGGTCGAGCGGCGGATCGTCGTGCAGCAGCGGCGGTTCCTCGTGCAGCAGCGGGTCTTCGTGCGGCGGAGGCAGCAGTTGCGGCGGCGGGGGCGGCTGCGGCGGATAACCGAAGGAGGGAGGCGCCGTGCACGAGCCTTGGGGAATCTCCGGCCCGCAGTTCCTGGCGGTCTACGGTTCCGCACTGGCCTTGACGCTGGCGGTGCAGCTTGTCTGGCCGCTGCTGCGCCAAGCGCCTGCGGACATGCACCGTCCGCTCGACGTCTACCAGCTCGCCTGCCTCGTCGGCGGCCCTCACCGCACGGTCGACACGGCGATCGCGGCGTTGCTGGAGCGCGGGCTGCTGCGGGTCGACAGCAGGGGTCAGCTCACGGCCGTCTCCGGAGCGCCGACGGGGCCGGTTGAGCAGGCGGTCTACGAGGGCGTGCGGAAGCGGCCCCACACGGCTTCGACGCTGCGTACGGCGGAAGCGGTCTCCGCGCCGGTGCGGAGCATCGGAAACGACCTCCGCAAACGCGGTCTGGTTACGGTCGCCTCCGCATCCTTCGCGACCGGAGTGGTTCTGGTCTACGCCGCCCTGTTCATAGTCGGTCTGGTGCGCTCAGTGAACGGCTCCGCGCTGCACCGGCCGACTGCGGGATTGAACGTCCTGCTGGCCATCACCGCGATTCTGACGGTCCTGGCGGTGGCCGGCCGCAGGCGGCCGAAAGTCCGCCCGACCAAAGCCGGGCGCGCGCTGGTCGTCGCGGTGCGGACCGACCCAGTGACGCAGCGGGCGCAGTCCGGCGCGCTGCTGTTCGGTGCTGCTTCGCTGGTCGCGCTGGGCGGGTTCGCGCAGTACCCAGACCATGCGACAAGCTTGGCGTTGACGAGCGGTGCGGGAACGTCGTCCGGCGGTGGATCGTCCTGCGGCGGTGGCAGCGGGTGCGGAGGCGGAGGTGGGTGCGGTGGCTGACCGGTTGGGGATCGGCATCGGCTGGCGGCCGGAACTGGACCTGTCGATCGCGCGGCTGCCGGGCGTGGACTGGGTCGAGGTGGTCGCGGAGAATCTGCACGCCCCGCACCTGCCGGAAAGCCTGCTGGCGTTGAAGGATCGCGGGATGCCGGTGCTGCCGCACGCGGTGTCGCTGTCGCTGGGCGGGGCCGAGCCATTGGACACCGCGCGAGTGGAGCACCTGGCCGAACTGGCGCGCGCTCTCGACGCGCCGCTGGTCAGCGACCACGTGTGCTTCGTCCGCGCGGGCGGGCTCGACTCCGGCCATCTGATGCCGCTGCCGCGCTCGCGTGCGGCGCTGGACGTGCTGGTGGACAACGTCCGGCTCGCACAGTCCATTGTGGACGTACCGTTCGCGCTGGAGAACATCGCCGCGCTGCTGGAGTGGCCGGACAACGAGCTGACCGAGGAACAATTCCTCACCGAGCTGACCGAGCGGACCGGCTGCCTGCTGATCATCGACGTCGCGAACCTGTATGCGAACGCGCGCAACGTGGGCACCGATCCAGTGGCTTTCCTGGACGGGATTCCGTGGGAACGGCTCGCGTACGTGCACATGGCGGGCGGCGTGGAGCGCGACGGGGTTTACCACGACACGCACGCGCATCCGGTGCTGCCGGAAGTGCTGGAGCTGCTTGCCGAACTGCGCCGTCGCACGGATCCGCCAGGCGTTCTCCTGGAGCGCGACGACGACTACCCCACCGATTCCGAACTCGCCGCCGAACTGGTCGCGTTGCGCAGCGCGGTGACGTTGTGAGCCGGGAAGAACTGGCTGCTCGGCAAGCTGCGTTGCTGGACTGCTTGCTGACCGGGGCCGAGGCGCCGTCCGGCTTCGATGCCTCGCGGTTGCGCATCGAAGCGGACGTCCTGCTCGCCAAGCGACGGCGGCTGGTGGCTTACCTGCGGCCGGACCTGCCCGAGGCGCTGGGCCCGCGGTATCGGCCATTGTTCGACGCGTATGCGGCGGAGCGTCCGAAGACGACTTCGATCCGGGCGCGCGAGTATGCCGACGCGTTTGCGGAGTGGCTCATCGCCCGCGGTGACCTGCCCAAACCTCGGCGCAGATGGTTCCGGCGCTGAGCCCGTTCGGTTTTTGTCGGTGGTGCTGGCTACGCTGACGACATGTCTGGTTACGGCGGTGTTATCCGATCTCTGCCGAGCCGGGAGGGAGGGAACCTGTCGTGAACGGATTCTGGGCCGCGGTGAGCCCGATGCTGCTCGTCTACGTCGCCACCGCCGCGGGTTTGGCGAGCATTTTGGCCACTGGCAAGGACAAGCTGGCCACACAGGCGTCCGCGCCGGAGTCGGCCGCCGTGCCGCGCGATGTCTACGACGTCGCGTACCTGGCGGGCGGGCGGCCTCGGCTGGTCGAGGCCGTGATCGCGACCCTGCTCGCGCGCGGCCAGTTACAGGTCGGGTCGCTGGGCGAGATCGTCGCCGCTGGTCCGCCGCCAGCGTCGCCGCCGCTTGAGCAAGCCGTGCATCAGGCGGCTGGTCGCGGTCGTCTCGCGTCGTGGGTCGCGCGGTCGTCGGTGCTCAAGCCTTCGATCCGGTCGCTCGAAACCGATCTCGTCCGGCGGCGGCTGGTCAGCAGGCGCAGGCCGTTGACGGGTCTCGGGTACACGCTCACCGCGGTAGCCGTGGTTTTGCTGGCGGCCGGGGTGGGACGGACGGTCTACGACGTGGGCCGGTCTCATCTGAACGCCATGGTGGTGCTTGTTTTCGGCGAGGTGGCGCTGACGCTCTGGCTCTGTCTCGTCGGCAGTCAGCGGATCACCAAGAAGTTCGGCGAACGGAAGGTCAGTTCGCTGCCGCCGACGACTGCGGGGGCGACGGTCCTCGCGCGGGCCGAACAGCAGGCCGCTGCGGGTGGCGGCGCAGGACCGGCTGAACTGGTCGCGGTGGGCGGGCTGGCGGCTTATCCGGACAAGCGGGTTACAGGAGGGCTTATGCCGATTTAGCCGCTGCTTCACGGGCGGCGTTCGCTGGCGGTGCTACAGGAGGCTGGGGGTGGGCACGGCAGCGCTCGCGTGACCGGCGTGCGAGCCGGGACTGGCGGGACGACCGCAGACCTGGGCGCGCGGGAGCTGGCGGTGCTCGCTGGACTGGCAGGTGTCACGCGAGGCTGACAAGGCGCTCGCCGGACCGACGCGACACTCGCGGGGCCGACGGCGCTCACCACACCGGCGGCACCACGCGAAACCACCACGGCGCTCTTGCGGAACGCGGCACCCACGAGACCGGTGCAGCACACCGGTGTCCGTGTCGCCAGCGCGGCCGCTCAACGGGTCTGGCGTCGCTTACGAGACCGGCTGAGGCACGACCGGCGACCACACCGGCGATCCGCCCCGGGTCGGTGCGACGGGTGGTCCCAGTGCGGCGGCGCACCCGGCAGCTCGCCGGCCATCCGCACGCGGGTCACCTGGCCGACGTCGCGCACGAGGCCGGTGCAGCACACCGGTGTCCGCGTCGCCAGCGCGGCCATTCGCCGAGGCTAGCGCCGCTTACGAGAGTGGCTGAGGCACCACCGGCGACCACACCGGCGTGTCCGAGCCAGGCCGGTGCGACGGGTGGTCCCAGTGCGGCCGCTCGCCCGGCAACTCGCCGACCATCCGCACGCGAGTCAGCTCGCCGAAGCCGCGCACGAGGCCGGTGCAGCACACCGGTATCCGCGTCGCCAGCGCGGCCGCTCGCCGGGTCCGGCGTCGCTTACGAGACCGGCTGAGCCACGACCGGCGACCACACCGGCGTATCCGCGCCAGGCCGGTGCGACGGGTGGTCCCAGTGCGGCGGCGCGCCCGGCAACTCGCCGGCCATCCGGACGCGGGTCAGCTGGCCGAAGTCGCTGTCGACCGTCTCGAGCACGTCCGTGTAGTCCACTTCGGACGGTTCCGGATCCTTGCGGCCCAAGGAATCCAGCCACCGTCCGGTGCCGGCGAGGGACAGGCGGGCGTGCCAGGTGCCGCCGTCGGTGACTGTGCGGCGGATGGCCGTCATGATGGCGGCGGCGGTGAGCCAGCCGGTGGCGTGGTCCAGTGCTTGCGCGGGCAGCGGCACCGGGGCGTCGGTGGCGTACTCCTCGGCGATGCCGGACGACATCTGCACGAGGCTGTCGAAGCCGCGGCGGCGGGCCCACGGGCCGGTCCAGCCGTATGCCGAGATATCCGCGACCACGAGGCCTGGGCGGAGTTCGGCGAGCTCTTCCGGGCCGAAGCCGATGCGGGCGAGTGCGCCGGGGCGGAAGGTCTGGAGCAGGACGTCCGCGCGGGCGATGAGCTTCTTCAGCTTCGCGCGGCCGCCCTCGGTGTCGAGTGCGATGAACGCCGAGCGCTTGCCCTGGCCGGTGTCCATGGTCAGGACCGGGATTCGCGGCAGGTGTGCGGCACCGACGTGCAGCACGTTCGCGCCGTGCGCTGCCAGCACGCGGCCTGCGACGGGTCCGGCGAGGACGTGCGTCAGCTCCAGCACGCGGACGCCGCCCATCGGACGGTCCGAGTCGAACAGGGTGCGCTTCGGCGCGTCCCCGATGCGGTTCAGTTCGACCAGCGGCAGGTTCGCGACGGCTTGGCCTTGCGGATGGGCCAGCCAGTCCTCGCGCGAGCGCATCAGCGCTGCCGCGCCGCCCGCGGTCACCACGGCGGATTCGACCTCTGCCATGGATTTCGCGGCCACGGTCTTGGTTACGGCTTCACGGGTCGCCGGGACGCCGAGCGCCCAGCAGACCGCCGCTTCATGCCGTGGGGTGTTGCAGTGCAGCTTGATCCAGCCGTCGGCCGCGCGGTAGTCGCCTGCGATCCTGCCCCACGGGCTCGGTCCGGGCTCGCCGTCGATGCGCAGCAGGTGCTCGCTGCGGAACGCGGCGGCGGCGTGCCGGGTGTCGACCGACACCGTGCCTGGGTCGATGCCGCGCAGCCGCAGCAGTTCACCCGCGGACAGGGTGGCCGCGGCGATGCTCGCGGTCGCCATGGCGGGGACCCGGAAGTGTCCGGGCAGCACCGATTCGTCGCCGGTCAAGGACACGGCGGGCAGCGGTTCCCCGGCGAGCGACTGCCAGGCCCCGGCGAGTACGTCCTGCACCGGCGGTTACGGCAGAGCCGCGACGAGTTCGGCGGGCGGCACCTTCGTGCCGGTGTAGAACGGGATTTCGACGCGCACGTGGCGACGCGCCTCGGTGTTGCGCAGGTGGCGCATCAGGTCGACGATCCGGTGCAGTTCGTCGGCCTCGAAGGCGAGGATCCACTCGTAGTCGCCGAGCGCGAACGACGCGACGGTGTTGGCGCGCACGTCCGGGTAGTCCCGCGCCTCCTTGCCGTGGTCGGCCAGCATCTTGCGCCGGTCCTCGTCGGGCAGCAGGTACCAGTCGTAGGACCGGACGAACGGGTACACGCAGATGTACTTGCGCGCATCCTCGCCGGCCAGGAACGCGGGCACGTGGCTCTTGTTGAACTCGGCGGGCCGGTGCAGCGCGGTCTGGCTCCAGACCGGCGTGGACGCGCGGCCGAGCGGCGTGCGCCGGAACCCGGTGTAGGCAGCCTGAACCTGCTCGATCTCCTCGGCGTGCCACCAGATCATGTAGTCCGCGTCAGCCCGGAGGCCGGACACGTCGTACACGCCCCGGACGACGACGCCCTTGGCCTCGAGCCCGTCGAGGTACTCGGCTGTCTCCCGGCCCGCGGCGCCGCGGTCCTCCCCCAACTTCCCCGGTTCGATCCGGAAGACCGACCACGTGGTGTAGCGGATCGTGTCGTTGAGTTCGTTGTAATTCAGCCGCGCCATGACTCCATCCTGGCACTCCTCGCACGGCGATCGCCATGGGGCTCCGTCACACGAAGAGCTGCTCCGCGATCCGCCGGGCAGCGGCGTCGGCCGTGGCCACGCACGCTGGCAGGCCAACGCCGTGCAGCGTGGCGCCCGCCACGGCCAGGCCCGGGACATCTGCGACTGCCCTCTCGATCCGGGTCACCCGTTCCAGGTGCCCCGTGCCGTATTGCGGGAGGCCGCCGCCCCAGCGCGTCACCAGGGTGTCGATCGGCTTCGCGGTGACGCCGGCGAGCCGGGCCAGATCCGCGCGGACCGCTGCGACCAGGGCATCGTCGTCGCCGTTCAGCGCGCCGGGCTCGCCGAACCGGCCGACTGAACCGCGTACCAGCACCGGTCCGGCGTCGCCGAGGTGAGCCCACTTGTTCGACGAAAACGTGAACGCCTTGGACGCGTACGGCACGCCTTCCGCGTCCCGCTCCCCCGCGCCGATGAGGATTCCGGACGCATCCGGCAGCTCCGTGCCGGGCGGGAACGCGAACGCGACGACGGCCATCGACGCCAGTTCGACCTCGCCGAACGCGGTCGAAGCCGCCGGGACCACCCCGTCGAGCAGTTTCCGGGCGGCTGGCGCGGGCACGGCGAGCAGCACCGCGTCCGCATCCGCCGGGCTGTCGGCAGGCGCGTGCGCTGGCGCGGCAGCACCGAATTCGAGACGCCATCCGGACGGCGTCCGCGTCAGCGCGCGGACCGTCGACGAAGTGCGCAGTTCGGCGCCGGAAAGCTCCAGCAACCGGTCGAGCAAGCCTCGCAAGCCTCCGGTGAGGCTGCCGAAAACCGGTGCGGTGCCCGGCGTTTTCGGCAGCAGCGACGACGCAGCTTCGGTGAGCGAACCCGCTCCGCCGTCGATCGCGTTGGCCAGGCCGGGCATCGTCGCGCGGAGGCCGAGGCCGTCGGCACCGCCCGCGTACACGCCGCCCAGCAGCGGGTCGACCAGCCGGTCTACCAGCTCATCTCCGAAGCGTGTGCGCAGCAAGGGCCCGAGCGGGACGTCGCCCTCGCCCAGTTCGACCGGACCTAGCGAGCGTTCCTTCTCGACCGCGCTCCGGCCGTCCTCGGACAGCACGCCCGCGACCGAGTCCGCGGACGCCGGGACTCCCATCACGGTGCCGGGCGGCAGGCTCTGCACCGAACCGCCGGCGTGGATCTTGGCGCGCGCCTTCGTCGGATGGACCAGGCGATCGGCGAGGCCGACCTCCTCGACCAGCGAAACCATCTCGGGCCGCCGGGCGAGGAACGCCTCGGCCCCGACGTCGTAGCTGACTCCGCCGACCTCCGCCGTGCGCAGCTTGCCGCCGATCGCGGACGTGCTCTCGAAAACGGTGATCGTCACCCGGTCGCCGAGCAGCCGGCGCACCCGGTACGCCGCGGCCAGCCCGGAGATCCCGCCGCCGACGACCGCGACGTGTTTCACAGCGAGTGCACCAGGTCGACGACCCGCTTCAGCACCTCCGGGTCGACGCTCGGCAGCACGCCGTGGCCGAGGTTGAAGACGTGCCCGCGAGCCGCGCGGCCCTCTTCGACGATCCGGCGCACCTCGGCCTCCAGGACCGGCCACGACGCGTACAGCAGCGCCGGGTCGAGGTTGCCCTGCACGGACACCTTGCCGCCGAGCCGGTGGACCGCCACGTCGAGCGGGATCCGCCAGTCGACGCCGACCACGTCCGCGCCCGCCTCGCGCATCGCGCCGAGCAGTTCGCCGGTGCCGACGCCGAAGTGGATCCGCGGCACGTCGTACTCGCCGGCCACGGCCAGCACCCGGGTCGAATGCGGCAGCACGAACTCGCGGTAGTCGCGCTCGGACAGCGCACCGGCCCACGAGTCGAACAGCTGCACCGCGTCGACGCCCGCGTCGAGCTGGGCGCGCAGGAACGTGACGGCGATGTCGGCGAGGCGCGCGGCGAGGTCGTGCCAGACCTCGGGCTGCGAGTGCATCAGGGCTTTGGTGTGCTCGTGGTTGCGGCTCGGGCCGCCCTCGATCAGGTAGCTGGCCAGCGTGAACGGCGCGCCGGCGAACCCGATCAGCGGCGTTTCGCCGAGCCGCTCCACCAGCAGCCGGACGCCCTCGGCGACCTTGCCGACCTGCTCCGGTTCGAGCTTCGGCAGCGCGCGCACGGCGTCCGCGTCGCGCACCGGCGAGGCCACGACCGGGCCGGTGCCGGGGACGATGTCGATGTCGACGCCCGCCGCCTTGAGCGGGACCACGATGTCGCTGAACAGGATCGCCGCGTCGACGCCCAGCCGGCGGACCGGCTGCATCGTGATTTCGGCGAGCATCTCCGGGTCGAAGCACGCGTCGAGCATCGGGACGCCCTCGCGCAGCGCGCGGTACTCCGGCAGCGAACGACCGGCCTGGCGCATGAACCACACCGGAACGTGCGCCGGCCGCTCCCCGCGCGCGGCGGCGAGGAAGGCCGAGCCGGGCAGGGCGCGACGGGGCGAAACGGACGGGGCGCCGACGGGCGCGGACGAAACCTGAGGCACGAACCCCATGGTCCCACGCGGGCCCGACAGTCCCGGGCCGCCCCGTGTCCAACGCGCCCAGCCCCCGGCGGTGCGTCTTCCGCGGAGCGAGAGTCCGCCCAGCACAGCGCCGCCGAGCAGATCCGCGAGGGGAACCCTGGGGGACGCGCCCAGACCCGGCGCTGCGTCTACCGCAGACCGAAGGTGCGCCCAGCACAGCGCGCTGATCAGGTCCGCGAGGGGGACTCTGGAGACGCACCCAGCCCCAGCGCAGCCCCTACCCCAGAACGAGGGTCCGCCCAGCACAGCACGGCTGAACAGATACGCGAGGCGAGCCCTGGGGGAACGCGCCCAACCCGGCACCGCATCTACCCCAGAGCAAGAATCCGCCCAGCACAGCGCAGCACCTACCCCAGAACGAGGGTCCGCCCAGCACGGCGCGCTGATTAGGTCCACGGGGGGAAACTCTGGGGAATCCACGAGGGGAACTCTGGGGAATCTGATTCGCTCTCCCCGCGCAAGGGAAGCGGAGGGCAGCCGGAGCCGTCCCGTGGTCTGATTCCGTCACGGACCTCTACACGCCGCGGCCCACGCCGCGAGGCGGAGGGCAGTCGAAGCGGTCCCGTGGGTCGCGGGTCGGTCTCGCTCGGCGCGCCTGCGTCCGCAACCGGGTGTCGCCGCCCTACAGTCGGAGCGTGACCGCGATGACGCCAGTGCCCGATCTCTTCCGCGAAGCCGTCGCGGCGCTGCAAGCCGTCCGGCCGCGCCCGGAGATCCGCCTGGAGACGATGCGTGCGCCGCAGCGGCTCGCGCCGTGGTCCTATGCGTTGAGCTGCGACGTTTCCGGGCCCGCGGACGTGCTGGCGTCCGGCAGGCTGGTCCTGCTGCACGACCCGGACGGCCAGGAGGGCTGGGACGGCGTGCTGCGGCTGGTCATGTACGTCCGCGCCGAGCTCGACCGCGAGCTGGCCACGGATCCGTTCCTCCCGGCGGTCGGCTGGTCGTGGCTCACCGACGCGCTGGAGGCCTCCGGTGCGTCGTGGAAGGCGCTCGGCGGCACCGTCACCGAGACGTCCTCGGCCCGGTTCGGCGACATCTCCGGTCCGGCCCGCACCGACGACCTCGAGCTGCGGGCGTCCTGGACCCCCACCGACGGCGCGCTCGGGCCGCACGGGCTCGCGTTCTGCCAGGTGATGGCGAGCGTCGTGGGGTTGCCTCCGGTGGGCGTCACGCTGTTCGAGCAGCGGCAGAGTTCCTGATTTCCTAAGTTCACCCGGTCGGGCAGCGTCTCCGCGGCGCTTGCACGCGCACGAACGCGCCTTCCCGGGCGGATCCGGGCCCCCGCGGCGCTCCGGCGGGATCTTCGGCGGGGCTTCCGGGCGTCCGCTCCCGACCGTCCATCGTGGACCGCAGCGGGCGCTGCTCCGGATGCTGCACGTTCGTGGCTGGGCGTGATCACAGGCAGTGAACCCCCGGTAACCAGCTCCGACGCGGTTTCCGGGCCCTTTCCGGGCACTCCGGCCAGGAGCGGGCGGCCGCGCGGCGCGGGCGACAAAACATGAAAGAAAATGATCTTGCCCCGGCCGGGGCGCATTTCCGGATCCGGATCGCGGGGGCGGCGGCCCGGCTCCGCGAGCACCCGCAGGTGCACGGGCCATCTGCACGCCCGTTTCATTGCCGGTAACTCAGGTGCATCGCAGCCCGGTCGTCAGTTGTTAACAAGACTCCGATCGTTAGTCCGATCGTGTTACAACGACCTCGCTGAGTGACGAACTGTTTCGGATAGATACCCATTCGATCCCCCCGCAACGGCGTCCGGACGGCTACAGTGCCTGGGACGACACCACTTTCGGTCTAAAGCTGGCGCGGCTGAACGGCCGAAGGTCCCGGTGCCGGTCGGGGGGCACGACCGACTCCAGGGAGGTAGTGACGTGGCTACCGTCGGCTTATCTCAGGCCGTCCGATCCACGCCAGCCGGCGCCTTGCCGGCGAGCATGGTTCCGCACCCGCGGGAAGAGCTTTTTTCCGTGTTGGTGGTCGATGACCACCCGCTGTTGAGGGAGGCAATCGCAGCACGACTCGCACAAATGGGTGCGGGCACTGTCCACGAAGCCGCCACGGTGGCCGAGGCGAGGGCGCGAGCACAGGCCACCGGCCCGTGCGACCTGGCGATCCTCGATCTCGGACTGCCGGACGGCAGCGGAATCGAACTGGTTACGGAACTCCGTAGCCACGGCTGGCCGCGCGTGGTGGTCCTGGCATCCTCCGACGACCCGTACGCGGTGCGCTCCGCGTTCCAGGCCGGAGCTCAGGCGTACCTGCTGAAGTCGGCGTCGCCGGTGGTGGTCACCGACGGCGTGCGCCGGGTTCTCGAAGGCGGCGTTTACGCCGACCCGAGCGTGGCCCCGGTCCTGGCGACCGGCACGCGAGTGGCGGGCACCGACAACACCCCGCGCGAGCTGTCGGCTCGCGAGGTGGAGGTGCTCCAGCTCGTCGCGGACGGGCAGTCGAACAAGGAGATCGGGGAGGAGCTTTCCCTCTCCGCGCTCACCGTCAAGTCCCACCTGTCCCGCATCGGGCGCAAGCTCGGCACGGGCGACCGGGCGCAGATGGTCGCGCTGGCGATGCGAGCCGGCGTGATCCGCTGACGACGACGAACCACGTCCCTGCGGGGCGGGCGGACCAGGCGCGGTCCGCCCGTCCCGTAGGGTCGTCGGACATGGGAACTGCACAGGCGGACGGAGCCCGGACCGGAGACGAGACCACCGACCCCTCCGGGGACTCCCGAACGCCGGTGCTGCTCAGGGAACCGGCGGAGGGCACCCCACCGGTCGTGGCCGATCCCGACGCGCTCGCCGAGGCGTGCGCGCGGCTCGCCGCGGGCACGGGCGCCGTGGCCGTCGACACCGAACGGGCGTCGGGCTATCGCTACTGGCCCAAGGCCTATCTCGTCCAGCTGCGCCGCGAAGGCTCCGGCACGGTGCTGATCGACCCGATCGCGCTCGCCGACGACCTCGCCCCGCTGCGGGACGTCCTCAACGACACCGAATGGGTGCTGCACGCCGCGTCCCAGGATCTGCCGTGCCTGGCGGAGCTGGACCTGCGGCCGCGTTCGCTGTTCGACACCGAGCTGGCCGGACGGCTGGCCGGGTACGAACGCGTCGCGCTGGGCACGCTCGTGGAGCTGCTGCTCGGGTACACCCTCGAAAAGGGCCACAGCGCCGCGGACTGGTCGAAGCGTCCGCTGCCGATCGACTGGCTCAACTACGCCGCGCTCGACGTCGAGCTGCTCAACGAACTGCGCGCGAAGCTCGAGACCGAGCTGGCCGCGCAGGGCAAGCTGGAGTGGGCGCAGCAGGAGTTCGAGGCCGTGCGCACCGCTCCCCCGCCCGCGCCGCGCGCCGAACCGTGGCGCCGGACGTCCGGGGTGCACAAGATCCGCAGCCCGCGCGGCCTCGCCGCGGTGCGCGAGATGTGGCAGGCCCGCGACGAACTGGCCCGCAAACGCGACCGCGCGCCGAGCCGGATCCTGCCCGACAGCGCGATCGTCAACGCGGTGACCTCCGACCCGAAGACGGTCGAGGAGTTGCAGGCGCTGCCGGTGTTCAGCGGACGCGTGCAGCGCAAGTACACCGCGAGCTGGCTGCGGCACCTCCAGGCGGCCAAAGCGCTGCCGGCGAGCGAGCTGCCGAGCCCGAGCCAGCCCAACGACGGTCCGCCTCCGGTGAACCGCTGGGCCGACAAGGACCCCGACGCCGCCGCCCGGCTGGCCGCCGCGCGTGCCGCGTTGGCCGCGATCGCGGAGGACCGCAAGCTGCCGGTGGAGAACCTCCTGCTGCCGGATTTGGTCCGGCGTACCTGCTGGCGTCCCCCGGCCGATCTCGCGGAGGACTCGGTCGCGGACGCGCTGCGGGCGGGTGGGGCGCGGCCATGGCAGGTCGAGCTGACCGCGGCGGTGCTGAGCAAGGCGTTGCACAGCACGGCTTCCTGACCTGCGCCGGGTGGTTCAGACCTCTAGGTGAGACCTCACGTACGGCGACGCGTCGGTCGGCGGTAGCCGAGCGACCGCGCCACGCCGGTCGCCGTGGTGACCACCGCGGGCACCAGATGGGCTACCGAGGTCGTCTCCCGGCGGCCCACGACCGCGACCGCGGCGGTGACCCGTGCGGTGGCGTCGCGGATCGGGGCGGCGACGGCGACCGCGTCGTCGGCGAGTTGGCGGTCGGCGACGCAGTAGCCGGTGCGGGCGATGTCGGCGAGTTCGGCGCGCAGGGTTTCCGGGTCGGTCGTGGTGTGCGGGGTTTCCGCGGCGATCGGGCTGGTCAGCGCGGATTCGCGGGTGTCGGCGGCGGCGTGCGCGAGCAGGACGCGGCCGGTGGCGGTGGTGGTCGCGGGAAGGCGGCTGCCGGTCGTGGTGAGGATGCCGACGGAACGGTGTCCGGCCAGCCTGGCCAGGAACACGACGTCGGTCCCGTCCAGCACGGACAGGTGCACGTTTTCGCCGGTCGCGTCGAACAGGTCGCCCAGGTACGGCAGGGCGATTTCGCGGATCGACGCCCTGGCCAGCGACAGCGAGCCCAGCTCCCACAGTTTCAGGCCGAGGTGATAGCCGCCGTGTTCGTCGCGGGCCAGCGCTCCCCAGTCGGCCAGCTCGCCGACCAGCCGGTGTGCCGTGCTCAACGGCAGGCTCGCGGACTGGGCGATTTCGGTCAGGGAAAGCACCGGCGTCCGCGGGCTGAAGCAGTCCAGGACCGACAGCAGCCGCGCCGCCGCGGTGGGTCTGGCTTCCATGTGGCGGAAGTCTGATTGAGGCCGGGCCTCGGCGCAAGCGACACTGCGGGCGTGGGTCGGCCAAGCGAGTCAGTTGTGATCACCGGGGCGGGATCAGGTCTGGGGCTGGGAGCGGGACTGACGCTCGCGGCGCGCGGGCATCGGGTGTTCGCCACCGTCGAACGGAACGACCAGATCGAGCCGACGCGGGCGGCGTTCGCCGAGCGCGGGCTCGCCGCGGAGGTCTCCCGGCTCGATCTGCTCGATCCGGCTGATCGCGAGGCAGCGGCGGCGCTCGACGCGTCCGTTCTGCTCAACAACGCCGGATTCGGTGCGGAAGGTCCGCTTCTGCGCACGGATTCCGCGATGGTCCGGAAGACGTTCGAGGTCAATGTCTTCGGCACGCTCGAGCTGACGCGGCTGGTCGCCGATCGGCTCGTCGCCGCCGGGCGTGGCGGGCGGATCGTGTTCGTGACGTCGGTGGCCGGGCTGTTCGTCGCGCCCGGCGCGGGTCCGTACGGGGCGAGCAAGTTCGCCCTCGAAGCCATGGCGCAGGCGGTTCGCCAGGAACTGCGGCCGCACGGGATCGAAGTCCGGGTCGTCGAGCCCGGGCCGTTTTCCACGGGATTCAACGAAAAACTCGTCGAGAACGCGCCTGCCTCGGAGCACGACTTTTCGGATTTCCTCGCGATGCAACGCGATCCGGCGCCGGCGGTCGAGACGATCGCTCGGGTGGCGGTCGAATCGGGGCCGTACCGGACGATCGTGCCGGGCGAATTCGGGGCGATCGTGCGCGAGCAGCAAGATCGGCTGTGGGCCGAGACCGACCTGGTCGATCCGTGAGAAAGTGCGACAGCACACCAGTACGAGACAGGAGCACATGACAGTGAAGATCGCGGTTCTCGGGGGCGGACACGGTTCCTGGGCCACGGTGGCGGAGCTCGCCGAGAACGGCCACGAAGTGCGCTGGTGGCGGCGGAACGCCGAGGCGCTGGAAGCGGTGCGCGCGACCGGAGCAGTGAGCGTCCGGGATTACCGAGGTTCCCGATCGGTGCCGGTGGGCGAGGGCGCCGGGGAAATCAGCCCGGTGGCGGACCTCGCCGAGGCGGTGCGCGACGCGGCCCTGGTCGTGATCCCGCTGCCGTCGACCACGCACGACGACCTGGCTCCTCAGCTCGCCCCGCTGCTGACCGAGGGCCAGGTGGTGTTCATGCCGCCGGGCACGTTCGGTTCGATGGTGTTCGCCAAGGCCGTCGCGGAGGCGGGCGGAAGTGCGGAGATCGCGTTCGCCGAAGCCGGGACGCTGCCTTATCTCGCGCGCCGGCACGGGGACGCGGAAGTGGTGATCAGCGGGTACGCGACCCGGCTGCCGACCGGGGTTTTCCCGTTGCGGCTGGCGGAAAGCGCGTTCAAGACGCTGCGCGAGGCGTACCCGAGCGTCGAGGACGCGGGCGACGGGCTCAGCGGCGCGCTGATGAACGCGGGCCCGATCATCCACCCGCCGCTGATCACGATGAACGCCGGTCCGCTGGAGCATTTCGCCGCCTGGGACATCCACAACGAGGGCACGCAGCCGTCCATCCGCAGCGTCACCGACGCGCTGGACGCGGAGCGGGTCGCGCTGCGCGAGGCGTTCGGCTACGGCGCGCCGCACTTCCCGCTGGCCGATCACTACGCCGCAGACGGCGACGAGTGGATGTACGGCCGCTCGGCGCATGAGCGGCTCACCGACAGCGGCGACTGGCGCGAGAAGATCGACCTCCACACGCATCGCTACATGGTGGAAGACACCCGGCTCGGGCTGTCGCTGCTGGTGTCCGCGGGCCGGTGGGCCGGGGTTCCGACGCCGGTCGCGGAAGGTCTGCTGGCGCTCGGTTCCGCGATCACCGGCCGCGATTTCTACGCCGAGGGACGGACTTTCGAGAATCTCGGCCTGGCGGATCTCGACCGGGCCGGGCTGACCAAGCTGCTGCGGGACGGAGTCCAGTCGTGATCGCCATCGTCGGCGCCGGGCGGATGGGCGAGGGCATCGCGCTGGCCTTCCTCGCGGCGGGACATCCGGTGCTGCTCGCGGACGTCAAGGACCGCACCGAGGAGGAACGCCAGCTCCGGCGCGACGAGGTCCGCAAGCGTCTCGCCGACCGGCTCCGCGCGATGTTCGGCCACGCGGACGCGCTGGAAAGCCTGACGCTGGGCGACCGTTCGGCGAAGGAACTCGCCGACGCGACCGTGGTGTTCGAGGCCGTGCCGGAGGTCATGGACGTCAAGCGCGAGGTGTTCGGCTGGCTCGGTTCGCAGGTGCCGGAGTCGGCGGTGCTGGCCTCGACGACGTCGACCTTCCTGGTCACGCAGATCGCGGAACTCGCCGAACGGCCGGAGCGGGTCGTCAACGCGCACTGGCTCAACCCGGCCGAGTTGATGCCGCTGGTCGAGGTCAGCCGCAGCGACGCCACCGACCCGGCCGCGGTCGGCCGGCTCGTGGAACTGCTGCGCGAAATCGGCAAGGTGCCGGTGGTGTGCGGGCCCGCCGCCGGGTACATCGTGCCGCGGCTGCAGGCGCTGCTGATGAACGAGGCCGCGCGGATGGTCGAGGAAGGGGTGGCCGGAGCCGCCGAGATCGACCTCGCCGTGCGCGCCGGGCTCGGGCCGCGGTTTTCGGTGCTGGGCCCGCTGGAATTCATCGACTGGGGCGGCGGCGACATCCTGTACTACGCCTCGCGCTACCTGACCGGCGAACTCGGCGAGCGGTTCCAGGCGCCCGCGATCGTCGAGGACAACATGACCGGCCGGCGGCGCGGCCTCCAGGACGGAGCCGGGTTCTACCGCTTCGACCAGGACGGAGTGCCCGACTACCGGGCGGCGCGGATGCGGGAGTTCGAGGAGATCTTCCGGCTGCGGGAACCGCATTTGCGGGACGGGACGCCGGTTCCGGTGCGTCCGGAGGACGAATCGGCGGAGTGATCCTTCGGCGGCCGCGGGTTCGGGCCCGCGGCCGTCAGCACTCCTTCAGCCAGCCGGTTGCCTGGACGGTGCGCGGATGGGCATCGCCGAAAACCGCTTTGAAGCCGGATACCACGGATTCCAGCTCGGCCGCGGCACCCGTTCGGTCGCCGCGTTGGGCGGCGGCTCGGGCCAGTGTCGCGCGGAGGCCGAGCACCACGGGGTGTCCGGCTGGCCAAGCACCGGCGGCCAGCACGGTTCGCGCGGAGTGCTCCGCTTCGTCCAGGTTGCCGCTCTCGACGCAGGCTTGCGCGAGGGTGCCGCGCAGGAGCAGCGCGCCTCGGCCTCGCGCTTCAACCAGAAGCTCGCGGAGCAGGTCGGCTGCCTCGGCGGCTTGCCCCGCTTTCAGCAGCACGGTCGCCAGGCTTTCCGCCAGAGCTTGCCGCTTCCCGTGCAACTCGCGCAGCGGAGCGATCGCCGCCTCCGGGTCCCCGGTTTCGGCTTGCACCACCAAACGGAGACCGCGGATCGCGTCCCGTTGCTCGTCGGTCTCGCAGAGCGAATCCTCGTCCGACAGCAGATGCTCAGCCGCCTCGTAGCGGGCGAGCGCACGCAGCACGGTGATCTTCCGGCGTCGACCGGCTCTCGTCCGAGGGTGCGCCGGGCCGAGTTCCGCTGCGCAGTAGTCGACGTGCGCCTCAAGCACCGTCAACGCGTCTTCGTACCGCGCTGCCACGCTGCACGCTTCCGCGAGGAACAGCTGGGTCTTGAAGGTCGCGGGCTGGCGCGCGCCCCACGTTTCCTCGAACAGCTCCGCGGTGCGTTCCAGCAGCGGGATCGCCTCTGCCGGACGGCCCTGCGACGTCTGGCACCACGCCAGATTCGCCCACGCGGCAAGGGTGTTCGGCTCGCGCGGACCGAAGACGTCCGTCAACGCGGGCACCAGGTCCGCGTAGTGCCGTTCGGCGGCGGGCCAGTCCTCGTTCTTGACCAGCGACTGGCCCAGCAGAAGCCGCCGACGCAGGTTCGGCACGCTGTTCGGGTTGCGCGCCTTCGCGAGGGCGGACTGCAGCGCGGCGACCTCGTCGGCCGGCTCTGGCTTCGTGCGGAAGAGTCCCACTTGGACAGTCTGCCTGCTGCGCCGTTCAATCCTTCGGCAACCACCCGGATGCTTCGACGGCATCCGGATGCTTCGGACCAAACGCCTCCGCAAGCAGCAGCCGTGGCCGGGTCGTCAGGGCCGCCCCGCGAACCCGGGAGTGTGCCGTCCCCCACTCGACCGGGCCACTCCCCTGGTTACCCACCGGTAACAAGGGCTAGGGTGCGGGACAGGAACACTCTCGACTTCAGGAGCATTCGTGGCCGCACCAGCAACGCCGCCGCTCGCGCCCACCGCGCGAGGGGTGCGCAATGTCGTCTTCGTCGAAGGGGTACGCACGCCCTTCGGCAAGGCGGGCGACAAGGGCATGTACGCCGGGACCCGGGCGGACGACCTCGTCGTCAACGCCATCCGCGAGCTGCTGCGGCGGCATCCGGAGCTCCCGCCCGAGCGCGTGGACGAGGTGGCGATCGCCGCGACGACGCAGATCGGCGACCAGGGCCTGACCATCGGCCGCACCGCCGCGCTGCTCGCCGGGCTGCCGAAGTCCGTGCCGGGCTTCGCGATCGACCGGATGTGCGCGGGCGCGATGACCGCGGTGACCACCACCGCGAGCGGCATCGGCTTCGGCGCGTACGACATCGCCATCGCGGGCGGCGTCGAGCACATGGGCCGCCACCCGATGGGCGAGGGCGTCGACCCGAACCCGCGGATCGTCGCGGACAAGCTGGTCGACCCGACCGCGCTCGTGATGGGCCAGACCGCGGAGAACCTGCACGACCGCTTCCCGGAGATCACCAAGGAGCGCACGGACGCGTTCGCCGCGCGCAGCCAGGAGCGCTACGCCGAGGCCGTGAAGACCGGCAAGATCGGGCCGGAGCTGGTTCCGGTGGCCACGCGCAGCAAGGAACTCGGCTGGGGCCTCGCGACCGAGGACGAGCCGCCGCGCCCGGGCACGACCGTCGAGCAGCTGGCGAAGCTGAAGACGCCGTTCCGCCCGCACGGCCGGATCACCGCGGGCAACGCGGCCGGGCTGAACGACGGCGCCACCGCGGCGATCCTCGCCGACGAAGACACCGCGCGCGAGCTGGGCCTGCCGATCGGGATGCGGCTGGTCGGCTACTCGTTCGCGGGCGTCGAGCCGGAGGTCATGGGCATCGGCCCGGTGCCTGCCACCGAGAAGCTGTTCAAGCGCACCGGCCTGTCCATCGACGACATCGGCCTGTTCGAGATCAACGAGGCGTTCGCGGTCCAGGTGCTCGCGTTCCTCGACCACTTCGGCATCGCCGACGACGACCCGCGGGTCAACCAGTGGGGCGGCGCGATCGCGTGCGGCCACCCGCTGGCCTCGTCCGGCGTGCGGCTGATGACGCAGCTGGCGCGCCAGTTCGCCGAGCGGCCGGACGTGCGCTACGGCCTCACCACGATGTGCATCGGCATCGGCATGGGCGGCACCGTGATCTGGGAAAACCCGGCCTACAACGGCTCTGAGGGGGCGAAGTAATGACTTTCACCGCTGAAGAGGCGAAGGCCGCGTTCCCGGACGAGGTGGTGACCAACGCGGTCACGAACCTGGTCAAGGTCCCGGGGCTGGACAAGCCGGTCGCACTGATCACGTTGGACAACGGCCACGACCACACGCGGCCGAACACCTTCGGCCCGCAAGGTCTCGTCGCGCTGAACGCCGCGCTGGACGAGGCGTTCGCCGCCGAGCCCGCCGCGATCGCGGTCACCGGCAAGCCGTTCATTTTCGCCGTCGGCGCGGACCTTTCCGGCGTCGAGGCGGTGTCGGACCCGAAGCTGGCGCGGGAGATCGCGCAGACCGGGCACGACGTGTTCCGCCGGCTCACCGAGTCGAAGATCCCGACGTTCGGGTTCGTCAACGGCGCGGTCATGGGCGGCGGGCTCGAACTCGCGCTGTCCTGCCACTACCGGACGCTGTCGGAGAACACCGCGGCGATCGCGTTCCCCGAGGTGTTCCTCGGCCTGTTCCCGGGCTGGGGCGGCACGCAGCTGCTGCCGAACCTCATCGGCCCGGACGCCGCCGTCACCGTGATCATCGAGAACGCGCTGGCGCAGAACAAGATGCTGAACGTGCGCAAGGCCGCCGAACTCGGCATCGTCGACGAGGTCTTCGGTTCCGCGGACTACCTCGAGCAGTCGCTGCTGTGGCTGGCGAAGGTGGTCAACGGCGAGATCACCCCGGCTCGCCGGGAAATCGACCGCGGCGCGGAGTGGGACGCGGCGATCGCGCGGGCCAAGTCCATCGTGGACGGTCGTACGCACGGTGCGTCGCCGGGCGCGACCAAGGCCGTCGAGCTGCTGGAGCTGGCGCGGGAGAACGACCTCGACCGCGGTTACGCGGCGGAGACCGACGGGCTCGCCGAACTGCTGATGTCGGACGTGCTGCGGGCCGGGCTGTACTCGTTCAACCTGGTCAACAAGCGGGCGAAGCGGCCGGCCGGCGCGCCGGACAAGTCGTTGGCGCGCAAGGTGAACAAGGTCGGCATCGTCGGCGCGGGCCTGATGGCCAGCCAGCTGGCGCTGCTGTTCGTGCGCCGTCTCAAGGTGCCGGTGGTGCTCACTGACGTCGACCAGGCGCGCATCGACAAGGGCGTCGGCTATGTCCACGAGGAGATCGACAAGCTTCTGGCCAAGAAGCGCGTGTCCCCGGACGGCGCGAACCGCCTGAAGGCGCTCGTCACCGGCTCGCTCGACAAGGCCGCGTTCGCCGACGCGGACTTCGTGATCGAGGCCGTGTTCGAGGAGCTGGGCGTGAAGCAGCAGGTGTTCGCCGAGCTGGAGCAGCACGTCTCCCCCGAGGCGATCCTGGCCACGAACACCTCGTCGCTGTCGATCACCGCGATGGCGTCGAAGCTGCAGCACCCGGAGCGCGTGGTCGGCTTCCACTTCTTCAACCCGGTGGCCGTGCTGCCGCTGCTGGAGATCGTGCGCGGCGAGAAGACCGACGACGCGGCGTTGGCGACGGCGTTCTCGGTCGGCAAGCAGCTGAAGAAGTCGAGCGTGCTGGTGAAGGACGCGACGGCGTTCGTCGTGAACCGGCTGCTGCTGCGCTTCCTCGGCGAGGTGCTGGTGGCGGTGGACGAGGGCACGCCGTTCGACGTGGCCGACTCCGCGCTGGAGCCGCTCGGCCTGCCGATGTCGCCGCTGAACCTGATGCAGCTCGTCGGCCCCGCGATCGCGCTGCACGTCGGCGAGACGCTGCACGGCTCGTTCCCGGACCGCTTCACCGTGAGCGAGAACCTGGACAAGTTCGTGAAGGCGGGCAAGAAGGGCGTCTGGACCTGGGACGCGACCGGCACGCCGTCGGTCGACCCGGAGGTCGCCGCACTGTGGACGCAGGGCGACCAGCCGTCCACCGCCGAGCAGGTCCGCGACCGCGCGCTGAACGCGATCGCCGAAGAGGTCCGGATCATGCTCGACGAGGGCGTGGTCGCGGAGGCCCAGGACATCGATCTGTGCCTGATCCTCGGCGCGGGCTGGCCGTTCTGGCTGGGCGGCATCACGCCGTACCTCGACCGGGCGGGCGTGTCCGAGCGGGTCAACGGGAAGCCGTTCCTGTCCCAGGGTGTCGCTTCGGTTCCGGCGTAACGCCTTGGCGGAGCCGCCCTGTTCCGTGCAGGGCGGCTCCGCCGTGAACCCGGACACACCGAGCGCTTCGTGACCTTCTGAGCACCAGCCGTTCACCGCTGCCCCATAGCGTCCTGCCGAATCATCGGAGCAGGTCAGGAGCAGGATGAACAGCACGAACCCGGACGGCGTCGGCCGTCGCGGATTCCTCAAGCGCGCGGGACTGGCCGGCGCGGTCGCGGCCGGGGTCCCGGTGCTGACCTCGGGCCAGGCCGACGCGGCGGGCCTCGATCTGGGGCTCGACCTCGGGATCGATCTCGACTGGCTGTTCGGCCGCCGCTACCAGTGGGTCGTCGGCGATCACCACACGCACAGCCAGTACTCGTACGACGCGATGTACACCATCGACCGGATCGCGTCCGGCGCGCGCGAGCACGGCGCGAAGTGGATCGTTTTCACTGATCACGGGCACGCGACGCACGAGAAGTCGTCGGTGGAGCCGACCAGCCGCGACGTGCTCGCCGCGCAGCGCAAGCATCCGGATCTGCTGCTGTGGCAAGGCATGGAGTGGAACGTGCCGGGCGCGGAGCACGCGACCTTGTTCTTCCAGGCCGGCCGCGACCAGGCCACCGTGCTGCGCGAATTCGAGCGCGGCTTCGACTGGCGGCTGACGGGTTCCGAATCGTCCAGCCCGGAGCACGAAGCGCTGGCGCTCAAGGGTTTGCGGTGGCTTGCCGAGCAGGAACGCAAGCGCCGGATCCACGCGCCGGTCGTGCTGATCAACCACCCGCTGCGCAACGGCCGGGTGTCACCGCACGAACTGCGCAACTACCGCGACACCGCGCCCGGAATCGTGATCGGCATGGAAGGCGCGCCCGGTGCGCAGGCCGACGGATTCCCCAAGCCGCAAGGCAATGGCGGCGCACGAGGCGGCTACGCCAACAACCCCGGCGCGGATTCGTGGCCCGGCTTCCCCGCCGAGGCGTACCGCACGTTCGGCGGCTGGGACTGGACCACGGCGAAGGTCGGCGGGCTGTGGGATTCCCTGCTGGCCGAAGGAAAACCGTGGTGGATCACCACGAACTCCGATTCGCACTACAACCGCGGCGACCAGCTGGTGCGCCCGGCGGTGCCGGACGGCTGGTACGAGCAGACCGGCAAGTACCCGGACCCGGTCGACAGCGGGGTCCCGCAATTGTCCGCGCCGTACGCGGATTTCTACCCCGGAGAGTTCAGCCGCACGGTGGTCGGCGTGTCCCGGCCGGGCTTCGAGGGCGTGCTGGAAGGCCTGCGCGCGGGCCGGATTTGGCTGTCCCACGGCGGTTTGGTGCAACAGCTGGAAGTCGGCGTGCACGGCAGCGGCGACTGCGCGACGTTCGGCGGACGGCTGCGCGTGCGCCGGGGCTCGACGGTGACGGTCGCGGTTTCCGCGGTGACCGCATACCGGCCGAACGGGTCAGGTTCGGTGCCGCGCCTCGGCCGGCTGGACCTGATCTCGGGCCCGGTCACCGGCCCGGCGGCGGATCGCGACACGATGACTGCGCCGGGTACGCGAGTGGTCGAGTCGTTCACACCTTCGCGCGGCTACGCAGGACGGCGGGTGACGTTCAAGCACACGTTCCGCAACGTACGGGAGCCGTTCTACGTCCGGGTGCGCGGAACGGACGGGAAGCGGCACGTCGCGGGCGGGATCGAGCCGGCGATGGACGTGATCGGGCAGGCGAACCCGTACGAAGATCTGTGGCTGTACGGGAACCCTACGTTCGTCGACGTCCACTGAGGACAGTCAGGCAGGCGCGGTTCCGGCCGCGCCTGCCTGCTCAGCCGTCACTCCGGGAGATCCCGGCCTTTCCCCTCGCGGGTGCACAACACCGCCGCCAGACAGACGACAAGCGCCCCGATCCACACCATGCCCAGCAGCGTCGTCCCGCCCCCTGCCGTCAGGACCAGGCTGGCGGCGATCGCCGGGGTGAAACCCGCCCACAGGGTCGAGGCGCCTTGGTAGCACAGGGAAGCTCCGGTGAATCGCACCCGCGTCGGGAACAGTTCGGCGAGGAACGCCGCGTACGGACCGAGAACGACACCCTGGAGCCCCTGCCCGACAGCCACCGCCACGGCGTAACCGAGCGCCGACCCGCTGCCGACGAGACGCAGCATCGGGAAGGCGAACGCCATCATGGCGACGATCCCGGCGACCATCACGGGTTTGCGGCCCACCCGGTCCGAGAGCAGCGCGCTGCCCACGGTGGCGCCGAACATGAGGACCGCCGCCCAGGTCTTGGCGTTGAGCACGGCGGTGCGGTCGGCTCCGTGGCCCACCGCGAAATCGACGGCCCACATCGTGGCGATGCCCATCATGCCGAACATGGCCAGCCCGGCGAACAGGCCGAGGACGACCTGGCGGGAGTGCCCGGCGAACACCTCCGCCAGCGGCATCCGGCGTTCCGCCGCCTCGGCCTGGAACCGCCGGAACAGCGGGCTTTCCTCGACCGAGGACCGCACCCACAGCCCGACCGCGACCAGCACGAGGCTGAGCAGGAAGGGGATCCGCCATCCCCAGCTGAGGAAACTCCGGTCCGGCAGCAGGCTGGCGAGCGTCACCGCGCCGCTGGCCAGCACGGCGCCCGCGGGGCCGCCCAGGTTGGCGAAGCTGGCGGCGAACCCGCGTTTGCCGCCGGGCGCGTGTTCGAGCGCGATGGTCATCGCTCCGCCCCATTCGCCGCCGACGGCGAAGCCTTGCAGCACCCGCAGCACGATCAGCAGCGCCGGTGCGGCCGCGCCGATCTGGGCGCTCGACGGGAGCAGTCCGATCAGCGTGGTGGCCAGGCCCATCGTCAGCATCGACACGACGAGCACGCGTTTGCGGCCGAGCCGGTCGCCGAAGTGCCCGAAGACGATCCCGCCGAGCGGGCGCGCGGCATAGCCCGCCGCGAGGGTGCCGAAGGAGGCGAAGGCGGCGAGACCGGGTCCCAGGCCGGTGAAGAAGACGTGCCCGAACACGATCGCGGCGGCGGTCGCGTAGAGCACGAAATCGTAGAATTCGATGGCGCTGCCCAGAAAACTGGACGCCAGGACCCGCCGCAGGTGCTTGCGGCCGAGCCCGTCGACGAGAGCGGGTGCCTCTTGGGCGGAGTTCGCGGTCACGCTTCACCGACCGGCTGCGGGACACGGGATCCGGCCCGCGCGAAACTGATCACCTGCAAGTCGTCGGGCACCAGGACCGGGCCGTCGTAGGTGTCCCGCGCGCCACGCCAGACCGACGGGTCCGCGTCGCCGGGAACGAGGTGGTGCAAGGCCAATGCCCGCGCGCCTGCCTCGGCGGCCACTCGCCCGGCTTGCTGCGGCGAACTGTGCGACTTGTGGTGGTGCTGTTTGGCCGCACGCGCGACTTTCGGGTCTTCGTCGGCGTAGCTTCGCTCGACCCAGTCGAAGTCGATCGCTTCGTGCATCAGAAGGTCGGTGTCCTCGGCCAGCCGGACGAGGTTCTCGCAGTAGGCCGTGTCGCCGGAAATCGTCACCGATCCCCCGTCGGTGTCGAACCGGAACGCGAACGCCGGCGCGACCGGAGGATGCCGCACGAGCGTCGCGGTGACACGCACGAGTTCGTCCCGGTAGACCTCGAACGGCTCCATTCCGGACGGGCAAGGGTTGTCGTTCGGGTGATAGCCGATGCCCTGGGGCACCGCGATGTCGCTGGCGGTGAAGAAGCTCAGCGGGGACGGCCGCAGCGAGTCGAGCATGCGGTCGGTCAGGTCGGTGCTGTAGGCCTGCAACAGCTTCGTCACCATCTCGGCAGTGCCGGGCGTCGGGTTGTCCGGGAACGCCGGACGAGGTGCGACGTCCGCGACCGGCGAGACCGGCGGCAGCGCGCCGCGGTTGCCCGGCCCGAGGATCGCGACCGGACGCTGCCGCGGGCTCCGCATGGACATGAAGCCGAACACGGTCAGCGCCGCCAGGTCGACGGTGTGGTCCGAATGCAGGTGCGTCAGGAAAACGCCGCGCAGCGACCGGAGCGGGATGCCGGCCCGGCTCAGCTGCTCCCCCGCGCCCTGCCCGCAGTCGACCAGGTACGCGGCGCCGCCCACGACGACCGCGGTGGCGATGCCGGACCGGCGCGGACCGGGGCCGGAGCCCCACCACCTCGGCCCGCCCGCGGTGCCGAGCGCGACGGCGTGCGGCGGGGCGGATTCTGGGGATTCTGGCTGCATGCGGACCTCCACGTTGAGCAAGTCCGGCTCAGTATGGGAGGCTCCCGATCTCAGGAAAAGCCATAAAAGATGCGGATCTTTTTAAGAAGAACTGATGAAGGAACTCACTCTCAGACAGCTCCAGTACTTCGTCGCGGTGGCGGAGAAAGGGTCGATCAGCGACGCGGCCCGTGCTCTGCACGTCTCACCCGGGGCCGTTTCGCAAGCGCTGACCGACCTCGAGTCCAGCCTCGCCGTTCAGCTGACCCTGCGCAGACGAGCCACCGGCGTCACGCTCACCCGCGCCGGACGGCTCGCCGCGGACCAGGCACGCGCGGTGCTCGCCGAGACCGACCGGCTGCGCGACACCGCGCACGTCATGCGCGGCGAGTTGGTCGGCACGCTGCGGATCGGCTGCTTCCCGACGCTGTCGCCGTGGCTGCTGCCGAGCATCATCGAGCACTTCCTCCGCGAACATCCCGCGCTGCGCCTGGAGATCGCCGAAGGCCCGTCCGACGAACTCCAGCGGCAACTGGCCGACGGCGACATCGACGCGTGCCTGATGTATTCCGCGCATCTGCGCCGCGGACTCGACCACGAACGCATCGCCCCGGTCCGGCTGCGCCTGGTGCTGCCCGCGAACCACCGCCTCGCCGGCCGCGACGAGATCGCCCTCGCCGAACTCAGCGCCGAGCCCGCCGTGCTGACGTCCCTGCAGCCCGCGCGCGATCTGGTCGAGAACCTGATGCGGCACGTCGGCGTCGAACCGCGGGTCGGCTGGAGCATGTCCAACGTCGACACCATCCGCGCGATGGTCGCGCGCGGGCTCGGCTATTCGCTGCTCATGGGGAGACCGCACGGCGACCTCAGCTACGACGGGCTGCCGCTGATCTACCGGCGCATCGCCGACGACTTGCCCGAGAACGCGGTCGTGCTCGCCCGGGTCCGCGGCAGCAAACCCACGGCCGCGCTCGCCGAGCTCACGGAATTCTGCCTCCGGGAGTTCGGGACCGAAGGCCGTCCAGTCCAATGAGGACAGTCGACGGCCGTGCTCAGACCTCGATGACGGTCAGCAGCCGGTCGAGCCCGGCGAAGTCCTTGAGATTCCTGGTGAGCAACGGGATCTGGTGCGCCGCCGCCGTCGCCGCGATCTGCAGGTCCATCCGGCGGGGACGCGGATCCCGCCCGAACCGCCGGACCAGTCCCGCACCCGTTCCGTACATCTTGGCTTCGTCGACGCCGAACGGCAGCACCGCGAACTGGTCGAGAACACGGCGGTAGCGCTCGATCCGTTCCGCGAGCCGGACCGGATCGTCGGTGACGAGGCCGTAGGCCAGCTCCGCGACGGTCACCGAACTGACCGCGGGCACCGAGGACGCGTACGGGCCCAGATCGATCCGCTCGAGATCGATGACCACCGAAGTGTCGAGCAGCACCCGGGACGGAGCGGTCACTGGTCTTCGCCGGGATCGCCGATGCGGTCCGGCCCGAAGACAGCGTCGTCGGCTTCCCGCTCGCGACGCCATTCGGCGCTGTCCATCGGCGGCAGCCCGCGGAAAGCTTCCTGGATCTCGCCGAGCGTCCGGTCTCGCCGCGGCTCCTCCGGGGCGCGGTGCGGCACCAGGTCGGCTACCGGCTTCCCGTTGCGGGTCACCACAAACGACTCGCCCGCTGCTACGCGACGCATGATCTCCGCGTTGTCGTTGCGCAGCTCTCGCTGGCCGATTGCGTACCCCATAGGCAGGAGTGTAGCAACCTTTTCTCTCATGTGCTACATAAGTGCTACACCGACGGCAGCCGCACCGTCACCGCCAGCCCGCCGCCGACCACTGGCTCCGCGGACACCGTCCCTCCGTGGGCCTGCACCGCCGCCCGCACGATCGAAAGTCCCAGTCCCGCACCGGAACGCGCCGTCCGGGCCACCCCGGCGCGGCGGAACGGCTGGAACAGTTCCGGGACCGCCGCCGGGTCCAGCAGCCCGCCCGACGAACGCACCCGCAGCGTCGACCATTGCGCGCCCGGCTCCGTCGTCACCTCGATCCAGCCGCCGTCGACGTTGTGCCGCACCGCGTTCTCGACCAGGTTCCCGGCGATCCGTTCCAGCAAAGCCGAATCCCCGATCGCGGGCGAGGGCTGCATCGCGAAATCCGCGCGCAGGCCGCGTTGTTCGGCCTCGCCGCGGACCGCGGACCAAGCCCGTTCCACGAGCACGGTCAGGTCGACCAGCTCCCGCGTCACCAGACCGGCTCCGTCGGTCCTGGCCAGCAACAGCAACGAGTTCACCAGCTGTCCCGCCCGGTTCGTCGCGTCCAGCACGACCCCGGCCATCCGGCGGAATTCGGCCACGTCGGCGTGTTCGTCGGACAGCGTGACGTCCAATTCCGTGCGGATCACCGACAGCGGCGTGCGCAATTCGTGGCTCGCGTTGGCGACGAAATGCCGCTGCGAATCGAACGCGTCCTGGAGCCGGTCGAGCATGTCGTCGAATGTCCGCGCCAGCTCGGCCAGTTCGTCGCGCGAGCGGATCTCGCCGATGCGCTCCCCCATCGACTCGATCGACAGCCGCCGCGCGGTCCCGGTGATCTCGCGCAGCGGCCGCAGCACGCGGGAGGTGAAGGTCCAAGCCAGGATCGCCGCCGCGGCCACCACGAAACAGAACGCCAGCGAGCCGAAGATCAGCACCCGGGTGACCGCGTGCTGACGCAGGTGCTGCGCGAGCGTGGACGCGTCCACGTCGATGCCGTCGACCCGCACGATGGTGCCCGGCGGCATGTGCGGCACGGCGTCGACGGCGTCGCCGACGAGCGTCCACGCCAGCCACAGCAGCAGCAACCCGGCCGCGGCGACCAGGACGGTCGCCAGGACGGTGACGCGCACCCGCAGGCTGCGGGCGCCGGGAAGCTTCACTCGGAACCGGCGACCGACACCCGGTAGCCCGAGCCGACCACGGTCTCGATGATGCCCGGTTCGCCGAGCTTCTTGCGCAAGGTCATCACGGTGACCCGGACCGTCGTGGTGAAGGGGTCGGCGTTCTCGTCCCACACCCGTTCGAGCAGTTCCTCGCTGCTGACCACGGATCCGCCCGCGGACAGCAGCACCTCGAGCACGCCGAACTCCTTGCGGGTCAGCTCGACCGGCCCGCTCGCGCGCCGGACGGTGCGCTTCGCCGGGTCCAGCTCGACGTCGCCCGCGGTGAGCAGCGGCGGAGCGGCGGGCGTCGCGCGGCGGCCCAGCGCCCGCACGCGCGCGACCAGCTCCGGGAACGCGAACGGCTTGGCGAGATAGTCGTCCGCGCCCAGGGACAGCCCGTCCACCCGGTCGGACACCGAACTGCTCGCGGTCAGCATCAGCACGCGCGTCAGCTCGCCGGACGTCACGATCTCGCGGCACAGGTCGTCGCCGGACATCCCAGGCAGGTCGCGGTCGAGCAGCACCACGTCGTACCGCGTGACGGACGACTTCTCGTGCCCGTCGTCGCCCGTGAGCGCGATGTCGACGGCCATGCCCTCCCGCCGCAGCCCGCGGGCGATCGCGTCGGCCAACGGCTCTTCGTCTTCGACTACCAGAACTCGCACCAGACCACAATCCCATAGTTTCCTGAGAGCACCTGAGAGAGTCATGCAACGCGTGGATGAGCGTTTGCTTCCGCCGCTGAAGCAGCCGGCGCGGGTGCGACTCGTGGCACCATGGTGTTGCGTCGCTGAACCACATCGGCAAATCTCAGTCCCCAGCGGGCCTGGAAGTCGTTGTCGAGTGCGGTCAGGATGTGTCCACGAGGCCGGTCGAGCCAGTGCCGGTCGAGCTGGGAACGTCCCAGGATTGTGCGGGCGCCGCCGATGTCGGCGTGGACGATTTTTCCGCAGAACCGGCACCGAAAGATGTCCTGGGTTCGGCGGTTGCCAGGGTGCGTGTATCCGCAGCCGTCGCATTCGCGGCTGGTGTGGGCAGGATTGACTTCGACAGTGGACAGTCCCGTGTCTTCACGCAAGGAATCGAGCTTGGCTCGCACAGCCCCGCGTCCCGCGACGGTTATCAGACGGCGCATGCGGCGGGAGAGCTGGCCTTGCCGCACCATGCCTCGCAGGTCCAGCCGTTCGACCGCCAGCGTCGAGATCGCGGGGTCGGCCGCGATGCGGTTGAGGCAGCGGTTGGTTTCGTTGGTGACGAACTCGCGGATGTCGTTGACCAGCGCCCGATAACGCCGGGAGTTGCCGAGCTTGATTCCGTTGCGCTGCAACGCCGCCGCCAAAGGCTGCAATCGGTCGTCGTACGCACGGAGCCGGGCGAGAAAGCCACGTCCGCGCAGATGGCCGTCGCTGGTGGCCAGCAGTGTTGAGAGACCCCAGTCCACGCCGACAGTGCGTCCGCCTTCACGTGGTCTGGCGACGGGGGTATGGACAGCCAGCCGGTAGGTCACGGTGCCGTCCTCCGCAACTCGAACCTGGCAGTGGCTGGCCAGCCGCGCATCCGGTGTGGCGAGGCGTTCGAGGAAGGCACGGTGAGCGTGCAGCGGAATCCGCACCGGCTTGCCCGCCCGCAGCGTGGAAATCCGCACCCAATAGTCGGCGTGCTCCCTTTCGGAGGTCTCCACGGCGGCTATTTTACCGTCCATCACCATCGTGCGGACCCGCCGCAAATCCGGATGCCGGACACGAGTCCTGGCCTGTTTGAAGATACGGCGGGCCAGCCTCAGCACCTCTGCCGGGATACTGCTTTTGCCGGAGATCGCCACCTGCTCGCCGGTCGCGGGAGCATGCCATGCGTGTGCTTTGTTGAGGTAGAACAGGTCGCGCTTGCACGCGGCTGAAAGAGCGGAGCGAGCGACTGTTCGACGGAACTCGTTCTCGCAACTGCCCAGCCACGAACGGTGCGCCGCGATCGCCTGCGCGACGACCGAATCCCACTGGCGCTGCGACAACCCGCCGCCCCATGTTTTGGCGTCGATCCACCGCGGCAGCTTTCCTGTGGTGAAGAAGATAGCGACCGCTTCGGATTGCGCTCGGCCCAGACCGGCTTGCCACCGCGGCAACAGAGCTGCCACTTGAGCGTGCTTGCCCTCGTTGGCACTGGAATGCAGCCGAAACGAACGGACAACAGTCACGATGTCTCAATCCTGCCTTCCATGATCTCGCTGACGCATAGCGGGTTCTGCGCCGATCGGCGCAGTTCCTGCTAAAAAAAGCTCGTTTTCCGGTCTTGAACAGATTTCACGCGGTCCGGCATGCGACCGAGTTCCGGTGGACCAGCACACAATACCGGAGGGGGACGCTCGCGTTCAGCCCCACCGCAACGCGAACCACAGCCGCATTCGCGTTTCCGGGTCGGCCAGTTCGACGCCCAGCGCCCGTTCCACCTGACCGATCCGGTGCCGCACGCTGTTGCGGTGCACGCCGAGTTCGGCGGCGGTCCGGTCCCAGCTTCCGTGGTTCGCCAGCCACGTTCGCAGCGTCGGCACCAGTTCGCGGCTGTGCGCGCGATCCAGTTCTCGCAGCGGGGCCAGCAGACGTTCGGCGAACGCGCCTGCCGCGGCGGGCGGGATCAGTTCGTCGAAGCCGAGCGGGTCGGCGCTGGCGGCCAGCGGACGGGCCAGCGCGCGGGCGCGGGCGAGCAGCAGTTCGGTTTCCGCGACGGCGGCGGGCAGGTTCGCGGCGGGGTGCGGCGGGCTGGCGACCGCGAGCCAGCCGTGGTCCAGGAGACCGTCCAGGTCGCTGGGTTCGCCTGCGATGGCGTAGAACCGGGGGCCGGGCAGGACCTGGACCAGCGGGGTGTCGAGGCGGGCGCGCAGCCAGTCCGGCCGCCGGGCGAGCGCGTCCGGACCCTTTCGGTGGGCGATTCCGGCGACGAGCCGGGCTTGATCGCTGCCGACGACTCCGGCGAGCGCATCCGCGCCGGGACCGCCGAGCAGCAACGCTGTCGCCGCGGCACCGAGTTCCGCGCTGTCCGATCCGGCGCGGCCGACGAGGCCCAGCAGCGCCGCGCCGACGGCCAGGATCGCCCGGTCTCCGCTGTCGAACCGTTGCGCCCGGCCGACCACGACCAGGTGCGCCGCGGTCGCCTGCGGATAGACCGGCTGCGCGACAACATGCGTGCCGTCCGGCAATTCAGTGGAGGCGATGCGGATTCCGGAGCGAGCTCGCAAGGTCGCGAGCAATTCCTTCACCGGCGACGGCAACGGTTGCGGCGCGTCGTAGCCCGCCGCCAGTACGTCCCCGGCACCGACCATCGCGACCCACCCGCGCAATCGTCCGGCGAGCGCGGCGACCAACTCCCCCAGGCCGCCGCCAGCGGCTCGCGTCAGCGCTTCGCGGCCTTCCGCCAGTCGCCGTTCTTCATGCCGCCCGGCTTCGGCGAGCGCGACCGCGACGGCGCGGTTGATCGCCAGGAACGGCGTCGCGGGCGGCACCACCAGCAGCGGCAGGCCGTGCTCCGCGCAGGCGTCGCGCAGCGAGGACGGCAGAGTTTCCGAGACCGTCGGGGTGAGGCCGAAACCGAGCGCGGTGACGCCCGCGTCGCGCAGCCCTCGGACGTACCGGTCGGCGTCCTTCGGCAGGTTCACGCCCGCGGTGAGCACGAGTTCGGCGCCCACCAGGTACGGCGCGGGGTCGGCCAGTTCGCTCACGTGCGCCCACCGCACCGGCCGGTCCAGCGCGCCCGGACGGAGCGTTTCGGGCACGACGTCGAGCGCCAGCTCCGGGTTGCCCGCGACGGTGCGTAGTGGAACTGTCACCTCCGCGGGCAACAGCACGTCCTGGTGGGTCATTTCAACCAATCTCCGGCGAAGTCCTGGATACATCGTCCCATGCCGCCGCGGGGTCGCCCGACCCTACGGTGTCCCGCAAGAACCCCACCCCGTATCGAGGAGGACCCGTGGGCGGCGACTATGCGGTGATCGCGCTGTACATCGCGGGCATGATCGGGGTCGGCTGGATCGGCCTCCGGCTGGCCAAGACCAAATCCGACTACCTGGTCGCCGGACGGCGGCTCGGCTGGTTCATGTACTCCGGCACGATGTCGGCCGTCGTGCTCGGCGGCGCGTCGACCGTCGGCGGCGTGAAGCTCGGCTACACCTACGGCATCTCCGGCGCGTGGCTGGTGATCACGATCGGCGTCGGGATCCTCGTGCTGCACGCGGTTTTCGCGCGGCGGCTGGTGAAACTGCGCGTCTACACCGTCGGCGAGATGCTCGACCTGCGCTACGGCGGCCGCGCGAGCGCGGTGTCCGGCGCGGTGATGTGGGGCTACACGCTGATGCTCACGGTCACCTCGACGCTGGCGTTCGCGTCGATCTTCAAGGTGCTGTTCTCGATCCCGAGCTGGGCCGGGATCGCGATCGGCGGGTCGATCGTGGTGCTGTACTCGGTGCTGGGCGGCATGTGGTCGATCACGCTGACCGACATCGCGCAGTTCGTGATCAAGACGATCGGCATCCTGTTCGTGCTGCTGCCGGTCGCGCTCGTCTCGGCGGGCGGTTTCAGCGGGATGGCCGAGAAGCTGGACGCGTCGTACTTCGAGTTCACCTCGATCGGCGGCGAGACGATCCTGACCTACTTCCTGATCTACACGTTCGGGTTGCTGATCGGGCAGGACATCTGGCAGCGCGTGTTCACCGCGCGCACGCCGCGCGTCGCGACCGGCGGCGGCGTCATCTCCGGCGTGTACTGCCTTGTCTACGGCATCGCTGGCGCGCTGATCGGTACGGCGGCGAAGGTGCTGTACCCAGACCTCGGCAGCGCGCAGGACGCCTTCGCCACCATCGCCGAACGGCTCCTGCCCACCGGCGTACGCGGTCTCGTGCTCGCTGCGGCGCTGTCGGCGCTGATGTCGACTTCGAGCGGCGCGCTCATCGCGTGCGCCACCACGACGACTTCGGACCTGTTCCGCAAGATCGGCCTTAAGAGTGGCGAGGTCTTGCGTAACCGAGTGACGACACTTGTGCTGGGCATCGTGGCCATCGGTATCGCAATGCTCGTGGACGACGTCGTCAACGCGCTCACCATCGCGTACGACATCCTCGTCGGCGGCCTTCTCGTCACGATCGTCGGCGCGCTGTTCTGGAAGCGCGGCACTCGCGAAGGCGCGTACGCGTCGATGGTGGCCGGCACGGTGTCCGTCATCGCCTTCATGATCATCGACGGTGTCGCGGCCAACAGTCCGATTTATTGGGGCCTCGGCGTCAGCCTGGTCGTGTACGTCGGCGTCAGCCTCGCGACACCGCGTACGCCGGACAGCATTCTTTCCGTGTGGACACAACGTCTGCACGGGTCCGAAGCCGCTGAAGATCTCAGCGCATCCGAAACCCGACAGGAGTTGACCCAGTGAGTGAACAGCGTCCGGTCGGCCCGCTCGACTCGTCGCAGATCCCGCGTTTCGCCGGCTTCGCGACCTTCGCGCGGCTGCCGCGGATCGACGAAGTGCCGAGCGCCGACGTAGCCGTGGTCGGCGTGCCGTTCGACTCCGGCGTGTCCTACCGCCCCGGCGCGCGGTTCGGTCCTTCGGCGCTTCGCGAGGCGAGCCGGCTGCTGCGGCCCTACCACCCGGGTCTGGACGTTTCGCCGTTCGCGGAGAAGCAGGTCGTCGACGCCGGCGACATCGCGGTCAACCCGTTCCACATCGGCGAAGCGATCGAGAAGCTGCAGCAGGAAGCCGAAGCGCTTACGGCGGGCGAGACGAAGCTCGTGACGGTCGGCGGCGACCACACCATCGCGCTCCCGCTGCTGCGCGCGGCGGCGAAGAAGCACGGTCCCGTTGCGCTGCTTCACTTCGACGCTCACCTCGACACCTGGGACACCTACTTCGGCGAGCCGTACACGCACGGCACGCCGTTCCGTCGCGCGGTCGAAGAAGGCATCCTCGACACCAGCGCCGTGTCGCACGTGGGCACGCGCGGCCCGCTGTACGGCAAGCGCGACCTTGAAGAAGACCGTCGCCTCGGCTTCGGCATCGTCACCTCCGGCGACGTACTGCGCCGCGGCATCGACGAGACCGTGGACGCGCTTCGGCAGCGCATCGGCGACCGTCCGCTGTACGTGTCCGTGGACATCGACGTGCTCGACCCCGCGCACGCGCCCGGCACCGGCACCCCCGAAGCGGGCGGCATGACCAGCCGCGAACTGCTGGAGATCCTGCGCGGCCTGCGCGGGCTCAACCTGGTCGGCGCGGACGTCGTGGAGCTGGCCCCGGCCTACGACCACGCCGAGATCACCGCTGTCGCCGCTTCGCACGTCGCCTACGACCTGGTCAGCCTGCTGGCGCTGGGACGCGGCGCATGACCCGGATCGGCGGCGACGTTGTCGTAGAGACGCTGCGGGCGCTCGGCGCGGACACTGTGTTCGGACTGCCCGGACAGCACGCGCTCGGTTTGTTCGAAGCGCTGCGCCGCGCTGAAGACGTGCGCGTGGTCAGCTCGCGGGTGGAGAACAATCTCGCCTTCGCCGCGGACGGCCACGCGCGCGCCCGGCTCGCCGCCGATCCGCACGGCCCGGTGCCGGTCACGCCGATGATCGTGTCGACCGGCCCCGGCGCGCTGCTCACGCTGGCGTCGCTGCAGGAATCGCGCGCGGCCTCGGTGCCGGTGCTCGGCATCTCCAGCCAGGTCCCGGTCGCCGGACTCGGCGGCGGACGGCACGGCTACCTGCACGAACTCACCGACCAGCAGGCCAGCTTCCGGGACGTCGCGAAGTCGGTGCACGTGGTCCGGTCGATCAGCCAGATCCCGACCGCGCTGCGCGAGGCGTGGGAATCCGCCGCGACCGCGCCGTACGGGCCGGTGTGGGTGGAAATCCCGCAGGACGTGCTGCTCGCTGAGACGATCCTGCCGCAGCTGACGTCAGTGACCACGGCTCCGGCTCCCCTCGAACCGTTGCCGGAGCTGGTGGCCGAAGCCGCGAAACTCCTTGACGCAGCGAAGAATCCGGTGATCCTCGCCGGTGGCGGCGCACTGCGGTCCGGAGCGCAGGAGGAACTGCGCCAGCTCGTCGAAACGCTGCGCGCACCGGTGGTGTCGACGTTCGGCGGCAAGGGCGTTTTCGCCTGGGACCACGAACTGTCCGCCCAATCGTGGATGGAAGACTGGCACACCACGGAATTCCTCTCCGCCGCCGACGTCCTGCTGGTGCTCGGCTCCGGGCTCGGCGAGCTGTCCAGCAACTACCGCGAGTTCGCGCCGCGCGGCCAGGTCGTGCAGGTCGAAGCGGATCTCGGGAAGCTGGAGTCGAACTACCCCGCGCTCGGGCTGCACGCCGATGTCCGGCACACCCTTCGCGCACTGCTCGGCCAGCTCACGCCGCGCACTCCGGACGGCCGCGCCGAAGCCGCGGTGAAGGATCTGCTCGCGCGCGTCGAGTCCAGGTTGGACAGTCAGCCGCTCACGCTCGAACGGAAGCTGATCGACGACATCCGTGCCGCGCTTCCCGAAGGCACGCAAACCTTCTGGGATATGACCATCGCGGCCTACTGGGCGTGGTCGGTGTGGAATCCGGACGGCGCGCCGATTCATACCGCGCAAGGTGCGGGCGGGCTCGGTTACGGCCTTCCCGGCGCGCTCGGCGCTGCTGCGGCAGGCGTGCGGTCGCTGGCCGTGTCCGGTGACGGCGGCGCGATGTACGGACTGGCTGAGCTGGCCACCGCCGTGCAGCACCAGCTCGACGTGACCTGGCTGGTCGTCGACGACGGCGGCTACGGCATCCTCCGCGAGTACCTCACCGGCGCGTTCGGCCAGACGACCGCGACAGAACTGCCGCGACCGGATTTCGTCGCGCTCGCCGAATCGTTCGGCATCCCCGCCCGAAAGACCACTGTGGACAGTGTCCGCACGGATCTCGCCGAAGCGCTGCGCACTCCGGGGCCGTCGGTCGTCGTGCTTCCCGCGCTGCTGAAGATGTTCGCCCCAACCCATTTGGAGCACTCATGACCCACGTCCGCAACTTCGTCGGCGGCGCCTTGGTCGACACTCCCGACACCGAGGCGACCCTCGAACTGACCAATCCGGCTACCGGCATGGTCTTCGGCACCAGCGTCATTTCCCGGCGGAACGAAATCGACCTGGCGATGGAGTCGGCGGCGCGCGCGTTCCGGTCGTGGCGGCGCAGCACGCCCGCGCAACGTCAGGAAGCGCTGCTCAAGATCGCCGACTCACTGGAAGCCCGCGCGGAAGAGTTCGCCGACGCCGAGGTCCGCGAGACCGGCAAGGTCCGTTCGGTCATGCTGGACGAGGAAATCCCGGAATGCGTGAGCACGCTGCGGTTCTTCGCCGGCGCCGCGCGGCAGCTCGAAGGCACCGGCGCGGGCGAGTACCTGCCCGGGCACACGTCGGTGATCCGCCGCGAGCCGATCGGCGTGTGCGCGCAGATCGCGCCGTGGAACTACCCGCTGATGATGGCCGTCTGGAAGATCGGCCCGGCGCTCGCCGCGGGCAACACCGTGGTGCTCAAGCCGGCGGAAACCACGCCGTCCACCGCGGTGCTGCTGGCCGAGGCCGCGGCGGAATTCCTGCCGCCGGGCGTGTTCAACGTCGTGTGCGGCGACCGGGAAACCGGCCGCGCGCTGGTCCGGCACCCGCACACCGACCTGGTGTCCATCACCGGCTCGACGCGCGCCGGCATCGACGTGGCCACCGTCGCCGCGGCCGATCTCAAGCGCACCCACCTGGAACTGGGCGGCAACGCTCCCCTGCTGGTCTTCCCGGACACCGACCTCGCCGACACCGCCGAGCGGATCGCCGACGCCGCGTTCTACAACGCCGGGCAGGACTGCACCGCGGGCAGCCGCGTGCTGGTGCACGAGAGCGTCCACGACGAATTCGTTGCCGCGCTGGCGAAAACGGCCGCCACCCGCCGTCCGGACATCGACTACGGCCCGCTCAACAGCCGTGCCCAGCTCGACCGCGTGCTCGGCCTGCTGGAGCGGCTGCCGTCGCACGCCCGCGTCGAAACCGGCGGCACCGCGCCCGGACCAGGCTTCCAGCTCGCGCCGACCGTCGTGTCCGGCCTCCGCCAGGACGACGAACTGGTGCAGGAGGAAGTCTTCGCGCCGGTGATCACCGTCCAGCCGTTCGCCGACGAGACGGAAGCGCTGGAACTGGCCAACGGGGTCCCGTACGGGCTGGCTTCTTCGGTCTGGACGAACGACGTCGCCCGAGTCGCACGGGTGTCGCGCGACCTCGATTTCGGCTGCGTGTGGGTGAACACGCACGGCCCGCTGACCGCCGAGATGCCGCACGGCGGGTTCGGCCACTCCGGGCACGGCAAGGACCTCTCGGCGTACTCGTTCGCCGAGTACACCCGGGTCAAGCACGTGATGACGAGGTTCGAGTGATGAGCGACAAAGTCACCGAGGTCGAACAGCACGGCATCGCGCCGATCCCGCCCGCCGAGCAGACGTCCCGGCCGCGCGACCTGTTCCGGCTCGCGTTCGGCGGGGCCAACACGTTCGCCACGATCATCCTCGGCACGCTGCCCATCGCGTACGGGCTGAGCTTCTGGGCGGCACTCGCGGCGACCGTCGTGGGCGTGGTGCTCGGCGCGCTCGTGCTGTCCCCGATGGCCCTGTTCGGCCCGGTCACCCGCACCAACAACGCGGTTTCGTCCGGCGCGCACTTCGGCGTGGTCGGCCGGTGCGTCGGCTCGTTCCTGTCGCTGCTCACCGCGATCACCTTCTTCGCGATCTCGGTGTGGGTGAGCGGCGACGCGGTAGCCGGTGCGGCACAACGGCTTTTCGGCATCGACGGCGGTCCTGTGCTGCGCGCTGTCGCCTATGGCGTGATCGCGATCGCCGTCCTCGTCGTGTGCATTTACGGCTACCGCTTCATGCTGCTGGTCAACCGTGTCGCGGTAACGCTGGGCACGCTCATCATGCTGGTGGGGATCTTCGCCTACGGCGGCTCGTTCGACCCGTCATTCGCGGGCAGCGGCAACTTCGCCCTCGGCGGCTTCTGGCCGACGTGGATCCTCGCCGTGCTGACCGTGATGGCGAACCCGATCTCGTTCGGCGCGTTCCTCGGCGACTGGTCGCGCTACATCCCGGCCACCCACTCGCGCCGCTCGCTGCTGGCCGCGCCGTTCCTCGCCCAGCTGGCGACGCTGCTGCCGTTCGGCTTCGGCATCGCGACCGCGACCCTGGTCGCCGACCCGGCCGACTACGTCACCGGCCTGACCGCGATTTCCCCGCTCTGGTACGCGATCCCGCTGATCGTGGTCGCACTGATCGGCGGGCTGTCCACCGGCACCACCGCGCTGTACGGCACCGGACTGGACTTCAGCTCGATCTTCCCGCGCTTGTCCCGCGTGCGGGCCACGCTGCTGATCGGGACGCTCAGTGTGTTGTTCATCTTCGTCGGCAATTTCGTGCTCGACATGGTGTCCAGCATCAACGCGTTCGCGACGCTGATCGTGCTGTGCACGTCGCCGTGGATGGTGATCATGATGATCGGCTACGTGCAGCGCCGCGGATACTACGACCCGGCCGACCTGCAAGTCTTCAACGAGGGCCGCACCGGCGGACGATACTGGTTCCACCGGGGCGTCAACTGGCGCGCGATGGCGGCCTGGATCCCGGCCACCGGACTGGGCCTGCTGTGCGCGAACACGCCGATGATCACCGGACCGCTGGCAGGCATCGCGGGCGGGGTGGACATCAGCCTGGTGGTGACGCTGTGCACGGCCGCGGTGGCGTATCCGGTGCTGGTGAAGGTATTTCCGGAGCCCCGGGAGGTGTTCCGGCCTTCGACGGCTATCGCTGCGGAAGCGGTGGTTGCCGAAGCGTGAGCGGCGGGCGGCTCCACTGTGCGGACAGGATCGCGTCCGCCAGCGCAGCCGCCGAACCCCGCGCCGTCCCTCGGTGGCTCAGCACGAACGTCACCGATCCCGGATCGGGCAGGTCCGCGATCGGCACCAGCCCGTCCGGGACCACGGATTCCGCGAACAGGCCCACGCCGAGCCCGGCTTCGAGCGCGACCCGCAGGCCGTTCAGCCGTTCGCTGACGCAGCCGATCCGCCACTGGACACCGTTGCGGCGCAACGCGGTCAGCGCGCGGGCCCGGGTGACGCTCGGCTCCGGGTAGAGGACCAGCGGCACCGGCTCGCCCGGGATCAACTCCAGCCCGGCCGCGCCCACCCACACGAGCGGGTCGCGTCGCACGCCCTGTCCGGAATCGCGTTTGGCGAGCACCAGATCGAGGTCTCCGTCGGCGAGCCGGGAATGCAGCACGTCGCTCAACTCGACCGACAGCTCGAGGTCGATCCCCGGATGCGCGCCGCGGAACCGGCCGAGGACGTCCGCGGCGTGGCCGAGCAGGAAGTCCTCGCACACCCCGAACCGGACCCGCCCGCGCGGGCCCGGCCGGGAGAAATAGCGGAGTGCGCGGTCCTGCTGGTCGAGGATGCCGCGGGCGAAGCCGGTCATCGTCTCGCCGTCGCCGGTGAGGCGCACGCTGTGCGTGTCGCGCTCGAACAGCACGCAACTGAGCGCCGTTTCGAGGCGGCGGACGTGCTGGCTCACTGTCGACTGCCCGAGATCCAGCCTGCGAGCGGCTTCGGAGAACCCGCCCGCCTCGGCAACCGCGAGAAAAGTGCGCAGCAGCACCGGATCGATCACTATTCCGGAGTACCACTCTCAGTGTGCGACCGTGCACCAGGTGTGTCGACTGCCACTACCGGCGGCGAGTGATCACCACCGGCTTGAGGTCCTTCGGCACCGCGGCGAACGCGGACACCGGAACCCCGAACGAGGCGGCGAGGATCTCGCGCGGCAGCGAGTTCAGCGTCCCGACGATGCCGATGTCATCGTTCGGCTCCCCGCTGCTGGTGTTGAACATGACGAGCACGTCCAGCCCGTCGGTGTTGCTGGAATTCGCGAAATAATGAAAGAATCCCTGCGGCGCGAAGACGAGCTCCCCGGCTCCCGCACTGAAAACCGCATTGTGGTAACTGCCGTCCTCGTGCGTGCCGAGAATGCTCCAGTCCGCCTTGCCGGAAATGATGTAGTTCAACTCCCACGCAGACGGATGCCAATGCGGCTCGCGCACACCGCCGGGGTCGAGATGCACCAGATACACCGAACCCTGCTGACCTGCAAATATCGGGAAGTTCTTCTCGTGAGCCCCGCGCAACGTCCCGCCGTCGTGGACGGCAGGCGCGGATTTGGCGAGCGGTAAAACGTACGTCGGTTTCGCTGGTTTCTCCGTGCTCGCCCGCGCGGTCCCGCTCGCCCCGAGCGCGGTCGCCGCAGCGATTCCCGCACCTGCCCCGAGCGCGCCCCGCCTGCTGATTTCCGACATTCTCTCCACCTTTCCCATAACCTGCTTCCCTGATTCTTCCGGGAACGCGGAAAACGGAAAGGGCCCAGCGAGGATCACAGCTATCGCGCGCAGCGATGACCAAACACGGTACCCGCGCGGGACAGTTGTGGGAGGATCCCGGAAACCCCGGTCCTGGAGGCGATTCGTGACGTTCGCAGTCGGCATCTTCGACTTGTTCAGCTTCGCCGTGCCCGGAGCGGTCCAGTTGTCGCTGCTGGTCTACGTACTCGACCGGCTGGGTGTGCTGCACGTCGCCGCTCTGACGTCCGCACCGGGCGCGCTGCTGGTCGCCGGTGCTGTAGTGGCGAGTTACTTGCTCGGACACCTCTTCCACCCCCTGGCCGCACAACTGGAGCGACTCCGCCCCCGCCGGGACGCGGAGGCCGCGCGGCAGGAGTTCGTCGCCCAGGTCCCGCAGGCGCGCGAACGCGCTTACGTCCAGTCCAACCCGGCGCTGCTCGTCGCCGCGGCTGAACTGCACGACAAGGACGCGGCGGGAGAAATCGTCCGGATGCGCGCGCAGTCGGTGATGCTGCGCAACATCGCGTTCGCGTTCGCGCTGGCCGCGGTGGTCGCACTCGTCCAGACCGCGACGGGGCCGCACCGGGTGATCGCCGCCGGAGCCGCCGCGCTTTCGCTGCTCGGGGCGGCCGGGGCTCTGGGCAGCAGCCGGAAGGTCTGGCACATGTCGCGGATCAAGACGCTCGAGATTTGCTACTGGATCCCGGACATTGACCAGACCTTCGCTGCCGAGGTCCCGGCCGCTGCCGCTGAGTAATGAACACGGCGGGTTTCTGCGCCGGAGACCCGCCGTTCAAGCGCGGGACTTCTTTCGCTCCTGCCCCACTGCGCGCGGGCTCGCAGCTGGTCCCTCGCGTTCCGCCATGTCAGCAGCCAGCCGACCCCGGAGCCCACTCGGCTCAGACGCGCAACTTCTCCCCGCTGCTCCCTGCAAGTCGGCACCGAGTGCCGACCCCAGCCCCACTCCGCTCAGGCGCGCTTGTCTCCTGCGGTCCCTCCGAGCCAGTGCCGACCCGAAGCCCGCTTTGCTCAAGCGCGCCCTACCTCCGCGCTCCCGCCAAGCCAGCAGCCAGCCGCCCCGGAGCCCACTCCGCTCAGGCGCGCGGCTTCTCGCCCGCCGTCTCCTCCACATCGGCACCCAGCCGACCCGACGCCCACTCCGTGATCCGCCGCGCCACGTCCTGGGCGGTCAGGCCGATCCGGTCCAGCACCTCCGCGCGGGTTCCGTGGTCGTGGAACGCCTGCGGCACCGCGAGGTCGCGCAGCGGGACGTCACACTCGGCGTCGCGCAGCACCGCCGCCAAGGCCGAGCCGAAGCCGCCGTGGCGGCCGCTGTCCTCGACTGTCACCACGAGTTTGTGCTGCTCAGCCAGCGCGACCAGCTCCGCGGGCACCGGGACCACCCAGCGCGGGTCCGCGACCGTCACGCCGATGCCCTGGTCCGCCAACCGGTCCGCGGCCGACAGGGCCAGCTGCGCGAACGGACCCACCGCGACCAGCAGCACGTCCGTCGAACCCGAGGGGCGGCGCAGCAGGTCGACCGTGCCGATGCGTTCCACCGCGGGCACGTCCGGGCCGACGCTGCCCTTCGAGAACCGCAGCGCGGTCGGGCCGTCCTGGACCGCGACCGCTTCGCGCAGTTCCTCGCGCAGCGTTCCCGGGTCGCGCGGCGCGGCCACCCGCATGCCCGGCACCATGCCCAGCAGCGACAGGTCCCACATGCCGTGGTGGCTCGGGCCGTCCGGTCCGGTGATGCCCGCGCGGTCCAGCACGAACGTCACCGGCTGGCGGTGCAGCGCGACGTCCATCAGGACCTGGTCGAAAGCCCGGTTCAGGAACGTCGAGTACAGCGCGACGACGGGGTGGCAGCCGCCCATCGCGAGGCCCGCCGCGGACGTCACCGCGTGCTGTTCGGCGATGCCGACGTCGAACCAGCGGTCCGGGAAGCGCTCGGAGAACTTCTCCAGCCCGGTCGAGCGCAGCATCGCGGCGGTGATCGCCACGACGTCCTCGCGCTCCTCGCCGATCTTCGCCAGCTCGTCGCCGAACACGCCGGTCCAGCTCGGGCCCTTCACCGGGGGCAGGCCGGTCTCCGGGTCGATCGGGTCGGTCTGGTGCATCTGGTCGGCCTGGTGGTTCACCGCGGGCGCGTAGCCGTGGCCCTTCTCGGTGACCACGTGCACGATCACCGAACCGCCGAACGCCCGCGCGCTCTGGAACGCCTTCTCCAGCGCGACCAGGTCGTGGCCGTCGACCGGGCCGAGGTACTTCAGGCCGAGGTCGGAGAACATCACCTGCGGGCTCAACGCATCCTTAATGCCCGCCTTAGCCGCGTGCAACGCCGCGTAGATCGGCTTGCCCACCACCGGGGTGCTGCGCAGCAGTTCGCGACCGCCGTCCAGCAGCCGCTCGTAGCCCGGCTGCAGCCGCAGCGAAGCCAGGTGGTCGGCCATCCCGCCGATGGTCGGCGAGTACGACCGGCCGTTGTCGTTGACCACGATCACGACCGGGCGGTCCTTGCGCCCGGCGATGTTGTTGAGCGCCTCCCAGCACATGCCGCCGGTGAGCGCGCCGTCGCCGACCACCGCGATCGCGTGCCTGCGCGGGCCGCCGGACAGCTCGAACGCCTTCGCCATGCCGTCCACATAGGACAGCGCGGCGGACGCGTGGCTGTTCTCCACCAGGTCGTGCTCGCTTTCGCCGCGGCACGGGTACCCGGTGGGTCCGCCCTGCTGGCGCAGCTTGTCGAAGTCGCCGTGCCGCCCGGTGACGATTTTGTGCACGTACGCCTGGTGTCCGACGTCCCACACGATCGCGTCGCGCGGCGAGTCGAACACGCGGTGCAGCGCCAGCGTCAGCTCGACGACGCCCAGGTTGGGACCGAGGTGCCCGCCGCTGCGGCGGACCTTGTCCACGAGGAAGTCCCTGATCTCGGCCGCCAGCTCCCCGAGGTCCTCGACGCTCATGCGCTTCAGGTCCGCCGGTCCGTGCACCGAGTCCAGCATGGTCACCGCTCCACCCCGTCCGTCTCTTCCTCCGCCGGTTCCGGCCAGTCTACGGACGGCCGCCACCTCGGTCCGGCCGCCCGCGTCCCGGATCACAGCTCCGGCGGAAACGCAACTCCACGAGCGGGGAAGATCACGAGGCCGGTCAGTCAAGTCGCGGTCACCCCGCGTGGCCGTGATAATCCCGGACGGACCCCCGAGCTCGAGAGGACCCCATGGCGGACTTGTACATCGGCGGCGAATGGGTGGACGCGCGTGCGGGAGGGCGGCGCGAGATCCGGTGCCCCGCGGACGGCAGCCTGGTCGCCGAGGTCGCCGAAGCGACCGCGGAGGACACGGAGGCCGCCATCGCCGCGGCTCGCCGGGCGTTCGACACCGGACCCTGGCCGTCGACCCCGGCGGGCGAGCGCGGCAACCTGCTGCTGCGCGCGGCCGACCTGCTCGACCGCGACGCCGAGGAATTCGCCCGCGCCGAATCGCTCGACACCGGCAAACGCCTGGTGGAGAGCCGCTACGACATGAGCGACATCGCGGCTTGCCTGCGCTATTTCGGCAAGCTCGCGGGCAACGACGCGGGCCGGGTCGTGGACACCGGCAGCGCGGACTCGTTCAGCCGGATCGTGCACGAACCGGTCGGCGTCTGCGGCCTCATCACCCCGTGGAACTACCCGCTGCTGCAGACGGTGTGGAAGATCGCCCCGGCCCTGGCCGCGGGCAACACGTTCGTGCTCAAGCCGAGCGAGCTGACGCCGCACACCTCGATCCTGTTCATGCGGCTGCTCGCCGAGGCGGGGCTGCCCGGCGGGGTCGCGAACCTCGTGCTCGGCGCGGGTCCGTCGGCCGGTGCGCCGCTGTCGGAGCACCCGGACGTCGACCTCGTGTCGTTCACCGGCGGCCTGGCCACCGGACGGGTGATCGCGGCGAACGCGGCGGCGACGGTGAAGAAGGTCGCGCTCGAACTCGGCGGCAAGAACCCGAACGTCGTGTTCGCCGACGCGGACTTCGAGACCGCTGTCGACTACGCGCTGACCGCGGTGTTCTTGCACTCCGGGCAAGTCTGCTCGGCCGGTGCGCGGCTGATCATCCAGCAGGAATGGCATGACAAATTCGTCGACGAGCTGGTGCGCCGCGCGGAGCGGATCCGCCTCGGCGGCCCGTTCGACGAGAACGCCGAGACCGGGCCGCTCATCTCCGCCGCGCACCGCGAGAAGGTGGAGCGCTACGTCGCCACCGCCATCGAGGAGGGCGCTGTCCTGCGCACCGGCGGCAAGCGTCCGGACGACCCGGCGCTGCAGGACGGCTTCTACTACCTGCCGACGATCCTCGACAACGTCCAGCAGGGCAGCACCGCGGTGGTCGAGGAGTCCTTCGGCCCGGTGCTGACCGTGGAGACGTTCACCGACGAGGACGACGCGGTCCGCATCGCCAACGACACCCACTACGGCCTGGCCGGCGGCGTGTTCACCCAGGACGCGGCCCGCGCCCAGCGCGTGGCGAACCGGCTCCGCCACGGCACGGTGTGGATCAACGACTACCACCCGTACCTGCCGCAGGCCGAATGGGGCGGCTACAAGCAGTCCGGCTTCGGCCGCGAGCTCGGCCCGACCGGCCTGGCCGAGTACACCGAGGTCAAGCACATCCACCAGAACCTGAAGCCCGGCCCCCAGCACTGGTTCTCCGGCTGATCCCCCCTCCCCCACCGAAAGGACCGTGCCCTTGAGCGACACCGGCGACCGCGAACTCGGCGAATTCGGCTACACCAACCAGCTCAAGAGAACGCTCGGCAGTTTCCACACCTTCGCTGCCGGCATCAGCTACATCTCGGTGCTGACCGGGGTGTTCCAGCTGTCCTACCTCGGCCTGTCCGAGGGCGGACCGGCCTACTGGTGGTCCTGGCCCGCGGTGTTCGTCGGGCAGCTGATGGTGGCTCTCTGCTTCGCCGAACTGGCCGCGCAGTACCCGGTCGCCGGGTCGGTCTACAACTGGGCGAAGAAGCTCAGCAACCCGCACATCGCGTGGATGGCCGGCTGGATGATGCTGCTGGCCTCGATCGTCTCGATCTCCGCGACCGCGCTCGCCTACCAGCGGACGCTGCCGCAGATCACGTCGTTCTTCCAGTTCATCGGCGACGGCACGGGCACCAGCGACGCGGCCAACGGCGTGCTGCTGGCCACTGTGCTGATCGTGTTCACCACGCTGGTGAACGCGTTCGGCGTGAAGCTGATGGCCCGGATCAACAGCGCGGGCGTGTTCGTCGAGCTGCTGTTCGCGGTGCTGCTGGTGGTGTTCCTCGCCTTCCATTTCGTGCGCGGCCCGTCGGTGGTGACCCAGACGAACGGCACCGAGGCCGGGCATTCGTCGGGCTACCTCGGCGCGTTCCTGATCGCCGGCATCGCCTCCTCGTATGTGATGTACGGCTTCGACACCGCCGCCTCGCTCGGCGAGGAATCGCTGAACCCGCACCGCAACGCGCCGAAGGCGATCCTGCGCGCGCTGGTCGCCTCCTTCGTGCTGGGCGGGCTGATCATCCTGTTCGCGCTCATGGCGGTCGGCAACATCAACGCACCGGAACTCGGCACGGTCGGCCTGCAGTACGTGCTCACCGACGCGCTCGGCCCGGCGATCGGACGCGTGTTCCTGTTCGTCGTGTTCATCGCGATCACCGTGTGCGTGCTGGCGGTGCACACCGCGGCGATCCGGATCGCGTTCGCGATGGCACGGGACAACGCGCTGCCCGGCGGCCGGAAACTGGCGCGGGTCAACAAGAAGACCGGCACCCCGGTGCTGCCCGCGATCGTGATCGGCGTGCTCGCGGTCGCCCTGCTGGTGCTGAACATCAACTCCACGCAGATCTTCTCGGCCGTGACCAGCCTCGCCATCATCCTGATCTACCTGTCCTACCTCCTCGTGACTGTGCCGATGCTGATCCGCAGGCTGCGCGGGCGGTGGCCGCGCGAGGGCACCCCGGCCGGCCGGTTCTCCCTCGGCCGCTGGGGTCTCCCGGTGAACGTGCTCGCGGTGCTGTGGGGCGGCGCGATGACGGTCAACCTTGCCTGGCCCCGCAACGAGATCTACAACGCTTCCCCGCCCTTCCACTGGTATCTGAAGTGGATTTCGGTGCTGTTCGTCGGCGTCTTCGCGGCCGGCGGCTTCGCCTACTACTGGTTCGTGCAACGGCACAAGGTCGGGGTGCTGGCGGACCACGCCGCCGCCCCGGCGCCCGATGAGGAGGTTTCCCGGTGAGCGCAAGCGAGTTCGACTACGTGGTGGTCGGCGGCGGAACGGCCGGATCGGTGGTGGCCGCCCGGCTGTCCGAGGATCCGGACGTGACCGTCTGCCTCCTCGAGGCCGGACCGTCCGACACGGACGTGCCCGAGGTGCTGGAGCTGACCCGCTGGATGGGCCTGCTGGAATCCGGGTACGACTGGGACTACCTGGTGGAACCGCAGGAGGCGGGCAACTCCTACCTGCGCCAGGCCCGCGCGAAGGTGCTCGGCGGCTGCTCGTCGCACAACTCGTGCATCGCCTTCTGGGCCCCGGCCGAGGACCTCGACGAATGGTCCTCGATGGGCTTGCCCGGCTGGTCGGCCGCGGATGTTTTCCCGCTGTACCAGCGGCTCGAGACCAACGACGGCCCCGGCGACCATCACGGCCGCTCCGGCCCGGTCACCATCCGGTCGGTCCCGCCGAACGACCCGGCGGGCGCGGCGCTGCTGTCCGCGTGCGCCCAGGCGGGCATCCCGACGACGGAGTTCAACTCCGGCAAAACCGTCACCCACGGCGCGAACTGGTTCCAGATCAACGCCCGCGAGGACGGCACCCGGTCTTCGGCGTCGGTGTCCTATCTGCACCCGATCATGGGCAAGCGGCCGAACCTGGAAATCCGCACCGGAGCCCGCGCGAAACGGCTGCTGTTCGACGGCCGCCGCTGCACCGGCGTGGAGGTGCTGGACGCGGACCTCATCCACCACAGCACGATCACCGCGCGCCGTGAGGTCGTGGTCAGCTCCGGCGCGATCGACACGCCGAAACTGCTGATGCTGTCCGGCATCGGGCCCGCCGAGCACCTGCGCGAGGTCGGCGTGGAGGTGCTCGTGGACTCGCCGGGCGTCGGCTCGAACCTCGAGGACCACCCCGAGGGCCTGGTGATGTGGGACGCGCTGCAGCCGATGGTCACCGAATCCACGCAGTGGTGGGAAATCGGCATCTTCACCATGACCGAGGAGGGCCTGGACCGCCCGGACCTGATGTTCCACTACGGTTCGGTGCCCTTCGACATGAACACCGTCCGGCACGGCTACCCGACGACGGAGAACGGCTTCTGCCTCACGCCGAACGTGACGCGCAGCCGCTCGCGGGGCACGGTGCGGCTGCGCACGCGCGACTTCCGCGACAAGCCCCGCGTCGACCCGCGGTACTTCACCGACGAGTACGACATGCGCGTGATGACCTACGGCGTGAAGCTCGCCCGCGAGATCGCCGCCCAGCCAGCGCTCGACGAATGGGCGGGCGTGGAACTCGCGCCGGGCCGCGACTGCACGACCGACGACGAGATCGCCGACTACCTGCGCAAAACGCACAACACCGTGTACCACCCAGCGTGCACGGCCCGGATGGGCGCGGACGGCGACCCCGAGGCGGTGCTGGACGAGCGACTGCGCGTCCGCGGCGTCGAGGGCCTGCGAGTGGCCGACGCTTCGGTGATGCCGTTCCTCGTGACAGTGAACCCGTGCATCACGACGATGGCGATCGGCGAGAAGTGCGCGGACATGCTGAAGGAAGACCGGGGCTGACCTCGCGGCGGGTGGTGGTGGTGGTGTCCTGACGGTGCACGACCACCCGCCGAACCACCTCGGGTCCGCCTGCGCTGGCTCGATCGCGTGCTGCGCCGACGAAATGGGCAGACTGGGCACATGTCTGGTCTGACCGCCGAACTCGTGGTTGATGGTCGAGCACCGCAGACCCCAGCCCTGTCCCCGAACGGACACTTGCTCTGCTACGTCCTCGCCCCGCTCAGCCGGACCGGCGACCACCTCGACACCGAACTCTGGCTCGTCGATACCGACGGCACCGCCGCGTCGCGCCGGGCGACCCCCGACACCGCAACGGAATCCCGGCCGCGCTGGTCCGCGGACTCGGGCACGCTGTTTTTCCTGTCCGACCGAGGCGACCGCGGCACTCCGCAGGTGTACCGGCTCGCGCTCGCCGACGGTGCGACGACCGCCGTGACGAGTTGGCGCGCAGGCATCGTCGACCACTTGCCGCTCGCGGACCCCAACCTGGTCGCTCTGCTCGCCTACGACGAACCCACCGAACAGGACGCGCGTCGCGCCCGCGACCGCGACGACGCCATCGTCTTCGGCGAGCGCGAACCGCGTGCCCGGTTGCGGCTGCTCGACCTGCGCACCGGCTTGGTCACCACCCCGGACGTGTTCGGCGACCGGCACGTCGTGGAACTGCGGCAACGACCCGACGGCGGCCCGCTCGCCGTGCTGACCCAGGCCAGCGACGACAACGACTACGGCCCTCGCACCGGCCACCTGCACCTGTTCGATCCCGTAACCGGGGCCACCACAGATCTCGGAGCTACGGAGGCTGACGCGGGATCCCTGGCTTGGTGGCCAGGCGAGGACGGCTGGCACCTCGGCTACCTCGCCCTCACCCCACCGGTTCTGCAGGCCGGCACCGCCGTGTTCGACCTTGCGGTGGACAGCTGTGTCCTGCGCAACCGCACGTCCGGCCTCCCGATGTGCCCGACCGAACTGCACGAGACCGATACCGCCCCGCTGGTCGTTTTCGCTGAGGGCCTGAACACGACCTTGGCCCGGCTCGACCCCACCGGCCCCACGACCTTGTCGCAGCACCCCGGTCTCCTCGGCGCACTCACTAGCACCTCCGAGGGCACGACGATCGCGGCGGTCACCGGCAGCCGCTACCAGCCCGCGAACGTTCACATCGGCCCGCCGACTGGACCGCTGCGAAAGATCACCGACACCCGACCCGAACTGAACGGCATCGACTTCGGCACCCAGCGACCGCTGGCCTACCGTGCCGCCGACGGCCTCGACCTGAACGGTCTGCTCGTACTGCCGGTGGGGAAATCCGCTTCGGACGGCCCGTTCCCGCTCATCACGATCGCGCACGGCGGCCCCTACGACCGCTACGCCGATCGCTTGCAGCTGTTCTGGTTCCCCAGCGCGCAGTGGCTCGCCACCGCCGGCTACGCGGTGTTCCTGCCCAATCCGCGCGGCGGACAGGGCCGCGGCCACCAGTTCGCCCTCAGCGCGGCCGGCCGGGTCGGACACGAGGAGTGGACCGACATCCTGGCCGGGATCGACCTGCTCGTCGCCGAGGGCGTCGCCGACCCCGATCGGCTGGGCATCGCAGGCGGGAGCCACGGCGGGTTCGTGTCCGCCTGGGCCGTCGGCCAGACCGATCGGTTCAAGGCCGCGCTGGTCCTCGCCGGCGTCATCGACTGGGGCATGCTCGCCGCGACCGGTGAGTACGGCCAGTTCGAAGCCGCCCTCGGCGGCAGCACCGGGTGGGACGGCGCCGGTCCGCATCCGCACGACGCGGTCAGTCCGATCTCCTTCGCCAGCCGCGTCCGCACTCCGGTGCTCCTTCTGCACGGCGCCGAGGACACCAACGTGCCTCTCGGCCAGTCCGTGTACTTCCACCGGGCGCTGCGCCATTTCGGCGCCGAGCACGAGTTCGTGATCTATCCGCGCGAGGGGCACTCGATCCGGGAGCGCCGTCACCAACTCGACGTCCTGCTCCGGACCCGTGCGTGGTTCGACCGCTGGCTCCGGCTCTGACCGAGGACGCGAGAGCCGGTGCTGACAACCGGTTCTCAACCGGGTGCCGCCGCTCCGGCGGCGCCCCGCCAGCAGAACACCTGCCAGTGACAGAATTTTGCGCAGAATCATGGCCGCCCCTCGCTTCGTCCTCCGGCCCGCTGCCGGAGAACCGCGCATCTTCCGCGATGCACATCCGGTCAGTCGCCAGGGAGCGCGCTGAGGTTCTCGTGTGACCGAATCGTGACCATCAAAGGGGTGCCTCTCCCCTGGGCGAAGCAGCAGATTCCGTTGCGAGACAACCAATCGGAAGCCGACGCAGACTTCCTTTGCGCGGCAGGAAATCGGGCGATCCCGTGGGCCGGAGCGTTCGCGCTGGCGATCCCGACCATCCGCCGACGCCAAGGCGAACCACTGGCGTTCGCCAGTTTGACCGGCATCGCGGTAGCGGGAATCCTCCTGCGCTACCTCGTGATCACGCTCCCGTGGTTTGGCCGCGACAGGACTCGCCGCGGCAGCCAATGTCCAACGGGCGCAATAAAAGTCACTGCAGCAGCGCCACGCACTCCACGTGATGCGTCATCGGGAAAGCGTCAAAAGCCCGCAGATCCGTCAGCGAATACCCGTGTTCCGAGAAGAACTGCACATCCCGCGCGAGAGCCGCCGGGTCGCATGCCACGTAGACGATCCGGTCCGGTTCGCCCTCGGCGATCGCGTTGACGACCGCTCGGCCGGCGCCCTTGCGCGGCGGGTCTAGGACCACGACGTCGACCGGCGTCGGGGCGTCTCCGATGAGGTGTTCCACGCGTCCGGAACGCCAGCTCACCTGCGGCAGGTCGGCGAGGTTGCGCTCGCCGTCGGAGACCGCGCGCCGGCCGGATTCGATGGCCAGCACCTGGCCGTCCGGGCCGACCTGGTCGGCTAGCACCGAGGCGAACAGGCCGACCCCGGCGTACAGGTCCCAGGCGACCCCGCCGCGTGGCGCGGCCGCCCACTCCCGCACGAGTTCCGCGAGTGTGTCCGCCGCCTGCGGGTGGACCTGCCAGAAGCCGTGTGCGTCGAGCCGCCAGTCGCGGCCGGCCGCGTGCTGGATCGCCATGCCGCCGGAGAGCTGCTTGCCTTGCGTCCGCCCGCGCACCGTGGCGAGTTCGCGCAGGTGGAGGTGGTTCTCTGCGTCGCTGGTGACTTCCAGTTCGGTGCCCGGCCGCCAGCGCTTGCTCAGCGCGGTGTCGAGTGAGCCCGGCACCGCGATCGGGCAGTCGTCGATCGGGATGACGCGGTGGCTGTGGTGCGCGCGCAACCCGGCCTGGCCGTCGCGTCCGGCGACGAGGCGGACCCGGCTGCGCCAGCCGAGCGGGCCGCCTTCGAGCGGTTCCACGACCACGTCGCGGGTGATCCCGGCGAGCCGTTGCAGCTGTTCGGCCACCACCGCGGCCTTCAGTTCCCGCTGGTAGGCCGGTTCGGCGTGCTGCCAGTCGCAGCCTCCGCACCCGCCGGGAGCGGCGAGCGGGCACGGCGGCGCCACCCGGTGCTCGGACCCGCTGAGCACCTCGATCGCATCGGCGCGGCAGAACGAGCCGCCCTTGTCCTCGGTCACTTCGGCCCGGACGCGTTCGCCGGGCAGCGCGTGCCGCACGAACAGCACTCGTCCGTCCACACGCGACACACAGTGCCCGCCGTGCGCGACTGGGCCGACTTCCAGTTCCAGGATCCGGCCTAGCCAGCTCTCGGTCATTCTGATGATTCCTTTGTCGCAGGGGCTGGCTTCGGGGCGTCCGGGGGACGCGGCGTCGTCGGCGTGAAGCCGCGCCGGACGTCACCGGCGGACGGGCGGGCCTTGCGCAGCCGCGCCACCGCCTTCTGCGACGACTCCAGCTGCCACGGCACGCTCGCCACGACCACGCCGGGCTGGAACAGCAGCCTTCCCTTGAGCCGCAACGCACTCTGGTTGTGCAGCACCTGCTCCCACCAGTGCCCCACGACGTACTCCGGAATGAACACCGTCACGACGTCGCGCGGATTGGCGCCGCGGACCCTCTTCACGTAATCCAGCACCGGCTTCGTGATTTCCCGGTACGGGGATTCGACGACCTTCAACGGTACCTTGAACTTGTGCGCTTCCCACTCGTGGGTGAGCGCGCGGGTGTCGGCGTCGTCCACATTGACCGTCACCGCCTCGAGCACGTCCGGGCGCATCGCCTTCGCGTACGCCAGCGCGCGCAGCGTCGGCCGGTGCAGTTTGGACACCAGGACGATCGCGTGGTTGCGCGAGGGCAGCACGGTCGGCGCGTCGCCCATGTCCTTGAGTTCCTCGGACACCCGGTCGTAGTGCTTCCGGATCGCGGTCATCAACGCGAAAATCGCCACCATCGCGGCGATCGCGATCCACGCGCCGAGCAGGAACTTGGTGATCAGCACGATCACCAGCACGGTGCCGGTCATGGTGAGGCCGATCGCGTTCACCGTCTGCGAACGGCGCATCCGCCGCCGCGCCGCCGCGTCGGTTTCCTTGGCCAGCAACCGGTTCCAGTGCCGGATCATGCCCGCCTGGCTGACCGTGAACGACACGAACACGCCCACGATGTACAGCTGGATCAGCCGGGTGACCTCGGCGTCGAACGCGATGATCAGCACGAGCGCGAAAATCGAGAGGAACAGGATGCCGTTGGAGAACGCCAGCCGGTCGCCGCGGGTGTGCAGCTGCCGCGGCAGGTAGCGGTCCTGGGCGAGGATCGAGCCGAGCACCGGGAAGCCGTTGAACGCGGTGTTCGCGGCCAGCAGCAGGATGATGCCGGTGGAGAACGAGATGTAGTAGAACGCGGGCGGGAAGTCGGCGAACACCGCGTGCGCGATCTGCGCGACGATCGTCTTCTGCTCGTAGCCGGGAGGCGCGCCGGCCAGCTGCCGCGCCGGGTCCTCGGCGAAGTTCACCTTCGTGACGATCGCCAGCGTGATGATGCCGACGAGCATCGTCACCGCCAGCACGCCCATCAGCAGCAGCGTGGTGGCCGCGTTCTTCGACTTCGGCTTGCGGAACGCGGGCACGCCGTTGCTGATCGCCTCGACCCCGGTCAGCGCCGCCGCGCCGGAGGAGAACGACCGCAGGATCAGGAAGACGAAGGCGATGCCCGCCCAGTTGCCTTCCTCGTGCAGCGTGAAACCCGCGCTCTCGGCGCGCATCTCGGTGCCGGTGACGGTCTGGAAGAGCCCCCAGACGACCATCAGCAGGATGCCGGCGATGAACCCGTAAGTCGGAATGGCGAACGCTTTGCCGGATTCGCGCACTCCGCGCAGATTCAGCGCGGTCAGCACGGCCACGATCACGACCGAGGCGAGCACTTTGTGGTTGGCCACCCACGGAATCGCCGAGCCGATGTTCGCGACGCCGGACGAAGTGGACACCGCGACGGTCAGCACGTAGTCGACCAGCAGCGCGCTCGCCACCGTCAGGCCGAACTTCCCGCCGAGGTTGGTCGTCGCGACCTCGTAATCGCCGCCGCCGCTCGGGTACGCGTGGACGTTCTGCCGGTACGACGCCACGACGACGAGCATGACCAGCGCGACCGCGACCCCGATCCACGGCGCGAAGGCGTACGCGGACAGGCCCGCGACGCTCAGCGTCAGGAAGATCTCCTCCGGCGCGTAGGCCACGCTGGACAGCGCGTCGGAGGCGAAAATGGGCAGCGCGATGCGCTTGGGCAACAACGTGTGGGCGAGACGGTCGCTGCGGAACGGGCGCCCTAGGACCAGTCGCTTCAGCACTGTCGGGAACTTCGACACCACGAGAGCGTAACCGGGTCGCCGCAAGGTAGGTTCGGCGCTGGTGTCCGAGGGTACCCACCGACGGGTCATCCGCACCCTGCGAGGAGGCTAAGCGTGCACGTGGTGATCATGGGATGCGGCCGCGTCGGCGCGTCTCTGGCCGCGGCGCTGGAGCGGCTCGGCCACGACGTGGCCGTCATCGACAAGAACCAGCAGGCGTTCCGCAGGCTGGGCAGCGACTTCCACGGCCAGCAGGTCGTCGGGGCGGGTTTCGACCGCCGGGTGCTCGTCGAGGCCGGGATCGAGCGCGCGGGCGCTTTCGCGGCCGTTTCGAGCGGCGACAATTCCAACATCATCTCCGCGCGGGTCGCGCGCGAGAACTTCGGCGTCGAGCACGTGGTCGCGCGCATCTACGACCACAAGCGCGCCGCGGTCTACGAACGGCTGGGCATCCCGACCGTCGCGACCGTGCCGTGGACGACCGACCGGTTCCTGCGCACCCTGCTGCCCGACGGCGTCGCCTCCGCCTGGCGCGATCCGTCCGGCAACGTCGCGCTGCTGCAACTGCCGCTGCACGAGGGCTGGGTCGGCCGCAGCGTGCACGAGCTGCAGGAGACCACCGGCGCGCGGGTCGCGTTCATGATGCGGTTCGGCACCCCGGTGCTGCCGGACGCGAAAACCGTCGTGCAAGCCGACGACGACGTGTGGGTGGCGGCGCGTTCGGGCACCGTCGGAGACGTGACGAGCCTGGCCGCTCGCGCCCCCGAGGAGGAGAACTGATGCGGGTCGCGATCGCGGGCGCGGGCGCCGTCGGGCAGTCCATCGCCGCCGAGCTCATCGACGGCAACCACCAGGTGATGCTGATTGAGCGGGACGCCGACCAGTTCGAGCCGGAATCCGTTCCGCAGGCCGACTGGGTCCTCGGCGACGCGTGCGAGGTGTCGATCCTCGAGGAGTCCGGCATCGAACGCTGCGACGTCGTGATCGCGGCGAGCGGCGACGACAAGGCCAACCTCGTGGTGTCGCTGCTGGCGAAGACGGAGTTCGCCGTGCGGCGCGTGGTGGCGCGGGTGAACAACCCGGCCAACGAATGGCTGTTCACCGACGCGTGGGGCGTCGACGTGGCCGTGTCGACTCCGCGGATGCTCGCCGCGATGGTCGAGGAGGCGGTGAGCGTCGGCGATCTGGTGCGGCTCATGACGTTCCGGCAGGGGCAGGCGAACCTGGTGGAACTCACCCTGCCGGAGGAGACGCCGCTCGCGGGCAAGCCGGTGAGCGAACTTGCGCTGCCGCGCGACGCGGCGCTGGTGACCATCCTGCGCGGCGACCGGGTGATCGTGCCGCAGCCGGAGGACCCGCTCGAGGCGGGCGACGAGCTGCTGTTCGTCGCGACCTCGGACGTCGAGCCGGAGATCCGGACGGCGCTGGGCTACTGAGACGCGAAAAAGGGCGGACCCGCGACGGGTCCGCCCTTTTTTCGTAAGTCGGATCAGGTCTCCGGAGTCGGTGCCTGCGCGTACTTCTGCCGCAGCCGCGCCTCGACCTGCGCGTCGGTCTCCGGCTCCGGTTCTTCCTCGGCGAGCGCCTTCAGCCGCTTGTCGGACCGGCGGACCGCCCAGACGACCACCAGCAGCCCGATCGCGTACAGCGGGTAGCCCATCGCGATCTTGGCGAACGCGAGCCAGCCGGTCTGGTCGCCGTCGTACAGCCAGCGCTGGACCACGAACCGGGCGGCGAAGATGACGGCCATCGCGAGCGTCGCGACGTCGTAGCCGTAGCGGGACGGCTTGTCCTTGCGCCAGGCGGTGCCGTTGCCGTTGAGCGCGTTCCACACGACGCCCGCCAGCGGCCAGCGCACCACCACCGAGATCACGAACACGGCGCAGTACGCGAGGCTCGCCCAGATGCCGAAGAGGAAGAACCCCTTCGCGGACCCGGTGCGGAACGCGATGAACGCCGCGATCGCGACGCCGAAGAATCCCGAGATGGCCGGCTGCAGCGGCTCCTTGCGCACGACGCGCAGGACGGTGATCGCCACCGCGCTGCCGATCGAGCCCCAGATCGCCACGGTGAGCCCGAAGAACGCGTTCAGCAGGACGAACACGATGACCGGCACCGAGGAGTAGAACAGGCCGGAAACCCCGCCCATCTGCTCCATCAGCGTCGGCTGCCGCTCGGGCTCGTCCCCGTTTCCGGGCGCGTCCTTGTCGTCGCGGGGAGCAGCGGGTTCAGTCACGAGTGTTGATCACCCTACCGGGCTCTGGAGTTCGTAATACGGGTTGTAGAGCACCTTCTGCCCGTCCCGTTCGGCCATCCGGCCGCGAACCTTGACGGTACGGCCGGGCTCGATGCCGGGAATCCGGCGCCTGCCCAGCCAGATTAGCGTCACGCCCTGCGTGCCGTCGAACAGCTCCGCCTGCAGCGAGGCGGGCCCGTCGGTCGGCGACAGCTCGACGCTGCGGAGCCTGCCGAGCACCGTCACCTCTTCGCCGGACCGGCAGTCACAGGCGCGCTGCGCGCCTTCGGCACCCGACCTCTCGGACATCTCGTCGGCGTCGAGGTCCTCGACGTCGCTGGTCAGCTTGCGAACCAACCGGCTGAAGTAGCCGCCGTCCTTGGCGGACATGGTGTGCTCCTGTGCTCCGGGGCCCCCGACTTCGTTCGGCCCGTGCGTATTCCAGCGTAGCTGCGGTCTCAGCCAGGGAAACGGGTTTGCGGCAAGATCGCAACGTGACGTCCGCAATCCGTCTCCCGGCCGCCGTCCTGCTTCCCGGCACCGGCTCGGACGACATCTTCGTGCGCTCGGTGTTCGGCGGCCCGCTCGCGGCGCTCGGCGTGCCGATGATCACGCCCGCGCCGGCGCCCGGGCCGGGTCTCGCGGAAGCGTTTTTGGCCGAACTGGACCGTCTCGCTGACCGGCACGGGACGGTCCTGGTGGGCGGGATCTCGTTCGGGGCGCATCTCGCGGCGGAGTGGGCGGCGGCGAATCCGGGGCGTTGCGGGGGGCTGCTCGCGGCGCTCCCGGCTTGGAACGGGGAATCCGGGCAAGCACCCGCGGCGCTGGCCGCGACGGTCACAGCGGATCTGGTGGCCGCCGAGGGGGTGGACGGGGCGCTGGCGCAGGCCGCGGCAGGGAGTCCGGGATGGCTCGCGGAGGAGCTGGACCGGGCTTGGCGGCGACACGGGGCGGGGCTGGAGGCCGGGCTGCGGGCGGCGGCGGGGAGAGCCGCGCCGGTTTTGGCGGACTTGCGGAGCGTGGACGTGCCGGCCGGGGTGGGCGGATGCGCGGATGATCCGGTTCATCCCGCTTCGGTTGCCCGGGAATGGGCTCGTGCGTTGCCGCGAGGGCGGTACGGGGAGACGTCGCTCGCCGCGATGGGGCGGGATCGCGAGGCGTTGGGGCGGGCGACTGTTTTGGCGTTTTTGCGGGCGTTGTGAGGATGCGCCGAAAAGGCCCTCACGGAACGGTGTCCGCGAGGGCCTTCTGGAGAGCGAAAGCGGTCAGCCCTGTTGTTCGGCGATGTGCTGGGCGACCGCGTCCGGGAGGGTGATCGGCAGCGGGGTGCGCACCGGCATCGGGGAGTTGCCTCGGTCCACGACAGTGCGGCGCACGATCGCCCGCAGCACCTCGGGAGCTTGCGAGGCGGTGGACTGCGGGCCCGCGATCACGCCGCGCAGCATCCAGCGCGGGCCGTCGACTCCGACGAAGCGCAGGGCCACGTCGCCGACGATCGCGGACAGTTCCATGCCCCATTCGCCCCGGCCGACGTTGACCTTCGCGCCGTCCGCGCGGAGCTGGTCGGCCAGTTCGTTGCTCACCTCGCGCCACAGGCCGCCGGATTTCGGGGCCGCGTAGGCGCTGACGGTGATCTGCCCGACCTCGGTCACGACGTGCACCGCGCGCACGCCGCCTTCCTCCGGGTCCATTTCGACCTGCACCTGCGAACCGTCGGGCACCGGCACGCGCACCGAGCCCAGGTCGATGCGCGGGATGCCGTCTTCCTCGGCTTCGGCGGCGTCGAACGGGCCGTCGGTCGTCTCCGACAGCTGGTCCTCGGGTTCGAGCGCGTCGTCGGCGCCGTCAGCTTCGGCGTTCTCGCCGCGCTGGGAAGCGACGCCTCCGGTCTCGTCGTCGCCGGACCGGCGCTTGCGTCCGAAAATCCCCACTATCGTTCCGTTCCTTCCCCGGTGCCCGCGCCGGTGTCTCCGGCGCCGGGTGCCAGTGTGGCGTGCCCGCCGGTCGAGCCGTAACCTCCCGCGCCGCGTTCGGTCGTCTCGAGTTCGGCGACCTCGACGAACTCCGCGTGCTCGACCCGCTGGACCACCAGCTGCGCGATCCGGTCGCCGCGCGCCAGCACGATCTTCTCGCGCGGGTCATGATTGACGAGGCAGACTTTGATCTCGCCGCGGTAGCCCGAGTCGATCGTGCCGGGAGTGTTCACCACGGACAATCCGACGCGCGCCGCGAGCCCCGAGCGAGGATGCACGAACCCGGCGTACCCGGCGGGCAGCGCGATCGCGACCCCGGTGCCGACGACCCCGCGCTCTCCGGGTCCGAGCACGATATCCGAGGTGGTGACGAGATCGGCCCCGGCGTCGCCGGGCCGGGCATAGGCGGGCGGCGGGACTTCGGGGTCGAGCCGCTGGAGGAGGACCTGAACGCTGGACACGGGCGGCGAGACTACCCTTGTCCTGTGGCTGACCGCGTGAACACCGCCGCGACGGGCGTCGTCGCACACTCCGAACGGCTCTACCTGCCGTGGTGGGGCTGGCCCCTGCCGATGGCAGGCGCGATCCTGCTGGGCGTCGAGGTCCACCTGGGCTACCCGTCCATCCCGATGTGGATCCCGCTCGCGATCGCCGTGCCGGTCATGGCCGCCCTCCTGCTGTCGCTGGGAAGGGCGAAAATCAAGATCACCAGCGGAGACGACCCCGAACTCTGGGTCGGCGACGCCCACCTGCCGCTCCGCTACGTCGGCGAGATCACCGTCGTGGAAAAGGACGCCAAACGCCACGCCCTGGGCCGCGACGGCGACCCCGCCGCCTTCGTCCTGCACCGAGGCTGGGTGGGCCCAGCAGTCCGCATCACCCTGACCGACCCGGCAGACCCCACCCCGTACTGGCTCTTCAGCACCCGCAAACCGAAGCGAGTCGTAGAACTCCTCCGCAACAACGCCTGACCCCACGCGCTGGTCGTGAGGGGAACCCTCACAGCCGCTGATTCCCTCAGGGTTCCCCTCACGACCCTAAAACCGCAGCCAGTGCACCCAACGAGCGAGGCACCCAGCCCCTCCCCCGCACCCCGATACGAAGCGCATCTGCGGTTCGGGGGTGCTTGTCAAGGCATCTTTCCCGCCTTGACAAGCACCCCCGAACCGTCAGCACAATCAAACTTCGGGGTGCCCCACGCAACCAAAAGCCGATGTCGCCGCCAGGCGACGAGAACCCCCGAACACGAGTAAGGGGGCCGACCACCGGCCGACCCCCGTGCTTACCCGGTCTTCCCAAGACCGCGAAAACGCTGACCCCGTGAATCTCCCCTAGATCTCCCTGTGAAAATCCCCAGGTCAGGCGCAATCGCGGCAGATCAGCCTGCCGCCGTTGTCCTCGGCGAGCCTGCTCCGGTGGTGCACCAGGAAGCAGACCGAGCAGGTGAACTCGTCCGCCTGCTTCGGCACGACCTTCACGGTCATGTCTTCCCCGGAGAGCCCGGAAAGGTCCGCGCCGGGAAGTTCGAAGTTCTCCGCGGTCGCGTCCTCGTCGACGTCGACGACGCCGGACTGGTTCTCGTTCCGCCGGGCCTTCAGCTCCTCCAACGAGTCTTCGGCCAGCTCGTCGGCTTCGCTGCGGCGCGGAGCGTCGTAGTCGGTAGCCATGGTGTCCCTCACCCCTGCGATTCAGCGTGTCGTCCTGCACCGGTTCCGGAGGCGCCCGATACCGGTCGTGCCGCTGGTCAACGTTCCAGCGCCCCTGTTTGTGCCCGGCCCGCGAGTGACCCAGGTCTCAGCCTGGCGGGCCTCGTTCTGCGGCCGGAGCCCGGGAAGGGTAGCTCACCGCCGGACGCGTCTCGCACCGAGTCGGACATTGCCGGTCCAGCGTCACCCGGGAGGGGGAACGCGCAGGTGAGACGCCTGTCCTCCGTTCGGGTTGCCCCGGCGTCGTAAACATCACCTCGCCGCCGAGTCGGCTTGCTCGCGCGGAGCCGTCCGTGGTGCGATCGCCACCGAGGGGCATTACGCGGAACGGGTGAAGGTGACCCGCGACACCGCGCGTCGCGAACAGCGCCTAGGCTCACCGGCTACCACGCCGGTGCGTACGCTGGCGGTTACCGCGAGGCGCGGCGGGGCGACCGCGGCCGGTTCTGCGAGGGGAAGGGACGGGGCAGGTGGCGTCGGGGAACGGGGCGGGGAACCGTGGTGCGCGGCCTTACCGCAAGCACCGTCCGCTGCCCGCGTTGATCGTGATCGGCGTGCTCGCGCTCGGCGCGGTGTTCGTCTGGGTCAACGCCGTGGTCGGCCGCGGCGACATCGACGAGGCGGTGCGCTGCAGCCCGGAGCCCAAGGCGCCGCCGGGGATCACCTACACCTCGGTCCCGCACAACGGCCTGGACGACCGCTCGCCGATGCCCCCGGACAAGGTCGCGCTGAAGGTGCTCAACGCCAGCAGCACGCGCGGGCAGGGCAGCATCGCCACCAACGCGCTGCGCGAACTCGGCTTCACCGCGATCGGCGATCCCGCCAACGACCCGGCGTACCCGAAGGGCGACGCGCGCTGCCGCGGCCAGATCCGGTACGGCGACAACGGCGCCGCCGCGGCCCGCACGGTCAGCCTGGTGGTGCCCTGCGCGGAACTGGTGCACGACACCCGCAAGGACGCCTCCGTCGACCTGGCCACCGGCAAGCTCTTCACCGACGTCCAGCCGCGGCCCGAGGCGGTCAAGATCCTCAAGCAGCTCACCGCCTGGTCGCAGGCGCATCAAGGGGGCGGCGGCAGCGAGCAGTCCGCCAGCCCCGGCGCGCCGGTGATCGACCAGACGCTCCTGGCCTCGGCGCGCTCCGTCACCTGCTGACCCCGCGGACGAGGTCAGCAGGCCCGGCCCGCGGTCACACCTCCGCCGCACCTCCCGCGACCAGCGCCGCGCGCAGTTCCGTCGCGATCCCCGGCGACGCCGCGAACGTCGCGTCCTCCCCCAGATCCGCCGCTTCGCCCGGCAGCAGCACCGTCGCGCCCGCCTCCTGCGCCACCAGCGCTCCGGCCGCCCAGTCCCAGCGGTGCAGACCGTGCTCGAAGAATCCGTCCAGCCATCCGGCCGCGACCGCGCACAGGTCCAGCGAAGCCGCGCCCCGGCGGCGGATGTCGCGCACCTGCCCGACGAGATCCGCGGTCAGCTTGCCCTGCCGGATCCGGCGGTCCCGCGCGTAGGAGAAGCCCATCCCGACGAGCGCCAGGTCCAGCCGGTCCGCCGCGGACACCGACAGCCGCTCGCCGTCGAGCCACGCACCGCCGCCGCGGACGGCCGTCCAGCGCCGGCCGCTCACCGGCTCCACGACCGCTCCCGCGACCGACACCCCGTCGATCTGCGCCGCGATCGACACCGCGAAGGCCGGCAGGCCGTACAGGAAATTGACGGTCCCGTCGATCGGATCGACCACCCAGGTGACGCCGCCGCCGAGCGCTCCCCCGCCTTCCTCGCCGAGCACCGGTTCCCCGGGCCGGATCCGCTCCAGCCGGGCGCGGACCAGTTCCTCCGACTCCCGGTCCACCGCGGTCACCACGTCGGTCTCAGCGGACTTCGTGTCCACCGCGACCTCGCCGCCGGACCGCATCCGCACCCAGGCCGTCCGGACCAGGTGCGCGGCCTCGACCGCGACCTGTTCGGAGGTGTTCTTCAGGTCGTTCAGCATCGCCTCGTCAACTCCCACGCCCGCCATGTCACCACATCCGGTTAAAGTCTCCGCAGCAGACTTCTGAATCGTGCGAGAAGGGACCACGTCAGTGACGGCGACCCGAGGTTTCGGAATCGACATCGGCGGCAGCGGGATCAAAGGCGCGCTGGTCGATTTGGAACAGGGACAGCTCATCGGGGACCGGCACCGGATCGAAACGCCGCAGCCCTCGACGCCGGACGCGGTGGCGGACGTCGTCGCCGAGATCGTCCGCGCGGCGGAATGGGACGGCCCGGTCGGCGTGACGCTTCCCGCGGTGGTCAAGAGGGGCACCGCGCACACCGCGGCGAACATCGACCACAAGTGGATCGGCACCGACGCCGAGGCGCTCTTCGCGAAGCGGCTCGGCAAGAGCGTCGGCGAGGTCACGATGCTCAACGACGCCGACGCCGCGGGCCTCGCCGAGATCCGCTTCGGCGACGCGGCCGCGCGCACCGGCGTGACCGCGCTGCTCACCTTCGGCACCGGCATCGGCAGCGCGCTGTTCCACGACGGCAAGCTCGTGCCCAACACCGAATTCGGCCATCTCGAGGTCGACGGCCACGACGCGGAAAAACGCGCCGCCGCTTCGGTGAAGGACAACGAGGGCCTGTCGTATCCGCAGTGGGCCAAGCGGGTGCACCGGTACCTCTCGGTGCTGGAGAACCTGATCTGGCCGGACCTGTTCATCGTCGGCGGCGGCGTCAGCAAGAAGGCCGAGAAGTGGGTGCCGCTGCTGGACATCCGCACGCCGGTGGTCGTCGCGTCGCTGCAGAACAACGCGGGCATCGTCGGGGCCGCCGCGGCCGCCGCGGAGGGCGCCGGGCACTGACCGCCGGGTCCGCGCCGGGTCTCGGACCGGTCACCGGGAGGCGCCGGGAAGGGGGCCGGAGGGTGATCGCTTCGCGACGCAGTGGGCCGACGTCGTTACAATGGAACACGGCGCAGGAGCTGCGGAGGCAAAACCGCAGGCCGAGGCGTGTTCCCCGAATGTGAGGCAGCTGAGGTGGCGACATCTCGGCTCGTCATGATCGACCGCTGCGAAAGGGCGTAAGTGGCAGCCGCAAGAACCGCAACCCGAGGCGGGACGAAGACAGCGACCGAAGCCGGCGAGCCGGCCGACGAGGCAGCCACCGGAGCGGCGAAGTCCCCGGCGCGCAAGACCGCCGCGAAGCCGGCGGGCGCGAAGAAGACTCCGGCCAAGAAGGCCGCCGCGAAGGGTCCGAAGACCGACGACGGCGATCCCGACGGCCCGGTCGACCTCGACGAGGCCGAACTCGACAGCCCGGATCTGTCCGATCTCGAAGAGGTCGAGGTCGACGTCGTCGACGAGACGGTCAACGACGAGACCGACGACGATGACGACGACTCCGAGGACGAGGCCGAGGCGACCGAGGGGGCCGCGGGCGCCGCGACGTCCACTGCCGCCCGCCGCCGCGCGAGCGCCGCCGAGAAGGGCGGCAAGTCCTCGGACAACCCGGACTTCGTGTGGGACGAGGAGGAGTCCGAGGCGCTGCGCCAGGCGCGCAAGGACGCCGAGCTCACCGCGTCGGCCGACTCGGTCCGCGCCTACCTCAAGCAGATCGGCAAGGTCGCGCTGCTGAACGCCGAGGAGGAGGTGGAGCTCGCCAAGCGGATCGAGGCCGGGCTCTACGCCGCCGAGCGCGTGCGCACCGCCGAGGAGGAGGGCGAGAAGCTCGTCACCCAGATGCGCCGCGACCTCAAGTGGATCGTGCGCGACGGCGAGCGGGCCAAGAACCACCTGCTGGAGGCGAACCTCCGGCTGGTCGTTTCGCTGGCCAAGCGCTACACCGGCCGCGGCATGGCGTTCCTGGACCTGATCCAGGAGGGCAACCTCGGCCTGATCCGCGCGGTGGAGAAGTTCGACTACACCAAGGGCTACAAGTTCTCGACGTACGCCACGTGGTGGATCCGCCAGGCGATCACCCGCGCGATGGCCGACCAGGCGCGCACCATCCGCATCCCGGTGCACATGGTCGAGGTCATCAACAAGCTCGGCCGCATACAGCGCGAACTCCTGCAGGACCTCGGCCGCGAGCCGACGCCCGAGGAGCTCGCCAAGGAGATGGACATCTCGCCGGAGAAGGTCCTGGAGATCCAGCAGTACGCGCGCGAGCCGATCTCGCTGGACCAGACCATCGGCGACGAGGGCGACTCGCAGCTCGGCGACTTCATCGAAGACTCCGAGGCGGTCGTCGCGGTCGACGCGGTGTCGTTCACGCTGCTGCAGGACCAGCTCCAGTCGGTGCTGCAGACGCTGTCCGAGCGCGAGGCGGGCGTGGTCCGGCTGCGCTTCGGCCTCACCGACGGCCAGCCGCGCACCCTCGACGAGATCGGCCAGGTCTACGGGGTCACGCGCGAGCGGATCCGGCAGATCGAGTCGAAGACGATGTCGAAGCTGCGTCACCCGTCGCGTTCGCAGGTGCTGCGCGACTACCTGGACTGAGCTTCTCCGGTTCCCGCGAGAAACCCCGCCCCGCACTACGCGGCGGCGGGGTTTCTGCGTTTACCGACAACGCCGCCGCGGCATCGGCCCGGCATTTCCGCGAAATCCTTCCTTCGTCTGACCACAGTGGACGCCGACGACTCCGGAAAACCCGGCGACACCGGATCCCGATGCGAATTACGCTGCGGCGCAAGGGTAATCCGCGCAGTGAATCGCGGCGGGCGAACGTGCACCCGAACATGCAAGTCCGCGGCGACTCGGAGCGGCGGTGTCGCGCGCGTGTCCGTTTCCTGTTCACAACCGTTCACCCGGAACCCCCGGAACCGTTCCGGAATACTCATCGCCGGTGCACAGTCGCGCACCCACCGCGACACTGAGACCCGGGCAAGAGGCGAAAGTCGGTTGTTCTCTGCCCGAACACGGAAATCGTGATTGTTTGGTTGCCTGAAAACGAAGATCGCAACGACTGATCGCCATTAGGCTGCGCCCACAACGAGCGTCAGTATTGGAAGGCAGCACCGCCCAGTGTTTTCGACGAAAACTCAATCGCGAGCGAGCCAGGGATGCCCGGCGGCGCGGAGCGGATCCTCCGGCCCCGGTGAAGCGAGGCAACTGTGATCGGGTTCCTCCTCCGCAGACTCGTCAACTACATCGCCCTGTGCCTCGTCGCGACTTTCGCGGCGTTCTCCTTGGCGTCGCTGTCGTTCAGCCCGCTGGACGCGCTCAAGCTGCGCAATCCGCCGGCTCCGCAGGCGACCATCGACGCCAAGGCCGCCGAGCTGCACCTGGACCAGGCGATCCCGCACCGGTTCTTCACCTGGCTGGGCGGCGTGTTCCAGGGCGACTTCGGCCGCACCGTGGCCGATCAGGCGATCACCGACGAACTGTTCCGCCGCGCGGGCGTGAGCCTGCGGCTGTTCCTGCTCGGGATCACGATCGGCATCATCATCGGCGTGCTGGTCGGCGTGGTCAGCGCGATCCGGCAGTACAAGATCAGCGACTACATCGCCACCACGTTCTCCTTCGTGGTGCTGTCGACGCCGGTGTTCGTGATCGCCACGATCCTCAAGGCGGGCGCGCAGTCGGTCAACGACAACCTGCTCGACGGCTACCAGTTCTTCATCGTGCAGGGCGAGGGCGGCGCGGTCGACGGCGGTTTCGGCGACGTCCTGCTCGACCGGCTGCAGCACATCATCGTGCCGACCCTGGCGATCGTGCTGACCCAGGTCGCCTACTACAGCCGCTACCAGCGTTCGGCGATGCTCGACGTGCTCGGCTCGGACTTCCTGCGCACCGCCCAGGCCAAGGGCCTCACCCGCAGGCGCGCGCTGTTCAAGCACGGCCTGCGCACCGCGCTGATCCCGATGGCGACGCTGTTCGCGTTCGGCTTCGGCCTGCTCATCACCGGCGGCGTCTTCACCGAGAAGATCTTCGGCTGGTACGGCATGGGCGACTGGCTGGTGACCGGCATCCAGAAGCAGGACACCAACATCGTCACCACCGTGACCCTGTTCATCGCGATCTGCGTGCTGCTCGCCGGCTGGCTCGCGGACGTGCTCTACGCCGCGCTCGACCCGAGGGTGAGGATCTGATGGCCGCCCCATTGAACGAGGCCGACCTCGCCGACTCGGCCGTCGCCGCCACCGAAACGGACGCCTCGCAGCAGACCGGGAAGTCCTCCAGCCGGGGCAGGCTCGTCGCCCGCCGGTTCTTCCGCAACAAGCTGGCCCTCGTCGGGCTCGTCGTGATCCTGCTGTTCTACGTGCTGGCGTTCACCTACAGCTGGTATTCGCCGTGGGGCTACGACGAACTGGACCCGACCTCGACGCTGATGCCGCCGGACGGCACGCACTGGTTCGGCACCAACCAGATCGGCGGCGACATGTTCGCGCAGACCATGCGCGGGCTGCAGAAGTCGCTCACCATCGGCCTGCTGGCCGCGCTGTTCTCCACCGGCGTGGCCTCGATCGTCGGCTCCGCGGCGGGCTACTTCGGCGGCTGGACCGACCGGGTGTCGATGTGGGTCGTCGACCTGCTGCTGATCCTGCCGCCGTTCCTGATCATCTCGATCCTGTCGCCCGCTTTCCGCGGCAAGACCTGGCTGATCCTGGTCGGCCTGATCGCGCTGTTCCAGTGGATGATCACCGCCCGCATCGTCCGCGGCATGACGCTGACGCTGCGCGAGCGCGAGTTCGTGAAGGCCGCCAAGTTCATGGGCCAGTCCCCGTGGCGGATCATCTTCAAGCACATCGTGCCGAACATGGCTTCGCTGCTGATCATCGACGCGACGATCAACGTCGGCGTCGCGATCATCATGGAGACGTCGCTGTCGTTCTTCGGCTTCGGCGTGCAGGCTCCGGACGTTTCGCTGGGCACGCTGATCTCGGCGGGTTCCGACGCGGTCCGGACGTTCCCGTGGCTGTTCTACATCCCGGCCGGCTTCCTGGTGTTCACCGTGCTCGCGGTGAACTTCGTCGGCGACGGCCTGCGCGACGCGCTCGACCCGTCGTCCAGCCGTTCGCGGCGCAAGGAACGCAAGCGGATCGAAGAAAAGACGAAGTCGACCGCGTCGACGCAGACCGTGGGAGCAGAAGCATGAGCGCCGCACTCGAACTGAGCGCGGAAACGGGCAAGCCGACTGGCACCGTGCTCGAGGTTTCCGACCTCGAAGTGTCCTTCCCCTCCGAGTCCGGCCGCGTGCACGCGGTGCGCGGGCTGAACTACCAGGTCGAGGCCGGCGAGGTGCTCGGCATCGTCGGCGAGTCCGGTTCGGGCAAGTCGGTGTCGTCGCTGGCGGTGATGGGGCTGCTGCCGCCGCAGGCGCGCGTGTCGGGCTCGATCCGGTTCCAGGACAGCGAATTGATCGGCAAGTCCGACACCGAGCTGTCGAAGATCCGCGGCAAGAAGATCTCGATGGTCTTCCAGGACCCGCTGTCGGCGCTGACCCCGGTGTACACCGTCGGGGCGCAGATCGCCGAAGCCCTGCTGGTGCACGGCAAGGGCACGATCACCAAGCAGCAGGCGAACAACCGCGCGGTCGAACTGCTCGACCTGGTCGGCATCCCGAACGCGGCGGCGCGGGCGAAGGCGTTCCCGCACGAGTTCTCCGGCGGCATGCGCCAGCGCGCGGTGATCGCCATCGCGATCGCCAACGACCCGGACCTGATCATCGCCGACGAGCCGACCACCGCGCTCGACGTGACGGTGCAGGCGCAGGTGCTGGAGGTGCTGAAGACCGCGCAGGAGGTCACCGGCGCGGGCATCGTGATCATCACGCACGACCTCGGCGTGGTCGCCGGGTTCGCCGACCGGCTGATGGTGATGTACGCCGGGCGCGCGGTGGAACAGGGTCCGGTCGAGACGATCTACGCCCAGCCGCGGATGCCGTACACGCTGGGCCTGCTCGGTTCGATTCCCCGCGTCGACGCGCGGGAGAAGCAGCCGCTGGTGCCGATCGAGGGCCAGCCGCCGTCGCTGGTGAACCTGCCGCAGGGCTGCCCGTTCGCGCCGCGCTGCCCGCTGGCGATCGACGCCTGCCGGACGGCCGAGCCGGAGCTGTTCACGATCACGCCGGGCAACCCGAACGCGCCGGTCGACACGACGCACCGGGCCGCCTGCATCCGCACCGAGGAACTCGCCCGTCCCGACGCGGACGCCGCCGAGGTCTACGGGGCCGAGGTGATCGAGGAGGCCGAGGTCGCGTCCCTGCCGCGCACCGAGCGCTCGACCGTGCTGGACGTGCAGGACCTGCAGAAGCACTACGCGGTCAGCAAGGGCACCGTCTTCAAGCGCAAGGTCGGCGTCGTGCGCGCGGTCGACGGGATCACCTTCGACATCGTCGAGGGCGAAACCCTGGGCCTGGTCGGGGAATCCGGCTGCGGCAAGTCGACCACACTGATGGAGATCCTCGAGCTGGCGGCCCCGTCGCACGGTTCGGTCGCGGTGCTCGGCAAGGACGTGGCGAAGCTCGCGGGCAAGGACCGCAAGTCGATCCGCCGCGACCTCCAGGTGGTCTTCCAGGACCCGATGGCCGCGCTCGACCCCCGGCTGCCGATCGGCGACATCATCGCCGAGCCGATGGTGACGCACGGGTTCTCGAAGGAGCGCATCGACCAGCGGGTGCCGGAACTGCTCGGGCTGGTCGGGCTGCGGCCCGAACACGCCGACCGGTACCCGGCGGAGTTCTCCGGCGGGCAGCGCCAGCGCATCGGCATCGCGCGGGCGCTCGCGCTGGAGCCGAAGCTGATCGTGCTCGACGAGCCGGTGTCCGCGCTCGACGTGTCGATCCAGGCCGGCGTGATCAACCTGCTGGACGAGCTGAAGGCCAAGCTGGGCCTGTCGTACCTGTTCGTGGCGCACGACCTGTCGGTGGTCCGGCACATCGCCGACCGCGTGGCCGTGATGTACCTCGGCAAGATCGTGGAGATCGGCGACGTCCGCACGGTTTTCGAGGCGCCGCAGCACCCGTACACGCAGGCGCTGCTGTCCGCGATCCCGATCCCGGACCCGGCCAAGGAACGCGAACGCGGCCGGATCATCCTCACCGGCGACCTGCCCAGCCCGGCGAACCCGCCGTCGGGCTGCCGGTTCCGCACCCGGTGTTTCGTCTTCTCCCAACTGTCCGAAGAGGACAAGAAGAAGTGCGTCGACGTCGAACCTCCGCGCGAATCCCGCGCCGAGGACCACGACGTCGCGTGCCACTACGCCAAAACCCGCGAAGTCGTGTAGCCACGATCCGTTGGCACACCAGAAGAAGGAAGGTAAACACATGCGACGGAGAATGGCCGCGATCGTGGCCCCCGTTGCCGCTCTGGGGCTCCTGCTCGCCGCTTGCGGCGGAGGCAGCGGCGGCGGCGACAAGGGATTGCAGGACACCGGTTCCTCGGGCGTCAAGACCGCCGACATCAACGCGCAGCCGATGGACAAGGTGAAGGACGGCGGCGACTTCAAGTGGCCGGTCGACCAGCTGCCGGACAACTGGAACTACTACCAGGTCGACGGCACGGTCCTGGACGGCGCGAGCATGTTCGGCGCGATCCTGCCCTACCCGTTCCCGCAGAACGCGGACGCGACGGTCGGCCTGGACAAGAACTACCTGACCTCTGCTGAGATCGTCAGCAAGGACCCGCAGGTCATCGAGTACAAGATCAACCCGAAGGCCAAGTGGAGCAACGGGCGCCAGTTCTCCTGGGAGGACTTCGCCGCGATGGCGAAGGCGCTGAACGGCAAGGACACCGCCTACCAGGTGTCCAGCACCACGGGTTACGAGGACATCGCCAAGGTCGAGAAGGGCACTGACGACCTCGACGTCAAGGTCACCTTCGCGAAGAAGTTCGCGGAGTGGAAGTCGCTGTTCTCGCCGCTGTACCCGAAGGAGGCGATGGCCGACGCCAACACGTTCAACAAGGGCTGGGCGCAGAAGGCGCTGATCACCGCGGGTCCGTTCAAGATCAAGAGCGTTGACTACACCGCCAAGACCGCGGTGTTCGAGCGCGACCCGAACTGGTGGGGCGACAAGCCGAAGCTGGACACCGTGACCTACAAGGTCGTGGACCGTCCCGCGCTGGCGGACGCGTTCGCCAACGGGCAGATCGACTTCTACCCGCTGAACAACGACATCAACGCGTTCAAGCGGGCCCAGGCGGACCCGAACGCGGTCGTGCGCCAGTCGGCCTACCCCGACTACACGCACATGACGCTCAACGGCGCCCCGTCCTCGATCCTCGCGGACAAGGACCTGCGGCTGGCGGTCATGCGCGGCGTCGACACGGTGACCATCGCGAAGTCGATCCTCGGCCAGATGCAGAAGGACACGACGCCGATCGGCAACCACCTGTTCCTCAAGGGCTCTAAGACCTACGAGGACAACAGCGGCCCGTACAAGTTCGACCAGAACGCGGCCAAGGCCGAGCTGGACAAGCTGGGCTGGAAGCAGTCCGGCGACCTGCGTGCCAAGGACGGCAAGCAGCTGAAGCTGCGCCTGGTCATCCCGTCGGGCACCCCGATCAGCCAGCAGACCGGCCAGATCCTGCAGTCGCAGCTGAAGGCGATCGGCGTGGGCATCGACATCGTCGCGGTCCCGTCGACCGAGTTCTTCAAGAACTACGTGAACGTCGGCAACTTCGACCTCACGCTGTTCCGCTGGATCTCGAACTCGTTCCCGATCGGCGGCAGCAAGGGCATCTACTACCTCGACCCGAAGAACGTCAACCAGAACTACGGCCGGATCGGCAGCGACAAGGAAAACCAGCTGCTCGACACCGCCGCGCAGGAACTGGACGACACCAAGCGGGCCGCGGACATCAACGCCGCGGACAAGGAGATCTGGGCGCTGGGCCACCAGCTTCCGATCTTCCAGTCGGTCGGAGCCTTCGCCGTCCGCAAGACGGTGGCCAACTACGGTTCGCCGGGCTACGCGAACAACCCGTACGACTACCCGAAGATCGGGTTCGTGAAGTAATCCTCCCCCAGCGGGAATCGAAGGAGCGGCGCGGACTCCCCGCGCCGCTCCTTCCTTTTTGGACAGTTAAGGTGATCCTTGTGCGGAAGTTCCTGCGATTGCGGCCGGTGCGGCACATCCTGGTGACGAGCGCGGTCGTGCTCGTCGCGTGTGCCGCGGTGTTCGTGGTGCAGCTGCTGGAGTTCAACAGCGCCCGGCCGCGGCTGCAGGGGCTGATGGCGAACGCGACCGGGATCGTCTCGCGGGTCGACGACAACACGGTCACCGTGCGGTTCCCGGTGCCGAACCAGCCGGAAGCGAGCGCGGCGGTCGAACTGGACACCACTCCCCCGCCGCTGGGCACGAAGGTTCCGGTGCGCTACGACCCGTCGGCCCCCTCGCGCGCGGTCACGACCGGCGCTTCGGCTTTGGTGACCGCCGACCGTGCCTCGACGTACGCGACCGTCACCGTGGTCGCGGTGCTCGCGATGCTGGCGGTGAACGGCTTCCTGCTCTTCACGCGATTCGTGCAGCCCTCTCGGCGCAAGGTGAGCGCGTCGGTGCCGATGCGCCGGGTGAAGGTGCAGCGCGGCTTGCTGACGCGGTCGTGGCTGGAGACCGACACCGCGACGCCGCGCTGGATCCCGGTGTATTTCTCGCCGACGCTGATCGGCCTTCCGTCGCCGTCGCGCGTCGAGGTGCTGGGCGACCTGCGTACGGACCGCCACGTTGCCGTCCGGATCAACGACGAGGTGCTGTACCCAGCGGGTTCGGTGCGCACGGGCGAGCCTCGCGGCCGTCGCCTGGACAACCCTTCCGAGCCGGACGAGGAACGCGCACTCGCCGCTGCCACGCCGGTACGGCTCGCGCGACAGTTCCGTGCCGACCTGCCGGTGCTGGCGGTCGCCCCGGTGGTGGGCGCGTTCTGGGCGCTGGTCGACGGGAGCGGATTCGCGGGCTGGCTGACGGTCAGCGTGCTGATCGCGGCGTTCGGGTTCTGGTGGGCCGCTCTGCGCGGCTCGGACCCGTCACTCTGAGCGGATTCGCTGCTACAGTCGCGCCATGTCGTTCGAACGGCCCTAGGAACCCGGACGGGTCTACCCGTCCCTCGCGACCCTGCCTTGTCCTGAAGGCCGCAGTCCCCTGCGGCCGTGTCGCCGTTCCCAGGAGCTGTTCTTGTCCAGTACATCGAGTGCTGGGAGCTACCGTGCTGTCCTGACGATCCCGCATGCCGCCGCGACCTTCGGCGCGGCGTTGACGGGCCGTCTCGCGTTCGGGGTGCTCCCGCTTGCGTTGTTGTTCACCGTCCAAGAGGCCACCGGATCCTTCACCGCCGCGGGCGCCGCCGTCGCCTGCTTCGGGCTCTCCTCGATTCTCATGCCGTTCAAAGCCCGTGTCATCGACCGCTTCGGGCCAGCCCGAACCCTTCCCGTTCTCGCCACCGCCACTGCCGCCCCACTCGCCGCACTAGCGCTGCTGGCCTGGTCCGGCGTCGCTGCCTCGGCCCCGTATCTGCTGCTCAGCATCTTCTTCGGCGTCTGTGCCCCGCCGTTGGGGCCGGTGATGCGGATGCTCTGGCGAACCCTCACCGAGAACACCGCACTCCTCGAACGCGCGTACAGCCTGGACTCTGCCTGCGAGGAAGCCCTCTATCTCGCGGGTCCGGTCATCACCGGCGCGATAGTCGCGACCGCGTTCCCGGCTGCCGCGCTGCTCGCCGCCGCGGGGTTGCCCGGTCAGCCGTGTCGGCAGAACCGCTCAACTGGAGTCTGGGACCGCTGAGCACCCGTCGATTCGCCGCACTCGCCACGATCATCCTCATTACCGCTGCGGGCACCGGCATCGCTGTCACCACCGTCGTCGCCCGCGCACAAGAGCACGGCAACCCGGGAGCCACCGGTACATCGAAGCCGCGCTCGCCCGCAGGAGCCTCCTCGGCGGACTCGCCTGGGGCCAACGGAAACACCAGCGGCCAGCGTCCACCCAGCAGGCCGCGTTGATCTTCGTGCTCGCCGCGGGGATCGCGCTCGCTGCGACAGCGGAAAACCTGGTGGTACGGGGCATCGTCATGGCCGCCGTCCCGTGTTCGTCGTGTCCTACCTGGCTTCGGACAAGCTGGTTCCCGAACACCAGAGCACCGAAGCCAGCACCTGGGTCGACACCGCCAACAACCTCGGCACCGCAGCGGGCTCCACCACCGCAGAGTTCCTCGTGGCGCAGTCATCCTCGGCGATGGCGAAACCGCTACTCCGATGACTCCAGCGCCGTCAGGATCTCCGCCACCTCCGGATACGACTCCTCGACCTTCCCCTCCTTGCCCAGCCGATACCGCTCCAACCGCACCGCACCGAGATGGCGGGCTTCGTAGTACAACGCCCGCCTCCGCGCCGACGGGGATGCGTCCGGCTGGCCGTAGGTGTCCCAGAACCAGTCCCGCCTCGAGCCGGTTTTCGCTGACGCCATGCGGATCGTCCAGTCCGCCGCCGGGTCGCCCCACCAGCTGCGGTCGTGGTCGAACACCCCGACGATCTCCAGTTCCGGCGTCAGCATCACGTTCACGTGCCACAGATCCCCGTGCAGCAGGCGCGGTTCGGCGATCTCGTCGAGCAGCGCGGCGTCGCGCTTCGCCCAAGCGGCTACCTCGCGCAGGTCCGATCCGTCGAGGCCGAGGTCTTCGACGTCCGCGGCGTTGTCCTCGAAGTACGCGATCAGCGCTTCGCTCCAGGTCGCGAAATGCGGCCCGGCCACGAGGCCGAAACCGGGGGCGCGCACGTCGTGGATGGCGCGGGTGATTTCGCCGAGCTGGCGGAAGTACGGCGCCCGTTCCTCCGGCTCGAAGCCCCGGAGGACTTCCGGGCCGGGCTCTCCGGGGAGAACGGCCTGCAGCACGTAATCGCGGCCGATGACCTGGTGCGTGAAATCGGCCGCGAGCGTGCGCGGCATCAGCGGCGAGATCGGCGCGAAGTACGGCGCGGCAAGGTATTCGTTGCGCATGAACTGGGGCTCGATCCGCGTCTGCCGCGCCGGTTCCGGGGCGACGCGCAGGATCGCCGGGCCGTCGGCCAGCTCCACCCGGTAGGTGTTGTTGTAGCCGCCCCATCCGATTTCGACGGCGGACCGCACGCTGGTGCCGAGCGCGCGGCGGCACAGCAGTTCGATCTGGTCGGCGGAGAGGGGTTGCTGGAACGCGTCCGAGGGCCGGTCTTGAGGCTGGAAGTCCACCGGGGCATCCTGCCACTCCGCTCAGGACAGCACTAATCCTTTACGGCTCAGCGATTCCTCGATCCGCAGCCGTTCGAGATCCCGGTCGGCACCCTCGCGCAAGCCGTCGAGCCGGTGTTCGACGCCGATCTCGCGGCAGGCGGTGACGAGCAGTTCGTCGTACGCCTGCCGGGTGCCGATGCGGCGCGCGGCAGGCGTTCCGGCGGGGAGTTGCGCGAGGGTCCGGCGTACTCGGCGCAAGTCCGCCGCCACCTGCTCTACCGGCGGTGCGGACGGCACGGGAGCGGCACGTCGCCGACGCAGCCAGCGGCAGAGCGCCGGGACGCGGAGGGCAGCCCAGAACAACGCCGAGGGGGCCACGCTGACCACGGCGAACAGCAGAACCGGACCGGCCGCCATGCTCCCGAGTTTAGCCGCGGCGGCGGTTGCGCGCCCGGTTCGCGAACAGCACCGCCACGCCCGCGCCGAGCAGGACGATGCTGGCGATCACGTGCAGCTGCGGCGGCAGCACGTGCAACTGCAGGAACCAGCTCGGATGCTCGGATCCGGCGATCCGGTTGATCAGCCCGCCCGCGCCCTGCACCACCAGGAGAACGCCGATCAGCTCGATCATCGCGACGCCTCCTTTTTCGGCGCGGAGGAACCGAAAATCTCCTGCCACAGCGGTCCGAACACGAACCACAGACCGGTGACCGTGCCCAGCCGCGGCAGCCAGCCCCACAGCGGCTCGACGTGGCCCGATTTGCCGACCACCACGATCGCGAGCAGCAACAGCCCGGCGCTGATCGCGCAGGCCAGCACGCATTTGCCCCATTCGCGCCATTCCTTGCGGGCCTTAGCGCGGCCGTACAGCTTCTCCGGCCGAGGACCGCCGGCGAAGCGGTGCGCGAACCGGACGTCGGCCCACTCCACCATCGACGGACCGAATACCACCGAGAAGCCCAGATACACCGCGGCCAGCCCGTGCGTCACGTTCGGCGTCGCGCCGTTCATCAGGTCGATCACCGTGATCACCAGCAGCACCAGGTCCACCACGGGCACCAGCGCGAGCAGCACGGTGCTGGCCTTCTGCTTGCGCAGCGCGTACCGGGTCAGCAGCCCGGCCGCGATGAAGACCCAGAACCCGATCTCGCACGCCACGATGGCCGCGGTCAGCGGGCTGTTCAGAAACTCGTCCATGGCTTCACTGTCGCGGGCGCGGGAGTCCGCGCGCGTCAGCGGACGGCACGATCGGGGGGTCATCATTTCGTAGGACGACCGGGCCGCCGCGGTGTGCTGTCATGGTCGGGTGCGCCTGCGAGACCTGCGCTCGGCCCTCCCCCGGCCGCGCGAACTGCCGCCGTGGCAGCAGAACGGCCTCGTCGCGCTCGCGGTGTTCGCCGGCGGCACGATGCTGTACCTCACCGGCGGCCACCAGCTGCTGCCGAACGGCGACCCGTTCCCGCTCTGGGTCCGGTTCGCCGAACTCGGCGCGATGTGCCTCGCCGCGTTCCTGCGCCGGACGGTGCCGTGGGGGCTGCTGGCCGCCACCGGGATCGTCGGCGTCGACGTCGCGCTGGGCCTGTCGCTGCCGATCGTCATCGCGTACACGGATTTCCTGTACTCCGCGATGCTGCACGGTTCACGATGGACAACCCGGGTGCTGGTCGGCGTGACCGCCACCGTCACGCTCACCGTGCTGTTCGTGTTCCTGGCCGTGGCGGGCTGGCGGGCGGCGGCGCTGGGCGCGTTCAGCATGTTGTCGTTCCTGCTGGTCCCGGTGTGGTGGGGCGCGAATGTGCGCCAGCAGAGCGACATCGCGGCGAGCGAGCGCGCCAACGCCGAGCAGCTCGCGACGATCGCCGCGCTGGACCGGCGGGCAGCGGTGGCAGCCGAACGCGCGCGGATGGCCCGCGACCTGCACGACGTCGTCGCCGGGCATCTGTCGGCGATCGCCATCCAGTCGGAGGCGGCACTGTCCATGGCGGACGATCCGAAGACCGCGCAGACCGTGCTCGTCGCGGTGCGGGAGAACAGCGTGCGCGCGCTGGAGGAAATGCGCGCGATGATCGGCCTGCTGCGTTCGGAATCCGCCGAGGACGAGGTGACCGCTCCGGCCCGGCTTGCCGAACTGGCCAGGCTGGTGGAATCGGCGCGCGCGGCCGGCATGACGGTCGCCGTGGATTCCACTGTGGACGAAGAACTGCCGACCGCGGTCGACCTCACCGCGTACCGGATCGCGCAGGAGTCGCTGACGAACGCGGTCAAACACGCGCCGGGCGGCCGGGTGACGGTGCGGCTTCGCGTGGCCGACAGCACGCTGACCGTCGAAATCGGCAACGAACTGCTCGGCGCGCCGACCCCGTCCGACAGCGGCGGGCACGGTTTGCTGAGCATGCGCGAGCGCGCGCACGCCGTCGGCGGCACCCTGCGAGCAGGACCGTCCGGGCCGCGCTGGCTTGTCCACGCCGAACTTCCCCTCGCCGGAGAGCCGTCATGACCGTCCGAGTCCTCGTCGCCGACGACCACGGCGCCATCCGCGCCGGGCTCGCGCTCATCCTCGGCAACGCCGAGGGCATCGAGGTGGTCGGCGAGGCCGCCGACGGCGAGGTAGCCCTGCGCCAGGCCCGCGCGCTGCGGCCGGACGTCGTCCTGATGGACGTCCGGATGCCCGGCACCGACGGGATCACCGCCACCCGCCAGCTGATCGCCGAGGGGCTCGCCGAAGTCCTCGTCCTCACCACCTTCGACCTCGACGAGTACGTGCACGCCGCCCTGCGCGCCGGGGCCGCCGGCTTCCTGCTGAAGTCGGTCGAGGCGCCGCGGCTGATCGAGGCAGTCCGGCTGGTCGCGGCGGGCGAGGGCGTGCTCGCCCCGCAGGTCACGAAACGGCTGATCACCGCGTTCGCCAGCACCCCGGCCGGACCGTCGCCCGCCCCGACGGGTCTCGCCGACCTCACCGAACGCGAACGCGAGGTGCTCGGCTGCCTCGGCGCGGGACTCTCGAATGCCGAGATCGGCGCCCGGCTGTACATCGGCGAGGCGACGGTGAAAACGCATGTTTCCCGGGTGCTGGCCAAGCTCGGCCTGCGGTCCCGGGTGCAGGCGGCGATCCTCGCCCAAGACCATGGCATTGAGCCACCCGGCTGACCGTTCTGCGCATCCGCGCGCGACCTTCTAACGTTCCCCCATGGGTGAGCGGAGAACTCTCGACGTCGACGAAGTCCTCAAGCGACAGGAATCCGGCGAGCTGAAGCGGCGGCTCAGGGGACGCGACCTGATCGGGTTCGGCGTCGGCATCATCATCGGCACCGGGATCTTCACCCTCGCCGGGGTCGAGGCGAAAACGCACGCCGGGCCGTCGGTGACGCTCTCGTTCGTGATCGGCGCGGTGGTCGCCGGCCTCGCCGCGCTCTGCTACGCCGAGCTGGCCTCCAGCGTGCCGACCGCGGGCAGCGCCTACACCTACGCCTTCGCCACCCTCGGCGAGGTCTTCGCCTGGATCATCGGCTGGGACCTGCTGCTGGAGTTCGCGCTCGGCGCGGCCGTGGTGTCGCGCAGCTGGTCCGGCTATCTCGCGAACCTGCTCGGGCTGTCGCCGGACTGGTTCGGCGAGAGCGCGACGGTCAACGTCGGCGCGGTGCTGATCATCGCGGTGCTGACGGTCGTGGCCGTGGTCGGCATCAAGGAGTCCTCGTGGCTCACGAACCTGCTGGTGCTCGTCAAGGTCGCCGTCTGCGTGCTCATCCTCGCCGTCGGCGTGTTCTTCGTGAAGGGTTCGAACCTCACCCCGTTCGTCCCGCCCGCGCAGCCGCCGTCGAGCAGTGCGAACGCGTTGCACCAGCCGGTGGTCCAGGCCGTGCTCGGGCTCGAGCAGTCGGTGTACGGCATCGCCGGCATGGTCACCGCCGCGGCGGTCGTGTTCTTCGCCTACACCGGGTTCGAGGCGCTCGCCAACCTCGGCGAGGAGACCATCAACCCGCGCAAGGACCTCCGCGTCGGCATCCTCGGCGCGCTGGCCGTGTGCGCGGTGCTCTACATCGGGGTCTCGATCGTGCTGACCGGCATGGTCCACTACACCGACATCGACTCCGGCGCGCCGCTCGCGGACGCGTTCGACCGGGTCGGCCAGCACTGGGTCGGCGCGCTGATCTCGCTGGGCGCGGTCACCGGGCTGACGTCGGTGATGATGGTCGAACTGGTCACGATCGGCCGGATCGGCTTCGCGATGGGCCGCGACGGCCTGCTGCCCAAGGCGATCGGCACGGCGCACCCGCGCTGGGGCACGCCGCACCGGATGACCATCGGCGGGGCCGCGCTGATCGCCGTGCTGGCGGCGTTCGTGCCGATCTCGGCGCTGGCCGACATGGTCAGCATCGGGGCGCTGTCGGCGATGATCATCGTCGCGGTCGCGGTGCCGGTGCTGCGCAAACGCCGCCCGGACCTGAAGCGCCCGTTCACCGTGCCGTTCTCGCCGGTGGTGCCGATCATCGCCGCGGTGGCGTGCTTCTACCTGATGCTGAACCTCGACGTGATGACCTGGATCCGGTTCGCCGCGTGGCTCGTGATCGGCCTGCTGATCTACTTCTTCTACGGCCGCAAGCACTCCCGCTTCGCCAAGTAGGTTCAGGCCACTGCCAGGTGCACGCGGTGGTGCCGCGGGTTCTCGACCTCGTCGAGCAGCGCCACGGCGAAGTCGGCGTACGAAATCTTGGCGGAGAAGTCGAACTGGTCGCCGATTTCGTAGCGGCCGGTGCGCTCGCCGTCGTGGTCGAAGTCGCCGACCGGGCTGACGTACACCCAGTCCAGCCCGGTGCCTTCGGCGCGCAACACCTCGAGCCCCGCCGCGTGTGCCAGGCAGAAGGGCCGGAACTCCGCCGGACCCGAGTCCAGCGCCCGGGTTCCGTCAGCGGTGGGCAGCAGCACGGACAGCCCGACCGCGACCAGCCGAGCCTGCGCTAATCCGGCAACGAGAGCGTGTGCGGCGTTGGTGAAGAACGCGTGCGGGTCGGTGCCCTCGCCGTAAACAGCGGCCGCGTTGATGACCGCGTCGTGCCCGGCGGCGAGGGCTGCGACATCGTCCGCGCTGGTGACATCGCCTGCGACGACGTCGGCCAAGTCTCGGTAGCGCGCGGGATCGCGGACCACCGCGGTGACGTCGTGCCCGCGCCGCCGTGCCTCCGCGACCGCCTGCCGTCCGGCCCGGCCGCCCGCCCCGAAAACAACGATCTTGCTCATCGTGGGAATACCTCCTGAGGTGTCGATGCTCTGGAAGGTAGCCAGGGGGCCGGTTCCCTCCGGGATACTTCGAGAGGAGACCGCGATGACCGTTCGGCAGCCCTTGCCTCCCGACCTGTTCGAGGAGCTGTGCCCGTCCGCGCTGGTGCCGTTCCGGTTCGGGGACAAGTGGTCCGCGCTGGTCATCCGCTGCCTGGAGGACGGGCCGCGCCGGTTCTCCGAACTGCGGGTGCCGCTGCATCGCGTCACGCCGAAGGTGCTGACCCAGACTTTGCGCGGCCTCGAACGCTCCGGCCTCGTCTCCCGCACGGCGCACGCCGACCCGGCGTCAGGCGTCGAATACGCGCTGACGCCGCTGGGCCGCAGCCTGTTGGAGCCGATGAAGACGGTGTACGGCTGGGTCGCCGAGCACTGGGAAGAACTGCTGGACGCGCAGGAACGCTACGCCGCGCCGGTGCGCAATCCGGCGTAGGAAACCGCCTGCGCCAACGCCTCCGCGTACCGGGAATCCGCGACCAGCAGCACCGATTCGAGCCCCGCCGCGATCCATTCCACCGGCTGGTCGTGCACGCCGTCGTCGCCCAGTTCGCGGTAAGTGTCCACAACGGACAGCAGCGTTCCCTCCGCGCCGAGCCGGACTCCGGCGATCAGCACGTGATGCGGCGCGGGCGGCCGCCACCGGTTCGTCCACAGTGGAGGGATGCCGGTGTCGAGGTAGTCCAGCAGCGCTCGTTCCGGCGTGTCCGGAGATCCCAGTTCCGCCGGGTCGACCCGCGCCAGCACCGCCACTCGCGGCAATTCCCACAGGCCCAGCAGCAAATCCGAGACCGTCGACGCGCTCCACGCCCCCAGCGCCGGAACCACCGCCAGCTTCTCTTCCGACAGCGTCCGGATAGCTGCGGCCAAGCCGTCCAGCGAGGTGCCCGCAGCTGTCTCGTCGAACGGCACCGGAAGGCGGAAGTCGTTGCGGGACAACGCACCTGCCGGACGACTGGGCGATGCGCGCACGGTCCCGGCAGCGATCGCGACCTCGTCCTGGTCCGGCACCGCGATGTCCGCCGCGCGCAGCGTCACGAGCCCGGTGAAGGCCGCCGCCAACCCGTCTTTCTGCGGCAGTTCCGCCCGGGCCTCGGCGACCAGGCGCGCACCGCCGGGAAGCCAGTGGACGTCGGAAAGCCCCGTGTTCAGTACCGCCACAGATGCGCCGCCACGATCTCCTCAGGCGCCCGCTCGGCGGCCCACGCCGCGTCCGAGGCGCGCACCGCGCGGAACGCGCCGAGCAGCTCGTCCCCCAGCGCCCCGGACACGCGCGGATTCGCCAGCAGCGCAGTGTCCTGTTCGGACGGACTCGCCGGCAGCGGCAGCACGCCCGCGGTGTTCCGTTCCCCTTCGCTCCAGCCGCCCGGGTCCTCCGCGATCGGCTCCGGCAGCACCGCCGAATCCTCGATCCCGGCCATTCCGGCAGCGAGCACTACCGCCAGCGCGAGATACGGATTGGCCGACGCGTCCGACGTCTTCAGCTCGACATTCGCGTGCTCCGTCCCGAGCAGCGCCGTGCCCGGGACGTACCGCAGCGGCGCTTCGCGGTTCTCGACGCCCCAAAACGCATACGCACCAGCGAAAAACCCTGGCCGCAACCGCATCGTCGACGGCACGCTCGGCGCGGTGATCGCCGTCAGCGCGGGCAAATCCCGCAGCAGCCCGCCGAGGTACGCCGCGCCGTCGCCTTCCGGCACCCCGTCACCAGCCAGGAGGTTGCGGCCCTTGCGACGGACCGAAGTGTGCAAGTGCCAGCCGTTTCCCGCAGCTCCGAGACCGATCATCGGCGCGAAAGCCGCCACCAGCCCGTGTGCGTGCGCGGCCGCGTGGATGGTCTGGCGCGCCAAAAGCTGATCGTCCGCCGCGGAGACCGGATCCGTGGCAGCGAGCGACAATTCCAGTTGCGCGACGCCGTATTCCGCGTGCAGCTGGCCGATCTGCAGGCCGTTCGCGGAGAAATCGTGCAGCAGCGCGGCGATGAAGTCGTCCAGGCCGATCAGCGCGTGCGGACTGTAGGCCGGACCGCGGTGTCCCGGCGCGGACACGACGTCCTCGCTGCCCGCTGGCGCTACGGAAAACTCCAGCTCGTACCCCGCCCGGAATTCGAGACCACGTTGTGCTGCCTCGGCGACCTGCCGCTCCAGCACGGAACGCTGGCAGTACGGCCACGGCGAACCGTCCGCCGCGATCTGCCGCACCGGTGCCCAAGCCAGCGCAGGCTGCCCGGCGAGCCGGCGGAGGCGTTCCACGACCGGTACCAGCCGGATGTCGCCCGACGGAGTGCCGAGGCCGGAATGGGCGTACGTGATGGCGTCGTGGCTGTCGAAGACCGCGAACAGCGAGGTCGCGCCCACGCCGCGGACCGCCGCGTCGGCCAGCCCGCCGACCGGGACCACCCGCGAGCGCGGGATGCCGTTGTTGTCCGCCCAGGCCAGGTGGACGCCACCGACCCCCGCCGCGGCCAGGTCTTTCGCCGCCGCCGACGCCGCCTTGGTCATGGCAACCTCCTCGGGATCAGTATCGCGGGCCCGCGCCGTCCGGGCCATCCGCGAATGTTCACCCGGGCGGCTCAGTGACCGGCCCGGAGTCGTCACGGCTGCGCAACGCCACTCCCGCGACGACGGCGAGCGTCCCGATCGCTTCGACGACGCTCGGCACCTGCGCGAGCACCACGAACCCGACGACCCCCGCCGTCACCGGCAGCAATGCCAGCAGCACCGCGAACCGCGCCTGCCCGAGACGGCGCAGGACCACTTGGTCGAGCGCGTACGGCACAACGGTGGACAACACGCCGACGCCGATCCCGAGCAGCAGCATGCGTGGCGAACCCCACACTTCGCCGGTGCCCAGCGCGAGCGGCGACAGCACGACGGTCGCCACCACGAACCCGACCGCGAGCGAATCCAGCCCGTCCCCGCCGATCGCGACCCGCTTGCCCAGCACGATGTACCCAGCCCAAGCAGCCGCCGCGGCCAGCGCGAACACGACGCCGAGGGGACTGCCCGCGATCCGCACGTCCGCGATCGCGACCACCCCGAGCGCCACCAGGACCAGCGCGATCAAATCGCGCCGGGTCCGTGACCCAATCGCCGCTACGACCACCGGACCGGCAAACTCCAGCGCGACGACCGTGCCCAGCGGCAACCGCGCGATGGCCTCGTAAAAGACCACGTTCATCCCCGCCGTGACGACGCCGAAAGCGCCCGCGAGCAGCAGCCGCTTGCCCCGCCAGGCTGCTTTCGGTGGCCGCCGCCACAGCAGCAGCACGACGGCCGCACCGAGACAGCGCAGCCACGCAACCCCGGAGGGCGTGGCGTGCCCGAAGAGGTCGACCGCGATGGCCGCACCGGCATACATGGAAATTCCGCTGAGAACGAACAAGACCGGTGCCGGAATCGCGTTCACGCGTTTCCAGGAGAGTGCAATGCCCACTCCCGCATGGTGCCTGACCACGGAAAACGCCAAGCGGCGGGTGGTCTGGTCCTACGGGTTGGGACGCCGCTGCGGCAACCGGGCTAATTCGGCGTGACGCACCTCCCACCGGCGCGGGAACACTTGCGGGCCGCCAAACGTCTGCAAGAGTGGAAGCACGAACACAGCGGAGCCGGAAGCGATCCCCGCCGAAGGCATCGACACCGAAGTGGGCGTAGCTGGATCGAGGCACCGGGCGACCGGTGCCGGGACGGAGGGAGACCCCCATGACAACGCCGACGCTCACCCGCCCCGAATTGACCGCAGCCGACCGATGCGACCGGTGCGGAGCAGCAGCTCAGGTACGCGCTGTCCTCAGCTCCGGAGGCGAGCTGCTCTTCTGCGGGCACCACGCCCGAGAGCACGAGGCCAAGCTCAAGGAACTGGCCGCGGAGATCCAGAAGTAAGTTCGCTCACCCGACAACAGCTACCCGGAGGCGGCAGGCGCAGCGCGCTTGCCGCCTCCGGCGTTTTCGGGCCGAGTTACGCGCTCGGTTTGCTGTGGCCGCGTCAGGCAGTGAGGCGCGAACCGGCTCCACTCGGCTGCCTGAGCGAGTCCTAGGCCTCCACACTGGCCCCGCACGCCCGCCACGGCGGCAAGTGCTGACCTCCGCACGTGGGCACCACGCCGGACCCCCACCTCGCCGCGTTCCTGCCCCCGTCAACCGGGCAATGCACGCTCCGCATCCGAGACGCTTCCCCCACGTCAATGAGGGGAACCCTCATTGACTCTGATTCCCTCAGGGTGGCCCTCACGACCAGCCACCGGCGGTGAGGGGCCCCTTCACGGACCTAGATTCCCTCAAGGAGCCCTTCACGGACCACCCTCGCCGCAGCCCCGCCAGCGATGCGCCCCCAATGCGGCATTGGGTGCATCCCACGCACCGAACGCCACATTGGGTGCATCCCACGCACCCAATGTGGCATTGGGGCCGCTAGCCGCCACCACCCACGAGACCGAAGCTGGTGCATCCGACGGTGGAGGAGGCACCAATCCGCTCCCGCAGCCGATGCACCCAAAGCATCAAGGCACCCAGCCCAAACCGCAGCCGGTGCACCCAACGAGCGAGGCACCCAGCCCTCCACCGCAGCCGATGCACCCGCTATCGAGACACCCAGCCCCTCTCTACCGCAGCCGATGCACCCAAACATCGAGGCACCCAGCCCCTCCCCCAACCCCGATACGAAGCTCCCCTGCGGTTCGGGGGTGCTTGTCAAGGCATCTTTCCCGCCTTGACAAGCACCCCCGAACCGTCAGCACAATCAAACTTCGGGGTGCCCCACGCAACCAACGGGCGCAATGTCGCCGCCAGGCGACGAGCCGAAGAGGACGAGCCGAAGAGGACGTCAAACCGTATCCAGAACCACCTCAAAAGCCACCTCAGCAGCCCCCAGCAGCTTCACATCCGCCCCCAAAGCCGAACTCACGATCCGCGTCCCCCCAACAGCCCGAGACACCAAACTCCGCCCCCGAACCTCCTCGGCAACCGCCCGCATCACCGACTCCGGCAGCACAGTCAGCAAATCCCCCAGCACCACCAGCTCCGGCCCTAGCAGGTTGACCACGTTGACCAACCCCAACGTCAGCCATTCCGCATACTCAGCCAACCGAGAGGAAGCCGCGACAGCATCCAGCCCCAGCTCCCGCAGCTCAACGAGAATCACCCCGCGCGGCGTGTCCTCCGGCAACCCCAGAGCCCGGCACAGCGCGGCCTCGCCGATCTCGGTCTCCCAGCATCCGCGGCTGCCGCAATAACAAGCCCGCCCGCCAGGCCGGATCGCCATGTGCCCGATCTCGCCGACATACCCAGCGCCGCCGCGCAGCGAAGACCCCTGCGAAATCACCCCGCCGCCGACACCGACGTCCGCGGACACGTACACCGAGTCCGAAGACCCCCGAGCCGCCCCGCGCAAATGCTCGGCAACCGCGCCCAGTTCGGCGTCATTGGCCACCAGCACCGGAATCCGCAGCACCGCCGACAGCCGGTCCCCGAGCGCCACATCGGTCCACCGCAGGTTGGGCGCTTCGTGCACCAGCCCGTCGGCCCGTCGCACCACCCCGGGCACCGACACGCCGACCGCGATCGGTTCCACGCCCAGGTCGCTCGCCAGGACCCGGGTCGACTCGATCACGTGCGTGATCACCTCGTCCGCGGTCCGCGTCCGGGTGTGCAGGTTCCAGCTGTTGCGCCCGAGGATCTGCCCGCCGAGCCCGACCAGCGCGATCGCCACGTGTTCGACCTGCAAATCGACCGCGAGCACCACCGCGGCGTGCGGCTGCGGCAGGACCAGGAGCGAGGGGCGGCCCGCCCCTCGCCCTGGCCTCGGCACTTTTTCCTCGACCACGCCTGCCTCGGCGAGACCGTCGACGAGGGTCTTGATGGTGCTCCGGTTGAGCCCCAGTTCGGTGGCCAGGGCAGCCCGCGTACTGGGCCCGCCGACGTGCAGCAGGCGCAACAGAGTCGTGCGGTTGTGCCGGCGCACCTCGTCCGGGCGGGCGACGGGCGGGCTGCTCACCGGATCATCTTCCCATCTGCCCTCAGCGTGCTGACGCCTCAGCCCGCCGTCGCGACAACGCGTCCACCGAAGCGGCCAGCAGCAGCACCAGGCCGGTGATGATGTTGACCACCGCGGCCTTCTGCTGAAGCAGGCCGAGACCGTTGTTCACGATCGCCAGCACCGCGCCGCCGATCACCGCGTCCATGATCCGGCCCTTGCCGCCGAACAGCGAGGTGCCGCCGATGACCGCCGCGCCGACCGCGAACAGCAGGGTGTTCAGACCGCCGGACTGGCCGCTGACCGAACCGACCTTCGACGAGTACACGATCGCGCCGATCGCCGCGAACGACGAGCTGATCACGAACACGCTGGTGCGCAGCTTCGGCACGTTGATGCCGGCGCGACGCGCGGCTTCCTTGTTGCCGCCCACCGCGTACAGGTGCCGGCCGTACTTGGTGCGGTTGAGCACGTAGGTGCCCGCCACCAGCAGGACCAGGACGATCGGCACCACGTACGGCACGCCCGCGATCACGACGAGGTCGTTCGACGCGCGGTTGATGGTGAGCAGATAGGTCGCGACCGCGGCGACGACCGCGATGGCGCCGACCTTCGCCAGCACGATCGGCGTCGGCTGGACCACCAGCCCGCGCTTCAGCCGCGAGAAGTGCTGTCCGAGCGCGAGAACCGCGTATCCGCCTGCCGCGACGACGAAAAGCACCCAGCTGCCGACGATCGAGAGGTTGCCGTTGGCGACCGCGTTGAGCGTGTCGCTCGTGCTGATCGGCAGCGTGCCGCCTTCGCCGACGAACTGCAGGATCACGCCCTGCCAGACGATGAACAGCGCCAGCGTGACGACGAAGGACGGCATGCCGATCTTCGACACCAGGAAACCCGTGATGCAGCCGATCGCGGTGCCGGTGCAGACCGCGATGAGCATTTCGACCCACGCGTTGACCGGCGCGCCGACCATGATCACCACGATGCCGACCAGCGAAACCGCCGCCCCGGCCCAGATCTTCTGCAGCAGCGCCAGCACCACCGCGAGCACGAGCACCGCGATGAACGTGATGAAGACGCCGGTTCCCATGGAGCCCAGCAGGTTTCCATTGTGGACATAGTGCAGCGCCATCAGCGACGCGCAGACGCCGGACGCGGTGCCCGCGGACAGGTCGATCTCGCCCAGCAGCAGCACGAACACGATGCCCATCGCGATGATGGTCTGGCCCGCGCCCTGCTCGAGCAGGTTGGCGATGTTCTGCAGGGTGAAGAAGTCGCCGGACAGCGCGCTGAACAGGACGGCGAGCACGATCACGCCGAGCACGGCGGGAATCGAGCCGAGCTGCCCGTCCTTCATCCGCGCGAAGTAGTCCTTGATCGCCTCGCCGGTGGACAGCGAGGTCGTGTCGATGCCGAAGTCGGCGATCGCCCCGGAGGGCGCGTCCGGCGTCTGCGGCTTCTCGGAAGTTTCGGTCATGGCGGGTTCTTTCTCGCTCACAGCGCGACAGCTTCGGGACGGGCCAGGCCGAGATCGCCCGATCGGCCCGCGGTGATGAGTTCGACGACCTGGCTGTGCGTCACGTCGCCGGTCTGCACCTCCGCGACCAGCCGGCCGAGGTACAGCACCGCGATCCGGTCCGCGACCTCGAACACGTCGGCCATGTTGTGGCTGATCAGCACCACGCCGAGGCCCTGTTCGGCCAGCCGGCGCACCAGATCGAGCACCTGCTTGGTCTGCGCGACGCCGAGCGCCGCGGTCGGTTCGTCGAGGATGACGACTTTGCTGTTCCACAGCACGGATTTCGCGATCGCGACAGTCTGGCGCTGACCGCCCGACAGCGAGGAAACCGGGGTGCGGACGGATTTCACCGTGCGCACGCCGAGCGACGCCAGCGTCTCGCGCGCGGCCTTCTCCATGCTGGCCTCGTCGAGCAGCCAGCTGCTGCCGCGCTCGCGGCCGAGGAACATGTTCTGCACGATGTCGAGGTTGTCGGCGAGGGCGAGGTCCTGGTAGACGACCTCGATGCCGAGTTCGGCGGCGTCCTTGGGGCCGCGGATGTGCGCGTCCGCGCCGTTGAACCGCACGGCTCCGGTGTCGTACGGGTGGATGCCCGCGATGCATTTGACCAAAGTGGACTTGCCGGCCCCGTTGTCGCCGACGAGCGCGGTCACTTCGCCCGCCCGCACGGCGAAGTCCACGTCGTGCAGGACGTGGACCGGGCCGAAGCTCTTGTTCAGGCCGGTGATGTCGAGAATGGGCTCGCTCATGGGATTCGCTTGTCTCTCGCGTGGATACCGGGCCGGGACGCGCGTCGGGGGAACGCGTCCCGGCCCGGCTGCTCTGGCGGGGAGTTACTGCTGCGTCAGGAGATGCCGTTTTCGGTGCACTTGGCGGCGAGGTCGCCGGTGCAGATGTCGGACGCCTTGACGTAGCCCTGCTGGACGACGGTCTTGATGTCCTTGATCGTGATCAGCTGCGGCTGCAGCAGCACCGACTTCAGGTCGCGGTTGTTCTTCGGGTCGTGCAGCTTGCCGGTGGCGATCGCGTCGGCGGCGGCCTTGTCGCCCTTGGCCAGCGCGGCGGCCAGCTTCGCGGTGTTCTCGGCCTCTTCCTTGATCGGCTTGAAGATCGTCAGCGTCTGGTCGCCGCGCAGGATCGCCTGCAGACCGGCCGCGGTCGCGTCCTGGCCGGTGACCGGGACCTTCCCGTTGAGGCCGTTCTTCTTCAGCACGGTGATCACCGCGCCCGCCAGCTCGTCGTTCGCCGCGACGACGCCGTCGACCTTGCCGCCGACGCGGGTGAAGATCTGCTCGAACGTCGTGCCGCCGACCTGGGCGTCCCAGTTGTCGATGGGCTGCTTCTGCACGAGGTTCAGCGCCTTGGACTCGTACAGCGGCTTGAGGACCTTGTCGTGGCCGTTGGCGAACAGGGTCGCGTTGTTGTCCGTCGGCGCGCCCTCGATCTGGACGACGTTGGCTCCCGGCTTGCTCTTCAGCGCGTCCGCGAGGCCCTGTGCCTGGATTTCGCCGACCTTCTCGTTGTCGAACGAGACGTAGTAGTCGGCCGAACCGCCGAGACTCGGGCGGTCGTAGTCGATGACCGGGATGCCGGCGTTCTTGGCCTTGGCCTCGATCGCCGCGCCGACCGCGGGGTCGGACGGGGCGATGACCAGCACCTTGACGCCCGAGCTGATGAAGCCGTCGGCCAGAGTGGAGAACTTCTGGTTGTCGCCCTGGGCGTTCTGGATGTCGGCGCTGAAGCCCTGCGCGGAGAGCGCGGCCTGCAGCATCGGCTTGTCGAAGGCTTCCCAGCGGGCCGAAGTGGCGGTCTCCGGCAGGATCACGCCGACCTTGCCGTTGGCGCCGCCGCCTGCCGGGGCGGAGGCGGAGCTCTTGCTGTCCCCCGAGTTGCCGGAGCCCGCGCTGTTGGCGCCGCACGCCGAAAGCGCCAGGCCGGCGCTCACCGTCGCGGCGAGGAGGGTAAGGGTTCTGGTGCGCATCCTCGTTCCTTCTCCGATCATGCTCGCGGGGTGATCGGGAGGGGTCCCCGTGCACCGTCGCAGATATGTTGTGGCCGACAACATATGCCGCGGAGCGGCTCTGCGGAAGATGGCGGGATCGAGTAACCGACACCAAATGGACACGGTTCGGCAACGCAGCCCTCATCAGGGGCTTGCGCTGACTGAGTGATCCCTGCCACGCACCGAGCGTAACGAGAACTTGTCCGGTCTTGTCCGGTCCGCAGGGCAGGGGTGCCCGTTCAGGCGCCCGGATCGAACCGGACGAACCGTTCTACCTGGGGAAGGGGCGCACGGACCCGCCGTGCGCCCCGCTGTTTCGCCCGGAGAACTACCAGGAGCGCAGCGTGACGATGCGCTCTTCGAGCTGCTCCACCGTCGCCATCGCGGTGGGCGGGCCGCCGCACTGGCGGCGCAGTTCGTTGTGGATCGCGCCGTGCGGCTTCTTCGTGCGGTGGTGGTACACGCCGACCAGCGCGTTGAGCTCCTTGCGCAGCGCGCCGAGCCGTTCGCTCACCGACTGCGACCGGACCGGCGGCGCGGCCGGCTGCTCGTCCTTCGGCTTGCGCCGCTTCTCGTCGGAGATCTGCTCTTCCTGCCGCTTGCGCAGCAGCGCGCGGACCTGGTCCGGCTCCAGCAGCCCGGGAAGGCCGAGGTACTCCTGCTCCTCGTCGGATCCGGAGAAGACCGCGGTGCCGAACGAGTTGCCGTCGTAGATGACCTGGTCGAGCTCGGCGGAGGCGTGCAGCGAGGTGAACGCCTTCTCCTCCTCGCCCGGTTCGTCCTCGGTGCGGTTGGCCTGGGCGAGCAGTTCGTCGTCCCAGCCTTCCTTCTCCCGGTGCGGTTTGCCGAGCACGTGGTCGCGCTGCGCTTCCAGCTCGCTGGCCAGTTCCAGCAGCACCGGCACGCTCGGCAGGAAGATGCTCGCCGTCTCGCCTTTTTTCCGGGCCCGCACGTAGCGGCCGATGGCCTGTGCGAAGAACAGCGGGGTGGACGCGCTGGTCGCGTACACGCCGACGGCCAGCCGCGGGACGTCGACGCCTTCGGACACCATCCGGACCGCGACGATCCAGCGTTCCTTGGTCTCGGAGAACTCCTTGATCCGCCCGGACGCCTTCGGGTCGTCGGACAGCACCAGCGTCGGCGTTTCGCCGCAGATCCGCTCCAGGATCTTGGCGTAGGCGCGCGCGGTTTCCTGGTCGGTGGCGATCACCAGGCCGCCCGCGTCCGGGATTCCTTGCCGTACCTGGCTGAGCCGCGTGTCGGCGGCCTGCAGCACCGCCGGGATCCACTCGCCCGCCGGATCGAGCGCCGTGCGCCAAGCGCGCGCGTTCTGCTCCGCGGTGAGCGGCTCGCCCAGCCGCGCGGTGAACTCCTCGCCCGCGCTGGTGCGCCACGACGCCTCGCCGGAGTAGGCGAGGAAGACGACCGGCCGGACCACGCCGTCGGCGAGGGCGTCGGAGTAGCCGTAGGAGTGGTCGGCCTTGCTGCGCTGGAACCCGCCGCCGTCCGGTTCGTAGGTGACGAACGGGATCGGCGAGTCGTCGCTGCGGAACGGGGTCCCGGTGAGCGCGAGCCTGCGCACCGCGGGCGTGAACGCCTCGCTGGTCGCGTCGCCCCAGGACTTCGCGTCGCCCGCGTGGTGGATCTCGTCGAGGATCACCAGGGTCTTGCGGTTCTCCGTGCGCACCCGGTGCAGCGTGGGGTGCGCGGCGACCTGCGCGTAGGTGACCGCGACGCCGCGGTAGTCCGACGACGTGACGCCGGTGGTGTTGCGGAAGTTCGAGTCGATCGGGATGCCCGCCGCCGCGGCCGAGGCCGCCCACTGGTGCTTCAGGTGCTCGGTCGGGGTGACGATCGTGACCGCCTCGACCGTGCGGTCCGACAGCAGTTCGGCGGCGATCCGGAGGCCGAAGACGGTCTTGCCCGCGCCCGGCGTCGCGACCGCGAGGAAGTCCTTCGGCTTGCTCGACAGGTACTTCGTGAGCGCTCGGCGCTGCCAGGCGCGCAGCGGGCGCGCGGTGGAGTCCGTCGCTGCGGGCGGCGCCCCGAGGACCGGCTGGGTCGTCTCGGACAAAACTCGGTTCACCCCCTCCTCGGGCCGCTCCGCGCGGCCGTGACGTGCGAAAACCCCCACTGTGGCACCGGCTTCGCCGCCGGGCGCCGCGATGAGGGCACGTCGGCCAGCTTACCTTCCGAGTCCCCGGGCGCCCGCCACCGCCACGGGTGGTGTCCTCCGACACGCCCCCTCTCGGCGGGGGTGACGAGCCAAAACCGCGCGCATGGACCATGCTGGGACACACCATGGGCGAGGTGACACCGGACGCCGGCGAGGCAGAGCCGGACGGCAAGGCAGTGCCGAAGAAGAGCGTGCCGGAGAAGACCGTGCGCAGGGGGCCGTGGCGGCTGCTCACCCGCACGCTCGCGAAAGCGTGGGACGGCAACATCTTCTCCGAGGCCGCCGAGGCGGCGTTCTGGCAGACGCTGTCGCTCCCGCCGCTGCTGCTCGGGCTGCTGGGCAGCGTCGGGTTCATCGGCGAGTGGTTCGGCCAGAACGTGGTCACCGCGGTGCACGACCGGATCATCACCTTCAGCCACACCATCTTCAGCGCCAACGCCGTGCAGGAGATCATCGAACCGACGGTGAACAGCATCCTCACCGTGGGCAAGGGCGAGATCGTGTCCGTGGGCTTCGTCATCTCGCTGTGGGCGGGTTCGTCGGCGATGTCGTCGTTCGTCGACGCGATCACCGTCGCGCACGACCAGTACGGCGTCCGCAACGAGGTGTGGCAGCGGATTTTCGCGCTGCTGCTGTACCTGTGCGCGCTGATCGGGCTCGTGATCGGGCTTCCGCTGCTGGCGATCGGGCCGGACCTGCTGCCGGAGTTTTTCCCGGTCGACTGGCGGCCGACGGTCTCGTCCTGGGTCGGCACGCTCTACTACCCGGTGCTGGGCGTGATGATCGCGCTCGCGCTGACGACGCTGTACAAGCTCGCGCTGCCGCGCCGGCTGCCCTGGCACCGCGGGCTGCCGGGCGCGATGCTGGCCGGCGTGGTGTTCCTGGTGTCGAGCATCGGGCTGCGGATCTACCTGAACTGGATCACCAAGACCGGCTACACCTACGGCGCACTGGCCGCGCCGATCGCGTTCCTGCTGCTGATGTTCTTCATCGGCCTCGCGGTGGTCGGCGGCGCGTACTTCAACAGCGCGATCCAGGAGCTGTGGCCCGCGAAGGCGACCCGGCGGCAGCGGCGCAAGTGGCGGCGGCTGGAGATGGAACGCGCGAACGAGCGGATGCGGGCCGAGGAGGGCCGCCGCCTGTGGGACCGCACGACGATGCCGTTGCGCCGGCCGAAACGGCACCCCGAAGACGACACCGCCGAGTCCGAGACCGGCCACGACGAGCCGAACGGCGCCGAGGTGCAGCGCCCCGGATCGGAGACCGTGCAGCTCGCGCGGCCTGAGCGTGCCCCGGACCAGCGCGGCTCCGAGCCTTCTTCCGGCTCAGAACCGCGCTCGCAGCAGGGCTGAGGTCAGCCCTGGCGGAACCGCCACGTTTTGCTGTCGAAGGCGATGCAGACGCTCGGCGACATCACGACCACGCGCAGGGTGCCGCCGTCGCGTTCGTCGTAGTCGATGCCCTCGACCTCGAAGTTGCCGCTGCAGCCGCTTTCCAGCGGCAACTGGCCGAGCGAGGTGACGTGCCCGGTGACGTCGGAGCCGGAGACCGAACCGGAGAGATCGACCTGCAGCAGCGGTTTGGTGGTGCCGAAGAGGCTGCCGTCCGGGTCGTCGGAGGAGCACATGAGCCGGGTCGCGGAGACGAAATCGCAGCCCTGGACGTCGCGTACCTGGTGGTCGAGCCGGATCGCCGAGGCGTACGGCAGGTTCTGGCCGGGATCGGTGGCCGCGACGCCGGGCATCGGGTAGACGAGCAGGCGGTCCATCGTGCCCCATTCGCCGGACACGAGCCAGCGCGCGTCGGGCGACACCGCGGCGAACGAGTTGTTGTTGGCCTCCCACGATTCCAGCGCGTGCTGGTAGTCGGCGCGGGAGCCGTCCGGGGCTTCGACGCGGAAGAGCTTCGCGCCGCGGTCGTCGCGCTGATAGGGCTCGACGTACCAGCCCTTCGCCGACCCCGGGTCGCCGATGTGGTTCCAGCCCTTCGCGGCCAGACCCGGGTCGACGGTGCCGATGCCGGTGTAGCGGATGCTGGTGCCGGACGAGCGCTCGACAGTGGCGAGGCCCTGGCTCTCGTCGAGCGGACGGGCCCGGTCCGAGCCGACGGTGGTCCATCCGGTCACCGCGTCCGCGGCGCCCGCCGCGACGGCGCTGAAGGCGGACATCAGGACGACGAGGGAAAGCACGATCCCGGTTGCGCGCATGCGGGGACACTCCTGCGGGGAGGCGACTGGCCGGACTGCAGGTCTACCAGTTCCTCCCCGGGTGCACAGCCACCGAGTGAAGGATTTTCACCTTTGTTCCCGCGCACCGGGACGCGCGGGAAGCGCGCTCAGTCGTCGCCGCCGGGACGGAGGCCCTCGTAGATCTTCTTGCACTTGGGGCAGACCGGGGACCCCGGCTTGGGCGACTTCGTGACCGGGAAGACCTCGCCGCAGAGCGCCACGACGTGCGTGCCCATGACCGCGCTCTCGGCGATCTTGTTCTTGCGCACGTAGTGGAACATCTTCGGCGAGTCGTCGTCGGTCGACTCGGTGCTGTCGGTCTCCGGCTTGGTCAGCGTTTCGGTGCTCACCCCACCATCATGCCTCAGCGCCGCGCCCGCGGTAATGCCCGGCTAGGCTCGCCTGACCTGCCAAGGGACCCCTCAGGAGCCCGGATGCCGCACGAGTCCGCACCCCGCTGGCACAGCTGCCTCACCCGCCTCGGCGGCGACCACCGCGTCGGCCACGACGCCTGGGCCGACCTCGAAACGCGCTACACCGAACCGCACCGCCGCTACCACGACCTCGCCCACGCCACCGCCGTCGCGCACGACGCGGAGCAGCTAGCGGCCGACCTGCCCTTCCAAGAACGCGCTGTCGTCGTACTCGCCGCGTGGGCACACGACGTGGTCTACGACGCCGTACCCGGCGAAGACGAGCAGCGCAGTGCGGAGTGGCTTCGCCGTTGGCTCACGCGCACAGGGGTTGCCGACGCACACATTGAGCGAGCCGAAGCCCTCGTACTCGCCACCGCCGCCCACGAAGCCCCTGAAGGCGACTTAGCCGCAGCAGCCCTCCTCGACGCCGACCTAGCCATCCTCGGCGCACCGCCCGCTGCGTACGCCGCGTACGTGGACAACGTGCGCCAGGAGTACGCGCGCTATCCCGACGATGCCTGGGCGACCGGCCGCGCCGCGGTACTGGAAAGCCTCCTCGCGCGGCCCGCGCTGTACCTCACCGAAAGCGCGCGCTCACGCTGGGAAGCCGCCGCGCGGCGAAATCTGCAGGCAGAGCTGACCCGATGCCGCAGCGTGCGCGGCGATCACAGATGATGTCCGTTCGTGACCACCCAGACCACTCCCCTGTTCGTCCACGAGGAAGTCGCCTCGGCGTTGCGTGACGGTCACCCCGTCGTCGCGCTCGAGAGCACGATCCTTTCGCACGGCCTCCCGTACGGACGGAACCTCGACGTCGGCCGCCGTATCGAGCAAACCGTGCGAGACGGCGGCGCCGTCCCGGCCACCATCGCCGTACTGGACGGACGGCCGGTCATCGGCCTGTCCCCCGCCGAACTGGAGCGCGTCTGCGCCCCCGACGCCGGCCTGGACAAGCTGTCCTTGCGCGACCTTGGCCCCGCAGTCGGCCTCGGCCGCTCCGGCGCCACGACCGTCGCCGGCACCTCGGCGCTCGCCGCGGCAGCCGGGATCGGCGTCTTCGCCACCGGCGGCCTCGGCGGCGTGCACCTGGGCGCGGCACAGAGCTGGGACGTCTCGGCCGACCTCGGCGTCCTCGCCAAGGTGCCGACCGTGGTCGTGTGCTCCGGCGTGAAGTCCGTCCTGGACATCCCCGCGACCCTGGAAGTTTTGGAAACGAACTCGGTGCCCGTCCTCGGCTACCGCACCGACGACTTCCCCGCGTTCTACCTCCGCTCGTCCGGCCACCCCGTCGGCTGGCGCGTGGACGATCCGAAGCAGGCCGCCGCGGTCATCTCCGCGCACCGCCGGTACGCGAATTCGGGCGTACTGTTGACAAATCCGATCCCGGAAGAGTCCGAAATGGACCGTGCACTGCACGACCGCCTGCTGCGCGAGGGCCTGGCAAAACTGGCCGACGGCGACGTACACGGCGCGGACGTGACCCCCGTGCTGCTCGAACACTTCCACACCGCCAGCGAAGGCGTCAGCATCGACGCGAACGAGGCTTTGGTGCTGTCCAACGCCAAACTCGCGACCGAGGTAGCGGTGGCCCTGTCGTGACCGGAATCGTAGTAGTCGGCGACGCGGGCCTAGACGTCGTCGCACGACACGACCAGCCCCTCCCCCACGGCGGCGACGCCCGAGCAGCAATCCGCTTCACCGGCGGCGGCGCCGGAGCGAACACCGCCCTGTGGCTGCGCTCCCTGGGCGCAGAAACCACCCTGGTCGCCCGAATCGGCAACGACTCGGGCGGCCGCCTGATCCGAGCCGAGCTGGAAGCCGCAGGAGTCCGCTGCGCCTTCGCGACCGATCCGGAAGCCCCGACGTGCTGCGTAGTAGTCCTGGTAGACGGCGAAGGCCAACGCAGCATGCTCGCCGACCGAGGCGCGAACAAACGCTTCGCCCCCGAAGACGTCACCCCCGAGGCACTGGCCGGCTCCACCCACCTGCACCTGTCCGGCTATGTCCTGCTGGACCCGTCCTCCCGCCCCGCAGGCCTAGCCGCACTGGCCGCCGCGAAGAAAGCCGGGCTGACGACCTCCGTGGACCCCCAAGCAGCCGCCCACATCCACGACCCGTCAGCCTTCCTGGACGACGTACGCGGCACCGACCTGCTCATGCCGAACACCGAAGAACTAGTCGCCCTGACCGGCTCCGCAGACCCGTCCTCGGCCACCGAACTGCTGAACACCGTAGGCGCAGTAGTAGTAACCGCAGGCCTGGACGGCGCAAGCTGGATCGACGCAACCGGCGTCTCCTCAGTCCCAGCAGTAGAAACAACCTGCGTGGACTCCACCGGCGCAGGCGACGCCTTCGACGCAGGCGTCCTCACCACCTGGCTAGCCGGAAAGTCCACAGTGGACGTACTACGCACAGGCACCCAACTAGGCGCACTGGCAGTAAGCCGAATCGGCCCGCAACCCTAAAACAAGGTCCGTGAGGGGCCCCCTGACAGCCCCAGATTCCCTCAGGGCCCCCCTCACGGCCCCACCCTCGCCGCCCGGGATGCGCCCCAATGTGGCATTGGGTGCGTCAGACGCACCGAACGCCACATTGGGTGCGCCACATGCACCCAATGCCACATTGGGGCGCTAGCCCCGCCCGAGAACCGGCAGCCGACGCACCCAAACCAGCGAGGCACCCAGCCCTCCCCCGCACCCCGATACGAAGCTCATCTGCGGTCGGTGGGTGCTTGTCAAGGCATCTTTCCCGCCTTGACAAGCACCCACCGACCGTCAGCACAATCAAACTTCGGGGTGCCCCACGCAACCCTCAAAAGCAATGTCGCCGCCAGGCGACGAGCCGAATCACCCGTCAATCACCCGTCAATCACCCGATGCTTCCGCCCCTCAATCTGCCGAGCATCCCGCGCATACCGATTGACCTTCTCCGACTTCTTAGGCGGCCGGTCATTCGCAATCAACACCGCGATCCAAGGCAACGGCACGGAAATCACCAAAAACAAAATAGCCAGCCACCACGTGTGATAAGTCAGCCCGGCCAAAATAAGACAGGGAATCCGGCACACCATCATGATGACGTACTTCCGCTTCCGCGACGCCAGCTGATCGTCCAGCGACGGCTCGGCCTCGGTGATCAACACAGGTTCGGGGCGGGGATCGGCTCCGTGGGGTGCGTTCACAGCACCACCTCCGTGTTCCATCGTCTCACTCACCGGCCTTCCGCGACACCCGGGCGGGCAAACCGGGACAACGCGGCGACGACCAGCGTCTCGACCCCGGTCCGCAGCGTCGGGTGCAGCACCGGCGCGAACTTGGACGAGTGATTCGAGGGCACGTCGGTCTCGAACCGCCCCTCGGTCATCGCCGTGATCACCTGCTGCGCGTCGAACCCTCCGACCAGCCAGAACACCGACGGCACCCCGGCCGCCCGGCCGAATTCGCTGAAGTCCTCACTGCCGGTGACCAGCGGCGCGGGCATCGTCGCCTCCGCACCGAAGTGCCCGCGAAACACCTCAGTCAACTCGTCCGACGCGGCAGTGTCGTTCGCCGTGACCGGATAGGACGCGACGACCTCCACCGTCGGCGGCTGAGGGGCCCCCGCGGCCGCGGCTTCACCGTTCACGATCCGCTCGATCGCCTTGCGCAGCCGCACCAACACGGCGTCGTCGAAGGCACGGGTATTGACCTCGAGCACGGCATGGTCAGCAATCACGTTCGCTGCGGTCCCGACATGCATCGAGCCGACAGTCACCACGGCAGGCTCAGTCGCCGCGATCTCGCGCGACACGATCGTCTGCAGCTTGAGCACCACGGACGCCGCCAGCACCGCCGGATCGACTGTGGTTTCCGGCCGCGACCCGTGCCCGCCGCGACCGTGCAGGGTGATCCGCAAGGTGTCGGTCGCCGCCATGATCACGCCCGGCCGGGTCAGCACCCACCCGGCCGGACCAGGCACGATGTGCTGCCCGAAGACCACGTCGGGACGGCCGACCCGGTCGAAGAGACCGTCGCGGACCATTCCGGCAGCCCCGTCCCCGGCCTCTTCCCCAGGCTGGAACAGCGCGAGCAGCGTGCCGGACCACTCGTCCCGCGAAGCCGCGAGAAGATGCGCGGCACCGGAGAGCCACGTCGCGTGCATGTCGTGCCCGCAGGCGTGCATCAGCGGCACTTCGCGACCCTCGGAGTCGACGCCGCGCGCAGTGCTCGCGTACGAGAGCCCCGTCTGCTCCTCGACCGGCAACGCGTCGATGTCCGCACGAAGCAGCACAGTCGGTCCTTCGCCGTTGCGCAGGACGCCGACTACACCGGTGCGACCGATGCCGGTGTGCACCTCGAAGCCGTCTTCAGTCAGCCGTCGGGCCAGCTCGGCTGCCGTGCGGGTTTCGGTGAACGCCAGCTCGGGATGACGGTGCAGATCGACGTACAGCGCTTCAAGCTCCGGCAGTGCCGCTTCAAGCGGAGCCAGGACACGCTCGGTGGTCTCGGTGGTCACGATGCTCATCGTGGCAGGCTTACCCACCGTGAGCACGAACACGCCTCTTCCTGACCTTTCCGACGACGTCTGCGCGCGGCTGCGCGAAGCGTTCCGACGCACCGGCTACGACGCTGACGGCGTCGTCGACGCGCTCGGCGGCGCAGCGCACACGGCGCTCGGCCGCGGCGAGCCCGAACCCGCCCGCCGCGCGAGCCTCGACGCCGGCGACCTCGGCGTCTTCATCCGGCTGTTCCTGCTCGGGCTCGCCGAGCCGGAGAAGGCCGTCTCGTCGGCGTTCGCCCCGCTCAGCGCGGACGAGGCGGTGGCCGCGGGCATCCTGCGGACGGCCGGGGACGAGTTCCGCGCCGCGCTCGACATCCGCCCGCACGGCGACGAGGACGGTTCGTGGTGGGTCGTCTCCGACCTCGACGCCGACATGCTCGGCCACGTCGTGCCCGAGGACCACGTGCTCGGCGTCGGGCACGCGTCGCTGAGCCTGATCCGCGCGACCAGCCGCCGCCCCGTCGGCACCCTGCTCGACCTGGGCACCGGCAACGGCGTCCAAGCGCTGCACGCGACCCGGCACGCGCAGCGAGTCACCGCGACCGACGTGTCGGCCCGCGCGCTCGCGCTGGCCGCGGGCACGTTCCGGCTGAACGAGCTTGACGTCGAACTGCTGCGCGGCGAATGGTTCGCGCCCGTCGCGCGCCGCCGCTTCGACCAGATCGTGTGCAATCCGCCATTCGTGGTCGGTCCGCCGCGCGTCGACTACACGTACCGCGACTCCGGCTTGGCCGGCGACGACGCGAGCGCGCTGGTCGTCCGTCAGCTGCCGAGCTTCCTCAACGACGGCGGCACGGGTCAGCTCCTCGCGTCGTGGCTGCACCGTCGCGGCGAAGACTGGGGCGACCGCGTCGCGCGCTGGCTGCCGCCTGAGACCGACGCCTGGTTCGTACAGCGCGACGTCGCCGACCCCGGGCTGTACGTCGGCACCTGGCTTCGCGACGAAGGCATCGACCCACGCTCACCCGAAGGCCGCGCGAAAGCCGCCGCGTGGCTCGACTGGTTCACCGAAAACGACGTACAGGGCATCGGATTCGGCTTTGTGACGCTGCGGCGCGCGAACGGTCAGACGCCGACTGTTGTCTGCGAAGATCTGCGACAGGCTTACGACGACCCGCTGGGCCCCGAAGCAGCGAACTGGCTCGACCGCGTCGAGTGGCTGCGTACGCACGGCGACAATGTGTTGGACGTAGCGTTTCGGGTACCCGAGACAGTGCTGCTCGAACGCGTCGACTCTCCCGGAGATGAGGGCTGGGAAACAACCGTGCGGCGGTTGCATCGCACCGACGGACCCGGTTGGCAGCACGAGGTCGACGAACTCACCACGCGCCTTCTCGCGGGTTGCCGCGGCGCGTTGCCGCTGTCGGATCTGCTGGATCTGCTGTCCGCCGCGCAGGGCCTCGATTCGGCCGAACTGACCGCCGCCGCTTTGCCGATCGTCCGCGAACTTGTGCGGCACGGCATGCTCGTGCCGGGTTCGCCGCGGTGAGGGCGGTGGCGGCGCGGGTCACCCGCGCGAGCGTGACCGTCGCGGGGGAGATTGCCGGAGAGATCAAGGAACCCGGACTGCTCGTGCTGCTGGGCGTGCACCGGGACGACGATCCCGGGAAAGCCGAAACGATGGCCCGCAAACTGCACGAGCTCCGGTTGCTGCGCGACGAGGAATCGTGCGCGACGACCGGCGCGCCGCTGCTCGTGGTGTCGCAGTTCACGCTCTACGGCGACACCCGCAAGGGCCGCCGCCCGTCGTGGACCGCCGCCGCCCGGCCGGAAATCGCCGAACCCCTGGTGGACGCCGTGGTCGCGGAACTGCGCGGCCGCGGCGCGACCGTCTCGACCGGACGGTTCGGCGCGGAGATGGCGGTGGAAAGCGTGAACGACGGCCCGTTCACCGTTCTCGTTGAGGTCTAGACCACATTGGAGAAGGCCGCGTAACATCGAAGGCACGGAGCGCGATTCGAGCGCATTCCCCGGAGCGCAGCGGTTCTCAGCAAAACCTCAGTTTTGGTGGAGCAACCGCGAGGCGGGTACGCCCGTCCTCATTTCAGCGAGCCGGGAACGTTTCACCTACCCGGAGCGTTGAGACCAGTGTCCAGCCAAGCCGGCTGGGCCCGCGGACACGGGATTCCACAGGCCCCGTCCCGCAGGCGCCGGCGAGACACGTTCAGCCCGTGACCGGGGAGGCAGAATGTCAGTCCAGACTCTCGAACGCGAAGCGCGCGGGATTCGCGAGCGCGGGATTCCAGCACAGCAGACCGAGGAGCGGGTGAGCGTGGGGGCGCTCACCGACGCCGACCTCGACGCCCAGAGCCCCGCCGCCGACCTGGTGCGCGTGTACCTGAACGGCATCGGCAAGACCGCGCTGCTCACCGCGGCCGACGAGGTCGAGCTGGCGAAGCGGATCGAAGCCGGGGTCTTCGCCCAGCACATGCTCGACACCGCCGAGGGCCTCACGCCGCAGCGCCGCAAGGAACTGCGCGCGCTGGTCCGCGACGGCCACGTCGCGAAGAACCACCTGCTGGAGGCCAACCTCCGGCTCGTGGTGTCGCTCGCGAAGCGCTACACCGGACGGGGCATGCCGCTGCTCGACCTGATCCAGGAGGGGAACCTGGGCCTGATCCGCGCGGTGGAGAAGTTCGACTACTCCAAGGGGTTCAAGTTCTCCACGTACGCCACGTGGTGGATCCGCCAGGCCATCACCCGCGGCATGGCGGACCAGGGCCGCACCATCCGGCTGCCGGTCCACCTGGTCGAACAGGTGAACAAGCTGGCCCGGATCCGCCGCGACCTGCACCAGCAGCTGGGCCGCGACGCGACGCACGAGGAACTGAGCGCCGAATCGGGCATTCCGGTGCACAAGATCTCGGACCTGCTCGACCAGTCGCGCGACCCGGTGAGCCTCGACATGCCGGTGGGCACCGAAGAGGACGCCCCGCTGGGCGACTTCATCGAAGACTCGGAGGCGACCGACGCCGAGAGCGCCGTGATCTCCGGCCTGCTGCAAGACGACCTCCGCCGGGTTTTGGCCACGCTGGACGACCGCGAACAGCACGTCATCCGCCTGCGCTACGGCCTCGACGACGGCCAGCCGCGCACGCTCGACCAGATCGGCAAGCACTTCGGCCTGTCGCGAGAACGCGTGCGGCAGATCGAACGCGAGGTCATGGCGAAGCTGCGCCAGGGCGAGCGCGCCGACCGGCTGCGGGCGTACGCCAGCTGAGTTTTCTTCCCTCCCCGGATCCGGGCCGGGGTTCGGGCTCGGGTTCGGGTTCCGGGGAGGGCGGAGAAGCCGGTCAGCGAGCATTCGGGCTGGCGCGGCGGACTGACCGGGCGCGGGGTCCGGTGAGCCCGGCCGCGGCAAGCACGCGGACAGGCACGGTGAGGGTTTCCGTGGGGATCGGGTGGGGCCCGGTCAGGCGGGACGGGACTCTTCGACCACAGATTGTTTCGATGGGCAGCGGTTCGCGCCGCTGGTTGCGCAAGACCCTCGGTTCGGCTTTCGGACCGGGGGTCTTGTCGTGTCCGGACCCGGATTTCCACTGCCTGCCGCTCCGAGGACGGCGGAGTCGCCCGCCTTTGGGCTGGGGCCGGGTGTCCGGCCCCGGATTTCTCGCATCCACCGCTTCGACAACGGCGAGGTCGCCCGGCTTCTGGGCCGGGGCGTCGCGTCCAGCCCCGGATTTTCGCCATCCGCCACTCCGATGGCGGCGGCATCGCTTCGCTTCCGGACTGGGTGCCGGAGCCAAACCCTGGATTTCCCCGTCCGCCGCTCCGATGACGGCAGCGTCGCTGGCTTCGTCGTCTCCAACCCCGTCCGTCTCCCTGGAGACGGCGGAGTCGCGCGGCTCTCGGACTGAGGGCGTGCCCAGCCCTCTCACCTGCTGCCCCGGCGCCAGCGGCCTCCCCGACTCCCGGACCAGCGGCTTCGTCCTACCCAGCCCCGATTTCCCCCGTCCACCACCCCGCCGAGGGCGCCGTCGAATTGCCGACAAATCGCCTCATCAACACCACCAGCCCCACCAGCCACTTTGAGCCCCACAAGCCACTTCAGCCCCTTTTGAGCGCATCCTCCACCTTCCGTGCCCCGTTTCCTCCCCTTGATCCGATTCGTCCTGACACCCACCGCAACCCCGTCACCACTCCGCGCACCCGATCGTGGAATTCGCGTCTCGTTCGCGTTTGGCGGTTCTGGGCAGTGGGTAGCAAGCGTTCGCGACCCCGCTGTGCGGCGTCCGGTCAACGCGCCGGCGGGGGTCCCGTTGGTCACGCGGGGCGGGTGTGTGCGCATCCGGTCCGCTTTCCCCGGGAGGTCGGGTCCGTCGGGGTGGGCCCGGCCTCCCGACCATGCCTGCCCGAAACCCGCGGGAAGCACCGCTGGCGTGCGCTATCCCACAGCGTCCCCGCGCCCGTGCGACCGGGCGGAACCCGCTGAGTACCGTGAGCCAATCCCGATCAGGGCAAAGGAGCCTCGCTGTGCCGCCCACCACGTTCCAGCACACCGAAGTCCTGCCGCTCGGCAAGGACACCACCACCGAATACCGGCTGGTCACCGCCGACGGCGTCGAGACCGTCGAAGCCGCCGGGCGGAAGTTTCTGAAGGTCGATCCGGAAGCGCTGACGACGCTCGCGCGCACGGCGATCACCGACATCCAGCACCTGTTGCGTACGTCACACTTGCAGCAGCTGCGCGCGATCGTCGACGACCCCGAAGCCAGCGGCAACGACCGGTTCGTCGCGATGGACCTGCTCCGCAACGCGGCCATCTCGGCAGGCGGCGTGCTGCCGATGTGCCAGGACACCGGCACCGCGATCGTCATCGGCAAGCGCACCGAGGGCGTGCTCTCCGGCGGCGACGACGAGCGCGCGCTGTCTCAGGGCATTTTCGACGCCTACCAGCAGCTGAACCTGCGCTACTCGCAGATGGCCCCGATTAACTTCTGGGAAGAGCGCAACACCGGCACGAACCTCCCGGCGCAGATCGAGCTGTACCACAAGGACACCGACGCGACGGACCCGTCGTACGAGTTCCTGTTCATGGCCAAGGGCGGCGGCAGCGCCAACAAAACGTTCCTGTACCAGGAAACGAAGGCGGTTCTGAACCCGAAGCGGCTCGCCCGGTTCCTGGACGAGAAGCTGCGCAGCCTGGGCACCGCCGCGTGCCCGCCGTACCACCTGGCGATCGTCGTCGGCGGCATGTCGGCCGAGTTCAACCTCAAGGTCGCGAAGCTGGCTTCCGCGCGCTACCTGGACAACCTGCCCGCCGAGGGTTCCGAGCTGGGCCACGCGTTCCGCGACCGCGACCTCGAGCAGCAGGTGCTGGAGATGACGCGCCAGTTCGGCATCGGCGCACAGTTCGGCGGCAAGTACTTCTGCCACGACGTCCGCGTGATCCGCCTGCCCCGGCACGGCGCGAGCTGCCCGGTCGGCGTCGCGGTGTCCTGCTCGGCCGACCGCCAGGCGAAGGCGAAGATCACGAGCGAGGGCGTGTTCATCGAACAGCTCGAGCGCGATCCGGCCCGCTTCCTGCCGGACGTCACCGAGGAAGACCTGTCCGACGAGGTCGTGTCGGTCGATCTGAACCAGCCGATGGACCAGATCCGCGCCCAGCTGGCGCAACTGCCGGTGAAGACGCGCCTGTCGCTGACCGGCCCGCTGGTCGTGGCGCGCGACATCGCCCACGCGAAGATCGCCGAGCGCCTCGACGCCGGCGAGGAGATGCCGCAGTACCTCCGCGACCACCCGGTCTACTACGCGGGCCCGGCGAAGACCCCCGACGGCTACGCGTCCGGTTCGTTCGGCCCGACGACCGCGGGCCGGATGGACTCGTACGTCGCCCAGTTCCAGTCCGCGGGCGGTTCGCTCGTGATGCTGGCGAAGGGCAACCGCTCGAAGCAGGTCACCGCGGCCTGCAAGGAACACGGCGGCTTCTACCTCGGCTCGATCGGCGGCCCGGCCGCACGGCTGGCGAAGGACTGCATCAAGAAGGTCGACGTGCTCGAGTACGCCGAACTCGGCATGGAAGCGGTCTGGAAAATCGAGGTCGAAGAGTTCCCCGCGTTCATCGTCATCGACGACAAGGGCAACGACTTCTTCTCCGAAACCAGCGAACCAGTCCTGCAGATCAGCTTCCGCTGATTCCGGCCGACGCCGAGGTCATCCGGGAAACATCCCGCCCAACCGGGCGAGAGTCTTCTCGATGGCCTCGGCGTTGCGCTTGGGAAACCCGAGCAACCGAATAGCCAGCGGCGACCGCGCAGTAGACCAGTCGAAGGTCTCGGTGACCTCGGTGCGCCCGTCCTCGGTCGGCTCGAGCAGCCAACGCCACCGATGCCCGGAGAAGTGCCGCCAAGCAATCAGCCGATTCTCCTCGAACTCGACCACGGTGTTCTGAATCCGGTACGGCGCCCCCATCCGCATCTCCATGCCGAACCGCGCCCCCAACGACAACCGCGCCGGCGCCGACCCCTGACTGGCCCGCACCGTGCCCGACCCGTCAATGAGCGGATGCTGCGCCGGATCGACGAGCAACGCGAAAATCCGTTCCGGCGCCGCAGCAACAACAGCACTGCGCGAAACCTGGCGAGTACCCATTCACGCAGCCTAAGGCCGCACCCCTCCCCCTGCCATCGACGCACACAACAAGTCCACTATGGACTTCCGAAGGAAGTCCAGACCCGCGCCGATGCACCCAACGATCAAGGCAGCCACCCCCCCCCCAACCCCGATACACAGCCAAAAACACGGCGCGGAGGTGCTTGTCAAGGCATCTTTCCCGCCTTGACAAGCACCTCCGCGCCGTAGTCACAATCAGGCTGAGGAGTGGTGGCCAACCTCAAGGCGCAATGTCGCCGCCAGGCGACGAGCCGAACGACCCCCCGACGAAGCCGTCCGACCCCTCACCCCACGACCTCACCGAGGCGGAGACTGCTTCAACACCACAGTCCTCTCCCCCAACGGCGCCCCCAACGGCACCGAAATCACCGGATGCCGCAAATCCATCGTGCACATCTGCCCGGTCTGCGCCTTGGTCTCGCTCAAATCCACCACCACCCGCTGCGCAGACTGCTCCACAGCGGACCCGAGCGCATGCCCGCACCCGCCTTCCTCAGCCCGCACCACGAGCACCTTCCCCCCGCTGTCCGAATAAACCTCCTTGGGAAACGTCTTAGGCAACGCAGCCCCGTCCACCTGTTTGTCCGGAACCCGCACCGCCCCCGCGGGCGGGTTGAACTGGGGCTTGCCCGGCGACGACGGCGGTGCCGAAGCACTGCCGCTCGGCGGCGCAGTCTCGGTCCCGGACGCTGGTGCGTTCGCCATGCTCGTCGGACTGCCGCACGCGGCTGCCATCGTGAGCACCAGTGCCGCGCCCGCCAGTCGTGTCGTTCCGATCAGCTTCGTCGAGTACCTCATGATCCCTGGACGGACCGACCGCCCCGCCGGGTTGCACCCGATCTTCACGGACCGGGTTTCAGCACCAATTCCCGTCCGCCCAGCGGCGCGGCGAGCCGCACCGGCAGCGAAATCTCCCGGATGTGCATGGGACACATCTGCCCGTGCGGCGCCTTGGTGAGCGTCACCAGCACGACAACCTGAGTCGCCGTCTGCTCCCCCGCCTTCGCGCTGAGCTTGTCGCATCCGCCTTCCTCGGCCTGGATCACCACGACCGAGCCGCCCTCGGCGAGCGTGACGTCGTGCGGATAGCCAGCCGGAAGGGCCGAAGCGTTGATCTGCCCGGCCGCAGGCGCGGTGTCCCCCGGCGGCACGCCCTGCGTCGGACGGCTCTTCGGCGGCGCTGAAACCGGCGGCGGAGACACCGACGGCGAAGAAGACGGCGGCGAGGAAACCGACGTCGAACTAGCTGGCGGCCCCGAGGAAACCGGCGCAGCGACGGTTCCGTTGCCCCCGCACGCCGCGACCGTCAGCAGCAGCGCGCTCGCTCCCACGATTTTCCCTGTAGTCCGCATGCAACGCGGACGGAATCGCGCCCCGGAAGGTTGCATCCGGGCGGGAAACTATTTCACCGGGCCGCAGCCTTCCCCCGCACCAGCCCCAGCAGCACCACCCCGGCCAGTGTCACCACCAGCAACAGCACCGTGCTCGCGGACGCGAGAAACACCTGTCCCCGGTCAGTGAGGGAGAAAATGGTCGCCGGGAGCGTCCGCCAGTCGGGCGGGTACAGCATCATCGTCGCGCCCAATTCGCCCATCGACATCGCCAGCGCCAAACCGGCCGAAGCCGACATCGCGGGCAGCAGCACCGGCAACCGCACGCGCACCAGCACCCGCAACGGACGCGCGCCGAGGCTCGCCGCGGCCTGCGCGAGCAGCGGATCAACGCGTTGCAGCGCGGCCGAAACCGTGCTGTACGCGAAGGGCAGCAGGATCATCAAGTGTCCGGCGAGGACGATCCAGCGCGTGCCGTTGAACGCCACCGGCGGACGGCTGAACGCCACCAGCAACGCGAGCCCCAGCACCACCGACGGCACCGCGAGCGGGAGGTGGAACAGCGAATCCGCGATCCGGCGCAGCCGCGGCGGCGCGTGGTCGACGGCCAGCGCGGCCCAGGTGCCGAGCACCACCGAGACCAGCGACGTGATCACCCCGGTCTGCACGCTCACCGACAAGCTCGCGAACGTCTCGCCGGACAGCGCGTCGGCGTAATGCGCCCCGGTGAGTCCGCTGGGCAGCACACCGGTCCAACTACCGGCGAACGACGCCAGCACGATCATCACCAGCGGCGCGGCCACCACCCCGAGGAAAACCACGCCGAACACCAGCCACACCAGCAACCGGCTACGCCGCGTCCACAGCAGCACGACGGCCTCCTCCCCTGACGACGCGCCGGTAAACCGTGTAGAGCACCAGCGACAGCACCACGTTCACCACCGCGACCACGGACGCAGCCGGGAAGTCGAACGTGACGATTCCCTTGCCGTACACCAGCATCGGCAATGTCGAGACACCCTTGGCACCGAGGAACAGCACGATGCCGAACTCGTTCATCGTCAACAGCAGCACCAGACACGCACCGGACGCGAGCGACGGCAACGCTTCCGGCAGCACCACGCGCCACAGCACCCGGCCCGGCCGCGCGCCGAGGCTCGCCGCGACGTCCAGTTGAGCCGACGGAACCTGGCTGAACGCCGCAAGAGCGGGCCGCATCACGAACGGCGTGTAGAAGGTGATCTCGGCGAGCAGCACGCCCCACGGCGAGTACAGAAACCCGGCGGTGCCGAAGACTCCCGCGCCGCCGTAGAGGAAGGTGAAGGCCAGCGCGATCAGGAACGACGGGAACGCCAGCACCGTGTCCACGAGGCGGGCGAGCAGCGTCGCCCCGGGAAACGGGACGAACGCGACAACCAACGCGAGAAATCCGCCGAGCAGCACGCAACCGGCGGTGGAACCCAAGGCCAGCAACACCGTCTGCCACACCGCGCGGCCGAATTCCGGTGACGACAGCACTTGCGTCCACACCGAAAGCCCGAAGCTGCCGTCCTGCGCGGTGAACGACTGCAGGATCACCAGCACCAGCGGATAGCCGAAGAACCCGGCGACCACGATCGCGGGCGGGAGCAGCCAGCCGATCCGGTACCGGCGGGGCCGCGTGCTGCGACGGGCCGGGGCGACCGCGGCGGTGCCGAGGGCGAGGCCGGTCATCCGCCCACCCCCACCAGCGGGCAACCGTCCGGAATGGACACTCCGACCCGGTCGCCGACCGCGGGCAGCACCGGACTGTCCGGCACCTCGGCGCGGATGTCGCACACCTCGTCGGTGAGCCGCAGGTCGAGCCGGTATCCGGAACCGCGCCACTGCACGCCGCGCACCAGTGCCGGGAAGGTGCCCGGTCCGGGTTCGCCGACCGAAATCCGGTGCGGCCGCACGCCGAGCGCCACCGGCCGCTCCGGCTGAAGCGTGCCGGACGGTTCGGCGGACAGCTCGCGCCCGGCCAGCCGGACCGTCGCGACGGTCCCGGCCGCGCGCACCAGTTCGACCGGGATCAGGTTCGCCGCGCCGAGGAAGCTCGCGGTGAACTCGGTGGCCGGACGACGGTAAAGCTGTTCGCACGGACCGAGTTCGACCAGCCGGGAGTCGCGCAGCACCGCGATCCGGTCGGCGAGCGCGAGCGCTTCGCTCTGATCGTGGGTGACGTAGATCAGCGTCGTGTCCGGCAATTCGGCACGCAGCCGCAGCAGTTCCGCGACCATGTCCTCGCGCAGCGCGGCGTCCAATGCGGACAGTGGCTCATCGAGCAACAGCACGTTGGGCCGGATCGCGAGCGCCCGCGCCAGCGCGACCCGCTGCTGCTGCCCACCGGACAGCTCACGGGGATACCGGCGCGCGTACTCGCTCATCCCGACCAATTCCAGCACCTCGCCGACGCGCTTCGCGACGTCCGCCCGGCGCGTCTTCCGCGCCTTCAGTCCAAACGCGACATTGTCGGCGACCCGCTGGTGCGGGAACAGCGCGTAGCTCTGCACCACCACGCCGAGACCGCGCCGGTGGGGCGGCAGATCGGTGACGTCCTGGCCGTCGAGCAGCACCCACCCGGCGCTCGGCCGGAGGAATCCGGCGAGCGCCTTGAGCGCGGTCGACTTGCCGGATCCGGACGGTCCCAGCAGCGCGAGGGTTTCGCCGCGCGCTACCGAGAGATCCAGCGGGGCAAGCGCTTGCGTCGCTCCGAAGTGGACGGATACGCCGCGGAACTCTACTGCCGGAGTCACTGCCCGGTGGCCTTCCGGTACGCGGCGAGGTCGGCGTCGAGACGGCTGAGGACGGAGTTCCAGTCCGGGGTCCAAATGTCCACTCCGGACATCGCGGCGGTGATCTTCTCCGCTTTCGGGCCCTGCGGCTTGACGTCGGAGCGGGCCGGGATGCCGTACGCGTCGCTGGCCTTCGCCTGGGTTTCCGGCGAGAACAGGAAGTCGAGCAGCTTGCGCGCGTTGTCCGCGTGCGGAGCGTTGTTGACCAGACCGGCGAAGTACGGCAGCGCGAAGGTGGACCGCTTGCCCTGCGCGTCGGCCGGGAAGAACACCGAGAACCCGCCGCTCTTGTCGATCTCGGCGAGGTTCATCTGCAGGTCTCCGTTGGCGACCAGGATCTCGCCCTTCGCGACCTTCGGCTGCAGCTTGCCGGTGGACGACGACGGCCCGACATTGTTCGCCTGCAGGCGGCCGAGGTAGTCAAGCGCGCCCTGCTCGCCGAACACGTGCTGGGCCTGCAGCAGCACCGCGGTGCCGTCGCCCGCTTCGCCCGGCGTCGAGTACTGGAGCTTGCCCTTGTACTTCGGGTCGAGCAGGTCGTTCCAGCTCTTCGGGGCCGGATTCGCCTGCTTCGGGTTGTAGATGAAGCTCAGATAGTTGTTCATCATCGCGTAGTAGCGGCCCTGCGGGTCCTTCTGCGCGGCTGGAACCTGGTCGACGCCCTTCGGCGCGGACGCCGCGAGCAGGCCTTCCTTCGCCGCCTGCTGGACGAACGGCGGGAGCGTCACGAGGACGTCAGCCTGGGTGTTGGCCTTTTCCTTGCCCACGCGCGAAACGACCTCGGCGGAACCGGCGGTGACGGCCTGGACGGTGATCCCGGTCTGCTGCTTGAACTCGGCGAACCGGGCGTTGTACCAGTCCTCGAGCCCGTCCGCGGTGTACACGGTGACGGTCTGGTCGCCGGACGCGCCGCCCGCCGTGCCGCCGCACGCGGACAGCAGGCCGGCGAGGGCCGCGACGAGAGCGACGACGGTCGCTTTCCGGATTCTCATGGCTGGGTGGCTCCTTCGAGTACGGCGGGGAGGGCGGAGACGGAGTCGAGAACGTGGGTCGCGCCTGCTGCTTCCAGGTCGGCGCGGTTGCTGGCGGCGGTGAGCACTCCGGCGGCGATTCCGGCGCCGGCGGCGAGACCGGTGCGGACATCGGTGGGGGTGTCGCCGACCACCGCGATGTTGCGGACGTCGGTGACCTGCAGTTTCAACGCGACGGCGAGGATCAGGTCGGGATACGGCCGGCCGCGCACGCCGTCGCCGGGAGCGAGCGCGAGGTCGGCGAGGTCGTGCCAGCCGAGCGCGTCCAGCAGCGCGCGCTGCGTCGTGGGCGCGAATCCGGTGGTCAACGCGACCCGGATGCCGTTCTCCCGCAGGCCGCGGATGGTTTCCTCGGCACCGGGGATCGGCTTGCACTCCCCGGCCGCGACCAGCCGTCCGTACGAGCCCTCGAATTCGGCGTTCGCGCGCTGGGCGAGGTCTTCGTCGCCGAGCAGCGCGCGGAACACGGTGATCTTCGACTGACCCATGGTTTCCCGAACGTAGTCGAGCATTCCGGCGTACTGTTCGTCCTCTTCGGACACTCCGGCGGCGGCGATCGCCGCGGTGAAGGCGCGTTCGACCAGTCCGTCGTCCGCGACGGTGGTTCCGGCCATGTCGAGCACGACGAGTTCGGTGGTCACCAGCCCAGCTCCTTTGCGGTGTCTTCGGCGATTGCGGGCGAGCAGGTCATTCCCCGGCCGCCAGGACCGGTGACGAGGAAAGCGTTGCCGGACAACCGTTCCCGGTGCACCACCGCGGCCGAGTCGGTTGCCTGGGCGTAGACGCCTGCCCAACGGCGGCGGATTCGCGGCAGCGGACGGCCGAGCAGGGCACCCGCCACTTCGGCGAGGTGTTCGTACGGGTCTTCGGTGACGTCGAAGGAGAACGGCTGCGCGTACTCGTGCGTGTCGCCGATGGTGAGCGAGCCGTCGCGGCGCTGCACCATGAGCAGCTGCATCGCGTTCTGCGCGGCGATTTCGCCCTGTGGCTGGCCTTCGTTCATCACGTCGAGCGCGGCGCCGCGGTAGGCCGGGTAGTACCGGAAGCTGTCGCCGTCCGCGACGCTGGTGGGCAACGGCTCGTCGAGAGGTTCGGTCTGCGCCATCTGCAACCGGACCCGCCGCACCGGGATCTCGCCCGCGATCTCGCGGACCAGCCCGCCGAGCCACGCGCCGGTGCAGAACACCACGACGTCGCCTTCGTGGCGCTCACCGTGATCGTCCACGACGCCGTTTTCGGTCAGGTTCCGCACCTCGCGGCCCGGCAGCCACTCGTAACGCCCGCTCGCTTTGAGCGCTTCACGGAGCGCAGGCTGCGCGGTCCGCGGTTCGACCGCCGCGTCGCGCTCGCACCACAGCGCGCCGGTGAAGTTGCCGCGCAAAGCCGGGTTCAGCGCCCGGGTTTCCTTCGCGTCGAGGAGCTTGAAGCCGCGCTCCGCCGCCTCCGGCCCGGCGACGACCTCCTGCGCGACAGCCAGCTCAGCGTCGGTCCGGACGACCGTCAGTGAGCCGTTGGGCCGGAAACCCAGCGCGGGCACGCGTTCGCCGATCCGCTCCCACAGTTCCCGGGCGCGCACCGCCGTCTCCAGCTCCGGACCGGCAGCCCGCCCGCCGACCCAGACCAGCCCGAAGTTGCGGACCGACGCTCCGCGCGCCTCCGGCTCGCGTTCGAGCTGAAGGACTTCGTGGCCGCGTTCCACGGCCTGCCAGGCGTGCTGGGTGCCGAGCACGCCGCCGCCAACGATGAGGATTCGCACGGCCGCAACAGTCGCCGCCCGCGCTCAACGGAGCCTGTCGGCACGGGGAACGCCAGGTGAAGCAGCCTCGAATATTGGACCAGATGAGTTACCGTTCCGTTATCTTCAGAGCCGGCCGACTGCGACGAACACGCAGACCGCCAGGATCACGACATTCGCCGCGACGTTGCGGTACTCCTTCGGGCGGTGTTCCGTGACCGCCAGCCGCGCGTGCCCCGCCATCGCCCCGATCATCACCACGGCCAGGCCGACCGCCGCCCACCCGGTGAGCACCGGGGCGATCCCGGTCAGCCGGGGCAGGATCAGACCGGCCGCCGCGAGGAGTTCGCAGATCGCGGTGAAGCGCACGACCGGCATCGGATAGGCCGCCACCCCGGTTTGCCCCGTTTCGAGCAGCCGCTCGCGCGACATCGCCGACTTCAGCACGCCGGACAAAGCGAAGAGCAAGGCGAGAGCCGCCTGCGCGGTCCACAATGCGATGTCCATGGTTGTCCCTCCGTTCGATGCAGAGGGAACGAACCGGCGGAACGGACTGTGACAGCTACTCGACGCGGCTCAGTCGCGTGACGAAACTCAGCCGGTCCCCGCGGTAAAGCGACCGGACCCGCTCGAACGGCTCGCCGTCCGGGCCCCACGACACGCGGTGCATCAGCAGCATCGGCAGCGCCGGGTTCGTGCCGATGAGCAGCGCCTCGCGGGGCGTCGCGAGGACGGTCTCCACGCGTTCCTCGGCCCCGTCGAAGACGACACCCAGTTCGTCGCGCAGATACGCATACAGCGACTGCTCCGGGTCGAAATCCTCCGGCAGCGTGGGGAACCTGTCGGCGCGGAGGAAGGTCGATTCGAGGCCGACGCGTTCGTCGTCGGCGAGCAGGACGCGTTCCAGGTGGATCACCTCGGCGGCCGGTTCGATCCGCAGGTCGGCGGCCAGTCCGGTGCCCGCGGCGCGGCGTTCGAGCGTGATCACCGTGCGCCCCGGCCGGATTCCTTGGCGGCGCAGGCCTTCGGTGTAGCTGACAAGCGCGAGCGGCTGGACCAGCTTCGGCGCGGCGACATACGTGCCGCTCCCCTGCCGTCGCGACAGCCTGCCTTCGAGGACCAACTCGCCGACCGCCTGCCGGACCGTCGCGCGGGACACCTCGAACCGTTCGCACAGTTCGCGTTCCGTGGGCAGCGCGCTCCCCTCGCCCAGTTCGGCGATGACGGCCAGCAGTTCGACCTTCACCGCGTAGTAGCGCGGCACGCGGCCGTGATCCGGGATGCCGTCGCGGACCGGTCCGTCGGCGGACAGGCGGGACAGCGGCGAAGACGTGGGCACGAGACCCGAGCCTATGCCAGACGCGCGGCGCGTGGTTCGCTGTCTCGCGAACTGACCCCACGGGAGGACCCCGCAATGCCTTTGGCCCGCCGGTTAGGCCTCGCCGACGCCGTATTCATCGGACTCGGTTCGATGATCGGCGCGGGCGTTTTCGCCGCGTTCGCCCCGGCCGCGCGCGCCGCGGGCGCGGGATTGCTGCCCGCGCTCGCCGTCGCCGCGTTAGTCGCCTACTGCAACGCGACTTCTTCCGCCCGGCTTGCCGCGCTGTATCCGGAATCCGGTGGCACGTATGTGTACGGACGCGCTCGCCTGGGTGAATTTTGGGGATACTTAGCGGGTTGGGGCTTCGTCGCCGGGAAAACGGCGAGCTGCGCCGCCATGACGCTGACCGTCGTCGCTTACGCCGCGCCCGGGCTCGGGCAGCCCTGGCGGAGCATTCTCGCGGTCGGCGTGATCGGTTTGGTCACCGGCGTGAACTATCTCGGCGTGCACCGGTCCGCTTTGGCTACCCGGGTGATCGTGTGCATCACCCTTCTCGTGCTTGCCTTGGTCGCGGTTTTCGGATTTTCCGGCCCGCACGTTTCGCCGTGGACTCCGTTTCACGGCGGCGGAGTGCTCGAGGCCGCCGGATTGCTGTTCTTCGCATTCGCCGGTTACGCCCGGCTGGCCACGCTGGGCGAGGAAGTCCGCGATCCAGCCCGCACGATTCCGCGCGCCATTCCGCTCGCTTTGGGACTGACGCTCGTGGTGTACGCCGTGGTGGCGGTGGTGCTGCTGGTGTCGTTGGGGCCGGACGGGATCGGCGCGAGTCCCGATCCGCTCGCTTCGGCCGTGCCGTCGCTGTCGCTCGTGGTTCGTGTCGGTGCCGTGGTGGCCGCGTTGGGATCGTTGCTGGCGCTGGTGCTGGGCGTTTCGCGGACGACGCTCGCGATGGCGCGGGACGGGCATCTGCCTCGGTTCTTGGCCGCGGTGCATCCTCGGTTTTCGGTGCCGCATCGGGCTGAACTGGCGGTGGGCGTGGTGGTGGCGGTATTGGCGACGACGACGGATTTGCGTGGTGCGATTGGGTTTTCGTCGTTCGCGGTGCTGGCTTATTACGCCGTGGCGAACGCTTCGGCGTTGACGCTGCGCCGGGACGAGGGAGCAGCGCCGAAGGTGGTCGCGGCCGGTGGGCTGGCGGGGTGCGCGGTGCTGGCGTTCAGTTTGCCGGTCGCCTCGGTGATCAGCGGGTGTTTGGTGCTGGGGCTCGGAGTGGTGGCGTACTTGGTGCGCCGCCGAGGGGTTGCGCGCTGAGTTTTGGCTTTCTCGCACGGGATTCCGGCTCGTGCGCAGCAGGCGGTGCGCGAAAGTCCCCCTCGCGCCGTCTCCGGCGGGTTACTCCGATTCTCCTACATCCCCAGGTCAAGGCTGCTTTTTCGCGTCGTCTGCGGCGGCGAAATCTGCCGGATCCGGTGAAGAATCCGAAAGATCCGAAGAAAGTTGGTTGTCCACTTACCGCCGCTCTGGTGTAGTCGATTCGTCACGCACGACACCTCCCCGCCCCCGGGAGCGGAAGCTCCACTGTGGACACCGGAAGGACAATCCCCTTGGCCGACAAGCGAAACTTCAGCATGCTCACGCGAGTACTGGCAGGCGCGGCAGCACTCGCGGCCGCCGCCGGACTGGCGACACCCGCCGTCGCGTCGACGCCGCCGTCGCCGGGTGCGGAGCCTCAGGTCGTCGGCGGGACCCGCGCCGACCAAGGGGAATTCCCGTGGATGGTCCGGCTTTCGATGGGCTGCGGCGGCGCGCTGTACACCGACCAGATCGTGCTGACCGCCGCGCACTGCGTCGACCGCACCGGAGCGGACTCGTCGATCACCGCGACGCTCGGCGTGGTCGATCTGCAGAGCTCGAGCGCGAAAAAGGTGCGCTCGACCTACGTCTACCGCTCCCCGACGTACGACTCCACCGGCGGCGACTGGGCGCTGATCAAGCTGGCGAGCCCGGTGAGCGGAATCCCGACGCTGCCGATCGCGAAGAACGCCGACAACAACTCCGGCACCTTCACCATCGCCGGCTGGGGCGCGGCCCAGGAAGGCGGCGCGCAGCAGCGCTACCTGCTGAAGGCCGAGGTCCCCTTCGTGGACGACTCGACGTGCCAGTCCCAGGGCGGCGACTACGCCGACCTGAAGCCGGACGCGGAACTGTGCGCGGGCAAGCTGGACACCGGCGGAGTCGACACCTGCCAGGGCGACTCCGGCGGCCCGATGTTCCGCCGCGACGGAGCGGGCGAATGGATCCAGGTGGGCATCGTCAGCTGGGGCGACGGCTGCGCCAGGGCCCACGCACCCGGCGTGTACACCGAGGTGAGCACGTTCGCCTCCGACATCGCCGCGGCGGCCGGGAAGATCTGACCCCTGCGCCGACGAGCCGGGTGCGGAACTCCGCTGGGGTTCCGCACCCGGTTTGTGCGGCGTTGTGCCGGGCACGTCGCAGAATCTGGCCCCTGCAGTGACGAGCCGGGCACGGAACTCCGCCGGGGTTCCGCGCCTGGCTTGCGCGGCGTTGTCCCGGGCACGCCGCAGAATCTGACCCCTGCAGTGACGAGCCGGGCACGGAACTCCGCCGGGGTTCCGCACCCGGCTTGCGCGGCGTTGTGCCAGGCACGCCGCAGAATCTGACCCCTGCAGTGACGAGCCGGGCACGGACTCCGCCGGGGTTCCGCACCCGGCTTGCGCGGCGTTGTGCCAGGCACGCCGCAGAAGCGGAGAGGCCTGGACTGCTGCTGGAAGGCACAGCTCGCGAACCTCCGTCTGAGACAAAGCCTGCGATGCCACGCTGGCAACCCGCCCGGAGTCGCCGAGTTCCGCGCCGCCGCGTCGGAACCAACCCCGCCACCAGAACCCGCGAAACCTAGCCCGCAGGAAGCCCCGCTCCCCGCTCCTCCAGCACTCCCCGCAGCTCGGCGAGCACGGCGACGACCTCCGCGACCCGGTCCTCCCCCACCACCGAGCCGATCAGCAGCTCGAGCTGGTCCTGGAACGTCTTCTCCATCGCCTCGGCCAGCTCGCGTCCGGCGGGAGTCAGCTCGAGCAGCGACGACCGGCGGTCCTCCGGGTTCGGCACCCGGCGCACCCATCCGCGTGCTTCGAGCCGGTCGACGCTCTTGCTGGTCGCCCCGATCCCGACGGCGAAGTTCACCGCGAGGTCCGCGACCCGCGACTGCGGATGCCGTCCCAGGTACTGCAGGAATTCGAACTGCGACGCGCCGATGCCGTGCTCGGCCTTGAGACCGTCCGTCAGCGCGTTGTAGATCCGGGTCTCGCAGCGCACGAGATGGTCGAAGAACTGCTCGTTTGCCGAAGTACCTGCCATGGCATATAGTCTAGCATTAGATGCCTCGGCATATACTTCCACGGAATCCTGAGGGGACCCCATGAGCAGGGAACAGCGCCGCGCGGTGGACGAAAAACTGCGAAACGCACCGGAGCGGCCCGAAGCGACTTCGATCGATCAGATGCGGGCCGGGTTCGCCGCGTTCATGAGCCAGTACCCCGTGCCGGCCGAACATCGCGAGACTCCGACCACGCTCGCCGGGAGACCGGCCGTCCTCGTCGAACCTCCGGGCACGCCGCGGCCGGGCACGATCCTGTACTTCCACGGCGGATCGTTCGCGCTGGGTTCGCCGCACACCGCGATGGGGCTGACCGCGAACCTGGTCCTGCGCACCGGAATCCGCGCGCTCTCGCTGGATTACCGGCTCGCGCCCGAGCACCCGTTCCCGGCCGGGATCGAGGACTGCCTCGCCGCCTACCGCAGCCTCCTGGAAGACAACGACCCGTCCTCGATCGTCTTCGCCGGCGACTCCGCGGGCGGCGGTCTCTCCGTCACCACCACCCTCGCCGCGCGCGACGCGGGACTGCCGATGCCTGCGGGGATCGTCGCGTTCTCGGCGGGACTCGACCACACGCATTCCGGAGCGTCCGTGGCGGACAAGGAAGCCGCCGACCCCTTCTTCACCGGGGAAAGCTTGCGCAAGACCGGCAAGTTGTACCTGGCAGGCGCGGACCCGGCCCAGCCGCTCCTCGCCCCGGCGGTCCACGCCGACCTGACCGGCTTCCCGCCGATCCTGCTGCAGGTCGGCACGAACGAGGTCCTGCTGGACGACTCGGTCCGGCTGGCAAAACGCGCCCGCGAGGCGGACGTCGACGTGATCCTCGACATCACCGCCGACGTCCCGCACGTCTTCCAAACCTTCACCGACACCCTCGACGAAGCAGGGCAAGCCCTCGACCGGGCCGCCCTCTTCGTCAAGCAGCGCCTCGCCTGAAGCTCAGCGGAGCTTGTCCAGCCGGGACACCGTCTCGTCGAACCCCTGCACCAGATCCGCCATCACGTCGGCCACCGGGCGGACCCGGTCCATCCTGCCGACGATCTGGCCCACCGGCATCGACACCACCGACGGGTCCGCGGCGGCGTGGATCCGGTTGTGCGCGTGGGAAACCAGCAGGTTCTGCAACGGCATCGGCAGCGGTTCCGGCGCACCCGGCGCCGCCCAGGCCTCCGTCCAGCGGGTCTTCAGCAGGCGGGCTGGCTTGCCGGTGTAGATCCGCGTCCGGACGGTGTCCGCGGAGGTCGCCGCGACCAGTGCGTCCTGCATCGCCTCCGATTCGGGCATGGTCTGGAGGTACTCCTGCGTCGCGAGCCAGTACGAGCCCATCCACGCACCCGAAGCGCCCAGTGCCAGCGCGGCGGCGACCTGGCGGCCGGAGCCGATTCCTCCGGCTGCCAGGACCGGGGCGCGATCGCCCACGGCGTCCGCGATTTCCGGCACCAGCACCATGGTCGCGATCTCGCCGGTGTGGCCGCCTGCCTCGTGTCCTTGTGCGACAACGAGATCCACGCCGTTGTCGACGTGCCGAGCCGCGTGCGAGCCCTTGCCCGCCAGCGCTGCCACCGGGACGCCCGCGTCGTGGGCTCGGGTGATCACGTCGACCGGGGGCGAGCCCAGTGCGTTGGCGATCAGGCTGATCCGGTGGTTCAGCGCGACGTCCACATGGGACCGGGCGACCGAGTGCAGCCAGCCCAGCACCCCGGCGCGTTCGTCGGTGTCGTCGGGCAGCGGCGGGACCGCGAGGTCCTTCAGCACTTTATCGACAAATTCCCGGTGTCCCGGCGGGATCAGCTCGTTCAGGTCGGTCTGGGTGCCTTCGGACGGGATCTTCGCCGGCATCACGATGTCGACGCCGTAAGGCTTTCCGTCGGTGTTCTCGTCCATCCAGGACAGCACCGCGTCGAGTTCGGCGGCGTCGTTGAACCGGACGCAGCCCAGCACGCCCATGCCGCCCGCGCGGCTGATCGCGGCCGCGACGTGTTCCGACGGGGTGAATCCGAAAATCGGCACCTCGATGCCGAACCGGTCGCACAACGATGTGCGCATGCGCCCTCCTAGGCGGGTTCGTGTTCGGCGGCGTACCGCTGGGCCCACGGATAATCCGGTTTCCCGCTCGGCGAACGGCCGATTTCCTCGGCCAGCCACACCGTTCGCGGCACCTTGTATCCGGCGACCTCGGTCCGCACGTGCGCTTCCAGCGCCGCCAGATCAGGCCGCACGCCGGGCCGCGGCTGGACGACGGCGGCGACGCGCTGGCCGAGCCGGTCGTCCGGGATGCCGATGACCAGCGCGTCGAAAACGTCCGGATGCGATTTCAGCGCGCCCTCGACTTCTTCGGGATACACCTTTTCGCCGCCGGTGTTCACGCACTGCGATCCCCGGCCCAGCAACGTGACCGTGCCGTCTTCCTCGTAGCGCGCGTAGTCGCCGGGCACGACGTAGCGGACGCCGTCGATCTCGGTGAAGATGGTGCGGCTTTTCTCCGGGTCGCCGTAATAGCCGAGCGGGACGTGCCCGCGGCGGCCGATCAGCCCGATCGCGCCGGGCTTCGGTTCGACCAGGTTGCCGTCGTCGTCGAGCAGGATGGCGTCCTTGCCGAAGTTCACCCGCGGCCCGGCGGAATGGTCGGAATCCTTGCCCACCATGCCGATTCCGGTGAACCCGCTCTCCGACGAACCGATCGCGTCGGTGATCACGACGTTCGGCAGCATCTCGAGGAATTCCTGCTTCACCGAATGCGAGAACAGCGCCGCGTGGCTCGACACCGCGACCAGCGACGACGCGTCGTATTCGCCGGAGCGGTACGCGTCCACAAGCGGCCGCGCCATCGCGTCGCCGACGATCGTCAGCACCTGCACCTTGTGTTCCTGCACCGCGCGCCACACGTCGTGCGCGTCGAACTGCGGGACGAACACCACCGGGCTGCCGGTGAACAGCGCACCGAACGCGGCCCACTGCGCGGCCCCGTGGATCAGCGGCGCGGCGGGCAGGCGCACGAGCGAACCGGATTTGCCTTGTTCGCTGAGCGTCCATTCGTCCGGGACGTACTCGCCGGTGACGAAGTTGATGCCGCCGCCAAGCGCGCGCCAGATGTCCTCGTGCCGCCACAGCACGCCCTTGGGGTAACCGGTGGTGCCGCCGGTGTAGAGGATGTACAGGTCGTCGGCGCTGCGCTCGCCGAAGTCGCGTTCGTCCGACTCGCCCTCGAGCGCCGACTCGTACTCGACGCCCGTCTCGTACGGCGTGTCCGACCCGTCCTCGACGACTACAACGTGTTTCAGTTTTGGCGTTTCCGGCAGCACCGCCGCCACCCGGTCGGAGTAGCGCCGCTCGTGCACCAGCGCCACCAGGTCGGCATTGGTGAACAGATAGCGGAGTTCTCCGTGGACGTAGCGGTAGTTCACGTTCACCGCGATCGCGCGCAGTTTGTACGCGGCGAACATGACTTCCAGCGCCTCGATGGAGTTCCGGGAATAGACACCGATGTGGGAACCGGGTCCCACGCCGTGCGCGGACAGATGGTGCGCCAGCCGGTTCGCGCGTTTCTCCAGCTGCGCGAAGGTGACCTGGCGTCCGCCGCACACGACCGCGACGCGTTCCGGCACGGCGTCGACGGCGTGCTCGAGTAGATCCGCGATGTTGAGTGCCACGCACCCAAAGTAGAACATGTTATCGTTCTGGGCAATGACCCCGGCCAGCTGAGAAGGAGGCCCCGGTGGCCGAACCCCACGCACTCGTCAGCCTCGAAGGCCACACGCTCGTGGTGACGATGAACCGCCCGGAAGCCCGCAACGCCCTCACCGGCGAAATGCTTTCGATCATGGTCGAGGCCTGGGACCGGGTGGATTCGGACGACCAGGTGCGCAGCTGCGTCCTCACCGGCGCCGGCGGCGCGTTCTGCGCGGGCGCGGACCTGAAATCCATGTCCCGCAACGCCCCCGACAAGTCCTTCTCGAACGGCTCCTTCGACCCGAGCCGCATCGAGGGCCTGCTGAAGGGCCGCCGCCTCACCAAACCGCTCATCGCCGCAGTCGAAGGCCCGGCCATCGCGGGCGGCACGGAAATCCTGCAGGGCACGGACATCCGGGTAGCCGCGGAGAGCGCGAAATTCGGCGTCTCCGAACCCCGCTGGGGCCTGTTCCCGATGGGCGGCTCAGCCGTGCGGCTGCCCAGGCAGATCCCGTACACCGTCGCCGCCGACCTCCTCCTCACCGGCAGGCACATCACCGCCGCGGAGGCACGCGACATAGGCCTGGTAGGCCACGTCGTCCCCGACGGTCAAGCGCTGGCTCGCGCGCTGGAACTCGCTGAACTGATCAACGACAACGGCCCCCTCGCGATACGCGCGATCCTCAAGACCATCCGCGACACCGAGGGCATGCACGAGGAAGAAGCCTTCAAACTGGACGCCAAATACGGCATCGAAGTCTTCGCCTCCGCCGACGCGAAGGAAGGCCCGAGGGCCTTCACGGAAAAACGCAAGCCCGACTTCCAAGGCCGCTGACGAAGGTACGTGAGGGGACCCCTCATTGACTCTGATTCCCCCAGGGTTCCCCTCACTCGCCTCCCGCACCTCCCGCACGCCGTGAGGGACCCCTTCACGGACCGCCCGCCCCCGTACGCCGGACGCCCGCGATGCGCCCCAACGCGGCATTGGGTGCGTCAGATGCACCGAACGCCACATTGGGTGCGCAGGATGCACCCAATGCCACATTCGGTGCGTCACATGCACCCAATGCCACATTGGGGCGCTAAACCGCCACCCGCGAACCCCACCGCAACCAACCACCCAAGCCGCGCACCAACCGCAGCCGACGCACCCAACCAATCAAGGCACCCACACCCCCGCAACCCCGATACACAGCCAAAAACACGGCGCGGGGGTGCTTGTCAAGGCATCTTTCCCGCCTTGACAAGCACCCCCGCGCCGTAGTCACTGAGGTTTCCCCCGGCGGTCGGACACCGGGTTTCATGCCGCGTGGGCGTGGTGGTGACGATAGTTCAGGCGGGTTTCGTGTGGTGTGCGGTAGCCGAGGGTGGAGTGCAGCCGGTCGTGGTTGTAGTAGGCGAGGTAGGCGAAGACGGCTTCGCGTGCGTGGTGGCGGGTGGTCCAGGAGCGGGTGCCGATTTCGGTTTTGAGGGTGGCGAAGAAGGACTCGGCGGCGGCGTTGTCGTAGCAGGACCCGGTCCGGCCCATCGACGGGCGGATGCCGTGTGCGGCGAGGGTGGCGCGGAATTCCGCTGAGGCGTATTGGGTGCCGCGGTCGGAGTGGAACACCGCGCCCGCGTTGACCAGGCCGCGGTCCGCGGCGAGGGTGATCGCGTCGCAGACCAGGCCGGCGCGCATGTGCGGGGCGAGGGCGTGGCCGACGATTTCGCGGGTGTGCAGGTCGAGCACGGTCGCGAGATAAAGCCAGCCTTCCTGCGTGGGCAGGTAGGTGATGTCCCCGACCAGCCGCTGTCCCGGCGCGTCGGCGGTGAAGTCGCGGCCGATCAGATCCGGCGCGGCCGCGGCGGTGTCGGGGCGGGTCAGCGACTGCCGCCGGCGACGGGTGAATCCGGCGATCCCGCGTTCGCGCATCACCCGCTCGACGCGCTTGTGGTTGACCGCTTCGCCGCGGCGGCGCAGTTCCGCGGTGATTCTCGGACTGCCGTAAGCACCCTGGTGAGCAGCGTGGATCTCGATGATCTCCCCGGCCAGCCGGTCCTCGCCGGCGGCCCGCTGTTCGCGGGCCGGGCCGGCGGCGAGCCACTCGTAGAAACCGGGACGGCGCACATCGAGGACACGGCACAGCCGGGCGACGCCGTAGGCGCCGCGGTGTTCGGAGATGAACCGGTAGCTGCGGGTCAACGATCCATCTCCTGCGCGAAATAGGCGGCCGCTTTCCGCAGGATCTCCTTCTCTTTCTCCAGCTCCGCCACCCGCTTGCGCAGCTGCCGCAGTTCCCGCTCCGCGGCGTCGCCGCCGGTCGCGGCCGCCTGGTCGGCGCGGTCGGCGGCCCGCACCCACGTCCGCAGGGTCTCGTGATTCACCCCCAGCTCACGAGCCACCTGCGCCAACGGACGAGACGCCGACCGCGCCAACGCGACCGCGTCCCGCCGGAACTCCTCCGGATACCTCGACGAACCAGACACAACAACATCCTTCCCCAGGCCAAAGCCAAGGATCAGAGTGTCCGGCACACCGGGGGAACCTCACACAATCAGGCTGAGGGGTGGTGGGCCCCACCTAGCGACCAGCTGACGGGCGGTGAGCCCCCATCCCACGACAGGGCCGAAGGCCAGCGGCCCACCCAACGACCAGCCTCAGGGGTGATGGGCCCATCCCACGACCAAGCCGAGGGACGGCGAGCCCCCACCCCACGACCAGTCGAGGGACGGTGAGCCCCACCCCACGACCAGGCCGAAGGCCAGCGACCCACACAGCCACCAGGCCGAGGGTCGATGGGCCCATCCCACGGCCGGGCCGAGGGGCGGTGAGCCCGACCCAACGACCAGTCGAGGGGCGGCGAGCCCCCGCCGAAGCGCAGCGGACCCACCGCACGCTCCGCGTGCGAGACACCAGGCCCAGCCGCAACAACTCACCTCAAGAAACGTACAACTCCCGCAACTTCCGCTTATACAACTTCCCATTCGGATCCCGAGGCAATTCCGGCAAATAATCCACCGACCGAGGCAACTTGAACCGAGCCAGCCGAGTCTCCGCATAAGCCAGCAGCTCAGCCGTCAACTCCTCCGACCCCTCAACCCCCTCCGCGGGCTGCACCACCGCCTTGATCTCCTCCCCCCAATCCTCATGCGGCACCCCGAACACCGCGACGTCCGCGATCTTCGGATGCATCACCAACTCCCCCTCGATCTCCGCGGGATAAATGTTCACCCCGCCGGAAATGATCATGTCGGCCTTGCGGTCATGCAGGAACAAATACCCGTCCTCGTCGAGATGCCCGACGTCACCCAACGTGAACAAATCCCCGACCCGGGCCTTCTCCGTCTTGGCCTTGTCCCGGTGATACTCGAACTTCGAGTCGCCCATCTTCATGTACACCGCACCGGTCTCGCCGACCGGCACTTCTTCCCCGGCATCGTCGAGAATCCGGATCGTCGACCCCGGCCACGGCAACCCGACCGACCCGGGCTTCCGCAACCAGTCCTCGCCGGAAATCACCGTCCCGCCGCCCTCAGTCGCCGCGTAGTACTCAGTAACGACAGGGCCCCACCACTCGAGCATTTGCCGCTTCACCTCAAGCGGGCAAGGCGCGGCCCCGTGAATCATCACGCGCAGCGAACTCAGATCGTATTTCGTGCGCACGTCGTCCGGCAGGGCAAGCAACCGCCGGAACTGAGTCGGCACCATATGGCTGTGCGTGACCCGATGCCGCTCGATCAGCCGCAGCATTTCCTCGGCGTCCCAACGATCCATCAGCACCGCGGTATGCCCCAGCTGCAGCGAAATAGCCACAAAATTCAGCACCGCCGTGTGATACAGCGGCGACCCGCACAGATGCACGTGCTCGTCGAACGGCTGCAGCCCGAACACCCCGAAGAACCACGTCGAAGCAGCAGGCACCTGATCCGGATCCGCTCCGGTCAACGGCCGCTTGACTCCCTTGGGCCGTCCGGTCGTGCCCGAGGTGTAGAGCATCGGCGACCCGGCGGTCCGGTTGTCCGGCCGCCCGTCCCCGAGCCCGGCACCCAATTCCTCGACCCGGCGGAAGCCCGGCACCGAACCGACGGCGAACCGCGCCGAAGCAGGCAGTTCGGCCTCGTCAGCCGCAGCCACCGCGACGTCGGCGAACCGCTCGTGCGCCAGAAACGCCTTGGCTCCGCTGTCGGAGAGGATGTACGCGACTTCCGGTCCGACGAGATGCCAGTTCACCACCACCACGTACAGCCCGGTCTGGATCGCCGCGAAGTACGCCGCGACCAGGTCGTCGCCGTTCGGCAGCAGCAGCACTACCGCGTCGCCGACGCCGAGGCCGAGCTCGCGCAGCCCCGAGGCGTACCGGTTTGCTTTCGCCGTCAGATCGCCGTAGGAAATTTCCCGCCCGTCCGGATCCACCAGCGCCACCCGGGCGGGCTCGGCCGCGGCGATGGTCCACAGTCCCAGGTCCATAGCTCCCAAATCTAGAACGCGTTCCACATAGACACAACAGGTTCCTTGCCTCGGATTCGAGAACGTGTTTCACTCGGAGCCGTGACGGTTTCGGATGCCCCTCTGTCGGCGCCGCTCAACGTCGGCTTCGACTACACCCGTTCGACCGGCCCCGTGCTCGGCCGGTTCGTCAACGCGCTTCGCGAACGCCGGATCGAAGGCGTGCGCGGCAGCGACGGTCGCGTGCACGTGCCGCCGGTCGAGTACGACCCGGCCACCGCGGACCCGTTGACGGAGTTCGTCCCGGTCGCCGACGAAGGCACCGTCGTTTCCTGGTCCTGGTGCGCGGATCCGCTCGACGGCCAGCCGCTGTCGCGCCCGTTCGCCTGGGTGCTGGTGAAACTCGACGGCGCGGACACGAGCCTGCTCCATGCCCTCGACGCCGGCTCCCCGGACAATGTCCACATCGGACAGCGGGTGCGCGTACGGTGGGCCGACGAAACCGTCGGCCACATCCGCGACATCGCGTACTTCCTGCCCGCCGACGCGCCGGACACCACGCCCACCGAGGCCGCACCGCCGGTGGCGGAACGCGAGGAAGGCGCGCCGGTCAGCGTGATCATCACGCCGGTGCACCTGAAATACCAGCATTCCGCGTCGCCGGAGGAAAGCCGGTACCTGCGCGGTCTCGCCGAAGGCCGGATGCTCGGCCAGCGCTGCCCCGAATGCGGCAAGGTCTACATTCCGCCGCGCGGCGCGTGCCCGGTCGACGGCGTGCCGACCACCGACGAGGTGGAACTGCCCGACACCGGCATCGTCACGACGTTCTGCATCGTCAATGTGCCGTTCCTCGGCCAGCGCATCAAACCGCCGTACGTCGCGGCCTACATCCTGCTGGACGGGGCCGACATCGCCTTCCTGCACCTGGTGCTCGGCTGCGCCGCCGAGGAGGTCCGGATGGGCATGCGCGTGCGCGCCAACTGGCGGCCGCGCGAGGAATGGTGGACGTCGCTGGAGAACATCAGCCACTTCGAGCCCACCGGCGAGCCGGACGCCGAGTACGAGACCTTCGCCCACCACCTGTGAGGAACCATGCCTGAAGTAGCCGTAGCCGGTTTCGCGCAGGCGCCCAACGTCCGCAAGACCGAGGGCACCACCAACGGCGTGGAAATGCTCGTGCCGATCCTCGCCGAGGCCTTCGCCGCGACCGGACTGTCCAAACAAGACATCGGATTCTGGTGCTCCGGCTCGTCGGATTACCTTGCCGGGCGCGCGTTTTCGTTCATCGCCGCGGTCGACGCGCTGGGCGCGTTCCCGCCGATCAACGAGTCCCATGTGGAAATGGACGCCGCCTGGGCGTTGTACGAAGCCTGGCTGAAGATCCGCACCGGCGAGGTCGACACCGCGCTGGTGTACGGATTCGGCAAAGCCAGCGCCGGACAGCTCCGCCGGGTCATGGCGATGCAGCTGGACCCGTACCTCGTCACCCCGCTGTGGCCGGATTCGCTGGCGATCGCTGGGTTGCAAGCCCGGTTGGGTCTCGAAGGCGGGCTGTGGTCCGAAAAGGACTTGGCCGAAGTCGCTGCCCGCTCACGGGCGGACGCGGCGAACAACCCGGCCGCACAACTGTCCGGAACGGTGGACGTCGCCGAACTGCTCGACACCCCTTACGTCGCCGATCCCCTTCGCGCACATGACATCGCGCCGGTGACAGATGGCGCTTCGGTGATCATCCTGGCTTCGGAGGAACGAGCCCGCGACCTCGTGGAGCGGCCCGCGATCATCTCCGGGCTGGACCACCGCATCGACTCCCCCGTTCTCGGCGCGCGCGACCTCACGCGTTCCCCGTCGACCGCCGCAGCCGCGGCCCGGCTGGATCTCGACGGGGTCGAGCTGGCCGAACTGCACGCACCGTTCACGCACCAGGAACTCATCCTGCGCCGCGAACTGAGTCTTGATGACAGCGTCCGGATCAACCCGTCCGGCGGCGCGCTCACCGGCAATCCCATGTTCTCCGCCGGGCTCGCGCGCATCGGCGAGGCCGCCGCGCGCATCCACCGCGGCGAGGCGGCGAAGACGCTCGCCCACGCGACCAGCGGACCTGCCCTGCAGCAGAACCTCCTCGCCGTGCTGGAGGCACGATGACGAAACAGCTCGCCGCGGTGCTCGGGACCGGGCAGACGCACCACCGCGCGAAGCGCACCGACGTGTCGATGGCCGGTCTGCTCCGCGAAGCGATCGACCGCGCGATGGCGGACGCCCAGGTCGGCTGGGACGACATCGAGGCCGTCGTGATCGGCAAGGCGCCGGACCTGTTCGAGGGCGTCATGATGCCCGAACTGTTCCTCGCGGACTCGTTGGGCGCGAACGGGAAACCGTTGATTCGCGTGCACACCGCGGGTTCGGTCGGCGGGTCGACCGCGCTGGTCGCCACTTCGCTGATCCAGTCCGGCGTGCACCGGCGCGTGCTGACGGTGGCGTTCGAGAAGCAGTCCGAATCGAACGCGATGTGGGGCCTGTCGATCCTGCCGCCGTTCCAGATGCCGGTCGGCGCTGGCGCTGGTGGCTATTTCGCGCCACACGTGCGGTCGTATATTCGTCGTTCTGGTGCGCCCGAGCACATTGGGGCGATCGTGGCGGCGAAGGATCGGCGCAATGGCGCGCTGAATCCGTTCGCGCACTTGCAACAGTCCGACATCACGGTCGAGTCGGTGCAGGCGTCGCAGATGCTGTGGGACCCGATCCGGTACGACGAAACGTGTCCGTCCTCCGACGGCGCCTGTGCGATGGTGCTCGGCGACGAAGCCGCCGGCGACGCGGTGCCGGGCGGCGCGGCGTGGATCCATTCGACGGCGATGCGGACCGAGCCCACGACGTTCGCCGGACGCGATCAGGTCAGCCCGCAAGCCGGTCGCGACGCGGCCGCCGCGTTGTGGCGCGACGCGGGCATCAAGGACCCACTGTCCGAAGTGGACGTCGCGGAGATCTACGTGCCGTTCTCCTGGTTCGAGCCGATGTGGCTGGAAAACCTCGGCTTCGCCGCCGAGGGCGAGGGCTGGAAGATCACCGAAGCAGGCGACACCGCGATCGGCGGACGGCTGCCAGTGAACCCGTCCGGCGGCGTGCTGTCGTCGAATCCCATTGGCGCGTCCGGGATGCTGCGGTTCTCCGAGGCGGCCAAGCAGGTGATGGGCCGCGCTGGCGACTACCAGGTGGATGGCGCCCGGATCGCGATGGGGCACGCCTACGGCGGCGGCTCGCAGTACTTCAGCATGTGGGTCGTCGGCTCGGAAAAGCCCTAGTCTCTCCGCCGCCCCCGCAAGGCGAACAACGTCCCCAGCGCCCCGACCACCGCGCCCAGCACGGCCGCCTTCGCGCTGTCCTGCTTGGGCGCGATGATCGGGCGCAGCTGCGTCGCCGCCGGGGGCTGGATCGGTTTGCGCGGAGCGTCGCGGGCGGTGGCGGTCCAGGCGGTGATGTACACGAGCATCCGCGCGATCAGCGAGATGAAGAACAGCAGACCGATCACCGAACCGAACGCCACGCCGGACGGCGACTTGCTGATCAAGTTCAGGTAGAACCCGCCGGCAAGTTTGAGCAGCTCGAATCCGATCGCCGCGGCGACCGCGCCGCGCATCGCGCTGCGCCATCCGACCCGCTCGCGCGGCAACCGGGTGAGCACCCACAGGAACACCATCCAGTCCGCGAGCAGCGCCAGCGGCACCGACACGAACGACAGCAGGTTGTGTCCCCAGCTCGTGTCCTCGACCCCGACCAGCCCGAGCAGGGAACGGCCGACCGCGGTGCCGGACACCGAGATCCCGAACGACACCAGCAGCGCCGCGGCGAGCCCGAGCAACGCCAGGATGTCCATGAGGATCGTGCGCAGCAGCGGCCCGTCGGACCGGTTCTGGCCGTACATCGCGGTGAGCGCGTCCCGCAGCGCGTTCATCCAGTTCCAGCCGGAGTACAGCCCGACCACGAGACCGGCGACCCCGACGCCGGTGCGCTGCTCCACGAACCCGGTCAGGATCGACGACACCTGGGTGCCGATCGGGCCGGGCAGCGATCCGGAAATGCCGCGCACCAGCGCGTCCAGCAGATGCGGCTGCGTCGCGAGCACGAACCCGGCCGCCGACGAGGACAGCATGAGGATCGGCACCAGCGAGAGCAGGCTGAAGTAGGTGATCGACGCGACGTAGTGGTAGCCGCCGTAGTCGATGTACCGGTTGGTGGCGCGCGCGATGTGGTCCAGCCATCGGTACCGGGCACGCGCGCGGGCCCACTTGCTCGGCCCGGGGGTCCTGCGGGAACGCTTCACCGTCACTGTTTACCCAGCGGACGCGCTGTTTGTCGCAAAAGACACGCATTCAGGCCAGTACGACCGGGGCGTGCCCGTCGTCACGCGGCAGCGGCTCGTCGGTCGTGGCGAAGACGGTCGCGCCGAGGAAGTCGAGTTCGCAGCCCAGCGTCGCGAGGAACGGGGTGTCGGCGGCGTCGCGTCCGGTCGCGATGCGGAGCATGGTCTGGCGCGGGGCCAACCGGGTGGCGTCGAAGACGTACCAGCGGCCGTCGATGCCTGCTTCGAAGACTGCGTGGAAGTCCATCGGCTGCAAACCCGGCGCGTAGACCGAGGTGTAGCGCGCGGGTACGTCGACGAGTCGGCACAGCGCGACGCATACGTGCGCGAAGTCGCGACAGACGCCTTCGCCGGCGAGGAGCGTGTCGATGGCGTCGTGGGTGGGGCCGCCGGAACCGACGGCGTACACGAGCCTGCGGTGTACGTGGTCGACGATCGCCTGCACTCGTGCCCGCGCGCCGTCCAGTTCTCCGATGCCCGGCGGCAGCAGTCCGCCCATCCGGTCGGACGGGCAGTACCGGCTGGGCCGGGTGTACCGCGCGATGTCGGCGAGCGTGACGGGTTCGGCGTTGCCGCGGTGCAGCACGCGTTCGCCGTGATAGGCGACGCGATGCTCGCCCTCGGCGAGGTCGTACACCTCCGCGCGCGTGCCGTGTTCGAACTCGGCGGTGCGCGCGGAACCGGCGTCGGACACGGTGAGTTCGCCGGCGTCCGCGCGCACGGCGGCGACCGAGATCGCGGCGAGACCGGGTTTCGTCACCCGGACGCCGAATTCCGCGTCTACCGTCGTGCGCACGGGGCCATCATGCCGGTGCGCCGCGCTCCTTGCCGGTCAGGTCGTGTCCCCGGGCGTTTCGCCTGCTCAGGCGTAGCGGACCTGGTAGTGCTTGATCCCGTTGAGCCAGCTGGAACGCAGCCGCTCGGGAGCGGACACCTCGGCGATGTTCGGCATGACCTCGGCGATCGCGTTGAAGATCAGGTCGATCTCCAGCCGCGCCAGGTTCGCGCCGATGCAGTAGTGCGATCCGGTGCCGCCGAAGCCGACGTGCTGGTTGTCCTCGCGCAGGATGTCGAATTTGCCGGGCTCGTCGAAGACCTCGGGGTCGAAGTTGGCCGAGCTGTAGAACATCCCGACGCGGTCGCCCTTGCGGATCTGCGCGCCGCCCAGTTCGGTGTCGCGGGTCGCGGTGCGCTGGAACGCGACGACCGGCGTCGCCCAGCGGACGATCTCGTCCGGCGCGGTCTTCGGGCGCTGCTCCTTGAAGACGTCCCACTGGTCCGGGTGGTCCAGGAACGCCTTCATGCCGTGCGTGATCGCGTTGCGGGTGGTCTCGTTGCCCGCGACGGCCAGCAGGATCACGAAGAAGCCGAACTCGTCGGAGCCGAGCGATTCGCCGTCGACGTCGGCCTGGACGAGCTTCGTGACGATGTCGTCCATCGGGCAGCGGCGGCGGTCCTCGGCCATGTTCCAGGCGTAGCCGACGAGTTCCGCCGACGCGGCGATCGGCTCGAGGTCGTATTCCGGGTCGTCGTAGGCGATCATCTGGTTGGACCAGTCGAAGATCTTGAGCCGGTCCTCCTGCGGCACGCCGATCAGCTCGGCGATCGCCTGCAGCGGCAGCTCGCACGCGACGTCGGTGACGAAGTCGCCGGAGCCCTTCTTCTTGGCCTCGTGCACGATCCGCTCGGCGCGGTCGCGCAGGGTGTCCTCGAGCTTCGCGATCGAGCGCGGGGTGAACCCCTTCGACACGATGCGGCGGAGCTTGGTGTGCTGCGGCGCGTCCATGTTCAGCAGGACGAGCCGGTTCGCGTCGAGGCCCTCGGCGGTCATCTGGTCGTCGAACCGGATGATCGCGGTCTTTTCCCTCGACGAGTAGAGCTCGCTGTCGCGCGAGACCGCCTTGACGTCGGCGTGTCGCGTGACGACCCAGTAGCCGTCGTCGCCGAATCCGGCGGTGTTGTGCGGCTGCGGGTTCCACCAGACGGGCGCCGTGCGGCGGAGTTCGGCGAACTCCTCCAGGGGCAGCCGGCTGGCGTAGAGGTCCGGATCGGTGAAGTCGAAACCGGCGGGCAAAAGCGGGGCTGCCACGGCTTGGCCTCCTGCGCGGGATCGGCGGTGATACCCAACTGCAACGCGTTCTATGACCCCAGTAGAGCATACGGTGTTAACCAACGGAACCCGCTTGAGTGAAACCTGTTTACTTTACCGTTCCAGAAGCTGTTGGCGCAGGTGAGCGCTCGCTCATCGGTTCGTGATCGACTTCCGCGCTGTCGTGCGCTCGCTTGTCATTAACAGGAACGTGTTCTAGTTTTGCGAGGTACAGGGCTTCCGGAAGGGGACACTCGTGGGCGAACCGGTGATCGTGGCCGCGGCACGCACGCCGATCGGCAAGCGCGGCGGGTGGCTGTCCGGCCTGCACGCGGCCGAACTGCTGGGCGCGGCGGTGCGCGGGGTGGTCGAACGGGCGGGCATCGATCCGGCCGAGGTGGAGCAGGTGATCGGCGGAGCGGTCACGCAGGCGGGCGAGCAGTGCGGCAACCTGACCCGCACCGCGTGGCTGCACGCGGGCCTGCCGGAATCGACCGGGGCCACGACGATCGACGCGCAATGCGGTTCGGCGCAGCAGGCCGCGCATCTGGTCGCCGGCTTGATCGCGGCGGACGCGATCAGCGTCGGCGTGGCGTGCGGTGCGGAAGCGATGAGCCGGGTGCCGCTCGGCGCGAACCGCGGCGAGGGCGTCGGCTCCCCCAAACCGGACGCGTGGTCGATCGACATGCCGGACCAATACGGTGCGGCGGAACGGATCGCGATCCGGCGAGGCATCACGCGCGAGGACGTCGACGCGTTCGGAGTGCGGTCGCAGGCCAACGCCGCCGCCGCGTGGTCGGCCGGGCATTTCTCGCGGGAAATCGTGCCGGTCACGACGGAAGCCGGTGTGGTGGACCGGGATCAGGGCCTGCGAGAGACCACAATGGACGGTCTGGCGCGGTTGAAGCCTGTGGTGCCGGACGGAATCCACACGGCGGGCTCGTCGTCCCAAATCTCCGACGGCGCCGCGGCGGTGCTGATCATGGACGCGTCGCTGGCCCGTTCGCTGGGCCTGCACCCGCGCGCCCGGATCCGGCGGCAGGCATTGGTCGGCGCGGAACCGTACTACCACCTGGACGGCCCGGTGCAAGCGACGACGCGGGTCCTCGAGGCGGCCGGCATGAAGATCGGCGACGTGGACCTGTTCGAGGTGAACGAGGCCTTCGCGTCGGTCGTGCTTTCGTGGCAGCGCATGCACAATCCGGACGAGACGCGAGTGAACGTCAACGGCGGAGCGATCGCACTGGGACACCCGGTGGGCAGCACCGGCGCGCGACTGCTGACGACCGCCCTGCACGAACTGGAACGCCGCGACGCGACGACGGCGCTGGTGTCGATGTGCGCGGGCGGGGCGATGGCTACGGCGACGATTCTGGAGCGGATCTGAGCTGGACGGGCAGGGCCGCTGCGACGGATTGGGGCTGAGCTGGCGGAGCAGCGGCCTTGCGACGGATTGGGGCCGGAGCTGAGCTGGCGGAGCGGTGCCTCCGCGGCAAACCCGAAGCCCAGCCGGGCCAACAGGACACCGCCGCTGCGACAAACCCGAAGCGCCGAGCACCGTGGCCGCGACGAACCGGAAGCACGGCCGAGCCAGCAGAGCACCGCCCGCCGCCACAATCCGGAACCCCCACCGAACCAGCAAAGCACCGCCCGCCGGAACAAACCGGAAGCGCAACCGAGCCCACAGAACACCACCCGCCGCCACAATCCGGAAGCGCAACTGTGCCAGCACAGCACCGCTGGCCGCGACAAACCGGAAGGGCAGCCGAACCAACAGAACACCACCCGCCGCGACAAACCGGAAGCGCAGCTGTGCCAGCGGAGCGCCGCGGCCGCGACGAACTGGAAGCGGAGCTGAGCAGGCAGCCCGGGCCCGGTCGGGTCCGGGCTCGCTTCTTGCCGCGCTGGCACAATTCAGCTGCGGCAAGGCAACTCTCACCCGGGACGCGGCGGAAAAGGGGCGTGCGATGCCACGGCTCTAGAGCGCCAGCGACCGAAACTTCCGCCGCCGGTGCGGTGGCGGTTAAGGCCGGTCGTCAGTCCAGAAGCAGAACGGATGCCCAACCGGATCCAGCAGCACGCGCACGTGCTGTTGCGGCTGAAACTCGGCCATCCGAGCCCCGGCCGCGACCGCCTTCGTGACTGCGGCTTCCAGCGCGGCGCGTCCGTCGACCTCGAAGTCGAGGTGCAGTTGCATCTGCTGCTTCCCCGCGTCGACAGGCCACACTGGCGGCACGTACTGCGTCTCCAGCTGAAACGACAGACCAGCCCCACCGCCGGAAGGACGCAACGTGACCCACTCCGGTTCGTCGGCGCCGATCGGCCATCCGAGCAGTTCCCGGTAGAACTCGGCCAGCGCTCGGGGGTCGGGCGCGTCGAGGACGGTGGACGTGAGTTTCATCAGCCCAGGCTAGGGCTCCGCGGGGTCCGCTCCACGCTCCTCAACCGTTCTCCTCCCCCGTCAACCCCAGCTCCGTCCGGACCGCGGGACCGTTGTCCGGCCTCGCGAAGCGCACCCAGCTCCCGGGGTGCCACGATTCGATCCACAGCGTGTTGTCCTCCACCCACGTGACCACGGCCTCCCGCAGATCCAGCCGGAACAGGTGGCTCTCCTGTCCCTCCTGGATGCGCGCGACCTCCGCCGGATCGGTGATCTCCACCGCGTGGCCGGCGATTTTCGCGTCCCCGCCTTCCTCGATGCCGGGGTAGGCGTGCAGGGCGAAGCGGCCGTCGCGCTGGAGGTCGCGGGCCTTGCGGGCGTCGAGCATCGACCCGATGTACGCCTCGCCGTCGCGGAAGTCGATCTCCGAACCGCTCACTCGCGGCGAACCGTCGCTGCGCAGGGTGGCCAAGACGTGCGAATCCGCGGCGGCGAAGCGGGCTCGTACGCGCGAGGCCAATGCCGGGGCGGCGGCACTGAACTCATCCCAACTCGTCATTCCCGGAGTCTCGCACCCCCCACCGACAAAAACCGGCGTCCCGGAAGCGATCAGGTGACCCGGGTTGTGCTTGACTCTCGGCATGATCGCGGAAGATGCGGAGACTGCCGAGCATCGCTGTCCGGTCGAGGGCGGCGAGCTGGCCGTCCGCACGACCGGCGAGGGACCGCGGCTGCTGCTGGTCCCCGGCGGGACCGGTGCGGCGGACTCGTTCCGGGCGCTGGTCAAGCTTTTGCGCACGGACTTCACCGTGATCACCTACGACCGGCGCGGCCATTTCGCCAGCACGGACACCACCACCGGGCCCGTTCCGGTGGCGCTGCAGGCGGACGACGCGCTCGCGGTGCTCGACCACGTCGGCGGGAGCGGGCCGGTGTCGATGTTCGGGACCAGTGCCGGTGCGTTGATCGGGCTGGACCTCGTCGCGCGGTATCCGGACCGGGTCGCCGTGTTCGTCGCGCACGAACCGCCCGCGATCCAGTTGATGCCGGACGCCGAGGGGATTCTCGAGGCCGCCGCGGCGCAGGTCCGGCTGGCCCGTTCGGGTGATCTGATGGGCGCGGTCACGCGGTTCGCGGACGGGATCGCCGGCGCCGCGCTGCCCGACCTGCCGCATCTGCGGCTGCCGAACGAGGGCGACTGGCTCCGGCTGTTCGACCGCGAGCTGACCGAGTTCTTCGACTACCTGCCGGACTTGCGCGCACTCCGCCGGACGAACACCGAGATCGTGCCGGTCGCCGGGGAGGGCAGCCGCGGCTGGTACCACTACCAGCCCGCCAAAATCCTCGCGCTCGAACTCGGGCTGCCGTTCACCGAGACGCCGGGCGCGCACCTGGCGCCGCAGCGCAATCCGGCGAAGTTCGCGGCCGCGTTGAAGGATCTCCTCGCCAACGTCTGAAAGCCGTGAGGGGGTCCCTCACGACCAGCGCGCCGTGAGGGGCCCCTTCACGGAACTGGATTCCCTCGAGGAGTCCTTCACGGGCCTTCCGCGCCCGACGCAGCAACCGGCCGACGCCGCGGAAACTCCCGCACCAGCCCGGGCACGATCGCGAGCAGCAGCAACCACAAGAACCGCGCCGGGGTCAGCGTCGCGCCGGCCAGGCCCAGCGCGGCCGGAACCCCCACCCCGGCGAGCACCGCGACGAAGTCCCACGGCTTCCACCTCCCGGAAGCCACCCGCGCCACCACGCCCACGACCGTGAACGCCGCGACGCACCCGCACAGCAGCCATCGCGTCCCCGCCGCGAGGTGTCCGTGCGCGACCGACTCCACGGCGTCCCCGAACCCCGCCGCCAGCGCCGCCAGCAATCCGGCCACCAGGCAGTGCACCGGCAGCAGGACCCGCGGGCCCCAGGCAGTCTGGGACAGATAGGGAATCCCGCCGAATCCCTGGAACAACGCCGCTCCCCACAACGCCGCCAGCAGCGCCAGCACCCCGAGCACGGTCGAGAGCAGCGGCCATTCCCAGTCGGGGATCTCCGTCATCGCGTCGGTGACCGTCAGGACGCCCTCGCCCAGCACGATGATCGTGAACAGCCCCAGCCGCTCGCCGAAGTGCGCGAGGTCCAGGTGCGCGAAGGCCAGCCCCGGCACCGGCCGCTTCGACTGGGTGGCCCGTTCCGCCACCTTGGCCGCGACCTGCTCCCCCGACATGGTCAGCCCGGCCACCAGGTCGATCGCCAGCCCGAGTGCCCACAGCAGGTACTTCCCCGGCGCGTCGACCCAGAACGAGACGACCCACGGCACCACGCCCATCCCGGCGTGCACCACCGGCCATTCGACGATGATCCGCGTGTTTTCCCGGCCTTCCCAGACCCGGCTGGCGAGCGCGCGCACCGCCACGTAGGAGATGGCGAAGCCCTGTGCGTGCTCGCCGATGTCGTGCACCGAACCGGCCATGAAAACCAGCCCGGCCATCGCGAGCAGCACCGGCATCGCGCGCGCCGCTTCCCCGGTGACGTTGCCGTACACGGTGAAGCACATCCACGCGGTCCAGAACGCGAGGAAGCACACGACGTAGAGGCCGGCGTCGCTCCAGGAAGTCGTTCCGCGCACGAGGTGCGAAAGCTGGGCGACGCCGGCGACCGCGACCAGGTCGAAGAAAAGCTCGAGCCAGGACGCGTGGCGTTCCTCGGTTTTCATGATCACGGCGGCAAGTATGCCGTGCTCGGGAATGCCCCGCCCTAAACCGCGCGCGCTCCGTCCTGCCACACTTCCCGAACATTCCCCGCCAGAGCCGGGAAATCGTAAATATCGCCCGAAACAACCACGAGGTCCGCGCGATACCCCGGTGCCAAGCGGCCCAGTTCGGCGTCCTTGCCCAGCAGCCGAGCGGCCGACGACGTCGCGGCGACCAGCACGTCCGCCGGGCTCATCCCGGCCGAGCGCATCAGTTCCAGCTCTTCGAGATTCGTCCCGTGCGGGCCGACGCCGCTGTCGGTGCCCATCGCGATCCGGACCCCGGCTTCGACGGCCCGGCGCACCGACTCGAGGTGGACTTCCGCGACCTCTTTCGCCTTCTGCACCACCGCATCCGGCAACGCGGCGCCGGCGGCCGCCGCGCGGATGACGTTCACCGGAGCGACCAGCGTCGGGACGAGCCAGGTGCCGCGCGCGAGCATGAGCTCGATCGCCTCGTCGTCGAGGTAGATGCCGTGTTCGATCGACCGGATCCCGGCGCGGACGGCGTTCTTGACCCCCTCCGCGCCCTGTGCGTGCGCCATCACCGCCCGCCCCTGCATGGTCGCTTCGGCGACCAGGACGTCCAATTCCTCCGGCGTGAACTGCGAATGCCGAGGATCGTCCCGAGGGGACAGCACGCCGCCGGTGGTGCAGACCTTCAACACGTCCGCCCCGGCGCGCAACAGCGTGCGCGCCACCCGGCGCATCTCGTCGGGGCCGTCGGCCAGCGCGCTCGGACGGCCGGGATGCGGGAGCGACAGCGGGACGCAATGCCCGGACGGCATCCACCCGTCGCCGTGCCCGCCCGTCGGGCTGATCAGGCCGATCGCGATTTCCAAGCGGGGACCGGGAATCAGGCCGTCCGCGACGGCCTGCTTGATGCCGAGATCGGCCCCGGCGGCGTCGCGCACGGTGGTGATGCCGAGCTTCAGCGTGGTCCACAGGTTCCGGGCCGCCTCGTAGAACTGGTACGAGAACGGCTTCTGGACGCGCTGCAGCAACCCGAGGTCGGAGACCGTGACGTGCACGTGGCAGTCGAACATCCCGGGCAGCAGCATCGTGCCGGCGCAGTCCACCGCGCGGTCGCCGTCGAGGCCGGTGCCGACCTCGACGATCCGGCCGTCCTCGACCACGACGTCCGCGGGGGCGGGCGCGCTGCCCGTCCCGTCGAACACCGTGCCGCCGGTGAAAAGGGTCCGCGTCATACCGGTTCTCCTGTCTGCACAACGTTTCCGGACCGGGTCACGGCCCGTTCGACGGCTGCCGCGATGGCGAGCACGACCACGTTGACCGCGAGCCCGACCAGCCCGACGTTCACCGTGCCGACGAGCTTGGTGTCCACGAAGGTCAGCCAGATCACCACGACCTCGCCCGCCAGCAGCCCGGCGAACACCGGGACCTTGCCGACCGGGACCTTCTTCAGGAAGCCCAGCAGGTTCGCCGGGGCCAGCTGCACCGAGCCGGAGTAGGTGAGCAGCAGCAGGTTCGCCAGCAGGTCCGGCCGGAAGATGCCGAGCACCAGGGCGAGCGCGCTGGCCAGCACGACCGTCCCGTGGTTGATCCAGAACTGCTTGCGCTCGCTGCGCACCCGGGTGATGTTCCGTGCCACCAGCGAGGAAATGCCGATCAGGATGCCCGCCGCGGGCACCATCGCGGTGGCCGTCGCGGCGACCACCACGAGCCCGGTGACCCAGCCCGGCAGCGCGTCCTTGCTCAAGGTCAGCAGCACGCCGTTCGGGTCGCTTCCCTTGGGCACCACCAGGACCGCCGCGAACCCGATGATCATCGGCAGCAGCAGGCACAGCTCGTACACCGGCATCCAGGTGTAGTTGCGGCGCAGCACCTTCGGGTCGCGCGCGGACATCAGCGCGGGCCAGGTGTGCGGCAGCGTCATCAGCCCGACGCCGATCGCGCTGACCAGCATGCTCGTGATGAACCACGTGTGGTCGTTGGCCCCGGCGTGCACGAACAGCTTCTCCGGATGCAGCTGGTCGATCTTGTGGAAGACCCCGGACACGCCGCCCGCGAAGTGCGCGGGCACCGCGATGATCAGCACCACCAGGACGACGAGCATGATCGCGTCCTTGAAATACGACGTCGCCGCGACGCCGCGCAGCCCGGCCCACAGCACGAACGCGACCACCAGCACGCTGCCCGCGATCATGCTGAGCGTGCCGGACGCGTGGTCGCCGGTCACGAGCCGGACGATCAGCCCGAGCCCGGTGATCTGCAGTTGCAGGTACGGCAGCACGAACACGACGCCGAGGATCGCCGACACGGTGCCCAGCGCGCGGCTCGAATACCGGTCTTCGAGGAAGTCGCCCTGGGTCAGGTAGCCGCGTTCCTTGCCCATCCGCCAGATCCGCTTGGCGAGGAAGAACAGGATCACGTAGGCGATCGGCACGTACGGCAGCGCGTACATCGCGGCCACGCCGCCGGAGAACGCCAGCCCGGCCATGCCGAGGAAGGTGAAGGTCGTGAAGACCTCGCCAGCTTGCAGGAACCACATGGTCAGCGCGCCGAACTTCCGGCCGCCGACGGTCCATTCCGCGAGGTCCGCGGCGGGACGGCGGCGGCCGACGAAGCCGAGCACGCCGATGAGCACGATGCCGGCGAGAGTGAAGGCGAGGATCATCGTCAATCCTCCTCGCCGCTGCGGGACAGCAAGCGTTCCGACAGCAGCAGCGCCGGAGTGAACATGAGACACCAGAACGCGCCCCAGACCATCATCTTCGGCAAGCCCAGCCACAGGCCGGAGGAGTTGACGAAGGGGAGGAACGGCATGAGGACGAGAGCGACTACGGGGACGATCGGGGGGAGGTAGTAGCTGCGCATGCGCACACGCTGCCAGACGGCGCGGCACTCGGCAGGTTAGTTTCATACCGGTTTCGCAGCCCTCGAGCCGCAGTCCGGTTTACAGCGGGATGGCGTGTTCGGTCGCGTAGTGGTGGATCAGCGACTCGATGGTCCGGCGGAACGCGTCCTGGCGGCTGTCGCTCAGGGTTGCCGCCAGCTGGCCCAGTTCGGTGTCGATCGCTTCGCGCACCTGGTGCACCACGGCTCGCCCCGCCGAGGTGACCGTGACGTGGACGGCTCGGCGGTTGCCGGGGACCGCGATGCGCTGGACCAAGCCGCGGCGTTCGGCCCGGTCCACCAGCCCGGTGACGCTGGACTTCTCCAGTTCGAGGATCCCGGCCAGTTGCCGCATGCCGATCTCGCGGTCGTCCAGCACGGCGAGCATGCGCAGCTGGGTGACGGACAGTCCTTCGTCCCCGGCCAGGCGGCCCAGCACGGCTTGCACGATGAACGACAGCTGGACGAGGGCGTCGGTGAGGTTCAGCTCCGGCGGCGGTGCGTCTGCGGGCGGGGAAGCGGTCACGGGACCAGGTTAGCTTGACTTAGTTCGTGACACCAACTATTTTGGTTCGTGTCACCAACAGTCCGTGAGACGAACCGAGGGAAACGCGCTGATGGCAGGCACGAAACGCATTGCCGTCGTCGTGGGCAGCACCCGTCCTTCCCGGATTTGCGCGGATGTCGCGGCCTGGACGCGGGCCCGGCTGCAGGAGGACAGCGAACTCGGCTACGGGCTGGTCGACCTCGCGGAGATCGCGTTGCCGTTCCTGGACGAGCCCGTCAAGGCCGCGGCGCAGCAGTACACACACGAGCACACGCGGGCCTGGAGCGAGCTCGTGCAGAGCTATCACGGGTTCTTTTTCGTGTTCCCGCAATACAATTGGGGCTATCCGGGGGTGCTCAAGAACGCGCTGGACTATCTCTACCGGGAGTGGCGCGATCGGCCCGCGAGCCTGCTCGCCTACGGCGCCCGCGGCGGCGGGAAGGCCGCCGAGCAGTTCGTCACCGTCCTGCACGGGCTGCACATGCGAGTACTCGACACCCACGTCGAAGCCATCATCACCGACGCGGACGTGGACGACAACGGACAGCTGCGCGACGTCGAAGGAACGCTGCGTCCGAACCGCGCGCTGCTGCGCAAGATCGACGAAGAAATGACCGAAGCGCTGAGCTGTCAATGACTGGAGGAATGATCATGACCGAGCAATCACGCCGGGTAGGTTTCATCGGGCTCGGAAGGATGGGCACCGCCATCGCCGGACGCCTGCTCGACGCGGGCTACGACGTCACCGTGTGGAGCCGCAGCGCGGGCAAAGCGGACGAGCTGGCCGCCCGAGGCGCAACCGTGGGCGAAACTCCCGAGGACGCGATCGCCACCGGAACAGTCTTCTCCATGCTGAGCGACGAAGCCGCGGTGCGGCAGGTGTTCACCGCCGAGCGGCTCCGTTCCGCTCCGGAGGGTTTTGTCCACGTCAACCACGCGACGATCAGCCCGGGCGGGGCGCGCGAGTTCGCCGCACAGGACGGGCGATACCTCAGTGCACCGGTGGTCGGCCGTCCGGAAGCCGTGGTGGCCGGGAACCTGACCGTGCTGGTGTCCGGCGCCGCGGACGTCCGGGCCGAAACCGCGCCGATGCTGGCTGCGATCGGACGGCGGGTCTGGGAGTTCGGCGACGCCGTGGACGCCGCGCCGACGGCGAAGATTTCGGTGAACTATCTGATCATTCACGCGTTGCAGGCGCTGTCCGAGTCGATCACCTTGCTGGAGAACGCCGGACTGGACGCCGGGCAGTTCGTCGACATGATCAATGATTCCGTCTTTCCCGGCGCGGTGTACCGAGGCTACGGCGACGCCATCGCCACCAGCAGTTACACGCCGCCGGGGTTCACCGCCGCGCTCGGGCTGAAAGACCTGAAGCTCGCGCTGGACACCGCCGGCGAACTGGGCGTCGAACTGCCCGCCGGACCGGTCCTTCAGGACGTGTTCGCCACCGCGGTCGAGCAGGGAGGCGCGGACCTCGACTGGGCGAGCATCGCGGAGGTGACCCGGCGGCGGTCGCACTGAGCAGCGGCCGCTTCGCGGAGGGGCAGACCGCCGAACGATGGAAATTTCCCTGGCACCTGGAGTAACCCTGCTGCCCCCGGAGGCCGTTCCGGAGCCGTCGCCCGGCACCTCGGCAAGCGCTTGAGCAGCACCGCGCCGGGAATGCACAGGAGCGGGGTGGGGACAACCCCAGCACGAGCCGTCGGGTCTGCTGGTTTCCCGCCGGGGCGCCGCGCCGCAATACTCGCCCGGGTGACCACCGAAAAGCTCGTCCTCCCCTCGCCCCCACGGCCGGGAAGCGACTTCGCCCGGCTCTGCCGCCGGATCACCGACGCCGGTCTGCTCGACCGCCGCCCCGGCTACTACACCGCTCGAATCGCGCTCCTGACCGTGCTGTTCGCGGGAGGCTGGGTCGCGTTCGCGCTGCTCGGCGACTCGTGGTGGCAGCTCGCCGTGGCCGCGTTCCAGGCGTTCATGTTCGGGCAGATCGCCCTGCTTTCGCACGATCTCGCGCACCGGCAGGTGTTCCGGACGCGCCGTCCCGCGGAGATCGCCGGGCGTCTCGCCGGGAACCTCGGCATCGGGATGAGCTACGGGTGGTGGATGGACAAGCACACCCGCCACCACGCCAACCCGAACCACGAGGAACTGGACCCGGACGTCGACCCGGACGTCCTCGTGTGGTCCCAGCGCCAGGCCCGGGAGGCGCGCGGCGTACCCCGGTTCATCGGCCGCCACCAGGCGGTGCTGTTCTTCCCGCTGCTCACCCTCGAAGGCCTCAACCTGCACTGGTCCGGCATCCGCGCGGTCGCGCGCCCCGGCCTGCGCCGTCGCGGGCTCGAAGCGACGCTGCTGTTCACCCACGTCGCGGTCTACCTCGCCGCGCTGTTCATCGTCCTCCCGCCGGGTCTGGCGCTGCTGTTCTTCGCGGTCCACCAGGGACTGTGGGGCGTCTACATGGGGTCGATCTTCGCGCCGAACCACAAGGGCATGCCGACCCTGACCGGCAAGACGGACCTGGACTTCCTGCGCAAGCAGGTGCTCACCTCCCGGAACGTCGCGGGCGGACCGGTGATCGACGTCCTGCTCGGCGGCCTCAACCACCAGATCGAGCACCATCTGTTCCCGAGCATGCCGTCGGTGCACCTGCGCCGCGCCCAGCCGATGGTGCAGGCGTACTGCGCCGAGATCGGCATCCCGTACCTGCGCACCGGGCTGGTGTCCTCCTACCGGCAGACGCTGCGTCACCTGCACGAAGCTGGGGCTCCTCTCAGGAACGCTTCGTAGACTCGGTGGCATGACCTTCCAAGCATTGACTCCGGCGGCCTTCGGCGCGAAGGCCGCCGGAGCTCGTGCTGAGCGGATGCGCCAGTCTCCGCAGTACGCCGACGGCGTCTTCCACAACGCCGCCGCCACGCGCGCGACGCCCTCCTCCCCCGGCGGGCTCGTCCGCGAGTTCCTGTTCGGCGAGGACCGCGCCCGCCGCCGGCCGGGCGGTGAGATCCCGCTGGTCTCCTCGCCCGCCGCCTCCGCCGCAGACGGTCTTTTCCTTACCTGGTACGGACACGCGTCCACGCTGGTGGAGATCGACGGCGCCCGCGTGCTGTGCGATCCGGTGTGGGGCGACCGGGTTTCGCCCGCCGCGTTCGCCGGGCCGCGGCGGCTGCACGCTCCCCCGGTTTCGCTGCGCGAACTGGGCAGGCTGGACGCGATCGTGATTTCCCACGACCATTACGACCATCTGGACCTGCCCACCGTCCAATCCTTGATTTCGCTGACGGACGCACCGTTCCTCGTCCCGCTCGGCGTCGGCGCGCATCTCGAACGGTGGCACGTCCCGGCCGCGCGGATCATCGAACTCGACTGGCACGAGGACGCGCACGTCGCCGGGATCCGGTTCGTCGCCACGCCCGCGCAGCACTTCTCCGGCCGCGGCCTCGCGAACGACAGCACGCTGTGGGCGTCGTGGGTGATCGCCGGTCCGGAGCATCGCGTCTACTACAGCGGCGACACCGGATACTTCCCCGGTTTCGCCGAGATCGGCGCGAAGCACGGCCCGTTCGACGCGACGCTGATCCAGGTCGGCGCGTACGCCCCGCATTGGCCGGACATCCACATGACGCCGGAAGAAGGCGTCGCCGCCCATCTGGACGCGCGCGGCGGGCTGCTGGTCCCGGTGCACTGGGCGACGTTCACGCTGGCCATGCACACCTGGTCGGATCCCGCGGACCGGGTGTGGCGGGAGGCGAAGGCGAACGACCTCCCGCTCGCGATCCCGAAACCCGGGCAGCGGATCGACGCGGCCGCCCCGCCGCCGGTGGACGGATGGTGGCAGACCCTGGGCTGACGGACGGCCGCCCCGTCCGTCAGCGTCCGGATCCCGCCGCGCTGATCCACGCCGTCACGAACGGACCCGATTGGCGCGCCGACGACCTGCTGCGGGCCTCCGAACGGACCCAGCTCCGCGTGATCCGGGCCGGCGGTCCCCCGGATGCGTTGACGGTGCTGGGATTGCTCGGCCGCACCGCCCTCGTGCGCCGGTCCGCGCTCGCGTGCCTCCGCTAGACGGCGGCGCGAGAGGACCCGAATTCGATCCGGTGCCGATGCACGCCGCCGAACATCTTTTCCGGGCTCATCACGGTCTTCATCATCAACGGCATCAGCAGGTCACGCATGATCCGCGCGACCGGCCCCGCCGCCTTGTCGTTGTTGATCTTCGCCGCCCGCGCGATGATCCGCTCGACCCGTTCCCGCCGGGCCGCCTCGTATTGAGCGAAAGCCGTTGCCACGTCCGGAGAATCCCGCAGCGCACGAGCCAGTTCGAGCGAGCTCTCGACCGCCTGCGACGCTCCCTGCCCGGAACTCGGCGACGTCGGATGCGCGGCGTCGCCGACCAGGACGACCCGGCCGCGATGCCACGTCCGCACCGTCGGGATGTCCTCCAGGACCCCAGGCTGGCCAACGTCTTCCGGCTTCAGCAGGGCGATGATGTCGCGCGCCGGGACGTCGTCCGCGTGCCGTTCGCGCAGCACCGAGAGCCAGTGCTCCGGCGACGCGGTCTTCGCCTCGGCCGGGTCGGCGGCGGGGACGTTGCTGAACCAGAGAATCTCGTCCGCGTCGATGAAGTAGCCGAAGAACGCCCGCTTGCCGAAGGCGAAATGCTGGTAGTTCCCGGTGACCGGCAGGCCGGGGTTGCGGATCCAGCCGCCGAGACCGAGCAGTCCGGTGTAGCGCGGAGCAGGTGCCGCCGGGTCCAAAGTGGACCGGACAGCCGACCGGATGCCGTCCGCGCCGATCAGCACGTCGCCGGTCGCGGAAGAACCGTCCGCGAAGTGCGCGATCACCCGGTCTGCTTTGTTCTCCACGGACTTCAGCCGCTTGCCGAATTCGACCGTGATCCCCCGACCCAGCGCTTCGTCCATCAGGGCGCGGTACAGCCGGTCCCGGCGCAGCAGCAGGCTCGACGGCAGACCCGGCAGCCCGTCGAATCTGCCGACCACCCGGCCTCGGTGATTCTGCATTATCATCCCGGGCACTTCGATGCCGACCGCGGCTACCGCGTCGTCGGCATCGATCTGCCGCAAAGCGTTGCGGCCGTTGGGAGACAGCGTCAGCGCGCTGCCGACTCCGTCCGCCGACTTCGGGTAAGCCTCGTAGACAACCGCTTCGATTCCCGCTCGCTGCAACGCCATCGCGGTAGTCGCACCGGCGATGCCGCCGCCGATCACTAGTACGTTCATGTTCTCCCCTTGAAATAGGTTTCCCACGCCTGCCGGTAGTCCTCCCCGGCAACCGACTCGGCGAGCCGTTCGACGAAGCCGCGCTCCGCCTCGACCTTCGTCAGCCGGTAGTCCTCCTCGACCAGGAACCACCAGGCGAGCCCCTGCTCCCGCGCGGCGCCGATCGTCGCGCGGATGTCGTCGGCGATCGCGGTGAGCGCGGCCAGCCGCTGCTGGAGCAGCTCCCGCACCTCGTCCGCCGGCAGCACCACGAACAGCGACAACGCCGCCCCGAACAGCGGATACTCGGTGGCCGGTTCGGCGACGAGCTCGCGCATCCAGTCGAACAGCTCGAGCCGCCCGGTGGGAGTGATGGCGTAAACGGTCCGCTCCGGACGCGCCGAATCGCGCAGCGTCTCCTGCGCCGCGATGAACCCGGCCTTCTCCAGCTGCCCGACCACCATGTACAGCGAGCTGCGGGTGTACTTGAAATCCCGCTCCTTGCCGTACTCCACGAACCGCCGTGCCATCTCGTACGGATGCATCGGCTCCTCGAGCAAGCCCGCCAGCACGGCCAGCCCGAGCGGATTCCCCACCACGCGTCGCTTCACCCACGAACTCCTTTAGTCAGGATCGACTATACGCAGAAGAGTAGTCGATGTCGACTATGCGGGCGTGGGGTAGGAAGGAGGCATGAAGCTCAAGCTCGATCTTCACGACATCTACAACCGCGGCGGGGAGATCGACCGGGCGCTGCGCGCGGTCATCGACGAGGCGGTCGCGAAGAAGGCGCCGCTCGTGGAGATCATCCCGGGCAAGGGGTCCGGGCAGCTGAAGAAGCACGTGCTGCGGTTCCTGGAGCGCAAGGACGTGAAGGCGCTCTACCACCGCGTCGAGAAGGACAAAGACAACTTCGGGCGGGTGTTCGTGCACTTCCGCTGGAAGTAGCGCGAACACCCGCGCGGAGTCAGAGCCAGTCGTCCGGGCGGGGCCAGGGCATCAGCGCGGTGAGCGCGTCCGGCACCGGCTCGGTGACCGTGTACTGGCCGCGGTGGAACAGCAGCGGGCGCGCGTCGGACGTCTCGCCCAGCGCGGTCACGCGGCCGACCACCACGTAGTGGTCCCCGGCCGGATGGACCGCCTGCACTGCGCAGTCCACCCAGGTCAGGGCTCCGTCCAGCAGCGGCGCACCCGACGGAGCCGGTCGCCAGGACACTCCGGAGAACTTGTCGCCGCCGCGGCGGCCGAACTCGGCGCAGACCGCCTGCTGGTCCTCGGCGAGCACGTTCACCGCGAACGTGCCCGCCGCGGCCAGCGCGGGCCAGGTGCGCGACGTGCGGGCGACGCAGAACAGCACCAGCGGCGGGTCCAGCGACAACGCGGCGAAGGACTGGCAGGCGAAACCCACCGGTCCGGTCGGCGCGACGGCCGAGGAGTCCTCGACGTAGCCCGTCACCACGGTCACTCCGGTGCAGAAGTGGCCCAGCACCTCGCGAAACCGGTCCGGCACGGCGTCGGAGACCGCGGCTGTCATTGCGCGCCCACGGAGAAGTCGTGGCCCCACAACGAAACCGCGGTGCTCTCGCGAGCGATCCACGCCTCGTCCTCGACCTGCCTGCCCTCACAGCCGAACTCGACGTCGAAGCCGCCGGGGGTCTTCATGTAGAACGACAGCATCAGGTCGTTCACGTGCCGGCCGAGCGTCGCCGACATCGGGACGTTCTTGCGCTTCGCGCGGTCCAGGCACAATCCGACGTCGTCGGTCTCCTCGACCTCCACCATCAGGTGCACGATCCCGCTCGGCGTCGGCATCGGCAGGAACGCCAGGCTGTGGTGGCGCGGATTGCAGCCGAAGAACCGCAGCCACGCCGGGTCGCCGTCGGCCGGGCGGCCGACCATCTGCGGCGGGAGGCGCATCGAATCGCGGAGCCGGAAGCCCAGCACGTCGCGGTAGAACCGCAGCGCGGCCTCGTCGTCGTGGGTCGACAAAACCACGTGGCCCAAGCCCTGCTCGCCGGTCACGAACCGGTGCCCGTACGGGCTCACCACGCGCCGGTGCTGCAGCGCGACGCCGTGGAACACCTCCAGCGTGTTGCCGGACGGATCGGTGAAGCTGATCATCTCCGCGACCCGGCGGTCCGCCAGTTCCTCCGGCGTGCCTTCCTTGTACGGCACCGAAGCCGCGTCGAGGCGGGCGCGGACGTCGTCCAGTTCCGCGGCGTTGGCCGCTTCCCAGCCCGCCTGCGCCAGCCGGTCCTTCTCTCCCGGCACGATCACCAATCGCGCCGGGAAATCGTCCATGCGCAGGTAGAGCGCGTTCGGGTCGGTGCCCGAACCCTCCACCATGCCGAGCACCTTCAGCCCGTAGACGCGCCAGGCGTCCATGTCCGTGGCTTCGATGCGCAGATATCCCAGCGAACGGATAGCCATCACGAACTCCCGAGGAAGTCGAGGGCGAGTCGGTTGAACTCGTCGAACTTCTCCAGCTGCGCCCAGTGCCCGCAGCCGCCGAACACGTGCAGTTGCGCACGCGGAATCGTCTTCAACGCCAGCAGTGCGCCGTCGAGCGGGTTGACCCGGTCCTCCCGGCCCCACACGAGCAAAACCCGTTGGCGCAGGCGGTAAGCCTCGCGCCACAACATGCCTTCCTCGAAGGAATCCGGCAGGCTGAACGACTTGCCCATCGCCCGCATCGCGGCGAGCGATTCCGGCGAACGCGCGATCTCGAAGCGTTCGTCGATCAGCTCGTCGGTGACCAGAGCCTGGTCGTGCACCATGATCCGGAGGAACGCTTCCATCCGCTCCCGCGTCGGGTCCCCGGCGAACTTCGACAGCAGCCGCACGCCTTCGGTCGGGTCCGGGGCGAACAGGTTGACGCTCAACCCGCCCGCGCCCATCAGCACCAGCCGCCCCGCGCGTCCCGGATGGTTCAACGCGAGCCGCACCGCCGCGCCCGCGCCGAGCGAATTGCCGACGAGGTGCGCCTTTTCGATGCCGAGCTGGTCCATCAGGCCGACGACCGCGTCCGAGCTGTGCCGGAAGTACTGCGGGTGGTCAGTCGGCTTGTCCGACCGGCCGAACCCCGGCTGGTCGACCGCCAGCGTCCGGTAGGACTTCCCGAACACCGGCAGGTTCCGGCCGAAGTTGCTCCACGCCGAAGCACCGGGACCGCCGCCGTGCAGCAACAGCACCGTCTCGGCGTTTTCGGCACCGGACTCGTGGTAGTGCAGGCGAATACCGCCCGCAGTGTCTACATAGGAACCTTCAGGCGCCATCAGACCATCGCATTCTCAACAGGCAAGCCGAACTCGCCGGTGCCGAACATGACGTACGCGCGCTCCGCGTCGTTCGCCGCGTGCACCCGGCCCGCGTGCGCGTCGCGCCAGAAGCGCTGGATCGGCGTGCCCCGCTGCAGCGCGCGGCCGCCGGAGTTCTCGAAAAGCCGGTCGATCGCGGAGATCGCCCGCTCGGTGCCGCGCACCTGGTCCCGGCGCACCCGCAACCGCGTGCTGAACGGCAGCTTCTCGCCCTTGCAGGCCAGCTTGTACAGCTCGTCGATGTTGTGCGTCAGCTGCAGCCAGGCCGCGTCGATCTCGCTGCCCGCCTCGGCGATCCGCACCTTCGAGAACGGGTCCTCTTTGGACTGTTCGCCCGCGTACGCCGCCCGCACCCGCTTGCCCTGGTGCTCCACGTGCGCGTCGTACGCGCCCTGCGCCATCCCGATGATCGGCGCGGTGATGGTGCTCGGGTGCACGGAACCGTACGGCAGCCGGTACAGCGGACCCGGATTGACTTCCTGGCCCGGGGTCTTGCACTTCGACGTCGCCATGAAGCTCAGCGCGCGGTGCTTCGGCACGAAAACGTCCTCGACGACGATGTCGTTGGACCCGGTGCCGCGCAGCCCGACCGTGTCCCAGACGTCCACAATGGAGTAGTCCGAGATCGGCACGAGATACGTGCAGAAGTCCACCGGCTTGCCGTCGGCGAACGCCGGACCGCCCAGCAGCACCCACGTGCAGTGGTCGCTTCCGGACGAGAAGCTCCATCGCCCGGACAGCCGGTAGCCGCCCTCGACGACGGTCGCCTTGCCCATCGGCGCGTACGAAGAAGAAATCCGCACGTCGTGATCCTCGCCCCACACGTCCGCCTGGGCTTGCGCGTCGAACAACGCGACGTGCCACGGGTGCACGCCGAGAATCGACGCGACCCAGCCGGTGGACCCGCAGGCGCTCGCGATCATCTTGACCGCGGTGTAGAAGGTGACCGGGTCGGCTTCCAAGCCGCCGTACGGTTTCGGTTGCAGCAGGCGGAAAAATCCGGTCTCCTGCAGCGCTTTCACTGATTCGGCGGGGATCCGACGGGCATCCTCGGTCTCCTGTGCGCGTTCCCGCAGCACGGGAAGCAGGTCGCGCACCCCCGCGATCACGGCAGCCAGCTCGCTCATCGGCCGTCCTCTCTCGCTCGACACGCTCAAGACTAGAACACGTTCTCGTTTTTGTCGACGCGGTCCGCCCCGCGCGCGCCGTGCAACCCTGCCCGGCGGCCGGAAAACACGCAGTCAGCCAGCGAAAGGCCGCTCACATACGACCTGGAACAGATTCCCACCGCGGTGCGTCCGGCAGCGTAGAGACCGCGGACGCCGGCCACCGCGCCGGTGTCCTCGTCGACCACCAGACCGCCCAGCGTCAGCATCGGGCACGGGTAGCCGAGGTTCGGTTTCACCGACACGTCGATCAGCGAGTACGGCGGCGTGTCCAGCGGGCGCGCGAAGTCCGCCGGCTTGCCCGCCGGATCGGGACCGCGCTGGTACTCGGCGTAAGTCGCCGCCAGCCCGTCCGGGTCGATTCCGGCGCGCGCGGCCACCTCCTCGATGGTCCCGGCGGTCACCCGGCCCTTGCCGAGCAGATACCGCAGTTGCAGCGTCGCGAACCACTGGCCTTGTTTCCGCCCGTCGCGCCGCGCTTCGGCGACGATCGGCTCGTCGACCAGCAGCCAGCCGCGTCCGCCGTGCTCGGCGATCATGCGCTCGCCGATCGCCGCGCCGTACCGGGATTCGTCGATGATCCGGCGGCCGTCCGCACCCACCAGCAGGCCGCCCAGAAACGCCGACGGCGGCGTCAGGAACCGCCACGCCGACACCCGGTCCAGCTCCGCCGTGCGCCCGCCGACCTCCACGCCCATCCGGATGCCGGAACCGTCGTCGGCGGAAGTTCCCAGATCGAGCCCGCCGCGGTACGCGGGCGCGTGCTCGCGCACCATCGCCCGGTTCACGATGAACCCGCCCGCCGACAGCACCACGCCTCGGCGTGCACTGATCCGCAGCTCACGCGCGTGCTTGCGTTCAATCCGTTCCACCCGCTGGTGCAGCGACCGGCGCATCGCGGGCACGTAGATACCCGGCTTCGCCGCCCAATCCGCGAGCCGCGCGTGCCGTGCCCGCACCCACGAAGGCGCGTCCCGCAAACTGTGCGTGAGCACCCCGTTCACCGTGCCCGAGTCGTCGGTGATCAGGTTCATCGCCTGCGTCTGCGGCAGCACCCGCACGCCGCGCTCGCGAGCCGCCGCCAGCAACTGCTTCATCAGCAGCTTCCCGGACGTGCCCGGCCCCTTGACCCGGTGTCCCCGCGGCGCGGGTTTCGCCACGTCGCGGAAGCCGCCGGACAGTTCGCTGCCGGAGTAGTACAGATAGTGCTTGTTGCTGGGATACGACGTCTTGTAGTCGCACATGCTGCCCTCGAACGGCACACCTTGGCGCTCCAGCCACGCGACCATGTCGACGCTTTCCTCGCAGAACCGCCGCAACGTCCGCTCCGACACGACCTCGCCGGTTTCCATCCGCAGGTACGCGTACATCGCGTCCACGCTGTCGTCGACGCCCGCGGCGCGTTGCTGCGGCGTCCCTCCCCCGGCGTAGACCACGCCGCCGCTCACGCGACTGGCCCCGCCGCCGGAAAACCGGTCCACGAGGAGCACGCTGGCGCCCGCGTCGGCCGCTTCGATGGCCGCGCACACGCCGGCCGCGCCGGCTCCGATGATCACGACGTCCGCCCCGAGCTCGTCCATAGTCCGCCACCCTAGAACTGGAACACGTTCTCGTCTATGGTGACGGAAGTGGCCCCGAGCAGGCCAGCTTTAGCCGATAACACGTTGCATGTGAGGTGGCATGTCGGACGAGTACGACGTGGTGGTGGCCGGCAGCGGCGCCGCCGGGATGACCGCCGCGCTCGCCGCCGCCCATCGCGGGCTTTCCGTGGTGGTGCTGGAAAAGGCAGCCTGCTTCGGCGGTTCGACCGCCCGCTCCGGCGGGGGCGTCTGGCTGCCCGGCAACCACGCGCTGCGGGCCGCGGGCATCGAAGAACCACCCGAACGCGCGAGGCAGTACCTGGAGTCGATCGTCGGCGACGTCGTTCCGGAGCACCTGCGCACGACCTTCCTCGACCACGGCCCCGAGGTGCTCGAGTTCGTCACCCGGAACACGCCGTTGGAGTTCAAGTGGGTGCCCGGGTACAGCGATTACCACCCGGAGGCGCCCGGCGGACGCCCCGGCGGCCGGTCGGTCGAGCCGAAGCCGCTCGACGGCAAACTGCTCGGCAGCGACCTGGCACAGCTCGAACCGCCGTACAGCGCGCCGCCGCTCGGCGTGCCGATCACCCAGTCGGACTATCGCTGGCTGAGCCTGATCGCCCGGCATCCGCGCGGCTTCGCCCGGATGCTGTCGCTCGGGATGAAGTGGCTGGTCGGGCGCGTCCGCGGGCAGCAGCCGCTGTCCATGGGGCAAGCGCTTGCGGCCGGGTTGCGGAAGGGCCTGCGAGACGCGGGCGTCGAGGTCCTGCTGGACACGCCGCTGGTCGATCTGCAGGTGGAGAACGACGTCGTCACCGGCATCGTGGCCCGGCACGACGGCGAGGAAAAGCTGTTCCGCGCGCGGCGCGGTGTGGTGCTGGCCTGCGGCGGCTTCGAGCACAACGAAGAGATGCGCATCAAGTACCAGCGCGCGCCGATCGGCACCGAATGGACCGTCGGCGCGGAGGCGAACACCGGCGACGGCATCAACGCCGGGCTCAAGCTCGGCGCGGCGACCGACCTGATGGACGACGCCTGGTGGGGCCCCTCGTTCCCGCTCACCGGCGGCCCGTGGTTCGCGCTCGCCGAGCGCTCGCGGCCCGGCTGCCTGATGGTCGACGCCGCCGGTACCCGGTTCGTGAACGAATCCGCGCCGTACGTCGAGGCTGTGCACGCGATGTACGGCGACGGCGACGGCCCGGGCAAGCACGTCCCCGCGTGGCTGGTGTTCGACCAGCGCTACCGCGACCGCTACCTGTTCACCGGCCTCGGCCCGCGGCAGCCGCTGCCCGGGCGCTGGTACAAGGCCGGGATCGTGGCGAAGTCCGCGACGCTGGCCGGGCTCGCCGAGAAGATCGACGTGCCCGCCGATGCGCTGGAGCAGACCGTCACGCGGTTCAACGGCTTCGCGCGCAAGGGCGTCGACGACGACTTCCAGCGCGGGCTCAGCGCCTACGACCACTACTACGGCGACCCGCGCAACCGCCCCAACCCGAGCCTCGGCGAACTCGCCAAGGCCCCGTACTACGCGGTCCGCGTGGTGCCCGGCGACCTGGGCACCAAAGGCGGGCTGCGGATTGACGAGAACGCCCGCGTCCTGCGCGAGGACGGCACGGTCGTGCCCGGCCTCTACGCGGCGGGCAACACCAGCGCGCCGGTGATGGGCCGGACCTACGCCGGGCCGGGCGCGACCATCGGCCCGGCGATGGTTTTCGGCTACCTTGCGGCGCAGGCGCTGGCGAACGAAGATCAGACCGGCACGGGAGGCAGGCAGTGACGCCGAAGACCGATGGATCCGAGATCCGCACGATCGACGCCGGGGCGCCCCCGGCGCGGTACGCCCGCGGCTGGCACTGCCTCGGGCTTGCCGACAGCTTCCGCGACGGCAAACCGCACGCGGTGCAGGCGTTCGGCACGAAGCTCGTCGTGTTCGCGGACACCGCGGGCAAGCTGAACGTGCTCGACGGGTACTGCCGGCACATGGGCGGCGACCTCACCCAGGGTTCGGTGAAGGGCGACGAGATCGCCTGCCCGTTCCACGACTGGCGGTGGGGCGGCAACGGCAAGTGCAAGTCGATCCCCTACGCCAAGCGGGTCCCGCTGCGGGCGCGCACCCGGGCGTGGCAGGTGCTGGAGGAGAACAAGCAGCTGTTCGTCTGGCACGACCCGGAGGGCAACCCGCCGCCGGAGAACGTCGTGATCCCGCGCGTCGAGGGCGCGTTCAGCGACGAGTGGAGCAACTGGACCTGGGACTCGATCCTGATCGAGAACGCCAACTGCCGCGAGATCATCGACAACGTGGTGGACATGGCGCACTTCTTCTACATCCACTACGCCTTCCCCACGTATTTCAAGAACGTGTTCGAGGGCCACATCGCCACCCAGTACCTCAACACCAAGGGCCGCCCGGACATGGGCATGGCGTCCAATTACGGCGGCGAGGAAAACCTGCTGCGCTCGGAGGCGTCGTACTTCGGCCCCTCCTACATGATCAACTGGCTGGTGAACTCCTTCCAGGGCTTCGAAATCGAGAACGTGCTGATCAACTGCCACTATCCGGTTTCGCCGACGTCGTTCGTGCTGCAGTGGGGCATCATGGTCAAGAAGATGCCCGGCATTTCCGACGAGCACGCGGACAAGATCGCGCAGAAGCTCGCGAAGGGCATCGGCGTCGGCTTCCTGCAGGACGTGGAGATCTGGAAGAACAAGACCAAGATCGACAATCCGCTGCTGTGCGAGGAGGACGGCCCGGTCTACCAGCTGCGCCGCTGGTACGACCAGTTCTACGTGGACGCCGCCGACGTCACCGAGGACATGACGCGCCGGTTCGAGTTCGAAGTGGACACCACGAAGGCGAACGAGGTGTGGGCGGCCGAGGTGCAGGAGAACCTGGCGCGCCAGCGCGCGGAGGCCGAGGCGGAGGAGGCTGGGGTGTGACGGCCGAAGCGACCGAATTCCTCACCTCCGGGCTGCGGCCGCACGAGTGCCGCAGCTGCGGGACCTGTGTGCTGGTCAAGAAAAACAGCCTGAAGCACACCAGCATCCAGTGGACCACCGACGCCTCGACCAGCTGTCCGGTGTTCGCCGCGCATGCCGCTTCCGGCGGCACCACTGCGTTGCTGGACACCTGCGAGAAACTCGCGGACAGCATCGACAGCGCGGTGCGCGACGGCGATTTCGGGCCGGTGCGCAATGGCTGACGTCGTCACACTTACCGTCGCCGAGGTGATCGAGGAAACCGCGGACGCCCGGTCCATTGTGTTCACCGTCCCGGACGAGCATCTGGAGCGGTTCGCGTACTCCCCCGGGCAATTCCTCACGCTGCGGATTCCCAGCGACCGAACGGGTTCGGTCGCGCGGTGCTATTCGCTTTCGAGCGCGCCGCACGAGGGCCGGGTGCAGGTCACGGTCAAGCGGACTGCCGACGGGTACGGCTCGAATTGGGTTTGCGACGAACTGCGGGCGGGCGCGACGATCGACGTGCTGCGGCCGTCCGGCGTGTTCTGTCCGTCCTCTTTGGACTCCGATTTTCTGTTGTTCGCCGCGGGCAGCGGGATCACGCCGGTGATGTCGATTCTCAAGTCCGCGCTGGAAAAGGGCGCCGGACAGGTGGTGCTGGTCTACGCGAACCGCGACGAGCAGTCGGTGATTTTCGCCGCCGAACTGCGCGAACTGGCCGAGCGGTTCGGCGATCGGCTCACCGTGGTGCATTGGCTGGAAAGCTTGCAGGGCTTGCCGACCGTCACCGCATTGCGGGCGCTTGCCAAGCCTTACGTCGGGCACGAAGCGTTCCTCTGCGGCCCAGCGCCGTTCATGGCCGCCGCACAGGACGCGTTGCGCGAACTCGGCGCGCCGCGGGAACGTGTGCACGTGGAGAAGTTCCACTCGCTCACCGGGAATCCCTTCGCGGACGAGCCCGAACCCGTAGACGACACAGCGGACGAAGGCGGCGAGACGACCGCGCTCACCGTCGACCTCGACGGCGAGACCCGGCAGCTGTCCTGGCCGCGGCAGCGGAAGCTGCTCGACCACCTGCTCGCCGAGGGCCTCGACGCGCCGTACTCCTGCCGCGAAGGACAGTGCAGCGCGTGCGCGTGCCGCATCGTCTCCGGCGAGGTGAAAATGCTGAACAACGAGGTGCTGGACGCCGAGGACATCGCCGACGGGATCGTGCTGGCCTGCCAGTCGGTACCGTTGACCGACGAGGTGTCCGTCAGCTACGAGTGAGTGGAGAGCCCGTGCCCATCGACCCCGCGGTCGCGATCGGAGCCGATCTCGGCGAGGTCAATTTCGCCTGGACGCCGTCCGACGTGCTGCTGTACCACCTGGCCGTCGGCGCGGGCGCGGACCCGGTGGACGAGCGCGAACTGCGCTACACCTACGAGCGCGACCTGCGCGTGCTGCCGACCTTCGCCACCGTCGCGGCGAACCTCCGCACCTTCGAACCGCCCGCGCTCAAGTTCCCCGGCATCGACGTCGACCTGGCGAAAGTGCTGCACGGCAAGCAGGAGATCGAACTGCACCGGCCGATCCCGGTCGAGGGCAAGGCGGTCGCGCGGACCCGGATCGCCGACGTCTTCGACAAGGGCAAGGCTGCGGTGCTGGTGCAGGAGACCGAGGTCGCCGACGAGTCCGGCACTCCACTGTGGACAGCCCGGTCCAGCATCTTCGCCCGCGGCGAGGGCGGCTTCGGCGGCGAACGCGGGCCGTCGGACAAGATCGAGTGGCCCGACCGCGAACCAGACGCCGTGCTCGACGTGCCGACGCTGCCGCAGCAGGCGCTGTTGTACCGGCTGTGCGGCGACCGCAACCCGCTGCACGCCGACCCCGCGTTCGCCAAGGCCGCCGGGTTCGACCGGCCGATCCTGCACGGGCTGTGCACGTACGGCGTGGTCGCGAAGGCCGTGGTCGACGCGTTCCTCGACGGCGACCCCGAGCGCGTCTCGGCATTCGGGACGAAGTTCGCCGGCGTCGTCTTCCCCGGCGAAAACCTGCGCGTGCGCGTGTGGCGCGAAACCGGACGTCTGCTGGTCACGACCACCGCGCCGGAGCGTGCCGACGCGCCTGTGCTGGCCGACACAGTGCTGCGGTCCCGCTGAGCGTCGGGACCGTTATACGGTTGTCCCATGGCGGACGAGCGAGACGGCACCTTCTTCGTGGTGCGCGGGCCAGTCGAGCCGGGCGACAAGCGCGGCCGTGAGCTGGGCTTCCCCACCGCGAACATCGCGCTGCGCGACCAGCGCGGCGAACTCGGCGACGGGGTGTGGGCCGGCTGGGCGGAACGCGCGGACGGCACGCGCGTGGCCGCCGCGGTGTCCGTGGGCCGCCGCCCGACCTACTACGGAGCCGACGGCTACCGCCTGGTCGAGGCCTTCCTGCTCGACTTCGAGGGCGACCTGTACGGCGAACGCCTCATCGTCTGGCTCGGCAAGCACCTGCGGGACCAGGAGGCTTACGGCTCCGCGCAGGAACTGATCGACGCGCTGGGGCGCGACGTCGCCGCGGCTCGCGAGTGGGTCGCCGCACATCCGGCCGAGGCGCTGCCGACGCTGGCCGAGCTCCCGCCGGACGGGGAAGTCCAGCGGCTCGGCTGAGTCAGCCTGCCCGGCTGTGCGTCGCAGGGCCGGGCTGAGTCACACGCCAGCGAGCAGCATGACGCCCATGCCCGCGCCCATCGCCGCCCGGCACAGCGTGCGCGACGCGTGCCCTGGCGCCGCCGTGCCGCGCGACCGCAGCGCCACCACGCCCGAGCGCGCCGCGTCGAGCGCGAAGTAGGCCGCCGCCACCAGCGCGACCACCGGCCACGCCAGCCTCGTGTCCATTGTGGACATCGTGAGCCACGGCCCGTGGACCATCCCGCCGTGCGGCATCGCCGTGACCATGTACAGCATCGCCGCCGCCGACAATGCGTGGTGCGCGCAGCCATGCCCCTCGGCCCGGCCTCGCCAGGCGGAGACGGCGAACCAGCCCGCGGTCAGCACCAGCACGGCCTGCCAGCCCGCGGCCGGGATCGGGCCGCCGACCGGCGACAGCATCGCGACCATCGCCACCACCAGCAGCAGTTCGGCGAGGTCCCCGTTGCGCACCCGGTGGCCGAGGCTGACGTAATCGAGTCTCACCAGCCGCAGCACGCACGGCAGTGCCAGCAACGCGAACAGCACGGTGAACAGCCACGCCAGCGGCACAGTCACCTCGGCACCTCGCTCTTCGGACACGCTGCGTCACACGGTCCTCACTACCGTGACACGCGTGAGAAGGAGGCACCAGCCAGCAATGAGGTGATCCGCGTTGACCCACAAGGGTTATGCGCGCACCGGCAAGCCCAGGTCAGGGAGTTGTCAACACCAGCCCGCTCGTCGGGACGCCAGTCCCCGCCGTGACCACCGCCGTACCGGCACCGGCGACCTGGTTGGCCGCCGTTCCGCGCAGCTGCCGGACCGCCTCCGCGATGCCGTTCATGCCGTGGATGTACGCCTCGCCGAGCTGGCCGCCGTGCGGGTTGAGCGGCAGTTTCCCGTCGAGGGTCAGCGTGTCGCCCGCGATGAAGTCCTTCGCCTCGCCGCGACCGCAGAAACCCAGCTCCTCAAGCTGCATCAGCACGTACGGGGTGAAGTGGTCGTACAGCACCGCGACGTCCACATCGGATGGTCCGATCCCGGATTGCGCCCACAGCTGCCGTCCGACCACGCCCATCTCTGGCAGCGCGGCGAGATCGTCGCGATAGTAGCTGGTCATCACGTACTGGTCCGGCCCGCTCCCCTGCGCCGCCGCCGAAACCACCACCGGTGCCTGCCGCAGGTCACGCGCACGCTCGAGACTGGTGATCACGAGCGCGACGCCACCGTCGCTTTCCTGGCAGCAATCGAGCAGGTGCAACGGTTCCGCGACCCAGCGCGACGCCTGGTGCTCCTCCAGCGTGATCGGCCTGCCGTGGAACCAGGCGTTCGGGTTGGTGGCCGCGTGCGCCCGGTCGATGACCGCGATCTTGCCGAAATCCTCGCTGGTGGCCCCGTATTCGTGCAGATACCGCTGCGCGACCATGGCCACCGTCGCGGCCGGGGTCGCGATGCCCATCGGATAGTGGAACGCGTTGTCCACCCCGGACGTGTTCACCTGCTGGGCCGCGGCCGCCGACACGCGTCCGAACCGCATTCCGGACCGCTCGTTGAAGGCCCGGTACGCCACCACGACGTCGGCGATCCCGCTGGCGACCGCCATCGCCGCCTGCTGCACGGTCGCCGCCGCCGCGCCGCCGCCGTAATGCACGCGGCTGAAAAACGTCAGCTCCGGGATGCCCAGTTCGCGGGCGAGCGCGATTTCCGCGTTGCCGTCCATGGTGAACGACACCATGCCGTCCACATCGGACGGTTTCAGCCCGGCGTCCGCCAGCGCGTGGCTGACGCATTCGGCGGCCAGCCGCAGCTCGCTGCGTCCGGAATCCTTGGAGAATTCCGTCGCGCCGATCCCGGCGATGGCGGTGGTCCCGGTGAACGTCATGCATCCTCCTCCGGCAGCGTCAGCGAAACCGTGCCGGTCACGTGCGCACCTAAACTGTCCACAGCGGACACTTCGAGTTCCACCTCGTTGCCGTCGCGGGCGGTGACCCGGCCGGAGAAAGTGAGCGTGTCCCCGGCGTAGCAGGGCACGCCGAGCCGGATCTTGATCGAGCGGATGAGCGCCTGCGGACCGGCCCACTCGCTCACGTATCGCTGCACCAAGCCAGTGTCGGTCAGGATGTTGAGGAAAATGTCCTTCGATCCGCGTGCGACCGCGGCGTCGCGGTCGTGGTGCACGTCCTGGAAATCCCGGGTCGCCAGCGCGGTGCTGATCACGAATGTCGGCGTCGCCTCGAGCACCATCGGCGGCAGTTCGGTCCCGACCGCGGCAGTCATCGCGCCACCTTCCACGCGGGCAGGGTCAATTCGTCGTCGACGCGCACGAACGCGGCGACGACCGGGAGTCCGATGTGGACCTCGTCCGGATCGGCGTCCAGCAGTTCGGCCATCACTCGCACGCCTTCCTCCAGTTCGACGAGCGCGACCACGAACGGCAGCCGCTTGCCCGGCACCGCCGGATGGTGGTGCACGACGAAGCTGTAAACGGTTCCGCGTCCGCTCGCGACGACGTAGTCCGGCACCGTGTCGAGCGATCCGTCCGGCGGCATCGGGCCGGGCGGATGCCGCAGGACCTCGCCCCACCGCTGGATGCGCAGTTCGCCTTCACGGAGACCGTCCCAGAAGAACTTCGTGTCGTGGCTGATCACCGGCCGCAGCACCGGCGACGGCGGCGGTTCCGGTTCGCGCGGGCGGAACTTCAGCACGCGGAACACCATGTCCGCCACCAGTTCCCCGTCGACATACCAGTTCGTCCGGGTGGTCACGAACCAGCCCTCGCCGAGCCCGGTGCGCTTCGGGCCGGAGACGTCCTCCAGCGTGTTCGTGGTCGAAACGTGCTCGCCGGGCCGCAGGTAGCGGTGGTAGGTCTGCTCGGAGTTGGTGGCCACAATGGACGTGTACCCGGCGTCGTCGAGCACCTTGAGGATCAACCCGAGCGGGTCGTCGTCCCCGCGCACGCCGTGCAGCCCCGGCATCGTCCACACCTGCGCCATCGCCGGCGGCGCGACGAGTCCCTTGTGGACACTCGTTTCGGCGAAGTCCGCGTCGGTGTAGACCGGGTTGGCGTCGCCGATCGCCTCGACCCAGTTGTGCACCATCGCCTGGTTCACCGGATCGCGCGCGTACCTCGGCGCGCTTTCGCCCTGTGCGGCGATTTTCGCGGCGGCTTCCTCGATCGTCATCGCGGCACCCTCGGCAGTTTCAGTCCGGCGGAGGCGATCAGTTCGCGCTGGATCTCGCTGACGCCTCCGCCGAACGTCAGCACCAGGTTCCGTTTCGCCAGCACGTCGAGCCATTCGGCGAGTTCCGCGGTGTCCGGGTCGGCGAGATCGCCGTGCCGCCCGACCAGCTCTTCCAGCAACCTCCCGATCCGCTGGATTCGCTCGGAGGCGAACACTTTCGTCGCCGAGGCGTCGGCGATCTCGACCGACCCGTGCGCCGCTGCCGCCGCGACCTGCCAGTTCAGCAGTTCGTTGACCCGCGCGACCGCGAACGTCTCGGCCAGCACCGCGCGCACGTCCGGAAGGTCGAGCAACGCCGCGCCGTCCGGGGTCCGGCGCGCCGCCGCCCACGCCCACACGCGGTCGTGCAGGCCGCCGATGCGCCCGGCTGGGCCGAGCATCACGCGCTCGTGGTTGAGCTGCGTCGTGATCAGCCGCCAGCCGCGGTTTTCCTCCCCCACCAGCATGTTCGCCGGCACCCGGACGTCCTCGTAGAACGTCGCGTTGACGTGGTGCGCGCCGTCGCAGGTGATGATCGGCGTCCACGAATAGCCGGGATCGCGGGTGTCCACGATGAGGATCGAGATGCCCTTGTGCTTCGGCGCGTCCGGATCCGTGCGCACGGCGAGCCAGACGTAGTCCGCGTCGTGGCCGCCGGTGGTGAAGATTTTCTGGCCGTTGATCACGTAATCGTCGCCGTCGCGGACCGCGCGCGTGCGCAGCGAGGCGAGGTCCGTCCCGGCTTCCGGTTCGGTGTACCCGATGGCGAAATGCACTTCCCCGGCCAGGATTTTCGGCAGGAACAAGGCTTTCTGCTCCTCGGTGCCGAACGCCTGCAGCGTCGGCCCGACCGTCTGCAACGTCACCGACGGCAACTGGACGTCCGCGCGGGCGGCTTCGTCGACGAAGATGTGCTGCTCGATCTCGCCGAAACCGCCGCCGCCGTACTCCTTGGGCCAGCCGACGCCGAGCTTCCCGTCGCGGCCCATCCGGCGCACGACGTCGCGGTACACCTGCCCGTGCCGCTCCCGCAGCAACGCGCGGCGCTCGTCGGCGGTCAGCAGGCCCGCGAAGTACTCGCGCAGCTGCGCCCGCAGTTCTTGTTGCGCGGCCGTCAGTTCGATGTGCATGCTCATCCCGCCACTCGTTCGCCCAGCCGGCCGAGCCGGTGCGCCGCTCCCCCGACCGCGCGGCCGAGGTCCTTCACCGCCGACGAATACCGATGCAGCGGATAAGTGCGGTCGACGCCGACGCCGCCGTGCAAGTGATGACAGATCGCGAGCGCGGACGGCGCTTCCTCGGCCAGCCAGTACGCCGCGATGTCGAGCTCGGTGTCCGCGTCCAATCCGGACGCCAGCCGCCACACCGCCGACACCGCGGCCAGATGCACGGTGCGGGACGCGACGTAGACGTCCGCGATTTGCTGTGCCACCGCTTGGAAAGTCGCCAGCGGACGGCCGAATTGCGTGCGCTCGCCGACGTGCTGGGCAGTTAACGCCAGCGCTCCGGCAAGCAGTCCGTCGCCGAGCGCGAGCGCTCCCGCTAACGCATAGCGGTGCAGCGTCTGCAACGCATGCCCTGCCGTGCGGTCACGCAAGAAATCCGCTTCGCTCACCCGCGCGCCGTCGAACCGAACGGTGTACTCCGGCGTGCCAGTCGCGTTGTACGCAGGCAGGACTTCGACCCCGTCGGCGCGCGGATCCACCAGCGCGACGCCGGTGCCTCCCGGCAACGCGATCGGCGTGAGAATCCGCTCTGCTTCCGCGGCGTACGGCACATGCGTTTTGACGCCGGTCACCGCCCATGCGCCGTCCGCCGCCGCACCGCTGGTCCCGGGGATGGAGGTCAGCGGTGCGGACGGCTCGTGCAAGGCAGCAGTGAGAATGGTCTCCCCCGCCGCCGCGGGCGGCAGGAACTCAGCGCGCTGCGCCGGGGTGCCGAGCGCCTCGACCGGCAGGATCCCGAGCGCCAGCACGGCGTACGCGGGCACCGCCGCCGCGGCCCGGCCCACCTCGGTGAGCACGGGGGCCACGTGGTCGACGCCGAGCCCGTCACCCCCGAGGTCGGCGGGCAGGGGCAGCGCGAGCAGGCCCGCGTCGGCCAGCGCTCGCCACTGGTCCGCGGGCTCGTCGGCCTTCCCGAGCACTTGCGCGGCGAGCGAGGTGATCTCGCTCTGCGTATCGTCGGGGGTGAAGTCCACTCCGGTCTCCCTCCACCTAGGTGGAACACGTTCTATTTTTAGCCGGAATGGGCTGGCTCGGCAACCCCCGGGACCGGGGCCCGAGCGGTGGATCGACCGCGAAGCGGAGAGGGGCGGCACGCCGACGTGGGTGCGGAACAAGTTCTCAAATCAGCGCTGGGCGACGTCGGCTGGCAAGCAACGCGGAAACTCGCGACCATCCCGCCCACCGCGGGCGTGCCCGACCCGAAGCCGCTGTCCCTGCCCGGCCGCGGCCAAACCGTCGTGGTCGACGTCGGCCCCCGGCACGCGCCCGCGGTGCTCCTGCTGCACTCGGTCGCCTGCACCGGGCTGCTCACCTGGTATCCCGTGCTGAAACGGCTGTCGGCGAACCACCGGGTGGTGGTGTTCGACCAGCGCTGGCACGGCCAGGGCATCCGCTCGCACGACTTCAGCCTCGAGGACTGCGCGGACGACGTGGTCGCGGTCGCGGACGCGCTGGGCATCGACGAGTTCATGGTCGCGGGCTACTCGATGGGCGGCATGGTCGGCCAGCTGACCGCCCACCGCTATCCCGACCGCGTCACCGGCCTCGTCCTGTGCTCGACGGCGAGCAACTTCCGCCGCGGCGTCCGGCAACGCGTGGCGCTCGACCTGTTCGGCCGCACCCTGCATTTGCTGCGCGACCAGGCTCGCATCGGCCTCGTCCCCGGCGAACCCCGCCGCGAACGCCTCGCCCGGCTGGAGGACCACCGGTGGGCGCTGGAGGAATTCCGCTCGACGAGCCCGTGGGCGATCGCGGTCGCGCTGGACGAGATCGGCCGCTTCGACTCGACGCCGTGGCTGCACACCCTGACCCTGCCGACGGCGGTCGTGGTGACCTCGCGGGACGGGTTCATCGCGCCCGCGCATCAGCGGAGCCTGGCGCGCAGGATTCCCGGGGCGGCGACGTACGAGATCCCGGCGGGGCATACCGCGTGCGTGTTCGCGGCGGACCAGTTCGTGGCGGCGTTGATGGCGGCGTGCACCTCGGTGCAGGCGGCGATCGGCGGACAGGAGCGGGCGGCGGAGATCGCGGACTCGGCCTAGGAGTTCCCGCGCCTGCCACGACGGCGCGCCCGCGTCCGCCGGGCCAGTGTCTTGCTGCCGTTGAAGAAGTCGTTGAGCCGGTCGAGTCCCCAGATGGCCCGGAGGACGAACGGCTGCATCAGCAGCGCCATCGACGGCGGGTACTTCGCGGCGTCCGACCAGATGCCGGCGAGGTCTTCCGACATCTCGCCGTCGACGATGTAGTCGGCGATCTGACGGGCCACGTACGGCACCTGGCAGAGGCCGTGGCCGTTGCAGGCCATCGAGTAGAAGACGTTGTCACCCACCTGCCCGGCGACCGCCAGCCAGTCCGGGCTGATGCCGATCCACCCGCCCCAGGCCCGCTCGATGGCCACGTCGGACAGGGACGGGAACCGGCGGGCCAGGTCCTTCCCCATGTCCTGCACGACGCGAGGGTCCGGGACCCGGTCGGGGAGCGGGTAGGTCTGGCCGCGCTGCGCTTGGCGCACCCCGCAGACAATGGTGTTGCGCTCGGTGAGCCGGTAGTGGGTCATGAGCTGGTGCTGGGTGATGATGCCGGACCGGCTGGTCCAGTCCAGCTCGGCGAGCCGCTCCGGCGCGATGGGTTCCGACTCGGTCTCGATGACGTACAGCGGGGTCGCGAGGTTCTTGGGCGTGATGTCCCACTCGCCGCCGTAGACGCTGGTCGCGAGCACCACCTTGTTGGCCCGCACGGTGCCGTGCGGTGTCGTGATCTCGACGACGCGGCCGGTCCGCCGGACGTCGCTCACCCGCGACTGCTCGAAGACCCTGGCCGAGGAAGCGAGCAGCGCGCGGCGCACCCCGCGGGCGAGCTTGCCCGGGTTCAGCATCCCGCCGATGGATTCCCGCATCCCGCCCACGAAGCCGGCGGGGAGGCCGAGTTCCTCCCGGCTGCCGACGGTCCCCTGCCCGCCGAAGGCGCGCAGGACCGCCGCCTGAGTGCGCACCCGGAGCATCATGAGGGGCGAGACCGCACCCCACACCAGGCCGTTCGGCACGTAGTCGCAGTCGATGGCGTGCGTCTTGATGAGGTCTTCCACGTAGTGGCCCGCGTGCTCGGCCAGCTTGACCATGACCGGCATCTTCTTCGGGGACTGGACGCTGAGCATCCGCAGGTCGCCGCCCGGAGCACCGGCGATCTGACCGCCGTTGCGCGAGGCCGAGCCGTAGCCGCAGAACTCGGCCTCCAGCAGGACCACGTCCTGGTCGCGCTCCGCGAGGCGCAGCGCGGCCGCCATGCCGCCCATGCCGCCGCCGATGACCGCGATATCGCAGGTGAGATCACCGTCCAGCGCGGGCCGCACGTCGTCCGGCCGGTCGATCCAGCCGCTGAAGTTGCTGTATTTCGTGCCGTCGGTCTTCATGCTGTCCCGATTTCCTTCTGGGGGTCCGTGCCGCTTCGTGCTCCGAGCCAAGGCGTGGGCGGTTGCCTCGTGCCTCATTGTCGACAGCCACGGCCGCGGTGAAAACGACACTGCGCACCGGCTTCCGCTGGGCGCAGTGCACTGTGCACTCATCGCCTACCCGCGGAACTGCGGTCCCAGGTGTCCACAGTGGACTTCGAGCGACGGCGGACAGCGTCGGCATTCCGCGCGTCCTCGATCAGACCGGCGCGGCCTTGCTCAGCTCGTCCATCGCCTCCGGCAACGCGTCCGCCAGCGGCCACAGGTCCTTCACCAATTCCTTGGCCCCCAACAACCCGACGCCGACCTTGCCGTCGTTCGACAGCACCGTGATGTTGAGCCCCGCCCCGTGGAACACCGGCCCCAGCGGATACAGGCCGGTGATCCGCGCGCCCAGCAAATACAGCGGCATCGGCGGTCCGGGCACATTCGAGATGATCAGGTTGTGCACCACCGGGTGCCGTTCGGCCAGCCGCAGCGCCGAATACGCGCGCACGCCGAGCCCGAAGACCGTCGCCGGGGAGAATTGGGCCCAGTCGGCGAGCATGTCGGCGTCGATGTCGTAATGGTGGTCCTTCGCCCGCCGGTTCGCCTCGGCCAGGAAGAACACCCGCGCCGCCGGGTCGGGCAAATGCGTGGGCAGCGAAGCGAAAAAGGCCGAAACCCGGTTGCTGCCGCGATCGCGTTCCGTGCGTTCGTGCACCGACACCGGAACCGTCGCCACCAGCGGGTCGCCCGGCAGTTCGCCGCGGCCGAGCAGGAATTGCCGCAGGGCACCGGAAACCAGCGCCAGCACCACGTCGTTCACGGTGACGCCGAAAGCGTCCTTCACCTGCTTCACCGCGTCGAGGTCCAGCTGCGCGAACGCGACCGAACGGTGGCCGGTGATGGTGCCGTTCAGCGAGGTCCGCGGCGCGGTGAAAGGCACCGGCATTCCCTTGCCGCGCACAGTTTTCATCGCCCACTTCGGCACCAGACCCAGCAGCTCGGGCAGCAGCCGGGCGATCTCGAACGGCCGGTGCAGCAGCGAATCGGCGCTCTCGCGCAGCAGCCGCAACCGGGTGGGGAGACCGTCGTTCTCGCGCTCGCCGTCGGGCAGCTCCGGCAGCGGCGCGTCGGGTTCGAGACCGGCGAGGTAGCCGATCAGGCTGGCCCCGCCGACGCCGTCGACGCTCGCGTGGTGCATTTTCAGCAGCACCGCCAGCCGCCCGTCCGACAGGCCCTCGATCACGTAGCACTGCCACAGCGGATGCGCGCGGTCGAGCCGCTGCCCGGCGATGTGCGCGCACATCTCGGCGAGCTCGCGGTCGTCGCCCGGCGCGGGCAGGCCGATGCGGTGCACGTGGTTGTCGAGGTCGAAATCCTCGTCCTCGACCCACACCGGATGGTTCAGGTTCCAGAGCGGATTGTGGAGTTTGCGGCGGAACGCCGGGATCACCGCGACGCGTTCGGCGAGGCGGCGCTTGAACTCGGGGAACGCGTAGCCGCCGGGCATGGTCGAACCGTCGAGGGTGAGCAGGCCGCAGACGTGCAGGACCTGCGAGGGCGTCTCCAGGTAGAGGAAGCTCGCGTCCAGCCCGCTCAGTCGCTGCATGTCTTCCAGCGTAAGGCAGAACCCTGGCGACGGCGCTCGGCGGAGGTAGCATCGGGCAGGTGAAACCGGACTTCGTGACCCGCCGGGCGGCGCAGCTCGGTCTCGCCGCACTCGCCCTGCGGCCGCCGAAACCGCGACCGACCTCGATCCCGGTGTTCTTCGCCGGCTGGCTCACCGGCGAACTCGCGCCGCACCTGCTCGCGCTCACCGCGGCCGACACCGTGCAGCACGTCGCGCGCCACGGGGTGCGCCGCCCGAGCGACCGGATCGGGCTGGCGCTGGCCGGGCTGTCCGCGGCCGGTTTCGCGTCGCTTATCGGGACCTCGCTGAAAGCGCGCCTCGAGGTCGAGGCCGCGCTCGTCGAAGCGCTCGGCGAGGACTACCGGGACAGCCTGGAGAACCCTTCGGACTTCTCGACGCCGTGGGGACGCCTGCTGATGCCGTTCCGGATGCACGAGCCGGACGTCGTGCGCGACCGGAACGTCGCGTACGCCCCGGGCGGCAAACGGTTCCTGCTGGACGTCTATCGTCCGCGCGAAACCGTCCGCGACGCCCCGGTGCTGCTGCAGATCCACGGCGGCGCGTGGACCATCGGCAACAAGGAACAGCAGGGCCTGCCGCTGATGCGCCACCTCGCCCGCCGCGGCTGGGTCTGCGTCGCGATCAACTACCCGCTCTCCCCCGCCTCGCGCTGGCCGGCGCACATCGTGGCGGCCAAGCAAGCGCTCGCCTGGATCCGCGAACACATCGCCGAGTACGGCGGCGACCCGCGCTTCGTCGCGGTGACCGGCGGTTCGGCGGGCGGGCACCTGGCCGCACTGCTCGCGTTGACCCAGAACGACCCGGCGCTGCAGCCCGGGTTCGAGGAGGCGGACACGAGCGTGCAGGCCTGCGTGCCGCACTACGGCGTGTACGACATCGCCGCGTCGACCGGCGAGGAGGAAAGCCGGTACCGCCTGGAGAGCCTGATGGCGCGCCGGGTGTTCGCGCCGGAGCACCGCCTGGACGACTACCTCGCCGCGTCCCCGATGGACCGGATCGCCGAGGACGCACCGCCGTTCTTCGTGATCCACGGCAAGCACGATTCACTCGTCCCGGTCGCGGAGGCGCGGGAGTTCGTCGCCCGGCTGCGCGCGAAATCCGCCCATCCGGTCGCGTACGCGGAACTCGCCGGGGCGCAGCACGCGTTCGACGTGTTCCCGTCAATCCGCAGCGCCCACGTGGTGCGCGGGGTCGAACACTTCCTCGACTGGGCCCACGCTCAGGCGTTGACCCCGGTCAACGAGAAAAACTCCTGACGCGACCGGGCATCCTCACGCAGCGTGCCCATCAAAGCGGACAAGCCCGTCGCCGAGACGCGGGAATTCGTCCGCCCGATTGCGCACTAAACCCCGCCCCTCCGGTCGCGTACGCGGAACTCGCCGGGGCACAGCACGCGTTCGACGTGTTCCCGTCAATCCGCAGCGCCCACGTGGTGCGCGGCGTCGAACACTTCCTCGACTGGGCCCACGCTCAGGCGTTGACCCCGGTCAACGAGAAAAACTCCTGACGCGAGCGAGCGTCCTCACGCAGCGTGCCCATCAGAGTGGACGTCACCGTGGACGAGCCGGTCGCCTGCACGCCGCGCAGGGTCATGCAGGTGTGTTCGGCCTCGATCACCACGCCGACGCCCTTCGGGGACAGCTGGTCGCCGAGCCAGCCCGCGATCTGCTTCGTCAGCCGTTCCTGCACCTGCGGGCGGCACGCGAAATGCTCGACGACCCGCGCCAGCTTCGACAGTCCGAGGATCCGCTCGCCCGGCAGGTACCCGACGTGCGCGACCCCGATGAACGGCAGCAGGTGGTGTTCGCAGACCGACCGGACCGGGATGTCGCGGGCCAGCACCAGTTCGTCGTAGCCCTCGTCGTTGGGGAACGTCGTGAGGTCGAACGCGCGCGGCGTGAACAGCTCGGCGTACGCGCGGGCCATCCGGCCGGGGGTGCCGCGCAGGCTCTCCGAGTCGAGGCTGATGCCGAGCGCGCGCAGGAAGTCCCCCGCCGCGTTTTCGGCCGCGGCCAGGTCGAAGCCGGGGACGGGCTCGTGGACGACGCGGAGGGCGGTTCCGGACGACTGCATGGGCGATCCTCGGGCTTCAGGCGGCGACAGGACAGGGTTTCGCCGATAAATCTTTGTCTTATTGCCCGGCGGAGTCAATGTGACCAGGTGAACAAGCCAGGTGGAGGGTTCCGGGAACCTCGCTGGGCGTTATCGTGGGTGTGTGACGAGTGACCTGGCGACCATCCGCGCGGTAGCGGCGCTGGACGAGGACCTGCGCCGGGGGATGTACGCCTTCATCCGCGACGCCGGCCGCCCGGTGACGCGCGAGGAGGCGGCCGCGGCGGTCGGCATCTCGCGCAAGCTGGCCGCGTTCCACCTGGACAAACTCGTGACGGCCGGCCTCCTGCGCGCCCGCTACGAGACCGTCGGCGGCGTCCGCAAGGTGGGCCGCGCCCCGAAGGTCTACGAACCCGCCGCGACCGACTTCGCGATCTCCATCCCGCCCCGGCAGCCGGACGTCCTGGCCGCGATCCTGGTGGACGCGGTCGCGTCGGCGGCCCCCGGCGAACCGGCCAGGGACGCCGCCCTGCGCGAAGCCGGACGGCACGGCGCCGCCGCCGGAGCCGCCGAACGCGAACGCTCCCGCCCGGGCCGGCTGGGCACGGAACGCGGGCTGACCCTGACGAGCACGGTTTTGGCCCGGCATGGTTTCGAGCCGAACCGCGAGACGCCGGTGTGCCTGCGCCTGCGCAACTGCCCGTTCCAGCCGCTGGCCGGCCGCGCGCCGGACCTGGTGTGCGGGATGACGGACCGATTCTTGAGCGGAGTCGTGGAAGGACTCCAAGTACCGGGGGTGACGACGGCCCGGGTCGCGCCTCGCGACGGCGGGTGTTGCGTGGAACTTCGGGGGACCGAGTCAGCCGGTAGCTGACCTGGCCTGCGCGCGGTTCGGATCGAGCTCCCGGCTGAATCGCCGCGCAGGGGCGCCAGGGAGGTCGCCAAGCGGCGCGCGAATCGTCTCTGGGCTGGTTCTGCTGCGGAGAATCAGCCTTGTTCCGTGGCACCGCGCGGTCAGCACTCAGCAGTACACAGTGCCCGACGCGAAACTAGCCGCCCGGCGACACCGCGCGCAGCACCCTTTCCACGTGGGCGGCGGGCCAGTCCTCCGTGAACGGCCGGGTGCGCAGGAGCCAGCGGTGGAAAACCGGGCCCAGCAGCAGTTCCGCGCCGTCTTCCGGGCATGCGACTTCGGCGCGGGCCAGGCGGTCGGCGATCGCGCGCAGTTGCGGGCCCAGCAGGCGGTCCAGGACTTCGGCGCCGATGGCCGGATCGGTTTGCAGTTCGGCGGTCACCGCGCGGAGCAGGCGGTCGGTCGCCGGATCAGTCAGTTCGGCGATCATGCCGCGGACCAGGGTTTCCAGATCCGCTCGAAGATCGCCGGTGTTCGGGATGGCGACTTCGCCGGAAGCGTCGAGGCTTTGCTCCAGCAGCGCGTCAAGCAGCACCGCGGCGGGCGAGGACCATGTGCGGTACAGCGTTTGCTTCCCGGCACCGGCGCGGGCCGCGATGCCCTCCATGGTCAGGCCGCCGAAACCGGATTCGGCGGCGAGGGAGAGCACCGCGGCGTGCACTCGGGCTCGGGTGCTGGCGCGTGCCATCTCAGATCTCCGCGTCGGAGAAACGCTTGTCCTGACGGTAATCCGTCAGCCGTCCGGACAGTGCTGCCGCGACCATTCCGGGGGCATCGGCACCGGTCAGGACGCGCAGACGCTGGTCGGCGGGGTCGTTGACGTGCTGCAGGATCTCCGCGGCGATCTCGGCGGGCGGAGTGCCGCCGCCGGTGCCGGCGGTCGCCCACGGGACGGTCGTCGTGCCGAACATCCGCTCGCGCAACCCGTCGTACGCCGGGTTCGGGGCGGTGAACCGCATGCTGCCGGTCGCCCATTCGGTGTCCATCCCGCCCGGTTCGACAATGCTCACGCGCACGCCGAACTCCGCGACCTCCTGCGCGATCGCCTCGCTCATCCCCTCCAGGCCCCATTTGCTCGCGTTGTACAGCCCGAATCCCGGCACCGAACCGGCACCGCCGACCGAAGAGATCTGCACGACGTGCCCCGATTTCTGCTCGCGCAACACCGGCAGCGCGGCTTGGGTCAGCCACAACGCGCCCAGCAGGTTCGTCTCCAGAATGTCCCGCGCTTCCGCCTCGCTTACCTCCTCAGCCATGCCGACCAGTCCGTACCCGGCGTTGTTCACCACGACGTCCAGCCGGCCGAACTCGGCCACGGCCCGCTGCACGGTTTCCCGCGCGGCGGCCCGGTCCCGTACGTCGAGCACGTGCTCCACGACGTTCCGGTGTTCCGGCGCGCTGCCCGGCGTGCGGACGGTCGCCAGCACTCGGTCGCCCGCCTCCGCCGCGGCCAAAGCCAGCGCCTGCCCCAGGCCGCGGCTCGCTCCGGTGATCACCCATGTTCTCGTCATGCCGCCGACGCTAGCACGAAACGAGACGTACCGTCTCGTTTCACTCTCCGTAAGCGACTCAGCCCTCCGCGGGATAGGCGAGATCGACTGGCTGCTCGGCCGGAGGTCCGTCCGGCCACCACTGCCCCGCGACGCGCACGAATCGGTACCACCGGCTGTCCCGTCCGTATCGCAGCTGCACTGGCCCGGCCGTCACCCGGTTGCGCCACACCTTCACCTCCCCCGCCAACTCCGCGAGTTCCGCCCGAGCCGCCGCCAACGGTCCGGGGCCGGGACTCCACACGTCCCGCAGCGCCGCGAGCCCGCTGCGGCCCGCTTCTCGCCATGCCTGCGCCGACACGATCAGCTCCGACGGCGCGACCTCGGCGGCAGCGGCCAGCCCGAAGACGTCCGCGCCCGGCCGGGCGGCCCGGCGCGCCAGGTCCTCGGCGAAAGTCAAGTCCGCCAAGGCATCCCGGGCATGCAGCAGGTCTAGCGCGAGCGACGCGGCGTCGGCGGCCAGAGCGGCGAGGCCGGCGGACGTCAGGCCGGAGCGCGCGGGCGGGTCGAGGTCGAGCACGGCGGGCGGACCGGGTTCGCCGGGGATCGCGGGCAGGGGCGGCAGCGGCGCGATCCGCCGTGCGTACGCCTTTTTCGGCGTCAGCCCGACCTCCGGCGCGCGAGCCGGGCGAGCGGCGCTGGGGGTCCGCAATTCGCGCAGTTGAGCCAAAACCTCGTCCCGGCCCCGGCCGCGCAGGGTGAACAGCACGAACGGATCGGCGTCCACCTCGTCGGCGACCAGGTAGTACACCGCCGCCACGTGTTTGCACGGATTCGCGCTGTCCGGACAGGAACAGCGCGGCCGCAGATCGCCTGGTCCGGGCAGCAGGTCGGCTCCGGCCTCGCGCGACTGGACGGCCAGTTCCTCGGGCAATTCGCCGTCGAGCAACGCGGCGGCGTGCCCGAGGCGGCGACCGGCGACGTCGAGCAGCTTGTCCCATTCCGACGCGCTGAACTCGCGCATCCGGATCGCGACGCGGTACGGATCCGGACGGCTTCCCCGCACCCACGCGGTGATCTCGCCCGCGCTGATCGCCAACTGGTCCACGACGCCCTTGCGCGCGTACGTCCGCCCGCGCGGCAGCCGGTTCGGATCCAGTTTGGCGCGCTGCTCCAGCGCCTCCACCCACGCCCGCCCCCACCACCGGTGGCCGAACGTCCGCCGCGGCGGCATCAGCCGCTCCCGAGCCGGACCAGGTCGGCGAGCTGGTCGTCGGACAGTTCGGTGATCCAGTCCTCCCCCGCCCCGACGACCGCGTCGGCCAGCCCGCGCTTGGTTTCCAGCACCGCGGCGACGCGTTCCTCCAGCGTGCCCTCGGCGATCAGCCGGTGCACCTGCACCGGCCGGTCCTGCCCGATCCGGTACGCGCGGTCGGTGGCCTGGTCCTCCACCGCCGGATTCCACCAGCGGTCGTAGTGGATCACGTGCGTGGCCTGGGTGAGGTTGAGCCCGACGCCGCCCGCCTTGAGCGACAACAGGAACACCGGCACCTCGCCGGACTGGAACGCGGCCACCATCTCGTCCCGCTGCTTCGGCCCGACCTCGCCGGACAGCAGCGCGGTCGGCAGCCCGCGTTCGGCGAGCCGCCGCTCCAGCAACCGGCACAGCCGCACGTACTGGCTGAACACCAGCACGCTCTCGCCCTCGTCGAGGATGACGTCCAGCAGTTCCTCGAACGCGGCGAGCTTGCCCGAACGTCCGCTCAGCGCGCCGGTGCTTTCCTTGAGGTAGTGCGCCGGGTGGTTGCAGATCTGCTTGAGTTCGGTGAGCAGCTTCAGCACCTGGCCGCGCCGCTGGACCCCTTGTGCTTCCCGGATCTGCGCGAGGTTCTCCCGCACCACCGCCTCGTACAGCGTGGTCTGCTCGGCGGTGAGCGGGACGTACCGGTCGGTCTCGGTTTTCCGCGGCAGTTCCGGCGCGATGTCCGGGTCGGTTTTGCGGCGGCGCAACAGAAACGGGCGGACCGTCGCGGCGAGCCTTCCGGTGACCGTCTCGTCCCGGTCCCGCTCGATCGGCCGCGCCACGGTGCGCCGGAACTTCTCCAGCGGACCGAGCAGCCCCGGCGTGGTCCAGTCGAGCAGCGACCACAGTTCGGTGAGCCGGTTCTCCACCGGCGTGCCGGTGAGCGCGACGCGAGCCGCCGCCGGTACCTGCCGCAGTTCTTTCGCCGTGGCGGACAACGGGTTCTTGACGTGTTGCGCCTCGTCCGCGGCGACCATGCCCCAGTCCACTTCGGACAGCAGCTCCCGGTCGCGGCGCAGCACCCCGTAGGTGGCGAGCACGACCTCATCCGGGGCCAGGTCGTCGAGATGCCGTCCGCCGCCGTGGAATCGGCGCACCGGCACGTCCGGCGCGAACTTGCCGAACTCGCGTTCCCAGTTGCCCAGCAACGACGTCGGGCACAGCACGAGCGTGGGACCCGCGGCCTGCGCGCGGCGGTGCAGGTGCAGGGCGATGAGCTGGATTGTCTTGCCCAGCCCCATATCGTCGGCGAGGCAAGCGCCCAGGCCGAGTTCGGTCATCGCGATGAGCCAGCCGAGCCCAGCCCGTTGATACGGCCGCAGAGTGGCGGTGAGCCCAGCCGGTTCCTCGACCGGCGCGGGTTCCCTCTCCCGCAACCGTTCGGCGAGCCCGGACAGTGCTGGCTGCGGGGCGAACTCGACGCGTTCGCCGTCGACCTCCAGCTCACCGGTGAGCGCCGCGGCCAGCGCTTCCGCACCGGTGAGCCGCGAGCGCCGGGCCCGCATCCGCGCCAGCAAGGCGGGATCGAGCTTCACCCACTGCCCGCGCAACCGGACCAGCGGACGTTTGGCTTCGGCGAGCGCCGCGACCTCCTCGTCGGTGAGTTCGCTGCCGCCGAGGCTGAGCCGCCAGCGGAACTCCAGCAGGCCGTTGAGCGGGAACGCCGGACCGGATTCGCTCGCCGGAGCCTGCGTGACGCTCGCCTTCGCCCGTACTTCTCCGGCGAAAAGATCCTTGGGCCACAGGACTTCGATGCCCGCGCCGCCCAGGTCGCGTGCGCCGGTGCCGAGCAGGTCGACTACCTCGTCGTCGGTGAGCGGGAGCGTGGTGGGCGCGGGTTCGGACAGGATCCGGCCCAGCGGCGGCCAGGCTCGGGCACCTCGCCTCAGGCCCAGCAGGAGCTGCGTTTCGACCTGGTCGCCCAGCCGGTGCAGGACCGCTTCCGGTGCGTCCCAGAGGGTGGCCGCTTCGACGACCAGGCTCGGTTCCAGGGTCGAGCGGACGGCGAGGACTCCGGAGAATTCCTCGTCGGTCGCTTCGATCCGCAGCAATAGTTGTGCGCCGTCTGGGCTGCGGGCTTCCAGCTCGGTGAGCCAGGCCGCGCCGTCTGGGTCAAGCAGGGTGGGCTGTGATTCCGCGAATGCTGCGCCGCCGGAGCCGATCGCTGCGGCCGGGCTCCGCACGAGGACGTCCGCTGCCGCGTCCCATACTGCGCGGACCAGGGATTCCGGTGAGTGCAGGCGGATTTTTTTCACGCCGGATAGGGGGAGGGCGTGTGCTTCGGGCGGCAATGCGGCGGCTAGTCCGCGGAGGAGTTCTTCGTCGGATGCGTCGAGGGGGCCTACTCGCCAGGTGCCCAGGCCGCTCGGGGTCGACGCTGGACGCAGGCGGCCGCGCGCTACCAGGTTCACGCCGGCGTTTACTACTGCTGACCAGGCTGACAGCGCGGGGCTGGTTTCGTCCGGTACTACGAGGAGGCGGGGGATCGCTTTCTCCAGTGGGACGAGTCTCGCCATGACCTCGGTGCGGGAGAATTTTCCGCCGCCGGGCAGGACTAGCTGGATCGGAGTGTCTCCCTCGATCTCGTCGCCCCACAGCGCCAGGACTCCCTCTCGCGGGGGATCCGAGGGGAGGTAGGTGGCTTGGGTGGTCTGGTCGAACTCCACGGGGGCACGGTAGCTCGTGGGTCTGACAGTTTTGCTCGTCGCCTGGCGGCGACATCGCTTTTGGGGAGTGCGGTGGGGCACCCCGAAGCTTGATTGTGTGAGGTTCCCCCGGTGTGCCGGACACTCTGATCCTTGGCTTTGGCCTGGGGAAGGATGTTGTTGTGTCTGGTTCGTCGAGGTATCCGGAGGAGTTCCGGCGGGACGCGGTCGCGTTGGCGCGGTCGGCGTCTCGTCCGTTGGCGCAGGTGGCTCGTGAGCTGGGGGTGAATCACGAGACCCTGCGGACGTGGGTGCGGGCCGCCGACCGCGCCGACCAGGCGGCCGCGACCGGCGGCGACGCCGCGGAGCGGGAACTGCGGCAGCTGCGCAAGCGGGTGGCGGAGCTGGAGAAAGAGAAGGAGATCCTGCGGAAAGCGGCCGCCTATTTCGCGCAGGAGATGGATCGTTGACCCGCAGCTACCGGTTCATCTCCGAACACCGCGGCGCCTACGGCGTCGCCCGGCTGTGCCGTGTCCTCGATGTGCGCCGTCCCGGTTTCTACGAGTGGCTCGCCGCCGGCCCGGCCCGCGAACAGCGGGCCGCCGGCGAGGACCGGCTGGCCGGGGAGATCATCGAGATCCACGCTGCTCACCAGGGTGCTTACGGCAGTCCGAGAATCACCGCGGAACTGCGCCGCCGCGGCGAAGCGGTCAACCACAAGCGCGTCGAGCGGGTGATGCGCGAACGCGGGATCGCCGGATTCACCCGTCGCCGGCGGCAGTCGCTGACCCGCCCCGACACCGCCGCGGCCGCGCCGGATCTGATCGGCCGCGACTTCACCGCCGACGCGCCGGGACAGCGGCTGGTCGGGGACATCACCTACCTGCCCACGCAGGAAGGCTGGCTTTATCTCGCGACCGTGCTCGACCTGCACACCCGCGAAATCGTCGGCCACGCCCTCGCCCCGCACATGCGCGCCGGCCTGGTCTGCGACGCGATCACCCTCGCCGCGGACCGCGGCCTGGTCAACGCGGGCGCGGTGTTCCACTCCGACCGCGGCACCCAATACGCCTCAGCGGAATTCCGCGCCACCCTCGCCGCACACGGCATCCGCCCGTCGATGGGCCGGACCGGGTCCTGCTACGACAACGCCGCCGCCGAGTCCTTCTTCGCCACCCTCAAAACCGAAATCGGCACCCGCTCCTGGACCACCCGCCACCACGCACGCGAAGCCGTCTTCGCCTACCTCGCCTACTACAACCACGACCGGCTGCACTCCACCCTCGGCTACCGCACACCACACGAAACCCGCCTGAACTATCGTCACCACCACGCCCACGCGGCATGAAACCCGGTGTCCGACCGCCGGGGGAAACCTCAGTGACTACGGCGCGGGGGTGCTTGTCAAGGCGGGAAAGATGCCTTGACAAGCACCCTCAGACCGCAGGAGAGCTTCGTATCGGGGTGCGGGGGTGGTGTGGGTGCACCGACAGTTGAGTGCATCGGCTGCGGTTTGGTTTGGGGGTTGGGGCTAGCGCCCCAATGTGGCATTGGGTGCGTGGGATGCACCCAATGTGGCATTCGGTGCGCGGGACGCACCCAATGCCGCATTGGGGCGGCATCCCGAGCGGGCGCGAGGTGAGCGGGCGCGAAGCGAGTGGGCGCGGGGCAAGCGGGCGTGGCGCGGGCGGGACCGAGCGAGCGGGGCGAGCGGGCCGTGAAGGGCTCCTTGAGGGAATCCAAGTCCGTGAAGGGGTCCCTCACGGCCGTCACGGGGCGTCGCGGGCTAGCCGAGGGTCGTGAGGGGAACCCTCACGGAATCTGATTCCCTCAGGGTGGCCCTCACGCACGCGGCTATTTGTCCAGCAGCAGGTGGACGGAGAGCTCCAGGCGGCTGGCCACATCGGCGGCGGAGGCGCGGCGGGTCACCCAGGCGACGAGGTTCGCCATCCACACATCGGCGACTACGTGGAAGATGTCGCGGTCCGCTTCGGTGGGGTCGTCGATGCCCATCGCGCTCGCGAACATGTCTTCCATCAGCCTGCCGACCAGTTCGACCTCGGCGGCCGCGGACGTGTCGGCGAACATGAACGCGCGCACCATCGCCTCGGTGAGGTGCGGATCGCGCTGCATCAGGCGGGTGTTGCGGCCCAGGACGAACATCAGGCGTTCGGCGGGGGTTTCGCCGGGGATCGCGCTTCGTTGAATCTTTTCGTGCGCGGCCTCGAACTGCTGGGCCAACCCTGACACGAGCAGGTGAATCTTCGACGGGAAGTACCGGTAGAGCGTGCCCAGCGCGACGTCCGCCTTTTCGGCGACCGCGCGCATTTGCACCGCGTCGTAGCCGCCCTTCGAGGCCAGCGAGAGCGTCGCGTCGATGATGCGGCGGCGGCGGTCCCGCTGGGCCGCGGAGCCCAGTTCCTCGCCCATCGCGCCGAGGCCGTTCGCCCGCGTTTTCGCCGCCGGCGTCTTCGCCTTCCCCGGCATCGCAATCCCCTCTGTCGTCACGCAAGCCGTCTTGCGGAACTCGTTCCAGTTTCCGGCTAAGCGTACCTGCCCTGGAGAAAGGTTCAACTCTCGACCGCCTGGCGGAAAAACTGTAACACGTTCTACACTCGCCAGTAGCTCTGTACCCCGCGAGGAGGAGACCGATGCCGGTCGCGCTCACCGAGGAACAAACCGCGCTCGCCGCCGCCGTGCGGGATTGGGCGGCGGCACACGATCCGGTCGCCGCTGTGCGCGCGGCCGAAACCACGGGGGCCAGTCTCCCGGACGGGTTCGCCGCGCTCGGCATTACCGGCGTTGCGTTGCCAGCGTCGGTGAACGGTGCGGACGGGACTGTCGCGGATCTCGCGGCCGGGCTCGCCGCCGCGGCGGAAGCGCTGGTGCCGGGGCCGCTGCTGAGCACCGCGCTGGCGGGACTGCTGCTCGCGGAGCATTCGAAGGAACTCGCCGCCGAGATCGCCGAGGGGACCGCGCAGGTCGCGGTGCAGTTGGAAGAGTCGGCGACCGTACCCGGTGCGGACGCTAGGTCGTGGTTGCTCGTGCCGCGCGGTGATCGGTACGTCCTGAGTCCGCCCGGAACAGCGGTGGAACCGTTGGCGCCCTTCGACTTTTCCCGGTCGCTGGGGCGGGTAAGGGCCGACGTGCCGGGCGAGGTGCTGGACCTGCCGGACGTCCGCGATCTCGCGGCGACGCTCGCGGTCGCGGAAGCGGCGGGCGTGGCGCGCTGGTGCCTGACGACGGCCGTCGAGTACGCCAAGGTCCGGGAGCAGTTCGGCCAGGTGATCGGTGCTTTCCAGGCAGTGAAACACCTCTGCGCGGAGATGCTGTGCCGCACCGAAGCGGCCGAGGCGCTGGCGTGGGACGCGGCTTCGTCGGTCGGCGACCCGCTGGCCGTCGCGAGCGCTGCGGCGGTGGCGTTGGACGCTGCCGTCGAGAACGCGAAGGACTGCATCCAGGTGCTCGGCGGGATCGGGTTCACCTGGGAGCACGAGGCGCACCTGTACCTGCGGCGCGCGTTGGCGTTGCGGCAGTGGCTCGGCGGTTCCCGGAAGTGGCGGCAGCGGGCCGCGGACCTGGCGTTGGCAGGGAAACGGCGGACGCTTGGGGTGAACGTCGGCGAGGATGCCGAGGTGACCCGGCTGGTCGCGGAAATCGCTGCCCTGCCGGAAGAAAACCGCCGCACCGCGCTCGCGGACTCGGGGTTGCTGGCCCCGCACTGGCCCCAGCCGTACGGCATGGGTGCGGACGCGGCGACGCAGCTGCGGATCGACGCCGCCTTGACCGCGGCGGACATCCGGCGGCCGGACATGGTGATCGGCGGCTGGGCAGTGCCGACGATTCTCGCGCACGGCACCGACGACCAGCGCGAACGCTTCGCCAAGCCGACGCTCCGCGGCGAAGTGACGTGGTGTCAGCTGTTCAGCGAACCGGGTGCCGGCTCGGATCTGGCGTCGCTGCGCACCGTGGCGCGCCGGACCGACGGCGGCTGGCTGCTGACCGGGCAGAAGGTGTGGACGTCGCTGGCGCACGAAGCGGATTGGGCGATCTGTCTCGCCCGCACCGACCCGGATGTGCCGAAGCACAAGGGAATCACGTACTTCCTCGTCAACATGCGTGCCGACGGCATCACCACGCGGCCGCTGCGCGAGATCACCGGGCGGAGCGTGTTCAACGAGGTTTTCCTGGACGACGTCTTCGTTCCGGACGCCGATGTCGTCGGCGAACCCGGCGCGGGCTGGAAGCTCGCGCGCACGACGCTGGCGAACGAACGCGTCGCGCTGGGCCGTGGTTCCGCGGTCGGCGAGAACGTGGAAGCACTGCTGGAATCCGCGCCCGAGAACGTGGATCGCGACCGGCTCGGCGCGTTGATCGGACAAGGCAGTGCGTGTTCGGTGCTCGACCTGCGGGCGACGCTGCGGCGGCTGGACGGGCTCGGGCCGGGGGCGGAATCGTCGGTGGCGAAGCTGCTCGGGGTGCGGCATCGGCAGGAAACAGCCGAGTTCGCCCTCGAACTCGCGCCGGAGCTGGTCGCGGAAACCCCGGCGGCGCAAGAGTTTCTGCTCACCCGCTGCCTCTCCATCGCGGGCGGCACCACGCAGGTCCTGCTCTCCGCGGCCGCGGAACGCGTGCTCGGGCTCCCCCGCTGAACGTCCGTGAAGGACTCCTCAAGGCGATCGAGGAGTCCTTCACGGCACGTCACTCGGCGCGGAAAGCAGCGGCGAGTCGGGCGTATTCGTCCAGCAGCGCCAGCGTTTCCGCCTCCGGCAGCGTCGGCAGCATGATCCCGTAGTGGTCCAGCCCGGCGTCGGCGTACTGCTTGATCGCGTCCGCGTCGGCCGGCCCGCCGAAGAGCTGCGACGGCATGTCCCCGCGGCCCGCCTCGGCGAGCTGCTGCCGCACGCGGCGCACGTCGTCCGGCGACACCGCGGGGTTCGGGATCCAGCCGTCGCCGTGCTCGATCAGCCGCTTCAGCGCCGCGTCGCTCGCGCCGCCGACCAGGATCGGCGGATGCGGCGTCCGCACCGGCTTCGGCCACGCGAAGATCGGATCGAAGTCGATGTGCTTGCCGTGAAACTCCGCCTGCTCCTGCGTCCAGATCGCCTTCAGCGCGGCGATCTGCTCGTTCAGCAGCGCGCCCCGGGTCTTCGGGTCGGTGCCGTGGTTGGCCATCTCCTCGCGGTTCCACCCGGCTCCGACGCCGAAGGCGAACCGTCCGCGCGACACCAGGTCGAGCGACGCCGCCTCCTTCGCGGTGTGGATGACGTCGCGCTGGATCAGCAGCACGACGCCGGTGCCCAGCACCAGCTCCGAGGTGTTCACCGCGGCCGCGGTCAGCGCCACGAACGGGTCGAGCGTGCGGTAGTAGATGCGCGGCAGCTCGCCCCCGCTGGGGTACGGCGTTTCGCGGCTCACCGGGATGTGCGAGTGCTCCGCGAGGAAGAGCGACGCGAACCCGCGCTCCTCCGCTGCCTCGCCCAGCACGTCGGGCCGGATGCCTTCGTCGGTCACGAACGTCGAGATCCCGAAATCCATGCCTCCTTCTACTCCGCGGATCGGGCAGGTATTCCCGCGGGCTGTTGACAGATCACCGGTCCGGTCCGCTAGCGTTAAATCATCACCCGTTGAATAGGGAGGCTCCGGATGGACGTGACGGACGTCGACTTCGAGGAGATGTACCAAGGCAAGACCCCGATCGGGGAGAAGATCCCGTGGGACATCGCCGGCCCGCAGCCCGCGGTGGTCGCGCTCGAAGCGGACGGCGGATTCCGCGGCGAAGTGCTCGACATCGGTTGCGGCCTAGGCGAAAACGCGCTGTACCTCGCGTCTCGCGGACACCGCGTCACGGGCCTCGACGGCGCGCCGACCGCGCTCGCACGGGCCCGCGAAACCGCCGCGAAGCGCGGCCTGGAGGTCACCTTCGACCAGGCCGACGCAACCCGGCTCGACGGGTACGAAGGCCGCTTCGACGCGGTCCTCGACAGTGCGCTTTACCACTGTCTCGACGAAGAACAGCGGCACGCGTACGTGGCGGCGCTCGGGCGCGCGACCAAGCCCGGCGCGCGGCTGAACATCTTCTGCTTCTCCGACTCAGTGCCGGCGAACTTCCCGGTGCCGTACCGGATTACCGAGCAGAATCTGCGCGAAACGGTCGGCGACGGCTGGACGATCAGCGCGCTCGAACCAGCCGTCTACACCACCGCGATGAGCCGCGAGGGCCTCATCGCCGCGGTCGCCGCCGTTTCGGAGGACGAAAAGCCGGACCCGACCGCGCTCGACGCGTTGGACGTCGACGAGCAGGGCCGGGTCCTCGTCCCGATGTGGCGGCTGGCGGCCGACCGGGCGTGACGGGTCAGACGTTGCGCCGGTACTGGCCGCCGACCTCGAAGAACGCCTCGGTGATCTGACCGAGCGAGCACACCCGCGCGGCATCCATCAGCACGTCGAACAGGTTGCCGCCGCGGGTGGCCGCGTCGCGCAGCGCCTTGAGCGCCTGCTGGGCCTCCTCGCGGTGCCCCTGCTGGAATTCGGCGAGCCTGCGCAGCTGGGACTGCTTCTCGTCCTCGGTCGCGCGGGCCAGCTCCACCTCGACGTCGTCCTCCCCCGCCTTCGGGTTGCGGAAGGTGTTGACGCCGATGATCGGCAGCGAGCCGTCGTGCTTCTTGCGTTCGTACAGCAGCGATTCGTCCTGGATCCGGCCGCGCTGGTAGCCGGTCTCCATCGCGCCGAGCACGCCGCCGCGTTCGGAGATCCGGTCGAACTCGGTGAGCACGGCCTCCTCGACCAGGTCGGTCAGCTCGTCGATGACGAACGAACCCTGCAGCGGGTTCTCGTTCTTCGACAGGCCCCACTCCTTGTTGATGATCATCTGGATGGCCATCGCCCGGCGCACCGAGGACTCCGACGGCGTGGTGATCGCCTCGTCGAACGCGTTGGTGTGCAAGGAGTTCGCGTTGTCGTACAGCGCGCACAGCGCCTGCAGCGTGGTGCGGATGTCGTTGAAGCTCATCTCCTGCGCGTGCAGCGACCGGCCCGAGGTCTGCACGTGGTACTTGAGCTTCTGCGACCGGTCGTTCGCGCCGTAGCGCTCGCGCATCGCCACGGCCCAGATCCGCCGCGCGACCCGGCCGAGCACCGAGTACTCCGCGTCCATCCCGTTGGAGAAGAAGAACGACAGGTTCGGCGCGAAATCGTCGATGTCCATGCCGCGCGCCAGGTACGACTCGACGTAGGTGAACCCGTTGGCGAGCGTGAAGGCCAGCTGCGAGATCGGGTTCGCCCCGGCCTCGGCGATGTGGTAGCCGGAGATCGACACCGAGTAGAAGTTGCGCACCCCGTGCTGGATGAACCACTCCTGGATGTCGGCCATCATCCGCAGGCTGAACTCGGTGGAGAAGATGCAGGTGTTCTGGCCCTGGTCTTCCTTGAGAATGTCCGCCTGCACGGTGCCGCGCACGTTCCGCAACGCCCATTCGCGCAGCTGCGCCGCCTCGTCCGCGGCCGGCTCGCGCCCGTGCTCCTCGCGGAAGGCGGCGAACTTCTGGTCGATCGCGGTGTTGAGGAAGAACGCGAGGATCGTCGGCGCGGGGCCGTTGATCGTCATCGACACCGAGGTGTTCGGCGCGGTCAGGTCGAACCCGTCGTAGAGCGCCTTCATGTCGTCCAGCGTCGCGATGGAGACGCCGGAGGTGCCGACCTTGCCGTAGATGTCCGGGCGGGTGTCCGGGTCGTGGCCGTAGAGGGTGACCGAGTCGAACGCCGTCGACAGCCGCTTGGCCTCGGAATCGGCCGACAGCAGCTTGAACCGGCGGTTGGTGCGGAACGCGTCGCCCTCGCCGGCGAACATCCGCGCCGGGTCCTCGCCCTCGCGCTTGAACGGGAACACGCCCGCGGTGTACGGGAAGTAGCCGGGCAGGTTTTCCCGGCGCAGGAAGGAAAGCAGCTCGCCGGACTCGGTGTAGCGCGGCAGCGCCACGCGCGGGATCCGGTTGCCGGACAGGGTTTCCCGCCACAGCTGGGTGTGCAGTTCCTTGTCGCGGATCTTCACGACCAGCTCGTCCTGGCGGTATTCCGCGGCGAGCGCTTGGAACCGCTCGAGCAGCTTGGTGGTCTCGCCTGCCACGTCGGACTCTGCGGCGGCGAGCAGGCCGTCCAGCGCGTCCGTGTTCGCGTCCACTTCGGACAGTGCAGCCTTGGCCGCGGCGAGGTGCTCGCGCTTGCGGACCGCGGCGACCTGCTTCTCGGTCTGCTCGTGGTACCCGCGCACCGTCTCGGAAATGTCGGCGAGGTAGCGCGCCCGGTTGCCCGGGATGATCGTGCTGGCGTCCGTCGAGACCTTGCCCGAAACCGCCGGCAGGGTACCGGCGGACACCGACAGCCCGCGATCGGCGAGCATGTCGCGCAGGTGCTGGTACAACGCGGTCACGCCGTCGTCGTTGAACTTCGCCGCGCTCGTGCCGTACACCGGCATCTCTTCGGGCGCGGAGCCGAACGCCTCGCGGTTGCGCACCAGCTGACGCGCGACGTCGCGACGCGCGTCCTCGGCGCCGCGGCGCTCGAACTTGTTGATCGCGACCACGTCGGCGAAGTCGAGCATGTCGATCTTCTCGAGCTGCGACGCGGCGCCGAACTCCGGCGTCATCACGTACAGCGACTCGTCCACGTAGTCGACGATGCCCGCGTCGCCCTGGCCGATGCCCGGTGTCTCCACGATCACCAGGTCGAATCCGGCCGCCTTGCAGGCGAGGATCGACTCGCTCAGCCCGGCCGGGATCTCGCCGCTGGTGGTGCGGGTGGCGAGCGAACGGAAGTACACCGGCGAACCGTCGAGGCAGTTCATCCGGATGCGGTCGCCGAGCAGCGCGCCGCCGCCCTTGCGCCGCGACGGGTCCACCGCGAGCACCGCGATGCGCAGCTTGTCTTCCTGGTCGAGGCGGAAACGGCGGATCAGCTCGTCGGTCAGCGAGGACTTGCCGGAACCGCCGGTGCCGGTGATACCGAGAACCGGCACGTGCTTCTTCCCGGCGGCCTCGTTGATCGCCGACAGCCATTCGGCGGGCAGATTTTCGCGCTGCAGCTGGGTGATCACCCGGGCAAGCGCCTGAACGTCGCCGGACAGCAGCTTGTCGACCGAGGCGGGCGGCTGCGCGGACAGGTCGCTGTCGCACTCCTTGATCATCAAGTTGATCATGCCCGGCAGGCCCATCTCGTAGCCGTCTTCCGGCGAGAAGATCCGCGCCACGCCGCGCGAATGCAGCAGGTCGATCTCCTCGCGCACGATGACGCCACCGCCGCCGCCGAACACCTTGATGTGCCCCGCGCCGCGCTCGTTCAGCAGCTCCACGAGGTAGCTGAAGTACTCGACGTGCCCGCCCTGGTAGGCGGAGATGGCGACGCCCTGGACGTCCTCGGCGATCGCGGCCGTGGCCACCTCGTCGACGGACCGGTTGTGGCCGAGGTGCACCACCTCCGCGCCCTGGGACTGCAGGATCCGGCGCATGATGTTGATCGAGGCGTCGTGGCCGTCGAACAAGCTGGATGCCGTGACGAACCGGACCGGGTTCGCGGGACGGTACAGGTCGCTGCCGCTCATCCTCTCAATTTACTAGGACTTCCTACTATTGGAAACCCGAGCCCGAAGTGACCCGGCTCTCAAGGGTTGACATCGGAGCTATATTCAACCGGATAGTTAATTAACCAAGTGATTGAGCGCCGATGCCGACAGATCAGCTGAGCACCACGTTCGCCGCCCTGGCGGACCCGACCCGGCGCGCGATCCTCGCCCGGCTCACCCGCGGCGAGGCCACCGTCAACGAGCTGGCCGAGCCGTTCGAGGTGAGCCTGCAGGCCGTCTCGAAGCACCTGAAAGTGCTGGAGCAGGCCGGATTGATCAGCCGGGGCCGCACCAAGCAGTGGCGCCCGTGCCGTCTGGAAGCGGGCCCGCTGGCGGACGTCGCCGGCTGGGTCGCGGAGTACCGGCGGTTCTGGGAGTCCGGATTCGACCGCTTGGACGAGCACCTGCGGCAGTTGCAGGAGGGGGCGGAATGAGCGAGCTGACCATCGTGCGGGTCTTCGACGCACCGCGGGACCTGGTGTTCCAGGTCTGGACCGACCCGGCGCACCTCGCGAGCTGGTTCGGCCCGCACGGCTTCGTCGCGTCCGAAACCAGCACGGACCCGCGCCCCGGCGGGACCTGGCACACCCGGATCACCAGCGCTGATGACGGCATCGACCGCCGGGTGTCCGGCGTCTACCGCGAGGTTTCTGCACCGTCCCGGCTCGTGTTCACGTTCCGCTGGCAGCACCCGGAGGACGAGGTCGGCGAAACGCTCGTGACCATCGATTTCGCTGAGCTGGCAGGAAAAACTTCGATGACGTTCCACCAAGCCCCGTTCCCGGACATCGCCGAGCGCGACGGCCACATCGACGGCTGGCAGTCCGGGTTCGAAGATCTCGACCGCATCCTGGAGGACCTGAAATGACCGCCGCACTCCCCCGCGTCGTCTCGCCCGAAGAATGGGCCAGCGCCCGCGAATCGTTGCTGCGCAAGGAAAAAGAACACACGCGCGCAGGCGACCGGCTGGCCGCCGAACGTCGCCGGATGCCCATGGTCCGCTTCGCGAAGCAGTACGAATTCACCGGTCCGGAAGGCACGCGAAGCCTGCTCGACCTGTTCGACGGCCGCCGCCAGCTGATCGTCTACCACTTCATGCTGTACGCCAGCGACGAAGCGGGCTGCCCCGGCTGCTCCCTGCTCGTGGACAACATGAGCAACCTCGCGCACCTGCACGCCCGCGACGTCACGCTCAAGGTCGCCGCGCCCGCGACGCCGCCGGAGATCGAGCGGTACTGGGCCAGGATGGGCTGGACGATCCCGTGGGTTTCCGCCGCGGGCACGGATTTCCCGGCGGACTGCGGCATCGACGGCGGCTTCGGCGTGAGCGTGTTCCTCCGCGACGGCGACGACGTCTACCGCACCTACTTCACCGACGGCCGCGGCGGCGACCAGTTCATCAGCACGCTGCGGTACCTCGACGTCACCCCGTTCGGACGGCAGGAGGCGTGGGAGGAAGAGTCCCGCGGCACCGACGCACCCAGCAGCTGGTGGCGCCGCCACGACGAGTACTGAGAACTTTCCGTGCGACGGCCGCGCGGAACTGCAGTTGCTCGACGTCAAGCGCTCAAGGCAGAGAAAAACCGGGCCACCCAAGCGTGACCCGGTTTTCGCTTACTGGTGCGCTTTCGCCGCGCGCAACGCGATCCACTGCCGCATCGCGTACTCGACCAGCGTGATCAGCGTCTGCTTGGTCGATTCCCGCTCCCGGGCGTCGCACCGGACGATCGGGATGCTCGCATCGATCGACAGCGCCTCGCGCACATCATTGATGTCGTGTTCCAGCACGCCGTCGAACGTGTTCACGCCGACGATGTACGGCAGGCCGCGGTCCTCGAAGAAGTCGATCGGCGCGAACGAGTCCGCGAGCCGCCGGGTGTCGGCGAGCACGACCGCTCCGATCGCGCCGCGCACCAGGTCGTCCCACATGAACCAGAACCGCTGCTGGCCGGGCGTGCCGAACAGGTAGAGGATCAGGTCCGCGTCGAGCGAGACGCGGCCGAAGTCCATGGCGACCGTGGTGGTCGTCTTGTACGGCGTCTGGTCGAGGTTGTCGATGCCGCGGCTGGCGTCGGTCATCATCGCCTCGGTGGTGAGCGGGACGATTTCCGACACCGAGCCCACGAAGGTCGTCTTGCCCGCTCCGAAGCCGCCCGCCACCACGATCTTCGCCGATGTCATGGTCGGGGGCGCGGTTTCCCGCGGTGCCTTAAAGCCGACGGAGTCCACTCAAAACCCTTTCCATCAACATCAAGTGTGCTTCGGCGCCGTCCTGGCCCGAGATCGTCCGGTGCACGGTGACGAGACCGGCGTCGGCCGCGTCGCTGATCAGCACCCGCGCCACCCCCAGCGGCACCGACAGCACCGCGGCGATCTCCGCCACCGAACGCGGGGTCCGGCACGCTTCCATGATCGAGATGCTCTCGATCTGCTCCGCCGCCGCCTGGGGGAAGCCCCCCGCGGCGACATGGTCCTTGGTGGAGATCAACGTCTCCAGTTCGAGCGCGTAGTTCGCCCGGGTGCGCCCGCCGGTGAGAGCGTACGGGCGCACGATCGACGTCTCCTCGGCCGGGTCCACCCGATCGTGGCGCTCGGGCCGGACGATCGCCGACGGCATCGAGAACTCGCCGCTCGGCGGTCCCGGGTCGAAGAGCCCGCCTGGTCTGGGGCCGTCGGAGTCCGTACTGCCCGGTGGAGAGACGAGAGAGGTCACACCATCTCCTTGGTCGGCCTGCGGCGCAGGTGCCGCAGGCGGGTCCGCTGCCGCGTGCGCTCCCGCGGCGGGCGGCACTGGGGACTGGGATTCCTTCTTTTCTTTGCCGCTCTTCTTCCGTTTTCTGCGCGAGCGGCCCGAATCAAGGCTGAACCCGTTGAGGACGTCGGCGAACGTGCCGTCGTCCCCGGCGGCGGGCTCGTCCCCGCGCGGGGGCTCGCCGCCGGTACCGGGCTCTTCGCCGAACAATCCGGACCCCTGGCTCATCGCGCCATCATCCCACCGGTTCGCCGATCAGCGAGCCCCCGGCGCCCTGCAGCTGCGCGCGCAGCTCCGGGGTCAGGATCTGGCCGACGCGGTCGACGAGCATCGTCATCTCGTAGGCGACCTGCCCGATGTCGCAGTTGGGCGCGGCGAGGATCGCCAGGCAGGAGCCGTCGCTGATGGACATCAGCACCATGATGCCGAGCTCCATCTCGACCACGGTCTCGCGCACCGAGCCCGCCTCGAAACAGCGGGCGGCCCCCTGGGTGAGGCTGACGAGCCCGGACGCCACGGCGGCGAGCTGGTCGGCGCGGTCGAGCGGCAGCCGGTTGGAGGCCGTCAGCAGGAGACCGTCGGCCGACACGACGACCGCGTGCGCGACGCCCGGGACGCGGTCGGCGAAGTCGTTCACCAGCCAGCCGAACTGGTTCTGCTGCGGCTGGGCCGCATTCGGCGAGGTCATTCACCCTCCAATGTTTCGTGGTTCTTCTCAGCGGCCTGCGCGGTGCGGTGCCTGCCGCGCTGGATCCCCTGCTGGAAACTGCTCAGGCGACCGCGCACGTCGTGCGCATCGCGGGACGGACGGGGGCTCGCCGACCCGGCGGGCGGCGGTGCGCTGCCGGGAAGAAGCTGTTCTCCTCGGCGGCGCCGAGGCAATCCTGCCGAAGTGAAGGAAGCGGGTGTCGACTGGGACACCGACTGGACCGTCCGCCACCCTTCGTCGGAACCGAAGTTCCACTCAGCGGCGCCTTCGGCAGGAGTCGTGGAGGGGCTGGCCGACCCGTCCGAACCGGCGGGCTCGGCGGGGGTCTGCGGGGCGTCCTGCCCGGCGGAGGACTGCCGCGACGGAGCCTGTCCCGGCACCAGCGGCTGATCCCACAACCCGGTCTGCTGCCCCGGCGTCGCGGGCTCGCCCGGCACGTTCTGCCCGGGCACCCGGGTCTGCCCCAGTCCCCCGGCCAGTCCCTGCGCCGAGGCCGAAGCCGCCGGAGCCGAAGTCGGGTCCGCCGTCGTGCCGGACTGTTCCGCCTTCTCCGCCTGCTGCCTCGGCGCCGCGGCCGGAGGCTGCGCGGCGCGCCACGTCGTCAGCGGCGAAGCCTGGCCCGGGTTCTCGGCGGGCTTGCCCCACAAGGAGGTCTGCTCCGTGCTCGGGGACTCGGCAGGCGCGGAAGCCTGTCCGTTCGCCGAAGCCGGGCTGTCCGTCTTCTCCGGCGCCGCGGTCTGGCCGTTGGCCGAAGCCTGCGCCGCCTGCGAAGCAGGAGTCTGCCCGGTGCCGGAGACCGCGGCCTCGAGCCCGGCCACAGCGGCCGGGACCTGGTTCGGGTCGGCGGTCGGCGGAGGCGGCGGGAGGCTGCTCGCGCCCTTGCGGCGGGTCGGCAGGCTGTCCGGCTTGTCCGGCCGGACGGTCCGATCCGGTTGCGGCGCGGGCAGTTCCGTGCGCGCGGCGGGCTCCTGGCGCGGCCAGCCGCCGTCCGGGTCGAACGCCGGGGGCACGGCCGGGACGGGAGCCGTCTCGTCCGGCGAGTCCGCGTCCGCGGGCCGGGTGCCGAAGCCGGCGGGCGCGTCCGTCGCGCCGAACGGGGCGGTCGAACCCGGGGTGCGCTGCGGCATCCCGCCGGGCCGGTTCTGCTCGGCGGGAACGCCGAACGCACCCGCGACCGTCTGCCGCCGCCGGACCGCCGCGTCGTGGGCGCGGGCCCGCTCGGGCGAGGGCGCCGTCGTAGCGCTGGAGGCGTCCGCGGCCGGGGAATCCGCTGCGGCGCCAGTGGTTTCCGGCGCGGTCCCGCGGACTTCCTGACGGCCGCGCGTGACGCCGCGCTGGAAGCTGTTCAGCCGTCCCCGCACGTCCGCGGGGTCGCGGACCGGGAGGTCGCTGCCCTGCGTTTCGGCCGCGGGAGCCGCCGGTTCCGGCGTGGCGCTGCCCGGCATGAGCTGCTCGCCGCGACGGCGCCGGGGCAGGCCCGACTTGGTGAACGCGGTCGGCTCCACTTGGGACAGTGCCTGCACCGTCCGCCAGTTTTCGTCGCTCGCGAAATCCCAATTGCGCTGCTGCTGATCGGAATCCGCCTCCGGCTCCGCGGCGGCTGTGCCGGACGCGGGCGAAGCCGCCGGGGAGGCGGCCGCGGGCGGCGGCTGCGCGGGCGAACGGAACCAGGCCGACAGCATCTCGTCGAAGATCGGCGTGTTCTCGATCGTCGTCTCCGCCGCGGACGGCGGCGGGACCTCCGGCACCTGCTGCGCGGCCTGGTTCCACCAGTCGCTCAGCGTCGTCGCGTTGGCCGCGGAGAACAGGTCCTTGCCCGAGGGCAGTTCGCCGTCGCGCTCGTCGCGGGTTTCCGCGGCCGGTTCCGGTTCGGGCTCCGGACGCGGCGGCGGGACGTCGACGGTCTGCGGCAGCTTCGGCGCGGGCGGCGGCGGGGCGGGCGTGTCGTCGTCGCGCGGGATCGGGCTGAACAGCGCGGTCCCGGACACCTCGAGGTCGGACGGCGGACGCGCGACCTTGTCCCCGGAGAACCCGGCGAGGTCGCCCGCCGAGGGCCAGCGCTGCGTTTCCTCGGAGTTGCTGCCCTGCTGCGGAACGAGACCCGGCACGGCCGAACCGTTGGAAGCCGGACGCTGGCGCCGGGGCAGTCCGCCGGGAGCGGCGGGCGGGGCGGCGAGGCTTGCCTTGGGCCCGGGCAGCTGACCGGGCTCGCCCCGGTCGCCGGGCACCGTGGCCAGTCCGGTCATCACCAGCTCCGGCGGCACCACCACGGTGGCCCGCACGCCGACGATGTCCTTGCCGCCGTGCAGCGAAACGCCGATGCGGTGGCGGCCGGCGAGGCGGCCGACCACGAACAGGCCCATCCGGCGCGAGGTCGCGAGGTCGACCGAGCCCGAGTCGGTGAGCCGGCCGTTGGCCTCCACCACCTCGTACTCGTTCATGCCGATGCCCTTGTCGAGGATGTCGACGTTGAGCGAACCGTCCTCGGCGAGCCGCGTCGCGACCGTCACCTGCGTTTCCGGCGCGGAGAACGCGGTCGCGTTGTCCAGCAGCTCCGCGATGAGCCGCTGGACGTCGCTCGCGGCGAACCCGACGATCTTCACCGCGGGCGGGTGCTGCACCGAAACCCGTTGGTACTGCTCGATTTCCGACACCGCGGCGCGCAGCACGTCGTGCGTGGCGACCGGCTGGCCGGAACGGCGGCCCGGCTCGGCGCCGGAGAGGACCATCAGGTTCTCGTTGTTGCGCCGCATCCGGGTGGCGAGGTGGTCGAGCTGGAACAGCGTGGCGAGCTGGTCGGCGTCCTCCTCGTCGCGCTCCAGCCGCTCGATCAGCTGCAGCTGCCGCTGCACGAGGCTCTGGCTGCGCCGCGACAGGTTGACGAACACGCTGGAGTAGCCGGCGCGCATGGCGGCCTGTTCGGTCGCCAGCTTCAGCGCCTGGCTGTGCACCTTCTCGAACGCCCGCGCGACCTCGCCGACCTCGTCCTGCACCTGGACCGGCACCGGTTCGACCTCGACGCTCTGCGCGCGGCCCTCCTGGATGTTGCGGACCGCCTCGGGCAGGTCCTTCTCCGCGACGTCCAATGCGGACCGTCGCAGGACCTTCAGCGAGCGCAGCAGCTGGCGGGCGATGACGAACACGACCGCGGCGGCCGCGGCGAGCGCCGCGAACAGCAGCACGGCGAGCAGACCGGCGCTGCTGCCCGCGTCCTCGACCAGCTGGGACGACGCGGCGGTGAGGTCGGTGCTCATCCGGCCGGAGACCTCGGACAGCTGCGAGGTCACCGCGTTCGAGGCGTTGTTCCACTCCTGCGCCGAAATCCGCTTGAGCGCGTCGTCGGTCGAGACGCCCTGACCGCCGAGCACGGTGCCGAGCATCCGCTTGCGGTCGTAGGAAGTGTCCGGCTTGATCGTGCTCTCGAAGTCGAGGCGCTGCGGCGCGGTGGCGGCGGCGTTGAAGTCGGCGACGCGGTCGTCGAACCGCAGTTCCGCGTCGCGCACGTCGCTCAGCTGCTGCGGGGTCAGCGTGCCCGCGGAGATGCCGTAGCCCACCAGGGACTGGGTGACCGACACCTGTTCCTTGGCCGCTTCGAGGTCGTGCAGCGCGCTCGGGGTGCTGCCGAGCGCGTCGGCGCTCGCGCCCGCCGACACCGCGGTGTCGGCTCCGATCAGCGCGCTGGTGACGGCGTTGTAGTCGCCGACCGCCTCGGCCGCGTTCAGCAGGCCGGCCCCGACCTGCTGGCGGATCACCGCGATCTCGTTGACCTGCGCGTTCGCCGAGTTCACCGCGCCGGACACGCTCGAACCGTCGGCCCCGACCCGGGCGGCCGCCTCGGTGAACGGCGCGACCGCGGCGTCGGTGGCCGCGCGGGCGGCCTTCAGTTCCGGGGTGACGCCCGAGGTGCCCGCGATCAGCTGGGCGGCGGTCTGGGTGCGTTCGCGCTGAAGCCCGTCGGTGAGCGCGCGCAGCTGGGTGCTCAGCGCGACGAGCCGGTCGATCCGCTGGTAGTCGCTCGAGCGCGAGACCTGGCCCGCGATGGCGGTGATGCCGAGGACGAGCGCGAGCACGATGGGGACGATCGTGACCGCCGACAGCTTGACCGGCAGGCTCCAGTCCCGCCAGCGCAACGCCGCCCGCCAGCCCGACGACCAGCGCGGCCGCTTGGGCGGGCGGCCGAGCAGCTTTTCCACAGGCACTTGGCCTTCTCCTGCAACGGTCACGAAAGTGACTCCCTGTCCGGCGTCGTGGCGGCCCGTCGGCGGTCCCCTCGGTCCTCCGTGCTCCCGGTGCGCAGCGCGCTCCCGGCGCGGAGTCCCGCGGTCCGCCTGCCCGCGCGTCCGACCGGGGGCGGGCACGACCGGGTCGATCCTTCACCGGTCCGGGAGACGATCGGCTTCCCGGGACTATGCACGTGCACGACGCAACTTGCGGACTGCACGGCGGTGGTCGAGATCAACTTGTCTGCGCCTATCGATCGCTGCGGGCGGCTGGGGCCAAAGAATCGTACACCAATCGCCGCCTGCGTTATTGCGTTCCGCATCGGGGGGCTGACCTGGGAAAATAGTCAAAACTCGGAAACTCGGAGCCACGGATTCGCACCCGGCCGCCCGGCGCGGGAATTCCGGTTACCCGGCGCTCTCGGCCTCGGCGTCCGGCCGTCACCCGATTAGCCCACACAGGGTAAGCAACACCCTCGATGGGACTACGCTCCGTGCCCCCATCGGGTGGGTGCACCCGGAAGTTGAACCCGATGTTGTGGAGATGCAGCGACGCGCCGCCCGACCCGGTGATTTTTGCCAGCCTCCCTTCCCTGCCTGGGAATCCCCGCCCGGCCGGCCACCTGCCCGCCGAAACGGAGCGGCCGCCCCGCCCGGCGGCTACGACCGGTCACCGTAATGGATCTTGACCGGCCCGTCACTCCGCCGTCTGCCGCAACCCGGACCGGCACCGGCGACTCCCCGTGACATCGGTGCTCACTATTCCGAGTGATCAGCCTGTGATCTGCCCGGACGCGCCGTTCCGCGCTATTTCCCGGGCGAAAAGGAATTTCCGGTGCCCTCGCGAACCGGCTTTTTCCGCGTTCCGGCGCCGTCGTTACTATGGCCGCCTCCCAGTCCGCAAGGGCGATCCGGGCGCTTTCTCGAACGATGCCCGCCGCCTTCCACCGCGCAAGTTGCCGGAGGCAGCCATGCACAACGTCGCGCGCACCACCGGACCGGCCTCCGCGGCCGAGGACACCGGTCAGATGCCCGCGCTGTTCGACCGCGAAGGAGGCGACGCCGCACCGCGCGGCAGGCGCCGCAAGCGCGGCCCGGACTACGAGCAGATCCAGCGCAGCCCCCAGTTCCGCGCGCTGCGCAGCCGCTTCCGCCGGTTCGTGTTCCCGATGAGCATCGGGTTCTTCGTCTGGTACCTGGTCTACGTCGTGCTCGCCGCCTACGCGGGCGAGTTCATGAGCACGCCGGTCTTCGGCCTGGTCAACGTCGGCATGCTGCTCGGCCTCGGCCAGTTCCTCACCACCGCGGTCATCACCGCGCTGTACGTCCGCTTCGCCGACCGCGAGATGGACCCGCGCGCCGCCGAGATCCGAGCGCAGGCCGCCCCTGTCACGGAAGGAACGCCCCAGTGACCACCGTTTCGCTCGCCGAAGGAGCTTCGGAGAGCAACCCGCTGATCAACACCGGGGTGTTCGCGCTGTTCGTCGCGATCACCCTCTACGTGGTGTACCGCGCGGGGAACCGCCGCTCGTCGACGTCGGGCTACTACACCGCCGACAGCGCTTTCACCGGAAGGCAGAACGGCGTCGCGCTGTCCGGCGACTTCCTGTCCGCGGCGTCGTTCCTCGGCATCGCGGGCGCGATCGCGATGAACGGCTACGACGGCTTCCTCTACTCCATCGGCTTCCTCGTCGCGTGGCTCGTCGACCTGCTGCTGCTCGCGGAACTGCTGCGCAACACCGGCCGCTTCACCATGGGCGACGTGCTCAGCTTCCGGATGAAGCAGCGCCCGGTGCGCGCCGCGTCGGCCACGTCGACGCTGGTGATCTCCTTCTTCTACATGCTCGCGCAGATGGCGGGCGCGGGCGGCCTGGTCGCGCTGCTGCTGGACGTCCACTCCAAGTGGGGCCAGGCGGTGGTGATCACCGTGGTCGGGCTGGTGATGATCTCCTACGTGCTGCTCGGCGGCATGAAGGGCACCACCTGGGTCCAGATCATCAAGGCCACCATCCTGCTCACCGCGGCGTCGCTGATCACGGTGTTCCTGATGGGCAAGTACGGCTTCAACTTCTCGAGCCTGCTGCGCGCGGCCGCCGACCGCAGCCCGATGGGCAAGGACCTGCTCTCCCCCGGCGGCTCCTACGGCAAGGACGGCACCACGAAGCTCGACTTCGTGTCGCTGTCGCTGGCGCTGGTGCTCGGCGTCGCCTCGCTGCCGCACGTGCTGATGCGCTTCTACACCGTGCCGAACGCCCGCGAGGCGCGCCGCTCGGTGGTGTGGGCGACCGCGTGCATGTTCGTGTTCTACCTGTGCACGCTGGTGATCGGCTTCGGCGCGGCGGCGATCGTCGGCCCGGACGAGATCAAGGCCGCGCCCGGCGGCGAGAACTCGGCCGCGCCGCTGCTGGCCCTGCACGTGGGCGGGACGGTGCTGCTCGGCGTCATCTCGGCGGTCGCGTTCGCGACGATCCTCGCCGTGGTGGCCGGGCTGACGCTGACCGCGTCCGCCTCGTTCGCGCACGACGTCTACGCGAACGTCATGAAGCGCGGCAAGGCGGAGCCGGAGGACGAGGTCCGGGTCGCCCGGCTGACCGCGGTCGTGATCGGCGTGCTCGCCATCCTCGGCGGCATCCTCGCCAACGGCCAGAACATCGCGTTCCTCGTGGCGCTCGCGCTCGCGGTGGCGGCGTCGGCGAACCTGTCGACCCTGCTGTACTCGCTGTTCTGGAAACGGTTCAACACCACCGGGACGCTGTGGAGCATCTACGGCGGGCTCATCGCCTGCGTCGTGCTGGTGCTGTTCTCGCCGGTGGTGTCGGGAGCCTCGGACTCGATCTTCCCGAGCGTCGACTTCCACTGGTTCCCGCTGAAGAACCCGGGCCTGGTGTCGATCCCGGTGTCGTTCCTGTGCGGCGCGATCGGCACGTTCGTCGGCCGGTCGAAGAGCGATCCGGCCAAGCACGCGGAGATGGAGGTCCGGTCCCTGACCGGTGTCGGCTTCGGCTCCTGATCCCCTGGCACAAGAAAACCGCGGCGTCCGGATTTCCGGGCGCCGCGGTTTTTTCGGTGCTCAGAAGACGTCGCGCCCGGCCTGCACCCGGTGCGTCACCCGGCGCTCGACGACGAACGACACGAACGGGACGCACCCGGCCAGCAGCACCAGGACGGTGCTCTTGATCGACCAGCGGGCCTTGATCGCGAGGTCGATGGTGAGCACCAGGTAGATCATGTAGAGCACGCCGTGGATCGGCGAGTACACCTGCGCCGGCGTGGCGTTGCCGAAGCCGTACTCGATGATCATGGTGGCGCAGAGCGCGAGCAGGCCGACACCGGTCACGTACGCGCTGGCCCGGAACCGGGTCAGCGAGCCGGACACCTTCGACTGGCGAGCGGGGGCGGCACCGTCGGTGCTGGTCGTCATGGGAGCGTCCTCATTTCCGCGGGCGTTCAGGACTGCTGGTCGCGGGCGTTGAGCTCGCGCAGGTAGCGGTTGTAGGCGGCGAGTTCGTCGTCTTCTTCGACGGGAGCCGCGGCCGGTCGCGGCGCGGGCACGCGGACCGGGGCCGGAGCAGGCGGTTCGGGCTGGCCGGCGGCTTCCTCTTCGCGTTCGCGCAGCTTCTTGATGCGCCAGAACATGAACGCGGGGAAGAGCCCGAAAAGCGGCCATTGCAGCACGTAGCCGAGGTTCTGGAAGGTGCCGGTGGCGGACGTGAACCGGTCCCACTGCCACCAGGCCAGCCCGCAGCACAACGCCAGGCTCACGAGGCTCGTGGCGACGATCATGAGCCGGCGCCCGAGCGGGGACGCGGCCGGGCCGGGATCTGCGGGCACGGTATCGACGCTAGCACTGGCCGGGGACGACGTTGCTGAGAGGCGGCGAGGTCGTGACCGGGGCCCCATCCGGCGTTCGCGGCCGGATTCGCCGGGTGGCCGGCCGCTGACTCGCCGCTCCGGCACCCCGTCGCGCTGGAAAGACCCGGCAGCTCGATCCGGGCAAACACCCCAGCGCGGCATCGAGGCGCATGCCGGACTGTGGCGGACGTGGTCCGTGAAGGACCCCTTGGGGGAATCCAAGTCCGTGAAGGAGCCCCTCACCGACCGGTAACGGGAGGCAGACCCGGGCGTCAGCCCGCTTGCACCTTCTGCGCTGCCTTCGCATAGCCGTCCGCCAGGCCGAAGACCTTCTGCGCGTACTCCGTCGAGTTGTTGTACGACAGGATCCCCGACCACCAGCCCGCCGGGCTGGCCATGTCGCGGCCGCCCGCGCACAGGTAGCGGGCGGCGGTGAGGGCGGCGTCGTCGATCTGCTGCGGGTCGGCGCGGCCGTCGCCGGTGGCGTCCGACGCCCACTTCCGCCAGGTGCCCGGGATGAACTGCATCGGGCCGACCGCGCGGTCCGCGACCGGGTCGCCGTCGAGCTGGCCGCCGTCGGTGTCGCCGATCGCGCGGACCCCGGAGGAACCGTCGAGCGGGACGCCGATGATCGGCTTCGACGGGCGGCCGTCCGCGCCGAGGACCGCCCCGCCGTACTGGCCGTGGTTGGACTCGATGCGGCCGATGCCGGCGAGCGTCGCCCAGGAGATGTGGCAGCCGCGGTCGACCTCGCGCATCGCGAGCTCCGCGTTGCCGTACGCGCGCACTGCCCGCGCCGGGATGCCGGTGGCGGGCGCGACCTTGTCCGCCCAGGCCTGCAGCGGGTCGCCGCCGGTCGGGCGCGCCGACTGCGGCGCGGTGCCCTGGTCCGCCGCCCCGCCCGCGACGACGGCGTTGACCGGCGCGATCGAACCGGGTTTGACGTCGACCGCCTTGACGCTCAGCGCCGGGATGTCCGTCGTGGTCGGGCTGGCTTCCGGGGCGGTCGCCCTGGTGACGATCCAGACCCCGCCGCCCGCGACGGCGAGCACCGCGACGACGACGGCAAGCCGCACCGCGAGCGCGGCGCCATGACCGCGACGGGCGGGCGACGGGGCGGCAGCGGGAGCCGCGGTCTCGTCCCCGGTCCGCTCGGTGTCGGGGGTCTGTCCGGTGGCGGGCACGAAACTCCGGTCCTCCAGCATGGCTTGGGGTTCGCAACACACAACGAGCCCGCGCAGGTTAGCGTTACGCACGCATCGCCATGGCCCCCGCCACGCCGGTTCACCCGGCCGGGTAACCCGGTTCCGTCAGGTGGACGGTTCACGCCGCACAAACACTCACCAGCCCGCTGCCGAGGCGGGGTTGGCCGAAGCTAAGCCCCACGTCGAGGCGGGGTTCAGTCGGAACGGCTGCCGTCGGGCTTCGCCGACCGGACGCGCCAGGCGGGCTTCGCCGCGGTGCGGCACCGCCAAACAAAAACGTCCGCCGCATGCGGCTTCCGGCGCTCCCGGCAAGGAGTGCTTTCCACCGCACCGCGACGGGCGCTTCGCCGTGTTGCCTGGCCGATTCGCCGACCAGGCAACACAGCTGTCAAACAGGCTTCTTCCCGCACGAACCGCGGGACGAACAATCAGGCACTTCTTCCGGCGCGAGCCGGATGGAACGAACTATGAGGCGCTTCCTGCTGCGCGAGCCGCACGGACGAACGACCAGCCACGCCCTCCCGCACGAGCCGCACGGAACGAACCATCAGCCACATCCACCCGCACGAACCGCACGGAACGAACGACCGCCCGCTTCCTCCCGCACGAACCGCGGAACGAACGATCAGCCACATCCGCCCGCGCAAGCCGCACGGAACGGACGTTCAGGCACTTCGCCCCGCGAGAACCACGCGGAACGAACGGTCAGGCAGGCTTCTGCTGCCGCGCCAGCCGCGCGACGCACCACGCGGGCGCGCTGCCCCGGCGGAGGTGCTGCAGCACCGTCATCGGGCCGAGCCGCCGCGCGAGGTCGGACGGTGCGAGACCGGCCGCCCGGTAGTCGAGGGCTCGCTGGTCCAGCGGGCTGATCCCGGCGTCCCACCACTGCTGCGCTTCGGCGACGTCGCCGACCATCTGCCACCAGCCCGCGGCGGCGACGAGCAGTTCTTCCGGGACCTCCGGCAGCCGGGCGCGCATCGCGTCGAGGTAGCCGGGGTCGGCGGCCTCGACCGGGGCCCAGCGGGCGGGTCCGGACCGGGCGCGCTGGCCGGGGATGCCGGGCGGAGCGGCCGGCGCGTCGGCCAGCCAGGCCGAGGCGATGCGATCGACCTCCTGCTCCTCAGGGGTCTTCTCGCGCTCGGCCGACCACTGCCGGATCAACGCGTCCACTCCGGGATCTCCGGTCATCCCTGCCTCCTCATCGCTCCCCGACGGGCAGGCATTTCGACCGCCTGCCCCGTTGCGCGTCCACGATTGGCTCCCCACGCGTGACCGGGCCGAAAACCCGCCGTGACCCGGCTCCCGGGGGACCGGAGAACCGGCTGATCACGCAATGTGAGCACCGTAGGGCGGCACCCGCTTTCTCCGCCATACCCCGGACCCCGGAAATTCGGTGACCAGGCGGTTTTACGGGCCAATCCACCCGGATGGTCGAGCGAAGTGCCCGAATCCCGGGATCCGGTGACAAAGCGTGACTAAGTGGCCGGACGGGCGCGCGAGGGCGGTCCGGCGAGCGGGAAACCGGGGTCAGGCGAAGAGGCTCTTGAAGAACGTGACGATCGCTTCGGCGCCGTCCTTGAGCCAGCCGAGCACGCGGTGCACGAAGGCCGCGGAGTTGGTGGGCTGCGTGATCAGGAAGAACAGCACGAGCGCGACCACTCCGACGACGACGATCTTCTTCAGGCCGCTCGACATGGTTTCGTTCCCCTCCGCTCCCCCGGCGCCCGGTCGGACGCCGGCCCCGCCTCGGCAGAGTCGGCTCCCACTGTAGTGACGGCACGCCGGAATGGCCCGTCGCAGGCCCCGATCCAGCCAGAAAGCTCACGGCCGGGTGACCCCGGTCACCATCGGGTGGCCCGGGCCCGGCGAGCGCCCCCGGTACGCTCCGGCGATGGACGACGGCCCAGTGACTCTCCGCCCGGTGCGCGAGTCCGACCTCGGTCTGCTGGAGGCCCTGACCAACGACCCGGAGACGGTCGGCGAGCACCAGTGGTTCGGCTGGCACGACCCCGGCTACGTCCGGCGGCTCTGGCGCGAGAACGGCATGCTGACCACCGACAACGGCATGCTCGTCCCCACGCTCGACGAACGCCCGCTCGGGCTCGTTTCGTGGCATCGCACGCGGACCGGCCCGCACACCTACTGCTGGAACATCGGCATGGTCCTGCTTCCGGAGGCGCGCGGGCACGGCCTCGGCGCGCAGGCGCAGCGGCAGCTCGTGCGCTACCTGTTCGCGCACACGCAGTTCAACCGCGTCGAGGCCAGCACCGAGGTCGGCAACCGGGCCGGCCAGCGTTCGCTGGAGAAGGCCGGGTTCACCCGCGAGGGGATCCTGCGCGGGTTCGATTTCCGCGACGGGCAGTGGCGCGATCACATCCTCTACTCGGTGATCCGGTCCGATCTGCCGTCGTGAGCGGTCAGGCGATCGCTCCGGCCTCCTTCAACGCCGCGACACCCGCGTCGTCGTAACCCAGCTCCGCCAGCACCTCCGCGGTGTCCGAGCCCTTCTCGTGCGGTGCTTCCGGCGTGGCCGCGGGCGTCCGGTCGAACCGCGGCGCCGGAGCGGGCTGCACCGTGCCGCCGATGTCCACGAACGTCCCGCGCGCCGCGTTCTGCGGATGCTCGGCCGCTTCCCACGGCGACAGGACCGCGGTGAGGCACGCGTCGGTGCCTTCCGCCCGCGCGACCAGTTCGTCGCGCGTGAACCGGCCGACCGCCTCGGCCAGGATCTTGCGCAGCCGCGGCCACTGGCTCTGGTCGACGTGCATCGGCAGGTCTTCGTTCTCCAGCCCGAGCACCTTGACGAGGTCGCCCCAGAACCGCATCTCGATCGCGCCGACGGCGACGTACTTGCCGTCCGCGGTCTCGTAGGTGTCGTAGAACGGGGCGCCGCCGTCGAGGAGGTTCTCGCCGCGCTCGCCCGGCCACACGCCCGCCGCGCGCATCCCGTGCAGGCTCGTGGTCAACAGCGCCGCGCCTTCCACCATCGACGCGTCCACGACTTGGCCGCGTCCGGACGTCGTGCGCTCGTGCAGCGCGGCCAGCACGCCCATCGCGAGCATGAGACCACCTCCGCCGAAGTCGCCGACCAGGTTGAGCGGCGGCACCGGACGTTCGCCCGCGCGGCCGATCGGGTCGAGCGCACCGGCGACGCTGATGTAGTTGATGTCGTGCCCGGCCGCCGACGCGAGCGGACCGTCCTGGCCCCAGCCGGTCATCCGGCCGTAGACGAGCCGCGGATTGCGGGCGTGCACCTGCTCCGGGCCGATGCCCATCCGTTCCGCGACGCCCGGCCGGAAGCCTTCGATCAGCACGTCGGCGCGCTCGGCCAGCTTCAGCACGAGCTCGACGCCCTCGGGCGTTTTCGTGTTCACCCCGACCGACCGCCTGCCGCGGGCGAGCGGGTCGTTCGGGATGCCGAGCACGTCGGCGCCCGGGGTGGCGCGGTCGACGCGGATCACGTCGGCGCCGAGGTCGGCCAGGATCATGCAGGCGAACGGAGCCGGCGCCAGTCCGGCCAGCTCCACCACCCGCAGCCCGGCGAGCGGACCCTGTTTCACGGAGAAGTCCTTTCGCTGCAACGGATTTCAGAGCGTGCGGGAGATGATTTCCTTCATGATCTCGCTGGTGCCGCCGAAGATCCGCGAGATCCGCACGTCGGCCCAGGCGCGCGCGATCGGGTACTCGGTCATGTAGCCGTAGCCGCCGAACAGCTGCAGGCAGTCGTCCACGACCTTGTTCACCCGCTCGGTCGTCCACAGCTTCGCCATCGCCGCGCCCTGCACGTCGAGTTCGCCGCGCAGGTGCCGTTCGATGCACTGGTCGAGGAACGCGCGCGACACCGCGGCTTCCGTCGCCGCCTCGGCGAGCTTGAACTTCGTGTTCTGGAAGTTGAAGATCGGGCGGCCGAACGCGGTGCGTTCCTTGGTGTAGTCGATGGTCAGGTTCACCGCGGCTTCCAGCCCGGCCACCGCGGTCACCGCGATGATCAGCCGTTCCTGCGGCAGCTGCAGCATCAGCTGGATGAAGCCCTGGCCCTCGGCGTCGCCGAGCAGGTTCGCGGCGGGCACGCGGACGTCGTCGAAGAACAGCTCGGCGGTGTCCTGCCCCTTGAGCCCGACCTTGTCGAGCACGCGGCCGCGGCGGAAGCCCGGGGTGTCGGTCTCGACCACGATCAGCGAGACGCCCTGCGCGCCGGCGTCCGGGTCGGTCTTGCACGCGACCACGACGAGGTCGGAGTGGAAACCGTTGGTGATGAACGTTTTCGCGCCGTTGATCACGTAGTGGTCGCCGTCGCGGACCGCGCGGGTCTTGATGTTCTGAAGGTCTGAACCAGTGCCGGGCTCGGTCATCGCGACCGCGCCGACCATCTCGCCGGTGGCCATCTTCGGCAGCCACTCGCGCTTTTTCTCCTCCGACGCGTACGCCAGGATGTAATGCGCGACGATTCCACTGTGGACGGTGACGCCCCACGCGCTGTCCCCGGCCCGGGCCTGCTCCTCGTACAGCACGGCCTCGTGCGCGAACGTGCCGCCGCCCCCGCCGTACTCCTCCGGGATCGACAGGCACAGCAGGCCGAGTTCGCCCGCCTTGGTCCAGATCTCGCGGTCGAGCTTCTTCTCCGCCGCCCAGCGCTCCTGGTTCGGCACGAATTCCTTCTGCAGGAACGACCGGGCGAGCTCCCGGAGGTCTTCGAGTTCGGTGGTGCTCCACGAGCTCTTCTGGATCTGCAACGGCACGGCTTGGCCTCCCGCGGACTGGAAAACATGACGCTTGGCAGGTAAGTTCTAGCCGGAATGTACATCCCATCCGTCCGGTACGTAAAGCAGGAGCCGCGATGACCGAGGTCGCCCGGGGACACCGCACCCAGGCCGAACGCCGCGAGCAGACGCGCACCGCACTGCTGGACGCGACGATCGACTGCCTGGTCGAGATCGGGTATTCGCGGGCGTCGGTGCAGGAGATCTGCACCCGGGCCGGCGTCTCGAAGGGTGCGGTGCAGCATTACTTCGCCACGAAGGCGGAGCTGATGGCGGCCGCGGTCGAGCACCTCACCACGAAGCTGCGCACCCAGCTCGCCGCCTCGCTCGGCTCGCTGCCGGGCGGCGCGTCCGGCGTCGCGGCGGCGATCGACCTGCTGTGGGAGGGCTATTCCGGCACGCTGTCCACCGCGGTCACCGAGCTGTGGGTCGCCGCCCGCACCGACCCGGAGCTGCGCGCCGCGATCCGGCCGGTCGACCGCGCACTGGGCCGGGCGACGCTGGAGCACATCAGCGACGTCGCGGGCGACCTGCCGAAAGAACGTGCGGAGATGCTGTTCTGGCTCACCGTGAACCTCACCCGCGGCCTCGCACTGGACGCCGAACTGGGCGGCGACCCGCGCCGTCGCCGCCAGCTGCTGGAGGAGTGGAAGCGGATCGCCGTGCTGCTGTACTCGGGCGACTAGTGTCCATACCGCCGGTATGGTGTACTCGTCGGTAACACCCGGCCCCGCACGGAAGAAGGTGCGCTCGATGACGAGTACGACCCCGGCGAACCTCACCGGCCAGCCCCTGCCCGCAACCGTCGGCGGCGTAGCAGGCGCCCCGTCCGCGTCCCGCGCGGCCGCACTCGTAGCCCGCGTAACCGGCGGCGCCGACAACGCGCCGGTGCAGATGACCGCGCCTTTCACCGGCCAGCCGATCACCTCCCTCCCCCAGGCCGACGACGCCGAAGTACGCGCCGCCTTCGCCTCTGCCCGCGACGCGCAACGCGAGTGGGCAGCGTTGCCGGTGACCCGCCGTCAGCAGTTCCTCGTGCGACTGCACGACCTGGTCCTCGCGCGGCAAGCGGAAGTCCTCGACCTGGTCCAGGTCGAAGCAGGCAAGGCCCGGATCGACGCGTTCGACGAGGTCAGCGCCACCGTGCTGGTGGCGGCTTACTACGGCAAGCACAGCGCGAAAATCCTCTCCCCGCGCCGCGCCCCCGGCGTCATCCCGGGCTTGACGCGAGCAGGCGAACTGCGGCACCCCAAGGGCGTCGTCGGGATCATCTCGCCCTGGAACTACCCGCTGGCCCTGACCGCGATGGACGTCTTCCCCGCGCTCGTCGCCGGGAACGCAGTCGTGCAGAAACCGGACAACCAGACCGCGCTGTCCGCCCTGTGGCTGCAAGAGCTGGCGGAAGAGGCAGGTCTGCCCTCCGGTCTGTGGCAAATCGTGCTGGGCCGAGGCTCGCAAATCGGCAATGCTCTGCTGGAAGAATGCGACTACCTGTGCTTCACCGGCTCGACCCCGACCGGCAAGGACCTGGCAGGCCGCATCGCGCAACGGCTCACCAGCTATTCGCTGGAACTGGGCGGCAAGAACCCCATGATCGTCTTGCCGGACGCAGACATCGCCAAAACCGCCGCCGGCGCCGTCACGGCGTGCTTCTCGTCGGCAGGCCAGCTGTGCGTGTCGGTGGAGCGGATCTACGTGCACGACAGCATCCGCGAGGAGTTCACCCGCGAATTCGTGGCCCGCACAGCAGCATTGCGTTTGGGCGGCGCACTGGATTACCACGCCGGAATGGGTTCGCTGACGTCGAAGAGCCAACTGGAAACCGTGACGGCCCACGTGGAAGACGCCCGAGCAAAAGGCGCCCGCGTCCTGACCGGCGGACGCCCCCGCCCAGACCTGGGCCCGCTGTTCTACGAACCGACGGTCCTGACAGACGTACGCCCCGGAATGACCCCGTTCGCTTCGGAAACCTTCGGCCCAGTGGTGTCGATCTACGGATTCAGCGACGTCAACGACGCGATCGAACGAGCAAACGACACCCCCTTCGGTTTGAACGCAAGCGTCTGGACCAAAAACGGCCGCGCAGGCTGGGAAGTAGGCGCCCGCCTGAAAGCAGGCACGGTCAACGTCAACGAGGGTTACGCAGCAACCTTCGGAACAGTAGGCGTCCCCATGGGCGGCATGAAGGAATCCGGCGCCGGCCGACGAAACGGCGCAGAGGGATTGCTGAAGTACACGGAAGCGCAGTCCATCGCAGTACAACGAGGCCTGGCCCTACGCCCGCCTAAGGGAGTGCCGGGCTCAGTGTGGGCCCGCTTCATGACCGTAAGCATGAAACTTCTGCGCCACCTACCCGGCCGCTAAGGGTTCGTGAGGGCCACCCTCATTGACTCTGATTCCCTCAGGGTTCCCCTCACGACCCACCGACCCACCCGCAGCCAGTGCACCCAACGAGCGAGGCACCCAGCCCCTCCCCCGCACCCCGATACGAAGCTCCCCTGCGGTTCGGGGGTGCTTGTCAAGGCATCTTTCCCGCCTTGACAAGCACCCCCGAACCGTCAGCACAATCAACCTTCGGGGTGCCCCACGCAACCAAGGCAGGCAATGTCGCCGCCAGGCGACGAGCCGCCGAGCTACTCCGGCACAGTAAGCAACCCCCGGTCATAAGCAATAGCCACAGCCTCAGCCCGCCGACTGGCCCCCAGCTTCGCCATCACCCGGGAAAGGTGCACGCTCACCGTCTTCTCGCTGATGTACAACTCCTCCCCCACCTGCCGATTAGTCCGCCCCAGCGCAACCCGCTCCAGCACATCCCGCTCCCGGTCAGTCAACGGATTCACCTGCGCCCGAGCAACGGGAACGACCTCAACCCCAGCCAACTCGACCCGAGCCCGATGCGCCAACTCCCGCACCGCATCCCGCAACGGAACCGCATCCAGCTTCACCGCCACCGAATGCGCCGCCTCCAACGCCTCCGCCGCCCCCGGCTGTCCGGCGGCCAGTAACGCCTCCCCCTGCCGCCACCGGCAAACCGCCTGTTCGTAAACCGCCCCGTACGAATAAGCCTCGGCCGCCGCACCCCACAGCTCCGGATCGGCCGGGCCCTCCAGCCCGGACGCCGCGGCCTCCATCCGGGCCAGCCAAGCCCGCCCCTCCGGCCCGATAGTCCCCGACCGGGGATGCCCCTCGGCAGCACAACGCCGCCCGTGCTCCACCAGCCGTCGCCCGACAGCCACAAACCGATCGGCCGCGGCCAGATCCCCCTTGGCGCGTGCCTCCGCGGCCAACGCCGCCGCCGACGGAATCGCCAGCGCCACGATCCGGATCCCGCCGAGCAGCGCCGTCTCGACCTTCTCCAGCCAGGACACCAATTCGTCGGTAATCCGCAGCGCCTCGGCATGCTCCCCGCGCCAAGCGGCCAGCTCGATCGCCGCGTCGCCCGCCGACAAGGCGATCTGCGGATCCGCCATCCACTGCTGCCGCAATCCCGGCAACGCCTTGGCCGCGTCCGCGAATCGCCCGCGCCCCACCAGGAACAGGACCCAGTTGGCCAAGATCCGCGCAGCGACCGCACTGGACACGCCTCGCCGGGCACGCCCCGCGGCATCCTCCTTCGGCCAATCTCCGCTGAGATACCGCAAATACAGGAGCCGGGCACGCAGCTCCAGCCCGTACGCGCTCCAGGTCAGCCCGACCGCCTCGGCCCGCTCGACCCCACGGGCGGCGTGGGCGAGCGCCAGATCCATCTCCGCCTGGTCGTCGTAGCTGAGGGCGAGGAAGTACATCGCCCGGATCTCGACGTTCAGCGCACCGGCGTTGTGCGCCTTGCGTTCGGCCTCGCACAACCGTTCGCGAGCCTCGACCGGATCGCCCGCGCCGTCCGCCAGCGTGCCCAGCGTGACCAGCGCCGACGCCTCCGCACCGACCGCCCCGACGGCACGTGCGTCGGCAACCGCGGTGTGCGCGCTGGCCAACGCCTCGGCCGGCTGGTCGAGCAGCCGCTGGAACCCGGCGCGGGACGCCAGCACCCAGGCCCGCGCCCCGCTCGGCTCCCGATCGGCGACCAGCTCCCAAGCCCGCTCGATCGCCCGAACCGCCTCGTCGAACGTGCCTTCCAGGGTGAGCAGCGTTTCGGCCAGCCGACGCCAGACCTTCGCCGCGTGCTCGGGCGACGCGTCCGGCTTGAGTGCTTCGGTCGCTGACCGCGCGTACGCGACCGCGCGCTCCGGCTCGCCTGACGTGCCGGCGAAGTACGACGCCTCGCTGAGCAGCTTCAGCTCGTCCACGCCTTCCGGACGATTCTCCGGAGCCACGGCGTCCCAAATGGACTGTGCCTGCTCGATATGCCGCAGCGCAGCGCCCGGCGCGCCGAGCTTTTCCGCTTCGTCGGCGGCACGCAGCAACGCGGACAAGGCAGTGTCGAAGTCCCGGCTCTCCAGGCTGTGGAAGGCGAGCTTCGCGTCGTGGCCGCGCCCCTGCGGCATCGACTTGATCCGCGCGGCATACCCCGCGTGCATCCGCGTGCGCTCGCCGGGAAGCAGATCCGCGTAGACCGCCTCCTGCAGCAAGGCGTGCCGGAAGGTGTAGAAACCGCGCTCGATGACCAGGACGTGGTGTTGCACGGCTTCCCGCAGCGCCTCGTCCAGCTCCAGGTCGCCGATGCCCGCGACTTGCGCGAGCGCGGCATGCGACACCGATTCGTTGGCCACCGAGATGACCCGCAGCACCCGGCGCGTCTCGGCCGGGAAGCGTTCGAGCCGGGCGAGGAGGACTTCGGCGAGCCCGGCGGGGAGATCTTGGCAGTCGGCGCCGGTGGCGAGGAGTTCCTCGACGAAGAACGGATTGCCCTCGGACCGTTTGGCGATGTCCGCGACGACGTCCGGCGACAGCGGTTCCTCCGCCAGCGCCGCGACGAACGCCCGTGCGTCAGCCGGTCCGAACGGGGCGAGCGAGAGCTGTTCCACGGTGTTGAGCCGGACCAGCTCGGACAGCAGGCCACGCAACGGATGCCTGCGGTGGACGTCCTCCTCGCGATAGCTGCCGACCACCAGCAGCCGCTGCGCGCGCAGGCGGCTGAGCAGGAAGGACAGCAGGTTGCGGGTGGAGGAGTCCGCCCAGTGCAGGTCTTCCAGCAGGACGACCACCGGCCGCTCCTGGCCGACCTCGGTCAGCACCCCGAGCACCGCGTCGAACAGCTGGAGCTGGCCGAGGTCCTGCTCGGGCCGCACCCGGCGCCCGCCCTCGCGCTCCCCTTCCGAAACCTGTCCGTGGTCGCCGGTGGCGGCGGGCCGCGGATCGCCTTGCGGCAGCAGCATCCCGAGCGCGGACCGCGCCCGCACCGCAGCCGACACCGCCGGATCGGCCGACGACCCGAGCGGAGCCAGTGCCTCGGCGAACGGAAGGTAGGGCAGGCCGCCGTCGCGCACGTCGATGCACCGGCCGGTGAGCACGAGCCCGCCGCAGCCCGCGACGTGCTCGCCGAGCGCGGTGAGCAGGCGGGTCTTGCCGACCCCGGCGTCGCCCGCGATCAGCACCGCACCTGCTTCTCCGCGTTCAGCGCGCGCGAAGGCCGCGCGCAGCCGCCGCATCTCCTGCGTGCGGGCGACGAGCGGAATACCGGAACCGAGACGAGGCACGAGATGCATTCTCACCTACACCCCCGACAGTTCCGACATGGATTTCCTCGTGGCGGCCGGTTCGGGCCGTGATCTCCGTCCAATGGGCGGCTCCGCCGTGTCGCCGGGGCCGGTCCGGGCGGTGCTCCGGGACCGATCGGCGCGCGGGCCGCGGCACGTTTCCGGCGGGGACCCCGGTTGCCTCGCGGCGGCGCGCCCGGCACGCGATGCGGAAAGTCCGTGAAGGGCTCCTTGAGGGAATCTGATTCCCTCAAGGAGTCCTTCACGGACCTCTGCGGGAGATTCGCACGGGCGGGGGCCGGGTGCGTCCGGCGGGCGGAGCGGCCCCGGAACCCCCGTCCCGGCTCGGCCGCCCCGCCCGACCCCCTTACCGTCCCCGACACCCTGAGGCTCATGCGCTATGTCGTGCCCTGGCCTCCGGTACCGTCGCCGTGCGCCTTTCCTGGCGGGGCACCTCGACGTTCGTGATGCGGTGTGTGCGCACCCAGCGGACCACCCGGTTGCCCCGGCTCAGGCGGGCCTGGCGGGCGGCGCGGCGCAGTTCGGTCATCCGGTAGTCGACCTCGGCGCGGGTGGCGTCCCAGTTGTAGTCGCTCATTTTCTTCTCCCCAGCGGGTCTCGTTGTCTGACGAAGACCACTTTCGTGCTGAGGGGCCGCCCCGGGCATCGGGTGATCGCCTACACCGGGACGCGAAAAGACCCCTTACCCGCGGCTTCGACCGGGGAAGTCCAGGTCGAGCGGGGTAAGGGGTCTCAGCTGAGCGATCAGCCGGGCGAACGGGTCAAGCCTGCCCCTGGCCGCGCACCGCGTCCAGGAGCGCCTGCCAGCCGGCGGCGGGAAGCCGGAACGCCCCGCCTTCCGGGTCTTTGGAATCGCGCACCGCGGCGCCGCCTGCGACGAAGGCGACCTCGACGCAGTCGTTGCCGCCGCCGCTGTAGCTGCTCTTGCGCCACTGGGCACCGGAAAGGTCGGCCATCATGGTCCCCACATCCTCACTGTCTCGGGTCGGTGTTCCTCGGTTCCTGAACCACGGCGGCCTGTTCGGCGAACCGGCCGGCCGCGTCGGTGATCAGCGCCACCGAATCGTCCGGTTTCAGCGCTGCTGCGCGCAGGTGGTCGAACATCAGCGCGTAGCGCCGGACGTCGTCGGGCTGTTCGAGGTACAGGCCGCTGGAAGTGCTGTCGTCGACGTAGACCACGTCGGGATCGGCCTGCTCGGGGAAGCCCATGATGAGGAACGGTCCCTCCATGCCAGGGTGCGCCCCGGCGCCGAACGGCACCACCTGGACGGTCACGTTCGGCTTTTCCGCCATCGCGGTGATCCGGTACAGCTGCTCGGCCATCACCTCGGGGCTGTCGACCACGCGGTGCAGCACCGCCTCGTCGATCACCGCCCAGTACTCGACCGGCGGGTCGTCGGTCAGCAGCTGCTGGCGCGCCATCCGCGCGGCGACCCGGCGGCGGGTCTCGGACTCTTCGGCGTCCGGGCGCAGCGCGCGGATCACCGAGAACGCGTAGCGCTCGGTCTGCAGCAACCCCGGGACCAGCAGCGCCTGGAACGCGCGCAGCGAGCTCGCGTCGGCTTCGAGGCCGACGAAGGTGCCGGTGAAGACTTCGTTGTACGCGTGCCACCAGCCGCGTTTGCGTGCTTCGCGCGCGAGCTGGACGAGCGCTTCCTGCTCGTCGCCGGTGATGCCGTACAGCGCGAGCATGTCGCGCGCGTCGCGCGGGGTGACGCCGACGTGGCCGGTCTCGATGCGGCTCACTTTGGACGCCGAGCACTCCAGCTTTTCGCCGACCTCGTCGATGGTCAGATCGGCGGCTTCGCGCAGCCTCCGCAGTTCGCTCGCGAGGCGCCTGCGGCGAACAGTCGGTCCCTGGCCTCTCGCCACGGCAGCACCTCCGGTTCGTATTGTTGCCCGCACTGCATATCTAACCAGGTGATCGACTTGTCAGTGGAGTAATAACACCGGCGAATTCCCACTGTCGCGGCGGGAGCCCGCCGTCGCCGGTTCCGACCTGCTTCCGACCTGCATTGTGCAGAGTGCGCTTGTACTCTGGCATCCTGCGGGCCGAGACGCGAATCCAGCCGCGCCGACAGCCCTGAGCAGCGTAGACGACGGCCGTCCTCGGCTATTCGCGGAGACCGCGGTAAAGCGGACGACCACGGTGTCCGGGGCCGCCCCCCGACCGGTCCCGGGCACCTTCCTTTGCTTCGCGGCATTACTCAAACGGGTATTCCCGCGCAATTTCGCCACGGGAGTGTGACGGTTTCCGACGTTTTCCTCTGCAGACAGCCACTCTGAGTGGTCATCGCCGGGGCGGCCGTCCTTATCGGACCCGAAGCAGTCCTTCTTGGACCACGGTGGCGACGTGCAGGCCGTCGCGGGTGAAGAACCGTCCGGTGGCCAGCCCGCGGGCGCCCGAGGCGCTCGGCGAGGTGCTGTCGTAGAGGAACCACTCGTCGGCCCGGAACGGACGGTGGAACCAGAGCGCGTGGTCGAGGCTCGCGCCGAGCACCTTGTCGACGTCCCAGTACACGCCGTGCCGCGCGAGGACCGAGTCGAGCAGGGTCATGTCCGAGGCGTAGGTGAGCACGCAGACGTGCAGCAGCTGGTTGTCGGCGAGGGTGCCGTCGGCCCGCATCCAGACCCGGTGGTGGGTCGGGCGTTCGCCGGTGGTGCGGGTGACCCACGGCGGCTCGCCGACGTAGCGGATGTCGATCGGCCGCGGGATCTCGCTGAAGCGCAGGCCGTAGCCCGCGGTCAGCTCGGGGAAGGTCGGCAGCGACTCGGGGTCGGGCACGTCCGCCGGCATCGTCTCGGCGTGGTCGATGCCCGGTTCGTCCTTCTGGAACGACGCGGACAGCGAGAAAATCGCCTTGCCGTGCTGGACGGCGACCACGCGCCGGGTGGTGAACGAACGGCCGTCGCGGATGCGGTCCACTTCGTACACGATCGGGACGCTCGGGTCGCCGCCGCGGATGAAGTACGCGTGCAGCGAATGGACCCGCCGCTCCTCCGGAACGGTCCGGCCCGCCGCGACGAGCGCCTGCCCGGCGACCTGCCCGCCGAACACCCGCACCGACGAGTGCGCGGGCGAAACGCCGCGGTAGATGTTCTCTTCGATCTTCTCCAGGTCGAGCAGCGCGACGAGCTTGTCCAGCACGGGCTGCCCGCCGCCACCGGGGCTCGTGTCGAGTTCGGTGGCGGCTTCCCTGGCCATCTCAGTCATGCCAAAAATTTACAGCGGCGCCCAGCGCCTCCGTTGAGGGTGGCGGAGGGGAGGAAGGCGGAGCCTATGCAACAGGGTTCCGGCATGTCCCTTATGCGTGGTCGTCTTCACCGAGCCGGTGGACGTGGATCAGGTTGGTCGACCCGACGGTCCCGGGCGGGGAGCCCGCGACGATCACCACGAGGTCGCCGCGCTGGTACTTGCCCATTTCGAGCATCGCGTGGTCGACCTGCTGGATCATCTGGTCGGTGGAGTCCACGCGCGGCACGATCTGCGTCGTGGTGCCCCAGGTCAGCGCCAGCTGGCTGCGGACGCTCTGCTCCGGCGTGAACGCCATCAGCGGCAGCCGCGTGTGCAGCCGCGCGAGGCGGCGCACGGTGTCTCCGGACTGGGTGAACGCGACCAGCGCCTTGGCGTTGAGCCGCTCGCCGATGTCGCGGGCGGCGTAGGAGATCACGCCCCGCTTGGTGCGCGGCACGTGCGACAGCGGCGGCACGACCGGCGAATCCGTCTCGACGGCCTCGACGATCCGGCCCATCGTCTGGACCGTCTCGATCGGGTACCGGCCGACGCTCGTCTCGCCGGACAGCATCACCGCGTCGGCGCCGTCGAGGACCGCGTTCGCGACGTCGGACGCCTCGGCGCGGGTCGGGCGGGAGTTGCTGATCATCGACTCCAGCATCTGCGTGGCGACGATGACCGGCTTCGCGTTCTCGCGGCAGATCTGGATGGCGCGCTTCTGCACCAGCGGGACCTGCTCGAGCGGCAGCTCGACGCCGAGGTCGCCGCGGGCGACCATCACCGCGTCGAAGGCCAGCACGATGGCCTCGAGGTTGTAGACCGCCTCGGGCTTCTCGATCTTCGCGACGACCGGCAGCCTGCCCTTGCCGACGCGGTCCATCACCTGGTGCACGAGGTCGATGTCGGCGGGCGAGCGCACGAAGGACAGCGCGATGAAGTCGACGCCCAGGTGCAGCGCGAACTCCAGGTCCTCGATGTCCTTGTCGGACAGCGCAGGCACCGAGACGTCCATCCCGGGCAGCGACACGCCCTTGTTGTTGCTGACCGGACCGCCCTCGGTCACCTCGCACACGACGTCCGGGCCCTCGACGTCCTTGACCACCAGGCCGACCTTGCCGTCGTCGACCAGCAGCCGGTCGCCCGGCTTGGCGTCCTTGGCGAGGCCCTTGTAGGTGGTCGAGACCCGGTCGTGGGTGCCCGCGACGTCCTCGACGGTGATCCGGACGACGTCGCCGGTGTGCCATTCCGCCGATCCGCTGGCGAACGTGCCCAGCCGGATCTTCGGTCCCTGCAGGTCGGCGAGAATCCCCACCGCCCGGCCGGTTTCGGCGGCCGCGGACCGGACCAGGTCGTAGACCTGCTTGTGGTCGCTGTGGCTGCCGTGGCTGAAGTTCATCCTCGCGACGTCCATCCCGGCGTCGACGAGTGCCCGCATCTTCTCCGGCGTGGAGGTCGCGGGACCCAATGTACAAACGATCTTCGCGCGTCGGCTCACGTCCGGAGAGCCTAGTCGCTCGGGCCGCTCGCGTCTGTACCGATCCCGAAACTCCGGCCGGAGAACGCGGGAAGGATTCAGTTCCGGGCACCGGCGTGCGCTGGGCCGCCGCGCCGCACGGGGCCGCTCGGAATCACCCGAACGGGGGAGGCCGGGTTCAGCGCCGCGGTTTCTCGCTCGGACCCACGTGGTCGCGGGCCCATTCGTTGAACTTCCGCAGCTGGCGCCACGATTTCCGCACCCGGTCGAGTGCCTCGCGCTCGTGCAGGAAGTCGTCCGGCTCCCAGGCTCGGACGGCGTACACCGAGCGGTGCCGCAGCAGGTCGAGGCGCGGGTGGTCCTCGGCGAACCCGCGCGGTTTGGACTTCAGCCGGTCACCGAGAATTTCCCAGCCCGCCTTCCGCAGGCTCGCCAGGATCTTCTCCAGCGCGGGCCCGTGCAGTTCGGTGTCGACCGCCGTGCGGTACCGGGCCAGCTGGTCCGAGGCCAGGTGGAAGCAGCCGCCGCCGACGCGCAGCCCGGCCGGGCCGACCTCGACGTAATACGCTCCCCCGCCGCGGCCGGCCTCGATCACGCCGCCGCAGTGCGTCTTGTACGGCGTCTTGTCCTTGGCGAACCGGACGTCGCGATAGGGCCGGAACACCTTCGCCTCGCCGAAGCCCGCGCCGAACTCCGGCTCCAGTTCGGCCAGCAGCGCCTCCATCGGAGCCCGCACGTGCTCCTTGTAGAGCGCCACGTGGTCGTCCCAGTAGGCCTTGGTGTTGTCCGCGAGCAGCCCGTCGTAGAACTCGACGGCGTGCTCCCCGAATCCGCTGAACTTCACCCGCAGCACGATAAACCGGGGCACCGACAGAATCGGCGCCCCGGCTGCATCGAACGGGGTTACTTGGCGAGTGCCGTGATCAGCTCGCCGTTCGAGGTGTCGCCGGACAGCTCCCAGAAGAAGGTGCCGCCGAGGCCCTGGGACCTCGCGTAGGAGGTCTTGCCCGCGATGGTCGACGGGGTGTCGTAGCTCCACCAGTTCGAACCGCACTTGGCGTACGCGGTGCCCGCGACGGTTCCGGTCGCCGGGCAGCTCGTCTTGAGGATCTTGTAGTCCTCGATGCCCTGTTCGTACTTGCCCGGGGCCGGTCCGGTCGCGGTGCCGCCCGGCGCGCTCTGCGTGACGCCGGTCCAGCCGCGGCCGTAGAAACCGATGCCCAGCAACAGCTTCGAGGCCGGGACGCCCTTGCTCTTGAGCTTCTGGATGGCCGCGTCCGAGTAGAAGCCCGGCGTCGGCAGGCCGTTGTACGACGTCAGCGGCGAGTGCGGCGCGGTCGGGCCTTGCGCGGCCCAGCCGCCGAAGAAGTCGTACGTCATCACGTTGTACCAGTCGACGTACTGCGCGGCGCCCGCGTAATCGGTGACGTCGAGCTTGCCGCCGTTGCTGCCGTCGGCGGTGATCGCGGCGGTGACGAGCTTCGACGAGCCGAACTTCGCCCGCACTGCCGCGAGAAGCTTCTTCAACGCGTCGGGACCGCTCGTGTCACAGGTGAGACCGCACGCGTTCGGGTACTCCCAGTCGAGGTCGATGCCGTCGAACAGCCCGGCCCAGCGCTGGTCGTTGACCAGGTTGTAGCAGGAATTCGCGAAGGCTTCCGGGTTCTTCGCGGCCTGGCCGAAGCCGCCGGACCAGGTCCAGCCGCCGAACGACCAGATGATCTTCAGCCCGGGATGCTTGGCCTTCAGCTTCTTGAGCTGGTTGAAACTGCCCGCGAGCGGCTGGTCCCAGGTGTCGGCGACGCCGTCGACGCTGCCCGCCGCGTCGTAGGTCTTCTGGTAGTCGGCCCACGCGTCGCCGATCGCGCAGCCGCCGTTCGTGACGTTGCCGAAGGCGAAGTTGATGTGCGTGAGCTTGTTCGCCGACCCGGACGTCTCGATGTTCTTCACGTGGTAGTTGCGGTCGTAGATGCCCCAGTCGGTGAAGTAGCCGACGACCTTGCCGGACGCGGCCTCGGTTCTCGCGGGGGCGGCGGCCGAGGCGGCGGGGACGAGCGCGGCCGCGGCGGCGAACGCCGCGGTCGCCAAGGCCAGCAGGCGGGTTCTGCGCAAGCGAAGCATCGTTGCTCCCTTCAGGAGTCACCGTCGGTGACGAAGCAGTGACGGCGGGGACAAATGCACCGTAAGTGGACTAGACCACCAGGTCAATGGTTTAGACCATAAAACGGACATTTGGCGGTACGCGCATTCCTTGACAGGCATATGCGCCGCGAGGCAGATTTCCGGGGTGATGCAGACCTTCGACGTGCTGGCCGAACCCCGCCGCCGCGCGCTGCTCGACCTGCTGCTCGAGGGCGAGCGGTCGGTCGGCGAACTGGTGGCCGAACTGCGGCTCAGCCAGCCCGCCGTGTCCAAGCACCTGCGCGTCCTGCGCGAGGCGGGGCTGGTGACCGTGCGGGTGTCCGCGCAGCGCCGCTGCTACCGGCTGCGCGCCGAGCCGCTGGCCGAAGTGGACGCGTGGCTCGCGCCGTACCGGCAGTTCTGGGCGGACCGGCTCGACGCGCTCGAACAGCGGCTGGACGAAACCGAGTGAGGAGCACGCCGTGATCCGAGTGGACGGCCAAACCCTGCGGTGCGCCGACGTGGTCACGGCGGCGCACACCGAGGGCCCGCTGGCGATCGACGTGTCCATCGCCGCGCTGCGCGCCGCCGAGCACTCGTGGAAGCTGGCCGAGGACCTGAGTACCCGGCGAGTGGTCTACGGCCGCACCACCGGCGTCGGCGCGAACAAGGACGACGCGGTGGACGAGCCCGCCGAACACGGACTTCGCCTGCTGCGCAGCCACGCCGGCGGCAGCGGCGAACTGCTGCCCGACGGCCAGATCCGCGCGATGCTGCTGATCCGGCTCAACCAACTGCTGGCCGGACGCTCTGGAATCAGCCCCGAGCTGATCAGCGCGCTCGCCGAAGCCGTGCGCACCGGTGCCTTGCCTGTCGTGCACCGTCTAGGCGCGATCGGCACCGGCGACCTCGCTCCCCTCGCGGAGACCGCGCTGGCATTGGCCGGGGAACGCGAGTGGGCGATCGGCACGGTGCCACCCGTTCCAGTGCACGCGGGCGACGCGTTGGCGTTCATGAGCAGCAACGCCGCGACGCTCGCCGAAGCGACCCTCGCCGCGATGAGCCTGGACACGCTCACCCGCGCGAGCCACGCCGTCGCCGCGCTCACGTACGTGGCTCTCGACGGCAACCCCGAGGCATACGCGACGCCTGTGCACGAAGCACGTCCGCACGCCGGACAGGTGGCGTGCGCGGCTGAGATGCGTCGGCTGTTGGGCATGCACGGCACGCCTAAGCCGGGGCGTCGGCTTCAGGATCCCTTCGGGCTGCGCGCTTTTCCACAGGTGCAGGGTCCCGCGTTGGACGCGATCCACTATTTGCGCGATGTGCTCGCCGTGGAAATCAATGCCAGTACGGAGAATCCGATGATCTCCACCGTGCATGGCGATGCGTACCACCACGCGCATTTCCACACCGCGTACGTATCGACTGCGCTCGACCAAGCCCGCGCGACGGTGCATCAGGTCGCGGAGCTGTCCGTGGCCCGGTTGGGAGACTTGGTGGAACCGGAGTTCACCGGGTTGCGGCCGTTCCTCGCAGTCGGTCCGCCGGGGAGTTCCGGGGTGATGATCCTGGAGTACGTGGCGCACGACGCGCTGACCGAACTGCGGCAGGCGGCGTTGCCCGCGACGCTCGGGACCGCCGTGGTGTCGCGCGGGATCGAGGACCACGCGAGCTTCTCGACCCAGGCCGCACGGGCGGCTACTGCGGCTGCTGGGGCTTATCGGCAGGTGCTGGCGTGCGAACTGGTCGCGGCGGTGCGGGCGTTGCGGATTCGGAAGGCGGAGCTGGTGGACCTCCCGGTGCGGGCGGCGTACGCGGCCGCGGTGGAGGTGTTGGACGAGCGGTTGGAGGATCGGCCGTTGACTGAGGACATCGCGAAAGCGGCTGGGGTGTTGGACGAGCTGGCGCGGATCTGAACCCCGGCGATACGGATTCAGCCGCGGGGCCACGCTCCGCGCTTCGCGATCTCCAGCACCAGCGCGGCGATGTTCCACGCGTCGTCGTCGCCGCGATGGTGGCGGCCTTCGAGCGGGAGGCCCGCGACGGCAAGCGCTTGCGCCATTCCGGGGCGGCGACGCAGACCGCAGGCCGCGGTGAACGCGACCTTCGCGTTGGTGTGCTGTCCAGTGAACGGGTACTCGGTGCCGGTGTGGCGGCATTGCCGAGCGAATTGATTGCGGTCGTAGTCTCCCCAGCTGGCCCACGGCAACTCCGCCGTGCGATGCCGCACCGCCAGCGTCCGGCAGGCCTCCTGGAACGACAAGCCGCCGTCCACTTCGGACTGGGTCAACCCGGTCAGCTCCGTGCAGAACGGGCTCACTTCCGACCGGCCCGGACGGACCAGTATCCGGTGCTTGGCCACCCGCTCGCCCGCGCGCAGATCGACGACCGTCAATCCGATCTCGATGATCTCGCTGGCCTGGCCGGGCGGCGGCTGTTTCTCCCAGCAGGTCGCCTCGACGTCGACCACGTTCAGGAGGTCCGCTTCCATGCCAGCGAGTGTAGAAACCGAAGACAGCCGAGGCACTCGAGTTTCCGCGCAGACTCAGTCCTCCGCCAAAGCGTCCCGCCGCAAAGCCGTGAACAACTCCTCCGCCCGCCCCCGATCCCGGGCCGCGGCAGCGCAATCGCCACGGCTGTCCCACAGAGCAGCATGCGCCGCACTCACCCGTGCGTGCAGGTAAGGCGAACCCACCCGCTCAGCCAGCGCACCCGCCTCCTCCAAACTCTCCCCCGCCGCCGAAAAGTCCCCGCGCCGAAGAAAAGCCAGCCCCTGCACTCGAAACGCGTCCGTGCGGGCGAGGATGTGCTCGATGTGCTCAGTGCAGGCAACAGCCTCCGCAGCAGTCTCCCCGGCAGCAACCGGATCCCCGGCCGCCAGTTGTGCTTCGGCGAGGAACGGCAGTGCGTCGGTCATCTGCCAGCTCCGTTCCCCTTGCAGCGCAAGCAAAGGCAGCAACCGGCGCACCCCTCGCTCAGGACGGCTCGCGCGGACGTCGTTCTCCGCCAGTTGGGCGGACGCGTTGCAGATGATATCGGCATTGTCGCTCTCTTCGCCCAGCCGGATCACTTGGGTCAGATCGTCGGCCGCCACGTCGTAGCGGCCGCAGGCTGACCACAGTGCGCCTCGGCCAATGAGGGCCATAGCGCCGCACATCGGCGAGCGGCCGTGTCCCGCCAGTTCCAGCGCCTGGCTGAACCGGCGCAGCGCGGCGCCCCAACGGCCGACGTAGACCGCGCTCGCGCCGACGTTGCAGACGGCCCGGCTGAGCAGCTCCCGGTCGCCCAGTTCTTCGGCCAGCCGGAGGATTCGCTCGAACTGCCGGTCCGCCCGGGTCAGTTCGCCGCGGTAGTGGTGCAACACGGCGACCCCGGTCAGCGCGCGGACGACGATGTCCCGGTCGCCGCACAGTTCCGCCGTGGCCGCGGCGGTGTGCAGATCCGCCAGTGCTTCCTCGTTGCGGCCGAGCAGGCGCAGCGCGAGTCCGCGGCGTAGGTGACCGCCCGCTAGACCATGCTCGTCCCCCACCGACTCCGCCGCGACGATCGCGGCCGTGGAGACCTCGACGGATTCCCGGTAGCGCGTGCTCTGGTAGAGGTTCGCGGCGCGAGCCAGCCGCAGCCGCACGGACGATCCGCCGGGGCGGTCTTCGGTCAGGGTCGGCGCGATCCGGGCCAAACCTTCGCGCGGAGTGCCGCGTTGGTAGTGCAAATACCCGATCCTCGCGATCACGAGGCGTTGCCGTTCTTCGTCGCCTTCCTTGCGGTACACCAAAAGCGCGCGTTCGGCGGCGGCGAGCGCGGCGTCGTACCGACCGGCTGCGGCGAGTGCGTCCGCCCAGGCTTCGGCGGCTTCGGCGACGGCGGCCTGGGAACCGGTGCGGTCCAGCAGATCGACCAACGCACCCAGATGCTGGGCGGCCGTGTCGTGCGCGGCTTGCCTGCTGGCTTTTTCCGCTGCGTGCCTTAAGGTCTGCGCGGCGCGTTCGGTGTCCTGTGCGTGCGTGTAGTGGTAGGCCGCCGCCGCGCCGCCCAATGCCTCGGCGAGTCTGCGGTGCAGTGCGTGCCGACGGCTTGGCGGCAAGTCTCCGTTCACTACCTCGGCGACCAGTTCGTGGGTCAGCCGGACGCCCTCGGCGTTCTCGTCCAGCAGCCGTGCGGTGTGCGCGGGAGCGAGCACTTCGGACAATTCGGCCGGATCGAGCCCGGCAGCCGCGGCCAGGACGTCCGGGTCCATCCGCTGCTGCCCCACCGCCAGCAGGGTGAGGACCTCGACCGTCCGTTCGGGCAGCGAACCGACCTGCCGCCGCACCGCGTGGGCGAGTCCCCACGGCAGTTCCTCGGGCGGTTTGCCGGATCTGCCCAGTACGTGTCCCAGTTGGACCAGGAACAACGGGAGCCCGCCTGCCAATCGGAGCACGCGATCGCGGGCGGACTGCCCGACCTCAGTTCCGGCGCTGTGGTGCAACAGCATCGTCGCGTCGTCGTCCGCCAGCGGGGCGAGCGAATGCTGTGTCACCAAGCCCTTCCGGTACAAATCGAGCAGCGTGTCGGCCAACGGCTCGGCCGCGGCGATTTCGGTGTCGCGGTAGGCGGCGAGAAAGCGGACTCGATCCGGCCGGACGTCCTGGACGAGCGAAGCCAGCAGCGCCAGCCCGTCCGGACCGGCCCATTGCAGGTCGTCCAGGATCACGAACACGCCGCGGCGTCGCGCCAGCGTGTCGAGAAACCGCGCCGCTTCGGCGAACATCTGCCAGCGGGCCGGAGCCGGTTCGGCCGTGCGTTGTTCGGGAAGCAGGAACGCAAGGCCGGGTCCGGCGGGATGCTCGGAAACGTGCCGCGCGAACGCTTCGGAGAGCGGCGCGTACGGCTCTCCGCCATAACGCGAGCACGCCGTCGAGAGCACCACCGTTCCCCGCGCTTCGGCCAGCGTCGCGGCTTCGGCGAGCAGCCGGGTCTTGCCGATTCCGGTTTGTCCCGCGAAGACCAGAAACGGCCTTCCTGTCCCGGAAATGTGCTTGTCCAGCAAGGCGTGTTCCTCGGTGCGGCCGATGAGGTCCGGCGCCGGACGGGAAGGCGGAACCGGGTGGTCCGGCGGCTGTTGCCTGCCGCGCCGGGCGGCCGCGAGCAGTTCGGCCCGGCTGTCCTCGGGCAGCGCGAGACCGTCGGCGAGGAGTTGCACGGTGACTCGCCGCGGATGCCGTTGCCCGCGTTCGAGATTCCCCACGCCGCGCGTGCTCAGCCCGCAGCGCTGGGCCAGTTGTTCCTGCGTCAGCCCGGCTGCCCGGCGCAACCGGACCAGCGTCCGGTCGAACGTTTCCGCAGCGCCGTCCGGCATGTCCCGCACCTCCTGCCGCTCCATCGTCGCTCGCGCCGGGGCGCGGGGCATCCTCCGAAGGTCGGGTTCCTCCTCCCGGCACAACAGCCGGTTGTGCCGGTTGTTCCTGGTTCCGCACCGCCTCGGTGAAATCCAATGGCGGCACCGCTTTTCGCCCGTCTTCCGGGCAGCGGCGTACGAGGAAGGACGCGATGATGCGTGCAGGAATGACCTTGAGACGGCTGGCCGCCGCCGGTGCCGCGCTCGCTCTCGGAGCGGGGGTGGCGGCGCTGTCGGCCCCGGCCGCGGACGCCGGACCCCAGCTGAGCCCGGCGTCGTGTGCCAACGCGCCCGCCGGCTACGCGAAATGCCAGGCCGTGCAACTGGTTTCGTCGGGAGCCCGCCCGGCCAGCGCGATGAGCCCGGCCGACCTGCAGAAGGCCTACGGCGTCGCCGGGATGAAGAGCGGCGGGACCACCGTCGCGATCGTCGACGCCTTCGACGACCCCGGCATCGAGAAGGACCTGAACGACTACCGCTCCCACTGGAACCTGGGCTCCTGCACCAAGGCGAACGGCTGCCTCACCGTGGTCGGCCAGGACGGCACGAGCACGCTTCCGACCAAGACCGACTCGGGCTGGGCGACCGAGATGGCCATCGACGTCGACGCGGTCAGCGCGCTCTGCCCGGACTGCAAGATCCTGCTGGTGGAAGGCAACAGCAACGAGGACAGCGACCTCGCGGCGGCCGTCGACAGCGCGGTCCGGCTCGGTGCGAAGATCGTGTCGAACAGCTACGCCGACCACGAGAGCGCGATCCCCTCGGACGCCGAGCAGCACTACAACCACCCGGGCGTCGCGATCCTCGGCGCCACCGGCGACTGGGGCAGCGAAAGCGGTTCCCAGGCGGAATACCCGGCCACGTCGCCCGAGGTCGTCGCGGTCGGCGGCACCACGCTGACCGCGTCCGGCAGCGGCTACTCCGAAACCGCCTGGAGCAAGGCGGGCAGCGGCTGTTCGAGCAAGTTCAGCAAGCCCGCGTTCCAGAACGGGATCAGCACCGCGTGCGACAATCGGGCCACTTCGGACATTTCGGCGGACGCGGACCCCAACAGCGGCATCACGATCTACGTCAACGGCCAGCAGTCGCAGTACGGCGGCACCAGCCTCGCCACCCCGATCGTCGCAGGCATCTGGGCGCTCGCGGGCGCACCGAAGGACGGCGACAACGCCGCGACCTACCCGTACGCGCACACCGGCGACTTCAACGACGTCACCTCGGGCAGCAACGGCAGCTGCGGCACGGTGATCTGCGACGCCGGCACCGGCTGGGACGGCCCGACCGGCCTCGGCACCCCGCACGGCGTCACCGGCCTGACCCCCGGCGGCGGCACCAACGGCAAGCTGAGCGTCAGCAACCCGGGCAACCAGAACAGCGTGGTGGGCAAGGCGGTTTCGCTGAAGGTCACGGCGTCGGGCGGCACCTCGCCCTACACCTACTCGGCCGACGGCCTCCCCGCCGGGCTGGCCATCGACGGCAAGACCGGCTCCATCACCGGCACGCCGAGCGCCGCGGGCACCAGCAACGTCACCGTGACTGCCACCGACTCCGCCGGGGCGACCGCGCAGGCTCCGTTCACCTGGACCGTCACGACGGCTCCGGTGGGCAAGCTGACCGCGAAGTTCACCACCGACTACGACTACGGGTTCGGCGCCTTCGCGCACTTCACGATCACCAACGGCGGTTCGTCGGCGTCGAACGGCTGGACACTGTCGTTCGACCTGGCTTCGAACGAATCGCTGTCGAACACGAACCCGGGCACCGCGTCCAGCTCGACCGGGCACGTCGTGATCACCGGACAGGACAGCATCCCGGCGGGCGGCAGCCTCACCGTCTCGCAGATCTACCAGGTGTCGGGCGGCTCGTTCACCGCTCCGGCCAACGTTTCCGTTTCCTGACCCGGCAGCCGCCGTGCCGTCGCCTCGGGCGCGGCACGGCGGTTTCCGTCAGTCCAGGCAGAACTCGTTGCCCTCGACGTCCTGCATCGGGATGCAGGACTCGTTCACGCCGTCCGCCTCCAGCACCTGCACGATGGACGCGCCCAGCGCGACCAGCCGGTCGGCCTCGGCTTTCAGCGCCGCCAGCCGTTCCTCGCCCACCAGACCGGTGCCTGCGCGCACGTCGAGGTGCACCCGGTTCTTCACCACGCGGCCCTCGGGCACCCGCTGGAAGAACAGCCGCGGTCCGACGCCGTTCGGATCGACGCAGGCGAACGCCGAGCCCTGATGCTCGGCCGGCAGCGAACGGTCGAACTCCGCCCAGTCGGCGAACCCTTCCGGCGGTGGCGGCACGACGTAGCCCAGCACCTCGCACCAGAAGCGGGCGACGCGCTCGGGCTCCGCGCAATCGAAAGTGACCTGGACCTGCTTGACCGACCCCATGCGCTCACCTTACCGGCGGGCCGCGGCCAGCGCCGGATCCCGTCCGGCGGCGAGATCGTCCGGGGCGAAGACCGGGACCTGCAGGTCCGGGCTGATGCCGGTGCCGTCGTAGGTGCGGCCGTGCGGGTCGAGGTACTCCTCATTCGGCAACGCCACCTTCCAGCCCGGCTTAGGCAGCGTCCGCTCCAGCAGGTCCGAGAAGGTGCCCTGCGTGGACTGTCCGATCAGGACCGGTCGAGGATGCCGGTTCAGCAGCGCTTGCAGGAAGGTCTCCCCCGCCGAGACGTCCAGGCTGCCGGTCAGGACCGTGAGCGGGCCGGTGTAACGCGGTGCCGCGGCTGGCTGCACGAAGAACGGTTGCGGGACAGTGAATCGCGTCGGGTCGTCCGGGTCGTTGCGGGCACGTTTCGCGTAGGCGAAGTGCGGGACGTCGGTCAACCGGGCGGCGACTTGCAAGCCGAGCGGGTCGTCCCCGCCGCCGTTGACGCGCAGGTCGAGGATCAGGCCGCGCAGCGTGTGCACCCGGTCGGCGGTGAAGATCTCGTCCAGCGCTTTCGCCAGGACCTTGCTGCTGGCGGCGAAAGTGTCGGCGTAATCGTGGAATCCGCTGATCCGCAGGTATCCCCGACCCTCGGGAAGATCTGCATAGGCGATGGCTCCGTCGGCCCAATGCTGAATCGGCGCGCCGAGATTCGCGTCGGCTACGGCGATCGCGCGCGGGACGGTCGTTTTCAGATCGGGAGTGCCGGGTCGCGGAAAAGAGCAGTGCTGGCCTGCGGCGAGCAGACCGACATGGGCGTCGTGCAGCGGACGGATCAGTCCACAAAGGACGTCGAAGAGGCGCTCCGGATGCGCGGCGATCTCGCGGCGGGCAGCGTCCCCCTCGGACTTCCAGTCGACGCCTTTCGCCCGGAAGAAGGGATAATTCTCGGCGAAGGTGTGCCAGAAGACGTCGAACAGGTCCGCGGACGGAGCCTGGCACGCGGGCGGCAATCCACCCGGGACGCGACGCAACGACCGCGCGCCGAGGTTGTCGTCGAAACTCATCCGGCCCGCCCGGATGGTGACGACCGAGCCTTCGTTCGTGGAAAACGTTGTGCCGTCGCCAGTTCCGGAAAGCGTGCCGGGCAGGCAACTGACCTCAGTGACGTCGTAAGTGGTCAGCTTGCCGCCGGACACGTGGACCAGCTGCCCGTACCCGTCGGTCCGCCAGAGACCGTCCACAGTGGATGGAGGGGCCGCGGCCACCGAGAGAATCGCCAAGCCCGCCAGGAAGATTCGCACGAGCCGAGGGTAGAAAAAAGCCGGGGGCGCACGGAATACCGCGCGCCCCCGGCACTGTGGTGGGGTTGCCCCTACCACGGGAGAACTCAGCCGAAGAAGACTTCGGCTTCCTGGTACCGCTCCAGCGGAACGGTCTTCAGCTCGGCCGTCGCCTCGGACAGCTTCACGCGCACGATCTCGGTGCCCTTGAGCGCCACCATCACGCCGAAGTCGCCGTCGGCGACGGCGTCCACCGCGTGCAGGCCGAAGCGCGTCGCGAGGACCCGGTCATAAGCGGTCGGGGTGCCGCCGCGCTGGACGTGGCCGAGCACGACCGCGCGCGATTCCTTGCCGGTGCGCTCGGAGATCTCGTCGGCCAGCCAGTTGCCGATGCCGCCGAGCCGGACGTGCCCGAAGGCGTCCTTCTCGCCGGTCAGCAGCTTCTCCTCGCCGCCCTCGGGCAGCGCGCCCTCGGCCACGACGATGATCGGCGCGTACTCCTTCTCGAAGCGCTGCTCGACCCACTGCACGACCTGGTCGACGGAGAACTGCCGCTCCGGCACCAGGATCACGCTCGCGCCGCCGGCGAGGCCGGAGTGCAGCGCGATCCAGCCCGCGTGCCGTCCCATGACCTCGATGACGAGCGCCCGGTGGTGCGATTCGGCCGTGGTGTGCAGCCGGTCGATCGCCTCGGTGGCGATGGAGACCGCGGTGTCGAAGCCGAACGTGTAGTCGGTGGCCCCGAGGTCGTTGTCGATCGTCTTGGGCACGCCGACGACGCCGATGCCGTCGTCGGTCAGCCGCTTGGCGACGCCGAGGGTGTCCTCGCCGCCGATCGCGATCAGCGCGTCGACCTCCTGGTCGGCGAGCACCTTGCGGATCTGGTCGACGCCGCCGTCGACCTTGTACGGGTTCGTCCGCGACGACCGCAGGATGGTGCCCCCGCGGGTGAGGATGTCCTCGACGTCGGCGAGGCCGAGCGGCCGGCTGTCGCCGGTCAGCGGGCCCTGCCAGCCGTTGCGGAAGCCGACGAACTCCCAGCCGTGCACTTCGACGCCCTTGCGGACCACCGCGCGGATCACCGCGTTCAGGCCGGGGCAGTCGCCGCCCCCCGTCAGCACACCGACACGCATCTGTTGCCTCCGTCTTTCCTCGCAGGGAGAGTGCAGTCACAGTCCGCGGACAGCGTAGCGGCTTTCATCTGGATCGGTGCAGGGCGGACCACCTGCCCAATCCGGTCCGGGCCGGGGCGGCTCGGAGGTGTGTTACGGTGGCGGCGTGCAGCGCTATTTCTGGTTTACGAAGCCGGCCCCGGGTGGGCACGGCGGCGTGAACCTGCGCTGACCTCCACCCCGAGCCGGATCTCGAACCGGCTCGGCGAATCCCCCGCGGGTCGGTGTCCACCAGGAAGGAACCACCCGCTCATGAGCACCCGCCTCGTCGCCGCCCCCGCCGACGCGAGCACGCTGGACAACCGCCGCACGACGTCGGTCAGTCCCCTCATCTCGCCCGCGCTGCTGCGCGAAGACCATCCCGTGGACGCCGCGGTCGCGAAAGTCGTGGAAAACGGCCGCACGGAAACCGTCGACATCCTCGACGGCCGCGACGACCGTCTCGCCGTGATCGTCGGCCCGTGCTCGGTCCACGACCCCGAAGCCGCCCTCGACTACGCCCGCCGCCTGGCCGCCAAGGCGGAGGCTCTGCGCGAAGACCTGCACATCGTGATGCGGGTGTACTTCGAAAAGCCGCGCACGACGCTGGGCTGGAAGGGCCTGATCAACGACCCGGATCTGGACGGGACCTTCGCCGTCAACAAGGGCCTGCGCCTGGCCAGGAAACTCCTGCTGGACGTCTCCGGGCTGGGCCTCCCGGTCGGCTGCGAATTCCTCGACCCGATCACCCCGCAGTTCATCGCCGACATCGTCACCTGGGGCTCGATCGGCGCCCGCACCGCGGCCAGCCAGGTCCACCGGCAACTGTGCAGCGCCCTGTCCATGCCGGTCGGCATCAAGAACTCGACGGAAGGCGACATCCAGGTAGCCGTGGACGCGACCCGCGCCGCCGCCGCCTCGCACGTCTTCCCCGGCATCAACGTGGACGGCCTGGCCGCCCTGGTGACGACCTCCGGAAACCCGGACTGCCACGTCATCCTGCGCGGCAGCTCCGCGGGCCCGAACCACGACCCGGCCTCAGTCGAGGAAACCCTGGCCCGCCTGGCGAAATCCGGCCTCCCGGAACGCCTGGTGATCGACGCGAGCCACGGCAACAGCAACAAGGACCACGTCCGCCAGGCAGAAGTAGTCCGCGACCTGGCCGCCCGAATCTCCTCGGGCGAACGCGGCATCGCAGGCCTGATGCTGGAAAGCAACCTGGCCGCCGGCCGCCAAGACCTGGTGCTGGGCCACTCGGCGGACCTGACCTACGGCCAGTCGATCACCGACGCCTGCATGGACTGGGACACGACAGCAGACCTGCTGGACACCCTGGCCACCGCAGTCCGCACCCGCCGCGGCTGACAGCCCCGCTCCCGCTCCGCTGGCCGTGAGGGGAACCCTCACGAACCCTGATTCCCCCAGGGTTCCCCTCACGACCACCGAAGTACGTGAGGGCCCCCTTCACGTACCTAGATTCCCTCAAGGAGCCCTTCACGGACCTCAACGCACCCAATGCGGCATTGGGTGCGTCACATGCACCCAATGCGGCATTCGGTGCATCTAACGCACCCAATGCCACATTGGGGATTTTTCATCCTGTTGGTGCTGGTCAGGCGGGGTTGACGGTGGCGGGAGTGGTTGTGCGGCAACGGGCCTGCCGGTTGCCTGCCCGTGGCCGGAACGTGGCGGAGCCCCCGGATGTTGATCAAGTCGTGACTCAAGAAAGAACGTCCGGGGGCTCCGGTCCCACTGTCTCACAGCAGGTTCTGGCCTCGTATCGCAGCGTGTTGCCGGTGTCGCCGCCCACGATCGCGATGCTGGCCGGGTTGATCGGCCGCCGCCGCCGGGCGATCGGGTCGCGGTGGCGCAAGGCGTCCCCGGCCGAGCAGGCGGTGCTGGTGCTGGCGATGCTGCGCCACGACCAGCGGCTGCTGGACCTGTCCCGCGCCAACGCGGTGTCGGCCGCCACGATCCGCCGCTGGCTGCTGGAAGCCATCGACCTGCTCGCGGCCCGGGCGCCGCGGCTGGACCGGGTGCTGCGGCGGCTGGCCGCCCGCGGCGCGGCGGTGGTGCTGGCCGACGGGACCCTGATCCGCACCCGCCGCCGCACCGGCACAGACAATCGCCGCAATTACAGCGGCAAGCACAAACACCACGGCCTCAACGTCCAAGGCCTCACCGACGAACACGGACGGCTGCTGTGGGTCTCGGCCGTGCTGCCGGGCAGGACCGCCGACATCACCGCCGCCCGCCGCCACCGGCTGCGCGACCGCATCCACGCCCGCGGCCTGACCCCCGCCGCGGACAAGGGCTACCAGGGCTGGCGCAAAGACGTCCGCGACACCCGCCGCTGCGACCAGTGCGACGGGCCGTGCGAACAGGTCGTGCTCACCCCCTACAAAGCCGAAACGAACCGGCCGCTCACCCACGCCCAGAAAACCGCCAACTCCGTGTTCAACGCCATGCGCTGCGCGGTCGAGGGCGGCTTCGCCGCCCTCAAAACCTGGCGCGTCCTCGACAAACTCCGCATCGCACCACGCCACGCCACCACCCTCGTCCGCGCCCTGCTCGTCCTCACCCAGCACGAACAACACACCCGCGACACCGCCCAGCCCACCCCGGCCTGACAACTACCACACCCCGCCAACCCACCATGACCAGCACAAACCAGGATGAAAAATCCCCATTGGGGCGCTAGCCCCAACCCCACCCAACCCGCAGCCGATACACCCAACAATCAGCGCACCCAACCCTCAACAGCAGCCGATGCACCCAACCATCGAGGCACCCAGCCCCTCCCCCAACCCCGATACGAAGCTCCCCTGCGGTTCGGGGGTGCTTGTCAAGGCATCTTTCCCGCCTTGACAAGCACCCCCGAACCGTCAGCACAATCAACCTTCGGGGTGCCCCACGCAACCACTCCGTGCGCAATGTCGCCGCCAGGCGACGAGCCGAGACACGACCTTCACCGCCGACGAAACGCCTCCTCAATAACCCCCCACCGCTGCAAATTATGCCGAGCATCAGCCAACGCATCGTGCTGATCCCCAGGCGCAGCAGGCAACTTAGGCTTCCCCGCATCCTCCCACCGCTGCCTCAAATCCCGGGTGAACCGGGGCAACTGCCGAGGCAACGCAGGCATCGGCCCCCACAACTGCGCCAACGCCACATGGTCGTAAGCCGCGAACCAAGCCCACAGCTCGATCCCCCCAGGCGGCTTCCCGAAGAACTCCAGCAGATCCGCCCGGATCCGCTCCCGGCTCCGCCAAGCCGGATCCGCCGGCGACGGCAGCTTGGGCAGCACATTCTCCCGCACCCAAGCCCCGGCCCTCCCGGGGTCGAAATCAGTGGACACGGCATAGAACTCGCGTCCGCGCTCGTCAACGACACCGATCGACACCAGGTCAATCGTCACGCCGTCCTCAATAAACTCGGTGTCGTAGAAAAAACGCACCGGGGAACTCTAGTGGGGCGCTACCCGGCCTTCGTCTCCGGCACCCGATCGGCGTCCAGCGCCCTCGGCTGGGCCGGCACCGCGGGCTTCACCCCGGCCGCCTCGGCGGCGAGCAGTTCCTTGGCCTTGGCCGCGTAAATGTCCACGTACTCCTGGCCGGAGAGCTCCATCAGCGCGTACATGATCTCGTCGGTGATGGACCGTTCGATGAACCGGTCGCCGGCCAAGCCCTCGTAGCGGGAGAAGTCGAGCGGCTTGCCGAAGCGCACCTCGAGCCGCCGCGGCCACCACATCTTGGAACCGATCGGGTTGACCTTGTCGGTGCCGACCATCGCCACCGGGACCACCACGCCGCGCGATTCGAGCGCGATCCGGGCGACGCCGGTCTTGCCCTTGTACAGCCGTCCGTCCGGGGAGCGGGTGCCCTCGGGGTAGATGCCGAGCAGGTGCCCGTCCTTGACCAGCCGGATCGCGGTGTCGAGCGCGGCCTGCGCGGCGTTGCCGCCGGAGCGGTCGATGGGGAACTGGCCGACGCCGGTGAAGAACCACTTCTTGAGCAGGCCCTTGAACCCGGGTTCGGTGAAGTACTCCGACTTCGCCGGGAAGGTGACCTTGCGCTTGACCCGCAGCGGCATGAAGAACGAATCCGCGACCGCGAGGTGGTTGCCGGCGAGGATGGCGCCACCCGTCTCGGGGATGTTTTCGGCGCCGACGACTTTCGTGGGCCACAGCGTCTTCAGCAGCGGCCCGATGAACACCCACTTCATCAGCCAGTACAGCACCGGGTTCCAGTCCTTTCCTGCCCGCGCGGGCCCCGGCAGGTCAGCGTACGGAACAAGCACCGGCCCGCACAACGCGAGAGCGGGCGGTCACCCGGGGGCAGCGACCGATCTCACAGCGGAACCGGACGGATCCTCGCTTCCGCGACTAGGCCACACAACCCGGCTTCGGCGTGAGAGCATGGAGAGACTCCACCGCTTCGATTCGGAAGGGCGTTCGTGATGGGCGTGCTCGCCGGCGCGGAACCGTTCTCCCACCCGGGATCCTCCGGGGCCGGCTTCCTGCTCTGCCACGGATTCACCGCGACGCCCGACGGCATGCGCGCCTGGGGCGGGCACCTGGCCGGAGAGGGCTTCGCGGTGCGCTGCCCGCTGCTGCCCGGCCACGGCACGCACTGGCGCGACCTCAACCGCACGACCTGGCAGGACTGGTACGCCACCGTCCGCGAGGCGCTCCTGGCCCTGCGCGCGGAATGCGACCAGGTGTTCGTCGGCGGGATGTCGATGGGCGGGACGCTCAGTCTCCGCCTCGCCGAGGAGTTCGGCGCGGACATCTCCGGCCTCGTGCTGGTCAACCCGTCGGTCACGCGGCTGAGCCTGGACGCCAAGGTGCTGCCGCTGCTGTCGCGGGTGGTCCCGTCGATCCGCGCGATCGGCAACGACATCGCGAAGCCCGGCGAGGTCGAACTGGCCTACCCGCGCACCCCGGTGCGGGCCGCGGCGAGCCTCGCCCGGCTGTGGAAGATCGTGCGCGCCGACCTGCCGAAGGTGACGCAGCCGGTGCTGCTGCTGCACTCGCGGGTCGACCACGTCGTCGAACCCGAGAACTCGCAGATCGTTCTGGACGGCATCTCGAGCACGGACGTGACCGAGGTGGTGCTGGAGAACAGTTTCCACGTCGCGACGCAGGACCACGACGCGGAACTGATCTTCAGCCGCAGTGTCGACTTCGCCCGGCAGCTGCGGGCGGGACAGGTGGGTGCCGGATGAACCGGGGGAAAGGCGCGGACGGGCCCGAGGACGTCGACGCCACGTTCGCCGAGATCGTGGCCGACCTCCGGGCCGAGGGCGTGGGCGTGTTCCTTGACGAGGACCCGTTCTCCGGCGCCGGTCCCAAGGCCGCCGAGCCCGAGGCGTCCTCCGGAGCCGAACCCGAAGCGGGCAAGACCAAGCCGAAGCCCGCCGCGGACCCGCCCGCCGCTCCCCCGGTGTCGTCCTCGGAAGGCTGGCGCACCGGCGGCACCGACTGGGACACCACGATGTTCTCCGGCGACCCGGCCGAGGACGACGAGCACTACGTGCCCCCGGAGCCGCCGCCGCTGCCGCGCTGGCGCAAGGGCGCGTTCATCGTGCTGCTGTTCTTCGTCGTCGGGCTCCTGCTGCTGATCGTGCCGAGCCTGATCGGGGTCGGCCCGGCGCTCGCCACCCCGCTCGGCATCCTCTCGCTCGCCACCGGCATCGCGCTGCTCCTGCTGCGCGTGCGCCAGGGCCCGCCGCCCGGCGCGGACCCCAGCAACGGCGCCCAGGTCTGACCGGACGGGCATGCGGATCGACTTCCGGGCGTCCCGGCGTTCCACCGTCGGCGCGGAATGGGAACTCGCGCTGGTGGACCGGCGCAGCGGCGAACTGCGGTCGGTCGCGGAGGAACTGCTCGCCGCGGTCCGCCCGGACGGCGCGCCCGAGCATCCCCGGATCAAACAGGAACTGCTGCTCAACACCATCGAGGTGGTCAGCGGCGTCTGCCGCACGGTCGGCGAGGTGAAACACGACCTCGCCGAGGCGCTGGACGAGGTGCACCGCGTCGCCGACCCGCTGGGCGTCGAGCTGTTCTCCGCGGGCTCGCACCCGTTTTCCTCGTGGTACCGGCAGAAGGTCACCGACAAGGAGCGCTACGCCAAGCTGATCGACCGCACCCAGTGGTGGGGCAGGCAGATGCTGATCTACGGCGTGCACGTCCACGTCGGGCTCGACCACCGGGACAAGGTGCTGCCGGTGCTCGACGGACTGCTGCGGTACGCGCCCCATCTGCAGGCGCTGTCCGCGTCGTCGCCGTACTGGTCCGGCGAGGACACCGGGTACGCCTCGAACCGGGCGCTGATGTTCCAGCAGCTGCCGACCGCCGGGCTGCCGTTCCAGTTCCGCGAATGGGCGGAGCTAGAAGGCTACGTCGAGGACATGTTCACCACCGGCGTGATCGATCATTTTTCCGAGATCCGCTGGGACATCCGCCCGGCCCCGCATTTCGGCACCATCGAGATGCGCGTGTGCGACGGCCTGCCGACGCTGCAGGAGGTCGGCGCGATCTCGGCGCTCACCCAGTGCTTGGTGGACGATTTCAGCGACCGGCTCGACAAGGGCGAGGCGCTGCCGGTGCTGCCGCCGTGGCACGTGCAGGAGAACAAGTGGCGAGCCGCCCGCTACGGCCTCGACGCGATCGTCATCCTCGACGCCGCCGGACGCGAACGGCTCGTCACCGAAGACCTCGCCGAACTGCTGGACCGGCTGGAACCGGTCGCCAAGCGGCTGGACTGCGTCCGCGAGCTGCGCGATGTCGAGAACATCCTCCAGGTCGGCGCGAGTTATCAGCGGCAGCGGGCGGTCGCCAAGCAGTACAACGGATCCTTGAAGGCCGTGGTCGCCGCGCTGGTCACCGAGATGCGCGAGGGCGTCCCGCACGTTTAGCTGTGGCCCGGGAGGCAGCGATGTCGCATACGTTCAGCACGCTTGTCGAGCTCAACGGCAAGACCGCCACCGGATTCCGGGTCCCGGCCGACGTTGTCGAGGCGCTCGGCCAGGGACGGCGGCCGAAAGTGCGGGTGACGATCGGCCCGCACACCTACCGCAGCACCGTCGCGGTCTATTCCGGCGACTTCATGCTGCCGCTCAGCGCGGCGAACCGGGAGGCGGCCGGGGTCGCCGCCGGGGAGACGGTCGAGGTCACGCTCGAAGCCGACCTCGCCGAGCGGACCGTCGAACTGCCGGACGAGCTGGCTTCGGCGCTGGCGGCGAGGCCCGGTGCGCGGGCGGCATTCGACAAGCTTTCCTTTACCGCCCAACGGGAACGGACTGAAGCGGTCACCTCGGCCAAGCGCGCCGAAACCCGGGAACGGCGGATCGCGAAGATCGTCGCCGAGCTCGCCGGGGACGGGCTCCCCTAGCTGATCGTGACGCCGGGTTTGCCGAACCCGCCGAGCACGGTGTCGACGACGCGGGTGGCCAGCGCGTCCGGGTCGGCCGAGTCCTGGTCCTGCGCGGCTTCGTGGATGAGCGCGCAGTAGACGCGGCGCGCCCAGACCAGGTCGACGCCGGGCCGCAACGCGCCGCTCTCCTCCAGCCGCCGGAAGAAGACGTCGCATTGGGCGAGCACGTCCGGGGTCAGGACGCCTTCTTCGGCCGGGTGCGCGTTCATCGCGAAGCCCCACCGGAGCTTGACGCTCAGCACCTTCGCGGTGACCTGGTAAAGCGCGACCAACGGCGGCGTGACGTCGGGCCGGACGCTGGCGAGCGCGTTGTGGAACTGCTGCGTCGCCCACAGGGTCATCGCGTCGACCAGCGCCTCCCGGCTGGCGAACCGGCGGTGCACCGTGGTCCGCGAGACGCCCGCGGCCTCGGCGATCTGCTCCATGGTCGCCGCCGGGTTGTCGCTGAGCACCCGTTCGGCCGCCTCGAGGATCGCCTGGGCCGTCCGTTCCGAGTCCGCGCGCAGGGCCCGTTTCTCCATGCTGTCCAGTTTACGCCATGGTTGCCACTCGGTTCATAGTTGCGACACTGATGTTGCAACTGCTAGCTTAGCTGCATCGCCTTTGACACGACTTTTGGGGGTTTCGCGATGGACCTGCAGCTGACCGGCAAGACCGCGGTAGTCACCGGAGCGAGCCGGGGAATCGGCCTGGCCACGGTTTCCGCGCTGCTCGGCGAAGGAATGCGCGTGGTGGCCGCGGCCCGGACGATCACGCCGGAACTCAAGGAAACCGGCGCGGTGCCGATCTCGGTGGACCTCTCCACACCCGACGGTCCCGGACGGTTGATCGACCAAGCCGTCGCGGAACTCGGCGGCTTGGACGTCCTGGTGAACAACGTCGGCGGCGGCGACAGCGCCAGCGGACAGGCCGGCGGTTTCCTGTCGATCGCGGACCAGCAGTGGACGGACCTGCTGGAACTGAATTTCCTCGCCGCGGTCCGGGCTTCCCGAGCCGCATTGCCCCACCTGATCGAACGCCGGGGCACGATCGTCACGGTGTCCTCGAACGGCGCGCGGATTCCGCATTCGGGCCCGATCGCTTACACCACCGCGAAAGCCGCGCTGACCGCTTTCGGGAAGGCATTGGCGGAGGAGTTCGGCCCCCAGGGCGTGCGAGTCAACACGGTCTCGCCCGGGCCGGTGCGCACCGCGCTGTGGGAAGGCCCGGACAGTTACGGTGCCGAGCTGGCTTCGTCGATGGGGTTGGCGCAGGAGGATCTGCTAGCCGCGCTGCCCGCCGGTGCCGGAATGCTGACCGGACGCCTGATCGAACCGGACGAGGTGGCTACGTTGATCGCGTACCTGGCGTCGCCGCTGGCTGCGAGCATCACCGGGACGGACCACCTGGTGGACGCGGGCTCGGTGAAGACCGTGTGACGGCTAGCGCTGGCGGGGCGGATGGCTGACTTGGCTGCTTGCGATTTGTCGCCGCCACCACGACACGAGCCGGAAGGTAGCCGCTCTCGGCTAGCTGCTCGATGCCTCGCGAGGGCGCTTTGCCGAGCGATTCACGATCGGCTGCCACGGGCGTGATCATGCGGAGCGCTGCCGGGCTATGGCCGGGGCCGGGCGGCGTTCGCTCGATCATGCCGCTCCCGCACCAGGATTCCCGACCCGGCCACGCGACTCGCGACCAACCACCACCACGGAGGTGATCCGCCGAAGCCCCATCGGACAGCAGTCGCATCCGCCCGACGTCCGCTCAGCTCGCGCGGCAAGATCGCCGACTCGGGCGCGCAGCTCGCGAGCAGCCGCCACCACAGGCGTGATCCCCCGCAACGCTGCTGAGCGGCGGCCGAGACCACGCGACGTTCGCTCACAGCGCCGCTCCCGCAGCAGGATTTCCCGACCCAGCCACGCGACTCGCGCCTAACCACCACCACGGAGGTGATCCCCGAAGCCACACCAAACAACAGCCGCGGCCAAGCGAGCCCCGCTCAGCCGCCCAGTTCCCGCAGCAGCGTCCCCGGTCCGAGCACCAACGCGCCGAGATCGCCGACCCGGCCGCGCAGTTCGCGGTCGGCCGTCACCACCACGACGTGGTCGTCCGGGCGTTGGCGGGCGGCGGCGGTCACCTCGACGATCTTCGAATCGCCGTCCGTCTCCGCGGCGACGACCTCGACTCCGGGGATCGGCTCGACTCCCCTGGCCTTGCCCTCCACCACCAGCACCACCCGGGGCCACCAGGACCACGCCGGGCCCGCGCCGATTCCGGTTACGGCGTCGCGCAGACCTTGTTCGGCCGGACCGGTCAGCTGGTCGCGCAGTCGTTCCGCGGCGCCGTGGCGGTCGCGCCACCAGCCGTCGGGGCGGGAGCCCATCACGTTCGCCGCGTCGACGACCAGGACCAGTTCGCGGCCTAACTGCTCGCGCAGCACGGGCCAGGCGGCGGCGAAATCTCGGTGGAGGTCCAGGGCAGCCACCTCGTCCGGCGGGACCCAGCGCATCTCGGCGCTTTCCTCGTTCGCGACCTGGGCTTGCAGCGCACTGTCGGCCAGGCCGAGGACCGTCGTGTACTGCCATTCGCCGTGGTCCAGCACCGAGGCAGACATCGCGCGGAACGCGGACGCGGGGATGGCGGCCTCTTCCCACGCCTCGCGGGCAGCGGCCTCGTGCACGGTCTCGCCGACTTCGAGCGCGCCGCCGGGCAGGGCCCACGTGCCGCCGTTGTGCACCCACGACGCGCGCTGCTGCAACAGCACCCCGCGGCTGGGATCGCACAACAACAAGCCGGCCGCGCCGAACGCGCCCCAGTGCTGCCTGCCGCAGGAGCACCGCACGAAGCGGTTGGCGGTCATCGGCGTCACCCGGCCCAGCCTTCCACAGAACGTCGTGCGTGTTAATCCCGGCGAGAACCGCACGAGACACCTCGCCCTGCGGAACCTCGTGCGCGCCTAGGCCGGTTCTAACCGGCGTACGCACTCACAACGTGTCCATCGCCAACGCCGCCGCCCCGACGATCGCCGTGTCGTCGCCCAGGTGCGCGGTCCGGATCCGGGCCAGCGGACGGTGCCGTGCGCCCGTGATCGCTCCGGAGTAATGCTCCCGGGCCTCGTCCAGGAACAGCGGCGCGGACTCCGACACTCCCCCGCCGATCACGATGATCTCCGGGTCGAAGACGTCCGCCACCAGGGCCAGTCCCTCGCCCAGCCATTTCGCGAGTTCCGCCATGGCGCGCAAGGCGATCGGGTCGCCGTCGCGGGCCGCGCGGGCTACTCGGCGGCCGGTGACCGAACCGGGGTCGCCGGCGATTTCCCGGGACAGCACAGTGGACCGGCCGGGGTACCGGGCGAGCAGTTCGACGGCGGTCGCGGCCAGCGCGGTGCCGCTGCAGTAGCGCTCCCAGCAGCCGTACTTGCCGCACGGGCAGGCGCGGCCGTTGCGCACCACCGTGAGGTGGCCGAGTTCCGGCGCGACCCCGTGGGCGCCCCGGTAAATCTCGCCGTCCAGCAGCAAACCCGCGCCGATTCCGGTGCCCAGCGCGACCAACGCGGCCACCCCCGCACCGCGGGCGGCGCCGAAGCGGTGTTCGGCGACGACCGCCGAATTGACGTCGTGCTCCAGCGTCACCGAGAGGCCGACGCGCTTCGCGATCCGGTCCGCCACCGGGGCGTTGCGCCAGGCGAGATGCGGCGCGAACATCACCGAGCGCCGGTCGCGGGTCACGAAACCGGCCACGGCCAGGCCGACCGCGGCGACGTCGTGCCGGTTGCGCAGGTCTTCGACGACCCCGGCGATGGCGTCTTCGAGCGCGTTCTCCTCGCTCGGCGTCCCGACGCGCGCCGTGTCGAGCAGCGAGCCGCGCTCGTCCACGACGCCGGCGCGCACGCTGGTTCCGCCGACGTCCACCCCTACGGTCAGCAATCAGTTCTCCCGCTCCGGCTGCCAGTCCGCGCGCTTGCGGACGGCGATGTGCTGGACCCGCGACGCCGCCTCCGAAGAGGACGCCGCGGTCGCGGGCGGATGCGCGACAGGCCGGAACCCGGGCATGTGCACGCCCTCCTCCGGCTCCCACCGGTCCGCGAGCACCGCCCGCAGCAGCGCGACGAGCTGGGCGGCCTGTTCGAGGACCCTCGCCACGAACTCCGGCCGCTCGCCGCGCACGACGGCGACGATCGCACACAGCGGGCACCACCCGCATCCCGAAGTGCTGTCCTCCACACCGGACCCGCCCGGCGCGCCCGGTTCCTCCGGCGAACCGTGCCCGGCGGCCATGACGCCTTCCAGCCAGGGCGCGGCCCGTTCGATCACCATCTCGACCAGCAGCCGGATCTCCTCGGCCAGCTTCAGGCCGTCCGAAAAAGACCCCGCCGCCTGGTCGTCGCCGTGTTCTTCGCTCATCCGGCTCCCCGGTTCCCGGCCAGGCTGACCACCAGGCCGTCGGCGTCGGATTCCGCGCCGGTGATCCGGCACGGGCGCAGCGTCTCGGGCAGGGCGACCAGGCGGCGGAACCCGTCCACGGTGATCGCCAGGTCGTCGTCGACGCGGGCGAGGTCGACCGCCGAATCGCGGTCCAGCGGGAGCGCGACCCGCAGCCGGAAACCGTCCCCGTCGGCGGCCACCGACAGCAGCGGCGTGACCGGTTTCCCGTTGCCGGACAACGGATCCCGGGTGCCGTACAGTTCGCGGGCCAGTTCGGCGAGCGCCTCGGCGCCCACCGGTTCGCTCGCCCGGTGCTCGACGCGGGCCAGCTCGCCGGGGCCGAATCCGGCCTCGGCCAGTTCCGCCAGCACCGCGTCCTGCTGGTCCCGCCGGGTGCGCAGCCATTTCGCCGCCGATCCGCGCCAGAATCCGGGCGCGGGCATGAGCCGGTTGGCGATCAGGCCGTCGACCGCGATGCCGCGCAGCGCCAGCGACGTCAGCGTGCGCCGCGCCTCGGCGACCACCACTCGTTCCGGCGTCAGAACCAGCCGCACGGTGGTCACGCGCGGGTCGGTGAGCAGTTCGCGCAGCGCGTCGAGATGCGCGCCGAGCCGACGCACCGAAGCCGCGACGCGCCGGTTGCCGAACACCCGGCCCAAGTAGCCCGACACGGCTTCCGGCAGCGAAAGCAAGCGCAGCGTTTCAGCGGTCGGACCGCAGTCGACCACCACGGTGTCCCACGGCCCCTGCGACGCCAGCCGCCGCACCTCGCTCAGCGCGAGCAGTTCGTCGACGCCGGGCAGCACGGTCAGCTCTTCCGCGTCCAGCACGTCCAGACCGGCTCCGGCCAGCACTTTCCGCAGTTCGCCGCGCAGTTCGTGCCAGGTGCGGTCGGCCAACGCGCGCGAGTCGACCTGCGCCGCCCAGAGACCGGCCGGCGTGCCGTCGCGGCGGAGGTCCACTTCGGAGGGTTCGGCGCCGAGCGGCGTGCCGAACGCGTCGCCGAGCGAATGCGCCGGGTCGGTGGACACGACCAGCGTCTTCCTGCCGCGGCCGGCGAGCGCGGCAGCGGTAGCCGCGGCGAGCGTCGTTTTCCCGACACCCCCCTTGCCGGTGAACAGCAGGATGCGCATCTAGCCCTCAGCCCTGCGCTTGAGCTCCTTGAGCGCGGTGTCCATGACCATCTTCTCCGCCTTGCGCCGCAGCAGCCCGATCATCGGCAGCGCCAGCTCGACCGACAGCGTGTAGGTGACGCGGGTGCGCCCGCCGCCGAGCGGCTCGAGCGCGTACCGGCCGTTCTGCGCCTTCTGCATCTGGCCCTTGACCAGGTGCCAGCTGACGCCGAGACCGGAATCGTCCCAGTCGTATTCGAGCGTGTACACGTCCTTGATCGGCCCGGCGTCGAGGGTGAGCTTCACCTGTTTCGCCCGGCCCGCGTCGTCGGTCGCGAGCACCTCGGTCTCGCGGACCGCCTTGGCCCACTCCGGGTACGCGGGGAAATCGGAGATCACCGACATGACCCGCGCGGGCTCGGCGTCGACCTCGATGGACTGCGTGGACTGCTCGGCCATGGGACGAAGCGTAGCCGGACCGCACCGTCACCAGCGCAGCACGTAGGGCTGCCCGGTCTCCTTGAAGTGACCCACGTTACGGCACTCGGTGTGCCCGACCCGGCGCCGCACGGCCAGCGGCTGGTGCACGTGCCCGAACACCGACCAGCGCGGACGCTGCCGCCGGATCAGGTCCAGCAGCGCCTTCGAACCGAGTTCGGCGCGGCGCGCGACCACGTCGTAGGTCAGTTCGGGCACCGCGGGAGGGATGTGCGTGCACAGCACGTCGACCTCGTCCAGCAGCGAAACCGCCGCGTCGAACTCCTCGCGCGCCCGCAGGTACGGTCGCCACGCCGCGCCCTTGCGCGGACGCGGGAGCACGCCGTCCGGCAGCACCGCGCCGCCCGCGAAGCCGAACCGCAGCCCGCCGATGCTGACGACCTCGCCGTCGACCAGGTGGACGCCCTCGCCGGCGAACTCCGGCCACGCCGAAGGCGCGTCGACGTTGCCGGGGATCGCGTACGTCGGCGCGGTCATCGACGCGAACAACGTGGAGTACTGCTCGCGGACCGCTTCGTCGACCGCGGCGGCCGGGTCGTCCAGGGTGGCCCACAGCGTGCGCGAATAGGCGACCGTCTCGTCCCTGGTGCCTTCGCGGCGCAGGCGGGCGAACTCGCCGACCTTCTCCGCGCCGAACAGCACGCCCATGATGCCTTTGTCGTGGTCGTGGTAGTCGACGAAGTCGAGCAGGTCGCCCAGCACGACCAGCGCGTCCGCCCCGTCCCCCGCCCGTTTCAGCGCGTCGGCGTTGCCGTGCACGTCCGAAACGACGTGAACCCGCACAAGAGCCTCCTACTCGACGGGCCGGGGCGGAATCCCCGGCTCGCGCCCGTCCTCGAGGATCTCCTTCAACCCCAGCGCCACGTCCTTCGCCGCGCGCGCCCGCCGGTCGAATTCGCGGCGCAGTTCGCGCGGGCTCAGCTCGCGCGGGACGCCGCCGGGACCGGCAGGCGTGGCCCGCAGGAAGTAGTGCAGCACCGTGCCGTCGAGAACAGGTTCCAGCCAGACCTCCATGGTACCGATCAAGGCGCCCGTGACGGTCCAGCGCAGGCCCTTGTCCCCCCGGTCGGTGTAGACCTGCAACTCCAGGTCGGGCCAGTAGCGCCGCCACGAACGCGGGTCGGCGAAGGCGGCCGCGACGGTCGACGGGGGCACGACGAGGAAGGTCTCGTCGACAAGATCGAGAGCTGGCGGTTCGTGCACCCGGACACGATGTCACGACCTCGCCGCGCGCCCCGTGCCAGCATGGTCTTAAGGTCTACGGCACGCTAAGTTGACTGGCGGGTAACCGCACGCGTCGAACACGGAGGTCCACGTGCGCGAATACAGCGCCCCCGCCGGGAAACCGGTGACCGACGACGAGAACCTGGCCGATGTCGTCTGGGCGAACGCGGAGCGGTTCTCCGACGTGGTCAGCTTCCGGAGGCAGGTCGAGGGCACCTGGCTGGACGTCACCGCGAAGGACTTCGCCGACCAGGTCGCGGCCGTGGCCAAGGGCCTGATCGCGGCGGGCGTCGGGCACGGCGACCGCGTCGCGCTGATGTCCAAGACCCGCTACGAGTGGACTCTGGTCGACTTCGCGATCTGGGCCGCGGGCGCGGTCACGGTCCCGATCTACGAGACCTCGTCGCCCGAACAGGTGTACTGGATCCTTTCCGACTCGGCGGCCAAGGCCGTCGTCGTGGAGACCGGCGCGCACCGCAAGGCGGTCGACGAGATCAGCGGGCGGCTCAGCGCGCTCGAGAACATCTGGCAGATCGAGGGCGACTCCCCCGCGGTCGACGAGCTGACCGCGCTGGGCGCCGAGGTCTCCGACGAGGACCTGCACACCCGCCGCCGCGGCGTGACCGCGAACGAGACGGCCACCATCGTCTACACCTCGGGCACCACCGGGCGGCCCAAGGGCGTCGAGCTGACCCACCGGAACCTGCTCGCCGAGATCCGCGCGGACATCGAGGCCTTCCCGGAGCTGATGGAGCAGGGCAACTCGCTGCTGTGCTTCCTGCCTCTCGCGCACATCCTCGCCCGCGCGATCGCCATCACCGCGCTCACCGCCCGGGTCACCCTCGGCCACACGCCGGACGTGAAGAACCTGGTCCCGGACCTCGGCACGTTCCGGCCGACGTTCGTGGTCGCCGTGCCGCGCGTGTTCGAGAAGGTCTACAACACCGCCAAGCAGAAGGCGCACGCCGACGGCAAGGGCAAGATCTTCGACGCCGCCGAGGCCACCGCGGTCGCGTACAGCGAGGCGCAGGAAAAGGGCGGCGCCGGACTGGGTCTGCGCGCGAAGCACCTGGTGTTCGACAAGCTGGTGTACGGCAAGCTCCGCGCCGCTTTGGGCGGCCGCTGCATCGCCGCGGTGTCCGGCGGGGCCCCGCTGGGCGCGCGGCTGGCGCACTTCTTCCGCGGCATCGGCGTGCCGGTGTTCGAGGGCTACGGCCTCACCGAAACGTCGGCCGCGGCGAACGTGAACACCAGCGCGGCGTTCCGCGTCGGCACCGTCGGGCGTCCGGTCGCGGGCACCTCGGTGCGCATCGCGGAGGACGGCGAGGTCCTGCTCAAGGGCGACGTCGTGTTCGGCCGGTACTACAACAACCCGGAGGCGAGCGCGGAAGCCCTCACCGACGGCTGGTTCCACACCGGCGACCTCGGCGAACTCGACGCGGAAGGCTTCCTCAAGATCACCGGCCGCAAGAAGGAGATCATCGTGACGGCGGGCGGCAAGAACGTCGCCCCGTCCGGTCTCGAGGACACCATCAAGGCCTCGCCGCTGGTGAGCCAGGTGATGGTGGTCGGCGACCAGCGGCCGTTCATCGCCGCGCTGGTGACGATCGACGAGGAGTACTTCCCGGCCTGGAAGTCCCAGCACGGCAAGCCGGAAGCGGCGACGGTGTCGGAACTGGCCGAGGACGCGGACCTGCGCGCGGAGATCCAGGCGGCGGTCGACGAGGCGAACAAGCAGGTGTCGCACGCGGAGTCGATCAAGAAGTTCACCGTGCTGGCGAACGACTTCACCGAAGCCGGCGGCGAGATCACACCGAGCCTGAAGCTGAAGCGGAACGTGGTGAACAAGAACTACGCCTCCGACATCGAGGCGCTGTACCGGAAGTGACCCGGTCCCGCGAAAACGGGCCCGCGCCGATCGCCGGCGCGGGCCCGTTTTCCGTCTGTCGCCCAGACTGCGGGAGTCAGGCCTGCGGCGGCTGAGCCTGGTACTGCTGCTGCGGCGCCTGCGCGTACTGCTGCTGCGGGGCGGCCTGCTGCTGTTGCTGCGGCGGCTGTTGCTGCTGAGTGCCGTCCGGGACCACGTACACCGCGGTGCCGTAGGCGGCGATCTCACTGGCCGTGCCGGCGATCTCGTTGCAGTCGAAGCGCAGCGCGAGCACGGCGTTGGCCCCGTGCTGCATGGCCTCCTGGCACAGCCGGAAAAGAGCTTCGTGGCGCGAGTCGGACAGCAGCTTGGTGAGGCCCTTGAGCTCGCCGCCTCCCATCGCCTTGAACCCGGAACCGATGTTGGAGAACATGTTGCGGCTGCGGACGGTGAGCCCGAAGACCTCGCCGAACACGCGGACGACGCGGTACCCGGGCAGATCGTTCATGGTCGACAGCAGGATCGGGAACTGCTGCGGTGGCGCGGCTTGAGTCATGCGCGGATCGTATCGTCGGCGGGCCGCTCACGCTGTGATTCGCGCGGTCCAGTCCAGATGATGCCGATATGCCCAGCCTCGTTCCTCGCCGACGTCCTGGCCCGCGCTGGCCGCCACGAGCTTCTCGACCCGGGCGCGGCGCAGCCGGTCGTAGGCCGCGAACGCCGCGGACGCGTCCGGCAGATCGCGCAGGCACTGGCCGAGCACCACCGCGTCTTCCAGCGCCATCGACGCGCCCTGTCCCGCTGCGGGGGACGCCGCGTGCGCGGCATCGCCGGCCAGCACCATCGACGGCGTCGACCAGACGCGGGTGGTCGGCAGGTCGTAGGAATGGCCGCCGTGCACGTCGTCGCCGGTCGCGGCCACGATCGCGGCGCACGGCAACGGGTCGTCCGCGAACGCGGCGTGGGTGAACTCACGCCAGCCTTCCGGGGTGACGGCGGCGATCTCGGCGCGCGAACGTTCGGAGTCGGGGACGCGGGCGAACCAGAACGTCGCGCCGTCCGGGTCGGTGGTGTAGCCGAACGCGGCGCGGCTGCCGCGGAACATCCGGTAGCTGCCCTGCGCGGCAGGAAGTCCTTCAGCGCGGGTGTAGCCGTAGACCACGGTGAGGCCGGTGAAGCGCGGCGGCTCGGCCTGCGGGTCGATGAGCGTGCGGACGACGGAATGCAGCCCGTCCGCGCCGACGAGCACATCGCCGGACGCGGTGGTGCCGTCCTGGAAAGTCGCGGTGACGCCGTCGGTCGCGGAAACCAAGCGCTTGCCGTGGACGATTTCGACGCCGCGGCGTTCCGCTTCCTGTTGCAGCGCACGGTAAAGCGCGGCGCGGGTGAGGGTGCGCGGGCCGTCGAGTTCGCGGTCGAACTCGTGCGCGCCGAGAGTGGTTCCGTCCGGGCCGACGAGTTCCATGCCGGTCGAGGGGAAGGACGCCTCGATCACCGGGGTGTCGGCGTCGATCGCGCGCAACGCGTTCATGCCGTTGTGCATGACGACGAGGAACGCGCCCGCGTCCGCTCCCCCGCTGGGATGCGCCTCGTACACGACCGGCTCGTGCCCGGCGCGTTGCAGCGCCATCGCCGTGACCGTGCCCGCGACTCCGCCGCCTGCGATCAAAACCCGCATCGTGCCCCCTGGAAACGACCGTGCCGCCGCCACCGTAGCGGGTGGCGGCGGCACGGAACCAGCGAAGCTCAGGCGCGCTGCGCGACCGCGAGCCGCTGGGGCGAGGTTTTGCCGTCGGTGAGGGTCTCCCTGAGGGAATCAGATTCCCTCAGGGAGACCCGCACAGACCAGCAGAAACGGTCACTCGGGTAGGAAACCGGTCATTTCGCCGCCTGTTTGCGTCCTTTGTGGACGGTCACCATGCCGGGACCGCCCGGGCCAAGTCCCTGGCAGGGGAATCAGATCCCCTCAGACCTGAAGACGCATTTCGCGCGCGGCTTGCGACCAGCGAAGATCAGGCGCGCTGCGCGACCGCGAGCCGCACGCAGACGGCGAGGGCGCGAACGGCCTCCTCCACCTCGGCCAGCTCGGGGAAGGTCGGCGCGATGCGGATGACCGCGTCGGCCGGGTCGTCGCCGTGCGGGTGGGTGGCCCCGGCCGGGGTCAGCGCGACGCCCGCCTCCTTGGCCAGCCGCACGACCTCCTTCGCGGTGCCCTCGGGCACGGTCAGCGAGACGAAGTACCCGCCGGTCGGCTTGGTCCAGGTCGCCAGGTCGCTCAGCTCCTCGGTGAGGATGCGCTCGACGGCGGCGAACTTGGGCGCGATCAGCTCGGCGTGCTTGCGCATGAGCGCGCGGACGCCGTCGGCGTCCTTGAGGAACAGCGCGTGGCGCAGCTGGTTGACCTTGTCCGGGCCGATGGTGCGCTTGCTCAGCACGCTCTGCCACCAGGCGAGGTTCGCCTCGGACGCGCCGAAGAAGCCGACGCCCGCCCCGGCGAAGGTGATCTTCGAAGTGGAGCCGAACACGAACGCGCGGTCCGGGTTCCCGGCCTCGGCGCAGAGCGCGAGGATGTCGGCCAGCTCCGGCTCGTCCTCGGTGAGGTGGTGGACCGCGTAGGCGTTGTCCCAGACGATCCGGAAGTCCGGCGCGGCGGTGGGCATCGCGGCGAGCCGGCCCGCGACCTCGGCGCTGAAGGTGACGCCGGTCGGGTTGGAGTACTTCGGCACGCACCAGATGCCCTTGACCGCGGCGTCCTCGGCGACCAGCCGCTCGACGACGTCCATGTCCGGGCCGGTCTCGGTCATCGGCACCGGGACCAGTTCGATGCCGAACCGCTCGGCGAGCGCGAAGTGCCGGTCGTAGCCGGGCACCGGGCACAGCATCGCGATCCGGGGCTCGTCGGCCCAGCGGCGCGGCGCGCCCGGCAGGGTGCTGAGCATCGCCTGCGCGATCGTGTCGTGCATCAGCTCCAGGCTCGAGTTGCCCGCGGCGAACAGCTGCTCGACCGGCACCTGCAGCGCGCCGGCGAAGATGCGGCGCAGCTCCGGCAGCCCCTTGAGCCCGCCGTAGTTGCGGGTGTCGGTGCCGTCCTCGGCCTTGTACTGGCCGTTCGGCAGCGTCAGGAGATCCGCGGAGAGGTCGAGCTGCCGGGGCGACGGCTTGCCGCGGGTGATGTCCAGGGACAGTCCGCGCTCGACCAGCGCGGTGTAGTCGCGACGGGCAGTGTCGACATCGACAGGAGCTGTGGTCATACCACCACGCTAAACCGCGAGCGCAAGCCAGTTCGGGTGACCCCCGGCTCTCGTGGGCTAGCGTGGGGCCCGTGCGGTACCTGGTGCATGCCGAGCAGCGGCAGTTCTCCTTGCGGGACAAGGACGCCTGGCGTCCCGGCGACGGCGGGTGGACCGACGAGGCGGTGTCGGCGCACCGCGTCGCGGTAGAGCCGTCGTCGCTCTCCGTGGCGACCGCGCGCTCCGACTGGGTCGAGGTCGATGTGTCGGTGAGCACAGCGATACCGCCGGTGCTGCCGGACGCGTCCCACGTGGTGGAAGCCGATCTCGACGTCCCCGGCGGCGTGGCGACGCTCGCCGGCCCCGCCGACTACGCCCGCCAGGAACACCGGATCGCAGTCCCGCCCGGGCGGTACCGGGTCCGAGTGTCCTATGTGGAGAGCGGCCCGCCGGACGCGGAATGGCACGACCACGAGTTCGGCGAGCATTTCCGGTACGTGCTGGACCTGTGGCCGTCCGCCGGGGCCGCCCCGGTCGCGGTGCTGCGCGCGGGCCCCGGGGTCTGGGACGGCTGATATCCCGTTGGCGGCGAGGGGCCGCGGACGGCAGACTCGGCGGCATGCAGTGGATCACCACCGAGATCGGCGAAGAGTTCGTGCGCGGTGCACTCGAGCTGGAACGCACGCCGCAGGGCTTGCTGCCGCACCGGCTGACCGCGCGGGCGCGGGCGCAGAACACCGACAGCAGGCTCGCGATGGCGGAGACCCAGCCGTCCGGCGTGCGCCTGGCGTTCCGCACCGAGTCGACGGCGATCGAACTGGACACCCACCGCACGAAGGTCGGCTACGTGGGCGTGCCGCCGTTGCCGGACGGCCTCTACGACCTGGTGCTGAACGGGCGTCCGGCAGGTTCCGCGACCGTCTCCGGCGGCGACGACCTGATCCTCGACATGATGAGCGGCGAGGGCGAAACCCGCCCCGGCCCGCCCGGCACGGTCCGGTTCTCCGACCTGCCTTCGGGCGTCAAGGACGTCGAGATCTGGTTGCCGCACAACGAAACCACCCGGCTGGTCGCGTTGCGCACCACCGCCCCGATCACTCCGCTGCCGCGCGCCCGGCGCGTCTGGCTGCACCACGGCAGCTCGGTCAGCCACGGCACCGGCGCGGCAGGCCCGTCGCAGACATGGCCCGCGCTTGCCGCCGCTGCCGCCGGGGTCGATTTGATCAACCTGGGCTTCAGCGGGAGCGCGCTGCTGGACCCGTTCACCGCTCGGGCTCTTCGCGACACACCCGCCGATCTGATCAGCGTGAAGCTGGGAATCAACATCGTGAACGCGGACCTGATGCGGTTGCGCGCTTTCGGCCCGGCGGTGCACGGATTCCTGGACACGATCCGGGAGGGCCATCCGGACGTGCCGCTGGTGGTGGTTTCCGCGCTGCTGTGCCCGATCCACGAGGACACGCCGGGTCCGGGAGCGCCGGATTTCAGCACGGGAACGCTCCGGTTCAAGGCCACCGGCGATCCCGCCTCCGTCGCGGAGGGAAAGCTGACGCTGAAGGTGATCCGGGAGGAACTGGCACGGGTCGTCCGCGACCGGGAGGATCCGGCACTGTCCTACGTGGACGGACTCTCGCTGTACGGGGAAGCGGATTTCGCCGCGCATCCGCTGCCGGACGCGCTGCACCCGGACGCGGCGACGCACCGGTTCGTGGGCGAACGGTTCGCCAAGCAGGTGTTCGGACCAGGCGGTCCCTTCGCCGGCTGAGGTGCGCTGCTAGTTTTCGAACCATGGCGGACCACACTCTCCGGACACAGCTGACCCACCCCGATCGCGGCGTCCTGCTGTTCGGCATCACGCCGCCCCGCCTCAGCAACACCCCCGAGCGGATCCGGGAGATCACCGCCGCCACCCTGGCACGGCTGAGCGACCTCGACGTCGACGGGCTCGCCCTGTACGACATCGACGACGAGAGCGACCGCAACCCCGAGGAGCGGCCGTTCCCCTACCTGCCGACCCTCGACCCGGTGCGCTACCACGCGGACTATCTCAGCGAGTGGGACCGTCCGGCGGTCATCTACCGGTGCGTCGGCAAGTACCCCGAGGCTGAGCTGCGGGACTGGCTGCGGAACGCCGACGCCGACCGTGTGCTGTCGGTCTTCGTCGGGGCTTCGTCGAAGGGCAAGGAGGTGCACACCCGGCTGTCCGAGGCACAGGCGTTGCGCCGGGAAGTGCGCCCCGACCTGCTCCTCGGCGGCGTCGCGATCACCGAACGGCCCGACGAGCACCTGCGGCTGATCGCCAAACAGCAGGCGGGCTGCGCGTACTTCATCTCGCAGGTGATCTACAGCGCCGACGCGGCGAAGAGCATGGTCTCCGACTACTTCTACGCGTGCCGAGAGCAGGGCCTCGACCCGAAACCGGTCCTGTTCACGCTCTCGGTCTGCGGTTCGGCGAAGACGCTGGCGTTCCTCAAGTGGCTCGGCGTGCACGTCCCGCGGTGGCTGGAGAATTCCCTGCGCCACGCGGACGACACGCTGGCCGAGTCGTATGACCAGTGCCTGGCGAACGCCCGGGAACTGGCGGCGTTCTGCCGCAAGCTCGGGATGCCGTTCGGGTTCCTCGTGGAGAGCGTGTCCATCCGGAAGGTCGAGATCGAGGCGTCAGTGGCTCTCGCGCGCGAGGTGAGCGGGCTGCTCGGCCGCAGCGCTACAGCGGATCCAACGCAGTGATCTTCCACCGCCTGGCAAGATCGTCTGCTGATCCAGGAAAAGCAGCAAACTCGCATCATCACGTGCAACGAACGAACCCCGATCGCCCGCACCGTCGTGGTCCGGACGAGCTTCTCAGTCGCCGCACGCTGCCGAGCTGCGGTGAACTGGCTCTGGTACTGCCCCACCGCCGAACCAGTCAACACGTCAGCCGCCGCGCGCAGTACGGTCCAAATTCGCGTAGCGACAGCAAGGTCGAGATCGAGGCATCGGTCGCTCTCGCGCGCGAGGTTAGCGGGTTGCTCGGCCGCAGCGCTACAGCGGATCCAGCGCAGTGATCTTCCACCGCCCGTCAGTCCGATGCGCAGTCACCGACAACTGCCCCACCGACGACTGAGGCGCACCACCACCCGGCAAGATCGTCTGCTGATCCAGGAAAAGCAGCAAACTCGCATCATCACCGTGCAACGAACGAACCCCGATCGCCCGCACCGTCGTGGTCCGGACGAGCTTCTCAGTCGCCGCACGCTGCCGAGCCGCGGTGAACTGGCTCTGATACTGCCCCACCGCCGAACCAGTCAACACGTCAGCCGCCGCGCGAGCAGTACGGTCCAAATTCGCGTAGTCGTAGGAAAAAAGCGCCTTAACCGCAGCACCGACCTGGTCGGTGACCTGCGATGTCGCCTCCGTATCGACCATCGCCTCGTCATCCTCAGGCTGCAGCAACGACGCCTGCACGCCGAACCACACCGCGCACGCCAGCGCGACTGCGGTCACTCCCGCGGCGATCGTCCGCCGGTTCACGAGCCCACCGCCTGGACGCCGCCGATTTTCCACGTGTCGCCGTCTCGCGCGAAGTCCACGGCCAAGCGCGCCTGTTTCGCCGAGGGCGCGCCGTCGCCAGTGCTCACGCGGACGTTCAGGACCGCGATCAGCCGGGCGGTTCCTGCCGAAGGATTCAGGTCGGTGACGGCGGCCTGCACCAGGGAAGCCGTCGACACGGTTTTGGTGCGTTTGGCGCGGTCGATCTGCAGTTGCCGGTCGCCGGAGAGGTCCTTGCCGTACTGCCCGGTCGTCGCGGCGATCCAGCGGTCCACGTCGACCGCGCTCGTGCGGTAGTCGATCGTGTTGAGCGTGACCAGTTCCGTGCTCGCGGCGGCCAGCACGGCGTCGCGCGCGCGGCCGCGGGCGAGGCTGTCGTCCTGCGCCGCGCTCCACCACGACCAGCCGAACCACGCGGCGGCCAGCACCGCGACGACGGCCAGCGCGGTCAGCACCCGTCCGCTCAGGAAGGAACCCTCAGCCGAATCAGCCATCACGAACCGCCCAGCAACGCCCCGAGCCCGCCCTTCAACGGCGCGGTCAGCTGGCCCAGCAGACCCGGCAGCTGCTGCTGCGAACCCTGGTCCGAAGGCGCGGAAGCCTTGGGCGCGGCCGGAATCGCGGGCGGCTTCCCCGCGTACGGCGCGTTCTGCGCACCCCGCACCTCGGTCGGGCTGCCCGGCGGCTCCGCGCAGTAGGCGTTCATGTTGACCGGCGCTTCGCTCGTGTCGTTGGCCGGACGCTGTTTCGTGCCCTCGTACCCCTTCGTGCACGAATGCGGATCGAAGAAGTTGAACACCACGCCAAGGTGCCCGGTGCCGTCCGGCGAGGTCGAAGGCGAGAACGCCGAGATCACCGGGTACGCCACCAGCAGCTCCTCGATCGCGTCCTTCCGCATCGACGTGACCTGCGCGGTGGTGAGCGAGTTCGCGAACAGCACCCCGAGGTCGGTCCCGGACGTCGCGAGCACGTCGCTGATCTGCCGGCTCAGCTGCGGAGCCTCGTCGATCACCTTGCGCACCGCCGGATCCGACGACTTCAGCTGTCCGGCGATCGTCTTCAACCCGGACGCGAACGCCGTGATGTTCTGCGCCTGCCGCTCCTGCGTGGCGAAAACCGTGCGCGAATTCGCCAGCAACCCCTGCGTGTCCGGCACGTACTGGGCAGCCGTCGCGGTGAGCGAACTGGTGCTGTCCAACAGTTTCTGCAGCTGCGGGCCGGAACCGGCGAACGCGTCGTACGTCTCGTCCACCACGGTCTTCAGCGATTCCGGATGGACGCTGGCGACCAGTCCGTCGAGATGCGTCAGCACCGAATCCGGCGTCGCGGGCAGCGAGGCGCGGTCCTGCGTGATCACCGCGCCGTCCTCCAGGTACGGCCCGGATTCGCGGTCCGGCAGCAGGTCCACGAACTGCTCGCCCACCGCCGACCGGTTCGCGACCTGCGCGTGCAGCGCCGACGGGATGTCCGGGCCGCCGGAGTCGATGTCGAGCCGGACGTCGATGCCGTGCGGCGTGAGCGTCATCGCCCCGACCCGGCCGACCGTCACGCCGCGGTACGCGACCTCGGAGTTCACGAACACCCCGCCGGAGTCGGGAAGCTGGAGCGTCACGTGATAGCCGCGGTTGCCGAAAATCCGGTCGAGACCGGCGTAGTGCCCGCCCGCGTACGCCACCGAAACGACGGCGATCGCGAAGAACACCAGCAGCTGGATCCGGACCTTGCGCGTGTTCATCAGCCGCCTCCCACCAGACCGCCGAGCAATCCGCCCAGCACCCCGCCGTAGCCGGGCTTCGCGCCGCCCGTGGCGGGGGTGTTCGGCAGCGGCAACGGCAGCTGCGGCATCCCTTGCCCGGCAACGGGCGGGGCGGCGCCGGACGTCGAGGGCGTCGGCAGCTGGAACGGCGGCTGCGACGAGTTCGTGAAGTTCTGCACGAGCTTGTCGAGATCGAGGTTGATCCGCGCGTCGACGTTCGCGTAGTCGCCCTTGATCACGTTGCCCGCGTAGTCCGGGAACGGGTAGGTCAGCAGGATCCGCAGCGCGTTCGGCAGGTCCTGGCCCGCCGCGCTGAGCTGGCGCAGCGTCGGCTCCAGCGCCTTGAGGTTCGCGACGAGCTGGTCACGGCTGCGGTTCACCGTGTCCACCGCGACCCCGGACAGCTTGTTCAGCGCGTTCAGCATCCCCACCAGCTGGTCGCGCTGGTCGGCGACGATCTTCAGCCCGGGCGCGAGTTTGTCCAGCGCGGTGGCGAGATTCTGCTTCTGCCCGACGAGCGTCGTGGACAGCTTGTCCAGCCCGTCGATCGCGCGCAGGATCTCGCCCTTGTGCCCGTCGAGCTGGGTGGCGAGTTCGTCCACCCGGGACAGCAGCGCGCGCATCTGCGGTTCGTTGCCCGACAGCGCGTCGTTGAGTTCGTGGCTGATGTTCTGCAGCTGGTCGACGCCGCCGCCGTTGAGCAGCAACGACAACGCGCCCAGCACCTCTTCGATCTCCGGGTTGCGGTTCGTGCGCCCGAGCGGGATCTGCGCGCCGTCGGCGAGTTTGCCCGCCGGTTTCTCCGCGGTCGGCGCGCTCAGCTGCACGAACTTCTCGCCGAGCAGGCTGGACTGGCGCAGTTCGGCGTGCGCGTTGGCGGGCAGCTGGACATCGCCGTTCACCGTCATCGACACGAGCGCGGACCGGGTGTCCGGGGTGAGCGCGATCCGGTCGATCCGGCCGACCGCGACGTCGTTCACCTTCACGTTCGCCTGCGGCACCAGGTCCAGCACATCGGTGAACAACGCGGTGACGTGATACGGGTGGTCGCCGACGTCCGGGCCGCCGGGCAACGGCGTCGAGTACAGCCCGTTGAACCCGCCGTCGCTGCACCCGGCGAGCACCAGCACCCCGGCGAGCACGCCCGCCAGCCGTTTCCGGAGGCGTTTCACTTGGCGCCTCCGGGTTTCTGCGTCAGCACGTCCGACAGCGGCAGCGGCAACGGCGGCAGCTGGCCGTTCTGCAGGGAGTTCAGCGCCTGCGGGATCGACGGCAGCTTGAGCGTGCCGTCGAGCACCGGCGCGAGCTTCTTGCAGATGTTGCCGAGTGTGTCCGGCAGCGGTTTCGGCGTGCCCGCGCTGATCAACCGGCAGACGGTGAGGATCGGCGGGTTGGTGATCTCGTTCAGGTTGTCGCGCACCGCGATCGTGCCGGACGCCGCGTCGTAGGTGTTGATGAAGTTCGTCGCCCCGGTCGGCGCGATGTCGAGCACCTCGGCGAGCGCGGCGCGCTGGTCCACCAGCACCTTCGTCAGCGACGCCAGTTTGGCCACATTGGACGAAAGCCCGTTCTTGTTGTCCGCCACGAACTGTTTCACGTCCTGCAGCGACGTCGACAGCGATTCGAGCGCGGCCCCGACGTCGTGCGAATCGTCGGCGAGGAAGCCGCTGACGTCCGCGAGCCGCTGGTAGAACTCGTTCAGCTGACTGTCGCTTTGCGACAGTGCGGAGGTGAAGGAGTTCAGGTTCTTCACCGTGGAGAACAGGTCGTCCTTCGAATCGTCGAGCGTGCCGGCCAGTTCGGCGAGCCTGCTGACGGTCGAGTTCAGGTCCTTGCCGTTGCCCTTGAGGTTGGCCGCGGCGGTGTCCAGGAGATCGGAGAACGCGCCGTTTTTGTTGGCCCCGTTGGGTCCCAGGGCGGTGGACAGCTTGTCGAGGCTCGCGTAGAGGTCGTCCAGTTCGACCGGCGTCGCGGTTTTGTCGCGCGCCAGCACGGTTCCGCTCGCGAGCGTCGGGCCGCTGTCGTACGCCGGGGTCAGCTGGACGTACCGGTCGCTCACCAGGCTCGGCGACACGACGACCGCGCCGACGTCCTTCGGGATCGGGACGTCGTCGTTCACCTTCATGTCCACGCGCACCGCTTGGCCTTGCGGCGTCACCGCGGTGACCTCGCCGACCGCCACGCCCAGCACCCGCACGGACGAACCGGCGTACAGGCCGACGGTCTTCCCGAAGTACGCCGAGATTTTGGTGCCGCCGGTGTCGCGCAGCACCAGGTAGATGCCCGCGGTGAGCAAAAGCGCTGCCACACAAGCGAAGCCAAGCCAGGTGACCAGACTCCGTCCGGCGCGAGTTTCGACAGTCATCGTCCACCCACCCCCTGGTCAGGCGCGGAGATCGGCGGCGTGCAGCCCTCCGGATTGATCGAGATCCCGCCTGCCGTGATCGTCGGCGGCAGCAGACCGCACAGGTACCCCTCGAACCAGCGCCCGTTGCCGGTCGCGTTCGCGCCGACCCGGGCGAACGGGGCCATCAGCTGCAAGCTGCGGTCGAGGTTGCCCTGGTTGCGCTGCAACACGTCGGTCACCTTCCCGAGCGCGGCGAGCGTCGGCCCGATCTGCGTGCGGTTGTCCGCGACCAGCCCGGACAGCTGCTTCGAGATCTCCTGCGTGCCCTTGAGCAGCGTGCTGATCTGCTCGCGGCGCTGCTGCAGTTCGCTGAGCAGGAGGTTGCCGTCGCTGATCACCTGCTGCAGCTGCGCGTTCCGGTCGGACAGCGTCTTCGAGATCTTGCTCGTGTTGGACAGCAGCGCGTGCAGATCGGCGTCGCGCGAGGACACCGTCTTCGACAACGCCGACAGCCCGGACAGCGTGTCCTTCAAGTACTTCGGACTGTCCTTGAGGGAATCCGACAGCGCGGTGAAGCTCTGCGCGAGCTGCTGCGTGTCGATGTCGCCGACCGTCGTGGACAGCTGGTTGAACGCGTCCTGCAACTGGAACGGCGTCCGCGTGCGCTGCACCGGGATCGTGTCGCCGGGCTTCTGCGTGCCGCCGCCTTTCGTGTCCAGCGCGAGGTACTTCTCCCCCAGCAGCGTCTTGATCTCGATCGACGCCGTGGACGCGTCGCCCACCCGCACGCCCTTCACCCGGAACTTCACGAGCACCTGCTTGTGCCCGAGCTCCACCGACGTCACCTGCCCGACCTTGACGCCGGCCACCTGCACCTCGTTGTCCGGCGCGAGCCCGGCGGACTCGGCGAACGCCGCGGTGTAGGTGGTGCCGCTGCCGAACATCGGGATGCTGTCGGAAAAGTACGTCACGGCGGTCACCAGCACGATGAGCACGAGCGTCACCGCGCCGACGCTCGCCTGGTTCCGGTCCTTCAGTCGTTTCACGGGCCACACCTCGGCGCGCGTTCGGTGCCGGGGATCGGCACGATCGGCAGCGTCACGTCCAGCGAGGAAATGCCGATGGTGCCTTCGATCCCGCACAGGTAGTAGTTGAACCAGCTGCCGTAGCTCAGGGTCCGGGTGAACTTCTCCAGGTTCCCCGGCAGCACTTGCAGCAGATGCTCGACGAGCGGCTGCGCGTCGTTGAGGTTGTTCGCCAGCTTCCCGAGCTGGGTCACGTCCTGCTGCACGGCGGGACGGGCGTCGGCGAGCAGCCCCGCGGTCGCGTTGGTGAGGTCGCCGAGCGCGCCCACCGCGTCGCCGATCGGCTTGCGCTGCTCGGCCAGCCCGCTCACCAGCCGCTGCGTCTGGTCGACGAGGTCGCCCAGCTGCGGGCCGCGCGCGTTGACCGTGCTGAGCACCTGGTTGAGGTTGTCGATGACCTGCCCGATCACCTTGTCCTTGCCCGCGATCGACGTCGTGATCGACGCGGTGTGCGACAGCAGGCTGGTGATCGTGCCGCCCTCGCCCTGGAACACCTGCACGATCTCCGCGGAAAGCTGGTTGACCTCCTTCGGGTCCAGCGCCTTGAACAGCGGCTTGAACCCGTTGAACAGCACGGTCAGGTTCAGCGCCGGCTTCGTGCGCTCCGGCGGGATGGTGTCGCCGGGAGACAGCGTGTCGCCGCCGCTGACGTCGGTGCCGAGCGAGAGGTAGCGCTGGCCGACGAGGTTGCGGTACTTGATGGTCGCGGTCGCGAGCGAGGGCAGCTTGTACGCCGATTCGACGAGGAACCGCACCTCGGCGTAGTTCTGCTCGCCCTGGTCGACCCCGATCGTCTCGACCTGGCCGACCTTCACGCCGGAGATCCGCACGTCGTCGCCTGCTTGCAGGCCGGACGCGTCGGTGAACTTCGCGACGTAGGAGGCGGTGTTGCCGAAGTTCGTGTTCGCGATCGTGGTGGCCAGGATCCCGGTGAGCAGCACGGTGACCACGGCGAAAATGCCGATCTTGATCAGCGCGGGAACGAACGACCTCATTTCAGCTCCACCTCCGCCCCGCGGTACAGCGGCCCGACCAGCAGCGCCGACCAGCCCGGCACGTTTTCCGGCGCGGTGTTCAGCGTCGGCGAGGCGAGCAGGTCGAGCAGCTTCTGCTCGTCGGCCGACCCGACGATGCTCGGCGCGCCGCCGGTCGACCCGGACCCGCCGGGCAGCGGGCCGTTCGTGAAGTCGCTGGGCAGCGTCCCGTCCGGATCGTGCGGCGGCGCGGGCTTGCTGGCCCCGTCCTTCACCGCGCCGTCCGGCGGATACTGCGGCCAGCGCCCGGGTTTCGGCACCTGCGGATAGCAGCGCGGGCCGCGTTTGTCGTCGTACTTCGGCTCGTCGACGCCGGGCAGGTACTTGCCGCGGCTCGCCGAGAACTCGATCGTCACGCGGCTGACCTCCGGATGCGCGGTGCCCTTGCCGAACGCCAGCTCCGCGTTCGGCACCGTCCCGGCCAGCTGCTTGAGCAGGCACGGGTATTCCGGCGCGTACTTCGCGAGCACGTCGAGCGTGGGCTGCACGGCGGTGGTGAGGCGGATGATGTTGTCCTTGTTCACTTCCAGGAAGCGCGTCAGGTCGGTGGCGGTGCCGGTGACCGAGGAGTACAGGTCGGTCAGGCCGCGCTGTTTCTCCACGATGGTCTGCGTCGTCGTGGTGAGATCCGCCAATGCCTGCAGCGCGTCCGGCGCGGCCTTGTCGTAGATGCCGGAAACGTTGGCCAGCCCGGTGATGTCCGCCTTGAGATCGGGCAGCGACGGGTTGAGCTTGCCGAGGTAGTCCGACAGCTGGGTCAGCGTCTCGCCGAGCTTCTTGCCGCGTCCGTCCAGCGCGGTGGACACGGCGTTGAGCGTGCTGGACAGCTTTTCCGGCTGCACCGCCTGCAACAGCGGCATGACGTGGTTGAGCACCTGCTCCAGTTCGATCGCGGTGCTGCTGCGGTCCTGCGGGATGACGTCGCCCGCCTTGATCGGCCGCTGCGGCCGATCCGGCAGCTGGAGCGCAACGTACCGTTCGCCGAACAGGGTTTTCGGCAGCAGCCGCGCCGAAACGTTCGACGGGATCACGTCGGTCTTGTCCGGCTGCAGCGCCAGTTCGAGCTCCGCGTGGTCGCCGACCGGCCGCACGTCGCGGATCTCGCCGACCAGCATGCCGCGCACCTTCACGTCGCCGCCGACGCGCAGCTGGCTGCCGACGTGGTCGGTCTCCAGCTTCACCATCGTGACCGGCGTGAACACCTTGCGGTACGCGGCGATCGTCGTGGTGAAGAACAACGCCGCCACGACCAGGAACACCAGCCCCAGCAGCTGGTACTGGAGCCGTTTGCGCAACTCTCGACGGGTGCTCATCCGGATATCCGCACTGTCGTGTTCGCGCCCCAGATCGCGAGGCTCAGGAAGAAGTCCAGCACCGAGATCAGCACGATCGACGTCCGCACCGCGCGGCCCACCGCGATGCCCACCCCGGCCGGTCCGCCGGACGCGGTATAGCCGTAGTAGCAATGGGAAAGGATCACCAGCACGCTGAACACGATCACCTTGGCGAACGACCACAGCACGTCCTCCGGCGGGAGGAACAGCGTGAAGTAATGGTCGTAGGTGCCCGCGGACTGGCCGTAGAGCCAGATGGTGATCTGCCGCGACGCGAGATACGAGGACAGCAGGCCCACCGCGTACAGCGGGATCACCGCGGTCACGCCGGCGAGCACGCGCGTGGTGACCAGGTACGGCATGCTCGGCACGGCCATCACTTCGAGCGCGTCGATCTCCTCGGAGATCCGCATCGCGCCGAGCTGGGCGGTGAACCCGCAGCCGACGGTGGCCGACAGCGCGAGCCCGGCCGACAGCGGTGCGACCTCGCGGGTGTTGAAGTAGGCGGAAATGAACCCGGTGAGCGCGGCGGTGCCGAGCTGGTTCAGCGCCGAATACCCCTGCAGGCCCACGATGAGGCCGGTGAAGAGCGTCATGCCGATCATCACGCCGAGCGTCCCGCCGATCACCGCGAGCCCGCCGGTGCCGAAGCAGACCTCGGTGAGCAGCCGCGTGGTTTCGCGGCCGTAGCGGCGGATCGTGCGCGGCGACCAGGCGAGCGCCCGGCCGTAGAACGACAACTGTTTCCCGAGTCCCTCGAGGCTCGCGCCGGGGCGCGCGATGATCTCCAGCGTCCGGTCGGACGCGCGCGTCTGCTCGATCGGTTCGGCCGTCATGTCACAACGCCTTCGGGGGCACGACTTTGAGGTACACGGCGGTCAGCACGACGTTGATCAGGAACAGCAGCAGGAAGGTGATCACCACCGCCTGGTTCACCGCGTCGCCGACGCCCTTCGGCCCGCCCGCCGGGTTCAGCCCGCGGAACGCGGCGACCACGCCCGCGACGAAGCCGTACAGGAACGCCTTGATCTCGCTGATCCAGAGGTCCGGGACCTGCGCGAGGGCGTTGAAGCTGGCCAGGTACGCGCCGGGCGTGCCGCCTTGCAGGACCACGTTGAAGAAGTAGCCGCCGAGCACGCCGACCACGCTGACCAGGCCGTTGAGCAGCACCGACACCACGATCGCGGCGAGCACCCTCGGCACCACGATGCGCTGCACCGGGTTGACGCCGAGCACTTCCATCGCGTCGATCTCTTCGCGGATCTTGCGCGCGCCGATGTCCGCGCAGACCGCGCTGCCGCCCGCTCCGGCCACCAGCAGCGCGGTGATCAGCGGGCTCGCCTGCTGCACGATGGCGAGCGCGCTGGCCGCGCCGGTGAAGGACTGCGCGCCGATCTGCGTGGTCAGCGATCCGAGCTGCAGCGCGATGACCGCGCCGAACGGGATCGCGACCAGGGCCGTCGGAAGAATGGTCACGCTCGCGAAGAACCAGCACTGCTGGATCCATTCGCGGAACTGGAACGGGCGCTTGAAGATCGCCCGCAGGACCTCCCAGGACAGCGTGGCGAGCCTGCCGACCTGGGTCAGCGCCGCGGTGCCCGGGAGAGTGACCGAGCCGCTTCCGCCCACCGCACCTCCCAGTAGTCACCCCCGAGTCTTGCCCATCCCCGCCCGCCGATTTCGGTTAGCGGTGTTCACTCCCGTCCCTTCAGCCCCCGGCGGTCACCCTAGGCGCACCAGCACCCGGCCTGCTCACAATTTCAGCGCGTGCGTGGCGGTGGCCCCGCCGTCGGCGACGAACTCGCCGCCGGTGCAGTACGAACTCTCGTCGCTGCCGAGGAACACCAGCAGCGGCGCGATCTCGTCGGCGCGGCCCACCCGGCCGAGCGCGACCTTCTTGCCCACCCAGGACACGTCCACGTCCGCGCCCGCCGCGTCGGACACCATCTTCGTGTCGATCATGCCCGGGTGCACCGAGTTGACCCGGATCCCGCGCGCGCCCAGCTCCAGCGCGGCGACCTTGGTCATCCCGCGGATCGCGAACTTGGTCGCGGTGTAGGCGACGAGGAACGGCATCCCGGCCAGACCCTCCACAGAGGACACGTTGACGATGGAGCCGCCGCCGGCCCCGGCCATGGGTTCAACGACCGAGCGCATGCCGAGAAACGCCCCGATCTGGTTGATCCGCACGACGCGTTCGTATTCGGCGAGCGGCGTCTTCGCGAGCTCCGAAAAGTACAGCACCCCGGCGTTGTTGACCAGCACCGTCGGCGGTCCGAACTCGGTCACCGTGGTCTCGACCGCGGCGGTCCAGCCGTCCTCGTCGCTCACGTCGAGATGGCAGAACACCGCCGCCTCGCCGAGTTCCGCGGCAAGGGCTTTGCCTTCGTCGTCGAGGACGTCGGCGATCACCACCTTCGCGCCCTGCGCGACGAACGCTCGCGCGGCGGCGGCGCCCTGTCCGCGGGCCGCGCCGGTGATGAGGGCGACCTTGCCGGACAGCCGGTGCTCAGTCATGCGTCCTCCGGGTTCAGGGCAGCGAAAGCAGATCGGTCGCGGCGAACATCCGCTCCGGGTCGCGGCCGGCGAAGTGCCCGCCGACCTTTTCGGCGAGTTCTGCGGTGGTCCAGGCACCGTTCGCGGTGTCGAACCGCTCCTCCACCGACGGCGGTTTCAGCAAGGCGACCATGCCGCCGTGCACGACGAAGACCTGGCCGTTGATCGCGTCCGCCTCCGGCGAGGCGAGGAATGCGACAAACGGAGCAACGTGCTCTACCGACAACGGATCGAGCCCGTCCTCGGGTGCCTCGCCGAAGACATCCGCGGTCATCGCGGTGCGGGCGCGCGGGCAGATCGTGTTGGCGCGCACGCCGTACTTCGCGAGCCCGCGCGCCGCGGACATGGTGAGCGCCGCGATCCCGGCCTTGGCCGCCGAGTAGTTGGGCTGGCCGGGCGAACCGACCAGGAACGCCTCGGACGCGGTGTTCACGAGCCTGCCGTACACCGGCTGACCCTCCATTTTGGAGCGATCGCGCCAGTACGCGGCGGCGTTGCGGGACAGCAGGAAATGCCCGCGCAGGTGCACCGCGATGACCTTGTCCCAGTCCTCGTCGGACATCGAGAACAGCATCCGGTCGCGAAGCACGCCCGCGTTGTTCACGACGATGTCGAGGCTGCCGAAGTGGTCGACCGCGGCCGACAGCAGTTCCTTCGCGGTTTCGGCCGCCGAGACGTCCCCGGCCACCGCGAGCGCCTTGCCGCCCTGCTTTTCGATCTCGGCGACGACATCTTTCGCCTCGCCGATGTCGTTGACCACGACGGACGCGCCTTCGCGGGCCAGCGCGAGCGCCTCGGCCCGGCCGAGCCCCGCTCCGGCCCCGGTGACGACAGCGACCTTGCCTTCGAGCGTCATCGAACCGCTCCAGCCCGGTCGCCGTGCGTGTTCCCTGCGGTCGGTTCCACCCGCGAGCCTCCTCGTCGAAGCCTGCCTGACGCAGCACAGACTAGAATCTGTTCTCGTATTGAGCAAGCCCCGATTAACCGGTCGTGAACAGGGCGTTCTTCGGGCAGTTCGTCACCGCTTGCGAAACACGTTCTACTTCTTCCTCCGGAACCGGCCCGATCACCAGGTTCTCGTCGTCGTCGAGATCGAACACCTCCGGCGCGAACCCGACGCAGACCGCGTTCGCCTCGCAGAGCGACCGGTCGACACTGACCTCCATGCTTCCTCCCGTCCGCCACTCCTGGTACAACTAGAACAGGTTCTAGCTTACCGCCGGGGCCCGGTACGACACCACAACGAGACCGGCGGGGTGGAGGTGACGGGTGCGGATCGACTACACGCCGCGGCAGCGGGAACTGGCCGCTGAGCTGCGGGAGTACTTCGCCGAACTGATGACCCCGGCGCGGCGGGAAAGCCTCGCCGCGCCCGGCGGCGAGTACGGCGACGGCTTGGCGTACAAGGAAATCGTGCGGCAGCTCGGCAAGGACGGGTGGCTCGCGCTGGGCTGGCCGCGCGAGTACGGCGGCCAGGACCGCAGCATGCTCGACCAGCTGATCTTCACCGACGAAGCGGCGGTCGCCGGGGTGCCGGTGCCCTTCCTGACGGTGAACACGATCGGCCCCACGATCATGCGGTTCGGCACGCCGGACCAGAAGGCGTTCTACCTGCCGAAGATCGCCGCCGGCGAACTGCATTTCGCGATCGGCTACTCCGAACCGGGCGCGGGCACGGACCTCGCGTCGCTGCGCACGCGGGCGACCCGCGACGGCGACGAGTACGTGGTCAACGGGCAGAAAATGTGGACCAGCCTGATCGAGTACGCCGACTACGTGTGGCTCGCCGCGCGCACCGATCCGGAGGCGCGCAAGCACAAGGGCCTGTCGATCCTGATCGTGCCGACCTCCGCGCCGGGGTTCTCCTGGACGAAGGTGCACACCGTCGCCGGCCCGGGCACCAGCGCGACCTACTACGACGACATCCGCGTGCCGGTCACGTCGCGGGTCGCCGAGGAGAACGCGGGCTGGCCCCTGATCACCAACCAGCTCAACCACGAACGCGTCGCGCTGACCTCGGCCGCGCCGGTGCGGAAAGCGCTGGCCGACGTCGTGGAATGGGCGCGCGCGGAGTCGCTGACCGACCGCGAGTGGGTTCGGACGCATCTCGCGCGCGTGCACGCCTACGCGGAGTATTTGAAGCTGCGGAACTGGAAAATCGCCTGGGCGGCCGCGGCCAGCGAACTCGGCCCGGCGGAGGCGTCGGCGACCAAGGTGTACGGCACCGAGATGGCGATCGAGGCGTACCGGCTGCTGATGGAGGTGGTCGGCGCGGCCGCCGTGGTGCGCGACGGCTCCCCCGGCGCGGTGCTCGCGGGACGGCTGGAACGGCTGCACCGCTCGGCCTTGATCCTCACTTTCGGCGGCGGCACCAACGAAGTGCAGCGCGACATCGTCGCCGCCACCGCCCTCGGCCAGCCCGTGACCCGTTAATAACCCGACCAAAAGTAGGCCGACCCCCCACACGGCACGTAACCGTTGCCACGAAAGCCATTCGGCCGTGGCTGTGGTCGGGTTATTAACAGTCTGCACAGTAAGGAGTTCTCCTGGTGGACTTCTCTCTCACCGAAGCACAAACCGACCTCTCCGCACTGACCCGGCGCATTCTCGCCGACCAGGTCACCGCGGAATCGCTGGGCCCGCACGGATCCGGCGGTTTCGACGCTCCACTGTGGACCACCCTGGCCCGCTCCGGCGTCCTCGACGCGGCCCTGCCCGAGACGGTGGGCGGCGGCGGTTTCGGCTTGCTGGAACAGTGTTCAGTCCTGATCGAGATCGGCCGCGCGGTCGCCCCGGTCCCCTATCTGTCGTCCGTCGTCCAGGCTGGCTCGGTGCTCACCGATCCATTGCTCGCCGAGCGCTGGCTGCTGCCGGTTTCGCGCGGTAAAGCCGTGCTCGCGGTCGCTTTGGGCGGTTCGTTCCTCGCTTCAGACGGACGCCTCACCGGTACGCAGACCGCGGTCCCCTTCGCAGCCTTCGCAGACGCCTTATTCGTCGAAGCCAACGACGGCGTGTACATCGTCGAGAAGGACGCTTCCGGGGTCTCGATCGAAGCGCAGTCCACCACGGACCACGCCGACGCAGCTTTGGTGACGCTGTCCGACACCCCCGGAGTCGCACTCGGTGACGTCGGCGAGCAACTGCGCCTTCGCGGCACTCTCGGCGCTTGCGCGCAGCAGTTGGGCGTCTTGGAACGCGCGCTCGAACTGACAGCTGCGTACACGCGTGAGCGCAAACAGTTCGACAAGGTGCTGGGCAGCTTCCAAGCTGTCCGACACCGGCTCGCCGACGCGTACATCGACGTCGAAGCCGTACGGCTGACGCTGTGGCAGGCAGCCTGGAAACTCTCCGAAGGCCTCCCCGCCGCCGCTGACGTGGCCACCGCGAAGTTCTGGGCCGCCGAAGCCGGACACCGCGTCGCGCATACCGCAGTGCACCTGCACGGCGGCGTCGGCATCGACGTCGAGCACCCCGTCCACCGCTACTTCGCCGCCGCGAAGCGCCTGGAGTTCACCAGCGGCGGCGCGACGGAGCAACTGCTGGGTCTCGGCGAACTGGTGGTCAGTCCACCGGCGTGATGTGCCGCAGCCGACGCGGTCCGGTATCCGGCCGCGTCGGCGGTGCGCCGACCACCAACCGCGCGTTGGCGACAAACGCCCCGTCCGGCGACGCGAGGATCGGGTCCAACGCCAACGACCGCACCTCCGGGTTGTCCTCCGCGAGCGCCGCGACGCGCAACACCATGTCCTGCAACGCCGCGAGGTCCGCAGGCTCGTCACCGCGATACCCGGTCAACAAGGGCGACGTACGCGGCTCCCGGATCAGCGTCGCCGCGTCAACGTCCGTCAACGGCACCGCCCGATACGCGCGGTCTCCGAGCAGCGTGCTGACCAATCCCGACAGCCCGAACGAAACCAGCGTGCCGAACGACGGGTCGTCCTGCAGCCCAATGGCGCACGACAGCCCCTTCGGCGCCATCTGTTGCACGTACACGTCTTCGTCGCCAGACACCGCACACAGGTCTCGGTACGCGACACGTACGGACTCTTCGGACATCAGGTCAAGCCGTACGCCTGCGAAGTCCGGCCGCCCGCGCAGCCGCTCGTCGACGGCCTTCAGCGTGACCGGATACCCCAGCTCCGCCGCCGCGGCCACTGCCTTGCTTTCGCTGGCCGCCACCCGGAACGGCACCACGTCCACGCCGTAACAGCTGAGCAGCCGCACCACGTCGTCGTCGGAGAGCAGCGTCGAACTGCCGTCCTCCGGCAGCAACTCGCGCACGATCTCCTGCGCCTGCTCCACGTGCAGACCGCTAGGCCGCACCAACGTCCCCTGCGGCCGCTGCCGCCACGCGGCGTACCGCACGACGCGCGCCAACGCGTTCACCGCGCGCTCCGGACTCGAGTACGACGGAATCGACCCACGCGTCGGTACCCCGTCGTCCGAAAGCACCGCCAACTCGTGCGGCACGCCTTCCGCGGCGAGGAACGTCGAGACGATCGGCTTCGACTGCTTCACCTCCGACACCGCTTCGCGCAACGCTCGTGCGTACGCGGCCCCAGGAATCGCCACCGGCGGCGCGAACACCGCGATCAAGGCGTCGGTATCCGGCGAATCCAACGCCTCCCGCACCGCCGTCGCGAACTCGTCCGGCCCAGCCTGCGGCCCGATGTCCACCGGATCGAACGCGAGCCGCAACCCTTCCGCACGGGCGGTGTCGGCGGCCAGCAACCCGATCGCACTGGAGTTCCCGACAATCCCGATCCGCGGCCCCGCCGGCAACGGCTGATGCGCGAACACGAGCGCCGTGTCGAACAGCTGCGCCAACGACTCGACCCGTACGACGCCAGCCTGCTCGAACAACGCCTGCACACTGGCCTCGTCGACCTCCGCCGACGTCGCCGCGAGCTGCGGCCGCACCGCATGCCGCCCCGACTTCACCGCGACGATCGGCTTCGACCGCGCCAACCTGCGCGCCAGCCGCGCGAACTTGCGCGGGTTGCCGAACGATTCCAGATACAGCAACACCAGATCGGTATCCGGATCGGTTTCCCAGTACTGCAGCAAGTCGTTGCCGGACACATCCGCCCGGTTGCCCGCCGACACGAACGTCGACAACCCCAGCCCACGCGACCCCGCGTCGGCGAGAATCGCCGTCCCCAACGCCCCCGACTGGCAGAAGAACCCGGTCCGCCCCCGCTTCGGCAACCGCGGCGCGAGCGTCGCATTGAGCCGCACGTCCTTCGCGGTATTCAACACGCCCAGCGCATTCGGCCCGACCACGCGCATCCCGTGCGCCCGAGCCTCGCCGACCAGCCGCAACTCCGCGTGCAACCCCAGAGGCCCCGACTCCGCGAACCCGCCAGACACGATCACGAGCGTCTTGACGCCCTTGGCCAAACAAGCGTCCAGCACGGACTCGACGGCCTCCGCCGGAACCGCCACCAACGCCAGATCCACCGGATCCGGAATGTCCAGCACCGACGGATACGCCCGCACCCCGCGCACCGACCGATGCTCCGGATTGACCGGATACACCGCCCCCGCGAAATCGGCCGCGAGCATGTTCGCGAACGCGACATGCCCGACCTTGGTGGGATCGGCGGACGCCCCGATCACCGCCACCGTGTTTGGATGAAGCAGATTGTGCACACTCCGCGCCTCCGCGGCTTGCTCCCGCGACCGCGCAACGGCGAGCGACTCCTCCGTCGGATCGATGTCGAACTCGAGATGCAGCACGCCTTCCTCGATCGCACGGCTGACCTGGTAGCCCGCGTCGCGGAACACGCGCACCATCGCCGCGTTCTCGCTCAACACCTCGGCGACAAACCGCCGCAACCCGCACTCCGATGCCGCGGCGGCGAGATGCTCCAGCAGAATCGACCCGAGCCCGCGCCCCTGATGCTTGTCGTCGACAACGAACGCGACCTCCGCCGAAGGCCCGTGATCGAGCCGCTCGTAACGCCCCACCGCGACCACGTCGTCCCCGAGCAAGGCCACAAAAGCAACCCGATCGTGGTGGTCCACAGTGGAAAACCGCTCCAGATCCCGCGGCGGGATGCGAGGATAGGCACCGAAATACCGGAAATACCGGGTGCGGTCGGAGAGCCTGCTGTGCAGGGCCACGAGCCCGTCAGCGTCGCTCGGCACGACGGGTCGCAAGTGGACAGTGCCGCCGTCGGAGAGGACTACGTCGGCTTCCCAATCGCGGGGGTAGTCGTAGGGATCACGCTTCCCATCGGGGGTGGGGCTCGCGTTCTCCCCCGACGCGCTGCCGCCCGGCTTCGCTGCCGCAGACTCTTCAGGCGTCGTCTTGCCTTCTGCTGCAACGGAATCCCCTGCGGAACCAGGCTGGTCCGACTCCGCGCCACCCGCAGCCGGGTCCGCGGCTGGCTCGCCCCGGCCAGGCCCGCTTGGCGAACCGCTTTCTCCGTGCCCGCCCTCCGCAGCCGACGCAGCCGCTCCGGTAGGCGTTCCGGCCGCGCTGGGCCCGTCCGTCGCGTAACGAGCGGCGTGCCCGGAAGCGCCGCCGGAATTCGGGCCATCGGTTCCGCCGGGACCGCTCGTCGGGTGAGTGCCGGGAGCGGGGTCGCCCGGGCCGGGGTTGCCGGGGCCGGGGCGGCGAGGTTGGTCGGGCATGGTCAGTCCCTCGGATCGTCCGGGTCGAGGCCGTGCAGCGGGAAGATCGCGCGGCGGGTGTCGCGGATCGCGATGTCCACCGGGTCGTCCGCGTCGTCGCCCCACGGTTTGAAGGCGGTGTCCTTGCCGTCGGTCATCGCGGCGGGGAGGTCGGCGGCCGGGGCGGCGCGGCGGACCGTCGAGACCCAGCCGGGCGGCAGTGGCGTTTCCGGCGGGACGTCGCGGTCCAGCACGGTCGCCATCAGGTGCGTCCACGAGCGCGGCACGACGCGGATCAGCTGGTATCCCCCGCCGCCGACGGCGAGCCAGCGGCCGTTCGCATAGCGTTCGGCCAGGTCGCGCAGCGTGGAGTAGATGGTGCGGTGGCCGTCTACCGACAGGGACATGTCGGCCATCGGGTCTTCCTCGTGCGAGTCCACCCCGCACTGGGTGACCAGCAGCTGCGGCTGGAACTCCTGCAGCACAGCCGGAACCACCGCGTCGAACGCCCGCAGCCACCCGGGATCCTGCGTATGCGGCGGCAGCGGGACGTTCACCGCGGTGCCCGCTGCCTTGCCCTTGCCGACCTCGGCGGAGTAGCCGGTGCCGGGCCAGAGCGTGAACGGGTGTTGGTGCATCGAAACGGTGAGGACGCGCGGGTCGTCGTAAAACGCGGCCTGGACACCGTCGCCGTGGTGCACGTCGGTGTCGACGTACGCGATGCGGTCGAAGCCGTGGTCGAGCAGCCACGAGATGGCGATCGCGCAGTCGTTGTAAATGCAGAAACCGGACGCGTGATCGCGCATCGCATGGTGCAGCCCGCCCGCGATGTTGACCGCCCGCCGCACCTCGCCGTCGGCGATCTTGCGCGCGGCGAGCAGCGTCGAGCCGACGACCAGCGCGGTCGCGTCGTGCATCCCGGGGAACACGGGATTGTCGTCGGTGCCGAGCCCGTGCCCGACGTCCCACCCGACATCCGGCGCTTCCCGCACGGCGGCCAGGTACTCGGGTGCGTGCACGCGGAGCAGTTCCTCGTCGCCCGCGGCGGTGGGCACGAGCAGTTCGACGCCGTCGAGCACGCCCAGCTCAGTAGCGAGCCGCACGGTGAGGTCGAGCCGGACGGGGTTGAACGGATGCTGCCCGCCCAGGTCGTACTTCAGCAGCGACGGATCCCAGACAACTGCAGGCGACGACATGCTTCGCACTGTACTTCCCCGCCACGCCCCGAGCCGGGTTTCGCGGCGGGGCAGGACTCACCCGCGCGTCACTCCGCATCGCCTCCCCGAGTTACGCAGCAAGACAGCCTCGGCTGCGCGTCATGCCCTAAGCCGGATTTCGCGGCCAGGCAGGTTTCAGCCGCGCGTCCAGACGACGCCGCGTGCTTCGTATTCGAGCATCTCCTCCAGCCCGGCCGCCGCGTCGGAGCCGAGTTCTCGTTTCACCAGCCACAGGGCCAGGTCCAGCCCGCTCGTGATGCCACCCGAGGTGACCACGTCTCCGTCGTCGACCACGCGGGCTTTCTTGAGCACGCCGCCCTGCTGAACGAGCGTGTCGACCGCGCCGTGGTGTGTCGTGCACGGGCGGCCGCGCACCAGTCCGGCCGCGCCGAGCAGCAGGGTGCCAGTGCAGAGCGACGCGAGCGTCAGCCCTTTGCGCGGCGCGGCCGCGAGCGCGTCTGGCAGCACCTTGCGGTCGATCTCCGCCCAGATGCCCGGGCCTTTCCGCTTCCCGTAACCGCCGCCCGGCACGACGATGACGTCGGCGTCCTGCGGTGACCAGCCGCGCTCGACCTCGACCTTCGTCCCGTACGCCGCGCGCACGACGCCCGGCCCGTCCACGCGCACGTATGACACGTCCGTGCCGCGCTTCGCGTGCATGCCCGCTGCGGAGAACACCTCGTACGGACCGGCGAAGTCCTGCTCCTCGACGCCGTCGAACAGCACGACCTGGACCCGCAACGGTCGACGCTCGGCCGTTGCCCCGGTCGTCGCCGCAGCCTCGGCCGGCAACGCAGCCATCGCCGCTCCGGCTGCCGCCGACCCGCGCAGGAATGTTCTCCGCTCCATGAACGCCGCCTCTCGCCTGGAAAAGCCTTCCGGACGAGAAGTCGGTGCACGGCGCGGAAAGTTCCGGCGGAGTCAGCCGCGTTCTGGACCGGTGGCCGCGGGACGCTCCGGATCGCGCGACCAGTGCGACCACGACCCCGCGTACAGCGCGGCCGGCTCCGGATGCCCGGCGACCTCCAGCGCGAGCACCACCGACGACGCCGTGACGCCCGAACCGCAGTAGGCGCCGACCGGGACCCCGTCGGCCAAGCCCAGCGACGCGAACCGCTCGGCAAGCTCGGACGGCGACTTCCAACGCCCGTCCGCACCGGCGTGCTCGGACGACGGCGCGCTGACCGCACCGGGGATGTGCCCGGCACGCGGGTCGACGGGCTCGGTATCGCCGGTGTAGCGGACGTGCGCCCGCGCGTCGAACAGCACGCCTTCGCGAGCGAGCGCCGCCGCGTCGTCCGCCGACAGGACCGGCATCGCGCCCGGCCGGACCTCGATGTCGCCCGGCTCCGGCGAAGGCACTTCGGTCGTCACTTCCCGCCCCTCGGCCAGCCACGCTGCGTAACCGCCGTCGAGCACCGCGACCTCCGGATGGCCGACCCAGCGCAGCAGCCACCAGGCGCGCGCGGCGACCGAACCGTCGGCGTCGTCGTAGACGACCACCGGACGCCCGGCCCGGACCCCGGCTTTCCGCAGCTCACGCTGCAGCACCGCCGGATCGGGCAGCGGGTGGCGGCCGCCCTCGCCGGGCGGCGCGGCCAGCGCCGTGTCGAGGTCGGCGAACACCGCCCCGGGCACGTGTCCCTCCTGGTAAGACTCGGCTCCCGGCGGTCCGCCGAGCCGCCAGCGGACGTCCAGCACGACAGGACGGTCTCGGTCGGGGAACGCGGCGAGCTCAGCGGGCGAAATCAACGGTCGCATGCCCCCATCCTGCTGGTCCGGACGCGGTTCGCGCATCAGGGCAGGACTTTTCGCCGGGGCCGGGCCGTTACGCCGAGGCGGGCCGTCGCTGTCGGGGCCAACGACTACGATGAGCTACGCGGACGAAGGGGACAGCGTGAACGATCTCATCGACACCACCGAGATGTACCTGCGTACCATCTACGAGCTCGAAGAGGAAGGTGTCGTCCCGCTGCGGGCCCGGATCGCGGAGCGCCTGCAGCAGAGCGGGCCCACCGTGAGCCAGACCGTGGCCAGGATGGAGCGCGACGGGCTGGTCGTCGTCGCGGACGACCGGCACCTGCAGCTCACCGACCACGGCCACGACCTCGCCGTCGCGGTCATGCGCAAGCACCGGCTCGCCGAGCGCCTCCTCGTCGACGTCATCGGGCTCGAGTGGGAGCACGTGCACAACGAGGCGTGCCGCTGGGAGCACGTGATGAGCGAGGCCGTCGAGCGCAAGCTGGTGAAGCTGCTCGACCACCCGACCACGTCGCCGTACGGCAACCCGATCCCCGGCCTCGACAAGCTCGGCGACGGCGATCCCGCGCCGCGCGCCGAGGACGGCCTGGTGCGCCTCGACGAGTTCGCCCGCACCGGCGGCGGCGAGGTGGAGATCCGCCGCATCGCCGAGCACGTGCAGCTGGACGAGTCGCTGCTCACCGAGCTGCGGACGGTCGGGATCGTGCCCGGCGGCCTCGTCACGGTCGGCAAGGCCGTCGGCGGCAGCGTCACCGTCGAGGTCAAGGGCACCGAAACCACGGCTCAGGTGTCCACCGCGGCGCTGCACGCCGTGCTGGCGCTCGCCAAGTGACCCCGGCTGCCGACGCGGCGCGCGCGTTCCAGGAAGTCCACGGGCGGGCCCCGGCAGGCGTGTGGTCCGCGCCCGGCCGGGTGAACCTGATCGGCGAGCACACCGACTACAACGACGGTTTCGTGCTGCCCTTCGCCCTCCCCCACCGGCTGGCCGCGGCCGCGTCCCCGCGCGAGGACGGCAAGCTCCGGGTCGCCACCCTCGGCGACGACGGGCAGCTGCAGCACTCCGGGCCGCACGACATCGCCGCGCTCGAACCGGGTTCGGTCGACGGATGGGCCGCGTATCCGGCCGGGGTGGCGTGGGTGCTGCGCGACCAGGGCTACGCGGGCGGCGCCGACCTGGTCATCGCGGGCGACGTGCCGTCCGGGGCGGGGCTTTCCTCCTCTCACGCGCTGGAATGCGCGGTTTCGCTGGCCCTGCTGGGCGTGGCCGGGGTGGAACTCGAAGACGGCGGAGCGGACACTCCCGCACGACCGGAGATCGCGCGCTGGGTGCAGCGGTCGGAAAACGACTTCGTCGGCGCGCCCACCGGGCTGCTCGACCAGACGGCGTCGCTGTGCTGCGAGGAGTCGCGGGTCCTGTTCCTCGACGTCCGCTCGGGCGAGATGGAGCAGGTGCCGTTCCCGCTCGGCGAGGCCGGGCTCCGGGTGCTGATCATGGACACCCGCACCAAGCATTCCCACACCGACGGCGGCTACGGCGCACGGCGGAGCGGAACCGAGCGCGCGGCGGAACTGCTCGGCGTGAAGGCCCTGCGCGACGTCGCGCTCGACGGGCTCGACGAGGCCCTCGCGCGGCTTCCCGAGGACCTGGTTCCGCTGGTGCGCCACGTGGTCACCGAGAATCAGCGGGTGCTCGACGTGGTCGCGTTGCTGCGCGAGAAGAAGCTCGCCGAGATCGGGCCGCACCTCGACGCCTCGCACGTGAGCATGCGCGACGACTACCGCATCTCGACGCCGGAACTGGACCTCGTGGTCGATTCGGCCCGCTCGGCCGGCGCGCTGGGCGCGCGGATGACCGGCGGCGGGTTCGGCGGCTCGGCGATCGCGCTGGTCCGCGACGAGGATCTGGACGCAGTGCGCACCGCGGTCGAAACCGCCTGCGAACAGGCCGGGTTCCGCCGCCCGCGGATGTTCACGGCGGTGCCGTCGCGCGGCGCGGGCCGCGACGAAGCCTGATTTCCGGAGCAACCCCCGGAGGGTCCGTCGCGTCGCTCTGAGGGGAGACTGTGCCGCAGAGTCGCCACCCCTCAGCAGAAAGGCCTTGACGTGACGGACCAGCAAAGCCCCCTGAAGCTCATCGTGACGGGCGGCGCGGGGTACGTGGGCAGCGTGTGCGCCGCCCGCCTCATCGAAGCGGGTCACCAGGTCACCGTCGTGGACGACCTGTCGACCGGGCACGCGGACGCGGTGCACCCGCAGGCGCGCTTCGTCGAGGGCGACGCCGCCGAGGTCGCCGCGGACCTGCTCGGCGAAGGTTTCGACGGCGTGCTGCACTTCGCCGCGAAGTCGCTGGTGGGCGAGTCGATGGCCGACCCGGCGAAGTACTGGGAAGGCAACGTGGTGACGTCGCTGCGGCTGCTGGAGGCGATGAAGAAGCACGGCACGCCGCGCCTGGTGTTCTCCTCCACCGCCGCGACCTACGGCGAGCCCGACGTGTCGCCGATCCCGGAAACGGCCCCGACGCAGCCGACCAACACCTACGGCGCGTCGAAGCTCGCCATCGACCACGCGATCACCAGCTTCGCCCGCGCCCACGGCCTCGCCGCGGTCAGCCTGCGCTACTTCAACGTCGCCGGAGCGTACGGCGCGTTCGGCGAACGGCACACCACCGAAACCCATCTCATCCCTCTCGTCCTCCAGGTCGCGACCGGCGACCGCGAGCACATCTCCATCTACGGCGACGACTACCCGACGCCGGACAAAACGGCCGTCCGCGACTACATCCACGTGGTCGACCTCGCCGACGCCCACCTCCTCGCCCTGCGCCACGCCGCCGCCGGCGAGCACCGCATCTACAACCTCGGCAGCGGCACCGGGTTCTCGGTGCTGGAGGTCGTGGAAGCCTGCCGCCGGGTCACCGGGCACGCGATCCCCGCCGTGGTGGCCCCGCGCCGCGCCGGCGACCCGTCGGTGCTGGTCGCGTCGAGCGACAAGGCCAACGGCGAACTCGGGTGGACGCCCAAGCTGACGGACCTCGACGGGATCGTGTCGGACGCTTGGCAGTTCACCCGGTCGCGTCAGTCCTGACGGCGGTTTCCGGCCGGGCTTCGCGAACTGCGGGCCGGATGTGCTTTTCGGTGCGGGGCGGGGATTCGGAGGGATCCCCGCCCCGGCATCGTTATGGCGAGCGTTGACCGAAAGTCCACTTAGGACTTACCGGCGCGACGGCAACTGGGCGACGCGGGCGGAATTCGCCTCGCGCGCTTCCAACTCCGGCATCCGTCATCTCATCCCCCTCGGCGCCCCCGGTCTTCGACCCTGGCCAGGATCCTCAGCGCTCCCCGGCTCCGGCGGCGGGGTCAGACCGAGATCGGCCACCGTGCTGAAGTCGGCTAGGCCGGTCAGTTTCGCTGGGTCCGTGCCGATGTTCCAGGCAGTCTGCAGCAGCTGCGCCACCAGATGTTCCGGGTCGGCTTCCACGGCGTTCGCCAGTGCCATCCCGGCTAGTGCGCCTTCCCCGCGCATCAAGGCGGTATAGCCGAGATGCAGTGCGGCTTCGGCTCGGTGCGGCGGGGGCAGTTCGCGGACCAGGGTCAGCCATACCTCCTCCGCCTCGCGGGTCAGCGACGTGTGCGGCGGGACCGCGAGGGCCATGCAGGCGTCGCGGATCGGGATGAGCATCAGCGCGTGGGCGAGGCGGACCGCTTGGTCGTCGTCGGGAGGGCCTTCGCCGTGGCGTTGGCGGAGGAATGCGGCGCGGAGTTCGGTTACCGCGGCGTCCAGGACGTCGCTCGCTGACATGTCCGGGCCGCACAACGGTTCTGGGGATGCCGCCAGCAAGTCGGCGCGGCGGGCGATCGCTTCCGGGGAGCGCGGTTCCAGCACCGCGGCCAGTTCTTCGCGGCTGCGGAAGACGACAAAGCCAGCCTCGGTGGTCGCGGCGGCGAGGACGGTTTCCTGCGGATCTGGCAGCACACCGCCGCAGTCCGGGTCCCGGTAGCACAACCATGGCGCGCCGGGTTCGATCTCAGGGGTCCACAGTGCGTGGAACAGGCGGAGGTTGTGCCGTGCCAGGCCGCGTTCCAGTTCGGCCGCGAGTGTCTGGTGGGGTGGGCCGTTTTCGTCTGCTGAACCGCCGACGATGACGGCGGTGACGCCGTTGTGCTCGGGGTCGTCGAAGCGCGGGATCAGCGCATCCGCTTGCTGTGCTTGGAGTTCTCGCGGCGGGAGGTCGGCGCGCACCATCAGGCCGATCGTCGTGCCGGGGACGCGGTGGCCCAGCAGCACAAGGGAATCAGCGGGACGGAAACCGAGGAGGTACGGGAGCGAGGCGATGAGGTCGGCCGGGTTGCTGAGGGTGGCCCGGGAGATGCCGGGCGGCGTCGAGGTGGTCACGCCTCCACTCTGCGCCGCGCACAAGCGAATCGGGGCCGGCAAAGCAAATCTGTGGACCACAGCAGGCAGTTGTGGACAACCAGGTCCCGAGTGAAGAGGACCGAAGGAAATTGTCGGTGCCGTGTGCATCAAAGACGAGCGTCCACAATAGACAAAAATGCTGCCGGAGCCGATCGGGCTCCGGCAGCATTGTCAGAGGAAACTCAGCCGCAGTGTTCGAACGGGCTCTCGTACGCGGACGAGCCGACCGAACCTCCCCACCTGACGCACGTCGAACCGGCGCTCTTCTTCACCGGGCCGGCGTAATAGGTGAAGTTCCCGGAATCCGTCGCCCTGGTCGAGCCCTTCACCTCCAGGAACGCCGAAACCGGGCTGGCCGTCCCGAGGGAGACCGCCTTCAGGGTCGTCACGCAGTTCTCTTTGGAGGACGAGTTGTACAGCAGATACGCGGTGCCCGCGGTCCCCAGCGCCTGCTGGTCGATCACCGAGAAGCCCGACCCGCACACCTGCGTCGCCGAGTACGGGTTGCCGCCGCAGCCGTTCTTGCTCGTGAAGTCCTTCTTGCCGTAGTACGGCACCGCGACGCCGTTCAGCACGGCCTTCTGCGTCACGCCGTTCAAGTTCTCCTCGAAATGCAGATGAGGCCCGGTCACGCCGCCGGTCGCGCCCGCCTTGCCGATCTCCTTGCCCTGCCCGACGCTCTGGCCCACCGAGACTTCCTGCTCGGACAGGTGCGCGTACCGGGTCCGCCAGCCGCCGCCGTGGTCCAGTTCGATCCAGCGGCCGTAGCTGGTGCTGCCCTCGTTCGCGACGCGGGTGACCGTCCCCGGCGCGGCCGCGAGGACCGGCATGCCGGTGATGCCGGACTTCTGGAAGTCGACCGAGTTGGCCGGGTTGTGGCCGCTGAAGGTCGCCGCGGTGACCGTGACGCCGCATTTGAACGGCACCTGGAAGTTGGGGGCCGCGGACGCCGTCGACTGGGCGGCGAGCGTCAGGCCGCACGCGGGCAAGGCCACCGCGGCCGCGACCGCCGCGAACCGTCTCAATCTGGACATGGGGCGTACCTCCTGGTGGGGGAAATGTCCGAGCGCCTCCAGCCAAGCCCGAGCCAGTACATTTTCCGTACAAGACGACTCGGGAGGGCCCATGGGCACACCGGCGGCCTCGCTCGCGAAGGCGCGGCGGCGGTTCGAGGGCGCCGACTGGGTGCGCTGGGGCGTGCTCGCCGTGCCGGCCCTGTTCGCCATCCCGAACGCGCGCCCCTGGTCGTGGCCGCTGATCGGGCTGGTCCTCGTCCTGTCCGTCCCGGCGCTCTGGCTCACCCGCGAGTCGCGGCCGCGCTGGCTGATGCCCGCGACCATGATCGCCGTCGTCGCGGGGGCGGGCGCGCTCTGGATCCTGCAGCCAGGCAGCTGGACCTCGACGACGATGTTCGGCGCGACCTTCTACGCCCTGCGCGTCTCCGGCCGGATCGCGGCGGCGATCTCGCTCGCCGCGGCTTCGGCGACGATCCTCGCCTGGTCGATCGTCTACGACCTCGACTGGCTGAACGCTGTCGCGCTCTTCGCGATCCTCGTCGTGATGGTGCTGCTCGCCGCCAACCGCCGGAGCCGCGCGGAACGGCTGGAACAGACCGAGCTCGCGCTCGCCAGGGCCCAGACCGCCAGCGAGGAGCACGCCCGCGCGGCCGCGCTCGCCGAACGCACGCGCATCGCTCGCGAGTTGCACGACGTCCTCGCGCACTCGCTCGCCGGTCTCGCGCTCAACCTTCAGGGCGCACGCCTGATGATGGTTCGCGACGGTGCGAGTGAAGAGTCTCTCGCGCAGATAGAACGCGCGCAGAAGCTGGCAACCGACGGTCTCGCCGAAGCACGCAAGGCTGTCGCTGCGCTGCGCGAAGACGCCGTACCAGTCGAGCGCTCGGTCTCGGACCTTGTCGCCGCGTACAGGCTCGACACCGGCTCTCGCGCCGACCTCGTGATCGAAGGCGAACCGCGCGAGCTGGACGCAGCTGTCGGCACGACGCTCGTACGCGCCGTACAGGAAGCCCTGGCGAACTCGCGCAAACATGCCGCAGGTCCCGCTGTAGACGTCACGGTGGCCTTCAAGAACGAAGAAGTCGACTTAACGATCATCGACCACCAGGGCCGCCGTCCGCTGGAGCCGCCGTCGCCGGGATACGGTTTGCGAGGCATGGGCGAACGGGTCGCGCTGTTGAACGGGAAGCTCGAATGCGGCCCTGGGGAGGACGGATGGCGGATTCAGCTGACGGTGCCGGCGTGACGCTGCGCGTGGTGCTGGCCGACGATCAGGCTGTAGTGCGCGAAGGTCTCGTCACGCTCCTCGGGCTGCTGCCCGGCATCGAGGTGGTAGGCGCGGCCGTAGACGGCGTACAGGCTCTCGAGCTGGTCTCCGAGCATCAGCCGGACGTACTGCTCGTCGACCTGCGCATGCCGCACCGCGACGGCGTCGAGACGACTGAACTGGTGCGCGCGCAGCATCCGAAGACTGAAGTCGTCGTCCTCACCACGTACGCCGACGACGACTCACTGCTCGCCGCGCTCAAGGCCGGTGCTCGCGGGTTCCTCACCAAGGACGCCGACGCTGAAGCGATCGCCCGCGCCCTCCGCTCAGCGGCCGCTGGTCAGTCCACTGTGGACGGCGCGCTCCAGCAACGGCTGGTAGCCGCCGCGACGAGCCGCGCGCCGGTGCGCACGAAGGAACTGGAAGGCCTCACCGCGCGCGAAGTCGAGGTGTTGCGGCTGATCGCGGCCGGCCTGTCGAACACGGAGATCGCGCGCACCCTCGTGGTCAGCGAGGCGACGGTGAAGACGCACGTCAACCACTTGTTCTCCAAGGCAGGCCTGCGCGACCGCGCGCAGGCCGTCGCCTTCGCCTACCGCGCCGGGATCGCCGAGTAGAACGCCTTCTTCCCGCCGACGATCGGCAACGTCACCGTCGTCCCGGTCAGGTCCAGCGACAGCCCGGCACCCGGCTGCGGCCGCAGCGTGAAGTCGTGATCGCTGGACGCCAGCACGAACTCCAGACGGTGTCCGACAGCCACGATGTAGTCCTTCGGCATCAGCGAAACCTCGATGCGGTACCGCTGTCCGGGGGTGATCGGCGAGGTGACCGACGGGCTGATCCGGTTCTGCGGATCCGTCCAGCCGCGGCTGATCACGTGGGAGGTGCCGTCCGGCGCGCGGTCAAGCAGCACCGCGGTGACATTCGCGGCCGGACGATCGAACGACAGCCGAAGCTCGGCCTTCGCCGTGCCGGACAACCGGACCGGCTCCGTGGTCGCGGAAGTGCGGTAGCGCAAGCGGTTCCCGGACGACGCCGCGTCGGCGAGCTGTTCGATCTTCTTGCTCGCGTCGTCGGCCAGCGTTTCGACGGTCGGACGGCCGGGCACTGGCTGCCGGTCGAGTGCCCCGGTCGAACGTCCGCCCGGCCACGGGTGCAGTTCGACGTCGGAAGTGCCCGGCGCGGGCCAATCGGCCTCGTCGACCCACGACTTGTCCTCGCGCTGAATGGTCGCCTTCGGCTCGCGTTCGATGCCGTTGTCGACCCCGTAGAGGTAGTGCGACATCCACTTGTTCAGCGTCGTGAGCCAGACGTCGCGGCGCAGCGAGATCGGGTCCGCGTGGCCGGACTGGTGCAGCCAGATCTTGTGCTCGACGCCGTGCTTCTTCAGCGCTTCGTACCAGGTGGCGACCTGCTCGGTCTTCACGTTCCAGTCGTTCAGCCCGTGCACCGCGAGCACCGACGCGTGGACCTTGCCGACGTCGTTGCGGTAGTTCCGCACGTCCCAGAACTTGCTGTAGTCCCCGGTCAGCCGGTCCTGCGCGGCAGTGAGGCCGTCGAGCACCGGACGGCAGACCTGCTGGTCAGCGCGCGAGTAGACGTAGCCGGCGAGCACGTCCGTGTCCTCGCCCTGGTAGCCGCCGGGGGCCACGACCGCGCCGGCGTTGCGGTAATAGCCGTACCAGCTCGAAATGGCGGCGATCGGCACGATCGTCTCGAGCCCTTCGACGCCGGTGCTGGCGACCGCGTTGGGCAGTGTGCCGTTGTACGACACGCCCATCATGCCGGTCTTCCCGGTGCTCCAGCTCGCCGCGACGGGCGCTCCGGCCTGGTCGTGCGCGGCAGCGCGGCCGTTCAGCCAGTCGACCACCGAACGCGCACCGATCGTCTCGTTCACGTCGCCCGTCGTCGGGCAGCCGGTGGACAGCCCGGTGCCGAGGGATTCGCCGTACACGACAGCGAATCCGCGCGCGGTGAAGTAGTTCTGGTAGCTCCAGCCGATCGGTGCCGCGACGTGCGGACCCGGCACGTACAGCTCGGTGTCGACGTTGTGGTTGGGTACGTCGTTGCCGCCCGCGAAGTACGGGCTCGCTTCGTACACGACCGGCACCTTCATGCCCCGCTCCGTGGCGCGCGGACGCACCACTTGCGCGTGTACGAGGTCAGGCTTGCCGTCGTGGTCACTGTCGACGGGCGCGGTGACCCAGACGTCTTCGCGGATGACGTCAGCCGGATCGAAGACCGGCTGCGCCTGGCCGTCGGTGAAAACCGGCGCTGGCGGCGAAGCAGCTTCAGCGACCGCGGGCACGGACAACGTGGCCACTGCGACGAAAACGGCAGCGACCCGAGCGGCAACTCCCACCAGAACCCCCAAGCTGGACGAAGCAGGCGAGCAAGTTGAGAGTTCCGTCAACCGCAACTCGCGTCAACCGACTAACGTCGGAGCCATGGACGCACCGATAGTCACGGTCACGGTCTATCCGCAGCACGCGCGCGTCACCCGCCGCTGTCAAGTCACTCCGGCCGACGGGTCCCGCGTAGAGATCACGGGTCTCCCCTTGTCGCTCGACGCTGCTTCAGTGCGCGTCAGCGGCGCGGGCGACGCGTTGGTCACGGGCGTCGACGTCGCGTACGCGCAACACGCCGCGCCTGCGGACCCAACGCTGCGCGCGCTCGTGGAGCAGCGTCGCGCGGACCAAGCGACTGTCGACGAGGTTGCGGACGACGAGAGCGCAGCGGCTGCGCGCGTCGACCTGTTGACCGGCGTCTCGCGACGCAGCGGAGCAAGCTTCGCGAAGGCGTTGGCTGGCGGCGATGCAGAACCGGGGCGTGTCCAGGAAGTGAGCGAAGCGCTCAGCACGCAATTAGCCGCAGCGCTCAAGGAACGTCGCGCGCTCGCCACGAGGCTGGAACGGCTGCGCGAAGACCTCGCCGCGCTAGACCGCCAGATCGAAACTCGCAGCGCACAGTCCGAACAGGACAGTTCGACCATCGTCGTGGAGCTGGAATCCCCTGCCACCGCGGAAATCGAACTGTCCTATGTGGTCCCCGGCGCGCGCTGGGAACCCGGGTACGACGTGCGGGTGCGCGGCACCGACGTCACCGTCACCTCGTACGGGCTGGTCAGCCAGCACACCGGCGAGGACTGGCCGGAGTGCGAGCTGACGCTGTCCACCGCGCGCCCGGCGAACACCGTCGTGATCCCGGAGCTCCAGCCCTGGTACCTGGATCGGCAGCAGCCGGAACGGCGCTCGATGGTGCCGCCCGCACCCGCCGCGATGGCGGCCTACGGCGGTGCCGCGCCCGCCGGTCGGGACGGCTTCGCCGCGCACCTCTCCGAAGTCGAGCAAGGCGCCACCGCGGTCACCTTCCGGCCCGCTCGCCCGGTCGCGATCCCGTCCGGCGCGCAAGGTCACCGGACGACGCTCGCGCAGCTGGACTTCACCGCGGAACTGGACTACGTCACCGCGCCGACGCAGGCCGAAGAGGCTTATCTGCGCGCGAAGGTGGTCAACACCGGCGAGCACACGCTCCGCGCCGGTCGCGCCGCGGTGTTCCACGAAGCCGAATTCGTCGGCAGCACGCAGCTGGAACTCTGGGCTCCCGGCGAGGAACGCGAACTCGCGCTGGGCGTCGACGACCGGATCCGCGTCGAACGCGAACTGGTGAAGCGCAGCGCCAGCAAGGCGACGTTCTCCGCGCAACGCCGCCGCGAAGCCGATTACCAGACGACGGTGACCAACCACAGCCCCCGCGAAGCCGTGGTGGCCGTGCTGGACCAGGCCCCGGTCTCGCGGGACGACGCGATCACCGTGCGGGACCTGCGGCTCAGCCCGGAGCCGGTCGAGCGCACCGAGCTGGGCCAGTTCACCTGGCGGCTCACGATCGCGCCCGGGGCGTCCGCGACGGTCTCTCTCGGCTACCGGGTGGACGTCGCGAAGGGCGTCGAACTCAGCGGCTGGCGCGAGTGAGCGCTCAGCCCTGCGAGATGTAGGCCTCCAGCTGTTCCTGGCTCTGTTCCAGCTGCTCCATCCGGATTTTCACCACGTCGCCGATGCTCACGATGCCGGCGAGGCGCCCGCCGTCGAGCACCGGCACGTGCCGGATCCGCCGTTCGGTCATCACGACGCTGAGCTGGTCCACCGGATCGTCCGGGGTGCAGCTGGCGACCATGGTGGTCATGATGTCCGCGACCGGCCCTTGCAGGACGGCGGGCCCGTGGTCGTTGAGCTTGCGCACGACGTCGCGTTCGGACACGATCCCGGCGATCCCGCCCTCGGCGTCCACGACGACCATCGCGCCGACGTTGTGCCGGGCGAGTCCCGCCAGCAGCTCGGCGACCGTCGTCCCCGGCGACACAGTGGCGACCGTCGCGCCCTTGCGCTGAAGCACATCCGCAATCCGCATGGCGATGCCCTCTCCTCGGTGAGTCGGGTCACATCAGGTTAGGGCCCCGGTGCCGACTGCGAAAGTCCAGCGGGACGCGTCCGTTCGTGGTAACAGGCTCAGCCGTCGAACACCCGGCGCAACCGGGCGAGACCGGGTCCGATCTCCTCCGCCGCGATCGCGCCGTAGCCGAACAGCAGCCCGTGCCGCCGCGACGCCACGGAGAAATCGCCGAGCGAAAACAGCCGCACGCCCGCCCCGGACGCCTTCCGCGCGAAGCCGCGCAAATCCCGGTCCGCCGACGCGCTCAGGTGCAGACCCGCCGACGCGGGAACCGGCTCCAGCACGTCGGCGAATTCCGCCCGGAGGCGGTCGACGAGGAGGTCGTGGCGGGTGCGGTAGATGCCGCGCATCCGGCGGACGTGCCGGGCGAACCCGCCTTCTGCGATGAACGCAGCCACCACGGCTTGTTCGATGCCCGGGGAATGCCAGTCGGCGAGGTATTTCGCCTTCACGATCGCTTCCGCCAGAGCGGGCGGCGCGGCGAGGAAACCCAGTCGCAGCGCGGGAGACAGGACTTTCGAGAACGAGCCGACGTAGACCACTCGGCCGTGAGAATCCAAGCTGTGCAACGGTTCCAGCGGTCGCCCGGAGTAGCGGAACTCGGTGTCGTAGTCGTCCTCGACCACGACTGCGCTGTTGTCCTCGGCCCAATCGAGCAGCTCTCGTCGGCGAGACGGCGACATCGCGACACCGAGCGGGTACTGGTGCGACGGCGTCACGTGCACCAGTCGAGTGCCCCGCGGGATCGCGTCGACCACGAGGCCCTCGTCGTCCACCGGAACCGGCGCGACGCGCACCCCGAGCGTGCCCAGCAGCAGGCGCGGCGGCGGGTAGCCGGGATCCTCGACGGCAGCCAGGTCGCCGGGTCGCAAGAGGACGCGGGCGACGAGGTCGATCGTCTGTTGCGCGCCCGAAGTGATCACCAGGTGCTCCGGGCGCACGCGAACGTTCCGGGACACCGCGAGGTGCCGCGCGAGTTCGGTGCGCAGCCGGGGATCGCCCTGGGGTTCGCCGTAAGTCATCAGTTCGGCGTGGGAGCTGCGCAACGCCTGGGTCGTCAGCCGACGCCAGGTGTCGAACGGAAACAGCCGCACATCCGGTACTCCGGCACGGAAATCGAACTCCGGCGGGTTCGTGAACGCTTTCGGCGGCGCGGGCACGTCTGTCCACTCTGGACGCGGTTGGACGCCCTCGGCGAACCCGGTCGGTTCGGCGGGCCGCGGCGCGGCACCGGCGCGCACGTAGGTACCTGCGCCGACTCGGCCGGCGAGGAATCCTTCCGCGGTGAGGCGTTCGTACGCCGCGGTGACGGTGGTGCGCGAAACCGCCAGCTGGCGTGCCAGTTCCCGGGTCGGCGGCAGCACGTCGCCGTCGCGCAGCCGCCCGTCGAGCACCGCTTCGCGGATCTGGCGGTAGATCTCGTCGCGATGGCCGCGAGCGCCGGACAGGTCCAGGTGCAGGTCCACGCGTCCAGCCTAGATTGGTCCACCGCAGTTGGCCCGGTTTTGGCTCTCTTCCTGGACCGATCTGGCGGTTAGCGTGAGCCTATGACCACGTTCGACCTCGACCGGCAGTCCCTGCTCGTTCTCGACCCGATCGTCTCGAAGATCACCGCGGCGGACCTCGACCGGCCCACGCCGTGCGCCGGCTGGACGCTCGCCGACCTGCTCCGCCACCAAGTCAGCGAAAACCACGCCTTCGCCGAAGCAGCACGCAACGGCTCCGCGAAGGACTGGGACAGCGGTCAGCTCGGCGAAGACCCGTACGCCGCGTACGCAGCTTCGGTGACCGACTACGTCGCCGCGTACGGAGAAGCCGACGTCGCGGAACGAGAGATCGCCATCAACACCTTCGGCACTTTCCCGGGCACAGTCGCGATGGGTATGCACCTCGTCGACACCGTCGCGCACGGCTGGGACCTCGCCAAGACCCTCGGCGTCGCGTACCACCCGGTGCCGGACGCGGTGCACGCCGTGTGGAAGTCCGCGCTCATGATCCCGACCGACCCGAAGGAACGCGTCGAACGCGGAGCCTTCGCGCCGGTGGTGCCCGTCGACACCGGCGAAAGCGAACTGGACCAGTTCCTCGGCCGGCTGGGCCGCGACCCGCAGTGGCGCGTCAGCTGACCTTGTCCGCAGGGGCCGACCAGGTGTCGCAAGCGGCCGGGCCGGCTCCGGTGTAACCGGCCTTCGCCCAGGCCAGCTGGTTCGCGCGGGTGCCGTGGTCGCCGCTGTCGTCGGCGCGGCCGTAGTCGGCGACGGCGGCGTTCGCAGTGGCCCGGCTGATCGACCCGCGGTCCGCCGCGGCGTTGAGGAACAACGCGCCGAAACAGTTCGCCTGGAGCTCGATCCGGCGCACGACCGCCTTGTCCGCGTCGCTGCTCGGTTCCGGCGAACCCATCTCCGTGCTCGCCGCGTCGAGGATGCCGCTCTCGCGCTGCACGTGGTGGCCGTACTCGTGCGCGAGCGTCGCCAGATGCCGGGCTCGGCTCAGCCCGGCGTCCGACAGCATCCACTCGGTGGGCGCGTAGATCGTGGCGTCGCCGCCGCAGTAGTACGCGACCGCCTCGTCCCGGGACGGCGCGTTGCCGCACGCACTGGTCTTCGGCAGCGTGACCGACACCTTGACCGGCAGGTTCGGCTCGTCCGCTTTGTCCAGCGCGGGCTGCCACGCCTGCTTCAGGCAGCCCACGAGCGCGGTGTAGAACGTTTTGAGCTGCTCCGGGTCCCGGCTCAGGTCCGGCAGGTCGCACGACACCGGGCCGAGCGCGACGCCCTCGGCCAGCAACGGGTTGCCGCTGAGCTTGCGCACCGGTTTGGCGTCCTGGCGGTCCGGCATCGCGTCGGCGTCCGGGGCCGCGATCGCGTGCCCGGACACCTCGTGCGGCACCACGGCCATGAGCGCGAGCGTGACCGCGACGACGGCCACCGCCGCCACGGCGCCCAGCGCTTTGCCCGCCTTCCGGCGCGGCGGCGGCTGCGGTGCTGCGGGAGGCCACGGGCCTCCGGCGTAATACGTCATTCCTCCCCCTCCCGACCAGCATACGGAGACCGCGCGCGGGCCTGGATCACGAAACGGGAACGCCGGGATCCTGGCCGGATCCGCGAGCGGCAGCGAGACTGGACGCTATGACTGTCGAAGATCCGTACCTGTGGCTTGAAGACGTGACGGGCGACGAGGCGCTCGAATGGGTCCGTTCGCGCAACGCGGAGACGCTCGACGCGCTCACCGCGAGCGAGAGGTTCGGGCAGCTGCGGGACTCGATCCGCGAGGTGCTCGACGCGGGCGGGCGGATCCCGTACGTCGCGCGCCGGGGGACGCACTACTACAACTTCTGGCAGGACGCCGACCACCCGCGCGGGCTGTGGCGGCGCACCACGCTGGAGCAGTACCGCACCGCCGAACCGGACTGGGAGATCCTGCTCGACGTCGACGCGCTCGCCGCGGCCGAGGACGAGAACTGGGTCTGGAAGGGCGCCGCGGTGCTGCGTCCCGGGCACCGGCTCGGCCTGGTCCAGCTGTCGAGGGGCGGCGCGGACGCGACCGTCGTCCGCGAGTTCGACCTCGACGCGCACGAGTTCGTGGAGAACGGTTACACCCTGCCCGAGGCGAAACACCGGATCGGGTGGATCGACGCCGACCGGGTGTACATCGGGACGGACTTCGGCCCGGGCTCGCTCACCACGTCCGGCTATCCGCGGCTGGTGAAGGAATGGCGGCGCGGCACCCCGATCGAGGACGCGGTGCTCGTCGCCGAGGGCAAGCCGGACGACGTCGCGGTGTTGGCGTACCACGACCCGACCGAGGGTTTCGAACGCGATTTCGTGCACCGGGCGATCGATTTCTACCGCACCGAGTACTTCGAGCGGACCCCGTCCGGGCTGGCCAAACTGGACCTGCCCGAGGACGTCGAGGTCTCCACGCACCGCGAATGGCTGCTCGTGCACCCGCGCAGCGCGTGGACCGTCGGCGGCACCGAACATCCCGCGGGCACGCTGCTCGCGATCGGCTACGAGGCGTTCAAATCCGGCGACCGAGAGTTCACCGCGCTGTTCACGCCGGACGCGCACACGTCGCTGGACTACTACACGTGGACCCGCAACCACCTGCTGCTCGCGACGCTGCACGACGTCAAGTCGGAGCTGCGCGTACTGACTCCCGGCCCGGACGGCTGGGCCGAAGCGGAACTGGGCGGCGCGCCGGAATTCGGCAGCGCGCAGATCGTCGACACCGAACCGGACGTCGACGACGAGTACCTGGTGGATTCCTCCAGCTACGTCCAGCCGTCCACGCTCACCCGCGGCGTCGTCGGCGGCGACGTCGAGGTGCTGAAGCAGGCGCCCGCGTTCTTCGACGCGGCCGGGATCGAGGTCAGCCAGTACTTCGCGACCTCGGACGACGGCACGAAGATCCCGTACTTCGTCGTCCGCCCGCCCGGCGCGGAAAACGGCCCGACGCTGCTGTACGGGTACGGCGGTTTCGAGGTTTCGCTGACCCCTTCGTACGGCGGGGTCGTCGGCCGGTCCTGGCTGTCGCGCGGCGGAACGTACGTGGTCGCGAACATCCGCGGCGGCGGCGAGTACGGCCCGGAATGGCACATGCAGGCGGTGAAGGAGAACCGGTACAAGGCGTTCCAGGACTTCGCCGCGGTCGCGCGCGATCTCGTCGCGCGGGGCATCACGACGAAGGAACGGCTCGGCATCCAGGGCGGCAGCAACGGCGGGCTGCTGATGGGCGTCATGCTCACCCGTTACCCGGAACTGTTCGGCGCGATCGTGTGCCAGGTGCCGCTGCTCGACCTGAAGCGCTACCACCTGCTGCTGGCCGGTGCGTCGTGGATGGCCGAATGGGGCGACCCGGACGTCCCGGAGGAGTGGGAGTACATCTCCAAATACTCGCCGTACCAGAACGTTTCCGCGGACGGCGAGTATCCGCCGATCCTCTTCGTCACCTCTACCCGCGACGACCGCGTGCACCCTGGGCACGCGCGCAAGATGTTCGCGCGGATGCAAGAACAGGGCCACGACGTGGAGTACTTCGAGAACATCGAAGGCGGCCACGGAGCGGCGGCGGACAACGAACAACTCGCGTTCCGTTCAGCGGTCGCGTACGAATTCCTCTGGTCGAAGCTTTCCTAGACCAGCCCCCGGGGCCGCGCCCGCACGCGCGGCCCCGGGCGGATCGACGGTCCTCTGCGGACTTCCGCGAGCGCCCGCTCGAACCGCGCCCAGGCGTCGGTGACGAACGCCAGCCACGGCACGCCGAGCCGCCGCAGCGCGCGCCCGTGGCCGACTAACACGCCGCCGGTTTCCAGAATCGCTTTGGCTCGCCATCTCGCACTCGCTGAGATTCTTTGCCGCCGCAACAGGTCCACGTGATAGCTGAGCCGCCGTTCCACCCCGGCGAACACCCGGGCGGCGACCTCCACGGTGACCGGGTCGCGGGTGCCGTCCCGCAACGCGCTGTAGTAGCCGAGCGCGAGCACGTCGGAGATCAGCTGGCTCATCACGTCGCTTTTCGCTGACTGGCTTGCGGTTTCGAGAAGCCTCAGCTCGTCCGGCGGGTGCCGGAACCTCCGGACGCTGCGCGCCACCACCGGATCCAGCGGAACCACGCTCCCCCACACCGGCCGCGGCCGGACCTTCCGTCGCCGCGCCTCCGCCTCGAACACCGCACTCCAGTCCACGGCGGCCATGCTGCCGCCCGGATGTGCCGGTGCCGCGGGGAGAATGTGGAGATTCAGTGGGGGGAGAGCTCGCACCCGGTCTTGTCTCTGTACCTACTAGTATGTACGGTGAGCTTATGTCCACGAGAGACCAGCTCATCGCGAGCACTCAGGACCTGCTGTGGGAGCGGGGGTACGTCGGCACCAGCCCGAAGGCGATCCAGCAGCGCGCCGGGGCCGGGCAGGGCAGCATGTACCACCACTTCACCGGCAAGGCCGACCTGGCGCTCGCCGCGATCCGGCAGAACGCCGACGACCTGCGCGCCTCCGCCGAGGCAGCGTTCGCCCAGGGCACGACGGCGGTCGAACGCGTTTCGGCTTACCTGCTGCGCGAACGGGACGTCCTGCGCGGCTGCCCGGTCGGACGGCTGGCGCTGGACCCCGAGATCGTCACGAACCCGGAATTGCGTGCGCCGCTGGAGGAAACGTTCGACTGGCTGCGCGGTCGTCTCGCCGAAGTGCTCGCCGAGGGCATCGCGAACGGCGAACTGCCGAGCGACCTCGACCCAGCGGCAACGGCAACCACGCTGGTCGCGGTGCTGCAGGGCGGGTACGTCCTCGCCCGGTCGTCCGGGACGGTCGAGCCGTTCGACCAAGCGATCCGCGGCGCGCTCGCACTCCTCGAGCGGCGGTGACGTCGATGTACGCCATGCAGTACGAGATCGATTTGCCCGCTGGATACGACATCGAGCACCGAGTCGCGACCCGAGGCCACCGCACTGACGCGTTCCCCGGCTTGGGACTCAAGGCGTATCTGGTGCGCGACAACCAGTACGCGCCGTTCTACCTGTGGGCCGACACCGCCGGAATGAGCCGATTCCTTTGGGGAGGCGGCGGATTCGACGGCATAGTCCAAGACTTCGGCCGACCGCCAGTGCACCATTGGACCGGCGCGCGCTGTCTTCCCGGCCCAGCGCGCGCGACCGCCCCGGAGTTCGCGACTAAACGCGTAGGGCAGTTTTCGGAAGACATCGACCGCGAATTAGTCGAACTCGCGCAGCTGTCCCAAAACCCAGCCGTGCACACCACCGCACTGGCCATCGACCCGCAGCGCTGGGAAACCGTGCGCTTCACCCTCTGGACCACCATCCCGGACGAGGACAGCGACGTCCAGTACCGGGTGCTTCACCTGTCCCGCCCCGAAATCGACCAGCTGAGCTGAGAGGTCCCCATGCCGCTCGTCCGCATCGACGTGCTGTCCGAACCGAACGCCGACCGTCTCCCCGCCATCGGCGAAGCCGTGCACCAGGCGATGACCGAAACGATCGACGTCCCCGCCGACGACCGGTTCCAGATCCTGAACAGCCACGCCCCGGACCGATTGCGTTACGACCCAGGCTATTTCGGCGTCCAGCGCGACGACGACATCGTGTACATCGCCATCACAATGCGCGCCGGCCGCACCAATGAACAGAAAACCGCGTTGTACCGGCGAGCGACCGAACTCATCGCCGAAGCGACGGGGATCGAACCGCGGAACGTGTTCTTCAGCCTGACGGAAAACCACGAGGTGGACTGGTCGTTCGGCGAGGGTGTCGCGCAAATGCTGTCTTGACGCTTTCTTGCGCAAGGAACTGCCGTGACTCCTCATCACGGAAACCGCTCCCCGGCAAGGCACCGCTGTGCCAAACTGCGGTTGGTCGTTTGCCGTTGAGGGGGTCCCCGTTGACCGAGGAACGTTACCAGCCCGATAGTCGCGCTAACCACCTCGAAGCTTGGAAGCTCACTCGGTCAGGATCCGCGTGGTTCCTCCAGTATCGCGGCGTCCCGGCGGTCACTGATCACGTTCTCGGTATTCTGCCCAGGGCGAAAGCCGTCGGCACCCTCAGCCACGACCCTCAGTGGCCTTACCGGATCCGCATGGATTTCAATCCGGACGGATCCTTGGCGGAGTTCCTGGATTTCTTGCAGGAAGTGCTCGTCATCCACATCAGGCAAAAAGGCTATCTGGATGCCGCGATTGCACTGGACTTCTACACGCGACCAGCCAAGAATGGGGCAGGCGACCTGGTTTACACGCCGACAGCGCAGTCGATCCGGCTGATCAAGCATTACGAATCCGCCGAGCAAGGCGAAGTGGACCGGGCCGGGCAGGAGCTGTGCCGTTCGCTGAGCGACGCGATAGTTCGCCACGAGTGGTTCAACGAAGCCACTCGGATTCTCGCCGTTCCCGGACATGTCCGGGACAAGCCGTCCGTCAGCGTCCTGCTCGGCACGCTGCTGTCGCGGGAGCTCGGCATCGAACTGACCCCGGTCAGTTGCACAACCCCGCTGCGGAAACCCGCGAAACTCATGTCGCCGCGCGAGCGCGCCACCATGCTCCATGAGTTTCGAGTCGACGAAGACCTTGCCGGCGAGACAATCCTTGTCTTGGACGACGTCTACCACACCGGCTACACCATGGCGGGCGTCGCGAACGCGGCGCGAAGGGCCGGGGCCGGCACAGTGCTCGGACTCGCCGCCGCTAGGAATCTACGCCGCTAGCTCGCGTGTACGTCCGATTCCTGCCGGGACAAACGTCGGCCGGGAAGGGACAGGCACACTGCCCCTTCCCGGCTGTGTCTCGCTTAACGACCGATCAGCTGCAGCCGGACGTCGCCCCGCAGCCCTCGCAGGCGTAGCACGATCCCGCGGGCCGCATCTTCGTGCCGCAGGTCATGCAGAGTGGTGCGTCCGCGGCCTTGCCGAGGTGCAGTTCCATCAGCTCGGCCGTGCTGTGCGCGTCACGTCCTGAAGTGTCCGTTGTGGACTCTTCGGTGCGAGCGGGCGACGCGTCGACACTGCTGCGCAACGCGTCGATGTCGAGGCTCTGGCCGCCGTAGTTCGCCTCGACCTCGGCCGAGCGTTCGTCCGCGGTGAAAATGCCCAGTTGCGCGCGCTTTTCGTACGGCAGGTAGTCGAGCGCCAGGCGGCGGAACAGGTAGTCCATGACGCTCGTGGCGATCCGGATGTCCGGGTCGTCGGTCATGCCAGCCGGTTCGAAGCGCAGGTTCGAGAACTTCGAGACGTAGAACTCGAGAGGGATGCCGTGCTGCAGGCCGACCGAGATGGACATCGAGAAGGCGTCCATCACGCCGGACAGCGTGGAACCCTGCTTGCCGAGCTTCACGAAGATCTCGCCGAGGCCGTCGTCCGGGTACGAGCCCGCGTGCAGGTAGCCCTCGGCGCCGCCGACGGTGAACGACACCGTCTGGCTCGGGCGCTTCTTCGGCAGGCGGCGGCGCACCGGGCGGTATTCGACGACCTTCTCCGGCTCGGTCTCCGCCGCGGCTTCCTTCTTCTTCCCCGTCGACAGCGGCTGGCCGACCTTGCAGTTGTCGCGGTAGATCGCGAGCGCCTTGAGGCCGAGTTTCCAGCCCTGGAAGTAAATCTCCTCGACGTCCTCGACGGTCGCCGACTCCGGCATGTTGACCGTCTTCGAGATCGCGCCCGAGATGAACGGCTGCACCGCGGCCATCATCCGCACGTGGCCCATCGGCGCGATGGACCGGTCGCCGACCGCGCAGTCGAACACCTCGTAGTGCTCGGGACGCAGGCCCGGCGCGTCGACCACGTGGCCGTGCTGCGCGACGTACTCGACGATCGCCTCGACCTGCTCGGCCTGGTAGCCCAGCACCTGCAGCGCGCGCGGCACGGTCTGGTTCACGATCTGCATCGACCCGCCGCCGACGAGCTTCTTGAACTTCACCAGCGAGAAGTCCGGCTCGATGCCCGTGGTGTCACAGTCCATCATGAAACCGATGGTGCCGGTGGGCGCGAGCACCGAGGCCTGCGCGTTGCGCCAGCCGTTGCGGGTGCCGAGCTCGATGCCCTTCTGCCACTCCTCCGACGCGAGCGCGCGGACCGCGGCGTCATTGCTGTGATAGGTGCGGACGAGCTCGTTGGCCGCGGCGTGCTTGCGCATGACGCGCTGGTGCGCTTCGGCGTTGCGCGCGTAGCCCTCGTACGGCCCGACGACGCCGGCCAGCTCGGCCGAACGACGGTACGACACGCCGGTCATCAGGGACGTGATCGCGGCGGCGAGCGCGCGGCCACCCTCGGAGTCGTAGGCGTGGCCCAGCGCCATCAGCAGCGCGCCGAGGTTGGCGTAGCCGATGCCGAGCTGGCGGAACTTGCGCGTGGTGTCGGCGATCGGCTCGGTCGGGAAGTCGGCGAAGCAGATCGAGATGTCCATCGCGGTGATGACGAACTCGACGGCCTTCGCGAACAGCGGCGCGTCGAACGTGCCCTCCTCGGACACGAACTTCAGCAGGTTGAGCGACGCGAGGTTGCAGCTCGAGTTGTCGAGGTGCATGTACTCGCTGCACGGGTTCGACGCGGTGATCCGGCCCGATTCGGGGCAGGTGTGCCAGTCGTTGATCGTGCTGTCGTACTGGACGCCCGGGTCGGCGCATTCCCACGCCGCCTGCGCCATGCTGCGGAACAGCTTCTTCGCGTCGGTGCGGTCGATGACCTCGCCGGTGAGCCGGGCGCGCAGGCCGAAGTCCGTGCCGTTCTCGACGGCGTGCATGAACTCGTCGGACACGCGGACCGAGTTGTTCGCGTTCTGGTACTGCACCGAGGAAATGTCGGAGCCGGAGAGGTCCATGTCGAACCCGGCGTCGCGGAGGACCTTGATCTTTTCCTCTTCGCGCGCCTTGGTCTGGATGAATTCCTCGATGTCCGGGTGGTCGACGTCGAGCACGACCATCTTCGCCGCGCGCCGGGTCGCCCCGCCGGACTTGATGGTGCCCGCGGACGCGTCGGCGCCGCGCATGAACGAGACCGGACCGGACGCGGTGCCGCCGGAGGTGAGCAGTTCCTTCGAGGACCGGATGCGCGAGAGGTTGAGGCCCGCGCCGGAACCGCCCTTGAAGATCAGGCCTTCCTCGCGGTACCAGTTGAGGATCGACTCCATCGTGTCGTCGACGGCGAGGATGAAGCAGGCGGACACCTGCTGCTTCGAGGACGTGCCGACGTTGAACCACACCGGGGAGTTGAAGCTGAAGACCTGGTGCAGCAGCATCCAGGTGAGCTCGTGCTCGAAGATCTCGAGGTCGGACGGACCGGCGAAGTAGTCGTGCTCGGCGGCGGCCTTCACGTAGGTGCGCACCACGCGGTCGATGAGCTGCTTGAGGCTGCTCTCGCGCTGCGGACTGCCGACCGCGCCGCGGAAGTACTTGCTGGTGACGATGTTGGTCGCGTTGACCGACCAGAACTCGGGGAATTCGACCCCGCGCTGCTCGAAGTTGACGCTGCCGTCGCGCCAGTTGGTCATGACGACGTCGCGGGTCTCCCACGCGACCTCGTCGTAGGGGTGGGTCCCCTCGGTGGTGAAGACCCGCCGGACGGTGAGGCCCTTGTTCGGCTTCTTGTTCTGTCCGGCCGCGGCGCCGGTTCCCACGGTTTCGGTCATGCGGTCCTGTCCCTCGCTCCCCGCGACCCGGTGACGGCTCAGTCGTCGCCGGCGCGCTCGCCTTCCTGGTCCTCCGCAGTTCCCGCCATGGCTTTCCGCAGGTCGGAGATCTCCTTCTCGAAGTCCTCGACCGAGGAGAAGGAGCGGTAGACGCTGGCGAACCGGAGATACGCGACGCCGTCCAGTTCCCGCAGCGGGCCGAGGATGGCGAGGCCGACCTCGTGGCTGGGGATCTCGGCGAGCCCGGCGGACCGGATCGACTCCTCCACGCGCTGCGCGAGCTTCTGCAGCGCGTCGTCGTCGACCGGGCGGCCCTGGCAGGCCCGCCGCACTCCGTTGACCACCTTGTCCCGGCTGAACTGCTCGGTGGCGCCGGACCGTTTGACCACGGCCAGCACCATCGTCTCCGACGTGGTGAAACGCCGTCCGCACTCGGCGCACGAACGCCGCCGCCGGATCGCCTGTCCCTCGTCCACCTCTCGGGAGTCGACGACCCGAGAGTCCGCATGCCGGCAGAACGGGCACCTCATCCGCCGATCACCTTCCCCTCCGCGCCGGTCGATTCCTGTCCCGACCGGCCCCTGCCGCCACGCTACGGCCTGGACCGCGGTCACCGCGCGCGACCCCGCGCCTGGTGATCGACTTGTGGACATCCGGTGGGCAACTGCCGACCAGCTGTGGACAACTGCCGCCAGTCTACCCCTACCTGTGGACCAACTACAGCGGTGTAACTACTAGATATAGGGGTAGACCATAGATCGCCTCCGGGGCGGGCGCAAGAAACCCGAGAGGGTGAAAGAGCGGTTGCGCAAGATGCGACCGGGTGGTTTCCGAGAGTCATGGCCCCGACGCGCCGCCTGTTCCTTCGCCCGAACCGGCCCCGGACCAGGCAACCGGCACGGTGAGCGGCATGCCGGGCAGCAGCGCGGTGTCGTCGAGGTTGTTGAGCTCCTTGATGCGTTCGACGACCGCGCTCTGGTCGGCGTTCGGCGCGAACCGGGCGGCGAGCGCCCCGAGCGAATCGCCGGGCTGCACGGAAACGGACGCGGTCCGCGACGGCACCGGGCCGCTGGACACGCCGGCGCCGAACACGCCGAGCCCGGTGACGATGAGGCAGGCCGCGAAGGCGATCGCGAACAGCCACGGCCACCGCACCGACGGCCGGGCCTCGGTACGGCAGGCCACGCCACCGCGCCGCCCGGCGACGACCCGCTCCCGGGACGGCGGCCGCAACGGCTCGCCACGCCGCTCGCGCGCGGTGCGCCCGGGGTTGCCCGGGACGGCGGCGGGGATGTGCCGGACTGTGCGACGGGCCTCGCGAGGAAGGGTCTCTTCGGTTTCGACGGCGGAGGGGGCGGAGGTCTGGAATCCGGCTCGTTCGGCGGACCGGACCGCCGCGCGGCCGCGCGCCGCACGCTCTTCAGTTTTGACGCCAGAGGGAGCCGAGGTCTGGACCCCGGCACGCTCGGCTGACCGCACCGCAGCGCGGCCGCGTGCCGCACGGGTCGGGTGTGCTTCGGTTCCGACAACAGAGGGGGTCCGGAACCCAGCTCGCTCGACAGGCCGCGCCGCACGCTCTTCAGCTTCGGCACCAAAGCGGGCGGATGCCTGGAACCCGGCCCGCTCACCAGAGCGCACCGCAGCGCGGCCGCCGACCGCACCGGTCGGGCGCTCTTCAGCTTCGACAGCAGAGCGCGCGGACGTCTGGAACCCAGCCCGTGCGACGGACCGAACGGCGGCGGCAGAGCGCAGTCCGGCATCATCGCTCGGCACCGATCGCTGGAGATCGGCTCGCTCGCCGCCTCCGAGTCCGGCTTCCTCTGCTGCCAGCCAGGCACGCCGCCGCCCGGCCGCGCCGCGTGCGCCTTCCCGGGGCTCGCGCGCACCGCGTCCGCGCCGTGCGTCAACCCGGACGGACTCGCCGCGCGCAGCCTCGCCGGGCCGATCCGCGCCAGGGCCGCGCCGCGCGCCGGTCCGGCCGTGAAGGTCGACCACCTCGGCAGAACCGGCCGCGGAGCCCGGAACCTCGCCGGATTCGGCTTCGGAGCCCGAAGGAACACCATCCTTTCGGGTGGCGTCTATCCGCTCCGCGCGTCGCCGCGAACGGCGCGTCGGGCCGCCCCGCCCGGGTTCCCTCCGGGCGGGGGCCGTCCCGTCCGACGCGGCGCCGCCCTCGACAGGGCGGACGGCAGGGACGGGCCGAAGCGGGCGGACCAGCCCGCGATCTGCCAGGATCGACATTCCGGAACCTCCTCGTGACCTGCGAATCCGTCCGGTCCGGGCCGTACACCTGCGCCGCAGCGGTCCAGATCGAACAGGCGTTCTATCGAACGTCCGTGCGAAGGTCTACCACCCCGCACCGACAAAATCGAGAGGACACGGCGTGTCGATCGAACAGATGTTTGAAATCGTCGCGCGCGGTGGCTAACGTCGGTGACCAGGACATCTGCCGGACCGGCTCCGGCGGGTGCCGCCGGACGGGCGTTCGCGGAAAACGCGGATCCCGGACCGGCGCACGCGGACACGCGCGGGACGCCGACACGGCGACCGCGGGACGGCTGGAGGCGACGCAGCGTTGGAGAAGGACACGGTGAAGGGCACCGCGGCGAAGGGGGCCAAGACGGCCTCGCGAGGCAAGGCGTCCGCACAATCCGCGCGCGAGTCCGGCCACGAGAGCACGGGGAAGGTGAGCGCCATGCCGGAGGTGTACGACGTGGACGAGACGCTGACCGTCCGCCAGCAACAGGTGCTCGACGTCATCCGCACGTGGGTGAGCCGCTTCGGCTACCCGCCGAGCGTGCGCGAGATCGGCGAGGCGGTGGGGCTCACGTCCACGTCGTCGGTGTCGCACCAGCTGCGGGCGCTGCAGCGCAAGGGCTACCTTCGCCGCGACGCCAACCGGCCGCGCGCGGTGGGCGTGCTCGCGTCCACTGACGACAACCCGATGGGCATCGACATCGACCAGCAGCCGTCCGTGCCGAAGGCGGCGTACGTGCCGCTGGTCGGCCGGATCGCGGCAGGCGGTCCGGTGCTCGCCGAGCAGGCCGTCGAGGACGTTTTCCCGCTGCCGCGCGAAATCGTCGGCGAGGGCGAACTGTTCCTGCTGAGCGTCACCGGCGATTCGATGGTCGACGCCGCCATCACCGACGGCGACTGGGTCGTCGTCCGGCAGCAGCCCGCCGCGGAGAACGGGGACATCGTCGCCGCGATGATCGACGGCGAGGCCACGGTGAAGACGTTCAAACGCAAGGACGGACACGTGTGGCTGATGCCGCACAACGAGGCGTACGAGCCCATTCCCGGTGACGACGCTTCGATCCTGGGCAAGGTCGTGGCGGTACTGCGGCGACTCTGAGCCGTGGCGCGCTCCCCTCCCCCGAAGCCCGGGTGAGGGGAGCGCGCGCTGGGGTTGGGGTTCGCTGCCGACTGTCGTGAGGCTGCGCGAGGCCGGAAGCAGCGCTACGGCAGGAACGGCCGCAACTCTGGCGCAGTTCGTGCGGAGCGGTGGCGCGGCGGAAGTGGCGGCGCAGCGACGGGCGGCATGCAAGAGCATCGCGGATGAGCGGTGTTCTGGTTCGGTGTTGCGGCAGGAACGGCGGCACGCAAAAGCGGTGCGGCGAGCGCGGTGCCGCACAAAAGCGGTGCGGTGAGTGCGGTGCCGCGGCAGGAGCGGTGCGGCGAGAGCGGTGCCGCGGCAGGAGCCTGCCGTCAGGAACGGTGCTGCGGCGGGAGCGGCAGCGCGCGGCGGCGGCGCATGAGGAACGGTGCCGCGCCCGGGGGTAGCACCTCTGGAACGGCGGCGCGCGCAAGAGCGGCATGCCAGGAACCGCGCCACGGCAAGAACGGCGTGTCAGGAACGGGCGTCACGGCGGTAACGGCGCGCAAGAACGAGCAGCGAGCCGTGGCGAGCACCGCGAGTCAGGCGCGGCGACGTTTCCTGGCCAGCAAAAACCAAGCACCGAGAACAACCACCGCAGCAATGGCAGCAGCGGGAATCAGCGGAAAGCCACCCGACTCCTGCTCAGCTGGCTGAGGAGTAGCAGCACCACCGGGCTTAGGCGCAGGCGCTTGCGGCGTGACCAAAGAAGTCGCGTTCTTGATCGCCCGCACCGGTTCGCCGACGCCTTCGCTCGCGGACAGCAACGTTCCGTCCGGCTCGAAAGCAATAGCCTCGCCCTGCTTTTCATTCGGCAGCGCAATCCGGACCGGCTCTCGTTGCAGAGCAGCCGCAACATCCCCGTCCGGGGCCGCGTACAAATACGCGTCCGTGTAGGTCCGCAGTGCGATGACCTTCCCGTCCGCGCTCGTCGCGCCTCCAGTGATCAGCGCCGACCCGAACGAGCCCACCGGGCCGCCTGGGGTGTCGGTGCTGTGGACGCGCAGGGTGCCGACCTGCTCCAGCTTCGTCGGGCCGGGAGTCGCCAGCGGGGCTGACGGCCGATAGACCTTCGAGGTGCCCAGCAGATCCTTGGTCACCAGGAACGGCGTGCCGGACTGGTCCAGAACCAGGGTCTCCGTGTCGTGCGGGCCGTCCGGGTAGGTCAGGCGATGCACGACGGCCGGGCCGCCAGTCGGTTTCAGTTCCAGCAGGGCGATCGTTTCGCGTTTAGCGCGGTTGTCGCCGGTATCGGAAAGCCAGAGGGTGCCGTCTTTGCCGCGGGCCAGGTCCTCGACGTCGTACGGGTCCGTCGAGTCGGTCAGGACGTCCGTCACCTGGCATTTCCGGTCCAGGACGAAGACCTGCACTTTGGTGCCGCCGTCGTTGATCGCGTACCAATGCTCACCGTCGGAGGCAAGGCCGGACAGTTCGTTGAGGCGCTTGTCCTTGACCTGGCACAGCGTCTCCGGAGCGGGAGCAGCCGCAGCGGGGACAGCTCCCGCGAGCATCAGGACAGCCGTCAGTGCCAGGACGACCCGCACCAGTTCACCTCCGTAGTGCACGGCCCGCTCGGACCGTGCACTACGGAAGACGTTCAGAGCGCCGAGGCGTTGGTCTCGAACGCCCGGAGAGCCGCGGCGAGATCCGGCCGGACTCGCGCCTTCAGGCGCGTGCCGTCGGCGACGTGCTCTTCTTCCAGCACCTCGCCTTCCGCGTGCGCCCGGGACACGAGCTCGCCCCGCGCGTACGGGACCAGCACGTCGATCACCGTTTCCGCGCGCGGCAGCCGTTCGGCCAGCACCTCGGCCAGGTCGGCCACGCCCGAGCCGGTGCGCGCGGAGATCTGCACCGAGCCGGGCAGCGCGTGGCGCAGCCGGGCCAGGGTGACGTCGTCGGCCGCGTCGGCCTTGTTGATCACCAGCAGCTCCGGCGGGAGCGGCTCCTTGCGGCTGCGGGTGATCTCGGCGAGCACCTCGCGCACCGCGTTGACCTGGTCCTCCGGGGCCGCGTCGGAACCGTCCACGACGTGCACGAGCAGGTCGGCGTCGGCCGCCTCCTCCAGCGTCGAGCGGAACGCGTCCACCAGCTGGTGCGGCAGGTGCCGCACGAACCCGACGGTGTCGGTGAGCGTGAAGGTGCGCCCGTCGGCCGTCTGCGCCCGGCGCGTGGTCGGGTCGAGGGTGGCGAACAGCGCGTCCTCCACCAGCACCCCGGCCCCGGTCAGGGCGTTGAGCAGGCTCGACTTGCCGGCGTTGGTGTAGCCGACGATCGCCACGCTCGGCACCTCGTTGGCCACGCGCTTGCCGCGCTTGGTCTCGCGGATGGTGTCCATCGCGGCGATCTCCCGGCGGAGCTTCGCCACGCGCTTGCTGATCCGCCGCCGGTCCGTCTCCAGCTTCGTTTCACCAGGCCCGCGCAGGCCCACGCCGCCGTTCGCGCCGCCCGCGCGGCCACCGGCCTGCCGGGACAGCGCCGAACCCCACCCGCGCAGCCGCGGGACGAGGTACTGCAGCTGGGCCAGCTCGACCTGTGCCTTGCCCTCCTTGGACCGGGCGTGCTGGGCGAAGATGTCGAGGATCAAGGCGGTCCGGTCGATCACCTTGACCTTGACCTTCTCCTCCAGCTGGCGCAGCTGGCCGGGCGAGAGCTCGCCGTCGCAGATCACCGTGTCGGCGCCGGTCGCCACGACCACGTCGCGCAGCTCGCGGACCTTGCCGGACCCGACGTACGTCGCCGGATCGGGCTTCTGCCGCCGCTGGACGAGGCCTTCGAGCACCTCCGAGCCCGCCGTCTCGGCCAGTCGCGCCAGTTCGGCCAGCGACGCCTCGGACTGCTGGGCGGTGCCTTCAGTCCACACGCCGACCAGCACAACGCGCTCCAGCCGAAGCTGCCGGTACTCGACCTCGGTGATGTCCTCGAGCTCGGTGGACAGGCCCGCGACCCGGCGCAGCGACGCGCGGTCCTCGAGCTCCATCTCCCCGACCGAGGGGTCGTAGGGGTCGTTGTCGTCGCAAAAGTCTTCGTGTGTCTGTTCTGTCATCGTGCCTCCATGGTCCCACGTTTCGGCGCGGGAACCGAACGGATTACCTGCTGGGATAAACCGAGACGTACACGGCCGTGCGTTCCGAGGCCGGATCGCGGGGCCTGGCCTTGAATTCTTCGAGCAGCCCCTCGAGCCGCCGCTTGAACTCCGCGACGTCCTCGGCGCCCACCTGGACCACGAGCCGGGTCGTCTCCGTCTCCGCCAGGTCGGCCTCCGCCATTTCGGCCAGATAGGCCTCGAGCATGGCCTGGTTGACCGCGACCGCTTCGGCTTCGGCGTTGTCCAGCTGCCACGAAAGCCCGGTGGACAGGTACGGGATCTCCTTCGCCCCGCGCGCACCGCGCCGAGGTTCCTGTGCCACGAGAAAACCGGTGTCGACCAGGCGCCGCACGTGGTGCAGCGTCGTCGCCGGGTCGCGGCCGAGCCGGGCTGCCAACTCCTTGTTCGTCATCGCTTCGAAAGAGGTCAACCGGATGATGCGCAGCCGTATTCCGGACGCGAGCGCGGCCGCCTCGGCTTCGGTGGAGGGACGTCGGTGGAACGGCATCCCCGCAGCCTAGACAAAGTGATTGACACTTTCCAATCACTCGGCAACACTCGATCGGGTGCGTCGCGACTCACTCTTCTTCCACGCCGATTTCCGCAGGCTGTGGGCCGGGGACACGGCGAGCCAGCTGGGGATGTTCGTCGGCGTCACGGCCATTCCGCTGCTCGCCGCCGTCACGCTGGCCGCCACGCCGTTCGAGATGGGCCTGCTGACCATGGCCGAGACGCTCGGCTTCCTGGTCCTCGGCCTTCCCGCGGGCGTGTGGGTGGACCGGATGCGCAAACGGCCGCTCATGCTCGCCGCCGACCTGGTCCGCGGGGTGCTGCTGCTCAGCGTCCCGTTCGCCTGGTGGGCCGGCGTGCTCACGATGGCGCAGGTCCTGGTGGTCGTGCTCTTCGTCGGGTTCGCGACGGTCTTCTTCGACGTCTCCTACCAGGCGTATCTGCCCGCGCTGGTCGGCCGCGAGAAGCTGCTGGAGGGCAACGCGAAGCTGCAGGGCGTGCAGTCGTCGGCGCAGATCGCCGGGCCGAGCCTCGCCGGCGTGCTCGTGCAGTTCATCGGCGCGGCCAGCACGGTCCTGGTCACCGGGCTCGGCTACCTCACTTCCGCGCTGTGCCTGTGGCGCATCCGCACCGTCGAAACCCTCCCGGAACGCACCGAGCACGACCGCCTGGTGCCGCAAATGCTCGAAGGCCTGCGGTTCGTCGTCGCCGACCGGCCGCTGCGCGCGATCGTCGCCTGCACCGCCACGTCGAACTTCTTCGGCGGAGTGGTCCAAGCCGTCCAGGTGCTGTTCCTGACGCGCACGGCCGGGCTGAAACCGGCCGAGGTCGGCGGCCTGCTCGCGGTGAGCGGCATCGGCGGCATCGCGGCCGCGCTCTGCGCCGGGCCGATCATCCGGAAGATCGGGCAGGCCCGGTCGATCTGGCTGGTCCCGGTGCTGTTCTGGCCGGGCGAGATCCTGGTCCTGGCGGCCGCGCCGGACTGGCGGATCGCGCTCGCCGGGCTCGGGATGGCCGCGTTCGGGTTCGGCGTGATCCTCTACAACATCGCGCAGGTCTCCTACCGCCAGGCGATCACGCCGGACCGGCTGCTGGGCCGGATGAACGCGAGCGTCCGGTTCGTCGTCTGGGGAGCCCTGCCGCTCGGCGGGCTGCTGGGCGGCGGGCTCGGCGAATGGCTCGGGCTCGCCGGCGCGCTGTGGATCGGCACCGCCGGGCCGATCGCGGGCGCGCTGTGGGTGATCTGCTCGCCGCTGCGGCGCATGCGGGACCTGCCGACGGGCGGGGAAATCGCTGTACCCGCCCCGTAAAGTGCGGGCATGGACGAGAAGATCCCGCACAAAGCCGGCGTCGACGGCCTGACCGCCAAATGGGTGCCGGTGTGGGAACGCGAAGGCGTATACCGGTTCGACCGGACGCGCCCGGACGTCTACTCGATCGACACGCCGCCGCTGACCGCGAGCGGCTCGCTGCACATCGGGCATGTCTTCTCCTACACGCACACCGACGTTCTCGCGCGCTACCAACGGATGCGCGGCCGTTCGGTCTTCTACCCGGTCGGCTGGGACGACAACGGCCTGCCCACCGAACGCCGCGTGCAGAACCATTTCGGCGTGCGCTGCGAGCCGTCGCTGCCCTACGACCCGGCTTTCACCCCGCCGGAAAAGCCCGGCAAGAACGCGATTCCGGTGTCCCGGCGCAATTTCGTGGAACTGTGCCGCCAGCTGACCGAAACCGACGAGAAGGTGTTCGAGGAGGTCTGGCGGAGCATCGGGCTTTCGGTGGACTGGACGCTGGCGTACCAGACGATCGACCCGGCGACCACGGAAATCTCGCAGCGCGCGTTCCTGCGCAACCTCGCGCGCGGCGAGGCGTACCAATCCGAAGCCCCGACGCTGTGGGACGTCACCTTCCGCACCGCTGTCGCGCAGGCTGAGCTGGAAGACCGCGAACGGCCCGGCGCGTATCACGACCTCGTGTTCACCGCGGAAGACGGCGCGGAAGTGCTCATCTCCACCACGCGGCCCGAATTGCTGCCCGCGTGCGTCGCGCTCGTCGCGCATCCGGATGACGAGCGCTACCAAGGCCTTTTCGGGAAGACCGTGCACACGCCGGTGTTCGGCGTCGAGGTGCCGGTGCACGCGCATCACCTCGCGGATCCGGAAAAGGGCACCGGTATCGCGATGGTCTGCACCTTCGGCGACACCACCGACGTCACCTGGTGGCGTGCGCTGCAGCTCGAAACGCGTCCGGTGCTGGGCCGCGACGGCCGATTCCGCGCAGAACCGCCGCACGGCGTCCCGGCCGACGAATACGAACCGCTGGCGGGCAAGACTGTCCACACTGGACGCCAAATTCTGGTGGACCTCCTGCGCGAGGCGGGCGCGCTGCGCGGCGAGCCGAGGCCGATCACGCATCCGGTGAAGTTCTACGAAAAGGGCGACAAGCCACTGGAAATCGTCACGAGCCGCCAGTGGTACCTGCGCAACGGCGGCCGCGACGACGCGCTGCGCGCGAAACTGCTCGAGCGCGGCGAGGAGCTGAACTGGGTCCCGCCGCACATGCAGGTCCGCTACCGCAGCTGGGTCGAGGGCCTGACCAGCGACTGGCTGGTGAGCCGCCAGCGGTTCTTCGGAGTGCCGATCCCGGTCTGGTACCCGCTGGACGCCGACGGCGAGCCGGATCACGACGCGGTGCTGACGCCCGACGACGCGAACCTGCCGGTGGACCCGAGCACCGATGTCCCGCCGGGCTACACCGAGGACCAGCGCGGCGTCCCGGGCGGCTTCGTCGCCGAGGCGGACGTGATGGACACCTGGGCGACGTCGTCGCTGACGCCGCAGATCGCCGGCCGCTGGAGTCTCGACGACGACCTGTTCCGCCGCGTGTTCCCGTTCTCGCTGCGGCCGCAGGCGCACGAGATCATCCGCACCTGGCTGTTCTCCACCGCGGTCCGCGCCGAACTGGAAGAAGGCGTGCTGCCGTGGCGGGACGCGGTGATTTCCGGCTGGGTGCTCGACCCGGACCGCAAGAAGATGTCGAAGTCCGTCGGCAACGTCGTCACGCCGGCGGATCTGCTGGAGCGGCACGGTTCCGACGCGGTGCGCTACTGGGCGGCGAGCGCGCGGCCGGGCGTCGACACGGCGGTCGACGAAGGCCAGATGAAGGTCGGGCGACGGCTGGCGACGAAGCTGTTGAACGTGAGCCGGTTCGTGCTCGGGCTCGGGATCCCCAAGCCGGAGTCAGCCGTCACGGAGCCGCTGGATCAGTCTGTGCTCGCCACGCTGGCGAAGGTGGTCGAGGAAGCGACGGCCGCGTTCGAGGCGCTCGACCAGGCGCGTGCACTGCAGGTGACCGAGACGTTCTTCTGGACATTCTGCGACGACTACGTGGAGCTGGTGAAGGGCCGCGCGTACGGCGATCTCGGCGCGGAGGCAGCCGAATCGGCGCAGGTGGCGCTGCGGACGGTGCTGTCGGCGCTGGTGCGCATGTTCGCGCCGGTGCTGCCGTTCGCCGCCGAGGAGATCTGGTCGTGGTGGCAGGAAGGTTCCGTGCACCAGGCGGCGTGGCCGTCGGTGCCGGTGGTCGACGGTGACCCGTCGCTGCTGACGCTGGCGGGCGAGGTGATCGCGGCGGTGCGTCGGGCGAAGTCGGACGCGAAGGTGTCGATGCGCTCGCCGGTCGAGACGCTGACCGTGGGCGGCCCGGCGGAGACGCTGGCCCGGTTCGCCGCGGTGGCCGCGGACGTCCGGCTCGCCGGGGCGATCGGCGAGATCACCACGCGCGACGGCGACTTTTCGCTCGATGCCAAGATCGTGACCCCGTAGGGTGGTTTCCGTGGATTCCTACGTGCTCGTCGTCGCCGATGTGTCCAGCAGCCCCGAGAACTCCGAGGAGTTCGGCCGGGCGCTGCACGAGTTCGCGGCCGCCTGCCGCGAAGAACCGGGCTGCCTGTCGTACGAAGTGTTCCGCTCCGACGAAACGCCGGGGCGGTACGTGAGCATCGAGAAGTACGCCGACGACGCGGCGTTCAAGGCGCATCGCGAGTCGGACCACTTCCGGGAGCTCGGCCTGGGCCGCGTGCTGCCGCTGACCATCGACCGCGATGTGCGGATGTACGACCGGCCGCGGGAAATCCCGCCGGCGAACTGACTCTGCCGCGGCTGGCCGTGGGCGGCGAGCCGGGTTACGACCCCGGCTTGCCGCTCACAGCGGCGAACCGGCGGCAGCCCACCAAGCCTCGTCGATCTCGCCGCGGGCCACGATCTCCGCGGGGCCGGACAGCGTCGAGTCCCCGCGCGAGATCGTCACCGACACCTGCCCGCCCGGGATGTCCACTGTGGACTCGCCGGTGTCCTTGCCCGCGAGGTGCAGCGAGGCGGCCACCGCGGCGACCGTGCCGGTGCCGCAGGCGCGCGTCTCCCCCACGCCGCGCTCGTGGACGCGCATCCGCAGCGCGCCCTCGCCGAGCACGTTGACGAATTCCAGGTTGACCCCGGCCGGGAAGACGTCGTGGTCGAAATCAGGCTGGTCGCGCAGGTCGAGGCCGGCGATATCGGTGTCGGTGACCGAAACCAGGTGCGGATTGCCGACGTTCACCGCGACCCCGGAGAACGCCTGCCCGGCCACCATGGTGACCGACGTGCCGGTGATCGCCGCCGGGCCCATCTGCACGGTGACCGAACGGTCCGGGTGCACGACGACCGGCCGGTCGCCCGCCCGGGTGCCGATGACGAACTCGCCGTCCGATTCCAGACCGGCGTCCACCAGGTAGCGCGCGAAAACGCGGGTGCCGTTGCCGCACATCTCGGCGATCGAGCCGTCGGCGTTGCGGTAGTCCATGAACCACTCGCCGGCCGATTCTTCGCCGATCGCCTTCGCGCGCACGACGCGCAGCACGCCGTCCGCGCCGAGACCCCGCTGCCGGTCGCACAGCGCCGCGACGCGCTCCGCCGTGAGGTCGAGGCGGCCGGCCGCGTCAGGCAGCAGCACAAAGTCGTTCTGCGTGCCGTGGCCCTTGAGGAATTCGATGCCGCCCATGCGTCCAGGTTACTGGTCGAGCGCGGCGCGGACCCGCGCGGCCAGGTCCGCCGATCCGCCGTCGAACCACCGGATCCGCTTGTCCCGGCGGAACCACGAACGCTGCCGCCGCACGAACCGGCGGGTGGCCTGCGCGGTCGCCGCCGCGGCTGCCGCGAAGTCGCCTTCGCCGTCCAGTTCGGCCAGCACCTGCTGGTAGCCGAGCGCCCGCGAAGCGGTTTTCCCCTCCCGCAGCCCGCGGCCGAGCAACGCGCGCACCTCGTCCACGAGACCGGCCTCGAACATCCGCTCCACCCGCAGGTCGACGCGCTCGTCCAGCTCGGCGATCTCGCGGTCGACCCCGATCAGCACGGTGTCCCAGCGGGCCGGACCCGGTTTCGGCAGGTTCGCGGAGAACGGCTCGCCGGTGATCTCGATGACCTCCAGCGCCCGCACGATGCGGCGGGTGTTCGTGGGCAGGATCGCCGCCGCCGCGACCGGGTCGCGCTCCCCCAGCCGGGTGTAGAGGGCGGCGGTGCCGAGTTCGGCGGCCTCTTCGTCGAGCCGCGCGCGCACCGCGGGGTCAGTGCCGGGGAAACGGAGATCGTCCAGCACCGCTTGCACGTACAGCCCCGAGCCGCCCGTCAGCACCGGGACCCGGCCCGCGTCGAGAATCCGCTCGATCGTGCTGCGGGCGTCACGCTGATAGGCGGCGACCGACGCCGTCTCGGTCACGTCGAGTACGTCCAGCAGGTGGTGCGGGACCCCTCGCCGTTCCTCCGCGGTCGCTTTGGCGGTGCCGATGTCCATGCCCCGGTAGAGCTGGAGCGCGTCGGCGTTCACCACCTCGCCGTCCAGCGCCAGCGCGAGTTCGACGGCCAGTGCCGTCTTCCCGGTGGCGGTGGGGCCGACGACGGCCACCGGACGGGGCCGTTGAGCTGGGCTGATCACGCCGCAGAACGGTACCCGGCCGGGGCGGGACGCGGGCACGGAGCGTCAAGGAGAAGTAGGATCAACGCTTTCAGGCGGCTCATCCAGTACCACGGCGCGCGCTGAGCTGCTTGAATGCCGCTGGGGCCCCATGCCCCCGGCAGAGCACGACAACAGCGTAACCCGGCCCCGCTCACGCGGCGGGGCGCCCGCAGCCGCGGGCGTACAGGCGATAAGGAGCCTGCGATGGCCCAGGAGAACACGTCCCCCGGCACCCCGGCACCGCACCCGGTGCCGCACGCGCAGGGCGCCGGCCATGCCGCGCCTCCGGTGCCGCCCGCCGAGCCCGCCCCCGCCACCTGGGGCCGGGTCGACGGGGAAGGCACCGTTTACGTCTTCACCGCCGACGGCGAACGCGAGGTCGGGGTCTGGCAGGCAGGCACGCCCGAGGAAGGCCTGCTGCACTACGCGCGCCGCTTCGACGACGTGCGCACCGAGGTCGAACTGCTCGAAACGCGGCTGAACTCCGGAGCGGGCGACCCGAAGCACGCCCTCTCCAGCGCCACCCAGATCCGCGACGGGCTCGGCGAGGCGGCCGTGGTCGGCGACCTGAAGGCGCTCGCCGCGCGGCTCGAGTTCGTGATCGGGCTGGCGGAGAAGGCGCTGGTCAACGTCAAGCACGAGCGAGAGGAAGCCCGGGCGGCGGCCGTGGCGCGCAAGCAGGCGCTGGCCGACGAGGCGGAGAAGATCGCCGCCGAGTCCACCCAGTGGAAGGCCGCGGGCGACCGGCTGCGCGCGATCCTCGACGAGTGGAAGACGGTCAAGGGCGTCGACCGCAAGACCGACGACGAGCTGTGGAAGCGCTTCTCGAAGGCGCGCGAGGCGTTCAACCGCCGCCGCGGCTCGCACTTCGCCGAACTGGACAAGCAGCGGGCCAGCGCGAAGCAGCGCAAGGAAGAGCTGATCGCCGAGGCCGAGGCGCTGTCCGACTCGGACGACTGGGGCGCCACCGCGGGCCGGTACAAGGACCTGATGGCCGAGTGGAAGGCCGCCGGACGCGCGCCCAAGGACAGCGACGAGGCGCTGTGGCAGCGGTTCCGCGCGGCGCAGGACGCGTTCTTCGCCCGCCGCTCGGCCGTGTTCTCCGAGCGCGACGCGGAGTTCGCCGGCAACGCTCAGCGCAAGGAAGAACTGCTGGTCGAGGCCGAGAAGATCGACGTGGCGGCCAACCTCGAGGCGGCCAAGTCGGCGTTGCGGCGGATCCAGGAGCAGTGGGACGAGATCGGCAAGGTCCCGCGCGAGCGCATCCGCGAACTGGACGGGCGGCTCAAGGCGGTGCAGGACGCGGTGAAGTCGGCCGAGGACAGCCGCTGGCGCCGCACCGACCCGGAGGCGCAGGCGCGAGCCGCGCAGTTCCGCGAGCGCGTCGAGCAGTTCGAATCGCAGGCCGCCAAGGCGCGGGCCGCCGGGGACGAGCGGCGGGCGAAGAAGGCCGAGGAGCAGGCCTCCCAGTGGCGGGAATGGATGGAGGCCGCGGAAGCCGCGGTCGCCGATCGCTGATCCGACGACACGAAAAGGGCCGGTACCCGCGGGTACCGGCCCTTTTTCATGCAGTTGGGTTCAGGTGCGCGAGAACGCGGTGCGCATCCAGAGCGTCGCCAGGACGATCGTCGCGATCCACGCCACGATCATCCCGATCCCCGGACCGTCCCCCGCCGCTCCGCTGGCGTGCGCGGACTGCTGCGACCAAATCGCCAGCAGGCCGTCGACCGAGGCGAACCAGCCGCCCGCGGCGCAGCACCACGCGACCCACCAGCGGCGCGACACGAGCGCGACCGCGCCGATGAACACGCCGACGCCGGTGGACGTCACGGCGAACAGCTGCGGGACCCCGCCCGCCTCGCCGGCCAGCGTCTCCCAGCCCGCGCGGCCCTGGGCCCACGGCAGGATCTGCGCCACGAGCAGCACGAACATCAGCACCGAGATGGTGAAGCCGCGCCTGCCCAGCTCCACCGTGCGCGCGGCGCGGCGGCCCGCGTCGTCGATCTCGTCGCTCAGCCTGCGGTCGACCTCGGCCGGCGTTCCCGGTTCGCTCATCCTGCACACCCACTCACCGGGGCCGGCTGCGCCGCCGGGGCTCCGAAGCCCGGCAGTCCCAGGGTGACCCCGCTCGTCTTGGGCCGAAGACCGGCTTCGGCGTTGTCGCCCGCTCGCGTGCGGCGATGGGTCAGGAGGTCGCCGTCCGCGACCAGGTGGTGCGGCGCGCCGTAGCTGATCACCGTCTCCACGACGTCGCCCGGCCGGACCGAACGGTCGACGGCCGCACCGGACGGCGTGAAGTGCACCAGCCGTCCGTCGCGGGCGCGCCCGCTCATCCGGTGCGTCTCCGCGTCCTTGCGCCCCTCGCCCGCGGCGACCAGCAGCTCGACCCGGCGGCCGACCAGCTTGCGGTTCTCTTCCCAGGAGATCCCGTTCTGCAGCTCGACCAGCCGGTCGTAGCGCTCCTGCACGACCTCCTTCGGCAGCTGGTCCGCCATCTCCGCGGCGGGCGTGCCGGGGCGCTTCGAGTACTGGAAGGTGAACGCGCTGGAGAACCGCGCGGCGCGGACGACGTCGAGGGTCGCCTGGAAGTCTTCCTCGGTCTCGCCGGGGAACCCGACGATGATGTCGGTGGTGATGGCGGCGTCCGGCATCTTGGCGCGCACCTCGTCGAGGATGTTCAGGAACCGCGTCGACCGGTACGACCGGCGCATCTCGCGCAGCACCCGGTCCGAACCGGACTGCAGCGGCATGTGCAGCTGGTGGCAGACGTTCGGGGTCTCGGCCATCGCGTCGATCACGTCCGAGGTGAACGCGGCCGGATGCGGCGAGGTGAACCGCACGCGCTCCAGCCCGTCGATCCCGCCGGTCGCGCGCAGCAGCTTGCCGAACGCGAGCCGGTCGCCGAACTCGACGCCGTAGGAGTTCACGTTCTGGCCCAGCAGGGTCACCTCGAGCACGCCCTCGGCGACCAGCGCCTCGACCTCGGCGAGGATCTCGCCGGGACGGCGGTCGCGCTCCTTGCCGCGCAGCGACGGCACGATGCAGAAGGTGCAGGTGTTGTTGCAGCCGACCGAAACCGACACCCAGCTCGCATAGGACGATTCGCGGCGCGCGGGCAGCGTGGACGGGAACGTCTCGAGCGATTCGAGGATCTCGACCTCGGCCTCGGCGTTGTGCCGCGCGCGCTCCAGCAGTGCCGGCAGCGAACCGATGTTGTGCGTCCCGAAGACGACGTCGACCCACGGCGCGCGCTTGACGATGTCGCCGCGGTCCTTCTGCGCGAGACACCCGCCGACGGCGATCTGCATGTCCGGATTGGCGACCTTGTCCGGGCGGAGGTGCCCGAGGGTGCCGTAGAGCTTGTTGTCCGCGTTCTCCCGCACGGCGCAGGTGTTGAACACGACCAGATCCGGCTTCGCCTGCCCGGGAGCGGGGACGTAGCCGGCTTCCTCGAGCTGCCCGGCGAGCCGTTCGGAGTCGTGCACGTTCATCTGGCAGCCGAACGTGCGGATCTGGTACGTTTTCGCGTTCATCGCGCTCCAGCCTAAACCCCGGGTCCCGCGCCGGACCCGGCACCCGGTCGGCGGACGTTATGCGACGCGGTCCGCCACGTATTCCGCTAATCGGGAAATGTGCCGTTGACCGGGAACGGAAATGCACCGGAACGGTCGTCGCCGAACAATTTTCGCTATTGTTTTCCGCGCCCGCCCGAAGATAAGATCACCGCCATTGTTCCGAATCGGACCGCCGCCGCTCTGGAGGAAATGTGCGCAAGGTTTTCGCCTGCTCCGCGGCCGCTGTCGCGAGCACGCTCGTCGTCGCCGCGCTGGCGGCCGCCCCGGTCTCCGCGGAACCGGTTCCGCAGTCGGTCACCTGGTCGGCCGACCCCGCCGACGGCCCCGGCGCGTTCAACTCGGTCCAGTGCGCCGACGGCCACTTCAAGACCGCGACCGACGCCGCGAAGGGCAAGGTGTGGGTCGCGGAGCAGCTCGCCCAGGAGGAGCGCTGCGAGGCGGTCGGCCCGGATCTCGCCGCGGGCAAGACGTTCTACCTCGGCTGGTCGTCGAAGTACCGGATCACCGACTCCACCAGCCGGTACGTGTTCCAGCTGAAATGCAGCCCGAGCACCGGCACCGCGAACCATCCGATCGTCCTCAAGATTTCCGGCGGCAAACTCCAGCTCGAGGAGTGGACGACCGACCACACCAGCGTCAAGCTGTGGAACGCGCCGGTCTCGAACGACGAGTGGCACGACATCGCGTTCCGGATCTCGACCGACCGCACCCAGGGCACCATCCAGTTCTGGTTCGACGGCAAACGCCAGACGTTCGCCGACGGGTCCACCACCTACACCGGAACCACGATCGACGGAACGCGGAACTACCTGAAGTGGGGCGTCTACCACCAGGCCGACGAGACGGCGACGCAGTGGTTCAGCAAGATCCGGATGGGCGACAGCCTGGCCGACGTCACCGGCTGACCTCTGGCACCATCGCTGCATGCGATGGAGGCTGACGGCGGCGCTGGCAGTGCTCACGGTGCTGCTGAGCGGGTGCGGGCCGAGCTTCGCGAACCTGCACCTGCGCGTCGCGGCCGGGTCGGTGGGCGGCGTCTACCACGATCTGGCCGGGCCGCTGGCGTCGGCGTGGGCGGGCGAACTCGGCATCGAGACGCCCGAGGTGCTCGCCACCCAGGGGTCGCGCGACAACCTCAACCGAGTGCTTTCCGGGGGCGCGGACGTCGCGTTCGTCGCCGCGGACCTGGCCGCGGACGCGGCGGCCGCGCACCCCGGCAAGCTCGCCGCGCTGGCCCGCATCCACGACGACTACCTGCACATCGTCGTCCGGAAGGACTCGCCCTACACGTCGGTCTCCATGCTGCGCGGCCGCCACATCGCGGTCGGCTCCCCGGAGTCGGGCGTCGAGTACATCGCCGACCGGGTGCTGCAGGTCGCCGGGCTGAAAGGCGCGGTCACGGTCAACCAGCTGAGCCTGGAGGACTCGCTCACCGCGCTGGAGAACCGCAAGGTCGACGCGATGTTCTGGTCCGGCGGGCTGCCGACGCCGCTGATCACCGAGTACAACCGCAAGGTCGGGCTGCGGCTGCTCGACATGTCCAACCTGATGCCGGGCATGCAGCGGTTCAGCCCGGTGTACGGCACCGCGACCATCCCCGGCAGCACCTACGACCAGCCCGGCCCGGTCACGACGCTCGTGGTGCCGAACTTCCTGGTCGTGCCCACCTCGATGTCCGCCGACGTCGCCGAAGCGCTCACGAAGGGCCTGTACGACGCCCGCCCGCAGCTCGCGGCGGTCAACCGGGCGGCCCTGTCGATCGACGTGCATCCGGGCATCGAGACCGGACCGCTGCCGTTGCATCCCGGCGCGCTGGCGTATTACCGCGCGGAGAAGGTCTAGCGCGCGACCGGGAAGTCCATCGCGATCCGCAACCCGCCGCCTTCCGGCAAGGACAGCTGGATCTCCCCGCCGGAATGCCGCACGATCTCGGTCACGATCGCCAGCCCCAGCCCCGATCCGGGCACGTTCTGATGCGCTGTGCTCCGCCAGAACCGGTCGACCGCCCGCTCCAGCTCGTCCTCGCGCAGTCCGGGCCCGTGGTCGCGCACCGAAACCGTCACCCGGTCCTCGGCAACGCTCGCGGCCACCTCGACGGAAGTACCGGAAGGGCTGAACTTGAGCGCGTTGTCCAGCAACGCGTCGAGCACGACCTCCAGCCCCCTCGGCGGCACGAGCACGCGCGCGCCGCCGACGTCCACCGCGCTCTCCAGCGAGACCTCGCGAGCCGCCCCGACCACCGACCAGTCGGCGACGCGATCGGCGATCACCTCGGCGAGGTCTTCGGAAACCAGCTCGCCGCCGGCGGATTCCGCGCGGGCCATGGACAGCAGCTCGTCGAGGATCTGGTTCAGCCGCTTGGCGTCCACCTGCGCCGCTTCGAGATCGGCCGCCGCGGCTTCGTCGGTGACCTGGCCGTCGAGATTGCCCAGCCGGATCTTCAACGCGGTCAACGGATTGCGCAGCTGATGCGAGGCGTCGGCGACGAACGCGCGCTGCGCGGCCAGCGCTTCCGAGACACTCGCCGCCATCCGGTCGAACGACCGTCCCAGCTGCCGCAGCTCCGGCGGGCCGCCGCTCTCCCCCACCGGCTCCGCTTCCCGGCCGCTGACCACGGACGCGACCAGCGCGCCGGTCGCCTCGTCCAGCCGCCGCACCGGGCGCAGCGTCCAGCGCACCACCGGCAGCGCGACGAGCAGCGCGAGCCCGAACGCGACCAGCGCGCACGCGGCCAGCAGCAGCCACTGCCACAGCAACTGGGTGCGGACGTGATCGGTCGCGGACTCCGTCACCACCGCGCCGCGCACCTCGCCGTCGATGAGGATCGGCTCGGCCAGCACCAGCGGTTTGCTCGCCCACGGCATCAGCAGCGGCCCGGCCTCGGGCGGACGGGCGGCGAGCGCCTCGTTCACCGGCACCCGGATCGCGGTCCGGTCGACGGCTCCGCCCACCGAGCTCAGCACCGGCTCGCCGTCCTGGTTCACCACGACCACTTTCACGCCGTACACCTCGGTGTACCGGCGCAGTTTGGGTTCCAGCAGCCCGAGCTCGTTGTCGAGCAGCGGACGCTGGGCGAGCGAGGCGAACCGCGAGGTGTCGGTGAGCCGGTCGAGGAAAAGCTTCTGCTGGAGGCTGCTCGCGATGCTGAGCGCGAGCGGGATGCCGAGCCCGAACACGAGCAGGGCGACGAGCGTGACGACGATGCCCTGCAGCCGGACGCGCACCGGTCAGTCCCGTCCGTTGCCCAGCCGGTAGCCGACGCCGCGCACCGTCTCGATCAGCGCCGGACGGCCGAGTTTGGTGCGCAGGGTGGCGACATGGACGTCCAGCGAACGGCTCTCGGCCGCGCCGCGGTGCCCCCACACCTCGTTCAGCACCTGTTCGCGCGAGCACACCGCACCGCCCGCCGCCGCGACCAGCGCGAGCACCTGGAACTCCTTGCGGGACAACGCGATCGGCTCGCCCGCGACCAGCACCTCGTACCGGGCGAGGTCGATCCGGACGTCGCCGACCTCCACCACCGGCACGGACGGCGCGGGCCGTTCGACCCGCCGCCGGCGCACCGCTTCGACACGCGCGAGCAGTTCCTCCACGTCGTACGGCTTGACCAGGTAGTCGTCGGCGCCGGCGCGCAGGCCGTGCACCCGGTCGTTCACCTCGCCGCGCGCGGACACGACGATCACCGCGACGTCGCTGACCGCGCGGATCTGCCGGCACAGCACCACGCCGTCGACGTCGGGAAGCCCCAGGTCGAGGAGGATCACGTCGACGTCGTGGACCCGGTCGAGCACCCCGGCCCCGGACGGCAGCCGCTGCATGGTGAGCCCGCGGCGGACCAGCGCGGGCACGAGCGCCCCGGCGACCCGGTCGTCGTCTTCCACCAGCAGCACGCGCACGCTTGCTCCTCCCCGGTGATCCAGACCACGGTAGCCGGACTCTAGGGCGCCACGCCCCGCGGACACGGTGCGTGGCGGCCGCCACAGTCCGGACTAGGCTGAACGCCGCCACGACGGCCGCATCCGATACGTAGTTGAAACCCTAAGTATTGCTCAAGCCGTCTTTACAAGAGATGTCCCGGTAGTAGGTTTCCGCAAGCGTTGCGGAACCCCGGTTCCGCGGACGCCGACGACCAACGGAGCTCTGGAGGCCACGATGACCACCGAGGTGGCGACGCCGATGATCAAGGCGGCCGCCGTGAACAAGTACTTCGGCGAGCTGCACGTGCTGCGCGAGATCACGCTCGAGGTGCCGCGCGGCCAGGTCGTCGTCGTGCTCGGGCCGTCCGGGTCGGGCAAGTCGACGCTGTGCCGCGCGATCAACCGGCTCGAGCCGATCAACTCCGGCGAGATCGCCGTCGACGGCGTGCCGCTGCCCGAGGAGGGCAAGGCGCTCGCCTCGCTGCGCGCCGACGTCGGGATGGTCTTCCAGCAGTTCAACCTGTTCGCGCACAAGACGATCCTCGAGAACGTCATGCTCGCGCCGGTGAAGGTGCGCAAGACCGCGCAGGCCGAGGCCCGCAAGACCGCGATGGAACTGCTCGAGCGCGTCGGCATCGCGAACCAGGCCGACAAGTACCCCGCCCAGCTGTCCGGCGGCCAGCAGCAGCGCGTCGCGATCGCCCGCGCGCTCGCGATGAAGCCCAAGGTGATGCTGTTCGACGAGCCGACCTCGGCGCTGGACCCGGAAATGGTCCAGGAGGTGCTGGACGTGATGACCGGCCTGGCGAAGGACGGCATGACCATGCTCGTGGTCACCCACGAGATGGGCTTCGCCCGCCGCGCCGCCGACCGGGTCATCTTCATGGCCGACGGCGAGATCGTCGAGGACACGACGCCGGAGGAGTTCTTCACCAAGCCGAAGTCCGACCGCGCGAAGGACTTCCTCGGCAAGATCCTGACCCACTGACCCGTTCGGGGGAATCCCCCGGCGCCCCGCGTCCGGGATGGCTGTAATCGGCCGTACCCGGACCGGTCCCGACGTTCCCGGACAGATGTTTCCCGGACAGATATTGGAGAGACTGACATGAGGATCCGCACCCTCGCGGCCGCTCTGCTCGCCGGCGGGCTGCTGCTCACGGCCTGCGGCAAGGAAGGCGCCCCGGCCGGCCCCGGCGGGGACAACAACGCGAGCGCCGCGCCGCTGCCCACCTACGAGGTGGCCAAGGACGTCAAGCTCGACGGCTCGCCGACCTTCACGAAGATCAAGAACGCGGGCACGATCACGATCGGCGTCAAGGACGACCAGCCCGAGCTGGGCCAGAAGGACCCGAAGACCGGCAAGTTCCAGGGCTTCGACATCGAGATCGCCCGGATGGTCGCGGCGGGCCTCGGCTTCAGCGAGGACAAGATCAAGTACACGACGGTCGACTCGGGCGCCCGCGAGCAGGCCATCTCCAACGGCCAGGTCGACCTCTACGTCGGCACCTACACCATCAGCGACAAGCGCAAGAAGCTCGTGTCGTTCGCCGGCCCGTACTTCCAGGCCGGGCAGGACCTGCTGGTGCGCAAGGACGACAACTCGATCACCGGCCCGGAGACGCTGAAGGGCAAGAAGGTCTGCTCGGTCACCGGGTCGACCCCGATCCAGCGCGTGCGCGAGCAGAAGCTGACCGACCAGATCGTCGAGTTCCAGAAGTACTCGCAGTGCGTCGAGAAGCTGCAGACGAAGGACGTCGACGCGGTCACCACCGACGACGCGATCCTCAAGGGCTACGCGGCACAGGACCCGGACACCTTCAAGGTCGTCGGCAAGCCGTTCTCGAAGGAGCCCTACGGCATCGGCCTGAACAAGGACGACAAGGTGCTGCGCGACAAGATCGACGACCTGCTGCAGGCCGCCGAGACCAACGGCACCTGGAAGAAGATCTACGACGCGACCCTCGGCAAGTCCGGCGCGCCCGCGACGCCGCCTGCCATCGAGCGGTACTGATCTGACCCGGCGGCCGGTGGGCGAAGCTTTCGCCCACCGGCCGCGGTACACCCACTATCGGCACACGGACGCGGGGAAGGCTCCATGGACGTCCTGCTCGACAATCTGGACCTCTTCGGTCCGTTCTTTCTCACCACGATCGAACTGTTCCTGATCGCGGGGGCGTGCAGCCTGGTGCTGGGCACGATCCTCGCGATGCTGCGGGTGAGCCCGGTCCCGGTGCTGCGCGCGATCGGCACGACCTACGTCACCGTCCTGCGCAACACGCCGCTGACGCTGGTGTTCGCGTTCCTCGTGTTCGCCTACCCGCTGCTCGACATCGTCAAGATCGACTACTTCCCGACCGCCGCGGTGGCGCTGACGATCTACACGTCGGCGTTCATCTGCGAGGTCGTGCGCTCGGGCATCAACACGGTGCCGATCGGCCAGGCCGAGGCGGGCCGCGCGCTGGGCCTGTCGTCCGGGCAGATCCTCGGCGGCATCGTCCTCCCGCAGGCGCTGCGGTCGGTCGTCCCGCCGCTCGTCAGCATGCTCATCGCGCTGCTGAAGAACACGACGATCGCCAGCGGGTTCTCGGTCGCCGAGGCCGGCGCGATCCGGCAGTACGTGTCCGAGCGCGGCGACAACCAGATGATCGCGCTGCTGTGGGTGGCACTCGGCTTCATCATCCTCGTGTCGGTGCTGTCGCTGGTGCAGCGCAGCCTGGAGAAGCGCTGGAGCGTGGCCCGATGAGCACGGTTCTTTTCGACACCCCGGGCCCGAAAGCGCGGGTGCGGCACCGGATCTACGCGGTGCTGGGCATCCTCGTCGTGGCGGCGCTGATCGCGTTCATCATCTACCGCTTCGTCGACAGCGGCCAGTTCGCCGGACGCAAATGGGAGTGGCTGCAGTACTCCCAGGTGCAGAGCGACCTCGCGAACGCCGTGCTGGCGACCGTGAAAGCCTTCGCACTGGGCGCGGTGCTGGCCATCGTGTTCGGCGCGGTCTTCGCAGCCGGACGGCTGTCCGATCACGCGTGGGTGCGCGGGATCTGCACGTTCGTCGTGGAGTTCTTCCGCGCGATCCCGCTGCTGATCCTGATGTTCCTGTTCTACTACGGCCTCCCGACCCTCGGCGTGGACACGTCGCCGCTGTTCGCGGTGGTGCTCGGCCTCACGCTGTACAACGGCTCGGTGCTGGCGGAGGTCTTCCGCGCGGGCATCCTGTCCCTGCCGAAGGGCCAGAGCGAAGCCGCGTACGCGCTCGGCATGCGCAAGACCCAGGTGATGTTCACGGTCCTGCTGCCTCAGGCGCTGCGCGCGATGCTGCCGACGATCATCAGCCAGCTGGTCGTGCTGCTCAAGGACACCGCGCTCGGCTTCCTCGTGACGTACCCGGAGCTGCTGTACTACGCCCGCTACATCGGCAGCCAGGGCGCCTTCGGCCGCCCGATCGTCCCGTCGACCCTCGTGGCCGCCGCGATCTACATCGCGATGTGCCTGCTGCTGACCGCGCTCGCGACTTACCTGGAGCGACGCAACCGGCGCAGCAAGAAGCACATCGACACGGACGCCGGCATCGAGCAGGCGGGGCTCACCGCTGCCGCGGGCAGCAACGTGATCGGTGGCGCTGGACCTGGCTGACGGTTCGTTCCGTTTCTCTTGAAGCCCCTGGCGCTGCTTTCCTTGCGGTGCCGGGGGTTTCTTGTTTCAGCCGTGTGCTGTCGGATGCCGCGGCTGGTACAGGGGCAGCACGCTGCCGCTGGGGAGGCGGATCGATGCTCGCGTGCCCCAGGATGCTGTGGTCGCCTCGCTCTCCACTTCGGCTCCCTTCGCGGTCAGCTGCCGGACTGTTTCGTCCAGGTCGTCGCACATCAGGTAGAACTCTTGCTGCGGCGTTCCTTCGGTTGGGTGCACGGCTAGTTCTGTTGGGGGCAAACGGAAGATGAGCCAGCCTTCGCCTGCGTCTACGTTTCCTAGGTCCAGTACGTCCCTGAGGAACTGTCGGTCTGCTGCTGCGTCTTTGCTGTAGAGGATGACGTGGGCGCCGGTGATCATGGTTCTTGTCCTTCCGGGAAGTCCTTTGACCGCAACGGAAATCGGCCCCGCCGTGGTCGAGCCGATCGAGTGATGCCGTCCGGTCGTGGGTGGTGCTAGCATTGGTTTTGTTGAAGTAAGTACATCGCATGTGATGTGAGCCCGCGAGCGTTCTCGTGGCGGCCGTCGCGATTCCCTTTCTCTCCCAGTGCGTTGGCCAGCGCATTGGTCGGTGCGATCTCGCCTGCGCGCGGTGAGTTCACGCTGTCTGGGGATCGCGACGTGCCGCTCGGGAGCCAGCCTCCAGGAGCGGGCCGCTGGGACCGTTCCGGTGACCCGACATCACGACCAGACTCATCAGCCGCCAGGAGGACTGCCTATTGCCGACCCACAACTTAATACGCCTGAATACGCCCGCAGCGCATGCGCGTAGTGGACCGCGTCTGCGAGAGCCCCGGCCCGCGGTTTCCGAACGGGCAAGGCCACTGTCGGCACTGTGCATGCCTGTCGTTCGCGGGAGGGCAAGGCTGCTGTCGGCAAACGTTGCAGGCCCACCGCTCGCGAGAGAGCATGCTCGCTGTCGCCAACAGCGCCCGCTCGCCGCTGCGAGAAGCACGCCCACTGTCGGCAACGTTGCAAGCCCGCCGCCCGCGAGAGAGCACGCCGCTGTCGCCACCAGCGCCCGCTCACCACCCGCGAGAACGCAAGCCCGCTGGCACCGCGTGTGCCCGCTCGCCGCCCGCGCCCGCTCGACGACTGCGAACGAGCAAGCCTGCCGTCGGCAACTGCAGACGCCCGCGGTCGACGAGGGCACGGAACCGCCGTCCGCAAAAGGGCAAGGCCGCTGCCGTGGTCAAGCAAGCCCGCCGCCCGCGAAAGCAGCCCTGCCTCCCGCGAACGGGGCAAGCCCGCAGCCGTCACGCCGCCGGGCCCGCACCCGCGAACCCGGCCACCGTGGCAGCGGACATCACCGATTGCGGCGGAACAGCTTGTCCCCCAGCCAGACAATCGGGTCGTACTTGCGGTCGGCGACGCGTTCCTTCATCGGGATCAGCGCGTTGTCGGTGATGTGGATGCCTTCCGGGCACACCTCGGTGCAGCATTTGGTGATGTTGCAGAACCCGAGCCCGTGCTCGTCCTGGGCGGCGTCGCGGCGGTCGGCGACGTCCAGCGGATGCATCTCCAGTTCGGCGATCCGCATGAGGTAGCGCGGCCCGGCGAAGCTCTCCTTGTTCTCCTCGTGGTCGCGCACGACGTGGCAGGTGTTCTGGCACAGGTAGCACTCGATGCACTTGCGGAATTCCTGCGAGCGCTCGACGTCCACCTGCTGCATCCGGTACTCGCCGGGCTTGAGTCCCTCCGGCGGGGTGAAGGACGGGATCTCGCGCGCCTTCGTGTAGTTGAACGACACGTCGGTGACGAGGTCGCGGATCACCGGGAAGGTGCGCATCGGCGTGACCGTCACGATCTCGGCCTCGGTGAACGTCGACATGCGCGTCATGCACATCAGCCGCGGCCTGCCGTTGATTTCCGCCGAGCAGGAGCCGCATTTGCCTGCCTTGCAGTTCCAGCGCACCGCGAGGTCGGCGGCCTGGGTGGCCTGCAGGCGGTGGATGATGTCGAGCACGACCTCGCCCTCGTTCACCTCCACGGTGAAGTCCTGCAGGTCGCCGCCGGTCGCGTCGCCTCGCCACACGCGGAACTTCGCCTGGTAGCTCACGCGGTCCTCCCGGGGTGGGTCTCCAGCTCGCCGTCGGTGAAGTACTTGCCCAGCTCGTCGAGTTCGAACAGCTCGAGCAAGTCCGGCCGCATCGGCACCTGTTCCTCCACGGACACGTCGACGTCCGGCACGAGCGGGTTGTCGCCCGGGCGCGCGGAGCAGACGAGCAGCCGGTGCCGCCATTCCGCGTCCATGGACGGATAGTCGTCGCGGGTGTGGCCGCCGCGGCTTTCGGTGCGGGTCAGCGCCGCGCGGGCGACGCATTCGCTCACCAGCAGCATGTTCCGCAGGTCGAGCGCGAGGTGCCAGCCGGGGTTGAACTGCCGGTGGCCCTCCACCGTCACCTGACCGACCCGGCCGCGGATGTCCGCGAGCTTGTCCAGCGCCTGCCGGATTTCCCCGGCCTTGCGGATGATGCCGACGAGATCGTTCATCGACTGCTGCAGCTCGGTGTGCAGCGTGTACGGATTCTCCGGCGCACCGTCGGCAGGCGGGTTGAACGGCTCGAGCGCCATCACGGCCGCCGCGTCCACATCGGACTGCGAGACCGCGGGCCGGTCCTTGAGTCCGTCCACATAGGACGCCGCGCCCAGTCCGGCCCGCCGGCCGAACACGAGCAGGTCGGACAGCGAGTTGCCGCCGAGCCGGTTCGACCCGTGCATGCCGCCGGAGCACTCCCCCGCCGCGAACAGGCCGGGGACGCTCGCCGCGCCGGTGTCCGGGTCGACCTCCACACCGCCCATCACGTAGTGGCAGGTGGGGCCGACCTCCATGGCCTCCTTGGTGATGTCGACGTCGGCGAGTTCCTTGAACTGGTGGTACATCGAGGGCAGCCGCCGCTGGATCTCCTCGGCGGGCAACCGGCTCGCGATGTCGAGGAACACGCCGCCGTGCGGGGATCCGCGCCCCTCCTTGACCTCGGAGTTGATCGCCCGCGCCACCTCGTCGCGCGGCAGCAGGTCCGGCGTGCGGCGGTTGCTCTCCTGGTCGGTGTACCAGCGGTCGGCCTCGTCCTCGCTGTCCGCGTACTGGCCCTTGAACACCTCGGGCACGTACTCGAACATGAACCGCTTGTCCTCGGAGTTCTTGAGCACCCCGCCGTCGCCGCGCACGCCCTCGGTGACGAGGATGCCCTTGACGCTCGGCGGCCAGACCATCCCGGTCGGGTGGAACTGCACGAACTCCATGTTGATCAGCTTCGCGCCGGCGCGGAGTGCCAGCGCGTGCCCGTCGCCGGTGTACTCCCACGAATTCGACGTCACCTTGAACGATTTGCCGATGCCGCCCGTCGCGAGCACCACCGCGGGCGCCTCGAACAGCACGAACCGGCCGCTCTCGCGCCAGTAGCCGAACGCACCGGCGATCGCGCCGTTGTCCAGGAGCAGTTCGGTGACCGTGCATTCGGCGAAGACCTTGATCCGAGCCTCGTAGTCGCCGTACTTCTTGAAGTCTTCCTGTTGCAGCGAAACGATCTTCTGCTGCATCGTGCGGATCAGCTCGAGCCCGGTCCGGTCCCCGACGTGCGCGAGCCGCGGATACGTGTGCCCGCCGAAGTTTCGCTGGCTGATCCGTCCGTCCGCGGTGCGGTCGAACAGCGCGCCGTACGTCTCGAGTTCCCAGACGCGGTCCGGCGCTTCCCGGGCGTGCAGCTCGGCCATCCGCCAGTTGTTGAGGAACTTCCCGCCGCGCATGGTGTCGCGGAAGTGCACCTGCCAGTTGTCGTTCGAGTTCGCGTTGCCCATCGACGCCGCGCAGCCGCCCTCGGCCATCACCGTGTGCGCCTTGCCGAAAAGGGATTTGCACACCACCGCGACGCTGAAACCGCGTTCGCGCGCTTCGATCACCGCACGCAGACCGGCGCCGCCGGCACCGATCACCACCACGTCGTAGCTGTGCCGTTCGACATCGGTCATGGAATAAGCCACCTCACGAGCTGGGGAGAACTGCCTTGCGCTGCTGGATTTCCGGGGGTCAGCCCACGAATCGCAGGTCCGAGATCGCGCCGCTGGACACGAGCATCACGTAGAAGTCGGTCAGCACGAGCGTGCCGAGCGTCGTCCACGCGAGGGTCATGTGCCGGGTGTTGAGCTTCGTGACCTGCGTCCAGATCCAGTACCGGACGGGATGTTTCGAGAAATGCTTGAGCCGCCCGCCGGTGACGTGCCGGCACGAGTGGCAGGACAGCGTGTACGCCCACAGCAGCACGACGTTCAGCACGAGAATCACGTTGCCGAGCCCGAAGCCGAACCCGGTGGGACTCTGGAAGGCGACGATGGCGTCGTAGGTGTTGACGAGCGAAACGACGCACGCGACGTAGAAGAAGTACCGGTGCACGTTCTGCACGATCAGCGGCAGCCGCGTCTCTCCGGTGTAGCGCGCGTGCGGTTCGGCGACCGCGCAAGCCGGCGGGGAAAACCACACCGAGCGGTAGTAGGCCTTGCGGTAGTAGTAGCAGGTCAACCGGAACCCGAGCAGGAACGGCAGCACCAGCACGCCGAGCGGCAGCCAGGACGGCATCTCGCCGAACCAGTGCCCGAAGTGGCTCGAGCCCGGGACGCAGGAAGTGGACACGCAGGGCGAGTAGAACGGCGTCAGGTAGTGGTATTCGGGCACCCAGTAGGCGGTGCGCACGAATGCCCGGACAGTCGCGTAAACGACGAAAGTGGCCAGCCCCAGCACAGTGAGCAGGGGCGACAGCCACCACCGGTCGGTGCGCAGTGTCCGGGCGGCGAGGCGCGCCCGCCCCGGCGCTCGAACACCGGTGCGGGCGCGGCTGACGTCGTTGTCAGCGGGGGCGCTCACCGCTGGTCGCGCTTGTAGCCACCGACACCTTCGTCGTCAGCGCCGCTCCACAGCGCCGGATCGTAGGGAGTATCCGGGACAGGCACGCGTTCGACAGGCTTCGCCTGCGCGGGCACAGCGGGCGGGTGCCCGTCCAGATCGGCGGTGTCGATGTCGAGCCGCTCGACGTCGTTGGCCAGCCGGCGCACCGCGGACGCGTCGCCGTAGCGCGATCGCAATGCGCCCACGCACTGCCGCAACTGGCCGATGGTGCGCCGGAGTTCGGCGATCTCTGTGGTGGACATCGGAAGCCTCCCTGATGGTGGGGCCGGCAGTTCGGGTGACGATCAACGTCGCCAAGTACGACTCTGCCTCGCGCGGTGCACTGTGACAAGTAGCACATCTACCAGAAGGAAGCATCCTGTACCGGTTGACCTGGGGATTTATGACTAGATAGGGGCCGAAAGTGGGGTCCAGGACGTCACCAGGACGTCAGCCGAACAACTCAAGCCGCCGACGCGAGATCGGCCGACGGGCGGAACACGCTGTCGATCGCCGCCCGCGCCCGCTCGTAACTCGTCTCCATGAGGTGGGTATAGACACGGAGCGTGAACGCTTCACTGGAGTGCCCGAGGTAAGCGGAGAGTTCTTTGATACTCACCCCGCGTGACAGCATCAGCGAGGCGAACAGGTGCCGGAGCGCGTGCATACCGTCCCGGTCACTGACATACGCCAGCCCGGCCGCGACGAACGCGGGCAGCCACACGCCCATGTGAAACGACTGGTTCTTGTACGGCACGCCGCTCGGCTTGGTCATGAGCAGATTGACCGTCTCGTACGCCTGCCCGTCCCGCTCGCCCCAAGGAAGCGTGACCGCGACGGGCGGATACTCCTCGATGTAGGCGTCGATCTTCTCCAGCAACCCGTAACCGAGCGGGATCTCCCGCACCTTCCGCCCTTTCGGAAGCTTGAACTTCTGCACACCCTTGACCATGACCAACTGGCGGGTGCACCGGTAGATCATCTTCTTCCGGTCGATGTTGTCCGGGCTGAACGCCAGCACCTCACCCGGCCGCAGCCCGAGGCCCGCGCCGATGACGACCGCTGGCTTGAACCGGTCCTCGACGGCTTCCTCCAGGGCGTGCACCCGCTTCTCCGGCCAGACCTGCACCTCCTTGGTCGTCGCCTTCGGCCGAGGGATCGTCGCCTTCTTGAGCGGGTTGGATCGCATCTTCTCGTCGACCACCGCAGCGTCCCAAATGGACAGCACGAGGTCGAACACCTGACGCTGGTAGGTGCCCGACAGCTTCCGCTCATCGTCGTTGAGCCACGCCAGCCACTTCCGGGCAAGATCAGAACTCTCGCACATGTCGAGACTCCGCTCCCCGAAGAACGGAAACACGTACTTGTCCAGTTGCGACGTCATGGTGTTCAACGACGATTCGCCAAGCGGACGGCTCTTCAGAACTTGCGCGGCATAGGTCCGGAACTTCTCCCTGCCCGCGCTCGAATCCCGGTACACCCCCGCGTAAAGCTCGTTCTCGATCTTGGTCTTGAATTCCTTCGCCGCGCCCAGCTTCTTGTCCGGGAAGGACCGGGACGCCTCCGACTTGTCCGGCTTGACCCAGCGCACCTTGTACCGCATGCCTTTCCCATAGTCCGCGGTGCGCTCTTGAACCGGCTTTTTCTTGTCGTTGAGCACGACTTCCCCGGTTTCGGGATCGACCTTGTCGCGAAACCAGCGATCTTCGATGTGTGCCATCAGATTCGCTCCCCCTCGTCCCTCACGCGGCAGGCATGGTTTCGGGACCGTCCAGCCATTCCCGAACCGCGTCGGGGTGATAGCGGACGTGCTTGCCCATTCGCCGCCACGGCGGGCCGTAGTTCTTGTAACGCCAGTCCTTGAGCGTGTCCTCGGGAATGTCGAGGTAGGCGGAGAGGTCTTCGGGGCTCCACAGGCCCTCCACACTGATCAGCCGCACACGCGAGTTGTTGTTCATGTCTCCCCCTTCCCAGGTCAGGCAGCCAGAGCCGGAGTTGCCGAAGTTTCGGTCGGCTCAGGCGGTGATCCGGACGCGGCGAGCCGGGCCGCTTCGTATTCGGCCTTCCAGGCGCGGCGTTCAGCGATGGCGCGCATCACGAGCTGATCCCGGGGCGGACAGTGCGGGTCGCCGGGCTCGACCTTGCGCCACGCCAGCTTTTCCGGATCGGGGCGTGGTTTCTCGATCCCGACCGCCGCCAGGGCGGACAGCACGAACCCGAGCCGATCTGCTTTGTGGTCGGCCACGGTCTTGCCGGACCACTTGCGCGACACCAGCACCCGACGGCCGGGCAGCCCGAGCGTGGTCCGCCGATGCGCACGACCCCGGCAATGCCCCGGGGTGGTCTTCGCATTGGCTCCCTTGGGATTGATTCCGTAGAGCAGCCACACCGGGCAGCGCGGCGAACACGGGGTGACCGCCAGCTCAGCGTGAAGCCGGTCGTGGTGATCCCGCTGCGCCGAGGTGTCCGCGTCCACCACCTCACCCGTGGACTTCGTGAGGTACTTGGTCAGGTAGCCGATGTGCCGTCCGGCTTCCTCGGTGCCGCCGAGGATTCCCTTGGAATGCACCTGTTCGCCGAACCGCACGACGTGCGCCGGTTCCTCCACTTCGGACACAGCGTCATCCCACGCCGTCAACGGCTCCCGGGTGTCCGGGTCCACAAAGGAACGAACATCCGGGTCCCACAACGGTTTGCGATCCCAGCCGTAGACCATCACGTCGTGATTGGGCCACCACACCTGGTGGTAGGTCGCTTCGGTCACGAGCCGGATCACGTCGTGCGAGATCGCTCCCCGCAACGCGGTATGAAGGTGGGGCGCGGCCCGCCGCTGGGGTTCCACGGTCGCGAAGTACTGCACGTCGAACCCGACCACCCGGCGCAAGTTCTGCCACCACCGATCCACCAGCGCCGCGAAGTGCACCGCATCCCGCGCAGCCCGCCGGTAGTCATAGCTGACGGGATCGACCGGGGAGCCGTCCGGGCGCACGCGGCCGTAGGTATCGCAGGTGAGGGTGACGAACATCGACGGCCGAAACCGGCCAGCGAACTCCCGCCCCACAGTGGTTTTCGCGACCTTCTTCCGGGGCAGGTTCGGCGCGTCCTGCCGCCGCCGTGTGGACCTCTTCACCCCTTTCTTGGCGGGTGCGTCGAGGGCGGGCAGACGGCCGGTCATGCCCGACTCACGCAACTCTGCGTCCACACTGGACACTTCCGTGCGCAGTTCCTCCGCTTCAGCCTCGTTTCCTGCCGCGACCGCCTCCCGATAGTGCGCGGCCAGGTCCGCGCGGTAGGTCAGCAGCTCTCGTTGCGTCTCGCTCGGCTCCGCGCGGGTAATCACGGGCTCTTCGGTCAGGTGCCAGCCTTCCCGGCACTGGGCCTGCCGCAGGGCCTTGGCCTTGCGGGCACACGGGAGGCACACCGATTCCACCGTCGAGCCACACGGCACCGGGACGTAGCGCAGCTCACCGGTCTCGGTATCGGCGACCTCCATCGTGAACGGCCGCACGCACACCCCGTGCTGCTCCGCCGTCGCCTTGACCACGTCAGCAGCAAGGGCACCGCGGATTCGTTCCCGACGTGCCCCGGCCGGCAGCGCCTGACCAGCGGTTTCCTGTCCAGAGGTCGTCATGCCGCCGCCTCCCCGGCACGCGCCCACTCCCGCAACAGCCAGACCGGCAGGTCTTGATCCGTTTCCGGAAGCAGGTCGGGAAAGGTGCTCGGATCGAACGGCACTCCGCCGTAAACCCGGACCGGGATTCCGCACGGAGTCCGCCCGGTTAGCTCCAGTTGAACTCGCGCGCCGTCCGGCGTGCGCCACAGACTCACCCGCGCCCCATCGAGCGTCGCCGCCCAAGTGGCCAGTCCCGCCACGACGCCGGGCACGGTGTCGGTGTCCAGAGCCACGGTGACCGGTGCGGCCCAAGTGGTGACCTCGACCGAGCAAGCCGGAGGCAACGCATGCGAGTCGAGGTGATCCCGGATCGCGTCGAGAAAGACCATCAGCCGGTTCATGCCGTCCCCCTCTCCGCGCTGTGGGCAAGGTCGATCACCTGCGCCCCGCCGTTGGTGACGTAGTTCTCCAGTGCCTTCACCGTCGCGTCCGACACCCACCCGGCACGGATGCGCAGGGGTTCGCGGATGCCCTCGCCCCACACGTAGCCGACACCGGGTGTGCTCTCGGGGATGCGGTTGGCCCATGCCCCGCGTTCGTACGCGCCGTCGCCGAGCACCATGGACACCTGAGACTTCGAGGTGACCCGCAAGCAGACGCGGCGGGTGAACAACTCCCGCACCGGAACCGTTTCCTTCGTCGGGTCCTGCACGTAGCCGCGCACCGAGATCAGCGCGGCCCGGCCCTGGGTGTTAAGCACCGACACGTGTTCGGTGATCGCGTCGCGGGTCTTGCGGTCGGTGTAACGGGTCAGCGCCGCCAGCTCATCGAACTCCAGCAGCTCCAACGGAAACTCTTGCGAGAGCGGCACTTCCCGCGTCTGTCCCGCGAATGCCCGCTTGCGCCGTTCCAGTTCGTCCCGCAGCGCCCCCAGCACTTCCAATACCTCTTTGCCCGAGACCGCATAGCGGCAGAAGATCCCGCGCCCGTAGGCGAGTTCCATGCCCTTCGGGTCCACACCGGACACCCGCACCAACCCCGAACGGATCGCCGGAGCAGCCGACACTAACGGCGACCACATCACCGAGTTCTTTCCCGCTCCCGAGGCTCCGGCCACGAGAGTGTGCGCGCCGCCGCCGAGCAGAGGCAGCCGCCAGGCCGTCCCGTACTCGGTGGAACCGGCGAACACCCGCCGCAGATCCACCGCCGACGCCTCGGCCACGTCCGGCAGCGGCAGACAGGACACCGCCGAGGCCAACAGGTCCCGGCGCATGAAGTCCACCGAGACGACATCCGGGGAGATCTCCCGAACCTGCACCCGAGTGACCCGCCGAGCCGTCGCCAGTGCACGGGCAGCCTCGCCGAAGTCCTCCGGAGTCTGGCCGGGCACCAGTCGCACCCGCACCTCATCCCACGACGGACCGGAACGGACCCGCAGCACGCGAGGGAAGGCCACGCCCGCGTCACGCCGAGACTGGGCCACCGCTTCGTGCTTGCGACGGCGAGACACCAGGTTCACGGTCACGTCTACCGGGATCGCTTCGTCCCGCACGGTCAACCCGCAAGCGTGCAACCAGCCCGGGAACTTGCGCCCGTAGACGGCCCAGCGCAGCCACCACGCCCGCACCCAGCGACCACACCAGCGCTCGAACCCCACCGGCCAGCCCTGCCGCCACACGAGCGCCACCAGGCCGACAGAGCCCGCCGCAATCGCGAGCGAAGGCCAGCCGAGCCAACGCCACCACGCGCCCAGAGCGAGCACAGCGAGGCAAGTCCGCCAATGCGTGGCCAATTGCCGAACAATCCAGCCACCCACACGCACGAGACCCCACAGGGCCAGGCCGAGGAACGCCAGCGCGGCCAGGGTTTCCGCGATAGCCGCGAGCGCGCGGCCGAGCTTGGCCAGGACCCACACCAGCACCGCCAGGCCAGCGCCGCCGATCAGCACCGTCGCCGCGTTCATCGCCGCTCACCGCCCGAGGCCGAGGTGAGGTCAAGCGGCAGCATTCCTTGGCATGCCGCGCATTTCGTTTCACCCCGCACGAGTCGGGCGAATTTCTTGCATGCGGCGCAACGCATCCGGGTGACCCCCGTTGACGCACGCCGTCCAGAACCGGTTATGTTCGTCATTGTTCACTTCCCAGTGGACAGCGCAGAACCGGTGAAGGTTGGTAGCCAGAGGCCGGTTCTGCGTTTATACGGAACAATTCCAAGCGCACATGGGCGCGTTGAACACAGCACACGTCGCCGTGCGCTTTTTTCAGTACTCGCTGAGGTTTTGCGGCTAGTCCTCGGGTTCCTCGCCGGTCAGGAGCCGGTTCAGCCCCGCGTCAGTCGCCCGCCGCTGCGCCTTCACCTCTTTCAAGAGCTGATCGACCACGACCGACAGGCGCGCTTGCGATTCCGCCGGGGACAACGCCGCCGCCGAAAGCCGCTCGATCGTCACCGTGTACGAGGCCGCTTCATCGCCGACCAGGAACACGCCCATCGCGCGATGCGGGCAGTACACGACGTCCGAGGTGTCCTTCAGCGTGTACCGGCTGAACGCCTCCTCCGTCACCGCCTGGCTCGGGGCCAGCCGGATCGTCATCGTCCGCGAAAGTCCGATCAGGTCCTTGAGGAACCTGGTCTGCCGCAGCATCACCTCCGCGTCGCCGAAATGGTTCCGCAGCGCCTCCGACCCGATGAACATCTCTGCTTTGACCGCGCCCGCGCCGAACAAGATCCGGTTGCGGTCCATGCGGCTCTCCACGACCTGCTCCAGCTTCTCCTTGTCCCGCAAATCCGGGCCGAAGACGAGCCGCGCGTAATCCGGGACCTGCAACAGATCCGGGATCAGCAGCGGAGCCCACACCGTCACCGACCTCGCGACCCGCTCGTGCGCGGTCAACATCGTGTAGTGCGCCGGGTCCGCCTGCGACCCCACCGACGACCAGCTCGGCCCCGTCACGCCGTGAGCCAGCAGCATGATCCAGGCTTTTCGCTCCCCGGTCACGCCGAGCGCGCCGAGCACGTTAGACACCTCCTCCGGGGTCGGGACCCGCTGCCCGAGTTCCCAGTTCGACAACAACGCCGGGTTCACCCCGATCCGCCGCGCCAGCTCCCGCAGCCCGAACCGGGCCTCGATCCGGGCATCCCGCAACGCCGCACCCAGGCCGCGTGCGCGCGGGCTCGCCATCTCCGTCCCACGCATCTATGCCGCCTTGCTGTCACCAGTTGCAGACGCAGAACGAGACGGCTTTCCGGCCGCAGCCTTGAAGCCGGTCGCCCGGAAAACATACGTCTGATACTTGAACTCGCCCTGCCCGCCGACACGCGGCTCAGCCGTCAAGCCCTCCAGCTCCACCGGCCGCATGCCCGGCAGCGCTTCCGAGGTAGTAGGCACCGGCTGCACGTCCGCCAGGAACGTCACCTCGAACGAAGCGCGCTTCGCCTTCGTCTCGCCCGGGTCCGTCACCGCAGCCCGCCACTGCCGCTTCCCGGTCGCTTCGTCAATGCGCTGCCGGACCGGCCGACCCGCCGCACGATCCTCACGAGACTGAAACTCGTTGTCCGGAATCACTTCCCCCACCATCACAAGCCCCTGCGGGAACGCCTCGTCGAAGTCGATCGCGAACCGGTGTCCCTTTTCGATAGCCATAACCGCTAGCTCCCTGTGTTCTCTGTCAGTCAGTCGTTTCCGGCGCCTCGCCGCCGTAGTTCGTTCGTGTCGCCGCGCCCAGCGCCATCCCTGCTTCTTCGAGTTGCTTGCCCAGAACCGCGATCGCGTCGGCGTCGACGAGAAGGACCACGGGGAACGCCTTGCCGAAGCGGATCTCCGCTCGGTTCGCGTACGTCAGCGCGCGGACGCGGATCGGCAGGTCTGCCGTCACGTGGATCTGGACCGTGTCGCGCATGTCGCCCGCGCCTAAACCACGTGCTTGCGAGAAACCCGCGCAGCCGAACCGCTCGACCAGTCGCCGAGCGTCGAAGCCGTGCTTGCAGTCGTCATGTCTGCCTCCCTTGGGCTCTGCCGCCGAGCGAGTCTCGGCAACGTGCCACCCAATCTCCGCCAAAAGGCGGGACATGATCACCACATGGCGGGACATCTTGGGACGTCCCTGGTACGGTCGAAGACGTCCCTAAAAGTCCCAAGGGGGTGCGAATGCCGAACGAACGGCTGCGTGACGCACTGCTGCGCAACGGGCTCACGCTGGAACAGGTCGCCAAGGCGCTCAGCGTCGACCAGAAAACAGTCGAGCGGTGGATCACCAAAGGCCGCACCCCGTACCCGAAGCACCGGCACAAAATCGCCGCAATGGCGCGCGAATCAGAGACCTACCTCTGGCCGGACTCCGTCGCTCCGGAGCGCAGGGCCGAGACGGCCGCCGCCGAGGTCGTGAGCGTGTTCCCGCACCGGAACGCGATCCCGGTCGAGCTGTGGGACCGGCTGATCAACGACGCGTCAGAGACCGTGGAGATCCTGGTACACGCGGCCCTGTTCCTGGTCGAACGACCGCGGTTCATCAAAGACCTCGCAGCCAAAGCCGCGGCCGGCGCGAAGATCCGACTGGCGTTCGGCGACCCGGACGGGGACAGCGTCGCCTTGCGCGGAGAAGAAGAGCAACTCGGCGACGGGACGCTCCCCGCGCGTGTGCGCAACGCGCTGGCGTTCTACCGGCCGCTTGTCGGCGTCGAGGGAGTCGAGATGCGGTTCCACAACACGACGCTCTACAACTCGATCTTCCGCTTCGACGACGAGATGATCATCAACACGCACGTCTACGGGTTCCAGGGCGCGCACGCGCCGTCGCTCCACCTGCGTCGACTCTCCGCTGGAGACCTCTTCGAGACCTACTCGGAGAGCCTCGAGACCGTCTGGAACCTCGCCAAGCCCGCCACCATCTAGGAGGCACCACATGGCACGCGTCGACTACTACAACGACCCCAACGCACCCAAGGCCAACAGCATCGCCGTCGCGGTGTCCGCGTTCATTCAGGACGACGAAGGCAGGATCCTGATGATCCGCCGGACGGACAATGACCTGTACGCAATACCGGGCGGACAACTCGAACTAGGCGAAACTTTAGTACAAGCAGTCGTCCGCGAGGTTCGCGAGGAAACCGGTATAGAGTGTGAGGTCACGGGCGTCGTCGGCCTCTACTCGAACCCCGACCACGTCATCGCTTACGACGACGGCGAGGTGCGGCAGGAATTTTCGATTTGCTTTAGAGCCAAGGCAACTGGTGGCAGCCTGCGCACCAGCACAGAGAGTTCCGAAGTTAGCTGGGTGCATGTCGAGGATATACCTAAGGCGAACATCCACCCTTCCATTACTCGACGCATCCACGACGCCCTGTCGTACCGTGCCACACCATTTTACTCCTAGACCCAAGCTGATAATAGGATTATAATGCTGAGATATACAGTGCGACAATTACATTTCCTAGACAACACGACCGAAGACTTGGTCGAAGACGGAATAACTGTAATTGTCGGACCGAACAACTCCGGAAAAAGTGTACTACTCGGCGAGATATCTTCTCTTGCTCAAAATGGGTCGATCCATTCCGCAAAGTGGCTTAGCCATGCGACAATCGATCGAAACGGGACTACCGAGGATTTAACCGATTGGTTCAACCGGGTCGCTAAAGTTGTTCCAAGCTGGCAGCGTGAACAATTTGGAGCAGACTTCGGAATCTGGGACAGTAGCTCAGGTCAACAGTTCTACTCCCTAGAGACAGCACAGAACATCTGGTTCTCATCCATGCCCCTCGGATCAATCGCGCACCATTTCGTTGCACACCTCGACGCGAGAAGTCGCAGCGGAATATCGCTTGGCGGAGCAGCTCGCGATCCACTCACTTCTGCCGTTCAGCCAATTCACAAGCTTTGGGATAGCAGGGAACTTGAGGCCCACTTCTCCATGATGGTGCGCAGGGCATTTGGTTTCGATATATGTATCAATCGATACGCACAGAGCCTGAATCTCCTAGTTGGCAAGACCACAATTCCCGACGAACCACTTCCGCCGAGCAATGCGTTAATGGAACAGTATGCGCGCATGCCCGCCGTAGATGAACAAGGAGACGGGGTACGCAGCTTCGTTGGACTATTGCTAGCAACAGTTGTTGCAGGTACTTCAGTGACACTAATCGACGAACCCGAGGCATTTTTACATCCTCCACAAGCTCGCCTAATCGGAAAATACCTTTCCGAAGAGACCCCACCAGGCAGCCAGATATTGATAGCAACGCACAGCGCCGACGTCCTCGACGGAATTCTTGACTCAAAGCACCGAAGGCCCGTAAAAATCATCAGAGTATCGACCGACCCGGTTACCAACTCCCGCCGTCGGACAACACTGCCAGCAGATAGAGTCGAAAAGCTTTGGTCTGACCCGCTTCTGCGGTATTCAAGACTCATGAATGGACTTTTTCATAAAGGAGTTATTGTATGCGAAGCGGATGGTGACTGCCGCTTCTACGCTGCGGTTCTAGATGTCATCCTAAACAAGGAGCACGAGCACGACTTATTTTTCACGCACGTAAACGGTAAAGCGAGACTTCACCGCGCGGTCGAAGAGATGCGATCTTCCGGAGTGCGCGTTGCAGCAATAGCGGATATTGACATCCTAAACGACGCCTCCACGATGAAGACCATCATCAATGCAGCTGAAGGGCAGTGGTCAGACTTTGAATCGGATATTCGTTCACTGATTAACGAAAACCGCGGACGTTCCACGGTTATGACCGTCGGCGGCCTTCGACAATCAACTAGCGAAATCCTACGCCGAGGCGACGGAAGTCAAATTAGCGACCTGGAAGCAAAAAAATTAATCAGCAATCTCAAGCCCAAGTCCGGGTGGGCAGAGGCAAAGCGGAGCGGACTGGCGGCATTCGAAGGATCAAGCGCGCTCACAATTCGACGAGTTCTCGAAAAGCTCCGCGAAATCGGCATCTTCGTAGTTCCAGTTGGCGAGCTTGAAAGATGGTTTCCCCAGGTCATCGGCAACCACGGCCCTGGGTATGTAACCGCAGTCCTGGAAAGTGCCGCCCATGAAACCCCTTCTCCAGAACTACGCGGTTTTGTCAACCAACTGCTCGCTTATTTCGGAGTAGGAAGCCCAGAATACCTATAGACTCATGATCTAACAAGTAAGGTTTCTCTGCCGAACTTGGCTCTATAGGATCAAGAGTGCCGCGCAAGCGCGGCACGGGCCGAACGGCCTCCGCTCCGCTCCGGCCGGCGGCCCTTCCGCTACTGAGCCGAAACGTCCGGAGCCACCGCGTCCGCACCACCGTCACACTGTGCAGCTTCTCCACCCTCAGTCGGCTCTCGCCCCGTCACCGCTTGGTAGACAGCGCTGTCAGACAGCTTCCGCACGAGAAATTTGACCCATGCGTCGGTATACACGTACTGCTTGAACGCGCGGTTGTAACGACAGAACTCAGACTTCGTACGTTCCGGATGCTCGGCTTCGCTTGACGGCCTCACTTGCCAATGACGCCAGGCTGAGGCGTGGTCGTTCACCGTGAACCTCCAGGGAAGTTGCGGTGCCACCTTCTCAACCACCTTGCGTGGCAGGAGCGAATCAAGGTCCTCGACTGGAACCTGCTTTTCACGGATAACTGTCTGCATCCGCTCCATCAGATGGGCTTGCTCCGCATCGAGATCTTCCAAACGAACGAAACTCATCGCGACGTCAGCGCTCGTTTTTGGCCCGACCTGAGGCACGAGGTAGATCCTAAACTCGTAGCGTTGGTCGGCGCTCAACTCGGGCTCCAAGGCAGCGTCGAAGTCCTCCACGTACTCCAGAACAGCCTTCGGCACCCGTCGCCGGACAGCTTTGAGAATCTCCACCGCGTCGTCTGTGATGGTTGATATGAACAGCGGCAACCGAAGACGATCAGATAGCCCTTCGTCATCCCCGAACTCATCGACGATGACCCGCTCGTAATTAACTAGCAACGCCTGGCTTTTGCCTGCGACCAACGCTGCGACGTCGTGATCGTGACGATGTTCCACTTTGTTCCGGAGCCCGACGAAGAATTCGACGTTCGCACGGACAGGGTCACCATCCGGGAAGGCTTCCCTTACCAACTCGCGCAAGGGTTTCATCACCCAGTCACCATCCTGCGTGCGCCTCCTGCGGCCGTTGATGTCACGCACGTAAAGCTCGTCGCCGTCTCGGGTGCACTTCGCCTGCAAGAGCTTCAACCAGGCTAGGCACATGTGGACAACGAACGCCTCCATCTGACGCTCGTGCGCAGATCGGTTATAGAGATCAACTGCCAAGACTGCTTCATTTTTGGAAGCTTGCAGTTGATGCCACCAACGGGGTCTAGGTGCCATAAAGGACAGACTAGGTGCCGAGGCGCAATCTCTGTAGTCTTTTCTGCCGCGCTCTGGCTCCATCCTGGCTCGGCTTCGGATGTGAAGAGGACCAAGCCCGATCGTCTCTACCCGACAGGCTACGACCGTTGCAGACGGCGCAGCCCCAGCCGCCCACCTCCGACGTCGGGCCGTCATCCTCGCGCCCGATGTTCGAACGCCGCGCCACCGGCCTCAAGGGCGCCTCCGGCGTCGCTACGCGATGAGCTGCGCTCACCCTTGACCCCGGCACCGCCGCACTCAAGCTGGCAAGGGCGAGAACGACGGATCAGACCGCCCGACGCCTCCCGCGGCCCCCGGTTCGCCACTCCGAGTAGCCAGGCGACAGGCACGGCTAGAGGCCGGTCCGCCAGGCCGCGAAGGGGCTCAAGCAGACCGGCCTCAGGACGTCTACAGGACGTCAGAGATCCAAACCGGACCGGACTCAACCGGTCCCGACCGACCCAAAAACGCAGGTCAGAGCGTTATCCGGGTGAATGTCCGCAGGTCAGGAAACCCCCTCGGCAGAAGTAACACATTTACCAGAGCGGGGCATGTTGTATCGGTTGACCTGGGGGTTTATCGCCAGATAGGGGCCGAAAGTGGGGTTTCGGGCCGCCTCTGGGCCGTCAGCCGCACGGCTCAAGCCCAGCAGCAGACAGAGAGTCATCAGGTGATCACCCCAAGCGACAGCCGCTATTCAGCCGGATCCTCGCCCGTCAGGAGCTTCGTCAGTCCGGTCTCGTTCGCGAGCCGCTGGGCCCTCACCTCCTCCTCGAAACCGGCAGCCGCGGCCGACAGATGGTGCAGTGAATCCTCCGGGGACAACGCGGCCTCGGCTAACTGCTCGATGAGGTCCTCGTACGGAGCGGCCTCCCGACCGGACAGGAACACACCCGCGTGCTGGTGCGGGCAGTACACGACTTCCGTCGCGTCCCACAGCCGGTACCAGCTGAACGCGCCCTCCGTCACGGCCTCGCTCGAGACGAGCCGGATCTTCACAGTCGGCGAAATCTCGATGAGGTACCGCACCTGTCGCAGCATCACCTCGGCATCTCCGAAGTGCTGCCGCAGCGCCTCGGTCCCGACGAAAATCTGCACCTCAGCGGGCTCCGCGTCGAACAGAATCTCCTTGCGGCTCAGGCGATTCTCGACGACGTGTTCCAGGATTTCGTTGTCCCACAAGGCCGGACCGAACACCAGCCGCGCGTAATCGGGGATTTGCAGCAGCTCCGGGATCTGCAGCGGAGCCCACACGGTCATCGACTCGGCGTTTCGCTCGTGCCCGGCGACCATCGTGTAGTGCGCCGTGTCCGCCTGCGACCCGTACATGATCCAGCTCGCCCCGGCGACCTCGCGCGCCAGTTCCATGATCCGCGACTTCTTCTCGCCGACCACTCCGAGCGCGCCCAGCACCCCGGCCACGTCCTCCAACGTCGGAACTTCCTGGCCCAGCTCCCAGCTCGACAGCTGGTCCGGCTCCACCCCGACCCACCGACCCAGTTCGCGCAAACCGAAGCACGCCTCGAGCCGGGCATCCCGCAATGCCATGCCCAAAGCGTGCTCGCTCGGGTCGGGCATCTCCGAATCTCGCATCCACCGTCACCTCCAGCCGCGGATAGTGCCTGTTTCGCGCTGATGACACCTATCGATCGTCATCAGCCGCAGACACCGCCTTCCGCTGCGGCATATCCCCAGCTCAGCGGCAGTAGCCAGCGAACCCGTCGACAGCGGGACACCCCGCCCAGCGCTCCCGGCGACCCCACAGGGGGTTTCTGAATCGATTTTGTTTCCGGAGGGTTCTCGGGTTACCGTGTGCACCGTCACGTTCCCGCGACGCCAGCGCCGCCGTCTCGCGAACCCGTCACGAGCCGGGAGCTTGAGATGAGCAGCAGCCCGAACCCGACCGCCGCGGTGCACCGCGTGCTTGCCGACGTCACCGACCGGATCGCCGAGCGCAGTGCGGACACGCGGGCGGCGTACCTCGCCCGCAGTGCGGCCGCTTTCGAGGAGGGGCCGGTCCGCCGCGGCCTCGCTTGCAGCAACCTCGCACACGGATTCGCCGCCATGGACGGCGTCGACAAGCAGGCGCTGCGCCAGCTGCGCGCGCCCGGTGTGGCCATCGTGTCCTCCTACAACGACATGCTCTCCGCCCACCAGCCGATGCAGGAATACCCGGCGTGGCTGAAGAAATCGGCCCGCGAAGCCGGTGGTGTCGCGCAGTTCGCGGGCGGGGTGCCCGCGATGTGCGACGGCATCACGCAGGGCCGTCCGGGCATGGAGTTGTCGCTGTTCAGCCGCGAAGTGATTGCGATGGCGACGGCGATCGCGCTGTCCCACGACATGTTCGACGCGGCGTTGCTGCTGGGCGTGTGCGACAAGATCGTCCCGGGGCTGTTGATCGGCGCGCTCTCGTTCGGGCACCTGCCCGCGGTGCTCGTGCCTGCCGGTCCGATGAATTCGGGCTTGCCCAACAAGGAAAAAGCCCGGGTGCGGCAGCTGTACGCGGAGGGACTCGCGACGCGGGAGGACCTGCTCGACGCGGAAGCCGCGTCGTACCACTCAGCAGGCACCTGCACGTTCTACGGCACCGCCAACTCGAACCAGATGGTCGTCGAGGTGATGGGCCTGCACCTGCCGGGGGCCAGCTTCGTGCCGCCGAACACGCCGTTGCGCCAGGCGCTCACCGAAGAGGCTGGCCGACGCGTCGTCGAACTGTCCCGGGGCGAGGCGTACACGCCGATTTCTCAGGTACTGGACGAAAAAGCGTTTGTGAACGGCATCGTGGCGCTGCTGGCCACCGGCGGGTCGACGAACCACACGATGCACTTGGTGGCGATCGCCGCGGCGGCCGGGATTCAGCTGAGCTGGGACGATTTCTCGGACCTGTCCGCGGTCGTGCCGCTGCTGGCGCGCGTGTATCCGAACGGCAGCGCGGACATCAACCACTTCCACGCGGCGGGCGGCATCCAGTTCCTCGTCGGCACGCTGCTCGACGCGGGCCTGCTGCACGAGGACGTGCTCACCGTCGCGGGTCCCGGGCTGCGCCGGTACACGCAGGAGCCGATCTTGTCGGACGGCGAACTGGTGTGGCGTGACGTGCCGACGCGCAGTCTCGACGAAGAGGTGCTGCGTCCGGTGTGGCGGCCGTTCGCGCCGGACGGTGGGCTGCGGATGGTGGAAGGCAACTTGGGCCGAGCGGTCACCAAGGTGTCGGCGGTCGCCCCGGAGCACCATGTCGTGGAGGCACCGGCGCGGGTGTTCACTTCGCAGGAGGCGTTCCGGGTCGCGTTCGAGGCCGGGGAACTGGACCGGGACGTGGTCGTGGTGCTGCGTCAGCAGGGTCCGCAGGCGAACGGCATGCCGGAACTGCACGGTCTGACGCCGGCGTTGGGGGTGTTGATGGACCGGGGTTTCCGGGTCGCGCTGCTCACCGACGGGCGGATGTCGGGCGCGTCGGGCAAGGTGCCGGCCGCGATCCAGGTGACGCCGGAGGCCGCGGTGGGCGGGCCGATCGCCCGGATCGCCGACGGCGACGTGGTCCGGTTCGACGCGCGGTCCGGAAGCCTGGACGTGCTGGTCGCGGACGACGAACTGGCGCGCCGCGACCTGGCGGACGCCCCGCCGTCGGAGGCCGCGTGGAGCGGGACCGGGCGGGAGCTGTTCGGGGCGTTGCGGCGCGCGGTCGGCCCGGCTGACCAGGGCGCGAGCGTGTTCGGGGCGCTCACTCCGGAGCTGGACCTCGCCCGGGGCGTTCCGCCATTCGGAAGCGGGACAATGGGCGAGTCCTCGTATGCTCTCCAGACCCAGGAGGTCGGTCAGTGACCACCGGCACGGACCTGCTCGCCCTGTCCCCCGTGATGCCCGTCGTGGTGATCGACGACGTCGACGACGCGGTGCCGACGGCCCGCGCCCTGCTCGCCGGCGGGATCGGGGTGATCGAACTGACGCTGCGCACGCCGGTCGCGCTGACCGCGATCGAGCGGGTGGCCGCGGAGGTGCCGGACATCGTCGTGGGCGCCGGCACGGTGACGTCGCCGGAGCAGGCGAAGCAGGCCGCCGACGCGGGCGCGAAGTTCCTGGTGACGCCGGGCTGCACGGATTCGGTGCTGGACGCCGCGTTCGCCACCGGACTGCCGTTCCTGCCGGGCGCGGCCACGGTGTCGGAGGCGATGCGGCTGGCCGAACGCGGGCTGAGCGCGCTGAAGTTCTTCCCGGCGGAGGCCAGCGGGGGCGCGGCGTTCCTGAAGTCGATCGCCGGACCGCTGCCGGAGCTGCACTTCTGCCCGACCGGCGGGATTACGGTGTCGTCGGCCCCGTCGTACCTGGCGCTGCCGAACGTCGGCTGCATCGGCGGCTCGTGGCTGACGCCCGCGAAGCTGTTGGCGGCCAAGGACTTCGCCGCCGTCGAGAAGCTGGCCGCCGAAGCCGCCGCGCTGCGCTGAGCCCTTCCGGAAACCCGTCGTCTTCGTACCGGAGGCGGCGGGTTTCTCGGTGCCGCGAGGCGATCAGTCGACCGGCACGTCGTCCAGCATGCTGGATTCAGCCCCGAACTCGCGAAGTTCGTCGCGGATCACCGTGTACGCCAGCCCTTGCGGATAGCCCTTGCGCGCGAGGAACCCGAGCAGCCGGCGGATCGTGGTCTGCTCGTCGACGTTCCCGAGCGACCTGAGCCGTTTGCGCACCAGTTCGCGGGCACGCTGTTCCTCGGCTTCCCGGTCGACTTCCTCCGCCGCTTGCGTCGCGATCTCGTCGTCGACGCCCTTGCGCCGCAGCTCCGCGACGAGCGCGGTACGCGACAGCCCTTGGTTGGCGTGCCGGTCGCGGACCCAGGCTTCGGCGAACTCGGCGTCGTTGACGAGACCGGCACGGTCGAGCTTGCCGAGCAGGGTTTCCACGGTGTCGCTGTCGAACCCCTTGCGCTGCAACGTCTGTCGCAGCTCCTCGGCCGCCCTCGGCCGGGCGGCGAGGAGGTCGAAGCAGATCTCCTTGGCCTTCTTCGCCCGTTCCTCCGGAGGCAACTCCATCGGCTCGACCTTCGGCGCCCTGGCCACGACCACACTCCTTGTTCACGGTGCCGCCCTCGGACGACGGCACCTCCACCTCAACACCAGTTTCCCGGCGCCGAACACCGCGATTCGTACGGTTCGCCACCCGCCGACCGAAGCGCAGCCGCCGGAACTCGCACCGGCTCAGGCGACAGCCCGCACCGATGCTCGTCACCACCGGCCAGCGCTCACCCGCGGAGCTTGCCCGCGCGCACCGCTTCAGACCGGCCAAGCACGTCGTACCCGGGAGATCCCCACCGCACCGGCAGAGATCCCGGCCGCAATCCCCGCACGACCCACTGGCCGCGCCCAGCCGGAGATGGCCACGCCCAGCCGCCGCGCACCCAGCCGCAGATAGCCGCACCCAGCCGCTGCCGCACACCCAGCCGGAGAACCGCCGGGCAAGGGCACACCTGCGCATCCGGAACACCGTCGCGCCCGAAGATCCCGTCGCGGCGAAACCGCGCTGGTCCCCGGTTTCAGCGGCGGATCGGTGCGCGACCCGAGCACCGGGGAGGGAACCTGCCGATCCCCTCCCCTCCCCGGATCAGAAGTCGACCGGCGCGGGCGCTGCCTCGGCTTCGGCATCGACCTGCGGACCGATGTTGAGCTTCTCCTTGATGCGCTTCTCGATCTCGTTGGCGATGTCCGGGTTGTCGCGCAGGAACTTCCGCGCGTTCTCCTTGCCCTGGCCGAGCTGGTCGCCCTCGTACGTGTACCAGGCACCCGACTTGCGCAGAATGCCCTGGTCGACGCCCATGTCGATGAGCGAGCCCTCGCGGGAGACGCCCACGCCGTAGAGGATGTCGAACTCGGCCTGCTTGAAGGGCGGGGCCATCTTGTTCTTGACGACCTTGACGCGGGTGCGGTTGCCGACCGGCTCGCCGCCGTCCTTGAGCGTTTCGATGCGGCGGACGTCGAGGCGGACCGAGGCGTAGAACTTCAGCGCCTTGCCGCCCGTGGTGGTCTCCGGCGAGCCGAACATGACGCCGATCTTCTCGCGCAACTGGTTGATGAAGATCGCCGTGGTGCCGGAGTTGTTCATCGCACCGGTCATCTTGCGCAGCGCCTGGCTCATCAGGCGAGCCTGGAGGCCGACGTGCGAGTCGCCCATCTCGCCCTCGATCTCGGCGCGCGGCACGAGCGCGGCCACGGAGTCGATGACCAGGATGTCGAGCGCGCCGGAGCGGATCAGCATGTCCGCGATCTCCAGCGCCTGCTCGCCGGTGTCCGGCTGGGAGACGAGCAGCGCGTCGGTGTCCACGCCGAGCTTCCTGGCGTACTCCGGGTCCAGCGCGTGCTCCGCGTCGATGAACGCCGCGATGCCGCCGTTGCGCTGCGCGTTGGCCACCGCGTGCAGGGCGACCGTGGTCTTGCCGGAGGACTCCGGGCCGTAGACCTCGATGACCCGGCCGCGCGGCAGGCCGCCGATGCCGAGCGCGACGTCGAGGGCGATCGCGCCGGTGGGGATGACGGAGACGGGCGGGCGGTTGTCCTCGCCGAGGCGCATCACCGAGCCCTTGCCGTACTGCTTGTCGATCTGCGCAAGGGCGAGCTCGAGCGCCTTGTCCTTGTCGGGTGCTGCTGGCATGGAAGTCCACCTCGCTGGTTGGGGCCTGTGTGTTCGGTTGTCCAGATCAAGCTTGTCCGGGGTCCAAGCTCTGTCCGGTCCGACGCTACGGGGAGGGACCGACAATTCCAGGCGCGGCGACTGATCTGTGGATCGCTGGCCCCGTTGTGCACAACACCATAGACGAACAGGTGTTCGAGGTTTACAGCGACACGCCCATCCGCCGAGGTTTTCGCCCTCCGCCGCGTCCGGACCCGGAACTCGCAGGTCAGCGCCGCTCCGGCGGCACCTCGAACTCGACGCAGACCGCTCGCCAGATCTCTTTGGCCGGCGTTCCCGCGCTCAGCGCCTCTTCGACCGTGCGCCCGCCGAGCCCGCTGAACACGTGGTCCTTGGCGAGCATCTCGGCGCGTCCGGACCCGAACTCGTCGGCCATCAGCCGTCGGAACACCGTGATACGCATCGGGCGAATGCTAGCTTTCCCGCTCCGGCGGGGATCACTCCCCCGGCTGGACGTTCTGCTCGAAGTAGTCGGCCAGTGCGCCCGGCGTGGCCGCCTGCCCGCCGGAATTCACCTGGTAGAGGAATCCGACGAGGGGCCGGTCCTTCACGGTGAACACGAGGACCGCCGACGACTGCCCGGCCGCCGCCGCGTAGTGCCCTTCGAGCGCGTTGCCCTTCCAGTCCGCTTCGGTGCGGTCGCCGCCCGCGGAGGAGAGCAGTCCGTCGGTGTACTGCTTCAGCTCCGCTGCCGACTGTCCCTGCACGTACGTCACCTGAGTGCCCGCGCGCCCCGGCGCGGCGCACGTCGACGCGGTCCCGAGGCTCTTCGCCGGCGCGGCGGGGCCGTTGCCCATGCCGGGAGCACAGCCGCCGTTGTCAGCGACCTTGCCGGCGAGCTGACGCATGCAGCCGGTCAGTCCGGACGAGTCGGCTTGCCCCGGCGTACGGCACTCGTCGGCGGTGTACGTCTTCACTGACGAACCCTGTGTTGTCAGGAACACGGTCAACCCCGCGGCGAGCACGACCACCACAGCTGCCGCGATGCCGATCCACAGCTTGGTGCGGCTCTTCTTCTCCGGCTTAGCGGGCGTGTACGTCGGGAAGTTGGACGGTGCCGGCGAAGGCTGGAACGGCGGCATCTGCTGTGGCTGCGTCGGCGAGTACGCCGGGTAGCCGCCCTGGGGCGCGGCAGGCGGCGCGTACGGCGCACCTGACGCCACCTGGCCCTCGACGTTCTGCGTACGCATCGACAGTCCGTCTTTAGCGACGTGCTGTGCACCCAGGGCGACGGCCGTCTCGGGCTGGTCAAGACTCGTGGGGACGACGCCGAGCTTCTCCGCGATCATCGACCCGACCAGCGGCAACCGGCTCGAACCGCCGACGAGGTAGATGCCGGCGAGACGCTCCGAGGTCAGCCCAGCCGAACGAAGTGTCCGCGAAAGCAGCTCCACGCTGCGCAGCATTGCCGGACGGACCAAGCCTTCGAGCTCTCCGCGCGTGACGAGCACGTCCTTGAACGGCTCCGGCATCGGCACCTCTGTCTGCGGGTGCCGAGACAGTGCCTCCTTCGCGGCCTTCACGTCTTCTTGCAGCGCGCGTCGCGTACGCCGGTCCGCAGTGGACTCGGGGCGAAGCAGACGCTGCCAGCGCTGCGGGTCCGAGTGGGACACCTCACGTCCTACGTGGACCATCAGCGCCTGGTCGACGTCGAGGCCGCCGAGGTCGGGCAGACCGTCCTCGGCGAGCACTGTGTAACCGTTCTGGTTCGCGCCGACGACTGCGACGTCGAACGTGCCCGCGCCGAGGTCGTACACCGCGAGAGCCTGCCCTGGAGCCAACGCGCGCTCGGGGAACGACGCGAAGTGCGCCGCGGCCGCGACGGGCTCCGGCACGAGGATCACGTTTCCGCGGATGCCAGCGAGCCGCGCCGCGCTCAGCAGCACGTTGCGGCGCACCGGACCCCACTGCGCGGGGTGGGTGAGCCGGACCTCGTCCGGCTGTTCGCCGCCGAGCTGGCGCGTGGTCTCGTCGAGCACGCGGCGCAGGATCGCGGCGAGCGCTTCGTTGACCGGCACGACGTCTGTGCCGAGCAGCAGCGTCTGCTCGTCGATGCGCCGTTTAGGGTTGGGCTCGAACCGTGTCGGGTCGAGCCGCGCACGACGTTCGGCGTCCCGGCCGACCATGAGCGTGCCGTCTTCCCCGGCGAACACCGCGGAGGGCATGTTGGCCGACCCGTCGACCTCGACGACGCGTGGCGGCCTGCCGTGCGCGGAAAGGACGGCAACGGTGTTGGACGTCCCGAGGTCCACCGACAGGATCCGCACAGTAATTTCCCCTCGACTCAAGCAGCGCTGGCGGAGATGCTGCCACGTGCCCGGTCACCGTGCGTGCGGACCCGCGAAACTCGCGACGCGCGCAACCCCGGGGAACAACGGAACGTCTCGTCTTCCGAGGACGGGGAGGCAATGACAGAGCTAGTGGACAAGACCCGCCGGGAGCAGTTCGAACGGGCAGCGGACGGTCCGGCGCGCTCGCTGCGGGTCGCGGCGGGCAGATGGAGCAGCTCCGGCTACCTGCACGCGGCGGTGCTGTACCTCGTGGTGCGGCTGGTCGGTCTCGGCGCGCTCGCGGCGATGGCCGCGCCCCGGGACCTGCCGTTCGGCGAGCGGCTGAAGGCCTGGGACGGCTGGTGGTACCTGCAGATCGCGGAGCACAGCTACACCGGCGTGAGCAATCCGCTCGACGCCGCCGGGCTGCCGTATCCCGACGCGTCGTACGGCTACTTCCCCTTGTATCCGGCGCTGACCGGGCTGTTCGAGAAGCTGCCCGGGGTGACGTACTACGGAGCGGGCCTCCTGGTGTCGACGCTCGCCGGAATCGCGGCGGCGGCGGCGATGTACCGGATCGGCCGGCTCGTCCACAGCCAGCGGGCGGGGCTGCTGCTCGCGGTGTTGTGGGGCGCCGCGCCGATGGCGATCGCCGAGAGCATGGTGATGACCGAGGCGCTTTTCACCGCGCTCGCCGCGTGGGCGCTGGTCGGCGTGCTCGAACGCAGGTGGTATCTCGCCGCGACCGCGACGCTGTTCGCCGGGCTCACCCGGTCCACCGCGTGCGTGCTGGTCGCCGTCGTGGTGATCGCCGCGGCCGTCGACGTGTGGCGGAACAGACAGCGGTGGAACGCGCTCGCGTGCGTCTTCGTCGCGCCGCTCGGCCTGCTCGGGTACTGGCTGTTCGTCGCGGTGCAGACCGGCAGTGTGACCGGCTGGCAGGACGTGGAGCTGCGCGGCTGGAACACGCGATTCGACGCCGGGGCCGAAGCCTGGCAGTGGATCACGCAGACGCTTTTCACCTCGGGCAACGCGTGGGAAACGCTCGTCGTGCTGGTGATGGTCGCGGCGATCGCGCTCGCGGTTGTCTGCGTCACCGGCCGGCGGATGCCGTGGCCCCTGGCCGCGTACGCGGTGGGTGTCCTGGTGCTGGTCCTGTGCAGCGCCGGGCTGCCTGCCCTGAAGTCGAGGTTCGTCCTTCCCGACTTCGCGCTCCTGCTGCCCGTCGCGATGGGGCTGGCCGGGCGCAAGAAGTCCACGATGATCGCCGCGGCGACCGTGTTCGTGCTGGTCGGGGCCTGGTATTCGGCTTATTCGCTGACCGTGTGGAAGTACGCGATCTAAGCCGATCGGTCACCCACACGAGGGGATCCGGCACGGGGTCCGCTGCCGGGGCCCCGGAAATTGTCGGGGGCGCCGCGCATGATGGATCCCGTGGCAAACGACGTCCTCGACCTCTTCTCCCCGGCGACCAGCACCTGGTTCGCCGGAGCCTTCGCCGCCCCGACGGCCGCGCAGGAAGGGGCCTGGCGGGCCGCACACGCCGGGCAGCACGCCCTGGTCGTGGCGCCCACCGGGTCCGGCAAGACGCTGTCCGCGTTCCTGTGGGCACTCGACCGGCTGGCGGCGGAACCGCCGCCGGCGAACCCGCGCGAGCGGTGCCGGATCCTGTACGTCTCGCCGCTGAAGGCGCTGGCGGTCGACGTGCAGCGCAACCTGCGCGCGCCGCTGGCGGGCATCTCCCAGGCCGCGCACCGGCTCGGCCTGCCCGTGCCGGAGATCGAGGTCGGCATGCGCACCGGCGACACCACGGCGGCGGAGCGCCGGTCGTTCGGGAAAACCCCGCCGGACGTGCTGGTCACCACGCCGGAGTCGCTGTTTCTCATCCTCACGTCCTCGGCGCGGGAATCGCTGAAGGGCGTCGAGACGGTCATCGTCGACGAGGTGCACGCCGTCGCGGGCGGCAAACGCGGCGCGCACCTGGCGTTGTCGCTGGAACGGCTCGACGCGCTGCTGCCCAAACCGGCTCAGCGCATCGGATTGTCGGCCACCGTGCGGCCGGTCGACGAGGTCAGCGCGTTCCTCGCCGGCGGCCGTCCGGTCACGGTCGTGCAGCCGAAGCTCGCGAAGACGATCCAGGTGCGGGTGGAGGTGCCCGTCGAGGACATGGCGAACCTCGACGGCCCGGCGCCTTCGCCGCTGGAGCGGCTCGACGACCTCACGTCGTTGTCGCAGTTGCCTTCGGAGGGCGGGATCGGCACCCAGGAAGAAGTGGCCGGCGCGGCGGTGCAGCGGCCGTCGATCTGGCCCGCGGTCGAGGAACGGGTGCTGGAGCTGATCCGCGCGCACCGCTCGACCATCGTCTTCGGCAACTCGCGGCGGCTCACCGAACGGCTCACTGCGCGGCTCAACGAACTCGCGTCCGAGCAGACCGGTCTGTCCCGGAGCGACGCGTTCCCGGCGGAGGCGGTCGGGCAGTCCGGCGTCACGACGGGCACGGAGCCGGTCATCGCGCGGGCGCACCACGGGTCGATGTCCCGCGAGCAGCGCACCCATGTCGAAGAAGAACTGAAGTCCGGGCGGCTGCCGTGCGTGGTGGCCACGTCGTCGCTCGAACTCGGCATCGACATGGGCGCGGTGGACCTGGTCGTGCAGATCGAGGCTCCGCCCACGGTGGCGTCCGGGCTGCAGCGCGTCGGCCGGGCCGGGCACCAGGTCGGCGCGGTGTCGTCCGGCGTGATGTTCCCGAAGTTCCGCGGCGATCTGGTGTCGTGCGCCGTCGTCGCGGAACGGATGGCGACCGGGGCGATCGAGGCGGTGCGGTACCCGCGCAACCCGCTCGACGTGCTGGCCCAGCACGTCGTCGCGATGGTGGCGCTCGAACCGTGGACGGTGCCGGAGCTGGCGGCGCTCGTCCGGCGGGCGGCACCGTTCAGCTCGCTGCCGGACGACGCGCTGCACGCGGTGCTCGACATGCTCGCCGGCCGCTACCCGAGCGAGGAGTTCGGCGAGCTGCGGGCGCGGATCACGTGGGACCGGGTCGGCGGCGAACTGCGCGGGCGGCCGGGTTCGCAGCGGCTGGCGGTCACGTCCGGCGGCACGATCCCCGACCGCGGGCTGTTCACCGTGATGACGCCGGGCGACGAGGGCAAACCCGGCTCGCGCGTGGGCGAGTTCGACGAGGAGATGGTGTACGAATCGCGGGTCGGCGACACGATCCTGCTCGGCACCTCGTCGTGGCGGATCACCGACATCACCCATGACCGGGTGATCGTCGTGCCCGCTCCGGGCCAGCCCGCCCGGATGCCGTTCTGGAAGGGCGACGCCGCCGGACGCCCGCTGGAACTGGGGCGGGCGCTCGGCGCGTTCGTCCGCGAACTGTCCACTTCGGACACCGCGACGGCGCGGGACCGGGCCGCCGCGGCCGGGCTCGACCAGCGCGCCTGCGACAACCTGCTGGCGTATCTGGAAGAACAGAAGTCGGCGACCCGGCACGTGCCCAACGACCGCGTCATCCTGCTCGAGCGCTACCGCGACGAACTGGGCGACTGGCGGATCGTGCTGCACTCGCCGTTCGGCGCGCAGGTGAACGCTCCGTGGGCGCTCGCGATCGCCGCCCGGCTGCGGGAAAACCGCGGCGTCGACGCCCAGGTGGCGCACTCCGACGACGGCATCGTGCTGCGGCTGCCCGACGCGCTCGACGCCGACGGCGGCGAGGTCACCATCACCGCCGACGACGTCCTGCTGGATCCGGAGGAGGTCGAGCAGCTGATCGTGGCGGAGGTCGGCGGCTCGGCGGTCTTCGCGGCGCGGTTCCGGGAGTGCGCGGCCCGCTCGCTCTTGCTGCCGCGCCGGGATCCGCGGCGGCGCACACCGTTGTGGCAGCAACGGCAACGGGCGTCGCAACTGTTGTCGGTGGCGGCGAAGTACGAGCGGTTCCCGGTCGTGCTGGAGGCGATGCGCGAGGTTCTGCAGGACGTCTACGACGTCGGCGGGCTGCGGGAGCTGATGTCGGACGTCCGGGCGCGCAAGGTGCGGCTGGTCGAAGTGGAGACGCCTGCCGCGTCGCCGTTCGCCCGAAGCCTGTTGTTCGGGTACGTCGGGATGTTCCTGTACGAGACGGACGCTCCGCTGGCCGAACGGCGAGCCGCGGCGCTGTCGCTGGATTCCGCGCTGCTGGCCGAATTGCTGGGCACGGAAGCGATTCGCGAGCTGCTCGATCCGGAAGCCGTGGCCGAGGTCGAACGGTCGTTGCAGCGGCTCGAACCAGATAGGCACGCCCGGTCGGCGGAGGACGCGGCCGACCTGCTGCGGTTCCTCGGCGATCTGTCCATCGCCGAAGCCGCGGAACGCGGGATTCAGCCGGAGTGGCTGGAAGAACTCGCCTCGGCACGGCGTGCGATCCAGGTGCGCATCGGCGGCGAGGAGCGGTATCTGGCCATCGAGGACGCCGGGCGGGTGCGGGACGCGCTGGGCGTCGCGCTTCCGGTCGGTCTGCCCGAGGCGTTCACCGAGCCGGTGGCGGATCCGCTGGGCGACCTGCTCGGCCGCTACGCGCGGACCCGCGGCCCGTTCTCCGCGACGGCCGCGGCGGATCGGTTCGGATTGGGTTCAGCGGTCGTCACCGGCGTGCTCGACCGGCTCACCGGTGAAGGCAGGCTGGTCCGCGGCGAGCTGAGTCCGGTCGGACATCCGGAAACCCATGGCGTGGGCGTCGAATACTGCGACGCGGCCGTGCTGCGGCGGTTGCGGCGCGCGTCGCTCGCCCGGCTGCGGGCAGAGGTCGAGCCCGTGGAGCCGGCGGCGCTGGGCCGGTTCTTGCCCTCGTGGCACGGAATCGGCGCGCGGCTGCGGTCCGCGCCGACGGCCGACGACGTGCTGTCGGTGGTCGAACAGCTTGCCGGTGCGCCGTTGCCGGCGAGCGCGGTCGAGTCGCTGATCCTGCCGAGCCGATTGCCGGGCTACTCCCCCGCGCTGCTCGACGAACTCACCACCGCGGGCGAGGTCACGTGGGCAGGCTGCGGTTCGCTCTCCGGCGGGGACGGGTGGCTAGCGCTCGCTCCGTCGGACGTCGCGGATCTGCTGCTGCCCGAGGTCGAGGAGAATCCGCCGACGAGTCCGCTGCACGACGCCATCGTGACGGCGCTGGAAGGCGGAGCGTTGTTCTTCCGCCAGCTCGTCGACCGGGTCACGCCGGGTCTGGAACAGCCGCCGGACGACGGTGCCGTGGTGGCCGCGCTGTGGGATCTGGTGTGGGCCGGGCTGGTCACCGGCGACACGCTCGCGCCGCTGCGCGCGCAGGTCGCCGGGCACGGCGCGCACAAACCCCGGCGGCAAGCGCCACGCGGCCGCTACGCCCGTATGCGCGCCGGCCGTCCGGCGATGCCGTCACGCACCGGGCCGCCGACCGCGGCCGGCCGTTGGGCGCTGACCCCGCCTCGCGAAGCCGACCCGACCCGCCGCGCACATGCCCGCACCGAGGCATTCCTGGAACGGCACGGCGTCCTCACCCGAGGCGCGCTCGACACCGAACGGGTCACCGGCGGGTTTTCCGGGATCTACAAGGTGTTGCGCGGCATGGAGGACACCGGGCAGGTCATCCGCGGCTATGTCGTCGAAGGTCTCGGTGCCGCACAGTTCGCCGCGAAGGGCGCGGTCGACCGGCTGCGGGCGCTCTCCAGCACCGCGCCCGCCTCGGCAGCCCGGAATGACAACGCACGTGCCGTGGTGCTCGCCGCCGCGGATCCAGCACAGCCGTACGGCGCGGCTCTGTCCTGGCCCGCCGCGACAGGCGACACGAAACACCGCCCGGCGCGCAAAGCCGGAGCGCTGGCGGTGCTGGTCGACGGAATCCCAGCCCTGTACGTCGAACGCGGCGGCCGCTCGTTGCTGAGCTTCACCGAGGAACGCAGCTCACTGCAAGCCGCCGCGGCCGCGTTGTCGACCGCGGTTCGAGAAGGCTGGCTGGGACAGTTGGCCGTCCAGCGCGCGGACGGAGAACACGCGCTGACCTCGGAACTAGCCGAAATCCTGCAGGAGGCCGGCTTCCGCGCGACGCCGAAGGGACTCCGTTTGAGAGCTTGATCCTTGCCCCGTGCTGCTCGGCCGAGGCGCGAGCGGGTGTGGCCTGTGGGTCCGCCGTACGGGCGGTGCCGTCGGGCTTGCCTGGTGGACCCGCGTCGGCGAAGCAGGTGGTGTCACTAGACTTCTCGTGGCCCCTCGGTGGACAAAAGGACGTTCGATCATGGCGATGCGCGAGTTGCGCTACTTCGGTGACCCGGTGCTCAAGTCCGCGTGCGACCCGGTGACCACGTTCGACAGCAAGATCGAGGCGCTGGTGAAGGACCTCCTCGACAGCGTGCAGCCGGAGGGCCGGGCAGGGCTCGCCGCGCCGCAGATCGGGGTCGGGCTGCGGGTGTTCAGCTACGACGTCGGCGGGCTGACCGGGTACGTCATCAACCCGGAGATCGCCCACCTGTCCGAGGAAACGCACGAAATCGGCGAGGGCTGCCTGTCGGTGCCGGAACTGTGGTTCCCGACGGTCCGCGCGAAGCACGCCGTGGTGCGCGGCGTCGACCTGCGCAACGAGCCGATCGAGGTCGAGGGCGTCGACGTGCTGGCCCAGTGTCTCCAGCACGAAACCGACCATCTCGACGGCAAGCTCTACCTCGACCGGCTCACTCCCGACCGGAAGAAGCAGGCGCTGCGCGAGGCGCGGGGCAAAGACTGGTTCTGGAACCGCTGACCGTCCGCGACGTCCGGTCGGCGACGAGCCGCAGCACCGTGCCGTCGTCCGGGCTGGTTTCGACCCGCAGTCCGGCGCGAACAGCGGTCCGGGCCATCGCGTCGTTGCCCGGAAGACGGAACGCAGTCAGTTCCGTGATCCCGTCGGCTCCGGCGAGGGCGACCAGCCGAGCGAGCAACGCCGTGCCGATTCCCTGGCGCTGCCATGCATCCTCGACGAGAAGCGATACCTCGGCCGTACCGTCGCGCTGGGAAATCAACTGCCCGAACCCGATCACGTCCCGGCCGCACACCGCGAGCAAGCTGGTTCCGCGCGGAGGCATGAGCAAGCGGTGCAGCCATTTCCGGGGAACCGTGCGCAGCCCTGTGTGGTAGCGGTTGAACAACGTCTTCGCCGAACAGCGAAGATGCACCGCACCGATCGCGTCGGTGTCGCGCGGAGTACCGAGGCGCAGAACGACCGCCGCCCCGTCCGGACGGTTGAGCACCGCCGGACCGGCCAGATTCTGCTCCGCCGCGGCGAGCAGTTCCAGGAAGGCTGCGGCCTGGGCAAGTTCGGGTTCAGCGAATGCCACCCATCGCCGCCGGGCGACAAACGCCTGCCCTTCCCCAAAGGCGAATACCGCCCGGTGGCCGCCTTCGGTGCGCCCTGGGTTGGCCTCGCTCATCGGGACGAGCGTCACGAGATCCGCGGACAGCACCATCCGCAGCATCGGAGCGCGGCAATCCGGATCAACAATCGCCCGCCGAGCGGCGACGAGCGCTGTCGCGGCTGAATCGCGAAGTCCGCGAACGGTAGTTTCGGCAATCGGCGCTCTCCCGACGGCATTGGCAATTGCTTCGGTGACCGCCGTGTCGTCGGCGGTGCTGGAAGTTGCTGCCGGAGTGGACAATTCCCGAGCGTCGGCCCCGATGCACAGCTCGCCCGCGACGGGAAGCGCAGTGGCCGCCGGAACACGGCGTGCTCCGGCATCGAGTGCAGAAGCAGTTTCTTGATCTATGGCCGTCGGGACTGAAGGAGCGCGGAGTTCGCGCGCGGAAGCCTCGGTGGGCGGCTTCCCACCGGTGCGGGACGCAGATGCCGCCTGAGCACCGCGTAGCCGAGTGTCGGAGGTTGCCTCTCGATCAGTCGCTGCCGGTGCGTGGAGTGGCCCTGAAGACGGCTCAACGCGTGCCACCGGAGCATCGGATCTTCCGACCTCAGCTCTAGAAGTTGCCTGTCGATCAGAAACTGCCGGAGCGTCGAGTGGCCCCTTCGCGGCGCGGGTCTCCGTATCAACAGTTGCTGGGGCATCGAATGGCGGAGAAGAAGGCTTGAGGCGTGTCGCCGGGGCAGGGAGTTTCCGGATGCCAGCGGTTGTCGGCAATTCAGGGGACGGTGATTCCGCGATGGGGGTGAGGAGTTCCCGGGCGGCGTCGGCGATCGGATCCTCGGCGGCGAGCGTGGTGGCAGCGGAGGCGCGGACGTCCGGGATGGTGGTTTCAGTCATCCCCAGGCAATCGCCGCCTTCGTCGCGGAGGGCGTCTATCAGGAGGTGCTGGGGCAAGCCTGCTGCTGGGCGCAGGACGAATTCGTCCAGGACGCCGCCGGGGGCTGGATGTCTGGTCAGGCCGAGGATGCTGCATTCGAGGTCGGCCAGGCGGATTGCGAAGCGGGCCAAGGTGCCGGGGTGGGCGTCGGAGCGGACGCGTACTCGCCAGGCTTGTGCTGGCGCGAGGTTTTCGTTGGGGTGGCGGTGGTTTGACGGGTGCGCGGGGATTGTGTTCGCGAGGAGGCTGCGGGGGGTGGAGGGCGTGTCCATGGACGTACCGTCGCCGACGTACGTAACCGGGGGCGTCTTGTGGTGTTTCGGGTCTGTCAGAGGGTGGCCGGGAATGTGTGATCTGCGGGAAACAATGGTGCGGGTCAGTTTGGGAGTAGGACGCGGAATTCGTTGTCTTCCGGGTCGGTGAAGTCGGCCTGAGCGGCGTTGGGCTGAGTGGTACCGAGTGGGCGGGCACCGGCGGCTTGGATGCGGTCGGTTTCAGCTGGGTCGTCACCGGATAGGTCTAGGTGAAGGCGGTTTTTCCCGTATTTTGGGGTGTTCACGCGCAGGAATTCGAGAGTGGGGCCGCGGCCGGTGGGGTTGCGCAGGGTGGTGATGGCGGGGTCGTCCGCGGTGATCGGCCACGCGGTGAACGGGGACCAGAAGCGGGCCAGGCGCGCGGGGTCTTGTGCATCGACGACGATCGCTGCGATGGCACCGGAATTGGCGTATTCCTCGCGGGGTTCGAGTACGCAGAACTCGTTGTCTTCGGGGTCGGCCAGAACGATCCACGGGACGTTGCGCTGGCCGATGTCGATCGGGCGTGCTCCTGAAGAAACGGCTCGGGAGACTGTTTCGCGCTGGTTCTCGCCGGAGGTGCTGGAGAGGTCCAGATGGAGGCGGTTTTTAGTGGTCTTCGGGCGGGAGGTCGCGGCGAAGACCAGGGTGAGGTCGCAGCCGTCGCCGGGTGGGGGCTGGATTGCTGCCTCGGCTGGGGATTTCGTGGTGAGCTGCCAGCCTAGGAGGTCGGACCAGAAGCGGGCCAGGCGTGCTGGTTGTTCGGCGGCGATGACCAGGCTGGCCAGACGTGTTGCCATGTCGCCACGGTAGCGGGCAGGGCCGACAAAAACGGCGGGTCGCGGGGTCGGTAAAAGAACTGTGCCGACAAGCGCGGGGGTATCACGCTTGCCGGCACAGCCGGATCGCCACGGTGGTCGAGGAAACAGCGCAGAACCGGGAAGCTTCCCCGCTTTCAGTTCTCGAACGCTATCTGGTGGCCAGTCGCAGCAGGGCCCAGGTTTGGGCGGACAGCTCGTGGTCTCCGTCGGTGTGGACCATGGTCACCGGGACTCTTCCCCACAGCCAGAGGTACACGTTCGCGGGCGAGCCGGTGACGATCGCGTCCGCGGCGTCGGCTTCTCGGGGAGAGCAGCGCCAGGCCTCCGTTTCGCCGGGGCCTGCTCTCGCGATCCAGCTGTGGCCGCCGGTGTGGAAACCCACTGTGCCGTTGCGGGTTCCCGAGATGCCCATGGTGGTGAGCTTGTGTCCAAAGTAGAGAGTGAGGGCCTCGTCGACGCCGTCGGCGGCCAGGTCGTCGGGCACCGTCGAATCGCCGATTCCGGCTGCGTTCTCGGCGTCCACTCGGTGCACGAGGGTTTCGTGGAGCATGCGGCGGCGCCAGAAACCGTGGGTCGGGTCGGCGGACCACCAGGTGGCGGTTCGGGTGGCCGGGTCGTGGTTGGCCAGTTCGACTTCGAGTTCGGTGCGGGCGACGGAGTAGAAGTCGACCACGGGCTGGCCGGGCAGGGGCTCGCGCCACGGTTCGGGGCGGTGGCCTTCGCGGATCCAGCCGAGGACCTGCCAGTAGACGGAGCCGACGTGTTTGAGCAGCTCGTTCAACGTCCAGCCGGGGGCGGTGGGCACCGGCGAATCGGGTGACGCCGAGTGCGCCACCTCCCCCAGCAGGTGCGCCTCCGCGGAGAACGCCTCGAGCAGCCGGCCGTGGTCGACCGTGCCGAGTTCACGCGACATGGGCTTCCCCGGACATCGGCAGGTCGTGCACGACCCGGCGGACCAGTTCGAGGAACTGGGCGGTCGCCTGCAGCAGACTCTCGGCCAGCTCGGCGGTGACACGACCGCTGATGCCGGCTTCGGCGGCGGCCCGGGTTTCCGAGTGGTCGGCGAAGAACGCTGACCATTCGCGCAACTCGGGGGCGACGGCGTCGAGCAGCACCCAGCCGCTGGCCGGACGGCCCCGGCCCCGGCGCGGACGGCCCCGGACGGCGAGCACCGCACCCGCACCGCGCAGGGCGGCCAGGTAGGCGCCGATGAAGCGTTCGGCTGGGTCGCGTTCGTTGTCCGCGTGGTCGAGTCCGCGGTTGGCCTGGGCGAGAAGGGTGACCGCCTCGGGCGGGGCCGGCGGGCGCAGGGACAGCGGAAGTTGCGGCTGGACCTTGGCGCCGGAGCGGCGGGCGGACGGCTCGGCGGAGGGCCGGACCGCGGCCCGGGTGCGGTGGACGACCTGCCTCGGGGGCGGGGCGCTGGGCACGGTGTTTTCGGGGACGTGGTGCACGGTGGGCTTGAGGGTTGAGGGGCGTTCGGACTGGGGGGCTGGGGTGTTTTCCGACGCGAAGGGCAGCGCGGGGGTGGTTGCCGGAGCAGAGAGGTTGGCTGCCAGGGACGCTGGTTCGGACGACGAGTCGAGGCTCGGCTCCGCGGAAGCGGGCTGAGCGGGACCAGCCGCCGAAGCAGGTTTGCCAGAACCGGACTGCGAAGGAGACGAGGCGGGCGGCAGACCGGCCTCGCTCGCTGGAACACCACGCTGGCCAGCGTCGGTCACCGAAGCGGACGACTCCGCAGAGTCGATTTCCAGCGCGGGCGTCAAGCCAGGGCCAGTCGCCGGAGCAGCAGGCCCGTCGAAATCGGACGACGAAAGAGACGACGCAGACGGCAAGCCAGACTCGGCCCCTGGAACACCAGACCGGCCAGAGTCGCTCACCGAAACGGACGACGCCGCAGAGTCGCTTCCCGGCGCGGGGGTCAGGCCCGGGCCAGTTTCCGAAGCAGCGGACCGGGCGGGGCCAGCCGCCGGAGCAGCAGCCTCGTTCTCCGACGCGAGCCAAAGATCGAGCCCGGGCTGAGCAGAGCCAGTCACCGAAGCAGGCGACGGAACCGAACCAGCACCCGAACGCGACGCCTGAGCAGCGCTGCCCTCGGAGCCAGCAGCACCCTCTGCAGCAGCACCAGCAGCACCTGGCCGTTCCACCGGCGCGCCGAACGTCAGCTGTTCGCCCACCGCGCCAGGTCGGTGTGCCTCGGGGGCACGGTCCGCGGGGGACACGACCGAGACGGACATGGCGACCCTCCTCCTGCTCGGGTGGGCCGGCCGGAGGCCCGAGGTGCTTCCCCCACCCCGGGACCGGCCGGTGCGTTCCCACCGGGTATCGAACGTCTGTTCGATCTGTTTCCAGAGTAGCCGCGCCGGCGAGTCCGCTCAACCCCGCCGGTGGAATCCGGGCACGTGGTGCGGGACACGGCTGCACTGGCGTGGTCTCATAACCGGGTGAGCACCCACGACCATCCCGCTGTCGCCAAGGTCACCGCCGCACTGGGCGAGGCCGGGCTGCACGCTGCCGCTGCCGGAGTGCGGGTGCTGCCCGCTGAAGTGCGCACTGCCGCGCAGGCCGCGGAGGCGCTCGGGGTGCCGGTCGGCGCTATCGCGAACAGTTTGGTTTTCCGGGGCCGCGCGGCTGACGGGGCCGAGGTCGCGGTGCTCGCCCTCACCTCGGGGGCGCATCGGGCCGAGGAGTCCCGGCTGGCGGAACTCGCCGGGGTCGCCGAAGTCGGCAAGGCGGACGCGGCGTTCGTCCGGGAGCACACGGGGCAGCCGATCGGGGGCGTCGCGCCGGTCGGGCATCCGGAGCGGCTCGTGACGCTCGTGGACACGGCGTTGCGCGGGTACTCCGAGGTGTGGGCCGCGGCGGGGCATCCGAAATCGGTCTTCCCGACGACGTTCGACGAACTCGTCACCCTCACCGGGGGCACCCCCGGCGATCTCGCGGGCGAAGGGGAGGATGGTCGACTGTGACCGCGATGTCCTCCTCCGGGTGCTCCCGGTACGTGCAGTTCTCCGCCGACGAGTTCCGGTCCCGGCTGCCGGAAGCGCTGGCGATCTACGTGAACGCCATGCGCTACCCCGAGGGCACGGCGGAGCAGCGCGCGCCGATGTGGCTCACGCACGCGTTGCGCGAGGGCTGGCGCTGCATGGCCGCTCTCGACGACAACGGCGTCCTGCTCGGCATCGCGTACGGCTACAAGGGCCGCGCCGGGCAGTGGTGGCACGAGCAGGTCCGGCACGGTCTCACCCGCCGCTCCGGAACGGAGGAAGCCGAACGCTGGCTGACGGACTACTTCGAGCTCACCGAGATCCACGTGCGCCCGGAGAACCAGGGCAAGCAGATCGGCGAGGACCTGCTGCGCCGGCTGCTCGACGGCGTGCCCAGCGCGAACGTCCTGCTCTCCACTCCGGAGGGCACCAGCCGGGCGTGGAAGCTGTACCGGCGCATGGGGTTCGTCGACGTTCTGCGCGACTACCAGTTCACCGGCGATCCGCGGCCGTTCGCGATTCTCGGGCGGGCGCTGCCGCTCGAAACGCAGTAGGACCGCCGCGCGCCCGATGTCGGACCGGGCGCACGGCGCGCTCGCCTACCGCGTTAACCGGCCCCCAGAAGGCCCGCGCGATTCGCGAGTGATCAGGCGTGGCCCAGCGACGGTGCCACTGTCTTGGCCACGGCGACCGCCTTCGTGCAGGCGGTGGCGGTGTCGAGTCCGCTGGTGGGCTCGCCGCTGAACTCCACGGAGACGATCTCGCCGTACCCGTGCGCTTCGTCGTCCTCCGGGGTTTCTATCTTGCGCCAGGTCGCGTCGCAGCTGACTACGCTGCTGTCCTCGTCCTTTTTCTGGATGGCCGTGACTCCGTTGCCAAGGTCGGCGGGCTGGCCGTCCTCGGCGTCGGCGGGCAGGCCCTGGTAGAGGTGCACCGAAACCTGCGGGTAGTGGGTGTCGTCGCCGGACCAGAAGTCGCATTCGTGCAGGCTCTTGGGCTCCACAAAGGACTTCTGTCCCAACGCGGTCTCCACCGCCTGCTTGCCGGCCACCGCGCACGGGTCGGTGGTCAGCACGGAACCGGGTGCCTGCTTGTACTGCGGAGGAGCGCTGTGCAGTGCCTGCACGACCTTGGTCAGCGCCGCGCGGCCGGGCGCGCAGGCGTCGCCGCCCGGGGCCTTGGTCTGGAAGGTGATCCCCAGCGACTGTTCGAACGACGTCACGACCGAGACCCAGCACGACCCGGGCTTGTCGTCGTCGACGACCAGCGGCAGGCCTTCGAGCTTCTCGACCGGGTCCTTCGACATGATCAGCTGGTCGCCGACGCGCAGCACCAGTTCGACGGTCTTGCCGCCGGAGTCCTTGACGTTGACGCTGCACTCGCCCCATTCGGACGACGAAAGGCTCGACTGGTCCGGAGTGCCGACGCCGCCGAGAGTCTTGGCGTCCAGCAGCGCGCACGGATCCACGGTCCGCAGGGCCGCCGCCTGTACCGCGGGGTCGGTGATCGGGGGTTTCGCACTGGCAGGCGGAGCGGTGCCCGCGGCCGAGCCACCGCCGCAGCCCGCGAGCAAGGCCAGCAGTGCCGCCCCCGTGACCAGCGCCGATGTCCGGAATATTCGGTTTTCGGTGAACATAGGCGGCACCGTAGCGGAATCCGTCACCCGTTCGTGGCGAAATCTCCAAGAATGCGGACAGTCCGTGAAAGTTGCGCAACCGGCCGCGCGCGGGCGTCGTCATCGGGGCTCCGGCCGCCAGTAGCCGACCGCGAGCGCCGCGACGAGCAGCACCGCACCGCCCCACGCGAACGCGCTCAGCCGTTCGTGCAGGAAAATGACCGAAAGCACGGTCCCGGTAAGCGGTTCCAGCAGCGCGGACAGCGCGCCCAGCACCGGGTGGGCACCGCCGAGGCCGCGGAAGTACGCGGCATACGCGACGGCTGTCGGGACAACGCCGAAGTACCCGGCCAGCAGCAGCACGTCGGCGTGGGCGGGCAGGCTCATGCCGAACCACAACGCGGCGGGGGTCAGCAGCAAACCGCCGGTCAGGCAGCCGAATGCCGTGGTAGCCAACGGTTCCAGACCGGCGACGGGCTCCGCTGTGACGAGCGTCAGCACGGCGAAACCGGTCGCCGCGAGCAGCGCGAAGGCTAGGCCGCCGACCAGTTGGGCGGGTGACGTCGCGGTCTCCGGCGACCACCGCAACAGCACCAGCCCCGCGACGGAACCGCCGACCGACACCAGCGTCCACAACCGCGGCGCGCGGCGGTGCTGTACCGCGGAGACCACCGTGAGCACGACGGGTGCGGCACCGATCGTGGTCATGGTCGCGACGCTGACCGAACTGAGCGCGACGGCAGCGAAGTAGCTGGTTTGGAAAAGCGCGAAGAGCGCGCCGACAAGGAGGAGACGACGCCAGGTTTCCTTGGCGGGAAGGCGAAGTCCGCCGGCGAGAGCGACGAAGGCGGCGCTCGCGGCACCGCCGATGAGCAGGCGGTAGGCGGCGACGGCCAGCGGGTGCAGGCCGGCTTGCTGGCCGAGAAGCGACCCGGACAGGCCACCGGTTCCCCAGAGCACGCCGGCGACGACTAGGGCGGCCGACGAGCGGGCGCGCGAAGGTACGGCAATAGACATTCGGAAGTGGGCTCCTGCGTCGAAGGAATCGGAAATCGACGACGCGGGGCAGCGTGTGCCGGCCGGTTCAGGACGTCATCCGGTGGCCGCGGGCCCGGTTCGGGCGCACGCGGCGAAAACTGCCCCGCTCAGGAGGCTGGTGGTGGGATGACGACGAGGAGCCACTGCACGGGCGGGAGCTTAACCAGAGGCCGGGGAGCCGATCAACGGGTTTGTGGCGCGCGACGCCAGCGGATCTCGCCGTCCTGCCGCTCGTCGGTGGCCGTGAGGCCGACAGCGGCGGCGACCGCGGCGGAGGCCCGGTTCTCCGGGTGGATGTGGGCGACGATCGCGTCCACCGGCTGCCGGTCGAGCCACGCGACAAGCCCGCGCGCGGCTTCGGTGGCGATGCCCCGGCCCTGCCACGGAGTCCCCACCACCCAGGCGATTTCGGCGACCGAGCCGCTGACCGTCGCCTGGACAGTGCCCGCCAGGCCGGAATCGCGCGGCCGGATCACCCAGTTCAGCCAGGACACCGCCGGGTCGGGCGAGCCCGCGGTCATCCGCTGGTAGCTCGAGCGGAGGGCGGCCAAGGAATCCGGAGCGCCGCCGATGTAGGTGTGCAGGGCCGGATCCGACAGCACGACGGCCATCTCCTCGGCGTGCAAGACGGAAAGCGGTAGTAGGTCCAGCCGGGCCGTTTCGATGAGCTGAGCGGTAACCATGCGGGAAAGACACCCGGGCCGGTGCGGGAACACCGGCCCGGGAAAGCAGTCTCAGTCCAGCTGCGCCAACTGCTCGCGCAGGGTGTCCAGTCCCATGCCGCCCATCTGCAGGGCCTTGGTGTGGAACTGCTTGATGTCGAACGCCGCACCCTGCCGCGCCCGGGCGTCGTCGCGCGCGGCGAGCCACAGGCGTTCGCCGAGCTTGTACGAGGGGGCCTGGCCCGGCCAGCCGAGGTAGCGGTCGATCTCGTCGCGGATGTGCGCCTGGTCGGTGATCGTGCGGGTGAGCATGAACTCCAGGCCCAGGTCCGGCGTCCAGCGCGAACCCTCGTGGAATCCGGTGCCCGCCGGGATTTCCAGCTCCAGGTGCATGCCGAGGTCGACCACGACGCGGGCGGCGCGGAACAACTGCTCGGACAGCATGCCGAGCAGGTTGCCGTCGTCGGAGAGGTAGCCCAGTTCCTCCATGAGGCGTTCCGCGTACAGCGCCCAGCCCTCGCCGTGCGCCGAGATGAACGTCATCAGCCGCTGGTACTTCGTGAGGGTCTCGGCCTGGTTGACCGCCGTCGCGATCTGCAGGTGGTGGCCGGGGACGCCCTCGTGGTAGACCGTCGACACCTCGCGCCAGGTCGTGAAGTCGTTGCGGTCGGCGGGAAGCGACCACCACATCCGGCCGGGACGGCTGAAGTCCTCGCTCGGCCCGGTGTAGTACGCGCCGACGCCGCCGCCGGGCGGGGCGATCTTGCACTCCAGCGCCATCAGCCGGTCCGGGATGTCGAAGTGCTTGCCGCGCAACGACTTCAGCGCGTCGTCGGACAGCTGCTGCATCCACGCCTCGAACTGCGGGCGGCCCTGGATGCGATAGCGCGCATCGGCGTCGAGCACCGCCGCGGCCTCCGCGGGCGTCGAGCCGGGCTTGATGCGGTTCGCGACCGCGCGCATTTCCGTTTCCAGCCGCGAGAATTCGTGCCAGCCCCACTCGTAGGCCTCGCGCAGGTCCAGCTCCGCGCCGATGAAGTAGCGCGACCACAGCCGGTAGGTGTCCTCGCCGACGGCGTCCTTGACCGGGGCCTTCGGGGCCAGTTCGGCGCGCAGGAATCCGGCGAACTCCGCGAACGCCTCGTCCGCGGCCCGCGCGCCCGCGGCCAGGTCGGACTTCAGGGAATCCACGCCCGCGTCGGCCACCATGCTGGCGAAGAAACCGGGGCCGTCCTTGAGCCCGGCCCACGTCTCGCACTGCTCGGCGACCTTCGAGACCTGCCGCAGCGCGGAAACCCGCCCCTTGTCGGCCGAGGCCAGCAGCGCCGCGCGGACCCCGGCCAGCGCCTCGGGCACCTTCGGCAGCCGGGCCGCGACGTTCGCCCAGTCGTCCGGGGTGTCGGTCGGCATCAGGTCGAAGACCATCCGCAGGCCCTGCACCGGGCTCTCGATCACGTTGAGCGAGGCCGCGTCGAGACCCGCGTCGTGGATCTCCAGCTCGAGGCCGATCCGCTCGGTGAACACGGCCTTCGCGACCCGCTCCCCCGCGTCCGCCGGTTCCGCGGCGTTCACCGCGGCCAGCGCGCGCCGCGCCAGGTCCGCGCGGGCGTCGTGGCCCGCGGGCGAATAGTCGGTCAGCTGGTCGTCGTAGCCCGCGACGCCGAGCATGGTGGCCGCGACCGGGTCCACGGCCACGTAATCGTCGACGTACCGGTCGCAGATCTCCGGAACGCTCTGTTCGGTGGAAGCCATGTCCGGCACGCTACCGGCCGGAGGCGCCCCCAGCCCACGGAGTTACGCGCGGGCGGGCACCAGTCCGAGCCGGGTGACGACCTCGCGCGTCGCCTTGGACCGGTTGAAGGTGTAGAAGTGCAGGTCGGGCACGCCTTCGGCGATCAGTTTCTCGCACAGTTCGGTGACCCAGTCCAGACCGGCCGCGCGGAACGCCTTGGGGTCGTCGGAGAACGGTTCGAGCCGGTCCAGCAGGCGCTGCGACGCGGGAGCGCCGGAGAGCTTGATCGTGGTGTGCAGCGTGCGCAGGGTGGTCAGCGGCATGATGCCGGGCAGCACGAGCGCGTCGCAGCCCGCAGCGGCGACCCGGTCGCGCAGTCGCAGGAAGTCCTCTGCCTCGAAAAACAGCTGTGCGATCGCGAAATCGGCTCCCGCGCGGAACTTGCGGACCAGGTGCTTCGTGTCCGATTCCAGGTCCGCCGAACGCGGGTGGCCGTACGGGAAGGCCGAGACGCCGACGCAGAAGTCGCCGAGCGAGCGGACCAGCTCGACCAGTTCCTCGGCGTAGGTGAGGCCCTCGGGGTGCGGCACCCAGTCGCCGTAGACGTCGCCGGGCGGGTCGCCGCGCAGGGCGAGGATGTTGCGCACGCCGACCGCCGCGTACCAGCCGATCACGTTCCGCAGTTCGGACACCGAATGGTCGACCGCCGTCAGGTGGGCCATCGGGCAGAGCGTGGTTTCGGTGGCGACGCGGGCGATGCTGCGGATGGTGCCGTCACGGCTCGAACCGCCCGCGCCGTAGGTGATCGACATGTACGCCGGGTCCAGCGGTTCCAGCTCGCGGATGGCCTTCCACAGGACGGCCTCGTCGGCCTCGTCGCGGGGCGGGAAGAACTCGACGGAGAACGCGGGCCCGTCCCCCCGCAGCCTTTCGATCACCGACGTCATGGAGGGAAATGGTAGTGGCTCGCTTCGGCCCGCGGCAGAGTTGACGGGTGGGCTTGGCCACGGCGCGTACCGTCAGGGGCGAACCCTGCGGGGAGGCGAGCCATGAGCAGTGAAGACGACCTGGCCTGGGACGACGACGTGCGCGTGGCGGTCTACCGCGCGTTCTCCACCCGCGGCCGCCCGCCCACCGCGCCCGAGCTGGCGGACGCCGCGCACGGGTCGCTCGCGGTGGCGAAACAGGCCCTGCACCGGATGGCCGACCCGAGATGGCTGTGGCTGGACGAATGCGAGCACGTGGCGCTGGCCGCGCCGTTCGCGGCGGTCCCGCTCGGGTTCGCGGTGATGGGCGAGCACACCATGTGGTGGGGCGGGTGCGCCTGGGATTCGTTCGCGATCCCGCACCTCGTGTCCGGCGAGCCCGAGGTGCTGGTGGCGACGCGCTGTCCCGGCTGCGGCGAGCCGTCCGCGCTGGTCGTGCGGCGGGACCGGCCGCCGGGCGGCGCGCAGGTCGCGTACTTCCCTGCCCCGCCCGACCAGCTCGCGGGCGACCGGGCGAAGCAGCGGCTGTACTGCGCCGAATCCTGTGTGGACAGTCCGGGCGAGCTGCTCGGGCTCGACGCGCTGTGGCATCTCGCGAAGGACTGGTACGAGGGCTGTCTCGAACCCGGCTACCGGCCGCGCGGACCGGCCGAAGCGGCGGAGTACTTCGCGGCGAGCGGCCGTCCTGACGCGTTCCGGACCGGCTGACCGCGTCTGGTGCGCCACATCCGGGGGCGCCCGGCGTGACCCCGGCCGCCCTCGTCCCGGAGGATGAGGGCATGGACGCGCCCGGATTCGACGCCGACCTCCCCGCGCACGTGGAGCGTGCGCTGGCCGATTTCCTCGGCCGGGCGGGGAGCGAGATCCTGCGCACCGAGCCGAGCGTCGCGGCCGGGATCGAGGCGCTGTCCGGTTTCGTGCTGGGCGGCGGCAAGCGGATCCGGCCGACGTTCGCCTGGTGGGGCTGGCGCGGCGCGGGCGGCGCGGCGTCCGGCCCGCTCGCCGAGGGCGCGCTGCAGGCGGTCGCGAGCCTGGAGCTGATCCAGGCGTGCGCGCTGATCCACGACGACCTCATCGACTCCTCCGACTCGCGCCGCGGCAAGCCGACCGTGCACGTGGCCGCCGAGAAACTGCACGCCGACCGCGGCTGGCTCGGCACTCCGTCGGTGTTCGGGCTGGCCAGCGCGGTGCTGGTGGGAGACCTGGCGCTGGCCTGGGCCGACGATATGTTCGCCGACGCCCCGCTGCCCGCGGAGACGATCGCGGCGGCCCGCCCGGCCTGGCGCGCGATGCGCACCGAGGTGCTCGCCGGGCAGTACCTCGACGTCCGCACGCAGGCGGTCGGCGACGCTTCGCCCGAGGCCGCGCTGCGGATCGACCGGCTCAAGACCGCCGCGTACACCGTCCAGCGGCCGCTGCACCTCGGCGCCTCGCTCGCCGGGGCGGACGACCGGCTGATTTCCACGCTGCTGGAGTTCGGCGGCGACGTCGGCGTAGCGTTCCAGCTGCGCGACGACCTGCTCGGCGTGTTCGGCGACCCGTCGGTCACCGGCAAGCCCGCCGGGGACGACCTGCGCGAGGGCAAGCGCACCCTGCTCGTGGCGCTCGGTCTGCAGCTCGCCGCGGAGAAGGGCGACCACGCCGCGGCCAAGGCGATCGCCGGCGCGATCGGGGCCGCCGACCTGACCAGCGGCACCGTGGACCAGGTGCGCGAGGCGCTGACCTCGGTCGGCGCGGTCGCCGCGGTGGAGCGTCAGATCGACGAGCTGACCGCGTCCGCGAACGCCGCGCTCGACCGCGCGCACCTGGCCGAGCCCGCTCCGTCGGCGCTCGCCGAGCTGATCCGTCTGGCTACCCAGCGGAAGTTCTGATGCGCACGGTGAACGGGCCCGCCGACCACGTCGTGGTCGTCGGCGCCGGGCTGGCCGGGCTCTCGGCGACGCTGCACCTGCTCGGCGCGGGACGGCGGGTGACGCTGCTGGAGCAGCAGAAGATGCCCGGCGGACGGGCCGGTCAGCAGGACTTCGGCGCGAACGCGGTCGACACCGGGGCCAGCGTGCTCACCATGCCGGAACTGGTGGACGAAGCACTGCACGCGGTCGGCGAATCGTTGGCCGACACGGTGCCGCTGACCAGGCTCGACCCGGCGTACCGGGCTCGGTTCGCGGACGGCAGCACGCTCGCCGTGCACACCGACGGCGAGGCGATGGAGGCCGAGATCCGGTCGTTCGCCGGTCCGGCCGAGGCGGACGGTTACCGGCGGCTGCGCCGGTGGCTCACTGACCTGTACGCGGCGCAGAAGGACCACTTCATCGGCGCGAACTTCGATTCGCCGCTGGATTTGGTCCGGCCGGAACTCGTGAAGCTCGCGGCGTTGGGTGGCTTCGGCCGGTTGGGGCCGCGCGTTTCCAGCTTCTTGCGCGACGAGCGCGTACGGCGGCTCTTCTCTTTTCAGGCGCTGTACGCAGGTCTCGATCCGACGCGTGCGCTTGGCGCGTACGGCGTCATCGCGTACATGGACACTGTCGGCGGCGTGTACTACCCGCGCGGCGGCATGGGGGCGATCGCCCGCGCGATGTCTGACGCTGCGACGCGCGCTGGTGCCGAACTGCGCTTCGGTACGGAGGCTGCGTGGCTTGAGCGAGTGTCGTCCCGCGTACGCGCTGTACGGACGCGCTCGGGCGAGCGTATTGAGTGTGATGCCGTGGTGCTCGCGACAGAGCTTTCGGCGGCGTACCGGCTGATTGGCGCGCGTCCGCGGCGGGTGCTGCCGTTGAAGTACTCGCCGTCGGCTTTCGTGTTGCACGGGCACGCGGACCGTTCGTGGCCGGAACTGGACCACCACACGATCTTCTTCGGCCAGGCGTGGGAACGGACCTTTGCCGAGATCGTCCGCGAGGGCAAGCTGATGAGCGATCCGTCGCTGCTGGTCACGCGCCCGACCGCGACGGAGCCGACGCTCGCCGGCGACGGCGGCGAGATCGTCTCCGTGCTCGCTCCGACCCCGAACCTGACCACCGGCCCGATCGACTGGGCGCGCGTCGGCCCGGCTTATCGCGAAGAACTGCTGCGTACGCTGGAAGCGCGCGGGCTCACCGGGTTCCGCGACGAGTACATTGTGGACGAACAGCTGACTCCGGCCGACTGGGCGGCGCGCGGGTTGGCCGCCGGGACGCCGTTCTCGCTCGCGCACACCTTCCGCCAGACCGGCCCGTTCCGGCCCGCGAACTTGGTGCGGGCGGCGGAAAACGTGGTGCTCGCCGGGTGCGGGACGACGCCGGGGGTCGGCATCCCGCCGGTGCTGATCTCCGGACGGCTCGCCGCGCAAAGGATCACCGGCCGGTGAGCGAGCTCGACGCGGCCGGTATCGCCGAGCCCGCGCTGCGTGCTGCCTACACGACGTGCCGGCGCATCAACGCCCACCACGGGCGCACGTTTTTCCTTGCCACCCGGCTGCTTCCGGCGCGGGCCCGGCCGGCCGCGCACGCGCTGTACGGCTTCGCGCGGATGGCCGACGAACTGGTCGACAACCCCGAGCCCGGCACCGATCCGGCGGTCGCGCTGGACAAGGTCGCCGGGCTGGTGGACGAGGTTTACGACGGGCGGGTGCCAGCCGATCCGGTGCTGGCGGCCCTTGCCGATACGGTGCGCCGGTACGACATCGGTCGTCCGCTCATCGATGCGTTCCTGCATTCCATGCGGATGGACCTGACGGTCGCGGAATACGCGACTTACGCCGATCTCGGGGAGTACATCTACGGTTCGGCTTGCGTGATCGGGCTGCAGATGCTGCCGGTGTTCGGGACTGTCGCGCCGCTGGAGGAAGCCGCGCCGAGCGCGGCGGCGTTGGGGGAAGCGTTTCAGCTGACCAATTTCCTGCGGGATGTCGGCGAGGACCTCGATCGCGGGCGGTTGTATCTGCCTACCGAGGAATTGGCGGCGTTCGGGGTGGACCGCGAGAGACTGGTCGACGCGCGTCGCCAGGGCCGTGCGGATCCACGGGTGCGGGCGGCGCTCGCGGTGGCGGTTTCCCGGACGCGGGCGGTTTATCGGCGCGCTGAGGCCGGGATTTCGTTGCTGCGGCCGGAGTCTCGGCCTTGTGTGCGGACGTCGATCACCTTGTACGAAGGCATTTTGGACGAGATCGAAGCCATGGACTACGCCGTGCTGAACCGACGCGCCGTGGTGGGCAAGGGGCGACGGGTCGCGGTCGCGGTGCCTGCGCTGGTGCAGCGTGCGCTCAGTGCCAGGCCGGGGCGCCTTCGCTGACTTGGGCTGGATCGGCGCTGGCGTCGTAGGAGCGCAGCCAATCCGGGGTCAGGCGGATGAGGGCGAAAGCCTCGTCGAGGGCGCGGGAGCCGGGGAACTGTTCCAGGTACACCTCGCCTGCGTCGCGACGGGAAGTGCCGGATTCGATAACCGCCTCGCCTTCGACTTGGACAGAGATCGTGTCGGTGCAGCCGATGACCGCGGCGGTGCGCGGGTTGGCGCGGAGGTTGGCCACTTTTCGGGCGGTGCGGTGGGTGTTGAACAGCAGCGAGCCGTCCGGGGTGACGGCGAAGCTGACCAGGGCCGCTTCGGGGCGGCCGTTCGCGGTGGTGGTCGCGACGACGCCTAGCGGGTTGGCTCGGACGAAGCTCGTGAAGTCCGCCAGGGACAGGATTTCCATGAGCGTCAGGTTAGCCGGGCCCGGTGGGCGGCGACGCGTTCCCTTGTGGCGCAACGGGAAGAGCAGTACTGGCGCGGGCTGCCGCCGCCTAGGTGGGCGAAGGGTTTTCCGCACGACGGCGACGCGCACAGGCCGCCGGGGGCGCTTTGGCGGTCGGCTAGCAAGGTGGCCAAGGCCAGCGCGGAGGACGTGATCAGCCAGGTGCCCCACGGGCCGTCGTCGGATGCGTCGACGTGGAGGTGCCAGCCGAAGTTGTCGTCGTGTGCGGTCAGGCGCGGGGGTCCGGCGTAGGCGGTGAACAGCGCGTTCAATACCTCGGCGGCCGAAGCGGCGTCTGGTGCGGCGAAGACTTCCCGCAGTTCCAGTGCGGCGGCGCGTAGCTCGGCCACCTCGCGCGGGGAAAGTTGGAGTTGCGGTTCTCCGTGCTCGACCAACACTGCGGCTACCGATTCCGGCGCAGGGTCCTCCGTCAGCAGCACATCGAGCAGCGCTACGGCACGACGGACCGCGTCCCGGGCGGAGCGGCCCGCGAAATCCGGCTGCGTTCCTGGCATGCCTCACTGTAACATCTTGATAGTGACAAGCCGTTACAGATTCGCGGCGTATCTCACCGGGGCCACTGCCGCGCGCACTGGGGACGAGCTGTCCGGCCCGGCGGTGTTGCTGCTGGGCGTGGGTGCTTCGGGAGCCGTCGCGGGGTCGACGTTGCTGGCCGGGCTCACGATCGCGGCGGCGGTGGGCGGGCCGGTGCTGGGTGCGGTTCTGGACCGGTCGCGTATGCCGGGCCGGATCCTGGCGGTTGGGTTGGTCGGGTATGCGGTGGGGCTGACGGCGATCACGGCACTTTTCGGACAGGTGCCGTTTGCCCTGGTGGTGACGATTGCGGTGGTGACCGGGTTGCTCGCACCGGCGATCGGCGGCGGGTGGACCGCGCAGGTGCCCTCGCTCGTACCGACGGAGAAGCTCGGCAAGGCGAGCACGATTGACGCGATGACGTTCACTGCGGCAGCGCTCGTCGGGCCGGGGCTGGCCGGAGTGCTCGCCGCGACTGCGGGGGCTCCGGTCGCAGTGGTCCTCGCGGGTGGGTTGATGCTGGTTGCGGTGCCGTTCGCGTGGCGGCTGCCCGGGAGTACCGAGAAACAGCCGTCGCGATTCTTCGCCGCGGCAACGGTTCTCGTGCGCAATCCCGCGTTGCGGCAGTCGACCGCGACCTCCACGTTGTCGTGTGTCGGGATCGGGATGGCGTTCGTCTGCTATCCGCTGGTCGGCGCGCAGCGGCTCGGCAGCGCGGGGTACGGGACGTTGCTGCTCGTCGGGTTGTCAGTCGCGTCGTTGCTGGCGAACGCGGTCCTTTCGCGACGGTCGTATTCTCCGGACCGTGCGGTGCAGTTGAGCACCATTGCGATCGGGATCGGGCTCGCGGGGGCGGCAGCGGCACCGAACGCAGTGCTGCTGGTGGCTGCGGTGGCCCTCACCGGAGTTGGCGAAGGACCGCAGCTGGCGTCGTTGTTCGCGGTGCGGCATCGGGAAGCGCCGCCGGAGATGCGGGCGCAGGTGTTCACGACAGCGGCGAGTATCAAGATCGCCGGAATTGCGCTGGGGAACGCGGTGGCTGGGCCGTTGGCTGCCTGCTCCCCCACCGCCGGATTGGCCGCGGCGGCGGGGATGCAGGTGGTCGCGGCGGTCGCGCATCCGTTGTGGACGGTCAGAAAGCAGCTAGTCCGTTAGGAGTTCCGTTGCCGGTCGGTCCGTCGTATCCCGGGACACCAGTGCACAGGTAGTCACCGCATTCCTCGAAGCCGACGTTGTTTCCGCTGACGACATCGTTGAGCTTCCCCGAATACAGCCGCGAAGCGTCCGGATACTGGTCGTGGTGTCCGGCCAGCGCGATGACTCCGGCGATGAACGGCGCCGACGCGCTGGTGCCGCCGACCACACTCCAGCCCGACAGGACTGTGGTCTCGTAAACGGCGGGTCCGGTGGCGGGATCGGCTACCGCGGCGACGTCGGCGACGGTCCGGCCGGGACAGTTCGGATCCTTCTGCCACGACGGTTTCGCCACCCAAGCCGAACATCCGCTCGACGCACCGATCCACACCGATTCGGTCCAGCCGCGCGCGTTGTCCGCTTTGGACAGTGACGTGCCGCCGACCGCGACGACACTCGAGTACACCGCGGGCGCGTTGGGTGCGGCGAATCCGCCGTCACCGCTCGACGCGACGATCGCGACGCCGGGATGCTGATAATGCGCGGCGAAATCGCCGGACCAGTGGCTTTCGGGCGCGCCGTAGCTGTTCGACACGATCGTCGCGCCGAGTTTCACGGCGGTGTCCACGGAGGTGCCGAGTGCATCGAAGGACGCGTCGTCTCCTTCTACCAGCAGGATTTTGCACTGGGCGCAGGCGGCGGAAGCCATGTCCAGGTCCAGCGCGGTCTCCACCGGCCAGTCGCCTTGCTGCGGCGGGAGCGGCGTGGCGTCGCCGTGCTGGTTGACTTTGCGGAAGCAGCCGTTCGCCGTGGTGCAGGGCGGGAGACCGTAGGTTTGTCGATATACCGCCAGGTCTGCTTCGGCGGTCGGGGCGTCGCCAGCGTCGACGATGGCGATCGTTTCGGCAGCGCCGCCAGTGTCGGGCAGGCGATAGGCGGAACGCAGGTCAGCGGGGCTGTAGCCGGTGGCGCGCAAGGCAGAACGACTGTCCACTTTGGCGTAACAGCGGGCGAATCCTGGCGCAGCGGGACCACAGATGTCTCGTGGGGCGGCGGACGCGACGGACGGGATGAACGCGCCGAGGAGAATCAGCACAGCCAGGATGCGTTTCATCGCTGGGCCTGCCCGACGGTGTAGGCGTTGCTGATCGTTTGGGTGATCGCGTTGCCCGCCAGGTCCTGCGCGGTCACCTTCAACGAGGGCGAAGTCCCGGCCGGTGGATTCCGCCAGACCGCCACGTATTCGCCGAACAGTCCGAAGACCTGCGCGGGCTGCCAGGTGGCTCCGTTGTCGACGGACACCGAAACCGTCGCCGAGGTGATCGGCGAATGCGAACCGGCACCGCTGTACGCCGCGTGGCCGACGTGCAGTTCCAGCATCTGCACCGGCGAGGACGACGTCGTGGAGAGATCGGAATCCAGCCGGTAGTCGACGGTCAGCGCACCGAGGATCCGGCACGGCTGCGTCGGGTCGCTGGCCCGGCAGCGATGCGGGGACGGCAGCGCGGTGCCCGCCGCCAGGTCGTATCGCAGGGTCAGTTCGGTGCGCAGTTTTCCGGCTTGGCTGACGCCGGGAATAGCGGTCCGGTCGACGTCCAGTACGCCGCGGAAGGTCGCGGGCGTCTTCGGCACGTCGACCGACACACCGTAGGTGCCGTCCTGATCGAAGACCTGCTGATCGTCGCGGTACAGGGAGAAATGCAGCCGCGGGGCGTAGAACAACGGAACCGCGGTGTGGTCCGGCACGCTGTCGCGCAATGCCGGAATCGCGACCGAAACGGTGCCGCCGGAGTAGCAGGCCTCGCAGAGCCGGTCCCGCTGCCACTGGCCGAGACCGGCGGAGAGCGGACCGCGGGACCAGTCGACGGTCGTGGTGCCGCCCGGCCGATAGGGGCGCGAATCTGCGGTCATCAGCTGGTACGACGAGCCTTTTTGCTCGTACTGCACCCATTCCCTGGTGTGCGTGGTGCCGAGGTAGTCGGTCAGCACCCCGGGAGCGGGGATGAAGAAGCCGCTCGCGCCGAGGCCGTGCCGCCGGATCACCGGGTCGACCGGACCGCTGTCGATCGCGACCGGCATCTTGTCCGCGGGATCGGCGTACATCCGGTCCCGGACCGTCGCGAGTTCACTGTCCTTTGTGGAGAAGGACTGGTTCTCGGAGATGCCCTCGGTGGCGAAGGAAAGATCGACGCGGTACCGGTCTTCGGGCTTGGGTGCTTTGCCGCCCCATTGCACGACGTAGTGCAGCAAGCCCTGATCCGGCTTCGGCACCGGCCGCACGTACTGCTTGGTCTTGCCGCCTGAGATGCCGACGGCGAATCCGCGGCCGGTCAGGTCCTCGCGGAAGAAGTTGGTAGTGAGCAGGTCCTGCGTGGCCGACTTCGGCGCGGCCACCTTGACCTCGGCGGTCGCGTACTTCTCCTCGACGGTCAGGGTCTGCACGTCCGGCGAGTCGCCGACGACGAAGCCCTCGACCCACGAGGTCCGCGTCGCGGTCACGCTGCCGGCGCTGTCGAAGTCGGAGAAGGTCGCGGACGCGGCGTAATGGCCCTCGGGAACCGCGATCCGGGTGACGCCGTCGACGTCGACGTGCCGCAGCAGCTTGGCCGAGGAATCGGTGTTGATCAGCGACACCATTCCGTTGACCGAGCGGCCCTGCAGATCGGCGAGGCGGAGTTCGAGGATCTTCATCGGGTAGCGCGGCTGCTGTTCGCGAGGCGCACCGGCCAGCCGGATCGTCGCGGGCAGCACGCTGCTGCCTGCCGGACGGCCGGCGGACGCGTCTTCAGCGAGACGTCGGTGCAGGTCAGCGGTGAATTCGGCGGCGGAAACGAGGGTGCCGGTCGCCGTGTTCCCGGCGGCCGAGCCGAGCGTGATGCCGGGCAGCGCCGCCGGGGCCGCGCCCGCCGGGAAAGTGATCTCCAGCGGGGTGTTCCCGGACTGCATCCGCGCGAGCGCGGTGACGTCGAACAGCGATTTGTCCAGCTTTCCGAGAAACGGAACGGCGTCGCTCGGAATGACGTAACGGTCGCCACCATCGGCTTGATAGGACTGAAAAGTGGTGCGAGGCGGCGACGAAAGGGCGTAATTCGTACCGCCGTTCGGTCCCGGGAAAACCGTGACCCGGTCCCCCGTCACCAGCGTCACTTCCCGCGCTTGCGGCGCTGCCGCGAAGGGCACGGTCTCAGCGGCCGCAGGCGGTGCCGGCAAAGCGGAACCGCCCAGCACCAGCACTGCCGACGCGAGCGCGCAGCGTCTTCCGGAAACCCGTCCTCCCATGCCCGATGCTCCTCTCCAGCATGCGGCCGAGCAGGATTTTCAGGACGGTTTCCGACGATGGACCAGACCAATTGACCGCGTCAACGAAAAACGCGGGTTCTGTCCGGAAGGGCAATTGTTGTCAGCCCGACCGGAGCAATGCGGGACGGGGCTAGAACGCCATCGCCTGCGCGCGCCGCTTCACCTCGGTGCCGTGGCTGGTGCGCAGCGCGTTGATCGGCGTGCTGCCCGGGAGCGTGTCGTCGGCGGTGAAGAGCCAGCGCAGCATCTCGGTGCGGCTGAACCCGGAGTCGGCGAGCACGGTGATCGTGCCGCCCAGCCCCTTGACGATGCCGTCCTTCACGAAGAAGTCGCCGGGCACGCAGAGTTCGCCTTTGCGCCGGACAGCGATCAGCTCGCCGTCCCGCAGCATCTGGCGCACCTTGTTGGCCGACACGCCCAATGCGGCCGCCACCTCCGGCAACGGCTTGACCGCGACCGCGGCGTCGAGGATGTCGTCGGCGACAGGAATCCCACTCACACGTGACACTGTGCCACATTCCCCCGTCCGGACCACTGCTACGCACGGGTGACCCGCCCCGGCACGCGCGGCCTTCCGTACGATTGCCCACCGTGACGCGCACCCAGCCCAGCCTCGTCGGCACCCTGCTCGAACGCCGGTACCGCGTTGACCAGCTGCTGGCCAGGGGCGGGATGTCGGCCGTCTACCGGGGCCTCGACACCCGCCTGGACCGGGCGGTGGCGATCAAGATCATGGATCCGCGGTTCGCCGACGACCGGTCGTTCGTCGACCGGTTCGTGCGCGAAGCGCGTTCGGCCGCCCAGCTGCATCACCCGAACGTGGTCGCCGTGCACGACCAGGGCTTCGACACCCCGGCCGGTCAGGACGCCGGTCTCGCCTTCCTGGTGATGGAGCTGGTCAACGGCGGCACGCTGCGCGACCTGCTGGACGAGCAGGGCCAGCTGGACGTCTCGCTGGCGCTGAGCGTCGCGGAGCCGGTGCTGGCCGCGCTGGCCGCCGCGCACGCCGCCGGGCTGGTGCACCGCGACGTCAAGCCCGAGAACGTGCTCATCGGCCGCAGCGGGCAGCTGGCGGGCGGCGTGGTCAAGGTCGGCGACTTCGGACTGGTCCGCGCGGTCGCCAGCGCGGGCACCACGAGCTCGAGCGTCATCCTGGGCACCGTCGGCTACCTGGCCCCCGAGCAGGTCGCCACCGGCGACACCACGGCCCGGAGCGACGTCTATTCGGCGGGCATCCTGCTGTACGAGATGCTCACCGGCCGGCTGCCCTACACCGGCGACACCGCGATCTCGGTCGCCTACCGGCACGTGAACGACGACGTCCCGCGCCCGAGCGAGCTCCGGCCGGACCTGCCGCCGGCGCTCGACGACCTGGTCCTGCGCGCCACCCGCCGCGATCCCGAGCAGCGCCCGGCCGACGCGAACGAGTTCCTCGCGCAGTTGCAGGCCGCGCGCGCCGAACTGGGGCTGCAGCCGGTCGCGGTGCCGGTGCCCCCGCCGCCGGACGGCGACCGCGTGTCGGACGTCGAACGCACCCTCCCGAACATCCCGGCCGTCCAGCAGAACGTGCCGGTTGACCAGCAGACCATGCCGGTCTCCGGACCCCGCGGCACGCGCGCCCTGACCCGGGCCGTGCCCGCCGCGCCGCCGCCTCCGGTACCGCCGCGCGCCGGGCCCTCCGCCGCGCCGGACGAGCCGCGGAAGCCGCGCGACAAGCGCAAGCTGATCGCGCTGGCGATCGCCGGGGTGCTCGTGCTCGGCGGGCTGATCGGCGCGTTCGCGTTCATCCTCAGCGATTCCAAGGTCACGACCACGACCGTGCCGAAGCTCGCCGGGCTGACCCAGGCCGAGGCGGGCGACCAGCTGCGCGCGGCGAAGCTGAACCCGCGCTACAGCCAGGAGTTCGACAACACGGTCGAGGCATACAAGGTCATCAAGGTGGATCCGGCCCCTGGCACCACGCTCGACCAGGACGCCACCGTGTCCGTGGTGGTGTCCAAGGGCAAGCCGAAGGTGCCGAACATCCAGGTCGGCACCGCGCTCGACACGGCGACGAAGGCGATCCAGGAGCAGAAGCTCACCGTCGTCCAGGGCACGCCGGAGTACAGCGACACCGCGCCGCAGGGCACCGTCGTGAGCGTGAGCCCGGCGGTGGGCACCCCGGTGGACGTCGGCGGCCAGGTCACGCTGGTGCTGTCCAAGGGCCCGGAGCCGCTTCCGCCGGTCCCGGACGTGACCGGGCGGTCCAAGGACGAGGCGTTCCAGATCCTCAAGCAGGCCGGATTCCAGCCGCAGGACGGCGGCGAGGAGTTCTCGCAGACCGTGCCCGCCGGGGCGGTCACCCGTACTGACCCGGGCGCGGGCTCGCCGGGGACGAAGAAGGTCAAGGTCTACGTCTCGAACGCGGTGCAGGTCCCGGACGTCCGGTACCGCCCGTTCGACCAGGCCGCGGACGCGCTCAAGGCGGCCGGGCTCGAGGTCGACCGCAAGGGCGGCGACGGCAACGGCCACGGGCACGGCGGCTTCGACTTCGTCCTGCAGCAGGACCCGGCCCCGGGCACGTTCGTGCCCAAGGGCACCAAGGTCAAGATCCGGGGGTTCGGCGGATGATCGGCAGCCGCGGCCGGGTGACCGGCACCGTCGGGCCGGGGCTGATCGGCGAGGTGCTGCTCAGCGTCCGCGGCGGCACCGAGGCCTTCTACGCCTATCCGGCCGAGCCGGACACCACGTTCGCCGTGGGAACACCCGTTCTGGTGGTCGATTTCGAGCCCCCGCGCACGGTCTACGTGGAAAGGTGGCAACCGTTGCGCGCTTGACCGCGTCGCAGTGCTGACGGCGTCTGAGCGCCGTGCCAGCTGAATACGGAAAGTGCGGCGAGGGCTATGGAAATCTGGGTCATCGTGGTGATCGCGGTCGTGGCCGTGATCCTGCTGTTCGGGCTCCTGCGGATCCTGTACAAGGTCGCGGAGCCGAACGAAGCGCTCATCATCTCCGGCTGGGGCGTCCGGGTCGAGCGCACCGAGACCGCCGACAGCCTCGGGTTCAAGATCGTCACCGGCCGCGGCGTGAACGTGCTGCCGGGCTTCCAGACCGCGCGCAGGCTGTCGCTGGACACCCGAGGGGTGAACCTGCAGGTCTCGTGCGTGACGAAACAGGGTCTGCCGGTGACCGTGCGCGCGGTCGTGATCTACAAGGTCGGCGACGACTTCGCGTCGATCGCGAACGCCGCCCGCCGGTTCCTCGACCAGCAGAAGGGCATGAACGACACCATCCACGAGCTGTTCTCCGGCCACCTGCGGTCGATCGTGGGCGGGCTGACCATCGAGGAGATGATCCACAACCGCGACGCGCTGACCGGCGAGGTCCGCCAGTCGTCGGCCACCGAGATGATCAAGCTCGGGCTGATCGTGGACTCGCTGCAGATCCAGGAGATCGACGACGAGTCCGGCTACATCGTCAACCTCGGCAAGCCGCACGCGGCCGCGATCGCCGCCTCCGCGCGGATCGCCGAGGCGCAGCGCGACCAGGAGGCCACCGAGGCCGAGCAGATCGCCGCCGCGCGCAAGGCGGGCGCGATCCGGGAAAGCCAGATCCAGCAGGCCGGGTACCAGGCCGAGGTGGACCAGGCCAAGGCGAAGGCGAGCCAGTCCGGTCCGCTGGCCGAGGCGACCGCGCGCCAGGAGGTCGTGGTCCAGGAGACCAGGGCCGCCGAACTCGAGGCGGCGCTGTCCGAGCAGCGGCTGCAGTCGCAGGTCCGCAAGCCGGCCGACGCGAAGGCGTACGAAACGCGCACCACGGCGGACGCGGAACGCGACGCGCAAATCGCCCGTGCGCAGGCACAGGCGAAGGAAACCGAGCTGCGGGCCGGCGCGGACGCGACCCGGGTCAAGACCGCGGCGGACGCCGAAGCGCAGGCCACGAAGGCACGCGCGGAAGCCAGCGCGAGTGCGACGAAGGCCACTGGCGAGGCGGAAGCGGCGGCGGCCAAGGCAAAGGGTCTCGCGGACGCCGAGGCGGCGAAAGCCAAGGGTCTGGCCGAAGCCGAAGCGGCGAAAGCGAAGGGGCTCGCCGAGGCTGAGTCGATCAAGGCGCGCGCGGCCGCACTGGCGGAGAACCAGGAGGCTGTGGTAGCACAACAGCTGGCCGAGCGCTGGCCGGAGATCGTCGAAGCGGGCGCGCAGGCCTTCGGCAATGTCGACCACATGGTGGTCCTGAACGGCGCGGACGGGATGTCGGACATGTTCACCAAGGCGCTCTCCCTCGGCGGCACGGGCCTCGGCCTCGCCCGCCAGCTGATGGACGCCATGGGCCCCAAGCAGTCCGGTTCCGACGGCAGCGTCGCCCCTCGCGAGGACTGATGAGCTTCTTCACGGACGGTCCTCGCGAGCGCCCCCTGTTCCCGGTGCGGGAACGGGAGCTGTTCGGCTACGAGGGCCGTCCGTGGACGGGCCCGCCCGCCGACCACATCGTGCCCGCGCTGGTGCCGTGGGCGACGCCGCTGGGCCGGTCCGAGCGCACCATCGTGGCGCTGCGCGCGGTCGAGGTGTGGCCGGAGGCGATGACGCTGCGGATCGCGGTGTATTCGCGCGACCGCATGGACGGCGCGCCGCTGATCGGCCACCGGCGCGTCCCGGACTACAACTCGCTGCTGGTCGGCGTGCTGTTCCCGGACGGCGGACGGGCCAGTTCCGAAACCGTTTCGGTGCCGAGCGCGGGCGAACCGCACGAGCCGGTGCTGCGCGTCGAGGAAGGCAGCGGCTCGGAGTTCCGCTACGAGCATCCGGTGTTCGTGTGGCCGCTGCCCAGCGCCGGTCCGCTGAAGGTGATCGTGCAGTGGCTCGACCGCGAGATCGCCGAAACGCACACCAAACTCGACGGCGGACGGCTGCGTGCCGCCGCGCTCGAAGCCAGCGAGCTGTGGCCCGGGCTGCCGAAGCGGCCGGGCAACGGCGTCGCGATGCGCCAGATCGCCGCCGAGGTCACCGAGGCGGGCGGCCCCGGGCCGACCGCCGGGCCCGGTCTGCCGCAGCGGCGGCGCTCCACTGGCGAGTGAAATTTCGCGGAATTAGCGTCCTCGCAACATCACGGCCGTGCGCCGGTCACACCCGGGCGGTGTCGTTGCACTCGCCCTCGACGCCCGACGTTGGAAGGTGGACCATGGCGCCTGCCCCGCTCAGCTCGCTCGATGTCGCTTTTCTTTGCCTCTCCAGGGAAACCGCGCCGATGCAGATGGGCGCGGCGCTGGTTTTCGCGCCGGAGGAGGCGGTCGATCCGGACCGGCTGACCGCGCTGCTCGCGCGCCGGGCGGCGGATATTCCGCCGCTGCGCCGGAAAATCCGCGCCGGACTGTTCCCGCCCGGCTCCGCGACGTGGGTGGACGACCCGGATTTCCGGGCAGTGAACCACATCCGGCACCACCGGCTCACCATGCTGTACGACCCGGACCCGCTGCCGGAGTTCGCGGCGAGGTGGATCGCCGAACCGCTCGACCCGCACCGTCCGTTGTGGGAACTCACTGTGGTGACCGGCTTTCCGGACGGGAGCTTCGCGGTGCTGCTCAAACTGCACCACGCGTTGACCGACGGGGCGGGCGCGTACGCCGTCACGGCGGGGCTTCTGGACGGATTGCCGATCCCGGAGCCCGCACCGGTGATTCCGCAGCCGCGTTCGCCGCTGAGCGCGGTGCGGGACACGTGGGAGACAGCGGGAATCGCGTCGGCGGTGGTCCGGGCGGCGCGTCCGCCGTGCCTGCCGCTGGCCGCGCCCGCCACCGCCGAACGACGCCTCGGTTTCACCCGGTTGGCGTCGGCCGATCTTCGCCGGATCCGGCGAACGCACGGCGGCACCACCAACGACGTGGTGCTCGCGGTGCTTTCCGGCGCGTTGCGCGAATGGTTCGTCAACCGCGGCATTCGCGCGACGGGACGGTCGGTGCGCGCGCTGATTCCCGTGAGCGTCCGCGGGAGGGCGGCTGAGCAACGGGGCGGGAACAAGCTTTCCGGCTATTTGTGCGATCTGCCGATCGGAACCGACGATCCGGTGCGGCGGCTGGCCGAAGTGCGCGCCTCGATGGCACGCAACAAAGCCGCTGGCCCTGCTCGCGGAGCCGGGGCGTTTCCGCTGCTGGCCGACCGGATGCCCGCGGCATTGCACCGGCTCGGGACGCGGACTGCGGGGTTGGCCGCGCCGTTGCTGTTCGACCTGGTGGTGACGACCGTTCCGGTGCCGCGCGCCCAGCACGCGCTCGATGGTGCGCCGCTGACGCAGGTGTATCCGTTCGTGCCGTTGGCTCCGCGCCAGGCGGTGGGCATCGCGGTCGCGCCTTATCGCGACAGTGTCCACATCGGACTGCAGGCGAACGCGGACGCGGTGGCGGACCTTGGCTCGCTGCGCGACGCGGTGGCCAAGTCGGCGGCGGAACTGCTGGACGTCTCGTGAGTGGCTAGGCCGGTTCTCACCGGCCTAGCCACTCACCAGCTGTGGTCAGCCGCGCAGCATCTCCGCGACCAGGAAGGCCAGTTCCAGCGATTGCTGGGTGTTGAGCCGGGGGTCGCAGGCGGTCTCGTAGCGGCCGGAGAGGTCGACGTCGGAGATTTCCTGTGCTCCGCCGAGGCATTCGGTGACGTCCTCGCCGGTCAGTTCGACGTGGATGCCGCCCGGGTAGGTGCCGAGCTTGTGGTGCACCTCGAAGAAGCCCTGGACCTCGTCGACGATGCGGTCGAAATGCCGGGTCTTGTAGCCGGTGGACGATTCGTGCGTGTTGCCGTGCATCGGGTCGCACTGCCAGATGACCTTGTGCCCGGACGATTCGACCTTCTCCACGATGGCGGGCAGCACCTCGCGGACCTTGCCGTTGCCCATCCGGGAGATCAGCGTGAGCCGCCCCGGTTCGTTGCGCGGGTCGAGCCGCTCGACGTACTCCAGGGCCTGTTCCGGCGTGGTCGTCGGGCCGATCTTGAGCCCGATCGGGTTCGACAGCAGTTCGGCGAACGCGATGTGCGCGCCGTCGAGCTGGCGGGTGCGCTCGCCGATCCACAGGAAGTGCGAGGACAGGTTGTACAGCTTCGGGTTCGCCGCGTCGGCCTGGTCCAGCCGCAGCATCGCGCGCTCGTAGTCGAGCAGCAGCGCCTCGTGGCTGGCGAAGATCTCGGTGTACTGCAGCGACGTGTCGGTGACGCCGCAGGCGTTCATGAACCGCAGGCCGCGGTCGATCTCGGCGGCGAGCGCCTCGTACCGCTCCCCCGCCGGCGACGAGGACACGAAGTCCTTGTTCCAGTCGTGCACCTGGTGCAGGTCGGCCATGCCGGCCCCGGTGAGCGCGCGGACCAGGTTCATCGCCGCGCCCGCGTTCGCGTAGGCGCGGATCATCCGGCCCGGGTCCGGCACCCGCAGCTCCGGCTTGGCGACGAGCGAGTTGATGATGTCGCCGCGGTAGACCGGCAGCCCGAGCGCGTCGGTGCCGGACGAGCGCGGCTTCGCGTACTGGCCCGCGATCCGGCCGACCTTCACCACCGGCAGGCTGGCCCCGTAGGTGAGCACGACGGCCATCTGCAGCAGCGTGCGCAGGTTCGCCCGGATGTGCGGTTCGGTGTTGGACTCGAACGTCTCCGCGCAGTCCCCGCCCTGCAGCAGGAACGCCTCCCCGCGAGCCACCATGGCGAGCCGGCTCTTCAACCGGTCGATCTCGGCGGGCACGGTGATCGGCGGCACGCTCTCCAGCACGCCGCGCACCCGCTTGGCCAGCGCGGCGTCCGGCCACTCCGGCTGCTGCGCGGCGGGCAGCGACAAGGCGGTGTCGAGGCGGTCCCGCAGCTCAGGAGGCAACGGCGGCAGCTCGGGGAGAGTGTCTACGGGAACGTCGACTGTCCAGTTCACGCGTCTCAGGATAGGGTCTGCCGCCTTCGCCCGGGCCGGTGGGCGGCGAGGGTCACGCGTCCGGGGCGTCTTCGCGGTACAGGGCGCCGAATCGGTCGGCCACGTCCAGCAGACCTGCGAGTTCGGCTGTTTCAAGGGCTGGGACGATGACCGACCAGTGGTCGAGGCTGACCGCTTCGGCGAGGATCCGGCGGCGCTCGTCCGGCGGGGCGGCGGCGGAGATCTCGACCAGCAGACGGGCGCGGTCGTCCGCGGATTCGACGAGACGGGTCCGGGCGAGTGCGCGGGGCAGGTCGTGCTTGGCCAGTTCCGGCAGGAACGCCAGGGTGAGCCGTTCTCGTTCCTGATCGCTTTCGACGCTCTCGAAGACAGTCTCGGCCTGGTCCAGGTGCCCGGCCGCGGCCAGGCCGCGGACCAGGAGCCGCCGGGCAGACACCCGGAACGCCTCGTTCAGGTATCCGCACAGCTCGAGGGCCGCGGCGACCTCGCCGCGCGCTGCCAGGTCCTCGATCGCGTCCTCGATCGCCAGCTCGGAGTTGTCCTCCTCGCGACCGGCGGCCACCAGTTCGACGACCTCGGCGGGTTCGCCCACCGCGGCCAGCATCACGATGGCCGCGCGCCGGTCGAGCCGCACGAACTCCCGGTCCGGGGACTTCTCCGCCATCCCGCTCCGTACGTACTCCGCGATCCGGGCCAGCGCGGCCCGGTCGCCGTCGGCCCGGAGCCTGCGGGCGAGCAGGACCACGGGTTCCCGCATCGCCGACCAGAATCCGACGCCGCGGATCAGCTTCTCGGCGATCAGCGGATCTCCCTTTTCCGCGAGAAGGCACGCCAGCGACTTGATTTCCCTCAGCCCCTGCCATTCCGAGCGCACCAGCGGGGCGAGCAGTTCGGCCCGGCGGACGTCGCCTGCCGCGACGACGGTTGTGCTCAGCGCACCGATCGCCGCTGCCGCCCGCGGATCGTCCGCCGCACGGCGGGTCATCGATTCCGCCCGCTCCGCCGCCTCATGCGCGCGGGCGCGGTCCCCGGTCGCCAGCAGAGCATCCGCCAGGGACACGAACCGGTCCGCGTCGCTTTGCAGTTCGCGGGACGACCGGCGGGTGGAGAGGTGGCGGGCAGCCCACTGGAAGGCCTGGTCGGGCTGGCCCGCGGCCACGAGTGCCTGGACGAACCGGTTCACCGCGTTGCGCCGGGCGAAAGGGTCGGTCATCGCATCGAGCACTGGGGGAATGTCCGCCAGCCTGCCCGCATCGGCCAGGAAATCGATCAGAACAGGCACCAACGTGTGCTCGCGGTGCGCCTCGGCGGATCTCGCGTCGACAGTTGCAACCGGGTCGTCCGACGCGGCCAATTCAGCGGTGACGTCGAGGCGAAACAGCACTCCGGACGCGCCGTGCTCCTGTGCGAAGGCGCGTGCCCGCTCGACTTCGCCCCGCTGGACGAGCTGCTGCGCGATCTCCGCGAACGCCTTGTCCCGGCTCATTTCGCGAGTCACCGCACCGGCCAGTTCCGCGGCCGCAGCCACGTCGTCGACAGCCTGCACCGCCAGTTCGCTCAGTGTCCGGTCCCGGAGGTCTTCGCGGGAAATCTCCCTGGCCAGCTGCCCGGCCCGGGAGAGGTCCGGTTCGGCGACGGCGGCGATCCGCCGGCGTTGATCCGCGCTGACCCGCACGGCGATCCGCTCGGCCGCGTCAGGCTTCCCGCCGTACCCCAACGCGACCGCGGTTTCCGCGAGCAGGGAGTCGCGCAACTCCGGATCGTGCTCGTCGTCGGCCAGCTGCTCGGCTCGCTCCGGCTGTCCGGCGCGGACCAGCTCGCCGGACAGCTCGAGCAGTGCTCGCCTGCGCGAAACGGGATCGGTCATGGACTGCGCGAGCGCCACGGCGTGGTCGAACTGCCCCAGTGCGGCCCACACCGCGGGCAAGCGCACCGGCGTGATCTTGTTGCGGTCGCGGAAATTGTCCCGGTACGTGTCGAGTGTGACGAGCCGGACGAGGTCGGGATCGTCGGAGGCGAGCAGAGCCGCGCGGGCGATGTCCAGCTCCCCCATCGCGGCCAGGTCGCCGCCGGAGACGTCCAGCAGGCGTTCGTGCCTCGCCGGGTCTCCGGCCAGGTCGACGAGAGCGGTCACGTCGCCGCTTTCCTGGACCAGCCGGAAGTAGCCGCGCAGCAGGAATTGGGGAGTGTCCGGCGGCCAGCCCGCCGACCGGTATCCGGCGGCCCATTCGTCGATCGCCGCGCGGTACCGGGACAGTTCGCCGCCGAGGGCTTCGACGGCCTCGCGTTGCAGATTCTCGTGGCCCAGCAGGAAAACCGCCGGGGCCTCGCGGGGTCGCCAATGCGCTGGGCGACGGGTGAACGAACGACTCGCCACACTGTTCAGCACTCGTTCGACGTCGCGTGGGCGCCGCTGGGTCAGCTGCGCCAGGTCGTCGCTGCTGAGGCCGCCGCGAGCCGCGACGAGGAAACCCAGCAGGTCCTCTTGGTCGCGGAGCAGTGCGTCTAACTCTTGCTCCATATCGGCCTTCGCCGCGACGGCTGCGGGCGAAGGTGCCAGGGAACGCTCGATTCCGGGAGCCCGCAACGGATGATCACCGCGGACGTCGGGCGGGACGCCGGGGTTGAGGCGGCTCGCGACGATCACGCGGAGGCCGTTTTCGGGGAACGGCAGCAGCGCGGCGATGCTGTGGCCGCCAGAGCTGGCGCCGCGATCCTCATCCAAGCCGTCGACGACCAGTACCAAGCGCTCGCCGCGGTTTCGGCAGTGTGCGGCGGCTTCGGCGAAGACCGCGTTGAGGTTTCGCGCCTCGGAGTCCTTCGCCGCGCCCAGGACTTCGGCCAATTGCTCCTGGACGACGTCTACGAACGCCTCACGCGTGTCGTCGCCGAGCGAACGCGCCGTGACGAAGAACGACACCACCCGCACTCCCTCGGGCGGCGAGAGGACGAACGAGGCCATCAGAGCCGACTTGCCGGTCCAGGGAGCCGCGCGCCACCAAACGTACGCGGGAGCGTCGTCCGGGGCGGTGCAGAAGCGGGCGAGTTCAGCCAGTTCCGTTTCGCGGCCGACGAGCTGGTCCGGGGCCACCTGGCGCACCCATTGCCGGTAGCGGGACCGGGCAGGCGGAGCCGCGTGGACGACGACCGAGTCGGCGTGACCCACCTGCACGACCTTGCCCGTGACCGGGCCCAAGACCTGGTTCGTGATCCGCTCGTCCACCTGGGCGTCCCCCTCCGACGCGGTTCAGCTTCGCACGAACCGTGTCGGCTGGGTCACATCGGCTGGAACATGACACCGGTGTCAAGAAATAGCGTCGTTCCCGAACCGAGCCTGCCGCGGAAGGGACAAGCGAATGAGCACTGCCTTGGGATACCGGGCATTCGGCGCTGCCGACGTCCAGGAGTTCTTCGACCGGCCTGACCCGGTGCCCGGCCCCGCCGAGGTGCTGGTCCGGGTCGCGGCCGCCGGGGTGAATCCGCTCGATCATCTGCTGCGGTCCGGGCACGTCCCCGATCTGAACGGGCACCTGCCGTTCCCTCAGGTCATCGGGATGGAAGCGGCGGGGACGGTGCTCGCGCTGGGCGAGGACGTCACGGGTCTAAATGTCGGCGACCGGGTCACCGGGTTCGCGCTGACCGGCGCGGGGACGTACGCGGAAACGACGCTGCTGCTCGGCGAGTCCACCGCTCGCATTCCCGACGCTCTCCCGTGGACTTGGGCGGCGACCATTCCCGTCGCGGGCACCACGGCGCTGGACGTGCTCGACCAGCTCGATCTGCCGAAGGGCGCGTCGCTGCTGGTGAACGGGATCGGCGGGGGCGTCGGCATCGCGTTGGCGCAGCTGGCGCGGGACCGGGGGCTCGTCGTTACAGGCACGGGCAGCACGGCCAAGCGGCCTCTCGCGGCGAAGTACGGCGCTGTGTTCATCGACTACACGACGGAAAGCGTCGAGGGCAGTTTCGACGCCGTGGTCGACACCGTCGGCGGCCAGTCCCTTCGCGATGTCGCGCCGTTAGGGAAGAAGCTCGTCGCGGTCGGAGATCCGTCGGTGACCGAACTCGGCGGCGAGTTCGTCCGTCGTCGGCTCGATCGGGCGAGTCTGGAACGCGTCGCTGAGCTGATGGCCGAAGGGCGGCTCGATCCGAACATCACCGGGACCTATCCGCTCGCACGGGCCCATGAAGCGTTGGCGCTAGTCGAGTCCCGGCATGCCGCGGGCAAGCTAGTCATCAGCATCTAGCACGAGACGGACTCGCCTTGCCGGTACCGGGTGTTCGCCTCGATCAGCACGTCCAGCGCGGCGCGGGCGTCGGCGAGGCGTGCGATGTCGGCGGTCAGCCGGTCGCGTTCGGACACCATGGTGGTGAAGGCGTCTTCGATGACGTCCTCGTCGTCGCTGTGCACGCAGGGCAGCAGCCGGGCGATCACCTTGCTGTGCAAGCCCGCGTCGAACAACCGGCGGATCAGTTCGACCCGTTCGACCTCGGTCGCCAGGTAATGCCGCTGCCCGCCCGCGGACCGGGTGCTGTGCACCAGGCCCTGCTGCTCGTAGTACCGCAGCGAGCGGGCACTGACCCCGGTCTTCCGGGCTAATTCACCGATTCGCACGCTCTCCAGCGTAAAGAAACGGGCCCCGGCGCGCCGTTGCGCCGGGGCCCGAGCTCGAGCCGATCACACCACCGCGAGCGGCAATGCGGTCGGGTGCACCGGAGCGGGAAGGTCCGAAGCGCCGGTCAGGAAGGTGTCCACCGCGGCCGCCACCGAGCGGCCTTCCGCGATGGCCCACACGACCAGCGACGCGCCGCGGTGGGCGTCGCCGCAGACGAAGACCCCGGGGGTTTCCGTCTGCCAGTCCGCGCCGCACGACAGGGTGCCGCGGCGGGTCAGGGTCAGGTCGAGGCCTTCCAGCAGCGGCATTTCCTCGACGCCTTCGAAGCCGATCGCCAGCAGGACCAGGTCCGCGGGCAGCGTTTCGACCGCGTCGTTCACCGGGATGACCTCGCGGCGGCCGGTTTCCGGGTCCTTCTGCACGCGGACTTCCTGCAGTTCCACGGCTTTGACGCGCCCGTTGCCGTCGTCGACGAACTGCTTGACCGCCACCGCGAACTTCCGCTCGCCCGCTTCCTCGTGCGCGGGGTAGGTGCGCAGGATGTAGGGCCAGGTCGGCCACGGCGAACGCTCGTCGTCGCGGATTTCCGGCGGCGTCGGGTACTGGTCGAGCTGGGTCACCGACAGCGCGCCCTGGCGGGTGGCGGTGCCGTAGGAGTCCGCGCCGGTGTCGCCGCCGCCGATGATCACGACGTGCTTGCCGTTCGCGTCGACCGGGGACGGGCCGTCGCCCTCCACGAACTTGTTGGCGGGCACCAGGTGTTCCATCGCCAGGTGGATGCCCTGCAGCGAACGGCCCGGCGTGGTGCGGTCGTCGCGGCCGCGCAGGGCGCCGACGGCGAGCACCACCGCGTCGTATTGCGCGCGCAGGTCTTCCACCGACAGGTCGACGCCGACCTCGCAGCCGGTGACGAACTTCGTGCCCTCCTTGCGCAGCTGCGCGAGGCGCCGGTCGAGGACCTTCTTCTCCATTTTGAACTCGGGAATCCCGTACCGCAGCAGGCCGCCGAGCCGGTCGTCCCGTTCGAACACGGTGACCTCGTGGCCCGCGCGGGTCAGCTGCTGCGCCGCGGCGAGCCCGGCCGGGCCGGAGCCGACGACGGCCACCTTGCGGCCCGAGGACACCTCGGAGACCTGCGGCTGCACGTACCCGGCTTCCCACGACTGCGCCGCGATCGTCTCCTCGACGCGCTTGATCGCCACCGGCCCGCCGGACAACGGCGAAATCGACAGCACGCAGCCCGCCTCGCACGGTGCGGGGCACAGCTTCCCGGTGAACTCCGGGAAATTGTTGGTGGCGTGCAAGCGATCGCTGGCCGCCGCCCAGTCGCCGCGGCGGACGAGGTCGTTCCATTCCGGGATCAGATTGCCCAGCGGACAGCCGGAACCGCCGGAGTGGCAGAACGGGATGCCGCAGTCCATGCACCGCGACGCCTGCGTGCGCACCTGCTCGTTGCGCTCTTCGGGCGCGACGTCCGCGTAGACCTCGCCCCACGAGGAAAGCCGTTCCTCGTAGGACTTCTTCTTCGGTTCTTGCCGTTCGTGCTTCAGAAAACCGGTGGGGTCAGCCACGAGCCGCCTCCATGATCGCTTCGTCGACATCGCGGCCGGCGGCGCGTGCCGCCTTCGCCGCATCGAGGACCCGCTGGTAATCGCGCGGCATCACCTTGGTGAACGCCGCCGCGCGCCGGGTCCAGTCGCCCAGGAGCGACGCGGCCACGGCCGAGCGGGTGAGGTCGTGGTGCTGCTGCACGATCTGCTTGAGCCAGGCCAGATCCTCCGGAGCGGGCGGAAGCAGGTCCACCATCTCCCGGTTGACCTTCGCCGGGTCCAGGTCGAGCACGTACGCGCTGCCGCCGGACATGCCGGCCGCCAGGTTCCGCCCGGTCGGGCCGAGCACCACCGCGCGGCCGCCGGTCATGTACTCGAACGCGTGGTCGCCCACGCCCTCGGCCACGACCGTCGCACCGGAGTTGCGGACGCAGAACCGCTCGCCGACCTGCCCGCGCAGGAACAGCTCGCCCGACGTCGCGCCGTAGGCCAGCGTGTTGCCCGCGATCGTCTGCTGTTCGGCGGCGAAGCTCGCTTCCGGATGCGGGCGGACCACGATCCGGCCGCCGGACAGGCCCTTGCCGACGTAGTCGTTGGCGTCGCCGACCATTTCCAGCGTGATGCCGCGCGGCAGGAACGCGCCGAGCGACTGCCCGGCCGAACCGGTGAGCCGCACGTGGATCGTGCCCTCCGGCAGGCCCTCGCCGCCGTAACGGCGGGTGATCTCCGAGCCCAGCAGCGTGCCGACGGTGCGGTTCACGTTGCGCACCGGCAGTTCCAGGCGCACCGGATGCGCGTCCTCCAGCGCCGCCTCGGCGAGCTGGATGAGCGTGCGGTCGAGTGCGTGCGCCAGACCGTGGTCCTGCTCGCGCACACGCCGCTTCGCACCGCCGTACGGCGTCTCCGCGGGCATCTCGAAGACCGGGCTGAGGTCGAGCCCGGAGGCCTTCCAATGCTGCACGGCCTCGTCGGTGTCGAGCATCTCGGCGTGCCCGATCGCCTCGTCGAGCGTGCGGAATCCCAGCTGTGCCAGGGTTTCCCGCACCTCTTCGGCGACGAACTCGAAGTACCGCACCACGTGGTCGGCCTGTCCGGTGTAGCGCTTGCGCAGCTCCGGGCTCTGCGTGGCGACGCCGACCGGGCACGTGTCGAGGTGGCAGACGCGCATCATGATGCAGCCCGCGACCACCAGCGGCGCGGTCGCGAAGCCGTACTCCTCGGCGCCGAGCAGCGCCGCGATCACGACGTCGCGGCCGGTCTTCATCGCACCGTCCACCTGGACCGTGATCCGGTCGCGCAAACCGTTGAGCAGCAACGTCTGCTGCGTTTCGGCGAGCCCGATCTCCCACGGCGTGCCGGCGTGCTTGAGCGAGTTCATCGGCGACGCGCCGGTGCCGCCGTCGTGCCCGGAAATCAGCACGACGTCCGCGTGCGCCTTGGACACGCCCGCCGCGACCGTGCCGACGCCCAGCGAGGACACCAGCTTCACGTGGATGCGGGCCTGCTCGTTGGCGTTCTTGAGGTCGTGGATCAGCTGCGCCAGGTCCTCAATGGAATAGATGTCGTGGTGCGGCGGCGGGGAAATCAGCCCGACGCCCGGCGTCGAATGCCGCGTGCGGGCGATCCACGGGTACACCTTGTTGGGCGGCAGCTGCCCGCCTTCGCCCGGCTTCGCGCCCTGCGCCATCTTGATCTGGATGTCGTCGGCGTTGACCAGGTACTCGCTGGTGACACCGAACCGGCCCGACGCGACCTGCTTGATCGCGCTGCGCCGCTGCGGGTCGTACAGCCGCTCCGGGTCCTCGCCGCCCTCGCCGGTGTTGGACCGGCCGCCGATGCGGTTCATCGCGATGGCGAGGGTTTCGTGCGCCTCGGCCGAAATCGAGCCGTACGACATCGCCCCGGTGTTGAACCGGCGCAGGATCGCCGACGCGGGTTCGACCTCGTCCAGCGGGATCGGCTCGCGCGCGCCGTCGCGGAACTTGAACAGCCCGCGCAGCGTGCCGCCCTCGCGGTAGAGCCGGTGCACCTCTTCGGTGTACTTGCGGTACACCTCGTCGCGCCCGGTCTTCGACGCGTGCTGCAGCAGGAACACCGTCTCCGGCGTGAACAGGTGCAGCTCGCCCTCGCGGCGGTACGCGTACTCGCCGCCGGTGTCGAGTCCACGATGGACCCGGTCGGTCGGGTTGTCCGGGTACGCCCGGCGGTGCCGTACCGCGACCTCCTCGGCGAGCACCTCCATCCCGACGCCGCCGAGCTTCGACGACGTTCCGGTGAAGTACTCGTCGAGCAGTTCCTGGCTCAGGCCAAGGGATTCGAAGACCTGCGCCGCGGTGTACGCGCCGACCGTCGAAATGCCCATCTTGGACATGATCTTCAAGACGCCCTTGACGAGCGCCTGCACGTAGCTGCGGATCGCCTTCGCCGGCTCGATGCCGGTGATCGCGCCCTGGCTGATCATGTCTTCGATGGTTTCGAAGGCCAGGTACGGGTTCACCGCCGCCGCGCCGTAGCCCAGCAGCAGCGCGATGTGGTGCACCTCGCGGGCGTCGCCGGTCTCCACGACCAGCGCGACGCGCAGCCGCTCCTTGGTGCGCACGAGATGGTGGTGCACCGCGGAAACCAGCAGCAGCGACGGGATCGGCGCCATCCGGTGGTCGGAATCGCGGTCGGACAGCACGAGCGTGCGCGCGCCCGCCGCGATCGCCTCGGACGCGTCGCGCCGCACCCGTTCGATCGCCGCCGCCAGCGCGTCCGCCCCGCCGTCCACTTCGTACAGTCCGGAAAGGACAGTGCAGGCGAAACCGGGCAGATCGCCGTCGTCGTTGATGTGGATGAGCTTGGCCAGCTCGTCGTTGTCGATCACCGGATACGGCAGGTTCAGGTGCCGGCACGACGCGGGCCCCGGCGCGAGCAGGTTGCGCTCCGGCCCCATGATCCGGCTCATCGACGTGACCAGCTCTTCGCGGATCGCGTCCAGCGGCGGGTTGGTCACCTGCGCGAAGTTCTGCTTGAAATAGTCGTACAGCAGCCGGGAGCGCTTGGAGAGCACCGCGACCGGGGTGTCCGACCCCATCGACCCGATCGGCTCGGCCCCGTTGGCGGCCATCGGCGCGAGCAGGATCTTCAGTTCTTCTTCGGTGTAGCCGAAAGCGAGCTGGCGGCGCAGCACCGAATCGTGGCTCTGCACCACGTGGTCGCGGTCGGGCAGCTCGGCGATCTTCAGCAGCCCGGCGTGCAGCCAGTCGCTGTACTGCTGCTTGCGCGCCAGCGCGGACTTGACCTCTTCGTCGTCCACGATCCGGCCCGCGGCGGTGTCCACGAGGAACATCCGGCCCGGCTGCAGCCGGCCCTTCGCGACGACGTTTTCCGGTGCCACGTCGAGGACTCCGGCCTCGCTGGCCAGCACCACGCGGTCGTCGGCGGTGCGCCACCAGCGCGCCGGGCGCAGTCCGTTGCGGTCGAGCACCGCGCCGACGAGCGTGCCGTCGGTGAAGGTGACGCACGCCGGGCCGTCCCACGGCTCCATCAGACTGGCGTGGAACTGGTAGAAAGCGCGCCGTTCCGGATCCATCGAGGTGTGGTTCTCCCACGCCTCCGGGATCATCATCAGCACCGCGTGCGGCAGCGAGCGGCCCGCGAGGTGGAGCAGCTCCAGCACCTCGTCGAAGGACGCCGAGTCCGACGCATCGGCCGAGCAGATCGGGTACAGCCGGGAAAGATCGCCTGGCAGCAGATCGGATTCGAGCAGCGCCTCGCGGGCGCGCATCCGGTTGCGGTTGCCGCGGATCGTGTTGATCTCGCCGTTGTGGGCCACGAACCGGAACGGGTGCGCGAGCGGCCACGACGGGAAAGTGTTGGTGGAGAACCGGGAGTGCACGAGCGCGATCGCGCTGGCGAGCCGGGAATCGCGCAGATCGGGGAAGAACCGCGGCAGCTGCTCGGGAGTGAGCATGCCTTTGTAGACGATCGTGCGCGCGGACAGCGACGGGAAGTACGTGCCGCAGCCGGAAGCGAGGCTCTCGTGCTCGACGCGCTTGCGCAGGCAGAAGGCCAGCCGGTCCAGCTCCAGGCCGGTTTCGCCGTGCGGGGACGACACGAACAGCATCGCGAAGCGCGGCATCACCGAACGCGCGGTGGGGCCGATGTCCGCGCCGTCGGCGTCCACCGGGACCTCGCGCCAGCCGAGGACGGCGAGCCCTTCCTCGGCCGCGATCCGTTCGGCGAGCCCGATCGCCTTGCGGCGCTGCTCGTCGTCGGAGGGCAGGAAAGCGATCCCGGCGGCGTAGGCGCCGGTGGGAGGCAACGGGAAACCCGCCTCGGCACGCAGCAGTTCGTCGGGCAGCTGCAGCAGGATCCCGGCGCCGTCGCCGCTCGTCGGCTCGGCTCCCGCGGCTCCGCGGTGGTCGAGATTCGTGAGCGCGGCGAGACCGTCGGTGACGATGCCGTGCGTGCGGCGGCCCTGGACGTCGGCGACCATGGCGACGCCGCAGGAATCCTGCTCGGTGTCCGGGTCGTACAGACCCTGCTTGCCGGGGATGGCGGAGAAGATCATGGAAAAGGGACCTCCTTCGTCGTTTCGTGCGGTGGCCGGCGAACCGGCCGCGGGGAGCGCACGGGACGACGATGGCCCGCTTGTTAGCGCGACTTTAACACCTGGGAAACACCCCAGCAGCGCCTCGGAGCTCCCCGAACGGGGAAGAACGGTAACGATCCGGCAGCGCGGAACGACATAGTTCCGGATGGGTCCTGAGATGCTTCGGTCCGCGAAGCATAAGCCCCGGGGCCGCCTCGCGCACCCGGCACGTGACGAAGTCGATGCGCCCGCTTCGTCCCCTTCGCCCGATCTTCCCAGGTAATCGCACAAATTTCGGGGAACCGCCCACGCCCGGTGATCGTCGGTTGCCATAGTGTTCGGCAACCGAATAGCTCACGGGGAGGGCGGTTTCTTTCATGTCCGGCATAGAAGTCGACGTCGAGACGATGAACCAGTACGCCGAGGTGCTCGACAGCCTCCACGAGAAGATCAGCAAGATCAACGACTACATGCGCTCCACCGCGTGCGACACGTCCGGGTTCACCGGCCTGTTCGTGGTGCTGCAGCCGGTGGTGCAGCTGGTCGCGAACCTCTACGGCGGAACGCTCGACTTCGGCCACTCGCGGCTGACCTCGTTGTCGGACGGGGTCAAGCAGGCGGCGCAGGCCTACGCGCACCACGACGCCAATTCCGCGCAGCTGCTCCAGCAGTTCATCGACCAGTTCGACGGCATCGACTCCGGCCGCGGCGCGGCCTGATGCGCATCCGCACCGCACGGTTCTGACGAGGGGGAAAAGACATGGCACGGCACGGCGGAGGGCATGGCGGCGGCCACGGCGGCGGCCACCACTCCGGGGGATCGGGGACGACGCATCCGCCGTCCCATCCCGGCGGCAACCAGCCGCACCCCGGGAACCAGCCGCATCCGGGAAACCAGCCGCATCCCGGCAACCAGCCGCCTCCGGGCGGCCATCAGCCCACCCATCCGGGAGGGAACCAGCACCCCGGCACCGGCCCGGACGGACGCCGTCCGTCCGGAGGGGACGACGGGACGCATCCGAGCGGCACCGGGGGAAACTCCGGCGACGGCAACGGCCGGGACGGCCGGGACGGTCGCGACGGCCGTGATGGCCGTGATGGCCGGGATGGCCGGGATGGCCGGGACGGTCGAGACGGCCGGGACGGTCAGGACGGCGGCGACGGCCGGGACGGCGGCGGAGAAGGCGGCGACGAGCGGGGCCGCGACCGCGGCAACGAGGGCGGCGACGAAGGCGGCGGCCGGGGCGGCGACGAGGGCGGCTCCGGTGACGAGGGCGGCTCCGGAAGCGAAGGCGGCGACGGGGGCGGCGAAGGCGGCGACGAGGGCGGTTCCGGCAGCGAGGGCGGCGAAGGCGGCGGCAGCGAAGGCGGTGAAGGCGGCGGCAACGGCGGTGAGGGCGGCACCGGGGCTTCGGGCGGCGAGCCCGGCGGAGTTCCCGGCGGCACCGGCGACTTCGACCGCGGCGATTCGATCGTCGAACTGCTGCAGCCGCCGGAAGACACCTCCGGCGAGGACATCCAGGCGCTGGTGCAGGACGCCGGCGTCGAGGTGATGGCCGTCGAGTGGGTGTACCAGAAGTTCACCGGCACCACGCTCACCCAGCAGTTCATCGAACCGCTCACCGGCGACTTCTCGAAGATGTCGGCCGACGCCGAGGCGTGGCGCAACATCTCCGAGGCGATGAAGGCGTTCTCCGAGGTGATGGTCGCCAACGAGAAGACCGTCAGCGACTCCTGGCACGGCATGGCTTCCTTGGAGCACAAGGCCTACGTGCAGGCCGGGTGGCGGGCCGGGCTCGCCGCCGAGGCCGGGATCGCGTCGCTGATCGCCAAGGGTTTCGACCTCCTGTCGGACACGTCGAAGAAGCTCGCGGCCAAGGCGCTCGACCTGCTGAAGAGCCTGATCGACCGGCTGCTGGTGATGGCCGCGGAGGCGTGCGTCCCGATCGCGGGCTGGATCGCCGACGCGATCACCGCGTTCAGCGAACTGCTCCCGCTGATCAACGCCCTGATCTCGATCATCGAGATGATCCAGGACATCATCACGAAGGTCCAGGACATCTGGAACTCGATCAAGGACATCGGGTCGCAGCTGCAGAAGATCAAGGACGTCGGCAGCATCGGCGATCTCGTCGACATCGCGAAGAACATCGGCGGCGACGTCGGCGACATCAAGGACAACGCCAAGGGCATCGGCCAAGACGCCAAGGACGCCGTGCAGGCGGGCAAGGACGGCGTCAACGAGTCGCGCGAGGCGCACGCGGAAAACCGGCGCTCGCGCGAAGGCGGAGACGACGAAGGCGACCGCACGTCCGGCGACGAGGGGAACGGCGACCGCCGCTCCGGCGACGAAGGCGACCGGTCGCAGGGAGACGGCGAGCGCGGGCAGAACCAGCGGTCCCAACCGGACGGTCCGCAGCACCAGCCCCCGCAGAACCAGCAGAACCACCAGCCGCCCCAGCAACCGAGCCACCCGCCGTCCCAGCCGAACCACCCGCCCGCGAACCATCCGCCGTCCCATCCGCCCCGGCGCTCGGCGAGCGGCCGGATCCACGGCCGCATCGACTAAGGAGGAACTGCCGAGATGTCCTACCCCGTCACCGCGGACGATTCGTGGAAGACGCCCGAGCTGCGGGAGGCCGAGGCCGCGCTCGACCGGACGGTCCGCAAGTCCCAGCAGCTGCTGAAGGACCTGGAGAAGATCAAGCTCCGCCCGCTGCCCAAAACCGACACCCCGGAACGGATCGAGGCGATCAAGCGGGCCGCCTCGCGTCCGGACGCGCCCGCTCAGCTGCGGCTGGTCAAGCGGAAGGTCGACGCGGGCGAATACTCGTGGGAGGACGTCGCCGCGGGCCGGGCCTTCGCCGACCCCGAGGTCCGCGCGCTCGCCGACGAGAAGCTCAGCGAGGCCAAGGACATCCTCGAGGAGCTGGAGGAGGGCCAGAGCCCCGAGGAGATCCTCGAGGCGCGCACCGGCGGCGCCGGGAACCCGTTGTCGGACACCGGAAGGTCGACGTATCCGGACACGCCGGACAAGCCCGCCGGGTTCTCCGCCGCGGACCCGCTGGCGACCAGCGGCCGTCCGCAGTCCCCGCCTCCGCCCGCGCCGGAGCCCGCGGAGTACTCGAACGACAATCCGCTCGTCGACCGGACTCCGCCGCCCCCGCCCCCGGCGCCGGCTCCGGAGAAGGAAGCACCGCCCGCTCCGCCTCGGCATCGCGCCCCGGAACCGGAGCCGGAGGACGATTTCGCCGATCCGCTCGCGGATCGAGGCGACCGGCCGAAGCGGTCCGCACCGCAGCCGCCGCCGTCGTCGGGCCGCCGCGCCCGGCGTCAGGACTCCGGCAATGACGACGACTACTTCGGCGGTTCGTTCCTCAGCTGAACCCCGGTGCTGCAAAAAAAGAGGTCCCCGCCCAACCCGGGCGGGGACCTCTTTTTCGGCTCTGCGCCTAGGACTTCTCGGACTTGCCGTTCTCGGCTGAAGAAGACCCGGCGTCCACAGTGTCCTCCGCGGCCTTCTCGTCCGGTTCCGGCTTCTCCCCCGCGTCGCCCGGTTCGGACTCGACGGCGGCGTTCCGCTCGTCTCCCTTGCTGCGCAACGTCTCCGGAGCCTCGCGCGGACCACGTTTGGCCGCGACGACGAAGTACGCCATCGCGCCGATGAACAGCAGGATCGAGGTCCACACGTTGACCCGCAGGCCGAGGATGTGGTTGGCGGTGTCGGTGCGCATCAGCTCGATCAAGCCGCGGCCGACGGTGTAGCCCGCGACGTAGAGCGCGAACGCGCGGCCGTGGCCGAGCTTGAACTTGCGGTCCGCCCACACCACGAGCAGGGCGATCAGCAGGTTCCAGATCAGCTCGTACAGGAACGTCGGGTGCACCGGGCTTTCCGGCAGCGGGATGTGCCCGGTCGCGACGCCGCCGAGGGCGTCCGGGGCGCCGGTGGCCGGGTCGAAGCGCTGGTAGATCTCCAGGCCCCACGGCAGGTCGGTGTGCGCGCCGTACAACTCCTGGTTGAAGTAGTTGCCGAGCCGCCCGATCGCCTGCGCGACGATGATGCCGGGCGCGATCGCGTCGGCCATCGCGGGGAGCGGGATCCCCCGGCGGCGGCAGGCGATCAGCGCGCCGACGGCGCCGAGCGCGACCGCGCCCCAGATGCCGAGCCCGCCGTCCCAGATCGCGAAGGCGTTCCAGGGGTTCTTGCCCTCGGTGAAGTACAGCTCCGGGTCGGTGATGACGTGGTAGAGCCGGCCGCCGACCAGGCCGAACGGCACCGCGAACACCGCGATGTCGAGCACCGTGCCCTTGGTGCCGCCCCGGGCCTCCCAGCGCCGCTCGCCCCACCAGATCGCGACGATGATGCCGGCGATGATGCAGAGCGCGTACGCCCGGATCGGGATCGGGCCCAGGTGCCAGACGCCTTGGTCGGGGCTCGGGATCGTGGCCAGGAATGCTGCGGAGTACACGCGGCCACCGTAGCGCGTCGGGCCCCGGTCGTGGTCCCGGTGCCGCGGAACCCTTAGTCAAGACCCGGTCACAGCCCGGTCACGGCCGCCTCCGGGTACTCCAGGTCCGAAGCCGCGGCCAGGTATCCGGCGAGCAGCGCGTCCGCGACCTGGCCGACCGCCGCGTCCTCGGGCAGGAACGTTTCGCCGTGCAGGCTGGGCGCGCCCGCGGTCTCGCCGAGTCCGACGAACAGCATCAGGCCGCGGACGCCGTCGCCGCAGTAATGCGCGAAATCGTCCGCGCCGAAAGACCGGAAATCCACGTCCACGTCCGCGCCGCCGCGTTCGAGCCAGGTCCGCGCGGCGGCGGCCAGCGCCGGATCGTTGACCAGGACCGGTTCGCACGGGCTGATCCGGAGGTCGGCAGTGCAGCCGTACGCGCGGGCGGTGGCGTGCACGACCTCGTCGAGCGCCTCCAGCGCACGTTCGCGGTCGCTCGCGCGCATCAGCCGCAGCGAGCCGAACGCGGACGCCGAATTCGGCACGACATTCGCCGCGGTGCCCGCGCTGAGCCTGCCGATCGTGCAGACCGCACCGTGCATCGGGTCGATCCGGCGGCTCGCGATCTGCTGCAGGCTCACCACCAGTTGGCTGAGCGCCAGCACCGGGTCGCGCAGCAAATGCGGATACCCCGCGTGCCCGCCTTCGCCGTGCACCACGACCTCGAACTCGTCCGTGGACGCGTTCACCGGCCCCGGCGCGGCCGAAACGACGCCGTAGGGCAGCCGCGGCTGGACGTGCGCGCCGATGACGGTGTCGATGCCGCGCTCCTCCAGAATGCCCGATTCGACCAGGTCAAGCGCTCCGGACGGCGACGTTTCCTCACGCGGCTGCAGGATCGCGTACAGCGGACGCGGGAGTTCGACGCGCCGCGCCGCTCGGCAGACCGCGGTCAGGGCGGCGAGGTGGACGTCGTGGCCGCAGGCGTGCATCAGGCCGGTTTTCGCGGCCCATTCGACGCCGGTGCGCTCTATTACCGGGAGCGCGTCGAGCTCGGCACGCAACGCTACGGCTGGGCCGGGGTGCGGTGCGGCGATTTCGATCAGCCGCCCGGTCTTCGCGACCCGCTCGCCTTCACCTAACGCGGCCGCCACGATCCGGGCGGTGTCGTCTTCGTCGCCGGACGCACGCGGGTCGGCGTGAATCCGATGGCGCAACTCGACCGCAGCGGGCAACTCCTCGGCCAACGCCGCGCGCCAAGCCTCGACCAGGTCCTTCATTTCCGCTCCAGCCGGTAAATCCGGGCCGCGTTCTCATGGCCAGCCAGGCGGGCCAGCCGGATCGCGTCTACTTCGGACAGTGCGTCGGCGGCGAGGGCGGTGCGGAGGAAGTCGGACAGTCCTTGCCGGAACAGCGCGGTGCCCAGGTGATACAGCTCGGCCAGGCCGAACGCGTCCGTGGAGAACAGCAGTTTCCCGAACGGGGCGAGTTCCAGCGTCTCGGCCAGGATCGCGGGGGCGCGGAAGCCCGCGTTGTGGGTGACGAGGCCGACGTCGACGAAAACGTGCTCGAAGACCTGCGCGAGGTAAGCGGCGTTGCGGTGGAACGGGTAGTTGTGCAGCAGCAGGATCGGGACGCCCGCGTCGCGGGTCGCGCGCAGCAAACCGGTGAGCCGCAAGGGATCGCAGCGGTGGAGGTCGACGTCGGAGTCTCCGTAGCCGACGTGGAACTGCACGGGCAGCCGCCGGTCGATACCGGCCCAGATCAGGTGGCGGTGCAGCACCTCGTCAGCCAGCCGGACCGGTTCGCCCGCCTCGATCCGGGACAGCCAGCGTCCGGCGGCGGCTTCGACCTCGGCCGGAGCAGGACGTTCCCCGGACAGCTCCAGCCCGACCCGGTACGCCGCGATCGACTTCACGCCTACTGCGGTGGCAGTGCGACGGTCGAGCTCGGCAGCGAAGTCCTCGGCGAAACCGGCGGCGCTGGTGCCCCGGATGACGTCTTCGGCGACCTGTTCGAGCCGGACGATGTCGTGCGCGCGGGCGTCGGCCAGTTCGGCGAAGTCTTGGGTGGCGGTGAGGGATTCGGGGAGGAAACCGCCGTCCAGCAAGTAATCCGTGCTGCCGGTGCTGCGAAGGAACCGCCGGTTGACCTCTTGCGCGCCCAGTTCTTCACGGCGCGCAAGATAGTCGTCGGCCGGGGCGTGCTTCGGCAGGTCGAGGATCGGCGCACAGCGTTCGCGCACGGCGAGACCGATGAGCGAATCGAAGAGCGACGTCCCCAGCGGCGACACGGTGTCCGCCTCGGTCAGCATCCGCTCGAACCCGTCGCGGTCGACGCCGCCGGTGCGCACGCCGTGGCAGTGGTGATCGACCAACGGCAGGTCCGCGACGAAATCCAGCAGATCGGTCATGCCTCTCCTTCAGCGAGCCTCTCCCCCACCCTACGGGCGAATCCGGGCGCCAACGCCACCACGACCACAGCCAGCACCAGCACCCCGCCCGCTACCACCGGGAACCAGCGCGGCGGGCCCTCCGTCGGGTATGGCACGACGTTGACGTACACGGTGTAGCCGAGCAGCACCAGTGCACCGATCGGGAACACCAGATGCCACCACGGCACGCGCATCCGTCGCCGCACGAACAGCAGCAGGATCGCGCCGACTGTGGTGAGCAGGTAGATCACCAGCAACAGCAGGGTTCCGATGGATCCGGCCCACGAGAAGGTGTCGTCCGCGGTCGCGCCGAAGAACACCGCGCACACCAGGATGATCAGCGCCGCCGCGAGTGCGACCGCGGTTACCGCGACGGCGGGGATGCCCTTGGCGGAGATCCGGCCGATGCCGCGGCCGTCGAAGGCGTCTCGGCCGAGCGCGAACAGCAGGCGCGAGCCGCCGACCACGCAGGCCAGGCAGCAGCCGAACGCGCTGATCGCGGCGCCCGCGCTGATGACGTCGCCGACCCACGGGCCGACGAAGCGGCTGCCCAGGTCGCCGAGCAGCGACGGGGAGTCGTGGAACGCGGTGGCGTTGCCGCCGAACGCCATCATCTCGACGGCGGTCACGAGGACGAAGTAGGCGCCGCCGAAGATGGCCGTGCCGAGGATCGCGCGCGGGATGTTGCGGCGCGGGTCACGGGTTTCCTCGCCGAGCGTCGCGGCGGCCTCGAAACCGGCGAACGACAGGAAACCGAACACCGCGCCGACGAAAATGCCGGAGATTCCGGTGTCCGGCACGAAAACCTGGAGGGTGAACCGGCCGCTGGGGGCGTCGCCCGCGATCAAGCGGACCAGGATGACCACGGTGACCAGCAGGATGAGCGCGATGGTCGCGCCCTCGACGGCGAGCAGCGTGCTAGTGCCGCGGCGGGCCGGGGCGACCGCGAGCAGCCAGCTGCCGATCAGCGCGACCGCGGTCAGCACGAACGGCCCCCACGACGGCGGATGCGGCCAGATCCCGACCTGCGTCAGGAACGCCGTGCCCAGCACGCCCGCGGCGGAACTGGTGACCACCGCGTAGAAGGTGTACGTGCCGAGAAGCCCGATCCCGGACACCACGCCCGCACGCGGGCCGAGGGTCGCGCCGACGAAGGCGTAGACCGATCCGGCGTGCTGGTAGTGCCGGCAGAGCTGGACGAAGCCGTACGCGACCAGCAGCACTCCCGCCGCCGAAAGCAGGAACGCCAGCGGCACCGCGCGTCCGGCGGCCGCGGCTGTTTGCTGTGGATTGATGTTCGCGGCCATGCTGGGTGCCATGAGCGCGACGGACAACCCGACGGCCTGCCAGACTGACAGGGTGCGCCGCAATTCGGGACGGTCTCCGGACACGGATGCGCTCCTTTCCCCGCGGAGTACACAGTGAACATCCGAGGCGGCGCGGACAACCAGCGCCGACTGGCTGAACCTCGTCCGGTATCGAAGGAGCGCGCCTTGCCGTCCACCCCCTCGCACCTCGACCGCGACCGGCTCGCGGAACTCGGCGCTGCCGCCGCCTGCCGGATGAAGGAAGCGGGCGTCGAGCTCGTCGCGCTGAGTTTCGTGGACAACTCCGGGATTTCGCGGGTCAAAGCCGTCCCGGTGGCGAGGCTGGCGACGGTCGCGGCGTGGGGCGTCGGCGCGTCCAATTCGTTCGACTTCTTCCTCGGCACCGACAGCATCGCGAACGGCGAGCACTCCCTCGGACCGGTCGGCGACCTGCGGTTGCATCCCGACCTCGACGCGCTCACCGTCCTCGCCGCCCAACCCGGCTGGGCGTGGGCCCCCGCGTGGCGGTACGACCAGGACGGACAGCCGCACCCGCAGGACACCCGCGCGCTCGCCGCGACCGCCGTGGCCCAGCTCGCCGACCGCGGCCTGACCGCGCGGATGGCGTTCGAACTGGAGTGGATCGCGACCGACGCGGACGGGGTCCCGCTGCCCGGACCGGCTTACGGATACTCCCGGTTGAGCGCGAACCACGAGTACCTGCGTGCCCTTGTGTCCACTTTGGAGCGTTGCGGGGTGACGGTGGAGCAGATCCACCCGGAGTACGCGGCGGGCCAGTTCGAGCTGTCGATCGCAGCGACGGATCCCTTGCGGGCAGCCGATTTAGCCGTGCTGACAAGGGAAACCGTGCGGACGGTGACCGCCGCGCACGGGTTGCGCGCGTCGTTCACGCCGAAGTTCGAACCCGGCGGCGTCGGCAATGGCGGGCACGTGCACTTGAGTCTTTGGGACGACGAGCGGAATCTGTGCGCGGGCGGAACTGGCGCGTTCGGATTGACCTCGACCGCGGAATCCTTCGGTGCGGGGATTTTCCGCCGATTGCCCGCGTTGCTGGCGGTGGGCGCGCCGTCGGTGGTCAGCTATCTGCGACTGGAACCGCACCACTGGGCAGGTGTGTTTACCGCGTGGGGATTGGAAAACCGCGAAGCACCGCTGCGGCTGATCCGCGGCGCGGCCGGACAGCGCGACACGGCGGCAAATCTGGAAGTCAAGTGCTTCGACCTCACCGCGAACCCGTATCTGGTGGTGGCTGGCCTGCTTTTCTCCGGACTGGCTGGGATCGACGCCGAGGCACGCCTGCCGGAACCAGTCAGCGTGGATCCAGGCTCGCTCTCCCCTGCTGACGCCGCCGCGGCCGGAGTCGCCCGGTTGCCGAAGTCGTTGTCGGAGGCGGTCGACGCGTTCGAGGCCGACGAGGTGCTGCGGACGGCGTTCGGACCCCAGCTGGCTACCACGTTGGCGGACGTGCGCCGCGCCGAGGTGGCCGAGCTGGGATCGCTGGAGCCCGCGGAATTGTGCCGGGCAATGCGTTTCCTGCACTGAACCCGCTCAACGAAGCAAGGCCGCCACCCTCGACTGCAATTCCGGCAGCATCGCGTACAGCTTGTCGCCCGGGCAATCCGTGTTGTAGAAGTCGCGGTGTCCCTTGATTTCCTTCACCGGGATGCCGTACTGGCGGCACACGTACGCCACGAACACGACCAGCGAATCGAACTGCGCTTTCGGCGGGGCGACCTGCATGTAGGTGCCCTCGTTCTCGATGCCGATCGCGTTGTCGTTCTGGCCGGGGCAATGCGCCGCGCGGACGAGCTTTTTGCCGCTGCGCAACGCGTCCAGGCTGCCGTGGCGGCCTTCGAGACGGTAGCCGCCGCGGGAGACCGTGAAGTGCTGGCCGGTGTCGGACCAGCCGTTGTTGTCGATGTGGTCAGCCTGGTCGTCGCGCGCGACCTGGAACGCGTGCTCGAGCGAGTAGTCGGTGCTGTTGGGGCAGTCGATGTGGTGGATGAGCACGCGGTTGGCGGGATGGTCGAGCGTGGTGAGCGGATCCGCGGGCGGGCGCGCACCCCATTCGGCACAGCTGTAGATGCGCGGCGCGTCGGCGGCGTCCGCGAGACCGGGCAGCACGAGCCCCGCCGCCGCGGCAGCGCTCACGCCGGCCGCCCCGCGCAGGAACGTCCTCCGGGGAACTTGTCCGATGTCGAAAGCCATGCGCCGCACTGTGCGCGGACGGCGTACACGATGCGTACAACTGGCCGCTCAAGCCCGCAGATCCAGCTCCGCGGGAAACGGTTCGGCCAGGGTGAGCACCCCGCCTTCGCTCTTCGCGTGCGGCAGGTAGTCGCCGTCGGAAAGCGCGTAGACGGTGGCGGCTTCCTGCTCCGGGTCGACGAGCAGGTAGTACGGGATGAGGGCTTCGGCGTAGAGGGCTTTCTTGAAGATCCGGTCCTGCACCCTGGTGGAGGGCGATTCGATCTCCGCGGCCAGCAACACCTCGGACGCCGGGTACCAGGTCGTCGCGACGTCCGGGCAGGTGACGATCACGAAGTCCGGGATCAGCAGCCGAGTTTCGCCGCAACGGACATTGACTCCGGGGAGCAGTTCAAGATCGTCCGGCAGCTTCGGCACCATCGCCAGCTGGAGCCGCTGTAGCAACCGCTGGTGCAATGAGGTCGGGGCGGGGCTCATGAGGAGCGCCCCGTCAACCGCCTCGATCCGGGTGCCGAGAAGCTGTTCTTCCGGCAGCGCAAGCACTTCCGAAAGCCACGGAGCAGCAGGTTGGCCGGTGTCGTGCTCAGCAGGTGCTGACATGCGAAGTCACCTCCACCCGCGCTTGATCTCTCGTGCCAAGTCCAGTCTGCCATAGCCGTCGCACTCCCCCTCGATTCTTCTGCATACCGAGAGAGTACGAACGACCACCGACAGTTTCCGACGACCGGCCCGTGATCAGGCCGGAGCGACCGCCTCGCGCACGCCCTTCGCCAGCTCCGCGGCCAGCTTCGCCACGCCGTCCGGACCGTCCGCCGCGGCTGTGACCAGCGCCGACCCGACGATCACCGCGTCCGCGAACCCGGCCACCTGCGCGGCCTGCTCGCGCGACCGAACCCCGAGGCCGACGCCGATCGGCAGCTCCGTGTGCGCGCGAGTCCGCCGCACCAGGTCCTCCGCGTGCACACCCACCGCGTCGCGGGCGCCGGTCACGCCCATCACTGCGGTCGCGTACACGAAGCCCGACGAGGCCGCCGTGGTTTTCGCCAGGCGCTCCTCCGACGACGACGGCGCGACCAGGAAGATCCGGTCCAAGCCGTGTTCCGTAGACGCGGCCATCCACTCGTCCGCCTCGTCCGGGATCAGGTCCGGCGTGATCAAACCCAGCCCGCCGGCCGACGCCAGGTCGCGCGCGAACGCGTCGACCCCGTAGCGGTGCACCGGGTTCCAGTACGTCATCACGACCGCGCGGCCGCCGCGCGCGGACACCGATTCCACGACGTCGAACAGCTGCTTCAGCCGGAATCCGCTGGCGAGCGCCGACTCGGCGGCCGCCTGGATGGTGGGGCCGTCCATGACCGGGTCGGAGTACGGGACGCCGACCTCGACCAGGTCCGCTCCGCCGTCGATCGTCGCGGCCAGCAGGTCCTTCGACCCGTCCACGGAGGGGAATCCGGCGGGCAGGTAGCCGACCAGCGCGGCCCGGTGTTCCGCCCGCGTCGCCGCGAACAGCTCGTCGAGGCCGCTCACTTGCCCTCCCCGTCCACGAGCCCGAACCACTGGGCCGCGGTGTCCATGTCCTTGTCGCCCCGGCCCGACAGGTTGACCACGATCAGCCCGTCCGGGCCCAGCTCGCGGCCCAGTTCCAGGGCCCCGGCCAGCGCGTGCGCCGATTCGATCGCCGGGATGATGCCCTCGGTGCGCGACAGCAGCCGGAAGGCGTCCATCGCGGCCGCGTCGGTGACCGGGCGGTACTCGGCGCGGCCGGAGTCCTTGAGCCACGCGTGCTCCGGGCCGACGCCCGGGTAGTCGAGCCCGGCGGAGATCGAATGCGATTCGACCGTCTGGCCGTCCTCGTCCTGCAGCAGGTACGACATCGCGCCGTGCAGGTTGCCCGGGCTGCCCTTGGTGAGGGTCGCGCCGTGCCGGTTGCCCTCGATGCCCTCGCCGCCCGGCTCGAGGCCGACCAGCCGCACCGACGGGTCGTCGTAGAAGCCGGAGAAGATGCCGATGGCGTTGGACCCGCCGCCGACGCACGCCGCGACGACGTCCGGCAGCCTGCCCGCCTTCTCCAGGATCTGCGCCCGCGCCTCCTCGCCGATGACGTGGTGGAAGTTGCGCACCATCATCGGGAACGGCGACGGACCGGCGGCGGTGCCGAAGAGGTAGTGCGTGGTGTCGGCGTTGGTGACCCAGTCGCGCAGCGCCTCGTTGATCGCGTCCTTGAGCGTCCGCGACCCCGTCTTCACCGGGATGACCTCGGCGCCGAGCAGCTTCATCCGCGCGACGTTCAGCGACTGCCGCTCGGTGTCGACCTCGCCCATGTACACGACGCAGTCGAGGCCCAGCAGCGCGCACGCGGTGGCCGTGGCGACGCCGTGCTGGCCCGCGCCGGTCTCCGCGATGACGCGCTTCTTGCCCATCCGCACGGTGAGCAGTGCCTGGCCCAGCACGTTGTTGATCTTGTGCGAACCGGTGTGGTTGAGGTCCTCGCGCTTGAGGAACACCCGCGCGCCGCCGGCGTGCTCGCCGAACCGCTTGGCCTCGGTGAGCAGCGACGGACGGCCCGCGTACTCGGTGAGCAGCCGGTTCAGCTCGTTGGTGAACGCGGGGTCGTGGCGGGCCTTCTCGTACTCCGCCGCGACCTCGTCGACCACGCCGATCAGCGCTTCCGGCATGAACCGGCCGCCGTACGGGCCGTAGTAGCCGCGCTCGTCCGGGTCGTGCTTGCCTCGTTCGGTCACCGCGAGGGCCTCGGGCAGGCGGGGTGCGAACCGGCGGTGACGAGCTTGACGACCGCGCCCTTCGGGTCTCCGGAGGCGACCAGGCCCTCGCCGACGAGCACCGCGTCCGCGCCGTGGCCGGCGTACGACATCAGGTCGCCCGGGCCGCGGACGCCGGACTCGGCGACCTTGAACACGTCCATCGGCAGGCCGGGCGCGAGGCGGGAGAACACGTCGCGGTCCACTTCGAGGGTGTGCAGGTTGCGCGCGTTGACGCCGATGACCTTCGCGCCCGCTTCGAGCGCGCGGTCGGCCTCCTCGGCGTTGTGGATCTCCACGAGCGCGGTCATGCCGAGCGATTCGACGCGGTCGAGCAGCGCGGCGAGCGCGTTCTGCTCCAGCGCGGCGACGATCAGCAGCACCATGTCCGCGCCGTGCAGCCGGGCCTCGTGCACCTGGTACGGGCTGACGATGAAGTCCTTGCGCAGCACGGGAATGTCGACCGCGGCGCGCACCGCGTCGAGGTCGGCGAGCGAGCCGCCGAAGCGGCGCTGCTCGGTGAGCACGCTGATCACGCGCGCGCCGGCGTCCTCGTAGTCGCGGGCCAGCGCGGCCGGGTCGGGAATCGTGGCCAGCTCGCCCTTGGACGGGCTGCGCCGCTTCACCTCGGCGATGACGCCGATGCCGGATTCGCGCAGCGCGGACATCACGTCACGCGGCGGGACGGCCTTGGCCGCCCTTGCCTTCAGTTCGTCGAACGGCAGCGCGGATTCCCGCTGCGCGAGGTCCTCGCGCACGCCGGCGACGATGTCTTCGAGCACGCTCATCGGACGCCCCTACTCGCTGCCGCACTCCTGGGTCCACTCGCAAGCTCGCTCACAAAAACCTTCCCCTTCCCGCCGAAACGATGCTAACCCCCGCTCGATGACCGGCCGGTTCCGGGTTGCTCAGCGCCGCGGATCCGGCGGATCGGTCGGGTCGTCCCCCTCCGACAACGCCTCCCACAGCTCGGTGTCCGGATCCTTGCGCGCCGCCTTGGCTCCCGGCGCGGCGTAACGGGCCCCGAGCTTCCGCGCGGCTCCCGCCCACTTGATCGCTGCCAACCCGCCGAGCGCGACGAGAATTCCGCCGAGCACGGCGATCAGGTGGCCGAGCACGATTTCCGTGCCCGGCAGCCCCGGCGCGAACCCGCCGAACTTGATCCCGTCGACGCCGTTCCAGACGCCTGCCGCGCCGGCGAGCACCAGCACGAGCCCGAGCGCCCGGCGCAGCCAGCCGCCGGTCGCGACCGCCCCGGCGACGCCCGCGAGCGCCAGGAGCGCCAGCGGCACGAGCGCGGTGGCGCGCTGTTCGCCCGGCTCGGTGTACAGGACGGTGCCGCGCACGCCCTCGTCGCGGAATTCGGCGAACCACACCATCCGGGACGCTCCCCACAGCGCCAGCGCACCGAGCAGGAGGGCGAGAATGATCGTCCACAGTGGACGCTTCGCCTTCGCCCCGTTCGCGGGCCGGGCTTCCGGGCCCGCCGCTTCCGCCTCGGCGCCGCCGCGCCGTGGTTCCGCCTCGCCGGACTGCTCAGACACCGGCCGCGTCCTCAGCCGGGTCCAGTTCCCCCGCCGGGATCATCGTGCCCGCCGCGGCGATCGCGGACAGCACCGTGCGGGCCTTGTTGAGCGACTCGGTGTCCTCGTAGTCCGGGACCGAGTCCGCGACCACGCCGCCGCCGGCCTGGACGTACGCGGTCCCGTCACGCATCAGCGCGGTGCGGATCGCGATCGCCGTGTCCGCGTCTCCAGCGAAGTCCAGATAGCCGACCACGCCGCCGTACAGCGCGCGGCGCACCGGTTCCAGCTCCTCGATCAGCTGCATCGCCCGGACCTTGGGCGCGCCGGAAAGGGTGCCCGCCGGGAAGCAGGCCGCGACCGCGTCGAACGCCGTGGCGTCGTCCTTCAGCTCGCCGGTCACCGTGGACACGATGTGCATGACGTGGCTGTAGCGCTCGATCTGGAAGAAGTCGACCACGTGCACGGTGCCCGGCTTGCAGACCTTGCCGAGGTCGTTGCGGCCGAGGTCGACGAGCATCAGGTGCTCGGCGCGTTCCTTCTCGTCCGCGAGCAGGTCCTTGGCCAGCTGCGCGTCCTCCTCCGGATCCGCGCCCCGCCAGCGGGTGCCCGCGATGGGATGCGTGGTGGCGCGGCCGTCGCGGACGGTCACCAGCGATTCCGGGCTGGAGCCGACGATGTCGAAGCCCTCCAGCCGCAGCAGGTACATGTACGGGCTCGGGTTGGAGGTGCGCAGCACGCGGTACACGTCGAGCGCGTCGGCCCCGGTCTCGATCTCGAATCGTTGCGACGGCACGACCTGGAACGCTTCGCCGGCCTTGATCGCCTCGACCGCCTTGTCGACCGCCGCGTGGAAGTCTTCCTTGCTGCGGTGGCGGCGGAATTCCGGCGCGGGACGGTCGAACGTCGCGACCGTGGGCGGCGCGGGCACCCGCAGCTGCTCGGTCATCGCGGACAGCCGGGCCAGCGCGTCGTCGTAGGCGGCGTCCACGCGTTCGGCCGAGTCGTCCCAGTTGACCGCGTTGGCGATCAGCGTGACGGTGCCCTCGTGGTGGTCGAACGCGGCGAGGTCGGTGGCGAGCAGCATGGTCAGCTCGGGGATGTCGAGGTCCCGTTCGGCCAGCTCGGGCAGCTTTTCCAGCCAGCGCACGGAATCGTAGCCGAGGTAGCCGACCATCCCGCCGGTCAGCGGGGGCAGGCCGGGAAGCGGTTCGGTGTGCAGCGCCTCGACGGTCGCGCGCAGCACCTGCAGCGGGTCGCCCTCGGTCGGCAGGTTGTCCGGCGGGGTGCCGGTCCAGACCGCCTTGCCGTCGCGCACGGTCAGCGCGGCCGGGCTGCGCACGCCGACGAACGACCAGCGCGACCACGATTTCCCGTTCTCGGCCGATTCGAAGAGGAACGTGCCGGGCCGGTCGGCGGCGAGCTTCCGGTAAATCCCCAGCGGGGTCTCGCCGTCGGCGAGCACCCGGCGCACCACGGGGATCACGCGGCGGCTCTCGGCCAGCGTGCGGAACTCGGCGCGGGACGGGCTGACCGGGCCGGGCCCGGCCGTGGACGTGGCTGCTGAGCTGACCATGCGTCTCATTGTGCCGCTACGCCCGGGTGCGCCGGTCAGCGGGCTCTCAATTCAATGACTGTTGAATTCGAGGCGGCGACCGGTCAAGATGGTCCGGTGAGCACCGAAGACACTACCGCGCGCCGCCGCGGCCGCCGCCCCGCTGGTCAGGACACCCGCGCGGTGCTGCTCGAAGCGGCCCGCGCGGTGTTCGCCGAGAACGGCTACGAACGCGCGACGGTCCGCTCGATCGCCGCGCGCGCCGGCGTCGACGCGGCCATGGTCAACCACTGGTTCGGCGGCAAGGAGGGCCTGTTCGCGCAAGCGGTGCTGAAGCTGCCGTTCGAACCGGCGGAGCTGGTCACGGTCCTGCGCGCCGGCCCGGTCGAGGAACTGGGCACCCGGATCGTGCACACGTTCCTGACCCGCTGGGACGGCGTCGGCGGCGACACGTTTCAGGCGCTGATCCGCAGCATCGCCAGCCACGAGGCGGCGAGCACCGTGCTGCGCGAGTTCTTCTCCGGATTTTTCACCGGACTGCTGAGCGACCTCGGCGGCGACCGTCAGGAGCTGCGGGTGGCGTTGTGCGCTTCGCAGCTGGTGGGGGTCGGGTTGATCCGGTACGTGGCGCGGTTCCCGCCGATGGTGGAGGCGGAGGTGGACACGCTGGTCACGGCGGTGGCGCCGACGTTGCAGCGTTACCTCACCGGGAACATCGACTAGCGCGACAGCAGCAGGAAAACCAGCGCCAGCACGCCGGGCAGCACCTGCACGAACAGGATCCGCTTCGACGCGGTCGCGGCGCCGTACAGACCGGCGACGATCACGCACGCCAAGCCGTACAGCTTCAGCTGGAAACCCGCCGGGTCGGCCGCGATCAGGCCCCAGATCAGCGCGGCGGCGAGGAATCCGTTGTAGAGCCCCTGGTTCGCGGCCAAAGTCTTGCTCTCGCGGGCGAATTCCTCCGTGGTGCCGAACGCCGCGCGCGCCCGCGGCGTGGTCCACAGGGCCATCTCCAGCACCACGATGTACAGGTGGATCAGGGCGACGAGCCCGATCAGCACGTTCGCGACGACGGCCATCACGCGTTCTCGTCCGCGAGCAGCAGCCGGTCGTCGGTGTCGAAGCACGTGTGCGTGCCGGTGTGGCAGGCCGGGCCGGTCTGGTCCACGCGCAGCAGCACCGTGTCGCCGTCGCAGTCGATGCGGACTTCGCGGACGTGCTGGACGTGGCCCGAGGTCTCGCCCTTCACCCACAGTTCCTGCCTGCTGCGCGACCAGTACGTGCCGCGGCGCGTGGTGAGCGTGGATTCCAGCGCGTCGTCGTTCATCCAGGCCATCATCAGCACGTCGGACGTCGCGTGGTCCACCACGACCGCGGCGATCAGCCCGTCCGCGTTGCGCTTGATCCGGGCGGAAAGTTCTGGCGAGAGGCTCATCGCACGACCACCCCTCCGGTGCGCAGCGCGCCCTTCACGTCGCCGATCGTCAACTGTCCGAAGTGGAATACGCTCGCCGCGAGCACCGCGTCCGCGCCCGCTTGCACGGCGGGCAGGAAGTGCTCGGTCGCGCCCGCGCCGCCGCTGGCGATCACCGGGACCCGCACCGCCTTGCGGACCAGGTCGATCAGTTCGAGGTCGAAACCGGTTTTGGTGCCGTCGGCGTCCATCGAGTTGAGCAGGATCTCGCCCACGCCGAGTTCCTCGCCGCGCGCGGCCCACTCCACCGCGTCGATGCCGGTGCCGCGCCGGCCGCCGTGCGTGGTGACCTCGAAGCCGGACGCGGTCGGTTCGCTGCCTTCGGGCACTCGCCGCGCGTCGACGGACAGCACGACGCACTGCGCCCCGAACCGGCGCGACGCCTCGCGCAGCAGCTCCGGGCGGGCGATCGCGGCCGTGTTGATGCTCACCTTGTCCGCGCCGGTGCGCAGCAGCCGGTTGACGTCGTCGGTGGAGCGCACGCCGCCGCCGACGGTGAGCGGGATGAAGACCTGCTCGGCGGTGCGGCGGACCACGTCGAAGGTGGTTTCGCGGTCGCCGGAGGACGCGGTGACGTCGAGGAAGGTCAGCTCGTCGGCGCCTTCGGCGTCGTACCGGCGCGCGAGCTCCACCGGGTCGCCCGCGTCGCGCAGGTCGGCGAAGTTGACGCCCTTCACGACCCGGCCCGCGTCGACGTCGAGACAGGGAATCACCCGAACCGCCACAGCCATGCCCGCCAGCCTAGTCGGCCGCCCGGGCAGGCCCGCCGCGACGGCTTCGTCACCAATTTGCGGATCCGAAGCATCAAAACCGGCCCCTCGCGCGTCTGATGATCGTGACCACCGGTTTCGACGATTTCGTGGCGGAACGCCTCGACGGGCTGCTGCGCTACGCGACCGTTCTCGCCGACGACCCGCATCTGGCGCAGGACATCGTCCAGGACGTGCTCCTGCGCGCGCAGCAACGCTGGTCGAAGATCGAATCGCCGCCCACCTACGTCCGCCGGATGATCACCAACGAGTACCTGTCGTGGCGCCGCCGCGCCGCCCGCCGCGTGGTCCCGTCGAACCACACGGTGCTCGACGCGCTCGGGCCGCCGACCGCCGATCCCAGCACCGCCTACGACGAACGCGACGAAATGCTCGCCCTGCTGGCCACGCTGCCGCGGAAACAGCGCGCCGCGGTCGTCCTGCGCTACTACGAGAACTACACCGACGCCGAGATCGCGGATTTCCTCCGCTGCGGCGTCTCGACCGTGCGCAGCCAGATCTCGCGCGCGCTGGCGACGCTGCGCGCCGGGATGCCCTCGTTGCCGGCCGCCCTCACCACCGGAGCAGGAGAATGACCCCCTCGAACGAGACCGAGACGCTGGTGCGCGACAGCCTCGAACGGCTCGCCGAGCGGGCACCGGACGGCAACCAGGTGCTCAACGCGCTCGCCCGGGCCCGGCAACGCCGACGCCGTCCTCGCCTCGCGCTGGCCGCCGCGGCCGCCGCCGTGATCGCGGTCGCCGCCGGGGTGCCGCTGGTGGTCGAAACGGTCGCCGAAGCGCCCGCGCAGCTCACGCCCGCCGCCGGACGGCCGGTGCTCGCGTACACGCCGGGCTGGCTGCCGGACGGCTTCACCGAGCAGTACCGCTCCGGCGGGCCCGGAACGACCGCGCAGGTGCGGCAATGGCAGTCCGGCGCAAGCCGGGTGGAACTCGCGGCGCACTCGACGGCCGATCCGGAATGGGCGCAGACCGCACTGCGCATCTCGGCGGTGAAGGACCAGGTCGTGGTGCACGGCCGGATCGCCATGGTGACCGGCCCGAGCGACACGATCGCCACGCTGACCTGGATGCCGGACAACCGCTACGTCCTGACCGCCAAGGTGGAAGGCGTCCCGGACGCGCGCGAGGCGGCCCAGCAAGTAGCCGATTCCGTGACCGTCGAACCAGTCCGGATCCGCGGCGAGGCGCGCTTCGGACCGCTGCCCGCCGGTCTGCACGAAGAGGCCACGACCGTTCGTGGCACCAGTTCCGACAACGCGACGACGGTGCTCGACGCGAGCGGCCCGAGCGGCAAGGTGCGCGCGACGATCAGCGGCGGCTCCCCGGCGCTCAGCGGGTCCGGGCCGGTACAGGTGCGCGGCCTCCCCGGCGCTTACGTGCCCGCTTCCGGACCGGCCGACGCGCAGGTCACCGTGCGATTGTCGACCGGGCGATGGCTGACCGTTTCCGGCCGCTTGCCGCGCGAGCAGCTGGTCGCGGTGGCGGACGGGATCGTGCTCGATTCGGCACCGGAATACGGATGGCTGGGCGCCCGCTGACCGCTACCGTGAAGCCATGTCCGAACTGGGGGAGTCTCGGAGCACGCTTTCGCGAGTGGCGTACGCCGTCGGGCTCGGGGCCGCGATCATCGCCGTTCTGGTGACCTGGTGCGTGGGTGCCAACTACCTCGCCCAGCTCACTGCGAGCGAGCAGCTGACCTGCCAGTTGCGCCAGCTCGTGCCGTGGTCCGGCCTGGGCGTGACGCTGTGGCAGGTCAGTTCCCTCTTGCTGTTCCTGCTCGCCGGAGCCGGGATTTCCGCGCTCCTGGGGCGAATCGGGAGCCGAAAGGCGGCGCTCGGCGTGTGTGCGGCCGTGGTCGTGCTGTTCACCTGGGGCTATGTGGCGGCGACGCACGTGGTGATGGAGAAGGTGGCCGGCCACGGCACCTCGGTCGCCGTGCCGACGACGCCCGGCTCGCCGCAGCCCGCCGACCGCTGCCAAGGACTGTGACGCGGTCTACCGTAGGGCTATGTCCGAACTGGAGCGTCTCGGCGCCGAGAAGTACGTCGTGCTGACCACTTTCCGCCGCGACGGCCGCGCGGTCCCGACCCCGGTGTGGGCCTCCCGCGACGGCGACGAGCTGGTCCTGTTCTCCGAACGCAACGCGGGCAAGGTCAAACGCATCCGCAACAACGGCGACGTCCGGCTGCAAGCCTGCGACGTCCGCGGCCGCCGAGTGCACGGCGCCGAAGTCAGCGGCACCGCCCGGCTCCTCGACACCGCCGACAGCGACCGCATCCGCGGTGTCATCGCCCGAGACTACGGCCTCGTCGGACGCGTGACCATGTTCTTCAGCCGCCTTCGCGGCGGACCCGAGCGGACGATCGGGATCGCGATCAAAATCGCCGGGTAAGTCACCGGGCCTCTTCACGGAGCCGGGCGCCCATCGCGGCCGAATCGTGGTTCGGTCCGCAGCCCTCCACCAGGATCACGTCGCCCACCAGATGATCGGTGCGCAGGTGCAGGATCTTGCGGTAGTCCGCCGACGCGTACCACTGCTCGGCGGCGGCGAAATCGGGAAATTCGAGCACCACGGTCGCGCCCGGCCAGGTGCCTTCCAGTACGCGGGTATCCCCGCCGTGCACCAGGAACCGGCCCTCGAACGGGTCGAGCGTCGCCTGGATCAGTTCCATGTACTCGTAGACCTCGGGGTCCACGGTTCCCGGCTGGCGCAGGTGGGCGATGGCGTAGGCGGTCATGTCAGCTCCTTGGCTCGATTCCGTTGTCTGCCAAGCAATCCTGTCCCCTCCCGGGAATGGAGTCGATTACCTCGCGGGTAATCGTTCAGCCCCCGTAACGGGCGGTCAGCTCGCGTCCGATGCGGGCGAGTTCGGCGCGGACCGAGCCCGGTTCCACCACCTCGACCAGGTCTCCCCACCCCGCCAGTTGCTCCGCGATCGAACGCACCCAGTGCGCCGCCACCTTCACGCGTACCCGGCCGTCCTGCTCCCCGAGCACCTCGCAATGCCGCCCGAAATGGGACCGCAGCACGGACAAGTACCGCGCGTCGATCAGCACCGTGGCCGACACGAGCGAACGCCGCTGCTCCATCTCCTCCACGACCCGGGCCCACTGTTCGCGGAGATCGAAGTCGTCCGACCACTGCGAAGGCAGGTCCGTGGTCGTCGCCGCCGACATCCGGTCGACGCGGAAAGTCCGTTGTCCCGCAGGGGTTCCGGCGATGAGATACCAGACGCCGTCCTTGTCGGCGAGGCCGTACGGATCCACTAAGCGGTCCTTGCCGCTGTAGTCGAACCGCACCTTGCGCCGCTGCACCACCGCCTGCTGGAGGGATTGAACGAGCGCGGGCGGTTCGCGATCCCGCTCGCCCCACCCCGCCGGATCGGACACGACAGCCCGCGCGGCGGCTTCGGCGTCGGCCCGGAACGTGGCGGGCAGCGCACGGACAAGCTTGCGCAGCGCGGACGACAGTTCCGGACCGCCGGACGCCGCCGGTCCCAGCATCAAGAACAACGCCTGCGACTCGGCCGCGGTCAGCCCGCTGAGGTCGGTGCGCGCCCCGCCGACCAGCGACCATCCGCCGCCGCGTCCGGGCTGCGGATAGACCGGGATCCCGGCCGCCGACAACGCCTCCAGGTCGCGGCGGGCCGTGGCCACGGAGATCTCCAGGTCCTCGGCCAGTTCGGCAGCGGTCACCCGGCCGCGGGCCTGAAGCAGCAGGACGGCAGCGACGAGACGGTCAGCGCGCATGGTTTCGATTCTCTCCCTAAAAGTGCTCAGAAGATGAGCACTTTGGCGGAGAAGCTAGTCCCACAACCGAGCAGACAAGGACTCAGAGATGCTTCGAGGACTCAGCACCGTCACCTTCTACTCCCCCGACTTCGACGCGGCGAAGCGCTGGTACACCGACCTTTTCGGCGTCGCGCCATACATGGACACCCCGGCATACCTGGAGTGGCGCATCGGCGACTACCAGCACGAATTCGGCATCATCCACAGCTCGTACGCCACCAGCGAGCTGTCCCGGACCGCCGATCTCGCCACCGTCGGACAGCCCGCGGGCGCGGTCGTGTTCTGGCACGTCGAGGACGTCCCCGCGACGCTGGAGCGAGTCGTCGCGATGGGCGCGAAGGTCCACGACGCCCCGCGCGACCGCGGCACCGGGTTCATCACCGCGTCGGTGATCGACCCGTGGGGCAACGTCCTCGGCCTGATGTACAACCCGCACTACGTCTCAGTCCGCGAAACGCTGGTGCAGGCATGACGATCTTCGCCGACGCCGCGGCATGGCGGAACTGGCTGGCCGAGCACCACGATTCCGCCACCGAAGTCTGGGTGGTGCTGGCGAAGAAGGGCGCGCCCGGCCTCACCTACGAGCAGGCGCTGCGAGAAGCGCTCTGCTACGGCTGGATCGACGGCCTGACCCGCCGCCGCGACGACTCGACCTACACCCAGCGGTACACGCCGCGACGGCCGAAAAGCCCGTGGTCGCCGCGAAATCTCGCCCGGGCCGAGCTGCTCCGGCAGGAGGGCCGGATGCGCCCGGCCGGGCAGCTCGCGCTCGACCGGGCCGCGATTCCGGCGTGATTTCCGGTGCTCGCCGACGATTCCCGCGGTCAGCGGACCGCGGCGAGGGCTTCCGGGAGAGTGAAAGCGCCCGCGTACAGCGCCTTCCCGACGATCGAGCCTTCGACGCCGTCCGACGCCAGCCCGGCGAGCGCCCGCAGATCGTCCACACTGGACACTCCGCCGGAGGCGATCACCGGGGCGTCGGTGCGGGCGGTGACCTCGCGCAGCAGGTCCAGGTTCGGGCCGCGCAGGGTGCCGTCCTTGCTCACGTCGGTGACGACGTACCGGCTGGCCCCGTCGCGGTCGAGCCGCTCCAGGACCTCCCACAGGTCGCCGCCGTCGGACGTCCAGCCGCGCGCGGACAGCCGGTGCCCGGCCTCGGTGATCCGCACGTCGAGGCCGATCGCGACGCGGTCGCCGTATTCGGAGACGACCTTCGCCGTCCAGTCCGGGTCCTCGAGCGCGGCGGTGCCGAGGTTGACCCGGCGCGCGCCGGTGGCGAGCGCCGCCTCGAGCGACGCGTCGTCGCGGATGCCGCCGGACAGCTCCACCTGCACGTCGAGCCGCTTGACGACGTCGGCGAGCAGCTCGCGGTTGCTGCCCTTGCCGAAGGCCGCGTCGAGGTCCACGAGATGGATCCACTCGGCGCCGTCGCGCTGCCACTGCAGCGCCGCCTCGAGCGGGCTGCCGTAGGAGGTCTCGGTGCCCGCCTCGCCCTGGACGAGTCGGACCGCCTGGCCGTCGGCAACATCAACTGCGGGAAGGAGCGTGAAAGTCACGCGCACAGCCTAAGCGGCGCGGCCGGGCGCACCTTCCGGGGGATATCCGCGCGGCCGGACGGCCTCGGCGACCTGGCGATGCGGCGCACGCCACGGACCGGCGAAGTGAGCGGCGGCACAGTCGCCTCCTGGCGGAAACTCCCGGCTAGGCCAGCGTGCCCAGCCAGTTGCGCAGCAGCTGCGCACCCGCGTCCCCGGACTTCTCCGGGTGGAACTGGGTGGCCCACAGCGGCCCGTTCTCCACCGCCGCGACGAAGTCCTCGCCGTGGTTCGCCCAGGTCACCTTGGGCTGCTGCCCGGCGAGGCCGGAGTCCAGTTCCCACTTCCGCGCCGCGTAGGAGTGCACGAAATAGAACCGCTCGTCCGGGTCGATCCCGGCGAACAGCTGCGAATCGGCGGGCGCGCGGACGGTGTTCCAGCCCATGTGCGGGAGCACGTCGGCGTGCAGCCGCTCGACCGTGCCCGGCCATTCGCCGGTGCCCTCGGTCTCCTCGCCGTGCTCGACGCCGCGCGAGAACAGGATCTGCATGCCGACGCAGATGCCCAGCACCGGGCGTCCGCCCGCCAGCCGCTTGCCGATGATCCGGTGCCCGTGCACGCCCAGCAGCCCGCTCATGCACGCCGAGAACGCGCCGACGCCGGGCACCACGAGGCCGTCGGCTTCGAGCGCGGCATGCGGGTCCGCGGTGACTTCCACGTCGGCGCCCGCGCGCGCGACGGCGCGTTCGGCGGAGCGGAGGTTTCCGGAGCCGTAATCGAGGATCACCACACGAGACACGCCCCGAGCCTAGCCTCCCGGACAATTTCGTTCCGAGCCCGTTTCGTTCTCGCCCCGAACGGGTACCCATTGGGCTATGTGCGGGCGCCGCCGGCGCCCCCGGACCCGGAAAGAGGACGAAATGTCCGAGTCCGATCTGCTCTGCCGGATGTTCCAAGCATGGCGGGAAGACATCGACAGCGTGCCGTTCCCGCAGTTCAGGGAGCTGACCATCCCGCTGCAGAAGACCCGCGCGGAGATCGACCTCGCGCGCCGGTCGACCGCGCGCACGGTGAACCCCGTGCGGCGCGCCGACAGCGGCTGGTGACCCCGGGCGGTTGCCTGTTGCCGGGGTCTCTCCTCATCCGGTGAAGAATTCCTTGAGGGACAACGCGATCGAACCCGCGTCGAGCCCGTGCACGAGATCGTGGTCGGCGAGCGTGCCGTAGATCCGCACCTCGGCGTCCCGGCGGGTGCCGAGGTTCAGCAGCCGGTGCGGCCGGTCCGCGAGCGCGTCGGCGACGCAATGCGCGGAGGTTCCCCTGAGGTACGGCTCCACCAGCGCCACATCAGCCACCTCCGGCATCGCGGCACGCAGTCCTTCGGCATCGAACGGGCGCACCGTCGAGGTGTAGAGCACCGTCACGTCCATGCCCTCGGCCGCCTCCAGCACCCGGTCCAGCATCGGCCCGACCGCGATCACCACGCCGCGCGTGCCCTGGCGGATGGTCTGGAGCCCGACGCCGAGGTGCGGCTCGGAATTCTCCTGCGCGGACAGCCGCAGGTACGTCCGGCTGTCCCCGGGCACCGAGTCGAGCAGCAGCCGCCGCGCCTCCTCGGGATGCCCGGGCACGTGCACGTACCAGCCGGGCAGGGAATCGATCAGCGCGATGTCGCCGGGAGCCTGGTGCGTGCGGCCTTCCATCGGCATGTCGTAGGAAGCGCCGTACGAAACCAGCACCGCGCCGAGGTCCTGGTGGCTGAGGTCCAGTTTGATCTGCTCGAACGCGCGCTCCACGAGGAACGCGTTGAAGGTGTGCACGATCGGCCGGAGCCCGGCGAGCGCGAGGCCGGCGCCGGTGCTCACGAGCAATTGCTCGCGGATCCCGACGTTGATCACCCGGTCGGGATGCCGTCGCGCGGCCTCGGCGAGCGACGCGGCCGAGATGTCGGCGAGGACGATCGCTACGTCCTGGTCGCGATTGACGATTTCCTCGGCGGTGGTCAGGAAGGTGTCCCGCATGTTCGGCATCAGTGCGCGCCTTTCGGTTCCACGACGGCGACGACCGCGAGCGGCCGTCCGGGATGAGGGGTGGTGAACGCGTCGTACAGCGCTTCGTGGTCGCGGCCGGAGACTGTGCGCACGGCCCAGCCTTCGGTTTCGAAACGGCGCGCGATGCCGCCCGGCCAGCCGTGCGTCGAGGATTGGTTGTCCACGACCACCGTGGCCAGCTTGTCGAGCCCGAGCCGTGCGGCGACGACGATCGCCTCATGGTTGGAGCCCTCGTCGAGTTCGGCGTCGCCGACCAGCGTGACGATGCGCGAGCGGAACCGGCGGGCACGCAGGCCGAGCGCGGTGCCGACGGCGATCGGCAGGCCGTGCCCGAGCGAACCGCTGGAGATTTCGACGCCGGGCGCGCGGACGCGGTCGGGATGGTGGCCGAGCCGCGAACGCGCCGAACTCCAGCCGGCGAGTTCGTCCTCGTCCAGCCAGCCTTTCGCGACGAGCACCGCGTAGTACGCCATCGGGCCGTGCCCCTTGGACAGCAGGAACCGGTCGCGGCCCGGGTGCCGGGCGGTGTGCGGGCCGAGGTCGAGGACCCGGTCGAACAGCACCCACAGGACGTCCATTGTGGACTCCGCGGCCGCGTGGTGTTTGTCGTCGCCGGTCATCAGCGAGATCAGCCGGGGCAGGTCCGCGCAGCCCGGCTCGTGCGTCGTCGTGGTCATGGTCCCGACCATGCAACCTCGACCAAACTGAAGGTCAAGCGCTAACCTGGACTAATGACGAGGTTGGCGGACAAGCTGAGCATCGGCCAGGTCGCGGAACGCAGCGGGGTCCCGCACACGGCACTGCGCTTCTACGAGGAGCGCGGCCTGATCACGTCCGAGCGCTCGGCGGGCAACCAGCGCCGCTACGCGCGTTCGGTGCTGCGGCGGATCGCGTTCATCCGCGCCGCGCAACGGGTCGGGTTGTCGCTGGAAGACATCAGCGCGGCGTTGGAGACGCTCCCCGCCGACCACGCGCCGACGAAGGCGGACTGGGCCCGGCTGTCGCGCGAATGGCAGACCGAACTCGACGCCCGGATCGACGCGCTCCAGCGGCTGCGGGACCGGCTGACCGGATGCGTCGGCTGCGGATGCCTGTCGCTGCGCAGCTGCGGCCTGTACAACGCGGACGACGAACTCTCCCGGTTCGGGCCCGGGGCCAGCAAGCTTCGTCCGGTCCTGGAGGGCGGCATCTGAATTCCGTTGCGCGCCAGTGCTTCGGTGTGGGTTACTGGGGGCAGAGATGAACGAGAAATATCGAACCCGGGTGTCCAAACGGCTGTCCCGGCACCTGCGCCACGACCCCGGCGGGCTCGGCCTCACCCTCTCCCCCGGTGGCTGGGTTCCGGTCGACGAGTTGCTCGCGGCACTGGCCCGGAACCGGTTCCCGGTGAGCCGCGCGGAGCTGGACGAGGTCGTCGCGAACTGCGCCAAACAGCGGTTCGCCTTCGACGAGACGGGCACGTTGATCCGCGCCAGCCAGGGGCACAGCGTCCGGGTGGATCTGGAACTGGCGGACGCGCCGCCGCCGGAAATCCTCTTCCACGGCACGGCGACGCGGTTCCTGCCGTCGATCCAGGCGGAGGGATTGCGCCCGATGAAGCGGCACGCGGTGCATTTGTCGGCGACCCGCGAGACGGCGTGGAAGGTCGGTTCGCGGCACGGGAAACCGGTCGTGCTCACGGTGGCGGCCGGGGAAATGGCCGCGCGCGGGCACGTGTTTCAGGTGAGCGACAACGGGGTGTGGCTGACTTCGGCGGTTCCGGCGGAGTTTCTGACGGCACCCGAGTAGCGCATACTGAACGGGTCGCGCCCGAGGAGGTGGCCATGCCGGACTACACGATCGTCCAGTGCAGCGAAGGCCATTATTTCTCCACGATCTGGCTGCCGTTGGTGTCATTCAAGGCGATCCGGCTCGGCGACCGGCGGCTGCAGCGCTCTGCCCGGTGTGCCGCCGTTTCCGCTCTGTCGTCCGGGTTCCCGCGGATCAGTTGACGGCCGAGGAACTGCGCGCGGCTGAAGCGCTGAAGGACTCCCGGCTGCCGTAACCGACCGCCTCGGCGAGTTTCCCGGGGGCGGACGTTGCGGAGGTGCGTGAGCGCTCCCGCGGTTCAGCCGGCTTCGCCGACCCGGCACAGGATTTCCCCGTGCGGGATCGAGAACCAGCCGTCCGGATCGGCCGCCCACGCACGCCACGCGGCGGAGATCTCGCGGAGGTCTTCCGCGGACGCGTGTCCGCCCGCCACGGCTTGTTCGGCAATCTTGGAATCCAGGATCCGTTCCGCCCACATGCCGCCCCACCACGCGCGTTCCTCGGGCGTGGAATGACACCAGATCGAGGCGCTCGGCTTCACGTCGCGAGCGCCCGCGGCGTGCGCCCAGGCCAGCAATCGCCGTCCCGCGTCCGGCTCGGCACCGTTGCCGTGCGCGACCGCGCGGTACACCTCGAGCCAGCGGTCCAGCCGCGTATCCGCCGGCCACCAGAACGCCGCGGCGTAGTCGGTGTCGCGCGCGGCGACCACACCGCCGGGTTTCGCCAGCGCCAGCATGTGCCGCAGCGCTTCCACCGGTTCGGTCAGGTGCAGCAGCACCTGGTGCGCGTGCACGACGTCGAACCGGCCGACCGCCGGGGCCGCGGTGATGTCGGCGCGCTCGAACCGGACATTGGACACGCCTTCGCTCCGCGCGTGCGCCCGCGCCTGCTCCAGAACGGATTCCGACACGTCGATGCCGACGACCTCGCCCGGAGCCACCCGGCGGGCGAGATCCACCGTGATCGTCCCGGGCCCGCAGCCGACGTCCAGCACGCTGCACCCGGGAAGCAACTCCGGTGCGAGGTAGGCGGCCGAATTGTCGACGGTTCGCCAAACTTGCGACCGTACAACGCTTTCCGCGTGCCCCTGCCCGTAAGCGCTATCCGAAGACATGCTTCGAGGTTAGGAGCCTCGTCCCAGATACTGCAACAGGATTCTCAACAGTTGAGAAGCGGTCTCAGCAGACCCGGCGACGCGGCCTGCCCAGCAGCCGCCGCCCCACTCCGACCAACTCCTGGCGCAGCGTTTCGTCGTCGACCTCGGCCAGATCGGGCGCGCCGCCCGCCATCGCGATGCCGGTGAACGCCACGATCGCCGTCACGCGAGCGGTCACGTCCGGCTCCGGCTCCCCGGCCACGATCGAGATCAGCGCCTGTTTGAACCCTTCGACGCCGTGCCGCGATTTCGCGAGCGCCGCGTCGATGCCCGGGTCGCTGGAGAACAGCGCGACCAGCACCCGGTGCCGCACGACGAGATCGACGAAACCGTCCAGCAGATGGTCCACGCGCGCGCCGTGGCGGCGGTGCTTCGCCGCCTCGACGACCAGTTCGTCCAGTTCCCGGATGCCCGGTTCCGCGACCGCCTCGGTGATTTCCGACTTCGTCTTGAAGTGGTAGTACACCGCGGCCTTGGTGACGCCCAGCTCGTCGGCGATCATCTGCAGCGACGTGCCCTCCACGCCGTGCTCCGAGAACAGCCGCAGCGCAGTGGCGAGCAGCCTGGTCCGGGTGTCCGCGACCGGTTCGACGGTCGTCATCGCGCCCTCCTCGTCAAGCGGAGTGCGCTGCTCCGCAGCACATCATCGTACTTGCCGGGCGACTAGTCCGAAACTTGCCGTGCGGCTAGTCACATCCTAGCCGATCGGCTTGGCAGCCCCTTGCCGAACGGCTAGCTTCGAAAGGGCGATTCCCAGTGCGGAGAGCCCGCTTCGGGCGCGAAACGGAGACGACTCGTGGCACCCTTCCTGTACCGGCTCGGCAGGCTGTCGTTCCGCCGCCGGGTCCTCGTGGCGGCGGTCTGGGCGCTTGTCCTCGCGGCGGTGGGCGCGGGCGCGCTCACGCTGTCGGGCAAGCTGTCCGATTCGGTGACCATCCCCGGCACCGAATCCCAGCAGGCGATCGACCGGCTGGCCGAGCACTTCCCGCAGGCCGCGGCGGGCGGCGGCACCGCGCGCGTGGCGATCGCCGCGCCGGAGGGGCACAAGGTCACCGACCCGGCGGGGCAGGCGGCTGTCGAGTCGGTGGTGGGCAAGCTGAAGTCCGCGCCGAAGGTGGCCGCGGTGGTCGACCCGTTCCAGGCGAAGTCGGTGTCCCCCGACGGCCGGGTCGCGCTCGCGCAGGTGAGCTACCAGGTCAAGGGCTTCGAGCTCAGCGATTCCGACCGGTCCGCGCTGCTGGCGACGGGTGATCACGCGAAGCAGCAGGGATATCAGGTCGAGTACGGCGGCGACGCGGTGCAGGGCATCCCGGCGACCGGGGCCACCGAGGGACTCGGCGTCGCGGTCGCGGCGGTCGTCCTGATCATCACCTTCGGTTCGCTGCTCGCCGCCGGGATTCCGTTGCTGACCGCGCTGATCGGGGTCGGCGTCGGGATGGCAGGCATCATGCTGGCGTCCGGTTCGCTGGAGCTGAACTCCAACACTCCGGTGCTGGCGTTGATGATCGGGCTCGCGGTGGGCATCGACTACGCGCTGTTCATCGTCTCCCGTTACCGGCACGAACTGGCCGAGGGCCGCGAGCCCGAGGAAGCCGCCGGCCGAGCCGTTGGCACCGCTGGTTCCGCCGTGGTGTTCGCCGGGCTGACGGTGATCATCGCGCTCGCCGGGCTGACCGTCGTCGGTATTCCGTTCCTCGGCCAGATGGGCGTCGCCGCCGCGGCGACCGTCGTGATCGCGGTGCTGATCGCGTTGACGCTGCTGCCCGCCGTGCTCGGCTTCGCCGGCGGCCGGGTCGCCAGCAGCAAGATCCGCGTGCGCCGCCGTACCGAAGGCCCGACGCACGGTGAACGCTGGGCGCGTTTCGTTGCGCGGCACCGGGTTCCGGTCCTGCTGACCGCGCTGGTCGGGTTGGCCGTGGTCGCGGTTCCCGCGCTGAGCATGCAGCTCGGCCTGCCCAACGACTCCACCGCCGCGCCGGACACCACCCAGCGCAAGGCCTACGAACTGGTCAGCAAGGGCTTCGGCGAGGGCGCGAACGGACCGCTGCTGGTCGTCGTCGACACCGGCCCGAACCACAATCCGGCCGCGTTGAAGCAGGCCGCGGCGGACATCGGCAAGCTGCCGGACGTCGCCGCGGTGACGCCGCCCCGGGTCAACCCGGCCGGGGACACCGCGGTGCTCACGGTGATCCCGAAGAGCGGCCCGAGCAGCACGCAGACCGAAGACCTCGTGTCCGCGATCCGCGCGCAATCCGCGCCGTTGCAGGAAAACACCGGCGGCAGCCTCGCGGTGACCGGCCAGACCGCAGCCAACATCGACGTGTCGCAGAAGCTGTCCGACGCGATGCTGCCCTACCTCGCACTGATCGTCGGGCTGGCGTTCCTGTTGCTGATGCTGGTGTTCCGGTCGGTCGTGGTGCCGTTGAAGGCGACGCTCGGGTTCCTCGGCTCGGTGGTCGCGACGTTCGGCGCGGTGGTCGCAGTGTTCCAGTGGGGCTGGCTGACCGACCTGCTCGGCGTCGCCTCGACCGGCCCGATCATGAGCATGCTGCCGATCCTGCTGATCGGCGTCCTGTTCGGGCTCGCGATGGACTACCAGGTGTTCCTGGTGACCCGGATGCGCGAGGAACACGTGCACGGGGCCGAGCCGCAGGAAGCGATGGTGACCGGATTCCGGCACGGCGCACGGGTTGTCGTGGCGGCCGCGCTGATCATGATCTCGGTGTTCGCCGGGTTCGTCCTGGCCGAGTCGACGCTGATCCAATCGATCGGGTTCGCGCTGGCCTTCGGCGTGCTGGTGGACGCGTTCGTGATCCGGATGACCATCGTGCCCGCGGTGATGTCCCTGCTCGGCCGCGGCGCGTGGTGGCTGCCCAAGTGGCTCGACCGGATCCTGCCGAACGTCGACGTCGAAGGCGAAGGCCTCGTCCGCGAACTCGGCGCCCGCGGCGACGACGAACGCGAGCTGACTCGAGTCTGAGTTTTTGTCGGTGGTGGTTCGTACCCTGGTTTCATGATCGAGGACACAGTACGAACTTGGGTCGCGGGATGGGCGTTGTCACGGCAGACGCCGGCGCCGGTCGAGAAGCCATGGGGGCTTTTCGTCGAGGTGCCGGACAATCCTGCGGAAGTGGGCAGGCACGTCCTGCCCGAGGCTGAGGAATCGCTGGTCCGCGCTGCTGCGGGCGCGGTCAGCGAACCTCGGACGTGGCTGAAAACGCCTGCCGAGCCGGAAACGATCGAGCCGTGGATGCCGGATGGCTGGATAGTCGCCTGGGAAGAAACCGGCCACCTGATGGCGACGGATCTGCTGGCGACGAACCCGGTCGCGCCGGAGGGCTACACGGTGACGGTGGAGGTCAGCGGCGCCGTCACGTTTCTCCGCGTGCTGGACGCGACAGGCGAGCAGGCAGCGAAGGGCCAGATGGCGACTGTCGGCGACGCGGTCGTTGTGGACCGGGTGGTGACCGAGGAGGCGCACCGGCGCCGCGGACTGGGCGGGTTCGTGATGCGCTCGCTCGCCGACCGCGCGGTCTCGGACGGAGCGGTGCTGGGCGTGCTCGGGGCGACGGATGCGGGGCGGGCGCTGTACGAGACGTTGGGGTGGAAGAAGCACGCGACGCTGGCTGAGTGCATTTATCAGCCGTTGGCTGCTTAGTCGCGGGCGCGCTTGGGGAGGTGTTTCATTGACAGGAGTCACGCGCTAGGCGTGGGGAGATTCGCGTTCGTTGCGGGAAAGGCGTGCTTCAGGAGCGGCGAGAGACCCGTGCTCGTCGCCGCGCGTTACGCGCTTGCCGTGAGGGGCCTGCGCTAGCTGTGGGAGGCATGCGGTGGGAGGGGAAGTCCGCGTTTCGTTGCTGGGAGGGCACCACGAGCGACAAGGGCCGCGTTAGCCGCCGCGAACCATGGGCTGCTGTGGAAGGGCTCGCGTTAGCTGCCTGGGCAAGTCTCGGGAGGCGCGAAGGTCCGCATCAATTGCTGGGCCGCATAGGGCAGGCGCGGGCCCGCACCTGCGCGAGAGGGTCCGCGTCGGCGGCCAAGTCCGCGTAGGCAAGCAGGCCCGTGTCGGCGAGCAGGTCCACGTCGGCGAGCAAGCCCGCGTCAGCAGCCAAGTCCGCGTCGGCGACCAAGCCCGCGTCGGCGAGCAGGTCCGTGTCGGCGAGCAGGTCCGTGTCGGCGAGCAGGTCCGCGTAGGCAAGCAGGCCCGTGTCGGCGAGCAGGTCCGCGTCCGCGAGCAGGTCCGCGTCAACAGTGCGGCAAGCGCGCGTCGGAAGCGGGAAGATCCCGGAGTGGTCAGCTGACCAGCCAGGCGATGGCCCCGCCGATCGCCAGCACTGCCGCGATGCCCAGCACCACGGCGAAGAACTTCGCGGTCTTCCACAGCGAGTAGACCCCGCCGGCCAGGAAGCCGCCGAGGGCCAGCAGCAGGACCGCGATCAGTTCTTTGCTCACAGGGGTTAGCGTGCCACATGGCTTTCACCGTGACGGTACTGGGCAGCGCGACGCCGTACCCGCGCCCGGACGCTCCGTGCTCCGGGTACCTGGTGCGCCACGAGGACACCGCGATCTGGCTCGACGCCGGGCCCGGCACCCTCGCTGCCCTGCAGGAACACGTCTCGCCGGCCGAGCTGGACGCGATCTGGATCTCGCATCTGCACGCGGACCACGTCGCGGATCTGTTACCGGCGGTGTACGCACTGTTGTTCGCGGATCTCCACCCGCGGCGGCCGATCCCGCTCTACGGCCCGCCGGGGACAGCGGCGCGGATCTCCGCGTTCCTCAGCAACACCGGCCGCGCGCCGATCGAGGAGGCGTTCGCCGTCCGGGAACTCCACGACGGACATCGGACCCGGGTCGGCGGGCTGCGCCTCGAGACGGTGGCCGTATCGCACGGGTTCCCGGCGTTCGGGGTGCGGATCACTGACGGAGAGCGGACTTTCGCGTACTCCGGAGACACCGGGCCGTGCTCGGCGCTGTCGGAGCTGGCGAAGGGGACGGATCTGTTCCTGTGCGAAGCGGACAGCATCGAGCCGTCCGCGGAACACCTGACTCCGGCGGAAGCGGGCCACGCGGCTGCCGGAGCCGCACGGCTGGTGCTCACGCATCTCGGCCACACGGTCACCGCCCGCGACGCGGTTCGCCTTGCCGCCGAACACTTTCCCGGGCCGGTGGCTTATGCCGCGCCGCGGACGGTGTTCCGCGTGTGAGCGGTCAGAACGAGAACTGAGTGCGCGGTGCCGGTCCGCTGGGGCGAGCTTCCCCGCGAATTACCGACCTGAATATCGCGAGGTCGATTCCCGCTTCTCCTGCTCGATGCGGGCCGCATTCCCCGGTGCGGCCACCGTGCGCGGCGTCCAGAGCAACGCCGCGCACGTTCGTAGCCGTTAAAGCACGCCCTTCGTGGACGGAATCCCACCGGCGCGCGGGTCCGGCTCCGTGGCCGCGCGCAGTGCCCTCGCCACGGCCTTGTACTCCGCTTCCGCGATGTGGTGCGGGTCGCGGCCGTGGATGACGCGGACGTGCAGGGCGATCTGCGCGTGGAACGCCAGCGAGTCGAAGACGTGCCGGGTCAGGACGAACGGGTAGTTGTTGCCGATCGTGAAGGTGTTGAACTGCTCCGGCTCCCCGACGTGCACGCAGTACGGGCGGCCGGAGACGTCGATCGCGGCGTGGGCGAGGGTTTCGTCCATCGGGATCCACGCGTCGCCGAAACGGCGGATGCCGCTCTTGTCCCCGAGGGCCTGGCGCAGCGCCTGGCCGAGCACGATCGCGGTGTCCTCGACGGTGTGGTGGGCGTCGATGTGAACGTCGCCGGTCGCTTCGACCTTCAGGTCCAGCGAGCCGTGCACGCCGAACGCGGTGAGCATGTGGTCGTAGAACGGCACGCCGGTGGCGATCTCCACCTGGCCGGTCCCGTCGAGGTCCAGCTGGACCAGGATGGACGATTCCTTGGTGGTGCGCTCCACCTTGCCGACGCGGCTCATCGCTTGACTTCCTTACTCGCTTCGAGGAAAGCGTCGTTCTCTTCCGGGGTGCCGACGGTCACCCGCAGGTGGCCTTCGATGCCCACGTCCCGGATCAGCACGCCGTGGTCCAAATAGGACTGCCAGCTGGCCGGCGCGTCGCTGAACCGTCCGAAGAGGACGAAGTTGGCGTCGCTCGGCACCGGGGTGAATCCCAAGCCCAGCAAGGCTTCCACGACGCGGTCGCGTTCGGCGGAGAGCCGGTGCACCGACGCGAGGGTGGCGTCGGCGTGCCGGAGGGCGGCGCGGGCGGCCGCCTGGGTGACCTTGGAAAGGTGGTACGGCAGCCGGACGAGCTGCAGCGCGTCCACGATGGCCGGTGCGGCGGCGAGGTAGCCCAGCCGTCCGCCGGCGAAGGCGAACGCCTTGCTCATCGTGCGCGACACGATCAGCTTCGCCGGGTACTCCGCGATCAGCTCGATCGCGGAGGCCTGCGACGAAAACTCCGCGTACGCCTCGTCCACCACGACGATCCCCGGGGCCGCGTCGAGCACGCCGCGCAGCTGGTCCAGCGGGATCGACCCGCCGGTGGGGTTGTTCGGGCTGGTCACGAAGACGATGTCCGGCTTCCGCTCGGCGACCGCCTTGGCGGCCTGCTCGGTGTCGAGCGAGAAGTCCGCGCGGCGCGGCACCGGCAGCCAGTCGGTGCGCGTGCCGGTCGCGATGATCGGGTGCATCGAGTACGACGGCTCGAAGCCCAGCGCGGTGCGGCCGGGACCGCCGAACGCCTGCAGGATCTGCTGCAGGATCTCGTTCGACCCGTTCGCCGCCCACACGTTCGCCTCGGACAGCACGACCCGGGTGGACACCGTCAGGTAGTCCGCCAGATCGGTGCGCAGCGCCACCGCGTCGCGGTCCGGGTACCGGTGCAGCGACGCGGCTTCGGCGCGCACGGCCTCGGCGACGTCGTCGACCAGTTCGGGCGGCGGCGGGTACGGGTTTTCGTTGGTGTTGAGCCGGATCGGGACGTCCAGCTGCGGCGCGCCGTACGGGGTGCGGCCCCGCAGGTCTTCGCGCAGCGGAAGTTCGGCGAGGGTGACCTCGCCGCCGGGAGTGGCTTCGTTCATCGGCCGTCTCCTTCGAAACGTGCGGTGACGGCTTCGCCGTGCGCGGGCAGGTCTTCGGCGTCCGCGAGCGCGACGACGCGGGGAGCGATCTCGCGCAGGGCGTCCTCGGAGTAGTCCACGACGTGGATCCCCTTCAGGAAGCTCTGCACCGACAGGCCCGAGGAGTGCCGCGCGAACCCGCCGGTGGGCAGCACGTGGTTCGAGCCGGCGCAGTAGTCGCCCAGCGAAACCGGGGCGTACGCGCCGACGAAGATCGCTCCGGCGTTGCGCACCCGTGCGGCCACTTCGCGGGCGTTCGCGGTCTGGATTTCCAGGTGCTCGGCGGCATACGCGTCCACGACGCGCAGTCCGTCGTCCACAGTGGACACCAGGATGACGCCGGACTGCTTGCCGCCCAGCGCCTGGCCGACCCGTTCGGAGTGCTTCGTCGCGGGGACGCGGGCGGCCAGTTCCGTCTCGACCGCGTCGGCCAGCTTCTCGGACGTGGTCACCAGGACGCTCGCGGCCAGCGGGTCGTGCTCGGCCTGGCTGATCAGGTCGGCGGCGACGTGCGCCGGGTCGGCCGTCTCGTCGGCGAGGATCGCGATCTCGGTCGGACCGGCCTCGGAGTCGATCCCGATCACGCCGCGGACCAGGCGTTTGGCCGCGGTGAGGAAGATGTTGCCGGGACCGGTGACGATGTCCACCGGGGCCAGTTCGGCGCCGTCGGTGTCGACGCCGCCGTAGGCGACCAGCGCGACCGCCTGCGCGCCGCCGACGGCCCACACCTCGTCCACGCCGAGCAGCGCGGCGGCGGCCAGGATCGTCGGGTGCGGCCGCCCGCCGAACGCGGCCTGCGGCGGCGAGCACACGACCAGCGAGCGCACGCCGGCCAGCTGCGCCGGGACGACGTTCATCACCACGGTCGACGGGTACACCGCCAGCCCGCCCGGCGCGTACAGGCCGACGCGGTCGACCGGCACCCAGCGCTCGGTGACCGTGCCGCCGGGCACGACCTGGGTCGTGACGTCCTGGCGGCGCTGGTCGGAGTGCACCTTCCGGGCGCGCTTGATGGACTCCTCCAGCGCGGCGCGGACCTGCGGGTCCAGCTCGGACAGCGCCTTGGACAGCTCTTCGGCGGGCACCCGGACCGTCTCCGGACGCACCTTGTCGAACCGCTCGGTGAACTCGAGGACCGCCTCGACCCCGCGGTCGCGGACCGCCTCGACCACCGGCCGGACCTGATGCAGCGCCGCGTCCACGTCGTACTCGGCGCGCGGAAGCGCGGCACGGAGCTCGGCAGCGGAGGGGACCTGCCCGCGCAGGTCGGTGCGGTTCAACATGGACACCAGGGTACGAGGTGGCCCGCGCGCGCCCGGCAGGGATACTCGATGCCGACCCGCTGTCCCCGGACCAGGGAGGCTCGTGTGCCCCGGATCGCGTTGTGCCAGCTCAACTCGGGCGACGACCCGGAAGAAAACCTGAAAACGGTTCGCTCCGGAGTGGAGGCCGCGGCGGCCGCCGGAGCGCGGGTGGTGGTGTTCCCGGAGGCGACGATGGCCCGCTTCGGCCGCCCGCTCGCCCCGGTCGCGCAGCAGCTGGACGGCCCATGGGCGACGGCGGTCGCCGAGATCGCCTCGGAGCACGACGTGCTGGTGATCGCCGGGATGTTCACGCCCGCGGACAACGGGCGGGTGCGGAACACGCTGCTGATCACCGGGCTGGGACAGCATCTCGGGTACGACAAGATCCACCTGTACGACGCGTTCGGCTTCGCCGAATCGGACACCGTCGCGCCGGGTGCGGAGGTCGTGACGTTCTCCGCGGAGGGGACCGTGTTCGGCGTCGCCACCTGCTACGACCTGCGGTTCCCGGAGCTGTTCCGACGCCTGGCCGACGACGGCGCGGACGTGGTGACGGTCCCGGCTTCGTGGGGCGCGGGGGCCGGGAAGCGGGAGCAGTGGGAAGTCCTGGTGCGAGCGCGGGCCCTGGACTCGGGCTGCTGGGTAGCGGCTTGCGGGCAGGCCGACCCGGCGGCGACCGGGGTGGAGGTCAATCCGAAGGCACCGACCGGCATCGGGTACTCGCTGGTGGCGGACGGTTTCGGGCGGGTGGAAGCGCAGGCTGGGGCCGGGGTGGAGATGCTGGTGGTGGACGTGGACCCGGAGGTGGCGGGGAAGGCCCGGACGGCTACTGGGGCGTTGGCCAACCGGCGGCTGTAGAGGTCAGTTCTGCAGGTGGCGCTGGAAGGCTTCGAGCGCCTGGTCGAACTGGGCTGACGCTTCGGGAGCGATTTCCAGCGGGAGCGTCAGCTGGATCGTGACGTCCTCGCCGTTGAGCAGTTGCGCGTGCAGGGGGTCCGCACGGTCGCGGAGCTCGTACACGAAGGATCTCAACCGCTCCACAGGCCGATCCGCCTACCGGGCGAGCGCCGCGAAGACTTCATGCACCTCGTCCGACGGGGTCGCATAGCCGCGGAGCCGGTAGGACCATTCGAGGAATGATCGGTAGACGGCGACGTAGCGGCTCGCCACGTGGATTATTCGCGGGACATCCCCGGCTTCGCCGACAACCCCGAACGCGGCCGTTTGCGCGTCGTCGGAAAGCACCGCCGCGAAGTTCCTGATCACGCTCAGAACTGTCGCGAGTTCTCGCTGTATGGTCGACGGGACCTGGTCGACCGGCACGTAATCGGCCGGATGGGAAAAGCCCATGCAATGATCGAGATAGGCGTCGTGCAACCGCTCGATTCCGCACACCAATTCATACGAAAATAAGAGGTATTCCCAGGCCGCGGGGCGTTCGCCGATCAGCACCGTGGCTTCGTGTTCATTACGGGGGACGTACCCGTTGAAGCCTCCTCTTCCGCCCGCCGCCGCTTCGCTGCCCAATTTCTCGCAGATAGCGCTCGCGATGCCGCTCGTCCCGACGATGTTCCCGTCCAGGTAGCTGATGCTCTCCCGGACACCGTCGAGCCGGGTAGCGTCCAATCGCACCGGGAGCAGATACGGTTCCGGCTGATTGAGCGCCCGCAGCAACACGCTTCGCCGCTCGAATCTCGTCCAGGGTTTCGCCGCGTAGTGCCGGGAAACGAACACCACCGCGTATCGCGCGCGTTCCTCGTAGACTTTCGGCAGGTACTCGACCATCTCCTCGCCCCAGAGGGCGACCTGCTCGTCCTGGTCGTAGAACACCTTATATCCGGCGTCGACCACCTCCCGGACCACCGCCTCGACGAAAACGCGGTCTTCCCCGGCGAAGGACACCGCGACGTCGTAGTCGTAGGCCCGCGCCGGGTCTCTCACCGTCAACGCAGCAACCCTTCCCGGATCGCCACCCGCACGAATCCCGCCCTTCGCCGCTCTCCCGTCTTGTCCCGGATCCGGTCCAGATACGACCGCACCGTCCGGACGCTGATGTCCAGGATCTCGGCGACGTCGACGTCCCGCTCCCCCGCCGCCACCAGGCGCAGGACCTGTTTTTCCCGTTCCGACAGCACGATCTTCGGTCCCGCGTGCCGTTCGTCGCTGTCCTGGATGATCATGCCGGCCAAGGTCGGCGAGACGTACGCGTTGTCCTCCGCGATCGTCCGGATCGCGCGCAGCAGTTCGTCGCCGTCGACGTCCTTCGACAGGAAGCCCTTCGCGCCGGCTTGCATCGCGCCGAGGACCTCGGGCTGTTCCGCGTGCGCGGACACCACGAGCACCTTGTGTCCCATCTGCCCCACCTCGAGCACCGCGGCCGCGTCCTGGACGCCGCGCAGTTTCAGGTCGAGCACGACCACGCTGCCCTTCGGCTGGTCCTGCACCGCGAACCGCGCCACGGAGTCGGCTACCGCGCCCAGTTCGATGTCCGGGGCGTCGTTCAGCACGCGCGCGACCGCGTCCCGGTACAGCGGGTGGTCTTCGATCACCCCGACCTGGATGGGTCCGCTCCGGCGCCGCCCCTCGTCGGCTTTCACGTCACTGTTTCCTTCCCCACCAGGCCGCGGCGGATCGCTTCCTTCACGAGGCCGGGGCGCCGCCGTTCGCCGGTCTTGTCGCGGATCCGGTCGAGGTAGCCGCGCACGGTGCGGACGCCGATGCCGAGGATCCGCGCGATGTCGACGTCCCGTTCGCCCGCCGCGACGAGCCGCAGCACCTGCACTTCGCGCGGCGACAGTTCCATTTCCGGCCGGGTGACCGGGCGGTCGGTGTTGTCCTTGATGATCATTCCGGCGACCACGGCCGACACGTACGCGCCGCCGCCCGCGACCGCGCGGATGGCGATCAGCAGCTCGTCGACGTCGACATCCTTCGACAGGAATCCCTTGGCTCCGGCGGCGATCGCGGCGAGCACCGTCTCCGGCTCGGCTTGCGCCGACACGACCAGCACGTGATGGCCCAGCTCGGCGACCTCGAGCACCGCGGCCGCGCCGGCGACGCCCGGCAGGCCGAGGTCGAGCAGGACGACGCTTCCGGCGGGCTGGCGCGCGACGTGGAAGCGCGCGACCGAATCGACCACCGCGCCCAGTTCGACGTCCGGGGCCTCCATGAGGACGCGTTCCACCGACCGGCGGTACAGCGGATGGTCTTCGATCACTGCGACGTGGACGCTGCCGGAAGCTGGGGATTCGGGGCGGTCCGGCACGTCGCTGGGTCGCTGCGCTGTGGTGGTCACCGGCTCGCTCACCCCGTTCCCGCAGGCTGCCCGGCCGCGGCGGGATCGAGCGCGGGACCGGTCGGCATCAGCGCGAGAAGCCCGCCCGCGACCGGATGCCCGGACCCAGAACCGTAGCCCAGCGACGTGAGCGCCGTCCCGTTCGCCACCGGATATTTTCGCCCCGTGTCCGTGACGAGATAAATGGTTCCCGACCCGGGATCGGTCGCGACCGCGCCGCGCGAGGGCGGGACGTAGACGACATCGGCGACCCGGGCGTCGGTCCGGCTCTGCACCGGCAGTGCGCGGGCGCCGGGCGGGACCGGCAGATCCGCCGAGACCGTCACGCGGCCGTTCTGCGCGCACAGGGTCACCGCGCTGCCGGTGATCGGCGCTTTCCCGGGGATCCGGTCCGGGTACGCCGCCGGATCCGCGCCGCCGGAACGGGGTTCGCTCACCTTCTTCACCGAAGCGACGTCCGCGGCGCGCACCCGCGCCGGTTCCGGACGGCCCGGATACGCCGGTTCGTTCGCCGGAGTCGTGACGAGCAGCGCGGCCTCGGTCTGGCCGACGGGTTCGAGGCCGTCCGGGCGGACGAGGTAGTAGGTCGAGGCGGTGGCGGGCCCGGCCATCGGGTCGACGACCGACAGCACCTGGCCGACGCGCGTCTCCTGCGTCCCGACACGCGGGCCGGGGTTTCCCGCGCCGTCGACGGGGATCTCGCCGAGGTCGCGTCCGGCGGGCACGGTGTCGATCCAGCGCGCGGACACGGTGATCGTCGGGTAGCTGTCGAATTGCAGGGCCGCCGCGGCTTCGTCGCTCAGCCGGTACCGGTGGCCGCCCGCGAGCAGGAACCGGCCGCCCTGCGGAACGCGCACGATCACGCCCGAATCGCGCGGCAGCTCGACCCCGGACGCGGCCGGTTCCAGCAGCACGGCGACGAGCGGTTCCGCCGACGCGGGCGCGTCCTGGGTGGTGCGGCTGCAACTGGCCCACGGGGTGGTGATCAGCGTGCTGGGCAAGGAATCCGGCGCGCCGACGATGCCGATCTGGGTGCCGCGCGGGGCCGTGCCGAGCTTCTCGGCGGGCACCGTGACGGTCTCGTGGCCGTTGCCGCCGGCGAGCAGCCGCGCGGACGCGTAGTTGAGCACCGGGTGCACCGCGCCGTCCGCGCCGAGCACGAACCGCGCCCCGCTGTCCTCCTCGACGATCACCTTGCCGCCGGCCAGCCAGTCTTTCCCGCCGGACGGGCTGACCAGGCCGATCACCCCGAACACCGCGGTCACGAGCAGGGCCGCGCCGACGCCGAGCAGCGTGCCGAGCACGAGACGGCGGCTGGGCGACACCGGATGGTTGGCGTCCGCGGCGACGAGCGCGGACACGAGACGGCGGCGCAGGAACTGGTACGCCTGGATCTGGTCCCGCTGCGTCCACACGCTGTCCCGGCCCCCTGGAGATCACATCCGCTTCCCGCGCAGGCTAGACAGCTCTCCGGACGCGCACGAGGGTAATTTTTACGCCCACGCGCCCGCGCGAGGACGCTAGCGTTCGCGGGGCCGGGTCTCCGCCCGGGGAAGAGGGGAATGCGTTGTCCGTGTCCGCGCCGCCTGCCCCGGCTCCTGCCCGAGCCCCCGGGACCGCCGGGATTTCGGGCACCGCGCCGTGGCCGTGGCTGCTGCCGATCCGCCCGTTGCAGGCGGCCGGGTGGGAGATCGCCGCGCTGGCGCTGCTGCTCGCGTTCACCGTGCACGGCCTGGCCCAGCCGATGCGGATCACCATCGCCGCGCTGGCCGGGCTGCTGGTGGTGACGACGTCGGTACGGGTCGCCGGACGGCATTTCGCCGGCTGGGCGTGGACGTGGCTCGCGCATCGGCTGCGTCGCCACGACAGCCGCCGCGACAGCCCGGACGCCTTGCTGCGCATCGCCGGTCCGGTGAAGGTGCGTCAGCACGTCGACCGCGCGGGCAACCGCTTCGGCGTCGCCGAGGTCGACGGCGACTGGAGCGCGATCGTCCGCCTCACGCCCGGCGCCGGGGAACCGTCGACGGACGAACTGCTGGCCATCCTCCGCACGACGTTCCGGAACCCGGACATCCCGCTGGCCGCCGTGCAGCTGCTGACGTGGGCGGTGCCCAGGGATTCGCGGGTGTACCGGGTGCGCTGGCTCGCGGTGCGCTACCGGCCGGAAGACGCGCCGATCGCCGCCCTCGCCCGCGGCGGCGGCGAACTGGGGGCGCTGCGGAGCACGGCGAGCGCGGCGCTGAGCTTGATGGTGGCGCTGGCGGAGGCGGGCTTTCCCTCGACGGTGCTGGAGGCTGGCGAGCTGACCAACGAGCTCCGGGTGGCGCTGGGGGTTTCCGCCGGCAACCCGGAGTCCGACGGGGATTTCTGGCGCGCCTGGCAATGGGGCGGGCTGACGCAGACGTGCTACTCGCCGCGGTCCTCGCGGGGGCTCGCCCGGACGCTCGGATTGGCGGTGCCGGGGGCGGCGTTTACCGCCACGTCGGCGACCGTGCGGCGGACGCCGGGCGGGCGGGAGAAGCTGGAGCTGACTGTCCGGGTGGGGGCGAGGGCGGCGGAAGTGCCTGTGCCGCAGTGGGTTTCGGTCGTGCCGCTGCACGGCGGACACGCCACCGCAGTACGACGGACCCTGCCGCTCGCCCTCACCTGACAACCCGGCCTCACGCGGCAGGGAAGTTGCTCTCCACCCACTTCCAGCTCGCCCGCGCGCTGGCCAGCGGTTCCATCGAAGGCCGGTCGACTTCCACGATGATCCAGCCGTCGAACGCGGCGGGCAGTTCGCCTAGGCAGTCGAGCAGCGGCACGCCGCCGAGGCCCGGTTCGAGGAACAGGTTGTCGGTCGAGCGGGTGTAGGGCCCCGGCGAGGCCTGCAGAGCGCGGACCCGGTCGACGTCGAGGTCCTTGATGTGCAGTGCGGCGATCCGGTCGCGGTGTTCGCGCAGCATCCCGCGGACGTCCGCGCCCGCCCAGAACAGGTGTCCGAGGTCGAATCCCGCGCCGAGAACGGAATCCGGGATCCCGGCGAGGACGTGCTCGATCTCCTCCCGCGTTTCGACCCACGAGCCGACGTGGTTGTGGAACGCGGGCCGGATCCCTTCCGCGGTCAGGATTTCCGCGGCTCGGCCGAGGAGGTCGGTGTAGTGCTCCAGCCGGGCCCGGTCGAAGGCGCGTCCGACGCCCGCCGCCTCGTCGAAGCGCGGCATTCCGCCGCCGGTGACCATCTCGGCGGACAGGAAGATCGTGTCGAGGCCGAGGGCGTGCGTTTCGTCGGCGCGGCGGCGCACGCCGTCGAACCAGCGGAATTCCGCCGCGGAACCCGGTTCGAGCGTCACGCCGTGCGATTCCGGCAGCGGGACCTGCAGGTAACCCGGGGCCGCGCGCAGGCCGTTCTCGGCGAGCAGTTCGCGGTAGGCCCGGATGGTCTGGGTGGGCAGGACTTCCATCATCACCGCGGAAAACCCGGATTCGGCGGCCTCGCGGAGCACCCGCGGCTGCTTGTCCAGGAAGGCCGGGTCGTCGTACTCCCAGCCCTTGGCCAGGTCCGTCCACTGGAGGGTGTTGATGGCGAACTGGGAACGGTCGAGCGTCATGGCTGCTCCTGCTTCGTCGAAGTCGAAGATGTCCGGCCGAGCACGGCGCGGGCGGCGCGCACGGCGGTCGTCATGCCGGTGAGGGTCGAGTTGCAGACCAGCGCGGTGGGCACGACGCCGTTGCCTGCCACGTAAAGGTTGTCGAAGCCCCACACCCGGCAGTCCGGATCGCAGACGCTCGTGCCGTCGTCGGCGGGCCCCATCCGGACGGTTCCGGTGAAGTGCAGCGAGCATCCCGGGTCGAGCAGCGCCGATTCCGTCGCCGGGTCGAACGAGCCGAGTGCGTCGCCGAGCGCCTGCTGGGTGCGCCGGGCCTGCTCGATGAGTTCGCGGTCGCGCTCGGACCATCCGAAGTGGACAGTGAGGCGCGGCATGCCCATCGCGTCGGTCTCCTCGTCGGAGAATTCCAGCCGGTTGTCCGCCTGGATTTCCGTCGGGATGTAGAAGCTCGCGCCGACCTGGTACGCCAGGCGGGTGCCGTCCTCGGCGGTGAACGTCTGCGTGCCGATCTGGGCCTGGAACGGTTGTGCGGCACCGCTGTGCGGCAGCCAGTAGTGCTCGACCATGATCTCGCCGTCGGCCGGCGCCGGCAGCGCGGACAGGTCGAACCCGAGCCGCTGGGGGTCGGCGAGTACGCGTCCGGTGAGGAAGGCGTGTTCGTTGAGGTAGCGGCCCAGCGCGGGCGGCCTGATTCCGGAGGCGAACAGCAGCTGAGGGCTGCGCATCGTGTCGGCGCAGACGACGGTGGCGGCGGCCCGGATTTCCCGGGTGGCACCGGATCGCACGTCCTGCAGCACGGCGCCGCGCACCTCGCCGCCTTCGTGGATCAGCCGGATCGCGCGGGTGCCGGTCAACAGGGTGAAGTTCGGATCCGTTGCGGCGTCGGCGATCGGCGGGAAGATCACGTTGGGCCCGGTGCGGCGGAGCACTCCCTCGGCGTCCCGCTGGGCCGCCATCGGCATCGGCTGGATGCCGCGGCCAGGAGCGTCGACGTCCGCGAACAGCTTCTCGATCGTCGCGGTCACCACCCGGCCCGCTTCGGTGTCCGGGAAGGGATTCCGGTTGACCCGCAGCAGTTCTCCCGCCCGGTCCAGGTCGTTCCGCCATTCCGTGGAGTCCACAAAGGACGGTATCTCGTCGCCCCACGGCGCGGGGGTCGCGGCGGTCCAGTGGACGCCCATTCCGCCCGCGTTCCAGGCGATCGAGGCGGCGGGCATCTCGGCGGCGTTCTCGCCGAGCGATGTGAGGTGGTACATGCCGGGCTCGACATCCACGATGGTGGCGCCGACGTCCGCGGTCGGCGCGACGCCGGTGTAGAAGCCCTGGATGCCGGAGGCGACGCGCTGGTTGTAGCGCTCCCAGATCTCCGGGTCGGCGACGTCGTGCAGGTGCTGGCCCGGGGTCGGGCCGATCACCGGGCCGCCGTCGGCGATCACGATGCGGACGTCCGGGTCGGCGTCGCGCAGTTCGCGGGCGACGGCGGCACCCATGAGCCCGCCGCCGACGATGAGCACGTCGTTCACGCTTCCTCCGGGGTTTCGATCACGTGCGGCCGCAGCGTCCGGTGCGCGATCTCGAGACCGCGCGTGACCTTTCCGGGAGTGCCGCCCCAGACCGGGTCCTCGTGCTCGACCGAGAGCGTGCCGTCGAACCCGTGCTCGTGCAGCCGGTCGACGACCTTCGCCCAGTCGACCTGGCCGAGCCCCGGGATCCGGTAGCGCCACCAGCCGGTTTCCCACGGGTCGGTTTTGGCGGTCTTGCCGAAGAAGCCGTAGCGCTGGCGGGCGCGCGGGTCCAGTTCGACGTCCTTGGCCTGGGCGTGCAGGATGCGGTCGGCGTACGGGGCGATGGTCTCCACCGGGTCGATGCCGATCCAGGTGAGGTGCGACGGGTCCCAGTTCAGGTACAGGCCGAGGCTGAACATCCACTCCCACAGCTCGGGCGAGTAGGCGAGGTTGCCCGGATAGCCGTCCGGATGCCAGCCCTCCATCACGCAGTTCTCGATGATCAGCCGGACCCCGCGCTCCCCCGCGTACTCGACCAGCGCGGGGAAGACGGTCTCGGCCTCGGCCTGGTTCTCCCGGACCGACTTGCCGGGGTCCCGGCCGACGAAGGTGCCGACCAGCCCGACGCCGAGCTCCTGCGCGGCGTCGATGGAGGCCCGCAGGTGGGTGTGGATCTCCGCGCGCCGCACCGGATCCGGGTGCAGGTTGTTCTCGTAGTAGGCGAGCGCGGAAATGCCGAGACCGTGGCGCGCCATCAGTTCCCGGGTCCGGTCTGCCTGCTCCGGCCCGAACTCGGCGACCGGCAGGTGGGACGCTTCGAAATCACGGCCGCCGGTCGAGGGCCAGCAGGCCACCTCGAGCGCTTCGTAGCCCGCGCCCGCGGCCCACTTCGCGATCCGTTCGAGGTCCCATCCGGGCAGGCACGCGGTCAGCATTCCGAGTTTCATCGTTCCACCTTCGTCCACGATCCGTCGCGGGCCGAGCGCAGCACCGCGTCGACCAGCCGAGCCGAACGCAGCCCGTCCGCGAAGCCGGGCAGGCCGTCGGGCACGGCGCCGTCCACCGCCGCGTAAGTGTCGGCGACGAATGCTTCGAAACACTGGGCGTACCCCTGCGCGTGCCCGGCGGGCAGCTGGGACAGCCTGCGCTGCTCCGGCGAGCCGGTTCCGCTGTCCCGCACGACGATCCGGGACTCGTCCGCGCCGCCGAGCCAGATCGACTCGGGCCGTTCCTGGTCGAAGACCGCGCTGCCGCCGGAGCCGTCGAGTTCGAACCACAGCCGGTTCTTCCGGCCGGCGGCGACCTGGGAGATCGTCGCCGAAGCCAGCACCCCGGTTCCGGTGCGCAGCAGCAACGTCGCCGAATCCTCGGTCCGCACCGGGACCCGTTCCCCGGAACCGGATCCGCCGAAGCTGAGGCCGCCGGAGCCCGGGCGGTCGGGCACGGCGACCGAGGTCGCGGCGGTCAGTTCGGCGAACGGGTCGCCGGTGATCCACTCGACCAGATCGCACCAGTGCGAGCCGATGTCGGCGAACGCCCGCGACGGCCCGCCGGAGTCCGGGAAGACGCGCCAGCCCGAAACGTCCGGGGAGAGCATCCAGTCCTGCAGGTAGCTCCCGTGCACCAGCAGCAGCCGGTCGCCCAGTTCGCCGCTGCGCACGCGGGCCCGCAGTTCGCGGACGATCGGGTGGTAGCGGTAGACGAACGGCACGGTCGCCACGAGCCCGCTCTGCTCGGCGAGGGCGGCCATCCGCCCGGCCTGCTCGACCGAGACGCCCAGCGGCTTCTCGCAGATCACGTGCTTGCCCGCCCGCAGCGCGGCCTCGGCGTATTCGGCGTGCGTGGCGTTGGGCGTGCAGACGTGCACGACCTCGACGCGCTCGTCGTCGAGCACTTCGGCGAGGTCCCGGTATCCGGTGCTGATCCGCCATTGGTCGGCGACCTCGCGGGACCGCTCCGGCGTCGAGGCGAGCACCCCGGTCACCTCCGCGCCCGCCAACAGCGCGGCCCGGCGGTGCACGGCGGCGATCATCCCCGCACCGAGCACGGCGACGCCTCGCCGGGGTTTTCTCCGGGGGTCCTGCTCCGCCATACGTGTCCTTTCACCTGCGAAGACGTGGCCTGGGGTCTCACGCCCTGCTCCGTCGTGGCCCCACGCTAAGCCGCCGCTTTATGTCGGATCAAGTCAAAAATAAAGGCACTTTCAGTCAAAAAGAACGGCATTAATGGTCTAACATCCGGGCTATGACCGACTGGACCCCCGTCCGGCTCTCCTCCCCGCCCGCCCCGGAAAACGACGCCGCCGACCGGGCGCACAGCCAGCTGCTGCGGCTGATCGCGTCCGGTTCGGCGGACACGCGCGCGGCGCTCGTGCGCTCGACCGGCATGTCGCGGTCCACGCTGAACGGGCACCTGGACGCGCTGCTGCGCTCCCGCGTCCTGGTCGAATCGGGCACCTCGGCGCACGCCGGCCGCGGCCGTCCGGCGCACCGGCTCCGGCTCGCCGCGCGGGCGGGAGTGGTGCTGGCAGCGGACCTCGGCGCGCACAGCACCCGGGTCGCCGTCGCCGACACGGCGCAGACGATCCTCGCCGAGCAGCAGTTCCCGCTCGCGCTGGAGCAGGGTCCGGAAGCCGCCCTGGACGCGTTGACCGACCGGCTGCGCGAACTGCTCCGCGAGGCCGAGGTCGAGCCCGGCGAGGTCACCGCGCTCGCCATGGGGCTGCCCGGCCCGGTCGACGCGCAGACCGGTTCCCCGGTGCGGCCGCCGATCATGCCCGGCTGGGACCGGTATCCGGTCGGGCAGGTGATGGGCGAGCGGCTTTCCTGCGCCGTGCTCGTCGACAACGACGTGAACCTGATGGCGCTCGGCGAGGCACGGGCCCGGCCCGCCGAGGCGAACCCGTTGCTGTTCCTCAAGATCGGCACCGGGATCGGCGGCGGCCTCGTGCTCGCGGACGGGCGCATCCACCGCGGCTCCGACGGCGCGGCCGGCGACATCGGGCACGTGCGCGTCCCCGGCGACGACCAGACCGTCTGCCAATGCGGCAACGTCGGCTGCGTCGAAGCCGTGGCCTCCGCCGGAGCCGTGCTGCGCATCGTCCAGGCCGAACTGCCCGCGCTTCAGTCCATTGAGGACCTCGCCCGCGCCCTCCGCGACGGGGAGCCGACCGTGGTGCGCCACGTCCGCACCGCGGCCGAGACGATCGGAGAGGTCGTCGCGATGCTGGTGCACTTCTACAACCCGCGCACGATCGCGCTCGGCGGCCTGATCACCGCGGCGGGCGACGACGTGCTGGCCGGGATCCGCAGCGTCGTCTACCGCCGCGCGCTGCCGCTGGCCACCCGGAACCTGGTGCTGACGCACAGCGAACTCGGCAGGCACGCGGGCGTCGCGGGCGGGATCGTCTCGGCGGTCGAGCACACCCTTTCGCCGTCCGGGATCCGGGCGCTGAAGGAATCCGTACTTGACAGGGTGCCCGGCGCGAGGTGAACATCCTTGCTGTCTCACGCCCGAGAACGTCGGAACCGCCACCGCGGGTGGCGTCTGCGTCGCCCCGGCGACCCGCGGAACCGATCCCCTCTCGGAGAAAGCCATGACGCACACGGTCAGTGCGGACCGGTCCGTTCGCACGGCAGGCCCGAAATTCGTCGTCGCCTACATCGCGGCACTGCTCGGCTGCTACTTCGCCCTCATCACCCCGGCGTCGGTCACCGTCGCCCTCCGGCTCCAGCAGATCGACCCCGAGCACAAGGTCGGCGCCCTCGCGCTCGCGCTCGGCCTCGGCGCGCTGCTCGCCGTCGTCGCCAACCCGCTCTTCGGCCACCTCTCCGACCGCACGACGTCCCGGTTCGGTATGCGCAAACCCTGGCTGATCGCCGGGATCTTCGGCGGCACCGGCGGACTGCTCGTGGTCGCGTTCGCCACCACGACGGCCATGGTCGTGGTCGGCTGGTGCCTGACGCAGATCCTGTTCAACGCCGCGCTCGCCGCGATGGTCGCCCTGCTGCCCGACCAGATCCCGGCGGAGCGGCGCGGCGTGGTGAGCGCGCTGATGGGCGTCTGCTTCCCGGTTTCGATGATCGGCGGCAGCTACGTCGCGCAGGCCGTGACCGGGCTGCCGCCGTTCTGGATGTTCCTGCTCCCCGCGATCGCCGCGCCGATCACCGTCGTCATCCTGTGCGCCGTCCTGCGGGACCGCCGCCTCGACCCGGCGGAGCGGACCCCGTTCGGCATCCGCGACCTCGGCCGGATGTTCTCGTTCCGGCCCCGGCACAACCCGCCGTTCGCGTGGGCCTGCCTGATGGTTTTCCTGCTGTCGATCGGATTCTCGACCTTCACCACCTACCTGGTCTACTACCTGTCCGACGTGCTGGGCGTGGGCAGCGGCGAGGTCGCGCACGCCGCGTTCGTCGTGAACCTGATCGCCTTCGGCATCGCTCTGCCCGCGAGCCTGGCCGGCGGCTGGATCACCGACCGGTTCGGCCGCCGCGGGCTGATGATGCTCTCGTCAGCGGTGATGCTGGCGCTCGCGCTGGCGGTGCTGATCGTGGCGAAGAGCGTCCCGATGCTCTACGTCAGCGCCGCGATCGCCGGAGTCGGGCTGGGCGGGTACTTCTGCGGCCATTTCGCGGTCCCGGCTGCGCTCCTCTCGGGGGACGGCGAGGCGGCGCGCGAGATGGGGGTGGTGAACATCGCGCTCACGCTGCCGAGTTCGCTGGTTCCGGTTTACGGGCCCGCGCTGCTGTCGTTCGGGTCGAGCACGAGCACGAATTACCCGCTGCTGTTCGGGTCGGGTGTGGTCGCTTGCCTGCTGGCGATTCCGGTGATGCGGAAGATCCGCGGGCTCAACCGGCCGCCTGTGGGGTGACGGGAGGTTCGTGAGGGGAACCCTGACGGAATCAGATTCCGTCAGGGTTCCCCTCACGACCTGGGGAAAGCAGGCGCTCCAGTTCGGTTTCGGCCTCGCTGCTTCCGGCGTCCGAAAGCCGTTGCAGTTCCCGCAGATCACGGTTCGCCACCGCCCGGCGGGTCAGCAAGCGTCCGGCGTGTTCATTGCCCTCGTCGAGCGGCTCGGCCAGGTCGCCGCGGCGGTCGGCGAGATCGGCGAGACGGTCCAGTGCGGTTTCGTTCCCCTCGTCAGCGAGGGCGCGCAGGGTGTCGTAATCGTGCATGCCGCCAGCTTCCAACCTTGCCCCTGGGACAAGGTCAAGCGCGATACTGGAGCCATGCTCACCATCGGCCAGCTCGCGCGCCACGCCGGGGTTTCGGCCAAGGCGGTCCGCGTCTACCACGCGAAAGGGCTCCTGCCCGAGCCCGCGCGCGACGCCTCCGGATACCACCGCTACGACGCGCAGGCGGTCATCGACCTGGCCCGCATCGTCACGCTCGCCCAGGCCGGGGTCCCGTTGGCGCGCATCCCGGAGGTGCTGAACGCCGACGAGGACGCCCTCGACCGGATCGACGCCGAGTTGCGGGATCGCATCCGGCAGCTCGAACAACGCCGCGCCCGGTTGCGGGACCTCGATCGGCCCGACCGGCTCTGTCTGCCGCCCGAAGCCATCGCGTTCATGGACCGGCTGAAGCGAGCAGGACTGTCTGCGCGGCACGAGAACGCCATCCGCGACGGATGGATCCTTGCCTGCGCGCTCGCCCCGGACGTCGCCCACGCCATTCTCCCCAGCCGCACCGCGTTGCTGGACGATCCGGAGTACGTCGCCGTTCTCCGCGCGTACGACGAGGCGATCGAGTGGAGTCCCGACGATCCCCGGCTCGAAGCGATCGCCGACGCGGCCGCCACGCTCGGCCGGCGGATGACGTTGCCGTCTGACCTGCCGGACTTCCGGAAGGTGCCCCGCCAGGTCGTCGAGCTTCTCGCCACGCATCTCGACAGCCCCGCCTGGCAGCGCATCGACCAGCTCGTCGCCCAGCGGATCAGCGAAGCGAAGAACGCGCCGTCGGAGCCAAGCGAAGCCGCTGCACCTCGGCACCGATAGCCAGCTGGGACTCGAACACCCGCAACGACGCGAGATCCGGGAAAACCCAGACCCCGACGCGGACGTTCTCCCCTTCGCGCACCGGCAGCGCACGGAAGGTGTTCTCCGCGGGCTCGGTGACGAAGGAGGCAAGCGGCGCAACGAAATCAGCACCAGGCGGGCCGATCAGGACCAGGATTCGCGAGGGCGGTTCGACGGCATCGACGGGCCGGGGCATCGGCGGGAAGTCGGTCTCGGGGCGGAGCAGCAGGACGTTGTCGCTGTCGAGCATGGTGGCGTTCGCGGCGGCGCGGTGTTTCCGCCAGGCCTCGCCTTCGAGGTAGAACGCGGTCAGCGCGGCGTGCCGGGCGGCCAGGTCCGGGAAGGAACGGAACCACACGAAACGGTCCGGGTCGTCCTCGTCGCGGAATTGGCCGACGACGGTGCAGCCCGCGGCCTCCTGCGGTTCCACCAGCGCACGGTCGAACAGGTCGATCAGGACGTCCCGTTGCCCGGGCCGGAGGGTGTACTGGCGGAGTTCCACGACGGTCACGCGAGCGAATCTGCCACCCCGTCGCGGCGCGAGCGAGTGGCAGGACTGACTCCTTCCGCAAAATTCCTGCCGTATCCTCACAGCATGCGAACCGTCGCGGTCGCGCTGGTCGACGACATGCCGTTGTTCGAGCTGGCCATCGCCGCCGAGGTGTTCGGGCCGTCCCGGACCGACCTCGCCGACCCCTGGTACGAGCTGCGGTTCTGCGCGGAGAAGCCGGAAACCCGCACCGAATTCGGCTTCCGGCAGCACGCCAGTCACGGTCTCGAGACACTCAAAGACGCCGATACCGTGCTGGTTCCCGCCTTGCCGTACGCGTGTGTCCAAACTGGACAACCGATCCCGGCGCACCTGGTCGACGCCATCCGGGAGGCAGCGGCCCATGGCGCCCGGATCGTTTCGCTGTGCACGGGCGCGTTCGCGCTCGCGGCGGCGGGGCTGCTGGACGGTCGGCGAGCGGCGACGCATTGGATGTACGCCGCCACGCTCGCCATGCTGCATCCGCGGGTCCAGGTGGACGCGTCGGTGCTCTACGTGGACGACGGACAAGTGCTCACCAGCGCCGGACGCAGCGCGGGCATCGACCTCTGCCTGCACGTCGTGCGCAGCGACCTCGGCGCGCACGTCGCCAACGAGGTCGCCCGCCGGATGGTGCTGCCCGCGCATCGCGGCGGCGGGCAGGCGCAGTACGTCTCCGCGACGGTGCCGGACACCGACGACGCCGGGCTCGGTCCGGTGCTGCACTGGGCGACGCGCCACCTCGATCAGCCGCTGACTGTCGTGCAGCTGGCCCGCCGAGCCGGGGTCAGCCCGCGCACATTCGTCCGCCGGTTCCACGACGCCACCGGGACCACGCCGTTGCAATGGCTGCTCGACCAGCGCGTCCTGCGCGCCCGCAGCCTGCTGGAATCCACCGATCTGCCGGTCGGCCTGATCGGCGAACGCAGCGGCCTCGGTTCGGCGGCCAACCTCCGCCGCCATTTCACACTCCGGCTGGGGACGGCTCCGACGGAATATCGGCGCGCGTTCCGCGGATGAGCCCCAGCGCGGTCACCCCGGCCGCGACGGTCAGGACGACCGCTGTCCAGCACGCGACCGTCACGCCGGCGTCGAGGAAAACCGTCGTCAGCATGGCGACTCCGACGGTTCCGCCGAGTTGCTGCACCGCGTTCAGCAGCCCGGCCGCCGAACCTGTCTCCGAGGGACGGACGAGGGCGAGCGCCGCGGTGAAGAACGGCACGGTGAACAACCCGGTTCCCGTTCCCGCGATCGCCAGCGGGAGCAGCAGCGGCCAGCCCAGTGCGATCCCGGTGATTCCCGCGGCCAGGAAAGCCACGCCAGCAAAGAGAATCCGGGTGCCGAAGCGCGGGACGAGCCAGCGTCCGGCCACAAAGGACGATACTGCCAGTCCGCACGACCACGGCAGCAACGAGAGTCCGGCGGTCCGGGCGTCGGCGTGCTGGGTCAGTTGCAGGAACAGGACGACAACCTGGGTCAGACCGGTCATCACGGCGAAGAACAGCACTGACGTCGTCAATCCAGCCGGGAAACCGAGGCCGCGGAAGAGGCTGCGCTCGATCAGGCCGCCGCGAAACCGTTGCTGCAGAGTGAAAACCACGAGCACCGCCACTCCGGCGGCAACGAGATAACCGTTCCACTGCGTGAGCAGCGGATAGACGACGAGCCCGGCCCCCAGCACGACCAAACCGGTCCCGAGCAGGTCGAGCCGCGGCCGGGAGGCGGACCGGTCTTCGGTCAGCAATCCGGACGCGGCGAGCACGGCGACCCCGAGCGGGACGTTCACCAGGAACACCGACCGCCACGACCAGGCGTCGGTCAGCAGTCCGCCGAGGACCGGACCGCTCACCGCGGCCAGCCCCATCACCGGGCCGATCATGCCGAGTGCGCGCGCCCGGGCCGCGCCGTCGAACAGGACGCGGATGAGGCCGATCGTCTGCGGGATCACCAGGGCGGCCGAAGCTCCCTGCAGGGCCCGGAAAACGAGCAGGAACCCGGGCGTGGTCGCCGCCGCGCACAAGGCCGAGGAGAGCACGAAACCGGCCACGCCGAGTTGGAAGGTGCGGCGTCGGCCGATGATGTCGCCAAGGCGTCCGCCGGTGATCAGCAGGAGCGCGAAGGGCAGCGTGTACCCGGCGGTGTAGAAGGAGATCGTGCTGGGCGCGCCGCCGAGTTCGGCGTGCACCGCGGGCGCGGCGACCTGGACGATGGTGGTGTCGAGGAGGTTCATCGCCTCCGCGACGAGCAGGACCGCCAGCGCGGCCCAGCGACGTGAATCGTTCATGCCGCCAGCCTGGGCAGCGATAAGGCAAGATTCCAGCCGCTGAGGTAAACGAGCAGAAATCTTCCACTCAGGACAGTCTGGTGCAGAATCAAGCCATGCTCGACGACCTCGACCACGCCTTGGTCCACGCACTCCAGATCGACGGCCGCGCCCCGTTCGCGCGGATCGGCACCGTCCTGGGCGTCTCGACGCAAACCGTCGCGCGCCGCTACCAGCGGCTGCGCACTGAAGCCAGACTGCGCGTCGTCGGGCTCGCCGCACCCCATCGCGCCGGACAGACGCAGTGGCTCGTGCGGCTCACCGTCGTCCCGGCAGTCGCGCAACGGGTCGCCGACGCGCTCGTCCGGCGCACCGACACGACCTGGGTCAAGCTCGCCGGCGGTGGCACGGAAATCTGCGTCATCGTCCACACCGCCAACGGGTCCGCCCCGGAGCACGGCCTGTTACTGCACGACATCCCGCGCACGACCGGCATCACCGCCGTGTCCGCGCACCAGCTGCTGCACCTGTACCACGGCGGCCCGACCGCCTGGCAAGGTCGCGCCGAGATTCTCACCGACGCCCAACGTCGCCAACTGGAACCGGAAACCCGCGCCACGGCTACCGAAGCGACCACCGCCGACGAGCCCTTGCTCACCGCATTGCAGCGAGACGGCCGCCTCGGCCAGACCGAACTGGCAGCCATCACCGGCTGGTCCGCCGCAACCGTCGCCCGCCGGATCGCCGACCTGCGCGCGGCGGAAACCCTCTATTTCGACGTGGAAATCGACGCCCGGCTCTTCGGCGCGACCACGCAGGCACTGCTGTGGATGGCCGTAGCCCCCGCCGACCTCGACGCGGTCGCCACCGAACTCGCCACCCACCGCGAACTAGCCGTCGTCGCCGCGACCACCGGACCGACGAACCTGCTCGCGCACGCGCTCTGCGCCGATCCCCCAGCGCTGCACCGCTACCTCACCCACCAACTCGGCGCACTCCCCGGCATCCGCTCCTGCGAAACCGCACCAGTCCTGCGCACCCTCAAAGCCGCCAGCCCGCTCACCCGCTAACCGCCTCGTACACCCCAGCGATCAACGCCACGAACGGCACCAACGACAACAACACCAGAAACTCGGAAATATCCAGCAACCGCGACCAGTACGGCGATCGCACCCCGCGCGCGACCCGCGTCGCGTAGAAGAGGGACACCACCGCGGCCAGCACCAGCGCCAGTCCGGCTGCGAGGAGCGCGATCCGCTGGTTTTCCGCGATCAGCCAGAAACCCGCGGTCAGCAATGCGGCAAGACCAAAACCCACCAGCACCAGCCGTTGCGTGCGTCCCGCGTACGCGCGCGAACGCTGGATCCACGCCGTCCCGACCAACGCCGCCAGCCCGGCTTCCCACGGTCCGCCGGTGGTGAGCACGATCGACGAACCGATCACCACCAGCCCGAGCGCCACCAGCAGGCTGGTGAGCAACGCCTGTGCGTACGTCGTCCGCCCGGCCATTTCCGCGCCGAGCGACGGCTGTTCGTTGGCGCGGAAGGATTCCATGTCGTCCGGCACGCGCGGGAGCGGCATCCGGCCCAGGCGCAGCGCGAGCATCGGCGCGACAGCCGCCAACGCGGTCGCCAGCACGGCCGCGACAGCCGCCGCGGCAACCGGCTTCGCGCCGGTCAGCAGCACCACGCCGGTCGCGATCGCGCCGATTCCAGCCGAACCGACCACCGCGACGAAGAACGGCAACCGGTCCGCCACCGAAACCGCGGCCAGCACCCCGTAAACAGTCACCGCGGCGAGCCCGGCGGCAAGCGGCCCGGCGGAGAGCGAGAACATCGAATGCGGTGGCAGCAAAGACATTCCGGACAGGAACGCCACTCCGACCCCGGCCAGCGCACCGGCCGCACCCGCGCCCGAATCGCCGTACGCGCGGCTCAGCGCACCGCCGCCGAGCAGCAGCACGACCGCGAGCAGACCGGTGCCGATCGGCGCGAGCACGCTCCCCGCCAGCGACGCCTGGATCAGCAGCCCGCCCGCGAACAACAGCAGCGCGGCCGCGGTGATCCCGGCCCGCCGCGCGACCTTCGGCCCCCACGCCGTCGACGCGGATTCGCCGACGCTCGCGATCGAGTCGACCACGTCGTCGAACAGCAGCGGGCCGCGCGGACGTTCGCGCGGGGTCAGGTGCAGCACCTCGCCGTCGCGCACCTGCGCGGCGGCCACGGTGAGCCCGAGCGCGAGCGGCGCGCCGCCGAGCCGCGACAGCACCCAGCCCGGATGCTCGGCCGACGCCTGCCCGGCCGCCCCGGCGAGCCGGACCAGCTGCGGCACCAGCTCGGCGAACGTGCTCTGCTGCGGCAGCGCGACGTCCACCCTGGCGCGCGGGGTGACGATCGTGACGCGCCGGGTCGACCCGGCGACGGCCGGCGCGCTCACTGCTGGGACCTGGACGCCTCGATCACCGGCGCGAACTTCGCGCTGCTCGCCTCGGCGAGCTTCTGCAGGCCGGCGTTCACCGCTTCGAGCACGATCTCCGACAGCGTGCGCGCGTCGTACTCGCGGATCGCGCGCTGGTCGATGTCGACGGAGGTGAACCGGCCGTCGCCGCGCAGCGTCACGGTCACCTCGTTCTGCCGCGAGGCGGCCTTGACCTCCATCGCCTCGACCGTGCGCTGGATCCGCTGGACCTCTTCGGTCTGCTTGCGGACCTGCGCGAGCAGCTCGTCCATGTCCGGCACGGCATACGGTTCAGTCACCGTCGTTCTCCTTCTCCTGCGGGGTTTCGCGGCGGACGTGCACGCTGGCGACGAACTTCCGGAAGTCGGGGACGAGCGTGCGCGCGTCCCGCGGATCGGCCGTGCAGACCAGTTCCAGCACGACCCGTCCGGCCGGACCGGGCACGGTCAGGAACACCTGGATCTGCACCAGATCCTGGCCTTCTCCGGTGCGCATCCGCAAGGTCTGGGTGCAACCGGGCGCGACCGCGCTGCCGACCTCTTGGCGGTCGAGGACGTCGAGCAGCGCCATCGTCCGGCCGAGCCGTTCGACCGCCTCGTCGGCGATGTCCTTCATCGGCAGGGAATCCTGGCGCTGCTGGATGCCGAGCGTGATGTTCGGGGTGAACTCCGTCCGCGGATTCGGGTGCACGGCAACGAAAACGAGACCGGGTGCGATCGGCGGCACCGGCGTCCAGCCCTCCGGGACGTCGAAGCCCAGCGGGAGCGTCACCAGATCCGCCATGGCGCTCACCACGAACCCACATACTGCACGGCGTCGTCCCAAGCCCCGCCGAGCGCGTCCGCCGCCTGACCGGCTGCGTCGCCGACCGCGTCGACCGCCGCGCCGCCGTATTCGCTGACTGCCGCGCCGACCTTCGGCAGATCGATGTCGATCTTCGCGCCGACTCCGGCCCCGAGACCCAGCGCGGCACCGGCCTTGAAGTTCATCTTCAAATGCCCGTTGTCATACACGAACTGGCCGTCGAGCTGCGCCCCGATTCCATATTGGACACTCCCGCTCGCGCCGACGCCGACCCCCGCGACATCCGCCGCGACCTGGCCCTCCAGCTTGCCGCCCGCGAAAGCGTTGGCGTGCACGCCAAGCCCGTGTATCCCCAACTGCCCCGACGCGCTGACCTCTCCGCCAGCGAAAGCCGAACCGCGAGCGCTGCCGTGCGCGACGCCGTAGCTTCCGCTGGTCCCGATGTCCTCCCGGAACCCCAGCTCGGCATGACCGGACGCCTTCGCGTCCCAGCCTTGCGAGGAGATTTTCCCGTCGTACTCCGGAATGAAGCCGTCCTGCTCGTGCGCCGTCTTGAGGTAAGTGATCTCGGTGGCGCGGGCGATCGCGCTCTTCTGCTTCGGCTGCCCGAACGGCGTGTCCGCCTTCTTCGGCGCGCGGGTGCCTTCGAGCCCGTTCCAGGTCAGCTTCTTCCAGCCGGAATTGCCGAACCACGACGGCACCGAACGCGGCCGCTTCCGTCCGTCCAGCGTGTCGCCATTCACCCACGACAGCGGGCCGTAGACGCGTTTGCCCAGCTTGCCGGGCTTGCTCATCGGCCCGGCCCACGGCGCGGGGAACAACTCCGCCAACGCGTCCGACAGTTCGTCGGCGACCTGCCCGGCCGCCGCGACCGCCTGCTCGCCCAAATCCCTTGCCGCGGCGATAAAAGCGCCCACCGCGTTCGGATCCGCCGACCGGGCTTGGTTGATCAGTTGCGCGCCGTACTGATCGAACTGCGCGGCGACGGAGTCAACACCAGAACGCGCCCACCGCAACAGCTGTCCGGCCATCGACAACCGCTTGCTTTGGTCGGCCAGCTTCGTGCCGTCTTCGGTCAACGCGTGCGCGACGTCGGCCGCCGCTGTCGCGTACGCGGTGTACGCGGCACCGTCCCAGTCAGCGTGCAATGCCGTGGCAGCGTCCGCGATTTCGGTGGCTTTGCCGGTGATCGTGGACGCGTTGGTGCCACAGCGGTTCGCCGCCGCTTCGAGCGCCGCCGGGTCGCCCGTGACCCGGCGCTGGTATTCGACCAGCACCTGCCGGTAGTTCGACAGCACCGAGCTGACGACTCCGGACGCGTCCACGGCCACCGGCTACGCGCCCTTCGCGTCGATGTCGACGTGCTGCTGGAAGTGTTTGCCCTGGTAGGTGACGTCGACATCGATGTCCACGTCCTGCCCGGCCGGGGCCTCGACGGTCGACTGCCCGGTGTTCAGGTCGGTGTGGATCACGACCTCGTGCGCACCGGTCGACTGACCCGGCACCGAAGGCACCGAAGGCGCGGGGGACGGTGCCGGAGCCGGGTGGTCCACCGGAATCCAGCTGTTCCCCGCATTGGCCCCCACACCCGCACCGCCCCCAGAAGGCCAGCCACCAGAACCGCCGCCAGTCGGCCAGCCGCCGTTGGCCAACGCGGGCGGCGTGTAGTTCGTGAACGACGGGTTCCCGCCGGGCACTCCCCCGCCGCTGCCGCCGATGGCCGCCTGCCCGGACGCGCTCGCGACCGGCGCGGGCATCTGCGGCGCGGTGACCGGCGTGCCGGAGACCGCCGCATTGCCCGCGGCACCGCTCGCGTCGGAAGAACCGTGGTGGAACAGCTTTTCGAGGTCGCCGATGATCGTCGCGACCTGGGTGATCTGGTTCGCGAGGTCGCCCGCGCCGAGGGCCTTCAGCAACCCGCCGACCGCGGTGATGAATCCGCGCAGCGTCGCGCTGGTAGCGGTGGAAAGCGCGACCGCGGCCCCGTAAGTCCACCAGTTCGACATGAGCGACGCGACGGTCGGGTTCACCGCCGCGACCACCGACCGGTACGCCTCCTGCGCCGTCTTCACCAGCGTGCCGGAAACGCCGAGCAGTTCAGCGCCCTTCTCGATCACGGTGATGATCTTCGTGAGCTGGTCGAGCGAGTGGGAGATCTTCTGCAGCGCTGATTCCGACGCCCCGCCGGACCAGACCTTGCCGAGCTGGTCGGCGGCCTTGCTGAGCTCGGTGTAGAGCGAGGTCAGCTCAGCGGCCTTGTGCAGCAGGTCGAGGACGTGCTTCGCGATCTGCTCCGGCTGGCCGGTGACGATCTGCGGCAGCACGGTGATCGGGCCCCCGCCGGAAGCGGTGGCGTCCATCGCGCTGGAGTTCGGGAAGAGCATCGGACCTCACTTGGTCGGGGTTCGGGGTCAGACGGAGGCGGGCCGGTACACGCTGACCTTGGCCAGTCCGCCGAGGCCCGGATCGACAGGGCCGTGGTTGTAGAGAGCGCCGCCGTCCCCGGCGACGCCGATCACCGGATGCTGGTCGGCGAGCAGAAGCGGTTCCACCACGACGACATCGCCGCTGTGCACGCCGCCGGGCACGTCGCCGAAGGTGCGCGCGGTGCCCGAGTAGACCTCGATCAGGCCGACGCGCGCCTGGTTGTCGGCGTCGCCGGCGAGCCAGTCGTTGAAGTCCGCGACGCCGTGGAACCGGGCGTCGGTGAGCGGATGCTCGGCGAGCCTGCCGAGGTCGGCGTCGCCGAGGTACCGCAGGACGTTGCCGACCGACGACGGTTCGCCGTGCGCACCGGCGCTGTCGGTGATCGCCGCCTCGGCCAGGTGTGCGGCGTGCGGTGTTCCCCAGATTGACGTCAACGACGGCGACGAGGACTGCGCGTGGCCGCCGCCGTAGCCGTCGGATACTGCTTCGTCGGCGCTTTGGTAAGCGTCCGCGCTGTGCTTGACCAGGCCGTTGATCTCCTGCAGCAATTGCAGCAGCGAGCGCACCGCGGTCACCTGCTGCGAGTGCAGCGCCTCGTTCGCCGCCGCGACGACGCTGCCGAAACTGGCGAACGTCGTCGGCTGCAGGACGAGTTTTTCCAGGTCCGCGACGGCGTTGATGCCGTGGGCGATGACGGCGCCCACGTTGCCGACGGTGGAGCGCATGGCCTCCGGCTCGGCCCGGTACTCGCCGGTCGTGCCCATGGCGCTCCCTCCCGCTCTCCCGCGATCGACGCACCGGTGCGGGGCGTCAGCGCAGAGCGTAAGTTCGCGCCGCCGGGCGAGCGGACGGCAAAAGTACCCACCGCGACCGGACAGCGGACGGCCAAAATACGGGGCATGAGTGCCCCCCGCGACCGCCTCGGCCTGCTCGGCGAGCAGCCTGGGGAGATCATGCTGCAGTCCCCGCCGATGCTGCCCAAGAGCGGCTCCGGCGGCGTGATGCAGCTCATGATGTTCCTGCCGATGATGCTCGGGATGGGCGCGATGTCGTTCGTCTACATCGGACGCGACGGCGGGGTGATGACCTGGATCTTCGGCGCGCTGTTCGTCACCGCGATGGGCGGCATGATCGTGATGTCGCTCGGCCGCGGCGGCATGGCGAAGAAGGCGCAGATCAACGAGGAGCGCCGCGACTACCAGCGGTATCTCGCGGGCCTGCGCACGCGCGTGCGCGCGGTCGCCGACTCCCAGCGCGCCACGCTGATCGCGCAGCAGCCGGATCCGGCCGACCTGTGGGCGTACGTCGAAACCGACCAGCACTGGGACCGCCGCCGCGGCGACCGTTCGTTCGCGATGGTGCGCGCAGCCACCGGCCCGCAGCCGCTCGCGACGCCGTTGCGCGCGCCGCAGATCGCGCCGCTGGAAGAGCTGGATCCCGTTTCGTCCACCAACCTCAAGCACTTCATCCAGACCTTCTCGACCGTCGAGGGCCTGCCAGTTTCGATCTCGCTGCGCTCCTACGCGGCCGCGACGCTGTCCGGACGCCGGTTCGAGGTGCTCGGGATGACCCGCGCGGTGCTGGCACAACTGGTGACTTTCCATTCCCCGACCGATCTGCGCGTCGCGTTCTGCGTTGCTCCGGACCGTTCACACGACTGGGAATGGGCGAAGTGGCTGCCGCACGCCACCGCGCCGGTGCTTTCCGACGCGACCGGCCCGCGACGGTTGTTCGCCGACAGCGCGGCGGAACTGGCTCGCCTGCTCGGCCCGGACCTCGGCGACCGCCCAGCGTTCTCGCGCCGTGGTGCCGCCGCCGATCTGCCGCACATCGTGCTCGTCGTCGACGGCGGAGACTCCCACGGCGAACCGCGGCTGCTGGCCGAAGAAGGCCGGCTGGGCGTCACGGTGCTGGAGATCGGCGGCGACCAGCCGCGCGCGACGTCGACCGACCGGTTGCTGAGCCTGCACGTCGCACCGGATCAGCTCGGCATGGTGGTGCTCGACGGCACCGAAGCGCGGCTCGGGTTCCTCGGCATGCCGGACCGGCTCGACCACGGCGCGGCCGAAGCGCTGGCCCGGATGCTGACGCCGCTGCACCAAGGCGGCGCGGTGGTCAGCGAACAGCCGATGTCCTCGACGTTCGGGCTCGCCGGGCTGCTCGGCATCGGCGACCCGCGCGACACCGACCCGACTGTCACCTGGGCCCCGCGCCCGGCACGCGACCGGCTGCGGATCCCGCTGGGCGTCAACCCCGACGGCCGCCCGGTCGACCTGGACCTCAAGGAATCCGCCGAGGGCGGCATGGGCCCGCACGGGCTGGTGATCGGCGCGACCGGGTCCGGCAAGAGCGAACTGCTGCGCACGCTGGTCACCGCGCTGGCCGTCACGCATTCTTCGGAGAAGCTGAACCTCGCGCTGATCGACTTCAAGGGCGGCGCGACGTTCGCGGGCATGACCAACCTGCCGCACACCTGCGCGGTGATCACGAACCTGTCCGACGACCTCGCGCTCGTCGACCGCATGGCGGACGCGCTGAACGGCGAACTGCTGCGACGTCAGGAACTTCTGCACGCGGCCGGGAACTACGCGTCGGTGCGCGATTACGAGAAGGCGCGCGCGGACGGTACGCCGCTGCAACCGTTGCCGTCGCTGCTGGTGATCATCGACGAGTTCTCCGAGCTGCTTTCGTCACGGCCGGAGTTCATCGACCTGTTCGTCGCGATCGGACGACTCGGCCGTTCCCTCGGAATCCACCTGCTGCTCGCTTCTCAACGACTGGAGGAAGGCCGCCTTCGCGGGCTCGACTCGCACCTGTCGTACCGGATCGGCCTGCGCACGTTCTCCGCCGCGGAAAGCCGTGCGGTGCTGGGTGTCGCGGATGCCTACCAACTGCCGCCGGTACCGGGATCGGCTTACCTGAAGTCCGACAACGACACCCTGATCCGGCTCAAAGCCGCTTACGTCTCCGGCGAACTCCCGCCGCGCAGCCGGATCGTGCGCTCGGACGGACAACAACTCGGCGTGCTGCCCTTCACCCTGGGCCCGGTTGAGGTCCCGGTCGCCGAACAACCCGCCGCCGAGGCGCCGGAGAAAGGCACCGGCGAGACCATCATCGGCGCGATGCTGTCCCGTTTGGAGGGACGCGGCCCGGCCGCGCACCAGATCTGGCTGCCGCCGCTGGCCGAACCGCCCACTTTGGACCAGCTGCTGCCGCCCATCGGCGAGGACCCGCGCCGCGGTCTGTGCCCGCTCGGCTGGGGCGGCAACGGCAAGCTGACCATTCCCGTCGCGTTGGTGGACAAGCCTTTCGAACAGCGCCGCGACATGCTGTGGGCGGATTTCTCCGGCGCCGCGGGCAACGCGGTCATCGTCGGCGCACCGCAAAGCGGCAAGTCGACATTGATGAAGGACATCGCGGCGATGCTCGCGCTCACCCACACCCCCGCCGAGGTGCAGTTCTTCATCCTGGACATGGGCGGCGGCGCACTGGCCCCGATCGCCGGCCTCCCGCACGTCTCGGGCTACGCCACCCGCCGCGACCCGCAACGCTGCCGCCGGGTCGTCGCGGAACTGGTCACTTTGCTGGAACAGCGGGAAGAATTCTTCGCCGCGCACGGCATCGAGTCGATGGCCGCCTTCCGCAGCCGCCGCGGCGAGTTCACCGAAAGCAACGACGACCGCGAGTTCGGCGACGTCTTCCTGTTCGTGGACAACTGGACCACCATCCGGTCCGAATACGAACGCCTGGAAGAACAAATCACCGCGCTCGCCCAACGAGGTCTCGGTTTCGGCATCCACGTCCTGGTCTCGCTCAACCAGTGGATCGGCGCCCGTGCGCAGCTCCGCGACGCCATCAGCACCCGCTTCGAACTGCGCCTGGGCGACCCGGCGGATTCGTCGATCGACCGCAAGATCGCACAAAACGTCCCCACCGACCGCCCCGGCCGCGGCCTGACCGCCGACAAACTGCACTTCCTCGCGGCTCTCCCGCGCATCGACTCCGACCAACGCCCGGAAACCGTCGGCGCCGGCGGCCTGGACCTGGTCCGCCGAGTCTCCGCGGCTTGGACTGGCCCCCGCGCCCCTCAAGTTCGCCTCCTCCCGCCGGAAGTCCCGCTGGACTCGCTTCCCGCCGCCCCGTCCGGCCGGATCACGTTGGGATTGGCGGAATCCACCCTGCGCCCCGTCCACCTGGACTTCCGGACGGACCCGCACTTCCTGGCCTTCGGCGACGTCGAATCGGGCAAGAGCTCGCTGCTGCGCGCGCTCGTCACCGGCATCTGCCAGGCGAACACCCCCGACGAGGCATTGATCCTGGTCGGCGACTACCGCCGCGGCCTGCTAGGCGTGGTAGACCGACCGCACCTGCTCGGATATGCCGGCGCCGAGAACACGTTGACCGACCTGGTGAACCAATGCGCGACCGCGATGCGCAACCGCCTCCCCGGCCCGGACGTCACGCCCGACCAGCTGCGCAACCGCTCGTGGTGGCGCGGCCCAGACCTGTACGTAGTCATCGACGACTACGAACTCGTCGCCACCGCGGGCCGGAACCCAGTGCTGCCCTTGCTGGAATTCCTGCCGCAAGCGCGGGACATCGGCCTACACCTCATCCTGGCCCGCTCCTCCGGCGGCGCCGGACGCGGCCTGTACGAGGCGGTAATCCAGCGAGTGCGGGAACTGGGCTCGCCAGGCCTGGTCATGTCCGGCGGCAAGGAAGAAGGCGCGCTGCTGGGCGATGTGAAACCTTCGCCGCAGCCCGCGGGCCGGGGAACGCTGGTGTCGCGGCGGCACGGGACTGAGCTGGTGCAGGTGGCGTGGACCAAGCCGGTAGAGGACTGAACGGGCTCAGTCGAGGAAGACCTCTAGGTGGGTCAGGTGGCTCACGTAGGAAACGTCCCAGTCCGCGGGTACTTCACTCCGGACCCGCCGGGCCAGCTCCCAACCTCGCTCGTCGAAACGGCGCCCCGCTTCCTCCGAGGGGAAGGCAGGCGCCGGGTCGGCGTAGTTCAGCGTGTCCTCCCATTCGTCCTGCCACGCGGACAGGTCACGAGCCAGTTCCTCGCTCAGCCCCAGCTCCGGCGACGCAGGATCCGTAGAAGTGTCCACGCCGTGCACGTACGGATCGAAGAACCACACCGGGTGGGCGCTCCATTCCGCCATGATCTTGATCGACCGCCACTGGATCTCCGGCCGTTCCACGGGGAGCGACTTCCGGCGCGTGGGCCAGGAGAAGATGTCCGAGATCCGGTGGAAATCCCAGAAGCTGACGGGCCGCACAGGCTCTGGCGCAGACATTCCGGCCGCCATCAGCTCGGGATGTTCCGCATCAAGTCCCGGCTGCCAGCCACGTCCGGCGGCACGTCGTCGACCGGGATCCCGGACCGTTCCAGCAGAACCAGGCAGACCCCGAGAAACCCGCGCGCCAGTTCCCGGTACACGTGATGAGTCATGACTGAGCCGTCGAGCATCGTCCGGACGAACACGGCGAGCCGGGGCGGATCGACGTAGTAGTAGTCGGCGGCCATCGCGCTCAGCCCGGCGTCGCTGATGTTCAGGTCGAAGTTGTCCGCGAGCGTCACCGCCATGTTCACGAACAGCCGGCCGACCCGAAGCGACGGACTCCAGACGACCTCGTCGCCGACAGCGAAGATATAGCTCATCCGGCCCCCACAGTCACAGTTCGTCGAGGTCCACCGCGAAGCCGGAGCCGTCGTCGTACGGAACCACGTCCCACAAAGACTTCGCTGCCCGCCACACCGTCGTTACCGTCGGCCATTCGTCGTCGCCGATCACCGTGAGCGTCACCACCGCGTCAGCCGCACCGACCCGGCCCGACGGGTCGTCCGGTGCCGCCTCCGCGATCATCGCTGCGACCAACGGCGTGCCTGCCGAGAACTCGATACGGCAGCCCGCCTCCGCGGACACCCAGCCTTCGCCGCTGCACCGATCCTCGACCGGCAGACCCGCTGTCAACGCATCGAACCCGGCAGCAGCGTCGAGCCCGCCGGTCCGGCAGTACAGCTGGATCTCATACGCCACCAGGCACCAACTCTCGCAACGCAACCTGCACTTCAGCGAGCAACTCCGCGTCCGTCACGTCGCCAGGCTCTCGCAGCGTCGGGTCGATCGGATAGTCCTCCAACACGAAGAAGAGGTGATTCAAGACCCGCTCGAGTGGCGCCCGCAGCCGTTCCCCTCGTTCCTGGGACATCCGCCAAGCCTCGAACCACGTCCTCGCGAACTCCGGCCCTGGCAACTCCCCGCGGACGAACGATTCCATCGCCGCCAGCTGCCGCGCCACGAAGGAATCAGCACGTACATCCCCCGGCTTGGCCCACGCATGATCCACCGGCGGGTACTCCGCCGCGACGCCGGGCAACTCGGGGTACCGCTCCGCCAACCGCCGCGCCGTCCGCCCGAAGCGAGCCCGAGCAGCGTCGACGCCTCCGGGCACGGCACCGGAGAGGAACGACCGGGTGCCCGCCACCAGCACGTATCCTCCGCCGCTGGCGAGTACCGCCCCGGACAAGTCGGGGACGACGAACAGCACCGAGGCACCGCCGGTCAGCCTCGATTGCACGGCCAACCGCTCCACCGCCGTTCCCGGCTCAAGACCGCAGCGCAGCACCTCACTCGCGCCGACGGATTGTGCCCCCATGCGCAAGCGGTCCAGAACCACACTGTCCACTCCGGACGGAGCGATGATCGGAGCGACCGATTTCCCGCCTGCAGCAAGCCATTCGTCGGCAAAGCGCCGCGGCCCCGCAAGAACAGCCTCGCCGGGCCACGGCACCGCCGCAGAGGTCACCCCCATCGAACTCCCCTCCCCCACCTGGTCACGAAGCCAGCCGCCGCAGCGCCTCGTGCACCCCGGCGACCAGTTCCTCGTCCGTCGGGTCGCCCGGCTCTCGCAGCGTCGGGTCGATCGGATAGTCCTCCAGCAAATAGAAAACCTCGTGCAACACCCGCGCGAACGGCGGTCGCACCCGTTCCCCTCCTTCGATGGACAACCGCCAAGCGGTGCCCCACGCCTTCGCGAACTCGGGCCCGGACTGCTCCCCGCGGACGAACGACTCCATCACCGCCAGCACCCGCGCCATGGAGGAATCAGCGGGCACTTCGCTCCGTGTGGCCCACGCGCGCACCACCGGCGAGTACTCCGCCGACACGGCAGGCAAGCCGGGATACTGCCCAGCCCACCGCTGAGCTTCCTCCTCGAACGCGTCCCGGGCGTAGTCAACCCCCGCGAGCGTGACTCCGAGGAGGAACTCCCGAGTGCCCGCCGCCAGCACGTATCCCTCGCCACTCGCGAGAAGCGCCCCGGAAAGATCCGGCAGGACGAACAGCACCGGCAGTTCCTCCGGCGCCAGCGCGGAATCCACTGTCAGCCGCACCGGAACCGACCCCGGTTCGAGCGCGCAGCGCAACACCTCGTCCGCACCGGCCGACCGCGCTCCCGCGCGCAGCCGATCGAGCACCGCATCGTCCGACCCGGACGGAGCGATGATCGGAACGACCGATTTCCCGCCCGCAGCAAGCCATTCGCCGGCAAAGCGCCGCGGCCCGGCAAGGACAGTCTCGCGCTCCCCGTTCACGGCAGTACCCGATCCAGCGGTTCCCAGCGCGACACCAGGGCCCTGACCTCCGGATCGGAGAGATGGTCCCGCAGCCCCACCGCGACCCGGACGAGCTGCCGGACCCGGTGCAGCCGAGCGATCTCCGGGGTGGACAACGTCTTCCACCCCGGACTCAGCCGCACCGACTCATCGATCCGCTCCGGCGTCAGGACGGCGATGACCCGCTGGATCGCGTCGTCGGGCTCGCACCCGCTGCCCGGCAGCGAAATCCCGGACTCGCCGATCATCAGCGCCAGCTGCAGCCGCCGGTTGAGCAGGTCGTCCGCTTCGATCAGATCATGGTCCTCCAGGTACGAATACAGGTCGCCGACCGCACGCAGATACCGCTCCTTCTCCGCCGTCGACAGCGCCGGTTCGCCGAACCTGAGCGCCGACGCCAGGCTGGGAACCAGCATCCCCAGCAGGGAGTTCCAACCGCGCGGATGGGTCCCGTCGGGCAGCCGTCCGCCGCCGATCCACCACTCGAACCGCTCCTGCCAGGACAACCCGGCCAACGGCTCCATCCAGGGCCACATCAGAACTGAATGCCCATCGGCCGGATCGAGTCGTCCTCGCCTGGCGAACGCACGCTGCGAACAGCCTGCGAGATCTCTTGCGTCTGAAGGGTATGCGGCACGACCACGAGGCTACCGTCCTTGAGGATCGCATAGGAATTCTGATTCCTTCAGGGTTCCCCTCACGACGTCACGAAAGCCCAGGCACGGGATAACTGGCCTACCCCACCGGCGGAGGCGTCGTCGGCGCCGCACTGACGAACTACCTCACCAAGATCCAAGACCGCCGCCAGCTTCGCGCCGAGGTCTACCGGCGACTCGAAGCGGCCCGCGCGATCTCCGGCGGTGTGCGCGAAATCCGGATCGGTTTGCCCCCGAATACCTTGACCAGCCGGAAAAACCTCGCCGACGCGCTCGGGATCGTCGCCGTCCTCGAAGACGGAACAGACGCCCACCGCGCCCTCCGCGAAGCCCTCTCCGAACTGCTCACCGCCGTGCTGGTCGCCGGAATCCCCCGCCGCGTAGCCGATTTCGCCGTCAACTCGGCGGAATCGCCGACTCCGGTCGACTGGCCCAAGCCGCCCAGGCCTACCGGACGGAAACCACCGGCCTCCTGCTCGCCGTCCTCTGGCATCCGTGGCGGGCCCGGCTCCGCACCCGCGGCCGGATCCGCAAGCTTCGCGTCGCCGTGCACGCCCTGCACCGGACGCAGGAAGCCGCCGCCGCGGTGCTCACCCGTCCGGAGCAAGCCGATGCCCTCCACCGGCGACTGGACCCCGACGGCGCGCTCCGCGAAACGTGGATCGAAGACCGACTTCCGTAGGTTACCGGATTTCCACTTGCCGCCTACGGTCGGGAAATCACCACCGAGGCGGAGGGATTTTCCATGCGTTACGCGAAAGCGGCGGCCGTGGTCGCCGGGGCTGCGATGGCGTTCGGGGTCGGGGCGGTCGTCCCGGCGAGTGCCGACACGCACATCATCGGCGGCGACACCGTGAAGTCGGCCCCGTGGGGCGCCCAGGTGTTCTGGGACGACGTCACCGACTACGGCGGCTTCGAATGCTCCGGCACAATCATCGCCTCGCAGTGGGTGCTCACCGCGCAGCACTGCCTGAACAAGGGCGGCATGCACGTCAAGGTCGGCGACGTCGCGCTGGGCCAGGGCACCGAGGCCGCGGTCGACGAGCAGAAGGCCTCGCCCAACGGCGACATCGCGCTGCTGCACCTCAAGTCCGCTGTGGACACCACGTTCATGAAGCTGGCCGACAAGGACCCGGAAAACGGTGCCACCAACCAGATTTACGGCTGGGGCCGCACCAAGGACCAGAGCCCGCCCTCGGACACGCTCAAGACCGCGGACGTCCAGGTGACCGGCGAGAGCACGGACGCCTTCAACGGCAAGGCGATCGCGAGCAAGGGCGTCACCGGCTCGTCGTGGCACGGCGACTCCGGCGGCCCGCAGCTGGCCGACGGCGTCCAGGTCGGCGTCTGCTCCACCGGCGAGAACTCCGGCAGCGACGAACACGGCACCCAGAACTACGCCAGCGTCGCCAACAGCCGCGACTGGATCAAGCAGACCGCGGGCGTCTGATCCGCGCGTTCCGGCCTGCCGCCCCCGTGCGCGGCAGGCCGGAACCCCGCGGCGATCACCGGGCGAGGGCGCGCAGCGCGGCCTTGTCCGGTTTTCCCGACTCCGCGACCGGAACCTCGTCCAGCACCGTGAACGAAGCCGGAACCGCGGCCTCCCCCAATTCCGCGGCCACCGCCGCCCGCAATTCCCCCGGATCCGGAGTACGCCCCGGCGCGGCGACCACGAACGCGTGCGCCGCTTCCCCGGTCCGTTCGTCCGGAACCGCGACGACATACGCCTGATCCACGGCGGAATGCGCGGCGAGCGCGCGCTCGATCGGCCCGGTGTAATGAATCACCGCGTTCACGATCACCACATCCCGGGCGCGGCCGGTCAAATACAGAAAACCGTTCTCGTCGAGCCGCCCGATGTCCTGCGTGCGGACCCAGCCGTCGGCCAACACCGTCCCGCTCAGCGAAGGATCGCGCCAGTACCCCGCGAAAGCCCTTGCGGTACGGGCGAAAACCTCCCCTGTCTCCCCAGCGGGAACCGCACGGCCCGAAGCATCCCGCACCTCCAGCGAAACCCCTTCGACCGGCAATCCGACCGAAGCTATCGCCTCCGGATGCGCAGCCACGTCCGCCGTGTCCAGCACCGTCAGTTTCCCGGTCTCGGTCTGCCCGTATCCTTGCCGCAACGCCGGTCCGATTCGCTTGAATCCCTCAGCCAGCAATCCGGGTTCCACTGGAGACCCGGCGACGGTCAGCATTCGCAGCCCGGAAAGATCGATTTCCTCCTCCCGCAGCACATCCAGCATCCGATACAACCGGGGAACCGTCACCAGCGCCGCCGTGATGTCCAACCGCGGCAGAATCCAGGGAAAGTCCGGCAATCCCTCCGGAATCACCGCGGTACCGCCAGCGAGCAAACAAGCCTGCAAATGCAGCACCATCACCGCGCTGCTCAAAGTCCCGAACAGCAGGAACCGCCGGTAGTCCGCCGCCGAATCCCCGGCCCGCTGCTCGAGCCCGAACTCCCCCAACGCGTCGAACCGGTACGCGACCCCCTTGGGCACCCCCGTGCTCCCGCTGGTGAACACCACCCAGCCAACGTCCGACGGTTTCCCGCACGGCACCGGTTCCTCATACGCGGCAAGGAGTTCCGGCCCGATCGGAAGCGTCCGCACCCCCGCCAGCTCCGGCAGTTCGGCGTCGGTCACCACCGCGGCCACCCCGTCCAGCACCGCGTCGAGATGCGCCGCGGGCAACCCGGCCCGCACCCCCACCGCCCGGGCTCCCAGCGTCTGCACCGCGATCTGGGCGGCCCAGCCCTCCGGCGTCACCCCGGTCGCGAGCCCGACGCCGTCTCCCTGCCGGACCCCGGCCGCCCGCAGCCCGGCAGCGAACCGGCCGATCAGGTCGAGCACCTCGCCCCGGCGCACCCGCCGGTCCCCGTGCTCGAACGCGATCGCGTCCGGCGCGCGCCGCAGCGCGTCCAGCAGGTCTTGAGGAAATGCCATCACACCGTCCTCCCGTCGGGCCAACCCGCCAAGGCGTACCGGAGAGATCTCAGAATCCCCTCAGCGCATGCCGCTCATCGGGAACACCCGCGCGAGACCGGACCGACAGCAAGCCACCGAGCGCCACCACCGCGACCAACCCAAAAGCCACAGCCAGTGTCCAAAAGTCCGGCCGCACAATCGACTGACCGCGCATCGCCTGCCACGCCGTAATCGCGATGACCCCCGCGTACCCGACCGCCCCAGTCCACACCAGCCGACGCCGCACCAGTTCGTGCGACAACACCGGATACCGCCGGGACAACGCGACCAACGCCAAAGCGAGCAGGGGCAACGCCTGAATCGCGTGGATCCCCACGAAATGCGGGATCCGCAGGTCCCCGCCGGCCGTGCTCCAGCCCAGCAGCGGCAGCCCCGGCCCGCCGTCCTCGAGACCGATCGTGTGCCCGCCGATCATCGCCGGTTTCCCACCGCCGTCCAGCACCCGCTGCTGCGCCGGGCTGGCCGAGAACATCAGGAGCGCCAACCCCATTCCGCCTGCCGCGAGCGCGGTTCCCCACCGCAGCGCGGACGTCAGCGCGCGGTCCGGCAGCTTCTGGAACAACAGCAGCACGACCACCGCCGCGGTCGCGCCCCACGCGGTGAACGCGCCGGTGGCCAGGATGTTGCCGATCGTGACGTCGGCCGGCGTCGCGTGGTTGAAGTGCAGCGGCCGGTCCTGGAACAGCACCTGCCACACCAGCAACGCCATGTCCGTGCCCATGCCGACCGCGAACGCCGTGCCCATCCACCAGCCGGCCCGGCGGCCGCGCTTCACCAGCGAAAGCAACCACGCCAGCGTCGGCGCGTACAACGCCACCGAAACCGCGAATTTGAACGGTTTCGCCCACAACGGCGCGTTGACGAGCGTGCGATCATCCAGGAGCAACCCGAACCCGCACGCGACCAGCAGCACCGCCATCGCCCCGGCCAGCACGCCGAGCGGGCGGTGCAGCCGGAACAGCCGTGATCCCCAGGAAGTCATGGGGGTCAGCCTGGCCGCGCGCGGGGCCGCGAGCACTGGCGTCGTCCCCCGTCTTGCTGGTAGGGAGCGCCCCACCTGTGGGTAATAGTGCCGTCAAAGCGACCGGCAGTTGTGCCGTTTGACCACACCCGCTCTTTTTCTAGCGTGACATTCACACCGCGCGGCCCGCCGCGCACCGGGATTTTCCACGAGAGGGAAGGAGGTGGCCCGTCAGATGTCCAGTCCGGGATTCCAGGCAGATTCCGCTGCCATGACGCGCGCCGTCCAGGGCTTCGAGGAAACCGCTTCGAACGCTAAGACGACCATGGCCAGCTTGGAGTCCGAGCTGACCGAGACGCTGCGGAACTACAAGGGCGACCAGGCGGTCGCCTTCTGGGACCTACAGCGCAGGCTTCAGGAGAAGATGGGCGCCGCCGTCCGGGAGCTCGACACCATGTCGCAGCTCGTGCACACCAGCCACGCGAACTACAACTCGGGCGACTCCGACGTGCACCAGAGCTTCCAGAGCGTCAGCCACACCGTCGAGGGCAACGTGATCCCTCGCCTCAACCCCTGAGAGAGGACTAGACACCATGGCTGACGTCGTAGAAATCAGCTTCGGGGCCCTGCAGCACAGCTCCGCGTCGCTCGCCGCCAAGGCGAAGGCGCTGACCTCCCAGCTGGAGCAGCTGCACCAGAACCTGCAGCCGATCACCCAGACCTGGTACGCCTCGGGCAGCTCCGCCGGTGAAGCCGCGCGCGCGTCCGAGACCCGGCTCCGCCAGGCGACCGCCGACATCGTCGCGATCATCGCGCAGTTCGGCACCAAGGTCGGCGACGCCCACGATCTCCAGCACCAGCTGGAGAACCGCAACCAGGGCCTGTTCGCCTGATCCGGCCCCGACGCCGGCCGTCCGGGGCGGGACCACCCCCCGCCCGCTCCGGACGGCCGGCTTTCCCGCGTCCTGCCGCACGAGAGGTCACCGGCCGATGCCCGACCAGTCGTACTACGTCCACCTGGAATCGCTGACGGACTTCGTCCGGGAGCTGGAAACCCAGATCCACGCGATGTCCCGGCCGAACGACTTCCTGCGCACCCTCGGGGAGCATCCGCTGCTGTTCGGGGAGTTCGGGGAAGCCGCTTCGCTCGCCGACGCCCACCGCGCCGCGGTCGCCGAGATGCAGGGCCTGCTCGAGCAGGTCCGCGGGGCGATCACGTTCGCGCAGGACGTCACCACCACCGTCGCCGACGGATACGCCCAGGCCGACCAGTCGGTCGCGGGCGATCTGCACCAATCGGGTCAGCAGACCGGTCTGCTGGACCCGCTTTTCTCGTTGCTGGGCCTTGATTCTTCAGGGGGTAAGAACGCATGAGCGGGCCTCGCACCAACTTCGCCGGCTACACCCACCAGCAGCTCTACGCGATGCTGCAGGCGGGCGACCCGACCACCGCGCGCGCCGCGGCCGAACAGTGGAGTTCGGCCTCGCGCGGGCTGTACGACCAGGCCGAGAACCTGTCGGACCAGCTCACCGACTTCTCCAGCTCGTGGACCGGCGGCGCGGCCGACCAGTACCGGACCATGATGACCGACCTGGTCGGCGGCATCCGCAAGGTCGCGGTCACCGCGCAGGGCATGCGCGACATGCTGGAGGACGCCGCGGACGCGCTGGTCAAGGCGAAGGCCGAGATGCCGCCGCCGGTCGCGGTGCCGGACGTCTCGCCCGCCGACGTCGCGCTCGCGGTCAACCCGCCGCTGCTCCCGGCGGACACCCCGCCGGCCACGATCATCGCCGCGACGCAGCAGCGGCAGCAGGCGATCGCCAACGTCGAAGCGCAGCAACAGGCCGCCAACGCCGCCGGCTCCGCGCACGCGAAGGCGATCGTCGTCATGAACAACCTCGCGACGAACTACGACACCGCCGAGGACTCGATCCCGGTCTCGCCGAACGCGGCCGCCCCGCCGCCCAAGCCGGTTCCCGGCGGCGGCGCTTCGACCGGCGGCACCGGCGCGATCGGCAACACCCCGGACGGCGGCACCGCGGTCGGCGCGCCGGTCGACTCGCACCCGCTGCCCACCGACGGCACGCAGGTTCCGGGCTCTTCGCTGCCCGGGCACCCGGCGCAGAATCCGGGCAGCCCGCTGTTCGGCGACATGTTCACCGCCGGTCTCGCGGCCGCTTCCGCGGCGGCGTTCGGCCGGTTCGGGTCGATCATGCCGAAGGTTCCGCCGTGGGCCTCGGGCAAGGACAAAGACAAGGACGGCAAGGACAAGGAGCAGGACGCGCCTCCGGGCACGAAGCTCGGCGGCGGGGCCGGTCCCGCGGGCGGTGGCGGCGGCGGGATCCCGGTCGGCGGCGGGGAAGCCCCGTCGATCGACGGCGGCGGCATTCCGTCCGGCGGCGGTCTGAGCGGCGCCGGGGAAGCTCCGGCCGCGCACTCCGGGCTCGCCGGGAACGCGCAGTCGAACGTCCTCAGCGGACTCGCGGGCGGTGCCGCCGGGGCAGCGGGCGCGGCGGCCAAGAGCGCCATGCCGATGATGCCCATGATGCCGATGGGCGGCATGGGAGCGGGCGGTGACCTGGGCTCCGGCCGCCGGATCCCGGCGTGGCTCGTCGAAACCGAGAACGTGTGGGGCCAGCAGGCTCCGGTCGCGCCCTCGGTCATCGGCGAAGAGCCGGCCGACCAGCCGTGACCGACGGCTACCGGGTGGCACCGGCGAAACTCGCCAGTGCGGCGTCCGAATTGGACACTCGCGCCGGCGCGCTCCGGACCGTGCAGCAGGCCGTGGCGGGCGAACGAATCCCCGCCACGGCCTTCGGCCAAGTGTCCGCGTCGTCCGGATGTGCCGCCGGGCTCGCGAAAACGCTCAACGCACTCGCGGCGGACGTCGACCAGCGCGTCGTCCGCGCCCAGGTCCTTCGCGACGGCCTCACGGCTTCGTCCGCGGGCTACCGGCGCGCCGACGAGCAGGTGGCGGCGATGTACCGTTCGCTGCTGCCCGAAGACCCGGTGCCGGCAGCCGGGAAATCGGCCGCGAGCGGCGGCTGGGCCGGGACCATCGCGGCCAACCGGATGAAGGTGTCCGACGCGCTCGCCGCCGAACGGACCCGGCTGGCCGGACTGTCCGATCCGGACGCCATCGCCCGCTCGAAGCGGCGGATAGCGTTGTACCAAAGCATTATCGACGACCACCGGCAGATCCTGCGGTTCGATCCGTCCGGCAACGGCCGGATCGTCGAACTGGTCGGCACGATCCAGCCGGGCACGCGCAACGTCGGGCTGTTCGTGCCCGGCGTGCACACCCGGATGGACACCTTCCAGTCCTACGCCGACCTCGGCCGCAGCCTCGTCGCCGCCGACCCGAGCGGCCGGACCGCGATGGTCGTCTGGGCCGACGGCGTGTTCCCGCAGAACGTGACCACCGAGGGCGCCGAAGCCAGTTACGCACAGACAATGGCCCCGAACCTCAAGGCGTTCGGTGACGAACTGCGCGGCCAGGTCGACTCCCAGACCGGCGGCGCGGCCACGATCACCGCGATCGGCCACAGCTACGGCGGCGCCACCGTCGGGCTCGCTGACCAGCAAGGCTTGCCAGTGGACCGGGTGCTGCACGTAGAGTCGGCGGGCATGGGACACGGCGTATGGAGCCCAGCAGACCTGCCGCCGAGCCAAGCCGGCGTGCAGCGGTACTCGATGACCGCCCCGCTGGACCCGATCATCCTCGCCCAGGGCAACGCCGGGGCACTGGAATGGACCGGCATCGGCCACGGCGCCGACCCGGACACCTTCCCTGGCGTCACCGAGCTGACCACCGGCCGCGACGCCGCCGGAAACGTGCAGTGGGGCCTGTCCTCGCACAGCGGCGTGCTCAAACCGGGTTCGGATTCGTGGGAGAACATCTACGGCGTGCTGACCGGCGGTCACGTCACTGAAGCGCCCGTGCCGGTTCCGGCGGTGCTGCCGTGATCACGCGCGAGTTGAAGGATTTGGCTGCTGAGCTGACGAACGTCATCGACAGCGTCGCCGCCGTGTTCGGCTCCCGTGCACTGCCCACAGTGGACGGTGAGCTGGACTGCGATCCCGCGCAGCCGGGGCATTTGGTGTGCTGGCAGTACGGGGTTCGGTTGGAGGACAGCCCCGGCGCGCTGCGGGTGCTGACCGAAGCGGTGCGGCCGACGCTGGAAAAGGCGGGCTGGGAATCCTACGACCGCAGCACCTATCGGGAAGTGATCGCACGGTTTTCCCGGGACGGCGCGGATTTCAGTGTGCACATCGCCCGCGACGGCCGCGGGGTAGCGATCATCGGCTCGACGCGTCTCGTGACTGTCGATCCCGAATAGAATCGTGATCGCCGCTCACGAGGCCCGAAACCGCGACGGCCGCCAGCCACGCCGCCGTCCTCGCCGGAACGCCGCGACACCAATCCCCGCCCCCGCAGCCACTACAACCCCACCCACTGCAACAACTCCAGCCGCCACATCAGACCTCGGCCGAACCTGAGCCGCAGCCGGAACCACCGCGGGCAACGCAGACCGCACCGCAGCCGCACTCGGACCCGGCGCGTTGGCAGGCAACGTCGAAGACACCGCAGCGTAAGCGTCGAGCATTCCCCAACCGCGCCGCGGATCGTGCGCCCCGGACGGCGGACGGGAAGCGGTGAGCATCAACCGGTTCACCACTTCCTCGCCTTTCAGCTCCGGATGCGCCGAACGAACCAACGCCGCCACCCCGGCGACATACGCCGCGGCGAGGCTCGGGTCGGTGATCGGCCAGCGATGCGCGACCGCGCCCCCGCCCCCGGCCGACGTGCTCACCAAATTCGCGCCAGGCGCGGCGATTCCGAGGTAATCCCCGGCTTCGGACTGCACCGGCGCGCCGGATTCGTCCGTCGAACCGACCGCGAGGACGCCCTTCGAAGCGGTCGGATAAGTATGCGCCCCTTGCTGAGTCGCCGCCGCGGCCGAAATCACCACGGCCCCGCGCGACTTCGCGTGGTCGAGCGCCGCACCGAGCGCCGGGCTGTCCGAACCCGCCGGGACCGCCACGAGAATCACTCCCGCGCCGCGGTCGACCGCCGTGTCGATCGCGCCCGCCAGCGCGACTGGATCGCCGCCGCCGTCCGACGATGAACCGTTGCTTTCGGTGTAGCGCAAGGGAAGCAGCTTCACCCCCGGTGCGACACCGGTGAAAGTGGTCTCGTTCGCCGGCTGCGCACCGACGATGCCCGCGGCGATCGTGCCCCGGCCGTCGCAATCGGAATCCGCGGTGCCGGCACCGCCGAGCACCTGTCCGGGCCCGAATTGCGCGTTCTGCTTGTCGACCCCGGTGCCGATCACCGCGACAGTCTGACCCTCGCCTCTGGTCAGCGCCCACAGCCGCGGCGGGTTGACCAGGCGCTGCCCCCAGGACACCGCCCCGGTATACAGACCGGACGGATTCGCGCACGAAGCCGCTCCGGCCGAGGCAGCCGTGACGGGCAGGCCGAGCGCCACGAGCGCGGCCACCGCTCCGGCGGCAATTCCCCGCACCGCGGCCCCCTCCCCTTGTCGGACAAGGAGATTCTAGTGGAGAGCGGGCCGCGGCGACAGGGTTACCGCAGGTCCATCCCGAGATCGAGAGCCGGCGAGGAATGCGTGAGCCCGCCGACGGACAGGTAGTCCACTCCGGACTCGGCGTACGGTCGCGCACGGTCGAGCGTCAGCCCGCCGGACGACTCCAGCCGCGTCTTCGGCGACACTTCATTCCGCCGCGCGACCGCCTTCACGCACTCCTCCGGCGTGAAGTTGTCGAGCAGCACCTCGTCCGCCTCGGCGGCCAGCGCCTCGTCCAGCTGCGCCAGATCGTCCACCTCGACCTCGCACGCCAGCTGCGGCGCGAGTTCCCGGGCCGCCGCCAGCGCCGCGGTGACCGAACCGGCGGCGACCACGTGGTTGTCCTTGATCAGCACCGCGTCGCCGAGACCCATCCGGTGGTTCACGCCGCCGCCGCATCGCACCGCGTACTTCTGCAGCAGCCGCAACCCCGGGATCGTCTTGCGCGAATCCCTTACCGCAGCACCGGTTCCCTCGATCGCAGACACCCACGCCGCGGTCGCCGTCGCCACTCCGGACAGCAGGCACAACAGGTTCAGCGCCGTGCGCTCCGCGGTCAGCAACCCGCGCACCGGACCGCGCAGCACGAGCACCGGCTCCCCCGCGACGGCGGGCGAACCGTCCTCGCGGATCGAGACCACCTCGTAGTCGGAGCCGAGCACCTCGTCGAAAACCGCCAGCGCCACCGGAATCCCGGCCACGACCCCGGCGACGCGCGGCGTCAGTTCGGCCACCGCGCGGGCGTCCGCCGGGACCGTGGACGCCGTCGTCGCGTCCGGCCCGTACCGCAAATCCTCTTCCAACGCGGTGGTCACGACCCGCCGGACGTCGGCGACGTCCAGCCCGTCCACCACCAATGCCCGCACGACCGCTTCCGAGAATTCCCCGCTCATGCCACCCCTTCCAACGACGCCGCCTCGACCAGCACCGGCTGTCCCGACGGGCTCAGCCGGATCAGCTGGCTCCGCCGCAGCCCTTCGACCCGCTCCGGGAAGTCCGTCCGCACGTGACATCCCCGCGATTCCGTCCGCCGCTCCGCCGCCGCGAGCAACGCCTGCGCCGCCACGGTGAGCGCCGCGTCCTCCACTGCGGAATGCGTCCACAGCGGACTGTCCTTTGTCGACAAATCGAGCGCCGAGCCCGCCGCGGCGAGCCCGTCCGCGTCCCGGCCGATCGCCGCGTACCGGCTCATCACCCGTTGCAGCACATCGCGTTCCGCCGCCGGCGCGGTGGTCCGTTCCGGAATCCGGCCGCGCGAAGGATCCGGCAGCAACCCAGCGGCCAGATCCGCAGCCACCGCCTCCGCGGCCCGCTGCCCGACGACCAACCCTTCGAGAAGGCTGTTGGACGCCAAGCGGTTCGCCCCGTGCAGCCCGGTGCGAGCCACCTCGCCCGCCGCGTACAGCCCGCGCACGGTCGAGCGTCCGTCCACAGTGGCCACCACGCCGCCGCACGCGAAGTGCGCCGCGGGAGTCACCGGAATCGCGTCCACCGCCGGGTCGATCCCCAGCACCGCGCACGCCGCGTGCACCGTCGGGAACCGCTTCGCGAACCCGGGAATGCCAGTGGCGTCAAGGAAAACGTGATCGTCGATGCCGCCGGGAGCCAACGCCTGCCGCCGGGTGATCGCCGCCGCCACGACGTCGCGCGGAGCCAGATCGCCGAGCGGATGCACCCCGGCCATCACCGACGCGCCCGCTCCGTCCACGAGCGTCGCACCCTCGCCGCGCACCGCCTCCGTGACGAGCGGACACCGCCCGCGCGCACCCGGCGTGTACAGCACCGTCGGGTGGAACTGCACGAACTCGATGTCGGCCACCGCCGCACCGGCGCGCAATGCGAGCGCCAGCCCGTCACCGGTCGCGATTTCGGGATTGGAGGTCGCCTGGTACAGCTGCCCGTACCCGCCGCTGGCCAGCACGACTGCGGACGCGCGCACCACCCCGGGCACGCCGTTGCGGTCGAGCACCGTCACCCCGGCCACCTCGCCCGCGGACGTGCGCAGCGCGTCGACCGCGATGTGGTGCTCCAGCACCGGAATCCGCCGTTCGCCGGCCTGCGCGACGAGCGCGCGCTCGACCTCCGCACCGGTCGCGTCGCCGCCCGCGTGGATGACCCGGAACGCGCTGTGCCCGCCCTCGCGAGCCCGCGCCAGTGCACCGGCGCTGTGGTCGAACACCGCGCCGTTCTGCCGCAACTCCGTGACCGCCGCCGGACCGCCGCCGACGATCGACCGCACCGCGTCCTCGTCGCAGAGCCCGGCTCCGGCGGTGAGCGTGTCCGCCGTGTGCTTCTCGACCGTGTCGCCCTCGTCGCGCTCGCCGTCCAGCACCACGGCCACGCCGCCCTGCGCCCACCGGGTGTTGCCGTCGGCGACCGCCGCCTTGGTCACGACCAGCACATGCAGCCCGAGTTCGCGGGCCCGCAGCGCCGCCGACAACCCGGCCACGCCGCTGCCGATCACGACCACATCGGCCCGGGCCTCCCACCGCGGATTTGGTGAGGTTTTCGCCTCATCGGCGTTAACTAGGCCGCTCATTCCCCACCGCCAGGCTGCCCGATTTCGATCATCCGCTGCACCGAGGCGCGGGCCCGCGAGGCCGTCTCCGGGTCGACGTGGACCTCGTCCGCGCCCTCGGTGAGGCTCCGCAGCAGCGCGGCCGGGGTGATCATCTTCATGTACCGGCACGACGCCCGGTCGTTCACCGCGCGGAAGTCGATCTCCGGCGCGGCCTTGCGCAGCTGGTGGATCATGCCGATCTCGGTGGCCACGAGCACCGAGGTCGCCTTGGTGTCGCGCGCCGCGTGCACCATGTCGCCGGTGGACAGGATCTTGACCCGCTCCGGGGCCACCGCACCCTCTCCGGCCAGGTAAAGCGCCGAGGTCGCGCAGCCGCATTCGGGGTGGATGAACAGGTCGGCGTCCGGGTTCTCCTCGGCGCGCGCGGCCAGCTCGGCCCCGTTGATGCCGGCGTGCACGTGGCATTCCCCGGCCCAGACGTGCATGTTCTCGCGCCCCGTCACGCGCTTGACGTGCGCGCCGAGGAACTGGTCCGGCAGGAAGAGAACTTCCTGGTCAGCCGGGATGGAAGCGACCACGTCGACCGCGTTCGACGACGTGCAGCAGATGTCCGTCTCGGCCTTGACCTCGGCCGTCGTGTTCACGTACGACACGACCACCGCGCCCGGGTGCTCGGCCTTCCATTCGCGCAGCTGAGCGCCGGTGATGGAGTCGGCGAGCGAGCAGCCTGCCCGCGCGTCCGGGATCAGCACCGTCTTCTCCGGAGCCAGGATCTTCGCGGTCTCGGCCATGAAGTGCACGCCGCAGAAGACGATCGTGGACGCGTCGCTGCTGGCCGCGATGCGGCTGAGCGCCAGAGAGTCGCCGGTGAAGTCCGCGATGTCCTGGATCTCCGGGACCTGGTAGTTGTGCGCGAGCAGCACCGCGTCGCGCTTGCGGGCGAGCTCCCGCACGCGGGCGGCCCAGTCGGCGTCCGCCTCGACCCCGCCGTAAGGGGTCAGATCCTGGTCAAGCGTGGTGGTCATGTGTTCGGCCCTCTCGAGAATCGCCGGCCTCGGAACCGGATCGACCCCGGTTCCTGCCCAACCCGGTTTTCGCCTTATAATCGAAAACCGTGCGAAGCCATCTTAACACCCGAGCCCCCCTCGCCCACGAGGTTCTGGCGGCAGTCCTTCAAGTGCGCTCGGACACACTGCGCGTGCTGCTGTGGCGCCGAGCGCTCGATCCGCACCTGGGCCGCTGGTCGCTCCCCGGCGGCCGATTGCGCCCCGACGAGGACGTCGAAACCTCCATCCGGCGGCAGCTCGCGGAGAAGGTGGACGTCCGCCAGCTGAAGCACGTCGAGCAGCTCGCCGTGTTCAGCGCCCCCGACCGCGTCCCCGGCCCCCGCGTCGTAGCCACCGCGTTTCTCGGGCTGGTCCCCTCCGACGTCGACCCGGCCGTCCCCGAAGACACCGAGTGGCACGACGTGAACGCCCTGCCCCGCACCGCCTTCGACCACGAGGCGATCGTCCTGCGCGCCCGCGACCGCCTGCGCTCGAAACTGAGCTACACCAACCTCGGTTTCGCGCTGGCCCCAGAGGAATTCACCATCTCCGCGCTACGGGGCCTGTACTCCGCCGCGCTCGGCTACAAAGTGTCCGCGACGAACCTGCAACGCGTGCTCCAACGACGTGGTTTGCTGGTCCCCACGGGCCACACCGCGGCCCCCGGCCGGACCGGCGGACGACCTGCGGCGCTGTTCTCCTTTGCCGCGAAAGACATGCACATCACCGACCCTTTCGCGGTCCTGAAGCCCCCGCCGCGACGGTAAACACGAACTGCGGCGGGGCCCCGCAGCCCGTACCGTGGACGCCGTGACCGAGTCTGAGCAGTGCCCCAGCGGAACGGCGACCCTGCCGTTGTTCCCGCTGCAGACCGTGCTGCTCCCCGGGACGCACCTGCCGCTGCACATCTTCGAACCGCGCTACCGGCAGCTCACCGCGGACCTCGTCACGGGCAACGTCCCAGAACACGAGTTCGGCGTGGTCGCCCTGCGCGCCCCGCTCGTCCGCGAGGTCAGTGGTTTGGACCACGTGTACAGCGTGGGCTGCAGCACGATCCTCCGCGAAGCGAAACGCCTCCCCGACGGCCGCTACGACGTAGTCACCCGCGCAGCCCGCCGCTTCCGCCTGCGCGAACTGCACCGAGCATCCGCGCCGTACCTGATGGCCGTGGTCGACTGGCTCCCCGACGACCCAGTCCCCACCACCGCGGAGTCAACGGCCCGCCAACTGGCCGACGTAGCGAGAGGCGCCCACCAGCGATACTGCGAAGCCGCCTGGCACGCAGACGACTGGCGCCCACCCCACGACGACGCCGACCTGGGCGAACTCGCCTACCAACTAGCCGCCGACTGCCTCCTCCCGCTGGAAGACCGGCAGCTGCTGCTGGAGGAAACGCACCCGCTGCGCCGCCTGCGCATCGCCTGCCGCCTGCTAACCCGAGAAGCCGGTTTCCTGGAAACCCTGGGCGCCGTGCCCCTGCCGCCGACCGAACTGGCGACCTTCACCAAACCCGCAGACCTGAACTAGCTCTCCCCTGGGGTTGCGCCTGCGGTGAGGGCCACCCTCATTGCCCCTGATTCCCCCAGGGTTCCCCTCACGCCCTCCCGCGCGCCGTGAAGGCCCCTTCACGTACCTAGATTCCCTCAAGGAGCCCTTCACAGCCCGCCCCACCCGCCGCCGCAATGCGCCCGAATGCCGCATTGGGTGCGTCCCACGCACCCAATGTGGCATTCGGTGCGTCACATGCACCCAATGCCACATTGGGGCGCTAAAACCGCCACCGCGAACCCCACCGCAACCCACCACCTAAGTCGCGCACCTACCGCAGCCGATGCACCCAACGAAGAAAGGCACCCACGCCCCCACAACCCCGATACGAAGCCAAAAACACGGGCGGCGGGTGCTTGTCAACGCATCTTTCCCGCCTTGACAAGCACCCGCCGCCCGTAGTCACAATCAAGCTGAGGGGTGGTGGGCCCACCTAGAAGCGCAATGTCGCCGCCAGGCGACGAGCCGAACTCACCCCAACCGCCGCCCAAGATCCTCCCGCCCATTCCACGCCGTCATCAACGCATAAACCAAACACGTCACCAACGGCGCAGCCAGCACCACCCACCCAGTCTCCAGCCGAGGCGCCTGCTCGATCACCGCCCCCAACGCAGGCGGCGCGTCCACCGAATACTTCGAATTGGCGAACGCAGGCCCCATCTGCGTCCCCAGCCAAGCCGCGACCAACGCCCCGCCAGCAGCAGCCACCAAAACAACGGGCCCCCGCCGCTCCCGCAGGAACCACACCACCAGCCCGATCAACAACCCAGCAGCCATCGCCAAAAACCCGAACACAGCCAGATCGTCGAACCGATGCCAGCTCTCCAGTTCCAGGGGCGCCAGCTGACCGTTGGTCCCGATCACCCGAACCTTCTCCGCCGGAGCCAGCAGCGACCACAACCACCCCAGCGGAATCCCCAGCAACGCAGCAGTCGAGAGAACGCTCACCGCGGGAAGCAGATCAGCCTTCACCACCACCCGCGGCCGCTGCGGCGGAAACAACACCGGCACCGACCACCCCTCGGCCGCCGCCGAAGACCGGTGTGCCGAAGACCGATGCGCCGCCTTGCCCGCGGAATCGACCACCCGAGGCTCCCTTCCCTGCGCGTGTGCGGAACTGAGGGTAACCGGTTGCCTCGCGTCCGACCGCCGCGACTCGTGTCTGATTGCCCCGAGTCCGCGAAGAAATCGCCTTCACCCGGCCCGCGAGCCGATGAGATCGCTCAATCCGCGCGACGCTAGTTCTGCGCGGAAGCAGCAGCCGTGAACGCCTGGGGATCGAACTCCCCGCCGAACCACGGCGACAACCCCTGCCGAGCCTGCGCGGCGAAGGTCTCCCGGTCCGCCGCGCCCAGCCCAGCCGGAAGAACCCCAGCAAGGGCGCGCCGCCAGCGACCGGCAGATCCCGAAGATTCTCCAAGGCCGCCAGATCCGGATCCGCCGGCCAGGACCCGATGATGACCCCCACGACATTCAGCCCACGTCGAGTAGCCACCTCAGCGGTCAACGCAGTCGTGTTGAGCGTCCCCAGCCCGGCTTGCGCGACGAGAACCACCGGCGCCCCCAGTGACCACGCGACGTCCGCCAGCGTGCTCCCCTGCGAGTCGAATCGGACCAGCAGCCCGCCAGCGCCCTCGACCAGGGTCAGGTCGTGCGCCGCGTCCAGGTCGCTGGCCGCCGCGGCGATCTCCCCGGGGCCCACAGTCGGGAGCCCGGAGCGCCGGGAAGCGGCTTCCGGCGACAACGGATCCGGATACCGCCGCAGCTCCCGGATCGTCAGGTCCTTGCCTGCCAGCCGCACCACCTCGGCGAGGTCTCCCGCCTCGCCGGGGAGCACGCCGGTCTGCGCGGGTTTCAGCACCGCGACGCGTTGTCCCTGCGCGAGGGCCAGCGCCGCGATCGCCGCGGTGGCGACCGTTTTGCCGACGTCGGTCCCGGTTCCGGTCATCACGAGCGTCGTCACGAGCCATCAAGATATTGCCGTGCTCCCCGATGTCAACACTCGGGGCTCCCTCGCGCGCACCCGGGGGCACGCGCGAGGGCCCGGGTCAGCCGGCCGGGGCCGCCGCGGGCGCTCCCGCGGCCACGAACTCGCCCTTCGCCGGATCGGCGAGGTACACCTGCGCCTCGCCCACGTCGAAGTACAGCCCGGTCAGCGCCAGCTCGCCGCGCGCTTCGGCCTCGGCCACCAGCGGGTACTGCCGCAGATGCGTCAGTTGCTGCAGGACGTTGTGCAACGCCAGCCGGTCCGGTTCGCGCTCCGGCCGTTCCCCGTCGAGGGTCACCGCGCCCGCCCGCTTCCGGCTCGGCTCGGCGTGCACCAGCCAGGACGCGAGCGCCGTGTCCGCGGGCGGACCGCTGGCCAGCGCGCCCATCGCACCGCACGAGGAGTGCCCGCACACCACGATTTCCCGCACACCCAGCACCCCGACCGCGAATTCGATCGCCGCGTTGGTGGACGGATCGGCCTGCCCCGGCGGCACCAGGTTGCCGATGTTGCGGATGGTGAACAGGTCGCCCGGACCGGACGTGGTGATCAGGTTCGGCACGATCCGCGAATCACCGCACGTGATGAACAGCGTGTGCGGTTCTTGCGCGTGCGCGAGCCCGCTGAGAACGTCCTTGAGCAGCGGCGCGGCCCGGCGCTGGAACTCGGTCGCGCCCCGGTGCGTCCGCTGCCCGGGCACCCGCACGTCCGCGGCCTGCCAAGCCGACCACGGCGCCAGCCACCTGGGCATCGCACCGGCCGCCGCGGTGCGCCGGAGCGTCGGACGGCCTTCCTTGCCCTTCGCGAACCACGGATGCCCGATCTCGTCGACGACCACCGTGCCGCCGGTCCGTTCGTGCGCCTGCTGCCAGGCGGAAAGGCTCTCGAACGCCGCGTGGTCGAGGTAATCGGCGACCAGCTCCAGCGTCACCTTCGAGCCCGCCGGGATCGTGCCGAGCACCTTCGTCAGCCGCGGCACGGACAGGAACGTCAGCACGCCTTCGACAATCACGCGCCATTCGCCGCCGTGGTGTTCGGCGTGCACGCCCGACCACACGGTCCGGCGCAGCATCAGCAGGACCGCCAGCACGATCCCGGCGAGCACGCCGGTCAGCAGGTCGAACACGACCACCCCGGCGACGGTCACCAGGTAGAGCGGCAGATCGCCGTGGCGCAGCACCTGCCGCAGATGACCGGGGTTCACCAGCTTCGCACCGACGTGCACGAGCAGCCCGGCCAACGCGGCCAGCGGAATGGACTTCAGCACCCCGGCGAGCGCGACCACGAACACCAGCACCCACACGCCGTGCAGGATCGCCGACGCCCGCGTGCGCGCCCCGGCCGCGACGTTGGTGGAACTGCGCACGATCACGCCGGTGACCGGCAGACCGCCGAGCGAGCCGGACACCATGTTCGCCGCGCCCTGACCGATCAGCTCGCGGTTCAGGTTGGCGCGCGGACCGTTCTGCAGTTTGTCGACCGCGACCGCCGACAGCAGGCTTTCGACGCTGGCGATCAGCGCGATCGTGATCACCGCGACCGCGACCTGGCCCCATCCGCCGTCCGGCAGTTGCGGCGCGAAGCGGATCTGCAGCAGGTCGCCGGACAGTTCGACGCGCGGCAGCGTCATCCCGGCGACCAGGGACACCGCCGTCGCGACCGCGATGGCCGCGAGCGGTCCGGGGATTTTCCTTACCGCAGCGGGAAGTTTGGGCCAGGCCAGCAGGATGGCGAGGGTCAGGATGCCGATCAGGGCGGCGGCGTCGTGGTGCGCGGCGATCTGCGCGGGCAGCTGGGCGATGTTCTCCAGCGCCGAACTCTGCGCCTTCCCGCCGAACAGCACGTGCAGTTGGCCGAGCACGATCGTGATGCCGATCCCGGCGAGCATCCCGTGCACGATCGCCGGCGAGATCGCCAGCGCCGCCCGCGCTACCCGGCTCAGGCCGAACAGGATCTGCAGCGCCCCGGCGAGGACGGTGATCAGGCAGGTGACCGCCCAGCCGAAGGTCGAGATCGTCTCGGCCATCAGCACGGTCAGCCCGGCGGCGGGCCCGCTGACCTGCAGCGGAGAGCCGCCGAGGGCGCCGGCGACCACGCCGCCCACCACGGCGGCGATGAGCCCGGCGACGATCGGCGCGCCGGACGCGAGGGCGATCCCGAGCGAAAGCGGGACCGCGACGAGGAAAACCACGAGCGAGGCGGGCACGTCGTGGCGAAGCACGGCAAGTCGTCTCATGATCACCAGGAAACCGGGATCCCTGTGAAATGTCCGCTATGTACCACTCTATGGAGTGGATCTTTATCGAATTACCCACGATCGGGTTGCGCGACCCGGCAAGATCCACTACAGGCAGCCACGCCAAACCCGAAGTAACCTCAGGCCTTCGCCGCGGCGGCCCGCATCGCCGACGTGATCACCGCCAGGTCCGCGTCCGTGCTGAGGTACGGCGGCATCGCGTAGATCAGATCCCGGAACGGCCGCAGCCACGCCCCTTCGGCGGTCACCACTTCCGTCGCGACACCCATGTCCACCTCGTGGTCCAGCTGCAGCACGCCGATCGCGCCCAGCACCCGCACGTCCACGACGTGCGGCAGCTCCCGAGCCGGCTCGAGCCCTTGGCGCAGCGCGGTTTCGATCCGCTCGACGTCGGCCTGCCATCGGCCTTCGGCCAGCAAACCGAGCGACGCGTTGGCGACCGCGGAAGCCAGCGGATTCCCCATGAACGTCGGGCCGTGCGCGAGCACCGGAAGCTCGCCGCGCGTGATGCCGTCGGCGATTTCGGGCGTGCACAACGCGGCGGCCATCGTGAGGTAGCCGCCGGTGAGCGCCTTGCCGACGCACAGCACGTCGGGCGTCACGCCGGCGTGTTCGGCCGCGAAAAGCCTTCCAGTACGGCCGAATCCGGTCGCGATCTCGTCGAACACCAGCAATACGTCGTGTTCCCGAGTCAGCTCGCGCAGCGCGCGCAGATAACCGGGATGGTGAAACCGCATGCCGCCCGCGCCCTGCACCACCGGTTCCACGATCACCGCGGCCAATTCGTCCGCGTGCTGCTCGAGAGCCTTCGCCAGTTCGTCCACATAGGACTCATCGACCGGCGTGTCGAACCCGGACGGCGGCGCGGGCACGAAAACCTGTTCCGGCAGTACTCCGCGCCACAGCGAATGCATGCCGCCGTCGGGATCGCAGACGCTCATCGGCGTGAACGTGTCGCCGTGGTAGCCGCCGCGCCAGGTCAGCAGCCGGTGTTTGCCGGGCAGCCCGCGGGAACGCTGGTACTGCAGGCACATTTTCACCGCGACCTCGACCGAAACCGAGCCCGAATCGCACAGGAACACGTGCTCGAGCCCGTCCGGGGTCATCGCGACGAGCGTCTTCGCGAGCGTGATCGCCGGTTCGTGGGTGAGCCCGCCGAACATCACGTGGCTCATCCGCCCGGCCTGCTCGGCCAATGCCGCGTCGAGCACCGGGTTCCGGTAGCCGTGCACCGCCGCCCACCAGGACGACATGCCGTCGACCAGTTCCCGTCCGTCGGCGAGCTTCAGCCGCACCCCGCTCGCCTCTTCCACGAGCAGGGGCGGCACGCGGCCCGGCATCGGCGCGTAGGGATGCCACACGTGGGCGGCGTCGAGGGCGAGGAGGTCGGCAGCACTGGGTTCCACCCGCCGACCCTAACCGGGCGGCGGGCGGCTCCGCAGTGACAGCCGCTACGCCCCGTTCAGCCGCACCGGCAGCGACAGCACGCCGTGCACCAGCGAACTCGGCCGGTAGACGATGTTCTCGGCGGGCACGGCCAGGCTCAACTCCGGGAACCGCGCCAGCAGCGAGCCCAGCGCGATCTGCGCCTCCAGCCGGGCCAGCGGCGCGCCGACGCAGTAGTGGATGCCGTGCCCGAACGCGAGGTGCCCGCCGGGCGCGCGCGTGACGTCGAGCGTGTCCGGGTCGGGGAACTTCTCCGGGTCGCGGTTGGCCGACAGCAGCGAGATCTGCACGAACTCGTCGCGCGGGACGGTGACGCCGCCCGCCTCGATCTCGTCGACCGTGTAGCGCAGGGTCGCGAAGTTGATCGGCCCGTCGTACCGGAGGAACTCCTCGACCGCACCCGGCAGCAAGCTCGGGTCGGCGCGCAGTTTCTCCGCTTGGTCCGGCGCGCGCAGCAACGCGAACGTGGCGTTGGCGATCAGGTTGACCGTGGTCTCGTGCCCGGCGACCAGCAGCAGGAACGCCATCGAGATCAGTTCGTCCTCGTCGAGCGAATCGCCTTCGTCGCTGGCGTGCACGAGGTCCGACAACAGGTCTTCGGCCGGTTCGGCGCGCTTGCTCTCGACCAGTTGCTGCAGGTAGTCGTGCATGTCGCGCGCCGCCGCGGCCTGTGCCTCGTGGTCCTCGGAGAACGACAGCAGCAGGTGCGACCAGGCGGTGAACTGGCCGCGGTCCTCGACGCGCACGCCGAGCAATTCGCAGATGACGGTGATCGGCAGCGGCTCGGCGAACGCCTGCACCAGGTCGACCTGCTCGTGCCGGGCCATCTCGTCCAGCAGCGTGTCGGCGATCTCCTGGATCCGCGGCCGCAGCCGCGCGACGGTGCGCGCGGTGAACGCCTTGTTCACCAGCTTGCGCAGCCGGGTGTGGACCGGCGGATCGCTGTTGAGCATGTGCCGGGTGAGCAGGTTGCCGAACTCCGGCACCTCGACGTCCTGGCCGATCTTCGCCGCGTACACCCGGTGCACGTCGGCGCTGTCCTTGCTGATCCGGGGATCGTTGAGCAGCTCGCGCGCCTGCTCGTATCCGCCGACCAGATACGACGGGATTCCGCGGCGGGCGGTGATCGGGCAAACCGCGCCGGATTCGCGCCGCTGGGCGAGCCATTCGTGCGGGCGCTGCCAGAATTCCGCGTCCGCGTAAGGGATTTCCTCGGTGTGTTCGTCGACGCTCACTGCTGGAACCCCCTGGGCAGTTCGGTCAGCGTTCGGCCAATGCCGCCTCGACGCGCTCGACCACTTGTTTCCAATATGCCCGCTGCTCGGCCTTTTCCGCCACGTCCGCGAGCTGTTCCTGGCGGATCTTCAGCGTGCTGCGCTTGCCGAGATCCGCGACCTCGAGCTCCAGCAAGGAATCGTGGTCCCAGTCCGTCGGACGCCACGTGAGCCGCAGCCGGTCATCGGAATAGCTGCGGATTTCGCCGGTCGTGCCGTGTTCGGTCTCGTAGCCCGCCCCGCGTTCGCGAGGCAGGTCGACGCCAGGGCCGAGCCAGATCTCCACCCCGTCCCCCACCAGGAACTCCCACACCCGGCTGCCCGGGTACGGCATCGTGCGGGAAACGGCTGTCTCCCAACCACTCCGCCCGGTCTTGCCCTCCTCGTTGGCCATGCCGCCATCATGGCATCGGGGACCGACTGAAACCGGTGCGGGATCATGCGATCGTGCGCTACCGCCCCATCTCCCCCGATGCCCTCGCCGCCGAGCTGACCGAGCGCGTCGACGCGCTCACCCACCGCAGGCGAATCGCCGTCGCCGTCGACGGAGCGGCCGGAACCGGCCCGCTCGCGGAGGCGTTGACCGACCCGCTGAAGCTGCTCGGCCGGGCCGCGCTGCACGTGCCCGCCCGCGGTTTTTTGCGACCAGCGTCACTCCGTTTCGAGCACGGGAAACAGAATCCGGACGCACGGTATACCGATTGGCTCGATTTAGGCGGTCTGCGCCGGGAAGTCCTGGACCCGCTCGCCGACGACGGAAGCGGCGAAGTCCTGCCCGCGCTGTGGGACGCCGAACGCGACCGGGCGACCAGATTGCCGCGCGTCCCGGTCCCGGACCGAGGCGTCGTCCTGGTCGACGGAGAGTTCTTGCTGGGCGCGGGATTGGCGTTCGATTTCGTGGTGCATTTGTGGCTTTCGCCGGGTGCGCTGCGCCGCCGCGTGTCCGACGAATGGGCGCTGCCCGCCTACGAACGCTACGAAAACGAAGTCGACCCGAGCGCCCTCGCGGACGTCGTGGTCCGCATGGACGACCCGCGCCATCCGGCTATTTACGAACCCTGAGCCCGGGTCAGCGCACCGCCGCCACCGGATCGCCGTCCAGGAGCGTCGAGAGGCGCTGCGCCATCGTGTCCCAGCGCCAGCTCTCGGCGACCCACGAACGGCCCGCCTCGCCCATCCTGCGGGCGCGGACCGGGTCGGACAGGAGGGCCGCGAGGGTCTCCGCGAGCTGGCCCGGGTCGCGGCCGTCGACCACGTGCCCGGTCACCTCGTCCAGCACCGCCTCCGGCGCCCCGCCGGACGTGCCCGCGACCACCGGCAGCCCGGTCGCGGACGCCTCCAGGTAGACGATGCCGAGCCCTTCCACGTCGAGCCCCTTGCCGCGCGTGCGGGCGGGCATCGCGAAGACGTCGCCCGCGTTGTAATGCGCGGGCAGTTCCTCCCACGGCACCGAGCCGGTGAAGACCACGTCGTCGGCCACCCCCAGCGCGGCAGCCAGCTGGTTGAGCCGCTTGCGATACGGCCCGCCCCCGACGAGCAGCAAGGCCGCGCCAGGCACGCGCTCCCGGATCGCGGGCAGCGCGGAGATCAGCATGTCCTGGCCCTTGCGCGGAACCAGCCGCGAAACGCACACGACGGTCGGCCGATCGCCAAGCCCGTGCCGAGCCCGGATTTCCTCGCGACCAGCCGGGTCCGGCGCGAAAACCGTGGTGTCGACACCGCTCGGCAGCATTTCGAGCCCAGCATGCCGCCCGAACGCGGCGGCGAACCGGTTGCGCGTGTACTTGCTGACGTACGTGACGACGTCCACCGTCTCGCCGATGCGCCGCAGCGCTTGCCGGGAGCCAGGAAGCATCGACCAGCCGACTTCATGCCCATGCGTGGACGCGACGATCCGGCGCGCACCGGCCTGCCGCAACGGATGCCCGAGCAGCGCGAGCGGAGCGGCCGCACCGAACCAGACGGCCTCGCAGTCGCGGGCGCGCATGATCTGCTTCGCACGCCGCAGGACGTCGGGGGTGGGCAGCATCAACGACGTCGGATGGCGTACCACTTCGAACGGCGCGGCCGCGTCGAACTCGACGTGCGAGCCGCTGCTGCGCTCCCAGGAGGGCGCGTAAACGACGAGGTCGTCCGCGGGCAGCCGGGTGGCCAGCGAATTGAGGTAATTCTGGATACCCCCGGGGCGCGGCGGGAAGTCGTTCGTCACGAGCAGGGTCCTCAGCACCCCCGCAGGCTACCGACGAGCGATTCCGCGGGCCCGCCGTGGTGAAGCGGGAGCCCGCCCGGCTTCTTCAGCTCGGGCTGGGGTCTTGGCCGCTTTCGCCGGTGGCGGGGCGCAGTCTCAGGCACGAAACCGACGCGCGGCTCGACTTGATCCGCCACACGCCCGCGCATCGGCTCATAGCCGTGTGATCGGCGCGCAGTCCCACACACGAAACCGACGCACGGCTCGCATCGACCCGCCACTCGCCCGCGCACCGGCCCATCACCGGGTAGTCGGCGCAGAGTCCCAAGCACGAAACCCCTGAACCGTCCCCACAAAAAACACCGGGGCGGCGCCGCGCAATGCGGCACCGCCCCGGTGGGAGCGAGAGCGTCCGGTCAGGCGACCCGGCGGGCGCCCACGTACTGGCTCTGCAGCGGCGAGATCTTGACGACGTCGCCGGTGGTCGGCGCGTGCACCATCATCCCGTTGCCGATGTACATGCCCACGTGCGAGACCGGCGTGTAGTAGAACACCAGGTCGCCGGGCTGCAGCTGGCTGCGCGGGACCGGCGTGCCGGTCTGGCTCTGCTGCTGGCTCGAGCGCGGCAGCGAGATGCCGGCCTGCCGGTAGGCCCACTGCATGAGGCCCGAGCAGTCGTACGAGCTCGGCCCGGTGGCGCCCCACTCGTAGGGCTTGCCCCGCTGGCTCAGCGCGGCCTGGACGGCAGCTGCCGCGGCCGGGCCCGCGTTCGCGAGGTCCACCGAGATGTCGCCGCCGGTGTCCTTCTGCGCGTTGCGGTCGGCCGCGCTCAGCGCCGACGAGGTCTTCTTCAGCTCGGCGACCTGGTCGTCGAGCGACTTCTTCTTGGCCGTGATGTCCTCGGTCAGCTTCGCCGCCGCGTCGCGCGCCGCGGTGGCCCGCTGTGCGGCGTCGGCGGCCAGCTTCTCGGCGGACTTGGCCTGGTCGACCGCGCCCTGGAGCTTCTCCAGCGCGACAGCCTTCTGCGAGGCGATCTGGTCCAGCGCCGACGAACGGTCGAGGAACTCCTGCGTCGACGTGCCCGCCAGCAGCGCGGACAGCTTGTTCATCTGCACGCCGGACAGGAACGACGCGTTCGCGAACTTGTCGACGTCGACCTTGTACTTCTTCTCGTTCTCGGCGGCCTGCGCGGAGAGGTTGTGGGCGTTGCCCACGTCCGCGTTGGCCTTGTCGAGGTCGCCCTGGCGGGCAGTGAGGTCGTCCTTGGCTTTCAGGAGGTCCTCGTTCGCCTTCTCCGCCTGCGCCGCGAGGTCGCGGTACTTGGTGAGAGCGTCCGAACCGGAGTCCGGCGGGGCCTGGAGGACGGGGAGGGGGGAAGCGGCTGCGGTGCCCGCTGGCTGCGCCACGGCGACGACTGCGATCACCGAGGCGGCCGCGAGGGCGCCTGACACCACGCGCTTGACTGGATGCGACTGCACGGCCGCGCGGGTCTCCTTTGCTCGTCGGGCCGCCGTGGCCGGAACCCCGGCGCGGAAGAGGTCGGGGGCCCTCTTCGCGCACGCTGTCCGTCCGCGTTCCGGCCGTCGTGTGTCACAACAGCTTTTCCCGCGCACGGTGATTGGTTCCGGTCCTGACTCCCCGACAAAGCCGAACCGGCGGCGATCCCGCGTCGCCGTCGTCCGACAGCTGACTGGCGCGAGATCTCGGCCAGGTTACGAAAAGACCGTCGGCGCGTCCACCGGGCCCCCCGTAAAAACTCTCCGTAGTCCGGCGAAACACCATCGGACCAGCACAGCAGCTACACGTGACTTAAGTCACACGCTCTGGCAGCACAAACGACCCCTTCGACTACTTACCGTTCACCGCACCGAGGCGACCGCTCGGCGAGCCAGTGTCACCCACTGGTGTCACGCCGACCTACTGTCGGTCTCCGGAACCAGGCGCAGCCGCGGCACCATCCCCGCCTCGGCGAGCGCGTCGACAGCCCGCCGCTCGTCCGCGTCCCAGACGAGGCCGACCGGCGGCCCGAGCAGCACGCTGACCACGCAATCGGCACACGCCGCCCCGCGCACCGCACACCGGTCGCAGTCGACGACGAACGTGTCGATGTCCTCGACCGCGACGTCCACCGCACCGGCCGGACGCCGCTCTTCCTGGCGGGAGGCAACGGGTTTCGCCCGCTTCGCGCTTCGTGCCGCGCCCGGGTGCTGTCGCGCTGAGCGCCGTTGACTGACAGGCTCCGCGCACTCGCTTTCGCCGGACGAAGCCGCAGCAGCAGCGCTTCCGCCAGAAGCCGACGAAACGGTGGTTTCCCGGCGCGCCTCCAGGTCCCGGTCCCGCGCTTGGCCCGTGGCCGGACTCACCCCAGTGGCAAGACTCACCGCCGGACCCTCCCCGCCCGGGTGACCGCTCCGGTCCGGCGGCCGGGACCGTTCAGCCGCCTCGCCATGCCGACGGTGCGGCAGCCGGGAGTGGTCAGCCTCCCCGCCAAGCTCGTGACCCGGCGGCCGGAACAGCTCGGCAGCCCCACCCTCCCGATCATCCGGCGGCTGATAGCGCTCAGGCTCGCCTCCGCCCCCATGGTCCGGTTGGCGGGAGCGCTCAGCAGCCACGCCAGCCCCACGACCAAGCGGCCGGGACCGTTCAACCGCTCCGTCAGCCTGATGGTCCGGCGGCCGAGAGCCCTCAGCCCCAACGTCCGGCGGCCGCGACCGCTCAGCAGCCCCATGATCCAACGGCCGAGAGCGCTCAAGAGCCCCGCCACCAACCCCGGCGTTCCGATCCCCCGGCCCCGCCGCGAACCGAACTCCCCCGCTAACCCCAGCCGACTCCGCCGCACGCATGCCGGAACCGACTCCGAACCGCTCCTGCTTGTTCTCGCCCATTGCCGGGCCTCCGTTCGTCCGCGAGGCCCCGGACCGGTTCCGGGAATCGCCTCGGGAACAAACGGTAGGAAGCACCACCGACAATTTCCGGAGCCGCGAGGGCGGCCAGGATCAGACACGACCCAATCGGCTGACGAGAACCGCCGACGCCACCGGGTGCGCGCCGCCCGCGCGGACCGAGTCCGCGACCGCCCGGTCGGATGTCGCGACGACCATCGGACGGCCCTTCGGCTCGGCCGCGACCAGCGACCGGATCACGTCGTCGGCAAGCACGCCACGCTCGGAAAACAGCACCCGCACCCCGCGCGGCACCGCGGCGGGCACCGACAGCACGCCGGCCCCGTCGAACACCACCGTGACCTCCGCCGACGTGCGCGCCGCCAGTGCCGAGAGCTGATGCACCAGCCGGTCTCGCTGATCGGCCAGCGCCAGTTCCGGGTAACCCGTTTTGGTGACGTTGTAGCCGTCCACGATGAGATGGACGTTCGGCAACGCCAGATGCCGGTCGAGCGCCGTGACGTCCTGGATCCGCCCGCCCGGGCCGAGTCCGGACCGCGCGCCGCTCACCATGTCGGCAGGGCGCGCGCCGCGGTCGCCCAAAGCCAGTTCGCGGCGCAGGCCGTGCACCGCGCCGTCGATCGTGTCCACCAGCAATGCCAGCCGGACCTCGTCGGCCTCCCTGGCTTCGCGCGCCGACTGGCGGGCCATCTCCGCGTCCGCGACCGCCCGTTCGGCGCGAGTGCGTTCCGCGGCGACCCGGCGACGTTCCCGGTCGAGTTGCACGTTCAGCATCTCGATCTCGCGTTCCCGCGTCGCGCCCCCGTCGGCCAGTTCGGCGCGCGCCGCCTCGGCCGCGTCCTTGGCCTGCCGCAGCAGCACGCCCTGCTCGCGCAGCCGGCGCAGCAGCTTCTCGACCTCGGCCTCGCGTTCGCCGCGCGCGCTCTCGACCGCTCCGCGCGCCTCTTCCAACTCGGCGCGCAGCTCGGCGATTTCGACTTCCAGCCGCTGGTTCCGGGCCAGCGCCGCGTCCCGCTCAGCGCGCAGCGCGGTTTCCTCGGCGTTCTTCGCGACCAGCCGCACGCGTCCGGCCGCGCCGGATTCGCCGAGCAGCACGGCGGCGGCAGCGGCCGAGACGGAGTCCGAAACGTTCGGGTCCAGCGCGTCGGTCCGGTGCTCGCGCAGCCATTCCAGGACCGCGGTCCGGAACTGCGCCGAATCCCCTAACGCCGTGAGCAGCGCGGTGCCGCCAAGCTTCGCGCGCTTGGCGGGGGCGAATTTCGCGACCGGCCGCAGCTGCCGCGGCACGTCGGCGACCGGCAGTTTCGCGACCGCGGCCGCGGCCAGTTCGGCGATCCGCTCGCGCACCGCCTCCGGCAGGCTCGTCCACGTCGCCGGTTCCGGACACGTCCCCGGTTCGGCGGCCTCGGCGTCCTCTCCCGCCCGCGCCGGAACCGCCGAGGGGCCGACGGCCTCCGCGGCTTCTTCCGGTTCGACGGGCTGAGGGTGCATTGGTCCAGGGTAGGCCCCGCCGCCGGATCCCGCGCCGCACCGGCCCGTTCCGCTGGTCACCATCGGGCCACGGGCGGCGCGCGCGAAGATTGTCGGTGGTCGGCCCTACTGTGCGCGATCATGGAGACCCGACCGAGGCCGGACCAGGCTCAGCTGGCGTTCGACGAGCTCGGCACCCCGCTGCGGGACACCACGTTCGTCGTGTTCGACCTCGAGACCACCGGCACCAAACCGGGGCCGGACGGGATCACCGAGATCGGCGCGGTCAAGGTCCGCGCCGGCCAGGTGCTGGGCGAGTTCGCGACGCTGGTCAACCCGGGCACGCCGATTCCGCCGCAGATCGTCGAGCTGACCGGGATCACGCAGGCGATGGTCTACGACGCGCCGCGGATCGAACGCGTGCTGCCCGCGTTCCTGGAGTTCATCGCGGGCACCGTGCTGGTCGCGCACAACTCCGGCTTCGACACCAGCTTCATGAAGGCCGCTTGCGAAGGACACGGCTACGTCTGGCCGCGTCCCACCGTCGTCTGCACGGTGAAGCTGGCGCGCCGCGTCATCCCGAGAGAAGAAGCGCGCAGCTACCGGTTGTCGTCGCTGTCCATGCTGCTCGGCGCGCGCACCCGGCCGACGCACCGCGCGCTCGACGACGCCCGCGCCACCACCGACGTCCTGCACGCGTTGCTGGAGCGCGTCGGCAACCTCGGCGTGCACACCGTCGAGGAGCTGATCGACTACCTCCCGGACGTCACGCCAGCCCAGCGGCGCAAGCGAAACCTCGCCGCCGACCTCCCGTCGCGGCCCGGCGTGTACCTCTTCAAGGGTCCGCGCGACGAAGTCCTGTACGTAGGCACCGCGCGCGACCTGAGACGGCGCGTGCGCACGTATTTCACCGGTTCCGAGAGCCGGGGCCGGATCCGGGAAATGGTCGCGCTGGCGGAGCGGGTGGACGCCATCGAGTGCGCGCATTCCCTCGAAGCCGAGATCCGCGAACTGCGGCTGATCGCCGCGCACCGGCCCGCCTACAACCGGCGTTCGAAAAACCCGCACCACGGCTGGTGGATCAGCCTCACCGACGAGGCTTTCCCGCGGCTTTCCGTGGTCCGTCTGCCGCGCGCGGGCACGCTCGGGCCGTTCCGCAGCCAAGCCGACGCGCGCACGGCCGCCGAGACTCTCGCCGACGCTTCCGGGTTGCGCACCTGCACCCAACGCATCTCCGCCACCGCCGCGTCCGGCACACCGTGTGTCCTGGCGGAACTCGGCCGTTGCGGAGCCCCGTGCGCGGGCAGACAGACCGTCGCCGACTACTCCCCCGCTGTCGAAGCTGCTCGCGGGCTCATCGCCGGTCATGACGGCCGTCCCCTGCACCTGGCGGCGGCGCGGCTGGAGGAGATGGCCGAGCGAAGGCATTACGAACAGGCCGCGCGCCACCGCGACGAACTGGCCGGGCTGGTCCGCGCCGTCGGCCGCGCGCACCGGCAGGCCGCGCTCGCGTCGGTCGCGGAACTCATCGCGGCGGCCCCGGACGGCAATGGCGGCTGGGAACTGTCCGTCATCCGCTACGGCAGGCTCGCCTCCGCGGGAGTCGCCCGCCGTGGGGTGCCGCCGATGCCGGTGGTCGAATCCCTCGTCGCCGCCGGGGAAACCGTGCTGCCCGGCGACGGTCCGCTGCGTGGTGCTCCCGGCGAGGAGGTCGGGATCCTGCTGCGCTGGCTCGCCCGGCCGGGGACCCGGCTCGTCCGCACCACCCGGCCGTGGGCCGAGCCCGCCGCTGTCGCCGGATGGCAATCCTGGCTCGCCCGGGTCGCCGACGCCCGGTCACTCGAACACGTCGCGGGCTGAGAAGCCCCGCCGCACCATGCGCGGGCGTGTTCCCGGCTACGATCGCGCACGTCGGTTACCGCCAGGAAGTGGGAGGAACGCTGTGATCACGGCGATCGTGCTGATCAACGTAGAGGCCGAGGAAATCCCGCAGGCCGCGCAGGCGATCGCGGACCTCGACCAGGTGTCCGAGGTCTACTCGTGCGCCGGGGACGTCGACCTCATCGCCACCGTGCGCGTGCAGGCCCACGAAGACCTCGCCGACCTGATCCCCGGCCGCATCGGCAAGGTCCGCGGCGTCCTCGACACCGTCACCCACATCGCGTTCCGCTCCTACTCCCGCGCCGACACCGACTCCGCGTTCGAGATCGGCGTCGAAGGAGCCTGAGAATTGTCGTACCCCCGGGCTAACGTCCGGGGCATGACAACACTGCGGCTGGCCGAGGTCACCACCGACAACGTGGGCGCGGCCTGCGATCTGTCGGTGGCGCCGCACCAGGAGCGCTACGTGGCCCCGGTCGCCCGTTCGCTGGCAGAGGCCTACACCCAGCCGGGCGTCGCGTGGCCGAGGCTGGTCTACGCCGGCGACGATCTCGTCGGCTTCGTCATGGCCGCCTTCGATCCGGGCTGTCCGATCGACTACTTCCGCTGCGGCATCTGGCGGCTGAACATCTCGGCCGAGCACCAGAAAAAGGGCTACGGGAAGTTCGCCGTCGAAGCGGTACTGGCCGAAGCGCGTCGCCGCGGACAAGAATCGGCGACAGTGCTGTGGGTGCCCGGCGAGCACAGTCCGGAGCCGTTTTATCTGCGGCTGGGATTCCAGCCCACCGGCCAGCAGCACGAGGGCGAGGTCGTGGCCCGCATCCAGCTCTGAACCCCGGCGGCAGCGCTACCGTAATTCGCATGACGACCCCGAGACTGGTCGAAGTCACGGTCGACAACGTGGAAGACGCCTGCGATCTCAAAGTGGCGAAGCATCAACGCGACTACGTCGCTCCGGTCGCCTGCTCGCTCGCCGAAGCCTATGTCCAGCACGAAATCGCCTGGCCGAGGCTGATCTACGCCGGGAAGAAACTCGTCGGCTTCGTCATGGCCGCGTTCGACCCGGACAACCCGACCGACTACTACCGCCACTACCTGTGGCGGCTGAACATCGCCGCCAAACACCAGAAAAAGGGCTACGGACGGTTCGCCGTCGAGGCGGTGCTGGCCGAAGCGCGCCGCCGCGACGCCGAATTCGTCACGGTCAGCTGGATGCCGGGCAAGCACAGCCCCGGCCCCTTCTACCAGCAGCTGGGCTTCCGGCCGACCGGCGAAATGGACGACGACGAGATCGTCGCCCGCATCCAGCTCTGAAACACGAGAAGGCCCCTCCCTCTCGATGAGGAAGGGGCCTTCCGGCGTTCTGCGGGACTCAGTGCCCGGAACCGACCTCGGTCGACTCCTCGGTGCCCTCGCGCTTCCCGTGTCCGTTCCCGTGGCCGTTGCCGCGAGCGCGCTCGAGCGCCTTCGACTCCTCCGCCGGGTCCGGCGTCCAGATCGAACCCGGGACAGCGGTGCCCGCGGTGCCGAGCTTGTTCATCTTCTTCGGCACCGCCGCGCCCTGGTACTCGAGCGGGATGGCGTGGCCGTGGCTGTCCGTGCCGGCCAGCGGCTGGTGGATCTCGATGAACTCGCCGTGCGGGAGCCGCTTGATGATGCCGGTCTCGACGCCGTGCTCCAGCACTTCCCGGTCGGACCGCTGCAGGCCGAGGCAGATCCGGTAGGTGACGTAGTACGCGATCGGCGGCACGATCAGCACGCCGATGCGCCCGGCCCACGTCGTCGCGTTCAGCGAGATGTCGAACTGGTCGGCGATGATGTCGTTGAAGCCGGACAGTTCGAGCATCGCGAAGAACCCGAGCGCCATCATGCCCAGCGAGGTGCGGACCGGTGCGTCGCGCGGCCGCTGGAGCAGGTTGTGGTGCGCGTTGTCCTTCGTCAGCTTCCGTTCCAGGAACGGATACGTCAGCAGGATCGCGAACAGCACCGGCATCCCGATACCGCCGGCGAAGAACACCGCCGGGACCGTGTAGTTGCCCAGGTAGAGCTCCCACGCGGGCCAGATCCGGAGGATGCCGTCCGCCCAGGCCATGTAGAAGTCCGGCTGGGATCCCGCGGACACCATCGACGGGTTGTACGGCCCGAAGTTCCACACCGGGTTGATCTGGAACAGGCCGGACATCAGCGCCAGCACGCCGACGACCAGGGTGAAGAACGCGCCGCCCTTGAGGGCGAAGTACGGCATGATCCGCACGCCGACGACGTTGGTCTCCTTGCGCCGCACGCCCGGGAACTGCGTGTGCTTCTGGTACCAGACCAGCGCGAGGTGCGCGCCGATCAGGGCCAGCATGATGCCCGGGATCAGCAGGATGTGCAGCGTGTAGAGCCGCGGGATGATCTGGTCGCCGGGGAACTCCCCGCCGAACAGCGCCCAGTGGATCCAGGTGCCGATCACCGGCACCGACAGCACGATGCCGGACAGGGTCGCGCGGATACCGGTGCCGGACAGCAGGTCGTCCGGGAGCGAGTAGCCGAAGAAGCCCTCGAACATGCCCAGGATCAGCAGCAGGCCGCCGATGACCCAGTTCGCTTCACGGGGCTTGCGGAACGCGCCGGTGAAGAAGATCCGGAGCATGTGCACCATCATCGACGCGACGAAGATCAGCGCCGCCCAGTGGTGCAGCTGCCGCACGAACAGGCCGCCGCGCACGTCGAACGAGATGTCCAGCGTGGTGCGGAACGCCTGGGACATTTGCATGCCCTGCATGTTCGTGAAGCTGCCGTGATACGTGACCTCCTGCATGGAGGGGTCGAAGAACAGCGTCAGGTACACCCCGGACAGCAGGATGACGATGAAGCTGTACAGCGCGATCTCGCCCAGCAGGAAGGACCAGTGGGTCGGGAACACCTTGTTCATCTGGTGCCGCAGGCCCTTGGCCAGCTTGTACCGCTGGTCCGCGTTGTCCGCGGCCTCGCCCAGGTGCTTCTGGAGTGCGCTCGTGCCCTTGGTCGGCGTGGTGAGTGAACTCATGACTTACGCTCCCAGAAGGCCGGTCCGATGGCCTCGATGAAATCGCCCTTCGCGATCAAGTATCCCTCTTCGTCAACCGTGATCGGAAGCTGGGCGAGCGGACGGGTCGCCGGGCCGAAGATCGGCTTCGCGTAGTGCAGGGCGTCGAACTGCGACTGGTGGCACGGGCAGAGGATGCGGTTCGTGCGCTGTTCGTACAAGGAGGTCGGGCAGCCGACGTGGCTGCAGATCTTCGTGTACGCGTAGTAGTCGCCGAAGTTGAAGTCCTCCTGGCCCTTGCGCTTGACCACGCGCGCGGCGTCGGTCGGGCGCAGCCGGATGAGCATGACCGGGTTGTCGACCCGCATCAGCGCCTCGGACAGCTTCTTCTCGTCGCCCTTTTCCGACTCGCGGTAGGGGAAGACCGTCTCCATCGCGCCCGCGTCCAGGTCCTCGGCCTTGACCAGCGCGACGCCTTCCTTGACGTCGGCTTCGAGGTTGCCGGTGTTGCGGCGCAGGTAGACCTTCTCGCCGGGGAAGTTCGGCAGCCAGCCGGTGTGCCAGAGGCCGTCCCGGTTGTCGGAGTCCGTCCACGGGCTCTTGATGAAGGACGCGATCGGCAGCGCCGCCACCGCGAGGCCGAGCGCGCCCGCACCCGCGCCCGCGGTGCGCTTGATCAGCGACCGGCGGGCGATGCCGTTGCGGGTCCCGGCGTCGGCGAGGTGGGCCAGGATGGTGGCCCGGTCGACCTCCGCGGACGGGCCGTCGCTGCGCTGCTGCACCGAGACCTCGTGCGGGACGAACTTCTTGGTGTAGAGGATCACGCCGATGCCGAGCGCCAGCACCGCGAGACCGAGCGTGACGCCGAGCGCCGGGGTGTAGAGGCTGTAGGTCGAGTGCCCGCTGGGGTCGCTCGGGTCCTTGTACTCCCACCACTTCGGCCAGGCCATCACGACCACGAACGCCAGGCCGGCGAGCGCCGACAGGGCGAACCAGAACGCGACGAGGCGCTGCGCGCGACGCTCCGCGCGGGTGCCCTCGACCGGCCACGGCTCCGGGTACTCGACGATTTCGACGCCGTCCAGCTGACCGCCGAGCTTGAGCAGCTCGTCGCGGTCCATCTCAGCCAGCTCCGCCTCCGAGGGCGGCTTGGGCCCTTCGGCACTCATGCCTTCGATCCAATCCACAGCGTAATGCCGACGAGCGCGGCGATTCCGACGACGAAGGCGATGACGCCTTCGGAGGCGGGGCCGACCCCGCCGAGACCGTTGCCGCCCGGGTCGTTGTTGCCGTCGGACACCGACTTGACGTAGGCGATGATGTCCTTCTTCTCCTCGGCGCTGAGCTGGCGGTCGGAGAACTTCGGCATGTTCTGCGGCCCGGTGAGCATCGCGTCGTAGATCTGCTCCTCGGTGGCCGGGTCGAGCGGCGGCGCGTACTTGCCCGCCGACAGCGCGCCCCCGCGGCCGGTGAAGTTGTGGCACGAGGCGCAGTTGAGCCGGAACAGCTCGCCGCCGCGCGCCGGGTCGTTGCCGCGCAGCGCCTCGCCGCGCTCCTCCGGACGCTGCGCGCCGCCGCCGTGCGCCTGCACGTAGGCGCCGACCGCGTCGATCTCGCTCGGGGTCAGCTTCGGCGGCTTGCGGGCGATCTGCGCCTCCTGGCGCGCCGCGGGCATCCGGCCGGAGGAAGTCTGGAAGTAGACGGCCGCGTCGCCGATGCCGATGAGGCTCGGACCGCGGTCCTTGACGCCCTCGAGGTTCGCGCCGTGGCACTCGATGCAGGTGTTGTTGTAGACCTGCTCGCCCTGGCGCAGCAGCGCCGGGTCGCCCTGCGCCTGCGCGGTCTGCGGTTCCGGGGCGAACACGGCGTACAGGGCGCCGGCCCCCACCAGGGCGACGCCGAGTGCGAGCACGCCCGCGAGGCGCCTGCGCATCTTCGAGCGCGCGCGGAACCGGCGCTCCGAGGATTTGGTGCTGGTGGTCATCTTGCGGCAACCCTTGCTGTCAGTTCAGGCCGTTTTGTGGTGGGCGGTGCGGAGATCAGGGAAGGATGTAGATCACCGCGAAGAGGCCTACCCACACGATGTCGACGAAGTGCCAGTAGTACGACACGACGATCGCCGAGGTGGCCTGCGCCGGAGTGAACTTGCTGAGCTTCGTGCGGACCAGCAGGAACACGAAGGCGATGAGCCCGCCGATCACGTGCAGGCCGTGGAAACCGGTCGCGAGGTAGAACACCGTGCCGAACGGGCCGGACGGGATCGTGAGCCCTTCCTCGACCAGGTTGTGGTACTCGTTCGCCTGCCCGAACACGAAGATCGCGCCCATGATCAGCGTCACGATGTACCAGCGCCGCAGGCCGTAGACGTCGCCCCGCTCCGCGGCGAACACGCCGAACTGGCAGGTCAGCGACGACAGCACGAGGATCACCGTGAACGGGATCGCGTACGCGACGTTGAGGTGGAACTCCTCGCCGTGCAACGGCGGCGGCCAGGACGCCCCGGCCGGGTTCTGCGCCTTGACGGTGAAGAACATGGCGAACAGTCCGGCGAAGAACATCAGTTCGCTGGACAGCCACACGACGGTGCCGACACTGACCATGTTCGGCCGGTTCAGCGAGTGGACCCGCTGGCTGATGGTGGGAGCTGCCGTTGTCACGGATCGCATTATGTCCTCTCGCGACCGCACCCCGCCCGCCGGGTCTGCGGCGGGTCGTGGGAGCTTCGCGTCACACCCGCGCGCGAGACGCGGACCAGCGACGGAAGGAGCTACTCGTGAGTTGGCTGGAGAAGCTCCGTGACCTGGTGAGAAAGCCGGAGAAAGCGGTTCTCGACCCGGACGCGCCCGGTCTGCGGACGGTCGTTTCGGCGTTCGATCCGGCCGTCGCGGATTCCGCGGTGCTCGCCGATTCACCCGGCTGGGCAAGCGAAGCGCCCGCAGTGCTCGTCCATCACCTCGTCCTCCCGGCGGACCGGATCGACGAGGCGGCGGCGATTCTCGCGCAGGACGGCTACGACCTGCGCGAACAAAGCCGCGACGGCGACCGGGTGCTCGCGCACGCCCGGCGGGTGCAGGTCCTGGACGCCCTGCACTGCGCCCAGGAACGGTCCCGGATGGCCGGTCTGGCGCAGCGGCTCGGCGGCGACGCCCCGGGCTGGGAGGCGCGGCAACCGGGTGACTCGCCCACCGCGTCCGCGTGAGATGCGTCTCGGCCGATACGATCGCGGCTGTTCCACCCGTGACGAGACGGAGGCGTGCTCAATGAGCGAGCAGTCCCAGCGGATCCTGGTGTTCAGCCACAAGGCCGAGGTCCGCGAGGCGATCATGAACGCCGTCGGCAGGCGCCCGGCGGCCGACCTCGGCCGCGTCGAGTGGGTCGAGGCGGCCGGCATCGCCGACGTGCTCGCCGAGATGGACGCGGGCTCGGTCGACCTCGCGATCCTCGACGGCGAGGCGCAGCCGACCGGCGGCATCGGCCTGACCCGCCAGCTCAAGCACGAGATCGACGACTGCCCGCCGATCGTGGTGGCCGTCCGCCGCCGGGACGACCGATGGCTCGCCACCTGGGCGCTGGCCGACGCCGTGCTGGTGCACCCCCTCGACCCGCTGACCGCGGCGGAAACCGTCGCCGGCGTGCTGCGCGCCGGGCGGGTCCCCGCCGTCAACGGCGGCTGAGCCCGGTGGGCGCCACCCCGCACACCTGGCCCGCGCTGCTGACCCGGCTCATCGCCGGCGAGGACCTGTCCGCGGAGGACACGGCGTGGGCGATGGACCAGATCATGTCCGGCAGCGCCGGGCAGGCGCAGATCGGCGGCTTCGCGGTCGCGCTGCGCGCCAAGGGCGAAACGCCCGCGGAGATCGCCGGCATGGCCGACGCGATGCTGGCGCACGCCCGGCGGATCACGCTGAGCCGTCCCGCGGTGGACATCGTCGGCACCGGCGGCGACCGGTCGAACTCGGTGAACATCTCCACGATGGCGACGATCGTCACGGCGGCGGCGGGCGCGCCGGTGGCCAAGCACGGCAACCGGAGCGCGTCGTCGAAGTCCGGCGCGGCCGACGTGCTGGAAACCCTCGGCGTGAAGATCGACCTGCCGCCGGAAGCGGTGCTCGCGTCGCTCGAGGAGATCGGCATCGGGTTCTGCTTCGCCCCGGCGTTCCACCCGGCGTTCCGGCACACCGGCCCGCCGCGGCGCGAGCTGGGCGTGCCGACCACGTTCAACCTGCTCGGCCCGCTCACCAACCCGGCACAGCCGGAAAGCGCGCTGATCGGCTGCGCGTACGCGGACAAAACCCGTGCCCTGGCGGAGATTTTCGCCCAGCGCGGGATGTCGGTGCTGGTGGCCCGCGGCGACGACGGGCTGGACGAGATCACCACCACCACGACGACCTCGGTGCTGGTGGTCTCCGGCGGCACGGTGACGGAACGCACCTTCGACCCGCAGTCGCTCGGCATCCCGCGCGCCACGGCGGAGGACCTGCGCGGCGGCGACGCCGCGGCGAACGCGGAGGTAGTCCGGGAACTGGTCAGCGGCAAGACCGGCCCGGTGCGCGACGCGGTGGTGCTGAACGCCGCCGCCGCGCTGGCCGCCTTCGCGGGCTTCTCCGATTCGCTCGAGGACGACTTGGCGGCCGGACTGGACCGAGCACGCCAGGCCATCGACAACGGCGCGGCAGCGGCGCTGCTGGACCGGTGGATCGCGTTCTCCTCGGCTGAGCGCTGACCGTTCGCATCGGCTGAACGCCGCATCGGGCGCTTTTCCGCGTCCGGTGCGGCGTTTGTCGTTTTCAGCGAGTCGTTGGGTGCGAGGGCCCCAATGCGGCGTTCGGTGCGTCACATGAGCCCAATGCCACAGCAGGATCGCGACGAGCCGGACCAATGCTCACGAACGGAAGGCGGTCCGGTAAGCGCTCGGCGTAGTAGCGCGCAACCGCGAAAACTGGTGCCGCAACGCCGCCGCCGACGCGTATCCGCAGGCCACCGCGATGTCCTCCACCGAAAGCGAGCCCTCCTCCAGCAGCGCCTGCGCCCGGTCGAGGCGGCGTTCGGTCAGCCAGCGGTGCGGCGTCGTCCCGGTCGCGGCCGAGAACCGGCGCAGGAACGTCCGCTCGCCCAATCCGCTGCGGCGAGCCAATTCCGCGACCGTGAACGGCTGATCCAACCGTCGTTCCACCCATTCGAGCGCTTCGGCGACCACCGCGTCGTCCGGGGCGGCCGTCGCGGGCACCGGCGCCTGCACGAACTGCGCCTGCCCGCCCGCGCGGTGCGGAGCGGCCACCATTCGCCGGGCCAGCGCCGTCGCCGCCGTGACTCCGCGCAGGCGGCGCACCAGGTGCAGGCAGAGGTCCACCGCGGCAACGGTCCCGGCGCTGGTGAACACGCCGTCGTCGTCCGCGTAGAGGGCTTGCGGGTCCACTTCCGCGGCGGGGAACAGGCGGCGGAATTCCGGTTCGTAGATCCAGTGCACGGTGCAGCGACGGCCGTCCAGGAGGCCCGCGTAGCCGAGTGAAAAAACTCCCGCGCAGAACCCGGCCACCCACGCGCCGCGTTCCCGGGCGGCGCGCAAGGCGTCCAGCAGCGGCTCCGGCGGCGGCGCGGTCCGCGGCGCTTGCGTGGGCACAATCACCAAATCCGCCGACGCCGCGAAGTCGAGGTCGCGCAGTCCAGCCAGGCCGAATCCAGACCAGCTGGCCACGTCCGCGCCGCCCGGCGAGCACACGCCGAAGTCCCAGCCGGGCATGCCGTCCGCACTGCGGTCGGTGCCGAACACCTCGCACGCGACCCCCAGCTCGAACGGCGAAACCCGGTCCGCGAGCAGCACGGCGACCCGTTGCACGTCCATGCGGCCCAGCATGTCACAAGTTTCGCGGTCATTGTCATCTCTGACACTGGTTGAGCGTCGCCGCGGAGACGAATCTGGGTCGCATGAAGAACCCCGAATCCCGCCCGGTCCTGCAGTGGTCCGCGGCGATGGCGTTGTCCGGCACGATCGGCGCGGTCGTGCTCGAAAGCGGCGCCGCCGCACCGGCGGTCGCGTTCGCCCGCTGCCTCGTCGGCGGCGTCCTGCTGGTCGTGTGGTCCCTCGCCAGGGGCTGGTTCCGCGACTGGCGGCCGACCCGCCGCGACCTGCTGCTCGCGATCGCCGGCGGGCTGCTGCTGGTCGGCAACTGGGTGCTGCTGTTCGCGTCCTACTCGCTGTCGTCCATCGGCGTCAGCACGGTCGTCTACCACACCCAGCCGCTGATCCTGGTCGGAATGGCGGCGGTGTTCCTCGGCGAGAAGGTCGGCCGTTCGCACCTCGCGCGGGCGGGCATCGCGTTCGCCGGAGTTGTGGTGATTTCCCTTTCCGCACAAGGAGATGACGGACAACCCGTGCGATTCGCCGGAATCGCGCTCGCGCTCGGCGCGGCCCTGCTCTACGCCGGTGCGTCCTTCATCGCGAAGCAGCTCAAGCACATCCGGCCGCATCTGCTCGCGGCGGTGCAGCTGACGGTCGGCGTGATCGTGCTCGCCCCCGCGCTGATGTTCACGCCGCTGCCGAGTTCGGCTCCGGGACTGCTGTGGCTGCTGCTCCTGGGCACTGTCCACACCGCGGTGATGTACGTGCTGATGTACGCCAGCATCGGCAAGCTGCCGACCACGACGGTCGCGCTGCTGTCTTACCTGTACCCGGTGGTCGCGGTCGTGGTGGACATGCTGGCGTTCGGGCACCGGCTCACCTGGCCGGAGGGCCTGGGCATGCTGGCGGTGCTCGCCGCGGCGCTCGCTCCGCAGCGCGTGAAGCCGGATACGCGAAACGCCCGGCCGGGGATTCCCAGCCGGGCGTCGCGGTGAAGCGGAAGAACTCAGTCGTGCTCGGGACCGGTGTGGTACTCGAACACCAGCCCGCCCACGGCGATGAGCAGCGCCACGATCGCCATCACGAGCAGCCAGATGTGGAAGAACGCGAGGGCGAGGCCGGCCAGCCCGGCCGCCGCGGCCAGCGCGACCGGCCAGTAGCTGCCCGGGCTGAAGAAGCCCAGCTCGCCGGCGCCGTCGCTGATCTCGGCGTCCTCGCGGTCCTCCGGGCGCTCTTCGATCCGGCGGGACACGAACTGCATGTAGCTGCCGGCGAGGAACGCGAGGCCGCCGGTCAGGAACAGCGCGACGATGCCGACCGGCTCAGCCTTCTGGTCGGTGGTGAAGAGCGCGGTCATGACCCAGTAGACGGCGGTCATGAGGACGGCAAACCCCGCCACCATGTAGAAAATCCGGGCTTCGACCTTCATGGGATTGGTCCCCTGCTCCTTCTGGTTCGCCGTCAGTTGGACGCGGTGCGCGCGGTGCGGTCGGTGTTGAACGGCTTCGTGGTCACCGCGTACGGGCTGCACAGCTCGCCGCAGTTCATCGAAGCCAGTGCCTCAGACGCGGTGTTCGGCTTGCCGGTCTTCGGGTTCGTCTCGGTGCGCAGCTTGAGGTACTGGTCGAACTTGTCCGGGGACAAGGCGCGCACCTCGAAGTTCATCACCGAATGGTACGTCCCGCACAGCTCGGCGCAGCGGCCGACGAACGAGCCTTCGCGGTCGATCGAGTTCTGGAACGAGCTGTCCTGGTTGTTCTTCTCCGGGTCCGGCATGACGTCGCGCTTGAAGTTGAACTCCGGGACCCAGAACGAGTGGATGACGTCCGTCGAGCGGAGCCGGTACTCGATGGTCTTGTTCGTCGGCAGCACGAGCAGCGGGATCTCGCCGGAGGAGCCGACGGTGCTCACCTGGGTGCCGTCGGCGCGCTTGGCGGCGTCGCCCTCGTACTTGAACTCCCAGTTCCACTGGAAGGCGATCACGTCGACCACGACGTCCGGGTTCGGCTTCTTGTCGAGGACCTTGCTCTCGGTCGTCGCCGTGAAGAAGAACAGCACGCAGACCATGATCGTCGGCAGGACGACCGTGAAGATCTCCAGCGGGATGTTGTACTGGAACTGCCGCGGGAGGTCCTCGGGGCCTTCGGCGGCCGCGCCCTTCTTCTTGCGGTGGAAGATCGCGGTCCAGAAGATCAGGGCCCACACGATCGCGCCGACGACGAGCGCGGCGACGACCGTCCACGTCCAGAGGGTGCGCATCTGGTCGGCCTGCGGCGTGACGCCCTTGGGCCAGCCGAAGCGGAGGATCTCGTCTCCCGAGCAGCCCGTCGCGGTCAGCGCCACCAGCACGGCCAGCGCGGCGACACGCCCGACCCGCTTACCCACCGGGGTGCGCTCTGGTTTTCCCACTGCGCCCTGCCCTTTCACCCAACAGGCCCTCTCACACCGGGCCTTCTTCGACCGATCTTCGTGACAGGCGGAGCCTAGCCGAGTTGGCCGCTCCCGCTGACCAAGGGGTGACCAGTTGCGCCACGCGTCACCCGCTTTCCGGGCGAGTCGCCCCGCACCGGCATACTGGGCCCTTCCCCGGACCGGCCCGACCCTGAGGTGTGTGAGTACACGTGTGCGGCCTGCTTGGACTGATCTGCGCGACCGAAAACGACGCCGCGGCGGCCCGTGCGAGCGTCGGCGCGGCGATGCGCTGCCAGCGTCACCGCGGCCCCGACGAGCAGGACACCTGGGCCGATGCCGAGGTCGTGTACGGCTTCAACCGGCTCGCCTTCATCGACGTGGACCACGCGCACCAGCCGCTGGTGTGGGGCCCGCCGGAGGCTCCCGGCCGCTACACGCTGAACTTCAACGGCGAGATCTACAACTACCGCGAGCTGCGCGACGAGCTCGCCGAAAAATTCGGTGCGAAATTCGCCACTGAAGGCGACGGCGAGGCGATCGTCGCGGCATATCACTACCTCGGGGACAAAGCGGTCGAAAAGCTGCGCGGCATGTTCGCGTTCCTGATCTGGGATTCGGCGGAAAAGACCGTTTTCGGCGCGCGCGACCCGTTCGGGATCAAGCCGCTCTACTACAGCGAGGGCCCGAAGGGCACGGCGTTCTCCAGCGAGAAGAAGAGCCTGCTGGAGCTGTCGGACACGCTCGGCGTCGCGCAGGAGCTGGACCGCAAGGCCCTGCAGCACTACCTGGTCCTGCAGTACGTGCCGGAGCCGGAGTCGCTGCACACCGCGATCCGCCGCGTCGAGTCCGGCACCTCGTTCCGGCTCTCGCCGGGCGGGAAGCCCGAGTTCACCCGCTACTTCCACCCGAAGTTCGCCGCGAAGCCGGTGAACGGCCCCGCCGAGGCCGAGGCGCTGTACGAGCGCATCGCCGATGTGATGCGCGACTCGGTCGGCAAGCACATGATCTCGGACCCGGACGTGACGGTCGGCGCGTTCCTCTCCGGCGGCATCGACTCCACCGCGACCGCGACGCTCGCCAAGGAGCACAACCCGAACCTCATCGCGTTCACCACCGGCTTCGAGCGCGAGGGCTACTCCGAGGTGGACGTGGCCGCGGAATCGGCCGCCGCGATCGGCGTGAAGCACGTGGTCCGCACGGTGTCGGCGGACGAGATGATGGAAGCGCTGCCGCTCATCGTCTGGTACCTGGACGACCCGGTCGCGGACCCGGCGCTGGTCCCGCTGTGGTTCATCGCGCGCGAGGCCCGCAAGCACGTGAAAGCGGTGCTGTCCGGCGAAGGCGCGGACGAACTGTTCGGCGGCTACACGATCTACGGCGAGCCGATCTCGCTGGCCCCGTTCGAGAAAATCCCCGGCAGCGTGCGAAAACTGCTGGGCAAGGTGTCCACGAAGATCCCGGAGGGCACCCGAGGCAAGGACCTGCTGCGCCGCGGCGCGCTCCCCCTGGAAGACCGCTACTACGGCAACGCCCGCAACTTCCGCGACGAGCAGCTGCGCGCCGTGCTGCGGACGTACCAGGAAGGCGTCGGCTTCAAGGACGTCACCGCCCCCTGGTACGACGTGTCCCGAGGCTGGGACCCGGTGGCCCGCATGCAGCACGTGGACCTGTACACCTGGCTGCGCGGCGACATCCTGGTCAAGGCGGACAAGGTGACCATGGCGAACTCGCTGGAGCTGCGCGTGCCGTTCCTGGACGCCGAGGTGTTCAAGGTCGCCGCTTCGATCCCGCTCGACCAGAAACTCGCGCACGGCACCACCAAGTACGCACTGCGCCAGGCCCTCGCGAAGATCATCCCCGGCCACGTTTTGAACCGGAAGAAACTGGGCTTCCCGGTCCCCATCCGCCTGTGGCTGCGCAACGAGATGTACGACTGGGCGCGCGGCATCATCAACGACTCGAAGACCGACGAGCTGCTGGACAAAACCGCAGTGCTGCGCCTGCTGGACGAACACAAGGAAGGCCAGCTGGACCGCAGCCGCCAGCTCTGGGCCCTGCTGGTCTTCATGCTGTGGCACGGCATCTTCGTGGAACACCGCATCAAGCCGGAAATCCCGGAACCGGCCTACCCAGTCAAGCTCTGACCGGACGTGAGGGGAACCCTCATTGACTCTGATTCCCTCAGGGTTCCCCTCACGGCCCTAAAACCGCACCGGCGCACCCAACGAGCGAGGCACCCAGCCCTCCCCCGCACCCCGATACGAAGCGCATCTGCGGTCGGTGGGTGCTTGTCAAGGCATCTTTCCCGCCTTGACAAGCACCCACCGACCGTCAGCACAATCAAACTTCGGGGTGCCCCACGCAACCACCAAGCGATGTCGCCGCCAGGCGACGAGCCGATCACCGAGACTCAAGCAGGCAAAACCGCCGCAATCTCCTCAGCAGCCTCAGGCCCGAACGCCTCCCGCAACCGAGTCAACGCCTCGCCCCGCTCCAGCCGCCACTCCTGCGTCCCCACAGTCTCCAGCACCAGCACAGCGATCAAACACCCCAACTGCGCCGCCCGCTCCAAACTCAACCCGCCGTCAACCGCGGCAAGGAACCCAGCCCGGAACCCATCCCCCACCCCAGTGGGATCAGCCTTCCCGCGCTCCGGCACGGCCCCGATCTGCAACGCAGTCCCGTCCCGCCCGACGATCTCCACGCCCTTCTCCCCCAGCGTGGTGATCCGCAGCCCGACCCGCTCCAGCACGTCGGCCTCGGTCCAGCCAGTCTTCTGCAGCAGCAACTCCCACTCGTAGTCGTTGCTGAACAGGTACTTGGCCCCCTCCACGAACGACCGCACCTGCGCCCCGTCCATCCGGGCCAGTTGCTGTGAGGGATCGACCGCGAACGTGTACCCCCGCTGACGGCACTCCTGCGCGTGCCGGACCATCCCCTCGGGGTCGTCCGGGCTGATCAGCACCAGCCCCAGCCCGCCGACGCGATCCGAAATCGGTCCCATCTCGATGTTGCGGGACTCCGCCATCGCGCCCGCGTAGAAGGTCGCGATCTGGCACATGTCCTCGTCCGTGGTGCACACGAACCGCGCGGTGTGCGCGACCTCGGACACCAGCACGCCCGAGGTGTCCACGCCGTGCCGCTGCAGCCACGACTGGTAGTCCGCCCAGTCCTGGCCGACGGCTCCGACGAGCACCGGCTCGACGCCGAGCACTCCGAGGCCGAACGCGATGTTCGCGCCGATGCCGCCGCGGCGCACGACGAGGTCGTCGGCGAGGAAGCTCAGCGACACCCGGTGCAGCTGCTCGGCGACGAGCTGCTCGGCGAACCTCCCCGGGAAGTGCATCAGATGGTCCGTAGCGATGCTGCCGGACACGGCGATCCTGGGCTTGTCTGCCACCGGTTCTCCTCACGGGGTGGATGAGCTGTCGTTTTCGCGCCCTGACGCAAGTTACCCGCTGGTCATGACCCTTCCGGGTAGTTTCCGCGCCACGTTCCGACACTACCGGCCGGTACTCGTTTCCCGTTCAAGTCCGGCTGAATAGCGTGGCTGGAGTGAACCTCGCGACCGAACCGGAAACCCTCGGCGACCTGATCGCCGACTGCGCCCACCTGCCGTCCACGCTGCAGCCCGAACAGCCCGCCGACCAGGCCCGGCTGCCGCGCCCGAGGGCCGCGCGGCCGTGGACGGTCGACGACGCCTGCCACGCGCAGGTCGCCGATCTCGACGCCTACGTCTGAGCCGGCCGGGAACGCCGGAAACGAGAACGGGCCCCAGCGCGGATCGCGCGGGGCCCGTTTTCCGGCTCTGGGCTCAGTGGAAGCTGTCGCCGCAGGCGCAGGAACCCGTGGCGTTCGGGTTGTCGATCGTGAAGCCCTGCTTCTCGATGGTGTCGACGAAGTCGATCACGGCCTCGGACACGTAAGGCGCGCTCATCCGGTCCACGGCGACCTGGAGGCCGTCGAAGTCGCGGAACAGGTCGCCGTCGAGCGTGCGCTCGTCGAAGAACAGCTGGTAGCGCAAGCCAGCACAGCCGCCGGGCTGCACGGCGATGCGCAGGTGCATGTCGTCGCGGCCCTCCTGTTCGAGCAGCGCCTTCGCCTTGGCGGCCGCGGCGTCGGTCAACGTCACGCCGTGGGTCTCCTCGGCGGTCTCGGCCGCAGCCGCACCGGTCTGCTCAGCGGTCGTCATGGCACTCCCTCTTGGTCGAACTCGCTGCGGGTACATCTCGTGTCCTAGGCACAACACGGGACTCGCCCGATCTGTTCCCCTCCATCGTCGCATATGGAACGACCTGGTGAACAAAGCCGTGACGCCTGCAATACCCTGGTGAGGTGAGGTTCCTGCGCCGAAGCACCACTGACCCCGCCGCCGAAGACTCCGCGGCCGAGGCCGCCGCTGACGATTCCCCGGTCACGAGCAAGTCGTACACGCCGGGAAAGGGCAAGGCGACGCCCAAGCGCCGCGAGGCCGAAGGACGCAGGCGCGGGCCGGTCGCGGCGCCGCCCACCTCCATGCGCGAAGCGATGAAGCGCAACAAGGAGCTGCGCAAGGCCAACCCGGTCAGCAAGGAAGACCGCAAGGAAGCCGCCCGCGTGCGCCGCGAGCGGATGATGTCGGGCGACGACAAGTACCTGCCGCCGCGCGACAAGGGCCCGGTCAAGGCGTACGTGCGCGACCTGGTCGACTCCCGGCGCAACATCCTCGGCCTGTTCATGCCGCTGGCGATCCTGGTGTTCCTCGCGCTGCTGGTCCCGGCGCCGGCGGTGCAGCAGTACATCACCCTGGTCTGCATGGCGATGCTGCTGGTCATGGCCATCGAGGGCTTCGTGAACGGCCGCAAGATCTCGAAGCTGGTCCGCGAGCGCTTCCCGAAGGAACCGGCGACCGCCACCCGCGGCGTCGGCTGGTACGCGTTCGTCCGGGCGAGCCAGATCCGCAAGCTGCGCGTGCCGAAGCCGCGGCTCAAGGCCGGGGACCCGATCCCGAACTGAGCCGTGCGGCACACAGGTCGTTAGCCTCGCGAACGAAACGTTTACGCTGTCGGCATGGAGTTTCGACGTCTCGGCCGCAGCGGCCTCAACATCAGTGAGATCTCCTACGGCAACTGGCTGACCCACGGGTCCCAGGTCGAGGAGGACCAGGCGCAAGCCTGCATCAAGGCGGCGCTCGACGCGGGCATCACGACCTTCGACACGGCTGACGTCTACGCCAACACCGCCGCGGAGTCGGTGCTCGGGCGCGGGCTGAAGGGGCAGCGCCGGGAGAGCCTGGAGATCTTCACCAAGGTCTTCTGGCCGACCGGCCCGAAGGGCCCGAACGACAAGGGCCTCTCGCGCAAGCACATCCTCGAGTCGGCCAACGCGTCGCTCAAGCGGCTCGGCACCGACTACGTCGACCTGTACCAGGCGCACCGGTTCGACCGCACGGTGCCGCTGGAAGAGACGATGCAGGCGTTCGCCGACCTGGTCCGCCAGGGCAAGGCGCTCTACATCGGGGTCTCGGAGTGGAACGCCGAGCAGATCTCCCGCGGCGCGGCGCTCGCCCGCGAGCTGAAGATCCCGTTCGTGTCGAACCAGCCGCAGTACTCGATGCTGTGGCGCGTCATCGAGTCGCAGGTCGTGCCCGCTTCCGAGCGCGAGGGCCTGAGCCAGATCGTCTGGTCGCCGGTGGCGCAGGGCGTGCTGACCGGCAAGTACAAGGTGGGCCAGCCGCTTCCCGCCGGTTCGCGCGCGACCGACGAGAACGGCGGCGCGAACATGGTGAAGCGCTTCCTCGACGAGAAGACCCTCGCCGCGGTAGCGAAGCTGGAGCCGCTGGCGGCCGACGCCGGGCTGTCGATGGCGCAGCTGGCCGTCGCGTGGGTGCTGCAGAACCCGAACGTCGCGTCGGCGATCATCGGGGCCTCGCGGCCGGAGCAGGTGCACGACAACGTCAAGGCCGCGGGCGTGAAGCTGGAGCCGGAGCTGCTCACGGCGATCGACGAGGCGCTGGGCGACGTCGTGGTCACCGACCCGGCGCTCACCGTTTCCCCCTGATCAGCGCAGCAGGAACCGCTCCGCCACCGCGAGGTCGTGCGGATAGGTGATCTTCACGTTCTCCGCGCTGCCGGGCACCCACCGCACCGGCAGCGCGGAGAACCGCTCCATGCACGAAGCCGTGTCGGTGCCCAGAAACCCTTCCTCGGCGGCCTGTTCGTACGCCGCGAGCAGCGGTCGCGCCCGGAAGCCCTGCGGGGTCTGCACCCGGATCGCGCCGGGCAGCGGGCCGGCCACCGTGTCCGGCCCGGCCATCGAGACCACGTCGTCCGCGGCCAGTCCCGGCACCGCTCCCCCGTCTTCCCTGGTCCGTTCCAGCACCGCGGCGATCAGCTCCGGCGTCACCAACGGCCGGGCGCCGTCGTGCAGCAGCACGGAATCCACTGTCCCGTCGGCGATCCGCGGCGCGAGATGGCGCAGCGCGTTCAGCTCGGAGGCCTGCCGTGTCGGGCCGCCGGTCACGATCTCCACCGGAGCGCTCGTCCCGGCCAGCACCTCCTCGGCCAGCGGCGCGTCCTCGGGCCGGATCACCAGCACCAGCACGCCGATCCCGGCCACGGCGGCGAACGCGTCCAGCGACCACGCCACCACCCGCCTGCCCGCGACCGGCAGGTAGACCTTGTTCAGCGCGGCCCCGACCCGGGTCCCCGCACCACTCGCCAGCACGACCCCGGCCGCCGTCGATTCCCGCACGCCGACCGACCCTAAGGGCCCTGCCCGCGCGGCGGTAGGTTGGGCGCCGGGACGCCCAGCGGCGAAAGGAAACCTGGCTGTGGACACCGGCGAAACGGGCATCGAGTTCGGCGAGATCGAACCGCCGAGCGACCTGGCCCGGTCGGGCGCGATCGCGCTGCACGACAAGCTCGTCAAACCGGCGGGCTCGCTCGGCAGGCTGGAAGAGCTGGGCGTCTGGATCGCTTCGTGCCAGGGCCAGGCGCCGCCGCGGCCGTTCACCCGCCCGCGCGTCGTCGTGTTCGCCGGCGATCACGGCATCGCGAAGAAGGGCGTCTCGGCGTATCCGCGGGAGGTCACGTCGCAGCTCGTCGGGACGATGCTGACCGGCGGCGCGGCGATCAACGTGCTCGCCGCGGCGGCGGGCGCGGGCGTGCGCGTGGTCGACATGGCCGTGGACACCGAGGAATCCGCGATGCGGTCGATCGGCGAGTTCAAGGTGCGCCGCGGTTCCGGCTCGATCGACGTCGAGGACGCGCTCACCGACGCCGAGGTGCGCGCCGCGGTCGAAGCCGGCCGCAAGATCGCCGACGCGGAGGTCGACGGCGGCGCGGACCTGCTGATCGCGGGCGACCTGGGGATCGGGAACAGCACCCCGGCGTCGGTGCTGGTCGCGGCGCTGACCGGCAGCGAACCGGTCGCCGTGGTCGGCCGGGGTTCGGGCATCGACGACAACACCTGGATGCGCAAGGCCGCCGCGGTCCGCGACGCGCTGCGCCGGGCCCGCGCGGTGCTGGCCGACCCGCTCGCGCTGCTGCGGACGTCCTCGGGGGCCGATATCGCCGCGATGACGGGCTTTCTCGCGCAGGCAGCGGTTCGCCGCACGCCGGTGGTGCTCGACGGGCTCGTGGTCTGCTCAGCCGCGCTCGTCGCCGAAGAACTCGCGCCCGGCGCGCGCCGCTGGTGGATGTCCGGTCAGCTCACCGGCGAACCCGCGCACGCGCTCGCGCTGGAGCACCTGGACCTCGGGGCGCTGCTCGACCTCGACGTCCGCCTCGGCGAAGGAACCGGCGCGGTCACCGCGTTGCCGCTGCTGATGATGGCCAGCCGCGTGCTCGCCGAGATGACCACGCACGAGCAATCCGGCGTCTCCGGCCCGCTCACGTCCTGAAAACCGTGAAGGGCTCCTTGCGGGAATCAGATTCCCGCAAGGAGCCCTTCACGGACAGCTGGAGCGTCAGGTGAGCGGGGTCATCCAGCCGGACGGGGCCGGGCGGGTGCCTTCCTGGATGCCGACGAGCTGCTCGCGCAGGGCCATGGTGACCGGGCCCGGCTGCCCGCCGGAGATCGAGAACTCGCCGCCGCCGTGCTTCACGTGGCCGACCGGCGTGATGACCGCCGCCGTGCCGCACGCGAACACCTCGGTCAGCTCGCCCGAGGCGGCCGCCTTCTCCCATTCGTCGGTGGAGATCCGGCGCTCCTCGACCTTGTGCCCGGCGTCCTTCGCCAGCTGCAGCAACGACTTCCGGGTGACGCCCGGCAGCAGCGAACCGGTGAGCTCCGGGGTGACCACGCGGACGTCGTCGCCCGAGCCGAAGACGAAGAACAGGTTCATCCCGCCCATCTCCTCGACCCAGCGGCGCTCGACCGCGTCCAGCCACACCACCTGGTCGCAGCCCTTTTCGACGGCCTGCGCCTGCGCCACGAAGGAGGCCGCGTAGTTGCCGGCGCACTTCGCCGCGCCGGTGCCGCCGGGGGCCGCGCGCACGTACTCGGTGGACAGCCACACGCTGACCGGCTTGACGCCGCCGCTGAAGTACGAGCCGGCCGGCGAGGCGATCACCGCGAAGACGTACTCGTCGGCCGGGCTGTTCACGCCGAGACCGGCCGAGGTGGAGATCATGAACGGGCGCAGGTACAGGGAGTCGCCCTGGCGGGTCGGCACCCAGCGCTCGTCGACGGCGATCAGCTCGCGCAGCGCGTCGACGAAGGTCTCCACCGGCAGCTGCGGCATCGCGAGCCGCTCGGCGGAATCGCGGAACCGCTGCGCGTTGGCGTCCGGCCGGAACGCGGCGATCGTGCCGTCCGGCTGGCGGTAGGCCTTGAGGCCCTCGAAGATCGCCTGCCCGTAGTGCAGCACGGACGTGGCCGGGTCGAGGGTGAACGGTTCGTACGGCCCGACCTTGGCGTCGTGCCAGCCCTTTTCGGTGCTGTAGCGCACGGTGACCATGTGGTCGGTGAAATGCGTGCCGAACCCCGGCTTGGCAAGTACCTCGGCGACGCGTTCAGGACTCGCGGGGCTCGGGTTCGGAACGTGGGTGAACTGCGTCGCTGTGGTCATGCGTAAACGATAGCGCTTGGTCGGAAGCACGTTAGTCGGAAGTCCTGTGGTTTTACTCGCCGCACTGTCCCGCGCTCGCAGCGTCACCCCACTACGATGGTCGGCGTGAGCACTCAACCAGCACGCCAAACCGGGCCCGGGGCCGGGCCGGACGTCAAGACCTTCGGCGCCGCCGCCCTGCTGACCTTCGGCGCGGGACTGCTCGGGATGGTCGGCTGGGGCCTGCTTTCGAGCGGGTTCGGCTTCTTCCTCGGACTGGTCGTCGCCGGATTCGGCATCTACTGGTGGAAGAACCTGCACGGCAAGGTGATCACCAAGAACCTGCCGACCAAATCCGTGGTGATCCTGCTCGTCGTCAACATCGTGCTGTTCATCGCGCTGGTCCTGCTGGCCCAGTAAGCGGCAGCGGTCAGCACAGCCCGGCGGGCAGCGCCGGGGCGGGCCAGTCCGGGTCCGGGCGGAAATCGGTGTGCGTGCCGTCGAACGGGTACGCGCCCCGCTCGGCCAGCGCGCCCATCCGTTCGCCTTCCGCGCGCAACTGGTCGAGGTCGGCGGTGGTCAACCGCCCCGCGTCGAGGGCCGCCTCCGCTTCGTCCTCGTCCTTCCATTCCCAGCCCGCGCCCGGCGTCACGACCAGGTCGAGGACGCCGTCGATCCGGTCCGGGCCGGTTTCGGTGCGCCCGCGCGGCAGTTCGAGGTTCACGTACCAGTCGCGGAACCGGCCGTCCGGCTCGAAAAACCACCACACCGACGACCACGCCCGGTCGGGGATCAGGCGCAGCGTCGAGGAGCCGTGCCAGATGTCCGGCACGCATACGCGCGGCTCGCGGAACCGTTGTTCCAGCGGCGCTTCCCGCAGTGAGCGGCCGTCCGCGAGCCTGCTGCCGACGATCGGCGTGCCGACCGGGAGCCAGCCGAGCAGCGTCTCGCCGTCGTCGGAGAGCACGCGCAGGGGATGATGCTGGCCGATGCTGCCGTCCGGACGGATGAAACGTTCGACGACTGTCTCTCCCGGCGCCCAGCGGTGCTCAGTCATGGACGCCACGGTAGCGGCGAACCCGCACCCGCAGCAGCAGTTCCGCCACCGCGCCGAGGCCCGCCACGAGCAGTACCGCCGGCAGCGGAACGAACGCCGCGGCTACCGCTGCCAGCACCGCGGCTATCGCGACCGGAGCCCCGCCAGACGGCGCAAACCGCTGTCGAGCACCGACGAAAGTCGTGAATGCCGAGGGAAGAGTCGCCAGCACTGCGATCACCGTGAGCAACGGCTGGAGCTGTCCGGCGTCCGCCGCGGAGAGCAGATCCCGCATCGCGGTCCCGGACAGTCCGAGCCGGACCGGACCCAGCTGCAGCAGGGTCACCGCCGTGACCGCCACCGCGACCAGACTCAGCACGAGCGCACGTCCGGTGCTCCGCTCCCCTGGTTCCGGAACGAGGAACGGCAGCAGGAACAACGCCGCGACCACGATCCCGGCCACCGGCGGCGTGCCGATTCCGCCCGTTTGCGCAACCGGAGCGACCGCCAGGCACATCGCCACGAGCACCGCCGCGGCGGCCAGCAGCACCCCGAGCACCCACTTGACCAGCAGGTCCGGCAGCCGCAGCCCGGCGAAGTCCGCCGCCGCGACGAACACCACGAGCGCAGCGGCGGCGTATCCGGGCTGCACTGGGAACACGTACGCGCCGAAGGCCTGCGCGAGCACGACGATCTGGGCCAGCCGGGATAATCCGCCGGCGATCCGGGCGGCCGGATCATCGCCGAGCGCGGGCAGCCGGGAAGCCGCGACCGCGATCAGCGCGGCGAGCAAAACCCCGCCGAGCACCCAAAACCCGGCCCCGGCGGCGCCTGCCGCCAGCGTCACCAGGAGTGCTCCCGCGAGCCGCACCGCGATCCCCCTTCCCCCGTCCGGATGGCTTTGTCATTAGCATGGCTCACGATCGACCGGGCAGATCGCCCGGCGCCACCGCGACGTCGCGAGGAGCCAGAAGTGACCGTGCCGAAGCTTGCCCTCTCCGAGAACACGGGTGCGGCATTGGGCAAGACCCGCGCCGACGTCGTCGTGATCGGCACTCTCCAGGGCGAGGGCGGCCTCGAGCTCGCCGCTGGCGCGGAGGTCGCCGACGCGGCGTTCGACGGCAAGCTCGCCGAGGTGCTGGGCACGCTCGGCGCGACCGGCAAGGCCGAGGAGATCGTGAAGCTGCCGACGCTGGGCAAGCTGCCCGCGGGCGTCGTGCTGGCGGTCGGCCTCGGCAAGCCGCAGGACGGCGTAATCACCGCCGAGCAGGTGCGCCGCGCGGCCGGCGCCGCGGCCCGCGCGCTGAACGGCACCGAGCGCGCGTTCGTCACGCTGTCGGCGCTCGACCTGCACGCCGCCACCGAAGGCATCGCGCTGGGCGCGTACGTCTTCACCGAGTACCGCTCGGAGAAGGGCGAGGGCCCGCTGGCGAAGGCCGACCTGGTCAGCCCGGCCGAGGGCACCGCGCGCGAGCACAAGGCCACGCTGAAGGCGGCCGGGTTCATCGCCGAGTCGGTGATCATCGCCCGCGACCTGATCAACACCCCGCCGAACGACCTGTTCCCGGCGTCCTTCGCCGACCGCGCGAAGAAGCTCGCCGACGAGAACGGCCTCGACTTCGAGGTGCTCGACGAGAAGGCCCTCAAGCGCAAGGGCTTCGGCGGCATCCTCGGCGTGGGCGGCGGTTCGTCGCGGCCGCCGCGTCTGCTGCGGGTCAGCTGGAAGCCGGCCAAGGCGCGCAAGAAGGTCGCGCTGGTCGGCAAGGGCATCACCTTCGACTCGGGCGGCATCTCGCTGAAGCCCGCCGCGAACATGGACCACATGACCTCCGACATGTCGGGTGCGGCCGCCGTGCTCGCGTCGGTCGTGCTGGCCGCGAAGCTGAAGTACCCGCTCGAGGTCACCGCGCACATCCCGCTGGCCGAGAACCTGCCCTCGGCCACGTCCTACCGTCCCGGCGACGTGCTGACCATGTACGGCGGCAAGACCGTCGAGGTGCTCAACACCGACGCCGAGGGACGCCTCGTGCTGGCCGACGCGATCGTGCGGGCGGCCGAGGAGAACCCGGACTACCTGATCGAGACCGCCACGCTGACCGGCGCGCAGGTGGTCGCGCTGGGCAACCGGATCTCCGGCGTGATGGGCTCGGACGAGTTCCGCGACCGCGTCGCGGGCATCATGCAGGCCACCGGCGAGGGCGGCTGGGCCATGCCGCTGCCCGACGAACTGCGCGCCGACCTGGACTCGCGCCTGGCGGACATCGCGAACGTCACCGGCCAGCGCTGGGCAGGCATGCTCGTCGCGGGCGTGTTCCTGCGCGAGTTCGTGCCCGCCGACCTGCCGTGGGCGCACCTCGACGTCGCAGGCCCGGCCTTCAACTCCGGCGGCCCGTGGGGCTACACCGGCAAGGGCGGCACCGGCATCCCGGTCCGCACCATCGCCGCGGTGCTGGCGGACATCGCCGACCAGGGCTGATCGACCTCTTTGACCCCGGAGGCCCCGCAGCCACGCCCGGTGCGGGGCCTCCGTCGTGTCCGCGGCCGTGTGGCACGCTCGCGACATGCAGCGCGACGACTACCTCGAAACCGCCGTCCGCGACGTGCTCACCGCCGACGAGGCCGCCGCTGACCGCAGGATCGCCCACGCCGCACTCCTCCTGGCCACCGCAGGCGCGACCGACGCCTCCGACCGCCTTGTCACGCAATGGCACGCGGTAACCGGCCGCCCAACGTCCGCCCTCGCCGACGACGCCGTGCACGCCCGCGCCTGGGCAATGCTCTTCGAGGCCCGCGGCGACCGTCCACAATGGGCAGACGCCCTTGTCCCGCTAGACCTGGACGCAGAAGAGCAAGCCCACCAAGCTTTCCTCGTCCGCCGAGTGTCCGATTTGGACGGTCTCTTCGACGGCTCACCAGTCGCAGGCGCAGTCTCCGCGATCGCCCCCAAGCGCCCCGACCCGATACGCGACGCACTCGCCGCCGCCGACCTCGACGCGTGGGCCACCCTCGTGGAAAACCACCCCACCCCAGACGTCGCCACCCTCGCCGCCACCCGCCCGCTAGCCACCCAACTAATCAACGGCGCAGATCCACTCGCCCTCGGTTCCGAATGGCCGGACCAATGCGCAGGCGCACTGATCGCCGCCCTGCGCGAACGCCACCCGACCGGCCCAGCCAGCCTCCCGGAACTGCTCGCAGCAATCCTCCGCCTGCGCGGACAACGCGCCCCCGCCCCGACGCCACCCGCCGATCTAGCCGCCGCCGAACAACGCCTCGGCCTCCGCCTGCCCGACGACTACCGCGAGTTCCTGACACTCACGGACGGCTTACCCGCGGACGTAGTGTTCCCCCGCCTACTGCCCGCCCGAGACTTGCGCGCCGACGGATCCGTCGTGATCGTCTCCGACCCCGCGACAATCCTGCTCACCCACACCGGTGACAACTGGCGAGCAGTCGAAGTGGACCTCACCTACGGCAGCACCGCGCACGCATCATTTCGCGCACTGCTGGAACACCACCACCGGCTTCTGGAAGCAAGCGCTTGACTCACCCACCCGCCGAAGCCCGTGAGGGCCACCCTCACGAACCCAGATTCCCCCAGGGTTCCCCTCACGACCAGCCACCGGTCCGTGAAGGGCTCCTTCACGGACCTAGATTCCCTCAAGGAGCCCTTCACGACCGCGACGCACCCAATGTGGCATTCGGTGCATCCCACGCACCCAATGCCACATTGGGGCGCTACCACCCATCCAACCGCAGCCGATGCACCCAACAAACGAGACACCCAGCCCGGCTCCCGCAGCCGACATCGATGCACCAACCGCTCACCGCATCCGATGCACCCACTATCGAGGCACCAAGCCGACCCGCAGCCGATGCACCCACTATCGAGGCACCAAGCCGACCCGCAGCCGATGCACCCAACGAGCGAGGCACCCAGCCCTCCCCCGCACCCCGATACGAAGCTCCCCTGCGGTTCGGGGGTGCTTGTCAAGGCATCTTTCCCGCCTTGACAAGCACCCCCGAACCGTCAGCACAATCAAACTTCGGGGTGCCCCACGCAACCAACGCCCGATGTCGCCGCCAGGCGACGAGAAGTCACCGACAACAGCCCAACCTCAACCACCAGGCCGCCGCTTCTGCCTCTCCGTGTACTCCCGCATCCGCTTCGGATAACCAACCCGCGCAGCCTCATACACCGGAATCGTGTGCTTATGCCCGAACCGCTGCGCCGCGTCGAAGCTCCCAATACGCCGGCGGGTCCATTCCCCGTCATGGGCGACAAGCACCACAGTGGTGTCAGTCACCGTGGTCGGCGGCTCGACATACGCCTCCACCCCACGACGCGCAGCAGCCCATTCCTCCAGGTAACGGGTATCGCTCGAGCCCCCGGAGCGGCCCGCTCCCGTGCCCGCGCCGCGTCTGCCGCGGCGGCGCAACGAGTCGAAGATCCCCACTTCGACCACCTTTCTTCCGGCGAGAGTCCGGACTTCATTATTCCCGGGTTCGTGTGTGGCCGGTGTCGCAGCACCGCCTTGGCCCGGCTAGGTCGCAACGCCGATCGGCGTAGTGACAAGATGGCTGTTGTCGCGCGCGCGGTTATACCGGGTGCCGCGGCGACCGAAGCTCCACCCCTATCGCTGCCGAGGAGTTATTGAAGTGAGCGACACCTCCGCCGACCTCGTGATCCTGGGAGGCGGATCGGGCGGCTACGCCGCGGCCTTCCGCGCGGCCGAGCTGGGCCTTTCCGTCACGCTGATCGAGAAGGACAAGCTGGGCGGGACCTGCCTCCACCGGGGCTGCATCCCGACCAAGGCCCTGCTGCACGCCGCCGAGGTCGCCGACGAGGCCCGCGACGCCGAGACCTTCGGCGTCAAGGCCGTGTTCGAGGGCATCGACATCGCGGGGGTGAACAAGTACAAGGACGGGATCGTCTCCCGGCTGTACAAGGGCCTCCAGGGCCTGGCCAAGGCGCACAAGGTGAACCTCGTCGAGGGCACCGGCCGGTTCGTCGGCGGCACCACCGTCGAGGTCGACGGCACGCGCTACACCGGCAAGAACGTCATCCTCGCCACCGGTTCGTACTCGCGCACCCTGCCCGGCCTGGAGCTCGGCGGCCGCATCATCGCGAGCGAGCAGGCGCTGACGCTGGACTACGTGCCGAAGAAGGTCGTCGTGCTCGGCGGCGGCGTGATCGGCGTGGAGTTCGCCAGCGTGTGGGCTTCCTTCGGGGTCGACGTCACCGTGGTCGAGGCGCTCCCGCGGCTGGTCCCGAACGAGGACGAGTACGCCTCCAAGCAGCTCGAGCGCGCGTTCCGCCGCCGCAAGATCGCCTTCAAGACCGGCGTCCGGTTCACCGGCGCGAAGCAGGACGACAACGGCGTCAGCGTGTCGCTGGAGTCCGGCGAAACGCTGGAGGCCGACCTGCTGCTGGTCGCCGTCGGCCGCGGCCCGAACTCGGCCGGGCACGGCTACGAGGAGGCGGGCGTCCAGATCGACCGCGGCTTCGTGCTCACCGACGACCGGCTGCGCACCAACCTGCCGAACGTCTACGCGGTCGGCGACATCGTGCCGGGCCTCCAGCTCGCGCACCGCGGCTTCCAGCAGGGCATCTTCGTGGCCGAGGAGATCGCCGGGCTGAACCCGCGCGCCATCGACGAGCGCGGCATCCCGCGCGTCACCTACTCGCACCCCGAGGTCGCCTCGGTCGGGCTCACCGAGGCCCAGGCCAAGGAGAAGTACGGTTCGGACGTCACCACGTTCACCTACGACCTCGGCGGCAACGGCAAGAGCCAGATCCTCAAGACCTCCGGCGGCGTGAAGCTGGTGAAGGCCCCGGACGGCCCCGTCGTCGGCGTGCACATGGTGGGCGACCGGGTCGGCGAGCTGATCGGCGAAGCGCAGCTGATCTACAGCTGGGAGGCGTTCCCGGAGGACGTCGCCCCGCTGATCCACGCGCACCCCACGCAGACCGAGGCACTCGGCGAAGCGTTCCTCGCCCTCGCGGGCAAGCCGCTGCACGTGCACAGCTGACGCGCAACCAGCACAATCCAGACCACGTCTTAGCGATCAAGGGAGCCAGCGAACAATGGCCTACTCCGTCACGCTGCCGGAGCTCGGCGAGAGCGTCACCGAGGGAACCGTCACCCGGTGGTTGAAGCAGGAGGGCGACACCGTCGAGGTCGACGAGCCGTTGCTCGAGATCTCGACCGACAAGGTCGACACCGAAGTACCGTCGCCGGTGGCAGGCACGGTCGTGAAGATCAGCGCCAAGGAAGACGACACCGTCGAGGTCGGCGGCGAGCTGGCGGTGATCGACGACGGCACCGGCGGCGTGCCCGAGTCCTCCGCCCCGGCCCAGCAGGCCGAGCCGGAACCGGAGCCCGCGCCGCAGCAGCAGGAAGCCCCTGCCCAGGCCGAATCCGCCCCGGCCGAATCCGCGCCGTCGCAGCCGGACACCGCTCCGGCCGCGGGCGGTTCGGGCACCGAGGTGAAGCTGCCCGAACTGGGCGAGAGCGTCACCGAGGGCACCGTCACCCGCTGGCTGAAGCAGGTCGGCGAGTCGGTCGAGGTCGACGAGCCGCTGCTCGAGATCTCCACCGACAAGGTCGACACCGAGGTCCCGTCGCCGGTCGCCGGCACCGTGCTGGAGATCCGCGCGGGCGAGGACGAGACCGTCGAGGTCGGCGGAGTGCTCGCGGTCATCGGCGACGCGAGCGCCGCCCCGGCCGCCGCGCCCGCGCAGGAGAGCAAGCCCGCTCCGGCTCCGGAACCCGAGCCCGCCCCGGCCCCGGTCCAGGAAAGCAAGCCCGCCCCGGCCCCGGCGGCTCCGGCTCCGGCGCCTGCCGCTCCGGCCCCGGCTCCGGCGCAGGAGAGCAAGCCCGCTCCGGCCGCCCAGGCCCCGGCGGAATCCGCCGACGGCCCGTACGTCACGCCGCTGGTGCGCAAGCTCGCCTCCGAGCACGGCATCGACCTCGCGTCGCTGACCGGCAGCGGAGTCGGCGGCCGCATCCGCAAGCAGGACGTGCTCGCCGCGGCCGAGGCGAAGCAGAAGGCGGCTCCGGCCCCGGCTGCTTCCGCTCCGGCAGCCGCCCCGGCCGCCGCCGCTCCGTCCGCGCCGCGCGCCGCCGCGGTGTCGCCGGAGGTCGCCGCCCTGCGCGGCACCGTGCAGAAGGCGAGCCGGATCCGGCAGATCACCGCCACTAAGACCCGCGAGTCGCTGCAGGTTTCCGCGCAGCTCACGCAGGTGCACGAGGTGGACGTCACCAAGATCGCCAAGCTGCGCCAGCGCGCGAAGGCGGCGTTCAAGGAGCGCGAGGGCGTCAACCTCACGTTCCTGCCGTTCTTCGCCAAGGCGACCGTCGAGGCGCTCAAGCAGCACCCGAACGTCAACGCGTCCTACAACGAGGACACGAAGGAGATCACCTACCACGGCGCCGTGCACCTGGGCATCGCGGTGGACACCGAGCGCGGCCTGCTCTCGGTCGTGATCCACGACGCGGGCGAGCTGAGCCTCGCCGGTCTCGCGCACCGCATCGCCGACCTGGCGGCGCGGGCCCGGGCCAACAAGATCAAGCCGGACGAGCTGATCGGCGGCACCTTCACCGTCACGAACATCGGCTCCAACGGGGCCCTGTTCGACACGCCGATCATCGTGCAGCCGCAGTCCGGCATGCTCGGCACCGGCACCGTGGTGAAGCGCCCGGTCGTGGTGAGCGACGCCGAGGGCAACGACACCATCGCGGTCCGCTCGATGGCGTACCTGCCGCTGACCTACGACCACCGCCTGGTCGACGGCGCGGACGCCGGCCGCTTCCTGACCACGATCAAGCAGCGGCTGGAAGAGGGCAACTTCGAGGACGAGCTGGGTCTCTGATCCGGTAGTTCTTCGGCCGAAGGCCCCCGCACTCGCCCGAGTGCGGGGGCCTTCGCCGTTTCTCCTACTTTCGGCTAATCCGGAATTCCGGAATACCGGAGTAGGCTGCTCGGCATGCTCACTCGACGAAGCTTGCTCACGTCGGTCGCAGCAGCGGGGGCCGCCACGTTCGTCCTGCCCTCGCTCGCACTGGCCGATCCCCCGGACCAATCCACTCCCGAAGGCTGGCTCGCCCGGCTCGCGGCCCACCGCGACGACGTGTCAGCGGTTTTCTCCGACGGCGCCGGCCGCCGGTTCAGCCATCTCGCGGACCGGTCGCTCGTCGTCGCGTCCGCGATCAAGGTGGTCCATCTGCTCGCCTACGCCACGGCAGTCGCCGAAGGACGGCTCGATCCGGACGAACAGGTGCGCGTCGGCGACTGGGACGCCCGGCATCCGTACATCGGCGACGGCGAGGTCGGCAAGGGCGACCACCACACCGCGCTGACTTATCTGGGAATCCCGTGCGACGAGTACGGCGTCGCGCAGAACCCGGACCAGCGCGTGCCGCTGCGGAGCATCGCGGAAACGATGATCCTCTGGAGCGACAATGCCGCCGCGGACTACCTGCGCGCCCGGCTCGGCGACCGGGCTTTGCGTGCGGCGGCAGCCCGCGGCGGCTGGCGGATGCCGGACGTGCGGATGTTCGGCGGCGAAACGTTGCTGCTGTTTTTCCCCGAGTACTGCCCGCCGCCGGGCAGCCCGGTCGCGCTCCGCCGCGCGGCGGGAGACGCGCTGTCGAACCGGTTCGCGTGCGATCCGTCGTTCCGTGCCCAGGTGCTCCCCCGGGTCGCCGAAAAGCCGCCCTCCGTCGAAGCGATCATGGCGTGGTCGGCCTCGACCGGACAGGGCAGCGCCGAGCAGTTGTTCCGGCTGCACCACGAGATCGCCACGAACCGCGATCGCGCGGCCGTTCTCGCGCAGCGAGTCCTCGGCGAACAGTTCGCGGGACACGAGCCGTCGGGCACGAAAGCCGTGCTGTACAAGGGCGGAAACCTTCCCGGCTTCCTCGTGCTCGGGTTCGATCTGCTGTGGCCGGACCGCCGTCCCGGCACCTGCACGGTCTTCATCAAGAACTCCACGCCGGAGGATCTCCAGTACGGCGGAGTGCTGCAGCAGTTGTGCGTCGGCGCGCTGTTCCGCCCGGACACCTTCGCGGCTTTGGAGCGTGCGCTGGGACACTGACCGGCATGACCGAAGACCTCGCCGAGCGTGTCGCGGCGCTCGAACGCCGGATGGCCGCATTGGAGGGGCGGCCCGCCGAACCCGTCCAGGACGGTCCGCCGGGGATCGTGGGCTATCAGGGTGAATTGACCGATCCCGAGCTGCGCTGGGAAATCCGGCTCACGACCCCGGCGGTCCTGTCGCTGCCGGACGGGCCGCGCGCCGAGGTGCTCGCCGCGCTGGCGAACACCGACCGGATCGCGCTCGTCCGGCTGCTCGCCCGCGACGGCGCGCAAACCGGGGCCGCGCTGCAGGAAGCCGCGGAACTCAGCTCGCCGGGACGGCTCTACCACCATCTCAAGGCGCTCACCGCGGCCGGGCTCGTCGAGCAGGACCGCCGCGGCAGCTACCGGCTCAAGCCGACCGCCGCGATCCCCGCGCTGGTGCTGCTGACCGCCGCCGCCGACGTCGCCGGTCAGCTCCGCCCGGGTGTGCGCGAACCGGGCCGATAGGACACGATCAGAGGCATGCGGGTACTCATCGCGGGCTCCGGCGGCCTTATCGGCACCGCATTGACCGGACGGCTGCGCGAATCCGGGCACGAGGTGCGCCGGCTGGTGCGGCGGACCGCGCGGGCGGAAGACGAGCGCGGCTGGGACCCGCCGTCGGGACGGATCGACGACGGCGCGTTCGACGGCATCGACGCGGTGGTGAACCTGTGCGGCGCCCCGCTGCTGCCCGGCCGCTGGAGCGGAATGCGCAAGCAGCAGCTGCTCGACAGCCGGGTGGAGCCGACCGAAGTGCTCGCCGAAGCGGTGGCGGAGCACGGCATCGGGGTGCTGGTGAACGCCTCCGCCGTCGGCTACTTCGGCAACACCGGGTCCACTGTGGTCGATGAGGACACCAAGCCGGGCAACGGTTTTCTCGCCGAGATGTGCGTCGAGTGGGAGGACGCGACCGCCGCGGCGGCCGGCGCCCGCGTGGTCTCGGTCCGCACCGGTCTCGTCCTGGCCCGCAGCGGCGGCCTGCTCGACGTGCTGCGCCCGCTCTTCCGTTTCGCACTCGGCGGACGGCTCGGCGACGGCCGCCAGTTCATGCCGTGGATCGCGCTGGACGACGAAATCGGTGCCCTCGTGCACATCCTAGAGCACGAGACGCTGTCCGGCCCGGTCAATCTCACCGGCCCGATCCCCGTCTCCAACGCCGAGTTCACCAAGGCCCTCGGCCACGCCGTGCACCGGCCCGCGCCGTGGTGGGTGCCGGAAATCGCGATGAAGATCGCCCTCGGCCAGGCCGCCGAAGAGATGGCGTTGTTCGGGCAGCGCGCGGTGCCGCGGAAGCTGGAGGCGAGCGGGTACGAATTCCGGCACCGCACCGTCGACAGCGCGCTCGCCGCGGCGACGTGACGATGCCGCGCGTCCGGTGGATCGTCACCGGAGTGGTGCTGTTCGCCGCGTTCCTCTGGCTCGGCTTCCTGGTGGACCGGCAGCCGCTGCAGCTCGACGTCGAGGTCGCCACGGCCTTGCGCGGACAGGACACGCACCCGGCCGGTCAGATCGCGGGCGTGGTGACGAACGTCCTCGGCCCCGTGCTGCCGTACGTGCTCGGCGTGGTGCTGCTGGCGATCGTGCTGCGGGACCGGTCGCAGCTCTCGCTGTGCGTGCGGCTCGCCGTGGTGCTGGTGCTGTGCCGGCTGACCAGCCTGGCGTTCAAGCCGGTGTTCCAGCGGCAGCGCCCGCGCGTGTACCCGGATCTGAGCTACCCCAGCGGCCACGTCGTCTCGGTGGCGACGACCAGCCTGGTCGTGGTCCTGCTGTGCGCCTGGCTCCGGCCGCGGGCCGTGCGGTGGGCGATCTGGCTGTCCGCCGCCGCGACCGTGCTGGCGGCTGCCTGCCGGATCGTGCTCGGTGTGCACTGGGTCACCGACACGATCGGGGCCGTGCTCGCGGTGCTCGGCGTGGGACTGGTGTCAGCGACCGCACTCCGGCTGATCCCCTTTCCGGTGCGCGAAAGGCGTAGCCTCGACGGGTGAGTTCTTCGAGCGCAAGCTGCCGCATCGCCACCGAGCCCCTCGTCGTGCGCGAGATCGGGACGATCGACTACACCGAGGCCTGGGACCTGCAGCGGGAGATCCTCGCCGCGCGGGCGGACGAAACCGGGCCGGACACCATGCTGCTGCTGGAGCACCCGTCGGTCTACACCGCGGGCAAGCGCACCGAACCCGAGGACCGGCCCGCCGACGGCACCCCGGTGATCGACGTCGACCGCGGCGGCAAGATCACCTGGCACGGCCCCGGCCAGCTGGTCGGCTACCCGATCCTGAAGCTCGCCGACCCGATCGACGTCATGCACTACGTGCGTCGGCTGGAAGAGGCGCTGATCGCGGTGTGCGACCGGTTCGGCGTGCGCACCGGCCGCGTCGAGGGCCGCAGCGGCGTGTGGATCCCGGCCGACGAACGCGGCATCGAACGCAAGATCGCCGCGATCGGCATCCGCGTCCAGCGCGGCGTGACCATGCACGGCTTCGAGCTGAACTGCAACGCCGACCTGGCCGCGTTCGACAACATCGTGCCGTGCGGCATCCGCGACGCGGGCACCACATCGCTGTCCTGGGAACTGCAGCGCGACGTCCCGGTCGCCGAGGTGCTGCCGGTGGCGAAGGAGCTGGTGCTGGCCGCGCTCGAAGGCGAACTGCAGGTGAGCGACGACCGCTGGCTGCCGCGCCCGGAGGCCCCGAAGGCCCCCGGCGTCACCTTCGCCCTGCAGAACTGACCTTCTCCACGACAAAGGGGCCTCCCGCGGGAGGCCCCTTTTCGCGTCAGTCCAGCTGCGGTGCGACCTCGGAGGCCACGAACTCGATGTGGTCGAGGTCGGAAAGGTCGAGCACCTGCAGGTACAGCCGGGTGATCCCGGTCTTCTCGCGCCACTGCCCGATCCGGTCAACGATCTCCGCCGCGGTCCCGGCCAGCCCGTTGGCCCGCAGTTCGCCGGTCTCCCGGCCGATCGCGGACGCGCGGCGCGCGACCTCGGCCTCGTCCCGGCCCGCCGCGAGCACGAGCGCGACCGAACGCAGGATCTCCTTGGGGTCGCGGCCGATCGCCTCCGCCGCCGCGTCCACCCGCTGGAACTGCGCGAGCGCGGTTTCGGCGTCCACGAACGGCAGGTTGAACTCGTCGGCGTACTGCGCGGCCAGCGCCGGGGTGCGCTTCTTGCCGCCCCCGCCGATGATCACCGGCGGCGCGGGCGACTGCGCGGGCTTCGGCAGCGCGGGCGAGTCGGCGAGCGTGTAGTAGTCGCCGGAGTAGGAGAAGGTCTCGCCGACCGGGGTCTTCCACAGGCCGGTGATCACCGCGAGCTGCTCGGCGTAGCGGTCGAAGCGCTCCTTGAGCGGCGGCAGGGTGAGGCCGTAAGCGGTGTGCTCGTCGTCGTACCAGCCGGTGCCGAGGCCGAATTCCACGCGCCCGCCGGACATCTGGTCCACCTGCGCGACCGAGATCGCGAGCGGGCCGGGGTGGCGGAAGGTGGCCGCGGTGACGAGCGTGCCGAGCCGGACGCGCTCGGTCTCGCGCGCGAGGCCGGCGAGGGTGATCCACGCGTCGGTCGGCCCGGGAAGGCCGTCCGCGCTGCCCATCTTGAGGTAGTGGTCGCTGCGGAAGAAGGCGTCGTAGCCCGCGGCTTCGGTGGTCCGCGCGACCCGCAGCAGGTCGTCGTAGCTCGCCCCCTGCTGGGGTTCGGTGAAGATCCTCAAGTCCATGTCCGCCAGCCTAACGGCGGATCGGTCAGCCCGCGGCGGGCCGTTCTTCGTGTCCCGCGGGGCGGCGCAGCCTCGACAGCATCCGCGTGATGACGTCCTCGATCTCGGCCCCGACCTTCTTCGGGTCGGCCGCGCCCGCGATCTCGGTGGCCGCGCTCGACAGCGCGCCGAACAGCAGCCGCGCGGTGAGGTCGACCGGCACCGGCTCCACCTCGCCCGCGTCGACGAGCAGCTGGAGCCCGGACCGCACGAGCCCGAAACTCGACTGTTCCTCGGCCTCGCGCCAGCGTTCCCAGCCCATCACGACCGGTCCCTCGTGGATGGCGATCCGCTGGTAGGAGGGGTCGAGGCAGCTGCGGATGAACGCCTGCAGCCCGCCCATCGCGCGCTCCCACGGCTCGCCGTCGCCGGTCATGATCTTCTGCAGCCGGTCGTAGACCAGGCTTTCGACCTGTTCGAAGGCGGCCTCGAAGAGCGCCTGCTTCCCGCTGAAATGGTGGTACAGCGCGCCTTTCGTGACGCGGGCGCGTTTGGCCACCTCGTCGAGCGAGGTGCCCGCGTATCCGCGTTTTGTGAACAGTTCGACCGCGCTGTCGACCAGGGCGGATCGGGTCGACTCGGAGTAGTCGAGTCGTCGGGACCTCATTGTCGGCACGCTCACAACCTTACGCCGGGGCCCGACGGACCATACCCGTGGTATGTTGGCTGCGTCAGGTCCGTACCGGGAGTATGCCGCAGACCGGCAGTATGACCCGGGTCACGGAAGGGGAGCCACACCATGAGCTGGACCGACTTCTACCGGCGGCGAGAGATCCTCGATGCCGCTGTCCGCCAGGCGAGGCGCGCGCCGCAGGCACCGCTGTCGCTGGCCGAAATCCCGGGTGCCGCCGACGAGTTCGGCACCGAAGAGAACCTGTTGCTGGCACTGCAGTACAAGTGGACGCAGCTGCTCAGCGGCTACCTGCGCGCCGAGTTCGCCGATCCCGACGAGGCGGATCTTCCCGGCGACCAGGTCGACGCCGTCACCCGCGCGTGGCGGCAGGCGCAGCACGACCACGAAGACCTTCGTGCGGCACTGGACGGCGCGCTGGAGCGCTGCCCCGCGCTGGAACCGCTGCACCGCACCGAACTGCACATGCTGGCGCTCACCGCGGGCCTCGCCGAACCGGACGAGCCCGCCGAAGAGATCGTCAAGGTCGGGCGGACGCTCGACGCGCTGATCCGCGCCGGCGACACCGGCCCGGTCCGCAGGCGCGGCCCGGTCGGGCATCTGATGCGGCTGCTCGCGCCGAGTGCGTGACGTGTAGTTAGCTGACCCGATGAACGAACGCTGGACCGAGGCCCGGATCCCCGACCAGAGCGGCCGGACCGTCCTGATCACCGGAGCGAATTCCGGCCTCGGCCTGCGTTCGGCGGAAGTCCTCGCCGCGCACGGCGCCCGCGTGCTGCTCGGCTGCCGCTCGCCGGAACGCGGCGAAACCGCGCTCGAGCGAGTCCGCGCCGCAGCTTCCGGAGCCAAACCCGAACTCGTGCGCGTGGACCTCGCCGACCTGGCATCCGTCCGGAAAGCCGCCGCGGCCGTGCGCGAACTCACCGGCGACGCGCTGGACGTGCTGATGAACAACGCCGGGGTCATGGCCACCGCACAAGGCCGCACCGCGGACGGCTTCGAGCTCCAATTCGGCACGAACCACCTCGGGCACGCCGCGCTGACGTGGCTGCTGATGCCCGCCCTGCGCGGCGCACCGGCCGGCCGCGTCGTCACGCTGTCCAGCGTCGCCGCCCTCGGCGCGCACCTGCACCTGGACGACCCGAACGCCGAACGCCGCCCGTACCGCGCTGCCGCTGCGTACGGCCAGGCGAAGCTGTCGAACCAAACCTTCGGCATCGAACTGGACCGACGCCTCCGCGCGGCGGATTCCACCGTGCGCAGCGTGCTCGCGCATCCCGGCTACAGCGCGACCGGCTTGACCACGAACATGGCGAGCTCGTACCGGAATCCCGTGCTGCGCACCGCACTCCGGGAAATCGGCAAGCTCGGCGGAATGCTGCTGGCCCAACGCGTCGAGCACGGCGCACTGCCGCAGCTGTACGCCGCGACCGCCCCCGACGTCGAAGGCGGCGACTACATCGGACCGGTTTTCGCGGTCCGCGGCCGCCCGACGAAGGTGCGCACCCTTGCCCCGGCCCGGTATCCGGAAGCCGGGACCAGGCTGTGGGAACTGACTGCCGAGCTGACCGGCGTCACTCCCGATCCGCACTGAACTCCAGCAGCGGCAACACGATCCGGAAACACGCCCCCTCGCCCAGCGCGGTCTCCAGCTCGATCTCGCCATCGTGCGCCCGCGTCAGCGACCGGGCGATCGCGAGCCCCAGACCCGCGTCCGCCCCAGGTGTCCTCGCTCGCGAACGGTCCCCGCGATAGAACCGGTCGAAGACGCGTTCTGCTTGCGCCGCAGTCATTCCCGGTCCTTCGTCGGCAACCTCCAGCACCGCCCGACCGCCCACAGTCCCGACTCCGACACGAACCGCAGTGCCCGGCGGAGTGTGCGCGGCAGCATTGCCGACGAGGTTCGTGACCACCTGCCGCAGCCGCGCCTCGTCGGCGTTCACCGGAGCCGGTCCAGACCCGCCCTCGCCGCCAGGTCCGGTCAGCTCGATCGGCCGTGACGGGTCGAGCGCGCGCAACGCGTGCCGGGCATCGCCAGCCAGCGTGCGCAAGTCCATCGGCGCTCGGTCGAGCTGCGCTTCCGGAGCTTCGTCAAGCTGGGCAAGCAAAAGCAGGTCCTCGGTGAGCGCGGCCAGCCGGACCGCTTCCCGGTCGATCCGGTGCATGGCTTCGTCCACATCGGACTGTTCCGGGAGCGCGCCCATCCGGTACAGCTCGGCGGTGCCCTTGATCCCGAAAAGCGGCGTGCGCAGTTCGTGGCTGACGTCCGCGACGAAGGTCCGCATCCGCGCCTCGGAAGCGGTCCGGTCGGCGAACGCGCGCTCCAGCTGTCCGAGCATGGTGTTGAGCGACCCCGCCAAGCGGCCGATTTCCGTTCCCGGCGCGGCGATCCCGGGCACCCGGCGGCTGAGGTCGCCGCCCGCGATCGCCGCCGCGGTGTGCTCGATCCGGCGCAACGGACGCAGCCCGCCGCGCAGCGCGAACCAGCCGGCCCCGGTCAGCAGCACGAGCAGCACGGACCCGGTGACCACGCTGCTGGTCCGCAACCGGGAGATCAGGGCGTCCGCCTCGGCGAGCGGAGCCGCCGCGATCACCGTCCCGCCCGGCGCCGGTGCCGCGACCGCGCGCCAGCGCTCCGAACCGTTCGCGGCCCGCAGGTCGGCAGGCGGGCCGTGCACCGGGACCGATCGCAGTTCCTCGGGCGAGGGCAGGGTTTCCGCCGCCAGCCGTGAAGAATGGACGCCGCCGGTCACCGCGCCGTTCGCGCCCAGATAGACCACGTACGGGGCGCCGATCAGGTCCAGCGCCGGGTCCAGCGCCGACGTCCGGGGGTCGCCCGCGGGCAGCACGCCGGACGGCACGCGCGCGATCAGCTCGGTGAAACCGCGCAACTGCGTGTCGATCCGGTCGAGCTGGTAGCGCTCCAGACGGTCCGAGACGACGGCGCTGATCAGCGTCAGCCCGGCCAGCAAGAGACCCGCCGTGATCAGCAGGAGCCGGGTGCGCAACGACATCCGGCGCAGCGGATGCCTCACCGCCGCGGTTCCCGCATCACGTAACCGACGCCGTGCACGGTGTGGATCAGCTTGGGCTCGCCGGTGTCGACCTTGCGCCGCAGGTAGGAGATGTAGGTGTCGACGATGCTGGCGTCGCCGCCGAAGTCGTACTGCCACACCCGGTCGAGGATCTGCGCCTTCGACACCACGCGTCCGGCGTTCTCCATCAGATACCGCAACAGCCGGAACTCGGTGGCGGAGACGCGGACCGGCTGCCCGGCCCGCGTCACCTGGTGGCCTTCCGCGTCGAGCACCAGCTCGCCCACCGTCACCACCGCCTGGTGTCCTTGCGTGCGCCGGAGGATCGCGTGGATCCGCGCGATGAGCTCCTCCAGGTCGAACGGTTTGGTGACGTAGTCGTCGGCGCCCAGCGACAGGCCGGCGACCTTGTCCGCCTGCCGGTCGCGGGCGGTGAGGAAGAGCACCGGCACCGGTCCGCCGCGGCCGGGCCGGTGCCGTTCGCGCAAACGCCGGGCGACCTCGAAACCGTCCGCGTCCGGCAGCATCACGTCGAGCAGCACCAGGTCAGGCGGCTCTTCCGCAGCGGAGGTGACGGCCTCGCCCGCCGTCGCCGCGGACCTCACCTCGAACCCGGCGAACCGCAACGCCGCCGACAACAACTGCCGCACGGTGGCCTCGTCGTCGACCACCAGCAGCCGAGCGGGCGTCATCCCTGCCATGAACGCCAGCGTACGGAGACCACGGTCACACGTCCCGCCTGCGGAACGCCGCGAACGCGACGGCCAGCACCACGGCCACGCCGACGTACAGACCGGCGAGGTTGAGCCACGGATCCGGGTACGCCGGGTCGAGCTTGCCGGAGAAAATCGCCGCCGCGCCCTTGGACGGCCAGAACGTGAACAGCCACTGCATCCAGGACGGGAAAAGGTCGGCGACGGCAGGCACCAGCAGCACGATCCCGACCAGCGCGGCCAGCGCACCCGCGGTCGCCCGGATCAGCGTGCCGAGACCGACCGCGAGCAACGCGATCGCGGCGAGGTACAGCCCGCCGCCCACCACGGCACCGAGCACGCCAGGGTCGCCGAGACTCACGTGCGGCAACTGCTGTCCGGCGAGAAACCCTTGTCCGATCAGGAAAGCAGCGAACATCAGCACCTGCCCGGCCACGACGGCGACCGCGGCGGCGAGCACCACCTTCGCCGCGAGCAGCCGGGACCGCCGCGGCGTCGCCGTAAGCGATGTCTGAATCAGCCCGGTCGCGTATTCCGACGTGACGACCAGGACGCCCAGCACCCCGATGATCAGCTGCGCGACGATGAAGGACTTCAAGCTGAGACCGGTCGGATCCCAGGCCGCGCGTTCCGCGGCCGTCGCCTTGGCGTACTCGGCACCCGCCGAAGCCGTCGCCAGCGCGGTGATGCCGAGCCCGGCGGCGAACAGACTGGCCACGGTGTACCAGGTGGAACGCAGGCTGCGGAGCTTGATCCACTCCGATCTGAGCGTGCCGGAGACGATCACGCGGCAACCCCCTGGTACTCGATGCTGTCCTCGGTGAGCGCGAGGAACGCGTCCTCGAGCGAAACCCGCTGCGGCGTGAGCTCCCCGAGCGCGACCCCGTGGTACGCGGCCAGTTTTCCGATCTCGTCGCTGGTCAGGCCGGAGACGACCAGCGCGTCTCCGGCGCTGTCCCGCACGGTGGCTCCGGCGGCGAGCAGATGGCGGGCGAACCCGTCCGGATCGGCGGCGCGGACGAGCACCGAACCCGCCTGACCGGCCAGTTCGGCGGTGGCGGTGTCGGCGAGCAGCTTGCCCCTGCCGATGACGATCAGCCGGTCGGCGGTCTGCGCCATCTCGCTCATGAGATGGCTGGACACCAGCACCGCGCGGCCGTCGCGGGCGAGCGAGCGCATGAAGTCCCGGATCCAGCGGATGCCCTCGGGGTCGAGGCCGTTCACCGGTTCGTCGAAAATCAGCACCCGGGGGTCGCCGAGCAGCGCGGCCGCGATGCCGAGCCGCTGCCGCATCCCGAGCGAAAACCCGCCTGCCCTCCGCCCGGCCACGCTCTCCAGACCGGTGCGGGCGAGCACGTCGTCGACCCGGCTCCGCGGCAGCCGGTTGCTCGCCGCGAGCGCGAGAAGGTGGTCGCGCGCCTTGCGGGCCCCGTGCACGGCACCCGCGTCGAGCAGCGCGCCGACCTCCGTGAGCGGCACTGCGAGGTCCCGGTAGCGCCGTCCGCCGATCGTCACCGACCCGCGCGTCGGGGCGGCGAGACCGGTGATCATCTTCAGCGTCGTGGACTTGCCCGCCCCGTTCGGCCCGAGGAACCCGGTGACCTGCCCGGGCTCGACGCTGAACGACAGGTCGTCCACCACGGTGTCGGGCCCGTACCGTTTCGTGAGCCCGCGTACTTCGATCGCTGTCATGCCGGCGAGCGTGCCCGGCCGGTCCGGGCGAATCCGCAGAGCTTCTGGGAGAACCCTGTGCGTTTCCGGTCGTCCACGGGCTGGATTGGGTCCCGTTCACAGGAAAACCTCGGCGTAGGGTGGGGATCGTGACTGCTGCACCGGAGGGGCGGAAGTTGTTGCGGCTTGAGGTGCGCAACAGCGAGACGCCGATCGAGAAGAAGCCGTCGTGGATCAAGACGCGGGTGCGGATGGGTCCGGAGTTCACCGAACTCAAGGGGCTCGTGCGCCGCGAAGGCCTCCACACCGTCTGCGAAGAGGCCGGTTGTCCCAACATCTACGAATGCTGGGAGGACCGGGAGGCCACGTTCCTGATCGGCGGGGACCAGTGCACCCGGCGCTGCGATTTCTGCCAGATCGACACGGGCAAGCCCGCTGCGCTGGACCGCACGGAGCCGCGGAAGGTCGCCGAGTCGGTGCAGGCCATGGGGCTGCGGTACTCGACCATCACCGGCGTGGCTCGCGACGATCTCGAGGACGGCGGTGCGTGGCTGTACGCGGAAACCGTCCGTCAGATCCACGCGCTGAACCCCGGCACCGGCGTCGAGCTGCTGATCCCGGACTTCAACGCCGAACCCGACCAGCTGGCCGAGGTGTTCGGGTCGCGTCCGGAGGTGCTGGCGCACAACGTGGAGACGGTGCCGCGGATCTTCAAGCGGATCCGCCCCGGCTTCCGCTACGCGCGGTCGTTGGACGTCATCACCCAGGCCCGCGCGGCCGGGCTCGTGACGAAGTCGAACCTCATCCTCGGCATGGGCGAAACCCCCGAAGAGGTCAGCGTCGCGTTGCAGGACCTCTTCGACGCGGGCTGCGAGATCATCACGATCACCCAGTACCTGCGCCCCTCGCCCCGGCACCACCCGGTCGACCGCTGGGTCAAGCCGGAAGAATTCGTGGAGCACGCCAAGACCGCCGAGGCGATCGGCTTCCCCGGCGTCATGGCCGGTCCCCTGGTCCGCTCGTCCTACCGCGCCGGACGGCTCTACGCCCAGACCAAGGCACACCGAGGCGAGGAACTCCCGGAGAACCTCGCCCACCTGACCGCCGAAGGACCCGCTGCGCAGGAAGCCAGCAGCCTGCTGTCCCGCTGAACCCTGTACCGACGAGGGGCCCCGGTTACGCACCGGGGCCCCTTATTCGTCTCCGCGTCCCCTGAACGTGGCACGCTATTCCCAAGAATCAGTAAAGTGATGGTGTGGCTTTAGTAACGGACATCCTCGACTGGTTGCAAGCACTCCCCCAACCGGGTCTCGTCGCGGCGGCAGGCGGGCTCGTGCTGGCCGAGTGCACGATCGGCCTCGGCTTCATCGCCCCGGGCGAATCGGGCCTGCTGATCGCGGCGACCACGGCGACGTCCGTGCCCCGCTTCCTGACGCTGTGGGCGGTCGTCACCGTCTGCGCGGCGCTGGGCGATTCGATCGGGTACGCCCTCGGCCGGAAGTTCGGGCCGCGGCTGCGGGAGACGAAGCTCATCCGCAAATACGGGCTGGACGCCTGGGACAAGGCCACCGGCGTCCTCGAACGCCGGGGCGCGTGGGCGGTGTTCTTCGCGCGGTTCCTGCCGGTGCTGCGCACCCTGACGCCGGCCGCTGCGGGAGCGTCGAACCTGCCGTTCCGCAAGTTCCTCCCGGCGACCGCCGCCGGCGCGTTCTGCTGGTCGCTTGCGCACATCAGCCTCGGCGCGGCGCTGGGCGAGGCGGCCAAGCAGGTCGAGAGCGCGATGAACACCGGGTTCCTCGTGGTGGCCGCGCTGGTGATCGGGGTGCTGGTGTTCTTCTTGCTGCGCATGAAGAAACGCAAGGCGCTGGGCATCACCGGTCCCGCCGCTTCGCCGGACGAGCAGCCGGAAGAGCCCGCCCGCACCGGCAATTGACCGAGGTCACTCGAAGTCACCCGCCCGGGAGCCGTCCGGCTGATTAGATTCGACCGTATGCAGGCACTTGACCTCCCGAAGCCGGTCGCGTTCGTCCTCGGCGGGGGCGGCAGCCTCGGCGCGCTGCAGGTGGGCATGCTGCAAGCCCTCGACGAAGCGGGCATCGCGCCGGATCTGGCGGTCGGCACGTCCGTCGGCTCGCTGAACGCCGCGGTGCTCGCGTTGGCCGGCGACGACCGGCTCCGGCGGCTCCGCGACATCTGGGCGCACATGACGAAGGCCGAGGCTTTCCCCGGCGGCGTGCTCAGCCAGGTCCGGACGCTCCGGCACAGCAAAACCCACCTGTTCCCGAACACCGGCCTCGCCAAGATCATCGACGACCACCTCGGCGCCGGCCGCCGGTTCGAGGATCTGGCGATGCCGCTGGGCGTCGTCACCACCGACGTCGACACCGCCGAACCGGTCCTGCTCACCTCCGGCCTGCTGCAAGCACCGCTCCTGGCGAGCTGCGCGATCCCCGGCATCTACCCGCCGGTGCCGTACGAGGACCGTCTCCTCTACGACGGCGGGTTGGTCGCCAACGTCCCGATGCGGCAGGCGTTGCGCATGGGCGCGAAGTCGCTGGTCGTTCTCGACTGCGCATTTCCCGGCAAAATGCCCGGCGCGCCCCGGACGTTCGCCGAGGTGATGATGTTCACCGCGATGATCAGCATGCGCAACCAGGCCGTGCTGGAAGCGCCGGTCGCCGCCCGGACGGTGCCGGTGGTCTACCTGCCGGGCCCGGCGCCGGTCCAGGTGAGCCCGCTGGACTTCTCGCGCACCGACGACCTGGCGTCGCAGGCCTACCACGCCGCGCGGGACCACCTGAACGAACTGACCGTCGACGGCCCCGGCTTGTACGGGGCGCCCGGATTGCTGCGCCCCTGATCCGCGCGACGCGGAATTCGCGAACGTGATCCGCGTCACCCTAATGCACCGATCCGCCGGTCGGGGCGTCTTTCCGATCGCGTAGTTTTGCAGTTGAACCTGCCGGTCCTGGACCCTCACAAAAGAGACATAATGTTCCCGAAGAAGACATTTTTTCCGCTCGCCGGAATTCTTGCGGCGACCGTGCTGCTTTCCGCCTGTTCCTCCGGGGACGGCGGCAGCAACGCTGGCACGCCCGGTGCGCCGGGCGGGTCGAGCCAGACCGCGACACCGGCTTCGGTGTCGATCGAACCGGCCAACGCGTCCGGGATCAGCCCGAGCACGCCGATCGTCGTGAAGGCGGCGAACGGGAAGCTCACGGACGTCACGGTCACGAGCTCCAAGGGCAAAGCCGTCGCGGGCGAGTTCTCTCCGGACAAGCTCAGCTGGACGACCACCGAGGTCCTCGGCTACGGCGGCACGTACCAGGTGAAGGCGCATGCCCAAGGCGCGGACGGGAAATCCGTCGAACAGCAGGGCCAGGTGACCACGCTGTCGCCGAAGAAGCAGGCGAACGCGAACCTGATCCCGGCCCCGAACGCGGTGAAGAGCTCGGGCGTCGGCGTGGGCCAGCCGATCGTGTTCAGCTTCGGCGTCCCGGTGAAGAACAAGGCCGCGGTGGAGAAGGCGCTCACGGTCGAGTCGTCGCCGAAGCAGGACGGCAGCTGGTATTGGATGGACGACAAGAACGTCCACTACCGGCCGAAGGAATACTGGAAGCCGGGCACCACGCTGACGGTGACCGCGAAGATTTACGGCGTCGATTTCGGAAATGGCGTGTACGGAGCGGACGATCGCACCGAATCGTACAAGGTGCACGATTCGTGGATCGCGAAAGCCGACGGCAACAGCGAACAGATGCAGATCTTCCACAACGGTTCGATGGTGAAGTCGATGCCGATCTCGATGGGCAAGGACGCGACCCCCACCCACCTCGGCCCGCACGTCATCTCGGACAAGCAGGCGAACTACACGATGGACTCCTGCACGTACGGCGTGTGCCCGCCGGACCCGAAGGCGTACCGCTCGAACGAGAAGTTCTCCGAACGCATCTCGAACGACGGAGAGTTCGTCCACGAGAACCCGAACAGCGTCGGGCAACAGGGCAGCTCCAACGTCTCGCACGGCTGCATCAACCTGAACGCCGCGAACGCGGAGTGGTTCTTCAACAACTTCGGCCTGGGAGACGTCGTAGAAGTCACCAACTCAGGCGGCCCGCAACTCCCGGTGTGGGACCTGTACGGCGACTGGTCCAAGTCCTGGACCGACTGGCAGAAGGGCTCGGCCCTGAAGTAGCCCCTCACGGCCCGGCTTGGGTTGGGCAAGGTTGAGGCTGGTTCGGCTGAACGGTTCGACTGAGAAGGGTGCCGGAGCTTCTTGCTCCGGCACCCTTTTTGCTGCCCTGGGGTTGGAGGGGTTACCGGGGCTGGGCTGGGCTGCGTTGCTGCGAGGTAGTGATCGGGACCGGGCTGCGTTGCCGCGGAGCAGTGATCGGGACCGAGCCGTGTCGCCGCGGAGCAGTTAGCGGCACCGAGTCGCGTTGCCGCGGAGCACTGATCGGGACCGGGCCGCGTTGCCGCGGAGTAGTGAGCAGCTCCGGGCCTTGTCGCCCCAGAACAGTTAGCCGCACCGAACCGCGTCGCCGCAGAGTAGTGAGCGGCACCGAGTCGCGTTGCCGCGGAGCAGTTAGCGGCACTGGGCTGTGTCGCTGCCGAGCAGTGACCGACACCGGGCCATGCCGCTGCGGAGCGGCTATCGGCACCGGGCCGCAGTGCCGTCAGATCGGCTGCGGAGACGAAGCCCGGCCCACCGTTGCCGGTCTTGCTGCCTCGATCTCATCGCCTAGTGCCGCCCATTGCTCCCTGGCGCGGACGCCTTCCCTCGCAGCGCCGCTTTGCCGGCGGTGCTGGACGTTTCTCTGCGTGTCGCATCGCTTCCCCGCCGCCGGTGCTGGGAGCCGCCACCTCCGTGGTGAGCGCACAAGGCAGGCGAAGCTCGCCCAGGACTAGTTGCTCCGTTGTCTGCCCTGCTGGCTGGATCTTGTTGCCTCGTGCCGCCACTGCCTGCACTGCTGAATGGGGCCAACCAGTTGCTCGCTTCCGCGGGATGCGTTTCCCTCTCACGCTCCTGGGGTCTTGAAGCCCAGTCCTGCGCACGCCGCGGCGCGATCCAGTTGCAGCTTTCGGGAGGCTCCGAAGAAATAGCTTGGGCATGACGAAGGCCCGAACTCGTTGCCGGGTTCGGGCCTTGTTCTGGTCCGGATACGAGTCTGGGCCCCGGGAGAACCACCAGGGGTTCTCGGACCGGGGCCCAGACCTATCAGGTTAAGTTCGGCGGTGTCCTACTCTCCCACAACCCTTCGGTTGCAGTACCATCGGCGCAGTCAGGCTTAGCTTCCGGGTTCGGAATGGGACCGGGCGTTTCCCTGACGCTAAAACCACCGAAACACTCCGAAACAACACACACCCACCACCTTTGATGGTGGGGCCGGTGTGGTGTTTCAGAACCGTAGAGTGGATGCGAGCGATCTTTGTGGGCAAGTCCTCGGCCTATTAGTACCAGTCAACTCGACAACACATTACTGTGCTTCCATTTCTGGCCTATCAACCCAATCGTCTCTTGGGGGCCTTAACCCACAAAGGGGTGGGATACCTCATCTTGGAACAGGCTTCCCGCTTAGATGCCTTCAGCGGTTATCCCTTCCGAACATAGCCAACCAGCCATGCCACTGGCGTGACAACTGGCACACCAGAGGTCCGTCCGTCCCGGTCCTCTCGTACTAGGGACAGCCTTCCTCAAGTATCCTGCGCGCGCGGCGGATAGGGACCGAACTGTCTCACGACGTTCTAAACCCAGCTCGCGTGCCGCTTTAATGGGCGAACAGCCCAACCCTTGGGACCTACTCCGGCCCCAGGATGCGACGAGCCGACATCGAGGTGCCAAACCATGCCGTCGATATGGACTCTTGGGCAAGATCAGCCTGTTATCCCCGGGGTACCTTTTATCCGTTGAGCGACACCCCTTCCACCAGGAGGTGCCGGATCACTAGTCCCGACTTTCGTCCCTGCTCGACATGTCTGTCTCACAGTCAAGCTCCCTTGTGCACTTGCACTCGACACCTGATTGCCAACCAGGCTGAGGGAACCTTTGGGCGCCTCCGTTACCCTTTAGGAGGCAACCGCCCCAGTTAAACTACCCATCAGGCACTGTCCCTGAACCAGATCATGGTCCGAGGTTCAGATTCCCAATCCGACCAGAGTGGTATTTCAACAACGACTCCACACCCACTAGCGTGAGCGCTTCACAGTCTCCCACCTATCCTACACAAGCCGAACCGAAAACCAATACCAAACTATAGTAAAGGTCCCGGGGTCTTTCCGTCCTGCCGCGCGTAACGAGCATCTTTACTCGTAATGCAATTTCGCCGGGCCTGTGGTCGAGACAGCCGGAAAGTCGTTACGCCATTCGTGCAGGTCGGAACTTACCCGACAAGGAATTTCGCTACCTTAGGATGGTTATAGTTACCACCGCCGTTTACTGGCGCTTAAATTCTCAGCTTCACCCACAAAGTGGGTTAACCGGTCCTCTTAACGTTCCAGCACCGGGCAGGCGTCAGTCCATATACATCGTCTTGCGACTTCGCATGGACCTGTGTTTTTAGTAAACAGTCGCTTTCCGCTGGTCTCTGCGGCCAACCACCCCTCCGTCCGCAAGGGACTTCAAGATGCTTGGCCCCCCTTCTCCCGAAGTTACGGGGGCATTTTGCCGAGTTCCTTAACCACAGTTCACCCGATCGCCTTGGTATTCTCTACCTGACCACCTGTGTTGGTTTGGGGTACGGGCCGTGCATGCACTCACTAGAGGCTTTTCTCGACAGCATAGGATCACCCACTTCGCCTCAAACGGCTACGCATCACGTCTCAGCCTATATGCCATGCGGATTTGCCTACATGACGGCCTACACGCTTACACCAGGACAACCATCGCCTGGCGGAGCTACCTTCCTGCGTCACCCCATCGCTTGACTACTACGGAATCAGGTCCCACGCTCCACACACGGAATCCGTCCGAAGACTTCAACCGCGGCTTCGGGTGGTTAGTGTCAACCGCCTCGCCATGGGCGCACATGCTCGGGTACGGGAATATCAACCCGTTGTCCATCGACTACGCCTGTCGGCCTCGCCTTAGGTCCCGACTTACCCTGGGCGGATTAGCCTGGCCCAGGAACCCTTGGTCATCCGGCGGCAGAGTTTCTCACTCTGCATTCGCTACTCATGCCTGCATTCTCACTCCCGCACCCTCCACGACTCGCTTCCGCGGCCGCTTCCCTGGATGCAGGACGCTCCCCTACCCATCCACACCACTGCACAAGAACCCGAAAGCTCTTGCGGATGTATTGTGTGAATGACACAGCTTCGGCGGTGTGCTTAAGCCCCGCTACATTGTCGGCGCAGGACCACTTGACCAGTGAGCTATTACGCACTCTTTCAAGGGTGGCTGCTTCTAAGCCAACCTCCTGGTTGTCTGGGCAATCCCACATCCTTTCCCACTGAGCACACACTTAGGGGCCTTAGCTGGTGTTCTGGGCTGTTTCCCTCTCGACGACGAAGCTTATCCCCCGCCGTCTCACTGCCGCGCTCTCACTAACCGGTATTCGGAGTTTGGTTGATTTCGGTAACCCGGTAAGGCCCCTAGACCATCCAGTAGCTCTACCCCCGGCAAGAAACACGCGACGCTGCACCTAAATGCATTTCGGGGAGAACCAGCTATCACGGAGTTTGATTGGCCTTTCACCCCTACCCACAGCTCATCCCCTCAGTTTTCAACCTAAGTGGGTTCGGGCCTCCACGACGTCTTACCGTCGCTTCACCCTGGCCATGGGTAGATCACTCCGCTTCGGGTCTAGACCACGCGACTCAATCGCCCTATTCAGACTCGCTTTCGCTACGGCTACCCCACCCGGGTTAACCTCGCCACGCAGCACTAACTCGCAGGCTCATTCTTCAAAAGGCACGCCATCACGCCGAAACGCTCTGACGGCTTGTAGGCACACGGTTTCAGGTACTCTTTCACTCCCCTCCCGGGGTACTTTTCATCTTTCCCTCACGGTACTCGTCCGCTATCGGTCTTCAGGAAGTATTTAGGCTTACCGGGTGGTCCCGGCAGATTCACAGCAAATTCCACGAGCTCGCTGCTACTCGGGAACACCAGACAAACACACGCAACATGTTTTCGCGTACGGGACTCTCACCCACTCCGGTCCGCCATCCCAAGCGGTTCCACTAACACGCGCGCACATTCCGAGGACTGTCAGATCCTCGACGCTGGGTCCCACAACACCGCCTGCACAACGCCTGACAGCTTGACATGCAAACGGTTTAGCCTCTTCCGCTTTCGCTCGCCACTACTCACGGAATCACTTTTGTTTTCTCTTCCTGCGGGTACTGAGATGTTTCACTTCCCCGCGTTCCCTCCGCGCCGGCTATATATTCACCGGCGGGTAACACCACATCACTGGTGCTGGGTTTCCCCATTCGGAAATCCTCGGATCACAGCTCGGTTGACAGCTCCCCGAGGCATATCGCAGCCTCCCACGTCCTTCATCGGCTCCTGAAGCCAAGACATCCACCATGTGCCCTTAACAACTTGACCACAAAGATGCTCGCATCCACTCTACAGTTCTCAAACACCACACCAGAAACAACGTGTGTTGCCTCAGGACCCAACAGCGTGCTGAGTGAACAAGAACCCGCCCGGATCCGCGGCCGCCGTTCCACGCGAAGCCGAAGCCCCGCAGTACTAAGTCGGCGGCATCACCACCGCGAGAACCCATAACCAGTAGTTCCACAATTCCTTGAGCAACCAGAACAGACCTGCATTCGAGGCCTAAGCTCCGGCCACTCCCAGCACGATGACTGGGATGTGTTGTGCTCCTTAGAAAGGAGGTGATCCAGCCGCACCTTCCGGTACGGCTACCTTGTTACGACTTCGTCCCAATCGCCAGTCCCACCTTCGACCACTCCCTCCCTTGCGGGTTGGGCCATGGGCTTCGGGTGTTACCGACTTTCATGACGTGACGGGCGGTGTGTACAAGGCCCGGGAACGTATTCACCGCAGCGTTGCTGATCTGCGATTACTAGCGACTCCGACTTCACGCAGTCGAGTTGCAGACTGCGATCCGAACTGAGACCGGCTTTAAGGGATTCGCTCCACCTCGCGGTATCGCAGCCCTCTGTACCAGCCATTGTAGCATGTGTGAAGCCCTGGACATAAGGGGCATGATGACTTGACGTCATCCCCACCTTCCTCCGAGTTGACCCCGGCAGTCTCCCACGAGTCCCCGCCATGACGCGCTGGCAACGTAGGATAAGGGTTGCGCTCGTTGCGGGACTTAACCCAACATCTCACGACACGAGCTGACGACAGCCATGCACCACCTGTACACCAACCACAAGGGAAGCCCCATCTCTGGGGATGTCTGGCGCATGTCAAGCCCAGGTAAGGTTCTTCGCGTTGCATCGAATTAATCCACATGCTCCGCCGCTTGTGCGGGCCCCCGTCAATTCCTTTGAGTTTTAGCCTTGCGGCCGTACTCCCCAGGCGGGGCGCTTAATGCGTTAGCTACGGCACGGACAACGTGGAATGTCGCCCACACCTAGCGCCCAACGTTTACAGCGTGGACTACCAGGGTATCTAATCCTGTTCGCTCCCCACGCTTTCGCTCCTCAGCGTCAGTATCGGCCCAGAGACCCGCCTTCGCCACCGGTGTTCCTCCTGATATCTGCGCATTTCACCGCTACACCAGGAATTCCAGTCTCCCCTGCCGAACTCAAGTCTGCCCGTATCGACTGCACGCTGAAGGTTAAGCCTCCAGATTTCACAGCCGACGCGACAAACCGCCTACGAGCTCTTTACGCCCAATAATTCCGGACAACGCTCGCACCCTACGTATTACCGCGGCTGCTGGCACGTAGTTAGCCGGTGCTTCTTATCCAGGTACCGTCACTTGCGCTTCGTCCCTGGCGAAAGAGGTTTACAACCCGAAGGCCGTCATCCCTCACGCGGCGTCGCTGCATCAGGCTTGCGCCCATTGTGCAATATTCCCCACTGCTGCCTCCCGTAGGAGTCTGGGCCGTGTCTCAGTCCCAGTGTGGCCGGTCACCCTCTCAGGCCGGCTACCCGTCGTCGCCTTGGTAGGCCATTACCCCACCAACAAGCTGATAGGCCGCGGGTTCATCCCATACCGCCGGAACTTTCCACCCCCGAAGATGCCTCCGAGAGTCGTATCCGGTATTAGACCCAGTTTCCCAGGCTTATCCCAGAGTACAGGGCAGATTACCCACGTGTTACTCACCCGTTCGCCACTCATCCCCGGCCGAAACCGGTTCAGCGTTCGACTTGCATGTGTTAAGCACGCCGCCAGCGTTCGTCCTGAGCCAGGATCAAACTCTCCAACAATGAACAGTTCGATCGAGACTACTTCTCAATCATTTCTCAAAGGAAACCCCGACGAGGGGTTTCATATATAAGCTCTACTGGCTTAGTTCACTAGCACACTGTTGAGTTCTCAAGCAACACACCCCGAACCAGCCCCGGAATCAACCAGGCCAAGCTCGATGCGTTATTTCAAGCTTTTGTTTTTCCGGAGTCCAACTCTACACCCTGGGAAGCTCGAGGCTTCGCCGGGGGCTGGTTCAGCTCCGGAGGTTTGGGACCACCCACTCTACCACTACTGTGGGAGCTTGGTTCGTGTTCCCGGTGGCCGCCCGGTCTCCCTGGCGACGAAGAGAACATTACACGCCCCGAAACAGCCCTCGAACAGGGGGGTCCCTTTTTTCGCGCCAAGCCGCTGACCTGCGTCGATCCGGCGGTCGCGGCCGGAAGCCGGTCAGCCGGGCTCGCGCTCGCCGTGCGTCGCGATCACCGTGACGCCGACGAGGATCGCCGCGAGGGCCGCCGTCACGTGGATCGGCGCCGGGCCGAACGACGCGGCGAGCACGAGCACCGCGGCCGCCGGGAAGCCGATCGCGATCGGGCGGCATTCGTTCGTCGGGCCGATGTGCAGCAGCCACACGCTCAGCAGGAAGACCGCGACCGGGATCGTCACGGCCAGCGCCGTCACGATGCCGCTGACGTGCACCTGCCCGCTGTCGAATCCGACCGCCAGTTCCAGTCCGGCGCCGACCGCCGCGGCCGAACCGAAAATCAGGTAGTGGCCGTACCCCCAGCTCAACGCGGTCCACCGCGAGTTGCCGCGTTCGAGGCGGGCGTGCCCCGGCTGGTCGAAATACAGCCACCACATCGAGAACACCAGGACCAGGCCGGCGACGGCCAGCGACACCAGCTCGCCGGTGTGCTCCCCCTCCGCGATCCCCTCCTTCACCGCGTTGGTGGCGCTGAGCACGGTTTCGCCGAGCACGATCAGCGTGAAAAGCCCGTACCGCTCGGCGATGTGATGCGAGTGCCACGGCGTGGTCGTCCGCGCCTCCGCCACCGCGGGCACCGCGAGTTCTAGGACCAGCACCACGAAGAAGCCGACGAACCCCGCGGTGCCGGGCAATGCCAGCCGGGCGATCCACAGGATCTGGCAGAACGTGATGCCTGCCGCGTAGAAGTACGCGGTCGTGCGGATTTCCGGTGACTGCCGTGCCGCGCGAAGCCACTGCGTGACCGCGGCCAACCGCATCAGGACGTACCCGATGACCACGATCGTGAAGTCGCCCTCGAAGGCTTTGTCCACGCCGGCCGCGACGGTGAGGCCGCCGCCGATCTGGACGAGAGTGGCCAGCCGATAGGGCACGTCGTCGGTGTCGAACGCCGACGCGAACCAGCTGAAGTTCAGCCAGCCCCACCAGATCGCGAAGAACACCATCCCGAAGCTGAGCACCCCGTGCCCGACGTGCCCCTCGGTAAGCGCGTGGTGCAGCTGCGCGGCAGCCTGGCCGACGGCGACCACGAAACACAGGTCGAACAGCAGCTCCAGCGGCGTCGACGCGCGGTGCCCCTCGCTGGTGTCGCGTGGTCGCATCGGCCGGTACCACACCCGGATCCGGTTGCCCGGCACTGACTCGTGGGCCATGTGCGCTCCCCTTTCCGCAGAACGCGGCCATCCCAACATGATCGACGGCGCGGCGCGAGCGCGACATCCCGAGCAGCCGGAACCGGGTGAAACCGGACGCCTCAGCGCAGCCGGACCGCCAGTTCGAAGACCGGATCGTCGAGGGCGGCCTGTCCGGGATCGCACAGGAAGATCTGCCGCGGCTTCCAGTCGGCCCGCACGTCCCGGTCGGTCAGCCAGCGGTGCAGCGATTCGGCCCCGAGCGCGGTGTTCATGTTCGCCTTCGGCACGGTGACGTACGCCTCGCGGCCCGCGTCGTCGCTGCTGAGCGTCATGTCCGGGAAGGCGAGGTCCCCGCCGTCGGGGTCGATCGGACAGCAGAATTCGACCAGGCCGTCGCTGTCATCGCTGATTTCCCCGTGGTAGCGCAGGAAAGGCCTTCCGGCATCACCGGACGGACGCGGGACCGCCGGGCCGCCGAAGAACGCGAACAGCGGGGCGGCGAATGCGCCGATCCGGTCGGCGGTCAGGTGCTCGGAGGCGACGAGCAGCGTGCGGGCGGGCATTTCGCGAACGGACACGTCGTACATCGGGGTTTCCTTCCCGGCCAGTCGGTCGAGGAAGAACCCGGCGAGTTCCCGCTTGGCGCGCCACTCCCGCTCCTGCTCGTCCCAGTACGCGCGGACCTCGGCCGCCGCCGCTTCCGGCGGCAGATCGAGGACGGTCCGGATCCGCGGCAGCGGCATCCCGATCCGGCGCAGCTGGACGACGCGGCGCGCCCGCTCGAGCTGGTCCGGCGAGTACCAGCGGTAGCCGGTGTCCGGGTCGACGCGGGCCGGCGGCAGCAGGTTCATCTCGTCGTACAGCCGCAGCGCTTTGGGCGAAAGACGGGCCAGGCGTGCGAACGCACCGATGGTCAGCAGGTCCGGCATGGGTTCTCCCTCGTTCGGAACACCCTGAGCGTGGGGCCGGCCCCGAGGGGAAGGTCAAGCGCGCGGCGGCCCCGGCGTTGCGGAGCCTCGCGGAACCGGGGGAAGGCCGGGGAGGAAGAAAGGCGGGCGGGCCCGGTTCCCCCTCGCCCGGGCCCGCCCCGTTGCCTTCGCACGCACTCGGCCTGCCACTCCGGGCAGTGTCCCGGCGATTCGCCGTACGGTCCCCCGCGGACGCCGACGAATTTCGTACCGGGATGCGACTCCGGGTGTCCATTCCCCGGAACTTCGGACTCCCGGGCCGTCCGGCCGATCGACCCATCCCCGGTCGATCGAGCGAATTGCCACTGTCGGTAGCCAAAGTGCCGTTCTGAAGGCTCCATAAGGTCTACTCGGTTGCTCTGAGTAGCACTAGGGGCGAAGGTCACCTGTCACCCGGATGGAGTATCACCTGGTGGCGGTAAGTAGCTCACCGAATAGGCAGGATCAGCGTTGCGTGGTCACGTTCGGTGAATATTCGCCGCAGACTGCGCCGCTTGCTGGTCCTCCGTCAGGATGGCACGCCGCCGGCGGGCGCGGAGTTCCAGGGTCGCGAAAGCCAGCGCGACCAGGGTGAGCCCGCCCGCGCAGCACATCGCCGCGGTGAGCGCGGTCTGGTGCCCGGCGGTCGCGACCACCGATTCGAACACCGACGCCAGCACGGCCGTGCCGATCGCGGTGCCGATCCGCTGGCCGGTTTGCAGCGCTCCCCCGGCGACTCCGGCCAGCCGGTTCGGCACGCATTCGAGGGTGAGCGTCGTGTTCGGCGAGATCACCATCCCGCCGCCGATCCCGCCGATCAGCAACGGTCCGGCCACCGCGAATCCCGCGGCCGACGGCGGCACCAGCTGCACGACCAATCCCACCGAAAGCAGCGAGAGCGCGACGATGCTCAGGCCCATGACGGTCAGCTTCCGGCCGAACCGGGCCACGAGCCGTCCGGCGACGGCCGCCGTCACGGCCGAGCTCAGCGCGAACGGCGTGACAGCCAGCCCCGACTGCAGCGGCGTGTAGCCGAGGCCCTGCTGGAAGAAGAGCGCGAACACCAGCCAGATCCCGGCGAACCCGCAGAAGTACAGCGCGCCGACCGCCGCGCCGCTCGCGTAGCCCGGAGTGCCGGTGAAGAGCCGGATGTCCAGCAACGGCGGCCGGTTCTTGCGCACGACGCGCCGTTCCCACCACACGAAGGCCACGCCGAAGACGATCGCCACCCCGAACAGCCACCAGAACCGGCCGAACCCGCCCCGTTCGGATTGCACGAGCGGCAGCAGCACCCCGAGCACCGCGACGGCCAGCAGCACGATCCCGGCGTAGTCGATTTCCGTGCGCAGCCGGAGTTTTCGCCGGTCTGTGCGCGGCAGCAGCTTCATCGCGAGCCCGAACGCGATCGCGCCGATCGGCACGTTCACGTAGAACACCCACCGCCAGCCGTCCGGGTCGCCGAACAGCGCGAGGATCACGCCGCCGAGCACCGGCCCGACCGCGGTGGAGATGCCGACGACCGCGCCGAACATGCCGAACGCCCGCCCGCGCTCCGCGCCGTGGAACAGATCCTGGATCAGCCCGCTGTTCTGCGGCGTCAGCATGCCCGCGGCGCAGCCCTGGGCCAGCCTGGCGGCGACGAGGGTCGCCGGGTCCGGAGCCGCGCCGGCGAGCGCGCTCGTCGCGACGAACGCGGCCAGCGCGATGAGGAACATCCGGCGGCGGCCCAGCGCGTCACCGAGCCTGCCGCCGGTGACCAGGACCAGGCCGAAGGCGAGCGCGTAGCCCGAGACCACCCACTGGATGGTGCCCGCGCCGGTGTTCAGGTCGCGCTGGATCGAGGGCAGAGCCGTGTTGACGATGCTGACGTCCAGCAGCGTCATGAACCCGGCGGCGAGGGTGACCGCGAGCGCCCGCCAGCGGCGGGGATCCGGCTCCGCCCCGGTCATCAGGTGTTGGCGGTGATCCCAGGGATGCCCTTGAGCTCACCGATGAGCATCGAACTGACCTTCACCGGGTAATCGTAAAGCGCGAAGACCGTCTGGTTCTTGCCGACGAGCTTGAGGTGCACCGGCGTATCGCCCTTGTGCGCCAGCAGGGTCGACTTCAGCTCGCTGACCACGGCCTGGTCGATCTTCTCGGCGGCGGCCAGCAGCACCAGCGGCGGTTCCTCGTCGCCGTTGCCGATCTCGGACAGGTCCAGCGGCACGAGCCCGCCGCCGAACACCGACATCTTGTCCTCGCGCCAGTTGACCCGGCCCTTCACCAGCACCGCGTTGTCCTCGACCAGGTCCGCGGCGAACATCGAGTACGCCTTGGCGAAGAACAGCACCTCGAGCGCGGCGTCCATGTCCTCGACGGTGCAGATCGCCCAGGGCTCGCCCTTCTTGTTGACCCGGCGTTCGAGTGAGGTGAGCAGGCCGGAGATGACGACCTCGCCCTCCTTCGGCGGGTCGGCGAGCAGCGCGGCGATCGGCTTCGGCGCGTGTTTGCGCAGGATGCGCTCGGCCCCGTCGAGCGGGTGCGCCGACACGTACAGGCCCAGCATCTCGCGTTCATAGGCGAGGAGCTGCTTGCGCGGGTACTCCTCCTCGCCGAACTTGAGGTGCGCGAGCGGCGAGGACGACGGCGCTGCCTCGGCCGCGTCTCCGTCGTCGGCCCCGAACGAGCCGAAGAGGTCGAACTGGCCCATCGCTTCCTGGCGTTTGAGCGGGACGACGGCTTCCACCGCGTCCTCGTGCACCTGGATCATCGACAGCCGCGTGTGCCCCATCGAATCGAACGCGCCCGCCTTGATCAGCGACTCGATCACCCGCTTGTTGCAGGCCACCAGCTCCGACTTGTCCAGGAACTCGGTGAACGACGAGTACTTGCCCTTCTCCTCGCGCGTCTTGATGATCGACTCCACCACGTTCGCGCCCACGTTGCGCACCGCGCCCAGACCGAACCGGATGTCGTTCCCGACGGCCGCGAACCGCAGCGCCGACTCGTTCACGTCCGGCGGCAGCACCTTGATCCCCAGCCGGCGGCACTCCGACAGATAGATCGCCGACTTGTCCTTGTTGTCACCGACCGACGTGAGCAGCGCGGCCATGTACTCCGCGGTGTAGTTCGACTTGAGGTAGGCGGTCCAGTACGCGATCAGGCCGTACGCGGCGGCGTGCGACTTGTTGAACGCGTACCCGGCGAACGGGAGGATCGTGTCCCACAGCGCCTTGACCGCTTCCGGCGAGAAGCCGCCCTCGACCAGCGGGCTGGACTTCATGCCCTCTTCGAAGCCCTCGTACTCCTTCTCGAGGACTTCCTTCTTCTTCTTGCCCATCGCGCGGCGGAGCGTGTCCGCTCGGCCCATCGTGTAGCCCGCGACCTTCTGGGCGATCTGCATGATCTGCTCTTGGTAGACGATCAGGCCGTAGGTCTCGGACAGGATCTCCCGCAGCGGTTCCTCCAGCTGCGGGTGGATCGGCTTGATCTGCTGCCGGTTGTTCTTGCGGTCGGCGTAGTCGTTGTGCGCGTTCATGCCCATCGGGCCGGGCCGGTACAGCGCGAGCACCGCGATAATGTCCTCGAACCCGGTCGGCTGCATGCGCCGCAGCAGGTCGCGCATCGCGCCGCCGTCGAGCTGGAACACGCCGAGCGTGTCGCCCCGGCCGAGGAGCTTGTACGCCTCGGGGTCGTCGAAGCCGAGCCGGTCGAGGTCGATCTCCTCGCCGCGGTTGGCCTTGATGTTCTCCAGCGCGTCGCCGATGACGGTGAGGTTGCGCAGGCCGAGGAAGTCCATCTTCAGCAGGCCGATGGCCTCGCAGGAGGGATAGTCCCAGCCGGTGATGATCGACCCGTCGTCGCGCTGCCACACCGGGATCGCGTCGGTGAGCGGCTCGCTCGACATGATGACCGCGCAGGCGTGCACGCCCGCGTTGCGGATCAGGCCCTCGAGGCCGCGGGCGGTGTCGAAGATCGTCTTGCACTCTTCGTCGGTCTCGACCAGCGTGCGGACCTCGGCGGCCTCGGCGTAGCGCTCGTGCTTCGAGTCGACGATGCCCGACAGCGGGATGTCCTTCGCCATGATCGGCGGCGGCAGCGCCTTCGAAATCCGGTCCGCGATCGAGTAGCCCGGCTGGCCGAAGTGCACGCGGGCGGAGTCCTTGATCGCCGCCTTGGTCTTAATCGTGCCGAAGGTGATCACCTGCGCGACCCGGTCCGAGCCGTACTTGTCGGTGGCGTACCGGATCATCTCGCCGCGGCGGCGGTCGTCGAAGTCGATGTCGATATCGGGCATCGACATGCGCTCCGGGTTCAGGAACCGCTCGAACAGCAGCTTCTGCGGGATCGGGTCGAGGTTCGTGATGCCGAGCGCGTACGCGACGAGCGCGCCCGCGGCGGACCCTCGGCCGGGGCCGACCAGGATGCCGACCTCCCGCGCGTGCTGGATGAGGTCGGCGGTGATGAGGAAGTAGGACGGGAAGCCCTTGCCCTCGATGACGCCGAGTTCGTAGTCGCAGCGTTCCTCGTAGCCGTCCGGGATGCCTTCGGGGAACCGCCACTTGAGGCCCTCGGCCACCTGGTGGCGCAGCCAGGAGGCGTCGGTGTGTCCTTCGGGGACGTCGAAGACCGGCATCCGGTCCTTGTGCGTGTACACGTCCTCGTACGACTCGACCCGCTCCGCGATCAGCAGCGTGTTGTCCGCCGCGCCGGGGACTTCCTTGTCCCAGTACTCGCGCATCTCCTCCGCGGACTTCAGGAAATAACCGTCCCCGTCGAACTTGAACCGCGTCGGATCGTTCAGCGTCTTGCCCGCCTGCACGCACAGCAACGCCGAGTGCGTGTCCGCCTGGTCCTTCGTCACGTAATGCGAATCGTTGGTCGCCAGCGGCGGCAGGTCCAGCAGCTTCCCGATCTCCAGCAAACCCTCCCGCACCGACCGCTCGATCGGCAGCCCGTGGTCCATCAACTCCAGGAAGAAATTCCCCGCCCCGAAAATGTCCTTGTAATCCGAGGCCGCCTGGATCGCCGCCTCCCGCTGCCCCAGCCGCAACCGCGTCTGCACCTCGCCCGACGGACACCCCGTCGTCGCGATGATCCCGGACGCGTTCTCCGCGATCAACTCCCGATCCATCCGCGGCTTGCGGTAATACCCCTGAATCGACGCCAGCGACGACAGCTTGAACAGATTCCGCAACCCCGTCGCGTTCCCCGCCACCATCGTCATGTGCGTATACGCACCGCCACCCGAGACGTCGCCGCCCTCGCCGAACTCGTCCGACCCCCGCTGCGACGCCTGCCCCCAGAACACCGGCTTCTTGTGAAACCGCGACTCCGGCGCGATGTACGCCTCGATCCCGATGATCGGCTTGATCCCGTGCTTCTTCGACGTCTGATAAAACTCGTCCCCGCCGTACATGTTCCCGTGATCGGTCATCCCGACCGCCGGCATGTTCAGCCGGGCCGCCTCCGCGAACAAGGGACCGATCTTCGCCGCACCGTCCAGCATGGAGTACTCGGTGTGGACGTGCAGGTGGACGAAAGAATCGTTCGACACCAGCGAAAACCTCCCCTAGGCAGACGGCTTCCCGGCTCCGGTCGACGCGGCGGGCCCGGGCTGTCCACCCTAGTCCGCCGCGGTCTGAGCGCTCCGTCTGGATCCTCTCTCTTCCGTAGGCCGGGCGCGGCTCCGACGCGCCGGGCGCGTTCGGCGTGGTGATCGCCGGTGCGCCCCTCAGTACCCGGACACGGTCGCACCCGGCACCGACAAAAACCGGTGCCTCGGACAGCCGGGCCGCCCAGAGTCACCCGGGAGCGTGAACCAGCCCACAACCGCCGAGCAAGGGGCCATGGCTCCGCTTGACAGCGGCCGGGCCGGAACCGACGATCCGTCGCGTGAACCTGTCTGACAGCCGGGCAGCCGGACCGCTCCCCCGGCGCGTCAGCGCGATGGAGGCCGTCCTCGGCCATCTGCGGCAGGCGATCGAACACGGCGAGTACGCGATCGGCGACCAACTGCCGTCGGAGGCCGCGCTGAGCAGGGAGTTCGAGGTCAGCCGCTCGGTCGTGCGCGAGGCGCTGCGCGGGCTGCAGGCGCTCGGGCTGACCGTGTCGCGCACCGGCCGAGGCACGTTCGTCACCGCGAGCGGCCCGCCGGAGAACCCTACGTTCGGCGACTACTCGGCCCGCGACCTGGTCGAAGTGCGCAGGCACGTCGAGGTCCCGGTGGCCGCGTACGCCGCGCGCCGCCGCGATGCCGACCAGCTCGCCCGGCTCGCCGATCTGGTCGACCGGATGGACGCCGAGACCGCGGACGCCGCCTGGGTGGCGCTCGACTCACAGTTTCACGTCACGATCGCACGGGCATCTGGCAATCCGGTGTTCGCGAAGGTGATCGAGGAGATCCGCGACGCACTGGCCCGCCAGTCGGCGTTCCTGAACCAGCTCGGCGGACGGCGCACCCAGTCGAACGTCGAGCACCGGCGCATCGTCACGGCGATCGCCGAAGGCGAGGAAGACGCGGCGGCGGCCGCGATGACCGAGCATCTCGATCACGTCGAGAAGACCCTGACCACGATCGTCCGACCGGCGCGCGCCGGCGAAGCAGAAACAGGTACCACCGCGTGAGTGAAGAAACCCTGCCCGCCACTGCCGAGGCGGGTCCCGCCGACGCGGGCGACGCCGGATACAACAAGGCGCTGAAATCCCGGCACATCAACATGATCGCCATCGGCGGCGCGATCGGCACCGGCCTGTTCCTCGGCGCGGGCGGACGGCTCGCACAGGCCGGTCCGGCGCTCGCGATCGTGTACGCGGTGTGCGGGCTCTTCGCGTTCTTCGTGGTGCGCTCGCTCGGCGAACTGATCCTGCACCGTCCGTCGTCCGGCGCGTTCGTGTCCTACGCGCGCGAGTTCATGGGCGAGAAGGGCGCGTACGTCGCGGGCTGGATGCACTTCCTGAACTGGTCGACGACCGGCATCGCGGACATCACCGCCATCGCGCTGTACGCGCACTTCTGGTCGTTCTTCACGCCGATCCCGCAGTGGGTGCTCGCGCTGATCGCGCTGGCGGTCGTGCTGTCGCTGAACCTCGTGTCGGTGAAGCTGTTCGGCGAGATGGAATTCTGGTTCTCGATCGTCAAGGTCGCCGCGCTGGTGCTGTTCCTGATCGTCGGCATCGTCCTGCTGGTGACGCAGCATCCGATCGACGGCCACATCCCCGGCCCACAGCTGATCTCCGACCACGGCGGCGTGTTCCCGGCGGGCATCGTGCCGATGATCCTGATCGTGCAGGGCGTCGTGTTCGCCTACGCCTCGTGCGAGCTGGTCGGCGTCGCGGCGGGCGAAACGGAGAACCCGAAGAAGATCGTGCCCAAGGCGATCAACTCGATCATGTGGCGGATCGCGCTGTTCTACGTCGGCTCGGTCGTGCTGCTGGCGATGCTGCTGCCGTGGGACGCCTACTCGGCAGACCAGAGCCCGTTCGTCACCGTGCTGGCGAAACTGGGCGTGCCCGGCGCGGACAGCATCATGAACCTGGTCGTGCTGACCGCCGCGCTGTCGAGCCTCAACTCCGGCCTGTACTCGACCGGGCGGATCCTGCGCTCGATGTCGCTGGCCGGGTCCGCGCCGAAGTTCACCGGCGTGATGAACCGCAACCAGGTGCCCTACGGCGGGATCCTGCTGACGTCGTCGGTGTGCGTGGTCGGCGTCGGGCTGAACTACGTGGTGCCGAAGGACGCGTTCGAGATCGTGCTGAACTTCGCCGCCGTCGGCATCCTCGGCACCTGGGCGATCATCGTGCTCAGCCACCTGCTGTTCGTGCGGAAGGCCAAGCGCGGCGAGGTGACCCGGCCGCACTTCCGGCTGCCGTTCTCGCCCTACACCGAAATCGCGACGCTCGCCTTCCTCGCCGCGGTCGTCGTGCTGATGGGCTTCGACAAGACCGGCCGGATCACCCTCATGGCGCTGCCGATGATCGTCGTCGCGCTCGTCGCCGGCTGGTTCGTCGTGCGCAAGCGGATCGACATGAGCGCGTTCGACAAGGCAGAGGCGTCGTGATCCCGCAGGAACGCGAACCGCGGCACGTCCCGCTGGTCCACCTTCTGCGCGATGGCATGGTCGAGGGCGTCCACCACGGTTCCGTCGTCGTGTTCTCTCCCGACGGTTCGACGCTGTTCGAGGCAGGCGACCCGGACGTCGCGATGTACCCGCGCTCGACCGCGAAGCCGTTGCAGGCCGCCGCGATGGCCCGGCTCGGACTGCGCCTCGATCCGTCCGGTTTCGCGATCGCCGCGGCCAGCCACTCCGGCGAACCGCGGCATCTCCAAGCAGCCGCCGCCGTGCTGAAAAGCCGCGGCTTCACCGCAACCGATCTGGGCAACCCCGCTGACCTGCCCTACGACCCGGTCGAGCGGGACGCCTGGATCGCTGCTGGACGGCAGCCGTCGCGACTCGCGCACAACTGCTCCGGCAAGCACGCCGCGATGCTGGCCGTCTGCCAAGAGCAGCGGTGGGACGTCGACGGTTACCTCGATCCGGCACACCCGTTGCAGCGTGCGACCCGGGAAACCGTCGAGGAACTGACCGGGCAAACCGTGCCGCGCGTAGCCACGGACGGCTGCGGTGCGCCACTGTTCGCGCTCTCTCTGCGAGGTTTGGCGAAGGCTGCTTCGCGGATCGCGACCGCGCCAGAGGGTTCGCCGGAATCGTTGGTGGCCAACGGGATCCGGCAACATCCGGATCTGGTGGCCGGGAGCCGACGCGACGTCACCCGGCTGATGCGGGCCGTGCCGGGACTGATCGCGAAGGACGGTTTCGAGGCCGTGCAGCTCGCCGCGTTGCCGGACGGAACCGCAGTGGCGCTGAAGATCGCGGACGGCGGCGACCGAGCCCGTCCCGCGGTACTCGCGGCGGCGTTGGCACGAGCAGGCGTCGATCCGGAACTGCTCGCCCCGTTCCGCAACCCCGCTCTCCAGGTGACGGACGCACTCGCCGCCTAGGTACGTGAGGGGAACCCGCACAGCCGCTGATTCCCCCAGGGTTCCCCTCACGGACCGCCTTCTCCGCAGGAGCGGAACGGTAGCGACTCGCGTACGTTCGATTACGTGCTGAACCGAATCGTCGACCGACTGCTCGGTCTCCCCGCCGCCGAGGGTCCGGCTCCGACCGCAGCCAAGGGCCTCCGCGTCCCGATGCACGACGGCGTGCACCTCCTAGCCGACCGCTACACCCCGGCGGGCCTGACGAACGGCCCCGTAGTCCTGATCCGCACCCCCTACGGCCGCACCGGCCCCCTCGCCAAACTCTTCGGCGAAACCTTCGCGCGCCACGGCCTGCAAACCGTCCTGCAAAGCACCCGCGGCACCTTCGGCTCCGAAGGCGAATTCCGCCCGTTCCACCTCGAACGCGAGGACGGGATCGCCACCGTCGAATGGCTGCGCGCACAGCCCTGGTGCGACGGGCGGATCGCGATGGCGGGCGCGAGCTACCTCGGGCACACGCAATGGGCAGTCGGCCCGTATCTCGACCCGCCGCTGGAAGCCATGTGCCTCGGGATCACCGCGTCGGAATTCGTCAGCACGTTCTATCCGGGCGGGGTGCTCGCGGCGGACAACATGGTGTCCTGGTCGGCGATGATCGGGAAGCAGGAGGAGCGGTTCGCCGCGCTGCCGAACCCGTTGCAGACGCGGCGCACGCGCAGTGCGATGGCGTACCTGCCGATCGCGGGCGCGGACGTGGCGGCGATCGGCAAGCCGGTGCAATTCCTCCAGGACGTCACCGAGCACGCCGACCCGGACGACGATTTCTGGCAGATGTCCGACCACAGCGCCGAAGTCGCGAAACTCGACGTGCCGGTCAGCATGGTCACCGGCTGGTACGACCTGTTCATCCGCGCGCAGATGCGGGACTTCCGCACGCTGCAGGACGCCGGACGGTCGCCGCGGATCACCGTCGGCCCGTGGTCGCACGGCGAACCGGCCAGCTTCCGCGTGCTGATCCAGGACCAGCTCGGCTTCCTGCGCGCGCACCTCGCCGACGACCGCACCCAGTTGCAGCGCTCCCCCGTGCGGATCTTCCTGCAGAAGGCGTCGACCTGGCTCGACTTCGACCACTGGCCGCCGGCTTCCGAGCCCACCCACGCACACCTGCGCCCGGTCGGCGGTCTCGGCGAAACGGTGCCCGGCGAGGCCCTGCCCACGCCCTTCACCTACGACCCGGCGGACCCGACGCCGGCCGTCGGCGGGCCGTTGCTGATGGGAAAGTCCAAGCAGCGCGACAATTCCGAGATCGAGGCGCGCGACGACGTGCTGGTGTTCACCGGCGAACCACTGGTGCACGACGTCGACGTGATCGGCGACGTGTCCGCCACGGTGTTCGTGCGGACCGAATTGGCCGACGCCGACGTGTACGTGCGGCTGTGCGACGTCGATCCCAGCGGCATCTCGCGCAACGTCACCGACGGGATCCTGCGGCTGCGTCCCGGCCTGCCGGAAGCCGACGCCGACGGAGTGGTGCGGGCCGAGGTGGAGCTCGACCCGACCGCGTACCGCTTCCGCCGAGGGCACCGCTTGCGGGTTCAGGTCGCGGGCGGCGCGTTCCCCCGGTTCGCGCGCAATCACGGTACGGGAGAACGGGTTTCGTCCGCGGTGCACGGCACGCCGAACCGGTTCGAGGTGTTCCACGACGAGACCCGGCCCTCGCGGGTCACGCTGCCGGTCTTTACTCGGTGACCGCGCGCTGATGCGTCGTCAGCCTGCCGTCGTCGTGCAGCACGTGCAGCAGCAGCGACGGCGGGCTGTCGAAGTCCAGCGGCCCGCCTTCGTCCCAGCCGCGGCCCGCGCCGGGTTCCACCGGCAGCAGTGAACCGGACACCACGCCCGGCGCGATCCGCACCGGCACGCCCGCGAACTCTGTTGCAGCGCCGGTGTGCACGTGCCCGCACAACAGCGCCACGACGCCGGGGTGCCGCTTCAGCACGGCAGCGAGACGGTCTTCGCCGGTCTGGCGGATCGCGTCCACCAGCGGCACCCCGACGTCGAGCGGCGGGTGGTGGAACGCGACGAACGACGGACCGTCGTGCCCGGCGAGCGTGTCGTCCAGCCAGGCGAGCGTCTCGTCGGCGAGGTAGCCCGCGCCCTTGCCCGGGATCGTCGAATCGCACGACACGAGCAGGACATCGGCCACCTTGGTCGCGGAGTTCACCGGTGCGTCGCCAGCCGGCTCTCCCAACAGCGCTTCGCGAAACTGCGCGCGGACGTCGTGGTTGCCAGGGCAGACCACCACCGGCACCGGAAGGTCCAGCAGTGCGGCCGCGCGACGGTATTCCTCGGGCAGGCCGTGATCGGCGATGTCGCCGGTGGCGAACACAGCGTCGACCGGCGCTTCGAGGTTTCGCAGGTACCGCGTCACTGCGGCGGCCCGTGCGTCGGCGCGCTCGCTGCCGTCGAGGTGGATGTCGGAAAGATGCGCGAAAACCCGCACCGGATCAGCTCCCTTGCAAGTACGTCAACGCTTTCACCCAGTTCCGGACCAGCAGCGCGGACGCGCCGGGCAAATCGTTCGCCCGCAAGGCCGCCGCGATCTCGCGGTGTTCGGCCACGCTCTCCGCCACTCGGTCCCGCCCGCCGAAGTATGCCGTCTCGTAGCGTTTGAGCAACGGCTTTGTCTGCTCGATCAAGCGCAGCAGATGGGGGTTGCCGCAGCGGGACGTGAGCAGCGCGTGCCACCGGTCGTCGGCCGCCGGGAGATCGCAGGAATCGGCTATCTCGTCGGAAATCCGGTCGAGCGCGTCCGGCAGCGAGGCGAGTTCCAGCGGCGACGTCCAGCGCAGCGCGAGCGCTTCCAGTTCGGCGATCAGCGGGTACAGCCGGCGCGCTTCCTGCGGATCGAGTGGCGCGACGAGGAATCCGCGCCCCGGAGCGGCGACGAGCAGCCCGCGGTCGGCCAGTCCGATCAGCGCCTCGCGCAACGGCGTGCGGGAGACGCCCAGCTCGTTCGCCAGGTGGACCTCGTTGATCCGGGTCTCGGCGGGGAACCGTCCGTCGAGGACGCGCGCGGTGATCTCCTCGATGAGTTCACCGCGCAGGAGTCTCTTGCCCATGCGGCGAGTATTGCACACAGTTCACTCGTACTGTATTCAGTTCATATGGCCAGCTCTTTCGATGTCGCCCGCGCACGGTCCGAAACCCCAGGGTGCGTCGGAGTCACGCACTTCAACAACGCCGGCTCCGCGCTCCCGCCCGCACGCGTCACCGACACCGTGATCGACTACCTGCGCACCGAATCCCTGCTCGGCGGCTACGAAGCGGTCGAACAGGCCAAGGACCGCATCGACGGCGTATACGCCTCGATCGCGCGGTTGCTCAACGCCGCTCCGGACGACATCGCGCTCAGCGACAACGCCACCCGCTCGTGGCAGGCGATCTTCTACGCGCTGCCGTTCGGACCGGGCGACCGGATCCTCACCGCGAGCGCCGAATACGCCAGCAACGCCATCGCCTACCTCCAGATCGCGCGCCGCACCGGAGCGACCGTCGAGGTCGTGGGCGACGACGAAACCGGCCAGCTCGACGTCGCCGACCTGCGCCGCCGGATCGACTCCGACGTCAAGCTCATCGCGGTGACCCACGTGCCCACCCAGGGCGGCCTGGTGAACCCCGCCGAGGAAATCGGCGCCGTCGCGCGCGAGGCGGGCATCCCGTTCCTGCTCGACGCGTGCCAGTCGGCCGGACAGCTGGACCTGGACGTCGAACGCATCGGCTGCGACGCCCTGACCACCACCGGCCGCAAGTACCTGCGCGGGCCGCGCGGCACCGGATTCCTGTACGTGCACCCGCGGCTGCGCGACCGTCTCGAACCGGCGATGCTCGACCTGCACTCGGCCAAGTGGACCTCCCCCACCGAGTACGTCGTCGACCCGACCGCCAAACGATTTGAGGTATGGGAACGCGATTACGCCGCGGTACTCGGCCTCGGCGCGGCTGTGGACTACGCGCTGGAATGGGGCCTGCCCGCGATCGAAGAACGTGTCACCGCCCTGGCCGCGACCCTCCGCTCCCGCCTGGCCGAACTGGACCGGGTCACCGTGCACGACGCGGGCGCGCGCAAATGCGGCCTCGTGACCTTCAGCGTCGACGGACTGCCCGCGGACGAGATCAAGGACCGGCTGAACGCGGCGAAAATCAACACGAGCGTGGCGCGCCCGCCGTCGGCGCAGTACGACTTCACCGCCCGCCACTTGCCGGATCTGGTGCGCGCGTCGGTGCACTACTACAACACCGACGAGGAGATCGACCGGCTGATCGGAGAGGTCGCCGCACTCACGCGGTGAGATCACCCGGTTGGCGCAGTATCCAGCGCCGCCGAAGCCGCCTCTTGTCTCGCGTACACCCGCGGAGTGCGCTGCGGCCGGGCCTGTCGAGGGGGCAGGCCCGACGGGGCAAGGGGAGGAACGAGAAGGCCTCTTGGGCCGGGAACGATGGGGGATCCCGGTTCGAGGGGCCTTCTCTTGTGTCCGCGGACACCGCACCGGATGCTCGACAGTCCAGCAACGAAAACAAGCCGACCCCATCCGGTAAAGCTTTCACCGGATGGGGTCGGCTCGAGAACGGTGGGCGCAGCAGGGATCGAACCTGCGACCGCTCGGGTGTAAACCGAGTGCTCTCCCGCTGAGCTATGCGCCCGCGCGCCGGAACGGGGAGTCCCCGCCCCGGCGAGCGAAAAGAATTCAGGCGGTCAGTTCCTCGACCGCCTTCTTCCACCCGGACTGGTCGCGCGCCTCGCCCGGCGCGTTGACCTCGGCGAAGCGGACCACGCCTTCGGTGTCGATCAGGAAGGTGCCGCGGACGGCGAGCCCTGCCTGGTCGTTGAACACGCCGTACTTCTGCGCCACCTCGCCGTGCGGCCAGAAGTCCGACAGCAGCGGGAACTGGTAGCCCTCGACCTCGGCCCACGCCTTGAGCGAGAACGGCGTGTCGACCGAGACGCCCAGCACCTGGACGCCCTTGCCGTCGTAGTCGCCGAACTCGTCGCGCAGCTGGCACAGTTCGCCGGTGCAGATCCCGCTGAAAGCGAACGGGTAGAACACCAGCAGGACCGGCTTGTCGCCCTTGAACTGCGACAGCGTGACCGGCTGCTTGTTGTAGTCGTTGAGCGTGAAGTCAGGGGCCTGCGAACCGACCTCGACGGCCATACCGGCGATTCCTCTCCAGAGCGAACACGAGCGTGCCGCCCACCCTATCGCGGCCTCAGCGCTGCTTGGCCTTCGAGGACTTCGGCGACACCAGCCGGGTGCCCAGCCAGCCGGGGCCCACGCTGATGTTGGCCGTCTGGGCGAGCCCGACCTGGGGCACCGCCTCGGCGATGTCGCTGGGCTCGACGTGCCCGGGCTGCCCGGTCTTCGGGGTCAGCACCCAGATCACGCCGTTCTCGTCCAGCGGGCCTCGCGCGTCGACCAGCGCGTCCCCGAGGTCTCCGTCGTTGTCGCGCCACCACAGCAGCACAACGTCGATGACCTCCTGCGCGTCTTCGTCGAGGAGCTCACCGCCGATGGTTTCCTCGATCGCCGCGCGGACGCCGTCGTCGACGTCCTCGTCCCAGCCGATCTCCTGGACCACCATGTCCGGCTTGATGCCAAGGCTCTCGGCGACGCCGGCGTTGCCTGCGTCTCCCGCGGCGACCACTGCTTCCACTCCTCCAACTACGACGGAGCGCGGCGGTAGGTCCGCCGCACTCGGATACACGGTTGTCGAACAGCGAACACTGACGCGGCGCTGCGCGCAACCGTCCACACCGGATCTTTGGCAAGTCGTGTCTGCAGCGTAGGGGCTTGCCGCCTCCCCGCCCGACTCCGGGTGGCACTCAGTACCCACCGCTGCGACGCCCTCCCCGGGAGCCTCCTTTAGGGTGGAGGAGAGAAAACGCGCGCGCGATACACCGTGCGCGGGGAGTGGCGACACTCGGGCGGCCGATGTTACCGGGCAGTACAGGTGACGGGAACCCCAACCGGGACGACCATGGACGTCGGCGAGCACTCCCGCCCACCAGCTACAACGGCTACAACCAGCTACAAGGAGACCCCTTGGCCCCGCAGAACGACGGCGCCTCCGGCAAGGAGACCCCGGCTCGCGTACGCGTCATCCGTGACGGACTCGCGGCGCACCTTCCCGACATCGACCCGGAAGAGACCAGCGAATGGCTGGACTCCTTCGACGAGGCGCTGGCGCGAGGGGGCCAGCAGCGGGCCAGGTACCTGATGCTGCGCATCCTCGAGCGCGCCCGGGAGCGCAACGTCGGCGTCCCGGCGCTCACGTCGACCGACTACGTGAACACGATCCCCACCGAGAACGAGCCGTGGTTCCCGGGCGACGAGGAGATCGAGCGCCGCTACCGCCGCTACATCCGCTGGAACGCGGCGATCATGGTGCACCGCGCGCAGCGGCCGGGCGTCGGCGTCGGCGGCCACATCTCCACCTACGCCTCGTCGGCGGCGCTGTACGAGGTCGGCTTCAACCACTTCTTCCGCGGCAAGGACCACTCCGGCGGCGGCGACCAGGTCTTCTTCCAGGGCCACGCCTCCCCCGGCATGTACGCCCGCGCGTTCCTCGAGGGCCGCCTTTCCGAGCAGCAGCTCGACGGGTTCCGCCAGGAGTACAGCCACGCGGGCGAGGGCGGCGGCCTCCCGTCGTACCCGCACCCGCGGCTGATGCCGGAGTTCTGGGAGAACCCGACGGTGTCGATGGGCCTCGGCCCGATGAACGCGATCTACCAGGCGCGGTTCAACCGCTACCTGCACGACCGCGGCATCAAGGACACCTCCGACCAGCACGTCTGGGCGTTCCTCGGCGACGGCGAGATGGACGAGGCCGAATCGCGCGGCCTGATCCACGTGGCCGCGGGCGAGGGCCTGGACAACCTGACCTTCGTGATCAACTGCAACCTGCAGCGGCTCGACGGCCCGGTGCGCGGCAACGGCAAGATCATCCAGGAGCTGGAGTCCTACTTCCGCGGCGCGGGCTGGAACGTGATCAAGGTCATCTGGGGCCGCGAGTGGGACGCGCTGCTCTCGGCCGACCGCGACGGCGCGCTGGTCAACCTGATGAACGTCACGCCGGACGGCGACTACCAGACGTACAAGGCCAACGACGGCGCCTTCGTCCGCGAGCACTTCTTCGGCCGCGACCCGCGGACGAAGGAACTGGTCAAGGACCTGTCCGACGCCGACGTCTGGAACCTCAAGCGCGGCGGGCACGACTACCGCAAGGTGTACGCGGCGTACAAGGCGGCCATGGAGCACCACGGCCAGCCGACGGTGATCCTGGCCCACACCATCAAGGGCTACGGCCTCGGCCCGTCGTTCGAGGGCCGCAACGCCACGCACCAGATGAAGAAGCTCACCCTCGACGACCTGAAGCTGTTCCGGGACGCGCAGCGGATCCCGATCAGCGACGAGGAGCTCGAGAAGAACCCGAAGCTGCCGCCGTACTTCCACCCCGGCCCGGATTCGCCGGAGATCGAGTACATGCGCGGCCGCCGCAAGGCGCTGGGCGGGTACCTGCCGGAGCGCCGCCCGAAGACCGCCAAGGCGCTCGTGCTGCCCGGCGACAAGGTCTACGAGGGCGTCCGCAAGGGCTCGGGCAAGCAGGAGGTCGCCACCACGATGGCGATCGTCCGGCTCATCCGCGAGCTGGCGAAGGACTCGGAGATCGGCAAGCGGATCGTCCCGATCATCCCGGACGAGGCGCGCACGTTCGGCCTCGACTCGATGTTCCCGACCGCCAAGATCTACAACCCGCACGGCCAGACCTACACCTCGGTCGACGCGAGCCTGATGCTGGCGTACAAGGAGTCCGAGAAGGGCCAGCTGCTGCACGAGGGCATCAACGAGGCGGGTTCCACCGCGTCGTTCACCGCCGTCGGCACGTCGTACGCGACGCACGGCGAGCCGATGATCCCGATCTACATCTTCTACTCGATGTTCGGGTTCCAGCGCACCGGCGACGGCCTGTACGCGGCGGCGGACCAGATGGCCCGCGGTTTCGTGCTGGGAGCCACTGCCGGCCGCACCACGCTGACCGGTGAGGGTCTGCAGCACGCGGACGGGCACTCGCTGCTGCTGGCGGCGACGAACCCGGCCGTGGTGGCGTACGACCCGGCGTACTCGTTCGAGATCGCCCACATCGTCAAGGACGGCCTGCGCCGGATGTACGGCGAGACCGGCCCGGACGGCAACGGCGAGAACGTCTTCTACTACATCACCATCTACAACGAGCCGTACCAGCAGCCGGCGGAGCCGGAGAACCTGGACGTCGACGGCGTCCTGAAGGGCCTCTACCGGTACGCCGACGCCCCTGAGGGCGACGGCCCGGAGGTCCAGGTGCTGGTCTCCGGCGTCACGATGCCGGACGCGCTCAAGGCGCAGAAGATGCTGGCCGAGGAGTGGGGCGTGCGGGCCGCGGTGTGGTCGGCGACGTCGTGGGGCGAACTGCGCCGCGAAGCGGTCGAGATCGACCACGAGAACCTGCTGCACCCGGACGCGACGCCGCGGGTTCCGTACGTCACGCAGAAGCTGGCCGAGGTTTCCGGCCCGGTCGTGGCGGTGTCGGACTGGATGCGCGCGGTGCCGGACATGATCCGCCCGTGGGTGCCCACCGACATGCTCACGCTCGGCACCGACGGGTTCGGGTTCTCCGACACCCGCCCGGCCGCGCGGCGCAAGTTCCTGGTGGACGCCGAGTCGATCACCGTCGGGGCGCTGTCCGCGCTCGCCAAGCGCGGCGAGTTCGACCAGGCGAAGGTCGCCGAGGCGGCGCGCCGCTACCGGCTCGACGACGTGGCGGCCGCCGGGCCGCAGACGTCCGACTCCGGCAACGCGTGACCGCTGCCTGACCGCGGAGGCCCCTCCCGGGACGATGTCCTGGAGGGGCCTCTGCCTTAAGGTAGACATCGGATGTATCTGGATGCCTGACGAAAGGTGGTCGAGCGTGACCCAGCGTCGCCTGCCCCGGCCCAGCGAGCTCAAAGAGATCCTGCGGCCGAAGCCGATCGTGCTCAACCCGACCGACCGGCGCCTGGCCGGCGCGCACACGATCGCCGACCTGCGGATGATCGCGCGCAAGCGGACCCCGCGCGCGGCGTTCGACTACACCGACGGCGCGGCCGAACTCGAGGACAGCCTGCGCCGCGCCCGGCAGGCCTACCGCCGGGTGGAATTCCAGCCCAACGTGCTGCGCGGCGTGTCCGATGTGGACACCAGCAGGGAGATCCTCGGCAAGCGCTCGGCGCTGCCGTTCGCGTTCGCGCCCACCGGGTTCACGCGGATGATGCAGACCGAGGGCGAGCGCGCGGTGGCCAGGGTGGCGCAGCGCAACAACATGCCGATGGCGCTTTCGACGATGGGCACCACGTCGATCGAGGATCTCGCGGCCGCCGCGCCGGATGCGCGGAAGTGGTTCCAGCTGTACGTGTGGCGCGACCACGGCGCGGGCGAAGATCTGATGAATCGCGCGTGGGAGAGCGGATACGACACGCTCCTGCTGACCGTCGACACCCCGGTCGCGGGACAGCGGCTGCGCGACGTCCGCAACGGCCTCACCATCCCGCCCGCGATCACGCTGAAGACGTTCGTGGACGGCGCGATGCACCCGGCGTGGTGGTTCAACATGCTGACCACCGAGCCGCTGAACTTCGCGTCGCTCAACCGGTTCGGCGGCACCGTCGCGGAACTGCTGGACAAGCTTTTCGACCCGACGCTGAACTTCGACGACCTCGACTGGGTGCGCCAGACCTGGCCGGGCAAGCTCGTGATCAAGGGCGTGCAGAACGTCGACGACGCCCGCGAAGTGGTGAAACACGGCGCGGACGCGGTCCTGCTGTCCAACCACGGCGGCCGTCAGCTCGACCGGGCCCCGACGCCGATCGAGCTGCTGCCCGCGACGCTGGACGCGGTCCAGGGCAGCGCCGAGGTCTGGGTCGACACCGGCATCCTGTCCGGCGGCGACATCGTGGCCGCGCTCGCCCGCGGCGCGAACGCGGTGCTGATCGGCCGCGCGTTCCTGTACGGCCTGATGGCGGGCGGCGAACGCGGCGTGCAGCGCTGCGTGGACATCCTGCGCACCGAGATGATCCGCACGATGCAGCTGCTCGGGGTCCGGCGGGTGGACGACCTGCGCCCCACCCACGCCACGCTCCGCTGAGCGGGGCGCGGGCGCGGACTGGTGCGGTCGGCGTAATCGCGTATCCAGTGACGGACATCACGTCTCCTGCCTTCGGAAGATCCGAGGGGGAAAGACCATGTCCGTCACGCTGAACCGCCGCGCGCTGGCGATGCTCCGCGCGATCGCCGCCGGCCGAGCCGAACTCACCCGCAGCTGCGAACCGGATCTGAGGGTCGACGGCCTGCCCTGCTGCGACCAGACGACCGCGCACGATCTCGTCCGGGAAGGCCTGGTCCGCCCGGTGTCCGCACTGGGCGGGCCGGTCGGGCAGTGGACGCGGGCCGAGCTGACCCCGGACGGGCAGCTCGCGCTCGGCGCCTGACCTCAGCGCGCCGCGGCGACGGCCTTCTCGCCGGACACCGCGGTGCGCGCCGAGCGGTTCCAGGTGACCCAGCCGTGGACGACCAGCGCGGCGAAGACAATGTAGATCGCGGCCGAGAAGTACAGGCCGGAGCTGATCTGCAGCGGCACGCCGATCGCGTCGACCACCAGCCACACGCCCCAGAACTCCACGAGCCCGACGCCTTGCGCGGCGAACGCGACGAGCGTTCCGACGAAGATCGCGGCGTCCGGCCAGGGCGCCCACGAGGCGTCGAGTGCCTGGAGCGTCAGCGCCATCGCGACCGTGCCCAGCCCGAACGCGCCGAGCATCACGGCCCGCTCGGTCCAGCGGCCCTTGCGCACCACGACGCCGTACACCGGGTCGGTCCTGCGGTTCCAGGCCCACCAGCCGTAGAGCGAGATGAGCAGGATCGCGACCTGCCGTCCGGCGAGACCGCCGAGATGCGCGGACGCGTAAACGGAGAAGAGCAGGACCGTCGCGCCGACCTGCACCGGCCAGGTCCACAGCGTCCGCCGCTGCGCGAGGAACACGACCGCGAGCGCGAACACCTGCCCGGCCAGCTCGGCGATCGAGATCCACTGGCCGAACACGGTCACGCCGTGATGCAACAGGAAGTCCACGTCGGCACCCCTTCCGATCTACGCCTCCCAACATGCAACACGGAGCCGCCATTCCCGTGCCGATGTGAGACTGAAGACAGTCCCGCTGAGTGGACGCCGGAGCCGGACATGGCGGAGGCCCGGCGCCGGGGTGGCGCCGGGCCTCCATCGCCCGAACGGCGGGGCCGGCTGTGGTGATCGAGCCCCAGCCCTACGTGCCGCCCTTGCCGACCGCCACGAGCGGAATTGCACCGGGCAGACCGCGGGGCCGCGCTGCCGAAGCAACGCGGCCCCTTGTCCCGACCCGCGGATCGGGGAAGGCCGTCAGCGAAGCCGCCGGCCGGGTTCGAATCCGGTCAGCAGCACGGCCCGGAGCCGGTGAAGCTCCGCGGATCAGCTCGCTGTCCGCGGAATCCCCGGCTCGACTGGCGCCGGATCAGCGGTCCACGCGGCCGAACCCGGCGGGCGGGGTCGGCGGCTCCGGCGGGCGTCCGCCGTCCGCGGGCATCTGGCGGGTCTGCTCGCCCGGCTGCGGAAGGCTGCCCGACTGCGACTGCGGATAGCTCTGCGTCCGGGCCTGCCCGGCGTGCGCGTGCTGCCCGCTCACCTGGCCCGGCTCCCGTGCACTGTTGCCGGAGCCGACCTGGCCCTGCAGGTTCGCCAGCCAGCCGCCCCAGCGTTCCTGGGCCGGCTTGATCAGGCCGCCGCCGAAGCCGACCACGATCACGCCGCCCGCGGTCGCCAGCACCGCGATCAGGATCGGGCCGGTCACCGCCGTCGCGATGTTCACCTGGCCCAGCGCCGCGATGATGCCGAACGCCATCACCAGCCAGTACGCGATCGTGCTGAGCAGCCGCCCGGCCGAACGGCCCGACAGCGCGCCCGCGACGACGTCCCGCACGACCTTCGCGATCGCCGCCGCGACGATGATCAGCACCACCGCGACCAGGATCCTCGGCAGGAACGCGATGATGTCGTTCAGCAGCTGGCTCACCGGGTTCGACTGCCCGAACACCCCGAACGCCAGCTGCAGCGCGATCAGCAGAATGAAGTAGTAGACGAGTTTCACGAGCACCGCGGTGGCGTCGAGATTCGCGCCCTTCACCATTCCGGTCAGCCCGGTCTTCTCCACCATCCGCGTGAAACCGAGCTTTCCGAGAACGAGCCCGACCGCTTTGGACACGGCTTTCGCGATCAGCCAGCCGATCAAGAGGATGATCAGAAAACCCACGAGTTTCGGGACGAACGTGGCCACCAGATTCCAGGCCTGTCCGAGTCCGTCCTTGAGTTGTTCACCCACGCTGGCTCCCTTCGCCGCGGTTCGACGTGGATTCCGGCACCGTCCTGTCGCACCGGGTCGCAGGACAGGTACCCACTGCGCCCGAGTGCTGTGCACCACGATCGAGTGAGACGACTGGCGCGGGAAGATCAATCGCCGCCATACTTGTCCTACCGGTGGGGACCGGGGAGACGAGGCCGCTCGGCGCAGCGAAAACCGCAAGCGCCGAGCGGCCTCGAACATTTTCCGCTCTTTATCGCCGCGCGCGGGCGCTTCCGAGACGAATGCGGTTCGGGTTTTCTCCGCCGTTCATCTGGCCTTCATGTTCGGGCGATTGGCGAGTCGCCGACGGATTTGCGTGCCGACCAGCGGACGGCGGCGGAGATGTCCGGACGGGAATCCCGTGCGGGCGCGCTCTGTGCGGTGCGAATTCGCGTCGTGCGACAGTCCGCGGCGGCGAATTGCGCGGGTCTTCCGCACGCGTGCCGGATAACCGCGCGGCGGCAATAGCGAGCGGCGGAGATGCCGCGCGAAGGTCATTAACCGGCGCTCGGCCGGGTGACCGGAACGGCGGGTTCGCGAGGGCGGCGTTCACGCAACTCACCCGATGCCGCTAACCCACGTGGGTTAGGGCCTCCGCTGCCCAGGTCCCTCACTGGGCCGGCAGGTCCACCGAGAGTAGAGGCTTTCGCAAAGAAACGGCGGGCCGCGGCATTCCGCCGCGGCCCGCCGTCCGGAACTTCGCGGTCAGGCCGCGCGCAGGGCGTCCCGCAGCTTCACCTTCGCGCCGGTGCGCATCACCGCGTTGCGGTAGATCCGCGCGGCCAGCCAGATCAGCGCCGGGATCAGCACGATCACCAGACCCACCGACAGCACCGCCTCCCACACCGGCACGCCGCCCATCGCGAGCCGCATCGGCATCAGCGTCGGCGCGAACACCGGGATCAGCGACAGCACCTCGGCCAGCGGGCTGCCCGGATTCGACGGCAGAATCGAAATCCCCACCACGTACCCGGCGATCACGAACATCAGCGCGGGCATCGTCGCGCCGCCCACGTCCTCCTGCCGCGACACCAGCGCGCCGAGAGCGGCGAACACGATCGAATACATGAAGAACCCGAGCAGGTACCAGACGATCAGCCAGATCACGGTGCCGACCGCGGCGTTCACCGAGATCGTCAGCACCCCGAACCCGAGCCCGGCCGCGACGCCCGCCACACCGATCGCCAGCATCTGGATCAGCCCGACAACGCCGATGCCGAGCACCTTCCCGGCCATCAGCTGCCACGGTTTGATCGTCGACAGCAGCAGTTCGACCACCCGCGAGGTTTTCTCCTCGACCACGCCCTGGGCCACGCTCTGCCCGTTGAGCATCAGCGAGAGGTAGATCAGGATGCCCGCGATGATGCCGAGCACCAGCTGCTGCCCGTTGTAGTCGTACGGTTTCTCGAGCGGCGGCAGTTCGTCGATCGTCGCCTCGGCGGTCGCCTGGCGCACCTTCGCCGGATCGCCGCCGAGGGACTCGATCTGCTGGTTGAGCGCCAGCTGCCCCTCGAGCACGGTGAACGTGTTCTTCAGCTTCGCGTCCAGGTCCTTCTTCACCTGGACGTGCACCCGCTTCGCGTCCTGCACCAGGAGCGCGTCGATCGAACCGTCCCGCAGCTTGTCCTGGCCGGTCTTCTCGTCGGGCACCTGCTGCGTCGCGACGGTCTGGCCGATCGACTTCGCCGTCGCGCTCAGCGGCTGCGCCAGCGGCGAGGCGGCCGGCACGTAGCCGACCGTCGCGTCGGCGCCCCCGCCGCCGTTGAAGAGCTTGAAGACCAGCGCCAGCCCGACGACGATGACCACCATCACCAGCGTGGTGATGCGGTAGGCCTTGGAATTGACCCGTGTGGTGATTTCCCGCCCGGCGACGAGGCCGACCGCGGACATCGGGCTCATCTGGATGTTCGACCCGGTCATGCCGCGGCCTCCTGCTGCTCGGACACGACAGAACGGAACAACTCGGTCAGGGACGGCAGTTTGCGGGCGAATTCCCGCACCGGGCCGGTCGCCAGCGCGGCGCGCAGCACCGCCTGGTCGTCGGCGCCGTCAGCCAGTTCCAGTTCGGTCACCGGGCCCTTGCGGCCGAGCACGGTCACGCCGGGCAGCGCGGCGGCCCAGTTTTCCGGAGCCTCCGGCGCGTCGACGAGCAGCCGGACGGTCCCGCCCGCGCGCAGTTCCGCCACCGTGCCGGACGCCTCCATCCGTCCACTCCGGACAATCCCGATCCGGTCGCACAGCCGTTCCACCAAATCCAGCTGGTGGCTGGAAAACACGACCGGAACGCCCTCGGCGGCCTTCTCCTTCAGCACGTCGCTCATCACGTCGACGGCCACCGGGTCCAATCCGGAAAACGGTTCGTCCAGCACGAGAATCCGCGGTTCGTGCACCAGCGCGGCGGCCAGCTGCACGCGCTGCTGGTTGCCGAGGCTGAGCTTCTGCACCTCGTCGTCGCGGCGCGCGGCCACGCCGAGGCGTTCGGTCCACCGTTCGCTCGACGCCTTCGCCGCGGCGGCGGGCATTCCGTGCAGCCGGGCCAGATACGTGAGCTGTTCGCCGACCTTCATCTTCGGGTACAGGCCGCGTTCCTCGGGCATGTAGCCGATCTGCCGGCGCGTTTCGTGCGTGATGGGCTCGCCCGCGTAGCGAACCTGGCCCGCGTCGGCGCTCAGCACCCCGAGCGCGATGCGCATGGTGGTCGTTTTGCCCGCCCCGTTGCTGCCGACGAATCCGAAAAGCTCCCCCGGCCGCACGTCGAACGTCATTTTCTCGAGCGCCACCACGGCGCCGTACCGTTTGGAGATCCCGTCGATCTCCAGTCCGGGCTCTGGCATGGCCCGTCCCCCTGTTCTTTTTTCGCGCGGGGTGATCCCCTACCACCCCACCCCGGATCCTAGGCACTTCGTCCAGGCGCCGCCCACCGCCTGAGGTCGCCGTCGCATCCGCCTAAAGTTGCGGGTCGCGCGCGGCACGTAGGATCGGATCCGACATGGCCGACACCACGGGACGCCCAGCGCGCAAGCACCACGGACTGTCCGCGAAAACCCTGCGCAGCCTGGAGCACGCCTCCGGGCGGCTGGCGAGCGCGAGCGTCGCGGAAATGGAACGCCGGCTGGTGTGGTTCGCGCGGCTCCCCGCCGACCAGCGCGCCAGCGTTCTGCTGATCACGCAGACCGGGGCCAGCGGATTCGTCGCGTGGCTGCGGGATTCGAAGGAAGCGCTGAAGCTCACCACCGAGGCCTTCCGCGACGCGCCAACCGAAGTGTCGCGCTGGATCAGCCTGCGCCAGGCCGTCGCGATGGTGCGGCTCGCGATCGAGGTATTCGAGGAGCAGCTCCCCGAATTCGCCGCTTCGGAAGCCGAACGTGCCGCGTTGATCGAAGGAATTCTGCGCTACGGCAGGGAAATCGCTTTCGCCGCGGCCAATTCCTACGCCGCGGCGGCGGAAGCGCGCGGCGCGTGGGACGCCCGGCTCGAAGCGCTCGTGGTGGACGGAATCGTCCGCGGGGACGCCGAAGAATCCGTCCTTTCGCGAGCCGCGGCGCTCGGGTGGGATCCGGCCGCGGCGGCGACTGTGCTGGTGGGAAATCCACCGTCGGACGACCCGCCGACGGTGGTTTTCGACGTCCGCGCCCGCGCCGCCCGCGTCGGCCGCGCGGTACTGCTGTCGGTGCAAGGCTCGCGGCTGGTGATCGTGATCGGCGGCCCCACCGAGGGCGGGCCGAAGGAACGCGAAATCCTGGCCCGGATGTCAACGGTGTTCGCCGACGGCCCGGTCGTGGCCGGTCCGACGGTGCCGACGCTGGCCGAGGCGCACCACAGCGCGGCCGAGGCGCTGTCCGGCCTGCGCGCGGTGGTCGGCTGGCCCGCAGCCCCGCGCCCGGTGCGCTCCGACGACCTCCTCCCCGAACGAGCCCTCTCCGGCGACCCCGGCGCGGAACGGCTGCTGGTCGACCTCGTGGCCCGGCCGTTGGAAGAAGCCGGAGCCGCCCTGCAGCGGACGGTCGAGACCTATCTGGACACCGGAGGGGTGCTGGAACGCTGCGCGCAAACGCTGTTCGTGCACCCGAACACGGTCCGGTACCGGCTGCGCAAAGCCGCCGAACTCACCGGCCGCAACCCGACCGACGCCCGCGACGCACTGGTGCTGCGGGTCGCGCTCACGGTGGGCAGACTCGCCCGGGCCCGCGGGCTTTGGTGACCGCCACAGTGAGGTTTTCTCACTAACGCGGTGCGCGGTGAGTAAGAGGTGCTGCGGGCCCGGCCAGCAAGGCGCGCCGGGGCGGAGCCTCTCCCGTTTCGGCCCGGTCGACGCCGCCCGCGCATCGCCGCAACAACGCCGCACGCCTCGCTGCTGAAAAACCCCAATGGGGTTTTTTCATCCTGGTTTGTGCTGGTCATGGCGGGTTGGCGGGGTGTGGTAGTTGTCAGGCCGGGGTGGGCTGGGCGGTGTCGCGGGCGTGTTGTTCGTGCTGGGTGAGGACGAGCAGGGCGCGCAGCAGTGTGGTGGCGTGGCGTGGTGCCATGCGGAGTTTGTCGAGGATGCGCCAGTTTTTGAGGGCGGCGAAGCCGCCCTCGACCGCGCAGCGCATCGCGGCGAACGCCGCGTTCGCCTGTTTCTGGCCTTTCGTCAGCGGCCGGTTGGTTTCGGCTTTGAACGGGGTGAGCACGATCTGCTCGCAGGGCCCGCCGCAGTGCGGGCAGTCGCGGGCGGTGCGGACGTCTTTGTGCCAGCCGTGGAAGCCCTTGTCCCCGGCCGGGGACAAGCCGCGGGCGTGGAGCCGTTCGCGGATCCGCAGCCGGCGGGCGGCGGTGATGTCGGCGGTGCGGCCCGGCAGGACCGCGGAGATCCACAGCAGCCGGCCCGCCTCGTCGGTCAGCCCGAGCACGACCAGCCCGTGCTGTTTGTGCTTGCCGCTGTAATGGGCCCGGTTGGCGCGCCCGGCCCGGCGGCGGGTCCGGATCAGCGTCCCGTCCACCAGCGCCACCGCCGCGCCGCGGGCGGCCAGCCGGTCCAGGACCCGGTCCAGCCGGGCGGCGCGGGCGGCGAGCAGGCCGACGGTTTCCAGCACCCACCGGCGCACCGTGGAGGCCGAGACGCCGTGACCGCCGGCGATGTGCGCCAGCCGCGGATCGTGGCGCAACACCGCCAGCACCACCAAAGCCTGCCCGGCCGGGCCGGCTTTGCGCCAGCGGGACCGCAACCGCCGCCGGCGCCCGCGGATCAACTCGGCGACCAGCTGCAGGGTCTGCCGCGAAAGAGGAAGAACGACCTGGTAGGAAAGAGGGTCGAAGCCCTCGGCGGATGGTTGACTCACATCTCGATCCTGCCGAGGGCTTCACCCATGCCCACGCCGCCACGCCGGGCCTCGACAGCACTTCCCCTTGCCCCACAACCCAACCAACCCGCAACCACCGCCCCCACCAGCCACAACCACGATGAAACAACCCCAATGTGGCATTGGGTGCATGTCACGCACCCAATGTGGCGTTCGGTGCATCTGACGCACCCAATGCCACATTGGGAGCATCCCGCTCCGCCCCTCCGAGCCGAGGCGCGACCACGGCGTGACAGGGACGCGGCGAGCGCGTGGCGGGTGACAGACTTCACGGCAAGCGCTGGTTGAATCCCACAAGGCGGATGGGTTAAGGGCCGGGTTCTCCGGCGGGTCTTTGGAGGTTTCCTCCAATAACGCCGCGCGGACTTGGTGACCGCCCGCAGCCGAAGCGCGACGGGTCCCGTGGTCTCATAGACAGCGTGACAGTTGCAGTCCTCTCCCCCGGCCAGGGTTCCCAAGCCCCCGGCATGCTCGCTCCGTGGCTCGAGCTCGACGGCGCCCGCGCGCGCGTCGAAGAGTGGTCCGCCCGCTGCGGGCTCGACCTGATCCGGCTCGGCACCGAGGCCGGCGCCGAGGAGATCCAGGACACCGCTGTCGCGCAGCCGCTGATCGTCGCGCTGTCCCTGCTGTCCTTCGAGCACCTCCCGGTCGCCGACGACGCTCCGGTCGCCGGCCACTCCGTCGGCGAACTGGCCGCGGCCGCGATCGCCGGGGTGCTCAGCCCGGCCGACGCCGTCGCGCTCGCCGCGGTCCGCGGCGCCGAGATGGCCAAGGCCTGCGCGCTCGAACCGACGTCGATGGCCGCGGTGATGCTCGGCGATCCCGAGGAAGTCGCCGCGTGGCTGGAAAGCCAGGGCCTCGCCGCCGCGAACCGCAACGGGGCCGGGCAGATCGTCGCTTCCGGGTCCGCCGCCGCGATCGAGAAGATCATCGCCGAGCCGATGGAGGGCACGAAGATCCGTGCGCTCAAGGTCGCCGGCGCCTTCCACACGCCCTACATGGCCCCCGCGGAAGACGCCCTGCGCGAGCACGCCGCCGGTCTCTCCCCGGCCGACCCGACGCGCCCGCTGCTGTCCAATGCCGACGGCCAGGTCGTCACGAGCGGCGCGGAGTACCTGCGCAGGCTCGTCGCCCAGGTGACCCGCCCGGTCCGCTGGGACCTCACCATGGACGGGCTCGTCTCGCTCGGCGTGGACCGCACCGTCGAACTGGCGCCCGCAGGCACCCTGACCGGACTGGTCAAGCGGCAGCTCAAGGGCGTCGTCACCACTACCACCGCGCTGAAGTCGCCCGCCGAGCTGGCGGCGCTGCGCGAGGAGGACGCCCAGTGACCGCCCGCCCCACCCTGCGCCTGGCCCAGGGCGCCCCCGCCGCCCGCATCCTCGGCTTCGGCAGCTACCAGCCGGACCGGATCGTCACGAACGACGACCTGTCGCAGGTCATGGACACCAGCGACCAGTGGATCCGCGACCGCGTCGGCATCATCGAGCGGCGGTTCGGCGAGAAGGACGACGTGCTGGTCGACTACGCCGTCGCCGCCGGGTCCGAAGCGCTCGCCGACGCGGGCCTCGACGCGTCCGAAGTGGACACCGTCATCGTGCCCAACTGCACCATGCCCTCCCAGATCCCGAACGCGGCCGGGCAGGTCGCCGCGCGGATCGGCGTCGCGGCCCCCGGCGCGTTCGACCTCAACGCCGCGTGCGCCGGATTCTGCTACGGCCTCGGCGTCGCCTCCGACCTCGTGCGCGCGGGCTCGGCGAAGAAGGTCCTCGTGATCGGCGCGGAGAAGCTCACCGACGTCGTGGACCCGACCGACCGCGCGAACGCGATCATCTTCGCCGACGGCGCGGGAGCCGCGGTGGTCGGCGGGTCCGACGAACCGGGCATCGGCCCGGTCGTGTGGGGCAGCGCGGGCGACCTCGTCGACCTCATCTACATGCGCGACCACCAGTGGATCTACCAGGAGGGCCAGTCGGTCTTCCGCTGGGCGACCACGCAGATCGCGCCGATCGCGCTGCGCGCGCTGGAAGCCGCCGGGCTGCAACCGTCCGATGTGGACGTGCTGGCGCCGCACCAGGCGAACCTCCGGATCGTCGAGTCGATCGCCAAGAAGCTGCGCGCCAAGGGAGCGCGCGAGGACATGGTGGTGGCCGACGACATCAAGTACTCGGGCAACACCTCGTCCGCTTCGATCCCGATGGCGCTGGACCACATGCGCAAGGCGGGGACGGCGAAAAGCGGCGACGTGGTGCTGGCGGTCGGCTTCGGAGCCGGGCTTTCCTATGCCGCGCAGGCGTTCGTCCTGCCCTGAGCGATACTTCCCCCGCGGGCGCCGTGCCCGCGAGCGGACCTCCAGAAGAACCGAGAAGGGAACAACACCGATGGCTGACAACACTGAGATTCTCGCCGGCCTCGCCGAGATCGTCGAAGAGGTCGCCGGCGTGGCTCAGGACGACGTCACCGCCGAGAAGTCGTTCGTGGACGACCTGGACATCGACTCGCTGTCGATGGTCGAGATCGCCGTGCAGGCCGAGGACAAGTTCGGCGTCAAGATCCCGGACGACGAGCTGGCCAACCTGAAGACCGTCGGCGACGCGGTGAACTACGTGTCCGCCAACTCGAAGTAAGTCCTCTTCGTACCCGGGCCCCGGTCCGGAGCCGACCTTGGGGAGACACCCATGAGCAACATCGACGTCGTGATCACCGGAATGGGCGCGACCACGCCGCTCGGCGGGGACGTCGCGTCCACCTGGGACGGTCTGCTGGCCGGCCGCAGCGGGATCCGCACGATCGAGGCGGACTGGGCGGCGGAGCTGGACCTGCCGGTGCGGATCGCGGCGCAGCTCGCCGTCGAGCCGACCGACATCCTGCCCCGCGTGCAGGCCCGCCGGCTCGACCGGTGCGAGCAGGTGGCGATCATCGCCGCCCGTCAGGCCTGGGCCGACGCCGGGTTCGCCGAGCAGACCGACGAGCACGCCGACGTCGAACCGGAACGCCTCGGCGTCTCGATCGGCACCGGGGTCGGCGGGCCGGTGACCCTGCTGACCCAGAACGATCTGTTGCACCAGCAGGGTCTTCGCAAGGTGTCGCCGCTGACCGTGCCGATGCTGATGCCGAACGGGCCCGCCGCGCACGTGGGCATCGACCTGAAGGCGCGGGCCGGGGTGCACTCGCCCGCGTCGGCGTGCGCGTCCGGGGCCGAGGGCATCGCGAACGGCTTCGAGATGATCCGGTCCGGACGGGCCGACGTGGTGGTCGCGGGCGGTTCCGAGGCGTGCATCCACCCGATCACCGTCGCCGGGTTCGCCCAGGCGCGCACGGTATCGACGCGCAACGACGACCCGGCCGCGGCGTCGCGTCCGTTCGACGTGAGCCGCGACGGCTTCGTGCTCGGCGAGGGCTCCGGCGTCGTCGTGCTCGAGCGGGCCGACCGCGCGAAGGCCCGCGGCGCGCGGATCTACGCGAAGCTGGCCGGCTACGGCCTGACGTCCGACGCCTACCACATCACGGGCAACCACCCGGAGGGCATCGGGCAGATCGCGGCGATGCGCGCGGCGATGACGATGGCCGGACTGTCCCCTTCGGACGTCGGCCACGTGAACGCGCACGCGACGTCCACTGTGGTCGGCGACATCGGCGAGGCGGCCGCGATCCGGTCCGCGATCGGCGAGCACCCGGTGGTCACCGCTCCGAAGGGCGCGCTCGGCCACCTCGTCGGCGGTGCGGGCGCGGTCGAGGGCATCGCGACGATTCTCGCGCTGTACGAGGGCGTCGTTCCCGCGACGCTGAACCTCACCGAACTGGACCCGAAGGTGCAGCTCGACGTCGTGGCCGGGGAGAACCGGAAGGTCGAACTCGCCGCGGCGCTGTCCAACTCGTTCGGTTTCGGCGGGCACAACACCGCGCTGCTGTTCACGCCGGCGAACTGAGTCCTTTTCACGCTGAAGGGCCCCGCGGAAATCTTCCGCGGGGCCCTTCAGCGTTTCACCGGGTTCTCAGCACTTGTCGTGTTCGGTGGCCGTGCCGTCGACGGTGTCGATCCGGTACGAGCCGTGCTCGAACTTCAGCGGCAGCACCAGCCGCCAGTGGATGCACTTCTCCTGGAAGTCGACCGGGGCCTCGTTGAGCGACTGGGTGCTGGTGAACCCGACCAGCGCCCGCAGCGTTCCCTGCGCGCCCGGTTCGATGCGGTACAGCATCACGTCGACGTCCTTAGTGGACTGGAAGCTCCGGTGGAAGTCGTACTCCGGCATCTTGCTGCGGCGAGCGTCGCTGACCGTCTCCGCCCAGGCCTCGTAGTCCTTCTGGTTCACCGCGGTGAAATAGGACTTCAGCACCGTGCGGACGGCGTCGTCCTGCGGGTGGTTCTCGGCGTCCGGGGTGGCCCCGACCTCGACCGCGCCGGACTTGTCGGCCGCACCGCCGCTGGTGGTGGCGGACGGAGCCATGGCTTCGCCGTCGGCCGCACGCGGCGAATCGGGGCGGCGGTACAGCTCGCGGGCGAGCAGACCCCCGGCGACGGTGATGGACAGCACCACCACGAGCACGGGGATCAACCACCGCTGACGGGAAGGCGGGGCCGGGTGAACGCTCACCCGGGTGAGGGTACCGCCCCCGCTCACCCGACCTGGTGCAGCCAGGTGACCGGGGCGCCGTCGCCCGCGTGCCGGTACGGCTCGAGCGCCTCGTCCCAGGCCGCGGCGAGGAGTTCGTCGAGCTTGTGCGCGAGGGTTTCGCCGCCGCGGGTCATGCTGACGAGCGCGCGCAGCTGGTCCTCGCCCACGACGATGTCGCCGTTGGCGCTGGTGCGGCCGTGCCAGAGCCCGAGTCCGGGCGCGAAGCAGAACCGCTCGCCGTCGACGCCCGCGCTGGGTTCCTCGGTGATTTCGAAGCGCACCATCGGCCACGCCTTGAGCGCGCCGGCGAGTTTGCCCGCGGTTCCTGCGGGCGCGCTCCAGCTGCATTCGGCCCGGAGCTGTCCCGGACTGGCCGGCTGGGCCGTCCACTTCAGCTCGACACGGGCACCAAGGGTGCCCGAAATCGCCCACTCGACGTGCGGACATACCGCAGACGGCGACGAGTGGACGTACACCACGCCTCGGGTGCTGCCACGGGTGCTCACTGCTAACCTCCGCTTGTTCGACGAGGGACGTCTTCCCCTACGACCTCTCGAACCCTGCGCAGGTTGCGTAGCCTCCACGGCAGTTCCCGACCTGTGTAGCACATTCTGCACCCCAACCGTGCCGTTTGGCCACATGAACACCACAAGTCGCAGCGGACGACCCATTGTGGTGAGCCACGCCGACGCGAGGGCGCGAAGCACGGTTCCGGCGGCCCGGCACGCTAGCGTGGTGCACCGGAAACGCTGCGGATTCGACAGGAGAATTTCGGTGCGACTGGTCCGTCTCGGGCAGCAGCCCTCGCGCGTCGCGGAAGACGTGCGGGCCGCACTGGCCTCCCTCGGCCGGGGGAGCACGGTGATCGGCGGCGTAGCGCTCGTCGGCGCCCGGCCGACCGGAGACCGTCCGGTCGAGGCGGTCGTGGTGCTGCCCGCGGGCGTGCTCGTCGTGATCGGCGTCGACCTGCCCGACCCGGCCCTGCGCCTCGAAGCCCCGCTGAGCGGCCCGTGGAAAGCGGACGGCTGGCCCCTGGTCCATGGCGACGACGTCAACCCCGCCACCGAAGCGCTCGACCTGTCCCAGGAATGCGAACGCCGCATCGCGGAACTAGGCGGAGGCCCAGTCGGCACGATCGTGGCGGTCGGCCCGTACGTCGAGACGGTCGACCAGCCCCCCGGCGACCTCGCGGGCCCGGTCCGCGTCCTGCACCCGACGCCGACGACCATGCTGGCAGCAACGGTCTCCCTCGCCACGGCCCGGCATCCGCGCTCGGTGGACCAGGCCCGCGCGTTGATCGCGGCGCTGGCGCCGGACGCGCCGGAGCTTTCGGACGAGGTCCTGCGCGGGGAAGGGTTCGTCCGGTTCGCGGACGACGTTCCGGTTCCTCCTGGGCCCCGGTCTCCTGGGGGTTCGGCTGGTTCTGGTGCTGCCGCTGCCGGGGTGGCTGGCGGTGCTTCGGCTGGTTCGGCTGCTGCCGGGGTAGCTGGCGCTGGTTCGGCTGGTTCGGCTGCTGCCGGGGTGGCTGGCGCTGGTTCGGCTGGTTCGGCTGCTGCCGCGAGCGCAGTCAACACTGGCCCGGCGAGCAATGGCACTGCCGCCGCGAATCCCGGTTCCGTGGTCGGAACGGGGGTCTCCGCTGGGACTGCGGCCGCAGGGCTCGGAGCTGCTGCGGCCACCGCGGCGACATCCGGCCCTGCTGGAACCGCCGCCAAGCCCGATCCCGCTGGGGCCGTCGCCGGTTCCGGCTCGCCAAGTCCGGGAAACTCCGCTCCAGCATCGGCCCGGGCCGATGCTGTCGGGTCCGGCGCAGCCCCATCCAGTGCCGCGGGATCGAACACCGTCGCTCCCGGCACAACACCTTCCAGTGCCGCTGGATCGAACGCTGTCTCTCCCAGTACCGCTCCATCCACTGCGGAGACCGTCCCAGGCGGCACTGCGGGGCCGCAAACTCCAGCCGGTGCCGGAGATGTCCGAGGGCTTCCCGTCTTCCCCGGTGCCCCGACGTCGGGATCCGCTGGCACCGCTGCTGGTTCCCCCAGCAACCCTTCCGCCGCACCGAAGTCCGCCACTCCCCCGGTACCGAGGCCGAAGATCATCGCGGTGCGGCCGCCTCGGCCGGAGATTCCGTCGATCGAACTGGAGTCGCTTTCCGAAGCGCCTACCGAGTCCGCGGACCCGCCCGAGGCTCCGACCGAGAAGATGCCGTCCCCGGCGAAGCCGCAGCCTGCCGGACGCCCGCGCGGAGCCGTTCCGCCGGTCGTGCCGAGCAGTCCGCCTCAACCCCCGCGACCGGCTCCCTCCGCAAACTCGGCCGCCAGCCCCGGTACCGGATCGAAGGCAGTCAGTCCCGGAACCGGAACAACCGCCGCGGCAGGACCTGCGCCTGGGGCAACCGGAGCGGGAGCAGGTGCACCCTCCGCTGCCGGAACACGCGCGACCGCCACGCCAGGAACCGGCACCGGGACAGCAGGGGCAGGACCTGAGGCAACCGTCATGGCCGGACCCGGCACTGGGGCAAGCTCAGCCGCAACCGCCACGCCAGGAACCGGCGCTGGGGCAACCGGGGCGGGCGCTGCGACAACTCCCGCAGGAAACCGTGCCGGGGCGGCCGGGGCAGGAGCAGCGACAACCCCCGCGGGAACCGTGGCCGGGGCGGGAGCTGCGGCAACCTCCGCGGGGACCGGCACCGGGGCAGGAGCAGCGACAACCGCCGCGGGAACCGGTGCCGGAGCCGGGCCGAACTCCCCGGCTGGGCCGAACTCCCCTGCCGGACCTGGGAAACCGGGCTCCCGAACCGTCAAGTGGGTGCCGATCGCGGCGATCGTCTTGCTGGTCGTCCTGGTGGTGTCGGCGATCGTCGTGGCGACCAGCGGCGGTGACGACACCGCCGCCGCGCCCGTCAGCAGTGCACCGCCGAGCAGTGTTCCGAGTCCGGTGCCTAGCAGTGTCCAGTCGAGCGCCCCGCCGGCCCCGACTCTCACCTTCGAACCCCGCGCGAGCAGCGCTGACCAGAAGTGCGCCTCGCACGCGTTCGGGGACGTCCAGGCGAGCCTCCAGCAAACCAGCTGCTCCGCGGTCCGCCGCGCGAGCTACACGGCGCTCGTGGACGGGCGGCCGGCCGCGGTGACCGTCGCGGTAGTCGAGTTTTCCGATGCCGGGCAGGCCGATCATCTCAAGCAGATCGCCGACATCCCGGGCGGCGGCGGAATCCTGGACGTCGCCACGGAAACCGGCAAGTGGCCTTCGGGGCCGCCGCAGTTCGACGGTGCCGCCTACGCCAGCAAGATCGACGGGAAGGGCGTCCGGATCGTGCAGGCGGTCTGGCAGCCCGGACCGTCCACTCCGGACGATCCCGGTCTTGCCCGCGCGGCGAAAGGCGCGCTCGACTTGCAGCTGCCGTCCTGAGGGAGCGGCTCAGCGGCCGACCGCGTTCAGTTCGGCCCTGCCGTCCTGAGGGAAAGCCTCAGCAATCGCCCGCCGCCGCGGCACCAGGTGAACGGCGCAGCAACCGGACGGCACCACCACACCCGGCGAACGACTCAGCAATCGACCGCCACGGCGGCACCGCGCGAACGACCCACCAACCGATCTCCGCTGCAGCACCGAGCTAACAGCTCACCGACCGCCCGCCACCACAGCACCGCGCGAACAACTCACCAACCAACCGCCACCACACCACCGCGCGAACAACTCACCAACCATCCGCCACCGCAGCACCGAGCCAACAGTTCGCCAACCGACCTCCACGGCAGCACCGCGCGAACGGCTCACCAACCAACCGCCACCACACCACCGCGCGAACGGCTCACTGCCACCCGTTCTCCAGCAGGTCGAACGCCACGTCGACAACCCGCGGCGGGTCGTCCGAGCGGTCGGCCAGCGAGGCCGTCTCCAGTGCGAAATGAGCCAGCACCGCGCATCGCGGGTCGTCCTCCGGCGCACCGGTTTCCGCGGCGATCACGCGGCTCAGCGTGTGCTCGTGCCCCATCCACATCTTGTGCCAGTACTCGGAAAGCGCGGGCGTCTCCCGCACCAGCCGCAGCAGCGGTTCGGCTTCCGCGCGGATGCCGGAGGTCGCCCGCACGTGGATGTGCGTGCGGAGCGCCTCCAGCACCGACGTGCCCTCCGGCCGGTCGCGCACAGCCGAGACCAGCGCCTCGTCCACCTCGGGCTCCCGGTCGAACACGAGCGCTTCCTTCGTCGGGAAGTGCTTCATCAGCGTGGTGGTGGACACGTCGGCGGCGTCGGCGATCTCGCGCACGGTCACCTGGTCGTAGCCCCGCTCCAGGAACATCCGCAGGGCAGCGTCGGCCAGCGCCTGGCGGGTCGCCGCCTTTTTGCGTTCACGCCGGCCGGGAACGGGGGCACTGGTCATGCCCCGACGCTACCGGACCGCACCGACATTCAGAGCCCGTAAGCCTCCAGCAGCCGCAGCCACACCTCGCTGATCGTCGGGAACGCGGGGACCGCGTGCCACAACCGGTCCAGCGGCACCTCGCCGACGACCGCGATGGTCGCCGAGTGCAGCAGTTCCGCCACGTCCTGCCCGACGAACGTGACACCCAGCACGACACCGCGTTCGGTGTCGACGACCATGCGCGCTTTGCCCTGGTACCCGTCGGCGTGCAAGGACGAACCGGCGACCGCGATGTCGATGTCCACCACTCGGTCGGCAGATCCGTCGCGCGCCTCGGTCAGGCCGACTGACGTCACTTCCGGGTCGGTGAACACCACTTGCGGCACCGCGTGATGATCGGCGGTCGCGCTGTAGCGGCTCCACGGTTCGGTCGAGATCTCCTCGCCGCGGGCGCGGGCGGCGACCGAGTCCCCGACGACGCGAGCGGCGTATTTTCCCTGGTGGGTCAGCAAAGCGCGGCCGGTGACGTCGCCCGCGCCGTACAGCCAGCCACCCTCCACAGCGGACGCTCGGCCGCTTTCGTCCACCTGGAGCGGGCCGTCGGTGGGCAGACCGAGGACGTCCAGCCCGATTGTGCTGGTCGCGGGCGCGCGGCCGGTGGCGACCAGGAGTTCGTCCACGACGATCTCCCCGCCGTCGGAGAGCTTCAGCCGGGTTCCACCGTCCACACTGGACACTTCGCTCAGGCCCGAATTCGCGTGCACGCGGACGCCCGCCTCGCGCAATCCGTCCAGGACCAGGTCTCCGGCGAACTCCGGCAGCCGGGGCAGCGGGCGCTCGCCGGTGATCACGAGGTCGACCTGCGCGCCGAGCCGGGCCCACGCCTGCGCCATCTCGACGCCGACCACGCCGCCGCCGAGCACGCCGAGCCGTCCGGGCACCTCGGTCGCCGACGTCGCTTCCCGCGAACCCCACGGCTTGATGGTGTCCAGACCCGGAATCCGCGGCGTGCGCGGGACGCTGCCGGTGCACACGATCACCGCGTGCCGGGCGGCGAAAACGCGGCCGTCGTCAAGCGTGACCTCGCGTTCTCCGCTGATCCGGCCGTACCCGCGCACGGGTTCGATGCCCGCACCGCGCGCCCATTCGACCTGGCCGGAGTCGTCGCCCTTGCCGGTGAACCAGTCGCGGCGGGCGAGCACCTTCTCCGCGTCGAGCGCGTCGCCGATCGGCACCCCGGGCATCCGCTTGGCCGCGGCGAGCAGGTTTCCCGGGCGCAGCAACGCCTTGCTCGGGATGCACGCCCAGTACGAACATTCCCCGCCGAACCGTTCGTGTTCGACCAGGGCCACCTTCAGCCCGCCCTTGGCGGCCCGTTCGGCGGCCACTTCCCCGACCGGACCCGCGCCGATGACCACCACGTCGAAAGTCTCTGCTGCCATTGCCCCAGCGCACACCACCGCGCAGGTTCGCGCAAGCCTGCCGGTATTCTCGTACGAGAGCTGCAAGAAACCGGCGGCACCGCGAAATCCGGGTCGTCGCCGTGCCGGTTGCACGCACGACCACGATCGAGCACGGGAGGCTCCCATGGCGAGGAACACTGCTGTCCGCACTCAGGACGACCTGACCGGAGGACGCGCGGCCGAGACCGTAGCGTTCGCGCTGGACGGCATCGAGTACGACATCGACCTCGGCGCCCGCAACGCGGCCGCGCTCCGGCGGTTGCTGGAGCGGTACGCCAAGGCAGGCCGCCGGACGGGCGGGCGGAAGCTGCGGCCGCGGCTCGTCGCCGGGGCGAAGAAGGCCGAGGCGAAGCCGGTGGCGGAGAAGGCCGCCGCGGCGGGCAAGGGCGGGAAAGCCGTTGCTGGCAAGAAGACCGCTGCCGCCGGTACCCCGAAGACCGCGGCGAAGACTGCCCGAACGGGTGGCGCGACCGGCACCGCGCGCAAGACCGCCGCCAAGCCGACGAAGGCCGCCGCCAAGACCACCGCGAAGTCGACGAGCGCCGCGGCGACCAAGTCCGCGCCCAAGTCGGCGAAGACCGCCGCGGTCAAGACTCCCGCCGCGACGACGGCGAAGACCGCGACGGCCAAGGCACCTGCCAAGACTTCGACTGCCAAGGCACCCGCAGCTGCAAAGACCGCGTCCGCCAAGGCACCCGCAGCTGCAAAGACTGCGTCCGCCAAGGCACCGGCACCCGCGAAGACCGCCACCGCCAAGGTCTCCGCACCCGCGAAGACCGCCCCGGCGAAGACCGCCGCTCCGGCAACGGCCAAGCCGCGCCGCCGTGCGGCCAGCGCGGTGCCGCAGGTGCTGTTCTCCTCCTCCGCAACCTGATCCGTCCGTGAGGGGAACCCTCAGGGAATCAGATTCCCTGAGGGTTCCCCTCACGCACTTTCAGCCAGGGCAAGGCGATTACGAACGCTGACGTCCCTCGGCGTGCCAGTCCGGGTATTCGTAGCGGCTCCACAGCAATGCCCGCTGCCGTTCCAACTCCCCCGCCGTCGGTTCGCGCGGCGGGAGCGGGCCGAGCAGTCCCGCCGCGGCCGCGCGGACGGTGTCTTCCACTTCCGCCAGCGGCAGCCGCACGCCGTGGTCGAGCAGGGACGCGACCTTGCTCCGGTGCGAATCCAGCGGCTTCGGGTCCGGCGGCGGACCGGTGAGGTAAGCGCCGACGCGAGCGGCGTCGGTGTCGACCAGCAGCGTCGAATGCGCCAGCAGCACGTCTTTGGTCCGGAACACCGCGAACCCGCACAGTTTCGCGTCGCCGACGAAGATCCCGCGGTCGCCGATTCTGGCCGGCAGACCGAGTTTCTCCACCGCGGCCGACATCACGAGGCCGAGCATTTCCAGCGGACGCGGCGCGGGGCCGGGCAACACGAGCGTCACGTTGAGATTGCCCGGGTCGTGGAACACCGTGCCGCCGCCGCTGGCCCGCCGCAGCACGGGAACGCCGTCCCGGGCGCATTCGTCCACGCGGACTTCGCGGGCGATTCGCTGACCGCGGCCGACGACGACGCACACCGGGTTGCGCCACAGCCACACCACCGGCGCGGTCGGCCCCTCGCGCAGCAGCGCCTCGTCGAACGCCAGGTTGAGCACTGGGTCGGTGAATTCGGTTCGGACTTCCGACCCGCTCGGCATAGCGTTCCTCCACGATCTGCTGGACCCCGGGATCGTAGAACAGGCTCAGGAAGCGGCCGGTCCGAGCAGGTCCCAGCGGTTGCCCGCGACGTCGCGGAACACGACGACCTGGCCGTACGGCTCGGTCCGCGGTTCGCCGAGAAACTCGACCCCGGCGTCCCGCATCCGCGCATAACTGGCCGCGAAGTCGTCCACCCGCAGGAAAAACCCGACGCGACCGGCGTGCTGGTCGCCGACCGCGCGGGACTGCCGGTCCCCGTCGGCTTGAGCGAGCAGGATGCCGGTTTCGCCGCCGGGCGGGCGGACGACCACCCACCGCTTGGGGCGGCCGTCGTTGGTGAGCGACGGCGAGTCCTCGACCAGGTCGAAGCCGAGCGCGCGGGTGAAGAAGGCGATCGCCTCGTCGTAGTCGTCGACGATGATCGCGGTCAGGTGCAGGAAGGCCATGCCGCTAAGGCTGCCAGTGCGGCACCCCGAGCAGGATCATCCGGAGCCGTTTTTCCGCCGCGGCCAACGTGCGCTCGTCCGCGGCGGTGTCGCCGGGACGGATTTCCAGCAGTTCGGCGACCGTGCCGAGCATCGCGGTGACGATGAGGTCGGCGAGCAGGTGCAGGTCCTCGGTGGGCCAGGTGCGCAGCGGATCGAAGCGCGCCAGGTCCAGTGCGAGGTCGCTGGAGAACATCCGCATCTCGACCGCGATCGCCCGGGACACCGCGCCGGCGCCGGCGTAACGCTCGCGCGTGACGAACCGGAAGTGGTCCTCGTGCTCGCGGACGTGCCGGTGCAGCGTGTGCACCGAAGCCCGGATCATCCCGCCGTAGCCGCTCTGCTCGGTGCGCGCGCCGCGGAGCAGGCCGCGAAGCGTGCGCGTGGTCTCCTCGACCAGCGCGACGCCGAGCTCCTCCATCGACGAGAAATGCCGGTAGAACGCCGTCGGCACGATGCCCGCGCCCTTCGCGACCTCGCGCAGCGAAAGGCTGGCGAAACTCCGGTCGGCGAGCAGGTCGAGCGCCGCGTCGAGCAGCGCCTGACGGGTGCGCTGTTTGCGCTCCTGCCGGCTCACCGGGCCGGCCGGCTCCTCGGCTGCGGACACGTCGAGCAGCGTACTGGCGATCGCCGCATGGCCCACGTCACATCACCTCGCTTCCGCGTTGACAGGCCCCGGGGCCTTGCCCCCACACTAGTCAGTGTACGACTGTGCACTCAACTTCTGGAGGGGTGATGACCGCACTGCTCCCGCGCCGCGTGCGCGGACTCGTCTCGCTCGCCGAGGCGCTGCTCACCCCGCACGGCGCGGACCGGTACCTCGAACTGGTCGACCCGATGCTGGTGCGGCGCGAGATCCGCGGCCGCGTCACCGCCGTGCGGCATCAGACGCCGGACACCGTCACCTTCACGGTGCGCCCGAGCCGGGCGTGGCAGGGCTTCCGCGCCGGCCAGTACGTGCGGATGCAGGTGGAGATCGACGGCGTGCGCCGGACCCGCTGCTACTCGCCGTGCGGCGCGCAGGGCACTGGCGACCTGGAGTTCACCGTGAAAGCCGACCCGAAGGGCCTGGTGTCGCGGCATCTGCAGGACACCGCCGTCGGCGCGGTGGTCGGCCTTTCGCCGGCGGACGGCGAGTTCACTCTGCCGTCGCCGCGGCCGGACCGGATCGTGCTGATGAGCGGCGGCAGCGGGATCACGCCGGTGCTCGCGATGGCCCGGACGCTCGTCGCCGAGGGACATCCCGGCGAGATCGTGTTCCTGCACTACTCGAACACCCCCGCGGACGCGCTCTACCGGGAGGAACTGGCCGAACTCGCCGCCCGGCACCCGGCGTTCCGCGTGGTCCACGCCCACACCCACGCCCGCAGCGGCGGCGACCTGCACGGCCTGTTCTCCGTCAAGCACCTGGAGAAGGCCGCGCCGTGGTTCCGCGAGGCCGAGACGTTCCTCTGCGGCCCGGCTCCGCTGATGGCCGCCGCGCGCGAACTCTTCGAAAGCGAAGGGTTGAGTGCACAACTGCACACCGAAGAGTTCACGGCAGCGCCGCTGACCTTCGCCGCGGAGGCCGCCGAAGGCCGGGTGCGCTTCGCCCGCAGCGGCCGGGAGTGCGACAACTCCGGCAAGCCGCTGCTCGAACAGGCCGAGGACGCGGGCCTGACGCCGGAGCACGGGTGCCGGATGGGCATCTGCTTCTCCTGCACGCAGCTCAAAACCGCCGGCCGCGTCCGCAACGCCCGCACCGGCGAGGTCTCCGGCGAGGAGAACGAAGAAATCCAGCTCTGCGTCAGCGTCCCCGTCGGGGACGTCGAAATCGACGCCTGACCACCGGAGGAAGCATCATGACCGGTCTGCAGGACCGCCTGACCCCCGAACAGGTCGAGGAATTCGGCCGGGAACTCGACGCGCTGCGCCAGCGGATCGTCGACGACCTCGGCGAGGAAGACCTCGAATACATCCGCAAGATCATCAAAACCCAGCGCGCGCTGGAGGTGACCGGCCGCGGCCTGCTGTTCGCCGGCTTCCTGCCGCCCGCGTGGCTGGCCGGCGTCGCGGCGCTGTCGGCGGCGAAGATCCTGGACAACATGGAGATCGGCCACAACGTGATGCACGGCCAGTACGACTGGACGCGCATCCCGGAGCTGAGCTCGCAGCGCTTCGAATGGGACACCGTCGCGCCGGCGGAGAACTGGCGGCATTCGCACAACTACATCCACCACACGTACACGAACATCGTCGACAAGGACCGCGACGTCGGCTACGGAATCCTCCGGATGGACCCGGCGCAGAAGTGGCATCCGTACTACCTGGGCAACCCGGTGTACGCGACGCTGCTCGCGCTGCTGTTCCAGTGGGGCGTGATGCTGCACGACCTAGAGGTCGAGCGGGTCGTGAAGGGCGAGCGAACCTGGGCGGAGAACGTGCCGGTGCTGCGCCGGATCGTCCGCAAGGCGTCGCGCCAGATCGGCAAGGACTACGTCCTGTTCCCGCTGCTCACCGGCCCGCTGGTGCCGCTGACGCTGCTAGGCAACGCGAGCGCCAACCTCGTCCGCAACCTGTGGGCGTTCTCGATCATCTTCTGCGGCCACTTCCCGGCGGACGTCGAGAGCTTCACCGAGGAGGAAACGGAGAACGAATCGCGCGGCCAGTGGTACCTGCGCCAGATCCTGGGCTCCGCGAACATCACCGGCGGCCCGCTGTTCCACATCCTGTCGGGGAACCTGTCGCACCAGATCGAACACCACCTGTTCCCGGACCTGCCCGCCCGCCGCTACCCGCAGATCGCGGGCGAGGTGCGGGAAATCTGCGAACGCTACGGCCTGCCCTACAACACCGGCCCCCTGCGCAAGCAGCTGTGGTCGGTAGCGAAGAAGATCGCGCGGCTGGCCCTCCCCGGAAAACCGGCGGCGCCCGCTACCGTGGACCCGGAACGGCAACTCCGAGCAGCCTGAGGAAGCCCATGGTCGGCCCATTCGAAAGTGGCAAGGACACCGTGCAGGAGCTGACGGAGTCCGCAGCCACCCACATCGGCAACATCGCCACGATCATCACGGGAGCAGTCCGCGACATAGCCCGCGAAACCGGAGACTGGTTCACGGACATGATCGAAATGCGCGAAGCAGCCCAACGCGCAAAAGAAGACGCCCCCAACCTGACCCAACCCCCCAAAACAGACTGACGCGACCCAACACGTGAGGGGAACCCTCCGGAACTCTGATTCCGTGAGGGTTCCCCTCACGCACGTCCAGAGCTCCCCAAACAGGCACCAGTGCACCCAACGAGCGAGGCACCCACACCTCCCCCGCACCCCGATACGAAGCTCATCTGCGGTCGGTGGGTGCTTGTCAAGGCATCTTTCCCGCCTTGACAAGCACCCACCGACCGTCAGCACAATCAAGCTTCGGGGTGCCCCACGCACGCCCGAACCAATGTCGCCGCCAGGCGACGAGGTAGGGCTACCCCCCACCCAACAACACAGGCCACCCCGCTACCAGCCACCCCCACAACCCGGCAAACTCAGAAGGTGACCACCACCAAGCAACCCCACCCAGGTCACCTAACCCCTGCCCAACTCCGCCACCTCTGGCCAGCCACCCCCCGCCAAACCCTGACCGAAGCAACCTGGATAGCCACAACCGGCCTACTCCTACTACTCTCCGTAATCATCCTCCTAGCAGGAACAACCCTCGGCCTAGCCCTAACCCCGATCTTCCTAGGCCTCCTAATCCTCACCACAGTCCTGAAAACCGCCAATCTCCTAGGCAGCCTCCACCGCCGCCTAGCCGCCAAACTCCTCAACCTCCCCCTCCCACCCCCACCGAGAACCACCCTCAAACCAGGCCTCTGGAACTGGCTAACCGCCCGCCTCTCCGACCGAACAGCCTGGCGCTCCGTCGCCTACCTCCTGGTCCGCCTCCCCACCGCCCTCCTGGCCCTCCTGGGCACCGGCACCCTCGGCTTCTACGGCCTGGCCTCCTTCACCTACCCCTTCACCTGGCTCCTCGAGACCAGGCCCGGCCACGGCCTCCCGGTCTTCAACATCCAGAGCGACAACTGGATCGGCTCCCTGGTCTGGTGCGTCTCCGGCATCCTGATCCTGGCCGTCTGGCCCGCCGTGGTGCACCTCGTCGCCGGAGTGGACCGCCTCCTCCTCCGCCTGCTGGTAGCCGACCCAGGTCTGCGCGAACGCGTCCGTTTCCTCGAAGAAACCCGCGCCACCGCCCTGGACGAAGCAGCGGAACAACTCCGCCGCATCGAACGCGACCTCCACGACGGCGCCCAAGCCCAACTGGTCGCCATGGCCATGAAACTGGGCCTGGCAAAGGAAGAACTGGCCACCGACCAGGTCAACCTCGACCAGATCCGCACCCTGGTCGACGCCGCGCACAGCAACGCCAAACAAGCCCTCACCGAACTGCGCGACCTGGCCCGCGGCATCCACCCCGCGGCACTGGACAAAGGCCTGAGCCTCGCACTGTCCACATTGGCCAGTTCCGCCGATTTCTCCGCGAAAGTCACCGTGGAACTGAGCCGCCGTCCGCCACCGTCGCTGGAAACGATCGTCTACTTCGCCGCCGCCGAACTCATGACCAACGCGTCCAAACACGGTGCCGGACGCTGCACCGTCCTGGTCGAAGACCGCGAAGACGTCTTGCGCCTGACCGTAATCGACCACGGTTCCGGCGGCGCCGCGATCATCCCGGGCGGCGGACTGTCCGGCATCGCCGAACGCCTCCGCCCCGCCGACGGAGAACTGACCGTGTCGAGCCCGCCCGGCGGCCCGACCGTCGTCACCGCCACGCTCCCGCTGCCCCGCTAAACTCGGTGAAATGAGGGGGAAACCGTGCGGATCGTGATCGCGGAGGACTCGGCCATCCTGCGCCAGGGTCTCGTCGAATTGCTGGGCCTGCGCGGCCACGAGGTAGCGGCGGCGGTGAAGAACGCCGACGACCTCCGCACCGCCGTCCGCGAGCATCGGCCCGATGTGTCCATTGTGGACATCCGAATGCCGCCGACCCACACCGACGAAGGCCTGCGCGCGGCGATCGACCTGCGCGCCGAACGGCCCGGGTGCGCGATCCTCGTATTCTCGCAGTACGTCGAGACCAACTACGCCAAGCAACTCCTCGCCGGGGAAGCGGGTGCGGTCGGGTATCTGCTGAAGGACCGCGTCGCCGAGGTGTCGGACTTCCTCACCGCGCTGGAACGCGTCGCCGCCGGGGAGACGGTGCTCGATCCGGAAGTCGTCCGCCAGCTGTTCGCGACCACCGGCCAGGCCGGTCCGCTCGCCGAGCTGACGCCGCGCGAACGCGAGATCCTCGGGTTGATGGCGCAGGGCCGGTCGAACTCGGCGATCGCGGCGGAGGCGTTCCTGTCCGCGGGCTCGGTCGAAAAGTACGTGACGAGCATCTTCGGCAAGCTGGGCCTGCCGCCGTCGGACGGGCACAACCGGCGCGTCCTCGCCGTGCTCCGCTATCTCGATTCCTGACGCCTACGCTGACGGGATGTACTCCACCGAGATCGAGGTGCACACCGGCAACACTGCGGTCGTGCACAACCTGACCCGGGAAGCGGAGAAGTTCCTGCGCGACGCCGACGCCACCGACGGCCTGCTGCACGTGTGGGTGCCGCACGCGACGGCCGGGCTCGCGGTGCTGGAAACCGGCGCGGGCAGCGACGACGACCTCCTCGCCGCGCTCGACGACCTGCTCCCCCGAGACAACCGCTGGCGCCACCAGCACGGCACCGGCGGGCACGGCCGCGACCACGTGCTCCCGGCGTTCCTCCCGCCGTACGCGACCGTGCCGGTGCTCGGCGGCGTGCTGCTGCTCGGCACCTGGCAATCGGTGTGCCTGGTGGACACGAACGTCGACAACCCCGTCCGCCGCGTCCGCTTCAGCTACCTCACCGGCTGAGCCCGCCGTAGCATCGCGGACGTGACAGCCATTCGCACGCACCGGCTGGTGCTCTGGGACATCGACCACACGCTCGTCGACTACACCGGGCTGGGCATCGGCTGGTACGGCACCGCGCTCGCCGCCGCGACCGGCACGGAGTTCCGCACGCCCCCTGACTTCGGCGGCCGGACCGAACGCGCGATCACCGCCGACGTGTTGGCAATGCACGGGATCGAACCGGACGAGGAAACCATCCAGCGGATGTGGCGGGAGCTGATCGCTGCCGTCGAACGCGCCCGGGAAACGCTGGCCGAGGAAGGCCGGGCGCTCGACGGCGCGGCGGCCGTGCTCGCCGACTTCGCCGGCCGCGAGGGCGTCGTGCAGAGCCTCATCACCGGGAACCTGCCGGAGATCTCGCTGCACAAACTCGCCGCGCTCGGTCTCGACGAACATCTCGACCTGGAGATCGGCGGCTACGGTTCGCTTTCGGCCCGCCGCGCAGATCTCGTCCCGCACGCCGTCAAAGCGGCGGAAACGAAGCATGGCACGGAATTTCCTGCCGAATCCGTAGTGATTCTCGGGGACACGCCGCACGACATCGAGGCCGCGCTCGATTACGGCGCGGTGGCGATCGGCGTTGCTACTGGCCGGTTTTCCGCCGAACAACTGACCGGCACCGGTGCGCACGCGGTTTTGCCGAATCTCGCCGACCTTTCCGCCGTCCGCGCGGCAGTGCTCGGAACGCCGTGAGGCAAGCGACCGGAATCACTCGTTCGGGCGGCTTTCGGCGTCAACCCCTACTCCGGGTCGGAGGCGCCGCTTACTAGCCGAACGCCAGCCCCTTTCCGCTGGTGAGAGCGTTGCCGCACACCGCGGGTCAGTCTTGGGACCAGGGTCGGGTCCCCCTGGGGTAGCAGTCCCTTAGGGGGAGAAGTAGGTCCGACGGCCGATGACCGCTTAAGATCGCCGCGCCAAACTTTCCCCATGACGATCGCACAGGGGGGAACCGGCCTCACGGCCGGAGAGGCACGCGGGCGGCTAGCAGTGCTGTGGCACCGGATTCCGTTCACGACGACCGTGGTGCTCGCCATCTTGATCGTGGGGGTCGCGACCGGTTCGCTCTGGCACGCCGCCGAGCACCAGCACGCTTTCCACTATTACGCCTACGGCCTTCCCTCGCTCGAACACGGACGCTGGTGGACGCTGTTCACCGGCCCGTTCTACGCCCTGCGCCCGTGGTTCTACCTGCCGATGGCGGGCAGTTTCGCGCTGATGGCCGGATTCGCCGAATGGCACCTCGGCACCCGGCGGGCGATGGCGGTGACCATCGGCGGACAATTGGTGTCGACGGTCGTGGCGGTGCAGTTCCTCGAGCTTTCCCGCAATTCCGGCTGGGCCTGGGCCGACCGGATCGCCGGCACGCTCGACGTCGGCTTCTCCGGCGGTGCGCTCGCCGCGATCGCCATCACCAGCGCGACCCTGCGCACGCCGTGGCGGCTGCGCCTGCGAGCCGGGCTGTGCGTGTACGCCGGGGTAGCGATCGTCTATGTCGGCACGCTCGCCGATCTCGTGCATTTCTTCGCGCTCGTTCTCGCGCTGCCGCTGGGCCGACGCCTCGCCGGACCCGCCGCGCGCAACGCCAACAAGCCGTCGCTGCGCGAATGGCGGCTGCTCGCGTCGGCCGGGCTGGTGCTGCTGGTCGTCGCCGAAGTGGTGATGTGGCTGGTGCCCGGCGACGGACCGTTCGGCTCGTCCGACTCGATCTCGATGTCCGGCAACGAGCTCATCCCGCTGTGCCTCATCGCGGTGCCGATCCTCAACGGCCTGCGTCGGGGTTCGCGGTTCGCCTGGCGGTGCGCGATCACGCTGTGCGTGCTCGCCGCGTCGCAGATGGCGGTGCTGGCCGGGGTCGTCGCGATCACGCAGGTCGTCCGGCAGGAAGCCGAACTCAGCAACCCGCCGCTGTTCATTGTGGACAATCTCTTGTGGGGCGTGGAACTGGTGCTGCTGATCTCCGCGCGGCGCGCGTTCCGCGTGCCCTCGCGGCGCAGGCGGCGCAAGCTGTTCCGCGGCGGTCCGGACCCGGCCTTCGCCCGGCTTCTGCTGGGCCGCAACGGCGGCAGCACCATCTCGTGGATGACGACGTGGCCGCAGAACACCTACTTCGTCGCCTCCGACGGTGCTTCGTACCTGGCCTACCAGCGGCACGCCGGCGTCGCGGTGGCGCTCGGCGACCCGGTCGCGCCGGACGGGACGAGCGACCGCACGCTGCGGGAATTCGCCGCGATGTGCGAGAACACCGGGCTCGTGCCGTGCGTCTTCTCCGCGACCGCGGGAACCGCCGCGCAGACCGCGAACCTGGGCTGGCAGCACGTGCAGGTCGCCGAGGACACGTTGGTGGACTTGGAAAACCTCGAATTCCGAGGCAAGGCGTGGCAGGACGTACGGACCGCGCTGAACCGCGCGAAGAAGGACGGGATCGAGTTCCGGCTGGTGCGGCTGGCCGAGCAGCCGTGGTCGATCCGCGACCAGGTGCGCGCGCTGTCCGAGGAGTGGATCTGCGACAAGGGCTTGCCGGAAATGGGCTTCACGCTCGGCGGCGTGGACCAGGCAATGGACCCGGCGACCCGGGTCGGTCTCGCGGTCGACGCCGACGGCACGGTGCACGGCGTGACGTCGTGGCTGCCGGTGCACACCGGCGACGGCGAGGTCGGCGGCTGGACGCTCGACGTGATGCGCCGCCGCACCGGCGGGTTCCGGCCGGTGATGGAGTTCCTGATCGCCTCGGCCTGCCTGGCGTTCCGCGAGGAGGGCGCGCAGTTCGTGTCGCTCTCGGGCGCGCCGCTGGTCCGCAGCAACGACAGCACGCCGCGGCAGATGGTCGACCGGATGCTGGACGCGCTGGGCTCGATGATGGAGCCGTACTACGGATTCCGTTCCCTGCACGCGTTCAAGGCGAAGTTCCAGCCGCGGCACGAGCCGCTGTATCTCGCTTACCGCGACGAGGCCGATCTGCCGCGGGTCGGGATCGCGCTCGGCCGCGCGTATCTGCCGAACGCCGGGCTGATGGACTTCGCGAAGCTGGCGCTGCGCCGTCAGCGCGTGGTCGGCGGCGGCGTGGTCGTGGACCGGTCCGCGGCCGGGACGCCGCGGTAACTGTGCAGAATCCGGACGAGGTCGTCCCGGGACGCGGATCCCGGGCGGCCTTGTTCGGAATACGCGACCAGCACGGCCGACTTTTCGCCGGCGGTGAGCGCGAGCGCCCCGACCAGCGCGCTCTTTGGCTGGCATGGCGCGTTGCTCGGGGCGACCTCGGCGACCACGAGCGTGCCCTCGCGGCTTTCGTTCTCGATCTTGACTTCGGTCTTCTCCGGCGCACCAGGCGTCACCTTCGCGGCCGGAGCGCCTTCACCGGTGTACGCGCTGACGCCCAGGTCGGTGACGGCCTTACGGGCGGCTTCAGCGGCGTCGCTGGTCTTCTCGGTGGTGAAACCCGAGCCGCCGATCTGGCCGACCGGATCTTCCTTGCAGCTGCGCTTGCCGAGGAACGCGCTGGTGGACAGGTTGATGCCGGGCGATCCGGCGACCGGGTCCCAGCCGTGCAGCGTGGTCGGAGCCGGTTCCCAGGACGGCGGCACGTCGTACGCGTAACTGCCGTCCTTGCCCGCCACTGACTGCCATCCCGCGACCACCGGCGGCACGACGACCCGGGGGTCCGGCTGGTAGGTGTACGGGGCGCGCGGAGTGTCGTCCGTGCTGGCGGAATGGCGGCTGTTGGCGGAGAAGACGTTGTAGCCGAACACCCCGATCAGGATGACGATCGGGACCGCCTTGACCAGGCGGAGATTGGTCTTGCGGGGCGTCCCTCGCCGCAACTGCGCCGGGGTGAGGGACTGCCGCATCGGGTCGGCCCGCGGCTCCGGGGCTGGTTCGGACGGCGCCGGGTCCGGTTTCCCGTACCCGGCGCTCGGGAACTTCGGCGCGTCGGACGGCTCGTACCCGCCGAAGCCGCTCAGCGCGGCGTTGTCCCGGTACCCGCCGTCGTCGCGGCGTTTGCGCCCGAACCAGCCCACCGGCTTCAGCCGCGGACGAGCTTCGCGAGGTGGTCGACGACCGAGTCGACGGCGATTTCCTCGCGTTCGCCGGTGCGCCGGTCCTTGACCTCGACCAGCCCGTTCGCGAGGCCACGGCCGACGACGAGGATCGTCGGGACGCCGACCAGCTCCGCGTCGGCGAACTTCACGCCCGGGGTGGCCTTGCGGTCGTCGAGGATGATTTCGAGGCCGGCGGCGTCGAGTTCGGCGGCGATCTTCTCCGCGCCCTCGCGCACCGTCTCGTCCTTGCCCGCGATGACCACGTGCACGTCGAACGGCGACACCTCGCGCGGCCACACGAGGCCCTGCTCGTCGTGGTTCTGCTCGGCGAGCACGGCGACCAGGCGGGAGACGCCGACGCCGTAGGAGCCCATGGTGATGCGGACCGGCTTGGAGTCCGGGCCGAGCGCGTCGACCTCGAAGGCATCGGTGTACTTGCGGCCGAGCTGGAAGATGTGCCCGATCTCGATGCCGCGCGCGGCGACGAGCGTGCCGTGCCCGTCCGGCGACGCGTCGCCCTCGCGCACCTCGGCGGCCTCGATGGTGCCGTCCGGGGTGAAGTCGCGGCCCACGACCAGGTCGAGCACGTGGTGGTCGCGCTCGTCGGCGCCGGTCAGCCAGGCAGTGCCCTCGACCACGCGCGGGTCGACGAGGTAGCGGACCCCGTTCTCCTGCAACGCCTTCGGGCCGATGTAGCCCTTGACGAGGAACGGGTTCTTCGCGAAGTCGGCTTCTTCGAGCAGCTCCACCTCGGCGGGTTCCAGCGCGGCTTCGAGGCGCTTGAAGTCCACCTCGCGGTCGCCCGGGACGCCGATGCCGAGCAGCTCCCACTCCTTCGCGCCCGGCTGGCGCGTCTTGACCAGGACGTTCTTCAGCGTGTCCGCCGCGGTGAACTCGCGGCCGAGCCCGGCGGCGTTGAAGAACGCGACGAGGGTCTCGATGGTCGGCGTGTTCGGCGTGTGGTGGACCTGCGCCTCGGGCAGCCCCTCGAGCGGGCGGGCAGCGGGCGCGGGCGTGACGACCGCTTCGACGTTCGCCGCGTAGCCCGACTCGGTGCTGCGGACGAAGGTGTCCTCGCCGTTCTCCGCGACCGCCAGGAACTCCTCGGACGCCGAACCGCCCATCGCGCCGGACGTGGCGGACACGATGACGTACTCGATGCCGAGCCGGTCGAACAGCTTGATGTAGGCGTCGCGGTGCTTCTGGTACGAGCTGGCGAGGCCTTCATCGTCGAGGTCGAAGGAGTAGGAGTCCTTCATGACGAACTCACGGCCGCGCAGGATGCCCGCGCGGGGACGCGCCTCGTCGCGGTACTTGGTCTGGATTTGGTAGAGCGTGACCGGGAAGTCCTTGTAGGAGCTGTACTCGCCCTTCACGGTGAGCGCGAACAGCTCCTCGTGCGTCGGGCCGAGGAGGTAGTCGGCTCCCTTGCGGTCCTTGAGGCGGAAGAGCGTGTCGCCGTACTCGGTCCAGCGGTTGGTGGCCTCGTAGGGTTCGCGGGGCAGCAGCGCGGGGAACTGGATCTCCTGCGCGCCGATCGCGTTCATCTCCTGGCGCACGGTCTCCTCGACCCGGCGCAGCACGCGCAGCCCGAGCGGCAGCCACGAGTAACCACCCGGGGCGACCCGGCGGACGTAGCCGGCGCGTACCAGCAGCCGGTGGCTGGGTACCTCGGCGTCCGCCGGATCCTCGCGCAGCGTGCGGAGGAACAACGACGACATCCTGGTGATCACTGGGAACTCCCTGCGCTGAGCGGGCCTTAGACGTTTCGCACAGAGTAGTCAACCCCCTGGCCGCGACGCATGCGGGTTATCGGCGGACGCCGTTTTTGTCGGTGGTCGCGGTTAGCGTGCGGGCATGGGTTTGGAAATGGGCATGATCACCGTCGACTGCGCCGAGCCGCAGCGCCTGGCGGAGTTCTGGACGGCGGCGCTGGGCGTTTCGGTGGCCGCGGACTACGGCGAGTTCGTGATGCTGGAGGACCCGGCGTCCGGCGGCCCTCGGCTGGGCTTCCAGCGGGTGCCGGAGCCGCGGGCCGGGAAGAACCGCGTCCACGTGGACTTCGGAGCGGACGACCGGGAAGCCGAGGTCCGGCGGCTGGTGGGGCTGGGCGCGGTGGAGCGGGGAGGGCATTCGGTGCCCGGGCTGGAGTGGACGGTGCTGGAGGATCCGGAGGGGAACGTGTTCTGAGTGTCGGCGAAGGGGGCGCATTGAGGATGTGGTGAGGGGTCGCGCTGGGCGCGAACGGCGACGGCCCAGCTGGACCGAACGCGACCGGCGGCGAACTGCGACCGGTGCCGAACGCGGCTGAACCCGCGTCACACCCGGCTGGACCAGGCGCGGGCGACGGAACGCCCGGCAGCGCGCGGCTAGGCGAGCACGTCTGGGCCAGCGAGTCTGTGCGAGCGCGTTTGGGCGAGCACGTCTAGGCGGGCGCGTCTGGACCAGCGGGTCCGCGCGAGCACGTCCAAGCGGGCGCGTCTCGACGAGCGGGTCTGCGCTCGTGGGTGCGGATCAGCGCGACCGCCGGTCCGCTCAGGCGGCGGGCAACTGCCGTCGGGCAGCTCCCCGCTCACCGCCCCGCCGCAGCCCCGCACCGGCGGTCAGTTGAGCGGCAAAACGTACCCGTAAACGCGCGCGTCCGTCCGATACCCGCACCGCTCGTACACCGCGAGCGCGCGATGAGTGTTGTCCACGTCCACCGACAGCGACGACCTCTCGAAACCGGCCGCGCGACCGGCTTCGAGGGTGTGGGCCAGCAGGGCCGACGCCAGTCCTCGCCCGCGGGCCTCGGCCAGGGTCCCGACGTAGTTGACGTGCAGTTCCCGCACGCCGGTCGCCTGTGCGTCCGCCTCGAAGAACGACGACATCACGAACGCCACCACCCGGTCGCGCTCCGGAGAAAGGAGGAGGAACGACAAGTCGGGCTGGAAGTCCTTGCTGTCGCGGAACCGGTGCTTCCACTCGTTGGCCGAGAGCCACGTGCTGCCCCAGTGACCGGCGAAGGCGGCGTTGCGCGCGTCGAGAACCAAGGCGTCGTAGCGCTCCTCGCAGGCGACCAGCGGAAGGTCGTCCGGGAGCGGCGGTGCGGCGGGCAGCGAGGTGAGGTCCGCACGCATCTCCACGAAGGTGCGTTCCTGCTTGAACCCGCCGCGTTCGAGGAGCGAGAGGTACCAATGCTCGTTCTCGTGCGCACCGGCGTGGAGTTCGAGCTTCGCGTCGGGAAAGTGCTGCGCGTGGACACTCCGGGCCGTACGCACGAGCCACTCCGTCAGCACCGAAGCGACCTCGTCCGTCCGGTAGTCCGGGTCGGTCAGCGCCGCCACGTGTGGCTGGTGCACTGGGTCAGCGGCGTCGCGCGGGATGACCAGGGCGTAGCTCACGAGACGCGAACCGTCCCACGCTCCGATGCTCGCGCCGGGCAGGTCGACCGACGGGCCCGACATTTCCTGGCGCACGTCACCCTCGTCCCAATGCTCACCGGTCCGGTCGGTTTCCTCCGCGACCGCGCAGAGCCGGGTGACGGCCTCGACGTCGGCGAGCGCGAGCGGGCGCCAGGTGAGTTCCATGCGGCCAGGGTAAGGAGCGGCACACGGCCGCCGCACCTGGATTACCGGGCGGTTACGCTCCGGGGGTGCTGGTGCTCCTCCCCCCTTCAGAAACCAAAGCCGACGGCGGCAAAGGCGCGCCGCTGGACCTGGACGCATTGTCGTTCCCAGAGCTGAACCCAGTGCGCGCCAAACTGGCCGACGCCCTGGTCGAACTCGCGGCGGACGTCCCCGCGAGCCTCGCCGCACTGGGCATCTCCGCACGCCAAGCGGACGAGGTCACCCGCAACGCCCAGCTCTGGACCTCCCCGACGATGCCCGCCCTGCGCCGCTACACCGGCGTCCTCTACGACGCACTAGACGTCAAAAGCTTCACCCGCGCCGGACTAGCGAAAGCACAACAACGTCTGGCCGTCACGTCGTCCTTGTTCGGCGTCGTAGCGGCAACCGACCCCATCCCCGCCTACCGCCTCTCCGGCGGCAACACGGTCCCCGCACTAGGAACCGTACGAGGCCTGTGGAAGCCAGTCCTGGAACCAGTGCTGCACAACGTAGAAGGCCTGCTGGTAGACCTCCGTTCCGGCACGTACGCAGCCTTCGCAAAGCTTCCGTCGGACGCAGTAACCGTCCGCGTAGTAACCGAAGACGCCAACGGCAACCGCACCACAGTCAGCCACTTCAACAAGGCCTACAAGGGAAAACTGGCAGCAGTACTAGCCACCTCACGCACCGAACCGTCCACTGTGGACCAGCTAGTACGCGTAATCACCAAAGCAGGCCTAACAGTAGAACGCACAGGCGACCACGCCCTAGAACTACTAACCGACTAACCACCAGCACCGACGCACCCAACGAGCGAGGCACCCAGCCCTCCCCCGCACCCCGATACGAAGCTCATCTGCGGTCGGTGGGTGCTTGTCAAGGCATCTTTCCCGCCTTGACAAGCACCCACTGACCGTCAGCACAATCAAACTTCGGGGTGCCCCACGCAACCACCCGGGCGCGATGTCGCCGCCAGGCGACGAGCCGAACACGATTCAAGAAAACCTCCCCACCCCGAACCCAGCCAGCAACTCCCCAGGAACATCCGCCCCCAAAACCAACTCCGCCACCAGCTTCCCGGCAAACGGCCCCAACGTAAGCCCAGCCGGCCCAAACCCAGTAGCCAAAAACAACCCAGGCGCCACCTGCCCCAACAACGGCAACCCGTCGGGCGAAACCGGCCGAAACCCCACCCGAGTCTCCACCAAGCCCGCATCCCCCAACCCAGGCGCAACAGCCAACGCCTGCTCCAGCACTTCCCGCTGCCCAGCCGCAGTCACCCGATGGTCAAACCCGGCCCCGCTCTCCCGAGTAGCCCCAGCCACCACCCGACCACCGGGAAACGCCAGCAGGTAATGGCTGCTCCGAGGCAACACCACCGGCCACCCGGCAGTCTCCACTCCAGGCAGATCAAAGTGACTGATCTGCCCCCGCTGCGGCACAACCGGCACCGGCACCCCCAACGCCTCAGCCACCTCCCCGGACCAAGCCCCGGCCGCAAGCACCACCGCGTCCCCGGAGAGCTCCTCCGCCCCAGCCCGCACCCGCAGCCCAGGCTCCAACGCAGCCTCAGCGGTCACGAACTCAACGCCCCGGTCAATCGCCGCGGAGATCAGCGCACGCCGCAGCACCTGCCCGTCCACCCGACCGGCCCCCGACAAATGCACCGCAGCCAGTTCCGGAGCCAACGGCGGAAAAAGCTCCCGCGCCTGCTCGGCGTCAAGTCGCTCGACAACCCCAGCTTCCGGCGCATCCGCCGCCCGCCCGGCAAGCCGGTCATAAGCCTCAGTCAGCTCCCCTTCAGAAGCCGACACCACCATCCCGCCGACCACTTCATACGACGATTCGTGCCCCGCCTCGCTCAATTCGGCCGCCAAAGCCGGGTAATACCGCCCAGCAGCAGCCGCGAGCGGATAAACCGCTTCGTCCCAGGAAGACGTCCAAGGGCTGACGATCCCGGCGCCGGCATCGGTCGCCACCCCGGCCCGGTCCGCGTCCACCACGACGACGTCCGCTCCACGCAGCGCCAGGTGGTAAGCCGTCGAAGCCCCGCCGATTCCGCTGCCGATCACGATCACGCGCATGTCTTCACCCTGCCTGTCCGCCGCCGAAACGTCGACCGAGCACCGCCATCGCCGCGTTGTGCCCGGGAATCCCGCTGACCCCGCCGCCCCGGACCGCGCCGGCCCCGCACAGCAACACCCGCTCGTGCCCGGTCTCGACACCCCAGGTCCCCGCCGTCTCGTCATCCCCATACGGCCACGACAGGTCGCGGTGGAAGATGTGCCCGCGCGGCAACCCCAGCTCCGCCTCCAGATCAAGCGGCGTTTTGGCTTCAATACCCGGTTTTCCGTCGCCGTCCAGCAGGAGACAGTCCTCGATCGGCTCCGCGAGCACGCTGTCCAGCGACGCCACCGTGGCCCGCAACGCCTCCGCCCGCGCCCCGTCGTTGTCCGCCTCGAACAGCCGAGCAGGCAGGTGCAGGCCGAACAACGTCAGTGTCTGCACGCCCGCCGCCCGCTCAGCCGGGCCGAGAATCGACGGATCAGTCAGCGAATGGCAGTAGATCTCGCACGGCGGCACCGTCGGGATCCGGCCCGCCGCAGCTTCCCGGTAAGCAGTTTCGAGCTGGGCAAACGATTCGTTGACGTGGAAGGTCCCGCCGAACGCATCGCGCGGATCGACCGCCGTGTCCCGCAACCGAGGCAACCGGCGCAGCACCATGTTCACCTTCAGCTGCGCACCCTCCGGCGACTCCGCGGGCTCCTCGCCGAGCAACCGGGCGAGCGTGCGCGGCGCGACATTCGCCAGCACATGCCCACCGACCACCACGTGTTCCGCATCGCCTGCGCGGTAACGAACTTCTCCGTCCGGCGTCACAGACAGCACCTCCGCGCCGGTGACCAGCATCGCCCCGGCGCGACGGGCTGCATCGGCGAGCGCATCGGTGACCGCGCCCATTCCGCCGACCGGCACGTCCCAGTCGCCAGTCCCGTTGCCGATGAGGTGATAGAGCAGGCAACGGTTCTGCCGAAGCTGATCGTCGTCCGCGGCGGCGAAAGTGCCGATCAGCGCGTCCGTGAGCACGACGCCGCGCACGACGTCGTGCTCGAACAGCTCGCGCAGCGTTTCCCCTGCCGGACGCTCGAAAAACGTCGTCCACGCCTCGTCGTCGCCAATCCGTCGACGCAGCTCAGCACGCGTCGGCAACGGCTCGGTCAGCGAATCGAAAGTCGCGCCCGCCACCTGTGCGGCCGAGGCGTAGAAGCGTTGCCAGGCCGCATAGTCCTTTGTGGACCCAGTGACCGCACGGAACGACGCGCCGGTCCGCTCGTCGTCGCCCGTGTCGACAAGGAGACCCGTGTCGCCGGCCGGGGTATAGGACGACATCCGCCGCCTTCGCAGCTGGACATTCAGGCCCAGCTCGGCCGCGATCCGCCGGGGCAGCAGGCTGACCAGGTACGAATAGCGCGAGAGCCGGGCGTCCACGCCAGGGAAAGCGCGGAACGACACCGCCGCGCCGCCGATCTCCGCACGCCGTTCGAGCACCAGCACCGACTGTCCGGCCCGGGCCAGATAAGCAGCGGCGACGAGCCCGTTGTGCCCGCCGCCGACGATCACCGCGTCGTAGTCCACCGCCGCGAGCCTAATGCTTGACCCGGAGCGCGCTCCAGGATTTAGCGTCGCCGGGGACAGGATCCAGCGCAGAAGGAGCGACCATGACCGACGTCCCGACCCGGAACCTCGGCGGCCTGACGGTTTCCGCACAGGGCTTGGGCTGCATGGGAATGAGCCACGGCTACGGCGCGACCGACGACGCGCAGTCGATCGAGACGCTGCGCCACGCCGTCGACCTCGGGGTGAACTTCCTTGACACCTCTGACTTTTACGGCTCCGGCCACAACGAGGAACTGATCGGCCGCGCGATCGCCGACCGTCGCGACGAGGTCGTGCTGGCCACGAAATTCGGCATCGCGAACCGCCTCGGCGAACCGACCAAGGTCCGCGGCGACGCCGCCTACGTGCACCAGGCCTGCGACGCCTCGCTGCGACGGCTCGGCATCGACCACATCGACCTGTACTACCTGCACCGAGTCGATCCGGACGTGCCGATCGAGGAAACCGTCGGCGCGATGGCGGAGCTGGTTCAGGCCGGGAAAGTCCGCCACCTGGGGCTTTCCGAGGCGAGCGCGCAGACCGTCCGGCGCGCCCACGCGGTGCACCCGATCGCGGCGCTGCAGAGCGAATGGTCGCTGTGGACCCGCGGCCTGGAGGCGGAAATCGCACCGGCCTGCCGCGAACTGGGCATCGGCATCGTCCCGTTCTCGCCGCTCGGCCGCGGTTTCCTGACCGGCCGCTACCGCTCCACCGAAACGATGGCGGACAACGACGTGCGCCGCTACCAGCCCCGTTTCGCCGACGGCAACCTCGACCGCAACCTCGCGATCGTGGCGAAACTGGAGGAGCTGGCCGCCGCGAAGGAGGTCACGACCGGACAGCTGGCGCTCGCGTGGGTGCAGGCGCGCGGCGAGGACGTGGTGCCGATCCCGGGCACCCGGCGGAAGCAGTACCTGGAGGAAAACCTCGCGGCTCTGACGGTAGACCTCACCACCGACGATCTCGCCGCGATCGAGGCGGTCGCCGCGCCGGAGAACTTCGCGGGCGAGCGCTACGACGCCGCACACCTCGCGTTCGTCAACGGCTGACTTGCCAGAGGCGGCGCTGGATCCTCCGTTCCAGCGCCGCCTCAGCCGCCCCCTGACCGAGGCGAGACCTGGTCAGCGGCGTGCCTCAGCCGCTGACCAGGCGATCGACCATGTCGAACGCCCGCGTCAACCGCTCCCGGTGCGACGCCGCCAGCTCAGCCAGATCCTCCCCCTCCAGCCGCCGTCGGATCGTCTCCACCGCCACGGTCCGGTAAGCCGCCACCACCAACGCCGCGAGCAGCGTCGAGTCCCCGGAGAACCGCGCGTCCGCGGCGAGTTCCGCGGCCAGTTCGGCTTCCATCTCGTACCCGAAGGCCCGCAGCCGCGCGATCAGTGCGGGCGACTCCGCGACCGTCCGCATCAGCGGCTCGATGTCGCCGCCAACGCCGGACAGCACGTGCCCCTCTTCCTGCAGCGTCAGCGCGAGCTGCCGGAGCGCGTCCACCACGCCGCCAGTCCGTTCGCGGACCGCCGACCGCACCAGGTCGATCGCCTCCGGCAGGCGGTCCAGGAGCAGGTCTTCCTTGCGCTCGAAGTGCGAAAACACCGTCACCTTGGACACCCCGGCCGCGGCGGCGACCTCGGCGATCGTGACCGCGTCGAACCCGCGCTCGAGGAACAGCCCGGTCGCGACCTCGGCGATCCGCGCCCGCGTCTTGGCCCCGCCTCGATCGCCGCGATTGGGCATGAGTCCACCCTTCCGTGTTACCTTTACCTGGTAAGCTTACCCAGTAAGCACACTTGGTTAAGCCGTCAGGCAAGGGTAGAGGGGAGAACGACATGGAGCGGACTGAGGTGATCGTCGCGGGGGCCGGGCCCACCGGGCTGTTCCTCGCCGGGGAGCTGGCGCTGCGCGGGGTGGCGGTGACGGTGCTGGACCGGCTGCCGGAGCCGGATCCGACCATCAAGGCCGGGTCGGTCAACGTCGCGAGCGCCGAACTGCTCGACCGGCGCGGCCTGCTGCCCGCGGCGGAGGCGGCGCAGCGGCGGTTCCTCGCGTCAGTCGGCAAATTCGGCCCGACGGTCGAGGCGGCCAAACGGGGCGGCCGCCGGTTCCTGGCCGCCGGGCACTTCGCCGGTTTCCTGTTCGACAACGACCTGATCGACCAGAGCGATCCCGTGCTCGCCGCGCACCGGGCGGTGTCGAACGGGCTGGGAGTGCCGCAGCAGGAAGTCGAGCAGATGCTCGGCGAACACTGCGCCACGCTGGGCGTCGACCTCCGGCGCGGCGTCGAAGTGCACGGCGTGCGCGCCGCCGACGAGTCCGTGACAGTCGAAACGAGCGCGGGCGAGTTCGCCGCGAACTGGCTCGTCGCGGCCGACGGTGGGCGGAGCGTCATCCGCAAGCAACTCGGGATCGAGTTCGACGGCACGGATCCGGAAATGACCGGCTACCAGGCCATCGCCGACTTCGAAGACGCGACCGGCCTGCGCCCAGGCTGGACCTGGACACCCCGCGGCGTCTACGCGTACGGCCCGGTCCCCGGCCGCATCTTCCTCAGCCGCTTCCGGCAGCCGCCGGAAGACCGCGACGCCCCGGTGTCGGTCGAAGAGCTGCAGGAAGCCGTCCGCGACGTCACCGGTGTCCCGGTCACCATCACGGGAATCCAGGGCCGGGCAACGCGCTTCACCGACAACGCGCGCCAGGCCCGGCACTACCGCCACGGCCGCGTATTCCTGGCCGGCGACGCGGCACACGTCCACTCGCCACTCGGCGGCCAGGGCCTGAACCTCGGCCTGGGCGACGCGGCAAACCTCGGCTGGAAACTCGCCGCGACCATACAAGGCTGGGCACCGGCAGGACTGCTCGACACCTACGAAACCGAACGCCACCCCATCGGCGCAGCAGTGCTCGACTGGACCCGCGCCCAAGTCGCGCTCCTCCGCGGCGACGAACGCACCGAACAACTGCGCACCATCGTCGGCGGCGAACTGCTCCGAGTGCCCGCCGCGATGAACCGCATCGTCGCGCTGTCGTCCGGAATCCTGCAGCACTACGACGTCGCCGACGACGCCCCCGCCCCAGTCGGCTCAATCGCCGGAGACGTCGACCTGACCTCCGGCTCCCGCCTCGCCGACCACGCTCACGACGGCCACTTCGTCCTCGTCGACCGCTCCCCCGACGGCCGCTTCGCAGTCACCGGCTTGACCGACCGGCTCACCCGCGTAGCCGACCCAGCCGACGAACAGAGCCTTCTCGTCCGCCCGGACGGAGTGATCGTGTGGGCCAGTTCCGGAAGCGACGACCAGAAGCTCCTCGACGCCGCCCTCGCGCGATGGGCAGGCGCGAAATGACCAGCCACGCTGTCCAACCGACAAGCCGAGCCCCGGGCCATACGCCAGCCCCAGAACCGACACCTGCTCGACTCCGCACTCTCACGGAGGCTGGCACGAAATGACCAGCGGCGCGGGCCAGCCGACAAACCAAGCCCCTCGCCCGCGCAGGACGGAGCGAGCCCGTAGGCCAGACCCGGAAACAACAACCGGAAACTTCCCGGCACCGCACTCACACGCTAGGCAGGCACGAAACGATCAGCCACGAAGTCCAGCCGACAAACCAAGCCCCTCTCCCGCCCGGATCGCCCCAGCCGAGTCCCGGGACCGACAAGAAGCTCCCCGACCCGCACTCACACGGCAGACGGGCGCGAAACAGTCCAGTCACGCGGCCCAACCAACGAGCCACCCCACCCACCCAGACGGAGTGATCCCCTAGACCAGTCCCGGAAACAACAACCAGAAGCCCCAACGCCGCACACGCGCGCCGAGCGGGCGAAATAAATCAGTTGCGCGAGTTCGAGACGGTCGGCAAGGTAGTCGGCGTCCGACGGGTTGCCGTCGGCTGCCGGAAGCAAGGGAGGTGCGTCGTGGAGTTTGTCCGGGCGCTGTCCTGCCCTCTTCCGCCCGCCCGCCTCGGCTAGAGCACGCGCTCGCCCGGTGGGCACCCTCATCTAGGAGAACCCACCAGTGCGCGAGCACGATTTCGACGAATTTTCCGACGCCTCCGACTACACCGACCGCCGGATGCGCCGTCGCCCCCGCTTCGACGACGGGCCCGCCCCCGCTCGCCGGGGACGGCTCACCGAAGCCGAGCGAGTCCGTCTCGCTCAGCTTCGCGAAGACGCCTACACCGAAACCGCACTGCCCGACGGTGCCGACCGATGGACCAACTGGGACGACGCCGACCAGGGTCCGCATCCGCGGCCCGATTGGGTGGTCACCGAACTCGCCGCGGTCGACACCGACCTCGGCGTGCTCAAGACCGGCAAGGAAGCCGACGTGCATCTGCTGCGCCGCAACCTTCCCGGAGAAGACGGAGTTCTGCTGGCAGCCAAGCGATACCGCTCAGACGAGCACAAGCTGTTCCACCGCGACGCGGGTTATCTCGAGGGCAGGCGGATGCGCCGGTCCCGCGAGATGCGGGCGATGGCCGGGCGCACCTCGTTCGGCCGCAACCTGATCGCCGAACAGTGGGCGGTGGCGGAGTTCGCCGTCCTCAGTCGCTTGTGGACGATCGGCGCGCCGGTGCCGTATCCGGTGCAGCGGCACGGCACCGAGATCCTGCTGGAGTTCCTCGGCGAGTCCGACGGCACCGCCGCGCCGCGGCTGGCTCAGCTGCGGCCCGGGCCGGACGAGCTGGCCGACCTGTGGGAGCAGGCCGTGTCGGCGCTGGAACTCCTGGCGGGGCAAGGACTCGCGCACGGCGACCTGTCCGCGTACAACCTCCTGGTGCACGAAGGCCACCTGATGGTGATCGACCTGCCCCAGGCGGTCGACGTGATCGCGAACCCGCGCGGCCGGGAATTCCTCGCCCGCGACGTCGCGAATCTCGCCGGCTGGTTCCACAGCCGCGGACTGTCCGAACAGGTCACCGGCACCGATGACCTGGTGCGGGAACTGGAAAACGCGGCCGGTCTCGGCTGAGTCCCCGGGCGGGGCCGCGGGTTGTGCGACAGGCCACACCTGCGACCCCGCCCACAACCACGCACCTGGGTGCGGGGCAACCGCTCTCTCTCAGGTAGAGTGTGTCAAGACCGCAACGGCGGCGTGGATGAGTTGGTGTCCGTCGCCTCCACAGTCCGCAGAAGGACTCGCGGCCATCCGAAGCAATTTCCGTCGGTGTGCCATGCCATGGCTCGGCACACCGGGTCCGTCCCTGTGAACGCCCATCGCCACACCATCTTGCCCTGCCTGCGCGCGGGCAGCCCGGGCCTCCTTGCGACGTGCCACGTCCGAGAGGCATTTGTGACGATCACGTACGACTCCGGCCAGTCCGCCCGCTCCCGAGCGGGCCGCCCCGAGCGCAAGCCGCGGCACCGGCCGGCCGGTGGAGACGTTCTCCACGACGACACGGTGGAAACCCCCGCCGTGAAGACCTTCGCCCAGCTGGGCCTGCCCGAGCCGCTGCTGCGGGCGCTTTCCGAGGCGGGCATCGACGCTCCGTTCCCGATCCAGTCCGCGACCATCCCGGACGCTCTGGCCGGCCGCGACGTGCTGGGCCGCGCCCAGACCGGCTCCGGCAAGACGCTGGCCTTCGGCCTGGCCATCCTGGCCCGGCTCGACGGCGGCAAGGCCCGCCCGAAGCGCCCCCGCGCGCTCGTGCTGGTGCCGACCCGCGAGCTGGCCATGCAGGTGGCCGACTCGCTGACCCCGCTCGCCAAGTCGCTCGGCCTGTGGTGCCGCACCGCGGTCGGCGGCATGTCCTTCGGCCGCCAGGCGGAGTCGCTCGCCCGCGGCGTCGACCTGCTGATCGCCACCCCGGGCCGGCTGTCGGACCACGTCCGCCAGGGCACCGCCTCGCTCGGCGACTGCAACTTCATCGCGCTCGACGAGGCCGACCAGATGGCCGACATGGGCTTCATGCCGCAGGTCCGCGAGATCATGGACCTCACCCCTCCGGGCGGACAGCGGCTGCTGTTCTCCGCGACGCTCGACGGGGACGTCGACAAGCTGGTCCGGCAGTACCTGGCCGACCCGGTCACGCACTCGGTCGCGCCGTCGACCGCGAGCGTCACCACGATGGACCACCACCTGTTCCAGGTGTCGCACTCCGACAAGCAGGACATCATCACCCGGATCGGCGCCCGCGAGGGCCGCACGATCATGTTCGTGCGCACCAAGCACCACGTGGACCGGCTCACCGAGCGGCTGCGCGAAAGCGGCGTGCACGCGGTGGCCCTGCACGGCGGCAAGACCCAGGGCCAGCGCAACCGCGTCCTGTCCGACTTCAAGGAAGGCCACGCGGCGGTCCTGGTGGCCACCGACGTCGCCGCCCGCGGCATCCACGTCGACGACATCTCGCTGGTGCTGCACGTCGACCCGGCCGCGGACCACAAGGACTACCTGCACCGCGCCGGCCGCACGGCCCGGGCGGGCGCGTCCGGCATCGTCGTCACCCTGGTGACGCACGACCAGCGGCGCACCGTCCGCCGGATGACCGACCGGGCCGGCGTGCGCGCCGAGACCACGATGATCCGCACCCACGACGACGACCTGTCCCGCATCACCGGCGCCCGCGAGCCGAGCGGCGAGCCGGTCGTGGAGCGTCGCCGGGAGTCCCCGCGCCGCTCCGGCGGCCGAGGCTTCGGCGGCGACCGCGGCGGCTACCGCGGCCCGCGTGAGGGCGGCGGCTACCGCGGCGGACGCGAAGGCGGCGGCTACCGCGGCTCGCGCGAAGACCGCGGCGGTTACGGCTCGCGCGAGGACCGCGGTCCCCGCGAAGGCGGCTACAACCGCGGCTCGAACGAAGGCCGGGGCTCCCGCGAAGGCGGTTACGCCCGCGAGGGCGGCTACTCGCGCGAGGGCGGTCGCGAAGGCGGCTACGCCCGCGAAGGTGGCTACGGCTCCCGCGAGAACCGCGGCGGTGGCGGCTACAGCCGCAGCCGCCAGCAGTCCCGCTCCGGCGGCGGCTTCGGCCGCCCGAGCCGCGGCCCGCGCCGCGGCCACGACGCCTGATTGATTTCTGGAGAACGGCCCCGCTTCGGCGGGGCCGTTCTTCGTTTCCGGGCCGGGTCCGCCTGCTGAACCAGGTCGCATGCCGCGGCCGGGCCTGGGCTCGGCGTCAGGCCGGGACGCCATCGCACCCCGACAGTCGCGCTTCGACGCAGCAGTCTTCTTCGAGCAGGGTTTCGCGCGCCAGCCAGCCCGCGCCCGAACCCCGACACGGCGGCCGTCGCTGAGGGCGGATCTCGCCCACCGAACCACGCTCCGCCAACCCGTACCCCGGGACAGCGACTGTTGCTGAGCAGGGGTCGCGCGCGGCAGCCAGTCCCACGCCGCAAAGCGCGCCTCGACACAGCGATGTTGCCCAAGTAATGGCCTGCCCCGGGCGTACCGGCAATCCACAGCGGTCACCGCACTCCCAGCAGCCACGCCTCGACGCAGCGATCGCCGCCGAGCACCGGCCTCTCTCGCCAGCCAGCCCACGCCCCGCCACAACGATCCTCGCCAAGGAGGCGTCGCGCTCGCCAAACCACGCACCGCCAGCTCGTACCGCCAGCTCGTACCGCCACCGCTGAGCAGGGGGTCACACGCTAGCCAGCACCCCCGAACACCCGCTCCGACACAGCACAGCCGAACCACGGGTCTCGTTCGTCGGAGCACCGCTCCACCAGCCAGCCCGCACCCCGACAGCCGCGCCCGACACCCCATCACCGCCAACTAGAGCCCGCGCCCACCCCGCCCAACCCCTCCGCACCAGTCTGTTTCCGTTGCCCTGCCCCGCTTCCCGTCCGTCTCGAAGCGGGGGTGGGGAACGCGGCACCCGGCCGGATGCGACACTGCCTCAGTGACTGACACTCCGCCGCTGCCGCCTGAGAACGTCTTCGACTGGATTGAAGCCGAAGGCCAGCGGCGGGCGGAAGCCGGTCTCTCGCGGCGGATGAATCCTCGGCCCGCGCAGCACTCCGTGCTCGACCTCGCTGGCAACGACTACCTCGGCCTCGCCCGCGACAAGCGCGTCGCCGGGGCAGCCGCCGCGGCTGCGTTGCGGTGGGGGGCCGGGGCGACTGGATCGCGTCTTCTCACCGGGTCCACCGAGCTGCACGTCGAGCTCGAACACGAGCTTGCCCGCTTCTGCGGGGCCCAGGCGGCGCTCGTCTTCTCCTCCGGATTCACTGCCAACCTCGGCGCGGTGACCGCCCTGTCCGGGGCCGAATCGGCGATTGTCACCGACAAATACGTCCACACGTCGCTGGTCGAAGGCTGTCGGCTGTCCCGCGCGGACATCGCGGCTGTCGAGCACTCGACTCCGTCGGCGATCAAGCACGCGCTGGCCACCCGACGCAAACCGCGGGCGATTGTGGTTACTGACTCGGTGTTTTCCGCTGACGGTGAGGTCGCGCCGCTGGGCGAACTCGCCGAGATCTGTCGTGCGCACAGTGCTGCGCTGGTCGTCAACGACGCGCACGGGTTCGGTGTCCTCGGCGAAGGCGGCCGGGGCGCGGTGAGCGCTGCGGGATTGTCGTCAGCGCCGGACGTCGTCACCACGCTCACGCTTTCCAACGCCTTGGGCGCGCAAGGCGGCGCAGTGGTCGGTCCGCGCCGTGTGATCCGGCATCTCGTCGACACGGCTCGCAGCTTCATCTTCGACACGGCTCTCGCGCCGGCCAGTGCCGCTGCGGCGCTGACGGCGTTGCAGGTGCTCAAGTCCGAACCGGAGTTGCCGGCGAAGGTCGTCGAGAACGCCGGGAACCTGGCGATGAGCCTGAAGCACGCCGGTCTGCCGGTCGATCTTCCGGAGGCTGCCATGGTCGCGGTGCGGACGCCGTCGCCGCAAGCTGCGACCGCGTGGGCGGAAGCCTGTGCGGAGCAAGGGATTCAGGTCGGCTGCTTCCGCCCGCCCGCGGTGCCGGACGGCGTTTCCCGGCTGCGGCTTACCGCCCGCGCGGATCTGTCCGAGGCGGACATCGACCGCGCGGTGAAGGTGATCGCCGCGACCGCGCCCCGCGGTTAAGCCGGGCGGCGCATGGTGATGTGCGGGATCCCGTCTTCGAGGAATTCCTCGCCCTCAGCCACGAAACCGAACCGCGCGTAAAGCTGCTGCGCATAGGTCTGCGCGTCCAGTACGAACGCGCCGGTCGCCCCTTCCAGCGCAGCCGCCATCAGCTGCGCCGCCAAACCCTGGCCGCGGGCGGACTTCGCGGTCACTACTCGGCCGATGCGCCGTCCGCCGCTCGGCTCGGCCAGGACACGCAGGCACGCGAGAACCTCGGTATCGGAGGCCACCCAGAAATGCTCCGTCTCCGGAAGCAGATCGAGCCCGTCGATGTCGGCGTACACGCAGTCTTGTTCCACCACGAACACGTCCGACCGCAGCCGGAGAATCGCGTACAGGTCGGCCGCGGAGAGGTCGGGCCCGGCGGCGCGGTGCAGAGTCGTCACGCCGCCTTGCTTAACACAGCTCAGCCGAACAGCCGCGCCTGGGACTGGGCCGCGATGTCGTCGGAGAACTGCGAAACCCGCGTGTACACCCCGGGCTTGCCCGGTTTTCCGCAGCCGTCGCCGAAGGACACGATGCCGATCAGCGTGTCGCCCTCGACGAGCGGGCCGCCGGAGTCTCCCTGGCAGGCGTCCTGGCCGCCCTGCGGGTAGCCGGCGCACACCATGCTCGACGGGTCGTAGGTGTCGTAGGCCGTCTTGCACGTGGAGTCGCTGACCAGCGGCACCTGGGCGCTGCGCAGCACGTCCGACCGCTCCCCGCCTTCGGACAGCCGTCCCCAGCCGAGCACGGTCGCCTGCGTGCCTTCCGCGTACAGCGACTGGTCGCTCTTGTCCGCGATCTTCGCCGCGCGGTAGGGCAGCCGTCCGCGCACGGTGAGGACCGCGATGTCGTCGCCCCTCGTCGGGTCGCTGTAGTCCGGGTTCACCCAGACCCGCGAGACGCCGAGTTCCACGCCGTCGCTGCTCCGCTTGTCCTGGCGGCCCGCGACCACGTGGACGGACGACTTCGGCAGGGCTTTCGCGCAGTGCGCGGCGGTCGCCACCGCGGACGGGCTCACGATCACCGCGCCGCAGAACTGCGAACCGCTCTGATCGGTGAGGTAGACCGCGTACGGGTGGTCGGCCAGCGAAGCCTCGCTGCCGCCGACGATCCGGGGCTGCGCGTGCGAACCCGGGTCGGACGGCGTCGCCGCCCAGGCCGAGCCGACCGGGACCGCGATCGCGGCGGCGAGCAGCGAGCCCGCCGCGAGCAGGACCGGACGACGGAACTTCGCGGGCATGGGCTTTCCCTTCATCGGCACTACGACGGCACAGCCTGGACGCGCACGGGAATCAACCGACTCCGGCGCGTGCACACACGGCCGCGATTACCCTAAACGGGCCAAGCCCAAAACGGTGTCACTGGAACGGGTGGAGTCTCTATACACCGAGCGCATTCGCTTAGCTGGGGGCATGCGACGGAAAACAGCCGCGACGGCCGGCGCGCTGACGCTCTTTCTGCTGGCCGGATGTGCCACCAGCACCCCCGCGGCTCCCCCGCCCAGCCCGTTGAGCGCGCCGTCGGCACCGCCCAGTCCGACACTTCCGGCAACTCGGACAGCGACGAGCGCGCCCGCCGTCACCTGGCAGGTGGGTGCTCATCCGCTGCCGCGCCGCCCGGACGGCTTCGGCGAGATCCGGCCGACTCCACCCGAACTGGTGAACCGTTCGCTGCCGACCCAGGACTTCCTCCCGCCGCCGTCCGGCACGACGTACACCTCGAAGATCGCCGACGTCCCTGACGCCGTGCTCAAGCGCAGCACCTGGCAAGCCGCCTGTCCGGTGTCGTCGGCCGACCTCCGGTACGTCACGCTTTCCTTCTGGGGCTTCGACCATCGCACGCACACCGGCGAGCTCCTGGTGAACAAGGACGCGGCTCCAGGGGTGGTCAAGGCGTTCGGCGAGCTCTACGCGCAGCAGTTCCCCATCGAGGAAATGCGCATCACCTCCCCCGCCGAACTCGACGCCCCGCCGACCGGCGACGGCAACGACACCAGCGCGTTCGTCTGCCGCCCGGTGCGCGGGCAGAAGAACTGGTCCGCGCACGCGTACGGGCTCGCGGTGGACGTCAATCCGTTCTGCAACCCCTACACCAAGGACGACCTCGTCCTCCCCGAACTGGCGTCCGCCTACGTCGACCGCGCGAACGTGCGGCCGGGGATGGTCACCGCGGGCGGCCCGGTCGTGCGCGCGTTCGCCGCGGCGGGCTGGCAGTGGGGCGGGGCGTGGAAGTCGCCGGTCGACCGGATGCATTTCACAGCCAACGGCGAGTGAGCCGGGAACACCGGGGCGGGCATCCGGGGTTGACTAGGCTGGCAGCAGACCGCTTTCGGGAAGGACCGCCGTGCCGCACTACGACCTGGTGATCATCGGGACCGGATCGGGGAACTCGATCCTCGGGCCGGAGTTCGCCGACCTCCGGACGGCCATCGTCGAGAAAGGCGTGTTCGGCGGGACCTGCCTGAACGTCGGCTGCATCCCGACGAAGATGTTCGTCTACGCCGCCGACGTCGCCGCGACGCCCGAGCACAGCTCGCGCTTCGGCGTGGACGAAGAGCTCACCGCGGTGCGCTGGCCGGACATCCGCGACCGGATCTTCGGCCGGATCGACCCGATCGCCGAGGGCGGCGCGGAGTACCGCGAGAACCACGAGGACAACCGCAACGTCGACGTCTACCGCGGCGAAGGCCGGTTCACCGGCATGAAGGAGCTGCGGGTCAGCTTCGCCGACGGCCGTCCGGACGAGGTCGTCACCGCGGACCGGTTCGTGCTCGCCGCGGGCGGGCGGCCGGTGATCCCGGACGTGCCGGGGCTGGCCGAAACCGGCTACTACACCTCCGACACGGTCATGCGGCTCGACACGCTGCCGGAGCGGATCGTCATCCTCGGCGGCGGGTACATCGCGGCGGAGTTCGCGCACGTCTTCGCGTCGTTCGGCGTCGCGGTCACCATGGTGAACCGTTCCGGCGCGCTGCTGCGCCAGGAGGACGCGGACGTCAGCGCCCGGTTCACCGAACTGGCTTCGCAGCGGTTCGACGTCCGGCTGGACCGCAAGACAGTTCGCGCGCGCAGCACGGACAACGGGGTCGCGCTGGATCTCGAAGGCCCGCAGGGCGCGGAGACCGTCGAGGCCGACCTGATCCTGGTCGCCACCGGCCGCAAGCCGAACTCGGATCTGCTCGACGTGGCCGCCACCGGCGTCGCCACCACCGAGCGCGGGCACGTTGTGGTGGACGACTACCAGCAGACGTCCGTCGAAGGCATCTACGCGCTCGGGGACATCTCGTCGCCGCTGGAGCTGAAGCACGTCGCGAACCACGAAGCCCGCGTGGTGCAGCACAATCTGGCGCACCCGGACGACCGCATCAAGGCCGACCACCGGTTCGTGCCGCACGCGGTGTTCACCTCGCCGCAGGTGGCGTCGGTCGGGCTGACCGAGGCGCAGGCGACCGAGCGCGGACTGTCCTTTGTGGTCTCGAAGCAGGACTACGCGGGCATCGCCTACGGCTGGGCGATGGAGGACACCTCCGGCTTCGCGAAGCTGCTGGCCGATCCGGCGACCGGGCAGCTGCTGGGCGCGCACATCATCGGCCCGCAGGCGTCGACGGTGATCCAGCCGCTGATCCAGGCGATGAGCTTCGGCCTCGACGCGCGGTCGATGGCGCGCGGGCAGTACTGGATCCACCCGGCGATGCCGGAACTGGTGGAGAACGCGCTGCTGAATCTGCCGCTGGACTGACTCCGGGGATACCCAGAGTTGATCACCCGGGGCGGGGATTCCCGAATCGGGTAACAAGGATGTCGCGTTGTTACTGTTCTCCGCGGAGGTGCGGGGACTGACATGACCGACATGATCGCCGGGGAAATCGTTGCGGCCGCGGAGAATCTGGCCGCTCGCTGGACCGACGTGACGGATCTCGAGCTGGTGTTCGCCGTGCGGCGGGCCGAGCTCGGGACGACAGCCGCGACGCTCGCGTTGCTGGAGGAGCTTCGGGCGATGCCGTCCGAACGGGCCGCGGAATGCCTCGCGGTCGCGGTGGCCGCGCTGGACGACGTCCGGCGCACTGGCCAGCTGCCCGAGGCGGCGCTGGCGAGCTGAGAGAGGTTCAGCTGTGCGGCGGATCCGACCCGCGCAGCTGAGCCTCGAAGCTTTCGTCCCGGCGGCGCAGGACGTCGCGGATCGCCAGAAAGACAGGCGCGACAATGAGAAACACGCTGAGACCGAACATGACGGCCACGATGAAGGCGTTTTGATCCCACTGGTCGGCGACGGTCGCGGTCTTCCCGCTGTCCACCCATTGGCAGCGCACCTCCGGCGAGGGCTGGCACTTCGGCTTCCAGCTCACGAAAAAGACGTCGATGGTGAACCACATCAGCGCGACCCCGGCGACGGCCATCAGGCACAAGAAGACCGCTCGGCTCACTATGCCGCTCCGTCGTGGCCGCGCCGTCATGGCCTCAGCGTGACACAGTCACGCCAGCCTCACACGAAACGGCGCCGCCCGGACAGCGCACCGAAGATCATCTGCGTCACCATCACCACGAGCAGCACGATCAACGACACCGTCCAGCTGCCCGTCGCGTCGTGCAGCAGGCCGAACACGAACGGCCCCACCGCGGCCAGCAGGTAGCCGAAGCCCTGCGCCATTCCCGACAGCCTCGCCGTCTCGGCGCCGGTCCGGGCTCGCAGCGCGATCACCGTCAGGGCCAGCGAGAAGACGCTCATCCCGATGCCGAGCAGGATGCTCCACAGCAGCGGCGAGAACCCGGGCGCGATGACGAGGCCCAGCATGCCGGCCGCGCCGAAGACGCCCATGCCGACGATCCACGGGCTCTGGCTTTTCTGCCGCGCGGCGATCGGCGGGATCACCAGGCTGATCGGCACCGCGATCACCGAGATCAGGCCGAGCAGCAGACCGGCGTCGGCCTTGCTGACGCCCGAGTCGATGAACACCTGCGGCAGCCAGCCCATCACGACGTAGGCGATGAACGACTGCAGGCCGAAGAAGATCGTGACGATCCATGCGAGCGGGCTGCGCATCAGCGACCGGGCGGGAGCGGAGCCCGCGGCCGGACGCGGCGGACGGCCGGTGCCGCGCGAAGCGATCAGCCATGCCACCAACGCGATCGCCGACAGCACTCCCCAGCTGCCGAGCGCGGCGCGCCAGCCGCCGAGGGCCGATTCCAGCGGCGGGCTCAGCGCGGAACCCGCCGCGCCGCCGCCCTGCAGCGCCGCGGTGTAGACGCCGGTCATGAGCCCGACGCGAGCCGGGAACGAATCCTTGATGACCACCGGGATCAGCACGTTGACCAGCGCGATTCCCGCGGTCGCGACGAGCGTGCCGCCGAGCACGACGTACGGTCCGTCGAGCACCCGCACCGCGAGGCCCGCGGTCAACACCGCCAGCGCGAGGCCGATCGCCGGGCCGATGCCCAGGCGGCGCGACAGCACGGGCGCGGCCAATCCGGCGCCGGCGAAACAGAGGCCGGGCAGGGTCGTGAGGATGCTCGCCCACACCGCGGACGCGCCGAGGCTGCCGCGCATTTCCGCGAGCAGCGGGCCGACGCTCGTGATCGCCGGCCGCAGGTTCATCGCCGTCAGCACCACCGCGACCGCGAGCAGCACGCCACCCGCCACCACGCCCGGACGGCGACCGGCGGGCACCTCCTCCTCGAGGCTGCCTTCCAGCTCGAGCTCGAGCCGGTCGGAATAGGTGGCAGTGGACACGGCTGCAGCGTCTCGGGAGTCGGCGGGCATGTGCGCTACTATTCCATACGTAGGATGATTGGATGAAGGGATCAGGCTGTGCCGTTGGCCACCACCCGCCGCGCCGGACTCGTCGACCAGGTCATCGATCAGCTGCGCGAGGCGGTCACCGCGGGCGAATGGCCGATCGGGCACCGGATCCCGACCGAGCCGGAGCTGTCCGCACAGCTGGGCGTCGGGCGCAACACGGTCCGCGAGGCCGTGCGCGCGCTGGCGCACACCGGGATCCTGGAAGTCCGCCAGGGTGACGGCACGTACGTGCGCGCGACGAGCGAGGTGTCCGGCGCGATCCGCCGCCTGTGCGGAACGGAACTGCGCGAGGTGCTGCACGTCCGGCGGCTGCTGGAGGTCGAGGGCGCCCGGCTGGCCGCGACCGCGCGCACCGAGGAAGACCTGGCTGAGCTGCGCGTCCTGCTCAACCGGCGCGACACCGACTGGGACGAGGGCCGCCTCGACGATTTCGCCCGCAGCGACGCGGAATTCCACCAGGTCGTGGTCCGGTGCGGGCACAACGGGCTGCTGCTGGAGCTCTACCGCGGCCTGATGGAGGCGATCACCGCGAGCGTGGCGTCCACTTCGGACAATCCGGAACACGCGGAGATGATCCGGCACCGGGAACTGGTGGACGCGATCGAGGCGCGCGACGCCGGGCGGGCTGCCGAGGAGGCGGCTGGGTTCCTGGACGAGTTGATCGCGCGGGCTGAGGGTTTGTGAGTGCGTAGGCCGATTAGAACCGGCCTACGCGCTCACGACAACCGGCGCACTGTCACGGAGCGGCGGTGCGGCGGAGGCGGGGCAAAAGCTGCTGTGGTGGCTGGTCAGGCCTCGTGAGCGGCTATCCCGGTTCTAACCGGCATGGCCACTCATGACCGCCCAGCTCGACGCAACCCGCAGCGGCTCGTGAGTGCTGGCGCCGGTTAGAACCGGCACCGCCGCTCACGAGGCGTCTCACGGAAGCGTCAGGATCTCCGCGCCGTCAGCAGTCACCACGAGGGTGTGCTCGAACTGCGCCGTCCACTTCTTGTCCTTCGTGGTGACCGTCCAGTCGTCGGCCCACAGGTCGTAGTCGATGGTGCCGAGCGTGATCATCGGCTCGATCGTGAAGGTCATGCCCTCTTCGATCAGCGTCTGGACCGAGGGCTCCTCGTAGTGCAGCACCGTCGGCGCGGTGTGGAAGGCCGGGCCGACGCCGTGGCCGGTGAAGTCGCGGACCACGCCGTAGCCGAAGCGCTTCGCGTACGCCTCGATCACGCGGCCGATCACGTTGAGCTGCCGGCCCGGGCGGACCGCCTTGATCGCGCGTGCGGTCGCCTCTCGGGTGCGCTCGACCAGGAGCCGCACCTCCTCGGAGACGTCGCCGGCGAGGAACGTCGCGTTGGTGTCGCCGTGCACGCCGCCGATGAAGGCCGTCACGTCGATGTTGCAGATGTCGCCGTCCTCGATCACGGTCGAGTCCGGGATGCCGTGGCAGATCACCTCGTTCAGCGAGGTGCAGCACGACTTCGGGTAGCCGCGGTAGCCGAGCGTGGACGGGTACGCGCGGTGGTCGAGCAGGAACTCGTGCACGACCTTGTCGATGTCGTCGGTGGTCGCGCCCGGCTTGACCGCCTTGCCGCCCTCCTCGAGCGCCTGCGCGGCGATCTTCGACGCGACCCGCATCGCCTCGATGACCTCGGGCGTGCGCACTCCGTTGCCGGTGTCCCGTTTCGGCGCCGGCCGGTCCACGTACTCGGGACGGGCGATGTCGGCGGGGACGGCACGGCGCGGCGTCTGGACGCCGGGCTTCAACGGGGCGCGAACGGACATGTCCCCCAGCCTACGACCTCGCCCGGCCGCGGCGCAGCCAGCTCAGAACAGCACCGTCGCGTACTGGCCGACCTGCTGGAACCCGATCCGCCGGTATGCCGCCAGCGCGGGCGCGTTGAACCCGTTCACGTACAGGCTCGCGGTCCGGCCGAGGCCGTGGACCAGGCGGTTCACCACCGCCGCGGTGCCCGCGGTGCCGAGCCCGCCGCCGCGCCGGTCCGGGTGCACCCACACGCCCTGGATCTGGCCGACCCGCGCGGACATCGCGCCGATCTCGGCCTTGAACACGACCTCGCCGTCCTCGAACCGGGCGAACGCGCGGCCGGTGGAGATCAGCTCGCTGACCCGGGCGCGGTAGCTGGCCCCGCCGTCGCCCGCGCGCGGGTCGACGCCGACCTCCTCGATGAACATCGCGACGGCTGCGGGGAGGTAGCGGTCCAGTTCGTGCGGCCGGACGGTGCGGACCTGCGGGTCGGCGGGCACCAGCGGGTCGCCTTCGAGGGCCATCAGCGGCTGGTCGCCGCGCACCTCGCGGGCCGGGCCCCATTCCGAGGACAGCTCGTCCCACAACCCGAGCACCTGCGGGGCGGGACCGACGAGCGAGGAACAGGTGCGCTGGCGGCGCAGCGCCCGGTCGGCGAAGGACCGGAGCGCCGAAGCGTTGCCGCGCAACGGGATCAGGTTGGGCCCGGCGAAGCACAGCCCGGTGAGCCGTCCGGCGCGCACCGGACGGGCGTCGGCCGCCCACAGCTCGCCACCAAGACGCCACGGGTCGAGACCGGCCGCCTCGACCCGGGCGCTGACCATGCAGCTGCCCACCGGGTCGGCGGCGAGTGCAGCGCGCACCGCCGGATAGTCCCGATCATCGAGCAGCCGTGCACCTGCAAGCCGCAACACGGGGTCCAGAGTGCCAGATGAACCGGGTGAACGGAACGCGAGCCGGCCGACACGCTGAGATGAACGGCCCTCGCACCCGAACGGCGGCGCCCCGGCGGGCTCCGCCACCGACCGTGCCCGAATCCGCGGAAGAGGGCTCCGGAGGCACCCCGCCCGGGTGCCCCCGGAGCTTCCCCGGGGATCCGTGAAGGGCTCCCCGAGGGAATCAGATTCCGTGAAGGAGCCCTCCACGGACATCCGGGCACGGCAAGGTCCGTGGGGGCCACCCTCACGGACGCAGATTCCCGCAGGGTTCCCCTCACGACGACGCCTGCGGGCCGTGAAGGGCCCCTTCCCGGACTTGGATTCCCGCAAGGAGCCCTTCACGGACGCCCGGGCACGGCAAGGTCCGTGAGGGCCACCCTCACGGACGCAGATTCCCGCAGGGTTCCCCTCACGACCCGCAGCCGGTCGCGAAGGAGCCCTTCACGGACGGCGGCCGCCGCGTGCGGGAGCTCAGTGATGCCGCGGGACCAGGTGCAGCAGCCGCGAAGCGTGCGGCGCGAGCGTCGCGGTGAAGCTGTCCCGGCTCACGCCCAGGTTCCGGTGCGTCCACAGATCCCGCACCGCCGCCGGGCCGCGCAGACCCAGGTCCTGCCAGGACGCGGTCACCGGGGCCTCCGTCGAGCCCAGGTTGAACAGCGCGACCGTCACTCCGCCGCGGCCGTCGGGGCTGAACCACACCTGCTGCTGGGTCGCCTGCGAAACCGGACGCGCTGCCCGTCCCGCCTGGTCGACGGCCAGCACCTCGCGGTTGGTGAGCAGTTTCAGGTCGTCCGGGTCGAGTTTGGTCAGGTCGGTGCCGAGCAGCAGCGGCGAGGCTTCGATCGCCCACAGCGTCATGACGCTCTGCCGTTCGTCCGGGGTGATGCCGTTCGCGTCGCCGTTGCCGATCTCGATGGAGTCCAGGTCGTTCCAGTGACCGGGGCCCGCGAAGCCAGTCCACTTGGGAGCGTCGGCGAAGCGCAGCTTGACCCGCACGTCCCAGTTCGTGAGGCCGACGCAGTGCGAGTAGCACTCGATGTCGCCCTCGATCCGCCACCCGTTGCTGTAGCGCTGCCAGGTCGCGGCCTCGGCGATGCTGAGCGAGTTCGACAGTTCCAAGTGGATCGGGCGGCCGGTCGCCTGGATCGCCGCGTGCCACTGCCGGATGTCCTCGCGGTTGTCCGCCGGGATCTTGCCCCCGCCGGGTCCGACGAAGTCCATCTTGATGTAGTCGACGCCCCACGACGCCAGCTGCCGCGCCTGCGAGCGGACGTACGCGGCCGCGCCGGGCTTGCTGAAGTCGAGTTTCGCGGATTTGTCGTCCGCGGTGTTGCCCGCGCCCGCCATGACGATGTCGTGCACCCGGTACGGAGTGCCCTCGATCGGCGAATCGGCCGCGACCGCTTGCGCCGGGACGCCAGGCACCAGGTAGATGCCGAATTTGAGGCCGCGCTGCTGCAGGTACCGGGCCAGCGACGCGATGCCGTTCGGGAACTTCTTCGGGTCCGGCGCGACGCGGCCGAATTCGTCGACGTGGTCGTTCCAGCCCGCGTCGATGTTGATGTAGCGGTAGCCGTACGCGGCGAGCCGGTCGTGCATGACGTCTGCCTGCGCCTTGATCGTTTCCTCGGTGAACTTCCGGCGCAGCGCGCTCCAGCTGCTCCAGCCCATCGGCGGCGTTCTCGCCACCGGCGTCCAGGATTCGATCGACTGGCTGTCCGCGGCGGCTGTTCCCGCCAGCGCTCCGGCCAGCACCGCTACCGCCGCGGCCAGCACACCGATCCGCCTTCGCTTCATCGCGACCACCTCTCCCGGGGATCGCTTCGTTGTACAAGCGGCGCGGCGGCCGCAGCAATGATTCATCGGATCACTGACCGCTAGCCGGGACGGAACCCGCCGACCGGATCAACCCTGTTCACCACCGTGAATGCTGGGAATATCCATCGGAGACCTCTCGACACGATCGCGAATAGATCCTATCTTTCTTGCGGCGCGCCCCAGCGTCGTTCACTGGCGAACACGGAGGTCCCGGATGAAGTTCAGACCAGCGCGCACCCTCGGGCTCGCGGTCGCGGCGCTGACCGCGACCGCGCTGCTGCCCGCCGGTGCGGCGGCCGCGTGGCCGGGCAGCCAGGACGTGTACGTCTCGCCGTGGGGCAACGATTCCGGCTCCGGGGCCGTCTGGTCGCCGGTGCGCACGCTCCCCCGCGCCCAGCAGCTCGTCCGGCAACGCGCCGCGCACCTGAACTCCGACCTGACCGTGCACGTCGCCTCCGGCACCTACCGGCTCGACAAACCGCTCGAACTCGACGCCTCCGATTCCGGCACGAACGGCCACCGGGTCGTCTGGCAGGGCTCGCCGGGCACCGTGGTCAGCGGCGGCAAGCAGGTCACCGGCTGGCATCCGGTCGCCGGACGCCCCGGCCTCTACTCCGCGCCCGCGCCCGCCGGACTGGACAACACTCGCCAGCTGTACGTCGACGGCGTCCGCGCGCAGCGAGCGTCCGGGCGGCTTCCGGTCACGGTGAAGGCGACTGACACCGGGTACACCGCGTCCGCGGACACCATGGCGCACTGGCGGAACCCGAGCGACCTCGAACTGGTGTACACCAGCGGCGAGGAGCTGTGGAACGTCGAGCGCAACGGCCTGGGCCAGTGGACCGAGCCGCGCTGCCCGGTCGCCTCGGCGCAGGGCACGACGATCACCATGGCGCAGCCGTGCTGGGACAACTCGACCCGGCGCGTGATGTTCGCCGACATCCCCGGCCGTTCGGTCAACATGGTCGGCCCGGGCGATCTCACCAACGGACGGCAACCGTCCTATGTGGAGAATGCGTTCGAGCTGCTGGACACGCCCGGCGAGTGGTACCTCGACCGCTCCGCGCACACCGTGTACTACCTGCCGCGCAAGGGCGAGAACCTGCACTGGGCCGACGTCGAGATGCCCGCGCTGGAGAAGCTCGTGGACGGTCGCGGCACCGCCGAAGCGCCGATCCACGACATCTCGTTCCGCGGCATCCAGTTCTCCTACGCGACCTGGCTCGAACCGTCGTCGCCGGAAGGCTTCTCCGAAATCCAGGCCGGCTACCGGATCACCGGCGAGCGCGGCTGGGCCACGCAAGGTCTCTGCCAGTTCACACCCGGCGGCACGTGCCCGTACGCGGACTGGACGAAGGAACCCGGCAACGTCTCGATGTCGCACGGGCACCGGATCGAATTCCGGGACGCTGTGTTCGCGCACCTCGGCGCGGCCGGGCTCGATCTCGGCGAGGGCGCGCAGGACAGCAGCGTGTCCGACAGCGTGTTCACCGACATCTCCGGCAACGGCGTCGAAATCGGCGGCGTCAGCAAGCCGACCGCCGCCGGCGCGGACCTGACGGCGCGGGTCAAGGTGACCAACAACCACCTGTACGGCATGCCGCGCGAATTCACCGGCGGGGTGCCGATCGTCAACGGGTACTCGCAGGACAATGTCGTGTCGCACAACCAGATCGACCACGTCGCGTACTCCGGCATCTCGATGGGCTGGGGCGGCTGGCCGGACAAGATCAAGCAGGCCGCGACGCCGAACGTCTCGCGCAACAACGTGGTGTCGGACAACCTGATCCACGACTACATGCTTTCCCTCGACGACGGCGGCGGCATCTACACCCAGGGCATCACCGGCCCGTCGCAGGCCGAGGGCGAGAAGGTGACCGGGAACGTCATCTACGACCAGTGGGGCCTCGGCAAGTCGGTCTACACCGACAACGGCTGCACCTACGAAACCGTTTCCGGCAACGTGCTTTACCACGCGGCGTACGCCAACGTGGCCTCCACGCACGTCGACTACCGCGACTCGCTCGGCAACAACGACCCGACCGTCATCTCCGGAAACTACTGGGAGCAGGGCGATCCGGACGGCGACAAGAAGGGCGTCATCACCTCGGGCAACCACCTGCTGAACAACCCGGCCGCCGCGCCTAAGTCCATTGTGGACAACGCGGGGATCGAACCGGGCCACCGCTCGGTGCTGAACCGCCGGATCGACGGCGCGTCCGCTCCGCAGGCCCCGACGCGGATCGGCACCTTCTCGGTGTCCGGCCAGCTGTACGCGACCTGGAACCCGACTGTCGCGGAAAACGGTGCGCCGGTGCAGGATTACCTGCTGACCGCGTCGGACGGCAAGCACAGTGTCACGAGTTCGGTGTCTGCCAAGGACTTCGCGCGCACCGGGTACACGGTGATCCCGAAGCTGACTGACGGCCAGACCTACACGGTCACGGTGGCGGCGCGCAACCGGTACGGGGTTGGCCTGCCGTCGCTGCCTTCGGCGCCGGTCACCGTCGCGCAGCCGGGCACTCAGCTCGCTGCTGTCCCGACCAAGGCGAAGGCGCTGCCGAGCACCGACGCGGCGAGCATCCACTGGACGCCGCCGGCGGAAACCGGGTCGACCCCGGTGATCGGCTACCGGATCACCGTGTCCGACGGCCGCACCATCGAGGTCACCGGACGCGACACGATCGTCAGCCAGCCCACCCAGAAGGGCCTGACCCGCGTCGTGGACGGGTTGAAGTCCGGCACCGCGTACACGTTCACCATCGCCGCCGTCACCGGAAACGGCGTCGGCCCCGCGGTGACGGTGCAAGCCACCACCGCGTAACCGGTGATCGGCGCGTACCGGACCTCCCTGCCGGTGCGCGCCGATCACCCTATCCGGAAAGCCCTTCGATAGGCCCCCGGAGTCGTCCCCACCTGCGCCCGGAACCGGCGCCGCAAGTTCACCGCCGACGCCAGGCCGACCCGCACCGCGATCGCGTCCACCGGCAGGTCCGTCTCCTCCAACAGCCGCCGTGCCTCGGCCACTCGCCGCGACAACAGCCACGCACCCGGGCTCGTCCCGAGCTGATCAGCGAACCGGCGAGCCAGCGTCCGCGGCGAAATCCGCAAGCGGGCAGCCAAATCCTCCACCGACAGCGGCGTGCCCAACCGCTCCCCCGCCCAGTCGAGCAGCCCGTCCAACGTGTTCGCGGACGCTTGCGGCGGCGCGTACTGCACTTGCCCGCCCTCGCGATGCGTCGGCATCACCATGTGCCGCGAGACCAGCGCCGCGTGCGCCGCTCCGTGATCCTGACGGACGAGGTGCAGGCACAGGTCGATGCCCGCTCCCGCACCTGCGCTGGTAGCGACGTCGCCGTGGTCCACGTACAGCACGTCCGGTTCCACCTGCACCGCCGGGAAATCCCGGCGCAGCTGTTCGGCTCGCGCCCAGTGCGTTGTCGCCGTTCTTCCGTCCAGCAGTCCGGTCTGCGCGAGCGCGAAGACGCCCGAACAGATCGTGACCAGCCGCGCGCCTCGTTCGTGCGCGCTCAGCAACGCCCGGCGCACCTTCGGGGAAAGCGACGTCTCGACCGGGAGCCAGCCGGGGATCAGTACCGTGTCGGCCGTGGCGAGCTTCGAGAGCCCGTTGGACACGTGCATCGCATACCCGGCCGACGTCGGTACCGGGCCGGGATTCTCGGTGCACACCTCGAATTCGTAGTACTGCGGCACGCCGTCTCTCGGCGTGCCGAACACTTCGGCGCCGCAGCCGAGTTCGAACGTCGACTGCACCGGCCGGACGAGTGCGACCACGCGATGCATGGCAAGAAAGTACCCGATGACGTCTTTCCTGACACTGTCCCGCGCGGGCACGGGACGCCAACCTGGGTGTCATGCACTCCGAAATCCTTGCCCAGCCGGGCTACACCTCAGTCCCGGCCGGCGAAGCCCCGGTGAAGGACCTGTTCCCCGGCATCCGTCTCCGCCCGCTGTGGAAGGGCGAAAACGGCGCGCACGCCAACGTGGTCGAGTTCGATCCCGGCAGCACGTGGCCCGAACGCGACGTGCACGAGCCCGGTCCCGAAGAGGTCTTCGTCGTGTCCGGCACCTTCAACGACGGCGCCCGCGACTACCCGGCCGGCACGTTCATCCACGCCCCGGCGGGTTCGTGGCACGTCCCGGCTTCGGCGACCGGCTGCACCCTGTTCGTCTTCTACCCCGAGGGCTAAGCGCCGCGGTAACTCCCGATCGTCCAAGCGTTCCCCTCGGGGTCGCGAACGGTGAACGTGTGCGAGCCGTAGTCGGTGTCGTGCAGCTCCAGGCTGATTTCGGCACCGGCTTCGCGCACGCGGGCGTAGATCTCGTCGACCCGATCCGAGACCACGTACACCGCGCTGGCGCCGGGTTTCATCTCGTCGTGCACGCCGTCGGCTGGGCCGCCGCAACTGCCCAGCATCACGGCACCGCCTTCGGGCCAACGGAGTTCGGCGTGCGCGACGCCGTTTTCTCCGGGCACCACGAGGGTTTCTTCGAATCCGAGAACGTCAGTGAGGAAACGGATCGCGCCGCGCGCGTCGTTGTAACGGAAAGCGGGCCAGACTGTCGGTTGCGGAGTCATGCCACCGATTCTGCGGCGGCGGTCTTCGACTCGTCTTGGAGAAACGGGAGCTCCTCAGCCATCCACGTCCGCGGCGAACACCCCGCCAGCGCACGCCACTCGTTCGAGAAGTGTGCCTGGTCGTAATACCCTGCGGCATAAGCGATCCCAGCCAAATCGCGATGTCCGGTGCGCAGCAACCGAACCGCCCGCTCGAATCGCAGTACGCGGGCCGCCTGTTTCGGGGCCAATCCCAGCTCGGCGCGGAACCGCTCCCCCAGGTGACGGCGGCTCCAGCCGACCTCGTTCGCCAGCTCGCCGACCCGCAACAGCCCGCCGCTGCGGCGCAGCTCGTGCCACGCGCGGTCCAGCTCCGGCGGTTGTTCGGCGCGCTCGACCGCCCGCGCGGCCAGCACCTCGTCGAGGATCGCGAACCGGGTGCGCCAGTCGTCCGCCGCGGCCAGCCGGTCCGGCAAACGGGCGAGGTCGCCGCCGAAGTCGGCCAGGTCGGTTACCCGGCCGGTCAGCTCCGCGGCGGTGACGCCGAGCAGCGTCCGCGCCCCCAGCGGATCCAGCTCCAGCTGCACCCCGCGCTGCACCCGGTCCTGCGTGATCAGCGCGGGTTCGGTGTGCAGGCCGCCGACCACGCTCTGCAGTGCTCCCGCCCCAGCCAGCCCGGCGTACCGGATCGGGTCTTCGAGGCTGATCACGAGCGTGATGTGCCGCGAGGGCAGCCCGCGGTGTACCTCGAGGGTGACGTTCTCCTGCGCGTACCCGACGTAGCGCGTGACCAGGCCCCGCAGCACCGGATGCGGCGGACGGGCGGCCCAGCTGTGACTCACGCGACCAGGCTAGCCCCGATGCGGGCGAATTCTGCTACCACGGGAGAGCGGTCCCCACGATGAGGAGAAGCCCGATGACGATCCAGGAACAGGCGCAGCAGCTCGAACTGCTCGCCGACCAGGTGCCGACCGGAATCGCCCTCGCCACCAAGGGCGAACTGGAAGACCTGCAGGCCCAGGTGCTCGGCCTGCTCGGCGAAACCGGCTCCGCGACCGCCATCCAGGGTTCGGTGCAGATCGCGATCCGGCAGATCGACGAGGTCGCGGCCTCGCTGGAGAACGTCCGGATCCAGATCCGCGAAGCCGCCCAACATCACCTGCGCGGCTGACATGGTCGCGCACGCCGGCGAGTTGGCGGAAGTCGCGCTGGCCAATGTCGTACGCGAGTATCCGCACTACGAGAGCCACTGGCGCCTCGACGACACTCCCGTCCCGGCGATCCGCGAGCTGCACCCCTGCTTCTACGGCAGCTTCGACTGGCATTCGTGCGTGGAAATGTTCTGGGTGCTGGTGCATCTGCTGCGCCGATACCCGACGTTCGTCCCGGCCGACGAGATCCGTGCCGTACTGAACGCGCACCTGACTGAGCCCGCCTTGGCTGCCGAAGCCGCCTACTTCGCGCCGGAGCAGCACCGTACGACCCAGCGTCCGTATGGCTGGTCGATCCTGCTGGCGCTGACGTTCGAGACCGCCACCTGGGACGACCCGGACGCCACGCGCTGGTCCGCGGCGCTGCAACCGTTGAGCAGGCTTTTCGTGACCCGCTTCCTCGACTGGCTGCCGAAGGTCACGTACCCGATTCGGTACGGGCTGCACGAGAACGGCGCTTTCGGACTCTCTCGTGCGCTTCCCTACGCTCGGTACCTGGCCTCCCGGGGCGAGCCGCAGTTGCTGCAGGTCCTCACCGAAACGGCGTGGCGCTGGTTCGGGAAGGACCGCGACTACCCCGGGGCTTGGGAACCGTCCGGTGCTGATTTCCTCAGCCCCGCCCTGGCCGAAGCCGAGCTGATGAGCCGGCTGGTACCCGATTTCGGTGCCTGGCTGGAGGGTTTCCTGCCGGGGATCGGCGAGCGGAACCCGGCGGCGCTCTTCACTCCCGCGGTGGTGACCGACGCTTCCGACGGGTTGATCGCCCATCTGCACGGGCTCAACCTCCACCGCGCGTGGTGCTGGCAACGGATCGCGGCGGCATTGCCGGAGGGAGACGGCCGGATCGCGGTGATTGAGGCGGCTTCGCGCGAGCATGCGGAGGCTGGGCTGCCGCAGGTTACGGAGGGGCCGTATGCGGTGGAGCATTTCCTGGCTTACTACGCACTGCTTCTGTTGAGCGACGCCGAAGCGGAGAGGGCCTGAAGCAGTGTCGGATCCATGGTTATCCATCGAAGTGCTCGACGGAGAATCCTCCGCGAGCGATTGGCGACGCACCTACTCCGACGCGTTGCTCAAAGCCGCGATCATCGACCGCGCCGTGCGATGGTCCTGGCGGACGCACGAACGCGGCGTCGTCTTCGAGATCGCCTTCAAAACCGAGGCGATCCGCAACGAATTCTGCGACCAGCCGTCTGTCAGGGCAGCGCTCGACGCCGTGCCGGATCCGCGCCACGGGCTCACGATCACCCCTGGCGGCTAGCTTTCCGGCAACGGCTCCCGATGTTCCGCCCGCAATCCGTCGAGGGATACCCGCAGCAGCCGGTTCCACATGTGCGGCCGGCAAGCGTCCGTGAACTGCGCCGCGTACCCCAGCGAGATCAGCAGCAGCACCAGATCGTCCGTAGTCACCCCGGGCCGCAGCAACTCCTCCGCGCGCGCCCGTAGCTCCTCCAGAACCGCACGGAGTTGCGGGATCCCCGTCGGATCGGGGTCCGTCCACGTCAGCGCGAAGCTCTCCATGATCGCGCAGTGCCGGGCGCAGCCGGACAACGCCTGCCGATAGAAATCGGTCAGCGCCGCCCACGGGTCGTCCGCCTCGATGGCTGCCTGGCGCGCGGACTCGGCCCACCGGGAGAAGTCCTGGTCCAGGACCGTCCGGACGAGGTCTTCCTTCTTCGGGAAATGCCGGTACAGCGTGCCCATGCCGACCCCGCTGCGCCGGGCGATCTCGCGGACGTCGACGGCGGCTCCCTGCTCGGCCATCACCTCGGCCGCGGCTTCGACGATCGCCTCCCGGTTGCGGATCGCGTCCGCACGGAGGGCGCGACGGCGGGTGGGGGTCTGCGGGTCAGCCACGGCCATGTGCCGAGCATACTCGCTTACCCGGAGCACATGCTCCGGGTAGTGTGCTACTTTGCGGAGCAAGTGCTCCGCCTAGTGAAGGAGATGCCGTGCCCACCCTCGACGACTGGAATGTCCGGATCCTCGCCGAATTCCGGGAGAACGCCGGACACGTCGCCTGGAGCAGTCCGGAGGAATTCGCCGCGGGCCGGCCAGTTCCGCCGTATCTGCCGGGGTTTCCGGAAAAGGGGATGCCGCTGATCCTCGTGCACCACATCGGGGCGAAAACCGGGAAGGCGCGGATCAGCCCGCTGTTCTACCAGCCGGTCGGCGACAGCTGGGCGGTCTTCGGCACGCACGGCGGCAGTCCGCGCGATCCCGCGTGGTACCGCAATCTCATGGCGAACCCGCGGACGGTCATCGAGGCGGGCGCGGAGGAAATCCCGGTCGAAGCACGGCTGACCGCCGGGGAGGAACGCGCCAAGATCTGGGCCGAGCAGATCGCGCAGGTCCCGAAATTCGCCGAGTTCGAAGCCGCTTCCGGGCGGCAGGTTCCGGTCGTCCTGCTGGAACGTCGCTGAAAAAGAAAGGGCTCCCCGACCTAAGCCGGGGAGCCCTTTCGCAGGGAAAACTCAGCCGACGGTGACGCTCGGAGCGCCCTCGCCGATCGACTCGCCGGATTCCTCGGCGATCCGCATGGCTTCTTCGATCAGAGTCTCCACGATCGCGTGCTCAGGCACGGTCTTGATGACTTCGCCCTTGACGAAGATCTGCCCCTTGCCGTTGCCGGAGGCGACGCCGAGGTCGGCTTCGCGGGCTTCGCCGGGGCCGTTGACGACGCAGCCCATGACCGCGACGCGCAGCGGGATTTCCATGCCTTCCAGACCGGCGGTGACCTGGTCGGCGAGGGTGTAGACGTCGACCTGGGCGCGTCCGCAGGAGGGGCAGGACACGATCTCCAGCTTGCGGGGCCGCAGGTTGAGCGACTGCAGGATCTGGGTGCCGACCTTGACCTCTTCGACCGGCGGGGCCGACAGGGAGACCCGGATGGTGTCGCCGATGCCCTGGCGCAGCAGCGCGCCGAACGCGACGGCGGACTTGATGGTGCCCTGGAACGCGGGCCCGGCCTCGGTGACGCCGAGGTGCAGCGGGTAGTCGCACTGGTCGGCGAGGATTTCGTAGGCGCGGACCATCACGACGGGGTCGTTGTGCTTGACCGAGATCTTGATGTCGTGGAAGTCGTGCTCGGCGAAGAGCGAGGCTTCCCACATCGCCGATTCGGCGAGGGCTTCCGGGGTGGCCTTGCCGTATTTCTCGAGCAGCCGCTTGTCCAGCGATCCGGCGTTGACGCCGATCCGGATCGGCGTGCCGTGGTCCTTCGCCGCCTGGGCGATTTCTTTGACCTGGTCGTCGAACTTGCGGATGTTGCCCGGGTTCACCCGCACGGCGGCGCAGCCGGCCTCAATCGCGGCGAACACGTATTTGGGCTGGAAGTGGATGTCGGCGATCACCGGGATCTGCGATTTCTTCGCGATCGCGGGCAGCGCCTCGGCGTCGTCGGCCGACGGGCACGCGACGCGCACGATGTCGCAGCCCGCCGCGGTCAGCTCGGCGATCTGCTGCAGGGTGGCGTTGACGTCGGAGGTCAGCGTCGTGGTCATCGACTGCACCGAGATCGGGTGGTCGCTGCCGACCCCCACCGACCCCACCATCAGCTGGCGGGTCTTGCGACGCTCGGCGAGAACGGGCGGGGGCAGAGCGGGCATACCTAACGCGACGGTCACGCTTCCAGCGTACCCACCCCACCCGGGCACGGTTCAACGAAGTCAGCCGACGCGGTGAGCAGCGTTACCCCCGGTCGGGCGGCCGGGAACGCACGCGTGACCCGCCAGGTGCGCGCGGTTACTGCAGGCGGATCGGATTGACGATGTCGGCCGTCACCGTGAGCAGCGTGACGCCGCCGCCGATGACCACTAACACCATCGTGATCGCGGACAGCTTCGTGTAGTCGACCGGGCCGCCCGCGGGTTTGCCGCGCAGGCCGCGCAGCCAGTCGCGGACCCGCTCGTACCAGACGATCGCGATGTGCCCGCCGTCCATCGGCAGCAGCGGCAGCAGGTTGAACACGCCGATGAAGAAGTTCAGGCTGGCCAGCAGCAGCAGGAACACCTGCCACAGCCCGGCCTCGACCGCCTCGCCGCCGAGCCTGCTCGCGCCGACGACGCTGACCGGGGTGTCCGGGTCGCGCTCGCCGCCGAAGATCGAGTTGAAGACCGCCGGGATGCGCTTCGGGAAGGCCATCAGGCCGTCCCACGTGCGGGCGAACATGTCGCCGGTGAACGACGCCGCGCCGCCGAACGCGCCGAGCGGGCTGTACTGGATGCTCCGCGCGACCCCGACGCCGACCGCGCCGACCGATTCGGTGCCGCCGTTCGCGGCCGGGCGGGTCACCTTCGGCACGTCGACGACGAACGTCTCCTGCTTCCCGCCGCGGTCCACGACCACCGGGACCTTCCCGGAGACCGCCTTGACCTGGGTCACCATCGCGTCCCAGGTCGGCGTCGGCTTGCCCGCCACCGAGACCACGACGTCGCCGGGCAGCAGGCCCGCCTTCTTCGCCGGGGCCGGGTCGCCGGGCTGGCAGACCGGGTTGTTGACCTGCTCGACCGTGGTGCCGCCGCGCACGCAGTCCGAAATGGTCGAAACGATCGGCTTCTGGTCGACGTTCGGCAGGCCCATGGTCGCGGCCATGACGAACAGCACGATGAAGCCGAGCAGGAAGTGCGTGATGGAACCGGCCGACATCACGACGGTCCGCTTCCAGGCCTTGAACCGCCACATCGCGCGCGGGGCCTCTTCCGCGGTGACCTCGTCGAGCGCGGTCATCCCCGCGATGTCGCAGAAGCCGCCGAGCGGGATCGCCTTGAGGCCGTACTCGGTCTCGCCGCGCCGGAAGGAGAACACCGTGGGCCCGAAGCCGACGAAGTACCGGCGGACCCGCATCCCGAACATCCGGGCGGTGACCATGTGGCCCGCTTCGTGCAACGCGACCGAAACACAGATCGCGAGCGCGAAGAGCACCACGCCGATCACATAGGCAAGCACGGGCCCTGCACCTCACCCCTCAGCCGCGGCCCGCGATGCGGTGGCGGCAGGTTCGTCGTCTTCCACGGCTCCAGGCGGTGAGACCACCCGAGAAAGTTCCGGGTTCAAGTATCCGCCGCCAGCGTGAAACCAGTGTTGCATCGACCGGCGCGGCTTCGCGCACCGGTCGCGCTCATCCCAGCAGCTCGGCGGCCCGGGTGCGCGCCCACTGCTCCGCGGCCAGCACGTCCGCGACGTCGCGGGGTTCGCGCCGCCATTCGTCCGCGTCGGACACCACCTGCGTCACCGTGTCCACAATCGACAGGAACTTGGCCTTGCCCGCCAGGAACGCGGCCACCGATTCCTCGTTCGCCGCGTTGTAGACCGCGGGGAGGCAACCGCCCGCGGTACCCGCTTCGCGAGCCAGCTCGACTGCGGGGAACGCCTCGTTGTCGACCGGTTCGAAGGTCCAGCTCGCCGCGGTCTCCCAGGAGCACGCGGCGGCCGCGCCCGGCACACGATGCGGCCAGTTCAGCGCCAGCGCGATCGGCAGCCGCATGTCCGGCGGGCTGGCCTGGGCGATCGTGGAGCCGTCGGTGAAGGTGGCCATCGAGTGCACGATCGACTGCGGGTGCACCGTCACGTCAATCCGCGCGGGTTCGATGCCGAACAGCAGCGACGCCTCGATCAGCTCCAGGCCCTTGTTCACCAGGGTGGCCGAGTTGATGGTGATCAGCGGGCCCATCGACCACGTCGGGTGCGCCATCGCCTGTTCGACGGTGACCTCGCCGAGGTCCGCGCGCTTCTTTCCCCGGAACGGACCGCCGGACGCGGTGAGCACGAGCCGCGCGACCTCGTTGTCCTCGCCGGAACGCAGCGCCTGCGCCATCGCCGAATGCTCGGAGTCGACCGGAACCAGCTGTCCCGGCTTCGCCGCGGCGAGCACCAGCGGACCGCCGGCGATGAGGGATTCCTTGTTGGCCAGCGCGAGCGTCGCGCCGGTGGCGAGCGCGCGCAGCGTCGGGTCGAGGCCCTGCGAACCGGGCAGCCCGTTGAGCACGACGTCGACCGGCACCGATTCGATCAGCTCGGCCACCGCGTCCGCGCCGGCGAGGATGCGCGGGAGGCGGAACTCGCCCTTCGCGTACCCCCTGCGCTGGGCCTCGGCGTACAGCGCGAGCTGCACGTCTTCGACCGCCGTGGGCTTCGTCACGGCGATGGCCGCTACTTCGTGCGCGATCGCTTGCTGGGCGAGCGCCGCCGGATCGGAACCTCCGGCGGCGAGGCCGGAGACGGTGAACAAATGCGGATTACGTGCGGCGACGTCGAGCGCCTGGGTTCCGATGGACCCGGTGGAGCCCAGCACGAGGATGCTTCGCGAAGTAGTCATCAGCAAGCATTATGGCCCGGGTCGTGTCCGCGTGGCGGCCAGCGGTGTGGGATCATGCGAGGGCACAACGTCAGGCGGTTTGAAGGAGTGGTCGTGGCAGGCAAGGCGGTCGAGAAGCGCCCCGAGGTCGACCCGCGCGACGAGCCGTCGGCGGAGTGGGGCTGGCACGGCTCGTTCCCGAAGGCCACCCGCATCGCGGGCTGGGTGTCCGCGGCCATCCTGCTGGTGATGATCAAGGGCAACCACGAGAACAACACCGAGAACGTGTGGCTCGTCGGTCTGGCCGCGTTCCTCGTCCTGCTCCTGCTGCTCGACCTGCGCAAGAGCCGCACCGCCTGGCGCAAGTAAGCCCTGGCGCCGGCGGCCCCGGGTTCGCTAGTTTCCGGGCTCATGAAGCCACGCTGGGCCGCGCTCGCCGCCGCCGTCATCGCCGGTCTTTCCCTGTGCACCGCGGCCCCGGCCAGCGCTGCCCCCTCGGTGAAGCCGCCGGTGGTGAGCTGCACCTTCACGCCGACGCCGGACAACCCGGCGGCGCGTCCCGTGCTGCGCCCGCTGCCGTTCGCGTTCACCCGCGGGACGGTCGACGTCACCTTCCACTACAACTACGGCCCGGTCACCGTGCGGCTCAACCGCGCCGGGGCGGCCCCGTGCGCCGTCGCGAACATGACCAGCCTGGTGCTGCAGCACTTCTACGACCGTTCGCAGTGCTGGCGGCTGTCGAACTCCGCGCGTCTCGGCGTCCTGCAGTGCGGCGACATCTACGAGGTCGAAAAGGGCGGACCGGGCTACAAGTTCCCGGACGAGGTCACCGGAGCCGAGACCTACGAGCGCGGCACCGTCGCGATGGGCAACCAGGGCCCCGGCACCAACGGCAGCGAGTTCTTCATCGTGCATTCGTTCGCGCACATCCCGGCGAACTACTCGGTGCTCGGCAAGGTGGTGCGCGGCATGGAGGTCCTCGACCGGATGGTCGCCGACGGCATCATCCCGACCGACCCGAACGGCCCGCTCGACGGAGCGCCGAAGCATCCGGTGAAGATCCGCTCGGTCAGCTTCAGCTGGTGAGCCTGCAGGCTCACAGGAAGACGCCGACGAACCGGCCGTGTACGGGAACCGAAACCCTCGCCTCACCAATACTCGTCGGGGTTGGCCGCGACATCCCGCGCCAGCTCACGCACCTGAACACGGTCATCGTCCACCAACGAAGCGATCACCGCCCTCGACTCAGGCGTGTCGATATGTCGTAGTCCGCAAACCGCTGCGACCGCCAGCCGATGGCCCGAGCGAGCACCCCCACAGAATCGGGCGAAGCCAGGTCGATCGCTATCACATACCAGGAGAACTTTGCCCAGTCGCCGGTACGGAAACTGTCCCGCAACGCGGCTTCATCACAACTTTCTCCACCTCCGCACAGGTAAGCATCAGCCCGCAAAACCCTTCAGCTCGTCATATCGATATCCGAGGATTCGCGTCCAGTGAAGATCCGCTCGGTCAGCTTCGGCTGGTGACGCCCGGCGCGTAAGCGCGCAGGAACACGCCGACGCCGGACCGGACCAGCGCTTCCCAGTCCTCCCCCGGTTCGGCCGCGGCGGCGCTGCCCGCGGTGAGTTGCACGAGGTGCACCGCGGCCAGCGACGGGTCGTCCAGCTCGAGGCGGCCTTCCGCGGCGAGCCTGCGGAGATGCCCGGCCAGCGCCAGCCGTACCCGGGTCGGGCCGCGTTCCTTCCACGCGGCGACCGTTTCCGGAGCGATGTGGTCCAGATCCGCCTGGATCTGGCGCACCAGTGCCCAGTGCGGTTCGGTTTCCGGATCGCGTTTCGCCCACTGGAGGCCGAACTCGACGAGGTCGGCCTCCAGGTCGGCGATCCGGCCGAGGAGCTTGTCCGCGACCGCGATCTGCCGCTCGGCGACCCGGTCCGAGCTGTCCAGGATCACGGCGCGGAAGAGCCCGGCCTTGTCGCCGTAGTGGTTGTAGATCGTCCGCGACGAGACGCCGGCCTCGGCCGCTAGCACGTCGATGCTGGCGCGCGAGTAGCCGTCCCGCGCGAAGACCCGCAAGGCGCCGTCGAGCAGAGCGCGTTGTTTGTCCGTCCGCACCGGCTCAGTATGCCGAAGTACAACGACCGTTGCAAAAACTACAACGAGCGTTGTACCTTCGGGGCATGACTTCTCCGCTTCGCATCGCCGTCGTCTCCGGAAGCACCCGCCCCGGCCGCCGGGCGACGCAGGTCGCCGAATGGACCCGCGCCCGCGCCGCCGCCTTCCTCGGCGACCGGGCCGACGTGCGGGTGCTCGACCTCGCCGAAATCGACCTCCCGTTCCTGGACGAACCGCTGCCCGCCGCGCTCGGCGGCTACCGCAACGACCACACCCAGCGCTGGGCCGAACTGATCGACGGCTTCGACGGCTACGTTTTCGTGACGCCCGAGTACAACCACTCCATGCCCGCGGCGCTCAAGAACGCCATCGACTTCCTGTTTTCCGAATGGGCCGACAAAGCCGCCGGTTTCGTCAGCTACGGCACCAACGGCGGCACGCGCGCGGTGGAACACCTGCGGTTGACGCTCGCCGAGGTGAAGGTCGCCTGCGTGCGCTCGCAAGTCGCGCTGGGACTGTTCACCGACTTCGCCATCCCGGACATGGCCGAGCCCGGCACCTTCACTCCCGCCGAGCACCACGAAGGCATCCTGACCCGGATGCTGGGGGAACTTGTCGACTGGTCGACCGCGCTGCGCACCCTGCGAGCTTCGCGATGACCACGGTTGCCGCTCCGATCGACCGCGCGACGTGGCGGATCTGCTGGATCATCGTGTTCGGCGCGTTCGCGAGCGGACTCGACGCGTCCGTGGTGACGATCGGCCTCGACTCGATCAGCAGCGATCTGGGCGCGGATCTCTCGGTGACGCAATGGATCGCGAGCGGCTACCTGCTCGCGCTCGCCCTGTCGCTCCCCTTGACCGGCTGGCTCGCGCGACGTTTCGGCGCCGGCCGCGTGTGGCTCGTCGCGCTGGCCGCGTTCACCGTGACGTCCGGCTTGTGCGCTGCCGCGCCGGACGTCGTGCTGCTCATCGCTTTCCGGTTCCTGCAAGGCTTGGCGGGCGGTGTCCTGATCCCGGCCGGGCAAACCGTTCTGGGACAACAGGTCGGCGCCGCCCGGCTGGGCCGGGTGATGGCGACGCTCGGGATCGCGGTGAGCGTCGCGCCCGCGCTCGGCCCGCTCGCCGGAGGCCTGATCCTGCACGGGCTTTCGTGGCCGTGGCTGTTCCTGATCAACCTGCCGATCGGGGCGGTCGGCCTGGTTCTCGGCCTCCGGTACGTGCCCCGCGGCTCTCGCGAGAACCCTGGCGGGATCGATTTCGTCGGCCTGGCCCTGATCGCTGCCGGGCTGCCGTTGGTCCTCTACACCATCACGACCTGGGGCGACACCGGACAACTCGAGTGGCCGATTCTGGTGCCCGGTCTCGTTTTGCTGGTGTGGTTCGTGCGGCGACGGCATCCGCGTCCGCTGCTGGACTTTTCCCTGTACCGCAACCGGCTTTACCGTGCCGCCAGCCTCGCCGCCGCTTTCAACGGGGCGCTGATCTTCGGCAGCGGGATCGTGGTGACGTTGTATTTCCAGCTGGGTCGGCACCTGGATTTCGTTGACACCGGCCTGAGTTTGCTCGGTTTCGCCGGTGCTACGGCAGCGATCGCGCCGGTGACTGGGCGAGCGGTGGATCGGTACGGCGCCGCACCGGTCGCGTTGGTGGGCGCGGTGCTGGCGGTGGTGTGCACGGTGCCGTTCGCGTTCCTGCCGGTGGACGCACCGGGTGTGCTCGTGCAGATTCTGCTTGCCGGGTATGGGGCTTCGGTGGCTTTGGTGAGCATGCCGATGGGGATCGCGGCTTACAAGACTGTTGAACCGTCCCGGCTTCCGGACGCGGCCGCGCAGGTGACGATCCTGCTGCGGGTGGGCGGCTCGCTCGGGGGCGCGGTGTTCGCGGTGCTGATCGCTGGACGGTTGCCGGACGTCGACGCGGCGTTCCGGCTGGGATTCGCGGCGATCAGCGTGGGAGCGGTGGGGGCGCTGGGGACGGCGTGGATGGTGCGGAGGGCCTCGTGAGCGGCACTCCGGTGAGAACCGGCATCGCCGCCCACGACATCATGACCGCATGAGCACACCCCCGGACGGTCTCCCCGTCTACCGAGTCCTCACCGGTCCCGACGACGCCGCCTTCTGCCGCCGGGTCAGCGAAGCCCTCGCGCTCGGCTATCGCCTGCACGAGGGCCCCGCGTTGACCTTCAACGGCGAGAACGTCATCGTCGCCCAAGCCGTGCTGTGGCCCGCTACCGATCGCTCCGCGGAGACACCAGCTCGCTAGGCCCGCCGCCGGATTCCCCGGCCACCGCGGCCAGTTCCTCGCCCACCGACTCCGACGACTTCTTCGTGTCCTTCGTCAGCAGCGACGCCACCGCGCCGATCAGGCACACCACGATCGCGAAGCCGAACGCCACCGCCAGGCCGTCCTGGAACGGGCCCGAGATCAGGTTCGGGAAGAAGCTGCGTCCGGTCAGGAAGCTCGCCTGGTCGGCGGGCAGGTGGGCGAGCTGGCCGCCGAGCAGCTGCTGGATCGGGTTGTATCCGAGGAACGCCGCGAACAGCACCGCGACCGCGGGCAGGTGGGCGACCTGCTGCGCGGCCGCCTCGGGGACGCCGTGCTGGGTCAGGCCCTGCGACATCGCGATCGGCAGGTGGTCCGACAGGCCGGCGATGATCAGGCTGAAGAAGAAGCCGATCGACAGCACCATCGCCGCGTTCTGGAAGGTCGTCATCATGCCCGCGCCGGAACCTCGCGCGTCGGCCGGGAGGCTGTTCATCACCTCGGCCCGGTTCGGCGAGGAGAACATGCCCATGCCGATGCCGTTGAGCAGCAGGATCCCGGCGAACGCCCAGTAGTCGAAGTTCACCGGCAGCAGCGTCAGCAACAGGAACGTGAGCGCGGTGATGACCAGGCCGCCGGAGGCGAGCGCACGGCTGCCGATCCGGTCGGACAGGATGCCGGACGTCGGCGCGGCCACCAGGAAACCGATGGTCAGCGGAAGCATGTAGATCCCGGCCCACAGCGGCGTCTGCTCGAAGGTGAAACCGTGCTGCGGCAGCCAGATTCCCTGCAGCCAGATGATCAGCACGAACTGCAGCCCGCCGCGCCCGAGCGACGCGGTCAGGTTCGCCAGGTTGCCCCAGCTGAACGAGCGGATCCGGAACAGCGACAGCCGGAACAGCGGGTTCGGCACCTTCGTCTCGATCACCACGAACGCGATCAGCACCGCGACCCCGCCGATCAGGCAGGACAGCACCATCGGGCTGCCCCAGCCGGTCTGCGACGTGCCGTACGGCTGGATTCCGTAGGTGATCCCGACCAGCACCGCGATGAGGCCGACCGCGAAGGTGATGTTGCCCCACCAGTCCATTTTTGCGTGCTGGCGGACGCCGGTGTCGTGCAGTTTGACGTACGCCCAGATCGTGCCGATGACGCCGAAGGGCACCGACACCAGGAAGATCAGGTTCCAGTTCACCGGCGCGAGCACGCCGCCGACGACGAGGCCGAGGAACGAGCCCGCGATCGCCGCGACGCCGTTCATGCCGAGCGCGAGCCCGCGCTGGTTGGCCGGGAAGGCGTCGGTGAGGATCGCCGACGAGTTCGCCATCAGGAACGCGCCGCCGACGCCCTGCACGATCCGCCAGCCGATCAGCCACAGCGCGGCCGCGTCGCCGTCGAACCAGGTGATCGCCAGCATGATCGAGGAAACGGTGAAGACGGCGAAGCCGAGGTTGTACATCCTGGCCCGGCCGTACATGTCGCCGAGCCTGCCGAACGCCACCACGAGCACCGCGGTGACCACGAGGAAGCCCATGATCATCCACAGCAGGTAGCTCGTGTTCGACGGTTCCAGGGGGTTGATGCCGATGCCCTTGAAGATGTCGGGCAGCGCGATCAGCACGATGGACGAGTTGATCGTCGCGATCAGCATCCCGAGCGTCGTGTTGGACAGCGCGATCCACTTGTACCGCGGACCGAGTTCCGCGATCGAATACGTCCTGCGCTCCGCCACTGTCGAAAACCCCTCTCCCAGCCGTTCCCTTAGCTAGGCTAAGCAAGTTGCTTGCGGTAGGCAACCAACAAAAGAAAACGACTGGGAGACAAGGGTCACAAACGGATGACTATCCTTTGTGGACTGTTTACTTTCACTCGGTCGAGTTACCGCTGGACGGGACCGCCGACGACCTTTCCGGGGTTCAGGATCCCGTGCGGGTCGAGGGCGTTCTTGACCGCGTGGTGCAGGTCGAGAACCGCTGGTCCCAGCTCCTTTTCGAGACCGGGCCGCTTCAGCAGGCCGACCCCGTGCTCGCCGGTCACCGTCCCGCCGAGTTCGAGCGCGTCGGCGACGATGTCGTCGAACGCGGCCTGCGCGCGGCGCTGCGCGTCGTCGTCCCCGGTGGGCGTGATCAGCAGCGGATGCAGATTCCCGTCGCCGATATGCGCGATATTGGCGATTTGCGTATTGTGCCGCTGCGCCGCCAGATCGATCCGGGCGAGCATTTCCGGCACCAGGTGCGTCGGCACGCAGACGTCCTCGGTGAGCACCGGGCCGAGCCGTTCGAGCGCCGGGTACGCCAGCCGCCGGGCGGCGAACAACGCGTCCGCCTCGGCCTCGTCGGTCGACTGCGCGGCCCAGGTCGCGCCTGCCTTCTCGAAGCACTCCACCATCACCGCGGCCTCGTGCCCGCCCGGCACGTCGCTGCGGCCGAGCAGCACCACGTTCGCGTCGGCGGACAAGCCCATGTTCTTCCAGGCGTCGACCGCGGCGAGGCAATGCCGGTCCACCAGTTCCAGCGCCGACGGCACGATCCCGGCCGCGCGGATCGCCGCCGCTGCCTCCCCCGCCGCGACCGTCGAGTCGAAATAGCCCGCGACGGTCGCCTCCGCCGCGCGTTTCGCCCGCAGCCGCACGGTGATTTCGGTGATGACGCCGAGCGTTCCCTCCGAACCGACCATCAGCCCGGCGAGGTCATACCCGGCGACGCCCTTCGCGGTGCGGCGGCCGAGCCGGACGAGTTCGCCGGTGCCGGTGACGACCTGCAGCCCGAGCACGTAGTCGCGGGTCACGCCGTACTTCACGCAGCACACGCCGCCCGCGTTGGTCGCGACGTTGCCGCCGATCGTCGACCACGGCGAGCTGGCCGGGTCCGGCGGATACCAGAGCCCGTGTTCCGCGCAGGCCGCGCGGAGATCGTCGTTGACCACGCCGGGTTCGACGACGGCGAGCCGTTCCACCGGGTCGATCTCCTTGATCTTGGTCATCCGGTCGGTCGCCAGCACGACGCAGCCTGCCAACGCGTTCGCGCCGCCGGACAGTCCGGTTCCCGCGCCGCGCGGGACCACCGGGGTGCCGTGTTTGATGCATTGCCGCACGGTCGCCTGCACCTCGTCCGCGGTGCGCGGGCGGACCAGGACCGCCGGTTCGCCGTAGGGGGCCCACTCCGCCTCGTCGTGCGCGAAGCTGCGCAGCACATCGGGGTCCCGCACGATCCGGTCGTCCGGCAGGACGGTGTGCAGGTCGTCGATCAGCATGGGGGCTCCCGTGTTCTTCCGGTCCGCTTTTCCCCGTCAGGTTAGGTCGAAATCCGGGCGGCTCGTTCGACGTATCGGTGAGAGCGAGCTTCGAGGAGGCAGCCATGAACCGCACCGACACCACCGTCACCCGCCGCGGGATCTCGATGCTGCGTGCCGTCGCCGCCGGGCGCGGGCGGCTGACCTGCAGCTGCGAGCCGGATCTGTTCGTGGACGGCCTGCCGTGCAGCGACCAGTTCACCGCGCACGCGCTGGCGCGCGCCGGTCTGCTGCGCGCGCGGGAGTCCGGGCCGTTCGGGCAGCCGGTGCCCGCCGTGCTGACCCCGGCCGGGGAAGCGCTGCTCGCCGCCGCCTGACCCGGCTACGCTGACCAGCGAGAAACGGGAGGGCGGAGCAGATGGCGTCCGGAGCATCCGGGACGGAGTCGGCGCGGCGCAGGCGGCGCACCACGGTGGCCCTCAAGGAGTCGCTGCGGGAACTGCGCAATCAGCTGTCGCTGCTGAACCACCAGGTCGGCGGGCGGCTGAAGCTCAAGGACGTCGACCTCGACTGCCTCGAACTGATCTCGACCGGCGGCCCGCTGAGCCCGAGCGCGCTCGCCCGCCGCGCGGGTCTGCACCCGGCGACCGTGACCGGCATTCTCGACCGCCTGCAACGCGGCGGATGGGTGGTGCGCGAACGGGATCCCGACGCGGCCGACCGGCGCGCGGTCACCGTGCGGGCGGTGCCGGGCCGCACGCAGGAACTGTTTCGCGTGTACGGCGGGATGAACTCGGCGATGGACGACCTGTGCGCCGGGTACACCGAAGACGAACTCATGCTGATCGCCGGGTTCCTGCGCCGCACCGCCGAAGCGGGCCGGGCCGCCACCGAGGAGCTCTCCGGGGAATGACAGAAGGGCCTCGCCGCTTCGCCCGAGCGCGAAACGACGAGGCCCCGGTATCTGTGCGGCTCAGCTGTCGAGCGTGCCGTACACGATGATGTTGTCGAGATAGCTCTTCTTTTCGGCGTCGAACGCGCCGCCGCACGTGATCAGGCGGATCTGCGAGTCGGTCGTGTTGCCGTACACGGCTTCGGTGGGGAACGTCTTCTTCGCGATCTGGTCCACCTTGGTCACCGTGAACGTGGCCTTCGACCCGTCCTTGCGGCCGATGACGACCTTGTCGCCCTTCTTCATCTCGTGCAGCCGCCAGAAAATGCCCTTCTGGTGGTTGCCGTCGATGTGGCCGAGGACGACCGCCGGTCCGACCTGGCCCGGTTTGGGCCCGAAGTGGTACCAGCCCGCCTGCAGCGGCTGGTCCACCGGCGGCACCTGCACGGTCTTGTCGTCGTTGAGGCCGAGCGGCACCAGCGACGAATGCGCGTCGATGCTGGGAACGTCGAGCGAGACCGGGTCCGCGACCTGCTGCGCGGCCGCCGCGGAACTCGCCGGGGCCGCGGCCGGCGGAGCCTGATCCGCCGAACCGCAGCCGAGGAGGGCGAAGTTCGCGACGAAAGCCAGCAGCAGCGCGAAAAGCCCGAACCGGGAACGCGTCACCGGGCGGTCACCGCGGCCAGCGTGCCGTCGCCGGTCTCCGGCGCGCCGACCGGCACGACCGTGACCTGTCCGGGGCCTTCGGCGGGCGGGGTGCCCGGCTTGCTCGGCTGGGTGGTCGGCGGCGTGGTGGGCGGGGTGGTCGGGTTGCCCGCGACCTTGGCGCAGGTGGCCGAGGCGAGGACGATGTCGCCCTTGCCGAGCGCGCCGGTGGCGGTGCCGCCGAGCAGCTTGACGTGCAGCGCGTTGACGGTGAGGCTGCCGTCGGAGTGCTTGATCTGCTCGTTGACGATCACCTGCAGCACGCCGTCGATGCCGAGCTTCTGGTTCGGCTTGGTCGACACCGGGAGCTTGCCGATCTTGCCGAGGTCGAGGCCGGCCAGCTCGGACGAGGCGGTGATGCCGTCCGGGGTGGACTTGCACTCGGAGCTGATCACGCGGGCCTTGGGGGTGGAGCCGGCGAGCGGGGCGAGCACCGGGAGCGCGGCGTCGACGATCGAGGCCTTCGCGTCGACCGGGCCGTTGCTGCCGTCCTGCTTCGCCGAGCTGCTGATCACCTTGGCCGTGACCAGGCCCTTCAGCGGCACGTTCACCACCTGCGCGGACTCCGGGCCCTCGGTCGAGGAGGGCGCGATCTTGCCGGTGTCGACGGTGATTCCCTTGTCGCCGAGCACGCCGGGCAGCAGCGAGACCGAGGCGGACGCGCCGTAGGCCGAGCCGGCCGGCGCGTCGGCGGCGAGCGCCGGCGGGGCGACGGCGGCGGCGAGCAAAGCCAGCGCGGGAACGGCGACCGCGACGGTCCGTCCGCGCAGCAGGGCAGAACGCATGAATTGTCCTTCCGAACATCAAGAATGGAGCCGCCGCACGGATCCCCGAATCCACGCGTGACCGAGCACAACTGTCGGTCCCTGGCAGGCCGCGACATTATCAAGACGCCCGGGAAACGCAAAGCAAGATCCGTCGCGCACCGCGCCCGCCCGCCGGTTCCGGTGACCACAATTATCGCAATTTCACCACTAAAGAGTGATGTAACGCGGCGCTCGCTCCGCGGTTTTCTCACGCTGAGCTACCGGAACCGAGGCCCCGATGGCGGATTGCCCTTCGCCCCACCCGGAGGAGTGATCCTGCGGAGGGTATTCGTTGACCACCCTCCGCAATGTGACCGCTACCGTCGCCGACGCCGCCATTCCCGGTTCGCCAATTCGTCCCACGACCGGGGTTCGGGCGGGCGGAAATTGTCCACAATGGAATCAGCCGGAACGGAACGAGCGAACGGGAAAAAGGGTACGATTTTCTTGCCCAGGGCGGTGACCTGCGGCGACGCTCAATCCGCGGCGTCGCTCCGCACCCGCCGGGCCAGTTCGCCCAGCAGTCCTGCTGCGACGAACACGGCCCGGCCCTCTTCCTGTCTCTGCGGCTCACTCCTGATCCGCGCTCGAGCTCCCGGGGTGGGCGACGCGATCGGTCTGCTCTCCCGGCGCACCAGGATCCGGCCAGAGCAAAGCCGGTTCCGCGCCGTCGTGCGGCGAGCCGGAGCCCGGCCTCCCGTCCGAGTTGTCGTGCCTTGCTTCCGGAACCTCTGGTTGTGTGCCGTCGCCCCCGCCGTCCGAAACCGGATCAGGTGTCTCACCCCGACCGAACTCCGCCTCGTCGTCCGGAACTCGGCCAGCCGCGACGTCGTGCGGCGACCTAGCATCAGCGTCGGCACCTTCTTCGTCCCGTTGAAACCATGCCCGCGCAGCCCCGCTGTCTTGGGCCTGCTGAGCGTCGCCGTCGTAAGCCGGGGAAGCCGAGCTTCCCTGGGCCGATCCGTCCTGGGGCAGCTCCACCTGAACCGGTCCGGACGGCGACGGGTCCGGGTCCAACGCGCCGAAGGCCTCGCGGACCTCATCGGCCGGGTCCGGTTTGCCCGCCGCGGCAAAAGAACTGGCCAGCCGTTCAGCCAGCAGCTCCCGTTCGGGTGCGTCTGCGTCCAGGCCAATCCCGTTCATCAGCGCTTCGACGAGATCGACCACGCTGTCCCGCGGTGACGGCTCGGAGACCGCTGGCGTGCGCTCGGGCACGGTCAGGTCCTCCGGAAACGCCATCTGCCCATAGCCCAGTTCCCGGCCGGCCACCGGCCGCACGTTGTTGGCGGCCGCCGTCAGCTCGGCGAGAGTGTTGATGTCCTTCACTACGTTCGCCACGTCGTTGTTCTGCTTCACCAGCCACCAGACGACCGCACTGCCAGTGTCGCTGAGAACATCTTCTCCGAGATAGCGCCGCCGGTCTTCCTCATGCTTGCGCTCGTACTCCCACACCAGCGCGTCTTTGCGCGTCCTCGCGAACAGCTCAAGCCGCTCCCGGTCGGCGGTCTCGAGATCGAGGCGCACGTCGGCAGCCGAAACCTCGACGAATCCGGAGCTGTCCGGCTGGACCTTGCCCAACACGCTGTTCAACCGGTGGCGGACCTGTTCGTGGTCAAGAGGCAGTTCACCCGCGGTGATCGCCTTCGCTCGTTCCACGACCTCGTTGATCGCTACCGCACCGGGGCTGGCGTGCACCGGCCCGCGCACCCCTGGGCACAACCGCCACCACACCGTCGCCGAGAACAGGAACCGGTAGTCCTCGGACCGGCTCGGCAACGCTGTCGCGGTCACTTCAGCCCGCTCGAACTGAATCGGAGCAGGCTCCGGCACCGGCTCCGGCACGGGCGGTTGCACAGCAGCCAGGTGCGCCGTCATGCGCCGGTCGAGCTCGGACTCGTAGGCGATCCGGGCCCTGATCCGCTTGTAAACGGCTGCCGGGACGATCGCCAGCGGAAGCACGAGCAGAAGCCAGAGAAAAGAGTCCAGTGCGATCGTGAGACCGATCGGAACACCGGCGCAGACAAGCAGTGCGATGGAGAGCGTGGCCTTGTCCGATGAAGTCATGATCGGCCTTTCTTCTCGCGGAGAGTGGCATCCGGATCGACCACACCCTGCGCTTCGTTGATCAGCTGGATGACAAGGAGCGCGAGGCGGGCGTCTGAAACGCGATCACCGCTCCGCGCCCAATCCCTGGCAGCCACATAGACGGCGGCGAGGGTCCGGGGGTCGCCGCCTGCTCCGGCGAGCACCTCGCGAACGAGCATGGCCGCGTCCGGAGCTTCCGCATCAACGCATTCGGTCAGCCAAGCCCGCAGAAGCTCCTGCCATTCCCGTTCGGGCAGGCTGGTCATGAGCGCGCGCCAGACCGCTTCTACGCACCTGCGCACAGTGGGATCGGCCCCGAAGCGGCGGCCTCGGACGTCAGTGCTCAGCACCAGCTTCGGACTGAGCACTCGCAGCGCCAGCTCGGTCTCGGATCGCCCGCGCCCCGGCCGGGGAGGATGCTGCCGCAACCGCCAGGCGAGACGGCGGTAGAGCCGGAGATCGCTCGCGACCAGTTCGAGCAACCGCTCCAGCGCATAACTGTCGATGCTGTCCCGATTTCGCTTGACCAAGTGGTTGAGCCTGGTGAGCGCCTCTTCGGGGTACTCCGCCGCCATCTCCGCCGCACACAGATCGGCCAGCACCGCGGCAAACTGGTCCGGCAGGTCGCGCGCCCGCGCCCACGTGTAGAACTGCTGCCGGAAGAATCGGCCGTGCCGCGGATGTGCCAGGCTTCTCGACAGGACGGTCTGCACCTGGTCCGGCCAATCCCGCGCCCGCGGCCAGTTCCTGACCAGCTTCGCCAGGTCGTCGTGCAGATCCGCGTCGAGCAGTTGGATCGCCACCCGGTCAGCCAGCCGAAGCCGGGACCGCCTGCTCAATTCCTCCATGCCTACGAGGCTGGCGCTCCAGTCGCGGAGAACATTGTGCAACCGCGGGTATTCCCGCCAGAAGTAGGCGGCGACCGCGGCGCCGTATCCGGCTTCCCGAAACCGGATCCCGCCGTGCTCGTCCACGGCCACCGCGGTGACCTCGCCCAGGTATCCGGACAACGAGGTGCGTTCCAGCAACGGAACCTCGCTCTCCGGGTGCTCAACCTGCGTCAGCAGCTTGGCGGCAGCCGCGAAGACCACTCTGCGATGCTCGCCCTCCAGCATCGCCACGGCCAACGCGAGCGCGCGGACCACGCCGTCCTTCTTGCCGTCGAGGAGCTTTCGCGCTTCTTCAGTCCGGTCGGCAACCGCCTGCTGCGCTTCCCTGAGCAGATCCAGCAGCCGTTCGCCACCTCGCGCCAATAACCGCGCTCTGTCGGCAAGACGTGCCAGGTCGTTCATGCTCGACGAAACCAGCGAAGCGCAGAATGCCTGGTACTCCGCCGGATCGAGGTCGCCGGACAGCCCGTCCGCAGCGAGATGCCGCCGCAGCACCACCGCCGGGTCGGGCCGCCCCAGCGGAACCAGGAACTGGCGGCTCTCGTCGAATTCGAACTGCTCCTCCACCGCTCGATCGACGATGATCACCAATCTGGTCGATCGGGCTTTCGTGTGCGCCCGGAGGTAAAGCGCCTTCTCCTTCAGCTTCGCGTAGTGCTCGCTCTCGACCGCGGAAAGGTCAAGGAGAAGCAGGTCTCCGTCGGCAACGCTTTCCGGATCGAACGCGTCTTCCTCGACCTCTGTCGGCAAAACCCGGAACAGATGACTGGAATCAGCGTAAGTGCGCAGGAGCATCTTCGCCGCGGTACGCGTCCCAGCTCCGGCCGGCCCGGAGATGAGGACCAGCCCGCACTTCTCCAGCTTGTGCTGAGCGTGCGGAAAACCTTCCGGCGGTTCGAACCTTCGATAGAGCCAGCCGAGGTCCGACTCGTGAAGCAGGCCGAACGGCCGGCGCCGGTTGTGCGGGCCAGCGGTGCCAATGTTGTTGATCTGGGTGTACTGATTGACCGGTGCGCCTGCGCCTGGCCAGGGAAACGGGCCGGGCGACTCGCGCTCGCTCGCAGTCAAGGCCGCTCCTCGCCCTCCGCCGAGCCGTCGTCTTTCCCGACGTTGATCGTGCGTGCGTTGTTGAACGTGCCCGTTCCGGCATGGGTCGGGCCGTTGAACTGGGAACCGCCGAAAACGTCGCCGTTGTACTGGTTGCCCGGGCCGCTGATGATCGTCCCGATCGACGGGTCGCCCCAAACCCCGCCTATACCTCCGCCATGGACTTCGTTCCGCGTGGCAGATTCGCCTGCCTGTTTCGCAGGCTGAGTAAGATCTTTCAGCCCAGGGACGGAATCGAGCACATCCTGAGCGATCCGGTTCAGCACAGTGTCAGGGTCCCGGTGGTGGTAAATCTTGTACTGCAGATCCGCAAGCCGTTTGAGCGGCTGGGGCAACTCTTTGACCGGCAGCGGCGACTGCGCCTGTTCGTCGATCACGGGGATCACCCGCACCCCGTGGTCGAAGGCCATCACCAACTCGCGGTGGATCCAGTCTTCCGGATTGTCGATCTTGCGCCTTCCGGTCCCGTCGGCGGCGGTCAGCCAGGCAGGCCCGATGACGCACAACAAGACTTTGCTGCCCCAGACGCCGTTCTCCAGCGCCTTCTGGAACACCGCGCCTGCCTGAATCGACCGATGATCCTTGAAAACGGCTGCGTCGCCGAAGCGACGGCGCAAATCCTGGTCGATGATCGTCGCCAGCTGCTCGCCGTCCCCGGTGCGGTAGTTCACAAATACTTCAGGCATGACAAATAAACCTCCATACACAAAGAAATCAAAAAATGGGCACGCCCAGTGCGACTAGTCCAGTTGGCCGGTCAGCAGCGGATAGATGTTTCGAACCGCTTTATTTCCGTGGAAGCGGGCTAGCGTCCGCCGCAACCGGCGAAGGTCCTGCGCCACGGTCGCCGAGCCGATCGCCCGCAACGGGCCCTGCAACTCGGCGGTGATTTCACAGGCTCTTTCGACCTCGTTCTGCATCGCGTACGCGAGCGCCCTGCGGACGCCGTAGCGGGCTCTGGTCCGCAGCGCGTGCTCCGGCACCGTGAGGAGCTGCCGGTCGAGCACCGCGGCGGCTTCCCGAGGGCGGCCGAGATCGAGCAAGCACCACCCTGCAGCCATGGCCACCGGGTCCTCGAGGTGCATGGCGCCCAGCACCGGCAACGCGGAATCACCGCGGTCGTCCGGGATCACCAGCAGCGAACGCGCGCGGTCGAGAACTCGCATGCACGATTCGTAGTCGCCTGCCAACGCATGCCCTTGCGCCTCCAGTTGCGCGGCCATGCCTTGGATTCGCGCCGGCGTCGGCCCCGCCTGTGCCTCGCGGCTCAGTGCGATCGTCTTCCCGGCATCCTCCTGGTACAAGGCGACGACTGCCTTCCGCACCAGCGCGTAGCGGGCCAGATGACGGTCTCCGCCGGATTCGGCCATGCGGACCGCCTGGTCAGTCCACCACAGCGACGCCCGCTCGTCTCCGCTTTCCTGTGCCATCCAGCCCGCGTACTCCGCGAACCGGGAAGCGAGCAGGAAAAGCTCCGAGTGGTCGCGGCCGACCGCCTGCCTGGCCAACTCGCGAAGCGTGTGCGTCTGCGCGATGACCGTGGGGATGACCGCGCCGGGACTAGCGGCCTGCCCAAGAGCCCGCATCTGGTCGAACTGGAGGCGGAACACGGACAACGCCGTTCCCCCGGCCGAACGCGCCAAAGCCGGCGCCCCCACGCTGAACCCCAGCCCGGCGCCCAGCGCGATCGCCTCGCGTCTTCCCATCGGACGGAACCAGCTGCCGTCCCTGCCGTCGAGATTCACTATCCAGGCCTCTCCGTCCTCGGCCTCGTCGGCCCATTCGGTTCGGTGCTCCCCGGTTTCGGCCAAGGAAGCAAGCCTGCCTCCTGCCCCCAATTCGGCATCGCACCGGCGCGCGAGATCGGGATGCGCTCGTTTCAGCCCGTTCTCGATTTTGCTCAGATAGCCCTTGCTGTAGTGCACCACGACCGCAAGGTCCGCGAGCGATACTCCAGCTCTGGTCCGCCACCGCCGAAGTTCGGCGCCGAACTGTGCGCGGCTATCCGCCACCGACCCCTCCCCGTTGCCTGATGCCCGTGGCGGAGGACTGGTCAAATGCCTCCGCGCGGTGCTGGCACCGCGGCACTTCGCACAGTCCAGCACAGCGAAGCCCCGCATGGGCAGACGAACTCGGCGATTTACAACGGATGGAGTCATGAATTGGCAGCCGGTCAGCGCGAAACCGCACGAACTCGCGCTCACCGGCGTGGAACAGTCGGCTGTCCCGTCGTCCTCGTGCTTTCCGGCCTTTTTCCGCATGTCGCGACTCAGAGCGCACGAAACAGCCACGGCTCGCGTGCGCTGAATGACATCGTCCACAGCGACGATTTTGCAGATCACGACAGCGCGGCACGAGCGTGAAGCGGGGGTTTCCCAGCGCCTGCGCGATGGGAAACGGGAAACCCCCTAGTCAGGCCGCTTGCCCGACAGCGAGCCGAAACCCGGTTGGGGAATATTCCGCGTTCTCGGCTACTCCACGGTGACGGTCACCTGATAGAAAATCCCGGTCCGGTCCGGGAACACGAGCGCGCCGCGTTCGTCGACCATCTTCCACAGGACGTGGCAGACGCCGGTGCCGGTCGGCGTCACCGGGACGCTCACCTCCACCAGTTGCCCCGGCTCGGCGTCCGGGACCGGGACGCGCGGCGGCGACGGGCACAGCACGGTGGTGCCGCCCGCGACCTGCAAGAAGCGGCTGCGCCACGGGACCGAGCCGGTGTTCTTCAGCCGCCAGATCTTCGTGAACGTCTGGCCGTAGCGGGCTTTCGCGCCGTCCGGGAAGGTGACGTCGCCGGGCAGGCCGTCGCCGCCGAAGCCGGACGAGTCGCCGGGCAGCGGGTAGTGCGGGGCGGCGGCTTCCTTGTCGCGGGCGGACGGCGTGGCCAGGACCACGACGGCGGCCACGAGTCCGAGGACGACCAGCACGGTCGCGGCGACGACGATCGAACCCCAGCGGCGGGTCTTGGCCGCGGCCGGAGCGGGAACGGCGGCCGGTTCGGGTGCGGCGGACGCAGCCGGAACGGGGGTCGCAGCGGGGACAGCGGTCGGTTCAGCAGGAACGGCGGACGGCGCAGGATCGGCATCGGGCGGCGGTTCCGGCGCGGAGGAAGTATCGCCCGCCGACGGCATCCGCTCCCCCGCACTGGGCCGATCGGCGGACGAAGCACCGTCTGCCGAGTCGGCGCCCCAGCCCGACTGCCCCTCGGTCGCCTCTTCCCAGCGCGCCAGCCACTCGCGGCGCACCGTCTCCTCGTCGCGGCCGAGGCCGGTCACCGCGAGGCTGCGGACGAACTCCCAGGTCGTCGGCCAGGACGGCGCGCTGCGGCCGCGCGTGGCGGCCGAAAGAGCGGACTTGGACGCCGCCGCGCCGAGTTCCGTGCGCATGCGGTCGTAGGACGGGTCGCCCGCTTCCCGCTTCAGGTCCAGCAGAGCGCAAGCGAAACGGGCCACCGGGCCCGAGCCGGCGTCGGGCACGATGTGCTTGCGACCCCGGCGGGCCCCGGGCTGCCCGGCCGCGGGCTCGCTCATGACACCTCCAATGATCGACATCGACCCTTGGAGGTTGCCAGGCGGCCCGGGGCGGCGCAGCCCCGGGCCCGCCCGGCGAATCAGCCGCGGAGGCTCAGAGCTTGCAGCCCTTCTGGATGCGCGCGACCGTGTGGTCCGCGCCGATGTGGAACTTCTTCTTGCCGCTGGTGCCGCCGTTGGTGGTCATGCACTGGACGCTCAGCGCGCCGTCCATGTCCTTGAGCACGATGCCCGCGGACACCTTGTGCGAACAGTGGTTGTTGAAGTAGACGGTGACGTTCGTCAACCCGTCGCCCCAGGAGTAGTTGGCCTTCTTCCCGGACGGCTTCGTGCACTTGATGCTCGCGGTGTGCTTGCTCTGCGCGCTCGCCGGAGCCGCGGTGTCCGCCGACGCGGCGGGCGCGGCGATCCCGGCGAGTGCGATCCCCAGCGCGGAGGCGGCCATCAGCGTCTTGCCGATCTTCATGGGTGTTCCCCTCGGACGAATCGGAATGGAGTACAGCCGGGAAATCCCGGTGCACTCATCCCAGCGCGCCGTCCGTTTTGTCCTCAACCGCTCGCTGTCCACGGTCAATGTCCGGGGCTGTCCACGCAGGTCAGCGAATTGTCCACGGCTCAGTCAGCCGGGCCGCGCAATGTCAGGACGACGCGTAAGACGTGTTCGACCGCCGACTCGAACATCGCGGCGCGCAGTTCGCCGCGCGTCTCGAGGTTGCGCGCGGCGAAATCGAGCATCCGTTCCGGTCCGGCGCGGCGGACGAGCAGCGCCGCGACCTCCTCGAGGTCGAGGCTCGGGTTGTCGAGCCGGGCGAGGGCGAACTCGATGATGAGCTCTTCGTCGGTCACACCTGTCAGGGTAATCACAAAGCTGGGGTCAGCCGTCGTTTCGATAGCGGCCGTAGGGATAAGCCTCGACCAGCGTCACCCGCACAAGCGCGCCGCTCGGCACCTCGTACTCGCGCTGCTCCCCCGGCTTCGCGCCATGCAGAGCCCGCCCAAGCGGCGAATCCGGCGAATAAACCTCGAGTCCGCCGCCCACCTCGTCGCGCGCGGCCAGCAGGAACGTCTCGGTCCCGCCGTCGTCGTAGCGGACCGTCAGGACCATCCCGGGCTCGGCGACCCCGTCGTCGGGCGGGTCCTCGCCGACGACCGCGTTCTGCAGCAGGTCCTGGAGCTGCCGGATCCGCGCCTGCCGGTGCTGCTGCCGGTCGAGCCGGTCGTGTTCGCCCGCACCCTCGTCGAGGTCGGGTTCGCGTTGCAGGTCAGCGAGTTCCGCGGCGAGGCGGGCGTGCGCGTCGGCGGTCAGCCAGGGACGCGAAGAGGTCGTCGACATGAGAGGTGCCTTTCGGATGACGTCCGTGGGGGCCGGGCAAGCAGGAGGCGTCCAGCCCCCACGGACTTTCGAGGAGTCCCGCGGCGGTCAGCGGGGCTCGGGCTCGGTGCGGCGGTCGAGCACGCCGGCGTCGGCGGCGAACCAGCCCGCCGCTTTCACCAGGATGTCCCTTTCGGTGCGCAGCAAGGCGTTCTCCGCGCGGAGGAAGAGCAGTTCGGCGTGCTCGTCGCCGGTCAGCGGGACGGGTTCGGCGGACACGCGCGGGTCACCGCAGCGGGTCGAACGGCCGCAGCGCTTCCGGGAGCCTGCCGGTGACCATCTGCTCGGCGAGCAGCTTCCCGGTGACCGCGCCGTGGGACAGGCCCCACATGCCGTGCCCGCCCGCGACGTACATCCCGGGCGCGCCGGTCCGGCCGATCACCGGCCGCCCGTCGGCGCTGACCGGGCGCGAGCCGACCCAGACGTCGGTGCGCTGGTCCCAGCGCAGGCCCTTGAGCAGCGGCCGGGCCGAGGCGATGATCGCGTCGACGCGGGCGGGGTACAGCGGGTCGTCCGGCTTGCGGAACTCCATCGTCCCGGCCACCCGCAGCCCGCCTTGGTACGGCGTGCACGCGACCCGGATGTCGGGCAGGTACATCGGGCTCGGCACCGGCTCGTCGGTCGGCACGGTGAAGGAGTACCCGCGGCCGGCGCGCACCGGAACGCGTACGCCCCACTTGCGCGCCAACTCGCCCAGCCAAGCGCCGGTCGCGAGCACGACGGCATTGGCGTTGACGGTCTGCCCGTTCGCCGACAGCACGGTGTAGGCGTACTCGTGCCGCCGGATCGCGGCGACCTCGAACCGGTGCCGGATCGTGCCGCCTCGGCTGACCACTGCGCGGGCGAGCGATTCGACGAACCGGCCGGGGTCGACGTACCGCTGGCCGTCGAGCCGGATGCCGGCCCCGATCCGGTCGGTGACCTGCGGGAAGTGCTCGCGCAGCTCCGGTCCGGCGAGATGGGTCCAGGACACCTTCTGCCCGGCGTCGCCGAGCCGGTCCAGTTCCTTGACCAGCGTTTGCGCCTTGTCCGAAGTCTCGAACAGGGCGGTGATGGGCGCGTCGATGGTCGGCGCGTCGACGCCGTTCGCGGTCAGGATGTCGAACGCTTCGAGGCATTCCTCGTTGAACGGCAGGTTCGCGCGCACCGCGCGGTTCCAGGACCGATGGGTGCAGTTCGCCGCGAAGCGGGCGAGGAACTGCCACAGCCGCGGGTCCGGGGTGGCCGGGACGTGCAGCGGAGCCTGCCGGTCGAGCAGGGTGCGCAGGCCGTAGCGCAGGACGGCGGGTTCGTTGAGCGGGATCGCGAGCCCGGGCGAAAGCCAGCCCGCGTTGCCCCAGGACGAGCCCGCCGCGATGCCCTCGCGGTCGACGACGGTCACCCGCACGCCGCGTTCCTGCAGGAACCAGGCGGTCGACAGGCCGACGATGCCCGCGCCGACCACGATCGCCGAACGCGGCCCGCCGTCCTTCCGGTCGAGATCGCCCATGTGTTCCTCCGCCGATGCCGTGCCGCTGGTTGTGCTGGTGCGGCCAGGATGACCCGGATCCGGCGGACGGGCTTTGTCGAGTTCGGCCAAACGGATCAGGTCCGTTTGTCGGGATCGGTCAATCCTGCGGGTCGGCGACGGCCAGTTCGATGATCATCGCCAGCCGTTTCGCGGGCAGATCGAGCCGCAGCGGCGTCACGTCGGCCATCTTCCGCAGCCGGTAGCGGATGGTGTTGGGGTGCACGCCGAGCCGTTCGGCGGCCTCGGTGAGATCGCCCTGGGTCTCGAGCCACGCGCGCAGGGTCGCGACGTAGCTGGTCGAGTTGGCCGCGTCGTGCCGGGCCAGATCGGCGATCGGACCGCGCGCCGGGGCTCGTCCCGCTGCCGCCGCGGCGCGCAGGCGGAGGATCAGGATGTCGTCCCAGGACTCGTCGTACGCGACGGTCGCGCCCGGCTTCGGGCGGACGTCGTGCAGCGCGAGGCACTCGTCGGATTCCCGCCTGCTCGCGGGCAGGTCCGCGGTGGACGCGGGCGCGCCGATCCCCGCCGCGACCGTGACCTGCGCGGGCAGCGCGTCGCGGATCCCGCCGATCCACGCGCGGGCGGTTTCGACGTCCTCACCGGGCAGAACGGTGTAGACGGTGTTGCTGAACAGCGTGCTCCGGCCCGGCCGTGACCAGCCGAAACCGGTGGTCGCGCGCTCGAACGCGAGCAGCAGCGCGGCGTGCCGTTCGTCGGCGATGTGCGCCTGGAGCGCGACCACGCGGAACCGGCCGGGCGGCAACCCGAGCCTGCTCAGCACGGCCGCCGCGTCCGGAGTGCCTTCCAGCAGGCGGATCACCAGGTCCGATTCGACCTGCCGTTCGAGGTCGGCGCTCGCTCGCGACCGCAGCAGATGCAGCCCGACCGTGCGGGAACTGTCGTGCAGGACGGTGCGCCGGACGTCGGACAGCGGCTCCTCGCACTCCACCCAGATCGACCCGAGCGTCTCGCGCCCGGCCCGGACCGCGACGACCATGCGCCCGGTGAGCCCGTGCTCGGGATCGGCCTCGACGAACAACGGCTCGTCCGAAACGGCGAGATGCGCGAACACTCCGCGGCGCTCGAACAGCTCGCGCACCTGGTCCGGCACTCGCCGCCCGAGGATCGTCTCCAGCCGCACGCGGTCCGCGCCCTGCTGACGGCTGGAGTACGCGAGCACGCGCGACAGCTGGTCCTCGATGGTGACCGCGCTGCCGAGTGCGTCGGCGAGGCTGTCGGCCAGCGCGAACAAGTCGGTCGGCCCGCGACCGGATTCCGTCTCGCGGCCTTCGAGCACCAGGCCGTAGACCACGCCGGCGAGCTGTCCCCACGACACTTCCGGGTCCACGAGCAGCACCGCGACCTGGCTGTCCACCTCGGGTCCGGGCGGCGTCACTCCCCGCACCAGCACCACCGACGCCCGTGCTTGAGCGGCCCGTTCGACGGCTTCCGCCACCGAATCGACGCCGACCGCGAGGTAGACGTCGCCGCGCAACTCGCGCGGGTCGGCGGGGTCGTCCATCACCACGTCCCGCAACGCCGTTTCGCGCGCGACGGGACAGCAGCACAACCGCGCGCCGTACCCACCGAGGACGTTGACGAGCCGATCCAGCGTGACCATGCCCTGTTCATACCTGACGTATCGTGGGGGGTCATGCGAGCGCGGGTCGAGGACGTGCACGAGCTGGCGCTGGGGATGCCCCACGTCACGGTGGTGCGCGGCTCGCGGGAAAACCCCGTCTACCAGGTCGGCGGCAAGTCGTTCGTGTTCTTCCGGACGCCGCGGCCGGACGCTTTCGATCCCGAGACCGGCGAACGGTATCCGGACGTGATCGTGTTCTGGGTGCCGTCCGAATCGGACAAGCAGGCCCTGGTCCAGGACCCGGACAGCCCGTTTTTCACCACTCCGCACTTCGACGGCCACCTGTCGGTGCTGATCCGCGCCGCGCATCTGGGCTCGCTGACGCGGCAGGAACTCGCCGAGGTCGTCGAGGACGCCTGGCTGTCCCGAGCGTCACCGCGCCGGCGCGAAGCGTGGTTGGCCGGGACTCGGGCTCGGTAAGCGATCAGGAATCAAGAAGCATCCGGGGTGGCGCCGGATTTAGCGTTTACCGCATGACCTCCTTCGAATTCGTCACCCTGGACGTTCCCGATGTCGCCGCCGCCGAGCGCTTCTACACCGCCGCGTTCGATCTGGGCGACCGGCTCCGCTTCCGGCAGGCCTCCGCGCCGAGCACCGGTTTCCGCGGATTTACCTTGTCGCTCACCGTTTCCCAGCCCGCGAACGCCGTCGCTTACCTGGACGCTGCCCTCGCCGCGGGTGCCACCTCGCTGAAGCCGGCGGCCAAGTCGCTGTGGGGTTTCGGCGGAGTGGTGCAGGCTCCCGACGGCGCGATCTGGAAGGTCGCGACTTCCACGAAGAAGGACTCCGGCGCGGGGGTCCGGGAATACGACCAGATGGTTTTGCTGCTGGGCGCGTCGGATGTGGCGGCGACCAAGCAGTTCTACGTCCAGCACGGGCTCGCGGTCGGCAAGAGCTACGGACGCAAGTACGTGGAATTCGAGACGAGCCCGATCAAGCTGGCGCTTTACGGCCGGAAGGCGCTGGCGAAGGACGCCGGGGTGCCGGAAGAGGGCTCGGGCGCGCACCTCCTGACCGTCGGCGGGGACGCGGGACGGATCACGGACCCGGACGGGTTCGCTTGGGAGACTTCGGTTCTTGCCGAGTGAGGGCGCGGGGGGTCGTGAGTGTTCATGCCGGTTAGAACCGGCGTAAACACTCACGAGAACGAACTCAGCGCGCCCCGCTCTCCGGGCAATAACCGGAACACAGCAACACCATCCGCGTGAACTGCCCGTCCGCGTCGTTGTCCACGTATGCCTGCTGTTCCACCGCGAACCACCCCTCGCCGAGCCGTTCCGCTCGCACTCGTGCCCGCCAGCGCAGGTGCAGTCGCGGGCCGACCCGGTCCACCTCGCCCTCGGCGAGTTCGAAGTCGTCGACCTCGCCGAACCAGTGGGTGAACGCGGCGGTGATCTCGGCCGGTCCGTGGAATTCGCGCAATCCCGGCGGCAGCAGGGCGGTCAGCCGCACCGCACTGTCCATTGCGGACGACATCCGCGCGAAGTCCTGTCTGCTCAATGCTTCGATGAAGGCGCCCGCTCGGGAGATGCGGGAGGCCTGGAGTTGTGTAGTCATGCCTCAGGTTTACGGCGCGCCGCACCGCCGGGGATCGGGCAACTGCCCGATCTTTCATCCGGTCAGACCGCGGCGCATCGCGACCAGCGCGGCCTGCGTCCGAGTCGTCACCCCGAGTTTCGCGTAAATGTGCTCCAGATGCGTCGAAACCGTCTTGCGGGACACCGTGAGCGCGGCGGCGATCTCCGGATTCGAGAGTCCGCGAGCCAGGTGCAGCAGGACCTCGGTCTCCCGCGCGGTCAACCCGTCCGGCGTTCGACGGACCCGCTGACCCGCCGCTGCCAGAACCGCGCTCACCGCATCGGGATCGAGACGTCCGGCGCGGGCTTCGGCGGTCAGCACCTGCGCGGCCGCGTCGGGAACCAGCGGCGCGCGGTGCGGACGTGGTTCGCCGAGTGCGTGGTAGACGTCGGCGGCGGCGAGAACCCGGGACGGCATCGGCAGGGCGTCGCCGGAAAGCCCGTGCGGGTAACCGGAACCGTCGAGGCGTTCGTGGTGGTGCGCCGCGCAGCGGGCGACCGCGGCGAGGCCGGGCATTCCGGCGAGCATCCGTTCGGTCAGGTACGGATGCGTGCGGGCGCGTTCGGCCTGCGTGAGCGACCACGGCCGGGTCGCGTTCCAGATCGCGCTCGGGATGCCGATCATCCCGATGTCGTGCACCCAGCCCGCGCGCCGGACCAGCCGGACGTCCGGTGCCGGGAGACCGAGCCGGGTCGCACCGTCCGCGGCGAGTGAAGCGACTCCGCGGGAATGCCCCAGCCGAGGCGGGGATTTGAGGTCGGCGAAGTCGGCGAACGCCTGCAATGCGCGGTCAAGTTCGTCCTCAGTCAACTGCGCGCCGAGCCTCGGGTCGAGGGCGATGACCTCGTCCCAGGCCTGGATCCGGTCCAGTTCGGCCAGGATGTCGCCGCGGTGGTTCAGGAAGCAGTCGACCAGCTCCGGATCGAACTGGGTGCCGCGGCGTTCCCTGGCGACGGTGACCGCGCCGTCGACGCCCGCGCTGTCGTGGAAAGCCTCGACGTTGTCGGCGAGCTGCACCAGCCGGATCGCCGGGTCGAGGTCCGCGCCGCCGGCATCGCCGGGGACGCCGCGGCCGTCCCAGCGTTCGAAGGACTGCAGCAGCGGACGGCAGACGTCCTCGCCGAGGTCGAGCCGTCCGGCCAGTTCGCTCGCGCTTTGGCAGTGCGCCTGCATGACCTGCTGCACCGACCGGCCCGCCGTCGCGAGGAACCGGCCGACGAGCGCGGCGCGGCGGAGTCGCGGACCGCCGCGCCCGAGGTGCCGCAGGACGAACATCGCCATCGCGACCCCGGCGAGGTCGCCGTCGTGGCTGTCGGCGTACAGCTCGGTCTCGTCGCCGAACAGCTCGGCCAACTCGCTGGTGTCGGCGGCGCAGCCCACCCAGGTCAGCAACGACGTGTAGTAAGCCGCCGCGCGCACGCTGTCGTCGGCACCCGCCGCGTCGGCCAATCGCAAAGCGATCACGGTCTGCCGCAGCACCCGCTCCATCGGGCGGCCCATACCGAGATCGGCCACCAGCGACAAGGTGGCGACCAGCTCGGACAACCGCACCGGCGCGGCGTTGCTCACCCCGGAAAGTCGCCGCTGAAACTCCCGCTGTTACGCCGGACGGGGCAGCGCCGACTTCCAGACAGAGTCCGGAGGTGCGCGATGGCGACCGAGGTGCCGACGTTCTGCCCGCTGTGCGTGTCGAGGTGCGGGGCCACCGCGACGGTCGAGGACGGGCGGCTGCTCGCACTCCGCCCGCTGCCCGGCCATCCGACCGGTGCCGCGATCTGTGTCAAAGGCAAGGCCGCGCCGGAGATCGTCGCGCATCCGGACCGGCTGCTGCATCCCCTTCGCCGCACCGCCCCGAAAGGCGCGGCCGACCCCGGATGGGAGCGCGTCAGCTGGGATGAAGCACTGGCGACGGTCGCGTCCCGGCTGACAGCGATCGCGGAGGAATCGGGTCCGGAAGCGGTGGTGTTCGGCAGTTCCTCGCCCTCGACGTCGGCGATGTCGGACACCGTCGAATGGCTGACCCGGCTCCGGCGCGCCTTCGGGAGTCCCAACTTCGTCAGCTACATGGAACTCTGCGGCTGGGGCCGCCACCTGGCCACGCTCTACACGTGGGGCGAGCCGGTCCCCGGCGCTTACCTGCCCGATCTCGAAAACGCGCAGTGCATCCTCTACTGGGGCTACAACCCGTCGGTCTCGCGGCTCGCGCACGCCACTGCGACCACCGCCGCGCTGCGGCGAGGGGCCAAGCTCGTCGTGGTCGATCCCCGGCGCGCCGGGCTGGCCAGCAAGGCCGACGAATGGCTGCGCGTCCGCCCCGGAACGGACGCGGCGCTGGCGTTGTCGCTCACGCACGTGATGATCGAGAATGATTGGTACGACAAGGAATTCGTCGAACGGTGGACCAACGCGGCGAAACGGGTCAGCCCGTCGCGCCGGGTCTGGGACCTGATCACCGAGGAGTGCGCGAAGTACCCGCCCGAGGTCGCGCAGGAGATCACCGGCGTGCCCGCGGAGCAGATCGTCGCCACGGCCCGGCTCCTCTGGGAACACCGTCCGGTCGCGTTCTACACCTGGAGCGGACTGGAACAGCACAGCAACGCGACCCAGACCGTGCGCGCCATCGGCCAGCTCTACGCGCTCACCGGATGCATCGACGCGCCCGGCGGGAACGTGCTGTTCACGCCCGTGCCGACCAACCCGGTCGACGGCCGGGAGCTGCTGGCGCCCGAGCAGCGCGCCAAGGCCATCGGGGTGCGGGAGCGTCCGCTCGGACCCGCCCGGTTCGAGTTCGTCACCGGCGAGGACCTCTACCGTGCGGCGCTGGACGGCGTGCCTTACCGGGCCCGGGCGCTGGTCAACTTCGGCGGCAACCTGGTCATGGCGCACGGTGACAGCGCGCGAGGCCGGGACGCTCTCCGTGCGTTGGATTTCTTTGTCCACACGGATTTGTTCCTCAACCCGACCGCGGAGCAAGCGGATCTCGTCCTGCCCGCGACGAGTGCGTGGGAGACCGAAGCGCTGCGGATCGGTTTCGAGACCAGCCAGGCCGCACAGTCGACTGTCCAATTGCGACAGCCGCTGGTCGCCGCCCGCGGCGAGGCGCGGCCGGATCTGCGGATCATCTTCGATCTCGCCGTCGCGCTCGGGGTGGGCCATCAGTTTTTCCACGGCGACATCGAGGCGGCCTGGCGACACCAGCTCGAGCCCAGCGGCCTCACCCTCGAACAGCTGCGCGCCGCCCCGGAAGGAATCCGCCTGCCGTTGCGGACGGTCTACCGCAAGTACGAACGGAGCGGCTTCAAGACGCCGTCCGGGCTGGTCGAGTTGTACTCAGAACCGTTGCGGACACACGGGTATCCGCCGCTGCCGACCTTCGCCGAACCGTCGATCAGCCCGCGGTCCCGGCCGGATCTGGCGACGCGCTACCCGTTGATCCTCACCTGCGCGAAGTCGCTGTTCTTCTGCGAAACCCAGCACCGGGAAATCACCAGCCTGCGCAAATCCGCACCCGATCCGGTCGTCGAACTCCATCCCGAAACCGCCGCGGACCGGGGAATCTCCGCCGGGGACTGGGTGCGGTTGGAGACGCCGTTGGGGAGAATCCGCGCGAAGGCGAAGTTCAACGGCAACCTGCGCCCCGACGTCGTGTGCGGGCAGCACGGCTGGTGGCAGCCCACCGCCGGACTCGGCCAGCCCGGCTACCCACCGTTCGGCGACGACAGCGCGAACCTCAATCTTGTGCTGAGCCAAGGCCCGAGCGACCCGACCAGCGGCAGCTCGCCACTGCGCGCTTCGCTGTGCGAGATCACCAAAGACGGCTAGCCCAGTGCCCGCGAAAGCGCACCCAAGCTGATGTCGACGATCGCGCGAAGCTGCTTCTGGCTCGCCCCTGCCCGGCTCATCACCGCCAATGACTGGTTGACCGCCGCGAGGTGCACGGCGAAGTCGTCCGCGTCAAGCACCTTCCCGGCACGCAAGGCGGTCCGCAGCCGCGCGTGCTGACGGCCCAGCACTTCGGTCGCGCGCGCCGCGATGCCCGGGCTCAGCACCGGAATCGCCATCGCGGTCTGGGCGACGAGACATCCGTCCGGCACTTCGGGATCGGCGATGCGGCTCAGGGTGACGTCGAAGAATTCCCGTATCGCCCCCAGCGGTTCCTCGGCCGCCTTCGCCAGAGCTTGGTCGTACTTGTCCCCGTAGCGCGTCGCGTACCGGTCCAGGCAGCGCAGGTACAGCGCGTCCTTGTCGCCGAGCGAGGAGTAGATGGAACTGCGGTTCAGCCCGGTCGCTTTGGAGAGGTCGTCGAGCGAGGTGTCGGCGTATCCGGCTCGCCAGAACTGGACCATCGCCGCGTCGAGCACGACGTCCACATCGAACTGCTTCTTCCCGGCCATCTGCCCAGCGTAGCTCATCTTGGACTGATCAGTTCAAGATGAGCTACGCTGAAGTCATGACTGCCGCCGCGAACCCGATTTCCGCACTGCCGCTGCCCGACCTGCCCGGCTTCACGCACCGCTGGGTCGATGCGGACGGCATCCAGCTGCATGCCGTGGAAGGCGGTCAGCCGAACGGCCCCGCCCTGGTTTTGCTCGCCGGATTCCCGCAGACCTGGTGGGCTTGGCGCAAAGCGATGCCCGGCCTCGCCGAGCGATTCCGCGTCGTCGCGATCGACCTGCCCGGGCAAGGACACTCCGACCGTCCGCACGACAGCTACGACACCCACACCGTCGCCGCGCAAGTCCAGGCCGCGGTGACGGCGCTCGACGTGCCGAAGTACTGGCTCGCCGCCCACGACGTCGGTGCCTGGGTCGCTTTCTCGCTGGCCCTTCAGCACGAAGCGCACCTGCACGGGGTCGCGCTGCTGGATGCCGGCATCCCCGGAGTCACCCTCCCCGAATCCATCCCGACGGATCCCGAGCGGGCTTGGAAGACCTGGCACTTCGCGTTCCACCTGGTGCCCGACCTTCCCGAGACCCTGCTCACCGGTCGCGAACGCGAGTACGTCGACTGGTTTCTGAAAGCCAAAACCCTGTCCCCGGATACCTTCGACAGCGCCGAAACCGACCATTACGCCGCCGCCATCGCAGCTGAGGGCGGTCTCCGGGCTTCGCTCGCTTACTATCGCGATGCCGCCGAGTCAGCGCAGAAGAACCGCGCCGCTCTGGAGCAGCGGCGTCTGACCGTCCCAGTCCTGGGCATCTCCGCCTCCCACGGCTCGATCCCCGACATGGCCGCTTCCCTCCGCCCCTGGGCAGCCAACACGACCGGCGTCGTCATCCCGGATTCCGGACACTTCATCCCGGACGAACAGCCCGATGCCGTCGTGGCCGCGCTGACCGAGTTCATCGAGCGCTAGTGCGACGTCGGATTTGCGCCAGCGCATGAGGTCCTCGCGGCGGAAGACTGGCGGGCATGATCGACGTTCTCGACCGATTCCTCGCCGCCAGCACCGAATTCGGCCAGCGCTTGCCGTCCGTCCGCCCCGGCCAGTGGACTGCGCCGACGCCCTGTGCGGAATGGAACGTGCGCCAGCTGGTCAACCACATGGTGCGGGGGAATCTCAACTACGTCGATCTGCTGGCCGGGAGCAGCCGGGAGGACTTCCTGCGCATGCGCGACGCCGACGCCCTCGGCGGCGACCCGCTCGCTGCTTATGCCGCGTCGGTGCGGCTGGTCGCCGACGCCTTCGGCCGTCCGGGCGCGCTGGATCAGGTGCTCGACTACCCGTTGGGGAAGGTGACTGGGTGCCAGGCGCTGGCCGTGCGTGCTACGGATTCCGCCATTCACGCTTGGGATCTCGCCCGAGCGCTTGGGGTGGATGACCGGCTTGATGCTGACCTGGTCGCTTGGATCAGCGACGGGCTTGGGGAGATTTACGCCGGGTTGGCGGAATCCCCCGTCGCGGCTGAGACGACGCATCGGTTCTTCGCCGCGCCGGGGGTGGTCAGCGGGTCGGTGTCTCGGCAGGAGCGGTTGTTGAACTTGATGGGTCGGAATCCCCGGCAATTCAGCGAGCGGTGATAGATCACAACCGGCGCAGCACCCTCTCAAGCGCCTCCCCCGTCGCCTCGATATCCGACGCCGTGTGCGCCGTGCTGAGAAAAACCTTCCCCGACGGCATCAACAGCACCCCCTCCCGCACCATCCCCTCCAGCAGCACCGTCCACAGCCCACCCGTGCCGTGCAGACCCGTCGCCCCACCCGCAGGTACGTACTGCAGCAGCGACCCGACCCGGTTAAAGCTCCCGCTGTCAGGAACCGAACCGAGAACACCGCCGACCACGGATTCGAACTCGCCCGAGGTCTTCTCCAGCGTCTCGTAGACAGCCGGATCAGCCAGGACCCGCATCGTCGCCTCGACGGCCGCGAGCGCGATCGGGTTGGCATTGAAAGTCCCGGCATGAGTCACGCCATCCGTCACCTGATCGACCAACTCCGCCCGGCCGACGACGGCGCTCTGCGTGAACCCACCGGCCATCGCCTTTCCGTAGACGGACAAGTCCGGAAGCACCCCGTACTTCTCCGCCGCCCCACCACGCGCAATGCGGAACCCAGCGATCACCTCGTCGAAGATGAGGACGACGCCATGCCGATCGCACAAAGCTCGCAGCGTGGACAGGAACTCCGGCGTGGGTGCCTCGACCCCGGCATTGCTCATCACTGGATCGACGAGCACCGCGGCGATGTCGCGTTCGACAGACTCGTTCAGAAGCCGCGAAGCCAGCGCGACGTCGTTGAAACGCGCGACCACCAGATCGTCCAGAACGCTCGGCGACTGCCCTTTGCTTGCTGGCTCCGCAGAACGGTCGCCGTCGGACATCCCGGCGTAAACGGTGTCGTGCCAACCGTGGTAGCTCTTCGCGAATTTCAGGATGCGACGCCGGCCCGTCGCGGCTCGGGCCAGGCGCAGGGCTACTTGCACCGCTTCGGTTCCGGTGTTGCTCCACAACAGCCGCTCGCCGTGGGGCACGGCTTCGAGGACCGCCTCCGCGGCGAGGTACTCGAGGGCGTGACCCGTGCCGACTACCTGCATCTTCTTCGCGGCCTCGGACACGGCGTCCAGCACGCGCGGGTCGCCGTGTCCGAGTACCAGTGGGCCCCAGGCCATCACGTAGTCGACATAACGATCTCCGTCCAGGTCCCAGACATGCGCGCCTCGGGCCTCCCGCACGAAGAGCGGATGAGGACGCATCGCGGCGCGCAGGCCTGACCCGACCCCGCCGCCGACGCTGCGCCGGGTCCGTTCGTAGGCGATCCGCGAAGATTCCAGAGCCATGCGGCGAATCCGTGCCTTTCTTCAGCAGGGCTTCAGTATTTGATCACCGAGCGGATGCCGATGCCGCGCTTCATTTCGTCGAACGCCTCGTTGACCTCCGCCAGGTCGATCACGCGCGTCACCAGCGAGTCGAGATCGAGGCGGTGATTCATGTAGTGGTCGACCAGCAGCGGGAAATCGACGTCCGGCTTGCTCGAGCCGTAGTTGGAGCCGACGAGCGAAAGCTCCTGATCGGACATGACGAACGGGTCGATCGAGATCCGCACGCCGTCCGCCACCTGCCCGGCCACCACGGCTTTTCCGCCTCGCGCGAGCACCTCGTAGACCGCCTCGATGGTGCGCGGCAACCCGATCGCCTCGATGGCGACCTCCACCCCGCGTCCGCCGGTGAGCTGGCGCACCCGGTCCGCGAGGTTCTCCCGCCCGCTGTTGACCAGGTCGGTCGCCCCGAAAACGCGGGCCTGCTCGAGCTTCTCGTCGGAAAGGTCCGCGGCGATGATCTTCCGCGCGCCGACCAGGCGAGCGCCCTGGATCGCGTTCAACCCGACCCCGCCGCAGCCCAGCACCAGCACGGTGTCGCTCGGCCGGATCTGCGCGGTGTTGACCGCCGCCCCGACGCCGGTGGTCACGGCGCATCCCACCAGGGCGGCCTGCTCGAACGGCGCGTCGTTCCGGATCGCGATCGCGGCCGATTCGGGCACGAGCGTGTACTGGCCGAACGTTCCGAGGCCCGCGAAGCTGTAGACATCCCGTTCGTCCGTCGACGTGACGCGGGTCCGACCGTCGAACGACAGGTGGTTGGCCGAGTGCTGGCTGACCATGTCGCAGAGAACGGGCCGACCGCTGACGCAGTAACGGCATCGCCGGCAGGAAGGCGTCCAGGACAGGACGACGTGATCGCCCTTCGCCAGGGTCGTGACTCCTTCGCCGACGCTCTCGACGATTCCGGCGCCTTCGTGGCCGAGAATCATCGGCGTGGGCGTCTCCCATTCGCCGACGAGGACGTGGAAGTCGCTGTGGCACACCCCGCTCGCTTTGAGCCGCACCAGCACTTCGCCCGGCGGCGGCGTGCTGGGAAGCGAAACTCGCTCGACGGTCAGCGGCGCGTCCGGCGAGGTGAAAACGGCGGCATCGAATTCAACAGTCATCAGAGAGTCCCTCCGGGTTCACGCCCGAGCCGTGCGGATGAGCTTCTTGTTGGCGAACTCGTCGATCCCCGCCCGGCCGAGTTCCCGGCCGAATCCGGACCGCTTGACCCCGCCGAACGGCAGTTCCGCGCCTTCGAGGCCGACGCCGTTGACGAAAACCATGCCCGCCTCGATCCGGTCGGCGACCCGCATCGCCTGCTCCGGATCCGTGGTGAACACGTACGAGCCCAGCCCGTACGGGGTGCTGTTGGCCAGTTCGACGGCCTCGGTTTCGGATTCCGCGCGATAGACGGTCGCGACCGGGCCGAACAATTCCTCGGCGGCCGACGGCGAATTCGGCGACACCCCGGTCAGGACGCCTGGCGGGAAGAACGCGCCCTCGCGCCGCCCGTCGCAGACCAGGGTCGCGCCGTCGTCGACAGCCCGCTGCACCTGTGCTTCGAGACGCTCGGCGGCCGCCACCGAGGACAGCGGAGCCAGTCCGTTGGCCGTGGCGAGCACCTTTTTCGTGAATATCTCCAGGAATTCGTCGTAGAGTTCGGCGGCGACGATGACCCGCTTGCCCGCGTTGCAGGCTTGTCCGGCGTTCTCGAATCGCGTGTCCACTGCGGCCTGCGCCGTCGCGTCCAGGTCGGCGGAAGACAGCACGAGGAACGGATCCGAGCCACCCAGTTCGAGCACTACCTTTTTGAGGTTGCGGCCCGCCTTTTCGGCGACTTCGGCGCCAGCCCGTTCGGAACCGGTGAAGGACACGCCGCGCACCCTGGGGTCGGCGATGGCGTCGGCGGCCTGGTCGTTGGTCGCGTAGACGTTGACGTAGCAGCCCTCGGGACAGCCCGCGTCGGTGAAGATCCGCTGCAGAGCCGCGGAAGATTCCGGACATTGCGGCGCGGGCTTGAGCACGATGGTGTTGCCCAGCACGAGATTCGGCGCGGCGAACCGGGCGACCTGGTAGTACGGGTAGTTCCAGGGCATGATGCCGAGCAACGTGCCGATCGGCTGGCGGCGGACGAACGCCGTGCCCTCCCCCTCGAGCAACTCGACCGGCTCGTCGGCGAGGAACTTGTGCGCGTTCGCGGCGTAGTACGCGTAGATCGACGCGCTGAACTCGACCTCAGCGGCGCCTTCTTCCAGCGGCTTGCCCATTTCCCGTTGTGCGATGCGAGCAAGTTCGCCACTGCGCTCGTTGTGCAACGCAGCGACGGCGTTCAGCACCTCGGCGCGCTCGGCCAGAGTCGTCTCTTGCGACCACTGCCGGTACGCGTTCGCAGCCGCGTCGAGGGCCTGGTCCACGGCCGCGTCAGTCGCGGCCGGATACTCCTGCTCCAGCTCGCCGGTAGCCGGGTTGACCACGGCGTACAACTGCTTACTCATGACGCCGCACCCGCTTCCTGCACCGTCTTCACGCTTGAGGCCGCGTTGTGGTTATGCAGCGCGCGGTAAGCGAAGAAGTAGACGAATCCCTGAGTACCCCACGTCGCCAGTGCCGCGGTGTAGAAGAACGTGCGGTTGGCATCGTCGAACGGGAAGGGGAAGAAGTCGTAGGTGATCGCGATGGTCGTTGCGGCAGCGGTCACCAGTCCGGTCCAGATCGCCGGCCATTTCGCGCCGGCGTTCCAAAGCCGTTTGACGAAGTACGCCAGGAAGACCGCCGTGGCGAGGTTGACTGCGACGTAGAACGCGGCGACAGCGAACGCACCGTGGTCGACGCGGGGGTCTTCGCCGTGGAAATGCCGGAGGAACAGCCCGGCCACGGTGGCGAGCGCGAACACTCCGACGTCGACAGCAGCGCTCGGCTTGTAGTTCCGGGTCACCTTCATCAGACCCATCACGAGGATAAGCGTGACGCCGAGCGACCGCGAGAACGCGTCGAAGAAATACGCGATGTCGTAAAGGATGCTGCCCGGGTTGGCGCCGAGCAGCGACCAGACGAGAAAGTTGGTGCCCGAAGTCGCGACGACCATCAATTCGAGACCGAGCAGGTAATTTCCGTAGCGGCGGATGAATTTCCAGCCGAAGAAGTAGCCGACGAAAATCATCCACAGGTCGGCGAGCAGGAAAAGAATGTCCTTCATCGCGCCAGCACCTCCTGGGATTCGCGCGCCACCGCGGCCGCGACGCGCTCGGCGGTGCGCTGCCCGGTCAGGACGGCGCCGTTCATGCAGCCCGCCCACTCGCCCGCGGTTTCGGTGCCCGCCCAGTGAACGCGCCCGTGCGGCTCCGTGAGAGCGGGACCGTAAGTCGTGGTCGCGTAAGGACCGACAGCCGGGTTCGGGCCGCCAGGAGCGAACGGTTCCTCTCCCCAGCAGTGGTCCAGGTAGTCGATCGGCGCGCCCGCTTGCGTGCCGTACAGCTGGACGAGCTGCTGGAGGACCATGCTGCGGCGCCGGTCGGGGCTGAACCCGTCGAACACCCGGGGGTCGCAGAACGTCATCAGAATGCCCGGCCCGTTGGCGTCGGGCGAAACGTCGAAGGTGATGAACACGGTCCCGGTGTCGGTCACTCCCTCGCCGGAAAGTCCGTTTGCCCGCCAGAACGGCTTTTCGTACGCGACGAATGCCTTGCTCAGGATGCCCATCCGCCAGTTTTTCGCGAGCCCAGCGGCCAGCTCGGGCAGGGCGGGGCTGAATTCGATCTCGGCACGCTGTGGCGTCGCGACCGTGACAATCGCGTACTTCGCCGTGATTTCTTCCGAATCGGTGCTCACTGTGACGCCGTTTTCGTCTTGCGAGATCCGGCGAACCGGCGTCCCGAGGACAACGCGGTCGCCCAGTTGCTCCGCGACGCGCTTGGCGATCTCCTGGGTGGTTTCGACGTACCGCTCCTCTTGCTGGCCGCCCTCCACGTCGAGCATGTGGTCGACCCCGCCCACCGCGCGGATGTAGCGCAAGGCGTGCAGCAGCGAAACGTCTCCCGGGCTGCACCCCCACTGCACCTTGCTGACGATGGTCATCATGGCGCGGGTGGCCGGCGTCGCATGCTTCCGGTCGAGCCATTCGCCGAACGAGATCGCGTCGAACTCGCTTGCCTGGGGAGAATTCCAGGCCGCTTCGACGTCGATGCTCGCGACCAGCTTGTTCAGCGCCAGCTGCACGCGCGCCATGTCGACCAGCACCGCGGGCGAGACCTTGGGAATCGTGCCCTGATAGGTACGGCGCCGTCCGGCCATCCAGAGCACGTTGCGGCCTTCGGCGAACTGGGCGGTCAGGGTGCAGCCCGCCCGGCTCGCGAGGTCGCGGATCGCCGTGTGCCTGCGGGAAACCCAGGTCGCGCCGAGATCGACCCGCACCCCGGCCACCTCGCCGGAGAACGACCTGCCGCCGACGCGGTCGCGGCCTTCCAGGACGAGGACGGACTTGCCCATGCTCACGAGCCGGTCGGCGGCGCTCAGCCCGGCGAATCCGGCGCCGACGACCACGACATCGACCGAAACGGCCTTGGTGCGCGTATTCCGGGAACTCGACATGATTTCCTCCTTTGCCCACGCAGATGCGTGCAGCGAGATGTAGTGCGGGTGAGGCCAGTGGCCGCGGACCGCGCGGGCCGGCCATCGCCAAGGGAGGGAATTTCGGCTTCTCCGCCCAAATCCCGTCAAAAATCCTCGTGCCGCGAACCGTCCGCGATCAGGTCGGCGATCAGCGACCCGGCGTACGGGCCGATGTCGCCCTCAGGAGATGCGGGCGTGGTTCCCGCCTTCGGTCACCCGCTTGGCATGTTCCGCGATGTACTGCGTGATGGGCTCGACCAGCGCCTCGGGGATGTGATGCCCCATGCCGGGAATGACCACGTGCTGCGCGGAGCGGATCGCCCGCACCGTCGCGGCACCGCCGCTGGGGGCGACCAGCAGGTCCCGGTCGCCGTTGATCACCAGGGTGGGAGCGGTGATCCGGCTCAGCTGGGCGGTCCGGTCCCCGGAGGCCTGGATCGCCTGGATCTGCCGGGCCGAGCCCGCGGCCAGGTCCCCCGCGGCACGGTCCCAGCCGCCCGCCGCGACGGCTGCCTCGGCCGCGTCGTCGATGGGGTATCCGGTTCCGGCGATGTGACTGGTGATCCGCAGGTGGGCACGCACCGCCGCGGTCCGGGTCCGCGCCGGCGGGGCCGCGAGCAGCCGCATCGTCGACCAAGCCGGCTGACCGATCTTCTTCGCGCCCGTGGTCGAGAAGATCGAGGTCAGGGACAGGACTCGCGCGGGTTCGGCCGCGGCGACCGTCTGCGCGATCATCCCGCCCATGGACCGGCCGGCGAGGTGCACCTGCCCGATCCCGAGGTGGTCGAGGACGCCGGCAGCGTCGGCGGCCATGTCCGCCAGCGAGTAGGCGTCCGCGCGGGGGCGGGCGAGCAGCTGCCGCCACAGCGCGGGCGGCGGGGTGGCCGCGAACGTGGACTGGCCGACGTCGCGGTTGTCCAGCGTGACGACACGGAAACCCCGGTCCACCAGCGAACTGACGAACGAGCCCGGCCAGAAGGTGAGGTCTTCGCCCAGACCGGCGATCAGCAGGATCGCGGGATCGGCCTGGTCACCGTGGTCGCGGAAGCAGATCGTCGTGCCGGACGGCAGGGCCGCGTACTGGTCGATGGATTCCTCAGACATGGGCCGACCGCCTCTCGCCGGGCAGCGCGACCACGCGGGCGCTGCCGAACTCGAGGTTCTCGTCGGCGACCGGGCCGCGCAGCGCCTTGGCGTCCTCGGGGAAGGACATCGCCATCCGCCAAGGCGCGGCGTGTCCTTGTTTGGGCAGGGTCTTCTCGGCCCGTTTGGCGTACCCGGCCTTCAGGTCCATCACCGGCTTGCGCGGCATCCCCGGCACCGCGACCGGGACCACCCGGTCGTGGCCGTGTGCGTCCATGTGCCGGACCAGGTCGATGAAGTAGCGGCACATGAGGCTCACCTTGAGGGTCCAGGACGAGGTCGTGTAGCCGAGCGCCATCGCCCAGTTGGGAATCCCGCTCAGCAGCATCCCGCGGTAGGAGACCGAGTCCGCGATGTCGATTTCGCGCCCGTCGACCACGATCGGCATCCCGCCGAAGAGCCGCATGTTCAACCCGGTCGCGGTGACGATGATGTCGGCTTCGAGCTCCTCGCCCGATTTCAGGACGATGCCGCGCTTGCTGAACCTCGTGATGGAGTCGGTGACGACCGAGGCGGTACCGGCCGAGATAGCGTCGAAGAAATCGCCGTCCGGGGCCAGGCACAGCCGCTGGTCCCACGGGTCGTACGGCGGGTTGAAGTGCTTGTCGACGTCGAACCCTTTGGGCAGCCGCTTGAGGTTCTCCCGCCGGATCAGTGCGCGCCCGATCTTCGGGAACGCGCGCAGGCCCTTGACGATCCCGTGTTCGATCCAGATGTTCTTGAACCTGGTCGCGGCGTACCCGCGCTTTTCTCCCAGCAGCTTCGTGAGAGTCAACGCGAGCCGGTCGACGCGGGCCAGCGACATGATGTAGGTGGGCGTGCGCTGCAGCATCGTGACGTGCTGGGCAGTTCCCGCCATCGCGGGCACGAGCGTCACCGCGGTCGCGCCGCTGCCGATGACGACGACCTTTTTGCCGCTGTAGTCGAGGTTCTCCGGCCAGTGCTGCGGGTGGACGATCGTGCCCCCGAAGTCTTCGCGACCGGGGAACTCCGGCGTGTACCCCTTGTCGTACCGGTAATAACCGGTCGCGGCGAACACCCAGCCCGCCCGGATCGTCTTCGTCGTGACCGACCCGGTGGCCGGGTCCGCCGCCTCGACGCGCAGCGTCCACCGCGAGTCCACTGTGGACCATTCCGCCCGGACGACCCGGTGGCGCAGCCTGATCAGCCGCGCCAGGTCGTTCTCCGCCACCGTTTCCTGGAGGTACTCCCGGATCAGCGGAGCGTCCGCGATCGCGGCCTCGTGGCGCCACGGCTTGAACTCGTAGCCGAACGTGTGCAGGTCCGAGTCCGACCGGATGCCCGGGTAGCGGAAAAGATCCCAGGTGCCGCCGATGTTGTCGCGGCCCTCCAGCACGACGAGCGATTTGCCGGGAAGCTCCCGGCTGAAATACGCGGCCGCGCCGATCCCGGAGATTCCCGCACCGATGACGACGACGTCGAACTCCTCGATCGCGTCCGACACCTCATCTGTCATGTCTGCCTCTCCTCGTTGAGCCGGCTGCTGATGTGGGCTTCACTGTCGCGAGCCGCGACGCCGGTCACAACGACAGCGGGCACCGGCTTCGCCGGGAGCGTGTGCACGATGCACTCCCCCCGGGGCGTGCCGTGCCGATTCGGCGGAGCCGAGGCACACTTCGGGGATGGAAGAGCTGTGGCCCCCGCCCACCGCCGAGGCCGCCGAAGCGATCCGGGCCGTGTGCCAGCGGCTCCTGGCGGACGCCGAAGCGCTGGCCGAGGCCGTCTCCGCGTCCACCCGCCGGGTGCAGTACAACCCGATGGCGCTCACGGACGCGTCGCTGGGCGAAGAGGACCACGAGCTCAACCGCTCGGACCTCGTGCAGTGGCTGACCTCGAACATCCAGCGTCCGGGACAACGGGTGGAGCCCTACGTCGGGCCGAGGATCGCCGCGTACATCGGCGATCTCGTCGCGCGCGGCATCGCACCCGACTTCGCCGAGGGCTGGCGGGCGGCGCTGGGGCTCGGCTGGCGCCGCTGGCTGGAGGAATGCTCGGCGCACTGCGCGGACCGGGACCTGCTCGTCGACGTCCTGGACGTGTCGGCGAAGTCGCTGATGCAGTACGCGCTCGACTCGGTCGCGACCCTGCACGAGACCAGCCTTGCCGCCGCGATGGGCAACGCGGACGCCGAGGCGATCGCCCTGATCCAGATGATCGCCAGCGGCACGCCGGTGTCGGAGGATCTGGCCGAGCGGCGGTTGCGCTACCGGATGGGGCGGTGGCACGTGGGTCTCGTGCTGTGGGTCGACGATCCCGGCCGGCAGGACTGCCTGGAGGAAGCGACCGCGGCCCTGCGCTCCCCCGACGCGAGCCGGAGCACGCTGGTCGCCCGTGCCAGCACCAGCTCGCGCTGGATCTGGCTGTCCGGAGCGGACGTCCCGGACCTGCATCCGGCGGAGAAGATCTTGTCGGTCAACGAGGTTCGCGTCTCAGCGGGACGGCCGGGACGCGGGCTCGACGGGTTCCGGTCCAGCCACCAAGACGCGCTCTCGGCGCAGGCGCTGATCGTCCGGCTCGGCTCCGACCGCCGGTTCACGGCTTACGCGGATGTCGAATTGATCGACGCGCTCACGAAGGATCGCGACAGCGCGCGCCGGTTCGTCGTCAACACCCTCGGTCCGCTGACCGAAGCCGACCCGGCGCTGCGGCAGGCACTCCTCACCTACGTGCAATGCGGCTTCAACACCACGCGGGCAGCCGCCAACCTCTACGCACACCGCAACACCGTGGAGCGGCGAGTCTCGCGCGCCAACGAACTCTCGGTCGTCAAGGTCGAGAACAACCCCACGCACGTGGCGGCCGCGCTGCTGGTGCTGGACATCGCGCCGGAAGTCATGACCGACGGTTCCGACTGAGCTCGCTACTGCTCCAGCTTCCGGAACCAGTGCAGTGCCGGAAGCGCGAGCAGGGTCGCCCCGGCCAGCGCCGCGAACGCGATGGCCGGGCTGGCAACGAGGAAGCCGACCACCGTCGCCAGCAGCACTCCGCCCAGATTGCCCGACATCCAGATGAGCCCGGCCGCGGTGCTCTCCGCGTCGAGGGCGTGCCGCTCGCTCAGCGAAAGCACGATCGGCAGCGCGGGCAGCAACACGAAACCGATTCCCAGCAACGCGAGGTAGGCCATCGGCACACTCGGCACCAGGGCCAGGTGCAGGCACGCCACGGCGGTGAACGCGATCCCCGCGCCCATGAGCCCGACCTCGCGGCCCCGCCGATCCGCCCATACCGGCACGACCGCGCAGCCGAGCACCCCGGCGATCATGGTGAACGCGAGAATGAGCCCCGCGGTGGATTCCGGAATTCCCGCCGGCGCCAGCAACGGTTGCGCGAACGTCGCGAGAGCGATGAACGTGCCCATGGGAATGGCAACGCCCGCACACAACCGGCGGACGTACCGATTCCCGAACGCCGCGCGGAAGGCCCGCAGGCCGCCGCTGGAGCTCGCCTGCGCCGGTGGCACGCGCAGCGCTCCGACGACGCACAGCCCGGCGTCCAAAGCGATCAGCGCGGTGATGAGCGTGAGGGTGCGGATGTTGCTCTCGCCGGGAAGAAACGCGCCGAGCAGATACCCCACGACCATGCCGCCGAAGGTGGCCGACGACGCGGCGGCGATTCCCGTCGCGCGGTCCTTCGCGGCCAGGTACCCGACCGCGAGCCCCGGGATGGCGTTGAGGATGAGCGGCTGCCCCACCGCGGCGACGACCTGTCCGGCGAAGGCCCAGGTGAAGTCGTCATTGACCAGCCGCAGGAAGGCCCCGCACGCAGTGAGGACCGCACCCGCGATCAGCGCCGGCCGGAGAAACCGGTCGAGCGCGAGCCCGGCCGGGATGGCGAGAACGACGTAGATCAACGGGAAAACCTGGGACAGCCACCCGATCTCCCCGACGGAAACCCCGAAATGCCGCGCGGCATCCGCGGTCACCGGCGCGTAATTCACGAAAAGCGCCTGGCTCGCGGCGGCGAGCAACCCGTAGGCGAGAAAAACCGACCACCGGCTCTTCACCTGCGGCAACGCCTGGGGGATCTTGCGCACGACCCGGGCCTTGCGAGGCCGCGCCTGCAGACCGAACGACTCGTCACGCCTGCGGGCATTGCTTCCGATCAAAACGGTGGCGACCGCGACCACGCCTGCGGCGGCAGCACCACGCACTCGTCGTTGAGTGGGCATCTGAGTGTCCTTGTCGGTCGAACGTGAGGACTCACTGTCGCCATCGCGTTCGCCCTTGGGTACGACACTCCGCACCCCGATTCGAGCCAGGCAGTGCACCCGGCACCACCCGACGAAGCGACTACGGCCGTTGAGGCACGAAACGGTCAGCGGGCAAGCCAGGGAGATCCCCGACCACGGCCGAGCCCGACCCGGTCTTGTCCGGAATGCTCACGCGGCCTCGGCCTGAAGCGCGGGGCCGAGGAGGAGCCCACCGTCGATGACGTACTCCGACCCCGTGACGAACGACGCGTCCGACGACGCGAGGAACAGCAGAAGACGGCTGACGTCAGCAGGTTCCCCGAGCCGTGGGACAGCGAACGGCTCGGGCGAGTAGAAATCAGCGATCGCCGCCGCAGCACCGACTGCCGGTTCGTGGATGAACGGAGTCGAGATCACGCCAGGATGGATGGTGTTCACGCGGATGCCGTCGCGGCCAAGCTCGAGCGCGGCCGTCTGGGTGAGACCTCGCACGGCCCACTTGCTGGCGACGTACGGCGCGTAGTGCGCTGTGCCGCCCAGGCCCATCACCGAGGCGATGTTGACGATGGCTCCCCCAGCCGCGCGGCGCAGAGCGGGGGCTGCGGCCTTGATGCCGAGGAAGGTCCCGGTGAGGTTGATGTCGAGGATGCGCGACCACGTGGCCTGGTCCGTGTTTTCGATTGTCGCAGGCGGATTCTGCACACCCGCGTTGTTGACGAGGACGTTCAGCGCCCCGAAAGCGTTCTCCGCGGCCAGCACAGCGGCGGACCACGAGCTCTCGTCTGCAACGTCAAGACGGACGAAGCGTGCGCGCGTCCCGAGCTCGTCGACGAGCGCGGCACCGCGTTCCGCATTGAGGCCGCCGATCACCACGTTCGCTCCCTCCGCGTGAAAGGCGCGCACGTGGTTCGAGCCCTGGCCGCCGGTCCCGCCGGTAACGAGCACGGTCTGATTTTCGAAGCGGGGCATCAGATGTTCCTTCGGTACGAGGGGAATGGCCGGCTTCGATGAGCGACAGCCGATGGTGAGCCGGTTGACTCACCTCTCCGAGGCTAGGTCGGCGGCAGTGGCGAGTCAAGCCACTCACCTCGTATGCTCGGCTCATGAGCAAGGTCGTGCCGACGTATCACCAGCGCGTCGCCCAGGAGAAGCGCGCGCTGATCGTGACGGCCGCGACCGCCCTGTTTCTCGAGTTGGGCTACGACCGGACATCGCTGGCGCGGATCGCGGAGCGCTCGGGCGTTTCGCGGGCCACTTTGTTCAAGCAGTTCCCGAGCAAAGCCGCGCTGTTCGACGCCATCGTGACCGAGTCCTGGTCGACCGCTGACGAGGTGGATCCCCCGCCGCCGGGCAACGTCGTCGACGGGCTCGGCATCATCGGCCGCCGTTACGCCGAACTGCTCGGCCGCGCCCAGATGACCGACCTGTTCAGGATCGTCATCGCCGAACTGCCGCGGTTCCCCGAACTGGCGCATGCGCAGTTCTCGCAGGGAAAGATGCCCTACTTCGAGTCCGTGCGCAGCTACCTCCTGGCCGAACACGAGGCGGGCACGGTGCGGATCGAGGACGCGGACCTCGCGGCCACCCAGTTCCTGGGCATGATCTCGAACTACGTCTTCTGGCCGACGCTCCTGGTGCCAGGCTGGGAAGTGACCGCCGAACGCGTCGCGCAGGTAGTCGACGAGGCCGTCCGCACCATCGCCGCCCGGTACGCCGTGAGCTGATCTCGGCGTTACCTCCGGGACAGAGATCAGCAACACTCTTGTCCAGACCGCCCTGGACACGGTAAAAGCAGCAGGTCACACCGAAAAATCCGCCGCACGCAGCGGGCACGTCCGGCAGGCCGCCGACCGGGTGACTCCAGATCGCTAGGAGAGGTCTTGACCGCGCTCGCTTCCCCCGCCGCCGTGCTGCCCGCCGCCCGAAGACCCCGCGTCGGAATCGCCGCCCTGGCAGCCTTCGCCGCCCTCCCCGCCGCTCTGGCGTTGTGGACCGCCCTGCACGCCCCGCGCGCACACGTCCTGCTCGACTACTGGCACGTCCTCGCGAAAATCACCGACGACCGCGGAAACCTCGTGCTGGGCCAGGTGCTCACCTACCACCTCGACCAGCCCTTCGTGATCCCCTCGCTGCTCTTCTACGCCGACGCCGCCTGGTTCGGCGGCGACAACCGCGTCCTCACCGTCCTCACCGTCGCCCTCGTCGCCGGGATTGGTGCCTGCCTCTACTCGATGCTGCCCGCGTCCCTGTCCCCGCACCGGAAAGCCGCGCTCGCCGCCGGGATGTCGTGGCTGCTGTTCACCTCGCACCTGGCCGAGATCTGGCTGCAAGGAACCAACGGCATCAGCTGGATCCCCGCGGTCTTCTTCACCGTCCTCGCCGCCTCCCAAGCCCACCGCGGCCGCCTGTGGACCGCAGCGACCGCTGCGCTGCTCGCCAGCCTCAGCTTCGGCGCCGGACTCCCCGCGTTCTTCATCGTCGCCGCGATCTTCCTGCTCCGCCGGGAACACCGCAGCAAAACCATCGCCATGGCTGCCGCCGGGGTCGTCGTCCTCGCAGGCTGGCTGCTCACCAAACCCGCCGGCGCCCAATCCTTGGCCACCACCGCTCTCGACCCCGACGGCCGCCTCTCCGTCGCCGCCGCCGCGCTCGGCAGCCTCTGGTCCGGAGACCACGCCGTCACCGCCGTCCTCGCCGGAGCCCTCACCGCCGCGCTCCTGGCCGCCTGTGCGACCTCAGCGAAGAACGACCCGCGCGCCGCCGGATGGATCGGCATCGCCGGATACGCCGCCGCCCTCGCCGTTCTCGTCGCCCTCGGCCGCACCAGCGCACTCGCCCCTGGCGGGAACATCGGCCTCATCAGCCGCTACGCCATCGCCAGTGCTCTAGCTACCTCTGCGCTCCTCGCGCTCGCGACGTTCGTCCGTCCACAATGGCCGCTCACCGCCGTTGTCATCGGGATCTGCACGATCTCCCTGACCACCCACGCACTCGGCGGCGCCAAAGCAGACCTCACCCGCCGCGGCTACGCCCCGCTCGCCCTGGCCCCCGTCGCCCTGCGCACCGAAGCCACCGGCGTCCTGGACCAACTCCACATCCAAAGCCAAGTCATCCCCGCCGCGAAAGCCCTCGGCGCCTACCCCTTCAACCCCCACTTCACCCTCGGCTGCCACGGCCCCGAACTCGGCACCCCCATCAACCCGGCCACCGCCACCGACCTGCCCGCCGCCCACGGCGCCATCACCACCCCGCAACCCGGCGCCCTCATCACCGGATGGACCGACCTGCACCCCGACTGCATCCTCACCACCAACCCCACCGGCACCGTCACGGGCGGCGGCATCACCAACCTGCCCTCCCCGGCCCCCGGCATCCCCGACGGAAACGCCTGGCAAGCCACCGCACAACCCGGCACCGGACCGATCACTGTCTACGCGGTAGTCGGCGACCGCCTTTACCGGGTGCACGAATCTGCGGGTAGCGCGAACTGAGCAAGAAAGCGAATCCGTTGGCACGGCGCGACTGCACCTCACGTGCCGGAGACGCTCACAGTCGCCGCCGAAGCTTCATGGTGCGGCAAGTCGCCCACGCACATCGGCCATTTGACGCTGGAGTCACTCATCGGCAATGTCGTGAGCGCCTGCGCGGCCTTTCCGATGCAAAACGAGTGAAGAGCTTGAAGCTGTCGTTTTCCGGATTGGCCGCCCCGGACCTGGACGGCCGTTCGCGAACGGAAGTGTTCGTCAATGTGGGAAGCCGACCTCACTGCGCTGGACGGCGATCCGGACGCCTTCAGACGCCGCGATCGACGAATTCGCGACCCGTTTGCGGGGCGACTGCCTACGGCTGCTCGGCCCATGGATCGAGCCCTACTTCGACTAAGACACCGATAGCCGGTTCAGGGGCGCGGTCGCCCGTCGTGCAGTGTCTAAATCAGCGACCGAGCCACGGTGCGAGCAGCTTCTCCAGCGCGTCGTCCGACAGCGCCGCCGCTCCGCCATGGAATTCGTGCCACCGCGACGCCTCGCGGGCCGCGTGGTAGTCGACCTCGAAGGCGCGCATCAGGACGTACATGAAACTGCCCGAGTCGAACCGCTCGCCCAGCAGGGTACGAGCCGTCCGGGCCACGTCCACTGCGGTGTGGGGGCCGTTCACGTCAGCCAGCTTCAGTTCCTCAGCCGCCGGATCGAGCAGGCTCGGCGCACACAACAAGACAACTACTCCACTCTGAACTGTTCGCTCAACCTTCGGCGGCAAGCTGCCCGCAGGCCGCCGCGATGTCCTGCCCGCGCGTGTCCCGCACCGTGCACGCAACCCCACCGGCATTCACCAAGCGCACGAACTCGCGCTCCACCGGCTTCGGCGACGCATCCCACTTGCTGCCCGGCGTCGGGTTCAACGGAATCACATTGACATGCACCAACTGGCCCAAATGCTTCCGCAACCGCTTCGCCAGCAACTCCGCCCGCCACGGCTGATCATTGATATCCCGGATCAACGCATACTCGATCGACACCCGCCGACCCGACGTGTCCGCGTAATACCGGGCAGCAGACAGCACCTCGTCCACCGACCAACGATTGTTCACCGGCACCAACGTGTCCCGCAGCTCATCGTCCGGCGTGTGCAGCGACACCGCGAGACGCACCTGCATCCGCTCGTCCGCCAGCTTCCGAATCGCCGGAGCAAGCCCCACCGTCGACACCGTCACCGAACGCTGGCCAATACCCAGACCACCCGGCGGGGGATCAGTGATCCGACGCACCGCAGCCACCACGCGCTTGTAGTTCGCCAGCGGCTCGCCCATGCCCATGAAGACGATGTTCGACAGCCGCCCCGGGCCGCCGGGCATCGAGCCGTCTCGCATGACCGCGGCGGCGTCGCGGACCTGGTCCACGATTTCCGCGGTCGAGAGGTTGCGGTCGAGGCCGCCCTGGCCGGTCGCGCAGAACGGGCACGCCATGCCGCAGCCGGCCTGGCTGGAGATGCACAGCGTGGCGCGGTCCGGGTAGCGCATGAGCACGCTTTCCAGCAGCGTCCCGTCGTGCGCGCGCCACAGGGTCTTGCGGGTCGCGCCGCCGTCCGCGGCCAGTGCGCGGACCTCGGTGAGCAGCGGCGGCATCAGGTCCGCGACCAGCTTCTCGCGCGAGGCGGCCGGGATGTCGGTCATCTCCGCCGGGTCGACGGTGAGCCGCGAAAAGTAGTGGTTCGACAACTGCTTGGCGCGGAACGCCTTCTCCCCCAGTTCGACGACCGCCTCGGCTCGCTCGGCCACCGTGAGGTCGGCGAGATGGCGCGGCGGCAGGCCGCGCTTGGGCGCGTCGAAAACAAGAGGGAGGGCAGTCATGACCGATCAAGTGTCTCATACGCGCGAACCCGGCGCTCCGCCCCCTCGCGGGCGGCGGGCGAACCGGGTCAGCGGGCGGCCTCGGCGCGATCCGGCCGCCGGGTCGCCGGAACGGCGGCCGACGAAGGGCGGGCGGGATTCAACGGAAAAACACCCTACGAAAGTCGGATTGCCGAATGCTTTCCGGGATGAATTCCCTTATAGTCGATGCCGGGCGCGCAAATAATCGACCGGCGTAGAAATATCCGCCGCGGCACTTCGGCAACGGAATACCCCCGTTAGTCGGTAGTCGCCGCAAACTTCGCGCGCGTACCGTTCGCGGCGCATCTCCCCTTCCCCACCGGTCCGGAATTCCCCGGACCGGCCGGGCTTCCCCGTTGGAGGATCCCGTGAAAGTGCGTTCTTCGATTCTGCGCGCAATAGCGGCGGTCGCGACCGCCGCGGCCGCCGCGCTCGCCGTTCCCGCCGCCGCGGACGCGGGCGAAACGAACATCTCGATGCAGGCCCAGCAGAAAGACCAGTGGTGCTGGGACGCCAGCGGCAACACCATCGCCGCGTACTGGGGCTATTCCCTGACCCAGACCCGGTTCTGCCAGATCGCGCACAACGAGTCCGGCAGCGACTGCGCGAACAACCAGGGCTATCTCAGCGACCAGCAAAGAGTTTTCCGCTACCTCGGGTTCCGCAGCGTCGGCTCCTACAATTCCAACGGCTACCGGCTCTCCTTCTCCGGCATCAAGAACCAGATCGACGCCGGGCAGCCCATCGGCACGCGGATCGGCTGGACGTCGGGCGGCGGCCACATGCACGTCCTCTACGGCTACGACGACTCCAACGGCCGCAGCATCGTCGAATACGGCGACCCGTGGCCGTCGAACAACCGCTACAACTCGATGAACTACAGCTCCTACGTCTCCAACAACCAATTCGCCTGGACCCACACCGTCTACGGAATGGTGGGCTGACTCATGCTGCGAACCATCCTCCGCACCGCTGTCGCATCGGGAGCCATCGCTGCCGCCGTGTTCGCCGCGAACCCGGCGTCCGCCGCGCAGTCGCCGACCGGGCCGTCCTCCTCGGACACCGCGGCGATCTCCGGTCTGCTCGCCAGCCCGGACACCGCCGCCCGCCTCGCGCACACCAAGTTCCCCGGCGCGGCCCCTGCAGCCGCGCACGCCACTCGGGCCGCGGCTGACGCCAACACCCAGATCCCGGTCTACGAACCGACCGCGGCGTTCATCAACGGCGAATCCGACGTTCCGGCCGCCCTCGCGTACGTCGCGTCTCCGGCCCACCTCGCCGACGGGCGCGCCGCGACCGTGTGGGCGCAGCCGAGCAAGGCCGGATGGCAGGTCATCAACGTCGCTTCCGGCAACGACGAACAGGTCCACGCGGCGGCCGCGCACGGCGGCTACCTGCTGCACGAACCGCAGGTCAACGCCTGGTACTCGGTCAACGGCGACACCGTGACCGTCCTCGACGGCGCGGTCTCCGGCGTCCCGGCAGGCACCCGCGTCACCTTGGCGGGCTATCGGGCCGAACTGCAGAAACGCTACGGCGACAAGCTGCCCGGCTCGACGTATGACAAGACCGGCGCGGGCGGCGGTTATGCCGTCACCGCCCCGAACACCGGCGGGGACGGAAGCCCGGCCACCGCGCTCGCCGTCGGCGGGGCGGCCGCGGCAGCCGCGGGCGGAGCGTTCCTCCTGCGCCGCCGTTCCCAGCACAGCAAGTGATCCGTCGGCGGCAGGGGTCCGCCCCTGCCGCCGATCACTCGCCGCCGTCGAGCGACGCGGCCCACCGATCCGCCCACGACACGAGCGGCCGCAGCGCGTCGAACGCCTCGCGGCCCAACGTCGTCAGCGCGTAATGCGATTCGCCGGTCTGGTGCACCAAGCCCGCCTCGCCGAGTTCGACCAGGCGTTGCCGCAAGACGCTCGAAGACATCCCGTCGCACCGTTGCTGCAACGCGCGAAAACCGAGCGTGCCGACCTGTAGCTCCCACACGATCCGCAGGCACCACCGCCGCCCGAAGAGGTCGAGCGCGGCCATCAGCGGACGGCCGGTCGTGGAGCCCCGGACCGGCTGTCCCGGCTTCGGCGTCGCCATCCGAATCTCCTTGTGCTTCGATTTCCGAAACACTAACATCGGCCGCCATGATTCGATTTCCGAAGCAGGTCTGCGCCGCGCTCGGCATCGACGTGCCGATCGCGCAGGCCCCGATCGGCTCCGCTTCGACCCCGGCGCTCGCCGCGGCGGTCTCGAACGCGGGCGGGCTGGGGACCCTCGCACTCACCTGGACCGACCCGGACGAGGCGGTCCGCCGGATCCGCGAGGTGCGCCGCCGCACCGACCGTCCGTTCGCGGTCAACCTCGTGCTCGACTTCCCGATCGACGACGTCCTCGACGCCTGCCTCGCCGAAGATGTCCCGATCATCTCGACGTTCTGGGGCGACCCCGCCAAGGTCGCCGCCCGCGCGAAGGACACGCGGCTGATCCACACCGTGGGCTCGGTCGCCGAAGCACGACAGGCGGCGGAAGCAGGCGTCGACGTCGTGGTCGCGCAAGGCTGGGAAGCGGGCGGACACGTCCGCGGCCAAGCGTCGACCCTCGTGCTGGTGCCCGCCGTCGTGGACGCGGTCGGCCCGATCCCCGTGCTCGCGGCAGGCGGAATCGCCGACCGTCGCGGGCTCGCCGCAGTACTCGCCCTCGGCGCGCAAGGCGGCTGGCTGGGCACCCGATTCCTGACCGCGACCGAAGCGGCGACCCACGATTCCTACCGTGAAGCCGTGCTCGTCGCGGAACTCGAGGACGCCGTCCACACCCGCTGCTTCGACGGCGGTTGGCCCGACGCGCCGCACCGCGTCTTGCGCAATTCGACGCTTACGCATTGGGAAGCGGCAGGCCAACCACGCACGGACCGCCCCGGCGAAGGCGACGTCGTAGCAACGGATGCGGCCGGAAACCCGTGGCAGCGCTACGACGACATGATTCCCGTGCCAGGCATGACCGGAGACCTCGAAGCCTTGGCGCAGTACGCCGGACAGGCCGCGGGATTGGTCCGAAACGTCGCTCCAGCCGCGCAAATCATGGCGGACCTCGTCGGCTAAACCTGTTCCACCGCCGCCGGAAGCTCGACCGGTTGCTGCAGCGCGTCGAGCACCGCGTTCACCGCCGCCCGCCGCGGCGATCCGCGCCGGGTGACCGCGACGATCGTGCGCGTCACCGGCGTCGACAGCGCCTTCGTCGCGACCCGGTACCGCGGATCCACCGCCAGCCCGGGCAGCAGCGCGATCGACAGCCCGGCCTCGACGTGCTGCAACGTCATCAGATAGTTGCTGAACCGGCACACCGCGCGCGGCTCGAAGCCCGATTCACGGCAGAGCCGCAGCGTCAGAGTCGCCATGTAGGACTGGGGAATGTCGAGCGCCCACGGTTCGCCCGCGTAGTCCGCGAGCACCGCCGGCCCGGGCGGCTCCGGCCGGTCGAGCGCGGTGACCAGCACAATCGGATCGGTCGCCAGCCGGATGATCTCGAGGTCGGGGCCGAGCGGCAGGTCGACGAAATCGGTGGTGGTGATGATGACGTCGCTGTCGCCCGCCCGCAGCGCCGGGACGCTTTCGTGCGGTTCCCGTTCCGCCAGTTCGGTTTCCAGCCGCGGATAAGCCTGCGCGAGACGCGTCGCGGCGGGCACCGCGAAGGTGTGGATCGCGCTCTGGAACGCGCCGATCCGCACCAGCCCGGCCGGTTCGTCGCCGCGCAGTTCGGCCTCGACCGCGTCGAGATGGTCGAGAATCGCCCGCGCCTGCCGGGCCAGTTTCTCCCCGGCGGGCGTCAGCCGGACGCGGCGGCCGGTGCGTTCCAGCAGCCGGGTGCGGGTTTCGGTCTCCAGCAGCGCGAGCTGATGCGACACCGTGGAGGCGCTGAGATTCACGTCCTGCGCGACCGCGCGAACGGTGCCCAGCACGGCGAGCCGGCTCAGCAGCCGCAGCCGCCACGGGTTCAACATGCCCCCATCGTTGTTCGACGCCATCGCACAGGCAAGCGGAAACTGTGAGATGGACGCGGCGCTCGGTCCGGCCCTACCGTCGAAGCCATGGCCACCGACACCTTCTGGTCCGACGTCGACCGGCACCTCGTCCGCTACGCCGGCCCCGGCTCGTTCACCGGCGAAATCATCGACCGCGCCGAGGGCAGTTTCGTCTTCACCGAGGACGGACGGCGCATCCTCGACTTCACGTCCGGGCAGATGAGCGCGATCCTCGGGCACGCGCATCCGGAGATCGTCGAGACCGTCCGGAAGCAGGCCGCGAAGCTCGACCACCTGTTCAGCGGGATGCTGAGCCGTCCGGTGGTCGACCTCGCCCGGCGGCTCGCGGAAACGCTGCCGGCCCCGCTGGAGAAGGCGCTGCTGCTCACCACCGGCGCCGAGTCCAACGAGGCCGCGCTGCGGATGGCCAAACTGGTGACCGGCAAGCACGAGATCGTCTCGTTCGCCCGGTCCTGGCACGGGATGACGCAAGCCGCGGCGAGCGCCACCTACAGCGCCGGCCGCAAAGGCTACGGTCCCGGCGCGCCGGGCAACTTCGCCATCCCGGTGCCCGGTGCGGACTGGGAGCACCAGCTGGACCTCGCGTTCGACCTGATCGACGCGCAGTCCGTCGGCAGCCTCGCCGCGTGCCTCGTGGAGCCGATCCTCAGCTCCGGCGGGATCCTCGTTCCCCCGCCGGGCTATTTCCAGGCCCTGCAACGGAAATGCCGGGAACGCGGCATGCTGCTGATCCTCGACGAAGCACAGACCGGGTTGTGCCGCACCGGAACCTGGTACGCCTTCGAGCACGACGGCGTGGTCCCGGACATCCTCACGGTGTCCAAAACGCTCGGCGCCGGACTGCCGCTGGCCGCGGTGCTGACGAGCGCGGAAATCGAGCAGGAAGCCCACGAACGCGGGTACCTGTTCTTCACCACGCACGTCTCGGACCCGCTTCCCGCCGCGGTCGGGAACACGGTGCTGGACGTCCTGATCCGCGACCGTCTCGACGAACGCGCCCGCGACCTCGGCACCCGGCTGCGCACCGGACTGGACGAAATCGCGACGCGGCACGAGGCAGTCGGCGAGATCCGCGGCCGAGGCCTCCTCGCCGGACTGGAACTGAGCGGCGGCGGCCCGGACGCGGACAAACTCGGCGCGCGCGTGACGCAGCGCTGCCTCGAACTCGGGCTGCACATGAACATCGTCCAGCTGCCCGGCATGGGCGGGGTGTTCCGGATCGCGCCGCCGCTGACCGCCGCCGACAGCGAGATCGACCTCGGACTGTCCATTCTGGACGAGGCGATCGGGGACGTCTCGTAGCTCAGCGCGGAACGCGGCCCGCGACGGCGGTCGCCACCTTCTTGGCGAGGTCGCAGGTGTCCACGGCGACGGTCACCAACTCGCGGGTCGTCCCCGCGAGGACGACCCCGTAGCCGCGCTGCCCTGGCACCAGCGGCCGACCGTCTTGGGCGCGGTACCGCTCCCGTGGCTGAGTTCGGGCCCAGTACAGTCCGGTTCCCCCTACTCGTCCCGGTTCAGGGGTGGGTCCCCGCGCTCGCCGCGATTAGCGTGCGCGGGGTCAACGCTGCTGCCGGGGGTGGGGAAATGCGGTCCAAAGCTACCGTCCTGATACTCGTTCTGACGCTGCTCGGCACCGCCCCGGCCGCGTCGGCGAGCAGCGGGCACACCGTCGCGCTGGACGGTCTTTCCCGGCCGGTCGACCTGCTCGTCGACAAGTGGGGCGTCCCGCACATCTACGCCGCCAACACCGCGGACCTGTTCTACGCGCAGGGATTCACCGTCGCCCGCGATCGGCTCTTCCAGCTCGACACCTGGCGCCGCCGGGGGCTCGGGTTGCTCAGCGAGGTCCTCGGCGAGTCCTATGTGGACCAGGACCGCGCCGCCCGGCTTTTCCTGTACCGCGGCGACATGCAGAAGGAATGGGCCTCCTACGGTCCCGAAGCCAAACTCGCCGCCACCCGGTTCGCCGCGGGGATCAACTCCTACCTCGACTGGCTCGCCAAGCACCCCGAGGCCGCCCCGCCGGAGTTCGCCAGGCTCGGCTACCAGCCGTCGCGCTGGCAGCCCGAGGACATCGTCCGCATCCGCTCGCACGCGATCGGCGAGAACCTCACCTGGGAGGTCGCCCGCGCGCAAATGGTGTGCCACGCCGGGCCGGGCGCGAGCAAATATCTCCGCAGCCTGCACCCCGACCACGAGGCCGCGGTGCCCGAAGGCCTCGACCCCTGCTCGATCCCCGGCGACGTGCTTTCCGTGTACAACAAGGCGACCGCCGGCGTCACGTTCCCGAAGGGCGTCGCCTCGGACCGGGACATCGCCGACGCCACCAGCGGCAGCAACTCGTGGGCGATCGGCCCCGGCCGCACCGCCACCGGACGGCCGATCCTCGCCAGCGACCCGCACCGCCGCTCCGACTCGTTGCCCTCCGGCCGTTACGTCGCCCAGCTTTCCGCGCCCGGCTTGAACCTCACCGGCGCGGGCGAGCCGTGGAATCCGGGCATCGCCATCGGGCACAACGATTCCGTCGCGTTCGGCCTCACGAACCTGCCGGTCGACCAGACCGACCTCTACGTCTACGACCTCGATCCCGCCGACCACAGCCGGTACCGCTACCGCGGCGGCTGGGAGCCGATCACCAAGCTCACCGAAACCATCCCGGTGCTCGGCGGACAGCCGGTGACCCGCGAACTGTCCTTCACCCGGCACGGCCCGATCGTGAAGGTCGACGAAGCAGCCCACCGGGCGTTCGCCGTGCGCACCGTCTGGACCGAACCGGGCAGCGCAGCGTATCTCGGCAGCCTCAACTACCAGCGGGCCCGCAACTTCACCGAATTCACCGCCGGAATGCGCGAGTGGGGCACGCCCGGATCGAACCTCGTCTACGCCGACGTCCACGGCGACATCGGCTACGTCCCCGGCGCGCTGACCCCGCGCCGCACCGGGACCGCTTACGACGGTCTGCTGCCCGTTCCCGGCGACGGCCGCTACGAGTGGAACGGGTTCCATCCCAACTCCGAACTCCCGTGGCAGCACAATCCGCCTGCCGGATTCTTCGCCTCCGCCAACGACTACAACCTCCCGCCGGGCTTCCCGGTGGTGTCCAACTACGAATGGCAGCAGCCGTACCGCAAGGAGCGGATCGACGAGCTGATCAAGTCCACACCGTGCGCCCGCGTCGCCGATTCGCTCGCCATCCAGCGCGACGAAAAATCCCTGCTGGCACCCCGGCTCGCCCCGTTCCTGCGGAACCTCTCCTCCACGGATCCGGACACCGCGAAGGCGCTCGAAGTGCTGCGCGGTTTCGACGGCGTCGCCTCGGTGGACTCCGCACCCGCCCCGCTGTACGAAACCTGGCTGCTGAAGTACCTCCACGGCGGCTGGGCGCACGCGACGCTCCCGCAAGCCGCCGCAGACGTCCTGGCCAGCACCATCAATCCGGATTTCAGCCTCGTGCTCGCGTCCTTCGCCGATCCGGACGCGTGGTTCGGCCCCGGCGGCGCGGCCAAACGCGACAAGCTGATCCTCGCCACTCTCCAGCTCGCTTTCCGCGACGTCGCCGGAAAACTCGGCAGCGACCCGGCGAAGTGGCGCTGGGGCGCGCTGCAGCACCAGGAATTCGTGCACCCGGCAGGCGGCCCGAACGTCGGCCCGAACCCGGTCGGCGGCGACTACCAGACCGTCCACCCGTCGTTCTTCCACCCGTTCACCTACCAGCAGCTCAACGGCGCGACCTTCAAAATGGCGCTCGACGTCGGCGACTGGGACGCGTCGCGGGCGATCAACGCGCCCGGCCAGTCCGGCGACCCGCGCAGCCCGCACTACCGCGACCTGAACGACCTGTGGGCGTCCGGCGGCTCGTTCCCCCTGCTCTCGAGCCGCTCGGCCGTCGAACGCAACCTCGACACCCGGATCAGGCTGGTTCCGAGGTCCGCTTCGGGAAGTTAGCCCGCATCCGGACGAGCGGGACCGCCGCGCCGGCCAGCAGGACCGCACAGGCGGTCTGCAGCAGCAGGAACCAGACCGGGCACGCACCCGGGATCAGGTCGACGCCGACGAGCGCGACCGGAGCGATGATCGAGATGAACCGAGCCCGCTCATAAGCCCGGCGCGACCCCTTCACCGCGAGCGTGACCAGCCAGTACATGATCGCGGCGCTGACCGGCACCAGTGCGGAGCGCGTCCACATGAAGCCGGTCGCGCTCCCGTCGACGACGGCCAACGCGACGATCGTGCCGAAGACGGCCGCGCCCATCGCTCCGTAGGCCACGACGAACTTCTTCGTCAAGCCGAACCGGTCTTGTACGGCGGCGCGTTCGATGGTCTGCATCGCTGTCCTCCCTTGTGGTTTCCCGTTGTGCCAGCAACGCTAGGAAGCCGCGGCCCGGCCCGGTATGGGTCTGGCCGCACAAGGGGGTGGGGCTGGACCCACTCCTGTCCCGCGACGGCGGGAATCCGGCGTTTCGTGGTGCACAGTGGACCGCGAAGCCGGATGGACAGGGGGAAGAAACGATGCGACAGCTACGGTCCTGGATACGGGACTGCGGGGTGGGATTCGTCCGCGCCGCCCAGGCAGCGGGCGTGGCGCTGCTGATCCCGGTCGTGTGGGCGGCCGCGGTCGGCCTGTGGCAGCTGTGGGGCGGCAGCCCGTGGTCGTGGATCGCGCCGTTCATCTGGGCGGCGATCGGGACGCTGGCGCTGGCGCGTCCGGTGTGCCGGATGACGCGGGTCATGGTCGCGAACTGGACCGGCATCGTGCTCCCGCCCGGATACCGGAAGCTCCCGCCGATCACCCAGCTGTCGACCGGATACTGGTGGAACGGCCACTCCTACTCGCGCACCCAGGAAGAGGCCCGGCGCGAGCAGCGGTTGAAGAACTGGCGCTACGACCCGGCGACCTGGCGGGACCTGCGGTTCGCGCTGATCGCGCCGGTCTCGTTCGGTCTGGTCGCGCTCGTGCCGCTGCTCGGGGTCGTCGCGGCGGTACTGACGCTGGTGAACCTGCCGGAGGGATATCTCGCCGGTCTGCTGGTCACGATCGCGACCGCGCCGTACGCCTGGCGCAGCGTCATCCCGGTGGCCACGCGATTCCTGGGCGCGTCCGCCACGATGGAACTGGCCGACCGCGTCGACACCCTGACCGCCTTGCGCGCGGACACGACCATCGCGCAAGCCGCGGAAATCCGTCGCATCGAACGGGATCTGCACGACGGCGCGCAAGCCCGGCTGGTCGCGCTCGGCCTCGCGCTGGCGACGGCGGAGAAGCTGATGGAGACCGATCCTGAGCAGGCCAAGGAATTGCTGCGCGACGCCCGGGCCGGCGCCGCCACGTCGCTCACCGAATTGCGCGAGCTGGTCCGCGGCATCAGCCCGCCGGTGCTGAACGAACGCGGGCTCGCCGACGCGGTCCGCGCGATGGCGATGGACCTGCCGCTCGACGTGACAGTCGAAGCCGATCTGCCGCAGCCGCTCGATCCGCCGATCGAATCCGCGCTGTACTTCGGAATCGCCGAACTGCTCGCCAACACGGTGAAGCACGCGCACGCGTCGCACGTCCAGGTTTCCCTGGTGCAGGAAGGGAATCGGCTGTGCGCCGCGGTCGAAGACGACGGTCTCGGCGGGGCCGGGATCCACCCGGACGGCGGGCTTGCCGGGCTGCGCCGCCGCCTCGCGGTCTTCGACGGCACGGTGGAGATCACCAGCCCGGCGGGCGGGCCGACCCGAGCGTGGATGATGGTGCCATGCGCATCGTCGTAGCCGAAGACCTCTACCTGCTGCGGGACGGTTTGGTCCGGCTCCTCCATGCCTACGGCCACGAGGTGGTGGCGACCGCGACGACCGGCCCGGAAACCGTCGCCGTGCTGCGCGAACACCGGCCGGACGTCGCCGTGGTCGACGTCCGGATGCCGCCGACGCAAACCGACGAAGGCCTCCGTGCGGTCCTCGCCGCGCGCCGCGAGACGCCCGGGCTGCCGGTGCTGATCCTGTCGCAGCACGTCGAACAGCTCTACGCCCGCGAACTGCTGGTCGGCGGGGCCAGCGGCGTCGGATATCTGTTGAAGGACAGCGTTTTCGAGGCCGAACAGTTCATCGACGCGCTCGAACGCGTCGCGGCCGGCGGCACGGCGATGGACCCGGCGGTGATCTCGAAACTGCTCACCAGCGGATCGCCGGACCAGCGCCTCGGCTCGCTGACCGAGCGCGAGCGTTCAGTGCTGGAGCTGATGGCGGAAGGCCTGTCGAACGCGGAGATCGCCCGGCGGCTGTTCCTGAGCGAAAGCGCGATCAGCAAGTACACGACGTCGCTGTTCGGCAAACTCGGCATCACCGACGACGACACCGGCAACCGGCGCGTCCTGGCGGTGCTGACCTACCTCAACTCGTGAGTGCTGAGGCCGCCCAGAACCGGCCTCAGCGCTCACGAGCTGGTCAGCTCACCAGATTGTCGAAGCGGCGCAACGTTTCCTCCGCGCCCAGCGCCTGCGTGATCGAGTGCAGGTCCGGGCTGCGGGTCGACCCGGTGATCGCGATCCGGATGATCTGCGAGGCCTCGCGGATCGAACCCGGGTACGCGTCCGGGTCCTTCTTGTATTCCTTGGCGTTCTTGGCGAACCCGTGCTTCGCCGCGACCTCGCGGATCTGCTGGAACCACTCCTGGCCGTCGTCGAGCTGCTGGTACGCGGACACGAAGTCCGACGCCACCGCGCGCACGACGTCCGCCGGAACGCCCAGCGCCGCGATCCGCTCGTCGTCCGGACCGGTCGCCGCCTGGTGCAGCTGCGGGAAGAAGAACCCGTAGACGGCGCGGAACTCGCTCCACTTCTTCAGGTCCTTGCGCGGGTTCTCGACGCCCTCGCGCTCCACCGCCAGCGCACGCAGCGCCAGCTCGCGGGAGGACTCCAGAACCGCCTTGAGCTCCGGGTCGAATCGCTCAGCCCACTCCAGCACCGACGCGAGGATCTCCTCGCCGGACAGCGTCGCGACGTAGTCGGCGGCGAGGTCGTCCAGCTTCACCAGGTCCACGAGCGGACCGGCGACGCCGCACTCGTCGAGGTTGATCGGCGCGTCCAGCGCTTCGGCGAGCGGCATCTCGGCGAGCCGTCCGTTCGCCAGGCCGCGCAGGTAGTACAGCACCGCCGGGACCGGGTAGCCGGCTTCGAGGTAGAAGTCGACGGAGGCTTCCGGGTCCTTGCGCTTGGACAGCTTCCGCTTGCTGCCGCCCTCCTGCTTCATCAGCGGCGCGATGTGCGCGTACTGGATCGGCTCGAAGCCGAGCGCTTCGAAGAGCTGCTGGTGCGTCGGCACCGACGAGATCCACTCGTCGCCGCGGATCACGAGGTTCACCCGCATCAGGTGGTCGTCGACGGCGTGCGCGAAGTGGTAGGTCGGCAGCCGCGGGCTCTGGTCGGAGCTCTTGAGGATCACCACGTCGTTGCGGTTGGCCTCGGCCTCGATGGTGCCGCGGATCGCGTCGGTGAAGCGCACGCGCTGCCCGGTGTCGTCCGGCGCGCGGAAGCGGACCACCCACGGCTCGCCCGCGTCGAGCTTCGCCTGCACGTCGGCCGGGTCGGCGTCGCGCCAGATCGCCCACGAGCCGTAGTAGCCCGTCGGGAGCTTCGTGGCCTGCTGCCGCGCGGTGATCGACGCCAGCTCGTCCTTCGTCGCGAAGTCGATGTACGCGCGGCCTTCGCGCAGAAGGTGCCGTACGTAGGTGAGGTAGATCTGCTCGCGCTCGGACTGCCGGTACGGCCCGTACTCGCCGCCGCGCACCGCGTCCTCGTCCGCCTGCAGCCCGAAGTACGCGAAGCCGCGTTCGAACTGCTCCAGCGCCCCCTCGACCTCGCGAGACTGGTCGGTGTCCTCGACGCGCACCAGGTAGCGGCCTTCGGATCGGCGCGCGACGTCCTGGTCGATCGTCGCGACGTAGATGCCGCCGATGTGCACGAAGCCGGTCGGCGACGGGCCGAACCGGGTCACCTTCGCGCCGTCGGGCAGCTGCCGGGCCGGATAGCGCTGTTCCCAGTGCTCAGGCTCGGGCAGATCCGCGGGGAACAGGGCGTCGATGACCGCACGGTCCAGCATCGGAGGTCGGGTCTCCCAGGTCGTTCGGGTGTTTTCGCTAGTGCTTCGAGTATCGCCGACCGCCGTCCTCCCCGGTCGGCCAGGTCCCCGGGTTGTCGGCACGGTTGCGAACCGACCGTTTCCGATATATCGTGAACGTGTCGCAACAGTTCGAGAAAGGAACTCAAGACCATGAACCGACGACGACACCCCTTCCCCGGCGGACGCGCGTTCCCCGGCGGACATCACGAACACGGAGAACACGAACAGCACGGCCGGTCCTCCTTCGGCCCGTGGGGCCGGGAATTCGGCGAGTTCGGCTTCGGGCCCGGCGGTCGCGGACGACGCGGCCACGGTCCGGGCGGACGCCGCGGCTCCCGGCGCGGCCGGCGCGGCGACGTGCGGGCGGCGATCCTCACCCTGCTCGCGGAACAGCCGCGGCACGGGTACGAGATCATCCGCGAGATCGGCGAGCGCAGCGGCGGGCTCTGGAAGCCCAGCCCCGGCTCGATCTACCCGACCCTGCAGATGCTGGCCGACGAGGGCCTGGTCGTGAGCCGCGACGAGAGCGGCAAGAAGCTCTTCGAGCTCACCGACGAGGGCCGCACCACCGCCGAACAGCAGACCGGCACGCCGCCGTGGGAGCACTTCACCGACGACGTCGAACCGATCGAGCACGACCTGCGCAAGGCGGGCGCGACGCTCGCCGCGGCGGTCGTGCAGGTGATGCGCGCCGGCAGCGAGAACCAGCAGGCCCGCGCGGTGGACGTGCTCAACGAGGCACGCCGGTCGATCTACTCGATCCTCGGCGAGGTCGAGGAATCGGAGGGCTCGGCCGAGTCCGGAGAGGCAGCCGAGTGACCGGGCAGGACGAGGCCGGTGGGTTTGACGCGGCAGTGCACGCGATAACCCACCGGCAGCGTCACCTCGCCCGATCCCGGGTTCAGGCGGCGCGTGTCAGCGATCGCCCGCTGCGCGACTTTCGCGCTGAACTCGATCTTCAACACTGATTCAGCCGCGGCGAAGTCCGCGAAGCGCCAACGCGTGCGTACGCGCCGACAGTTGAAGCCGTGCGCGGCGAAGAACCGTTCCACCGCAGGCGGGTCGTAGTGCGGCAAGTCCGCCCGCATCCACCCGCCGTAGGGCTCGCTGGTCACGTCGAGGTCGACGATCATGATCGATCCTCCGGGCCGCAGCACCCGTTCCGCTTCGCGCAAACCGGGTTCGCATCCAGGGCCGAAGAAATACGCGGTGCGCGCGTGCACGATGTCCACACTGACGTCGTCCGCCGGCAGCCGCTGCGCTCGTCCCACGCGGACCCGCACGTTCTCCAGATCCCGCACCCGTCGCTCCGCGTCTCGCGCGAGCGGCGGGTGCGGTTCGATTCCGAGCACCGAACGCGCATCCGCGGCGAAGAGCGGCAAGTGGTATCCGTCACCGCAGCCGAGATCGAGCACGTCGAGGCCGGTCCAGTCGTGCTCCTCGCGCAGTACGCGCCAGATCTCGCCGTCCGCGTCCTGCGCCCGGTTCTCCACGTCGTAAACGTCCTGGTAGTACCAGATGTTCGGACTGGGAACGACTTCCTTCGACGCCGCCGGGCCGCGGAACAACCAGCGCACGGCACTCCTCTCCGCCTCCAGGGCTCCGACGGGCGCGGCAGCTTTCCCGCTCAGAGCGTAGAACGCCGCTCCGCCGAATAGACTTCACCCTCTCGGGGAGGAGAACGCGATGTCGACCGACTGGCAACTCGCCCGCACGCTCCCGGCAGGCCTGCCCTGCTGGGTCGAGGTGGCGTGCCGCGACGAAGCCCGGACCCAGGACTTCTACTCCCGGCTTTTCGGCTGGGACTACGAAACCCGGCGCGATCCCGCGTCGCCGACCGGCCGGTACTCCATCGCCCTGTGCGACGGGGTTCCCGCCGGCGGCCTGTACGAAGCCGGCGCCCGCAGCGCACCCGGCTGGACGATGCAGCTCGCGGTGCCGCACACGGCGAGCGCCGCCGAATGGGTCGAGCACCTCGGCGGGCAGGTGACGCTCGGGCCGATCGCGATTCCCGAGCGCGGCAGCATCGTGCACGCGATCGACGCGTGCGGCGCGCCGGTGGTGTTCTGGGAAGCCCCGCCGGACTGGCAGTTCGCGGGCGGCGTGCCCAACACGTTCAGCGGCGCGGACCTCAACACGCACGACGGCGTGGCCGCGGACCACTTCTACACCAAGCTGTTCAACTACTCGAGCCGTCAGGTCGGCGACGGCGAAAGCGTCGACTATGCGGAATATTCCATTGAGCACACGGCGGTGCTGTACCGCTACGTGATGGGTCCCGAGTACCGCCGGGACACTCCCCCGCACTGGCTCGTGTACTTCGAGGTCGACCCCGCGCGCGGCGCGGACGCGGCGGCGGGCGAGGCGCTGATGCTGGGCGGTTCGGTGGTGATCGAGCCGTACGACACCCCGTTCGGCCGCACCGCGATCCTCGCCGATCCGGACGGCGCGGTGTTCGCGGTGATCGACCACTCGCAGGTGCTGGAAGACGTGGGCCGCGCCGAGGTCGACGACCCGTACGACGACTGAGGATTCAGACGGGGATTCAGACGGGGGCTCAGGCCGGGACGAAGGCCGACAGCAGCAGCCACGACACGACGGCCGAGGGCAGCAGCGAGTCGAGGCGGTCCATGATGCCGCCGTGGCCGGGCAGCAGCGTGCCCATGTCCTTGATGCCGAGGTCGCGTTTGATGAGCGATTCGACGAGGTCGCCGAGCGTCGCGGTGAGCACGATGGCCGCGCCGAAGATGACGCCCTGCCACGCGTGGCCGTCCAGCATCAGGCTGATCGTGAGCACGCCCGCGACGATGCCCGCGATCATCGAACCGGCGAAGCCCTCCCAGGACTTCTTCGGGCTGATCGTGGGCGCCATCGGGTGCTTGCCGCCGAGCACGCCGGCGATGTAGCCGCCGGTGTCGGAGGCGACGACGCCGATCAGGAACGTGAGCACGCGCCCGACCCCGTCGTGCGGCGGCACGAGCATGGCCGCGAACGCGCCGAACAACGGCAGGTACGCGGCGGCGAAAACGGAAGCGCTGACGTCGCGCACGTAGCCCTTCGCGCCGCCGGGCAACCGCCACAGCAGGCACGCGAGCACGGTGAGCACGAACGCGGTGAGCGCGCCTTCCCGGCCGAACGGCCAGGCCAGCCAGATCATCGCCTGCCCGCCGACGAGCACCGGGATCAGCGCGACCTTGGTGTCCGCGACCCGGCGCAGCACGCCGGAGAACTCGAACGTGCCGACCGCGATCGCGGCGGCGATGACCCCGATGAAAATGAACCGGACGGTGAGCAGGGAAACGATGATCGCGGCCCCGAGCAGCAGCCCGACGCCGATCGCCGCGGGAAGATTGCGCCCGGCCCGGGAGGCTTTCTTCTCCGGTTCGGCTTTCGCTTCGTCGCTGGCTTTCCCGCCGTTCACCGGCCCAGTCTTCGTGCCGCGCTCGGGTTTGCCCCCGGGCATGACGGATTCGCCTTCGGCCGCACCTTTCGCTGATCCGCCCTTGGACGCAGCTTTCGCGCCTTCGGCCAACCCGCCCTCAGTGGTGCCTTTCGAGCCCTTCGCCGACCCGCCCTGGGACGCAGCCTTCGCGCCCTTCGCCAGTCCGCCCGCGGGAACGCCCTTCGCACCCTTCGCCGACTCGCCCCCGGATTCCCCGGGATTCCCCGCCGCAGCACCGGATTCCGCGCGCGCGTTCGTCGCGGAATCCGATTTCCGCTGCCCAGCAGGGGTTTCCGAAGCCGGTTCCAGCCGCGAAACCGGGTCCGGCTCGGCGGCCGGGCCCAGTGGCGGGGTGTCGCTCACCCGCTCGTCGCGTTCCTCGCTCACCTGGCTCATCAGACCTCGAGCAGCTCGGCTTCCTTGTGTTTCACCAGCTCGTCGACCTGGTGCACGTAGGTGTCGGTGAGGTTCTGCAGTTCCTTCTCCGCGCGCGCGACCTCGTCCTCGCCCGCTTCGCCGTCCTTCGCGATGCGGTCGAGTTCTTCCTTGGCCTTGCGGCGGACGCTGCGGATCGAGACGCGGGCGTCCTCGCCCTTGCCCTTCGCGACCTTCACCATCTCCTTGCGCCGCTCCTCCGTGAGCTGCGGGATGACGATGCGGATGACGTTGCCGTCGTTGCTCGGGTTGACGCCGAGGTCGGACTCACGGATCGCCTTCTCGATGGCGTTCAGCTGCGTCTGGTCGTAAGGCTTGATCAACGCCATCCGGGCCTCCGGCACGTTGACGCTGGCCAGCTGGTTCAGCGGGGTCGGCGCACCGTAGTACTCGACGACGATGCGGGAGAACATCGACGGGTGGGCCCGCCCGGTGCGCACCGACGTGAGGTCTTCCTTCGCGACGGACACCGCTTTTTCCATCTTCTCCTCGGCGTCGAGGAGGGTCTCGTCGATCACGGCTACTCCCGGTGTTGTGTTGTCGGACCTGAGCTTGATCCCAGCAGGTCTAGGCGGACGCCTCGTCGGCGGGGGTCGAGACCAGCGTGCCGATCCTCTCACCGCCCACCGCGCGGGCGATGTTGCCCTCGGTGAGCAGGTTGAACACGATGATCGGCATCTTGTTGTCCATGCAGAGGCTGAACGCGGTGGCGTCGGCGACCTTGAGGCCGCGCTCGAGCACCTCGCGGTGGGTGATGTCGGTGAACATCTTCGCGTCCGGGTCGGTCTTCGGGTCGGCGGTGTAGACGCCGTCCACGGCCTTGGCCATCAGCACGGCTTCGCAGCCGAGTTCGAGCGCGCGCTGCGCGGCGGCGGTGTCGGTGGAGAAGTACGGCATGCCGACGCCGGCGCCGAAGATGACGACGCGGCCCTTCTCGAGGTGCCGTTCCGCGCGGCGCGGAATGTAGGGCTCGGCGACCTGGCCCATCGTGATCGCGGTCTGCACGCGGGTCGGGAGGCCTTCCTTTTCGAGGAAGTCCTGCAGCGCGAGGCAGTTCATCACGGTGCCGAGCATCGCCATGTAGTCGGCGCGGTCGCGGTCCATGCCGCGCTGCGACAGCTCCGCGCCGCGGAAATAGTTGCCGCCGCCGATCACCACCGCGATCTGCACCCCGGTGCGCGCGACGTCGGCGATCTGCTGGGCGACGGAGTGCACGACGTCGGGGTCGACGCCCACCGCGCCGCCGCCGAACATCTCGCCGCCCAGTTTCAGCAGCACCCGGCGGTACCCGCCCTCGACCCGGTCCTCACCCATGTCTGTCGCCTCCTGCCCCTCGGTAGACCCGACTGTGCCCCGTCCCCGATGCGCGGAGACGGGGCACAGTGCCAGAACCTAGTCCCAGTGCCTCGCTCAGGCCTGGCCGACCTCGAACCGGGCGAACCGGGTCAGGGTCACGCCCGCCTCGTCGAGCAGGGCCTTGACGGTCTTCTTGTTGTCCTTGACCGACGGCTGCTCGAGCAGCACGTTGTCCTTGTAGTACGCGTTGACCTTGCCCTCGATGATCTTCGGCAGCGCCTGCTCGGGCTTGCCTTCCTCGCGGGCGGTCTGCTCGGCGATGCGGCGCTCGTTCTCGATGATCTCGGCCGGCACCTCCTCGCGGGTCAGGTACTTCGCGCGCAGCGCGGCGACCTGCATGGCGGCGCCGCGGGCGGCGTCCACGTCGTCACCGGTGAACTCGACCAGCACGCCGACGGCGGGCGGGAGGTCGGAGCCGCGGCGGTGCAGGTAGGTCGCGGTCTTGCCCTCGAACGACACCACGCGGCGCAGCTCGAGCTTCTCGCCGATGCGGGCCGACAGCTCCTGCACGACCTCGTTGACCGGCTTGCCGTCCAGGTCGGCGGCCTTCAGTGCCTCGACGTCGCTGGACTTCAGCGCCTTCGCGGTCTCGACGATCTTCGCCGCGAGCTGCTGGAAGTCATCGTTCTTGGCGACGAAGTCGGTCTCGGAGTCGAGCTCGATCATGACGCCGCCGTCGCCGGCGACCAGGCCCTCGGCGGTGGCGCGCTCGGCGCGCTTGCCGACGTCCTTGGCGCCCTTGATGCGCAGGAACTCGACAGCCTTCTCGAAGTCGCCGTCGTTCTCCTCGAGGGCCTTCTTGCAGTCCATCATGCCCGCGCCGGTCATCTCGCGCAGGCGCTTCACGTCAGCGGCGGTGTAGTTCGCCATCGTGTTGAATCCGTCCGTTTCAGGTACGTGTGCGGTGAGCGCCGTCCGGGCGGCCCTGCGCGGACCGCCCGGACGGGGTGGATCAGGAGTTGGCCGGAGCCTGCTCGCCGGTCGCTTCCGCGGTTTCGGTCGCGGCGGTCTCGGTCGCGGCGGCCGTCTCGGTGGCGGCAGCGGCCTCGGTCGCGTCGGCGGCGGCGGTCTCCGAGCCCGCGAGGAGCTCCTTCTCCCACTCGGCCAGCGGCTCGTCCGAAGCACCGGTCTCCGGCTTCGCGTCGGCCGAGGCGCCGTTGCGGCCGGAACGGGCCATCAGCCCGGCCGCGGCGGCCTCGGCGACGACCTTCGTCAGCAGCGCGGCGGAACGGATCGCGTCGTCGTTGCCCGGGATCGGGTAGTCGACCTCGTCCGGGTCGCAGTTGGTGTCCAGGATCGCGACGACCGGGATGTTGAGCTTGCGAGCCTCGCCGACGGCGATGTGCTCCTTCTTGGTGTCGACGATCCACACCGCGGACGGCACCTTGGCCATGTCCCGGATGCCGCCCAGGGTCTTCTCGAGCTTGTCCTTCTCGCGGGTCAGCGTGAGGATCTCGCGCTTGGTCAGCCCGGTGAAGCCGCCGGTCTGCTCCTGGGCCTCGAGCTCCTTCAGGCGGAGAAGGCGCTTGTGGACGGTCTGGAAGTTGGTCAGCATGCCGCCGAGCCAGCGCTGGTTCACGTAGGGCATGCCCACGCGCGCGGCCTCGTTGGCGATCGCTTCCTGAGCCTGCTTCTTCGTGCCGACGAACATGATGGTGCCGCCGTGCGCGACGGTTTCCTTGATGAACTCGAACGCACGGTCGATGTACGTCAGCGTCTGCTGCAGGTCGATGATGTAGATGCCGTTGCGCTCGGTGAAGATGTAGCGCTTCATCTTCGGGTTCCACCGACGGGTCTGGTGCCCGAAGTGCACGCCGCTGTCGAGCAGCTGCTTCATGGTGACGACGGCCATTGCCGGAATCACACCTTTTCTGTAGTCGCGCGCTCCCGCTGCCGGTGTTCGTTCCGCCCGCGGAGGCGCTGTTCCGGTTAGTCGCCCCCGACCGGGAGGTCGTGGGCCCTGGTGCCGCAGCCGATGCCCGGACCCGTGGGTTCGGCTGTGCGAAACCCCAGGGACCGCCGGACACCGTGCGCCCCTCCGTCCGGGTTCCCGCCAGAAGCGGCCCGTCCGGGGACGCGCGCACGTGCACGCGAAGTCAGCCCAGCGAGTGGACTGCGGAATTGATTCTACCCCCTGCCACCAGGCCCGCCCCTGCGGGCAGCCTTCGCCCGGCCCGGAGTTGTCCACAACCGCGCCCACCTGTGGACAACCCCCGCTGAACAGCGGGTTCCGGTCGGTCGGCGCCCGAGGATGGGGACATGACCACTACGCGATCTTTTCCCGTTGCCGCCGTTGCTTCCCGCACTGCCGATTCTCCTGCGGATTCCCTGGTGCTTGCGCCCTCGGTTCCTGCACCCTCGACGTCGAGTTCTCTGCCCAATCCCGCCGCTGTCTCCGCTGAATCACGCACGGCTTCCCGTGTGCGTGAGCCCTCGGCACCGAATTCTGTGGCCCACGCTCCTGCTTGTCCCGCCAACTCCCGCACGGCTTCCCCGTCGCATGCGCCCTCGATGCCGAGCTCGGCCAGTTCAGTGCCCTCCCCTGTGCCTCGCCCGGACAGAGAAGCGAGCAGCCGATCCGGCCCCTCTCCGAATCCGTCGCCGCTCTATCGGCCGCCTGCGACACCACCGCCAGCGTCGTCAGTGTCACTGCCGTCGTCGCCGTCATCGACTGCGGTGGCGGCCGAGTCGGCGGGGCCGGGATCAGAGGGATCGGAATCGGCCGGGTTGGGGTCGGAGCCAGCGGTGTCGGCCTCGGCAGCGACGGTGCCGGATTCGCCTCATCCGGTGGTCCTGGCAACCGCGGCCCTGCTCACTCAGCACCCATCGGCAGGTGCTGCCCTCCTGAGCCCGGACGACGCCATCCCGCCCCCGACCTCAACGGGTCCGCTCCCGCGCGGCGGCCGCCACCGACGACCACCCGCCAGGCCGCCCAGAATCCGCACCGCGCTCCGCCTCAAGTGGACCCGCGCGAGGTCCGCCGCGAGCACCGTCACCCGGTACGCCCTCTTCGCCTCCCGCAGGCTCCTGCGCCCTGCCCGCCCAAGACCCGCGACTCTCTTGCCGAGCATCCGAATCTCCCTGCCCTGCGATTTCAGCTGGGGTCACCCACCACTGCGACTGGCCGGAGCAGGCGGCGAACTCCCGATGTTCGCCCCGCGCAGCCGCAAAGTCACCCGAACGTGGCTGATCTTCGCGACGGTCTTGACCTTGTCCGCGGGCTCAGCAGCCCTGCTCCACTCCCGAGCCGACGCCGCGCCCCTCCAGCCCGTTCCGGAAGAACCCGGGCGGCTGGCCTGGCCCCTGACGCCCCGCCCGCACGTCACCCGCAACTTCGAACCGCCCGCGACCCCGTTCGGCCCCGGTCACCGAGGCGTAGACCTGGAAGCCGCCACCGGACAACAGGTGCTGGCCGCGGACATGGGAGTGGTGGTCTTCGCCGGTCAAGTCGCGGGCCAAGGCGTAGTCGCCGTCGACCACGACGGCGGCCTCCACACGACCTACCTCCCGATCACCCCGACAGTCGCCGCCGGAGACCAGATCTACCGCGGCCAGCCGTTGGGAACCGCCGTCCCCGGCCATCCCGGTTGCCCGACCGCCACCTGCCTGCATTGGGGAGCTCGCCGCGGCACGGAATACATCGACCCACTCGCCTTGGTCGGCACTCCCAGCCGAGTACGCCTCAAGCCGTGGGCGGAAGGCCCGTGACACCAAGGCAGCCCCAGCTACCGGCCGATCGATCCGTAGGAGGTCACTAGGCTCAAACCACCGCCGCGTCGACAGTGGTCCGCAACCACCGCCGCGTCGGCCCGTGCTCCGCTCCGACCGCGCCTCAGCACCGGACAGCGTTGCGAACAAGGCAATCGTTGCGCCGGTTGCGGATCCGGGGGTCAGCCGCTGGGCTGCTCCATCAGCTTGGCGCGCAGCCGCATCACCGCGCGGGTGTGCAGCTGGCTTACGCGCGATTCCGTGACTCCTAGGACCTTCCCGATTTCCGCGAGGGTCAGGCTTTCGAAGTAGTAGAGGCTGACGACGATCTTGTCCCGGTCGGTCAGCTGCGCGATGGCTTCGGCGAGCTGGCGGCGGTTGTCCTGGTCCACGAGGACGGCGACCGGGTCGACCGCGCCGTCGTCGGGGAGGGTGTCGACCAGCGAGCCGGCGTCTTTGCCCGCGGCGACAAGGTCTTCCAGCGCCACCACGCTGGTGAGGCGGAGCTGGCCGTAGAAGTCGCGCAGGTCGTCGAGGCTGATGCCCATTTCGCCGGCGAGTTCGGCGTCGGTCGGGGTTCGGTGCAGGCGGGCGCCGAGGCGTTCCAGGGCGCGGGCCGTTTCCTTCGCCTTGCTGCGCACCGCGCGGGGGACCCAGTCCTGGGAGCGCAGGTCGTCCAGGATGGCGCCGCGGATGCGTTGCATCGCGTACGTCTCGAAGCGCAGGCCGCGTTCCGGGTCGAACTTCTCGATCGCGTCGACCAGACCGAAAATGCCTGACTGCACAAGGTCGCCGACGTCTACGTGCGTCGGCAGACCGGTGCCGACCCGGCCCGCGACGTACTTCACCAGCGGTGCGTAGTGCAGCACCAGCCGGTCGCGCGACGTCTGGTCCGGTTTGTCGGCGAACTGCTGCCACAGCGCCTGAATCCCCGCGTCGACGTCCTGACCAGGACGACCGTCCCCGCTGACGGCGTCCTGCACGCCGGGGCGTGCCGCCCCGGCTTCCGTGACCTGCGATGTGGAAGTCATTGCACGGTCGTTCTCGGCGTGCTGCTCAGTGTTGTCTCCGTGCTCGTGCGGATGCGCGTGCGCCGACGGTTCGGCCCTGCCGTCCCCGGCCGAGCCTCCGCCGGCCGCGTCAGGCCCGCGGGTGTGCTCGGTCATGGATCGCCTTCAGCCGATCGACGGTCACATGAGTGTAGAGCTGGGTCGTGGCCAGCGTAGCGTGACCAAGCAGTTCCTGAACGCTCCTGAGATCGGCACCTCCTTCGAGCAGATGCGTCGCGGCGGAATGCCTTAGCCCGTGCGGCCCCATGTCTGTTGCGCCCGGCACCGCGGCCACCGCCTCGTGCACCACCCGGCGCGCCGCGCGCGGGTCGAGACGCTTGCCGCGAACGCCCAGGAAAAGCGCCGCCGGCGGCGTTTCCCCAGCCAGCGCAGGCCGTCCGTCCTCCAGCCACGCGGTCAGCGCCTCGGCCGCCGGGACGCCGAACGGAACCGTCCGCTCCTTGTCTCCCTTGCCCACCACCGAAACCACGCGGCGGGAAAAGTCCACGCTGCCGACGTCCAGTCCGCACAACTCCGACACCCGAATGCCGGTTGCGTACAGCATTTCGACCAACGCGCGGTCACGCAGAGCGACCGGATCCCGTTCGGCTGCCCCTTTCGCGGAGGCGTCCATGAGCGCGTCGGCCTGCTCGGCGCGGAGCACCCCGGGCAAGGTCCGGTGCGTGCGCGGCGCGGCCAGCCGACCGCCCGGGTCCGACTTCAGCAAACCGGTGCGGTGCGCCCAAGCCGTGAAGGTGCGCGCGGCCGCGGCGCGGCGCGCGAGGGTGGTGCGCCCGGCGCCGTCCGAGCGCTGCCCCGCGAGCCACGCGCGCAGCTGGGTGACATCCAAGTCCTCAAAGCGCCGCGCGGGACGGTCGCCCTCCCCCACGGTCAGGAACGCCAGCAGCGAAACGACATCGCCGACGTACGCGCGCACGGTGTGCGGCGACAGCCCACGCTCCAGCGACAGATGCCGTTCGTAACCGGCCACCACCGATTCGGCGGACTCCGGCAATTCGGCGCGAAGTGCACGAAGATCGGGTCGTGGCGGGCGTTTCCGGTGTCCACCGGGACGCGGGACCGCGTCCTTGCGTGCACTCGCTGACGGCATGACGATTACGCTGCGCGAACCATCGCCATTGGTCAAGCATCGCCACGCCCATCATCGGTTGGCCGTTCGGACTATCTGCCGCCAGCCGGTCTCGCCGCGCACCGCGAAACCGTCGACTTCCAGTGCGGGCAACAAGGCGCGAACTCGGGAAACAGGCACTCCAGCGCTTTCCGCTACCTCTTCCGGAGCCCGGCCAGCCCGCGGAAGCAGCGCGTCGTAGACCCGTGATGCCTCCGGACCGAGATTGTCCGTGGGCCGCCGACTCGACTCGGCCGCGGGAGCAGCGGTGCCGAACCTGCCCACGGTTTCGAGCACCTCGTCAACCGAAGTGACCAACGTGGCCTTGCAGTCCCGGATCAGTGCGTGGCAACCGGCTGAACTGCCCGAATGCACTGATCCCGGCAACGCCATCACGACCTTGCCGAGCGCACCCGCGATGGTGGCGGTATTGCGCGCACCGCTACGGATTCCGGCCTCCACAACGACTGTGCCGTCGGTAAGACCTGCGATAAGGCGATTTCGCACCAGAAATCGATGGCGTGCGGGCGGGGTCTTCGGCGCGTACTCGCTGACGATCGCACCGCCCTCGGCGACGATGCGGTCCAACAAGCCGCTGTTCCCAACCGGATAGGAATAGTCGACTGCGCAACCGAGGAGCGCGACCGTGATCCCGCCGCCGCTGAGCGCGCCTCGGTGGGCGGCGGCGTCGATGCCCAGGGCAGCACCGGAGAAGACCGGTACTTGGCGGGTTGCCAAGGCGTGGCCGATCTCGACGGCGTTGTGCAGGCCGTAGTCCGTGGCCATCCGAGCGCCGACGACCGCCACCGCGCGGTCCGCGACTTCGGCCAGGCTCGCGTCGCCGCGCACCCAGAGCCCGAGCGGCGCCGCCACGTGCTTTACGCCGTTTCCGGTTGCTACCGCTAGCGACAGCAGTGGCCACGCGGGCCATTCGTGGTCTTCGGGAACCACGAGCCGGGCACCGGCTTTGGCGGCTGCCTCGAGATCTTGTTCCGCGATCGTGGATTCCCGCCGCGCGGCTGTTTCGCGGAGAACCTTCTCGGGACAGTCCCCGGCCCGTACGCGCTCGGCGGCCGCGACCGGCCCTTGTTCGCCGACGAACTCCAGCAGATGCGGTGCCGGTGGCTCCGCGACGCCGAGCAGATACGCGCGGGCGAGGCGTTCGGAGTCGGTCGCCGCAGTCTGGTCCTCAACGGCGATGCTCACGCCGCACCTCTTCGGCTACCGGGGTTTTCGGGGCGGACGACGGCGAGGTGGCGGTGCAGCGCTAACCGTTCTCGGACCCGGACCGGATCGTGCTCGGGGCGGACTTCCCGGTGCCGGACCGGATGCAGATGCCGGACGATCTTGTGCTGCGGCGTCTTCGGCCTGCGGTGCCGGGTGCGCTGGGACGAGGACGGGATGGCTCGGTGGGACATGGTGCTTTCCTTTCGTTGGGATTCCGGACGGGCAGGCTTGCCGGTCCGAGACTGGGGGGCCGCGGCTGGGCTGGGCTGGGCTGGGCTGGGCTGGGCTGGGACGCAGGATTGCGGGTCTAGGAGTTGGGACATCTGGTCCGGACATCGGCGAGAAGGTGCTGGGCGGACCTCCGGGGACCGCCGCGGTCAGCGCACACGGCCGCTTACTCGGCCTGTTCGCCGGGCACGGCTGAGCAGACGGCAGAACCTCTTGCCGGAGGCGGGTCATGCACCGAAGCGAGCTGATGCCCGCCGAAATTTCCTGGCGCTCGCGTTGGGCGGGCTCGGTGTGCGGGGTGGATCAGCCGGTTTTGCGTTCTCGGAAGTCCAGGGCCGCGGTGACGTGGTCGGTGTCGGGTTGGGACAAGGCGGCCAGGTCGGCCAGCGTCCAGGCGATCCCGTGGCACGTGATTTAGCTGTTCTTTTTCCCACGCCCGGTCAGCCGTCCGAGAACTTGTTCCCGAACTTCTCCAGCTCTGCGGCGAGGGCCAGGTAGAGAATGCGCGCCTTCTCTGTGCCGACGACGCCGAGCGCGCCGAGGATGCCCGCCACGTCCAGCGGCTTCGGCGTCCGGTGCCCAAGTTCCCACGCCGAGATCAGGCTGGGGGTAACCCCGACCCGCCGAGCCAGTTCCCGGACGCCCCAGTGGGCGGACTCGCGGGCCTCGCGCAGCGCACGGCCCAGCTCGTTCGACAGCGGGGCGTCGTCACTGCGCACGAGAGCTGCGCCCGGGTTCCTCCGGGCCGTCGTGTTCGGCGCATTCAGGGCACGCCGGGGCGTCGCCGATGGGCGGCGCGGGGATCAGCCACCGTCGGCACATCGCCTTGACGATCGTCCCGTCGGTGTGCCGCAGAACCTGCACTACCAGGTGCCGCAGCCCGTCCGTAGTCACGGTCCAGACCGGCATGACGGCCGCTCGTCCGCTCATGGCCACCTCCCCGAACACGGCGAAACGCGACAACTGTACGTGAATGCGTTTGTTCGCGGGTGAGCGCGGTGGAGTGCGTCACTCCAATGGACGACTGCGACATCTGCGGGCGAAAGTAGGCGAATGCCCGCCCGCCTAGTTCCGACCGCCGACGCCGCCAAGGCCATTGGCGTCGACCGCCGAACGCTGCAACGGTGGTGGAAAGCCGGAGAGGTCAGTCCGGAAGTCGTGACGCCGGGAGGGCACGCCCGGTGGGACGTGGAAGACCTCAAACGTCAGCTGCACGACCGCCGCTGACCGGCTCGCGTCGCGACCGCGGAGTCCTGCGGCAGTTAGCAGCCGCAGTTCGGCGCAACCGCTGCCCTAAGGCAGCTTGAGCCCCCGAACCAACTCGGCCGGGTCGACACCCAATCCGGCGGCAAACTTGAGCAGGCTGTGCAGGTTGACGTTGCGCAAGCCTCGCTCCACCTGGCTGACGAACGTCCAGTGGATTCCGGCGCGCCGGGCAAGCTCCTCCTGACTGATGCCCTGCTGCTCCCGCAGATCGCGCACGCGCGCGCCCAGCTCCCGCGTGGCTTCCGACTGCGGTTCCTTCGCCATGCGCAGCAACCTACCCTTCCCGTTCTGCCCCACCGGGGGTCGGCGATCCGATACCATCCGTGACTGTCTGCAAATGCAGACACTGGCCGGGGAGGGGCTGCACCGATCAATGTGGGAAGACACCGCGTTCACCGTCGCCGCGACCCGGGACGACAAAGCCAACGCGCCGGACGGCTTCGTCTTGGAGCCCGATGAAGCTCGGATGCTGCTCACGAAGCTGACCGGCGTCCAGCAGAAGCTCAAGAAAATGCAAGCCAAGGCCGCGTACCTGTGCTCGATGCAGACGCCGTCGCAAGACCCGTCGACCGCCGCCGCGCACAAGGCGATGCACGGCGACGGCCAAGGACAGCTCGGGGCCTACTCCTACGGCGGCGGGCACATCGATCTCCAGCTCGAATACGTCACCGAGCTTGTCGAACGTATCCAGACTGCGCTCGGCGTCACCGTGGCCAGCGACGAGGACCAGGGCGGCTTGATCACCGGAGCAGGAAAGAGCGAATGAAGTCCCGTATCTTCCTCACCGCCGCAGCGGCCGGGTTGTTGCTCGCCGCGTGCTCGACCCCTACGGGCGGTGTCCCTTCACCCGCGACGAGCGCACCCGGATCGACCTCCGCAGGCTCGCTGCCCTACGCCGGAGCACCGAAGGTCGAGCACCCGTTGCCGGACAGCATCATCTCCGGGAGCCCGTGCGACGCGCTCACCCCCGAACAGGTCAAGGCCGACGTGGGCCACGCCGCCGACGGCGAGCCGGAAACGCTGCCGATCGGCTCGTCGTGCACCTGGTCCAACACGGCCGGAGCCAGCCTCGGCGTCTTCTTCACCAACAAGCGGCACGAGGGTTTGAGCCCGTACTACGCCCAGACGCGGAAGCAGATGAAGCGGTTCGACGTGCTGCCGCCGGTCCAGGGCTACCCGGCCGTCGCGTACTCCGACAAACCGGGCTCGGTCTCGCCCTTCTGCCAGGTCGCGGTCGGCATCGCCGACACCGCCGATTTCGTCGTCAGCGTGTCCGTGGGCAACGGCAGCACCGCCGACGCCTGCCCGATCTCGACCCAGATCGCCGGGCAGGTGCTGACCAACCTCAAGCAGAAGGCGGGCCGCTAGCCGCTGTGGAAGGATCGGCGACGCGGGTCCGGTGCCCACCCTCCCCCTCGGGTCTCCGGGCCCGCCCCGTCGATCGTGGAGGCGCTGTGACCGAGGACGAGCTGAGCTGGGAAGCGCAGCCGAAGTGGTTCCGGGTGCGCGTCGAACTGCCCGCGATGGAAGGGCGTCCGCGCGCGACCACGACGCATCACAACATCCACGCGATGTCGGAGGAAGACCTGATGGCCGGAATTCCGGCCGCGCTGCACGAGTTCGTGACCGTCGTGGGCCTCAGGCACCAGGGCAAGTTGACCGACTCCGAAGACGACACGGCCATGTTCAACGCAAAGGCCACGGCTGAAACGATCGGGTGGGCAGCTGGCCGGGGCGTGCGCAAGGCGTGGCGATGGGCAGCGTCGAAGGACGCGAGGTAGGGCCGCCCTTCACCGGCCGCCTGTAGCTGCGACGCCGAACTGTGACCGCCCAACGCGTAGCGTGACCGCCGTGCCGGACGACAATCACGACGTGAGCGACGAAAACGACAAGGGTGCTGAGCCCACCAGCCTTGAGCGCCTACGGGAGCGCGCCGAGGGGATGAGCGACGAGGAAGCGATTCGCATCGCGCGCAAGGCGATGAGCGACATCGTGGACACCGCAAAGCGGGGCATTGTGCAGGCGGTCCAGTTCCCCAAGATCAACATCACGCCGCCGGAGATGAAGCAACTGTCGGCAGACATGCAGCGGGCGGAGAAGGAACTTCTCGCCCCGCACAACACGATGGCCGACGCGATCGAGAAGGCGTCCTTCCAGTCAAGCCAGGTGATGGCCGATTTCGAGGCCGCAATGGACGAGAAACGGGCGGAGGACGCCCGCAAGGAGGCTGTGCGGGAAGCGCGCGAAGCCGAGCGGGTAGAACGCGAGAAGCGGGCGCTGGAACTGGCCGAGGAAGGACAGCGCGCCGCCGCCGAATCACAGGCGGTCGCGGAGAAATCTCGCGACTACGCCAAACGGTCATACGTCGTGGCGTTCCTCGCGTTGATCGTCGCGATCGTGGCCATTGTGGTGCCGCTGGTCATCCGCTAGCGGGTCACAGGCCGATCCCGGCCACCGCGTTGTCCGACCACTGGTCCACCGTGCGCAGGTAGTCGTACAGCGCCTTGGAACGCGGGGACCACCCGCCTTGCTTGGCGATCGCCGACACGTCGTGCCCGGCCCGGCGCGCTTCCGTCGCCAGCCCCGCCCGCGCGGAGTGTCCGGTGTAGACGGTCTCCACCCCGGCGCGTGTGCCCGCCCGCTTGAGAATCTCGCTGACGGCCTCGCCCGACAGCCCGGCGTCGGCCATCGTGCCGTGGCGGTTGATGCGCCGGAACGCCGGACCGTCGGTGATGCCCGACGCGTCGAGCCACGCCTTCCACGCCAGCACCGGGCACGTGCCGGGGTGGGTGCCGCGCGGGATGGCGACCTTCCGCGCACCGGTCTTGCCGAACCGGACCGTGACGACCAGCCCTTCCGGCTCCACCGCGATGTCCGGCACCAGCAGCGACGCGACTTCCGAGCGGCGGCCCGCGATGCCGAAGTCGACCAGCACCAGCGCCCGGTCACGGTAGCCAGCCAGCGTGTCCGGGCAAGCCGCGGTGATGGCGCGCAAGTCGCGCATAGTCAAGGCGGGGGCCTGACCCCGGCCGCGTTGCTCGCCTGCTTCGGCCAGTCGGCGGCGAATGCCGTTCAGCGCCGCGCGGGCGGCCATCGTGGCGACCTTCGGCGGTTCGGCCCCGCGTGCGCGCAGGCCCACCACAGCGCCGGACAGGCGGCCGTCGATGGTGTTGGGCGCGAGCCCGCGTTCCTCGTCCAGCCACACCACGAACCCCACCAGCGCGCCCGCCGTCGCGGTGTCCTCCGGAATGTCCACGGCGGCGGTGAAGTCCTGCCACGCGCGCCAGTCGGCGGCCCGTGCCCGCTTGGTGTTGGCCGGGACGACCGACGCGACGTACTCGGCGGCGGCCCGCTCCAGCGCCTCGACACGGGTGGGTGCGGGGACGATTTCGGGGTGGCTCATGCCCAGATTCTAACCCGTGACATGTGACCGTGTCGCGGGTTAGGGCTCGACGCGGCGAAGCGGGGCGGCGGCGGCCATCGTCCCGTCGATCATGGCCGCGATGTCCGCTACGGCGGCATCGACCGCGCCGATCTGGACCTGCCCGGGGTTGGCGACGGGCGCGATTTTGAGCAGGCTCGTCAGCTCCCGCTGGTATCCCGCGACCATGACGGCGGCGTGCTGGTCGCCCTGCTGCGCGGCTTCGAAGTACGTCTTCACGAGTGTCTGCATCTTGGCGATGCTCAGCATGATCGTCCGGATACGGAGCGCTTGGTGGTCCTCTGGAGAGGGCTGCCACACCGACCGGCCCGCCACCTTCTCTGCCCGGTACTCCGCCAGCTTCTCCCGCACGATCACGTCGGCGGCAGGCGACGGGCGCAGGTGGTTGCGGCACACCGTCCCGCCCATCACCGCGAACGCGCCGCAACGGCTGCCGTCGCGCTTCTCCTTCTGGCACCGCTGTGCTGGGCGTTTCTTGGCCATCGTTCCTCCGGGGGCGGTTGGGGGCGGTTGCAACGGGGGCAGTTGTGAGACGCAAGTGCCCCCGTGCCGGTCAGGCGAGGGAAGGCCCCGCGCCGGGTGGTGCGTGTGGTGTTGTGTCGGAACCCCTTGCAGGGCGGGAAAGTTCGGTTCGCGGTTCACAGGTCGTCCTGGTCGAGCACCCACGCCAGCAGGTCCGCTTCCTGCTGGGCTATCAGCGCCAGCAAGTCCCGGGCTTCCTCGGCGGTGGTGTGGTGCGGGACGGTGCGGTACTCGTCCCCGTCGCTGTCGAGGTCCCAAGCCTCCATTCCCGGTCACCACGAGAAGCAGTGCGACGACACGGGGGCTACCTCGATGGTCTGCCCGGAGGTGGGGTTGCCGTTGGCGTTGGTGATCTGCACGTCTACGAACACGTTGTAGCGGATCAGCGCCTGCGCCCACAGGTCGCTCAGGCTGGTGTCGATGGTCAGGTCGTACTGGTAGGCGGGGCCGGTGAACGTCACGGGGGCGGAGAACTGGGTGATGAGGCTGCCGAACGCTGGTGTCCCGGACACCACGAGCCGTGCCTGAGTGGTGTAGGCGTACGGGCAGTACACCCGTCCGCGTGCGGTGACCACGTGGCCGTTCTTGTACGTCTCGCCACCGGCGACGGTCTGCCAGCCGGACACCGTCGCGGACGCGGTGAAGTTGTCCGTCAGGCTGTAGAGCACCACGGCCATCTGCGGGGCGGTGAGGCCGCCCAGTTCGCCTTCCTGGACGATCCGGTTGCCCAGGTAGTCGAAGATGGCCACCTTCTGCCGCAGCGGCCCGGACGGGTGCTGTTCGGCGGTGTGGTCGTACACGCGGATGGCTTCGGACCCGGTGGGATCGTCGCGGCGGACGGAGAACCCGCGCTGCGGTGCGTTGCGCACCGGGTCACGCGGGGCGTCGTCCTGCTCGCCGATCTTGACGAAGTACGAGTCACGCCCCAGCGAGTTGTACGCGCCGCGCCAGCGCACGACGCCTTCGTCCACGACCGCGTTTCGCAGCGGGTTGGTCCGCACGGCCGCGTCGATCACGCGCTTGGCGTCGGCGATGGGGTCCACGATGGACGCTCCGCGCGGGGTGAGCGTCTGGAGCTGGGCGTAGGGATCTACGTCCATCACGGTTCCTCGCTTTCGACAGGGAAGGTGCCGGTCCACTCGGACCCGCACGCCTCGCACCGGTAGGCCAGCGTGAGGTCCGGGTGCGGCGGCCCCAACCGGGCAGCCGGCAGTGTGAGCACCGGACGCCGGTGGCCCGCGAAGTTCATGCAGTTCGCCGAGTGCTCAGCCATGTCCAGGCCGTCAGGCAACGGCAGCTCCGGCGCGGTCACTTGTCGGTCCGCTTCGTGGCCTTACGGGCAGCCTTGGAGGCCTTGCGCTTCTGCCGGGTCTTACGGGCGTCCTCCTTCGCGGCGGCCTGACGGCGGGCAAGCTCCCGGCCGCGCGGGCAGGTCGCGTCGTGGGTGAGCTTGATCAGCGGCGGCATGGTGTCGGTCGAGGGAACGACCTCCCGTTCCCCGATGCAGTCCGGGCACTCCATCGCCGCGACGGCGTCGGCCTCGGTGACCGGCGGGATGGGCGCGGCACCGTACTCCACGGCGCGGTCAGTGGTCTTCACGGGGTTCCTCCCGGGTGATGGCGTCGGCGTGTTCGCGGTGTTCGCGTTCGAGTTCGGAGATTTCCGCGGTGAGCGGACCGCCCGGCCAGGACGCGGCGAGATCCAGGAGCGCGGCATAGGCACCGTCCACAAGGGTCAGCAGCTCCTGGCGGCGAGCGGACAAGCGCGGGACGACGGCGGTCATTCCTCACCGCCAGGGGCGGGCTGGTCCGCGTCCGGCTCGTAGCGCAGGTCCGCTTCCATCGCGTCGGCTTCGGCGGTGAGCCGGTGATAGTCGGCCAGCCGCCGGGCCGCCGCCTTCCGCTTCTGGCCGATCCACGCGTAAACAGGGTTCGGCTTGCTCCGCTTCACCGGTTTCTCTTCCATACCAACAAGTTTGACGGATTGGCCACGACCAGGCGGAAAGTCACGTGACTTCACGCGACCACCCGCCCAACCAAGTCGTAGGCCTTCGCCCGGTGCAGCATCCGCACGGCTTGGGGGTCGTCCGGCGCGGTGCGCAGGTACTTCTCCCACGCGTTCGGCGTCACCCATGACAGACCGTTGTCGCCCCTGACGCGGGCTAGCACCTCCGTAACCGCGTCGCCCAACGTGAGGGGTTGGGATTGCGCCTCCGGCGCAGCAGGGACCGGTGACAGGGCATCGGTAGCCGCGTCGGCCGTCAGTTCCCCGTCCCTGCCGTCTTTGGACTCGGCCACGACGGCGGGCGAGTTGTCCGCGTCGGCCTCCGCGTCGGCCAGTTCGTCCGCCCAGTCGCGCCCCTGCTCGTCGTCGGCGTCCTCTTCGGTGTGGGGCGGAAACACACCGTCGGCGTCAGCCGACCCGTCGGAGACGAGGCCATAGCGGCCGGTGGAGCGATTTTCCTCAAGGGCAGTTTCTAGAGGGTTGTTTGGGTTAAGGGCTTGTTTCACCCCGGCTGACAGCGTTACGTAACGCTGTCCGGGTGCGTTACGTAACGCCTCCCCGGTGCGTGACGTAACGCTGTCCGACGGCGTTACGGGGCCAAACTCCGGCGTCTTGCCTTCCTCGGAGTCCCCCGCGTAACGCTCTCCCACGGCGTTACGCGTAACGGTGTCCGACGGCGTTACGGCCTTGGCACGGCGAGCATCGCGGAACCGCTTCTGCCGTTCGGCGTTCTTCGCGCGCTGCCGTTGCCGGGCTTCCTCGCGCGGCGACTTCACCGCGTCGCCGTGGTCCTCGAACACGGGCAGCTTCCACCGCGTGGTGCCCCACGCACTCTCGCCGTCCTTGGCGACCAGCCCTGCCGCTTCCAAGCGTCCCAACGCGGCGCGCACCGCCGTCGTGCCGTACCCGCTCTCTTCGGAAAGCGTGCCGATGGACGGGTGCGCGTCGGTGCCGTCCGCTTTGGCGTGGCTGGCCAGGAACATCAGCACGGACCGGGCGGTGGTGTCCGGGCGGTCGTCCGCGCGGTAGACGTGCTTCGCGCTCCGCGCCCATTCGACGGCCCGGTAACGACCTCCGCCGGAATTGCGGGGCGATCCGCTAGAATCGGAACTCTGCTGTTGGTCCTGGATTGCCGCCCCACCCCCGCCGGGGCGGCTTTCCTTTGCCCCGGTCACGCCGCACCGCCGTTCGACGGCACCAGCAGTGCGGCCAGGCGCACGCGTTGTTCATTGGTCAGCGGCGGCCAGGTGCTGACCATCTCGGTGATGTGCTCCTGGAGCTTCGCCTCGCGGTGCTCCAGAGTTAGGCGCTCAACCTCTTCGGTGTTGCCCCAACGCTTCGCGATGGCAAGCCGACCGTTGCGGCGGCGGGACTCCGCGTCCTTCGCGGCCATGAGCCGCACCTCCCTTTCGGGCCAGTGCGGTTCTTCGGCGAGCGTTGTTCCGCGTGTTCAGTTGCAAGGGGAATACTACCTTTGGTCGTATTCATTGTCTCGTGGAGTCTCGCGTGACTCGACACTTTTCCGTCAGGTTTACCCACCAATGGGCTGGAAATATTAAGACGTTTCTCCTGGTGGCAGACTCGCGTGGTGGGTAAACATTTTTGTTACCAAGTCACGTGTCGCGGGGCGCTCGTTTGCCAGTGTCCGCGATCGTATTTCAAGCTCGGTGACATGAAGATTTCTACGATCAAGCAGGGAACCGAGATCCTGGCCCAGCTCACGCGTCAGGGCCGGGAGTACGGCACGAAGCCGTTCACCGAAGAGAACGTGCTCACGATGGAGAAGCTGGCTGCCGAGAAGCGGGATGTAGAGAGCCAGCTCGCGGCGCTGCGGGCGTCCTCCGGCCCGGCGCGCACCGTCACCGAATTCCAAGGCCGCCCGGTCAACCAGGCCGCGCTGGTGGACGAGCTGGCGAAGGTGCTCACGGACCCCAACGGCGGCCTCCAGCACGGGCGCAACGCCCTCGTGCACGTCACCACCGAGTACCCGACCGGCCGTCAGCTGGACAACGGGCCGGGGGTCATGGCCAAGATCCGCGCGGCCATGACCCCCGAGGCGATCACCGCCGCCGGTGGGCTGTGCGCGCCGCTCGACGTGGTGTACGACGTGCCGGTGATCGGGTCCGAGGACCGGCCGATCCGCGACGCGCTCAACCAGTTCCAGGCAACGCACGGCGGCATCCGCTACCGCCGCGCCATCGACGCGTCCTCGCTGACTGCCGGGGTGTGGACCACCGCCGACGATGCGCTCGTCGGCACCGAGCAGGAGGTCACCAAGGCCGTTCAGTCGTTCGCCTGCCCGGAGGTGGAAGCCGCGGAAGTCGCGGCGGTGTACTCGCTGCTGGAGCTGAGCAACTTCACCGCCCGATTCGACACCGAGTACGCCACGGCCGCGCTGCGGGCGTCGGTGATCGCTCACGCCAAGGTGTCGGAGAACCGGCTGTTGAGCCAGATCCTGGCCGGTTCGACCCCGGTCACGCTGGCCAAGCGGCTCGGCGCTGCCCGCGACGTTCTGGCCGGATTGGACCAGGCAGTCAGCTACTTCCGGTCGCGTCGGCGGTCGCGGGTCACGCCGCAACTGACGTGGATCGTGCCGGTCTGGGTGCGCGACATGCTGCGCGCGGACATCGTCCGGCAGCAGGCATCGGCTGACACCGAAACGGCGCTCGCCGAGTCCGACAGCGCCATCGCCCGGTGGTTCGCCGCGCGCAACGTGACCCCGGTGTGGCACCTGGACGGGCTCCCCGCACAGGCCGCGTCCGATCCGCTGCCCGCCATCCCGGCGCAGACGTTCCCGGCCGCGACGCCGGGTGCGGCGCTGCCGACGTGGCCGACGACGGTGGACACTGCGCTGTTCCCCAGCGGTGAATGGCTGTTCCTGGACGGAGGGCGGCTCGACCTCGGCGTGGTCCGGGACAGCACGCTGAACGGGAAGAACCGCTACCAGACGTTCACCGAGACGTTCGAGGGCACGGCGTTCGTCGGCGTCGAGTCTCTGCGGCTGATCATGACCGTGGCCGCCACCGGCGAGGCGCAAGCGCCGATCACCCCGGCCGCCTGAAACGCGCAACGGCCCCCGTCCGTCATGGCGGGGGCCGTTGGTGTGTCCGGGGCTATTTCGGGGTGACCTCGACTGACTCAGGCCGGAACATGCTCCTTCCCCTGCCTACCGGCATGATCCGGACCGTCATCAGCGTGTCGATCACCGCGCGCTGGCGGTCGGTGACAAGGCTGTCCCACACCGCTTGCACGTCCTCAGCTCCCACCAGCGGCCCCAGGACGCTCGTCCGGCCCGCGTCTGCCAACTCGGCTTCCACAGCGGCCAGCCGGTCGTTCAGCCGCTTGTTCATCGTGCGGAACTGGCTGGGCGTCATCTCGTCGTCGTCCGCGAACTCCGCGGCTAGTGCGTCCCGCCGGTTCAAGATCGACAGCAGCTGCTTGTTCAGCTCGACGGCGTCGGGGCGCTTGCGATCGGTCAGCAGTTCCCGGGCGTCCGGGCGCGACAGCCGGGCGACGACCACCGCCGACACGAACTCGTCAATAGGATCGAGCTTCCGCGAGATGTGGCCGCCCGCCTTCGAGCACCGATAGATGCGGTAACCACGCGCTGCGGTATTCCCGCCGCCCGCGTGCACCGTCGCACCACAAACCCCGCACAACGCCACGCCTGTCAGCAGCTGCTGGTTTGCCCGTCCCGCCGTCGGGTGCCCGGTGCGGGCGCTGAGCGTGGCCTCGGCCGCCGCCCAGATCTCTTCGTCCACGATCTTCGGCCAGATCGCCTTGCCGACGACCTGGCCCTTGTACCGCCGCAGACCAGCGTTGCGCGGGTTGCGAAGCACTAGCCGCACCGTGTCGTGGCTCCACGCTGTCGGCTGCCCCTTGTCCGGCCCGGCCCATTTGGTCTGCCCGGAGCGCAGTCCGGCCGCGTTCCACTCCCGTGCGATCGTCCCCAGCTTCACCCCGGCGTTGAAGTCGTCGTACGCCTTGGCCACGGCGGCGGCCTCTTCGGGGTGCAGCTCCAGGCCGTTGGGCATGTATCCGAACGGCTTCCGGCCGCCGACACGTCGCCCCTGCTGCGCGGCCTGTAGCTGGGCGTCCTCCTGGCGCTCGCCTTTCAGCTTGATCTCCGCACGGGCCTGCCCGGCGAGGAAATCAGCGATCATCTGGCCCATCGGCGTGGACATGTCCAAGTCGCCGCCGTCGATGAAGCACAGCATCATCCGGTGCTGTTCGGCGGCCGTGAAGAGGCGCATCTGGTCGTGGCGGTTGCGGATCAGCCGGTCCATCCGGCGGGCGATGATCCGTTTCACCTTGCCCGCCTCGACCCGTTCCATCATCGCCTCGAACCCGGGGCGGCGCTTGCGGTGGTCCGCCGCCGACCGGTCGTTGTCCACGTGCTCGACGCCCATCGGCCAATCACGTGCTTCCCGCATCTTGTGGGCGCGCTCACGCTGCCGCTCGATGCCCAGCTCGTCGTCGTCGCGGTCCTCGGACATCCGCAGGTAGATGTCCGTTTCCGAAGGCTCAGGTTCCACGTCAGCTACTTTACGTTTCAGGCGATGCGGAGGCATCTGTCGGCTCCTCGGGCGGTCAGCAAACCTCGGTCCAGGGCTCTGTCTAAAACCGCGGTGGCGGGGGGTGGCAGGGCGAAATCTCGGCGCAGGATCGGGCCTGGGACTTCGGTGTTGGACTGCCAGCCGTGTTCGTGCCAGCGGTGTTTGGCTCTTTCGCGGGCGGCCAGGACGCGGGCTCGGACGGTCGAGGACGGTTCTGGGGTGGTGGATTGGTGGGCGGAGATCGCAGTCAGAGGGCGCAGGCGGACGCGGAGGTCTACTCGGTCCAGGAGAGGGCCCGAAAGGCGCGACAGGTAGCGGCGGCGGGTGGGTACTGAGCAGGTGCAGTCGGTTTCTCGCGGTGGGGCGCAGGGGCAGGGGTTGGTGGCCAGCACCAGTTGGAACTGGGCGGGATAGCGGACGACGCCCTTCGCGCGGGCGATGCGGACTTCGCCTTCTTCCATGACGGTGCGGAGCGAGTCGAGGCGTTGGTTGCCGAATTCGCAGGCCTCGTCTAGGAAAAGGACGCCTCGGTGGGCTCGACTGATGGCACCCGGAGCCGCTAAGCCGGTGCCGCCGCCGATTAGGGCTGGTGGGCTGATCGAGTGGTGTGGGGCGACGAAAGGCGGGACTGTTACCAGGGGCGATGACTTGGACAGGGAGCCGTCTACTGAGTGGATGGCGGTTACTTCCAGGGACTCGGCTGGGGAGAGGTCGGGCAGCAGGCCGGGGAGGCGTCTGGCCAGCATGCTTTTGCCTACGCCAGGCGGGCCGGTGAGCAGGAGGTGGTGGCCGCCTGCTGCGGCGACTTCCAAGGCCCATCTGGCTTCTGGTTGGCCTACTACGTCGGCTAGGTCGGGGACTTCCACTGGGGTGGCGGCTGCGGGAGCGGCGGGTGGTTCTAGATCGGCTTCGTCTTTGAGCCAGGCGATGAGTTCTGCCAGGCGGGTTACTCCGGAGACTTCCAGGCCGTCTACCAGAGCGGCTTCTACCAACGACTCCGTGGGCACTACGGCGCGTTCGTGGCCGGCGGCTTTGGCGGCCAGCAGGCCGGGGAGGACGCCGCGTACGGGGCGGATTCGGCCGTCCAAGGCCAGTTCGCCCAGCAGGATTGTGTGCAGGAGCTTTCGGGCTGGGACGGCGCCGATGGCGGCTAGGACGGCGGCGGCGATGCCCAGGTCGTAGCCGGAGCCCATTTTGGGCAGGTTGGCGGGAGACAGGGCCAGCGTGATCTTGCCGTCGGGCCAGGATTGGCCGGAGTTGCGGACTGCGGAGCGGACTCGGTCTTTCGCCTCGCGGAGGCCGGCGTCGGGCAGGCCGACCAGGGTGACTCGGCTCAGGCCGCCGCCTAGATCGGCTTCGATTTCCACTACGCGGCCTTCGATGCCGAGCAACGCGACGGACCAGGTTTTGGCGTGTGGCATCAGAAAGCACCCACCAGGTGCCGGACGACCGGCTCTTCGCCGTCGGGGGCGTAGACGGTCACGACGTCGTAGCGGATGCGGCACCAGCCGACTCGATGTTCCTTGAGCCAGCGCATCGCGGCGCGGTGCACGCGGTCGATCTTGTCCTGCGTGACGGATTCGGCGGGAGTGCCGTATTCGGTGCTGGAGCGGGTTTTGACCTCGCAGAAGATCACCCGGTCGCCCTCGGACAGGACTAAATCCAGCTCGCCCTCGCGGCAGTGCCAGTTCCGGCTGAGCAGGACCATGCCGGCGGCCTGCAGATGCCGGGCGGCGAGGTCCTCGCCCCAGCGGCCGAACGTCCGTCGCCAGACAGCGCCGGGGTGCGGGCCGTCGTTCATGGTGTCCCCCTCGGACAGCGTGAGCACCGTCGATCACGGTGCGTGTGCTTTCACGATCGCAGCGTGATCGAACGCTGCGCCAGGGGGGTTCCGGGCAGCTGTGGATAACCCGGGGGTTGTGGATCAAGCGCTGGTCCGCGGACGAGAAACCCGGCGGATTGTCGGTGCGGTGTGCGTGAGGGCAGGAAACGACGAAGGCCACCCGGGCAGGTGCCGGGTGGCCTCCGTGGTGAGAGAAAGCGGGGGTCAGCCCGAGAACGGACCGTCCTCGGGGAGCCGCAGATCAGGCTTGTCCAGTTCTTCGACGTTGACGTCCTTGAAGGTGATGACCCGGACGTGCTTCACGAATCGGGCGGGGCGGTACATGTCCCACACCCAGGCGTCCGACATCCGCACCTCGAAGTACACCTCGCCCCCGCCGTCGCGGACCTGGACGTCCACCGCGTTGGCCAGATAGAACCGCCGCTCGGTCTCCACCACGTACGAGAACTGGCCCACTATGTCGCGGTACTCGCGGTACAGCGAGAGCTCCATCTCGGTCTCGTACTTCTCGAGATCCTCTGCGCTCATGAAATCCGCGCCCCTCCTCGCATTCGTCCTGCTCCGGCGGCGGAGCGTTCATTCTTACCCACCGAGCGGCCCGGGGCACGGACCGGCCCGCCCGCTTTTTCCAGGGCATTCTCCAGTGCAGCGTAGGTGAGCACGACCGGATGCGGGGCAGTGAGTCCGTGTGCGAGGGCGACAGTGGCGACATTCGTGTAGGACCAGCGGTGCGCCGGGCTCGGGCCGTGCTCACTCAGCGCAGCCAGATGGTCCGAGGTGCTGTAGCCCTTGTGCACGTCGAAGCCGTACGCCGGCAACTCTTCGTGCAGGCCGGCCATGATCCGGTCCCTCGTCACCTTCGCGAGGACCGACGCCGCCGCGATGCTCGCGACGCTGCGGTCTCCCTTGATCACCGCGACATTCGGCGCGGGAATGCCGGGGACCGGGAAGCCGTCGGTGAGGACGTACCCGGGATGCGTGCGCAGTCCGGCGACGGCGCGGCGCATGCCTTCGAGGTTCATCACCCGGATGCCGAGCAGGTCCACCTGCTCGGAGGGGATGACGATCACCGAGTAGTCGAGGGCGCGCTGCAGGACCCGGTCGTAAACCCGGTCCCGGGCCTTCGCGGTGAGCATCTTCGAATCGGTCAGCTCGGGCAGGCGCGCGCCGTCGCCGGGACGGAGCACGCAGGAAGCCACCACGAGCGGGCCCGCGCAGGCACCGGCGCCGGCTTCGTCCACGCCGGCGACCGGGCCGAGGCCGCGTCGTTCGAGTGCGCCTTGCAGACCCCAGAACAGCTCGCCGCGCACCACGGCACGGGGCGGGCGCAGCGGTTCCGCCGGAGTGCGGGGAGGAGGGAGAGTCACCGAAACACCACCCGGGAGTCGCGGACGACGGAGCGCACCGCTCAGCGTCTCCGGCCGGCCGCCTTGCGGAGGCCTGCCTTCAACCGGCGTCCGACGAAGAGCGTCGGCACCGCGGTGGCGAAACCGATGCCGAGCGGCAGCCCTTGCTGCCACGCGGGCGCGCCGAGCGCGACCGGCTGGGCGTTCTGCTGCGGATTGTGGTCCGAGATCCCGCCCCAGCGGCTCGGCGGCAGCACGATGATGCGGGCCTTGCCGATGACGTCGTCGACCGGAACCGCGCCGTTGGGCCCGCCGCCGCCCTGGTAACGCGAGTCGGCGGAGTTGTTGCGGTTGTCGCCCATCACCCAGAGCGCGCCCTGCGGGACCTTCACCGGGGCGAACGACTCCTGCACGCGGTGGTTGTCGTCTTCCCAGTGGATGTAGGGCTCGTCGAGGGCCTTGCCGTCCACGATCACCCGGTTGCGGTCGTCGCAGCACTGGACGGTCTGGCCGCCGGTGGCGATGACGCGCTTGACGAAGTCCCGCTCGTCCGGCGGCGCGAAGCCGACCAGCGAGCCGAGACCGCGCAGCGCGCGCACGACGATGTTGCTCGACTCCTGCGGCGCGATCTCGTTCTCGGTCCACGCGGGCGGGCCCTTGAACACGATCACGTCCCCCGGGGAGGGGTCGGTGAAGTCGTAGGTGACGCGGTCGACCAGAATCCGGTCGCCGGTGCAGCTCGGGCAGCCGTGCAGCGTGGACTCCATGGACCCCGACGGGATCATGTAGACCTTGGCGAGGAACGCCTGGATCAGGATCGTGAGCACCAGGGCGATCACGATCAGGATCGGCAGTTCCTTCCAGAACGACCGCTTTTTCGAGGACTTGCCCCGCCGGTGCGACCCCCGACGCCCGCCGGACCGTTCCTGGTCCTCCTCCGGGCGTTCGGGGCCGTCCTCATCGGCGTTCCGCGACACAGGTTCGACCACGTCGCCAGGCTACCGGTAACCGGCTCGTCACTCAGGAGGCGGAGGTGGTCTCGCGGTTCTCGCGGCGCTCCTTGATCTTGGCCTTCTTGCCGCGCAGCTCGCGCAGGTAGTACAGCTTCGCCCGGCGGACGTCGCCGCGCTTGAAGACCTCGACCTCGGCCAGGTTCGGCGAGTGCACCGGGAAGGTGCGCTCGACGCCCACGCCGAACGAAACCTTGCGCACGGTGAAGGTCTCCCGGATGCCGCCGCCCTGACGGCGGATCACGACGCCCTGGAAGACCTGGTTGCGCTCGCGGTTGCCCTCGATGACGCGGACGTGCACCTTGAGCGTGTCGCCGGGGCGGAAGTCCGGGATGTCGGAACGCAGTGACTGCGCGTCCAGCGCGTCCAGGGTGTTCATCGGTGGTCCGTCCTCGTATTCGTGTGGCTTACGTACAGCTTGAGCGCACAGTGAAGCTCACTGCGACTAGCCCGGGGCTGATGGCATTCACGGTTGGCTTCGCGACTTAACAGCCGATACGAGCGTTTGTTAAGTTACGCGGCACGCCAACTAATCCATTATGGCAGAAGCCCCCGGAGACCTCGCACGGGGCCTATCCGGGCTGGTCGTCCAGCCCTTCGAGGACCTCGCGGTCCCGCTTGTCCAGGCTGCCCTCGGGCAGCCGGTCCAGGAGATCCGGCCGCCGCTGGGCGGTGCGAGCCAGCGCCTGGTCGCGCCGCCAGCGGTCGATGAGCGCGTGGTTGCCCGAGCGCAGCACGTCCGGCACCGCCAGGTCGCGCCACACTTCCGGGCGGGTGTAGCTGGGGCCTTCGAGCAGGCCGTCGGAGAACGAGTCCTCGGCCGCCGAGCGCGCGTTGCCGAGCACGCCCGGCAGCAGCCGGACCACGGCCTCGACGATCACCAGCACCGCGGCCTCGCCGCCGACCAGCACGTAATCGCCGATCGACACCTCGTCCACCGGCATCCGGCGGGCCGCGTCGTCGACGACCCGCTGGTCGATGCCCTCGTACCGGCCGCAGGCGAACACCAGGTGCTTTTCCTCGGCGTAGGAATGCGCCAGCTCCTGGGTGAACGGCTTGCCCGCCGGGGTCGGGACCACGAGCCGGGTCCCCTCGCCGCACACGTCGTCCAGCGCCGGGCCCCAGATCTGCGGCTTCATGACCATGCCGGGGCCGCCGCCGTACGGCGCGTCGTCGACCGCGCGGTGCACGTCGTGGGTCCAGTCGCGCAGGTCGTGCACGCCGACCTCGATGAGGCCGCGGTCGATCGCCCGGCCCAGCAGCGCCGCGCGCAGCGGGTCGAGGTACTCGGGGAAAATGGTGACGACGTCGATGCGCAAGCGGTTACCAGTTCCAGTACTCGGTGGCCTGGGCGTGCCACGGGCTCGGGACGTCCTGGTCGATCGCGAAGGCCATGCCCAGCCCCTTCGCGATCTTGATGCTGCGGTGCAGGGTCTTGCGGATCGGCGACCCGGCGGGCAGCCCGTTGTCGTCCGACCACGTCTCGGTCTGCGTGACGCAGGTGCGCGCCCCGAAGCGGGCGTTCGAGCACGGAGCGGGCGCGCCCCACGTCTGCAGGTGCTCGAAGTGGACGACCTTGCCCGAGCTCTTCTCGGTGATCGTGCCGCGCGCGACGAGCCGGTAGTCGGTGGACGGCACCGTCCAGCGGACGTAGTGCTGGCGGCCGCCGTCGGACGGGATCGGCGTGCAGGTGGAACCGGTGCACGCGAGTTCTTCGGTGACCCGCTCCGTGTAGTACGTGCCGTTGCCGTCCCAGCCGTCGATCAGCACCCAGTCGCCCGAGCGGACGAAGTGCTCGGCGGTCGCGGGCGGCCACGTGACCGGGTCGCCCCAGGTGATCTGCGATTCGGTGGCCGACTGCGGCGACCACGCCCACTGGAACGCCTTCTCCCCCGGCGGCGCGTACTGTCCGGCGCTGCGCTGGAACATCATCGAGAAGTCGCCGTACACCGGCGAAGCGGCCTGCGCGGGCGGCGCGGCGAAAGCGGTGGCCAAAACGGCTGCGAAGACAGCCTTCGTCCAGAACTTCACGAACTCCCCCTCAGTCAGCGTCGAGGAGGCCTTCGGGCGGATCGAGCACGACCCGGCCCCCCGCGACGTCCACCACCGGAACGATGGCGCGGACGAAAGGTACCAAGACCGAGCGTCCGTCATGATCGAGTTCGAGCAATTCCCCGGCCGGCGAGTGGACCACCTCGACGACCTTGCCCACGGCCGTCCCGTCGGCGAGTTCGGCGCGAAGCCCGGCCAGCTCGTGGTCGTAGAACTCGTCCGGGTCGCCGGTGGGCGGCAGCGAATCGGTGTCCGCCAGCAGCAGGGCGCCGCGCAAGGTTTCCGCGACGTCGCGCGTGAGCACTTCCTCGAAACGCACCAGCAGCCGCCCGCTGTGTTCGCGGGCGGCTGCGATGGTGAGTTCTCTCGTGCTGCCGTCGCGCAGCTTCGTCGTGACGACCGCACCGATCGCGAACCGCTCCTGCGGCGAATCCGTGCGCACGTCGACCGCGAGCTCGCCGCGGATGCCGTGCGCCTTCGCGATACGGCCGACTACGACGTCCATACCTGACCGTTTCCGAGAATCCGGGTCAGCGATCGGTGTCGACGACGTCCACGCGGACGCCTCGGCCGCCGATGCCGCCCATCACGGTGCGCAGAGCGGTCGCGGTGCGCCCGCCCCGGCCGATCACCTTGCCGAGATCGTCGGGGTGGACGTGCACCTCGAGCGTGCGGCCACGACGCGTGGTCAGCAGCTCGACCCGGACCTCGTCCGGGTTGTCGACGATCCCGCGCACCAGGTGCTCGAGGGAGTCGGCGAGGAAGCTCACTCGGACTTCTCGCCCTCGGCAGCCTCGGCCTTGTCGGCTTCGGCCTTCTTCGGGGCCGACTTCTTCTTCGGCGTGACGGCCTCGGTGGAGGGCTCCTCGCCCGCCGCGGCCAGCGCCGCGTTGAACAGGTCCTGCTTGGACGGCTTCGGCTCGGCCACCTTCAGGGTGCCCTCGGCTCCCGGCAGGCCCTTGAACTTCTGCCAGTCGCCGGTGATCTCGAGGATGCGCTGGACCGGCTCGGTCGGCTGCGCGCCGACGCCCAGCCAGTACTGCGCCCGCTCGGTGTCGACCTCGATGAAGCTCGGCTCTTCCTTGGGGTGGTACTTGCCGATCGTCTCGATGGCCTTGCCGTCCCGGCGGGTGCGCGCGTCGGCGATGATGATGCGGTAGTACGGCGCACGGATCTTGCCGAGGCGCTGCAGCTTGATCTTGACGGCCACGGGTGTGGGTACTCCTCAGTGCTGTGTGGTGCAGGGCGCGCGCGAAACCCGTGGGGACAGGCTCACGGCGCCCGGAGGTCAGGAGCTTCCACACGGCGAGAGGGTCCGGCGGAAGCGGGCAAGCGAACATTCTGCCAGATGCCGTCGTTGTGCCTGCGCAGGGGCCTCAGAAGGACGCGAGGCCGAGCGCGCCGAGCAGGATCGCGACGGCGGGCAGGAAGTTGTTGACCGCGTGCGCGACGATGCTGCCCGCCAGCCGCCCGGTGGACAGCCGGGCCAGCCCGATCGGGATGGAGATCACCAGCAGCAGGGTGGTGCGCAGCGGTTCCAGGTGGCTGGCCGCGAAGACCGCGGTGGACAGCAGGAACGCGGCGACCCGGCCCCAGCGCTCGCTGCGCCACTGCAGCCGCTCGACCGCGCCCCAGAGCAGGCCGCGGTAGATGATCTCCTCGCAGATCGGCCCGAGCAGCCACAGGTAGCCGAACATCACCGCGGCGGCGGGCACGGACATCTTGCGGTCGTCGACCAGCGCGCTGATCGCCGACGTCGCGTCCGCCGTGCCGACCAGCTGGGTCCACACGTAGGCGCTCAGCGAGGTGAGCACGAGGCCGAGCATCCCGAATTTGAGCCCGGTCCAGACGTCCGCCCAGCGCCATTCGAGCCGCAGGTCGAGCTTCGGGCCGTTCCCGCGCACGACCGTGATCAGCACCGCGACGCCGGCGGCGATCATGGTGGGCAGCATCGTGCCGAGCAGCACCGTGCCGATCGGGAGCGGCTTGCCGGGAGCCGTGGGGCCGGCGAGCGCGCCGATGAACGCGGCCGACGCCAGCAGCACCGCCTCGACCAGCAGGAACGCCCCGAATCCCCAGCGATGCGCCGGGAACGCGGTCGGTTCGGCCACCAAGTCCTCCGGGGAGAGCGCGCGGGAGAAAGGTTCACGGGGCTGTGATGTGGTCACGCCCGCCTCCCCGTGCTCGCTCTGCTCACCGGTCGAGCCTAGCGGCCGAAATGGTTTCGCACAGTACTCGACCGGTCACCGGTTTCCCTCAATGCCCGGTGAAGAGAAGGACGGCGGGCGGCAGGTTGTTCGCCGCGTGCGCGAGCACGCTCGCCGAGGTCCGGCCGGAAAAATGTCGCGCCAGCCCGAGGACGAGACCCTGGCCGAACAGCGCGATCGTGCGCGTGGTCTCGCCGTGCAGCAGCGCGAACACCAACGACGTGAGCACGAGCACCACCCACGGCGGGATCCGGTAGTGCAGCAGGGCGTTCCACAGCGCCCCGCGCAGCAGCAGTTCCTCGGTGAGCGGGACGGCGACCACCAGCACCAGCGCGGTCGCGATCAGCCAGACCGGGCTGCCGCCGGACACGTCGGGCAGGTCGGTGAGCGGGCTGTCGGACACCTCGTCGCCGCCGAAGACCGCGATTTCGGCGGCGTTCAGCACGAAGCCGACGACGAGCGCGAGCAGGCCGCAGGCGAGGCCGATGCGGAGGTCGCGGCCCCGGGTGCGGAGCCCGAAGTCGCGTTCGAGGCCGGAGCCGTACCGCAGCGAGGCGGTCGCCGGGCCGAGGCCGAGGACCAGGTTCGGCAGGAACGCCAGCAGCAGCAACGGTCCCGCGTACGCCTCGACCGGGTCGTCGTCGCCGACGTGCCGGTTGAACGCGGCCGCGGTGAGGAGGGTGACGAGGTAGTAGCCGGCTACTCCGAAGAAGAACGCGGCGAAAGCCCAATGTGCGCCCAGGATTCGCTTTCCCCCACCGTCTTCGGCCACGGGTTCACGCTATGTGGCTGGGGTGTGGCGCATCGAGGCGGGGTCGTCTCGCGCTCCTCGACCGGACTGCCCCTCGCCCCGGCGCGGACGCGAGGTCCGTGAGGGTCGCCTTGAGGGAATCTGATTCCCTCAAGGCGACCCTCACGGACTTCTGCGGAGCGGGAAGGCCACTGGGCCACCTCGTGCCCCGACGGGTATCGCATGCAACGAACGCCACATTGGGTGCGTTCAGCGCAACCAATGCCACATTGGGGATTTTTCATCCTGTTGGTGCTGGTCAGGCGGGGTTGACGGTGGCGGGAGTGGTTGTGCGGCAACGGGCCTGCCGGTTGCCTGCCCGTGGCCGGAACGTGGCGGAGCCCCCGGATGTTGATCAAGTCGTGACTCAAGAAAGAACGTCCGGGGGCTCCGGTCCCACTGTCTCACAGCAGGTTCTGGCCTCGTATCGCAGCGTGTTGCCGGTGTCGCCGCCCACGATCGCGATGCTGGCCGGGTTGATCGGCCGCCGCCGCCGGGCGATCGGGTCGCGGTGGCGCAAGGCGTCCCCGGCCGAGCAGGCGGTGCTGGTGCTGGCGATGCTGCGCCACGACCAGCGGCTGCTGGACCTGTCCCGCGCCAACGCGGTGTCGGCCGCCACGATCCGCCGCTGGCTGCTGGAAGCCATCGACCTGCTCGCGGCCCGGGCGCCGCGGCTGGACCGGGTGCTGCGGCGGCTGGCCGCCCGCGGCGCGGCGGTGGTGCTGGCCGACGGGACCCTGATCCGCACCCGCCGCCGCACCGGCACAGACAATCGCCGCAATTACAGCGGCAAGCACAAACACCACGGCCTCAACGTCCAAGGCCTCACCGACGAACACGGACGGCTGCTGTGGGTCTCGGCCGTGCTGCCGGGCAGGACCGCCGACATCACCGCCGCCCGCCGCCACCGGCTGCGCGACCGCATCCACGCCCGCGGCCTGACCCCCGCCGCGGACAAGGGCTACCAGGGCTGGCGCAAAGACGTCCGCGACACCCGCCGCTGCGACCAGTGCGACGGGCCGTGCGAACAGGTCGTGCTCACCCCCTACAAAGCCGAAACGAACCGGCCGCTCACCCACGCCCAGAAAACCGCCAACTCCGTGTTCAACGCCATGCGCTGCGCGGTCGAGGGCGGCTTCGCCGCCCTCAAAACCTGGCGCGTCCTCGACAAACTCCGCATCGCACCACGCCACGCCACCACCCTCGTCCGCGCCCTGCTCGTCCTCACCCAGCACGAACAACACACCCGCGACACCGCCCAGCCCACCCCGGCCTGACAACTACCACACCCCGCCAACCCACCATGACCAGCACAAACCAGGATGAAAAATCCCCATTGGGGTGGTCAGTGGAAGACCGTGCCGCCCAAGACGATGTGGGTCGGGTGGTGCAGGGCGGCCAGGTCGGTGCGCGGGTCGTCGGCGTAAACGATCAGGTCCGCCGGGGCGCCGTGTTCGATACCGGGGTGACCCAGCCATTCGCGCGCTTCCCAGGAAGCGCTCGCGAGAGCCTGCGTACGCGACATGCCCGCGCGGTGGAGCGCTTCGACCTCGTCGGCGATACGGCCGTGCGCGACCATGCCGCCCGCGTCCGTTCCCGCGAAGACGCGTACGCCCGCTTCGACCGCTGAGGACACCATCTCGCCCACACCGGCGTGCAGTGCGCGCATATGGGCCGCGTACGTCGGGTACTTGCCTGCCTTGTCCGCGATGCCCGGGAAGTTCTCGATGTTGATGAGCGTGGGCACCAAGGCGACGTCGCGGCGCGCGAGTTCGGCGAGCTGGTCTGGCGACAACGCGGTGCCGTGCTCGAGACAGTCGATGCCCGCGCCGATCAAGCCTGGCAGCGCTGCTTCGCCGAAGACGTGCGCCGTGACGCGTGCGCCGAGGTCGTGGGCGATGCGGATGGCTTCAGCCAGCACGTCGTCCGGCCAGAGCGGCGCGAGGTCGCCTTGGCCGCGGTCGATCCAGTCGCCTACGAGCTTGACCCAGCCGTCGCCGTCGCGAGCCTGCTCGGCGACCGCTTCGGGCAGCAGAGCCGGGTCGTCCAGTTCGATCGCGAAGCCGGGGATGTACCGCTTCGGCAACGCCAGATGCCGTCCGCAGCGGATGATCGTGGGCAGGTCGGCGCGGGATTGCAGCGGGCGGACGTCCAGCGGCAGGCCGCAGTCGCGGATCAGCAGGGTGCCCGCGTCGCGGTCGGTCGCGGCCTGGTCCGCCGCCTCCTCCACCGACAGTCCGCCGCTCGGGCCGAGGCCCGGGTGGCAGTGCGCGTCGACGAGCCCGGGGACCACGAATCCGCCGGTGGACAGCGTTTCCGCGCCGGGAACCGGCTCGAAGGACAGCTTTCCGTCCTGGATCCAGAGGTCACGCGGCTCGCCGTCGGGCAGGACGGTGCCGTGCAGGTGCAGCGGGCTCAATTGTTCTTCGGGTCCTTCGGCAGCTTGAACTTGGACGGGTCGAAGCCGGGCACGTCGTTCATGCCGCCGAGCTGCGACAGGTCCGGCATCCCGCCGGGCATCCCGCCGCCGGGGGGCAGCATCGGCATGCCGCCGGGCATCCCGCCGCGCATCCTCGGCTGCGTGGGGCCCTTCTTGCCCTTCTTCCCCTTCTTGCCCTTGCGGTTCTTGCTCCCGCCGCCTCCGCCGCCGAAGCCGAACCGGCCCGCCATCTGCGCCATCATCTTGCGCGCCTCGAAGAAGCGGTTGACCAGGTCGTTGACCTCGCGGACGGTCACGCCGGAGCCGTTCGCGATGCGCAGCCTGCGCGAGCCGTTGATGATCTTCGGGTCGGCGCGCTCGGCGGGCGTCATGCCGCGGATGATCGCCTGGAGCCGGTCGAGCTGCTTGTCGTCGACCGCGGCGAGCTGGTCTTTCATCTGGCCCGCGCCGGGCAGCATGCCGAGCAGGTTGCCGATCGGGCCCATCTTGCGCACCGCGAGCATCTGCTCGAGGAAGTCCTCCAGCGTGAGCTGCCCGCTGGTCAGCTTCTGCGCGGCCTGTTCGGCCTGTTCCTGATCGAAGTGCTGTTCGGCCTGCTCGATCAGGGTCAGCACGTCGCCCATGCCCAGGATGCGCGAGGCCATCCGGTCCGGGTGGAACGTGTCGAAGTCTTCGAGCTTCTCGCCGTTGGACGCGAAGAGGATCGGCTGGCCGGTGACCTCGCGGACGGACAGCGCGGCACCACCTCGGGCGTCGCCGTCGAGCTTCGTGAGCACCACGCCGGTGAAGCCGACGCCGTCGCGGAACGCCTCGGCCGTGGTGACCGCGTCCTGACCGATCATGGCGTCGACCACGAACAGGACTTCGTCCGGCTGCACGGCCTCGCGGATGTCCACGGCCTGCTTCATCAGCTCTTCGTCGACACCGAGGCGACCGGCGGTGTCGACCACGACGATGTCGTGCTGCGCGTGCTTGGCCTCTTCGATCGCGCGGCGGGCGACGTCGACCGGGTCGCCGACACCGTTGCCTGGCTCCGGCGCGAACGTGACGACGCCGGCGCGCTCGCCGACGACCTGCAGCTGGGTGACCGCGTTCGGCCGCTGGAGGTCACAGGCGACCAGCATCGGCGCGTGGCCCTGCTTCTTCAGCCACATCGCCAGCTTGCCGGCCAGCGTCGTCTTACCAGCGCCCTGGAGACCCGCGAGCATGATCACCGACGGCGGGTTCTTCGCCAGGTTCAGCCGCCGCGTCTCGCCGCCGAGGATGCCGACGAGCTCCTCGTTGACGATCTTCACGACCTGCTGCGCCGGGTTCAGCGCCTGCGAGACCTCGGCGCCCTTCGCGCGGTCCTTGATCTTCGCGATGAACGCCTTGACCACCGGGAGCGCGACGTCCGCTTCCAGCAGCGCGATGCGGATCTCGCGCGCGGTGGCGTCGATGTCGGCGTCGGACAGCCGGCCCTTGCGCGAGAGCGACTGCAGGGCCGAGGTGAGCCGATCGGAGAGGGTGTCGAACACGGGGGTGCACGCTCCAGCTGGGTCGAAAGTTCGCGTGCCGGGCGGTGCTCGGCACCCCCGGCATCTTCCGAGGGTAGCCGCCCCGGCCACCCGGCCTTCACGGGTACGGGAAGGGTACTACGCATGCGCGTATTAATTGACCCCGCGACAACAGCTCAACCACGCGAAAACCGCTCGACCAGCGTCGGAAATTAAGTAAACATAGGCGTATGACATCAGCTACGGCCCGCCGTCCGACGCTCGCCGAACCGGCAGGGGACGAGGACGACCAGGTCCCGTTCCGCCGCATCGCGGGCCTCTTCCGGCCGCACCGGCGGGCGCTGGCCGGGCTGTGCGCGCTGCTGGTCGTGCAGGCCGGGCTGGGCGTCACCTCGCCGTTCCTGCTGCGCGAGATGCTCGACGACGCGCTGCCGCACCGCGACGCCCTGCTGGTCAGCCTGCTGGCGGCCGGGATGATCGCCGCCGCTGTCGGGTCGGGCGCGCTGAGCGTGCGGACCACCGGGCTGTCCAACACCATCGGCCAGCGGGTGATGAACGAGCTGCGGGTCGCGGTGTACAGCCATCTGCAGCGGATGTCGCTGGGCTTCTACACCCGGACCAAGACCGGCGAGGTGCTGTCGCGGGTGTTCAACGACATCGGCGGCGTGGACAACGTCGTCACCGGGACCGCCGCGTCGATCGTGCAGAACGGCACCACGGCGCTGGCGATCGCGGTGGCGATCCTGGTGATGGACTGGCAGCTGGCGCTGTTGTCGCTGGTCGTCGTGCCGTTGTTCCTGCTGTTCACGCTGCGCCTTGGCGGCAAGCAGCGGAAGCTCGCCCGCGGCCGGACCCGGCGGATGGCGCGGCTGACCACCATCGTCGAGGAATCGCTGTCGGTCACCGGCGTGCTGCTGGCCAAGACGATGGGCAACGCGAAGCTGATGCGCGACCGGTTCGCGGAGGAATCGCGCGAGGTCGCGGCGCTGGAACGCAGTGCCGCGCTGGCCGGGCGGTGGCAGCGGGCGGCGCGGTCGATGAGCCTGACGATCATCCCGGCGCTGGTCTACTGGGCGGCCGGACTGGAACTCGCCGGGGGCGCGGCGCCGATCTCGCTGGGCACGGTCGTCGCGTTCACCAGCATGTTGAACCGGCTGCTCGCGCCGGCGACGGCGATGCAGACGGTGGGACAGAACGTCTCGTCGGCGAAGGCGTTGTTCGGGCGGATCTTCGAGGTGCTCGATCTACCGGTGGAGATCGACGACCGGCCGGGCGCGCGGACGCTGCACCCGAGCGGCGGAGCGGTCTCGATGCGCGGAGTCTCGTTCCGCTACGACGACGAGGGGCCGTGGACGTTGCGCGATATCGACCTCGACGTGCCGGCGGGGACGACGACGGCGTTCGTCGGGTCGACGGGTTCGGGGAAGACGACGCTCGCCTATCTGGTCGCCCGGTTGTACGAGGTGACCGAGGGAAAGGTGTGCGTGGACGGGACGGATGTCCGGGATGTCACGCTCGCGTCGCTGGCCGCCGGGGTCGGGCTGGTGTCGCAGGAGACGTATCTGTTCCACGCGTCGGTGCGGGAGAACCTGCGGTTCGCGAAGCCGGACGCCACCGACGAGGAGCTGGAGAACGCCGCGAAGGCCGCGCACATCCACGACACGCTGGCCGCGCTGCCGGAGGGATACGACACCGTCGTCGGGGAGCGCGGCTACCGGTTTTCCGGCGGGGAGAAGCAGCGGATGGCGATCGCGCGGATCCTGCTGCGCAATCCGCCGGTGCTGATCCTGGACGAGGCGACGAGCTCGCTAGACAACCGCACTGAACGCGCGGTGCAGGCGGAACTGGACCGGCTCGCCGCGGGCCGCACGACGATCGCGATCGCGCACCGGCTGTCCACTGTGGAGCACGCGGACCAGATCGCGGTGCTGGACGCGGGACGGATCGTCGAACGGGGAACGCACGCGGAACTCCTCGCCTCCGGCGGCAGGTATGCCGCGCTGGTGCGGGGAGAAACCGCCTAATGTGGCCGCATGGAGACCGAACCCGACGCGCACCGGGCCGACGAGCTGGCGACGCTGGCCCGGACGGTGCGCGAGGGCGTCGGGCGGCTGAACTGGCGGATGCGCTCCGAGGCGGGCTCGCCCGCTCCGGGACCGGCCGTGCTGGCGGTGCTGTCGCGGCTGTACCGCGGCGGCACGCACACGCCGGGCGAGCTGGCCGAGGCCGAGCGGATCCATCCGCAGTCGCTGACGCGGATCCTGGCCTCGCTGGCCGAACGCGAGTGGATCACGCGCACCCCGGACCCGGCGGACGGGCGGCGGTCGCTGATCGAGATCACCCCGGCCGGGCTGCGGGAACTGCGCACCTACTCGATCGCGCGGGAGAACTGGCTGGCCGCGGCCGTCGAACGGACGCTGAGCCCCACCGAACAGGAGCTGCTCCGGCTCGCGGCCGGGCTGCTGACGCGGATCGCGGATTCCTGAGGCCCGGGAGTTCCGGGGCGGCCGCTCCCCACGGCCGTCCCCGGAACCGTGGCGGAAGAGCTCACCTCCCCAGGAGGCCTTCCGCCGCGGGCACGCGGAGCGGTTCCCCCTCGGCCGCCCGGCGTTGGGGAGAAGTCTGCCGTCCGGGGGCGGGCGCGCGGCAGCGTGAAGTCCCCCAATCCGGACTGAGTAGGACTACTCAAACGCGGGTGTCGGGTCCCGCGGAGTCGCTCGCGAACTCGAAGAGCGGTTCGGCGTCGGCGAGTTCCTCGGCGGAGCAGCTGACCGCGCACGCGGCGGCTTGCAGGACCTCGGTGAGGACCTCGACCTCGGACGGCGAGACCGTGGCGAGCGCGGGATTGCGGACGTCCATGCGCCCGGCGAGACCGGCCAGGGCGTGGGACAGCGCGTGCTGGCCCGCGACCAGCTGGGTGACCACCTCGGAGAGTTCGCCGAGGGTGGCGGCGGATCCGTCGCCGCGGAGCAGGGCGGAGAGCTCCTCGGCGCAGGTCCGGAGGTGCCCGGCCACGACTGTCGGGGGCAGCGAAAGCTCCGGCAGGTTCTCGTGCCCTCGCATCGCGTTCACCTCGCCCCTTGCCCGGACCTGCCATCCTGCCATCGGAACCGGGGTCGGCGCCGCCGACACCCCGGACGGGTGAGCCCGGATGGCGCAATGCGGCCGGGTCTGCCCTGGTCATTCGTCCGTGAAGGGCTCCTTGAAGGAATCTGATTCCTTCAAGGAGCCCTTCACGGACGGTCAGGAAACGGCAGCTAGGACGGCGTCGGTGATCGCGGTGCGCCACGACGGGGTGACGTGGCCGGTGCGCGGCGAGAGGGCGAACGAGTCCACGACGGCGCCGCCCAGGGTCGCGGCTTTCGCCCAGTGGACGTCGGCCTCCGCGCGGCGCAGGGCGCTCGCCACGCGGAACAGCAGGCCGATCCGGTCGGCGGCGCGCAGTTCCAGCACGACGGCGTCGGGACCGCTCGTTTCGTCGTCGAACCAGCGCACCACCGGCTTGACCACGACCGGCGACGCGGTCGCGTAGTCGCGTTCCTTCGCCGCCAGGCGCTGGGTGAGCGGCATCGTCCCGGCGACCGCGCGGGCGAACTGTTCCCGCAGGAGCGCGGGATCCGGCAGCGACCCGAACTTCGGCGACGCGGTGAACACGCCCGCCCGGCCGTAATGCTCGCGCAGGACCGCCGAGTGGACCTCCAGGGAGTTCAGCGCCAGCACCCCGGCCGCGGGAGCGAGCAGTTCACGGTCCGCGGGCACGGCCAGCAGTACCGTGACGACCTTGCCGTGCGCGGAGATCCGGATTTGGCCGACGCCGGTCCGGGTGGCTTCGGCGACCAGCTCGCGTTGGTCGTCGTCCAAGGGCTCCGGCGGCGTGAAACCCTTGCCGTGCACGGCTTCCTCGCAGCCGCTGACCAGCTCGGCGAGCAGGCGGTCCTTCCAGTCGGTCCAGACGCCGGGTCCGGTGGCCAGCGAATCGGCGCGGGTGAGGGCGTGCAGGAGTTCCAGCAGGACGACGTCGCGGTCCAGGGTTTTCACCACGCGCGAGATGGTCGCGGGGTCGCCGATGTCGCGTCTGGTCGCGGTGTGCGGCAGCAGCAGGTGGTGGCGGACCATCGCGGAGACCGTCGCGACGTCCGCGGGCGGCAGGCCCAGGCGTTGCGCTACCGAGGCGGAGATCTTCGCGCCCAGCTCGGAGTGGTCGGCGTCGCGGCCCTTGCCGATGTCGTGCAGCAGCGCGCCGATCAGCAGCAGGTCCGGCCGCGACACGGTAGTGGTCAGTTTCGCTGCTTCGACGCACGCCTGGACGAGGTGCCGGTCGACGGTCCATTGGTGCACTGGCGACCGCGGCGGCAGGTCGCGCACGGCGCCCCATTCCGGGAACAGCCGGGCCCACAAGCCGGTGCGATCGAGGGCTTCGACCGCGTCGACCAGTCCCTCCCCCGCGCCCAGCAGTTCGACGAGGGCGTTGCGGGCGTCGTCCGGCCACGGTTCGCGCAGCTCGGGGGCGGACTCCGCGAGGGTACGCAAAGTGCCTGGTGAGATGGGTTTTCCGGTCCGAGCCGAGGCTGCTGCGGCGCGGAGCAGAAGCGCGGGGTCTCGGGCGGGAAGAGCGTCTCGGGCCAGCGCGACCTCGTCGCCGTGCAGTACGACGCCTTCAGCCAACGGGCGGCGAACCGGGCGTCGGCCGAAGAGTGGACGCGGTTGCTCCACAGTGGACCGAAGAGCGACATCGACCGCGTACGCGATGGTTCGGCCTGCGCCGGAAAGCTTGCGCGCCAAGGCGAATCGGTCGCCCAGCTCCAGTTCGTGCGCTACGACGTCGGCGTCGGCCGCGCTGAGGATGTCTCGTTCGCGACGTGCTTCGCGGCGGAGTTCGGTGCGGACGTCGAGCAGGAGTTGCTTTGCTGCCAACAGTTCTTCGCCCGGTCGCGCGGTGAGTTGTCCGGCCGCGAGGGCTTCCAGCACGCCGAAGTCGCGAAGACCGCCGCGGCCGTGTTTCAAGTCCGGCTCGGCGGATTGGGCGATCTCACCGCTGCGCCGCCATCGTCCGTGGACGGATTCAGCCAGCTCCGGCAAGCGTTTGCGGGCGGTGCGCCGCCACTGGTCGCGGGCGGCGGACGCGAGGCGTTCGGTGAGGCCGGGGTCGCCGGCGAGATGCCGGGCGTCGAGCAGACCGAGCGCGGTACGCAGGTCCTCCGCGGCGACTTTCAGTGCTTCGCCGGGCGTGCGGACCGAATGGTCGAGGCCGACCCGCGCGTCCCACAACGGGTACCACAGCGCGTCGGCGATCTCCCCGACCTGGTTGTTTCCGTTGTGCAGCAACACCAAATCGAGATCGGAGTACGGCACCAGCTCGCGCCGTCCCAACCCCCCTACGGCGACCAGCGCGACACCTGGGTCCGCGGTGTCGACGCCGGCCGCCGTCGCTCCTTTCCCGAGCCAGAACTCGTAGAGATCGACCAGGGAGTTCCGCAGCGCGGGAGCTCCGTGCCGTCCTTCGAGCAGCAGCGCAGTGGCTCGGGCGAGTTCGCCCCCGTCGGTCATCGGCTACAGCGCGTCCGTGCCGCGTTCGCCGGTGCGGACCCGGATGACCGTCTCCACCGGCGTCACCCAGACCTTCCCGTCGCCGATCTTCCCGGTGTGCGCGGCGGTGGTGACCGCGTCGAGGACCTTCTCGACCACGACGTCGTCCACCACGACCTCGATCTTCAGCTTGGCCACGAAATCCACCGAGTACTCGGCCCCCCGGTAGACCTCGGTGTGGCCCTTCTGCCTGCCGTAGCCCTGGACCTCGCTCACCGTCATCCCGAGCACGCCCAGCTGCTCCAGCGAGGAGCGGACGTCGTCGAGCGTGAACGGCTTGACGATCGCGGTGATGAGCTTCATGCCTTGGTCTCCTCGAGTTTCGTGACGGGCTTGGCCGGGAACGTCGCCGAGTGGCCGAGGCCGCCCATGCCGGTGAAGTCGTAGGCGCTCTCCGCGTGCTGACCCTCGTCGATGCCGCTGACCTCGTGTTCGGTGCTGACGCGGAACCCGCCCGCCTTCTTGATCGCGAAGCCGATGATCAAGGTCATGATGAACGAGTAGCCCAGCACCGCAAGCGCGGCGACCACCTGGATGCCCAGCTGCTTGAAGCCGCCGCCGTAGAACAGCCCGTCCGCGCCCGCCGGGTTCACGCTCTTGGTGGCGAAGAACCCGATCAGCACGGTGCCGACGAGACCGCCGACGAGGTGCACGCCGACGACGTCGAGGGAGTCGTCGAAGCCGAAGCGGAACTTCAGCGAGATGGCCAGCGCGCACAGCACCCCGGCGATCACGCCGATCGCGATCGAGCCGAGCGGGCTCACGAAACCGCAGGCGGGGGTGATCGCGACCAGGCCGGCCACCGCGCCGGACGCCGCGCCGAGCGTGGTCGGCTTGCCGAACTTCAGCTGTTCCACGACGAGCCAGCCGAGCACCGCGGCCGCGGTCGCGACGGTGGTGTTGGTGAACGCGACGCCCGCGAGGTCGTTGGCGCCGAGCGCGGAACCGGCGTTGAAGCCGTACCAGCCGAACCACAGCAGCGACGCGCCGAGCAGGACGAACGGGACGTTGTGCGGACGGCCGGTGTCCTTCGGCCAGCCCTTGCGCTTGCCGAGCACCAGCGCGAGGGCGAGACCCGCGGCTCCCGCGTTGATGTGCACCGCCGTGCCGCCCGCGAAGTCGAGCGCCTTGAGCTGGTTGGCGATCCAGCCGCCCACCGAATCCTTGCCGGTGAATCCGTCGAACGAGAACACCCAGTGCGCGACCGGGAAATACACGACAATGACCCAGATCGTCACGAAAAGCGTCCAGCCCCAGAACTTCGCGCGATCCGCGATGGCCCCGGAAATGAGCGCCGGGGTGATGATCGCGAACATCAGCTGGAACATGCAGAACGCGAGCAGCGGCAACGCGTCCGGGCCGGGCCACGGGACGGCGGGCGGGCCCGCGCTGGCGAGGCCGACGAGCTTGCCGAACGCGTCCGTCAGGCCGGCGTAGTCGAAGTTCCCGACCAGGCCGCCGAAAGCGTCGTCGCCGAAGGACAGCGAGAACCCGAAGAGCACCCACAGCACCCCGACTATCGCGAGTGCGATGAAGTTCATCATCAACATGTTCAAAACGCTCTTCGCGCGGACCATGCCGCCGTAAAAGAACGCGAGGCCTGGGGTCATGAGCATGACCAGCGCGGCGCTGATCAGCACCCAGGCGGTGTCTCCGGCGTTCAGCACAATCGTCCTCCCGTGCCGTGGGCAACTGCAGAGGAAGTGTTGGCCGCGGGTGTTTCACCAGGCTTCGGTTCACGTTTCCCTCGCGTGAACTCCGGCACGTGGGTTGTTACGGGGACGTTTCCGGGGAGCCGGGGTGAAATGTCCGGTCAGGCAACCTCATGGTCGAATAGCGCCATGTCTTTGCCTGATCGGGTGATCGAAGCGCTGCGCTGTTCGGTGTGCGCGGAGCCGGTCTCGCTGACCGGCCGGACGCTGCGCTGCGAGCGGCGGCATTCGTTCGATCTGGCCCGGCAGGGTTACGTCAATCTTCTCCACGCGCGCATCCCGGCGGGAACGGCCGACACCGCGCCGATGGTGGATGCGCGGGCGGCGTTTTTGTCCTCCGGGGCGTACGCACCGCTCGCCGAGGCGGTCGCTGAGGTTGGTTCTGCTCCCGGATTGATCATCGACGCCGGAGCCGGGCCGGGCTATTACCTCTCGCGAGTACTGGACGCCGCACCGGACGCGGTCGGGCTCGCACTGGACGTGTCGGCGATCGCGCTGCGACGGGCCGCGCGGGCGCATCCGAGGCTGGGCGCGGCGGTGTGGAACCTGTGGGAACCGTGGCCGGTGGGCGACGGGGTGGCGTCGGTGGTGTTGGACGTGTTCTCGCCGCGGAACGCCGCGGAGTTCCACCGGGTTCTGGAGCCGGGCGGGAAGCTGGTGGTGGCGTCGCCGTTGCCGGGGCATCTCGCGGAGCTGGGCGATCTGGTGCTCGCGGTGGACGCGCGGAAGGAAGAACGGCTCGAGGCCGCGTTAGGCGGGTTGTTCGAGCGGGAGTCCGGGGTGGAGGTGGTCCGGACGCAGGAGTTCAGCGCGGCGCAGGTGCGGGATGTGGTGGCGATGGGGCCCGCGGGCTTCCATCTGGACCGGGACGGACGGCGGGAGCGCCTCGAAGCCGCGGCTGGACGGGACGTGACGCTGGCGGTTTCGGTGAGCGTGTGGCGGAAGAGGGACGACGGGCCGTGAGCCGGGTGCGCGTGGCCGAGCTGAGCGACGTCGAGGCGATCTGCCGTTTCGGCGAGACGCACATCCCACCGCACTACACCCCGCTGATCGGCGAAGCGGCAGCCCAGCGCCAAGTCCGTCGGTGGTGGAACGAAGCGCATATCGGCGCCGCCGTGGCCGACGGGCGCGTTGTCGTCGCTGAAGCCGAGGCGCGCATCGTCGGCGTCGGACAGCGCGGACCCGACCACGTCGTCTACAAGCTCTACCTCGACCCGGAACACCGCGGCCACGGATTGGGCCCACAACTGCTCGATGCCCTAACCAGCCACCTGCCAGAAGGCGTCGACCGGCTGCGCATCGAACACTTCGCCGCCAACGAGCGGGCCGCGGCTTTCTACGAACGGGAAGGATTCGCCGTCGAGCGGATCGAGCCGGACCCCGCTGGCGATCCGGCGCTCGCCGTGGTCTGGCGCGCCCGCCCGATCACTCTCCGGGAGGAATGGCCGCCACCGCCGCCGCTGGGTTAGCGTGGCCGTCGATGAGCGAACGTACCTGGGGCTTCCGCACCCGCGCCCTGCACGCCGGCGGCACTCCCGACCCTGCTACCGGGGCTCGTGCGGTGCCGATTTACCAGACGACCAGCTTCGTGTTCGAGGACGCGGCCGACGCGGCCAATCTGTTCGCGCTGCAGAAGTACGGGAACGTCTACAGCCGGATCGGCAACCCGACCGTCGCGGCGTTCGAAGAGCGCGTCGCGAGTCTCGAAGGGGCCATCGGCGGGGTCGCGACGGCCAGCGGGCAGGCGGCGGAGTTCCTCACCTTCTCGGCGCTCGCGGAGGCCGGCGACCACATCGTGTCCGCCGCCGGGTTGTACGGCGGGACGGTCACGCAGCTCACCGGGACGCTCGCGCGGTTCGGTGTCGAGACGACGTTCGTGCACGGTGACACCGAGGACTACGCCAAAGCGGTGACCGACCGCACGAAGCTGATCTACACCGAGGTGATCGGCAATCCGAGCGGCGCGATCGCGGACCTCGCCGGGCTGGCCGATCTCGCGCATTCGCACGGCATCCCGCTCGTGGTCGACGCGACGCTCGCCACGCCGTATCTCTGCCGCCCGATCGAGCACGGCGCGGACATCGTCCTGCACTCGGCCACGAAGTTCCTCGGCGGGCACGGCACGACGCTCGGCGGGGTCGTCGTCGAGGCCGGGACTTTCAACTGGGGCAACGGAAAGTTTCCTCGGATGACCGAGACCGTCGACAGTTACGGCGGGCTCAAGTACTGGGAGAACTTCGGCGAGTACGCGTTCTGCACGCGGCTGCGCGCGGAGCAACTGCGCGACATCGGCGCGGTGCTGTCGCCGCATTCCGCGTTTTTGCTGCTGCAAGGTGTCGAAACTCTGCCGCAGCGGATGGACGCGCATGTCGTCAACGCGCGGGCGATCGCGGAGTACCTGAACGCGGACCCGCGGGTCGCGTGGGTGTCTTACGCGGGGTTGCCTGATCACCCGGATCACGAGCGGGCGGCGCGGTATCTGCCGCAGGGGCCGGGCGCGGTGTTTTCGTTCGGGGTCAAGGGCGGACGCGCGGCGGGCGAGAAGTTCGTGGAGTCGGTGGAACTGTTGTCGCACTTGGCGAACGTCGGCGACGCGCGGACGTTGGTGATCCATCCGGCCTCGACGACGCACGCGCAACTGTCCGAGGACCAGCTCGCCGCGGCGGGCGTCGGCGCGGACCTGATCCGGCTGTCGGTCGGGCTGGAGGACGTCGAGGATCTGCTGTGGGACCTCGACCAGGCTCTCGACAAGGCGGTGAACGCGTGAGCTACGACGTCGGGGCGGTCGAACGGCGGCGTCTTCTCGGGCGCACGAAATCGGTGACGGTCGTGGGCGCGTCGGCGAATCCGGCGCGGCCGAGCTACTTCGTGGCGACGTATCTGCTGTCTTCGACGCGTTACGAGGTCAACTTCGTCAACCCGCGGCTCGACACGTTGCTGGGGCGGCCGGTGTATCCGTCGCTGGCGGACGTGCCGGGCGAACTGGATCTGGTGAGCGTGTTCCGCAAGCACGACGACCTCCCCGGGGTCGCCGAGGAGGTCATCGAGGCCGGCGCGCGGACGTTGTGGCTCCAGCTCGGCCTGTGGCACGAACCGGTGGCGGACCGCGCCCGCGAAGCCGGGCTGGACGTGGTGATGAACCGCTGCGTGAAGATCGAGCACGCGCGGTTCGCGGGCGGGCTGCATCTCGCGGGGTTCAACACCGGGGTGATCAGCTCACGGCGGCAAACCGCGCCCTGAACACGCTAGGTTCGGCGAGGTGAACCCGAACTGCCCGCACGGCTGGCCGCGGCCGGAAACCGAGATGACCTGCCTGGACGACCGGGAAGTCGTGTTCCGCGGCGACCAGGTCTCGGTGCGGTTCGGCGAACGGCACGCCGCCGGCCACCACCTGGACCGGCGGTTGTTCTTCGCCGTCCGCGTCCAGGCGCCGGGGCTCGACGCCCGGCTGGACCACGTCACCAACTACGTCACCGGCCGCGGCCTCGCCCGGTTCCTCGACGGGCTCGACTTCCGCGGCTGGGAAGGCGAGCGACGCTGGGTCAACGCCGACCGCGACCTGATCGTCTGCGCGACCCACCACTCCGGCGGCCGCGTCGAACTGGCCTGGACGCTGCGGCCGTGGCGGCATTCCGTCTACGGCGAATGGGAAGCCACCGTCACGACCACGATGGAGGCTGGCGCGGAGAAGGACGACCTGGCCGCCCAGCTGCACGATTTCCTTACCGCCGAAAGGTTTCCGGTCGAATACCGCGACGCCGAGTTCAGCTGACCGTCGCCACCAGGAACTCCTCCCCCGACGTCTTCAGCCCGTCCGACCGACCGGACAGATACCGCTTGTTCAGCTCGGCCGCGCTGACATGCCGGACGTCCTGGAAACCGCACTCCCGCGCGAAATCCAGCATCTCGTCCGGCGCGAAGAAGCTCACGAACGGCGTCCCCGCTGCCTTCGCGCCCTTCATCGCCGCTGCCCGGGCCGCGCGATCGGGTTCGTCCAGGTACTCCTCCGGCATCTGGAACGTCATCGCCACCACGGTGCCCGGCGCGAAACCGGCGAGCGCACGCAACGTCGCGGCGTTCGCCTCGCGCGTCAGGTACATGCTGACTCCCGTCGACGCCACCACGGCGGGTTTCTCCAGCTCGAAACCGTTGGCAGCCAAGCGTTCCGGCCACTGTTCGCCGGATTCGAAGTCGACCGGCACGAACCGGTACGGGGCGGGCAGCCCGAGCTCGGCCAGCCGCGCGCGCTTCCACTCCTGCGTGCCCGGCTGGTCGATTTCGAACACCCGCACGCCCAGCTCCGGTTCCCGCTGCGCGAACGTGTCCAGCCCGGCGCCGAGCAGGACGTACTGCGAGACCCCGCGTTCGCGCACCAGATCTTCGACAAACCGGCTGCGCAACGCGATTCCCGCGCGGAACCGGCGGGTGAAGTCCCGGTCCATGTCCGGCCGGGAGCGCCAGTCCGGACCAGGATCGGCCAACTGGAGCCCGATCTCGTCGGCCAGCGCGTGCGGCGGCGGATCGGCGAGCACGTGCAGCGCGCGCCACAACGCGACGCGCACCGCGGTGTGATCCGGCTCGCTCACTTCGGGGCCCGCAGGGTCCAGATCCGGCCGTCCGGGTCCCGCACGGTCATCTCGCGCGTGCCGTAGTGAGTGTCTTCGAACGGGGTGACGACGTCGAGTTCCGCGTCGACCGACTCGTCCGGCACCGCCACCACCACGGCCGTGCGCGGTTCCTGGTTTTCCGGCACCTCGACGACGAACACCGGTGCGCCGTCGCCGTTCGAGAGCTGACCCGAGTTGTGGTCGGTCTCGAAGTCGAGGCTGAACCCCACGCGCTGCAGGAACTTCGCGGTCTTGCCCCAGTTGTGCGTCTCCATGACGAACATCGTGATGCCGTCGCTCATGTCAGCCGTCCTCTCGTTGGTCGGGCGAGGTGTCGAGATAAGCCCGCAAGGCCGCGGTGACCAGTGCGGACAGTGACTGCTCGGTCTCGATCGCCCGGTACTTCACCTGCTTGATCAGCTCGACCGGCAGGTAGACGTTGAATTGTTTGACCTCTTCACCGGCCATTCTAGGATGCTAGCAATCTAGCCAGCGGCGGACAAGGCCCGCCCCTCGCGCTCGTGAGAAGGTGGAGGCATGGCGAAACCCTCCGGGCTGCAGATCAGGAACATCATCGCCGCCGTCCTGATGGCTGCCGCGTTCGTGTTCAACCTCGTGACCGGCGGCCCGTGGTGGGTCACCGCGATCGTCGGCGTCGCGGCTCTGCTGTCGTCCTTCTCCGCCTACCTGAACCGCCCCAGCGCGCGCGGCTGACCCGTCCGTCCCTTCCGGCCCGCACGCTCGGGCAGGAAGATCGTCTCGTTCAGCCTTCGTCCGCACGCACGTCGCCTCCGGTTCAGCCGCCGCTGCTCTACTCGGCGCGGCCCGATCGCGGCAGGCGAAGGAGTGTTGGTGGCAGGGAACGGCTTCACCGTCCACCCGGACGAGTTGCACACATTCAGCGAGTACCTGGACACGACCACCGTGCCGACGGTGAACGACTCCGCGAAGGCGGTGGACGACGCCAACGGCGGGGACATCGACGCGTTCGGCGTCGTGCTCGCGCAGGTGCTCGCGATTCCGGCGCGGATCGCGCTGAAGGCCGTCTCCGACAATCTGCACGGCGTCGCGAAGGACGTGACCGACAGCGCGGACAAGACGCGCCAGGCCAGCGAGCAGTACAGCAAGGGCGACCAGGACCTCGCGAAGGCGTTCGACAAGTTCAAGCCGGAGCAGGTGAAATGAGCGTCGTCGAGCCCATCACCGATGCGAACAGCACCACCGGCGCCGGGGTCGCGGACAGCTGGCACAGCGTCGTCTCGTCGATCCAGGAAATCCAGCACCTGCACGGCGCCGACGCGGCCGCGGTGGGGGTCGAGATCGGCGTCTCGATCGTCGGCGCGATCGCGGACACCGCGGCCTTCGTTCTCGACCCGTTCGGCAAACTGATCGCGGCCGGGCTCGGCTGGCTGATCGAGCACATCTCGTTCCTCAAAGAGGGCCTCGACAAGCTCGCCGGCGACCCCGCGGCGATCAAGAAAATGGCCGAAGAACTGCACAAGACCGCGCAGAACCTCCGCAACGCCGCGAAGGACCTCGACACCACGCTGCAGAAAACGGTCACCGACTGGCAGGGCGACGGCGCCGAGGCGTTCAAGAAGAACATCGGCGACCGGCGCGGCCAGATCGACAGCGCCGGACAGGCGGTCGACGTCGCCGGTTACGTCGTCGAGACGACGATGGCCCTGGTCACCGTGGTGCGTTCGCTGATCCGCGACCTGATCACGACGTTCCTCGGCGACGTCATCGCGACGATGCTGATCGCCCTCGCGATGGCGGCGTTCACGTTCGGCGCGTCGATCGTGGTCGGGGTCGGCAACGTGATCCGGTCGGGGATCTCGCTGGCGCTGACGATGGCGTCCAAGATCGCCCGGGTGGTCGGCCTGGGAGGGCGGACCGCGAGCCGGTTGGCGCAACTGGCGGAAAAGGTGAAACCCGGACGCGGCGGCGGCTCGCACGGCGGCGGGAACAACCACGAGATGACCGACCTGGGCGGCAACCACGGCGGCGGCCATGGCGGCGGGACCGGTGGCGGCGGTGGCGGTCAGGGCGGGCAGGGTGGTCACGGCGGGAACAACACGCCGCATGACGACACGCCGGGTGGCAGCAACAACCACCACGACGACACCCCGGACGGGAACAACACCCCGCACGACGACACCCCCGGCGGCAGCAACACCCCGCACGACGACACGCCAGGTGGCAGCAACCACCACGACGACACCCCGGGCGGAAACAACACCCCGCACGACGACACCCCCGGGAACAACACGCCGCACGACGACACGCCAGGCGGCAACAACCACCACGACGACACCCCCGGCGGAAACAACACCCCGCACGAAGAGCGGCCGAACAACCAGCCGCACGAGGACGATCCGTTCGACACCTGGCTGGCCGCGGATCAGCACTTCAACCCGCCGCCCAACCGCCCCCACGACAGTCCGGGCGGCAATCCGCACCACGAAGACACCCCGGGCGGGGGCGGCAACCACGAGAACACCCCGGGCGGCCACGACAACACCCCCGGCGGGAACAACCAGCACCACGACAACCCCGGTGGCAACAACACTCCGCACGATGAGACTCCCGGCGGGAACAATCACCACGAGGACAACCCGGGCGGGAACCAGAACCACGAGACCAACGGCGACCATCACGGCGACAACGCGGGCGGCGGCAACCAGCACAACGAGAACACCGGCGGCGACCACCACGGCGACAACGCAGGCGGCAACCACCAAGAAGGCAACGCAGGCGGGAACCACCAAGAAGGCAACGCAGGCGGCAATCACCAGGAAAACAACCAAGGCGGCGAGCACGGCAACACCCAGGGCAACGGAGGCGGATCCGGTCGTCCCCCAGGCCCGCAGTCGCCGCTCAAGCCTTACGAGTTCAGCTGGATGAAGAAGCACGAAAGCTGGCTCGAGAACATGTGCAACCTCCCCCAGGTCCAGAAGTACACCGGGGGCAAGAACGTCTGGAAGGACATCGTCAAGGCCCCGGACGAGTTCTTCAAGAGCCGCCCGGAGCTCTACCCCTTCCTCAAGGGTCTGGCCGACGCCAAGAGCAGCAAGAACTTCGTGGGCTGGATCGGCAAGGACGCGATCAACTTCGACAAGGCGATCACCGACATCCACATGCAGGCCGAGGAAGCCTGGAAGACCTCCGACGAGGAGTGGCGCAAGGAGCACCCGGACCCGGCCGCCGAAGGAAGCACCGCGGAGTAACGAAAAAAACCGTGCGGGTCACCCGGAAGGAATTCCAGGGTGACCCGCACGGCTGAGACCGAGCCGAAAGGTCAGTCGGACGTCTCCGCGAACCGTGCCGTCATGGCTTCCCTGCCGCGTTTGCTCAGTTCGCCGAACAGGCGCAGCCGGGCGAGGCCGCCGTCGGGGTAGATGTCCAGGCGGACTTCCGTTACCTCGGGGCCGTCGTCCGCCAGGGCGAAGCGGTGCCGGGTGTCGGGCTGCAACCTGGTGCGCGGCAACAGTTCCACCCACTCGCCCTCGTCCAGGCGGCCGCTCACCGACGCCCAGCCGGGGGCGTTTCCCTTGAGGTTGCTGGTGTCCAGTTCCACGAACCGGACCAAGCCCGCGCCCGCCAGGGAGACCGTCGCCCAGTCGTTGCCGTCGTCGCGGCGGCGGGCGGTTTCCCAGCCCTCCGCCTGGTGCGCGGCGAGGCCCGGCGACAGCATGTTGTTCGGCGACGAATAGAACATGTCGCTGCACCCGGTGACGACCGCGCCGTTCTCCAGCGCCGCCAAGTCCAGGGAGCGCGGGTCGAGCAGCGAAGGGTCGGGAACCGGCGAACCGTGTACGCGCAGTCGGGCTACGCCGCCGTCGGGGTGCTGGGTGAGGCGCACGTGGGTGTAGCGCCGCGGGGACGTCACCTTGTAGTAGTTCTCCGAGTCGCCGACCGCCGGTTCGTGGTCGACCAGGATGTCCCAGTCGGCGTCCTGCAGTTCGGCCGCGCTCGGGTAGCCGGGGACGGACGTCGCCGCCACGGACACGAATGGCGGGTAGTTGCCCTTGAAGAACGCCGTGTCCACCACCACGCCGGACACCACGCCGCCGAGGCCGAGGCGGATCAGGGCGTGGTCGTCGCCGGGTTCGCGGTGCCGCCGGGTCTCCCAGCCGTCGTACACCTGGCCTTTCGGGCCGAACGTTTCGGCACGGTGCGCCGGCCGCCACGGGTTGACCAGGTTTTCCTTCTCGGCGAACAGTTCGTCGCTCGCCCACATCACGGTGCCCCCGAACAGGCGCGAGGCCAGATCGGGCTGGGTAGTCCACTCCGGACGGTCGGACACGTGCTCCTCCATCTCTTCAGCAATTGCCCCGGGTCAGCAGAGTCCCCCTCGGTTCGCCGCCGGTCACCGGCTCGCCGCGCAGCCACGTGCCGCGCACGACGCCGGCCAGCGGACGCTGGTCGTACGCGCTCACCGGGTTGCGGTGCTTGAGCTTCGCGACGTCCACGACGAAAGCCTCGTCCGGCGCGAAGACGCAGAAATCGGCGTCGCAGCCCACTTCCAGCTTGCCCTTGCGCGTCATCCCGACCTGCGCGGCCGGTCGCTCGGCCATCCACCGCACGACATCGACCAGACCGAAGCCGCGCTGGCGGGCCTGCGTCCAGATCGCGGGCAGACCGAGCTGCAGGCTGGAAATACCGCCCCAGGCAAGACCGAAATCGCCGGTGTCGAAGCGTTTCAGCTCCGGCGTGCACGGCGAATGGTCGCTGACGATCGTGTCGATCACGCCGTCCGCCAAACCCTGCCACAGCAATTCCCGGTTCGCCGCCTCGCGGATCGGCGGGCAGCACTTGAATTGCGTTGCCCCGTCCCGGATTTCCTCCGCGACGAACGACAAATAATGCGGACAGGTTTCCACCGTCAGCGCGACACCTTCGCGGCGAGCACTGGCAATCAGCGGCAGAGCATCCGAAGAGGACAGATGCAGGATGTGCGCGCGGGCGCCGGTGCGCCGCGCCGCTTCGATCACGTGCGTGATGGCCAGGTTTTCCGCGCCGCGCGGGCGGGAACCGAGGAAGTCGTGGTACTTCTCGCCGTGCGGGTCGGGAGCGGCATCGATCGCGTCGGAATCCTCCGCGTGCACGATCATCTGCGCGTCGAACGATTTCAGCTCGCGCAGCGCGGATTCCAGGCTGTCCGCGTCCAGGGGCGGGAACTCGTCGACGCCGGAGTGCAGCAGGAAGCATTTGAAACCGAAGACGCCTTCGTCGTGCAGCCCGCGCAAATCGCCTTCGTTGCCCGGAATCGCGCCGCCCCAGAACCCGACGTCCACGTGCACGCGACCGCTCGCCGCCTTGCGCTTGACCTCGAGCGCGGCCACGTCGACCGTCGGCGGCAGGCTGTTGAGCGGCATGTCCACGATCGTGGTGACGCCACCGGCGGCGGCCGCGCGCGTCGCGGTCTCGAAACCCTCCCACTCGGCCCGGCCGGGGTCGTTGACGTGCACGTGGGTGTCCACGAGACCGGGCAGCAGCACCTCGTCCTCGGCCAGCTCGACGAGCCGCGTGCCCGGCATCTCGACAACGCCGGGTTCCGCGGCGACAATCCGGCCGTCCCGCACGCCGATCGTCGCCGGCCCGAGACCGGCGGGGGTCACCGCATGCGCGGCCCGCACCACGAGGTCCATCGACGGTCTCCTCCACTTCCACGTTACGGAAAGACTCTTTCGCTCACCGAGATTAGACACGTCCTTCCCGGCTCGTCAACGCCGTCCCTCCCACGTTACGGTCACCAGGTGGAGTTGGAAGCCGAGTTCACCAGCGAGCCGTTTCGCGGCGAGGGCGCACCGCCGGAGCACGCCGTCCGCGCCCGCGACGCCGCCGACGCGGCCGGGCTCGACACCGACTTCGGCCCCCTCGGCACCCTGGCCCGCGGCACCGCCGACGAGCTGTTCGCCGCGTTGCCCTCGATCGCCCGCGCCGCCCTCGAAGGCGGGGCCACCCGGGTGACGCTGCAACTGCGCCGAACCGACGATTCCGACACCGTTCCCGCGGTCGAACTCAACAGCGCGCTGTCGCGATTGATCTCCGACGTGGAACGCGAACTCGGCTCGAAACTCCGCGATCTCGACCGCCCGGAAAAGCAGCGCGCGGTCCGCCTCCTGCGCGAGCGAGGGGCCTTCAACCTGCGGAAATCGGTTTCGGCGGTCGCCGAGGAACTGGGCGTCACGCGGTTCACGGTCTACAACTACCTCAACCGGGAAGCCGACTGAGCCGCGATTCAACAAAGTGTTGACGCACGCTCGACCCGGCCGTACGGTCAGCGGAACACCACCTCCCCGGAGGAGATTCCGTTGCCGCTCGCACTCGCCGAGTTCAACTCCGCATCCGCCGCCGAACTCCGGCCGACGCTCACCGCCTGCCTGGCCGTGCCGCGCTGGGTCGACACCGTGCTCGACGGCCGTCCGTACGCCGATTTCGCCGCGCTGAGCAAGAGCGCGGACAGCGCGACCCCGTTGCGCCGCAACGAGATCCGCGACGCGATCGCCGCGCACCCGAGGATCGGCGAACGCCCGACCAGCAAGGGCAGCGACGCCGACTGGTCGCGTTCGGAGCAGTCCGGCGTGGACAACGCGGACGAATTCGCCGCCGCCAACGCCGAGTACGAAGCCCGTTTCGGCCACGTCTTCCTGGTGTGCGCGAGCGGGCGCAGCGGCGAGGAGCTGCTCGCGAACCTGCGCTCCCGGCTCGGCAACGACCCGGACACCGAACTCGACGTCGCCGGCGCGGAGCTGGCCAAGATCGCGCAACTGCGCCTCGCGAAAGCGGTAACGGCATGAGCCTTGTGACCACGCACGTCCTCGACACCGCCACGGGCAAGCCCGCCGCCGGGATCGCCGTGCGCTTCGAGCGCGAGGACGGCTCGCTCGTCGCCGAAGGCAAGACCGACGACGACGGCCGCATCCGCGACCTCGGCCCGGACACGCTCGACCCCGGGGTGTACCGGCTGATCTTCGACACCGGGAGCTACCTCGGCCCGGAAGCGTTCTTCCCCGACGTCACGATCGCTTTCCGGATCGTCGACGGCACGTCGCACCACCACGTGCCGGTGCTGCTGAGCCCGTTCGCCTATTCCACCTATCGCGGGAGCTGACATGGGAATCTCGTTGGGCCCCAACCAGTACGGCAAGGCCGAGGTCCGCCTCGTCACCGTCCGGCGCGCCGGCGGCGTGCACCACCTGCGCGACCTCACGGTGTCCTCGGCCCTGCGCGGCGACCTGTCGGCCACGCACCTCACCGGCGACAACTCCGCCGTGCTGGCCACCGACACGCAGAAGAACACGGTGTACGCGTTCGCCAAGCAGCAGGACGTCGGCGAGATCGAGGACTTCGCGCTGCGGCTCGGCCAGCACTTCGTCGGCACGCAGGAAAAGATCACCGGCGCGCGGATTTCCGTCGAAGAGCAGGAATGGGACCGCATCACCGTGGACGGCGCGCCGCACGACCACTCGTTCAGCAGCTCCGGCGGCGAACGCCGCACCACGACCGTCACCGTGCACGCCGACCGCGCCTGGGTGGTGTCCGGAGTGGACGGTCTGGTGGTGCTCAAGTCCACCGGGTCCGAATTCCACGGATACCCGAAGGACGAATACACCACGCTCGTCGAAACCGACGACCGCATTCTCGCCACCGCCGTCACCGCGCGCTGGCGCTACGAGGGATTCACCGGGATCGACTGGGCCAAGAGCCATCGGGAGATCCGGCGCACGCTCCTGGAGACGTTCGCCACCAAGCACAGTCTTTCGCTGCAGCAGACCCTGTACGCGATGGGCGAAGCCGTGCTGCGGGCACGGCCGGAAGTAGCCGAGATCCGGTTCTCCCTGCCCAACAAGCATCACTTCCTCGTCGATCTAAGCCCCTTCGGCCTCGAGAACCACAACGAGGTGTTCTACGCCGCCGACCGCCCGTACGGCCTCATCGAAGGCACGGTGGTCCGCGACGAAGCCGAAGAGCCCGGCCCGGCCTGGACCGACGCCGTGCTCTAGCCCCGAGTCCCCTCCGGGAGAGCGCATGTCAGTTGCACAGGAACGACCTTCTCGGCACCCCGTGGACGCGGCGCCTCCGCTGCCGCAGTTGATCCTCGGCGGAATCCAGCACGTAGCGGCCATGTACGCCGGAGTGGTGGCACCACCGCTCGTCATCGGCGCGGCCGTAGGCCTCTCCCCCGGCCAGCTCGCGCTGCTGATCAGCGCGGCGTTGTTCACCGCGGGGCTGGCCACTCTCTTGCAGACCCTCGGCTTCTGGCGTTTCGGCGCGAGACTGCCGCTGGTCAACGGCGTCACTTTCGCCGCTGTCGCACCCATCCTGTCCATCGCGGCGCAGCATCGCGACGGCAACGCGCTGGGCGTCGTCTACGGCGCCACGCTCGTCGGCGGCGTGTTCGTCGTGTTCGCCGCACCGTTTTTCTCCAAGCTGACGCGGTTTTTCCCGCCGGTGGTGACGGGGACGGTCATCACGCTCATCGGGATTTCGCTGCTGCCGGTCGCCGTGCAGTGGATCGCCGCGCAGCAGAAATCGGCCAAGCCCAGCGGGCTCCTGCTGGCCGGGATCACGCTGGTCGCGGTGCTGGTCTTCACCCGGTTCCTGACCGGGTTCTGGAGCCGGATCGCGCTGCTGCTCGGCCTGGTCGCCGGTACCGCGGTGGCGTGGCCGATGGGCCAGGTCGACACCTCGACGCTGAAACAGGCCCCGGTGTTCGGCATCGTGACGCCGTTCCATTTCGGCACGCCGGCGTTCGACATCGCGGCGATCGTCTCGATGCTCATCGTGATGCTGGTGATCATGGCGGAAAGCACCGCTGACCTGCTGGCACTCGGCGAGATCGTGGACCGGCCGACCACCAGCCGCGTGTTGGCCGACGGCCTGCGCGCGGACGGGCTCTCCACCGCCGTCGGCACGATCTTCGGCGGGTTCGCCTGCACGGCGTTCGCGCAGAACATCGGCCTCGTGTCGCTCACCCGCATGGTCAGCCGGTACGTGGTCGCGGCCAGCGGCGTCGTGCTCGTGCTGCTGGGCGTGTTCCCGGTGACCGGCGGGATCGTCGCGCTGGTGCCGCAGCCGGTGCTCGGCGGGGCCGGGCTGGTGCTGTTCGGCAGCGTCGCGGTGAGCGGCGTCCGGACGCTCGCGAAGGCGTCGTTCGAGCATCCGATCAACGTCGCGATCGTCGCCGCGTCGCTCGGGGTCGGGCTCATCCCGATCGCCATGCCGGACTTCTACTCCGGGTTCCCGGCGGCGCTGCAGGTCGTGCTCAACTCCGGGATCAGCGCGGGCTGCGTGACCGCGGTGGTGCTCAACCTGGTGCTCCGGCCGCGCTTGATAGAACGCTCTACTGTCCAGGAGCTATCCTCGGTGTCGTGACTGGCACCAAGGACCGGATCCTCGCCGCCGGGGCGGAACTGTTCCGGCAAGGCGGGTACGCGGGCACCGGCATGAAGCAGATTGTCGAAAAGGCCGGCGCGCCCTTCGGGTCGGTGTACCACTTCTTCCCCGGCGGCAAGGAGCAACTGGGCGAAGAAGTGGTACGCACCTCGGGGATGCAGTACGCGCAGCTGTTCGAGGTTTTCATCGCGCCGGCACCGGACCTGATCACCGGTCTCGAAAGCTTCTTCGCGGGCGCGGTCACCACGCTGCTCGACACGGACTACGTCGAGGGCTGCCCGATCGCGACCGTCGCGCTCGAAGTGGCGACCACGAACGAACCCCTGCGCAAGGCCACCGCGGACGTGTTCGAGGCATGGACCCAAGCGGGCACCAAGGGGTTCTCCGCGTTCGGGCTTCCCGACGAGCACGCCCGCACGCTCACGCTCGCGTTGGTGACCAGCCTGGAAGGCGCGTTCGTGTTGTGCCGCTCCATGCGGACGACTGAACCGATGGCGGTCGCGGGCGCGGCGGTGGTCGACGTAGCGCGACGGCTGCTGACCGAACTGGGTGACGACGGGAAGCGCCGTCCCTCCGGCGGCTAAGCTGGAACCAGCATCCGGGTCCGCAGGAGGTGGCCGGTGTTCGGTCTCAGCATCGACCACATCGTGATTTTGCTGCTCGCCGGGTTGTTCATCCTCGGCCCGGAGCGGCTGCCCGAGGCGGCGCACTGGGTCGCGCAGGCCCTGAAACGCGCGCGCGGGTTCGCCGCGGGCACCAAGGCCCAGCTCGAGGCGGAACTCGGCCCGGAGTACCAGGAGCTGCGGAAACCGTTGCAGGAACTGCAGTCCCTGCGGATGGGCAACCCCCGGGCGGCCGTGACGAGGTACCTGTTCGACGACACTCCCCCGGCCGCGACGCCGCCGCCGGTCCCGCCGGTTCCGGCTCCGGTTCCGTTGCGGGCGAACGAGCGGCCGCCGGTCGATCCCGACGCCACCTGATCATTCGGCCGCGCGCCACGCCCATCCGGCGAGCACGAGCAGTTCGACGAGTTCCAGCACGGCCATCAGCCGTTCCACGAGCCCGGTCGCGACGGTCGGCAGATGCTGCCCGAATGCGACATTGGCCGCGAACGGAATGAGAAACGGCAGAAAGAACGGCACGGCCGCCAACCCCAGAATACGCGACCAGCGCGCATAACCCCGCCAATCCGGCGAATTGCGGTGTGCCCGGCCGAGCAGCCATCCGGCCAACGGCAAACTCACGCAACTGATCCCGGTCGCGCCGAGATGCACTTTGCCGACCCACGACACCGCATTTCCCTGCGGGTCCTTCGTGAACAACGCGACCGCCGCGAGCCCGGCGCACCAGGCGGTCATCGCGACGACCGTCAGCGCTCCGCGCAGCAGCCCCCGGCGGTGCAGGATCACGGCTACCACGACCGAACCGGCCGACGTCAGCAGCATCGCCGCCGCCCACATCCACCAGCCGGGAGTCCAGGCGTAGTCGCTGAGCATCGCACTGACCGGGTCGATCGGGCCCCAGTAGCGGTCGACGTGCAGCACCACCAGGAACGCCGCGGCGAGCAGCACCGCGGCCACCGCCGCGCCGAGCGCGCGTTTCGCGGCTTTCGCCGACGGGGCCGACACCAGCACCGGAGTCAGTTCTGTCGTCACCGCTGGTTCTCCGCTCGCCCGCCCGCTTTCCCGAAAGCATATCCCGGCCGGGCTCCCGTCGCTTTCGGACAGTCCGCCCGAATTGCCGCGCATTCTCAGCGTCCTGCCAGAAATCGCGACTACCCTCGCGGCGGTTCACCGATTTCTACCGACGGGAAATCCATGCCTGCCGCGCGCGGTACGGAATTGCGGCTGCTTCTGTTCGCGGTGGCGATCGTCTGGTGCGCGTTCCTGCTCGTGGACGCGAACGCCTTGGCGCGGCTCAGCTTCTCCATTGTTGGCTACGGCGCGGCGTTCACCGCGGTGGTCGCGGCGGCGCACCTCGCGGTCCGGCGCTGGGCTCCGCACGCGGACCCGCTGATCCTGCCGTGCACCGTGCTGCTCAACGGGCCGGGACTGGTGGTGATCCACCGGATCGACCTCGGGCTCGCCGAACAGGCGGTGCAGCGGGGCAAGACGTACTCGGCCGTCGCCGGACAGCAGGTGCTGTGGACCGTCGTGGCGCTGGCCTTGTTCCTGGCAGTGCTCGGTTTCGTTCGCGATCACCGCGTGCTGGCCCGGTACGGCTACCTCGCCGGGCTGGCCGGGATCGTCGCGGTGCTCCTGCCCGCGCTGCTGCCGTCGTCGCTTTCGGAGGCCAACGGCGCGAAGGTGTGGATCAGGATCGGCCCGCTGTCGCTCCAGCCGGGCGAGTTCGCGAAGCTGCTGCTGATCGTGTTCGCCGCGACGACGCTGGTGGCGAAACGGGAGCTGTTCCGGGTCGCCGGGCGCAAGGTGCTCGGCGTCGAACTGCCGCGGGCGCGCGACCTCGGGCCGATCGTGCTCGCCGCGCTCGGCTGCGTGGCGGTGCTGGCGTTCGAGAAGGAACTCGGCGCCTCACTGCTGTTCTTCGGGATCGTGCTGGTGATGATCTACCTCGCGACCGAGCGGGCGGTCTGGGTGTATGCCGGGCTGACTGTGTTCGCGGGCGGCTGCGTGCTGGCGTACTTCCTGTTCAACCACGTGCGGCAACGAGTGGCGAACTGGATCGACCCGCTCGCGACCTACGACCAGGCCGGCGGCGGGTACCAGATCGCGCAGGGCCTGTTCGGCCTCGGCACCGGCGGCATGGGCGGAACCGGCCTGGGCGCGGGCAGGCCGGACATCGTGCCCGAGGCGAACAGCGACTTCATCACCGCCAGCATCGGCGAGGAACTGGGTTTCCTCGGGCTGGCCGCGGTGCTGATGCTGTACCTGCTGATCGCCCTGCGCGGAATGCGCCACGCGCTCGCCGTCCGCGACAGCTTCGGCAAACTCCTCGGCGGCGGGCTGGCGTTCACCGTGGTGATGCAGATTTTCGTAGTCGTGGGCGGGGTGACAAAGCTGATCCCGGAAACCGGCATCACCGCACCGTTCCTGTCGAAGGGCGGTTCGTCGCTGCTCGCGAACTACATCCTGGTCGCACTGCTGCTGCGGATCTCGGACGCGGCCCGCAAGCCGAGCACGACGGAACCAGTGCAGGCGGTGCGAGCCCCACTGGCGGATGCCGGGACCGTGCTGGTCAAACGGACTCGGTGAGCTGTCAGTCTTCGCGGAGCCGGGCGCTCGCCTTCGCCAACTCGCCCGCAATCGACGTCGCGTCGGCCGTCCTGAGCTGACCCGTCTCCACCACCGTTTTCCCGCCCACGAACAGCCTCCGCAGCGGCGGCGGCGCGGCCAGCACCAGCGCCGCGACCGGGTCCTCGATGCCCGCGTAGTTCAGCCCGTTCAGATCCCACACCGCCAGATCCGCGAGCTTCCCGACCTCCACCGAGCCCATGTCGCGCTCCCGGCCGAGACACCGCGCGCCGCCCATTGTGCCCAGCCACAACGCTTCTCGCGTGGTCAATCCCTTCGGCCCGCCGCGTTGCCGGGCCTGCAGCAACGCCTGATGCAACTCCTCCGCCAAGCCGCCGGATTCGCTCGAAGCCGCGCCGTCGACGCCCAACCCGACCGGAGCACCGGCGTCGAGCAGGTCGCGCACCGGGGCGATTCCGCTGCCCAGGCGGCCGTTCGACGTGGGGCAATGTGCGGAACCCGTCGCGGTCGCGCCGAAGCGGCGGATCGCGTCCGGCGCGAGGTGGACGGTGTGCGCCAACCAGACATCCGACGCCAGCCAGCCCAGTTTGTCCGCGTACTCGGCGGGCGTGAGGCCGGTTTCGGCGAGGCATTGCTTTTCCTCGTCCTGGGTTTCGGCCAGATGCGTGTGCAGCCGGACGCCCTTGCGCCGGGCCAGCTCGGCCGAAGCGGTCATCAGCCGCTCGGTGACGGTGAACGGCGAGCACGGGCCCGCCGCGATCTGCAGGTGCGCGCCCGGCGAGGCGTCGTGGTAGCGGTCGATCGCGGCTTCGGTGCCGAGGAGGGCGTCCTCGGCGGTCTCGACCAGGCTGTCCGGCGGCAGCCCGCCGTCCGATTCGCCGCGGTCCATCGAGCCGCGGACCAGGTGCAGCCGCAAGCCGATCCGCTCCCGCGCGGCGACGAGCGCGGCCACCTGGCCGCCGCCGTCGGACGGGAAGACGTAGTGGTGGTCGGCGACCGTGGTGCAGCCGCTCAGGGCGAGCCGCGCCATTCCGGCGGTACCCGCGGCGTGCGTGATCTCCTCGTCCAGCTTGGCCCACACCGGGTACAGCGCGACGAGCCACTCGAACAGCGTGTGGTCGGCGGCGAGGCCGCGGGTGGCCCATTGGTAGAGGTGATGGTGCGTGTTCACGAGGCCCGGCGTGACGAGGCAGCCGCTCGCGTCTACGCGTTCGTCCGCGTCGCCGGTGAAGGCGCCGTCGCCGACGGCCGCGATGCGGTCGTCCTCGAGCACGACGTGTCCGTTGCGGTATTCGGGACCGCTGACCGTCGCGATCGCGGCGTTCTCGACGACTGTCCTCATGCGACACTCACCTCCGGAAGGTCTCGTGAGTGGCTACCCCGAACCCGCGGCAGCCACTCACGAAACCCGTCACAACGCCTTGGCCGCGCGATCCGCCACCAGGTTCAGGAACCGGCTCGGGTCGCTCAGCTCGCCGCCCTCGGCGAGCAACGCCATGCCGTGCAGCAGCTCCGCCGTCTCGGCCAGCGAAGTGTCCTCCGGGTGCTCGGCGAACGCCTTGCGCAGACCGGTCACCAGCGTGTGCTCCGGGTTCAGCTCCAGCACGCGCTTCACCGGCGGCAGCTCCTGCCCCATCGCGCGGTACATCTTCTCCAGCGTCGGGGTCAGATCGCCCGCGTCGCCGACGATGCAGGACGGCGACGTCGTGAGCCGCGACGACAGGCGGACCTCCTTGACGGTGTCGGACAGCGTCGCCGACATCCACTTCAGCAGGTCCTCGTACTCGGCCTTCTTCTCGTCGGACGTCTCGTCGCCGAGGTCGACCTCGCCCTTCGCGACCGACTGGAACGTCTTGCCGTCGAAGCCGCTCGCCGACTCCGTCCACATCTCGTCCACCGGGTCGGTGAGGATCAGCACCTCGTACCCCTTGGCGCGGAACGCTTCCAGGTGCGGCGAGTTCTCGATGACGGTGCGCGAATCGCCGGTCAGGTAGTAGATGTGCTCCTGGCCCTCCTTCATCCGCGACACGTAGTCGCGCAGCGAGGTGGGCTTGTCCGCGTGATGCGTCGAATCGAACGACGAGATCTCCAGGATCTGCTCCCGGTTCTCCGGGTCGTCGATCAGGCCTTCCTTGACCGCGCGGCCGAACTCGGACCAGAACGTCGCGTACTTCTCGGCGTCCTCGGTCATCATCGTCTTGACCGTGGAGAGGATCTTCTTCTCCAGCCGCCGCCGGATCGCGCGGATCTGCCGGTCCTGCTGCAGGATCTCGCGCGACACGTTCAGCGACAGATCCGCCGCGTCGACGACGCCCTTCACGAAGCGCAGGTAATTCGGCATCAGCGCTTCGCAGTCGTCCATGATGAACACGCGCTTGACGTACAGCTGCACGCCGCGCTTCGCGTCCCGCATGAACAGGTCGACCGGCGCGCGCGAGGGCAGGAACAGCAGCGCCTGGTACTCGAAGGTGCCCTCGGCCTGCATCCGGACCGTCTCGAGCGGGTCGGTCCAGTCGTGGCTGATGTACTTGTAGAACTCGTGGTACTCCTCGTCGGAGACCTCGTCCTTCGAACGCGCCCAGAGCGCCTTCATGGAGTTGACAGTCTCGAGACCGCTCTCTTCGTCATCCTTGGCTTCTTTGGCCATCTGCACCGGCCAAGTGATGAAGTCGGAGTAGCGCTTGACGATCTCGCGGACCTTCCACGGCGACGTGTAGTCGTAGAGGTGGTCCTCGTCGTCGGCGGGCTTGAGGTGCAGCGTGACCGACGTGCCCTGCGGCGCGTCGGAAAGCGACTCGATCGTGTAGGTGCCCTCGCCGGTGGATTCCCAGCGGACGCCCTCGTCCGTGCCCGCGCGCCGGGTCACCAGCGTGACTTTGTCCGCGACCATGAAGCTCGAGTAGAAGCCGACGCCGAACTGCCCGATCAGGTCCTGTCCGGCGGATTCCTTCGACTCCTTCAGCTTGCGCAGGAAGTCGGCGGTGCCGGATTTCGCGATGGTGCCGATCAGGTTGACGACGTCGTCGCGGCTCATCCCGATGCCGTTGTCGCGCACGGTGAGGGTGCGCGCCTCGGCGTCGAGGAGGATCTCGATGTGCAGGTTGTCGGTCTCGGCCTGCAGATCCTTGTCGCGGTACGTCTCCAGCCGCAGCTTGTCCAGCGCGTCGGAGGCGTTGGAGACCAGCTCGCGCAGGAAGATGTCCTTGTTCGAGTAGATCGAGTGGATCATCAGCTGCAGCAGCTGGCGCGCCTCGGACTGGAACTCCAGCGTTTCGACCGTCCCGGTTTCCTCAGCCATGTGTTTCCTTTCCCGCCCCTGAAAAGACCGGCGTGAAGTCTACCCAGCGCGACCGGCAGAACGTGCGGAGACCGCGAAGTCCGATTGCCGCCAGCAGCGTCCGCCTGGGACGGCCAGGCTGATGCCCGTGACTGATCCCGCAGCCGTGCTCAACGGCATGTATCAAGCCGAGGCCGAGTATTTCGCCGCCGGCGGCCCCGGTTCGGCTTCGTTTGCCCCGCTGGCCCCGTATTTCGCCGAGGATGTCGTACTGCACCAGGCCGCCGGGCTGCCGTTCGGCGGCGACTGGCACGGCCACGCCGGGCTGGAGAAGTTCTTCCTCGAGATGAGCCGGATCTGGGAGTCGTTCGACATCGGCGACCAGGAGTTCCTCGCCGTCGGCGCGACGTCGGTGGTGCTCACCCAGGTGCGCGCCCGGACGCGGGCGACCGGGCGGGACCTGGAGTTCCCGATCCTTCAGGCGATCCGGATCGAGAACGGGCGGATCGCCGAGGTGCGGCCGTTTTACTGGGACACCGCGGCGATCGCGAGTGCCTGCGCGGAGTAGCACAGGCACTCGCGACCGTTCACGCTTGTCGCCGCGCGTACGCGTCCAGCCGCGCCGGTTCGAACGGCAGCTCCGACTCCGCCAGCGCACCGCAGTGGAACCCGCCGAGCAGATACCGGGCCAGCGCTTCCGCCGTGGCGGGCTCGTCCAGCACTCCCCCGGAGGTCTTCGACGCGTAGTCCTGCAACCGCTTGGCCGCCGCCGGGGCGCCCTCGCGGTAGAAGGCGTACGTCGCCGCGTACCGGGTCGGCAGCTGGTGCGGATGCAGGTCCCAGCCCTGGTAGAAGCCGTTCTCCAGCGACCGCCGCACCAGGCGCAGGTGCTCGGCCCACGCGCCCGGCAGGTCGTCGCCCACCGGGAGCCGGTTGGTCGAACCGTCGGACAGCCGCACACCCGTTCCGGCAGCCGCGACCTGCATGAACTGCTTCGCGAAGTCGGCGGCGGGGTGCGCCATGCTCTGGTACGCCGCGCTGATCCCGAGACCCGCGCTGTAGTCGTAGGTCCCGTAATGCAGCCCGGAGCACCGGCCGTCCGCGGCCTGGATGATCTGCGCGACCGAGACCGTGCCGTCGGTCGAAAGGATCGACTGCGCGGTCTCGATCTGCACCTCGAACCGCAGCGCGCGGTCCGCCAGTCCATACGCGGTTTCCAGCCGCCCCAACACTTCCGCGGCGACCTCGACCTGCTCCACCGCGGTGACCTTCGGCAGCGTCACCACGAATCCGTCCGGCAGCGATCCTTCGGACAGCAAACCGGACAGGAACAGGTCGAGCGTCCGGATGCCCCGCCGCCGCGTCGCGGCTTCGAAGCTCTTGAACCGGATTCCGACGAACGGGGTGCCGCCGGTGGTCGCGAGGGTGCGCCCGGCGGCCTCGGCGGCCGCGTCCTCCGCTTCGTCGCCGGGACGGCCGTAACCGTCCTCGAAGTCGATGCGGAGGTCCTCGATCGGCTCGGTGAGGAGCTTCTCGCGGACCCGCTCGGCCACCGCCGGGTCGAGGTTCAGCAGGTCGCCGTGCTCGACGAAGGCCCGCATCGCCTGTTTGCCCCAGTCGGCGACCAAGCGCGTGCGGTACTGCGACGCCGGCACGTAAACCGTGTGCACCGGACGACGGCCCGGAGACTCACCGGGATACCGCGCCGCCACGCGCGCGTCGGCCTCGGCCAGCCGCGCGTCGGCGGTGCGGTAGACGTCCTCGGCGAGTCGTCCGCCAGCCATTACTGGATGTGCTCGTACGCCGGCAGGGTCAGGAAGTCCGGGAACTCGTCGGCCAGCGCGACCTGCTCGAACAGTTCGACCGCGGGCTTCAGCAGGTCGTCGGAGACCTCCGCCGCCAGCTCGCCGCGGACGTCGGCGACGACGCCGCGCACCAGCTCCGCGGTGACCTTCTCGCCGTTGTCCAGCTGCGTGCCGTTCTTGACCCACTGCCACACCTGCGACCGCGAAATCTCGGCCGTGGCGGCGTCCTCCATGAGGTTGTGGATCGCCGCCGCGCCGTTGCCGCCCAGCCACGAGGCCAGGTAGCGGATGCCGACGTCGACCGCCGCGCGCAGACCGGCCGCGGTGGCGCTGCCCGGCGTCGAGGCGACGTCCAGCAGCTGGTCGGCGGTCACGCTCACCTCGTCGCGAGTGCGGCCCAGCTGGTTGGGCTGGTCGCCGAGGACCTTGTCGAACTCTTCCTTGCAGAGTGCGACCATGCCCGGGTGCGCGACCCACGAACCGTCGAAGCCGTCCCCGGCCTCCCGCGACTTGTCGGCGTGCACCTTGTCGAAGGCGCCCTTGTTGACTTCCGGGTCCTTGCTCGGGATGAACGCGGCCATGCCGCCGATCGCGAACGCGCCGCGCTTGTGGCAGGTGCGCACGAGCAGTTCGGTGTAGGCCCGCATGAACGGCGCGGTCATGGTGACCGAGTTGCGGTCCGGCAGCACGAACTTCTCGCCCGCGTCGCGGAAGTACTTGATGACGCTGAACAGGTAGTCCCAGCGGCCCGCGTTGAGGCCCGAGGCGTGCTCGCGCAGCTCGTAGAGGATCTCTTCCATCTCGAAGGCGGCCGGGATGGTCTCGATCAGCACGGTCGCGCGGACGGTGCCGTGCGGGATGCCGAGCGCCTTCTCCGCGTGCGTGAACACGTCGTTCCACAGCCGCGCTTCGAGGTGGCTTTCCATCTTCGGCAGGTAGAAGTACGGGCCCTTGCCGCGGTTGAGCAGCTCCTGCGCGTTGTGGAAGAAGTACAGGCCGAAGTCGACCAGCGCGCCGACGCCTTTGCGGCCGCCGAAGGTCAGGTTGCGCTCGTCGAGGTGCCAGCCGCGCGGGCGGACCACGATGGTGGCGTGCTCGACGTCCGGCTTCAGCTCGTAGTGCTTGCCGTTCTGGTCGAGCGTGATGGTGCCGCGGATCGCGTCGGACAGGTTGACCTGGCCGCCCACGACGTTCGCCCAGTGCGGCGTGTTGGCGTCCTCGAAGTCGGCGAGCCACACCTTGGCACCGGAGTTGAGGGCGTTGATGGTCATCTTGCGATCGGTCGGGCCGGTGATCTCCACGCGGCGGTCGCGCAGCGCTTCCGGTGCGCCCGCGACCTGCCAGTCACCCTCGCGGATTTCCTTGGTCTCGGCGAGGAAATCGAGGCGGCCGGTGGTCCGGGCCTCCTCGCGCCGCTTGCCCCGCGCGACGAGGAGTTCGTCGCGCCGCGCGGCGTACTCGTCGTGCAAGCCCGCTACGAAAGCGAGGGCTTCCGGCGTCAGAATCTCGTCCCCACGCTCGACGGACCCGCCGAGAACCTGGACCTCAGACATGCGCAACACCCCGAGTAGTGCTTTGGATAACGTCCCTACGGTTTTTACCTGACGGACTATAGTTTCTGCATAGCGGAACATCAATCGGGTCTGTGAGGAGGACCACTGGTGGCGGCTGAGAAGAGCGGACGAGACGGCGGCGTCCAGTCCCTGCAGCGCGCGTTCGAGCTGCTGGAGCACCTGGCGGACACCGGCGGCGAAGCCAGCCTGTCGGAGCTGGCGACCCTGTCCGGGCTGCCGATGCCGACGATCCACCGGCTGATCCGCACGCTGGTGTCGCTGGGCTACGTCCGGCAGAACACCAACCGGCACTACGCGCTGGGCGCCCGGCTGATCCGGCTCGGCGAGAACGCCAGCATGCAGTTCGGCGCGTGGGCACGGCCGCTGCTGGTGGAGCTGGTCGAGGAGGTCGGCGAGACGGCGAACCTGGCGGTGCTGGAACGCGACGAGGTGGTGTATGTCGCACAAGTGCCCTCGAAGCACTCGATGCGCATGTTCACCGAGGTCGGCCGGCGCCTCCTGCCGCACGGCACCGGCGTGGGCAAGGCGATGCTGGCGGAACTGCCCGCCGACGAGGTCGCGTCGCTGCTGGAACGCACCGGAATGCCCGCGTACACCGAGCACACCTTCACCGACCCGGACGCGCTGGCGGTGGAGTTGAAGAAGATCGCCGGCCAGGGTTACGCCCTCGATGAGGCAGAGCAGGAATTGGGTGTGCGCTGCATCGCCGTCGCGATCCCCGGTGCCCCAGTGCCCGCCGCGGTGTCGGTGTCGGGCCCGTCCGGCCGCCTGACGGCGGACGCGGTGAGCCACATCGCGCCGGTGGTGCAGAAGGTGGCGGACCGGCTTTCGCAGCAGCTGCCGGTTACTTGAGTTCGCCCCTGAGTTCGCCTTTGAGGAGGTCCATCAGCAGACCGTCGTGCCAGGTGCCGTCCGGCCCTTGCTCGTAGTCGCGGAGAATCCCGACGCGCCGGAAGCCGAGCTTCTGGTACACGTGAATCGCACGGTGGTTGGCCGCCGCCGGATCGATGGTGATGCGGTGGTGCCCCTGGTCGAACAGACGCTGCGCGAGGATCCGGATCGCCTCCGAGCCGAGCCCGAGCCCGTAGTGGCCAGGGTGCACAGCGAGGTCGATCCCGGCGTGCCGGTAGCGGGGGGTGGTTTCTTCCCAGCTCTGGATGATGCCGACGGTCTGGCCGTTGTGCTCGATGGCGTAGGCGTGTTCTTCGTCCTTGGCGAGAAGCCCGTCGGTTTCCTCGTCGGGATCGCCCCACCACTGCGAAACTTCCGGGGCGGAGAGGATCTCGCGCACTCGCGACCGGTCGGCTTCGGTGAGCTGGCGAAGGGTTACTCGGGTCACTGCATGGGTTTCTGATCGACCTGGACGTCGTACTTCACCTCGGTGCCGTTCACCGCGCCGATTTTCGCGGTGAGCCCGACTTTCTGTCCACCCGCGGTGAGGACGCAGCGCATCGACTCCCCCTCGACAGCCTTGATCGGCCCCGGGCAGGCGACGGTGTCCGGCCGCTTGCCGATGGACTGCTGGAGAGCGTCGGAAATGCCCTTTTCGAAGTTCTCCTTGGAGACTTCCTTGCCGACGCTCACGTGCGCGGAACAACCGGCGAGAACCAGCGCGCAGGCGGCGATCAGGACAGGACGAATCCGAGGGTGCATGGAGGTTCTCCTAGAGCTGGTTGAACCGAGCGGACCGTCCCGCGCAGCGTGCCGCCGCCCACCGTGGCAGGCAGACCCGCGAGAGATGTCCGCTTTAGCCGGTATTCACCCAGCCAGGCGAATCAACCCAGCAAAGCGTCCACGAACGCCCCGGGCTCGAACGGCGCCAGATCATCCGGCCCCTCGCCCAGCCCCACCAGCTTCACCGGCACTCCCAGTTCCTTCTGGACCTGGAACACGATCCCGCCCTTGGCGGTGCCGTCCAGTTTGGTCAGGACGATGCCCGTCACGTCGATGACCTCGGCGAACACCCGGGCCTGCGCGAGCCCGTTCTGTCCGGTCGTCGCGTCCAGCACGAGCAGGACCTCGTCCACCCGCGCCTGCTTTTCCACGACTCGCTTCACCTTGCCGAGTTCGTCCATCAGGCCGGTCTTCGTGTGGAGGCGGCCCGCGGTGTCGACCAGGACCGTGTCCACGCCCTCGCTGATGCCCTGCTTGACCGCGTCGAACGCGACTGCCGCCGGGTCTGCGCCTTCCTTGCCTCGCACCACCGAGGCACCTACGCGTTCGCCCCACGTCTGGAGCTGGTCGGCGGCCGCGGCGCGGAACGTGTCGGCCGCGCCCAGCACCACGGTGCCGCCCTGGGCCACCAGCACTCGCGCGAGTTTGCCGGTCGTCGTGGTCTTGCCGGTGCCGTTCACGCCCGCCACCAACACGACCGCGGGCTGCTTCTTGCCGTCTACCTCGTGCGGGAGGGCCCGGACCGAGCGCTCGGCGTCCGTGGACAGCGCCGCGGTCAGCACCTCGTGCAGCAGTTCGCGGGCTTCCCCTGACGTGCGCACCGCGCGGCGGTTCAGTTCGTCGCGCAGGCGGTCCACGATCTGGGTCGTCGTGGCGGCGCCGAGGTCCGCCATGAGCAGCGTGTCTTCGACGTCCTGCCACGAGTCCTCGTCCAGGTCGCCGCCGCCGAGCAGGCCCAGCAGGCTCTGCCCGAACACCGAGCGGGACTTCGACAGGCGGCCGCGCAGGCGCTCGAGCCGGCCGGTCGGGGACTCGATCTCCTCGATCGGCTCGACCGTTCCCGGCACGACCGCTTCGGGAGCTTCTTCCTCGACCGGCTCGGGGAGCTTGACGTCGCGCACCGTGCGCTGGTCGGAGTCGCGCGGGACCGCGGCGTCGTCGCCGACCGCGGGCTGGCCGTCGACTTCCGGCCGGTCCTCGACGGGGTGCTCGACCACCGGCTCGGGCGAAGGCTCCGGCGAAGGAGCAGGCTCGGGTTTCGCCTCGACGGCCGTTCCGCCGGACGCGAAGGAGATCCCGCCGGACGCGGCATACCCGCCGCCCTTCGGCTTCTCCTCGACCTTGCGCTGTTCGGCGATGCTGATCCGCCGCTTGCGCGCGATGAGCAGCCCGGACACCAGCACGGCGACCAGGACGACGACGGCGACGACAACGATCCAGAACCAGGTGCTCGACACGCCACCATCCTGTCATCCGCGTGCACAAGCCACCGGACACCCCACCGCGAGGCCAACGAGTAACGCGAACGGTTCCGATTCGGCCAAGACTCCACGAAGCGTCTTGCGCCACCCCTTCCGCGTTGACTAGACCACATCGGATGACCACCCCCGCCGGCCACTGTTTCCGCGTCCTCGGGCTGCTGTCGGGCACGTCCGTGGACGGAATCGACGTCGCGGTCGCCGAAATCCGCGAAGACGACGGGACCGTCGTCCTCACCCCGCTCGGCGAGCTCGACGTGCCCTATCCCGCCGACCTCCGCGCGGACCTCCTCGACGCGTTCCCGCCGCGGCCGAGCAGCGCGCGGCAGCTGACCGTCCTCGACACCCGGGTCGGCCAGGCGTTCGCGGACGCGGCCGCGCGCGGGATCGCCGCGTACGGGCCGGTGGACGTGATCGCCTCGCTCGGCCAGACCGTCTACCACTGGGTCGAAAACGGCGTCGCGCTCGGCACGCTCCAGCTCGGCCAGCCGGCGTGGATCGCCGAGCGCACCGGCGTGCCGGTGATCGCCGACCTCCGCATCCGCGACATCACCGCGGGCGGCCAGGGCGCGCCGCTGGCGAGCACGCTCGACGCGATGTGGCTGCGCGGCCTCGCCGAGGAGACCGGACGCCCGGTGGCCGCGCTCAACCTCGGCGGCATCGCGAACATCACCGTGGTCACGCAGTCGGACAAGGTGCTCGCCTACGACACCGGCCCGGCCAACGCGCTGCTCGATCTCGCCGCCGCCCACGTCAGCGACGGCAAGCTGTCCGCCGACGTCGACGGACGGCTCGCGCTCGCCGGCTCGGTCCGGAAGGACCTGCTCGACCGGTTGCTCGCCGACCCCTATTTCGCCGCCCCTCCCCCGAAATCCACGGGCAAAGAGCACTTCCACGGCGGATACCTGAACGCAGCCCTGTCCGGACTGCCGTCGTTGTCCGCGGAGGATCTGCTGGCGACGCTCACCGAACTGACCGCCGCGACGGTCGCCGCGGAATGCCGGCGGCACGGCGTCGCGACCGTTGTCGCGTCCGGCGGCGGCGTCGCGAACCCGGCGACCATGGCGGCGCTGGCGCGTCATCTTCCCGAAGGCGCGCTGCGCACCAGCGACGACCTCGGCCTCCCCGGCTCCGGCAAAGAGGCCTACTTGACCGCGCTGCTCGGCTGGCTGAGCTGGTGCGGCGTCCCGGCGACGCTGCCCTCGGCCACCGGCGCGAGCGGTCCCCGCCTGCTCGGCGCGCTGACGCCGGGTGCGACGCCCCTGAATCTCCCCGCCCCGCTGGGGGGCGCCGCGACCCGGCTCCGGGTCGCGGAATCCGGGCAACCACGGTAGGAGAACCCCATGAATCCAGTCGATCTGGTGATCGTCATCGTGTACCTCGCGGCGATGCCGGTCATCGGCGTGCTGGTCGGACGCAGACAGAAGTCCGCGAACGACTACTTCGTCGGCGAGCGCAGCATGCCCTGGTGGGCGGTCACGCTCTCGGTGGTGGCCACCGAGACGTCCACGCTCACCGTCATCTCGACGCCCGGGCTCGTGTTCGGCAGCGCCTTCCTGTTCCTCGAAGTCGCGTTCGGCTACATCATCGGCCGCGTGATCGCCGCGTTCGTGCTGCTGCCGCGCTACTTCCGCGGCAACTACGTGAGCGCGTACGAATTCCTCGGCCGCCGCTTCGGCCGCGGGCTGCAGGGCACCGCGTCGGTCACCTTCGTGGTGACGCGGCTGCTCGCCGAGGGGCTGCGGCTGTTCGCCGGGGCGATCCCGATCAAGGCGATCCTCGGCCACTACGGCATCCACACCGAGTACTGGCACATCGTCGTGCTGCTGACCGCGCTGACCGTGGTCTACGCGTTCGTCGGCGGCATCAAGTCGGTGATCTGGGTGGACGTCATCCAGTGGTCGCTCTACATCCTCGGCGCGATCGGCGCGGTGATCTTCCTGTCCACGAAGCTGCCGTCCGGCTGGACGCAGATCGCTTCGAGCCAGGGCCGGTTCCAGCTCACCGACTTCGCGTCGAACCTGCTCACCAACCCGTACGCGTTCCTCTGCGCGGTAGTCGGCGGCGCGTTCCTGTCGATGGCCTCGCACGGCGCGGACCAGCTGATCGTCGGCCGCCTGCTCTCCTGCCGGAACCTGCGCGACGGCCAGCGCGCGCTGATCGGCTCGTCCATCGTGGTGTTCATCCAGTTCGCGCTGTTCCTGCTCGTCGGCGCGATGCTGTGGGTCTACACCGGCGGCAAGACCGGCTCGACGGCCACCGCGGTCGCGGCCGGGAAGATGTCCGGCGACGACGTGTTCTCCAACTTCATCGTCAACGACCTTCCGGTCGGCCTCGCCGGGCTCTTGATCGCCGGCATCCTCGCCTCGACGATGGGCGCGCTCGCATCCGCGCTCAACGCGCTGTCCACCTCCACGATCGCCGACCTCTACCAGCGGTTCACGCACAAATCGATCGAGGACGCCAAACTGCTCCGGCACGGTCGCATGTGGACACTCATCTGGGCGGCCGTGTTCGCCGTGTTCGCCTCGATGTTCACCAACTCGAAGGACCCGGTGATCCAGCAGGGCCTCGGGATCGTCGGCTACACCTACGGCGCGCTGCTCGGGTCGTTCTTCCTCGGCCTGCTGGTGCGCAAGGCCCGCCAGTCCGACGCGGTGATCGCGTTCGCCTGCTCGGTGGTCGGGATGGCGTTCCTGATCCTGTTCGTGAAATTCGACAAGGCGACCACCGAGGTGCACATCCAGTTCGGCGCGGCGACGAAGACGCTCGTGCCGCTGGCGACCTACTGGTACACCTTCGCCGGCGTGCTGATCACGCTGATCGTGGGCGGGCTGCTGTCGCTGCGGCGGCGCGGTGCCGACCCGAACGTCGAGCAGGTCGAGGAGCCCGCGGAAACCCCCGCCTAACAAGGGCTTTTCTCTCGCCGGGTTCCCTCGGGAGCCCGGCGAGAGCGCGTTTTACGGCTGCGTGTAGAAGACCATGCCGTCCTTGTCGCAGCCGATCCGGCCGCTGCCCTGCGCGCCGGTGTCGGCCATGCACCGCCAGCCGCTCACGTTCAGCACGTGCGCGGTGCCCTCGGCCTTTTTCGGCGCGTCCTCGAAGTACTGGGTGATCACGTTGATCGCCTCGGTGCAGCCGGGGCGACCGGCCTTGGTCTCGGCGGCGGCCAGGCCGACCTTGCCGTTGGGCGCGTCGATCGGGCCGCAGTCGACCGGCGGGCCGACCGTTTCCCCAGCGTCCGAGCTGCTGTCCTGGGATTCGCCCGGGCTGTGCGTCTTGCTCGACGGCGCTGCTTTGCTGCTCGGCAGGGGGCTCGCCGGCACGGACGTGACAGTGAGCGCGACCGACGGCGGGGACGAGACGGCGGCCGCCGGGTCGCTGCTCCCGCCGCAAGCCGCGAGCAGGGTGCCGACCGCGAGAATCGACGCCGTGACAACGGCTTTGGGCACCATCGCGCGCATGAAGAAGTACCTCCCCGGCTCTCGGCCGCCGTTCGGCCGGATTCACTCTATGGGGCCAACGCCGGGTCGGCAGTGTGACAGCGAACGGCCCGGCCTCCCCTCGATGCGGGAAAGCCGGGCCGCCGGCGGAATCGCTTAGTGGATCACGACCTGCCGCACGTGCACGAAGTTCAGGTCGCCGCCCTGCCAGCGGCCGAGGTCGGTCCGGCCGCCGTCCCAGTACAGGGTGACCGAGTTGTTGCCGGAGTCGACCCGGGTGACGCCGCCCAGGTCCACGTACGTCGCGCCGCTGTTGGCGAAGCAGGCGACATCGCTGCCGTCCCACGGGCTTCCGCCGGCGAGGCGCAGCTGGACGAAGTCGGTGCGGCCGTTGCACGCGACCCGGTCGATGGCGAACGCCTGACCGGCCGGAACGGTGACGGCCAGCGCGAGCGCCGCGGCGCCGCCGATCGCGAGTCTCTTGACGAGTGAAGGCATGATCGCTGTGGAACCTTTCTCCCAGTGCTGCCTTGAAGGTGCGCCCGGCTCAACCGCGCCGCCGGACAAGACCGACCGTGCCAGCCCCGGACGGCGAGCGGACAGCCGCGGCGCCCGCTTCTACCCGTTCGTACCCGGGGCGCGAGAGAAAAGTGCCGCGCTCACACCGCCTTGCCGTGGAACGAAAGCCCCTTGCTGCCGCAGAAAATCTGCTTGCTGCCGCCGTTTCCGCCGTCGTATCCGCAGTTCCAGCCGTCGACGTCGAGGAAACGCCCGGTGCCCTCCGCCTTGGTCGGCGCCTGGGCCAGATAGTCGGACATCACGTTGATCGCTTCGGTGCAGCCGACGGTTCCGGCGGGCATCGCCTCGGTCACCACGTCGACCTTGCCGCCGGGGCCGTCGATGGGGCCGCAGTCCGCGCCGTTGCCGAGTTCTCCCTTGCCCGGCAAGCGGTCGCCGGGCTGCTCCTTGGCCGGGCTCGAGTGCGGCTTGGGCTTGCTCTGGTGCGCCGGGGCCTGAGCGGACGGCGTGGGCGTCGCGGAAGAAGTCGGTGCGGCCACGGAGGAAGCGGTCGGCGCGGCCGAGAGCGCAGTAGGCGCGGCTGCGGCCTGCCCGGTCGGCGAGCCGCTGCCGCACGCGGCGACCGCGAGGGCGGCGCCGAGCAGCGAACCGGAAATCAGGGTGCGGGCCACGATGGTGCGCATTGTCGAATCCCCTCCAGGATGTGTTTCCTTCGAACACCCCTGAAGACGTGCGGGCACCGCGGCAGTTGGCCGATCGGACGGCAGTCCGGCCAGCCCTGCCCGTTCGGGCAGGATCGGCTGAACGGCGCAACCCCGCTCAGGAAGCCGGGACGGGTTCCTCTTCCGCGGTGCGCAGCCGCTGCGAGATCACCTTGGTGATGCCGTCGCCCTGCATGCTCACGCCGTACAGCGCGTCGGCGATCTCCATCGTCGGCTTCTGGTGCGTGATGATGATCAGCTGCGACGAATCGCGCAGCTGCTCCAGCAGGCCGATCAGCCGGCGCATGTTGGTGTCGTCCAGCGCCGCCTCGACCTCGTCCATCACGTAGAAGGGCGAAGGGCGGGCGCGGAAGATCGCCACCAGCATGCCGACCGCCACCAGCGACTTTTCGCCACCGGACAGCAGCGACAGCCGCTTGACCTTCTTGCCCGGCGGGCGCGCCTCGACGTCGACGCCGGTGGCGAGCAGGTCGTTCGGCTCGGTGAGCACCATCCGGCCCTCGCCGCCGGGGAACAGCACGCCGAAGACGGTCTCGAACTCGCGCGCCACGTCGGCGTAGGCCGAGGTGAAGACCTCCAGGATCTTCTCGTCGACCTGCTTGATGACGGCCTCGAGGTCCTTGCGGGTGTCCTTGAGGTCTTCCAGCTGGGTGGAGAGGAACTTGTACCGCTCCTCCAGCGCCGCGAATTCCTCCAGCGCCAGCGGGTTCACCTTGCCCAGCAGGGTCAGGTCCTTCTCCGCGCGCTTGGCGCGGCGGGCCTGGGTGTCGCGGTCGTACGGCATCGGCGGCGGCGGGGTGACGTCCTCGCCGCGCTCCTTGGCCGCCTCGTACTCGGCCATCTCGCCCGCGCTCGGCGGCACCGGCACGTTCGGCCCGTACTCCTCGACCAGGTCCGCCAGCCCGATGCCGAAGTCCTCGGCGATCTTCGCTTCCAGCGTTTCCAGCCGCAGCTTCTGCTCGGCGCGCAGCACCTCGTCGCGGTGGACGGCGTCGGTCAGCTTCTCGAGTTCGCCGGACAGCTCGCGCACCTTCGCGCGCACCGCGGTGAGCGCGGTTTCGCGGGTTTGGCGCTGCGCCTGGGCTTCGTCGCGCTCGGCGGCCGCGCGCTGCACGGACAGCTCGATCCGCTCCAGCGCGAATTCACCGGCGTTGACGACCGCGTTCGCGATTTCCGCGCCACGCTCGCGCGCTTCCCGGGCCTTGGCCGCGCGCTCGCGGGCCTGCTGCTCGGCATAGGCCGCGCGGCGCAACGATTCCGCGCGCCCGGCGATGCTGCGCGCGCGTTCCTCGGCAGTGCGCTGCGCGAGCCGCGCTTCGACTTCTTCCTGCCGCACCACGGCAAGCTGCTCGGCGGCTTCGTCGCGCTCGGCGGTGTCCGGGTCGTCTTCGACCGGCTGCTCGGCGACCGCGGCGAGGCGTTCTTCCAGCTCTGCCAACTGTTCCAGCGCCTGCTCGCGGCTTTGCTCGACCTTCGCACGCTGCTGGGTGAGCCGTTCGACCTCGGCCTGCGCGGACCGCGCCGCCTGCTGCAACCGGTTGAGCCGCTCGGAGGAACGGGCCTTGCGCACCTTGGCTTCGCCCAGCGCGTCCTTCGCCTGTCCGACCTCTTCGCGCCGGGACTGCTGCTCGGCGCGCGCGCCTTCCAGTTCGGCGGAGTACTGCTCCAACGCGCGTTCCGCCGTACGCAAACGTTCCTGCGCCTCGTCGACCGCCGCCTGGACCTCGATCACGCTCTCGCGAGCGGCGGAACCACCGGCGATCCAGTCGGCCCCGAAGACATCGCCCTCGGCGGTGACCGCCCGCACCTGCGGGTGCTGCGCCACGAGCTGACGCGCGCCTTCCAGGTCCGGCACCAGCGCGAGGCGGTCCAGCGCCTTCTCGACCGCGGGACGCAACTGCTCCGGCGCGCTGACGACCTCGCGAGCCCAGCGGGCGCCCTCGGGCAGCGGCGGCCACGAGCTGGTGTCCACAGTGGACCCAGCACCAGCAGGCACGATCCCGGCGCGACCGGAATCGGTTTCCTTCAAGTACTTCAGCGCGGACAGCGCGTTCTCGCCGCCGGACACCGCGACCGCGTCGGCCACCGGTCCGAGCGCGGCGGCCAGCGCGACCTCGTGCCCCGGCTGCACGGTAAGCAACGCGGCGACCGAACCGAGCAGGCCCGGCAATTCCGCGGACGCGCCGAGCAGCGCACCCGCGCCGTCCTTGCGCTTGAGCCCCATCGACAGGGCCTCGACACGGGCCTTCTCCGACGCGATCTCGCGCTCGGAACCGCGCTCGGCCTTCACCAGCTCTTCGACGCGAGCCTTGGCGGCGTTGTTCGCCTCCACCGCGCGGTCGTGGCGCTGCTGCAGCTCGGCGTCGTCGGATTCTTCCGTGCCGCCAACGGCTTTGGCTTCTTCCAGCTCCTCGACCGCGATCTCGGCGCGCTCGGCGGCTTCCTGCAGCCCGACCGTCAGCCGGTCGACTTCCTCCGCGGTCGCCCCGTTCTTGCTGCGCAACGCTTCGACCTGACCGGTCAGCTTCGCCATGCCCTCGCGACGGTCGGCGATCGCCCGGACCGCGGCCCAGTGCGCGCGCTCCGCGGCCTGCACCCGCTGTTCGAGATCTTCCCGGCGCAGCACGGTTTCCGCGAGAAGTTCGCGGGCCTCCATGACCGCTTCGGTCAGCTCCTGCTCGCGCTCGGCGGCCTGTTCGGCCTCGGCGAGCAGTTCCTCCGGGTCACGGCCGCCGGTGGGCGCGGAGACGTCGGAAGAAAGGTGCCGCTGCCGTTCGACGGCCAGCCGCACGGTGCCGCGCAACCGTTCGGTGAGCGCGGACAGCTTGTACCAAGTCTCCTGCGCGATCTGCAGCCGCGGCGCGTCCTCGGCGAGCGAAGCCTCCAGCTCGGTTTCTTCCGCGGACACGATTTCCAACGCCTGCTCGACCTCGGCGCGGCGCTGGCGGGCGGTGCGCTCGTCGGCTTCGTCCCGCTGGATGGACTCGCGCTGGGTGACCAGGTCGTCGGCGAGCAGCCGGAGCCGGGCGTCGCGCAGGTCGGACTGCACCGACTGGGCCTTGCGGGCGATCTCGGCCTGTTTGCCCAGCGGTTTGAGCTGGCGGCGCAGTTCGGTGGTGAGGTCGGTGAGCCGGTCGAGGTTGCCCTGCATGTTGTTGAGCTTGCGCAGGGTCTGCTCTTTGCGCTTGCGGTGCTTGAGGACGCCCGCGGCCTCCTCGATGAACGCGCGCCGCTCCTCGGGCTTGGATTCCAGGATCGCCGACAGCTGGCCCTGCCCGACGATGACGTGCATCTCGCGGCCGATGCCGGAGTCCGACAGCAGTTCCTGGACGTCCATCAGCCGGCAGCGGTCGCCGTTGATCTCGTACTCGCTCGCGCCGTCGCGGAACATCCGGCGGGTGATGGAGACCTCGGCGTACTCGATGGGCAGCGCGCCGTCGGCGTTGTCGATGGTGAGCGTGACCTCGGCGCGGCCCAGCGGGGCGCGTCCCGCGGTGCCGGCGAAGATGACGTCTTCCATCTTGCCGCCGCGCAGGTCCTTCGCGCCCTGGGTGCCCATGACCCAGCGCAGCGCGTCGAGGACGTTCGACTTTCCGGAGCCGTTCGGGCCGACCACGCAGGTGATGCCGGGTTCGAAGCGCAGCGTGGTCGCCGAGGCGAAGGACTTGAAGCCCTTGAGCGTCAGGCTCTTCAGGTGCACGTGCTGCCGACCCCTCTTGGCCACGGGTACTGGATGGCTACCGGTTCCCCCGGTTCGGGACAGGCTACCCGGGGGTTCTCCGGCGCCGTGGGAGGCCGGGCCGCCCGGGCGCGCCTAGCACAGGACCGACCGCCCCGGCAACCCCAAGCACCCCGTCAGCCGCAGCCGCCCCACCCGCCTCAGCGTTCGGCGAAGCCCTCCAGCCCGCCCTTGGCGGCGGTCCAGCGTTCAACTACCTGATCCACTCTTCCGGGTGAGGTTCCGGAGCGCAGCGCGCTCAGCAACTGCGCACAGTTGCCCCGGCTACCCTCCGCGACCACCTCGACACGGCCGTCCGGGAGATTCCTGGCGAATCCGGTCAGCCCGAGTTCCAGCGCCCGGCTCCGGGTCCACCAGCGAAAACCGACACCCTGCACCTGCCCGTGCACCCAGGCGGCCAGCCGGACGGGCGATTCCTGCTCGTTCACCGGCCCCATCCTGCCGCACACCCCCGGCTGCGGACGGTGACGGCCCCGTCCCTCGGTCGCGCGAACGGGTGCTGAGCAGTGATAACCTCCCGCCTGGCATCCGGGGCCGGAGCCCCGCTCCCCCGTTGCCGCCCCTCGACTTGAGCGTTGACCCCTTCTAAGGAGCCTGCATGTCCCGTCCCGACGGGCCTGAACCAAGCTCAGCGTCGCCCGAGATCGCGGTGAGCGCTGCCCCCACCGCTCCGCCGAAGGGCGCGAGCGGGAGGCTGAGCCGCTCCGGCTACGCGATCCTGGGCGTCAGCGGCCTCGTGGTCGCGACGGCCTTCGCCGCGGTCGCCGAACTCGCCGGCCCCGGCTCGGTCACCGACACCGCGACGAACACCACCGGCGGCGGCCAGGGCGGACTGCAGGGCAGCTCCCAGGTAGTCGTGCCGGGCAACGCCGTCCCCGGCGGCCCGATGACCGTCCCCGGCTCGCCGACCCCCGGCCAGACCTCCCCGCCGACCCCGACCACGGTGGTGGCGGTGGGCCCGGACGGGAAGCCGACGACGAGCGTGATCACTCCTCCGCCGAACGCTGGTCAGCCCGGCGGACAGCCGGGTGGCGGGCAACCGGTGCCGGGTACGACGTCGGACCGCAGCGACCCGCCGACCAGCCACCCGACGACGCCGAAACCGCCGACCAGCTCCACGGCCTCGACGACGCCGTCCACCCCGCCGAGCACCCCCTCGTCGCCTCCGGACAGCCCGCCGCCCAGCTCTGGCAGCAGTTCGACCGGCGGCCAGCCGTCGTCGTCCTCGTCGCCGAGCGCGTCCACTTCGGACACCAACCCGACGAGTTCCACCAGCCGCTGAAGTACGTGAGGGGAACCCTGAGGGAATCTGATTCCCTCAGGGTTCCCCTCACGGCTTTTCTGGCAGCTCAGGCCTCGAAGCGGTACCCCATCCCAGGTTCGGTGAGCAGATGCCGCGGCCGTGAAGGCTCCGGCTCCAGCTTCCGCCGCAATTGCGCCAGATACACCCGCAGATAATGGGATTCCGTCTCATACGACGGGCCCCACACCTCGTGCAGCAGCTGTTTCTGCGCCACCAGCCGGCCGCGGTTGCGGACCAGCAGTTCCAGCACTCCCCATTCCGTCTTGGTCAGGTGCACCTCGCGTCCCTCGCGCAGCACCTTCTTCGCCGCCAGGTCGATCGTGAACGAGCCGGTGTCCACCACCGCTTCCGCGCCGTCCGTGCCGCCGACCGACGAGCGGCGGACCGCGGCTCGCAGGCGGGCCAGGAGTTCGTCCATGCCGAACGGTTTGGTGACGTAATCGTCCGCACCGGCGTCCAGTGCCTGGACCTTGTCCGCCGAATCACCGCGCGCGGACAGCACGATGATCGGCACCGTCGTCCAGCCGCGCAGGCCTGCGATCACCTCGGTGCCGTCGAGATCAGGCAGGCCGAGATCGAGCACCACTACGTCGGGTTTCGTTTCGGCGACCGCTTTCAGCGCAGCGGTGCCGTCGTGTGCGGTGATCACCTTGTACCCGCGTGCGTTGAGGTTGATCCGCAACGCACGCACGATCTGCGGTTCATCGTCGACGACCAGCACCGTCGCCGCTGGATCGGCAGTCATCGCGCCACCCCCTCCTCCGCCGGTTCGGCTTCCACGAGTTCCCGGCCGGTACAGGCCGGCAGCGAGATCACCACCGTCAACCCTCCACCAGGTGTGTCCTCCGCGCGAACGGTACCGCCCATCGCCTCGGTGAACCCCTTCGCGACAGACAATCCGAGCCCGACGCCCGGCGTCGAGTCCCGGTCGCCGCCCAGCCGCTGGAACGGCGCGAACGCGGACTCCGCGGTCCCCTTCCGCAGGCCCTTTCCGTGGTCGACGATCCGCAGTTCCACAAACTCCGAATGCGCGCTCGCCCGCGCGGAAACGTCGCCGCCGCCGTGTCGGAGAGCGTTGTCGAGCACGTTCGCGATCACTCGTTCCAGCAGGCCGGGATCCGCTTGCACCGAAGGCAATCGCGCGTCCACCGATACCTGCACCTGCTGCGAATTGTCCACATTGGACAGTGCATGCGCGACTACTTCGTCGTAACCGACCGGCCGCAGGTGCGGGGTGACCGCGCCGGTCGCCAGCCGCGAGGAGTCGAGGAGGTTGTCGATCAGCCCGGCGAGCCGGTCCGCGGAAAGCTCCACCGCTTCCATCAGTTCCTCAGTGTCCTCATCGGACAGCGAAAGATCCGGCGCGCGCAGGCTGCCGATCGCCGCCTTGATGGACGTGAGCGGCGTCCGCAGGTCATGTCCGACCGCGGACAGCAACGTCGTGCGCAACTCGGTCGCCTCGGCCTTGCGTTCGGCGGCCGCCGCAGCCGCTGCCATTCGCTGCTGCCGCAAAGCGAGCAACGCTTGTCCCGCAACGGCTTCGAGCACCCGACGGTCCGCCGCGGGCAATGCGCGACCGCGCAATGTCAGGTGGACGTCAGCGGTCACCGCAATGTCCACATCGGCCTCATCCGGATCCGCACACGGCTCGCCGCCGGACAGCGCGACCTTGTCCCACTTGCCATTGCGTTTCTCCAGCAGCGTCACGGAAGTGAGGCCGAAGTTCTCTCGTACCTTCTCCAGCAACCGCTCGATCGGGTTCGGATTGGTCAACACCGTTCGCGCATAAGACGCCAACAACGACGCCTCCGTGCGAGCCCGCGCCGCCGCCACGCCCCGCCGGGCGGCGGAAGCGACGACCAGCGCCACCATCACCGCCACCACGATCATCACGATCAGCGTCACGACATTCTGCGGACTGTGCACATTCAGCGTGTACAGCGGCGGCGTGAAGAAGAAATTCAGCAGCCCGGCCCCGAAAATCGCAGCCACCAGCGCCGGACCGAGCCCACCCACCAGCGCGACGATGACGGTGGCCAGCACGTAAAGGATCACATCGGTGGAGAACTCGACCGCGTCGCGCAGCAGCACGCCGAGACCGGTCGCGATGACCGGTGCCACGATGCTCAGCACCCAGCCCAGCACGAGCCGCGACGGCGCGAGCGGGCTCGTGCCCAGCCGCGCCCGCAGCCGTCCGCCGGCGTAGGAGTGCGTGACCATGTGCACGTCGATCGGCCCGGACTGCTGCACCACGGTCGCGCCGATCCCCTGGTCGAAAAGCCGCGCGATCCGCGACCGCCGCGAGGTGCCGATAACGAGCTGAGTCGCGTTGACCCCCCGCGCGAAATCGAGCAGCGCCGTCGGCACGTCGTCGCCGACCACCGCGTGAAAGGTCGCGCCGACCTCCTCGGCCAGCGTGCGGCAGCGGGCCATCGCGGTCGGCCCGAGCCCGGCCAGGCCGTCGCCGCGCAGGATGTGCACGACCTGCAGTTCCGCGCCCGCCCGGGTGGCGATCCGGCTGGCGCGCCGGATCAGCGTCTCGCTTTCCGGACCGCCGGTGATCGACACGACCACCCGTTCGCGCGTTTCCCACGTATCGGTGATCTTCTGCTCGGCGCGATAACGCTGCAGCGCGACGTCGACCTGGTCAGCCACCCACAGCAGCGCCAGCTCGCGCAAAGCGGTGAGGTTGCCGGGCCGGAAGTAGTTGCCCAGCGCGGCGTCGATGCGCTCGGCAGGGTAGACGTTGCCGTGCGCGAGCCGCCGCCGCAGCGCCTCCGGCGTGATGTCGACCAGCTCCAGCTGCTCCGCGCGGCGCACGACCTCGTCCGGCACGGTTTCCTGCTGGGTGACGCCGGTGATGCGCTCGACGACGTCGTTGAGGCTCTGCAGGTGCTGCACGTTGACCGTGGACAGCACGTCGATGCCCGCGTCGAGCAGCTCGTCGATGTCCTGCCAGCGCTTCTCGTGCCGCCCGCCGGGCACGTTCGTATGGGCCAGCTCGTCCACGACGACGACCTCGGGCGCGCGGGCGAGCACCGCGTCGAGGTCCATCTCGGCGAACTCGTGCCCGCGGTGGCTGACCGTGCGCCGAGGCACGACCTCCAGCCCGTCGAGCAGGTCGGCGGTCTTCTCGCGGCCGTGCGTTTCGACCAGGCCGACGACCACGTCCGTGCCGCGGTCCAGACGACGGCGGGCTTCGCCGAGCATGGCGAAGGTCTTGCCGACGCCCGGAGCCGCGCCGAGGTAGATGCGCAGTTCGCCTCGGCGCGGCTTCGGGGGTGTGTCAGGGGTGCTCACTGTGTCAGTGTGCGCCAGGAGCGGCCGAATGCACGGCAAGGTTGAGCCGGAGCACATTCACGCCCGGCACCCCGATCCCGTTGCCGCTCGTGTTGTCCGCGACCAGCTGCCGCACCTTCTCCTCGCTCAACCCGGTGTTGCGGGCCACGCGGAGCACCTGGAGATCGGCGTAGGCGACGCTGATCGCCGGGTCGAGGCCCGAGCCCGAAGCGGTCACCGCGTCGGCTGGCACCTCCGCCGGGGTGACGCCCTCGCGTTGGGCGATCAGCGCCCGCCGCTGCGCGATGGCCTTGGTCAGATCCTCGTTGTACGGCCCCTTGTTGGACGGCCCCGACGTCGACGGGTCGCCCGGCCCGAGCACGTCCTTCGAACCGGCCGAGGGCCGGTTGTGGAACCACGGGTCGCGCGCCGGGTCCGCGGCGACCGGGTCGATCCCGATCAGCGACGAGCCGACGGCCTGGCCGTGCAGCGTCACCACCGAACCCTCCGCGTGCCCTTGGAGGCCGGGGATGCGGGACACCGCCCACACGCCGAGCGGGTAGACGACGCCGAGCAGCACGGTCATCGCGAGGAGCAGGCGCAGGCCCGCCCAGGTCTGCTTGAGCAAGACGTTCATGTCAGCCAATCCCTGGAATGTGGCGCACGATCAGGTCGATCACCCAGATCCCGAGGAACGGGCTGACGATCCCGCCGAGGCCGTAGACGAGCAGGTTGCGGCGCAGCAGCGCGGACGCCGACGACGGCCGGTACCGCACGCCGCGCAGGGCGAGCGGGATCAGCGCGACGATGATCAGCGCGTTGAAGATCACCGCGGAGAGGATCGCCGACTTCGGCGTCGCCAGGTGCATGATGTTGAGCGCGCCGAGCTGGGCGAAGATGCCGGTGAACATCGCGGGCAGGATGGCGAAGTACTTCGCCAGGTCGTTCGCCACGCTGAACGTGGTGAGCGCGCCGCGGGTGATCAGCAGCTGTTTGCCGATGCCGACGATCTCGATCAGCTTAGTCGGGTTCGAGTCGAGGTCGACCATGTTCCCGGCCTCCTTGGCCGCCATGGTCCCGGTGTTCATCGCGACGCCGACGTCGGATTGCGCGAGCGCGGGCGCGTCGTTCGTGCCGTCGCCGGTCATCGCGACGAGCCGCCCGCCCTCCTGTTCCTTCTTGATGAGCGCCATCTTGTCCTCGGGCTTGGCCTCGGCGAGATAGTCGTCGACGCCCGCGTCCTCGGCGATCGCGCGTGCGGTGAGCGGGTTGTCGCCGGTGATCATCACCGTCTTGATGCCCATCGAGCGCAGTTCCTCGAACCGCTCCTTCATGCCCGGTTTCACCACGTCCGACAGCCGGATGACCCCGCGCACGAACGCCGTCCCGTTCGCCGCTTCCGCGACCACCAGCGGGGTTCCGCCCTGCTGGCTGATCTCGTCCACGACGCGTTCGGTCTCGTCCGGAACGTCGCCGCCGCGGTCGCGCACCCACTGGCGCACCGCCGAGGTCGCGCCCTTGCGGACCTCGCGGCCGTCCAGGTCGACGCCGCTCATCCGGGTCTGCGCGGTGAACGGAACGAACTCGGCGAGCTTCTCGCTGTCGTCCGCCGCGCCCGGAAGCCCGTGCTGCTCGGCGATCAGCTCGACGATGCTGCGCCCTTCCGGCGTGCCGTCGGCGAGGCTGGACAGCCGGGCCGCGCGCGCCAGATCGTCCATAGTGGACTTCCCGACCGGGATCAGCTCGGTCGCGCGCCGGTTGCCGAAGGTGATCGTTCCGGTCTTGTCGAGCAGCAGCGTCGAGACGTCGCCGGCGGCTTCGACCGCTCGACCGGACGTGGCGAGGACGTTGCGCTGCACCAACCGGTCCATTCCGGCGATGCCGATCGCGCTCAGCAGCGCGCCGATCGTGGTCGGAATCAGGCAGACCAGGAGCGCGCTCAGCACGATCACCGACTGCTGGCTCCCGGAGTACGCCGCCATCGGCTGCAGCGCCACGACGGCGAGCAGGAAGATGATGGTCAGCGTCGACAACAGGATGGTCAGCGCGATCTCGTTCGGCGTCTTCTGCCGGGAAGCGCCTTCCACCAACGCGATCATCCGGTCCACAAAGGACTCGCCGGGCTTGGTGCTGATCCGCACGACGATCCGGTCGCTCAGCACCGTGGTGCCGCCGGTGACCGCCGAACGGTCGCCGCCGGACTCGCGGATCACCGGGGCCGACTCGCCGGTGATGGCCGACTCGTCGACCGTGGCGATGCCTTCGACGACGTCGCCGTCGCCCGGGATCACCTCCCCGGCCTCGACCACCACGCGGTCGCCGACCCGCAGGTCCACCCCGGGCACCTGCTCCTCGGAACCGTCCTCGGTGAGCCGCCGCGCGACGGTCTCCTTTTTGGTCCGCCGCAACGATTCCGCCTGCGCTTTGCCGCGTCCTTCGGCGACGGCCTCGGCCAGGTTCGCGAACACGACGGTGAACCACAGCCACACCGCGATGAGGATCGAGAACACGCTCGGGTCGGTGACCGCGAAGACGGTGGTCAGGACCGAACCGGCCCACACCACGAACATCACCGGGTTCTTGAGCTGGTGGCGCGGATTCAGCTTGCGCAGCGCGTCCGGCATGGACGACCACAGCTGCTTCGGACTGAAAACCCCGGCGCCGACGCGTCCGGCGTTTTCGACGTGGTGCTGCGTCTCCTCTTCCGGAGTCCGCTCTTGGGTGATGGTCATGCCAATGCCTCTGCAATCGGCCCCAGCGCGAGCGCCGGGATGAAGGTGAGGGCCGCGACGAGGACGACAGTGCCGGTCAGCAACGTCCCGAACAGCGGCCCGGTGGTGGGCAGCGTGCCCGAGGTCTCGGGAACTTTCTTCTGCGAGGCAAGCGATCCCGCCAGGCAGAGCACCGCGACGATGGGCACGAACCGGCCGATCAGCATGGCCACCGAAAGCGACGCCTGGAACCAGTCGCTGGTCGCGGTGAGACCGCCGAACGCGCTGCCGTTGTTGTTGCCCGCGGACGTGTAGCCGTAAAGGACCTCCGACAGCCCGTGCGGGCCCGAGTTGCCGAGCGCGTCCCGGGTGCCCGGCAGCAGCAAGGCGATTCCGGAGCCGAGCAGGACCACGGTGGGCATCGCCAGCATCGAGATCGCCGCGCAGGTGACCTCGCGCTTGCCGAGCTTCTTGCCCAGGTATTCCGGCGTTCGCCCGACCATCAGCCCGGCCAGGAACATCGCGATCACGGCCATGACGAGAATCCCGTACAGCCCGGTGCCGACGCCGCCCGGCGAAACCTCGCCGAAGAGCATGTTCAGCAGCGTGCCCCCACCGCCGAGGCCGGACAGGCTGTCGTGCGCGCCGTTGACCGCGCCGGTCGACGTGCCGGTGGTGGTGTCGGCGAACAGCGACGTGCCGCCGATGCCGAACCGCTGTTCCTTGCCCTCGAGATTCGCTCCCGCGGCCAGCGCCGCCGGGCTGTTCGTGCGCGCCTCGGACGTCCAGATCACCGCGAGCATCGCCGTCCACAGACCGGCCATCACCGACAGCAGGACGTAGCCCTGCTTGCGGTTGCCGACCAGCTGCCCGAAGGCGCGGGTCAGGCAGACCGGGATCACGAGGATCAGGAACATCTCGATGACGTTGGTCCAGACGTTCGGGTTCTCGAACGGGTGCGCGGAGTTGGCGTTGAAGATGCCGCCGCCGTTCGTGCCGAGTTCCTTGATCGCTTCCTGGCTCGCCGCCGGGGCCAGCGCGATCGTGCTGCCGGAACCGTCCGGGTTCGTCACCGCGACGCCGGACCGCAGGCTCTGCACGACGCCGAGCGCGACGAGGACGAGCGCGAACACGAACGCCATCGGCACCAGCACGCGGATCGTGCCGCGGGTCAGGTCGACCCAGAAGTTGCCGAGCCGGTCGGTGCGCGAGCGGACGAACCCGCGCGTCACCGCGATCGCCACGGCGAGCCCGACGCCCGCGGAGAGGAAGTTCTGCACGGTGAGCCCGGCCATCTGGACGAAGTGGCCCATGGTCGACTCGGGCGTGTAGGACTGCCAGTTCGTGTTGGTCACGAAGGAAACCGCGGTGTTGAACGCGACGGCGGGCGAAACCGGCCCGCGGTCGAAGTTCCACGGCAGGATCGACTGCAGGCGCTGCAGCAGGTACAGCAGGATCACCGAGACGAACGAGAAGCCGAGCACGCCCGAGGCGTAGGTCTTCCAGTGCTGTTCGGTGTTCGGGTCGACCCGCACGATCTTGTACAGGGTCCTCTCGATCCGCAGGTGCTTCTCGGTGGAGAAGACGCGGGCGAGGTAGTCGCCGAGGGGTTTGTAGACCACCGCGAGGGCGACCAGGAGCACGCCGGCTTGCAGGAAACCGGCCGCGACGTCACTCATCTCAGAATTTCTCCGGCCTCACGAGGGCGACGAACAGGTAGCCGAGGAGGCCAAGCGCCAGCAGCCCGCCGACGATGTTGGCCACGGTGCCCGCGCCGCTCACAGCTTCTCCAGCCCGCGCAGGACACCGGCGAGCACCGCGAAAACGCCGATGAGCAATAGGGCGTACAGCAAATCCGCCACGAGGCACCTCTCAGGAAGGGTCACCCGGCACGGGCGACCGTCGGTCGAGAGCCACTGTGCGGTCGTCGCGGAGGGTGAGCACCCGCGTCTGACGCCTCCTTGACGCCGCGACCTGGGGGCGTTTACGCGATCTTGACGGCCGGTGACCCGGGCCACTGCGGCAAGCGCCATCCGGGTCAGCGGAGTCACGTGACGGTCCGTAGTTGGTGGGTGACTTGCGGCACAGCTGGTAGCGGATCAAGGACAGAGAGTGCAATTCGGGCAGACAACGGTCGGGGGTCCGTGTTACACCTGAGTAACCAATAGTTGTATCAACTAACTAACTAGGTTCAGGGAGGGCTCGTATGTGCGGAATCGCGGGCTGGGTTTCCTACGACACGGATCTCACGCGGCAGCAGGAGATCGCGGACGCGATGACCGAGACCATGGCCTGCCGAGGACCGGACGACCGCGGGACCTGGGTCCGCCGCTCGGTCGCTCTCGGTCACCGCCGGCTCGCCATCATCGACCTGCCGGGCGGACGCCAGCCGATGAGCGTCAAGACCCCGAACGGCGAGGTCGCGATGGTCTACAGCGGCGAGGCGTACAACTTCTCCGAACTTCGTGAAGAACTCACCAAACTGGGCCACCGCTGGGAGACCGACAGCGACACCGAGGTCGTGCTGCACGGGTACCTGCAGTGGGGCACCGAGGTCGTGGACCACCTCAACGGCATGTACGCGTTCGCGATCTGGGACGAGCGCGACCAGAAGCTCGTGATGATCCGCGACCGGATGGGCATCAAGCCGTTCTACTACTACCCCACCCGCGACGGCGTCCTGTTCGGCTCCGAGCCGAAGGCGATCCTGGCGAACCCGTTGGCGCGCAAGGCGGTCGACAGCGACGGCCTGCGCGAGCTGATGGGCTTCACGAAGCGTCCGGGCTGGTCGCTGTGGAAGGGCATGCACGAGGTCGACCCGGCCACCGTCGTGACGGTGACCCGGGAGGGCATCAACACCCGCACCTACTGGAAGCTCGACGCGAAGCAGCACACTGACGACCAGGAGACGACGGTCGAGCGCGTGCGCGAGCTGATGACCGACATCGTCCACCGGCAGCTGGTCGCCGACGTCCCGCGCTGCGTGCTGCTGTCCGGCGGCCTCGACTCGAGCGCGGTCACCGGTCTCGCCGCCGCGCGGCTGGCCGAGGAAGGCGAGCAGCTGCGCACCTTCTCGGTCGACTTCTTCGGGCAGGAGGAGAACTTCCAGCCCGACGAAATGCGCGACACCCCCGACTCGCCCTACATCCGCGACGTCGCCAAGCTGGTCGGTTCCGCGCACCAGGACGTGATGCTGAACCCGGCCGACCTGAGCGACCCCGAGGTGCGCCGCAAGGTGCTGCGCGCCCGCGACATCCCGACGGGTCTCGGCGACATGGACACGTCGTTGTACCTGCTGTTCAAGGCGATCCGGGCGGAGTCGACGGTCGCGCTGTCCGGCGAATCGGCCGACGAGGTGTTCGGCGGGTACCGCTGGTTCCACGACGAGGCCGCGGTGAAGGCGGACACCTTCCCGTGGCTGGCGTTCCGCAACAGCCTGATGGACGACCGTGCTTCGCTGCTCGAACCGGGCCTCGCCGCGAAGCTCGACCTGGATTCCTACATCGACGACCAGTACCGCACCGCGGTGTCCCAAGTGGACTTGCTGGACGGCGAATCCGAGCGGGAATCGCGGATGCGGGTCATCTGCAACCTCCACCTGACCCGCTTCGTGCGGCAGCTGCTCGACCGCAAGGACCGCATGTCGATGGCGGTCGGCCTGGAAGTCCGCGTGCCGTTCTGCGACCACCGGCTCGTCGAGTACGTCTACAACACGCCGTGGTCGCTCAAGACCTACGACGGCCGGGAAAAGAGCCTGCTGCGGCACGCGACGAAGCACGTGCTGCCGGCGTCGGTGCGGGACCGGGTGAAGAGCCCGTATCCGTCCACTCAGGACCCGGGGTACGCGATCGCGCTGCAGGAGCAGGTCAAGGAAGCCTTGGCGCAGAAGGACAACCCGCTGTTCCAGATGGTCAGCCGGGAATGGCTGCAGCAGTCGGCGGCGACGGACCCGGCGGCGATCAGCCAGGCCCAGCGGGTCGGCATGGACCGGGCGCTGGACCTGCACCACTGGTTCGACATGTACTCGCCGGAGCTGGAACTCAACTGACCTCTTGCTCGACCGGCGAGCGCCCCAATGCCGCATTGGGTGCATGCGACGCACCCAATGCGGCATTGGTTGCGTTCAGCGCACCCAATGCCACATTGGGGTTATCTCAGTAGCGCGATGTGCGGTGGGTTCGCGGCAGCGGCGCTTGCCAGGGCGCTGCGGGCACCGGCCGACGAGACGCACCCGGGGCTCCTCCCGCTGAGGTCCGTGAAGGACTCATTGAGGGAACCTGATTCCCTCAATGAGCCCTTCACGGACCTCGCCAGCCCGCCGCGCGCGAGAAACCCCCGCGAGCGCGGCGCATGAAGCTGCCCCTGGTCAGTGCGAACGTCCGTGAGGGCCACCCTGAGGGAATCTGATTCCCTCAGGGTGGCCCTCACGGCCATCGGAATCGCGCGCCGGGCGGCGGTTGGTGCAGGAGCTCCGGCACCCGGCGGAAAAACCCCATCGGGCGCTCGCAGGACCGAGCCGAGCAGTCAGAAGTCCAGGTGTGCGTCGATCTCCGTGCCGCGCACGTCCAGTTCCGCGCCGGCCCCGCTCAGCAGTCGCTGGGCCGCCGCGTTGTCCACAGTGGTCGTCGCGACGAACTTCGCCGCTCCGCCGTCGCGGGCCGCGTCCAGCAGGACCGCGGTCACCTTGCGGCCGATTCCGCGGCCGCGCGCCGAGCGGCCGAGCCACACTCCGGCCTCGACCTCCAGCGCGGCCCGTCCGGACACCGGGCGCAGGCGGGCCGCTCCGCAGACCCGGCCGTCGACTTCCACGACCCACGTCGTCTCGATGGCGGTGTCCGGATTGAGCGATCGCCGGCGGTGGAACGCGAGAAACGCTTCGCGGCGGGCTTCGGTCCACCCGGCGGGACCTTCCACCGGCGGCATGACCTCGGCCGGTTCGGCGTCGGCCACCGCGGCTTCCAGAAGCCGCTCCAGCCCCTGCTCGTCGAGCGGGATCAGCACGATCTCGGATTCTCCGGATCCAGGCACGCCCCGCAGCTTGGCACGCGAAGCCGTCCCGCGCTACCCGATCGGCCCAGTCGTTACCAGGGAACCGGCTTGCCGAAGCGGTCGAGGAACCGCAAGCCCGGCTCGCCTGCCTGTGCTTCCAGCACATCGACGACCGCGGGCACGCTTTCCTCCGGCAGCAACGGCGCGTCCGGACCGCCGAGCCGCGTCCGGTTGTGCCCGGGGTCGATGAGCAGTTTGGTGCGCCCGTCGCCCTCGTGCCGAGTGGCGTAGCTGCGCATGAGCTGGTTGAGCGCGGCCTTGCTCGCCTTGTACAGCTCGTATCCGGGTTCGACGTTCATCGAAATGCTGCCCTGCTCCGACGACATCACCGCGATCGTGCCGCCCGGCGCGACCAGACCGTGCAGTCCTTCGAGGACTCTCAACGGGCTCAACGCATTGGTGATCATCACTTCCGCGAACATCTCGGCGGGCACTTCGCTGATCGGCAGATTCCCGCGGTCGATCGCCGCGTTCACAAAGAGCAGATCAAGCGGGCCGTCCACTCTCTCGCGCAACGCGGTTATCTGTGCGTCGTCGGTCATCTCCAACTGCTCGGTCCGCATTCCTTCCTGCGGCACCGATCCGTCGCGGGTCGTCGCGATGACCTCCCACCCGCGCCGGTCCAACTCGGTGACCAGCACCAATCCCAAGCCCCGCGAAGCCCCGACCACCACTGCCCGGCGTGCTGCCATGACCCTTCCTTTGTCTAGACGCAACGTCACGTCTAGACAGTAGCACGGTAAGGTGCCCGGTATGCCCGCAGTCAATTCCCAGCCCCGCAGGGCACGCTCCGGCAACCGGCGCGACGAGGCCGCTCGCCTGGCGGTGCTCCACGCCGCCGACGACCTGCTCGTCGAGCACGGCTTCGGCGGGCTGACCGTCGAGGCGATCGCGCGCCGGGCCGGCGTCGCGAAGCAGACGATCTACCGCTGGTGGCCGTCGAAGGTCGAAATTCTGCTGGACACGCTGATCGAGGACAGCGAGAAACGCCTGCCGGTGCCGACGGAACTGCCGACGGCCGACAGCATCCGGGCGTACCTGCGCGACTTCGCGCACTTCCTCTCCGAAGACCCGGCTGGCAAGTGCCTGCTCACCCTGCTGGCCGAAGCACAGCACGATGTGGGGACTGCGGCTCGCTTCCACGAGCGTTACCTGGAGCCGCGACAGATCGCGGAGCGCGAGATGCTGACGCTGGCTGCCGAAGCGGGCGAGGTTTCTCCGGTACTGGATCCGGAGGCCACAATGGACGCTCTGCTGGGACCGATCGTCTACTGTGCACTCACCGGGGCTGCGGTACCGGGAGATCTGGTGGATACGTTGGTGGAGAGGCTGCTTCGCCCGCGAGCTTGACCTACCGGCGCACCTCGGCGACCCGCACCGGACGGTTCTCCTTCCGCGAGACCTCGCACGCCTCCGCGATGTAGAACGCCTCCAACGCGTCCGCCGCTCCCGCGGGCGACGGGATCCGCCTGGCGGCAACATCCAGGAACGTCCGCAGTTCAGCGGCATAAGCCGTCCGGAAGCGTTCCATGAAGCCCGGATACGCCGGTCCTGGCAACGGTTCGACGCCTGGCTCCACCGACCGCAGCGGTGCCTGGTCGTCCAGGCCGACCACGGCATTTCCGAGCGACCCGAGGGCCTCGAAACGCACGTCGTAGCCCGCGCCGTTGTAGCGCGTCAGCGAGACCGTCGCGAGAGTTCCGTCGTCGAGGGTCAGCGCGACCGCTGCGGTGTCGACGTCTCCAGCGTCGGTGAAGAACTGCTCGCCTTTGTTGCGCCCCAAGGCAAACACCTCCTCGACCTCCCGGCCGGTCACCCATCGGAGGATGTCGAAGTCGTGCACCCCGCAGTCCCGGAACAGACCGCCGGAATGCGCGATATACGCGGCGGGCGGCGGCGCCGGGTCCAAAGTGGTCGCCCGGACACTGTGCAGCCAGCCCAGTTCGCCGCTCTCCACCGCGGCCCGCGCGGCCTGGTAGCCCGCGTCGAACCGGCGCTGGAAGCCGATCTGCACCGGGACGTCCGAGTCCGCGATCCGGTCGATCACCGCGAGCGTGCCGGGGATGTCCGCGGCCACCGGCTTCTCGCAGAACACCGGCACCCGCGCGTCGACCGCTTGGATGATCAATTCCGGATGCGCGTCCGTGGCCGCCGCGATGACCAGGCCGTCGAGACCAGCCCGGAACAGCGCGTCGATTCCGTCGGCCGCCTCGACATCGAGCCGAGCGGCGACCGACTGGGCGCGCGCGGGATCCACGTCCGCGACGACCACCGACGTGACCTCGTCGAATCCCGCGAGCGTTTCCGCGTGCGCGGCGCCGATCCGGCCGGCTCCTGCCAGTCCCACCCTCATCGCTGCGCCTCTCCTGAGTTGGGCCCCGTGGTCTCCCGCACGACCAGGGACGGATGAAGCAGATGCCGCACCGGTTCAGTGCGTTCACCGCGGATGCGCGCCAGGAGCGCGTCGAAAGCCAGCCGCGCCATTTCCGCGCGTGGCTGGTCCACTGTGGTCAATGAAATGTGCCGCAGGGAAGCCAAGGACGTGTTGTCGTAGCCGACCACCGAAACGTCGTCCGGTACCCGCAACCCGTGTTCCTCGAGCGCCGAGATCGCGCCGACCGCGTTGAAGTCATTGCCCGCCACCAGTGCGGTCGGGGTCGGAGAGCACGAGGACAGCAATTCCTGCACGGCTTTTTCGCCCGCAGTATCGGTGTGTTCGCTGCGCACCACGATCGGCTCCAGCCCGTGCGCCCGCATCGCCTGCCGGAACCCTCGCCGCCGGGCCGCGGCACCGGCCGCTCCCCCGCCGTCGAGATGCGCGATCCGCCGATGTCCCAACTGGACCAGATGCTCGACCGCCAATGCGGCACCAGTCTCGCCGTCGTCGTTCACGGTATCCACAGTGGACAGCCGAGAAGTCCGGGACACCAATACTACCGGACACTGCCGTGCCGCGGCCTCGATCGCAGCGGCCGGAACCACCGGCGACAACAGCACGACGCCAGCCGGACGGAACGACAGAAGACTGCGCAACGCCGCGCCTTCCCGAGATGGCATCCGCCCGCCGGTGTTGAGGATCAGATCGAAACCGGCCGCTTGCGCCGCCGCGTCCAGCCCTTCCACCACGTCGGCGAAGAAGGCGTTGCGCAGGTCGTTCACCATCACGCCGAGCACCGTCGACGTCCGGCTCGCCAGCGACCGCGCCATCACGTGCGGCGAATAACCCAGCTCCTCGGCCGCTTTCACCACCGCCGCGCGTCGCTGCGCCGACACGTTCGGCGCGTTGCGCATCACGAGCGACACCAAGGCCCGCGAGACCCCGGCTCGCGCGGCGACGTCCTCCATGGTGGGCTTCCCCATTTCGAAAACCTCCCCGGAGAAGCGCTTGACGCGACGGGTCGGACGCTACAAGATTAGAGCGCTCTAATCAAGAGCGTGTCCCCCGACCGGAGAGGGATCCATGACCGCGAAGATCCGCGTCGCCGCCGCCCCGATCTCGTGGGGAGTCTGCGAGGTTCCCGGCTGGGGCCGCGTGCTCGACGCCCCGGCGGTGCTCGGCGAGATGGCCGAATTGGGCGTCACCGCAACAGAACTGGGCCCGCCCGGCTATCTGCCGCGCGAACCGGCCGAGTTGAAGAAGCTTCTGGAAAGCCATCGGCTCGACCTCGTCGGCGGCTTCCTGGCGGTGCCGCTGCACGAAAACCCGGACGCGGCCGTCGCCGAAGCCGAGGATTCGGCCGCGCTCTTCGCGGCTTGCGGCGGTGGAATGCTCGTCCTCGCCGCGGCAACCGGCCTCGACGGCTACGACGAACGGCCCACTCTCACGGACGCCGAATGGTCCACTTTGGTCCGCACGGCAGGCAAGATCCGCGACGTAGCGGCAAAACACGGCCTGGAAACCGTTCTGCACCCGCATGTCGGCACGCACGTGGAGACCGAGGCCGAGGTGGAACGCTTCCTCACCGATTCGGATCTCCCGCTCTGCCTGGACACCGGCCACCTGCTGATCGGCGGCACTGACCCGGTCGCGCTCGCCCAGCGGCATCCCCAGCGGATCGGGCACCTGCATCTCAAGGACGTCCGCGGCGAGCTGGCGAACGCCGTCCGGGCAGGCGAGCTCCCGTACGCCGAAGCAGTCGGCAAGGGTCTCTACGTGCCGCTCGGCGAGGGTGACGTGGACATCGAAGCCATGGTCCGTTCCGTCGCGGAAGCGGGCTACGACGGCTGGTACGTCCTGGAGCAGGACACCGCGCTGAGCGACGACAGCCCGGTGGACCGCCCCGGCCGCGACGTCGCGGCCAGCCTTTCGTACCTGCGCACCATCACCGGCTGACGTCGGAAAACAAGCGAGGAGAGACAACGATGTCCCATCGCTGGGAGCGCGCACGGCGCTCCGGCCGCGCGGTGGCGGGCCTGCTGGCCGCAGGCTTGCTGCTGGCGGCGTGCACCGGTCCGGCCGCCGAACCGAAGACGACCGCGCCCGCCGCCGCGCCGACACCGTCCGGGCCGCTGAAGGTCTCGGTGATCACGCACGGCACCGCGGGCGACGCGTTCTGGAACGTGGTGAAGAACGGCGCCGAACAAGCGGGCAAAGACCTTGGCGTACAAGTGGAATACACCTCGGACGGCGATCCGGGCGCGCAGGCGAAGCTGATCGACAACGCGGTCGCGCAGCAAACCGGCGGGCTCGTGGTGTCGATGGCGAACCCCGAGGCGCTGCGTCCGTCCATTGAGGCCGCGGTGCGCGCGGGGATCCCGGTGATCACCATCAACTCCGGCGAGGACAAAAGCGCGGCGTACGGCGCGCTCACCCACGTCGGGCAGAACGAGTCGATCGCGGGTGAAGAAGCCGGGAAGAAGTTCAAGGAACTCGGCAAGCACAAGCTGTTGTGCGTGATCCACGAGGCCGGGAACGTCGGGCAGGCGCAACGCTGCGACGGCGCGAAGACCGGGTTCGCCGGCACCGTGCAGACGCTGCAGGTGGACATCTCCAACCCGACCGACGCCGAGTCCCGCATCCGCGGCGCGGTCCAGACCGATTCCTCGATCGACGCGGTCCTCACACTGAACTCGCAGGTCGCCGCCCGTGCGGTGAGCGCGATCAAATCGGTGAACTCGAAGGCGCAGGTCGCCACGTTCGACCTCAACTCCGACGTGGTGGCCGCGATCAAGGCGGGCGACGTGCTCTTCGCGGTCGACCAGCAGCAGTACGAACAGGGCTATCTCCCGGTGCAGTTCCTGAAGCTGTACCGGGACAACGCGAACGTCGTCGGCGGCGGCAAACCGGTGCTCACCGGACCCGACCTGGTCGACAAATCCACAGTGGACAAGGTCGGCCAGTACGTGCAAAGGGGCACCCGATGACGACCCTCGACGAACGGCTGGAGAAGCCGCGGCTGACCGACCGGCTGGTGATCCGCCCGGAGATCGGCGCGCTGCTCGGCGCGGTCGTGGTCTTCCTGTTCTTCACCTTCGCCTCTGACAAGTTCTTCAGCGCGAGCGGAGCCGCGACCTGGCTGGACGACGCTGCGACGCTGGGCATCATGGCGGTGGCGGTGTCGCTGCTGATGGTCGGCGGCGAGTTCGACCTGTCGGCGGGCGTGATGACCGCGTCCACCTCGCTGGTCACCGCGATCCTCGCCACCCAAGCGGGCTGGAACGTGTGGCTCGCGCTGCTCGTCTCACTGGTCTTCGCACTGGCGGTCGGCGCGTTCAACGGCTGGCTGGTGATGAAAACCGGCCTGCCGAGCTTCATCGTCACGCTCGGCACTTTCCTTGCCCTGCAAGGGTTGAACCTCGGCGTCACCCGGCTGGTGACCGGCACCGTGCAGGTCTCCGGCATGCGCTCGACCGACGGCTACGCGTCCGCCGGTTTCGTCTTCGCCTCCACTGTGGACGTCGGCGGCACCCCGTTCCAGATCTCCATCGTCTGGTGGCTCGGCGCGATCGCGGTGGCCGCGTGGCTGCTGGTCCGGACGCGCTTCGGCAACTGGATCTTCGCGGTCGGCGGTTCCGCCACGAGCGCCCGCTCGGTCGGCGTTCCGGTGGTGCGCACGAAAATCCTGCTGTTCATGGGCACCGCGCTGGCCGGCTGGCTGGTCGGGTCGATCAACATCCTGCGGTTCGCGAGCGTCCAGGCGAATCAGGGCATCGGGCTGGAATTCCAGTACATCATCGCCGCGGTGATCGGCGGCTGCCTGCTGACCGGCGGGTTCGGCTCGGCCGTCGGCGCGGCGATCGGCGCGCTGATCTTCGGCATGGCACGCCAGGGCATCGTGTTCGCCGGCTGGGACAACGACTGGTTCATGCTGTTCCTCGGGATCATGCTGCTGGCGGCGGTCCTGGTCAACAACGCTCTGCGGCGGCGCGCGGAAAGGGTCCGGCGATGAACGCTCTCCTCGAAGTCAAGGACGTCGGCAAGCGTTACGGCACCGTGGTCGCGCTGCGCGAAGTGTCCACTGTGGTCAACGCGGGCGAGGTCACCTGCGTGCTGGGCGACAACGGCGCGGGAAAGTCCACTTTGATCAAGATCCTCGCCGGGGTGCACCAGCACGACGAAGGCGAGTTCCTCGTCGAAGGCGCACCGGTGCGGTTCGCCTCGCCGCGGGAAGCGCTAGACCGCGGGATCGCCACGGTGTACCAGGACCTCGCGGTGGTGCCGTTGATGAGCGTGTGGCGCAATTTCTTCCTCGGCTCCGAGCCGACCGTCGGGTTCGGCCCGTTCCGCGCCCTGGACCGGCGCAAAGGCCGGGAGCTGACCAAGAAGGCCCTCGCCGACCTCGGCATCGACCTGCGCGACGTCGAGCAGCCAGTCGGCACGCTGTCCGGCGGCGAACGGCAGTGCGTCGCGGTCGCCCGGGCCATCCACTTCGGCGCGAAGGTGCTGATCCTGGACGAGCCGACGGCCGCGCTGGGCGTGAAGCAGGCCGGGGTGGTGCTGAAGTACGTGGCCCAGGCCCGCGACCGAGGCCTGGGCGTCGTCCTGATCACGCACAATCCGCACCACGCGTACCCGGTAGCCGACCGCTTCCTGCTGCTCAAACGCGGCACGGCGCTCGGGTCTTACGAGAAGTCGGAGATCGAGCTGCCCGAGCTGACGCGGCAGATGGCCGGTGGCGCGGAATTGGAGGCGCTGGAACACGAGCTGCGGCAATAGCTCACGAGACCGCTTTCTCCAGCCACGGCCGCACCACCGGCAGCACCGCGGCCGCCTGCATCGCGCTCATGTGGTCCAGGCCGTCGAGCACCTCGACGGTCCACCCGCGCGCCTCCAGTTCGGCGCGCTCGCGCAGCAGCGGCCCGGCGATGTCGACGGTTACCCCGCCCCACCGTTCGCTGTACACGATCCGGTCCTCCGAACCCGCGAAGCACAACCGCGGGCAGGACAGCTCGATCGCCCGGTCGTCGAAATCCCGCAATGCCTCATAAAGCGTCACGAACTGCTTCGTCTGCCCGGTGGACAACGTGACGTCCACCGAATCCCAGTCCCCCGGCTCGCCTTTGGTTTCAGCAGTAGGCCCGGCGAGCGCCATCTCGTGCGTCGCCCGCGTCACCGCGAGCATGGCCGCATACGGCCCGTCCAGCGGCGGATACCCGCCCATCACCAGCGCGTCCAGCCGATCCGTCCGCAAGGCCAGCTGCAACCCGGAAAGCGCCAGCCACGAATACCCGTAATAGGAGAACCGCGCCGCCCCGACCGCATCTGCCACGGCGAGGAAGTCCGCCGCGACCGCGTCCGGCGTCAGCTCGGCCGGATGCGCCATCCGGTGCCCCTGGTAGTCGAAGGCCACCACCCGGAACCCGGCGAATCCCTCGATCAGCGAACGGCCCAGCTCCGGATCGGCGCCCCACTGCCGGGCCGCCTCGGCCTCCGGTCCTTCCGCCGGCCGGGGGTCGACCGGGAGCAGCAGCACCGGCCCGTCCCCGTGCACCTGCGCTTCGATCCGCGTTCCGTCGTGCAGAGTCGCTTCAGCCATCTCATCTCTTTACGTCGTAAAGTATCACCGGACGCGAGGGTACTATACGACGTAAAGAGATGTCGAATCAGTGGGTGACGGCCGGCGACGCGGCGTCGGAGACCAGCTTGCGCGGGGCTCCGGACCCGTCCGCGGGCACCGACCACACGGCGTTGTCCAGTCCGTAGAGGATCGTGTGGTCGTCCTGCCAAAGCGCCTGGTCGTCGACGCTGCGAGTCTCCGCGAGCGCGGTCTCCCGCATCGTCTTGAGGTCGAGCACGGACAGCCGCCAGACGCCCTCGCCGACCTTCTTCTTGAACGCGATCCGCGTCTCGTCCGGCGACAGCGACGGGCATTCCACGTTTTCCCGCAGCGCTTTACCGCGGTAGGTGTCGTAGTCGCCTTCGATCAGATACGTCTTGCCCTTGGTGCCCAGTGTCGAGTAGAACCGCTTGCCGTCCTTGCTGAACGTGATGCCCCAGTAGTTGACGTCCGAGGAGAAGTACCGCTTCCCGTCGACCAGGACCGGCAACTCCTCGATCGTCTTCTCCAGTTCGCCGTTGTCCAGCTGGTAAATCCCGGCGCGCGTCGAAAACCCGGTGGCGGCATAGGAATCGCCGGTGACGAACACCGTCCAGTACACCCGCTTGCCGTCCGGCGAAACGCGCGCGCGGCTCGGCGTCCCCGGCAGGTAATCCTTGTGCGTAGTGGCGAAATTCCGGTCGAGGATGCTGAAATCGCTGACCGCGGGCAAGGTGCCGGGCCGCACGGCGAGGCACATCCCCGTCGACGCGGACACGGCGAACCGGTCGCACTTCAGATCGCTGAACTTCGGCGCGGCACCAGGATTCGCGAGCGGAACAACGCCGACGTTGCCCGTTTTAGTGCTACGAAAGAACAACTGCCCCGGCGCGAGCGAAAGGTGCTCCACTTTCGCGGGTTCAGCCGGACTGGGCCGCGCGGCAACGGTGTAAACCACCGCGGCAGCCGCGAGCACCACAGTTCCGACGACGGCGAGAAGAACCTTTTTCATTTGCGCACCGGCCTTGCGAAAGCGGCGCCGAGCGCCACGACAGCGAGAGCTCCGGCCGCCACAAGAACTGCGGGCTGCAGATCCCACAACGTCCAGGCGAGTCCGAAGAGGACTGACGAAAGCATCCGGGCGGCGGCCTGTCCAGTTTGGACCACCGCGAGGCCGGTCGCCCGGAGGTCAGCGGGCACCAACGGTCCGGCCGCGGCCATGAGCACCCCGTCGGTAGCCGCGTAGAACACGCCGTGCAGGCCCAACGCAAGCGCCGCGAGCCAGAACCCGGAAACCGGCCCGCACAACGCGATCAACGCGGCGACGAGCGCGACGTGCCCGCCGAGGAACACCGGCCAGCGCCCGATCCGGTCGGCCAGCTTGCCCAGCGGGACCGCCAGCACCAGGTACACCCCGGCGGTGCCGAGCGGCAGCAACGGGAAGAACGTCGCCGCGACGTCCCAGCGCCGCTGAAGCACCAGGTACACAAAGGAATCGCCGAGCGTCACGAACCCCAGCAGCGCCGCCCAGATCGCGACGCGGCGGAAACCCCGCTCGCGCAACAGCCCGAACGCCGCCCGCACGGACACCGCGGCCCGGTCGGCGATTTCCTGCTTGTGGTCCCGGACGAACAACACCAGCAGCATGACCGCGATCCCCGCGATGCAGAAACTGGTGAAGAACACCGACGTGTAACTGCCGAGGCTCAGAGCGAGCACGGCCATCGCGACCAGCGGGCCGAGGAACGCGCCGACGGTGTCCATCGCGCGGTGCACGCCGAACGACCGGCCGAGAGTGTCGGGCTCGCTGCTGAGCGAGATCAACGCGTCGCGCGGGGCGGTGCGCAGCCCCTTGCCGGTCCGGTCGGCGGCGAGCACCACGCCGATCGCCGCGACCGACGAACCGGCCGCGACCAGGCCGAGCTTGCACACCGCGGACAAGCCGTAGCCGAACCCGGCGACCGCCTTGAGCCGCCGCCACCGGTCGGCCAGATGCCCGCCGAGCACGCGGACCACGGCGGTGGCTCCCGCGTAAAGCCCGTCGAGCAGGCCGAACTGCAGCGGGTTCAGCCCGAGGCCGAGCACCAGATACAGCGGGAGCACCGCGGTCACCATCTCCGAGGAGATGTCGGTGACCAGGCTGACCGCGCCGAGTGCGACGACGTTCGCCGACACCCGGCGCAGGCCGGCCTTCCGGTCGGTGCCCGCCGCGACGTCCGAACTACGGCTTGTCGCGATGTACATGACCGGCCCCTAGTTGTGGCAGGTGTAGGTCGGGCTGCTGTCCTGGACCTTGCCGTCGAGACCGATCAGCTGCTCGGAGAAGGTGTTGTCGGTCATCGTCAGCTTTAGCACGCCGAAGGTGTCCTTCAGCAGCTTCGCCGTGGTCGGATGCGCGGAGTGGACCGGGTACGGGTTCGCCCCGCCCATGCCGCCGATGATCTCGACCGGGCCGGCCGGGTTCGCCTTGCCGCTCGCGTCCTGCGGCACGAACCGCTCGTAGTGGTGGTCGTGGCCGTTGAGGATCAGGTCAACCTTGTTCTGCGCGAACAGGTCCCACAGCTGCTTGGAACCGCGCTGGTCGCCGTGGTCGCCCGAGCTCCACCGCGGGTGGTGGTAGTACGCCGCGACGCAGCCCTTGGTGTTCTTCGCCAGATCCTGCTTGATCCAGTTCATCTGGTCGGTGTCCTTGAGCTCGCCGCCGTCCTTGTCGTCGACGAAGCCGTTGGAGTCGAGGGCGATGAAGTGCCAGTTGCCCATTTCCCAGCTGTAGTACCGCTTCCCGTTCGGCGTGGCGATCTTGCCGAAGTACTGCTCGTAGGCCTCGAACGGCTTGTTGTCGTCGTAGGTCTCGTGGTTGCCCGGGATCGGGTGCGTGATGCTCTTGAACTTGCCCCAGGTCTTGTCGTAGTAGTCCTTGAAGTTCTGCAGCGTCAGACCGGTGTCCTCGGCGTCGTACTGGTTGTCGCCCATGGTGATCACCGCGGCGGGGTTCATCGACTGGACGAGCTTCGCGGTCTTCGGGTGGATGCAGCTGGAGCTGCTGGCGGTGCACTGTTCGGCGATGTCGCCGGCCGCGGCGAGGACGAACGTGTTGCCCGCGGTCCCCGGCTTGGTGTGCACCTTGACCGCGCTGCTGGCCGGTGACGCGTTGCCAGCGGCGTCCTTCGCGCGGACGGTGTAGGTGTAGTCGGTGTCCGGCGAGAGGCCGTTGTCGGTGTAGGACGTGCTCGTGCTGGTAGCGATGGACTTGCCGTCCCGCAGCACTTCGTACCCGCTGACGCCGACGTTGTCCGTCGCAGCGGCCCAGGTCAGCCCGACGCTGTTCGAGCCGATCTCGCCCGCGGCGAGGTTCGACGGAGCGGTGGGCGCCTGAGTGTCACCGGACGAGTCCGGCGTGCCGTACGCCTGAAGCTCCCACAGGGAGTAGCCGTACTTCGTGGCGCGCTCGGTGCCGACGAAGCGCAGGAACCGGCCGTGCCCGGACAACCCGGTGAGGTCGTCGGTGCCGCCGTCGCCGCTGGTGATCGTCGCGATCGACTTGAAGTTCTCGCCGTCGTCGGAGATCTCGATGCGGTACTTCTTGGCGTAGGCCGCTTCCCAGTTCAGCTTGACCCGGTGGATCGTGGCGGCCTGCCCGAGGTCGACGCGCAGCCACTGGGCGTCGGCGCTGACCGCACTGGCCCAGCGGGTCTTGAGATTCCCGTCGACGGCGTTCTCGCCGCTCAACGTGGACGTCTCGAGCGTGGACGTGCTGACGGGTTTTCCTTGGGACAGCAGCACATCGGCGGCAGCGGCGCTGGCGTCGCGCGCGGGCGAGACCGCGGTGGGCAGCAGCACCACCGCGGCCGCCGGCAAGGCGAACCGGGCGAGACTTCGGACACGGGACGAGGACACGTCGCACTCCTTCGGGCCGGACGGGAACAGGGCGGCGGCGTTACGGTTCTGCGGCGTCTCGTTGCGTTAAGAAAGTTTCCTAACTAAAACGGCAGAGTAGCGGGCCCGGTTTCCCCCGACAAGCCCGGAACGGACGTGAAACGATCAAGACCGCCCGATCAGCGGAACGTCCCGCTCCCGTCCGGGGAAGTGCCGTGAAGGACTCCTTGCGGGACGCAAATCTGGAGGAAACCCGCCCGCTGCGCCGCCTGCGCATCGCATGCCGCCGAGCCTGCCGTGAGGGCCACCCTCATTGGCTCTGATTCCCCATGCCAGGAACTTAAGGCGAGGTTGCGGGTGCGGTTGAGGCGTGGCTGCCCGGGCCCGTGTGACCCCGGTGAACGTACGTGAGGGGAACCCTCAGGGAATCAGATTCCCTCAGGGTGGCCCTCACGGCCCTCCCGCACGCCGTGAAGGAGCCCCTCACGTACCTAGATTCCCTCAAGGAGCCCTTCACGGACCGTCAGTGCTGGAGCAGCCGCCGCACTTCCTGCACCGCGGCGCGTCCGGCCCGGTTCGCCCCCACCGTGCTCGCCGAGGGCCCGTACCCGACCAGATGCAGCCGCGGTTCCGCGACCACGCGAGTCCCGTCCATCCGGATCCCGCCGCCGGGAGTCCGCAGATGCAGCGGAGCCAGGTGGTCGATCGAAGCCCGGAACCCGGTCGCCCACAGGATCATGTCCGCGGGCTCGAAACTGCCGTCCTCCCAGACGACGCCGTCGGCGACCAAGCGCGAGAACATCGGCCGCCGGTCCAGATATCCCGCCGCCCGGCCCGCGAGCACCTGCGGCGTCACCGGCAGGTCCGTCACGCTCACCACGCTCTCCGGCGGCAGCCCGGCCCGCACCCGCTGGTCGACCTTCGCCACCGCCATCCGTCCCCAGTCCTCGCTGAACTCTTCCTCGCGCCACACCGGCGGACGCCGCGTCACCCACACCGTCGAACGGGCGACCGGACCGATCTCCATCAGCAACTGCACCGCCGACGTCCCGCCGCCCACGACCACCACGCGCTGGCCGCGAAATTCCTCCGCGCCGCGGTAATCCGCCGTGTGCAGCTGCCGTCCGGCGAAGGTGCCGGGATAACGCGGCCAGAACGGCCGGTCCCACGTCCCGGTCGCGCTGATCACCGCACGCGCCGCCCACGTCTCCGCGGGCGATTCGACCACCAGCCGCTCCCCCGCGCGCCGCACCGCGGTCACGTCGACCGGGCGATGCACCGGCAGGTCATACGTCTTCTCGAAGCGCCCGAAGTACTCCGACACGGCCTCGCTCGCCGGGCGCGCCGGATCCGGGGTCCCGAACGCCATCCCCGGCAGGTCGTGGATCCCGTGCACCTTCCCGACCACCAGCGACGGCCACCGGTACTGCCACGCCCCGCCCGCGCGTTTGCCGTGGTCGAGCACGACGAACCCGCGTTCGTTCGCGAACCCGGCCCGGCGCAGGTGATACGCCGCCGACAGTCCGGCCTGTCCGGCCCCGATCACCACGACGTCGGTCTCGTGATCCGCAGTGCTCATACAACGTTCAACAATTGTCCGCGCCCGGTATTTCCGGCTCAGACCGCGACCCGGTTCCGGCCGCCGTCTTTCGCCCGGTACAGCGCGGCGTCGGCCGACCGGAGCACCTCGTCGAGCGTGTTGCCCGCCTGCGGATAACACGCGACCCCGACGGACACGGAGAGTCCGCTGATCCGCAGCGGACCTCCCACCGCGACGGTCAGCTCCCCCACCGCGACCCGCACCCGTTCGGCGATCCCGAGCACGTCAGTGCCGCCGGTCGCGGGCAGCAGGACCACGAATTCCTCGCCGCCGAACCGGCCGACGGTGTCGCTTTGCCGCACCGAAGCCTCGATCGCCACGGCCACCGCGGCCAGCACCTCGTCGCCGGTGAGGTGCCCGTACGTGTCGTTGATGCGCTTGAAGTGGTCGAGATCGATCATCAGCACGGCGAACCCGCTGCCGGTCCCGCGTCGCCGGGCCCGGGTGAATTCCCGGGTCGCCAGCTCGTGCCAGCCCGCGGTGTTGAGCAGCCCGGTCTTCTCGTCGGTCACGACCGCCACCTGCAACTGCTGCTTCAGCAGGAGATAGCGGTGCAGCAACAGCAACGGCGGCAGCACGAACACCACCAGCACCGGCTGATGCACGAACGCCAGCGCAGCGAGCCCGCCGAGACACAGCGTCGCCAACTCGAAGGCGTTGTCCTCCCAGGTGCCGATGAGGTCCGCGGGCGAGCGGCTGTTCGTGTACAGGTAGATGCCCGTCGCTACGAGCACGACGTTCACCAGTTCAAAGGCGGCTGCTGCCAGTACGAGCGCGAGGACGCCGTACGCGGTGTCGAGCCGCGCTTGATCCAGACCGCCGATGGTCAGCACCGCAGATGCCGCGAAGCACGACAGCATCGCCCACGCGGTACTGGCCGCGAAGCGATGCGCGGGCCGCGTACGCACGTGTCGCCACACTCGCAGCCACAGATGCAGGTACAGCACCAACGCCAGCAACGCGACCCACGCTGGCGGAAGCAGGAACGCACCGGCGAGGTACCAGACGGACGTGACGTTGATGTGCGTCTGGCCGCTCATCCACCGCCGCAGCCGCTCGATCCGGCGCGACATCTCGGCCTGCGCGATGCCCAGCCCGACGAGGACGCCGAACGAACTGAACTGCACCGGCCCGCCGAACCCGGTCGCGAGGCCCGTCGCCGTGAGCGCCACGGCGAGGGCCTCGCACGCCATCGCGTAGCCGATCCATCGCCGCCGCGCGACCGCCCACATCGCCCAGCGCGGCGGCCAGCCTCTCCAGGACGTCACCGCGCCGCGCACCCCGATGGGGACAGGTGCCTGGGTCACGGGCGCCCCCACGCGAAATTCGGCCTACGGAAGTTGCCCAGGGTAGCGGGTCCGCTCCGCAGCTAGCCGAACCGAGCGAAAACTCCTTCGCGAACTGCCCACCGGGCACGCTCTGGGTAGAGCGGGCGGGTAACTTCCCGAGTGGATCAGCGACGGCGCAGCTTCCGCACGATGGCCAGCACGATCAGCAGCACGACCGCGCCCGCGGCCACCGGAGCCAGCCGCTTCGCGACGGACTGGCCCGCGTAGTCGAGCAGGTCGATCGCCTCGGTCTCGCCGGTCGAACCGCCCGCCGGAACGCTCCGCAGATGCGGCTTTTCGTCGGCGACCGGCTCGGCCGCGGGCTTTTCCGCGGGCTTCTCTTCGGCCTTCTCCTCCGGCTTCGCCGCGGGAGCCGACTCGGCGGGGGTCTCCAGCGACGCCGCGAGGTTCCCCGCGAACGTGTCGAGGATCTTGCCGCCCACCTCGGAGATCAGGCCGCGGCCGAACTGCGCCGGACGTCCGGTGATCGCCAGGTCGGTGGCCACCGCGCCGTGCGTGCCGCCGTCGCGCTCGGTGAGCGTGAGGGTGACCGTCGCGGCCGCCGTGCCGCCGCCGCGGGAGTCCTTGCCGGACGCCTTGATGACGACCTTGCGCGCCGCCTCATCCTTCTCCAGGAACTCGCCGGTTCCCTTGTACAGCAGCGAAATCGGCCCCAGCTTGACCTTCACCGTGCCCGCGAAGGTGTCCCCCTCCACCTTGGTGAGCGAGGCGCCCGGCATGCACGGGGCGACGCGCTCCGGGTCGATGACGGCCTGCCAGACCTCCCCGATCGGGGCGGGGACGGTGAATTCGTGGTCGAGCCGCACGGGCCGACCTCCTCTCCTGCACACTGCTTCGAGCCGTTGCCGTCCACCTTACGGCCGTCTCCCGCGAAGCGGTCCGTGAAGGACTCCTTGGGGAATCAGAGTCCCCCAAGGAGTCCTTCACGTCCCGGTCAGCTCAGGCGCCCACCGCCGCCGCGACGGCACGCCCGGTCAGCACCCGCGCGAGGTGCTGGCGGTATTCGACGTCGGAATTGCCGTCCGCGACCGGGTTGGTGCCCTCGGCCGCGTGCGCGGCGGCCGCCCGGATCGTGTCCGCGTTGGCCTGCGCGCCGAGCAACGCCTGCTCCACGCCGGTCGCCCGGACGGGGGTCGCGCCCATGTTGGTGAGCGCCACCCGGGCTTCCTCGATCACGCCGCCCTCGGTGCGCACGGTGGCCGCCACCGCGCACATCGACCAGGCCTGGGCGACCCGGTTGAATTTCTCGTAGTGCGCCCGCCAGCCGGTGTGCTTGGGCAGCCGCACCTCGACGAGCAGTTCGTCCGGGGCCAGCGCGGTGGTGAAGTAGTCCTGGAAGAACTCCGCCGCGGACACCGTGCGCCGCCCGTTCGGCCCGGCCAGCACCAGCTCGCCGTCCAGCGCGAGCACCGGGGCCAGCAGGTCGCCCGCCGGGTCCGCGTGCGCGATCGCGCCGCCGAACGTGCCGCGGTGCCGCACCTGCGGATCCGCGACCGTGTCGGTCGCCTCCTTCACCAGCGCGGCGTGCTCGGCGATCAACGGGTCGCGCTGGACCTCGTAATGCGTCGTCATCGCCCCGACCACGAGCGCGTCGCCGTCCTCGCGCACTCCGCGCATTTCGGCGACTTTCCCGAGGTCGACCAGCGTGGTCGGCGCGGCCAGGCGCATCCGCAGCACCGGCAGCAGGCTTTGCCCGCCCGCCAGCACCTTGGCGTCCTCGCCCGCCGCGGCGAGCGCCTGCACGGCTTCGTCCACCGTGGACGGAGCGACGTAGTCGAACGGAGCCGGGATCACTGGGCACCTCCGGAGGCGTCGATCGAACCGAGGCCGCCGCCGGCCTCGCCGCCGGGTCCGCCGGCATTGGCGGTGCCGTGGCGCACCGCGTTCCACACGCGCATCGGCGTGAGCGGCATTTCGATGTCGTTCACCCCGAACTGGCGCACCGCGTCGACCACCGCGTTGACCACGGCCGGCGTCGAGGCGATCGTGCCCGCCTCGCCGACTCCCTTGGCTCCCAACGGGTTCGTGGTCGACGGCGTTTCCGTGCGGTCCGTGGTGAACGACGGCAGGTCAGCCGCCGAGGGCAGCAGGTAGTCGGCGAACGTGCCGGTGGTGAGCGTGCCGCTCTCGTCGTGCACGGCCTCCTCGAACAGCGCCTGCGCGATGCCCTGCGCGAGCCCGCCGTGGACCTGTCCTTCCACGATCAGCGGGTTGACCACCTTGCCGACGTCGTCCACGCAGACGTACGAACGCAGTTTCACCTGGCCCGTTTCCGTGTCCACTTCGGCCGCGCACAAGTGGGTGCCGTGCGGGAAGGAGAAGTTCTCCGGGTCGAAGGTGGCGTCGGAATCGAGCGACGGTTCGACGCCGTCCGGCAGGTTGTGCGCGGCGAACACGGCGAGCGCGATGTCCTGGATCGTCGTCGACGAATCCGTGCCCTTCACGGTGAACTTGCCGCCGGAGAACTCGAGGTCGTCCTCGGAACACTCGAGGAGGTGCGCGGCGATCGGCTTCGCCTTCGCGACCACCTTCTCCGCCGCCTTCACGATCGCGATACCGCCGACGACCAGCGAACGCGAACCGTAGGTGTCGAGGCCCTTGTGCGAGGACTGCGTGTCGCCGTGCAGCACCTCGACGTCCTCGAAGGACACCCCGAGCTGGTCGGCCACGATCTGGCTCCACGCCGTCTCGTGCCCCTGACCGTGCGCCGACGCACCCGTCGTGACCTCGACCTTGCCGGTCGGCAACATCCGCAGCGACGCGTACTCCCAGCCGCCGGCGCCGTAGTCGAGCGAACCCAGCACCCGCGACGGCGCGAGCCCGCACATCTCGGTGAACGTCGAGATCCCGATGCCGAGTTGCACCGGGTCGTTCGCCTCGCGGCGTTCCTTCTGCTCGCGGCGCAGCGCGTCGTAGCCGAAGAGCTCCTTCGCCTTCTCGGTCGCGGCCTCGTAGTTGCCGGAGTCGTAGGTGAGCCCGCAGACCGTGGTGAACGGGAATTCCTCGTGCTTGATCCAGTTCTTTTCGCGCAGCTCCACCGGGTCCATGCCCAGCTCGTCGGCCAGCTCGTCCATGATCCGCTCGATCGCGAACGTCGCCTCCGGACGGCCCGCGCCGCGGTAGGCGTCGGTGAGCGTGGTCGTGGTGAACACGTTGGTGCAGGCGAAGTGGTAGGCCGGGATCTTGTAGATCGCGTTGAACATGAACGCGCCGAGGATCGGCACGCCCGGCCCGACCAGGCCGTTGTACGCGCCGAGGTTGGCGAGCAGTTCGACCTTGAGCCCGGTGACCGTCCCGTCGGCCTTCGCCGAGATCGTGATGTCCTGGATCTGGTCGCGGCCGTGGTGCGCGGCGAGCATCGTCTCGGACCGGGTTTCGTTCCACTTCACCGGCTTGCCGAGCTTGTTCGCGACCAGCACGGCCATCATTTCCTCGGGCAGCACGCCGATCTTGCCGCCGAACCCGCCGCCGACGTCCGGCGCGATCACGCGCAGCTTGTGCTCGGGGATGCCGAGCGTCAGCGCGGACATCACGCGCAGGATGTGCGGCACCTGGGTGGCCGACCACATGGTCAGCTGCGCGCCGGTCGGGTCGACCACGCACGCGCGCGGCTCCATGAACGCGGGCACCAGCCGCTGCTGGCGGAACCGCCGTTTCAGCACGACCTCCGAAGAGGACAGTGCTTCCTCGACATTCCCGCCGGTCCCGGCCTCGGCCGAGTCGAAGACCCAGAGCGCGTTCTTGTTGCTGCCCAATTCCTCGTGCACGAGCGGCGCGTCTTCGGCGAGCGCCGCTTCCAGGTCGAGGACCGGCGGCAGGTCTTCGTACTCGACCTCGATCGCCTCGAGCGCGTCATGCGCCTCCGCGGCCGATCGAGCGACCACCACCGCCACGCCCTCGCCGGCGAAATTCACCCGGTCCGAGGCCAGCACCGGACGCCGCGGCGCAGCCATGTCCGGCGTGATCGGCCACGCGCACGGCATGCCGATGGCACCCTCGGGATCGAGGTCGGCGGCGGTGTAAACGGCGACGACACCAGCGGATTCCTTGGCCGCGGACGTGTCGATCGAAACGATCTTGGCGTGTGCCAGCGGACTCCGCAGCACCGCGAGATGCAGCATCCCCGGCAACGCGATGTTGTCCGTCCACCGGGTGCGCCCGGTGATCAGCCGCTCGTCTTCCTTGCGGCGCCGGGACTTCCCTACCTCAGGCTCGATCGTGGCAGTCATCATTCACCACCCACGCCGACGTGGTTGGGTTGATCGATCTTCTCGGCGTCGGGCCCCGCACCGGGACTCATGTGCTTCGCGGCGTCGCGCACCGCCTTCACGATGTTCTGGTAGCCGGTGCAGCGGCAAAGATTGCCCTCGAGCCCCTCGCGAACGGCCTGCTCGTCGGGGTCCGGGTTGTCCGCCAGCAGGTCGATCGACTGCATGATCATGCCCGGCGTGCAGAACCCGCACTGCAGGGCGTGGTTGTCGTGGAAAGCCTGCTGGACCGGGTGCAGTTGCCCGTCGCGAGCCAGCCCCTCGACGGTGGTGACCTCGCATCCGTCGGCCTGCACGGCGAGAACGGAACAGGATTTCACGCTGTGCCCGTCGAGATGGACGGTGCACGCGCCGCAGTTGCTGGTGTCGCACCCGACGACGGTGCCCACCTTCCCGACGCGTTCCCGTAAGTAGTGGACGAGCAGGGTGCGCGGCTCGACGTCATCGGTGTATTTCGTGCCGTCGACAGTGACGGTGATGCGCATCAAAGGCCTCCAAGTGCAAATGCCCGCCAGCCCCGGCGGAGGCGGCGGGCCGGTTCGGGAACGGCCAAGGCGCGATCGTGATCGGCCTCACAGGGGAGCGTGCTACGCCTTTCGCGCGCGGACAAGTCCTGATGTCGCACGTCGCCCTGACGGTTCCGCAGATGCGGGTTTTTTGCATTTCCGGAGACGCAGATGCGTGAAGCCGGACGGGTGATTTTTCGAGCGGCGGATCTTCCCGAGGGCCCGCGGTTTCGAGTCGGGGGTTCACCGGGTTTCGTTGCTGGACGGGGTTTTCCTCGCGGATCGCACTGCCTGGCGGGTGCGTGGTGGCAAGGCTGTGGGGGTCTCGGTCTGGACGGTTCGGCTTGGTGCTGTGGTTTCGGCTAGCTGCGTCCTCGATGCACCTGCGGCCGGGTTCTCACAGCATCTGCCGCGTTGTCTTGGTGCCCATGCTTCTCACCTTTGCTGCTGCATGACTGGCGGCTGCTGCCCGCCGCAGCCGCCGGGGATGCGCCATTCCGGGTCGCCGCGCACAGTGCCAAGCCTCGGTCCGGATGGTTCGCCCTGCGGGTCGCCCAACTGCGGTACACCTGCTGCCGGGTCCTCGCAGCAACTGCCGCGTCGGCTGCGCATCCGGCCTGTTGCGGCCCCGCTGCTACATCCCGACCCCGGAATCACCTGCCGCGTCAACTGCGTGCACAGCGCCGTCAGGCACCAAAGTCCGGCCAGGCAGCACCGCCGGAAGCCCCGCATGCCCGCCCGCACCAGCCACCGAGCGACCGCAAACGCTTGCCCGGCCTCCCAGCTCACCAGCCAAGTCAGCTAGGAATCCGCCTGCCCAACACCGCCAGCCGCCAAGCCCGCCGCGACAGTTCCCCAACCTCCCAGGCCACCAGCCAGGTCGGCTAGGAATCCGCCTGCTCAACGCCACCAGCCGCCAAGCCCCGCCGCAACACTTCCCCAGCTTCCCAGGCCACCAGCCAGGTCAGCTGTGAATCCGCCCGCTCAACGCCGCCAGCCGCCGTCCGGTGCCGCTCCAGCGCAGCGCAATGATCTCCGCCGCGATCGACACCGCCGTCTCCTCCGGCGTGCGCGCGCCGAGGTCGAGGCCGATCGGCGACGACAGGCGTTCCAGCTCGCCCTCGGTGATCCCCGCCTCGCGAAGCCGCGCGAACCGGTCGTCGTGCGTCTTGCGCGAACCCATCGCGCCGACGTACCCGACGTCGAGCCGCAGCGCGACCTCCAGCAGCGGCACGTCGAACTTCGGATCGTGTGTGAGGACCGCGATCGCCGTCCGCGCGTCGATCCGGCCCGCGTCGGCCTCGGCCTTCAGGTAGCGGTGCGGCCAGTCGACGACGACGTCGTGCGCCTCCGGGAACCGGCTGCTGGTCGCGAACACCGGACGCGCGTCGCAGACCGTCACCTGATACCCGAGATAAGCACCCATCCGTGCCATTGCGGCGGCGAAATCGATGGCCCCGAACACCAGCAGTCGCGGCGGCGGTTCGAAGGAGTTCACGAAAACAGCCATGCCCTCGCCGCGCCGCTGCCCGTCCGGTCCGTAATGGAGCGTCCCGGTGCGTCCAGCGGCAAGAAGCCCGCGCGCGTCGTCCGCGACCGCATCGTCCATCCGGGACGAGCCAAGGGACCCCTCGACCCGGTCCGGCCACACAATCATGTGCTCGCCGACCAGCCCCGGCGTCTCGTGCTCCACGATCGTGACGACCGCGACCGGCTCGCCGCTGCGCACCGATTCGACGACGCGCTCCAGCTCCGGCATCGACTCGCGGTCCACCGGCTCGACGTAGATGTCGATGATCCCGCCGCAGGTCAGCCCGACCGCGAAGGCGTCGTCGTCGCTGACGCCGTAGCGCTGCAACACCGGCTTCCGCTCGGCGACGACCTCGTTGGCCAGCTCGTACACCGCGCCCTCGACGCAGCCGCCGGACACGCTCCCGACGACCGTGCCGTCCGGCGCGACCATCATCGACGCACCCGGCGCCCGCGGGGCCGACGAAAACGTCGCCACCACCGTGCCGAGCCCGACCGTTTCGCCCGCCTGCCAGCGGCGGTACACGTCGTCCAGTACGTCACGCATCGGCAATCTCCCCGAGGAGTCGTTCCAACGTCGCCAGGCTGTGCCCGGCCAGCAAGCGGTCGATGTGCGGCAGGGCGGCCACGATGCCGGATTGGACCGGAGCATAACCCTCGTGCCCTGCGTGCGGATTCACCCAGAATACGGCGTGCGCGAGCCGGCGCAGCCTGCCGAGCTGCTCGGCCAGCAGGCTGACGTCGCCACGCTCCCACCCGTCGGAGAACACGGTGACTACCGCGCGTCGCGCAAACCCGCGCTGGCCCCACCGGTCGAGAAACACCCGCAATGTCTCGCCAAGCCGTGTCCCACCAGCGAAATCGGGCACCGCGGTACCGGCCGCGAGCATCGCCTGCTCCGGATCGCGCTGCCGGAGTTGCCTGGACACTCGCGTCATCCGAGTACCCAGCGTAAACACCTCGACCGACATCGGAGCAGCCCGCGCGACGACGTGCGCGAACCGCAGCAACGCGTCGGCATACGGGCTCATCGAGCCGGAAACGTCGATCAGCAAGACGACCTTCCGCGCCCGCGTCCCCCTTCGATGATGCGCCAGCCGCACTGGCTCACCACCGGACGCAAGCATCGCCCGCAGAGTCCGCGCGGGGTCAAGCGCACCACGATGCGCGGGCGCCCGCCGCGCCGCCCGCCGCCGGGGCAGCACCGGACGCAGCGTCGCGAGCAACTCCCGCAAATGCGCCCGCTCAGCTTTGGTCAACTCGGCGAGATCCCGATGCCGGAGAACCTCGTGATCGCTAGCCGCGACCCGAAGCGTGTCGTGCGATTCCTCGGCACTGTCCCCGTCCCCGGCCGCCGCGACCAGCGGAGCGATCCGGGCTTGCTTCCGCACCGGAGTCCCCGACGTCGCCTTCGGACTGTCATCTCCTTCGAACCACCGCGCGAACGCTTCCTCGTACCGAGGCAGATCGTCGGGGTCGGAGCAGAGCGTCAACCGCCCAACCCAGTACAACTGCGTCGGCCGGGCGACGTCGACCTTCGCCACCGCAGACAGGTAAGCCTGCACCCGCCGCGCGTCACAGGCGACGCCCGCCTCCCGCAATGCCGCCGCGAACCCCGCATAGCCAGCAAGCGGGTCAGCGACTTCGGTGCTCATGCCCCCCATTGTGACCCCAACCCCGAAAACCGCGCCGCGACAGCCGATCCTGCCTGGTTCGGACGCCTTTCACTCACTCCGGCGGCGAGCGGTTCAGCTGCCTGGAGCCGCGGTCGTCTGGCTGCGGGCTGCGAGTTGTCAGCCGCGGTCTTGGCGCGCAACGGTTCTTGATCGAGTTCTTGGCCGGGCTCCCGACCGCGCGGCGGTTCTTGGCCGAGTTCCGGTTCGTACAGAGGCTCTTGGGCAAGTTCTCGCCTGCGCGAACGTTCTGGGGCAAGCGCTCGGCCGCTCGAAGGTTCTGGGGCGGGTTCTTGGGCACGCCAAGATCCCGGCTTGAGCTGCTCCAGCTCGCCAGTGTTCCTCCGCACCGCCATTCCAGTGTGAACCGCGTCGGCCCCGCAGATGTTCCGGCTTGCGCCAACTCGCCGCTCCGCGCGACCCGCACACCGCTCCATCCAGCTGAACCGTCGCCAGCCCAATTTCGCCCGCGTTCAAGCCCGCAGACATCCCGCGCCCGTCGGCCAACCCCACACCGCGCCAAGGCTTGCCGACGTTTCCGCCCGCTAGCCGCCTCCGCGCCGCGTCCAGGATTCCCGACACCGCCGCCAGCCAGCCAACCTCCGCGCCGCGTTCCCGGGCGGTTCGTTCAGCCAGCCCTCCGCCGCGCGAAACTCCCCAAGGCCCCACCACACCGCTCACGGCGGCGACGAAGGGCGGCCGCGCACGCCGTCCCGCCTCCGGGACAGCGTGCGCGAGCCGTGGTTGCGCGCAGCGGCCAGCCTCGGTAGCGCAAGGCGGGCGCGCGGAACCTTCAGGAAAGAACGGGAACTCAGCGGACAGCCGGGAGGGCAGTCCGGACGAAGTCGGTCACGAGCCCTCCTTCCGGCACAGTCGCAGTCACAAGATCAGGCACTAATCAATGAAGTCGGCGAAGTCATCCAGTGATGCTTCAAGCATGCCCGATCCCGCACCCCGCCGCAACGGAATTACTCGACCGTCCACAGTAGACAAAACTCAAGAGAACAGCGTGTCCAGCTTCGCCCGCACCCGGTCAAGATCCTCGCTGTACTTCAGCACCGCACCGAGGGTCCGCGCGGCCGTCGCGGCGTCCAGTTCGTCGCGCTGGAGCGCGAGCAAAGCCCTTGCCCAGTCGAGAGATTCGGCGACCCCGGGCGGTTTGAGGAGGTCCATCGCCCGCAGCCGGTGCACCGCGTCGGCGATCTGCCGGGCGAGCGTCTCGCCGATCCCCGGCAGCCGGCGGCGCAGGATGCTGATCTCCCGAGCCAGGTCCGGGTGTTCGAGCCAGTGGTAGAGGCACCGTCGCTTGAGCGCGTCGTGCACCTCGCGAGTCCGGTTCGACGTCAGCACAACCAGCGGCGGCTGCTCCGCCCGCACCTCGCCGTACTCCGGGATCGTGACGGTGTACTCGTCCAGCAACTGCAGGAGGAACGCCTCGAACTCATCGTCCGCGCGATCGATCTCGTCCACCAGCAGCACACACGGTGTCGTGGTGAGCGCAAGCAGCAACGGCCGCGCAAGCAGGAAACGCTCCGTGTACAGCGAACGCTCGGCAGTTTCCGCGTCGAGCCGCCCGCCGTCTGCCGCTTCGAGGGCACGCAGGTGCAGCAGCTGACGAGGGAAGTCCCATTCGTAAAGCGCCTGCGCGGCGTCGATGCCCTCGTGGCACTGAAGCCGCACCAACGGCCACTTCAACGCCTCGGACAAGGCAAGCGCCAGCGAGGTCTTCCCGGTGCCGGGCTCGCCTTCGCAGAAGAGCGGCCGCTGCATCTGCGTCGCGAGAAATCCCGCGGTGGCCAGCCCCTCGTCGGCGAGGTAACCGGTGGTGTCGAGGGCGGCCGCGAGCGCGTCGGGCGAGGCGAGGGACTCTGTCACGCCCCCGATCGTAGATCCGAGACCGCCAAGTTCGCCGTTCACCGCGTCGCTCAGCGGCTCGTAACGCACGCATTCCGGACCAGGCAAGCTCCGTCAGCGACCCAACGCAGCCAGGCACCCGACCGCCCCGGCACCGTTCATCGCCGCTCCGCCCCAGGCCCGGCCAGGTCCCCAGGCCGATCGACATCGCTGCCGCTCCCGAGGTCACCGCACTCGACAAGCCGCACGTCGCCGCGCCCGCGCAACCAGTCCCGCGCCCCGTGGTCACCGTGCGCCGACTCCGCGATCTCTCCCCACCAACGCCGCCCGAACAGCACCGGATGTCCCGGAACCCCCTGGTACGCGGCCCGGACGACGGCGTCCTCGGAAGCCTCCCCGACGATCCGCGCGAGCGCCGCCGCCGGTACCCACGGCAGATCCACCAGGTGCACGAGCACGGCCGCCGACGGCTCCCCCGCCAACGACTCGAGCCCGGCTTTCAGTGACTCGCCCATCCCGTCCTGCCACCGCGCCGCGGACACCGCGGTGACTTCCGGCGGCAGCAGCTCCCGGACCTGCTCAGCCGACGCACCGACGACCACCCGCACCGAGGCGCATCCTGCCTCGGCCAGGTTCCGGACCGCCCGCTGGACCAGCGGCTCCCCGTCGTACTCGACCAGCGCTTTAGGCCCGCCGAATCGCCGCCCCGCCCCGGCGGCGAGCAGCAATCCGGCAACCGGTTCCGGCATCAGCGCTCCTCAGCCCTTGATCGCTCGCCCGGGCGCGACCGCGGCGAGCTCTGCCGAAATGGCAGCCGCGGTCTCGAGCAACGGCGGAACGAACTCGGTCCGGACGGTCTCCACCGGCGTCCGGCTCGCGTGCGTCGAGATGTTCACCGCGGCGACCGCGCGCCCCGCCCGGTTGCGGATCGGCGCGGCGACCGAACGCAGGCCTTCTTCGAGCTCCTGGTCGACCATCGCCCAGCCCTGCTCCCGGACCTTGGCCAGCTCGGCTTCGAGCGCGGTGCGGTGGGTGAGCGTGTGCGGGGTCAACCGGTCGAGATCGGCGACGACGAAGTAGGTGTTGAGTTCGGTCCGGTCCATGTCGGCGAGCAGCACGTGCCCCATCGACGTGGCGTGCGCAGGGAACCGCGTGCCGACGTTGATGCTCACCGTCATGATCCGCGACACCGCGACGCGCGCGACGTACACGATGTCGGCGATCTCCAGCACCGACACCGAACTCGACTCGTGGACCTCCGCCGACAGCCGTTCCAGGTGCGGTTGCGAGATCTCGGCCAGGCTGAGGCTGGACAGATACGCGTAGCCGAGTTCCAGCACACGCGCGGTGAGCGAGAAGTACTTGCCGTCGGTGCGGACGTAGCCGAGGTCCACGAGCGTCAGCAGGAACCGGCGCGCGGCCGCGCGGGTCAATCCGGTGACGCGCGCGACGTCGCTGAGCGTCGGATGCGGCGCCTCGGCGCTGAACGCCTTGATCACCGCCAGTCCGCGTTCCAGCGACTGCACGTGGTGCGCACCGCGTTCGGCCTGGTCGTCGGATTCCATGCGGCGAACCCTATCCGGCCGGCGGCTGAGCGGTGGGTTCTCCCAGCTCCGCGAGGACGCGTTGGGCGATCCCGATCGCCGTGTTCGCCGCCGGAACCCCCGCGTATACGCCGGTGTGCAGCAGGACTTCGCGGATCTCGTCCGCGGTGAGCCCGTTGCGCACCGCCGCGCGGACGTGCATCGCCAGTTCGTCGTGGCAGTGCAGCGCGGTGAGCGCGGCCAGCGTGATGCAGCTGCGGGTCCGCCGGTCGAGGCCGTCCCGCGTCCACACCGAACCCCACGCCGCCTCGGTGATGTACTCCTGGAACGGCTTGCTGAACTCGGTCGTCCGCGCGACCGCCCGGTCGACATGGTCGTCGCCGAGCACCTCGCGGCGCACCCGCATGCCCGCCTCGTAGCGGTCTCCGGTCACTGCTCCTCCGTGATCCGGTCGAGGATCAGCCGGGTGAATTCCTCCGGCTGCTCGTAGCTGCCCAGGTGCGCGGCGGAGGCGACGACCTCGAGCCGGGCGCCGGGGATCCCGTCCGCGATGACCCGACCGTGCGGCTCGGCGGGCGTCGACGGGTCGTCGGCACCGGCGATCACCAGCGTCGGGACGGAGACCTTCGGCAGGTCGCCGGTGAGGTCCATCCGCTCGATGACCTCGCAACATCCGGCGTATCCCTCGTCCGGCTGGGCCGCGACCATCTCGCGCAGGTACGCGACCTGGTCCGGATGCGCCTGCGCGTAGCCCGGCGTGACCCAGCGCCCGACACTGGCTTCCGCGACCGCACCGGTGCCCTCGGCCCGCACGAGCCGCGCGCGATCGGCCCACATCTCGGGCGGCCCGAGCAGCGCTGACGTGCAGCACAACGTGAGGCTCGACAACCGCTCGGCGGCGTTGATACCGAGCCACATCCCGGTCATCCCGCCGAGCGACAGGCCGACGAAATGCGCGCGCTCGACACCGAGGTCGTCGAGCAACCCCAGCACGTCGCCACCCAGATCGGCCAGGTCGTACGGCCCCGGCGGAACCGGCGACGACCCGTGGCCCCGCGTGTCGTACCGGACCACGCGGAATCCGCGTTCGGTCAACGGCGCGACCTGCGGCTCCCACATCCGGTGGTCGCTGCCGATCGAGTTGGAGAACACCACCACCGGACCCGCCGCCGGGCCTTCGACGACCCGGTGCACCCGGACACTGCTCACGCTTGAACCTCCACAATGGACACGGCCGGTCAGACCGCGAAGAACACCGTCTCGCCTTCGCCTTGCAAACGCACGTCGAACCGGTAGCCGGAACCGTCCTTCTTGGCCAGCAACGTATCCCGCCGTTCCTCGGGAACGCTCGCCAGCACGGCGTCGCCGGCGTTGTCCTGGTCCTCGAAGTACACCCGCGTGACGACCCGGTTCAGCAGCCCGCGAGCGAACACCGACACGTCGATGTGCCGCGCCTGCGGAGCCCCGGACGCGTCCGGCACGATCCCGGGCAGCAGCGTCAGGATCCGGTACTGGCCCTGCTCGTCGGTGGGGCACCGGCCGAATCCGCGGAACGCACCGGCGGGCTTGCCGCGCGGGTCGTCGGGGTGGTCGAACCCGCCGTCCGGATCGGCCTGCCACGTCTCGATCATCGCGTCGGGAACCGGGTTGCCCGCGCCGTCATACACGCCGCCGCGGATCCACACCGCGCCTTCGGTGCCTTCCGGGACCACGAACGGCCCGTCGTCCCACGGCAGCCCGATGGACAGGTACGGCCCGACGGTCTGCGAAGGCGTGCCTTCCAGCCTCACTCGTCCTCCTCCTCGTCCTCGAACACCGACTGTTCCCGCCCGCGCACCACGATGTCGAACTGGAACGCCAGCGCCCATTCCTCCTCGGTGCGGTCGAGGTCGAACCGGGAGATCATCCGCTGCCGCGCCTTCTCGTCCGGAATGGAGTTGAAGATCGGGTCCTGCGAGAACAGCGGATCGTCCGGGAAGTACATCTGCGTGACGAGCCGCTGGGTGAACGCCGAGCCGAACACCGAGAAGTGAATGTGCGCGGGACGCCAGGCATTGTCGTGGTTCTTCCACGGGTACGCGCCGGGCTTGATCGTGGTGAACTCGTAGCGCCCGTCGTCGTCGGTCAGCGTGCGGCCGAGCCCGTCGAAGTTCGGGTCGAGCGGGGACGGCCAGCGGTCGCCGGTGTGCCGGTAGCGGCCGCCCGCGTTGGCCTGCCAGATCTCCACGAGCGAGTTGCGGATCGGCCGTCCGTCGCCGTCGAGCAGCCTGCCGGTGACGATGATCCGCTGGCCCTGCGGCTCGCCCTCGTGCTGGCGGGTGAGGTCGTTGTCGAGCTCGCCGAGCCGTCCCGGGCCGAGCAGCGGACCGGTGACCTCGGTGAGCATCTGCGGCAGCAGGACCAGCGGCTGCTTCGGATGCCGCAGCGCGGTGGAGCGGTACGGCGCGTAGTCGAGCGGCGGGTGGGTGCCCTCCGGATCGGGCCGGTACTGCGGCAGGCGCCGCCCGGTCGGTGTGGCCACGATGCCTCCCCTTTCTCAGCGGTTCTCGAGCACGACAGCGAGTCCCTGGCCGACGCCGATGCAGATCGCCGCGAGGCCCCAGCGGCCGCCGGTGCGGCGGAGCTGATGCGCCAGCGTGCCGATGATCCGGCCGCCGGACGCGCCGAGCGGGTGCCCGATCGCGATGGCCCCGCCGTTGACGTTGACGATCTCCGGGTCCAGCTTCGACCATTCTTTCAGGCAGGCCAGCGATTGCGCCGCGAACGCCTCGTTGAGTTCCACCGCGGCGAGGTCGTCCCAGCCGATGCCCGCCCGTTCGAGCGCGATCTCCGCCGCGCGCACCGGGCCGATGCCGAACACGTCCGGGTCGACCCCCGCGGCGCCGCGCCCGGCGATGCGGGCCAGCGGCGTCTTGCCGAGCCGCTCGGCCGCGGCCGAGTCGCCGAGCAGCAACGCCGACGCACCGTCGTTCAGCGGTGACGCATTGCCCGCCGTGACGGTGCCGTTTTCCTTGCGGAACACGGTTTTCAGCTTCGCGAGCTTCTCGGGCGAGGAATCCGGCCGGATGCCCTCGTCCCGGGTCAGCTCGACGCCTTCGACCGGGACCACGTGGTCGTCGTAGAAGCCCTCGTCCCACGCCCGCGCGGCGTTCACGTGGCTGCGCGCGGCGAACGCGTCCTGCTCGTCGCGGCCGATGCCGTAGCGTTCGGCGAGAAGTTCGGTGGACTCGCCGAGGGAAACGGTCCACTGCGACGGCATCGCCGGGTTGACCATCCGCCAGCCGAGTGCCGTGTTGTAGAGCGTCTGGTTGCCGGCCGGGAAAGCCTTGTCCGGCTTCGGCATCACCAGCGGCGAGCGGCTCATCGATTCGACGCCGCCCGCGACCACCAGCGAAGCGTCGCCGACCTGGATCGCCCGGCTCGCCTGCATGGTCGCCTCGACGCCGGACCCGCACAGCCGGTTCACCGTCGCACCGGGCACCGACGTCGGCCAGCCGGCGAGAAGCGCGGCCATCCGCGCCACGTTGCGGTTGTCCTCGCCCGCCCCGTTGGCGTCGCCGAGCACGACCTCGTCCACAGTGGACGGATCGAGCCCGTTGCGCTCGGCCAGCGCGCGCAGGACGCCCGCGGCCAGGTCGTCGGGACGCACTCCGGAGAGAGCGCCGCCGTAGCGCCCGAAGGGAGTGCGGATCGCGTCGAGTACGTAAGCGTCGCTCATTCGCCGGCCTTCTTCAGTTCGCGGAGCAGGGTCAGTTCGCGTTCGGTGGGCGCGGGGGTGGTCTTGAGATCCGCGGCCGTCTTCAGTGTCCACCCCGTCGCTTCCACGACCTGGTCCAGTTCGACCCCGGGGTGCAGTTCGGTGAGCGTGAGCTCCGCGGTGTCCGGGTCGGGCCGCATGAGGCCGAGGTCGGTGACCACGAGCGTCGGCCCGGCTCCGCGCAGGCCGAGCCGTTCGCGGTCGCCGCGCCCGGAGCCATGGCCGAACGACGTCACGAAGTCGACCTTGTCCACGAACGTCCGCTTGCTTTGACGCAGCACGACGAACACTTCCTTGCAGGACGCGGCGATCTCCGGCGCCCCGCCCGCGCCGGGAAGGCGCACCTTCGGATCGTGGTAGTCGGAACCGATGACCGTGGTGTTGATGTTGCCGAACTTGTCGAGCTGCGCCGCGCCGAGGAACCCGACGTCGATCCGGCCGGGCTGCAGCCAGTAGTTGAACACCTCGGGCACGCTGACCACCGCGTCGGCGGTGTCGGCCAGCTCGCCGTCGCCGATCGACAGCGGCAGCCTGCTGGGTTTCGCGCCGAGACAACCCGATTCGTAGATCAGCGTGAGGTTCGGGGCGTGCGTGCGCCGGGCCAGGTTCGCCGCCGTGCTGGGCAATCCGATCCCGACGAAGCACGACATGCCCTCGCCGAGCGCGCGGGCCGCGGCGATGCTCATCATCTCGTCGGCGGTGTACTCGCTCATGCCTTCACCCCGGTCAGATCGTTCAGCCACTGGGCGAATTCCTTTCGGTCCCGCCCGATCTCGTCCCACGCCTGGTACGCCGCGTTGTCCCGCTCGTAGTACCCAGCGGCGTACGACGGCGCCGCGCCGCGCGGCACCTCGGCCACCGCGGTGACCGCCCAGGACGGAAGGACCAGCGCGCCCGGCCGGGGCTCCAGCTCGTCGACGACCTCTTCGACGGTGACCAGCGACCGCTTCGCCGCGAGCACCGCTTCCTTCTGCACACCCGCGATGCCCCACAGCTGGACGTTGCCCGCCCGGTCGGCGCGCTGCGCGTGCACGATCGTGACGTCCGGGTTCAGCGCGGGCACCGCGGTGAGCTGTTCGCCGGTGAACGGGCAGGTGATCGGCTTGATCGTGTCCGTCTGCGCGGGAAGATCGGTGCCGGTGTACCCGCGCAGCACGGCGAACGGAAGCCCGGAAGCGCCTGCGACATAACGGTTCGCCATGCCCGCGTGGCTGTGCTCCTCGATCTCCAGCGGCACCGGCCACGAGTGCTGCACGGCGTCGCGGAACCGGTGCAGCGAGCCGACCCCGGGGTTGCCGCCCCACGAGAAGATCAGCTTGCGCGCACAGCCCGCGCCGATGAGCTGGTCGTAGACGATGTCCGGCGTCATCCGCACGAGCGTGAGGTTCCGCCTGCCCTGACGGATGATCTCGTGCCCGGCCGCCACGGGGATGAGGTGCGTGAAGCCCTCGAGAGCGACGGTGTCTCCGTCGTGCACCAGCTCGGCGACCGCCTCGCCGAGCGACAGCACCCTTGCCATCACGAGCCCTTCCGTCTGGATCTTCCTGCTTCTGCCGTTCCGTGCTAGCGTGTTCGCATAGCGCACAGAAGTTCTGCATGAGAACATAGCACGATCCGGCCGCCCGCGGGAGTGCCAAAGGGTGAAGCGGACGTCCGGAGAGACGGCACAAGACGACGCGAGGTTTTGCGAACTGCGAGAGAAGAGAGGTGATGCGATAAGACAACACGGTGCGCTAGGAGTCGGCGAACGGGTTTCGCGGCGGCACAGGGCGGCGCGGCCGTCGGCAGACCGGGATTTCGTTGCGTGGTACCGCAATGCGGAATTCGGGCCCTGCCGGCGTCAGTGGCGTTCTGTCGCGGTTGGACGCTCCGTCGCAGCTCAGGCGGGTGTCCGGCGGTGAGCGCGCCGCGAACCTCGCTCGGGCGGCACGGTCGGCATTAGGCTGCTCGGCATGCCGAAGATCGCTGTCACCCGCTGGATCCCGGACGAGGCCGTGCAGGTGCTCGGCGAAGCAGGCGAAGTCGAAATCTCGCCGGAGGACCGGCCGCTCACGCCCGAGGAACTGCGGAAGTTCGTCGCCGGATCGGCCGCGGTGGTGTCGATGCTGCACGACCGGATCGACGGCTCAGTCGCGGACGCGGCGGGTCCCGGACTGAAGGTCGTCGCGAACGTCGCGGTGGGCTACGACAACGTGGAGGTCAGTGCACTGGCCGAACGCGGGGTCGTGGTCACCAACACGCCGGGCGTGCTCACCGACGCCACCGCGGATCTCGCGTTCGGACTGCTGCTGGCCGTCTCGCGGCGGCTCGGCGAAGGCGAACGTTTGCTGCGCGCGCGGCAGCCGTGGTCGTTCCACCTCGGCTTCCTGCTCGGGTCCGGGCTGCAGGGCAAGACACTCGGCATCGTCGGGCTCGGGCAGATCGGCCGCGCGGTGGCGAAGCGGGCGGCGGCGTTCGGGATGCGGGTCGTCTACTCCGGACGGTCGGCGAAACCGGACTTCGACGGCGAGTTCGTGTCGTTCGACGAACTGCTGCGGCGTTCCGACTTCGTGTCGCTGCACTGTCCGCTGACTCCCGAGACCCGACACCTTGTCGACGCGGATGCCTTGCGGGCCATGAAACCGAGTGCGTACCTGGTGAACACCACTCGTGGTCCGGTCGTTGACGAGTCGGCGCTGGCCGACGCGCTCGCGGCCGGAGAGATCGCGGGCGCGGCGTTGGACGTGTTCGAAAACGAACCGGACGTCGAGCCTCGATTGCTGGAGCGCGACGACGTGGTGGTCACACCGCACCTCGGCTCGGCGACGGTGGAAACGCGTACAGCGATGGCGGTGCTGGCCGCACGCAACGTCGTCTCGGTGCTCGCCGGTGCCGATCCGCTGACGGAGGTGGGCCGATGACCCGGGTCGTGATCGCACCGGACAAGTTCAAAGGAAGCCTGACCGCGGTCGAGGTGACGAAAGCGATCGCGCACGGCGTGCGCGATGCGTTGCCGGATGCCGAGATCTCCGCGTGCCCAGTCGCCGACGGTGGCGAAGGGACGCTGGAGGTGCTCGAGAACGCGGGCGGCTCCATGGTGCGGTTGTCGGTGCGCGGTCCGCTGGCCGAACCGGTCGACGCTCGGTACGTGCTGCTCGACGGCACGGCCTACGTCGAATCGGCGCGGGCGTGCGGGATCGAGTTCGTGATGCCGAGCCGGGAAGTCGCACTGGCCGCGCACACGTGGGGCGTCGGCGAGCTGCTGAACGACGCCCTCGCCCGCGGAGCGCGGCGGCTCGTGCTGACCGTCGGCGGCACCGCGAGCACCGACGGCGGTGCCGGGATGCTGGCTGCGCTGGGTGCCGAGGTCCTCGACGCGTCCGGTGCGCCGGTTGGTCTCGGCGGCGGGTCGCTGGCGCAAGTCGCGCGCGTCGACTTGGGCCCGGTGCGGGAGCGGCTGGGCGCAGTGCCGGTCGCAGTCGCGACGGACGTGACGAATCCGCTGCTCGGCGCGAACGGGGCGGCGGCCGTGTTCGGTCCGCAAAAAGGTGCGGCGCCGGACGACGTCCGCACGCTGGACGAAAGCCTGTCCCACTGGTCTAGGGCGCTTGTGCAGGCTGGCGCACCGGACGTCTCCGACCTGCCCGGAGCCGGGGCCGGCGGAGGTGTCGCGGCGGGAGCGATCGCGGGGTTCGGTGCGACGGTCGAGTCCGGCTTCGATCTGATCGCCGCGTTGACCGGCGTCGACACCGCGCTGACCGGTGCTGACCTGGTGATCACCGGGGAGGGCTCGCTGGACGAACAGTCGCTGTCCGGCAAGGCCCCGGCAGGCATCGCGGCTCGCGCGGGGCAGACGGGCGTCCCGCTTCTGGTGCTCGCCGGACGGATCCAGCTGGACGCGGACGCGCTGGCCGGCTTGGGAGTCGTGGGCAGCAGCGCGCTGATCGACCACGCGCCGTCGCTGGACTACGCCCGCTCGCACGCCGCGGAACTGCTGCGCGAACGGGCCGGAGTGCTAGTGCGGGACTGGCTGCGCACTACGTAGCAGAACGCCCCCGCGATCAAGCCGCGGGAGCGTTCCACACAACAACGCAGCCACCCCGCCGTCTGGACAACCCGCCTCTTGGGCGGCAGCACCGCCCAGGGATCGGCCATGAATCAACTCACCGGCCCCGGACGTCCTGAGACCTCCGGAGGCGCCGGCGAGCGGCACACGGGATCAGCGGACGGACACCGCCGCGCCGACCCCCGTGGCCGGGAGCTTGCTCGCGCAGCCCGTCAGGCGGACTGCTGCTGCGGCAGGACGGCGAAGGCGACGTCGCCAGTGTCGTCCTGCTGAACGTCGAGGACCTTGTCGTCGAGCAATGCCGCTGCCTGCGGCTCGAGGAAGACCTTGGCTCCGCCGTCGGCGCCGACGATGCGGTCGCCGTCCTCCGGGGCCGGGGCTACCGACAGCGCCAACTGGGCGCCGTCGCCTTCCATGCTCTGCAGCGCGAAGCGCAGGCCGCTCTTCTCGGAGTCACTGCCTTGTTCAGCGGTCAACGCGGTGATCGCCTCGGCGGCGGCTTCGGTAACGGTCAGCATCTTTCGGCCTTCCCTTCGTCGCAGTCGGATGCGCGCGGTTGGTTGCAGGGTGGTTTTTCACGCTAAAGGCGGCATGACGGTCGCGCAGTGTGAGCGCTAGGCCGTTTGCCGCGACGGTGGAACCTGTCACAAATACGTTTGAGATCAGGATCTTCGGGCCATGGCCGACCGGATCGCGTCGGCAACCGTGCCTCCTCCGTGGTCGACCCGTTCGCCCTGTCCGGGCACCGGGGGCCAGCCATCCCCGGCCGAGCCGAGCGACCCCAGTTCGGGGTCGCCTCCGCCGGCCTCCCCAGCAGCGTGGACCGGCGGCCGAACCTCCGGCTCGTCCCCGGCACGCTGGCTTTCCCGGACCTCGCCGGAAGCTGACGCGCCCATGGAGCCGGACGCACGAAACGAGTCGACACGAGAGCCGTCCGCACCGGGCGCTTCACTCTCGCGGAGAGTGTCGTCACCGGGATCGCTCACGGGCACCTCCCGAAAGTCCGGATTTGTTCGTGGTGAGCTACCCGAGGCGACTTCGAGTGAAACGGGCCGAACGGCTGTCGTCGGAATCACAGCGTTTCCTTGGGTCTGCCAGGGCGTCAGCAGGCGAAGCAGAGCTAGCGTCAGGACATGACCACCACCCGGTGGAAGCCGCGCGGCCGGATCGGTCTCCGCCCCCGACGCAAAGCCAGCGACGACCCGGTCCGCGATGACGCGCAGCCGGAGTTCCGCACGCTCGACGAGATTCCGAGCCACCGCTCCCCGGCCTTCGACGAGGCCACCGACCAGCACCGCGCAGCCGCCAACGACCTGGCCGCGCTCGCCGACGAGATCGACACTCGCCGCGATCTGCTGGACTCCGCCGCCGACCGCCACGTGGAGAACACCCGTCGCCACTCAGCGGCAACTACGAACGCCCGTCGCCTTCCGCTAGCAACTGACGACGCCGAGCTGCCGCGATCGGAAGCCAACAGCGACCACGCCAGTCGCCGCTCACCGGCGAATCCGAACGGCGCTCGCCATGCGACGCCGTCCGCCGACGCCGAACCGCACCGGCCGGAAGCCAACAGCGACCGCGCCAGTCACCGCTCACCGGCGAATACCCAGGCCGATCGCCATGGAGCCGCAACCGGCAACACCAGACCGCGGCGAGCGAAGGCCAGCGGTCAGCGCTCCAGGCCCAACACGAGCGCCCTTAGCCGTGAAACGGCAACCGACTCCGCCGAACAGCCACTGCGGGAGTCCAGCGACAAATCCAGTTGCCATTCAGCGGCGAAACCGACCCAGGCACCGAGCGACACTGACCTGCTGTCGTCACAACCCGCCAACTACAGCGCCGCCGAAGCCCGCCAACCGCGAGCAGCGACGAATCCAGCAGCCGAGCCGAGCCACCACCAGCCCCGCCCGATTCCCGCCGCGGCCCCCACCACGCACCCAGCACCTCCGAGCGTTGCCGATAATCGGCCAAACCCCGAAGACCGCACCACTCGCCGCCGCGAGATGGGCAGTCATGCTGCCTGGTACCTGGCCGCCGGTGTCGTCACCACCGGACTCCAGGCCGTTCTCTTCCTGGCCTTCCGGCCGGAAATCGGCGCGCAATGGGCGAATCTCGCCGCGCTCGCGATCACGACGGTCGGCAACACCGAGTTCCATCGCCGCGTCACGTTCGCCAACCGGAGCAGCCGCGCGGGCAAGCGCCACCTTCAGGATCTCGTCACTTTTGCCTTCTACGCCGGCTACGGATCGGTCGTTCTCGCCGCTCTCGACGCAGTCGTCCCGCATCCCTCCGCCGGGCAGCAAACCGCCGTGCTTCTCGCGGCCAGCTTCGTCGGCGGGGTCGTCCGGTTCGCCGTTCTGCGGTGGTGGGTGTTCGCGCGGGCTCGGCGAGCGGACGCGGCACAAGATCACCAACGGTAGTGGAACCCGTTCTACCCGCAGTGCGACCACTCTCTGTTGCGCTACCCCGCTATCACTCTTCGTGACATACAAAACCGGACATCCGCACATGCTGCGAGGCCGGATTCGTACTGTGCGTCGGCTGGTCTCGTTTGTGTCAAGACCACTGCTGCTAACGGGGTATTCGTAGTTGAAATGTGGACGGTCGGCCTCCGGCCGCTTAAGGTTACGGAGCGTCGCAACGATCGCAGTGCTCCCCCCGTTCGATTGGAGTACTTGCGACCGCAACATCACAGAGTGTTGACCCCGAGACAGCGACGGTCGCAGGGTTGCCGGGGAGACGACCATGACAGCACCGTCGAAGACGTCCCGAACTGCGGTGTCCGGCGTCGAGGGCTACGTGAGCCCCGCGACGCTGCCCCGGTCCGGCGGACGCCTGACCAAAGAAGACCTCGACCCGCTCGTACGCGCGGCAGGACAGGGCGATCAAGCCGCGGTCGCCGACCTGCTGCACGTGCTCCGCCCCGTCGTCGCCCGCTACTGCCGGGCCCGGATGGGCGGCCGCGACCTCTCCTACCTCGCCGCCGACGACGTCGCACAGGACGTCTGCATGGCTGTCCTCAAGGCCCTTCCGGACTACCAGGACCGCGGCGGTTCCTTCCTTTACCTCGTGCACGCGATCGCGGCCAACAAGGTCGCTGACGCCTACCGGGCGGTCGCGCGCGACCGGTCCGAGCCGGTGCCCGAGCTTCCGGAGCACCCGCTCTCCGGCGGCAACGAGCCGGAATCGCATGCGCTGCGCCTCGACCTCGGCAGCCGCCTCCAGGAACTGCTCACCCGCCTCGCCCCGCTGCAGCAGGAGATCCTGGCGCTGCGCATCGTTGTCGGCCTCAGCGCGAACGAGACGGCCGAGACGCTGGGCATTTCGGCCGGCAACGTCCGCGTCACGCAGCACCGTGCGTTGTCCAAGCTCCGCGAGATGGTGCAGGGCCAGGACTTCTGAGCCGTTTGGTCACTCGAACGGCTGGAAGGCCGCCGCGGACCGCCGAATAGGTCGACAGGCTCGGTTTCGCGCGGCACTCTGGTTTTACCCGCCGCATCTCTCAGCTCAACTCATAAACTCGTGCCGCCGTGTGCTCGAAGACGTCGAGCCGTTCCGGGTCGCTCAGCGCACCGGTCAGCGACACCGCCGCGTCCAGTACGACTTCGTACGCTGCCGCCAGTTCGCACACTGGCCAGTCGGAGCCGAACATGACCCGGTTCGCGCCGAACGACTCGAAAACGTGGTCTGCGTAGCGGCGCAGATGGCCCACCTGCCATTCGCGCCAGTCGGCTTCCGTCACCAAGCCGGACAGCTTGCAGTGCAAGTTGCCGTGCTCGGCGAGCGAGGCCACGCCGTTCGCCCACGGCTGCCACTCGCCAGCTGCGATGCCAGGTTTCGCGGCGTGGTCGAGGACCAGCCGCAGGTCCGGCAGGCGTTCGGCTACCTGCCGGGCGGCGGCGAGCTGCGCTGGTGCCACCAGCAGGTCATAGACCAGGCCCGCAGCGGCGACCGCGGTCAGGCCGCGCAGGATTTCCGGGCGCAGCAGCCAATCCGGGTCCGGTTCGTCCTCGACCTGGTGTCGGATGCCGACCAGCGGGCCGAGTTCGCGCAGCCGCGCGAGCCGGTCGGCCACGTCCGGAGCGGCGAGGTCGACCCAGCCGACGACGCCGGCCACCACGGGTTCGGACGCGGCTGTGGCAAGGAATTCCTCGGTTTCCGCCTCGTCCGAGACGGTCTGCACCAGCACGGTAGCGTGGACGCCCGCCGCAGTGGTCACCGCGCGCAGATCGTCGACGGTGTACGGCTTGCGGATCGGGGCCAGTGCGTCACCGGACATCCACGGGTACTCGCGACGCGCGGGATCCCACAGGTGGTGATGCGAATCGATCACTGGGTTCCTCCGGACACGACGGGGCGGGCAGCCGGCCGCAGGAGGCCAGCGTCGGCGAGGTCGTCCCACAGTACGGCCGGGATTTTCGCCGCGGCGCGGCGAACGTTCAGCGACACCTGCTCGGCGTCATGGGCCCCGACGACCACCGACACCACCGCCGGGTGCGTACGCGGCAACGCGAGCGCGGCCTCGGGCAGCGAAACACCGTGCCGTGCGCAGATTTCCGCGATCTTCTGGGCTTTCTCCACGAGATCCGCGGGCGCGGCCGCGTAATCGTAGATCGCGCCGGGTTGTTCAGTGGCGAGGATTCCACCGTTGAACACCCCGCCCGCCACGACGCCGACGCCGCGTTCGACGCACAGCGGCAACAACTCGTCCAACGCCGGCTGGTTCAGCAAGGTGTAGCGACCGGCCATCAGAACATGGTCAAGATCGAATCGGCGCACGAATTCCGCCAGCATCGGAGCCTGGTTCATCCCAGCCCCGATCGCCCCCACGACGCCCTGCTCGCGCAACTCCAGCAATGCTGGGAACGCACCCGAAACCGCTTCCTCGAAATGATCGTCCGGATCGTGCACGTACACGAGATCGACGTGGTCGAGACCCAGCCGATTCAGGCTCGATTCCAGCGAACGCAACACCCCGTCGCGGCTGAAATCCCAGCGGCGCCGGTAAGTCCCCGGGACATCGAAGCCCTGGTCGTCGCGTTCCCCGGGGGCCGCCGCGCGCGGTTCCAGGACGCGACCGACTTTTGTGGACAGGACGTATTCGCCGCGCGGATACGCCGCCAGCGCGGCTCCGAGCCTGCGTTCGGACAGCCCGAGCCCGTAGTGCGGCGCGGTGTCGAAATAACGGATCCCCTCGTCCCACGCCCGTCGCACGCTCGCCGCGGCGGTTTCGTCCGGCACCGCGTGGTAGAGATTGCCCAGCTGAGCGCCGCCGAGTCCCAGCGGAGGAAGGTCCACGGTCACGCCTCCGCCGGGAGTTGCCACACCAGCCCGAGGCCGTGCGCGACGTCGGAGTGGTCGAGGTCGAGCAGTTCGTTGATCCGCTTCTGCCACGCGATGTCGGCCGGATCGCCGGCGAGTTCCGCGCGCATCCGCTCGAAATCGTCCACCTCGACGAAGTGGAACAGGTCGAGCCCGTCGCGCCAGATCCGCCACGACCGCACGCCGGCGCGGCGCAGTGCGGCGTCCAGGTCCTGCGGGATCACCGCGTGCACCTCCTCGTACGTTTTCTCCATTCCGGGCTTGAGCCGGGTGCGCAATGCGACCGTTTGCGGCGCCGGGCCGTGGGTCATCGTTCCTCCTGACGGGAGTCGTGGCACGCTGTAGGGGGTAAACATCCGAGGTCTCTGCAGGGAGGGCGGTCCCGATGCCCGTCACCGATGTCGCGATCGACAAGATCAAGGACATGATCATTTCGGGCGAGCTGGCCCCGGGCGACCGGCTCCCCAAGGAGGCCGAGCTCGCGCAGCGGCTGGGGCTTTCCCGCAGTTCGCTGCGGGAAGCGGTGAAGGCGCTGTGCCTGATCCGGGTGCTGGACGTGCGCCAGGGCGACGGCACGTACGTCACCAGCCTGGAACCGAACCTGCTGCTCGACGCGATGACCTTCGTCGTCGACTTCCACCGCGACGACACCGTGCTCGATTTCCTTGCTGTGCGGCGGATTCTGGAGCCCGCTGCCACCGCGATGGCAGCGCTGCACATGCGCGACGAGGACGTCGCCGAACTCGGCGCGCTGCTCGGCGAGTTGGAAGATTCGCCGACCGTCGAGGCACTGGTGGCCAACGACTTGCAGTTCCACCGCAAAATCGCGGACGGCTCGGGCAACCCAGTGCTCTGCTCGCTTCTCGAAAGCCTGTCCGGCCCGACGGCGCGAGCCCGCATCTGGCGCGGCCTCACCCAGGAGGGCGCGGTGGCCCGAACCCGGGAACAACACGCCGCGATCTACGACGCGATCGCCGCACGGGAACCCGAACTGGCCCGCTCGTGGGCGACGGTGCACGTCGCGGGAGTCGAACAGTGGCTGCGAAGCACGCTGGTCGAAGACGACGCGCCCGGCGATGAGGCCGAACCCGCTGCTTCCTGACCGAGCGGCGACGGCTCCTGAGCGGTTTGTTGCAGTGACGGGTCCCTTCACTCCTTGCTGATAGGAGTGAAGGGACCCGTCACTTTTGTTCGAGGGACGCGAGGGGGACTTTCGCGCCTGAGCGGCGGGAGCGACGGGACCCGTCACACAATGACCATCGGAGCGAGGGGACCCATCGCGCACGCGTGACTGGAGCGAGGGGAACTTTCGCACCCGCACGGTAGGGGTGACGGAACCCGTCACACCACGACCGCCGAAACGAAGAGCCCCACCCCGCACGCCTGACTGGAGCGAAGGGGACCTTCGCACCCGAACAGCGGGAGCAGCAGGGGCCGTCGCTCCGGGACCATCGAAGCGAAGGGACCCATCGCGCACGCCCAGCCGGAGAGAGGGGGACTTTCGCACAGCGGGCACGGCGTAGACCGGCATGCGTCGAAATGGGAACGGCGAGGGGACCCATCGCGCGCGCTCGGCTGAAGCGGTGGGGACTCGCTCGTCGACGGGCGGAATGAAGGGGCCCTTCATTAACTCCGGCGCTGGTGATGCGGAGGTTGCTTCCGCCGCACCACCAGCGGAGGCGAAGGGCCGTGCGGCGGAAACGGGAGCGCAACTGGCAGCAACGGCACCGGCACCAGTCGCGGCACCGGCACTGGCACTGGCACTGGCACTGGCACTGGCACTGGCACTGGCACCAGCCAATCGCTCGCCCACCGAACCCGACGGCAGCGGCCACCCCGGCCCCGGCGGCAGCGAGGTCGGAGACGAAGCCGCCGACCAGGCCGAGCGCAAGCCCCCATAAGGTCGGATGATCACCGAACCTCCGCCGATCAGGTCTGGGGCTTTCCGCCCGCGTACCGGCTGATGATCAAGGCGATCAAAATGATCCCTCCGTAAATCGCCTTCAGCCATTCCGCCGGGACCTGGGCGATGCGCAGCAGGCTGTCCACCGACTGCAGCAACAGCACCCCGGTCAGCGCCCCGACCAGCGTGCCTCGCCCGCCGTCCAGGGAGACACCGCCGATGACCGCTGCGGCGAAGACCTGGAGGATCAGGCCGTCGCCCTGGTCAGCGCCGAGGGCGCCGACGTAGCCGGTGTATGCCAGGCCGCCGATCGCAGCCAGCACTCCGGCCACCACGAACACCGCCCACGAAATCCGGTCCACTCGGATGCCCGCGGCCCGCGCGGCTTCTCGGTTGCCGCCGATCGCGTACAGGGAGCGGCCGACTCGGTGGTATCGCAAGCCCAGCCCGAAGAGCACGAACAGGGCCGCGGCGAGCCAGACTGACATCGGCAAGCCGGCAAACGTCGTGGTCGCCAGCGCGGTGAACGCGTCCAACTGGTCGAACAGCGTCTTGCCGTTCGTCGTGCCGATCTGGGTTCCGCGCAGGACTGTCAGCATCGCCAGCGTCACGATGAACGCGTTCAGCTTCAGCTTCACGATCAGGAAGCCGTTCACGAAGCCGATCAAGGCACCCACCACGGGGATCGCCACCAGGCCGAGCACCGAAGGCCATTCGGTGCCGAAGCCGGACGACGCCGCGGGAATGACCAGCATCGCGCCGATCGCAGGGGCGATGCCCATCGTGGATTCCAGCGACAGGTCGAACTTGCCGGTCAGCAGCACCAGCGACTCGCCCAGCACGACCAGCGACAACGCGGCCGCCGCGGAAAGGATGCTGATGATGTTGTCGAAGGTGAAGAACGTGTCGCTGATCAGCCCGCCGATCACGAACACCACCACGAGCGCGGGCAGCAGCGCCAGTTCGCGCAGCCACGCCGACTTCCGGCGTTTCGGCCGGACCGCGGGCAGCGCCGTCTGCGGGTCGCTCATCAGGTCAGTCATGGAGCCCGACTCCTTCGATATCCGCCACCAGGTCCCCGTCGGACCAGCCGGCCTGGTGAACGGCGGCCACCTCGCCGGCGCGCAGCACCAGCACCCGGTCGGCCAGGCGCAGGTCGTCCAGCTCGTCGCTCACGAGCAGCACCGCCTTCCCCTCGGCCCGCACCCGGTCCACGACCGCGAGCAGGGCCTCCTTCGACTTCACATCCACTCCCGCGGTGGGGTTGATCAGCACCACCACGCGCGGATCGCTCTCCAGAGCCCTGGCGAGCACGACTTTCTGCTGGTTCCCGCCGGACAGATCCGAAACCGGCTGGTCCGGGCCGGCCGCGACGATGTCGTAGTCGGCCAGGGCGCGCGATCCGCGTTCGCGGCGGGACTTCGGGGACGCCAGACCGGCGCGGCCCATCCGGTCGAGCACCGACAGGGTCGCATTGTCCATAATGGAGTGTTCCAGCACCAGACCTTCGTGGTGCCGGTCCCGCGGGACACAGCCGATGCCTGCGCGCAGGGCAGCGGTAATGTCACCGGCGGGCAAGCGTTTTCCGTTTACCGCAACGGTTCCCGCAGTCGGCTTGCGCAGGCCGTAGACCGTCTCGGCTACCTGGTGCTTGCCGCTTGCGTTGCTGCCCGCGAGTCCGACGACCTCACCGCGGTGGATCCGTAGCGAGACGTCGTGGAATCCGTCGCCGGAGAGGTCATCTACGGCGAGGACCTCTTCGGCGTCGACCGCGAGCGGGTCGCGGGTGGCGGCGTCGCGGACGGCGAGGCCGCCCTGCTCCCCCGTCATCGCGTCGACCAGTGCCGCGCGGCTGACCTCCTCGACGGGTGCGGTGAGCACGTGACGGGCGTCGCGCAGGACGGTAACCGCTTGGCACACCTCATAAACCTCGTGCAAGTGGTGCGAGATGAACAGGAACGTGACGCCGTTCTCCTGCATCTGCCGCATGCGCTCGAAAAGCCGCTCGATAGCCTGGCTGTCCAGCTGCGCGGTCGGTTCGTCCAGCACGATGAACCGGGCACCGTAACTCAACGCGCGGGCGATCTCGACGAACTGACGGTCCTCAACCGACAGATCGCCCGCAGGAGTGTCCACATCGACCCGTACGTCCCACGAGTCCAGCAGCTCCCGCGCCTGGCGGCGAAGCTTCTTCCAGCCGATCGCGAATCCGCCCCGGGCCTGCCGGTTCAGGAACAGATTCTCCGCGACGGTCAGCTGCGGTACCACCATCGCGTGCTGGTACACGCACGCCACGTGCGCCTTCCAGTCGTCCTGTTTGGACAAGGAAGGTGCCGGTACGCCGCCGAAGGAAACGCTGCCGGTGTCCGTTTCGGACAGTCCAGTGAGGATGGACACCAGTGTGGACTTGCCCGCCCCGTTGCGGCCGACGAGTGCGTGTGACTCGCCTGGCCGCACGGTGAGGCTGACATCGTGCAGCGCCACGGTGGGCCCGTACCGCTTCCCGACGCCGTCCGCCTGCACTACCGGCGCGCTCACAGGTTGTTACCCCACAACGCTTTGTCGTCCACGTTGTCCTTGGTCACGACCGGTGCGGGCAGCTGGTCTTCCAGGATGCCGGGGCTGATCTCGACGATCGTGGAGTCGTGGTCGGTCGGGCCGGGCTTGAACGTCTCGCCCGCCATCGCCTTCTTGAGCCAGTACATCCCGTACTTGGCGTAGGCGTCGGCAGGCTGCGAGACGGTCGCGTCCAGTTCGCCGTTGCGGATCGCGGTGAGCTCCTGCGGGATGCCGTCGTTGCTCACCAGCACCACGTGCTTCGGGTCGCCGACCGGGAAGAACAGGTTCTTGCGCTTGAGCGCCTGCTCGGTCGGCGCTAGGTAGACACCGCCCGCCTGCATGTACACGCCCTTGATGTCCGGGTTCGCGGTCAGCAGACTGTCCAAACCGGACGAAGCCTTGTCCGCCTTCCATTCCGCGGCGACCTCGAGAACCTTGACGTCCGGGTACTTCTGCTTCATGCATTCGCGGAACGCCGCCGACCGGTCGCGGCCGTTGACCGACGCGAGGTCGCCCATCACCTGCACGACCTTGCCGCTCTTCACGCGCTTGCCGATTTCCTCACACGCCTTGGTTCCGTACGCCTTGTTGTCCGCGCGCACCACCATCGCAACCTTGCCGCTCTCCGGCGCGACGTCCACCGCGACCACCGGGACGCCCTTGTTCTCGGCCTGCTTCAGCCCGGCGACAACCGCGGCCGAGTCGAGCGGGGTGACGACGAGACCCTTCACGCCCTGGCTGAGCAGCGTGCCGATGTCGGTGATGAGCTTCGCCGGGTCGCTGTCGGCGTTCACCGTGGGCAGCGCGTCGAGGCCCTGCTCCTTCGCCATCTGCGGCACGTATTTGTTGTAGGCCTGCCAGAACGGCGAGGTCAGCAGGGGCAGCGTCGCCCCGACCTTGCCGGTGCCGCCGCCGCTCGCCGCGGCCGCCGGTTTGTCCTTAGTGGACCCGCACGCACCGAGCACCAAACCGCAGGCGGCCACCGCGGCGGCCAGCCGGATCACCTTCGTACGCACCGCATCCTCCTTGATGACAGGCCTTGTTGGCTAAGCAGATCAGTTCTGCACGGGTCCGCGCGGGCGCAGGCCGTACATGCCGCCGTCCACCGCGAGCGCGGTGCCGGTAGTCGATGCCGAAAGCGGGCTGGCCAGGTACGCGATCGCGTTCGCGACCTCGTCCGCGGTCACCAGCCTTCCCATCGGCTGGCGGGCGGCGAGCGCCTCCCGCTCGGCCGAGGGGTCCGCGGCGGTGTCGAGCAGCCTGCCGACCCACGGGGTGTCCGCGGTGCCGGGGCACACGCAGTTGACGCGGATCCGGTCCGGCAGGTGATCGGTGGCCATCGCGAGGGTCAGCGACAGCACCGCGCCTTTCGTTGCCGAGTACAGCGCCCGCGCGGGCAGTCCGGCCCACGCGGCGATCGAGCACGTGTTCACGACCGCTGCCGCAGGCGAGTTTTTCAAGTGCGGCAAGGCTGCCCGTGCAGTGCGCACCATGCCGACCACGTTCACGTCGTACGCACGGTGCCACTCGTCGTCGTCATTCGCGGTGACGTCGCCCTGCGCGCCGATTCCCGCGTTGTTGATCAGGATGTCGAGCCGGCCGAAGCGTTCGGCCACCGCGTCGACGGCGGCGCGAACCTCGGCGTCGGACGTCACGTCGCAGCGGAATCCGGCCAGCGGCTCGGGCACCTCGTCGGTCTTGAGGTCGAGCACGGCCACCTGCGCGCCGCGCTGGGCCAGCAGGTTCGCCGTGGCCAGGCCGATGCCCGAAGCGCCGCCGGTGACCGCGGCGACCAGGCCGTCGAATTCGCTCACTGCGCGTTCTCCGTCCATTCAGGACCGTCCGGGAAGCTGAACCGGCGCAGCGTAGCGTCGTGCATGCGCGCGGAAAAGCCCGGTGCGGTCGGTGCCAGGTAGCGGCCGTCGCGGACGACGGCCGGGTCGGTGAAGTGGTCGTGCAGGTGGTCGACCCATTCGATGGACCGGTCACTGTCCGAACCGGACACTGCCACGAAGTCGAACATGGAGAGATGCCGCACCAGTTCGCACAATCCGACACCACCGGCGTGCGGACACACCGGTACGCCGAATTTGGCTGCCAGCAACAGGATCGCGAGATTCTCGTTCACCCCGCCGACGCGTGCGGCGTCCAGCTGCAGCACGTCGATCGCGTTAGCCTGCAGCAATTGCTTGAACACCACGCGGTTCTGGACATGCTCGCCGGTGGCGACCTTGATCGGTGCGAGCGCCTTCGCGATGGCCGCGTGGCCAAGAACGTCGTCCGGCGAGGTTGGCTCTTCAATCCAATATGGATCGAACGGCGCCAGCGCGGTCATCCACGATACTGCCGTCGCGACATCCCAGCGCTGGTTCGCGTCGACCGCGATCCGGATCTCCGGGCCGACAGTCTCGCGGGCCAGCTTCATTCGTCGGACGTCGTCTTCGAGATTCCCGCCGACCTTCAGTTTGATCATCTCGAAACCGTCGGCAACGGCTTGTTCGGCCAGCCGCACCAGTTTCGCGTCGGAATAGCCGAGCCAGCCCGCAGACGTGCTGTACGCGCGATAGCCGTCGGCTTCGAGCTTGGCGATCCGCTCCGCTTTCCCGGGTTCGGCGGCGCGCAGGATGTCGAGCGCTTCCTCTTCGGTGAGCGCGTCGGAGAGGTAGCGGAAGTCCACAAGGGACACCAGCTCCTCCGGGGTCATCCGCGACGCGAACTTCCACAATGGAAGTCCGGCTCGCCGTGCGGCGAGGTCCCACGCGGCGTTGACGATCGCGCCGATCGCCATGTGCGCCACGCCTTTTTCCGGCCCCAGCCAACGGAATTGCGAGTCGCCGACCAAAGCCCGTGAGAGCGCACCGAGCGCTTCTGCGTCTTCAGGAACATCGCGGCCGACCACATGCGGCGCGAGCGCGCGGATCGCGGCTGCCTGCACGTCGTTGCCCCGGCCGATGGTGAACGCGAGGCCGTAACCGTCCGGTCCGGCGTCGGTGTGCAACTCGACGTAGGCCGCCGAATAGTCCGGATCCGGGTTCATCGCGTCCGAACCGTCGAGGTCGCGCGACGTCGGGAACCGGACGTCCCGGACCTCCATGGCCACGATTTTCGCCATGTCAGGCCTGCCCGAAGGTCTGGCGCTGCTTGCCGAGGCCGTCGATTTCCAGTTCGACGACGTCGCCCGCGCGCAGGTACGGCTTCGGCTCCGGCTGCCCGAGCGCGACGCCCTCCGGGGTGCCGGTGTTGATCAGGTCGCCGGGGCGCAGCACCATGAACTGGCTCAGGTAATGGATGATCTCGGCGACGCCGAACACCATGTCCTTTGTGGACGAATCCTGCACTTTCTCGCCGTTGACCCAGGTGCGCAGGCCGAGCGCCTGCGGGTCGGGGATCTCGTCGGCGGTCACGAGTTCCGGGCCGAGCGGGTTGAAGGTCTCGCAGTTCTTGCCCTTGTCCCACTGGCCGCCGCGGTTCAGCTGGAAATCGCGCTCGGAGACATCATTGGACACGACATACCCGGCGACGTGCGCCAGCGCTTCGTCCACGCTTTCCAGGTACCGCGCGGTTTTCCCGATGACGACGCCGAGTTCGACCTCCCAGTCGGTGGCCGTGGAGCCGCGTGGGACGAGCACTTCGTCGAACGGTCCGACCATCACGTCGGGCGCCTTCATGAACAGCACCGGTTCGGTCGGCACGGCCGCGCCGGTTTCCTCGGCGTGGCGGCGGTAGTTCATGCCGATGCAGACGATCTTGCCCGGCGCGGCGATCGGCGCGCCGACCCGCAGCCCGGCCTCGTCGGCGACCGGCAGTTCCCCGGCTTCGAGCGCCCGCGCGGCCTTGGCCGGTCCGTCGCCGGCGAGGAACGCGCCGTCGATGTCCGGCGTGACCCCGGAGAGGTCGTGGAGGGTGCCGTCACCGGCACGGACGAACGGACGCTCAGCCCCCGCTGCCCCGAGACGCACAAACCGCACGGACGAACCCCTCTCTCGACACCGTTCTCGCGATACATCCGATGTATAGCGCACCGGAGGGCACAGATCTAGAGGGAAGCGGGATTTGGTGCGGAAATTGATCCGATCACCGGGCTGGCGGGCGGATAACGGACACTCGTCGTGGCGGGGTGGTCCCGTCAGAGCGAGGGAGACGGTGCGGCGCGGATGGCGATTGGGGATGCGGCTGGGCCGCGGGGACGGGCGAGCGGCGACAGAAGCTGGGAGGAAGCGGAGGGGGCCTGGGACAGCTCCGACACGGAAGTCGGGCGGGGCGTCGACGAGGACGATGTGCACGAGCCCAGCGACAAGAACCGGCCCGATCGCCGGGAAGACCCGAACACGGCCGACGCTCCGGCGGACGGCGCGGACGTCGAATCGTGTGCCGATGAGCGGGCAGTGCCGTTGCCGGACGGCTCGTGGATGCTCGCTCCGGAACGCTCCGCTGCTAATTATTCGGCGGACGATCAGGTGGCTCTTGATCATTCCGCGACGGATCACTCCACGGCGGACCGCGTGACGTCGGATCATTCCGGAGCTGAATACTCCGCCGCTGGTGCCTCCGGCGCGGAGCATTCCAGGGCTCAGCGATCCGTGACGGATCATTCGACGCCCGATCACTCCACGGCAGACCACTCCGCCACGGAATACTCCGACGCGGAGCATTCCGTGGCCGAACCCTCCACCGCGGATCACTCCGCGCCCGGCCACTCCGCAGCGGATCAAACCGCGGCAAACCACCCCACCCCGGACTACTCCGCAGCCGACCACCCCACCGCAGCCAGCGCGGAATATCCCTCCCTCGAACACTCCGTCACCCTCCCCGAGCACCCCCGCCGGGGCAAGATCCGGCGTCTTCTCATCCTCGGTGGCCTCTCCGCCTTCGGGCCGCTCTCCATCGACATGTATCTCCCCGCCCTGCCCCGGATGGCGGGGGATTTCCGGGCCTCCGACACGACCGTCCAGCTGACGCTCACTGCGTTCGTCGTCGGGCTCGCGGTCGGGCAGATCGTCGCTGGGCCCTTGTCGGATTCCTTCGGGCGGCGGCGGCCGTTGCTGGTCGGGTTGGGGTTGTACATCGCCGGGTCGGTCGCGGCGGCCTTGAGTCCGGGCGTTGAGCTGCTGATCGCGGCGCGGAGTGTCCAGGCACTTGGCGCGGCGGCGGGGATCGTGATCGCCCGCGCGACCGTCCGCGATCTTTACACCGGTACGGCGATGACGAAGTTCTTCTCGCTTCTCCTGCTGGTCAACGGTCTCGCGCCGATTCTTGCTCCGGTGCTCGGCGGGCAGTTGCTCACGTTCACGTCCTGGCGCGGGGTGTTCGTCGTCCTCACCGGGTTCGGTGCGCTGTTGCTCGCCGCGGTCGCGTTCGCGCTGCCGGAACCGTTGCCGGTCGAGCGGCGGCATCCGGCGCGGTTGGGTGGGGTCCTTCGGACGTACTGGCACCTGCTCACCGACCGCACGTTCCTTGGTTACGCGCTCACCGCCGGGCTGAACTTCGCCGCGTTGTTCGCGTACATCTCGGGATCGTCGTTCGCGCTGCAGGACGTTTACCGGCTGAGTCCGCAGGAATACAGCGTCGTCTTCGGGCTCAACGGGGTGGGCATCGTGCTCGCTGGGCAGCTCAACGGGTGGCTCGTCGGCCGATTTCCCGAACGGACGCTGCTGCGCACGGGGCTGACGGTGTCGACCCTCTCCGGTCTGGCCACGCTGGCGGCCGCGGTCATGCGGCTGCCGTTGCCTGCGTTGCTGATTCCGTTGCTGCTCATGGTTTCCTGCATCGGAATCATCAACCCGAACGCCAGTTCGCTCGCGCTCGCGGGGCACGCGCGCACGGCGGGGGCGGCGTCGGCACTGCTGGGCGTGCTGCAGTTCGCGATCGGCGGGATCGCGACGCCGCTGGTCGGGCTCGGCGAGCCCGGCACGGCGGTGCCGATGACCGCGGTGATGGCCGGGTTCGGGGTGGTCGCTTGGCTGTCGTTCGCGACGCTGGCGGTCAGCCCAGATCGGCGAGATTTCCGCTCCGCAGCTGGTCGTCGGTGACCGCGATGCGTTCGTCGACCAGCTTTTGCAGCGCGTCCCCGTCGTCCCACTGGTTGACGTTCATCGCAGCCGAGACCTCGCTCTCCGGGGTCACCCAGAACGCCGTGAAGTCGTAGCTCGCGAGGTCGCCGCGCACGACGACGCGGTCTCGGTCCAAGACGGGCAGGCCGCGGTATTCGCACCCGATCGCCGGGCCGCCGCGGTCTGGGTCGTATTGGTCGGAGAAGAAGTACGGGCTGTTCAAGTACGGCTCGTTCGCGCCAAAGAGATTGGCCGCCACGTGCTCGCCTTGCGTACGCGCTGTCGCCCAGTGCTCGACGCGTACGCGGCGGCCGTAGCGCGGATGAAACTGCGAAGCGATGTCGCCGATCGCGTAAACGTCAGGTGCCGCTGTACGCAGACCTGCGTCGACATCGACACCGCCGTCATCTGCCAGCTCGAGACCGGCGGCGTGCGCCAGTTCGACGCTCGGGGCCGCGCCGACGGCGATAAGGACAACGTCGGCGTACAGCTCTTCGCCGCTCGACAGTCGGACGCCGGTCGCTTCGGTGTCACCGGTGATCGCTGCGACGCCTTCGCCGAGGCGCCACTGCACACCGTGTTCTTCGTGCAGGCGGTAGAACGCTCCGGCCACTTCGTCGCCCAACACGTTCGCGAGCGGCAGCTTCTCCGGGGCGACCACAGTCACCTCGGCACCGTGCGTACGCGCGGCAGCGGCGGCTTCGGTACCAATCCAGCCCGCGCCGACGATCAGTACGCGCTTCGCAGCCTCGAAGGCCGCGCGCAGCCGCAGGGAGTCGTCGAGAGTGCGAAGCATGTAGAGGCCGGGTAGGTCGCCGCCGGGCACCTTCAGCGTCCGCGGGTGTGAGCCGGTCGCTAAGACCAGGCGGTCGTAGCGGTGTTCGTCGCCAGCGTCGTCGAGGACCAGTCGGGCACCCAGTTCAACCCGGGTTGCGGTGGTGCCGGAGAGCAGCTGGATGTCGTGCTCGCTCCAGTAGCCCTCTTCGCGCACCCAGTCGGGTTCGTCGGCGTTGCCGAGCAGTACCGCCTTCGACAGCGGCGGCAGCTCGTACGGCCGGTGCGTGTCCGCTCCCAGCAGCAGGATCTCACCGTCGAAACCGCGTTCTCGCACCGTCGCCGCCGCGGTGGCACCGGCCAGTCCGGCTCCGACGATGACGATTTTCCGAGGTTCCGACATGCGTCCTCCTGAGTGCCCGCGGCGTGCGGTGGCCGACGCTACTCCGGTACGCGGCTGGTCACACCCCGTGGAAAACCGGCCGGTAGGCAATTCGGGTGAACCGGCGTAAGCCGCCGCGGAGCGCGCGGTCACACCCCCGCACGAAGGACACGGGTGCTACGTGATCGGAAGGCGAGGGCCGTGACAGCGCGGGACGACAGTGCGGTGCGGAACGAGTGGACGGTCGGCTGCCGGGACCTGGCGGGCAGGCGGCGCGACGTGACGGTGTTCGTGAGCAGCGACGACAAAGTCGTCCTGGTCGCGCCGCCGGGAGAGGCGGCCGTGCTGGGGCCGCTGGAGGTCGGGCGGCTGCGCGCGGCCCTGCGCGACGCCGTGGTGGCCACCGCGACGTCGGCGCGACGCACCGGAACCGACTGACAACTACCGTTCCTACTCATGAGTAGGTAGAGTCGGCACCCGCAGACCCCGAAAGGTGCCGGCCATGACCACCTACTTCGTCACGGGCGCGACGGGCTTCCTCGGGAAGCGCCTGGTCGCCCGCTTGCTCTCGCGGCGGGACACGACCGCCGTCCACGTGCTCGTCCGCAACACCTCGCGCGACCGCCTGGCCGCGCTGGCGCGGGACTGGCCGAACGCCGACCGCCTGGTCCCCGCCGTCGGCGACCTCACCGAACCGCTGCTGGGCCTCGACCCGGCCGGCTACGACGGGGTCGATCACGTCGTCCACCTCGGCGCGGTCTACGACTTCACCGCCGACGACGCGGCGAACCAGGCCGCGAACGTCGAGGGCACCCGGAACCTGCTCGCCTTCGCCGCCGCTGCGGGCGCGGGACTGCTGCACCACGTGTCGTCGATCGCCGTCGCGGGCGATCACGCCGGACGCTTCACCGAAGCCGATTTCGACCTCGGACAGTCCTTCAGTTCTCCGTATCACGCCACGAAGTTCGAGGCCGAGAAGCTGGTCCGCGCGCAGTCCGACGTGCCGTTTCGCGTCTACCGGCCCTCCGCGGTCGTCGGCGATTCGCGCACCGGTGAGATGGACAAGATCGACGGTCCGTACTACTTCCTGCCCGCCATCTCGCGTCTTGCCGCGCTGCCGAAGCAGCTGCCGCTCGCCGCGCCCGATTTCGGGGCCACCAACCTCGTCCCGGTCGACTACGTCGTCGCCGCGATGGAAAACCTCATGCACCGCGAAGCGCCTTCGGGCAGTACGTATCACCTCGCTTCGCCGCGACCGCAGAAGCTGCACGAGGTCTACAACGCCTTCGCCCGCGTTGCCGGAGCGCCGCGCGTACGCACGACGGTGCCGTCCGGTCTGCTTCGCAGCACAGCGTCCCGCCTCGCGACCGCTGTCGACCGCCTGCCGACTGGACGTGCGACGCGCGCAGCAGTGTTGACCGAGCTGGGAATTCCGCTCGAAGTACTCCCCCACCTGAACATGGAGGTGGAGTTCGACACCGCGCGCACCACTTCGGAGCTGTACGGCAGCGGCGTCCACCTTCCCGAGCTTCGCGACTATGCAGAACCGCTTTACCGCTACTGGCGCGCGCATCTCGATCCGGACCACGCTCGCCGCCCAGGGCTTGAAGGACGCGTTGTCCTCATTACCGGTGCGTCGTCGGGCATTGGCCGCGCTAGTGCGCTCGCTGTCGCGCGACGCGGTGCGAAGGTGCTTCTCATCGCGCGCCGCGCCGAAGAACTCGAAGACGTGCGTAGCGAGATCACCGCAGCAGGCGGCGAAGCAGCGACGTACCCGTGCGACCTCACTGACGGCGACGCGGTCGACGGTCTCGTGAAGGCGGTCCTCGCCGACCACGGCGCGGTGGACGTCTTGGTGAACAACGCCGGACGCTCCATCCGACGCTCGGTGCAGCTGTCGACGGAACGGTTCCACGACTACGAACGCACCATGGCCATCAACTACTTCGGTCCGGTACGGCTGATCCTCGGCCTGCTGCCGTCGATGACCGAACGCCGGTTCGGCCACATCGTGAACGTCACCACGCAGGGCCTGCAGACCGACACCCCACGGTTTTCCGCTTACCTGGCTTCAAAAGCCGCGCTCGAGGAGTTCAGCCTGACCGCCGGGCGCGAGACGCTGTCCGACGGCGTCACCTTCTCCTCGGTCCGGATGCCGTTGGTGCGCACGGACATGATCGCGCCGACCGGGTCGTACCGCGGGCTGCCCGCGAGTTCGCCGGAACGCGCCGCGGCGCTGGTGGTGAAGGCGATCGAACGGCGGCCGCAGATCCTGAGCCTCCCCGAGGGCCGGGCCGCGGAACTGGCCTCGCTGGCAGCGCCGGACCTCGCGCGGTTCGCGGCGCACCTCGTCTACCGGGTGATGCCGGAATCCGCGCCGGAAGCCAAAAAGCTGCCCCGCCAGCCCGCTTCGGCAAAGGTCGCGGCGACGCTGACGCGGCTGGTCTGGCGACGAAAGGCCTAAGGACGTCGTGAGTGTTCAGCACGGTGAGAACCGGCAACGACACTCACGAGTCCACCAGCATGTCGTCCGGCGATCCGCTGGCCAGCCCGGCCAGCACGTCCAACGCACCCGCCAACGTCTCCTCCGAGGGCGCGGACACCGCGATCCGCACCGCGTTCGGCGCGTGCCCAGGAACCACCGAAAACGCCGCCGCCGGGGACAACGCGATTCCCCGGCGAGCAGCGGCTGCCACGAACGTCTCGGCCCGCCACTGGTCCGGCAGCACCCACCACCGGTGGTAGGCCGAGGCGTCGCCGTACACCTGGAAACCCGCCAGCCGCTCCGCGACAATCCGGGCCCGCGCCCCGGCGTCCGCGCGTTTCGCCGCTTCGACCTCCGCGAGCACGCCGCCGGTGATCCACCGCCGCGCCGCCTCCACCGAGAACCGCGACGCCGACCAGCCGCCGGACCGGATCGCGCTCGCCAGCCGCGCGACCCACGGCGGCGGCGCCACGAGGAACCCGGCGGTGAGCCCGGGCGCGACGCGTTTCGACAGGCTGTCCACGAACACCGTCCGCTCCGGCATCAGCGCGGCGAGCGGTTCGGTGTCCGGGCGGAGGAAGGTGTAGATGCCGTCCTCGATCACCGGCAGGTCCAGCCTGCGGACGGTCTCGGCCAGTTCGGCGCGGCGCCGCGGCGGCATCGTGGTGCCGAGCGGGTTGTGCAGGGTCGGCTGGACGTACAGCGCCCGCACCGGAGCGCTCGCCGCGAGCGCGGCCGGGACCAGGCCGTGCGCGTCGGTTTCGATCGGCACCAGCTCGATGCCGAGCCGGGTCGCCGCGGCCTTGACCACCGGATACGTCAGGGATTCGACCGCCAGCCGCTCGCCGGTCGGCACGAACGCCGCGAGCGCGGCCGCGATGCCCTGCCGCCCGTTTCCCGCGACCAGCACCTGGTCCGGATCCGGCTGCCAAGTGCCCCGAGCGAGCATCGAGACCGCCGCCTCGCGGACCGCTCTGGTGCCGGCCGCGCCGAGCGGATGCAGGGCGTCGGTGAAGACGTCCGCGCGCAGCACAGGTTCGAGCGCCTGCGCCAGTTTGGCCGATTGGGTCGGCAGCACGGCGAAGTTGAGTTCGAGATCCACGCGCGCGTCGCCGGGTTCGGACAGCGCCGGTTCCGGGCCGGGCTTCGCCGCGCGCACGAAGGTGCCCCGGCCGACCTCGCCGACCGCCAGGCCGCGGCGGACGAGTTCGCCGTACACGCGGGCCGCGGTGGAGCCGGCGATGCCGCGGTCGCGCGCGAACCTGCGCTGCGGCGGCAGCCGGTCGCCGGGCCGCAGCCGGCCGGCTTCGATGTCGGCGGCGAGTTCGTCCGCGACGACGCGGTAGTCGTCCATCCCACCCTCGCTCTGCCGGGATTCTCCGGACGCATCATGGCACCGGCCGGTCACTGTTCGCTAATGCGACCCACGGAACTCCCCGGACGAGGGTCACTAGGTTAGCCTTACCTGTGTGGCACGGACGAGCGAAGACACCCGACTGCACGCCGAGGACCTGACGCTGGCCTACGACGGCCGCACGGTCGCCGAACGGCTCGGCGTGGTCATCCCGGACAAGTCGTTCACGGTCATCGTCGGCCCCAACGCCTGCGGCAAGACCACGCTGCTGCGCGCGCTCGCCAGGATGCTGAAGCCGCGCGCGGGCTCGGTCTACCTCGACGGCGAGGTGATCTCCAGCTACGGCGCGAAGGAGGTCGCGCGGCGGCTCGGCCTGCTGCCGCAGAGCTCGATCGCGCCGGACGGGATCACCGTGTCCGACCTCGTCGCGCGCGGCCGGTACCCGCACCAGAAACTGCTGCGCCAATGGTCCCGCGAGGACGCGACGGTGGTCGCCGATTCGATGCGCGCGACCGGCGTCGACGACCTCGCCGAGCGGATGGTCGACGAGCTGTCCGGCGGGCAGCGCCAGCGCGTCTGGATGGCGATGGCGCTGGCCCAGCAGACCGACCTGCTGCTGCTCGACGAGCCGACGACGTACCTGGACATCGCGCACCAGCTCGACATCCTCGACCTCTGCGCGACCCTGCACAGCGAACAGGGCCGCACGCTGGTCGCGGTGCTGCACGACCTCAACCACGCGGCCCGGTACGCGACGCACCTGATCGCGATGCGCGACGGGAAGGTGCTGGCCACCGGGACGCCGGAGGAGGTCGTGACGGCGGAGAACGTGGAGCGGATTTTCGAGCTGCCGTGCCGGGTGATGGAGTGCCCGGAAAGCGGGAGCCCAATGGTGATCCCGAAGGTCAGCCGCCGCGCGGCGTGATTCAGCGGCGGGACATGAACGACCGCCACACGTCCGCCGATACCGACGAACCCGTCACCTTCTTGCCCGTCGCGTCGAGCAGCTTGCGGTTGTCATCGGTGCCGAGCCACACCGCCGTCGCCAGCTGCGGCGTGTAGCCGACCGCCCAGGCGTCCTGGTTGTCCCGCGAATTGCCCCGCTCGAACTCGCCGGTGCGCAGAGCCGCCGCGCGACCGTCCGGCAACGTCGTCTGCAGAACGGACGTCAAGTCCTGCGCGACCTGCTCCGGAACGGCGGAGACCGGTTGGTTTTCGTGCTGCCACACGACTTTCCCGGACTGATCGAGCACCTTGTCCACCAGGTGCACCGGTGCGTGCATCCCGTTGGCGGCATAGGTCGCGTACGCCCCGGCGACGTCGAGCGGCCGCATCGGGTACCGGCCGACGACGATGCCCGAGCCGATCGTGGCGCCGTCCTGTTCGCGCATGGTCGGCGCGCCGTCCACCTCGTCCGGGATTCCGGCTGACCGGGCCGCCTCGCTCACCTCGTCGACGCCGATCTTCTTCGAGACTGTGATGAACGGCGTGTCCGCTCCGGACGTCAACGCGGTGCGCAAGGTGCACGGCTGCGGGCATTTCGGCGGATAGTCGAACTTCTCGCCGAGGTACTGGATCTCCCGGGGAGCAGTCACTTTCTCGTCCAGCGACATCCCGTTCTTCAAGCCGGCCGCCGCGGTGAACGGGTAGAACGCGGAGCCGAGCGGGTGGCCGGTTGCCGCGTAATCCCGGACGCCGTGGTTGCCGCCGTCGTACGCGCGCACCCCACCGCTGGCCGGATCGACGGCCACCAGCGCGCCGCGGAACTCCGCTGGTTCGCCCTTCAACCGGTCGCTCAGCGCGGCGTGCGCGGCGGTCTGCAACCCTGGGTCCAGGGTGGTCTGGACGGTCAGATTCCCTTGCTGCAACCGGGAAAGCGAGAACCCGGCCGCCTCCAGTTCAGTGAGCACTCGCTGTTTTAGGTGGTACTGGTCGTAATTCAGGCTCACCCGGGTCTCGGCAGGCGGCTTGATCTCCGCGCCGGGATAAGCCATGCCGTCGGAGTTCTTGAGATAGCCCCGCTCGACCAGCTTGTCGCGCACGTACCGCCAGCGTTTCGCCGCGTGTTCGTCGCCGGACACCGCCGGATCGTGCACCGACGGCGACTGGATCATCCCGGCCAGGAACGCGGCTTCGCTCCAGGTGATGCTGTTGTCCAGCGGGCGGCCGAAGAACGCGTTCATCGCCGCCGCCGGGCCGAAAGTGTTGCGGCCGAAGGAGATGATGTTGACGTAGCTCTCGAAGATCTGTTCCTTGCTCTGCTCCTGGGTGATCTTCGTGGCGAGCACGAGTTCCTGCATTTTCCGGGAGAGCGTCGAATCCTCGTCGCCGGTCGACTTCTTGATGTACTGCTGGGTGATCCCGGACCCGCCGCCGACGCCGGTCAGGAACGCGCGGCCGATCCCGGTCGGGTCGAAGCCGGAGTTGGCCCAGAAGGTCGGGTCTTCCGTGGCGACGATGGCGTCGCGCAGCTTCTGCGGGATCTGGTCGAACGGCACGAACCGCCGGTCGCCTTCCGGGGGCACGATACGCAGCAGCTCGCTGCCGTCGGCGTACTTCAGCGTGACGGTTTTGCCGAGCGAGGCGAGGACGTCCTGCGGACTGCGGACGTCCAGCAGCAGGTAGGCGATCCAGAACGCGATCAGCGGCACGCCGACCGCGAAGCCGGTCAGGTAGTAGGCACCCTTGCGGATGCGGCGCCACGTGCTACGGGCAACAGCGGATTGCTCACTCTCCGGGGCTGGCTCCACGAATGGAGGACGGCTGAACTAGTGACAAGGTTCTGTCGACCCGGTGAATTGATCACGAGAGGAACGCGCGAAGCAAGGACGCGGTGCCCTCGATGTGCTCGGCCATCGCCTGCCGCGCGGCGACCGGATCGCCGGCCAGGATCGCGTCGACGATCGCCTCGTGCTGCGCGTTCGAATGCTCCAGATTGGGTTCGAGCAGCGGAATCCGGTCGAGCAGCTGGTTGACCCTGGTCCGCGCGTCGGCGACCGTGCTGGTGAGCGACGCGGACGCGGTGACCTCGGCGATCGCCAGGTGCAGCCGCGAATCCTTGCGCCGGTAATCGGCGAGACTGGCCGCCGACGCTTCCGCGAGGGTGCCGGTGAGATGCTGCCGATCGGCCGGGCTCAACGTGCGCGCCGCGGCCGCCTCCGCGGCACCGGTCTCCAGGACATGCCGCAGGCACAACGCGTCTTCCAGCCCAGCCGCGTCCACCTCGCCGACCGCGCGTTCGGCAGGCTCCGGCAGTTTCTCGTTCACGAACGTGCCGCCGTACCGCCCACGCCGCGACTCGACGTACCCCGCGTCGGCCAGCGCGCGAATCGCCTCCCGCAGCGTCACCCGGCTCACGCCGAGCCGTTCCGCCAGCTCGCGCTCGGAGGGCAACCGGTCCCCCGCGCCGACGACCCCGAGCCGAATCGCCTGCAACAGCCGCTCGACGGTCTCCTCGAAGGCGTTCCCGGCACGCACCGGCCGGAACAGGGCCGCGTTCGCGCTCACCACCGAGGTCGACTCCACCTGCCCGATTCTATGCTGCCCGATTGCAGAGAAGTCTTTGCAAAGAGTTCTCTGCGGTCTACAGTACGGAGCATGCCCGACGAACGCCGCGCTCGCCAGATCGACGCCCGCACCCTGCGCGCGCTGGCGCATCCGCTGCGCATGGAACTGCTCGACCTGCTGACCGTCGACGGCCCGGCCACCGCGACCGGGCTCGGCAAGCGCGTCGGCGAAAGCTCCGGCACCACGTCGTGGCACCTGCGCCAGCTCGCGGACGCCGGGCTGGTCGAGGAAGACACCAGCCGCGGCTCGAAGCGCGAACGCTGGTGGAAGGCGGCGCAGGAATCGACCCGGATGCGCGCGGCCGACTTCGTCGACGACCCGGAGATGGCCGGGCCGCTCATGGCTTTCCTGCACCAGCACGTGGACATCCGCTACCGCGAACAAGCGCAGTTCGTCTCGGAACTGCCGCGCTGGGCGGACGAATGGCGGGACAGCGCGACGCTGAGCAGCACCCGGATGCCGCTCACCCCGGACGAATCCCAGCGGCTGATCGAAGAAATCGAAGCGGTGATCGAACGCTACCGCCGTCCGGCCCGGCCCGGCGACGAAACGGTGATCACGCAGTGGGCGGCGTTCCCGCACGCGACCGTCGCATCCGAAGACCAGGGGGAATCCTGATGCACCCGTTCCTGCCCGAATTCGCCGCCGACCGCCAGGGCGAACTCCTCGCCGCCGCCGTCCGCCTCCCGCCCCGAACGCCTGCCCGGCAACGGTTCGGCTGGTGGCTGATGGAACTAGGCCTTCGCCTCGCCACCCCGAAACGCCGTGAAGGGCTCCTCGAAGGAATCTGATTCCCGCAAGGAGCCCTTCACGGAACGAAAATCAGCACTCGATGACGTTCACGGCCAACCCGCCGCGTGCCGTCTCCTTGTACTTCACCGACATGTCCGCGCCGGTCTCGCGCATGGTCTTGATCGCCTTGTCCAGCGTCACCACGTGGCTTCCGTCGCCGCGCATCGCCATGCGCGCGGCGTGGATCGCCTTGGACGCGCCGACTGCGTTGCGTTCGATGCACGGGATCTGCACCAGCCCGCCCACCGGGTCGCACGTCAATCCGAGGTGATGCTCCACCCCGATTTCCGCCGCGTTCTCGACCTGGGCGGGCGACCCGCCGAGCACCTCGGTCAACCCGGCAGCTGCCATCGCCGAGGCCGAGCCGACCTCGCCCTGGCAGCCGACCTCGGCGCCCGAGATCGAGCCGGTCTGCTTGAGGATCGAGCCGATCGCGCCCGCGGTGAGCAGGAAGGTGACGATGCCGTCGTCCGAAGACCCGCGCACAAACCGTTGGTAGTAATGCAAAACCGCCGGAATGATCCCGGCCGCGCCATTGGTCGGAGCGGTGACGACGCGTCCGCCCGCGGCGTTTTCCTCGTTGACCGCGAGGGCGTACAGGCTGACCCAGTCCATCGCGTACAACGGATCGTCCGCGCCGTCTTCGGCGAGCAGCTTGTCGTGCAACGACTTGGCCCGCCGAGGAACCTTCAGACCGCCCGGCAGCACGCCCTCGTGCGTGTACCCGTTGCGCACGCACTCGGCCATCACCTGCCAGATCTGCAGCAGCCCAGCCCGGATTTCCTCGCGGCTGCGCCAGGAAAGCTCGTTCTGCAGCATGATCTCGCTGACCGGAAGCCCGGTGTCCGAGCAATGCTTCAGCAGGTCCGCCCCGGTGCGGAACGGGTACGGGACCGGCGTGGAGTCCTCCACGAACACCGTGTCGGTCTCGTACGACTCGTCCCGCACGAAACCGCCGCCGACCGAGTAGTACGTGCGTTCCCGCACCAGCGAACCGTCGGCGGCGAACGCGCGGAACACCATCCCGTTGGGGTGCGCGGGCAGCGACTTCCGCCGGTGCATCGTCAGGTCGGTGTCCTCGACGAACGCGACCTCGTGCGTTCCGCCGACCGCCAGCCGCCCGGATTCCCGGATCGCCGCCACCTTGGCGGGCACGGTGTCGGTGTCGATTTCCTCCGGACGCTCCCCGGAAAGCCCGAGCAGCACCGCCTTGTCGCTGCCGTGCCCGAACCCGGTCGCGCCGAGGGAGCCGAACAATTCGGCCTGCACTCGCGCGACCGTCTCGAGCACGCCGTCCTCGACCAGACCGTCCACAAAGGTCTTGGCCGCGCGCATCGGGCCGACCGTGTGCGAACTCGACGGCCCGATGCCGATCGAAAACAGGTCGAAGACGCTGATCGCCATTGATCCGCCCCTTCTCTTAGTTCCTCGCCAGCACGCTGCTGGCTTCTTGCGCCGCCGGTCCTTCGGCGGTCAGGTGGGCGAGGTTCTCCGGGAGCGCCTCGCCGCGGTGCGCCTTGGTCTGCGCGTACAACCGGCCCGCGCGGTACGACGACCGCACCAGCGGTCCCGCCATCACGCCCGGGAACCCGATGGCCTCGGCGGTCTTGGCGTGCTCGACGAATTCTTCCGGCTTGACCCAGCGGTCGACCGGGTGGTGGCGCGGGGAAGGCCGCAGGTACTGGGTGATCGTGATGATCTCGCAGCCCGCGTCGAACAGCTCCTGCAACGCCACGCTGACCTCGTCCGGGGTTTCGCCCATGCCGAGGATCAGGTTCGACTTCGTCACCAAACCGGCCGCACGGGCCTGCGTGATCACGTCCAACGACCGCGCGTAACGGAAGCCGGGGCGGATCCGCTTGAAGATCCGCGGCACGGTCTCCACGTTGTGCGCCAGCACCTCCGGACGCGACCCGAACACCTCAGCCAGCTGGTCCGGCTCGGCGTTGAAGTCCGGGATCAACAGCTCCACACCGGTGCCCGGGTTCAGCGCGTGGATCTGACGCACCGTCTCCGCGTACAGCCACGCACCGCCATCAGCCAGGTCGTCACGGGCGACACCGGTGATGGTCGAGTACCGCAAGCCCATGGCCTGCACCGACTCGGCGACCTTCCGCGGCTCAGTGCGGTCCAGCGCAGCGGGCTTGCCCGTGTCGATCTGACAGAAATCGCAGCGCCGGGTGCACTGGTCCCCGCCGATCAGGAACGTGGCCTCCCGGTCCTCCCAGCATTCGTAAATGTTGGGACAACCGGCCTCTTCACAAACCGTGTGCAGACCCTCGCGCTTGACCAGGCCCTTGAGTTCGGTGAACTCCGGACCCATCCGCACCCGCGTCTTGATCCACGACGGCTTCTTCTCGATCGGCGTCTCGCTGTTGCGCACCTCAAGCCGCAACAACTTCCGCCCTTCGGGCTGCGCGCTCATCGGCTCAGGTCCGCGTACAGCGGGTGCTTCTTCGCCAGCAGCTCGACCCGGGTGCGCAGCGCCTGCTGCGCGGCCTCGTCGAAGTCCGGCTTGAGCGTCTCGGCGATGATGTCCGCGACCTCGGTGAAGTCGTCGGCGCCGAAACCGCGGGTGGCCAGCGCCGGGGTGCCGATCCGCAGGCCCGAGGTGACCATCGGGGGACGCGGGTCGAACGGCACCGCGTTGCGGTTGACGGTGATCCCGACCGAGTGCAGCCGGTCCTCCGCCTCCTGGCCGTTGAGCTGGGAGTTCACCAGGTCGACGAGAACCAGGTGCACGTCGGTGCCGCCGGTGAGGACGCGGACGCCCGCCTCGGCGCAGTCGGTGCGCGACAGCCGGTCGGCGAGGATCTTCGCGCCTTCCAGGGTGCGCTCCTGGCGCTCGCGGAACCCGTCGGTCGCGGCGATCTTGAGCGCCACGGCCTTGGCCGCGATCACGTGCTCCAGCGGACCGCCCTGCTGGCCGGGGAACACCGCCGAGTTGATCTTCTTCGCCAGGTCCTGGCGGGAGAGGATCAGGCCGCCGCGCGGACCGCCGAGGGTCTTGTGCGTGGTGGTCGTGACGATGTCCGCGTGCGGCACCGGCGACGGGTGCAGCCCGGCGGCCACGAGGCCGGCGAAGTGCGCCATGTCGACCATCAGCTTGGCGTCGACCAGGTCGGCGATCCGGCGGAACTCGGCGAAGTCGAGCTGGCGCGGGTAGGCCGACCAGCCGGCGACGATCAGCTTCGGCTTGTGCTCGACCGCCAGCCGCTCGATCTCGGCGACGTCGACGATCCCGGTCTCCTTGTCGACGTGGTAGGCGACCACGTTGTACAGCTTGCCGGAGAAGTTGATCTTCATCCCGTGCGTCAGGTGGCCGCCGTGCGCGAGGTCGAGGCCGAGGATCGTGTCGCCCGGCTTCAGCACCGCGAACATCGCCGCCGCGTTGGCCTGCGCGCCCGAGTGCGGCTGCACGTTCGCGTGCTCCGCGCCGAACAGCGCCTTGGCCCGGTCGATCGCGAGCTGCTCGACGACGTCGACGTGCTCGCAGCCGCCGTAGTAGCGGCGGCCCGGGTAGCCCTCGGCGTACTTGTTCGTCAGCACCGAGCCCTGCGCCTCGAGCACGCCGACCGGCGCGAAGTTCTCCGAGGCGATCATCTCGAGCGTCGACTGCTGGCGGTCCAGCTCCGCGGCCACCGCGGCGGCGACCTCGGGGTCCACCTCGGACAGGGGGGCGTCGAACGGGGCGGTCATCAGTTCTCCTGGGTCAGCTCGGCGTACGCGGACGCGTCGAGCAGCTCCGGGACGTCGCCCGAGAGCCGCACCTGCAGCAGCCATCCTTCGGTGTAGGGGTCGGAGTTGATGACCTCGGGGGTGTCCGATGTGGCCTCGTTCACCGCCACCACCTCGCCGCTGACCGGCGAGTACAGCTCGCTGACCGACTTGGTCGACTCGACCTCGCCGAACACCTCGCCCGCGGTGACGGTGTCGCCGACGCCGGGCAGCTGCACGAACACGATGTCGCCGAGCGAGCCGGCCGCGAACGCGGTGATGCCCACCGTCGCGACGCCGTCGTTGACCGACAGCCACTCGTGTTCCTTGGTGTAGGACAGGTTCTGGGGAATGCTCACGGTGCTAGGGCCTCTCAGGCTCGGGAGTAGAAGGGCAGGGCGACGACCTCGACCGGCTCGACGCGGCCCCGGATGTCGACGGACAGCGCGGTGCCGGGCTCGGCGTGCTCCCGGTCTACATACGCCATGGCGATCGGGTAGCCCAGCGTCGGCGACAGCGCGCCGCTGGTGATCTCCCCGATAGTGGCATCGCCGGACAGCACGGCGTACCCGTGCCGCGGGGCGCGGCGGCCGGTGCCGCGCAGGCCGACCCGCACGCGCGGGACGTCGGCCTTCTTCAGCTCCTCCAGGGCCGCGCGGCCCACGAAGTCGCCCGGCTTCTCGAACTTCACGACCCGGCCGAGACCGGCGGCGAACGGGTTCAGCTCGCGGCTGAGTTCGTTGCCGTACAACGGCATCCCGGCTTCCAGCCGCAGCGTGTCGCGGCAGGCGAGCCCGCACGGGACCAGGCCGTGCTCCTGCCCCGCCTCGGTCAGCAGCTGCCACAGCGCCGGAGCCTGCGCCGCGGGCACGAACAGCTCGAAGCCGTCCTCGCCGGTGTAGCCGGTGCGGGCCAGCAGCACGTCGATGCCCTTCACGACGGCGGGCACGCTCGCGTAGTACTTCAGCGACGCGAGGTCGGCGTCGGTCACCGCGGCGAGCACGTCGACCGCCTTCGGGCCCTGTACCGCGATCAGCGCGGTGTCCGCGGACCGGTTCTCGACCACCGCGTCGAACCCGGCGACCCGCTCGGCCAGCGCGTCCGCGACCACGGCGGCGTTGCCCGCGTTGGCCACGACCAGGTACTCCTCGTCGGCGAGCCGGTAGACGACCAGGTCGTCCAGCACGCCGCCGTCGGCGTCGCAGATCATCGTGTAGCGGGCGCGGCCCGGCTTCACGCCGGTCAGGTTGCCGACCAGCGCGTAGTCGAGCACGTCGGCGGCCTGCGCGCCGCGGACGTGGATCTCGGCCATGTGCGACAGGTCGAACAGCCCGGCCGCCTCGCGCACGGCCTTGTGCTCGGCCAGCTCGCTGGCGTAGCGCACCGGCATCGACCAGCCGGCGAAATCGGTGAACAGCGCCCCGAGGTCCTGGTGGACCTGGTGCAGGGGGGTTTCCGTCACAGGAAGCCTTTCGTTGTCGCGAGCGGAGGTCGCGCTCACGCGTCGTACGCGTCGAGGGGCGGGCAGGAGCAGACGAGGTTGCGGTCGCCGCGCGCGCCGTCGATCCGCCGCACCGGCGGCCAGTACTTGGTCTTGCGCGCCACGCCGACCGGGTACACCGCCAGCTCGCGGTCGTAGTCCGCGGTCCACTCGCCGACGATCGACGACGCGGTGTGCGGCGCACCTCGCAGCGGGCTCGTCTCGGCGGTCCAGCGGCCGGCCGCGACCTCGTCGATCTCGTGCCGGATGGCGATCATCGCCTCGCAGAACCGGTCGATCTCGGCCAGGTCCTCGCTCTCGGTCGGCTCGACCATGAGCGTGCCCGCGACCGGGAAGGACATGGTCGGCGCGTGGAAGCCGTAGTCGATGAGCCGCTTCGCGACGTCGTCCACGGTCACGCCGGTTTCCTTGGTGATGCCGCGCAGGTCGAGGATGCACTCGTGCGCGACCAGGCCGTCCTGCCCGGTGTAGAGCACCGGGTAGTGCGGCGCGAGCCGGGCGGCGATGTAGTTGGCCGCGAGCACCGCGACCTTGGTGGCCTCGGTGAGCCCGGGCGCGCCCATCATCCGCACGTACGCCCAGGAGATCGGCAGGATCGACGCCGAACCGTAGGGCGCGCCGCTGATCGGGCCGACGCCGGTGTCCGGTCCGGCCTGCGCGAGCAGCGGGTGGTTCGGCAGGTACGGGGCGAGGTGTTCGCGCGCCGCGACCGGGCCGACGCCGGGACCGCCGCCGCCGTGCGGGATGCAGAACGTCTTGTGCAGGTTCAGGTGCGAGACGTCGCCGCCGAACTCGCCCGGCTTCGCCAGGCCCAGCAGGGCGTTGAGGTTCGCGCCGTCGACGTACACCTGGCCGCCGCCGTCGTGCACGATCTTGGCGAGCCGCTCGATGCCGTGCTCGTAGACGCCGTGCGTGGACGGGTAGGTGACCATGATCGCGGCGAGGTCGGAGCTGTGCTGGTCCACTTTGGACTGCAGGTCTTCGAGGTCGACGTTGCCCTCGTCGGTGCACTTGACCACGACGACGCGCATCCCGGCGAGCACCGCGGACGCGGCGTTGGTGCCGTGCGCGGACGACGGGATCAGGCAGACGTCGCGCTCGGGCTGGCCGTTCGCCTGGTGGTAGGCGCGGATGGCCAGCAGCCCGGCGAGCTCGCCCTGGCTGCCCGCGTTCGGCTGCAGCGACACCTGGTCGTAGCCGGTGACCTCGGCCAGCCAGCCGGACAGCTGGCGGACCAGCTCGTGGTAGCCCTCGGCGTCCTCGGCGGGCGCGAACGGGTGGATGCCCGCGAACTCGCGCCAGCTGATCGGCTCCATTTCGGTGGTGGCGTTGAGCTTCATCGTGCAGGAGCCGAGCGGGATCATCCCGCGGTCGAGCGCGAAGTCCTGGTCGGCGAGGCGGCGCAGGTAACGCAGCATCGACGTCTCGGACCGGTGCGTGCTGAACACCTCGTGCGTCAGGTAGCCGCTCTCGCGAGCGAGACCGTTCGGGAGTGCCTGCGCGGCTTCCCACGCACTGTCGACGCCGAAGGCGCGAAGCACCTTCGCGAGCGTGTCGGGACGCGTGACCTCGTCGCAGGCGATGCGCACGTGGTCAGCATCGATGTGGCCGAGGTTGATCCCCGCCTCGCGCGCAGCCGCGTGCACCTCAGCGGCACGGCCAGGCACCTTCGCGACGACAGTGTCGAAGAAGGCTTCGTGCGCGACTTCGACGCCACCGGCGCGCAGCGCCTTCGCGAGACCGGCCGCGAGCTCGTGAACCCGCGTCGCGATCGCCTTCAGCCCCTCGGGACCGTGGTAGACCGCGTACATCGCCGCGAGCACCGCGGGCAGCACCTGCGCGGTACAGATGTTGGAGGTCGCCTTCTCACGACGAATGTGCTGCTCGCGCGTCTGCAGCGCGAGGCGATACGCAGTGTTGCCGTCCGCGTCCACGGACACGCCCACAAGCCGACCCGGCAGCGAGCGCTCCAGACCAGCGCGCACCGCCATGTACCCGGCGTGCGGACCGCCGTAGCCCAGCGGCACACCGAAGCGCTGCGTGGAACCGACAGCGACGTCCGCGCCGAACTCGCCGGGCGCGGCGATCAAGGTGAGCGCGAGCAGGTCGGCAGCGACCGTGTACAGCGCGCCCGCGGCCTTCGCCGCTTCGGAAACCGCGTGGTAGAAACCGCGCCCGCGCAGCACGCCGGACGCGCCCGGGTACTGCACGATGACGCCGAAGAACTCCTCGGGCAGCCCGGTGAGCAGGTCGCGCACCTGCACGTCGATGCCGAGGCCGGCGGCACGCGTCCGCACGACCTCGATGGTCTGCGGAAGGCATTCGGCGTCGAGAACGACCACATTGGACTTCGACTTCGACGCGCGGCGCATCAGCGTCATCGCCTCGGCGGCCGCGGTGGACTCGTCGAGCATCGAGGCGTTGGCGATCGCCAGCCCGGTCAGGTCGGACACCGCGGTCTGGAAGTTCAGCAGCGCCTCGAGCCTGCCCTGCGAGATCTCCGGCTGGTACGGCGTGTACGCGGTGTACCAGGCCGGGTTCTCCAGCACGTTGCGGCGGATCACGCCCGGGGTGACGGTGTCGGAGTAGCCGAGGCCGATCATCTGCGTCATCGGCCGGTTGCGCGCGGCGAGCGCACGCAGTTCGGCGGTGGCCTCTTCCTCGGACGCGGGCGCGGGAAGCGCCAGGTCACCGGCCGTGCGGATGGCGGACGGCACCGCCGCTTCCACGAGGGCGTCCAGGCTTCCGTAACCGCATTCGGCGAGCATCTTCGCCCGCTCGGCCTCGCCGGGACCGATATGGCGGGTGTCGAAGGGGGTGGAGGTGATGGGAGCTCCTCGGGACGGGCACCGGGCGCGGCGGTGCACTGGGAACTCCCCCTCTGTCATGGGCACCTGAGAGTTTCACCGCGCTCGGCGCGGCTTTCACCTTGGGTGAGGCGCGGGTGCGCCTGCTTTCCAGAGTGGCCTCGCCAAAAGCGGTAGCGGTTACCTGAGAGATTCCGGGGAGTTTGCTCCTTCGGTGTCCCACTGATCGCATGGGACTCTCCCGCTCCGGCTCGAACGGCCCTGTGTTCAGTTGTGGGTGCGGCCACTCTACCTGCCGCTTCGCGCACCAGTCTACCGCTCCCGGCCTACGCCACAAACGTCCGTGAAGGACCCCTTGAGGGAATCGGATTCCGGCAAGGAGCCCTTCACGGACCGTCACAGCGGGGTTACATAGGCGCCGGAGATGCCGCCGTCGACGAGGAACTGCGCGGCGGTGATGAAGCTGGCGTCGTCGCTCGCCAGGAAGGCCACCGCGGCGGCGATCTCCTCCGGTTCGGCGAAGCGGCCGACCGGGACGTGCACCAGACGGCGAGCCGCGCGCTCCGGGTCCTTCGCGAACAGTTCCTTCAGCAGCGGAGTGTTGACCGGCCCCGGGCACAGCGCGTTGACCCGGATGTTCTCGCGCGCGAACTGCACGCCCAGCTCGCGCGTCATGGCGAGCACGCCGCCTTTCGAAGCGGTGTAGGAAATCTGCGACGTCGCAGCGCCCATCACGGCCACGAACGACGCGGTGTTCACGATCGAACCGCGGCCCTGGCGCTGCATGTGCGGCAGGACCGCCTTGCAGCACAGGTACACCGAGGTCAGGTTGACCCGCTGCACCTTCTCCCAGGCTTCGATGCCGGTGGTGAGGATCGAGTCGTCCTCCGGCGGCGAGATGCCCGCGTTGTTGAACGCGACGTCGACCGCGCCGAACTCGTCGACGGTCGTCTGGAAAAGGGCTTCGACCTGGTCCGCGTCGGTGACGTCGACCTGGACGAAGGCCCCGCCCACCGCGTCGGCGGCCGCCTTGCCCTGCTCCGGCGCGACGTCGCCGATCACGACCTTCGCGCCCTCGCTCGCCAACCGCTTGGCGGTGGCGAGGCCGATGCCGCTCGCACCGCCGGTGATCACCGCGACGCGGCCGTCAAAACGCTGCACCATCGTGAGTCATTCCTCCGTGCTCAGGAAAACGTTCTTGGTTTCGGTGAAAGCGGCCGCGGCGTCCGGGCCCAGTTCGCGGCCGAGACCGGACTGCTTGAAGCCGCCGAAGGGCGTCCAGTACCGGACCGAGGAATGCGAATTCACCGACAGGTTCCCGGATTCGACACCGCGCGCGACCCGGAAGGCGCGGCCGACGTCGCGGGTCCAGATCGAACCGGACAGGCCGTATTCGGTGTCGTTCGCCATCCGCACCGCCTCGGCTTCGTCGCGGAAGCGGACCACCGCGACGACCGGGCCGAAGATCTCGTCGCGGGCCAGCGGATCGTCCAGTCCCGGCGGGAGCACGACGGTCGGCGCGAACCAGTAGCCCGGCCCGGACGGGGCGCTGCCGCGGAAGGCGACCGGCGTCCGCTCGGTGACGTAGGAGGAGACTTTCGCGTGGTGGTCCGCGGAAATCAGCGGGCCCATCTCGGTCGCCTCGTCGCCCGGATCGCCGACGACCACGCCCTGCACCGCGGGTTCCAGCAGTTCGAGGAACCGGTCGTAAACGGTGTCCTGCACCAGGATCAGCGACCGCGCGCAGCAGTCCTGCCCGGCGTTGTCGAACACTCCGTACGGCGCGGTCGCCGCGGCCTTCTCCAGATCCGCGTCGGCGAACACGATGTTGGCGTTCTTGCCGCCGAGCTCCAGCGTCACCCGTTTCACCTGCGCCGCGCAGCCGGCCATGACCTGCTTGCCGACCTCGGTGGACCCGGTGAACACGACCTTGCGCACCGCCGGATGCGTGACAAACCGTTGTCCGACAACGGATCCCTTGCCCGGCAGCACCTGGAAGACGTCCTCGGGGATACCCGCCTCGCGAGCGAGTTCAGCCAGCCGCAACGCGGTGAGCGGGGTCAGCTCGGCCGGTTTGAGCACGACGGTGTTGCCCGCCGCGAGCGCCGGCGCGAAGCCCCAGCCCGCGATCGGCATCGGGAAGTTCCACGGCACGATCACGCCGACCACGCCCAGCGGCTCGTGGAAGGTCACGTTGACGCCGCCGTCGACGGGGATCTGCTTGCCCAGCAGCCGTTCCGGCGCGCCCGCGGAGTATTCGAGCAGGTCGCGCACGTTGCCCGCTTCCCAGCGGGCGTTGCCGATGGTGTGGCCGGAGTTCTCGACCTCCAGCCGGGCCAGGTTCTCGACGTCGGCGTCGACCGCGTCGGCGAACCGGCGCAGCAGCCGCGCCCGATCGCCCGGGGCGACCGCCCGCCAGGCCGGGAACGCGGCGTGCGCGCGGGCGATCGCGGCGTCGGTCTCCGCCTCGGTGGTCAACTCGACCTGGCGCACCACTTCCGCGGTCGCCGGGTTGCGCACGTCGAACGTCGTCATTTCCCCTCCTGCGCGGCGTTCGCCAGCGCGGCGAACAGCCGGACGTCGTCGCCGTCCTGCTCCGGATGCCACTGCACGCCGAGCACGAACTCCCCCGGCATCTCCGCGGCCTCGATCGTCCCGTCCGCCGCGTGGCCGGACGCGACCAAGCCGGAGCCGAGCCGGTCGATCGCCTGATGGTGGTAACACTGGACTTTCGTTTCCCGGCCGAGGATCGCGGCCGCCCAGGTGCCGTCGACCAGGTTGACGGTGCTGGTGCCGAACGTCGCCGGAGCGGGCTGATGCGTTGCGTCGCCCAGGGTTTCCGGCAGGTGCTGCGAGAGCGTGCCGCCGAGCGCGACGCTCATGACTTGCAGCCCGCGGCACACGCCGAGCACCGGCTTCCCGGCCGCGCGCGCCGCCGCGAACAGGCCGAACTCGAACGCGTCGCGCTCGGGGCGGATGTACGTCGCCGGGTGCGGCTCCTGGTCGTACCGGCTGGGTTCGACGTCCGCGCCGCCGGTGAGAACAAGACCGTCGATGCGTCCGACGAGCGCGTCGTAGGCCGTGCTTACCGGCGGCAGCAGCACCGGGATCCCGCCCGCCTTGACCACGCAGTCCGCGTACACCCGGTGCAGCAGCGTCGCTTCGGTGTCCCAGGCCAGGAACTTCGCCTGTTCCGAATACGTGCTGAGCCCGATGACGGGTGGGTCAGAGTCGTTCGAAACCACGGATGCGCTCCCAATCGGTCACAGCTCGCTCGTACGCTTCGCGCTCGATCCGCGCGGCGTTGAGGTAATGGTCGACTACATCGGCACCGAAGGCATCTCGCGCGATACGGCTGCCTTCGAGAGCTTCAGCCGCTTCAGCAAGCGTGACGGGCACGGTCGGCTTGTCGGACGCGTACGCGTTGCCGACGAACTCAGGCTCCAACGGCAGTTCGTTCTCGATGCCGTGCAGCCCAGCAGCGACCATCGCGGCGACAGCGAGGTACGGGTTCACGTCTCCGCCGGGTACGCGGTTCTCGACACGCAACCCGTCACCGTGTCCGACAACGCGCAACGCGCACGTACGGTTGTCCGTGCCCCACGCGATCGCTGTCGGCGCGAAGCTGCCAGGGACGTAACGCTTGTAGGAGTTGATGTTCGGGGCGAAGAAGTACGTCAGCTCGCGCAACGCTTCCAGCTGTCCGGCGAGGAAGTGCTGCATCAGCTTCGAGAAGCCGTGGTCGCCGTCGCCGGGAAGCACCGCTTCGCCGGACTTGCTGCGAAGGCTCAGGTGGATGTGACAGGAGTTGCCTTCGCGCTCGTTGTACTTCGCCATGAACGTGAGGCTCTTGCCCTCCTGCGCGGCGATCTCCTTCGCACCGTTCTTGTAGATGCCGTGGTTGTCGCAGGTCGCGAGCGCTTCGGCGTAACGGAAGGCGATCTCGTGCTGACCCGGGTTGCACTCGCCCTTCGCCGACTCCGGATACAGGCCCGCGCCCGCCATCTCGTTGCGGATCCGGCGCAGCAGCGGCTCGATGCGCGCGGTGCCGAGCATGGAGTAGTCGACGTTGTACTGATTGGACGGTTTGAGATCGTGGTAGCGCTTGTCCCAGGCGGACTCGTAGGAGTCGTCGAACACGATGAACTCGAGTTCGGTGCCCGCGTACGCCTTCAGGCCGTGCTCGGCGAGCCGGTCGAGCTGACGGCGCAGCACCTGGCGCGGCGATACGGAAACCGGGCCGCCCTGCACGCGCTCGACGTCCGCGAGCACCAGCGCGGTGCCCTCCTGCCACGGGATCTCCCGCAGCGTCGCGAAATCCGGCCGGAGCACGAAGTCGCCGTAGCCGCTCTGCCAGGACGAGATGTCGTAGCCGTCGACGGTGTTCATGTCGACGTCCACCGCGAGCAGGTAGTTGCACGCCTCGGTCGCGTGGCCGGCCACCTCTTCGAGGAAGTACTCCGCCGAACAGCGCTTGCCCTGGAGCCGCCCCTGCATGTCGGTGAGCGCGACGAGCACCGTGTCGATCGTGCCCGCCGTCACCCGTTCGCGGAGTTCTTCGAGCGTGAGCATTCCTCGCCTGGCCGCCATCGCATCGCCCCAAAGGTTCGGATCAGGTCCTTTGCGGCTTCTTCCTACCGGGCCGTCGGGCCTCGGTCAATCCACTGAAAGGTATTTTCTCATACCTTTGAACGCGTGCTCGACCGGCCTCCCCCGCGCGGTGCCTGCTATGTCCGGGTTGCCCGGCTGAGAAGATACTGTGAATCGGGTGCGTCCGGGACCAAATCCGCCGCCTCGTGCGTTGGACCGGGCAAGAGAGGTGAGAGGGATGACTGAAGCATTCACGCAGACCACGTTCAGCCAGCAGCAGGCGCGGCCGCAGCTCCCGACGCTGCCCACCGGGTGGCCGATCGGGTCGTACGAGTCCTACGAACAGGCCCAGCAGGCCGTCGACCACCTCGCGCACGCTGATTTCCCGGTCACCGACGTCACGATCGTCGGGGTCCAGCCGATGCTGGTGGAGCGCATCGCGGGCAAGATGAGCTGGAGCCGGATGCTCAGCAGCGCGGCCATGTCCGGCGCGGTGTTCGGCCTGTTCCTGGGCCTGGTGCTGAGCATGCTCAACCCGGCCGCCGGACTGCTGTCGATCGTGCTCGGCCTCGCCGCGGGTGTCGTGTTCAACGTGGCCTTCGGCGCACTGGGCTACGCGGCGAACCGCAACAAGCGCGGGTTCATCTCGCAAAGCCAGCTGGTCGCCCAGCGCTACGACGTGCTGTCGCAGCCGCGCAACGCCGAGAAGGGCCGCCAGCTGCTGGCAGACCTGGCCGCGCGCTCCGCGTTCAACCACTGAGTTCCGGCGACTCGCCTCCCGGGCGCCCCGGCCGTTCGCGGCCTGGGCGCCCGGTTTCGCGTTCCGGGGCTTTTCCGGGAGGCGAGGTCTCGTGAGCGGCGATGCCGGTTCTCACCGGAATCAACGCTCACGAGGGCGCGCTTACCGCGTCGGCGGAGCGGCCTTCGTCGGAGCAGTCGGCGGAACCGGCGTCGGGGCCTTCGGAATCACCGCCGCGAACGGCACCCCGGCGTCCTCCCGGCAGTATCCGCGATAACCGTTGTAGCCGTTGACGTTCCCGTGGTCGTCCTGCACTCCCTCGACGACCTTCGGGCGCGGGAACTGGTTGTCCTGGCCGGTCATCTGGCTCGTGCCGGTGTCCTTCTCGCAGCCGTAGCGCGTGATGGTGAGCGGGCGGCCCCGGTCGTCGTACAGGTAGACGTTCTCGAGCGGTTTGCCGTTCGCGTCGAAGACGTACAGGTTGGTCAGTTCGTGCTGGCCGTAGCGCAGCGAGTCGTTGCCGTGGGAGTCCTGGTACATCGACGAGGTGTAGATCGGGGTGGAGTTCGACGAGTACGAGCGGTCGCGGACGAGGTTGACCGCCGCGCCGAGGCCGCCGAACGCGCTGCCCACCACGAACGCCGACACCGGAACCGCGATCCACAGCATCCGCCCGTCGGCCTTGGTGCGCGGGCCCGCCCACATCACCAGGCCCGCGCCGACCAGCAGCACCGGCAGCAGCAGGATCGCGTGCAGGTTCCGGACCATCAGCAGCAGCCCGAAGGCCAGCAGCGCGAACCCGCAGACCACCCACCACGCCGGCTTCAGCGAGTTGAGATACGTGAGCGCGCGGTCGGCCGACCGGTCCTCCCGCATCGACTTCACCATCGCCTTGGCGCGGACCACCTCCGGCAGCTCCCGCATCGCGTCGACGCCGCGGAGCAGCAGGAACGCCACGCTCACCGCGAAGACCGGGGCGAGCACGAGCATCCCGATCAGCACCTCGGCGTCGAAACGCACCGCGGCGGAGAACGCCACCAGCGCCGTCCCCGCCGCACTGAACAGCAAGCCCCACAGGGCAAGCCGCGGTCCGACCCGGCCCGGCTTCGCCGCCGGGAGCACCTCGGTCGCGGCTTCCGGAGCTGCCGGGGCGGGCGGGTAGCCGCCGGACGCCCGCAACTCGGCCGCGTAGCTCTCCGGGGTGCCGAGCCGCGCGACGAGGTCCTCGACCTTCGCCGCCGCCCCGAGTTCCGTCTCCATCTCGGCCAGCTGCGGCCGGACGTCCTCGAGCAGTTCCTCGATCTCGTTCGCGGGCAGATCCGCGAGCGCGGTGCGCACCCTCGACAGGTACGCCCGCGCGGCCGTCGGCTTGTCCGTGCTCATTGCTGCCTCTCCCCGATTCGTGCCGCGTTCCGCCTGTCCGCGCGGTCAGGCCCGCTCTTTCACCAAACTGTCCATAGTGGACGCGAAGCTGCGCCACGTGCGCGCCGATTCGGCGAGCCGCGCCCGGCCCCGCTCGTTCAAGCTGTAGTACTTGCGGTGCGGGCCTTCTTCGCTCGGAACCACATAGGACGTCAGCAACCCCGCCTTGTACAGCCGCCGCAGCGTGCCGTACACCGATGCGTCCCCGACCTCGCCCAGGCCGGCGACCCGAAGTCTTCGCAGCACGTCGTAGCCGTACCCGTCGTCGTCGCGCAGCACCGCGAGGACCGCCAGGTCCAGCACTCCCTTGAGCAGCTGACTGATCTCCACGGCGTTCCTTCCCCGGTGTTACGCGAGAGAAGGTACCACGCATAGCGCAGTAGTGTGCGCGGCGAGCGGCCATCCGGCGGTATCGCCGCCCATCCGGCCAGGTCAGCGGGAGACAAACGGTCAGGTATACGGCGTAGACCTCCTGGTCTACAGTGTAGACATGGCCGAGATCCCGACAGCCGAACGGCTCGCGTCGGCGGCGCGCGAGATCATCGCCGCCGAGGGCGCGGCGGCGGTCAGCATGCGCCGGGTCGCCGAAGCCGCCGGAGTCACCGCGATGGCGATCTACCGGCACTACGAGAACCGAGAGGTCCTGCTGCGCGCGGTCGCCGACGCCACCGGCCGCGAACTGGGCGCGGCGTGGAAAGACCCGGCCCCGGACGGCGACTGGTTCGACCGCTTCGACGCGCTGCTGGCCCGGTTCCTGGATTTCGCACTCGGCCAGCCGCACCTGTACCGCTTCCTGATGACCGACGACGGCGCCCAAGCCCGGCTCTACCCGGACGGTTTCCGCGAGCCCGGATCGCCGCCGTTCACCGCGCTGGTGCGCTTGATCGAAGAAGGCATGCGCGACGGCGTGCTGCGCGAGGACGATCCGCTCGAAGCCGCGCTGACCGTGAGCACGCAGACGCAAGGCATGGTGCTGCACTACCTCGCCGGCCGGATGGGGGTGGCGGAACCCGAGTTCCGCGCACTGTGCCGGCGTACTTCCCGGAGGATTTTCGATGGCCTCAGAACGTAATGCCCGCCCAGAGATCCGGGCCGCGCGCCCTCGGCCGACGGAGCTCCCGGAGGGTCTCCGATGACCTCAGACCCTCACGCCCGCCGAGAGATCCAGGCCGCGCGCCCTCGGCCAACGGAGCTCCCGGAGGGTCTCCGATGACCTCAGACCCTCACGCCCGCCGAGAGATCCAGGCCGCGCAACCTCGGCCAACGGAGCCCCAAGGATCTCCGATGACCTCGAAACCTCACGCCCGCTGGCACATCCCAGCCGCACTCCTGTCTTCGGCGGCGCTCTTCTACTTCGGCACCGGCCTCGCGCCGATCGCCGCGTTGACCTGGTTCGCGCCGTTTCCGGTGCTGCTGCTGGCAACCCGCGTCGGCGGATGGACCGCCGCGGGCACCGCGTTCGGCGCTTTCCTGCTCGGCACCGTGAATATGTGGGCCTACCAAGCACATTCCGGCGACGAACCGCTGTGGCCGTTCGGCGCCGCCATCGATGTCGGGATGTCGCTGGTGTTCACGTTCGCGGTCTGGCTTTTCTGGGCCTTGGCGCGCCGCCGCCGGACGCTGCTGGCCAGCCTGGCCGCCCCCGCGGCGTGGACTGCTCTCCTGTACCTGATCGCGACCTTGAACCCGATGGGAATGATGGGTTCCCTCGCCAACGACCAAGGCGACGCGCCGCTCGTACTGCAAACCGCGTCGTGGGCCGGAATGTGGGGCGTCGAGTTTTTGGTGCTGCTGCCCGCCTGTGCGGTCGCCGCGATGTGCGCACCCGGCGCTTCCCGACTGCGCACCGGTGTGGTCGCCGCAGTCATCGTGACGCTGTCCCTCGGCGGCGGTGCCCTACGCCTTTCCGGCACGGGCGGCCCGACGGTGCGGATGGCCGCAGTCACGCAAAACGCCGGCTACCACTGGGGTCCTGAACTCGGCACAGCTCGCGGCCGTGCCCTGGTGCAGGAGTACCTCGACCAGATCTCCGCCATGCCCGACGGCGTGCAGCTCATTGTCTTGCCGGAAGCCGCTTTCAGCGCCGAAGAAGAATGGCCCGCCGCACTGGTCGAGCCGATGCGACGCGCGGCAAAGGCCCGTGGTGCGGCGATCGTGGTCGGCTTCGAGTACTACGACCGCCCCGGCAAGCACAACTACGACTACGCACTGGCCTTCCCCGCTGACGGCTCGGCGCCCGCTCGCTACCTGAAGCATCACGACCTGGTGAGCCCGCCCGGCCGGGACCTGGTGTTCGTCCCCGGCACGAAGGTCCCGACCGGCTTGGTGATCTGCGGCGACACGACGTTCCCCTCCCCCAGCCGCGACTACGCCGCCGCCGGTTCGCGGATCCTCGCCATCCCCGCGGAACTGGCGGTCCCACCAGGCACCAACGACGAGGGCGGCTGGCAGCACACCCGCAACGCGCTGCTGCGAGGTGTCGAAAGTGGACAGTCGATAGCCCTCTCCGACGCGAACGGCAGCCTGATGCTGTCCGACGGCTACGGCCGCGTCCTCGGCGAAGCCCGCACCGGCGGCCCAGCCCCGTTCACGTCAGTCACCACCGACGTCCCCGCTGGCCCCGGCCAGACCTTCTACACCCGCTTCGGCGACTGGTTCGCGTGGCTCACGCTGGCGATGACCGCTGCTGGCTTGGTCTTCGCCCGACTCCGCGCTGCTAAGCGGCCCGCGCCCACCGCTGACACCGCGACGCGACCGGCAGCCTGACGCTGCCCGACGGCTACGCCCACGTCCTCGACTAGGCCCGCACCGGCGGCCACCGACGTTCCCGCCGATCCCGGCCAGACACTCCACACCCGCTTCGGCGACCGGTTCGCATGGCCCACACGCGCGACAACCCTTGCTGACTTGGCCTTCACCCGCCTCCGCGCGACTAAGCGGCCCGAGCCCGCCGCTGACACCGCGGGCACGAGAACGACGACCGGTTCATGAACGGCTCCCTCCGGATCGGCGACCCGCACCGACGGCACGGCATCCCTTCCTGGCCGTACGCGTCGAGCGAGCGCTCGAAATACCCAGACTGTCCGTTCACATTCACATAAAGCGCGTCGAACGACGTCCCGCCCGCGAGCAACGCCGCCGACATCACGTCACTGGCCGCGGACAACAGCGTTCGCCCTTGCGCGGCAGTGAGTTTCTCGGTCGGCCGGGACCAATGCAGCTTGGCCCGCCACAACGCCTCGTCGGCATAGATGTTGCCCACCCCGGACACCAACGTCTGGTCCAGCAGCGCACGCTTCACCTCGGTCCGCCGCGAGCGCAGTGCGCGCACCGCCGCCTCCGGATCGAACTTCGGGTCCATCGGGTCCCGGGCGATGTGCGCGATTGTGCCGGGCAGGCTGTCGCCGTCGACCTCGACCAGTTCGTCCAGCGCCAGCCCGCCGAACGTGCGCTGGTCGACGAACCGCAGTTCCGGTCCGTCGTCGGCGAACCGGACCCGGACGCGCAGGTGTTTCTCGTCCGGCGCGTCCTCGGGCTGCACCAGCATCTGGCCGCTCATGCCGAGATGCGCCAGCACCGCCTCGCCGTCGGACAGTTCCAGCCACAGGTATTTGCCGCGCCGCCGGGCGGCTTCGATCGTGACTCCGGCGAGCCGTCCGGTGAAGTCGGCGGCTCCCTGGGCGTGCCGCCGGATGGCGCGGTCGTGCAGCACCTCGACGGCCCGGACGGTACGGCCGGCGACGTGCGCTTCGAGACCGGCGCGGACGGTCTCGACCTCGGGTAGTTCGGGCATGCGCTCATTCTGCCCGGCACCACCGACAAAAAACGGGGCCGGTCGACCTAGGTCGACCGGCCCCGGGAAGAGTGCGACGCGTCAGCTCGCGTCGTCGCCCGTGCCGAGTTCCTCCGACAGGGCCCGCCAGGCGGTCTCCGCGGCCTTCTGCTCGGCTTCCTTCTTCGTGGTGCCGTTGCCTTCGCCCAGCGCACGGCCAGCCACCAGCACGGTGGCGGTGAATTCCTTGCGGTGGTCGGGACCGCTGTCCTCGACGCGGTACTCGGGCACGCCGAGTCCCCCGGAGGCGGTCAGCTCCTGCAGGCTGGTCTTCCAGTCGAGGCCTGCCCCGCGCAGCGGAGCCTCGGCCAGCAACCCGTCGAAGAGGTGGTGCACGAGCTTGCGCGCGACCTCGATGCCGTGCGCGAGGTACGTGGCGCCGATGACGGCTTCGAGACCGTCGGCGAGGATGCTCGCCTTGTCCCGGCCGCCGGTGAGCTCTTCGCCCTTGCCCAGCAGCAGATGCGCCCCGAGCCCGCCCTCGCCGAGCCCGCGCGCGACGCCGGCCAGCGCGTGCATGTTGACGACGCTGGCGCGCAGCTTCGCGAGCTGACCCTCGGGCAGGTCGGGGTGGGTGGTGTAGAGGTGGTCGGTGACGACGAGGCCGAGCACCGCGTCTCCGAGGAACTCCAGTCGCTCGTTCGGCGGCAGGCCGCCGTGCTCGTACGCATACGAGCGGTGCGTGAGCGAAAGACGGAGCAGCTCGGGGTCGAGAACGACCCCGAGCGCCTCGAGCAACGATGCGGGATCGGCCGCGGGTCCTCCGACGGGCTTACCCCCCATGGTCGGCTGCCCGCTCAGGCGGGCTCGACGACCTGGCGGCCGTTGTGCTGGCCGCAAGCCGGGCAAGCGACGTGCTGGATTTTCGGCTGGCGGCAGGCGCGGTTGGAGCAGGGCACCAGCTGAACCGGAGCCGCCTTCCACTGGCTGCGGCGGGAGCGCGTGTTGGATCGCGACATCTTCCGCTTCGGGACGGCCACGAGTAGATCTCCTTCAAACGGTCTGCTCGCGGATGCGAGCGAACTTACTTCTCCCGGATCGAGCTGGACGCTCGTCAGGCTTGCTCTCCGGAGCCGTGCGCAGGCTTTTCGCCCGCGTTCTCGTCGAATCGCTCGACCAGCGCGGCCCACCGAGGATCTATCTTCTCATGCCCGTGTCCGGGCTCGAGATCGGCCCACTTGACGCCGCATTCGATGCACAGACCCGGGCAGTCCTCGCGGCACAGCGGGGCGAGCGGGAGCGCCAGCACCACGGCGTCGCGGACGGTCGGCTCGAGGTCGATCCGGTCGTCGACCAGGCGGGGGATCTCGTCCTCGTCGGTGGTCTCCTCGGTGGCCGAGCCCGGGTAGGCGAACAGCTCGGTGAGGTCGACCTCGACGTCCTCGGTGACCGGGTCGAGGCAGCGCGAGCACTCGCCGGTGGCGACCGCCGAGGCGGTGCCGGTGACGAGGACGCCCTCGACGACGGATTCGAGCATCAGGTCGAGCTCGACCGGCTCGCCTTCGCGGATTTCGAGCACGCCGGGGACGCCGAGCGAGGTCGGCACGGGCGCGCTGCGGCGCAACTCCCGGCTGAGTCCCGCGCGGCGGCCGAGCTCACGGGTGTCGACCACCCACGGGCTGCGGTCGTCGAACTGCGCGGGGCGGGGGTTCTGGGCAGGGTTTTCGGACATCGCCTACCAGCGTACGCAGCGCCCGCAACCTCGTTAGAGCTGGCCGGGGCTAGTGCGCGGTGAAGCCGGTTCCGACCGGCATCCGCACCTGCAAGGCTCACCCCGCCGGGCGCGCATTCAGCCGGTTCCGCCAAGCGCCACCGCGGGTCAGACCTGGTAGTCGTACAACGTCGAGCGCCCCCCGCCATGGCCGGTCGAGGGCGAGCGCAAGTGGTTGCGGCCCGAGTCGACGGTGCGCAGCGTGGTGGCCAGCAACTCGGAGAACTCGGCCAGTTTGCCGTCCACGTACGCGTCGCAGTGCGCGGCCGGTCGCGCCAAGCGCCGCCGCGAGTCAGACCTGGTAGTCGTACAGCGTCGAGCGACCGCCGCCATGGCCGGTCGAGGGCGAGCGCAGGTGGTTACGGCCCGAGTCGACGGTGCGCAGCGTGGTCGCCAGCAGCTCGGAGAACTCCGCCAGCTTGCCGTCCACGTACGCGTCGCAATCGGCGCGCTGGCGGTCGGCTTCGGCGTGCGCCTCGTCGACGATCCGCGCGGACTCGGCGTGCGCGGCCTGCACGACCTCGGTCTGCGAGACGAGCCGGGCCTGTTCGGCGCGGGCGTCCTCGATCGCGCGGTCGTAGGCGTCGCGGCCGGCCTGGATCATCCGCTCGGATTCGGCGCGGGACCGTTCGGTGAGGTTCTGGTACTCGGCCTGCCCGCCCGCGACCATGCGCTCGGCCTCGTTGTGCGCGTCGCCCAGCATCTGCTCGGCGCGGGCGCGCGCGTCGGCGAGGATGCGCTCGGCCTCGGACGTGGCGTCCGACACCGTCCGCTCGGCTTCCTCGTTCGCGCTCGAGACGGTCTCCCCCGCCTCCTTGCGCGCGGCAAGCAGCAGGTCGTCGCGCTTGTCGAGCACGTCCTGCGCGTCGTCCACTTCGCCGGGAAGCGCGTCGCGGACGTCGTCGAGCAGCTCGAGGACGTCGCCGCGGGGCACCACGCAGCTGGACGTCATGGGAACCCCACGGGCCTCTTCGACGATCGTGACGAGCTCGTCGAGTGCCTCGAAAACCCGGTACACGGCCACTCCCTCAAGCAGTTTCCCCGATCACTGGCTTCCAGTCTGCCCGCTTCGCAGCCTGAACCGGTGAACGAGCACCCGACCGGGCGTGTCCTGGTGCGCACGGGAAGGGGCGGCCTCACTCGTCGGTGAGACCGCCCCTCCCGAACCAGCGTCAGCTGTTGAGATCGATCTTCTTGAAGGTGGCGTAGTGGTCCGGCGTGTAGACGAGCTCGCCGCCCTTGCCGGAGATCACGCGGTCTTCCGAGCCGACGTCGTACAGCGTGTAGTAGCCGGCGTCGCACGCGGGCAGGACGCCCTCGCGGTTCTCGTAGGTCGTGCCGTCGTTGAGGGTGCCCTCACGGACGCCGTCGACGACCTTCTTGGCGTCGGCGGACAGCGTCGAGTAGCCGACCGGGCTCAGCTTCGACAGGTCGCCGCACTTCGTCGGCGTGCTGCCGCCGTCGATGTCGATGACCTGGAAGGACTCGTAGTGGTCGCCGGTGTAGAAGTACTCGCCGCCCTGGCCGGTCACGATCCGGCGGGTGCCGCGGTTGCTCGAACCGGGCGTGGGCACGGTGTACTCGTGGTAGTAGCTCGACGCGCAGGAGGGCAGGATCCCCTCGCGGTTGGTGAAGACGACGCCGTCGTTCTTCGGGTACGGGAACGGCCCGTTCGTCTGGATGAGCTTGTAGGTGTCAGTCGCCTGCGCGGGCAGCGCCGACAGCTTGACGTGCGTGAAGCCGGACAGATCCCCGCAGGAGTTCTGCTTCGGCTGCACGGACGCCGGAGCCGCCGGGGACAGCGGGACGGCCTCCGCGGCCGTGCCGAACCCCAGGAAACCGACCAGCAGTGCGAAAAGGACACCGACTATGCGGCTGCGGTTGTTGGTCATTTTCGGACGGTAACCCGGACGGGTGGTCTGCAGAATGACGCGAGGTGAACAGCTTCGGGCCGCGGCCGAAGTCCCGACGAAGGCAGTAATCCGTTCAGGCTAAATCGGCCGCTGGACTGGCCTTCCGGCCGGACGCGGTGCTCAGTCCCGCTTGGCGTAGACCGCGACGAGGCGTTCGTAGACCACCGGCGGCACCAGGTTCTCGATGTCGCCGCCGAGCGCCGCGATCTCCTTGACCAGCGAGCTGGACACGAAGCCGTACGCCGGGTTGTTGGCCATCAGCAGCGTTTCGAGGCCGGTGAGCTCGCGGTTCATCTGGGCCATCTGCAGCTCGTAGTCGAAGTCGCTGACCGAGCGCAGGCCCTTCGCGACCGCGGCGATGTCGTTCTCGCGGCAGTAGTCCACGAGCAGGCCCTGCCACGAATCGACGCGCACGTTCGGCAGTTTCGCGGTGATCTCGCGCAGGATCTCCATGCGTTCCTCGACGCTGAAGAGGCCCTTCTTGCTCTTGTTCACCCCCACGGCGACGACAACCTCGTCGAAGAGCGCCGAAGCCCGCTCGATGATGTCGAGATGTCCGTTGGTGGCCGGATCGTAAGAGCCGGGACAGACCGCACGCCGCATGGCGCGGACGCTATCAAGCCCCGCCGTCGCGCGCGCTCTCGTGACGACTGCGTCACACCTCAGATGAGCTGTCGTACTCAGCCCAGTACAGCGCCGTGTCGCCGTAGCGCTTGTCGCGAAGCGGCTTGAAGGTCGACGGCCAGTCCGGAGCACCGTCGCGCGCAGCGCGTTCGATCACTGCCAACGCGCCTTCGGTGAGCCAGCCGCCACTGTGTAGCGAAGCGAGCACTGTGCCCAGCGAAGCAGCGTCGACCGCGTACGGCGGATCTGCCAGCACCACGTCGAACTGCACCGTCGCAGGCGCGGCGACCACTGTCTCCACTTGTTCAGCTCGCACCGTGCCGCCCAGCCGCAGCTCGGCGACGTTGCCGCGAAGCACGTCCGCGGCCCGACGGTCGGCTTCCACGAACCACGCGTCCGCGGCGCCGCGCGAAAGCGCTTCGAGACCGAGCGCGCCCGAGCCGGCGTAGAGGTCGAGCACGCGAGCTCCGTCCAGCTCACCGGCCACTTCGAGGGCGTTGAACAGTGCTTCCCGCACCCGCTCCGACGTCGGGCGGGTGCCTTTGGGCGGCACCTTCAGCCGCCGTCCGCCCGCCTTCCCCGCCACGATCCTCGTCACCCGGCCATCTTCGCCCAAGGTCGCGATGTGGCGTTGGGCAGGACTTGCCGAACCCGCGCGCGCGGGCGCGTAGAGTCGTCCTTCGCCCTTCAGAGGCGCGTTGATGGAGTTCAAGGGAGCGTTGCGTGTCGGAACCCCGGGTGAGACGGGCTGAGATCGCCGTCGAGCAGGCACACGTCGACCGGGTCTACACGCGGCTCGCCGAGCTGCGGACCCAGGCCGAGGCGATGCGGGCCAAGGGCTACGAGCTGGGCCAGGGCGCACAGCGCGAAGCGATCTTCGAGCAGGCGTCGATGCTGTTCGAGCGCGACATGATGGTCTACCACGCGAACCAGACCCTGCAGACGCTCGACGCCGAGTACGAGGGACTGGTCTTCGGCAGGCTCGACCACCTCGACCGCGAGCACATCTACGTGGGCCGGCTCGGGATCCGCGACACCGAGTTCGACAACCTGGTCACCGACTGGCGCGCGCCCGCCGCCGCCGCGTTCTACCAGGCCACCGCCGAAGAGCCGATGGACGTCGTGCGCCGCCGGGTGATCCGCTGCTCCGGGCAGACGGTGCTGGACGTGGACGACGACGTGCTGATCGCCGACGCCGTCCCCGAGGACATGCAGATCGTCGGCGAGGGCGCGCTGATGGCCGCGCTCGGCCGCTCGCGCGGCGAGAAGATGCGCGACATCGTGGCGACGATCCAGAAGGAACAGGACGACGTCATCCGGGCGCCGTGGCGCGGTGTCACCGAGATCACCGGCGGGCCGGGCACCGGCAAGACCGCCGTCGCGCTGCACCGTGCCGCGTACCTGCTGTACCGGCACCGCCGTCAGCTCGGCGGCGCGGGCGTTCTCGTGATCGGTCCTTCGGGCGTCTTCACCACGTACATCTCGCGCGTGTTGCCGTCGATGGGCGAAACGAACGTAGAGCTGCGCGCGCTCGGCGAAGTCCTCGACGGTCTCGAAGCGACTCGACAGGACACGGCCGCGCTGGCCGCGATCAAGGGTTCGCTTCGGATGCGAAAGGTGCTTCTGCGCGCGTTGCGCGACACCCCGCCCGAAGCGCCGACGGAGTTGAAGATCGTCTATCGCGGCGAAGTACTGAAGCTCACCGCGCGCGAGTTGGAGAAGGTTCGGCGCAAGGCGCACACGCAGGGCGCGCCGCCGAACCGGTCGCGCGTACGCGTGGCAGAGCTGCTGCTGGCCGCGTTGGCGGACAAGGCCGAGGAGTACGCGAAGGCGGACGGCAAGGAGATTGACCGCGCGGAGCTGATCAACGATCTCGGCGAGCGCATCGACTTCCACCGGTTCCTGGTGGTGTGGTGGCCGGTGCTGTACCCAGCGCAGGTGCTCAAGTGGCTGGGCAACGAGAAGCGGATGGCCGCCGCGTCGAAGGGCATCTTGAACCGCACCGAGATCAGCCTGCTGTCGGCCGATTTCGCGGACCGTTCGCGCGGCTGGTCGGTCGCCGACGTCGCGTTGCTGGACGAGCTGCGCGTGCTGGTCGGTCCGGAGCCGAAGCGCCGCCGTCGCCAGACCGTCGTCGAGGTGGCCCCGGAGCGCGGCAGTTCCGGCGGCGCGCCGCACCGTCCGGAGCACTACGACGAGTACTCGCACGTGGTCGTCGACGAATCTCAGGACCTTTCGCCGATGCAGTGGCGGATGATCGGCCGTCGCGGCAAGTACGCGAGCTGGACCGTCGTGGGCGACCCGGTGCAGAGTTCGTGGCCGGATCCGGACGAGGCGGCGCAGGCGCGCGACCAGGCGTTCGGCGTGAAGACCACGCGACGGCGCTTCACGCTCCGCACGAACTACCGGAACTCGGCGGAGATCTTCGACCTGGCGGCGAAGGTCGTGGCAGGCCACGCGCAGGCCGACGAACTGCCCAAGGCCGTGCGCACCACCGGAATCGAGCCGGAAGTCCGGCCGGTCGACCAGGCGGCGCTGGCGACGGCGACGCAGACCGCGGCGAAGGAACTGCTCGGCGCGGTCGAGGGCACGGTCGGGGTGATCACCGCCATGGACCGCGTCGAAGAGGTCGAAGGCTGGCTCGCCGGGCAGACCGACGAGCGGCTCAAGGTCGTCGGGTCCCTCGATTCGAAGGGCCTCGAATACGACGCGGTCGTGCTGGTCGAGCCGATGGACCTGGTCACCGAGTCCTCGACCGGGCGGCGCGTGCTGTACGTCGCGCTCACCCGCGCGACCCAGCAGCTGATCGTGCTCGCCTCGAACCCGGATTGGCTGCCGCACGCGTAGGCGGGAAGGGAATCGCGGCCGCGTGCGTTACGGCTGTACGTGACCTCCCTGCCTGACGTGCCGCTGTCCGTGCTCGACCTCTCCCCCGTTTCCGAAGGGAAGGGGGTCGGCGAGGCGCTGCGCAACACCCTCGATCTCGCCCGCAACGCCGAGCGGCTGGGCTATCACCGGTACTGGCTCGCCGAGCACCACAACATGCCGGGCATCGCCAGCTCGGCCACGGCGGTGCTGATCGGGCACGTCGCGGACGCCACCGAGAGCATCCGCGTCGGGTCCGGCGGGATCATGCTGCCGAACCACGCGCCGCTCGTGGTGGCCGAGCAGTTCGGCACGCTGGAGGCGTTCCACCCGGGCCGGATCGACCTGGGCATCGGCCGCGCGCCGGGCACCGACCAGCGCACCGCACTCGCGCTGCGCGGGCCGGGCGGGCTGTCCGCGGAGAACTTCCCCGAGCACCTGATGGAGCTGATCAGCTACTTCGAGCCGGACGCGGCGCGCGGCGTCAACGCGGTCACCGCCGAGGGCAACAAGCCGCCGGTGTGGCTGCTCGGCTCGTCCGGCTTCAGCGCGCAGCTGGCCGGACGGCTCGGGCTGCCGTTCTCCTTCGCGCACCACTTCGCGGCGGAGAACACGCTGCCGGCGGTGCGGCTGTACCGGGAGAACTTCCAGCCGTCCGAGGTGCTTTCCGAGCCGTACGTGATGCTGGGCGTGCAGGTGATCGCCGCCGAGACCGACGAGCGCGCGGAGTACCTGGCCGGGCCGAGCGGGCTGACCTTCCTGAGCCTGCGCCGCGGCCGCCCCATCGCGCTGCCGACGCCGGAGGACGCCGCCGAGTACCCGTACACCGAAATGGACCGCGCGTTCCTCGCCGAGCGGTTCGGGTCGAGCATCGTCGGCGGTCCGGAGAGCGTCCGCAAGGGACTGGACCAGCTGCTGGCCGACACCGACGCGAACGAGCTGATGATCACCACGATGGTGCACGGGCACGAGGACCGGGTGCGTTCGTACGAGATCGTCGCGGATCTCAAGCGCTGATGGAGGTCTTCGACTGGCACGGCCAGCAGGTGCGGTGGTCCCGGCAGGGTTCGGGGCCGCCGCTCGTGTTCTGTCACGGCACGCCGTGGTCGTCGAAGCTGTGGGAGCCGATCGCGTCGACGTTCGCGGCGGACTTCACCGTGTACCTGTGGGACATGCCGGGCTACGGCAGTTCCACCATGGCCGAGGGACAGGACGTCTCGCTGGCCGCGCAAGGCGAGACGTTCGCCGCGCTGCTGGACCATTGGGGGCTCGAAGAGCCGGACGTGGTGGCGCACGACTACGGCGGTGCGGTCAGCCTGCGCGCGTTTCTGTTGCACGGAGCTGCTTACCGATCGCTGGCGCTGGTGGACGTCGTCGCGCTGGCCCCGTGGGGTTCGGAATTCTTCCGTCTGGTGGCGGAGAACGCGGCCGTGTTCGCGCAACTGCCGCCTAATCTGCACGAGGCGCTGGTGCGGGAGTACATCGCCGGCGCCGCGCATCGTCCGTTGTCCGCCGAAGCGCACGAGATGCTTGTCGCACCGTGGCTCGGCGAAGCTGGGCAGGCCGCCTTTTACCGGCAGATCGCGCAGGCCGATCAGCGGTACACCGACGAAATCGAGCCGCGCTACCGCGACGTCAGCGTGCCCACGCTCGTCGTGTGGGGCACCGAGGACACCTGGATCCCGGTCGATCGCGCACACCGGCTCGCCGGGGCGATCCCGGGCGCCGGACTGGAATTGGTCCGTTCGGCCGGACACCTCATCCAACTCGACGCACCCGAGGCGCTGACCGCTTCGCTGCACCGCTGGCTCGCGCGCTGAAATACCCGGAAACCGCCGCACCGGTTTTTATTTTCCGGCACTGACAACCGCATTCCCGGCAGTTGTCACAACCGCACAAGAATTCGGCGGTTACTGCGCCGTGACCCCGGATGCCGGGGCAAGTTCTTGTCTGCGGGCAAGGCCCTCGTTAGCGTACTGACCAGTAACGAAACCGCACGGTAACCCCGCCGCAGTTTCCGCACCGGACCGGTCCGCCATTCGGACCAGCATCGGAACGGGCGTTCGGCGGGCATTCCGCCGTGCCCGGAAATTGCTGGGAGGTCGGGCGATGGCGTTTCCCGGTGCCGCGGCACTGCACCAGACCGGCCGGCTTTACGCGCTGGGGCTCGACGTCGTCCGGCTGACGTTCCGCCGCCCGTTCCAGTTCCGCGAACTCGTGCAGCAGTTCTGGTTCATCGCGAGCGTGTCGATCCTGCCGACCGCGCTGGTGTCGATCCCGTTCGGCGCGGTGATCGCGCTGCACATCGGGTCGCTGACCACGCAGATCGGCGCGCAGTCGTTCACCGGCGCGGCGAGCGTGCTCGCGATCATCCAGCAGGCCAGCCCGATCGTGACCGCGCTGCTGATCGCGGGCGCGGGCGGCAGCGCGATGTGCGCCGACCTCGGTTCCCGCACCATCCGCGAGGAAATCGACGCGATGGAGGTGCTGGGGGTTTCGCCGATCCAGCGGCTGATCGTGCCGCGAGTGCTGGCCGCGATGGGCGTGGCGGTGTTCCTCAACGGCATGGTCAGCGTGGTCGGCGTGCTCGGCGGCTACTTCTTCAACGTGATCATGCAGGGCGGCACCCCGGGCGCGTACCTGGCGAGTTTCTCCGCGCTGGCGCAACTGCCGGACCTGTGGATCAGCGAGATCAAGGCGCTGCTGTTCGGGTTCGTCGCCGCGGTCGTCGCGTCGTATCGCGGACTGAACCCGCGCGGCGGGCCGAAGGGCGTCGGCGACGCGGTGAACCAGTCCGTCGTGATCACGTTCCTGCTGCTGTTCGTGCTGAACCTGGTCCTCACCACGGTCTACCTCCAGCTCGTGCCGCCGAAGGGAAGCTGATGGCCACCCCGACTCCGACGCGCGTGCTCGAGGCCATCGACCGCAGGCTGGGCTTCCTCGACACCCTCGGCGACCAGATCCTGTTCTTCCTGCGCGCGCTCGGCTGGGTGCCGCGCGCGGTGCGCCGGTACCTGCGCGAGATCGTCCGGCTGCTGGCCGAGGTGAGCTTCGGCAGCGGCGCGCTCGCGGTGATCGGCGGGACCATCGGCGTGATGGTCGGGATGACCGTCGCGACCGGGACTGTTGTTGGGCTGCAAGGGTATTCGGCGCTGAACCAAGTGGGCACGTCGGCGTTCGCCGGGTTCATTTCGGCGTACTTCAACACCCGCGAGATCGCGCCTTTGGTGGCTGGGCTGGCGTTGTCGGCGACGGTCGGCTGCGGGTTCACCGCGCAGCTGGGCGCGATGCGGATCTCGGAGGAGATCGACGCGCTCGAGGTGATGGGCATCCCGAGCGTGCCGTATCTGGTGACCACGCGGGTGATCGCCGGGTTCATCGCGGTGATTCCGCTGTACGCGGTGGGCCTGTTGTCGTCGTATCTCGCGTCGCGGCAGGTCACGGTGTGGGGCTTCGGGCAGTCGGCGGGCACGTACGACCATTACTTCCTGCTGTTCCTGCCGCCCGGCGACGTGCTGTGGTCGTTCGGGAAAGTGCTGATCTTCAGCGTCGTCGTGGTGCTCGCGCATTGTTATTACGGCTTCCGCGCGAGCGGCGGCCCGGCCGGCGTCGGTGTCGCGGTCGGCCGGGCGGTGCGGACGGCGATCGTCGCGATCAGCGTGCTGGACTTCTTCCTCAGCCTCGCGATCTGGGGCGCGACGACGACCGTGCAGGTGGCCGGATGAACCGGCGCTGGCACAAGACCCGAGTCCGCACCGCCGGGGTGCTGTTCCTGGCGGCGCTCTCGGCGTTCGTGCTGCTCACGGTGAAGATCTACAACAAGGACTTCACCACGACGGTCCCGGTGACGCTGCAAGCCGACCGCGTCGGCAACCAGCTGCGAGCGGGCGGGCAGGTGAAGGCGCGCGGCGTCGTGGTCGGCGAGATCCGCGGCGTGCGCGCGATCCGCAGCGGTGCGGAGATCTCGCTCGCGCTGGATCCGGAGCAGGTGAAATGGCTGCCGGTCAACGTGTCCGCGTTGCTGGTGCCCAAGACCCTGTTCGGCGAACGGTACGTCCAACTGTCCATTCCGGACACCGGCCGGAAGCGCCCGTTGCAAGCCGGAGACGTGATCTCGCAGGACCGGTCGGCGAACGCGATCGAACTGGAGCGCGTCTTCGACAACCTGCTCCCGGTGCTGAAGGCCGTGCAGCCGCAGAAACTGGCCACCACTCTGACCGCGGTTTCCACTGCCCTGCAAGGCCGCGGCGAACAGCTGGGCCAGACGTTGGCGACCGCGTCGGACTACCTGCGGCGGTTCAACCCGAACCTGCCGCAGCTCGACCGAAACGTGCGCGACCTCGCCACCGTCACCCAGATGTACGGCGACATCGCACCCGATCTGCTCGACGCGCTCACCGATTCGTCGGTCACCCTCGGCACGATCAACGCCAAGCGCACAGACCTCGGCTCGCTGTATCAGCAGGTGACCACGTCGTCGCAGGACCTCACGACGTTCCTGCGGCAGAACCGGAACAACATCATCGCGTTGTCCGCGGACAGCCGCCGTCCGCTCGAAATCGGTGCTAAGTACTCCCCCAGCTTCCCTTGCACTCTACAGGCGCTCACCGACTTAAAACCGTCGATGGACAAGGTCCTCGGCGCCGGAACAAAAGAGCCTGGGCTGCACGTCGAGGTCACCGTGTCCAAGTCGCGCGGGAAATACGTGCCGGGCAAGGACGACCCGGCGTACACCGAGAAGACCGGCCCGCGCTGCTACCCGAGCGGGGTGACGCCGACCGCGGGCACTCCGGCGACCGTGCCGTCGACCGGCGACCTCGGCATCGCGAATTCCCCGCAGGAGCAGCAGTTCCTGGGCCCGTTGCTCGCGCCCCAGCTGGGGATTTCGACCGCTGACGTGCCGATGTGGAGCAGCGTCCTGGTCGGCCCGCTCTATCGCGGAACGGAGGTGACGGCGAAGTGAGAAACCTTGCCGCTCCCCTGGTCAAAAGCCTGATCTTCATCCTGGTCACCGTGCTCGCGACGGTCGTTCTCGCGTTGTCGATCACCGGCGGCTCGGTCGGCGGGAGCCAGCGGTACGGGGCCACTTTCGTCGACGCCACCGCGCTGAATGTCGGCGACGACGTGCGGATTTCCGGGGTGAAGGTCGGGCAGATCGAAGGCCTCGACGTCGTCGACCAGAACCGCGCGCACGTCAGCTTCTCGCTGGAAGACGGCCGCACGGTGCCCGCCAACGTGACCGCGGTGATCAAGTACCGCAACATGGTCGGCCAGCGCTATCTCGCTTTGGAACGTCCCCGCGACCCGGCCGGAGTGTTGCCGTCCGGCGGCGAAATCCCGCTGGACCGCACGACTCCGGCGCTCGACCTGACCGACCTGTTCAACGGCTTCAAACCGCTCTTCCAGGCCCTCTCGCCGAAGGACGTCAACGACCTGTCCGGCGAGATTGTCCAAGTGCTGCAAGGAGAAGGCGGCACGGTGACGGAACTGCTGCAGCACACCGGATCGCTCACCAGCACGCTCGCCAGCCGCGACCAGGTCATCGGCGAGGTGATCGGCAACCTGAACTCGGTGCTGAAAACCGTGAACGGCAAGGGAGATTCGCTCGCGACGCTGGTTTCGACGCTGCGCCAGCTCGTGTCCGGGCTCGCCGAGGACCGCACGGCGATCGGCGACGCGGTGTCCGGGCTGGCCGAGCTGACGCAGTCCACCAGTGGGCTGCTCACCGAGATCCGGCCCGGGCTCAAGGACAGCATCTCCGGTCTCGACGCGCTGACCCGGAACCTGAACAAGGGGGAGGCCGACGTGGACAAGGCACTGACCACGCTGCCCAAGAAGATGGACCGCATCGGCACGCTCGGGTCGTACGGCTCGTGGATGAACTTCTATCTGTGCAAAGCCGTCCTGGAGACGTCGCCGCCGCGCGGCGTCGCGGAGACCGCGGCGAGGTGTGGCGCGTGAAGTCGTTCAGGGAGCGCAATCCGCTCGTGCTGGGCGTCGTCGGCAGCCTCGCGCTGGCCGCGGTGCTCACCGGCACGCTGAACTACAACCGCCTGCCGTTCCTCGGCGGCACCACCTACCAGGCCGAATTCAGCGAGGCCGCCGGGCTGCAGGCGGACGACGAGGTGCGGATCGCCGGGATCAAGGTCGGCGAAGTGTCCCAGGTGGACCTGGACGACGACCACGTGCTGGTCAGCTTCCGGGTCAAGAACGCCTGGATCGGCAACCGGACGTCGGCGCAGATCAAGATCAAGACGTTGCTGGGCCGCAAGTTCCTGGCCCTCGACCCGGCCGGGCGGGCGGAGCAGAACCCGGACCAGCCGATCCCGCGCGACCGCACGGTGACCCCGTACGACGTCACCGACGCGTTCAACGGCCTCGCCGACACCGCGGGCGCGATCGACACGAAGCAGCTCGCGACCAGCTTCTCGACGATCAGCGACACCTTCCGCAACTCGCCGCAGCACGTCCGCACCGCGCTGGACGGGCTGAGCGCGCTGTCGAAAACGATCTCCTCGCGCGACAACGAGATCTCCGAACTGCTGGCCAACGCGCGCAAACTGACCACCACGATCGCCAATTCCAACGACGACTTCGAGAAACTCGTCAAGGACGGCGACCTGCTGCTCACCGAACTGGACCACCGCCGCGACGCGATCCACCAGCTGCTCGTCGGCACCCAGCAGCTCGCGAAGCAGCTCTCCGGGCTCGTCGCGGACAACACCGCGCAGCTCGCTCCGGCGTTGCAGCAGCTCGACCGCGTGACCGATCTGCTGCAACGGCAGGACGAGAACCTCGCGCAGAGCCTCAAGCTTGCCGGGCCGTACTTCCGCGTGCTGACCAACACCGCCGGCAACGGCCGCTGGATCGACAGCTACCTGTGCGGCCTCCTGCCGGAGAACCGCGATCCGTGCACCCCGCCGAAGGAAGGCGCGAAATGACCACGCGCGCATACCGTTTCGTCGTCTTCCTGCTGGTCATGGCCTTGGTGGTCTGCGGCGTCCTGTGGTGGGTGTTCTCCGGGTCCGGCCGATACCGCGTCACGGCGTACTTTTCGCGGGCCGTCGGCGTCTACAGCGGCTCCGACGTCCGGGTGCTCGGGGTGAAGGTCGGCGAGGTCACCGCGGTCCTTCCGCAGGGCGGCCAGGTTCGTGTCGACTTATCGGTAGATCCGCACATCCCCGTCGCCGCCGACACCACCGCGCTGGTCATCGCGCCGAGCGTGGTCGCCGACCGCTACGTCCAACTGGGCAAACTCGCCCGGGGCGGCCCACGTTTAGCCGACGGCGCGGTGATCGGTACTGCCCGCACGGGCACGCCAGTGGAGCTGGACCAGCTGTATTCGAGCCTGGACACGCTGAGCAAGGCGCTCGGCCCGAACGGCGCGAACTCGCACGGCGCGCTGTCCGATCTCCTCCGCACCGGCGCGGCGAACCTGGACGGCAACGGCAAGGCGTTCAACACGTCCGTCCGCGACTTCGCCCGCCTCGCCCGCACCCTGGCGGGCAACTCCCAGGACCTGTTCGGAACCGTCGACGAACTGCAGAAGTTCACCACCATGCTCGCCACGAACGACCGCCAGGTCGCCGACGTGAACCAGCAGTTGGCGAAGGTGTCGGCCACCTTGGCGGAGAACCGCGGCGAACTGTCCGACGCGTTGCGCTCGCTCGGCGGCGCGCTGGCTTCGGTCCAGGGCTTCATCCGGGACAACCGGGCCGCGATCAAGTCCAATGTGGACAAGCTGGCCAAGACGACGCAGACGCTGGTCGACCAACGCGCGTCGCTGGCCGAAGCGCTGGACGTCGCGCCGCTGGCCGCGCAGAACGTGCTGAACGCGGTCGATCCGGAAACCGGACGTCTGCAAGGCCGCGCTGACCTGCTGGATTACCTGCCGTTCCCGACGACGGACGCGGCCGTGACGGGAGGTGGCCAATGAAGGCGCGAAGGCTCTTCCTGGCGCTGGCGGTGAGCACGCTGGCCGGCTGCGCCGCACCCGGCGGCTTCCGGGGCGTCTACGACCTCCCGCTGCCCGGCGGCGCGGACCTAGGCGCGCATCCGTACGAGGTCACCGTCCAGTTCGCCGACGTCCTGGACCTGGTGCCGCAAGCCGCGGTGAAGGTGGACGACGTCCCGGTCGGGCGCGTTCAATCGATCCGCCTGGGCGCGGACGGCTGGACCGCCGAAACCGTCCTGGCGGTGAACGGCGACGTCCACCTGCCCGCGAATGCCGTCGCCCGACTGCGGCAATCGTCGCTGCTGGGCGAGAAGTTCGTGGAACTGGCCGCGCCGGTCGCGTCCCCTTCTGGGCAGCTGGGCGACAAGGCGGTCATCCCGGTGTCGCGAACCAACCGGAACCCGGAGTTCGAGGAGATCTTCGGCGCACTGTCGCTGCTGCTCAACGGGGGCGGGATCGGGCAGCTGCAAACGATCAACCGCGAACTGACGAAGGCCATGGACGGCAACGAGGAGGAGATCCGCAGCTTCCTGTCCGGGGTCAACCAGCTGATGACGAACCTCGACGCGCACCGCCGCGACATCACCGCCGCACTGGACGGCCTCAACCACCTGTCGGCGTCGCTGGCCGACCGGAACCAGCAGATCGCCGACGCCCTCACCGACCTGACCCCCGGCCTGAAGACCCTCACCGACCAGCGACCGCAGCTGGTGACCATGCTGCAATCGCTGGACCAACTGTCCACAGTGGCCACTGATGTCACGAACAAGAGCCGCGACGACCTGGCCGCCGACCTGCGCGCACTCGCGCCCATCCTGCGCCGCCTGGCCGATGCGGGGCAGAACCTGCCGAAGGCGCTGGAAATCCTGCCCTCGTTCCCCTTCACCGACCCCGTCCTGGACGCGATCAAGGGCGACTACCTGAACGTCTACGCCACGGTCACGCCCGGTGCCGGTGTCCCGCTGCCGCCGCCGGGTCAAGGCGTCCCGCCCGGCCTTCCGACGCTGCCTCCCCCTTCCGGGGGCCAGTGATGCTCACCAGACGGATCCGGATCCAGGTCATCGCCTTCGTGATAGTCGCGCTGGCCGCGACTTCGTTCGTCGGCGCGAAATACGCCGGGATCGCGCGTCTTTTCGGAGCCGGGACCTACACCGTGCACCTGGAACTTTCCGAAGGCGGCGGCATCTTCACCAACGGCGAGGTCACCTACCGAGGCGTGGCAGTCGGTCGGATCGGCCAACTACACCTGACCGAACACGGCATGGAAGCGGACCTGTTGCTGGACACCTCCGCCCCGCAGATCCCCTCGAACGCCCGCGCAATCGTCGCGAACCGCTCCGCCGTCGGCGAGCAATACGTCGACCTGCAACCGACCACCGACCGGGGTCCCTATCTGGAGGACGGCAGCGTCATCCCCCGGAGCTCCACCACCCTGCCCCTTCCCGTGCAGACCTTCTTGTCCGACGTGGACTCGCTAACGTCGTCGGTCCCGACCGAGGACCTGCGCACCGTGGTCAACGAACTGGACAACGCCCTGCAAGGCAGCGGCCCAGACCTGCAGTTGCTGATGGACACCGCGAGATCCTTCACCGATTCCGCCTCCGCCCACCTGCCCCAAACCACAAAACTCCTCGACGACGGCTCGACAGTCCTGAAAACGCAAGCCGCGTCCTCAACCGCGTGGCGCGACTTCAGCCGCAACGCCCACCTGTTCGCCTCGCAACTAGCGTCGTCGGACGGTGACCTGCGCCAGCTGATCGCGACCGCCCCACCGGCTGCTACCCAGGTGACGGGCTTGCTGCGCGACAACAGCCCCGGCCTCCCCATCCTGATGGCCAACCTTTTGACGACAGCCGACGTCTTCAGCGCCCGAACGGACGGCCTGGAACAGTTGCTGGTGACGCTGCCGAAAACCGTAGCCGCAACGTCGTCGGCCATCACCCCCGAGAGCGGACGGCTGTCACTGGCCCTGACGTTCTTCGACCCGCCGCCGTGCCGGAAAGGCTACGAGAGCACGAAGATCCGCAGCAGCGCCGAACTGCCGGTGCTCCCGTTCAACACCTCGGCGGCCTGCACGCTGCCCGCCGGAGACCCGTCGTCGGTGCGCGGCTCCCAACACGCACCACACCCCGGAGTCCCAGAGCCCGCCCACCCAGGCGGCCTCCCCGCGGCGGCTGCGGGACTTCCGACGTCGACTGATCTGGAGGAGATGCTGTGGCTACGCCGGGGAAACTGACGGCCTCGCCGGACGAGGCTTCCTCCGTCGACGACGCTTTGCTGCCTGACGCGGAGTCTTCGCTTGTCGCCGACTCGTCGACCGACACAACCTCCTCCGATTTGCTGCCTGACGCGGAGTCCTCACGCGTCGCCGACTCCGCGACCGACACAACCGCGTCCCCCACGACCGCAAAATCCCCTCGCATGCGGACGTGGGCCGCCGGAATCGCCCTGACCGCAGCCGCCGCTTTCGCCGCCTGGTCAGCCTGGTCGTGGCACGCCGCCGCGACCGATCCCGCCTCGACCGCAGGCGCGACCCGCGACGAAGCCGTCACCGCTGGCCGCACCCTGATCACCACGGTCACCACCTTCGACCCCCAACACCGCGACCAAACCCTGACCCACTGGCAATCCGCGACGACCGGCTCTCTCCAGTCGACCCTGCCAAGCAACGTCCCGCCCGACGGCTCCGCCACCACAGGCCACGTCCTCGACGCCGGACTCTCCGACCTAGACGCCGACGCCGGTACCGCGAAACTCCTGGCCTCCGTGGAAATCACCGTCACCAAAGACGGCACCGCACAGCCCATCCGCCGCACCCGCCTGGCCGCGACGATGACCCGCACAGCTTCCGGCTGGAAACTCAGCTCACTGGAGCAACTGGGGGTGGCGGGGTCATGAAGCTCTCCCTGCACCGGCGGAAGCCACGCACCGAACCCGCTGACTTCGCTGCGGCCGCAACCGACTCCGCGCCGCCGAGCGCTGTTGCTGCCGATTCCGCGCAGCCGCATGCAGCAGGCACCGACCAGCCACCAGCCGAATCCGCCCAGCCACTCGCGAACCCCGCCCAAGCCTCGGCCACCAACCAGCGAACCACCGCGGCAACCATTCAGCCAGCACACATCACCACTCACCCACCCTCCCCCGCGACCGCCACCTCCTCCCGCACCGACTCAACTCCCCACACCACAACAACCTCCGATCCCCACCAACCACCCGCCGACACCGAACCCGCCGAACATCCCGCTCGCGACCCCAATGCCGGGCATCCCCGCAACACCCGCCTCCTCGCTCTCCTCCTGTCCTTGACCGTCCTGCTCACCGCCGTCGGCGTCTGGTGCACCGTCGAAGCCCGCTCCACCAGCGCGTCCGCCGCCGCATCGAACCGCGCGCTGACCGATCAGCCCGCGACCGCCGCGGTCACCTCCGCCATCAGCCTCACCCTCAACAAGATCTTCTCCTACACCTACGACAAAACCGACGCCACCGAGAACGCCGCCGCCACCCTGCTCCGCGGCCACGCCCGCGATTCCTACGAAAAACTCTTCGCCCAAGTCCGCACGATGGCCCCGAGCCAACGCCTGACTCTCACCTCCCGCGTCTCCGCCGCCTCCGTCCAGCAGCTTACGAACGATCACGCACAGTTGCTCGTTTTCCTCGACCAGTCCGCCACGAGGGGGAATTCCGCCACTCCCGAGACAGCCGCCGCACAACTGGCCGTCACCGCTGAGCGCATTGACGGAAACTGGTTCGTCACCGATCTAGCTCCCCGATGAAATTCTGTTTCCTCACCGCCGAAGGAGTACCGTCATGCCCATTTCCCGGATCGCCAGAATCGGCGTGCTCGCAGCGGCCGCCGCGACCGCGGTCAGCCTCGACTCCGCTGTTCCCGCATCAGCGACCGAAATACCCATTCCGATCTCCTACTCGGTAACAGGAAGCACGGTCGTGAAGAAGACCGGAAGCACCCTCGACCTCGGCCCCGGAAGTCTCGCCGGAAATCTCCTGGTCGACGATCAAACCGGAGCCGTCGGTCTCAACGCCAATCTGCAATTGCCGCCGGCCACCGCGCACATTTCGCTGCTCGCGGGCGGCTTCAAGATCAAGGCGAAGGTCACCGTCACCCCGACCGCACCCGCTACTGGCACCCTCGCGAACGGCACCCTCACCACTCACGAAACCGCGAACATGGAGATCAGCGACATCTGGGCGGGCCCGATCGTGCCGGTCTTCCCGGTCCCGACCGTGCCCGGCAGCTGCACGACCGTCAAGCCAATCGACCTGACCCTGACCGCGGCGAACGTCGACATCACCAAGCCGATCACGCTCACCGGGAATTACACCATCCCGGACTTCAAGAACTGCTTCATCGCCGACCTCGCGCTCGGCGCACTGGTGTCCGGACCGGACAACACCATCTCGCTGACCTTGACCTCCAAGAACTGATCAACCACCCGAAAACGGAGTGCCGGAAAGCGTTTCCGGCACTCCATTTTTGCATATCCGGCCTGAGCACAATTGTCATGCTCACACGAAACGCCGATACTGTTTACGCGGCCGATGACAAAAGAATCGGTCCAGTCGCCGACTCGCGGACAAGGCGCTGACCAGGGTTGTTGCCGACTGAACTCGCGGGTAACCTTGGGCTCGCGGCCGGTATTGCTCACCGAGCCGATCCCCGTTCCCGAAAACCTGGTCCGGAACGGAATCCGCGGAAACCTCCGTCCCCACTGCGCAGGATCGCCGCGAAAACTGCAGTCCGATCTAAGGAGAATGGTATGCCCCGGCTCAGCAAACTGTCCACGGGCGTGGTGACCGGCGTCGCGGTAGGCGCGATCGCGGTCCTCACCGCAGGCACGGCCTCGGCCGCCACCGCGACCTACCAGGCCGGCCCCGCGAACTACAGCTGCACGTTCCCGGCCATCCCGGCACAGAACGTGGCGATCACCGCGCAGTTCGGCGGCCCGGACACGATCCCCGTCAACGGCACCACGACGCCGTCCAATGTTTCCGGCACCGCGACCATCACCGCGCTGGTCCACGCGCTGCTCACCGCCGCGGGATACGACGGAATCCGCGGCACCGCCGACGTCCCGATCACCGTCGACAACGGTTCGCTCTCCCCGTCGGACGCCTCCGGCCTGCAGATCCCGGAGCAGATCTACCCGGCGGGCGGCGCGATCACGGTGAACATCGCCCAGACCTCGACGTCGTCGATCCCGACCTACACGGCGCCGAGCACCCCCGGCACGGTGACGTTCGGCCTCGACACGGGACTCTCCGCGCAACTCGAGTTCCACAAGGCGTCAGACGGCAGCTGGACCCCGTGGACCATGCAGTGCAGCGCCCCGTCGGGCACCAGCTTCAGCCCCTCGGGCACCATTTCCTGACCCATTCCGGCGGAGGGGCGGCCGAGTGCCGCCCCTCCGCCGTCGTATCCAGGACCGGCGCAGCCAACCAGAAGACCAGCTCCCGCCCGGCCGTGTGCCCCGGTCTGGCACCTGAGAACCGCTTCCCGTCGTGACACGGAGAAGCGCCTTCCTCAGCATGCGGGCAACGATCCGCTGGTGCGGCGAACGAGAAACCGGTTCAACGCCCGAGCTTCCCAGCGCACCGGAAACCGGCTCCGTTCAACGTCCGGCAACCGGCTCGACCCGAGACGAACAGTCGTGACCCCGTTCCAGCGCACCGGAAACGCGGCCCTGCACCCTCGCCGCCTGGCGCTTCACCGACGGCAGCGGATCGACAGATCCGTGATCACCAGGTTGTACTCGTAGCCCGCCGACGCACCGGTGACCGGCCCGCACACCGGCGGTTTCGGCACCGTCGCCTGGCTGTAAGTGTTGTTGCCCCAGAGGACCATCGACCCGTCCGCCTTGACCACCAGGTTGTGGTTCCACCCCGCATCAATGGCGACAACCCCGCTCTTGGCCGCCGCGGGGACCTCGGTCTGGCCGTCGTTGTCGTGCCCCCAGGCGATCACTCCGCCGTCTTTCAGCGCGAGGCCGTGCTCATACCCGGCCGAAATCGCAGTCACCCCGGACCGCGCCGCCTCGGGAACCGTCGCCTGGCCGAAAGTGTTGCTGCCCCAGGCGAATACGGAGCCGTTCTTCAGTACGAGGCTGTAATCCCCGCCCGCCGAGATCGCGCTGACGCCGGACTGCGCGAAGTCCGGAACGTCCGACCGGTTCCCCCAGCTGACCACCCGGCCGTCCGCCAGCAACGCGAGACTGTGCACCGCACTGGTGGAAATCGCCGTGACCCCGCTGGAGACCGACGCGGGAAGCTCCGTCTGGCCGTACCAGTCGTTCCCCCACGCATACACCTTGCCGTTCTTGAGTCCAAGGCCGTGCGTCCAGCCCGCAGCGATCTGGCTGGTGCCCGACGACAGTTCCGCCGGCACTTCGCTTTCGCCGAAATTGTTGTCGCCCCAGGCGAGCACGGCACCGTTCTTGAGCGCCATCGCGAACTCTCCTCCGGCCGAAACCGCGGAGAGACCCGAGGTCAGGGCCGGTGGCATGGGCGAGGGCGCTTTTTGCGTCCCCCACTGGTAAAGCCCGCCCGCGGCGGTCAATTGCGGCACGTTCGCCGCGCCGGCCGCACTGCCTGCCTCCCGCTGCGCTCCCGCCGCATTCGGTCGCGTCGGCTGCGGCGCCGACGTCGCGGCTGCCGGACCGCTCGACGAGGTCCCTGCGCCCACTACGACGACCGCGAAGACCGCCGTCGCTGCCTTGCGCCATCTCCGGCGTCCGGCCGCCATCGCAGCTCCTTCCTCCGTGCTTCCCGCAGAGATGTTCCCAGTCCCGCGGCCTGCGCGGGGAACGCGCGAATTCTTTGTCAGTTTCCGATGAAAAACCGGCTCCAGACTAGCTCCCGGCCATAAGAAAACCCTTTTCCCGCAACGGAAAACGACCGTCCGCCACCCATGCTTGCGCACCGGCGAAACTCACCGGTAACTTCGCTCGGAACCCATTTTCCGGACCGCAGGGCGAGGAGGTACACGATGCCGAACCCACGCGGGCGCTCCGCCCGCCGCCGCCCAGCTTCCCTCGCCCTTGCAGTACTCGGCGCACTGTCGATCGGCACCGGCGCCCTCACCGGCGTCAGCTCCGCCTCGACCGAGACACCCACCCCCGCCGCACCGCCCCCGTTGTCAGCCAGCGAACAGAGTGTCAGCAAGGACATCGTCCTCGACTGCCCGTTCGCCGCCCCCGCCGGCTCGCAGCAGATCACCCTCACCGTCTCCGCGACCGTGCCCGCGACGGTGCCGGTCGGGTCCGCGCTGAAATTCCGTTCCCTGACCGCGTCTTTCACGCTTCCGCGCGCCGTCGCCGTCCAGCTGGCACCAGATGCCCCAGACGGTATCCGCGGCGGCCTGACCCTCGACCTCACCGCGCGCCAAGGCGACAAGAGCACCGCGATCCCCGCTCCGTTCACGATCGCCGCGACCCCGTTGCCGCCGGCCGGCGACGTGAAGCTCACCGCGACCGCGGACCTGCCGGAACAGGCAATTACCGTCCCCGGCAAGGTCAGCTTCGACGTCGGAGCCCCGACCATCGCGGTGAAACCGGCTGCCGACGGCGCCACCGAGACCGCACCGGTCGCCTGCACCCTTCTTCCCGACCAGACCACCACCCTCGTGTCGATCCTCGCCACCGGAGCGCCCACGACTGCCCCGAAGAAGCCGGCTGAGCCGAGCACCGCGCCGTCGCCGCCGCCTTCATCCCGCCGCGACGCGGCTTCGCCGCAGGACGACCCTCCTTTCCCGCTCATCACCCCGCTCGACTACGTCCAGGTCGCGGCGACTTCGTCCGTCTACCGGCTGGGCGCGACCGTCGCCAGCGCCCGGACCGGGGTGCTCAACGGAACCTGGACGGTGCTGCTCATCCCGCCCGACTATCTCCAGCACGACCCGAGCACGATCAGCGGAAACGTCGGCTTCCGCCCGGTCGACGCGACGTTCCTCGGCTTCGGCTTCGTTCCGGTGACCGCCACCGTCGAGTTCCTGCCCGTCGACTACCGCAACTCCAAGCTGATCGAGTTCACCGGCAAGCTCGTCCTCTCCGGCGATTTCCTGACCACTCACATTCAGGTCATGGCCCGGATGAGCAACGCCAGAATCAACGGCGTGCCGCTTGACCTCGGCCCGGACTGCGTCACCGCCAAGCCGATCTCGCTCAGCCTGTCCGGTGCGTACAGCGCCTTGAAGGGCGGCATCCTCAGCACGGACCCGAACTCGCCCGACCCCGACTACCGGGGTTTCGCCCTGCCGCCGTTCGTCCACTGCGGAACCGCCGAACCGCTCAGCCCGCTGCTCACCGGCATGGCCTCCACCACGACGAACGTCAACCAGGCCAAGGTCGTCAACGTCAACTTCGGCTCCTGCCCCGCCAAAGACTATCCGGATCACACCAAGTGCAAGCCCATCCCCAGCACACCGCCTCCTGGCTGAGACCGAACACCGCACCGACCCGCCGGAACGGTCTTCGGTCCAGGTTCCGCCAGCCCGCCGAAGACCGGGCATCACCGGTTTCGCTCCGCTGCTTCACCCGGTGGTCGCCAACCACGAACCCGGCGGCCCGGCCCCGGCACCCGCACCGGTCGCCGCTCGTCCAGCAGCATCGCGGCACGCGGCCGATCGGTCATCCGCTCGCCCGAGAGGGAGCCGCCAGCACCGGAATGCGCGGCACGCTCAGACCATGACAATCCAGCCAAGCGCGCACCGCCACGAAGGCAACGTCAGTGAAGGGAGGAAATCTGTGCCGTCATCAGTCAGGAAATTATGCGTGGCAACAACCGCGTTAGCCGCCACCGTATTGACTGGATCCCCACCGGCCTCAGCCGCCGGCGGAACGGAGTACACACTCGAAGCGGATCAGCCGGTGCGACTGTCGTGCCTGCTAGGCCCGCTCGGGCCCGAGCCCGCCCAGATCACGGCGCACTTCACGGGACCAGCGTCTGCCGGACGGGGAGACACCGTCACGTTGACGGAGTTCGGCGGAACCCTCACCCTTACCGGGTTCGTCAGCGCAATCCTCCAAGCCGCAGGAATCGACGGACTACGAGGCGCCGCGGACGGACACACCTTCGACTTGTCGCTGTCGGCCTCCGCGGGCTCGCTGTCGCCGCCTTCTGTCACCGGGTTCACGATCCCCAAAACCGCTACCTCGGCAGGCAAGGGAAACGACCCCATCGCGCTGCCGATCGTGCCGACTGCCTCGTCGGCCGTCTCCTACACCGCTCCCGGTAATCCCGGAAGCATCTCCTTCTCAACTACCGGAAACGTCCCCGGCATCGACGACTTCACCTTTCGCCTGCAAACCCACTACAAAAGTTCTGGCTGGCAAGACCTTCTGGTGCAGTGCCATCCGACAGCCGAAATACCCGACTTCTCTCCCAGCCTGACGATCTTGTGAAACCGCGAAGGGTCGTCGCAAGCCAAGCCGAACGCCCCTAGGCCGCCAACGTCTACCGGCGCTTATCGCACACTGCTCCAGTCTCACCCGCAAACCACACAAGATTCGCCATTGAGCGGCTACGTTGGCTGCTACCAGCGATTCCGACGCTGTCCGTCCTGGTGTTCGCCGGGTTGCGTTCCCTCCCCGCCGGGCCCTCTGCTCGAGACAAAGCGACCCCGGAAATACTGGCGAACCTGAATCACCTGCCCGACCTTGGACCGGACGAATTTTCGAGCGAAGTCGGCCGACGGCTGGCGGGCACCATATTCGCCCCGGCGAGAGGCTGCGGCCAAGACAGCCCCGAACGTGGCCGATCGTCCGCGGCCGCGCGCAAGACCAGTTCCATTTCGAACCGCGCGGCTGGATCGCGCAGCAGCTCGCCGAAGGTCGCCTGCAATTGGCGCATCCGGTACCGCACCGTCTGCGGGTGAACTTGCAGGCGTTCGGCGATCTCGACCACGTTCCCCTGACTGTCGAGCCAAGCGCGCAGCGTTTCGAGAAGACGCTCCTGTTGCTTGTCGGTCATGTCCGCCAAGGGGGCGAAAAGGCGGGTGCGGAGGAGGTCGGTGAGCGCGCCATCCGAGTGCACCAGCAAGGAAGCGAGATGTTCCTCCGCGCGGAGCACCCGCTCACCAGGGATTCGCCCCCGATCGGCGAGAACCAGCGTCCGGCGTGCCCAGCGCAGGGAATCAGCGAGGCTCGCCAACGGCACACACGGCCCGACGGACAGTCGGCAATTCGGCAGTGCAGCCTGAAGTGTCGCCAGCCGCGCGCCATTGACCGCGCCGGGCACGACGATGCACGGCTCGGCGGAGTCCAGTTCCGCCAGGACGTCCGAGTCCAACGTCGCGTGCCGACGAGCCCTGCCGTTCAGCGGCGATTGGACGGCAATCGGCGACGCCTGCTCCGGCACGGCCCATCCGGTCAGCTGGGCCAGCTCCGCGATCGCCTTCGGCGGAGCGGCCGGGACCTCCAGCAGGACGCCGAGCAACCGTCGCCGCCAAGTGTCCAATGCGCCGGCGGTGCGAGCTTTCGCCTCTAAATAGCCATCCAGTGCGACCGACGCCAGTTCGTCCATGAACGCCAACATCGCGTCAGCCAGCTGCGACATCACCGCCGACGAAAGGCCAGCCCGCCGTCCGACGCGCATGATCCGGCGCCACGACACGCGCGCGCCGACCCGGTAGGCCGACTGCAGAGTGTCGAGGCTCCGCCCTTCCCGCATCTCGTTCTGCCCGAGCCGATGGTGCACCTCGTGCGACTGTTCCTTCGACGCCCGCGGGTCGGCGATCTGCGCGACGAACAACGTGATCGCATACTCGACGCCCGCGCGGATCGATCTCCCATACGGACCGTCGAGCGGCCGCGCGTAGGCGGGAATCGTCGCGCGGATTTCGTCGACGATCTCGGCGGACAGGCTCGCCAGCTCGGGCCGCAGGATCTCGGCGAGTTTGCGCGGCAGCGCAGCCGACGGCACAGCGTGATCGAGTCCCCGCTCCACCGACATCGCAGCTCCTTCGCTCCGCCCCGGTTCCCCGACCGCGCCGCGGCGCCGCCGGAAGCCCCCGCATCCATTGAGGGGTGACACCCGACACATCGAAAAACCAACGCCAAACGTGTCACCACTCCCCGAAGAAACCGATTTCTTGTCACGTTCGTGACAAGTTCACGAGGTCGGAGGGGCACATCGCGACAACACACCACCAGGTGCGCTACGCGATGCCTGCAAACGGGCGAACCTGGACACCTGCCTTCAGCGGGGGCCCGCCGGGTCGCCAAAACGACCACAGAGCGTCACGCGGCAAAGCCCACGGCCCTCTTGTAACATGTACTTGATACAAGAGGGAGGGGTCCACGATGCAACTCGACTCGGCGCTCGCCGTCGCGGGCATTACCGGCCTGTTCGGGCTGATCATCCTCGTCGTGTTGTGGCCAGGCGAGAAACAAGGCGCTCGGCTGCTCGCGAAATGGGGCGTGCGGAACCCGACTGCCGACCAGGTGCCGGTAGCCGTGCGCTATCTGCGCCGTCGTCGATTCTGGTATCCGTGGCTGTTCCTCGGTCTCCCCCTCATCCCGGGCGCGACGAATCTCGTCGGAGAACGGACAGCGAACTCGCTCGTGTTCGTGGTGCTGCTCGGCGGGCTCGCCGCCGAAATCCTCGCTCAGCGTCCCTCGCGGGAACCCCGCAGGGAAGCCGTGCTGGCACCACGCGCCGTGCTCGATTTCGCTCCGTTGTGGACGGTCATCGTCTCCGGGCTGGCCACTGTCGCCGCCGTCGTGCATCTCGCCGTTTTGCGGCAATGGGGCCCGCTGGCGGTGACTGTCGGCGCGGCGGCGGTGTCGTGGATCATCGTGCTCCTCGCGGTGCGGCGTCCGGCCGCCGGCGACCCGGAAGTCGACCAGGCACTGCGCGTGCGCAGCGCCCGCGTCGCTCTCGGGCTCGGCACCGGAACGGCTGCCACCCTCGGCTGGACAGTCGGCGACCTCGCCTCGTTCCTCGCGTTCGTGGCCACCGTCGCCGCGTTCCTCGCGATCGTCGGCCCGCCGCCCAAGCAGCGCGCGACAACCACGGCAGCGCGGTAGATGCCGCTGCGAGTAGTGGTCGACGCCGAAAGCGGGGTTCCGCCCTGGCGTCAGGTGCACGACCAGATCATCCGCGCGATCACGACCGGCTCCCTCGTCCGGGACGCCCGTCTGCCGCCGATCCGTCAGCTTTCAAGGGACCTCGGACTCGCCTCCGGGACCGTCGCCCGCGTGTATCGCGAGCTCGAGGCCGCCGGCTGGGTCACCACCGCACGAGCACGCGGAACCGTCGTGACCGGCCCGGCCGAACGACCGGATCCGGGCACGCTGCTTCTCAACGCGGCCGTCGAATACGCCCGGCACAGCCGGGAACTCGGGGTCGCGCCGGACGAAGCCGTCGACGCCGTGCGCGTGGCTTTGGCGAGCCTGGACGCACCGTCGCGGTGAATCCCGGCGATCGTCCGGCCGGCGTGGTTTTCGCCGTTCTGTGAACCGTCTTCCGCACGGTCTCGGGCACACCTCCTTCTTGCCCGTGCGTTCCCGTGGTCCATTCACCGGACGAGGCGCGGATCCCGCCGCCTCGGCGCGGAGGTTCAGCCCTCCATCAGCACCCTCCCCACCGCGGCCAGCACGGGTTCCAGCGCGGCGACTTCCGTGCCGACGCATTCCGTGATGCCCGCACCGACGACCTCCATTCCGGAAAGCCCGTCGATTGCGTCAACCAATTCAGCGATCGTGAGCCCGCCGGGCTCCGGATAATTCACTCCGGGGAACTCGCCGGGATCAAGAATGTCCAAATCCACATGCAGATAAACGCGGTCGGCTCCGGCGGTGTTCAGCGCTCCGGCGACATCGTCGGAGCGCACGGCGAGGCCGCCGGCAATGGCTTCCTCTTCCGCGGGATCGAGCGAGCGGGCGCCGAACAGCACCGCTCGGCCGCGTTCGATCGCCGGACTCGCGGCGAACTCCTTGTCGCCCTCGCCGAGCAACGACCGCAGCACCATGCCGTGATACGCGCCCGACGGCGAGGAATCCGCTGTGTTCAAGTCCGCGTGCGCGTCGAACCACGCGACGCCAAGCGTTGCGCCGTAACGGAAACGCGCGACGCCGACCGGGACCAGCTCAACGCCGCAGTCGCCGCCGATCGTGAGCACCGGGCCTTCCGGCGCTTCGAGCGCAGCGAGCTGCAACTGCCGGTTCGTGCCCGTGAGCACGGACCGGTTGGCTATCCCGGCGACGACGTCGGACGCCGCTGCGTCCTGGCGTACGTGGTGCACCGGCTTGCCGAGCACGTGCCCGGCCAGTTCGGAAAGTGCGCGGCAGCCCTCGATCAGCCCCTTCGCCCCGGGGCTGATCGCGCCCTGCCATTGCGGCACCGCGTTGATCAGCATGCATCGACGCTAGCGCGAACACCCCGGAAAAAGCGAGCCGTAAATGGTGCGAGGGGTCCCTTCGCTCCGTTTTGGAGCGAAGGGACCCCTCACACAGGAAAAAGTGGCGCGGGAGCCGGTTATTCGAGGACGATGAGAAGGTCTCCGCCCTCGACCTGCTGAACGGAGGTGATTGCCAGCCGACCGACTTTGCCCGCCGCCGAAGCGGTGATCGACGCTTCCATCTTCATGGCTTCGATCGTCGCCACGGTCGCCCCTGCCGCCACCTGGTCGCCTTCGGCCACCTGCAGCGTCACCACGCCCGCGAACGGCGCGGCGATCTGCTTCGGGTTGCCCTTCTCGGCCTTTTCGGTGGCCGGGATGTCCGAGGCGATGGACCGGTCCCGGATCTGGATCGGCCGGAGCTGGCCGTTGAGCGTGGACATGACGGTCCGCATGCCGCGTTCGTCTGCCTCGCCGATGGCTTCCAGCTCGATGAGCAGCCGGACGCCGGGCTCGAGGTCCACCGAGTACTCCTCACCCGGGCGCAGACCGTAGAAAAAGTCCTTGCTCGGGAGCACACTGGTGTCGCCGTAGGCGTCGCGGTGCGCGAGGAATTCCTTGGTGGGCCCGGGGAACAGCAGCCGGTTCAGCGCGCCGCGGCGGTTGTCGGCGAGTTCCTTGTGGTCCTCTTCGGACAGTTCGGCGACCGGTTTGGCCGCCGAACGGCCTTCGAGCGCCTTGGTGCGGAACGGTTCCGGCCAGCCGCCGGGCGGGTCGCCCAGTTCGCCGCGCAGGAAGCCGATCACCGAGTCCGGGATGTCGAACTTGTTCGGCTCCGCCTCGAAGTCCGCCGGGGAAACGCCGGCGCCGACGAGGTGCAGCGCGAGGTCGCCGACCACCTTGGACGAAGGCGTGACCTTCACGAGGTGGCCGAGGATCTTGTCCGCCGCGGCGTACATGGCTTCGATGTCCTCGAACCGGTCGCCGAGGCCCAGCGCGATCGCCTGCGTGCGCAGGTTGGAGAGCTGGCCGCCGGGGATCTCGTGGTCGTAGACGCGCCCGGTGGGCGACGCGAGACCAGCCTCGAACGGGGCGTAGATCTTGCGGACGCTCTCCCAGTACGGCTCCAGGTCGCCGATCGCGTGCAGGTCGAGGCCGGTGCTGCGATCGGAGTGGTCGGTGGCCGCGACGATCGAGCCGAGCGACGGCTGCGACGTGGTGCCCGCCATCGACGACACGGCGCCGTCCACCGCGTCGGCGCCTGCCTGGATCGCGGCCAGGTAGGTGGCGAGCTGACCGCCGGCGGTGTCGTGCGTGTGGATGTGCACCGGAAGGTCGAATTCCTTGCGCAGCGCGGTCACCAGCCGAGCCGCGGCGGGCGCGCGGAGCAGGCCGGCCATGTCCTTGATGGCCAGCACGTGCGCCCCGGCTCCGACGATCTGCTCGGCGAGCTTGAGGTAGTAGTCGAGCGTGTAGAGCTTTTCGTTCGGATCCGACAGATCGGAGGTGTAGCAGAGCGCGACTTCGGCGACCGCGGTGCCGGTGGCGCGAACGGCTTCGATGGCCGGCCGCATCTGCTCGACGTCGTTGAGCGCGTCGAAGATGCGGAAGATGTCGATGCCGGTCGCGGTGGCCTCCTCGACGAAGGCCGTGGTGACCTCGGTCGGGTAAGGCGTGTAGCCCACGGTGTTACGACCGCGCAGAAGCATCTGCAGGCAGATGTTCGGTACGGCCTTGCGCAGCTGCTCCAGGCGTTCCCACGGGTCCTCGGCGAGGAATCGCAGCGCGACGTCGTAGGTCGCGCCGCCCCAGCACTCCAGGGACAGCAGCTGAGGCACCGTCGCGGCGACGACCGGGGCGACGGCGAGCAGATCCTTCGTCCGGACGCGCGTCGCGAGCAGCGACTGGTGCGCGTCGCGGAAGGTGGTGTCGGTGACGCCGAGCTGCGGAGTTTCCCGCAGCCAGCGCGCGAATCCCTCCGGCCCGAGTTGGGTCAGCTTCTGCTTGGAGCCGTCCGGCGGGACGAGATCCGCGGGCAGCTTCGGCAGCTTCGTCGCGGCCTCGGGAGTGCGCGGACGCTCGCCGTGCGGACGGTTCACCGTCTGGTCGGCGAGGTAGGTCAGCAGGCGCGTGCCGCGGTCGGCGGAGTGCCGTGCGGTCAGCAGGTGCGGCCGTTCCTCGATGAACGACGTGGTGACGTTGCCCTCGCGGAAGTCCGGGTCGTCCAGCACCGCCTGGAGGAACGGGATGTTCGTCGCCACGCCGCGGATCCGGAACTCGGCGACCGCGCGGCGGGCGCGGCCGACCGCGGTGCGGAAATCGCGGCCGCGGCAGGTGAGTTTCACCAGCAGCGAGTCGAAGTGGGCGCTGATCTCGGTGCCGGAGAACGCGGTTCCGCCGTCGAGCCGGATACCCGAGCCGCCCGGCGAGCGGTAGGCGCTGATCATGCCGATGTCCGGCCGGAAACCGTTGGCCGGGTCCTCGGTCGTGATGCGGCACTGGAGCGCGGCGCCGCGCAGGTAGATCTTGTCCTGCGACAGGCCGAGGTCGGCGAGGGTTTCCCCGGAGGCGATCCGCAGCTGGGACTGCACGAGGTCGACGTCGGTGACCTCTTCGGTGACCGTGTGCTCGACCTGGATGCGCGGGTTCATCTCGATGAACACGTGCTTGCCTTCGCGGTCCAGCAGGAATTCGACGGTGCCCGCGTTGCGGTAGCCGATCTGCCGGGCGAATTTCACGGCGTCGGCGCAGATGCGGTCGCGCAGTTCCGGGTCGAGGTTCGGGGCGGGGGCCAGCTCGACGACCTTCTGGTGGCGGCGCTGCACCGAACAGTCGCGCTCGAAGAGGTGGATCACGTTGCCCTCGCCGTCGGCGAGGATCTGGACCTCGATGTGCCGCGGTTCGACCACGGCCTTCTCCAGGAACACGGTCGGGTCGCCGAACGCGGATTCGGCCTCGCGCGCGGCGGCCTCGATCGACTCGCGCAGCTGAGCAGGGTCCTCGACGCGGCGCATGCCCCGGCCGCCGCCGCCGGCGACCGCCTTGACGAACACCGGGAAGCCGAGTTCGTCGGCCGCCGCGACCAGTTCGTCGACGTTGCTGGACGGCTCCGACGAGCCGAGCACCGGGACGCCGGCCTCGCGCGCCGCCTTGACCGCGCGCGCCTTGTTGCCCGTCAGTTCGAGGATTTCGGCGCTCGGGCCGACGAAGGTGATCCCCGCTTCTTCGCAGGCCATGGCCAGGTCGGGGTTCTCCGACAGGAAGCCATAGCCCGGATAGACCGCGTCCGCGCCCGCCTTCTTGGCGGCCTTGACGATCTCCTCGACCGACAGATAGGCGCGGACCGGATGGCCCGGTTCGCCGATCTCGTAGGCCTCGTCGGCCTTCAGCCGGTGCAGCGAGTTGCGGTCTTCGTGCGGAAACACGGCGACTGTGCCCGCGCCCAGTTCGTAACCTGCGCGGAACGCCCGGATCGCGATTTCGCCGCGATTGGCCACCAGCACTTTGCGGAACATGCCCGGTCCTTCCCTTTTCGGATCGGTATCGAAGGCACGTTACCCGGTTCGTCCCGCGGTGCGGGAGCCGTAGTCCAAGTGATGGACATCATGCACGCCGACCTGCATGCATGATGCTGGTCGGGCCGCGGTGCCGCAACCGTCAGGGCGTTCCCGCAGGCAGTGTGCACAGCAGCCGATTCGCGGTTCCGGAGGGCGCATTCTTGACCACGTTCTGCGTTGCGTCCTGCACAATTGCTTCGCCGACCGCATTGGGCGCGGCGTCGGGATGTGCGGACCGGTAGAGGGTCACCGCGCCAGCGGCCACCGCGGCGGCCATCGCTGTGCCGGACAAGGTCCCGACATCGGCTGTTCCGGCGATCGGCGCGGGAATGTCGACGCCTGGGGCGTACAGGTCGAGCGACGTGCCGAAGTTCGAGAACGGCGCGACCTGGTCCTGGACGTCGGTCGCGCCGACGGTGAGCGCTTCCGGCACTCGCGCGGGCGAGGTCTGACTGGCGTCGGTGCTGCCCTCCCCCGCCGGAAGCACGATCGGCATCACGGCGGCGACTCCCTTGACCGCGTTGTCGAGCTGCTCGTTGGGCACGCCGCCGATGCCCAGCACCGCGACCGCTGGTTGGTGTGCGTTCTGGGCGACCCAGTTCAGCCCGGCGATGATCGTGTCGGTCGCGCCGCCGCCTGCCTTGTCGAGCACTCGGACCGGGAAGATCTGCGCGCCTTTGGCGACGCCGTAGCTGTGTCCCGCAACGATTCCCGCGACGCGGGTGCCATGGCCGTTGGTGTCCGACGTGTCCGTGCCGGTGGTGAGGAAATCCTTGCCGGGCAGGACCCGGCCCTGCAGATCCGGGTGTTTGGCGTCGACGCCGCTGTCGATCACGTAGACGGTGACGCCGGAGCCGTCCGAGTCGTAGTGGTACTTCTGATCGAGGCCGGTTCGCTGGTCGATCCGGTCGAGCGCCCAGCTCGGCGGGTTGTCCTGCGTCCCGCTCGCCGCCAGCGCGGCCGGTTGCACCCCGGCGACCAGCAGGAATGTCAGAGTTGCCGAAAAAAGGCCACGCGCCGCTCGGTTCCGCATGCCTGCGGTCGTATCCCGGTGGCCATTCGGCGGCAACTCGACGTCACACGATGGGCTGGTCCGAGTCCAGCAGCCGCCCGCCCCGACACACTGATAGGTAAAAGGCAAGGGGGGGGGACGATGCACGGCACCTATCTCGCAGTTAAGAGGCAAACCGCTGTCCGACCGACGCGTTTCGCCGCTTCGTGGCCAACGGTTGACCGGCTGAGAGCTTTAGCCGCTAGCCGGCCAACAGTTGGCAGACCGACAATTACTTCGCCGCCGGGACGTGCGCGCTCACCGACATCGTCGGCAAGTAGACCAGCGCGTCGAAGGCTTGCACGACATCGACCTTCGTGAACATGTGCGCGTGCCGCACGCTCGACGGTCCGGTCAGGCCCTGCGCCCGGTCTTGCCGCAAATCGACCACGCACGGATCCGCGCCGGCCAATGCCGCTTCGACACTGCCCTCGGCGGGCGGCTCCAACTCCTGTGCGTAGACCCGGAAGCCGAGCCGCTCGCTCTCGTCCGGTTCGAGGCCGGTGGTCGTACCGGTGCCCGCAGTCAGGCCGAGCGCGAAGTAGTCGTCGCCGAACTCCTCGGCGAGGTGTGTGCCCGCGGAAGGGAACGTCATGGTCGGCATAGCGGCGAACGGCACTCGCTGCAGGTGTCCGTTGTGGACCATCATCACGATCTTCTCACCTTCGCCGTACAGCTTGCGAAGCAGCTTCACGGTTGCGGCCATGTACGTGTCGCGAGACGACCCCTGGAGCGACGGTGCCGTTCCCGACATCATGGCGCTCAACTCGCGCAGGTACGCGTCAACGCGAAGCGCGCCGACCGCGTGGTGCTCGGCGATCGCATACCGGGTTGGCTCGCTCCGTTGCCGATAAACTGGCGAAAGAGAACGAAGGTGCGCAACGAGCGTCGTCAATGCAGCCGTGGCCGCGTCCCGGTCCGCGGCGGTCATTGCCGCGTAACGGCCAGGCGCGACCGCGCTGCTGACCGCCGAGTACGGCTCGGACGCGGCGATCGCGGCGTCGACCAGCGGCAGAACCTCCGGATCGACCTCCTCCACGAAGCCGCGGACAATCTTCAACGCCGGCTGCGGCGAACCGCTCGAACTGGGCAGGTCGAGTCCGGAAAACCGGACGCCGCCGTGGCTGCGCATCCACGTCAGCATCTCGTGCACCTCGGCCGACTCGCCGAGGGAGAAGGTGAATCCTTCTCGCGCGACCTCGTCGACGGTGCCGGGAGCGCCGTCGAGCCACTGCTGCACCAGGTCGCCCTCGGCGAAGCCCGATTCGAAGCCGAGCACCGTGAACCCGTGGTCCTCGACGAGGCGGCGGAGCAACCGGTCGCGGAGTTCGCCGAACTCGCGGATGTGGTGGTTGTTCTCGCCGATCGCGACGATGCGCGCGTCGCCGATGAGGCCGGTGATCGAGGCGACGTCGCCGTCCAGCGGCGAACGGGTGCTCAGCGGTGTCATACTGAGGACACTAATGCAACAGGGGTAGCGATTGGCCACTGAGGTACCGGGGACCAGCAGGCCGGGCGGGCGCACGGAACGCACGCGCGTCGCCGTTTTGCGGGCGACGCTCGATCTGCTGGCGGAGGTCGGGTTCACGGACCTGACGGTCGAGGCCGTCGCCGAACGGTCGGGCGTGCACAAGACGACGGTTTACCGGCGATGGGAGTCGCGCGAAGGACTGGTCGCGGCCGCACTGCGGTTCGGTGCCAGCGAACCGTGGAGCCCGGCGGACACCGGTTCGCTTGTCGCCGATTTGCGGCGAATGGCGTTGGACGTGGTGCACGCGTTGACCACCCCGGGGCAACGCGAGCTGCCGACCGCTGCGGTGCTGGCGGCCTTCCACTCGGAACGGGCGGCCGAGGCGTTGCGGGATTTCTATCAGGATCGGCATGCCCGAGCCGCGGTGATCGTGGAGCGAGCGGTGGCGCGCGGGGAGGTGCCAGCCGACACGGACCCGGACGAGGTGACGCGGACGGTGTGCGGGCCGGTGTTCTATCGGTTGTTCGTGTCGCGGGAGCCGGTGTCGGAGGAGACGGCTGAGATCGCGGCGGAGGCTGGGGCCGCGGCTGCTCGGGCGGGGGTGTTGTGCAGGCGGTTGCCGGCGGATGGCGACCGGGGTTGATTCCGGGGTGGGGTTTGTTGCCGGAAAACGGCGACGGGCGGAGGGCGCCGCCGGGTGGGGTGGTTTGGTCGCGGAACGGCGAATGCATAGCGCGGCTGAGCTATGGGCTGGCTCGGCGCTTGCGGCGAAGCTGGGACAAAGCCGGGCAGCGGGCAGAGAGGCACGGTTGGTGATTCGGTTTTGCTTTCGCCGCGGAACGGCGAAAGCCGAATGCGGCTCAGCGACGGGCTGGCTCAACGCTCGCAGCAAAGCGGGGACGAACCAGACGAAGCCGGGCACCGGGCACCGGGCGATGGGCAGCAACGAGCGGCATACCGAGCGACCCTGACGGGCGAGATGCACAGAAAGTCACCGTCGAAGGCGGCAACGCACGATGCGGGATTGCGGCCAGGCTGAGCAGGCAATCGCCGCTAAACGGCAACAACCGAAGCCCGCTCAAAGAAGCACGCCTACCCCAACGGCAGCCGGTACCGGACCTCCTCCAAGGTCACCGCTCCGTCGGACACCGATTCCACCTTGGTCTTGCCGTCCGCAACCCACCCGGCCCGTTCGTAGAACTTCCGGGCCTGGGTATTAGTCGAGAGCACCCACAGTGTCGCCGACTCGAACTGGGACGACAGGCCGCGTACGCACTCCTCGTGCAGGGCTCGGCCCATCCCCTGGCCCCACTCGGACGGGAGGAGGTAGATCGACGACAGTTCGCCCGTCTCAGGGGTGGCGTCGTCGTCTCGGCTGGGGCCGAAGACCGCGAAGCCGGTGATCTTCTCGCCGGTGCTTGCGGTCAGGACGGTGTGCGGGCGGGAAGTGTCCGCGAGACTCGAAGCCCAGAACTGTTCCCGTGTCTCGACCGACAGGCCGGACAGGAACTCGTCCGGCAGCAAACCCGCGTAGGCCGCTTGCCAGGAGCCGACGTGGACGGCTGCGATGTCTGCCGCGTCTTGCGGGGTCGCGGGGCGGATGACCAGGTCGGGCACCATTCCTCCAGAGGATCGGCACGAAGGGCGATCGGGCTGGGAGCAGTTCAGCACACAAGCAGGTCGGCCCGCATGCGGTTTACCGGAGTGACCACAAAGGACAGTCAGGGAACCGGACAAGGGCGGCTGGGCCAGCGGGGCGTGAGTGTGTTCGGGCAAGGGTTCCGGGACTTCAGGCATCGCCGCCCCGCCTGGGAGGCTCGTCGGGACTCCGGCCGATAGCCTCGTCGGATTGGCGGGTCAGGCTCCGCTCGTTCGTCATGCCCGTGCGCACCAGGAAATGGGACTATCGATGACCAACCCGTTGATCGCGCCGGTGAAGGACTCCACGACCGCGATGTCCGGGATTCCTTTGCTGGAGGACGCGACCGGCCTCAAGACCGCGATCGAGAGCAAGAACTGGGCGGCCGTCGCGATCGGGGCGGTGGGCACCGCGATCGACGTGCTCACCGCGGTGATGGATCCGTTCGGCGCGATCTTCGCCGCGGGGGTCGGGTGGCTCATGGAGCACGTCGGGCCGCTCAAGGAGGCGCTCGACGCGCTCACCGGCAAAGCGGACGAGATCAAGTCCCAGGCGGAGACCTGGACGAATGTCGCCAAGGAGCTCGAAAGCGTCTCGGCGGAGCTGACCGAACTGGTCAAGAAGGACCTGCAGGACTGGAACGGCGAAGCGGCCGACACCTACCGCAAGAAGGCGGAAGACACCTCGGCGCTGATCGCCAGCGCGCAGAAGGGCAGCGAGGGCGCGGCGAGCGGGGTCAAGACCGCGGGCGAGATCGTCGCGGCCGTGCGGTCGCTGGTGCGGGACACGATCGCCGACCTCGTCGGGCACCTGATTTCGTGGGCGTTGCAGGTGCTGTTCACCGCGGGGATCGGGATGGCCTGGGTGGTTCCGCAGGTCGTCACCGCCGTCGCCAAGACCGCGTCGAGCATCGCGAAGGTCACTTCGAAGCTGGTCAAGGCGCTCAAGGCGTTGGTGCCGCTGCTGAAAAAGGCCGGCGTGCTGTTCGAGGACGCTGGCAAAGCGTTGAAGGGCCTCAAGAGCGGCAAGGCAGCGCCGACGCACACTCCCAAGGACATCAAAACCGGGAACAGGTCTCACCCCGGCGGAGACGAGGGCACGCATACTTCCAGCGCCGGAGGAGACAGCGGGCACCACGGCGGCAGCCACTCGAGCGGCAGCCACGAAAGCGGCGGCGAGCACGGCGGCAGCGGAGGGTCGGGCGGGCACACGTCGGCTTCCAGCAGTTCCTCCTCAGACGGGGCCAGGGGGAACAGCGACGCCTCGCGGTCGCTCGACAAGCAGGGCGAGAATTCGCGCAGCCTCGACAACATCTGCACCACCGGCGACCCGATCGACGTCGCGAGCGGCCAGATGGTGATGGCCGAGACCGACGCGACCTTCCTCAGCGCGCTGCCGATGGTCTTCGAGCGCACGCACTTCTCGTCGTTCCGTGCGGGCGGCTGGCTCGGCCCCGCCTGGGTGTCCACTTTGGACGAACGGATCGAGGTGCACGAGGACCAGGTGTGGTTCGCCGGCGCGGACGGGATCGTCCAGGTGTTCCCCCGGCCGCGCGGAGACCAGTGGGTCGCCGCCGAGCACGGGCCCGCGCGGTATCTCGCCGAGGAGCCCGGCGGCGGATTCGTCCTCGAGGACCGCGAAAGCGAGCGGGTCCTGACCTTCGAGCGCGGCAACGGCCCGGTCCGGCCGATCCGCTCGATCAGCGGCCGCGGCAAGGAGCACATCTACTTCCAGCGCGACCAGCACGGCACGCCGGTCGCGATGCGGCACAGCGGCGGCCACCTGATCCAGATCGCCACCGAAGGCGGGCTCGTGACCGGGCTGTCCACCGTCACCAAGGACGGGGACGAGGTGCCGTTGGTCCGCTACGGCTACACCGCGGGCAATCTCACCGAGATCACGAACGAATCCGGTCTCCCGTTCCGCTACGCCTACGACAATCTGGGACGGATCGTCGAGTGGACCGACCGCAACGGCGAGTGGTACCGCTTCCACTACGACCGCGACGGCCGCGTCGTGCGCACCGAAGGCTCCGGCGACTGCCTCACCGTCACGATGCACTACGACCTGGCCGCCCGGATCACCCACGTCGTCGACTCGCTCGGCCGCCGCAGTGCCTACCACCTCAACGAAACCGGCCGGGTCGTGCGCGAGGTGGACCCGACGGGCGCGGCGCGCGCCTACGAATGGGACGCGCTGGACCGCCTGGTCGGCGAAACCGACGAAATGGGCAGGCAGCGGACCTACCGCTACGACGAGATGAACAACCTGGTCGCCCTCCAGCGGCCGGACGGCACGGAATTGACCATCGAGCGCAACGACTTCGGCCAGGCCGTCCGCATGGCTGAGGCGCCCGGCGTCGAAACCCGCTGGGAGTACGACGAACGCGGCAACGTGACCCACGTCATCGAACCGGGCGGCGCGACCACCAGCTATACCTACGACGAGTGGGGACACGTCGCGTCGGTCACCGATCCGAACGGCTCGACGCTGACCGTGGTGTCCGACGACGCGGGCAACCCGATCACCGTCACCGACGCCCGCGGCGCGACGACCGCCTACGCCTACGACTGTTTCGGCAGGCTCTCCGCGATCGTCGATCCGAACGGCGCGGCCGAGGAATTCGGTTACACCGTCAGCGGCGCGCTCGCCTGGCACCGCCTCCCAGACGGCTCGACGGAGGAATGGTTCTACGACGGAGAAGGCAACAACCGCCTGCACTCCGACGCTTCCTCGGCGATCGCCCAGCAGGAGGTGACCCACTTCGACCTGGTCTCGGCCGAGATCCGGCCGGACGGCACGCGGCTCGAATACTCCTACGACACCGAACTGCGGCTCACCGCGGTGACCAACGAACAGGGCCAGGTCTGGCGCTACGAATACGACCTGGCGGGCAACCTCTCCCGCGAGACCGACTTCGGCGGGGCCAGTTCGTCTTACGGCTACAACGCCGCCGGCGAGCTGACCGAGATCCGCAACCAGGAAGGCGAGATCGTCACCCTGCGCCGCGACGTGCGCGGCAACATCGTCGAGGAAACCGTCGAAGGACCGTCCGGGACGCTGCACACCCGCTTCGAATACGACGTCCTCGGCGAGCTCGTCGCCCTCGACGACGGGACGACCCGCATCGAGTACACCCGGGACGCGGCGAGCCGGATCGTCGGGGAAACGGTCAACGGACGCGCCGTCCGCTCCGAACTCGACCCCGCGGGCAACCAGGTTCGGCGGCAGACGCCATCCGGGGCGGAAAGCGTCTGGGAATACCGTGAAGCCGGGCTCCCGGCCGCGGTGCGCGCCGCCGGCCGGACCACGCGATTCGAGTACGACCGGGCGGGCCGCGAAACCCTCCGCGCGTTCGGGCAGGACGCGGCGATCGTCCGCTCGTGGACCCCGGCCGGACGGCTCGCCCGGCAGGCGGTCCGGTCCGCGAACGGCGAATTCGGCCAGGACCGGCAGTACCACTACCGGCCCGACGGCCTTCCCGACCGGATCGACGACGGGACGGCCGGGTCGCGCTGGCTCGCGATGGACGTCCGCGGCCGGGTGATCTCGGTGCGTGCCCAGGGCTGGAACGAGCAGTACGCCTACGACCCGACCGGACGGCTCGTCGACGCCGACTGGCCCGCGCCCGAGGACGAGGACCGCCGCGGCAGGCGGGCCGGGCCGGCTTCGGTGATCACCGAGGCGGGCGGCGTCCGCTACACCTACGACCAGTCCGGCCGGATGCGCACCCGGCGCCACGAGGACGGCCGGACCTGGACCTACACCTGGGGCCCGCTGAACCGGCTCGTCGCGGTCGAGGTCCCGGACGCCACGACCTGGCGCTACACCTACGACCCGCTGGGCCGCCGCATCCGCAAGGAACACTTCGCCGCCGACGGGACGTCGCTGCTCGAACGCGTCGATTTCGCGTGGGACGGCGAAACGCTGGCCGAGGCGACCAGCTCCGGCCCCGGCGCCGCCGAAACCACGGTGTGGGACTACGAACCGGGCAGCTTCGTGCCGCTGCTGCAGCGGCGGCGCACCGGTTCCGCGGACCAGAAACGCGTCGACGAGCAGTTCTTCGCCATCGTGGCCGAACCCTCGGGCACGCCGACCGAACTGCTCGACGACCGCGGCGAGATCGCGTGGCAGTCCCGCAGCAGCCTGTTCGGCGTCGTCGTCGCCGAGTCCGGCGGCACCGGGATCCCGCTCCGGTTCCAGGGCCAGTATTTCGACGAGGAAACCGGGCTGCACTACAACTTCCACCGGTACTACGACCCGGTGCTCGCCCGGTACCTCAGCCCCGACCCGCTCGGGCTCGGCGGCGGACTGGACCCGCACGCCTACGTCAGCAACCCGCACGTCTCGGTCGACCCGCTCGGTCTCGTCGGGGGATCCTGCAACACCCCGCGCGGGTCCGGCGGCTCCGGCGGCGGTTCCCAGCGCGGCCGGGGCCGCACCCGCTCGCCCAGCCCCGGCCCGAACGGGGAGCGCCGCGTGCGCTCCCCCGGCGGCCGGGTCTACCAGGAGGGACCGCCCACCCTCGCGGCCGGCGCGCGCAGGCGCGAGCACTACGGCTACAAGAACCTGTCGCACAAGCATTCCAAGATGCGGCCGCTGTTCGAGCGGAACGCCGTTTCGCCGCCGCCGAAGTTCCGCAGGCGCGGCGACGACACCAAGTGGTACATGGACCCGAACCGGCGCTACCAGACGCACGACTACCTCGGCAATCCCACCGGCATCGTCCGCGGCCACAGCAATGTCGTGATGGGCCACAACCCGTCGGCCGGAACCCATTTCAACCAGACCGGCCATCGGAACACGCCCGAACAGAACTTCGCGCACAACTCCGACGTGCGGATCTTCAAGCACCTCGAACCGAAGAGCAACTCCGCCGCGAGCGGATCCCAGGAACCCCGGTTCGGCGCCCCGGACCCGCGGGACTCCAACCGGGTCTACTGGGACAAGAACCACCGCGGCTACGTCGGCAATCCGGACCACGACTGGGATCTGGTGAGTCCGCAGCCGAGCCGGTCCTCCGGCCACCGCGGGTCAGGCGGCGGGAGCTACAGCGGCGGATACAGCGGGAGTTACGGCGGCGGTTCCAGCAGTTACGGCGGTGGCTCCAGCAGCCACGGCGGATACAGCGGCGGCTACGGCGGCAGCGGCGGATACGGCGGCGGCAGCAGCTACGGAGGCAGCAGCAGCCGCCGGAACCACGGCTACGACTCCGACGACGACCTCTACGACGCCTGACCCCACGAGAAACCTCAAGCAAGAAGGCGTGGCCCGGGAAACTCCCGGGTCGCGCCCCGCTCAGCTCTTCTCCAGGTACTCCGCCCGCTCCAGGTCGACGACGTCCGCCACCATCTGCGCCAGCCCCGGCAGCGAAGCCAGCTCCGGATCGGCCGTCACGATCTCCTGAGCCTGCGCCCGCGCCTCGGTGATCACGTCCTCGTCCCGCAGCAACGACAGCAGTTTCAGCCCGGACCGCTTGCCCGACTGCGCCGCACCGAGGATGTCGCCCTCCCGGCGCAGTTCCAGGTCCAATCGGGACAGTTCGAACCCGTCCGTGGTGGACTCGACCGCCGCCAGCCGCTCGCGCGTGGAAGTGCCGTCCAGGGTTTCCGTGACCAGCAAACACAATCCGGGTACGCTCCCCCGCCCGACCCGGCCGCGAAGCTGGTGCAGCTGGCTCACGCCGAAGCGGTCGGCGTCGAGGATGACCATCGCCGTCGCGTTGGGGACGTTCACGCCGACCTCGACCACCGTCGTCGCGACCAGCACCTCGACCTTCCCCGCGCCGAACGCCTGCATGACGGCGTCCTTCTCGTCCGTCGGCATCCGGCCGTGCAGGGCGGCGATCTTCAAGCCCTTCAACGCGCCGTTGGCGAGATCCGGCGCGACGTCCAGCACCGCGAGCGGCGGCCGCTTGTCGCTCTTGTCCGACGGCGGTTCGTCGCCGATCCGCGGGCACACGACGTACGCCTGGTGTCCCTTGCCGACTTCCTCGCTGACCCGCTGCCACACCCGGTCGAACCACGCGGGCTTCTCCGCGACCGGCACGACCGTCGTCTTGATCGGCGAGCGGCCGACCGGCATTTCGCGCAGCGCCGAGATTTCCAGGTCGCCGTAGACCGTCATGGCGACCGTGCGCGGGATCGGCGTCGCCGTCATGACCAGCACGTGCGGACTCGTCGAATCGGCCCCGCGCGAGCGCAAAGCGTCCCGTTGCTCGACGCCGAACCGGTGCTGTTCGTCCACGACCACGAGCCCGAGATCGGCGAACTGCACGGTGTCCTGGATCAGCGCGTGCGTGCCGACGACGATGCCCGCCTCGCCGCTTACCGTCTCCAGCAACGCTTTCTTGCGTTCCTTCGCGCCCATCGACCCGGTGAGCAGCGTGATCCGGGTGGAATTCTCGGCCGCGCCGAGCTCGCCCGCCATCCCGATGTCGCCGAGCATTTCGCGCAGCGAGCGCGCGTGCTGCGCGGCCAGTACCTCGGTGGGCGCGAGCATCGCCGCCTGCCGTCCGGAATCGACGACCTGCAGCATCGCCCGCAGCGCGACCACCGTCTTGCCGGAACCGACCTCGCCCTGCAGCAACCGGTTCATCGGATGCTCGGTCGACAGGTCGGCCGCGATCTCGTCGCCGATCGCGCGCTGGCCCGCGGTGAGGTCGAACGGCAGCCGCTTGTCGAACGCGTCGAGCAGGCCGCCGTCGACGTGCGGGCTCGCCTTCGCCGGACGCGACACCGCGGAATGCCTGCGCTGCGCGAAAATCAGCTGCACGGCCATCGCTTCGTCCCACTTGAGCCGGTGCCGCGACGACTCCAGGTGCGCCCAGTCCTCCGGGCGGTGGATGCCGCGCAGCGCGCGCTCGAGACCGGGCAGCCCGTGCCGCTTGCGCAGTTCCTCGGGCATCGGGTCCTCGCCGACCTCCAGCACGTCCAGCACCTGCCGCACGCATTTGGCGATCGACCAGGTCGGCATGCCTTGCGCCGCCGGGTACACCGGGATGATCTCGGCGAGGAAGTTGTCGACCGCCTCGGCCTCGCGTTCGGCGTCGAGCAGTTCGTACTCCGGGTTGGCCAGCTGCAGCGTGTCCCGGAACGCGGTGACCTTGCCCGCGAACAGCCCGGTTTTGCCGGGGGCCAGCTCCTTCTCGCGCCACGCCTGATTGAAGAACGCGCACGCGAGCCGTCGCTTGCCGTCGGTGATCACCATGTCGAGGATGGTGCCGTTGCGGGATTTCATCCGGCGCTTGCTGATCTTCTCGATCCGCGCCAGCACGGTCGCGTGCTCGCCGAGCTCCAGCCCGGCGATGTCGGTCAGCTCGCCTCGTTCGGCGTAGCGGCGCGGATAGTGGCGCAGCAGATCGGAAACCGTCTCGATGTCGAGCGAACTCGACAGCGCCTTCGCCGTTTTCGCGCCCAGCAGCAGCGGGAGCTTGTCGCGAAGCCCGGCCATGATTATTCGACCCCCATCAGCAGCACAGCGTCGTTTTGCCCGCCGGCGTAACTCGTCAACTCCACCTCGGGGTGCTCCAGCCGCAGTTGTTCGGCGAGCTCGGCGGCCACCCTCGGCGGAGCGTCCGCCCCGCTCAGGACGGTGACCAGCTCGCCGCCGAGCGCCAGCATCCGGTTCAGCACGCTGACCGCCGCCGCGACGAGATTCGTCGCCGACGCCGGGGCGGGCTCGATCAGCACCACCTCGTCGTCGACCAGGCCGATCACGTCGCCGGACTGGGCCCGGCCCACCCAGGTTAGCGACTCCTCGTGCGCGATCCGCAGCTCGCCACGCCTGGTCGCGGCGGCCGCCTCGGCCATCGCGACGACGTCGTCGTTGACCCGGCGTCCGCTGTCGTGCACCGCGAGCGCGGCCAGCACCTGCACCGGCGACGCGCACGGGATCACCACGACGTCGCGCTCGCCCGCCATCGGATGCCCGGCGGCGGTGTCGGCGGCCGCGGTGAGGTCCGGCCCGCCCGGCAGGACGCTCAGGTGCTGTCCGGCCGCCTCGTTGAACAGCCCGATCATGTCCTCGACGCTCGGCGTCTCGCCCTCGGGCACCGCCAGCACGGCGACGCCCTCGGCGCGCAGCAGCTCGGCGAGCCCGCCGCCGCGCACCACCGCGACCACAGACCGGTCGATACCGCCACCGGGTTCGATCGGCGTCGGCGTGATCAGCGGTTCGACCCGGATCTTCCGCGGCCTGCCCAGCTGCAGCCCGGCTTCGATGGCCGCGCCGATGTCCGCGCAATGGACGTGCACCGCGTGGCTGCCCGAACCGTCGCCCGCCACGGTCACGCTGTCGCCGAACCCGCTCAGTTCCTTGCGCAACGCCGGCAGCCGGGCCTCGTCGACCTCGTCCAGCAAGTACATGACCTCCCACGCGTACGGCGCCTGCTCCGGCAGCGAAGCGACCGCCTTCAAGTCGTGTCCGGGGTCCTCGGGTTCGCCGGTGATCACGCCGGCCAGCGCGTCGAGCACCGCGACCAGCCCGCGGCCCCCCGCGTCGACGACTCCCGCCTTGGCCAGCGCGGGCAACTGCTTGGGCGTCTCCTCCAGCGCGGCCGCCGCCACGGTGACGACCTCGCGCGCTACCTCGGGCAACGTCCGCGTCGTGTCTCGGACGGCGGCGGCCACGGCGTGCAGAACGGTCAGCATCGTCCCGGCAACCGGCCTGCTGACCGCGCCCGTGGCGGCCTGGTCCGCGTGCCCCAGCGCAGCGGCAAGGCCCGATCCGTCGAGGTCGCCGCCGGTGGCCGCCCAGTCGGCCATCCCCCGCACGACCTGGGACAGGATCACGCCCGAATTGCCCCGCGCGTGCGCCACCGCCCCGCGCGCCAGCACCGCCAGCGCCTCAGCCGCGTCGGCCGGTTCCGCCGCGGCGAGCGCCTCGTGCGCGCCGGTCATCGTGTACAGCAGGTTGGAGCCGGTGTCGGAGTCCGCGACCGGGTAGACGTTGATGCCGTCGATGGCCGTGCGCAGCCTGTCCAAGCTGCGCACAGAGGCCGCCGCCCAGCCCGACACCGCCGCCGCGTCCAGCACCCGCACCCCGTAACCTCCTAGCCGGTCCCCGCGAGGGTAACGACCCCGCGGCAAGCCCCCCGAGACCACTCGTTACTATGGTCGAGTTGCCCGGCACGTTCGGGCGCGCATTCTTTGTCCCATATCCAGAGGAGTTCGACGTGGCTGCCGTGTGCGACGTCTGTGGCAAGGGACCCGGCTTCGGCAAGTCGGTCTCGCACTCCCACCGGCGTACCAACCGCCGGTGGAACCCGAACATCCAGGTTGTGCACGCGAAGGTCGGCGTGTCCCAGCGCAAGCGCCTGAACGCCTGCACCTCGTGCATCAAGGCTGGCAAGGTCGTCCGCGGCTGAGCGCAGATTTCAGGGTGGCGAGTGCTCGTGGAGAGCACTCGCCATTTTTCTGCGCTCAGGTGTCTTCCGGGGGTCGAACCCCCGAGCCCCCGCCAGGGGCAAGCCCCCTGGACCCCCGCGTTGAGTCGCCTTGGGGTCGGAACTTGAGTTGGGGCGAGGAAAGGGGCGAGTGCTTCGGCACCCGCCCCTTTTTCGTCACCGCAGGAAGTTCGCCAGCACCTCTCGCAAGGACTCCGGCGCGTTCAGCACCCCGTGGTCCTGCCCCGGGATCTCCTCATACCGCCCATGCGCGACCGCTCCCGCCACAGCCTTGGCGGACGACGTCATCCACGCCTCCCCCGCGCCGCCGGACAGCGACAGCACCGGGACGGTGATCGCCGCCAGCCGGTCCGTCGGCAGGTAGTTGCCGCGGCCGCACACGGTCAGGTCGTACGGCAGCGTGTGCGCCAGTCCGACGAACCAGCCCCACACCGGCGCGGACTTCATCGAGTCCACCATCGAGGCCGGGGTCCCGGTGCCCTCGACCAGGAACAACTCGACCGCGCCGTCCCGGTCGCCGTCGGCGAGGCAGGCGCTGACCCGGTCCACCAGGTCTTCGGCCGGCCGTGGGCGGTCGTCGCCGATGAACGGCGGTTCGTACACCGCCACCTTCGTGATCGGCAGCCCGCGCGCCGCCGCTTCCAGGGCCAGGATCGCGCCGGACGAGTGGCCGAACACCGCGGCCGAGCCGCCGACGGCCTCGATCAGCACCTCGAGGTCGTCGATCTCGCGCTCGACGGCGTAGACCGGCGCGTCGCCGCTGTCGCCGCGGCCTCTCCGGTCGTAGGCGACGGCGGTGAAACCGGCGTCGGCGAGCACCGCGGCGAGCGCGGCGACGGTCGTGCGGTCGTTCACCGCGCCGCCGACCAGCAGCACCGGCGAACCCGTGCCGTAGGTGTCGAAGGCGATCGGGGTGCCGTCGGCGGACGTGACGGTGGCGGTCATGGCGTTCCTCCAGGGTTTCAGTCGCTGCTTACCCTGGTGGTCGGCGCCGATCGCCGGAACTGGACACGCCGCGTCAGGGAAGTTTCCAGTCGAGCGGTTCCGCGCCCTGCTGGACCAGCAGCTGGTTCGCCCGGCTGAACGGCCGCGACCCGAAGAAGCCGTTGCGCGCCGAAAGCGGGCTCGGGTGCGCCGATTCGATGCACGGCACCTCGCCGAGCATCGGCCGCAGGTTCCGCGCGTTGCGGCCCCACAGGATCGCCACCAGCGGTCCGCCGCGCGCGGCGAGCGCCTTGATCGCCTGCTCGGTGACCTGCTCCCAGCCCTTGCCCTGGTGCGAGTTCGACTTGTGCGGCTGCACGGTGAGCGACCGGTTCAGCAGCAACACGCCCTGCTCCGCCCACGGGGTCAGGTCGCCGTTGGACGGCGTCGGATGGCCCAGGTCCTCGCAGTACTCCTGGTAGATGTTGATCAGGCTCTTCGGGATCGGCCGCACGTCCGGGGCCACCGAGAAGCTCAAGCCGACCGCGTGCCCCGGCGTCGGGTACGGGTCCTGGCCGACGATCAGCACGCGGACGTCGTCGAACGGCTGCTTGAACGCGCGCAGCACGTGCTCGCCCGCGGGAAGATAGGTGCGGCCCGCGGCGATCTCGGCGCGGAGGAACTCCCCCATCGCGGCGACCTGCGGGGCCACTGGTTCAAGGGCTTTCGCCCAGCCGGCTTCGACGATTTCGTCCAGCGGTCGTCCAGTCACGGCCCGCGAGCCTAGCGCCACGTGCCCGAGGTCACCGGGGCGGGTCCAGCCTGCGCAACTCGGCCCGGAACCGGGCCCCGCGCCGGACGTAGGAATCCACCACCGCGGCGATCTGGTCTTCGGAAAACGACTTGTTCGGCCGCGTTTTCGCCGGAACTCCCAGTGCGATCTCGCCGGTGCCGACGCGCGATTCGTACGACAGCACCGCGCCCGCGCCGACCATGCCGCCATCCTCGATCACGCTTCCGTTCAGCACCACCGAACCCGACGCGATCAGGCAGCCGGTGCCGATCGTCGCGCCCTCGATGTGCACCGCGTGCCCGACCGCCGAGGACGGGCCCACGATCGTCGGATGCCGCGCGGTGCAGTGGACGACGCAGCCGTCCTGCACGTTCGAACGTTCGCCGATCTCGATGTACCCGTGGTCGCCGCGCAGCACCGTCTGCGGCCAGACCGAGGCGCGCGCGCCGATCCGGACGTCGCCGATCACAGTGGCGTCGGGATGGACGTAGGCGTCCGGGTGGATGGTCGGGACCAGGTCGCCGAGCGCGTAGATGGCCAATGCCGCCTCCGGGTCGTTCAGTGTTGTCGGTCGCGGGCCAGATCCTTGCCGTAGTACCGGCTTTCGGGCATTTCGCCGTAATAACCGAAAGCCGGGACCTCGACGTAGCCCGACGAACGGTAGAGGGCGATCGCTTCCGGCTGTTCGGTGCCCGTCTCCAGCACGACGCGGCGGCGTCCGGCGGCGACCGCGGTGCGTTCCAGTTCGGCGAGCATCGCGCGGGCGAAACCGCGGCCCCGCGCGGATTCGACCACGTACATCCGTTTCAGCTCGACGTCGCCGGGCCGGAACGTCGGCTCGGGACCGTCGTGCGCGCGCCACGCGCCGGACGCCACCGGCACGTCGTCCAGGTACCCGACCAGGAACAGGCCCCGCGGCGGCGCGAACTCCGCGGGGTCCATCGGGGTCTCGTCCTCGGAGCCGTAGCGGCGCACGTACTCCAGTTGCACCTCGGCCATCAGCTTGGCGGCGTCGGGGTGGTCGAAGGCGACGGCACGGATGTCCACGGCGCCAGCCTAATGAAGGTTCACTGCTGCCAGTGCTCCCAGCCGCCCTGCTGGTCGTACTCGCGCCCGTCCACGGTGACGCCGGATCCGGGCATGGTGACCACGCCGATCTTGCGCCAGCCCTCGGGCAGGTCGTCGAACGGCGGGAACGTCGCGACCAGCGCGTGGTCCTCGCCGCCGGTCAGCACCCACTGCATCGGGTCCGCGCCGAGCGCGCTGCCGACCTCCTTCAGCCGCGTCGGCACCTCGAGCAACGCGGTCTGCACGTCGAGCCCGACCTCGGAAGCCGCGGCCAGGTGCGCGAGGTCGGCGAGGAGCCCGTCGGACACGTCCATCATCGCCGTCGCACCGGCGTGCGCGGCCTGCGGACCGGCCGAATACGGCGGTTCCGGGCAGCGCTGCGCGTTCACCACCCCGACCGGCGACCGGAATCCGCGGCGCAGCACCGCGAGCCCGGCCGCGGCCCAGCCGAGCCGTCCGCACACCGCGAGCACGTCGCCGGGGCGCGCGCCGGAGCGGGTCACCGGTTCGCGGTCTTCGAGGTCGCCCAATGCGGTGACGCTGATCACGAGCTGGTCCGCGCTCACGAGATCGCCGCCGGACACCCCGATCCCGGCCGCGTTCGCCTCGGCCCACATGCCGTCCATGATCTCGGTCACGACCTGCGCCGGGGTGTCGGCCGGGCACGCGATCCCGACGACCACCGACGTCGGTTTCGCGCCCATCGCCGCGACGTCGGACAGATTCACCGCGACCGCCTTGCGCCCGACCTGCTCCGGGCTCGACCAGTCGAGCCGGAAGTGCACGCCGTGGACCAGCACGTCGGTCGTCACGACCACGCGGCCGTCCGGCGCGGCGAGAACCGCCGCGTCGTCGCCCGGGCCCAGCAGTGTCGACGGCGGCTGCGCGCGTCCTTCGGTGACCCGCCGGATCAGGCCGAACTCGCCTGTCGCGGCCACCGAGTGCTCGTCCGGTGACACCGGTCACCTCCTGTTTCCCTCGCCTGTGTCGGATCGGCCACCGACAATCGGATCCCCTAGGTTTTTCCCAGGGCTGGCGCTACGTTTCCTACACCGTCTACACCGTTCCTACCTCGACTAGACCGCCACCGACGAAAGGGCACGCCGTGGTCCACGCATACATCCTCATCCAGACCGAGGTCGGCAAGGCGGCCGCGGTGGCTGCGGAGATCGCCGGGGTCCCGGGCGTGACCAGCTCCGAGGACGTCACCGGCCCGTACGACGTGATCGTGCGCGCCGCCGCGGACACGGTGGACCAGCTCGGCCAGCTCGTCGTCGCCCGCGTGCAGAACGTGCAGGGGATCACGCGCACGCTGACCTGCCCGGTCGTGCATCTCTGAGCCGTGGTCCACTGAGGCGGTGGCAGACACCGACACCGGGGCCCCTCCGAAGGTCGTCCTCGTCACCGCGTCGTTGCTCGTGGCCGCGCTGGCGGTCGCGGTCGCGGTCGTCGCGCTGACGAAGAGCTCTTCGGGACAGCCCGATCCGAACCAGCCGCTCGCGCTCGTGTCCGTTCCCGCGCCGCAGGCCGGGTCGCCGGACTGCGCGAAGCTGATCGCCGGGGTCCCGGCCACGCTCACGTCGAACGGCAAGGAACTGTCGCCGCGCACGCTCGCCGAGCCCGCGCCGAAGGCCACCGTCGCGTGGGGCGAACCGGATCCGGTCGTGCTGCGCTGCGGCCTCGAACGCCCGCCGGAGCTCACCCAGACCGCGCAGCTGCGCGTGGTCAACAAGGTGCAGTGGCTGCAGATCGAGCAGGGCGGTTCGGCCACCTGGTACGCGGTCGACCGGCCGGTCTACGTCGCGCTGACCGTCCCGGAGAGCGCCGGGACGGGACCGCTGCAGGCCATTTCGGACGCTATCTCGGCCAAGTTGCCGGTCAAGCCTCTGAAGTTCTAGCCGCGATCGTCTCCAGCGACTCGCCAGTAGTACGCGGGCCGAGCACCGCCACGTCGACCATCAGCAGCACCATCGCACCCGCGACCACCGCGAACATCGTCGTCGCGCCCGCCGAATGCAGAACCGGCAGCAGCACGAACGGCATCGCCGCCGTCGCCAGCCGGGACAACGCGTAGGCCGAGCCGGCGGCGGTGCCGCGCAGCGACGTCGGGAACAGTTCGCCCTGGTAGGTGTGGAAGGCGTTGGAGAAGACGTTGCTGACGGCGGTGTAGCAGAAACCGAACACCGCAATGAGCACGCCGGACGTCGCGTAGCCGAAGGCCAGCCCGAACACCGCCATCGCCGCCGCGCTCGCGACGATCAGCCACTTGCGTTCCAGCCGTTCGATGATCGGGATGGACAGCGCCGACCCGATCGGATAGCCCAGGAAGGTGAGCGCGCTGAACGTCAGCGACGTGACGAGGCCGAAACCCTTGGCGGCCAGCACAATCGGCACCAGCGAACCGAAGCCGTAGTAGCCGAACGATTGCAGCAGCTGGAAGACGTACAGCATCGCCGTGCGACGGAACCACGGCGGACGCAGCAATGCCGACGCGCGCACGGGTTCGGGCGCGGGTGGTTCCGGCTCCGGTTCGGGCAACGGCTGCGGCGCGCTCGCTTCGAGCTTGCGCACGACCTCGTCCGCTTCGCCGATTCTTCCTTGTGCCGCAAGCCAACGCGGTGATTCCGGCAGCGTAAACCGCAGCGCCCACACGACCGCCGCGCCCAGCGCGCCGATCACGAACAGCCAGCGCCAGCCGTCGATGCCGAGCGGCGCGTGGCCAACCAAAGCACGGGCGAGGAATCCGGCAGCGGGGACGCCGCAGAAGCCGATGGTGTAAGCCCAGGCTGTCGCCCGGCCGCGGGCGCGCGCGGGCAGCAGGTCGGCGAGATAGGCGTCAGCGACCGGCAGTTCCGCGCCGATGCCGATCCCGGCGATGAACCGGCAGATCACCAGCATCCACACGTCCGTGCTGAACGCGCCGAGCAGCGTGAACACCGAGTACAGGCCCAGGGTGAGCAGGAACGCGCGGCGCCGGCCGAGCCGGTCGGCCAGTCTGCCGAGGAACACCGCGCCCACGAACGCGCCGACGAACGCCGACGCCAGGACGTACTTCAGCGTCGTCGGGGTGACGCCGAACTCCTTGGTGAGGACGGTGCTGATGGTCGCCGCGAGGAACAGGTCGTAGAGGTCGAAGAAGGTCGCGATGCCGACCACTGCGACGAAGTACCGGTGCCGCCGGGTGACCGGGAGCCGGTCGAGCCGGGATGCGATCTGCACGCGCTGTTTTCCTTACGGTGGGGACAGGCCGTTTGTTCGAGGGCCATCGTAAGGTCGCTGGCCTGGTCCGGCCGCGCGCGCCGCGGTCGCGGCGGTCAGCGCAGGCCGGTGCCCCGCGCGAGCGCGGTGTCGATCAGCGTCGACAGCAGCGTCGGGTAGTCCACCCCGGTGACCTCCCACATCTTCGGGTAGGCGGACTTCGTGGTGAACCCGGGCATCGTGTTGACCTCGTTGATCACCAGGTCGCCTTCCTCGGTCACGAAGAAGTCGACGCGGGCGAGGCCCTGGCAGTCGAGCGCGCGGAACGCCTCGACGGCCATCGCGCGCAGCCGGTCGGTGAGCGCGTCGTCCAGTTTGGCCGGGATGTCCAGTTCGGCGTCCTCGCCGAGGTACTTGGTTTCGAAGTCGTACCAGGCGTCCTCGCCCTCGGCGAGGACCCGGATCTCCGCCGGGAGCGACGCCTCGACGCGGCCGTCCGGGAATTCCAGCACGCCGCATTCGACCTCGCGCCCGCGCACCGCAGCCTCGACGAGCACCTTCGGGTCGGTGCGCCGGGCCAGTTCGATCGCGGCGTCCAGGCCGGCCCAGTCGGCGACCCGGGAGATCCCGACCGACGAACCGGCGCGCGAGGGCTTCACGAACACCGGCAGGCCAAGGCGTTCCCGGTCCGCTTCGGCCAAAGTGGACTGTCCGCGGCGCAGCGCGGCGTAGGTGCCGACCGGCAGCCCTTCCGCGGCGAGCAGCTTCTTCGCGTATTCCTTGTCCATCGCCGCCGCGCTGGCGAGCACGCCGGGGCCGACGTACGGAATGTCGGCGAGTTCGAGCAGGCCCTGGATGGTGCCGTCCTCGCCGAAGGCACCGTGCAGCACCGGGAAGACGACGTCGACGGTGCCGAGCACCTCGGTGGCCTGGCCCGGGTCGACCGTGCGCAGCTCGCGGCTGGTCGGGTCGCCGGCGAGCACGAGCGAGCGGCCGGACTCGACCGACGGCAGCTCGCGGCCCTGGATGCTGAGCTGCTTCGGGTCGCCGGTGCCGAGCACCCAGCCGCCGTTCGGCGTGACGCCGACCGGGAGCACCTCGAAGCGGTCCGGATCCAGGTTCGAGATCACACTGCCCGCGGACAGGCACGAGATGGTGTGCTCGCTGCTGCGGCCACCGAACACGACCGCGACCCGGATCTTTTCAGCGCTCATAGCCGGTCACCGTACCGGGTGAGCCTCGCCAACAGCGCGCGCCGGGGGTGTCTGCGCTGGTCGGGAGGGTCGAGCCGCTGGTCGGCGAGTCCGCGAGGCGGCCAGCGCGAACCACCCCAACCCGCGCACCGCGAGGAACGCTGTCCCGGCCAGGACGAGGACCGTGAAGTCCGGCAGCGTCTGGAACGCGACGTCCACCGGCAGCCAGCCGCCGTAGCTGAGCAGGCCGACTCCGACGAACACCGCCGCGTACAGCGCGGCTGCGGCGATGAGATGTCCGACCAGCGGCCGTACTGCCACTCGACGGAAACCCTTGTCCCGCAAGAGTTCCGGCAGCTTTCGCGCGCGACGGATCTGTCGGCGGGTCGCCAAGACCATCGCAGCGAGGGCCAGGAGCGCGACACCGTCGATGACGCCGTAGGTGAGCAGGAAACCGTTGCCGATCTCCGGGGCCGGTGCGCCCGCGAGCATCGCGAGGGTGTGGTGGAACGGCGCGCCGTTGTCCAGCAGGACCGGGTTGCGCGAGGTCAGCACCACCAGGCCGACCTGCTGGTTCGGCAGAAAGCCCAGGTTGGCGTGGTAGCGGGTCAGGTCGCCGTCGTGCTGGACGACCGGCTGGCCGTGGAGAGTGCCGGTGCCCCAGCCGGATCCGTAGTGGTCGATGCCGTCGATCGCGTGGTCGTCGCCGGTCGGGACGGCCGCGCTGTGCATCAGGCGCAGGCTTTCGGCGGACAGCGGACCTACGCCGCGGTAGGCGCCGGTCATCTGGAAGGTGAGGTAGTGGCTGAGGTCCTCGGCGGTCGAGACCAGGTAGCCGTCAGGCAGCGCGCCCGGGAAATCCGGTGTTTCCATCGGCACGTTCAGGCCGAACAGCACCGACGAGCCCTCGATCAGACCCGCGCGACGGGCGTCGGCGAGGTTGGTGAAGGTGCGGTTCATGCCGAGCGGGGCGAGGACGTGCGCTTTGAGGTAGTCGGCGTAGCTCTGGCCGGAAACCTGCTCGACCAGCAGACCCAACGTCGCGTAATTCTTGTTGCAGTAGTGGAAAGCGGTGCCTGGGCGAGACACCGGGACGACGTCGGCGAGTGCGCGGACGCGCTGCTCCAGCGTGGTTTCCGGTTCGTAGAGGTCGACGGTGCCGGCTTCGGTCGGCAGGCCGCTGGTCTGGTTCAGCAGCTGCCGCACGGTGATCGGATCGTTGGATCCGGCGGTGCGGAACCACGGCAGGTACGCGGTGATCGGGGTGTCCAGACCGACTTTGCCCGCGTCGACGAGCTGCATGACTGCCGTGGCCGTGAACGATTTGCTCAGCGAGCCAAGCAGAAACGGCGACTGCGGTGTCACGTCGGGGCCGACCGCGCCGGTCGTCACCTTGCCGTCCGCGGATACCAACGCGTAGGACGACGGCGGACCGCCCGCCAGTTCTTCACGCAAGTGCGCTACCGCAGTGTCTGCTGGCTGCGCTGAGGCCGGTGCGGCGAACACCGCCAGCATCGCGGTCGCCATCGCTGCTACCCGGATCCGCCAAGTCATCCCGCACTCCTCCGCGCGCCGAACTGATCGGCAAAAGCCTCGCGGAGCAGCGGATCCGGCACCATGAAGCTGACCGGCGGACCGAAGGTAGGGCTGGCCCCCGTGCTCAGCGGAGAAGATCGACCAGAGTCGGCACCGCGGCCATCAACGCTTCCCGCGAGCAGCCCGCGTAACCCAGCGCGATGCCGTGCACCGTCGGCGTTCCGGCGAAATGCCGCGCCAGCCCGTCGAGGCGGATCGAATGCCGTTCCGCCGCGGCGATCAACTCGGCCTCGGTCTCGGCGCTTTCCGTCCGCACCACCAAATGCGCGCCAGCGTCGTCGCCGACGAACGGGATCCCGGCATTCGACAGCGCGGTCACCAGCACCGTCCGGCGTTCGGCCATTTCCCGGCGCAGCTTCCGCAGGTGCCGGCCCAGATCGCCGGTCCGGGCGAGTTCGACCAGCACCCGCTGCCCCGCCGGCGACGGACGGGTTCCGGTGAGATCGCGGTACGCCAGAATGGAATCGGCCACCGACGCGGGCGCGACGAGCCAGCCCGCGCCGAGGGTCGGGGTGAGGATTTTGCTGGTGGTGCCGAGGTGCACGACGACGTCCGGGGCGAGCGCGGCCAGCATCGGCAGCGGGGCGACGTCGAAGCGCAGCTCGCCGTCGTAGTCGTCCTCGATGACCAGCATGCCTTCCGCGCGAGCGCGTTCCACGAGCTGCACGCGGCGGGCCGCGCTCATCCGGCTGCCCATCGGGTACTGGTGCGCGGGCGAGCAGTAAACCGCGCGCGCTCCGGCGGGAATCGCGTCCGGACGAAGACCTTCCTCGTCCACCGGAACGCCGACAACGGTGAGCCCGGCCTGCCGGAACGCTTGCACCGCACGCTGATAACCCGGTTCCTCGAAGGCCACGACCGCACCTCGGCGCAGCACGGCAGCGGCGAGTTCCACGACAGCCGCAGTGGTACCGCCGGTCGCGAGCACCGAACCGGCGGCCAGACCGCGGTGGCGCAGCAGGTGTTCCGACACAGTCGCGCGGTATTCCGGCAACCCGGCGCGGTGCGCGCGCGTGAGCGGCTCGGGATCGGCGGCGGCCCGCCACGCTCGCCGCCAGGCCGCGCGGTCGAGGCCGCCAGCCCACGGCGTACCCGGCGCGAGGTCCAGCAGCGGGGCTTGTTCCGCCTCGGCGAGCAGCGAACCGGGCACCGTCACGGACGCGGCGGCGCGGGTCGGCGGAGTGGTCACGTAGGTGCCGGAGCCGTGCCGGCCAGCGATCCAGCCTTCCGCGTGAAGTTGCTCGTACGCAGCGGAAGTGACCGTGCGCGAGACGCCGAGCCGTTCCGCCAGCGCGCGCGTGGACGGCAGCCGGTCGCCGCCGCGGAGATGCCCGCCGGCCGCGGCTTCGCGCAAGGCGTCGGCCAACTGCACGGCCAGCGGGGTGGCCGCTTCGCGGTCGAGACTGACCGGCAGGGCGGTGTCGGCGTAGGACACGGCGGACCTCCGTTACGGCGAAGTGGACTTCTCAAGTGTAGAAGAAGTGGACATTCAACGTAGCCACTTGCCCGCCGCACACTGAACGCATGAGCAGCCTTTCGCCCACCGAACGCACCACGCTCGGCCGCAAACGCCACCGCGCCGCCAGCGAGCGCGCGGTCCTGCACGCCGTGCTCGACGAGGCGCTGATCTGCCACCTCGGCGTGGTCCGCGACGGCGTCCCGCTGGTGCTGCCCACCGGATACGGCCGCGACGGCGACACCCTGTACCTGCATGGTTCCACGGGCGCGGCCAGTCTGCGAGCCGCGACCGGGGAAACCGACGTGTGCGTGACGGTCACCCTCCTCGACGGCATCGTCTACTGCCGCTCGGTGAACAACCACTCGGTCAACTACCGCAGCGCGGTGATCCTCGGCAAGGCCCGGCTGGTGACCGACCCGGACGAGAAGATGCGCGGCCTGCACGTGCTCACCGACCACCTCTCCCCTGGTTCGTGGGAGCACGCTCGCGCGGTGAACAAGAAGGAATTCGCCGCGGTGTCGGTCATCGCGCTCGACCTCGCCGAAGCGTCGGTGAAACTCCGCGCCGAAGGACCCGACGACGAGCCCGAAGACGTGACCGCAAATGCCGCCTGGGCCGGAGTACTGCCGGTGCGCACGGTCTTCGGCGAGCCGGAACCGTCCGCCGACCTGCCACCCGGCTGGGCCGTGCCCGAACACGTCACCGCACGCGTCACGAAGGCAGCGGCAACCGCACGGTGAATACCGTCCGTCCGGGGCGGCTCTCCAGCGAGACCGTCCCGCCGTGCTCCACCACCAGCGAATGCACCACTGACAATCCCAGCCCGGTGCCGCCAGCGGCCCGGGTGCGGGAGTTGTCGACGCGATAGAACCGGTCGAAAATCCGCTGCTGATCCGCCGCGGAAATCCCCGGTCCGGCGTCGGTGACGGTGGCGACGGCCATCCCGTCGGCCACCGACACCGCCAGCTCGACCGGCGTTCCCTCCGCGGTGTGCACGGCGGCGTTCGCGAGCAGGTTGTCCAGGACTTGCCGCAGCCGCGCCGGATCCGCGTGCAGCAGCACCGGTTCCTCCGGAATCGAGACCGTCAGCGGATGTCCCGGCCGACCGGCCCGGAACGCGTCCGCGGCGGCCGCGGCGATCTCGGTGAGATCCATCCGCTGCGGCCGCACCGGCGGTTCGACATCGCGCGCGTCCAGCCGCGCGAGCAGCAGCAGATCGTCCACCAGCACGCTCATCCGCGCCGTCTCGGCCCGGATTTTCTCCAGGTGCGCCTCTCGTTCCTCGGGTTCGTTCGCGGCGGCGTAACGGAAAAGATCGGCATAGCCGCGGATCGACGTCAACGGCGTCCGCAGCTCATGCGAAGCATCGGCGACGAACCGGCGCAGCCGATCGTTCGCCTCGGTGCGCGCGGCCAGCGAGGATTCGATGTGGCTCAACATCAAGTTGAACGCCGTCCGCAGCTCCTCGACCTCCGCTCCGCCACCCGTGCCGGACGCGCGCACCGGCAAATCCGCCGTGGCGGTGAGGTCGTGCGAGGCGATGTCGTGCGCCGTGCCAGCCATGTCCGACAACGGACGCAATCCGCGCCGCAGCACCACGCGGCCCGCGACGACGAGGATCGCCAACGCGATGAGAAACGCGAGCACTTCGATCAACATCAGCTGCTGCACGGTGTTGTCCAGATCGGCTTGCGGCGCGGCACTCAACAGTACGGTGCCGGTCCCGTTCTGCGAGGTCTCCACCGGACAGGCCCGGACGCGGTAAGAACCCTGACCGGGCAAGGCGATCGTGCGAAACAGGTCGCCGCTGGTCGCTTCTTCGGCGACCTGCGCCAACGGCCGCACGTCGTTCGGCAACGTACTTCCCGGCTGCGGGACGGCGTGCCCCTCCCGCACGTCGAAAACCGCGGAGTACCAGGAGTAGACGACTTCCGGATTGTCTTTCGACTCGCGCAAATGCGGCACCTGCGCGACCTGGCTGGTTTTGAGCTGCTCGTCGAGCCGCCGGTTGAGGTAGTCGTGCATCAGCTCGACGGTCAGCGCGCCGACGATCGCGAACACCACCAGCGACAACGCGCCCAGCCCGAACGCCAGCCGCGTGCCGAGCCGGGAAGCGCGCCAAGCCCGGTACCACCGGCGAGCCCAGCGCCCGACCCGGTTCACCGGCCCGCCTGTCGCACGGAATACCCGACGCCGCGCACGGTGTGGATCAGCGGTTCGGCCTCGGTGTCGAGCTTGCGCCGCAGCCGCGAGATCGCGAGTTCGACCACATTGGACCGTCCGCCGAAGTCGTACTCCCAGACGTGGTCGAGGATCTGCGCCTTGGTGAGCACCGCGGGCGAACGCCGCATCAGGTAACGCAGCAGCTCGTATTCGGTGGGCGTCAGCTCGGCGAGCTGGCCGCCGCGGCGGACTTCGTGCGTCTCCTCGTCCAGGGTGAGATCGCCCACCTGCAGCACCACCGTGCGGGTATCCGGCTTCTCGGACGTCCGCCGCAGCACCGCACGCAGCCGCGCCATCAACTCCTCGACGGAGAACGGCTTGACGAGGTAATCGTCACCCCCGCGGGTGAGGCCGGCGATGCGGTCGGCGGTCGCGTCCTTGGCGGTCAGGAACACCACCGGCACCGCGTCGTGTTTCTCGCGCAGCTTGTCAAGCACGGTGAAGCCGTCGAAATCGGGCAGCATGAGGTCGAGCACGACGATGTCGGGAGCGAACTCTGCGGCGCGCGCGAGCGCGTCGGCGCCGCAGCCGGCCGTCACGGCCTGCCAGCCCTCGTAACGGGCGACGGTCGCCACCAGGTCGGCGATGTGCGGCTCGTCGTCCACGACGAGCAGCCGCACCGGGTTCGGGTTCTCCACCCCGCCATCCTCCGCGACGTCCGCGCGAGCGCGCGAGCCGAACCCGCAGCTGACAGCGACTCGACAGGAAACCTGTCGCGCGCATCGGGCATTCCGGGCAGACTCCGGACCGACAGCAACCCTGGCCCGAGGAGCCCGATGACTGCTTACGTGGACAACATCACCGTCGACTGCGCCGACCCGTGGGAACTGGCCCAGTTCTGGACCAAGGTGACCGGCCGCCCGGTCGGCGACGACGACCATCAAGGCGATCCGGAGATCGGCATCAGGCTCGAGTCCGGCGTCACTCTCCTGTTCATCGCCGTCCCCGAACCCAAGACCGTCAAGAACCGGCTGCACGTCTGCCTGAAGCCGGACGGCGGGACCCGTGACGAAGAGGTGGAGCGGCTGCTCAAGCTGGGCGCGACGCTGCATGCCGACCACCGCCGCGAGGACGGCGGCGGCTGGATCGTGCTGCGGGATCCCGAAGGGAACGAGTTCTGCGTCGAGCGCAGCCTGGCGGAGATGGCGTGACCGATTCGTTCGAGATCAACCGCGCCAACTGGGACGACCGCGCGCCGATCCATGCGCGCTCGGCGTACTACGAGTTCGACAAGTTCAAGGCAGATCCCGCGCACCTGAGCCAGATCGTGCGCTTCGACCAGCCTCGCCTCGGCGACGTTTCCGGGCTCCGCACCGTGCACCTGCAGTGTCACATCGGCACGGACACGCTGTCGCTGCACCGGCTCGGGGCCAAGATCTCTGGTCTGGACCTTTCCCCGGCGTCGCTCGCCGAGGCGCGCGAGCTCGCCGACGCCACCGGCGCGGACATCGACTACCACGAGGCGAACGTCTACGACGCGGTGGAAGTCTTCGGCGAAAACGCGTTCGACCTGGTGTACACCGGGATCGGCGCGATCTGCTGGCTGCCGAAGATCGCGCCGTGGGCCGAGGTGGTCGCGCGGCTGCTGCGGCCGGGCGGACGGCTCTTCATGCGCGAAGGCCATCCGATGCTGTGGACGCTCGACGACGAGTCCGAACGCGCGTGGCCGAAGTACGACTACTTCGAGCACGACGAACCGCTCGTGTTCAGCGACGACACCACCTACGTCGACACGGACGAACCGGTGCGCACGACGACCACGCACAGCTGGAACCATTCGCTCGGCGAGATCGTCACCGCGCTGCTCGACCAAGGCCTGATCCTGACGGGGCTGACCGAACACGACACCGCGGCGTGGAACGCGTTGCCCAACGAGATGGAAGAGGCTGGGGGCGGCGAATGGCGGTTGCGGGACAACCCGCGCCGGATCGCCGCGAGCTACACCCTGCAGGCGCGGCGCCCCGCATAGAGTGCGGGGCATGACTCGCATCGCCGTCGCCGCGCTGGGCGGCACCATCTCGATGGCTCCCGGACGTTCGATCGAAGACGGCGTCGTGCCGCGGCTCAGCGCCGAGGACCTGCTGGGAGACCTGGGTTCCCGGCTGCCGATGGAGATCACCGCGGCGACGCTCGCCGGGCTGTCGAGTTCGTCGATGGACTACGCGACGCTCGCGCGGACCCGGCAGTGGGGCGTCGAGCAGATCGAGGCGGGCGCGGACGGTCTCGTGGTGGTGCAGGGCACGGACACGCTGGAGGAAACGGCGTACCTGTTCGACCTCACGTGGCCGTCCGACGCGCCGGTGGTGATCACCGGCGCGATGCGGAACCCGAGCCTGCCCAGCCCGGACGGGCAGGCGAACATCCTCGCCGCGCTCGCGGTCGCCGCGGATCCGCGCAGCCGCGGCCGGGGCGCGCTGGTGGCGTTCAACGACGACGTGCACGCGGCGCGCTGGGTGCGGAAGACGCATTCCAGCCACGTCGAAACGTTTTCGTCGCGGCCGGCGGGCCCGCTCGGCATGGTCGCTGAGGGCTCGGTGCATTACTTCCACCCATCGCCGCCGCGCCTGCCGGTGCTGCCGGGAGCCGAAACCGTCGATCTCGTTCCGCTGCTGGAATCGGGTCTCGATGATTCTGGCGAACTGCTTTCGCTGGTCCTCAAGGGCGGCGCGCGGGGCGTCGTGGTGGCCGCGAACGGCGTCGGACACGTGTCGACCGGAACCGCGGACGTGATCGCAGCGGCCGAAGTACCGGTGGTCGTCGCTTCCCGGACCGGCGCGGGCCCGACTTTCCGCGGCACCTACGGGTTTCACGGCTCCGAATCGAGCCTGATCCGGATGGGCGCGACGATGGCCGGATGGCTCTGCCCGCGGAAATCGCGGATCCTGCTGCAGGTTCTGCTCGCGGCGGGCGTCTCCCGGGAGGAGATCGAACGGCAGTTCAGGCTGCGCGGCGACCTCGACCGCTGATCACGCCCGGAACGGCCCGTCGACCGGATTCGCCTGGTACGACCGCATCTGCCGGCCGCCCTGGCGGTAGACGTGCACGCTGATCGCCGGGTCCGGGCCGTCGTTGCGCACCTCGTGCACGTAACCGGGCCCGAACACGCGCGACTGCCCGGCGGACAGCCCGTGCACCTCGGTCACCGCACGCCCGCCAGGGGCACGCCGCGCGACGGTTTCGGTCAGCCGCCCGGACACGACGGTGAACGCACCGGTCGAGAAGGCGTGGTCGTGCAGGTCGGTGTGCTGGCCGGGAAGCCAGCTGAGCAGCCAGATCTCCTGGTCCTCGGTGCGTTCGACGAGGGCGGAGAACCGCTGGTCGGGGTCGTAGCGCAGCAGGGCGCCCCAGCGCTCCCGGTCAGCGGCCACGTCGACGGCGACGCGGACCGGATGACGCAGGGCGGGGTTCTCGGGACGCAGCAGGGTGTTGTCCGGAACGGCGAACATGAAAAGAAGTCCTCACGGGAAGAAGATGGGTGTCGAACTGGGCCGGGACGGTTTCACCGACAACAGCGACACGACATGCCCATGACGGGGCGGAGGTCGTCAGACCCCGGCCGCATCGTCATCTCGCACGTCAGCATGCCGCACAGAGAACCAGCCCCGGACCGCCCGGTCAACCCGTCTCACCCCCTGGACCGCCCAGGTGAGCGCAGGTTCACACCCTCGCGCGCGGCAATGCCGGTTCTCACCGGCACCGCCGCTCACAAGTCTCAGCGCCACTCCGGCTTCCGAGACCGCCCGAGCAGTTCCGCGCCGGCCTGCCGCGGGTCGACGCCCTCGTGGCACACCCGGTACATCGCGTCCGTGATCGGCATGTCGGCCCCGTGCCGCTGCGCCAGTTCGCGGATCGACGAGCACGACGCGACGCCCTCCGCGACCTGCCCGCCGGTCGCCGCCTGCGCCTCGGCCAGCGTCTCGCCGCGGCCGAGGCGTTCGCCGAAGGTGCGGTTGCGCGACAACGGCGACGAGCACGTCGCGACCAGGTCGCCGAGCCCGGCGAGTCCGGCGAAGGTCAGCGGGTCCGCGCCGAGTTTCGCGCCGAGCCGGGCCATTTCGGCGAGGCCGCGCGTGATGAGCGTCGCCATCGTGTTCGCGCCCAAGCCCATCCCTGCGGCCATCCCGCAGCTGAGCGCGATCACGTTCTTGCACGCGCCGCCCAGCTCGCAGCCGACCACATCGGTGTTCGTGTAGGGCCGGAAATACTGGTTCGACGTCGCCTGCTGCACCGCTTTCGCGCGCTCGTGGTCGGCGCACGCGAGCACCGCGGCGGCGGGCTGCCCGGCGGCGATCTCGCGGGCCAGGTTCGGCCCGGACACCACCACGATCTCGCCCGGATCGACTTCGGCGAGTTCGGCGATCACCTCGCTCATCCGCTTGAGCGTGCCCAGTTCCACACCCTTGGCGAGGCTGACCAGGATCCCCTCGGGCGGCAGCAGCGGCCGCCAGCCGGTGAGATTCGCGCGCAGGCTTTGGCTCGGCACCCCGAGCACGACCGCTTGCGCGCCGTCCAGCGCCTCGGCCGCGTCGGACGTCGCGGTGATCCGGTCCGGCAACGTCGTTCCCGGCAGATACGACTCGTTGGTGTGCCGCTCCCGGATTTCCTCGGCGACGCTTTCCCGGCGCGCCCACATCGTCACGTCCCGGCCCGCGTCGCCGAGCACCTTCGCGAACGCGGTGCCCCACGAACCCGCGCCGAGCACGGTGACCCGCTGCACGTCGGCGGCGAAACCCGCCATCAGGCACCGTCCTCCGGCTTCTCGGCCTCCGCCTTGGGCTCGGCGGTGATCTCCGCCTTGGTGTCCGCCGCCGCGTCCGTTTCCGGCTTCTTCGCGGGCGGTTCCTCCTGCCGGATCTCGGCCAGCAGCCGGGTCACCTCGTCCATCAGCACCGCGGTGACCTCACGCAGCGTCGAGGCGCTGCGCGGGTTCGCGCCGCGGAACCGCGACAGGTCGATCGGGTCGCCGACCAGGTGCGTCACCGTCTTGCGCGGGAACGGCGTGAACTTCTTGGTGTAGCCGTTGAAGATCTGGTTCGTGCCCCAGCGCGCGATCGGGATCACCGGCACGTCGTTCTGCAGCGCCAGCCGCGCCGCGCCGCTGTAAGCCTCCTTCGGCCAGCCCAGCGGGTCCTTCGTGATCGTGCCCTCGGGGTAGATCACGATGACCTTGCCCTCTTCGAGCGCCTGGTGCGCGGCCTTGAGGCTGTCGCCCGCCGCGCTCGACCCGCGCGCCACCGGGATCTGCCCGGACCCGGTCACGATCCGGCCGAAGACCGGCACGTTCTTCAGGCTCGCCTTGAGGAAGAACCGCGGCACCCGCTTCTGCCGGTGCACGAACACCGCGTCGACCGGCGGGTCGAGGTGCGAGATGTGGTTCATCACCAGCACCGCGGGCCCTTCCCGGGGGATTTTCTCCGCGCCGAGGTACACCCGCTTGCCGATCGCGGTCATCGGGTAGAACGCGGCGGCGGCCAGCCCCACCCAGAATCCGCCCTTCTCACGCCGTGCCACAGTTCTCCTCCTCGGGTCGCCTCTGCTCCGGGTGATCCTGCCGCGCGCCGGTTCGCGCAGTCCAGGGAGGGTGCGCTCACGCACGCGCGCGAGCGGTTTCGGGTAAAGATGGACAGGTGGACGCAGACCTGGTCATGCCGCTGAAACCGCCGGGCGCGGGCAAGTCGCGGCTGCGCGGCGCGGTCGCCGCGCACCGGCACGCCGAACTGGTGCTGGCGCTGGCCTGCGACACGCTGGCCGCGGTCACGTCGGTCGCCCGCGTCCGCCGCGTGCTCGTCGTCACCTCCGATCCGGCCGCCCTGTCCGAATTGGCCGGTCTCGGCGTCGAACTGGTCGCCGAACCGGCGGAGGGCGGGCTCAACGAAGCGTTGCGGCACGGCGCGGAGCTGCTGCGCGCGGACGCGCCGGACGGAGTCGTCGGCGCGCTCCAAGCGGATCTCCCCGCGTTGCGCGCGGTGGATCTGGAACAGGCGCTCACCGAAGCCGCCGGCCGCCGCGCGGTGGTCTTCGACCGGCAGGGCACCGGGACCACGCTGTTGCTGTCCGCGCCGGGGAAACCGCTCGACCCGCACTTCGGCGCCGGTTCCGCGGAACTGCATCGGGCGTCCGGTGCGATTCCGCTCACCCAGGCATTGCCGTCGCTGCGCAGCGACGTCGACACCGAAGATGATCTGCGCCACGCCGCGCGGCTCGGTCTCGGGAAGCGCACCGCGGCATTGCTCCCGGCCGAACGGACGCAATTGCGCTGACGTGTTCACTCGACCTTCATCGCGGCCTGCGCAAACCGCGGCTTCGTAGTGAACAATGGGCAGCGTGAGCACAGAAGACGGCAGCACTCCGGCCCGGCGGCGCGTGAAGAGCGGCAGCAGCGCGTCCCCCTCGTCCCCGGCCCCGCGCACCGCGGGCGGGAAGGCGACCTCGCGCGGGAACGGCGACGCCGCGGCGGCCCGCCGGGCAAAACCCAAGGCGGCTCCGGCTGAGGACAAAGACAAACCGGCCAAGCGCAAAACCGCCTCGTCGAGCGCGCTGCGCACCTCGGCGAAGAAACCCGCCGCGCCGCCCGCCGCCGCGCGATCGCGCCGGACCACGACCGAGAGCGGCGAGGAATTCCGCTCCGTCCCCTCGGCCCCGCCCGCCGTCACGTCCGCGCCCACCGCCGTCGAGTCGCTTCCCGACGACCGTTATTTCAACCGCGAGCTGTCCTGGCTCGACTTCAACGCCCGCGTGCTCGCGCTGGCCGAGGACGAATCGCAGCCGCTGCTCGAGCGAGCCAAGTTCCTCGCCATTTTCGCGTCCAATTTGGACGAGTTCTACATGGTCCGGGTCGCCGGGCTGAAACGGCGCGACGGCACCGGCCTCTCGGTGCGCAGCGCGGACGGGCTCACGCCGCGCGAACAGCTGGACTACATCGCCAAGCGCAACCAGGACCTGGTCGAGCGGCACACCGCCGCGTTCAAGGAGCACCTGCGCCCGCAGCTGGCCGAGCAGGACATCCGGATCGTCGGCTGGTCGGACCTGTCCGGGGCCGACCAGCTCCGGCTGTCGAGCTACTTCTCCGAGCAGATCTTCCCGGTGCTCACGCCGCTCGCGGTCGACCCGGCGCACCCGTTCCCGTACATCTCGGGGCTGTCGCTCAACCTCGCGGTGACGGTGCGGGATCCGCAGGGCGGCCTCGAACGGTTCGCGCGCGTGAAGGTGCCGAGCAACGTGCCGCGGCTGATGCGCGTGGAAACCGAACGCGGCAACCGGACCGCGACCTTCCTGCCGCTCGAGGAACTGATCTCCGCGCACCTGAGCGATCTGTTCACCGGCATGGAGGTCACCGAGCACCACGTCTTCCGCGTCACCCGCAACGCCGACTTCGAGGTCGAGGAAGACCGCGACGAGGACCTGTTGCAGGCATTGGAACGCGAGCTGGCGCAGCGCCGGTTCGGCCCGCCGGTGCGGCTCGAGGTCGCGCAGGACATGAGCGAGCACATGCTCGAACTGCTGCTGCGCGAGCTGGAAGTCGATCCCGAGGACGTCGTCGAGGTGCCTGGTCTCCTCGACCTCACCTGCCTGTTCCAGCTGTCCGCGGTCGACCGCAAGGAGTTGAAGGACCGGCCGTTCGTGCCCGCGACGCATCCGGCGTTCGGCGAACGCGAGACGCCCAAGAGCGTGTTCGCGACGCTGCGCGAGGGCGACGTCCTGGTGCACCACCCGTACGACTCGTTCTCCACGAGCGTGCAGCGGTTCATCGAACAGGCCGCGGCCGACTCGAAGGTGCTGGCGATCAAGCAGACGCTGTACCGGACGTCGGGCGATTCGCCGATCGTGGACGCGCTGATCGACGCCGCCGAGGCGGGCAAGCAGGTCGTGGCGCTGGTGGAGATCAAGGCGCGGTTCGACGAGCAGGCCAACATCACCTGGGCGCGCACGCTGGAACGCGCGGGCGTGCACGTCGTGTACGGCTTGGTGGGCCTCAAAACGCACTGCAAGGTGTCGATGGTGGTGCGGCAGGAGGGTTCGACCATCCGCCGCTACTGCCACATCGGCACCGGCAACTACAACCCGAAGACCGCGCGGCTGTACGAGGACCTCGGCCTGCTCACGGCGGACCCGAGCATCGGCGCGGACATCACCGACCTGTTCAACGTCCTCACCGGCTACTCGCGCCAGGACACCTACCGCACGATCCTCACGTCGCCGCACGGCATCCGCCGCGGCATCGTGCGCGCGATCGGCGAGGAGATCGAACTCGCGCGCGCCGGGCTCGACGCGGGCATCCGGATCAAGTGCAACTCGCTCGTGGACGAGCAGGTGATCGACGCGCTGTACCACGCGTCGCAGGCAGGCGTTCCGGTCGACGTGGTGGTGCGCGGGATCTGTTCGCTGAAGCCGGGCGTCGAAGGCTTGAGCGAGAACATCCGCGTCCGCTCGATCCTCGGCCGGTTCCTGGAGCATTCGCGGGTGTTCAACTTCCGGGCGGGCGGCACGCACTGGATCGGCAGCGCGGACATGATGCACCGCAACCTCGACCGCCGGATCGAGGCGCTGGTGCGGGTCAAGGACCCGAGGCTGACGCGACAGCTGGACGAGGTGTTCGATTCGGCGCTCGATCCGCACACGCGCTGCTGGGTGCTCAGTTCCTCGGGCGAATGGCAGCCGTTCCCGGCCGCCGGTTCGCAGGTGCGCGACCATCAGCTCGAACTCGCGAAGCTGCACGGGGCCGTCGGATGAGCGTGGACGTCCGAGCCGCGGGCGCGGTGCTCTGGCGCCGTGCCGGGGCGGGGATCGAGGTAGCCGTCGTGCACCGGCCCCGCTACGACGATTGGTCGCTGCCGAAGGGAAAGGTCGACCCCGGCGAGACGATCGCGGCCACCGCGGTGCGCGAGATCGCCGAGGAGACCGGGTTCCGCGCGGTGCTGGGCCGCTATGTCGCGCAGACGAGGTACGAAGTCCCCGCGAAGAACAACGGGCGGCTGCTGCGCAAGAGCGTCGACTACTTCAGCGGCGAAGCCGTCGAGGGAGCCTTCGCGCCCAACGAAGAGGTCGACGAACTGCGCTGGCTGGACCCGATCGCGGCCGAGCAGCTGCTCACCCGGCCGGCGGATGTCCGGGTGCTGCGCGAGTTCTGCGCCCTCCCGCCCGCGCCGACGACGGTGTTGCTGGTGCGGCACGCGAAAGCGGGCAAACGCGAAGACTGGACCGGCGACGACGACCTCCGCCCGCTGTCGGAAGCCGGCCAACGCCAAGCGGCCGCACTGCGAGACCTGCTGCCGCTCTTCGGCCCCGACCGGGTGTTCTCCGCGCCGCGACTGCGCTGCGTGCAGACCGTCGGCGGAATCGCGGACGCCCTCGGCGTCGAGGTGCGGCACGAGCCGCTGCTGTCGGAAGAGGGCTACTGGCCCGACCCGCTGCTCGGAATCCGCCGCCTGCTGGCGATCGCGGCCGACGGGGGCACCCCGCTGATCAGCAGCCAGGGCGGGGTGATCCCGGACCTGGTGAGCGCACTGGCGGACCGGGACGGCCTGGAACTGCCCGCCGCCCGCGACGGGGTGGTGCCGAGCAAGAAGGGCTCGCTGTGGGTCCTGTCGTTCTCTGCTGGCGACGACGGACCGGTTCTGGTGGGCGCGGACTATTACCCGAGCCCGCTGCCCGCTCCGGTGCCTTCGGCAGGCTGATTTTTTTCACCAGGGGCCTGGCGTGCGCGCCGGGCCCCTTCTCGTGCGCGCTCTTCGGCGATTCGGATTCTATAGAGACCGGTATTGCTGAGCGCCGCTCAGCAGTTATCCCGGGTCCGGCATAAGCGACGTCCGAGACACGCTCGCGGGGTTTATTTACCCCCGGCGGGGATTTATCTCCGGGCGTCGGATTAGCCCTCCCGGACCGACCTCTTCGGGGAATCCGATCGCCTTCCCGGACGGCCCCGAATCTGTTGTCTTATCAGCAATTCGGCGGGTTCTCCCCGGAGCCCGAACAGGCCGCCGACCTCGGGAAACGCTGTCTTCCCACTGCCCCAACACCATCCGGGCAGGTGCTCCGGCAACCCTGGCGGGGCAGCGAATTCGCGACCTCCGGAGAGACTCGCCACACCGGCTCGCCTGCCCCGCTGTCCCGCCTCGCCCGGAAATCCCGCGACCGCAACGGGGTCTGGCGGCCCACCGCTCGCCCCGCCTCGAAACCCGCCCGCCACAACAGCTCGGCCGCCCTCTCGCAGCAGGTCGACACCGCAATCGCCCCCGCAACGCCATCCCCGCAACGCACCCGGTTCGCTCGTCCGGGCGCCCCTCAGCCACCCGCGAGCCACCGCCGTCCAGCCACAATCCCAGCCCCCGCAACCCCGTCCGACTCCTCGCCCGAAGCACCCCGCGCAGCCGCAACCTAACCCCGCACCAGCACAACAGCCCTGCCCCGGCTCACCGCGCGAAGCACCCACCCAGCCGAAACCCCAACCCCACGCCAGCACAGCAACCCCCGCGCCGACGCACCGCTCAGCCCAGCCGAAACCCCAGCCCCCACAACGCCTCACCCCCCGCCAGCTAACCCTTCCCACCGCCCGACTCCCCCCATCCAGCCGCCCAAGCCCCCCCGAAAACGCGGCAGCGCCCCGACCTCACCCCGCCCGACTCCCCCATCCAGCCGCCCAAGTCCCCCCGAAAACGCGGCAGGGCCCCGACCTCACCCGAGGTCGGGGCCCTGCCGCGAAGCAACGAATACCGGGGCTGTTACTTCTTCTTGGCCGCCGAGGTGCGCTTCGCCGGGGCCTTCTTGGCCGCGGCCGTGGTCTTCTTCGCTGCCGCGGTGGTCTTGGCGGCAGGCTTGGCGGCGGCCTTCGCCCGCGTGGTGGTGGCCTTCGGGGCCGCCTTGGCGCGGGTGGTGGTGGACTTCGCGGCCGTGGCGCGCGTCGTCGTCTTGGCCGCGGTGGCCTTGGCGGGAGCCTTGGCCGCGGTGGCGCGGGTGCGCGTGGCGGCGGGCTTCGCCGCCGTGGCACGGGTGCTGCGCGTGGCGGTGGTCGAGGCGGCGCGGGTGGTGGTCGCCTTCGCGGTGCTGGCCGTGGCCCGCTTCGCCGCCGTGGCCTTCGGCAGCTTCTTCGAACCGGAAATCACGTCCTTGAACGTGGTGCCCGCGCGGAACGCCGGAACGTTCGTCTTCTTCACTCGCACGGCTTCGCCGGTGCGCGGGTTGCGCGCGGTGCGGGCGGCACGAGCGCGCTTCTCGAACACCCCGAAGCCGGTGATGTTCACCTTTTCGCCCTTGTTGACCGTCCGGATGATGATGTCGACGAGACCGTCGACGGCCTCCGAAGCAACCTTTTTGTCGCCCAGACGCTCCGACAGCGCCTCGATCAGCTGGGCCTTGTTGGCCATTCCAGTCCCTCCAAGAAGAACTCTTCGTCCACGGCCAGGTCGGCCGGCTAACGCACACGGTATTACCAAGACAGCACAAATTCCAAACGGCACGCGAAATTTTCCCTTGCGGCGGGAACGGTTCCGCCCTCCCGAAGGACCCGTTTCCGGGTCCGGGAGGCTCCGTTTGGCGTGGGCGAAGAGGGGGCCCGCCGGGGGCGGATTCCCTTTCCGAGCAGGGAATCCGGCCCCGGCGGCGCAGGTCAGGAGGTCGCGGCGGGAAGCGTCGCGGGCTTCCAGGAGGGCCGCTTCGACTCGAACTCGTCGATGTCCCCCGCGTGGCGCAGAGTCAGCGCGATGTCGTCGAGTCCTTCGAGCAGCCGCCAGCGGACGTAGTCGTCGATCTGGAAGGGCGCGGTGAAGTCCTTGGCCCGCACGGTCTTGGCTTCGAGGTCCACCGACACCTCGGTGCCGGGCTCGTTCTCCAGCAGCTTCCAGAGCAGTTCGACATCCGACTGCTCGCACTGCGCGGCGACGAGGCCGCCCTTGCCGGAGTTGCCGCGGAAGATGTCGGCGAACCGGGATGAGATGACGACCCGGAAGCCGTAGTCCATCAACGCCCACACGGCGTGCTCGCGCGACGAACCGGTGCCGAAGTCCGGCCCGGCGACCAGCACCGACCCGTTCTTGAACGGTTCCTGGTTGAGGATGAAGTCCTCCTGGCCGCGCCAGGCGGCGAACAGCCCGTCCTCGAATCCGGTGCGGGTCACGCGCTTGAGGTAGACGGCCGGGATGATCTGGTCAGTGTCCACGTTGGACCTGCGCAGCGGGACCCCGATCCCGGTGTGCTGGGTGAACGGTTCCATGGTGGGAGCTCCTCTCGGGGAAGTCAGGCGGGCAGGTCGGCGGGCGAGGACAGCGTCCCGCGCACGGCGGTGGCGGCGGCCACGAGCGGCGAGACGAGGTGCGTGCGGCCGCCCTTGCCCTGCCGTCCCTCGAAGTTGCGGTTGGAGGTGGACGCGCTGCGCTCGCCGGGGGCGAGCTGGTCCGGGTTCATCCCGAGACACATGGAGCAGCCCGCCTGCCGCCATTCGGCTCCCGCCTCGGCGAAGATCTTGTCCAGGCCTTCCTCTTCGGCGGTCTTGCGCACCCGCATCGAACCGGGCACCACGAGCATCCGGACCGAATCGGCCACCTTGCGCCCGCGCAGCACCTCGGCCGCGGCGCGCAGGTCCTCGATCCGGCCGTTGGTGCAGGACCCGAGGAAGACGGTGTCCACCGCGATCTCGCGCAGCGGCGTGCCCGGCTTCAGATCCATATAGGACAGCGCCTTCTCGGCGGCGAAGCGCGCGTTCTCGTCCGGGATCGCGGCCGGGTCGGGCACCGAATCGCCCAGCGGCAGGCCCTGTCCCGGGTTGGTGCCCCACGTCACGAACGGCGTCAGCTGGTCCGCGTCGAGGTGGACCTCGGCGTCGAATTCCGCGCCCTCGTCGGTGCGCAGCTCGCGCCAGGCGGCGACGGCGGCGTCCCACTCCCCGCCCTTCGGCGCGTGCGGACGGCCCTTGAGGTAGGCGAAGGTCGTCTCGTCCGGCGCGATCATGCCGGCGCGCGCGCCCGCCTCGATCGACATGTTGCAGATGGTCATCCGGGCTTCCATCGACAGCTCTTCGATGGCCTTGCCGCGGTACTCGAGGACGTAGCCCTGCCCGCCGCCGGTGCCGATTTTGGCGATCACCGCGAGGATCACGTCCTTCGCGGTGACGCCCGGCTGCAGCGTGCCGTCGACGTTGATCGCCATCGTCTTGAACGGCCGCAGCGGCAGCGTCTGGGTGGCGAGCACGTGCTCGACCTCGGAAGTGCCGATGCCGAAGGCCATCGCGCCGAACGCGCCGTGCGTCGAGGTGTGACTGTCGCCGCACACCACGGTGGTGCCCGGCTGGGTCAGCCCGAGCTGCGGTCCGATCACGTGCACGATGCCCTGTTCGGCGTCGCCCATCGGGTGCAGCCGGACGCCGAACTCCTTGCAGTTGCGGCGAAGCGTGTCGACCTGGGTGCGGGACACCGGGTCGGCGATCGGGAGGTCGATGTCGACGGTGGGGACGTTGTGGTCCTCGGTGGCGATGGTGAGGTCGGGGCGGCGCACCTGCCGCCCGGCCAGCCGCAGTCCGTCGAACGCCTGCGGGCTGGTCACTTCGTGCACCAGGTGGAGGTCGATGTAGAGCAGATCCGGTTCGGCGCCTTCGCCTCGGCGCACGAGGTGGCTGTCCCACACCTTCTCCGCCAGCGTACGAGCCTTGCCGGTGGGGGTGGTCATCTCCGGCTCCTTCCACGGGATCGGCCGGGAGCACGGAACCCGGACAGAGCCGGTGAGGAGGGGCGAGCCGCGGCTGGCCGCAGGCCCGGGTTTCGTTTTTCCCAGATTCTGGACTTCCCACACTGCGGGAAGATAGTATCGCGTCGTGGGACAGCATAGCGGTATCGGAGTACTGGACAAAGCCGTGGCCGTGCTGCAGGCCGTCGCCGAGGACCCGTGCGGGCTGGCGGAACTGTGCACGCGCACCGGGCTTCCGCGCGCGACCGCGCACCGGCTCGCGGTCGGGCTCGAGGTGCATCGCCTGTTGCGGCGCGGCCCGGACGGGCGCTGGCGGCCGGGCACCGCGCTCGCCGAACTCGCGGGCGGCTCGACCGACCCGTTGCTCGACGCGGCGAGTTCGGTGCTGCCGAAGCTCCGGGACATCACCGGCGAAAGCGTTCAGCTTTACCGGCGCGACGGCGTGCAGCGCGTGTGCGTTTCGACCGCGGAACCGCCGAGCGGTTTGCGCGACACGGTTCCGATCGGCTCGCGCCTGCCGATGACGGCGGGCTCGGGCGCGAAGGTCCTTGCCGCGTGGTCGGATCCGCACACGCAACGGACGATCCTCGCCGACGCGGTTTACGGCGAACGCACTCTGCTCGAAGTCCGCCGCCGCGGCTGGGCGCAAAGCGTCGCCGAACGCGAGCCCGGCGTCGCGAGCGTTTCCGCCCCGGTGCGCGATTCCTCCGGAACCGTCGTCGCCGCGGTATCGGTCTCCGGCCCGATCGAACGCATAGGGCGCAAGCCCGGCGCCCGGTGGGCGGCCGATCTTCTCGCCGCCGCCGACGCGCTCCAGGAACGCCTCTAACGCCCGCCTCCCACCACGCGCCAACCCCAGGCCGCCTTCCGCCACCCCGGCGGGAGGCGGCCTTTTCGCATCGACAGCCCTGACGCGGGTTACCGCGAACACACCCCGCCCGGTAGCCAGACCCCAAGCGCCGCCGCCGAAGCACCCGGGGAACGACTCCGCCGCTCAGCTCTTCTCCGGCAACCCTCCCCTCACACAAGGCAGCTCCCCTCGCCCGACGCGACGAACCCAAAGCCCCGACCGTCTCTCCGCCACCCCGGCGGGAGGCGGCCTTTTCACGCCGACGCCCGCCTGCCCCGAATCCAAAGCCCGCCCACCACAGCCGCCTCTCCACCACACCGGCAGGAGGCAGCCTTTTCCCGTCGACAATCCTGACGCGGGTTACCGCGAACACACCCCACCCGACAGCCAGACCCAAAGCGCCACCGCCGAACCACCCGGAGAACGACCCCGCCGCTCAGCCCTTCTCCGACAGCCCTCCCCTAACGCGAAGCCGCTCCCCTCGCCCCACGCGACGAACCCAAGCCCCGACCACCTCTCCGCCACCCCGCCAAGAACCGCCCTTCCCCCACAACCGATCCCACCGACGCGACGTCCCGCGAACCCAACGCACCCCGCAGCCGAACCCAAACCCGGCACCGCGAACGATTCCGCCCCGCCGCGCGATTCCCCCGCCGCCACGGCACCGACCCGATCGAACGACCTCGAGCCCCTCCCGAAGACCCTCCCCGCCGCCAACCACGACGCCCCGCGGAACGCCTCTGTCGCCCAGCCCCCGCTCCGCCACGCCCGTGCGAGGCAGCCTTTTTCGCGCGGTTTTCGATCGTCCTCAGTAGACCGTCCGGCCGCTGCACGGGCCCTCCGAGCGCCCCCGCCGGACCCAGCCACGACACCTCAAGAAAAGGCAAAACCGCAGGCCAGCGGCTGTCCACATGCGACTTTGCCGGTGCCGCAAGCACTCTCGCGGGTCTTCCGGCCAGTGAAAGAATCCGGCGCTTCGGGCGGCTCGCCCGCTCTCCGGTTAGCCGACACGGCAACGAAAAAGGCAGGTCCCGATTGGACTTGCGAAGTCTATGGGTGATAATGACTGCGTTCGGCCTGTATGGCCGTATAAAACAAGTTCTGGTTGGAGGAACTGGAATGGCCAACAAGGCCCAGCTGATCGAAGCTCTGTCGGAGCGCATCGGCGACAAGAAGGCAGCCGCGGAAGCCGTCGACGGTCTCGTCGACATCATCATCCGCACCGTCCACAAGGGCGAAAAGGTCACCATCACCGGCTTCGGTGTCTTCGAAAAGCGCGCTCGTGCCGCCCGCACCGCGCGCAACCCGCGCACCGGCGAAGCCGTGCGGGTCAAGAAGACCAACGTTCCGGCGTTCCGCGCGGGCACCACGTTCAAGGACGTCATCTCCGGCTCCAAGAAGCTGCCGAAGGCGACTGCCGTGAAGCGTGCGACCGCCAGCACCGCGAAGGCGACCGCCACCCGCGCCACGGCGACGACCACCACTCGCGCCAAGGCCACCGCCGCCAAGCCGGCCGCCACCCGCACCCGCGCCACCGCGGCCAAGGCTCCCGCCAAGGCCACCGCCGCGAAGGCCACCACCACCCGCGCCAAGGCGACCGCCACCAAGGCCACCGCGGCCAAGGCGGCTCCGAAGGCCACCACCACGCGGGCGAAGGCCGCCGCCAAGCCGGCCGCCAAGAAGACCACGGCGACCGCGAAGAAGGCTCCGGCCAAGCGCACCTCGGCCGCGAAGAAGAAGTAACTCCGCTTCCCCGGAAGCAGACCGCAAGCCCCGCCCGGCTTCTCCCCGGGCGGGGCTTGCCGCATCTCTGCCCTTTTTCCCGCGCCGCATGCGCTCTCCGGCATTCGGAGCAAACAGCGCACGGCCGACCCCGCGCCTCGCGTCGATTCCCCAGCAGCGCGTCGACCGCCAAGATCCGTTGGCACGCTTGCCCGTACAGCTCTCGCGGACCGCGAAGCGACAGCCGGGCCGCGGCGGCGGGCATTGTCCCCGCCGCACCACAACGGCGCAGCGCGAAGGAAATCGAGGGAACGCCTCTGCGTTTTCCCGATCGCACCGGCCATCTCGCCGCCGCCTCCAGTCGATCACCTGTTCCCCCAAGCAAGTGCGAACGCCCGCGCGAAGCGGTCTCCGGGGTTTCCTTGCCGTGTCCGGCCCGGCACCATGCGTGGCCGCCGGGTGTCCGCGATCACCCAGGCCGCGCAAGGTCCACAACAGACTTTCGGGTTGTTATGCGAACGTGACAACCACGCACTGTCGCCACCGGTAATCCAGTCGGGCGAACCGGCGAATCCGGACTGGTTTCGCCAGCGCACACCGTCTTTTCCCCGCCGCCGCACCGGTGTCTCGCGGGCGCGCGCACCGCGCCCGCGAAAGTGGGTGCCGGGCCACGAAAACCGGCCGTCATCGGTGAAGCGGTCGCGCGATCGGCTCCGATCACTGTTGGTCTATGCAATCATGACGCCCGGCAAGGACCCCGAATGCGAGAACATGAGACGACTGTGCCGATAGTTCGTGTGGAGAAGCTGTACAAAGTGTTCGGCCGCCGGGCGGAAGAAGCGGTCGGCAAGCTGGAGAACGGCGCCGACCGCGCCGAATTGGAGCTGCCCGGCGTGACCGCGGCGGTGATCGACGCCTCCTTCACCGTGGAGCGCGGCGAAATTTTCGTGGTGATGGGACTGTCCGGTTCGGGCAAGTCGACCCTGCTGCGCACGCTGAACGGATTGCTCCCGGCCACTTCCGGGCGGGTGCTGGTCGACGACATCGACCTGACCGACAAGTCCGCGAGCGAGGTGCGCGAGCTGCGCCAGCGGCGGATGAGCATGGTGTTCCAGCACTTCGCGCTGTTCCCGCACCGCACGGTCGCGGAGAACGTCGCCTACGGGCTGAGCGTGCAGAACGCTCCGCGCGAGCGGCAGCGCGAACGCACCGCCGAAGCGCTCGAGATGGTGGGGCTCACCGGATGGGAGGACCGGTTGCCCGGTCAGCTTTCCGGCGGGATGCGCCAGCGCGTCGGCCTCGCCCGCGCGCTGGCCGCGGACACCGAGATCCTGCTGATGGACGAGGCGTTCAGCGCGCTGGACCCGTTGATCCGCAAGGAGATGCAGGACCAGCTCCTGACGCTGCAGCGGCAGCTGGGCAAAACGATCGTGTTCATCACGCACGACCTCAACGAGGCCATGCGCCTCGGCGACCGGATCGCGATGATGCGCGACGGCCGGATCGTGCAGGTCGCGACCGCGCAGGAGATGCTCACCGAACCGGCCGACGAATACGTCGCGAAGTTCGTCCGCGATGTCGACCGTTCCCGGGTGCTCACCGCGTCGGCGGTGATGGCGCCCGCGGACATCTCGTTCACCCCGGCCACGACCGTCACCGAAGCGCTGGAAACGATGCGCCGGAACGAACTCTCCGGCGTGCTGGTGACCGAGGACGGCAAGTTCGCCGGCGCGGTCGACCGGCGCGCGGTGAGCGAGGCCGCCGACAACGGCACGGAAACGATCGCCGGCATCGTCGACCGTTCCGCCGCGCGCACCAGCCCGGAAACCCAGATGGCCGACCTGTTCGGCCACGCCGCTTCCGCGCCCGCGCCGCTCGCGGTGGTCGACGCCGAGGGCGCGCTGCTCGGCGCGGTGACCCGGGAGGCGCTGCTGAACGCGCTGAGCTCAGGAGAAAACGACGAACAGGAGGTGAACGCCCGTGTCTGACAGCGTCCTCGTCGGCGATCTGCCGCAGATTCCCGTCGGTGCCTGGTTCAAGGCGATCATCGACTGGCTGCAGGGCAACATCGGCCCGTTCTTCGATTTCGTCGAAAGCATTGTCAACGGTGCGATCACCGGGCTTTCCTCAGCGCTGACCTGGGCGCCGTGGCCGGTGCTGCTCGTGCTTTTCGCGGCACTCGGCTGGTGGCTGCGCGGCTGGAAGTTCGGCGTCGGCTCGGCGATCGGGTTCGCGCTCATCGACAGCCTGCGCGAGTTCCCGTCCGCGATGCAGACGCTGTCGCAGGTGCTCGTCTCCGGGGTGGTCGCGGTGGCGATCGCGGTGCCGGTCGGGATCGCGGCCGCGCGCAACGAAACGGTGAGCCGGATCGTGAAGCCGGTCCTGGACTTCATGCAGACGCTGCCCGCGTTCGTGTACCTGATCCCGGTCATCTTCTTCTTCCACATCGGCCCCGTGCCGGGCGTCGTGGCGACGATCGTGTTCTCGCTGCCGCCGGGCGTGCGGCTGACCGAACTCGGCATCCGCCAGGTCGACCCGGAAATGGTCGAGGCGGGCGAGGCGTTCGGCTCGCCGCCGCGGCGGATCCTGCGGGAGATCCAGATCCCGCTCGCGATGCCGTCGATCATGGCCGGGATCAACCAGATCATCATGCTGTCGCTGTCGATGGTCGTGATCTCCGGCATGGTCGGCGCGCCGGGACTCGGCGCCGAGGTGTACGCCGCGGTCACGAGCCTCAAGCTGGACCTGGGTTTCCAAGCCGGTCTCAGCGTGGTCGTGCTGGCGATCTACCTCGACCGGCTCACCTCTTCGCTCGGGGCGCGCTCGGCGGTGGGCCGCGCCCTCCGCCGGGCCGACGCGGCCTGATCCACCTCCACCGCAACGAGAAAGGACGAACGAGTGCGCACATCGAAACGCTTCGGCCGGATCATCGCCATCGGCGCCGCCGTGACGGCCCTGGTCGGCCTCACCGCGGCGTGCGGCGGCCGGGAGTCCCAGTCGAACAACAGCCAGGAAGCCAAGAGCGTCACCATCGGCTACATCAACTGGGACGAGGACGTCGCCCTCACCAACCTGTACCAGGCGGTGCTGGAGGAGAAGGGCTACAAGGTCAAGACGCAGATGCTCGACGTCGGCCCGATCTACGCGGGTCTCGCGAAGGGCGACGTCGACCTGTTCCTCGACTCGTGGCTGCCCGCGACGCACAAGCAGTACTGGGACCAGTACAAGAACCAGCTCGAGGACCTCGGCGTCTGGTACGACAAGGCGACCCTGAACCTCGCCGTGCCGGACTACGTGAAGGACGTCAACAGCATCGCCGACCTCAAGGACAAGGCGAGCATGTTCGACGGCAAGATCACCGGCATCGAGGCGAGCGCGGGCGAGACGGGCATCGTGCAGAAGCAAGCGATCCCGCAGTACGGCCTCGACGGCGCGATGACCCTGCAGAACTCGTCGACCACCGCGATGCTGGCCGCGCTCGACAGCTCGATCAAGGCGAAGAAGCCGATCGTCGTGACGCTGTGGCACCCGCACTGGGCGTACTCGCGCTACCAGCTCAAGGATCTCCAGGACCCGAAGGGCGCGATGGGCAAGGGCGAGCAGATCCACGCGCTGGGCCGCAAGGGCTTCGAGAAGGACTTCCCGGCGCTCGCCGGCGTGGCCAAGAAGCTGAAGATGTCGGACGAGGACCTCGGTTCGCTCGAGGACGCGATCCAGAAGGCTCCGAAGGGCCAGGAAAAGACCGCCGCCAAGCAGTGGGCGGATCAGCACAAGCAGTTCGTGGACCAGGCTTTCGCCGGTCTCTGAGCAGGCTCCGGAACGACCCCGCCTCCCGTTCGCCGGGACGCGGGGTCGTTTCTTTTTCCCGCCGGCCGGGCAGCCGGAATGGCCCGATTCCCCCTGATTCGTTGCCCAGCACCGTTATCGAGCGGAATCCGCCGCGAGATGCGGCACACTGGGAACATGTCTCGCGCGCCGATCTCCGCTCGCACCGACGTACCCGACGACGTCGACGCGGTCACCGAAGCCGTGCTCACCGCTTCGCGGCTGCTCGTCGCGGTGTCCGCGCGGTCCATCGCCTCCGTCGGCGACCTCATCACGATGCCGCAATTCCGGCTCCTGGTGGTGCTGCATTCCCGCGGCCCGCTGAAACAGGCCGCGCTCGCCGAACATCTCGGCGTCACGCCGTCCACCGCGAGCCGGATGATCGACCGGCTGGTCGCTGTCGAGCTGGTCGCCCGCCTGGGCAACCCGTCGTCCCGGCGCGAGGTCGTCATCGAACTCACTCAGGAAGGCGACCGGATCGTCCGCGTCGTCACCCAACGACGGCGGCGCGAAATCGCCGCCGTCGTGGAGAAAATGCCCGAATCGGCCCGCCGCGGCCTGGTCGACGCGCTGACCGCGTTCGCCGAAGCGGGCGGCGAACCGCCCGCCGGAAACCCGGCCGACTCCGTCTGGGTCTAGCTTTCCGCCGCCACCGCGCGAATCCCGTCGGTGACTTCTTTCGCCGACGGTGCCTCCTCCGGGTCGAGCAGCCACTGCACCATCAGCCCGATCACCAACGCGCTCTGCACCGCCCCGCCGACCCCGGCGCGCGCCTCCCGCAGCCCCTGCACGAGATGCCGGCGCACGTCCGGTGACCGCTCGGCCTGCACGAGCGCTTCCAGCTGCGCGACCCACAGCGCCCGGTGCTCGCCGAAGCTGTCGATCAGCCGGTTCAGCCCCTGCTCGGACAGGTCGAAGGAGGAATCCGCGACCTGACCGCCCAGCTCGTCGACCGCCGCGACCAGCGCCTGCGTCAGCAACGCGTCCCGCGACCCGAAGTGGTAGCCGATCGCCGCGTGACTGACGCCCGCCGCGGCCGCGATGTCGCGCACCGTCGTGTTGCCCCAGCCCCGCTCGATCAAGCAGCGCTTCGCCCCGGCCAGCAGATCCTCGCGATTACCCATGGAGCCCAGCCTAGCCGAAGCCTTGTCCAGATGGTTTATCCAAACGGTTTGACCAAATGGACAAAACTTGGCTACGGTCTCTCCCATGACCTCCTCGAACGTCCTGATCTCCGGTGCCGGCGTGGCTGGCGCAACCCTCGCCGAGTTGCTCACCCGCGCCGGCCACCGCGTGACGATCGTCGAACGCGCTCCTGCCCTCCGGCGCACCGGTTACGCCGTGGATTTCCGCGGCGCCGCCTTCGATGTCCTCGCCGAGCTGGGCATCCTCGACGACGTCCGCCGGCACGACACGAAAATGACCGGCACCGCCATCGTCGACCGCGACGGCACCCAGGTAGACCTGCTGCCCGCCGAAGCTTTCGCGGGCGAGCTGGAGGTGCCCAAGCACGTCCTGAACGAGCTGCTGTACGCCCTGACTGTCGATCATGTCGAGTACCGCTTCGGCACCTCGATCACGTCGCTGACGCAAACTGAGGCCGCCGTGACCGCCGAACTGACCGACGGCTCCACGGGGACCTACGACCTGGTCTTCGGCGCGGACGGCGTGTACTCGAAGGTCCGCCAACTGGCCTTCGCCCCGCACTCAGCAGTGCTGCAGCACCTCGGCCTTTCCGGCGCGGGCTTCACCATGCCGAACTTCCTGAACTTGGACCACAGCGGCCTCCTCCGCACCGCCGACAGCACCGCGGTCTACTTGTTCAACTCAGCGGACCCCGACCGCCTGACGGTCAGCCTGTCCTTCGGAACGACCTCAGGAGCCCTGGACCGTCTCCCCCGCGCCGACCAGGAAGCAGCGACCCGCGCCGCCTTCGCCGGTGACGCTTGGCACACGCCGCGCCTGCTCGAGGCGATGTCGGAGGCCGCGGATTTCTACTTCAGCTCGAGCACCCAGGTACACCTGAACCACTGGTCGACCGGCCGCATCGCCGTGGTGGGAGACGCCGGATACTGCGCCGCGCCGACGGCGGGCATGGGCACCTCGCAGGCCCTGCTCGGCGCCCGTTCACTGGCTCAGCACCTGGCGGATGCGACGCACCCGGAGGCTTTCGCCAAGTACGAGACCGAACTCCGGCCGTATGTGACCGAAAACCAGGCGAATGGCCGCGCGGCGGCAGCGATGTTCGGCGGCGCGCAGGAGTGATCGTGGATTGCCCGGGTTTTCCCGCCGAATACAACAAAACCCGGTTGATCTTTAATCGATCAACCGGGCTGGCTGTACCCCCGATGGGATTCGAACCCACGCTACCGGCGTGAGAGGCCGGCGTCCTAGGCCGCTAGACGACGGGGGCTTAGGAACTTCCCCGTTTCCGGGGCGTTTCTTGCGAGAGAGAACTTACCAGAAGCGATTTTCGCACTTCCGAGAGGGGGTCCTCTCTGCAGCTGGGGTACCAGGACTCGAACCTAGACTAACTGGACCAGAACCAGTCGTGCTGCCAATTACACCATACCCCAGTGAGGTACTTTCCCGGTTGCCCAGGTCAGTGCCGCACGAGAAGAAATACTAGAACATCCCGCCGCGGACCGTCGCAGCGGGGGTCCCCGCTGCCCGCGGAGCAGGCACGCCGACCGTCGCGTACTCCGAAACCAGCAGCTCAGGAAGCTCGCCGAGCCCCGCCACGGTGTGCACCCCCTCAGGCGCCCGCTCGCCGGTGCGACTGGTCCCGTCGCGATCGAGCCAGACCGCGCCGAGCCCGGCGTCGAACGCGCCGATCGCGTCGGTGTCGAGCTTGTCCCCGACGTGCACCGTGCGCTCCGGCGGGCAGTCCAGCGCCAGGCAGACCGAGTGGAACATCACCGGATCGGGTTTCGCGACCCCGACCTCCCCCGCGATCGCGACGTGGTCGAAATACGGCGCCAGCCCGAGTTCCGCGATTTTCTGCCGCTGATGAACCCCTGAGGCGTTCGTCACGGCGGCCAGCTGAAGCCCCGCGGCGCGCAGCCATTCCAGGCAAGGAAGAACATCGTCGAACAACCGCCAGGACCGAGCCAGAATCTCCCGCCGGCGCGCCTCGAACGCGCTCACTTGCGCGGAGTCGCCGAAGATCCCCAACTCGGCGAGGAAACATTCAGTACGCCGGTGATGCATGACGTCGTAACCGAGTTTCCCCGCCACCACGAGCGCGACGTGCTCCTCGGTGATCAAATCCCACAACGGCCAAAGATCGTCGCGCCCCGTGAGCGCGTGCAACGTACGCCGGATCGCGGCGGTGCAGTCGATCAACGTGTCATCGATGTCGAGGCAAACCAGACTCAACTCAGGAGGAGCCCACGGTTCGCGACCGGCAGCGGCCGGCGGGGCAGTACGAGCACGCGACAGAGCGGCCGGGGCGAAATCCACCCCGTGAGGCTAGGGCACTCGCCGCGTTCGCAACGCGGCCAAAAAGGTGATTACCCCAGAGCCGTTGCCGCTGACCGGCTCTACCGCCGGTGCACAAAGTGTCCGCCCCGTGACGTTCACCACCGCCCCAGAGGGCCGAGCGGGTGAAAGCCGCTTACTCCACGCTCCCCTTCGAAAACTTACCAATTCCGAACGGTCCCCCTCGGTGCTCGCCCCACTGCCCCCTCCCGCTTCCGCCGCGAAACCCTGTAGCCACAACCCTTTCCCCGCCCACAAAGTCGGCCGCCCTCAGCCGTGACTGTCCTCAAAGCAACAACAACCACGCATAAGTTCCGCGACCGAACTAACCACCCGAAATCCTTTCCGGAAATACTGCCGTCCTGATCTTTCCGGCCAGATGGCAGCGACCCCTCATGCCACCGGAGATCCACATACGCGAACCACGTGCCATTACGCAAACTCCCCACATTCTGGCCGCCCGCGGACTACATCAACTCCGCTGCCGACACCAGCCAGTGGCAGTTCCGCGCTCTCCCTGAAGACACCGCGCTCCGCCGATCCCGCCCCACGATCCCCGGTGGACAGAACCGACCCCACCCACGATCCCCGGCGGGCAAAGCCGATCCCACCCACGATCCCGGGCGGGCAAAGCCGATCCTGATCACGATCCCCGGTTGGCAAACATGCTCTCGACCGCGTCATTGCTGCCCATCGCCGCTGAGACAGCCCCTCTCCTGCCCCCTCTCCTTCCTCGCCATGCCTTCCTCGCCATCCCTCCCTCGCCATCCCTCCCTCGCCATCCCTCCCTCGCCATCCCTCCCTCGCCATCCCTCCCTCGCCATGCCTTCCTCACCATGCCTTGCCTGCCTCGTCTTGCCCTGCCTGCCTCGTCTTGCCCTGCCTGCCTCGTCTTGCCCTGCCTGCCTCGTCTTGCCGCGCCTCGCCTTGCCTGCCTCGTCTTCCTTGCCTCGCCTCGCCTTGCCTCGCCTACCTCGTCCCGCCCCGCCCCGCCCCGCCCCGGAGCCTCCACCAGCTCCGGCCCCAACCGCACTCCCCGACACCCACCCCACGCCTGACCCCCACCCCATCGGCCGACTTGACGCGCCCTCCGCCCAAGGTGCATCCTCGGTGTTATTCAACAGGCGATGAATAAGAGGGAGCTGGGGAAGATGACCGAGCACACGGGCTGCGTCATAGTCGGCGGCGGACCGGCAGGCATGGTGGCGGGTTTGCTGCTGGCCCGAGCAGGCGTAGAGGTAACCGTGCTGGAAAAGCACGCAGACTTCCTCCGCGACTTCCGCGGCGACACCGTCCACCCGTCCACCCTCAGGCTCCTGGACGAACTGGGCCTGGGCGAGAAATTCGAAGCGCTCCCGCACACCAAGGTGACCACCGTCGGACTCCCCACTCCCGACGGCGACGCGCTGACCCTCGCCGACATGTCCCTGCTGAACGTCCCCCGCCCGTACGTGGCGATGGTCCCCCAATGGGATTTCCTGGACCTGCTCGCCGAGACAGCGCAGAAGGAGCCGACCTTCACCCTGCGCCTCGAAACCGAAATGACCGGCCTGCTCCGCTCGGGCCGCCGAGTCACCGGCGTCCGCTACCGCACCGCAGACGGCACCGAAGGCGAACTGAAAGCCAACCTGGTCCTCGCCGCCGACGGCCGCTGGTCACTGGCCCGCCGCTCAGCCGGCCTCACCCCGCGCGAGTACTACACCCCGTTCGACGCCTGGTGGTTCCGCCTCTCCCGGAAGCCCGAGGAACAGGAAGCCACGCTCATGCCGAGGATGCGCAACCACCGTTTCGCGGTGCCGTTGCCACGCAAGGGCTACTACCAGATCGCCTACCTCACGCCGAAGGGCAAGGACCTGAACGACGCCGGCATCGAAAGCTTCCGCCGCGACGTCACCGAGGTCTGCCCGGAATTCGCCGACCGAGTGCACGAACTGAAGTCCATGGACGACGTCAAGTTCCTCAACGTCCGCCTCAACCGCCTGCACCGCTGGCACGTCGACGGCCTGCTGTGCATCGGAGACGCCGCCCACGCGATGTCCCCAGTCGGAGGCGTCGGAATCAACCTGGCGGTCCAAGACGCCGTCGCCGCCGCGAGGCTACTGGCCGAGCCGCTCCTCCGCGGCAAACCGACCGAAAAGGACCTCACCGCAGTCCGCCGCCGTCGCCTCCTGCCGACCGTCGCCGTTCAGGGGCTGCAACGCCTTCTCCACCGCCGCGTGATGGGCCCCGTAATGACCGGCCACGCCGACGGCCCGCCCGCACAATTGATCACCCTGCTCAGGCGCTTCCCGAAACTCGCTCGAGTCCCGGCGTACCTCATCGGCGTAGGCATCCGCCGGGAATCCGCCCCAGCCTTCGCCCGCCGCCCAGCAGAACCGGCCAGCCGCTAAGCCACCGCCGGATTCGCCGCGAACCGGCAACGCCGAGCACCTCTCGCCCGCGCGACGCACCCGCCCACCGGCATCACCCGCCGGTGGGCAAAGCCGGAAACAGGAATGGGTTTCGCCACCCAACGGCAACAACGCCACCGACCCGCCGACTGACCATCAGCGCTCTCGCCACCCAGCGGCCACAACGCCACCAACTCGCCAACTGACGATCAGCTGCGCTCTCGCCACCTACCGGCAACAGCACCGACTCCCAGCCAGCTCAGCACCGATCGTGTTTCGCCGCTCCGAGGCAACAGCACCGACCGCTCGGCAAGCGAAGCGCCAGCGGTCATTCGCCACTTACCGGCAACAGCGCTGACCACTAACCAGCCCGAGCACCAGTCACCTCTCGCCGCCCCGCGGCGACAGCGCCGACCACTCGCCAGCGACCATTCGCCACTAAACGGCAACGCCCGAACGCACTCCGCCGAGCCGCTGTCGCCGCTAAACGGCAACACCCGAACCCGCCCAAGCACCGTCGCCACCAAACGGCGACACCCAGCTCAGAGGTCCTGAACCGGGTTCGTCAGAGTCCCGATGCCGTCGATCGTGATGGATACCGACTGCCCGTTGACGATCGGACCGACCCCCTCCGGCGTGCCGGTGAGGATCACGTCGCCGGGAAGGAGCGTCATCACCCGCGACACGAACTCGACCAGTTCGGGCACCTTGTGCACGAGGTCGGAGGTACGGCCGTCCTGCTTCAACTCGCCGTCGACCTCGCTGCGGAGCGCCAGGTCGGACGGGTCGATCGACGTGTCGATCCACGGACCGAGCGGGCAGAACGTGTCGAACCCCTTCGCCCGGCCCCACTGGCCGTCGGACTTCTGCAGGTCGCGCGCGCTCACGTCGTTCGCGACCGTGTAGCCGAGGATCGCACTGGCGGCGCGGGCCGCGGGCACGTTCTTGACCGGCTGTCCGATGACGACCGCGAGTTCGCCCTCGAAGTCGACGCGTCCGACGTCCGACGGACGGCGGATCGGAGCATTCGGCCCGACCACCGTCGTGGACGGCTTGATGAACAGCATCGGCGCGGACGGCACCTCGTTGCCGAACTCCGCCGCGTGCTTCGCGTAGTTCCTGCCGACCGCGATCACCTTCGACGGCAGGATCGGCGCGAGCAGCCGGACGTCGGCGAGCGGCCAGCGCTTGCCGGTGAAGTTCGGCTGGCCGAACGGATGTTCCGCGATCTCGAGGACCTGGGCATCGTCGCCGTCCCCCTCGATCGAAGCGAACGCGACACCACTGGGATGAGCAATACGAGCTAGACGCACGGCACCAGTCTACGTACCCCCACCGACTGTCGCGCACCCCGAGCGTGCGCGACAGTCCCCCCCCCTCGCTCCATTCCGCGCGAACGGACCCCTCGCACCAGGTGACCTGACGTGACACAACTGGCGCGAACGGACCATCGCACCGGCCAGAAACGACCGCAAGTACAAGCCAGCCTCAGCACCAGCACGCACGGCCACCAACGACCCGATTGTGAGCCGCAATACCACCCGCACGAAGGCCAGACCCGAAAGCCTCAACGCCCCCCAGCAGGAAAGCCGGAATCACCCGCCCACAGCAGCCACCCCCAGCTCGGGCACCGACGGTTCCGACGCGACGGCCAGGCTCTTGTGCACCAACGCGTCGCACAACGCCAGCCAGCTCGCCTCGACGATGTTGCCGTGCACGCCCACCGTCGTCCATTCGTGTTCGCCGTCACTAGTTTCGAGAAGCACCCGCGTGACAGCGTCCGTCCCTGGGTTCGACGGCAGGATCCGCACCTTGTAATCAGCCAGCTCCATGCTGTCCAACCAGGACAGATACGGCGTCAGCGCCTGGCGCAGCGCCGCGTCGAGGGCGTGCACTGGGCCGTTCCCTTCGGCGGTCGCGATGACTCGCTCGCCCGCGACGTGCACCTTCACCGTCGCCTCGGAGACGACTTCGCCGTCCTGGCGGTGGTCCAGCACCACCCGGTACGACTCAAGCTCGAACGGCGGCGGATCCGACTTTTCGCCGGAAACCTCCTCGACCTCGCGACGCAGCAACAGCCCCAGCGACGCATCGGCCGCTTCGAACGACCAGCCTTCCGATTCGAGTTCTTTCACCTTCCGCACCGCGTTCGTGAGTGCGTCGGGCCGGCCGGCAAGGTCGACCCCGAGTTCACGTCCCTTGAGCTCGAGACTGGCCCTGCCGGCCATCTCCGTGACCAGTACTCGCATGCCGTTGCCGACGGAAGACGGATCGATGTGGTTGTACAACAACGGATCCACCTTGATCGCACTCGCGTGCAGCCCCGCCTTGTGGGCGAAAGCGGACGACCCGACGTAAGCCTGGTGGGTGTCGGGTGCGAGGTTGGCGATTTCGGCCAAAGCATGGGAGACGCGAGTGAGCTCGGCGGCTCCTCCGGTCGGGAGGACCTCCATTCCAAGCTTGGTCACGAGGTTTCCCGCTACGGCGAACAGGTCGGCGTTGCCTGCCCGCTCCCCGTAGCCGTTCGCGGTGCACTGCACGTGCGTCGCACCGGCCTGTACCGCGGCGACAGAGTTCGCCACGGCACAGGAAGTATCATCCTGGCAATGGATTCCGAGTCGGAATCCGGTCTTTTCCTTGATCTCGCCTACGGTTTCGGCAAGTCCTAGCGGTAACTGCCCACCGTTGGTGTCGCACAGCACGAGAACGTCCGCGCCGGCGTGCGCCGCAGCGTCGAGCACCCGCAGCGAGGTTTCGGGAGAGAAGGCATAACCGTCGAAAAAGTGTTCTGCGTCAAGGAAAACGCGACGTCCTTCGCCGACGAGGAAAGCGACTGTGTCCCGCACCATCGCGCACGCCTCGTCGACGTCGACCCGCAGCGCTCGCTCGATGTGCCGAAGGTCCGATTTGGCCACCAACGTGACGACCGGGGCCGCCGAGTCCAAGAGCGCACGGACCTGCGGATCCTTGTCAGCCGCAGTTCCGGCCTTGCGGGTGGATCCGAACGCAACCAGCGCAGCGTGCTTGAGCGGCAATTCTCCCTGTGCAGCGCGGGAAAAGAACTCCGTGTCCTTCGGCAACGCACCCGGCCAGCCACCCTCGATGAACCCGACCCCCAGCTCGTCCAACAGCCGCGCAACAGCCAGCTTGTCGGTGACGGAGTAGGTGATCCCTTCGCGCTGAGCACCGTCGCGCAAAGTAGTGTCGTAGAGGTGGAAGGCATCGCCGAGCGGCGTGCCGGCGGGTTCCGTGCGGGTCACGGTGTTCTCCTTGTGGCGGGGCAGAACCTGGTCCAGGCAACAAAAAAACCTCCCGCATGGGTGCGAGAGGTTGCGCGCCGGTAGCTCTTGTGGAGCGTCTATCCGGCGCGCAAGGCAATAATGACGGAGATGGCGGTCATGTCGGCCATCATGCCACAGCTTCGCCCGGCTTCCAAACGCCGGGCGAAGCATCCCACCTTCTGAGAGTCGTCAGCCGGGCAGTTTCGCCAGATAGCGGCCGAATTCCTCGACCGCGGCCGCATTTCGCGGCCCCTCCACCAAAGCCGCGTACGGCAGCGCGAAGAAGCGTCCCTCCTTCACCGCCGGGATGTCGCGCAGACCAGGACGCGACCGGAGGAAGTTCTCCTTGTCGGCCACGCTGCCGACCTCGCCGCCGTAGTCGTTGATGAGGATGACGTCCGGCGCTCGCTGGATCACGGCTTCCCAGCTGACACTGGTCCAGCTGTCGTTGAGGTCGGCGAAGATGTTGGCACCACCCGATTTGGTGATGATTTCGTCCGGGCCCGCGTTGCGTCCGGAGGTGAATGGCTGGTCACGGCCGTCGTCGTAGAGGAACACCTTGGGTTTCGGCCGTCCGGCCGGAACCGCGTTCGTGACAGCGGCGACCCGTGCGCGGTACTCTTCGATCAAACGTTCTGCACGATCACTGATTCCGAAAATTTTCCCCAGATTGCGCATGTCTGTGTACAGCGCGTCGAGCGGTCGCATGATGCCCCGTTGCTTGCCATTGCCGTTGCGGCAGGCCTCGGTGAGCAAGTAGCTGGAGATGCCCAGCTTCGCGAGGGAGTCCGGGGTGAACCCGGTTGCTTCCGAGAAGCCGTAGTTCCAGCCCGCGAACACGAGGTCCGCTCCCGCGCCCTGCACCACCTCACGGTTGATCTTCTCCGCAAGCTTGGGCACCTTGGCGAAATCGGCTTTCCACGGCGACGAGGCCACGCCACCGGACTGTCCTTTGCCGACCACGTAACCGGCCATCCGGTCGCCCAGGCCGAGCGCGAACATCAGCTCGGTGATGCCGATGTCATTCGTCACGACCCGAGAAGGAGGTTTGGACACGGTCAACGACGAACCGCAATTGGTCACCGTCACCGGAAACCCAGCCGGGGCCGCTCGACTGTCCCCTTCGGACACTTGAGCGCCGCATCCGGTGGCGACGAGGGCGACCGTCACGAGCAACGCGACTGTCCTACGCATGACTGTCCTCCTGGGACTCGAGCAGGTCGAACAACAACTGCGGACGGCCCGTGGCGGGATGCGGCACCACATGCCCGCGCACGCCGAACACCTCGGCGAGCAGTGCGGGCGTGAGGACCTCGGCCGGGGTTCCGCTCGCGACGAGACGGCCGTGGTCGAGCACGTGCACCACGTCGCACACGGCGGCGGCGAGGTTCAAGTCGTGAAGCGCGGCCAGCACCGTAGGTCCGCTGGTGCGTGCGAGCGCGAGGACTTCGAGCTGGTGCCGGATGTCGAGATGATTGGTCGGCTCGTCGAGCACCAGGATCCGGGGCTGCTGCGCGAGTGCACGCGCGATCAGCACCCGCTGCCGTTCGCCGCCGGACAAGGTGAGCACGCCTCGCTCGGCCAGGTGCGCCAGGCCCACTTGGGCCAGTGCGGCGGCGCACAACCGGTGGTCGGCCGCGCTCATGCGGTCGAGCAGGCCGTGATGCGGCATTCGACCCATCGCCACCACTTCGGCGACGGTGAAGTCGAACTCCGCGTGCGCTTCCTGCGCGACCGCGGCGATCGCGCGCGCCCGCTTCCGCGGTGCGAGACCGTCCAGCGGTCGACCGTCGACCAAAACAGCTCCGGCCGACGGCTTGAGCACTTGGCAGACGGCGCGCAGCGTCGTCGACTTTCCGCTGCCGTTCGGGCCGAGCAGTCCGACGAACTGACCTTGCCGTGCTTCGAGGGTCACGTCTTCGACCAGCGTGCGACCGGCCGCGGTCACGCTGACGCCGTTGAGCGAGAGGTCCATTCACGCACCTCCGAACACGTAGGCGCGACGACGCATCAAGAGCAGGAAGGCCGGTACCCCGACCGCCGCGGTCAGCACCCCGATCGGCAACTCCTCGGGTGCGGCGAGCACCCGCGCCGCGACGTCCACCCACACCAGGAAGACCGCGCCGGCCAGCGGTGCCACGGCAAGCACCCGGCGATGATCGGCACCGACGACCAGCCGCACCAGATGCGGAAGGATCAGCCCGACAAACCCGATCGCCCCGCTCACCGCCACCAGAACCCCCGTCATGGCAGCACAAACGATGAACAGGAGGATCCGCAGTTTCCCGACGTCAACGCCAAGGGTCGTCGCCGCTTCGTCACCCATAGCAAGCGCGTTGAGCCGACCGGCCAGCGCCAGCAACAACAAAACCCCGCCGACCACCACGATCGCGGCGATCGGCAGCGTGCCCCAATTCGCGCCGGCGAGGCTGCCGAGAAGCCAAAACAGCGCCGACCGCGCAGCCTCGCCGTTCGGTGCCTGGAAGACGATGACCGTGGTGATCGCGAAGAACCCATAAGACAACGTCGTTCCGGTGAGCACCAGACGCAGCGGTGTGAGTCCTTGCCGCGTGCGGGCGACGAGATAAACGATCAAAGTTGCGGCGAGCGCGGCCACGAACGCCCCGACCGACAACGCGTAGATCCCGAGCGACGCGAAGACGCCGAACAACGTCACCGCAGTCGCGCCGACAGACGCGCCAGAAGAAATCCCCAGCACGTACGGCTCGGCGAGCGCGTTGCGCACCATCGCTTGAATCGCGACGCCCACTGTCGACAACCCAGCGCCGACAACCACCGCGAGCAGAACGCGAGGAAGCCGAAGGTCCCAGATGATCCGGTACTCCCCGACCTCGTCCGGGCTGATCGTCCCGCCGAACAGCCCCGCGCGGAGAAAGGCCCACGTGTGAGTGACCGGTACCGCCACCGTCCCGATCCCGACAGCGATGACAATCGACCCGAGCAACGCCACCCCAAGCCCGAGCAGCACCGGCGTCAACGGCCGCCGCCGCTGAACGGCTACCGCCCCCTCCTGGGATTCGCCACTCAACAGCGACGCAGCCTGCTGGCCCTGCGATTCGCCAGTCCACGGCGACACAACCTGCTTGTGCTGGGGTTCGCCATTCAACGGCGACGCAGCCCGCTCGCTCTCGGGTTCGCCGCTCAATGGCGACGTAACCGGCTGGCTCTCAGGTTCGCCAATCTGCGGCGACACAACCCGCTGGCTCTCGAGTTCGCCACTCGACAGCGACACAGCCCGTTCGCCCGGGGATTCGCCACTCAACGGCGACGCCGCCCGCTCGCCCTCGGGTTCGCCACTCAACGGCGACGTCACCCGCTGGCTCTGAGATTCGCCAGTCCACGGCGACACAACCGGTCGGCGCTGAGGTTCGCCACTCAACGGCGAACCCCGCCCCTCCCCCGAGGATTGGCCATCCAACGGCGAGGCATCGCGAGCCCCGGAGCCACCCAACTCACGGCGAGCCGAGTTGTCGGCCTGCAACTCACCGATCGGCGACTCGCCGCGCTGCCCCGAGTTACCACGAAGTGGCGAACCCGCCGTAGCAGGAGGACCACCCTGTCGGCTCGAGCCGCGCGTACCGCCATCGCCGCTGGATGGCGAAACACCAGAACCACCGTCGCCGGAAACCGGCGAATCCCCGGCCTCGTCGACCACGGGCTCGGGAGAAGCAGAACGTCCTTCAGAAAAAACCACCGGCGACGACCCAATCGAGACATTGGGCCCGCAAAAGACGGCAGCCGCCGGCGGCGGGAGTGTCGTCTCCCGCAGACCACGACGGGAGGGGACGAGGTTCGAGGAACCTCCGCCGGTATCGGGCTCGCCTTCGGCTCCCGGGAGAGGGAGCCGAAGGCCTACCGTTGCGGGTCAGCGCCGGAATTCGACCGGCTTCCGCGGCGGGGGTCCGAAAAAAATCAGGCGGTCAGCCGGCCTGACGCGCGTTGGACGAGACGAGCGCCGCGAGGCGGTCGCCGATCGCCTGGGTCGCGCCGGGGGACGACTGGTCGCGCGTGGCGAGATCGAACGCCACCGAGGCCTCGATCCGCCGTGCCGCTTCCTTCTGGCCGAGGTGGTCCAGCAGGAGCGACACCGAGAGCACCGCGGCGGTCGGGTCCGCGAGACCCTGGCCGGCGATGTCCGGAGCGCTGCCGTGCACCGGCTCGAACATGCTCGGGTTCCGGCGCGTGATGTCGAGGTTCCCGCTGGCCGCGAGGCCGATGCCGCCGGTCACCGCGGCCGCGAGGTCGGTGATGATGTCGCCGAAGAGGTTGTCGGTGACCATCACGTCGAACCGCGACGGGTCGGTGACCAGGTGGATCGTGGCGGCGTCCACGTGCGAGTACGCGACGGTGACGTCCGGGTGCTCCAGCGAAACCTCTTCGACGATCCGCGACCACAGCGAACCGGCGTGCTCCAGCACGTTGGTCTTGTGCACGAGCGTGAGGTGCTTGCGCGGCCGCTCTTCGGCGCGGTTGAACGCGTCCGCGACCACGCGTCGCACGCCGAAGGCCGTGTTGACGCTGACCTCGGTGGCGATCTCGTGCTCGGTGTCCTTGCGCAGCAGACCGCCGTTGCCCGCGTACGGGCCTTCGGTGCCTTCGCGCACCACGACCATGTCGACGTCCCCGGCGTCGGCCAGCGGGCCGCGCACTCCGGGGTACAGCCGCGCCGGGCGCAGGTTCACGTGGTGGTCCAGCTCGAACCGCAGCCGCAGCAGCAGGCCGCGCTCGAGGATTCCGCTGGGCACCGTCGGGTCGCCGACCGCGCCGAGCAGGATCGCGTCGTGCTGGCGCAGTTCGCCGAGCACCGACTCCGGGAGCAGCTCCCCGGTGGCGTGCCACCGCGAGGCGCCGAGGTCGTAGTTCGTGATCTCCGCCGCCGGTGCTACCTCACCGAGCACCTTGAGCGCCTCGGAGACCACCTCGGGCCCGATCCCGTCCCCTGGGATCACCGCGAGCCGCATCCACACACCTCCGTAGCCCAGGCCACCGGGCGCACCGATGGCCCATTCGCACAAAAACGCCAGCAGCGGAAGGTTACCGGCCGTAGACAAGGTGCCGTAGCCGCACCACCCTTATGCCGCATCCTCCCACAGGGTGAGACACCCGTTCGGGCGAACGGAAACGGGGGCTTGCCCAGGCCGGACAGCCTGGGCAAGCCCCCGCGTCCCGCTATGCGGCCGCCTGCGCGGCACCCTTCAAGTTCCCCTCAAAGGGTGAACCAGGTCAGCCGCGCGGGAACTGCGATTCGATCCGCACGACCGAGGCGCGCTGCCCGGCCGCGTTGTGGTGCTCGATCGCCAGCAGGCCCTTCGCCTTGTCCCCGGCGACAGCGGCCTTGTTGCGGTTGACCACCAGAGCCGTGCCCGGCTTGGCGACGTAGCCCAGCGCCGCGTCGCCGCCGCCCTGCGCGGAGTACGCCGGTGCGAGCACATCGAACGACAGCGGAGTGCTGACCTGGTCGATCAACCCGTTCGAGGTACCCGGAGCGACGTAGTACCCGGCGGTGCCGACCGTGTAGCTGATCCGGTGCGACGCCTCCTTCGGGTCGATGCCGAGCGCGGCGATGCTGACCGGCAGCACCATCACGTTCGAGTCGAACACGTTGGTGTCGACGTCGCCGAGCTGCCCGTTGATCGCCTGCAGGTCCACCGACGGGTTGCCCGGCTTGGTCAGCGACACCGTGTTGACGAGCAGCACGTCCGACCCCGTCGCCTTCGTCACGAAGGTTTCGAAGTCCGGCTTGCCGTCGCCGGTGGTGTCGATGTCCACGAACGGCACCGTATTGCTGCCGAGGTTCGCGAAATCGCTCCAGGTGGTGATGCCGAACGCCAGCGTCGCGTTCTCCGGCTCCCCCTGCGCCTTGGCGAGCGGGGCCGTCGACGCCGCGCCGACGTAGCGCAGGTCGCCGCCCTTCGCGGTGCGGTTGAGGGTGCAGTCGGACGTGACGTGCGAGTCGCATTCCGGCAGCTGCGGCGATTCGGCCTGCAACTCGAGGACGCTGATCAGCGAGCGGTACCGCTGGGAGCCGCTGCCCTGGTCGATGCCCTTGCCACCGAGGTTCAGCACGGCCTGGTCGGCGTTCGCTCCGAAGCGCACGCCGGCCGGGGTGGTGATCGCCGAAACCGGCTTCGGCGACGAGTACACGGCCACCCGCAGCGGAACGGTCGCGCCGTTCTTCGGGGTGAACGCGACCCGGCCCGAGGCGTCCGCCACGAACTGCCGGGCGAGCCCGGCCTGCGAAGCCGCCATGGTCGGGTCGAGAACCTTGCGCAGCGCCTTCGGGTCAGTGATCTTCAGCGTCACCTTCACCGTCGCGACCCCGCGCGGGTTCAGCTTCACCGAGCTCTTGTCCACTGTGTACTCAACGCCGGGCAGGCTGTTGACCGCCTCGTAGCCCACCGAGTACTCGGCCGCCTTGACGCCCTTGTTGACCACCTTGATCGTCTTGCTCAAGGTGACCGGCCCAGCCGCCTCGACGGTGCCGAACGTGACGCTCACCGCGCCCGGGTCGTCCTGCACATACGCGAGAACCTGGTTGTCCAGCGCGGCTTTCGCGTCGATCCGGCCGGCCCCGACCCGCTGCGGGCCGTAGGTATGCCCGGCCCCGTCGGTGATGTCGTGCACCGCGGTGCCCACGACGTCGGCCTTGACCTCTTCGACGCTCCAGTCCGGGTGCGCCTGGCGGACCAGCGCCGTGATGCCCGACGTGTGCGGCGCGGCCATCGACGTGCCCGAGATGACCAGCCGCTCGTTGCCGCTGCCGCGGAACGCCGACGTGATCGTGTCGCCAGGCGCGGCGACGTCCGGCTTCACCGACGGACCGCGTCCGCCGCGCGAGGTGAACGAGCTGGGAGTGTCCACGATGGACTGGTCATAGGTCTGCAGCGTGGTCCGGCCGGCTCCGTACAGCCGCACGGTCAGCGTGCCCGCGCTCAGGCCCGCCCGCACGGCCTGGGTGGCCTTGCCGGTGAGCTGGAACATCGGAACGGCCGCGTTGCCAGCGATGCCCGCGCCGAAATGCTCCACAGTGGACGAAAGCAGCACGCCCTTGGCACCCGCGGCCTGCGCGTTGTTAGCCCGCGCCGCGGAACCGCACGGACGGGTGGCGTCGTTGTCGTCCCACTCCAGCCACGCGATCTTGCCCGCGACCTTTGCCTTGTCCTCAGCCGCATAGGCGGCGCAACCGGCGTTGTTGCTCGCCGAGATCGGCACCACCGGAGCGGTGAGGTCGAGGGTGTCGTAGCCGGTGTACTCCTGGCTGTACTGGCCAGGCTGCTGACCGGCGGTCGGGGCCTTGACCTCGATCGCGTCCCGCAGCTCGCCCGCGTCGCGGCTGCTGGCCACGGTGAGCGCTTCCGGGGTGTTGCCCGGCGAACCGGCGATGTCGTTGATGTCGCCGCCGTTGCCCGCCGAGATCACCGGCAGTACGTTGTTCTGCGCGAGTTTGCGCACGAACAGCGAGTCCGGGTCGTCCGGAGCGCCGAAGTCGCTGCCCAGCGACAGGTTCACGACGTCGAGGTGATCGGTGAAGTCGCCGTCGCCGTCCGGGTCGAGCGCCCAGTCCAGCGCCTGCGACGTGACGTTCGTGGAACCCTTGCAGCCGAACACCTTGATCGCGTACAGCAAAGCCTTCGGCGCGGTGCCCGGCCCGATCCGCATGGCGTCGAGCGTCTTCTTGTTCAGCTTCTTGTAGTCGCCGGTGAACGTGCTGCCGTCGGCGTTCACGCCGAAGCCGCCGATCGTGCCCGCGACGTGCGTGCCGTGCTCGCCGCACGCGATCGGGTTGGGGTCCGGCACCGGCGTCGGCGAACCGGTCTTGCCCGCCGAGTCGTAGTCGTCGCCGACGAGGTCGGTGCCGCCGACCACCTTGGCGCTCGGGAACAGCGGCGACGGCTTGGCGCGGTCGACCGCCTTGTACGCCTCGGGCGTGCCCGGCCCGCCGAAGTCGGCGTGGGTGTAGTCGATGCCGTCGTCGATCACGCCGACGCGGATGTTGTCGCCGAACTTGCCGGTTTTCTGCCAGCTGGCAAGCGTGTTGGTGAGCTGTTCGGCGCTGGCGTTGGTGCGGTTCTTCGGCACGACCGTGCGCACCGAGACGACGTCCGGCCGTTCCGCGAGCTGGCGGATCTTGGCCGCGTCCGCGGTGACGACGGCGCCGGGCACCGCGTTGGCCGTCTGGGTGACCAGCTTCGTGCCCGCGTCCGCGGACCGCAGCTGCCCGACGACGGAGCTGACCGCCGCGGCGACGTCGGCCTTGGCCGCCTTCGCTGCCTGCTTGGCCTTCTCCTTGCCCTTGCCCTGCTCCTCCTTGAACGCGTCCACCGCGGGCTTTTTGGCCAGCTCGACGAACGCGGTGATCTGCCCCTGGGCCGCGCTCAGCCGGGGCGAAAGCTTGCCCTGGACCTTGCTCGCGTCGACCTTCACCGGAGCGACCGGCTCGGCAAGCGGCGCGCCCTGCGCGGACGCCGCGGGCACGGCGACAGCCGCCGCCAGCACCACCGCGGAACCCACGACCACCGAGCGGGCAGCCCACCCGGGCAACCGGGTTCTGCTCATGAGTAACCCCTTCTCGAGGCCCGGATCACGAACCTGCCCGCGCTCCCCATTCGCACCCCCGACGGTGAGCACCGGCGCCGCACCGTGCTCTCACGGCGCGTGGTTCAGCCTCGCGGCAAGAACCTAACTGTCCGAAACCCCTACTTTCGTGCGGAAAAAGCTCCGTTACCCGAATGTTGCCGGTGTGGGCGAACGACAGAACGGCCCCTTCCCCGGGAGTCCGGGAAAGGGGCCGTTCGGCGAAATCGGGACTAGCTGAAGTCGACGGCGCGGATGGTGTGCGCGCCGACGGTGGCTCCGATCGGCTCGAGGACGTTAGCGTCCACGTGCCGGTCGACGCGCAGCAGCATGATCGAGTCGGAACCGTCCGTGCTCTGGCTGATCTGCGCGGCCTCGATGTTGATGCCGGCCTCGCCGAGCAGCGTGCCGACGCGGCCCATGACGCCCGGGCGGTCCGGGTACTCGATCACGAGCACGTCGCCCTCGGCGCGGAGGTCGAAGTGCCTGCCCTTGACCTCGACGATCTTCTCGACCTCGTCCTTGCCGGTGACCGAACCGGACACGGTGAGCGTCCCGCCGTCGCCGTGCACCGCGCGGAGCGTGACCAGGCTGCGGAACTTCGGGCTCTCCGACTCGGAAACCAGCTCCGCCTGCACGCCGAGCTCCTCGGCCAGCCGCGGCGCGTTGACGAAGGTGACCTGGTCCTCGACCACGCCCGCGAACAGTCCGCGCAGCGCCGCCAGCTTCAGCACCGCGGTGTCTTCGCTGGAGATCTCGCCCTTGACCTCGACGGTCAGCGACGTCGGAGCCTTCGGGTTCAGCGCGGTCAGCACCTGGCCGAGCTTCTGGGTGAGCGACAGGTACGGCCGCACGTGCTCGCCGACCGCGCCGCCGCCGGACACGTTCACCGCGTCCGGCACGAAGTCGCCGCGCAGCGCCAGCAGCACCGAACGCGCCACGTCCGTGCCCGCGCGGTCCTGCGCCTCGGCCGTGGACGCGCCGAGGTGCGGCGTGACGACGACGTTCGGCAGGTTGAACAGCGGGCTCTCGGTGGTCGGCTCGGTGACGAACACGTCGATGCCCGCGCCGCCCACGTGGCCGCTGCGCACCGCGTCGGCCAGCGCCTCCTCGACGATCAGCCCGCCGCGGGCGGCGTTGACGATGATCACGCCGGGCTTGGTCTTCTTGAGCGCCTCGGCGTCGATGAGGCCCTTGGTCTCCGGCGTCTTCGGCAGGTGGATGGAGATCGCGTCCGCGCGTTCCAGCAGCTCGTCGAGGGTGACCAGCTCGATGCCCAGCTGGCCGGCGCGTGCGGCCGAGACGTAGGGGTCGTATGCGATCAGCTTCGCGCCGAACGCGGCGAGCCGCTGGGCGAACAGCTGGCCGATCTTGCCGAGCCCGACGACGCCGACCGTCTTGCCGTTGATCTCGACGCCGGAGAACGAGCTGCGCTTCCATTCGCCGCCGCGGAGGCTCTGGTCGGCGGCGGGAACACGGCGGGCGACCGCGAGCAGCAGCGCGACCGCGTGCTCGGCGGCGGAGACGATGTTCGACGTCGGCGCGTTCACCACGAGCACGCCGCGCTCGGTGGCAGCCGGGACCTCGACATTGTCCAGGCCGACGCCCGCGCGGGCGACGACCTTCAGCTGAGTGGTCGCCCCGAGCACCTCGGCGTCGACCTTGGTGGCGGATCGGACCAAAAGCGCGTCGGCGCTCTTCACCGCCTCGAGCAGAGCGGGACGGTCGGTGCCGTCCACGTGCCGGACCTCTACCTCGTCACCGAACACACTCAGCACGGAGGGCGCGAGCTTCTCCGCGATGAGGACTACGGGTTTGCTGGGCTTGGTCACGATGCGGCTCCCACTATCTGGTCACGAAATCGAGGACGCTCTCTCGCGGCGCACGTCGTTGTGCCCGGACTGGCGGGAGTTTAACGCGGGGCACTGACAGCCCGCTGCCCCCGCTGTTCACTTGTTCGTAATCCGGTGAAGACAAGCCCCATCAGGCGCTCTGTACCGCCTTCTCCCGGAAGGTGGGATCCGGCCCAGGAAGCGCCGTGCAGCAACAAAAGCAGCTCCCGGACCGTCACGTCGGCGCGGAAAACGCCGGCCGCTTGCGCCCTGTCCACTAGGTGAGACGCGGCTTCGCGCATCGCTTCGCAGGAGGCGTGCAGCCGCGACTCCGGATCGTCGAACGCGTCAGCCAGCATTTCGGTAAGCCCGCGGTAAACGGCGGAGGTTTCGCCGAAGCCGATCAGCCAGGTGTACAGCCCGTCGAGCGGATCGTCGGCGAGCAGCAGCTCACGCGCCTTTTCCGCCTGGGTGTCGAACCGGTCCCGCAGCAGCGTCTCGATCAGGTCTTCCCTGGTCGGGAAGTGGCGATAGAGGGTGCCGATCCCGACGCCGGCGCTGCGGGCGACGTCTTCGAGCGAGGCGTCGACGCCGCGTTCGGCGAAGGCGCGCCTCGCTTCGGCCAGCAGGCGGTCGTAGTTGCGGCGGGCGTCCGCGCGCATCGGCTTGACGTCGGTCATCTCGGGTCCGAGTTTATCCCGTGACAAATCGGAGGCATCCTCCATATAGTAACCGGAGGCAGCCTCTGGTTCTGCGGTGCGTCCTCAGTGGACGTATCGACCTTGGCTGCGCCGGGATCACGCCGCGCCTCCGCGGCCAGGAGCTTCTTGGAGTCTGTTGTGGATCTGTTCGCGAAACTTCCCGCCGCCGCGGAAGGCGGGACCCGATGACCGTCGGGATCTGGACGTTTGCCTTTGACGGCAAGGAAGTCGGCGAATTACGCACGGCCGCCCGCGAGGTCGAGTCGCTGGGTTTCACTGCCCTGTGGTTCGGCGAATACCGCGGCCGGGAGGCGCTTACGCAGGCCGCGCTACTGCTCGAGGCGACCACGACGTTGACTGTGGCGACGGGAATCGCACGATTTTCCGAACGGTCAGCAGCGTCCGCCGAAGCTGCTGGACGCACGCTGGCCGAGGCGTATCCAGGACGGTTCACACTGGGTTTGGGCGGACATCGGCCCGGCGGCGGAGGCAGCGCGATGCAGGACTACCTCGACGCCATGGATGCAGCCGACCTGGACTTTGCTTCCAGAGTTCGGCCACGTCGGCTCCTAGCCGCCCTCGGCCCGAAAATGCTGAAACTCGCGGCGACTCAGGCCGACGGCGCGCACACGTACTTCGTCCCTCCAGAGCACACCGCATTAGCCTGGGAAACGATGGGACCCGACGCGTACCTCGCCGCCGAACAAGCCGTCGTCCTCGCCCCAGACCCGTTGCGGGCGCGGCGAATCGCCCGCGAACACGTCGCCGGCTACGTGCGGCTCGCCCCACACCAAAGAGCGAATCTGCGCCGCCTCGGCTACACCGAGGAAGATCTAGCCGACGGCGGCAGCGATCGCCTGGTCGACGCGATCGTCGCCTACCGCAGCGAGCAGGAAGTCGCCGACCGAATCCGCGCACACCTCGACGCCAGCGCGGACCACGTCTGCGTCCAGGTTCTCGGCGACGGACCGGAGATCCCAGTGGACGGCTGGCGTCGCCTCGCCGACCTGGTTCCCTGATTCCCCGGCGGGGCTTTCGGCGCTTCCCGCGACAGCCCCACTCGGCTTACCCACGAGATCTCCGCCGAGCCCGAACTACCGGGGTTCGCCGTACTCGCCGAAGCCGCCCCGGGACGCCGAATCCCCTGCTCACCACGGATTCGCCACTAAACGGCGAATCCGTTCATCCCCTGCATACGGCCACTTTTTCGTTCATCACGGACATTCTCCCGCCTCCGCGCCCGCCGCAGTGATCCCGACGAACACTTCCCCTGAACGGGCGACCCCGGCGGGACCGTTTCGCCGTTCAGCGGCCACCACCCGCTGTTATCTTCGCGAGACGCCTCGCCCGCGTTCGCCCCGGGAGCCGCCGGTGTTCACGAAACTCGCCATCGCCGCGTCCCGAACAGTCGAACTGGTCCTGCTGGCGCTGGGGATCGTCACCTTCATCCAGGACGACAACGTCCTCGCCCTTCTCTCCTGGGATCTGCTCGCGCTGATCTATCTCGGCATCCGGATCGCGCGCGTGTCCCGTAGCCGGAAAAAAGACCACACCGACGCCCGGTGGTTGAAAGGCGTTCTCGGCCGCCGGCTGGGACTGCTGTTCACCCTGTTGACCAGCCTGGTCGGCGTCACCGCCGGACTGTCGATCGTCTTGCCGGAAACAGCGGGCATCGACCCGGTCGTGGCGAGAATCGTCGGTGTCCCCGCAGTCCTGCTGGCCTGGGCGATCCTGCACTTCGGTTACGCGGAACGCTACGCCCAGAAGTACTACGACAGCCTCCCGACGCAGCACTTCCGCTTCCCTGAAACGGAACGTCCCACGCTGGCCGATTTCACCTATTTCGCGTTCACCATCGGGACGAGCTTCGCCGTCTCGGACGTCGAAACGCGGACGACGTCGATCCGTTCCCTCGTCCTCGCGCACAGCGTCCTGTCATTCATGTACAACACGGCCACGCTCGGCATCGCGGTCAGCGTCATCACCGGCGGACGTTGACCCTTTTGAGTTACAGTTGTCCTCGCGCGGCAGGGGCCGCGTCCTGTCCGCGGAAAGGGCTGAGCCCACCCCCGTACTACGAGTTGCCGAGCTTCTCCTTCTTCCCTGCCCGGTGCCGGCGGACCACGGGGCGCACAAGGGAAGGAAGGACTCCCTGATGACGGCCTTGCCCGCTAACCCCGACCTCGGTCAGCTCCGCAAGCAGGCGAAGGAACTCGCCCGCGCGGATGCGGTCGCACTGTCGGAAGCGCAGTTCCGGCTCGCCCGCCGCTACGGATTCCCCAGCTGGACACAGCTTCAGGCGTACGTCCGCCGAATCGCCGAGCACGGACCGGACGTCCAGCACGCCTACCACCAGGACGTCGAGTACTACCGAGGCCGCGCCGTCGGCCTCCTCGCCTCAGCCGAAGACGGCACTCCCGACGCCCGCGCCGCCTTCGACCGGCACGAACAACCGCTGACCCGCACCGGCGCGCGAACCGTCATCGCCCGCGAGCACGGCTTCCCGACATGGCGGGCGCTGAAGACCCACGTCGAGAATTTGCCGAAAAACGGCGAACCGTTCGCCCGGGCGTATCAACTAGTAGAAGCCCGAGACTTGGACGGCCTGACCACACTGCTCACCGAAGCCCCGCACCTTGCCCACGCACGCGGCACCAACGGGAACGATCTGCTCGGCATGGCCTCCGCGACCCATGACGAACGCCTCGTCCGCATCCTGCTCGCCCACGGCGCCGATCCCGCACGAGCCAACGCACACGGTTGGACTGCCTTGCACCAAGCCGCCTACAGCAATTTACCACTGATCGCCGACCTGTTGATCAACGCCGGCGCACCCTTGGCCGTCTCCGGCCGCGGCGACGGCGGAACCCCGCTCATTGTGGCTCTATTTTGGGGAAATCGCGCTGTTGCCGAAAAACTGGCAACGCACGAACGGTCCCCTCACAACCTGCGCGTCGCAGCCGGTCTCGGCGACGACGCACTACTGGATGAACTCGTCAGTCCAAAGGGGACTCTTTCTCCGGCAGCCGGCGCGCACCGTGAGTTCTACCGTCCACACAGCGGTTTTCCCTTCTGGCAGCCCACAAACGACCCCACGGAAGTCCTCGACGAATCCCTAGCCTGGGCCGCCCGCAACAACCAAACAACCGCACTCCGCACCCTGGCCGCACGCGGCGCGAACCTGGACGCCGACGTCTACCGCGGCACCGCCCTCACCTGGGCAGCGACGCGTGGCCACTCAGCGGCAACAGAAACCCTGCTGTCACTGGGCGCGAACGTCAACCACGTCGGCACCTTCGGCGGCCCACGCCACGGCGTCGGCGTCACGGCGCTGCACCTGGCCGCCCAAAGCAACCGACTGGACGTCATCGAACTCCTCGTAAACGCGGGTGCCGACCTCAACGCCCGCGACGCTCTCTGGGACAGCACCCCCGAAGGCTGGGCAGAAGCCTGCGACAGCCCCGCCGCTCAAGAACTGTTGCACCGCCTCAGTCGCCACTAATCGGCAACTCCCGGCCGTAGACAACCGGAGTATGTAGTCCGTATCGTAACGGACTACATACTCCGGTTAACCGACCCCGCGGAGACCCTCATGCCGACCGCACGCGACCTGTTCGACCAGCTCTCCACCGGAATCACCGACGGCCGCTTCGCCGACCTCGCACGCCTCTACTCCGAAGACACCATCGTGGAACACCCCACCGCAGTCCCCAGGCCCGGACGCTTGGAAGGCCGAGCCGCAGTGCACGACCGTTTCGTCAGCGGCCTGGGCCAGACCCTTCGCCTCAAACGCCACGACGTGACCATTCACGACACCGCTGACCCCGCAGTCATCGTGGCCGAATACCAGTACACCGCCGAAGCGCGGAAAACCGGCCGGACCACCGAGACCGCCAACATCCAAGTCCTCCGCGCCCGCGACGGACTCCTTACCCACACCCGCGACTATCACGACTACCTGCGCCTGGCCGCGATCCAAAACGCGACCGCCGGCCTAGACGCGGCATACGCCAAAGCACCCGCTTACGAAACACGCCCCATCGCTCCGCGCCCGACTGAACTCTTCTCCCCGAACAGCCGCGAAGGCGTATTCCAACGAGTCGTCTTCGGCGTCGCCGACGGACGCTGGTCCGAACTCCCCGACCTCTATGCGGCAAAAACCGATGTCCGCCACCCGTTCCTGCCCGGTGCCCCCATCCTCCGCACCCGAGACGACCTGCGAGCCCACTTCGCCGCCGGTGCCGCAGCAGCCTTCCGCATCGAGGTGACCGACCTGGTGCTCCACCTGAGCACCGATCCCGAAGTCGTCATCGGCGAATCGACCTACGTAGGCGAAACCAGCTCCGGGACTCCGTTCCAGGTGAACAACATCTTCGCCATGCGCATCCGAGACGGCCAGATCGTCGAATCCCGCGACTACGGTGACCACCTCGCCCTGGCCGCAGCCACCGGACGCCTGCCGGAACTCGTCGCCCGCGTCGCCGAATAACGGCAACACCTCCAGCCTCTCGCTGCTGAACGGCAACCCCCACGCTATCCACAGCCACCACGGCGGCTCGCCACAAGATTCGCCACTCAACGGCGAACCAGCATCCCGACGCAGTCAATCAACCGTCGAAACCCATCGTTGCCATTCAGCGGGGAACACCCACGGCCGCGGACCTCGCCACCCGGTGACAGCAACTGCCACCGCGACCATTCGCCGTTCAGCGGCAACAGCCGGTCGCCGCTGAACGGCCAGTCACCCCAGATCAACTTTCGCCATTAAATGGCAAATGCCCCCTGACCAGCTTCAACCGACTGAATCTCCGCCAACCACCGGCACCCGCCTAGGTACTTCCCGAGCCCTCACCACCAACATCCTCACGCTCTTCAACAACCTTCACCAAAGCCGAAGCCACCAACGCCACCGCCCGGTCCCCATCCCCCGCCAGTTGCTGCAACGCCCCGTGCGCGAGCGTCCCCGGCATCTCCGCGAGCGCCTGCGTCAACCGGATCCGCACCGCTGAATCCGCAGGATGTGCCGCCGACGCATCGACCAACGCGCGGACAATTCCGTCCGCGCCCCCGTCCGCCAGCGCGCCCAAAACCTCAGCCGCCTCGACGTCGTTTCGCCCCTCAACGACCATTTCGACGAGCGTCGGCACAGCCTCCTCCACACCGCGCGCGCCCAGAGCGAGCGCCGCATGCCGACGGACCGCAGGATCGGAACCGGCGAGCGCGTCCATCAACACCGCGGTCGCCTCGTCGCCGGGCAACTCGATGAGTGCCAGGATCGCGCGTCGGCGGACGTCGGCGTCCTCCGAGCGGAGACCGGACGCCACATTCGCAACCGCGTCGCCGTCGGTCCGGGCGAGGGCCCATCGGAGTGCGCCGGCGACGTTCGGGTCGGATTCGGTGAGGATCGCCCTGGCCAGCACTTCTGCGGGGACCGGAACATCGTCGGCCGGAGCCAGGACGGTCTGCTGCCGACGCGCGGCACCCGGTGAACTGAGCCCGCGCAGCAGTTCGACGATGCGCAAGGCACCCTCCCATCCGGAGGGTGCCGAGGCATCGACCGCGCGGAGCCGGTCGAGCAGCTCCTGTTCCCGCTTGAGCCGGTCTTCGGTCCGCCGGATGAGGTCGCCGACCAGCTCCGACGGCACGAAAGCGGGATCTTCCAGCGCCCGGCCGATCTGCCGCAGCGACATCCCGAGCGACCGGAGGCTCTCCACGTGGAAGATCCGGCGGATGTCGTCGGCCGAGTATTCGCGATAGCCGCCCACGGTGCGGCCGGTCGGCCGCACCAGCCCGAGGGCGTCGTAGTGCCGAAGCATCCGGGTGCTCACCCCCGAACGGCGGGCGACCTCGCCGATCAGCACGCGGTTTCCCGAGCCCGTTCCGGACCGAGTGCGACAATCCGTTTCGCCTCGTCCACGGCTTGGTCGAAACCGGCGTCCGGGTCGCGAAGCAGCCGCTCTGTGGCAACAGCGTGCGCCCGAACATCCGGGTCGGTACTCGTCACTGCGGCCTCCAGCACCGGCTCGATCGTGGGGCCGAGCGCGACCAGCGCCCGGCTGAGGCTGAGCTGCAGGGTTCGGTCACCGCGACCGAGCTGTGTCGCCAGTTCAGCCGCCAGCCCGGGCTTGTCCCCGCCCGGCACCAGGACGACAGCCGCCCGCCACGCGCTTCTCGCGACCTCGTCGTCGACGTCGCGGAGCAACGACCGGGTGATCGCTGGCCACACGTTCCGGTCGCCGATTTTGGACAACGTGTGCAGCGACTGGCTCCGGGCCTGCGCTACTGGCGACCGCAGCTCCGCGAGAAGTCGCGGCACCGTGTCCCCGGCCGGGAACCGGGTCAACGCCCAAGTGAGCATGTCGCGTACGTAAAAGTCCGGCTCGATCGCGCACCGTGCGACGAGCGCCTGGACGAGACCAGGGCCGTCCGGGCGCGTTCCGATCGTCAGGGCGGCCTGCAGCCGCGTCGACGAGTCCCCCGCGCCCAACGCCTCGATCAGCCGCGTGAGCTGGGAATTCATCTGGGTCGAGTTCATCGGGATCACCTCCGCCGACCAGTGAAGACCTTGTCACGATGTCAATGTCAAACGCGGCCGGCAAAAGGAACTGTCGCCGCTCAGTGGCGAATCCGGCCTACGCCCGATCCGCACCGACAGCGACGCCGACGATCGTGCACGGTTCGGTGCCGTGGTTTCGCCAAGCGTGCCGCGTGCCGTTCTGGACGACGACGTCGCCTGTCCGCAAGACCGCCTGCTCCCCGTCGTCCAGCTCCAACGTGACCTCGCCCGAGACGACCAGGACGTAATCGAGAGTGTCGGTGGTGTGCATGCCCGGTGCGTCCGGCTCCATTGCGGCGGCCGCGCCCGGCGCCTGTCGCTCCAGTTCTTCCCAGGCTGCCGTCACGTCGAGATCTGGCGCCGGGGTCAGTTCGCCGGGCGCGATCGTGTTGATCATGAACCGCGAACCGTCCCGCGGCGGGTAATACGTCTCGGCCTGACCTGGCGAGCCGTTGTCGGGAAATACCGGTCGCTCGTCCCGGCCCCACAGCCGGTAGATCGCGCAGCCCGGCATCAAGCCGGTGGTGATCGGCTCGACGGTGCCGTCGGCGACCACCCGGGCCTTGCCGTCGGAGTCGTGCCCGGTGACCACTCGGCGAACCTTCGCGTGTGCCATCTCTTCGCCCCTCAGTACGGCAGCGTATGAATACGGTTACGTATGGATACGCCACCGTATCCAGCGTGGACAGGGCCGTCAATACGGTGGCGTATCCTCCGCGCATGGTGAACGATTCGCCCCGGCTGTCCGCCCAGGACTGGACGCGGGCCGCGCTGAAGGCGATCGCGGACGGCGGACTGGCCGCGGTCGGAGTCGAACCGCTCGCGCGGACGCTCGGCGTGACCAAGGGCAGTTTCTACGCGCACTTCCGCAACCGGGACGAGCTGATCACCGCGGCTCTCGCCGATTGGGGGCGAAACCACGGCGAAGCGGGGCTCGCCGAGTACGCCGCAATCGCCGATCCGCGGCAACGGCTGCGCGAACTGCTCACCGCCGTCGTGCGCGCCGTCCAGCCGTTGGCCCCGTCGGTACACCTGAGCCTGCTCGGCGATCGCAACGACCCGCGGGTCAAGGACGCGGTCGGCCGCGTCAACCAAGCCCGGCTCAACCTTCTGACCAGCACGTATCTCGAACTCGACTTCCCGCCGGATCAGGCGGCACACCGGGCGAGAGTCGCTTACGCGGCCATTCTCGGGCTGCTGCACCTGGCCCAGACCGAAGCGGACTCGCCAAGTCCCGACGCACTTGCCGACGCAGCGGCGGCGATCTTCCTGCCGTCCTGAGGGCCAGCCCGCGCGCACCGCACCGGCCGCTGCAGCATTGGCCTCCCAGTGGCGAATCCGACGGGACACGAATCTGGTCCGGCGAGATCCGAGTAGCCGCGAATCGGCGAAACCCGCGATCGACCGAACGTCCGGAGACCCGAGAAATCCCGCAGACGCGAGGCGGCCGATCGCAACCCGCAGACAGAATCGCTCGATAAGGTGGCATTCCTGGCCATGTGTCGCCAAGAAGGGCGTGATGGAGATGCGGGTGCTCGTCTCGGTCGACATGGAGGGAATCGCCGGAGTGGTCCACGGCGAAGAGGTCATTCCCGGGCACAGCGAATACGAGCGCAACCGCAAGCTGCTCACCGCGGAGGCCAACGCAGCCGTCCGCGGCGTATTCGCGTATGACGCAGCCGCGCACGTCCAGGTCACCGAGGCGCACGCGAGCTTCCGGAACCTTCTGCCCGAACTGCTGGACCGACGTGCCGAATTGCTCCGCGGCACGCCCAAGCCTGGCGGGATGATGGCGGGATTGGCCGAGAATACGGACGCGGTCCTGTTCATCGGCTACCACGGCAAGGCCGGCACGCCCCGCTCGGTCATGGCGCACACCATCTCCGGCGGGACCATCGCGGACGTCCGTTGCAATGGCCGTTCGTTGGGCGAAATCGGTCTGAACACCGCGCTCGCGGCGCGCTACGGCGCGCCGCCGGTGCTGGCCAGCGGCGATGACACCGTGGCGGCTGAGGCGGCCGAAGTCGCCCCGGGCATTCACTCCGTGGTGGTCAAACGCGCGCTGGGTGCGGGCGCGGCCGCGATGCTGCATCCCGACGAGGCGGGCGACCAAATCGAGCACGCGGTACCCGAAGCGCTGGCCGGCCGGGAGGACGTCCGCCCGCTGCGTTTCGACGGCCCGGTCGACCTTGAAGTCCAGGTGCACCGGCCCCGGATGACCGAACACGCGCTGCTGGTGCCGGGCATGGAACTCGCCGACGGCCGCACCCTCCGCTACCGGGCACCGGACTTCCCGACGGCCTACCAGGTCATCGAACTCATCGCGACGCTCGGAGCCGTCTGATCCGGACTACCAGCCCCGACTGCGCAGCCGCGCTCAAACCTCTGACCTGGGCAATCACGCCGCTGACCACAGATTCGCCACTAAACGGCAACAGCCGCCCACAAGCAGCCAGGCCGGTTTCCCAGTCAGAAAGGGCCGCGAAAAACCCTACGACTCCGGCAGCTCGAACTCGCCGTCCCGGACCCCGCGCGTGAACGCGTCCCATTCCGAAGGCGTGAACACGAGCACCGCACCGTCCGGGTCGGTCGGCTGCCGGATGGCCACGTAGGTCACCCCGTCCGAGTGCGGGACGAACGCGTACTCCGCACAATGCTCCAGGGTCGCGCCCGCCGGTTCGGCGCGGATCCAGGTGACGCCGGTGAGGTCGAGTTCGTGCCGGATGTGCGCCTTGTCGTCGGTCGGGCGGCTCATCGGCACAGCGTATCCGCCATTCAGCGGCAACGCCTTGGAACGAAAAGAGGCCCCTGCCGTCCGGCGAACGGACGGCAGGGGCCTCCTGCCAAGAAAAACCGTCAGGCGGTCTCGGTGATCGGCCGGTCCACCCACGACATGAGGTCGCGGAGCTTCTTGCCGGTCTTCTCGATCGGGTGCTGGTTGCCCTGCTCCTCGAGCTTCGTGAAGTTCGGCCGGCCGGCCTCGTCCTCGGCGACCCACTCGCGGGCGAAGGTGCCGTCCTGGATCTCGCCCAGGATCTTCTTCATCTCCTCCTTGACGGCCGGCGAGATGACGCGCGGGCCGCGGGTGAGGTCGCCGTACTCGGCGGTGTCGGAGATGGAGTAGCGCTGGCGCGCGATGCCGCCCTCGTACATGAGGTCGACGATCAGCTTCAGCTCGTGCAGCACCTCGAAGTACGCGATCTCCGGGGCGTAGCCCGCCTCGGTGAGCACCTCGAAACCGGTCTGCACCAGCGCGGACGCGCCGCCGCACAGCACGGCCTGCTCGCCGAAGAGGTCGGTCTCGGTCTCCTCGGTGAAGGTCGTCTTGATGACGCCGGCCCGCGCGCCGCCGATCGCCGCGGCGTAGGAGAGCGCGAGCGCCTGGGCGTTGCCCGAAGCGTCCTGCTCGACCGCGATCAGGCAGGGCACGCCCTTGCCGTCCACGAACTGGCGGCGGACCAGGTGGCCCGGGCCCTTCGGGGCGACCATCGCGACGTCGACGTTCGCCGGCGGCTTGATCAGCTCGTACCGGATGTTGAAGCCGTGGCCGAAGAAGAGCGCGTCGCCGTCCTTGAGGTTCGGCGCGATGTGCTCTTCGTAGATGAAGCGCTGCTTCGTGTCCGGCGCGAGGATCATGATCACGTCGGCCTCGGCGGCCGCCTCGGCGACCGACAGCACGCGCAGGCCCTGCTCCTCGGCCTTCGCCCGGGACTTGGACCCCTCCTGAAGGCCGATCCGGACGTCGACGCCCGAGTCGCGCAGGCTGAGCGAGTGCGCGTGGCCCTGGCTGCCGTAGCCGATCACGGCGACCTTGCGATCCTGGATGATCGACAGGTCGGCGTCGTCGTCGTAGAAGATTTCCACTGCCATGGGGGGTACTACTTCCTTCCGTACTTACACGAAATCTGAGGTTCAGCGGGGAGAAGCGGCGGTGATCGAGCGGGCCCCGCGGCCCACCGCGACCATGCCGGACTGGACGAGTTCGCGAATGCCGTACGGCTCCAGCATCCGCAGCAGCGCGCCGATCTTGTCCGACGTCCCGGTCGCCTCGACGGTGAGCGCCTCCGGCGAGACGTCCACCACCTTGGCGCGGAAGAGCTGGACGGTCTCGAGGACCTGGCTGCGCACGGTGGCGTCGGCCCTGACCTTCACGAGCAGCAGTTCGCGCTGCACCGCGCTGCCAGTTTCCAGCTCGACGATCTTGATCACGTTCACCAGCTTGTTGAGCTGCTTGGTCACCTGTTCGAGCGGTAGCTCCTCAACGGCGACCACGATCGTCATCCGGGACACCTCGGGGTTCTCCGTGGGCCCGACAGCAAGGGACTCGATGTTGAAGCCGCGGCGGGAGAACAGTCCCGAGACCCGGGCGAGCACACCGGGCTTGTTCTCGACCAGCACGCTCAGCGTGTGGACAGTCATGCTTGTTCTCCCTCCGCGGCCGCGGCCTCGGCGGCTTCCTGCGAAACCTCGTCGTCGTCGAACAGCGGCCGGATGCCGCGGACGGCCATGATCTCGTCGTTCCCGGTGCCCGCGGCGACCATCGGCCACACCTGGGCATCCTTCCCCACGACGAAATCGATCACGACGGGGCGGTCGTTGATTTCCATCGCGCGCCGGATCGTCGCGTCGACGTCTTCCTTGGCCTCGCAGCGCAGGCCCGCACAGCCGAGCGCCTCGGCCAGCAGCGTGAAGTCCGGGATGCGGTGCTTGTGCGTGCCGAGGTCGGTGTTGGAGTACCGCTCGGAGTAGAACAGGTTCTGCCACTGGCGGACCATGCCGAGGTTGCCGTTGTTGATCACGGCGACCTTGATCGGCGCGCCCTCGATGGCGCACGTGGCGAGTTCCTGGTTGGTCATTTGGAAGCAGCCGTCGCCGTCGATCGCCCACACCTGCGTGTCCGGGAGGCCGAACTGCGCGCCCATCGCGGCCGGGACGGCGAAGCCCATGGTGCCGAGGCCGCCGGAGTTGATCCAGGTGCGCGGCTTCTCGTACTTCACGAACTGCGCGGCCCACATCTGGTGCTGCCCGACGCCCGCGGCGTACACCGCGTCCGGGCCGACCAGCTCGCCGATCCGCTCGATGACGTACTGCGGCGACAGCGAACCGTCGTCGGGCCATTCGTAGCCCGCCGGGTAGTCCTCGCGCCACGAGTCGACCTGCGTCCACCAGTCGCTCAGGTCGGGACGGGCGCGGTCGAACTCGGTCTTCACCGCTTCGATCAGCTCGCCGATGATCTCCTTGCAGTCGCCGACGATCGGCACGTCCGCCTTGCGGTTCTTGGAGATCTCGGCCGGGTCGATGTCCGCGTGGACGATCTTCGCGTCCGGCGCGAACGACGACAGCTGGCCGGTGACCCGGTCGTCGAACCGGGCGCCGAGCGCGACCAGCAGGTCAGCGCGCTGCATCGAAGCGACCGCGGCGACGGACCCGTGCATGCCGGGCATGCCGACGTGCTGGCGGTGCGAGTCCGGGAACGCGCCGCGCGCCATCAGCGTGGTGGCGACCGGGATGCCGGTCAGCTCGGCGAGTTCGCGCAGCTGCTCGGACGCCTCGGCCTTGATCACGCCGCCGCCGACGTACAGCACCGGCCGCTTGGCCTGTGCGATCAGCTTCGCGGCCTCGCGGACCTGCTTGCCGTGCGGACGCAGCGTCGGGCGGTAGCCGGGCAGCCGCAGTTCGGGCGGCCAGGAGAACGAGGTCATCTCCTGCAGCACGTCCTTGGGGATGTCCACCAGCACCGGGCCCGGGCGTCCGGTCGCGGCCAGGTGGAACGCCTCGGCGATCGCCCGCGGGATCTCCGCCGGGTCGGTGACGAGGAAGTTGTGCTTGGTGATCGGCATGGTGATGCCGCAGATGTCGGCTTCCTGGAACGCGTCGGTGCCGATCAGGGCGCGCGACTGCTGCCCGGTGATGGCGACGACCGGGACCGAGTCCATGTTGGCGTCGGCCAGCGGGGTGACGAGGTTCGTGGCTCCCGGACCCGAGGTGGCCATGCAGACGCCGACCTTGCCGGTCGCCTGGGCGTACCCGGTGGCGGCGTGCCCGGCGCCCTGCTCGTGGCGGACGAGGACGTGCCGCACCTTCGTCGAGTCGAGCAACGGGTCGTAGGCGGGAAGGATGGTGCCACCCGGAATGCCGAACACGACCTCCGCGCCGACCGCCTCGAGCGAGCGGACAAGCGACTGCGCGCCGGTGACGCGCACCGGCGTACCCGCCGGCGGGGCGGGCTTCGGACGTGCTCCTGGGACACCGGGCGCGGTCGGCCCGGGCTTCGCGTCGCTGCGCGACGTGGCACTGGTCATCGGTTCTGCCTCGTGGGTTCTCGGTGTCACTCGTTCGGGTTGTCTGGGCCGTACTTCCGGTCGGGGAACCGGTTTCACGCAACAAAAAACCCTCGCCGACCGTAAGGTCGCACGAGGGTCGCGCGTCGACGCAGAGGACTCTTCCTAAGCGTCGGCGCGCTGGGGAAGTACGAGACCGGTCTGCGTAATCACGGCCCCGACGTTAGTCGCGCGCCCGGGCGAGTGTCAACTCTACGGGACGGCGGTTCCGCATCGTGGACGGCCAGTACTGCTCCCGCGCGACCCGGACGCAGGTCACTCCCGGCGTCGGTGCACCATTCCTGCGTGGCCAAGAAACAGCAGGACCAGCGTGCGGACGAGGGCCGGAAGGCCGTGTTCCGGATCCCGACCACGGCGTATCTCGCGATCGGTCTGCTGACCGTCTGTGTGACACCGATCGCACTGGGCGAGATCGGCGGATTCCAGTGGCTGTACGTCTTCCCGCTCGCGCTGCTCGTGTTCGTCGCGCGCACGCGCACCGTCGCGACCCGCGAAGGGCTGCACATCCGGACCGTCTTCGGCAAGCGCGACCTGCCGTGGTCGTCGCTCAAGGGCCTGGCGATCACGAACAAGGCCCGCGTGCGCGCGGTCCTCGGCGACGACACGCAGGTCAGTCTTCCCACGGTGCGGACGCGGCACCTTCCGGTACTGGCGCTGGTGAGCGAGGGCAAGATCCAGGACCCGTCCGGCGTGCTGAGCGACGAGGAGCTCACCGGTCGCAAACCGGCGGCCGAGACCGCGCCGGATGCTGCCCAGGAACCTGCTGAGGAACCCGCGCCGGAGCCCTCTCCAGAGTCCTCCCCCGAGCCCGCTGAACCGGAGCCTTCCGCCGACGCGGAACGGACCGGCGGCGGCAGCGGCAAACCCGCCGAGTAGAATTGGTAGGACCAGTTTGCGGAGCCGTAGTTCCCCTCCGCCTGGTTCAGCCTTCTGACCTGGGAGAATGCCGTGCCGCACCTCCGTTCCCGGACCACCACCCACGGTCGCAACGCGGCGGGCGCACGCTCGCTCTGGCGTGCGACCGGAATGACCGACAGCGATTTCGGCAAGCCGATCGTCGCGATCGCCAACTCCTACACCCAGTTCGTGCCCGGCCACGTGCACCTCAAGGACCTCGGCGAGATCGTCGCCGAGGCGGTCGCCGAAGCAGGCGGCATCGCGCGCGAGTTCCACACGATCGCGGTCGACGACGGCATCGCGATGGGTCACTCGGGCATGCTCTACTCGCTGCCCTCGCGCGAGATCATCGCCGACTCGGTGGAGTACATGGTCAACGCGCACCAGGCCGACGCGCTGGTGTGCATCTCCAACTGCGACAAGATCACGCCGGGCATGCTCAACGCCGCGATGCGGCTCAACATCCCGACCGTGTTCGTCTCCGGCGGTCCGATGGAAGCCGGCAAGGCAGTGGTCGTCGAAGGCGTCGCGCACGCCCCGACCGACTTGATCACCACCATCGCGGCCTCCGCGAACTCCGCAGTCGACGAGGCCGGTCTGTCCGAGGTCGAGCGCTCCGCCTGTCCGACCTGCGGTTCCTGCTCCGGCATGTTCACCGCGAACTCGATGAACTGCCTCACCGAAGCGCTGGGCTTGTCGTTGCCGGGCAACGGTTCCACGCTCGCGACGCACGCGGCTCGCCGCGAACTGTTCTCCAACGCCGGACGCACGGTGGTCGAGCTGTGCAAGCGCTGGTACGGCTCCGATGACGAGTCCGCGCTGCCGCGTTCGATCGCCACGAAGGAGGCGTTCGAGAACGCGATGGCGCTCGATATGGCCATGGGCGGGTCGACGAACACCGTGCTGCACATCCTCGCCGCCGCGCAGGAGGGCGAGGTCGACTTCACGATCAGCGACATCGACGCCATCGGACGGCGGGTGCCGTGCCTTTCGAAGGTCGCGCCGAACTCCGACTACCACATGGAAGACGTCCACCGGGCCGGCGGAATCCCCGCGATCCTGGGCGAGCTGTACCGCGGCGGCCTGCTGAACACCGGCGTGCACGCGGTCCACGCCCCGGACATCGCGACGTGGCTGAACGAGTGGGACATCCGCGCCGAGTCTCCGTCGGAGAAGGCGCTGGAGCTGTTCCACGCCGCACCGGGCGGGGTCCGGACCACGCAGGCGTTCTCGACGGAAAACCGCTGGTCGTCGCTGGACACCGACGCCGCTGGCGGCTGCATCCGCGACGTCGAACACGCCTACACGAAGGACGGCGGCCTCGCGATCCTGCGCGGCAACCTGGCCGAGAACGGCGCCGTGATCAAGTCCGCGGGCATCGACGAGGAGCTGTGGCACTTCCAGGGCCCGGCGCGGGTGCTGGAAAGCCAAGAGGAAGCCGTGTCGGCGATCCTGAAGAAGGAGATCCAGCCGGGCGAAGTGCTGGTCATCCGCTACGAGGGCCCGGCGGGCGGTCCCGGCATGCAGGAAATGCTGCACCCGACGGCGTTCCTCAAGGGATCCGGCCTCGGCAAGAAATGCGCCCTGATCACCGACGGCCGTTTCTCCGGCGGTTCCTCGGGCATCTCGGTCGGGCACATCTCGCCGGAAGCTGCCGCGGGCGGACTGATCGGCCTGGTGGAGAACGGCGACCAGATCGTCCTGGACGTCCACGAGCGCCGGCTCGAGCTGCTGGTCGAGCCGGAAGTTCTGGCCGAACGGCGGGCGAAGATGGAGGCTTCCGAGCGTCCGTGGCAGCCGAAGGACCGGGAACGCCCGATCACCTCGGCGCTGCGGGCCTACGCCCGGATGGCCACGTCGGCCGACACCGGCGCGGTCCGGGACCCGAACCGCTGATCCTGCTGTTCGCTTTAGCCGAAAAGGGGCCCGCGCGTGGTGCGCGGGCCCCTTTTCGGTATCCCGACCAGTCGGCTTCCACCGCTGCGAATCCCGAATTGCGCCGCCGACGGATCCCGGTCGACGCGATTCGCCACTGAACGGCCAACGGTCACCGTGTCTAGCCCAAGTCCCCCGGCCCGCCCCATTCGCCACTCAACGGCGACCGCTCCCCTGACCAGCCCAACCCACCCCGGGGTCAACGCGAATCGCCACTCAACGGCGAGCAGTCGCTCCGGCCTGCCCGAGTCGCCAGGCAGCAACATTCGCCGCCAAACGGCGAACACTCGCTCTCGCCAGTCCAAGGCCCCCGAGCGGCACGATTCGCCACTCAACGGCCACGGACCGCCCACCCGCGCGCCAAGCTCCAGCCGCGGCACCCACGTCTACTGCCGCCACTCACGAGCGAGTCCAGCGAACCTCGGATTGCGGCCCCGACCAGGCATTCGCCACTAAACGGCAACACCTGAGCGGTCTGGTCAACGACCCGAGTCCACCAACCCCACCGTTGCGTCCTCCGCGCAGTCAGCGACGCAGGCCCCGGCCGGGTCAGCGAGTCAGAACGATGACCACCACAGACGCGGCCGCCGCCAGCAGCAACGAGATGAACCCCAGCGGCAGCGGCCGTTTCCGCCACGGCGTGTTCCGCTCCAGCGAGATGGTGCCCGCGCCGGTGAAGATCAGCGTCAGCGCGCACAGGCCCAGGAGCAGCTCGTACTCCCAGCCCTGACCTGCGCCCTCGAAGAAGCCTCCGTGGAACTTCGCGTAGACGATGTTCGCGGCCACACCCAGCAGCCCCGCCGCGGCGAGCGGGGTGAAGAGGCCGACGATCAGCAGCGCACTGCCCGCGACCTCGGTGATGCCGGTGATCCAGGACAGCAGCGTCGTCTGTTTGTGGTACCCGAACATCTCGAGCACGTGCGCGAACCCGCCGACGCCCGGTCCGCCGAAAGCGCCGAACAGATGCTGCAGGCCGTGCGCACCCATGATCACGCCGAGCCCCAGGCGCAGGACGAGCAGGCCGAAGCCGAGACCGCCCTGCCGCGGTTCGTCGTAGTCGTTGCCGGCAGAGTCCTCGACACCGGACAGCACGCTGGTCTGGTAGTCGTCCCCTTGAGTGGTCACGCGGCGAAGATTAGGGGATTCAGCCGTGGCCCGCGAGCGAGCACGCCGAGGTCAGGGGCTCTTTCAGGGTTCACCCTGAGTGCCATGCCGACATCCGGGAAATGATCAGTATTCGCCGCGCACGAGATTTCCAGGTAGCTCTCCGCCAGCGTACCGGGCGATTTCCGCGGCAGCCACCAAATAAGCGCGCCGCCGGACGCCCCGCACCGCTCCGGCCACGTGCGGAGTCAGCACGAAACCGGGCGCTGTCCACAACGGATGGCCATCTGGCAACGGCTCGGGATCGGTCACGTCGAGCGCGGCGCGAAGCCTTCCCGCCACCAGCTCCGCCGCGAGCGCGTCGGTAACCACAACCGGCCCTTGAGCAGCATTGACCAACACCGCGCCGTCACGCATCGCCGCGAGGAAATCAGCGTCGACCATCCCCCGCGTCCGCGACGTGAGGGGGACCATCATGACCACCACATCGTGGTGCGGCAGCAGTTCCGGTAACTCGTCGACACCGTGCACGCCCTCACGCGCCGACATCCCGACCATCGTGCAGCGAACGTCGAACGGTTCCAACCGCCGCCGCAACTGCCGTCCGACGTCCCCAGCCCCGACGATCAATACGCGCTGGCCCTGCAGAGTGTCCGACGGCAACTGCTCCCATCGCCCAGCCCGCTGCGCCGCCGCGTAAACGTCCAGGTTCCGATACATCGACAACAGGACGCCGACGACCCACTCCGCCATGCTGCCGCCGTGCGCGCCGCGGCAGGTGGACAACAGCACGCCGTCCGGGACGCGGCCGACCCAGTCTTCCGCGCCGGCGGTCAGGAGCTGGACCAGCTTGAGGTTCGGCAGATCGCTCCAGATGTCGTCGCCCGCCGAATCCATGGCCGGGACGAGCACCTCGGCTTTCGCAGCCTCCGGCGGTAACGGGTGGCCCCATTCGTAGCGCACCGCGTGGACGAGGGGGATTTCGGACAGCACGGCGACGCCCTCGTCGTCCGGGACCAGCACGGTGACTGTCATGATCACCACGGTAACCACTTACCAGTGGCTCACGCCGCGCCACCTAGGCTGGGGCATCATGCGTACCCGGTTCCGGTGGTCGGCGCCGCTGGCCCTCCTCGCCTGCGGCGGCCTCGTGCTTTCCGGCTGCGCCCGGTTCGACGACACCGCCGCCGGCCAGACGTTCACCCCCGCGCCGGTGCCGAGCCCGGAATCGCCGCCGCACGTCCAGGAGCACGGCGACGGCCCCGGCAGCGGTCCCCGAAACGGCCCCGCGCAAGCGCCGCCCTCGCCGGTTCCGCCTCCGCAGGGCTGCAAGGACTTCGACAAGGCCGTCATCGCCACCTGCCTGGACACAGTCGCCGCCGTCGCCGGGCTTCCCGGCGAAGGATCCGCGCCCGCCGCTCTCGCCGGTGAACGGAAAACCGGCCGGGTGATGCTGGCCAGCTCCGGACATGACGCGACGTCGTTCGCGCAACTGGACGTCCAGGCCGACGGCGACGGAGGGCTCACCAGCCTGGCGCTGTCACCGAGTTATGTCGAGGATCAGCTGGTCTTCGCGTACGTCACCACTGCGTCGGACAACCGAGTCGTGCGCTTCGCCAAGGGCCAGGCCCCGAAGCCGGTGCTGACCGGAATCCCGAAGGGCCCGACCGGCAACCGCGGCGCGCTGGCCAGCGACGGAAGCGGCGCACTGCTCGTCGCGACCGGCGACGCCGGCAACCCAGCCGCAGCTGCGGACCCGAATTCCCTGGCAGGCAAGGTCCTGCGCATCGACGTTTCCGGAAAGCCGGCGACTGGCAATCCCACGTCCGGGTCAGCCGTCTACGCAGCCGGCCTGCACTCTCCCGGCGGCATCTGCCGTTCGTCCGACGGGAAGCGCACGTGGGTGACGGATCACCCGGCCAACGGCCCGGACGCCGTGTACCGCCTCCATCCCGGACAGCCCCTCAGCACACCCGCGTGGACCTGGCAGGACAAGCCCACTCTCGGCGGCTGCGTCGATTTCGTCGACGCGAACGGCATCCTCGGCATCGCGTCGTCCACGGGTATGCAGAACGTGCCGGTCAACAAAGACGGGGCGGTCACCGGCAAGCCGACGGTCACCCTCGACGGCAAAAGCAAGGCCGCCACGACGTACGGCCGGCTCTCCGCCATGAGCATGATCAACCCTCAGCTGGCCGTCGCCGGAACCGTCAACAAGGACGGCGGCAAACCGGTCTCCAGCGACGACCGCGTGGTCCTGATCGTGATGAGCGACACGGGCGGCGGTCCCGGCAAGGACTGACGCCGGGCGCGTCGGGCAGATCCTTTCCCGGGCTCAATGGCCAGCCGACCTGCGGTTAGCCATTTAGTGGCGACACCTGACCTGATCACGCGACATTCTGTTTCCACTCGAGCCGCCCGCTTGCCGTGGCCCGCTGCGCGCAGCCGACGTGAAGTCCGGTCGGAGTCGCCACTCGGCGGCGAATCCACCAACCCGCGTCCCGGCTGAGCATGCGTCGCCGCTCAACGCCCCATCCGCTAAGCGTCGACTCCCGATCCGAGCACCCGTCGCCAGCCAGCGGCGAATCCCCCGAAGCCAGCCCACGAGAACTCAACCCCGTCGCCGCTGAGCGGCGAATCTGCCAGAAGCCCAGCCAGGACCGACCCGCGTTGCCGTTCAGCGGCGACGACGGGAAGCCCGGCTCTCCGCCCGAGCCGCCCGGATGTCCACGATCGCCACCACGACCGACCCGACCGCGAACGCCATCCCGAGATACCGTCCGACCCCGCCCGAGATCGACACGCCCGCAGCGTCCAGGAACGCCCGTTGATCGCTGTCGAACACCCAGTCCAGCGTCGTCCAGCCGATCACCATCAGCAAAACCGTCGCCAAGCCGCCCACCAGCCACAACTGCGGCAGCCCGCTCACTCGTGCCTTCGTGACCTGCCCGAACAGGACCACCGCGAGGCCGACCACGGCCAGCAGCAACGGCGGCCCCCACGAGAAAAGATCCGAATTCCACGCCGTGCGCACGACGTCGCTGTGCGGCAACGTCTTAAACGCCTCGCGGACATCGGGCGTCGCGGTGTCCGCCGACAACACAGTCCAGGGCAGGGCTGTCGACCCGGCCGCGAGCAGCCCGGCCGCCAGGCCGAGCCACTCGCGCCAGGTGACGCGTCGAAGCGAAAAAGCCACTCAGGAACCGACGCGCTCGATGATCAGCTCGCGCACCCGCTTGGCGTCGGCCTGGCCCTTGGTCGCCTTCATGACCGCGCCGACGATCGCGCCTGCCGCGGCGACCTTGCCGCCGCGGATCTTGTCGGCGATGTCCGGCTGCGCGGCCAGAGCTTCGTCGACCGCGGTGAGCAGCGCCGAATCGTCGGAAACGACCTTCAGGCCGCGCTTCTCGACGACCTCGCGCGGCGAACCCTCGCCCGCGAGAACGCCCTGCACGACCTCCTTGGCGAGCTTGTTCGTCAGCTCCCCGGAGGACACGAGCCCGATCACCTCGGCGACCTGCGCCGGCGTGATCGCCAGTTCGGCAAGCTCGACCTCGCGCGTGTTCGCTTCCTGCGCCAGCGTGTTGACCCACCAGCCGCGCGCCTCGTCCGGCGTCGCACCTGCTTCGACCGTCGCCGCGACGAGGTCCACAGCACCGACGTTCAGCAGGTCGCGCAGCGCCTCGTCGGAGAGCTTCCACTCTTCCTGGATCCGCTTGCGCCGCTCCCAGGGCATCTCCGGCAGCGTCGCACGCAGTTCCTCGACCCACTCGCGCGACGGCGCGATCGGCACGAGGTCGGGCTCCGGGAAGTACCGGTAGTCCTCCGCGGTTTCCTTGGCGCGCCCGGACGACGTGGTGCCGTCGGCCTCCTGGAAGTGCCGCGTCTCCTGCCGGATCGACCCGCCTTCGGCGAGAATCGCCGCCTGGCGCGTCATCTCGTACCGCACCGCGCGTTCGACACTGCGCAGCGAGTTGACGTTCTTCGTCTCGGTGCGCGTGCCGAATTCCGTCGCGTCCTTGGCCATCAGCGACACGTTCGCGTCGCAGCGCAGCGAGCCCTGGTCCATGCGGACGTCGGACACGTCGAGCGCCCGCAGCAGGTCGCGCAGCGCGGTGACGTACGCGCGCGCCACCTCGGGCGCCCGCTCGCCGGTGCCGGTGATCGGCTTGGTGACGATCTCGATCAGCGGCACGCCGGCGCGGTTGTAGTCGAGCAGCGAGTGCTCGGCGCCGTGGATCCGGCCGGTCGCGCCGCCGATGTGCAGCGACTTGCCGGTGTCCTCCTCCATGTGCGCGCGCTCGATCTCGACGCGCACGACCTCGCCGTCGTCCAGCGTCACGTCGAGGTAGCCGTCGAACGCGATCGGCTCGTCGTACTGCGACGTCTGGAAGTTCTTCGGCATGTCCGGGTAGAAGTAGTTCTTCCGGGCGAACCGGCACCACTCCGCGATCTCGCAGTTGAGCGCGAGACCGATCCGGATCGCGCCCTCGACCGCCTTGCCGTTCACGGCAGGCAGCGAACCGGGCAGGCCGAGACAGGTCGGGCACGTCTTGGTGTTCGGCTCGCCGCCGAACTCGTTGACGCAGCCGCAGAACATCTTCGTGTTCGTGCTGAGCTCAACGTGGACCTCGAGCCCGAGCACGGGGTCGAACCGCTCGATGACCTCGGCGTAGTCCATCAACTCGGCCACGGCAGTCACTTCGTTCCTCCCAGCTCCGGAGCCTGGTGCACGAGCGAGCCGCCGGCAGCGGCGTCGCGCGCGGCCTCGTACGCGGCGCCGACGCGGTACAGCCGGTCGTCGGCGAGCGCCGGGGCCATGATCTGCAGGCCGACCGGCAGCCCGTCCTCGTCGGACAGTCCGCTCGGGACGCTCATGGCGGCGTTGCCCGCGAGGTTCGACGGGATGGTGCACAGGTCGGCGAGGTACATCGCCATCGGGTCGTCCACGCGCTCGCCGAGCTTGAACGCCGTGGTCGGCGTCGTCGGCGACACGAGCACGTCGACCTTCTCGAAGGCCTGCGTGAAGTCGCGCGTGATGAGCGTGCGCACCTTCTGCGCGGAGCCGTAGTACGCGTCGTAGTAGCCCGACGAAAGCGCGTACGTGCCGAGCATGATGCGACGCTTCACTTCAGCGCCGAAGCCCTTCTCGCGGGTCAGCGACATCACTTCTTCGGCGCTGTGTTCGCCGTCGTCCGAAACGCGCAGGCCGTACCGCATCGCGTCGAAGCGCGCGAGGTTCGACGACGCTTCGCTCGGCGCGATCAGGTAGTACGCAGGCAGCGCGTACGTGAAGTGCGGGCACGACACCTCCACCACTTCGGCGCCGAGAGCGCGAAGCTGCTCCACGGCAGCCTGGAACGAGCGCAGCACGCCTGCCTGGTAGCCGTCGCCGCCGAACTCCTTCACAACGCCGACGCGTACGCCGGACAGGTCGCCCTTCGCGCCTTCGCGCGCCGCGGCGACAACCGGCGGCACCGGTGCGTTGATGGACGTCGAGTCCATCGGGTCGTAGCCAGCGATCGCTTCGTGCAGCAGCGCGGCGTCAAGCACCGTACGCGCGCACGGCCCGGCCTGGTCGAGCGAAGACGAGAACGCCACGAGGCCGTAGCGCGACACTCCGCCATACGTCGGCTTCACGCCCACAGTGCCGGTGACAGCGCCGGGCTGGCGGATCGAGCCGCCGGTGTCCGTACCGATCGCGAGAGCCGCCTCGAACGCCGAAATCGCCGCAGAGGAGCCACCGCCCGAACCACCCGGGATGCGCGCGTGGTCCCACGGGTTGTGCGTCGGGCCGTACGCCGAGTTCTCCGTGGAGGAGCCCATCGCAAACTCGTCCATGTTCGTCTTGCCGAGGATCACGACGCCCGCTTCGCGCAGCTTGCGCGTGACGGTCGCGTCGTACGGCGGCAGCCATCCCTCGAGCGTGCGGGACCCGCAGGTCGTCGGGACGCCCTTAGTGGTCAGCACGTCCTTCAGCGCCAGCGGGACGCCCGCCAGCGGCGACGCCGGCTGCTCTCCCGCGGCCAGCTGCTCGTCGACGGCCTTGGCCGCGCCGAGCGCGCCTTCCGTGTCGACGTGCAGGAACGCGTGCACGTGGTCGTCCACCGCGGCGATCCGGTCCAGGTGCGCCTGCGCGACCTCGACGGCGGACACCTCGCGCGAGTGGATCTTCGCCGCCAGTTCGGCGGCGGTCAGCTTGACGAGTTCGCTCACTGTTCTTCTCCCAGGATCCGCGGCACCCGGAACCGGCCGTCCTCGGCGGCCGGCGCGGCGGCCAGCGCGTCCTGCTGCTCGAGACTGGGCCGGACGGTGTCCTCGCGGAAGACGTTCGTCAGCGGCACGGCGTGCGAGGTCGGCGGGACGTCTTCCTCGGCGACTTCGCTGACCTTCGCGACCGAGTCCAGGATCTGATCGAGCTGGCCGGCGAAAACGTCCAGCTCGTCGTCGGTCACGGCCAGCCTGGCCAGCCTCGCGAGGTGTGCGACCTCGTCTCGGGAAATGTTGGGCACGCGGGTGACTCCCGGGGTGTGCTGTGCGGGTGCTCTCGGAAGCTGCAAGTCTATGGTGACGGCGTCGGACGGTTCGACCGGGTTATCGGGCCGCGGGCGCCGGGCAGGGCGTCCCGCTTGCCGGACAGCGGGCCCCCGCGGGTACCCGGTCTGTCACAATCGGCGCCCGGCAAGCGCGTCCCACGACAGGGCTGGGACGCCTGAGGCGAGAGGGGCGCGTGGTGTCGTTCCTGATCCGGGTCCAGCTACCGGACTCCCCCGGCACCCTCGGCGCGGTCGCGACCGCGCTCGGCACGGTCGGGGCCGACATCCTGAGCGTGGACGTGGTGGAACGCGGCGGCGGCCTCGCGATCGACGACCTGGTGGTCGAACTCCCGTCGGGCAGGCTCCCGGACGCGCTGATCACCGCGGCCGAGAGCGTGGAAGGCGTCGAGGTCGACGCGGTGCGGCCGTACGCGGGCATCCTCGACACCCATCGCGAGCTCGAACTGGTCGAGGAGATCGCCGCACAGCCGAAGGCCGGGCTGGATTTGCTCGCCGAAGGTGTGCCGAAGATCATCCGCGCCGGGTGGGCGGTGATCGTCGAGCACGCGGAATCGGGACCTCGCCGCTTGGCTTCGTCGAGCGCGGCGCCAGAGAACCCGTTCACGGACTTGCCGTGGCTGCCGCTGGAACGTGCGACCGTCTTGGACGGCGAGGATTCGTGGGTCCCGGAGACGTGGAAGGAGCTCGGCACCGAACTGGCCGCCACTCCGCTGGGCAAGCCGGGGAAGGCGATGCTCGTCGCGCGACCGGGCGGGCCCAACTTCCGTGCTGCGGAGGTCGCCCGGCTGGCGCACTTCGCCGGGATCGTCGCGGTGGTCCTGGACGGGTGACCCGAGATTTGGGTCAGGTGTCCTGAAGGTGGTGGCCGAGCGGAGCGTCTGGCGGATCTTGGTTGCCGATAATCGGCGAATCGGCCGGTAAAAGGTCGTAGCCAGCACAAATTCGAGCCCGACTCGGCCCCTCGTCGCACTGTAGTTCAGCCGCCGTCGGCCGTCCTCAAGTGCAGACAATCTCCCTCATGAAGGTGAAACGCCTACCGACTCCCCTGGCTGCGGCGATCAGCACTTGTCGGCATAGAGGGTGACGACTGTGCCAGCGGAAACCACGGTCCCGGGCTTGGGATCCTGCCCGGTCTGGCACCAGTTCCGGTCGATGATCATCATCCGTTTCTTCCCGGACGAATCGACCTCGCGCAGGTTGTACAGCCCAGCCGCCTGCATGGCGTCCTGCGCGTCCTGATGATTCATCCCGGACACGTCAGGGACTTTGATCGTCGCCGGCTGCGCAGTGCTGACCGGTGCGCTCACGGTTGCCGTCGCGGACTGGGTCGCCGTCGCGGTCACAGTCTCGCTCGTGACTGTCGTCGTCGAGGTGCCACCAGGTTGTGGTGCCGCGTTGCACGCAACAGCAAGAAACGCGGCAACGCCAACGACCGGTACTGCGGCTTGAACGAATTTCGCCATGCTCACGCTTCCTCGGTACGAGTCGGTACTTCACGCGTGACAGCTTGAGTCGAAGCCAGACATCCAGACGTTACAACCCGTACCCAGTCGAAGCTCGCCAAACAGACGCGCCGACGCACAGCCGTCCGCCAGCGACAGCCTCGACCACTTCCGCCCGACCGACGCCCACCGCCAGGTCCGCCAAAGCGCTCACCAGTACCCGACGGAAGCCCAGGCGGGGTTCGCCAAACCGTCGCCACTCAACGGCGAAAACCGGCGGCGAACCCCGTCCAACGCTTTCGCCAAAAAACGGCAAAAGTCCCTGACCAGCGAGAACGAGCGGTCAGAAGCCGTATTCGTAGGCGATCAGGTTGACCCCCGGATGCGGATGCCAGTCCCGCGCGGGCAAGCGCCGGAACCCAAGCCGCTCGTAGAGCCGGTGCGCCTTCCGCATCACGTCGAGGCTGCTCAGCACGACCCGGTCGACGCCGAGTTCCCGGCCACGGGTCAGCACCGCCTGGGTGAGCGCCTCCCCGACCCCTCGCCCGCGCGCCGCCTCCGCGACCGCCAGCATGCGGAACTCCAGCTCACCCGGCTGGGAAATCTCGGACAGCTTGCTCCCGGGCTGAACGATCGCGACCGAGCCCAAGACCTCTCCGTCCGGATCTACCGCGACCAGCAGCTCGGCGTGCTCCGCTCGCCCCGACACGTCACGGAGTTTCGCCTCGTACGCCGCGTCCGTGTCGAAGAATCCCTCGATCCGGTAAGCCTCGACGGTCACCTCGCCGAGCGCCTCAAACTCCTCCGGCCGCGCCGGACGGATCTCCACCTCACTCATCGCCGCCCTCAGCTTCCTCGTCCGAACCGGTGTCGAGCGCCAGTTCCGCAGCCGCCTCCGGGCCGCGCTCCAGCAACGCGCGGAACCCGTTCTCGTCCAGCACCGGCACCTTCAACTGCACAGCCTTGTCGTACTTCGCCCCCGGAGCTTCGCCCACCACAACGAACGCCGTCTTCTTCGACACCGATCCCGCAGCTTTGCCGCCGCGCGCCATGATGACTTCCTTCGCTTCGTCACGGGAAAACCCGTCCAGCGAACCGGTCACCACGATCGACAGGCCCTCGAGATTCCGCGGGATGGACTCGTCGCGCTCTTCCTCCATCCGAACCCCGGCCCGTCGCCATTTTTCGACGATTTCCCGGTGCCAGTCGACCTCGAACCATTCCTGCACGGCGTGCGCGATGGTCGGGCCGACGCCGTCGACGTCCGCGAGTTCCTCCTCGCTCGCGTCCTCGATCCGTTGCAACGAACCGAATTCGCGCGCGAGCGCCTGCGCCGCGGTCGGCCCGACATGCCGGATCGACAGCGCGACGATCACTTTCCACAGCGGACGGTCCTTCGCCGAATCGAGGTTCGCCAGAAGCTTCCGCGCGTTCGCCGACAGGTCGCCTGCCTTGGTGCGGAACAACTCCACCTCGGCGAGCGCCTCCTCGGTGAGGTCGAATACGTCGCCCTCGTCAGCGACCACCCTGGCGTCGAGCAGCGCAACCGCCGCCTCGTACCCGAGCACCTCGATGTCGAACGCACCGCGACCGGCGAGATGGAACAGCCGTTCCCGCAGCTGCGCAGGACAGAACCGGGTGTTCGGGCACCGGATGTCCTTGTCGCCTTCCTTTTGATAGGCGAGTTCCGTGCCGCATTCCGGGCATTCGGTGGGCATGACGAATTCGCGCTCGTCGCCGGTCCGCGCGTCGACGACGGGACCGAGCACCTCGGGAATCACGTCGCCGGCCTTGCGGATCACGATCCGGTCGCCGATCAGCACGCCCTTGCGCTTGACCTCTTCTTGGTTGTGCAGCGTCGCCCGCGCGACCGTCGAGCCCGCGACCTTCACAGGCTCGGTTACGGCGAACGGGGTGACCCGCCCTGTGCGCCCGACGCCGACCTGGATGTCGAGCAACGTCGTGATCGCCTCTTCCGGCGGATACTTGTACGCGATCGCCCACCGCGGCGCACGCGACGTGGTGCCGAGCCGGCGCTGCAAAGCGACCTGATCGACCTTGATCACCACGCCGTCGATCTCGTGCTCGGCGTCGTGCCGATGTTCACCCCAATAGGCGATGTGATCGGTGAGCTCCTTGCCGGTCCGCAGCACTCGCGTGTGCGGCGACACCGGCAACCCCCACGCCGCCAACGCGTCGTAAGCATGCGACTGCGTCACCGGCTCGAAACCATCGCGCTTGCCGAGACCGTGGCAGATCAGCCGTAGCCGGCGCTCCCTGGTGATTTTCGGGTCCTTCTGCCGCAGCGACCCGGCAGCGGTGTTGCGCGGATTCGCGTACGGCAACTTGCCCGCCTCGACCATCTTCGCGTTCAGCTCAAGGAAGTCCTCGACGCGGAAGTAGACCTCGCCGCGCACCTCGACGAGCTTCGGCACTGGGAACTCGTCGGTGCCGGTGAGCTGGTCCGGTACCTGGTCGAGGGTGCGGATGTTGAGCGTGACGTCCTCGCCCGTACGCCCGTCGCCGCGGGTAAGGCCCCTGGTGAGCTTGCCGTTTTCGTAGAGCAGGTTGATGGCGAGCCCGTCGATCTTCAGCTCGGCCAAGTACTCCGTGGACCCGATTTCCTTCTCGACCCGTTCGACCCAGGTGAGGAACTCCTCGGTGTCGAACACGTTGTCCAGGCTCAGCATGCGCTCGAGGTGGTCGTGCGCGACGAACTCGGTGGAGAACGTGCCGCCGACGTTCTGGGTCGGCGAATCCGGCGTGACCAGCGCCGGGTACTCGTCCTCGATCTCCTGGAGATCGCTGAGGAGCGCGTCGAACTGGCCGTCGGAGACGATCGGCGAATCCAGCACGTAGTACCGGAACTGATGGCCGCGGATCTCCTCGGCGAGCGCGCCGTGCCGCTCGCGCACGTCGGCCGGTACGTCGGTCACGTCCTGGGCGGCCTCCACGGCCGCCTGGTCTTGGGGAAGGTCGGTGCTGCTCACAGGTGGTGAGCCTAGCCGGAGGCACCGACACTTTCGTCCGGTCGCTCCGTCAGTCCGCGGACCAGCTCCCGGAACTCCAGCAGATCGATCGTGCCCTCCGGCACCGCCTCGGCGGTCTCGACCCGGCGGAGCCTCTCGGCGGCCAGACGCTCGCCTAACGTCGCGTCGAGCGGCAGGAACGTCATCGTGGTGCGGGCAGCCTCGTCCAGCTCCGCGAACGCCGGATGATGGACTGCGACGTCGACCACGCCATCGTCCACCTGCGCGACAACCCGGACATCGGCCAGCGAGATCCGATGCTCGCCCAGGTTCACCGTCACCTCTGTCGGGTCCGGGACCGGAGGCACCGAATCGTGGTACTCCCAGATCGCGTCGTCCGGCGGTCCAGCCGCTTTCCACGCGTCGGTGTACGGGCGCAGCTCCGGGTCTTCCTGCCCGCTCACGACCAACGCGTAGATGGCGGTCCGGCCGCGTTCGAGCGAGAAGTGCAGCCGCGGGTGCAGCGCCTCGACCAGCACGCACAGATCGTGCTCGACCCGATGCGGCTCGCCTTCGCCCAGCGCAGCACTGACTTCGGGCAGGAGGTCGTACCACCCTTCCCAGAACGCAGCCGCCGCGGCGACGGCGTCAGACGGCACCTGCTGCTCAGGCCATGGCGTACGGGGATCTGGCGGCGCGGCCTCGGTGTCGGCTTCCGAGCGGCGACGACGGAACAAGCGCATGATTCGAAATTCCCCCGGTTGCTTCTCTTCGCCAGCCACGGTACGCGTCACGGCAGCGGCGCGTCCGCGAAATCACCAGTTCTCGGGTGGCTCCACGAACCCTTTGCCCAGGTCGCTACTAAGAGCGAGCGCGCGGCGCATCCACTCGTTCGTGGCACCGGCCAGCCCACACGCCGGCGTCGGAACCGCACGCTCGGCCAGGATTGAACGGTTGAACCCCAGCCGGTCCACGAGCTTGAGCGCCGGCGAAGCGAGGTCCTTCAGGCCGGGAGCCGTCACCGGGTCCGTAGCCGGTACGAGGCCCAAGAAGAACGAGATACCGCTGTCCCAAGCCTCGCCAATCTCGTCCAGGAGCTCGGCGGACGCCCCGGCAAGCAGGCTGACGTCCAACGCGATGGCCCCGGCACCCGCGGCACGGAGGAGCGCGATCGGCGGCCGCGGAGCGCAGCAGTGGACGATGACTGGCTGCCCAGTCAACGCGCCGATCCGTTCGATCGTCGTCGCAAGCAGCTCCCGAACCTCAGGCTCAGGCACCGCCGGCACGTTGCCGTAACCCGACGGAGTCGACAGTTTTCCGGCAAGAACAGCAGGCAACGACGGCTCGTCGAGCTGCACGACCACCGGTGCATCAGTCCTCGCGGTCAGCTCCGCGACATGCTGGGCAAGCCCGTCGAGGAGTGACGCGGTGAAGTCCCGCAACGCCCCGCGGTCAGTGAGCACCCGGTGTCCGCGGGCAAGCTCGATCCCCGCGCCGAGCGTCCACGGCCCAGCGATCTGGGTCTTGAGAACGGCCGGCGCGCCAGCGTTCTCGCGGGCAGCTTGGACGGCGTCGAGGTCCCACTGGAGCAGGTCACGCCCGCGACGATGCTCGTGACCGGGCCGCCCGGCCACGCGGTAACCGCTGGGCACAACCTCGATCGCCAGGTCGACGAGCAACGCCGCGGTCCGGCCGACCAGGTCGGCACCGACGCCACGAGCCGGCAATTCGGGCACATACGGGAAGCCGGGAAGCTCTCCGAACACCACGGCAGCGGCCTCGACGGGATCGGTCCCCGGCATAGACCCGATTCCCGTTGCCGCGCCCGCGGGCCAAGGTCGTTCAGTCACAGGCCGGATTGTCGCGGAACGTGCGGGTGCTGTCCGCACCGCCCCTGTGGACAAGCTTCACCCAGCCGCGCGGCAATAGCCGGACATTCGCCGCATATCCCTTTGCCTGCACCGAATTCGCGGTCACCGCGTTAGTCTGGATCGTCATGACCAGCTCCGCCCCGCCACCGCCCGGCAAAACACCCGGTGACGCATCCGCCCGGGAGCCGCGACGGGGCAGCATGCCCGGCGCACCGGGCCGCCGGGCTTCAAGCCGCTCCTTTGAGCGCACTCTCTTCACCGAGCCGGTCCTTTACGTCAGCCGGGAGCCGAAGCCGACCACCGTCGGCCAGGAGTACGGCGTGTTCGACCGCCACGGCCTTCACATCGGCGACGTAGCCGTCATGACGCCCAGTTTTCTGCGCAGAGTCATTCAGCATCTGTGGAAATCCGGCCAGCACATCGGCCGGATGTTCGAGGTCCGCGACGCGAACCAGAGCACTGTCCTCAAGGTCGAGAAACCCGCGAAGGACCAGTTGGCCCGCTTCGTGGTCACCCGCGCGGACGGAACGCCAATCGGCGAAATCATCCCGACCGACGCAGGCCGCGTCCGTTTCACCCTTCGCGCCGAAGGCAAGACGATCGCCACCGTCATCGCCACTGGCCGGCAACGCTGGGAAGTCACGGTCGAGGACCCGGCCGGCGCAGAGGTCGCCCACGTCGGAGTTCCATCGCCGGAGCTTTCGCCGCTCAGCGGCAACGCCTGTCTCGTAGAGATCCCGCAGCAGGTCCCCGAGCCGCTGGCCAGCATGCTCATCGCGACAACGTTGACTATCGACCTCGCGCTCACCGCACCATCCGGCTGATCACGTGACCGGTGTCTCAGCCCCGCCAGGTGGACAGCGACCGGAATACGGCCCAATGTAAGGAAAGTCCGGGACGCCGAGGTCCCGCCTGGACGGAGGTCGCCGTGGAGCCGTTGCCCGAAGGCAGTTACTCGAACTGGGCCGATCCCGGGGTCTACGAAGTGGCCGCGGGCGTCTACCGGATCCCCTTGCCGCTCCCGAACGACGCCCTGCGCGCAGTCAACGTCTACGCCGTCACCGACGGCGCGAACCTCGTGCTCGTCGACTCGGGATGGGCCCTCACCGAATCTCGCCAGTTGCTGGCCGACGCACTCAAGGCGATCGACGCCGAACTCGGCGACGTCCGTGAGTTCCTCATCACCCACGTCCACCGCGACCACTACACACAGGCAGTCGCGCTTCGGCGGGAGTTCGGCAACCGGATCGCCCTAGGCAAGCTCGAGCAGCCTTCACTGGACGCGAGCGCCAACCCAAACCAGTTCCCCATGCAAGCCCAGCTCGATCTCCTTCGCCTCAGCGACGGACAAGAGGTCATCACCGCGCTCAGCAAGCTGTTCGGTTCGGAACCTCGCCACACCGAGGCGAATCTTTGGGAAGAGCCGGACGAATGGCTGACGCCCGGCCGGCGAGCGGTGCTGCCCGACCGTGAGTTCGACGTAGTCCACACCCCAGGGCACACCAACGGACATGTGGTTTTCGTCGACGGCGCAGCAAACCTGTTGTTCTCCGGCGACCACGTGCTCCCGCACATCACTCCGTCGATCGGCTTCCAGCCAGTTCCGGCTGAGTTGCCGCTGAACGACTATCTCGACTCCCTCCGTCTCGTTCGAGGCATGCCGGACCGGCGAATGCTGCCGGCTCATGGCCCAGTCACCGACAGCGTGCATGCCCGCGTCGACGAACTTCTCGAACACCACCGGCAACGTCTCGACACGATGGCGGCCCAGATCGAAGCAGGGGCAAGCACCGCTTTCGAAGCCGCCAACCGCCTCGGCTGGACCCGCCGCGGCCGCAAACTGTCCGAAATGGACGCCTTCAATCAGATGCTCGCCGTCCTGGAAACCGGCGCACACCTGGATCTGCTGGTCTCACAGAACAAGCTCACGGCCGAAGAAGTCGACGGCATTCGCCGCTACAAGACCACGTAGCGGTCGACCATCCCACGCTCACCCACTGGAATACTGAACTACCGTGCCTCCTACCACTGTGAGACGAGCTCGAGCCGACGATGTCGAAGCGATCGTCCAGATGCTTGCGGACGACCAACTGGGAGCAACCCGCGACTCGCCAGCCGACCTCGAGCCCTACCTGCAGGCTTTCAAAACCATTGATGCAGACCCAAATCAGCTACTGGTCGTCGCAACGTCAAACGACCGACCGGTAGCCACACTTCAGCTGACGATCATTCCCGGTCTCGCGCGGCGCGGAGCACTTCGCGGGCAAATCGAAGCCGCGCGCGTGCACCGCGATCACCGCAGCTCGGGCATGGGCGCACAACTCGTGCAGTGGGCCATCGACGAATCACGACGACGCGGCTGCAACCTGGTCCAGCTCACCTCGGACACAACGAGGACGGCAGCGCACCGCTTCTACGAACGATTGGGCTTCGTCGCGAGTCACACGGGTTTCAAGCTGCATCTCTGATCACTCCCTCCCGCAGCTTCAACCGTCCGCACGCTCGATAGCCCTGCCTTCACCGTGCCAGAGTTGCCACGCGGAAGCCAAGCGATTGCACGAGGGGTCCCCTCGTGCAATTTAGCTGACTGTGCTCGAATAACTGCGTATCGTGACGATCATGAGCAAGTCGACCGCGCCGGCGGATCACGTCGGCCAGACCACCACCACCACCGAAACCGCAGACCTCGCCTTCCTGCTCCGAACCATGCACGCGAACCTCAGCCTTTTCGATCGCTTGCAGCCAGACCAGTTGATAGCGGCAGTGAAGGATGCGAACCGGCAGATCGCCCGCTTGCAGGCGTTGCAGTTGCATTGCATGGCGGGCATGCGAAGACGAAGATCAGACCCGCACGAACTGGCGTGCGAGCTCGCGATTGCCTTGCATATCACCGATACCCGAGCCGGAGCGATGATCCACGCGGCCGAAGCTCTGGCCCACCGTCTGCCTCGAACTTTCCGGCTGATGGACCAGGGCAAGTTCGATCTCTACCGCGCCATGAAAGTCACCGACGGCACCAGCCAGCTGTCCGACCACCACGCGCGGATGGTCGACTACCTGCTCGAACACCGGCTGGAAGACAAGAACCCGACCCAAGTCCGCAAGGCGACCGCTTACGCCGCAACGAAAATCGACCCAGATGGGGCGATGAACCGACTGTCTCAGCGGAAAGCCGAGCGTCGCGTCATCCTGCAGCACCAGAGCGAAGGAATCTCGCGGTTCTCCATCGACAACGCCTCGACGGACAAAGCCGCAGCGGCCTACCTCCGCGTCGACAAGATCGCTCGGTCGCTCAAGACGGGCGACGAAAAGCGAACCCTCGACCAGCTGCGCGCTGACGTCGCGATCGATCTGCTGCTCAGCGGCAAGGGCGGCGTTCCCGAGCAGACCGAGGTGTACCTCTATGTCGATCTGAAGACATATCTAGGCCTCAACGAGAATCCCGCTGAGCTAGCCGGCCACGGTCATATCCCCGCCGAACTCGCGCGCCACATCGCGACTGGTCCCGACACGATCGTCCGCCGGGTCATCACTGACCCGCTGACCGGGCAAGTGATCGAGGTCGGCAAGTTCCGGTATCGGCCGAACATCGATGTCGAGGAGTTCGTGCGGGTCCGCGACCGTGAGTGCCGACAGCCCGGCTGCCCGCGGCCCGCGCACAACTGCCTCACGGAGCCGACCGGCCCCGATTCCGCGGACGCGGACTCGACTTTGAGCTACTGCCTACGTCACCGTCGTCTCAAGAATCGAGCCGACTGGAGCTATGAGGTCATGCAGGACGGGAAGCTGATCGTCACGACTCCGACGGGCGAGACGGCTGAAAGCGCGCCTCCGCCACTGCACGATCCACAGCCCACGCCGGAACAGCCTGAGGAGGAACGCCTAGGCGCGTAGAGAGATCAGCGCGTGCCAGAAATCTTGGCACTCCCGAGCACAAGGTCGCCGGCCTGGTCGTCTTGCCGATAAAGAACAACGACCTGGCCAGGTGCCACACCGCGCAGCGGCTCCCGCAGTTGGATGGAGACTCGTCCGTCTTCATCCACTTCGGCGACCGCATCGGCAATGCCCCCATGCGCGCGAACCTGGACGGTGCATTCGGTCGGCCCGTCCAATGCTCGTCCGCTCGGCCAGATCGGGCGGTCCGCGTCGATGGCGTGGACACCGAGGTCTGCCGACGACCCGACCTTCACCGTGCCCGAAACAGGTTCAAGCGAAAGGACATACCGCGGTCGCCCATCAGCGGCCGGCGCATCGATGCCGAGGCCCTTCCGCTGGCCGACGGTGAACCCGTGCACGCCAGTGTGATGCCCAAGCACCGCGCCGGTCTCTGCATCGACGAGTTCGCCAGGACGTTCGCCGAGTCGCTTCTCCAAGAACTTCTTGGTGTCGCCATCCGGGATGAAGCAGATGTCGTGGCTGTCCGGCTTCCGCGCGACGGAAAGCCCGCGCTGCTCCGCCTCGGCACGCACATCCGACTTCCAGGAGTCGCCCAGCGGAAACATCGCATGACGCAGCTGCTCTGGCTGCAGGGAAGCCAGCACGTACGACTGATCCTTGCCTTCGTCCGCGCTCCGGCGAAGTTCCAATTCGCCGTCAACGGTCGCCAGGCGCGCATAGTGACCGGTCGCGACAGCATCGAAGCCAAGAGCGAGCGCCTTCTCAAGCAGCGCCTCGAACTTGATCTTCTCGTTGCAAGTCACGCAAGGATTGGGCGTACGTCCGGCGGCGTACTCGCCGACAAACGTCTCAACGACCTCTTCGGTGAAGCGCTCCGCGAAATCCCAGATGTAGAACGGGATACCGAGGATATCCGCGGCCCGGCGAGCGTCGTGTGAATCTTCGATGGTGCAGCAGCCGCGGGAACCTGTCCGCAGCGTGCCAGGTTGAGCTGAAAGCGCCAGGTGCACTCCGACGACATCGTGGCCGGCGTCCACTGCACGCGCGGCGGCGACGGCCGAGTCGACTCCTCCGCTCATTGCGGCCAGTACCCGCATTGCTTTACACCTCTTGCTTCTGGGTCTGCTTGCGCATGCCGGCGAGGCCGGCCTGTCGGGCACGGGTGACGACGCCACCGATCTCGCGCGCCAGCGTGTGCACGTCGTCCAGTGTCGACGTGTGGCCAAGCGAGAATCGGAGCGAACCGCGAGCCGCGGCGGCGTCTGCCCCCATTGCCAGGAGGACGTGGCTTGGCTGCGCGACACCCGCGGTGCATGCCGAGCCGGTGGAGCACTCGATGCCCTTGGCGTCCAAAAGCATCAGCAGGCTGTCGCCTGCGCAGCCGGGGAAGGTGAAGTGAGCGTGGCTCGGCAAACGCTCGCCGTCGCGACCATTAAGAATCGCGTCCGGGACCTCCCGCAAGACCGCGGCGACGAGTTCGTCGCGCAGCTTCTCAACTCGGTCGGCGTACTCTGCGCGGCCGCTGATCGCCGCTTGGACAGCAGCGGCGAAGCCAGCAATCGCTGGGACGTCGAGAGTGCCCGAACGAACGCTGCGTTCCTGGCCACCGCCGTGGAGGACCGGGACACATGACGTATCCCTGTCAAGAAGCAGCGCACCGACGCCGTACGGGCCGCCAAGCTTGTGACCGGTCAGCGTGAGTGCGGCTGCGCCGGATGCGGTGAAGTCGACCGGAATTGCACCGACGGCCTGGACGGCGTCGGTGTGCAGGGGGATGCCGTACTCGTTGCAGACCGCGGCGAGGGCGGCGACCGGATTGACCGTGCCGACCTCGTTGTTCGCCCACATCACCGTTGCCAGGGCGACAGTCTCCGGTGCCGATTCAATCGCCGCACGGAGCGTTTCCGGCGAGACCCGGCCCTGGTCGTCGACTTCGAGCCAGGTGATCTCGGCGTCGGAGTGCTGCTCAAGCCACTCGACAGTGTCGAGGACCGCGTGATGCTCGACCGTGCTGCAAAGGATGCGACGCCGGGCCGAGTCCTCGCCATGGCGAGCCCAGAAGATGCCCTTGACCGCGAGGTTGTCACTCTCCGTACCGCCGCCGGTGAAGATAATCTCCGAGGGCCGCGCGCCCAGAGCGGCGGCGATCACTTCGCGCGCTTCCTCGACGGCCCGCCGAGCACGACGGCCCGAAGAATGCAGCGCGGAGGCGTTGCCCACGGTGGACAAAGCCTCAGTCATCGCCGCAATGGCTTCGGGCAGCATCGGAGTCGTTGCCGCATGGTCGAGATAGGTCATCGCTCTATCAGGGTAGACCGATGCGGCCTGTGACGAAGCTCGCCCCGGGCCGCGGAGTGGCACGTCACACCTGTTTCGGCCACCTGCTCGTGAGTTGGACGCCGAGCAGCGCCAGCAGGACGAGGGCGATACTGAGCAGTCCCATCGCGGAGGACGGCTGGGCGGCGGACGCGACAGCGGCCAGGAGTACCCCGCCGAGCCCGATGAGCAGCGCTGATCCGACCCAGTCGGCGAGCTGCATCGCGGAGGTGTTGAAGCCGCGCTCTCCCTCCGGGGAGTAACGCAGTAGGAGGACCGAGATGGCGGGCATCGCGATTCCCATCCCGGCCCCGCCGACCGCGCAAACAGCGAAGGCCACCCAGGCCGGGAACCACGGTTGGGCGACAAAGCCGAAGCCGACCAGGCCGATCGCGACGAGTGCGAAACCAGTACGCAGCGATGCCTCGCGGGACCAGTCGAGGAACCGGCCTTGGAGGGCGGATGCGGCGGACCAGCCGAGAGCGGTGATGGTGAGCGGCAAGCCAGCGAGTGCGGGGCTGTAGCCGTGAACGGCGGTCATGGTCAGTGGGAGATACGCCTCCATTCCTGCATATGCGCCGGCGATCAAGGCGCGGGAGGCGACCACCGTGGGCAGTCCTGGGCGAAAGGTCATCGTTCCGGCAGGCAGGAGTTTGCGCAGTGCGACGGCTAGCGCGACAAGACCCAGGGTTCCGTATGCGATTGCGGCAGGCGATGGGTGTTGGGCGGCCCAGCTCAGGGCGGCAACGCCGAGCGCGGCGACGACGGCGGCGATGACGCCCGCGCGACGTCCGGCTGGCAGCGGCACATGGGCAGGCAAGCGGCGAGTGATCTTGTAAAGGAGAGCAATTCCGATCCCGACCAGGGGAAGCAGCCCGAGGAAGACCCATCGCCAGCCCACCGTCACGGTCACCACGCCGGCGACGGACGGGCCGATGACCGCGGGGAGAACCCAAGCGGTCGCGTTCGCCGCGTAGATGACGGGGCGTTCGCGGTCGGTGAACGTCAGTGCGATCAGCAGCGAGACGGACACCAGCAGAAACCCCGAGCCGAAGCCCTGCAGGGCTCGGCCGACCAGGAGCGTCGGCATCGTCGTGGCGATGCCTGCGACAGCTAGTCCTGCGGCAAACAGAGCCGGCCCCACTAGCAGTGCTGGCGCTGGGCCTCGACGGTCGCCTAGCCGTCCGGACAAGACGGTGGCGACGACGCTCGCCACCAGGAACGTGGTGAACGGCCACGAGTAGAGCGCAAGACCGTGAAGTTCGGCGACCAGCGTCGGCATCGCGGTGGCGACGCCCATGTTTTCAAAGGCCACCAGCGTGACCACAAGCAACAGCCCGACGGTGACAAGGCGGTGTTCGCGACTCCAGAGGACACTTTTTCGAGGCTGCGCTTCGACGGCCTGGCTCATGATCGGAAGCTTGCAACCTCCAGCGCTCTGGAGGTCAAGCCACCCGTAGGTCTTCAGGGGTGAACAGTGGGGCGGATCGCATCCAGGGTGGATCGTTGCCTCAGGTTGGCGTCAGCCCGTGGATGCGGCGGCGGGCCGAGCGAGAGTCGCTCGGCACAGGAAGTTGATGACACCGGGTAACTGGCGACGTCGTTGCAGTCGCCTAGAACGATGGATCAGGCTCAGAGCTGGTGGTCGAGCGCGACAGAGCCCGGGTTTTGCCGTTGACTGGCGAATCGAGCGTGCGGTTCGGAATGCGCCGGATGCTGGCTGGCTTTAAGTAGGACGTACGGCGACCGAAGGAGAGTGCGAACCGAGATGCGAGCCATCACTTTCGCCGAGTACGGCGGGCCCGAAGTGCTGCAACTGAACGAGGTTCCGACACCGGAGCCTGGCCCGGGGCAGGTCCGGGTCGCGGTCCGGCGCGCGGGGATCAACCCGATCGACTGGAAGATTCGTTCGGGGGCGATGGCTGGCGGTGCGGCGCTCAAAACTCCGCAGATTCCGGGGTTGGAGATCGCCGGAGTGGTCGACGCGGTGGGCGACGGTGCTGAATTCGGCGTCGGAGATGAGGTGTTCGGCTGGTCGGCGACCGGCGGATACGCGGAGTACGCGCTCGGCGGTGCGATCGTTCGCAAGCCTGTCGGCCTCTCCTGGGAAGACGCGGCTGCGTTGCCGGTTGCTGGCGAAACTGCGTTGCGCGTGTTGCGGCTGCTCGACGTCAAAGCTGGCGAGCTGTTGGTTGTCCACGGAGCGAGCGGCGCTGTCGGTCGTTTCGCGACACAGATCGCGGTCGCATTGGGCGCGACGGTAATCGGGACGGCTGGACAACACAATCTCAATGAGGTGAAAGCGCTGGGTGCGATTCCAGTGCGTTACGGCGACGGGTGGCTCGAGCGGGTCCGTGCAGTGGCGGACCGACCGGTCGATGCGGTGTTCGACGCGTCCGGCCATGGCGTTTTGCCGGAATCGATCGAGTTGCGCGGGTCGAAGGATCGCATCGTGACCATTGCCGACGGTGCGGCCTTCGAACTCGGAGTGCCGTTTTCGTCTGGTGGCCAGGACGGACAGACACAAGAGGTCCTGAACGAGATCCTCGGATATGTACACAACGGGTTGCGGATTGCGCAGGGTAAGACGTTCCCCTTGGCGGAAGCAGCGGCTGCGCAAGAGGAGAGCCGGAACGGGCACCCCGGCGGGAAGCTGACTCTTGCCATTTCTTGACCATGTTCGTCGGCTAGCCTTGAGGACGACACGGCTCGGCAAGTTGGTGTTGCCGGTTTACGGCGACCGCGGCGCGTGGGCCGTTGCCGCTCAGTGGCGAAAAGGCTAAGCACCGTGGGCAGACGCGCCGACGATACGCGACTGTCGCCATTCAGCGGCGAGAGATGTGAGTCGCGGAAATTAGGCGCGCCGACCTGAGTGATTCGCCGCTGGGAGGCGAGTGGCGGATGACGAGGTGGCGGTTACAGGCGACGAGCGGGTAGCCATCCGGCGGTGAGGCGAGTCGGGCGGCTGTCGCCATTGAGTGGCGAATGGGCTGGTCCACTGTCAGCCGAAAGGCTAACCGCGGCTGGGCTGGGAGCCGCGGAGAAGGTGTCGCCAAAAAACGGCAACTCCCCTCCGCGGCCCCGTGACCAGGGGGTTCGTCAGTGCGCAACCGGCTGGGAATCCGCAGGGCGGCCGACGAGAACCCGGCGACGACGCTGCGGCGGGATGCGGACTGTGCCGAGGGCCGAGTGGACAGCCGCTTCGGCAAGGGCGGCCAGCGAACGGCGGTCCTCTGCGCGGCCGGGAGCGATCTCCGGGCACACATGCACTTCCAGCACCAGGCCGCGCAGCGCGGCGACCCGGCGTAAAGACGCGATGAGCGACTCCGGTCCGATGAACGCCGGCTGACTGGTTTCGCGGCCATCGGCGAGGCGGTAGCGGAGGGCGATCGGCCGGACCGGAACACCGCCGTCGATCGCGGCTTGGAAGGTGGCCGTCGTGAAGCGGCCGGAGGCCAAGCCGCACCAGGTGGTGCCCTCGGGAGTCACGTTGACGAGCGCGCCGGCGCGGAGGCTGTCGGCAAGTTCGGACATGGTGTCCGGCAGAGCGCGCAAACGGTTGCGGTCCAGGAAAATGCTGCCCCCGCGACGGACAAGCGCCCCTAAGATCGGCCAGGAGGCGATCTCGATCTTCGCGAGGGCCCGCATCGGGCGCAGCGCGTTGATCGCAATGATGTCCAGCCACGAGATGTGGTTGTTCACCACGAGCGCACCGCGACCCGCGGGGGCGGCGAGGAGGAAGTCCCCGCCGCCGACCACGGACATCCGCACGCCGAACGCCCTCAGCACTGCCCGGAAGATCCGGCGCACCAAGCGTTCCCGGCTCCGGCCGCGAATCACCAGCAACGCCGGCGCGAGCAGCAACGCCGCGAAGACTACTGAAACCGCTGCGGTGAAACGCAAAATCCGTCGCGGCAGGCCGACCGTCGGTGCGCCGTCGGTGAGGCAACCGTCACCGCAGGGCGACGTCGGCATCCATGCGTGGCTCATCCTTGCGCCCCGAGGAAGAACTTCAAGTAACGCTCGTCGACCTGCTGCAGATCAAGAAGGACGAAAAAGTCCGCGACCCCGAAGTCGGCGTCGAGAGCCGGCGGGCCGCACACTTTGGCGCCGAGCCGCACGTAACCCTTGATGAGCGGCGGAAGCATGGCCCGGTCGGGACGTGGGATCGCGCCCGGTTCCCAGGGCGTCAACGGCGAGACGCGCAACGAGTCGTCGGCGTGATGCTTGGTGCGCAAGACATCCCAGACGCCCGCGGCATAGCTGCCGCCGTCGTCGATCGGGACCGAAGCGCACCCGGCGAGATAGCGGTGTCCGGAAAGGAGCATGTAGCGCGCGATCCCGGCCCACACCAGGCTCACGACGGCGCCGCTGCGGTGGTCGGGGTGGACGCAAGACCGTCCGGTCTCGACCAAGGACGGCCGCAGTGCGGCGAGCGTCGTCAGGTCGAATTCGCTGTCCGAATAAAGCTTTCCAGCCTGCGCGGCGCGCTCCGGCGGAAGCATGCGATAGCAGCCGACGATCTCGCCGGTGTTGTCGTCGCGGACGACGAGGTGGTCGCAGAATTCGTCGAAGTAGTCGACGTCCCGGCCGGGCTCCGGGGAATGCAGTTCCGCCCCCATCTCCTCGGCGAAAACCCGGTATCGCAGTTTCTGTGCGGCGAGCACTTCATCGTTCCCGTTGGCTACCAGAAGCGAATACCGCGGAGCGCCTGCGGGAAGGTCGGCACCCGCCTGATCAGTACTGACGAGGAGCTGTGACGACGTCATGGTCAAGGTGTACCTGCCGGTAAGCGGCCTCGGAGAGTGCCAATCGATGACCGGTCAGTGCACGTTGAGTTAATTGCGGGTTCTCAGATTCCTCTCAGGCAGCCGGGAAGCTTCCGGAGAACGCGGAAGGCCGCCGCGTGGCGAGCACGCGACGGCCTTCCGCGCGAAAAGAAAGCGTCAGCCCTTGCGCTTGTCGACCGCGTCGGTCAGCTGCGGCGCGACGTTGAACAAGTCGCCCACCACACCGAAGTCGGCGATCTCGAAGATCGGGGCCTCGGCGTCCTTGTTGACCGCGATGATCGTCTTCGACGTCTGCATGCCGGCGCGGTGCTGGATCGCGCCGGAGATGCCGAGCGCGATGTACAGCTGCGGCGACACCGTCTTGCCGGTCTGGCCGACCTGGAACTGCGCCGGGTAGTAGCCGGAGTCGACGGCCGCACGGGACGCGCCGACAGCCGCGCCGAGCGAGTCGGCCAGCTTCTCCACGACGTCGAACTTCTCCGCCGAGCCGACGCCGCGGCCACCGGACACGACGATCGACGCCTCGGTCAGCTCCGGACGGTCGCCGCCGACGACCGGCTCGATGCCGGTGATCTTGGCGGACTTCGCCGGGTCCTGCGCCGGGATCTCGACGGTCTCCTCGGCGGCCGCGCCGTCGGCGGCCTCCGCCTCGACCGCGCCCGGACGCACCGACACGACCGGCGCGCCCTTGGCGGCCTTGGCCTTGACGGAGAACGCGCCACCGAAGATGGACTGGTCCACGGTGCCGTCAGCGTTCACGCCGACCGCGTCGTAGAGCAGACCGGAGCCCAGCCGCAGCGCGACCCGCGCGGCCACCTCCTTGCCCTCGGCGCTGGCGGCGACTAGCACCGCGGCCGGGGAGACCTGCTCGGCGAGCTTCGCGAGCACGTCGACCTTCGGCGTCACCAGGTAACCGGCGGCGTCGTCGCCCTCGGCGACGTACACCTTCGCCGCGCCGTGGCCGGCGAGCGCTTCCTTGGCCTTCGCCGCGGTGCCGGTCGGGCCCACCACGACGGCGGAGGGCTCGCCGAGGGCGCGCGCAGCGGTCAGCAGCTCGAGCGTGACCTTCTTGACATCACCGTCGACGTGGTCGACGAGGACGAGTACTTCAGCCATTTTCCGGAATCCTCCTCGAAACCGTGTCTCAGATGAGCTTCTGCGCGACCAGGTACTCAGCGACCTTCGAGCCGCCGTCGCCCTCGTCCTCGACCTTCTCGCCCGCGGTGCGCGGCGGCTTCGGCGAGGCTTCGACGACCGTCGACCACGCGTTGGCGAGGCCGACCTCGCCCGCGTCGATGCCCAGGTCGGCGATGGTCAGCGTCTCGACCGGCTTCTTCTTCGCGGCCATGATGCCCTTGAAGGACGGGTAACGCGGCTCGTTGATCTTCTCGCTCACGCTCACCAGCGCCGGCAGGTTCGCCTCGAGGTGGGTGATGCCGTCTTCGGTCTCGCGGTCGGCCTTCACGGCGGAGCCCTCGACGGTCAGCTGGCGCACGTAGGTCAGCTGCGGCACGCCGAGCAGCTCGGCGAGGATCGCGGGCACGGCAGCGCCGCGGCCGTCGGACGCCTCGTTGCCGGCCAGGATCAGGTCGAAGCCCTCGACCTTGCCGACGGCGGCGGCGATGACCTTCGCGGTGGCGATCGCGTCGGAGCCGTGCAGCGCCTCGTCGGAGACGTGGATGGCCTTGTCGGCGCCCATGGAGAGCGCCTTGCGGATCGCGTCGGTCGCGCGGTCCGGGCCGACCGAGATCACGGTGACTTCGCCCTCGCCGGCTTCCTTGATCTTGAGGGCCTCTTCGACGGCCTTCTCGTTGATCTCGTCGAGCACGGCGTCGGCGGATTCGCGGTCAAGGGTGTTGTCGGAACCGGAGAGCTTCCGCTCCGAGTAGGTGTCCGGTACCTGCTTGACCAGGACAACGATGTTCGTCATGGGTCTTCTTCGACCTCCCGGTTGGGGCCGGCTCTCGGCCGCGGGACAGTGCTCTACTGAGCGGTAGATTAGGGGCAATTCCGCGGCCGGACCCCTCGAGGTGACGGCATTCACCTGGATGAGCAATCTAATGGGACCATCGTCCCAGTAGTTGGCCGGTTAGCCCTTCCAGCGCGCCGCTCGCCCGATCGGAGCAACGGTCACTTACTCGCAGTAGGCCGTTAGGGGTTACGCTCCGGCACCATGTCCGCGCACATCGCCGTAGTCACCGACTCGACCTCGTGCCTGCCCGAGCAACTCGCCGCTCAGTGGCGAATCAGTGTCGTCCAGGTCCAGCTGCATGTCGGCGACCAGACGGACGACGAGCACCGCTTCGACCGGAGCGAGCTCATCCAGACGATGAAATCCGGCGCGGCCGTCACGACTTCGCCGCCGGATCCGGGCGCGTTCTTCTGGAGCTACCAGGACGCGGCCTCCGCCGGCGCGTCCGCCATCGTGAGCCTGCACATCTCCGGACGGCTTTCGCAGACCGTCGAAGCCGCCCGCGAAGCCGCCCAGCAGGTCCGGATTCCGGTGCACATCCTCGACAGCGGGACGGCGAGCATGAGTCTCGGCTACGCAGCGGTGTCCGCCGCCCGGGTCGCCGGGGCCGGCGGACAGCTCGAACGGGTGTTGGACGCCGCGGAACGACGAGTGCGCAACTCGACCGAACTGATCTATGTCGACACGCTCGAGTACCTGCGGCGATCAGGACGGATCGGCGCTGCCCAGTCGATGCTCGGAAGTGCGTTCGCGATCAAGCCGCTGCTCACCGTCCGCAATGGAGAAGTGAGCCCGCTCGCCCGCGTTCCCGGCACTAAACGAGCGATGAACCGGCTCGTCGACCTGGCGGTGAAGGCCGCGGGCGACCAGCCGGTGGACCTCGCGGTGACCCGGTTCGGCTCTGACGAGAACGAGATCGTCCGGCGGCTGCGGGAACGCGTGCCGGGCGCGGGCGAGATCGTGGTGGGCGACGCAAGCACCGTGATCGGCGCTCACGTCGGCCCGGGTGCGCTCAGCATCACGGTGTCGCCGTCGAACTGATCTCGATTCGCCGCCCCGGGACCACAAGCACCACGAGCGGCAGCAGGACCGTCACCGCGAGCCCGCCAATGATGAGCACCTGGTCGAGCTGCGGATAGTGCCCGACGTGACCCGCGTGGTAGACGAGGTGCGGGACGGCGAACAGCAACGCCGCGATCGCCACCAGCCTCGCGACAGCTGTGGTGCCCATCACGGCAGCGCCCACCAGCATCGCGCCGAGCGCCAGGCTGAGGCCGCCGAAATCGATGATGAAGTGCTCGTTGTAGGGCCCGTCCATGGAGACCCAGCCATGCCGGAAACCGGGAAAGTCCTGGTAGAACCCCATCGGGTCGAGCAGCGGCCACAGCCCCTGCACCAGGGTGTAGAGACCGAGCAGGATCAGGAGGATGCGCGTGATCGTCCGTTGCATACCGCTGGAACGAGACGGCTGCGCGAAACGTGACAGGCGCTAGGGTCGCGCAGGTGACCAACGCAGCCACCCGGACCGAGGCACTGCACCTCACCGGCGAACGGACCGTCCCCGGCATCCCCGAGGAAAATTACTGGTTCCGCCGCCATGAAGCCGCATACCTCGCCCTCCTCCCCCACTGCACCGACGCGACGGTGCTCGAAGCCGGCTGCGGCGAGGGCTACGGTGCCGGGCTCATCGCCCAGCATGCCCGGCGAGTGCTTGCACTGGACTACGACGTACCGACCACCGAGCACGTCGCACGCAGGTACCCAAGTGTCGACGTCGCGCGCGCGAACCTCGCGTACCTCCCGTTGCAGGACGGCGCGGTCGACGTGGTGGCGAACTTCCAGGTGATCGAGCACCTCTGGGACCAGGACGGTTTCCTCGCCGAATGCTTCCGGGTCCTGCGCCCGGGCGGAAAACTGCTGGTCACGACCCCGAATCGGCTCACTTTCACGCCGGACAGCGACACTCCGCTCAACCCGTTCCACACGCGCGAACTGGCACCGTCCGAAATGGACGACTTGCTGCGCGCAGCCGGGTTCACCGTGGCGGCGCTGAGCGGGCTGCACCATGCGGAATCCCTGCGCACCATGGAAACCCGTTACGGCGGCTCGATCATCGACGCCCAACTAGACGTCGTCATGGGCTCTCTCCCCGGACAGGCCGCCTGGCCCGCCGACCTCCTCGCGGACGTCGCGGCGATCCGGGCCGACGACTTCGCCGTCCACAGCGACGACCTGGACGCGTGCCTCGACCTGGTGGCCGTGGCGGTGCGCCCGTGAGCGTCCGGAATCCCGCCTACGAAGGCACGTTCTGCCTCGTCCTGCACAGCCACCTGCCGTGGCTGCCGCACCATGGCAGCTGGCCGGTCGGCGAGGAGTGGCTGTACCAGGCGTGGACGCATTCGTACCTGCCGGTCGTCGACCTGCTGCGCCGATTCGCCGCTGAGGGGCGACGCGACGTCCTGACACTCGGCATGACACCGGTTCTCGCCGCACAGCTCGACGATCCGTACGCCATCCGCGCCTGCCACGACTGGATCGGCCATTGGCAGCTGCGCACGCAGCACGCATCGACGCTCTGGCACGGCGATCCATTGCTGCGCGACTTGGCAGCCGCTGAGCACCAGGCCGCGATGCACGCCACCGAAGAGCTGGAAACGCGCTGGCGGCACGGTTTCTCGCCGGTTCTTCGGTCGCTTGTGGACAGTGACACGATCGAACTGCTCGGCGGGCCGCTGGCGCATCCGTTCCAGCCGCTGCTGGACCAGCGAGTGCGACGGTTCGCTCTCCAGGCCGGGCTCGAGGACACCGCGCTGCGCATTGGCCGCGCACAAGAAGGTATTTGGGCACCTGAATGTGGTTACGCACCGGGGATGGAACAAGATTATCACGATGCCGGTGTGCGACGCTTCCTTGTCGACGGCCCTTCACTCCATGGTGACACTTCGGCCGCGCATCCCGTCGGAGACTCCGACGTCGTCTGCTTCGGCCGCGATCTCGAAGTCACCTACCGGGTTTGGTCGCCGAAAGCCGGCTATCCAGGCCATGCCGCGTATCGGGATTTCCACACCTGGGCACATGAAGTCGGACTGAAGGCGTCGCGCGTCACCGGAAAAACCGTTGAGCCACAAGACAAAGCTCCATACGATCCTGCGCTCGCCGCAGACGTTCTAGGTTCGCACGTCAAGGATTTCGTCGAGACAGTCGTCGCGCGGTTGAGGTCTCTCCGCGAGCAACATGGCCGCGAGTCGCTAGTGGTTGCGGCATACGACACGGAACTCTTCGGACATTGGTGGCACGAAGGGCCCGCGTGGCTCGAAGGAATCCTGCGCGCACTGCCCGAAGCAGGCGTCCGGGTGACCACGTTGCGCGGCGCGCTCGAGGCTGGCCACCTAGGCGAACCGGTCCAGCTGCCCGCATCCTCATGGGGTTCCGGCAAGGACTGGCGTGTATGGGACGGCGAGCAGGTCGCGGACATGGTGCAGGACAACACCGCACTGCAGGCCCGCCTGCTCGACCTGGTCGATAAGCAGGATGGGACCACTCGCGACGCCGTTGCCGATCAGGCCGTCGCCGAGGCGATGATGGCACTGTCCAGCGACTGGGCGTTCATGGTCACCAAAGACTCCGCCGCCGACTACGCCCGCCGGCGCGCTCGTGTGCACACCGAGCGGTTCGACGCCTTGGCAGGGTTGCTGCGCAGCGGAGATCGCTCTCGCGCGCTCGCCCTGGCCGAGGAATACCGCCGGGCCGACGGCCCGTTCGGACATCTGGACGCGCGCACCCTGCGGCGTCCTCGCGCATGACGATCGAAAGGAACTCCATGGGAATCCGCGACCTGCCCCTCAAGACTCTGTCTGGCGAAGACGCCACTCTTGGCGGACCGCTGGCCGGCAAGACGCTGCTCGTGGTGAATGTGGCGTCGAAGTGCGGGTTGACGCCGCAGTACACCGGCCTGGAACGCCTGCAAGAACGCTACGGCGACAAGGGCTTCTCGGTCGTCGGGTTCCCCTGCAACCAGTTCGCCGGTCAGGAGCCAGGCACGGCGGAGGAGATCCAGACGTTCTGCTCCACCACGTACGGTGTGTCTTTCCCGCTGTTCGAAAAGGTCGACGTCAACGGCGAAGACCGGCACCCGCTCTACGCGAGCATCACGGAAACTCCCGACGCGGACGGCGAAGCCGGTGACGTGCAGTGGAACTTCGAGAAGTTCCTGATCAGCCCGGACGGCAAGGTGCTCGGTCGCTTCCGGCCGCGCACGGAGCCCGAAGACGAGACGATCGTCGCGGCGATCGAAGCGGCGCTGCCTGCTTGAGCTCCGGTCCTGCTCTCCGGCCAGCGTTCATCGCGGCCGGAGGGCATTTGCCGTTTTTCGGCAACTGCTGGCAAACGCCGAGGCGGCTGGCTTCCCAAGGAGACAGCGCTAGCCGTTTGCTGCCGTTGCCGCTCAGTGGCGAAAGATCCGGCGTTCCTCACCTCTGCTTGTCCGCGGTGGTGTCGCCACTTATCGGCGACTGACGACCAGCGCCATAAGTCGCCACGAGTGGACGTCACCGCGCACCACAACGTCAGGCCGGTGCCACGACCGAGGATGCCGTCGCCGTTCAAAGGCTAATTCGGCAGTGACGTCGGCACAGCACGGTGGACGGTGACCCGCCATGTCCGAACTGGACGAAACCCTGGCAGCTTCGAAACACCGTTGGCCAGTTCGTCGCCAGTGAGCGGCGAATCGCAAGTCGGCCTGGTTCGTCCCCCAGGCCGCAGCCCAGTGCAGGGCTGCCTGTCTCGCGTTGCCGCTCAACGGCGAATTGCAGGTCAACGGCTGTCCGAAGCCTCGCCAGCCAGTTCGGCCGCGGTCTTCACGTCGGGATACGAACCACGCGCGATCACCGCTCGGTTGTGGTTCGCGGCGTCGGTGAAGTCGAGCTTTTCCACTCGGCGGTCGTAGGTGAGGAGGCCGTTCACTTCGTTCTCTACATCAGTGGTCTGAGTATAGATCGCGCCGGACAACCCCAGATCGGAAACCAACCGTTCGAGGCGTTCACTCACCTCCGCGTACCGGCGAGTGAGATGCGTGGAATCCGCCGTCATTTCGTAGGCGTTGGGCGGACCTGGCCAAATGTGGTCGTCGAGCACCAAGCCCAGGCCGCCGTATTCACCGTCCACCAGGGCGCGATGGTCCCCCTCGTGCGGCTCCCCTGGCCCGACGTAGGTGTGGTCGTCGTAGATGTCGCCAGCACCAGTGTCGGGGCGAGAGAAACAGCAGTTCACGCCGCTGTTGGCGATCACCAGCCGAGTCGGGTCGAGTTCCTTTACGAGCGCGGCAATCCGGGCAGTGTCGAATTCTCCCCAGCCTTCGTTGAACGGCACCCAGGCGACGATCGACGTGACGTTGCTCAGCTGCGCGACCATTTCCCGCAGTTCGGCCTCGAACCGTTGTTGTCCTTCGGGCAGCGGATCCGGCGCGTGCCCGGGCGGTCCGGCGAACGAGACGACCAGTGACGGCATGTCCTGCCAGACCGCCAAACCCAGCCGGTCCGCCCAGTAGTACCAGCGCGCGGGTTCGACCTTGACGTGCTTGCGGACCAGGTTGAACCCGAGTTCCGTCGTCTTCTCCAGATCGAACCGGAGCGCCTCGTCTGTCGGCGCGGTGTAACCGCCGTCCGGCCAGTAGCCCTGGTCGAGTGGTCCGTGCAGGAAGGTGATCCGGCCGTTCACAGCGATCCGTGGCTGTCCGTCGACATCCGGGACGATTTCTACCGTTCGCAGGCCGCAATAACTGGCGACTTCGTCCAATACATCACCGTGCGCATCGAGAAGCCGGACGGTGATGTCGTAGAGAAACGGATCGTCGGGAGACCACGGATGCGGTTCCGGAAGGTTGGCTCGCAGCCGCGCGCCGGCGGAGCTCCGAACGCGTACTGCCTCGTCGCCGTTTGGCGGCGAAACGATCAGCTCCACTTGAGCGCCACCGGTGACCTGCGGGAACACAGAGACGCCTGATAGGTCCGAGGTGATTTCGAGGAAGGAAACGCGCTCGTTCGGCACCGGCTCGACCCAGACGGTCTGCCAAATTCCCGACGTCGGGGTGTAGCAGATACCGCCAGGTTCGTTGCGCTGCTTGCCGATCGGGTACGGCTCGATGTCCGTACGGTCCTCTGCGCGAACGGTAATTTCCTGCGGTCCCGATGCACGGAGCGCGTCTGTGATGTCCGCGGAGAACGACGTGTACCCGCCCTCATGGGTGACCACCGTCTGGTTGTTGACCCGAACCTCGGCTTTCTGGTCGACTGCACCGAAATGCAGCAACACCCGTCGCCCGCGCCAGCTTTGCGGAACCTCGAACAACCGCCGATACCAGAGCACTTCGTCGCGTCGGCCGATTCCGGAGAGCGCCGATTCCGGCGCGAAGGGAACCAGGATGCGCTCGCTGTACCCGACAGGGCGCGGCTCCGCGGGCGAAGCGGGCCATCCTGCGTACTCCCAGACGCCGTTGAGGCTCAGCCATTCCGGCCGGCGGAGCTGGGGGCGTGGGTACTCGGGCAGCACCGCGGCCGGGTCGACTCGGTCGGTCCACGGGGTGGTCAGTGGCGGATCCGCTCGCTGCCATTCGGGCTCTGTTGGAGTCATCACTGGTCATGGTGGCATGAGAATCGCGTTCCGCGGCATGGCTTGGGCGCCACCTGGGCAGCCGACGACCCAGGCCCTGCGCGACGGTCATGTCGGCTGTCGGTGGTCGCTGGCTGGCAACTGGTCCTCGGTGGGGGGTCCCCCGGCGAGACGGTGGAGATGCCGTCGACAACCTCATCGCCACTGAGTGGCTAATCGCTGGTCAGCAGCTCGTCAGCGCGCTTCGCCCGCGGGCGCAGTAGGCGTGCCGCGGCGCGTGAGGGTTGCTGGTCGCGGTGGGTGGCTGCAGCAGGAACGTATGTATTCGGCCTGGTGCTCCCTGCGGACCGCGGCGGGGTGCTGAGCTGCGGGGATGCGGTGGTCGCGAGCCGTCGGAGCGGCTGCGCGGACCTTTTGCCGTTTTTTGGCGAAACGCTCTGACCAGCTCGTTCTTGCCTGCTCAGGCACTTTTTCGCCAGCAGAAGGCGAGGCTTTCCGCCGGTCGTTCGGGCGGCCGCCCCGGGGTAAGCGACTGGCGAGTAACCTCGGGCCATGCGCGTGCTGATGTTGTCCTGGGAGTACCCGCCGGTGGTCATCGGCGGGCTGGCCCGGCACGTTCACGCGCTGGCGAGGCACCTCGCGCAGCAGGGCCACGACGTCGTCGTCCTCTGCCGGCACACCGCGGGCACCGACGCCTCGACACATCCGCGCAGCGATCGGGTCATCGAGGGGGTCCGGGTCGTCCGCGTGGCCGAGGATCCGATGCACCTGACTTTCGAGCGGGATCTCGTCGCGTGGACCCTCGCCATGGGCCACGCCATGATCCGGGCGGCGCAGGATTTGCTCCGCACGTGGCAACCCGACGTCGTCCATGCCCACGACTGGCTGGTCACGCATCCGGCGATCGCGGTCGCCGAGGCTGCCCGGGTGCCGCTCGTCGGGACGATCCACGCGACCGAAGCGGGCCGGCATTCGGGGTGGCTGTCGCATCCGCTCAACCAGCAGGTGCATTCGGTCGAATGGTGGCTGGCCAACCGCGCCGACGCGGTGATCACCTGTTCGCAGGCCATGCGCAAGGAGGTCGCGCACCTCTTCGAGATCGACCCTGCTGACGTCGCGGTGATCCACAACGGCATCGAGGGGCGCAGCTGGCGCGTGTCGTCCAGCGAGGTCGCGAGGATGCGGGAGCAGCACAGCCCGGACGGGGCTCCGTTCCTGCTGTTCTTCGGCCGGCTTGAGTGGGAAAAAGGCGTGCAAGACCTGCTGGCCGCGCTGCCCCGGATCCGCCGACGGTTTCCGGGGACTCGGGTGGTCGTCGCCGGTAAAGGGCGACATCACGACGAACTCGTCGCGCAGGCTCGAAAGCTGCGGATTCGCCGGGCGGTGGACTTCGTCGGTCATCTTTCCGACCGCGACCTGCGAGCTCTCCTCGCTGCGGCCGATGCGGTCGTGCTGCCGAGCCGGTATGAGCCGTTCGGGATTGTCGCGCTGGAGGCTGCTGCCGCGAAAGCGCCGTTGGTGGCGTCGACCGCGGGCGGGCTCGGCGAGGTTGTCATCGACGGGGAGACCGGCTTGGCCTTCGCGCCAGGTGACGTCGCGGGTCTCGCCTCATCCGTGACGACTGTCTTGAGCGACGTCCCGGCTGCGACCCGGCGCGCGCGTGCAGCACAGGCCCGGCTGGGCGCGGACTTCGACTGGGGACGGATCGCTGAGGCGACCGTCGAGGTTTATCGGCGGGCTCGGGTCGGCGAACCGGTAGAGTTGGGACGGCCGAAGATCGCGACTGGCAATGCGTTCGAGGTGTAAGTTAAACGCTGGTCGCAGGTGGTCGGCGAGATTCGCCGTTCAGTGGCGAATACCTGGTCAGAGCGCTTTCAGCGGGGATCGACGGCGGCGATGAGGTCGCGGTAATCGGGGTCCGCTGCCACGCGGTCGAAAGCGTTCGCCAAGGCTGCTTCGTAGACCGGGACGGCTTTGCGCAACGTGGCTCGTCCGGCGTCGGTGATTCCGGTGTAGACGCCTCGGCGGTCGTATTCGCAGAGACGTCGTTCGGTCAGACCGGTCCGCTCGAGCCGGCCCACCAGGCGGGTCGCGGAGCTCTGGTTGAGTGACGTCGCGTCCGCGAGCTCCTGCATGCGGAGTTCGCCGTCGGGGCGATCGGCCAGCGACATCAGGGCGACGAATTCCGAGAAGCCCAGGTGCAACTGGCGTTGCAGGGCTTGCTCGACCTCATGGTCGATCCGGCTGCGAAGGGCCATCATGCGGGGCCACATCGCGCCGAGGGTGGTGAGTTTCGCACCGGCCTGCTTGCGGCCAGGGGAAGGTGTGGTGGTCACGCGAACGACCTCTCCGGCAAAGCCTTGTCCAGCGTCGAGAAGTGACGCCGAGACCTCTTGTATAGCACATGTGCGTGCATGCAATTGTGCGTTCGTCAAGCCTCTCATGTCCGGAGATCGCGGTGGTCTGCATGGCGCTGGGAGATGGGAGAATTCGGGTTTTCTGGCTACGTGAGCAGTCTCGGCCGCTCGGTGGTACCGGTCAGGCCAGCGTCTGCAGGAACTGTTGCAGCAACGGGTTGACCTGCTCTGGATGAGTCAGAGTTGGGGTGTGGGCCGCGCCGCGGATTACGTGCACCTCGCCGGCGTTCGGGAGGCGTTCGCTCAGCAGGTCCATACGGTCGCGCGGAAGGGAAACGTCTTGCTCGCCCCACATCAGCAACGCCGGGCAGGTGATTTCGTTCAGTCGGGGCGAGACGTCGTCTCGTTCCAGCAGGCAGTGCGCGGCTGGGCCTAGCGGCAGTGCGGGTTCGGCACGCCATCGTGCGCGCAACTCGTCACGCAGGTCGGATTCTCCGAGCAGCTGTGTCGACAACGGTACGATGAGGTCATCGATTGGTCCGTACTCGCGCAATGCGGCGAACATGCCGCCGTAGGCTGCTTTGTCGGCTGGGTCGCACGGTGTTGCTTCGGTGTCCCAGAGCACCAGGCCTGCGACCCGTTCGGGTGCCAGCAAAGCGATTCGTAGCGCGGTGAATCCGCCTTGGGACAGTCCGCCTGCGACGGCGCGTTCGATGCCCAGGTGGTCGAGCAGGCCGAGCGCGTCTCGGGCTTGGTCCCAATAGGTGTATGAGGTGCCGGGGTCGTCATCCGGGGTTTGCCCGTGGCCGCGGGCGTCCCAGGTGATCAGGCGCCACGTGGGCGCGAGCACCGCTGCTTGCGGCGAGAACGTTGAGTGGTCCAGGAAGTAGCCGTGTCCCAGGAGCAAGACCGGTCCGTCTCCCCCGGTGTCGGCGAAGAAGAGCGGGCGGTCGTTGACGGTCGCCATCGGCATTGGCTGGCCTCCAGGTTCGTCGCAAGCAATGGTGCAGCGTAGTGACGAAAACGTGCTGACGGTGCCCGCCGCCAGAGTTAGGCAGATTCGCTGCCAACTGGCGGATTTGGCGGGACGTCGGGCTGGATACGGTCAGTCGTCAGCCTTCGCCGAATCGGTGGATCCGCCGGCGAGTTTGAGGCAGATGACGCCGGTGATGATCACTGCCAGGAACAGGATGCGCAGCGGTCCCAGACTTTCGCCGAAGATGATCGCGCCGAAGATCGCGGCGCCGCTCGCGCCGATACCCGTCCAGACCGCGTAGCCGACGCCGACGTCGATGGTGCGCAAGGCCAGGCTGAGCGTGAAAATCGTTGCGGCGGCCGTAATCACCGTGGCGATCGACCACGGCAGGTTGGTGAAGCCTCGGCTGCCGTCCGTGCTGACGGCGAACGCGATTTCGCAGACTCCGGCGAAGAGAAGGATGCCCCATGCTCGGCGATTAGTCTGCGTACTCTCCGGTGTGATGGCTGGTGCTGCTTCGGGCTGAACGGACACGGCGGAAATCCTTTCGGGAGCGGGAAGAGGAGCGTCAGGCACCGGTTAGCTGGAGACCGATGATGCCGCAGATCACCAGGCCGAAGCCGATGAGCTTGCGCCAGTTGAGCTTCTCTTTGAAGATCAGCGCGCCCAGCAGCACGATGCCCACCGAGCCGAGACCGGTCCAGATCGCGTAGCCGACGCCGACGTCGAGGGTCAGCAGGGCCCGGCTGAGGAAGAAGATGCCGCCGGCCGCCATGACCAGCGTGAACACCGACGGCCACAGCTTGGTGAACCCGTCCGTGGCGTTGGCTCCGAGCGCGAAGGCGATCTCGAAGAGCACAGCGATGCCGAGGTAAAGCCAATGCATGGGTTTCTCCGGATGCGAGTCAGATCGGAAGCTGCCCGGCACCCTCGCCGGCGACGCTCCCCCAGGTAGTTACATGTGCAATATATGTATGTCGAATCAAATAGGCAAGGTGTGTTCGGCAGTTGGACGGCGCGGCTTCGGGTGCCTGCCGCGGAAGGGAGCCGTCGTGGCCAGGAGGGCGATCGAAGGCTTGAAATGGGCGTCTACCAGGCATTCGCCATTGAGCGGCAACGGTGGTTCGGCCGGGCGACGGCGGAGTCGGGCAGATCGGCGCAGCTCGTTCGCGTTATCGGGCGGACCGGGTTAGGAGCCGAGATCTCCGTGGGATAGGCCGTTCGAGGAGCGATGGCTGAGCGTGGTCAAGGGGCTGGAGACCGGTTGAAGAGAGCGGGCGAAATCCATCCGGCGCGGGCGTGTCAGGGACTCGGCGACATCGGGCGTCGGGGCTGGAGCGCGGGTCCGAACTGGGTAACGCGGTCGAACTGGCAGCGGTGATCGGCTTGATCCGCGACGAGAGGCGAGATCAAGCGCGGCCTGGGACGTACGCGGGATTCGCCACTGAGCGGCCACGACACCGCCGCCCCGAACAGCACCCGGGGTTCGGGCAGCGTGCGTGCGGAAGTGAGCGAGAAGCCAAGCCACGGTCCAAGCCCGAAGCATCGAAAACCCGCAATGCCGAAAACCCGCGCCCCTCGCCGCTCAACGGCGAAGGAGCGCGGGTCCGGAAAGACCCGGGTCCGGTGGCGGGGAGCCTCCGCCACCGGACCCGTCCCCTGCACCGTCCCAAAATGTGGTGCGGGGTAACCGGTCGCCGGTGGTCAGGTCACTGGCGACCGGAGCCTGTCACCGCTCGGTCAGGTAGCGGGCGTAGGCGACAGTCGTGAGGAAGCTCGGCAGCTTTTCGCCGAGGGCGGTCTCGGTGAAGATCGCGCGGGCGTCGTCGAGGCGGGCCGACGGGCCGAGGTCCGTGCGGACCTTCGTCAGTTCGTCGTCCAGGAATTCGACGGCCAGCTCGTGGGTCAGCGCCGTGCCGTCCTCGAGCTTCGTGCCGTTGCGGATCCACTGCCACACCTGGCACCGCGCGATTTCCGCGGTCGCGGCGTCTTCCATGAGGTTGTGGATCGCCGCTGCGCCGGTGCCGCGCAGCCAGGAGTCGATGTAGCGGAGGGCGACGTTGATGTTCGCCCGCACGCCCGCTTCGGTGACCTCGCCGCCGGCGCTCGCGACGTCGAGCAGGTCCGCAGCGTCGACAGTCACGTCTTCACGCAGCTTGCCGAGCTGGTTCGGCCAGCCGCCGAGCACCTGGTCGAACACCTCGCGGCACACCGGGACCAGGCCGGGGTGCGCGACCCAGGAGCCGTCGAAGCCGTCGCCGGCCTCGCGTTCCTTGTCCTGGCGGACCTTCTCGAGCGCGTTCTCGTTGGTGACCGGGTCCTTGCTCGGGATGAACGCGGCCATCCCGCCGATCGCGTGGGCCCCGCGGCGGTGGCAGGTGCTGACGAGCAGTTCGGTGTAGGCGCGCATGAAGGGGACCGTCATCGTCACCTGGGCACGGTCCGGCAGCACGAAGTCGGCGCCGTGCGCGGAGAAGTTCTTGATGACGCTGAAGATGTAGTCCCACCGTCCGGCGTTCAGGCCGGCCGCGTGCTCGCGGAGTTCGTAGAGGATCTCGTCCATCTCGAAGGCCGCGGTGATCGTCTCGATCAGCACGGTCGCGCGGATGGTGCCGCGCGGGATGCCGAGTTCCTTCTGCGCCAGCAGGAACACGTCGTTCCACAGGCGCGCTTCCTGGTGGCTTTCCAGCTTCGGCAGGTAGAAGTACGGGCCGCTGCCGCGCGCCAAAAGCTGCCGGGCGTTGTGGAATAAGTACAGGCCGAAGTCCACGAGGCTCGCCGAAACCGGGCGGCCGTCGATGCGGATGTGCTTCTCGACCAGGTGCCAGCCGCGGGGGCGGGCGACGATCGTCGCCGGGTCGTCGCCGATCGTGTAGCGCTTGCCGGCCTCGGTGGTGAAGTCGATGTTGCGGCGGATGGCGTCGAACAGGTTGAGCTGGCCGTCGACGACGTTGTGCCAGGTCGGCGACGTCGCGTCCTCGAAGTCCGCCAGCCACACCTTCGCGCCGGAGTTGAGCGCGTTGACCGTCATCTTCCGGTCGGTCGGGCCGGTGATCTCGACGCGGCGGTCCTCCAGACCGGGCGCGACGGGGGCGATGTGCCAGCTCTCGTCCGACCGGATCGCCCGCGTTTCGGGCAGGAAGTCCAGCTGCTCCTCCCCCGACTGCAGCCGCTCGCGACGGCGGCGGCGCTCGTCGAGGAGTTCGCGGCGGCGTCCGGCGAAGGTGTTGTCGAGTTTGGCTACGAAGTCCAGTGCTGCCGGGGTGAGGATCTCGGCGAAGCGGCCATCGGCGGGCCCGGTGACCTCGATGCGGGTGTTCAACGTGTCAGCCATCTCGTACCTCCGCGAAGGGGGAAAGGGAAGGGGCGGGCCGGCGACCGGAATCGCCGGCCCGCGGGGTGCGTCAGTGGAACTGGTCTTCTTCGGTCGAACCCTTGAGCGCGGTGGTCGAGCTCTCCGGGTTCAGCGCGGTGGACACCAGGTCGAACCAGCCGGTGCCGACCTCGCGCTGGTGCTTCGTCGCGGTGTAGCCGCGCTCCTCCGAAGCGAACTCGCGCTCCTGCAGGTCGACGTAGGCGCTCATGCCGTTGCGGGCGTAGCCGTGCGCCAGGTCGAACATCGAGTAGTTCAGCGCGTGGAAACCGGCCAGCGTGATGAACTGGAACTTGTAGCCCATGGCGCCGAGCTCGCGCTGGAACCGCGCGATGGTGTCGTCGTCGAGGTGCTTCTTCCAGTTGAACGACGGCGAGCAGTTGTAGGCCAGCATCTGGTCCGGGTACTGCGCCTTGATCGCCTCGGCGTACTTGCGGGCGACCTCGAGGTCCGGCGTGGAGGTCTCCATCCACAGCAGGTCGGCGTACTGCGCGTAGGCCAGGCCGCGGTCGATGCACGGCTCGATGCCGTTGTTGACCTCGTAGAAGCCCTCGGAGGTGCGGCCGCCGGTGAGGTACTTGCGGTCGCGCTCGTCGACGTCGCTGGTCAGCAGGGTCGCGGCCTGGGCGTCGGTGCGGGCGACGACCAGGGACGGCACGTTCAGCACGTCGGCGGCGAGACGGGCGGCGTTCAGGGTGCGCTCGTGCTGCTTGGTCGGGATGAGGACCTTGCCGCCGAGGTGGCCGCACTTCTTCTCGGACGCGAGCTGGTCTTCCCAGTGCACGCCCGCGGCACCGGCCGCGATCATGCCCTTCATCAGCTCGAACGCGTTCAGCGGACCGCCGAAGCCGGCTTCCGCGTCGGCGACGATCGGGGCGAACCAGTCGATGTCGCCGTTGCCCTCGGCCCAGTTGATCTGGTCGGCGCGGCCCAGCGCGTTGTTGATGCGGCGGACGACGGCCGGGACCGAGTTGGCCGGGTAGAGGCTCTGGTCCGGGTAGGTCTGGCCGGCGAGGTTGGCGTCGGCGGCGACCTGCCAGCCGGACAGGTAGATGGCCTTCAGGCCGGCGCGCACCTGCTGCACGGCCTGGTTGCCGGTGAGCGCGCCCAGCGCGTGGACGTAGTCCTCGCTGTGCAGCAGCTCCCACAGCTTCTCGGCGCCGCGGCGGGCGAGGGTGTGCTCTTCGACGACAGAACCGCGAAGCTTCACCACGTCGGCGGCGGAGTAGGTCCGCTGGACACCCGCCCAGCGGGGGTCGGTCTTCCACTGCTCGGCCAGCTCGGCCGCCGCCTGCTCGAGCTGATTGGCCTGCTCGGTCATCGGACTCTCCCGTGTTGCGAAGTTTGCGATTGCTCGCCTTGCCTGGTCACGACCCTGACACGAGCGGGAAAACTCGGTCCACTGCTCCAATTTGCCAATTTCTGCGAAGATTGCCTAGCATGTTGCAAAGGTTGCGAATCTGCTGTTCGCAACCGCACCGAAAATTCGCGGGCTTGATCGTTCACGTAATCGTTCAGGCCCGGAAACCTTCCGGCCGGACGGAGCACTCATGGACAAAACTTTCGCCGGGGCGCGGCTGCGGCATCTGCGCGAAAGCCGGTCGATGAGCCAGGCGGATCTCGCCCGTGTGCTCGAGATCTCACCCAGTTACCTCAATCAGATCGAGCACAACTCGCGCCCGCTGACCGTGCCGGTGCTGCTGCGGATCACGCAGGCATTCGGCGTCGACACGGAGTTTTTCGCCAACAACGACACCTCGCGGCTCGTCGCCGATGTGAAGGAAGCGCTGCTCGACGAGGCCGTCGGCGTCGAAGCGACCACGAGCGAGCTGAACGACCTGGCCAGCAACTTGCCGTCCATCGCCCAGGCGCTGGTGAAACTGCATCGCAGCTACCGGAACGCGGTCGAGAGCACGGCGGCGCTGACCACGGAAAACGGCCTCGGCCTGCACGGGAGCGCCGCCGCGCCGCTGCCGCACGAGGAGGTCCGCGACTTCTTCTACGAGCGGGAGAACTACGTCGCCGAACTGGACGAGCGGGCCGAGCGGATGGCCGCGCAGATCCCGCTGCGGCGCGGGTCGGTGCTGGGGTCGCTCAAGGAACGGCTGTGGCAGCGCTACGGCGTCGACGTGACGAACGAGGGCATCAACGAATCCGCAGGTGAACAGCATCGGTACGAGCCGGCGACGCGGGTGTTGCGGCTGGCCCCGAGCCTCCGGGTCGGACAGCAGGCGTTCCGGATGGCGTCCCAGATCGCGTTGCTGGAATACGACGATCTGATCACCGAACTCGCCGATTCGTGGGCGTTTTCCGGCCCGGCCGCGCGGACGCTCGCGCGCGTCGGCCTGGCTAACTACTTCGCGGGCGCGCTGATCCTGCCGTACAGCCCGTTCCTGGCCGCGGCCGAGGAGTTCCGGTATGACATCGAGCGCCTTTGCGACCACTTCGGCGTCGGATTCGAGACGACGTGCCACCGGCTGTCGACTCTTCAGCGGCCAAAACAGCGCGGCGTGCCGTTCTCGTTCGTGCGCGTCGACCGGGCCGGGAACATGTCGAAACGCCAGTCAGCGGCCGGTTTTCACTTCTCGCGCGTCGGCGGCGCTTGCCCGTTGTGGAACATCTACGAGGCCTTCACCTCGCCGGGCAAGATCCTCACGCAGATCGCGGCGCTGCCGGACGGCAAGCGGTACTTCTGGGTCGCGCGGACGGTGTCGCGCAATATCGGCGGGTACGGCAGCCCGGGCAAGACGTTCACCGTCGGTCTCGGCTGCGAGCTGCGACACGCTGGCCGGCTGATCTACTCGACCGGTCTTGACCTGGACGAACCCGCCGCCGCGACGCCAATCGGCATGGGGTGCAAGGTGTGCGACCGGCCCGCTTGTTCGCAACGCGCGTTTCCGGCGATCGGCAAACCGCTCACGGTGGACGAAAACACCAGCACCTTCGTCCCGTACCCGGCGGTGCCGAAGACGTGAACGCGGCCAGTGACGTGAGTGCCCCGGACGTGTTCACCGGGTGCGAAGTACATTCACCCGAGTGCACGACATCGACACGGTGAACGCAGAACTGGTCGAACAGGCCGCCGAACGGCTCGCGGGCGTGGTCACACGTACGCCCCTGGAGCCCAACGCGCGTCTCTCGTCCCGCGTAGACGCGCGCGTCTGGCTTAAGCGCGAAGACCAGCAGACGGTCCGCTCGTACAAGATCCGCGGCGCGTACAACTTCATCGTGCAGCTCGACGCTTCGACGCGGGAGCGCGGTGTCGTCTGCGCGAGCGCGGGCAACCACGCACAAGGCGTCGCGTACGCGTGTCGCCGCTTAGGGGCGAACGGTCGCGTGTACGTGCCGGGCACGACGCCGCGGCAGAAGCGTGAACGCATTGCAGCTCTCGGCGGCGCGCACATCGAGGTCATCGTCGTCGGCGAGACGTACGAAGACGCCTTCGCCGCGGCTAAGGATGACGCCCACCGCACTGGAGCGACGCTCGTGCCAGCGTTCGACGACGTACGCACTGTCGCGGGTCAGGGCACTGTCGCGCTTGAAGTGGTTTCGCAGCTCGGCTTCGTGCCGGATGTCCTAGTGGTGCCTGTTGGCGGCGGAGGGTTGCTGGCTGGGATCGCGACGTGGGTTCGCGAGCGGCATCCGGACATCCGGGTCGTCGGCGTCGAACCGGCAGGCGCGATGTGCATGGCGGCGGCTCTTGAAGCGGGCGAACCGGTGCGGATCGACGCGGTGGACCCGTTCGTGGACGGTGCCGCGGTGCGCGAGGCCGGTCAGGTGACGTTCCCGTTGATCCGCGACAGCGGCGCGGAGCTGACGTCCGTCGCCGAGGGCGCGGTGTGCACGGAAATGCTGTCGATGTACCAGTCGGACGGCATCATCGCCGAACCCGCAGGTGCGCTCGCGGCCGCTTCGCTCGGGACCAGCGTGCAGGTCGAGCAGGGGCAGACGGTGGTGTGCATCGTGTCCGGCGGCAACAACGACGTCAGCCGGTACAGCGAAGTCCTCGAACGCTCGCTGATGCACGAGGGGCTGAAGCACTACTTCCTCGTCAGCTTCCCGCAGGAACCCGGCGCGCTCCGGCGGTTCCTTGACGAAATCCTCGGGCCGGAGGACGACATCACGCGGTTCGAGTACGTGAAGCGCAACAACCGGGAGATCGGGCCGGCGCTGATCGGCGTCGAGATCCCGCGGCGCGCGGACCTGCCCGGACTGCTGGCGCGGCTGGAGAAGAGCCCGCTGCAGGTGGAGCGGGTGGAACCGGGGAGTCCGTTGTTCCATTTCCTGCTCTGAGGCATCGGTGTCCACCCGACGCCGTGCGAAGCCGTGACCAGGCGATGGGTGGCCCGGCGAGAGCACGAGCCAAGAGGACGATCTGAGTGGACGCGCCAGTCGAGATCGTGGACTACGACCCACGATGGCCTCAGGTCTTCGCCGGCCTCAGCGACCGCATCACCGCGGCGGTGGGCGGACTCGCGCAGCGCGTCGAGCACGTCGGCAGCACCGCAGTCCCCGAGCTGGCCGCTAAACCGATCATCGACCTGGCCGTCGTGATCGCCACCCGCGACGACCTGCCCGCTGTTGTCGCCAGTTTTCTGGCGATCGGCTATCGGCCTAGAGGCGATCTCGGCATTCCCGGTCGAGAAGCCTTCGCTCGGCCTCCGGACAGTCCACCGCATCACCTCTACGTCTGCGCAGCCGACAACGAGAATCTCGCTCGGGTACTCGCGTTCCGGGACTTCCTGCGCGCCCACCCGAGCACCGCGCAGGCCTACGCAACGCTGAAGCGCTCACTCGCCCATCGCTTCCGCACCGACCGCGCTGCTTACACCTCAGCGAAGACCGCATTCATCGACGATGTAGTGGCGAAGGCGCTGTCGGAGTCATCTGGCCGGGACCTAGTCACGGGCGTCCAGGTAGGCCGCTCCCCTGCCGTCGACCGGCTAATCGGGCCGCACGGGCTCACGTTCCCGCAGGTCAGCGCGATTCGCCAAAAAACGGCAACACCGGTCAGTCGAGTTCGGCGCTGCCCTCGCGGTAGATCTTCGCCGACTTGATGCGGTCTCCGGACAGCCGATAGAACCCGGCGATGGCGAAAACCTGGTCCTCGCCGTTGTGGGTGAGCCGTTCGGTCAATTGGGCGGCAATCTGATCACCGTCCGCGAGAACGTTCTCGACCTTCAGCGTCGGAAGAAGTTGTTCCATGGCACCGCTGAACAACTCGGTGAGTTCCTCGCGTCCGCGCACGACGCTGCTGCCGGTGATCCAGACCGCGTCCTCGGTGAAGCCGTCGAGGAGGCCTGGCAGGTCACGGTTGTTGAAGGCGGCGACGTGTCGGCTGAGGGCTTCGCTCATAAGGCGAGGCTATCGACGCTGTCAGGTTATTTTCGGCGCCGAACTCGACGTGCGACGCGCTGGCGTCAGCTGTCGCCGAGCGTTTTCTGCAGTGCCTTGTTCGCCTTGCGCGCCATGTCCGCGACGGCCTCACGCCGGGCCGCATCCGCGGCGTAGTCGTCCTCGCGGTTGCGGACCACCCGGGCCGGTGAACCAACCGCGATCGAGTAGTCCGGGATGTCACCGCGCACCACGGCGTGCGCACCGAGCACGCTGCCGCGGCCGACGCGCGTGCCCTTGAGGACGCTGACCTTCGTGCCGAGCCAGGTGTCCGGGCCGATCCGGACCGGCGACTTGACGATGCCCTGGTCCTTGATCGGCACGTGGATGTCCGCGGTCACGTGGTCGAAGTCGCAGATGTACACCCAGTCGGCGACGAGCGTGGCGGCGCCGAGCTCGATGTCGAGATAGCAGTTGATCACGTTCTGCCGTCCGAACACCGACTTGTCGCCGATGCGAAGGGACCCCTCGTGACAGCGGATGGCGTTGCCGTCGCCGATGTGCACCCAGCGGCCGATCTCCATCCGGCCGTATCCGGGACGGCAGTGGATCTCGACGTTCTTGCCGAGGAACAGCATGCCGCGCAGGATGATGTGCGGGTTCGCGATGCGGAATTTCAGCAGCCGGTAATAGCGCACGAGGTACCACGGCGTGTACGCGCGATTGCGCAGGATCCAGCGCAGCGAGTCGGCCGTCAGGAACTTCGCCTGGTGCGGGTCCCGCCGGGCCCGCCGCCAGGCGCGCACGCGCGACAACGCGGGCGCACCCCACATCGACGTCATGCCCTTGACCGTAACCTGTGGACGACGGCCGGCCACACGCAAGGGGAGCAGGATGGGGACCAAGCTGATCATCGACACCGACCCCGGCGTCGATGATGCTTTCGCGATCGCACTGGCCGCGAGGTCGGCGGACGTCGACCTGCTGGGCGTGACGACGGTCTTCGGCAACGTGCCGCTGGCCACGACCACCGCGAACGCGCGCCGGTTGCTGCAGATGTGCGACCGCCCGGACGTCCCGGTCGCCGCGGGGGCCTCGCGGCCGCTCCTGTACCGCGATCTGCACCGGTCGAGCACCGTCCACGGCTCCGACGGACTTTCCGGGCACGCCGCTTCGCTGCCCGACGCCACCCGTCCGCTCGAGGATTCCGACGCGGTCAGCCTGATGGTCTCGCTGCTCGAAGCCTCGGACGAACCAGTGACCATCGCACCGATCGGCCCGCTCACGAACATCGCCGCCCTGCTCGCGGCCCACCCCGGGGTGCGTTCGAAGATCGCGCGCATCGTCCTGATGGGCGGAGCGATCGCCCTCGGCAACTCGACCGCGGTCTCCGAATTCAACATCTGGGCCGACCCAGACGCGGCCCGACGCGTGATCGCCGAGGACGACGTCCCGTGCGTGATGGTCCCCCTCGATCTCACCCACCGGTGCGCGGTCGACAGCACGTGGCTGGCGAAACTCGCTGCGTCCGGACCGGTCGGGCAGGCGCTGAACTCGTTCACCCCGGACTACCTGGCGCACTACCGCCAGGTGCTCGGCTACGAAGGCATCGTCATGCACGACGCGGTGGCCGTCGCCGAGGCGATCCGCCCGGGCATCCTGCGCACGGAGACCTACCCGGTCGACATCGACGCCGGCCTCGGCCCGACCCGCGGCATGACGATCGTCGACCGGCGGGCGGTCCCGAACAGGCCCACCGGGCGGCCGATCGAGGTGGCGGTGGATACGGAACTGGACGTGCTGCGCGAGTTCGTGCTGTCGAGACTCGCCGGGGGCCGGTGATGGACGGAGCCGGGAGATCGCCGCTGGATGGCGAATCGCAGGTCACGCCTGGTGCGGTGGCCGGTGGGGAGCCTGGGGGCGCGGGTTCGTTGCCGGTTAGCGGCGAATCGGGTGGCTCCGGTCCTTCGGCGGTCGGTGAATCGTCGCCAGCGGATGGCGAGAATGCTGGGTCGACTAGCGTGTCGCCGCTGAGTGGCGAAACAGTCAGCGCGGGTGGTTCGTCCGCCGTTGAGGCATCGCCAGTGAACGGCGAACAAGTCGGCTCCGGTCCTTCGTCAGTCCGCGAATCATCGCCAACGAGTGGCGAGAATCCGGGATCGACCAGTGTGTCACCGCTGAGTGGCGAAACAGTCGACGCGGGTGTTTCGTCCGCCAGTGAGGCATCGCCAGTGAACGGCGAATCGGGCGGCTCCGGTCCTTCGTCGGTCGGTGAATCGTCGCCAGCGAGTGGCGAAAATCCTGGGTCGACCAGCGAGTCGCCGCTGAGTGGCGAAACTTTCGGGCTGGCTGGCGAGTCGTCGCGGGGAAGCGACTCGCCTGAGTTGACCAGCGCGTCGCCGTTAAACGGCGACGGGGGCCAGGTCTCGGAAGGCGAAGGAGACGCGCGTTCGGCGAGGCAGGGCTTTCTCGCGCGGAATCGGCGGGCCGTGGTGACCTTGGCGGCGGTTGTGGTGGTCGTCGCGGCGTTGGTTGTCGCGGTGCGGGTTTTGCCGGGCGGCGGTGCCGGTGATGCGAATTCAGGGAACGTCGCGGCGACGTCGTCGTTGGTTCCGAGTACCTCGAAGACGGCTCCGGCCTCGACTGCGCCGACGTCGGTGGTGCCGTCCCAGCCTGGGGTGCCGCGGGCTGGGGAGTTCGGGGCGTGGGCGTCGCGGACCAGTCAGTGGCTCGATATCCCGTTGCGGGCGATGAACGGGTACGCGCAGGCGACCGTCACGCTCAGCAAGGAGCAACCCGACTGTCACCTGTCCTGGATCACCCTCGCCGCGATCGGGAAGATCACCAGCGATCATGGGCGGGCGCAGGGTAATCGGGTCGGGGAAAACGGGACTCTCGCGAAACCGCTTGGCACGGTGGAGGTTCTCGACTTCTATCACCGGCCTGTTTCGACGCCGGGGGCCGCAGGGCCGTTGCAGCTCTCTCCTGCGGTGTGGAGCAAGTGGCAGCGCAGTGCGTCCGGTGGCAAGCCTGACATTCAGAACATCGACGATTCGGCGCTCACGGCTGGGCGCGCGCTCTGTGCGAATGGCCGCGATCTGGCGACAGATTGGTGGAACGGGGTCGCCACGTTGGAGCCGGCGCCGGTCGTCTTGCATCGGACGCTTGCGACGACCAACGTCTACGGCACGGTCGGCCAGAGCGATCAGCCGCCTAATCCCGCGGTGCTCACTGCGGTCGACTTCGCGATTGACCAGATTGGTCTGCCGTACGTCTGGGGCGGCAATGGCACTCGAGACGCCGATCCGGGCTTCGACTGTTCCGGTCTGACGACCGCTGCTTACGCGAGCGCTGACGTCAAGCTGATGCGGACGGCGGATACACAATTCCGCAGCGTTCCCCATGTGAGCGAACCCCAGTTGGGCGATTTGATCTTCTACGGTGCGCCCGCTTCGAAGATCCATCACGTGGGGCTGTACATCGGGAATCAGCAGATGATCGACGCGCCGCAGACTGGGCAGGCGGTGCAAGTCCATCCGTATCGGAAGCCCGGCGACGACTACGCGGGCGCGGGGCGGCCGACGGCCTGACTTGCGCGGTGATCTCTCGAGAATGCCGTTCCGCGGATTGGTGCGACCTGCGATGGCAACTACAGGTCCGCGGCTCAATCTGTCGTGTGCACGGCGAAAACCTAGCGAACGTGAGACACGCGCTTGTGGCAACAAACGTGCTTTCGCTGACAGCGACGGGTCTCCAGCGGGCCTCGTCAGCGTTGACGGACCAGGTCTAGGGACACCTCCCATAGCTGCTGCGCGGCCGAGGCGTCGCGGGCCCAGCGTTTGACTGCGTGGCTGTTGCCGGCCAAGTCGACATCGTCGGGAACGGTCGGAGATTCGTTGCCATCGTCCAGGTAATGGCCACCGTTATGGGCGAATTCCGGGGCGGTCGCGGCGACGAGAGTGGTGGCCGCGCCTTGTTCGACGGTCTTGTAGGCGAAGACTCCGGCGGCTTCGAGCCGGTCCAAGTGGTTCTTCATGTCTTGGGTGAAATCCCGTTGCAGGCCAGTGGAAACTCCGCCGGGGTTGACCGCGTTGGCGACGATTCCGTCGGCTGCCCACCAGCGGGTCGCTTCGACGGCGAACAGCGAGTTGGCCGTTTTCGACTGCCCGTAAGCCAATTGGGGGTCGTAGGCTCGGCGGGTAAAGTGGATGTCATCAAAGACAACGGGTGAGTACATGTGCGCGCCGGAGGTCACCGCGACGATCCGGGCCGTTCCTCGCTGATTCGCGCCTGCGGCCAGGGCGTCGTGCAGGCCCAGTGCCAGCGCGAAGTGGCCGAGGTGATTGGTCGCGAACTGCAGTTCCCAACCCTGTGGAGTGCGCCCCAGGGTCGGGCGCATGACGCCGGCATTGTTGATCAGCAGGTGCAGCGGGCCGTCCCAGCGTGCGGTGAAGTGGGTGACGGTGGCGAGGTCGGCCAGTTCGAGGTGGGCGACGCGGACGGCTCGGTTTCCGGTGGAGGCGGTGATCTCCTCGGCGACGCTTGCGCCGAGGGCGGTGTTGCGTACGGCCAGGGTGACGTCCGCACCGACGGATGCGAGCGCGCGGGCTGTTTCGCGGCCGAGGCCGGACGTGGCACCGGTGACGATTGCGCGGACACCGGTGAGGTTCTGGCCTGCGATGACGTCGTCGGCGGTACTGGTGGCGTCGAAGGCCGTGCGGATCAAGGAGGATTGAGACACCCTTCGAACTATACGCATTGTACGTGGTTTGTATAGTGTGTCCATGGGCAGTGATCGGCGCACGCACGTACTGGATTCGGCGCTGGAGGTGTTCGCGCGCTACGGCTATCGCAAGGCGTCCATGGACGACGTCGCGAAGGCCGCGGACATCTCGCGTCCTGGCTTGTACTTCTACTTCTCGTCCAAGCCGGAGCTGTTCCGCGCGACCGTGCGGCATTCGCTCGACGGCAGCATCGAGGCAGCTAGGGTCGCTCTCGCCGATTTGCGGCAACCGCTTCGCGAGCGGCTGATCGAGGCGTTCGACCACTGGGCCGGTCGCTACGTGGGGCCGATGGCTGCGGAGATCGGTGTTCTGATCGACTCGAATCCCGATCTGCTCGGCACGATGCCGGCTGAGTATCCGAAGCGGTTCCGTGCGCTCGTCATCGACGCGATTGGGGGGCGCTCACCCGACGACGTCGCTGGGACATTGATCAGCACGGCGATCGGGATCAAGTACGACGCGGACACCCGCGACGAGTTTCGCGCTCGGATGACCATCGCGGTCGACCTTTACTGCAAAGGCTGAAGCTCAGGCAGGCGGCCAGTTGCACAGGGCCGCGTCGGCGACTTCCTGCAGTTCTTCTCGGGTTGCGCCGCTTGCCGCTTCGACGGCGATTCCGAACGCGACCGTCATGACGTAGCGGGCCAGCCGTGCCGGGTCGGCACCTGGCGGCAAATCGTGTTCATCGATGGCGCGTCGAAATCTCTTCTCCAGGGCTCGGCGCGCGGCGTTTCGCCACTCTACGAGCAATTCGCGCGCGGGGTGGCCTAGTTCGCCGGCAGCCAATGAGCCTTGGACGCCCAGGCAGCCGGGCGGACAATCGGGATTGGTGGTCGCTCGGACGGCGCCGTTGAGTATCGCGGCGGCCACCTTGGCGGCAGTCGGCTCGGCCCAGGCTCGCGGGCCGTAGGAAGCGGGGCCTTCGTCGTAGAGCGCCAGAGCCTTGCGGAACAACTGCTCTTTGTTGCCGAAAGCCGCGTACATGCTGGTTTTTGTGATGCCCATGGCCCCGGTCAGATCGGCCAGACTGGCCCCTTCGTAGCCCTGCTCCCAGAACACCAGCATGGCGCGCCGGAGCGCCTCGTCGGCGTCGAATCCGCGCGGTCGGCCGATCTGCGCCTTGTCCTGAGTGGTCACCTCGCCAGCATACCCCTTCAGTACCGATCGGTTCAGAAGTGCTACGGTCGCTTTAAGTACCGATCGGTACCGAATAATTCGGAGGTCAGCAGTGGGACAGCTCGAGGGCAAGACAGCGGTCGTCACCGGCGGAAGCAGCGGGATCGGCCTGGCCGCGGCCGAACGGCTCGCTGCCGAGGGCGCGCATGTCTTCATCACCGGCCGGAGTCAGGGCGCGCTGGACGAGGCCGCGAAGTCCATCGGTTCGGCCACCGCGGCTGCGGGTGACATCGCCGATCTGGGCGACCTCGATCGGCTTTACGACGCGGTTCGCGCCCGGGGCAAAGGACTCGACATCGTTTTCGCCAACGCGGCGGCGGGATCTTTTGCGAGCCTGGAGGAGACCACTCCGGAACACTTCGATCAGGTCTTCACCACCAACGTTCGCGGCACGCTCTTCACCGTGCAGAAAGCGTTGCCGCTGCTCAACAAGGGTGCATCGGTGATCTTGAATTCGTCAGTGCGCGCCGATGACGGTCTCGTGTCGTTCGGAACGTATTCGGCGTCGAAAGCTGCCCTCCGTTCCTACGCCCGGACTTGGGCGAACGAGCTGAAGGACCGCGGCATCCGGGTCAACGTGGTATCGCCCGGCACCATCGACACGCCGGTGCTCGAGAAGGCGGTCGGCGCGGACAAGGTCGACGAGGCTCGGGCGAGTTTCGCGGCACGGGTTCCGCTTGGACGGATGGGAACGCCGCGCGAGGTTGCGGACGCCGTGCTGTTCCTCGCGTCGGAGCAGAGCAGTTTCATCCTGGGCGCGAACATCTACGTCGACGGCGGCGAAAAGCAGTTCTGACCAGCGTCAGCGCGGGGACAACGGCGTTCCCGCCGCTTCACAGTAGCGCGAAGGCTATACATGCGTGTAGCGTACTGTTCATGCGTATAGCGAAGATGTCATGACCGACCCCGACGACCTGACCGCGCGTGCCCGTATCCGCGACGCGGCGATGCGGCACTTCGGCGAGCACGGCTTCGAGCGCGCCACGATCCGCGGCATCGCGGTGGAAGCCGGGGTGTCACTGGGATTGGTGCGGCACCACTTCGGGTCCAAACAGGCGCTCCGCGAGGCGTGCGACGCGCACCTGATCAAGCTCCTCCGCGAACTCAACGACCAGGTGCCGGACGACCTGGCCACCAGCGTCACCGCGAATCCTGTCGCGGCGGCGCGGGTCGCTGTCGGGCCGTACCGCGACTATCTCGTCCGGGCGCTGGTCGAGGGCGGCGTCGCGCCGTTGTTCGACGAGATGGTCGAACTCGGCACGAACCGGCTTGTCGCCGCTGATCGGCAACGGGCGGATCCGCCGACGGTCGAGCCCAAGGTCCGCGCCGCGATCGGCACCGCGATGGCGTTGTCGATTACCGTGCTGCACCAGCACATTTCCCGTGCGGCGGACATCGACATCCTCAGCCCGGCTGGCGACAACATGCTCGCCCGCGCGCTGATCGACATCTACTCGCATCCGCAGCTCAGCCTCGAGGAAGCGCAGGCGGCGCTCGACCGCCTGCCCGCGGAAGGAAACTGACATGCCGCACGCGACGATTCCCCGCATCCCGCCGCTCGAACTCGACGAGATGGATCCCGAGCAGCAAAAGCTGGCGAAACTCGGTGCGGACACCGTGATCCAGGTTCTCGCCCGTGCGCCGGAAGTGATGCAGGCGTCCGGTGCGTTGGGCGCTTACCTGTTGAGCCAGGGAAAACTGCATCCGCGGATCCGCGAGCTGGCGATTCTTCGCGTCGCGCTGCGGTGCGACGCGCCGTACGAGTGGGCCAATCATGCGCCGGCTGCGCTCGGTGGTGGCGCGACGGAGGCGGAGATCGCGGCTCTCTCCGATCCGGACGCCAGTTGGCCGCCCGAGGACGACGCGGTGCTGCGTGCCGTTGACGAGCTGTGCGCGAATGTCTTTGTGTCCGACGAAACCTGGGCCGCTCTCGCTGCGACTCGCGACCATGCCGAGATCATCGAGATTCTGTTCCTCGTCGGCTACTACCGGATGATGGCGGGGTTTCTGAATTCCGCGGGCGTTCCAGTGAAGCCTGGGCAACCGGCGCTCGGCGAGCCTCCGGTGCCGGTGGCTGTCGTTTCTCAGCAGGTTTGGCCCGCCAGCGGCGAAACCGGCCCGGACGGCAGCTGGAAGATCACGTTCACGCACCCGGCGGGGAGCAAAGACCTGCTCCTCGAACTCGCAACCGACGGCACCAAGGTGTCCGGTTCCATTTTTGACACGCAGCTGCAGGTCACGGTCCCCATCGTGTCGGGGACGGTCGACGGCCAAGAGGTCGCTTTTACCGCGCTGGTGACTGATCCGGTGCGCTTCGAGGTGAGCGTGACCGGCACGGTTGACGGGGATCTGTTCTCCGGGTCCGTCACGGTGTCCGGTGGCGGCACCTTTCCGCTGACCGGAGTCCGGGAGGTCAGTCCCAGTAATTGAACAGGGCTTCGCCGACGGTCGATGGTTTCCAGTACGCGACGTCGGACCGCGTGAGGTGTGGCCATTCTTTGGCGACGAAGGACCGATCGAGGTCGGCTGGCGTGAGCACTTGGAACTGCTCGGTTTGCGCCAGCACCGCGATCAGGTCCGGTTCGTCGACGAACTGCAGCGGGCCCCATTCCCGCGCTGGCGCGAAGTCGAACGAGCGGGGCCGAGCGAGCGCGACCACTGGTGCGTCGTTGGCGGCGACGACTGAGATTGTGCGGTCGGGATACTCGATGACGGCTTGCCAGAAGTTCGGCGTGACGGTCGGGACGCGAAAATCGGTCAGGGTTCCGCCGGTGCTACGGGCGAAGTCGTAACAGAGACGGCGAACCTCGCGAACCTCGACCACCGCCGCATTCTACGCGGCCGATCCCCCGGCGGTGGGCGCGGAATTGCGGCGGGCGAGGACGGGTGGTCTTCTTGGCTCAAGATCGAAAGGTGAGCCGCCATGCCGTACGCGTACACATTCGACCAGATCCGCGACCGGCCGGTCACCGTGTTCGGTGCCGGGACGCTGGGCAGGCGCATCGCGCTGATGTTCGCCTCGCGCGGCGGGACCGTGCGGATCAGCGACCCGAGCGCCGAACAGGTCGCCGCGGCGGCGGAATACGTGGCGGAGGCGCTGCCCGTCCTGCTGGAAAAACGCGGCAGCGGCGAGGTCGGCCAGGTCGAAGACGCGGCGTCGATCGAGGACGCGTTGCGCGACGCGTGGCTGGTCGTGGAGGCGGTGCCAGAGCGGCTGGACATCAAAATCCCGCTGTGGGGCCAAATCGACGAAGCCGCGCCCGCCGACACCATCTTCGCGACGAACTCGTCGTCGTATCCGTCGCGGATGATGGCCGAGAAGGTGCGCGACAAATCGCGGCTGTGCAACATCCACTTCTACATGCCACCGACGGCGAACGCGGTCGATCTCATGTCCGACGGCGAAACCGGCCGGACCGTGCTCGACACGCTGCTCGGAGTGTTGCCGGAGTTCGGCATTCATCCGTTCGAGGCGCGCAAGGAAAGCGTCGGCTTCATCTTCAACCGCGTGTGGGCGGCGATTAAACGGGAATCGCTGGCCGTCGTCGCGGAGGGCGTCGCCCGGCCGGAGGACGTGGACGGGATGTTCAAGATCAATTGGCATCTGCCGTACGGGCCGTTCCAGATGATGGACCAGGTCGGCCTGGACGTCGTGCTGGACATCGAAAACCATTACGCGGACGAGAATCCGCACCTGCCGGCCGGGGCGCGAGACCTGCTGCGCAGCTACGTCGACGCGGGGAAGCTCGGGATCAAGACCGGCGAGGGGTTCTACTCGTACGGCTGAATCACGGCAGCACGACGTCGACCCGCAGCCCGCCGTCCGGCACCGCGACCGCGGACACCCGACCGCGGTGTGCGGAGGCTACCGAGTTCACGAGCGACAAACCGAGGCCGGCTCCGTCGCGATGGTTCAGGCGTTCGTCGGTCAGCCTGCGGAACGGCTGGAAGAGCGAATCGACTGCCTCGGCAGGCACGCGGTCACCGGAGTTGCGGACGCTCAGCGCCGGTTCGCCGCCGACGTTCACCTCGACCCACCCGCCGGGCCGGTTGTACTTGATCGCGTTGTGCACGAGGTTGGCGATCATCCGTTCGAGCAGGACGGGATCGCCGGGCACAGTGCGCTCGGCCGAGCTGTGGCGCAGGGTCAGTTCGTGCTCGGTCAGCTGATCGCCGTACCGGGTGACGACGGCGTCCACCAGCTCGTCAAGCCGGACCGGGACCATGCCGGGCAGTCCGCGGTCGGCTTCGGCCAGCACTAGCAAGCCCTCGATCAGCTGCTCGTTGCGTTCGTTGACGACGAGCAGCTGCGCCGCGAGCCGCCGCACGTCCTCTCCCCCGCCGGTGACGATCGCGACCTCCGCGAGCGTCCGCTGCACCGCGAGCGGCGTGCGCAGCTCGTGCGACGCGTTCGCAGCGAATCGGCGCTGACCTTCGAAGCCGGCCGCGACGCGGTCGAGCATTCCGTTGACCGCTGTCGAGAGGACCCGCAGCTCGCGCTCGTTCTGATGCGGCGGCATGCGCTGCCCCAGGTTCCGCGGCCCGAGCTGGTCGATGGTGGACGAAAGATCCAGCAACGGCCGCACCACCCACGACACCACCGGGCGCCAGCTGCGGATCGCCAGAACGACGACGAGGGCCAGCGGCAGGAACCACAAGATCGTGCCCAGCGGGTTGCGGCAGGCGGTACCGCGCGGGCAGAACGAAGTGTCCACGTAGGTCCCGAGCACCATGGAGACTCCTTTGCCGACCGGGTACGCCAGGACCAGCGCGACCAGCAGCCCGCCGAGGAACACCAGCTCGATGCGACCGCGCAGCGAGGCTCGGGCCCGTTTCAGGTAGCCAAACGGTAGCCAGCGCCGGGAACCGTGTGGACTATCGGCGGCGGGCCGAGTTTCTTCCGAAGCGTCATGACCGTCATCCGCACTGTGTTCGTGAACGGATCGGCGTGCTCGTCCCATGCCTTCTCCAGCAGCTCTTCCGGGCTGACGACCCGCTCCTCGGCCCGCAGCAGCACCTCCAACACGGCGAACTCCTTGGGAGACAAGGACAACGGCTGCCCGTCACGCGACGCGAACCGCTTGGCCGGGTCCAGCTCGACGCCCGCACCGTGCAGCACCGGCGGCAACGAGGGTCGTGCCCGCCTCGCCAGGGCGTGCACCCTCGCGACGAGTTCGGCAAACGCGAACGGCTTCGTGAGATAGTCGTCCGCGCCGAGGCCGAGCCCTTCAACCCGGTCGCGAATACCCGCCGCGGCGGTCAGCATCAGCACCCGGGTCTCGCTGCCGTCACCGGCGATCCTTCGGCAGATTTCGTCGCCGTGCACCCGCGGCAGGTCTCGGTCCAGCAGCACGACGTCGTACCGATGGACGGCGACGCGTTCGAGCGCGGCGTCACCGTCGTAGCAGACATCGACCGCCATGCCGAGGTGCCGCAAGCCCTCCGTGACGGAGTCGGCCAGCATCCGCTCGTCTTCGGCCACGAGCACTCGCATTCAGCTTCTCCTCACGAGCGCCAGTACAACGCCAGGCGGATAAAGACCGGATAAACGCCGATCTTAACTGCCCGGGACCGCGCGCTGACTAGACCTGCGGGATGATCTTCGCCGGGAAACGCTCGTCTGGTGCACGGGTCGCAGGGGCAGGCGGCTCTGTCGCGAGATTCTGGTCCGCGGTGCGGTTTCCGCGCAGGACACAGCGCGAGCCGAGTGCGCGAGTCCGGCCCGGTGCCCAGCTCGAACCGCGCGCTCTTGGCCGATGCACCTCGCCGGTCAGACCACTCAGCCGGGTTGCGGTGGCCGCGTCCAGTTTCTCGTCCGGAGCAGGCACAGGGAGCGCCGGACGGCTCGAACCGTCTGGATTCTTGGCGCAGCCTGGGCTCCTTGGGCCGTTCGGATTCGTGGCGTGGCTCGGATCGATCGCACGGGCCTGGCCTGACGCACGAGTCGCTGGAAAACACGCGCCAGCCCCGAAGGCCGCCGGAAGACACGCGGCTACCTCTGCGCTCCCGAGAATGCGCGCCTTTACCGCGAGGTCTTCTCGAGCGAGCGCGTCTGCCGCCGGTCTCGCCGGGAAACGCGTGTCCACACCAGCGTTCGCCGGAAGAAGCGCTTCCGCCTCGGCGCACTCCGGGAAACGCGCCTTGGCTGCGCGGTTTCCCGGGTGCGGAGCGTCTGCCGTTGGGCTCGCTGGATCGGTACTGGTTTCGCTCGGCGCGTTCGGCGCGGGCGCGACGGTGCGGCATGATCCTGTGCTGTCCGGAACCGTGTTGAGCGCCGTGCGCTTCGGCCATGGCCGCCTGCTGGCGACTGCTGTTGTCTATCTCGGCATTTTCCTCCTGGTATCAGCTTGGGTCCGATTAGGACACTCTGCGCGTGCTGGGCAGGCGGACGCGCGAAAGATCGTGCGGACCACCTGGATGTGGTGTGCACCGCTGCTTTGCGCGCCGCCGTTGTTCAGCACGGACCTGTACACGTACCTCGCGCAGGGCGTGGTGGCACAGTCCGGGTTTGATCCCTACACCCGCGTTGCGGCGGACTTTCCGGGTCCGATCACTGACAATGCGGCTGGCGGCTGGCTGCGTATTCCGTCGCCTTATGGGCCGTTGCATATCCTGATCGTGAAAAGCGTCCTCTCGGTAACTGGTGACAACGTGATTCTCGGGGCGCTGCTGACCCGCCTTGCCATGACGGCGGGTTTGGCACTGATGTGCGTCGCTGTGCCGATCTTGTGCCGACGACTGGGCGCGCGGCCGGAATGCGCACTGTGGATGGCGGCTGCGAACCCGTTGACGGTGCTGTGCGTGGTTTCAGGCGGGCACAACGATTTGCTGATGATCGGGCTCTTGAGTGCGGGCGCGGCGTTGGTGATCACCACTGTACCAGGGTTGGGGTTCGTCTTGGTAGCACTTGCTGCGGCGGTGAAAGTTCCGGCTGCGGCGGCGTTGCCGTTTCTCTGGTGGGAGTGGGCACGTCGTCGATCGGGTGGGCAGTTTTCCGTTCGTGGCTACGGATTCACGCTCATCGCCGCGATGTCCATTGTGGTCGTTACGATGGGTCTCTGCAGTGTCTTCGCCGGGGTCAGCCTCGGGTGGATTCGTGCGTTGAGCGGAAATTCGGAGCTCGAACCGTGGTTGTCGGCCTCGACGTCGGTCGGGAAGATCGTGGGCTTAGTGGCAGGCGATCCGACGGAAGCTGTTGCGGTGAGCCGGGTTGCGTGCTGTGTTGTGCTCGTGGTTGTGGTCGCCTGGTTGTGGTGGCGTTCGCGAGCGGGTGGCGGGGGTGCGGTGCGCGGAGCTGCTGTGGCGCTATTTGCGACTGTTGTGCTGGCTCCAGTGGCGCTTCCCTGGTATTTCACATGGCCGTTGGTTCTGGGAAGTGCTGCTGCGTGGCCTGTTTCGCGGGTCGCCGTTGCGGCCGCTGCGTCCACGTGGTTGGTGGTCAGCACTCATCCTGATGGCAAGAGTTTGTTGCCACCATGGGGGTTTGGGGTGCTGGCAGTGGCGTCGGCCGCCGTGGGCGTGCTGACTGTGGGCGGGAAGTTCGCACGGTTGGGTGATGCCGGGGCTGGTAGAGTGGTGGCATCAACCTTCGAAGGTTCTTCTTTACCCATCAATGGATTTCTTGCCATTCGTGCGCGTCTGTGTGCCGGTTTGAGTGTGGCGTTCAAGGATCGTGACCGTGTTGCGGTTACTGCACCGCGGTCTGCCGTGGCGGTGATCGACGGTGCTGAGGCGGTGCCGGTCGGGCCGCGGGCGGACGGATGGGGCGGCGGCGAGCAGCGGGAGGATTGCAAGGCGGGCGACGAACAGTGTGCGGGGAGGTGGATCGGCGACAAGCGGCGAGCGGACAGTCAAGCCAGCGACGGACGGTGCGCAGGCTGCAAGATCGAGGGCAGACGACGGGAGGGCAGCGAGGACAGCAACGAGCGGCGCACGGGCAGCAGGGTCGGCGGTGAGCGGCGCACGAACAGCAGGATCGGTGATGAGCGGCGCACGAACAGCAGGATCGGTGATGAGCGGCGCACGGGCAGCTAGGCCAGCGATGGACAGCAGCCGGGTAGCTTGACTGACAATGGACGGCAGCCGGGTAGCTTGACTGACAATGGACGGCAGCCGGACAGCAAGGCCGATAATGGGCGGCAGCCGGGCAGGAGGGCCAGCGGCAAGCGACGTGTGGACAGCCGCACCGGTAGTACGGCAGGCGATGTGCGTACAGTCGCACCTGTAGTAGACGTGCGGACAGTCGCACCGGTAGTAAGCGGCAGTCAGGCGGCGAAACCAGCGTGCGGGCGGCACGCGAAATGCTCGACGACCCGCGCCACGGCGAGCAGCGCGCGGACAGCCGAACCGGCGACAAACAGCAGCCAGACAACGAAACCTGCGACAAGCAGCGCGGAAAAAGGAGGCGGGAAGACAAGCAGCGGCCGCACAGTTGGGGCGGAAGGGAGTAGGTGAAGGGTGGGACGGAAGGGAGTAGGTGAAGGGCCCGGCGGTGTGTGCATGAACGCCGCTGAAACCGATCGCCAGCGAGCTCAGTCGGGCGTGGCGCGACCGTCGTGCTGGCACGGAAGAGCGACGACGCTGAGCATGGCTGGCTGAGCACGGGTTCAGGACGCGCCAGCGCTCAGCCGGACCAAGGTCCAGGGAGGAGAGTCAACGAGAGAAACCGTTGGCTTAATTCAGTGAAACCGCGACTTCTTCCAGTGCGTCCATCGACGTCTGCATTCCGCCCTCCATACCGGATTCCAGGATGGCGTCGCGGAGTTCCTTGGTGTGCGTTTCGGTCAGCATGGTCACTGTGGTGCGGCCGCCCGATTCGGCGAACGTCACGGTGACCACGGGGGCTTCCACATCCTCGGCGCCGGGGGTTTCGTAGACCTCGGTGTGGACCAGGCGTTCGTTGGGCGTTATCTCTCGGTACTCGCCGTGAAAAGCGACCTCGAAGTTGCCGTTCGCCAGCATCACGTAGCGCCATTGGCCGCCGACGCGCAGGTCGATGTCTACGGACGTCACGGTGCCTCCTTTGCCGGCCCACCAGCGTTTCACCAGCTCCGGCGTGGTCCAAGCGCGGTAGACGTGCTGTCGCGGGGCGGCGAAGTCGCGGGTGATCAGGATCTGGTCGTCAGCGGGCAGCGTCACCTTCGCGGTGCCGGTCGTCGTGTCGGTCATGGGTTTCCTCCTCGGTCGTGTCCATTTCTTCCAGCACGGCGTCCAGCGAGGCGAACCGTTCCTCCCAGGAGCGTTCGTAGCGGCGTACCCAGTCGTGGATCGGTTTGAGGGCGCGGCCGTTCAGGCTGTAGAGGCGTTGCCTGCCCTCGTCTCGTACCTCGACCGCGCCTACCTCGCGCAGAACTCGCAGGTGCTTCGACACTTGCGGTTGGCCTAAGCCCAGCACGCGGACCAGGTCGTTCACTGGGCGTTCGCCCTCGGCTAGGACGTCCAGGATTTCCCGGCGCCGTGGTTCGGCGACGGCGTTGAAGACGTCCGCGGTGGTTGCTGCCCGTGCCATGCGGCAATCATATGCCGATATGGGTATGCGTCAAGAGGTTGGGCGGGCGCGGACGTGGAAGCGTTCTCCTTGCGGGCCGAACAGGGCCAGGACCTCGCAGACCTCGTCCCCCGCGTTGCCGAACCAGTGCGGGACGTGGGTGTCGAACTCGGCGACCTCGCCTGGTCGGAGGATCACGTCGTGTTCGCCGAGCATCAGGCGCAACTGCCCGGACAGGACGTACATCCACTCGTATCCCTCGTGGACCCGCTGATCCGGGGGTTCGGGCGAACGTTCTGGCGGGAGGATCATCTTGTAGGCGCGCAGACCGCCTGGGCGACGGGTGAGCGGCAGGTAGGTCCTGCCGTGCCGGACGAAGGGTTTCGGGTGCAGGCGCGGGTCGCCGGTCGGGGGTGCGCCGACCAGTTCGTCGAGCGGGACCTGGTACGCGCGGGCCAGGGCCAGCAGCAGCTCCAGGGTCGGTTTGCGCTGGCCGGCCTCGAGGCGGGACAGGGTGCTCACCGAGATGCCGGTCGTTTCCGAGAGGCCGGTCAGCGTCGCGTTGCGTTGTTTGCGCAGGGCGCGCAGCCTCGGGCCGACCGCGTGCAGGACGTCGCCCAGGTCCTGGTCGTCTTCGCTCATGCCGTTCAATTTGCCACTTCGGCAAAGAACTTTGTCAAGTCGGCGCGTTCTCCGGATAGTCCGTGGCACGGGGACTGACAGGAGGATCCAGTGGACGAAAAGTACGACGTGGTGGTGGTCGGCGGCGGTGCGGCCGGGCTCAGCGGAGCGGTGGCGCTCGCTCGGTCGCGGCGGTCGGTGCTGGTCGTCGATTCCGGCGAACCGCGCAACGCGCCGGCCGGGCACGTGCACAACTATCTTGGCCGCGAGAGCACGCCGCCCGCCGAGTTGCTCTCGCTCGGGCGCGCGGAGCTGGCCGGGTACGGCGGCGAGGTCGTCGCAGCGACGGTGACCTCGGTTGCCAAGGGGGACAACGGGTTCGAGATCTCGCTGGCCGACGGGCGGCGCACGCGCGCGCGGCGGGTGCTGGTCGCGACCGGCCTCGTCGACGAGCTTCCCGAGATCGCCGGGCTGGCCGCGCGGTGGGGGCGCGACGTGCTGCATTGCCCGTACTGCCACGGCTGGGAGGTTCGCGACCGTGCGGTCGGCGTGCTGTCGACCGGTCCGATGACCGTGCACCAGGCGTTGATGTGGCGGCAGCTGACCGACGACGTGGTCGTTTTCCGGCACACGCACGGGGATTTCGACGAGGCTCCGCTGCTGGCTCGCGGGATCCGGATCGTGGACGGGGCGGTCGCCGCGGTCGAGGCCGAGGGCGACCAGCTGACCGGGGTGCGGCTCGAATCGGGCGAGGTCGTGGCGCGCGAGGCGTTGGCGGTCGCGGCGCCGGCCAGGACGCGGGCGGACTTTCTCGCGCCGCTCGGGATCGAGCCGGAACCGGTGGAGTTCAACGGTTTCGTGATCGGCACGCGCGTTCCCGCGGACGCGGCCGGGCGGACGTCGGTGCCCGGTTTGTGGGTGGCGGGGAACGTCACGGACATGCGGGCGCAGGTCGTCGTGTCCGCGGCGGCGGGGTTGATGGCCGGGGCGGCGATCAATGGCGAACTGGTCGAGGAGGAGGCCGCGGAAGCCGTGCGGCTGCGGGAAATGCCGTTCTCGCATGAGATGGAGCGGGAGGTTGCGCGGGCTAACGAGCGCCTCGCCGAGGACCGGGAAGACGCGCGAGCCGACGAGCACCAAGCCAAAGACCGCGAGGGCGCACGGGTCACCGAGAACCACACGCAGGACCGCGAAGGCGCACGAGCCGACGAGCGCCACGCCGAGGACCGCGAAGGCGCACGGGTCACCGAGAACCACACGCAGGACCGCGAAGGCGCACGAGCCGACGAGCACCACACCGAAGACCGCGAAGGCACGCGAGCCGACGACCACCACGCGGAGGCACCGCCGTTCGATCGGGCTTCTTGGGAGGAGCGGTATCGCTCACAGGACGGAATGTGGAGCGGACGGCCGAACGATCAGCTCGTGACCGAGGCTCGCGGTCTCGAACCGGGGCACGCGCTGGACGCTGGTTGCGGTGAGGGTGGCGACGCGCTGTGGCTCGCGCAGCAGGGCTGGCGCGTGACGGCGGTCGACTTCTCCACGACGGCCATCGAACGTGGACGCGTGCAGGCGGCGAAACTCGGGGTCGCGGACCGGATCACGTGGGTTGCGGCGGATTTGGGCGAGTGGGTGCCCGAGTCGAAGTACGACCTGGTGACGTCGCATTTCCTGCACATTCCGTCGGCGGCCCGTACCGCCGCATTCGCGCGGCTCGCGGACGCGGTGGCTCCGGGCGGCACGCTGCTGGTGGTGGGGCACGACCCCGCGGATCACCACGCCGGGCGGCCGCACATGCCGGACATGATGTTCACGGCGGAGGAAGTGGCGGAGACGTTGGATCAGTCGTGGGCGTCGGTGGCCGCGGACAATCGTGAAAGGCCTGCGGTCGGGGCGGAGATGGTGGTTCGGGACACCGTGCTGGTGGCTCGGAAGAGGTGACGGCTCCCCCGGTCTGGTTACGGGCAACCCTGCCAGACCGGGGGTTGGCCGCAGCTGGGTTGCTGAGGGGTGGCGTGAGGCAGCGCCGTCATGTCGGGGCGAGGTCGGCAGGGCTCGCGCGTCCGCATACAGAGGCGCCGGGGTCACCCGTTGACCCAGCATGAATCAGGCGTGGTGCACGGATTCCACGGTGCACAGGTGCGGATCGCTCTCAGCCAGGGCCAGGGCGGCGGACAGGTGGTCGCGGCATTCCGGGGCGGCGAGCATGGCCTGGAAATCCTCGGCGCTCGCCCACTGGGCGTAGTTCACCACGCGGGTGCCGTCGGTGCTCGCGTGGATGTTCGCGGACACGAAACCGGGCCGGTGGCGGATGACTTCCTCCGTCGCCGTCGTCAGGACCTCGACGAGGGCCCGCTGCTTGTCCGGGGCGACGGTGAAGACGTTCACCAGGGTGGCGACGTCGGCGTCGGTGCTGATGGTGGTGAGCGGCATCGGATTCTCCCTATGACAGGTTCCTGACAATGGCCATTATGTGTAAGGTTCCTGTCATGAGTCAAGAGACGACGCGGCGGCCGGGGTACCTCGTGAAGCGGGTGCAGCAGGCGTTCCGGCAGGCGTCCGACGAGCTCTTGCGGCCGATCGGGCTGTCGATGGCGCAGTACGCGGTGCTGGCGGCACTGGCGGAGAACCCGGGAGCGTCGTCGGCTGAACTCGCGCGGCATTGCTTCGTGACGCGGCAGTCGTTGCGGGACGTCCTGGCCGGGCTGAAGACGGCCGGGCTGGTCGCGGTTGCCGAGGAAGCGTCGACCGGGCGGGCGCAGCCGGTGCGGCTCACGGCGTCCGGCGAAGACCGGTTGAAAGAGGCGCATCGGCTGGTCGACCAGGTCGAGGAGCGGATGCTCGCCGGGATGCCGGAGGACGAGCGGCATCGCCTGGCTGAGCTGCTGAGCATCTGTTCGGAGAACCTGACGCCAGGAGACCGATGAGTTTTCGCTGCCCTGCCGGTCTACCTCGTTATTGAGCACACGAGGAGGACTCATGGGCAAGGTGTTGTGGCACGTCGCGATGTCGCTGGACGGGTTCGTCGCCGCGGACGGGCATGCGATGGACTGGATGTCGGGCGTGCGTGTCACGCCGGGGGTGCACGAGGAATCCATCGCGCGGATCGGGGCGATTCTGGGCGGACGGCGCGGGTTTGACGCGCTCGTCGCCCGCGTGCCCGGGGAGGTCGCCAGGCAGCCGTATGGCGGAGCGTGGAGCGGGCCCGTTTTCGTGCTCACCCATCATCCGGAGGACGCTCCGGCCGAGGACGGGGTGACGTTTCTCCGCTGCGACGTCCGGGAGGCGGTCGAGATCGGGCTCGCGGCGGCAGGCGGGAAGGATCTTGAGCTGCACAGCCAGGATATCGCGCGCCAGTGCGTCGAGCTGGGGATTCTCGACGAGTTCCAGGTGCATCTCATGCCGGTGATGCTGGGCTCCGGGGTGCGGCTGTTCGACAATCCGGGCCGGAAACCGGTCCGGTGGGACCGGGTGCACGACGGGGATCCGGCGCTGGCGGTCGACCTGCGGTACCGGCTCGCCGCGCGACACTGAATCCCGGTCAGCGGGACGGATCGGCCTACTAATGGCGTATGGCCTCCACGGGGTTATTGGTCTATACCATTTGGACAGGGGTTTACCGCCCCTCGGTCCTCACCGTGGAGGTTCCACCTATGCGTCTCCCCTCCCCCCGGAAACTGGCGGCCGCGCTCGGCGGGTTGCTGGCCGTAGCCGGACTCGCGGCGCCGCCGAGCACCGCGGCCGCGGCGAGCGGCTCGTCGATCGCGCTCGCGCCCTATGTGGACATGGGCGCGTGGCCGTCGCCTGTGCTGTCTTCGATGTCCCAGCAGAGCGGCATCAAGAGTTTCACCCTCGGCTTCGTCACCGGAGCTGCTTGCAAGGCCAGCTGGTTCGCCGCTTACGACCCGCGCCAGGGCTGGCAGTCTGACGAAATCGCGAAGATCCGCGCGGCTGGCGGAGACGTCAAGGTCTCGTTCGGCGGTGCATCCGGCGTCGAGCTCGCGCAGGCGTGCGGGGACGTCAATTCGCTGGTCGGCGAGTACGAGGCGGTGATCAAAGCCTACGACCTCAAGTACATCGACGTGGACATCGAGGGCGCGGCGGTCGCCGACCCGGGTTCGATCAAACTTCGTTCGCAGGCACTGAAAAAGGTGCAGGACGACAATCCCGGGCTCAAGATTTCCCTGACGCTGCCGGTGCTTCCGACCGGGCTCACGTCGGACGGGCTGAACGTCGTGACCTCGGCGCGGGACGCGGGCGTCAACCTCGACCTGGTGAACGTCATGGCGATGGACTACTACCAGGGCTCCGGCGATCAGGGAGCGAAGGCGATTCAGGCGGCGCAATCCACGCAGGCGCAACTGAAATCGGCGCTCGGACTGTCCGATGCGGACGCTTGGCAGAAGGTCGGGCTCACGCCGATGCTCGGCGTCAACGATTCGCAGAACGAGATCTTCTACCAGAAGGACGCCAGCGCCGTGGTCAGCTTCGCGCAGAGTGTCCACTTGGGAATGCTGTCGTTCTGGGAACTCGGCCGGGACGCGAACGCGTGCAGCGGGCCGCTGTACCGGTGCACGAACATTTCCCAGCAGCCGTACGAATTCTCGAAGATCTTCGCCGGGTACTCCGGCTGAGGAGAAACGGAGCAGCCCGGGCCCGGCGCGGGACCCGGGCTGCTTCCGGCAAGGAACTCAGGGCAGGTAGTACATCGGGTTCGGCAGCTTCACCGGGCGGTCCGCGTAGCCGCCTTCGAGGTCGCTGAACTGGTCGCCGAGGTTGAGCACGATGTGCGCGCCGGTCGACTGGATGTGCGCGCGGGTGCCCGACTTGTACTGGACGGTGGTGCAGGTCAGCCCGCACGGCAGGTAGTCCGGCGGGGTGGTCTTCGGCTTGAAGTACGCGCCGGCCGGGGTCGGGTAGCCCTCGTTGGCGAGGTTCTTGAGCGACTGCGGGCCCTGCTTGTCGTTGCGGCCGGTCAGGAAGTAGATCCGCACCCCGCGGTCGGCGGCCCACTTCGCCAGTTCCAGGACCGGCTTGTTGGCCTCGAACGTGCCGTCGTCGATGGCTTTCTGCTGCTTCACCGGGTCGAAGCCGAAGTCGTTGTCGGCTTCCCAGCCGTAGGTGACCTCGGACGTGTCGTCCACGTCGAGCACGATCGCCGGGTTCTTCACCTTCCCGAGCTTCTGCTGCAGGTACCGCTTCGCGTCGGCGACCACGCGCTTGGTGTCGGTGACGAACCGGCTGGTTTCGGAGTAGTGGTGCTTGCCGGACGCGTCGAGCCAGTCGCCGTAGTACGCCTTGACGTCGTTCTTCACCTGGCCGATGTTGGCCGGTTCGCGGCCGTGCGCGGCAGTGACGGCGTCGGACCCGGCCAGCGCGGTCGCGCCGCCTGCGACGGTGGCTCCGATGGCCGCGGCGGCGGCCAATTTGACGAGAGCGGGAAAACGAGACACAGCGACCCTCCAGTGATGATGCGTCAACCCGCAGAACTTACGCCGCGTTCCCCGGCTTGGGAACCCTCCATCGGGATGCGCTCGGCGCGGCACACGAACGCCACCGGCGACCGGCCGATCCGCGTGAGCACCACAGTGGACTCTTCGCGACCGCGCGGTTTCAGCTTGCGACGCAAGGCGTCCGGGTCTACGTCGAGGCCGCGGACGAGGATCTCCAGCCGTCCGACGTCGAGCTTCTTCAACGCCTGCCCGAGCGTCTTTTCCCGGTACGGCAACTGTTCGAGCACCCGGAAGGCACGCACTCCGGGCGGCGGCGTGTCGCCGGTGAGGTAGGCGATGCGTTCGTCCAGCTGCCACAAGCCGTGCCGCGCCGCGTAATGCCGCACGAGCCCGGCTCGGACGACCGCGCCGTCCGGATCGACGAGCCACTCCCCCGCCGCCCGCACGGGGATGTCGTCCGGCTCCGCGTCAGTGAGAGTCCACTGTGTACCGTCCGAACGCAACACTGTCGCGCGGCGGGTGACCCCGGACGAGAGCCCGCGCCACAGGCAGGCTTCGCGGACTTGGCCGTCGAGCGACACGAGTTCGACCTCGTCCGCCCACGGCGCGATGGAGAAATCCATGCCGGGCGCGCATTTCACCGACAGGATCCGGCCGGGATACGCGGCCACGAGTTCGTCGAGCGGCGGCAGGAAGTCGGCCGGACGCCATACCCGGCGACCCGCGGAGTCGCGGCGGGCGGGATCGGCGACCACAGCGGTGGTCCGGGAAATCGGCAGCAAGGCGTCGGCCCGGGCGATGAGCGGAGAGACTCCGGCAGCGGAAGCGTTGTGCTGAGCCATTTCCAGCCGTACGGGGTCCACATCGGACCCGACCGCCACCGAGGCGACGCGAGACAGTTCAACCAGGTCCGCGCCGACCGAGCAGGTGACGTCGTGCACCGGCAACCCCGCGAGCCGGGAAGCGCGATGCCAGGCCACTGGCGTAGCGCTCGCCTGCTGCAAGGCGTCGCCAGTGAACAGCCAATCCTCGGACGAAGCCAGTTTCAGAACCGATTTACGCCGCAGCGCAACGGTTTCCAGCACCGGGGAAGCGTGCTCCCCGGCCAGGCGACGAGCGGTCGTGACGTCCGCGATCCGCGAACCGTCCAATGTGGAGCACTCGGCGAGCGCCGCCCGTCCCGCGCCGGAGCGCAGGAAGGCGACGTCGTCGAGCGTGAAACTGTAGGGCAATTCAGGACGGCCGCTTGGTCCCGGTGATCATCACGTTGTAGAACAGCTCGCGCGGCAGCACCTTCGACAGCAGCTTCTTGTCCAAAGCGGACAGCCGCAGCCACAGGTGGTAGGCGAACAGCCGCCAGCGCACGGTGAGCTTCTCCTGCGGCACCGCGGCCTCGAAGGTGCGGATCGGCCAGCCGGCCAGCGCCGCCGAGAACTCCTCGGTGACCGCGCGGACGTCCTGGGCGCCGGCGCCGCGCGCCATCGCTTCCAGCTCCGACGGGTCGAAGGTGTGGATGTCGACCACGGCCTCCAGCGCCGCCGCGCGCGAGGATTCGTCCAATTCGGACTGCGGACGCCGCCAGCCGCTCAGCGCGGGCAGCTTGGTGATGTTCGTGGTCAGGTACCAGGTGAGCTGGCCGAGGCGGCGCGCGTAGCGGTCGCCGATTTTCGTCGGCTCGCCGGCGAACACGAACCGGCCGCCCGGCTTGAGCACGCGCAGCACCTCGCCGAACGCCTGGCGCACGTCCGGGATGTGGTGCAGCACCGCGTGCCCGACCACGAGGTCGAACGTGTTGTCGTCGTACGGGATCCGCTCCGCGTCGGCGACCCGGCCGTCGACGTCGAGGCCGAGGCCCTCGGCGTTGCGCAGCGCGACCTGCACCATGCCCGGCGACAGGTCGGTGACCGAACCCTTCTTCGCGACGCCGCCCTGCATCAGGTTCAGCAGGAAGAAGCCGGTGCCGCTGCCCAGTTCCATCGCGTGCTGGTACGGCTGGCCGTCGTCGCCCGCCACCGCGTTGAACACGTCGGTGGCGTAGGAGATGCAGCGCTCGTCGTAGGAAATCGACCACTTCTCGTCGTACGTCCCGGCTTCCCAGTCGTGGTAGAGGACGTTCGCGAGCTTCGGGTCGGCGTAGGCCGCCTTGACCTCGTCTTCGGTGGCGTGCGGGTTCGGCGCCGGGTCGGACACGGAAGTCACTTCCCCTCGAAACTGGCCTTGCCGGGCCCGTTGTCGATGAACGACTGCATGCCGTTGCGCTGGTCCTCGGTCGCCCACAGCGCGGTGAACAGCTGCGTTTCGATCTTGAGGCCGGTCGCCAGGTCGACGTCGAGACCGGAGTCGATCGCGGTCTTGGCCGCGCGCAGCGCCACCGCCGGGCCGTTCGCGAACTGCGAGGCCCACTTGCGCGCCGCCGCGTACACGTCGTCCGGGGCCACGACCTCGTCGACGATGCCGAGCTTGAGCGCCTCTTCGGCCTTCACGAACCGGCCGGTGAAGATCAGGTCCTTGGCCTTGCTCGGGCCGATCAGCCGGGTCAGCCGCTGCGTGCCGCCCGCGCCGGGGATGATGCCGAGCTGGATCTCCGGCTGGCCGACCTTCACGTTGTCGCCGGCGATCCGCCAGTCCGCGGTCAGCGCCAGTTCGAGGCCGCCGCCGAGGGCGTAGCCGGTGATCGCGCAGACGACCGGCTTCGGGATGTTCGCGACCCGGGCGAGCGACGCGGTCAGCTCGGCGCCGAACTTCGCGATCTCCGGGTACGTGCGGGACGCCATCTCCTTGATGTCCGCGCCGCCGGCGAAGGTCTTCTCGCCGCCGTAGAGGATCACCGCGCGCACGTCGTCGCGGTCGGACGCCTCGCGCGCGGCCTCGGCGAGCTCGGCCTGCACCTGGTTGTTCAGCGCGTTGACCGGCGGCCGGTCCAGCCGGATCGTGCCGACCCCGCCCTCGACCTCCAGGGTTACGAACTCTCCCACGCGAACTCCTCCTCGTTAACGGCGTTGACGCAGCGCCAGCAGGCTACCGGCCGGTAAGGCCAACCTAGCCGACCTACCTGCGGCGGGCGAAGAACCGCTCGCCCGAACGCTGCAGCACCAGGTCCTGGTCGAACGTCTTGGACAGGTTCTCGCTGGTGATCACGTCGTCCACCAGCCCGGACACCACCGCGCGGCCCTCGCGCAGCAGCAGCGCGTGGGTGAAGCCCGGCGGGATCTCCTCGACGTGGTGGGTGACCAGCACCATCGCCGGCGCGTCCGGGTCCATCGCGAGCACCGACAGCCGGGCCACGAGGTCCTCGCGACCGCCGAGGTCGAGGCCCGCGGCGGGCTCGTCGAGCAGCAGCAGCTCGGGGTCGGTCATCAGCGAGCGGGCGATCAGGACGCGCTTGCGCTCGCCCTCGCTCAGCGTGCCGAACGTGCGCTCGGCCAGGTGCGCGATGCCGAGCGTGCCGAGCAGTTCGGTCGCCCGGTCGAGGTCCATCCGGTCGTACTGCTCGCGCCAGCGGCCCATCACCGCGTACCCGGCGCTGACCACGACGTCGCCGACGAGCTCGTCGCCGGGCACGCGCTGGGCGATCGCGGCGGACGTGAACCCGATGCGCGGGCGCAGGTCGAAGATGTTCACCTTGCCGATCCGGTCGCCGAGCAGGTCGACGGTGCCGGAGGTGGGGTGCAGTTCGGCGGCGGCCAGGCGCAGCAGGGTGGTCTTGCCGGCCCCGTTCGGCCCGAGCACCACCCATCGCTCGTCCAGCTCGACCGCCCAGTCGAGGGCCGCGAGGAGGTCGTTTCCGGTACGGCGGACGCCGACACCGGACATCCGCACGACGAGGTCGTCAGGATCGCTGGGCAGGATCGGCTCGCTCACGAGCCCATTGTGGCGGTCGCCCGGGCACGGACTCGCACCCGCCCGGGGCTAACGGCGCGCCAGGCGTCCAGCCGCTGGGACGAGCGGCCGTGATCGCGTCGCTGTGGCAGCATCGCCGGCATGTCCAGGTCCGCGCGCCCCGTGTTGTGGCGCCGTCGCGCGATCGACCTGCTCCTGGTGGCTTCCAGCGGATGTAGCCGGGCGCGGCACGCACGCTGATCCTCCGTCGGCGTGCCGCGCTGCCTCGCGTCCCGGCACCGACTCATTCCAGGAGCACCCGCGTTGACCACGTCCATCGTCCGTCCGGAAATCGAAATCCACCCCCAGCTGACCGATCCGCTGCTGCCCGAACTGCTGCACCCGTCGCGGCTGCTGTGGACGCCGCGCGAACTTGTCGACCTGACCCGCACGGTCACCACCGAACTGACCACCAGCCTGCGCGACGTCCTGCGCTTCGACGAGGACCGGCGCTGGTGGGCGCGCCTCGCGCTGACCGACGGCGTCGAACTGTGGCTGCTGTCGTGGCTGCCCGGCCAGGCCACGAAGCCGCACGACCACGGCGGCGCGTCGGGTTCGTTCACCGTGCTGCAGGGCGAACTCGGCGAGGAGTACCGCTACCCCGGCGGCCCGGTGCGCCGCCGCACACACCTCGCGGGCCAGGGCATCGGCTTCGGCGCCGGGCGCGCGCACCAGGTGCTCGGCGTCGGCAGCGAACCGGCGGCCAGCGTGCACGCCTACTCGCCGCCGCTGGTTCCGACGCGCGAGTACACGAGCCTCGCCGACGTGCCGAACGAGATCCCGCCGCTTCCTGCCATTGTGCGGTCATGAGCGCACTTGATGGTTTCCTCGCCGCCGCCCGGTCCACGCTGGACCGGGCGGACCCGGCGCGCGCCGCCGAACTGCAGGCCGACGGCGCGCTGATCGTCGACATCCGGCCGTATGCCAACCGGGTCGCCGAGGGCGAGATCCCCGGGTCGGTGGTGGTCGAGCGGATCCACCTGGAGTGGCGGCTGGCCCCGGAGAGCGAGTGGCGGCTGCCGGGGGTTTCGGCTGAGACGGTCGCGGTGGTGGTGTGCAACGAGGGGTACGCGTCGAGCCTGGCCGCGGCGGATCTGCAGCGGCTGGGGCTGGCGCGGGCTACGGATCTGGTGGGCGGGTTCCGCGCTTGGGCGGCGGCTGGGTTGCCGGTGCGGGAAGGCGGAACCCCGGCGGTCGATTGAGCTGGGTCGCGAGCGCCCCAATGTGGCATTGGGTGCGTCCCACGCACCGAACGCCACATTGGGTGCGTCAGATGCACCCAATGTGGCATTGGGGCGCGAGCGGGCTCAGGCGAGCACGACGCGCGCCAGTTCCGCCGGACTAGCCAGCAGCGGATGCTTTGGCAGTACCCGCACCGTGTAGCCGACCGAGCCCGCTCGTGGCAGGCGCAGGGTCGCGGCGAACGCGCCGATTCCGTCCGGTGTCATCGGGACCTGTACCGCGTCCGCGAGTTCGTCCCCGTCGCCGACCTGGCCCACTACGGCTTGGATGTCCACTTCGGACGGTTCGAGGCCCGCCAGGTCGATCCGGGCGCGGATGGTGACCTCGGTGCCCACCACGAGGCGTTCAGTGTGGTCGTACTGGAGTTCGGCGTCGAAGATCCGCACGCGCGGCCACGCGACTTCCAGTTTGGTGCGGTAGTCCGCCAGCGAAAGCGCGCCCTGGTGGCCGTTGTCGGTGGCGGCGGCGACCATCCTCGATGCGGGCAGATAACCGGAATCCACGTACTCGCGCACCATTCGCGACGCCTGCACGCGCGGGCCCAGCGTTTCGAGCGTGTGCCAGACCATCGCGAGCCAGCCGGTCGGCACGCCGTCCTCGCCGGTGTCGTAGTAGAGCGGCGCGATCTGCTGGCCGAGCAGGTCGTACAGTGCCGCGGCTTCGAGGTCGTCGCGGCGGAGCGGGTCGGTGACGCCGTCCGCGGTGGGGATGGCCCAGCCGTTCGAGCCGTCGTAGCACTCGTCCCACCAACCGTCCTTGATGGACAGGTTCAGGCCGCCGTTGAGCGCCGACTTCATCCCCGACGTGCCGCACGCCTCCAGCGTCCGCACCGGGTTGTTCAGCCACACGTCGCAGCCGCGGTAGAGGTAGCGGGCCATCGACATGTCGTAGTCCGGCAGGAAGACGATGCGGTGGCGCACCGCGGGATCGTCGACGAACCGCACGATCTGCTGGATCAGCTGTTTGCCGTTCTCGTCGGCGGGATGCGATTTGCCGCCGATCACGATCTGGATCGGCCGCTTCTCGTCCAGCAGCAGCGCGCGCAGCCGGTCCGGGTCGCGCAGCATCAGCGTGAGCCGTTTGTACGTCGGCACGCGGCGGGCGAAGCCGACGGTCAGCACGTCCGGGTCGAAAACGCGGTCGGTCCAGCCCAGTTCCAGCGCTGACGCGCCGCGCTGCATCCACGCCGCCCGCACCCGCCGCCGGACCTCGCCGACCAGCTTCCCCCGCAGTTCCCGGCGCAGTTCCCACAGCTGCTGGTCGCTGACGCCGTCGCGCAGCGAACTGTCCGGCGTGCGGCCCTCGTGGCCGAACTCCTCGTGGTTGCCGCCGAGCAGCGCGCTCAGCTCGCGCGCCACCCAGGTCGGCCCGTGCACGCCGTTGGTGATGGACGCGATCGGCACCTCGGCGTCGTCGAAACCGGGCCACAGGCGGGAAAACATCCGGCGCGTGACGCGGCCGTGCAGCTTGGAGACGCCGTTCGCCCGTTGCGCCAGCCGCAGTCCCATGTGCGCCATGTTGAACAGGCCGGGGTTGTCCTCCGCGCCGAGTTGCAGCACGCGGCGGACGTCGACGTCCGGGACGAGCCTGCCGTCGGAGAAGTACCGCTGCACGAGGTCGACCGGGAAGCGGTCGATGCCCGCGCTGACCGGCGTGTGCGTGGTGAACACGGTGCCGGCGCGGACCGCGGGCAGCGCCTCGTCGAAGGCGAGACCGTCGGACTGGATGATCTCGCGGGCGCGCTCCAGCCCGAGGAATCCGGCGTGGCCCTCGTTGGTGTGGAACACCTTCGGCTGCGGATGCCCGGTCAGCTCGCAGAACTTCCGCACCGCGCGGAACCCGCCGATGCCGGCCAGGATCTCCTGCCGGATCCGGTGGTCGGCGTCGCCGCCGTAGAGCCGGTCGGTGACCGAGCGGAGGTCCTCGTCGTTGGCCTCGATGTCGGTGTCGAGCAGCAGCAGCGGGATCCGGCCGACGCGCGCCCGCCACATCTGCGCGCGCAGGTCGCGTCCGCCCGGCATGGCGACCTCGACCAGCACCGGGCGGCCGTCCTCGGTGACCAGCTCCAGCGGGAAGGCGTTCGGGTCGATCACCGGGTAGTGCTCGACCTGCCAGCCGTCCAGCGACAGGCCCTGGCGGAAGTAGCCGGACCGGTACAGCAGGCCGACGCCGACCATCGGGACGCCGAGGTCCGAGGCAGCCTTGAGGTGGTCGCCGGCGAGCACGCCGAGGCCGCCGGAGTAGTTCGGCAGCGCCTCGGTGACCCCGAATTCCATCGAGAAGTACGCGACCGCCTGCGGAAGGCCGTCGTCGGTGCGCCGCTGGTACCAGCGCGGTTCGCTGAGGTAGCGCTCCAGCCCGGCCGCGGCCTCGCGGGTGCGGTTCAGGAAGTCCTCGTCCTTCGCCAGTTCCTCGAGCCGCTCCGGCGGCAGCGCGGTGAGCATGCGCAGCGGGTCGCGGATCTTGTTGAACAGTTCGGCGTCCATCGAGGCGAACAGGTCGCGCGTCGGCGGATGCCAGGTCCAGCGAAGGTTGGTCGCGAGTGCCCCGAGCCCGGCGAGCGGCTCGGGCAGGCTGGCACGGACGGTGAACCGGCGGACTGCACGCATGGTCAGCGACGATATCCGGCCCGCTTCGCCCGCGCTCGCACCCCACTTCGGGGATTGCCGCCACGTTCCGCCATCCGGGTCAGTAATGTCCCGGTTCGTTGTCGGACGCGGATGGGGAACGAGGGAACATGAGCCGAGGGGGACGCCGGTACGCGCTGGTCGCGCTGGTCGCGGCGACCGTGCTGGGGACAGCCGCGTGCGGGGACAAGACTCCCGCGGCGACGCCGGGAGCCGGGAACGTCGCCGGCCTGCCGGTCACGCACTTCGAGAGCGGGCTGCGGACCGACGCGCCGCGGCCGGACCTGCGGGTGCGCAACGCCAGCGGCGGCGAGGACGACCAGCTCGCCACCGCCGCGATCGCGGACGTGCAGGCGTACTGGACCGAGGCGCTGCCCGCGGAGTTCGGCGGCAAGCGGTTCGAGCCGGTCAAATCGCTGCTGTCCTACGACTCGAAGCACGACACCGAGGACACCGCGTGCGGCAGCGTCAAGCAGCTGGTGAACGCGTTCTACTGCGCGGGCGACGATTCGGTGGCCTGGGACCGCGGCGTGCTGCTGCCGATGCTGCGCAAGCGGTTCGGGCCGATGTCGGTGGTGACCGTGCTGGCGCACGAGTTCGGCCACGCGATCCAGTACCGGCTCGGGGCGACCGCGGGGATTTCGAAGTCGACGCCGACGGTGGTGAAGGAACAGCAGGCGGACTGCTTCGCCGGCGGGTACTTCCGGTGGGTCGCCGAGGACAAGAGCAAGTTCTACCGGGTGTCGACCGCCGAGGGGCTCGACCAGATCATGGCGGCGATGTTCTTCATCCGCGACCAGGCCGGGACCAGCGCGACGGACCGGCAGGCGCACGGCACGGCCTTCGACCGGACGTACGCGTTCCAGGCCGGGTTCGAGAAGGGGCCGAAGGAATGCGCGGCGATGAACGCGCAGAACGTGCAGAAGCGGTTGACCGAGCGGCCGTTCGACTCGGGCGACAAGGGCAAGGGCGACGCCCCGTTCGACGAGCAGCGGGTGGCGAAGCTGAAGGGCAGCCTCGACGAGGCGTTCCGGGAAGCGGGCGTGCAGGGGCCGCAGTTCCGGGCCGGGTCGGGCAGCTGTCCCGGCGGGCCGAGCACCCCGCCCGCGTCTTATTGCCCCAACGACAACACGGTGGTTTTCGACCAGCGGGCGCTGGAGAAGCTGGCCGAGCCGGTGGACCAGGAAGCCGAGATGGCCGGCCGGCCTGGGGGCGGGCTGGGCGACTTCGCCGCCTTCGCCGAGCTGGCGTCGCGGTACGCGATCGGGGTCCAGAAGGGCGTGGGAGCGTCGATCGACACACCCAATGCCGGGTTGCGCACGGCTTGCCTCGTAGGGGCTTGGGCGGCGTTCTCGAACCACCCGACCGGCGAGGTGCGGCTGAAGCTGTCGTCCGGCGACCTGGACGAGGCGATCGCGGATCTGCTCCGGCCGGACGGGCTGGTGTCGGCGAACGTGAACGGGGAGCGGCCGGACAGCGGGTTCGACCGGGTCGAGGCGCTGCGGCGGGGCTATCTCGAGGGGTCGTCTTCCTGCTCGAAGCAGTACCCCTGAGCCAGACAGAAAAAGGGCCGCACCGGAACGCTCCGGTGCGGCCCTTTTCGTCAGCTCAGAACAGGGCGCTCGCCAGGTCGCGGCGGGCCTTCGCGACGCGCTCGTCGGCCGGGTCGAAGAGTTCGAACAGGGCGACCAGGTGTTCGCGGACGCGGTTGCGGTCGTCCCCGGCGGTGCGGCGGACGACGTCGACCAGGCGGCGGAACGCGCCTTCCACGTCCTGTTCCGCGATGTCCAGGTCGGCGGCCGCGAGCTGGGCGTCGATGTCCTTCGGGTCGGCTTCGGCCTTCTCGCGGGCGCTCGGGTCGGCGGCCTCGGCGCGGGCGGTGAACTTGACCTGGGCCAGCGCGTTCTTCGCCAGCTCGTTGGCCGGTTCGGCGTCCAGGATGCGCTCGTACGCGGCCTGCGCGGCGGCGTAGTCGCCCTGCTCGAAGGCTTCCTCGGCCTCGGTGAAGCGCGGGTCTTCCGGCTCCTCGACCGGGCCGCGGGCCTCTTCTGCGGCGCGGATGCCGGGGAGACGGTCGCGCAGCGCGTCGAGCAGGGAGTTCAGCCACTTGCGGATCTCCGGCTCCGGCAGCGCGCCGGAGAAGGCGTCCACCGGCTGGCCGCCCGCGATCGCGACCACGGTCGGGACCGACTGCGCGCCGAACGCCTGCGCGATGCGCGGGTTCGCCTCGACGTCGACCTTCGCGAGCACCCAGGCGCCGCCGCTCTCGCCGGCCAGCCGCTCCAGCACCGCGGTCAGCTGCTGGCACTGTTCGGAGAACCCGGCCCACAGGTCGACGACCACGAGCTGGTTGAGGGAGAGTTCGACGACGGACTGGAAGGTCGCCTCGGTGACCTCGAGCACCGTGTCCGACGGAGGCGCGGACGTGCCGCCCGGCTGTCCCGCCCCCGAAGGCGGCTGGTTCCGGGACGCCTCCGCCCTGGCTTTGAGCGCGGACAGGTCGACCGCGCCGGACAACGCGGCGGACATGGCCGCTGAGTTCGCTGCAGATCCGCGTGGGTGTGTCACGCCCTCCATCCTGGCACGCCTCGCCGCGAGAGTTCAGCAGCAGCCCCGAGGTTCGCTTTTGGCATGCGCACTCCGCTGAGGCATGCTCTGCGCGAGGACAACGAGGAGGCCGCAGGATGCTCAGCCGGCGCAACGTCACGGTGGCCGCGGCCGTCGTGGTCGCGGTGGCGTGGATCGCCAGCATCACGGCGACCGTCGCGCACCAGGACCCGCCCGGCGCGGCGTCCCCGCCGGAACTGCGCGCGGAGCTGACCGCGGCGCTGAGCGGGCGGGACGCGGACGCGCTCGCCGGGCTCTTCGACGTCCCCGGCTCCGGCGGCGACGACCTCGCCAAGGACTACGTCAGCGTCCTCAAGGACGGCAACGCGCACGACATCTCCGTGCGGCTCGCGCCGGACGAGCGCTCGCCGACCGCGGCCGTCGTGCAGGGGAAGACCGGGGCGGGCGAGCAGTTCAGCTACCGGCTCGCGGTGACCAGCGCCAAGGGACGCTGGACCGTCGCGTTCACGCCGCCGATTCCGTAGCTCAGTCCTCGCGCAGGTGCGCTTCCACGCGCTCGACCTTCGCGGTGAGCTGGCCGGAGTCGTAACCGGGGCGGATGTCGGCCTTCAGCACCAGCCCGACGCGCGCCGAGCCCTCCCCCGCGGCTTCCACCGCCTTCTTCACCACCGCCATCACGGAGTCCCAGTCGCCTTCGATCTCCGTGAACATCGAGCTGGTCGAGTTCGGCAGGCCCGATTCGCGCACCACCTTCACCGCGCGCGAGACGGCCTCGCTCACTCCGCCGTCCGGTTCCCCCGCCGAGGGGCTCACGCTGAACGCGACGATCATGCCGGATTCCTTTCGCTGTTCTCGCAGGGCGACCCCCACGACCGGGGTACCCGCTGGTAGCTTCGGTTGCCATGAACCGTCCGCTGCCGTTCGATCCGATCGCCCGTGCCGCGCAGCTGTGGGAAGACCGGATCGGCCCGGCCGGAACCATGGCCGCGGTCACCGGTGTGATGCGGGTGCAGCAGATCATCCAGTCGGCGGTCGACGGCGCTCTCAAGCCGCACGGCCTCACCTTCGCCCGCTACGAGGCGCTGGTGCTGCTCACCTTCTCCCGCAACGCGCGGCTGCCGATGCGGGTGATGGGCGAACGGCTCCAGCTGCATCCCACCAGCGTCACCAACATAGTGGACCGGCTCGAGCGCGACGGGCTCGTGAAGCGCGTGCCGCATCCCACCGACCGGCGCACCACGCTCGTCGAGATCACCGACGAGGGGCGCGCGCTGCGGGAAACCGCCACCGCCGCGGTCACCGGCATCGACTTCGGGCTCACCGGGCTCACCGAGCGGCAGGTGGAGCAGCTGACCGACCTGCTCACCAAGGTCCGCAAGTCCGCGGGCGATTTCACCTCGTAACGCACGAAGGGCCCGCGCGGTTCGCACGGGCCCTTCGGGAAAAGCGGAAGATCAGACGCCGACCGGCTCCTGCGCGCGGACGAAGAGGCCGACGCCGCCGTGGGTCAGCCGCTGCGGGCCGTCCAGCTTGCCGTTGCGCAGGGCCCACTTCTCGAACAGCCAGGTGAACAGCGGCGGGATGCTCGCGAGCAGCGCCAGCACCAGGGTCTTGCCGCGCCAGCCCAGCGGCTTGGCCACGGACAGGGAGACGATCACGTACAGGGCGAAGACGACGCCGTGCACCATGCCGAGGACGGGCACGCCGCCCTCGTTAGACGCGTCGACGACGTACTTGAGAAACATCCCGATCAGCAAGCCGAGCCAGGACAGAGCCTCGGCGACTGCGGCCACGCGGAACACGAGAGCGGCCTTGCTGGACACGACATCCTCCTGTGCGTCACCCGGTGCGTGCTGACTGCACACACAAAAAACACGTCCGACGGACTGTCCAAGGCGGACGGAAACCGCCTGGCGTCAACAGCACTGTCGAACGGGTATGAGACCAGTGTGAGGCGTGACCGGCCTCACCGGAACACCGGGGCCCGTGACTCTGGTCACGAGCGATCGCGGCAAAGGTCCGAACCAATTCCGGTCAAGAGCCGGAAACAGGCGGGAAATGCCCGGTTAACGGAAAAGGCCGCCTCCCGATCCCAGGATCCGGGAGGCGGCCTTCACTTACCGTCCACGTGCGAACACTAACCGGCACAAGGAGAAGGCGGCGCGGAGGAGGGTGACGTTCCCCACGTGGCCTTCGGCGCGTCGGCGGTCAGCGCGAAGTCCAGAGTGGACCCGCGGCGCAGTTGTTCGAGGCTGACGAACGTTTTGTCCGACGCCGTGCCGTTGACGCGCAGCCCCGAGACGTACTGCAATTGCGCCCCGTTCGCGCCGCGCGCGTTGATGGTGAAGTCGCGGCCGTTCGGCAGGTGCACTACGGACTTGGCGAACCGCGGCACGTTCAGCACGAAGTTGCCGGTGCCCGGCACGGCCGGGTAGAGGCCGAGCGCGCTGAAGACGTACCAGGCGGACATGGTGCCGAGGTCGTCGTTGCCGGTGACGCCGTTGGGGGCGTTCGTGAACAAGGTGTGCGCGGCCCGCACCACCGCGGAGGTCTTCCACGGCTGTCCGGTGAGCGTGTACATCCACGGCGAGTGCAGATCGGGCTCGTTGTTGGGGTTGTAGCGGAACTGCTTGTAGTAGTCGTACGGGCCGACGACCCACTTCTCGTGCGCGGTCTTCGCCGGGTCCTTCACCAGGTCGTCGTAGGCGAAGAAGTCGTCGAGCCGCTTGCCCGCGTTGGCCGCGCCGCCCATCTTCGCGACCAGGCCGGGCACGTCCTGCTGCACCAGCCACTGGTACTGCCAGGCCGTGCCCTCGTGGAAGCCGTCCTGACCCTGTGGGCTGTACGGGCCGTCAGCCGGGGTGTACCAGCTGCCGCCGGTGACCTTCGGGCGGAAGTAGCCGGTGAAGCCGCGGTCGGTCACCGACGGATCCCACAGCGTCGCGTACGTCCGGCCCTTGGCGGCGAGTTGCTTCGCGTCTTGCTTGCGGCCGAGCGCGGAGGCCATCACCGAGAGGGAGCAGTCGGCGAGGGCGTATTCCAGCGTCGCGGACGCGCCGTGTGCCGGATCGGTGTCCTGGCCCTTTTTCGGGAAATTCGGGTCGTATTGGACGAATCCGTCGGCCTGGTAGCTCGCGTTGCCGGAACGGCCTTGGAACGGCGACGACGCGGGCGGGATCTCGGTCGAATTCTGCAGCAGCGCTTGGTAGGCGTGCATTTCTTCGCCGCTCAGCGCGCCGAACCGCCACAGGTCGACCAGGAACGGCGTGACCGGGTCGCCGGTCATCGTGTTCGTTTCCTGGCTCGCGTACGCCCAGCGCGGGAGCCAGCCGCCTTGGTCGTGGATGGCGAGGATGCTCTTCGCGATGTCGCGGGCGCGGTCCGGTTTCAGCAGCGCCAGCAACTGGTTCTGCGAGCGGTAGGTGTCCCAGAGGGAGAAGAAGTCGTAGTACGTCCAGCCGATCGCGCGGTGGATCTTCTTGTCGAAGCCGTAGTACCGGCCATCGGCGTCGTTCGCGGTCAGCGGTTGCAGGAAGGCGTGGTAGAGCGAGGTGTAGAAGACCGTGCGGTCGTCCGGGGTGCCGCCGGTGATGTCCACACTGGACAGTTCGCGTCGCCAGTCTCGCTGGACGTCTTTCTTCACGGCGTCGAACGGACGGACGCGCGAGGCGGCGAGGTTCGTGTCCGCACCGCGAGCGTCCACTTGGGAAATCGACGTGGTGGCAGTGACTTGGCCGCCCTTGGGGAAGGTCAGCCACGCGCCGCGCAGGCCCGCGCCGCCTTGTGCCGAGCGACTGCCGGGCGTACCGCCGTCCGGCGACCACGTGCCGTACGAGGAGAACGGCTGGTCGAATTTCGTGGTGAAGTAAGTGGTGTAGGGCTTGCCTCCGCAGAAGGCCTGCGATTCGACGGTGCCCGCGATGGTGTGGTCGTCGACGATCCGGACGCTGCTGCCGCTGACCGGTTCCTTCGCGTTGGCCTGCCCGACATTGACGAAAACGTTGGCCGGGCCGGATTTGTCGAAGGAATACCGCTCGACGCCGCTGCGGGTACTGGCGGTGGTTTCGACGTCGATGCCGCCGTAGCCGGTGAGATGCACCTTGTAGTAGCCGGGTTTTCCGACTTCGCCTTCGTGCGTGTACGGCGCGGCGTACTTGGCTTGGTCGAAGGTCGCCGGCTTGCTCGTGTCGAACGCCGCGCCCGGGCCGATGTCGCCGGTGGTGGGCAGCATGGACACCAGGCCGCCCTGTTCCCAGCAGCCCGCGCCGGACAGGAAGAAGTGCCCGAAGCCGCGGATCGCGGTGTCGGTGTAGAGGTATCCGGCGTAGTGCGTGGTGATCGGACTGGACTGGACCATGCCGAACGGCGCGGACGCACCGGGGAAGGTGTTGCCCTCGTCCTGGGTGCCGATGAACGTGTTCACCGCGTCCAGCGGATCGGCCGGACGCGCCTGTGCCGCGACCGGCGTCAGCGCGGCCGCGACCACGGCGAGCGCCGTCGCGCCCGCCACAACTCTGCTCCTCATGAGACTCCTTGGAAAAGTCCGCAGAAGAGGCTCCCCGCGGGAATTCCCGCCGGGAGCCCTTCTGCGGAACGAGTGGATCAGCCCGCGGCGATGGCGAACACGTGCAGGGAGCCGCCGCTGACGCCGCTCGGCAGCGTCACGCTCGCGACGGTTTTGCCCGCGTCCAGCGTGATCGGCGCGGTGGCGAACACCATCGTGCGGATCTGCTGCGGGTCGCCGCCCGCGGAATTGCGGTACGGCGTGGACAGGACGATCCGGTTGCCGAACGCCGGCTGCGCTCCGCCGCCGCCGAGAGTCCAGTCCGAGAATCCGATGGTGGCGGTGGACTTGCTGCCGTCGGTGTAGGTGACGGTGAGCGTGCCTTGCGCGTTGCCGTTGCTGGCGGAGCCGAGCAGCGCGAGCCGTCCCGAACCGGACAGGTTGATCGTCTGTCCCGAGGCCACGACGTTGTCCGGGTCGCCGACCGGGAACGACGGCCAGGTGAAGTTCAGCCCGTCGCTCGACACCGTGCTGCCCGGCTTGGCGCCGGCCTTGGCCAGTGCGTCCGCGGAGTAGCTCCAGCCGCCGCCGTCGAAGTTCCCGGCCGCCGAGTTGGAGTCCGGCGACAGACCGGTGTTGTTCACTGTGGCCAGCCAGCTGTTCGGCTTCGCCACCAGGACAGTCAGCACCGCCTGGACGTCCGAGAGACCCGGCGAGGAGAAGGTGACCGGGATCCGGCGCGGACCGTCGGAGGTGCCTGCCGGAACGCTCACCGTGACGTCAGCGTGGCCCTTGCCCGCCGCGGGAACCTGGACGGAACCGGTCGCGGGGGTCAGCGTGATGCCGTCCGCGCTGCCCGCGGAGTAGGTCCAGGTCCTGGCGGCGCCGGACAGATCCTGCACGCCCACCGAGGCGGTCGAGGTCGTACCAGCGGGCACCACCGCGCGTGCCGGGTCCACAAAGGACAGGCTCGGCTTCTCCTGTTCGCGGAACGACGGCGGCGCGTCAGCCGGAGCGGAACCCCACGCGGTCGCGGTCGTCGAGCGAGTGAAGTCCAGCTTGCCGCCCTGCGAGATCAGGCCTTCCGACAGCCACGCCTTGGTGGCCGTGCCGCCGTTCACCTTCAATCCGCTGGTGTACTCGCCGGTGCCGGGTGCGTTGACGGTGATCTTCTTGCCCGCCCCGGTGGTCACCTCGGCGTGCGCGAAACGCGGCGTGGTCAGCACGGTTTCGGCGCGGCCCGGGATCTCCGGGTAGACGCCGAGCGCGGACCAGACGTACCAGGACGACATCTGCCCGAGGTCGTCGTTGCCGATCAAGCCTTCCGGACGCGGGTTGTACAGCTCGTCCATCGCCCGGCGCACGATGTTCTGCGTCTTCGCCGGAGCACCGGCGAACGAGTACACGTACGGCGCGTTCGAGTTCGGCTCGTTGCCCAGGAACGCGTACGGCTCATGGGTTCCGGCGTTCAGCTTCGTGAAGAAAGTGTCCAAACGCGACTGCGTGGCGGTGGTGCCGCCGAACGCGGTCACGAGACCGGCGAGGTCGTACGGGACCATCCAGTCGTACTGCGCGCCGTTGCCCTCGACCCAGCCCTGCGAGCTGGCCGGGTCGTAGTTGCCAGAGAACGAGCCGTCCGCGTTGCGCGGCTGCAGGTGTCCGCTGCCCGGGTTGTAGAGGTTCTGCCAGTACTGCGCGCGCTTCATGAACGTGGTGTACGTGGCGCTGTCGCCGAGCCGCTTCGCGAACTGGGCGATGGCGAAGTCGGCGCTCGTGTACTCCAGGGTGTCCGCCGCCGCGCCGGGCACGTAGCCGAGCCGCTGGTAGTCCTGCAGACCCGGCCGTTCGGTGTAGCCCTGCGTCGGCTGCGTCGCGCCCTTGATCATGAGCAGCAACGCTTTCTGCGCGTCGAAGTCACGCGCGCCGAACGCGTAGGCGCTGGAAACGATGATGTGGTACGGATCCCCGTTCATCACGCCGGTGTAGTCGTTCGCCACCGTCCAGCGGTCCCACGAACCGCCCTGTTCGGCGAAGGCCATCATCGAGCGCACGAGGTCCGAGGTCTGCTTCGGCGCGATCGTGGCCAGCAGCGGGACTTCGGAGCGGTAGATGTCCCAGCCGGAGATGTTGGTGTACATCGCGTGGCCGCGTTCGGCCTGGTGGATCCGGCCGTCGAAGCCTGGGTAGCGACCGTCCACATCGGAGAACACGTTCGGCTGGATCAGCGAGTGGTACAGCGAGGTGTAGAACGTCGTGGTGTCGGCGTCGCTGCCGCCGCTGACCTGGATCTTGCCGAGCTGGTCGTTCCACGCCTGCCGCGCGGACGCGGCCACCTGGTCGAACGACTTCTTGCCGTTGTTCTCCGCCTTCAGGTTCGCCTTCGCCCCGTCTACGGACACAAAGGACAGTCCGACCTGGACGTTGACCTGCGCGCCGTTGAGGTTCGGGAAGGTCACGTACCCGCCGCTGCCCGGTCCGCTGACCGTGGTGTCCTGTGGCTTGGCCTTCGCCGGGCGCGCCATCGAGGAACCGATGCCGTTGGGCTGGGCGACCTTCGCCCTGGCGCCGCCGGTCTCCGCGGTCTTGCCCGGCGTCACCGCGCCGTTCTTCCACGTCCCGACCGACTCGAACGGGGTGTCGAACTTCGCCGAGAAGTAGACCCGGTAGGAGTTCTTCGCGCCGCAGAACCGGCCGCTGGTCGCCCAGCCGCTGATGGTGTCCTTGCCGATGCTGATCGACGCGTCGTCGGTGCCGTTGACTGAGCCGGAAGTGTTGACCAGCAACGTCGACGCCGCGCCCGCCGGGTAGGTGAAGCGGCCGGAACCGGTGCGCTGGGTCGCGCTCAGTTCGACCTTCGCCCCGTTGTCGAGGGCGACGTCGTACGCGCCGGCCGTCGCGTGCTCGTTCTTGTGGTCGAAGGTCGAGGTGTAGTGGCCCGGATCGGTCGCGGGCGACGTGCTGATCTCGCCGACGTACGGCATGAACGGCAGGTCCTGATACGTGGTGCAGCCCGCGCCGGAAAGGTGCGTGAGGCTGAAGCCGGTGATCGTGTTGTCGTCGTAGAAATAGCCGCCCGGCTGGGATTTCTTCGTGTCCGGGCTCCACTGCACCATGCCGAACGGCGCGACCGCGCCGGGGAAGGTGTTGCCCGCGCCGCCGCCGGTCCCGTGGTCCGCGCCGCCGGGCCGGGTGCCGACGAACGGGTTCACCCACTTCGCCAGGTCAGCGGTCTTCGCGGCGTTCGCCCCGGTGTCGGCCAGTGCGGGGGCAGCGGGGGCCAAGGAGGCCCCAGTCGCCACGACCGCGGAAGTCAGGAAGATCAGTCCGGCTCTCCAGCGCGCTCGCGCCATCGCCATCGCCTCTCCAGTTGTCCGGCGCGAACCCGCCGTCACCGACCTCGAGGCATCGATGACAACCTTGTCGCGCACCGTCGATGCGGGCTACCTTCGGCAATGGCTCACCGGATCGTCAAGACCGCGGTGAGAGCCTGTCCGATTCGAGACAACGATGTCCACCATCCGCACCAGCGGATTCGTCGCCCAGGGCACAGCCGGTCGGCGGCCATTGACACGAAGCGGCCGGATGGTGTCCAATCCCCCGCATTATGACAACGTTGTCTCACTCGGGCCGGGACGCGGACGGGCTTCCCCGCCCCGCCAGCAGGCGGGCCACGATGAGCGATGTGGCGCGGCTGGCCGGCGTCAGCATCAAAACGGTGTCGCGGGTCGTCAACGACGAGCCCGCGGTGCATCCGGACACCGCCGAACGCGTGGTGGCCGCGATCGAACAGCTGGGGTTCCGCCGGAACCTCGGCGCCCGCAACCTGCGCCGCGGCTCGACCACCGGCACCATCGGCCTGGTCGTCGAAGACGTCGGCAACCCCTTCTACTCCGAGCTGAACCGCGCGGTGGAACGGATCGCGACGTCCTTCGGCAGACACGTGCTGACCGGGTCGTCCGGCGAGAATTCCGACCGCGAGCGCGAGCTGTCGCTGGAGTTCTGCGCGCGGCGCGTGGACGGGCTGCTGATCGTGCCCGCCGGGCTGCAGCACGGCTATCTCGTGCCGGAAATGCGCGCGGGCACGCCGGTGGTGTTCCTCGACCGGCCGGCCGGCGACATCGTGGCCGACACCGTGCTCGTGGACAACCTCGGCGGCACCATCGAGGCGGTCAGCCATCTCGTGCGGCACGGCCACCGGCGCATCGCGTTCCTCGGCGACAGCCCGGACATCTTCACCGCCGCCGAGCGGCTGCGCGGCTTCCGGGAAGGCTGTGTGCGCAACGGGATCTCCTACGACGAGAGCCTCGTGGCGATGCAGACGCCGACGCCGGAAACCGTCGGCAACGCGGTGCGCAAGCTGGCCGGCGGCCCGAACCCGGCCACCGCCGTGATCGCGGGCAACAACCGGGTCGCGGTGCACCTGCTGCGCGCGCTCGCGCACGCCGAGCACCGGCCCGCGCTGGTGAGCTTCGACGATTTCGAACTGGCGGACCTGCTCGACCCGCCGGTCACCGTGATCGCCCACGACGTCAGCGCCCTCGGGCACGCAGCGGCCGAGCTGCTGTTCGCCCGCATCCAGGGCGATCAGTCCGCCCCGAGAAAGGTAGTTCTGCCCGTGCACCTAGTCGCCCGCGGTTCCGGTGAGGCCGCCCTGTGACCCAGCACCTCGAGCCGGTCGCACTCCCGGCCAACCAGCCGCCGCAGTTCTACCGGGGCGGCGACGCCATCGCCGCCCTGCGCGGCGCCACCGGCACCGACTCGAAGTTCGGGCCGGAGGACTGGGTCGGTTCCGTCACCACCATGTTCGGCCAGGAGACCAACGGTCTCACCAAGCTGCCCAGCGGGATCTGGCTGCGCGACGCGGTCGGCGCCGACCCGGTCGCGTGGCTGGGCGCGGCGCACGTCGCCAAGCTCGGCGACTCGACCGGCCTGCTGGTCAAGCTGCTCGACGCCGGACAGCGGCTTCCGGTGCACTTCCACCCGTCGGATTCCTTTGCCCGCAAGCACTTCGACTCGCACTTCGGCAAGACCGAGGCGTGGATCGTGGTCGGCACCTACGGCGACGACCCGCGCGTCTACCCGGGTTTCCGGGAGACGCTGAGCAAGGAAACCGTCGCCGAGTGGACCCGCGAACAGGACGCGCCGAGCATGCTGGGCGCGCTCAACAGCATCCCGGTGCAAGCAGGCGACACGGTCTACATCCCGGCCGGGCTGCCGCACGCGATCGGCGAAGGCGTCTTCGTGGTCGAACTGCAGCAGCCGACGGACTTCTCGCTGACCCTGGAATGGCGTGATTTCCTTGCCTCGCCGGAAAAGGGCCACCTCGGGATCGGCTTCGACACCGCGATCGAAACGCTCGACACCTCGGGCTGGGACGACGACCGGCTCAAGACGATCGTGAAGCACACCTCCGGCGACGAAGCGACCACAGTGGACTTGCTCGCGCCGGGCTCGGCGGAGTTCTTCCGCGCCGACCGCATTCAGTTGTCCGGCAACGCGTTCTCGCTCGACCCGTCGTTCAGCGTGCTCGTCGCGCTCGACGGCGAAGGCACCCTGCGCACCGAGCACGGCGGCGAGTTCCCGATGACCAAGGGCGACACCTACGCGGTGCCGTTCGCCGCGGGCCAGACCGAGCTGTCCGGCTCGCTCACCGTCATCCGCTGCCGTCCGCCCGCCCCGGAAAGGAGTTAGCGCCGATGAGCGAGATCCTGCTCGACGCGGTGGACCTGACCAAGCACTACGGATCGGTGGAAGCCTTGCGCGGCGCGTCTTTCCAGGCGCGCGCGGGTGAGGTGACCGCATTGATCGGCGACAACGGCGCGGGCAAGTCCACGCTCGTGAAGTGCCTGTCCGGAGCCGAACAGCCGACGTCGGGCCGGATCTTGCTCGACGGGAAAGAGGTCCATCTCGACTCGCCGGTGGCCGCGCGCCGGGCCGGGATCGAGACGGTGTACCAGGATCTCGCCGTCGCGCCGGAGCTGGACCCGGCGGCGAATCTGTTCCTGGGCCGGGAAATCCCGCGCAAGGGCATCCTCGGCAAGCTCGGCATGCTGGACAAGGCGGAGATGCGCCGCCAGGCGGTCGTCGAGTTCGAGAAGCTCGGCGTGACTCTGCAGAGCACCGACGTGCCGATCGGTTCGCTGTCCGGCGGGCAGCGGCAAAGCGTGGCGGTGGCACGGTCGGTGGTGTGGGCTTCGAAGGTCGTGTTCATGGACGAGCCGACCGCCGCGCTCGGGGTGGTGCAGCGCGAACGCGTGCTGGACGTGATCAAGAAGGTCCGCGACAAGGGCATCGCGGTCGTGCTGATCAGCCACAACATGCCTGAGGTGCTTTCGGTGTCGGATCGGATCGAGGTGCTGCGGCTGGGCAAGCGGGTGGCCCGATTCGCCGGTGCGGACACGAAGCTCGAGGACCTGGTCGCGGCGATGACCGGGGCTCTCGTTCAGGAGGAGGCGGCATGAGCGCTCCGGTGAAGGATATCCAGGCCACTGTGGACGGCGGGTTCGGCAAGCGTCCGCTGGGGAAACGGCTCATCGGGGCCAATACGTTCTGGATCGCGCTGGTGCTGATCGCGTTGATCGCGGTGTTCACCGCCATCGCGCCCGCCGAGTTCGCGACGCTGTTCACCTTCCAGACGCTGCTGATCGAAACGTCCGTGCTGCTGGTGCTTTCGGTCGGCATGACGTTCGTGATCATCACCTCCGGCATCGACCTGTCCGTCGGGTCGGTGCTGATCTTCGCCGGGATGGTCGCGGGCAAGACCATGGAAGCGCTCAGCGGCGGCGACGCCTCGCACGCGGGCTGGGGCGTCATCACCGTCGGGCTTGTCGCGGCGGTGCTCGCGGGCACGGTCTGGGGCCTGATCAACGGCTTCCTCATCGCGGTGGCGGGCATTCCGCCGCTGATCGTCACGCTCGGCACGATGGGAGCGGCGCTCGGTGCGTCGTACCTGCTCAACGGCGGGTCGGACGTGCGCAGCGTGCCCACCGAACTGAACAAGACCCTCGGCTACGGCACGTCGTTCGGCGGGATCCCGAACCTCGTGCTGGTGGCCGTGGTGATCACGCTGATCGGCGCGTGGCTGCTGCACACCACGCGGTTCGGCCGCTACACGTACGCGGTCGGCTCGAACGCCGAGGCGGCGCGGCGCTCAGGCATCGGCGTGACCGCGCACCTGCTGAAGGTGTACCTGCTCACCGGTTTCCTCGCCGGAATCGCGGGTTTCCTGTCGCTCGCCTATTACGCATCGACCACGATCTCGGCGCACACCAACGACAACCTCAACGCCATCTCCGCGACGGTGATGGGCGGCACGAGCCTCTTCGGCGGCGTCGGCTCGATGCTCGGCACGGTGATCGGGGTGTTCATCCCGGCGGTGCTGAAGAAGGGCTTCAACATCACGCACGTGCAGGACTTCTGGCAGATGATCGCGGTCGGCGCCGTCCTGATCGCGGCGGTGTGGTTCGACCAGCGCCGCCGCCGCAAGCGCAACTCCCGCTGAATCGGTCCCCGAGTACAAAGAGGTGCTTACGATGAAATTCAGCAAGACCGTCCTCGCCGCGGGGACGCTCGCGTCCGCGGCGATGCTGGTGGCCGCGTGCGGCTCCGGGCAGGTGGGGCAGAGCGGGTCCGGGGACAAGCCCGGCGGCAACTCCGCGAACAGCAAGAAACTCGCGCTGGTGCCCGGCGTGCAGGCGGAACCGTTCTACATCTCGATGCAGTGCGGAGCGCAGGCCGAAGCGAAGAAGCTCGGCTACGAACTGACCACGCAGGCGCCGCAGAAGTTCGACGCGGCCATGCAGACGTCGATCGTCAACGCGATGGGCTCCAATCCGCCCGCCGCGCTGCTCATCGCGCCGACCGACGACCAGGCGATGCTCGCGCCGATCCAGCAGGTGAAAAACCGCGGCACGAAGATCGTCGAGGTCGACACCTCGCTCAAGGACAAGAGCGTCGCGGTGTCGTCGGTGTCCTCGGACAACGCCGAGGGCGGCAAGCTCGCCGCGCAGACCATGGCGAAGCTCGTCGGCGACAAGCCGGGTTCGGTGCTGGTCCTCGACACCATCGCGGGCACCTCCACCACCGCCGCCCGGGCGAAGGGCTTCGAGGACGAGCTGAAGAACCACCCGAACCTCAAGTCGGTGGGCATCCAGTTCACTCAGAACGAGCCGGACCAGGCAGCGTCGAAGGTGACCGCGGCGCTGGCCTCGACGCCGGATCTCGTCGGCATCTTCGCCACCAACCTCAACACCGGCGAGGGCGCGGCGACCGGCCTGCGCAACGCGGGCAAGATCGGCAAGGTCAACCTGGTCGGCTTCGACGCCAGCCCGTCCGAAGTGGACGGTCTGAAGAAGGGCGAGTACCAGGCGCTCATCGCGCAGGACCCGGCTCAGATCGGCACGAAGGGCGTCGACCAGGCGGTGGCCGCGCTCGAGGGCAAGCCGACCGAGCGGGACCTCACGGCGCAGCTGCACTCGATCACCAAGGACGACCTGGACGCGAATTCGCAGTACTTCTACAAGCAGAGCTGCTAGCCTCTGGTCGCGATCGAAGGGGACTTTCCGCACGGAAAGTCCCCTTCGCCTTGTTACGGGCTAGTATCTACTCCCCCAGGTACCCGAGGGGAGGCTCGTCGATGACCGAGAGTGCCCGGCTGCCGTGGCGCTCCCGCCCGGACGCCGTCGGCGTGCTCGGCGCGGCGCGGAAGGTCGCCGACGACCTGAAAGACGGCCTGTCCGGAGTCCGCGCCCGGCGCGCCGTACACGGTCTGCGACGGCTTTTCGACGTCGCCGGACTAGGGCTCTCCGATCTCTCCGGCACGTTGATGTGGTCCGGCCGCCCCGGAGCCGACGACGCGGTGTCCCAAATCCTGGACGACGTGCTGCACCAGGAGGAGCCGATCACCTCGCGGGGCGTGACGGCGGTCCCATTGCACGTCCACGACGAACTGGCGGGCGCGTTGCTGCTGGTCGGCGAGGTACCCGGCGCGGTGACGCGGCAGGCGACGGACTTGGTCGTGCAGTCTTTGGAACGGGGTCGGCTCGAAGCTTCGGCGGACCAGGCGGCGCAAGCCGAACTCCGCGCATTGCGGGCGGAGATGTCACCGCATTTCGTGTACAACGCGCTCACCGTGATCGCCTCGTTCGTCCGGTCGGAACCGGACCGCGCCCGCGACCTGATGCTCGATTTCGCCGACTACACCCGCTACAGCCTGTCGCGGCACGGCGAGTACACCGTCGTCGCCGAGGAGTTCCGCGCGGTGGAGACGTATCTCGCGCTGCAGCGCGCGGTGCTGGGCGAACGGCTCAAGGTGCAGGTGCGGGTCGCGCCGGAGGTGCTTGCGGTGGCGGTGCCGTACCTGGTACTCGAACCCCTCGTGGAGAACGCGATCCGGCACGGCATCGAGCCGCGGTCGGGCACCGGGCTCGTCCAGGTGCACGGACAGGCGGAAGGGAACGACTGCGTGATCAGCGTCGAGGACGACGGCGTCGGCATGGAGCCCGAGCGCGCCGCGGCCATCCTCGCGGGCAGCGGCGACGGCACCGGGCTCGGACTGGCCAATGTGGACAGACGATTGCGCACGGTGTACGGGGCCTGGTACGGGCTGACCGTGGAAACGGCGGTCGGCGAAGGCACCCGGGTCGTGCTGCGCGTGCCGCGATTCCAGCCGGGGGTGCTGCCGTGAGCGGGCTGCGGGTGCTGGCGGTCGACGATCTCGCGCCGGCGTTGGACGAACTGTGCCGGATGCTGCGCGAGGCGCCGGAGGTCGGCGAGGTCGTCGGCGCGAGCGATGCGTTGAAGGCGCTGAAACTGTTGCAGGCAGACCATTTCGACGCGGTCTTCCTCGACATTTCCATGCCCGGCCTGGACGGGCTGGAGCTCGCGTCGCTGCTGGCGAAACTGTCCGAACCGCCGGTGATCGTGTTCGTCACCGCGCACGACGGGCACGCGGTGACCGCGTACGGCATCGGCGCGGTCGACTATCTGCTGAAACCGGTGCGCACGGAACGGCTTTCCGCCGCGCTGGCGAAGGTGACGCGCTTGGTGCCGAGCGGCCGTCGCCAGTCCTCGCCGGACGCGATGGCCGCACTGCCGGTCGATTCCGGCGGCCGCACGCGGTACGTCCGCCGCGACGACGTGCTGTTCGCCGAAGCCAACGGCGACTACGTCCGCCTCCACACCCGCGGCGGCGTCCATCCGGTGCGGATGCCGATCTCGCGGCTCGAAGAATATTGGGAAGGGACTGGATTTACCCGGGTACATCGCGGATTCCTGCTCGCGGTGAGCGCGGTGCTGGAACTGCGAAGCGACACGACGGGCGGGTTGCTGGCGCACACGGAGGCTGGCGATGTGCCGGTGAGCCGACGGCATGCGCGGGATCTCCGGGACCGGTTGCTGGAGGCGGCGCAGCGCGGGCAACTCGGGAGTGCTCGGTGAGGGGGCGGTGGTGCTTGGGGGCTCGTGAGCGGCTAGGCCGGTTAGAACCGGCTTTGCCACGCACGACAACCCGACTGCACCCGGCACCTTGTGAGCGGCAAAGCCGGTTAGAACCGGCAACGCCGCGCACAAGGATTGCGCGGGCCGTCCGATGAGCCGCGCCAAGCGGGTCGCCGTCACCAGTCCGCAGACGAGGCTCGCCCGGTCGCGGCGGCTCGAACGCGGCCGGTGGCGGATGCCCCGTCTGCGCGCGCCGGAAGCGGAACGCGCGGCCGTCCTCTACCGGATCCAGCGGCGACGCGGGATCCCCGCGCTGGTGGGGATGTTCGTGCTGGTGCTGGGTTTGCCGGTGCTGTTCTCGCTCGCCCCGTCGCTCGACAGCGTGCGGCTGTGGGGGATTCCGCTGTCCTGGCTGCTGATCGCGGTTCTGCCGTACCCGGTGCTGGCCGGGCTCGCGTGGTGGCAGCTGCGCCGCGCGGAGAAGATCGAGGACGATCAGTGAGCCGACTGCCCGCAGCGCCCCAATGTGGCATTGGGTGCATCACACGCACCCAATGTGGCATTCGGTGCGTCGCATGCACCCAATGCCACATTGGGGCCACAGCCGGGGCGGGCGGGAGCGGATAGATGGACATCGCGCTCGCGGTAGCCCCGGTCGTCCTCGTCACGCTGCTCATCGGCGTGCGCGGGGTCGCCGCCATGCGCACCACCTCCGACTTCCTGGTGGCGTCCCGGCGGATCTCGCCCTTCGTCAACTCCGCCGCGGTCTCCGGCGAATACCTCTCCGCGGCCTCATTCCTCGGCGTCGCCGGGCTGATGGTGAAGGACGGCGTCGGCGCGCTCTGGTACCCGGTCGGCTTCACCGCGGGATACGTGGCGATGCTGGTCCTCGTCGCCGCGCCGATGCGCAGATCCGGCGCACTCACCGTCCCCGACTTCGCCGAAGCGCGCCTCGCCTCTCCCGCGCTGCGCCGGTTGGCCGCGGTGGTCGTGCTGGTGATCGGAACCATCTACGTGGTCCCGCAATTCCGCACCGCCGGGCTGGTGCTCACCGCGGTCGGCGGGACTCCGTACTGGGTCGGCGTCGTCATCGCGGGCACCGCGGTCAGCGTCACGCTCGCGCTCGGCGGAATGCGCGCGGCGACGTACGTCCAGGCGTTCCAGTTCTTCCTGAAACTCCTGCTGTTCCTTGTCCCCGCGCTGTGGCTGGTGCTCCAGGTCGGCGCCGAAACCCGCGACGCGAGCCTCACGCCGGTCGAGTTCACCCGCTTTTCGCACGCCACCCCGGTACAGTTCGACCACGACGTCACCCTCACCTTCCGCGAACCAACCGCGATCGAGGACCGCGGTACGTTGCCGCCCGGACAACTGGTGGTGCACAAGGGAGAACAGCTCACCTTCGCCGCCGGCGCACAGGTCCCCGGCGTCAGCGGAGAAGTCGCGCTCGGCGGGCCGGACTGGCAGCGTCCGCTGCTGGAGATCGACAAGGGCTACCCGCTGCTCGGCACCTGGGCGGTCCTCATCGCGACCGTCCTCGGCACGATGGGCCTCCCCCACGTCCTGATGCGCTTCCACACCAGCCCGGACGGCCGCGCCGCACGCCGCACCGCTGCGATTACCGTGGCGCTGCTGGGAGTTTTCTACCTTTTCCCCGGCATTTACGGCGTCCTCGGCCGGGTTCTCGTGCCGCAGCTGTATCTGTCCGGCAACACCGACACGGTGGTCGTCGCGCTTCCGTCGCAGGTCGACCACAGCTGGGCCGGGCAGTTGTTCACCGCGTTGCTCACCGCGGGCGCGTTCGCGGCGTTTCTGGCGACGTCGCTGGGATTGCTGCTGGTGATGTCCGGCGCGCTCGCCTACGACCTGATGCCCGGCGGCCTGCGCCGTCTTCGCGTGACGGTCGTGTTCGCCGCGATCGCGATGGTGCTGCTCGCGCTGCCGTCGGCGCGGCTCGACGCCGGGGTGCTGGTGACGTGGGGGTTCACCGTCGCCGCGTCGACGTTCTGCCCGCTGCTCGTGCTCGGCATCTGGTGGCAGCGACTCACCGCCGCGGGCGCGATCGCCGGAGTGCTGACGGGTCTGGCGGCTTCGTCGGGGTCGATCCTGTTCGCGCTGGCCGGACCCTCGATGGAAGGTTGGGTGGCGATCTTGGTCTCGCAACCGGCACCCTGGTCGGTACCGCTCGCGTTCGGCGTGATGATCACGGTGTCACTGCGCGGGCGCCCACCGTCCTGGGCCGGGGCCGCGATGCTGCGGCTGCACCTCGACGAGCGCCCTTCGTCCGCGCCCGGTGACCGTTCGTCAACCGTTCGTCGTGCGGCGAGGCGTTTGAGCCGCTGACGGTTTCCCTGGCCCGGAGTCCTCCCTACTGTGTCGCGGACCACATCCGCAGCGTCGCACAAGGGAGATCCCATGAGCGCAGGCGACCCGTCCGGCGCCCCGCCGGACTCGACCTGGGAGCAGGTGCACGACAGCGCCGAGTTCCGCCAACTCCGCGGCAGGCTCCGCCGGTTCGTGTTCCCGATGGCCGGACTGTTCCTCGCCTGGTACCTGCTCTACGTCCTGCTCGCCGACTACGCGCACGGCTTCATGAGCACGAAGATCACGGGCAACTTCACCGTCGGCCTCCTCTTCGGGCTCCTGCAGTTCGTGTCCACGTTCCTCATCACGTGGCTGTACGTGCGCTACGCCAACAAGAACCTCGACCCGCTCGCCGAGCGGATCAAGGACGACATCGAGAACCCGGCGAAGGAGGAGGCGTGAAGACTCTCGCGGCGAGCGTCGAGGGCAGCAACCCGACGCTCAACATCACGATCTTCGCGCTGTTCGTGGTCATCACCCTGGTGATCGTGTTCCGCGCGAGCCGCAACACGAAGACCGCGTCGGACTACTACGCGGCAGGCCGTGCGTTCACCGGCCCGCAGAACGGCATCGCGATCTCCGGCGACTACCTGTCGGCGGCGTCGTTCCTCGGCATCGCCGGCGCCATCGCGGTGTACGGCTACGACGGGTTCCTGTACTCGATCGGCTTCCTGGTGGCGTGGCTGGTCGCACTGCTGCTGGTGGCGGAACTGCTGCGCAACACCGGCAAGTTCACCATGGGCGACGTGCTGGCGTTCCGGATGAAACAGCGTCCGGTGCGCGCGGCGGCAGCGATTTCGACGCTCGTGGTGTCGTTCTTCTACCTGCTGGCGCAGATGGCGGGCGCGGGCGGGCTGGTCGCGCTGCTGCTGGGCATCGACGGCAAGGCCGCGCAGGCGCTGGTGATCGCGGTGGTCGGCGTGATCATGATCGCCTACGTCCTGATCGGCGGAATGAAGGGCACCACCTGGGTGCAGATCATCAAGGCGGCGCTGCTGATTGTCGGCGCGCTGGCGATGACGCTGTGGGTGCTCGGCAAGTACGGCTTCAACTTCTCGTCGCTGCTGCAGGGCGCGGTCGACAAGGCGGGCGAAGCCGGCGAAGCGCTGCTCGGGCCGGGCAAGCAGTACGGCAAGAACGGCACGACGAAGCTGGACTTCTTCTCCCTCGGCATCGCGCTGGTGCTGGGCACCGCGGGCCTGCCGCACGTGCTGATGCGCTTCTACACGGTGCCGACCGCGCGCGAGGCGCGTCGTTCGGTGGTGTGGGCGATCGTGCTGATCGGCGTGTTCTACCTGTTCACCCTGGTGCTCGGCTACGGCGCGGGCGCGCTGGTCGGACCGGACGCGATCAAGAAGGCCCCGGGCGGCGTCAACTCCGCGGCTCCGTTGCTGGCGCTGAACCTCGGCGGCCCTATCCTGCTCGGGCTGATCTCGGCGATCGCGTTCGCCACGATCCTCGCCGTGGTCGCCGGATTGACGATCACCGCGTCCGCCTCGTTCGCGCACGACGTCTACGCGAACGTGCTGAAGAAGGGCAAGGCGAACACCGGCTCGGAAGTCCGCGTCGCGCGGATCACCGCCGTGGTGATCGGCATCGTCGCGATTCTCGGCGGCATTCTGGCGAACGGGCAGAACGTCGCGTTCCTGGTGGCGCTGGCGTTCGCGGTGGCGGCTTCGGCGAACCTGCCGACGATTCTGTACTCGCTGTTCTGGAAACGGTTCAACACCCAGGGCGCGCTGTGGAGCATTTACGGCGGGCTGATCGTGACGATCGTGCTCATCGTGTTCTCGCCCGCCGTTTCCGGGAAGCCGGTCGACCCGAAGACCGGCAAGAGCGCGTCGATGCTGCAGGGCGTGGACTTCCACTGGTTCCCGCTCGACAACCCGGGCCTGATCTCGATCCCGATCGCGTTCGTCCTCGGCTGGCTCGGCACGATCCTGTCGAAGGAAAACGACAAGGCGAAGTTCGCCGAAATGGAAGTACGGGCACTGACCGGTGCCGGCGCGGAAAAGGCCGTGCAGCACTGAGTTTTCGTCCCGCTGAAACCGCTGGGTGCCGCTTTCGCCGCGGCGCCCAGCGGTTTTTTCAATACGGCAGCTTCCCCTGCGCGATCCCGTCGAGCGTGCCTTCCAGCACCCGGCGCAGATACCGCCACAACCCGGCCCCCAGCGAAATCCGGGCTACCCCCAGTTCGGCAAGCCCGGCCAGCCCCGGACCGCCGGGAAGCGCCGAAGCGTTGACCGGACCGCCCACCTGCCGGACGAATTCGGCCAGCACTTCCGGCGAACGCACGAGAATCGGGTACACACAGTCGGCCCCCGCCTCGAGATACGCACGCCCGCGAGCCACGGCGTCGTCGAGCACCGCCTGCTCGTCCGGTGCACCGAGGAACGAATCCACTCGCGCGTTGACCACCAGCCCGTCGCCAGCCGCCCGACGCAACTCGGCAATCCGTCCCGCTTGCTCGGCCGCCGGTCGCAAGGCGCCCTTGCCGTGGTCGGTGTCCTCGATATTGCAGCCGACCGCACCGATTTCCTTCAACCGGGCCGCGAGATCCGCCGGGCTCAAGTCATAACCGGCCTCGGCGTCCACCGTCACCGGCACGGACACCGCGTCCACGATCCGCTTGGCCGCCGCGAGCATCTCGTCCGCCGACGCGCCTTCGTGGTCCGCCTGCCCGAGCGCCGCCGCGACCGCCGCGGAACTCGTTGCCACCACCGGGAATCCGGCGGCTTCCACCGCTTGCGCGGTATCCGCGTCCCAAGCGTTCGGCAGAATCAACGGCTTCCCGGGCACATGCAGCGCCCGCAACTCCTCAGCACTCACTCCGCACGCTCCGGCAGCTCAGCGTGGCTCGCGACCATGAGCCGGTTCCAGGTGTTGATGGCGACGACACACCACGCGAGCGCGCGGTGCTGGTCCTCGGTGAAGACGCGGACCGCCTCGGCGTAAACGTCTTCGGGGACGTCCTTGTGGTCCGAGATCCGGGTCATCGCCTCGGTGTACGCGAGCGCGGCGCGTTCCTGCTCGGTGAACAGGTCGGTCTCGCGCCACCCCTCGAGCACGTAAAGCCGCCGCGGCGATTCCCCAGCCGCGACCGCCTCCGCCGCGTGCATGTCGAGGCAGTAGGCGCATCCGTTGATCTGCGACGCGCGCATCTTGACGAGCTCGATGAGCTTCACGTCGAGCCCCGCGTTCGCGCTGGCCTTCTTCACCTCGCCTTGCAGCTGGGACATCGCTCGATACAACTCGCCGGTGGCGAGCGCGATTCGCTTCGTCATGCCGCCCACGCTAATGGGGATTGGCCTAGCTGGGTGGTCCAGTTCGGCTTGGGTGGCGTGGGCCAGTCAGGGTCGCGGTCGCGCGTTGCAGGCGATCGCCGACGGATTAGGCGGCGCGAGCGTTTCGGTGACGACGCAGCCGCTCGAGACGGGCTCGCCGAACGGCCGGAACCTGGCCGCAAGAAGCCGATTGGCGAACGATTTCACCGCCCAGAGAGCGTCCAGCCAGCGATATTCGACGGCATGGACCCGGTCTACGGCATCGCCCGCGGGCAATGCCGGGGAAACCAGTAATCCGGGCAGCGGTCCGCGTCGAGCGTTCAGACGCAGGGTTGCGGCCGCCGGGCGATCGCCGCGACGGCCAGGCCCGGCGTCAGCGACCGCAGAACAGGCACAACGGCAGAACCAGCTCCAGGTCCGTCTTCCGCACCGGTTTCCCGTCCACCGGCGTCTTGCCCGGCGGGGTGTCCGCGTCCGGCTGGATGCCGCCCGCCGCGACCCGGTCCAGGGTGCGCAAACCGGCCGAGCCGACCGTGCCGAAGACCGTGTAGTTCGGCAGCAGGCTGGAATCCCCGTACACCACGAAGAACTGCGATCCGTTCGTGTCCGGGCCGGCGTTCGCCATGGCCAGCAGGCCGCGCGCGTACGTGCGGCGCTTGCCGGTCGGGTCGGACGGGGCGGGCGGGAGCGTCGTCGGGAGTTCGTCGCGGAACTTGTAGCCCGGGCCGCCCTCTCCGGTGCCGGACGGGTCGCCGCACTGCAGGACCTTCAGCGTCGGGTACGCGGTGAGCCGGTGGCAGGTCGTCTGGTTGTAGAAGCCGTGGGCGGCCAGGTGCAGGAAGCTCTGCACGGTGCACGGCGCCTGCGCGCGGTCGAGCCGCAGCGGGAGCAGGCCCTGGTTGGAGAACACGGCGACGTCGACACTGCCGTGGTCCGGCGTGTGTTTCGGGTCGCGCGGCAGGGAAACCGGGCGCACCGCGGGATCGTCCGGAGTCGAGGTGTACTGGCACGGCCCCGAGGTGACCTTCGGCGGCTCCGACGCCGCCGAAGCCGGTGCAGCGACGGCGACCAGCGACAACGCGGTCAGCACGGATACGAGCAGTCTCTTCATTCCGGTTCCCTCCCAGTGCACGGAGGATCGCAGTATAGGGACGGGAAACCGCCTGCGCTTCCGGCGAAAGTCGCATCCTGGCTCCCGCGACGGCTGGCAGCGCTGCCGAGCTAGCCCTTCAGCTCCGCGATCAACCGGTCCGCCGCCGCGAACGGGTCCAGTTCCCGCGCCACCACTCGTGCCGCCAGGTCGCCCAGCCGGTCGCCGTCTCGGAGGTCCGCCAGTTCCGCGTGCAACCTCCGCAACGCGATCGCGGCGACCTCCTCCCGGGCGCGGGCGGCGCGGCGGCGGTCCAGTTCCCCGTGCGCCACAAGCCATTCATGGTGCGTCCGCAACGCCGACACCACCTCGTCGACGCCCTCGCCCTTCGCCGCCACCGTGCGGACGATCGGCTGCCGCCAGCTCGGTCCGCGCAGTTCGCGCCGCGCGAGGGAGATCATCTGCTTGAGGTCGTGCACCGTCGCGTCGGCGCCGTCGCGGTCGGCCTTGTTGACCACGAACACGTCCGCGATCTCCAGCACTCCGGCTTTCGCCGCCTGGATGCCGTCGCCCATTCCAGGGGCCAGCAAGACCACCGTGGTGTCGGCCAGTTTCACAACGTCCACTTCGGACTGTCCAACCCCGACAGTCTCGATCAGCACCACGTCGAACCCGGCGGCGTCGAGCACCCGCACCGCCTGCGGGGTCGCCCACGAAAGGCCGCCGAGGTGGCCCCGGGTCGCCATCGAGCGGATGAACACGCCGGGGTCGGTGGCGTGCTCGGTCATCCGGATCCGGTCGCCGAGCAGCGCGCCGCCGGAGAACGGCGACGACGGGTCGATCGCCAGCACCCCGACCCGCAGTCCCTCGCCGCGCAGCGCGGTGAGCAGCGCGGACGTCGACGTCGACTTGCCGACCCCGGGCGGGCCGGTGAGGCCGACGACGCGGGCGCGCCCGGTGTAGGGCGTCAACGCACGCGCGATGTCCGCCACTCGCGGCGAAGAGTCCTCGACAAGAGAAATGAGCCGGGCGACCGCGCGCGGTTGTCCTTCCCGCGCGCGGCCGACCAGCTCATCGAGGTCCGGGCCGGCCAACTTACGCCGACGGGACGCGGATCAGCAGCGCGTCGCCCTGTCCGCCGCCGCCGCAGAGCGCGGCCGCGCCGAGACCGCCGCCGCGGCGGCGCAGTTCGTGCACCAGGTGCACGGCCAGCCGCGCACCGGAAGCGCCGATCGGGTGGCCGAGCGCGATCGCGCCGCCGTTGACGTTCACCTTCGACTCGTCCAGCCCGAGCTTCTCGCTCGACACCAGGCCGACCGCGGCGAACGCCTCGTTGATCTCCACCAGGTCCAGGTCGCCGACGTCCAGCTTCGCCTTCTTCAGCGCGGCGCGGATCGCGTTCGACGGCTGCTCGTGCAGGCTCGCGTCCGGACCGGCGACGACGCCGTGCGCGCCGATCTCGGCCAGCGGCGTGATGCCCAGTTCGGCCGCCTTCTCCGGGCTGGCCACGATCACCGCGGCCGCGCCGTCGGAAATCTGCGACGCCGAACCCGCGGTGATGGTGCCGTCCGAGGCGAACGCCGGACGCAGCTTCGCGAGGCTCTCGCCGGTGGTGTCGGCGCGCACGCCCTCGTCGGTGGAGAACACGACCGGGTCGCCCTTGCGCTGCGGAATCGACACCGGCGCGATCTCCTCGCGGAAGAACCCGGCCTCGATCGCCGCCGCGGCCCGCTGGTGCGAACGCGCGGAGAACGCGTCCTGCTGCTCGCGGGTGACGCTGTAGCGGCCGTTGTGCTTCTCCGTCGAAACACCCATCGCGACCTGGTCGAACGCGCAGAACAGGCCGTCGTAGGCCATGTGGTCGACCAGCGTGGTGTCGCCGTACTTGAACCCGGCGCGCGACTTCGGCAGCAGGTGCGGCGCCTGCGTCATCGACTCCTGGCCGCCCGCGACGACGAGGTCGAACTCGCCCGCGCGGATCAGCTGGTCGGCGAGCGCGATCGCGTCGAGGCCGGACAGGCAGACCTTGTTGATGGTCAGCGCCGGGACGTCCATCGGGATGCCCGCGGCGACCGCGGCCTGGCGTGCCGGGATCTGGCCCGCGCCCGCGGTGAGGACCTGGCCCATGATCGTGTACTGGACCTGGTCCGGGGAGACGCCGGCGCGTTCGAGCGCGGCCTTGATCGCGATCCCGCCCAGCTGGGCTCCCGAGAAGTCCTTCAACGAGCCGAGCAGCCGCCCGATCGGGGTACGGGCAGCGCCCAGGATCACGGAACCGGACACGACGTCCTCCAAAGCATCGGTGCACTGGCAGTGTTCCCACGATACGGCCTGCGCGGGGTTCCCGGCGCGTCTTGATGGAGCCAGTGTGAGGGGGCGCACGCGGGGTTCCGCGAGGCCCGCCGGGGCTTATCCTCCCCGGTATGGACACCGAGCCCAGCGCATCCGTGCTCAAGCCGTTCGTGACCGCGATCGACCACGTCGGCATCGCCGTGCCCGACCTCGACGCGGCCATCGCCTTCCACCGCGACCACTTCGGCCTGGAGGTCGCGCACGAGGAGGTGAACGACGAGCAGGGCGTGCGCGAGGCGATGCTGCGCGCCCCGGGTACCGCGGGCACCGAGACGATGATCCAGCTGCTCGCCCCGTCCCGCGACGATTCGACGATCGCCAAGTTCATCGGCCGCAACGGGCCGGGCCTGCAGCAGCTCGCGCTGCGAGTGTCCGATGTGGACGCTGCCGCGGAGGCACTGCGCGCGCAGGGGCTGCGGTTGCTGTACGACGCGGCCAAGCGCGGGACGTCGAACAGCCGGGTCAACTTCGTGCACCCGAAGGACGCTGGCGGGGTTCTGGTCGAGCTGGTGGAGCCCGCCGCCTCGCACTGAACCGCGTACCCAATGTGGCATTGGGTGCATGCGACGCACCCAATGCGGCGTTCGGTGCGTTGAGCGCACCCAATGAGGTTTCTCAGTAGCGCGGTACGCGGTGGGTTCGTGGCAGCGATGCTGGTCAGGTGCTGTAGGCGTCGGCTGGCTAGGCGCGCCAGGCGGCTCCTCCTCGCCCCCGCGCACCCACCCGTCGCCAGAGGGACGCAGCCATCCGCGAGCGCGCCGCGTGACGCTGCCCTCGGTCAAGGAGCGCGGTCGGGCTGGTGCGGAGGTCGTGAGGGGAACCCTGACGGAATCTGATTCCCTCAGGGTGCCCCTCACGGACGTCAACCGGAGCGGAGAAGCAACGCAGCCCGTCGACGCTGCGCCTCGCCGTACCAACGCCGCCCGCCGCGCCACTGAGAAAACCCCAATGCGGCATTGGGGCTCGGCCGGAGCGCGCTTCGGCGACAGGACCACCGCGGGCCAGGGCGAAGCGAGCCGGGCAAGTCGTGTCCGGGAGAAGTCGGTGGCGGCCAGGCCGTGAGCGGCGATGCCGGTTCTAACCGGCAGAAACACCCACGAGCACCTCACACCGCCGAAGCGGGCGGCTTGCCCTTGGCCGCCCGGGCGGACAGCGCGTTCGCCACGAACGTCAGCTCCCCGTCGAACTCCGCCGGGCGGTCGTCGCCGGTGTGGCGGGCCGTCGCGTGCCGGTGGGTGATCGCGCGGGCCAGCAGGCCGGACGCGTTGTCGATGTCCGCTCCAGGGAGCCGTCCGCCGGTGGCGGCCACGATCACCGACCGCATCAGGCGGACCAGTTGCTGGAATCGTTCGGACAGCGCGTCGCGGACCACGTGATGGGTGTCGGCCTCGCGCCACAGCAGGTGCGACAGCCCCAGCGAACCGGTGAACCGGCGGTCGAGTTCGCCGACCAGCCTGCGCAGCGAACCCGCCAGGTCGCCCGGAACGACGACCGCGGCGGGTTCGATGCGTTCGTCCGGCAGCCGGTCAACCAGGGCGGCCAGCAGGTCGGACTTGCGGCGGAAGTAATAGTGGACCAGGCCCTTCGGGACCCCGGCGCGCTCCGCGATGCGGGACGTCGGGGTCGCTTCGAAGCCGGACTCGGCGAACAGTTCCTCCGCCGCGCACAGGATCCGTTCTTTCGCCGAGTCGTCGGTCATGTCACCTTCCTCGTCAGGGCTTCATTGCCCCGATCAGTGCTGGCCCGCCATCCGGTGGGCGGCGTTGGCCTCCGGCATCGCGGCCGCGCCGGCGATGATCGTCAGCGCACCGCCGACCCAGGACGTCCACGACGCCCCGTTGAACTGCGTATACCCCATCACCCACGGCGCGATGAACAGCAACGCGCCGAGGACGATCTGCACGCCCTCGCCGTAAACCATGCTCGGCGACGCGAGCGACACCAGGCCGTCGATCGCGATCAGCGCACCGAGGACCACCATCGTCCACACCATCGTGGTGTTCGTGCTCAGCCAAAGGGGTGAAAGAGCGGCGACAACACCAATCACGACCTCGGCCCAGTCATAGGGCCGCGTCCAGGCGCGCGTCGAGACTTCACTCATTCGTGCTCACCTCCGCCGGAAAAGAGCCGTTCAGGGAGATTTCCCACTGCCGACTATGCTCCTTGACTGGCCAGCCGGTCAAGATTCGTGCGTCACACTTCGACTCGTGTACGGGGTGTCTGTCTCGTACAGTGAGGCCCCCGGTTACCGACGAGTAATTTCGTCCAGTCGCGCCGCGACCGACCCCTGGAGGTTCCCGATGACGCACCTCGACGAGATCCAGCAGGCGATCCTCGACGGCCGCCTCGACGCGATCGCCGAGCTGCCCGTGCCCGAGAGCTACCGGGGCGTCACCGTGCACGCCGACGAGGTCGACATGTTCGAAGGCCTCGAAAGCCGCGACAAGGACCCGCGCCGCTCGCTGCACGTGGACGAGGTCCCGACGCCCGAACTCGGTCCCGGCGAGGCGCTGGTCGCGGTGATGGCCAGCGCGATCAACTACAACACCGTCTGGACGTCGATCTTCGAGCCGATCCCGACGTTCAAGTTCCTGCGCAAGTACGGGAAGCTCTCGCCGCTGGCCAAGCGGCACGACCTGCCGTACCACGTGGTCGGCTCGGACCTGTCCGGCGTCGTGCTGCGCACCGGCGCGGGCGTGCACAACTGGAAGCCCGGCGACGAGGTCGTCGCGCACTGCCTGAACGTCGAGCTGGAAGGCCCGGACGGGCACAACGACACGATGCTCGACACCGAGCAGCGGATCTGGGGCTTCGAGACCAACTTCGGCGGGCTCGCCGAGGTCGCGCTGGTCAAGGCGAACCAGCTGATGCCGAAGCCGGCCCACCTGACCTGGGAGGAGTCCGCCTCCCCCGGGCTGGTGAACTCGACCGCGTACCGGCAGCTGGTGTCGCGCAACGGCGCGGACATGAAGCAGGGCGACGTCGTGCTGATCTGGGGCGCGTCCGGCGGCCTCGGCTCGTACGCGACGCAGTACGCGCTCAACGGCGGCGCGATCCCAGTGTGCGTCGTGTCCAGCCCGGAGAAGGCCGAGATCTGCCGGAAGCTGGGCGCGGAGCTGATCATCGACCGCACCGCCGAGGGCTACCAGTTCTGGAAGAACGAGAACGAGCAGGACCCGAAGGAATGGCAGCGGTTCGGCGCGAAGATCCGCGAGCTGACCGGCGGCGAGGACCCGGACATCGTGTTCGAGCACCCGGGCCGCGAGACCTTCGGCGCTTCGGTCTACGCCGCGCGCAAGGGCGGCACCATCGTCACCTGCGCGTCCACGTCGGGCTACATGCACCAGTACGACAACCGGTACCTGTGGATGAACCTGAAGCGGATCATCGGGTCGCACTTCGCGAACTACCGCGAATCGTGGGAGGCCAACCGGCTGATCGCAAAGGGCCTCATCCACCCGACGCTGTCGAAGACCTACTCGCTCGAAGAAACCGGCCAGGCCGCCCTTGACGTGCACCGCAACGCGCACCAGGGCAAGGTCGGCGTGCTCGCGCTCGCCCCGGAAGAAGGACTCGGCGTGCGCGACGAGGAGCTGCGCGCGAAGCACCTCGACGGCATCAACGCCTTCCGCGGCGCGTGAGGGCAGACCACCTGCCTCTTCGGTCCGGCCGCTCGCCGCACGAGCGGCCGGACCCCGTGGGTGCTCACCCGTCCGTGACCGCGGAGCGACTACGGTGGTGTCATGAGTCTTGGCGATGAACGCGAACTCGTGCCGCTGGGAGCCGGCTTCGACGTAGCGAAGCGGGGGTACAGCCGGGCCCAGGTCGACGAGCACCTGGAACGGCTCGACGGCGACCTGAAGATGCTCACCGCCGACCGCGACGCCGCCATCGCCCAAGCCGGCGACCTGGCCCGGCAGCTTGAGGTCGCGCGCGGCGAGATCGCCGATCTGCGCGGTCAGGTCGACCGGCTCGCGCAGCCGCCGACGAGCGTCGAGGGCCTGTCCGAACGCCTCCAGCGGATGCTGCGGCTGGCGCAGGACGAGGCCGCGGACACGCGGGCCCGCGCCGAGGCCGAGGCAGGCCACATCCGGGCCAAGGCGGAGACCGACGCCAGCGCCATGCGCGCCCGGTACGAGCAGCTGCTCACCGAACTCGACCTGCGCCGCAAGGAAATGGAAGCCGAGCACCGCAAGGTGCTCGAGGACGCGCGCGCCGAGGCCAAGCGGATCACCGACGAGGCCGAGGCCGAGCGCAAGAAGCTCGACGCGGAGTCCGAGGCCCGCCGCACGCAGGTCGAGGAAGACTTCGAGATCGCGATGGCGACGCGGCGCGCCGAGGCGATGCGCGTGCTGGCCGAGCAGGAGGCGGCCAGCAAGGCCGAAGCCGAGCGCCGGGTCCGCGAGGCCGCCGAGGACGCGGCCGCGATCCGGGCGAAGGTGCTGGAGGAGGAGACGGCCGCCAAGGCCGACATCGACCGCCGCCAGCGCGAATCGGTCGCCGACGCGAACAAGCGCCGCCAGGACTCGATCACCGAGGCCAACGCGCGGCTCGCGGAAGCGGCGGACGAGGCGCGCCGCCGCGTCCGCACCGCCACCGACGAGTCCAACCGCCGGATCACCCAGGCCAACGAGCGGGTCGAGGCCCTGCGCGCGGTCCGGGCGAGCCTGGCCGAGCAGGTCCGGTCGGCGCGCACCGTGCTGGCCGAGGCGCAGCACGTGCTCGGCGAGATGGACGGCGAGGTGCCCGCGGACATCAAGGCCGCCGCCGAGACGGCCAACGGCTCCGGGCCGAAGTCCGCGAATGGATCCCCGGCTGGCGGCGCGAAGGCGAGCAGCGCCCAGCCGAGCGGCAACGCGGGTGCGCAGAACAGCAAGCCCAGCACTCCGGCCGGGCAGAAATCCACTGGTCAGGGCGGCAAGAACGCCCCGGCGAACAGCGGAAAGCCCGCGGCGAGCGGCGACGTCGAGCAGACCGTCCGACTGCGCACGTCCGACGTGCCCAAGCCGCAGCCGCAACCGCGCCCGGCGGGAAAACCGACTGGCGAGTAACCTTCCCCCGCGAAGGGGCCGCGCCGCCCCGCTGACCGATTCGCCGGGAGGTTGTGGATGGCTGTCTATCGGACTGTGGTGGTGGGCACGGACGGGTCCGACTCGTCCTTCGCCGCGGTGGACAAGGCCGCCGGGGTGGCTGCCGACGCGGGAGCGACGCTGGTCGTCGTCTGCGCGTACCACCCGGCCAGCCGCCAAGACGTGGAACGCGCGCAGGACGAACTGGGCGACGAGGCCTATCAGGTAGTCGGGTCCGCGCCCGCTGAGGACACGCTGCAGTCCGCACGGGACCGCGCGGCGAAGGCCGGCGCCGCGAACATCGAAACGGTCGCGCTGGAGGGTCAGCCGGTCGACATGCTGCGCAAGGTCGTGAAGGACCGCGAGGCCGACCTTCTGGTGGTCGGCAACCGCGGCCTCAACACGCTGACCGGGCGGATCCTGGGCTCGGTGCCGTCGGAGGTGGCCCGGAAGTCGGGCGTCGACGTGCTGATCGTGCACACCACCTGAGGCCGTGGCCGATCCTTACCGGGACCTGCAGCAGCGGCTGGAACGCGCGCTGCTGGGCGGCCCTCGCCGCTACACCCGGCTCGAAGTAGCGAAACGGGCCGGAGTACCCGAAGAACGCTCGCGGCGGCTGTGGCGGGCGCTGGGTTTCGCCACCGTCGAAGACGACGAGGTGGTGTTCACCGACGCCGACGTCGAAGCCATGCGCATCGCCGACGGCCTGGTGAGTTCCGGCCTGGTCGCGCCCGGCATGGAAGTCGCGGTGACCCGTGCCCTCGGCCAGCATCTGTCCCGGCTGGCCGAGTGGCAGGTCCACATGCTGTGGTCGCTGATCACCGAAAACCCGGAACTGGCCCGCAGCGACCGGCAGGTCACCCGCCTGGTGGAACGCCTGCTCCCCGAACTGGAGCAAGTGCAGAATTACGTCTGGCGCCGCCACCTGGCCGCGTTCGCCGGCCGCGCCTTCGCCAGCCCCGACGAGGACCTGGAAACGCGCGCCCTGGTAGTCGGCTTCGTCGACATGGTCGGCTACACGCGCTTCACGAGAGAAGCCGACGAGGAAGAGTTGACCCAGGTCCTGGACGGCTTCGAATCCCTGGCCACCGAAGTCATCGCGGAACACCACGGCCGGGTCGTGAAAATGATCGGCGACGAAGTCCTGTTCGTCACCGACACCCCCGCCGACGGCGCGGAAATCGCCCTGACGCTAGCCGAACGCACCGGCGAAGACGGCGGCCTCCCCGCAGTCCGAGCCGGAATGGCCTCGGGCCGAGTCCTGTCCCGCTTCGGCGACGTCTACGGCTCCGTAGTGAACCTGGCCGCGCGACTCACGTCAGCCGCAAGGCCAGGAACCGTACTGGTCGACCGAGAACTGGCCGGGGAACTGGAACCCTTGCCACAGTTCGATCTCCGCACCCGCCGCCCCATCGCAGTCCGCGGCTACAACCGCCTACGCCCGTCTGCCCTACGGCGAGCGAAAGACAAACCCACCGGCCGCTTCGCGTCGTCCCAGCAACTGGCCGCGGAAATGCTAGGCCTAGGCGACCAGCCGACGCCCGAACCCCCGGAGTCAGACGACTTCCCCACCCCCGCTGCTCCCCGCAAACGCCGCCGACGCCGCTGACCCCGTACGTGAGGGCCACCCTCATTGACTCTGATTCCCTCAGGGTTCCCCTCACGACCCGCCACTCGGTCGTGAGGGGCCCTTCACGGACCACCGCCGCGCCGCCGCTGGGGTGCCGCCCCCAATGCGGCATTGGGTGCGTCAGATGCACCCAATGTGGCGTTCGGTGCGTGAGATGCACCCAATGCCACATTGGTGCGCTAACCCCCACCCAAACCGCAGCCAGCCCACTCAACGCATCGAGGGCCCCAGCCGCACCGGTGCACCCAGCTATCGAGGCATCCAGCCCTCCCCCAACCCCGATACGAAGCCGCCCTGCGGTTCGGGGGTGCTTGTCAAGGCATCTTTCCCGCCTTGACAAGCACCCCCGAACCGTCAGCACAATCAACCTTCGGGGTGCCCCACGCAACCACCCCGCCTACGAACCTCAAGCATCAAAATCAACAGTAACCCGCTCAGAAACCGGATGAGACTGACAAGTCAGCACAAACCCAGCCTCCACCTCAGCCTTCTCCAACGCGAAATTCCGCCGCATGTCCACCGCCCCCTCGGTCACCCGAGCCCGGCAGGTCCCGCAAACCCCGCCCTTGCAAGCAAACGGCAAATCCGGCCGAAACCGCTGCGCCCCGTCCAGCACCGACGATTCCCGGGGCAGATTCATCGTCGTGGACCGACCGTCCAGCACCAACGTCACCTCGGACGAAGCCCCGGCAACAGCAGGGTCGACATGCTTGACCGGCTCCGGCGGCACATCGTCCACATAGAACAGTTCCTGATGAATCCGCTCCTCAGGAACCCCCAGCGACCCAAGCAGATCCTGCGCCGAGGTCACCATCCCGAACGGCCCGCACAGCCAGAAATGGTCCACATCCTCAACCGGCACAATCGATTCGAACAGCGCACGCAGCTTGTCCGCATCCAGCCGCCCGGTGAACAATTCAGCCTCACGCGGCTCCCGGGACAACACATGCACAAGTTCCAGCCGAGCCGGGTAGCGATCCTTCAAATCAGCCAGATCGTCCGCGAACATCACCGTGTCAGTACGCCGATTCCCATAAAGCACAGTCACCGAAGCGTCCGGCGTAGCCAGCAGTGAGGCCGCAATCGACAACACCGGCGTAATCCCGGACCCGGCAGCGATCAGCACATGATGCCCGCCAGCAGCGAGATCCGGCGTGAACGACCCAGTCGGCGCGGAGACCTCGACCGTATCCCCGGCACGAACCTCATTGACCAGCCACGACGAGAACACCCCGTCCGGCACCAACCGCACCCCGACCCGAGGCCGCTCCCCCGCCGGAGCGCAAATCGAATACGACCGCCGCTCGTCCCGCCCGTCGACAAGACGCCGCAAGGTCAGCGACTGCCCAGGCGCGAACGCGTAGACCGAAGCCAACTCCTCCGGCACGTCGAACGTCACGGCCACGGCGTCGTCACAAAGCCGCTCGACCTCAGCCACCCGCAACGGATGGAACCCGGCACGGCGGGAAACGGTGGCAGTCACTCAAATCTCCTTGACGTGTTCGAACGGCTCCCAGCAAGACCGGCACCGCCGCAACGCTTTGCACGCAGTCGCGCTGAACCGGGACTGCTCCTCCGTATCCATCGACCCGCAATGCGGACAAGCCACCCGCCGCACCGAAGGCCCCAACGTCAACGGAATCGGCCCGGCAGCCCGCCGCGGCGCGGACCCCGGCGGCGCGATCCCGGCCTCCGCCAGCTTCCGCCGCCCGTCCGCGCTGATCCAATCCGACGTCCAAGCCGGTTCCAGCACCGTACGGATCTCAACCGAGGTGTACCCGGCGCCCCGCAACGCGTGCTCCAGGTCGTCCCGCATCGTGTCCATCGCCGGACAACCGGTGTAGGTCGGCGTAATAGACACCGTCACCCGACCGTCCTCTTCGGACACTTCACGCAGCACACCCAGATCCGCGAGCGTCAGCATCGGCAGCTCCGGATCAGTGACCGTCGAAGCCACGGCGACCGCGGTCACCACGTCGCTCCAGGCATCGCCCGAGCCACACTCTGCAGCTCGGCCAGCAGGAAACCCATCTGCTCGGTATGCACGCCGTCGCGTCCCATCCGCCCGGAAACCCCGGCGATAGCGCCGACCTCCGGCCGTTCCAACGTGGCCGCCGCCAACGCCTGATCCAGCACAGCGTCGAACTCCGGCCGCAGCGAAGCCGCGTCGACCATCTCGGACGGATGCGTCGAGAACAGCTCCTCGACATACGGCCACACCGCGGCCAGCCCCTCGGCCATCCGCTCGTGCGACAACGGCGTCCCGTCGCCCAGCCGCACCAGCCACTGCGCGGCGTAGTCCCGGTGGTAGGCCAATTCCTTCACGCCCTTGGCCGCGATAGCCGCCAGTACCGGGTCCACACTGGACTCCAGCCGCTGGAACAACGCGAGCCGCCAAGTCGAGAACACGAACAGCTGCGCGATCAGGTGCCCGAAGTGCCCGCCGCCCAGCTCGGCCAGCCGGACGTTCCGGAACTCGTTCTCCGCGCGCAAGAACGCGAACGTGTCCTCGGACCGGTCCGTGCCGTCCGCCTTGCCGGAACGAGCCAGCAGCAACCGCGCCTGGCCGAGCAGGTCGAGGCCGATGTTCGCGATCGCGACCTCGTCCTCCAGCTCCGGCGCGCTCGCGACCCACTCCTGCAACCGGTGCGAGAAGATCAACGCGTCGTCGCCCAGCATCAAGCAATAGGCGGCGAGCTGCGCACCGTCCACTCCGGACGGAACGGAGGTGTCCACTCCGGACAGCGGATCGGCGAACCCGGTGCCGAAGGCCCACCGGGCGTCGTTGTCCTCGGTGATCGCTTCGTAGACGTTGTCGAAAGACATCCCAGACCTCACATGTGGGGAACGTTGTCGGGAATGTCGTAGAACGTCGGGTGCCGGTACACCTTGTCCCCGCTGGGCGCGAAGAACGGGTCCTTCTCGTCCGGCGACGACGCGGTGATGTCCGAGGCGCGAACGACCCAGATGGACACTCCCTCGTTGCGGCGCGTGTAGAGATCGCGCGCGTGGTGCAACGCCATCTCGTCGTCCGCCGCGTGCAGCGAACCCACGTGGACGTGGTTCAGTCCCCGCTTCCCGCGGACGAAAACCTCGTACAGCGGCCAGTCGTGCTTCATGCCGAAACCTCTTTCTTGGCCGCGTGCGCAGCCGCGGCCTCCCGGACCCAGGCGCCTTCGTCGTGTGCGCGCTTGCGGTGCGCGATCCGCTCCGCGTTGCACGGGCCGTTGCCCTTGAGCACGTTCTTGAACTCGTCCCAGTCGACCGCGCCGAAGTCGTAGTGTTCCCGGTCGGCGTTCCACTTGAGCTCCGGGTCCGGGAACGTCACGCCGAGCGCCTCGGCCTGCGGCACGGACATGTCGACAAACCGCTGCCGCAGCTCGTCGTTGGTGTGCCGCTTGATCTTCCACGCCATCGACTGCGCGGTGTTCGGCGAATCCGCGTCCGGCGGTCCGAACATCATCAGCGACGGCCACCACCAGCGGTTCACCGCCTCCTGCACCATGTCCCGCTGCTGCTGGGTGCCCTTCATCATGGTCATCAGCAGCTCGTAGCCCTGCCGCTGGTGGAAGGACTCCTCCTTGCAGATGCGGATCATCGCCCGCGCGTAGGGCCCGTACGACGACCGGCACAGCGGCACCTGATTGCAGATCGCCGCGCCGTCCACCAGCCAGCCGATCACGCCGACGTCGGCGAAGGTCAGCGTCGGGTAGTTGAAGATCGACGAGTACTTCTGCCTGCCGGTGATGAGCTTGTCGGTGAGGTCCGCGCGGTCCGCGCCGAGCGTCGCTGCCGCGGAGTACAAGTACAGCCCGTGGCCCGCTTCGTCCTGCACCTTCGCGAGCAGGATCGCCTTGCGCCGCAACGAAGGCGCGCGGGTGATCCAGTTGCCCTCGGGCTGCATGCCGATGATCTCCGAATGCGCGTGCTGCGCGATCTGGCGGATCATCGTCTTGCGGTAGCCCTCGGGAATCCAGTCACGCGGTTCGATGCGCTGGTCCCGTTCGATGGTGTGCTCGAACAAGGCTTCCAGTTCCGGCTCTGCCACAGCGGTCACGGCTGCTCCTTCGAGACGAGGGTGAGCACGTCGTACTTCGCGACCGAGTCGCCGTCCTGATTGGTGACGTCGGCGTCCCAGCGGACTTCGCCGTACTCCTGGTCGATCCGCGGCGTGATCTGCTTGGCCGTCAGGGTGACCGTCAGCGCGTCCCCCTCCTTGACGGGCGTGAGGAAGCGCAGGTTCTCCAGGCCGTAGTTGGCCAGCACCGGACCTGGCTCGGGCGAGACGAACAGGCCCGCCGCGAACGACACGACCAGGTAGCCGTGCGCCACAATGCCGCCGAACAGCGGGTTCGCCGCGGCCGCCGCCTCGTCGGTGTGCGCGTAGAAGGTGTCGCCGGTGAACTCGGCGAAGTGGTCGATGTCGGCGCGGGTGACGGTGCGCGGACCGGCCACCACGGTGTCGCCGACGCTCAGCTCCGCCAGCGACTTGCGGAACGGGTGCTCGCCTTCGACGCGCGGACCGCCCTCGACCCACCGGCCGGTGACGGCGCCGAGCACCCTCGGGCTGGCCTGCACGGCCGTGCGCTGCATGTGGTGCAGCACGCCGCGGATGCCGCCCATCTCCTCGCCGCCGCCCGCGCGGCCCGGGCCGCCGTGCACCAGCTGCGGCATCGGCGAACCGTGCCCGGTGGATTCCTTCGCGTCTTCGCTGTCGAGCACGAGCAGCCGGCCGTGGTACGGCGCGACGCCCAGCACGATGTCGCGAGCGAACACCGGGTCGCCGGTCACGACGGACCCGGCCAGGCTGCCGCCGCCGCGTGCGGCGAACTCGATGACCTGCTTGACCGACGTGTACGGCATCAGCGTGGACACCGGGCCGAACGCCTCGACCTCGTGCGGCTCGGCGCGCTCCGGGTCGGCCTTGAGCAGGATCGGCGAGATGAACGCGCCGGTCGCCTCGTCACCGTCCACGACGTCGACGTGCTCCGGGTCGCCGAAGACGATGCTGCCCGCGTCGAGCAGGGCCTTCAGCGAACGACGTACTTCTTCACGCTGCTCCAGGCTGGCCAGCGCACCCATCCGGACGCCCTCGGCGTTCGGGTTGCCGACCGTCACCTTGGCGAGCCGGGCGCTGACCGCTTCGGCGACGTCGTCCAGCATCTCGGCCGGAACGAACGCGCGGCGGATCGCGGTGCACTTCTGGCCCGCCTTCACCGTCATCTCGGTGGTCAGCTGCTTGACGAACAGATCGAACTCCGGCGTCGACGGCCGGGCGTCCGGGGCGAGGATCGAGCAGTTCAGCGAGTCGGCCTCGGCGTTGAACCGCACCGAGTTCCGCACGATCGCCGGGTGCGCGCGCAGCTTCTGCGCGGTGGACGCGGAACCGGTGAACGACACCAGGTCCTGCGCGGTGACGTGGTCGAGCAGGTCGCCGACGCTGCCCGCGACGAACTGCACCGTGCCCTCGGGCAGGATGCCGGACTCGACGATCAGCTCCACGAGCCGCGCGGTCAGGTACGCGGTCTGGCTGGCCGGCTTGATCAGGCTCGGCACGCCGGCGAGGAACGCGGGCGCGAACTTCTCCAGCGGACCCCACACCGGGAAGTTGAAGGCGTTGATCTGGATCGCGACGCCCTGCAGCGGGGTCGCGATGTGCTGCGCGACGAACGTGCCGCCGCGGCTCAGCGGCTCGACCGCGCCCTCGACGTACACGGTGTCGTTCGGCAGCTCGCGCTTGCCCTTCGAGCCGTAGCTGAACAGGACGCCGATGCCGCCGTCGATGTCGAACTTCGAGTCGCCGAGCGTCGCACCCGTGCGCGCCGACAGCGCGTACAGCTCTTCGCGGTGCTCGCGCAGGTGCGAAGCGAGCGACTTCAGCAGCGCGGCCCGCTGATGGAACGTCAACTTCCGCAGCGCCGGACCGCCGACTTCGCGGCCGTACTCGAGCGCCGCGGCGAAGTCGATCCCCTCCGACGAAATCCGGGCCACTTCCTCCCCGGTCGCCGCGTCGTGCAGCGGGGCGCCCTCGCCCGGCGCCGTGTGCCATCCCCCGGAGACGTAGCTGCGGAGCAGAACCATGCCGACCCTCTCGCCGAATTACCAACCGGACGTTCAGTAATTCGCAGGATAGCCGTTCTCCCGGCTGATCGGAACCCCCGCATTGCTTGACACCGCCGGAGTCGCGGCCTTTACTGGGCTCCAGCCGGGATTACCGGCCATTCGGTCAGTAAGTCACCGTCCCGGAGGGCTAGCTCGTGACCCGCAACGCCGCGCACGCCATGTTCGACACCGACGAGGCGTCCCGCTCTCTCGGCATCGAACTCGTCGAGGCCGCCGACGGCAGGGCGGTGGCCACGATGAAGGTCACCGAGACGATGGTCAACGGGCACGACATCGCCCACGGCGGTTACGTGTTCCTGCTCGCCGACACCGCTTTCGCCCTGGCCTGCAACACGCACGGGCCGGTCACCGTCGCCTCGGGCGCGGAGATCTCGTTCGTCGCCGCCGGAAAACTGGGCGACCACCTCGTCGCGACGGCCGCCGAGCGCACCCGCTACGGCCGCAACGGCATCTACGACGTCACGGTGCACCGGGAGACCCCCGGCGGGCCCGAAGTCGTCGCCGAATTCCGCGGCCGCAGCCGCGTCATCGAGAAGACCCGGGAAGCACAGTGACCCCCACCCTCGCCGAAAACGTCAGCGCCGACGAGCTGGCCGCACTCCAGCTTGAACGGCTGCAGTGGACCCTGCGGCACGCGTACGAGAACGTCCCGCTGTACCGCAAGAAGTTCGACGACGCCGGGGTGCACCCCGACGACTGCCGCGAACTGGGCGACCTGGCGAAGTTCCCCTTCACCACCAAGGCCGACCTGCGCGAGAGCTACCCGTTCGGGATGTTCGCCGTGCCGCAGGACCAGATCCGCCGGCTGCACGCGTCGAGCGGCACCACCGGGAAGCCGACCGTCGTCGGCTACACCGAGAAGGACCTCGACACGTGGGCCACCGTGATGGCGCGCTCGATCCACGCCGCGGGCGGACGGCCCGGGCACAAGGTGCACGTCGCGTACGGCTATGGCCTGTTCACCGGCGGGCTCGGCGCGCACTACGGCGCGGAAAAGCTCGGCTGCACGGTGATCCCGGCGTCCGGCGGCATGACCGCCCGGCAGGTCCAGCTGATCACGGACTTCAAGCCGGAAATCATCATGATCACGCCGTCGTACATGCTGACGCTGCTCGACGAGTTCGAGCGCCAGGGCGTGGATCCGCGGGCCAGTTCACTGAAGGTGGGCATTTTCGGCGCGGAGCCGTGGACCGAGCAGATGCGGTCCGAGATCGAGGAACGGTTCGCGCTGGACGCGGTCGACATCTACGGCCTGTCCGAGGTAATGGGCCCCGGCGTCGCGCAGGAATGCGCGGAAACCAAGGACGGCCTGCACATCTGGGAGGACCACTTCTTCCCCGAGGTGATCGACCCGTTCACCGATCAGGTGCTGCCCGAGGGCGAACGCGGCGAACTGCTGTTCACGTCGCTGACCAAGCAGGCGCTGCCGATCATCCGCTACCGCACCCGCGACCTGACCCGCCTGCTGCCCGGCACCGCGCGTCCCTCGTTCCGCCGGATGGAGAAGGTGACCGGACGCAGCGACGACCTGATCATTTTGCGCGGGGTCAACGTTTTCCCGACGCAGATCGAGGAAATCGTGCTGCGCACCGAGGGATTGAGCCCGCACTTCCAGCTGGTCCGCTCGACGCGAGGCCGCCTGGACCACCTGACGGTGCGGGTCGAAGCCCGCGCCGAGACGACCGCCGAAGCCCGGAACGCTGCCGCCGCGCTGGTGGCCGCCGGGGTGAAGGACGGCGTCGGCGTGAGCGTTTCGGTGGAAGTCGTGGACCCGGACACCCTCGAGCGCTCGCTCGGTAAAATGCGCCGCGTGCTGGACGAACGCTCGTGACCGCCCCCGCCCGCCGCGGCCGGCCTGGCTACGACCTGGAGTCGCTGCTCCAGGTCGCGGTCAAGCTTTTCAACGACCGCGGCTACGACGGGACCAGCATGGAGGACCTGTCGCGCAAGCTCGGCATCACGAAATCCGCGATCTATCACCACGTGCCGAGCAAGGAAGAACTGCTGCGGCTGGCGGTGGGCCGGGCCTTGGACGGACTGTTCGAGGTCGCGGAATCGACGGAAGCTCTCGACGGACGGGCGATCGACCGTCTGGAACACCTGGTGCGCGGAAGCGTGCTGGTGCTGGCGGACCGGCTGCCGTTCGTGACGCTGCTGCTTCGGGTGCGGGGCAATACGAAGGCCGAGCGAGCGGCGTTGGCGCGGCGGCGCGAGTTCGATCATCTGGTGACGGATCTGGTCAAGCAGGCCGAGGCGGAGGGGGATGTCCGCCCGGACATCGACCCGGCGATCGCGGCGCGGTTGCTGTTCGGCACGGTGAACTCGCTGATCGAGTGGTACCGGCCGCGGCGGGGGTCTTCTCCGGAGGAATTAGCGGACGCGGTGTGCAAGATGGCGTTTGACGGGTTGCGTGCTTGATCCCCTCTGCTGATGGGCGTTTCTCGCTAGGCTGATTTCGTGGACTTGGGGGAGATCGGGCGGACTCTGGCAGAACGGCTTCGCGGCTGGGCAGGCGACGGCTGGTCCGAGGCGGTGCTGCAGATTTCGACCGGCAGCGAGGGATCGGTCGAAGCGTGGACTGACGGACCGGATCACACCAGCGGGCGCGATCTCCTCCCTGCTATGTACGGGGCCTACCCGCCGGACCATCCTCCGGCGGCGTATGAGGTGCGGTTGCGTTCCGACGGCACTTACCGGTGCACGACCAGCCCCGACGTCGACCGCCTGTCCCCGGCCCGGCGCGTGTTCGACCCGGATTTCCGTTGCCCACGACGCCCGGCCGCCGGCATGCCGCGACCGGCGGGCACCGAACCGACCGGGGCACCGACCGACCCGGCGGTGCTCAGCGAAGTCCGTGCACTAGTCGAGGAATTCGCCGAGCGATACACCGCGATCACCGGCCACGCACCGGACTGGGAGCCGGGCCGGAGCGAGGAAGAGATCGCCGCCGTCGAGGCGAGGATCCAGGTACGGCTGCCAGAAGACCTGCGAGCGCTCCACCGGCTGATCGGCCGGGACTCCGGCGAAACCGGGCTGCTCGGTTACTACGCGCACGACTCGCTCGAGACGGTGGTCGAGGACTACCTCTTCAGCTTGCCCGGCGCCTACCGCGGAGCCGCCTGGGACGAACCGCAGCACAGCGCGGGCGTGGTGTTCGAAGCGACGCCGCCGGGACGGATCAAACGCGTTTCGCGCAATGACTGGTGGGTGTCCTTCGGCGGCAACCACAGCGACCAGTGGATCGCGGTCGATCTCGATCCCGCCGAAGGCGGCCGGTCCGGGCAGGTGATCGAACACGGCGAGGAGGTCGCCCAGCTGCTCGCCCCCTCGGTCGCGGCAATGATCGCCGACGTCGTTGCCGCCCTTCGCGCTGGCCGGTTCACCCGCCGCGAAGGCGATCCCCGGCTCGAGATCCAGGCGGCCTTCCACGACTTCCCTTACGAGAACCACGTGCTTCTCATCCGCGATGTCGCGAAAACAGACCTGGCCGCCGAACTCGGCACCGCGAACCGGGAAGCGGTCCAGTCGTGTCATCTGACCGATGGAGCCCACCTCGATCTCGCCGCTCTCGAACCGCTTGGCGGGCTGCGCGAACTCGGTGCCCATCGCATGCGGAGCGTCGTGCCGGCCGTGACGAACCTGCCGCTCCTGGAATCCCTCACCATCGCCGCCGAACAGACCGACCTCAAGGCGCTCGCCGGTCATCCGACCCTGTGGGACCTCACCCTCAGCGACCTCACCCACCCCGTCGATCTAACCCCGCTGGCCACCCTCCCGAACCTCACCCGGCTCGCCATCAGCGGCCTGGACATCCCAGCGATCGACCAACTAGCCCAACTACCCGCCCTCCGCGTACTCACCCTCGACGCCGACCAGCTCACCCGTCTCCTGGCATCTGGCCACCGCATCCCCCAGCTGGCCGCGCTGACCATCTCCGGCCGAGTCCTGCTCTCCGACGCCGTCGAGTTCCTCCGTCATTTCCGCGACACCGACGTCCGCCTCAAGGAGTTCACCGGCTCGCTCAGCGCTCCTCCCGAGCAGGCGCAGGCATAGTCACCACAAACCCCGTGCTGCGTCCCAAATCGTCCAGCAGCCAGCCCATTCGCTTGACCGTCCGCAGGATCAGCGCCGAGTCCACCACCGACAGCGGCGCGAGGTCCTGTTCCAGATGTTCCTGCATCCGCATCGATTCCTCGATCGACCGCATCCACGTGGTCACCAAAAGATTCGCCGGTCCCGGCAAACTCGCCATCTGCCGCACGGTCGGGTTGGCGCGCAACCGGTCCACGCACGTCGACACGTGGGCCACCGGCACCTGGCACCACCAGTTCACGACGATCGGCGACGGCGTCAAGCCCTGCGCGATCTCGCAGCGGAACGTCAAAGCATCGGCGTTCAGCAGGTGTCCGAGCTGGCGGCGCACGGTCGAGACCGGACGGCCAGTGATCCGCGCCAGATCCGCGGCGCTGCGTCGGCCGTCCTCGCCCAAGGCGACAGTCAAAGGCGCGTAAGGCTCTTCCCACGGCTGCAGTTTGGCCATCCGCCCGCCGCCGATGGACGGTAGTTGCGACAGGGCCTGCACGCGCCGCCGATCCAGCGCGCCTACTCGCCAGGAACTGCCCTCCACATGCAGTCGCGACGCCAGGTGCGAGCGGGTGTTGAGCACGCCGGGCAGGCTGGGGATCGCGTCCAGCAGCAAGGCGGACAGGTCGCGCAGGCCGAGGCCGAAAACGGTCAGCACCAGGCTGTATTCCCGCGAAGCCTCCTCGATGCTGGCCACCGAAGGCCACGTCGCCAGCTCCCGGATCAGCTCGCGTACCTGGCCGCTCGCGCAGCGGATTTCCACGTACGCGGCCTGCACCTGGTACAGCCCGGGCACGTGCGGATACGCCGTCACCCACGCCGCTCCCCCGTCGCGCAGGCGTTCCCAGCGCCGGGCCAGCGTCACCGGGGAGGAGTCGAGTGCCGCGGCCAGTTGCGTCCAGGTGGCGCGGGGGCGCAGTTGCAGTGCGTGGATGAGCGAAAAGTCTTCCTCCTCCAGTGAGTCGATCATTGTTTCTTCTCCAGAGGGCCGGTTCGCGAGCGATTCCGACAACTCTAACGCGATATCAGGCGTGAGTTCGCACACTCGACCACCAAGACGCCGTTCCCCGACGAAGAGGAGCCGAGCCGGTGGACCTCCACGAAGACGCCCGCAGCCAGCAGGACGACCTGGCGCGGCTGCGCCAGGAACTGCACCGCGAGCCCGAGATCGGCCTCGACCTGCCGCGCACCCAGGAACGGGTCCTGCGCGAGCTCGACGGGCTCGGGCTGGAGATCTCCACCGGAACCGGCACGACGTCGGTGACCGCGGTGCTTCGCGGCGAAGGCTCCGCGCGGGATTCGGCTCAGCCGCGCACGGTCCTGTTGCGCGCCGACATGGACGCGCTCCCGGTCCAGGAAGCGACCGGGCTCGATTTCGCCGCTACCAACGGCGCGATGCACGCGTGCGGCCACGATTTGCACACCACGTCGCTGGTCGGCGCGGCTCGGCTGCTCCACACGCACCGCGACCGGATCAACGGCGACGTCGTCCTGATGTTCCAGCCCGGCGAAGAAGGCTGGGACGGCGCGGGCGTGATGCTGAAGGAAGGCGTGCTCGACGCCGCCGGCCGACGCGTCGACGCCGCGTACGGGCTCCACGTCTTCTCGTCGATGCTGCCCAGCGGCCAGTTCGCGAGCCGTCCCGGGACGCTGATGTCGGCCTCGCACAAGCTGCTCGTGACCGTGCACGGCGAAGGCGGCCACGGATCGATGCCGCACCGTGCCAAGGACCCGATCTCCGCCGCCGCGGCGATGATCACCGCACTGCAGACGATGATCACGCGCCGCCTGGACATCTTCGACCCGGCGGTGCTCACCGTCGGCGTCATCCGCGGCGGCACCAAGCGCAACGTCATCCCCGCGACCGCCGAGTTCGAGGCCACCGTCCGCTGCTTCTCCGACGACACCGCCGCTCTGCTGGACACCACGATCCGCGAGACGATCGACGGTGTCGCGCGGGCGAACGGCGTCACCGCGGACGTCGTGTTCGAGAACGAATATCCAGTGACCGTAACGGATGTCGACGAAACGGCGTTCGGCGCCGAGGTCGTCCGCGAGACGATCGGCGAGCAGTACTACACCGATCTGCCCAACCCGGTCGCCGGTTCCGAGGACTTCTCCCGCGTGCTCGCCGCGGTGCCGGGCACGTTCCTCGGCCTCGGCGCGCTGATGCCGGGCCTCGAACCGGACACCGCGCCCAACAACCACAGCCCGTACGCCGATTTCGACCCGTCCGTGCTGTCCCGCGCCGCCACCGTCTACGCCGAACTCGCCGTCCGCCGTCTCGACCGGTTCGCCGAAGGAGCATTGCGATGACTTCTGTGGTCCCAGACCGTCGCCGCACCCTGTTCGGGCTCGGCGCCGGCAACGCGATGGAGTGGTTCGACTGGAACGTCTACGCCACGTTCGCGTCGTTCTTCGCCGCGCAGTTCTTCAACGCTCACAGCGCCGTTTCGGCTCTGCTGAGCACGCTCGCGGTATTCGCGGTCGGCTTCGCCGCGCGGCCGATCGGCGGCTGGGTGTTCGGCTGGATCGCCGACCGCAAGGGCCGCCAGCTGGCGATGGCGCTGACCGTCGCGATCGCCGCCGCGGGCAGCCTGGTCATCGGCCTTTCCCCGACGTACGGCCAAATCGGCGTGTGGGCGTCGGTGATCCTGGTGGTCGCACGGCTGGCACAGGGCCTCGCGCACGGCGGCGAGCTGCCGTCCGCGCAGACCTACATCGCCGAGGTCGCGCCGCCGGCCCGCCGCGGACTGTGGTCGAGCCTGATCTACTTCTCCGGCACCTGCGGCGTCCTCGTCGGCACCCTGCTCGGCGCGGTCCTTTCCGGCGTGCTGACCCACGAGCAGATGCTCTCCTTCGGCTGGCGGATCCCGTTCATCCTCGGCGGCGTCTTCGGGATCTACTCGCTCTACGTGCGGCTCCGCATGCGCGAGACCGAGGTCTTCCAGGCGGCGAAGAAGGACGAGGGGAAGGAAAAGGGCCAGATCTGGCAGACGATCAAGCAGAACCCGAAGCTGCTCGCCCAGGTCATCGGCCTGACGGTCGGCGCGACGGTCATCTACTACATGTGGGCCGTCGCCGCGCCGTCGTACGCGATCACCGTGCGCGGCGTCCCGCCGACCGGCGCGCTGTGGGCGGGCGTGTTCGCGAACGTGGTCTTCCTGATCGCCTTGCCGCTGTGGGGAATCGTGTCCGACCGCATCGGCCGCAAGCCGGTGCTGTTCATCGCGATCGCGGGCCTGCTCGTGCTGAGCTTCCCGCTGAACGCGATGGTCGGGCACGAGGCGTGGCAGCTGTTCGTGGCGATGTCGATCGCGCTGATCTTCATGGCCGGGTTCTCCTCCATCGGCCCGGCGGTCTACGCGGAAATCTTCCCGACCCGCATCCGCGCGGTCGGCGTCGGAGTCCCGTACTCGATCGCGGTCGCGGCGTTCGGCGGCACGGCGCCGTACTTGCAGACGCTGTTCGCCGGTAACGGACATCCGTCGCTGTTCATCGTCTACGGGATCGTGCTGATGGTGATCAGCGCGCTGGTGGTGTTCACGCTGCCGGAGACCCGGGGCGTGGACCTGCGGGAGAAGACGGAAGCGGTCGACCGGGCGGTCACCGGGTCAGGAGCGTAGGGCGGAGCCACCGTCCGTCTCTTGTGGACAGTTCGCCGACGGCCGTGCGGGGTTCCCCGCACGGCCGTCGGCGTGCTTCAGCTGTCCGCCTGAGTCTCGCCCAGCTGCCACCACAGCGCCGCGCGCAGCTGTTCGATCAGGGCCTCGTCGTCGTCCTCGCTCGGGTCCGCTCCCAGCGGCACCCAGCGTTCCTCCACCAGTTCGCCGTCGTCGTAGCTGCTTATCAGTATCCCCGGATACGAAACCGTCAGCTCGTCCTCCGGGCAGCCGGTCGCGCACGGCCGGTCGTCCATCCGCACATGCCGGTAGTGCAACCGCACCCCGACCCATCGGCCGGACGGCCGCGGCTGCTGGTCCGTGCCGTCCATCGCCCGCTCCCGCTCGCCCCACGTCCCCCGGCTGAAGGTCGCGCCCGGGGCGGCCGGAGTTACCGGCCGGTTGTTCCGGTTGGGTAACGGCATCCGGCGCCGACGCCGCGGGGCGCTTCGCAGGCGTGTTGACAACGACCTCGCCCGGCGGCGAGGCTGGCCCGGTGAACAGCGGATCTCGGCGGCGGCTGGACCCCGCGCAGCGCCGCGCCGAGATCCTCGCCGCGGCCCGGCGGTGCTTCGGCGCCGGCAGCTACTCCTCGGTGTCCACTTCGGACATCGCGGCCGCCGCGGGAGTCGCCCGGCCGCTGATCAACCACTATTTCGGCGGCAAACGCGAGCTGTACCTCGAAGTGGTGCGGCAGATGACGATCGTGCCCGCCCCGGTCGTCGACGCGCTGCCGGACGGCCCGCCCCGGCTGCGGCTCGAGGTCGGCATCGACCGGTGGATCGACGTCGTGGAACGCAACCGCGACGCCTGGCTGACCGTGATCGACGCGGCGCACGACCCGGAGGTCGAGCGGATCATGCGCGAGGCGGACGAGATCGCCGCCGACCGCGTGCTCGCCGCCGCCCAGCTGCCCGAGAACGGGCATCCGCAGCTGCGGGCGATGATCCGCGCGTACGGCGGGATGTTGCGCGCCGCGTCCCGGGAATGGCTCGTCCGCGGCACGCTGGAGCGGGCCGAACTGCGCGCGTTCCTGGTGGAATCGCTGGTGCAGCTGCTGGAAGTCACCTATCCGGCGGTACTGGCGCAAAAGAACTAACGGTTGCGGCGGGCGTACGCGGCCGGAGTCGTCCCGGTCCAGCGTTTGAAGGCGTAGATGAAGCTCGACGCTTCGGCGTAGCCAAGGCGCAGGGCGACGTCGTCGACGGACAGCACGCCGGTGTCGAGCATTTCTTCCGCGAGCGTCTGCCGGACTTCGTCCAGCAGTTGCCGGTAGCCGGTACCCGCCTCGGTCAGCCGCCGTCGCAGGGTTCGCGTGCTGAGGGTGAGCTGACGGGCGATCTCGTCCATCCCGGCGTCCGCGCCGCCGAGCCGCACCAGTCGTTCGCGCACCAGCTGCGGGACGCCCGAGCGCGTGCGGCGGCGGGCGACGAGAGCGTCGCACTGCGCGGCGCACAAGGCGACGGTTTGCTCGTTGGCCTGCGGCAGCGGAAGGTTCAGCAGCTCCGGATCGAGGGTGACCCGGTGTTCGGCCGCGCCGAAGACCGGGGCGACGCCGAAGGCCGTCCGATAAGAGTCCACAAAGGACGACGACGGGAAGCGGAACTCCAGGCGTTCCAAGGAGATCTCCGGCAGCAGGTCCCGCATGACGGTGCAGATCGCGGACAGGTCGCGCAGCGCGAGGAACCGGGCGACGTCGTCCGGCACCCGCGAATCGTCCAGCACCAGGCGGAGTCCGGCGGCGTCCAGCTCGACGTGCGGAATACAGAAGGTGAAGGACAAATCCAGGTAGCGCAACGCGAACACCATCGCGTCGCGCATCGTCGGGCTGCTGATGCAGGCGAAACCGAAGATGCCGAACGTCGTCGCGCGGTACCGGCAGCCGAGGCTGAGCGCGACGTCGTCCCCCGAGCCGACCGTGGTCAGCAATGCCCGCACGACGGCCAGCTCCTGCCGCGCGTCGAGCTGCCGATCCGGCGCGCGCAGTTCCTCGACCGGCACTCCGGGCAGCGAGACGCCGCGTTCCTCGGCGAAGCGGTGCATGAGCAGCACACTCGCCGTGCCGCGCGGGTAGTCCCAGTCGCGGATGGCGGGTGCGGCTAGCTCGGCCATGGCCGGAATTATGGATCAACCGCCCGCCCGCGTGCGTTCGAGGGCCAAAACTGTCCGGGTTGCTCGTTAAGCTCCCGCCGTGCACCTTTCCCACCGCGTCCTCAACCGCGCCACCCTCCACCGGCAACTGCTCCTGAAGCCCGCCAAGATGCCGGTGCTCGACGCCGTCACCCACCTCGCCGGGCTGCAAGCGCAAGCGCCGTTCCCGCCGTACTACGCGCTGTGGTGCCGGTTGCAGGACTTCCAGCCGGACGATCTCGCGAGCCTGCTGCTCGACCGCAGCGTGGTGCGGATGGTGCTGATGCGCGGCACGGTGCACCTCGTCCCGGCCGCGGACGCGCTCGCGTGGCGGCCGCTGGTGCAGATCGTCATGGACCGCGCCCTGACCGCGGCCAACCAGCATCGGGAACCGCTGTCCAAACTCGACCACGACGCGGTGGCGAAGACGACCAGCGAACTGCTGCGCGAGCGGCCGTATTCGAGCGATCAGCTCGGCAAAGCGCTGGTCGAGCACTATCCGGAGACGCCGGCCGGGTCGCTGATGTTCCTGGTCCGCGCCATCCTGCCGCTCGTGCAGATCCCGCCACGCGGCGTGTGGGGCAAGGCCGGGCAGCCCACCTACCAGGTCGCGGACCACTGGCTCGACGGCGTCGACGCGCCGGAGCAGTCCGCCGCCGAACTGGTCCGCCGCTATCTCGCCGCGTTCGGTCCGGCGACGGTGGCTGACGTGCAGGCCTGGGCCGGCGTCACGAAGCTCGGCGAGGTGGTCGAGGAGATGGACCTGCGCACGTACCTCGACCCCGAAGGACGCACGCTCTACGACCTGCCGGACGCGACGCTGCCCGACGAGGACACGCCCGCGCCGACGAGGCTGCTGGGTCCGTTCGACCAGACGCTGCTGTCCTACGCCGACCGCACGCGGATGATCAGCGACGAGCACCGCAAACGCGTGATCACCATCAACGGCCTGGTCAAAGGCACCCTGCTGGTCGACGGCCAGGTCCGGGGAATCTGGGAGACGACCACCAACCGCGCGTCGGCGACGATGGTCCTCACCCCGTTCGAACGGCTCGCGAAACGCGATATCGCCGCGCTGGAGAGCTCCGCGCGGAAGCTGCTCGCGTGGGCCGAGCCAGGCAAGACGCACGAGGTCCAGGTCGTGCCCGGGTAGCCGCGTCCGCTGGCCGGAATTCTCGATCGAGTGGCCGTTCGTGCCTTCCGCACCGGCGGCCGCCTGCGTAACTTCGGCCTATGGACGACACCCCGTCGGTGCTGATAGTCGGCACCGGGTTCGGCGGAATCGGCGCCGCGATCGAGCTGAAGCGCGCCGGTTTCCCGAACGTCACGATCCTCGAGCGGGCGGCCGAACCGGGCGGCGTGTGGCGCGAGAACACCTACCCCGGCGCGGCCTGCGACATCCCGTCGCCGCTGTATTCGTTCTCCTTCGAGCCCAATCCGGACTGGCCGAAGCGGTACGCGATGCAGCCGGACATCCACGCCTACCTCAAGCGCGTGATCGCGAAATACGGCATCGAACCGCACATCCGGTACGGCCGCGAGGTCACGTCCGCGACCTACGACGACGGCCGCTGGCGCGTCGAGACCGCACAGGGCGAAACCTTCGAGTCGGACGTCTTCGTGCCCGCCGTCGGCCAGCTTTCCCGGCCCGCCTTGCCGTCGATCCCCGGCCGCGAAACCTTCGCGGGAGCGGCCTTCCACTCCGCGGAGTGGAATCACGAAATCCCGTTGGCGGGCAAGCGGATCGCGGTGATCGGCACCGGCGCGAGCGCGATCCAGTTCGTGCCGGAGGTCCGCAAGGAAGCCGCGCACGTCACCGTCTTCCAGCGCACGCCGCCCTACATCATGGCCAAGAACGACGGCCGCTACAAAGCCTGGCAGAAGCGGCTTTTCCGCCGCCTGCCGAAGACGCAGCTGTTCGGCCGCGCGCGGATCTTCCTGCTCGCCGAGTACGCGACGCACGGCATGACGCGGCACCCGGTGCTGACCAAGGCCTTCGAACTGCGCACCGCTCAACTGCGCCGCCGTCATCTCAAGGACCGCACGCTGCGCCGCAAGGTCAAGCCGGACTATCCGCTGGGCTGCAAGCGGATCTTGTTCACCAACGACTACCTGCCCGCGCTCGCCCAGCCGAACGTGTCGGTCGAAACGTCCTCGATCAAGGAGATCACCCCGCGCGGCGTGCGCACCGCGGACGGCGTCGAGCACGAGGCGGACGTGCTGATCTACGGCACCGGGTTCAAGGCGACGGAATTCCTCGGCCCGATGAAGGTGTTCGGCCGCGACGGACGGTCGCTGGCCGAGGCGTGGAGCGGCGGCGCGCGGGCGTACCTCGGCATGACGGTGCCGGGATTCCCGAACCTGTTCTGCGTCTACGGCCCCAACACCAACCTCGGCGCGGGTTCGATCATCTACATGATCGAACGGCAAGCCCGTTACCTCCGCCAGGCCGTCGAGCACCTCGCCCGGCCGGGCGTGGCGTCGCTGGAGGTGCGCGCCGAGGTCGAGGAGCGCTACGACCGCGAGGTGCAGGCGCGGCTCTCGCACAGCGTCTGGAGCGGGTGCACCAGCTGGTACCGGCAGGAGAACGGCCGGGTGAGCACCAACTGGCCCGGGCTGGTCACCGAATACGACCGCCGGACCAGGGCACTCGACCCGGCCGACTACCTGGTGCGTTCGATCAGGGCAGGTTCTTCAGGCCCGCGCTGACCGTGGTGGCGAAGGAGTAGCCGTTCGACGCGTCCCAGTTGATGGACCAGGTCATCGCGCCGCGGAACTCCGGGTAGGTCGTCGAAGGCTTGAACGAAGCGCAGCCGGTGCCCTTGGCCATGCAGTTCATCGCCGACACGACGTTCGACGGCGACTGGTACCCGCCGCCCGCCGCCGAGCCCGACGACGGGAGCCCGAACGCGACCTGGTCGGCCCGCAGTCCGCCCTGCAGCTGGATGCACGAGAGCGCGGTGAGGAAGTCGACGGTGCCCTGGGAGTAGACGTTCCCGTTGCAGCCGTTCATCGCGCCCGAGTTGTAGTACTGCATGTTGACGACGGTGAGGATGTCCTTGACGTTCAGCGCCAGCTGGAAGTAGCCGCCCTGGGTGGACTGCATGTCGATCGTCTGCGGCGCCATGGTGATCACCGAGCCGCCGCCGTCGTGGATGCTGCGCAGCGCCTGCCCCATGTAGGTGGCGTTGATGCCGTTCTCCAGGTCGATGTCGACGCCGTCGAAGCCGTAGGTCGAGATCAGCTGCTTCACCGAGTTGGCGAAGTTGCTCGCCGACTGGCTGTCGCCGACGCTGATCGTGCCCTTCTCGCCGCCGACCGAGATGATCACCTTCTGGCCGCGCGCCTGCACGGTCTTGATGTCCGCGCGGAACTGCGCGTCGGTGTAGCCGCCGAGTTTCGACGACAACGCCGGGTCGAGCGTGAAGCTCACCGCGCCGGGCGTCGTGGTGGCGTCGGCGAAGGCGATCGCGATGACGTTGTACGTCGTGGGCACGTCAGCGAGTTTCAGGGTCTTCGCGCCGTTGTCGAAGTTCTGCCAGTAGCCGGTGAGGATGTGCTTCGGCAGGTCGCCGTTGTGCGGCGGGGTGCTGGTCGTGGTGGTCGTCGGCGGCGTGGTCGGGGTGGTCGGGGTCGTGGGCGTCGTCGGCGAAGTGGAGGTCGTGGGCGGGGTGCCCGGGCCGTCGAGGCTGACGTCGTCGGCGAGGTAGGCGGGCTGGCCGTACCAGCCGTGCAGGTACACCGTGAGGCTCGTGGACGAGCCGGTGGTGAAGCTCAGGCTGAGCTGCTGCCAGCCGGTCGCTCCGGGCGTCCAGGTGTTCTGCACGGCCGAACCGGAGACGCCGAGGTAGACGTAGCTGCCCTGGACCCACGCGGACAGCTTGTACGCGGTGTTGGGCTGCACGGTGACCTGCTGGGAGCACTGCCCGGTGTCGGAACCGGAGGGCGCCGCGCTCAGCGAGTGGCTGCCGTCGTGTGCCTGGGTCGAGACGACCGACGAGGTGCCGGTGCAGGTCCAGCCGGAGAGCGAGCCGCTCTCGAAGCCGGGGTTGGCGAGGATGTTCGCGGCCGACGCGCTGGTGGTGCCGAGGGCCAGCGTGACTCCGAGCGCGAGCGCGACCGAGGCCAGCAGGGACACCAGGGCGGGCAGCCGCCGGGGGGACGGGTGTGGGGACACGGGCAGACCTCCGCAGGGGCAGTGAGCCAGATCACCTCAAAATGGACTAGACCAATACGGATGTCAAGGAACTTCCGGAGGTGCTTCGGCGGGCCATCCGCAGCGCGCGGGGCGGGCAGCGGCACAATGCAGGCTCGGAGCAACCCGAGACGAAGCAGGAGCCTGGTTTTGAGCGTGCAGTCGGTCGAGCAGCGGATCGCCGAAGAGCTGGGGGTGCGCGAAGGGCAGGTCAAGGCCGCCGTCACCCTCCTCGACGAGGGGTCCACGGTGCCGTTCATCGCCCGGTACCGCAAGGAAGTCACCGGAGAGCTGGACGACGCGCAGCTGCGCACGCTCGAGGAGCGGCTGCGCTACCTGCGCGAGCTCGACGAGCGCCGCGCCGCGGTCCTGGAGTCCATCCGGAGCCAGGGCAAGCTGGACGAGACGCTCGAGGCGCAGATCCTCGCCGCGGACACGAAGTCGCGGCTGGAGGACATCTACCTGCCCTACAAGCCGAAGCGGCGGACCAAGGCGCAGATCGCCCGCGAGGCCGGTCTGGAGCCGCTGGCCGACGGCCTGCTGAACGACCCGTCGACCGATCCGCAGGCGGCCGCCGCGGTGTTCGTCGACGCGGACAAGGGCGTCGCGGACGCGCAGGCCGCCCTCGACGGCGCGCGCGCCATCCTGGTCGAGCGCTTCGCCGAGGACGCCGACCTGATCGGCGAGCTGCGCGAGAAGATGTGGACCGAGGGCCATTTGGCGTCGAAGGTCCGCGCGGGCAAGGAGACCGACGGGGCCAAGTTCTCCGACTACTTCGACTTCTCCGAGCCCTACACCAAGCTCCCCTCGCACCGGATCCTCGCGATGCTCCGCGGCGAGAAGGAAGAGATCCTCGACCTGTCGATGGAGCCTTCCGAGCCGGTCGCCGAGGACGCCCCGCCGCGCGTCGGCCCGACCGAGTACGAGCAGCGCATCGCCGCCCGGTTCGGCATCAGCCAGCAGGACCGTCCGGCCGACAAGTGGCTCGGCGACACCGTGCGCTGGGCCTGGCGCACGAAGATCCTCCTGCACCTTGGTATCGACCTGCGGATGCGGCTGCGCCAGTCGGCCGAGGACGACGCCGTGCGCGTGTTCGCCGCGAACCTGCGCGACCTCCTGCTGGCCGCCCCGGCGGGCACCCGCGCGACGATGGGCCTCGACCCGGGCTTCCGCACCGGCGTGAAGGTGGCCGTGGTCGACGCGACCGGCAAGGTCGTCGACACTCACGTCATCTACCCGCACCAGCCGGCGAACAAGTGGGACCAGTCGATCGCCGAACTGGCCGTTCTGGCCGGAAAGCACAACGTCGACCTGATCTCGATCGGCAACGGCACCGCCTCGCGGGAGACCGACAAGCTGGCCATCGAGCTGATCAAGAAGCACCCGGAGCTGAAGCTCACCAAGGCCGTCGTGTCCGAGGCGGGCGCGTCGGTGTACTCGGCGTCGGCGTTCGCTTCGCAGGAACTGCCGGGCATGGACGTCTCGCTGCGCGGCGCGGTCTCGATCGCGCGCCGGCTGCAGGACCCGCTGGCCGAACTCGTGAAGATCGACCCGAAGTCGATCGGCGTCGGCCAGTACCAGCACGACCTGTCCGAGGTGTCGCTGTCGCGTTCGCTGGACGCGGTCGTCGAGGACTGCGTGAACGCGGTCGGCGTGGACGTGAACACCGCGTCCGCCCCGCTGCTCACGCGGGTTTCGGGCATCACGACCTCGCTCGCGGAGAACATCGTGGCGCATCGCGACTCCAACGGCCCGTTCCGCTCGCGGACCGCGCTCAAGGACGTCGCGCGGCTCGGCCCGAAGGCGTTCGAGCAGTGCGCGGGCTTCCTCCGGATCCCGGACGGCGACGACCCGCTCGACGCGTCCTCGGTGCACCCGGAGGCGTACCCGGTGGTGCGGCGGATCCTCGACCGCACCGGCACCGGCATCCGCGAGCTGATCGGCAACGCGCGGACCCTGCAGGCGCTGAAGCCCACGGAGTTCGTCGACGACACCTTCGGGCTCCCGACGGTCACCGACATCCTGTCCGAACTGGAGAAGCCGGGCCGCGACCCGCGTCCGGCGTTCAAGACCGCGACCTTCGCCGAGGGCGTCGAGAAGATCGGCGACCTCAAGCCGGGCATGCGCCTGGAGGGCGTGGTGACGAACGTGGCCGCGTTCGGCGCGTTCATCGACGTCGGCGTGCACCAGGACGGTCTCGCGCACGTTTCCGCGCTGTCGAAGAACTTCGTGAAGGACCCGCGCGACGTCGTGAAGCCGGGCGACATCGTCAAGGTGAAGGTGCTGGACGTCGACGTGCCGCGCAAGCGGATCTCGCTGACGCTGCGCCTGGACGACGAGCCCGGCGCGGGCAACAACCGCGGCGGTGGCGGCGGACGTGATCGCGGCCAGGGCGGCGGTGGCGGCGGTCAGGGCGGCGGCGGTCAGCGCCGGAACCAGCCGCAGCAGCGCGGCGGCGGCCGGGACCGTCGTGACTCCGGGGGCGGCGGCGCGATGGCGGACGCGCTGCGGCGCGCCGGATTCGGCAAGTAGCACAACGGAAAACGGCCTCCCGAACTGCTCGGGAGGCCGTTTTCGTTGTCTTGGCTCAGGGATTCATCTCGTACGCGCCGGAAAGCTCGCGCACCTTTTCCCACACGCGACCGAACCGCTCGTCGTCCACAACCGGCTTCCGCAGCCCGGCCAGCGCCAGCTCCTGCTGCTTCTCCGTGGAGCTCGACTTGCCGTGCAGATCGACCGCGGCGACGCTGAAGTCCTGCACCAGCACCGCGAACAGCTGGTCCAGCACGTCGTCTGACACGCCGGTCAGCTCAGCCTGCTCCAGGATCAGCTGCCCGTACACGACGAGGGTGAACAGTTCGGTCAGTGCGAGGCCGAAGTCCAGGTCTTTCTGCTGCGCCTCGTCCGGCGTGGCTTCGGAAAGCAGCCGCACCAGCACGCCTGCCTGCTCGGTGAAGCGGGCGACGTTCGGCAGGTGCTTCGCGTTCTCGTACGCCGGTTTCCAGTCGTGGAACCGGATCTTCGACAGCCCGCGCGCCGGGCCCTGCCGGAACAGGAAGTCGTCGTCGGAGGCGTCGTCGCGGGTCGGCACCGCCGGGTATTCCTGCGGCGCGAACAGGTACGCGGGCATGAACTTCGCGATCAGCGCGAGGTTCACCGCGACCGTGCCCTCCAGCTTGGGCAGGCCGTCGATGTCGTTCTTGGCCATCGCGAGGTAGGTGTCGGCCTCGAAACCCTTGGCCGCCACGACATCCGCGACCAGCCCGATCACCTTCTGCGCCTCGGTGGTCACCTTCATCTTGGTGATCGGGTTGTACAGCAGGTAGCGGCGGTCCTGCTGGTTCGCCGAGCGGAAGTAGTCGATCGCGCGGTCGGAGAACAGCTTCATCCCGGTCAGCCGCGCGTACGCCTCGACGAATTCGCGGCGCACGTGCGGGAAATCGGTGACCGGGTTGCCGTACAGGATCCGGTTCTGCGCGTGCGTGATCGCCTCGTACAGCGAATGCGTCGCCATCCCGATGCCGCCGAAGCACAGGTTGAACTTGCCGATGTTGACCGTGTTCAGCGCGGCGCTGAAGGCTTCCGCCCCGGTGTGGAGGATGTCCTCGGCGCGCACCGGGTAGTCCTCGAGCCGGAACTCCGCGACGTACATCTGCGACGGCACGATGTTCTTCACGACGTGGTAGTTCGGGTGCTCGGAATCGGCGTAGAAGAACACGTACTGCTCGGGTCCTTCGACGCCGTCGATCCGGCCGAACACCGAAACGGTGCGCGCGCAGTTCCCATTGCCGATGTAGTACTTCGACCCGTTCGCGCGGTAGCCGCCCTCGCCGTCCGGGGTGAGCACGAGGTCGGACGAGTAGATGTCCGCGCCGTGCTCCTTTTCGGACAGTCCGAACGCGCCGACGCCGCCCTCGGCCAGCGCCTCCGCGGCACGCTTGCGCGCGGCCGCGTTCCCGCTCTGCCACACCGGTCCGAGGCCGAGGACGGTGACCTGGAACGGGTACCAGTAGTTGAGCCCGTAGAAGCCGAGGATTTCCGCCAGCGCGGCGATCCGGCTGGTGTCCCAGCGCTTGTCCGGGTCGCCGGCGGAATCCGCGGCCGGGGTGAGGAACCTGGCGAACAGGCCTTCCTTGCCCGCGAACTCCAGGAAGTCGGCGTAGAACTCGCGGTCGTGATACGCCTGCGCGAGACGGCGTTTGCCGCGCGCTTCGAACCAGTCGATCGTCGCCCGCAGCAGCCGCTGGGTCTCCGGGTCGAACTTCCGGGCGTCGTAATCGCGCGGGTTCAGCAGCGCTGTCGCCGTTTCGCTCATCGCATCTCCAGGTCAGCCGATATTACTGCCCGGTAACTTTAGCGCGGTGCGGCCGCCGAACTCCACCGCATCCACCCGGCCGTGGCCGTCGCGCCGGAAACGGGCGCTCGGCCTGCTGGTGTCGGAGGCGCGGGCGAGCACGTCGTCGTCGACGAAGACGACCTCGAACGGCGGCGCGGAGAGGATGTCCGGATCCTCGGTGTCGAGGATCATCTGCGCCCAGAGCGAGCCGTCGCGTTCGGTGATTTCGAAGATCAGCGAGCCGGTCCGATACCGTCCAGGGCAGTCGCCCGGGTCGACTGCCCGGGTCGGACGACCGCCCGGTTTCGGCAGGTCAGCCACGTTCTCCAGGCACCAGTCGACGATCCGCGGGCCGAGCGCGCCGCCGCCCGCGCTGTTGGTGAGGACGGTGACCGCGAGGTTCTCGCTCGGCACCATCACGAACTCCGACAGCTGCAGGTTGCTGATGTTGCCGCCGTGCCGCACCACCTGGGCGTCGCCGTGGCTCAGCCGCAGCCAGGACAGCCCGACCTCCTCGAACGGCAGCGCGCCCGTGCGCTGCGCGGCGTGCATGAGGCGGCGGGTCTCGTCGCTCAGCACGTCCGCGCCGGTCAGCTGGAAACGAGCCCATTTCAGCTGGTCGCGGGCGGTCGACCAGAGGCCGCCGGCCGCGGCTTCGGCCCGGGAGATGCCGACGGTGTGCGCGACCGCCGGGCCGTCCTCGCGCAGCGCGTGCCCGACCGCGTGCCGCCGGGTCAGCACCTCCCAGGGCTGGAAGTACGAGTCGGTCATGCCGAGCGGTTCGAGCAGCCGGGTGCGGACCAGGTCCTCGTAAGTGCCGCCGGACACCGCCTCGGCGACACGGCCGGCCAGCAGGAAGCCGGCGTTGCAGTAGGAGAACACCTCGCCGGCCGGGAACACCTGCGGCAGCTCGGCGAACTGCTCCACGGCGCGGGCGAGCGCGTCGTCGCCCCATCCGGTGTCGACCTCGATGTCGCCGAGGAAGCCGGACGAATGCGTGAGGAGGTGGCGCAGCGTCACCGTCTTGGTGGCGAGCGGGTCGGCGAGCCTCAGCTCCGGGAGGTACTCGACCACCGGCCGGTCCAGTTCGAGCACGCCGTCCTCGACCAGCACGAGCACCGCGGCGGCGGCGAACGTCTTGCTGGTGGAGCCGATCATGAACAGGGTGCCGTCGTCGACCGGCGCTCCCGTGTCCACACTGGACACTCCCGCGGTCAGCAGGGTTTCCGTGCCCTCGTGGAAAATTCCGGCCGAGACGCCGGGAACTTTCGCTTCTCGCGCCCATTCCGCCAGCAGTCCCCGGAGTTCGTCTGTGCTCATGCGGCCAGCCTCGCACCCGCGTGCGCGGCGGCGATGGTGGAAACGGACGAACATCGCGCGCCCGCTTCGTCGGTTCGCGCGTGGCGGCCTGCGGGCGATATCACGTAGCCCGCTGGATCTTGGGACGGTATAGTGGGCGATGCGGTCCGCTCAGTTCTGCCTCGGACCGCGTTTCACTGTTGTCGACGACCACGCGCCGCAGCCACCCGAGGCCGCGCCGGGCAGGACAACCGCGCTACGTACGGAGATACGGGACGCTGTCGCGTCCGCACCAACCCATGACGACTTTCACCGAACTCGGCCTGCCCAAGACTCTTGTCGACGCGCTCGCCGCACAGGGCGTCACCGAGCCCTTCCCGATCCAGGCCGCCACGCTCCCGCACACGCTCGCGGGCCGTGACGTGCTCGGCCGCGGCCGCACCGGCTCCGGCAAGACCTACGGCTTCGTGCTGCCCGTGCTGGCCCGCCTCGCCGCCGGGCCCACGCGGCGCCGCCCCGGCCGTCCGCGGGCGCTGATCCTCGCCCCGACGCGCGAACTGGCCACCCAGATCGAGGCCGCGATCGTGCCGCTGGCGCGCCCGCTCGGCCTCAAGGCCACCACGATCTTCGGCGGCGTGAGCGCGAACCCGCAGATCACCCGCCTGCGCGACGGCGTCGATATCGTCGTCGCCTGCCCCGGCCGGCTCGCCGACCACATGCGCTCCGGCGAAGCGAAGCTGGACAAGATCGAGATCACCGTCCTCGACGAGGCCGACCACATGGCCGACCTGGGCTTCCTGCCCGAGGTCCGCCGCATCATGGCGGCCACCCCCGAGCGCGGCCAGCGCCTGCTGTTCTCCGCGACCCTCGACAACGGCATCGACGTGCTCGCGAAGCGCTTCATGAACGACCCGATGCTGCACAGCGTCGACTCGGCGCAATCCCCGGTCTCGACGATGACGCACCACGTGCTGCACCTCGAGGAAACCCACCGCCTGCCGGTACTGGTCGACCTGACCGCGGCTCCCGGCCGCACCCTGGTCTTCACCCGCACGAAGCACCGCGCGAAGGCCCTCACCCGCAAACTCGTCGCGAGCGGCGTCCCCGCGGTCGAACTGCACGGCAACCTCGGCCAGAACGCGCGCACGCGCAACCTGGAAGCGTTCTCGTCCGGCACGGCGAAAACCCTGGTGGCCACCGACATCGCCGCCCGGGGCATCCACGTGGACGACGTCACGCTGGTGATCCACGCCGACCCGCCGGTCGAGCACAAGGCGTACCTGCACCGCTCCGGCCGCACCGCACGGGCGGGCGCGTCGGGCACCGTGGTGACCCTGATGACCGACGAGCAGGTCTCGGACGTCCGTGCGCTCACCCGCAAGGCCGGGATCTCGCCGACCACCACACGGATCTCGCCGACGCACCCGCTGCTGGCCGAGCTCGCCCCCGGGGACCGCTCGTTCACCGCTTCGCCGCGTCGCCCCGTGGTGGACAACCGCCCGAAGACGGTCACCGCCTCCGGTGCCGCACCGGGCACCGGCCGCCGCCGCGGCGCCCCCTCGGAAAACCGAGGCGGTCTCGGCGCGCGGACTGGATCGCAACCCCGCCGCTCCGGCGGCCGCGGCGGACCTCGACAGGGCGGCGAGGCCCGTTCCACGGAACGGCAGCCAGGCCAGGCCCGCCGGGAAGACCAGCGCCGCGGCACGGGCACCGGTCGACGCGGCGCGGAGGGCGCTGGGCGTCGCGCTGCCGGCGCCGACCGTCGCGGATCGGGCCAGCCGCCGCGAAACCGCCGCAACGGCTCGAGCGGACGGCGTCAGTCAGAGTCCTGAGTTGTGCACTGGGCGGGTCGGAGATCAGGTCTCCGGCCCGCTTTGCTGTGCGGAGGAAATCAGGCGAACCAGTCGCCGATGTCCTTCCACTGGAAAGCTTCTTTCCAGGAGTCGTCGTCGGCAAGCCATCCCACGATGGCGGCGGCGACCTTGTCCCGCGAGACAGTCAGCGTCTGGTAATGACTGGTCGGCTTCCCGTCCCGGTATTCCAGCTGGTACACGCCGTTGTCGCGAAGCCACACCTGAATAAAGACGTTGTCCGGATCGGAGTCGCTGGCCACGACTGCGTTCCCATCCCGTGCCATCGCTTCCAGCACGGCGACGACGTTGTCCTCGGCCACGTCTTTCACCTGGACGCCGTTGGACGCCCGCAACGTCGCCTTCACCGCACCGGCCCGGGATCCGCCCAGAATTCCTTGATTTCGTCCGTAATGCCGTAATCCTGCGGGATTTCCAACGACAAAGCGTACGGATAATCCTCCGCACGAATGCGGCGACGCTCCTCCTCCGACAACTCCGGCAGCTTCTTCCGCCGAGCCCGCGCCAATTTCCGCGGCTTCCCGTCGTGCACGCACACCGCGCCGATCGCCAACGCCTTGCAGAACATCATTCCCGCGCCGGAAGGCGTCGACGGGCCGTTGTGCGAGACCCAGCCAGCGATGCAGCCCAGCCGAAGCAGTTCGTCGTCGGTACACGAAACGACCCACTCCGCCGCGGTGTCCTCGCCGTACTCGATAAGGTATCGTCGAATAAAGCCTCTTGTTGCCGAGATCATGCACGCCCCGGACGCCGCGCCTGCTGCCAAAACGACTTGAATTCCTCGGTCACCCCGTAAAAATTGCCTTTTACCGCCAAGTCACGCGAACTCGGAGAACCGGAAAAAGACAGTTTCAGAGCTTCCTCCCTGGACAACTCCGGGAGCTTCCGCCTCCGGGACCTGGCGAGCTTCCTCGGATGCCCGTCATGCACGAAAACCGCGGCGATCGAGGAGGCAGCCACCGGCGTGAACCCAGGCTCGGGCAGGCAGCCGGAGGGGTCCGACAGGAGCCAGTCCGCGACGCCGCACACCCGATGGAAGTCGTCGTCCTCGCATCCGGAAACCCACTCGGCCACCGCCTCTTCGCCGTACTCGGCCAACCCTCTCGAGACCAGGGCCCGACTCGTCGAAAACATGCTGCCCACCTTGCCCGAATCCGCCGCGGCCGCCCGGTCCTACCGGGTCAGCCGCCGACCTGCTTCAACTCGACGTCGACGATAGCAAAGCCAATCGAATTTCCGATGCCTCTCGCGACATTGCCCGCTGTGACCCAATTGTCGAACCGCTTCTGCGCAGTAGTCTTTTTCGCGTTGCCGCTCTTGATTTCCAGCCCGCGATAGCGGCCGTTCCCGAGATCGACCGCACCGTCGTAGACCCGGATTTGGTCGCCGTTCCCCTTGGTGTACACCCGGCCACGGACAACCTTGAATCCATCCGCCTCGAGTGCGTCCCACACCGCCTTCTCCGCGTCCGCCCCGACGTTCGTCCCGTCGGTTCCCGCGAACTTGCCGTCCGACGTCCGGATCGAGCCGTCGTCGTAGCGGAAGATTCCCGGTTCGACTTCTTCGATGCACTTGGCCCCGTTGTGCACCAGAATCGGCGTCTCGCCGGCCAGCACGTAGAACGTGTGCGTGGTGTTGATCGCCAGGTTGTACGTCCGGCTGTTCGCCGTGTACCGGCGGCTGTCGATCAGCCGGGCATGGCCGTCCCCCGGCGTGTCGAGTTGGTCGCCGGGACGCAGGTCGGCCGCGGCGGTCCACGCATGGGCACCGGTGTTCCAGATCAGATGGTGCGCGGTCGACGTGATCGTCCGGGGGCCGGCCGGGGTGTCGATGCGCAGGTCGACGAAATCAGTGTCCGTGTCGGTGACGCTGATGTGCGCCACCGTGTGCTGCTGCCGCGTCGCGTCGTCGGGGCGGGCGTTGGTGATCGCGTCCCCGACGCGGACGTCCTTGATCGGCTTCGCCGACCCGTCGGCCATCAAGACCCGCGTCTCGGGCGTGAAGCTGTTCAGCCCGCACAGCAACGGGTTTTCCGACAGCTCTTGCGCCACCCTGGCCATTTGCGCCGCTTCCGCGACCGCCTCAGCGGCTAGGTCACCGGCCTCGCCGGCCGCGGCGATGGCCCGCGAGGTCACCGTGTCCAGCGCGCTGCCCATGGCCGCGTCGAGCAGGTCCCCGGCGAAGATCTCGCCGAGTCCGACCCCGTCCGCCAGGTCGGCGACCGCCCCGCCCAGGAGTTCGACCAGGTCGCATTCCGGGCAGGCCAGTGCGACCAAGCCCATCAGGACGAAGCCGCCGTACTCGGAGAGTTCCTGACCGGAGCCGTCGAACGGCCGGGCCGCGAAGTTGGAGCTCAGCAGGTTGTGCGGGTCGAGGCAGCGCGCGGTGTCGGCGCTGCCTGCCGGGTTCATGTTCCGGCAGACCTCTTGCAGGTGCGCGAGAATGCGCTCCTGGTCGGCCTTGCTGCCGGAGAACAGCAGGTTGCAGTCCTGGTTGTTCAGGTAGAGCAGCGAGTCGTGCGACCGGTACTGGTCTCGGCAGGACGCTTGCCGGTCCTGGATCGCTTGCTGTTTCTCCGCCTTCGCCTTGGTGGCGACGGCCTCCCAGGCCTGCTGCGCGGCGACCGCGGCATCGTGGGCGTCCTTGCCCGCGTCGACCGCCATCTGATGCGCGGTCGCGGCTGAATCCGCTGCCTCGCGGGCATAGTTCGCGGCTACCTGCGCGGAATGCTGCGCCCAGGCCGCCGAGCGGCCGGCCGCGTCCGCGGAAGCGACCGCGGAGGCCGCTGCCCGGGCGGCGGCGTTCGCGGAATCCTGCGCCTGCTTGGCGGACGCGGCTGCGCGGTCGGCTGCAGCCTGCGCGGTCTTCGCGTAGTCCGCGGCTTGGGCGGCGGCCGCGTTGGCCTCTTGTGCGTACCTGTTCGCGTCGTCCGCCGCGTTACGGGCGCGGGCGGCTGCGGCCTGCGCTTCATTGGCGTCGTGAGTCGCGTTCGCGGCCGCGCGGGACGCTTGGGCCAGCAAGGAATCGATCGCAGCGTTGTGCGCGGCAGTGTTCTGGTCGCGCCGCGCCGCGCTGTACTGCCCGACGGCCAAGAACTCGTGGGCCAGGGTCGGCGGTCCGTCCAGCGCGGCCTGCGCTCCGGCGGCCACCTCGCGCTGCCCGGCGTTCCGGGCACCGGAGAGGACCTGGTTGACCTTGACCTGGTCGTCGATTCCGAGAGCCGTGTACTGGCCGGCATCGAGGAAGTCGCGCAGAGCTTTGTCGGTGTTCGCGTCCAGCGCCTTCTGCGCGTACTGGACGACGATCGTGCGCCCGGCCGTGCGAGCGCCCGACATGATCTGGTTGACCTGCAGCGCGTCGTCCTGCTCCCGGCCCGCGTAATCCCGGCTGCGCAGGAAGTCGCGCACCTGAGCGTCGCTGCCGGCGAGCGCGGTGTTCGCCGCGTTCTGGAAACCGGTCGTCGCTGTTTCGCACAGTTGCCGGAGGATCGACCGGTCGTCCTGTCCGGCGGCGGCCTGCACACCGGTGGTGACGAAGTCGATCGCCTCGTCGTCGGTCGCGGCGAGCGCCGCCTGCGCGGCCGCCTTCGTCCACTGTCCTCCGGTGTCGGCCAGGGTCAGCGCGACCTTGCGCGCGTCGGCGAGCACCGTGGCCCGCGGAGCGCCTGCCGCCGTCGCTTCGGCGATCAACCGGGTGGTTTCCGCGTCCCAGGTACTGACTTGGTCGACGTCCCACCGCTTCGGTTTCGGCTGTGCGGCGTAAGCGGCCAACGCTGATTTGGCGGCGTCGTCAGCCGTTTGGCTGGCCTGCGCGATCCGGTCGTCGTCCGCCTTGCGCGCGGCTTGCGCGATGTGGATGGCCTGGTTCGCCGCGGTGACCGCCGCGTTCGCGGCGGCTGTCGCGGCGTTCGCGTGCTCGGTGGCTTTCTTCGCCGCGTCCGCTGCCTCGCCCGCGTGTGCCGCCGCGTCGTCGGCCGCTTGCGCAGCGGCGTTCGCGTCGAGGGCAGCCGCGTGCGCTGCGTTCGCAGACTGATCAGCGGCATCGCTCGCCTGGTGTGCCCACGACTGGCTCGCGTTCGCCGCCGAGACGGCGCGGGCCGCCTGCGCGCGAGCCGTCGCGGCCGCGGCTTGCGCCTGACGTGCGTCCGCGCCTGCGGCAGCAGCGTTGTTAGCGGCATCCGTGGCGGCAGCGGCAGCGTTGCTTGACTGCAGTGCAGCATCGTGTGCAGCGGCACCCGCGTTCTCCGCCTGCTGCGACGCCGTCCGCGCCGCGCGGGCAGCACCAGCTGCTTTCTCCGCACCTACAGCGGCATCGCGCGCGGTCTGCGCGGCATTGCGCGCGACGTCCGCGTGCTCCTTATCGAGCGATGCCTGCGCAGCTGCGTCGTACGCATTCGACGCAGCTTGTCCCGCGCGGGAAGCCGCCGCGGCAGCACGAGACGCCGCCGCGGCCGCAGTGTGTGCGGCGCGCGAAGCAGCGTTCGCGGCCCCGATCGCCTCTCGAGCGGTGATCGCGGCCTGGTTTGCGGCGTACGCAGCCTGCGAAGCAGCCTCGGTTGCCTGACCGGCATGTCCCTGCGCGGCCGCCGCTGCGTCCTTGGCGGCTTGCGCGGCCTTCGCTGCGGCAGCCGCTTCGGCGACTGCGCGGTCGGATTCCTGTTTCGCCAGCTGAGTTTGGGTCGCGGCCTGCGCGGAAGCCGAGTTGGCAGTGGCGACGAGGTCGGCGATGGTCGCTGTTTCAGCGTCGCGAGCTTGCGCGACCGGAAGATCGATGGCCAGGAACTGGGTGAGGGCGTCGTCGGTGTTGGCGTCCAGCGCCTGCTGCGCGGCCTTCTTCACCTCCGGCCCGCCAGCCGCCATTTCCTGGTTGACCTGGACCGCCTGATCGGTCCCGAACGGAACCTTCCAGCCGGTGGAGAGGAAGGTCCGCAACGCCTCTTCGCTGTTGGCGTCCAAGGCTTTCTGAGCGGCCTGCTTCAGCTGCGGCCCGCCCGCGGCCATCATCTGGTTGACGCGCAGCGCGAGGTCGTTCTCGTGCGCGCCTTCCCAGCCGGTGTCGAGGAAGGTTTCGAGTGCGTCGTCGCTGTTGGCGTCCAGTGCCTTCTGCGCGGCCGTCCGGGTCGCGACACCGCCGGAGGACATCAGCTGGTTGACGTGGATGCTCCGGTCGATGGACGCGTCGACATCCTTTTGCGCGGTGAGGAATCGCGTGACGTCCGCGTCGGAACCGACCAGCGCGACCGCCGCGTCCCGTTTGGTCGCCGGACCGCCGAACTGCCACAACCGCCAGGTCTTGGCCCGATCGGTATCCGTGCTGCCCGCCGGCGCGGCGGAAGCCGCTGCTCGCGGCGCCTCGGCCGCGACGGCCGGGGCCTGCACCGTTCCCGCGGCCAAGGAGGCGGTCAAGAACGTCATCAGAGCAGCACGAAAGCGGGCTTTCGCCGTACGCATCGATTCCCCCTGTGAAATGCCACGCGATCCCCGGTGACCGTCCGATCACCACGCGTCTCCGCCCGAGACTAGCCAGCCGCGAGCACCCGCGAGCGATTTCGAATTCATAAAGTTACCAACCGAAACCCGGTCAAGAACACTTTACGATTCCTTTTCCAAAATAATAGAAGTGAACCGCATCACATTCTTGCTAACACCGGGGCCGATTCCACCGAAAAACGCGCGCCAGGATCGCCGGAACCAGTACGCCGAACCGGGTTCACTACTCGCTTTGCCACGGTTTATTAGTCCGCAAGGGGGAACCTTTGAGCTTGTCGACCCGAACGAAGTCCAGCATCGCGGTCGTCGCCTCGGCAGCGGTGTGCGCCGCCGCCGCGACGACCTTGACCCTGGGCACCGGGTCCGCCGCCACCGCGGAGGACCAGCAGCCCGCGATCGTCGAGGACTTCCATTACCCCGGCGCGGACCAGATCCTCGCCGACTACCACGTCCAGCTGCTCTCCGGCGACGGGCACATTCTGTTCGCCGCCTGCCCCTCCGGCCCGGACACGGTCGGCCTGATCCAGGTCCGGACCAGCGAGCCGGTCGGGCAGGGCAGCGACGGCCGGGTGTGCTTCCACGTCATCGCGCCGACCGGTCATCTCACAATGAAAATCCCGGCCGTCTATTCCATCCGCGGCGACGGGATCAATTCCGGGGCGGGGCACAAGGTGCGCGCGGAACTGACCACCGACAGCGGGCAGCACAGCACCGTCGACGTTAATCCGAGCGGAACGACGCAGGTCGGAGTCGGAACCAATCCGCCCGGCGCGCCGACCACCTTGCTCCAATTGGACGCTTCCTCGTGATCGAGCACCGTCGAGCGGAAACTGTTTCTCCGGCCGTTTCCGCTCGACGGTTCCGGCAGCCAGGAATAACACTCCCGCTCACCGGAACATCCGGTAATGGCGCGGTCCCAAGATCGATAGCGTTGCCGTGACTACTCCCCACGCCTCCGGCTGGCCGTCGCTGCCTCGGCCGCAGTCGCGGCAGGCCTGGTGATCGTCCCGCCCGCGGACGCCATCAGCGGCGGAACTCCCGTCCCCGACAAGGCTTTCGACTTCGTCGTTCGCGTCGCCGCCGATGGGCACGGCTGCAGCGGCGTTCTCCTCGGACCGCAGTGGATCGTCACCGCCAGCGGTTGCGTGCCAGCCGGTTCCGGGACACCGGCAAGCCCGGTCACCGTCACGGCAGGCGCTGCCACGGCGAAGGTCGCAACCCTGATTCCGCGACCGGATCGGGATCTGGTGCTGGCCAAGCTCGCCACCCCGATCGCCAACGTCACCCCGATCTCCTTGGGACGGACCGCGCCGACAGCGGGCGAAACGCTCACCGTCGCCGGCTTCGGCCGCACCTCCGACACTTGGGTTCCGGACAAGGCCACGACCTCGCCGTTCACCACCGCGTCGGTCGCTGCCACCGCCTTCGGCCTCACCAACGCCGACGGGCACGACACCTGCCTCGGCGACGCAGGCGGTCCCGCGATCCGCACCACGGCGAACAACACTCCCGAGCTCATCGGGATCAGCTCGCGGTCGTGGCAGCACGGCTGCCTCGCCGTCACCGAAACCCGCCAGGGCAGCGTCGAAACCCGCACCGACGACCTCGTCGACTGGATCCGCGCGCAGGCGCCCGAGCTGGCCATCCAGTGCCGGACAACGGTTCCGCTCTTCGCCGTCACCAGCGACCTGCAGCTCTACCCGCATCCGAACCCGACTGACGGCGGTCCGATGGATCCCCGCCAGTCCACGATCGGCACCGGCGGCTGGAACGGCTACGTCCGGCTCCTCGCCGGACCCGACGGGCTGCTCTACGGCATCCGCGCGAACGGCGACGTCTACCGCTACCAGTGGAACGGCACCGGCTGGACACCCGACTCGCGCACAGTTGTCGCCACCGGCTGGACCGGGTTCGACAACGCGGCCAACCACAACCGCATCACCATCGACAGCCGCGGCGACATCTACGTCGTCAACGCGGACGGCTCGCTCTCCCGCCGCCGCTACGACACCGCCGCCAAGACCTGGTCGTCCGAAACCCTCGGGACCGGCTGGAATTCCTACAACCTCATCACCGGCGGCGGCGACGGCGTGCTCTACGCCCGCAGCACCGACGGCTTCCTGTACCGCTACGCCTGGGACGAGGCCGGGCACAAGTGGGCACAGGAAAAGAAGCTCGTCGGCAACGGCGGCTGGAACGCGTTCACCCGCATCACCTCCGCGGGCGCGGATGTCCTCTACACCGTCACTGGCAAGGGCGAACTGCGCTGGTACCGCTATCTGCCCTACAGCGACACCTGGTCCCCCGGCCCGACCGTGATCGGCGACGGCGGGTGGCAGCAGTTCTCCGACGTCGAGGCGCAACGCAATTCCTGCACCTTGGTTCGTTAGAACAGGATCGCCGTGCCGTAATTCCCTGTGCGGCGCGGCGATCCTTCCCTAAGCTGGCCGTCGTGGAACATCTCGGGAAGGTCGTGCGCTGGGAAGTCGACGAGGGCTGGGGCATCCTCGAATCGGCGGCCGTCGACGGGCCGGTCTGGGCGCATTACTCGATGATCGAGGCTGAGGGATTCCGGTTCCTCACCGCGGGCGACCAGGTGCGGTTCACCGTCGAACGGGCCGAGCAGGACGGCTGCCACTGGCGCGCGATCCAGGTGCGCGCCGTCTGATCAGCTCATCAGGTACAGCAAAAACGGCCCCACGCCCAAGAACAGCAACGCCGCCGCGTTCGTCTTCCGGTACTCCAGCAGCAGTGCGACGAACTCCCGCAAGAACGCGCTCGGCACGAAATACGACGCCGTCTTCGCTCCGATCACGTTGAGCCGCAATCCCAGCTGCCGCGCCAGTACCGCGGTCCGGAACACGTGGTAGTTGTTCGTCACCGCCAGAATCGGCCCGGAAAACCCCCGCTGCGCAAGCAAAGCGACGCTGAATCGCAGGTTTTCGCTCGTGGTCGTCGCCCGGTCTTCCAGCACGATCTGCTCCGCCGGGACCTCCGCCGCGAGGAGATACCGCGCCATCGCGTCCGCTTCCGAGGTCAGTTCGTCCGCGCCCTGCCCACCGGACACCACCAGCAACGCGCCCGGTGACCGCTGCTGCACCTGCACCGCGCGGTCGAGCCTGCTGGCCAGCAGCGGCGGCACTCGGTCGCCCTGCAGCCCGGAGCCGAGGACGACTACGGCTCCGGCACTGGCGCGGCGGGTGACCCGGCTGTAGAGAATCGAGTACAGCAGCAGCGCCGTGAACAGGAATGCCAGATAACCGGTCACGAGCAGCACCGCCATCGCGGCCACGCGCAGCAACGGCTGATCGTCGAAGATGAGCGAGCTCACCGCGAGAGCGAACACTGCGAGCAGACCGAGCCCGGCCAGCAGCGACAACAGGTTCGCGAGCCGCCGGCCTTCCCGGCGCAGCATCACGACGCCGTTCGCGATCAGAGCCCACGGCAGTGCCAAAGCACCGAGCCCGCCGACGAGCGCCACCACCACGATGATCGCGACCTGCGCCCATTCGACGTGGTTGAAAAACGACAGCAGCCACAATCCGGTGAAGCCGAGCGCGATCAGGAACCACACCGCGTTGCCGACCCGCCGCGGCTCGCGCGCGAACCGTACGACGAACACGAGCACGGAAGCCAGCGCGAACAGCCCGGAAGTCATGGTCCAGCATTCTGTCTGGCACCCGCGAGCGGCGCTCGGGCAGGTACTCAGAGTGACGCCGTCAGGCCCCGCGCGCGCAGCACCGACCGTTCCAGCGGACGGAACACGATCAGCTCGATCGCCACCCCGACGAACAGAATCAGGAAAATCGCCGCGATCACCTTGGGCATCGAGTTGTACGACGACCCGTCGTTCAAATACGTCCCCAGCCCGACGCCGAGGCTCGGCGAGCGCGCGATCAGTTCCGCGGCCATCAGCGAACGCCACGAGAACGCCCAGCCCTGCTTGAGCCCGGCCAGGAACCCGGGCAGCGCGGCGGGCAGCAGGATGTGCCGGGCCGCGGCGAGGCGGCCGGCACCCATCACCTTGCCGACGCGCGGCAGGATCGGCGGGATCTGGTCGATGCCGGACACGAGGCCGTTCGCGATCGACGGGACCGAGCCCAGCAGCACGACGAAGTAGATCGCCGCGTCGTTGATGCCGAACCAGATCACCGCGGCGGGCACCCACGCCACCGAAGGCAGGCTCTGCAACCCGCTCAGCAGCGGTCCGATCGCGGCGCGCACCACGCGGACCTTCGCCACCAGGATGCCCAGCGGCGTGCCGAGCACGACCCCGGCGGCGAAACCCAAGGCGGCGCGGTGCACGGAGGTCCAGATGAAGCCGAAGACCGAACCGTCGGTGACCGTGCTCCAGAACTCGGCCCAGACGTCCAGCGGCGCGGGCAGCGTGGTCTCCGGCCAGAACGCGGCGGCCCACAGGATCTGCCAGAGGATCACCAGCAGCACGAGCGCGCCGACGGGCGGCAGGAATCCGCGCACGAACCGGCGGCGCAGCGAAGCCGGCCGCGCGCCGGTGGGGGTGTCGAGCCGGTCCAGGCCGGCGCCGACGGCTTCGTCGAGCTCGGGGGCCGCCTGATCAGGCTGCGGCATGGGTGCTGATCACCTTTCGCAGATCGGCCGTGATCTCCTCGGCCAGCAGTTCGGCGTCGGCGGACGGCACGTCGTCCCACTCGCGGACCACGCGGCCCGGACGCGACGACAGCAGCACCACGCGCTGTCCGAGCCGGACGGCTTCGCGCACGTCGTGCGTCACGAACAGCACCGACGTACCGGTGCTGCGCCACACCCGCAGCAACTCGCTCTGCAGCACGTCGCGGGTGATCGCGTCGAGCGCCGCGAACGGTTCGTCCATGAGCAGCAGCGCGTTGCCGTCGTCACCGCCGACGCGGTGGGTCGCGGCCAGCGCACGGGCCAGCGCGACCCGCTGCCGCATCCCGCCCGACAGCTCGTGCGGACGCTTGCGTGCCGCGTCGCTCAGCCGCACCAGGTCCAGCAGCTCAGCGGCCTTTTCCCGACGCTCGGAACGGCCGAAGCCAGCGAGCCGCAGCGGCAGTTCCACGTTCCGGGACGCGGTCAGCCACGGCATCAGCGCGGCCTCCTGGAACATCACCGCGGGCCGTGAGGTGGTGAGAGTGATCTCGCCGGCGGACGGCTGGTCGAGGCCCGCGACGAGGTTCAGCAGCGTGCTCTTGCCGCAGCCGGACGCCCCAAGCAGGCAGACGAACTCGCCCGGTTCGACGGTGAGGTCGACCCCGTCGAGCGCGGTCACGGCGTTGCCGGCGGAGCCGAACACCTTGCCCACGCGGTCGAGGTGGACGGCGGCGGTCACAGGTCGCGCCAGGGTGGTGGTCATCGCGGATCGCCTTCCGGTCGGGACGTCACTTGGCCAGTTCGGGCGCGTTGACGGCGGGCAGCTGCTGCGCCTTGAGCGCCTCGTTGAGCGGGCCGAAGTCGGCGAACCCCTTGAGGTCCACCACCTGGTCGACCACGCCCGCGGTCACCGAGTCCTTGGCCAGCTGCGGGAACTGCGCGGGCACCGGGTCGGCGGTCAGTTCGATGTTCGCGAACGCGCGGTCGAGCACGGCCGGGCTGAGCGAGCTGCCGGACAGCTCCTTGAGCGCTCCGTTGACCACGGTCTTCGCCTCGGCCGGGTTCTTCTTCGCCCAGTCGATCGCCTGCAGCTCGCCCTTCAGCAGCGCGCGCACGGTGTCCGGGTGCTGCTTGAGGAATTCGCTGCGCACGATCGCGACGGTCGTCGGGAACCGGCCTTGCGGCCACAGCGACTTCTCGTCGACCAGCACCTTCGCGCCCGCGTCGGCGATCAGCCGCGACGACCAAGGCTCGGGCAGCCAGCCGCCGTCGACCTCGCCCTTGCGGAACGCGTCGAGCGTCTTCGGGTTGTCCAGGTTGGTCACGTTGACTTGGCCGGTCAGGTGCTTCTCGGCGAGGAACTTCTTGAGCGCGACGTCCTGGGTGTTGGCCAGCTGCGGCGTCGCGATCGTCTTGCCCTTGAGCTGGTCGACCGAGGTGATCCCGGGCTTGACCACCAGCTGCGCGCCGCCGGTGACCGCGCCGGACACCAGCTGGATCGCGCCCTTGGACTTGGTGAAGGCGTTGATCGCCGGCCCGGAGCCGATGAACGCGACGTCGAGCGAACCGCCGAGCAACGCGTTCACTTCGGACGGACCGGCGTTGAACGTCTGTGTCGTGAGCTTGGTGCCGCCGAGGTTCTGCGCGAAGAAGTTCTTCTTGACCCCGATCAGCGCGGGCGTGTGCGTCACGTTCGGGAAGAAGCCGACGCGCACCTCCCCGGCGGCGCCCTGGTTGGTCGCGGCCTCGGTGCGGTCCGCGCGGGTGCACCCGGCGAGCGCCCCGAGCACCGTCACAGCGGCGAGTGCGGAAGCGAGCAATCGGGTTCGCGGAAATGTACGCACAAATGGCCCTTTCGCGGTCAGCGGAACGGGGCGAGAATGACACGTTCACCCGCGAGACTGCATATGCATCCGCATCCCGGGAAATTGTGCGGGATTACTTGACAGGCCTGGGCCTCACCTGCTTGTCAGGAGCGAGACATCGCCGAACTCGTGCCACAGATACTCCCGTCGCACCGCCGCGTCGTAAGCCCGTTGCACCAGCTCCGGACCCACCACCGCTTCGAGAAGCAGCAGGTGGGAAGCCTCCGGCGCGTGCAGGCCGGTGAGCAAACCGTCGACCGCGCGCGCCGGCCGGTCCGGGCCGAGAACCAGTTCGGTCCAGCCCGCCGCCGCGGTGACGAGTCCGCCGGGATTCGCGGCGGATTCGATCGCGCGCACCGCCGTTGTCCCTACTGCGATAACGCGTCCACCCTGGTCACGCACCCAATTGACCAACGCCGCAGTCGTGGCCGGAACGCGAAATCGCTCACCGTACGGCGGTTCCCCGGCTTCCGGCGACGAGACGCCGGTGTGCAACAAGATCGGTGCGAACAGCACACCGCGCGAGACGAGTTGTGTGACCAATTCCGCAGTGAACGGCCGCGCCGCGCTCGGCATCTCCGCCGAACCCGGATCGAGCGCGAACACCGTCTGGTAATTCGGCAACGGCCACGCGCGCGGCACATAGCCGTAGCGGATCGGCCGCCCGACCTTCGTGAGATACCGCGGGACCTCGCCTTCTACTTCGATCTTCGCGCGCCACAATCGTTGCGCCCCGGCGACGTGCGGCTCGCGCAAGGTGACGACGGCGCCGGCGGGCAGCCTGAGCCGCTCCCCCGCGCGTCCGTCGAGGAGCGGGCCGCCGGGAGCGCGAAGCTCGACCACCCAGGTGCCGTCATCCAGCTCGGTGGAGAAATGGACGGTGATGACGTGGTCGTCCCGGACAGCGTCGACCGCGGCGGCCAGCGTGCCGGAAGTGTTGACCAACAGCAGATCGCCGGGATTCAAGAACGCTGCCAGATCACGGAAAACGGCATGCTGCACGCCTTCCGGACCGGCAGCGAGCAGCCGCACTTCGTCCCGGGCGAGGCCGCGCGCTTCGGGCGGCGCGGACGCGCTGCGGTCCTCGGCCAGGTCGAACCGGGTGCGCGGTGCGGTCATGACTGCACCTGCAGATCCGCGGCCCGGAAGCGGCCGCTCGCCGGACGTTCCTCCAGCAGTCGCAGGAAAGCCGGTACCGCGGTCTCCGGCAACGGCCGGTCCGAGATGTCCTCGCCGGGGAATGCGGCCTGGTGCATGGCGGTGCGCAGATCCCCGGGATCGACGGCATACACCGCGATATCCGGGTTTTCCACGCCCAGCACCGCGCTCACGTGGTCCAACGCGGCCTTCGCCGAACCGTAGCCGCCCCAGCCCTCGTACGCCTCCACGGCGGCGTCGGAGCTGATGTTCACCAGAACTCCCTTTGCCGCGGCGAGCGCGGGCAACAGCAGCCGGGCGAGCGCGAGCGGCGCGAAAACGTTGGTGCGGAAGACAGTTTCCAGCTCGTCCGGCGGGTACTCGGCCAGCGGCGGCAGCGGGCTGACGCCGAGCGTGCTGGCGTTGTTGACGAGCAGATCGAGCCGGGGTCCGACGGCTTCGGCGAGCTGGACGCGGTGCGCGGGATCGGTGACGTCGCCGGGCACCGGGGTGAACCCGAGGTCCGCGGCGGCCGCGCGCAGCGTCCCCGGGTCGCGTCCGGTGCCCAGCACTGTCCAATCGCGACGGACGAGAGCCGAGGCGAGCGCCCGGCCCAGACCGGCGGAAGCGCCGGTGACAACAGCTACTGGCATGGTCCCTCCAGAAGTAGGCACCTGCCAGCGTGCGACCTCTACCTTACTGGAGGTCAACCGGTCGGCGGCCGCGCAGCGCCAGATACGCCACGAGCGAAACCACGAACCCGGCGTAGTAGGCCAGATCCGCCCCGTGCAGCGCCGCGGCGACCGGTCCGGTGTAGACAGTCGTGTTCATGAACGGCACCGCCGCCGCGAAGCCCACCACGAACGCCACCAGCGCGGCCCAGCTGCGAACCGGTCGGCGCAGCTCAGCCAGCACGTCGACCTCGCGGCCGCGACGCGTGCGCCGCAGCCAGTCCGGCACGACGACACCGAGGAACGGCGGGATCCAGTAACTCACCACCAGCAGCACATTCTGGAATTTCGCCGCCAGATCACCGCTGTGCATCCAGAGGATCAACGCGAACGCCAGCACCGTCACGACCACCGCGGACACCGGACGCCGCACCCGCACGCCGACAGTTTGCAACGCGAGCGAGCCGCTGTAGTCGTTCATCGCGTTGGACGACACCGCCGCCAGCGCGATCACCAGCAGCGCCACCGCACCCAGCACGCCGCCGCCGAGCAGCGTCGACACCCCGGCGGCGGTCTGGTCGCCCAATGCCGTGCCGAGGGCGAGACCGATGCCCTCGCCGATCGCGTACGACGCGGTCAGTCCGAGCAGCGTGTACCAAAAGACGCCGCTCGACCGGGTCGTGGCGGGCAGGTAACGGCTGAAATCCGACGCATAAGGAGCCCACGAAATAGCGAGGCTGAGCGTAATGGTGGAAAACAGCACGACGGCTCCGGCGAAATCGCCGCCCGTCGCGGAATCGGCGAACGTGATCGGGTGATCAAGCACCACCTTTACCGCGAGCGCGACAAATGCGACAACCAGCACCACACTCATCACGGCCTGGACCCGGTGGATCACCGCGTAGCCGAACACGCCGAGCGTGCACTGCAACACCAGCACCACCAGCACCGCCGCCCAGAACGGCAGCCCGGTCAGCTGCGCCAGCGCCTCGCCGCCGAACAGCCCGACCAGCGCGTCCCACGCGATCGAGCCGAGCCATTGCACCAGGCCGGGCAGCACGACGCCGCGGCCGAAGGGGAGCCGCGCGAGCGGCAGCTGCCCGGTTCCGGTGCGCGGACCCCAGGTGGACAGCCACGCGACCGGCAGCGAACCGAGCACGGTGCCGATCAGCGCGATGACGAACCCGGTGGTGAAACCGAGCCCGAGCGTCGCGCCGAGGGTGCCGGTGAAGACGGCGGTCATGGTGAGATTCGGGGCGAACCACACGCCCGCGAGCCGCCACGGCCGCCCGAACCGGTTCGCGTGCGGGATCGGGGTGATTCCGTGCGTTTCGATCGCGAAATCCCCTGCTCCAGACGGCATTCGGCCCCCGAAGACCTCGGCGTCGATCCCGCTCATTTCGTGCCCTTTCTCCCGGCTGACCCGTGAGTCTGAACCGGAGTACCCGGCCGCGCCAATACTCTGTGGCGTTCCCGACCCGTTCTCGACAAGATCGCGGGGTGGGGGAAAGACCGCGCACTCCGCTGCGCCATCGCGCATTCGCTGTTTTCTACACCGGACGACTGGTCTCGCTGCTGGGCAGCGCCATGACCCCGGTCGCGCTGGCGTTCGCGGTGCTGGGCAGCAGCCGGAGCCCGACCGACCTCGGCGTCGTGCTCGCCGCCGGGATAGTGCCGCGGCTCGCGTTCCTGCTCGTCGGCGGCGCGGTCGGCGACCGGTTCCCGCGCAACCGGGTGCTGCGGCTGTCGAACCTCGGCGCGGGCGCGGCGCAGCTGGTCGCCGCGGCCATCCTGCTCACCGGCAATTACTCGCTGGCCGCCCTCGCCGGCACCGAGTTCCTCGGCGGGGTCTGCACCGCGTTCACCACGCCGGTGCTGCGCGGGATCGTGCCGCAGATCGTCCCGGCGGAATCGCTGCGCCAGGCGAACTCGCTGCTGGCCACCGGGCGGAACCTCACCAAGGTGGCCGGCCCGGCCGTCGCCGGGATCCTGGTCGGCACGGTCGGCGGTGGCTGGGCGATCGCCGCCGACGGGGTGTCGTTCGTGCTCGCCGCCTTGCTCTACCAGGCGATCACGCTGCCCCCGGCGGAGCACTCCGGGCCGGACAGCGTCTTGCACAGCGTGCGAACCGGCTGGCGGCAGTTCTGGCGGATCCCGTGGCTGTGGCGGGTGGTCAGCGCCTTCACCGTCTACAACATCGTGTTCACCGGCGGCTGGCTGGTGCTCGGGCCGGGAATCGCGCAGGGCACGATCGGCGCGGCCGGCTGGGGTGTGGTGCTGAGCGTGCGCGCGGTGGGCGCACTGCTGTCGGGGCTGGTGATGTACCGGCTCGCGCCGCGACGGCTGCTGCCGCTGGGGCTGGCGAGTGCCGCCCTGACCGTGCTGCCGCTGATCGCGCTCGGCGTGCACGCGGGGTTCGCGGTGCTGGCGGGGTCGACCTTCGTCGCCGGGTTCTGCGCGGGCGTCATGGGCGTCGCCTGGGACACGACGATGCAGGAGAACATCCCCGGGCATCTGCTGTCGCGGATGGCCGCCTTCGACGATTTCGGTTCCTACGCGGGCATCCCCATCGGCGAACTGCTGGCCGGACCGCTCGGGGCGGCGTTCGGCGCGCCGCAGGTGGTGCTGGTCGGCGGGATCGTCATCGCCGTCGCCGCGCTGTCCCCGCTGCGCTCGCCCGCGGTCCGCGCGCTGCGGCATCCGCCGGTCCGCGTGCCGTGAACGCAAGGAAGGGCCTGCCAGGCAATCCCGGCAGGCCCTTCCTTCACCCCTCGGTCACACCAGCAACAGGAACGCCACTCCGTTGGGCGAGCCGAGGCCCGTCACGTCGTCGTAGCCCTTGGTCGTGTGGATCGTCAGGTTCGGGTAGTCGAGCACCCGGGCGGAGGTCTTCAGCCCCTCCGTGGCGTCGACCCCGTTGGCGAAGTCCACGCGCTGCACCGCGCCGTCGACGTGCTGCACGTCGTGGATCGCCGACGTGCGCGACGTCAGCTGGTACAGCACCGGGTTGATGAACCCGTGGTGGTAGTGGTCGAGGCTGTCGGCCACCGCCATCACGCCCGCGAACACCGGCGACGCGAGGCTCGTGCCGCCGATCCGGTACTGGTCGTAGTAGACGCCGTCCGGGAAGGTCTGCGTCTGGCCGACCAGGAAGCCGGTGTTGGGGTCGGCGATCGCGGAGATGTCCGGGACGACCCGGCCCTTCGCGCCGCCGGTCTGGTTCTTCGTGGACAGCGCGTCCGGCACGATTCCCTTCTGGTAGAAGGGCTGGCCGAACAGCCGGCTGGTGCCGCCGCCCGCGCCGCCGTTGAACGCGCCCGGGAACGCCGGGGCGTACGTGCCGTCGGTCAGCGTCGACTTGCCGGTCTCCCAGCCGGTTTCGAAGATCCGCTTGCCGTCCTTGCCGACCGCCAGCGACGTGCCGCCGACCGCGGTCACCCACGGAGCCGAGGCGGAGAAGTCCGGCGACGGCGTGCCGAGGCGCGCGACCTCGTCGCCGTTGTCGCCGGAGGAGAAGTACACGCCGATGCCCTCGAGCACCGCCTGCAGCGAGATGTGGTTGAACACCTTGACCTCGGCGGCCGGGATGTCCTCGCCGGTGTCGCCGTAGGAGTTGGAGATGATGTCGGCCTTGTGGCCCGCGACGACGTAGTTCAGCGCGGTGTCGAGCGAGAGGTCCTCGCAGTCCTGCCCGCCGACGTACAGGATGTTCGCGCCCGGCGCGAGCCCGTGCGCGGCCTCGACGTCCAGGGTTTCCTCGCCGTACCAGCCGGAAGCGTCGCACTGGTCCGGCGGCTCGAGCACCGGGTTCGGCGGGAAGATGTGCTGCTTGAACTGCTGCTGGGTGAGCGGGTGCGCCGGGTCGTTGCGCTTGGCGTACTCCGAGGCGTCGGCGTAGATCGTCGGCGACGCGAAGGCGTCCACGATGGCGATCGTGGTGCCGCGGCCGTCCGCACCGAACTTCGCGACCTGGTCCAGCCCGTACGCCGAACGCAACTGCGCGGGCGTGTAGCCGCACGGCGCGTACGGAAGCTGCTTGCCGTTGTACGCCGGGTCAGTCGTGTCGGTCTTCTCGCCGTAGTAGGCGCTGCACGGACCCGAATTGCGGAACCCGTTGCTTGGCGGCGCGGTCGACGGGCTGGCCTGCGCCCGGGACTGCTTCTTCGCGGTCGGGTCCGCACCGTCGGTGTGGTCCGGCTTGAAGAGGTTCGTCGCCTGGTCGACGCCGACGACGCCGAGCACGTCGTTCGCCAGCGAAGCCGGAACGGACAGGTCCTTGTCCGCCGCCCGCAACGTCTGCCCCTTGACCTGGTACTTGCCCAGGGTCACGGCGAACGCGCGCTGGACCTGATCGGCGGTACCGGTCGCCTCGACGTACGCCCGGTTGGACGGCACCTCGCCGATGCCGAATCCGCTTGCGGACAGCCAGTTCTTCACGGCGGACACGGTCTGGTCGGTAGCCGCGAACCGGTCCCGCACCTGGTCCGGCGACAGGTAATGCCGGTAGTTGCGACTGTTCGGATCGGACACCGACTGAGCGGCGGCCTCTGCCGCGCCCTGGTCCTTGAGGTTCAAGTAAACCCGAAAGTCCATAGTGGACGACCCAGCCGTGTCGGCCACCTTGGACTGCGGATTGGCCCAAACCGGGTGCGATTGCGGAATGTCCGCCCGCCCCTGAGCCGACGCCACGGCAGGCGAAGCGGCTAAACCGCCCACCACCGCAAGCGAAAGAAACATGGTGACGCTTCTACGCACAGCAACTCCCTCGTGTTGCGCGGCCCCTCGACCCCCGCCTGCCGCCGGAACGAGATTAGGACTGCCCGGCCCGCCAGGGAAGCGTCCGGCTCCCCGGTGCGGAACCGTTATCTGCTCCCCTCATCGCGACCAAAGGGACAACTGCGACCAAAGTCCGTTTCATCCGCACTGTCCACAGCGGAATGTCCAGAAATCAGAAGAATGCCCGTTCCCCCACAACCCTCTCCCAGCACTAGACGGCCAGCAACACCACCTACGAAGGTCGCACAATCCCATTCAGCAACACCAGAACCTCACCCATCTGCCGAGCGCATCGCCCAAGCCGCCATGAGGGCCACCCACATTGACTCTGATTCCGTGAGGGTTCCCCTCACGACCCACGACCAGCCCACCCCCACCCGCGATGCACCCAATGCCGCATTGGGTGCATCCCACGCACCGAACGCCACATTGGGTGCGTCCCACGCACCCAATGCCACATTGGGGCGCTAGCCCCACCCCCAACCAACCCGCACCGATGCACCCAACGAGCGAGGCACCCAGCCCCTCCCCCGCACCCCGATACGAAGCCTCCCTGCGGTCTGGGGGTGCTTGTCAAGGCATCTTTCCCGCCTTGACAAGCACCCCCAGACCGTCAGCACAATCAACCTTCGGGGTGCCCCACGCAACCACTCCGGGCGCAATGTCGCCGCCAGGCGACGAGCCGCCCGCGGCCCGCACATGAAAACAATTCACCCCACCCCCAGCCGAACACCAAGCAACATCCACCCCCGATATCACCCCATATGGGGTATTCCTCCCCCAGTGGATCTAGGCAACCGCCCCAAACGCTCCTAGCATGCCGACCATGGGGACCTTGCCGCCAAGGCGGGTAAATTGATTTCGCTGACCTTCCGGATCCTGGGGCCGCTGGAGGTCATCGCCGAGGGCCGGGCCGTACCGCTGGGCGGCCCGAAGCCCCGTCTGCTGCTGGCCGCGCTGGCCCTCCAGCCCAACATCGTCGTGTCCACCGAAGCCCTGGTCGAAGTCCTCTGGCCGACCACCGCCCCCCGCTCCGCGGCCGCCAACATCCGCACCTACGTCCACTCCCTGCGCAGACGCCTGGCGGAAACCTCCCCCGACCTCGCCGACCGCATCACCAGCCGAGCGTCGGGCTACCTCCTCACCGTCGAAGAAGACGAGCTCGACCACCTCGTCTTCACCCGCCTCGCCACCCAAGCCTGGGAATCCCAAGACGACCCGGAAACCGCACTGGCCCTGCTGGACCAAGCCCACTCCCTCTGGCGCGGCGAAGTACTGGAAGGCCTCCCCCACGACCCCACCTGGGGCCCGACCGTCGCGCGTCTGGACGAACTGCGCCTGGCAGTGCAGGAACAACGCCTGCGCGCCCGCCTGGATCTGGGTCGTCACAACGAAGTCATCGCCGAACTCCGCGCTCTCGTCACCGAACACCCGCTGCGCGAAGAACTCTGGCACCACCTCATCACCGCCCTTCGCGACGCAGGCCGCACCACCGAAGCCGCGGAAGCGTACGAACTGGTCGAACAAACCCTCGCCGACGAACTGTCCGCGAGCCCCGGCGCCGCACTCCGCGAACTCCGCACCACCCTCGAAGTCCCCTGCGCCAAAATCCCGCCGATCTGCCAACTCCCCTTGGATCTGCCCGATTTCACCGGCCGCGGCGAAGTCATCGAGCACCTGGTCGCGAAACTCCGCCACCACGCCGAAGCGGAACGCCCCACGATCGTCGTCCTCTCCGGCGCACCCGGCATCGGCAAATCCTCAATCGCCGTACGGGTAGCGCACGCCGTCCGCACCGTTTTCCCGGACGGACAGTTGCATGTGGACCTCGCCGGAACCTCGTCGTCGCCGCGCTCGCCCATGAGCGTCCTTGCCGAACTCCTGCGCGCCCTGGGCATCCCCGACTCCGGCCTCCCCCGGGACCTGGCCGAACGCTCCGCGCTTCTGCGTTCCCAGCTCGCCGGCCGCCGGATGTGCATCGTCCTCGACGACGCGGGCAGCGCCGCCCAGGTACGCCCGCTGCTCCCCGGCGCGGGCGCGTCCGCAGTGCTGGTCACCAGCCGGATCCGCCTGCCCGACCTCGCCGGCGCGATGCCGGTGGACGTCGATCTCCTGCCCGAGCCGGAAGCCGCGCGGCTGCTGGAAGGCATCGTCGGCCATGAACGAGTAGCCGCCGAACCCGAAGACGCCGCGGCGATCCTGCGCCAATGCGGACATCTGCCCCTGGCGATCCGGGTAGCCGGAGCCAAACTCACTCACCGGCCGACTTGGTCTTTGCGCATCCTCGCCGACCGCCTCCACGACGAGCACCGCCGCCTGGACGAGCTGCGCGTCGGCGATCTGGCCGTCCGGGCGAGCGTGACCCTGAGCTACGACCTCCTGCCGATGTCCGCCGCCGCGGCCTTCCGCCGTTTGGGCGCGCTGGGCCCGGTGCAATTCCCCGCCTGGGCAGTCGCCGCGGTCCTGGGCCGCCCGTCCGCCGACGACGTCCTCGACGTGCTCGTCGACGCACACCTGGTGGAACTAGTCGCCACCGACGTCGCGGGACAGCCGCGCTACCGCCTGCACGACCTCCTGCGCGTCTACGCCGCGGAACTGGCCGAGCCCGGCGAAACCCGCGCCGCGATCGGCCGCGTGCTCAAGGGATATCTAGCGCTGGCAGTAGAAGCCGCCGAACGCATGCCGATCCATTTCTTCGGCCAGTACCACGACGACACCGACTTGCCCCTGCCGCCGGAAGCCGATCGTCTGCTGACCGACCCCGCCGCCTGGTTCGCCGCCGAACGCGCCACCTGCGTCGGCGCCGTCGCGCTTGCCGCCGAACGCGGGTTCGACGACCTGACCTGGCGGCTCACCGTGGCCCTTACGCCGTACTTCGACCTCCGCGGCCATCAAGACGACTGGCACGCCACCCACCTGATCGCGCTGGAAGCGGCGCGCCGGGCGGGCGCGATCCGCGGCGAGGCAGTCGTCCAGCGCAACCTCGGCCAAGTCCTGCTGTACCAAGACAACGACGCGGACGCGATGGTCGCCTTCGAGGCAGCACGCGAGCTGTACCAACGGATCGGCGACCAGCAAGGACTCGGCGAGGCGTACGCCGGTCTCGGCACCGTGCTGCGGATGCAAGGCAAAACCGACCGCGCGCTCGAACCGTGCCACGAAGCGCTCCGGCTGTTCGGCGAGGCGGGCGATCCGCACGGCGAAGCCGTGATCCGGATCGCGATCGGCTCGATCTGGGTCGCGCGCAAGTGCTACGCGACTGCACGCCGCTGGTACACCGACGCGCTCGAGCTGTCCTGCGAAATCGGCGACCGGCACCGGGAAGCCCATGCGCTGCAACGGCTCGGGCTCCTGAACCAGCGCGAGGGCAATCTCGCCGAAGCCCGCGAACACGTCACGCGCGCCATCGCCGTGTTCACCGATCTCGGCGACGACCACTGCGTCGGCTACGCGAACCAGAACCTGGGCGCACTGTGCCTGTACAGCGGCGATCTCGCGCACGCGCAACTGCTGCTGGTGAACTCGCTGAGCGTGCACCGCCGCAACGGCGACCGCCGGTCCGAGGCCGAGGTGTCCCAGCTCCTCGGCGAACTCCACTCCGCGCTCAGCCAGCCGGAACGGTCCCGCAGCTACGCCGAACGCGCGCGGGCCATCCGGCGCGAACTGTCCGCCGACACCCCGGTCGACGACCAGCCCCGCAAGACCGGACCGCACCGGATCGTGTCCGCCTGACGCGCGGGCCTGGTTGCGCGGCCAAACCCGCGCGCCGGGCCACGATGCGCAGATGAACACCAGGAAAGCGGCTGGTCACGTCCTTCTCGCGGTGGCGGTTATCGCTTTGTCGACTCCGACTCCCGCTGGCGCCAAACCCAAGCACGGCAGGAGAGCGCTGGAAAGACCGCTGACCTACCGTCTCTACGCGACCCGCGAAGGGCTCGTCGGCGGCACCACTTCGAGCGGGCACCGGATCACCGAACGGGACCATTTCGTCGCACTCCCGTCCACGAAAACGGTGTCCTCGAAGGGAAGGGGGACTTTCACCGTCCGGGTCTGCCGCACCGACGGCACCCGCTGCGAGTACGCGCCGGTGTGGGATGTCGGGCCGTGGAACGAACACGACGATTACTGGAACCCCGCCGACCGGCGCGCGACGTTCGGTTCGCTGCCGCAAGGCGTGCCGGAAGCGCAAGCGGCGTACCAAGACGGGTTCAACGGCGGCAAGGACGAACGCGGCCGCACCGTGCGCAATCCAGCCGGTCTCGACCTGGCCGACGGCACGTTCTGGGACGGTCTCGGCCTCAAAGGCAGCAGCTACGTGGACGTCACTTTCCTGTGGACCGGCAGCGCTCCGGCCACCGGCGTGGTGACCGGCGGCGCCCCGCTGGTCGTGCGCACGTCCGCGAGCAACGACGCGCCCTCGGCCGGCTTGGCCGCCGACTCCGCGCAGGTGCCGATCGAGTGTTCCGTGCAAGGCGATCCGGTGGACGGAACCACGCGCTGGAACCGGATCGGCCCCGGGCACTATGTGTCCGGGGCTTACCTCCGAGCCGACGCGGCCGTGCCGTCCTGCTGAGGCTCAGTGCTGGTGGTGGGCATGCACGACGGCGTGCCCGCGACCGCGGCCGATCATCCACTTGTTGACCGGAACCGTGACCACGAAAGCGATCGCGAGCGACAACGCCAGCGACAGCCAGAACAAGCCGCTCGACAATCCCGCGTCCATCGCGCCCGGGATCGCCACGACCACGGTGTTGTCGATGACCTCCATGACCGCGATCGACACCGTGTCGGCGGCGAGCGCGACCTTGAAGGCGGCACCGAGCGCAAGGCCCGACTTGAGCACGCCGCGCATGGTGAGCGCGTAGCCGAAGACGAACGCCAGCACGATGGACAGCACCACAGTGGCCGCGTTGTGCAGGCCGAGCGCGGTGCCGAGAACCATGCCGAGCACTTCGCCGATGGCACAACCGGTGAGGCAGTGCAGCGTCGCCTGGGCGGCGGTGGACCAAGACGCTCCGTGCTGGTGTTCGTTCATGCTGGCGACTATACCCCTTGGGGGTATCGAGAACGCAAGGTCGCCCGATGTGATGACTGTCGCCCGGCACCGCCGCGCCAACCAGCCGACGGGCGGAGGCGAGGCTGCGCCGTCCGGCGGTTGAACTCGCTTGCGTAACCGTTTGGTCGCGTTCGGTTGACCCCCTGCCGTCACTGGCCCTACCTTCGGCTGCCAGGTCACATAGCCGGGGAACGGTGGGGGATGCGAGGGCGGACCAAAACGCTCGTGCTGGGTGCGGCGCTCGTGGCGACCGCGGCGGCGATGGCGGCCAGTTGCTCGCCGGTTCTGTCGGACTCGCCCCCGGAGCAGGCGAAAATCGCCTTCGTGCCGAAAATCGGCGGCATCCCGTACTTCGACGCGATGAACGCCGGCGGCATGGCGGCCGCCAACCGGCTCGGCGCGAAGTGGCTCCTCCGCGCCCCGGCGTCAGTCGATCCGGCCGCGCAGACGGCGATCCTGCGCCAGCTCATCGCCGAACGCGTGGACGTCATCGCGGTCGCCCCGAACGATCCGGCGCAGCTGGCCCCGACGATCGCGGAGGCGCGCGCGAAGGGCATTCACGTGCTCACCACCGACACCGACGCCGCCGGCTCCCAGCGCGAGGTCTTCGTGAACCAGACGACGGCCGACGGCATCGGTTCGGCGCTGGTCGACTCGCTGATGAAGAAAACCGGCGGCACTGGCGAGTACGCCATCGTCTCGTGCGGGCGCGCCGCGGCGAACCTCAACTCGTGGATCGAAGCCGAGAAAACGTATGCGGCGCAACGCTATCCGCAGGCGAAGCTGGTCGAGACGGTGTATGCCGACGAGGACACCACCACCGCCACGAAGCTGGCGAAGGAGATCCTCAACCGGCATCCGAAGCTCACCGGCATGATCGGCCAATGCACCACGGCGACGCCCGGCATCGCGCGAGCGGTGCGTGATCAGCAGAAGATCGGCCAGGTCTTCACCGTCGGCACGGGCACGCCGCAGACGATGAAGCCCTACCTGGTCGACGGTTCCTGCTCCATGACGGTGCTGTGGAACGTCGAATCCCTCGGCTACCTCACCGCCTGGACCGCCGAGCAGCTCGCGACCGGCGCCCCGCTCCGGCCCAAGAACAACGTGAGCCCGGAACTCCCCGCGGTGCGCTACGACGCGGCCACTCAGACGGTCCTGCTCGGCGATCCCCTGCTGATCACGCAGAACAACGTGGATCAGTTCAAGTACTGACGGTCCTCAGCGCACGTCAATGGTCACAGTCAACGTGCGCGTCCGGGCCGGCAGCTTCGTCATGTCCACCTTCAGGTACTCGCCGTCGTCCTGACGACCGTTCGGCTGCGTCTTGGCGTGCAGGGTGTAGGGAGCCGCCGAGTTCGCGACGCCGTCGATGCCGAAGTCGCTGTCGTTGCTGATCACCACGGTGCGGCCGCCGTCGGTCGTCGCGACGCCTTCGACCTTGTCGTGCCCGAAGAAACCGCCGCTCGGGTCGAGCCCGGTCACCAGGCCGCCGACGTCGAGGAACAGCTTCTTCGCCGCGGGAGTCACCCCGACCTTCGCCAGCGCATCCTGAGCCTCCGCGGTAGTGGCCTTGCCGACGTACGCCTCGATGCTCTTGCCGCCGTCGACGAGCAGGCCGCCCTTCGCCGCGTCGTAGGTCGCGCCCGGCACCTTCGCCGCCGGTCCAAGGTCGGTCGCCTTGCTCAGGTCGATCTCGAACAGCCTCTTGTACGCGCCGGGCTCGGCCTTGCCGTCGCGCTCGTCCACGAGGAACCGGGTGGCTGACAGCGCGGTGATCTCGGAGACCGCGGTGCCGGTCTCGTCCGGGTTGTCGAGCAGGTAGGCGTACTCGTGCGTGACGCGGGTCTTCAGGTCGACCGTCACGATCCGCAGCGCGGGAACCTTGCTGGGCTTCTTCGTGAGATCCGGCTGTTGCAGCGCGGACTGCATGATGCCGACGAGCGTCCGGCCGTCCGGAGTGAGCGCGAGCCCCTCCATGCCCTTGTTCGGCACGCGGTTCTTGAGTTCCTTCGGCAGCGACCCGTCGAACGGCGAGAGCCGCTCGATCGCCCGGCCGTCCGCGCGGAAGTGCGTGATGAACGGGCCGTACTCGTCCGATACCCAGAACGTCCCGTCGCGTTGCGCGACGAGCCCTTCGGAGTCGTAGCCGTTCGGCGACGCGGGCAGTTTCGCGCCGTCGCGGTCGACGATGGTCTCGCCAGTGTTCGCCAGCGTGTTGACCTGGCCGTTGTACGGCGATCCGTCGGCCGCGCGCAGCGGAATGTTCCGCTCCAGCACAGCTTTCCCGCCCTTGAGCCGGAACTTGCCGATGGCGGGCGTGAACGACGGCAGCGGCTCCACTTTGGACCCGTCCGGCGCGTCGACGTTCGGCCCGCGGTCGGTGAGCCCGTAGAACTCGTCCCGCGAACCCGGCACCGGAGTGAGCGCGGACCCGTACCCGCCGCCGGTGATCTTGACGCCGCCGACAGTGCCGAGCGGCGGCAAGTCCGTCGGATACAGCCGGACCGCGTCGCTCACGGTGTAGGTGAACGTGTCGCGTCCGGTGAACCCGGCGGCGGGCGTGTAGCGGAACGACCCGTCCGGGCCGATGGTCAGCGCGCCGTGCCCGGGATCGGTGTGCCGCACCACCGCACCGTCGCGCTGCGCGTCGCCGCGCACCTGCAGCGTGTGCCCGGCCCGCACCCGGTAATGGTCGTCCGGACGGCCCTTGGCCTCGGCCGGTCCCGCGGCGGCCAGCGGCAGCACCAGCGCGACCAACCCGATCTTCACGCTTTTCATTCGGCTTTCTCCTCCTCTGGCGTCGTTTCGACGCCTGGGGGAGTCTTGACGGCCGAGTTGGACAGCGTCCGTCATCGAGACGACTGCCGCGTTAACGAGCGCGCCGTGCTCGAGCCGCTACCGCACCTCCTCCGACGATCAGCAGGACCGCGGTGATGCTCCAGCGCCGCTGCTTCTTGACGTTGTCGCGTGCTCTCGCCGCGCGTTTCTCGGGCGGTTTCGGGATGGCCTTCACCGGGGCGGCGCGCGACGGCGCTGGGGGTTGCGGCATCGGGATGGGCGGGATGATCGCGTCCGGCGGTTGCCGGGACGGGGTGGGGGTGACCGGATTCGGCGTGATGGGTGGCGGTGACGATGATGACGGTGGGGGCGGTGGGGTGGACGACGGTGTCGGGCTCGCCGAGGTCGATGGCGTCGGGGATGGAGACGACGTCGACGGTGGTGGTGGCGTCGGCGTGGACGAGGTCGTCGGCGGGGCCGAGGACGATGTAGGTGGCGGGGGTGGCGGAGGCGGGGGTTCCGCCAAACACCCGGCCCCGTCGGACATGACCATCGGCGGCCCAGTGCTCACCTCGACCGCGGAACCGCCGTCCAGCCGGTAAGTGACACTCCGCCCGTCGACCCAGTTCGCGGTCGCGTAGAGCTTGCGGTCCGGCCCGAACACGACCGAACCGTAAGTCGCCTCCGGAAACCGCTCCCCCGGCACCTTCGCGACCTTCCCGGTCACCGGATTCACCGTGACCACCGCGCCCTCCCCTGTGGACGAAACCCCATACAGCAGGCCGTCTTCGGAGTTGTACGCGAAATCGTCCACTCCGGACGCGAGCCACCACGGACGCAGCAACACCGGCCCAGTCGCGGTGAGATAACCAGAACTGTGCGGGTCGACGTCCACTGTGTACAGACTGGTCGCCCGCTTCACGTACCAGGAGTTGCCGGACATCGCCCCGGCCGTCGCGCCAGTCACCCAGCTCCATCCTCCGTGGTGCGTGTCGCGGCCGACCCCGCCGAGGTCGGTCAACTCGCCGTCGGAGTCGATTCGCACCGCGTGCCAGCCGTCGCGAAATCGTCCGTCGGCGACGCCGTACGTCACGTCCTGCGCCGACGAATACGCAATGGCATTCAGCGCGAAGGGACTGTGGTGCAACAGATGTCGCGCACCGGAGGGCAAGGTCAACCGCACGATGTCGGACGACTGCCCGTCGCGGCTTTCGGCCTGAAGCACCCGGCAGGACGTCGCGGCCGCGCGCTGGCGAGCCGGAGCGAGCCACCCCGACGCGACGAGCAGCCCGGCGACCGCGGCCGCGGCGGCCACCACAGTCAGGTACCGGGAACCTCGCACCGGTCAGCCGAGCCGCGAGATCGCCGAGGTGAACGCGTCCGGATGCACGTTCGCGCCGCCGGCGTAAGGGTTCTGCAGCTGGAAGATCGCGTACAACAACAGCACGATCGTGCCGGCCAGCGTCGACACGATCACCAGGTGCGCGGCCATCCGCGTGCCGCCGAAGAGGTTGGGCAGCAGGATCGAGATGACGCTGCCGAGGATGAGCGCGAACCACATGACCGAGCCGACACCGTCGGTTTCCGCGCCGGTGAGCCGGGTCTGCCGGGCCTGGTAGACCTGCCAGAGCTGGGCGGCGGCGTCTTTCTTCCGGTCGTTCGTCCAGTCGTCGCTGGCTTGCGCGTTGGCGACGACGCGGCGCATCTGGTCGAGCTGCGTCCAACCGGTGTCCGGGACCGGTCCGTTGTCGATGAGCCGGGGCCACTCCTGCTTCGACACCGTCGTCGCGTACGCGATGGCCAGCCGCCGCACCTGCTCGCCGGTGTCGCCGGGCAGTGCCTCGGCCGACCAGGTGGCGGCGACCAGGCCCTCCGCCTCGGTGTAGGAACCCTCGCGCGTGGCCGTGACGGCGTCGAAAAGCGAGATCAGCACGAACGCGACCAGCACCGCGTGCAGCCCGCCGACGATGGTGAACACCTGGCCCGCGGCGTCGTTGTTGTCGCGGCGGCCCTCGTCCCAGCCGAAGCGCCGGACGAGATAGCCGATCACCGCCGCCGCGATCGCCGCGCCGACAACCCAGAACACCCCGGTCACGTAGACCTTCATCCGGTTCCTTTCGCGCGGGTGAATACGCTGGCCGACGCTATCCAGCCGATTCCGGAACGGACAACGGCGCCACCCGCGATTCAGCCGGGTGGCCGTCCACCGCCCGCGCGGTTCGCCGGATCGGAGCAGCGGGCCGGGCACGCGTTCCCTCGATTGCTCTTGCTCGGCAAGGGAAACGCCTCGGATACCGCTGGCGCGCACTCGACCGGGTTACGGCAGCAGACCCACCGTGACGCGCTTCTCGTTGTCGGCCGGACAACAGCACCGGCAATGTCCGAAAAGGAGCTTCGGCAAACAGGTGAATCGAACGCGCCTACCCGATCGAGTGATTGTCGAGGTCATCCTTCTTGCTAAGTTGATGCGCGGCACCGCTTACCATTCGCATTCCTCTCCCGGAAAACACCGCTCCGCCGTGTTCCGGCGTTTTCGACGTTAGGTGGTTTCGCAGTGATCGTCCCGAGCCCCTCCGCACTGTCCACTGTGGCCGCCGCGCTGCGTCCGGAAGCGAAAGAACGATGACGACGGTGGACGCGCGCACCGGGGCCCGCTCCGTGGCCGAGGTGCTGGACTGGAGCCGGGGCCGCTGGGAACCGGCGATGCGGGCGGCGGTCGACCGGCTGCCCGGGTCGATGCGCCGGATCGCCGGCTACCACCTCGGCTGGTGGGACGAAACCGGAACGGCCACGAGCGCCTCCGGCGGCAAAGCCCTGCGCCCGGCGCTGGTGCTGCTGTGCGCGGAAGCCTGCGGCGGAGACCCGGAAGACGCGATCCCCGCCGCGGTGGCCGTCGAACTGGCCCACAATTTTTCGCTGCTGCACGACGACGTCATGGACGGCGACCGCACCCGGCGGCACCGCCCCACCGCGTGGACCGTCTTCGGCACCGGACAGGCCGTGCTGGCCGGCGATTCCCTGCTCGCGCTGGCCTTCGACGTCCTGTCCGCGGACGGCCCAGCCGCCGCCCGCCTGCTGAGCACCGCGGTGCTGGACCTGCTGCACGGCCAACACGAGGACCTGGCGTTCGAACAGCGAACGAACGTCGAAGTAGCGGAATGCGTCCGAATGGCCCAAGGCAAAACGGCGGCCCTGCTGAGCGCGGCCTGCACCCTCGGCGTGCTGGTAGTCGGAGGCCGCGGCGAACACGTCGAACGCTTCAGCCGTTTCGGTCGATCGCTAGGCCTGGCCTTCCAGCACGTCGACGACCTCCTCGGCATCTGGGGCGACCCGGCAGTCACCGGAAAGCCGGTTTACTCGGACCTGCGCAGCCGCAAGAAATCCCTCCCCGTGGTCGCGGCGCTCACGTCAGGCACGTCAGCCGGACAGGAACTGGCAATGCTGTACCGACAGCCGCTGCCGGACGACTGCCTCGCGAAAGCCGCTGCCCTGATCGACGAAGCCGGTGGTCGATCCTGGAGCCACGCCCAAGCAGACGAACTGCTCACCGACGCGCTGACCGCCCTCACCGCCGCCCACCCAGCCGCCCGCGCGACGGCCGAACTGACCGCGATCGCCCAACTCATCACCCGCCGGGACCACTGAGGGAGCGAACCGCAGCATCCGGGCAGACATCCTTTCACCAGGGTTGCCGCTCGGAGCTCATACCGAGCCGCCGCAGGCCGCTGAGACGCGGCGGATAAGGCCGCGCCTGCGGTAGGGTTCGCCAGTGGCCAACCGCGAGTCGCGTCGCATTGCCGGACTCATGCTCGCCTCGATGGCGTCGCAATCTCTCATGGTTGTGCTGGCGCCAGCAATGGTTCGCATAGCCGAATCGTTCCACGCGTCAGTAGGCACGGTGAGCCAAGCTCGCGCAGTAGCGGCCGTCGCGGCAGTTGTCTCGTCTTTCTGGCTCAGCCCGAGGTTGAGCAAGATCGGAGTACGGCGAGCAATTCAAACAGGCGGACTGCTCTCGCTTGCTGCTTGCCTCGTCGTAGGACTTTCCGCGTCGCTGTGGATTTTCTGGCTAGCACATCTCATCGTCGGTTTGGCGGTGTCGTTTCTTCTTTCCGCCTCGTTCTCGGGTGCCGCTGCCGCCGAGTCCCCCGTCCGAACACTCGGCCTCGTGGCAGCGGCGAATTCACTGGCTTGGGTAGCGATCAACCCTCTTTCCGGACTGTTCGCCCAGACGCTCAGCTGGCGGTTTTCCTTCTTGCTGCCAGCAGGATTTGCCCTGACCGCCATGTGGTGCGCACGATACGTACCCCCGACCAAGACACAAAACCAGAGCGAAAGATCAACAGTATGGCAACTGCTGGCCGCGAAGCCAGCTCGAATGTGGATTCTCGCCGAACTGGCCGCCTACACCGCCTGGACGGCAACCATGACTTTCGTCGGCCCGCTTTTGATCCAACGAGGTCAGCTGTCGGAAACCCTCGCAGGCGTCTGCCTGGGTCTCGGCGCCAGCATGTTCTTCATCATCTCCAGCCGCGTCAAGAACCTTCTCTCCAGAACGAGCGCGAAAGCAGCCATCATCACCTCTTCCGCAGGCATGTCGATAACGGGAGGAGCGCTCTTTTTGCTCCCTCTTCCCGCCGCACTGCTAGCCGCCCTGTTTTGCGTCATGTCGGCGTTCTGCGGAGTTCGCACCCCAGTCGCCAGCTTTATCGGCACACAGGTCGAACCGACTCGAACAGACGCGATGATGACCGCGAGGACCGCGATTACTCAAACCGGGTACCTCTTGGGAGCCGCGCTGGGCGGGGCGCTGCTGACCTGGTCCGGATTCGACGCGCTCGGCATTCTGGTGATGGCTGGCACCATCACCGGCGGCCTGGTGTTGTTCTTGAAAGCACCCGTGCCGTCGGCCGCCTGAAGCCGCGGAACCGTCACCGCCCCGGTCGGTTCAACCCGTCATCCCCAGCACCCCGGGAAAGCACCACCTCGTCGGTGTTCCCGAGCGCTTCCTTCCCGCGCTCCGTCGGCGGCGCGGTCGTCAGGTCCCGCAACCGGATCGGCGGCCCGAGGTCGATCAGCGTTGGCACGTACTCGGCCTTGTCCACCGTCCACTTCCCGCCCGCCCGACTGAACCGGAACCGGGCCGCGACCCCTTCCTCCGTGGATCCGCGAGGTTCGTCGTGCCGCGCGACCTCGTTGCCGAGCCCGAACGCCACCCACTTGCCGCCGACCTTCTGGAACGGCTGCACCACATGCGCGTGATGCCCGACGATCAGGTCGAGATCCGGCGACGCCGTCAGCTTCTGCGCCAGCTGCTTCTGCTCAGCAGTCACGTCGTGCTGATATTCGACGCCCCAATGCAGGCTCGCGATCACGACCTCCGCCCCGGCCGCTTTCGCCTCGCGCGCCGCGGAAAGGATCTCGTCGGGGTCGATTTCGTTGGCCAGCCACGGTTTCCCGGCCGGCCGCTTGATCCCGTTGAACCCGAACGAATACGACAGCTGCGCGACCTTCACCCCGTGCACGTCCAGGATCAGCGGTTTCCCCGCCTCCTCCGCCGAACGCGCGGACCCGGTGTGCTTCAGCCCGGTCTGGTCGAGCTTGTCCAGCGTCCGCTGAATACCCGCCGCGCCCTGGTCGAGCGTGTGGTTCGACGCGGTGGAGCAGGTGTCGTACCCGGTGTCCTTCAACGCGTCCGCGATCTCCGGCGGCGCACTGAACGACGGATACCCGCTGTACGGCCCGCCTTCCGGCGCGAGCGGCGTTTCGAGATGGCAGATCCCCAGATCCGCGCCGGACACCAGCGGTTTGACCCCGGCGAACAGCTGCCGGTAGTCGATCTTCCCGCCGCCGTCCGCCTCGGCCTGCTCGGTGAGCCGCGGGTGGATCAGCACGTCCCCGGTCGCCACGACGGTGAACGAGTCCGGCGAAGCGGGCGCCGACGACGACGGTCCGGCCGAGGGCCGTTGCGGGGCGGCTTCGCTCCCACACGCCGTCAGCATCAGCGCGACCCCGGCGAGGGCGGCGGCGCGGCGCATGTTCGTCATGATCATCCCCTTTGCCCGACTGCCCGGCACATCCTTCCGTATCACTCTTGTGGGTTAGCACCCCGGTCGTGACCAGGCGAAACGCTCAGGCTAGGCAGTCGGCGGGCTCGCCGCGAGTCAGCGCTGGGTCGGTCTGGTCGAACGTCCGCGCGACGCCCGGACCGGACGTGCGCGTCTCGAACCGCACCGTCACCCGGCCGTGCCCCGCGCCTTGCACCCAGCCCGTGCCGTACTCGGCGTGCACCACGTCGTCGCCCGGACGCCATCCCGACGACGACACCGGCGCGCTCCCGCCCGGCGACGGCGCCGAAGTGACCACCGGCTCCTCGGTCGCGGCGGGCACGGTCAAGCTGAACAACGCGTCCTGATGCGGCACCGAAAGCCCGCTGAACGCGACGCCCGCCAGCCGCACTCCGCCGAACTCCTGCGGGTCGAGCAGCAGCCGTTCCGCGGTAGCCGCGAGCTGTTCGAGGTCGTCGGTGGGCGACGCGGTGGTCTCGGAGCGGGTCACCGTGCTCATGTCGGTATGCCGCAGCTTGATCACCACCGTGCGCGCGACTCGACCCGCTTTCACCAGCCGAGCGTGCGCGCCAGCCGCGATTTTCCTTACCTCAGCACGCAATCGGACGAGATCGACCACGTCGACGTCGAAGGTCGTCTCCGCGCTCACCTGCTTGGCTTCGCCCCGTTCCGCGACCGGACGGTCGTCGAACCCGCTCGCCAGCCGCCGCAGGTCGCGGCCGACCACGCCACCGAGCGTCGAAACCGCGTCCGGCTCCGGCAACGCCGCCAGTTCGCCCAAGGTGAGGACACCGATCGTGCGCAGTTTCGCTTCCGCGACCGGCCCGATCCCCCACAATGCGCGCACCGGCAGCGGAGCCAGGAACTCGCGTTCGGTGCCCGGCGGCACGACGAGCAGACCGTCCGGCTTCGCTCGATCCGAGCCGATTTTCGCGACCTGTTTGCCGGTCCCCGCGCCGATCGACGCAGTCAGCCCGGTCCGTTCCCGGATCCGCGCCCGCAACTCCTCGGCCCATTCGGTCACCTGCTCGACCGACGCACCCGCGAGCGCGGGCGGTTCGGCGAACGCCTCGTCGAGGGAAATCCGTTCCAGCACCGGCGCGACCTCGCCGACGACGTCGAAAACCTGCTTGCTCAAGACCTCGTACAACCGGAACCTCGGCGGCAGCACCACGCCGCCAGCCGGCAGCAGCCGTCGAGCTTGGGACATCGGCATCGCGGACCGCACGCCGTACTCGCGGGATTCGTAACTTGCCCCGGCGACGACGCCGCGGTGCCCGGTGCCGCCGACCACCACCGCGCGTCCGCGCAGCGTCGGCCGGGTGAGCTGCTCGGCGGAGGCGTAGAACGCGTCGAGGTCCAAGTGCACGACCCAGCGAGACATGTCAGGTTCCAGCGTCCAGGAGCCGTTGCAACGCCTTGGTGTAGGTCTCGAACGCGGCGCGGCCCGTGCTCGTGAGCCGCACCAGAGTGACCGGCGTGCGGTGCTCGTAAGCCTTGGTGATCTCGACGTACTCGGCGTCCTCGAGCTTGCGCAGATGCGTCGAGAGATTGCCCGCGGTCATCTCCAGCAACTGCTGCAGCCGCGGGAAGGTGATCTGGTCGGCCGGACGGAGCCCGGCGAGCGCGACAGTGACGCGCAGCCGCGCCTGCGCGTGGATGACGGGGTCGAGCTCCGGCAGCTCAGTCACGGGGCCGCACCACGTAGACCAGCGCCGCGACCGCGAATCCGCCGCCGCCCGCGAGCGAGAGGACAAGGAAGTTGCCCGGCACGCCGACCAGGACGCTCGCCCCGCTGCACACGATGATCCAGCCGCCGAGGAAGTACTGCCGCAGGTCCTGCCACAGCGTGCCGCCGGCGAGGTAGAGCGCGCCGGTCAGCAGCAGCGACGTGCCGGACCACAGCAGCGGCACGAGGTCCGAGCCCGCGGGGAGGAGTTTGGTGATCCGGATGTCGATCAGGCTCATCCCGGCGAACGAGATCATCCACGCCCAGCCGTACATCGCGCCGATCCGCCGGGACGGCCCGCGAATCCCGCGGCCGCCTTTGCTGCCGTGCCAAGCGGAGTAGACGATCGCGCCCACCATGAGCACCGCGACGACGATGCCCGCGACCCAGCCGGGCAGCAGCGCCGCCGACCGCTCGTCGGAGAGGTAGACGAGCCCCCAGCCGACCAGCCAGGCGAAGGCCCAGACGGCGAACAGACGCGCCGGGCTGACTCGCAGCTCCCGGCGCGTCCGTTCGTTCTGCCGGGCGATGAGCTCCAGCGATTCCGCCACGGACAGCGGCTCGCCTTCGTCCTCGACGGGGTCCCCCGCGTCGTTGTTCACCCCGGACCGCCCTTCCCCCGTACTGACCCCGCATGCAGCACGGAAGCTAACACGTCACGCGACCTTCACCGGGCCCAGCCGGAACCGCCGCACCACCACGAGCGCGGGCACGACAAGCCACGCCGCCAGCACGCCGACCGCTAGACCGAGCCCGCCGGCGTGGTCCACCGGGAGCGTGCCGACGCGGCCGAGCCAGTACGTGGGGAAGAAGTGCGCGAGCGCGGACATCCATTCCGGCAAGATCGACAGCGGCATCCACAACCCGCCGAACACACCGAGCGGGAGCATCAACGCGCCGGTCATCGCGCCGACCGTGTCGCCCTTGCCGAACAACCCGAGCAGCAGTCCGAGCACCGCGAACGGCAGCGCGCCCAGCCACAACGAGACCCCGCTGAGCAGCCACTGCGCCGCGGTGAGCTGTACCCCGCGCAATGCACCGGCCACGAAGATCACGAGAACCACCGGCAACGCCATCGCCATCGAAGACGCGATCTTCACCGCGAGATAGCCGGGCCCGCGCATCGGCGTGAGCCGCAGTTGCCGCTGCCAGCCGTCCGTCCGCTCGGTCGCGACGCGGGTGCCGGTGAACAACGCGCCGCTCATCGCGCCGTACGCGCCCATGTTGATCATCGTGGTGACGCTCGCCTTGATGCCGTCCGGTCCGACCTGGTCGCCGAACAACCCGCCGAACAGGAGAAACATGCCGAGCGGAACCACGATGGTGAACAACGCGAACTGCGGGCTGCGGACGATGCGCAGGACCTCCAGGCGGAGGTAGACGAGGTTCATCGGAGCGCTCCCTGCGGCTCGTCGGAGGTGAGGGCGAGGAACGCTTCCTCCAGCCCCGCGGAGGTGATCTCGATCGAGCTGGCCTGCGGAAACGCCGTGATCAGCGCCCGGATCGCCAGGTCGGAATCCGTGCAGGCCAGTTCCGTACGATCGCCCTGTACACGTGCCCTGGCGACCCCGTCGAGCGCGGCCAGGGCTTCCGGGCGAGCGCCCTGTACGACTGCCCTGATCACTCGCCCGGACACATTCGCGCGCACCTCGTCGACCGCCCCGTCCGCGACGACCTTCCCGTGCCGCATCAACACGACCCGGTCCGCGTAGTCCTCCGCCTCAGCGAGGTAATGCGTCGCGAACAGAACAGTCCGCCCCGCCGCGGTGAACTCGTGCATCGACGCCCAGAACTCACACCGAGCATCGACGTCCAGCGCCGCCGTCGGCTCGTCGAGCACCAGCAGCTCCGGGTCGCCGGTGAGCGCGAGCGCGTACCGGACCCGCTGAAGCTGCCCGCCGGACAGCTTCCCGCACCGCCGCTTGGCGAACTCCCCGATCCCGGCCCGCGCGTAAACCTCCTTGGCCGGCAGCGGATTCTCGAACATCGACCGATGCAACTCCACCAGCTCGGCCGGCGTGACGTCCCGCAGCAAGAACCCGTTCTGCACCATCGCCGCGAGCCGCCCGGAATCGAGCGCCGCCCGGGGCGAACCGCCGAACACCCGCACGCTCCCCTCGTCCGGCGAGGCAAGCCCCAACAACATGTCAATCGTGGTCGACTTGCCCGCGCCGTTCGGCCCGAGCAACGCGACAACCTCACCCCGCCGCACGGTCACCGACACGCCGTCGACCGCGCGGACCTGCTTGAACTGCTTCACCAGGCCGGTCAGCCTGAACGCTTCCGTCATCTCGTCCCCCAGTGCTTCGCTGTCCTGAACTTTGTAACACAAAGTCGACTGTTTTGAAAAGTGGTGGGCAACGCCGAGTCGTTCACGATGGCAAGTTCGGCCCGGCTAATCCGGTTGCTCCCCGAGATCAGCCGCACTACCGTCCGGATTCATGACGATCTTCGCCCGCTGCCGCCTGTCCTGATCCCGGCACGACTTTCCGGGCCGCCCGCCGCCGGGCGGCCCCCGTTCTGCGTGCCGGACCGCATCTCGTCCGGAAAGGACACTTTCGCCTTATGGGCAAGCACATCGTCATGGTCGGCTGCTCCGCGCCGAGCCACGTCTACCCGTCGCTGGGGATCATCCGCGAGCTGGTGCGGCGCGGGCACCGGGTCAGCTACGTCGTCGGCGAACCGCTCGCCGAACTCGTCGAAGCGACCGGCGCGGACGTCGTCGCGCATCCCACGATCTTCCCGCTCGGCCCGGACGCGGAATGGCCGGAAGACCCGGCCGAAGCGATGCGCGTCTTCCTCGACGAGGCCGTCGCGATCCACCCGCGGCTGATCGAAACCTTCGACCACGACCGCCCGGACCTGCTGCTCTACGACATCGGCGGCCTCGGCGCACCGCTGCTCGGCCTCCGCTACGACGTGCCCGCGGTGCAGCTCTCCCCCACCTACGTCGCCTGGGACGGCTACGAGGACGAACTCGCCGACATCCTCAAACCGATCCGCACCTCACCGTCCGGAGTGGACTACCACCGGGCCTTTACCGAGTGGCTGGCGGAAAACGGAGTCACCGAAGACGCCTGGACGTGGCTCGCCCGACCGGTGCCGATCCTGTCGCTGATCCCGCGCGCGATGCAGCCGAACGCCGACCGTGTGCCGGAAGACCGGGTCCAGTTCGTCGGCCCGTGCCTCGACCCGGCGCGCGCCTCAGAGTACTGGACGCCGCCGTCCGACGGCAAACCCGTGCTGCTCGTGTCGTTCGGCACCGCATACAACGACCAACTGGACGTCTACCGGCACTGCATCACCGAGTTCGAGGACTGGCACGTTGTGCTCTCCATCGGCAAGCACGTCTCGAAGGACGATCTAGGCCCGCTGCCGGAGTCGGTGGAGGTGCACGAAACGGTGCCACAGCTGGCAATTCTCGACGTCGCGTCCGCCTTCATCACGCACGCCGGCATGGGCGGCTGCACGGAATCCCTCTGGTACGGCGTCCCGACGGTCGCCATCCCGCAAGCCGTCGACCAGTTCGGCAACGCCGCGCAGCTGGAAGCGTTGGGAGTCGGCAAGCATCTGCCCGCGGATCAGGTGACCGCCAAATCCCTGCGCGAAGCGGTCGATGAGGTCAGCAGTTCACCGGACGTCGCCGCGCGGCTGGCTGAGCTGCGCGCGGAAATCCGTGCCAACGGCGGAATTACCGCGGCCACGGACGCGGTGGAGAGGTTCCTGAAATAAGCGCGAGGAGCACGTCGCGGTCGAACCATTCACCGCCGACGTGCTCCTGGTGCAGATAAGCAGTGACCGCCCGGGCCTGGCAACATCGCTCCGCCAGCTCCGGATCCACTTGTGCGGCATGGGAAAACCGCGTGATCAACCCGGCCAGGTCGCGCGTCGGCGTTGTTTTCGCGACCACGGTGAACGCGTCGAAAGCCGCTGTACCACGCCACCCGATCGGATCGATCGCCAGCCACGGTTCCCGTTCCGCCCGCAGCACATTCCCGAAATGCAGATCGGCGTGCAGCATCGTGGCAGTCCGGTCGTCGGCGAGCTGGGCGATCAGTTCGCGTGCCCGGTCCACCTCGCGCGTCGGCAACAACCCTGGTGCTGCCAGTTGTTCCAGCTGCGCGAGCCACGGCCCAGCCGTCGAGGCGAGCGACCGCGTTCCGACCGGCGCGGGTACCGCGAGCCGACGGGCCAGTTCGCCCGCGATCTCGGTCGCTTCCTCCGCGCGCACCGTTTCCAGCGTCGCGGGGCCGACGCGTTCGAGCAAAAGTGCGGCACGATCCGGGGAGGCCGCCAGCAGCCGCACGACTCCAGCGCCGTCGAAGTGCTCCAACGCCGCCGCTTCCTCAGCACAACGCGGATGGGGAAACGAAATCTTGAGCGCGGCGGCCTGCCCGCCGCGTTCGACGGGCAGCACCAGCGCGGTCTCCCCATGCAGCGGAGCCCCCGCGATCCGACACCCCCACCGCGCGCAAGCCGCCGCGGCCACCTCGGGCAGCTCCCGCAGCCAAGCCTCGCCCGCGCTGCCCTCCCGCCGCCGCACCGCCGCAGCCAATCCAGGCGGCACGGCGAACTTCGTCATCCCCGGATCTCGTTGAGGTAGTTGTAAATCGTGTACCGCGTCACCTCGAGCTGCCCGGCCAGGTGGTCCACCGCGTCCTTGATCAGGAAATACCCGGCCTCGTCCAGCTCCCGGACCACCGCCGACTTGTGCCGCTTCTTCATCAGCTCCACCGGGATCCCGGACTTCCCGATCGCGCGTCCGACGAGGAACCGCTGCAGGCTGTCGACGTCCGGCAGGAACGTCTCGTCCCGCCGTTCCTCCGACGTCTGCGCCACCGCGGGCAGTTCGCTGTTCACGCACAGGCACCCGATCGCCGCCCCGTCGGCGTCGCGCAGAAACAACGTGGACGAACGGATCTCGCGACCGTCCGGGCTGTGCGTGCGGTAGTTGGTCAGGTCCTGCGTCGTGCCGCGCCGGACGAGCCCGAGCAGCAGATCCGTCATCGGCCCGCCGACCGAACGGCCGGTGAGCTTCCCCGCGATCGCGACGATCGAATCCGGCAGCCGCGACAGGTCGTGCAGCAGCACCTCGTTGCCCGGTCCGAGCATCGCCGCCAGGCCGTCCACCGCCGGGATCAGCGCGGTGAGCAGCTCATGCGTCGCCGTGCCCGCAGCCGACGCGACCGGCACGACCCGGCGCGGGCGCAGCAGCGTTTCCAGCGCGTCCCGTACGAGCTCTGCAGCCGCGGCGGGGGTCGACGCGTGCGGCGACAATCGGACATGTTCCGGGCGCACGGTCGCCGCGATCCCCGCCGCCGTCAACGCCGCCCCGACCTGTTCCGCCGGCTTGTCCGGCAACGAAAACGCGAGAATCCCGGCGCGCCGTTCAGTCGCCGAGACGATCTCCGCGCCGAGTGAGCGCAGCACGTCCTCAAGCTCGCCGACGCGTTCGCCGATCCGGCCCGCGATCGCCGCGACGCCGGTTTCCTCGACCAGCTCGAGCGCCGCCGCGAACGCGCCGGACGTGACCGGGCTGAGGTTCGAGATCGACCAGCTCGCCGCGGTCGGATCGGCCGGGTGGATCTCGTTGTCGAACAAACCAGGGTCGCGCGCGCCGGTCCAGCCGGACAGGATCGGGTCCATCCGCGCCAGCGCCCGGTCGGACAGCACCGCGAACCCGGTGCCCCAGCCCGCCCGCAGCCACTTCTGCCCGCCGACCACGAGCACGTCGGCGACCTCCCACGGCGCGTCGACGACCCCGAAACCTTGGATCCCGTCGACCACCAGCAGCCGATCGCCCACCACCTCGCGCAACGCGGCGAGATCAGCCCGGTAACCAGTGCGGAAATCGACCGCGCTCACCGAAACGACTGCGGTTTCCGGCGTGAGCGCTTCCGCGAGCCGATCGGGAGTGACGTAACCGCCTTCCAGCCGCCGCATCCGCACCCGTCCGGCCTGCTCGGCGCGTGCCCACGGGTACGTGTTGGCCGGGAACTCCGCGGCCGAAACGAGCACTTCGCCGTGGCTGTTGAACGCCGCCTGGAACAGACCGAGGCTGGTGTGCGGGAGCAGCACGGTGTGGTCGGTGTCGCTGCCGCAGAGCCGCGCGGCCGCTGCCTTCGCGCGGATCTCCTGCCGCATCACTTCGTCCACAGTAGACGGACCGGCCTTGGTCGTCGCCTCCAGCAGCCGCGCGGTGGTGTCGAGCACGGCGTGCGACGGCGGTCCGAACCGCGCGAAGTCCAGGTAGCCCGCCGGCTCGTCGAACTGGAGCAGGTACCGGGGCGGGATCCGGGTCACGACAGGACCCGCGCGAGGAACTGCCGCGTCCGCTCGTGTTCCGGGGACTTCAGCACGCGCTCCGGCGGCCCGGTTTCGACCACCGCGCCGTCGGCGAGGAACACCACCTCGTCGGCGGCCTCCGCGGCGAAAGCCATTTCGTGCGTCACGACCACCATCGTCATCCCCTCCCGAGCCAACGTACCCATCACCGCGAGCACCTCCCCGACCAGCTCCGGGTCCAGCGCGGACGTCGGCTCGTCGAACAGCATGAGCTTCGGCTTCATCGCCAGCGACCGGGCGATCGCGACCCGCTGCTGCTGCCCGCCGGACAGTTGCCCTGGGTAAGCGCCCGCTCGGTCTACGAGGCCGACCCGGTCGAGCAGGTCCAGCGCCTCTTTCCGGGCCTTCGCCGGGTCGACGCCGAGCACCCGCACCGGTCCCTCGACCACGTTCTCCAGCGCTGTGCGGTGCCCGAACAGGTTGAACCGCTGGAAAACCATGCCGATGTCCCGGCGCTGCCGGGCGACGTCCTTCTCGCGCAGCTCGTACAGCTTGCCGCCGCGCAGTTTGAACCCGATCGGCTCGCCGTCCACCCAGACCTGGCCGCCATCGATCGTCTCGAGATGGTTGAGGCAGCGGAGAAACGTGCTCTTCCCCGCTCCCGACGGCCCGAGCAGGCACACCACCTGTCCTTTGCGGACCTCCAGGTCGATGCCCTTGAGCACCTCGGTGTGCCCGTAGTTCTTGCGGACCCCGACAGCTTTCAGCAGCGGTTCAGACACGCGCACCCCTCACCAGCGGCATCCCCTTGAACGCCTTCCCGACCCGCGCGACGGGACTCCGGTCAGCTGCCCCGAACGACCGTTCAAGGTAATGCTGGCCGACGCCGGCGACGGTCACCACGACCATGTACCAGATCGCCGCCGCGATCAGCGTCTCCATCACCAGCAGGTTGTTGGACGAGATGTTGTTGGCCGCGTGGATCAGCTCGGTCACGCCGATCACCGACGCCATCGACGTGCCCTTGAGCATGTTGATGAAGTCATTGCCGGTCGGCGGGATGATCACGCGCATCGCCTGCGGCAGCACGACCCGGCGCAGCGTCGCGCCAGGCGTCATGCCGATGGATTTCGCGGCCTCGGTCTGCCCGGCGTCGACGCTCGTCAGCCCGGCGCGGACGATCTCCGCCATGTACGCGCTCTCGTTCAGCGCCAGCCCGAGCAGCGCCGCGGTGAACGCGCTGATCAGCACGTTCGTCGGCTCGTGCACGAGGTAGCCGCCGAAGGGCAGCGGGATCGAGACGGTCGGGAAGATCAGCGCCAGGTTGTACCAAATCAGGATCTGCAACAGCACCGGAAGCCCGCGGAACAGCCAGATGTAGGCCGCCGCGAACCACTTCGCGACCGGGTTGGCGCTGAGCCGCAGCAACGCGATCAGGATGCCGAGCACGATCGCGACCGCCTGCGCGATCACCGCCAGCACAACGGTGTTGAGCAGGCCGAGCGCCATCACGCGGTAGAACACGAAGTCGGGTACCGAACCCCAGTCGATCTGCGCCTGCGCGAGCGCGAAACCCAACAGTACCAGGAGCGCGACGATCACTACCGCGCTGACCCAGCGACCCCAATGCCGCAGCCGGACGATCGGCAGCGGTTCAGCTTCCGCCATTGACGGCCGCCTCCTTGATCGCGCCCTGCTCGACGCCCCAGGACTGCAGGATCTTGCCGTACGTGCCGTCGGCGACGAGCGACTGCAACGCCTCCTTGACGGCGTCGCGCAGCTTCGAGTTGTTCTTCGCGAAGCCCATCCCGTACGGCCCGCCTTCGATCGGCTGGCCAGGCACGACCTCGAAGAACTTGCCGTCGCCCGCGGTGCGCGAGATGTAGACCGCGCTCGGCAGGTCGTTCAGGATCGCCGCGACGCGACCGGTGCGCAGCTGATTCTGGTTCTGGTTGTCGCTGTCGGTCGCGGTGACCGTGATGGCAGGCTTGCCCGCCTGAGTGCATTTCGCGCTCTGCGCCGTGGCGAACTTCTGGTGACTGGTGCCCTGTACGACTGCCACGTTCTTGCCGCACAACGTGTCCGGCCCGGTGATGCCGTCCGGGTTGCCCTTGCGGATCATGATCGTGATGCCGGACGAGAAGTAGTCGACGAAGTCGATCTGCTGCTGACGTTCCTTGGTGTCGTTCATCGCCGCCATGGTCAGATCGACGCGCCCGGACTGCAGGCTCGTGATCAGCGAACCGAACGCCAGGTCCTGGTACGCGACGGCCACCCCGAGCTTCGCCCCGACCGCCTTGGCCAGGTCGACCTCGTAGCCGATCGGCGTCTTGCCGTCCGCGGCGTAGAAGTTGTTCGGCGCCGACTGGATGTTGGACGCCAGCCGCAACGTCTTGGCCTGCACAACAGCCGGCGGCAACCCCGCGGCGAGCTGCGGGTCGGCCTTGATCGCCCCGAGCAACGCGGTGTTGTCCGGAACAGCGCTCGGCTTCTGCTGCTGCCCGCCGCCGGCCCCGTCAGGACCTCCTCCGCAGGCGGTGGCGAACACGAGCAGACCGCCCAGCAAAGCGGCTTGCCAGGCACGAGAACGAAGCGACGACATGCGGATCCTCCAGGACGTCGTTGGTTCCGCGGAACGCTACAACTGGTTGTTAAAGAGGTCAACAAGCAGTTGAATTTCTGTCTCGTCTAGCGTGCGGACATGCCCCTCGACGAGAGCTTCCGCCAGTTCTGGACCGAACGACGGCTCGCGTCCCTCACGACGGTCCGCCCCAACGGAACGCCCCACGTCGTAGCGGTCGGCGTGACGGTCGACTTCGACCAAGGCATCGCCCGCGTGATCGCCTCCGGAACCTCGTACAAGGCCCGCCTCATCCGCGCCGCCGGCGACACCGGATTGGCCGCCGCGGTATGCCAGTTCGAAGGCCGGACCTGGTCCACGCTGGAAGGCCGAATCCGCCTCCTCGACGACGCCGCTTCCGTCCGCGACGCCGAAGAGCGCTACGCCAAGCGGTACCGGAAGCCGCGGGAAAACCCGCAGCGAGTAGTCCTGGAACTCACCATCGGACGGGTGCTGGGCAACGCCTGAGGTTCCGAGATCCGGCCGATCGCCCCGGTCAGTCGCCCCGGTCTACTGTCCTGGCCGGTCGCCCTGGCCGGTTGCCCCGGTCGATCGCCCTGGTCAGTTGTCCCGGCCGGTCACCCCAACCGGTTGCCCTGTTCGATCACCCTGGTCAGCCACACCATCGGCCGCACCAGCCCGTTGCTTCAGTCGGTCGGCCGCCCCGGGCGCCCGCCCTGATCGACTGCCCAGTCAAGTCGCGTAGGTCGGTCGCCTTGACCAAACGTCCTAGGCGTCCACCCCGGTCAGTCGCCCCGGGCGACCGTCTCAGTCGTCCGCCCGGGTCAGTCATCCTGGGCGACCGCCCTGGCCGCCCTCTCCGGTCAGTCGCCTCGGTCAGTCGTCCCGGCCAACCGTCCTAGGCGATCGTCCCGGACGACTGCCCCGGTCAAACGAACTGCGCCAGCAACCCTTCCGCACTGCGCACCACAACCTGCGCCGCCGCGCGCTCCGCCAGGGCCCGGTCCGGCCGCTCCGCCTCATGCCGCCACCGCATCACCGCGTCAAGACCGGCCTCATACATCTCGCGCAGATCCGTACCCGCCGCAAGTCCCAGCCGTTCCTCCGACGCCGTCCCCTCCGCGCCCAGCAACCGCACAGCCTCTTCCGCCGACTCCCCCGCCAAAGCCGTACGTCCGCCACGAATGTCCGCGATCAGCCGCAACTCTCGAAAGTCATGCGCACCGGCCGAAAACCGCTCCACCCGCGCAGCAAGCCGATCACTGTGCGGTCGGGGCTCCGCGTTCAACACCGTCTCCAACCGAATCAAAGCAGTCCGCGCACGCAACGCGTCCGCACGCGCAGCGAAACAACCCGCGATAGTGTCGCGAAGCTCGCCAAGACCGCTGCGCCGCACCAGTTCCGTCGATAGCTTCACTCGGTCATCGCAGCCCGTACGGATCAGCGTCAGCGCAAGCTTCACCCCGAACAGCCCGAAACGAACCACCAACGACCGTCGCGTCTCGACGGACACCGGCCCCGGAAACGCCGGATCAGTAAATGAATCCACCGAGAGCAGATACCGCTCCAACTCCTCACGAGGCACAGCCGCGAAGGCCGCGAGAAGCTCGAACTCGTCATCAGTGAACGCGCGCGCCCCGTACGCAAGCTGCGCCGCCACTGCGATCACGCCTTGGAACCCGCTGCACAGTGGATCTTCGCGCCACGCGCGCCGCGCAATCTGCTTCGCGGTAAGCAGTGCGTCAATCCGCCCCGCACCGGTCTCGTCCGCGCGAGCAAGCACAAGGATCGTGTCAACGGCCGTCTGCCGCGCGAACACTGAAGGCGTCGTCGGACGCAACGTCGCCAACTGGTCAGGCTCAAGATGGCGAAGCAGCCGTACGGATGCGTCAGTGAGCGTCGACGGCGGCGGCGCATCGAGAAACTCCAGATCGCGCAACGCCCGCGTCGGCCAATCGCCCAACGCCGCAGCCAACGTGGACTTCCCCGTCCCCGCAGGCCCTCCGATGCTCACCCGAAGCGGCTCGTCGAGATGGTCAAGCGCTTCCCCCAGCAACGCCGAAGCCCTCGGACTGTCGCGGTAGTACGCACAAGCATCCGCCAGAAGAGCCCGAACGTCCTCACCCACGCGCGACACCACTCCTCACTCGACTCACCCGGCACAGCCCCGAACATCCTCGACTACCCGGCAACGCCCCGCTCACCGAATCCCGAAGCCCGCCACCATCAACCCCGCAGACATCTCCCGAAACGCCCTCAACCGCCCAAGAAGGGCACTTTCCGAATCTTCCACCACGCGGCCACGTCTCCCGGCTCCGCTCCCGCGATGCGACGCCGCCGAAGCATGCCGTCACTAACTGATCCGACCCACGCGCGACCCGCCCCCGCCCACCAAACCGCCTTCACTGCAGCAAAACGCCTCACCGCGCCAAAGACCAACCCACTCTCACAATGCGGAACCCCGCTCACGACCACATCCGCCAGCGCTCAGAAACCGCGCCTCCTCCGTCCAGCACCAAACGCCACAGCCACCCGAAGTCGCAACCATCTCCATGACGACCGATTGGCCAGCTTCTCCTCAGCTGTCCCGCCCGAAGAACTAAGCCCACCCAGAGAGCCGCCGTGCGCGACGCCCGGCTCTCCCATCCGACGTCACGCAGACAACAACTAACCGCCGCCCCCTCCGCATACGAGACGACCGGCCAGCATCACCAACCCACAGAAAGCCGCCAACACCGCCAAAAGCACACCGCGTCCAGCCCGCCAAGTCGAAGCCACGCAGGCAACTCCACTGCATCTGATCGAACCAGCATCACCGATCCGTCCAGCCGCGAACGCCGCCAGGCCAAGGTCACGCAGGCAACTCCTTGGGCACCCGGTTAGCCAGCATCCCCAGCTCCCCAGCCCGCTTGTGCAATCCCGCCAGCCGGTCGATCTCCCGCCGCAGCGCCGCGCTGCGCCGTTCCCGCTCGGCCGACCCGGCGATGATCATCTCGCGTTCCCGTGTCAGCTCGTCGGCGAGACTGTCCGCGAGCTCGGTGAAGTGGTCCCGCAACCGTCGCTGCACGTGGCGGATCGCGTCGCGGCATTCCTTGCTGAACCGCAGGAACACGTCGTCGACGTGCCGTTGCGCGGTCATCTTGGCCACCGCCTGCCGGCGTTGCAGCCGCATCCCGCCCTCGTCGCTGATCGTCTTCGCGGCGAACGCGACGCCGGCGCCGATCGACACCGGGTTGATCAGCGGCAGCCCCGCCAACCCGGTCACCAGGCCGAACATCAGCACGCCGCCGTACGAACCGCGCAAACCGGTGAACGCCTTCTGCCCGATCTTGAACCGCTCGATCCGCGGCTGCCGCACCTCGGCGATCCGGTCCGCGCCGGAGTCGGTCAAAGCCAATTCCGGCAGGTCGTACTGCGCACCGAAGCTCACCGCGACCGCCTGCGCGATCCACTCCGCGCGTTCGGCCGCGAACGTGTAGGTCGTCTCGACCGCTTCCGCGAGCGTGCTGTCCAGCCACGGCCCGAACTCGCCCCACACCTTCACCGGGTCCCCGCGGTCGAAGGTCTCGTCGATGGTCTCGACGATCTTCCGGGTGCGTTCGCGCAGGTCGTATTCCGCGTCGGACTGCAGGTCGGCGATCTCGTCAGCCAGCAGGTTCTGCCAGCGACTGTTGCGTCGGCGCAGCTCATCGGCGCGACGTTGCGAACGCTGCAGCAACGTCGTCTGGTCGACGCCGGCTTCCTGCCCGGCCGCCTCGGCGCGTGCTCGCAACGTCTCGACTAGCTCGGCCGCGGCCGCGCGCACACTCACGGCGGCGAGCAATGCGGCCGTACTCTCCGCCGGTCGCGAAACCTGCGTCGCGATCCAGGAAAGCAACTCCGGGAACCCGGACCGCGCGTTGAGGTCTTGGTCACCGCCCTTGGCCGCGGCGAACCGAACCGTCGCCGACACCGGCAGCACCGGCGAGTCGATCCCGGCCGCGGAGAGCGCGGTCCGGTTCTGTTCGGCGACCGTGCGCCATCCGGCGCTGACGTCGATCTTGGTCAGCGCGATGACCACGTGCGGACACCAAGTCCGGATGTGATGCGCCAGCGCCAGCTCGGCCTGATCCAGCGGAGCGGCTGCGTCGGAAACAAGAATGACCGCGTCGGCGTCCGCGAGAACGTCGAGAGCGGCAGCTGTGCGCGGGGACCTCGGGTCGCCGATCGCGGGAGTGTCGATGAGCACCAAGCCCGCGGACAGCAGATCGCGCGGGACGCCGACCTCGACCCGCCGCAGCGACCCGGCAGGCCGGGCACCGACCTCGCCGGTCAGCTTCTCGATCTCGACCGGGATGCGTTCATCGGCGCGACCGACGAGCGTCGCACCGGGTTCGGCCGCGTACCCGACTTCGATCGGCACCGCGGGAGTCGCCGCGTCGCCGACCGGGCAGACCGGCGCGTTGAGCACCGCGTTGACCAGGTAGCCCTTGCCTTGCTTGGGAAAGCCGAGCACAGCGACCCGCGTGCCTCCCGGCGGCCGGTCCTGACGCCGGCGAAGGCGTTGCGCCAGGTCTTCGCGGCCGTGCGTCCGGCAGGCATCCGAGGTCTCGGCGAGCACTTCGAGCCAAGCTGGAGCCGTCACGGCGAACCAGTGTCCCCCGTGTACGGGGAGTATCCGAACCGGGTGGTGGCTCCGCGGTCGCACCCAGACCGCGGAGCCACCCCCGAATTACCCTTGCTCAGAGGGAAATGTGCAGCTCACCGCCGCCGTGCGAGGTCTCCGCACCGGCGTGCAGGTCAAGGCCGAGGCCCTGGTGCCCGAGGTCGGAGACGGTCGAGGCGGTGTCGTGCACCATGCCGACGCCCGCGTCGGTCCCGGTGTGCGTCTCGGTCGCGGCGTCGGAACGCTCGGACTCGCCGTGCGAGATGAGCGAGTGCGCCTGCTGGGTCACGCCGTTCACCGCGTGGTTCAGCCCGTTGGCGCTGAGCGTGTTGCTCAGGCTGCCGACGTTCTCGGTGACGGTCCCGACCGCGTCGCTGACGTGCCCGGCAATCCCGCCGCCGGCCTCGGTCGCGTGGTCGGCGACCTGCGAGGCGGAGTTCGCGACCGGCAGGTCGCTGACGTTCACAGGGGAAGCCGCCGCGAGCTCGCCGCCGACGTGCTGCACCTGCGAGATGGCACCGTCGGCCGCGGTGGCCGCCTGCCCGCTCGCCTGCGCGACCGCGCTGGAGTCCAGGCCGCTGGCCAGGTCGTTGCCCAGGGCGAGTGCACTGGTCGGGTTCTGCACCAGCGCGGTGACGGACGCGGCAGCGTTCTGCACGTCGCCGAGACCCGGCGCCGAGGGCAGCCCCGGAACGGCCGGGACACCCGGCACAGCCGGAACCGACGGCAGCTCGCCGGCCGTCGGCAGCGCCGGAACCGCGCTGGCGACGTCGCCGACACCAGGCAGCGCACCGACACCCGGAAGAGCACCAGCACCCGGCAGTTCACCGAGGCCGGGCAGCTGACCGACACCCGGCAGCTCACCGAGACCCGGCACTGCCGGAAGCTCGCCAAGGCCCGGCAGCTCACCGGCCGCGGGCAGCGCCGAAGCACCAGCCACGTCGCTCACGACGGGCAGTTCACCGAGGCCCGGAAGGTCTCCGGCGGGCACCGCACCCGCCAGGTCACCGAGACCCGGAACGTCGCCGACAGCAGGCAGCGCACCCGCGCCCGGCAGCTCGCCAAGACCGGGCAGCTCGCCCACGCCCGGCACCGCCGGCAGCTCGCCAAGGCCTGGCAGCCCAGGCGTAGCCGCGGACGCCTCCGCGCCGCCGGCCGAGACGCCGAGCGAAGCGGTCAGTGCCTGCAGCTGCTCGATCGCGCCCTGCGGGCCGTCGCCGAGCGCAGTGGTCAGGTCGCCCGCCTGGGGCAGCTGGCCGAGCGAGGCCAGGTGGTCCACCGGCACGTAGTCGAGCACCAGCGGCGCGACCTCGTTCACGTCGGCGGCGCTGATGTCGCCCAGCCCAGCAGCGGCCAGCGCGGCCTGCGGGTCCTGGCCGAAAGCGGCGAGCGCGGACGGGTCTTGGAGCAAGGTGAGCGTGAAGTCGTGCAGAGTCTGCACCGAATCCATGGGGGGATCTCCACTTGTAGTGATTACGGGGAATGCCCGGCCCTCCCCGGCCGGGGGTGGCGCCCAAGGTAGGGACGGGGCACCCCCGCTCACATCGGGGTTTACACCCAGTCGCGCCTCGCTCAGCCGTTAGGGGGTCGATATGAGATCGTTAGGGAGTTAGGGGATCGGACACGCGGAACCCGGTTGGGTTAAATCCCACCCCACTCTTGCCCGTCTGACCCGAACGGGTGAGGATGCGTATCCGTTCAGTGAGTTACGCCCCTTGGCCGAACCTGACTGCGACGAAGGGAGGAAGCGGCGGTGCCCTACGTGCTCGGCATCGACCTCGGCGCTGCCCGGACCCACGCCGCGCTCCGTCGCAGGCAAGGTGACCGGTGGGACGATCCCGAGCCGTTGTGGCTGGGCGAGACCTCCCCGGCGACCGCGACCGCACTCTTCCTCGACGACGAGGGATACCTGCTCACCGGCGACGCGGCAACTCAAGCCGGCGCCGCCGTGCCCTCCCGCCTGATCACCGGTTTCCATCGCCGCATCGGTGACGACGTGCCGGTCTTCATCGGCAGCGAACCGTTCACCCCGGAGTCCCTGACCACCGTCTTCATCGAAGGCATCGCCGACGTCGCAGCCAGCCAGACCGGCGAACCGCCGCGCCAGCTCGTCGTCACCCACCCCGGTGACTGGGGCGGTTACCGACGCGAACTCCTGCGCCAGTCGCTGACGGAGTCCGGTTTCACCGCGGTCACCCTCGTTCCCAGCGCGGTCGCCGCGCTCTACGCCCACCTCCCGGAACCCGGTGCGGGCGACCGAACAGCCGCGGTGTGCGAGTTCGGCCCGGACGGCGTCACCGTCACCTTGGCGACCGCTTCGGGAGCCAGCGGCTGGATCGCCCGGAACAGCACGGAAGGCGTCGCGCCGGGTTCCGCGGTCAAGACGGCGTTCGGCCTCGCGCAGGCGGCCAACGTCGCCCCGGAGTCACTGGCTGGCATCGTGTTCTGCGGCGAACCCGGCCCGGGCACTCGCCCTGGACGTCTGCCCTGCCCGTTCTTTACCGGCCCCCAACCCGCCGATACGGCGGCCATCGGGGCCGGGATCCTCGCCAGCCAACGGACGAGGCCTCTCGCGCGAAGGGAAGCCCCCGCCCCCGAAACCACGTTGCTGCCGCGAGTCGACCGCGAACCCGAACTTCCGGAAAGACCCGAGCGGCCGCCGGTGGAGATCACTCCATTCACGCTGCCGGAGCCCGAGGGCGCTGCCAAACTGTTGCGTCGATGGCGACCGCTCGCCGCCGCGGCGGCAGTACTGGCGATCAGCTCCTCGATCCTGATCGCGGTCCTCACGTCACACGAAGCGACCGCCGACAAGGAACCCGTTTCTCCCCGTCCCCCTGTCCTGAGTTCGTGCGCCCACCCAGCCACAGCTCCCTCCGGTGAAGGTCACTGTTGAACGCACTGCTGGCGAAAACCGGCAACGACGCCGTCCACCCCGCAGCCCGCCGCCTCCTTGAACAACTAGCCGACACCCCCGCGGCCCCAGTCCGGCTCGTGGTCGTCGCGCCGGGCGGCTACGGCAAGACTGCCTTGTTGGGCGCCCTCGACCGCAGCTACCGCGAAGCAGGTGTCGAGGCCACGGTCGTCGACGACGCAGACCAGCTCGACGACGAAGACCTGACCAGGCTCACCATGCTCGCGGCCGCCAAAGAGGGACCGCTCGTGGTGGCACATCGTCCGAACCCTCGCGCGCAAGCGTTGCGGTCCCTCGGCGAAACACTGCTGCTGCCGCCGCTGACCGTCGACGAAGTCGGGAAGCTCGCGAAACAACTCACCGGCCGCACTGCGGACGCCCCCGCCCTGCACGCGAGCACCGGCGGTGTCCCTCGTCTCGTGGAACGGGTCGTCACCGGCCGTCTCGCCGACTTCCGCGCCGAACTAGCAGCACTCGACGACGACGTCCTCCGCTACCTCATCGCCGCCGAAGCCGGCGCAGCCCGCAACCTCGACCTGCTGTGTTCATTGCTGGAGCGCACACCAGACGAACTGCCCGAAGTCGTCGACGGTGCCCGCGCGACGGGCCTCCTTGATGCTGAAGACATTCTCCTGCCTGCCGCCGCCGAAGCAGTACGCGCTTACGGACCACCCGCTCGACGCCTAGCTGTGTTGCAGCAACTCGTGGAAGTACAACTGACTCGGGGCCTGCCCGTACTTGACCTCGCGACGTCTCTGCTCGACGCCGGCAGCTCCGGTGCCTCCGCAGCAACCGCATTCGCAACCGCCGCGAGCGAAGCACTCCCCACCGACCCCAAACATGCCGCGCGACTCTTCGAAGCCGCCGCCGAAGCTGGTGCCCGCGACGCCGCGACCACGACGGGTTGGGCCCGCGCCGCCGCACTGTCCGGAGACTTGGACACCGCCCTCCGCCTGGGCGACGGCATGCTGTCCGGCGAAGATCCGGAAGCACGAGCCGCCGGAGCCGAGATCGCCGCGACAGTCCTGGCTCACCGCGGCGAACTGGCCCGAACTGCAGAGCTGTACCGCTGGGCCGCAGCCACGGACAACTGGTCCCGTCAGCATGCGGCCACTCCGTCATCCAACTCCGGCGGCCATGACTCCAGCAACGAAGGTCCCGCTACGGCGGCAACGAACCACCAAGCGGCAACCCAATGGACACTAGCCAGCTCGACAGACTCTCAAGCCTCCGCACTCCCCCACCGCGCGGACGCTGCTGGAGCCCCGACCGATCCCGCTCCCGCTCCCAACGGCAATCCCGCGTTCTCCGGACAGCCCCAACCGAATGGCGAAAGCTATCGCTGGGTGGGCCCTGGCGCGGTGGACGCGTTCGCCACGATTGCCCTCGTCGGAACCGGCCAGACCACCGACGGTCAAACTGTCGCCAACGTCCCGATGCCTGGAGCCGCGCCGACATTGTTCACCGGTGCCGCTGCGCGAACAGCAAACGGGATCGTGGAATCGGTGGTCGGTTGCGGAACAGAGGCGCTCCCGACACTCGTAGGCGCCGCAGCAATGCTCGAACCAGCAGTCGGCGGCGCACCCCTTCCGGACAGTCCGGCCGCACTCGCTGCACTCGCGGGCCTGCACGCAGGCGAACTGGCGCTCGCAGAGTCGGTGCTGGAACGAGCATTAGCCAGCAGCGTCGGCGGCGACCTGCTTGCCACCCGACACCGGCTGATTCTCGGCTGGGTCGCGATGACCGGCGGCCATCTTGCCGCCGCGACGGAACACCGCGACGCCGTCGCTGGCACCAAGCTTGAGGCCCGTGACGAACTGTTCTTCGCGACACTGGAACTCGGCCTCGCCCGGCGAGCGAGCGACCTGGTCGGGCTGCAACAGTCGTGGGAACGGGCGTATCAGGCGTCCATGCGTCAGCAAGTGGACCTGTTTACGCTGCTCCCGTTGGGAGAACTGGCAATCGCAGCCGCTCGGACCGGTGCGCACGCCAAGCTGTCCCGCCGACTAGAACGCGCGCACGCAATGCTTGACCGACTGGGAAACCCTCCTTTGTGGACGGTCTCGCTGTGCTGGCACGAGTTGCACGCCGCGATCACCACAGAAGACCGCGCCACTGCCGAACAGCAACTGGCAGCGCTGAACCACTTCGCCGACTGCGGCCGCTATCCGGCCGCGCTCGCCCGCGCCGCTGGATGCTGGCTTGCGGTTCTCAGCGGCACGTTCGATCCAGGCGAAATCTCCGCAGCAGCCGCGGAACTTCATGAACTGGACCTGTGCTGGGACGCGGCCCGGCTGGCGGGCCAAGCCGCGATTCGCACCTCCGATCGCAAGGCGATGGTCCAACTCCTCGAAGCAGCTCGGCAGTTCCAAGGCACGACCGGACGTCTTGAGTCCGCCGCCCCGGCACCGGGCGCGGCGACCGGCTTGAGCGCACTCAGCGAACGCGAGCTTGAGGTCGCCCGCCTGGTCGTCGACGGCCTGACTTACAAACAAGCCGGCAGCAAACTCTTCATTTCCGGCAAGACTGTCGAACACCACATGGCCCGCATCCGCGGCAAACTCGGTGCAGCAGACCGTCGCGAACTGCTCGCGACTCTGCGCGAACTCCTCGCCAAACCGACCGTGCACTGATTCGTTGACGGCCTCAGTCCCGGCTGGGGCCAAAACGCTCAGTCCGAATCGACTGCGGCGAATGTCCCAGCGCGAGCAGGATGTCCGCGGCAGCCTCCACAAACCCGGTCGGTCCGCAAATGTACGTGGTGGCACCGAAGTCAACCGGCCACGCAGCGGTGTTCAATGTGGCGACGTCGATGCGCCGCGGGATGCCGGATCGCCCTTCCGGGAGTTCCCGCGTGTAGACGTAAGTGACGTCCAAGCCTGTATAGGGTCGGCGGAGCTCCTCGGCGTAGTACAGCTCTGCCGGGGTACGCAGCGAATAGACCAGCCGGAACAGTGCCTTGCTGCCAGCTTCGCGACGGGCCCGAATCATCGACATCAGAGGGACGATGCCTGCGCCACCGGCCACAAGCAGCACCGGAGTCGCGTCGGTGGGACGCCACACGAACCAGCCGCCGATCGGGCCTCGGACTTCGACCGGGTCACCGACCGCGTAGGGGCCGGTGAGGTGTTCGGACACTTCACCGTCGGCTACCCGTTGCACGGTCAGTTCGATTCGGTCTCCGTTCGCCGGTGCAGCAAGCGAGTAGCTGCGTTGTGCCGTGTAGCCGTCGGCTGCGGTGAGGCGGACGTCGACGTGCTGTCCCGCGAGATGACCCGGCCACCCTGGGATGTCGAAGACCAGGGTGCGCGCGGTCGGTGTCTCCTGCCGGATCTCGGCGAGCCGAGCGACGCGCCACGCTAGTCGCCCTGATACCGCTGTTCCCGCCATGGATCTCCGTAGTCGTGGTAGCCGGCTGCTTCCCAGAAGCCGGGATCGTCCTTCGTAGCGAGCCGCAGCTTGCGCACCCACTTCGCAGACTTCCAGAGGTAGAGGTGCGGCACCAACAGCCGAGCCGGGCCGCCGTGTTCCGGAGTGAGTGGCTTACCGCCGTACTCGTAGGCGATCCAGGCATGTCCGCCCAGGAGATCAGCGAGCGGAAGGTTTGTGGTGTAGCCGCCGTAGGAATGCGCCATCACGTAATCAGCGGCCGTATCGAGATCCCCGACGAGCGCGTCCACTGGGACGCCGCGCCAATGAGTGTCCAGTTTGGACCATTGGGTGACGCAGTGGATGTCGACGGTGATCTTCTCGCTCGGCAGCGCCATCAGTTCCGGCCACGACCATGAGCGACGTTCGCCGCTCTCGGTCACTACCGCGAACTCCCACCTCTCTGTGCTCACTCGAGGAGTCGGCCCGGCTGAGAGAACCGGGAAGTCTTCGGCGAGATACTGCCCTGGCGGCAGCCGCGGATTGGCACCGCGGGCGCGTCCGGTGAAGCCTGGTGTGACGACTCCCATCGCGCTCCCTCCGGACATACCCGACGGCTCGGTTCCCCAGAAGCGAGACTACCCGCGGACCTGCAGTCCGAGCGACGTGACGAGCACCGCCGCCTGCTCCGGGGACACGATCGCGCCGGTCAGCGACGCACGAGTCAGATCGAGTGACGACAGGTCGCTGCCCCGGAGTTCGGCGCGCGTCAGGTCGACGTCCTGCAGCTCCGCGCCGGACAAATCCACGTCGGTGAGCACTGCTCCCGAACACTTCGCCTTGGTGAGGTCCGCTTCGCGCATGCGCACCTGTTGGAACGTGACTCCATGCAGGTCGGCACTGTTCAAGCCGACGAAAGACCAGTCTCCGCCGGTCACGCGCAACGGCCGCAGGTCGCAGTCCTGGAAGCGGCTGCCGACCAGCTTGCAGCCCGTGAACTCGGCATCGAACAGGTTGCATCCTTTGAACACGCAGCCGGTGAACGCAGAGTCGGTGTGCCGGGAGGCGTTGAACTGGACGTTTCCGAACACACAGTCCAGGAAGGAGACACCGCGGGTGACTGCCTCGGTCAGGTCGACCTGATGGAACTCACAGCGCACGAACCGACGCGCGGTGAACTCCTCCGCGTACCAGTCTTCTCGCCGGTAAACGCGGCCTTCGACTGTCTCGATGTCGGACGGCTCGTGGTCGGGTTCGGACATTCGGCAAGCCTAGTTCGCCGCCCTGCTGATCGGGTGCCAGACGCGACGTCAAGCGGCTCGCTGCGACGGAATTCTGGCTGGTGGCGGCCAGGATCGCCGAGTCCGGAGCGGCTGCCGGGCTGCTGACTGCTCCGGTGGCTTGAGTGATCGGCCCCTTGCCGTCCGTTACGCGGCTCATGCCACAGCGAGGAGCGGTCTTCTCGGGACAGCCATACGATGGCCGAATGAGCGAAGGCCGATGGTTCGATGCCTGGGTGCCCTGGCCCGAACTGTCGGGCCTGGCAGCCGCGGGCCGGGCACTGCTGCCCACAGTGCCCGCGACCCCGGCCGCGCTCGCCCGAACCGTCACCGAGCAACTGGTGGGCCGTCGCCTTACGACCACAGTGCAAGGCCACGAGGTCGGCCTGACTCTCACCGAACTCGACTATCCAGCGGACTCGCTTCGTCTGGCCACCGGTCGGGTGGGAGACGTCCGCATCGTCGCGGAAGATGTCGACTGGCCCGTTCCGAACAGCTCGGCGGCCCCCGTTGCGCACGGCGCTGGCAGCCTTGCCGGCACTGCCCGCTCGTCTCGAACTGCAGCGGCCTCAGCAGCGTCGAACGCGCGTGGTGAAACGAAGGACCCGACCACCGCGGACGCGTCCGGCATGCCTGCTGCGACGGGCACCCCCGTCGGCGAAACGCACAAGACGGACGGCCCGCCAGATGCGGCTGGGCTTGCGCCTGCTCACCTCGCGCGGCCCGCCGACGGCCGAACTGACGCACGCTCATCCGGTCCACGAGAGAACACGGCATCGTCGGATTCTGTTCAGGCGCAAGGCGATCGCCGAATCGCGGAAGCCACACCAGGTGCCGCAGCATGGAAACCCATCTGGGGACCTGACGCAGCAAACGTGGGACCGCACGAATCCGAGCGACCGACTTCTCGACGCAGCTCCGGACGGGCGCCCGCCGCTCGCGAAGCCGGTCCTGAAACGCGGCCAACTGTCGGACCGCCTGCGCAGCCAGACGTCGAACGCATTCCGTTGCGGCGCGTGACCGTGCTCGCCAAGGACGTGCGGCTTCGAGGATTGCCTTCGCCAGCGGCGATTCCCGGATCTGTCGAACTCGAGATAGAAGTGAGCGGAACCGTGGTGCGGGATCGGGTCGCCGCGGCACGTCCGGACCTGATCGCGACACCGCATCCGGAAGGGTTCCGAGTGCGCTGGCGGAAACGTCCGCGCTGGGGATATTTGACTCTCGCCGCAGACATCGAAGACGAAGCAATAGTGCTGACCCCGATCTCGCTCTGCCTCGGACGGTGGACGAGGCGGCCGCCGAAGCGGATCCAGCCGATCGTGCTTCCCCTGCCGGATCTGCCGAAAGGCTTGCGCCTGACCGGAATCCGGCCTGGCGAAGACGAGCTCGCACTGACGATCGCAGCCGACGAATGGCCTGGACGGCTCGCCCGGATTCCGTTGCCGGACCTGCTGACCTGGCTGACGACAGCGGCAATGACACTGACACTTCCCGGATTCGGATCACGGTCCCTCCCCTGAACCGGCGGCGGCGCCCACCGGACCCCCTGCGGGTCCGAGCAATGGGCGCGGCGCTGCCGTGTTCCAGAGTGCTCGAACATGCGTTCCCAATCATCACCCGATCAGGGAAAGATCGAAAACCGTTGGCGCACAAGGGAAACTCGAAAACAGCCCGAAATCCTGTCGGTGCGGTCGGCTAACCTCGGAATCGAGCCGTCAGTTCGCTCCGAGGGGATACCGCCGATGACAACCACCGCAGAACTGCTCCGAAGAACCCGAAGATCCCAGCCTCATGACGGGCATCCGCGGGCAACCGCGCGTTCAGAGCGACGCTTGCTCCTCCACGGGAAGGCAGACCTCGAACCGCGTGTCACCCGGTTCCGACGTCACTTTGATGTCGCCCGAGTGCCGTTCCACGACGATCCGCCACGAGATGTCCAGCCCGAGACCGGTGCCTTCGCCCACGCCTTTGGTCGTGAAGAACGGCTCGAAGATGCGCTGGCGCACCTCTTCCGGGATCCCCGGGCCGGTGTCGCCGATCTCGACGCGCACCTGTTTGCCGACCTGCCACGTGCGCAGGGTCAGCGTTCCCTCGCCGCCCATGGCGCCGACGGCGTTGTCGATGATGTTGGTCCACACCTGGTTCAGTTCGGCGGCGTAGGCAGGAACCCGGTCGATCGAGCAGTCGTATTCCTTGACCACGCGGATGCCCTCGCCGAGCTTGCCCGACATCATCACCAGCGTGGAGTTGAGTCCTTCGTGGACGTCGATGAACTGGTGCGGGGCGCGATCCATTTGCGAGTACTGCTTCGCCGCGCCCACGAGCGTGGACACCCGGCTGGTCGAGTCCTCGATCTCGCCCATCAGCATCTCGGTTTCGAGCGCGTACGCGAGCCAGCGGATCGCGCCGTCGAGCAGTCCTTCGCCTACCGATTCCAGCACGTGGTCGAGGTTCGTCGGCGTGAGTCCGGCAGCGACGAAGATGCTGGCGAGGTCCCAGCCCTGGTCGATGCCGTGGTCGTCGAACCAGTCGCCGATCTCGTCCTCGCGGTCGGCTTGCTGCATCGCGGAGAGCTTGGGTGCGTCGCCGACCTGTTTCACCAAGCGTTCCTGCACGTCGAGGAGCAACTCGAGCAGGTTCGGGTCGATGTCTTTCTTCGCCAGGATCGCGAGTTTGTGCCGCATGCCGGCGACTCGCTCGCGCAGCGCGGCCGTGGCCCGCACCGCAGCTGCGGCCGGGTTGTTGAGTTCGTGCATGAGCCCCGCGGACAACTCGCCGAGGGCGACGAGCCTGCGGCGCGACGACACCAGCGCGTCGGTATTGCGCCAGCCGAGGTACATACCCTCCAGCAAGTGCGCCGCCATCGGGAACCATTGCCGGAATTCGACGGCGAACTCCGCGGCGGGAAGCGTGAGGAAGGTCAGATCGCTGACGGCGTAGATCGTCGCGCCGTAGGTGGCTTCGCTGTCCTGGTAGGCCAAGAATTGCGTTGCGCCGCAGTAGGAACCGCGTTGATCGGACCGCTTCATCTCGACCTCGGCGCCGGCCACCACGCGGGTCATCCGCAGCGCGCCGTTGAGCAGGACGTAGAAGCACGTGGCCGGGTCGCCTTCGCGGATCACCACGGAGTCGGCCTTGAACTCCTCGCGCACCGCGTTCTGCTCGATCCAGTCGAGTTGCGCGTCGGAGAGATGTTCGAACAAGAACAGTCCGCGCAGTTCCTCGCGCGACAAGGCGGGCTGAGTCACTGTTCCTCCAAGTAACGGTGGACCAGGGTCACGGCCATGGCGCCCTCGCCGACGGCGGACGCCACGCGTTTCACCGACTGCGAGCGCACGTCTCCGGCCACGAACACGCCGGGCACTGACGACTCCAGGTAATGCGGATCGCGGTCCAGGCTCCATCCCGGCGGCCTGCGTCCGTCCTCCACGAGGTCTGGGCCGGTCCGGACGAATCCGTGGGCGTCCCGGAGGACGCTCTTTCCCAGCCACTCCGTGCGCGGAGCGGCTCCGATGAAGATGAAGAGGTGTTCCGTGTCCAGTTTCTCGGTCACGCCGTCTTTGCAGACCGTGATGGACTCGAGGTGATCGTCCCCATGCGCTTTGACCACCGTGGTGTGCGTGCGAACGTGGACGTTCTCGATGGCAGCGATCTGCTCGATGAGGTAGTGCGACATCGACGACTCAAGCGACGCGCCGCGCACCAGCAGCGTCACGTCGGTGGCGTGCTGGGCGAAGAACACAGCCGCCTGACCGGCGGAGTTCGCGCCGCCGACGATGTACACGTGATCGTTCGAGCACTCAGGTGCTTCCGTCGCAGCGGAGCCGTAGTAGACGCCCCGGCCGGTCAGCTCCGCGATTCCCTCGGCTTCCAGCGCTCGGTAGTTGACGCCGCTGGAAAGGATCACGGAGTGCGCGGCGATCTCGGATCCGTCGCCGAAGGTCACGACCCGGCTCGAGCCGCGCGCCTCCAGACCCACGACATCGCGAGCCGTAAGCACTTCAGCGCCGAACTTCTGCGCCTGGCGGCGGGCTCGATCCGTGAGCTGCGCGCCCGACACTCCGTCCGGGAAGCCAAGGTAGTTCTCGATCCTGGAGCTGGTTCCGGCCTGGCCGCCGGTGGCCTTGCGCTCGACCAGCACGGTCCGCAGTCCTTCGGAAGCGCCGTAAACGGCGGCACCGAGTCCGGCCGGACCGCCGCCGATCACCACCAGGTCGTAGAAGTCCTGCGCGGGCTGCGTAGAAAGGCCCACCGCATCGGCGATCTCGCTTCCCGATGGCTGTTTCAGCACCGTGCCGTCCGGCGTCACCACGACCGGGATGTCGGTCTCGCACGCGCCGGCGGCTTGGAGGATGCGGCCGGCTTCTTCGTCGTCGACCGAGTACCAGCGGTACGGGACGGCGTTGCGAGCCAGGAAGTCGCGCATCCGGAACGACGGCGCCGAGTACCGGTGCCCGATCAGCTTCGTCTCTTCCACCGGACGATCCCCGACCGCGAGCCAGGTCTCGACCAGCGAGTCGATGACCGGGTACAGCTTCTCCTCGGGCGGGTCCCAGGGCTTGAGCAGGTAGTGGTCGACGTCGACCACGTTGATCGCCTGGATCGCGGCGTCAGTGTCGGCGTAGGCCGTCAGCAGCGCGCGCCGGGCGTTCGGGAAGAGGTCCATCGCCTTCTCCAGGAAGACGATGCCGTCCATGTGCGGCATGCGGTAGTCGGCGAGGATCGCCGCGACGGCGTCGCCGCGCAGCTTGATCTCGCGAAGTGCGTCGAGGGCGTCGGCGCCCGAATCGGCACGGATGACGCGGTAGTCCTTGCCGTAGCGGCGACGCAGGTCGCGCGCCACCGACCGCGAAACGGCGGGGTCGTCGTCGACGGTCATCAGGATCGGCTGGCTCACACGGCACAGCCTACGGTGTCCCGTCGGCTGCCGTGGCAAACGACAGAACCAGGGACCGGTGCCCGTCGCGGCCGCCACCGCGGCGGGCACCGGTTGTTCAGGTGGCGGCTATGGATAGCGCACCAAGTTCACCGGCTTCGTCCCCGACGGGGTGCTCGCACCGAGGTCGTTGATCACGTGGGTGATCGTTCCCTGGTGGTTGAGCGAAACCGTCACCATGCCGTGGAACCGCACGTCAGGCGCGACCGGAGCGGCGAAGGCGTGCGAGCAGGACACCGACGGGTTCGTGTCGAAGAAGCAGTAGCTGCCGAGACCCCAGGCTTCGTGGCTGGTCACATCCGGGGCGACCTGGTACGCGGCGTAGCCCGCGCTCCCGCCGTTCATCCAGGCTGCCTGGTCGGGGACGTCGTAGGGCATCTCGTTCTGGAAGAAGTAGGTGCGCCCGCCGTTTCCGTTCCAGGTCACCTGCGTCTTCTGAAAGTGCTCGACGAACAGCCCGTAGACGGTCACGTCGTTGCCGTTCACCACCAGGCCGGTATCGGCGGTGTTGGAGTTCCAGCCGACGTGACTGTCGTCGGCGCCGTGGTCGGCTCGCCAGAGCCACAGGTGGTCGCCGATCACGTCGTTGCTGTTGATTACGAGGCTGGTATGCGCTTTGCCCGCGGCAGCGCCGCCGACGCGGAAGAACACGTCGTGCAGCGAGGTCGGGTTCGCCGAGTGGTCCGCGTTCGACTCGGGATCGCCGACCTGCATGAGCGTGGCCGACGAGGTCGTTCCGGCGTCGATCAGCAAGCCGGCGATCTTCACTCCGTCCACGTCGTCGACGTTGATCGCAGTGATCCCGCCGTCCGGGATCAAGGTCGCGATGCCAAGGCCGAGGACGACGGTGTCCGGACGAGTCACGTGAAGAGGCTGATCAAGGCGGTACACGCCTGGGGTGATCAGCAGGTTCTTGCCCGCCGTCAGAGCCTCGTTCATCTCGGACGCGGTAGCGCCCGGCTTCGTGATGAAGAACTGGTCGATCGGCAGCGAAACGCCTGGTGCGCTGTCGTGTTCCCAGGTGACGCCGGAGGTGTTGTTTCGCAGGGCGGGCACGAACACCCGGTAGTGACCGGACTCGTCAACCTGGAGGCACGGCTTCTCGCGGACGATCGGGGCCTGGTCGATCGTCGTGTACGGCGGGTCCGGGAAGGTGCCGGCGGGAGCGCCGTCCACGCCGACGAACACCATGTTCCAAGTAGAGCCGGTCCAGCCGCCGAAGTGCGAATCGCGCGAGATCCATTGCTGCTGTGACCCGGAACGGATCTGCCCGTCGATCTTCGTGTCCGAGATCCAGCCCCCGCTGGACCAGCCCCCGCCGTCGTCGAGGCGGAGGTCGCCGCGGACGTGCATGCGCCGGTACGGGCTCGCCTGCGATACGGCCCATTGGTCCGCGCCCCCGACGGGGTTCACGGACAGGTTTTCCGCGCCGCGCCAGAAGTTCTGGGTCGCGTTGTTCGGGGGAAACCAGTCCGCGTCCACGTGCACCGCACCGTTGATCGTCACGGCGTCGGGCGTGCTGCCTAGTCCGAGGATTTGCGTGTAGAAGCCGACGTTCACGTCGTTGGAGTACGTGCCAGGTTTGAACAGCACGGCGTAGCGCTGACTGCCGAACTGGTTCTTCTCCTGCTCCGCGAAGATCGCGTCGAGCTTGCGCTGGATGCTCGCGCTCGGCATCGACGGATCGAAAACGACGACGTTCGGCCCCAGGTCCACTTGTCCCGGCGGCGGAGAAGTAGTGCCACCCACGGAGATCAGTGTGAACGACCGGTTGGCGGCGTCATGACGGCCGTGCTGCTGCGGCTTCTCGTGACTGGCAGCCAGTCCGGCCGGGTGCGGTTCACGTTCTCGGCTGGAGGGAAGATCGACAACTGCAGCAGTCGGATGCGCTGGCCATTGCGGGTCGGGCTCGGTGGACGGCAGTCGCGGCGGGGCTGCGGTGTCGCGGGTTCCCGAGGTGTTCTCGTGTTCCGACGCGGGCCGCGAGGAGGGGCTGGTGACTGTCTCCGCATCGCCCTTGCGGGTGAGGTGGAAGTGCCAATCGTGCGCGTTTGTTCCGGTGACGGTGTACGGGCGGGCCAGCGGGACGGGCGGACGAGCAGCAGTTCGCCGGGCGTTCGCCGCCCCTGGCTGGGCGCGCCAGGCATCAGCGTTGGTCTCGAGGGGCTGGCGGGACGGCGTTCCGCTGTTCCGGCCGCAGGGGTAGTCCGCCGGACTCGGAGGGGTCGGCGCTAGCGCGGCCACTCTCCGTGATTCGGGGTTCATCGTCACCTCCCTTGCCGAGACGGGACCGCTGGGCGACCTCGGCCGGAGGTGGGGTTCGCCTCGTGGCGAGAGTCGGCTCGACGTCGCGACTGCGGAGGAATGTAATCGCGGGCACACTGACCTTCAATGCAAACCTGAAGAAAAGTCAGATAGGGCAGTCGACCTGCACTAATGCGCTCGGAACAGGTTACCGAGAGGCGGATTTGGCCAGCTTGGCACGTCGTTCCGGCGTGGCCGCGGCGCGTAACCGACCCCCTGACGAGGGGGTCGAAGGCGGGGTGTACTGTATGTCCATACGAGATGCGGAGTTCACCTCTGCCTCGGGGCTATGGCGCAGCTGGTAGCGCACCTCACTGGCAGTGAGGGGGTCAGGGGTTCGAGTCCCCTTAGCTCCACAAGTTCGATGAACCCCTTTGATCATGCGGTTGGCGCTGGTCGGAGGGGTTTTCTCGTGTCCGCGGGTTGATCTTGCGTGATCGGGTAGCACTGATCCGGGGTGTCCCAGGTGGGGAGTTTCTGGGGCGTGCTGCTCCAGGGCACGCGCTTGCGGGCAGTGCCGTTTCCTCTCCCCTGCAGGGCAAGGCGGGAGTTGTCCCTCTTTCCATCGGTGATAGGGGCGAGAAGATTCGGCCTTTGCCGGAGTTTCCGTGACGGTGGAATGGGAGGACGGGATTTCGCCGATGCCCTTTCCTGTTGCGCGGGCCGGGCGGGACGCGGACCGCGGGAGGCTTTGCGCCAGCGCCGCTGCAGGTCGGCCAGCAACCGGGCCTCCACTTCCCGCGCCACGTGCGAATACGTCTCCACGACCCGGTCCGGCAGATGGTGGCCCAGCCGACGAGCCTGCGCGATCTCCGGAGCCCCGCCCGCGATCAGCCACGTCTTGTGGCTGTGCCGCAACCCGTGGAACGTCAACCCAGGACACACCGAGTACGCCCGCACCCCGGGCCGGTGACAGCCGTCGATCGCCGGGCGCAACACCCTGCGGTCGAAGGTGGAGCGCCACAGCCAGGTCCCGCGCGAGGTCGTGAACACGAACTCGAACGGATGGCTTTCCAGATGCCGACGCAGCAACCGGACCAGGAACGGCGGCAACGCGACCCGCCGCGCCGACGACGGCGTCTTGGGCGGCCCCAGCCATCGTCGGCCCCGGCTCTCGTGCAACGACCCCTGCTCCGGGTCCACGATGAGATGCCCCGTGTCGAGGTCGAGGTTGTCGCGGTGCAGCGCGGCGAGTTCGCCCCACCGGCAGCCCGTCCAGGCCGCGGTGATGATCAGCAGCCGTGCGATGTCGCCGCCCAGCGCGGCAGCCTGGTCTGCGATCCGCAGCACCTGCTCCGGCGTCGCCCACACCCGCTCCCGCACCAGAGTCCTGCACCGCCGGCCGCGGCGACGGCGCTGCCGCACCGGATTCACCGCGATCAACCGCTCATCCACCGCATCAGCCAAAATCATCGACAACAGCTTCGCCCAACTCGACACCGTCGCCGCCGCGTAACCCGCATCGGCCGCCGCCGTCTTCCACGCATCGACCTGAAGCGCAGTGATCTCCCCGATCGGCGTCGCCCCGAAACGCGCCAGCAGATGACAGCGCAAGTAACTGTCGTAGTTGTCCACCGTCCGCGGATCCAGATCTTGCGCAGGCAACCACCGTTGCACCCAATCCCCAAACAACACACGGCCGTCCCCGGGATCGACCCACACCTTGCGGCGCTGATCGCACTCCATGTCCCCGGCATACCCGGCGGCCGCCTTGCGCGACGCGAACCCCGGCACCGAACCAACACCGCCACTCACCCGGCGAAAACGAACCCGCCACGAACACCGCCCGGACTGCTCCACCCACGCCATGACAACCTCCCGACCGCGACAAAGCGCCACCTCCGTCATGCGCCTAGTCCGCTGGGAAGTCAACCCACGGCAGCCGAGGACTCTGGCAAGCATCGCTGGCAGATGAGGAGTTACGCCAGAGTCGAGGTCGTCTTAGCCTGCCTACCCGTCTGTTGTCGGACAGTCTCAGAAGCGGACCGCACGACCTTCAAAGAGACGGATTCGAACGCCGAACGCGCGAACACAGCGTCGAACACCGGCCGCGACGCGACCGCATCTGACGCACGCCGCGGCGATTACGGCGCGCATTCCTCGCACCCAAGTTTCCGTTGTAACGGCATCTGGACTCGCGGCTGCGATCGGCCAAAGGACCGGGCTGTCCAGTTCGCGCGTCATCACTACCGGAAGAAAAGGCGACACGGCAGCAGACGGGGACTGTTCACGTCGTTGTACTCGGACAGAACCGGAACGGGCCTCGGGCTCAGTTCAGGTCCCTCTCCGTCCTTTTCGGCTTGCCCTCGTGCAAAACCAGGTCCTCCGTCAGACGAGCATCGATGCTCGACTCCACACAGGGGTGTTTGCGACTAAAGTCATCTCCGAGCTTCATTCGTTCAAACCCGTGCAGCACGATAATTTCAAGTTTGTTCTCGGCAAGAAACTCCCGCAAGAAAGATGCCCGCACAAGCAGCGCGCGGCTATCTTTTCCCTCCTCCTCATAGTATGTAAAGACCGGAATGCCCGTTGCATCCAGCCAGCTCGGACCTCGCATGTCGAAGGTCAATCCGGCAGCTTGCTGAATGAACGTCGAGGGCAAGACAGCGCGCGCTGTCTCTCCGATGGAACAGTCGAGAATGGAGCCTTCCCAGGCGTACTGCTCCACGGTCGCGACGACTGAAAATGACTTATTGCCGATGTCTGTTTGGCGGAGCACGTCGTGCCGGTGACAGCAGGTCTGCCCGACCCGGCCGACCTCGCCGACGTAGCAGCAGTCGGTATGGCCATGGGAATCAACGAGGTCGCGGATTTCGTAGCGTGGCCCGTCCGGCAGAGCCGAGAGGAACCCTGGAGCATCGTCAGCTGCGATAAGCAGCGTGTCGATTCCGCCGCGCTCCTGGATGCCACGCCAACCCTTGTGAGCCAAGGGATCGACCTGCTTCACGAAGCTCTCGAGTATCACCCAGTCGTTGCCGTCACGGTCACGGACGAACGTGGAGCCAGCCACGGTGGGCTCCGAGGCGGTGTCGGCGAGGAAACGCTTGACGTCTCCCTGGTAGCGGCCGAAGTCGAGAGATGCCGGAGGCCACTCCTCCAACTGGACCAGGGGCGACTCCCAAGCCGTCACACCGCTGGCATCGTGCTCATTGAAGGCTCGGAAGTCGATCGGCGGGAGGCTGGGGTCGATCTCCCGGTCGCCGATGATCTGATGCAGCCCTTCGTACTGTCCGCTGTCTCCGAAGGTCCGCGAAGTCTGATGGTTGTCCGCGACGCGAGCCAGTAGCTCGTGGTAGGCCATCCACTGGTACTTCTTGCCCCAGCGCTCGGCCTTGTGGCCTTCCCGCCCGCGACCGTGCCCGATGCTGCGATCCTTGGGGCCGAAGAGCTTCGGTGTCCAGCCGAGGCTGAGTGTCCGGCGGAATATCCAGCGCCGAGCGCCGTCTGCCGGGTATTCGTCGTCGACCTTCTTCGGGCGGACAAATACGGCATCGAGTAGTTCGCGCTGCTCGTCATTGAGCGGGTCGTCTTCTCTCCGGCACAGGAAGCTGAGACGACTCATGCTTTGCGGTTCGGGGTTTTGTAACCCATCTGTCAGCGCGTCCTTCTGGTCGTCGCTGAGCGACGCGACGAATTGTGCCCACCGGCTCTTGATGAACCGCGGCTTGCGGTCTTCGAGCCGGGGGTAGTCCTGTCCGATACGGTAGCGCGAGAAGTGGCGCAAGCCCGATTCGACGACGTAACGACCGAAGTCGCCCATGCTCAGCAACGAGAAACTGATGGATGAGTAGCTCTCATCGTCCGGCTGTCCCTCGCGCCAACCGTACTTGTCCTCAAGTGTGGCCGCGGTCGGCGGCGGCCCGGGTGGCTTTAGCCCATAGGGCCGCCGGATAGAGTTCAACGCGGCGTCGGCCAGCAGTCGGTGGACCACTGCCCACCGGACGATGCCCCGCGCGGCATCCAACATGAGCTCGTCAGCGCGGATCGGATGAGTGAAGACACGCGTGTGCACAGCTTCGGCGAGCGCTTTCGCGTCCTCGGCCTGTGCCGGCGCGCTGCGGAGCAGCGCGCCGTAGGCTATGGCGACCACACGTTGCACCACGTAGGGGTCGTCGACGGTCCAGAAACGCTCAACGAGCGCGCGCATGACGTCAAGATGACCGCGCAGCAGCTGCACAAGCGCCTTGGTGATCCAATCGCGCATGAAGCGGTTGGGAGAAGACAAAAGCCAGCACAAAGGAACACACGCCAGCTCGAGCACCTCGGCGTCATACGACGGGTACGGGCCAGCCGCCGCCCAACGGGCAAGACGCGCTGCGGGGCTGAACGGCTCGAACAACTCGTGATAGGTCGCAAACCCGAAATCGCTGTCCCGATGCGGCATTCGTTGCCTGAGCAGGTATCGATGCAACCCGTCACCGTTTAGCCGGCTGGCCGGCTGCGGAGCCAGCGTGAAGAGCACTCGATAGAACTCATCACGCGAGAGGTAGGGCTGCGCTTCGTTCAGAAGATCGATGGTGCGCTGGGAGATCGCTGCTGAGTCACGGTATGGCAAGGTCTCCACCAACGAGCGGTAGAGCTGGCGAGCGCGATGACGGCGGTCCCAAGCGTCCCGGTCTTCATCTCTCTGTGGTCCAGTGGCTAGCTTGATTCCCAGAAGATCCGGCACCTCAATGCCGTAGACCTCCGGGAACAGGATCGTTGCAGCCTCGTTGATGCCCCAACTGCACTCCTCGGCCAACCACGACTTGACCGCAGGATCATTGAGCGGGTCGTCAGACAGTGCCAAACGTCGTCTCAAGAGCAGGAAGTCGGCGAAGGCCTGGAACACAATACGGACGCCTTCGTCGAAGTCGCCGCTGCCCAGGTAGAGGCGCTCGCGAGTCAGGATCCCCTCTTCTTGGAGCAGACCCAGGATTCTCGTCGCGTCGGCACCCGCGGCGCCCAGCGACCTCTGGGCGACTGCCTCGGCTGCGCTGGTGCTCATGCTCTCACGGCCGAGCCGTGAGAGCTCGTCGAGCAAGCCCTCGAGGACCCGGGTCACCTGCGACTTCGCCGCGTTCAGCTCATAGCTGGAGGTTGATATTGGCCGGAAGCGCCGAGCGACCGTCGTAGTCTTGGCAGCGAGATAGCGCTCGAAGATGGCGACCCGTCCCTCATGGCCTTCCGGGATCGAACCGGCCTCGGACTGCGACAGGCTCTCGCAGTACAACCGCAGGAAGAGCGGCAGCGTGAATTCCGGTGTCAGCAGTGGAATCTTGGGGGCTTCGAGCTTGTAGTGCGCGAAGTAATGCTGCATGGCTTCAATCTCCCTATCAGCGAATCCAGGGTGCGTCCGGCGGACGTAGTGAGATCCCTCAGCGCCCTCCAGAACGAGGTCCTGATAAGTGTCCCGGCAGGACACTGCAAGCGCAATGTTCGGGTGCTGGGCAATGGCCGCGCGCAACGTGGGCAGGTGAACACGCCAGAAGTCGGACAGCGTCGTCTCGTTGAGAGCGTCCACGAAGATCACGAAGCGACTTCCGGAGATCCCAGATGCCTCGCCTGCTGCGTCCATCGCACGCAGCAGCACATCCGCCCCGACCGCGTCCAGCCCAAGCTGATCCGCGATGCTCGCCCACAGGTTGCCTTGGCCGAACTGCGCGCCCGCCAGGAACACCGCAGGGCGGCCGGAGTCGAGAGCACGCCGGGTGGCATCGAGCAGCAGGTGCGTCTTGCCTGATCCGGCCTGACCGGTGAGGAAGTAGGCTCGGCGCCGAAGCGAACGTCCCACCGAGGATTCAAGCCAAGAGATCAACTCGCCGATGGCGGAGGCCAGCCCGCGAACGCCGTAGCCGCTGGTCCGCTGCGACGGTTTGTCCGCCTTCTTCGGGTCGTCGTCGGGCAGCTCCCGCCACGCCGCCTCAAGCTGGCGTTCATGCTCCTCGGCAGCGTAGATGGCACTCCGGCAGGCCTCGACCTCAGCGAGCAGCGGATCGAGCGCGGCCGGTGGATCACCCGCTTGCAGTGTGAGTGTTCCGGCTGTGGCCTTCAGTGCCGCGGCAGTGTCCTGAATGGCTTGGTAGAGCGCATCCGCCGTTACGCCCTCATCCTTCGTCCAGAGACGCATCTCGGCTATAGCCGAGATGACGTCGCGGACAAGCCGGTTAAAGTCGGTGAGGATTGATTGGTCAAAGCCCAGGGCGAGCAACTCTTCCTGGATGGGAACGTCGACCTGCAGATCGGGGCGGTACTTCTCGCTGGCCGCAGAGGACTGTTGTCCGTACCGCGTTAACAGCCATTCGCGGCCGAAGACGAGGTCGCCCCACCAGAACCAGCGTCGGCCGTTGTGCTCTGGCTTGGCCAACTCATCCAGCAGGTCGCTTTCCTGCACGAGGTCGAACTCGATCTTGCCAGCACCGGAAATGGTCCGTTGCCAGGTCTTGATCTTGTCTTCGTACTTCTGCCGCTGAGACTTGCGCTCGCCGCCGCTCGTACCGGTCGCAAGGTTCCAGGAGATCGCAAAAGTCAGCTTTCGCAAGTCGGGGCGCTCCTTGGCCACACGCTTGACCGAATCGGTCATCGCGGTCAGGAGCGCGTCGATGCCCTTGACGTGCTTGGCCTGCCAGCCCCATTCAATGCCTCCTGGCAACGTCGCGTACCACTCGACCCCGCCGTCAGGGTTGCCGGTCCGGATCGCCCGCGTGCCGGGCGGCACCTTACCTTTCAGAAGCTGGAACGAAAGCTCTTCGAAGGCCCGGCTTTGCTCGCCATTCCAGGTGCGCAGTGTGTCGAACCGTGACGCGGCTACGTCTGGCATGGCGCGTCCTCTGCGCCCGAGGCCGCCGAGTTGAGTGCCCAGAGCAAGACACTCAACAGTGGCCAGAGTCTACGCGGGACGCGGTACTCGGCACCGGATTCCGGAGCCTCGACAGTCTTGTCCTGAGTCAAAGCAGCTTTCTCCAGTCCGAACGGCCCACTGCAAGCAATAACTATTTCTTCTTGACGTAGTTCACGACCTGCTTGAAAGCGTCACAGTCGTCCGCTTTGTGGTTCACGTGGGCTAAGTCGTATCCTTTCCAGCTGCGATACCCCCCGGCCGCTCCGTCATGATCAGCCCGCCCACCGGCATATGTGAGTCGCTGCCGGGGTGCGCGACGTTACGGTGCGGGACAGATTGACCGGCACACCGCACCGAGCGACGAGTTGCGCCTCATCGATGCCTTGGCCGTAGACACGGGCCCGGGTGGAAGAAGACCTGCCCGACCGACCTGGCGAGGACTTCGGTCCCGCCAGGATCGCCAAAGAACTCGGCTGCTCGGGCGGCGCGGTCAACGACGCGTGCGAGAATCTGGTCGAAGACAGGTACGCGATCAAACACGTGCGAGGCTCCGAATCGGTTCGCCGTCAACGTGTGCAAGACCGATTACCCGGATACCGCCGGGGATGCTCCCGCGCCAGCGCAGGACACCTGACGCCCTCTCGCCATGGTCCGCACGCAAGGCCGCTGCCACCCGCCCTCTAGGACACGGTCCTGCGCGCGGGTTTTCGCGCCGCCGGTCACCGAACCGCGTTCGAAGCGACAAGCCACGTTCATGTCCAGCCCTCGCGTTGTTCGTCACGCCACCTTGATCGCGCCCAGCGGTCCATTGCCACCGTACTGTCGGCTTGACGAAAACTGTTGTTTTCCAACCCGTACGACGGCATGAGCAAACGCTCCTCAACGCCGTGTGGCGCGGGCGTGCGTCACTCGCCTGCCACGTCCCGCCAGGCCGCGAGGTTTTCCCAGACAGCCAAGGTCCCGGGATGGCCAGGGCCCGCCACTCGCAACTGGTCGGACAACAGTTCTTCCAACGCGGACACAGCGCCGACCGGATCGCCTGCCAGGCCCCGAAAATGCGCGAGTTCGTGACGTGTGATCAACGTACCCGGGTGATCAGGGCCCAGCACGCGCAACTCGTCCGGCAACAACTCCTCGAACGCGACCGCGGCACCGGCAGGATCGCCTCCTATCCCCTGAAAATGCGCGAGTTGATGACGCGTGACCAGCGTGTCAGAGTGGTCCGGGCCCAGAACACGCAGCCGGTCCGACAACACCTCCTCCAACGCGGACACAGCGCCGGCCAGATCGCCCGCCAGGCCCCGAGAATGCGCGAGGTTGTGACGCGTGCTCAACGTTGCCGGGTGGTCGGGGCCGTGCACCCGGAGGCAGTCCGATAACAGCTCCTCGAACGCGACCACCGCACCCGCTGGGTCGCCTGCCATGCCCCGCGAGGACGCGAGCACGCCACGGGCGTCCAATATCTGGGGGTGATCCGGGCCCAGCACGCGCAGCTGATCCGACAACAGCTCCTCGAACGCGGCCGCAGCACCGGCAGGATCGCCCGCCGAGCCGCGCGACGTCGCGAGGGCGGCGCGGGTGCGCAACGTCTCGGGGTGGTCGGGGCCCAGCACGCGCAACTGGTCCGACAACAGCTCCTCGAACGCGACCACGGCACCGGCCGGATCGCCCGCCACGACACGCCAGGCGGCGAGGCCGTGGCGCGTGGTCAACGTGTCGGGGTGGTCGGGGCCCAGCACGCGCAGCCGGTCCGACAACAGCTCCTCGAACTCGGATACAGCGCCGGCCAAATCTCCCGCGTTTGCCCGGTAGTGCGCGAGGTTGTGGCGTGTGGTCAGTGTTTCGGAGTCGTCCGGGCTCGCCAGGCGGAGCCGGTCTGCCAGCAGCTCTTCCAATGCGGATACAGCACCGGCCGGGTCGCCTGCCTGGCCGCGCCAGGTCGCGAGGGCGGCGCGGGCGGCCAACGTACGAGGGTGTTCCGGGCCGTGCACGCGCAACTGGCTGGCAAGGAGCTCTTCGGACGCGGCCGCGGCACCGGCCGGATCCCCCGCCAGGCCGCGCGAGTTCGCGAGGGCGGCGCTGCCGTTCAAGGTATCGGGGTGGTCCGGCCCCAGCACGCGCAGCCGGTCCGACAACAACTCCTCGAACGCGGAGACCGCACCGGCCGGATCGCCTGCCAGGCCGCGCCAGGTCGCGAGGCTGTGGCGTGTGGTCAACGTGTCAGGGTGGTCCGAGCCCAGCTGGCGTGTAACGGTGGTGCAGAGGCGCTGGAAGTGTTCCCTGGCGTCGGTGACCAATCCGATGTTGCCCAGGCTCTTCCCAGCACGCCGAAACACCTCGTGCCCGGCAGGCTCCCACGTGCGGTCACCTCCAGTCTCGGCGAGCGCGGCGGCGTTGGCACGCAGCATCTGCCCCAGCACCGCGTCCCGTTCGTCGTCCGGCCAGATCTGCAGGAGCGCGTCTGCCGCCGTCCGCACCAGGTCCCGACGCCGTCCGCTCGGCAATGCGTCACGGGTAGCGCGCTGAACCATTGCGTGCATCCGCACAATCCCCTGCCGCAGGTCGCGGGTGATCAGGTTCAACCGGTGCAGACACCCCAGTCCGTCCCGCGCAAGCTCGGAGGCGGCCTCTCCTCCCGTACGAGCCGCAACGAGCTGGACGACCGCGGAGGACGAGAACAACGCGGAGGGAATGCCGTTGGGGTCCAGCACACTGGCCACCTCCAGCAACACTCCGGCAACCCCCGCCGGTTCCAGCCGATCGGCTTGCTCCACCGACAACGACCATGTGGTCGCCACCGTGGCGCGGTGATCGTCGGGGAGCCCCTCAGGCTCGGGCAGCAGCGACGTCAGGCGGCGCCGGCGATCCTTCCACCGGCTGTGATAGTCAGCGCAGGACAGGTCCCGATCAAGCATGTACGCACTGGCTTGCGCCAGCGCCAACGGCAGACATCCCAGCTCGACCGCCAGCTCAGCCGAGCCCTCGACCAGGTGCGGCTGGTCGGCCAGCGCCGTGCGCAAATAGGCCGCCGCTTCTTCCCCAGTGAACACGTCGACCTCGACGAGGCATCGACCTTGCGTCCGCAGCGCAGCGTCGCGGCGGCGAGTGGTCACCACCACCCGCCCGCTCGCACTGGCCGGCGGCCACAAATCCCGCAGGTCAGCCGGGTTCTGAACATCATCCAGCACGATCAGCCACCGCGCCGAGGCGGCGGCGAGCCATTCCAACAACCGTCGCGCACCCTGCTCGGGATCCGGATCCTCAACTCCGGTCAAATCTGCGGCCGCGCGGGCGTAGCTGGACACCACCGCCTCCCGCGACGCCGCCGTCACCCAGACCCACACTCCCGCTTCGGCTGCCGCCCACCACCGCTCGGCGTAGTCCAGAGCAACCTGTGTCTTGCCAGCCCCTCCCAGCCCCGACACCACGCCGGTGTGCGGCCCGGGCCGGCCGGTCAGCACCGCAGCATCCCCGTGTTCCAGCGCCTGCTCCAACGCGCGCACCGTGTCCGGGCGCCTTTGAAAAGCTTCAGCTCGCTGCGGAACGACACCCGCCCGGTACGGCAGAGCCACGCCAGCGCGCGTCGAAGCATGAAAGTTCACGTCGCCGTGGATGACACCGGCCTGGACCACGTTCCCGAAGACGTCCCCGGCCACGTGATTGGCCGCACCGCCGCGAGGCGGCCCATCGGGGCGGTCATTCATCGATCCAGTATCGCGAGCCCGATGCCCGACGACAGCACAACCCCAGACACTAGCCCGAATGGGCGCACGAATGCCCGGCGCGCAGACCATGTTCCGCATCTCGTCGGCAGACCGAAGCGCAGTCGGTCGCTGCCGCTATGACCGGCCCGCACTGCAAACCGGGAACGCGCTCTCTGAGAGGATCGACTGCCGTTAGCACGACGCGCTGGTGGCAGATCGCGCCTGGGTGCGGTCTGCCGGACAGGAACCAGCGGGCGCGGTATCGGCGGCGCTGCGGATCCCCTCCGTCGCGCGGATGTCGGCGGGAGCCGGGGGCAACGCGACGGGATGAGTCGTAGCGTCCTCCGTGATGGCCGGCGGCGTTTCGTCGGGACGGAACGGGCCAGCGGGCGGTCAGCACCGCGCGGGCACGGCGGCCGACTAGCACCGGGTGGGCGTCGTGGCGGTCGTCGTCAGAAAGGAGCACGCACACGCCGAAGCGCGACGGCCCGCCGAAGGGCCAACCCATCCGCAGAGGGCGGGCAGCGTCGGCAGAACGGGTGCGTCGTCTCGGGATCAGTCGACCTCGCTGCGGCCCGATCAGAAGGGAGAGCGGCTTCCCGTCTGCACTCTCATGCACCGAGAGATCAATATGTGATTCATATCACATTGCGTCGCAATGCACACTGACCGCGGCCCGTCCATCAACGAACGCGCTGAACGCACTCCCGCCGAGCACATTCATGCAAATAGACCTGGAGCAAAGCTGGAGCAGCGCCATGCACCCAACCGCAGCGACCAGAGTTGAACCGCGCTCAACGGCGGCCAACTGCACCACCCGTCCAGCAGGTTCCCCAAACCCGCAGGTCAGAGACCTGCGTGGGCCATACTGGCAGTGAGGGGGTCAGGGGTTCGAGTCCCCTTAGCTCCACCGGAAGTTCGATTTTTATGCTCTGACCTGCGGATTTGTTCGCAGAGTAACCCTCTCGCTCGAAACATGAGCGAGAGGGTTTTTGCTGGTCAGGACCTGTTTTTGTGTTCTATCCCCGTAAGGTGTCGGGCTTGTTGTGGCTGGTGTTGTTTAGGTCAAGGTGCCGCTGACCGTGGCTCATGGTTGGTGATGCGGCTGTCGGCGAGGTAGAGCCGGTGGAAGATCGCATGGTTGAGTTGCCGGCGCTGATCGTCGTCGCAGATCCGATAGATCTGGACCGGAGCGAGGGTCTGGCCGGCCATGTGGTCGGCGGCATCGCCCGTGGCGATCCTGGCCATGGCGTCGGCGACCTGCTGCTGGTTGACGGTGGCGTAGTAGCGCTCGACAGCGTGTTCGGCGACGGCGACATTCACATATGGTGCCGGGCAGTTGCCCTGCTGCCGGTTGCGGCAGAAGAAGTAGGTGTACTCGTCGCGTCGGCGGGTGACGGTGTGTTGGATGATCATCCGTCCGCTGATGCCTGTGTGATGGCAGTATCCGCAGTACAGGGTGCCTTTGAGGTAGTGATGGTGCGTCCGCCGCCGCTCTCCGGACGTGGTGTGGGCGTCGAGGACGGCTTGGACGCGGTCGAACAGGAACTGGTCGACGAGTGGTTTGTGACGCCCGGGAACTTCTTCGCCGCGGTAGGCGACGTATCCGAGGTAGTAGCGATCGCGCAGCATCCGGGCGAGCTTGCTGATCGACACTCGCTGTGCGGGGTACCGGGCGGTGGGGCGGGTGCGTAGCCCGCGCTGGTAGAGCCGCTGGGACAGCTGGTCGAGGGTGAGGTTGCCGATGGCGAAGAGTTCAAAACCGAGTTGGACCAATGGTGCGCGCTCTGGGTCGACCGTGATGGTGCGGATGTCGCGGCCATCATTGCGGTCGATGTGGTTGAGGTAGCCGAGCCGGGCGCGGCCGATGGTGCCGCCGTTACGGGCCTTCTGGCCCATCTTGTAGGCGATGTCAGCGCCGGACTCACGGGACTGGTACTCATTGAACGTGGCGAGGATGCCGTGCATGAGTTGGCCGACCGGCGTGTCGTCGACGGACTCCGTGGCCGAGATCAGGCTGACGCCGCGCTGCCGCAGGTCGGCCATGACGAGCGCGTCATCGACCCGGTTGCGGGCCATTCGAGACAGCTTGTAGACGATCACGTGGTCGATGTCGCCAGTATGGCGGATCCGGGCCAGCATTCGTTGAAACTCGATGCGTTTGATCATCTCGGTGGCCGAGCGTCCCGGCTCCACGTATTCGTCGGCGATCGTCAGACCGAGCTGCTCAGCCCTGCGGTGACACGCCGCGCGTTGGGCCGGGATTGAGATGCCTTCGGGGTCGTAGTCCCGCCCTACCTGTCGCGTCGATGACACCCGGAGATAGAGCACTGCCTTGCTGTCTGGACGCGATCCGTCGAAGAGTGGACTGTCGATAGGGGTGGGCGGGGATCCGGCTGCATTGTTCATGGCGGCGAGTTGAACAAAGCTGCGCGGGGACTGCGACTCCAGTCGTTCGAAGAACGGCTGGAGTCGCTTCATTGGGTGAACGGGGCGCGATGTTGGGAGTCAGCCGCTGATCGGATAGGGGATGGCCAAGGCGTTTGCTGTGAACGGAGCAGGGCTTCCTGCGGGCGGCCGACAGCCACAAAGAGTGGACTGGCCGATCACACCATCGGCAAGCAAGAACGGCACCTTCACCCTGCTCCTGACGCGCTACAGACGTCGGTTTTGGAGTTTACTGCATCGCTGAGCGGAAACGGGAAATTTGCTTGTCCAGATTGCGGACTTGTGTCGAGTCAACACCGAACGCGTCGCATAGGAGCGGGCGAATGCTCTCCAGTTCCGTCACCGCATCATCCTCCTGCCCATCGGTTGCAAGCATCTGGGCGACGACGTACCGAGATTCGAGGACCCTCTCTGCGGTGTCGCCCTGAGACGAAGCAGCAGCGTTTTGTACGTAGAAGCGCAGTTGAGGTAACGCTTTATGCGGCTTGCCAATTTCCGCATACGCGTGACCCGCGTGGTACGCGGTGTCGAGGACGACTGGATCGGTCGGCGGCAGGTGCCGGCGATAGTCCCGGCCGACAGCCTCGAAGATCGTCGCGGCGCGCGTGTATTCGCCGGCGTAGAAGCAGGCTGCCGCCTGAAGGTGACGTAGCCGAAGCTTCAACGCGGGGTCGTGGTCAGAGCGCTCGATGCCGTCCTCGATGAGGCTGATCGCTCTGGATGGCTGGTCGTTGTCCAGCAAAGCCTGGACGTTGGCCTTGAGAACGGCGAATTCCTCATCGGTGAGCGGATCGCGGGTGCCGGTTTGCCGTGGACGGCTCGCGGGGGCGAGCAGCGGTCTGCGGAACGGGCGCGTCGGATCTCGCGGCTCGTCAACCTCGGCGTGCCCGTGTTGCGCAGACGCCAGCGCAACGAGGGCGCTGTACACAGCCGTTGCTGACGGACGGTCCTGAGGTTCCTTCGCCAGCATCGACGCCACTAGGGCGTCGATCTCGGCCGGGATGTCAGGGCGCCATGAACGCACGGATGGCGCAGGTGAATGCAAGTGGTGAGCTCGCAGAGGCGTATCCGTGGTCGCTTGGAACGGTACGTCGCCGGTGAGCAACTCGAAGAACAGGCAGCCGAGCGAGTAGATGTCGGACGCGGAGGTCACCGCCTGCCCGAGCCCCTGCTCCGGCGACATGTACGCCGGTGTGCCGACAGTTCGGTCGACCTGCGTCAGGCGGGGCAGCGCGCCCGCGCCGCGCAGGATCGCGATGCCGAAGTCGAGCACCTTGACGAGGCCTTCGTCGACCAGCATGACATTGGCGGGCTTGATGTCACGGTGGACGATGTCCACTCGGTGCACGTCGGCCAGCACTGCTGCGATCTGCGTGGTGATGGCTGCCGCCCATGCGACGTTCGGCGGTTCGGTGGAGTAGTCGGTGTGATCGAGGATCGCTTCCAATGTCGAACCTCGCAGCAGCTGCATGACCAGCCACAACTGAGTACTGCCGGCAGGCCCGGCCTCAACGCCTGTGTCGTACACGGCCGGGGTACCGGGGTGTTCGAGTTGGGCGGTGGTGCGGATCTCACGCAGGAACCGCTTCCGGTCACGCTCCAGCGCATCGAGAATCTCGACCGCCTCCGGGCTGTCTGGAGCAGCCGGAACCGAGGAGGGCGGGCGCAAGCGCTTGATCGCGACTCGCCGATCCAGGCGCTCGTCATAGCCGAGAAAGACCTCGCTCATGCCGCCACGGCCGAGTGAGGCGTCCACTCGATACCGTCCGGCTAGGAGCCGCCTTTCCGCCGGTTTCTCCGTGCCTTCGACCACACCCACCCCCTTCCTCCAAAGATCAGTCTCGTCGTCGGCCGTTCTCGTTACACGATCGTGTGCCCACCAGTCTCCTTGCGCATCTCGGCGCGCAACCGCTCCAGCGCCTCATCCCTGGCTGGCTCGGTGATGATCCGATAGGCACGCTTGCGCGCTGCGTCCTTGATCGCCTTGCGGAACTCGTTGTTGTCGAAGTAGAGCTTCATGAAGTCCGTGTTGCGCTCGGCGTTCTCGGCGACGATGTCATCCAGCCGGTCGTCAGCGACCTGCCCGAACCGGGCCTCGTCGTTCATCAGGGCGATCTGCTGCATCCCCGTGTCCTCGACAAGGTTGACGACCTGTTGATAGACGAGGATCTCGTCGGACGTGCCGAGATCCAGCCCGAACCGCTCGTTCAGCTCTTCGATGACCTCAGACAACGGCTTGACGTCAGGCTCGCGGTAGCCACCGCCGTCGGCGGCATGACCGCGCACGTCACGGTCGCCGATGGCCGACAGCGACACGTTATGCCGTCCGGTGAACTCCAGACGGAAGTGGCTGAGGTCCGCATCGCCGATGTCGACCGACGTCGACGGTCTACCCGGCAGGCGGATCAGCAGCACCCGGCCGTACTGGTAAAGGCGCTCCAGGTCGCGGTCGCCCCAGTCGACGATCTGCGCGATGAGGCTGTAGGCGCGCACGTAGTCCTGCAGCGCGCTACGAAAGCCTTCCCGTTCGTCGTCCGACTCCATCGCCTCGAAACGATCCAACGCGGGCTTCAAGTACTCGTGCAGCTCGGCGTGTAGCTTGCGCTCCGCGGCCTCCGGCATCCGGCCCGGTCCTGCCGCGGCGAGGACACGGACGAACGCCTCCATCTCCGACGCCACGAGCAACGCAAAGTCCATCACTTCCCGCTGCTTGGAGTAGAGCAGGTTCGGATCAGTGGGCTCGGTGATCGTGGTCTCGAACCAGTCCTCGAACGCCTCCTGAATGTCGGCAGCTGTGTTGACGAAGTCGAGGATGTGTACATCCTCCTGCGACTTCAGAGGGTGCGTCCGGTTGAGCCGGGACAGAGTCTGCACCGCCGCGACACCGGTCAACGGCTTGTCGACGTACATCGCGCACAGCAACGGCTGATCGAACCCGGTCTGGTACTTCTCGGCAACGACCAGCAGCCTGTACTCATCCTGGTTACGCGCAACTGCTTGAGGATCGTCGGCCTTGGTGTAGCCGAATCGGTCGGGCAGTTGCCCCTCCGGGAACCCGTTGAGTTGAGCCTCCGTGAAGTCCAACTGCGTCTTGTCGTCCTTCAACTGTCCGGAGAACGCGACGAGCGTGCCGCAGTCGGTGAACCCGCGAAGATCGACGTAGTTCCGGATCGCCTGATACAAGTCGAGAGCGTGCTGTCGTCCACCGGTCACGACCATTGCCTTGGCTCGGCCACCGAGCCGGCCGGAGATGTTCTCGCGGAACTCGTCGACGATCAGTCGCGCCTTCTGCTCCAACGACTTCGGGTGCTGCTCGGCGAAGCGGACCAGTTTGGCCCGTGCCTTGCCTGCGTCGACGTCGGGGTTCGAGATACGGGACTCGGCCTGCTCGACCGCGGCGTCCCGCAGCCGCCACTTGGTGTCGTAGGTGATGTAGTTGGCCAGCACGTCGAGGATGTAGCCTTCCTCGATGGCCTGCCGCATCGAGTAGATGTGGAAGGGCACGTGCATGCCCTGCTCCCCGGTGCGCGGGTTCACCCGCTCGGGGTCGAAGGTGCCGAAGAGCTTCAACGTCGCGGACTTTGGGGTCGCAGTGAACGCGAAGTACGACAGGTTCGGTTGTTTGCCGCGCACCCGCGTCATGTACTCGACATCGTCTTCATCCTCAAGCCGCGTCGCATTGGAGCCAAGAGCCTGCTTGAGCCGAATCGCCGAGTCACCGCCCTGCGACGAGTGCGCCTCGTCGATGATGACCGCATAGCGCTTGCCCGCCAGCCCCATTTCAGCGATCTTCTTCAGCACGAACGGATACATCTGCAACGTGCTGATGACGATCTTCGACGTCTCGTCGTCGAGCGCCTTGGCCAGCTGCGAGGAGTCCTCGTCAATCTTCTTCACCACACCTGGCGTGTGGTCGAACTGGAATATCGTCTTCTGCAGCTGTCGGTCGAGCACCACCCGGTCGGTGATCACGATTGTCTTGTGGAACACCGGCTGATTGTTTGCATCGAACAGGTTCGACAGCCGATGTGACAACCACGAGATCGTGTTCGACTTGCCCGAGCCCGCGGAGTGCTGGATCAGGTAGTTGTGCCCGGCGCCGTTGGCCCGCGCGTGAGCGACCATCTTCTGCACCGCGTCCCACTGGTGGTAGCGCGGAAAAATACGCGGCGCGGTGTGCGGGTTAAGCTTCACGCCCTTCGTGTCCGGCGCGGTCACGTGGATGAAACGCTGAAGGAGCTCCAGCCAGTTGTCCCGTTGCCAGATCTGCTCCCACAGGTAGGCCACGCTGTACGAACCGGGGTGCGCGGGCTGATTGCCAGCGCCCCCGGACACTCCCGGGCCATTTGAGCCAGTGTTGAACGGCAGGAACTGCGTGTCTTTGCTCCGCAGGCGCGTGGCGACGAACGCGCGATCCGGGTCTACTGCGAAGTGGACAAGCGTTCGCTTAGCGAAGAATAGCTCGTTTGGATCGCGGCGACGATATTGAGCGATCGCATCGTCAGCGTTCTGGCCGGTATTCGGGTTCTTAAGTTCAACGGTCGCCACAGGCAAACCGTTGACGAACAACGCCATGTCGACTGACTCGCTTGTGCGCACGCTGTAGAAGACCTGACGCGACATGGCCAGTACGTTGGCTCGGTACCCGGCGAGGGCGTCGGCGGCCAAGGTGTGGCCGGGCCGGAAGTACGCCAGGTCGACGTGTACGCCACGGTCACGAACGCCCTGGCGCAGCACATCCAATATCCCGCGTGCGTCGATCTCAGCGGCCACACGTTGGGAAAACTGACGTTGCGCAGTCTCCTGATCGCCGCCGTAGAGGTCGACAAGCCGGTCCCAGCTCTCTATCTGCGTCGCGCCGATGAACTGGTACATCGCGCCGGTATCGAAGCCGAGATCGGGGCGGAATGTGCCTTCCGATCGCTCCCAGCCGTACGCTAGAAGCTCAGCTTCGACCCGGTCCTCGAATGCCCGCTCGGTGTGCACTCCGGGACTCATACCTTGATACCGCCCCTCTCGGACAGTCCGCGTGCAGTCGTAACGTCAACCTGTCCGGTGACGGCGGCCGTGATCAGTGCCTGACGACGTTCCGATGCAATCCGGGAGAATCGTTGTGCCGCATCGCGGAATTCTCTGAACTCAACAAGTCGTTGGTCAAGTTCTTTGCGAACGTTCCTCTGATAATTTCCCGATGGAATGTACACATGGAACGACTTCAGCATCTCGTTGTTCAAAATTCTAATTCGAGAATACTGAGCCCACTCGCGAATTTCTTCGTAGGCTGCGAATAGCTGCCATGCAAGGAACCGCTGGTCTATGGATTCACTCGCCATAATGGCCGTCAACTGCTGATTCCCGGTAGCCTCATGGTCAAGAGGGGCAACTTTTCCGAGAGATTCGCCAATGCCGACGATCAAAATACTTCCAGCGGAAAACTTTGGAACTTGAGAAGAGTCTTCCATGCTCACATGCCTGTCGGCAATGCCGAGATCAAGTAGGCCATCCAGGGCTGCGGGAGTGTACCATGGCATATCGTCGAAGCCTTCGCGAGCCTGAAGAAATTCGGTTGGCGTTAGCCCGGTTCGGACCTTATCTACAATTCGACGAAGCGCAACTCGTGGCCATTCCGTTGTTTTCTCCATCCGGTTTCGCCGATCGCGGCCGGTAAGGCGTACAGACTCCGCGCGCAGGGCTTCCTGAAGTCGTTCCACTTGCTTTGCTCTGAGGCGAGTGAGCTGATCGAGCTTCGCCGACTCCGCGTCAAGGAAGTTGGCAATGCGGCGTTGATCATCGAGGGGCGGGAGGGCGATCGGAGCGGCAGCAAGGCGTTCTCGATTAAGTTCAATCTGATTGGTGGCACCAACAATTAATGCCGAGTAGATGTACTCATAGAATAGCGAAGAACTCAACCAGTAGTACAGGTACCTCGGCTCGACGGTCTGTCGATCTGCGCGCGCAACCGTCACGTGTCCATCGGCCATGCATGGCATGGAATCTGGGCCGCCAGCGAAGTACCCCACTCGTCCGAGCGTTCCCGTGCCCGTAGAATTTACTAATACGTCGTCGACAGAGAGATATCCTTTAATTTTTCGCGGATCGCCTTCATGGCGATGCAGTCGAGTGAGAGTCCAATCCATTTCCGCTGACTGGATCGCAGCTTGACTGACGGCTCGTACTGTTCCATCTTCCGAATAATCGGGCGAGGTGCCTCGGTGGAGGAAAACTGTTGCGAACTTCAGCGGCGACCAGGTCCAGCAGTGTGGAAGCGTGATGGCCAGTGCAGCACTCACTTAGTCACCTCGCGCAGAAGGCCTTGGATCTGTGCTTCCAAGTCACGTAGTTCGGCGTCGATTTCCGCTAGAGGGCGCGGTGGTGTGTAGACGTAGAAGTGGCGAGTGAAGGGGATCTCGTAACCGACCTTCGTCTTGTCGTGGTCGATCCAGGCGTCCGGTACGTGTGGGATTACTTCGCGGATGAAGTAGGCGTCGATGTCCTCGTCTAGAGGGATGTTCTCGTAGTCGCGCAGGTCGGGGTCCGGCAGCACTGCTCCGTCTTTGGTCTTCTGTACTTCGCCCTCGGGGTCAGGCACTGAGATCGCACCCCAAAATGGCTTCTGCAGCGCCGCCGTGCTGGGCCACAGTGCGCCAGCGTCTGCAACGGTCTTGTGTAGGGTATTGGCTGCTTCCCTCTTCGTCCACCACACTGTGCCAGCCAGTCCGCGCAGCGCTTCCAACAGAGCGTCGCGGCCGTCCCACTTGGCGAGGCTCTTCGTGGTTCCCAGAGCGGCCAGGGTGTCGTCGGTGATCTCGAAGCGGAGCTTAAGCGGGCGTTCAACGGTGATGCGGTGGTACCCGAAGTCTCGCGTGCTGAAGACCTTCACTTTGGCGTGGTCGGGATGCGCCGGGTCCGCTGCCACGGCGACGGCGTCGACGTAGAGTTCAGTGATGCGCTTGATTTGGGCGTCACTGATACGTTTGCGCTTGTCACCAAGGGACTTGCGCATCTTCTCCCATTGGTCGCGGGCGTCGAGCAGAATCACCTTGCCGCGCAGTTGTTTGGCCTTGCGGTTGGACAGAATCCAGAAGTACGTAGAGATGCCGGTGTTGTAGAACAGTTGGTCCGGCAGGGCGACGATGCCCTCCAGGAGGTCGTTCTCCAGTATCCATTGGCGGATCTTGGACTCGCCGGATTCGGCGGCTCCGGTGAATAGCGGGGAGCCATTGAAGACGATCGCCAGCCGGGCGCCCTTGCCCTCGACCGGTTCCATCTTCGAAATCATGTGCTGCAGGAAAAGGAACGAGCCGTCGTTGATCCTCGGCATGCCGGCGCCGAATCGGCCAGCGTGGCCGAGTTGGGCCTCGTTCTCAACGAAGTCCTTGACCTTCTTCCACTCCACGCCGAAGGGTGGGTTGGCTAGCATGTAGTCGAACTTGCGGGCGGCGAAACCGTCGTCGCTGAAGGAGTTTCCAAAGTGAATGTCGCCGCGGTGGTTGCTCATGAGCATGTCTGACTGGCAGACTGCCCACGATTCTGCATTGATTTCCTGGCCGAACAGGTATACCTCGGCCTTGGGATTGATCGATTTGATGTGGTCCTCCGCTGCGGTGAGCATGCCACCGGTGCCGCAGGCCGGGTCGAGGATGTTGATGACCTGACCCTCGCCGGCCACGGTGTCCGCATCGGGGGCGATCAGCAGGTTGACCATGAGTTCGATGACTTCACGCGGGGTGAAGTGTTCACCGGCGGTCTCGTTGGAGTCTTCCGCGAACTTGCGGATCAGGTGCTCGAAGACGTAGCCCATGTCGTGGTTGGTGAGCTTTTCGAGGTCGCGCATCGCAGCGAACTTGCCGAGGACCTGGTAGAGGATCTTGGCGCTCGCGAGCCTGGTAATCTCGTTGTCGAGGTCGAAGCGTGCGAGGATCTCGCGGACGTTCGCGCTGAAGCCGTTGATGTAGTCCCGCAGGTTCTTGGCCACGTTGGTTGCGTCGGCGGCAATCGTGGTGAAGTCCTGCTCGGAGGTGTTGTAGAACGGCAGCTTCGCGGCGATTTCCAGCAACCGCTGTTTGTTCTGCACATCGAGCGTCGCGTTACGGTCGCGGACGGCTTGGCGAGTCGGGGCCATGACCGCGTCGAGGCGGCGCATGAGGGTGAAAGGCAGGATTACCTGGCCGTACTCGTGGCGTTTGTAGTCGCCGCGCAGCAGATCGGCTACCGACCAGATGTCGTTCGCCATCTTGGCGTGCGTGGGTCCGGAGGTCACGGCTGATTCGTCTCACTTTCGGTCATTGCAGGGTCGTTGGTCTTCGGTGCGGTCGGTGTCAGTGAGCCGGTGGTCAAGCCGTGCACGGTCTGCGCGATCACGCTTGCGCTCACCTTCGCCAGCGCGCCGAGCATGGTGTCCAGTTCGTCCAAGTGGCGAAAGGCGTCACCGTATCGACGCTGTTCGACCACGGACATACGGGGGATCCGACAACGTCGGAGGTCGTCGCGGCTGAGCGCGCCGAGTGTGTTGGCGATCGGTAATGCGGCAGCGTCAGTACGCAGGAACACGGCGACGAAGTGCGGGTCCAGACGGCTGGTGTCCAGCTCGACGACTTGCGCGATTCCGGTGTCGTCGGCGGACGTGCCGGTAGCGACGAGAGGTGGTCGCCCCAGTGTCCGCACTAGCAGATCACCCTGGCGTGGGGTGGTATCCCTGGAGCGGATCCTTAGGGCGCCGCTTCGCTCCAATTCGGCAAGCGTCACTGAGGTGCTCAGGGCGGATGCACGGCCTGCGGCGAACCGCGGGAGTGTTTGGGCCGCTTGTACGTAAAGCGCCTGCAAGCGATCAGTGACGCGGGCAAGGTCGTTAGCCGTGATCTCGGAACGGATGGTCATGTGGTGAGAAGGCAGCAGATCGCAACTGGAATCGAGTAGTTCGCTACGCGGAATCGCTTGAGCGATCGCCGGATCGAGGCTGCTGAACAACAGTTCCCAGCCATCAGGGTCGTGCGGCACGTCCGCCGGGTTCACGTTCGATAAATCGATCATGCCTACCGCGGTCGAGGGCGTGTCGCGCAGGCGTTGCAGAACCCAGAGATGCAGCCCTGTGCCCGGGAGGGGACTCAGCTCTTTCGGCAGCGAGATCACGTCACGTAGTGCTCCTGACTTCACGAGCGCCACGCGGATCGGTTGCCCGGACGGCTGGACGGCTGCCCTCGGAGTCATCGCGACAACGGCGATTCCTCCGCGGCGCAAGTGCGCATAGCAGTGCTGAATCCACGCCAGCTCACCGTCCCGGGGCCCCGGAACGCCGAAGACCCAGCGCGGATCGTCGGACAACTCGTCCGCCGGCCATCGCGGCGCGTCGAGCGGCGGAAGGCACACCACGGCTTCCGCGGTTCCCAGGTGCTCACTGAGCCGGTTGTCCACCAGGGAGTCGCCGACTCGAACGGGCTCGTACGAGAGGTTCTGAGGATGCGCACGCAAACTGAGTGCAACGTCGGCGGCGACCGACTCGCTGGCGCCCTGACCGGCGAGGTGAACACGGCTTCCGAACCTGTCCGCGGCTGCCATCAGTACGCCGCCGTCCCGGCAGTACGGGTCGAGCAGGGTCGGGGGTTCGGCCTCGGCCCGATCGCCCCACTCCGGGATCAGCGACACCATCACTCTGGCTAGCAGCTGATCCTGGGATAAGTCCGCGATCGCGGCGTCGCGGATTCGCGTCGCTGCCGCGCGATCAAGAACCTGAGTGCCGGTCGTGGTCCGGCCGGCCGTCGCGAGCTGATTGGCTTTCCCTGTTGCCACGAGCCATGCCTCGACCTCGGCCCGCGAGAACAGTGGGCTCTTGCCGGTCTCGCTGATTGGTTCGGGAAAGTCCTGGTAGCGGGCCCGCCAGTTGGATACGGCGGCGCGTCCGACGCCCGCTAGCCGGGCGATCGCGGCGGCAGTCATCACGTCGTCCTGGGCGGCGGTCACTCGCTTGACCGTACAAGAGGGGATCACTCGAAGCAAGCATCCGTGAACACCGATGCCAACGTTCACAATCTGTGAACGGAGTTGCCTATGTTCACAAGGTGTTCTACGGTCTACGTCACCGCAGAGACGTACGAACCCGAGCGTGCTCTCACTCCACCGAAACGCCACCGAGCGCCCCACGCCCTACGTGAGGATCGATATGACCGAAGCCAACGTGACCGTCGAGCGCGCTGATGACCGCGCGAAGCTCCCGCCCACCCGCAAGACCTCGCTTTACAGGTTGCGGGACGCCGGAGAGACGGGCGAGGAGCATCTCCGTGCGTTCGTCTTGCCGCGCTACCTCGACCGCGAGGGCTTCACCACCCGCGTAGTCGACGGGGAAGGGCTCCGAGGTCTGCTCGTCTCCGGCACCATCGCCCCTGGCCCCGCGGACTGGTGCGAGGTGCTGAGCCTCCTGTCTGGCCACCCCGTGGCCGAAGCGAACCAGACGGCTCTGGGTCTGCTCGTCGTGCGGACCGACGCGGCCACCTACGGCCTGACCTACGGCATGGGCCATCTGATGATCGATCCGACTCGGATCGATCCGGGGTTCGGCATCGACTTCGCCGTTCGCTGCCTGACCGAGGAGCGCATCACCAAGGTCCGCCGCCAACTAATGGACGCCCGCGGTCGCACAGACGAGAACTCCGCGACCGGCGGTGAGCACATCCGAGGCTTCGGCATCGAGCAGTTCGGCGAAATCGTCAGCCAGATCTCCGGACAGATCAGCGGAGTGCCGCTCACCTTCACCAGGGACGGCAAACGAACCGCCCACGTCACCGGAACCGACCGCTCGATCAAGATCCACCTCGGCAGTACACCCGCTTCACTCCTACACGACATCCGGCAGGTCGAGGAGGTATGCGCCCGCCCGAATCCACTTCCAGAGTTCGAGTTCATCGCCCAGGTGCGCCCGCTCGACCCGAAGTCCCAGAGGGCACAGCACCTGGATACGCGCCTCGATGCCATGCTCGGCGAGGCCGACAGCAACCGTGTCGGACTCGCCGTACCCAGCGAGTGCCGCGACCGGTACGAGTTCGCCGAGTCGTTCAAGGTCTCAATCGCCGGCAACGCGCAGCAGATGACCGAGTTGGACGTCGACGACCTCGTCGCAGCGGTTCGACACCGGCGAGACGCCAGCCGCTTGCAGGCTCTCCGTGAGGGACGCATCGAGATGTTCGCCGACACCGACGGCGCTGATCGCCTCAGCCGCAAGGTGCCCGCCGACCACTGGCTCACCGCCGAGGTGTCCGATGACGTCGTCCACCACTTCTACTGGCAGGGCCGGTGGTACGAGATCGGCGCCAACTACCTGGCCGTCATTGAGAAGAGGATTGCCGAGCTGCTGGCCCAGTCCGTCAGCGTCGCCCTGCCGCCATGGACGAAGGGCGACGGCCATGACGAAGGCTGGTACAACGAGCAGATCGCCGAGCAGGACAGCTACGTGCTGCTCGACAAGAACACCGTCCGCACGAAGCGCCTGCGCGGCGGCGGACTCGAACTCGGCGACGTGCTCGGGCCGAACGGTCAGTTCATCTGCGTCAAGAAGGCGGATAAGACGGCGGCTCTCAACCACCTTTTCGCACAGGGCAGGGTGGCGATCGAGACCCTGCGCTACGACCGTGAAGCTCGGGCGAAGTTTCTCGACAAACTAGACCAACTGGCACCTGGTCATCCGCTGGACCCAGCGCTCAGTTCGCCGACGCTCGTCTACGCCATCCTGCTCAAGGACGGAGTGTCGCTGACCTCGCAGTCGATGTTCGCCTTCGCCAAGGTGTCCTTACTGCACGCGGCCACAGCGCTCCAGGGCCTGGGTGTACACGTGGAGATCGTCTCCATCTCGCGAACCCACAACACGGGTGCGGCTGGCGGCTAGGTCAAGAAGCTGGTCTCGACGGAGTCGGCGGGACTGTCATCTCGACATCGTGAAGCAGTACCTCGCATGCGGAAAGCGCACTGTTAGCCGGCTGAATCGACCGATGTTGGATGCCTTGATCACAGAACCGGCCAAGCGGGAGCGAGCGGGCGTGTACTTGCGGGGTGCTGTGGCCCCACTATGTGGATAGTTCCGGTGCAAGTCGATCGGGATTGTGCTCCTCTCACGTGAGCGCCGATTCCGGGATGTGCAGCAGCACGCGTTCGGTTCCAGCGTCCTCAGCGGCAAGCGGTTCGACCTCCAGCCACGGCCGGTCGAGCAGTTGGCCGAACTGCCACATGCGTTCCTCGTTGCCGCTGAGTACCACCACGCGGTCTGGCCGGTTGCCCTCGCCAGCTATGGTGCGCCATCGGACTCCGTCGTCTGGCCCGCACCGCGTCACGGCCACCCAGAACGACGCCCAGTCGATCGGCGCTGCAGTCGGCGCCCGGGCGAACAGACTCGTCCAGTCCGGCGTCGTGCCGACGGTATGGGATGTGCTCAGAGTAAGGAGTCTCGCTCGCGTCCTCGCTCGCGTCCTCGACGGTGCCGCCCAATTAGGCGGCAAAGCCTCGCTGAGTGACTGTGCCGACATCACGTAGAGCCACTCGCCGAACCACGGCCAACCCACCCGCCGTCGCCACCACTCCGGTGGCGCTGCGGTCATCGGGCCCGGAGCGGCGGGGGTTGTGCCCGACCAGGACGTCAACGGCCCAGCCCAGTGCGGTACCGGAAACACGTAATAGACCGGCAGCGGGGGCCCGAACGGCGGGTTGAGATAGCGATCCAGTTGGCGGGTATCGATCCACAGCACGTGTTTGCTACCGGTCGCCTCAGTAGTCTTCAGTTCGAGGGCTATCGTCTTCCCCGGCCCAGACGTGGCGAGCCGAGGCAGTTCGGCCAAGACGTCCTCGCCGGACGTAGGCCACCACATCGCTCCGTTCGGAAAGCGGCTCGATAGGTAGATGCTCGTCCAATGCTCCAACGTCTTCTCTGGAATGGAACGCATACATCCCCCGGTCCGCGTATCAATATTGACCTCGCAGGTGACTGATTGTCTACGCGGTACACGGCGGCAGCCGTCGACACGCCGAGAAGATGCCACCCGAACTGTGGTGATCATCCGTGTTCCTGCCTTGACCACCTGATCTTGAAGTGATCGACGTTGCGCTGCGGGTCGGCTCGGATGATCGCCACGAGCAGCCGGGAGCGAGCGGCACCGATGCGGAGCTTCTTCCGAAGCTTGTCCGCGGAGATCGGTCGGCGATACGCATCCCAATGACGCAGGTCTTCCTCTCTTGCCCGCCTAAGCAGGTGGTCATCAACCGTCCTGGATGCTGCCAGGTTGCTCTGCTTGTGGGCCGACGTTTCGATTGGTTTCACTTCTGCGCTGGACGACTCTGGTGCCGTGCTTCCAGCAACGGTGGGTTCGGCGGCGAACAGCTCCCGCATCCGATTCATGCCGCAAGGCGCTTCTTCGGTCGGTCGGCTCGCGATGGTCAGCGCCCTCAGCAGATCTGGGCCGACCTCAGCCCAGCCGATCAGCAGCAGTGGCCCCACGGCGTCAAACGCGGCCTTGCCATAGTCGCCAGCAACGAGTGGGTCAGCCACGTTCAATGCAAGGGTCACCACATTGGCAAAGATCAGCAGCCGGCGGGCCGGCCGCAGCTGCTCGGGCCTTGTCACCATCAGGGCCAGGTGCCGACTGCCGAGGAGGAGCCCGAGGATTGAGAGGTCGACGGCGGGTGCGACGAGTGGAGCGACCCAGATGGGCACGCCGAGTCGGAGCGCGAGGTTGAGGACGTTGCCGAAGCCGAACATGAAGGTGAGGCCGACGACGATGCCCATGATCACGGTGACGGCCTTAACGATGGTGGCTCCATCCGAACCTGGTCGAGTTGACATTGCTGGGGGCCGGGTCATCGGTGGTCACCTGCTTCGACGCGCGGACGCCCGTGGGCGTCTCGCGTGGGGATGCCGCGTTCCCGCAGCTTGTTCAGCACGGTGGTGTGGTTGACTCCCAGGTGATCACCGACCCGTGCCAAGGACCAGCCGAGCTTGTAGAGATGGATGGCGTCGTCGACCTGCTCGGGTGAGAGACCGCGGCGGCGCATCGGCACGCCGTGCCGATGGAGGATGGTGCTGACCGTCCGCCGTTCGATGCCGAACCGGTCACTGAGTTCGTACACGGTTGCGCCGGCCTGGTAGTCGGCGATCAGCTGCTCGACTTGATCGGCACGGAGTTGCCGGGCCCGGCGAGGTCGGTCGCGCTTGACCAAGGTCGGCTCGGGCGTATCGATACTGGGAAGCTTCTCTCGGAGCTCTTCCAGGGCTCTGACCTGGTCTTTTATGTTCGAGTAAGCTCCCCCAAGGTCCACCACGACGAAACACCGCCCGCCGGATGCAAAATCCAGGCAGGGCGGTTTTTTCGCATAGATGGATCTTGAGTTTGAGGCACCACACTTCAGCTGCCGTTCAGTAGCTGAGCAATCCTGGGAGCAGTCCCGGCCCCGTTCCGGTTCAGGCGCACGCGAGGCTCCAGAGCATCTCGCCCAACGGGTGATTATCGGAGGTCCCTTCCGAATGCGGGTGTGCAAGGCCGCCGCACCACAGTTCATGCCGATACGTGCTGAGCCAAAACCACGAGGCCGAAACAAACAACCACGGTTGCTAGCCACCGTGAGCACGCCGCTGCCGCCGACGGGCTCGCCGCCTGCGCGCCGGCACGCTCCGCGTGCGAGAAGCTGACGGCTGGCACCGACGCGCTGGCCGCTGTTCTCGGCGAACTCAGGTTGCAAGCATTCGGTGGTGGTCGCAGAAATGGCGTCTTCGCATGGACTGCGGCCCCACGCCGATCGGCGTCACGCTCTGCGGGGTTGAACGCGATCTTCGACGCCGCGGCATGCCGGGGACGGCGATGGCCGCTGCCGTGCTGCCCCGGGCTCGGCGGACCTCCATTCGGCGTGATCGCCGCGGACCCGGCCCTTGGGCCGACATGTCGGCCCAAGGAGCCCTGGCCGTCAGTTGTCTGACAGACCTGTGCGAGACCTTCCACCTCCTGATCGCCAACCGGCATCGAGCCAGCCGAAGCTGGGCTCGGCCGTCCGGAGCTCGGGGCTGGGCTTCCCTCGCAAAGCGGCATCGAGGCAGCCTTCCGTGCGCAGGTCGAGCAGACCGACCCGGCGACCGAACCGGTTCGCATTCCAGCCGAACGCTCGGCGTTGTCGTCGCCGTTCTGGACCGCCGAACAATTCGGAGTCCAGGACATCATCGGCCCGCGCGCCAGCCGCCCATTGCTCAGAGACTGGACCCGCGACGCCTGCCGGTTGCTGTCGGACAAGCTCGGGAGGGCCTCAGTCGGCACCCGGCCGTGAACGAGGTACCGATGCGGCCGGGTCGGTCCCGTGGGGTCGTGGCCCTCTTGCGCAAGGGGCCTGACACCGAACCGGAATGAACCTGGCGGAGCTGGCATGGGTATCCGGCATCCCGGTCAGGGTGCACAGACGCTCTTGCCGTTTCCTCAGGGCTGGCCTACGTACCCGGTGCTTTCTCGATCCCGCCCCGGTCACCGTGCAGCGGATCCGAGTACGCACCGAGTGCACGGCAACCAAACCCAGGCTGCCGAGGATCGGATGACAGGACAAGCCGCCTGCCGCGCCGGGCGGAATTGGCAGCGACGTTCCAGGCCGACGTCGTTGCGCGCGCCTGCGCTCCCGGCCGGAAGGCGGGCTATTGTTCCCGTTCCAGGCCCCCTGCGATCTCCTCGGCTCGGGAGGAGTCCAAGTATTCGAGGGTGACGCTTTCGAGCACGCCGTCGGGCAGCGCGAATTCTCCTTGGTACGCCGTCGATACCTGGCTTCCCTTGTCGCGGCCGACGTCCAGCCCGTAGCAGGAGAGGCGGCCTGCGGCGACCGGAATCAGCGCTTCGCCGAATGTCTCGGAGCCGAGGAACAGCTCCACTTTCGCGGTGCGATCCGGTTTCCGGGAGAGGGTGAATCCTAAGTGCCCGGGGGCTTCCGCGATCGGTCCGGACCGGCAGGTGACTCGCTCGTCGAGAAGCAGGTGTTCGAACACCAGCTCCTGGCGAAGCAGGTAGAGCACGTACCCTCCGTACGAACCGCCGCTCGCGAGGATGACGCCTTCCGCGGGCCAGGCGTCTGCCCGGATTCCTGCGTCGACTCGCATGGACCGGTCGGTGCCGGTGATCCGGCTGGCGAGGGGAACGTGACTCTGCCCGGGACGCAGCACCAGACGCCGCAGCGCCATCAGCCCCTGCGGTGCCCGCAGGCCGAGCAACGTGACGAGGGGCCGGTCGTCGAGCGGAAAAACGTCGTTGGCTTCTGCTTCCCGTTCCCATAATCGCCGCAGTTCATTCACAAGCTCGGGACGATGGGCGGCGATGTCGTGGCACTCGGAAAAATCAGCGGCGGTGTCGTAGAGCCGCCAGGTATCGGCGTCGAACGAGGCGCCAGGAGTGTGGATGGTGACGGCTTTCCAGCCGCGGTGCCAGATGGCGCGGTGGCCGAGCATTTCGAAGTACTGCGTGTCCCGCGCGGACGGAGCGTCCGGGTCGGCAAAGGTTTTTGCGATGCTGCGCCCGTCGACTGGACCGCTCGGTTCGAGGCAGGCGAGTTCGAGCAACGTGGGCATGATGTCGATCGCGTGGACGAACTGGTTCCGTGTCTGCCCGCCCCCGTCGATGCCGGCCGGCCAATGCACGACCAGCGGCGACCGGATGCCGCCGAGGTCGACGAATTGCTTGTACCGGCGGAACGGGGTGTTGCCGGCGCTCGCCCATCCCTGCGGATAGTGCGCCGGGCCGTCCGGTCCGCCGATCCGGTCCAGCCGGGCGAGTTCCTGGTCGAGAGTTTGTTCTACCCGCCCGTAAGCCGAGTTGAGGTCCGCGGTTCCGGCGGCACCGCCCTCGGGGCTCGCGCCGTTGTCGGACAGCACCAGCACGATCGTGTCGTCCAGGATGCCCCAGTCGCGCAGCGCGTCGAGCACCCGGCCCACCTGTGCGTCGGCGTGTTCGAGGAAGCCGGCGAACGCGGCTTGCAGGTGGACTGCGAGCCGCTGTTGTTCGGCGCTGAGGGTGTCCCACGCCGGCACGCCCGGATTGCGTTCCGTCAGCTCGGTCTCCGGCGGCACCAGGCCGGATTCCCGTTGCCGGCGCAGCCGGTCCTCGCGCGTGCGGTCCCAGCCTTTCTCGAAGACGCCGAGGTAGCGCTCCAGATAGGGGCGCGGGACCTGGAATGGGGCATGGGTCGCGCCGAGAGCCAGCTGCAGGAAGAACGGGCTGCCCGGCCGGAACGCGAGGTGGTCGCGGACGAACCCGATCGCGCGGTCCGCGAGATCCGCCGACAGGTGGTAGTCCGCGCCGCCCGGCGGGTCGACCGGATGGTTGTCCTCGTACAGCTCGGGAACGTACTGGTCGGTGCAGCCGTCCAGGAAACCGTAGAAGCGGTCGAAGCCCTTGGCCAGCGGCCAGTTGCCGAACGGTCCGGCCGGGCTGATCTCCGGCAGGGGCGCGAGATGCCATTTGCCGGCCAAGTAGGTGCCGTATCCGTCCCTGCGCAGCCGGGACGGCAGCAGCTCGATGCCGGGGTGGACGCGACCCCGGGAATTCGGGAACCCGGTGTCGGCGCTGGGCAGGAACCGCATCCCGGCAGCGTGATGGTTGCGGCCGGTCAGCAAGCTCGCGCGGGTCGGCGCGCACAGCGGCGTGACATGGAAGTTCGTGTAGCGCAGACCACCCGCGGCGAGCCGGTCGATCGCGGGAGTGGAGATCTCGGAGCCGAAACACCCGAAGTCCGACCATCCCGTGTCGTCCAGCACCACCAGGACCACGTTGGGTGCACCCGGGCGGCTCGGCGGCTCCGGCCAGTACGACGACGACTCGGCGACGGTGCGCCCGATCCGTCCTTGCCACGCCGGGTCCGTTCCTTGTCCGGGCACACCGGTCAGTTCCGCCACCGTTCCTCCTCGCCGTCGTTTCCGCGCCACCGTCTCGCCCAGCCGGGCTTGACTATCCGTGACCGCCGTCTCAGTATGAACCAGCTACTGACAGACGTCTAGACGTCCATTGTCGAAGGAGTCCGGATGGACCGCCTCATTGCTCGTGGTCACGGCAGGCTCGTCGTGGCCAGCGTCATCGGGAACACGATCGAGTTCTACGAGTTCAACACCTTCGGGACGATGACCGCGCTGGTGTTCGCGCACCTCTTCTTCCCTGCTGCCAGCCCCGTGGCAGGCACTCTGCTGGCATTCGGCACGTTCGCGGTCGGGTTCGTGTCCCGGCCGCTCGGCGGCGCGCTCTTCGGATATCTCGGCGACCGGTTCGGACGGAAACCGGTCATGATCTGGACGCTGATGGTGATGGGCGGCGCGACCGTCCTGATGGGAGCGATTCCGACGTACGACAGCATCGGCATCGCGGCTCCGGTTCTGCTGACCGTGCTGCGGTTCGTCCAGGGTTTCGGGATCGGCGGGGAGTGGGGAGCCGCGGTCACGCTGGTCACCGAGCACGCGCCGGCGAAGCGCCGCGGGCTCTACGGCAGTCTCGTGCAAACCGGCAGCGGTTTCGGCCTGGTGCTCTCCTCGCTGACGATCACAGTGTTGCTCGCCGTGCTGACGACCGACCAGCTGCTCGCCTGGGGCTGGCGCATCCCGTTCCTGATCAGTGTCGGCCTGATCGGGGTCGGCTTGTGGGCACGGCTGCGGATCGCCGAATCGCCGGAGTTCGAGCGGATCAAGGCAACCGGAACACGCCCGCGCTCGCCGCTGTGGGAAACGGTGCGGCACCACCCGGCGACCGTGCTCTTGTCGATCGGGATCTACACGTCGGTCGCGGCGTTCGGCTTCCTGATGGTCTTCGTGACCTCCTACGCCGTTTCCCCGCTCGGCTTCTCCCGGTCGATGGTCATCGACGCCCTGCTCGTGGGCAATATCGTGAACCTGCTCGCGGCACCGCTCGGAGGACTGCTCTCCGACCGGATCGGGCGGCGCCGCTCCTTCGTCATCGTCGCGCTGTGCCGTGTGCCGTTGGCGTTCGTGTTCTTCGCGGTGCTGGAAGCACGGACCGTCGGTGCGCTGTTCCTCGCTCTGATCCTGGTGAATCTGTTCAACGGCCTGGCTTACGGCATCCAAGCGACACTGTTCACAGAGCTGTTCCCGGCACGCGTCCGATACACCGGGATCTCGCTCGGCTTCCAGGCCGCGACCGTCCTCGGGGGCGGGCTCATGCCGACGATCGCGACGCTGCTGTTGTCCGCGAACGGCGGCCAGCCTTGGGGAATCGCCGCGTACATCGCCGCACTGTGCGTCGTCACGGTGATCTGCGTCGGGCTTGTGCGGACCCGCGGATTCGCCGGCTCCTCAGGCGCGGCGGAAACCGATCCGGCGGTGACGGAAAAGCAAGGGTCCTGAGAAGGAGAGGGGGAAGACCGTTCGGTGTTCCCCCTCTCCCTCTCAGGTGCCGGTCGTGCGCACCAGCATGAAAGTGAAGACGTCGGACCGGTAGTACCCGGATGTGGACACGACTATCTCCCCGGTGTCCGCGTGGCTGGCCTGGCGGGCATGCAGAACCGGCGCTCCGTCGGCGAGGCGGAGCAGCCGCGCGACGCTCGGGTCGGCCGCGACCGCGTCGAGCCGAGCCTCGTCCCGCACCACGCGAAGCCCGATGCGCTGCATCAGGCTCGGCAGGTCCGCGTCGAGGTCGGTGAGCCGGTCGGCTGGGAAGTCGACGCCGTTGAGTCGAAGCGGAATGTGATCCCGCAGGACGATGGCGGGCACGCCGTCGATGGTCAAGCACCGTTCGACGCGCCAGATCGGGTCGCCGGGGTGAAGACCCAGCTCGCGCGCCGCTTCGTCCGCACCGTCGATCCGGTCCACCTTGGCGTGCGAAAGCGCCGGGGTGTGCCCAGCGGCCTCGATCTTGTGCGGCAGGGACCCGACGTCGGCGATGTCGACGTAGATGTTCGTCACCGCACCGCCGAGCGGCGCGGAAGTGTCGCGCACAAACGTGCCGACACCCCAGCGACGCGTCACCAGTCCTTCGACCCAGAGCTGGCCGAGCGCCTCGCGCACCGTGACGCGGCTGACGCCGAGGCGGCGGGCGAACTCGGCCTCCGAGGGAAGCTGGTCGCCCGCCTGCAGCTCGTCGGCGATGAACTGCCGGATCGCCTGTGCGGCCGTCGCGGCGCGCTTCGGGGGCTTAATCACCCGGCCACCCTAAAGCCCACCGGCCCGCACCGGCTCACCATGTCCCGATCCCGAACAGCCCGCGCGGACTGTTCGGATAGCCCTCCAGCGCAATCCGTTCGAACAACCGATCACGCAGATCCCGCTGGATCCACTCGGATTCCGGCCTGCCGGCAAGGTTGTGCTGTTCGTCGGGATCGCGTTCCAGATCGAACAGCTGCTCGCCGCCGCCGGCCAGAAAGCTCGTGTAGCGATAGCGCGCGGTGCGCAACGTCCGTGCCCAGTTTCCCGGAGTCGCCGACCAGTGGTTGTTGTTGCTCTGGATGTAAACCGCGTCGCGCGGTTCCGACTCCGAAGACGAGGCGAACAGCGAGCGTCCGGCGAACCGGGGCAGGGTGTCCGGTTCGTACGGCCGCCCGAGATCGGGCTTCGGCAGCACGGGCTGGGGCAGTCCGGCCAAGTCGAACACAGTCGGAGCGAGATCGCACAGGTCGACCAGATCGGTGCGGACGCCCGGTTCGACCCCGGGGCCGCGCACTATCAGCGGAACCCGGATGCACGGGTCGTAATGGCGCTCCCATTTCCCGAGAAGACCGTGATCGTGCAGCAATTCGCCGTGATCCGAGGTGAAAATGACGTGCGTGCGGGCGAGCCTGCCGGTCTCGTCCAGGCAGTCCAGCAGCACGCCGAGCTCGTGATCGAGGTGGGCGAGGTCGGCGAAGTACAGCTTCCGGTCGCGTTTCCAGTCCGCGATGTCGTAACTCGGCCGGGCATACCGCTCCTGTGCGAAATACGGGACGCGCGCGTCGTCCTGCCATTCCGCCCCGACGGGTTCGGGGATCAACGCCTCGCAGACCAGCGGCACGTATTCCTGCGGCGGAGTGAAAGGGTTGTGCGGCTGCACGTAGCTGACCTGCGCGAACAGCGGCGTGTCGACCGGGGTTTCGCGGATGAAGTCGCGCGCTCGGCCGGTGATCCAGGCCGTCTGGGACACCTCGGCGGGAAAAGGCAGCGGATACGCCTCGCCCGCCGTCTGCGGGTAGTACTCCCTGGCGCGGCGGATTTCCTCGGCAAGGTCGGTGTGCTCGGGCCCGTAGTCGGCCAGCTCCGGGATCATCGTCATCCACACCGTCGCCTGCGCGGCACGGTAGTGCGCAGGATGGACCCGCCGCACCCAGTCCAGCCACTCCCCGGCGCGCGGGTCCTCGCTGATCCGCGTGACCTCGAAGCCGTAGGGCCGGTAGTCGGGGCGTACGCCCGCCAGCTGCGGCTGGAAATGCAGCTTGCCGAACGCTCCGGTCCGCCAGCCTGCCCCCTGGAGGGCGTGCATGAAAGTCGGCACGTCGGGACTGAGGCGGTAACCGCATTCGGTGACACCGTGCCCCTGGCTGCTCAGGCCGGTCGCGATGCTCGCCCGCGCGGGGCTGCAGACCGGGTTGGGGGTGAAGGCATTGGCGAACCGGACCCCGCTCTCGGCCAGCCTGCGCAGATTCGGCACGGCGACGACCCCTTCGAACGCCCGCTCCAGCCAGCGAGCGGCAAGCTGATCCACCATCACGAGCACTATGTCCGGTCGCACCGTTCCACCCTTCCACCCTTCGCAAGACGTCTAGACGTCCTTCCTATTCCCTGTCATAGTGAAGTCATGCCGCTGGGACCTGTCAAGCAGAACGGACGCTCGCCCGTCATCCTCGACGTCGACACCGGGGTGGACGACGCTCTCGCCCTCCTGTTCGCTGTCCGGCATCCGGGGCTCCGGGTGCTGGCGATCACCTGCGTGGCCGGCAATGCCGCCGTCGAGCAAGTCGTCCGGAACACGCTCACCGTGCTCGACCACGCCGATGCGCCCGCGATACCCGTCGCCGCGGGAGCCCGGCGTCCGCTGATCGCCGCACCGCACGACGCGAGCCACGTCCACGGCAGCGACGGCTTGGCCGGCCTCGGGCTGCCGGCCCCGCTTCGCGCACCGGATCCCCGCCATGCCGTCGAGTTGCTGCGGGACACCATCCTCGACGCGCCCGAACCGATTACGCTCATCGCGCTCGCCCCGTTGACCAACCTCGCCCTGCTGGCTCGGATCTATCCCGAAGCGCTGCAACGACTTGAGCGGATTGTCGTGATGGGCGGCTCCGCCTCGACAGGCAACGCGACGCCGGTAGCCGAGTTCAACACGTGGCACGATCCCGAGGCCGCCGCCATCGTCTTCTCCGCCGGGGTGCCCGTGACGATGTACGGGCTCGACGTGTTCTACCGCGTCGGGGTACGCACGGCCGACTGCGAAAAGCTGGCCACGCACGAGGATCGCGGTGCTCGCCTCGCCGAACAGTTGCTGCGCCACCAGCTCCGTGTCTGCGCCGGCGAGGGCCGCACGGAGCCTGGCACCGCCACAATCGGCGACGCCGGCGCGGTCTGCGCGGTCGCTGATCCCGCAGGTCTCGGCACCGCGCTCCTTCCCGTCCAGGTGGAACTCGCCCCTGGGCACAGCCGCGGCCAGACGCTCGTCGACCGCCGGGTGCGGCCGGGCGAGCAGGAACTTCACGGGATGGCCGATCCGGCCGCACGGATCGAGGTGGCGATCGACGTGGCCGCCGACCGCTACCGCGACCTGTTCCTGTCCACCCTCATGGGCGAGCAAGGCGCGCTGTGAACGGCATCGTCAGCGTCGTCGGATCGCTCAACATCGATCACGTCGTTTCCGTCGCTCGGCATCCCGCTCCGGGCGAAACCGTGCTCGGCGGGCGCCTGCGGATTCTGCCCGGCGGCAAAGGAGCCAACCAGGCAGCTGCCGCCGCGCGCGCTGGTGCCACCGCCCGGATGATCGGCCGCGTCGGGGACGATCCGGAGGGCAGGCGGTACCTGCGCGGTCTCCGCCGTCGCGGGGTCGACACTTCCGCAGTCCTGCGCACGCCCGGGTCCGTCACGGGTAGGGCCCACGTCACGCTCGACCACGCCGGGGAGAATTCGATCGTCGTCATTCCCGGCGCGAACGACACGCTCACTGCCGACGGGGTGACCGCGGCTGCCGAGTCGATTCGCACTGCCTCCGTCGTGTTGCTCCAGTTGGAGAGCCCTCCGGCCGCAGTGGCGCGAGCCGCGGAACTGGCTGCCGAAGCCGGGGCACGACTGGTTCTCAACGCCTCTCCCGCGGAGACGCTGCCCGACTGGCTTCTCCAGCTCGCGGATCCGGTCATCGTCAACGAGCACGAGCATCGGCGATTGCGCGTTCAGCCCAGGTCCGTGTGTGTGACACTGGGTGCGGCCGGAGCCCACTGGGGCGAGCACAGCGAACGACCGCCGCGGACGGCCGTCGTCGACACCACCGGTGCCGGCGATGCGTTCGCGGGAACGCTCGCCGGTCTGCTCGCCGCTGGTGTCAGCGAACAACCCGCGCTGGCGGCCGCGGTCGCGGCGGGGGCGCAAGCCACTACCTGGCACGGGGCACAGGGATGGGAGTTCTCGTGAACAACACCTGTTGCGCGGCTGCCCGAGAAACCCCGGCCGCACACTCCGCCCAGCCGGTGCCGGCAGCGAATGAGGAAGTGCGCAACCGGCTCCAGCGCGGCATGATCCGGCTTCCCGGCGGCGAATTTCTCATGGGCACTGACGACCCCGACGCCAACCCCGCCGACGGCGAAGGACCAGTGCGCCCAGTCCGGGTCGCGGCGATGCGCATCGCCGCCACCACCGTCACCAACCGGCGCTTCGCCGCTTTCGTCAAAGACACCGGCTACGTGACCGATGCCGAACGCTACGGATGGTCCTTCGTCTTCCACCTGTTCGTCCCGCCGACGGTGCAGAAGACCATCACGCAGGCACCCGCCGCCGCGCCATGGTGGCTTCCCGTGGACGGGGCGTACTGGAAGCGTCCGGAGGGGCCGGGGTCGGCCATCGGCGACCGGCCCGAACACCCGGCAGTGCACGTGTCCTGGAACGACGCACAGGCGTACTGCGCGTGGAGCGGCACCCGGCTGCCCAGCGAAGCCGAGTGGGAATACGCCGCCCGCGGAGGCCTGGTTCAAGCCCGCTACCCGTGGGGCGACGAACTCACCCCGCGCGGCAAGCACCGTTGCAATATCTGGCAGGGTCGCTTCCCCGAGCACAACACCGGCGACGACGGCTTCGTCGGCACCGCACCGGCCAAAGCGTTCCCGCCCAACGGGTTCGGCCTCTACCAGACGGCCGGGAATGTGTGGGAGTGGTGCGCGGACACGTTCCGCGCGCCGGACGCGGAACCCGACGCACACGTCATGCGGGGCGGCTCGTACCTGTGCCATGACTCGTACTGCAACCGCTACCGAGTCGCCGCCCGCACCAGCAACACGGCCGACAGCAGTTCCGGCAACGTCGGGTTTCGCGTCGCCGCAACGTAATGCCGCCACTCCGACACATCCCGGACGCCCGTTCGGGGCATCCGTTTGATCACGCAGTTGATGCTGGTCTGAGAGCTTTCTCGGGTTGCGGGCTGATCTTTCCGGTCGGCCTCGTCTGCGCCCTCCGCTGAACGCTGCCGACAGTTGCAGACGGGGTATAGGCGCAGGAAGCTGGACTGGCGTCATTCATGGGGGGATATCCCCATCCGTCCCGCGGCAGCGACGTTGGGCTTCGGGTCCTGCCGCCGGAGCTCGCGGCAGAACCGAACTGCAGTTCGACGAGGGCATCCGGGCCGGAACCCCGGATTTCAGCCACCGGTTGGTGAAGCGCGCTCGGCGGGAAATGCGCGCTCTCGGTCTCAACGCGGTCCATCGACCGGTTTCGCGGCACAGCCAGCGGTATGGCGACCGTAACCAGACGAGGCGGCCGGACGCGACCGGCGTCTCCCGACGACGTCGGCAAGCCTGCCATGCCCATCGGTTCGCCCAGCGCCGGGCTCCCGATTCAGCCGACGCGGTGCCCGTGCCTTGCCAACGACCAAGTGCAGAACGCGCCGTCCCGCAGACGATCGGGTCGCAGCCTCCGAAAGTCACGGTCAGGCAGCAAGACCCGCCGGGCGCTGCGCGAGGCGCTGCTAGGCGCAGTGCTCTGTTCACGAGCAGCCCGGCTGTCGATCATGTCCGGCGCGGGCCCGGACGCCGGTCGAGCGAGCCCTCACCCGGCTCCCCTATCCGCAAACGGCACCGGGATCGGGCCGCGCGAGCGTCCTTGCTTCGGTCAGCGGCAGCCCGCCTCTCAGGACATTTCGACGCGCGAAGCTCCGCTACAAGTACGCAAGCTCGCAAAATGCCGGCACCCGGACAACTCTCGGGAACAACGGAAACACTCTGCGTCGCCGGCCCGATAATAGATAACCATTCGACGACCCGGCAGCATCGGGCAGAAATTGTGCCCAGAACTGCAAATTGCACTCACCCCATGTCGAAAAATGTCGCTCCGCCTTGGCCGCGTTAATTGATTCAACACCGTACCGGCGAGTACGGCAAGGTATTCGCCGCCGAGAGGCCCCTGGTGGAGGCAACACCACTGCCCCTACTGGTGCTAGCACTACCATCGGGAGGCCCTGCCCGGTAAATCGCGAGGGTCCATCCCATTCGGCGCGGGAAACTGCGAACATGACGCAAACGCATTACCCCAATCGGAGGTAGACCGACTTTTCAATGTCTGACATGCTCGGCTCGGCCGACAGCTCGGTGCGTGGGGTCACTTGAGGCGGGCTATTTTTCTCAGGGGTAGATATGGAAATTGAGCTATTGGGATCGGTCACGCTCAGGCAAGCCGGCCGCAGACACGGAGTCGCGTCGCGAAAGGTGCGGACTGTGTTGGCGTTGCTGGCCTTGTCGCCGGGGGTTCCGTTGTCCCTGGACACGCTCGCGGACGAACTGTGGGCCGACAAACCGGTCTCCAACGTGCGCAATGCGTTGCAGGCCAACATCGCGCGGTTGCGGAAGCTCGTGTTCACCGTGACCGGCGAGCGGGAGGTGGTCCGGACGGTCAGCAGCGGGTACCTGATGACCGTGCCTGCCGAGGCCGTCGACGCGCATCGGTTTTCTGCCTTGGCACAGCGTGGGGCCGCGTTGCTCGGGCAGGATCCGCGGGGAGCCATCACGGTCTTCGAGCAAGCGTTGCGGCTCTGGCGGGGGCCGGCGTTGCTCGACGTGGCCGATTGCACTCGCTGCCGGTTGGCTGCCGAGCAGCTGAACGAGCGCCGGCTCACCGTGCAGGAGGACCTGATCTCCGCGCGGCTTCAGGTCGGCGAGCATCATGGGCTTTCCCACGACCTGAAACAACTCGTCGCGGAGAACCCGGCGCGCGAGCGGCTCAGCGAGTACCTGATGATCTCGCTTTACCGCGACGGCAGGCAGGGCGAGGCGGTCTCGGTCTTCCACAGCACCCGGAAGTGGCTGGGCGCCGAACTCGGACTGGAGCCCGGGCCGGGGCTGCGCCGGCTGTACCAGTCCATCCTGATGCAGGACCAGGTTCTCGACTGAACCGTCGTTTTCGCTTCCACCGGGTCAGCATGGCAGTCCCCGATGACCGCCTGCTGACACCGCGCCTACGGGGGCGTCGCGTCAGGGCGCTGTCAGAAGGGTGTCACCGCTCGCCGCTAGTTTTCGGGGCCGAATCCCTTGTAACGGTCCCTGACGATCGGGAGTGACCCCCATGACGACAGCCGTCTCCGAACGCATGCAGCAGATCCGCGAGATCGTCTGCACGCACCTCGAGCTCGACGACGCGGAGCTCACCGAAACCAGCGATTTCGCCGACGACCACGAGGCGGATTCGCTGTCGCTGATGGACGTGCTGGCCGCGCTGGAGAAGAAGTTCGGCGTCACGATCGACCAGGCGCAGTTCACCCGGATGACCAACCTGCGCGCGGTGTACGAGGTCGTCTCGGAATCCGCGAGCTGGTAGCCGACATGTCGCAGCCGACCAGTATCGGACGCCGGGTGGTCATCACCGGATGCGGTGTCGTGTCGAGCATCGGGATCGGGGTACGGGAGTTCACCTCGGCGTTGCGCGCCGGGCGCAGCAACGTCCGGCCGATCTCGGTGTTCGACACCACCGGGTTCGCCCACGACAACGGCTGCGAGGTCGCCGACTTCGAGCCTGCCCGGTGGATCCGCACGCTCGACCCCGCCGATCTCGGCCGGGCGAGCCGGTTTTCCACCGCGGCCGCCCGCCTCGCCGTCGAGGATTCGGGACTGCCGCTGGAAACCCTGCGCGCCGCGCGCACGCTCGTCTCGGTGGGCAGCACCGACGGCGAGGCGCACGAACTCGACGGTCTGGTGGCACAGGAACTCTCCGCCGGGCTGGCCGGGCTTGACCCGAAGCTGGTGCGCCGGACTTCCGCGGGACGGCTGGCCACGTCGATCGCGCGCGAACTGGAACTGACCGACGTCGAGACCGGGACCATCGCGACGGCGTGTTCGGCGGGGAACTACGCCATCGGCAACTCGCTCGACGCGATCCGGTGCGGGGACGCCGAGTTCGCTCTCTGTGGCGGCGCGGATGCGCTGTGCCGCAAGACGTTCACCTCGTTCTACCGGTTGCGCAGCATCGCGCCGGACTGCTGCCGTCCGTTCGACCGCAACCGGATGGGCATCCTCACCGGCGAGGGCGCGGGCATTCTTCTGCTGGAGAGCCTCGACTCCGCGCTCGCCCGCGGGGCGCGGATCTACGCGGAAGTGCTGGGGTACGGCATGTCCTGCGACGCGCACCATCCGGTGGCGCCGCATCAGGCCGGGATCGCCCGCTGCATGGAACTCGCGCTGGCCGACGCCGGGGTCAAACCCGCCGAGATCGACCTGATCTCCGCGCACGGGACCGGGACCAAAGCCAACGACATGACCGAATCCGCGGCGATCCGCGACCTGTTCGGGCCGAAGCCGCCGCGCACCGTGTCGATGAAATCGATGCTGGGGCACTCGATGGGCGCGGCGAGCGCGCTGGCCGCGATCGGCTGTTCGATCGCGCTCACCGAGCAGTTCATCCCGCCCACCATCAACCACCGCGACACCGACCCGGACTGCCCGGTGGACTGCGTGCCCAACGAATCCGTCGACGCCGACCTCGACATCGTGCAGAACAACGGCTGGGCCTTCGGCGGCAACAACGCCGTGGTCCTGCTCGGCCGGTACGAGCGGCAACCCCGAGAGGAGGCCGTACGGTGACCGCACCGGCTCGGCGCCGTCCGGTCATCTCGGCCTGGACCGCCATTTCCCCCTTCGGCTACGGCCGGGAAGCGTTCGCCGACGGCGTTCGCTCCCGGCGCGAGCCCGCCCTCGAAGCCGGCGGACCGGGTGATCCCGCGGCCGTCGTGCCCAGTTTCGACGTGCGCGAGATGTTCGGGCGCAAGAAGACCCGGGCGATGAACCGGGTCAGCGGACTGACCGTCGCGGCCGCGCAGCAGCTGCTCGCCGACATGGAGCTGGCTCCGGACGGCGACCGCGAGCACATCGGTTTCGTGCTCGGCACCACGACCGGCAGTGCGCAGAGCATGATGGACCTGACCCGCGCGTCGATCACCGGCGAGCAGCCGGACCACGTCGAACCCGCCGCGGTTCCCGGCACCGTGATGAACTGCGCGGCCGGGCAGGCCGCGATCTGGCACGGGCTCAAGGGACCCAACGCGACGATCGCCGCCGGGCGCACCACCGGATTGCAGGCGTTGAACTACGCTCGCCGGCTGCTGATGACTGAACGTGCGGCTCAGGTGTTGTGCGGTGCGGCCGAGGAGCATTCCGACGCGCGATCCTGGCTCGAGCACCACCGGCGCGGCGGGACGGCGACGCTCGGCGAAGGCTGTGCGATGTTCCTGCTCGAACCGGCGGACTCGGCCGACCCACGCAGCGTGCTGGCGACGCTGACCGGCATCGACTCGCGGATCTGCCTCGACGGGGACCTCGCCGGAACCTTGCACGCCACCGTGACCTCGCTGTTGAACCGGTCTGGCGTCAACGCGGACCGCGTGTGGGCGGCAGTCGGGAGCGGCTTCCCCGCGGGGGCGGACCGTCCCGAGGACGCGACGCTGCGGCAGTTGTTCGGCGACGAAGTGACCGATCGCGTGCCGCCGGTGGATCTCATCGGCGACACCTCCGCGGCGACCGCGTTGTTCGGCTTGGCGTCGGTGCTCAGCATCGCCGACGGAGCAGACCACGGCGAACAGGACCACATCGTCGTCACCGCTTGCGATGACGACGGTTCGGTGGCCTGCGCGCTGCTGCAGCTCGGCGGTGCGCGATGAGCAGAACCGCGCTCGTGACCGGCGGTTCCCGTGGGATCGGCCGGGCGGTCGTACTCCGCCTGGCGCAGGACGGGTTCGACGTCGCGTTCTGCTATCACAGCAACCAAACTGCGGCGGACATTCTCGTCAAGGAAGTCCTCGACCTGGGCGTGCGCGTCGAAGCTACCCAGGTCGACGTCGCTGACGGCGAGGCGGTCACGGCGTGGGTGGAGCGCACGGCCGACGAGTTCGGCGCGCCGGACGCGCTGGTCACCTCGGCCGGGATCACCCGGGACGGTTCGCTCGCGCTGATGTCCGAACCGGACTGGTCGAGTGTCCTGCGCACGAACCTCGACGGTGTTTTCCACGCGTGCCGTCCCGCCGTGTTCCGGATGATCAAACGCCGCGCCGGAAGCGTCGTGACGTTGTCCTCGGTGTCCGGCGTGCACGGCAATCCCACGCAGACCAACTACTCGGCGGCCAAGAGCGGCGTGCTCGGCTTCACCAAGGCGCTGGCCAAGGAAGTCGGCCGGTACGGGGTGCGGGTCAACTCCGTCGCGCCGGGCCTGATCGAGACCGACATGCTCGGCAAACTCAGCGAAGCGACCCGCGAGAAGATGCTGCGGGCTGTCCCGCTGCGCCGGTTCGGCACGCCCGAAGAAGTCGCGGACCTGGTGTCGTTCCTGGTTTCCGACCGCGCTTCCTACATCACCGGCAGCGTCTTCGAGGTCGACGGCGGCTTCGTCGTCTAGCTGTTCTCTCCCCGCGGCAGCGCTGGCAGCGCGTGCCGCGTCCTATCCGTGCGCTGGCGAAAGGACGTCATGAGCGCCGACAACGGTTTCATCCCGCGGCTCAAGACCGCGGTTCTGGGCACGGCCGACCGCCCGCTGGTGTTCGTCGGCAACTTCGAGGTCGAAGAGCAGTGGGCGGTCGACGAGCAGGGGCTGCCCCGGGTGTCCGCCCCGGGCGGCATGGCGGTCGTCAACAGCATGGACGAGTTCGCGTTGCTGCTGGGCGGGAAGCGGGATCACGTGGTGCTCAAGCACGCGCCGGACCCCGGTTACCACAGCTACCTGGAAGGCCTCGGTCTCGACCTGCCGCAGATCCACGTGATCGCGGACCCGGATCCGGCGCGCACGGTCAGCCAGGACGCGCTGCACGATCCGTGGCTGATCGCCGCGCTTTCCGCGTTGCGCACCGACGAAGCGCATCTGCTCGCGCACGGTGTCTCCGCGGTGGAGGAAGAACTGTCCACTGCGACGGGGTTGCCGCTGGCCGCTCCGGACGCGGCTCGGTGCAAGGCGGTGAACAGCAAGATCTACAGCCGCCGGATCGCGACGAAGCTCGGATTGCGGCAGCCGAACGGCTGGGCCTGCGACACGCTCGAGCTGCTCGACGAGGCCGTCACCGCGGCGGGGGCCGTGCTCGTCACCGGACGGAAGGTCGTCGTCAAGGAGGCGTTCGGGGTTTCCGGCAAGGGAATCTCGGTGGTCTCCGACGAACGCCGGCTCGACCGGTTGCGCCGGATGATTTCCGCGACCGCTCGCCGCAACGGCCGGGACCGGATCGCGTTCGTCATCGAGGAGTGGGTCGACAAGCGCGCCGACCTCAACTACCAGTTCACCGTGAGCCGCGATGGGTCGGTGCACTTCGACTTCGTCAAGGAGCTGATCACCGAGAACGGCGTCCACAAAGGACACCGGATCCCGCCGCGGCTGGACGAGGCGCAGCTGGAGACCATCCGGTCCGCGGCGCAGGCGCTCGGCGGGCAGCTCGCCGCCGACGGCTACTACGGCGTCGTGGGAGTGGACGCGATCGTCGAACCCGATGGCGGCATCTTCCCGGTGCTGGAAATCAACGCCCGCAACAACATGTCCACCTACCAGGTGCCGATCCAGGAACGCTTCGTCACCGCGGGCGAGACCGCGATGGCCCGGCACTACTCGCTGCGGCTCGGCGCCAGCGTCGGCTTCGACCGGGTCCGCGACGTGCTCGGCGAGCTGCTTTTCGACGGTGCGGGCAGCGGCCTGCTGGTGAACAACTTCGCCACCGTCAACGCCGGCGCGCAGACCGCCGGCGGGGCGCCGTTCGCCGGCCGCCTCTACGGCGTGCTCATCGGGGATTCGGTCGCCGAGGTCGACCGGATCGACGCGCGGGTCGAACGCGCGCTGGCCGTCCTGCAGCAGGACTGATCCCCATGCCGGGAACCCGGGGCGTGGCCGCAGGTCCGCGCGGGGAACCCCGGCGACTGCCCGGACCAGCCCCAGTTTCCGCCCAGCCGAAGAATAAGGAAGTTCTGTGACCGAAACCGCTACCGTTCCGGAGTTCGCCGTCGTGTCCGGAGCACAGGTGCACCAGGTGCTCGACGGCGCCGAGAAGCAGCTGGCCGAACTGATCGAGGCGGCCTACCGGCTGCACGGGCAGCAGGCGACCGTCAACCCGCCCTCCTACTTCCTCCGGTTCCCGGACCGGCCGTCCGCGCGCATCATCGCGCTGCCCGCCTCGGTCGGCGGGGAGGTCGCGGTGGACGGGGTCAAGTGGATCTCCAGTTTCCCGGAGAACGTCCGCACCGGGCTGCCGCGCGCCTCGGCCGTGCTGATCCTCAACGACCAGGCGACCGGGTACCCGCTGGCCTGCATGGAAAGCTCGATCATCAGCGCGAGCCGGACCGCGGCGTCGGCGGCGCTGGCGGCCGACTGGCTCAGCCGCCGGGGCGAACGGCCGCGGCGGCTCGGGTTCGTCGGCACCGGGCTCATCGCGCGTTACGTGCACCGGTTCCTGCTCGGCACCGGCTGGGACTTCGACGAGACCGCGGTGTTCGACCTCTCCGCCGAGCACGCCGCCGGCTTCCGGGGCTACTTGGAGGGCACCGGCGCGAGCGGGATCTCGGTGCGCGAGAGCGCCGAGGAGCTGATCCGCGGCAGCGACCTGATCGTGTTCGCCACCGTGGCCGCGGAACCGCACGTGCACGATCCGGCCTGGTTCGGCCACAACCCGCTCGTGCTGAACGTTTCCCTGCGCGACCTTTCCACCGAGGTCGTCCTGGCTTCGGCCAACGTGGTCGACGACGTCGAGCACTGCCTCAAGGCCAACACCTCGGTGCACCTGGCCGAACAGGCCACCGGCGGCCGCGACTTCCTCGACGGCACCCTGTTCGACGTGATGACCGGGGCACTCGCCCTGGACGCCGACCGGCCGCTGGTGTTCTCGCCGTTCGGTCTCGGCGTGCTGGACCTCGCGGTCGGCAAGCACGTCCTCGACGAACTGCGCCGCCGCGGCGAGCTGCACGAGGTCGGCGACTTCTTCTTCGAACTCGACCGCTACGGCCGGCGCTGATGCCGATCATCACCAGTCCGCACGAGTTCAACGTCGACGACCTGTTCGTCGACCTGAGCGGGTGTACAGGGCGATCGCTCTACCTCAAGTGCGAGGGCTTCAACTTCGCTGGTTCGATCAAGATCAAAGCAGCGAAAGAGATGATCGACGCCGCCGAACTGGACGGCACGCTGAGGCCCGGCGCGACCCTCGTGGAGAGTTCGTCGGGCAACCTCGGGGTGGCACTGAGCCTCGTCGCCACCAGCCGGGGTTACCGGTTCATCTGTGTCACCGATTCCCGCTGCACCCTCGGCGCCCGGCAGCTGATGCAGACGCTCGGCGCCGAGGTGCACGTGATCACCGAACCGCATCCGAAAGACGGGTTGCTCGGCGCGCGGATCGCGCACGTGCGGCGGTTGTGCGCCGAGGGCGACGACCGGGTGTGGCTCAACCAGTACGCGAACGCGGGGAACTGGCAGGCGCACTACCGCACCACCGGACCGCAGATCGCGAACTCGTTCCCCGGCGCCGACGTGGCGTTCATCGGAGCGGGCACGACCGGCACGCTGATGGGGTGCGCGCGCTACCTGCGCGAACACTGTCCCGGAATGCGCGTGGTGGCCATCGACACCGTGGGTTCGGTGACCTTCGGGACCCCGGCCGCCCCGCGGATGATCCCCGGTCTCGGCACCGGGGTCCGGCCGGCGCTGCTCGACGAGTCCTATGTGGACGATGTGGTGCACGTGCCGGAACTCGCGACCGTGCGGATGTGCCGCAGGCTCGTCCGGGCCGGGTTCCTGTTCGGCGGCTCGACCGGCACCGTCGTCGCCGGGGCGCTGCACTGGCTCGACCGGCACGAGCACGGCGAAAGCCTCACCGCGGTGGCGGTCTCCCCCGATCTCGGCGACCGCTACCTGGACACGGTCTACCACGACCAGTGGGTAGCCGACCTCTACGGAGACGCGGCGCTCGCCCCGCCCGCCGCGCTCGGGAGCTAGTACCACTCGAAATCGAGGTGCCACGCCCAGTGTGCGCACGATCACGAGGAGCCATCCTTAGACCGTCCGGCTTGCCGCCTGCGCGGCGGGAGGCCTGAAGCGGCCCAAGGAGTTCGGCATTGCGAACGCTACCTCTGCTCCGTCTCGCGCGCTGGTGTGCCGGACACCCCGGCCCGGTGCTGTGCGCGTGGCTGCTGTTCCTGGTCGGGGCGGCGAGCGAAGACCTCGCCGCCCCGGCCGGCAGCTCCGCGGCGCCCGCCGGTTCCGTCCTCGGGGTCGGCTGCCTGCTCACCGCGCTGCTGCTGGTGCTGGTGCTGGGTTCGCCGCGGCTGGCCGCGATCGCGTTCGGCTATCTCGCGACCGTCGGGGCAGGCGCGCTCGGCGTGCTGACGGCGGTCGCCGAAGGGACGGGTTCGTTCGGCAGCTGGAACCTCGTTCTCCTGCCCGGCATCACGAGCGCCGCCAACCATCTGCTGTTCGCGGTCCGCAGGCAGCAGGAGATGCCGCCGGGCAAACACGACGCGTCCGACACCGCGCAGATCGTCGCCTCGACCGCCGGACGGACCGCGCTCGTCACCGGGCTCGCGATGCTTTCCGCGATGACCGGGCTGTATCTGACCGGCGAGCCGCAGGTCATGCGGTTGGCGGCGGCCGTGGTCCTGGTCATCCTGGTGGAAGCCGCCGCGGCGCTGACCTTGCTTCCGGTGCTGCTGACCCGGATCGCGCTTCCGGTGAAGAGATCGTTCCAGTGGCACTGGCTGCCCCGGTTCGTCGCCCGCCTGCCCGCGAGCTGGCGTTACCGCACCGCAGCGGGACTCATCGGCGCGCTGGCCTGCACTGCCGCGGCGCTCGGCTACGTCGTCTACCGCTACCTCGAATCGCCGACGCTGCCGCCGTTGCCGTTGGCGTTGTTGATCGGGCTGACGTCGTTGGCGGTGATCACGGCTTTCCGGCCGTTCGTGGTCGCGCTGACGACCGCGGTGCTTTCAGTACTGTCCGCGCTTTTCGCGCTGACCATGCTCACCTGCATGAACCCGCCGACCCCGACCTGGCTGCCGGTGGCGCTCGTAGCGGTGCTCGCCGCGCCCACGACCGACATGCATGTCTGCCTGCTGCACCACTTCCGCGTCGAGGCGCTGACCGGGATGTCGCCGCAGCACGTGCTCGCGGAGGGTCTGCGCCGCGGCACCGTGGCGATCTCCAGTGCCAGCGTGGTGTCGATCGGGGTCTTCAGCGCGCTCGGGATCGCCGGCAGCGGCGAGCTGAGCGAGTTCGGCTGGGCGGCCGCGGCGGCGCTGGCGATCGACGTGCTGGTGATCCGGCTGGTGCTGCTGCCCTTGCTGCTCTCGCTAGCCGGCCCGATCCGCTGGTGGCGGCGGACCGGGCCGGGGGCTGCGCGAAAGTGAACCGGGGGAATCACCCCGTGGTCGGGTGTCCGGTGAGGTCGAGGAAGGCTTCGTCGAGAGTCGGCCTGCGGAGCGCGAAGTCCGCCAGCGCGACGCCGCGTTCGTGCAACGCGTTCGCCGCCGCGGCGATCCCGCCGCTCTCGTCGAGCAGTTCGAGCGAGATGCTGCACCGGCGTTCGTCCACGACCGGGACGCCCACCGCGACCGGCGTCAACGCCGCCACCGCGTCCGCGAGACCTTCGGGGTGGGCGACAGCGACTTCCAGCCGTTCCCGGCCGACCTTGCGCTTGAGCTCGTCCGCGGTTCCTTCCGCGACGCTCCGGCCCTTGTCGATGACCACGATCCGGTCGGCGAGGTAGTCGGCTTCCTCGAGGTACTGCGTGGTGAGCAGGACCGTGACGCCTTCGCTGACCAGCTCGCGGACCATCGTCCACAAGCCCATCCGGCTCGCCGGGTCGAGTCCCGTGGTCGGTTCGTCCAGGAAGAGCACCGACGGACGCGCCACGAGACAGGTCGCGAGGTCCAGGCGGCGGCGCATCCCGCCGGAGTACGTCCCGACCGCGCGGTCGGCCGCCTCGGCGAGGTTGAACCGCTCCAGCAGTTCTCCCGCGCGGGCGCGTGCTCCGCGGCGGCCGAGGTGCAGAAGACGGCCCAGCAGCACCAGGTTCTGCCGGCCGGTCAACAGTTCGTCCACGGCCGCGTACTGGCCCGCGAGCGCGATGTGCCGCTGGACCTGTTTGCGTTCCCGCACGATGTCGTGCCCGGCGACCAGCGCGCGGCCGCCGTCCGGCGGAAGCAGGGTCGCGAGCATCCGGACCGTGGTGGTTTTGCCCGCGCCGTTGGGACCGAGCAAGCCCAGCACCGTGCCGGGCGGGACGGCGAGGTCGACGCCGGCGAGCGCTTCGTGGTCGCCGTAGCGTTTGCGGAGCCCTTCGGCTTCGATCGCGAGTTCTCCGTGCGGTGTCATGTCAGCCTGCTTCCCGGATGTTCTCGGGCGACAGATCGGTCCAGTGGCCCGAAATGTGCGCGAGGGCTTCTTCGCGGCTGCTCTCCCCGAGCGAAACCCGCCAGCCGGGCGGGACTTCCGCGAAGGAGGGCCAAAGACTGTACTGCCGGGCGTCGTTGACCAGAACGAGGAAAGCGCCGTTCTGGTCGTCGAACGGGTTTGTCATTGCGTACTCCGGATCGGTTAGGCGAGGCGGTAACGGCGGAAGCTCAGCAGGGTCGCCGCGGCGAAGAGGACGACCAGCGTCACCGCGACGACGACGCCGGGATGCTGGGCGGGAAACGAACTGTCCGCGGGCACCGGCACGCCCCACAGCTGGCGGCACAGCGTGGTGACGGAGCTGACCGGATTCCATTCGGCGATCGGCCGGACCCACGACGGCAGCTGGCTGACCGCCATGAACGCGTTGGAGAGGAAGGAAAGCCCGAGCGTCAGCACCGCGCCGACGCCGTCGATGGATTCGGGATTGCCCATGGTCAGCCCGAGCAGCACGCCGACCCAGATCATCACGTAGAGGAAGAGCGCGAGCACGGCCAATCCGGCGAGCAGCGCGGGGAACCCGGCGTGCACGCGGCCGCCGACCGCCAGTCCGATCCCGGCGACGATCGCCAGCGCGACGAAGCCGACCAGCGCGTCGCCGATGGTGTGGCCGAACAGCACAGCGGGACGCGAGATCGGCAGCGAGCGGAACCGGTCGGTCAGGCCGCCCTTGAGGTCCATCGCCACCGCGATCGCGGTCGGTGCGACGCCGGCGAGGCCCACCTGCATGAGCGCGGCCGGGAACAGGAACTCCGGATAGCTGCCGCCGCCTTCGACGCTCACCGCGCCTTTGAAGACGTAGCCGATGGCCAGCATGGTGATCAGCGAATTCAGCGTGATCGCGAGGAGCCTGCCCGGCACCTTGCGCAGGTGGGTCAACCGGCGACCCGCCAGCGCGAATGTCTCGACGAGCGCCGCTGCCCGCGGAGTGTTCGCCGGGGTGGTCATTGTGGTCACTGCGACTCCTCGTTGCTCGCCAGCGTTCCGGCCGTCGCGGCGCCGATCTCCGCTTGCGGCCCGGGATCCATCAGGTATTCGTGCCCGCATTCGATCCGGTGCGCCCGCACTGGACCGGACACGTGCGGCACCCAGCGGCCTGCTCGTTCGGCTACCTCGGCGTCGGTCATGCCGTCGGCGGCGACGAACAGTTCCACTGCGCCGGTGAACCGCGTCGGGCGGTACCGGTGGGCTAGCGCGGCGTTGTTGTCCATCACGGCTAGGACGCGCGTCATGCGTTCCTCGCCGATGTCGGCCAGTCGGCTGTCGCCCTGCCGCAGCACGGCGATGACGTCGGCCGGGGTCAGCTCGATACCGGCTTCGGTGTCGTGGAAGCCGACGTGTTCCAGGAAATCGACGAGCAGTTCGTGCCGGGACAGTGCGGCTTCGGTCCCGTCCTGCGGGTAACTGTCCAAGATGGACAGTGAGCCGACGGTTTCGCCTTCCAGGCGTACCGCGAGCTCGAAGGCCAGCAGACCGCCGTAGGACCAGCCGAGCAAGTGGTACGGACCGTGCGGCTGGAGGCGGCGGATGTGCTTCAGATAGTCCTCGGCGACCTGCTCGACCGATTCCGGGAACTGTTCGGCACCGCTGATTCCCGGCGATTGCAGCCCGTAGATCGGCCGGTCCGGCAGGTGCGCGGCCAGCCCGAGGTAAGGCAGGCTCAGGCCGAGTCCGGCGTGCAGGCAGAACAGCGGCGGCTTCGTCCCGGTCGGCCGGATCGGCAGCACCGGCGCGAACGGGTCCGGCAGGTCCGCCAGATCCGGTTCGGCTCGTTCGGCGAGCGCGGCCAGGTGTTCGATGCTGCCGTGGGTCAGGACGTCGGCGACCGTCAGCCGGAGTCCGGCTCGTCGGGCCAGTGCGACCAGACGGACGGATTGCAGGCTGTTGCCGCCCAACTCGAAGAACCCGGCCTGGATGTCGGGGTCCGCGATACCGAGGGTTTCGGTGAAAGCGGTGCGCAGCAGTTCGACGGTTTCGCTGGTGTCCTGGCTGGTTTGCACAGTGGGAACGGGCAGGGCGGAGCGGTCCAGCGAGCCGTCCGGCGCGACTGGGAGGGTGTCCAGCTCCGCGAAGGCGGTCGGGATCAGGTAGTCGGGGAGTTCGGCGGCCAGCGCTTCCCGCAGGGTTAGCGGGTCGACGCCGCGTTCCCATTGCGGGACGACGTAGGCGATCAGCGCGTCGTTCTCGGCGATTACGACGGCTGCGGCGACCGAGGTTTGGCGATGCAGGGCCGCTTCGATCTGCCCGAGCGGGACCGCGAAGCCACGCACTTGGGCCTCGCGAATCACTTCGACGGTTCCGTCCAAGCGGATGCGGGCGGGGAGACCGGTGGGTGCGTCAGCCAAGTACAGCTCTCCTCGGCCACCGCGAGGCACTGGCTGCCGACTCTGGTCGAGGACGTTGGCGTGACGGTGCGCGAACGGGCGTCCGTTGACCAGCGAGAGCCAACCGGAGGCCGCGGTGCCTTCGCAGTTGAGCGCTCCATCAAGGAAGCTCTCGCCGAAGTTCACCACCCGGGTACCCGGTCGCAGCGCCAGCATTTTCGCGATGCTCGGGGTCAGGACCACGACGCTCGGGTCCACCGACGAGGCGAGTTCCGCGATCTCTGCGGCGGGAGCGACGGTCACCACCGCGCCGACGTGCAACGCGGCGAGCACGACCGGCAGCGCGAACTCGGTGTCCGGTGCCAGGAGACGGTCGCCGGCGGTGAGCGGCAATTCCTTCAGCAGAGCGGCGATGGTCGCGGCCAGGGCATCTCGGCTGAAGACCGCGTCGCCGCGATACGCCAGCTCCGCTCCGGACAGCGACACCTCCAGGTCGGTGTCGGCGAATCCGGACACGTCCGCGGGGATGGTGTACCGAGACGGCCCGCTCGTCGTCCAGGCTGCGCCAATGGCGAGGACGGCGAAGATCGCTGCCCAGCGGTCGCGGCCTGGCGGCAGGTCGACGGTCACCGTCTCCCCCGGACCCACGCCCTGTGCCTGCAAAGCCCGGGCCAAGCGGTTGGTTTGCTCGCGCAGACCGATGTCCCCCGGCACCAGCAAGCCGTCAGGCACCTCGAGAGCCGGCACGGCTGGGGTGACTCGCTCGGCTGGAGTGCGCAGGTCGATCCGGCTCAGCGGCTGCCCGGGGTCTTCGGCGGCGGCCGTCAGGAGGAGCGTCAGACGGTCGACGAGCAGCTGTGCGGTTTCCGCAGTGAACGCGTCGGCGTTGTATTCGAGCGTGCCTTCCAGACCGCGCTCGCCCTTGTGCTGGCCCAGCTGGAAGGTCAGGTCGAACTTGAACTTCTTGTGCGTCGGGGCGAGCATTTCGGGTCGCGCGGTCAGGCTGCCGAGGCTGACTTCGGACGGCGGGACGTCGTAGAAGGACAGCAGCACCCCGAACAACGGCTGTCGCGACATCGACCTTGCCGGTTGCGTCGCCTCCAGCAACCGTTCGAACGGCAGGTCCTGGTGAGCGTAGGCGGCGAGGTCGGCGTCGCGGACTCGCGCGACCAGTTCAGTGAAGCGCGGGTCGCCGCTGGTGTCGGTGCGCAGGACGAGCGTGTTGACGAAGAAGCCGACGAGGTCGTGCACGGCTTCGTCCGGACGTCCGGCGACCAGACTGCCGAGCGGAATGTCGGTTCCCGCGCCCAGGCGGGTGAGCAGCGTGGCCAGTGCGGCCTGGACGACCATGAACAGGCTCGCCCCTTGATCGTGCGCGAGCCGCGCAAGGCTGCGGTGCACGGTCGAGGACAGCTCGAACTCGATGGTTCCGCCGTGATAGCCGGCGGAGGCGCGGCGCGGCAGGTCGACCGGCAACGCCAGTTCTCCGGGAAGTCCGGCGAGTGCTTCCCGCCAGTGCTTCAGCAGGCGGGCGGATTCGCCGTCCTTGGTGTCGTCCAGCAGGGAGTGCTGCCAGACCGAGTAGTCCGCGTACTGGGCGGGCAGCACGGTCCACTGTGGACTGGTTCCGGACAGCCGTGCTTCGTAGGCGGTGGCGAGGTCGCGGGCGAGCACGTCGACGGACCAGGCGTCTCCGGCGATGTGGTGCAGCACCAGCAGGAGGACGTGGTCGCCGTTCTGGTCGGGGCCGAACAGTTTGCTGCGCAATGGAAGGTCGACGGCCAGGTCGAAGCCGCGGGCGACCTCCTCGGCCAACGCGGCGGCGAGGTCCTCGGGCATCGGTGCGGTGCGCAGCGACTCCCCCGCGTCCAGGACGCGCTGGAACGGGACGCCGTCGGTGTCGGGGAAGACGGTGCGCAGGATTTCGTGCCGTGCGGTCAGATCGTCGAGGGCTGCGGCGAGCGCCGAGCGGTCCAGCTCGCCGGAAAGCCGGACGGCGAGAGGGATGGTGTATCCGCCGTGGTCGCCTTCGAGCCGGTTCAGGAACCACATGCGCTGTTGCGCGTACGACAACGGCAGCGGATCGGGACGGTCCAGCTTGCGGAACGCCGCACGTGCCTGGCCTGCCGACGCGAGCCGTCCGGCCAGTGCGGCGACGGTGCGCGCTTCGAACAGATCCCGCAGCGGCAGTTCGACGTTCAGTTCCGACCGGATCCGGCTGACCAGCGCAGTGGCGAGGAGGGAATGGCCGCCGAGTTCGAAGAAGTCGTCGTCGATACCGGCTTCGGGCAACCCGAGCACCTCGGCGTAGAGCCGGGTCAGCTGTTCCTCGACCGGCGTGCGCGGGCCGCGTTTCTCTTGGCCGGTGAGGTTTTCCGGGGCGGGCAGCGCTTTGCGGTCGACCTTGCCGTGCGCGGTGAGCGGGAGCCGGTCGAGTACGACGATCGCGCTGGGCACCATGTACGCGGGCAGCAGCTCAGCCAGCTGAGCTTGCAGGTCCTCGGGACGGGCGGTTCCCGCGACGTAGCCGACCAGGTGCCGGTTGGCCGCGTCGGAGCCCTGCACGACGACTACCGCGTCGGTGACGGATTCTTGCGCCAGCAGACCGGCTTCGATCTCGCCCAGTTCGATGCGGTGTCCGCGGATCTTGACCTGGAAGTCGCGGCGTTCCACGAACTCCAGCGCGCCATCGGCCCGGCAGACCACGCGGTCGCCGGTCCGGTACATCCGGGTGCCGGGTTCGCCGAAGGGGTCGGCGACGAACACGGAGCCCGTCTTGACCGGATCGCCCACGTAACCGCGGCCGACGACCAGGCCGCCGACGTACAGCTCGCCTGCGGCGCCGGGCGGGACCGGACGCAGCTCGTCGCCCAGCACGTACAGCCGGGTGTTCCGCACCGGAAGACCGATCGGCACCCGCAGGCCCTGCGCATCGTCCACACTGGACAGAACTGCGTGCGTGACGTCGTCCGAGCACTCGGTCGGGCCGTAGGCGTTCACCATCGGGATATTCGGGAAGTACCCGAACCACCGCACGCACAGATCCGGCGGCAACGCTTCACCGGTCACGACCAGCCACCGCAGACCGGTCAGGTCCGGCGGGCTGCCCGCGTCCCAGAAGTCCAACGCGGCTCGCAACAGCGACGGCACGACTTCCAGCACCGACATGCCCAAGCCGAACAATGCGTCCGGATCCGCCGCGGTCTCGCGGCTGACGGCTCGGACTTGAGCGCCGACCATCAGCGGGGCGAGCATCTGCCACACCGAGACGTCGAACGTCAGCGGCGCGTTCTGCACCAGCACGTCCGAGGGCTTCAACGCCAGGTCTTCGACCTTGGCCAGCAGGTGGTTGACCATTCCGCGGCGAGACACCATCGCGCCCTTGGGGCGGCCGGTGGAGCCGGAGGTGAAGATTAGGTACGCGACGTCGTCGTCCGCACCGACGACCGGGGTCGGCTCGGTGTCGATGACGCCGTCCAGCTCGATGACCTCCACCGGCAGGTTCGCTGCGAGCTCCCGGAATTCCGGGGCTGCGATCACGCACGCCGCGCCGCTGTCCTCCACCAGGCCTTGCAGCCGGGCGAGCGGCACGGTCGGATCCAGCGGCACGTAAGCACCGCCCGCGCCCAGGACGCCGAGAACCGCGGAGATGAAGCCGATCCCGGGACCGGCGAGCACGCCCGCTACCCGTCCCGGCGGCACCCGGCGAGAAAGAGCCGACGCCAGGCCGACCAGGTCCGCGTAGGTCACCGAACCGGAGTCGTCGACCACCGCGACCGCGTCTGGCTTCTGCGCACGCACCCGTTCGACCACGCCCGCACCGACCGGGCCGGTCGCGCCGAGCAGGAAGGTCTGCGCCGGTTCGGCCACCACGTCGATCCGGCCGAGCAGGCGGTCGGGATCGCCGAGCACCGTGTCGAGCAGCGCCCGGAACTGCTGCGCCAAATCGCGGACGCGGTCGTCGCCGAAGGCCTCGCGGAGGTAGTCGAAGCGGAAGACGAGCGAGGCGTGCGGTTCCACGACGAGGCTGAGCGGGTAGTGCCGGGAGTCGAGCGTGACCGCGTCGACTACGCGGACGTCCTCGCCGAGCATCACCAGCGGGCCGCCGTCGCCGGCGGGGACGTTCTCGAACACCACTGCGGTGTCGAAGAGTTCGCCGCTGTCCGGGATGGCTCCGCTCAACTGCGCTTGCCCGATGTGCTGGTAGGACACCATGGCGGCTTGTTGCCGGCCCAGTTCGGCGAGCAGGTCGCGGACCGGGCGGGCCGGGTCGAGACGGGCCCGGACCGGCACGGTGTTCACGAACATGCCGACCATCGTTTCGACGCCCGGCAGTTCCGCGGGACGTCCGGAGGCCACCGCGCCGAAGACCACGTCCTGCTGCCCGGCCAAGCGGCCGACCAGAATCGCCCAGCAGGCTTGCACGATCGTGCTGACGGTCAGCTCATGCTCCCGTGCCCAGGCGTAAAGGTGTGCAGTGTCGCTTTCGGACAGTGCTAACTCGACAGTCGCGGGCAGGTTCGCGGCGGCGGGCAGGTCTGGTGCGACGCGGGTCGGTCCGGGCAGGCCGTCGAGCAGGTCCTGCCAGGCTTTCCGCCCGGCCTCCTCGTCCTGGCGGGACAGCCAGGCGAGGTAGTCGCGCATCTGCGGCACCTCGGGCAGCGCGGTCGTCGCGCCGCCCGCGTAGAGCTGAGCCAGTTCGTCGATGAGGATGGGGACCGACCAGCCGTCGGTGGCGATGTGGTGTGCGCTCCACAGGAACCGGTAGCGCTCGGCGGCGACCCGGATCAGCGTGAAGCGGACCAGCGGCGGGTGCGCCAGATCGAAGCGCTGCAATCGGTCCTGGTCGACGAGTCGCTGCAGTTCCGCCTCGCGATCCTGCTCCGGCAGCACGGTCAGGTCGATTTCGGTCCACGGCAGCTCGACCGATTCGGCGACCAGCTGCACCGGTTCCCCGTTGCGGCGTCGCCGGAAATATCCGCGCAGGGCGGTGTGGCGGGTCAGCAGCGTGGCGCAGGCGTCTCGGACGGCGGCGGTGTCCAGGGGGCCTTCGAGGTCCGCGATTGCCTGCACGGCATAGAAATCGACGCCCTCGGCATCGAGTTCGGTGTGGAAGAGCATGCCCTGCTGCAACGGCGCGAGCGGAAGCACTTCCTCGACCGGCCCGGCCCGCAGCTCGTCAAGTTCTCCCGGTTCGAGTTCGACCAGTGCGGCGGCGGGTTCCGGAGCGACGTCGTCCCCGATCGGGACCGCGTTTTCCGCGATCGCCGCCGGTGTCCGGGCTTCCAGCAGGTCGCGCGGGGTGATGACCAGCCCGGCCTTGCGCGCGCGGCTGACCACCTGGATCGAGCTGACGCTGTCGCCGCCGAGCGCGAAGAAGTTGTCGTCGATGTAGACCTTCGGCACCGTCAGCACCTCGGCCAGCACGTCGCACAGGATGGCCTCGACGGCGTTGCGCGGGGCCCGGCCGACCGCTTCGGCGGCGAAATCCGGCTCGGGCAGCGCGTCCCGGTCGACCTTGCCGTGGACAGTCAGCGGCATCGCGTCGAGCACGACCATCGCGGGCGGCACCAGGTAGTCCGGCAGCCGCTGCTGCAGTTCGCTGCGCACGGACGGCACGTCGACCGGCTCCGTGCCGACCAGGTACGCGGCGAGCCGTTTGGTCCCGGCGTCGTCGCGCACCACTACGACCGCGTCCGCGATCTCGGGCAGCTCGCGCAGGGTCGCCTCGATCTCGCCGAGTTCGATGCGGTGACCGCGGATCTTGACCTGGAAGTCCCGGCGCTCGATGAACTCCAGTGCTCCGTCGGCGCGGCGCACTACGCGGTCGCCAGTCCGGTACATCCGCGTGCCCGGCTCGCCGAACGGATCGGCGACGAACACCGAACCTGTCTTGCCCGGATCGCCCACGTAACCGCGGCCGACCACCAAACCGCCGACGTACAGTTCGCCAGCCGCACCGGCCGGAACCGGACGCAGCTCGTCGCTCAGCACGTACAGCCGGGTGTTCCGCACTGGAAGACCGATCGGCGTCCGCAGCCCGCGTACATCGTCCACACTGGACAGAACCGCGTGCGTCACGTCGTCCGAGCACTCCGTCGGACCGTAGGCGTTCACCAGCGGGATCTGCGGGAAGTACCCGAACCAGCGCACGCACAGGTCCGGCGGCAACGCCTCGCCCGTCACCACCAGCCACCGCAAACCGGCCAGCTCCGGCGGACCACCGGCGTCCCAGAAGTCCAACGCGGCCCGCAGCAACGACGGCACGACTTCCAGCACCGACATGCCCAAGCCGAACAGCGTCTCCGGATCCGCCGCGATCTGCCGGTCCACCACGCGGACCTGACCGCCGACCACCAGCGGCGCGAGCATCTGCCACACCGACACGTCGAACGTCAGCGGCGCGTTCTGCACGACCACGTCCGACGCGCCCAGCCCGAGGTCTTCGACCTTCGCCAGCAGGTGGTTCATCATCCCGAGCCGCGAAACCATCGCGCCCTTCGGACGACCGGTCGAACCCGACGTGAAGATCACGTACGCGACGTCGTCGTCCGCGCCGACCACCGGTGCCAACTCGGGGTCGACCGTGCCGTCCAGCTCCACGACGTCCACCGGCAGCTCCGCAGCCACGTCCCGGAACTCCGGGGCCGCGAGCACGCAGGCCGCGCCGCTGTCCGCCACCAGATCGCGCAACCGCGCCAACGGAAGCGTCGGATCCAGCGGCACGTAAGCACCACCGGCACTGAGCACGCCAAGAACCGCCGAGATGAAGCCACTCCCCGGCCCAGCGAGCACGCCGACCACGCGTCCGGCTGGCAACCGCCGCGACAACGCCGAGGCCATCCCGACCAAATCCGCGTAACTCACCGCACCGGCAGCATCGACCACCGCCACCGCGTCCGGAGCCTGCGCGCGCACCCGCTCCACCACGCCCGCGCCCACCGGGCCGCTAGCGCCCAGCCCGGCGGCGAGCAGTTCCTCGCGCTCCCGCGCGTCGGCGACATCGATGCGGGCGAGCGGCGCGTCCGGATCGGCGCGCGCGAAGCGGTCGAGGAATCCGGCGAACCGGTGCAGGTGAGTGTCCACTCCGAACTCGTCGTAAAGGTCCGGGTTTCCGTTGAGGTGCAGTTCGATCCCGCCGCCGGGCTCGTCGAGAACGGTGATCGACAGGTCGTTGGTGATCCCGGTCGACAGATTCCGCACCCGGGTCACGCAGTCGCCCAGCCGCAGGCCGGGGTCCGCGGGCAGCACGTTGACGAAAGGCCCGCCGAACGGCCGCCGCTCGTCGCTGCGCACGCCGATGTCGCGGCGGATCTGGTTGACGTGATACCGCTGGTGCTTGAGCGTGCGGGCGAGCTCCCGCGACGCTTGCTTCAGCAGAAGCTGCGGCGTCATCGCGGGCGTGACCTGCATTTTCAACGGCAGGTAGTTCGCCATCATCCCCGGAATCGTCCGCGTCCGGACCCCCGCGCGGGCAGCGACCGGGACGGTCAGCATCAGGTCCTGGATCCCGGAAAGACGCTCGGTGTAGGCGGCCATCGCGGCGAGCAGGAAGGTCGGCAGGGTCACCCCGGCCTGTGCCACCGCCTTGCGCGCCGCGGCGGCCGCGTCGGCGGGCAGGGCGAGGGTGCGGCGAAGGAATCCGCGAGCAGGCGCGGGTTCCTTGCCGGACAGGCTGATCAGGTCCGGGACCGTGCTGAAGTGGCTGCTCCAGAACTCGCGGTCACGGCCGAGGTGGGTCGAGTTCTGGTAGGCGAGTTCGGATTCCAGCAGGTCCCGGAACGGCGGCAGCGGACGGCCCTCGGGCTCCTTGCCGGTCAGCACCGCCGTGTACAGCTCGCCCATCCGGCGGTGGCAGATCGCGGCGCTGAACCCGTCGCCCACCAGGTGGTGGGTGGTGAGATACCAGAACCGCCGGCGCGGGCCGAGCGTGAGCAGCGCGGCGCGGAACAGCGGGAAATCGCTGACCGAGAACGGCCGGGCCAGGTCCTCGTGCATCCACGCGAGCGCGGCCGCCTCGGGGTCCGGTTCGCCGGACAGGTCCAGGAAGCTGACCGGCAGCTCGGTCAGCGGCTCGACCACCTGGCGCGGTTCGCCGTCGACCTCGAAGAAGCGCGCGCGGAAGCATTCGGCCTCGTCGGTGAGCAGGCGGAACGCCTCGACGAACACCGGCACGTCCAGGTCGCCGGAGATGTCCAGGTAGTCGGCCATCGCGTAGGCGAGACCGCCTCCGGACAACTGCTCGTCGAACCAGACGTCGGTCTGGGCCGTGGACAGGGGCAGGCTGGTCTCGACAGCGGTCATCGCGGCACCTCGGAAAGTCGGTCGGTGGTCTGCCCGGGCACGCGGCCGAGCGCGTCGGCGGCCCAGTGGTCCCGGTAGACCGTGTCCAGGTAGTGGTCGCCCAGATCCGGGGAGATGGCCACGGCGGTCAGGTCGCGGTCCTCGCGGGCGAGCCAGGACAGCGCTCCGGCGACGACGGTGCCGGTCGAGCCGCCGAACAGGAACCCGTGCCCCACCAGCGTCCGGCACATCTCCACGGTTTCGGTTTCCTCGACGTGCACCACGTCGTCCACCAAGGACTCGTCGAGCAGCGCCGGGCGGATCGCGGAGCCGAGCCCGGGAATCTGCCGCGGCCCGGGCGGGCCGCCGAAGCTCACCGAGCCGACGCTGTCCACCGCGACCACCCGGATCGACCGGCGCGCCTCGCGCAGGTACCGGGCGCAGCCCATCAGCGTCCCGGCCGTGCCGGTGCCGACGAACAGCACGTCGAGGCCGGGGAACATGCGCAGGATCTCCGGGCCGGTGGTCCGGTAGTGCGCGGTCCAGTTGCCCGGGTTGGTGTGCTGGTCGAGCCAGACGTAGTCCTCGTGCTCCGCGCAGAGGCTCTCCACCAGCCGCTGCCGCGCGCCGACCAGCCCGTCGACCGGATGCGGTTCGGTCAGCACGCGGACCTCGGCGCCGTAGTTCTGCATCAGCTGCCGCGCGGACAGCGTGCAGTGGTCGTCGGTGACGCAGATGAACCGGTAGCCGCGGCTGGCCGCGACCATCGCGAGCGCGACGCCGATGTTCCCGGACGAGCTCTCGACGATCGTCTGCCCGGGACGCAGCCTGCCGTCGCGTTCGGCGCGCTCGACGATCTCCAGCGCGGCCTTGAGCTTGATCGACCCGGCGAAGTTGAACCCCTCGCACTTGACGAACAGGTCGCGGCCGACGAACCGGCGCAGGTCGACGTACAGATCCGGGACGGTGAACTCCTGAGGGGCGGATATCACCCGCACGGCAAACCTCCGCGGTTCAGCGCCGGGAACGACTCGCCCTGGCCGACTTTGCCGGCGAGCAGCCCGGTGAAGACGATGAGTTTCTGGATGTTCGCGGCGCCTTCCATGAATTCGACGCCGCGTGCGTCGCGAATCAGCTTGTCCAGCAAGGGATGCGTCCAGCGCGCGCCCGGCCCGAAGAACCGGCAGGCCGCCCTGGTCGCGTCCTCGGCGAGCCTGCTCGCTTCGGCTTTGGCGGACGAGGCGAGGTGCCCGCCGCGGCTGCCGCCCGCGTCCACCTCCATCGCCGCGAGGTGCACCAGGTTCCGGACGCTCTCGATCCGGTAGCCCAGCTGATCCCATTCGGCCGCCGCGCCACCGGTGAGCAGACCGCCTTCGGCCCGGACGTACTCATGCGCCGCTCGCGCGATGCCGATCGCGATCGCCGCGACGCCGGGGCGGAGGCGGTTGAACGTCAGCGTGGCGGCCCACATCCCGCGCCTGGCCGGGGAAAGATGGCGGCCCAGCACCCGGTTCGCGGGAATCCGCACGTTGTCGAACTCGAGGGCGCAGAATCGTGCGCCGCGCAATCCGAGCATGCCCAGCGGTTCGGCGTGGAAGCCGGGGGAAGCGGTGTCCACGAGGACCGCCCGGACGCCGAGCGGGCCGGGCGCGGTGCGGGCGAAGACGACGCCCATGCCTGCGCGGGAAGCGTTGCCGACATACCGTTTCCGGCCGTTCAGCACGAAGTCGCCGTCCGGTCCCGGAGTCAGGCTGGTGGTCAGCGCGTTCGCGTCGGAACCGACGTCCGGTTCGGTGAGCGCGAAGAAAGTCCACGTTGGACCGTCGACGAGCCTGCCGTAGAACCAGGCTTTCTGCTCGTCGTCGCCGAGCACGTCGATCAGCACGCCGGACATGGACGCGCCCGGTGCGGCGAGCGTCGCGCCCGCGTCGCCCCGGGCGAACTCCTCCAGCAGCACCGTCCGTTCCAGCGCGGTCATCCCGTGGAACCGGTGCCCGGCGACTTTGATGCCCTCCGAGCCGTACTCCCCCGGGACCAGCAGCTGCGCCATGCAGCGCACCGCAGGCAGGTCAGCGAACTGGGCGACGGCCTCGGGATCGCGGTCGAGCACCGCACCGGCGGCACGCAGGCCGGTCGCCCACTCGGCGGCGAGCTCCCGCAACGCCAGCAAGGGTTCGGTCAGCACAGTGCCTGTCACGTCGTCCCCTCGGCCATTTCGTGGACGCTCGCGAGCAGCTCCGAGACGTCGGCGACCTCACCCGGTCCACCGGCCAGGAAACCCTTCGCCCCCAGCAAGCCGAGCAGTTTCCGGTCCACATCGGACAGCAAGTGGTGCAGATACCGCACCCGCGCGGGAGCCACCGTGCCGCCCGCGGCCAGCAGATCAGCTTCGACCCCGAGCTGGCCGTTGAGCGCCGTGGCGAGGCAGTCCTGGATCATCTGCTTGCGCAGCAACGACTCTTCCCCCGAACGCCGCTCGCCCAAGTACCGGACGCACTCGTCGCGCAGGGCCTGGGACAACCCCAGCCGCACCCACAGCAGGTCCGGCCCCGCGGGCGCGCCCGGCAGCCCCCGGGCGAACGCGACCGCGCCGCCGGGCAGCTCGGCTTCCCGCAGGATCTCCGTCCCGGCGGGCAGTTCTCCCGCCGGGACGGCCGCGATCGCGGTGTTCCGGGGCCCGGTCCGCAGCAGCTTGAGTGCGGGCGCGACGCCCTGCTCCCGGGCGACGCGGCGGCACTCCTGCCACGACGCCTGGTCAGGCACGGATTTCCGCGATGACGAACGCGGCGAGCGAACGCACCGATTCGAAGTGCTGCATCTCCAGGTTCTCGGTGTCGAACTCGATGCCGAACGTGTCCTCGAGCTGCATCAGCAGTTCCAGCACGCCGGTCGAGTCGAGGCCGGCGTCGGACAGCCGGGTGTCCTCCGACAGGTCGGCGACGTCGCGTTCGAGCACCGCGCCCAGCGCGCCGGTGATGCCCTCGACGACCCGGTCCTCCGTCAAGGCCTGCGTGGTCTCAGTCATGGCTCTCCTTCTCCTTACACGGGGTTCAGCGCGCCGTCGGAGCGAATCCGCGGGCGTCGCGGCGGGCCTGGCCGCGGGAAATCCGCAGCGGATCCCAGTCGTGGCCGCGTTCGGGCAACAGGGCGCGGTCGGCGAAGACCGCGCCGTCGTACGCTTCGGCCAGCACCGGCCGGCCGAGAATCGCTTCGGCGCATTGCGCACCGCCGACCGCGGCTCCGACGACTCCCCCGCCGTGGACGTCCTGTCCGGCGACGAACAGTCCTTCCACCGCGGTCCGCACGTCCGGCCGCCGTCCGTGCGGGCCCCAGGACTGCAGTCCGTACGCGGCTCCGCCGGTGGCGAGCGTGTAGCGCTCCTGCGTGAGCGGGGTGGCGGATTCGAGGTAGACGATGCGGTCCCGGAACGGGCCGAGCACCTCTTCGGCGCGGTCGAGCAGGCAGGCGGCAAGTTTCTCTTTGGCCGCGCGGTATTCGGCCACGCGTCGGTAGCGGAGCCCGGACGCCGGTCCATCGGTAACGCCCCACGGCGCGTAGCCGGGCGGGCACGCGGTCATGATCTGGAGGTTCGTGTGTCCGGGCGGGCAGACCGCGGTGTTGCCGGGATCCTTGTGTGAAGCGGACGAGATGAACACGAACGGCAGCTCGTCGAACTGGCCCGCTTCCGTTCGGGCGTAAGCACTTTCGACGTCGCCGCTCGGCCAGTACCAGATGTTGGCCTCGGACGCTTCGGGCAGTTCCGCGGCCACCACCGCATAACTGGTGACCAGCGGCAGCCGCATGACCGCGTCTTCGGTGCGCCGGACGACACCTTCGGGTAAGTTTTCCCGGCCGCCGCACAACTCCAGCACGGTGCGCCGATAGTCCGCATTGGACACGACGAGCGGCGCGCGCAGCACGTCTCCGTCGGTCAGCTCCACGCCGGCCGCGCGACCGTCCTCGATCAGGATCCGCGCGGCGCGGGCTTTGGTGCGCAGCTGGCCGCCGTGCGCTTCGAGCTGCTCCACCAGCGCGGCCGCCAGCATCTGCCCGCCGCCGACCGGGTAGTACGCGCCGCCGGTCAGGTAGTCGTCGAGCATGCGAATGTGCGCCGCGACAACGGTGTTCGCGGGCGAGGAGGCGTAGTTGCCGGACTGCGCGGCCAGCACCGTGCGAGCGGCCGCGGACAGTCCACAATGGTCGAACAGGCGGCTCAGGCTGCGCCGGCTCCAGCGCACCACCGCGGGCGAACCGCCCAAGACCGGCCGGGCGCTCGCCGAATATCGGGCCGACGCGGCGATCTCGCCGCAGATCGCCAGGTACTCCTGCAGTGCGGCGGCCTCCGCGGGAAAGGTCTCGAGCAGCCGGTCCCCGTACCGGGACCAGCCTTCCGGCACGTCGAACCGCACGCCCGGCAGCACGATCCGGTCGAAGCCGTCCGGGTCGAGCCTGCGGAACCGCACCCGGTCGCCGACGCCGAGCCCGGCCAGCAGCGACGGGAGCAGCCCGCCGGGCCCGCAGTCGCCCAGGTAGTGCACGCCGATGTCGAACTCGTAGGAGCGCCGCCGCCGGAACATGTGGCAGTTGCCGCCCGCGACGTCGTGCTGTTCGAGCACCAGGACCCGGCGGCCGAAGGCGGCGAGGTAGCCGGCGCAGACGAGGCCGCCGATCCCGGACCCGATCACGATCGCGTCCCAGGAAGGGCTTCCCGCCTCGTTCGGACTCATGCCGGTGACGCTACGGCGGGGCGGTGACCCCGGGCTGACCGCGCGCTGACAGCTGGGGGCAGTCAGCGGCGGGCGGCCGCCCAGGGGTCACCTATTCAGGAGAGAGCATGGCGATCGAGGTCTTGCCGCGCACCGCGAGCCACGTCGGGAAGAGCGTGGCGACCATGCTTACCACGACCGCGAGCACGACCACCACCCCATAAATCCACAATGGACCATAGGGCAGCCAGCTGTCGGACACCGCCTGGCTGAACGGGACCAGCATCGCGAGCGAGACGGCGGTGCCGAGAACCACGCCGATGATCGCGACGACGATCCCCTCCACGGCCATCACGCCGAGCACCTGGCCCCGGCTCGACCCGGCCAGCCGTTGCAGGCCGAACTCGCGCCGCCGGTGCGCGGTCGAGAGCACGAGCGTGTTCACCACCGAGATCGCCGCGTAGAGCAGGATCATGCCGACCACGAGGTAGTTGACCCAGGCGTTCGCTTCCTGTTCCTGCACGAACTTGGCGGTGAGCGTGTCCCGGTTGGCGACCTGCACGCCGGGCGAGGACTGCGCCAGCCCGTCGAGCGTGCTCATCAGCTGGGAGACGCTCGTGCCCGCCGCCGCGGTGACGAGCACCTGCGACGCGATCCCGTCGGTCGTGTGCGGAGCCAGCGTGCCCGCGGGCAGCAACGCCGTCGCGAACTCCGCCGCTGAGCGCAGGGTCGCCACCACTCGCAGCCGCACCTGTGCGCCGTCGCCGAGCCGCAGGCCGATCTCGTCGCCGACCTTGACGTGCAGCCGGGTCGCGTTGTCGACCGGGAGTGCGATGGTGTTGCCCTGCAACGCGTCCAGCGAACCGGTCGCGACCTCGGACGCCCGGGTCTTCGCGACCGCGTCACCGGTTACCCCGGTCAGCGCCAGCCCGTCCTCGTCCTGGCTCGAGTCCGACGGCTTCTCGTTGTAGCCCTTGCTGGTCACGTACGCCGAAGCGGTGCCGACCCCGGGCAGCGCCCGGACCTTGTCGAGCAACCCGGTGCCGACGTCGCCGGTGGACGAAGTGACGACCGCGTCCGCCGAAAGGTTCGACGCGTACTTCTGCTTCGCCGATTCCACCTGCGTGGTCTGGAAGTAGAGCATGAACACGGCCAGCGTCGTGGCGAGCATGACCGGCACGACCGCACCGGACATCGGCAGCCAGCGCACCCGGGCGTTGGCCATCGCGAGATAGCCGGACAGCCCGCTCACCGCCCGCACCGGAACCCGCAGCACCGCGACCATCACCCGGGTGATTCCCGGCGCGAAGAGCGCCACCGCCGCCGCGACGAGCGTGACCGCCGGACCGGCCGTACTGGCCGCGAGCGGGCCGTCCATCACGGTGATCGTCAGGTACGCGAGCGCCACGCCGCCGATCAGGCTGCCAATGCCCCACCACAGCCGGAACGACGTCAGCCAGCGCTTCGGCGAGACCAGTTCCTGCATCGCCTCCACCGGACGCGTCCGCCCGGCGTACCGCGCGGCGACGAATCCCGCGCCCCACGCGGACAGCAGGCCCACGAGAATGCCGGCGGCGGTCGGAATCCAGTCCTGGTGATATGCCAGCACCGGTTCGAAGACGCCGAACCCGGACAGCCGGTCGAACAGCCAGTTCCCGAGCAGTTCGCCGGGGAAAGCGGCCAGCACGGTCGCGAGGATCCCGATCACCATCGACTCCGCGGTGATCATCCGGCTCACCTGTTTGGGCGTCGCGCCGACCGCACGCAGCAACGCGACCTCGCGCCGCCGCTGCTGCACCGACAGACCCAGCGTGCTGGCCACCACGAACAACGCGACCTGCACGGCCAGCCCGCCGAACACCGCGGCCAGGATCACCAGGATTTCGCCGCCGTCGCTCGCCTGCGCGAACTCGGCCGTCCCGCGCGCTACTCCGGTCAGCGCGACCGCGTGCTGGTCGCGGACCACGTTCGCGATCTGGGTGCTCAGCGCGGCCGGATCCGTGCCTGCGGCGGGAAGCACGCCGAACGCGTCGACCTGACCGGTCGCGGGTGTCAGCGCAAGGGCGTCTTCGTGGGAGAAGAACACCGCGTCGGACGCTATTTTCCCGCCCGCGACAGCGATTCCGACCACCTGGAAGGACCGGACCCCGCCGTGCACGGCGATCTGCACCGAACCGCCCGAGGCGACCCCGGTGGCCGCGGCCGTCGACTGGTCGAGCACGACTTCGCCGCTTCGCTGCGGAGCCCGCCCGTCGGTCAGCGAATACGGGGCCAGCTCGGCGGTCGCCCAGTCGTGGCCCAACGCGGTGCCGCGCACCAGTTTCACGTCGGGATCCGCGGGCAGCGTCGCCGGGATCGACACGTCGGGAATGACCTTCGCGACGCCCGGAACGGCCGCGATCTTCGCCCCGAGCGACGCGTCGAGGCGCACCCGTTCGGGCAGGGTCGCGGATTCGTGGTCCTCGTCCTCGGTGCCCGGGTTCGTCGGCGGCAGGTTGTAGTGCTGGTCGCCTGCGACCACCACCGGGGCCTCGGCCAGCCGCTGCGGCGGCACCCGCGGCGAGATCCCGGTCTGCATGAGCCCGCCGCACGCCATCACGATCGCGGTTCCGACGAGCAGCGCGACGAACGTCGCGGTGAATCCGGCCTTGCGGAACCGGAGGGTGCTCAGGGCAAGGCGCAGCATCAGCGCACCGTCCCGACTGTGTTCCGGCCGTCGCGGCCGAGCCGCGTCGTGCGTGCGCTCAACGCGGTCAGGCCGCGCGCGACCTCGTCCACGGTCGGTTCGTGCAACTCTCCGGCGAACTGCCCGTCGGCGAGGAACAGCACCCGGTCGGCGTAGGAGGCGGCGACCGGGTCGTGCGTCACCATCACGATGGTCTGCCCTTCGGCCCGCACCGCGGCGCGCAGCAGGTCCAGGATCTCGCTCGCGGACGTCGTGTCCAGCGCGCCGGTCGGCTCGTCGGCGAAGGTCACGTGCGGACGGCTGACCAGCGCGCGGGCGATCGCCACGCGCTGCTGTTGGCCGCCGGACAATTCACCGGGCCGGTGCCCGCGCCGTCCGCCGAGCCCGACCTGCTCGATGATCCGGTTCACCAGCGCCGGATCGGCCTTCTTCCCCGCCAGCCGCAGCGGAAGCGTGACGTTGTCGACCACGTCGAGCGACGGCAGCAGGTTGAACTGCTGGAAAATGAATCCGATGTGGTCGCGGCGCATGCGGGTCAGCTGCGCCTCGTCGAGCCGGCCGAGATCCTGGTCGGCCAGCACGACCGTGCCCGAATCCGGCTGGTCGAGCCCGGCCGCGCAGTGCAGCAGGGTGCTCTTGCCCGAACCGGACGGTCCCATCACCGCGGTGAAACTGCCGCGGGCGAACGAAACCGAGATCCCGTCGAGTGCGACGACGCGGGCCCGGTTCCCTCCGTAGAACTTGGTGACGGAGCGGAGCGTCACCGCATCCGTGCTTGGCTGTCCGGACTGGTACATCGGTCACTCTCCCAGGCGCGTCGGGTACAGAAGAAACCTACGAGCGGCAGGGGCGGATTCCGATGGTGCTAACTCTTCGATCCGGACTGGTCCTAGCACCCCTGCCGGGAAAGCCGGGAACAGCACATAATCGGGACATGCCCTCCACCGATGCCCGCGAGCCGGCGGCACCGAAGCCCTGGTTCGCGCGGGGCGGCCTCGCCGTGCTGCACAGCACCGCGCTGGGTCTGCTCGCACCGGTCGAGGTGGTGCTTTTCGCGCTCCTGGCCTGCGCTGCTTCCCTGCTGGGCGTCGGCGTCGGGGTGTTCCTGATCCCGCCGGTGGTCTACGCCGTCCGCGCGGTCGCCAATTTGCAGCGGAAACTGCACGGTGCCTGGACCGGACGGGAGGTGCCGCAACCGTATCTCCCGCTGCCCGAGGGCACGCGGTTCTTCCAGGTGTTCGCCCGGTTGCTGGCCGACCGTGCCACCTGGCGGGACACGGCCTGGCTGCTGGTGGACTGCACGATCGGGTGCCTGCTCACGCTGGCCCCGCTGGCGCTCGTGGTCGACGGCGTGCGCGGGCTGCTGATGCCGTTGCTCTACCCGGTTCTGGACGATTTGTGGCTCGGCGACTGGTACGTGGCACTGCCGGTGGACAACCCGGCCGTCGCCTGGATCGCGGTCGTGCTGGGCCTGCTGCATTTCCCGCTCGTCCTGTGGGCGGCCCCGCACCTGCTGAAACTGCACGCGGCGCTGGCGGCGAAATTCCTTTCCCCGTCCGAAAGCACCGTGCTCGCCCAGCGCGTCCAGCACCTCACCACCACGCGCGACGACGCGGTCGGCCACCAGGCGCTGGAACTGCGCCGGATCGAACGCAATCTGCACGACGGCGCGCAAGCCCGCCTGGTCGCGATGGGAATGACGCTCGACGCGGCCGCGAAACTCGCCGAACGGCAGCCGGAAGCCGCGAAGAGCCTGATGGAAGAGGCCAAGGCGAGCTCAGTGAAAGCACTGCAGGAACTGCGCGATCTGGTGCGCGGGATCCAGCCTCCGGTGCTGGTCGACCGCGGTCTCGCCGACGCGGTCCGCGAACTCGGGATGGAGGCGACGCTGGAGATGGAGACCACCGTCGACCTCCCCGGCCGGTTCGCGCCCGCCGTCGAGACCGCCGCGTATTTCACCGTTTCCGAGGTGCTCAACAACGCGATGAAGCATTCCGGCGCGGATTCCGGGAAAATCGACATGCACCATTCCGCCGGACGGCTGTCCATCACGGTCACCGACTACGGCAACGGCGGCGCGGACCCGTCCAAGGGCACCGGCCTGCGGGAACTCGAACGCAGGCTCGCCCCGCTGGACGGATTCCTCACCGTGCTCAGCCCGCTCGGCGGCCCGACCTCGGTGGTCATCGAAATCCCGTGCCGGCCGATCGGCTGAACGCTCAGCGCCTGTCGTGAGTAGCGATGCCCGGTATCGCCACGCACGACGCGCGGTATCGGCGCGCAGTCAGCGGCGCAGGTAGGCCAGCACCGCCTGCACCCGCCGGTTGCTGTCCTCGGACACCGGCAGCTGCAGCTTCGCCAGGATGTTGTTGATGTGCTTGGACACCGCCTTTTCGGTGACGAACAGCTCGGCGGCGATGTTGCTGTTGGACCGCCCCTCGGCGATCAGCCGGAGCACGTCGTTCTCGCGCGGGGTGAGGCTCTCCAGCGCGACGTCGCGCGTGTTGTGCGTGAACAGCCGCGACACCACTTCAGGGTCCATCATCGTGTTGCCCGCGGCGACCCCGCGCAGGACGTCGACGAAGTGGTCGCCGTCGAGCACCCGGTCCTTGAGCTGGTAGCCGACCGCGCCCGCGCCGTCGGCCAGCAATTCGTTGACGTACAAGCGTTCGACGTATTGCGACAGCACCAGCACCGGCAGCCCCGGCACCTGGCGGCGCGCCTCGATCGCCGCGCGCAACCCCTCGTCGGTGAACGACGGCGGAAGCCGGATGTCGACCACGCCGACGTCCGGCTTCTCCGTGACCAGCGCGTTCAGCAGATCCGGCCCGTTGTCGAGCGCCGCGACGATCGTCATCCCGTGCGCTTCGAGCAGCCGGACCAGCCCGTCGCGGAGCAGGAACTGGTCTTCGCCGATGACCACGCGCACAGATCTTCACCTTTTCTTCGCCGCGGCAGTTCCGCTCCCGATTATAGGGGCGCGGAGGGCTCGCTTTCCCCGGCGAAGGCGCAAATTCCCCGTGTCGGTTCGGCCCGCGCCTGAAGGTCCGTGAAGGGCTCCTTGAGGGAATCTGATTCCTTCAAGGAGCCCTTCACGGACGGCGAGCCACGGCTGAGGCGACGCGGCTTCGACCCAGCGCAGCCGCACCGCGGTCAGGCGTGCAGGGGTGCGGAGGGCTCGCTTTCTCGAGCGAAGGCGCAAATTCCCCGTGTCGGTTCGGCCCGCGCCTGAAGGTCCGTGAAGGGCTCCTTGAGGGAATCTGATTCCTTCAAGGAGCCCTTCACGGACGGCGAGCCACGGCTGAGGCGACGCGGCTTCGACCCAGCGCAGCCGCACCGCGGTCAGGCGTGCAGGGGTGCGGAGGGCTCGCTTTCTCGAGCGAAGGCGCAAATTCCCAGAGTCCCGCGAATCGGGTCGTAATCAGCGAGAACCGCAGGCGGCTCGGCCCACAAGGCGGTAGCGGAGCGTCCTTCCACGACCGACCCGCCAGTCAAACCTGGCCCATAACGATCCGCCGACGCGAGCCGATCAGCCTCGGCTCGAGCGTCGGCCGGGTCGATTCCGGGCAGCAGCGCAACGCGAGTACTGCCTGCTCCGGACTCGAACAGTAGCGCGGTCGCCGCGTCCACGGGCGGGCGGGCTCCGGCGTACGGCATTCCCCGCTGCTCCATGACGAGGATCAGCACGCGCCGCATCGGCCTCCGGCGCGCGTATCCGGCCGCCACCCGCAGGGCGAGGAAACCGGCGAGCGGGCCCTGTCCGGAGACCGAGTACGTCATCGGGCCGCCCGGCAGCACCGCGGTCAGGTTGACCGGAGCGGACAGGCGCGGGTCGAAGTCGGGGCCGTCGTGGGCGACGACGACCAGGTCGATCGGCTCGCGCACCTGGTCGTGCAGCAATTCCCGGGCCAGGGAGATGAACGTGTTGCCTTGCGCTTGGGCGACCAGCTCCGGCGAGTAGCCGACGTCGTGTCCGGCGGCCAGATCGGTGAAGTACCGCGTCATGATCGGGCCGTCGAGCCGGTCGGCACCAGAGTCGAAACGCCGGTGCAGCACGGTTTTCAGCCCCATCGGCAGCACGGCGAACGGCGAGGTCCGCGTGGTCGCCACGGGAGCGCCGGCGCTGAACATCAGCCCTCCACCGCGGGAACCGGCAGCCGGTGCAGGTGCTGGCGGCGCAGCAGGTCCTCCGGCTGGTCCCGTTCGCTGATCACATAGGACTGTCCATCATGGACCAAAACCTCGGCGGGGTAGCCGTGGCTCAGGAACAGCACCGGTGACGCGCTCGGGCCATAAGCACCGGAGCGTTCCACGCCGATCAGGTCGCCCGGCTGCACCGGCGGCAGCGGGATCTTCTTGCCCAGCACGTCGTTCGGCGTGCACAGCGGGCCGGTGATCTGCCAGGTTTCGGTGGCCGGTTCGTCGATCCGGTTCAGCAGCCGCATCGGGAAATCGCGCTTGACGTAAGAACCGATGCCGACCGCGGCCATGTGGTGGTTGGTGCCGCCGTCAGCGACCGCGAAGTTCTGTCCCAGCGAGGTTTTGACGTAACGGACGCGCACGACGTAGGTGCCGCTCATCGCGGTCAGGTAGCGGCCCAGCTCCATCACGAGCCGAGTGTCCGGATGCCGCGTGGCGAACTCGTCGATCACCGGGTTCAGCCGCGAGGTCAGCAGATCGAGGTCGAGGTCGCGTTCCCCGTCGAAGTACGCCACGCCCAGCCCGCCGCCGACGTCGACCAGGTCGAGCCCGAAGCCCAGCCGCGCGGACAGCTGTTCGGCCAGCGCGAAGATGCGCGTGGTGTTCTCCACCACCGATTCCTCGCTGAGAATGCGCGTGCCCATGTAGACCTGGACGCCCATGATCCGCACATTCGCGTGCCGGGAAACCAGATCCTCGGCGGCGAACAGCTGTTCCTCGTCCATGCCGAACTGGCGCGGCTTCCCGCCCATCGTCAGCCCGGACCCCTTGACCGCGAAGCTCGGGTTGACCCGCAACGCCACCCGCGCTCGCACTCCGCGCGCCGCGGCGAGCTGGTCGATCAACGCGAGTTCCCCGAAGGATTCGCAGACGATCGCCGCGATGTCCTCGTCCAGACAGGCTTCGAGTTCCGCCTGGCTCTTGCCAGGGCCGAGGAAAATGATGTCGTTCGGCGACACTCCAGCACGGCGTGCGGTGCGCAGTTCGGCGAGGCTCGAAACCTCCGCGCGAGCCCCATTGTCGTGCAGCACAGCCAGAATCGACACATTCGGGTTCGACTTCAGCGAGAAGAAGACCTCCATGCTGTCGTGCAGTTCCCGCCGCAGCCGGGCCATCCGGCCGGACAGCTCGCCGCCGTCGTAGACGAACAGCGGGGTTCCGTAACGGTCGGCCAGCTCGGTGATCCCGACGCCCTCGATCTCGAGTTCCGTACTCATCAGGTTCTGCTCCTAGTGTTCGAAGACCATCGCGGAAAACGTCGAGCCGAGGCCGACCGAAACCATCAGGTAGCGCTCGCCCGGGTTCAGCAGCCCGAGCCGGGTCGCGGTGTGGTAGTTGAGAAACGGGTCCGCGCAGAAACAATGGCCGGTGCGCGGGACGTTGCCGAGGAAGATCCGCTTCCGCGGCACGTCCATCGCCTCCGCCGCGCGGATCCACGAAACCTTGTTGACGTTGTGCGGAAGGACGAGCGCGAGATCGCCCGCCGCGCACCCGGCGGCCTCGAGCGCGGCGCGGGTGACGTCGCCCAGCGCGTCCGGATAGATCTGCCGGAACACCTTGTTCTGCTCTTCGTTCGTGATGACCTCGCCGCCGGGACCGCCGAGCGTCGTCGTCGCGTAGCCGAGCAGCCGGTCCCGTTGCCCGCCAGGCGCGACCAGCACCGCGGCGGTCCCCTCGCCCATCACCGCGACGTCCGGGATGATCTGCGCGGCGGGGGTGAAAGCCTTCTCCCCAGCGAGAATCAGCGCCAGCGCGTCCGGGTCGCCGTCCTGTTCGAGCAGTGCGCCGGCGAGGTCGAGGGCGAGCAGCCCGGACGCACAGGCGTGATCGGTGACGGTGAAGGCGAGCGCGTTCTGCAGCCCCAGCCTCTGTTGCACTTCGGCCAGCGGATCGAACGGATGCGGCGACGCCGCGGGCACGGTCTTGGGCCGCAGGACGTAGCGGACGCGTTCCTCGACCCCGGCGAACCCGTCGAGCTTCGCGACCGCGCCGAGCAGCATCTCGGCCTCGGACTCGGGCGACCGGCAGACCTCGGACAACCCGTAGATGCGATGCAGCCTGCGCAACTGGGCGTCGGTGAGGCCGAGCGCGTCCTGCAGCGTCGCGATCGGCACCGCGGCGGGCAGGTAACTGGACACAGACATCAGGCACGTCACCCCGACAGCGTCGCAACCGGCACTGACGTGACGCTGACGCGCGGCTTTCAACCGGCTTCGTTCACCACAGCACGACGGCGGCGAGCACATGCACCGCGCCCACCACGGAGCTTCCCGCGATCATCCCCTTCTCCCCGCGGAAGATCCCGATGCCGACGTCTCCGGCCTGCGCGACCGCCGCCGCGATCAGGACCACCGCGCAGACTGGTCCAGACCAGATGAACGGCACCACCGCGGCCGCGCAGCCCAGCGGCACGGCTCTGACCGCGTACATCCAGCTGTAGAACTTCTCGCCGTTCGCCGGCGCCTCGCTGTGGCTCAACGCCGCCGGCCGCACGGCCGCCACCACCGCGAAAACAACGCTGACCACCGCGAGCACGGCATTGGCCACCACCAGGACGATCATCATTACCTCACTCATCAATTATTTACAGATTGAACTGTGCACAGATGATAGAGTACCCGCGTGGCGACCGACAGCTCCTTGCCCGAGACCGCGGCCTTCCGGCTCATGGTGCTCGGCACCGACCTGGCGAACGACTTCGCCGGGCACCTGCGCGAAACCGGGCTGACGCCCAAACACCTCGGGACGCTCGCCATGGTCGACCAGGGTTTCGCCCGGACCCAGGACGACATCGCCCGGCTCATGCGGGTGAGTCCCAGCCTGGTCGTCCGGCTGGCCGACCAGCTGGAGCAGCGCGCCCTCATCGAGCGGCGCCGGGACCCGGACAACCGGCGCAAGCACATCCTCACCGTCACCGCGGAAGGGAAATCCCTGCTGGCCGAGATGGGTTCGCTCGCGGCGGCCGTCGACGCCGAACTGGACGCCGTGCTCGGCTCGCGGCTCGGCGGCCAGCTGGACGAGGCGCTCTCGCGGCTGATGGGCAAGCTCATGACGGACCGGCAGCGGTGATCAGCGGAATTCCGCTCGTCCGGCTACCGTCGCAAGCATGCGGGTACTGGTCGCCGGAGCCTCGGGGTTCGTCGGCAGACGGTTGTGCCCGGCGCTGATCGACGCCGGGCACGACGTGCTCGCCATGACCCGCCGCCAGGACAGCTACCGCGGCGCCGGTCAGCCGGTCCACGGCGACGTCGCCGACATCGGTTCCTTGCGGGACGCGCTCAAGAACGTCGAAGCCGCCTACTACCTGGTGCATTCCCTGGACAGCACCGATTTCCAGCAGCGCGACGCCAACGCGGCCCGCTCGTTCGCCCGTGCCGCCGCGGAAGCCGGAGTGCGCCGGATCGTCTACCTCGGCGGTCTCGGCGACGACGCGGACTCGCTGTCGGCGCATCTGGCCAGCCGACGCGAGGTCGAACAACTGCTGGCGGAGACCGGGGTACCGGTGACCGTGCTGCGCGCGGGGATCGTCATCGGGCACGGCGGGACGTCGTGGGAGCTGACCCGCCAGCTCGTCGAACGCCTGCCCGCGATGATCACGCCGCGCTGGGTCGGGACGCGCACGCAGCCGATCGCGCTCGCCGACGTCGTCCGCTACCTGGCCGGAGTGCTGGAGCATCCCGAGACCGAGGGCCGGACGTTCGACATCGGCGGCCCGGAGGTGCTGACCTACCGGGACATGCTGCAGCGCGTCGCGGTGATCGAGGGCCGGATGCTGGCGATCGTGCCGGTCCCGCTGCTCACGCCCCGGCTGTCGTCCTACTGGCTTTCGCTGGTCACCGACATCGACGCCACGACCGGGCGTGCGCTGATCGACTCGATGGGCAACGAGGTCGTCGTCCGCGACGACGCCATCCGCCGCATCGTCGATTTCGAGCCGATGGGCTACAACGACGCCGTGCTGCAAGCACTGGGCGAACGAGCGCGGCGTCGGCGGGCCAAGTGAAGAGGTTCCTGGCAGCGGTGACCGCGGCGGGCTCCGGGCTGCTGGGCGCGTCCTTGGCGAGCAAGCCGGGGTCGCGCCGGTTTCACGCGCTGACCGCGTCGGTCGCGGCGACCTGGTTCGCCGGAGCGCGCGCGGCCGGGCCGGTGCCACGAGGTCGTACCGCCGTCGTGCAGCCGGTATTGGCGGGCGCGGGCGCGTTCGGCGTGTTTTACGGCTGCGCACTGGTCGCTCGCCGAATTCCGTTGCTGCGCCGGGCAATCACCGGCGTGCTCGGCCACGCCCATCACGGTTCGACGCCGACCGTGGTGACGACGACGCTCGTAACCGGTGCCGCTGAGGAGATTTTCTTCCGCGGCACGCTTTACGACGCATTCGGCGCGCGAACATCGACCGTGATGTACGTGCTGTCGACCACGGCGACACGGAATCCGGCGTTGGTGCTGGCGTCGGCGACCATGGGGACGCTCTTTACGCTGCAACGCCGTTGGGGCGGCGGTGTTCAGGCACCCTTGTTGACGCACGTGACCTGGTCCGCCCTGATGATCGGCTTCCTGCCGCGGCTTTTCCCGCCTCAGGATTCCAGCACCGGCGGAGTGGGTCCGTAGGCATTGGCGCGGGCGGCGCGAGCGCGGGCACCCGGGATGCCGGTGAGCAAACGCAGCAGCCGATACGGCGGGGCGGCCGGACGACCACGCTCCCTCGCGCGAGCGGCGCGTTGTTCCAGCCGGACCTGCTGCGCCTGCACCTGCCGGATCGCGGGTTCGCGTTCGGCCTGAATCCGCGCGAGGGCAGCGTCGGACGTATCCCGCACGAGGTGGTTGGCCGCGGCTACGGCGTCCTGGATCGCCATGAGGATTCCGTTTCCGCCGACCGGCGAGATGACGTGCGCGGCGTCGCCGATGAGCAGCAGCCCTGGCCGCCACCAGCGCTCCACCCGGGAGATGTCGACCGACAGCAGGGTCGTCTGGCCGAAATCGGTCAGCAGCTCGGCACGGTCGGCCAGCCACGGCACGTGCTCGGCGAGGAACGCCCGGATCGGGCCGACGCCCTGTTCGCGAGCCTCGGCGTAGCCGCCCTTGGGCAGGCTGTACCCCACCTGCCAGCCGCTGGTCCCGGCAAGGAGGCCGACGTAGTGGTGCCGGCCGAAGAAGAGGTCGACGTCGGCGTCCGGCGGGTCCTCGGGACGGTGCGGCAGCCGGAACCACAGCAGGTCGGTGGTGGCGCCGAGGGAGCGCGCCGGAGCGTCTGCCAGGCGGCGGATCCGGGAGAAGCGGCCGTCCGCGCCGACCACGAGCGCGGCGGGCTGGTCGTGGGTACCGGTGTCGTCGCGGTAGCGGACGCCGATGATCCGGCCGTCGTCATCGCGGTTCAGATCGACGACTTTGGCACCGGTACGCACACTCGCGCCCGGGAGCGCGGCGGTTTCGGCGGCGAGGAAATCGAGGAAGTGCGCCTGCGGCATCAGGGCGACGTAGTTGTACGGCGAGGAGAGCTTGCCGTAGTCGGCGGTGGTGATCGACCCGGCCGGGGTGTGGAAGCGGAAGAAGCGCGCTTTGTGATGCGGAAGGGCGAGCAGCCGGTCGGCCAAGCCGAGGCGGTCGAGCAGTTCGAGCGTGTAGGGATGCAGCGAATCGCCGCGGAAGTCGCGGTCGAAGTCCTGGTGCGCTTCCAGCAGCGTGACCGGGATTCCGGCGCGGCCGAGCAGGTAGGCGAGCATCATGCCGCCGGGTCCGCCGCCTGCGACGACCACGCCGGTCATTCCGCCTCCGGTTCGAGGCCGTCGAGCAGCTTCCGCACCATCTCGGCATTGACGTGGGCTATTTCGCTAGATTTTCTAGCCATACCCGGCACTGTACCTCGTCGCTAGAAATTCTAGCTACTATGCCGACGTGGCGGACGAGCAAGCGGCGCGGGACCTCTCCCTGGCAGTGCGGCGGCTGCTGCAAGCGGGCCGGGGCATGCAGGCGGCGCTGGCGCGGAAACTGTCGCTGCGGGTCACCGACGTGCAAGCCCTCGACCAGGTCGTTTCCAGTCCGGAGCCGATCGGGCCCGGCGAGCTGGGCACCCGGCTCGGCATCACCTCGGCGTCGGCGACCGTGCTGGTCGACCGGCTCGCCGCGGCCGGGCACCTGGCCCGCCACGCCGATCCGGGCGACCGGCGGCGCGTCCACCTCGAGGCCACCGACCACGCGCGCGAGGACGTCCGGAACGCGCTGGGCCCGCTGCTCGCCGAGATGGAAGCCATCACGGATCGGCTCGAGCCCGAGCACGTCCCGGTCGTCCTGTCCTTCCTGGACGACGTCGCGGCGGCGATGCGCGCCTACGACCGGCGCTGAACCGCCTGCTCGCCCCGCCGCCGGGTCAGCAGCGTCCACCCGATCAGCCCGGCGAACGCGACGACCATCAACGCCTGCGAAAAAGCGGCCGCCGTGTCGAACGGCAGCGTGTAGACGCCCACGATGCGCAGCACGGAGTCGGCCGTCAACCCGAGGCCCCAGACCAGCGAGACCTGGTACCAACGCCGCCGCAACCTCGCGTCGCCCGCGGTGGCCTCGAATTCTCGCTGCTGCTCTCCGCCGGCCGAGAGCGCGAAGCGTCGAGCCGCGTAGTACGCGAGCGGCCGGTTGAGCACGCAGCTGCCGACTAGAGCGACGCCGGCGCAGAAGGTCGTCACCGATTCCTTCGCCAGCAACAGGCGCGGGTCGCCGGTCAGGAAGCTCAACCCGAGGCCCAGGCCGAAAAGCAGCACGAGGAACGACGAGAAGAGGTCGAGCCGCCGCTGTGCCACCGCGACCCAGATCGTCCGCAGTCCCGCGACGATCGTGCCGATCAGCAGTGACACGTAGGCGCTCGCGCCGAGCAGGTTGGCCGCGTAGTAGGCGACGACGGACAGGCCGACGTCCAGGAACAAAGTGGTGATCATCGTGCGGGCGTGCGAGGTCATGCCGTACTCCCCGATTTTGGCTTGGCTGCTGGGATTCGCCAGGAAAACGCTACGGTCGCCGCGCCCGGCCGTCTTGGCGCCGCGGGCGTATCCCGGGTGGAGAAATCCAGGGCCGGGTGGAGGCGTTTCTCCACCCGCGAATACGCCGCTCACCGCACGACTTCGCCGCCGTTCCGCCGTAGTTTTCTCGGCATCGGAACGAAATCGAAAGGCAGGAACAACCCATGAGCGGACCCGTGGAGATCGTCCTGATCGTGGCGGCGGTCGGCTACCTGATGGTGCGGCGGATGATCGGCGAACCCGCGCAGGCCAAGCAGATGCTGATCCTGCCCGCGATCCTGTCCGTCGTCGGCCTCAGCACGGTGTCCGGCGACGTGAAGACCGCGGCCTCGCTGGTCTTCCTGATCGGCACCGCGGCGATCAGCGTCGTCCTCGGCGTCCTGCGCGGGTACAGCGTCCGGATTTCCCGGCGCGACGGCACCGCCTTCGTCCGCTACACGCCGGTCACCGTCGGGCTGTGGGTGGCGAACATCGTGGTCAAGATCGGCGTGAACGTCGCGCTCGACGCGTTCGCCCCGCAGGACGCGGGCGGCGTCTCGAACAGCATGCTGCTCACCATCGGCGTCGGCATCCTCGCCGAGGGGCTGGTCGTGCTCTACCGCGCACTGCGCGCCGGGCACCAGGTCATGTGGACCCGGGGCAGCGACGGCGCGCCCGGGCAGACCTCGCCGCTGCTGGACAACATCCAGCGCAACCTCACCGGCCGCCCGGCCGAGTGGAACACTCAGTCCGCGCACGACGCCGGCCAGACGAGGAGGAACCTGGTCCCATGAGCACGACGGACCGGCGGTCGCTGTCCCTTCTCGGGCAGTACCGGGACGAGCTGATCCAGCCAGCCCTCGTCCTCACCGCGATCGCCTGCACCGCGGTTCAATGGCCGGACGCGACCATCGCGTACCGGCCATTGGCCTTGTCGCTGTTCGTGCTGTGCTCGGTCGCCGGGATCGTCTCGCTGCTGCCCTGGGCGCGGGTCGCGGAGAACCGGCAGATCACCGTGATGGGCGCGTACATGCTGTTCGGCGCGCTGCTCCTGCCGCTCGCGCACGGAACGTTCGCGGCGATGTTCCCGTTCGTCGCCGCGTCCGCCTCCGGGGTCAAGCTCGCGTCCCGCCGGGCCGCGGTGACCATCGCGGTCGCCGGATCGGTCATCGCGGCCGCCGCGACATGGACGGTCGGCGAGCTGTTGCCGGGCTTCCCGGTGTGGCCGGTGTGGGTGCCCCTGACCGTGGGTCTGCCGGTCGCGGTCGGCATCTCGCACCACGACCGTCTCGACGCCGTCCGCAACGCCCAGCTCGCCGCCGACTCGGCCCAGCGCGCCCGCGAGTCCGAAGCCCGCGAGGCAGCGCTCGTCGAACGCGGCCGGATCGCGCGCGAGATTCACGACGTCCTCGGTCATTCGCTCTCCGGGATCGCCCTGCAATTGGACCTGGCCGACGCACTGCGCGGCAGCGGCCGCGACGACGAGGCAGCCGCCGCGGTCCGCAAGGCACGCGCCATCGCCGTCGACTCGATCAGCGAGACCCGCCGCGCAGTGCACGCGCTGCGCGAAGACACCTTGCCGCTGCCTGAGACGTTGAGCCAGCTCGCCGAACACGCGTCGGCCGAGTACGCGATCGAGGGCGAAGCCGGCTCGGTCGGCCCGGAGACCACGCACACCATGGTCCGGGCGGCGCAGGAGGCGATGACCAACGCGGCCAAGTACGCGCCGGGCGCGACTCGCAGCCTCCGGCTCGCCTTCACCGCCGATCATGTCAGGCTGACCGTGCACAACGGGCCCGCGACCGAACCCCGCCGCGCCGAACTGGCCGGCGGTTCCGGGGTCGGGCTCGTCGGGATGCGCGAACGGGCCGCCCTGCTCGGCGGCACCCTGAAAGCAGGACCGGCCGGCGACGGCTGGACCGTGGAACTGGAGCTGCCTCGATGACCGACCGCCCGATCAGTCTCGTTGTCGTCGACGACCAGGCGACTGTCCGCGAAGCGCTCGCGGTCATGCTCGACCTCGCCGAGGACGTCAACGTCGTCGCGACCGCGACCAACGGCGCGGAAGCGGTCAAGGCGGCGCAGGAACACCGTCCGGACGTCGTGCTGATGGACCTCAACATGCCGGTGCTCGACGGGGTCGGCGCGACCGGGCGCATCCGCGAAAGCCAGCCGGACACCACCGTTCTCGTGCTCACGACGTTCGACGACGACGAGTCGATTCTGGCCGCACTGCAGGCGGGCGCGAGCGGATACCTGACCAAAGAAGCGGACCGCACCACGATCCTGCACGCCGTGCGCACCGCGGCGCAGGGCCAGACCGTGCTCTCGCCCGAGGTGCAGCGACGGTTGCTCGCCCTGGCCGCCAAACCGGCCCCGCCCGCCGAACCGGATCTGGCGCTGACCGCACGCGAACGCGAAATCCTCGGCCTGATCGGCGACGGCCTGCGCAATCCGGAAATCGCGGCCGCCTTGGTCATCAGCGAGGCGACCGTGAAAACCCACATCAACAACCTTTTCGCCAAGGCCGGCTTCCACTCGCGCGCCGACGCCGTCCGCTACGCGCTCAACTATCAGAACGGCCGGCGTCGGCCATAACTTGCGGCGCGGTTCTTATCCAGGCAGGTCTTCGAGACCGAGCCGGTACCAGTCGTCCCGGGTCACGACGTGCAAGTCCGCGCCCCGCCCGAAAACCCGGGCATCTCGCGGTACTTCCTCCCCATCCGGCAACACGAGCCGGTACTCGCCGGTGAGCCGGAACCGGTCGTCATCGAGCACTCCGGCAACCAGCCGATCCCGGTACGCCTCGTAACCGCCGTAGAAGGCCAGCCGGGAACCACGCACTGCCAACGCGGTGGCGCTGCGGATTTCGTTGCGCCACCCGGTCACGCCGCCGTCGTGGATCCGGACGACGGGCCACTCGGTGTAGAAGCACGTCCATGCGGTGTCGCCATCGACGTTGAGGGCGTAGCAATCCAAGATGTGCCCCCACGCCGCCCGCGCGGAATCGGGGTAGCGCCATTGCTCAGTCAACTCGGCCGAGAACCGGACCAGCCCGCTCCGGCCAACGGGAGGCGCGGCACCGTCGTCACCCCAGCCGTGCGAACCGAGGACGCCTTCGTCGAAGTAGCCGACCCAGATCTCGCCGTTCCGGGTGGTTTGCACGTGATCGATGCCGTCGCCGAAGGTCTGCTCGGCCACGGCTTCACCGTCGGAGTCGTAGACGATCGCGTTGCGGTCCGGGCCTTCAGACCGCCAGGTGCACCGCGCGTCGACCATGAGCACGCGACCGTCCGGCAGTGGCTGCACCGTCGGATGCGCCAGCCGAAAATCCGGAATCCGCGCGGCGACAGCCATTTCCGGCACATGCACGGTCACCCGCACCGGACGCGAGGCGCGTACTTCCGGAAGCTTCACCGCTCGGTCGGCAGGGGCCGACCACACCGCCAGTAGCTCACCGAGCGGCCCGATCGACTCCGAGATCCGCACGTCTCCCGGGTGCGGAGGCACGATTCGCGCATGATGCCAGGCGTGGACGGTCGGCAGGGCCAAGACCGCCGCCCGGCGTGCCGCGTTCTTTTGCTCCCACTCCCCCACTCGTCTATCCGACCACGCTGAGGTCTGCGAGCTCCACCGGTTTTCCCACCATCACCCCCGGCGACCCGCGATCCGCATATCGTCCGTGTATCGGAAACCGCATACGTGCTGGCAACATCCTCCTGCCTTGACTGGCACCCATGACCTACCGCGAACCGGCACGTGCTGCGGGGCTTCGGGTTCGGTCGCTGGTTCCGGCGGCCGGGATCACGATCTATGGCTGCGGGCCCGACGAAGCCGCTCTGGTCGAGGAGGCGGTGTCTCGCTTGGGGGTGACACCGACTGTCACCGCGGCGGCGTTGTCCGAAGCCACTGTCGAACTCGCCGCCGGGAATCGGTGTGTCAGCGTCAGTCACAAAACCCGCATCACCAATGGCACCTTGCGCGCGCTCAGCGACGTCGGCGTCAAGTATCTCTCGACGCGGAGCATCGGCTGCAACCATCTCGACGTCGAATATGCCGAGAAAATGGGCATCACAGTGGAAAACGTGGCGTATTCGCCCGACAGTGTCGCTGATTACACGCTCATGTTGATGCTGATGGCGATCCGCAACGCGAAGTCCCTCATCCGCCGGACCGACGCGCACGATTACCGATTGAGCCACACCCCTGGAAAAGAACTGCGCGACCTCACCGTAGGCGTCATCGGAACCGGTCGGATCGGCGCGGCGGTCATCGATCGACTGTGGGGCTTCGGCGGGCAAAAGCTGGCCTACGACCTGTACCCCCGGACGTCAGCCGATTACGTTCCCCTCGACGATTTGCTGCGGCAGAGCGACATTGTCACCCTCCACACCCCGCTCACCCCGGAAACCCGGCATCTCCTTGACTGCCAACGGATCGAGCAGATGAAACCTGGCGCGATCGTCGTCAACACGGGCCGCGGCGGGCTGATCGACACCGACGCTCTCCTGTCCGCGCTGGAAAACGGCAGGCTCGGCGGCGCGGCATTGGACGTCCTCGAAGGGGAGGAAGGGATGTTCTATGCCGACTGCCGCCGCAAACCCCTCGAGAACACGAATCTGGCGCGGTTGCAAAACCTCCCGAACGTCCTGATCAGCCCGCACACCGCGTACCACACCGACCATGCCTTGCGCGACGCGGTGGAAAACAGCCTCCTCAATTGCCTGAATTTCGAAAGCTGGACAAACCATGCCTAAGCTCAAGGTCGGCGTCATCTTCGGCGGAATCTCCGAGGAACACCCCGTCTCGGTCAAATCCGCGCGAGAGGTCGCGAAGAACCTCGACCCGGAAAAATACGAACCGTACTGGGTCGGGATCACCAAGGACGGCTCGTGGCAGCTCTGCGATGGGCCCGGCGAGGCGTGGGAAGACAGCGGTCGCCCGGCGATGTTGTCGCCGGATCGGGGCGTCCACGGGCTGCTCGTCGAGGAGCAGGGCAAGTACGAACCGGTCCGGCTGGACGTCGTGTTGCCGGTGCTGCACGGCAAACTCGGCGAGGACGGCGCGATGCAGGGCCTCCTCGAACTGTCCGGAATCCCCTACGCGGGCTGTGACGTGCAGAGTTCCGCGCTGTGCATGGACAAATCCCTCGCGTACCTGGTCGTCGACAGCGCGGGCATCGCGACACCGAACTTCTGGGTCGGCACCGCGGACGAGGACGTCGAAGCCAGCAAGTTCTCCTACCCCGTCTTCGTGAAACCGGCCCGGTCCGGTTCGTCGTTCGGCGTCACCAAGGTCTCGCGCGAGGAAGACCTGCCGGGTGCGCTCGCGGAGGCGGCGCGGTTCGATTCCAAGCTGCTGATCGAGGAAGCGGTCGAGGGCAGCGAGGTCGGGTGCGCGGTCCTGGGCAACGGCGCGGACCTGATCGTCGGCGAACCGGACCAGATCCGGCTGTCGCACGGGTTCTTCAAAATCCACCAGGAGGACAACCCGGAAAGCGGCTCGGAGAACTCGACCATCCTCGTCCCCGCGGACATCCCGGCGGAGTCGCGCGCCCGCGTCCAGGCGACCGCGCAGACCATCTACCGCGCCCTGGGCTGCCAGGGACTCGCCCGCGTCGACCTGTTCCTGCTCGAAGACGGCACCGCCATGCTCAACGAGGTCAACACCTTCCCGGGCTTGACCTCCTACAGCCGGTACCCGCGGATGATGGCAGCGGCCGGACTTTCGTTCGCCGACATGCTCGACCGGATGGTGTCGCTCGCGTTGGCCGGGACGCCCCGATGAAGCCCGGTTTCGCCTTCCTCGACGAGGCCGTGCCCGGGATCCGCTGGGACGCCAAGTACGCCACCTGGGACAACTTCACCGGCAAACCGGTCGACGGCTACCTGGCGAACCGGATCGTCGGCACCCACGCCTTGTGCAGCGCACTGCAAAGCGCGCAGGACAAAGCCGCGACGCTGGGTTTCGGCCTGCTGATCTGGGACGGCTACCGGCCGCAGCGCGCCGTGGACTGTTTCCTGCGCTGGGCGAAACAGCCAGAGGACGGCCGGACAAAGCGCCAGCACTACCCGAACCTCAACCGCGCGGAGATGTTCGAAAACGGTTACGTGGCAACCAAATCCGGACACACCCGAGGCAGCACAACGGATTTGACGCTGTACCACCTGGACACCGGCGAGCTCGTCGCGATGGGCGGCGGCTTCGACCTGATGGACGCGGTCTCACACCACGGCGCACCCGGCCTCACCGCGACCGAGACAGCGAACCGGCAGCACCTCCGTTCCCTCATGGAGGACTGCGGTTTCGCCGCGTACGAATCCGAGTGGTGGCACTACACGCTGAAGGACGAACCTTATCCGGACACGTACTTCGATTTTCTCGTTGCCTAGATGGACATCAAAGCACCACGCGTGGTCGTCGCCGGAGGCCATTCGGCCGGGCACATCGAACCCGCGATGAACTTCGCCGACGCACTGCGGAGATTGGCCCCCGCCGCAGAGATCACCGCGCTCGGCACCGTCCGCGGCCTGGACACGACGCTGATCCCGGCGCGCGGGTACTCGCTGGAACTCATCCCGCCGGTCCCGCTGCCGCGCAAGGCAACCCGGGCGCTGCTGCACACGCCGTCCCGGCTGCGCGCTTCGATCCGGGCCGCCGGCGCAGTCCTCGATCAGGTCCAAGCCGACGTCGTGGTGGGCTTCGGCGGCTACGTCGCTGCCCCGGCCTACCTCGCCGCCCGCCGGCGCGGGCTGCCGATCGTCGTCCACGAAGCGAACATCCGCCCGGGAGCAGCCAACCGCATGGCGGCCAGGCTGACGCCCCACGTGTACACCGCTTCCCCGGACGTCCGGCTGAAAAACGGCACCGCGATCGGGATCCCGCTGCGCCCAGCGATCACCGGACTCGACCGTCCCGCGACCCGCGAAGCAGCTCGCCGCAAGTTCGGCCTCAACACCGATGACCCGGTCCTGCTGGTCACCGGCGGTTCGCAAGGCGCCACCACGATCAACGCCGCCGCCTCCCGCGCAGCTGCCGCATTACGGAAAGCCGGGGTGCAAGTCCTGCACATCACCGGCCCGCAGCACACCGTCGAAGCGGACGACCCGTCGTATGTCGTCCTGCCGTTTGTCGACGAAATGCAGTACGCCTACGCCGCCGCCGACTTCGCGATCTGCCGTTCCGGCGCGATGACCTGTGCCGAACTGGCCGCCGTCGGACTCCCCGCCGCGTTCGTCCCGCTGCCCGACCGCGGCGGCGAGCAACGGCTGAACGCCGGACCAGTCGTCGCGGCAGGCGGCGCACTGCTCGTCAACGACGCCAACCTGACCCCAGCGTGGATCGAATCCGCCCTCGTCCCGATCCTCATCGACCCAGCACGTCTCGCGGCGATGTCCGCCCGCGCCTCCGCGACCGGAGCACCCGACGCCGACACCGCCCTAGCGCGACACGTCCTGTCGATCGCCCAACAACATCGACCCGCCGGGTAGCCGCACCGTCACCCGAAGCCCGCCCGCAACGCCCGGCGCGAGAGAAAGCGTCCCGTCATGCGCCTGCGCGATGCTCTTCACGATCGCCAGCCCCAGCCCGACCCCAGCATGATCACGACGGATCCGCTCGGTGCCGCGCTGGAACGGCTCAGTAAACGTCCAGATCCGCTCCGGACTGACTTCCTCCCCGGTGTTTTCCACGATGAGCGTGCTCGACGTCGCGGACGCAGTCGTGCGGAGCTGCACCGTCCCGCCTTCCGGCAGGTTGTGGACGATGGCGTTGTGCAGCAGATTCGTCGTCAGCTGCAGCAAAAGCGCCCGAGACCCGTTCACGGCAGTGACATCGCCGGAGGTCTCAATGGTCACCCCGTGTTTCTCGGCGAGCGGGAGCAACGTCTCCGCGGCTTCTTCCGCCAGAAGCGACAGGTCGACGGGCTCCCGGGTGAACGACCGCTGATCCGCACGGCTGAGCAGCAGCAACGCTTCGGTGAGTTCGATCGCCCGCGCGTTCACGACGCGGAGACGCTCGTGCAGTTCGCCGATATCGCGCTCCGGGTCGTCGCGGGCGACTTCGAGGAGGCTCTGTGTGATCGCCAGCGGCGTGCGCAGTTCGTGGGAGGCATTGGCGGCGAATCTCCGCTGTTCGGCGACGTGCGCGTCGAGGCGCGCGAGCATGGCGTCGAAGCTGTCGGCGAGTTCGCGGAACTCGTCGTCGCGGCCTTCCAGTTCGATCCGGTGCGCGAGCGACCCGGTCGAAGCCTGCCGGGTCGCGGCGGTGATCCGGTTCAGCGGGGCGAGCATGCGCCCGGCGAGAATCCAGCCGCCCAGCAGGCCGAACAGCAGCAGGAGCAGCATCACGACGGCGGCGTCGGGCGCGAAATCCTTGATCAGGTCGCGGCCGGACGGGGCCATCACCACCGGCATGACCTCCAGCGCCCGGTCCTGGTAGTCCAGCAGGAAGAAACCCACCGCGCCGAGCAGCAGCGTCCCGGCCAGCATGAGGAATCCGGCGTAGCTGAGGGTCAGTTTGAGCCGGACGCTCATCCCGGGCTCGCGGATCACGCGCGGTCCGATCCGTCGTCGATCCGGTAGCCGACCCCGGGGACGGTCGCGACCAGCCACGGTTCGCCGAGCCGTTTGCGCAGCGCCGAAACCGTGATGCGCACGGCGTTGGTGAACGGGTCCGCATTCTCGTCCCAAGCCCGTTCGAGGAGTTCTTCGGCGCTGACCACCCCGCCCTCGGCCGCGACGAGCACCTCCAGGACGGCGAACTGCTTCCGGGTCAGCGCGACGTACCGGCCGTCGCGGTAAACCTCGCGGCGGAACGGGTCCAGCTTCAGTCCCGCGATTTCCCGCACCGGCGGCCGGTTGTGCGCGCGCCTGCGATCGAGCGCGCGCAGCCGGAGCACGAGTTCCCGCATCTCGAACGGTTTGGTGAGGTAATCGTCGGCGCCGAGTTCGAAGCCGGAGACCTTGTCGTCGAGCCGGTCGGCGGCGGTGAGCATGAGGATCGGCATGCCGCTGCCGGACGCGACGACGCGCTTCGCGATCTCGTCGCCCGAAGGCCCGGGGATGTCCCGGTCGAGCACAGCCATGTCATACGCGTTGACGCTCAGCATTTCCAGCGCGGTGTCGCCGTCCCCGGCGAGGTCGGCCGCGATCGCCTCCAGGCGCAACCCGTCCCGGATGGCCTCAGCCAGGTAGGGCTCGTCCTCGACGATCAGCACACGCATGCCGTCGATGCTACGAGCAGACACGTATCGCTGGCATATCCGAAACCGCGTACGTGCTGGCAACACCGGTTCGCCTTGGCTGAATGCCATGACCCGCAGCGAATCAGCACGACGCCCGGCTCTCGCCGTTTTCCGGCGAACCGTCCGCCAGGTGCTTCGCCGTCGTGGCGCATTGAGCGAGGCCGACGGAGCCGTCCCGCCCGGCACCACGGTGTTCGCCGAGATTCCGGCCGTGGCCAATCTCGACCCGGTTTTCCTGGATGCGCTGCGTCGAGCGGCGAAGGACGCCGCGAACGACGGCGTCGAATTCCGCGTCAACAGCGGCTGGCGTTCCCCGGCGTATCAGAATCAGCTTCGGCACAATGCGATCGCGAAGTACGGCTCGGAACAGGAAGCCGCTCGCTGGGTAGCCACCGCTGACCGGTCCGCGCACGTCCTGGGGAACGCGATCGACCTCGGTCCCGCCGAAGCGACGTCGTGGCTCTCGAAACACGGTGCCGCGTATGGACTGTGCCAGATCTACCGCAACGAACCGTGGCACTACGAACTGCGGCCCGAAGCCATCGACCAGGGCTGCCCGCCGATGTACGCGGACCCATCGCAAGACCCGCGATTGCAGCGCTAGCCCGGATCCGCCGCGAGCCGTTCCTGCAACCGCGCGTGCCGGAACTGGTAGACCTCGCCGACCTGACGCAGCACACCGCGGCGATGCGCGTCGTCGAGGAAACCCATCAGATCCACCGGGATCCGCTTCCGCGAGGCCAGCCACAACCGGCTGAACGTGTACGCGCCCCAAGCCCGGGAGATCCACACGCTCAGCCCCACGGCCAACCCGAACATCAGTCCCGCCGCCACCGCCTGTGCCGTGCTCGAAGCCCGCGAAAAGACCTGGCCGCCGATGATCACGCCAGCGATGCCGTAGGCGAGACTTCCCGGACTCCGCACCAAAAACCGGCCCAGCAACGCCGACGCCAGCCCGCCGGCGAAGGCCAGCGCCAGGTCGTAACGGTCGTTGAAGACGCCGAGGAACCGCGTTTCCTTCGTGAAGGCGAACGCCATCCCGTAGAACAGGCCCAGCGAGACGATGAAGGACAAGGTGAACGACAACGTCGCGGCGCGGTCGTTGCGCAGGACGCTCGCCGGACTCGACACGCGGCTCGCCTCCAGCGGCGTATCCAGCCAGACGTGCACTCCGATCGCCAGCCCGAACACAAGCGCGAGCAGGGCGATCACCCCGATCGACAGCGACCAGGCCAACCCGAGGCACACCCCGATCAGCACCCCGACCGCGAACCGGCGCAGGAACCGGCCAGCAGTACCGCGGAACCGCGCCTCCACCCGCAACGGGCCCGGTCGGCTGCCGACTGTATGCGTTACACAACCTGCCACCGCGAACGACAGCCCGTAGATCGCCCCGATCACCGGCCCTGCGGCGATCCAGCCGGTCAGCGCGAACAGCAACGCCGGCGGCAGCCCGAGGCACAGTCCCAGCACCAGCCTCGGCACCGCACGATCCAGCTGCCACCACGCGAGATCGCGGCTTTGGTCGCGTTCCAGCTGCCGGGCGAAGAAGCTCAGCCACCGCTGCGCCTGCTCCGCCGGGTAATCGCGCGGACGGGTCGGCCGGTCGAGCCGGGCGGGCGGGGCCGGTCGCGAGGTGTAGACCACGGGCAGGTACTCGTCCAGCAGATGTCCCTCGATCGCCGCGCGGTCGGGAAAGCGCGTCGTGTCGCAGAGTTCGCCGGGATCGGTCGACGGATGCGCGTACGCCGTCCTGGCCAGATCGACCATCAGCGGCGTGCGAAGGGCCTGCGCCAGCGGGCTTTCCGGATGCTGCCGCAACTGCCGGACCACCGGGTCCCAGCGGGTTTCGCCGAAGCGCTGCCGGGCGGTGAGGAAGTCGATCGCGTCCTCGGTCTCGACCGGTTCGATCTCCACCACCGCCGCGCGCGACAGAAAGGTCCCGGACTGCTCCACCGCGGATTCGTACTCGGTGCTGCGGCAGGTCACCACGAGCGGACGACCGCCGGAAACGGCCTGGTCCAGCGCGTCGATCGCGGCGGTGTGCAGTCCGGGAGCCAGCTCGTCGAGACCGTCGAGCACCGGGATGACCCGGCCTTCGAGCACCAGCCGCAGCGCCGCGCCCTTGCCGTACGCGCCGGTATTGGCCAGGCCCGGATACTCCTCGACCAGCCGTCGGGCGAGCCAGCCGTGCAGGTGTTCCTCGCGCGGATTCCACGACGACAGCGGCAGCAGCACGGGCACCGGCTCGCCCGGCGGCGGGTCGGCCAGCAGCCCCAGCGTGAGCAGAATGGCCAGCACCGACTTCCCCGCCCCCGGCTCGCCGAGCACGACCAGCTGCCGCGCCGGGACCTGCCGGAACTTCGCGACGACATCGGTGAGATCGCCGCTGAACGTCAGCCGCTCCGGGTCGCCGGGCCGGCCGAGCACCGCCGACGCGGCCGCGGCCACCGGACGCTCGGTGCTCGTCCAGGTCAGCGGCACCGGCTCCGGACGGTGCAGCGAGCGGATCTCGGTCTCCGCGGTCCACTGCCGGACGATCGCCGCCGCGAGTTCCTCGGCCGCCCGATCGAGCTGGCTCGAGGGCTGTTCCGGCTGCACCGGCTCCACGACAACCGGCTCTTCGGTCTCCCCGCGCAGGATCTGCTCGTGCAACCGGCGCACCTCGGCACCGGGATCGACCCCGAGTTCCTCAGCGAGCTGCGTCCGCAATCGCTGGAACACCGCGAGCGCGTCCGCCTGCCGCCCGCTGCGGTCCAAGGCGAGCATCAGCTGCGCGTACGGCCGTTCCCGCAGCGGATGTTCCTCGACGATCTCCCCCAGCTCGTCCACGACCTCGCGGTGCTGGCCGAGCTTCAGCTGCCAGTCGATGCACAGCTCCACCGCGTTGAGCCGCTGCTCCTCCAGCCGCGCCGCCCGCCCGGCGAGCGCCGCGGCGTCCAACCCGTCCAGCACCGGACCGCGCCACAACCGCAGCGCCGACCGGATCTTCTCGACCCCGTCCGCCAGTGCTCCGCCCTCCGCCGACTGCCGGGCGGCGGCAACGGCGTCGGTGAACCGAAGCCAGTCGACTTGCAGATTGTCGACCGTGATCCGGTAGCCCGAGCCGTCGGTGACGATGAGCTTCTGCTTGGGATCGCCGAGCCGCTCGCGGAGCACGGACACACAGTTCTGGATCTGCTTCGTGGCGGTCGCGGGCGGCTCGCCGTCCCACGTCGCCTCGATCAGCTTCGGCAGCGGGACGACCGAGTTGGGCGAGAGCAGCAAACAGGCCAGCACGCGGCGATGGCGCGCGCCGGGCAACGTCAGCCGGTCGGTCCCGTCCTGGATTTCCAGCGCTCCGAGCACGCGAAAATCCATTCCGCGACTTCCCTCCTCCGCTCCGGGTTACGAGCATACCCGCGCAGGTCACCGGCACCGCGAAGATCGAAAGGACAGACCGGGGACAGCTTGGGGACGGCGCCGGGCAGGGTGGGAACCACGTCCGGCCCCCGAGGTGGGGACCTGGTCGCCTGGCCTCCGGGCCGGCGGCGGTGGGGCCGGGCGGACAGCCTCCGCGGGAGGGGCGAGTGCTGGGGGTACTCGCCGCGGCGCGCCGGAAAATGGGGCGACGCGAGTGATCGTCTTCGTGACAATCGCGGCCATGGAGGAAGTCGAAGTCATCGTCGCCCACCACGAACGCGCGACCCTGCGCGTCGGCGACGTGTTCCTGAAGGTCGACACCGATCAGGCGCGCGCCGACGCCGAGGTCGCGGCGATGGCGCTGGCCTCGGTCCCGACGCCGGAGATCCTGTGGCGGAAGCCGCCCGTGCTAGCGCTCGCCGCCCTGCCCGGCCGCGAACTGGGCCGCCCTGGCACACCGTCGACCGCGTCGCCCGAGGCCTGGGCCGCCGCGGGAGCCGCCGCCCGGAAACTGCATGAGGCGCCGCTGCCGCCGTCGCCCGGCTGGGACCCCGACGAACTCGCCGCGGAGCTCGACCGCGAATGCGCGTGGCTGATCGCGAACGACGCCCTCCCCGCCGACCTGGTCACCCGCAACCACCAGATCGCCAAGGCGGCGCTGCGGCCGTGGACCCCGGTGTTCACCCACGGCGATCTGCAGGTCGCCCACATCTTCGTCGTGGGCGACGAGGTCACCGGCGTCCTCGACTGGTCCGAAGCCGCCCAGGGCGACGCGCTCTTCGACCTCGCCGCCCTGACCCTCGCCCACCAGGAACACCTCGCCGACGTCGTCGCCGGTTACGGCACGGACATCGACCTCGACGTACTCCGCGCGTGGTGGTCGCTGCGCAGCCTCCGGGTGGTCCATTGGCTGCTCGGACACGGCTTCGACCCGGCACCGGAGGTCGCGGTCCTGGAGGCACAGCTATTCTAGTACTAGAATAGCTGGCGTGCCCGCCCTCACCGACGCCGAACTGACCATCCTCGGCCTGCTCGTCGAACAACCCCGGCACGGCTACGAACTGGAGCGGGTGATCGAGGACCGCGGCATCCGCGCCTGGACCGCGCTCGGCTTCTCCTCGATCTATTACGTCCTCGACAAGCTGGCCAAACGCGGCCTGATCGAAGCAACCGGCGGCCCGCGCTCCGGGAAATCGCGCGCGACCTTCCAAGCCACGCCGTCCGGGGTCGAACTCTGCGCGGACGCCACCCGCGAAGCGCTCACCATCCTGACGCCGGTCCACGCGCGCGTCCTCATCGCGATGGCCAACAGCCCGGGCCTGCCGGACGCGGAGGTGCATTCCGGACTGACCACTCGGCTCGCCGCGGTGCGCGAGCAACTCGCCGAAGTCCGAGCGACACGCGCCCGTCAAGAACCCCTGCCGGACGCCGCGGCGGCGATCTTCGACTACAGCGAAGCGATGCTCACGGCCGACCTCACCTGGACCGAAAGCGTCCTCGCCAAGGAGACCGCGATGGAGAAGTACGACGTCAAGAAGGCCCACCGCGCGCTATACGCGCCGTCGTCGAAGGACTTCACCGTCGTCGACGTCCCCGCGCTGCAGTACCTCGCCGTCGACGGCCACGGCGACCCGAACACCGCGCCGGAGTACACGAACGCCGTCGAAGCGCTGTACGGAATCGCGTATTCGGTGAAGTTCGCCAGCAAGAAAACCCTCGGCCGGGACTTCGTCGTCGGACCGCTCGAAGGGCTGTGGCGCGCCGACGACCCCACCGTCTTCCTCACTCGGGAAAAAGCGAAGTGGGACTGGACGATGATGATCAATCAGCCGGACTGGGTCACCGAGGAGATGGTCCGGGAAGCCGCCGAAAGCGTCGCGAAGAAGAAGGACAACCCCGCGCTCGCCGGCGTTCGGCTACGCACGCTGACCGAAGGCACGAGCGTCCAGATCCTGCACCTCGGCTCGTACGACGACGAAACGCCCACGCTGCACCGGCTCCACGACGAATACCTGCCCGCGCACGAGCTGACCTTCAACGGCGACCACCACGAGGTCTACCTGAGCGACCCGCGCCGCACCGCACCCGAGAAGCTGAAGACCGTGCTACGGCAGCCGGTCAGGCCTCTTCGAACACGATCTGCTCCGGCGGAGTCGTGAGCTTCAGCGTCTGCCGCCGGACGGACAGGAGCGTGTGGAGTTCCGTCGCGTGCCCGTCCGGGATGGTGAAAAGCCGGTCGTTGCGGGTGTCGATGTAATCCGCGAACCCGGCGAGCGAGACACCGCCGGTTTCGTCGAGACTCAGGTAATCGGCCAAACGGCGGAACAGTTTCGGCAAAAGCACCACGTCGTCACGCAATTGGGCGCGGCTGCTCAGCTTGAATCCCTTGGTGGTGACGTCGTGCTCCCACACGCCTTTGCCCGCAGTGCGCGCCGCGACCGCCGCGTCGGCCATCGTCTGCCGGAGGTCCGGGTAAAGCTTGGAGTAGAACGTCGGATACGCCAGCCCGGTTTCGAGAAGACGGAAATTCGCCGACGCCTTCAGCGCTTTCGGGTCGAGGTGCACGCTCCCGCCGTCCGTGGAACGCCCCGCGCGCTGCCCGGGAAACGCGAACGCGACCGCACGGCCGTACTTGTCGGCGAACCGGGTCAGGATGTGCCCGCTCGTCTCCCCCGGCGTACTGGTGGAAACGCGGCCGCCTTCGTCGCGCTCGATCTTCGTGAAACCGAGGTACCGCAACAGTTCCGCCCCGGCGGCGTCCGCCAGTTCCTTGGGCTGACGCCACAACTCGGCCCCGGCGACCCTCGGGCGGTAATGCGTTTCGAGCGCGTCGATCCCGTCGAGGCGCAACTGCACCCCGCCGCGGGAATTGGTCCGCACTTTGAGGTTGGCGGCGGAAAACGCGTCGGCGCGGTCGGGATAGAACCGGACCGAATCCCCGTCCGGGGAGGCCCCGACGACCCGGAACTGACCTTTGATCAATGTCAACGGCACGAGAATGACGGTAACTGCCGGAAGGGCCGGCAGTTACCGTGTTTCCCGAGCCGTCACCGACCGGTCACTCGTGTTGTTACCACTTGTCACGCAGCGGATTCCTCCGTGCGTGCGGTGTTACTGGCAGGCTTCGCAGTCCGGGTCGTCGATCCGGCAGGCGGCGCCGTCGACGAGCGGGAAATCGAAGTCGTCCAGAACGGGAACGACCGCGGCGGACTCTTCTGGCGTAGTGGGAGCAGACATATCCGTTGTAGCGCCCAAGATCGCCGAACATTCCGTGACGCCCGCCACAGCTCAGGCGACCCAGCCCGGAAGAATCTTGTCCCCGTCCGCCGTCGCACAGGCCGGCACCACACCCGTCCGATACACCCGCGTGCTCCCCGGCGCACACGCGATCGCCACCATGCCGCTCCGCGCGTCCGCCCGCACCTGCCGCTCCGCGTCCGCGGGCAGCACCACCGTCTCCCCCTCCTGCACCGCCTCAACGACACCGCCCACGGTGATCTCCGCCGCGCCGCCGAGGATCGTCCACACCTGCTCGGTGTCGAACGCGTGCACCGGCCCGACCGCGCCGGGCGCCATCTCGACTCTCCAGACCGCCTGCTGACTGCCGCCCTGCGTCGGCGAAGCCAACGTCGTCATCACCGCGTTGGGCGTCTCGGTCCGACGGCTGTCCCGGATCACTGTCATGCTGCTCTCCCCGTTAAGATAGACAATCAGGTTGTCCATATAGTCAACGAGGTTGTCTACCTATGTCAAGCGATCCACCCGGATACGAGCTGCCGCTGCGCCTGCTGTTCGCCTTCCGCAGCCTGATCGACGACCTGCACGCCGAGCTGGCGAAGCAGGGCCACCCCGGCCTGCGCCCGATGCACGGCTTCGTCTTCCAGGCAATCGGCCCGTCCGGGACCACCGCCGTGGAACTGGGCCGCACGCTCGGGGTCACCAAGCAGGCCGCGGGCAAGACAATCGACACCCTGGAGCGGCTCGGATACGTCCACCGAGAACGCGACCCCGAGGACGGCCGCCGCATGCTGGTGCGCCTGACCGACCACGGTCTCGACTGCCTGACCAAGTCCGCACAGATCTTCGACCAGCTGCGGGCTGAGTGGGCTGAGACCTTGGGAGCCGGGCGGCTGCGGTCGATGGAGGAGGATCTGCGGAAGGTCGCTTCGCCGGAGTCGGCAAGGCTGGATCTGCCGGGGTGGTTCTCCGGGCATTGATCACGTGTCGTGCGTGTCGATGACCAGCCTCTCGAGCTGCGAAACGAAGATGCGGTGCTCAGCAAGCACAGCCTGTTCCGGCGGCACTCCGGCTAGTTCTCCGAGGCCGAGAGTGGTGAGCCGCCGCTGGATCGACGGATTCGCCCGCTCCGCTGCCCGCCGACGTTCACCGCTGGTCCGGCACTCAGCGATCCGGTGATGCTCGTCTTCCAGGGCGGCTTGGAGGTCCTCGTCAGCAGGCGCGAACTGCTGCGCGATCCGCCGCCGGATGCGATTGACCGCCGCGGGGTAGGAAATCGCCTCCCAGCCGTGGGTCGCGGGAAGACTGGCGCGCACCGCCGCCGCCCCGCGCAGCACGCCGGGAACCGCCTCGGCACGGTACCGCTCAGCAGTCTCCGGACCGACCAAAATGGACAGTTCGCGCAGCGCACTGGCTGGATCGTCCGGGCAGTGCAGGAGATTGAGGATGACGTTCTCCCCGAGGTGCCGCACTGTCCCCGGCTCCGCGGCGTCCGGCCGGGTCGCGCCCTTGCAGCGCGTCAACGTCGCGCAAGCGTCCCCGTCGGCACGATGCAGCAGGAGCAAACACGCCGCTCCCGAGCCGTAAAGCCGCGCGAACGGGTCGTTCTCCAGATCAACCGCTTCCGACGCCCGGTACACCCGCATCATCGTCGGCAGATCCAGCTGAAGCACCCGACCCGTCACCACGACGAAGCCATTGCGCTGCACCAGATCCACAATGGAATCGAACGCGTCACTGACCACTCCGTCCGGAGTGATCAGCGCGAACGTCCACACATCCGTCACCGGCGAAGGCTGATCGGCGGAACCGTCGCCCCGCGCAACGTCAGCGCGTCGACCGACACCGGCCGGTACGGCAGCGTCTCCAACAGCGCCACCATGGTCTCCAGCGGCGCTTCCACGTCCGTCCCGAAGAAAAACGCCCATTCGTGCTCCGGTGACCCGAAGTAAACCGGCGTCGGGAAGACCTCCTCGAACCGGCGCCAGCATTTCACCAAGGTGGAGTTCCGCCACAACGTCGGGCACCCGCCCTGATACGCCACCACCCCGCCAGGCGTCAGCAACGAGCGGCATCGTTCCAGAAATTCTTTGCCGTACAACCGATTGTGCTGAGCATCGGTGCCATCCTGCTCATCCGGCAGATCGACCAGCACCACGTCGTACTTCTCCGCACAGGTGTGGACGTACTCCCACCCATCAACGTAATGCACCCGAACCGGCCCCTCGCCACGCTCCGCCCGAGCCAGCTCAGCCGACGTGTACCCGTACGGAAGATGCTCCGCGCACAGCCGAACCGCCTCGGCGTCGATGTCCACGTGATCGACCGAAGCCCCCGCCTCGGCCGCGATCTGGCATACCACGCCTTCGCTGGACCCGACCACCAAGACCCGGTCCACAGTGGACGCCAGCAGCAACGCCGGAACCAGCAGCGCCTCGTGATATACCAGCTGACTGAACTCGGTGCTCTGCCGCTCGTCGTCGCAGAACAGCGAAATCCCCTGCGCTGTCTTGCCGATCACCAGGTGCTGATAGGCAGTTCGCGTGTCGACCAGCACGTCCGAGACGTGCCACGTCCGGGTCAGTCCCGCGCCGACTGGTTCCTCGATGTTCAACTGTCTTCCTGTCCTCTGTGGATAGTGGTGACCCGCGAAACGCTCGCGCCGAGCAAGTCCCGCAACAACTGAACCGCCTGCTCCGGATCCGCCTTGTGCCCGCACGTGAACACATCCACGAACGCCGACCCGCGCTCCGGATACGTGTGGATCGAAGCGTGGGACTCCGACAGCAACGCCATCGCCGTCACCCCGTGCGGTTCGAACTGCTTGTACGTCAGCTCGCACACCGTCGCGCCGGCCTTGTCCAGCACTCGTTCCAAGCTCTCGCACAGAAACGCCGGATCGTCGAGCAGCTCCGCGGACACTCCGGAAAACTCAGCCAGCACATGTCGTCCAGCGAATTCCCCGACCCCGCCGGGCTCCCCGCCGATGAAGTACGACCGCAGCGGCGGAAACCCGTTGAACGACACCGAAGAATAGCTTTGCGTGTACGCTCCAGCGTCCGGAATATCGACGTAATCCCCAGCCCGCAACGCCAACGGCAACCGATACGGCGTGCGCTGATAAAGCACGTCGTCCCCGTCGCACGTCGGCCCCGCAACCACGACAGGCCCATCCGGACCGCCGTCATGCGCGGTGACCAACCGGTACGCGATCGCCTCGTTCTCCGTCTCGGCGAGCCCGCCGTACCGGCCGATGTCGAGGTACACCCAACGCTTCTCATCCGCTGCGGACTTGCGCGACACCAGCACGACCTCGCTGCGAATCACCCCAGCCGACGCCACCACTGCCCGCCCCGGCTCGAACGACAGCTCAGGCGCCACCGCGAAATGCCGCCCGAGGGCGTCGCGAATAACCGCCGCGTACTCCTCCAACGGAGGCGGCTCAGTCAAATACCCAACGGGAAACCCACCGCCGATATTCAACCCCCGCAAGCAAACCCCGCGCTCCGCGACCGCGTGAGTCACCTCGCCCGCGGCAGCGATCCCGACTTCCCAAGCCCGCGGATCGACATGCTGCGACCCAACGTGAAACGCGACCCCCTCCGGATCCAGCCCCAGCCCCGCCGCCCGAACCAGCAGGTCGACCGCCATCTCGGGAGCACAGCCGAACTTGCGCCCGAACGGCGTCTGCGATCCAGGACTGTCCACCAGAATCCGGCACGAGACCGTCGCCCCCGGCGCGAACTCCGCGATCTTCTCCAGGTCCTCGAGGCTGTCGAAGGTAAACCGCCGCACCCCCACGCGATGCGCGAACTCGATGTCCCGAGCCTTCTTCACCGTGTTGCCGTAAGACAGCAACTCGGGCCGCACCCCTTGCGCGAGACACAACTCGATCTCCTCGCGCCCCGCGACATCGAACCCGACCCCCGCCTGCCGAAGAACCCGCACGACCTCCGGCACCGGATTAGCCTTGACCGCGTAGTACATCCGCGCTTCCGGCAACGCCTGGCCGAGCCGCTCGCAGTTCCCGCGCACCACGTCAAGGTCCACGACCAGACACGGCGTCGACGGCTGCCGCTCCTCCAGGAACGCCCGGCAACGCTCCAGCACCTGCGAGAACCCTTCAGTCACAACGCCCGAGTATAGGTGCCAGCTTCACCGAAGCAGCTCCGCGAGCCTGCGCCGCGCGAACCCTACGAACGGTACACAGTCCATTACTTGACACTCCGCGCTCCCGATCTTCCCCCGCCGGACGCCGCCCGTCGCCTCGAATTCCGCCCCGACCTGAGGAAAGAACCGCCCGTTGTCGTCCCCGACGTCGTCGGTCCGCACCCACACCCGCTCCCCTTCCACCAGGTACGGAAACCGCCGAACCTTCCGCCGATGATGCGGGACGAGCGATTCGGCGTAGTGCAAGAACGAGTTCCGGTCGTGCCCGACCCCGAGCAACAAGATCCGCGCGCGCTCCCGGTACAACCACTCGAACGGCGACCCCCGCCCCACCGCATACGCCAGCGGTTGCCGACCAGCAACCTCCGCCGCCCGCGCCCCCACCGCCGCTACCGACGCCTGCGGATGCCGGCTGCGACAGCTCCCCTCCCACCCCAGCACCGCGTTGGGAATCGCCCCCATCGGTGTCGCCAGCCCCTCATGAAACAGCGGCACCCTCCCCCGCGCCTCGTCCACCTCGACGTCCCCCGCCCCCACGTACTCCGGAAACGGATCCGCCACCTGCGGCGTAAACGCAGGCACCACCACCGTCCCCTCGGGCCCGACCGCCCGCAACACCCCTCGCACCACCGCGTCCGCCCCGCCATCCACCTCCCCCAACGCAGACAACGACGAATGCACCATCACCACCCCGCCAAACGAAACCCCCAACTCCCGAACCCCCGCACACACCACATCCGCATCTACCACAACCACAACAGCCACCAATCCCCATAACTCACCAAGACGACCACTCCACCCCCATCCCCTCGCCCCCGCCGCAGTTAGCACTGGCTCGGCGCTGTCAAGGGTGGCCGCGCCAGCGGTCATCGCGCAGCGACGCCGAAGGCGCCCTTGATAGCGCCGAGCCAGTGTTAAACAATCAAAAGCGAGGGAGCCAACGCAACCACAAAATCACCAAGCGACCGGCAACCGCGAAACCCCATAAATATTCTGCAACTCAGGCCGCAAAACAACCTCCCCCGCCACTCGCAGCTCAGGAAACCGCCGCACCAACGCAGGCAACGCCACAGTCATCTCCACGCGAGCCAACTGCTGCCCCAAACACTGATGAATCCCATGCCCGAACCCGACATGCCCCACCGCGCCCCGCCGCACATCGAGCTCATCCGGCCGCTCGAACTTCAGCGGATCCCGATTAGCCGCCTGCACCGACAGCACCACAGACTCCCCAGCCCGGATAACCTGCCCGCCGACCTCGACATCCTCCAGCGCACTCCGCACCCCGGTATGCGCGATGGACAGATACCGCATCAACTCCTCAACCGCCCCGCCAGCAGCCTCCGGCTCATCCCGCACCGCCGCCCACTGCTCCGGATGGCGAAGCAACGCATAAGTCCCCAACGCCAGCATGTTCGCCGTGGTATCCAGGCCTGCCGCCAGCAGGAACGTCCCCAGCCCAGCCAATTCCTCGTCAGTCAGATCGCTGCCGGTCAGGTCGCTGAACAAATCGTCCGTGGGCGCGGCCCGCTTAGCCGGTACCAGCGAAGCCACATACTCCTGCAGCTGTCCATAAGCAGTCATCCTCTCCGCTTCGGAAAGATCAACATCACTGATCGCCGCGGCATACCCCAGAAACGAAGCCCGATCCGAATAAGGCACCCCGAGCAGTTCGCAAATCATCACCGCAGGCACCGGATACGCGTAAGATTCGAGCAGATCGACCCCCGGCCCGGCCTTCTCCATCGCGTCCAGATACTCGCCGGAAACCTCGGCCACCCGATCGCTGAGCAACCGCATCCGCCGCACCGTGAACTTGCCCGTCAGCAGTTTCCGGAACCGCGTGTGCTCCGGCGCGTCGAGTCCCGTCATGTCCCCCACCGGAGCCGGCGGCAATTCCGGGAACTGCTCCATCCCGGGAAACGGGTAGTGCCACAATTCGTACCGACTGCTGAACCGCTGGTCCGCCAGGATCGCCCGGACCTCCGCGTGCCCGGTGGCCAGCCAGCCGACGTGCCCGTCCGGGAACGCCATCCGCGTCAGCGGAGCCCGGTCCCGCACCGCGGTCAGCGACGGCGGAGGATCGAACGGGCATCCCCGCGCCCGCCCCATCGGAACCCCTTGCACGATCTCTTCGCCAGTCATCCCCCATGCCCCCTTCAGTGTGCGTATTCGCGATTGAAAAGCTTCTTGGACCAGAGATAGCCGCCGACGCCCATCACGGCGCACCAGCCGAGCGCGAACCACAGGTGGTTGCCCAGCGGCTTGTCGAGCAACAGCGCACGCAGGGTCTCGATAATCGGCGTGAACGGCTGGTACTCGGCAAACCACCGCAGCGCACCCGGCATCGAGTCGGTCGGCACGAACCCGCTGCCGAGGAAAGGCAGGAGCAGCAACGGCATCGGCGTGTTGCTCGCCGATTCGACGCTCTTGCTCACCTGTCCGAGCGCGACACACAGCCACACCAGCGCGAGTGCCACCACCACCAGGAATCCGACCGCCGCGAACCACGAACCGACCCCGGCGGCGGGCCGGAACCCGACCAGCAACGCGACCCCGGTGACCACCACGAGCCCGAACAACGCTTGCAGCACACTGCCGAGCACATGCCCGGTCAGCACCGAAACCCGCGCGATATGCATGGTCCGGAACCGGGCAATGACCCCCTCAGTCAGGTCCATCGCCACCGAAATCGCCGTTCCCTGCACGGTGGCGGTAATGGTCATCAGCAGAATCGTCGGCGCGACGAAATTGGCGTACTCGGCTCTGCCTCCTCCCGCACCGCCTAACCCCGCGCCTAGAGTGCCGCCGAAAACGTAGACGAACAGCAGCAGGAACACGACCGGCATGCCGACCAGCATGATCGTCAGCGACGGATACCGGAGCATGTGCTTGAGATTCCGGCGCAGCATGGTCAGCGAATCGCGCACCGGGTGGAACCGCAGATCTGGTCCGGCGAGAACGGGAGCAGTCATCGGGAAGTCACCTTTTCGTCAGTGGGATTGCCAGTCAGGGCAAGGAAAACGTCGTCGAGATCAGGGGTGTGCACGGACAGTTCGCCGACCTTCACCGGCAACGCATCGAGCCGGTCGATCAACGCCTTGAGCGACTGCAGGCTCCCGTCGCTGGGCACGCGCAGCACCAGCGCGTCGTGCTGCCGCGACGCCTCGCTCAGCGCACGCTGCGCCTCCGCGAGGTCCGCCTCTTCCTCGAAGCGCAATTGAACGTGTCCGCCGGGGATCTGGCGCTTCAACTCTTCCGCCGTGCCCTCAGCGACAATCCGCCCGTGATCGAGCACCGCGATCCGGTCCGCCAGTTCGTCGGCCTCTTCGAGGTATTGCGTGGTAAGGAAAATCGTGACCCCGTCGGCCACCAATTTGCGCACGATCTCCCACATCGCCCGGCGGCTGCGCGGGTCGAGGCCGGTGGTCGGCTCGTCGAGGAAGATCACCTGCGGGCTGTCGACGAGCGTCAGCGCCAGGTCGAGCCGGCGGCGCATTCCGCCGGAGTACGTCGACACCGGCTTCTTCGCCGCTTCGACGAGATCGAACTGTTCGAGCAGCTCCGCCGTTCGCTGCCGCCGGGCAGTCCGGTCGAGGTGGTGCAGATCCGCCATCAGCAGCAAGTTTTCCTCGCCAGTCAGCAGATTGTCGACGGCGGAGAACTGCCCGGTGACCCCGATCGAAGCCCGCACCCCGTCCGCTTCCGCGACGAGGTCGTACCCGGCGACCTGCGCCGCACCGGCGTCGGCATTGATCAAAGTGGACAGAATCTTCACCGTGGTGGTCTTGCCCGCGCCGTTCGCGCCGAGCAGCGAGAAGACCGTGCCGCGGGCGACGGTGAGGTCGATGCCGTCGAGCACGACGTGGTCGCCGAAGGATTTGCGGAGTCCGGTCGCGGCGATCGCGGGCCGGGAATGGTTGCTGGACATAGGTTTCCCCTCAGATGTGAGTCAGGAGCGGTGGATGACGATTTCGCCGAACGCCGTGTGCCCGCGGACCTCGACGGTCTCCTTGGACTCGCCCGCGCCGGCCGACGTCTCCAGCTGGTTGCGCACGTGGCCGAAGTTGGTCTTCACGTCGAGCCAGGCCGCGGTGCCCTCGGCGATGCCGATCCGCAGGTCGCCGATCGCGCTCTCGAGCAGGACCGAACCGCGGACGACCTCGCCGAGCCGGATCGCCCCGTTGGACGTCTTCGCGTCGACCCCGGAACCGGCGTGCTCGACGGTGATGTCGCCGTTGGCCGCGCGCACCCGGACCTCGGCGCCGGCGGACTCGATCGTGGTTTCGCCATTGGAGTTCTTGACCGCGACGGTCCCGTCGATCTGCCCGAGCCGAACCTTCCCGGACGACGTGGAGACCTCGGCGTCGCCCGCGACCCCTTCGACCGTCACATGGCCGACCGAGGTGTCGACGCGCAGCGGACCGGTGCGGTCGAGGCTGACGTTCCCGGCCGCGGTCTTGAACCGCGACTGTCCGAGCTGCCCGGTGCCCTGGAACGCACCCGCCTGCACCTCGGCGGTGACCCGCGAGCCGGTGGGCAGTTCGACCGTCACGTCGACCGAGCGGGTCTTGCGGGAGAAGTCGAACGCCCGCATTCTCGGGCCGGTGATGTGCAGCGTGCCGTTGCTGTAGTCGACGCGGACCTGCTTCGCGGTCTTCACGTCGGACGAGTCCGCCTCGTCGGTCGGCCGGACCTCGACGACCGTGTCGGCACGGTCGCTCGCGGCGAACCGGACCTGGCCGACGCCCAGGTCGAGGGTGACGGAAATCGGGTCGGGCGTGTCGAATTTAGGCATGGTTGTCCCCACATTTCGGATAGGTGTGCCGTCTCCGCAGGTCAGAGACGGGTGAAGGAGTGCGCGAAGAAGAGAGAGCTACCGGACCCAGCCGGTGAAGCTCTGCTTGGAAAACGTGCCGCCGGGCGGGTCGAACCGCTGCTCGCGTTCGGGCCGCTGCTGCAGCGCCGCGGTGGCCGCCCGGACGAGCCAGGCGTTGACCGAACGGCCCTCCTTGGCGGCGGCCTCCTCGACCGCGGCCTTGAGCTGTTCGGGCAGCCGCACGTTGATCCGCGCGGACGGACCGTCCTCGGAGAACAGCGGTTCGGCCTCCGGAGCCGGGTCCGCCGCGGGTGCCGGAGCCGGAGCGGGTTCGGCGGGCGGCGCGGTCACGACGAAGTTCGGGTCGCGGCCACGCAGGCGCAGTTCGACCGAGCCGGGCGCGAGGTCCCGGGTGATCTCGTCGACGGCGCCGGACAGGGTGTCCAGGAGGGTCATCCGGATCGCCGATTCGAGCGATCCGGTCAGCCGCTCGACCAGCGCGCGTCCCTCTTCGCCGCCGGCCTCGGCCAGCGTCGCGAATTCCCGCCCGAGGTTGCTTACGTACGTGGTCAAGTCCATGGCACCACTATGGCACACGCTTGGCACCACCACAAGCCACCATGGCTCAATTTGGCACCACTATGGCACTACAGTTAGCGAAACCCCAGTTCAGAGGGTGGTGCCACCTCGGAAAAATCCGGTGCCACGATGGCACCGACTACTGGGCCGCCTTGGCCACCGGCAGCTCCACCCCGGCCCGGAACCCAGGGCACTCGTCCAGAGGACCGTCGTGCCGGCACGTCATGAGGTGGTGCAGATAAGCCTGCGCGTCGAGCAGTCGAGTCACCTGCTCCTGGATCGACTCGATCCGGGCGGTGACCGTGCTCCGCCAGTCGTCGGACTGGCCGTGGACCCCGAGCAGCGCCGCGATGTCGTCGAGGCTCAGCAGGCCGGTTTCGCGCCAGGTGCGGATCAGCGCGATCCGGTAGAGCTGGTCGCGGTCGTAGAACCGCCAGCCGGAGCGGCGGTGCGGCTCGATCAGGCCGCAGCTCTCCCAGTAGTGCAGCGTCGACACCGGCACGTCGAAGCGCGCCGACACCTCGCCGATCGAGTACAGGTCCACACCTCATTGCACCGCACCTCGACCACTCGAAGCAAGGTTAGCCTAACCAAACAGTCCGCTGGCGTACCAGTCGGCCTGGTCACGGACGCCCGGCAGCGTGAAGAAATAGCCGCCGCCGAACGGCTGGACGTAGTCCACCAGGGGTTCGCCGGCCAGCCGCTGCTGCACCGTCTCGAACTGCCGCCGGACGTCCTGCTGGTAGCAGACGAACACGTGCCCGGCCTGGAGTTCCCCGTTCGCGTCCACGCCGAGGTCGTAGTTGTAGGAACGGCGGACCAGGCGCTGGTTGTCGGTGGCGGGCGTGCGCGGGTTGGCCATGCGGATGTGCGAGGTCAACGGGATCACCGCGCCCTTCGGGTCGGCGGCGTAGTCCGGGTTGTCGGTCTCGGCGTTGCCGTCCAGCGGCGCGCCCGAATCGCGGCGGCGGCCGAACATCTTCTCCTGTTCGTTGATCGACACCCGGTCCCAGAACTCGACCAGCATCCGGATCAGCCGCACCACCTGGTAGCTGCCGCCGCGCGCCCACGCGGGTTCGGCCGGATCGTCGACCCACACCAGCCCGCTCGCCTCGCCGCCGACCGGATTCGCCGTGCCGTCCTTGAATCCCAGCAGGTTCCGGCCCGCGCCGGACGGCCGCGGCGGCGGGTTGTAGCCGTGCATCTTCCACCGCAGCTGCATCGCGCCGCGGGTGTGCCGGGTGAGGTCGCGGAGCGCGTGATGCACGGTGTCCGGGTTGTTGGCGCACAACTGGATCAGCAGGTCCCCGTGCATCCAGGCGGCTTCCGGCGCGTCGTCCGGGAAGATCTTCATCGGGGTCAGCTTTTTCGGTTTCCGCGCAGCGAGACCGACGCGGTCGAAGAGGCTCGAGCCGAAGGAAACCGTGACGGTGAGACCGTCGGCGACGACGGACGGGCCGAGCACCTCGCTGTCCGACGGCGGCCGTCCGACGCCCAGATTCGGCGGCGTGCCGCCGGCGGTGAGGAACCGGGCGCGGTCGGTGAGCGTGTGCAGGAGCGCGATCAGGTCCGTCTTCGAGCCGCTGAGCAGGTCGAATGCCACGAAGGCGGCGGAAGCCTGCTTTTCGACCGGAGCCGGAGTGAGCACGCCGGACTGGTTGGCGCCGTGGAACGGATACTCCGTCGCCGGGGTCGGCGCGGCGCCGGCGGAGCGTTCGTCGGCCTGGGCGCCGCCGATCAGCACGCCTCCGGTGAGCGCGGTGCCTGCCGCTCCGGCGGCCGCGCCTTTCAGGAAGTTGCGGCGATTGACGTTCGTCACTTCGGGATTCACCAGCCGATCAGTGGCTCGGAGGAACTTCGAGCAGAGTGGGCACCGCGGACAGCGTCTCGACGACAGCTCCGGCCGCGCCGTTCACCGCCTGCCGCTGGGCGAGAGTGGTGGGCGCGTGGTTGACCAGCGCCTCGTGCAACGTGGTGAGCTGCTTTTCCGCTGTCTGGACCAGATTGGGCGCGCGCTCATTGAGCAGCGGAGTCAGCTCAGCCAGGATTGTACGGGTGACGTCGACGTCGGCATCCGTTGCGGGGTAAGCGGTTCCGCTGCCTTGGTCGTCCATTCCGGACAGATGATCGCGGATCGCGTCTTCGAGGATTTCATGCGCGCGTATCGGCAGCTTCGTGGGATCGCCCGCGACGTCGTCAGTGGCGAGTTTTCCGCGCAGGGCCGCGAGATCCCGGGTGAGCTGGTCGGCGACCGGGACCAGGGACGCCGGAGCCTGGCCGTGCCACAGGCCGTACTCCAAGCGGTGCAACCCGGTGAAGCCGGGATCAGCTGTGTTGGCGGGCAGCCCGTTGGGCAGGCCGTCGACCGCGGTACCCGCGTCGCCGAAACTGTTGTAGGACGCGCCGACTCGCTCCCACGCGAGCTGCGCGGTCAGCCAGTCCTTCTTCGCCGCATCGGTGTTGTTCGCGGCCAGGTCCGCGCGGACCGTGCCCACCGCGCTCGACACCGTGCCGAGTTGCTGGGCTGCGTAAGCGAGATATTTCTGATTCGGGCCGGTGAGATCTTCAGTGGTGACCGGTTTGACCGGAGCCGGACCGTCGTTCGCCGCCCCGCCGCTGACCTGCACCGGAGCCGACGCGGTGGTCGCCTGTCCGGACATCAGGCAGTGGAAGGTGTAGGAACCGTCGGCCAGCGTCGCGGACATCGTGGCACTCGTGGCCGGGCCGATCGTCTCGATCTCCGCGACAATCCCGCCGCTGCTGTCGTCGAGCCGAATCTCGCCTGCCTTCGCGGTTTTGTTGGTCACCGTGATGCTTTGCGTTCCGGCCTGCGCGGACTTCCACTCCGGCGCGCAGTCGTGCTCGGACACCGAGATCGTGGAACCCGTTGCGGCTCGGGGAAGTACGGCGATCACCAATGCGGCCACCGCGACGGGTGCCAGCACCAGCGCGCCCGCGACGATCGCGGTGTGCTTGCCCGCCAGCCGTTCCCACTTCCCCGCCGGCGCAGGTTCGCTTTCCGGCTTGCGCTCGACGGGCTGCCGACCGGCCTTGACGAACAGCGGGAGCACGACGGCGAGGTAACCGAGCCAGGCCGTCACCTGCAGGACGGTCATCCGGGGCGTCAACTCGGTGACGCCGCTGATCAGCGAAACCCACCACGAGTTCGGATCGAGCGTGCCGGTGAGGTCGAAGGCGACCCAGCTCTGGCCGGGCAGCACGCCCCCGTCCTGGAGGTCGCCGAGGCCATAGGACAGAACGCCCGCCGCGATGACGATCAGCACGAATGCCGTGCGGCTGAAGAAAACGCCGAGGTTGAGCTTTACCGCACGGCGGTAGAGCAGCCAGCACAGCAGGATCGCGAGGCCGAGCCCGAGCGCCGCTCCGGTCAACGGCGCGACCGTGGTGCCGGACGCTTTCACCGCTGTCCAGAGGAACAGCGTGGTCTCAAGGCCCTCGCGGCCGACGGCCAGGAACGCAGTGAGCGTAAGCGCGCCCGCGCCGATCGCCACCGCGCGTTCGACTTCGCCGCGCAATTGTGCGGAAAGCCCCATCGCGGTACGTCGCATCCAAAACACCATGCCGGTGACGAGGAATACCGCGAGCACGCTCAACGAGCCGCCAACGATCTGCTGCGCCCGGGAGGATAGGACATCGGTAGAAAAGGTGAGAATTGTGGCGAAACTGCCCGCTACGGTCACCGCGCCCAGCACGCCCAACCACACCGGAGCGGTCGAAACCGGCCCCGCTGTGCCATCTTCCGGCCGCCGGATCTTGCGCAGCGCGGCCAGCAGGATGCTCACCACGAGGCCCGCTTCCAGCCCTTCGCGCAAGCCGATCATCAGGTTCGGAACCGCGTCTGCCCACTGCACGCAGATTACGATAGGCAAACCTAAATTAGCGGTCGAGAGCGGGCTGGGAAACGGTTCTTTTTCTCCCGGATAGTCCTTATTCGGGGCCGATGATCCGTTCGACCGCCTCGGTGATCAAGTGTTCGCGTTCCGCTTCGGAGAAAACGTCCGGCAAGGTCAGTTGTTCGACGATCAGCCAGTTGAGCGCGAGAATCAGCAGCTTGACCGCGGTGGCGTCGCCGGGCAGCCCGGACGCCAGGTGGTACGCGACGTTCCCCTCGACGTCGTCCCGAACCCGCTCCGTCAGCACCCTCCGCAACTCCGGCCGTCGAGTGGCTTCGAGCCGGAGCTCCAGCAACGCCAGATACCCGGTGCGAAACGCCGCGATCCGACCGACCAGCTCACGCATCAGCTGCGCATACGACTCCCGGTCCCCGAGCCCCGGCGGCAGCGAGTCGTCCTCCGGCTGCAGCCGCTCGTACACCCGAGCCCCAGCCTGCGTGAAAAGCTCGTCACGATTGGCGAAGTAGTTCGACGCGGTGCCCGCGGGTACGCCAGCCTCCCCGTCGACCGCCCGGAACGTCAGCCCACGCGCTCCCTCGCGCGCCAGCACTTCGATCGCCGCGTCAACGAGCGCAGCCCGCCGCTGGTCGTTCCTCCGCACCATTTGACACCACTCCAGCTGTAGTAGTACGTTTCAAACCACTTCAGGCATAGTACTACAGACGGAGTTCCTAGATGCGAAAGCTCGTGTACTACATCGCAGTCACCCTCGACGGCCGCATCGCCGGCCCCGCGGGCGAGTTCGACTTCTTCCCGCAAGGCGACGCCCAGCAGACCGCCGCTTACATGGGATTCATGAACACGCTGTACCCGGAAACCATCCCGACCGCCTTCCGCGCCGCTGCCGGTGTCGAAGGTGCCCCGAACCGCCGTTTCGACACTGTCCTGATGGGCCGCGCGACGCATCAGCTCGATCCGAGCGTCCCCAGTCCCTATGCGCACCTTCGCCAGTACGTCGTGTCGAGCACCCTGAAACCGGACCTCGACCCAGCAGTAACCGTCGTCCCCGGCGATCCGGTCGGCCTGGCGAGAGAACTGAAGACGGAGGAAACCGGAAAAGACATCTGGCTCTGCGGCGGCGGCAAACTCGCCGGCGCGCTGCTGCCGGAGATCGACGAGATCGTGCTGAAGAGCTACCCAGTGGTGGCTGGTGCGGGCATCCCCATGGTGGAGGGAGGGTTCGATCCGACAGTGTTTTCGGTGGCGGAACGAACGGCTTTCCCGAACGGGGTCACGGCGACCCGGCTCGTACGGAACTAGACGGACGGGCCGCGATTTCGGGGGTGTTTCGGACAGGTGGGTGCTCGCTCGCCGACACGGCTGCCCGGTCGGGGGTGCTGCGAATCTCCGCCCCAACCGACACGGCTGCCCCGGCCCCGTGCCGCACCACTCCGCCCCGGGCGACACGGCAACCAGGGCCAAGCGCCGCATAACTCCGCCCTAGTTGACACTGCGGCCCGGTCCAGGTGCCCCACCGCTCCACTCCGGCGGGCACAGCTACCCGGTCCAAGTGCCGCATAACTCCGGCTCCAGCTGACCCGCCCGCCCGGCGCAAGTGCCGCATAACTCCGCCCCACCTGCCAAGGCGACCTGGCCCAGGCGCCGCACCACCCCACCCGCCGGGCACAACTGCCCGGCCCAAATGCCACATAACTCCGGCCCCAGCCGACACTGCCACCAGTTCCATGTGCCGCACAACTCCACCCCGGCGGACACCGCTGCCCGGTCCAGGCGCTGCACAACTCCACCCCAGCCAACAGATCCACGCCCCGCCTCACTCTGCCCCAGCCAACACGGCGACCAGATCCAAATGCCGCACATCTCGGCCTCGGCGGTCACGTCGCCCGGTCCAAGGCTGCGCATCTCCGCCCGACCAGACTGCACATCCCGCCCCGACCGAGACCGAGCCGAACCCCGGGCTCAGCATGCACAAAACGCCGCATCGAGTGCCTGGTGTGCACCCGATGCGGCGTCGAGGGAGCGATTTTCCGTTGCCTCGCGGCGGTCCGTCAGTTGAACTGATCCGGGTCCGGCCCGGTGCGCAGGCCGCGGTCGGCGGTGGCGATGGCGGCGAGGTCGCTGTCGGTCAGGTCGAAGTCGAAGACGTCGAGGTTCTGCCGGATCCGGGCGGGCGTCACGGACTTCGGGATCACGATGTTGCCGAGCTTCAGGTGCCAGCGCAGCACCACCTGCGCGGCGGATTTCCCGGTGCGCGCGGCGATTTCGACGATCGCCGGGTCGGTCAGAACCGCGCCTTGAGCGAGCGGGCTCCACGCTTCAGTCGCGATACCGTGCTCGGCGTGGAAGGCGCGCAGTTCGGCCTGCTGCAGGCCGGGATGCAGCTCGATCTGGTTGACCGCGGGCACGAGGCCGCTGTTGTCGAGCAGGCGGCGCAGGTGCGCGGGCTGGAAGTTGGACACGCCCGCGGCGCGGATGCGGCCGTCCTTGGCGAGGTGTTCCAGGGCGCGCCAGGTGTCGAGGTAGCGGTCGCGGGCGGGGGTCGGCCAGTGGATCAGGTACAGGTCGACGTAGTCGAGGCCGAGTTTCGCGAGGCTGGCGTCGAAGGCGCGCAGGGTGGAGTCGTAGCCCTGGTCTTCGTTCCACAGCTTGGTGGTGACGAAGAGGTCGTCGCGCGGGATCCCGGACTCGGCGATGGCGCGGCCGACGCCTGCTTCGTTGCCGTAGATCGCGGCGGTGTCGATGCTGCGGTAGCCAGCTTCGAGAGCGCTGGCCACCGCGGCGGTGGTCCGGTCGTCCGGGACCTGGAATACGCCGAAGCCGAGTTGCGGGATTTCGACGCCGTTGTTGAGGCGGATCTTCATCGGTATTGCCTTTCTCAGTGCTGGACAAGGGGTTCGGGCACCGCGACGCGCGGTCGGCGTTCGAGGGCGGCCGACAAGACCGCGAGGCCGAGCGCGGAACCGGCGAGCGCGGCCCCGACCCAGTTCGGTGCTGTGTAACCGAATCCGGCGGAAATCACGACGCCGCCGAGCCACGCGGAGAGCGCGTTGCCGAGGTTGAACGCGCCGATGTTGACGACGGACGCGAGCGTCGGCGCGCCGTGCGCCTGGTCGAGAACGCGCTTCTGCAGCGGCGGCACGGTGGCGAAGCCGAGCGCGCCGATCAGCAGAATCGTTGCCGCGGCGAGGATTTTGCTGTGCGCGGTGACGGTGAACAGCGCCAGGACGATCGCGAGCCCGCCGAGGCTGACGTAGAGCATCGGCATGAGCTTGCGGTCGGCGAACCGGCCGCCGGTCAGGTTGCCGAGGAACATGCCGATGCCGAACAGCACCAGCAGCCAGGTCACCGCGCCCGAGGAGTACCCGGCGATCTCGGTCATCATCGGGGCGATGTAGGTGATCGCGGCGAAGACCCCGCCGAAACCGAGGACCGTCATGGCCATCGCGAGCACCACCTGAACGTTCCGGAACGCGGCCAGCTCCTTGCGCAAATGCGCCCCTTCGGGCCGGGGCAGGTCCGGCACCAGCTTCGCGACGCCGGCGAGCCCGACGACGCCGAGCGCCGCGACGATCCCGAAGGTGACCCGCCACCCAACCGCCTGCCCGACGAACGTCCCGAGCGGCACGCCGACGATGTTGGCAACCGTGAGACCGGTGAACATGATCGCGATGGCCCCAGCGCGCTTGTCCGGCGCGACGAGCTCCGCCGCGACGACCGAGCCGATCCCGAAGAACGCCCCGTGCGCGAGCGACGCGACAATCCGCCCAGCAAGCATGACCCCGAACGCGGGCGCGACCGCCGACAGCAGGTTCCCGGCGATGAACAGGCCCATGAGCAGCATGAGCATGGTCTTGCGATTGATCTTCGTGCCGAGAATCGTCATCACCGGCGCCCCGGCGACGACCCCGAGCGCGTAACCCGTCACCAGAAGGCCCGCGGACGGGATGGACACCCCGAATTCGGCGGCGATCTCGGGGAGAAGGCCCATGATCACGAATTCGGTGGTGCCGATTCCGAACGCGCCGATGGCCAGCGCTACCAGTGCTAGTGGCATGAGCCCGCGTCTCCTTGGTCTGCGTGATGGTGCCGTTTGTCGGCCTTCGCAATAGTTGCATACGCGGTATGTTGTTGGCGCTTGTTGTTGATGAGGGTCACAGTTGGGGGCGACCTTGAGACGACGCGGGTGCGGGGGTGCGGGTGGCGAGCGGTCTGTGCGCGCCAATGCACTGCGCCAATCCACTGGGGTTCTTGCCGGGGTATCACTGCGGCGAGAGAGGTGTCGACTGCAGTGGGGTTTGACTGCAGCGAGAGAGGTGTCAGCTGAGGCGAAGTGTCGATTGCCGGATTTTGTTTGCCCGCAGACTGCAGCCGACTGTATGCAATCGACCGGGATACCGGCGGCTGGTCGACAGGTGACCGGCAGACACGCGACAGGCAGACAGGCGACTCGCGGACACGCGACTGGCGACTGGCGACTGGCGGCAGGCGGACAGACGACTGGAATCCTGCTTACTGTCCCCGGTAGATGAGCTGCCGGATTCGACCGGATTCGATCGGCAGAATCCATTCCGGGCCTGCCGTGTCCGCGCTGCCCGTCGACGGTATGCAATCGACTATCGGCGCGTGGTCAGGCGACTGTATGCAATCGACTTGGATATCGGTGGCCAGTTGGCAGGATCAACGCCCGTCCGGCGTTGGACCGGCGGCCGGGGCTCCCGTCGCCTCCGGATCGCAACGGCCGGATCGCAGGCCCTCGGGGAAGCGAAAGTGCGCCGGTCCTCCCTGCGGGAGAAGACCGGCGCACAGAAGAAGGAATTCAAGGCAAGCAAGCGAACCCCGCCAGGAGAAGGCAGCCCAACTCACCTCGCCGCGAGCGAGACCTGTCAGGAGCCGCAACCCGGCTCACCTCACCCCGAGCGGAACCCACCGGGAGCAGCGGCCCTGCTTACCTCGCCACGAGCGAAACCCACCGGGAGCAGCAGTCTGGCTCACCTGACCGCGAGCAAACTCGCCAGGAGCAGCAGTCCGGATCATTTCACCGCGAGCGAACCCCCCAGGAGCAGCGGCCCAACTCACCTCGCCGCGAGCGAAATCCATCGGGAGCAGCGGCCCAACTCACCTCACCGCGAGCGCACCTGCCGGGAACCGCTCCCCCAGCCATCGGCCCATTTCCGCGCCGGCGAGGGTTGCGCCTGAGGTCATGCCCTCGTGCAGAGGGGCGCCGAAATGCCTGCCTGGCACCCGAACATGTGTGGCGTCTGACGCGCCGCTCAAGTCGTGGAAGCGTTTGGCGTCGGCGGGGAAACACGCCTGATCGCCAGTCAGTTCGACCAGCAGCGTCGGCACCTTCACGTCCGGCAGGCAGCGGGCCAAGTCTGCGTTGCTCGAGATTGCCGACCAGGTCGACAGCCACGAGTCCGGGGTCGTCAGGCGGCCGAAGCCGAGCACGCCGTAATTGGTCAGGTCCGGGCGGTGGCCGAATAGTGAACCGTATGGGCGGTCATTGTGGTCCAGTGATAGGTCGACTGAACGCAGGTCCGCGTCGGTGCGGTAGACAGTCAGGACTCCGGTCGCCAGGGCGCTCCGTCGGTCCTCTGGGTCTTTGGAGGTGGCGTAGCGACGCCGCGCGGTGGCCGACTTCTCTGCCAGTTCCCGGGCTCGTTCGTCGATTCGGGCGACGCGTTCGTATTGGGCCGAGCGGTACGCCGTGATGAAATCCGCGGAGTACGTCGAGGATTCTGGCGGGGTGGCGAAACCGTTCGCGGGGAGGTAGGGGTCCAAGGCCGGTGAAGCTGAGCGGGGGTCTTGTTCGTCGGTTACCGAGGGGTCGATCAGGCGCAGCAGTAAAGCTCCCTGACCGGGATGCGGGGCCATCATGAGGAAACCGTCCGCGACGGGCATTTCGGCCTCAGTGAGAGGGACGGGTTTTCCGCTTGGGGCGCAGTGGAGTCGGGCGGATGGAGGCAGGGCGGCCTGCTGTAAGTAGAAAGCAGCCAAGGCTGCGCCGCCGGAGTGTCCGATGAGGACTACCGATGGGAAGCCCGCGGAGCGCAGGAAGACGTGTCCGGCGGCCATGTCCAGGAGGGCTTGTTCGTGCAGCAGGGTGAGGTCGTTGCCGACGGTGCGGGTGCCTTGGGTCCACACCGCATAGCCTTGGGCTAGCAGTTCGGGAACCAGGACGTGGTGCGAGAAATCCTGCCGCGGATGCATCAGGAACGCCACTGTGGACGCACCTGGGACTGTCCTAAGCAGACCGTTGACTGTCGCGCCGTCGGAGGTGGTGAGTTGGTGGGCGGTCGTGGTGGTCGCCTCGGGGAGGGAGGCGGGGGCCAGGTAGCGGCCCGCGCCTAGGCCGTTTTCAGGCATGGGGGCGCCTTTCGATCCGCAGCGCGTTCTTGTCGTGCTGAGTGATCACGGACCCTTCCAGACCGGCGATCGCGCTGTACCAAACGGCGTGCCGACAACCCGTCGCGCGGCGGTCGATGACGATTGTTCCCGGGGCGCTGATTCGGAAGTACGGGCCGATCCGGTCGACCGTATTGCCGTCGTCTTGGCGGGCCACGGCGAGGACGCCTTCGTTTTCCGGCACGTCTAGGACATAGAACCGCGCCACGTCAGACCATCTCCTTCCCCGCGGGCTCCCATGAAGCCGCCTCTTCGACGATCAGTTCTGCTTTGCGCGTAAGCAGTTTGTCCATCGACGGGTCCTCGCCCGAAGCGACGTCGCACAACGCGCGCAGGGTCAGTTCCGCGTCGAGGTCCTCCTGCGGGGTCACTGGACGCAAGGCGCGGGTGATTTCGACCATGTAGCCGTTCGGGTCGTGGGTGTAAATGGATTCGATGGTTTCGTGCATCACCTGCATTTCCACCGGCCATTCGGATTCGTCCAGGCGACGACGATACTCCAGCAGATCTTCCTCGTCGGCGACATTGATCGCCAGATGCCTGCTGTCGGCGAAGAATTTCGGCGTGCCGTGCGGGAGCCGGGCCCACGCGTCGCCCGGGGCGGTTTGGTCGCCTGCTGGTTCCCAGCCGAAGTAATAGAAAAACGCCAAGCGGTCGCCGCCGCCGATGTCGAAGAAGAAGTGGATGAAGTCCGGGTGTTTCTCCGGGCCCCAGCCCGCGGCGCAGATCGAGTGGACGATCGGGAAATTGAGCACGTCGCGGTAGAACCGGACGGTGGCGACCGGGTCGAAGGTCGGGAAGGCGGCGTGGTCGACTCCGCGCACGCGGTGCACTGGCTTCTCAGTCATGCGGAAACTCCTTTCAGGCCTGGACTTTGGCGTCGGCGCGCAGCAGCGAACCCGCGCCCGGCAGCTCGACGGGAAGGCCGAGGCTGCGCAGGATCGAGTACGCGCCGGCGGTGGCGGCGGAGAGCACGGGCAGTCCGAATTCGTCCTCCGCGGGCTGGATCAGGTCGAGCGACGGCATCTGGACACAGCACGACAGCACCAGCGCGTCGCTGGCCCGGAGGTCGAGTTCGCGTGCGGCAGACAGCACATTGTCGCCCGGTATACAGCCGACCTCCGTATTGTCCGCGACGCCCAGCGCACGCCAGCCGGTGATCGTGAAGCCCTCGGCCTCCAGGTACTCGACCACAGTGCGCGCGACCGGTTCGGTGTACGGCATGACGAGCGCGACGCGGTTGGCTTCAAGATCCTTCAGCGCGCGCACCAGCGCACCGGCGCTGGACAGGACTTTGGCGTCCGCGCCGCCGAGCGCGAGTTGCTCGGCGATTCGCAGCTCCGTGTCCCGATGTGCCCCGACACCGGACGCCATGACCGCGACGAGGCAGGCGTAGAGCAGCACGTCCGTCCGCGCGTCGCCGATCTCCAGGACGCAACGCTCGCGCTGAGCGTTCATCGCGCGCAGCTGCTCAGGCGTCACCGCGTGCATGCGCATTCGACTGGAGTGAAAGGAAAACTCGACGTCCGCCACCCGCTGGAGCAGCCGCGGCAGCTCCGTTTCGACGGTGACGTTCGAACTCGGCACGATCAGCCCGACGCGCCGGGAAGTGCTGGTCACGAATTCCTCCTGGGAAAGTCTTCAAGGACTGCGAAATCGGCCCGGCCGGCACCGATCGAGGTCGCCGCGAAGGCCCGCGCGGATTCGGGGAGCTGCACGCCGACGCAGCGGCTGGTCTGCAGGCGAAGCCGCTCGGCAAGGTCGACCCTTGCCCAGAACTCGTCCGCGGCTCCGGTGAGCAGCAGCGGACCGGCACCGCGACCGGCGCGGGCGACCGCGTCGTCGGCGGGCTCGCTCCACACGTCCGGTTCGGTCCAGGAAAGCTCTTCGACCGGACCGAGGTTCGCGCGCGTAGTGACCCGCGACGGAAGCTGGAAACCGTTGCCCCGCAACGGTTGTGCGAGCACCCATTCCTCTGGGTCGCCGGTCGGCGCCGAACCCAGCCACTCCAGCGCGGCGCGCACGACCTCGGGTTCGGATCGGGCGTAGTCGGCCATCGTGATGTTGCCCGAACGCGTCATGTAGGACAGGCCGAGCCGTTCGGCCGACCAGTCCGCCCGCCACCGGTAGGAATCCCACCACCGCTGGCTACGACCGGCGAGCTGCTTGAACCGCTCCACCGCCGGTCGTCGCGCCTGTTCGTACGCGGCGAACGCGGCGGACGGCGAGCTCTCCCCCGTCAACGCCCCGGCCAGCGCGATCGCGTCTTCCAGCGCAAGCTTGGTGCCCGAGCCGAGCGTGTAGTGCGCGGTGTGCGCGGCATCGCCGAGCAGCACGACGTTCCCGCTGTGCCACCGGTCGAGGCCGAGGTTGACGAACCGGCTCCAGCGAGTGCGGTTCGTGAGCAGCTCGCCGCCGCGAAGCTGGTCCGAGAGCACGTTTTCCAGCAGCTGCACGCTTTGCCGGTCCGTCTCGCCGGGACCGGTGGCCGCGTCGAACTCAGCTAGACCAGCGCTCGTCCAGGTTTCGTCGTCCACTTCGATCAGGAAAGTGCTGCGGTCCTCCGCGTACGGATAGGCATGGGTGACGAACAGTTCCGGCCCCCGCCGAGCCGCGGCGAAGAAGGCCGACGACGCGGCGAACGGGGCACCGCACCACACGTACCGCGTCCGTCCGAGGGTGGTGCGGACGCCGAGTTCCGCGCTGAGTTTGGTGCGCGTCGCGCTGCCGACCCCGTCCGCAGCGATGACGACGTCGCCGGTCACGGTGCCGAGATCGGCGCGCGACCCGGCGCGGTATACGACGCCGACGTCGGTCGCCGCTTCTCGCAGCACCCGCAGCAGCTCCGCCCGGCCGACCGCGAGATTGCGCGCGCCGTGCAGGCACACGGACCGATCAGGAGCGTCGAAGCGCAGTTCGTGCCCGACGTAACTGACCGCCCGGACCCGGTCCGCGGTCTCCGGATCGGCCTGTTCGAGGTTGCGCATAGTGGCCTCGGTGAGCCCGACCCCGAACCCGAACGTCGCCCGCGACGCGTCCGTCCGCTCGTGGACGACGACCTCCAGACCCGGGTCGTTGAGTTTCAGCAGCCGGGCGGCATACAGCCCGCCGGGTCCGCCCCCGATTACGTTCGCGCGCCGGGTCACCGGGCACTCCCTTCGGCCAGTTTCGCTTGCACGTCCTCGCGCAGCCGGTTCTTCGCGACCTTGCCGACGTTCGTCAACGGCAGCGCCGGGACCACCTCGACGCGTTCGGGCAGCTTGTACTTCGCGAGCCCGCGGCTGAGCAGGTGCGCGCCAAGCGTTTGCACTGTCAGCGGCTCGGCGCCGTCCTCGAGCACGAGGTACGCGCACGCTCGTTCGCCCAGCACCGGATCGGGCATCGCGACGAGCGCGGCAGTGACCACGTCCGGATGCTGGACGATGATCTCCTCCACCTCCTCGGCGAAAATCTTCTCGACGCCGCGGTTGATGACGTCCTTGATCCGTCCGTCGATCGAGTAGCTGACGCCCTTCGCGCTGACGTGCCGCCGGGCCAGGTCGCCGGTGCGGTAAAACCCGTCAGGCGTGAACGCGGTCTTGTTGTGCTCCTCGGCGCGGTAGTAGCCGCGGATCGTGTACGGCCCGCGCGCGGCGAACTCGCCGACCTCGCCGTCCGGGACTTCGCTTTCGGACACCGGGTCGAGAATCCGGATCTCGTCCGCCGCGGAGATCGGCGCACCGACGGTATGGTGCCGCACGTCCTCGTCCGCGCCGGCGGGCGTGACCAGGAACATCCCTTCGGCCATCCCGAACATCTGCCGGATCCGGATGCCCAGCTCGTCCCGCAGCCGCTCGGCGACCTCCACCGGCAACCGCTGCCCGCCGACCACGAAATCCCGCAGACAGGACAGGTCGGCCGCTTGGGCCCGCGGCGATTCGAGAAGCCGCACGGCAAGCGCGGGCGGCACGAGCGGCAGCACGTCCGGCCGGTGCTCGCCGATGAGGTCGAGCAGCGTGTCGACGTCCGCGGAGGGAGCGAGAACGAGCGTCGCCCCGGTGAGGATCGCGGGCTGCAGCGCGAGCGAGATGCCCGCGTTGTGCATGAGCGGCAACGGATACAGCACCCGCGAGTGCTCGTCCATCTCCATCGCGGCCGCCCAGGCCCGAGCGTTGTAGGCGTACTCCTCGTGCAACCGCGGCGCGACCTTCGGCAGCCCCGTCGTCCCACCGGAAAGCTGGAACACCGCGGGCCGGGCAAGGTCAACATCCAAGTAGGGCAACGGTTCCCGCACTTGTTCAGCCACGAGCCGCGAGTACGACGGCGTATCCCCGAGCGCCTCGCCGCGGCACACAACGACGTCGGAGACGGCCCCGTCCGCCAGCAACTGCTCCGCCTGCTTGCGCAACCGTCCGTCCCGGAAATCGGCCTGCGCGATCAGCGTCCGCGCCCCGACGTGCGCCGCGAGCAACCCGATCTCCCGAGTCCCGTGCTGCGGCAAAGTACAGACCGGCGGCGCGGCAGCGAACAAACACCCGAGGTACGCGACGACGGTCTCCGCCACGTTCCCCATCTGGAACACCACCGGCTCCCCCGGACGGACCACACCCGACCCGAGCAGCCCCGCCGCGAACCGCGACGCAGTGTCGAAAAGCTCGTCGTACGACCACGCCACACCCTCGGAAACGAGCGCGGTGCGACCACCATGCCGACGAGCCGCGGCCAGGAGTTCAGCAGGCAGGGACCGCCCCGCCCACAACCCGGCACGCCGATAAGCAAGCACGCTGACCTCGTCGAACGGGGCCACTGGCAGTGCAGCTGGAGGCAACGTCATGCAGCCAAGGTAAGCCGCCCGAGCGCAGAATTCAATACTTGTGTCGAACTTTCGACACTTATGTCACAACCCGAGGTTCGTGAGGGCCACCCTCACAGCCCCTGATTCCCTCAGGGTTCCCCTCACGACCAGCCCTGCCCAGCTCAACCCGCCCTACGCGATGCGCCCCAATGCCACATTCGTTGCGTCCCACGCACCGAATGCCACATTGGGTGCGTCAGATGCACCCAATGCCACATTGAGGTTTTCTCAGTAGCGTCCGTGGTGTTCGTGGTGGGTGAGGACGAGGCTGCTTGGGTGATGTGGCCGATGCGTTGGGGGCAGAGGGTGACGTGTCGTAGGGCTGCCCAGCGGGTTTTCAACATTGCGGCGGCGCGTTCGCCGAGGCAGCGCAGCCGGGTGTGGAGCAGGTTGAAGGCGTGCTCGTCGGGGGTAGCGGCGGTCGGCCGGTGGTTTTCTTGACCGGGGTGAGGATGCCGGTGCCGGCTGCGTGGTAGGCCTTGTCGGCGAGGGTTTTCAGGCCGTGGGCCGCGGCGGCGGTCAGGGCGCCGGTGATGCCGTGGTGCCTGGCCGAGGCGAGGTCGTTGCGGGAGCCGGGCAGCACGGGCGAGACCCAGAGCGGGTAGCCGTCGGCGGTGGCGAGGAACTGGATGTTCCCGCCGAAACAGCGGTGTTTGCCCGAGTACCAGAGGTGGACGGTCGCGCCGCGGTTGCGGCCTTTGGTCTTGACGGTGGTCGCGGCGACCCGGTCGCAGCCGATCAACATGCCGTCGAGGATCACGTGCGTGTCCCCGCGCCGCGGCGCTGGGCGAGGACGTCGTGCAGGTCGGGGGCCTCGCTGGCGAGGGCGGTGACCGCTTCGTGCAGGTACCGGTAGGCGGTGGCGACGCCGACGCGGTGGTCGGCGGCGAGGCGGTGCACCGGGACGGCGTCGCGGAACCAGCGCAGCGCCAGCACCGCCTGCCCGAACGCGGTCAGCGCCCGCCGGCCGCGGCGGGTGCCGCGGCGGCGGTGCTCGGCGTGCAGGACACGCGCGACGAACAGGGCAAGCTCGCGCGCCACATCGAGCGTGGCACCATAAGCAATCACGTGGGGCCCCTGGGGTTTCTCGGACTTGATCTTCGCAAATCCAGTCCTACCAGCGGCCCCACGCCCCGCCCCTCGGCGACACACCCCACCCAGCCCTACTGAGAAAACCTCAATGTGGCATTGGGTGCATCTGACGCACCCGAAAACCGGCAGCGATGCACCCAACGAGCGAGGCACCCACACCTCCCCCGCCCCCGATACGAAGCCAAAAACACGGCGCGGGGGTGCTTGTCAAGGCATCTTTCCCGCCTTGACAAGCACCCCCGCGCCGTAGTGACAATCAAACTTCGGGGTGCCCCACGCAACCACTCTCTTTTCGCGGCTTCGCCGCTCTCTTTTCGCGGCTTCGCCGCTCTCTTTCCCCCGCCACAGCCGCTCTTCCCCCCGGCACAGCCGCTCTCTCCCCGACCCAGCAGGAGGAGAAACCTCACCCCTCCAACCGATCCAACAACCCCCGAATCTCCGCAATAGTCCGCGCATCCTGCCGCCCCCGCCCGGCATTCTCCCCAGCCGCCAACATCCCCGTCGCCAACCCAGTGACGGTAGCCACCAACGAGTCCACATCTCCCCCAGGCCGGAACCACCAAGCGACCCAGTTGCACATCCCCAGCAACGACAACGCCGCCGTCCGCGCGTCGACCCGCCGGAATTCCCCGGCCTCGATCCCCGCCTCGACCAGCGCCGTGAACTCCCGCAGGATCTTCCGCTTGGCCGTCAGATGCTCCCCGGCCAGCGGCTCCGGCAGGATCGGCTCGGACCGGTCGAGGATCCGGAACTGGTCGGAGTGCTCCGCCCGCTGCCGCACGATCAGCGCGACCACGTCGGCGATCTTCTCCGACGGCGTCAGGTCGTCGCGTGCCTTCAGCTGGGCCAGCACCTCGGCGAACCCGTTGGTGACCTGCTCGACGAGCATCGCCAGCAGGTCTTCCTTCTTGCTGACGTAGTGGTACAGCGCCGGCCGGGAAATGTTCAGCGCGTTCGCGATGTCCAGCAGGCTCGTGGCCTCGTAGCCCTTTTCCGCGAACAGCTTGGTCGCGGTGTCCAGAAGTTCGGACGTCATCAGCGTCCGGCGCAACCCGCTGCGCGAACCCTTGCCTCGCTCTGCCGTGGACATGCGCCGCAGTTTACCGGTCCGCTGCCCCGGCGAACTGCGGCGCACCCGGCTCACTGGACCCCGCGGATCCCTCGTTCGCCGAGCCAGCTCACGATTTCCCGCAGGTAGTCGACGCCGCCGTAGCCGAGCAGCGTGGCGTGTCCGGTGTTCTGCACGAGGTATTTCGTGAACACGCCCGGCCGGTAGTAGCTCGCTTCGTTCGCCGCCATGGGATCGGTGTTGCAGTCGTCGGTCGTGCCGCACCAGATTTTGTCGTACTGGCCCGGCGACCACAGGATCGGCGCGTCGATGTTCTTCGTCTGGTCGGTGTAGGTGCGCAAGGTGATGTCCGCCAGCTCGGTCGCGGACATAGTGTCCTTTGTGGCGTCTTCGACCTGCAGCTGCTCCGGGTCATACGTCCCTTGTGGACCGTGGAACAGGTCGCGTTTGCCGGGGATACTGGTGAGGTACGCCGGATCGAGCGCCCACGGCTTGTCCGCGAACTTGGGGTCCAGCAGCGCGGGATAGGCGAACGTCCCGAGCCGCAGTGTCGAGCGCGGGGTCAGCAGCCCGTGGCCGACGGCGTGCACCATCAACGCGTCGACGTCGTGGAATTTGCCCGCCTCGACCTGCGCGGTGAGGCCGCCCATCGAGTATCCGTTGACCGTCACGGTGCCGAACTGCTTGCCCAGCGCGCCCTGGCGCAGATACTGCACGATCTGGTGGGTCGTATTGGCCGCGACGTCGAAGTTCATGCTCGCGGCCGGCGGATGGTCGCTGTGGCCGTAGCCGATCCGGTCGAGGTTCAGCGTCGTGAAGCCGCGCTGGGTCATGTAGCGGACGTAGTTGTAGCGGTCCGGCTGGTACGGCCAGTCGTAGTAGGTGTGGTCGTAGGTGCCGCCGTGGATGAGGATCTGCACCGGCTGCTTGCCGAGCAAGGCCGGGTCCGATGTGCACAATTGGCCGAATTCCTTGAGCACAGCAGGACTTTCCGGCGATTCGGTGACCGGGAAGAAGTAGTCGCGGCACTGCGCGCCGCTGGCCGAAGCCGTTCCTGGCACGTCGGCGGACACCGGCGCGCCGGGCAGGCCGGGCACCGCCTCGGTCGCAGGCCAGGCGTCGGCCGCGTTCGCGACGCCGGTCAGCGTGAGCAGCCCCGCCGACATCACCGCCAACATCCGAGTAGCAAGTCGTTTGACGCTGCGCACGGTGGTCTCCTTCCATGGGGCCGGACGGCATCAACCCATGTTTACGATTGTGTCATATTATCGACACTGATGTTGATGTCAAGACCTGGCCTTTCCGCCGCAGCTGTTCCGCCAGTGGCCGGGGTGCGGCCGTGTCGCATGAGGACAGTCAGCAAGAGCGCGAGGACGCTCACGCCGGGCAGTACGAAGTACGCCGCCTGGTATCCGGTGTCGTTGGTGATCGAGACACCGGAGCTGAGCCGGACCTGATGGGCAGCGGTGATCGATCCGACGATCGCCGTGCCGAGGGTGTTCATCACGCCGAGTGCGGTGTAGAGCAACGAAGTCGTGACGCCCTGCGCCTCCGCGGGCACGGCCTCGATGACGAGATTGTTGGCTCCGGCGTAGAGAAATCCCAGCCCGATGCCCATGAGCGCGGCGATCACCACGATCAGGACCGGTCCGCTCAACTGTCCGAAAAGGATCAGCACGACCCCGCCGAGGGTGCCGATGATCGAGGTGAGCAAAGCAGTTCTCGGCGCGAATCTCCGGCACACCCATCCGGCGGCGTAACCCGCGGCCGCGCCGACCAGACCGAACGGGAGACCGTAGCGCACGCCGTATTCCAATGCGTTCATGCCGAGACCGTGTTCTGACACTCCGGGCACGTGCGGGGTCCGAAGCAGCTGCGGGATGAGCACGGAACTGTTGGCGGTGGTGACGAAAATGGCGGTGCCCGACGCGAGCAGCGTCAGCCACACCTTGGGTTGAGCCGCCAGCGCTAGATCGATCAACGGTTCGGCGCGGCGACGCTCGACAATCACGAAAAGCACCAGCATTATCACCGAAAGCGCCACTGCGTAAGCGAGATACTCCTTCTCGACCAAGCCGAGCACGAGCACCGCCATCCCGCCGCCGAGCAGCAAGCCGCCGGCGACGTCGATGCGGCGCTTGATCCGCACTCGGGTTTCGGGGACGACGAGCAGCACGATTGTCGAGACGACGACGTCGTATCCGAGAGTGAACCAGAAGGCGCTGCGGAACCCGTAGGTATCAACGAGATACCCGCCGAGCAGCGGACCTCCGAACGCGGCGACGCCGGTGCCGACCCCGAGCGCGCCGACGCCGAGCGGCACCAGTCGTGGTGGGAAGAGGTCGCGGATGAGGCCGTAACCGGCGACATACGCGACGACGAAAGCGGACTGAAGCACGCGTCCGGTGAGGAAAAGCCAGTACACCGGTGCCAGGGCGCAGATCAGCGAGCCGGCGCCGAACATGATGGCCGCGGCCAGGAGGACTTTCTTTTTGCCGTGCGTGTCGGCGAGTTTCCCGGCGATCGGGAGGAAGACGAGCGACGCGACGAAGACGACGGTCATCACCAGCGCCACCTGGTCGGTTCCGAAGGCGGCGGCGATGTCGGGCAGGCCCACCCCGACGAGGGTGAACTCGAAGTTGGCGTTCTCGGTCAGGAGCGCGATCGCCACGACGATCGCTAAGTAATACCAGGTCGACCGCTCTGCGGTGCGCGGTTGCTCAGCCATGCGCACCGATGTAACCGGCGGTCCGTCCGGATCGAACCGGTCAGTCCCGCTGTCCGGGACTCACTCCGCCAACCGGTCGAGCGCTTGCTTGAGCTGCGGAATCCAGGCCTCGTGCTCGGGCTTCATCAACACCGAACGAAGGATCGTGACGGTCTCGGCGTCCCGTTCGACGTCCGGGTGCAGCGCGGCGAACGCCTCCGCGTCGACGCGCAAAGTGGACAGATACAGCGGGTTGTCCTTGTCCGCCATGCCGTTCTGGAGGATGGCGTTGGCGGCTTCGGTGATCTCGCTCATCCGGGTCCGTCGCGGCCAGTAGGTGACAATGTCCAAAGTGGGCTCGAGGTGCAGTGCGAAACGGTCGGATTCCTTGAGCAGCCCGGCGAAGTCGTTCGCCGCTCGACGGCACGCCGCCAGCAATCGACCCAGTCCTCGGTCGCGTTCCAGCGGGAACGCTTGCAGGGTAAGCCAAAGCGCTCCGGCGGCGGCACCAGCGCGGGAACATTCCAGGGAGATCTCGCCGAGGTGCAACTCGTCGGACGTGAAGTAGGTATAGGGAGAATCGTGTTTGTAGAACCGGCCGACCGACGGATCCGCGAACAACACCGCTCCGCAACCGTAGGGCTGGAGTCCGTGTTTGTGCGGGTCGACGACGACAGAGTCGCACGAGCCGATCGCGCGGTAGGCCTCGTACTCGCCCAGCAAGGTGTAGAACCCGCCGTACGCGCCGTCGACATGCAGGCGGACCCCGTACCGTTCCTTCAGCGCCAGGGCCTGCTGGATGTCGTCGACCGCCCCGAGTCCGGTCGTTCCCGGAGTCAGCACCACCGTGCCTACCCCGCCGCTGCGGACCTCGGCTTCGACCGCGGACAGATCGACGCGTCCGTCGGGAAGTGCCCGCACCGCGCGGGATTCCACACCGAGCACCTGGCACATGCGGCCGTGCGTGTAGTGCGCGTCCTGCGAATGGACGACCGCTTTGCCTGGGGCCAGTTCGCGGGCGACCCAGAGGGCTTCGAGGTTCGCGATCGTCCCGCTGGAGGTGAGGTGGCCGAGCGACGGCTGCGCGAACCCGAACATCCGCGCCAGGTCCGCGATGACCTCGACCTCCATCGGCGAGGTGGCCTGCGAGGCGTCGAGCGCGTGGTTGTTCGGGTTGACCACCATCGCGGCGAGATAGGCGGCGACCGCGACCGGATGCGGCGGTTTGAGCATCTGGCCCGCGTAGCGGGGGTGGAAGAAGGGGAACGACGCGTCCATCCGGGCGGCGTAGGTCTCGAGCAGCGCGGGGAGGTCGACGTCCGGCTCGCTGGCCGGGGACGGGGTGAACGGACCCCATTTGCGCTCCCAGGCCTCGACGCCGCGGAGAGCCTGGTCGATCAGTTCGCGCCGGTCCATGCGTCACCTCGTCGGTCGCTGGGTGCTTCCTCCGGCACCCTACCGAGCGCGTCCGCGCTCTAAGGTGTGGCAACGTTTCTTTCGCACGGTGAGGAGCTTTCCGGTGACTGACGAACCCCGTCCGCAGGGAATGCCGCCGGCCGGACCCGGGCAGCCGTGGCCGGTTCAGCCGAATGTCCAGCAGTACCCGGGCTACGCCCCTTACCCGCTGCCCGCTCCGGCGAACGGCGTCTGGCTGGGGGTGTCGTCGCTGGTGCTGGGCGTGCTGGGCTGCGTGGTTCCGCTGCTGCCGATCGACCTGACCGGCATCCGGGCGTACCTCGCGCTTCCGTTCGGGCTGGCCGGATTGGCCTTCGGACTCGTGGGCGTCGTCGGACGGCGTACGGGGAAGCCGGTGTCGGGAGTGGGCATCGGGGTGTCGGCGATCGCGCTGGTGCTCGGCGTGATCATGCTCGGCAACCAAGTCGCGGGGTGACGTTCTGCCCTGAGCGGAACCGCTGTCGCCGAGGGCCCGGCGGATGCCAGGCTGGGCCTATGGCGGACATCCTTCCTTTCCACCAGCGCCGCGCCCCCGCCCGGGACGACGAGGCGGAACCCCTGTGGCGCGAGGTGCTCGGCCGCAGTCTCCGCGCCGCCCGGGAGAACCAGGGCGAGCGGCTCGTCGACGTCGCCGAGCGGGCCGGGATCTCGCCGCAGTACCTGTCCGAGATCGAGCGCGGGCGGAAGGAACCGTCGAGCGAGATGATCGCCGCGGTGACCGGGGCGCTCGGGGTCAACCTGGCCGGTCTGCTGAGCGGGATCGCCGGGGACATGCGGCGGATCAGCGTGGTCGGACCGCGACCGGCGCGGCGTCCGGCCGGTCCGGTGCTGATGGCGGCCTGAACCGGGCCGCGGAATTTCTCGAACCACCGGCGCCAGGCTGTGAAATCACCGCGCACAACCGGCGGATCGATGCGGTCGAACCGCAGCTCGCACCAGCGCTCACGGCAGCCCGCGGAACCACCCGCGGCCCACCGAACCAGGGCGCGAAGCCGCAGGCCGGAGCCCCAGAACCGGCCTGCGTCCTCGCCTCACGGGCGTGCTTCGATCACCTGGTCCGCGAGCCCGTACTCCACCGCCCCGGCCGCGTCGAATACCCGGTCGCGGTCGGTGTCGTGCCGGAGTTCCGCGACGTCGTGGCCGGTGTGCCGGGACGTGATCTCCTCCAGCTGCGTCCGGACCCGGATCACCTCGTCGGCCTGCAGGATCAGGTCCGGGATCGTCCCGCGGCCCTGTGCGGCGGGCTGATGCAGCACCACCCGCGCGTGCGGCAGCACCGATCGGCGGCCGGCGGCTCCGGCGGCCAGCAGCACCGCTCCCGTCGCCACCGCTTGGCCGACGCAGGTCGTCGCCACCGGGGCCTTGATGAAGCGCATCGTGTCGTACAGCGCCAGCATCGCGGCCGGGTCGCCGCCCTCGGAGTTGATGTACAGGTTGATCTCCTGCTCCGGATTGTCCGACTCCAGGAACAGCAACTGCGCGATCAGCGCGTTCGCGACGCCCGAGTCGATCGCCGTGCCCAGGTACACGATCCGTTCGGACAGCAGGTGCGAGTAGACGTCCATGATCCGCTCGCCGCCCGGACTGCGGGTCACGACGTTCGGGATGGTGTAGGTGCTCATGCGCGTACCCCCAAGCCCATCGCGTGCGTGCGCACCGGCACGACCTGCTCCAGGCGGTCGACGATCTGGTCGATGAAGCCGTAGTCCTGCGCCTCCGCGGCGGTGTACCACCGGTCGTGCAGGGAATCGGCGAAAATGCGGTCGAACGGCTGACCGGTGTCCTGCGCGGTGAGGCCCAGCACGGTGTCCCGGGTGTAGCGCAGGTCGTCGGCCTGTACCTCGACCTCCACGGCCGAGCCGCCGATTCCCGCCGAGCCCTGGTGCATCAGGATGCGCGCGTGCGGCAGGGCGAATCGCTTCCCGGGAGTGCCGGCCGACAGCAGGAACTGCCCGGCGCTGCACGCCAATCCGAGGGCAAGCGTCGAAACGTCGCACGGCACCAGCCGCATCACGTCGCGGATCGCGAGCATCGACGGGACCGATCCGCCGGGCGAGTGGATCCACAGCGCGATGTCCTTGACCGGGTCTTCGCCGGCCAGCGACAGCATCTGGGTCGCGAGGACCGTCCCGTTGTCGTCGTCGAGCACACCGTCCAGTACGAGGACCCGCTGGCTCAGGAACCGTTCCCGGAGCCGCTGGTCGAACATCGGCGGAGTCGATTCGTTGGTCATGCCCCGACCTTGCCGCCGCGGAACCCGTCGCGTCCGCCTTCTCTGCCGACGGCAGATCTGCTGTGAGCAGCGCGGCAGGTCAGGTGGTTTTGCGCACCAGGTTCGTGTACCCGGCCAGCGCCAGCGTCGCGAGTCCCCACACCGCGATCTGCACGCCCCAGATCGCCGCGGTGAACCCCTGCCCGGCGACACTCGCCGTGTCGAGGTCGCAGCGGCTCCGCAAGCCGGTCGGCGCGATCGGCAAGCCTCGGTCGAGCCCCAGACCGATCAGCTCGACCGGGGAGCACGCCGCACCGGTCGCGACTCGTTGCGCCGCGTGGTGTCCGGGCTGGGTTTCCGTTGCCCCGGCCCACAATCCGAGCGCTCCGGCCGCGACGAGCGCGAGCAGCAACGCCGCCGCCGTACGCCGGGCTCGGTAGCCGTATCCGGCCAGCGTGCCCCAGATCCAGTGGAACAGCCGCGACATCCGTCCACCGAGCGCTTCCGGCGAACGGCGGCGCAGGTCGTCCTGCTGCGCGATCAGGATGGTGCGCGCGTTGCCGTCGTGGCCCGCGGTCCGCTCGACGGCCGCCAGCTTCTGGTAACCGGTGGCGTCGTAGTACTCGGTGTGGCAGCGAAGCAGGTGCAGCCATCGCCGCCAGCCGAACGACGGATCGATGGCGGCGTAGGTGAACCCGTCCAGCCACGCCAGTTCGGGGTGGTCGCACTCGGCGTTCGTGCTGCCGTCGGGGCACACGAGTTTGTCCGGCATGAACACCGTGGTCGCCCTCGCGTCGGAGAGCCCAAGCAGCCGTCCTTCCGGCGACGTGACCCGCGTGGTCGCGGAAAACTCGAGCTGCCCGCCGATCTGCGCGCCCTGCAACCGCACCGCGCCGATCTCGCCCTTGCCGCTCAACTCCGAATCGCGGATCAGCATGCTGCGACCGACCGTCAGGGTGTCCGCCTCGATCGCCGGCCCGAGGTCGTTGGAAACCTTGATGCTCTGACACTCCAGCGGACCGCCGATGCACGCGCCGTTGAGGTGGATCGCGCCGTCGGCCGACGAGCCGGTGATCCGCGTTCCCCGGTGCAGGTACAGCCCGCTGCCCAGCTCCGCCGAACTCGCCTCCAGCGCGAGCCCGGCCGGGTTCGTGATTTCCGCGTCCCGGCACAGCAGGCTCCCGCCGAGGTGCGCGCCGATCAGCCGGATCGCCCCGTCCGGGCTGTCCCCGGTGATCCGCACGCCGTCGGACAGGTGCAGGTCTCCCTCGATCCGCACCCGGGACGCGTGCAGGCCCGGCATCCGCCCGCCGATCAGGTACAGGTGCGGCAGCCTTGCCTGGCGCGCGAGCACGAGCTGGTCGAAAACGCAGGTCAGCAGCATCAGCCCGGCGGCCGCGGAGACGCCGTCGAGGTTGAGGAGACCGGTGATCCGGGCCCTGGCGAGCATGATCCCGCGCGGGTCGAGGTCGCCGTGCCTGCCGAGCAGCAGGTCGCGAAGAACCTGCGCGCGCACGACGTGGTCCGGGCTTTCGGTTTCGGCGAGGTCCGCGACGTCGATCTGGGCGGCGCCGAGCAGTTCGCCTTCGCGGGCCGCTTCGACGAGCCGTTGTTCGAAGTCGCTGAGATCGGTCACGCCGAGATCATGCCTGGTCCTGGGTTCAGTCGCGACCGTGTTCGAGCTGCTCGGCGAGGTCCGCGAGCCCGTCGGCGTGGAGGTCGAACCGATCGGCGGGACCCGGCGGATCGCCGACCGGACGGCTGACGTACGCGGTGCGGAACCCGGCTTCCTGCGCCCCGCGCAGATCCCAGGCGTGTGCCGCGACCATCAGCAGCCGCTCGGGCGCGCGACCGGCGACGTCGACGGCGAGGCGGTAAACGTCCGGAGCGGGCTTGTAGGCGCGGGCGTTCTCGGCGGACAACACGGTGTGCCACCGCAATCCGGCGTTCGCGCACAGGTCGAGCAGCACGGTCCGGCTCGCGTTGGACAGGCCGACCAGCGGGAATCGTTCGGCAAGGCGGGCGAGGCCGTCCACCGTGTCCGGCCACGGCGGCAGTCGCCGGGCCGCGAGCGCCAACTCGGCGACATCGCCGGTACCGACCGCGTCGGCGACGGCCTGCGCGGCTTCCCGGTCGATGACATCGCTCGCGACGTACGGCCGTTCCCCGTCGACAATGCGGCCCTGCTCCTGCTCGACGTGCTTCTGCCACACCGCAAGCAGCTCGTCGACTTCCGAAGCGGCGAGCGACGGCGCGAATTTCCGGATCCCGGCACGGATTCCGGCCGGTTCGTCGACGAGCGTGCCGAGCACGTCGAACACGAGCACCTCGATGTCCATGACCGCAACCTATCCGGCCGCGCGAGCGCTAGTCCACTGTGGAGGTTTTACGCAGCGCGAAGAACGCCGCGACCACCACCGCGAGCCCGATCACGTACGCGAGCGCCAGCAAGCCGACGCGTCCGCTGAAGTTGCCGCCCATCGGCGGAAGCACGACGGAAAACACCGCGACGAGCGTGATCACCACGGACCGCACGCGTCCGGCGGGCAGCGACGCGGCCAGCGGAATCACCGCCCACAGCAGATACCACGGCTGGACCACTGGCCCGAAGACCACGACCGCGCTCAGCATCAGCCCCAGCGAACGGACCGCGTCGATCCGGCCGGTCCACTGCCGCTGCAGCACCGCGACGATCGCGGCCGCGGTGAGCACGTACCCGATGATCTTGCCGACGCCGATCATCGTCTGCGTGATGTGCGCGCCGAACAGCGAACCGATGCCGCCGACGAGGAAGCCGAACCAGTTCGTCGGCGCCATCCAGCTGTTGACCTCCCCCGAGGTCGTCAGCGCGGACACCCAGCTGAACCCGATCCCCGACGCCAGCGAAACCGCCGCCGACACCGCCGCGAAGACGACGACCATCGCCGCGCCGGCGAGCAGGAACTCGCCGATCCGCCCGCGCCGCCGGGCCACCGCCGTGCCGACCGCGGCCAGCGCGACCAGCGCGGGCACCTTCACCTCGGCGCCGAGCGCGATGAGCAGCACCCCGCCCGCGAGCGGCCACCAGCGAATCCGGTCGCCCAGCGCGTTCAGCGCGATCGCCACGCCCGCGACCATCAGGCCGAGCATCAGCGAGTCGTTGTGCGTCCCGGCGACCACGTGCCACAGAACCAGCGGGTTCAGCACGCCCAGCCACAACGCGACCCGCGGCGACGCCCCCGCCACGGCCGCCAGCCGCGGCACCGCCCACGCGATCAGCACGAGCCCGGCCACCTCGACCAGCCGGTGCAGCGCGACCCCGACGATCGGATTCCCGCCGGACACCTGCGCGATGACGCGCTCGACCGCACCGAACAGCGGCCCGTACGGCGACGGCGTCTCGCGCCAGTAAACGCTGACCCGCCCGACGATGTCCGACGCCGAGCCCAGTGCTTGCTGCGGCCCGACGGCGTTGAGGTCGAACCCGTGCGCGGCCACCACACCCTGCGCGAGGTAGCTGAAGACATCCCCGCTGAACAGCGGCGGCACGACGAGCAACGGCCCGCACCACAACGCGAGCGTCCGCTTCAGCCAGCCCGTGTCGGGGAGGTCCGAGGCAAGGACGCGCCCGCCCAGCAGCGCCCACGCGAGCACCACCAGCCCGACACCGGCGATCCCGCCCGCGAACGGCAGGACCCCGGACATCCCGGCGGCCCCGGCGTACACCGCGACGGCCAGCAGCAGCACCCCGCCGAAGCCGGTCCAGCGCAGACTCGCCGCGGACGCGAAACTGAAGAACCGCACGGGCCGCGAGAGCGTGACCGGCTGACTAGACATACCCCGATCGTAGTAGCCGCCGGCTCCGCGACCCCGGCTGCCGGTCCGTGAAGGGCTCCTTTCCGGAATCTGATTCCCGCAAGGAGCCCTTCACGGACCATCCTGAGTTTGAGTCCACAAAGGACGGATTCAGTTCTGGTCCCGGGTGATCACCCCGCAGGCGAACCGAGTTCCCGCGTCGCCGGTCGCCTTGGTTTTCTCGTCCGGCACGGGTGCGTTGGGGTCGCCCCGGACGCTGTAGCGGTCGGCGGGAATGTTCGCGAAATTGTCGGACTTCGAGTGGACGATGATCGAGGTCCCGTCAGGACCGAACAGCTGGTCCAGAGTAAAGGTGTCCAGCACGAACTTGAGGTACCCGCGGCCGTTCGACCGCACCTGGACCGACGGCAGCTGCCCGATCGGCAGTCCGGTGTGGTGGTCCATCGGCATCAGATGGCCGCCGGCGGCGGTGAACGGGTTCTTCGGGTCGCCGACGGTGCAGTTTCCCTTTTCGTGCACGTGCATGCCATGGAAACCGGGCGTGAAATGACCGGTGAGGTACACCTCGACCCAGACGGCGTGCGAACGGTTGTCGGCGGTGAACCACGCGGAACCGACCTCGTTGCCGTTGGCGTCCTTCAGCGTGGCGGAGGCGGAATCGCCGTCGCGATAAGCCGCGCCGGCCGGCTGCCGGGCCGTGTCCGGCAACTGCTCGCCGACGTAGCCGCTGGCCGCTGGCGCCACGCCCATGACCAGTGCGCAGGCACCCAACGCGCCTGCCACCAACTTCTTTCTGCGCACGGTATCTCCCTGAAGGCACTGGTGATCTCTGACCGATCCAGAATCGGGCCTCGCCTTCCCCGTGACCAGGGGCCAGATGGCACTAACCGGGTCCTGCGCGCGGCGGAATGTCCACCTTTCGCAAATCCGGAAGTCAGGAAGAATGCTCGGCAATCAGCCGCTTCACTGTCTCGTACACCGGTTTCGCGGAATAGTCGTCGCGCAGCAGCCCGAACCGGTTTTCCCGCGGACCGCTCGACAATCCGTCCCGCAGCCCGAAAATCTCGTAGGTATCCACCCCGATCTCGGCAGCCAACCCGAGTACCGTGCGTGCCACGGATTCCATCACCCGAACCTGTTGTTCCTCCGAATTCTCCGGCCCGGTCGGCCATCCGGTTTCGGTGATATGAATCGGCACGCTCGCCGGGACTCCGATCGCCGACGCGGATTCCCGAAACGAACGTACGACGTGGGTCACCGCACCGACCAACGCGTCGGCTGGCACGGGTCGGAAAACGTCCGGGAAGAAGTCCAGGCCAAGGAAATCGACCCGAGCCAGCACCTCCGGAGCCACTGCCGACTGCACCGAGGCCCAGAACGGATCGCCGGGCAGCGCGACCGCGGCGTTGAACCCGATCGCCACGTCGGCCCCGAGCCGCGTCCGCTCGTCCAGGGCCGCCGCGAGCCCGGCGCCGAGCGCTTCGTAGCAACCAGGACTGCCGCCGTCCAGCGGCGCGGCGACGTTGACCTCCTCGCAGACCTGCAGTTTCCCGCCGCCCAACTCGGCGACCTCGCGAACCGCGGCGCGCACCGCGTCGGCGAACCCGTCCGGATCGGCCTCCGGGCTGCTGTAGCCGAGCACGTAGTCGACCACTCGCCCGTCGCCGAGATACGGCACCGGGTTCGGCGGCGTCGGCGCGTGCGGGCCCCGGTAACTGCGGTAGCACCGCACGTAGAACCGTTCCGTGCCCTTCGCGAGGTCCCGCAACGCTTCCGCGGTCCGTTCGACGTCCTCCGGCGGCGCGTCGATGAAGGTTTCGAGCCGCACCAGATCCGTGCTGACCACGCCGGGCCACACGCCAAAGACGATCACGAGCATCTCCTCCAGTAGTCGTATACGAGCAATGTACTCGTATACGACTAAGGTGCGCTACCCTGGTCCGGTGCCGACGAACGCTCTCGACAACCCGCTCGTGCTGCCGATGCTGGGCTTGCTCGTGGAAACCCCGCGCCACCAGTACGCGCTCCTGCGCGAGCTGCGCACCCGCTATCCGTTCCTGAACCCGAAGACGTCGACCGTGTACACGCTGGTCGGCACGCTGACCCGGAACGGGCTCGTCGAACCGGACGGCGACGGCGATCCGCAGCCGGTGCGGCTGACCGAGGCGGGCCTCGCCGACTTCCGCGAGCGGATCGAACGGCAGCTGCGCGACGCCGACCCGAACCTCGATTCCCGGTTCCTGATCGCGCTGGCCTACCTCGGCGCGCTGCTGCCCGCCCGCGCGGTGACCCTGCTGCGCGACCGGGCGGAACGGGTCCGCGACCAGCAGCACGAGCTGTCCGCGACGCTCGACAACGCCGATTTGCCGGAAATGCAGATGATCGAGGCGCATTTCCTGGTTTCCCGGCTCCGGCACGACGCCGCGTGGCTCGCCCGCACCGCCGCCCGGATCGAGAGCGGAGACCTCGTCCCGCCCCGGTGATCACAGCTTTCATCGTGATTTCATCGCCGCCCCTTACCGTGCGCGAGTGCCTGGCGACAGCCTGCCGGGCAGAGGCGAAGGTGGGGGTATGACCGGCGAATCCGGATCAGTGGTCGACGCCGCGTCGGCAGGGGTGGAGAACCTGGCGGACTCGGCGCTCGCGGGACTCGACAAGGCAGGACCGGTCGGCGACCTGGCCAAACCGGTCGTGTCCGCGCTGCGCAACGTGTGGGAGGGCTACTTCGGGGCCCCGATCCCGCCCGGCAGCACCAACTGGAACGCCTACACGCACCAGCAGCTGTACCAGATGCTGTGGGACAAGGCCGACGTCGGCGACGTCAGCACGGTCGCGGCCGAATGGCAGCGGCACGGTTCGGAAATGCGGTCGCACGCCGATTCGCTCAAGTCGCAGCAGGGGACGCTGCACGAGAACTGGAGCGGACAGGCCGCCGAACGCGCTTCGGGACGGCTGGGTTCGCTCGGCGAGCGCGCGTCCGGGATCGGCGACCGCGCCGGGACCGTCGGCGGCGCGGCCCAGAACGCGGGCGATTCGCTCGCCGTCGCGCGCAACACCATGCCGAAGCCGCCGGGCGACCCGACTGGGGGTGTGGTCGCCGCCGCGGCGGCCGGAGCGGGTGCGGGCGCGGTCATCGGCGGGATCCTCGGCGCCGGAGCGGGCGGGATCGGGGCCGGTCCGGGTGCGTTGATGGGCGCGGCGATCGGCGCGGTCGCGGGCGGCGGGGCCAGCATGTTCGCCGCGAATGTCGCGGCCGCCGAACAGAAAGCCGAAGCGGTGCACGTGATGCAGCGCTACGAAGCCAGCCTGCACAAGAGCTCGCACGCGATCAATCCGCCGCCCGCCGGGGCGACGACCGCGGATTCCTACGGCGCGGACGAGTCGACCAGTGCGTCGAGCTACGCCGGTCCGCTCGGCGGGGCCGGGACCGGCGCGGGCAGCGGCATGCCGTGGGGCGCGCTGACCACCGCGGCCCCGGTCGAATCGGGCATGGCCGCCGGGATCCGCTCCGCGCTCGGCATGGAGGGCGCCCTGCTCGCCCGCAACGCGGCGATGGCGGAGATGGCCGCCGCCCGCGCGGCCAGCGGCAACGGGATGATGCCCGGCCGCGGCGCGGGAGCCGCACAGGAGGAGGAAGAGGAGCACAAGAACAAGATGCCGGTCCTCGACCAGCCGCTCCTGCACCCCGAAGACAAGACCATCAGCCCGGTGATCGGGCTGTGACGGCCGAAAAAGACAGGAGCTTCCGATGACCGGCCACGAGGTCGCCCCGAACGCGCTGGACCGGCAGGTCGCCGCGCTGGGCAGGCTCGGCGAGCAGACCGGGGAACTCGTCGGTTCGGCGGGACGGCTCGCCGACCGGCTCCCGCAGCTCGGCACCGCGCCGCCCGCCCTGCACCTGGCGCAGCGGCTGCGCGAGGCCGCCGGGCACGCCGGGCTCACCGGCGAACTGGGCGCGGCGGACACCGAGCTGACCGGATTCCACGAGGCGCTGCAGGCGGGTATCCGGCGCTATCAAGAGCACGAATCCGGGGTACAGGAAGCCTTCCAGCGACTCGAACGGCAAGCCGAATGACCGCCGTGCTGCCGCGCGCCGGCGACGAGACCGTCCACATCGGACTCGTCGAGGCCGACCTGCTGGCCGTGCACGCCGGGGCGAGCTGGCCGTTTCCGTTGCAGGTGCCGTCTTACGGCCGGATCGAGGGCGAACGCGAGATCCTGTTCGCCACCGCCGGACAAGCGCTGCAAGCGCGCGGTCTCGCGGACGAATCCGGACCGGACGGCCTCGCCGCGGAAGCCGTGACCGCACTGCGCGAACGCCGCGGCATCGTCGATTTGGTGGTGGCGGACGCCGAGGGGGCGACCGCCGTCACCGCACTCGTCTACCGGTCCTCCGCGCTGATCTGCCGGCAACGGCTCGAGGCCGACACGCTGTCGGTGCGCCGGGTGGACGAGACCGCGCTGGTGGACGCCGTGCTCGCGGAGATTCCGCAGGTCGAGGCGGCCCGCACGATGCCGGTCACGCTGCCCGCGCACGCGGTCAAGGAGGCGATGGCGCTCACCGACGACGAGGACGACGCCTCGCGCGCACACCGGCTGCGCGACCTCGTCCACGACAGCGGCGGAGACCCGGCGGCGCTGGACAGCCTCGTCGGCCTGGTCGTCCCGCTGACCGGCCGCGGCCAGCTCGGCGCGACCCGCGACGGGCGCACCAGGGCAGGCCGCGAACTGTCCTGGATGGACGGACCGCGCGGCCGCGTCCGGATCAACCCCGCGCGGGACGGCTGGCTCAGCGTGAACTCGCTGCGCCCGGCCGACCTGCGCTTCGCCCTCGGCGAGCTGGCCACCGCCGCGCGGCGGCCGTGATGACCGCACCGAAAACGACCGGAGGACCTTCCGTGCCGATCCAAGACTCGGCGGCCTGGCTCGCCGACTACCAGAAAAACCTGTCCCGGATGCAGGCGAACGCCGAGGCCGCGAGCGCGAGCCTCAGCCGCGTCGGCGGCCGGGCCGCGTCCCCGCGCGGCGAGGTCGAAGTCGAGGTGGGCCCGAGCGGCGCACTGACCGACCTGCGGCTGAGCCCCGCCGCCCGCGCGCTGGAGGCCGACGCGCTCGCCCGGCTCATCCTCGCCACCGTGCACGACGCGCACCGCCAGGCCGGCGCGCAGGTCGTGGACATCATGACCGACTACGTCGGCGACGGCCCCGCACTCCAGCTCGTCCGCGACAACCTGCCGGTCGAGGCCGCCCCCGCCGCTCCGCGCGAGGACGACTACTTCGCGAACCCGGGGATCATCTCGTGACCGCCGGCTTCGAGGTCGACCCCGCGCAACTGCGCCGGCACGCGGCCACCGTCGGCGACCTGGCCGACCGGCTCGGCAATGTCGCCCGCAGCGCCCCGTCCGGACTCGGCGACCAGGCGCTCGGCGTCTTCGTGCAGTTCCTCACCGCCGGCCTGCAAGCAGCGGTCGGCAAAACCAACGACGCCGTCTCGCACGCGTCGTCCACTGTGGACAAAGTGAGCGCGAACCTCACCCAGGCCGCGGAAAGCTACGAGCGCCGCGACCAGGGCAACGCGGCCTCGCTGCCCGGGAAGGACCTGCCGTGACCGACTCCGGCCAGCTGCTGGCAGACCTGAAGACCACCACGAAGGCGGTCGAGAACCACGACTGGGTGTCCGCCGGGCTCGGCGGCGCGACCACCGCGCTCGACCTGCTCGGCGCGTCGCAGGACCCGCTCGCCGCGTTGACCTCCGCCGGGTTCGGGATGATCACCGAGCTGGTGCGGTTCCTGGAAGAACCGCTGAAACAGTTGCAGGGCAACCCGGATTCGGTGTCGTCGCACTCGCAGGGCATGGAGGGCGGCGGCCAGCAGGTGTCGTCCGTCGCGGACGACTACCGGCAGTCGACGGGTCCGGAAACATCGGAGTGGAGCGGTTCTTCTGCTTCGAGCTACCGCGACAACAGCTCCCAGCACGCGGACTGCGTCGAGGCTGTCGGCCAGGCCGGCATCGCGATGGCCAAGGCGGCCACCGGAGCCGGGAAGGTCGTCGCGAAGGCGCAGCAGGAGGTCGGCGGGCTCATTTCGGAGGCTGTCGGGCAGATCATCCAGCTGATGACGCAGGCGTTCGCCGCCGCGCAGGCGACCTTCGGCGCGAGCATCGCGGCGGCGATCCCGCAGGCGGTGGCGATCGCGACGCAGTACGGCGGGCAGATCGCGCAGAAGCTCGGGGTTTTGCTGTCGGACTCGGACAACCTGCTGCAGCTGATCACTTCGGTAACGCAGGGGCTGGAAGCCGCGACGCAGCTGATGACGAAGCTCAGCGAGGCGTCGAAGAGCAGCTCCGGGGAGGACTCCAGCTCTTCGGATTCTTCTTCGCAGGCTTCGTCGCGTTATCCGGCTTCTTCGCAGTACGCGGATTCTTCGGACTCGGACTCGGACTCGGACTCGGCGGATTCGCAGTACCCGAGCCAAAGCCGCCCGCGCATTCCGGTCAGCACCGCGCAGCAGAGCTGACGAGTTCGACCTCGAAGCCGTCGTCGTTCTGCAGGTACGCGGCGTAGTGCTCCGCGCCGCCCGCATGGGGATGTTTCTCCGGAAACATCAGCTGCCACCCGTGCCGGGCGGCGTCGGCGGCCAACCGCTCGACCGTCGCCGCGTCCTTGACGTGAAAAGCCAGGTGGTTCAGCCCCGGCCGGCAACGGTCGTGCCGGTCCGCGGTCAGCGCCGGGGATTGCTCGACCACGAGGTACGTCGGCCCGAGCCGCCAGCTGCGTCCGGCATCCCAGTCCTGGAACCGCTGATATCCCAGCTCTTCCAGCAGCCATCCCAGCGACGCGACCGCGCGGGCCAGGTCCGGCACCCACAACTCGACATGGTGCAGGGTCCCGTGCGCACTCACGAGGGACCCCGATCCGAGCTGAGCACCACCCGCAACTCCCGGTCCAGCTCCGCCCCCGGTTCGACATCCAGGTCCGCCCGCAGCCGTTCCCGCATCCGCCGGTGCACCGCCAGCGCGTCCGCCCGGCGGCCGCCGCCGTGGAGCGCCCGCATCAGCAACACCGCCAGCGGTTCCCGGTGCGGATGCACCGCCAGCAATGCCGACAGCTCGTGCACCACGTCGTCGGTTCGCCCGAGTTTCAGCTGCAGCACGGCTTTCTCCTGCACCAACGTCAGCCGCCGCTCGGTCAGGCGCACGCGTTCCCCCTCGACGAACGGGCCGGGCAATCCCGCCAAGGGCTCGCCGTGGAACAGGGCCAGCGCACCGTCGTACGCGTCGACCGCGGTTGCCGGGTCACCGCCGCGGGTGGCGGTCGCGGCTTCCGAGATCCGGTCGGTCAGCTCGGTGACGTCCAGCTGCGCTCGCTCCCCGGCGAAGCGGTATCCGCCGCGGTCACTGCCGATGACCGAGTCTTCCGTCCGCTCGCCAGCCCCGCGCAGGCATTTCCGTAGGCGGTGCACGTAAACCGGAACCACCCGGCCACCGGTGCCGGGCGGCTCCAGACCCCAGACGCCGTCGAGCAACTCCCCGGGGCTGACCGTCTCGCCCGGGCGCAGGACCAGCGCCGCGAGCAGGGCTTGTTGCCGCACCGGGCCCAGGTCCAGCAGGTTCGGTCCCCGCCAAGCCTGCAACGGGCCGAGGACGCTGAACCGCAACGAATCCGCGTCGACCGGGGCGGGGGCGGCACCGGGGGTGACCAGGCCGTGGTCGAAGGCGTAGACGATGGCCGCCGCCCGGTCGCGGAGGCGGAGTTTCGCGCACAGCCTCTCGAAATGCGCCTCGACCGTGCTCGCGGAAATCCCCAGCGTTCCGGCGATTTCCGCGTCCGTCAAACCCCGCGCCACCGCGGTCAGAACATCCATTTCGCGCGGCGTCAACAACCCGGACGGCATCGCCGAGCGATCCACCGCCGCCTCTCGGTAGGTCGTGAGCACGCGTCCGGTGACTGCCGGATCGAGCCACGCCTCGCCCATCGCGACCGCTCGCACCGCGCGGATCAGGTCCTCCGCGGAGGAATCCTTCAGCACGTATCCGACCGCCCCCGCGCGCAGCACCCCGGCGAGCAGCTCGTCGTCATCGAACGTGGTCAGCGCGAGCACCGGCGGGCACGGGCCGGACGCGCGCAGCTGTCGCGTCGCCTCGATGCCGTCGACGCGCTTCATCCGCAGGTCCATCACCACGACGTCGACCCCGCCGGCCGCTTCGAGCGCAGCCGGGACCTCGTCGCCGTCCGAGCACTCGCCCACCACCACGAACCCGTCGCGGCGACGGAGGATCAACCGCAACCCGGATCGCACCAGCTCCTGATCGTCGACGAGCAAGACCCGCGTTTCCCCGGCGGCAGCGGTCACGACGCGGCTCCGCGCGCCAACGGCACCGCCACGTCGACTACCCACTCGCCGCCCTCGGGTCCGGCTGCCAGCCGCGCACCGAGCTGATCCGCGCGTGCCGTCATGCCCGCCAACCCCGAACCACCCTCGTTGCGCGCCGCGCCGTTGTGTCCATTGCGGACCGTCAGCCGCGCGTCCGCCGCGTCAATCTCCAGCCGTACCAACGCCTTCTCCCCCGGTGCGTGTTTGACGACGTTCGCCAGCGACTCCTGGGCGATCCGGTAGAGCCCCAGCCCCACCGTGCTGTCGACCGCGGTCACGTCGCCCCTCAGTTCGTAGTCCGCGACCAGCCCGGCCGCGCACGTTTCGGCCACCAGGTCCGCGATGTCGCCCGCACCGGGCAACGGCCGCGTCCCCGCCGACTCCTGCGCGAGCAATCCAACCGTGCGCCGGATATCGGCCATCGCCGCCCGTCCGATCCGCTCCGCCTCGGTGAGCGCCGCGACGGCTTCGTCGATGTCGCGATCCGTGCGCAACCCGTGCCGCGCGCCCGTGACGTGCAGCAACGTGATGCTCAGCGAATGCGCGACCACGTCGTGCACCTCGCGCGCGATCCGCTGCCGCTCGCCGAGCATCGCCTGTTCGCGCACGGCTTCCTGCTTGCCTCGCTCGGCGTCCAGCGCACGCACGTACCAGCGCAGCATGAACCCGGCAGCCATCCCGACCACCACCGCGAGCATGTACACCGGGAACCCGACCAGCCCGACGGTCAGCGCGGCCGCCCCGAGCACCGCGATCGCCCCGCCGGTCGCCGCGAACGCGACCCGCGCCGAAGCGATGGACCCCAGTTCGCCGGTGAGCACGATCAACGGCATCGGCGCGAAGTCCGGCACCACCGGATGCGTCAGCAGCAGCCCGATCCCGGCGAGCATCCCGAGCGCCTTCACCCACGACGGCGCGAGCCGCCCGGTGCACACCCACAGCAGCGTCGACGCCGTGGCCAGCAGAAACCCGCCGATCGCGACCGGAAGCGCGGACCCGGCCCGCTGCCCGACCGCGACGATCAGGCCGATCACCGTGAAGGCGGTCGTCCCCATCGGCACCCACCAGGGCAGCGTGAGCCCGGACCGGGCCAAGCCGTCGGCCAGCCTGCTCCGCAACCGGTCCCGCGCTCTCTCCCACACGAGGTCCAGCCTAGGAAACCGGGGCGGGGGCCGCCCGCGGTATCAGCGATACCATGCCGTGTGCGCCTCGCCCGTTGCCTGTTTCTGCTGGCACTGCTGCCCCTCACCGCGTGCGCGACCGGGAAGGACGCGGTCAGCCGGTCGGACACGTTCGCATTCGTCTCGCCGGGCGGGCAGACGACCATCCACTATCCCGTGGAGCAGCGCAAAAAGGTAGCGGACCTCAAGGGCCAGAGCCTGCGCGAACCCGGCAAGGACCTGTCTCTGGCGGACTACTCCGGCAAAGTCGTCCTGCTCAACCTGTGGGGCGCCTGGTGCGGGCCGTGCCGCGCCGAAGCGCGCACTCTGCAGACGATCGCCGACTCCGGACACGCCCGCGGGATCCGGGTGCTCGGCATCAACGTCCGCGACAACCCGAAGTACGCCGCCGACTTCGTCAAGGACCTCGGGCTCAGTTATGAGTCGATCTTCGACCCGTCCGGCCGGGTCGCCCTGCGGCTGCGCGGCCTCCCGCTGAGCGCGGTGCCGATCTCGCTGATCGTGGACAAGCAGCAGCGGGTCGCGGCCGTCTACCTCGGCGCGATCCTGCGGACCGACCTCCAGCCCACCCTGGACAGCGTGCTCGCCGAGTAGACCGGCCAAGGTCCAGACCGTTCGAGCGGCGTGCGCCTACCATGGGCGGATGACCGCGAGTGGCTACAACCGCCGGGAACGTCCCGCCAAGCCCGCGCTGAGCCGCGAAGGCATCGTCGCGGCCGCTCTCGACGTCGTGCGCCGCGAAGGCGCCGAACGCGTCACCATGCGGCGGCTCGCGAAGGAACTGGACACCGGCCCGGCCTCGCTCTACGTCTACGTCCGCGACACCGACGAACTCCACGCCGCGGTGCTCGACGAACTCCTCGGCGAAGTACCCACCACCGCCGGCGCCGCCGAAGGAGACTGGCGGAGTCGCTTGTGGACAGTCATGTCCACCTACCGCGACGTCCTGTACGCGCACCCCGGGCTCGCCCGCGTCGCACTCGTGACGCCCTTGAACGGACCGAACTACCTCGCCGTCGTCGACACCGTGCTCGGCCTGCTCGCCGAAGCCGGGGTGCCGTCCGGCCCCGCCGCGTGGACGGTCGACCTCCTGCTGCTCGTCGCCACCGCCAGCGCGGTCGAGCACAGCACCCGCAAGGACCGCCCGGACGCGGAACGGCAGCACGACGCGCTCGCCGAAACCGTCCGCGGACTCTCGCCGGAAACGCATCCGAACATCGCCGCGGCGAGCGGGAATCTGTTCTCCGGCAACGCGGACACACGTTCCCGATGGGCGATCGACGCCCTCCTCAACGGCGCGCGCACGACTCCGCTGCCGGACTGAGGTTTGGTTGCGCGGCGCGACGGTACGTGAGCGTGCTTCCCGCCAAATGGTTCAAACCACTGCCGGGGCAAGGGTTTCCCACGAGTCCATAATGGACCAGTACGCCGGAATAGCGGCGGTAACGGGCGGAATGTCCGCTTGATCGATCCCCCGCAAATACCGCAGTTGATACGTTCCCTCCTTTCGTAGGTTCCCGGAAAATTTCCGCCGATCTACCTTTGCTGTGGTCGGATCCACCTCCCCACCCTTTCCGATTTCTTTTTCTGCATGCCCACAAGGAGTATGAGAATGCAGATCAGAAAAACGTCCGCACTCGTTTCCCTGCTCGCCGCCGCCGGCATGGCCGCGGCGATGGGCGCGACCCCGGCCTCCGCGGCCGCCGCCCAGCACCACCCGCAGCACCAGAAGCACGGCCTCGGGCTGAACGTCGCCGGGCTCAAGGCCGCGCAGTCCAGGATGCACGCCCACGCGAACTCCGCGCTCCCCGTGCACCAGCGCACCACCGCCGAACTGCCCTCCAGCGGCGACCTCACGCAGTACGCCAACGCACCCGGCGACCAGGGCCAGGTCGGCTCGTGCGTCACCTGGGCCACCGGCTACACCGGCTACGGCGTGCTGATGAACGAGCAGGGCATCAGCGGCGGCCCGATGGCCCCGATGTTCATTTACTCCCAGATCGCCAAGGGCAACGACCAGGGCACCTGGGCGAGCGTCGCGCTGCCGATGGAACAGCAGCAGGGCATCGACACCAAATCCGACTACTGGCAGGGCGATTTCGACTACACGACTCAGCCCGACCAGAACGAAAAATCGAATGCCGCGCACTACAAGCTGTCCGGCTACACGCAATTGTCCACGAGCGGCGACGCGGCGCGGTCCGACATCGAGAACGCCATTTCCCAGGGCGAGCCGGTCGCGATCGGGTTCACCGTGCACCAGAGCTTCATGGACCTGAACTCCTCGACCGCGAGCGACTATTCGTACCTGCCCGGCGACTCGAACAGCGACCCGGTCGTCGGCGGGCACGAGGTGACCATCGTGGCCTACAACGACCAGGGCGTGAAGATCGAGAACAGCTGGGGCTCCGGCTGGGGCGACAGCGGTTTCGTGACCGTGCCGTGGTCGTTCTTCAACACCGGCGACGTCGACGAGGTCAACGCGATGGGCAAGCTCGTCCAGAGCTGACCCGCAGCGCGCGACCCGGGTGATGCGAAAAAAGGGCTCCTTGCGGGAATTCCCGCAAGGAGCCCTTTTCCGATCAGCTGATCAGGAAACTCAGACCAGGTCGTACCGGTCGTTGTTCATGACCTTGTGCCACGCGGCGACGAAGTCGCGGACGAACTTCTCCTTGGCGTCGTCGCTGCCGTAGACCTCGGCGACGGCGCGCAGTTCGGAGTTCGAGCCGAACACCAGGTCGTTGCGGGTGCCGGTCCACTTGACCTCGCCGGTGGCGAGATCGCGGCCCTCGAAGGACTCCGCGTTCGGGCCCTCGCCGTCGGCGGGCTTCCACTCGGTGCCCATGTCGAGCAGGTTGACGAAGAAGTCGTTCGTCAGCGCGCCCGGCCGGTCGGTCAGCACGCCCGCCGCCGAGTTCTGGTAGTTCGCGCCCAGCACGCGCAGGCCGCCGACCAGCACGGTCATCTCCGGCGCGCTCAGGTTGAGCAGGTTCGCCTTGTCCACCAGCAGGTACTCCGACGGCAGCGCGTTGGCCTTGCCGCGGTAGTTGCGGAACCCGTCGGACTTCGGCTCGAGCGGCGCGAACGAGTCCGCGTCGGTCTGCTCCTGCGTCGCGTCGGTGCGGCCCGGCGTGAACGGAACGGTGAGCTCGACGCCGCCGTCCTTCGCCGCCTTCTCCACGCCCGCCGCGCCGGCCAGCACGATCAGGTCGGCGAGCGAGATCTTCTTGCCGCCGGTCTGCGCGCTGTTGAACGCTTCCTGGACGCCCTCGAGCGTGCGCAGCACCTGCGCCAGCTCGTCCGGCTCGTTGACCTCCCAGCCGCGCTGCGGCTCGAGGCGGATGCGGGCGCCGTTCGCGCCGCCGCGCTTGTCGCTGTGCCGGTAGGTCGAGGCCGACGCCCACGCGGTGGACACCAGCTGCGCGACCGAAAGGCCGGACTCGAGGACCTTCGCCTTGAGGTCGGCGACATCCGCGTCGTTGACCAGCTCGTGGTCGACGGCCGGGACCGGGTCCTGCCAGATCAGCTCTTCCTGCGGCACGAGCGGGCCGAGGTAGCGCTGGACCGGGCCCATGTCGCGGTGGGTGAGCTTGAACCAGGCGCGGGCGAAGGCGTCCGCGAACTGGTCCGGGTTCTCGTAGAACCGGCGCGAGATCGGCTCGTAGATCGGGTCGAAGCGCAGCGCCAGGTCGGTGGTCAGCATGCTCGGCGCCCGGTTGAGGTCACCGGTCTCCGGGTCCGGCACGGTGTTCGCGGCGGCGTTGTTCTTCGGCTTCCACTGGTGCGCGCCCGCCGGGCTCTTGGTCAGCTCCCACTCGTAAGTGAAGAGGTTGTGGAAGAACCAGTTGCTCCACTTCGTCGGAGTGGGGGTCCAGGTGACCTCCAGCCCGCTCGTGATCGCGTCCCGGCCCTTGCCGCTGCCGAAGCTGTTCTTCCAGCCGAGGCCCATCTGCTCGATCGAGGCGCCTTCCGGCTCGGCGCCCACGTGCACGTCCGCGTCGGCCGCGCCGTGCGTCTTGCCGAAGGTGTGCCCGCCCGCGATCAGCGCGACGGTCTCCTCGTCGTTCATCGCCATCCGGCCGAACGTTTCGCGGATGTCGCGCGCCGCGGCGATCGGGTCCGGGTTGCCGTTCGGGCCTTCCGGGTTCACGTAGATGAGCCCCATCTGGACCGCGGCCAGCGGGTTCTCCAGCTCGCGGTCGCCCTTGTACCGCTCGTCGCCGAGCCAGGTGCGCTCCGGGCCCCAGTACACGTCCTCGTCCGGCTCCCACACGTCGGCGCGGCCGCCGGCGAAGCCGAAGGTCTTGAAGCCCATCGTCTCGAGCGCGCGGTTGCCGGTGAAGATCATCAGGTCGGCCCACGAGATCTTCTTGCCGTACTTCTTCTTGACCGGCCACAGCAGGCGGCGCGCCTTGTCGAGGTTCCCGTTGTCCGGCCAGCTGTTCAGCGGCGCGAACCGCTGCTGCCCGGCGCCGGCTCCGCCGCGGCCGTCGTCGATCCGGTAGGTGCCGGCGCTGTGCCAGGCCATCCGGATGAACAGCGGGCCGTAGTTGCCGAAGTCGGCGGGCCACCATTCCTGGGAGTCGGTGAGCACCGCGTCGACGTCGCGGGCGAGCTCGTCGAGGTCGAGGCTCTGGAATTCCTTCGCGTAGTCGAAGCCGTCGTCCATCGGGTCCGCCACGGCGGGATGCTTCCGGAGGATCTTCAGGTTGAGCTGGTTCGGCCACCAGTCACGGCTGCTGCCGCCCTCGGTCGGGTGCGCGAAGCGGCCCGTGTGGACCGGGCACCCGCCAGCGGTCTCCTCATTCATCTCGCCGACTTCGGCGTTCGGGGTGTCAGACACGGGAATCCTTCCGGAAATCAGAATCAGTTTGCTGCCGTCGAACAGGCGGGGCATCGGCCCCAGTAGACGACCTCGGCCTCGTCGATGACGTAACCGTGCGCGTCGGAAGCGGTGAGGCAAGGCGCTTCCCCGACCGCGCAGTCGACGTCCTCGATGGCACCGCACGAGCGGCACACGACGTGGTGGTGGTTGTCCCCTACCCGGGCCTCGTACCGCGCGACCGAACCGGGCGGCTGGATGCGCCGCAGCAGCCCCGCGTCGGTCAGCGCGCGCAGCACGTCGTAAACGGCCTGGTGGGACACCTCGCCGAGATCCGCGCGCACCATGCCGATGACGGATTCGGTGTCCGCGTGCGCGTTGGCGTGCACGGCGGAGAGCACGGCCACCCGGGGGCGCGTGATCCGCAACTGCACTCCGCGCAGCAGCTGCTCGAAGTCCGTGGTCGTCGGCATGCCCCGGAGTCTGCCCGATTTTCTGGAATGAATCAAGAATCTGTCACCCACTCCGGTTGTCCTCCTCCTGGCGGTCGCTTGACAGCCCGGAAGGTCTACGGTGAGTAGACCAAAGAGACGTCCGACACATCCGAGGTGACGCCAGAAATGACCGAGGCCGTCGAATCGCCCAGTTCGCACCCGGTCGGGGTCGATATCACGCGAGCGAGCATTGCCCGGGTGTACGACGCCGCGCTGAACGGCACGAACAACTACGAGATCGACCGCAGGGTGCTCGACCAGGTGCGGACCGTGGCCCCGGAGGTCAACGACCTCGCCTGGGCCAACCGCAACTTCCTCATCCGCGCCTGCCGCTTCCTCGCCACCCAGGGCAGGGTCACCCAGTACCTCGACTGCGGTTCCGGCCTGCCCACGGCGGAGAACACCCACCAGGTCGTGCAGCGGATCATCCCCGAAGCCCGTGTGCTGTACGTGGACAACGACCCGGTGGTCCTCGCGCACGGGCGCGCGCTGCTGGAGGAGAACGAGAACACCCGGTTCATCGAAGCGGACATCTTCAAGCCCGACCAGATCCTGCAGAACGAGACCGCGCGCGAGTTCCTCGACTGGACCAAGCCGATCGCGTTGCTGCACAACGGAACCCTGCACCACTACCTCGGCGACGACTACGAGGAGATGATGCGGACCTACGTCGACGCGCTGCCGTCCGGGTCGTTCGTGGTGGTCGCGCACTTCCTCGACCCGCAGACGCCCGAGCACAGCGAGATCGCCCGGCGGATGGAGGACAAGTTCACGCACAGCCCGATGGGCAGCGGCCTTTTCCGCACCTGGGACGAGATCGGCCGGATGTTCGGCGGCACCGAACTGGTCGACCCGGGCCTCGTGCTGTGCGAGGACTGGTGGCCGGACGGCCCGCGGTACCAGCCGCTGAACCAGGTCCAGGAGTGCATCGCGGGCGGGGTCGGCCGGAAGGCCTGACGCGCTGGTCCGAGAAGGGCCCCTTGCGGGGATTCCCGCGAGGGGCTCTTTCGCGCGGTCAGTCGAGGATGCGGTAGTCCAGATCGGACAGCGGCGAGTCCGGGTTGAGCGCGACGCCGACCGTGCGCAAGGTGTCGTCGAGGATCGACCAGACCCAGCGGGCGAGCAACTGGCGCAGATCCTCGCGGTCGATGCCGCGCGGGGCGTCGAGCCAGTGCGCGGTGCTGGACTCGACCAAGCCGACCAGCCCGTACGCGATGGTTTCGCCGACTCGCTGGTCCGCGCCGAACAGGCCGAGGTAGTACTCGAACAACACAGTCAGCTGCCGGGCGATCGCGGTCTTCACGTCCGCCACGACGTCGCGCGGCCCGGTCACCGACTGCCGCATCAGATATTGATACAGCGCGCGGTGTTCGGAAAGCCATTCGATATGCGCGCCGATCGTCGCGTGCACCATTTCGCGCGGAGTGCCGGAAACTCCCCACAGCGGAGAGAATTGCGCGCCGATCATTTCCGCCGCGCGCAACGCGATAGCGCGCTGCAGGTCCGCGGTGTCGGCGAAATGCTTGTAAATGCGCGTGCGAGCGACGCCGGCCTCGTCGGCGATCTGCTCGGTGGACACCTCCGGCCCGAACCGGGCGATCGCGCGCATACCGGCTTCCACGAACTCCCGGCGCCGGCGTTCGCGCTGCCCTGCCCACCGGGTGGCCCGCCCGTCGGGCGGAGTACCTGAGGACGTCATCCGCGCGAGTGTATCGCCGGGTCACATACCGGATACGCCACTGTACCTGTTACTTTGGGTATAGAGGGATGACTGTCTGTGGTCGGGTTGCCTCGAAGCGAGTGTCGCGTTCACCGCGGCCGTTGCGTCGCTGTGGCCCAGATCACGGACCGGGAGTGCGTCATCGACACGAGGGGAGCGAGTCGCGTCGATGAAGCGAGCGTCGCCCACAAGGGTGGCGTGCAGGGAGGAACACATGGACGGCGAACAGCACCGGTCCGAACTGTCCACCGGCCACCGGGTCACCTACCTGGTCGGCCAGCGCACCGGCAGGCGCCAGCTGTGCCGGCGCGGGGTGGTCACCGGAGCCCCGGTCACCGACGACGCGACCGCGGTCACCTGGGTCCCGGTCCAGGTCGACGGCCAGGCGAGAGACGCGGATCCGCAGTGGATCGCGGCCGACGCGATCATCGACGTGGTGAGCGCGTCGTGAGCGCGGAACAGGCCGTGGCCACCCCGATCTTCGACGGCGTGGTCGCCGAGGCCGGGCTCGACTGGTCCGAAGAGGACGTTGCCCAGGGCGCGGCGGACGAGAAGCCCGGCTCGGGCAAATAGACACCGGCGGGCTCGTCCCAGCCGGAGATCGCACCGGACAGCTCCGGTGCGGTTTTCACGCGCCCGGGTGAGCTTAGGCCCGTTCGGGGTGCGTCCGATACTGCACTCGTCCGGGTGAACTGCGCGCGGCCGAATGCCGGTGAATGCTGCCCATTTCGCCCTCGCCGGACGCCCGTCAGCCCCTTCCGGGCCGCGCACCGTCAAGTATTCACCGATTCGCTCAGAATCACGCGAAGGATCAACGGCGCGCTTCTTCCAAATAACGCAGGACCGCGGTAACCCGCCGATCCGCGCTGTCGTCCGGTGCCAAATCCAGTTTCGCGAAAATGCTGCGAATATGTTTGTGGACCGCGCCGTCCGTCACCACGAGCCGTTCCGCGATGGCACCATTCCCTAATCCCTCCGCCATCAGCGCCAGCACATCCCTTTCGCGCGGGCTGAGCCGTTCCAGCCCGGAATCCGCACGCGTCCGGGCCAGCAATTGCGCGACCACTTCCGGATCGATCGCCGTTCCGCCGTCAGCCACCCGGTTCAGCGCTTCCATGAACTCGGTGACCCGCCCGACGCGTTCCTTGAGCAGATACCCGAGCCGCGCGCTGCCACTGCCGAGCAGGTCGGTCGCGAAGGCCTGCTCGACATACGCCGACAGCACCAGCACCGCCAGCCCCGGCCGCCGCCGCCGAGCCTCGACCGCCGCGACGATCCCCTCGTCGGTGTGCGTCGGCGGCATCCGCACATCCACGACCGCGGTGTCCGGCTCGTGTTTGTCCACCGCAGCAAGGAAATCGGCCGGGTTGTCGGTGGTCGCGACGACGTCGAGACCCTCGGCCCGCAACAGCAGCGCGAGACCCTCGCGCAGCAACGGGTCGTCCTCGGCGATCACAATCCGCATGGCAAACTCACCGTCACAGTCGTCGGTCCGCCAGCGGGACTCGCCAGCGCGAAAGTTCCATCAAGCGCCTCGGCTCGGCGCCGCATCCCACCGAGGCCCGAACCACCGGACTCCGCCGCACCACCACGGCCGTCGTCGGTGATACGCAGGTGGAGCACATCGTCCTCCCGGCGCAAGACCACCTCAACACCGCTGGCACCGCTGTGTTTGGCGACGTTCGTAAGCGCCTCAGCAACCACGAAATACACCGACGCCTCCACCGAAACGGCATACCGCCCAGGCAGGTCGGCGTCGATGGTGCACGGCACTGGACAGCCCGCGGCGAGCGCGGTCAACGCGTCGGCGAGGCTTCGGTCGGCCAGCACGGGCGGCAGGATACTGCGCACCACCGCGCGCAGTTCGGCGAGCGCGGTCTCGGTGGCGTCCTGCGCGCGGCCAAGGATTTCGTCGACGTCGGCCGAACCTCGGGCGGCTGCCCGGCGGGCCGCGCCGACCAGGACATTGACCGCGACCAGCCGGTTTTGCGTGCCGTCGTGCAGCGCGCGCTCGATGCGGCGCAGTTCGGCGGAATGCGCGTCGAGCGCGGCGGCGCGGGTGGCGGTGAGGTGGGCGATCCGGAGCGTGACGTCAGCGTCCGAGCCCGCGGGCAGCAGGCGTCGGCCGGGCAACGCCTGCAGCCGAGCCATCGCGGGCAGCAGCGCGACCGAGAGGAACGCCCACGCGACGCCGAGCAGGGACACCGGGAGCGCCTCCGCCAGGCTGTGCACCGGCCAGCCGAGTGACGCCGTCGCCTCGTCCGGCGGGAGCAGGTACCAGTAGAGCGGGAAAAGCCCGTCGCGCGCGGTGTTGAGCACGATCGTCAGCGCGATGAAGCCGAGCAGAAAGCCCGCCGCACCGTGGATCGCGACCCACAGCAGTTCGCGTTGCACCGTCCGCTCCCGCAGGGCCGCACCGAGCCGTTCGGGGCCTGGACCGGGGCTGATGACGTCCGGTTTCATCGCGGTGAGCCGGATCCGTTCCCGGTCGGCGACCGCGTGCACGACGCGCAGCATCGGCCGGGCCAGCAGCAGACCGACGCCCACGAGGCTCAGCACCGCGACCACGGCCACGCCGAGCAGTACCAGCAGCGCCAGCACCGAGGTGCCGATCCCGCCGACGAGGTGTTCCAGCGCGTCGAGCGCAGCCCGGACGCGCACGGTCCACGGACGCGGCGTCGGTTCGCCTGCGGTTGCCATCGCACCTCCCACCCCGCCGAACCCTAGCCCAGAAATCCGCCCCGGCACCGCCTCGGAGCGAAGGAGTACAGCCTGCTGTACCTAGATCCTCCCGCGCACGGGATCGTCCTGGCGAGCCCCGGTTCGTAGCCTTCCCGGCATGACGAAATCACCTCCCCGAGCGCTGTTGTGGGGCGTGCTGGTGCTCAGCGCCGCAGCCAACGCGATCACCTCGGCCCTCGGCGTCAACCTGGTGCTGAGCACCGTTTTCGGCGTCGTCACCCTCGCCTCGGGCATCGCGCTCGTCGCGAACTACCACACCCACCGCTGAATCGTCCACAAAGGACTATCATGACTGCCCTCGTCGCCCGACGCCCGATCACGGCTTTCTTCACGCTCGCCATCGCACTGAGCTGGCTCGCGTGGCTCCCTTATGTACTCTCGGACAATGGCCTAGGAATTGTCCACTTCGGATTCCCGCCGGTACTCGGCACGACGCAAATCCTGGGCATGCTCCCCGGCGCGTACCTCGGCCCGATCTTCTCCGCGTTCATCGTCACCGCGCTCGCCGAAGGCCGTCCCGGGCTGCGCGCGTGGGCGGGTCGATTGCTGCGATGGCGGGTGAACTGGCGATGGTACGCACTCGCGCTCTTCGCTGTTCCCGTCGTGCTGACGCTCGCCAGCCTGCCGTTCGCCGGCGCGCTCCGCGCCCCTGCCACGTCGCTGATCCTGGTGTGGGTCTTGGGTTTCGTGCTCCAGGTGCTCACCACCGGCCTCGCCGAAGAACCCGGCTGGCGCGATTTCGCCCTCCCGCATTTGCAGCCGAAGTACGGCCCGCTGCGCGGCACGCTGATCCTCGGCCCGCTGTGGGGCGTCTGGCATCTGCCGTTGTTCTTCACCGAATGGGGCCACTGGCCGAACGTGACGGTCTGGTCCGTGCTGGAGTTCGTCGGAACCGCGATCGCGATCAGCTTCGTGATGACCTGGGTGTTCAACCGCAGCGGCGAAAGCCTGCCGATCGCGCTGCTGCTGCACGCCGGGATCAACAACTACCTGTCCGTCGCCTGGTCCGAACTGTTCCCCAACGCGGACCCGAAAATCGCCGAGCACCTGCTGTTCGCCGCGTTCGCCGCCGCCGCGCTGGTCGTGCTCGCCGCGACCAAGGGCCGTCTCGGCTACCTCAGTCCAGCGCGCGAACTCCAGGCCGTTCAGTAGTAAATCTGCCCGGGAACGCCGCCGCCGACCGCGATGGCGTCTCCGTTGATCGCCACGCTGCGCGGGGACGCCAGGAACGCCACCACGTCTGCCACCTCGGCCGCCGTCACCAGCCGTCCGATGCTCACCCCGGCCGTGAGGCTCTTTTCCAGCTCCGCCACGGAAATTCCCCGCGCAGCGGCGATCTCGGCGAGCTTCTCCGGCGTCCGTTCGGTCACCGTGTAGCCCGGATGCACGACCGTCACGGCGATTCCCTGCGGCCCCAGTTCGTCGGCGAGATTCTTGGTCATCGCCGCGACCGCGACGTTGCGGATCGACCCGAACGTCGAACCGGCCAGCCGCGCGTTGAGCCCGCTGACGTTCACGATCCGGCCCCAGCCGCGCTCCCGCATCCCCGGCGCGAGCGCACGGGCGCACCGCAGGTAGCCGAGCACCTTGGTCTCGATCTCGAGGCGCAGGTCTTCGTCCCGCAGGTCCGCAAGCGACGTCCGGGCCCCGCTGGACGCCGGCGCCGCGCAGTTGACCAGGACGTCCGCCGCCCCGAACTCCGCCTTGACCCGCTCCGCCATCGCCGCGACCGCAGCGTCGTCGGTGGTGTCCGTCGGAACCGCGACCACCTTCGTGGCGTGCCTGCCGAGGCTTTCCTCCGCAGCGGCAAGGGCTTCGGCGTCCCGGGCGACGAGCGCGAGGTCAGCGCCCTCCGCCGCGAGCACCTCGGCAACCGCCAGCCCGATCCCGCGGTTGGCCCCCGTGACGACCGCGCACTTACCCTTCAACCCGAGATCCACGGCTGCTCCCTGAACGTCAACGACGACGGCGAGGCTTGCCGCGCCCGCCGGACTTGGGCACGCTCCGGCGACGGTCCGGTTCGCGCTGCTTCTTTTTGGCGGGTGCCGCCTTGCCGGTCTTCGCTTGCGTTTCCTGCTGCCCGCGAGTGCTGTTCACCGTGCGCCCGCGGACGATGCCGATGAACTGCTCCACGAGGTCGCTGGTCTCGCCCTCCGGCCAGGACAACGCGACGCGCGACTGCGGCGCGTCCTCGACCGGCCGGTAGGTGAGATCACGCCGATGGTGCAACCGGGCAAGCGACTGCGGCACCATCAGCACGCCGACGCCCGCCGCCACCAGCTCGATCGCGTCGCCAGTCGTCTCGGGCCGCTCCAGGGCGGGCTTGCCGGGCAGCTGGTCCCACTCGAGCGAGTCGTCGAGCGGATGCAGCACGAGCTCGTCCGCGAGGTCCGCAATGGACACCTCGTCGGCCGCCGCGACCAGGTGATCCTTGGGAACGACGACCACCGTGGTCTCGGTGTAGAGCGGGATCGCGTGCAGCCCGTCGCGGTCGGCGGACAGCCGCAGCAGCGCCGCGTCCACCCCGCCGTCGCGCACGACGCCCGCGGCCTCGGCAGCAGCGACCGCGACCAGGTCGAGCGGCACTTCGGGATTGCGTTCGCCCCAGATCCGGACCCACTTCGCGGGGGTCGCACCCGGAACGTAGGCGAGCCGGAACGCCGAGGCCTGGTCGGCTCCTGTCACGTGGCAAGGCTACCGGCGCGGGGTCGCCGGTTACGCTGGTGGGCATGACGGCGCAGAAGACCCCCCAGACCATGAAGCCGGCGACGGCAGCGAAGAAGCTGGGCGTCTACCTCGAAGCGACCCCCGCAGAGTTCCGCGCGGGCGCCGTCTCGCGCGACGAACTGAACGCCCTTCAAACCGACCCGCCGGAATGGCTCCGCGACCTGCGCCGCAACGGCCCGCACCCGCGCCCGGTGGTAGCCGCGAAACTGGGAGTCTCCATCGGCGGCCTGGCCAGGGGCGGCGTCACCGAAGCCCTGACGACGGACCAGATCGAGGCCCTGAAAGCCGAAAACCCCACCTGGCTGCAACGCGAACGCGACACCCAAGCCGAAGTCCGCCGCGAAGCCGCGAGGCTGAACGCGGAGAAGAACGACTAGCCCGTCCACTTCGGACCTTCTTGCGCGCCCGTGTTGGTGCGTTACGTGGGGGAACCTTGATTCCTTCAGGTTCCCCTCACGACTGTTTTCTGGCGCGCGTGAGGGACCCCTTCACGGACGCAGATTCCCTCAAGGAGCCCTTCACGGCCTTCGTCGCGGTGCACGAAGTCCGTGAGGGGACCCCTCACAGACCCTGATTCCGTGAGGGTTCCCCTCACGACTGTTCCTCGCGCGCGTGAAGGACCCCTTCACGGACCCAGATTCCCTCAAGGAGCCCTTCACGGCCTTCGTCGCGGCGCGCGAAGTGCGTGAGGGGACCCCTCACAGACCCTGATTCCGTGAGGGTTCCCCTCACGACCTCCCCACCGCTGCAACGCCGCGTTCGGTGCACCCCCACGCACCCAACGCCACATTGGGTGCGCTGGATGCACCCAATGCCACAGTCGGTGCGTCACATGCACCCAATGCCACAATGGGGCGCTATTCCGCGACCGCAGCCCCACCCGCGACCAGCCACCCAAACCACACGCACCAGCCGCAGCCCACTCACCCAACGAGACCAGACACCCAACGCACGCGGACCCGCCGCAGCCCGCTCACCCAACAAGACCAGGCACCCAACCCACGCGCCCTAAACCACAGCCGATGCACCCACCCATCGAGGCACCCAGCCCCTCCCCCGCACCCCGATACGAAGCCTCTGAGGTTCCCCCGGTGTGCCGGACACTCTGATCCTTGGCTTTGGCCTGGGGAAGGATGTTGTTGTGTCTGGTTCGTCGAGGTATCCGGAGGAGTTCCGGCGGGACGCGGTCGCGTTGGCGCGGTCGGCGTCTCGTCCGTTGGCGCAGGTGGCTCGTGAGCTGGGGGTGAATCACGAGACCCTGCGGACGTGGGTGCGGGCCGCCGACCGCGCCGACCAGGCGGCCGCGACCGGCGGCGACGCCGCGGAGCGGGAACTGCGGCAGCTGCGCAAGCGGGTGGCGGAGCTGGAGAAAGAGAAGGAGATCCTGCGGAAAGCGGCCGCCTATTTCGCGCAGGAGATGGATCGTTGACCCGCAGCTACCGGTTCATCTCCGAACACCGCGGCGCCTACGGCGTCGCCCGGCTGTGCCGTGTCCTCGATGTGCGCCGTCCCGGTTTCTACGAGTGGCTCGCCGCCGGCCCGGCCCGCGAACAGCGGGCCGCCGGCGAGGACCGGCTGGCCGGGGAGATCATCGAGATCCACGCTGCTCACCAGGGTGCTTACGGCAGTCCGAGAATCACCGCGGAACTGCGCCGCCGCGGCGAAGCGGTCAACCACAAGCGCGTCGAGCGGGTGATGCGCGAACGCGGGATCGCCGGATTCACCCGTCGCCGGCGGCAGTCGCTGACCCGCCCCGACACCGCCGCGGCCGCGCCGGATCTGATCGGCCGCGACTTCACCGCCGACGCGCCGGGACAGCGGCTGGTCGGGGACATCACCTACCTGCCCACGCAGGAAGGCTGGCTTTATCTCGCGACCGTGCTCGACCTGCACACCCGCGAAATCGTCGGCCACGCCCTCGCCCCGCACATGCGCGCCGGCCTGGTCTGCGACGCGATCACCCTCGCCGCGGACCGCGGCCTGGTCAACGCGGGCGCGGTGTTCCACTCCGACCGCGGCACCCAATACGCCTCAGCGGAATTCCGCGCCACCCTCGCCGCACACGGCATCCGCCCGTCGATGGGCCGGACCGGGTCCTGCTACGACAACGCCGCCGCCGAGTCCTTCTTCGCCACCCTCAAAACCGAAATCGGCACCCGCTCCTGGACCACCCGCCACCACGCACGCGAAGCCGTCTTCGCCTACCTCGCCTACTACAACCACGACCGGCTGCACTCCACCCTCGGCTACCGCACACCACACGAAACCCGCCTGAACTATCGTCACCACCACGCCCACGCGGCATGAAACCCGGTGTCCGACCGCCGGGGGAAACCTCACTCCCTGCGGTCTGGGGGTGCTTGTCAAGGCATCTTTCCCGCCTTGACAAGCACCCCCAGACCGTCAGCACAATCAACCTTCGGGGTGCCCCACGCAACCAACGCCCGATGTCGCCGCCAGGCGACGAGCAGTCACAACCACCCCCGCTCCTCAGCAACCCGAACCGCCCCCATCCGATTCCGGGCCCCCGTCTTGGCAATAGCTCCGGACAAATAATTCCGCACAGTCCCCTCAGACAAATACAAACTCCCAGCGATCTCCGCCACCGACCCCCCGCCCCGGGCCGCGATCAGCACATCCCTCTCCCGAGCAGTCAACGGCGATTCCCCAGCAGCCAAAGTAGCCACCGCCAACGCCGGATCCACCACCCGCTCCCCCACCATCACCCGCCGAATAGCGTCCCCCAACGCCTCCGCGGGCGCGTCCTTGACCACAAACCCCACCGCCCCAGCCTCCATAGCCCGCCGCAAATACCCGGCCCGCCCGAACGTAGTCAAAACAACCACCCGGCACGAAGGCACCTGCTCCGCCAAAACCGCAGCCGCGGCCAACCCGTCCAGCCCAGGCATCTCGATATCCAGCAACGCAACATCCGGCCGATGCTCAAGCGCCGCCCCCACCACCTCATCCCCGCGCCCGACCTGCGCGACCACCACAAAATCGTCCTCAAGATCAAGCAAGGTCCCCAACGCCTGCCGCACCAAAGCCTGATCATCCGCAAGCAACAACCGAATAGTCACGCCACCGTCACCCGCAACCGCCACCCCCGAGGCCGCACCGGCCCCGCCTCCATCCGCCCGCCAGCAGCGACCACCCGATCCCGCAACCCGGATAGCCCATTCCCGGCATCCGCGGCAGAACCAACACCGTCGTCACGAATTTCCACGGAAGAACCCGAAACAATCACCGCGCAAGCGGTAGCCCGAGAATGCCGAACCACATTAGTCAACCCCTCCCGCACCACCCAGCCGAACAATTCCTGATGAGGCCCGTCCACCGCAGAAGGAAAATCCGCACTAATCCCCGCCGCCCGCAACAATTCGCGCCCCCGGGCGAGCTCCCCGGCCAGCGTCACCTCCCGATACCCGGAAACCGCCGCCCGGACATCCGCCAAAGCCTGCCGGGACAACTGCTCAACCTCGCCGATCTCCTCGACTGCCCGCTCATCCCCCTTGACCGCGAGCCGCCGGGCAAGATTGCTCTTCACCGTGATCGCGGTGAGCGAATGCCCCAGGAGATCATGCAAATCCCGCGAAATCCGCGAGCGCTCGGCATCCGCGGCCAACCGCTGCACCTCCGCCCGCGCCTGCACTAACGCCCGGTTCGCCCGCAACGCCTCCGCGAACGCGACCACCACCAGCACGGTGAACACCAACGCCGCCGCCTGCGCCCACCCCGGGTCGGCCTGCCAAACCGCCCACGGCACCAGCACTGTCGCCGCAGCAGCGATCGGCACGATGACCGCACCCCAGCGCGGCAACCTCGGAACCGCGAGCGAAACCACCACGGCGAGCAGGTAAAACGCGTTCGCCCGAGCGATCGGCAGCACGACGGCGAACAGCACCGTCAACGCCCCGGTCAGGATCCAGAAAAGCCGGCTTCGGAACTGGTAAGCAGCGATGGCCGCCCCGATGTAGCAGGCGCAGAACGCCAGCAGCGCCACCACCGCCGCGGGCTCGCCGCCGGTTTGGGCGAGGACGATCAGCGGATACACCAGGAGGCCGGCGTCCAGCACGAGCCGGCGCCAGCCCAGTACCCAGCGTTGGGCGTCGGAATCGGGGCCGCGGTCCACGTCCGGCACGCTACTCGGAGAACAGCGAACGCACGTGCCGTCCGTTGACCAGGACGACCACCGCCAGCAACAGCGCCCCGCAGACGCCCTGCTCAAGCCGGACCCACAGCGGCAGAAAGCCCGGAATCGACACGATGACGACGATCGCGACCGTCATCACCGCCGACACGATCCGGAGCCGCAGCAGCCCTCGTTTCGACCCGTGAGCCGCGCTTCTCGCGAACAGGAACGTGAGCAGCGCGCTGGCCGCCACGATCGTGGCCCGGACCCAGACGACGTCGGTGACCATCGACGGGTCGTCTCGGAAGAGGAAGATCGCGCCGAGGGTGAGCACGCTCAGCGCCAGGTAAGCCCCGGTGAGGACGCGGACCGCCCTGATCCGGGGTTGTTCGGAAACCGTTGCGGGACGGGAGTTCATGACTGTCCTTTCCGGACCGTTGGGCGGTCCGGAGGAGCCGGCGCCGCTTGCCCGTCCCATGGTGGGCGGACGGGCAAGCGAGCCGTAGTGTCACCGCGCACCGGTGCGCGATGACATTTGTCAGAACCCGGTCATCCGCGCCGTCAGCGGGCAGCCGTGAGCTTCGGCCCGATCGCCGCGCCGGCGATCACGAGCACCCCGCCGAGGATGAGCAGATACGCGCCGAGGCCGACTTTCGACAGGTCCTCGGAGAACATCGCGACGATCCCCGCGATGTGGAAGGCCAGCATGACGGTCGCCCGGCCCGCGAAGACGGTGCGGTACCACCAGAAGTTCGGCGGAGTGAGCTCCCGGCGGCGAATCCCGCTGAGCCAGTACGCCGACCTCTTCGTGCGCAGCGCGCCGAGCGTCCACGGGAGAGTGGACAGCAACGTCGCGGCGATCAGGAGGAAGGCGAGGAACCGCACGTACATCGCGGCGAAGCTGTCCATGCCGGACGTCATCTTGCTGAACGCGTCGATGAAGGTGACCGAGGCGGTTTGGGAGCCCAGGGTGAACGTGACCCAGGGGACGAACAGGGCGACGACCTCGAGGATCGCGCCGAGAGCCACCGGGATCGCGCCGAGCCCCGGGGTGGTGAGCGGCTGGTTCTGGGGCAGGAAGCCCTGGCCGGGTGCGGCGTAACCGGCTCCCGGCTGCTGGGGCGGGTAGCCCGGCTGTTGTGCTGGATAACCCGGCTGGCCGGGGTAGGCCGCCTGACCGGGGTACGGCTGGCCCGGCTGGAACTGACCCGGTTGCCCCGGGTACTGCGCCTGCCCGGGCTGTCCGGGGTACTGCCCAGGCTGTCCGGCCTGGCCCGGGTACGAGCCCGGCTGGCCCGGGTACTGCTGTCCGTACTGCGGAGACTGCCCGGCCTGCTGCGGATAACCCGGCTGCGTTCCGGGTTGCTGCGGATAACCGGCGCCCGGCGGAGGCGCCTGCCATCCCGGCGGGACCGCGCCCGGTTCCTGCGGCGTTCCCGGCTGCTCCTGTGGACCCCCTGAGGTGCTCATGGCCGCCGATGGTAACTGCCGCACCGACGCGGCGAACGGCGAAATTCCGGCTCGGCTATGACGAGTCCGCACAACGGGACCGATCGGTTCCCCGAACCCCGCACAACCGGCCTGCTGACCAGGCCAATCGCCGAAACCGAGCCCGGAGATCCGGGACCGCCGAGCCGGTCCCACGCTGCACACCCAGGCGCAGCGCGGGACCGGTCTCACCTCGGCGAAGTCACCGGGCAGCGCGCAGGATCAGGTCCGCCACCGCTTCCGGCTGCGAAACCAGCACCGCGTGCGACGCGCCCTCCACCTCGACTACCTCCGCCTCCGCGCGTTCCGCCATGAAGCGCTGCGCCTCGGCGGGGATGTTCTTGTCCGCGGTCGGGATCAGGCTGTACACCGGCAAGTCCTTCCACGCCGGTGCGGGCGATGCCTCGTCCAGGGCCGCTGCCGCGATCGGGCGCTGGCCCGCTGCCATCAGGCTGGCCTGCGCGGCCGGGACGTCCGCCGCGAACTGCTGGTGGAACAGGTCCTGCCGGACGTAAAGGTCGACGCCGTTCGCCAGGGCGACCTGCTCCAACGTCTCGCCCAGCGTGCCGCCGGGGAACTTGCCGGCCAGTTCGCCCGCGCTTTCGCCCTCGTCCGGGAGGAAGCCGGCGATGTAGACCAGCGCCCGCACCCCGGGGTGGCCCGCCGCGGCGGCCGAGATCACCGAGCCGCCGTAGGAGTGGCCGACCAGGACGATCGGGCCCTCGATGCTGTCGAGCAAAGACCGCACGGAGGCGGCGTCCTCGGCGACTCCGCGCAGCGGGTTCGCCGCCGCGATCACCCGGTGCCCGGCCGCTTGCAACCGCTCGATCTCCCCGTTCCAGCTGGACGAATCCGCGAACGCGCCGTGCACCAGAACGACAGTGGCAGTCATGAGGTCCTCCTCAGAGAAAGTTCCGAACGGGACCCACAGTACAACTAAGTTGTGCGCAATCAAGTTGTACTCAATGAGATCTGGGTCACGGCTCGCGGTAAGCCGTCGGCGGGGCGCCGAGCAGGCGGCTGAACATCGTCGTGAAGGCGGCGGGGCTTTCGTATCCGAGGGTGACCGCGACGTCGGCGACCGGAAGGTCCGCGGCCAGCAGCGGGAGTGCGTGCAACACACACGCCCGCTCCCGCCAGCGGGCAAAGCTCAGGCCCGTTTCGGCGCGGAACAGCCGGTGCAGCGTCCGTTCGCTGACGTGCAGCTCCGCCGCCCAGCGAGACGGCGGATCGTGCACATCGGGAGCGTCCGAAAAGGACTGACACAGGGCGCGCAAACCCTCGTGCCGCGGCCACGGAAGTTCGAGCGGCAGCGGTACGCAGCGGGAGATTTCGTGCAGCAGAAGGGAAATCAGTGTGGCATCGCGACCGCGGCGAGGGTATTCCGGGGCGACGTCCGCGGCTTCCCGGAGCAGTTCCCGCAGCAGCGGCGAGACGTCGACGGTCTGGCAGCGGCGCGGGAACCACGGCACGGCGGACGGTTCCAGATACAGACTGCGCGTGGTCACGTTCATCATCACGACGCTGTGGTCGGTTTCCGGCGGGATCAGCACCGCGCGCCGCGTCGGGACGGTCCAGGTCCCGTCTGCCGTTCCGACCCGCATCGCGCCGGTGGCTCCGTAGAGGAACTGCGCGCGGCGATGGCGATGCGGCGGCAGGAAGTGGTCCGGCGGGTAGTCCGTGCTGATCGCGAGCACGGCCCGCGGCAGGGCGTCGACCTCGGACAACGGAACGTTGCGCATGCCTCCAGAGTAGGTGTCCGATCCTCGAAAGAAGCTGGCGAATCTTCGGATGCGCGCCGCACCCGGCACGACCTACCTTGAAGCCAGTGTTGACCTCGATTCTGATTCTTCTGCTCTTCGGCTGCCTCAGCGGCGTCACGACCGTGCTGTTCGGCTTCGGCGGCGGATTCGTCACCGTGCCGGTGGTCGCGGCGGTCACGAGCCGCGGCGACGCGATGCATGTCGCGGTCGCGACGTCCACCGCGGTAATGGTGGTGAACGCGGTCAGCGCGACGGTCGTGCAAGCCAGGGCCGGACGTCTCCGTCGCGACTACATCTGGCCGCTCGCCGCGTTCGTCGCGATCGGTGCCGTCATCGGTTCGGTGGCCGCGACCTACGCCGGGGACGGACTGTTGCGCGTCCTGTTCATCGTCTACCTGGCAGTGACCATTGTGGACAGCCTGGTGCGCGGCGGATTCCTTAAACCGCAAGGGGAAGCCAAACCGCTGAGCACGTTCACGACCACCGCGGGCGGCGTCGGAATCGGTGCGGTGGCGAGTTTTCTCGGGGTGGGCGGCAGCGTCATGACGGTGCCGTTGCTGCGCCGCAAGGGACTGCCGATGACGGACGCGGCGGCGATGGCGAACCCGCTCAGCGTGCCTGTCGCGGTGGTGGCGACGGCGGTCTACGCGACAGCGGGCGGCGGGCCGTCGGGGTATCTCGACCCGATCGCGGGCGCGGCACTGCTGGCCGGTTCACTGCCGACGATCGCGCTCGTCCGCCGGGTCGCCGACCGGTTGCCGGACAAGGTGCACGCCGTCGCGTACGTGGTGCTGCTGGCGGCCGCGCTGATCGCGGTCGCGGTCAGCTGAGCACCGATCGGACGTGTCCTCGTCGCGCGCGACGACCGTGGTGCCGTCGTCGGCGGTGATGATCGGACGCTGGATCAGCTCCGGGTGCTCGGCGAGCGCGGCGATCCACCGTGGACGGTCTTCCGGGGTCCGGGACCAGGATTTCAGCTCGAGTTCACCGGCGATTTTCTCGCCGGTGCGGGTGATGTCCCACGGGTCGAGGCCGAGCCGGTCGAGCACCGCGACGAGCTCCGCCTCGGTCGGCGGATCCTCCAGGTAGCGGCGCACGGTGTACTCCGCGCCGGCCTCGTCGAGCAGCGACACCGCCGAGCGGCACTTGGAACAACGCGGGTTCACCCAGATCTCCACCCGCGCAGTCTAACCCGCACGTTGTCGCGGGCGGAGTCCTTGGCTGGCAAGACTTCTGCGGTGCGTCCTGGATCACTTGCCCCGATCGGGTGGAACGGGCGTACCGTTCTTGCATGACCCTGCCGATTACCACCGACCGTCTCGTGATCCGGGACTGGACGGCTGACGACGCCGAAGCCGCGTATCAGATCTACGGCTCCTCCGACGTGACGCATTGGCTCACTCCCGCGATGGACCGGGTCGCGGACGCCGCTGCGATGCGGTCGGTGTTGCAGGCCTGGCAGGAGGCGCAGCCGAATCTGACCCCGCCTCGGGGGCGGTGGGCGGTTGAGCTGCGGTCTGACGGCCGGGTGATCGGGGGGCTGGGGATTCGGTTGCTGCCGCCCTATCGGGAGGATTTGGAGCTGAGCTGGCAGTTGCGGCCCGAGGAGTGGGGGCACGGGTACGCGACCGAGGCCGCGCGGGCGTTGGTGGAGTGGGCGTTTTCCCAGGACGGGACTGATGAGTTGTTCGCGGTGGCGCGGCCTAGTAATTCCCGGGCTATTGCTACTGCGGAGCGGATCGGGATGTCTTGGGTTGGGGAGACTACTAAGTATTACGAGTTGAGGTTGCAGGTTTATCGGGTTCGGCGGGGGGATGTTGTTTGATCGTTTGCTGGGCGGCTCGTCGCCTGGCGGCGACATTGCGCACCTTGGTTGCGTGGGGCACCCCGAAGCTTGATTGTGCTGACGGTCTGGGGTGGCTTGTCAAGGCGGGAAAGATGCCTTGACAAGCCACCCCAGACCGCAGGAGAGCTTCGTATCGGGGTGCGGGGGTGGTGTGGGTGCACCGGTGCGGTTTAGGGCGCGTGGGTTGGGTCGGTCGTGAGGGGGACCCTGGGGGAATCTGGGGCTGTGAGGGTTCCCCTCACGACCGGTTGTGCCGCGGGGCGGGTGTGGCTTGTCAGCGGGTTGCGGTGGCGGGGGTCCAGAGGGCGTCGATTTCTCGTTCTGCTGCGGAGAGGCTTTCTTCAGCGTGCGGGCGGAATTCCGCCAAAGCGGGGTTGACGTCTGCCATGGTGAATTCTGCTGTGATGAAGCGCGGTTCCAGGCCGGTCAGGGAAAGGCCGTGCGGTAGCCAGCCTTCTGCGTGGTCCCAGCCGTGCCTTGGGGTGCCTTCGCCGTAACCTCCGCCGCGGCTGGCCAGGACCAGGAGTTCTCGGCCGCCCAGGACTGACGGGTCCTCGCCGGCAGCGGCGATCATGCGGTCTACCCAGGCTTTCACCGAGCTGGGGGCGCCGTAGTTGTAGAGCGGGAGGCCCAGCAGCACGGTGTCTGCGGCCAGCACTTCCGCGGCGAGCTCTTCGCCGATTCGGGCGGCTTCGCGGTGGGCTGCGGTGTGCTCCGACGCGGGGGTGATGCGGGCTTCCCAGGCCAGCGGGTCCAGGTGCGGGACTGGGTTCGCGCCCAGATCTCGGTAGGTCACCGTTCCGTCTGGATGGGCGGCTTGCCAGGCCTGAGCCGCGCGTGCGCTGAGTTTGCGGCTCACCGAGCGGTCGCCGTTGATGCTGGAGTCGAGGTGCAGCAGGTGTGCCATGTCGATGACCGTCCGTAGATAGTTTGTGTAAGACAAACCATTTATAGCACGGCAGCTACCCGGACTGTCTCGTAGACTGGACACATGGCTCCGCTGCCGCTCGTCGCCCAGGCTCCGCGCAGGTCTGGTGCGTTGCTCGAGCACTTCGCGCGCCGGATCCGGCTGCGCGCGGAGAGTGTGCTCGCTCCGTTCGGGCTGCGGCCTCGGCATTTGATCGCCCTGACCGTCCTCCAGACCCGCGGTTCCAGCACCCAGCAGTCCCTCGCACAGATCCTCGAGATGGACAGCACCAACGTCGTCGGCCTGCTCAACGACCTCGAGGCCGACCAGCTGATCGAGCGGCGCCGTTCGCCGGAGGACCGCAGGCGGCACGTCGTCGTGCTGACCGACCGGGGTGCGAAGGAGCTGGCCCGGGCCGAGGCGGCGCTCGCGGCGGTCGAGGACGAGGTCTTCGCGGCGCTCGATCCGGATCAGCGCGAGCAGCTCTACAACTTGCTGTTGCAAGCGGCTTCCGGAACGGTCGACAGCAGCTCCTGCACCGAGGAGCCTCCGCCGACCTGCTGACGGGAGGGGCAGCGAATGGACGGTGCCGCCGAGCGGCTGGCGAAGTACCGCGCCATGCGCAACTTCGCGAAGACCGACGAGCCGGCTGGTGCGAACGCTCCGAGGGAACCCGGTTACCGCTTCGTCGTGCAGCGGCATCGGGCGCGGCGGAAGCATTACGATTTCCGGCTCGAGCTCGGTGGCGTGCTGGTCAGCTGGGCGGTGCCGAAGGGGCCGACGCTCGATCCGAAGGCGCGGCGGATGGCCGTGCACGTCGAGGACCATCCGCTGGAGTACGCCGATTTCGAGGGCGTCATCCCGCGCGGCGAGTACGGCGGCGGCGACGTGATCGTGTGGGATCGCGGACGCTGGGAGCCGGTCGACACCGACGATCCCGAGCAGGCGCTCGCGGACGGGAACCTGCACTTCGACCTCTACGGCGAGAAGCTGGCCGGGCGCTTCGTGCTGATCCGTCCGAAGAAGGACGACGACGGGAAGCAGTGGTTCCTGCTGCACAAACAGGACGACCACGCCACCTCGGGCTGGGACGCCGAGGACCATCCGAAGTCGGTGAAAAGCGGGCTCACCAACGACGAGATCGCGGCCGCTCCGCCTGCGTTGTGGCGGAGCGATCTGCCCGCGACCGAGGCGGAAGTGCCGTTGCACGCGGTGTTCGAGCCAGCGTCCGAGGACGAACTCGAAGCGCTGAGCGAGCTGGGCAAGCAGGGCACGTGGACGGTCGCCGGGCGGCAGTTGAAGGTCACCAATCTCGACAAGACGTTGATCCCCGGACGCGACGGCGAAGCGCCGATCACCAAACGGGAACTGATCGAGTACTACACCCGGATCGCGCCGACGATGCTCCCCTACCTCGCCGGCCGCGCGCTCAACACCAACCGGCTCCCCGGCGGCGTCGGCAAACCCGGGTTCTGGCACAAGGAAGTCCCCGACCACGCGCCGGAGTGGCTGCACCGCTGGCATTACGAGGCAGCCGACCCCGGCGACGTGCAGCAGTACCTCGTCCCCTCCGGCGTCGCGGATCTGGCCTGGCTGGCCAATTTCGCCGCGCTGGAACTGCACGCCTGGACGTCGCGCACGTCGGACGTCGAGCATCCGACCTGGCTGCTGTTCGACATCGACCCCGGTTCGGAAACCTCGTTCGACGACGTGCTCGCGCTCGCCCGGCTGCACCGCACCGCGCTCGATCACTTCGGGCTGATCGGGCGGCCGAAGACGACCGGGCAGCGCGGGATCCAGATTTGGGTGCCGATCGAGCCGCGATATACGTACGCCGAGACCCGGTCGTGGGCGGAAACCGTGTCGAAGTCGATCGGCAAGATCGTGCCGGACCTGGTGAGCTGGGCGTGGCACAAGGACCGCCGCGGCGGGCTGGCGCGGCTCGACTACACGCAGAACGTGCTGAACAAAACCCTCGTCGCGCCGTACAGCGTGCGGCCGAAGCCGGGGGCGCCGGTGTCCGTCCCGCTGGAGTGGGACGAACTCGACGACCCCGACCTCACTCCGGATCGGTGGACGATCCGGACCGTGCTCGATCGCGTGGCGAAGGCGGGAGATCCGTTCGCGCAGCTGCTTGACGTGCACCAACGCCTGCCGCAGCTGTCGTGAAAATCCCGGCCGCGGCCACGACGGCGAAGCCGATCAGCAGGTAGCGCGCGGACGTCACCATCGACGGCGCGCCCAGGTTCACCAGCAGACCCGCGATCGACGCCCCGAACGCGGTCGCCATCGTGAGCACGGTCGCGATCGCCGCTGCCGCTTGCTGACCGCTGGCCATCGCGGCGACCGACAGGTGCGGCATGGCGATGCCGATCCCGGTGCCACCGGCGAGAAGGACGACCAACCACGCCAGCACCGACGCGTTTTCCCGCTGCAGCAAGGCAAGTACGACGAACGCGGCCGCCAGCAGGGTCGGTCCGGCCAGACAGAGCAGCCGGACGCGACGAGCCGAGGAGCTGACGATCTGCCCGGCGGACCAGCCGAACGACAGCGCGGCGGAGAAGAAACCCGCTGCGGCAGGCGGCAATCCGCCGAGATGCTGGCCGAACAGCGGCAGGAACGACTCGACCGAAACTCCGGCGGCGAGGCACATGATGGTCAGGTAGACCCATCGCAGCGGCGAGCCGGAATAGGTCTCAGCGGGCAGCACCCGTACCGCAGCACGCTTCTCGACGAGCAGAAACGCCGCCACAAAACCGAATCCCAGCACGATGAACGCCGCCATCGCGAGGACGTTGGTCAAGATTCCGGCGATGCTCACCGCTCCGACCGCGCCCACGACGGCCACCAATGCGAAGGTCGGCACCGGGGTCGACTCGCCGCTTCGTTCGCTGCGCGGGAGCGCCCGCGGCACCAAGGCCGCGATCACGACCGCCGCGCCAGCCAGCACGACGAACGCCGCCCGCCACGAACCGAATTGCGCGAACAACCCGCCGAGCGCCGGGCCGACGAGGTTGCCGACGCCGAACATCGCCGAGATCAACGCACTCCCCCGCGCCCACAAATGCCGCGGCAGCGCCGAGTGAATCACCGCGAACCCCAGTCCGGTCAGCAATCCGGCACCCAAGCCCTGCACTCCGCGTCCGGCCAGCAGCACCGGCATCGCAGGGCTCACCGCGCACACCACCGAGCCCGCCGCGAAAACGCCGAACCCGAGGTAGTACGCCGTCGCGTTGCCGAGCCGCGCGAGCGCCCGGCTGACGAACATCGTCGCGACGACCTGCGCGACCAGGAACGCCGTCATGTTCCACGCGTAAAGCCGCTCCCCGCCGATGTCGGCGACCGCGGTCGGCAAAAGGCTTGCTGCCACATAGATGTTGACCGCGCCGACCAGTACGCCGCCGGCCAGCACGACCGCGGTGCTGAAATGCGCTCCCAATTCGCGCCACGAACCCACTTGCTTCTCCTCCCGGATGCTGTGCGGTCGCATCATGTCCGGGCGGGAGACCCCGGTAATCAGACAAATCAGGCGTGAACTGGGTCACACTTTGGTGAGCACCACCAGGTAGCGGCACGGCTCGGTGCCGGGGTTCTCGTACGCGCAGTCGACCGGTCGGCCGAGCTGGAGGCAGTCGCCCGCGGCGAGTTCGTGCACGACGTCGCCTTCGTGGAATCGCAGCTGGCCGGACAGCACCCAGACCTGGTGCTCGGCGAAGGCGTAGGAGCTGGCCGGAAATCCGGCTTTCGCGCCGGGCGGCAGCTCGATTTCCACCAGCTCGGTAGCCCCGTGCCCGGGCGGCGAGACCGCGCGGCGCACGTAGCCGGTGACCGGGTCCTGCCAGGTCGGCTGGTCCTCACGCCGCGCGAGGCGGCGGTCGTCGTCGCCCTCCGCGCGGGCGATGAGCTCGGACAGCGTGAGCCCGAGCGCGGTGGCGAGCCGGCTCAACAGCACCGCCGTCGGCTGCGCTTCGCCGCGTTCGATTTTCCCGATCATGGCACGGGAAACTCCGGAACGTTCGGCGAGCACGCCCGCGGACAGCGCACGGTCCTGCCGGGCTTCGCGCACCGCCGCGGCGAGCGAGGCGGAGAGGGGATCGGTCACAGTGGTCGACTATAGCAGCGGATCGTGTCTACTATCGGGGACATGTTGATCCGACCTGCCGAGGAACGGGACGCGGAGGCGTGCGCGGCGATCTACGCGCCGTACGTCCGGGACACCACGATCAGCTTCGAGACCGAACCGCCGACACCGACGGAGATGGCCGCCCGGATCGCGAAGGCGACGAAGTCGTACGCGTGGCTGGTACTGGAAATCGACGGCGAGGTGGTCGGGTACGCGTACGGCAGCCCGTACAAGGAGCGCGCCGCCTACCGTTGGTCGTGCGAGGTCAGCGTCTACCTGGCGCAGGATCGTCGGCGCGCGGGTGGCGGGAAGGCCTTGTACGAAGCCCTTTTCGCCCGGCTTGCCGAACGCGGCTTCCGGATGGCGGTGGCTGGCATGACCCAGCCGAACGAACCCAGCGTCGGACTGCACAAGGCGATGGGCTTCGAACTCATCGGGACCTGGCGGCGGATCGGCTGGAAACACGGTGCCTGGCGCGATGTCACCTGGATGCAGCGAGAACTCGTCCCCGCCTCCGACGGCACACCGGAAGAACCGCGTTAATCCACGCCGAGGTCGAGTTCCTCGATGTCGTTCTCCAGCCGGGCGCGCCAGGACCACTTCGGTTCCGTCCAGTCGGTGTCCGACGGCGGCGGCTCGCCCAGCGGCAGCGCGGGATCGACCACGCCGTGCGTCACCCGGTAGGCCAGCGCGGACGTCGCCGCGCGGATCCACTTGTCCCCCGCCGCACCGGACGGCGGCGCGACTCCGAACGCGTGCGTGAACCACACCGGCAGCAGCGCGCTCGACCCGATCGCGTCGGTGATCCGCTCGCGCAGCCGGGAATGCAGTTCTTCCCAATCCCGTTCGCACTTCTCGATCTGCGGCAGCACCCGGGTCCGCGTCACCTCGTCCGCGGCGAGAACCTGTTGCGCCGCTTCGGCATCCTGCTGCGCGGCGGGCAGCTGGCGATCCAGCACACCGCGTCGTCGAGCGACCACTTCGGACAGTCGCGACTCCGCGTCGTCCCGTTCCGGCGTGCCACGCTCGGCCTTCGCCAGTACCTCCAGCACGGCGATCAGCGCTTCCTCGCTCTGCGCCAGCACTTCCCGTGCCTGCGGCAGCCGCGCGACGTCCTCTTCGTACGGCCGGCGCTGGCTCGGCGTGAGCAGCTGCGCGGCCAGACTGTGCCGCCGCTCCGCCTCCGCGGCGAGCTGCCGCAGCCGCGGGCCGACGTCGTCCAGGTCGACCACCGGCACCTTCTCCGACACCCGGACCGCGCGTTCGAGCACCAGCAACCGCTGCCGGAGCCGTTCGAGCTGCCGGGCCGTGTGGTCCAGCCGGGTTTCGTGCCGGGAATGGGTCTCAGTGAACGACTCGACCGTCTCGCGCAGTTCGGAAAGCTCGCGGACGGTGCGGTTTTCCAGATCGTCGACAGTCTCCTGCATCCCGCCGACGGTGTCGGTGAGGGCGACCAGTTCCGGATCGGCTTCTGGCCCCTCCTCGGCGGGGTAGTACTCGGTGTCGCGGTAGTACTCGGAGTAGGTCACCGCGCCTCCTGCACCAGAAACGCCACGGTCGCCACCGTGGTGAGCGCGGCCAGAACGACCACGATCGACTGGGCCGTCGGCCCGGTCCCGATGAGCGCGGCCGCGGTGAAGATGGCGGCCAGCGCCCCGCTGTACGCGGCCCGCTGCCGCCGGTTGACCATCAGCGGCGTCGGCCCGAGCGGCCCGAATGCGATCCGCAAGCCGGCACCCAGGAGCGGCAACGCGAGCAGCAGCCAGACCGCGTTGAGCGCGCCGAACAGCATCATCGCCCCGCTCACCATCCCGACCGCGACCGGCGCGACCGCCAAGTACAGCGTCGTCCGCTGCACCTTCCCACGCTTCGCCTCCAACCGGGCGAGCCGCACCTGCTCGACGGCCGCGTCGACCTCCTTCTCGGTGCTCAGCAGCGCCTCCGCCCGCTCGACCAAGGCGTCGAGCGTCTGCGTGCGTTCGTCTTCCGCCTGGTCCGGCAGCTGCGCCAGACCCGCACGAAGCTCGCGGCGGAGCGCGGACGCGCGCGCCATCACGTGGTCGCGCTGGTCCTCGGCAGGCGTAGTCACCTGGCCACTGTAGGTACGAAGCGTGCTGAACCCGGGGAACGACGCGACTTCGGCCCGATCCGGTCAGAGGCGCAGCAGGTCTTTCCCGACGACGACCTCGCCGTCGAACCCGGCAGCGGCGTGGTCGCGCCACACCTCGTCGGCGATGTCGGCGTCGGTCGGGACGAAATGCGACAGCACGAGCGTCCCGACGCCCGCTTCCTTGGCCAACGCACCGACCCGCTCGACACTCGTGTGGCTCGCCAGCAGGTGATCCCGCAGCGTCGTGCCGTTGTAGCGGCTCACCATGGCGTCCACCGCGGGGACGTACATGACCTCATGCACCAGCACATCCGCACCAGCAGCGAGCCGCACCAGGTTCTCGCACGGTGCGGTGTCGCCGGAAATCACGATTGACCGGTCCGCTGTGTCCACGCGGTAGGCGAAGGCGTTCACGATCGGCGGGTGATCCACGCGGGCCGCGGTGATGCGGACGTTCTCGTCCTCGAAGACCACACCATCGCCGGTGACCTCGTGCGGGTCGAGCAGTTCATCCAACGGGCGCAGACCTTCGTCGCCGACCCTCGTGTCGATGTCGAAGCGGTTCAGCGCCAGGAAATGCCGGGTCATCTCCGCGAGCGGCGGCGGGCCGAACGCCGGGACCCGCCGTTCCAGGTTGGCGGCCCAGGCCAGCAGGTAGAGGTTGCCGTAATCGGCGTTGTGGTCGGAGTGGTGGTGCGTGATGCCGACCGCGCGCAGCGAGTCGAGCGGGACGCCCGCGTGCACCAGCTGCCGGGCCACTCCGTTGCCGCAGTCGATCACGTAAGTGGCTCCGTTGACGACGATCGCCTGCGCGGGAGCGCTCCGGGTGCGTTTCGGAGCGGGACCGCCCGCCGTGCCCAAGAGGATGAGCTGCGTGGTCATGCGTACTCGCTTTCGAGGTTGAAGGAAACAGTTCGCGACCGGCGCGCCAGCCACACGACGAGCCCCAGCACGCTCCAGGCTGCCAGCGCGAGCAGCGCCGGCAGGGTGATCTGCTTGAGCAGCAACCAAGTCTGCACCCCGAGGATCGCGACGCCGAGCACGGACAGCACGGCGTGCGACGTCCGGCGCATCCGGAACGGGGCCGCCGCGTGCAGTTCCGGACGCTGCCGGCGCACCCGCCACGACGCGATGATCAGCAGGGTGAGCAACGGCCCGGTGACGATCGACGTCATGGCCGCGATGTTCGCGACGCTGAAGCCGGCGAGCACTGGGACCACGCCGATCAGGTAGAGGATCGCCAGCAGCCAGTGCGGGGTGCCGAACCGGCGGTTCACCGCGCCGAGCCCGGCGGGCAGCCAGCCGTCGCCGGTCGCGGCCAGCACGGGTTTCGTCGCGGCCAGCAGCAGTGAATTGATGTGCCCGATCACCGACGCCATCGCGCCGCCGAGGATGAAGAACGCGAAACCGCCCGGGGAAAGGATGTGGCGGGCGACGTCCGACATCGGCTTGCCCGCGGACGCCGCCGCGCCGAGCACGCCTACCGACGGGATCGCCACGACCACGTAGATCACCGCCGCGACGAGAGTGCCGCCGACGACGGACAGCGGGATGTCGCGTCCCGGCCGCTTCATCTCGCCGCCGATGTCGGCGATCAGGAACGCACCGGTGGTGGCGAAGGTGAGCATGGCCGCCGCGTTGAGCAGGCCGCTGATGCCGTGCGGAGTCAGGTTCGCGAACTCGCTCCACCGCACCTGCCCGGCACCCGCGATCCCGTACAGCAGGAAGGCGGCGAGCATGGCGACCGCGAGCACGATGCCGACCCGGCTGGAGAACGTCGCGCCCGCCAGGTTCGTCAGGAAGAACACCGTGATCAGCGCGATCGCCAGCGGCCGGACCGGAACACCCGGCACGAGCGCGCTGACGTAGTTCGCCCCGGCCAGCGCCATCAGGCTGAGCTGGATGACCGACACGGCGGACAGCCACATCGACGCGAATCCGGCGCCAGGCGAGACCAGCCGCGCGGCGTAGGTGTAGCGGCCGCCGGTGACCGGCATCGCGCTGCCGAGCGACGCGATCGGCAGCGAATAGACGATCACCGCGAGCGCCGCGATGGCGAAGGCGATCGGCGCGCCGGCCCCGGTCAGCGCGATGGCGGTGCCCATCAACGCGACGACCCCGCCGCCCACTACCTGGTGGAACGAGACTCCGACGGCTTGGAAGAGGGAGATGCTTCGCTTGAGGTTCGCTTCTGCTTTGGTCGGCATCGTGATCACTGCCTCCTGCTGGCCGTTGTCGGTCGGCACAGCGTGACCCAATCCGCGACGCTTCGGAAATGCCGAATGCCCGCCCGGGCATAGCCGTTCGGGAATACCTCGGGATAGCCGGGCAGGCATGGGAATGAGCGAATCAGGCATTGGACGGGCATGGCGTCCGGCAAGAACGATGGGCTGCGTTCCTTCGCCGACTTTGTGGAGTTCCCATGACCGTGGCCCTCGCCGAAGCGGCCGCCCGCGACCTCGACGCCCAGGACCCGTTGCCGACGTCGCGGGCGCAGTTCCACGTTCCGCCCGCGACCGGCGGCGGCTACCCCGAGACGGCCTACTTCGCCGGGAATTCCCTCGGCCTGCAGCCGACCGCGACCCGCGCCGCATTGGACGCGGAACTCGCCGACTGGGCCCGGCTGGGCGTCGAGGGCCACGTCGAGGCAGCGCGTCCGTGGGTCTCCTACCACCAGCAGCTGCGCGAGCCAGCCGCGCGGCTCGTCGGCGCGCGTCCGGCGGAGGTCGTGATGATGAACTCGCTGACGGTCAACCTGCACCTGATGATGGTCAGCTTCTACCGGCCGACTCCGGAGCGGCACGCGATCGTCATCGAGGACACCGCCTTTCCCTCCGACAGCTACGCGGTGCGCAGCCAGGTCGCGTTCCACGGCTACGACCCAGACGAAGCCGTCATCCGGCTTTCGCCGCGTCCCGGGGAATCGACGTTGCGCAGCGAGGACGTCGCAGACTGGCTCGCCGAGCACGGACATCGGGTCGCGCTCGTCCTGCTCGGCGGGGTCAATTACTACAGCGGCGAACTGCTCGATATCCCGGCGATCACTCGCGCCGGGCACGCCGCCGGAGCGATCGTCGGCTGGGATCTCGCGCACGCGGCGGGCAATGTGCCGCTGCGGCTGCACGACTGGGACGTCGACTGGGCCGCTTGGTGCACCTACAAATACCTCAACAGCGGACCGGGTGCGATCGCTGGAGCCTTCGTGCACGAGCGGCATCTCGCGGACCGTTCGCTGCCGAAGCTGGCCGGTTGGTGGAGCACCGACCCGGACGTGCGGTTCCGGATGCAGCCGACCGTCACGCCGGTCGACACCGCCGACTCGTGGCAGCTGTCGAACCCGCCGATCCTCGCGATGGCCCCGGTGCGCGCCTCGCTGGAGATGTTCGACGCGGTGGGCATGGCTGCGTTGCGCGCCAAGAGCATCCGGCTGACCGGCTACCTCGAGACGCTGCTCGACGAGGTCTGCGCGGGACGTCCGCTGGAGGTGCTCACGCCCCGCGACCCGGACCGTCGGGGTGCGCAGCTTTCCGTCCGCCTGCACGGGTTGGACGCCGACGACGTCAGCGCCGCGTTGCGGACCCAGCACGGCGTTATCGCGGACGCACGCCGTCCCGACGTCATCCGCCTCGCGCCGGTGCCGATGTACTCCACCTTCCACGACTGCTGGCGCGCGGCGACCGCACTGGCGGAGGTCACTGGCGGTTCTTGCGCCGGATCTTGATCGTCCGCAGGTCGGTGACCGCGTAGTTCAGGTCCCGGTACGGCAGGCCGTGCGCGGCCAACGCGGCGGTCGCGCCGTCTTTGGCCGCGCGTTCGTCGTCGTCCGGACCGGCCGGGACCTGGCAACGGAAGGTGAACGCCGTCGCGTTGACGTCGTGTGTGAAGGTGCCTTGCTCGGTGAAGGCGACGTCGGTTTTGTCCTCGAGCGAAGCACGGGCGGCCTCGTCGAGGGAGTCGAATTTGCCGCGGATGATTACGCGGAACGCGTCCATGTCAGGTGTCCTTCCGGGTCGCATAAGTCAGAACTTGTTCGCTGAGCAGGCCTTCTACCGCGTCGAGGAGCGTGAGCGCCGCCTCCGCGATGTCGTCCGGCTGCTCGCCGGCGACGGTGCGTTTGCCGATCTCGCCGTACAGCAGGCTGTGCACCCACCCGATCTGCGCGGCGACCAGGCCGGGCACCGGATCCCCCTGCGCCGCACCGGTTTCCGCGACCAGCAGGTCGGCGAGTTCGGCGACCATCTGCTCGCCGAGTTCCCGCAACCGGGCGGCGAGCGTGGGCGCGGCCAGCATCATCGGCAGCACCCGGCCGAACCCCGGGCTGAGCCCGATCGTCCGCGAGCGCTGCTCGATCTCGCCGCGCAGGCGGTCCAGCACCGCGCGCGCCGCGGACACTCCCGGCTCGCGCGCCTGCACGATCCCGGCCAGCCGTCCCGCCGACGCCTCCGACGGCGGCAGCACCAGGTCTTCCTTGACGCGGAAGTGGTTGTAGACGGTGTTGACCGCGACGTCGGCGGCCTCGGCCACCTCGGCGATCGTCACCGCCTCGAATCCGCGGTCGACGAACATCCGCAGCGCGGTTTCCGCGATGCGCCGCACGGTCTCCTGCTTCTTCCGCTCTCGAAGTCCCACGCCGGAAAGTGAAGCAGACTGCAAATTTGGTGTCGACTGCATTTATTGCCCGAACCTCCTGGATATCGGGGAGATCCCGGAGGACGGGACGGGGGCCGGCACGGCATCATCGACCAGGTGCGGATCGGCTTGCTGGGCCCGCTGGAGGTCCGGAACGACGACGGTGCCGCGGTCGAGATCACCGGCGCCCGATTGCGGACGCTGCTGAGCGCCCTCGCGCTGGAGCCCGGCCGGGTCGTCTCGGCCGGGCAGCTGGTCGACGCCGTCTGGGGGACGCGTCCGCCGGCCACGGCCAACGCGTTGCAGGCGCTCGTCTCGCGGCTGCGCCGGGTCGGCACGCGGCTCGATTCCACCCCGTCCGGCTACCGGCTGCCCGAGGCGACCGTCGACGCGGCCCGGTTCGAGGAGCTGGTCATCGCCGCCCGGACAGCGTCTGACGAGAAGCGCGTCGTACTGCTGCGCGAGGCGCTCAACCTGTGGCGCGGCCCGGCGCTCGGCGACGTCTCGGACGCGCAGTTCTTCCAAGGCCACATCGCGCGGCTGAACGAGCTACGGCTGTCCGCCACCGAGGAGTACGCCGAAGCCGCGCTGCGGCTGGGCCACGGTGCGGATCTGACCGAAGAGCTGTCGAGGCTGCTCGCCGAACATCCATTGCGCGAACGGCTGGCCGCGGCGTTGATGCTCTCGCTCCAAGCTGCCGGACGACCAGCCGAAGCGCTGCAAGTGTTCGCGCGGATCCGGATGGCGCTCGCGGACGAACTCGGTGCCGACCCGGCCGCTGAACTGGCCGCCGCGCACACCAAAATCCTCCGCGAGACGGTCGCCGACGAGGACGTCGCGCGCACGAACCTGCGGGCCGGGTTGACCAGTTTCGTCGGCCGGAACACCGAGGTCGCGCGCGTGGCCAAGCTGGTCGGCGAGTACCGGCTCACCACGCTGACCGGGCCCGGCGGAGCCGGAAAGACTCGCCTGGCCACGGAAACCGGACGGCATCTGCTGACCGAACGCGGCGGCGTGTGGTTCGCCGAACTGGCCCCGATCGGGGACGGCGCGGATGTTCCGCAGGCCGTGCTCGACGCGTTGGGCCTTCGCGAGCAGATATACAAGGGATCGCTCGCCAGCGGCACTCCGCGCGAGCGGGCGACGAGAGCGTTGCGTGACCGGGACGCGGTGCTGGTGCTCGACAATTGCGAGCACGTCATCGAAGCCGCCGCGGAACTGGCCGACCACCTGCTCGGCGAGTGCCCGCGGCTGCGCATCCTCGCGACCAGCCGGGAACCGTTGGCGCTGACCGGCGAAGCACTCTGGCCGGTCGAACCGCTGACGCTGCCCGCGGAAGGCGCGACGTCCGTCGAAGCGATGTCGTGCGCTTCGGTGCGACTGCTGGCGGACCGTGCCGCTGCGGTGCGGCCAGGGTTCGTCGTTGACGAGTCCACAGTGGACGAAGTGGTGCGGATCTGCCGGGCGCTCGACGGAATGCCGCTCGCGGTCGAACTCGCCGCGGCCCGGTTGCGGTCGATGACCGTGTCGCAACTGGCGGCCCGGCTCGACGACCGGTTCCGCCTGCTCACCGCGGGCAGCCGGACCGCGTTGCCGCGGCACCGCACGCTCCGCGCGGTCGTCGACTGGAGCTGGGACCTGCTGGAACCGGACGAACGGCAGCTGCTGCGCCGGTTGGCGGTGTTCTCCGGCGGCGCGACCGCGGAAGCCGCGGAAGCGGTCTGCGGCGGTACTTCGGAGCTGCTCAGCGCGCTAGTCGACAAATCACTACTGACCGTCTCCGCGGACGCCGAGCCGCGCTACCGGATGCTCGAGACGATCAAGGCGTACGGGCTGGAGCAGCTCACTGCGGCCGACGAACGCGAGGAAATGCGCCAAGCGCACGCCGAGTGGTTCGCCTCCTTCGCCGAGACCGGCGACAAATACCTGCGCCGGGCGGAGCAGATCGAATGGCTGGCGCGTTTCGCCGCCGAGCACGGCAATCTGATCTCCGCCACGCGCGGTGCCATTGCAGCGGGCGAAGCCACGACGGCACTGCGGCTGGCGACGTCGTGCGCGTGGTTCTGGATGCTGACCGGGCGCAAAACCGAGGCACAGGAAGTGATCGAGGCGGCGTTGGCGCTACCCGGCGAGGTGGTGGATCGCGAACTGCGCGCGATGGGCTACGCGATGGCCGCGTTGTTGCTGACCATCGGGATGTCCTCTGAAACCACCGCCGACGCGCTGGGCCGCAAAGCGCTCGAACTCAGCCGCGACAGCAAGAATGCCTTGCTGCGCTCCATTATTCCGGTGTTCACGCAAAGCGGGGATCCCAGCGTCATAGGGTCCACATTGGACGATTTACTATCCGATGAGGACCCGTGGCTGCGCGCCCATGCCCGGCTGCACCGCGCGCGGATACAGCTGAACCGCTGGCACGACTCAGCCGCGCAGGAAGCCGACACCCGCGAGGCTGTCCGGCTGTTCCGGCAGAGCGGGGAACGCTGGGGCATGTCGCTGGCGCTGAACAGCCTCGCCGAGGTCGTCGGCCGTCGCGGCGAACTGGAGGAAGCCGTTGCGTGCTACGAGGAATCCATCCAGGTCGTGTCGGAAATCGGTTCGGCCGAAGACGTTCTCTTCGCGCGAGGACGGCAAGCGCACCTGTTCTGGCAACTCGGTGACGCGGCAGCAGCAGCGACCGCGACAGCCGCTGCCGAACGCGACGCGCGGACCGTGCCGTTCCCTGATTCGCTCGCGTTTCTGGCCCAGACGAAAGCGGATCTGGCGCGCTGGCGCGGAGACCTCACGGAAGCCCGGGCGGAACTGAACCGGGCCGAAGCGTTGCTGAGCGAAGTCTCGCCGCATCCGTTGTTCTGCGCGATGATCCAGCATTCGCACGCCTACCTGGACGCGCAAGCCGGCGACCTGCCCACAGCCCGGGGCCGCCGCCGCGAAGCACTGGCCCTGGCCGCGGAATCCGGCGAGGTGCTGTATCTGTCGATCGTTCTCGTGGGCATCGCCGACCACGCTGTGCGCTTGGACCGCCCAGTCGCCGCCGCTGACCTGCTGGCCGCCGCAGACCACCTCCGCGGCGGCCCCCACCTGGCCCTTCCCGACGCGACTGCCGCTGCGGCCGCCGTCCAGGCCCAGCCGTCAGGCACGGTCGACGACCCAGTCGCTCTCGCTTACGACGTCCTCAGCTGACGAATCCTTCGGAAGCCACCGCAGCGCAAGCACTCCCAGCCCCGCGCAAAGCACGGCCGCGATGCCCATGGCGACATGCAAACCAGTCACGTGCGCCTCCGCGGTCCCCTCCGACCGGACGACGAACGCCGCGACCGAACCGAGCACCGCGATGCCCAGCGCGTTGCCGATCTCGTTGGACGTCTCCGCGATCGCACCCGCCGAGCCCGCGCGGTCAGCCGGGACCGCGCCGACCGCAGTGTCCGCGACGAGGGAGAATGAGATCCCGTAGCCGACCCCGGCCACCACCGACGAGGCGATGAACCAGCCGATTCCGCCGGTGGCAGTGGTCGCCAGCAGCAACGCCAATCCGAGCGCCATCGCGAAATGACACGTCACCAATGCCGCCCGGTTCCCGATCTTCAAGGAGAACGCCGGGGTGAGGACACAAACCGCGGTAAGCGCGGCTGCCCCCGGAAGCGCCAGCAACGCGGCGGCGAGCACGGACACGCCCAGCACCGACTGGAGGTACATCCCGGTCAGAAATGCCGCAGCTGACCAGGCGAACAGCGACAACACTCCGGTGATCACCGCGACGGTGAAGGCCTTCTCGCGGAACAAGGTCACGTCGAGGAGCGGATACGCCAACTTCCGCTGCCGCCGCAAAAACCACGTGAGCACCGCCGCTCCGAACACCCCGGCGAGTGCCGACCAAGACAGACCGTAGGCAGCGAAGTTCTTGACCGCGTAGACCGTCAGCAGCAAACCGCCCGCGGACAAGACGATGCTGAGCAGATCGACCTTGCCCGGCCGGGTCGTCTTGACCTCCCGGAGCACCACGGGCGCGGCAGCGAGGAAAACCGCGACCACCGGCAGGTTGACCAGAAACACCGACCCCCACCCGAACCGGCTCAGCAGCACCCCGCCGAGGATCGGCCCGATCGCGAAGCCGGCGGCGAACGTCGCAGCGAAAATCCCGATCGCGCGGGCCCGCCGCCGCGGCTCCGGGAACACCTCGCTGAGCACCGCGAGCCCCGACGGCAGCAACGTCGCACCGCCGAGCCCCATCAGCACGCGACAGCCGATGAGCCATTCCGGCCCGGTCGCGAACGCGGCGCCCGCCGAGCCCGCCCCGAACACCGCGGCGCCGATCATCAGCAGTTTGAGCCGCCCGTACCGGTCGCCGAGGCTGCCGAACGCGATGAGCAGCGAGCCGACCGCGAAGCCGTAGCTGTCGAGGATCCACAGGGCTTGGTCCGGCGTCGGGGCGAGGGCGTGCGTGATGGTCGGCATGGCCAGGAACAGGATCGAACCGTCCATCGAGACCAGCAGGACCGGTCCGAGCACCACGAGCAGCCCGAGCCAGGCGCGGCGAGTTTCCGTCATGCCCCCGATCCTGGGAACGGGCGAACCGCCTCGGCCAGCACCTGCGATGAGTACCCCTCGCAGGTGCAGGCAGCGACGCGCGCGGCTGCCTACCATCGAGGTCATGCAGACCGAAACCCTCGGCGTGTTCCTCAAAACCCGCCGCGACCGCGTGCCGCCGGAGGCCGCTGGGCTGCGGACGTACGGCACGCTCCGCCGGGTGCCCGGACTGCGCCGGGAGGAACTCGCCCAGCTGGCGGGCGTCAGCGTCGGCTACTACACGCGATTGGAGCAGGACCAGTCCGGCACCGCGTCGCCGCAGGTGCTCGACGCGCTGGCACGGGTGCTCGGCCTCGACGACGCCGAATCGAGCCACCTGCACAACCTCGCGCAACGCCCCGGCGTCTCCCGCCTGGTGCGCCCCGCGCCGGAAACGCTGGACCCGCGGGTCGCGACCCTGCTGCACGCGCTGAGCGACAGCGTCCCGGCAATCATCCTCGGCCGCCGCGGCGACGTACTGGGCTGGAACCGCACCGGCCACCTGCTGCTGGCCGAACACGTCGACTACACCGCGCCGGACTCCCCCGAAACCCGGCCGTCGATCCCGCGGATGTTCTTCCTCGACCCGCTGCACCGCGACCTCTACCGCAACTGGTCCGACCTCGCCCGCATCCACATCGGCTACCTGCGCCTGACCTCCGGCCGGCACCCGACCGACGCCCGGCTCGCGGAGCTGATCGGCGAGCTCGCGATGGGCAGCCCGGAATTCGCCGAACTGTGGGCGACCGGCGACGTCGCGGACTGCACGAGCGGACCGATGAACCTGCGCCACCCGACGCTGGGCCACGTGGACGTCGACTACCAGGTCTGGCTCCAACCCGACAGCCCCGACCACCGGCTCGAGGCCTACACCCCGCGGGACACCGCCTCCCGAGACGCACTGCGGCTGCTCGCTTCGCGCTAACGGTCACCGAAACCGCCCTGCCCGAAGCACCGCATATGGCATCATCCGCCGGTGACCGGCGAGCGGACCGACCCCCATCTCCTCGAGGAAGAAGACCTCGAAGACTTCGACTCCTGGACCGCCCAAGCCGCACTGGCCTCCCTCATCGACGAGACACTCAGCTCACCTGAAGTCACCCGCCTGCTCGCCCGCGAATCGCTGCGCACCGAGGTCGTCCGCGAGGAACTGTTCGGCAACGAGACGCTGCTCGCCAAGATCCGCACGTTGCAGGACCAGGTCATGGCCGAAGGCGACCGCGGGTTCCGGCCGCGAAACCGGGCGGTGTCTCCGGGCGAGGTGGTCTGGCTGGTCGTCGCGGTGCTGCTCGGGCTCGCCTACCTCAGCTTGATGAGCGCAGCGTGGAGTCAGCTTCCGCTGTTCTTCCGGGTTTTCGCCGGAGTCATGATGCCGTGCGTCCTGTTCGCCACCGGCGTGCTCGCGGTCCGCAAAGTCACCGCGTTGCGCGAGTGGATGAGTCCGGACGCCATGCAGTTCCACGAGGAGCAACTCGGTCTCGGGCCGCGGCGTTCGTTCGCCGCGCGCGAGATCGTGCTGCCCGAGGTCCGCGACGTCATTTCCGCGCACCGGCGGCTGCATTTCGGCACGACGCTGGTCTTCGACCAGCAGCACGACCTCGGCGAGGAGGACAGCAGCCGGATCGTGCCGACCGCCGCGGCGAAACGGATCCGGCGCGTCCTCGAACGCGCGGGTTCCGGCGCGGTCGCGCTCGGCGGGCAACGCGGGTCCGGCAAAACCACCGCGATCCGTTCCATGCAGCGAGGACTGCTGCACGGCAGCGAAAACCCCGCGCCACTGGTCGTGGTCGCCTCCGCCCCGGCCACCTACGACGCCCGCGATTTCGTGCTGCACCTGCACAAACTGCTGTGCCAGGCTGTCCTCGCCCGGATCCGTCAGACGCTGGGTCCGGAACTCCGCTGGCGCTGGTGGGCCCGCCGGTTCTGGCGCGGATCGGCCGACCTCGTCCTCTCGGCCGCGCTCGGCTGGGCGATCGGCGGCCTGCTGTGGAACGGGAAATTCACCCGGTTCCCCGCCGACCTGTGGCAGACCGTCAGCACAGTGCGGTTCCCGAATCTGCTCGGTCCACTGTGGACTAACCAGCCAGTGAGCAACCGGATCGCGCTGGCCGTGGTCGCGGTCCTCGCGCTCCGCTGGGTGTGGAAACTTCTCGCGACCGCGATCGGCGCGGTAATCCTCTTCCTGCGCCGGAAATCGTCCGCCGGGCCGCGCGCCCTCGAAGCCGAAGCACGGCGGCAGTTGCTCCGGATCCAGTACCTCCTGACCTACACCACCGGCTGGTCCGGCAAGCTCGCCGTCCCGGCCGGCGGCGAGCTGGGCCGCACCCGCACCACGCAACGGGCCGAACAGCAGCTGACGCATCCGGAGGTCGTCGACGAGTTCCGCGCGTTCGCCCAGCTGACCGCCGAGTCCTTGCGCGAGGAGGGAATCACCGACCGGGTCGTGGTCGCCATCGACGAACTCGACAAGATCGGCGAGCAGGACAAAGCCCAGCAACTGGTGAACGACATCAAGGGCATCTTCGGCGTGCCCGGCTGCCTGTACTTCGTGGCGGTGTCCGACGACGCGGTGCTCAGCTTCGAGCAACGCGGACTGGCCGTGCGCGACGCGTTCGACAGCGCGTTTTCCGAGGTGGTGCGCCTGGAATCGTTCACGCTGGACGAAAGCAGGCTGTGGATCGCGCAACGGCTGCCCGGCGTCCCGGAGCAGTTCTGCTACCTCGGCCACTGCCTCTCCGGCGGCCTTCCCCGCGACCTGCGCCGCACCACGATCGACATGGTGGACGTGACGATCGAGCACTACGAACCGTCGCTGTCGACGGTCACCGGCATCCTGGTCCGCGCCGACCTGACCGCCAAAGCGAGCGGTTTCACCGGACAAGCTCGCGGGCTCACGCAAACGCCGGAGCTGACCGAACTGTGGCCGAAACTCCTCCGCATCCCCGACACCCGCGAAGCGGTGGAACTCGCCGAACTAGCCGCCGAATTGCACGAAGGCGCGACCCCGGACCTCGCCGACGCGGTCAACCGATTGCGGTTGCACAGCAGCGCGTTCGTCCTCTTCTGCGCCACCGTCCTGGACGTGTTCACCGACGCGCTCACCCAGTCCCGCCTCACGCCGAGCCTGCACGAACTGGCCGTCGCCCGACGCCGTCTCGCGCTGGACCCGCACCTCGCATGGGCCGCGCTGAACGACTTCCGCAAAGCACACGACCTTCCGCTGCCCGGGCGCGAATAACGGACGGTCAGCGGAAGAGACGGAAGAACCCCCGCACCTGCTCGACCAGCGATTCCGGCTGCTCCAGCGCGGCGAAGTGACCGCCACGCGGCAGTTCCTCGAACCAGCGCAGGTCGGTGAACCGCAGTTCGGCCTCGCGCCGCGACGGACGCGTTATGTCGCGCGGATAGACCGACAGTCCGGACGGCGCGGTGACCTTGTCCCGGAAGTGGGCGAAGCTCTCCCAGTACAGCCGCGCCGACGACGTGGCCGACGCGGTGAACCAGTAAACCGAGATTTCGTCGAGGATCTTCTGCCGCGACAACGCGTCCTCGGGGTGGCCGTCGTTGTCCGTCCAGGCCCAGAACTTCTCGGCGATCCAGGCGGCTTGACCCGCCGGGGAGTCGGTGAGGCCGTAGCCGAGGGTCTGCGGCCGGGTCGCCTGGAGCGCCGAGTACCCGCGGCCAGTGCGCTGGAATTCCTTCTCTGCCTCAAGATTCGCCAGCTCCGCGGGTGTCGGGTCATCGAACGTGCCCGCCGCCACGGACCCCAGGTTCAGGTGGACGCCTGCAACCCGCTCAGGTGCCACCTCGCCCAGCGCGCCGGACACTGCTGAACCCCAGTCGCCGCCCTGCGCGCCGTACCGTTCGTAGCCCAGCGAGACCATCAACGTGTCCCAGGCGCGCGCGATTCGGGTGACGCCCCAACCGGTCCTCGACGGCTTGTCACTCCAGCCGTACCCGGGCAACGACGGCGCGACCACGTGGAACGCGTCCGCCGGATCCCCGCCGTGTGCGCGCGGATCAGTCAGCGGGCCGAGGACATCCAGGAACTCCAGCACCGAACCCGGCCATCCGTGGGTGAGCACGAGCGGGAACGCGTCCGGCTCCGGCGAGCGGACGTGCAGGAAGTGGATGCCCAGCCCGTCGATCGTCTCGCGGTACTGCGGGAAAGCGTTCAGCCGCTCGGCGAACCCGAAGTCGTAGTCCTCCGCCCAACTGCGGCACAGTTCCTGCGCATAAGCCAGCGGCAACCCCTGCGACCAGTCGTCCACCGGCTCGGGCTCGGGCCATCGCGTCCGGCGCAATCGTTGACGCAGATCCGCGATCTCGGCTTCACTGACGCTGACCTTGAATGGCTCGGCGGCCACGGCGGGCTCCTTTCCGGTACAGGCTGAGAACGACTCCGGCCAGCGGGAGGGCCGCGAGCAGCGCGAGGGCCGCCGGCATCGGCACGAGGCCGGACAGACCCGCGACCACGGCCGGACCGATTCCGCCGCCCAAAGCGGTCATGAAGTTGAACAGGCCCTGTGCGGTGTCGCGATCATCCGCGGCGACCAGTTCCGGCGCGAGGCCGACAAGTACCGCCTGGGAACCGGCGAACCCGCACACGGTCAGCGCCGCGCCGATGACCACCGCGACCGGCCCGTCGAAGACCGCGACCACGAGGACCCCGACGACAGTGAGTCCCGCGAGTCCGGTCGCCACCTGCCAACTGGTGAACCGGTCGTGCACGGCACCGACCAGTCGCCCGGCCAGCACCGAGCAGGCGGCGGCCGGGACCAAGATCGCGCCTGCTTCAAGGGCACCGCCGCCGGTGGCCTGTTCGATCAGGGACGGGGCGACGAACAGCACCCCGTAGTAACCGGCGAAGACCGTCCCGCCGATGAGACCGGCTGGCAGGAAGCCGTGTGCTGCGATCACCCGGCGAGGCACGAACCCGTCGGGCATGCGCCGCACGCGCCGCCACAGTCCCGCTGCGGCGAGCACACCGGCGACAGCCACGATGACAGTGACCGGAGCGGGCAGGCCGACCGAACGCGCTTGCAGCAACGCGATCAAGGAGCCAGCGAGCACCGAGAGCACGGCCGCGCCGACAACGTCGAGCCGCCCGTCCGGCTTACCGCCGTCGGTCCGCGTGAACGTGTACCTGCGCGCCACCACAACCAGCAGCAAGGGCAGCGCGAGGGCCGGGAGCGCGAGCACGGCACGCCACCCCAGCCATGCAGTGACTGCCCCGCCCAGCAGGGTTCCGCACGCCGACGCCGTCGCGCTGGCTGCCGCGATGATTCCCAGCGCGCGAATCCGTTCCCGCTCAGGAAGAGCAGTGGCCGCGGCGAAGACGGCGATCACGGTCGCACCCGCCCCCGCGCCGCCGATCAGCCGACCGGCGATCACCACCGGCAGCGTCGGACCCACCCCGGCGAGCACCGAACCCGCGGCGAGCACCACGACTCCGGCGACGAGCACCCGCAGCGGACTCCACCGGGCCATCAACCGGCCCGCGACCGGCATCGCGAGCGCGGAGGTCAGCGACCACGCGGCGAGAATCCAGGCCGTGGCCCCGAACGGCACCGCGAGCGCGCGGCCGATGGCAGGCAGCGCCACCGACGGCGCGCCCAGCGCCACGTACATCGGCAGCACCAGCATCCCCAGCGTCAGCCCCAGCCGCCGCCCGTCCGCGCTCGTAGCTTCCGCCGCAGGTATCCTGTGACACGCGAACGCACCCATGGGTGTCACAGTACGAAGACACGAGGAGACACGTCAAATGCTGGATGCGTATCACGTGCAGACGGCCGTCGACCTCGCCAACACTTTGCGGCCGGTCAAGGGAGAGGACGCGCTCGAGACCGTGGAGCAGCTCCGCGACTTCCTCGCCGACCATCCGGTGGCCGCGCCTTCACGCCGTCTCACCCGCGCTGACCTGGCAGAAGTCCGCGAGTTGCGCGAAACCGTGCGCGCCGTGCTGGAACGAGCGAGCACCGACGCGGTCGGAGCCGCGGCCCTGATCAATGCCGGGCTACGGGACAGCCGAGCCACCCCGGAACTGCGGCACGAGGACGACCGCTGGTGGACCGAGGTGACTTCCGACACCGACCGCTGCTCAGCACATCTGGCGGCGACCACGCTCAGCGCGCTGGCCTCCGTGATCGCCACCCACGGTCCGTCGCGCCTCGGCGTCTGCTCAGGACTGAACTGCCGAGCTACTTTCGTGGACCTGTCGCGCAACGGCTCGAAGCAGTACTGCACCCGGAATTGCGCGCACCGGGCCAGCGTCGCGGCCTACCGGAGTCGACAAAACGCGGACTGACCCGCGGGGTTCTCACTACCCCAGTTCAGGCACCCGCTCCCCCGCCGGCGGCGGCCCGGGCGGCGTCCCGTCGCCGAACGGACGCCCGCCCAGCTCCTCCCGCCCGTGCGGCGTCAGCCATCCCGACAGGTCCGGCCCCAGCGGCACGATCCCGGTCGGGTTCACGTTCCGGTGCACCACGTAGTAATGCTCCTTGATCTGCCCGAAATCGATCGTGTCCCCGAAACCGGGCGTCTGGAACAGATCCCGCGCGTACGCCCACAGCACCGGCATCTCCGCGAGCTTCTGCCGGTTGCACTTGAAATGCCCGTGGTACACCGCGTCGAAGCGGACCAGCGTCGTGAACAGCCGCACGTCCGCCTCAGTGATCGTGTCGCCCACCAGGTACCGCTGGCCGGCCAGCCGCTCGGACAGCCAGTCCAGCCGGGAGAACAACGCGCGGTACGCCTCTTCGTAAGCCTCCTGCGAAGTGGCGAAACCCGCCTTGTACACGCCGTTGTTCACGTCCCGGAAGACCTTCTCCGCGACGTCCTCGATCTCGTCGCGCAGCCGTTCCGGATACAGCTCGGGCGCGCCGTCGCGGTGGTAGGCGCCCCATTCCAGCGACAGATCAATGGTGATCTGCTTGAAGTCGTTGGTCACCACCTGTCCACTTGGGACATCCACAATGGACGGAACAGTGATCCCGCGCGGATAGTCCGGGTACCGCGCGAAAAACGCCTCCTGCAGCCGCTCGATGCCGAGCACCGGGTCTCGGCCGCCGGGGTCGAGGTCGAAGGTCCAGCTGCGCTCGTCGTGCGTCGGGCCGCACAGGCCCATCGACAGCGCCTCTTCGAGGCCGAGCAGCCTGCGCACGATCGACGCGCGGTTCGCCCACGGGCACGCGCGCGCGATCACCAGGCGGTAGCGGCCCGGCTCCACCGGCCAGCCGTCGCGGCCGTCGGCGGTGATGCGGTCGGAGATGTAGTTCGTGTCGCGCTTGAACTCACCCTGGTCGGGCATCGGAACCCTTTCGTCGCGGAGTCAGGTCTGATCGTCCGGGCAGGCGGGACAGTCCGGCGGCTCCAGCGCGGCGGCCAGCCGGGCGAGGATCGGGCCCGCGGCGCGGACCTCCTCGGGCGAGAGGTGGTCGAACAGGTACGAGCGCACGCGCTCGAGATGCCCGGGGTACGCGGCGGCGAGCTTCGCCCGCCCCAGTTCGGTGAGCGTCGCGTGCGCGGCCCGGCGGTCCTGCGGGCATTTCACCTTCTGGACCAGGCCGCGGCGCACCATGGCCTCGACGACCCGGCTGATCCGGCTCAGCGACAGCGCCGTGGACTCCGCCAGATCGGTGAGCCGCAGCCTGCCTTCGGGCGCTTCCGAGAGCGACACGAGCACGGTGTAATCCGTCAGCGAGACGCCGGTGTCGTGCGCGAACTGGTCCTCGAGAGCCCTCGGCAGCACTGTGACGACTCGCATCAACGGACGCCACACAGCCTCTTCTTCGCTGGTCAGCGGGGTTCTGTTCACCACAGACGAGGAGTATATCCGACACTTGCTCGCGCAATCAGTTATTGTGGGCTACAGTGCTAGTTGAACACTCAACCAAGGACCGAAGGAACGGAACTCATGACCAGCGCGACCACCTACTCCCACCTGACCGGCACCTACACGATCGACGGCTCGCACAGCCGGATCGGCTTCGTCGCCCGCCACGCCATGGTCACCAAGGTCCGCGGCTCCTTCAACGAGTTCGAGGGCTCGTTCACCCTGGACGGCGAGAACCCGGCCAACTCGAGCGCGAACGTCACCATCCAGACGAAGAGCGTCGACACCCGCAACGCCGACCGCGACGGTCACCTGCGCAACAACGACTTCCTGTCCTGCGACCAGTTCCCGACCATCACCTTCACCTCCACCGGGATCGCGCAGACCGGCGAGGACACCTTCGACGTGACCGGCGACCTGACCGTCAAGGACGTCACCAAGCAGGTCACCATCCCGTTCGAGTTCGGCGGCTCGGCGAAGGACCCGTTCGGCAACGACCGCGTCGGCTTCGAGGGCTCGACCTCGATCAACCGCAGCGACTACGGCGTCACCTTCAACGCCGCGCTCGAGACCGGCGGCGTGCTGGTCTCGGACAAGATCACCCTCGAGTTCGAGATCTCCGCGATCAAGAACGCCTGAACCACCCCAGCTGTCCGTGAAGGGCTCCTTGCCGGAATCCGATTCCCGCAAGGAGCCCTTCACGTACTTCGGCTAAGCGGCGCGCAACCCGGCGATACCGACTTCGAGCGCGGCTTCGAGGTGCTGCGGTTCCCCCGTGGTCAGCAGCATCAGCACCCCGCCTTGCACCCCGGCCAGCAGCGCCGACGCGGCCCGCTTCGGATCCAGCCCTGGCCGGGTCTCCCCCGCCGCCCGCAGGTTCTCGATCCCCGCGGTCAGCTCGCACAGCCAGCGCTCCATCAGCTGCGTCACCACCGCCTGCGCGCCCGGCGTGTTGCGGCCGATCTGCGACATCACCACGTTCAGCGGGCAATGCCTGCCCTGCTCGGTGTAGTGCCCGAGCACCACCTGCTGCCAGGTCCGGAAGTCGTCCCAGGTGCGCAGGGCGCCGAGCGACGGCTGCTGCACCTCCAGCACCCGGTCCGCCTCCCAGCGCGCGACGGCCAGCAGCAGTTCTTCCTTGCCGTCCGGGAAGTAGTGGAACAGCTGGCTTTTGCTGGTCCTGGTCTGCGCGCGGACGTCGTCGAGCGTCGTCGCGAGCACGCCGCGCTCGCGGATCACCTCGGCCGCGCCCTCCACGATCCGCTGTCGCGTGGCCTCGCCCTTGCGCGTGAGCGTCATCGCCTGCCTCCTGATTGGACCTGCGAGTCCACTCTACCCGCGAGTGCTCAGAACGCGGCGCCTCCGTCCGACCAGGACGTCTGGCCGAAGTCCTCGTCGTCCACCGGCGCGCGGCGCGGTCGCGGACGCTCGGGCTCCGGAGCTTCCGCGACTTCCTCTTCTTCTACGACAGCTTCGGGCGCGGCCTCGGGAGTGCCCTTCGGCCAGACGCACGGCGACGTCGCGCCGAGGTAAAGCTTCCCGAGTTCGTTTGCCTGCAACGACATGTCGAAGCCGTCCCGCTCGTTGCGGGCGAAGACGTACTGGTCGGTCGGCCGCCGGTCGGTCAGCACCGTGAAGCCGTGCCCCTGCCACCAATCCACGACGGCGTCGAACTGCGCGGTGAAGGTGTCCGGTTCGAGGCCGGTCACCTCGTAGGTGGCGGAGATTTCGTACCGCCCCGCCGGACCGTTGTCGGTCGGGTCGGTGCATTCGGACCGGTTGCGGGAGAACAGTTCCCGCGCGGCCGGCGCGGGCAGCACCGCGAACACGGCGCGCACATAGCCCTCGACCCGGTCGCGGGCTTCGGTTTCGGTGATCGTGGTGGTCATGGCTTCACCTCCTGGGGAGCAGGCTACGAGAGGAAGGGCGGCGAGGCAGGCCAGCGCGGTGCGGCGCGCCGTCACGCGGGCAGTCCGGCGATGATCCGGCCGAAGCTGCGCAGCGACGGGTTGTTGTCCTCCCAGTATTGGCTGTGCGCGGCCCCGGACAGGCCGCCCTCGTACCACGGGCCCTTGTCGCCCGGCGCGGACTCGAAGACCTGGCCGCCGAATCCGTCGCCGGTCGGGCTCGGACCGAGCGGGTCATGGCCGCCGACGCCGATGTTGGTGATCTTGATGAGGTCGTGTTCCGCGACCGTCGAGTGCACGTGCTGGGCGACTTGATCCTGCGGGACGCCGTCGAGGTGCAGTTGGTTCGCGTGCTCGACGCCGACACCGGGGCTGCCGGCGAAGATCAGGTCGTCGGCATTGAGGCCGCCGTCGCGAGCCGCGTGGCCTATCACCGTCGTGCCATAGCTGTGGCCCAGCACGGTGTTGTGCGACGGCGCGCCTTCGTGCGATGCCCGCAGTCCGTCCTCGAATTTCGACAACGCCTCTTTGCCGCCGTCGGCGTATTTCTCGCTGGCGGCGTTCACGAGCTCGTCCGGCGCGTCGTAGCCGACCCAGGTGATCACCGAGGTCGACGGCGAGCCCGCCATCGTCGCCGACTGCCACATCTTGTCCGACCGGCCGAGGTCGCCGCCGATCTTGGCCAGTTCGCTGCCGGTGCCGGGCACGTAGGTCGCGACATTCGCCGCGGTGTCCGGGTTTCCGGCCGCGACCACCGCGGTGCCGTCGCCGCTGACGTCGAGCGAGATCAGGAAGGCGGGCGGTTTGCCGTCACCGGTCGCCGCGAGCCGGTCGCGGATCGCGGTGAGGCCGCGAAGTTGCGCGTCGTCGCCCTTGCGCTTGTCGATTTCCTGTTGCAGCACAACACGATTCGCCGCGTCGCGATCGACCACCGGGATGCCGTCGAGGTTGCGGATCAGGTCCGGGTTGTCGCGCAGGATCGAGGACTGCGCGGAGTCGGACAGACTGTCCCACCACGCCCGGTTCTCCGCCGGGGTGCCGTTCGGTTTCGGCTGGCTGCTGGGCGCCATCGCCAGCGCGACGACGCCCGTCCCGCCGCTTTCGCCCTTCGCCGCGCGATCGAGCACGACGGTGAGGTCCGCGTCGACCGCGGTGGCGTCGCGGAGAATCTGGCCGACGCGATCGGCGACCTCGGCTTGCCGCTCGGGTTCTCCGCTGACTCCGCCGCCGTCGTCGATCCGCATTCCGTTGCGCGAGGCGAAATCGTCGACGTCGCGCACCGCCGAGCTGATCCGCTCGACCGCCAGCTGCGCGTCGTGCACCCCGCGCCGGACCGCCGACACGTCGGTGGTCAGCTGCCGCAATTCCGCCGTGAGCGCAGTGCCTTTGGCGGTCGCCGCGTCTGCCGCGTCGCCTTGCCAGGCACCGAACTTCGTCATGGCGTCGGCGTCGTCGTTCGCCGCGGTGAGCCGCGCGGCCCGGGCGCCGAGCGCGTCGACCGCCGCGGCGAGGTCAGCCGGGTTCCAGCGCCGGACGTCTCCCCAGGTGATCATCGGCCCGCCGCCGCGATCTCGCCGGCCGCGTTCTGGTCGCTGTCGCGGTAGCCGGCCGCGGCCTGGTCGAGGTTCTCCGCATACGCCTCGGTGTCGGCGGTCCACTTCGGAACGACGCGGCCCCAGGTATCGGACAGCCGATCCGCCGCCGCCACGCTCGTGCCGCCGGACAGCCCGACCCCGGCGAGCGCGCCCGCGAGGTCGACCGTCCGCACGGTCGCCGCCGCCTGGTGCGCCCGTCCGGCCGCGGTCACGACCTCCCTCGGAGCGACCTCGAAACCCGTTCCCATGCGCATCTCCCCCACCGCGGCGACCGGACGCCCGGTACGACGGACGTCCCCGGCAGCCGGTTCCCCACAGTTCGACGTTCGCGGAAACTCTTGGCAAGATCTCCCTGCCACCGCGTTGACCTGCGAAAACGCCCGCTTACCGTGTCCACATATGTGAACGCTAGTCACGTGACTGAATAGTTATCAGCCCGCGTCTTGCCCGCCGGTGACCAGCGTGTGACTGTGTACGGCGAAGTTCGAACGGGAGCGAGCCGGGCAGGCGAACAGCGTGGAAAGGCGCTGCGCGACGGCGGATCCGGCCGTTCCGCAGTGCTGGACCAGTCCGGCAGTCCTTGTCCCCTCGACCCCCATTCGTCCGGCCAGGACGGCGCTGACCTCGCGGGCAGCGGACCAGGACCGGCCGGCCATCCCGGAAAGAGACGGCTCGGCAATGACACAGACAGCCGCGGCGCGGCGGCCCATCGGCAGAACGACGCTGTACTTCTTCGGTGCCCTCGGCGGCATCCTGTTCGGTTACGACCTCGGCGTCATTTCCGGGGTGTTGCCGTTCATCGGGAAACTCTGGGGCCTGTCCGGCTGGGACAAAGGCGTCATCACCGCGAGCATTTCGATCGGTGCGATCGTCGGCGCGAGTTTCTCCTCCCGGCTCAACGAAAGGCTCGGCCGCCGCCGCACGATCATGGTGGCCGCGGTCGTCGTCATCATCGGCACGCTCGCGGCCACGTTTTCGCCGACGTTCGCGTTGCTGATCATTTCCCGGCTGGTGATCGGCGTCGGCATCGGGCTTTCGTCCTCGACGGTCCCGACGTACCTGTCGGAACTCGCCCCGGCCCGGCTGCGCGGGGCGATGGGCGCGCTCAACCAGATCTTCATCGTGCTCGGCATCCTGATCGCGTTCCTGGTCAGCTACGGGCTCGGCAGCTCGGGCAACTGGCGGCTGATGTTCGCCGGCGCGATCGTGCCCGCGGTGATCCTGCTGGCGGGCCTGGTGTTCCTGCCCGAAACGCCGCGCTGGCTCGTCGCGAACGGCCAGGAGGAGCAGGCCCGGGCGGTCCTGCTCAGCTCGCACGGCGGCGGCGTGAACGTCGACGAGGAGATCGGCACGATCCGCGAGGTGATCCGGCTCGACTCGGAATCGGCGAAGACCCGGCTCCGCGACCTGCTGACGCCGACCGTCCGGCCGATGCTCGTGGTGGCCCTGCTGCTCGCGATCGGCCAGCAGTTCAGCGGCGTGAACGCGGTGAACGCGTACTTCCCGACGATGCTGATCGGTCTCGGTTTCGCGACCCAGGCGGCCCTGCTGTCCGGCGTGCTGCTCGGCGTGACCAAGTTCCTGTTCACCGCGTGGGTCGTGTTCGTGGTCGACCGGTGGGGCCGCAAGCCGCTGCTGCTGATCGGCAACGTGCTGATGGTGATCACCCTGGTCGGGGCGGGGTTCATCGTGCTGGAAGTCCACGACACCGCGACCAAGGGCATCCTGATGCTCGTCGCGATGGTGCTCTACCTGGTCGGCTACGAACTCGGCTGGGGCGCGGTCGTGTGGGTCATGATGGCCGAGGTGTTCCCGCTGAAGGTGCGCGCCGCGGGCATGGGCGTGAGCAGCGTCGTGCTGTGGGCCGCGACCGGCATCATCAGCGCCGTGTTCCCGATCATCTCCGACCCGGGCGCACTCGGCCTCGGCGGCTCGATGTTCCTGTTCGCGGGCATCAACGTGGTCCTGTTCTTCCTCACGAAGTGGCTCGTCCCGGAAACCAAGGGGCGGTCGCTGGAGGAAATCGAACTCGACCTGCGCGGGCGGACGCACGCGAAGGCACGCGCCTGATTTTTCCTCTCGGGGTGCAGCCGGGCGGCAGGGGATTTCCCTTGCCGCCCGGCTGTTTTTCACCGCCCGAGCATCCGGTACTGCCGGGTGGCGAGCGGCAGGAAGACCGCCGTCAGCACCGCGGGCCACGCCATCGCGAGCAGCACGGAATGCTCCGCCGCCCAGCCATTCGCCGCCCACGCCGGATTGCCCGCCAGCTCGCGCACCGCGGAAGCCGTTGCGGTGAGCGGATTCCAGGTCGCGACCGCGCTCAGCCAGGCAGGCATGGTGTCCGGGGAAACGAAAACGCCGGACAGGAATCCGACCGGCCACACCAGCACCTGCACCGAAACCGCCGACTCCGGGGTCTTCAGCAGCAGTCCGAGGTAGATCCCGATCCAGACGAAGGCGAACCGCAGCCACAACAACAGCCCGACCGCGCCCAGCACGGACGCCTGGTGCGGCCGCCAGCCCAGCGCCAGCCCCGCTCCCATCATCACGACGAGCCCGGCGACCGCGCTGATCAAGTCGGCGAGACAGCGTCCGGTCAGCACGGCGAGCCCGCTGACCGGCATCGCGCGGATCCGCTCGGTGACGCCCTTCGCGGCGTCGGAAGTCACCGCGAGCACGGTGGATTCCAGCCCGAACAGCATGGTCATCGCGAGCATGCCGGGGATGAGGAAGTCGATGTACGCGCCGTCCCGGATGTCCATCGCGCCGCCGAAAAGCTGGCCGAACATCACTACGATCAGGACCGGGAACAGCAGCGTGACCGCGATCGAGACCGGCCGTTGCTTCCAGTGCACCAGGATCCGCCGGGTCAGGACGGCGGTGTGCGTCGGCCAGGACACGCGCGCGGATGCGGGGACAGTCATCGCGCCTCCTCTGTTGCATTGCCGGTCAGGAGCAGGAAAACCTCGTCGAGCGTCGGCTTCCGGACGACCGTCTCGACCCGGTCCGGCCCGACCTTCGCCTTCAGCTCGTCCGGCGTGCCCGCGGCGACGACCCGGCCGGCGTCGAGGACCGCGATCCGGTCGGCGAGCTGATCGGCCTCCTCCAGGTACTGCGTGGTCAGCAGCACCGTGGTGCCGGTGCCCGCCAGCGCGCGGACGTCCGCCCAGACGTCGATGCGGGCAGCCGGGTCGAGCCCGGTCGTCGGCTCGTCGAGGAACAGCACCGCCGGGTTCAGCAGGAGCCCGGCAGCCAGGTCCAGCTTGCGCCGCATGCCGCCGGAGTAGCCGGAGACGGACCGGCCCGCGGCTTCGGCGAGACCGAACCGGTCCAGCAGCTCCGTCGCTCGCATCCGGGCCGCCCGCGAGGGCAGTCCGCCGAGCCTGCCGAACAGTTCGAGGTTCTGCCTGCCGGTCAGGATCTCGTCGACCGAGGCGTTCTGCCCGACCAGCCCGATCCGCCGCCGCACCTCGTCCGGCTCGGCGACCGCGTCGAAACCGGCCACCCGCACCTCCCCCGCGTCCGGCCGCAGCAACGTGGTCAGAATCCGGACCGCGGTCGTCTTGCCCGCACCGTTGGGACCGAGCAGTCCGCACACCGTTCCCGGCTCAACCCGCAGGTCAAACCCGTCCAGCGCGGCCCGTTCGCCGTACCGCTTCTGCACCCCGCGCGCCAGCAGGCCATCTACTCCGTACGCCATACGAAGAAAGCTAGCACAACACTCCGTATTGCCTACGGAGTTAAGTTCCTATGCTGGTCACGTGACGACTGACGGCAACCCCGGCGACCCCGCCGCGACGATCGCGCTGCTGTGGGGCACCCGCCAGCTGCCGAAGCGCGGCCCGAAGCACGGACTGACTCCGGCCCGGATCGTCGACGCCGCGGTCGAGGTCGCGGACACCGAACAGGACCTGACGACGCTGTCGATGCGCCGGGTCGCCGAATCGCTGGGCGTCGGGACGATGTCGCTCTACACCTACGTTTCGTCGCGCGCGGAGTTGGTCGAAGCGATGGTCGACGCGGTGTACGGCGAGGCGGTAGCCGAGCTGTCCGAAATAGACGCCGACGACTGGCGCGACGGCCTCCGCCGCGTCGCCGCTGTCAACTGGGCGATGCACCTGCGGCATCCGTGGCTGCTGCAAGTCTTCACCGGCCGTCCGACGCTCGGCCCCAACGCGATCGCGAAGTACGACCTGGAACTGGCGGTCGTCGACGGCATCGGCCTGTCGGACCTCGAAATGGACTCGACGATCACCCTGGTGACCACCCATGTGGAAGGCCTGGCGCGCCGCAAGGTCGAAGCCGCCCGCGTGGTGCGGCAAACCGGGATGACCGACCAGCAATGGTGGGCCGCGACCGCCCCCGCACTGGCGGAGGTCTACGAACCGCGCCGCTTCCCGGTCGCGGACCGCGTCGGCGCCGCCGCCGGGCAAACGCACCAGGCTCCGTACAGCCTCGACCACGAGTACGCGTTCGGCTTGGACCGCCTGATCGAAGGCATTGCCGCACTGGTCAACCGACCCGCTGAGTAGCGTCCTTCCGCCCCAACACCGCCCCCGCGCTCGCGAGCCCCACACAGGCGAGTGCCACCCACTGCACCGCGCGCAAGTGCTCACCGAGAACCAGCACCCCAGCCAGCCCCGCACTCGCCGGCTCAAGACTGGCCAGCACCCCGACCGTACGGGCAGGCAGCCGTCGCAAAGCAGCCAGCTCCAACGAATACGGCACCACCGCCGATAACGCGGCCACCACGACGCCGACCAGCAACACCCGAGGCGTCACCAGCCGGGCACCTTGGTCGATCACCCCCAACGGCACCGAAAGCACAGCAGCCCACGCCAACGCAGCGCAAGCGGACCCCCTCCCGCACTGCCTGCGCCGGCGCGTTTGCTGAGCAGGAAGTAGGCAGCCATGCACGCGCCAGAAGCCAACGCGAGAGCCACGCCGGCGAGCGGAAAACTGACCTCGCGCGGAGCGTAGAACAACCACACCCCGACTCCGGCCACGACCGCACAGGCCACGTCGCGGAGACGTCGCGAAGTGAACAATGCCAAGGAAATCGGCCCCAACAACTGCAACGCACTCGCCAACCCCAACGGCAAGATGGTCAGCGCCGGATAGATCAAATTCATCCCCGCGATAGCCGTGCCGAAGCCGAGGATCACCCTCCTTTCCGCCCAACTGCGCGGCACCGCAGGCCGGTACAGGACCAGCAGAGCCGCCGCAGCCAGCCCAAGCCGCAACGCCACCACACCGGACGCACCGACGTCCTCGGACAGCTGCTTCCCGAACGCCTGCCCGAACTGGACGCTCAGCACGCTCCCCACCATCAGCGCAGGCGCATTCCTCATCCCTCCAGGCTTGACCTTGGAAGCGTGCACGTCCAACGAACTTTTCCGCACGAAACCGTTTAGCCTGGACTACATGATTGACCACCGGTTGCACGTCCTGCGAACCCTCGCCGAGTACGAAACCGTGACCGCGACCGCCGCCGCACTGCACCTGACCCCGTCTGCCGTCTCGCAGCAATTGCGTTTGCTGGCCCGGGATCTGGAGGTGGAACTCCTGGTGCCGCAAGGCCGTCGAGTGCAACTGACGCCCGCCGCACACATCGTGCTCCGACACGCCGACGCCCTACGCCTGCAATGGGAAGCAGCCCGCGCGGAACTCGCCGCGGAGGCCACTGAACTCCGCGGCACACTGCGCCTGTGCGGCGTCTCCTCCGCGCTGGCGACCCTCGCCGCCCCCGCCGTCGCCAGCCTGCGCCGGACGCATCCGTTGATAGAAACGCAAATCACCGAAGAGGAAAGCGCCGACTGCTACCGCCTCCTCCTCGCCGACGAAGCCGACATCGCCTTAGTCCTGCCCGGCCCGGAAGCACCGCCGGTCACCGATTCCCGCTTCGAACAGACCCCGTTGACGACCGACCGCCAAGACCTGCTCGTCGCCGCCACCCACCCCCTGGCCCGCCGCAAGGGAATCGAACTCGCCGAGGCGGCTGATCAGCCGTGGATCGTCAAGAAACACAACAACGACACTTATCCCTTGGTGACCGCAGCCTGCGCCGCCGCTGGTTTCACGCCTCGGATCGTGCATGAGGTCAAGGAGTGGTACGCCGTTTCCGCCCTCGTCGCGGAAAACCTCGGCGTGTGCCTGATGCCGAGGATCGTGCCGCTGCCCGAGCACGCGGTTAAGCGGATTCCGTTGCTGGGCACGTCTATTCCTACCCGCCAATTGCTGACCGCGGTACGACGTGGCAGCAGTGAGCATCCTCTGGTCAGCGCAGGCCTTGCCGCGCTGCGCGCCATTGCCTCGGACGGGGAGGCTCTCCCAGTACCAGTATCCCGGCTCTGAACTGCTACGCTTCGCTCCGAAGCTACGCAGGGGAGGCCGTACAACGTGGTTGAAGTCTGCCGTCTCGACGGCCTCAACTACTGGCAGAAATCGCGAACCGTTTCATGGAAACACTCGGCCGGATTCGAGTTCTGAACAGCTGGATGAACGACAAGGCGCTTCCCGCGTCTCGGTGGCCGCAAGCCGTCCACTCGGCTGGAGCGTGATTGTGCGACCGAACCACCCGCCGACCGCACCGACGCCACGGCCTCCGGCGCGGCAAAAAATGAAGACGAGCCACCGGGTCGCGCTGTGGTCCGGGATATGCGTAGCCGTCGTGGCGACCGCACTAGCAGTTTTCTGGGCGGCAGGCCTCGGCTCATTCCTCTGGGGCGCCGACCACAAAACCTCAGACGCTACGCCGGACAAGTACCGCGACACCGATTTCGCCGCCTGCACCGACTTCACGGCCCGGAGCCAGGAAATTCCGCGGGACGCTTCCGAAGTGGCCCGCACTTGGTATCCCGAAATCAGCAAGGACGGCACCCTTCTCTGCAGCTTCACCCCCAGGGATCAACAACGACCACTTGTGGAACTGCAAGCAAGCTGGTTCGCGACAACTGCCGCACAGCCCGGCAGCGAACGCGCCAGCACCAATTTCACCGGTGCCTCCGCCGTGAGCAACGACGACAGCCCTGTCGGCCTGCCCTTCGGCGAGAAGGCTCACTGGCTCCCCGAGAAAAGCCAAGCCGAGTGCGGACTGATCCTCCTGGACCGCAACGCCGTTTTTCAGATCCATTACACAGCGGCCGCCCCGGGCGGAAATCCCGAGTCCTGCCGCGGGCCGCTCCGCAAGATGGCCCAGGCGCTGTACACCGCCGCGCAACCGCGGTGACGATCCCCTAACCGGTCGCCGACTCCCGGCCCGGTGATGAGCCAATCTCCCGCACCGCAGAACCACGCTCAACCCAGCAAGCGGCACCTCCGCCGGAATTGGCAGGTCAGCGGGGAAAGCTCGCGTTCGATCAGTCCATCGCCATCTCGTGGCTCAGCCCTGCGGTAGGCATCCTTCGATGTTGCCTCGGCACCCGATTGACCCGGCGCATCAAGGAATCTGAGCCTCAATCTGGGCCAAGTGACCGTCGACGATTTCTTCAAACGCCGCGCGACGATCCGCCCCGAGGGGACGGACTTCGCGGGCGAAGAACGCCAAAGCGGGGAAGCGTTCGGGATCAGCGCCGAGCACTGCGACGCGGAACTGCTCCAGACCCTGTTCGTACTCCTCGGCGGTGATGCTGCTGACGCCAGCCTCGGCGGCGATCAGGGCGGCGATGAGGACCACGAGGCGGTGGTACAGCACCGGGATCTGCTCGTCGGGAACCCCGGCCGCGCGCAGGGCCTGCAGCAATTCCTCCATGACCAACCGGGATCCGGTGCCGCCGGACGCGTAGCGGCCCCACACGGTGGCGAGTTGAGGCTGCTCTCCGAAAGCCTCGCGCAGGCACAGCGCCAGTGCGGTGATGCGCTGCTTCCAAGTGCCTTCCGGACGGTAGCCGTCCATGGCGGCCAGCAGGATCCGGTCCGCGACGGCGCGCAGCAGTTCGGTCTTGTTGCGGAAGTGCCGGTAAAGGCTGGAGGGATCGGTCCCGAGCGCGGCGGCGAGTTTTCGCACGCTGAACGACTCGGCGTCGCTCGTGCGCAGCAGGTCTTCCGCGGTGTCCAGGATCTCGTCGGTCGACCATCGCCTGCGACCGGTCATCTCGGCCCCTCTCGTCCGGCCCAGCATAACCTATGCACTTGGCAATGCACACACTGTGTGCATAATGAGGACAAGTCACTGGGGACACCACGACGCACCCGGCTTTCCGCCGGGAGGAAAGAAGGAACCATGGGAGAACCCGCTGCCCCGACGAGACCGCCGGAGCCGGACTTCTCGGTGATCACGCCCGAGGAACTGCACGTCTACCGCGAAGCGGAAAACCGCTTCCGGGCTTCCAGCGCGGCATACCCGATCATCGGAGAGCCGAGCCCCGATGCCGAGATCGAGTGGCGCGAGATCGCGCTGCCCGGCCGCGACCTGCCGGTCCGGGTCTACCGGCCGAGGCTGGAAGCCACGCTGCCGTTGGTGGTCCATGTCCACGGAGGCGGCTTCGTGGGCACGGCGGCGCAGTGCGACTGGACCAACAGCCGTCTCGCCGCGCGGCTTCCCGCCGTCGTCGTCTCGGTAGAACACCGCCTGCTCGCACCCGACACCCCGCTCGCGAACGCCGCGGACGACGGCTGGAACGTGCTCTGGCACCTGGTCCAGCACCCCGCGGAGTGGGGCATCGACCCCGCGCGCGTGGCGGTCTTCGGCGAGAGCTGCGGTGCCCTTATCAGCGCACTGGCTGCCGTCCGCGCCAGGGAAGCCGGTCTCGAACTTAAGGCGCAGGTGCTGGTCAACCCGGTCGCCGACGTGACCGGCACGATGTTCGACTACCCCTCCGTCGCCGAGTACGCGTACCGCCCGAGCCCAGCCCTGTCGCTGTTGAAGCTCTTCCAGCGACTCGCCATCCCGCCCGGCACCGACGCCGCTGCCGTCTCCCCGTTGCACACCAACGATCTGAGCGGGCTGGCTCCAGCACTCGTGGTGGTGCCCACCCAGGACGCGGTCGCCGACCACGGCCGCCGTTACGCCGAGCGGCTGCGCGAGGCCGGAAGCTCTGTGCAGCTTTCCGAATACCCGGGCGCGAAACACGCGTTCCTCACCTTGCCCGGGGTGGAACCGCAGGCCGAAGCCGCACAGGCGGAAATCCTCGCGTTCCTCGGCGCGGCTTTGGCGAAGTGATGGAGGGACAGGTGCACAACAACGCCCGGCTCGGTCTGGACTGCATGAGCGTTGCCTGGCCCCAAAAACCGGTGTCCGGCGCACTGCCACGACCTGGTGCCCGCCGGTTCGCCCGACGATCTGCGGCTTGCCTGCGAAGCGTCATTGCACCGACAGCACAACGATCACCTCTCGGCCGTCTCGCAGTCGGCTCGCCGTGGAGCGCCAGGCGACCGACATGACCCAGCATTCCCTGGAGGACAACAACATGCGGAAAATCGGCATCGTCGGCGTCGGCGAGATCGGCAAGGCCCTCGTCGAAGGCATACGGCACGAAAACGGTGCGACCGCGGACATCTTCCTCTCCCCGCGAGGAGCCCGCACCGCCGCCGAACTGTCCGAACGTTTCGAGGGCGTCCAGGTGTGCGCCGACAACCAGGAGGTCGTGGACCGCGCGGACCTGGTGATCATCGCCGTGCGCCGCCAAGACCGCCACGAAGCGCTAGGCGGGCTCAAGGTGGCCGACGAGAAGATCGTGGTCACCCTGATGGCAGGGGTCGGCATCGACGCTCTGCGCCAAACCCTCGGCACCGCCGCCCCGATCGTCCGCGCCATCCCGCTGCCCGCCGTGCGCGTTCGCCGGTCCGTCACCGTGACCACACCTCCGCATCCAGCGGTGGACGCTCTCTTCGACCAGTTGGGCGGGTCGTTGCCCGTCGCGGACGAGGACGCCTTCAACGTCTTCTCCGCCCTGACCGGGACTCTCACCGCCCACTACGCCTACCTCGCCACGCTCACCGCCTGGGCCGGCGAGCATGGCATCGCGACCGAGGTCGCCGAACGGTACGTGCGCGGTCTCTTCCAGAACGTCGGCCGCGCACTGGAGGACAAGAGCCGCTCGCTGGATCAGCTTGCCGCCGACCACGAGACACCTCAGGGAAACAACGAACGAATCCGCACGACGTGGTTCGGGCCAGCCAACGCCGAGGCCCTCGCCACAGCCCTGGACGGTCTGCTCGCTGACCTGAAATAGCGGCTTCCGGGCGAAGACCTGTTTCCGTGCCCTGGAACGGCCTGTCGCTCGCATGGATCTTGCCGGGCGGGGGATTGTGCCTCGGCACTCCCCCGTCCGCGCGTGCGATGACCGGAACGGACCACGGACGCCCGCGGGTGACGACTGCGGTCAACGACGTTGAGCCTGAACAAGATCAGCTCACCGGAACCGCACCGGCCCAGCAGCCGCAGCTCCGGGTTTCGTGAGGCACGCCGCACCTGCTCGTGTTTCTGGGGCACGCCGCACCTGTTCGTCCAGTCGTCGCCCCACTCGCTGCCCGCAGCAACAGGATTCCCCGGTGGTACTCGGCACCTGGTTTTCCAGGAGCCGCTGACCGAGCACCCGCAGCACCGGATCCCCGGAGCCACACAGGACCTCGCCCTCCGGCAGCCGCCCCGCCCAGCACCCACAACACCGGACTCCCAAGGCCGCACAGCACCTCCTCCAGGTGCCGCGTCACCTTGGCCCGGCGGCTGCAGAGCGGCGGCTGGACTCGGCACCGGTTTCGGTGGCGCCGCCGAAACCGAGCCAGTCCATACCGGATCCGAAGAACGGCCGCCCGGAGCGCGGTCTCCGACTACGGCCAAGTGCAGCCATATCGGGTCGGCGCAAGCCACCGCACTCAGATCCCGGCCAGCCAAAATTCCGCCCAGCATCCAGCTGTCCCGGGATTACCCGCCCGGTTCGGGTACCAGCCCTCGCGGAATCACCACGCTCACTAGATCCGGCAGCACAGGCATCCATTCCGGATGCCGGGCAACGACCTCCCGCACTCTCACACGCGGAGCGTGCTGTCGCGCAAAGTCGTCCGGACCCACGGCGAAGTACCCGCGGGACCACCGCGTTCGATTAGTCCGGCAGCATAGGCATCTCCATCCCCGCCTCATGGCTCAGCAGCGCCGCTCGGGTCAGCGCGGCCGCGCCGAAGCGGTCTCGTAGCGCGTCCACTGCTGAGTCCAGCGCAGTCGCCTCCGCGGACAGCGCTGGGCTGGACGGTTGATCCAGCGGCAGCGCCAACTGCACCGCGCCGTGGCTGTCGAGGTTCGAGAACGACAGGCCCAGCAACGTCAAACCCCGGTCGTACACCAGCGGTTGCGCCGCGGACAGCAGGCCGCGGGCGGCGCAGAGCAGCGTTTCCGTGTGGTCGGTGCTGTCGGCGAGCGTGTGCGACCTCGTGGCGCGGGTGAAGTCCGCGAAGCGCATTCGCAGCACCACCGTCCGGCATACCCGCGACGCGCCGCGCAGCCGACGGGCCAATCGGTCCACAATAGACACCACGATCTCGTCCAGTTCGGCCGGAGAGCGGGAGCGGCGGCCCAGCGCGCGTTGCGAGCCGATTGAGCGGCGACGTTTTCCTGGTTGAACCGCGCGCGGGTCGCGGCCGTGTGCCAAGGCGTGCAGGTGACGGCCCGAACCTGGGCCCAGCATGGAGACCAGCGCGGCCTCGGGCAGTTCGGCGACCTGGCGCACGGTGCGGACGCCGCGTTCCCGCAGCTTCGCCGACGTCACCTTTCCCACTCCCCACAACCGCTCCACCGGCAGCGGGTGCAGGAATTCCAGCTCCTGATCTGGCGGCACCACCAGCAAACCGTCCGGTTTCGCGACGCCGCTCGCCATCTTCGCCAGGAACTTCGTGCGCGCCACCCCTACCGTGATCGGCAGCCCGACCTGCGCCAGCACCTCCGCGCGCAGGCGTACCGCGATCTCCGACGGACGTCCGGCAATCCGCCGCAGACCGCCGACGTCCAAGAAAGCTTCGTCGATCGACACTCCTTCCACCGCCGGCGTCGTCTGCCGGAACACCTCGAACACCGCCTTGCTCGCCGCGCTGTAGACCGGCATCCGCGGCGGCACCACCACGGCATGCGGGCACAACCGCCTGGCCTGCGCCCCGCCCATCGCGGTGCGCACGCCCAACGCCTTGGCCTCGTAGCTCGCGGCCAGCACCACGCCACCGCCCACGATCACCGGCCTGCCGCGCAGCCGGGGATCGTCGCGCTGCTCGACCGAGGCGTAGAACGCGTCGAGATCGGCGTGGAGGATCGGTCCTTCGCTCGTCACGAACATATGTTCGCATCGAACACCGACAAAAACCGCGATCCGTTCACTCGAACGGAGTAGGAAAATCTCCCGAAGCCCGGACGGAACGCGCTAACCTCTCCCCCGTGCGGCTCGTCCTGTTCGACCTCGACACCACGCTCGTCGATCGCGCGGAGGGATTCCGCCGCTGGGCGTGGGAGTTCTGCGCGGAACACCGGCTCGCCGACGCGGACGCCGCGTGGCTCATCACCGCCGACGACCGCGGGCGCGCCGACCGGGCGACGTTCTTCAAAAACCTTCGCGAGCGCTTCGACCTGCAAGAACCCGATCTCGAAGACGCCTACCGCGAACGCCATCCCGCCCTCGTCCCGGCCGCGCCAGGCGTGCTGGCCGGATTGCCCCGGCTGCGCGCGGCGGGCTGGCGGATCGGCGTCCTCGGCGAGGGCGAACCGCAGCTGTCCACGCTGCTGTGCACCGGAATCGCCGGACTCGTGGACGGCTGGGCGCTCGCCGGGCCGGACGGACTGTCCACATCGGACCCGAAGCTGTACGGGCTCGTCGCCGAACGCTGCGAGACCACGCTGGACGACGCCTGGTTCGTCGGCGCGGACGTCGGACCCGCCCGGTCCGCCGGATTGCGCACCGTGCGAGTCGGCCCGGACCGCGAACCCGCCGCCGCGATCGCGCTGCTGCTCGAGAGCTAGTTCTCCACGTCGATCTGCCAGGTGCCGTTGCGCTGCGACATCGTGTAGCGGTGCGTCTCGGTCGTCGGGCCGCCGCCGGCGCGGTGATAGGTGATCACCGCGGTGAGCGTGTTCTCACCGGTGACCTTCACGTCGTTCGCGGTCACCGAACTGAACCGGCTCCACCACGCCTTGTACTCGTCGAAAGTCTGATTTTTGTGCGCGGCACGGAACTTGTCGCTGATCATCGCCCAGCCGGCTTCCAGATTGCTCGGCAGGTACGAGAAGTAGGCACGCAGCGCGGAAGCCATCGCCTCGGGCGAGTTCGCCGCGGAACTGGAGGACGGAGGGCTGCTCGACGAGGACGGCGCCGACGGCTGCGTCGACGGTGACGGCTGCGACGCGGACGAGGTCGCCGGAGCGTTGGAAGCCGCGGAACTCTCGGCGGCGGGCGGCGGGTTCGCGGACGGGTTTTCGCCCCCGTGGTCGCGGGTGAGGACGACAGTGACGATCACGGCGATTACGACAAGCAGCGCGCCCGCCCCGGCGAAGATCATCCCGCGGCGTCTTCGGTCCGAGCCCGCGGGCGGCGCGGCAGCAGCGCCCGCGGCCGGAACCGCGACCGTGGTGGGTACGACCGGCGGTTTGGCGTCCGGAAGGGTCGGCGGTTCCGGGACCGCCACGACCGGGGTGACGCCGCCGTCGAGTTTGCGCAGTTCCGTGACGACCTCGGCCATCGACGGCCGGTCCTCCGGCTTGAGCTCCAGCAGCTTCAGCAGCAGCGGCTCCAGCTTCCCGGCCTGTTTCGGCGGGTTGATCGAACCGCTGGAAACGCGGTACAGCAAGGCGATCGCGTTGTCCGCCGTGCCGAACGGCGGGTCGCCCTCCACCGCCATGTACAGCGTCGCACCGAGCGCGAACACGTCGGAGGCGAACGTCGCTTCCTCGCCGCGGGCGACCTCGGGCGCGAGGAACGCGGGCGTGCCGGAGATTTCGCCGGTCGCGGTGAGCGTGACGTCGCCGACCGCTCGGGAAATGCCGAAGTCGGTCACCTTGACCGTGCTGCCGTCGTCGCCGAGCAGGACGTTGCCCGGTTTGACGTCGCGGTGCACGATGCCCGCCCGGTGCGCGGCCGCGAGCACGCCCGCCAGCTGCACCGCGAACGGGATCGCCTCGTCGACGGTCAGCGGACCGTCCTCGCGCAGTTTCACCGCGAGGCTGCGCGAAGGCAGGTACTCCATGATCAGCCACGGACGGTCCTCGTGCTCGACCACGTTGAAGACCGAAATGGCGTTCGGATGCTGCAGCCGGGCGGCGATGCGGGCCTCGCGCATGGCGCGGTTGCGGGCTTCCTCGACCTTGTCCTCGCCCTGGTTCACGGGCATGAGGAGTTCCTTCACCGCGACGACGCGGCCGAGGATCTTGTCCTCCCCGCGCCAGACCATCCCCATCGCGCCGCTGCCGATCAGTTCGACGAGCTCGTAGCGACCGGCGACCTGCCGGCTCTCCTCGGTCAACGGAAAACCCTTCGGTGCGACATCATCCACGGACGGCGATCACCCAGTTTTCCACGGACGGCCGGAGCCGGATCCGCGACCCACCCGCGCCAGGCCGGGGTTGCTCCGGGTGGCCGAGTCACGACAGGGTGAGCACATGACCACGACAGCGCCGTCTTTCCGGAGTGTGTTCCGGATGGGCGAATTTCGTGCGCTCTGGCTCGCGCACGTATTGTCGGTGGCAGGTGATCAACTAGCACGAGTCGCGCTGACTGTGTTGGTGTTCAACCGAACGGCGTCCGCGGGTTGGGCCGCCGGGACGTACGCGCTCACCTATTTGCCGGACCTCCTCGGCGGTGCGCTCGGCGGGCTCGCCGACCGGTTCCCGCGCCGGACCGTGCTCGTGGTCGCGGATGTCGTGCGCGCATTGCTGGTCGCGTTGATGGCGATCCCCGGCATGCCTTGGCCGGTCGCCGCGGGACTGCTCGTGATCGTGCAACTCGCGGCCGGACCGTTTCAGGCGGCTCGGCAAGCGGTCCTGCCGGACATGCTGGGCGAGGAGAAACTGGCGACCGGTCAAGCGATTCTCTCCTCGACGTACCAGGCCGCGCTGGTGATCGGCTTCGGCGCGGGCGCCGCGGTGGTCGCGTGGCTCGGGGTTTCGGGCGCGCTGTGGGCGGACGCGGTGACGTTCGCGGTGTCGGCGGCCGCGCTGCGCTGGGGACTGCGGCTGTACCCGGTTTCGAAGGTGACCGCACACGCGCCGCAATGGGCGTCGCTGAAGGCTGGTTGCCGGCTGGTCGCGCGGGACCGGAAACTGCGGTCGCTGCTGGCGATCGCGTGCTGCTGCGGGTTTTACGTGGTGCCCGAGGGATTGGCGGTGCCCGTGGCCGCGCAACTCGGCGGCACAGGCGTGCTCGGCTGGCTGCTGGTCGCGAACCCGGTCGGGACGCTGCTCGGCGCGCTGCTGATCAGCCGGTTGCCGCGGGCACGGCAGGTGCGGTGGCTGGGCCCGCTCGCGGTGGCGAGCAGTCTCGTCCTGCTGCCGACCGGCTGGACGCCCGCGTTGCCGGTGGTCGTCGTGGTCTGGACGGTGTCCGGGATGTTCTCCGCGCACGACTTGATCACCCAGGTGCAGTACAGCCTCGCCGCGCCGCCGGAACAGCGCGGCCAGGTGATCGGAGTCGCGATCGCGGCGTTGCGGGCGGCGCAAGGCCTGACGATCGCGGCCGCGGGCGCGCTGGCACTGGCCTTCGCGCCGACGACGGTGGTCGCGATCGCCGCCGTCGCCGGGGCGGGGTGCGCCGCTCTGGCCGGGATCGCCTGGACGCGGGCGGTGCGAGCGGACCGCGCGGTGCGGCCCCGCCGAACTCCCCTCGACGGGGCCACCCCACCTCCCGCGCCGTAATCCGCGGGACGGGTGCGCCGCGGGACTGGCTTCGGTCACGTCCAGTTGTTGTCACGCATGCCCTCTCACCTCCTCGTGGGGCGGGCTGGGGGCGGTTCAGCGGGTCCAGTTGTTGTCGCGCACGGCTGGGCTCCCTTCTTGGCTCGACGGGCGGTGGTTGCGGGGGTCAGCGGGACCAGTTGTTGTCGCGCACGGGACAGTTCCTTTCGCGGTTGGGCGGTCGGTGGTCGCGGGATTCAGCGAGTCCAGTTGTTGTCACGCACGGCGGCGGCTCCCTTCCTGTCTCGACGGGCGGTGGTTACGGGCTCAGCGGGACCAGTTGTTGTCGCGCACGGGACAGTTCCTTTCGCGGTTGGGCGGTCGGTGGTCACGAGATTCAGCGAGTCCAGTTGTTGTCACGCACAGCAGCGGCTCCTTTCGTGGCTAGGCGGTCGGTGGTCGAGAGATTCAGCGGGTCCAGTTGTTGTCGCGCACGACGGCAGCTCCCTTCCGGATCGACGGTCAGCACTCAGCACGTTCAGCGAGTCCAGTTGTTGTCGCGCATGGCAGTTGTTCACCTCCTCCGCGCACATTTCGTGCAGTGGTTTCAGCCGTCTCACCGAGTCCAGTTGTTGTCGCGCATCGCGAGCTCTCCTTTCCGCATCCCGGATTCCCTTCTCCGCCCCATTCACCAGTTGTTGTCCCGCACTGTGGGCACCTCCTCTCATCTGCGAAGACCGAAGTCTCGACCTCGAGTCGAGACCGCGAGGGAGACCGAGGTCACCGAAGAGCCGTCCAGTTGTTGTCGCGCACTGTTGTCACCTCCGTTTCAGAGTCGCGCCTTCGGCGGTTTTCGCACGTCATCGCCGGTCGGCTGGTCACCGAATGTGGCCATGGGGGGCCAAATGGGACCCTCGTGGATCCCCTGGTCCGGCCCGGATTCGGAGCAGCTGGTCACTACTCACAGTGGCCACCTCCCCTCGCCGGCCGTCTGGCGCTGGGCTGACCGGGCGAAATCGCCCCGGGGCTTCCCAGAGTCCGGACGACAGGCAGCACACAACGCGCCTCGTCGTTTACCGTAGAAGCCAATCGGGTGAGGTGAAGAGTGCGCGGACGAGTTGCCGGGTGGTTCACAGGCTGGCGCCTATGGCGGCTGCCCTCTCACGTCCGCATGTATGTGCTGCTGGTGAACGTCGTGGCGGTGGGCACCACCCTCGCCACCGCGTGGCTCGCGCCGGTGCGTCAGATCGACCTGGTCCGCTTCGGGGTTCTCGCCGTGTGCGCGGCGCTCGCGATCGAGGCGACCCGGCACATCGAACGGCAGCGCGAGTACAGCCGAGCACCCACCGTCGCGTACGTCGACACCAAGGCTGTGTGGAGCATCGCCGCCGTAGTGGCGCTGCCGGCGATCCTCGCGTCGGCGATGGTCGTGCTCACCTACGCCGTCGCCTGGTGGCGGATCTGGCCGCGCGAACGGCCGGTCCTGCCGCACCGCTGGATTTTCTCCTGCGCGTCCGTCCTGTGCGGGACGCAAGCCGCCGTCGCGGTGCTCGCGCTCGGGATGCACGAGTACCCGGGAGTGCTCGCCCACGGCTTCGGGCCCGGCCTGGTCGACCTGATCGTCTTCGTTCTCGCCGCCGGGCTGCGCTGGGCGATCAACACCGCGCTCGTCATGGTCGCGATCGCGCTGTCGAGCCCGCCGCGGTCGTTCGCCGACCTGTTCTCCGGTTTCGGCGACCAGCTCCTCGAAGCCGGCGCGATCGGCCTCGGCCTGGTCACCGCTGCGCTCCTGCTGCTGGCCAACCCGCTGATCCTGGCGGGCGTCGTGATCGCGCTCGTGGCGTTGCACCGCGGGCTGCTGCTCACCCAGTTCCAGCGCGACGCGCGCACCGACGTCACCACCGGGCTCGCCACCAAACGCTGGTGGCGCACGGTCGCCGAGCGCTACCTCGAACGCGCGCGGGCGAACCAGGACAGCGTCGGCGTGCTGCTGCTGGACCTCGACCACTTCAAGGCGATCAACGACACCTACGGCCACCCCACCGGCGACCTGGTGCTGCGGGAGATCGCCCTCTCGCTGCGCGACGAGGTCCGCGAGCAGGACGTGTGCGGCCGCTGGGGCGGCGAGGAGTTCGCGATCGCGCTGCCGGACATCCCGAGCGCCGAACACCTCGGCCACATCGCCGACCGCATCCGGCGGCGGATCCCGCAGGTGGTCGTCGCGCTGCCGGACCAGGATTCGGTGATCAGCGACCTGACCGTCTCGATCGGCTGCGCGCTGTACCCGGCGAAGCACCTCGCCAGCGTCGACGACGTGCTGGTGGCCGCCGACGCCGCGCTGTACCGCGCCAAGCAGGCGGGCCGCAACCGCGTCGAGCTGGCCAGCGCTTGACCGCCTGCTCAGGCCACCGCTAAAACTCGTCTCATGGACTGGACTCTCGAGGTCGTCGTCGTTCCAGTAACCGATGTGGACCGGGCGAAAGCGTTCTACGTCGACCAGGTCGGCTTCCGCCTCGACCACGACATCAACCCCGGACCGGGCCAGCGCCTGGTGCAGCTGACGCCGCCCGGATCCGGCTGTTCGATCGTGCTGGGCAAGGGCATGGTCCCGGACATGCCGCCGGGTTCGCTGAAGGGTCTGCAGCTCGTCGTCGCCGACGTCCGGAAGGCTCGCGAGGAGCTGGTCGCACGCGGCGTCGACGTCGGCGAACTCCAGGTCTACGGCTCAGACCCGGGCACCGGCGCGCTCGAAGACCTCGACAACATCGGGTTCATCCACTTCGCCGACCCCGACGGCAACAGCTGGGCCGTCCAGCAGATCTCCGCGCGCGCCAAGAGTTGACCCTCGACCACGGCAACCGCCCGTGTCGAACCGGCCTAATCCACCAGCGCACCGCAGCTGACGTTCACCGTCGCGGCCGTCATCGTGCGGGCCCGATCGGACGCGACAAACGCCGCCACCGCACCGACATCGGCCAGCGTCGCGGTGCGGCCGAGCATGGTCGGTTCGGCGAGTTCCGCACTAAGTTCCTCGGCACCGGGGAAGTCCGCGGGGATTGTTTCCGGGACGCCGCCCGTCCGAAGGGTCACCGTGCGGACGCCGTATCGGCCGAGTTCGGCGGCGAGTTGTCGACGCATCGCTTCCAGCGCGGAGAAGCCGACCTGCAGACCTCCGACCGCGTGGTTGCGCACCGGGTCGCCGTCGCCGCCGAAGAGGAGGACGACGCCGTTGCCTTGGCGTTTCATGTGCCGACCCGCTGCGCGCATGGTGAGGAAGGTGGTGCGCACGCCGTTGACTACCGGTTGTTCGTAGTCGGCCAACGACATCTCGACCATCGGAGTCCCCTGGACGTCGCCGTGGCTGATCACGTTCACCGAGATGTCGAGACTGCCCGCAGCCTCGACCACTGCGTCGGCATGCGCGTCGACAGATTTCTCGTCGAGCGCGTCGACTACGGCGACGTCGGCGCGCCCGCCAGCAGCGCGGATCTCCCCGGCGACTCGGTCCAGCTTCTCGCGAGTACGTCCGGCCAGGAAGACCCGCGCGCCTTCCTCCGCGAACGCTCGCGCGAACGCACCGCCGATTCCTCCGCCAGCGCCGTACACAACCGCGTTTTTGTCTTCGAGCAGCACCTTCCGGGCTCCCTTCTCGTGCCTGTCACCAATGCGTCGAGCGGGGAACCGGGAAATCGACACCGTTCTCAGGGACGTTCCGCACCCATCGGATTCGGAATAGGCACACCTCCGTTGTCGATGATCCGCCGGCTCAACGGGATTGCCAGGTCCAGCAGCCGGTCGACGCCTTCCGGGCCCAAGGCTTCGAGCGGAGCGGCGGCCAGGCGGTCGGTGGTTTCCTCGATGGTCCGGCGGACTTCCGCACCCGCTGGGGTCAACCCGCCAGCGTCGAGCAGACCGCGATCGACCAGGTTTGCCGTTGCCTCGGACCATTCCTCGTCGGTCCACCCTCGGGCGCGCTGGACTTGCTCGCGGCTGGTGGCTCCGGTGGCGATGTGGGTGAGGGTGGTTTCCAGCCCGGTCAGCCCGGACGCGACTGCGGCCAGGACGTGGCCGTCGCCCCGGTGTTCGCGCAGGACGGCAGCAGCGAGCCACAACCGGGCCAGCGGCCGGTCTGGACGAGGCACCGCCGACCAGGCCGCGGCGAGTGGCCGGGCATCGAATTGGCAGGCGGCGACAGCTTGTTCCAGCAGCGTGACCAGTTCGTCCACAGTGGACGGACCGAGGAGTCGCGTCAACGTCGCTTCGACCGCTTCCACCCGCGTGCGCACAACATCGGCGGGAGAAGCGAACGTCCACGCGTCCGGCAGCGCTCGCTCGACCATCCGCGGCGCGAACCCGAAGAACATCGACGTGACCGGTTCCGGGCCGATCGGACCGAGTGGCGCCGCCCGGCCCGCGAAGTAGCCCATCCACCAACCGCGCAAGCCGATGTCCTTAGCCGCCGCGGCGGGTTCCGGGGCAAAGTAGACGACTGCGTGGAGGGGTTCTATGGCGGTCCAAAGGTTTCGGGCCGGGTTCGGCTTCATGCGGAAAACTCTAAGCCCCGGGTACGACAAAAACCGCCGCACAGAAAGAAGCCCGCCGCCCCGGAAGGGGGACGGCGGGCCGTGGAACCGATAAACCTCAGGCGAGCTCGAGGCCGTAGGACTGCAGTTCCAGAGTCAGCGGGTAGAAGTAGCTGGTCTGGGTGTCGCCGCCGGAGAGGGTGCCGAGGCCCTTCTCGCCGTCGTACGCCGGGCCGCCCGAGTCGCCGTGGTCGGTGTGGGCGGTGGTGCCGAACTCGTGGTTCAGGACGCCGACGTCGAAGTTGACCGACTCGTCCACCGAGGTGACCTCGCCGCTGCCGCCGCCGGTCGTCTGGCCCATCTTCTGGATCTGCTCGCCGACGGTCGGCGTGCCGGCGCTGGTGATCTGCTGGCCGGTGTTGATCGCGCCGGGACCGGAGCCGTTCGGGCGGGTCAGCAGGCCGGAGTCGGCTCCGGGGCAGTCGCTTTCGACGACCTGCGCGCCGGAAACGTCGCCGCCGGACCAGGTGCCGCCCTCGTTGGTGCAGTGGCCGGCGGTCAGCATGTACGGCTGGCCGCCCTTGGTCACGTTGAAGCCGAGGGAGCAGGTGAACTGGCCGTTGTTGATCGAGTCGCCGTCCGCGATGTAGGTGGCCAGCTTGCCCGAGCGGTGCTCGACGCGCGCCGCGTCGCCCAGCTTCGCCGCGGCCGCCGCGACCTTGTCCTTCGTGGCCTGGGACGCCGAGTCGTAGATCTTCACCACGACCTGGTTGGTCTTGGTGTCGATGCCCCACGACGTCTGCGGCACGTTCTTGACGGTGTCCATCTGGTTCTTCGCGCCGGTGAGGGCGGTGAAGCTGTGCTTGACGAGCTTCGTCGCGAAGCCCGCGGCCTTGGCCTTCTCCTGCGCCGCGGCGTCGGTGACGTTCAGGACCGCCTTGCCGCGTTCGAGGTAGATGCCGCCGTTTCCGGCGCCGAGCGTGTCGGCGACCTGCGTCGCCTGGGTGATCGCCTGTGCCTGCATCTGGGCGAACGCCATCGGGCTTGCCGAGGCGGCGTTCACGCACATGCCCGCGGTCAAGGCCGCGGCCGACAGTGCGGTGAATCCCGCGACGAGCGTCTTCCGGGAAGTCATGGATCTTCCTCCAGGTGGGCTGAACCGACCGGTGGGACGCCCCACACTTTTGTTGCCCGGCAACCAACGCGAAACCGACGAAGGTTGGTTAATAACCAAAAAATGCGGACCAATCGGACACCACTGCGCCGTTCGGGCCACCTGGAATACCCCGAACGGCGCCGCTGACCTGCGTCGCGACCTGGATCAATGCTGTCCGGGCCACCGGACGTGCTCGGCGTAGCCCTCGTTCTTGCGCAGATACCCGGCGATGAACGGGCACACCGGCACGATCACGCCGCCCCGCGCGACGACATCGTCCAGCGCGGCCTTCGCCAGCACCTTGCCGAGCCCGCGGCCGCCGAACTCGTCACCGATCTCCGTGTGCGTGAAGACGGTTTCGGTGTCCTTCGGGGTGAACTCGGCGAAGCCGGCGAGCTTGCCGTCCGCATACACTTCGTAGCGGTTTTCGCTGTCGTTGCGGGAAACGCTGGTCTCTTCGCTCATTCCCGCATCTTCACACACCACCGCCGGCGAGGCCCGATTCCGTGCTCTCCCTGGCAAGCACCGTGTGCGGCGCGACGAACTCCTCGGCAGGCAGCTCCGGGTTCTCGATCCGGGCGGCGAGGCGGGACACCGCGGTCCGGGCGATGAACGGAGTGTCCAGCGAGACGGTGCTCAACGACGGGCGGGAATAGCGGCCCTCCTCGATATCGTCGATGCCGATGATCGCGACGTCCTCCGGGACCCGCAGACCCGCGTCGAACACCGCTCGGATCGCGCCCATCGCGAGCAGGTCGGAATAGCAGAAAATCGCGTCCGGGCAAGGGGATTCGCGAAGCAGCGACGCCGTAGCCGCGTATCCGTCGGCCCGTCCGTAATGGGCTGCGGTGGCCTGCAACGCGTTCACCGGCTCAAGTCCGTGCTCGTCGAGCGCTTTGCGGAATCCCTCGGTGCGCTGCAACGGCGTCGAGTACGTCTCCTTCGGCTGGGCACCGATCGCCGCGATGCGCGTACGGCCGCGGTCGAGCAGATGCGTCGTCGCGTCGTGCGCCGCGACGACGTTGTCGATCGCCACGTGGTCGAAGCGGTTGTCGAAGACGTGCTCGCCGAGAAGGATCAGCGGCGACGAGCGGGCCGGGTCCACGTCGCGCAGTTCCTCGCTGGTCGCGAGCGGCGCGAACAGCATGCCGTCGAACAGGTTCCGCCTGCCCCCGCCGCGCAGCAGCTGGCGTTCCCGCTCGTGGTCGTGCCCGGTCTGGTCGATCATCACCTGGAAACCGAGGCTCGCGGCGGCGTCGATGACCTCGCGGGCGAGCTGGCTGAAGTACGGCACGTCGATCTCGGGCACCACCAGCGAGAGCAAGCCGGTCTTGCCGGTGCGCAGCGTGCGGGCGACCGGATTCGGGATGTAGCCGAGTTCGTCGATGGCACTCAGCACGCGCTGGCGCATCTTCTCGCTGACGTGCTCGTACCCGCTGACGACGTTCGACACCGTCCGCACGGAAACCCGCGCCCGGTTCGCCACGTCCCGCAACGTCGCCGCCATGAAACTCCTTCCGCCCGGAAAGTCATCCTACCTTTTGCAACGTGTGCAAGCATGTCGTACAGTTTGCCTACGTTGGCAAATCCGCGGCGCGCCTCGCCGCGTTGCCACCGTCCCGCACAAAGGAGTGCCATGAACCCCACTCTCCGACGGAGCGGACGGACAGCCCGCCTCCTCGCCCGCCGGGCCGGCGCCGTCGCCGCCGCGGCCCTGCTCACCGCCGGGCTGACCGGCTGCGGCCCGGACATCAGCTCCGGCGGTTCGGCGGCGGACAACGCCGTGCTGCAGGCGCCGTCCGAAGACGCGCCGAAAGGCGAAATCACGATCTGGGACCGCTCGGGCGACCTGTACAAGGTCTTCGACGCCGCGATCAAGAAGTTCACCGCGAAATACCCCGGCGTCACGGTCAAGCACGAGGCCGTCGACATCGACGGCAAGCTCCAGAACACGCTGATCACCGGCACCGACGTGCCCGACGGGGTGTTCCTCGACGACGCCAAGGTCGGCGGCTACGTCAGCCACCTGTGGAACCTCAAGGACGTGCTCGCGCCCTACACCAAGGACATCGCCAAGCAGAAGGTCGACGTCAACACCGTCAACGGCGGCATCTACGGCGTTCCGTTCGACCTCGACCCCGGGCTGCTGTTCTACAACGCGAAAGCGCTGAGCGCCGCCGGGATCGACCCGAACGGCATCAAGACCTACGCCGATCTGCTCGCCGCGGCGAAGAAGTACCAGCAGTTCAAGCCGGGCGCGAAGCCGATCCACCTCGAACAGAACGCCTTCAACAGCCAGCTCCAGCTCGAGATGTTCGCCAGCCAGCTGGGCACCGGCCTCGCCGGCCCGGACGGCAAGCTGCGGCTGAATTCCCCGCCGTACCACCAGATCCTGACCTGGCTCGACACTGTGCGCAAGGAAGGGCTCGGCACCCGCGCGGAGTACCTCAAGCCCAGCGACGTGAGCGCGCTGGACTCCGGCGACGAGGTCTTCTACCCGTGGGCGATCTGGTTCGACTTCGCCCCGCAGCAGCAATTGACCACGACGAAGGGCGACTGGCGGGCGATGCCATTGCCCGCGTGGAACGCCGGCGGCGCACGCAGCGGAGCGATGGGCGGTTCGTCGTTCGTCATCCCCAAGGACGCCAAAAACCCGAAGCTGTCCTGGCTGTTCTACCGCTTCCTGATGTTCGACCAGGCGGGCTACACCGCGGTCTACGGTCCGAACGCGGTCTATCCGGGCGGGCTGAACACGTCGGTCCCCGCCTACCTGCCCGCGGCCGATCCGGCGAAGCCGCTGTTCCGGCCGATCGACGCGATGGGCGGCCAGGATGTCTGGAAGACCGCCGTCGAAGCCGGCCGGGAAATCCCCGGCGGAGCGCCGATCCCGGCCTGGTGGTCGGGCGCGGTCGACTACCTCGGCACTGATCTGCAGAAGATGCTGGACGGCGCGCTGACTCCGCAGCAGGTGATCGACAAGGCGAGCAAAGACATCCAGACCAACCTGATCGACCGCAAATGACCACTCGCTCCGTTACCGCCGAGGCGAAGGTTTTCCGGGAGCCGTCTCCGTCCGTCGGGCCGCAGGCCGGAAAACCGCGGCGGCGCGCCTTCGCGTGGCGCCGCCGCTTCGCCCCCTACCTGTTCGTGCTGCCGTTCGTGCTGGTGTTCCTGGCTTTCAGCGTCTACCCGTTGTTTTTCACGCTGCGCCTGAGCTTCACTGACTGGCACGGCTCCGGCACCGCGCACTGGATCGGTTTCGACAACTACCGATATCTGCTGACCAGCAACGGCTTCTGGTCGTCGCTGGGCAACTCCGGGGTGCTGTGGCTGCTGATCGTCCCGGCGCAGATCGTGCTGGCGGTGCTCGTGGCGGTGCTGCTCAACGCGATCAAACGGCTGCGCGGGTTCTACCGCGTGGCGTTCGTCGTGCCGTTCGTGACCCCGCTGGTCGCGGTCGCGCAGATCTGGATCGTGCTGTTCGACCAGAACAACGGCGCGGTGAACGCGGTGCTCGGCGCGGTCGGGCTGCCGCCGGTCGGCTGGCTCGTCACGAGCGGATGGGCGAAGCCGACGCTGGCGTTGCTGTTTCTCTGGAAGACCACCGGGTTCGTCGTGCTGATCGTCCTTTCTGGACTCCAGCAGATCGACCGGGGACTGTACGAAGCGGCCTCGCTCGACGGGGCGGGCCGGATACGGCAGCTGTGGTCGATCACCGTTCCGCTGCTGCGCCGGTCGCTGATGTTCAGCGTCGTGCTGCAGACGCTGGCGGTGTTCCAGATGTTCGCCGAGCCGTACGTGGTGACGCAGGGCGGGCCGTACACGTCGACCACCACCGCCGGGCTCTACCTCTACAACCACATCACCCACGCGGATCTCGGCACCGGGGCGGCGAACTCGTTCCTCCTGGTGATCATCGTGATGGCGGTGTCGCTGCTTTTCGTGCGGCTGCTGCGAGCGGAGGACTGACATGACCACCCTCGACGTCCGGGAGCGGCGGAAGTCCGCCCGCCCGCTGCTCGCCTCGCACGCGTTCCTGCTCGTGCTCACCGTCGCGCTGCTCGCACCGGTGGTGTGGGCGATCCTGTCCTCGTTCAAACCGGCGGGCGAGATCATCCGGAATCCGCTCGGATTCGACCCGGCGACGTTCACCCTCGCCAATTTCCGCGGGATGTTCCAGGACGTCCCGATCGGCAGCGGCTTTCTCAACACCGCCGTCGTGCTCGCGGCGAAGGGCGCGATCACGATGTTCTGCGCGCCGCTGGCGGCCTACGCGTTCGCGAAGTACCGCTTCGCGTGCCGGAACCTGATCTTCGGAGCGGTGCTGCTCACCTTGATGCTGCCGACGATCGTGCTCGTCATCCCGCTGCTGCTGGAGATGAAGGAACTCGGCTGGGTCAACACCTACCAGGCGCTGATCCTGCCCGGTTCGGTCGACGCGTTCGCGATTTTCTGGATGCGCCAGGTGATCGCGGCGGTGCCGGACGAACTGCTCGACGCGGCCAGGGTGGACGGCTGCGGCGAGTTCGGCATCTTCTGGCGGGTGGTCGTCCCGGCGATCCGGCCGGGGCTGGCCGGACTGGGCGTGCTGACGATCATGAACATCTACAACGATTTCGTCTGGCCGGTGGTGGCGGCCAGCTCCAGCCGGATGGCCACGCTCCAGGTCGTTCTCTCGACGCTCGCCCAGAACATCTCGGGCAACCGCGTGGGATCGGATTACGCGACCGTCACCGGCGAACTGCTCGCCGCCGCGTCGATCGCGCTCGTTCCGCTCCTGATCCTGTTCATCGTGCTGCAGAAGCATTTCATCAACGGCATCCTCGCCGGAAGCGTAAAGGGCTGACACACATGACGATTGCCGAGAACGCCGCCGACCCGCGCAGCGAAGAGGCGGTTCCCCGGCCCGGATACCCGCGCCCCGACCGGGACCGGTCCGCGCGGTGGCTGAGCCTCAACGGCCGCTGGCGGTTCATCGCCGACGACGGGGCTCCCGAGTCGATCATCGTCCCGTTCGCCTGGGAGACCGCCGCTTCCGGCGTGCAGCGAACCTGGCTGCCGCGCGCGGTCTATGCCCGTACGGTCACGGTTCCGCCGGAGTGGAACGGACGCCGCGTGGTGCTGTGTTTCGGTGCCGTGCATCACCGGGCGGCCGTCTCGATCGACGGCGTGCCCATCGGCTCGCACGTCGGCGGGTACAGCTCGTTCGAATTCGACGTCACCGACGTGCTCGAACCCGGCCGCCCCGCCGAGCTGACCGTGGAAGTCGAGGCACCGGCGGACAAACGCGAAATCCCGCACGGCAAACAGCGTTCGATCCCGCGGGACGACTACGACGGCGTTTCGTTCACGCCGACGTCCGGGATCTGGCAGAGCGTCTGGCTGGAGGCCCGCGGGCGCACGTACGCCGCCGAAGTCTCCGTGCGCGGCGATTCGCTGACCGGCTTCGACATCACCGGCGACCTCGCTGGCGACGCTCCGGAGACTGCGGTCGTGGTCGCTCAACTCGAAGGCCGCGAGACCGTCCTCCCGGTGCGCGACGGTCGGTTCTCCGGACGGCTGGACGTTTCCGACCCTCAGCTGTGGAGCCCGGAATCACCGCATCTGTACTCCATCGCGCTGACCGTCGGCGAGGGCGACGACGCCGACCGGCTGACCGTGACCGGTGGGCTGCGCCGGATCGAAACCCGCGGCGAAGCGTTGTATCTCAACGGAGAACGGCTGTACGTGCGCGGGGTGCTCGACCAGGGATATTGGCCGGAGAGCGGGCTCACCGCACCGGACGACGAAGCGCTGGTCCGCGACCTCGAACTGGCCCGGGAACTCGGTTTTTCCCTGGTGCGCAAGCATCTCAAGCCCGAGGAGCCGCGCTGGCTGCACCACGCGGACCGGATGGGGATGCTGGTGTGGGCCGAACCGCCCGCCCCCAGCAGGTTCAGCCCGGCCGCAGCCGCTGCTTTCGAGGCACAGCTGCCGGGCCTCGTCCGCCGCGACGGCAACCATCCCTCGATCGTCATCTGGGGGCTGTACAACGAAGAATGGGGCCTGGACTGGGACATCCCGGGCAGCCCCGAGCGCGCCGCCGCGGCAACGCACGCTTACGACCTCCTGCGCTCGCTCGACGACACCCGCCCGATCGTGGAGAACTCCGGCTGGGCGCACGTGAAGACGGATCTGGTCGACTGGCACTACTACGACGAAGACCCGCGCCGCTGGGCGGACAACCTCGCCGCGCTCGCGTCCGGCGAACGGGAGTCCTTCGAGGTCAAGCTCCGGGCGGACTTCCTTGTCGACAAATCGTTCTACGGCTCGGCCAGCTTCCCGCGTTCCGGAGTGCCGGTGCTGAACAGCGAATACGGCGCGGGGTTTACCAGCCTGGAACGAGCGTGGCACGTGCGCTGGCAGACGCAGGAAATCCGCAGGCACGACCGGTTTTCCGGGTACATCTACACCGAACTGACCGATGTGGAACACGAAATGGCGGGCCTGCTGGACGCACACCGGCGGCCCAAGGACTGGGGCGGGCTCGACCCGGCCGACGCGTTCGCGCCGACGACGCTGGTAGTCGACCTGGTCCCGGCGCACGCGGGCGCGGACCTGCCGGTTCCCGCGGAACCGCTGACTTTGGACGTGCACGTGTCGCACACCGGAACGGAACCGATCGCGGGAACACTGCACGCGGGGTGGGGAGCCGCTGGCTCGCGAACTCTCCCGGAGTCGATGAATTCCGTTTCCGCGCAAGCGAAACCGTTCCGGCTCAGCGACGCGTTCCCGCTGACCGTCCCCGCACCGGGCGGCCCGGCGCGGCTGCACCTGTGGCTGGAGACCGAAAGCGGGACAGCAGCGCGGACCTTCGTGGACGCGGCCGTGGTGGAGGAATTGAACCGGCGCGGCGCGCGGGAGTGACCGTTCGTGGGAAAGGGCGGCCAGCTTGAGCTGACCGCCCTTTCCGCTCAAGCAGGAACGTGCCAGGACTGAGTGAACAGCCCATTGCAGTCATAGATCTGCAGTTGCGTGCCGTCCGCCGTCTGTGCCTGCGGATCGTCCAGGCAGCGACCCGATGGCGGGTTGTAGATCGATCCGTCCGCGCGGGCCTGCCACTGCTGTGCAGGCGTGCCAAGGCAGTCGCGCAGCTCTACCTTGGCGAAGTTGGCAGTGCTGCCGCCGACGATGTTGAGGCATTTGTCGAAGGCGCGGATCGTGCCGTCGGTTTCCAGTGACCACTGCTGACCGGTCGCGATGCCGCAGGTGTAGAGCTGCACCGCGTTGCCGTTGACGGACGTGTTGGTGTTCACGTCAACGCATTTGCCCGCGGGGCCGGTGATCTGGCCCTGCGCGTTCGGCAGCGTCGCCGTGCCGAAGGCGGTTTCGCATTTGCCGGTGGACAGGTGTGTGCCCGCGAGCATCAGGAAGGTGTTGCCGGACGACGCGCCGAGCAACGGGGAGCTGTACCCGGCGCACGCCGTCTCGCCCGCGTCGTAGCCGCCGGTCGGAGCGGTGGTCACCGGCGTCGTGATCTCCTGCCAGGCACCGGATCCGAGGTTCCGGTTCACGAACAGCACGTGCCCGTCTTCTGGCTGGACGGCCAGCGATCCGTCGGTGCCCGCGACGACCCGCTGTCCGGACGCGACGAGGGTCCCGTTCGCGCCGCCGGCGGGCGACCACGTCAGGTACGGCGTGTGCAGCAGGAAGCGGTGGTCGGCGGTCTCGATCCGGGTGCCGAGGCTGCCGGGGTTCCACGATTCGGCGTCCGCGGAGGTCTTGATGTAGACGTCGCAGGCCTGATCCGGGTCGGCACCGGCTTTGCAGTCCTCGTAGGTCATCGCGTAGGAGCCGTTGGGCAGCGGGACCACGGTGGCCATCCCCGGCCGGTCGACACCGTTTTGCACCGCGACGTCGTAGACCTCGCTGCCCCAGGTCAGGCCGCCGTCGGCGGAGACGGTGTGCGCGAGCACCTGGGCGTATCCGTTCGAGGACGGGCGTTCGTCGGAGAAGTAGCAGACGAGACCGTGGCTGGTGGTCTCGAACTCCGGCTCCCAGATGCCGTGTCCGATCGTGTTGGCCATGCCGGACTCGGCCGCGCACGAACTGCGGTAGGTCCAGCTCGCTCCCTGGTCGGTGGACGCGAACACTTCCACCGCCTGCTGCGTGTAGTCGCCGTGGTTCCACGCGGTGCCCGCGGCGAGCAGCGTGCCGGCGGGCAGCGATCCTTGGGCGCGCGGCAGTTCGTAGAGCGTCGGGCCGTCGAGATCCCAGCCGTGCTGGGTGTCGGTGACCGTGCTGATCGGCGAGGAAGTCCACGTCACGCCGTTGTCGGTCGAGCGGTAGATCGGGAAGTTAGCCTTTCCGACGCCGGTGCCGGAATGAGAGAACGTCGCGAGCAGCGTGCCGTTGGCGCCGCCGTTGTGTTCGAGGCGGATGACCCGCGGATAGCTCGCGTCTTCGGTGGAACCACTCGCGGTGCTGGGCCGGTAAAGCACTCCGCCGGACGTCGTCGCCGCGACGGCGACGCCTTGCGGGAGCGCGGCCGCGACGAGCACTACGGCCGCGACCAGCGCGCCGCACCGTCGTGGACCAGATCGAGAAGCCAGGGGACCAGGCGACATGAGCGTCACTCCTAGGACGGGACAGCGCCGCGGCCCCTGGGCACGACGGCCCACGCGTGCGGCCTTCTCTCGCCGCCGCGCCGAGTCGTCTCGAAGAGGGCCGCCACGGGGATCCGGGCCGCTTTGCCATCGTGTGAAAAACTGAGAATACTCCAGTTTGCACACGTTGCAATAAGCTGTTCGGGCCGCCCGCGCAGTCGTACGCACCGGTTACCGCACCCCTACCCGGATGTCGGCGCGCCCCGCACCGACGAGCGACGCGACAGCACACAGGGGCGATCCCGCGCCAGCCCCCGCTAGGCCGCCCGGGCGACCGCCCGGTTCGCCGGAGTGGCGGGCCTTCCGCCGCGCCGGTGCGGTCTGTTTGCCTCGTGGTGTCGGTACCCGCGACCGCGAGGGGAGCCCGCGTGCAGCCGTTCGTCCTGCCCGAGTTCTATCTGTCGTACCCGGCCCGGCTGAACCCGCACCTGGTCGGCGCGCGGAAGCACAGCAAGGCGTGGGCGTACACGATGGACATGATCGACGTGCCCCAGCACGGCACCGTCATCTGGAACGAGCACGACCTCGACTCCCACGACTACGCGCTCCTGTGTTCCTACACCCATCCCGACGCCGCCCCGCAGGAACTCGACCTCGTCACGGATTGGTACGTCTGGGTATTCTATTTCGACGACCATTTCCTGGAACTGTTCAAACGCACCGGCGACATCGAACACGCCCGCGGTTATCTGGACCGGATCGCTCGTTTCATGCCCGCCGAGGGCGAAATCACCGATACCCCGGAAAACCCCGTCGAACGCGGCCTGACCGATCTGTGGAACCGCACTGTCCCGCACCGGTCCGCGGCCTGGCGGCGACGCTTCCGCGAAAGCACGCGCAACCTCCTCGACGAATCTCTCTGGGAACTGGCCAACATCAACGAAAGCCGGGTCGCGAACCCGATCGAATACGTCGCCATGCGCCGCAAAGTCGGCGGTGCCCCCTGGTCGGCGAACCTGATCGAACACTCCCTGAACGCCGAGGTCCCGGACGAAATCGCGGCGAAACGCCCGATGGAAGTCCTGCGCGACTGCTTCGCCGACGCCGTCCACCTCCGCAACGACCTCTTCTCCTACCAGCGCGAAGTCGAGGACGAAGGCGAACTTTCCAACAGCGTCCTGGTCTTCGAAAAGTTCCTGGGCTGCACCACCCAAGAGGCCGCGGACGCGGTAAACGACTTGCTAACCTCGCGCTTGCACCAATTCGAGCACACCGCCCTCACCGAAGTCCCCGCCCTCTTCGACGAACACGGCGTACAACCAGCCGGGCGAGCCGAAACCTTCGCGTACGTCAAAGGCCTGCAAGACTGGCAATCCGGCGGACACGAATGGCATCTGCGCTCGAGCCGCTACATGAACGAAGGCGCCCTAGAAGCCCGAGGCGGCCCAGAGTTGCTAGGCGGCCCTTCCGGACTGGGCACCTCCGCCGCCCGCATCTTCCGCTCCGTCGCCACCACCGCCCCGCAACGCACACGATCTTTCACCCACCACCCTCACGAACAACTAGGCCCAGTCCCTCTGCCCGCCCTGCCCCTGCCCTTCCCCCTGCGACTCAGCCCGCACCTCTCCGCGGAACGCACGAAAATCGCCGATTGGCCACGCCGCATAGGTCTCCTGTCCGAGGGAGTCTGGGACACCGCCCGCCTGCGCGCGTCCGACGTGCCACTGGCCACCGCAGGCATCTGCCCCGACGCTCCCCCGGAACAGGTCTCCCTCACCAACGACTGGCTCACCTGGGGCACCTACGCCGACGACTACTACACAGAAGTCCTCTCGTCTGACCTGTCCGCCACCAGACTGACCACCGAACGCCTCAAACTCTTCATGCCCACCATCGGCGAGCCCCCTCCCTCACCGCAAACCGCGCTGGAAACCGGTCTAGCGGACCTCTGGCAACGCACCACCGGCCCCCTGAGCCCCGCCGAACGCGAAACCTTCCGCGCCACAGTCGAGTCCATGATCGACGCCTGGGTATGGGAAGCGGCCACCCAAGCCCAAAACCGCATCCCCGACCCCATCGACTACGTCGAGATGCGCCGCCGCACCTTCGGTTCCGACCTGGTGGTGAGTATCAGCAGGCTGTCCAACAGCCGCACCGTCCCCGAGGAAATCCACCGGAACCGAGTCATCGAAGCACTGGAAGACTCCGCCGCCGACTACGCCTGGCTGATCAACGATTTGTTCTCCTACCGCAAGGAAATCGAGTACGAAGGCGGCCTGCACAACGCAGTGCTGGTAGTACGGTCCTTCCTGGATGTCGAGCAAGACCGAGCCATCCGCATCGTCGCCGATCTGGCGGAAGCCAGACTCGCCGAGTTCCGCCACGCAGCAGACGTAGGCCTGCCAGGCCTCTTCGCCGACTACGGCCTGGACACAAAAGCACGCGACACACTCACCGCTTACGCGGACCTGCTGAAGAACCTGATGACCGGCATCGCGAACTGGCACCACGAATCCGCTCGGTACACAGACGAAGAACTGGACCGAGTCCGCGCCGCACAACTCACCGCCGAACCGACCCCACCCGCTGCTAACCCCATGCAACACCCAGGCTGCACCGGCACCCCCACGTCCCGCTCGGCGCAACCCCGCGCTTCCACCTGAACGCAACGGGCCTAGGCACCAAATCCCTCCACATCCCCGCCCCATCCAGCCCAACCCCACACTGACGAGGTACGTGAGGGGAACCCTGAGGAACTCTGATTCCGTGAGGGTTCCCCTCACGACCCACGACCAGCCCGCCACCGCCCCGGGATGCGCCCCAATGCGGCATTGGGTGCATCCCACGCACCGAACGCCACATTGGGTGCATCTGACGCACCCAATGCCACATTGGGGCGCAAGCCCTCACCCCCACCCAGCCGCACCGATGCACCCATGCATCGAAGGACCCAGCCGCAGCCGGCGCGCCCGCTATCGAGACACCCAGCCCACCCGCACCCGGCGCACCCAACCATCAAGGCACCCAACCCCACCCGGCGCACCCAACCATCGAGACACCCAACCGCAGCCGATGCACCCAACGAGCGAGGCACCCAGACCTCCCCCGCACCCCGATACGAAGCCTCCCTGCGGTCGGTGGGTGCTTGTCAAGGCATCTTTCCCGCCTTGACAAGCACCCACCGCCCGTCAGCACAATCAAGCTTCGGGGTGCCCCACGCAACCACCAAGCGATGTCGCCGCCAGGCGACGAGGCAAAGACAAACGCAATGCCCCAAAGGGTGCCCCCCACCACTCCACCGAGCATCCAGCCGCACATCCAGCAATACTCGAACCCGTGACCAGCCCGAACCTCCACTTCCTAGGCCACGCGTCCACCCGCGTGGAACTAGCCGGCCAGGTCGCCCTCACCGACCCAGTCCTCACCCGCTGGGTAGGCCCGCTAACCCGAGTAGCCCCCAAACCCGACGTCTCCGCCTGGACCGCGGTAGACGTCGTCCTCATCTCCCACCTCCACGGCGACCACCTCCACCTCCCCTCCCTGAAACTCCTCGGCAAACACACCCGAATCGTCGTCCCCCGAGGCGCGGGCTCCTGGCTGGCCAAACGAGGCTTCACCGAGGTGGAAGAACTCTCCCCGGGCCAAACCATCACCAGCGGCCCGATGAACATCACCGCCACCGAAGCGGTCCACTCCGGCCACCGCTGGGGCCCCCGCCTCACCCACGGCCCGCAAAGCCCCGCCCTCGGCCACCTCCTCGAGGCCGACAACCAGCGGATCTACTCCGCAGGCGACACCGACCTCTTCCCCGGCATGGCCGACCTCGGCCCAGTAGACGTAGCTCTCCTCCCGGTCTGGGGCTGGGGCCCGAACCTCGGCCCAGGCCACCTCACCCCGGAACGAGCCGCCGAAGCCGCCGCTCTCCTCCAGGCCCGCACGGCGGTCCCGGTCCACTGGGGCACGCTCGCGGTCCCCGGCATCCACCGCACCGCCAAGATGCGCCAGCTCCTCGTGGAACCCCCGCGCACGTTCGCGCACCACGTCCGCTGTCTAGGCCTGGACACCGAGGTCCTGCACACCCGCCCCGGCTCCGACGTCCTGCTCCCCACTCGCGAGGAGCGCGGGTGAATTGGACAGACCCGTCAGCGATCGGCTATCCGGCGCTGTTCGGCGGAGTACTGCTCGGCTCCGTGATCCCCATCGTCCCGACCGGCGCGCTCGTCGGCGCGGCGGCCGCGGTCGCGATGACCACCGACCACCTCTCGCTCCCGCTGGTGATCCTGCTGGCGGTCGCGGGCGCGTACCTGGGCGACGTGATCACCTTCGCCGTCCCGAGATTCGGCAGTGAACCTCTCCTGCGCTTCGTCGAACGACGACAACAAGCCGAACGCCTCGCGAAAGGCCGCGAACAGTTCGCGAGACGCGGCTGGCAGCTCGTGGTGATCGGCCGCCTGGTGCCCGCCGGACGCATCCCGGTGCTGCTCGCCGCGGGCACGCTCGGCTATCCCTGGCGCAAGTTCCTCCCGTCCGGCCTGCTGGCCTGTGTGTTGTGGGCGGTGGCGTACTCGCTGCTGGGCATCCTCAGCGGCGGCATCTTCGACTCGCCGCTGATCGCGACGCTGCTCGCGACCGTCCTGGTGCTGCTGGTGACCGTGCTGACCACGCTGATCTCCAAGAAACGGGCGGCCCATCAGACGGGAGGACATCGATGACGACACCTGCTCCGGCGAAGGGCCGGTTGCTGCGCGGCGGCCGGGTCGTCGCGCGGGTCCTGCTGGTCTGGGTGGCGGTCACCGGCGCGTTGCGGCTGCTCGACGCGTGGCTCGACGGCTTCACGATGCAGTCGTGGTGGCAGCCGACGGTCTGCGCGCTGATCCTCGGCCTGCTCGTCTCCGTGGTGTGGCCGCTCGTGGTGCGGGTGGCGTGGCCGATCGCGTACTTCACCCTCGGCGTCGGCACGTACATCCTGCTCAGCGCCGCGGCACTGGCGATCCTCCAGGCCGTACCCGGCGTTGAGCTGCACGGGTTCTCGACGGCGGTCGTCATCACCGTCGCGATGTCCGCGGTGGGCGCGGTGATTTCCAGCGTGCTGGCCGTCGACGAGGACGAGATCTTCTTCCGGCGCGCCGCTCGCCGCCGGCGGAAAGCGAAGCACCGCACCGATTTCGCCGACCAACCGCCCGGCGTGGTCTTCCTGCAGATCGACGGGCTCGGTTACGACACCGTCCGCCGCGCCGTGCGGGACGGGGACATGCCGACCTTCGCCAAGTGGCTGTCCGAAGGCACGCATTCGCTCACCCGCTGGCACACCGACTGGAGTTCGCAGACCGGCGCGAGCGTCTGCGGGATCCTGCACGGTTCCAACCACGACATCCTCGGTTTCCGCTGGTACGAAAAGGACCGCGACCACGTCATGGCGTGCGCGCATCCGTCCGACGCGGCGGAGATCGAGCGGCGGCACAGCGACGGGCGCGGCCTGCTGTCGATCGGCGGCGCGAGCCACGGCAACCTCTTCTCCGGCGACGCCCCGCACGTCAGCCTGACCATGAGTTCGGTGCCGGTGCTCACGCCGCGCAAGCGTCGCCGGGACCGGGTCGGCGCTGGGTACCGTGCCTACTTCGCCAATCCGGTCAACGTGTTGCGCACCTTCGGGGTCGCGCTCGCCGACGTCGTCCGCGAACTGTCCGCGGCGGCCAAACAGCGGCGCGCGGGAGTGCTGCCGCGGATTCCGCGCGGCGGCGTCTACCCGCTCGCCCGGCCGGGCACGACGGTGATCGCGCGCGACGTCGTGGTGTCCGCGATCATCGGCGACATGCTCGCCGGACGGCCGGTGGTGTACGCCGATTTCCTCGGCTACGACGAGGTCGCGCACCACTCCGGCATCGAACGGTTCGACACGCTGGAGGTGCTGCGGTCGATCGACCAGCAGTTCGCGCGGCTGCTGCGGGCCGGTCGGCTCTCGCCGCGGAAGTACCACATCGTCGGGCTGTCCGACCACGGGCAAACCCAAGGCCAGGCGTTCGTCGACCGGTTCGGCGAAACCATTGAGGCGCTCGTCGGACGGCTCTGCGGCGGCGAACCCGTTGCCGAGCAAGGAAAGCGGCGACAGGCGGAAAGCTGGCAGGTCAACGCGGCACTCGCCGAAGCGACCGCGACCGGCGGCCTGATCGCGCGACGGTTGCGGGCCCGGGTCGAAGGCGCGGAAGGATCCGACAACCGGCCGCGCACCGCGACTGGCTCGCCGGGGCAGGTCACGCGGGTGGCTCCCGGGGTCGTCGCGGTCGTGTCCGGGCATCTGGCGATGGTGTCGTTCACCGAGCACGAGGGCAGGGTCGAACTGGAGACGATCGAACGCGAGTACCCGGACCTGCTGCCGACGCTGGTCGACCACGACGGCGTCGGGTTCCTGCTGGTCCGCAGCCGCGAATTCGGTCCGGTGGTGCTCGGCCGCGACGGATTGAAGCGGCTGGCCACCGGGATCGTGATCGGCGAAGACCCGCTGGCCGACTACGGTCCGTACGCCGCCGAGCTGGTCCAGCGCGTCGACAGTTTCCCGCATTGCGCGGACATCATGATCAACAGCCGGTACGACGCGGACTCCGACCAGTCCTCGCCGTTCGAACGGCACGTCGGCTCGCACGGCGGGCTCGGCGGACCGCAGCAACGCGGCTTCCTGCTGCATCCGCGAGAATTCCCGGCACCCGGCGAACCCGTCGGCGCGGAAGCCGTGCACCGCGTGTTCCGCGACTGGCTCACCTTCCTCGGCCACCCGGAACCCGGTGCGGCCGAAGACAAACCCGCTGTCGTCCCCTCGGAGGTAGTGTCATGAGCAACCCGATCGTCTACGGCGCGAGCTGGTGCCCGGACGTCAAACGCAGCCGCGCGCTGCTCGACGCGAAGGGCGTCGAGTACGACTACGTGGACGTCGAGGCCGACCCCGCCGCAGAAGCCCGCGTACGCGAACTGCAGGACGGCGCTCGCCGCATCCCGACCATCGTCTTCGCGGACGGCAGCCACCTCGTCGAGCCGAGCGACGACGAGCTGAACGCGCACCTCGCGCAGTGACTCCGCTGACGGAACTCCCGCTGGGCACGCGGGTTGTCGTGCGATACCGGATCGAGGGCGGGTTCACCGACGCCCTCGGTCCGTTGCGTGCCCGCGACGCCGACACCTGCACCGTCGAGACCAAACGCGGCCTGGTCGTCGTTCCGCTGGCCGCGGTGGTCGCCGCCAAACCCGTGCCGCCAGCTCCGCAGCGGAGGTAGACCGCCGCGTTCTGGTAAAGTCGTTTCGTGTCGCAACGAAACGACTCTGCGGACCTGGCCCGCGCGGTCATGGAACTCATCGACCGGGGCCACCGCCAGCTCTCCCGGCGCCTGGACCTGACCCGGATCCAGGTGCTCGGGACCGTCGCCGCCCGGGAACCCGTCCGGCCCGCCGCGATCGCCGCCGAACTCGGGCTCACCGCCTCGGCGACCAGCCGCCACATCGCCGCGCTGGAGCGAGCGGGACAGGTCGTCGCGGAGCCCGATCCCAGCGATTCCCGCACGTTCCTCGTCCGGCAGACCGACGAGGGCCGCGCCGAGATCGCCACCACGATCGAGGCGGGCGCCGCCGTCTTCTCGGAGGTCATCGCCGACTGGCCGGACCGGGACGTGACCACCGCGCTGGAGCTGGTCACCCGGCTCAACCAGGCGTGGGCGGAACGCGGCGGCACGGTCACGAGCCCGCCCGGAACCGGTCCTCGCTGGCGCCGCGCGCGGCACGTGCGGGAAAGCGCGGAGGAGCAGTGATCCGGGAGCGACCAGCGCCGACGCCAGTGCAGTGGGCGCGGGCGCTGCTGGCCGTCGTGGCGATCAGTCATCTGGTGGTGCCCGTGGTGATGTGGTTGAGCCGGGACACCTTGCGCACGCAGATCGCGTCCCAGCACCCCGAGTTCGCCGCGGCCGAGATCGACCGGTCCGTCGATGTCGCGGTGGTTTCCGGCGCGGTGTTCCACGGCGTCCTGCTGGTGCTGTGCGCGCTGCTGGCCTGGAAGCTGGCCACCGCGCGACGGTGGACCCGCCGTCTCACGACGGTCTCCCAGCTGTTGTCCGTGGTGTTCAGCGCCTTCTCCTGGTCGTCCTCGCCGATGTTCCACGCGGTCGTCCCGGTCGTCGGCGCGGTGCAGCTCGTCATCGTTGCCCTGCTGTGGGCACCCCCGTCCGCGCGGGAGTTCTTCGGCGGGCAGCGGCAAAAATCGAGTGGCTCGCCCGCGCCGAATTTGTGACGATCACCGGATGCGCACCTTCGACGAACTGGTGGACGAGGCCGCGTCGGTGTCGGTGGACGGCTGGGATTTCTCCTGGCTCGACGGCCGGGCCAGCGAGCAGCGGCCGTCCTGGGGATATCAGCGGCTGCTCGGCGAACGGCTGCGGGACGTCCAGTCCGTTGTGGACATCCAGACCGGCGGCGGCGAAGTGCTGGCCGGTGTGCCGGTCCTGCCCCCGCTCACGGTCGCCACCGAATCGTGGCCGCCGAATCTGGAGAAGGCGGCGGCGTTGCTGGAACCCCGCGGCGCGACCGTCGTCGCGGACACGGACGAGCCGCCGCTTCCGTTTCAGGACAACACATTCGAAATGGTCGTCAGCAGGCATCCGGTCACGGTGTGGTGGGACGAGATCAAGCGCGTCCTCAAGCCCGGCGGCCGCTATCTGTCGCAACAGGTCGGGCCGTGGAGCGTGTTCGAGCTGGTCGAGTACTTCCTCGGACCGCAACCGCCGGAGGTACGCAACGGCCGCCATCCAGACCACGCCAAAGCCGCAGCGGAGCGGGCCGGGCTCGAGGTAGTGGACCTGCGCTTCGAGGAACTCCGCACTGAATTCCACGACATCGGCGCGGTGATTTACTTCCTGCGCAAGGTGATCTGGATGGTGCCGGGGTTCACTGTGGACGAGTACCTGCCGCGCCTGCGCGAGCTGCACGAGGAACTTCAGAAGGGCCCGTTCGTCGCGACGACTACTCGGTATCTGATCGAGGCGCGCAAGCGATAGCCGCCTCGATCCCGTCCGCCAGCACCGCCACGCCGGCATCGAAGCTCAGCCGGGCTTCGTGCTCCAAATAGGACACTCCGGCGGGCGGTGGCGGCGCCCCTTCCTCGCCCAGCCGCGCGACGTTCGGGTACCGCTCCGCCAGATCCGGGGCCAGCTCGCCGAGCGCGGACGTCCGCGCACGCCACCAGTCCTCATCGGACAGTCCGGTTTCCTTCAGCGCCAACCGCGATTCGGCGGCGATCTGCACCGCGCCGCGCACGACGTTGAGCAGTGCGCCCACCAGCCGCCGCACCTGGCCGGCGGGCAGACCGGTCGCGAACAGCACCCGCAGCACCGTTTCCTGCATCCGGAACTCCCCCGGACCGAGCACCGGCCGCGCGTAGGACACCTGCAGCAGCCACGGGTGACGCAGATGGAAGTCCCACAGGTCGCCGGCCAGTTCGAGCAACGCGGGCCGCCAGCCGCCGGACAGCTCGTGGTCGTCGCGCAGATCGCCGAACACCTGGTCGCACATCAAGTCGATCAGCTCGGTCTTGCTCGGCACGTACGTGTACAACGCCATCGCCGTGCGCCCGAGCCGCTCCCCGACCGCGCGCATCGACAACGCCGCCATGCCCTCGGCATCGGCGAGCTCGATCGCCGCGTTCACGATGAGGTCCACGCTCAGCGCGGGTTTCGGCCCCGGCGCGCTGCGCGGTTCGCTGCCCGCGCGCCACAGCAGTTCCATCGAACGGCGGGCGTCGCCCTGCCCCGCGAACACGACCACCGGCGACCCCTTTCCCCTTACAGGATAAAGGACCGCCGGGGCCGCCGGCTCAGCCGTCCACCTCGATCGCGAGCGCCGGGCAGAGCTGCGCCGCCTCCTTGGCCTGCGCCTGCAGTTCCGCGGGCGGGTTTTCCTGCAGCAGCACCACGATCCCGTCCTCGTCGCGCTGATCGAACACCTCGGGCGCGACGAGCACGCACTGCCCGGCCCCGACACAGCGGGACTGGTCCACGACCACCTTCATTTCGCGGCTCCTTTCACCAGGTCACGGGGAGTTCGTGCACCCCGTAGACGACCATGTCGTGCTTGAACTTCAGCTCCTCCAGCGGCTTCGCCAGCCGGAGCGTCGGAATCCGCCGGTAAAGCGTCCGGTAGGCCACCTGCAGTTCGACCCGCGCGAGCGGCTGGCCGAGGCATTGGTGCACGCCGTAGCCGAACGCGACGTGGTGGCGTGCCTTGCGGGTGACGTCGAGCTTGTCCGGCTCGGGGAACTGCGTCGCGTCGCGGTTGGCGATATCGGTGGCCGCGACCATGCCCTCGCCCTCGCGCACGGTCTGCCCGCCGATCTCCAGGTCTTCGAGCGCGACGCGCCGGCGTCCGGAGTGGACGATCGTCAGGTAGCGCAGCAGCTCCTCGACCGCGTTGGCCAGCAAGGCGTCGTCGCCGTCGCGGACCGCGGCGAGCTGGTCCGGGTTCTCCAGCAGCGCGACCGTGCCGAGCGCGATCATGTTCGCCGTGGTCTCGTGCCCGGCGACCAGCAGCAGCTGCCCCATCGAAGCCGCTTCCCGGACGGTCATCGCGCCGGTGGCGACCTGACCGGTCGCGAGGCGGCTGAACACGTCGTCGGCCGGGTCGTCGATCTTCTTCTCCACCAGCCGCCCGAGGTAGTCGAGCAGTTCCTCGGCCGTGGCGAGCGACTGTTCCGCGGTCGCTTCCCGCGAGACCAGTATCTTGCTGCAGCGGTGGAAGAAATCGCGATCCTCGTACGGCACGCCGAGCAGCTCGCAGATCACCAGCGAAGGCACCGGCAGCGCGAACGCCTGCACGAGGTCGGCGGGCTTCGGACCGGCCAGCATCTCGTCGAGCAGCTCGTCGACGATCTGCTGGATCCGCGGCCGCATCCGCTGGAGCTTCTTCACCATGAAATCGCCGGTGAGCAGCCGTCGCTGGGCGGCGTGCTCCGGATCGTCCATGCCGATGAACGACTTGAACCGGCTGCGCCGCACCTTGAGGCCCGGCGTCTGCGACGGATAGCCGGCGCGGCCGGGATCGGCGCTCACCCGCGGGTCGGTGAGCATCGCGCGGACGTCTTCGTAGCGGGTGAACAGCCACGGTTCGCTGCCGTCCCAGATCCGCACGCGCGACACCGGTTCGTCGCGCAGCTTGCGGTCGAGATCGGGCGGCGGGTCGAACGGGCAGCGCCCGCGCGACATCGGGAACTGCTCTACGGGCCGGGCGTCGGCCATCACAGCCTCCTGGAAAAGTCACCAAACGAGTGTTCGGATACTTACCGAACAGATGTTAGGCGACTTCGTGAACAATTGCCCAGACTCGGGTCCAAAGATCACCGGGATGGCCGTGGACAAGAGGGGGAAAGCGGGCGAAACCGCCCGTGGCTCAAGCGAAAATGAGCGCCAGCAGCTCGTCGGCGAAGCTCACCACGGCGTCCTCGCCCGGCTGCCTCCCGGACGAATGGAACAGCGCGACGCGGCCGTGCGCGCCGACGAACGCGATCACCCCGGCCCGGTCGGCGGGCACCCGGAGCGCGGCCCCGGCCTCGGCGCAGCGGGCGAACGCGGCGCTGATCTGGTCGACGAAATCGATCGTCGGACCGTGCGGCCGGACGTCCGGCGAGGTGCGGCTCGACCCGTTGGCGGTCATCAGCCGGTAATGGCCGGGGTTGTCCATCGCGAACCGGCAGTACGCGTGCAGCAGCGCACGCAGCCTGCCCACCGCGTCGTCGGCGGGAACCTGGGATTCGGCGGCTTCCATCGCGAGCCGCAGGCGGCCGAACTCGTGCTCGGCGAGTCCGGTGACGAGCGCGGCCCGGTCGCTGAAGTGCTGGTAGATGCTGGCCGGGGCGATGCCGACGGCGCGGGCGACGCCGCGGATGGTGAGCGCGTCCTCGCCGTCGAGTTCCGACAGGAGCCTGCTGGCCGCGGCGAGGATTTCCCCGCGCAGCCGCTCGCCCTCGCCCCAGCGGTTGCGCGTGCGGGCCTGGACTTCTTCGGACACTTGCCCATTGTTACCGCTCGCGCTGCCCCGCACCGCTCCGGCCCGCCGCGGATGTCGGTCGTTTCGTAGCCCGTCAGCCATCCGAGGTTCACCGGCTGGGCGCGGGCGGCCGATAGCGTTCGCCGGTGGACGATCAGGGGTGGCTGGACGACTTCCAGCGGCGGATTGACGAGATGCAGGCGAAAAGCGTTGCCCTGCAGGAAACCTTGAGCACCGCGGAGGGCCGCGCCAAGTCGGGCGACGGGCTGGTGTCGGTCGCGGTGACCCCGAACGGCGCACTCAAGAACCTCGAGATCGACGACCGCGCCCTGCGGCACGGCGGCGCCCGGCTGACCGCGGCGATCATGGACGCCTACGGGAAGGCGCAGCGCCAGGTGTCGCGCGACGTCATCGACGCGTTCGAGCCGATCGCCGGCGACAGCGAGATGATGAACGTGGTCAAGTCCTACCTGCCGGAGCCCGAGGAAGAGCCGGAACCTCCGGCCGAGCCGCCGCGGCCCGAACCGCCCGCCCGTTACGCGGGACCTCCGCCGGGCAGCACCACCCCGCCGGGCAGCGCGGCCTACGGACGCCCGATGCCGCCACCGGGCGGCGCGACGCACAGCCGTCCGCCGGTGCCGCCTCCCGGCACCACCCCGCCGCCGCCCCCGGCCGCGCCCGAACCGCCCCGGCCGACGTCCGGTCCGCACCGCAGGCGCGCCGCCGGCGAGGACGACGACGAGATGCAGCCGTGGTGACCGGATTGTCAACCCGTCGTTAGTGCTGGGAAATCACCAGTTGCCGGACCGTACGAATGGGGGGTCACAGACCGGGAGCTTCTGCCTACTGTGGGTTGAGCGCGCGCAAACCCGGCAAAACTCCCCGATCCCCCAGGAGCTTTCTTATGTCCAGGAAGTTCGTGCTGTCCGGCGCGGTGGCGCTCGCGCTGGCCGCCGCCCCGCTTTCGGGCGCCGTGGCGGTCGCCGCTCCGGCTCCTTCCGCCGTCGCGTCCGCCACGGTCTACTACTCGACGTCCGGCGCACCGTCGTTCCGGGCCGCGATCAACGCGGGCGCGGCGAACTGGAACCGCGCGGTCACCAACGTGAAGCTGGTCGAGCGTTCGTCCGGGGCCACGCTGCGGTACGTCGAGGGCAACGACCCGCGCGGCTCGTACGCGCAGACCGACGGGCACGGCCACGGCACCATCTTCATTGACTACACCCAGGCCCGCCAATACGACAACACGCGGATCACCGCGCACGAGACCGGCCACGCGCTCGGCCTGCCGGACCACTACTCGGGCCCGTGCTCCGAGCTGATGTCGGGCGGCGGCCCCGGCCCGTCCTGCCACAACGCCAACCCGAATTCCCAGGAAGCCTCCCGCGTGCAGCGGTTGTGGGCCAACGGGCTCAGCGCGGTCTCCGGACCGCAGCAGCGGATTTACGACCACTCGCCGGTCGGCTGACGCACAGCTGAGCAAGCGGCGGCCGGGTGTGTCCCGGCCGCCGCTTCGCTGTCAAGGCCTCCGAGTCGGATAGCGCCGTTCGGGCCCGGGTTGAGGTCGGAATCCTCCTTTTTCCGCGGGGACCGGGAATCCACGGACCCCGCCCGTGGTTGGCTTGCCTTCAGACGAAGGGGAGGCATTCATGGCGGAAATCGTTCTGGTTCACGGCGCTTGGAGCGACGGGTCGGCGTGGCTGGAGGTGATCCCCGCGCTGCACCGGCAAGGACACCGGGTCCGTGCCGCGCACCTGCCGATGACCTCGCTCGCGGACGACATCGCCGAGGTTCGCCGGGAAGCCGCCGCCTTCGACGGGCCGGTCGTGCTGGCCGGCCACTCCTACGGCGGCGCGGTGATCTCCGGTGCGGCGAAGGACAATCCGCAGGTCAACGCCCTGGCTTACTTCGCGGCGTATGTCCCGGACGAAGGCGAGAACGTGCCCTCGCTGAACGGCAAGTTCCCGGACTCGCCCGGCAACGACGCGATGGTGTTCACCGAGGACGGCTGGTCGTCGCCCGACCCGGACCGCTTCCACTACGCTTTCGCCGCCGACGTGGCTCCCGAACGAGCCGCTGCACTGGCCGCGGTGCAACGACGTGCGCGTGCCGAGTGCTTCGCCGTGCCCGCCGGCCCTGGCGCCTGGCGCGACCTGCCGACCGCTTACGCAGTGTCCACAGAGGACCGGATCCTCAACCCGGACCTGCAACGCTGGCTCGCCGAGCGGGCTGGGGCGGACTGTGTCGAGTTGGCGGCCAGTCACTATTCGCTGTGGTCCCAACCGGACGCGGTGGCGACGGTGATCGACAAGGTGGCGGCGCGCGGCAAGTAGCGGCTACTCGCCCGCCGCGGCCGCGAGCACCGCGAAATCGGCTTCCCGCATCGGTCGCGCGTGCGCGGGGCGCGGAGTGCTCGGCTCCCTGACCACGGTGACCGGCACCGTGGTCAGGCCGAGCCGCAGTGCGACGGCGATCCGGTGATTGCCGTCGAGCGTGCCGAAGTCTTCGCAGAACCCGAGCCGCAACGGCGTCCGGATTCCGTTCCGCGCGATGTCCTCGGCGAGCGCATCGAGGTGGCTCGGAGTGTCCACCAGCGCGGATCCGACCGTTTCGCGATCCACCGCGCGGTACCGGACCACAAGCGGCACAGGCAGTTCAACCGGCATCCGCCCATCCTGGCACGGCGGAAAATCAGTTGCCCAGTCCCGGCCGGGCAGCCGAGTATTCCGTTCATGACCACCGAACCCGCCCGTCGTTGCCCGTCCCGCTGTCTCGCCGCGCGCGGCAAGCAGCAGACGGCGCAGGAAGGGACCCGCCAGGCAGTGCGATGAGCGCCGCGCTCGTCGCGGGGCTCGTCGCCGGGTACGGGATCGCCATGCCGGTCGGCGCGATCGGCGTCTACCTGGTCGAACTCACCGCTCGCACGTCGTGGCGGGTCGGAGCGGCCGCGGCGATGGGCGTGGCTACCGCGGACGGCGTCTACGCCGTTCTCGCCACCACCGGCGGAGCCGCGCTGGCCCCGGTGCTCGCCCCAATCACCACTCCCCTGCGCCTGACCTCCGCCGTCGCGTTGTTCCTGCTCGCCGCGTGGACCGCGGTCCGGGCGATCCGGCGTTATCGATCCCCGGAAACTCCTTTGCTGGCAACGGAACCGCATCCGCTGCGGGCGTACGCGACGCTGCTCGGCCTGACCCTGCTGAACCCGTCCACCATCATCTACTTCACCGCGCTCGTCCTCGGCGACCGACCGGCCAACGGCACCGTGTTCGCGGCCGCCGCGTTCGCCGCTTCGGCCAGCTGGCAACTGGTGCTGGCCGTCGGCGGAGCGTTGCTCGGACGCAGCCTCACCGGTCCGCGCGGACGGCTCGGCACCGCTTTGCTGTCCAGCGCGGTAATCCTCGTGCTGGCGGTGCGGCTCCTCTAGGAAACGACCGTGCTTTCCCTTACCTCCAGGGAAAACGGGGGCTGCACCGAGCGCGGCGCAGCACTCTCCGTACCGGCGAGGCGGCTGTCGATCAGGTCGATCGCGGCCTCGGCGATAGCCGCCTTGTCCGGCGAGATCGTGGTGAGCGCGGGGAGGCTGAACGCGCTCTCTTCGGTGTTGTCGAAGCCGACGATCGCGATGTCCTCGGGGACCCGCAGCCCGTGCTCCGCCGCCGAGCGCAAGGCGCCGACGGCCAGCAGGTCGTTGAAGCAGAACACCGCGTCCGGCGGTTCTTCCTGTGCCAGCAACCGTTTCATCGCCGCCGCACCTTCGGCGCGGTGGTACTTCGCCACCGGTTCCACCAGGGAATCCGCCGACCGCAACCCAGCGTCCGCCAACGCGGCCCGGTAGCCGGCGAGCCGCAGCGACGACGTCCCGCGCTGGGGGTTCGCGCCGATCGCCGCGATCCGCCGGCGGCCGAGCGACACCAGGTGCGACACCGCGACGTGCGCGGCCCGCACGTTGTCGATCGCCACCCGGTCCAGCGCGACGTCCACCGCGTGCTCGCCCAGCAATACCAGCGGGATTTTCCCTTCCGCGTCAGGGAAATCGTCCGCTTCGAGCGCTTCGGGATGCACGAGGGCGCCGTCGACCAGATGCGGGCCCAATGAGTCCACAGTGGCCCGTTCCCGGTCGCGCGTCCCTTGCGTCTGCTCGATCAGCACGCTCCACCCGCGGCGCTGGGCGGCCGTGATCACCAGACCGGCCATTTCGCCGAAGTACGGAATGCTCAGCTCCGGCACCATCAACGCCAGGAACCCGGTCCGCCCGCGGCGCAGGTTGCGCGCGCCGACGTTCGGCCGGTACCCGGTCGCGGCCAGTGCCTCTTCCACGCGCCGCCGGTTCTCGGGCTTCACGAACGCGTAGCCGTTCACCACGTTCGACACGGTTTTCACCGAAACGCCCGCCAGCGTCGCGACGTCCTTCAGGGTCACGGCCACGCTGACTCCTCATCTCGTTCGCCCAGAGCCCATCACGAGCCCGCGAAGCTCTCCGCACCAGCCCCGACGACCACGTAGTGTAGCGACGTTTTGCCTGTTTACAACGTTGTTCCAACGATGTAAAAATAGCCGGAGCTCAGCGGGGTGACGGTCGTCACTCCGCCGAGCGGGTTGCCCCAGTCGTCGGCTGCGAGGAGTCCGCCGTGTCCCCGTCCGTCCCTGCCCGCTTCGCCCTCGTCGCCGGGGCCGCCACGGCACTCGTGCTCGCCGGCTGCACCAGCCCCGAGGAAACCCCGGCCGCGCAAAGCAATGGCTCCGGCCCCGCCGCCTCGGCCGCGTCCGCCGCGCCGGCCGCCGACGGCTGCACCCTCGACAAGACCGGCTACCCGAAACTCGACCCCAAGACCGCGATCGTCGGCTTCTCCCAGTCGGAGAAGGAGGCGAACCCGTTCCGGATCGCCGAGACGCAGTCCATCCGCACCGAGGCGGGCAAGCTCGGCATCCCGGCCGACCACCTGCTCACCACGAACGCGCAGAGTGACCTCAACAAGCAGATCTCGGACATCAAATCGCTGCTGGACCGGGGCGCGCAGCTGCTCATCGTGGCCCCGCTGAACTCCGACGGCCTGCAGCCCGCGCTCGACGCGGCGAAGGCGAAGAAGGTCCCGGTCGTCACCATCGACCGGCAGGTCACGTCGAAGCCGTGCACCGACTACCTCACCTTCATCGGCTCCAACTTCATCGAACAGGGCCACCGCGCGGCCGCCGCGCTGGCGAAGTCCACCGGCGGCAACGGCAAGGTCGCGATCCTGCTCGGCTCCTCGGGCAACAACGTGACCACCGACCGGACCAAGGGCTTCAAGGACGAGCTCGCGAAGACGCCCGGCCTCACCGTGGTCGCCGAGCAGACCGGCGAGTTCGACCGGTCCAAGGGCCAGTCGGTGATGGAACAGCTGATCCAGAGCCATCCTGACCTCACCGCGGTGTACGCGGAGAACGACGAGATGGGCATCGGCGCGGTCAACGCGCTCAAGACCGCGGGCAAGAACCCCGGCAAGGACGTAAAGGTCGTGTCCGTCGACGGCACCCGCAACGCGGTGCAGCTGATCGTCGACGGCAGCTACAACGCGGTCATCGAATCGAACCCGCGCTTCGGGCAACTGGCGTTCCAGACGCTGCAGCAGTTCGAGGACGGCAAGCCGATCCCGCCGAGCATCGTCATCACCGACGACTCCTACGACGAATCGAACGCGGCCCAGAAGGTCGGGAACGCGTACTGATGACGAGCACGGCCGACACCCAGGTGGCGACCATGACCGCACCGGTGCTCGAGGTGACCGGGGTGACCAAACGGTTCCCCGGCACCGTGGCCCTCGACAACGTCGCCTTCAGCCTGCGCCGCGGCGAAGTCCACGCGCTGGTCGGGGAAAACGGCGCGGGCAAGTCCACTTTGATCAAGGTCCTCACCGGCGTGTACCGGCCGGACGAGGGCCAGGTGCGCCATCTCGGCGAACCGGTCGAGTTCCGCAGGCCGATCGACGCGCAGCGCGCCGGGATCTCCACCATCTACCAGGAGGTGAACCTCGTCCCGCTGATGAGCGTGGCGAGCAACGTCTTCCTCGGCCGGGAACCGCGCACCCGCACCGGATTGATCGACTGGTCCGCGATGAACGAGCAGGCCCGCGAACTGCTCAGCGGGTACGGAATCGACACCGACGTGCGGCGTCCGCTGCACACGCTCGCGGTCGGAGCGCAGCAGATGGTCGCGCTGGCTCGTGCGGTGTCCACAAAGGCCGGTGTGGTCGTGATGGACGAGCCGACATCGTCGCTCGAACCGCGCGAAGTGGACACCTTGTTCGAGGTGCTGGCCCGGTTGCACGCGGACGACATCGCGGTGCTTTATGTGAGCCACCGGATGGATGAGCTGTACCGGGTGTGCGACAGCGTCACGGTGTTGCGCGACGGCCGCGTGGTCCACAGTGGACCGCTGAAGCCGTTGCCGCGCATCGAACTGGTGTCGATGATGCTCGGCCGGGAGATCCGGCAGATCCGCGCTGAGGGCGTCACCGCGTTCGGCGAGGAGCATCATGCCGAGAAGGAACCGTTGCTGCAGGCCTCGAATCTGTCCGGTGGCAACAAACTGCACGACGTTTCGGTGAGCGTGCGGCCGGGCGAGGTCGTCGGGCTGGCCGGACTTCTCGGGTCTGGCCGGAGCGAGACCGCGCGGGCTGTCGTCGGGGCTTTCCCGCTCGACGGCGGTACCGTGCTGCTGGCCGGGAAGCCGTTGAAGCGCGGGAAGATCTCCGCGGCGATGCGGGCCGGGATCGCGCTGCTGGCGGAGGACCGCAAGGCGGACGGGATCATTCCGAATCTGTCCGTGCGAGAGAACATCGTGCTCGCCGCGTTGCCGCGACTGTCCACTTTCGGCTTTGTCAGCCGGTCCAAACAGGACCGAGTGGTGAAGACGTTCATGGAACGGTTGCGGATCAAGGCCTCCAGTCCGGAGCAGAAGGTGTCCGAGCTGTCCGGCGGCAACCAGCAGAAGGTCTTGCTGGCGCGCTGGCTCGCCACCGGACCGAAAGTGCTGCTGCTGGACGAGCCCACGCGCGGCATCGATGTCGGAGCAAAGGCCGAGGTGCAGGCGCTCATCGACGAACTGGCGCAGGACGGGCTCGGTGTGCTGCTGATTTCGTCCGAACTGGAAGAGATTCTCGACGGCGCGGACCGGGTGGTCGTTCTGCGCGACGGCAGCGTCGCCACCGAATTGGCCGGCGACGCGGTCACCGAAGACAACGTGCTGGCGGCGATAGCTGCAGGGGGTGACAACGATGTCGACCGCGACACTGACGAGACCTGACCGCGCCCGCGTCACGAGCTGGCTGCAGAACTACGGCGTGTACCTGGCCGTGGTCGTGCTGCTGCTGTTCAACATCGCGTTCACGCAGAACTTCCTCTCCGCGGCCAACTTCCGCACGCAGTTGGTGCAGGCCGCGCCGGTGTGCATCGTCGCGCTCGGCATGGCGCTGGTGATCGGCACCGAGGGCATCGACCTGTCGGTGGGCTCGGTGATGTCGGTCGCCGCGGCGCTCGTCCCGCTGTATCTCGGGGCCGGGCCGGTCATGGTGATCGTGGTCGCGCTGATCGCCGGGGTCGCTTCCGGGCTGTTCAGCGGATTCCTGGTGGCCCAGCTGGGCATTCAGCCGATCATCGCGACCCTGGCCTTGCTCGTCGGCGGTCGCGGGCTGGCGCTCGTGATCGCGCACGGACAGCTGGTGCAGCTGCACAACCCGGACTTCCTCGCGCTCGGCACCGGCGACGTGCTCGGCGTGCCGATCATGGTCCTGGTGGCCGCTGTCCTCTCGGTACTGGCCGGATTGCTGGTGCGGCGCACCACTTTCGGCCGGCACCTGGTCGCGGTCGGAGGCAACCGTCCCGCTGCGACACTCGCCGGACTGCCGGTGAAACGCGTCCTGATCGGCGTGTACGCCATGTCCGGCGCGCTGGCGGCCATCGCGGGCGTGCTGTCCACCGCACGGCTGGCCGCGAGCGATCCCAACGACCTCGGACTGCTGATGGAACTGTCCGCGATCACCGCGGTGGTGGTCGGCGGGACTCCGCTCACCGGCGGCCGCGTACGCGTGCTCGGCACGGTGTTCGGCGCGCTGCTCATGCAATTGGTGCACGCGACGCTGATCAAGCACGACCTGCCCGATTCCGCCGCGCAAATGGTGCAGGCCGCCATCATCGTCGCCGCGGTGTACGTCGCCCGGGAACGGAGCACGCGATGATCGCGACCACCGCCGCCCCGCCGTCGGAACGCGGCGCGGCGTTCGCGGCAGTCCTGCAACGCCAAGGCGCGGCCGTAGTACTGGTGCTCGGCGTGGCTGCCGCGTGGTTTGCCTTCCCGCGCTTCGGATCCGCCGACAACCTGCGCGACCTCGCGTTGCAAAGTTCTTTCCTGGCAGTGATCGCGCTGGGCATGACGTTCGTGATCATTTCCGGCGGGATCGATCTGTCCGTCGGCTCGGTGTACGCGCTCGGCGGCGTGCTGGCCGCCTACGGTTCCCAATACGGCCTGGTCGTGGCGATCCTGCTGCCATTAGTCGTTTGCGGACTGATCGGCTTCGTCAACGGGCTTCTCATCGCTCGCACGAAGATGGCGCCGTTCATCGTCACGCTCGCCTCGCTGTTGTTCGCTCGCGGCCTCCTGCTGGCATTGACCAACGAGGGCGCGACAACGTACAAAGTAGAGCCAGGTTCGGCGTTGCTCTGGCTGGGACAGGGCAAGATCTTCGGCATCGGCGTACCGGTGTATCTCGCTCTGGTCCTTTTCGGACTCGGCGGACTGCTGCTGCGCCGGACCCGGTTCGGCCAGTCGATTTTCGCGCTCGGCGGCTCGGAACAGTCCGCGCTGCTGATGGGTCTTCCGGTGGCCCGCACCAAAATTACCCTCTACACGCTCAGCGGCACGCTCGCCGGATTCGCCGGCGTGCTCACCGCGGCATACCTGCAATCAGGCGTCACCGTGCTCGGCGTCGGCACGGAACTGGACGCGATTTCCGTCGTGGTCATCGGCGGAACGCTGCTCACCGGCGGTGCGGGAACCGTCATCGGCACGCTCGTCGGCGTGCTGCTGAAGACGCTGATCCAGAACGTCATCAACCAGGTCGGCACCCTCGATTCCAACTACCAGACGGTGGTCAGCGGCGCGTTCCTGCTGGTCGTCGTCGTGATCCAGCGACTGCTGGCCCGCTCCCGCCGATCCTGATCCGCGCAGTCCCCCTTCGCAGGAGATCCACCTGTTAGTAGGAGGTTCGACGATGGTCCGTCCTGCCCGCAGACCCGGCCGTTTGGCCACGGCGGCCGCCGCGCTCGCCGTGGCCGTGTCCGGGTTGTCGAGTGTCCCCGCCGCCGCGGCAGATCCGCCGGGGTGGCACCGCCTCACCCCTCCCCTGACCACCCCGTGGACCGGCCAGGTCTCGCCGGACAACGCCCTTCCCGAATACCCGCGGCCGCAAATGACCCGCGACAACTGGCAAAACCTCAACGGCGTCTGGGAATTCTCCGCCGCCAAACCGGGCGATTCCCCGCCGATCAAACGCAGTCTCGACGAACGCATCCTCGTGCCGTATCCGGTCGAGTCGGCGTTGTCGGGAATCATGCGGCACGAAACGTCGATGTGGTACCGGCGGACGTTCCAGGTGCCGAAGAACTGGCACGTCGGCGGCCGGGGCGAGCGGCTGATCCTGCACTTCCAGGCAGTCGACTACGACACCACGGTGTGGGTCAACGGCCATCAGGTCGCCCGCCACACCGGCGGGTACGACGCGTTTTCCGCGGACGTCACCAACGCGTTGACCACCGGCAAGGACCAGGAAGTCGTCGTCGGCGTCACAGACCCCAACGACGCGGGCGGACAACCGCTCGGCAAACAGCGGAAACCCGGCGACGGAATCTTCTACACCCCGACGTCCGGCATCTGGCAGACCGTCTGGATGGAACCGGTGACCCCGGCCTACATCTCCCGAGTAGACACCACACCGGACGTCGCCAGCGGCTCGGTCACCGTCAACGCCGTGGTGGGCGGACCGACGAAACAACGCGTGCAAGCCATCGCCTACGACCACGGCCGCGTCGTCGGCTTCGCGTCCGGACCGGCGAACACCCCGTTGAAACTCAAGGTGAACAAACCACATCTGTGGACGCCGGACGATCCGTTCCTGTACGACCTGCGGGTCTCACTGACCTCCGGGGACAGCGTCGGCTCGTACTTTGGCCTCCGATCGGTCTCCATCGGGAAGACCGCCGACGGCAAGCAACGGATGCTGCTCAACGGCAAGTTCGTGATGCAACTCGGCCCGCTGGACCAGGGCTTCTGGCCGGACGGCATCTACACCGCACCCACCGACGCGGCGCTGAAGTTCGATCTGGAGCAGGAAAAGGCGCTCGGCTTCAACATGGTGCGCAAGCACATCAAGGTCGAGCCTGACCGCTGGTACTACTACGCGGACAAACTCGGGCTCCTCGTGTGGCAGGACATGCCCGCGATGAAGGACGACATCGAGGCCACGCCCGCGTCGCAGGCGAACTTCGAATCCGAGCTGCACCGGATGATCGACCAGCACCGCAGTTTCCCGTCGATCGTCACGTGGGTCCCGTTCAACGAAGGCTGGGGCGACTACGCCGTCGGCCGGATCGCCGACCAGGTCAAGGCCTGGGACCCGACGCGGCTCGTGGACGCGGAGTCCGGCGTCAACTGCTGCCGCTCCGAACCGGACAGCGGCCGCGGCGACATCTACGACGACCACACGTACACCGGCCCCGGAACCCCCGTGCCAGACGCCACCCGCGCCGCGGTCGACGGCGAATACGGCGGCCTGGGCCTGAAGGTCGACGGACACCAGTTCGACCCGGCCGGCAGTTTCGCCTACGAGATGGAACCGGACAGCGCCACGCTCACGCGCCGCTACGCCGAACTCCAGCAACGCCTCCTGCTCGCCGGACGGCAATGTGGCGTGTCGGCAGGCGTGTACACGCAGACCACCGACGTGGAGAAGGAGGTCAACGGCTTCTTCACCTACGACCGTCAGGTGAAGAAGATGGACTTCGCCGCCGTCCGGGCCGCGAACCTGTCGGTGATCAACGGCGTCGACGGCTCGCCGCAACAAGGTCCGGTGATCCCGCCAGGCACCCCAGGCATCGACGGAATCGCCGCGTACCCGTTCGACGAGAACAGCGGCACCACGGCAGCGGACACCGTGGGCCAGCACGACGCCACGCTCGTCGGCGGCGCTTCTTGGACCGCGGGACACAGCGGTTCGGCACTGGCGGTGAACGGCTCCGGCCAGTACGCGGACACCGGTGCGCCGCTGGTGAAGACCGACCTGAGCTACAGCGTCGCCGCGTGGGTCAAGTTCAACGCGGTCGGCGACGGTTTCCAGACCGTGGTGAGCCAGGACGGGAACGACCACAGCGCGTTCTTCCTGCAGTACTCCGGCGCGGACCACAAGCTGGCGTTCAGCTTCGTGGGCACGCGGGCACTCGCCCCGCTCACCCCGGAAGCCGGCCGCTGGTACCACCTGGTCGGGGTTCGGGATGCCGCTACCGGACAGCTCGCGCTGTACGTGGACGGGCAGCTGGCGGCGTCGAAGAGCGTCTGCCTAGGCGAGGCGTCGACCGGCCACACCGTGATCGGCCGCGGCAAGTACGGCGGCAACCCGGTCGACTTCCTCAACGGGGCGGTGGACCAGGTGCATCTGTACGACCGGGCGTTGTCGGCTGCGGAGGTGGCGAAGCTGTACGCGTCCTGATGTCCGTGAAGGACTCCTTGAGGGAATCAGATTCCCTCAAGGAGTCCTTCACGGCTCTCCCCGCTTCGCCCGCACCCGCCGGTAACTCCAGATCAGCAGCGCGAACAAGATCAAGCTGGACAGAATCAAGCTCGTCCCCGTGCTCCACCCGCTCAGCGGCAGCGACCGCACCGTCCCCCACACGATTCCCGCGGCCAGCAGCGCCAGACCGGCCAGCACCGAGCCGGCGATGCGCAGCGGCGAGGACACGCTCTCCTCCGCGGCTTGCATCGCCCGCGTCCGCACCGGGTCGACAAATCGCTGCAGCGCCGGGAACTCCGACGCCAGCACCAGCAGTCCGGCGAGCACCAGCAGCAATCCCGGCCCCGGCAGCACGAGCAGCACGACCCCGACGATCACCAGCGCCCCGCCGACGACCGAGAGGAGCACCCGGCGCACTGGCTTGCCCAATCCCATCGGGCCAGTGTGCCGCCGGGCTCGCGGTACTGCCAGCCGGACTGTCCATACTGGACCCGGCACCGCGCTGGCCGGTTTTTGTCGGTGCCGGGTGGTTAGCTGCTCAGCGTGATCGAATCACTACCTGACCTCATCCGCCGCTGGCAGGCGGGATGGGGCGCGTCCCGAGGATTCCGGCCCGCCGAGGAAAGCCGCGGCGGGCTGCACGTCCTGCTCGAACAACCGGATCGGCATCGCGAGGTCGTCGCGTTGTCCGCCGAAACCGACGTACTGCGCGGCCTCGCCGAAGAAGTTGCCGCGGCAGAACGCCCGACCTGGCTGACCGTGCCGACGAATCGGCCGGAGGAAGTCGAAGCGATCGTGCGCGAGGCCGGGCTGAAGCTCCGCGACGCACGCGAAGCGCTCATGACCATTCCCCTGCGCCGACATCCAGCGCGTCCAACTCCGCCGCCCTACACCGGTGCGACCACCGTGCACGGGGCGGTGTGCGAAACCGTGCTGCGACATCCCGATTCGGGTGTCGCGGCGCGCGGAACCATGGCCGTGGTCGGCACGGACGCGATCGCGGACCGGATCGAAACCGTCCCGGAGCATCGCCGCCGCGGTCTCGGCAGCGTGGTGATGAGTTCGCTCGCGGAAAACGCCATGGCACACGGCGCGACCACCGGAATCCTCGTCGCCACCGCGGACGGGCAACAGCTGTACTCGGCGCTGGGCTGGACCACGCGCGCCGCCGTCCTCATCGCCCAGAACCCGGCAGGCTGACATGGATTGGCTCGCCGACACCCGAACGTCCTACGACACCGTGGCGGAGGACTACGCCACGTTCGTCCGCGACGCACTGGGCAAACAGCCGTATCTGCTTGCCGCGCTGCGGTTATTCGCCGAACAAGTCGACGACGGCCCAGTCGCCGACGTCGGTTGCGGCCCCGGCCAGGTCACCGCCCACCTCAACGGGCTCGGCGTGGCCGCGTATGGCGTCGACCTCTCCCCCGGCATGATCGAGGTGGCCCGGCGCGACTATCCGGAGCTGCGGTTCGAGGTCGGTTCGATGACCGATCCGCTGCCGGCCGCGTCGCTGGCCGGGATCGTGGCGTGGCAGTCTGTCATCCACCTGCCCGACGAGCTGCTCCCGGCTGTCCTCGCGAACTTCCGCCAAGCGCTGCGTCCCGGCGGATTGCTTCAACTGCTCTTCCACGTCGGCGACGAAACGCGGCTGAAAACCGAGGGCTACGGCGGCCACCCGATGAACGTCCAGGTGCACCGCCGCCCACGAGAACGCATGACGACATGGCTGCGCGACGCCGGGTTCACCGTCGAGGCCGAACTGCTCCTCAACCCGGAAACCCCGGCGCCGCAGGCACTTTTGACCGCCAGGAGCCGTTAGTGACCAGCCAGCAACTGCTCGAACGACACCGACGCGTACTCGTCGTCCGGCTTCGCCTCAGGCGCCGCTGCCACCAGCTGCGCCAGCTCGCGGCCAGCCCGCTCCACGCGCTGTTGCAACGCGCCCGTCGCCTCGACGCTGCCCCAGTCCGACGACGCCGCGTACACGCCTGTCGCAACCACGGTCGCGCGAAGGTAGGCGAAGAGCGGCCGCAGCGCGAAGTCGAGCGCGAGCGAATGCCGTTCGGTACCGCCCGTCGCGGCGAGCAGCACCGGCTTGCCGTCGAGCGCTTCCTTGTCCAGCACGTCGAAGAACGATTTGAACAGCCCGCTGTAGGAAGCGGTGAACACCGGCGTCACGGCGATCAAGCCGTCCGCGCGAGTCACGGTGTCGATCACTTCCCGCAGCTGGGGGCTGGGAAACCCGGTGAGCATGTTGTTGGTGATGTCCACCGCGATGTCGCGGAGTTCGAACACCTTCACCGTCACGTCGTCGTCGACGAGGGCGGCGCGGGCGGCCTCGGCCAGCCGGTCGGCCAGCAGCCGCGTCGACGACGGCTGGCTCAACCCCGCGGTGACCACGGCGATAGTGCGTGCAGTCATGACCTCTCCACTCGATCCGGGGTACCTGGGTCAGGCGTTGACAGCCTGGGCTGCCTTGAGCGATTCGTGCGTGGGCGCGTCCGGCACGTGCGCCGGGCGCTTCGCGTCCAGTTCCTTGCGCAGCACCGGCACGACCTCCTCGCCGAGCAGGTCGAGCTGCTCCAGCACGGTCTTCAGCGGCAGGCCGGCGTGGTCCATCAGGAACAGCTGGCGCTGGTAGTCGCCGAAGTGCTCGCGGAAGGTCAGCGTCTTGTCGATGACCTCCTGCGGGCTGCCGACGGTCAGCGGCGTCTGCTCGGTGAAGTCCTCCAGCGACGGGCCGTGCCCGTACACCGGCGCGTTGTCGAAGTACGGCCGGAACTCGTTCCACGCGTCCTGCGACTTCGGCCGGATGAACGCCTGCCCGCCGAGCCCGACGATGGCCTGGTCGGCCTTGCCGTGCCCGTAGTGCTCGAAGCGCTGCCGGTAGAACGCGATCAGCTGCTGGAAGTGCGAGGTCGGCCAGAAGATGTGGTTCGCGAAGAACCCGTCGCCGTAGTAGGCGGCCTGTTCGGCGATCTCCGGGCTGCGGATCGAACCGTGCCACACGAACGGCGGCACGCCGTCGAGCGGGCGCGGCGTCGAGGTGAAACCCTGCAGCGGGGTGCGGAACTTGCCCTGCCAGTCGACGACCTCCTCGCGCCAGAGCTGGTGCAGCAGCGCGTAGTTCTCGACGGCCAGCGGGATGCCCTCGCGGATGTCCTTGCCGAACCACGGGTAGACCGGGCCGGTGTTGCCGCGGCCCATCATGAGGTCGAGCCGCCCGTCGGCGAGGTGCTGCAGCATGGCGTAGTCCTCGGCCAGCCGCACCGGGTCGTTGGTGGTGATGAGGGTGGTCGACGTCGAGAGAACGATCTTCTCCGTCTGCGCCGCGATGTTCGAAAGCAGCACCGTCGGGTTCGCCGGCGCGGCGAACGGCGGGTTGTGGTGCTCTCCGACGGCGAAGACGTCGAGACCGACTTCTTCGGCCTTGAGCGCGATCTTGACCATCGCCTTGATGCGCTCGTGCTCCGAGGGCGTGGCGCCCGTGGTGGGGTCGGTCGTGACGTCGCCCACCGAGAAGATTCCGAACTGCATGACCGCTCCCTAGCCGGTTGCTTCGTACCTTGCTTGTCGGCACAACTACTCGCGTGGAAGATGTATTCCTACAGGACTATACCGGTGACCTGGGACACGCTTCCGGACGCCGTCGGAGGCGCAGCGGCCAGTTCCTGTCAGGGGGTGCGGATATCCTGCAGTACGGTGACGGCCCGGGGCCCCTGCTCCGGCCACCTGTTTGCCCACCGAACAGCACGCCTCGATCCGGGAGAACGACCTCGTGACCGCTGAGACTCTGTACGGGGCCGACGACCTGACCCACCTCGAGGGACTCGAGGCGGTCCGCAAGCGCCCCGGGATGTACATCGGCTCCACCGACAGCCGAGGCATCAACCACCTCTTCTCCGAGGTCGTCGACAACTCCACCGACGAGGGCGTGGCCGGCCACGCCTCGCGCATCGTCGTCACGCTGCACGCCGACGGCAGCGTCCAGGTGGACGACGACGGCCGCGGCATCCCCACCGGCGTCCACGCCAAATCCGGCCTTTCCGGCGTCGAACTGGTGCTGACCCGGCTGCACGCGGGCGGCAAGTTCGGCGGCTCCGGGTACAAGACGTCCGGCGGCCTGCACGGCGTCGGCGCTTCGGCGGTCAACGCCCTGTCGCACCGCTTCGACGTCACGGTGAAGCAGGACGGCAAGGTGCACCAGATGTCGTTCGCGCACGGCGTGCCCGGCGTGTTCGACGGCCCCGGCCCGAAGGCGAAGTTCACCCGCCGCTCCGGCCTCAACCTCGTCGGCAAGATGAAGCGCGGCGAACGCAGCGGCACGTCGATCCGCTACTGGTACGACGCGCGGTACTTCGAAACCGGCGCGGCGCTGGACGTCGAGGGCGTGCGCACGAAGCTGCGCAACACCGCGTTCCTCGTGCCGGGCGTCACGTACGTGCTGCGCACCACGTTCGAGGACACCATCAACGAGGAGACCTTCCACTTCCCGAACGGGCTGGCGGACATGGTCGACTTCCTCGCCCCGGACAGCGAAAAACCCGTCTGCGGCACGCTGATGATCACCGGCGAGGGCACGTACAAGGAAAACGCGGCGGACGCCAACGGCGTCATGCAGTCCAATGTGGAGCGACACGCCGAGGTCGAGGTCGCGCTGCGCTGGGGCACCGGCTACGAGCGCACCGTGGAATGCTTCACCAACACGATCCGCAACGTGCACGGCGGCACGCACCGGCGCGGCTTCGACCGCGCGGTCACCCGAGCGCTGCAGGACGTGATCGGCAAGACGCGCGGGCTGCTCAAGGCGAAGGAGGACCCGCCGACCACCGAGGACGTGCTGGAGGGCATGACCGCGGTGATCCACGTCCGGCTGCCGGAGCCGCAGTTCACCTCGCAGACCAAGGACGAACTGTCCACGGCGGGCATCACGCGCGTCCTCCAGGGCATCGTCGACAAGCAGGTGCGCGCCTGGACCGAGGACCGGAAAACCAAGTCCGAGGCCAAGATCGTGCTGCAGAAGGTGGTCGACGCGGCACGCGTGCGGCTCACCCAGAAACAGCAGAAGGACGCCGCCCGGCGCAAAACCGCGCTCGAGGGCGCGGCGATGCCGCCGAAGCTGGTCGACTGCCGCACCACCGGCGTCTCGCGCAGCGAACTGTTCCTGGTCGAGGGCGACAGCGCACTCGGCTCGGCGCGGATGGCGCGGGTGTCGGAATACCAGGCGCTGCTGCCGTTGCGCGGCAAGATCCTCAACGTGCAGAAGGCGTCGCTGGGCGACACGCTGAAGAACGCCGAGATCGCGTCGATCGTGCAGGTGCTCGGCGCGGGCACCGGCCGCACGTTCGACCTGTCGACGATGCGCTACGGCCGCGTGATCCTGATGGCGGACGCGGATGTCGACGGTTCGCACATCCGCACGCTGCTGATCACGCTGTTCGCGAAGTACATGCGCCCGGTGATCGAGGACGGCAGGCTGTACGCGGCCATGCCGCCGCTGCACAAGATCACCACCAAGGGCCGCGGTTCGGAGACCGTCTTCACCTTCACCCAGCGCGAGATGGAGCAGAAGGTCGCCGAACTCGAAGCGGCGGGCAAGACGGTCGTCACGCCGGTGCCGCGGTTCAAGGGCCTCGGCGAGATGGACGCCGACGAGCTGTGGGAAACCACGATGAACCCGGCGACGCGCTCGGTCCGGCGGATCACGCTCCAGGACGTCGAGGCCGCGGAGCTGGCGCTGGAACTGCTGATGGGCGAGAAGGTCGAGCCGCGGCGCAACTGGCTGGTCGAATCGTCCGACCGCGTCGACCGCGACGCCATCGACGTCTGAGTTTTCCGTTCGTTCCCAAGGAGTTGTGAGCCATGGCTCGCCGTAGCAAGACCCCGGTGACCCGGGTCGACCCGAGCGCGTTCGACTCGCCGGGCGCACAGGTCTTCGACAACCCGCTGAAGACGGAGATCGAAGACTCGTACCTGGAGTACGCGTACTCGGTGATCCACTCCCGCGCCCTCCCGGACGCACGGGACGGCCTGAAACCGGTACACCGCCGAATCCTGTTCTCGATGAACGAGAACGGCTACCGCCCGACACACGCGTACGTGAAGTCGTCACGCGTGGTCGGCGACTGCTTCGTGCGCGGCGCGCTGGTGTCGACCCCGGAGGGTCTCCGGCCGATCGAATCCATCGAAATCGGCGACCAGGTGCTGGACAGCCACGGCAAAGCCGTGCCGGTCGCCGAGGTTTACGAGAACCCGCCGGACGAACTCGTCCGCATCACCTGGTCGAACGGCCACACCATGACCGTCACCCCGGGACAGCGGTTCCGTACCGTGGCGGACGACTCGACGCTGGACTGGACGGCTGCGCGCGACCTGACCGGACGGCTAACCGTCGCCTACGGCGCCAGCCGGCGGGAATGCCTGCCGCGAGGCGGGGACCGGTACGCCTATCTGCTCGGCTTGATCACGGCCGAAGGGTTCGCCGTCGACCGGAATCGCCCCGCGGACGGGCGAGTCCGCATCCACATGTGCGACCTCGAACCGCTCGACGCCGTGCACGAGTGGGCGCAGGCCAACGGCGTGCGGGTGTCGCGCGGGAACCGGGCCGCGGCGAAACCGGAATGGCGCGACCAGCACATCCTCACCTTCGCCCGGCACGACGGCCTGCTCGCGGCGGGCGAACCGCTCAGCGACGCGAAGCACGTGCCCGCGGAAGTCCTCTCGGACCGGGCTTCCTGGGCTCCGTACCTCGCCGGTCTCTTCGACGGCGACGGCTACATCCGGAAGAACCACCGGGAGATCGTCTACGTCAGCACGAGCGAAAAGCTCGTCCGGCAGGTGTACGCGATGCTCGCGGACCTCGGCATCCACGGCCGCCACTGGAGCAACCCCAAGGAAACCGGTCACAAGACGCTCCTCGGCCTGTCCGTCAGCGGTTCTGACGCGGCGACGCTGTCCCGCATCTTGCTGCCGTGGATCACGATCGGCTACAAGAAGGACAGTCTCGAAAAGCTCGCCGAAATCGCTTACGAATACGGCGGAAAGCAAGGGAACGACCGGCTGCCCAACAAGGGAGTCATGGCCGAGTTCTCCGCCGCGCATCGCGGCGGCGGCTGGTTCCACGACACGTCCGGAACCGCGTTCCGGGCGTCGCTGTCGACGACGAGCGGTGCCGCGGTCCGCTACGGAAAGGACCGGCACGGCACCGCGCTGGCCGACCGTTCGTTCCGGCTTTCCCGGGCGCGGCAGGACGGCTGGATCGAGAAATTGCGCCGGATCGGTTCTCCGCTCGCCGAACGGCTCGACGCGCTGAACGGATTCTCGTTCCTGGAAGTGGTTTCCGTCGAGCCGGTCGAACCGGAAGCCACTTACGACATTCAGGTCGGCACGGACGAGCACGAATTCGCGGCCGAGGGTTTCGTCGTCCACAACTGCATGGGCAAGTACCACCCGCACGGCGACACGGCGATTTACGACGCCATGGTCCGGCTCGCCCAAGATTTCTCCTTGAACGCCCCGCTGATCGACGGGCACGGAAACTTCGGGAGCCCAGACGACGGACCGGCCGCTTCGCGATACACCGAAGCCCGGATGTCGAACGAAGCGATGCTGCTCGTCGGCGAACTCGGCGAGGACACCGTCGACTTCCGGCCGAACTACGACGGTTCGCTCGAGGAACCGTCGGTGCTGCCTGCGGCGTATCCGAACCTGCTGGTCAACGGCACGTCCGGGATCGCTGTCGGCATGGCGACCAACATGATCCCGCACAACCTCGGCGAGGTGATCGGCGCCGCGCGGTGGCTGATCAACCATCCGAACGCCACGCTCGACAAGCTGATGGAGTACGTCCCCGGCCCCGACCTGCCCACCGGCGGCAGCCTGCTGGGCCTGGACGAGGTCCGCAAGGCCTACGAAACCGGCCGCGGCGTGGTCCGGATGCGCGCGAACGTCGAGACCGGCCCGCTGGAAGGCAGCCGCGGCCGGCAGGCGATCACGGTCACCGAACTGCCGTACGGCGTCGGCCCGGAGAAGGTGATCGAGAAGATCACCGACGAGGTCAACAAATCCAAGCGGCTCACCGGAATCGCGGACGTCAAGGACCTCACCGACCGCGAGAACGGCACGCGGCTCGTCATCGAGTGCAAGGTGGGCGTCAACCCGCAGGCGCTGCTGGCGGATCTCTACCGCCTCACGCCGCTGGAGCAGTCGTTCGGCATCAACAACCTGGTGCTCGTCGACGGGCAGCCGCAGACGCTCGGCCTGAAGGCGCTGCTGGAAGTCTTCCTGAAGCACCGCTACGAGGTCGTCACGCAGCGCACGCGCTACCGCCGCCGCAAGCGCGAAGAGCGCCTGCACCTGGTGGACGGTCTGCTGATCGCGCTGCTGAACATCGACAAGGTCATCCGGCTGATCCGCGAAAGCGAAAACGCGGCCGCCGCGAAGGACGGCCTGATGACGAAGTTCAAGCTGTCCGAGATCCAGGCGACCTACATCCTGGACACCCCGCTGCGCCGCCTCACGAAGTACGACCGCCTGGAACTGGAAAACGAGCAGGACAAGCTGCGCGCGGAAATCGCCGAGCTGACCACGATCCTCGAGGACGAGTCGGTCCTGAAGAAGCTCGTGTCGACGGAACTGGCGAAGATCGCCAAGGACTTCCCCACCGACCGCCGCACCCGCCTGATCGACGGCGACCTGAAGGAAGTCCTGGCCGCGTCGAAGCCGTCCGGCCCGCTGGAGGTGGCGGACGACCCGTGCCAGGTGATCCTGTCGGCGACCGGCCTGGTCGCCCGCACCGCAGCGGAATCCGAAGAGGCGTCGGAAGTCCGCCGCCGAAACGGCCGCGTAAAACACGATGCCGTGTCAGCCGTCGTGCACACCACCGCACGCGGCCAGGTGCTGCTGGTGACCAGCCGAGGCCGCGCGTTCAAGACGGACGTGCTGCCCCTGCCAGTGCTCCCAGAACAAGCAGGCACAGTCTCGTTGCGCGGCGGTATGGCAGCGAAAGAGCTGGTACCGCTGGAAAAGGGTGAACGCGTCGTAGGAATCGCCCCGCTGGGCGAACAAGCAGGCGACTCACCAGGCCTGGCCATCGGCACCCGCGGCGGCGTAGTGAAGGTGTGTGCCCCGGATTGGCCCGTGCGCTCGGATGAATTCGAAGTCATCAGCCTCAAGGATGGTGACGAGATCGTAGGCGCGACCTGGCTGACCGACGGAAACGAAACCCTGGCGTTCATCTCGTCGGATTCCTCCCTGCTGCGCTTCGCCGCGAGCCTGATCCGCCCGCAAGGCACCAAGAGCGGCGGCATGGCGGGCGTGAAACTGTCCGCAAACGCCACCGCGATCTTCTTCGGCGCCATCCGCACCGACGACGAAGAACACGGCGAACCCATGGTCGTGACGGCAACGGGCCAGAGCGTCAAGGTGACACCCTTCAGCGAATACCCAGCGAAGGGCCGAGCCACCGGCGGCGTGCGAACCCACCGTTTCCTCAAGGGAGAAACCGAAGTCCAGGTCGCCTGGGTAGGCCCCCGCCCAGCAGGCGCGAGCCGCACCGGAGACCCAGTAGAACTCCCAGAAATCGACCTCCGCCGAGACGGCTCGGGCCACGCCCACCCAGGCCCAGAAGTAGTAGGCCACCTCATCGAACGCGGCTAACACCAGTACGTGAGGGGAACCCTGAGGGAATCAGAATTCCTCAGGGTTCCCCTCACTCACCCAGCCCACCCCAATTCGGCGGGGACAGGCACATTAATTTCTCTCAGCAGTTCGACAAGCAACGAATCCGCCGCGCCAGCATTCACCACAACAACGCAAAGCCCTAAACCGGCAGCGATGCACCCAACGAGCGAGGCACCCACCCCACCCCCAACCCCGATACGAAGCCAAAAACACGGCGCGGGGGTGCTTGTCAAGGCATCTTTCCCGCCTTGACAAGCACCCCCGCGCCGTAGTGACAATCAAACCTCGGGGTGCCCCACGCAACCACCACCCCCGAAGGGGGCGTCAGCCCCCGCCACTAAACGGACCTACCCGTCAGAAGCAGAAGCCCACAGCGTCGCAACTCACCAAATACCGAAGCCGCAACCACTCACCGATCCGACCGCAACGAAGCCGGATCAAAGTCCTCCCACTCATCCTCACCAGACTCAGCAGCAGCGGAAGCAGAAGCAGCGGCAGGAGCAGGAAACCGCCTCTCCCCAACCCTCTCCGCCCTCAACCGCTGAAACTCCTCCACCGTCATCCCAGGATCATCATCCGAAGACCGAGCCGGAGCCGCCCTCCCGGACAACGCCTCGACAAGCAACCCAGCCTCCTCCCCCAACAACAACCCCACGCGGTTGTAGCAATCCTGCTCAGCCTCAGCCATCGCAACCCGCACAACCTCAAGCACCAACGCCGAAATCCGAGAAGGATCCGCCGACGCCAACGAAGGCGCGAGCCACAACCGCTTCAACGCCCCCAACGCATCCACAGTCACCTCAACCGACCCATCCAACGCGTGAGCCGACCCCCGCGCCTCCCCCATCAACGAAGCGACCTGTCCCAAAGCAGCCTCGCGAGAACGAGCCAGCGAAATAAGCTCCCGAGTGTTCACAACACCACCGGCTCTTCGTCATAAAAATCGGGATCATCCTCAGCCAACGCCGCGTACCCCAACGCCGCCACAGCATCCGCCCCCAAAACCGGCGACAGCACCTGATACATCCGATCCCCGGCCCGTCGCTCAGCCCGCCGCGACAACTCCAGGATCTGCGCGGCGACAGCCTCCGACCCACCCCGCAACGCGGCCCGGGAAACCGTCAGCCCAGTCAGCAACCCGCCAGGCGCGACCTCGACGGAAACCCCGCCGGCAGCAGCCTTTCCGACCACCGGCCCAGCCCGCTCGAACCGAGCCGCGGCCGCCTCCCCGGTCCGGGAAGCCTCCTCCATCACCCGCGCCACCGCGCGATCCATGTCGAATTCAGCCACCACTCACCCCGTCGGCCGGTAAAACCCGATGAACTGCTGCCCGGCGTTGGTCGTCCGGATCTTGCTGATCTGCACCGGGTCCCCGGCCTCGACCATCTGCCCGTCGCCGATCACCATCGCGACGTGCCCGGACCACACCACCAAATCCCCGGGCAGCAACTGATCAATAGAAGGCACCTCGGCCCCGACTGTCTGCTGCTTCGCCGTCCGCGGCAACTGCAACCCAGCGTCCTGATAGGACGTCATGGTCAACCCGCTGCAGTCGAGCCCCTGCCCGCGCGCGGTCCCGCCCCACACATACGGCACGCCCAGCTGAGACAACGCCGCCCGCACCGCTTTGGCCGCGGTTTCGTTCGGCGCCATCACGGTTTTCCCGCCCGGCAGGTTGATCCCGACGCCGCTGCCCGGCTGCGGCGGAACGGCCACTGGCAACCGCGGCTTCCCGGCATACCCGCCGCCGCCTCCACCGCCGCCGCTGTCGCCGCCTCCGCCGCCACCGTGGCTGACGTGCGCGCCGTTGTTGTTGAACGCCTGCGGCACTGACGTCGTCGCGCTGCTCGCGGACGTCGACTCCGACCCGCCGAGCCGCTGCCCCAGTCCGGTCAGCTTTCCGAGCGTCTCCTCGGTGAACGTGGCCGCCTGCCCGGTCAGCTGGCCGATCTTCGTCTGCAGCTGCAGGAGAATCTGCCGAGCCGCGGCCGCCCGGCTCTCCGGCGGCTGAATCCCGTTGACCGCCGCCAGCGCCTTCATCGAAGACGCGATCTCCCGCAGGATCTGGTCCCGCACCTGGTCGTTGCGGATCTCGCCGACGTGCAGCGTCTCCGCCGCCTCCGCGACCGCCCGCTCGATTTCCGCGCTCTCGTCGAGAAGGTCCTGGACTTCCTTCTCCAGGTCCTTCGACGTCTGGACCGCGCGCTCCGAGGTCGCCCCGGAACTGGCGTGCGCCAGATTCACCCGCTGCGCGCCGGCGTGCTGATTGGCCTGGCCGACGGACGTCTGCAGCGCGACATGCCCGTCGCGCGCGCCGTGGATCGCCGACGGGTCGTGCTTCAGCTTCGCGGCGAACTGATTCGTGGTGTCCAGCCCGTTGCGGACCAGATGATCGACGGGAGCGTTCACGAAAGCCTGCGCATCGCGTCGCCGTGTTCCTGCTCGACCGCGGCGTAGTTGCCCTGCGTGCGCCGAGCGGCCTCGCCGACGTTGTGCCAGCCGCCGCCGAGCGCGTGCATCCGCTCCTCCAATGCCCGCATCCGCGCGCCGTACGCGCCGGCGAACCCGGACTCGTCCCCGATCGCGGAGAACCCGTCGCCGGACAGCGTCACGTGCGGACCGATGTGCGCTTTCGCCGCGGAACGCACCTCGTCGCCGAGTGGGTCGACCTGCTTCGCGTAGTTCTCGTACGCGCCGTCGTCGACATGAAAACCGGACACAACCCGCCCCTCCCCTGAACCCTGCGGCCCAGGTTAGCGGACGAGTTGTGCCCGGACAGGCGAATTGACCGGATCAGGTCAGCCGTTGAGAATCTTCGTCAGCCAGTCGCCCTGAGCCGGAACGGCCTTGCCGTCGACCGCGACGGTCGGCGTGCCGAAGCCGATCTGGCCGTTGCCGAAGTCCTGCTGCAGTTTCGGGTCGTTCTGGATCTGCTGGAACGCCGCCTGCAGCTGCTGGTCGTAGGCGCCGGAGTTGACCGCCTGCGCGAACTTCGGGTCGCTGATCCCGAGGTCCTGGCCGAGCTTGATCAGCTGGGCCTTGTCGTACCCGCGCCCGCCTTCCTGCGGCTGGTTCTTGAACAGCGCGTCGTGGAAGGCGGTGAACTTCTGCTGGTCGGCGGCGGCGAGCGCGGCGTTCGCCGAGTCGAGCGAGTAGCCCGGCGGGTCCGAGTTCTTGTTGAGCAGGATCACCATGTGGTAGCGCACGGTGAGCTGGCCGTCGTTGATCGCCTTCTCCATCCGCGGCCCGAAGTCCTGCTGCAGCTTCGCGCAGTACGGGCACAGGAAGTCGGCGTAGAGGTCCATGGTCTTCGGCGCGCCCGGCTTGCCGACGGTCACGACGGCCCCGTCGCGCTTCTCGACCACGCCCGGTCCGAGCGCCGAGGTCGTGCCCGGCTGGATCGCGCTGTCCTGCGTCGCGTTCTTGCTCGAGTTGATCCAGAGCACGCCGCCGATCACGAGCGCGGCGACCACCACGACGGCGACTGCGATCGCGATGATCTTGTTCCGGTCGCTCTTCGAGCCCCGCGCCTGGGCGACCGACCTCGCGGCCGCCGCCTGCTGACGGCTTTTCCGCGCGTTGCGCGCAGCTCCACCCACTGTTCCTAATTCCCTTCCGCGATGCCCTTGGGGTAGTCGTCCGAGGCCTCGCCCGAGTTCCCGGCGTTCCTGCCTTTGCCCCAGCCGAGCCAGCCGTCGACCGAAAGCCACGTGCGCGGCCGGACGAGCAGCCACACCGCGAGCAGGGCGAAACCGGTGTCGCGCAGGATCTCCTGCGGGTATTCGGTCTGCCCGGCGTCCACGCGCCCGCCGCCGCCGAAGCAGCCGCAGTCGATGCTCAGCCCGCGCGCCCACGACTGCGCGATGCCCGCGACGAGCACGGCCAGCAGCAGCAGCGACGCTCCCGCGACCCAGCGCGTGGCCAGCCCGGCGAGCAGCAGCAGCCCGAGCACCAGTTCCAGCAGCGGCAGCCCGGTGGCGACCGGGCGCACCAGCGCGTGCGGGAGCACGTCGTAGGCCTGCACGGCGATGTACGTCTGCCCCGGATCGGCGATCTTCAAGCCGCCGGACACGAGCCACACGGCAGCCAGCCCGAGCCGGGCGAGGGTGCCGATGGTGTCGAGTACAGGTTGGGGCAGTCGGCGCACGCGCTTAGGCTAGCCGTCTGACCTGAGAACCATGTGAGCAGCCAACCGGCGAAGCGGAGGCACCGATGCGGTTACGCGCAGCGTTCGCCGCCGTGTTTCTGCTGGTCAGCTGCGTCTCGTGCGGGTCGTCGGAGGTATCGAAGGACGATCCGCTTCCCACCCGGGCGCGTGACGGCAACCACCTGACCATCGGAATCCGGTTCGACGCGCCCGGGCTTTCGCAGCGGACCGTCGACGGCAGGCTCGCCGGTTTCGACGTCGATGTCGCTACTTTCGTCGCACGCGAACTGGGGGTCGAACCGGACCACATCACCTGGCACGAGACCACCCCGGCGCGCCGCGAAACGGACCTCACCTCGGGCGCGGTCGACCTGGTCGTGGCCACCTATTCGATCACCGACAAGCGGAAACAGCAGGTGGGCTTCGCCGGCCCGTACTTCGTCACCGGCCAGGACCTGCTGGTGCGGCTCACCTCGCCGGACATCACCGGCCCGGAAAGCCTCAACGGCAAGCGGCTCTGCTCGGTCACCGGCTCGACTCCCGCGCAGACGGTGAAGGACAAGTTCGCGCAGATGGTGAAGCTGGTCGAGTACCCGCGCTATCCGGACTGCGTGACCGCGCTGCTGGCGAACCAGGTCGACGCGGTCACCACGGACGCGGTGATCCTCGCCGGGTACGCCGCGCAGAACCCGGAGCTGCTGAAGGTGGTCGGCCGTCCATTCTCCACTGAGCGGTACGGCATCGGCCTGCGCAAGGGCGACACCGAGGGCCAGCACGCGGTCGACGATGCCATCCGGAAGATGGTGTCGACCGGGGCCTGGCGGAAGTCGCTGGAGACGAACATCGGGCCGTCGAACTACCCGTTGCCGAATCCACCGGAGATCACCGAGCAGTGACCGACCTAGCCTCGCTGCCGGACCTGCCCGTCCGCGCGGTGCTGCCGTCTGTGCTGAGTGCGCTCGACGACCACGGCGCCGCGGTGCTCGTCGCCCCGCCCGGCACCGGCAAGACCACTCTCGTGCCGCTCGCGCTGAACCGGGGCGAAGGACGCGTCGTGGTCGCCGAACCGCGTCGGCTGGCTGCCCGGGCCGCGGCCGGGCGGATGGCCGCGCTGCTGGGCGAACCGGTCGGCGAGACGGTCGGGTACGCCGTGCGCGGCGACCGGAAGGTGTCGTCGCGCACGCGGATCGAGGTGGTCACGTCGGGGCTGCTGGTGCGGCGGGTGCAGCACGATCCCGAGCTGGCCGGGGTGTCGACGGTCCTGCTGGACGAATGCCACGAACGCCATCTCGACGCTGACCTGCTGCTCGCCCTGCTCCTCGACGTCCGCGCCGGATTGCGCGACGACCTGCGGCTGCTCGCGACCTCGGCGACGGTCGCGTCCGGACGGCTGGCCGAACTGCTCGGCGACGCCCCGGTGATCACCGCGCACGCGCGCACGTATCCGGTCGAGCTGAGCTACCGCGCTCCGGCGCGCGGGGAAAGCCCGGAAGCCGCAGTCGCTTCGGCGGTCCGGAAAGCCCTCTCCGAAGGAGACGGCGACGTGCTCGCGTTCCTCCCGGGTGCCGGCGAAATCGCGCGTACGTCAGCGTTGCTGAGTTCGCTGGACGCGGACGTGCTGCCGCTGCACGGGCGGCTTTCCGCTGCCCGGCAAGACGAAGCATTGCGGCCACGAGACCGCCGCCGGGTAGTTCTCGCGACCGCCGTCGCCGAGTCGAGTCTGACCGTTCCCGGCGTTCGCGCGGTCGTGGACTCGGGTCTCGCACGCGTTCCGCGGGTGGACCATCGACGTGGTCTCGCCGGGCTCGCCACGGTGCGGGTTTCGGCAGCGGTGGCGGAACAACGCGCTGGTCGTGCGGGTCGCGAAGCGCCTGGCCGCGCTTACCGCTGCTGGCCGGAGCACGAGCAAGCGACGCTGCCCGCGTATCCGGAGCCGGAGATCCGTACCGCCGAGCTGGCACGGTTCGCGTTGGAACTCGCCTGCTGGTCCACTCCGGACGGAACCGGCCTCGCTTGGTGGGATCCGCCGGGTGAAGGTGCGCTCGCCGCCGCGCGAAGCCTGCTCGTCACGCTCGGCGCGACCACCTCGGAAGGCGCTGTCACGCCGCGCGGGCAGAAGATGGCCGACCTCGGTCTGCATCCCCGGCTGGCGCGCGCGTTGCTGGACGGCGCCGAGGCAGTCGGAGCCAGGGCCGCCGCGGAAGTGGTCGCGCTGCTCGATACCGGAGCGACGCTGACCGATGTCGAGGCCGAACTGCGCCGCCTCCGTTCCGCACACGACGACGCGGCCCGCCGATGGCAGCGGGACGCGAAACGGTTGGCCGCACTGGTCAATTCCCCGGCCAAAGCAGACCCGGACGCCGCGTTGGTCGTCGCCCTCGCCCATCCGGAACGCTTGGCGCGGCGGCGCGCGGGATCGGCCCCGGTGTATCTGATGGCCAGCGGCACCGCGGCGGAACTGCCCAGCGGCAGCGGTTTGGGCGACGCCGAATGGCTGGCCGTCGCCGAAGCCACCCGCGACCCAGGCCGCGTGCACGGCACCATCCGCCTCGCCGCGACCGCCGACGAAGCATTGGCGACCCGAGCCGCGCCGACCCTGGTGTCCGAAGTGGACGAAGTGCATTGGGACGGCGATGTCGTCGCCCGGCACGTCCATCGCCTGGGTGCGATCGTTCTGTCGGAAAAGCCGCTACGCAACCCAGATCCGCAGCTAGTCCACGACGCAATCGTCACCGGGCTCCGCGCCGAAGGCCTCGGTTTGCTCCGCTGGAGCCAGGACGGCACCCGCCTCCGCGACCGCCTTGCCTTCCTGCACCGGGTACTCGGCGATCCGTGGCCTTCGGTGGACGACGAGGCGCTGCTGTCCGAAGTAGACACTTGGCTGGACCTGTCGAGAGTCCGCCGCCGAGCCGATCTGGCGAACGTCGACGCCGGAACTGCCTTGCGCGGCCTGCTCCCCTGGCCCGAAGCCGCGCGGCTCGACGAACTCGCGCCGGACCGGCTCGAAGTCCCGTCCGGTTCGCACTACCGGGTGGACTACCACGGCGACCAGCCGGTGCTCGCGGTGAAGCTGCAGGAGACGTTCGGCTGGACCGAGACGCCGTCGCTCGCCGACGGCCGCGTCCCGGTGGTGCTGCACCTGCTTTCGCCCGCCGGCCGCCCGGCCGCGGTCACCGCCGATCTCGAATCCTTCTGGCGCACCGGATACGCCGCCGTCCGCGCGGACCTTCGCGGCCGCTATCCGAAACACCCGTGGCCGGAGGACCCCGCGACCGCCACCCCGACCCGGCACACCACCCGCAGGTCGCGCTGACCCCCTGCCGAAAGTCGGGGTCGGTCCGGGACGGTCGGCTGATGTCCGCGCACCCCGCGCGGGCGCAGACTTCGCCCTATGATCACGTTTCGCGGATTGACGAAGCGCTACGGCCAGAAGACAGTGGTCAACGGCCTCACCTCGGTCATCGAGCCGGGCACGGTGACCGGGTTCCTCGGCCCGAACGGCGCGGGCAAGTCCACCACCATGCGGATGACCGTCGGGCTCGACCGGCCGGACTCCGGCGACGCGCTGATCCGCGGCAAACCGTACGCAGAACTACGGTTTCCACTGCGGGAAGTCGGCGCACTGCTGGATGCGAAAGCCATGCATCCCGGCCGCAGTGCGGGCAAACACCTGCTCGCGATGGCGCACAGCAACGGAATCGCCGCGAGCCGCGTCGAGGAAGTGCTCGCGACGGTCGGGCTGAGCGACGTCGCGGGCAAGCGCGCCGGGACGTTCTCGCTCGGCATGAGCCAGCGGCTCGGCATCGCCGGCGCGCTCCTCGGCGACCCCGGCGTGCTGATGTTCGACGAGCCGGTCAACGGACTCGACCCGGACGGCGTCCGCTGGGTGCGGCAGCTGATGCGTTCGCTCGCCGCCGAAGGACGCACTGTGTTCGTGTCCAGCCATCTGATGAGCGAAATGCAGCTGACCGCGGACCGGCTGCTGGTCATCGGCAAGGGCTCGATCCTCGCCGACGCGGCGATCGGCGACTTCATCGCGGGCAACTCGAGCCGGTCGGTCGCGGTCCTCGCGCCGGATCCGGTGGAGCGCGCGAAACTCGCGGACTGGCTTCGGGGGAACGGCCGGTCGGTGCTGCCCGGGGAGGGCAGCGAACTGCTCGTCGACGAGGCGTCCGCGGCCGAGATCGGGGACCTGGCTTACGAACTGGGCGTCCGGTTGCACGGACTTGCCGAGCGGACCGCTTCGCTCGAGCAGGCGTACATGGAACTGACCGCCGGATCGGTGGAATACGGGGTTACGGCATGACGAAGCTGGCGATTTCGGCGGAGTGGACCAAGTTCTGGTCAGTGCGGGCGACGTGGTGGTCGCTGATCGGCGGAGTGCTGCTGATGGCGTTCTACTCCGTCGTCACCGGGATCTCGCAGCACGCGGGCGGCGAACGGCAGCAGACCGCGCACGGCATCGTCAACAGCGGTGCGATCTATCTGGTCGAGTTCTGCGTGCTCGCGGTCGCGACGCTGTTCGTGACCAGCGAGTACACCAGCGGGTCGATTCGCTCGACGCTGCAATGGGTTCCGGTGCGGGCGAGGGTCACCGCCGCCAAGGCCGCGGTGCTGGTGCCGGTGCTGTTCGTCTACGGCGTGGTCGTCGCCGTGCTGGGCATGGGGGTCGCCTCGGTGCTGATGCGTGGGGCTGGGGGTTCCACGTCGCTGTCGCAAGGGGCGGTCACCGCGCTGGGCATGGGTGCGTATTTCGCGCTGCTCGGCGTGCTGTGCCTGGGGATTTCGTTCGTGCTGCGCAGTGCGGCGGGCACGTTGGTGGTGGTGATCGTGCTGCTGCTGCCGATGCCGATGCTGATGTCGTCGTACGTGTTCCCTCCGGCGATGAACTACTTCCCGGCCTTCGCGGGCATGAACGCGATGGTGCCGCCTGGCGACCCGAACCCGTTGCTGGGCAGCCTGCCGCCGTACGGGCCTTGGGTCGGCGTGCTGGTCTGCCTCGCCTGGGCGGCCGCCGGGATCGCCGCGGGAACCGCGCTGCTGAACCGCCGCGACGCCTGATCAGGCGTGCGGCAGCCCCAATCCGGCGAGCACGGCACGGGCTCCGGCAACCAGTTCGGCCTCGGTCGGCGGGTTGACGGAGCCGGTGCCTGCCAGCGCGTCGAAGATCGATCCGTCGAGCCACCCGATGAGCACGCGAGTGTGGTCCTCGGGAGTCGGAGAACCGGCCGCGGCAAGCACTTCCGCGCACCGGCGGCGCAATTCCAGCCCGCCGGCGTCGTACCGAGCGCGCAACTCCGGCCGTCGGGTCGATTCGAGCGCGAATTCGTAGCGCGCGAGCATTCTGGTGCGCCCGGCGGTGATCGAGCGGTGGACCGTCGCGCCCAGGAACTCCGCGAGTTTCCCTTCCGGCGGGACGATTTCGGCCTGGTCCAGCGCGACCATCCGGTCCGCGGCCAGCGCCAGCAACGCGACGCGGGTGCGTGCGTAGTACGACGTCGAACCCGCGGGCAGCCCGGCCGCCCGATCGACGGCGCGGTGCGTCAGCCCGCGCATGCCCTCGGCCGCGATGACCTCGATGGCTGCGTCGCCGATCACAGCTGTCCGTTCCACCCTCGGCACACTACAGGTGTAGAGTCCTCTACAGACGTAGAGGAGGTCGGCATGGCTTCGCACCGCGCGGTCGTGGTCGGGGGCGGCATCGGCGGACTGGCCGCGGCGATCGGTTTGCGCCGGGTCGGCTGGGAGGTCACGGTGCTCGAACGGGCACCGGAGCTGACCGCCATCGGCGCGGGAATCTCGTTGTGGCCCAACGCGCAGCGGGCGCTGGCCGAACTCGGTGTCGAGCCGCGGATCTCCGCGCAGCGCGGTGGTGGCTTGGTCGACTGGCGCGGACGTCGGCTGGCGAGTTGGGACGCGGACCTCTTCGTCCGCAGTCACGGGCTGCCGCTGGGCGCGATCCACCGGGCGAATCTGATCGAAACGCTGCGGTCGGCACTGCCGGGCGAATACCTTAAGACCGGGGTCGAGGTGACGAGCGTCGAGCAGAACGGCGTGGTGCACCACGATTCCGGCTCGGTCGAGGCGGACCTGGTCGTGGCGGCCGACGGAATCAACAGCCCGATCCGGCAGGCGCTCTTCCCGGCCGCACGCGTGGAGTACAGCGGTGGCGCGGCGTTCCGCGGGATCGCCAAGCTGCCGCTGAAACCCACGTTGAGCACGACGTGGGCGGCGGGAATCGAAATCGGCGTCCTGCCGTTGCTGGACGACGAGGTCTACTGGTGGGTTTCCGAAGCTCGTCCGGCCGGGATCCGGCACGACGACATCCGCGCGTACCTGAGCGCGAAGTACGCCCGCTGGCACGACCCGATTCCACAGCTCATCGACGCCACGCCGGAAATCTTGCTGCACGACACGCATCACCTCGCCACGCCGCTGCCCAGCTACACCCGGGGCCGTATCGCGCTGCTCGGGGACGCCGCGCACGCCATGCCGCCGTTCCTCGGGCAAGGCGGCTGCCAGGCGTTGGAGGACGCGGTGGTGCTGGCCTCGCACGTCCAGAAGTCCACAGTGGACGAAGCGCTCCGATGTTATGACGCGGAACGCCGACCGCGCACGCAGAAGGTCGCGAAGGCGTCGATCCAGGCCGGTGCCAGCGGTCCGCTTCTCCGCAACCCGGCGGCGGTCGCACTGCGAGCGGCTTTCACCCGGCTGCTGCCCGCAGCGGTCACCACTCGCGTCGGAGCCGGCATCAGTCGCTGGCAACCGCCGAGGCTCACACCAGTCCAGCCTCGAACGCCGTGATCGCGGCCTGCACCCGGTTCCGTACGTCCAACCGGGTCAGGATCGTGCTCACGTGCGCCTTCACCGTGCCTTCCACCACGAACATCCGCGCCGCGATGTCCGCATTGGACAGTCCTTCGGCGAGCAGCACCAGCACCTCCCGCTCGCGGTTCGTCAAGACGCTCACCCGCTCGCGCGCGGTCGCGGCCCGGCTGAACCGGCTGCCGGACAAGCGCGTGATCACGCGGTGCGCGACCTTCGGCGAAAGGAACGCCGCGCCGTCTGCCACCGCGTGCACCCCGGCGAGCAGTTCGCGCGGATCGCCCGCCTTGAGCAGGAATCCGCTCGCGCCGAGGCCGAGCGCGCGTTCGATGTACTCGTCCTCCCCGAACGTCGTCAGCATGAGAACGCCGGTGTCCGGCAGCAGTTTGCGGATTTCCTCCGCCGCGGCCAGCCCGTCGAGCCCGGGCATGCGAATGTCGAGCAGCGCGACGTCCGGCCGGTTCGCACGCGCCAGTTCGACCGCCGCGCGTCCGTCCGCGGCCTCGGCCACCACCTCGATTTCCTTGTCCGAGGCCAGAATCGCGGCCACGCCGGCGCGGATCATCGCTTCGTCGTCGGCCAGCAGTACGCGAATCACGGTTCGTCCTCACTGTAAAGATCCTTGCTCGCCACTCGATCGTCCACAAAGCACAGTCGATAGACGGCATAGTTGAAGTTGAGCCAGCTCCGGCCGGCTCCGTAGTACTCGCAGGTGCTCCGGTAAGGCTGCGGCGGCACATTGATCGACGGCAGCGTCGTGCGCTGGCGGGCGGGCAGCAGCGGTTCGACGGCCGAGTGCGGCATGCCGATCTGGATCCGCGCGTACGAGTCCGGCGGCAGCTCCGACGACGACCACTGCACCAGGAAGGTCACGCCCGCCCCGCCGATGACCACTCCGAACAGCGCCAGCGGCACCACGATCGCCTGCACCAGGCTCGACCGCACGGCGCGACGGGCACGCTCCAGCTCGCGCGCGGCCTGTCCGATCCCGTCGTCCTGCTCCGGCGCGGGCGCCGAATCGTGCGGCAGACGGGCCGCCACCTCGAACCCGCCGTCCGCCGGGCCCGCGGTCAGGCTCCCGCCGACCAGCCGCACCCGCTCCTGCAGGCCGATCAACCCCCGCTGCCCGGACCGGCCGGGCAACGGTCCGGCGGGCGGCGGCGCGTTCCGGACCCGGACGTCGGTCGACTCATTGTTGCTGGTCACGACCACCGTGACGGCCGCGCCGGGCGCGTACTTCGCCGCGTTCGTGAGCCCTTCCTGCACCACGCGGTAGACCGCCCGCGCGACCATCGGCGGTGCGCCGTCCAGCTTGTCGATCCGCGCGCCGATCTCGATCCCAGACGCCCGCGCGCGGTCGATCAGCTCCCCCAGATCGCCCTGCACCGGCTCGATCGGCGCGGCGTCCTCGCGCAGCACGCCGATGATCTCGCGCAGCCGTTCCGTCGCCGTCGCCGCGCCCGCCCGAAGCTGTCCGGCGGCCTCGCGTTGCGCTTCGCCAAGCTCGCTGTCGACCTCCAGAGCCGCCGCGCGCACCGCGATCAGGCTCAGCTCGTGGCCGAGCGAATCGTGCATGTCGCTGGCGATCCGGGCCCGCTCCCGCAGCCGCGCCTCCTGCGCGACCAGCCGGTGCCTGCTCTCCATCTCCTCCGCGCGCCGCCACCCGTCCTGCGCGAGCTCGCGCCGCAGCCGCACGTGCCGGCCGAGCAGACACGGCGCGACCCCGGCGAACGCGAGCGTGCCGAGCACCGCGCCCCACGCGTCGAAGCCCGCCGTCGGCAGGAAAGCCAGCGGGATCCCGGCCACCGCGATGGCGAAGAAGCAGATCATCGCCACGCGTGCCCTGGCCAGTCGCAGCCCGGCCAGGTACGAGATCACGACGATCAGGAAGAACTCCCACACCGCCACCCGGCCGCCCCAGCCGAACGCGATGACGAGCGCCGTCGCCATCGCCACCGCCAGCGCGAACGCCGGGTAGACGCGGGCGGTGGCCATCGCCAGGGTGACCGACACCAGGCCGTAGACGAGTTCCCAGACGTTCGGGTCGAGCGGGCCGTCGAGCACGACGAACCCGCACAACGCGGCCCAGAGCAGCACGTCGAACGTCACGCGCCAGCGGACTCGCGTCGCCTCCTTCATTCCGCTGACGCTACAAGGGCCGCCCGATTCGTCACCACTGCCGAAAGTCAAGGTCGAGATCGTGAGGCATGATGGGTCACCATGGCTGAACGCACCCTGGCCGAGCAGCTCGGCGCTCCCTTGCCGGACGGCATCGAATCCCTGCCTGAGCAGCACAAACAGGATCTGTCGGCGGCCTTGCGGGACGCCCGGCACCGGCAGGCGCAGGCGCTCGCCCGCGCGGGTGAGGAAAGCCTGAAGTACGTGCCCGCGCTGCTGCGCGGCGCGGTGCGGAAAGCGGTCGGCCTGTGAACCCGGAAATCCTCAAACTCGCCCGGGTCCTCGACGTCGACCCCGCCCGGCTCGACTACCTCGCCGACGTCGACCAGGGCGAGGTCCGGCTGCTGCGCGAGCAGATGACGACCACGCTGTTCGACGCGAACCTCGTCGTGCTGGAGCGGATGGCGCTGGCGAGCAAACTGCTGCCGGCCGGGGTGACCGCGAAGATCGCGGAGAAGGTGTTCGGCCCGCTGCTGTGCGCGCGGATCGCCGGACTGGTCGACGTGTCACGCGGCGTCGACGTCGCGAAACGGCTGTCGCCGAAGTTCCTCGCCTCGGTCGCGGCGGAACTGGACCCGCGGCGGGCCACTTCGATCATCACCCGGATCCCGGTAACAACCGTCGTGGCGGTCGCCGAGGAACTGACCCGCCGCGAAGACTGGATCACGCTGGGCCGCTTCGTCGGCCACCTGCCGGACGACACGGTCCGCCGCTGCGTAGGCCTGCTGGACGATGCCGGTCTCCTGCACACCGCGTACGTGCTGGACGACCGGAGCCGGATCGACCACGTACTCAGCCTGGTCGGCGAGGACCGCCTGCCCGCACTGGTCCGCACCGCCGCGGCAAACGAGTCGCTGTGGGCCCCGGCGCTGGACGTCCTGGCCCACCTGAACGAAGCCCGCCGAGCGACGGTCCGACCGCTGCTCGACGAACTTCCGGAAGAACTGCGAACCCGCGCCGAGGCGGCACTCGCCTAAGCCACGATCAGATAGATCCCGTACCCGACCACCGCGGCACAAACCGCGAAACACACCACCACACCGGTCAGCTGAACCGTGCCACTGCCGCCGTGCGCCCGCGCCGTCACCCGCTCCGAGAGGCCGCGCACGCCGTACGCGAACAGCCCGGTCAGCACAACCGCCGCGGCCAGCGCCACCACGAAAACGATGCCCAGGGCACCCCAGTTGATCGCCATGTCGTGCTCCCTCAGGCCGCGACCGGGGCGGCCTCGGCGGCCTCCGGCTCGTTGTTGACGGTGGCCAGCGTGACCGGGTTGCGCCGCGACGCGAGCCAGATGCCCAGCGCGAGCAGCACTCCGACGCCGCCGACGAGGACGGTTCCCCAACTGCCCCGGGTGGAGACCGCGGCGGCGACGGCCCCGACGATCGCGGCGGCGGGCAGCGTGAGCGCCCAGGCGATCACCATCTTGCCCGCGACGCCCCAGCGGACCTCGGCGAGTTTCCGGCCGAGCCCGGAGCCGATGATGCCGCCCGAGGTGACGTGCGTGGTCGACAGCGCGAAGCCGAGGTGCGACGAGGCCAGGATGACCGCCGCGGAACTCGTCTCGGCGGCAAAGCCTTGCGGCGTCTGGATTTCGGTGAGCTTCTTGCCCATCGTCTGGATGATCCGCCAGCCGCCGAAGTAGGTGCCCAGCGCGATCGCCGCGCCGGAGGCGAGGATGACCCACACCGGCGGGTTCGACCCCGGCGCGAGCGAACCGCCCGCGATCAGCGCGAGCGTGATGACGCCCATCGTCTTCTGCGCGTCGTTGGTGCCGTGCGCGAGCGACACCAGGCTCGCCGAAAGCACCTGACCGGTCTTGAACCCCTTGCCGACCACGTCTTGCCGGGCCTTGGCGGTGATCCGGTAAACGAGGAAGGTGCCGACGATCGCGACGATTCCCGCCACCACCGGCGACGCGATCGCCGGGATCAGCACCTTTTCGACGACCTTCGCGAAGTGCACGGCGTCCGCGCCGGACGCGATCCAGGTCGCCCCGATCAGCCCGCCGAACAACGCGTGCGACGAGCTCGACGGCAGCCCGACCAGCCACGTCACGAGATTCCAGACGATGGCCCCGACCAATCCGGCGAAAATCACCACCGGCGTGACTTTGGTGTCGTCGACGATCCCGCCGGAAATGGTTTTCGCGACCTCGATCGAAAGGAACGCGCCGACGAGATTCAGCACCGCCGAGATCGCGACCGCGACCCGGGGCTTCAGCGCGCCGGTGGCGATCGAGGTGGCCATCGCGTTGGCCGTGTCGTGGAACCCGTTGGTGAAGTCGAAGGCCAGCGCCGCGACGATCACCACCAGGACGATGAGAGAAAAGTCCATGCCCGCTCTCCAGTCCGGAGTGTCCTGCGGGAGTGACGGTACCTACGCGGGCGGGGTCTCCAGATCCCTCAGCGAATGGCCAGTAGTTGAACTCTGAATGAACGAGATCTTGCCGACGCCGCCGGTTTTCCGCCGTTCACCTGCTGGTCCTTTTTCATCGTCGCCGTTGAGCTTCCGGACTGCGCGCGGGGCTGGGCGCGGGAGCAGGAACTCTGCCCCCGTACCCGGTCAGGAAAAGGACGCCGAAAACATTTCCGGCAAGGGGTTCTGCCCCAGATGCTGCGCCCCGTTCGCGGCGGATTCCCGGACCGCGGCGAAGCCATACCGGCGCATTTCCGCCTCGTATTCCCCGATCGCATCCGCCGAACCGCTGCTCAACGCGGCAGCGAGCGCGGCACCGTCGCGCATCGCGGTGTTGGCGCCCGCCCCGGCTGCCGGGCTCATCGCGTGGATCGCGTCGCCGACCAGGCACACCCGCGACGGCTCCCAGGGCCCGATCGGCACGCTGGTCCGGATCGAAACGAGGAACGGCGAGTCCGGAAGCCAGCTTTCGACCATCCGGCGAACGCGCGGGTTCCAATCCGCGACCCGGTCGAGCACGAGCTGCTGCATCTCGTCCGCGGACAGCGCGCGGAGTTCGTCGTCCGTCCGCCCGAAGACTTCCTGGCGCGCACCGAAAGCGCAGGTCATGTACGGCTCGTCCGGGCTGAGCCGGACCTGCGGCGCGAGCCGCGCGCAGGCGTCGGCGATCGGCTCCGGGTAGTCGACCGGCGCGAACCCGATCATCTGCTTGTGCGGCCCGGAAACGATGCTGAACACGGCGAACATCTCCGAGTCGAACAGTTCCCGGGTCGCCTCGGTGAGCGGGATCTTCGCGTACAGCTGGCGCAATCCGGTGTCGACGACCCGCGCGTGCGGGAGATATTGGCGGCGCACCGGCGAATTCACCCCGTCCGCGCCGACGAGAACCGCGCCGTGCGCCTGCGTGCCATCGGCGAAGTGCGCGATCACGCCGTTGTCGTGCTTCTCGTACCGGACGAACTCTTTGCCGAAATGGACGTTGTCGAGGCCCTCGAACAGAATCTGCCGCAGGGTGAACCGGTTGACGTTGCGCTGGACCTCGCCGTCGTCCAGCACGAACTCGGTGCGTGGCGTCAGCTGGCTGTCGTAGATCGTGGTGGCGTTGCGCGGCTGGCCCGAGGTAGCGAGGAACAACTCGTGCAGGTGCGGCGGCAGGACTTGCCGCAACGCCTGGTCGCCGCGGGAATCGATGTGCAGCCGATACCCCTGCCGACGCGCGTCCAGCGCGGAATCGCGTTCGTAGACCTCGCACGGGATCCCGGCTTTGCGCAGGCCCTGCGCGAGACACAACCCGCCGAGCCCGGCCCCGATCACGAGCACAGTGTTGTCCGCGTCGTTCACGTTATTCGCCATCAGCGAAGTCCCTTCCGTACCAACGTTCTGGTTCGAGAGGGACGCACTGGGCTCGGCCCGCCTTAGCCGGGCGCTCGGAAACAGAGCGAATGAGTCGTCCGGCCTAACCCATACCGGACAATGGTCTTTCGCGCGTCCTGTTCCCTTTCACGTTAGCGCAGCCGCGGACGCCGTCGCCACCGATTAACGCACCCTTGCCCCTTTCCGCCACACCGAGTGGGTCAACGGGACCCCGGGCCGATAAGCGAGATGCGTAGTCGACGGCGCGTCGAGTACGTGCACATCCGCCCGCGCACCCGGGCGCAAGTAGCCGACGTCGTCGCGGCGAAGTGCCCGCGCCCCGCCGGCGGTCGCCGACCACACCGCCTCGTCGACAGTCATCCGCAGCTGAAGCACGGCCGTCGTCACGCAGAACGCCACCGACGTGGTGTACGAGCTGCCGGGATTGGCGTTGCTGGCCAATGCGACCGTCGCGCCGGCGTCCAGCAGTCGACGCGCCGGTGCCAGCGCTTGCCTGGTGGACAGATCGCACGCGGGCAGGATCGTCGCGACCGTGTTGGACGACGCGAGCGCCTCGACGTCGGCATCACTCAGGTACGTGCAGTGGTCGACACTCGCCGCGTCCAGCTCCACCGCCAGCCGCACGCCCGGCCCTTCGCCGAGCTGATTGCCGTGCACCCGCAGCCCAAGCCCGCGCTCCGCCGCCGCTTTGAGCACGCGCGCCGACTGTGCCTCGTCGAACGCCCCGGTTTCGCAGAACACATCGGCCCACCGCACGTGCGGCGCGACCGCGTCCAGCATCTCGCCGCAGACCAAGTCCACATAGGACTCCGCGTCGGCACCCGGCGGCACTAGATGCGCTCCCAGGAAGGTCACCTCGTCCGCGACCTCGCCCGCGATCCGCGCCGACCGTGCCTCATCAGCGACCGTGAGGCCGTATCCCGTCTTCGTCTCCAGGCAGGTCGTGCCCTGTGCAGCCGCTTCCTCGACATGTCGACGCAGATTCGCCGCCAGCTGCTCGTCCGAAGCCGCCCGCGTCGCATCAACGGTGACCGCGATTCCGCCTGCCGCGTAAGCCTGTCCGGCCATCCGCGCCTCGAACTCGGCGGTACGGTCGCCCGCGAACACGAGATGGGTGTGGCTGTCGACCCATCCGGGCAGAACGGCGCGACCCTCGACGTCAACGCGCTCGTCGGCGTCCGGTGCCTGCGCAGCCGGACCCGCCCACGCGACGGTCTCGCCGTCGAGCACCAGCGCGGCGTCGCGGAGCTTGCCCAGCTCCGGGTCGTTCGTGGTGAGCTCCCCGATTCCGGTGATCAGAACTGCCACAGCGCCTCGATCTCCTTGGCCAGTAAGGTTTCCGGTCGTTCGATCAGCACGTGCGCACCGTCGCGCACCACTTCCCGTCCGGCCACCAGCACGGTACGGACGTCCGCGGCCGCGGCGGCGAACAGCACGCCGGACGGTTCGATCCCGGCCGTGCGCACCGTGTCCGTCGCGACCGTGACCAGGTCGGCTCCAGCACCAGCCGCGAGAGTGCCGGTCTCCGGCCAGCCCGCGGAGATGTGCTCGGTGCCGGCGGCGAGCAGTTCTTCCGCGGTGAACCGGCCGCGCTCCTCGCTGGCGAGCCGATCGTCCAGCTCCAGCGCCCGGGTCTCCTCGAACGCGTCGACCACCGCGTTGCTGTCGCTCCCGATGCCGAGCCGCGCGCCCGCGTCCAGCAGGCTCCGGGCCGGGCCGATGCCGTCGCCGAGGTCCCGTTCGGTGGTCGGGCAGAAGCACGCACCGCTTCGGGAATCACCCAGCCACTTGATGTCCTGCTCGGTCAGATGCGTCGCATGCACCGCGGTGAGCCGTTCGCCGAGCACGCCGTAATCCCAGAGCAACCCGGTCGGCGTCCAGCGATACGCGGCCTCGCACTGCTCGTTCTCCGCACGCTGTTCGGACAGGTGGATGTGCAACGGCCGGTCCTTCGGCACCGCGCTGTCCACCTTCGGCAGCTCGTACTCCGGCACCGCACGCACCGAGTGGATCGCCCCGCCAACGCGGAACAGGTCGTCTTCCTTCAGCAGCGCAACGCGTTCCGCCCACTTCTCGGCGGAACCGTCCGAAAACCGCTGCTGCACCTCGTCCGGCCGCACGCCGATGCCGCCCGCGAGATAACAGGTGTCGAGCAGAGTCATCCGGATCCCGGCGTCCCGCGCGGCCTGCCGCAACGCGTCGCCCATCGCGTTGGGCGACGCGTACGGCTTGCCGCCCGGACCGTGGTGCAGATAGTGGAACTCGGCGACGCTCGTGTACCCCGCCAGCACCATCTCGGCGTAAACGCCCCGGGCGAGCCGGTAGTACGAATCCGGATCGAGCCGGGCGGCAAGCGAGTACATCCGCTCCCGCCACGTCCAGAACGTGCCCCGCTCGTGGTGCGTCCGGCCCCGCAACGCGCGGTGGAACGCGTGCGAATGCCCGTTGGCGAACCCGGGGAGCGTCAGTCCATTGAGGATGGTCCCGGTCTTCTCCGCATTGGCGGTCACCGAAACGATCCGGCCGTCGGCGATCTCGATCCGGACCGCTTCCGCGACCCCGTCGGGCAGCCAGGCCCGTTCGCACCAGTACGTGGTCATCTCGCGAGCCGCTCCAGCACCTCGGCGAGCGCCCGCGCACCGGCCTCGACGTCGTCCGCCTCAGCGAATTCCTCCGGCGCGTGGCTGATCCCGGTCGGATTGCGGACGTACAACATCCCGGACGGCACGAATCCCGACAGGATCGCCGCGTCGTGCCCGGCACCGGTGGGCAGCTCGGGCGGATTGCCCAGCCACTCCCCCAGCGACCGCCGCAGCGTCTCGTCGAACACCACGTCGTCGGAGTACGACTCTCGTGTGACCGCCAGCTCGCACCCTTCCGCCTCGGCAGCGGCCCGCGCCGCCTGAGTGATCTCCTCGACCAGCGCCGGCGTCGCAGTGCCCGGAACGCGTGCGTCCAGCCACATGTCCACAGTGGACGCGATCACGTTCGTCCCGCCCGGCGTGGGCACCAGCCGTCCCACAGTCGCCCGCGCGTCCGACGTCTTCCGCGCCAGCCGCCGCACCGCGACCACGGTCTCCGCGGCGGGCAGCATCGGGTCGACCCGGTCCGCGAGCAAGGTCGCACCCGCGTGGTTTCCCTGTCCGGCAAAGGAGAATCGCCACCGGCCGTGCGCGATCACCGTGTTGCCGACCGCCACCGGCGACCCGAGGTCGATCAGCCCCCTGCCCTGTTCGACGTGCAGTTCCAGGAACTGCCCGATCATCCCGAGCCGGTCCGGATCCGCGCCGACCCGGTCCACGTCCAGCCCGGACTTCGCCGCGGCCTCGGCGAACGTGACGCCGGACGGATCCCGCAGCGCCCGCGCCCGGTCCGCGTCGATCGTCCCGGTAAGCAGCCGCGAACCGAGACACGGCACGCCGAAGCGCCCGCCCTCCTCTTCGGCGAAGACCACCACCGCGAACGGTTTGGCCGGACGGAAACCCTTGGCCTGCAACGCTTCCACCGCCGCCAGCGCACTCACCACGCCGAGCGGACCGTCGAACGCGCCGCCGCCCGGCACCGAGTCCAGATGGCTGCCGGTGACGACCGCGTCCGCACCAGGAGCGCCCCACCACGCCCACAGGTTGCCGTTGCGATCGGTCTCGACGTCGAGGCCCAGTTGCTGCGCCCGTTCGACGAACCACGTGCGCAGGTCGTGTTCCGGCGCATCGAACGCGTGCCGCGAGTAACCGCCGCGCCGGGCGTCGCGCCCGACGTCGGCGATCTCGCCGAGCAGCCCGGATGCGGTCACGCCTGCTCCCGCATCGGCACCCGCACGCCACGCTCGTCGGCGACCTCGGCCGCGCGGTCGTATCCGGCGTCGACGTGCCGGATGACGCCCATGCCCGGGTCGTTCGTGAGCACCCGCTCCAGCTTCTGCGCCGCCAGCGGCGTGCCGTCCGCGACGCTCACCTGCCCGGCGTGGATGGACCGGCCCATGCCGACCCCGCCGCCGTGGTGGATGGACACCCAGCTCGCCCCGGACGAGGTGTTGACCAGCGCGTTGAGCAGCGGCCAGTCGGCGATCGCGTCGGAGCCGTCGGCCATGCCCTCGGTCTCGCGGTACGGCGAGGCGACGCTGCCCGAGTCGAGGTGGTCGCGGCCGATCACGACCGGGGCCTTCAGCTCGCCGCTGGCCACCATCTCGTTGAAGCGCAGACCGGCCAGGTGCCGTTCGCCGTAGCCGAGCCAGCAGATCCGGGCGGGCAGGCCCTGGAACGCCACGCGCTCGCCGGCCATCTTGATCCAGCGGGCCAGCGATTCGTTCTCCGGGAACAGTTCGAGCATCGCGCGGTCGGTCGCGGCGATGTCCTCCGGGTCGCCAGAGAGCGCGGCCCAGCGGAACGGCCCGTTGCCCTCGCAGAACAGCGGCCGGATGTAGGCGGGCACGAAGCCCGGGAAGTCGAACGCGCGCTCGCAGCCGCCGAGTTTCGCCTCACCGCGCAGGGAGTTGCCGTAGTCGAAAACCTCGGCGCCGCGGTCGAGGAACCCGAGCATCGCGTCGACGTGCTCGGCCATCGACTCGCGCGCCCGGTCGGTGAACTCGTCCGGCTTCTTGGCCGCGTAGTCCTGCCAGTCGTCCACGCTGATGCCCTTGGGCAGGTAGGACAGCGGGTCGTGCGCCGACGTCTGGTCGGTGACGATGTCCACCTCGACGTCGCGGCGCAGCAGCTCCGGCAGCACCTCGGCGGCGTTGCCGACCACGCCGACCGACAGCGGCCGCCGCTCCTTCTTCGCCGCGGTGACCCGCCGGATCGCGTCGTCCAGGTCGTCGGCCACCTCGTCGAGGTAGCGGTGCTCGACGCGGCGGTGCGCGCGCTGGGCGTCGACCTCGATGCACAACGCCACGCCGTCGTTCATCGTGACCGCGAGCGGCTGCGCGCCGCCCATGCCGCCGAGCCCGGCGGTGACGGTGAGCGTGCCGCGCAAGGTTCCGCCGAAGCGCTTCTTCGCGACCGCGGCGAACGTCTCGTAGGTGCCCTGCAGAATGCCTTGCGTGCCAATGTAAATCCACGAACCGGCGGTCATCTGCCCGTACATGGTGAGGCCCTGCTGCTCGAGCCTGCGGAACTCCGGCCAGGTCGCCCAGTCGCCCACCAGGTTCGAGTTCGCGATCAGCACCCGCGGCGCCCATTCGTGCGTGCGGAACACGCCGACCGGCTTGCCGGACTGGACCAGCAGCGTCTCGTCCTGCTCCAGCGCGGTCAGCTCGCGGGTGATCGCGTCGAAGCTCGCCCAGTTGCGCGCGGCGCGGCCGGTGCCGCCGTAGACGACCAGGTCCTCGGGCCGCTCGGCGACCTCGGGGTCGAGGTTGTTGTGGAACATCCGCAGCGCGGCCTCGGTCTGCCAGTTCTTCGCGGTCAGCGAGGTGCCGCGGGCGGCGCGGACGGTACGGGCGGTGCTAGTCATGCTCAGGCCTCCAGTTCGGCCGCGGCCAGGACAGCGCCCGACCGCACGAGTTCTTCGGCGGCCGCGATCTCGGGCGCCAGGTGACGGTCGGGGCCAGGACCCTCGACCTTGGTGCGCAGCAGGTCCCGGACGCGTCCGGTGACCGGCGAGGGCTGCAGCGGCGCGCGGAAATCGAGCGCGCGGGCAGCGGTGAGCAGTTCGACGGCGAGCACGGTGGTCAGGCCGTCGACCGCCTTGCGCAGCTTGCGCGCGGCGGACCAGCCCATGGACACGTGGTCCTCCTGCATCGCGCTGCTCGGGATCGAGTCGACCGAGGCGGGCACCGCGAGCCGCTTCAGCTCGCTGACCACGGCGGCCTGCGTGTACTGCGCGATCATGTGCCCGGAGTCGACGCCGGGGTCGTGCGCGAGGAACGGCGGCAGCCCGTGCGAACGCGCCTGGTCGAGCATCCGGTCGGTGCGGCGTTCGGCGATGCTCGCCACGTCCGCCACCGGCACCGCGAGGAAGTCGAGCACGTACGCGACCGGCGCGCCGTGGAAGTTGCCGTTCGACTCCACCCGGCCGTCGGCCAGCACCACCGGGTTGTCCACCGCGGACCAGAGTTCCCGCTCCGCGACCAGTTCCGCGTGCGTCAGCGTGTCCCGCGCGGCGCCGTGCACCTGCGGCGCGCACCGCAGCGAGTACGCGTCCTGCACGCGGTTGCAGTCCGGGCCGCGGTGGCTCTCCACGATCTTCGACCCCTGCAACGCCGCGAACATCCGCGCCGCGCTGGTCGCCTGGCCGGGATGCGGGCGCAGCGCCTGCAGATCGGCGGCGAACGCGCGGTCGGTGCCCAACAGCGCCTCGACGCTCATCGCCGCGGTGAGGTCGGCGACGTCCAGCAGCCGGTGCAGGTCGGCGGCGGCGAGCAGCAGCATTCCGAGCATGCCGTCGGTGCCGTTGGTGAGCGCGAGGCCCTCCTTCTCGGCCAGCACGAGCGGCGTGATCCCGGCCGCCCGCAACGCGTCCGCGGCGGGCTTCCGCTCGCCCGCGTGGAACACCTCGCCCTCGCCCATCAACGCGAGCGCGACCGCGGCCAGCGGCGCGAGGTCGCCGGAGCAGCCGAGCGAACCGTACTCGTGCACGACCGGCGTGATGTCCGCGTTGAGCAGCGCCGCAAGCGTTTGCGCCGTCTGCGGGCGCACCCCGGTGTAACCGCTGGCCAGCGTGCGCAGGCGCAGCAGCATCAGGGCGCGCACCACCTCCGGCTCCACCGCGGGCCCGGCGCCCGCGGCGTGCGAACGGATCAGGCTGCGCTGCAGCGCGGTACGGCTCTCGACGGGAATGTGGCGCGTGGCGAGCGCGCCGAACCCGGTCGAGACCCCGTAGGTCGGCGACGTGGCGTCGGCGAGGTCTTCGATGTGCTGGCGGGTGGCGGCGAGGTTCTTCTCGACCGTCTCGGCGAGCCCGACGTGCGCGTGCCCACGGACGATGTCGACAACCTGCGCCGCGGTCATCGGCTTCGAGCTCAGGAGGACTGGTTCCGGCATGTCGCCATTGCACCTCCCGGCGGGCCCGCGCGACAGAGCGGAGTTCGCGGTAGTGTCTGGTATTCAAGACAACACGTGGCGAGAGCCTCGACCACCGGCGCGAAGGGACCCCTCATACTCCGTTCGGGCAGTGCGAGGGGTCCCCTCGCGCCACTTCCGGAGGAGGCCCAGTGAGCAGTTCCGACGTTCCCGCCCTGCGCAACGGCCTCTCCGTGCTGCGCCTGCTCGCCGGCCACGCGGGCCCGGTCTCGGCCGCGGCCATCGCGCGCGACCTGGAGTTGCCTCGGTCGACGACGTATCACCTGCTCAACGAACTGACTGCGGCCGGTTTCGTCACCCATCTGCCCGCCGAACGCCGCTACGGCCTCGGCATCGCCGCCTTCGAACTCGGCTCGGCCTACCTGCGCCACGACCCGCTGGAGCGCTTGGCCGGACCGCTGCTGCGCAAACTCGTCGACCGCATCGGCCACACCGCGCATTTGGGCGTCCTGCACGGCAACGAATCGCTGTACCTGATCAAGGAACGCCCAGCCCGCCCGGAAACCCTCGTCACCGATGTCGGCGTGCGACTGCCCGCGCACCTGACCGCGTCCGGCCGCGCGATGCTGCAACACCTGCCAGCCGCACACGTCCGCGCCCTGTTCCCGGCCGCCACGTCGTTCGTCCTGCGCACTCCGCGCGGCCCCAATTCGCTGGCCGCACTACGCCGCACCTTGGCGACCGAACGCCGCCTCGGCTGGTCAGTAGAAGACGGTCACGTGACAGCGGGCTTCGCCTCTGTCGCCGCCCCAGTGTTCGACCACGGCTCCAGGCCGATGGCCGCGATCAGCGTGACACTGCGCCACCTCTGCCCAGACGAGGGCCCTTGCGAAGAGACCTTCCCCGACCTAGCCGAAGCCGTCGCCGCAACAGCCGCAACCCTAACCACACACATCGGCGGCACCCGCCCAAAATGAGATCCGAGCTCCGCTCGCACGGCAACCGGTGGCACAGAAAGCTTCCCGCGATACTGAGGGCCGGTGCCGGACACCCATTCCGCCTAGGCAACCGCTTCCTTGATGCCGTCGGCCAACGCGGAAATAAGGTCCGGTGCCCGAACGAGGCGAACATCGTTGGCCAACCGGCCCAGCACGTCGTCATCGCCGACGATGTCGAGCAATACCTCAACCCCTTCGGCATCTAGCAGACCAGGCAAGTGCGTTCCCAAAAGCCAGGCTCCCGCGAGAGCGGGGTCGTAGTCCTGCCGTTCGAGGGCTTTGTTTTCCTCTCCATAGAGCCGTTCCAGATATGGCCCCGACGAGTACCAGCCGATCATCGTCCCGAGGTCGATGGCGTCGCGGGTGGTCTCGAAGCGACGATCCCACCAGGTCAGGAGCTTGAGCAAGGCCAACGCGGGCACTGCGGGAATCTTGACGACGAGCCCGCCGGGCAGCAGCACCTGCTCGGCCGACGCAACGGCTTCGCTCAGCCCCCGGACGTTCATCCGATGGTCGTCGGGCCAGAGTATGGTCCGGCCTTCCTCCTCGATGCCTCCGTAGGGCACCACGTCGACTTCGACGCCCTCTACCAGAAAAGAATGGACGCTTCTGCCACGCCGTTTCAGCCTGGCCGCAAATCGTTCGAAATCGTCCCAGTTGCCCATTGCAGCGGCGATGTCGATGTCCCGGGTGGCCCGTTCAGGCGGGCTGCCGACCAGTCCGACCGACAAGATCGTGCGTGCCGTTGCCCCGACCACGAGATAATCGACTTTCACCGCCTTGGCGACGGCGTCCACCCGAGTCAGTACTTTCGCGGCGAGATGAAGATCAGGTTCGGTCGATGCGCTTAAGTCGATCATCACTGCTCCGAATACGGTCTGCGTGCTCGCGCTGGCGCGGATCTCCGGAGGCAAGCATGTCGGCGTAGATCAGGGGAGAGGGCACGATCCAGGACTCCGACCACGGCTGGGGCGCGGGCTCCTTCCAGAACCGGGTCCGGATGTGCACGTTGCCGTCTTTTTCCGCCCGTGCCATGCGATGCTGACCGATGAGCCGGACAGGCAAGCTTTCGACGTAAAGCGTGAGTGAGGCGGGCCGCAAATGCGGATCGAGAAGGCTGGCCCCCGCTTCCCCGCCTACTTGGGCTTGCAGGGAAAAAAGTGCTTCCTGCGAATTCCGCCACCACGAAAGGTCTGCTGCCTCGAATTCGCCGAGGGCCAGCGCAGGTTCCAGAGTGATCGTGTACGCCTCCGACCACCGGTCAAGCAGTTCGGCTCCGCGGGCAAGCCGTCGCTTGTCTCCTGCCTGGTACAAGTAACCGGCATTAGTGAGTTCGTCGATGACCGTCTTGACCGTACCGAGCGACACACCGCTCAGCGCAGCCAGCAAACGGTAGGAAAAGCCAGTCACCTCCGGCCAGCTGAGCAGGACGAACAGAACCTGAAGGCCAGCTCGGCCAAAGGCTCCCGCGCCTCGCATCGAGGCTCGCCCTGCAGACGCGGCAGGCTTGCGGCGGCCTCGTACGTCGATCAGAACGTCATCCCACGCGAGGTGGGCATTGCCCGCAGTGTCCACGTAGTCGATCCCCCGGGCACGCAGCCGTTCGGCGACCGGATCACCGAGGTGCGCGGTGAACAACAGCGGCGGAAGCGCCGACGGGAAATGGACCGCCGTGGCCAGCTCCGCGGTCATCCGCCGCTTGATCTCGACCCCGTACGTCCGGACGGCACCAGACTCCGTGGTGAGCCGCACGACGGCATCCATCTGACGTCCGCGCGGGCCATCGGGAGCCGATGCCTCGGCGTCGAGCACCTCGACCCGCAAGCCAAGTTCCTCGAGCCTGGCTCGCACCTCAGCAGGCCAGCCCATCGCGTTCAGCAAACCCGCATGTTCATCTGAACTGAACATGCTCATATTTTGAACACACCCAACCCTCCCCGCAACCCACGCACCCAACCCACCCAACGCACCCAGCCCACGCAACGCAACCACCACGATGGGGGTCCAGGGGGCGCAGCCCCCTGGCGGGGGTTTGGGGGTCCGACCCCCAAAGGCAAGGACGAAGAAGAGCCCTGGCCAACGCGCAAGCGTTGGCAGGGCTCTCCCGCGAATCGAGTGGAGGTGCCGGGAATTGAACCCGGGTCCTCTAGCGCCTCCTCAAGGCTTCTCCGTGCGCAGTCCGCTATGTCTCTGCTTGGCCCCTTCAGTCACGCGAACAAGCTGAAGTGACGAGCCCAGCCACTGTTTGCTTCCCTACCGGGCCCCGTGGCCGGGACCGGCGGTAAGCCTCCTAGCTGATGCCGGCGACCGGGTCGGAGGCGACCCCGGGCCGACAGACTTGCTCTACTGCGATCAGGCAGCGAGAGCGAAGTCGCGCTGGCTATTGGCCTTGGCGCTTATTAGGTTGCGATGACGCTTACGGTGGTCTCTCGCCTGCACCGGCACGCTTCCCTTGATTCAACGTCCAGAGTCGAAACCGTTCACCCCCTTGTAGGTGCTTGTAACCTCACCATCATAACCCGCCCGGCAACCCGATAATTCCGGCACGGGGTAGGGCTGTCCCCACCTCGAAGATGCCCGCTCGCCCCCTGGTTGCCCGGTGCCGGTCCGGCCATGCTGAGCAGGTCAGTTTCCGCAGTGAGGGAGCCCCGCCATGGTCACCGTGCCCGCCGGTCGCAGTTTTGGGCGCCGCACTCCGCCGTTGGGCGGGGCGCTGGCGTATCTCCTGCTCAACCTGCCTATCGGGATCCTCTCGTTCACGCTGATCGTGACGCTGGGGTCGGCCGGGCTGGGGACGATCGTCGTGTGGCTCGGCGTTCCGCTGCTCGCGCTGCTGGTCTTGTTCGCGCGGACCGCGGGGCGGGTCGAGCGGGGGCGGGTGTTCGCGCTGCTCGACGTGTACATCGACGATCCGTATCTGCCGTTGCCGCCGTCGGGGCAGAAGCAGCGCTGGCTGACCCGGCTGAAGGACCCGGCGACCTGGCGCGACCTGTCCTACCTCTTCCTGCTCTTCCCGCTCGGCCTGGTGGAGTTCGTGCTGGTCGTGACGGTGTGGGCGGTCAGTCTCGGCCTGGTGACGCTGCCGATCTACTACCGCTTCCTTCCGGACGGGGTGTACGCCTTCCCGAGCTACGATGTGCAGTGGTTCGTCGTCGACTCGACGGTGGCCGCGCTGCCTTGGGCGGCGCTGGGGGTGCTGTTCGCCGCGATCGCCGTGGCCCTCACCAAGGGGCTGGCGGCCCTGCACGCCGCGTTCGCGGCCGGGTTCCTGCGGCCGACGGTCGCTCAGCGGCGGCGCATGGAGCGCTCCTGGAACGAGATCGACGGGATCACGGTGGCCGGATGACTGCGCAAGACCCGCCTCCGGAGCACCCTCGTCCGCATCCGGCTCGCACGATCGGGTACATGATTCCGACGTTCGTGCTGCGTCTGCTGCAGTTCATCCTGATCGTGGTCGGCGCGACCGTCGGCACGGCGACGCTGATCATCTGGGTCGGCTTCCCGATCCTGCTGGCCGTCACCGGCTTCATCCGCTGGTCCGGCGACCTCGAACGGCGCTGGGCCCGCCGGATGCTCGGCACCCCGCTGGGCCCGGTCGAGCGGCTGCCGCTGGAAGGGCAGCCGATGACCCGCCGCTGGCTCACCCGGCTGTCCGACCCGACGACCTGGCGCGACCTGGCTTATCTCCTGGCCGCGTTCCCGCTGTCGATCGTCGAGCTGCCGATCGCGCTCGCGTCGATCGTGTTGCTGCCGATGGCGATCTGGGTGACGCCGTGGCTGGGCTGGCTGCACGGCAACCTGGCGCTGTCGCTGCTGGGCCCGAACCGCACGAAGAAGCTGGAAAAGAAGGCCGAGCACCTGCAGGCGTCGCGGGCTCGGGGCGTGGACGCCGCGGAGGCCGAGCGCCGCCGGATCGAGCGCGACCTGCACGACGGCGCTCAGCAGCGGCTCGTGGCGGTCGCGATGAGCCTCGGCCGGGCGAAGTCGAAGTTCGACAACGACCCGAACGCGGTGCGCGACCTGATCGACGAGGCGCATTCGGACGCCAAGCTCGCCGTTTCCGAACTGCGCGACCTCGCCCGCGGCATCTACCCCGCCGTGCTGGGCGACCGCGGTCTCGACGCGGCTTTGTCCGCACAGGCCGCGAAATCGCCGATCCCGGTGGACGTGCACGTCGACGTCGAGCCCCGCCCGCCGGCCGCGGTCGAGACCACCGCGTACTTCATCGTCGGCGAGACCCTCACCAACATCGCCAAGCACTCCGGTGCGACCGAGGCGATGGTGAAGGTGTGGCGCTCGGACACGCACGTCATCACCGAAATCACCGACAATGGCCACGGCGGAGCCGAGGTACGCCCCGGCGGCGGGCTCGCCGGGCTGGCCGACCGAGCAGCGACCATCGACGGCGTGATCACCGTCGTGAGCCCGGTCGGCGGGCCGACGGTCATCAGGGCGGACCTGCCGTGTCAATGGTGACCCGTCCGTGAGTGAATAGCCTCCGGGAGCTTTTCACTCACGGACCTGGGGGCCTTGATGCGAGTAGTGATCGCCGAAGACGCCGTGTTGCTTCGGGCCGGGGTCACCCGGTTGCTCGCCGACGAGGGCATTGAGACCGTCGCCGCGGTCGACAACGGCGACGATCTGCTCGGCGCGATCACCGAACACCGTCCTGACCTGGCGATTGTCGACGTCCGGATGCCGCCGACGTTCACCGACGAGGGCTTGCGCGCAGCGTTGGCGGCCCGCAAGGAGATCGCCGGTCTGCCGGTGCTCGTGCTGTCCCAGTACGTCGAGGAAAGCTACGCGGTCGAGCTGCTGTCCGGTGGCGCCGGAGGCGTCGGCTACCTGCTGAAAGAGCGCGTCGCCGACGTGGACGAGTTCCTGGACGCGGTCCGTCGCGTCGCGGACGGCGGCACCGCCATCGACCCCGACGTCATCGCCCAATTGATGGCTCGCGGCCGCCGCAACCCTCTGGATGCGCTCACCGCGCGTGAGTCCGAGGTGCTCGGCCTGATGGCACAGGGCCTGTCGAACAACGCCATCGCGAACTCGCTGGTCGTGTCGCACGGAGCGGTCGAAAAGCACATCGGCAACATCTTCTCGAAGCTCGGTCTCGAGGCCAGTTCCGAGGAACATCGCCGGGTTCGCGCGGTGCTCACCTACCTCGGCCGCTGAAACCCCTCACTCGAACTGACGGCAGCCCCGGCGGCGGTCCCTCGCCTACCATGGACTGATGCCGAGCGAGGAGAACCCGATGTCCGACCGCAGCGTCCGCTTCTTCGGCGGCCCGCTCGACGGCCGGGTGCAGGAACTCGCCGACGAGGAACCGGTTCCGGGCACCGTCGTGCGGCACATTCATCTGCACGGCGGCCCGAAAATCGAGACGCGGTACGAACTCGGCCTCACCGAGGACGGCTGGGCGTACCGGGTGCAGGCGCACGAATCCGAACCGGAGCCGGACACCCTGTCCTAGCCCGGTAGGGCAAACCCCACCTTTCGCCTACTGCTGACCCAACCCCGTTTTCGGTGGTCTGCACCGCTGTCTCGGAGCCCGGAAACCGACAGGCTCTTCAGCATGACGACGAGCCAGCTGCAGACCCGCGGCACCAGGGCGACCCGGGACAAATTTCTCGACGTGGTACGCGCCGGAGCGATCCTCGCGGTGGTCGCGCAGCACTGGACGATGCCGGTGCTTTCCTTCTCCGGCAACACTCTCGCCACCGGAAACGCCCTCGCGACGCCTGGCTGGTGGATCATCACCTGGGCCTCGCAAGTAATGCCTCGCCGGTAGTCGTTTAGGCGTGGCCTGCCGGAACCTGGTGCCTGCCAACGGAAACGGCACCGCGGCAGCCCGCGAAGGGTGCCGCCCGCCCCAGGGTAGGAGGCCCAATGTCGTCACGCACCACTGCCTTGCCCACGCACGGACAGCAGCGTCCTCGTAACACCACCGTTGATCAGCGCGATTTGTCGGGTTGGGTCGAGGTGAGGGAGGACGCCACCATGAACGCGCGCAGACTATCGAGACCGTTGCTCGTCGTCCTCCTGGTCCTCGTCGGCGTGCTCGCCGCCGTTGCCCTCTTCGTCCACTCCGCACCGACGCACGAGGACGCGCACCCCGCGCCCAGCGAAGCAGCTCTGCCAGCGTCCGCGCAGGATGACGCTCGGCCAGCGTGGTGTTCGTATCCTGATTCGGCCGGCGCGGCCGCGCTCATGGACGAGGTCGACAAGCACGTGGAAACGATCGCGCGGTACTCGCCGGGCCAGCCCGTCGACCGGTTCACGCTGCAGCTCGACCTGATGACCCAATGCGCGACCGACGGCGACGTGGCGCGGTAGCTCAGCGCGACGCGCCGGAGTGCCGCATCTCTTCGTACGCGTCGCGCAGGTCGCGCGCCTCGCTCATCTTCCGCGCCTCGACCTGGTCCACCACTTCCTCGGCCCGCCAGTAGTTCGAGGGGACCACGCGGCCGGACGCCAGCGCTGAACGCGTCGCGCCGACCGCTTCGTCTAGCCGGTCCGTCGAGATCAGTGCCAGCGCCAGGTCGAGGTTCGCCGAGGCGACGCGCCGCGGCCATTTCCCGTCCGGAGTCTGGCGCTCTAGCCGTTTGATGATCTCGCGCGCGAAGGTCTCGGCGGCCGGGTCGCCAGCCCACGCGAGCGTCGTGGCCATGTAGGCGACGGACTTGTTCGGGTCGTACCGGTAGTGGTGCTCCGGCCGGTCCGGCACCTTCAGCGGCGACACGAGCGTGGCGACTCGGCTCAGCACGGTGTACATCTCGCGCCGGTCGCCGAGCCGCGCCAGCGCGCGCCCCTCCTGCGCGGACGCCTGGATCTCGATCGAGCTTCCGCGCGGCGCGAAGGCCTGCGCCTGCCGGGACAGGTCGAGCGCACCGACGTAGTCCTTGTCGGTGAGGAGGTGCCATGCCTCCGTCTCGTATCCCCACGCGCGGATCTCGTCGTGACCCGCGTCTTTGGCGAAATCGTGCGCGTTGCGGAGCCTCGCCCGCGCCGCCGCGGTTCGGTTGAGGTCGATGTTCACCGTCGCGGACAGCAGCGAGAACCAACCGCCGACAACGAGCAATCGCCGGTGCTCGGACAAGGTCATCCGGGCGTCCAGGAGCCGGGTCACGTAGTCGATGTAGCCGCGGATCCGCGGCGCGAGCAGCGACGGCGACGTGGTCGCGTAGGCGATCGCGACATCGTCCACGATGGCCTCCAGCTGGCACAGCGTCGCATTGCCGACGTCGCTCGCCGCGACGCGTTGCGACAGCTCCAGCGCGGATGCCTCGTCGTCCTCGGCGGAGCTGCCGCCGGGCCGCAGCGCGGAAGCGCTCGGCAACAGCTCGCGCGAAACCGGCACGCTGTCGCCGTTGATGTGCGACTCAAGCTCTGCCCGGGAGATCCCCAGTTCCTTCGCGAGCCGAGTCCGCACATGCAGCGCCGGAGCCGACTCTCCGCTTTCCCAGTAGCGCACGGTCCGCTCGGAGACCCGCACGCGCTCGGCCAGCTGCTCTTGCGTGATGCTCCTCGCTTCGCGCGCCCGCCGCAGGCCCGGCCGCCCCTCCGCCATGCGTAGTCCAATCGTGCGACATCTGCCCGCTTCTGCCCGCAACGTAACTGCTGGTCAAGCGTACCAATTGCCGATGGTTTGCCGGTCTTTGCCGGACTGATTCCTGGTCAATCTGCCGAGCGCGCCGCAAGGTCATCCGAGCTGTACGGGCCAGCCCCGTACGACTGACCTGGGGAGAAGGTGACGGCGCAGTGGAAGCGTGGACAGTGCAGCGACGCCACGGGCCGCATACGTCGGAGCTGGCGTTGCGGGTGCACTCCGACCCGACCGCCGGGAACCGGAAAACGACGCACCGCTACTGGAAGCGGGAGCTTGCCGACCCGTCGGTCCAGTGGCTGATCCCGTGGTGCTCGTTCGGCAACCCCTACCCGGAACGCCACGAGCGCAGCGAGATCGACATGAGCGGGTTCGTAGACGCCGAATGGTGCACCGGCTGCACAGGGTTGGCCGCGCAATGACCGCGGCAACGCCACAACGCCGAAGCAACGTCTACCGGCGCCGCCACCACGCGGACGACGAATGCGGGATCAATCCTCTGTTCCTCTTCGCGGACTGGCTGCGTCAAGCGCCGGGTTTCGCTCGGCCGGGCCCGCCGCGCCGGCCGACGCGGATACGCCTCACCTGCAAAGCGTGCCGAGCGACCGCCACGGCGACAGACCGCCGGTGCGGCGAATGCGGCGAGCCTTTCTGGGCCTGCGGCAAATAGACCCCCCGATGCCGCGACGGTAATCCCCCGACACGCCGCGGCACCGGGTGCGCCCCTGCCGGACGGGGCGCGGGGGCGGTGGCCTCTCCCGAAGACCACCGCCCCCATCCAACAGACTGCGAGGACAGGGACACCGGATGGAAACGCCGGACGAGGCGCGCGCGAAACGGATCGAGCGAAACCGCCGGATGATCGAATCCTGGCGTGCCGGTGAGTCGATCACTGAGATTGCTCGGGAGCACGGGCTGTCGCTGAGCTGGACCGGGCGGCTGCTGCGCCAAGAGGGCGCGGTGCTGCCGCCGATCCGTCAGGGCGTCAGGCGTGCCGACTTGCCTGTCGCGGAGATCATCCGTGAGTACGACAAGGGCGCTTCGATGCAGGCGCTAGCCGACAAAAACGGCGCGTCGTACGGCACCATCCGCCGCCTGCTGCTCCGCAACAAGGTGAGGATCCGGCCGCACGGCGGCCAGAACGCCATCGAGCTCTCGCCCCTGCTAACTCCTCGATCCCGCGGATAACAACCGTGACCCCATGCCGCCCGGCGGCGCGCTTCCCTCGACGAGGCGCGACGACCGGGCTATCGGGCTGCCCACTTTTCCACGACGGAATGAGGACAGTCAGATGGCGAAGGATCAGCCGCGCAACACCGCGGGCAAGAGCCCGACGAGTCAGGTATCGGGCAAGGATCACCGGTCGACCAACCCAACGGAGAAGAACCGCTCTCCGCAACCCAGGGCCATACAGCCCGATCGCCCCGACCCGAAGCGGAAGCAGTAGGCATGCCTGACCGCCGCGACGTGCGCAGCTGCCTGGCGGCCGGGCGGGAAGGCAATCGGGTCTACGGGTCTCCAGCGAGCCACCCGCCACGGCAGCCGACCGGGCCGAGCAGGCCCGGCGGTGGTTACCGGTCGACCCGGTTCAGGTGGATTCCAGACCCGCCGCCACCGGACGACGACGAGTAGAATCGCGGCCATGCGGACAGCTCGGGAGATGGACAAGCTGGCGAAGACGTTCCTCATCGGAGGCACCGACGCCCGCTTCACCGCTGCGGCCCTCCGGCAGGACACCGGGCTGCGCAGTTCCCGCATGCTGCCGCTGCTGGACGAGATGAAGAGGCTCGGTTGGATCGCCACCGAGTGGCCTGAAACCGACCCGACCCGGGCGCAGTGCTGGTACATGCTGACCGATCGCGGCCGGGAAGAACTGTCGGACTGGTAGCCAGCACAGCCGCCGCCCCGCCACGCGTCCCCTCCCTCAGGGCGCGCGTGGCGGGGCGGTTTCATGCCAGGGGATAGTCCTGGTCGAGCTTGGCGACCGGCACGACGCGGCGGCGGACGAGCACGCTGCTCGCGACGGACAGGACAGCGCCGACCGCGGACACGATCACGTTGATGGTCTGGTCCGGGATCACCCACCACCCAATGGCGACGACGGCGACGAGGACCAGGCGCACAGCCTCGGCGACGCTCACCGGCTCAGTGCCGACGCGCCTCGGCTGCTCCGGGGCGGTCACTGCGCGACCGCCGGTTTCGCGCCGAGCCGAGCGGCGATCGCCGCCACGATCTCGTCGGCCTGCTCGGCATTGTCCTCGCCGAGCACCGCCACGACGTCCGCGCGCAGCTGCGCGCGGAAATCGTCCAGTCCCGCGCCGACGGCCTTCTCGACGGCGGCCGTGATCGCGGTCTGGTCGACGCCGGAGCCGTACGCCGCTTTGGCGACCATCGACAGGATCGACGGCATCGGGCTGCCGTCCGGTGCCGCGATGTAGTTCGACGGGAAGAACAGCATCCCGTACACGTTGGCCAGCATGTCGTTGAGCGGCTTGGCGTTCGAGCGCGGGGCGATGCCATCCGCGTTCTTCGGCCCGATCTCCAGCGAAAGCGGGCTAAGCCAGGAATGCAGCTCGGCCAGCTGCCGGGCTTGGGTGGCGTCCATGTCGGGTACCTCCTGTGTCTGGGGGACGCGGTAAATTTCGTTGATGTCGCAGGGAACTCCCGCGACATTGATCACGGTGGGCGGCCTGTTGCGCTGCCATAAGTTGACCCACGCCCGCCGCGGATCGTTCTGCGCCAGCTCGGAACCGCAGAGCCAGTACCAACAACCGATCCCGGCGTCGTGCACAACGCCAAGCGTTTCGGAGAAGCCATAGACGCCACAACGGCCCTGCCCCACCACGTCACGGAAACCGCTGGCGTAGCGGACAACGTCATCAAGCTGAAACGCCTGCGCGTGCGCGTCGGCGGCGCACGCGAGACCAGCCCAATCCGGCACGCCCGCAGCTCGTGCGTCGGCCAGCGCGATCCGGCCGTACGCGACGCCACGGGCGTAGTCGTCGTCGGTGTCGGTGCCCCACGCGTCGGCGGTCCCGGCCTCGGCGACGAGCAGCACGTTGGCCGCGCCGAACTCGCCGACCAGGTCCCGATATTCGGCGGCAGTGAGCTGCTTCCCTTCGCGGCCAAGTCCGATGTACCTGACCACGCCGGAGAACCCGGCCCGGCGCAGCGCGGCACCGGACGGGCGTCCGGCGGAATAGTCGGCCCAGCGAGCCATGGTCAGCCTCCGATGATGAACGTCGCGAGCGCGCCAGCGGCACCGCCGAGCGTTGTTCCGCCGCCGAGTGCCATCCACACTTTCCTTTCCAGGGAACGGATTCGGGCCTCGTGGTCTAGGTCGCGGGTTTCGATTGCTTCGATTTTCTGCACGAGCTTTTCGGTGAGCGCCTTGGTTTGCAGCACCTGGTCGTAGATCTCCCGGTTGGTGATGGTGACGCCGTCGGCGCGGTGGTCGTCGTCGTGCGCGTTCATCCGTTCTCCCCCGCAACACGCACGAGGATCTGGCGCGCTGCGTCGCCTGCGCCCTTGACCGTCCAGGTTCCGCCGCCGTTCCCGGGCGTGATGAACGCGCACACGCGGACCGTCGCCGTCCCGGAACTAAGGCCCATTGCCGCGAGGTCGCTGCCCTTCACAGGGCAATTCACTTGCATGTAATGGAACTTCCCGGAACCCCAGACCGGCACCAGGTAGGTACGGATAATCGGGCTGCTGGTGTCCGCAGAGCTTCCGCTAGCGATCCGGAACCGGACGTTGAAATACGGATTCGGTGCCGACGCAACAACATTCGCCTGCCACTCGAACTCATATCGTTGGTTGACGTTGAGCTCGAACGTCTGCGCGTCGGCCGCAACCTCGGTAGCGCTGCCGGTCGCCCCGTCGTTCGTATAGAACGTCTGCGCCACGATGCCGCCCCGGAGCGCGTTCAGCTCCGACGCGCGAACCTTCTGCCCTGCGGTGAACACCATTCGTCTCCTCCTTTCCTCACAGCCCCAGCACGGGCGGGTCCCACACGTCCACCGCGGTCCCGGCCGGTTTGCTCACCGGCAACGGGTCGACGGTGAACGTCTGCTCTTGATCAGGTCCGGGCGCCGGCGCGGTGCACGCGGTCGCGCGCACCCGGAGCCCGCCGACGTCGAGCGCCAGCGGGTAGTCGTCGGGCCGGGTCGTCCACGGTGGGATCCCGCCGGGCGACTGCACGGCAAGGCTGGTGGTGCCCGCGGGCACGTCGCCCGCGGAAAAGATCACGATCGCGCCGCGGGACACGGCCGGGGATCCGCCGTTGACCTTGAACGAGTCGGGGAACACCTGCCCAGTGCCGCGGTCGGTCGCGACGACGTACACCCACGTGAAACCGAAACCCGGCGTGCCCTCTGTCGCGGCCTGCCCGATGTCCACGCATCCCGGGACGGGCTGGACACCGCTCCAGTCGGCGGCTTTCCAGCCCAGCGCCAGCAGCAGGGCCGGAGCTTCGTAGCGGTCGACGCCGGGCCATGCGATGTCCTGCGTCGAGGCGTTGGCCTGGTCGGTCCACGACTGCAGTGCGCCGACGTGACGGAACGCGCCGATCCGCGCGCCGAGCCCGGCACCGGTCGTCATGCCGGTGAACGCGACCGACGGCGCGGACTCGCCGCCGCCGAGCGTCTTGGAGTACAGGCGCATGTTCGGGGCCGGGCCGGACAGCAGCGTCCAGCCCGCCGGGGTAGCCGGTGAGCCGGTGCCGCTCCAGGCGACGAACAGCAACAGCGTGTCCCCGGCCGCGGCTGCTTCAGGGATCGCCGGTGACAGCGTGATGTCGGGCTCTTGCGTCGTGCCGAAAACCACCGTGCCGTCGACGTACGAGGGCAGTGGCAGCTTGCTGCCGTCGCTCCGGAGCCGGAACACGGTCGGGTCGGTGTCGCCGGTCTCGTCGGCGACGGTGGCGATATTCCAGGGCGCGGCCGGGCTGCATCGGCCGGTGAATATCCAGCTGCGCGGCGAGATCACGTGCTCGGTGCCTTCGACGAGCACGCCGACCGTGTCGTCCGGCAGTCCGGCGATGGTGTCGGCGACGTTGGCGACGGTCAGGTGGGCCGACGGCCGAAGCTCGAGGATTTGGCCGGCGAGCGCGGGCGCGGCTCGAAGGTTGACCGCGAGCGACGGATACCGGTAGCCCTCGACGGTGCCGAGGTGCACGGCCCAGCTGGCGTAGTCGCGCACCAGGCTCAGGTCATGGATGTTCACGTCGATGCTGTCGTCGTAGACGCCGATAGCGGCGGTGCCGAGCGGCCCTGTGCTGTCCTCGTGCGTGTACTTCGAGGACGCGCCGGTGATGCTCGCGGTCACGCGGTTGCGGTTGCGCTGGTCGTCGTCTGTCGGCTCGAACGGCGGGTAGAGCTGGTCCGCGGTGAGCGCCAGGTCCACCGGCGCGTTTTCCCGTTCGCCGCGCGTGATGTAGGTGAGCCCGGCGTCCAGGCCGTCGAGCAGCACGCCTTGGTCCGCGGTTTCGCACTCGCGCAGCAGTTCCACGACCGACTTCGGCTGCTGTGGGCCCATCTGCGCGCCGACTGTGCCGACCACGTTGACGTTGAACCCCTGCTCCGTGCCAAGCCGGATCATCCGCAGTCCGGCGTTCTCTCCGGCGTAGGCGTAGATCGCCTGCGCGTACTCGGCACCGAAAATCGGGTCGTGGTCCCAGATCGCGACGTGCCCGACCGTGACCGGGTCCTCGGTGTGGCCCGGGTCGGGACTGGAGTCGAACCGGATTTCGGACGGCACTCCGCGGGGCAGGAACGGGCTTTGGATCGTGAGCGCCAGCTGTCCGTTGCGGAAGATGTTCCATGTCGTGTTCGGGTTCGTCTGGTCCACAGTGATCTGCCACGAGTGCCAAACGTCGTCCCAGTAAACGAAATCGCCCTGCGACAGCGTGCCCCACTTGACGTCCGACACCCCGGGTTGAGTGACAAACACGTCCACCGAGCCGTCGGTGTAGAACTGCAGCGCGATGCCGAACCGGTTCGCACCGACCGTCTGAATGAACACGCGCGCACCGGAAATCGAGGTGTAGCGCATCAGCCACGACGCTGCCCAGATACCCGAATCGCCGCCGGGGAACTTCGACGGGTCCGCCACCTTGCAGTAGAGCGACGCACCAGCGGAGAACTTCACGGCGCGCGCTGTCGCGACGTTGTCCGTGTCGCCGCCCCAGTCCGATTTCCCGTAGCTCACACCGCCGGACACAAGCGGCACGATCCAGGCCGGAACCCCGCCGGTCTCCGAAATCCCGGCGGACGCGGTCTTGTCCTCTTCCAGCGGCCAGTACTCCACTGGCTTGTAGAGGATCGCGAGCGTGTGCCACCGGTACAGCGCGCTCCGGAGCGGGTCGGAGCCTTGCAGCAGCCGCCGCAGCAGCCCGGACGCGGACAGGCTCACGATTGGAATGCGGCCGGTGCCGTCGCGCCACTCCGGCGAGAATCCGTCCGCGTAGCCCTGCGCCACGGTCCGGAATCCTTTGCCGTCGGCCAGATCTATGCTCACCCGCACTGGCACGTTGCGCCGGACGTTCGGACTGTTCGGCGAGATCCCGCCGAGACTGTAGCGGTTCGCGCGGTTGTCCAGCTTGAGCTTGATCGACGTCGGTTGACTCGTGGATGCCTCGTCGTTGCGGCCGCTGGTCGTGGTGATGCCCTCGTCAAACAGAACGTCTTCGGTGACGTCGGACCACTGCCAGGAAAACCCGTTGTAGTCCAGCATGAGCGCACCCCACGCGATTTCCACGCGCACCTGCGAGCCGGGAATCTCCGGCAGAAAGTCAACGGCCATCACGACACCTGGATTGCGCCGGTTCGCACCAGGCGCATGAACGCCGACGCGAACGCACTGTCAGTGTTGCCGCGGAAGGACACTGTCGCACCGCTGCTGCGCACCGAACCGCCCGCCGGGATCACGGTTTCACCGGCCTGCAGAATCGCGAGCATTTCGGAACCCGGCGCGCCGGGAACCACGCCGCCGGTGTGGAATTTCGGGATGTAAGGAATGTCCGGGATCCCCGGAATCCCGACAATGCCCGTGACCTTGTTGACGCCGTGGATCAGGCCGTTAAGCAGCCGTACTCCGTCGTTCAGGCGATCGATCACCCAATTCAGGGCAGCTTTCGCACCGGTCTTCACGCCGTCCCACATTCCGCCGAGGAAATTTCCGATCTTCTCCGCGATCCCGCCAATCCAGCCGGTCGCGTCACGCCAGCGGGCCACGATCCAGTCGACCACGATCCCGACGACCTGCTTCACCTTGTCCCAGTGGGTGATCATCAGCACGATCGCCGCGATCAGCGCGGCGATCCCGATCACTACCCACGTGATCGGGTTCGCGAGCAGCGCGGCCGTGAAAGACCAGACCGCGGGAATGGCGCTGGTGAACAGCGACAGCCCGATTCCCTTGAACGCCAATGCCATCATGCCGATGTTCGAGGCCATGTCGAGCGCGGGCTGCCCGAACGCGACGAGCCCGCCCGCGATGTCGCCGAGCGGGCCGCGCGTGGACACGAGGTCATTGGTCCAGTTCTGGAAACCTCGTTGCAGCGCAGTGATTTTGTTCTGCGCGGTATCGTTCAGCGTGTCGTTCACCTGCTGTGCCGCGCCCTTCACGTTGCCCATCGCCGCAACGGCGCTCGACGGATCGAGCGCAAAGAGGGCGTTCCCGAGGTCTTCGGCCTGCGTGCCGAACAGCTCGACCGCGATCCTGGTTCGCTCGGCCGGATCCTGCACCGCGCGCAGCTTGTCCAGCAGCTGGTCGAGCGCACCAGACGCGGCCTGCCCGCCTTGCGCGAACCGGTCCCGCATCTGGTCCGCGCCGAAACCGAGTGACGTGAAAGCGTCCACAGTGGTCTTGCTGCCGTCGACCGCGCGGATGGACAGCTCTTTGAGCGCGTCGGCCACGATGTCAGCGTCACGCGCACCGGCTGAAAGCCCTTGCGACATAAGGCCAGTAGCGGCCGTCGCGTCCAAACCCAGCTTGCGGAACTGCGTCCCGTATTCGTTGAGCGTGTCCAGGAAGTCCCCGCCCTTGTCGACCCCCTGCTGGAAACCGCGGGTGATCACGTCCATGGCGGTCTCGGCGTCCGGCGCGAGCCCCGTGCGCATCAGCTGCGCGACGGCGTTCATCGAGCCCTGCACGTCGACGCCGAAGGCCTTCGACAGCGACAGCGCGTTGCCGGTGATTGACTGAATCTGCTCGTTCGAGGCGTCTTCCATCACCGCGCCGGACTGCAGCACGATCTTGACCGCGTCGTTCACCGACTCCAGGCTGTCGCCGTAGGCGTCGGCGTACAGGCTCCCGGCGATCTGCCCGGCGTCGGCCGCCATCTGGCTGCCCGCGCCGATCTGCGCTTCCAGCTTCGCGTTCGCTGCGCCGATGTCGAGGTTTTGCTCGAACGCGCTCGCGAGCCCGAGCGCGGCCGCGCCGCCCGCGACGGCGAGGCCGGCGCTTTTCAAGCTGAACTGCTTGACCATCTTGTCGCCGGAGTTGCCGACTTGCTCCATGGTCTTGTCGAGCTGCGACGCGTCCCCGGCGAACACCAGCTTGACCGTAGGCCCGAGGTTTCCCATTACTGCACCCCGATTCCGGCGCCCTCGACCACGCTCCGGAGCGCGTCATCGAGCTTCTGCGCCACCCGCTCTTGCTGGTCGGCGTAGCTCTTCCACAGGTACCGGCCGGTCTTCATGAACGGCCGCGACACGGCTTTCTTCCGGCCGACCTTCCCGCCGAAGTCCAACCACGGGTAGTAGGGATACTTCGCGCCGCCGCCCTGCACGCGCGCCGCGGTGCGAGTGGACGCGGCTTTGATCGAGGACGAGGCGTGCCCGCCCTTGCCGGGCCCGACCGGCACCCGCGGTTTCGCCTCGTTCACGACCAGCTGCGCGGCGGAGTTCGCGGCGAGCCGCAGCCCTTTCGGCAGCTCGGTGTTCACGCGCCGCAGCGAGCGGGACAGCTCCCGCCAGCCCTCGACCCGGATCGGTTCCTCGGCCACGACGCGCTCACCTCCGTTTCGCCGACTTCATCGCCATTTCCTGCCGCTGCGCTTTCCGTCCGAAGTAGACGCCCCACTCCATAAATTCCTTCTGCGACAGCGATTCCCGCAACTCCGCGACCGTCCGGCCGAGCCGGTCGGCGAGGTAGAACTCGAACTCGGCTTCGGAGTCAGTCTCCAGCCTCAGCCACGTCGCTTTTAGCCGCCTCCTTGTTCATGCCGGACAGGTCGAGGATCACCTCTTGCACCGTGTTCAGCTCTCCGGCGGGGGCGGCTTCCTGCCACTGCTTGACCTCGTCCTCGGTCAACCGCGGGTGCACCATCGCCAGGCTCAGCAACACGCGCTCCATCTTCACCGCGCCCATTTCCTTGCCGCGCAACGAGAGTGCTTCGGCACGCGACAGGCTCCGGACGCGGACAGTGCCGACTCCGGGGACGTCGACGTCCCGCTCTTCCAGACGCTTCGCGAACAGTGCTTGCTTGTCCATCATGGACAGTCCTTTCAGGGTCAGGCGGACTGATTGCTGGTCGCGAACGTGTCGGACAGCTGCAGCTCGGCCTTCCACGTGATCATGTCGGCGACCGGAGTGGTTTCCTCGTACGAGGTCACCACCGCGTCGCCGGACTGCTGCGGCTTGCCCGAGCCCGTTCCCTCCGGCTGGTAGACGAAATCGACGGTCTGGCCGAGCACGCTCTCCAGCGCGGTTTTCGGTCCGGTCGCGCCGCTCTCATAAAACCCTTCGAGCGACGCCGTTCCGTCCAGCAGCCCGCCCTGATACGTGTGGGCGCTCTTGCCGAACGTCGTGGTGTCGTGGGAGTCCGCGGATCGCTTGGACGACACCGAGTTGCAGTACTGGCTGATATCCGTCGTGTTGATCTTCACGACAGCGTTCTTGCCGTGCACAGCCATCAGGTACCTCCGGGTCCAATCACATCGGTCTGGAAAATCGCGCCGAGGTACTCGACCCCGGCCAGCGTCAAGGCGTCCACGGTCGCCTCGGTGACGCGCACCGAGTCGCACGAGGTGAACTCGTGGCGCTCCAGCACCGCCTTGACGCTGCGCTCGTCGGCGCCGTCGAGGTAGGCGGCGAGCCGGTTCCGCGCCGACAGCGCCTCGACGTTGCCGACGACCACGTACAGCGGGAACGTGAACCGGTCTTTGCCGCGCTGCATCGCCGCGTCGTAGGTGAGCGGATCCGGCCAGCCCACGATCGCCGCGGGCGGGGTGATCCGCTTCGCGCTGAAGGGGAACACGTTCAGGCCGTCGAGCGCGGCGAGCGCCTGGCCCATCTCGTCCATGACGGTCGCGAGGTTCACGCCCTCACCCCGTCTGCTTCGCGGTGCGGCGGTACGCGGCCACCATCACCTCGACGTCCGGATCGAGCCTCGCCAGCAGCCGCAGCTCCGAGCCGACGTCCGGCGAACCGGCCACGCCGAACGGGCTGTCTCGCCGGGCGAGCAGCCGCGACCCTTGCAGCAACGTCGCCTCTTTGATCGTGTCCGGCACCGCGACCCACCCGAACCGCGCAGTCACCCGCACCCCGTCCGGCGGAACCGCGTCCACCGTGCTCGGCAACTGCAGCCGCGTCCACGGCCGCCCTTCGGCCGGCGCGTTGGCGTCCAACAGCCGCGGGTTCGGCACGACCGACCAGACATCGCCTCCGGCGTTGGTCGCGACCTCGTCCGGCGCCACCATCACGTCGTCAATGCGGACCAGCCACGTGTCCCGGTAGGCCGACCACCGAGCGCTGTAGAACCGCGGCTCGACGGCATCGGACTGGCCGAACTGCCTGTGCGTGAACCGGTCGACCGCGCGGGAGGCAGCGTGGACGGCGAGCGCCAGCTGTGCGTCGTCCGCGACTTCGCCCGTGCCGGTGCGCACGTACTCCGCCAGCTCGGCCGCCGTCGCGTAATCCGGTTTCCACGCCATCCCCGCTCACCTCCCCTCTTACTTCTGCTGCCGCAGCGCGTGCTCCGGCACCCATCCGTCGTCCGTCGGCACCATCCACTCGGGACCCGGCGGCGGAGCCGCGGGCAGAGTGTCGGGATCCGACGGCGGTTCGTCGCTGGCGCCCGGCTCGACGGCCGCCGGTGGCGTCGCCGCGGCCGGTTCGACCGTCGCCGAGGCCTCGACGGCGGCCGGGTTCGCTGCCGCCGGTTCCTCGGCGGCGGGCACCGCCGCCGAGGACTGCTTCCGCGCGGACATCAGGCGGCCGTGGTGTCGTAGGCGATGCGGCGCACGCCGTCCACGCGGGTGCAGGCGAGCGCCTTGTAGCCCCACACGCCGATGTCGACGTACGCCACGCGGTACTCGAAGTCGAGCCGCTGCGGCGCGCTGGCCCAGCCGTGGACGTCCTCGCGGTCGTACAGGTACGAATTGCTCGGCGACCCGGCGGTGTACGGCAGGGCCCACGACGGAACGCCAGCGAGCCCGGCGATCGACAGCGCGGCGAACAACGGGGACGCGGTGCCGTCGGCGTTCTGCGCGTTGAGGATCGGGTACAGGGGACGGCCGTTGTCGTCCTTCGCGTCCGCGAGGTTGGTGTACAGGCCCTGCTCCAGCTTGAAATCCCGGAACCGGAACCCGCCGCGCACGAACTGCAGCGCCGCCAGCGCCTTCTTGACCTCCGACCCCAGCGCCTTGTCGACGGCACCAGCGGTCAGCGTGATCGTGGCAGGGGCGAGCGACTGCAGCAGCGCCGCCGACGCCTCTTCCAAAGCCTCGTAGTACTTCCGCACGATCTGCCGCCACAGAATGACCGACAGCTGCGGGTTGCCGCCCTGGTCCCACGCCTCCCGCGTGATCTCCACCTTGCCCGACACGGCGGACGGGGTGATGGTCTGCGAGGTGGTGGTGAACGTGCCGGTCGTGGGCTCGACGCCTTCGGTGTGGTCGTCGACCAGGTTCCCGGAGGCGGCGAACTTCGGGAGCACGAACGGGGTGTTGTCGTCCAGCGTGCCCTTGTTGATCGAGTCCCACAGCGGCGTCGGGTACTGCAGCTCGTCCACGTACAGGTCGGGCCGCTGGCGCGCCGGGTTCAGCGAACCGACGTCGCTCGACTTCACGAACGCGGCCGACGGCGCGAAGTTGTCCTTGATCCAGTCGACCACGCGCGCCTCTGCCTCGTGGTCCTTTTTCGACATGGCGATGACGTCGGTCGAGAAATCGTGCTCGCCGCGCGAGCCGTCGAACCGGTACAGCGGAGCCTCGTTCACGTGGAACTGCGCGGTCCGCTTCGTCGGGTCGATGACTTCGGGCCGCTCGCCGCCCTGCTGCTGCTCGACCAGGTTCGCGATCGCGTCGGCGAACTTGCCGTTCTGGTTGGTGAACGCCTCGACAGCGGCGGTGAAAGCCGCGACCGTCGCGGCATCCGGCGCGGCAGCCGGGGTCTCCTGCTTGCCCTTCGGCTCGCCAGTCATCTCGGTTCCCTTCCTGCTTGCTGCGACGCTCGTGACTCGGGCGTCATCGAATGCGGGGGCCGCGGTGATCGCCGTGCCCACCAGGCGCGCGCTCGACACGAGCCGCACCATGTCGTCGTCGGGGTCGCGCCCCCACGAGCCGTCCTCGAAATCGGCCTCGATCGAGAACCCGTCGAGCACCTTGTCCTCGGCCAGCGACAGCACTTCGTCACCGGCCGCGCCGCGTGCGATCTTGAACGTGCCCACCAAGCCCTCGTCGGTGGATTCGAGCTTGAGCGCGTAGCCGACGGCCTGCGCGCGGTCGTGCTCCCGGTTCAGCTTCACCCGGGACGCATCCGTCCACTTCAGACTGTCCTTCGAAAACGACCACTTGGCGTAGTTCGACCACGCCGTCTTGCTCCAGGGCACGAGCAGCCCGGACACCGTGCGCTTCTCCGCATCGACCGAGAACCGCGCCTCGGCGGCGGACACGTCGAACGTGATCCGCGTCGTGCCGCGATCTTCGTTGAAATGCGCGGTGATGCGCTCGCGGTTGACGTACTCGTCGATGCCTTTGGGGTAGGTGAGGGACATGCCGGTCTCCTGTGTCTCCTGCGGCGGTTGTGTCCTCTGTGGACTCGGTGCGGGCTCGACCGGAACAGCCGGAAGCCCCTCCATTTCGCGGACCTCCGGCACCGACAGCACGTGGTTCGCCAGCCCGGTCTGATAGGTGGCCCACCGTTCGGTCGGGTTCGACTTGAGGTAGTTGTCCAGGTCGAACGCGACCGTCTGGCCGCGCCGCGTGACGTCGTTCATCGTCAGCCGGTCCGTGATCGCGAGCATGTACGGCGCCAGCACGTCATTGATCCGGTCGCGGCGACGGTCGATGACGTTCGCGTACGACCGGCTGGTGGTCGACACCTGCAAGTCCTCGCTGTCCAGCCCGAACGCATTCGCGATCTCGACCGTCACCTGGCGCTGCAGCTCGACCAGCTGCAAGTCGGCAGGCGTCGGCGACTGGACAACCGAGTACGACAGCGCGGCCGGAACATAGGCGGTGGTGCGCGTCCGCCTCGCTTCCTGCCACTCCGACAGAAGTTCCTCGACCTCGTCGTCTTCGATCGGGTCCGCGCCGTCGGCCGGGGTGAAATAGTCGCTCGGCCGGGGGTCATTGGCGTACATCGCGGCGGCCTGCTCCAGCAGGATCGCGCGCCGGATCGCGCGCGCCGCGGCGACCAGGAACGGCGGGTTCGGCGAGTCGAACCGGATCACGTCCCGTCCGGACACCGCCTCGCCGTTGACCCACACCACCCCGCCCGGCAAGTGGACGCCGGACGGCAGGGTCCGGTCGAGCCGCGGGAACCCGGGCGGCGGCTGCATCGACACCGTGTCGTGGTCGAGGTGCACCGCCGAGCGCGGGAATCCGGCCGGGGTCCGGTCGAGGACCCGCCACCAGCTGATGCCCTCGAACACCAGGTCTTCGACCGTCTGCGCGAGCGTGACGACGTTCGCGGTGGCCGGGTCGATCTGCTCGAGCAACTGGGACCGGACCAGTCCGCGGTTCTTGTCGCGCGTCACCAGCGGCAGCGTCCCGATCGAACACAGCAGGTTCCGGCCGCGCAGCACGGCAGGCACCGACAGCGCCCGCGCCCGGCCCACCGGAGCCGACAGCCCGTCGACGCGCCGGAGCAGCGAGTCCAGCGGTGCCTTGGGGTCGATGGGCACCGAGAACCGCACCGCGGTCTCGTTCCGGTCCAGTGTCGGCGCTTGCGCCGCCCGGAACAGCGTTCGCCACCATCCCACGTCGCGCAGCCTATATGAACGCTTGCGTATATACGCAAGCGTGCAGGTTTACGTCGTGTCGCGCCTCGCCGTCAGCAGCCGCGGCTTGCCCACCGGCGGCGGCAGCGTGCGGGCCAAATGCACGGCGCCGGCCGCGGCGTAGACCCCGTCGCAATGGCCGGTGCCGCGCCGGACGAACACCCACGTGTCGCCGCGCCTCTGCCGCTCCGCCGAGACGGCGTGCGCGTTCAGCAGCGGGTCGTCCGAGTGCGCGATCTCGCCCGAGGTGACCTGCTCCGCGAAGCCCATGCACACCGCCGCGACCTCGCGCCGGATCGCCTCGACCGCCACGCCGGGCGGCGGCCATCCCTTGCGCTCGCCCAAATCGGCCGCCACGGACGCGGCGGGCCCGTCCGGGAACCACCCGACCTTGCGCGGCTTGATCCGCCGCACGAGCGCGGGCAGCTTCTGCCGCAGCGTCGCCGTGTCCGTCCACGTGTCCACGACCTCGATGCGCACCCGGCCGTCGGGCAGCACCCCCGCAGCGACGAGCGTCGCGTGCTTCCCGTCCTCCGACAGTTCCAGGCACAGCGCGATGTTCGAGCGCACGTCGGCGAGGTCGCCCGGGTCGTTGCACGCTGTCCACTCGTCCAGGTCGATCGCGGGGTCGAGCATGGGCACGCGCATGCACAGGATCTCGGTGAGGAACTGCGCCAGCTCCTCGCCGCCGTTGCGCTTCGCTCGGCGCGCGTCGGCCAGCAGCGAGCGCAGCCCGATGCCGCGGCGGCCGAGGTTCGGGTTTGCCGCGGCGAGCGCGTGCGGGTCGTCGGCCTCCGACCCGGGCGGCGCGGACCACTCGAACAGCCCCAGCTCGGGGTCGGCGTCCGGCCGCATCCGCTCGATGCCGTTCACCAACTCGACAGCGTCATTCCGCAGCGAGATCAGCACCACGGCGGTGTCGTCGCCCTGGTTGGTGATCGCGAACGCCTGCGCGGCCGCGATGGCGTTCATCGCGTTGTACGCGGCGTTCCACGCCTCCCACGACCGATGTTCCCGCAACTCGTCCAGGATCAGCCGCCAGACACTGAGCGACCGGCCGCCTTTCCGGTTGCTGGCAGCGATTTTGTACCGGCTCTTGTAGACCGTCCGGAGCGCCTGCTCGCCGTTCGTCCGGCGGATGGTGCGCACGTCCTCGTCGAGCTCGTCGATTTCCTCGATGAGTTCGACGGCCTTTTCCCACGATTCCCTTGCGTAGTCGAGGTTTGTCGACGTGCCGAGGATCAGCCGGACGCGCGCGATGAACAGCCAGTAGAGCGACAGCACGACCAGTACGTGGGTCTTGCCGTTCTGCCGCGCCACGATGACGAGCACCTTGCGGAACCGCGGATTCCCGGACGCCAGCAGCTCACCGGCGTGGATCACGAGCCAGCGTTCCCACGGGTCGAGCGGCTGCTCCAGGATGTCGCGCGCGAAGTCGTCTACGGCGAACCCGTACGTCGTCCGCCGCGTGTGCGCGCACCCGCACCCGCACGGGCCCGGCGGGCCGGTGACGAGCGGCGGCGTGAACAGCCGGGCCTCAGTCCGTCCCAGTACGTTCGTCGTGCTCGGCTCGGAGTGCTCGGAGCCGGGCTCGCTTGGGGCTTTCGGCGGGGCCGTCAACGCCCTTACCTCCCTTCGGTGCGCTCGCGGTGAGTTGTTCGAGCACCCGCAGCAGCGGCGGGACGGTCTGCCCGAGCAGCCGCGCCCGCTGCTCGGCGCTCATCTCGTCTACGGTCGCCGCCAGCAGCTCGGCGACGCGCACGCGCGCGGCCTGCTCGCTCCCCAGCTCCAGCGCCTTGCACGTCGTCCGCACGGCGTCGAGCAGCGTGGACGGTGCCTCGTTCTCTCCGGCCATGTCGTCGCCTTCCTCGCTCACGACCCCCCACCCCCCTCAGGGGAGAGAGAAAACACTGCCGGGGTGTTCCTGCCGCGCGGGTTGGCCGGGAAAAATCCCCCGCACCAACGAGATTCGCGGGTGTTCGTGTTGATCATCGACGTGTTCGTGTCCTGTGTGTTCACCATCGGGTGCGTGGGGTTGGCCGGGGGTCGCCCTCGTCCGGCTCGCCTGCTGCGAGGTTGCACTCGGCGTGCGTGGCCATGAGGTAGCGGGGGTCGTCGCCGTGCCGCTTGCCCTTGGTGTGGTGGACGTGCAGGCATCGGGGGTGTGGGTGGCGCATGGTCGGGTCGATGGGCTGGTGGCAGAGTCCGCACACCCAGCGGTCGCGGGTGGCGATCTGCATCCGGAGCTTGCGCCACCGGGGGGTGCTTCCGCCGGACCAACTCCGGCTCATGTCCGGGGTCCTCCCTGTCCAAATAATTCCTTGTCAATCCTTGGGTATCTCTGCTAAGCTGATGGCACAACTTCAGAGAGGAGGTGAGATGCAAATGGGAGAGCTGGGAATTGCGATCTTGCTCGCGATGCGCGATCAGGGCTGGTTGATTGCCTTCCATGAGGAAGGGATGACGACCGTCAGTCCGGGCGGCGCGGCGCGAACGGTTCCTACTTCGCTGCTGGGCCCCGAGAACGAGTGGAAACTCCGCTACGTGCTCATGGCCTGGATCGCAGTCGATGGTCTCGCGTGGCCTTGGCCTCCGGATCACGATGAGTTGATCCGGGGCGAGGTTCCGCCGAGCGACGGATAGCGGGCTGGCCGGGGGTGCGACTATCACCCCCGGCCAGCTTTCCCAGACTACCGTCCCATGAGTTCCTTGACTGAAGCTCGATATCTGGAGGAGGATGGTTGCATGAATTCCTGGAACCTTCACGTCGGGGTGAGACTCACCAGCGCGCCGTCGGACCTCGACGCGTTCGCGCTCGGCCGCCGGATCGCCGGTGATGACCTGCTGTCGACCTCGGTGCACGAGACGCGGTTCTCCGTGCTCGCCAGCGCCGACGGGGGCGACCCCGTGGTGGAGATCGGCGAGTTCACCGACCGGTTTGTCGAGGCGGTGGCCGCGAGCGGCTACGTGATCGAGGATTGGGAGCTGGTCGAGTGCCTGTCGGCCGCCGAGGTCGAGCGTCGGCTCGAATCGGCGTCGATCCCGCCGCTGATTTCGGCACCCGACTTCGCGGAGCTGTGCGGATTCAGCAGGCAGCGCATTTACGAGCTGGAATCCGACCGGCGCAAGGCTGCCGAACGCGGCGAGCAACACCCGTTCCCCACGCCGCTCGTGCCGGGCTGGTGGATCAAAACGGCGGCCGAGCGGTACGCGGCTACCCGGAAGTCCAAACCGGGCCCCAAACCGCGGAACGCCTGAACCGCACGCGCCGATGCCGGCCACGTCCTCGAACGTGGCCGGCATCGGCGTTTTTCGGGTCGCGATCACGTCGACGGTCCGGTGTGGACGACGAGCCAGAGCCGCGGTTTTCCTGGTCCGGGGTGGATTGCCGGTGCCCACCAGGTGAGGTGTTCGGGGGTGTCGGTCGGGATAAGCTTCGCGTCGACCAGGCCGTCGACGGCCGGTTTCTGCGTGGCGACGAGGTTGTCGGAGTCGCGGCCGCGGTTGTCGCCGGGCGCGTAGTGCAGCTGCACGCTGACGTGGTCGAGGGTGCCGAGTTTGAGCTTGGCGGCCTGCCATGACGCGGCCTCGCGCAACGTCCGCGTGCGCCGGGCCTTCTCGTACCGGTTCAGCCGCTGGTTCATCGTGAGCGGCGGTTTGCCCGCGTGGAGCGGGAGCTCGATCTCGTGGACGGTCTCAGACACGGTCGGCCTTCGCGTCGGCGAGCTGGACAAGGCTGCGGATCATCTGCTCGCCGTCGAGGCCCCAGCTGTCGAACACGGCGCGGATCTTGTCGAACCGAAGCAGGTCTGCCGCCGCCTTTCTGGCGAGGTTGGGAATCGAGTAGCGGCGCCCGCCAGCGTTGTAGCGGGGGCCGAGGATGTCGAGCACTTCGGCCGCGGCGCGCTGCAAGGCATCGAGCGCGATCTCTGCGGACTGGCGTTGCTCGGGGGTCTTGTCCGCGAGCAGTCCCTGCGCGGCGAGTGCGCGGGCCAGCTTCCGGTACGGGTCGCGTTTGGCGGTCCCTGTGGGCGATCCGTCGGCGCGCCACATTGCCCACGCGGCACTCTCGATGGGGTCCTGCTGAGACTGGTCAGGCATGGTCGGCCTCCTTCTGTTGTGCCGCTTTGGTGCGGCTGGGGTGGTAGCCGCGGATCGGGCGCCATTCGCCCGCGTGCGCGCCTCGCGTGAGTCGGTAGCCGCACGGCCGGTGTTTCCCGGCGCGGCAACGTTCGTGCGGGCAGACGACCGACAGTTCGGGGTCGCTGGCGGTGGTGTTGCGTTCGGGCCAGCCGAGCCGCGCACCGATCTCGGCGACGGCCGCGCGCACGCGCTCCGGCTCGGCGGGCGGCGCGGTGGGCAGCTGGCGCTCCGCAGGCAACGGCGCAGTGCGCCGGGCGGCTTTGATCCGCTGGGTGACGTGGCCGGGCATCAGGAAATCCGTCTGCGTCGCGTAGTGCTGGTGCACGGCCTCGACGGCCTCGCCGAGCGTCCACCGGCCGACCTGGCTCGCTTCGCGCCAGGCGGCGACGTTCAGGTCTCCAGGCCTGCGGTTGTCGTAGCCCATCGCTGCGGCGAGGACGGCGCGGATCTGCTCGTCGGTGAGCCCGGCCGCGTCGGCGGGCGCGCGGTAGCTCGGCATCAGGCACCTCCGGGGAGTGCGCGGAGCGCGGGGACGGGGGCGACCGGATTTCGGCCGCTGGCAAGGAATTGCTCGGCGAACGCGTCGGTCGGCGAGGTTGCCGAGCCGGTGCGCGGGCTGGCGTTGGCGACCTGGTGCGCGACGCTGGCGAGCGTCTTCGGGTGCAGTCCCCTCGCGCCCCATTCGCCGAGGACGGGCGCGATCTCGTCGGCGCTCCATCCGTCGGCCAGCAGCGCGTCGACCTCGACGGCGAGCGCGGACAGGACGCTGGTGGGCGGGCGGCGACGGCATTCGGCGGCGTAGGCGTTGACGAGCCGGTGCGCGGCCGGGCTGTGCGCGGTGCCCGCGAGGTCGCGCGCGCTTGTGCGTCGGCTTACGGGCAGCGAACTACGGGAGTCTCGCTCGCTTCTTTTCTCTGTCTCTGTCTCTGTCTCTGGCGACGTTTTGCGATCGCTTCCCGATCGGTTGTCCGAGTCGCTGTACCGATCGCTATGCGATCGCCGGGGACTCGGTTCCGGCGGCTCCGGCGGCGCGTCGGCGAGGCAGAACTCGCACTCGGGATCGTGGATGCCGCGCTCTTCGTGCCAGCGCCGGTGATTGCCCAACCTCGCGCCGCGTTTCTTCGCCTCGACCTTCTCCGCGATCAGCTCCGCGGAGCGCTGGTGTTCGAGGTAGTCGTGCATGAGCACGTGATCGCCGTGCGGCTCGACGAGCCCGGCGCGCTCCAGCTCGTCGCGCGCGCCCTTGGTCCCGCGTTTCTTCCACACGGGCACCGGCACGCGGCCGTCGGTGCGGTGGCGCGAGCACCATCCCCACGTCGTGATCAGCAGCCGGAAAGCCTTGTCCGACAAGGCCGCGACTTTCGGGTGGTCCTCGATCCCGTCGTGGACGCGGATGTATGTCCGCTCGTCCCCCATGGGTTGTGCTCCTGTCATGGTCGTGCACCGGGGCCCGGCCGAATCGGGATCGGCCGGGCCCCGACGTGGTCACTGCTGCGGGCTCACCGGGCGCGGCGCAGCGCCGAGCAGAACCGGGATTCCGGCCGTTGCGAGCCCGGCCGCGAGCGTGCCGCGGATCGCCGCGAACGCGTCACGCCTCACGAGGTCGGGCCGCACGAGCCGGAAGCCGATCCGCAGTCCGTCCTTGTGCACGTCGAACCGCAGCCGCGCGGTCACCGGCACCGGCGGCATCCCGAGGAACGGCGACAGCGAGATCACGAATTCGCGCGGGACCTCGACCGTCCCGGCCTTGGGCGCGGTCTTCGCGGTGGTCTGCTCCGTGTACTGGAAACTCACGTCGCCGGTGTCCAGGTCGACGGCCGACTCGAACTCGGCCCGGCGGTGCGCCTTGAAATTCATCGACACTTCCAACAGCGACGCGCTGTCCGGCTGAATGATCGAGGGCGCGTAGTCCTGCAAGAACTCGGCGAAATCGATCTGGCTCATGTACTGGCCGGACCGCTTCGCGAACGCGTTCCACTCCGGGTCGTCCTGCAACTGCAGAACGGCGGTGTGATCGCGCCAGCCCGCAGCAGCCGGACCCTGGTGGTCGTTGAAAACGGCGGTGAAGCTGCTCGCGTCCTCGTTGCCCCAGACGGTCGTCCGGCCGTCGCCGAGCCGTCCGACGTAGTCCACGAAATGCGTCGGGTCGTGCAGCGTCGCCGAGCCGCGGCTCCGGAGCGGGATGGCCTGCCAGCTCTCCAGGTTGATCCGCTCGATCCGCTCGTCGTCGCGCACGACGCGCACCACGTGCGCGCCGTCCGCGTCCAGGTCGAACGGCACCGGCGGCTCGTTGTAGCCGACACGGCGCGTCAGGTCCTCGATCCGCGCGCCCTCGCTGGCGTCGGCGTCGAGCTTGCTCGCGTTGCTCACGTGCGTGTTCTCCTTGCTGTAGCGGGGAAACGGGGGTCAGTACAGCGGTTGCTGATTCGGGTCGTTGCGCACGAGCGCGCCCTCGTCGGTGGCGTAGAAGATGCTGGCCGGCGTTTCAAACCGCGGCTTGCTCGTGACCACACCGGCGGTCACGAGCACCGCGCCATCGACGCCTTTCTGCGGCTTCACCTGCAGCGTGAGCGTGAGCTTTCCCGCCTTGTGCGTGGTGGTCACGGCGGTCACCAGCTCGGCCAGCTGCGCGGACAGGTCGGCGTGCGTCTTGCCCTTCGCGAGCGTCAGCAGCGTGGCCGCGAAGTCCGGCGGGGCGGCCTTGGTGTCCTCGGCCGATTCAGTGGTGGGCACTCGGTTTTCCTTTCGTAGTGGGGAAACTGGGGTGTCGGCGGGGCCGCGGCTGTGCGCGGCGCGACCCCGCCGACAGGTCAGGGCTCGCGGTCGCGCGGAGTGTGGCTGTCTGCAATTGCGAACTGCAAACTGTCGAAGACCCCGCGCTGGTATCCCTCGTGGACGGCGTGCGCGCGGTTGATCGCGCCGAGCTTCTTCAGGATGTGTTTGACGTGAGTGCGCACGGTCTCGACCGACAGGAACAGCTCGGCCGCGATCTGCGCGTTTTCCAGGCCGAGCGCGATCCGTTGCAGCACCTCGACTTCGCGGGAGGTGAGCGTGCCCGGCGGCTGTTTGTCCGCCGGTGCCAGCGTCGCGCGGCTCACCCGGTAGCGCGGGACGTTGTCGTTCGGTCCGGGCGGCAGCGCCTCGGCGGCGGTGACGGTCTTCAGTCGCCCGCTCACCACCTGGACAGCGTCGGCGGTCACGAGCAGCACCAGCGCGACGTCGGCCGGTTTCCGCACCGGCAACACGCGCCCCGGCCGGGCGGCGGCGCTCACGACAGCACCTCGTCCAGGTCCGACCAGTCGAGCCGGTCGGACTCCCGGCCTTCGGGCACCAGCCGGAACACCAACTCGACGAACGCGGCGATCGGCTGGCGGAAGAAGGTCAGCCCGACCGGCTGGCCGCAGCACGGGCAGGAAAGCCCCAGAGCGAGGAAATCCGCGCTTGGTGCCACGCGCACCGCGCCCGCGCCGACTTCGGCGGTGAGGCCGTCGCGCAGCAGCTCTCGCCCGAGCAGCCACGCCAGCGAGGGGTCGCGCGAGAGAGCGAGCGTGACGGCGTACGGGTCGCGGTTCGGTTCGTAGCTAAGGATCATCGGCAGCGGCTGCGGCTCGCGCCCACCCATGATGACGAGCGGGGCAACGGGGACGGCGAGTTTCATGCGTCACCGCCGGTCGCGTCGTCGGCGGCCTGGTCGTGGTCGGCGGCGTTCGTCAGCGCTGCCACCTCGGCCTCGATCACCTTGCGCCGCTCGGGGTCAGCGGTTTTCCACTCCCGCTTGAACTCGGCGATTCGGTCCTCGGTCGTCTCGGCGAGCGGCTGCACGACGAACACGGCGCTTTTCCCGCGAGACACCAAAAGCGGGACCTGCTTCCGCTTCTCCAGGTGGCTCAGGTGGGACACCCGCGTCCCGCCGACCTCTTGGCCTCCGAACCGAACCGAGGTGTCGCAGTACAGGGTCACGCGGCGCCCGACGTACGTTGCCGCGTCGGGTCCCCAGCACGCCACGAGCACGCGCCGCATCGACTTGCCCGGACGCCACGGGCGCGGGAAACCCGCCAGCGTGATGTTCACCGGCTGCTCGACGTTGCCCGGACTGACCCGCTCGATGGTGAACGTCTTCGGCCCGCCGAGCAAATCGACGGCGTCGAGCTGGTCGCTCGTCGGGGCGATCGTGTCGGACAAGTCCATCAAATCCTCATCTCCATGAAAGTGGTCCGCTCGGTGGCGGGAAGTCCCTCGGTTTTCGCGAGGTAGTCGGCGGTCATCTCGACGGCGGCGGCCTCGAATCGCTCGGCGGCGGCGATGATCGCGGCGTGCCATTCCGGGTCGGGCAGCACCCGCTTGTGCCACATGGGCATTCCGCCGCAGAACGAGATGAAGTCGAGCCACGCGCGGCCGGACACAAGCAGCCCGGCCTGACACTGCGCCACGTACTCGTCGGGCACCTCGCCCGTGAGGATGGTGCGCAGGTGGAGCTTGGAGCGGCGCGACTTCACCTCGATCAGGCCGTCGTCGCCGACGAGGCCATCGGGCGAGTAGCCGAGCTGCCAGGTTTCCTCTTGGCGGAGAAGGAAACCGACCTGCCGGACGGGGCGCTCGTAGACCTCGGCGTACAGGTCACGCGCCCGCAGCTCGTCCTCGATGCCGCGCAGCATGTCGTCCCCGACGTAGGTGGGGTCGGTGTAGCCGGTGATCCGCTCGGCGACGAGCTGCGCCGTAATGCCACGACTCGCGGCGTTGGCCGCGGGCTTCCGCGTCTTCGGCGTGACCAGCTGCCCGACGACGGACGCGGTAAGGATGCCGCGACGCTGGTCGTGCCATTCGTCAGAGCCCTGGATCACGTCAGGGAACGCGGTCAGGGTCACGAGGTCACCGCCGCGCGGCTCGCCTCAGACACGGTCATGCCGGGCTCGTGGTCGATCGTGTCCACAATGGACTCGGCCAGCGACCGCAGAGACCGATCGTGCCCCACCCATGCCGGGTCAAGCTCGACCGTAATCGTCAGCTCGACGCGGTAATCGCCTTCCTCCGTCTCACCGAGGAACCGGGCGGCTTCCCGCTCGATCCCGTCCCGCCACGAGCGCAGCATCCGGCCGAGCCGGTCCGTGGCGGCCAGCGCCTCGTCGACGGCGTCCGCCGACACGATCCGCGCGCTCATCGCGCACCGCGCTTCGGCAGCTGGCGCACCATCACCGGCAGGTCTTCCGAGACCGCCCGCACGGCGGCGGGCAGGTGCCCGCCGCACGCGTGCTGCGCCTCGGAGTCTTCCTCGAACCGCTCGGCCCGGAACGCCGCGCGGTGGCCGCATCCTGTTGCGCCGCAGTAAATCTTGTCGTCCATCAGAATCGCGTCTCCCAACGCACCCAGCGGCCTCCGCGCTCCAGGTGCTCGACTTGAATGTCTCGGTCGTCGGTCGCTTCCCGCCTGGCGCGCTCGTACAGCCCGGCCGGGCCCCACGTGCAGCAATGGCACGCGCCCACCAGCTCATCGAGCACGCCCGGCGCCGGGGTGTCGCCCGGGTGCGGAGTGATCCGCCAGCGCACGAGGTGCTTCGCCTGCTGGCACCACTCGCATTGCTCCGGCTCCTGCGCGGCCGTCGACGCCGCTTCCCACTCGGCGCGCCCGGCCTCGGTCTCGATCACCGGCCGCAGCACCGGCGGGCCGCCGAGCACGACGCGCGTGCGTTCCATGACGGCGGTCATCCGAGCCACCACCCGAGCCCGGCACCGGCGAACACGCCGACGGCAGCGGCCATGACAGCGAGGCGCGCGCTGGTCAGGTTCCGCGCGAACCAAGCCGCGGGCCCGGTCGGTTCGGCGGCGATCGCCGCCAGCTCGAGCGTGTGCTCGTCGGCCGCCTCGGCGAAGGTCTCGAGGAAATCCGGCGCGCGGTGGCGGCCGACGTAATTGGCTCTCGTGGGATAGTCGGTGTCGGTCATCGGAGGTGCATCTCCCTTGGTCGGGCCCGCTCCGCAGTCCCGCAACGGCTGCGGAGCGGGCGTTTTCTGTTTCAGGCAGCGGCTTTGAGGTCGAGCACCGGCTCGGCGGCGACCGGCGGCAGCCAGTGCCGGAGGTCTTCGGCGAGCGCGGCGTCCGGGCTCGGCGCGGTCGCAATCAGCCGCGCGATGAAGTCGGCCGCCGACTCGCCGGGGCGCGCCACGATGACGTGCTGGCCGGGCTTGAGCGGGGTCTCCGGCGGCGCGGTCATGCGACGGGCTCCAGGACGGCCGCCACTTCGACGTCGAACACGGCGACCAGCACGGCGAGTTGCTTCACGGTCGGCTTGACCTGTCCGGTTTCGATCCGGCTCAACCGGGTGCGGTCGACGCGGTGGCCGCGCTCGGCGGTCTTGACCTCGACTTCGGCCTGGTCGAGCCCGGCCAGCTCGCGCAGCTCGCGGAACTTGCGTCCGCTGACCGGAAGGGCGAGAGGGGTTCGGGGCATGGTGCGAACGTACGACACAAAGCCACACATGTCCACACATGTGTGAACATGTGCGATCACGAGTTGATCACGACACTCTGTGCTTCCGCGTGTTCACACATGTGCGGTAATGTGTTGCTATGTGTCAACCGGGGAGGCTCGATTGAACGGCCAGCTGGAACACCTCATAGGGCAGCTCAACACCGAACGACTAGACCGGGGCATGAAGTGGACGGGCGTCGCGGGCGAGCTGCACATCAGCCCGCAGCATCTCCTCCGCATCCGCCGAGGACAGTCGCCCATCAGCGAAGAGGTTGCCGCGGCGATCGACCGGTTCCTGCGCCGAGCGGTCGGCACCACCGCGCGCCAAACGGCCGGCGCGGAGGTTGACACCTTCCTCAGGCAGCCCGCCGGTACCGGCTTCCGGCAGCTCATGACCGGGAATCCACCGGACGCCACCGACGAGGAATTGGCCGGTATGTCGCCGCGAGAGATTGCGCGCTTGGCGGTGTGGCACGGAAAAGCACATGGCGACGAGGCGCGGCAAAAGCTGCTGCAAAGAGCCGTGGACATCCACCGAAAAACGCTCGACACCCTAGCGTCGCAAGTCGCCGAGGACAACGAGCATTCTTGATTCTGTCCAACAGTGACTTGCCACATAGGCCGAACGTGTGGTTCGCCAGCTGTCGACTAACGCACCGCTACGCAACATCGATGTTCCCCTCGTACGGAAATGCCCGACCAGGGCAAAAGGAGGGGATGTGTCGGTCCGGTCTCACCCAGAGCGGGTAACACACAGTGTTCAGCGGGCTGCTCAGTGGCTGGCTGTTGCGCTGCTCGCTCTGCTCGTCGTCCACCTGTCGTTTCTGCGGAACGGCGACCCGACGACGATTTTCAACATTCACCTGGTAATTGCGGGGACTGCCGCATCCGCAGCAATATTCGCCTGGTGCACGCGGCAAATACTGCGTTCGCACCGGAAGAATCGCGACAAGTTCATCGCGGAAATCAAGGGGCTGGAAAGCCGCATGATCACTCGCGACGACGTGCAGCAGATACTGCAAGAGGCGTACGACGAGGGCCAGATCACCGGCTTAGCAACCGGCCTCGCCGACCTCCGTCGAGGCGAGGCCAGCCGCCGAACCGGCGAGGTCTAGCCGCCCGCAGTCAGGACGCGCGCCGCTTCCCCCGGCCGCGCCTGCTCGGGGCCTTCTCATCGCGAACGATCATCACCTGCTCAGTGATCGGCATCGGCACGCGCCGTCGACCGCGGCCCACTGGCTTGATCCGGATCTCGCCGACGTACTCCGGCACCAGCAGCCGCCGCGCGATCAGCCGCCGCGTTTCGATCGGCAGCGGCTTCCACCGCTTCCGGACGTCCGGGCCGGGCTCGATCAGGCCGTCGATCACCGACGGCTGCAACGCCTTTTCCTCCGCCTGAAGGGACTCGATCCGCTGCTCGATCCCTGCGGCAATCGTCGTCACGAGCGCCACCGTGAGCCCCGGCTCCCGAGCCGCGGCCCTGCGCGCCAGGTCATCGCGTTCGGCGACCTCGTCCGCCAGCTTCCGGCGCACGCCTCCATGC